>CAVQEA010000024.1:0-182459 GCA_963711395.1 uncultured delta proteobacterium | reverse complement strand
GGAAGGGTCGGGGCGGAGAACCACTCGCTTCGCCCGGCCGGGACGGTTCTCTCGTCCGCAGTGGGCGCAGCTCATCGATTGGCTCTCGCTTCACCGCTCGCGCGGGCGCGCCAAATGCTCTGCCCGGTTGCGCTGGCGACTTCTGCAAAAGATAATCGGCTCGACCGGTCAGCTTGCCGAGGGGGAGATGGACAAAGGGACGATCGTATCGGATCCCCAGATCCTGATGGGCAAGCCCGTCGTCGTGGGCACGCGAATCAGCGTCGAGCTGATTCTCGAGAAGCTCGCGGCCGGTGAAACCGTCGAGCAACTTCTCGCAGCACACCCACGCCTCACGCGAGAAGGTGTTCAGGCGGCACTGCGTTTCGCCGCCGAAATGCTCCGCGGGGATGTTATCTATCCCCTGGCGGACAAAACCGATTGAGGTTCGTCGCCGACGAGAGCGTGGACTCTGCGATCGTCGATCGCCTCCGCGTGACGGTCTGTACGTCGCGGAGACGCAGCCAGGTATGGCAGATGAAGCGGGACTCGCGCTGGCCAACCGCGACGGCGCGGTTCTGCTGACGGCAGACAAGGACTTCGGTGAGCTCGTGTTTCGTCAACGGCGCCTCGACAGAGGTGTGGTGCTGTTGCGGCTGGCCGGTTTATCGGCAGAAGCGAAGGCTCGCGAAGTCGCCGCTGCCGTCGCCACGCACGATGACGAGATGGGCAGCGCCTTCTCGGTGGTGAGTCCGGGACTGGTTCGTATCCGGCGAAGATCATAGAGCGAAAGCTTCGTGGCCGCAGGCCGCGCACCTCATGCCCCGAGCTCCTTCGCGACCTGCTCGGCCCGGATCGGCGCGCCGATCTCGAGGAAGAGCCGGTGCGCCTCGCGGAGCTCGCGCTGTCGGGTGGTGTCGTCACCGTTCAGTCGAGCCAGCTCGGCGCGCTCGACGTGGAGGAAGGGCTCGTAGCTCTTCGCGCCCGACATCTCGAGCCAGGCGTCGGCTTCGGCGAGCGCGGCCTCGATCTCTCTCGTCGCCTGGAGGCCCTGGGTCTCGCGGAGAGCGCGCATCCGGGTGAGCAGAGCCGAGAACTCCCAGAGTCGGGCTGCCGCGCCGCCGGCAGACGGCGATTGCTTCTTCCGCGAGCGCCAGGGCCTTTGCACGATCGCCGAGCCCGAGATGCGCCGCCGCCATCGCCGCGAGCACGCCGCCTTCCGAGTACCGAAAGCCGACGTTCCCTTCCGATCGTCAACGCCGTTCCCAGAACTTCGAGCGCATCGTGCCATGCGCCGTTCAAGACGTTCGCGAGCCCGAGGCTGAAGTAGGCGAAGATTCGCCCCACCTGGTTGCCCGTGCGCTCGGCGTAGTCCACCGCCTCCCGGCCGTGCGCCAGGGCAGGCGCTGCCTCGCCCGTGACCTCACAGCGAAAGACGTGGAGGGCGTGCGAGACGCCAAAGCGGCATCAGCTGCTGAGACGTGCGCGCGAGCTCGATCACCCGGTCGAGCTCGGCTGCGCCCTCGCGAAGATGCCCCGTCAGGCTCAGGGCAGCGCCGTGGAAAAACGAGAGGCCGAGGCTAGGGCTAAACCCGACTCGATCGGCGCCGAGGTCGAGATCTCCCCGAGCGAGCCCGAGACCCTGCTCCGCAACCGCAAGGCACTCGCGGAGCCGCCCGGCACGAAAGTAGGCACCGGACAGGCCGTACCGAACGGCCACTCTCAAGCCGATGTCCTCCGTCTCGTCTGCGCGCCGAATCGACTCGAGGAGCGGGTCCAGGGCCTCTGCGACGGCCCCGGCGAAGAGGCCGGAGGAGGCCGAAGCCGTTCAGGACCTGGCTCAGGACATGAGGGTCGCCGCTCCGTGTCGCGAGCTCCCGTCCTTCTCGGAACAGCGAGGTTGCCTGGTCCTCCACATCGCCCAGACGACCGAGGTGATTCATGATCTGGGCGCGCACGGCTGCTCTCTCGGCGAGGTTCTCCGGCGTCTCCGGGAGCGTGTCCAGGAGCTGCCGCACGCTCCCCCAGTGCCGCAGCGCCTCGGCAGGATTGTTGAGCCCCACCCACTCGGCCGCCCGGCGATGCCACTTCGCCGCTTCCCGAGCCTCGCCCGCATGCTCCCAGTGGTAGGCGAGAAGCGCCGCGCGCTCGCCGAGCTTCCCCGAATCGACTTCCTCGATCGCGCGCGCGACCGCGGCGTGGACGCGGGCTCTTCGCTCGGCGAGCTGCGAGCGGTAGGCGACTTCCTGGGTCAGCGGGTGCTTGAAGGCGTACTCGGCCTCCGGATAGAGCGCCTCCTGGTAGAGGAACTCGGCGCTCGTCAGCGCATGGAGAGCGGCGGGCAGGTCTCCGTCGCCGAGATCGGCCACGCGCCGGAGAATCGGCTCGGAGAACTTCTTGCCGATCACCGACGCCGTCTGCAGCACCCGCTTCTCCCGCTCGGGGAGGCGGTCGATCCGTGCCGCGAGGACGCTCTGCACGGTCGCGGGCAGGCCGACCTCTTCCGCGGGCGTGACCAGGCGATACGCACCTCTCGTTCCCGCCAGAGCGCCCGTCTCGATCAGCGACTGGACGATCTCCTCGATGAAGAAGGGATTGCCGCCCGTGCGCTCCTGGATGAGCTCGCGGAGGCGGTGGAGCGACGGATCGCTGCCGAGCAGATCGGCGAAGAGCTCCGCGATCGCCTCGGGGCCGAGCGGTAGCAGCGGCAGCTGCTGGTAGTAGGACCGCTGCATCCATGCGGCGTGGTACTCCGGGCGGAAGTTCAGCAGCACGAGCGTGCGGTTGCCGGGCGCGATCTCGACGACGGTTCTCGATGAACTCCTCGCTCGCCCGATCGAACCAGTGGAGATCCTCGAAGAGGAAGACGGCCGGCTCCCGGGCGCTGCGCGCGCGGGCGAGCCGCCGGATCAGGTCGAAGAGCTGTCGCTGACGCGCCTCGGGACCGAGAGGCGGAGCGGGCCGCTCGGGATCCGGCACGCCGAGGAAGTCGAACATGAGCGGGAGCCCTTCGGCGAGCGTCTCGTCGAGTAGGACCATCCGCCCGGCGATCTTGTCGCGCGCCGCCCTCGCCGTGTCGTGCTCGGTGATCCCGAAGTAGCCGCGGAAGAACTCGAGGATCGGAAGAAGGGGCACGGCCTTCCCGTGGGCGACGCCGTGCGCCTCGTAGACGGGGATCTCCCGCGCGCGGCAGCGCTCGGCGAACTCGTAGCAGAGGCGGCTCTTCCCGGTTCCCGGCTCGGCGACGACGCCGACGACCTGCGCGTTTCCCGCGATCGCCCGCTCGAGCGCCGCCTCCAGAGCGGCCATCTCGCTACTCGCGGCCGACGAACTTGGAGAAGCCGCGCGCGTGGGAGACGTCGAGGCGGGTCCGCATCCGGCCCACACCCTCGAGCTCGAAGACGTGCAGTGGGTCGCTCAGCCCCTTGATGCGGGTCTCACCCAGGTCTCGGAGCTGGAAGTAGCCCGAAACGAGCTTGGCCGTGTGCCCGGTCAGGAGCGCCTTCCCCGGATCGGCCATCTGCTCCATCCGCGCGGCGAGACCGACCGTGTGGCCCTGCGCCGTGTAGTCCATCCGCAGATCGTCGCCGATCTTCCCGACCACGACCTCGCCCGAGTTGAGGCCCATGCGGACCGAGAAGCCGAGGCCGTGCTCGAGGCGCACCTCGTCCGCGTAGCGCCGCAGCTCCTCGCTGAAGGTGGAGCGCCGCGTAGCACGCGCGCTGCGCGTGGTCCTCGTGCGCGATCGGCGCGCCGAACAGCGCCATGATCGCCGTCGCCCGTGTACTGGTTGACCGTCCCCTCGAAGCGGTGCACGCCGTCGGCGAGGATCTGGAAGAAGCGGTCCATGATCCGGTGCCAGTCCTCGGGGTCGATCTGCTCGGCGAGATCCATCGAGCCCTTCACGTCGGCGAAGAGCACCGTCACCTGCTTGCGCTCGCCTTCGAGCGCGGCTGCGGGAGGTGAGGATCTTCTCGGCCAGGTGCTTGGGCGTGTACGAGCGAGGATCCGGCGTTGGTGGTCCTGGCTTCGCGGCCGCAGAGAGCGGCTTTCCGCACTCGCCGCAGAACTTCATTCCTGGGGCGTTCTCGAAGCCGCAGCCCGCGCACCTGGACTTCAGCGATGCGCCGCACTCGCCGCAGAATTTTATGCCGCTCGCGTTTTCGAAGGCGCAGGCTGGGCAACGCATCGACGGTCCCGGGGGCCATCGGCACCGTAGACCCCTGCCCTACGGGGATTCAAGGAACAGCGCAGAAGGTGTCCTTCAATGTGAAGTTGCCCTCGACGTCAATGATGCTCGCAACCAGATGCGATTCCCGGGGGATCGCGAGCGCCGCGAACTGATTCGGGGCGGCCGAGGAGCGCGATGCGCGGTCGTGGAGGCCGAGCGGGGCAAGCCGCCGCTCGTTCTTGAAGCTCGTCGGTGTCGACGCGCCGGTGAAGCTCCAGTGGCTACTTCGCTTCGCCCCTCTTCATGCTCCAGCGGAAGTCGCAGTACTTCGCGCCTTTCATGATCGTCTGCGTGCGCTCGAGCTTGACGTCGGGCCGGCCGACGACGTCGGTGACGTGGACGTCCTGCTCGCAGAGCAGCAGCGCTCCGAGCTCGGGCTCGCCGAGCTGGCGGAAGAAGTCGGCGTAGCGGCAGCCGGTGATGTTGAAGTCCCAGTGCTCCGGAGTCTGCCGGACGACGTCCATGTCGACGTCCGTACCGATCTTCGGCATCCAGGTTTGCAGGATCGCGTCGAACTTCTCCGCGGGTCGGCCCTGTCATCTCCTGACCGATCTTGCCGTAGAGCTCGCGAGCCCAGCCGCGCAGCGCATCGGCGACGATCTGGTTGGCGCGCTCGGTCGCCGAGCTCCTTCCGGAGAGCTCGGATCACCGGCAGCAGCACCTTCGCCTGGATCTTCACGAGCTCGAGCAGCGAGATCTTGTCGCAGCCGCCGAAGAACTCTTCCACGTACATTTGGGACGCATCCATGTCGCGCTTCTCCTTCCTCAGACGATCTTCTTCTGCCGCAACTCCGCGATCTGCGCGGCGCCGTAGCCCAGGGCGCCGAGGACTTCCTCCGTATTCTGTCCCAGAGCAGGAGCGAACGAGCGAATCGATCCCGGGGTGGCGGACAGTTTCACCGCGACGCCCGCCTGGGTCACTTTGCCGGCGACCGGATGATCCAAGTCCACTGCCATCTGTCGGTGGCGGACTTGTGGATCCTGGAACACTTCCGGGACGTCGTAGACCTTGCCGATGCACACGTCGGCTTTGGTGAGAAGGTCGAACCATTCGTCGCGAGTCTTGGTGAGAAACAGCTTCTCCAGCTCGGCTCGTGCGTGCCCGTGCCGTTCGTTCGTGTGGGCGGAGAAGTCGACGGGCTTCATGCCGCAGTCTTTCAGGTCGGGGCGACCGACGGCGTCACAGAGGTTCTCCCACAGCCACGGCTCGGTGCACCCGATCGAGATCATCCTGCGATCTTTGGTCTCGTAGAAACCGTAGTACGCATATCCGCCGCCGAAGATCCCCTTGCCGCGTCCTGGCATGACGCCATCGGCGAAATAGTCGCGCACGTTCGGCGTGGCGGCCAGCAGCGAGATCGTCGTGTCGAGGTAGGACACGTCGACGAACTGACCTTCGCCGGTGCGCTCGCGGGCGAACAATGCGAACATGATGCCGGCGACACCGTGCATCGTGGCCCCGGCGTAGTCGGCGACGATGTTGAGCGGGATCGCCGGTGGACCTTCGGCCGGTCCGATGAGATTCGCCACACCGGCGAGCGACAGGTAGTTCAGATCGTGCGCCGGGTAGTCGCGGTACGGGCCATCCTGGCCGAAGCCGCTGAGGGCGCAGTAGACGAGGCGTGGGTTCAGCTTCTTGAGCGTCTCGTAGTCTCCTCCGAGTCGCCGCATGACGCCGGGGCGGAAGCCCTCGACCAACACGTCGTGGCTCTTCGCCGAGCTCCTGCAGGATCGCCTGCCCGGCCGGGTTCTTGAGATCGAGCGTCATGCTCTTCTTGTTGCGGTTGGTGAAGCTGGTGGCGAGGTGCCGAGCGTTCTCCGGCTTCGGCGAGGCGCCGGAGCCGGCGAGCTTGCCCGACGGCGGCGCTTCGAGCTTCAGCACCTCGGCGCCCATGTCGGCCAGCATCATCGTACAGAAGGCCCCCGGTCCCACGCGTGTCAGTTCGAGAATTTTGATGCCGTCGAGTGCACCGGGCATGAGGTTCTCCTTGGGTAGGTGCCGGATTAGCTTCTCGTGGCCGCAGGTGGGACAGTTCATCACTCGCTCACGCGACAGAAAAGCGTTCGACGATGATCTGCGGCATCTTCTCGTAGTGTGGATCGGTCGTGAAGACCCCGAGGCCGTGCTGCATTGCACTTGCAGCGATCCAAACATCGTTGGTCGGAATCGGTGTGCCGGCTCTGCGTAAAGCATTCACGATGGCCGCGTAGCGGATCGAGGTTTCCGCGTCGATGGGCACGACGCGAACCCGAGGTGAGGCGAAGAAGCGTGCCAACTCGTCTTCGTTTTTGCGCCGATGGCGGCCGAGCAGGAATCCGGCACGCAGCTCGCCGAGAATGACCGGATTCACGGCGATATCGTCGACTTCCTGCAGAGCGGTCTTCAGCGCCTCGTGTCCCCGCATGAACGCGGAGTAGGCCGAGGTATCGAGAACAATCCGCCTCACTTCCATACGTCCGGATCGATCCCACGCTGGGCCTGAAGCGAGCGATTGAACGCCGCGGTCTCCTCGCCGGTCCACGACCCGGCGAGCGCGTCGAGATCGTGGTGGCGTGTCCGGGTCCCCTCCTTCCTCGCCAGCCCAGCCGCCTCCTCCAAGAGTCCAATCACAGCCTTGTTGACGCTCGTGCGCGCCGAGCTGGCGCGACGCTCGATCGCTCGTGCCAGCTCGCGCGGAATCTGCCTGACGGTGACCACTTTCATCTTCGACCTCCCCGGTGATGCAGTTCAACGCGCACTATGATGCAGTCAATGATGCAGAACAAGCGATTCACGTCGGCAAACAGCACCGTCACCCGATCTACGTACGCCGACGCTCGTGTTTTCGAAGCCGCGGCTGAGCAACGCATCGACGGTCTCGTGACCGTCAGCACCGTAGACCCCTGCCCTGCGGGGATTCAAGGAACAGCCGTACTCAGTCGAGCAACCCCGCCACGACACGACCAAAGCCCTCCGGATCGTCCAGCATCATGAGGTGACCGCAGCCCGGCATCACGGTGAGGCTCTTCGCCTGCCCGAGCGTCCATTCGGGCGTGTCCCAGTCGTGGCGCGAGCGCTCGCCTGCCACGAGGTGGACGGCATGGGTAGCCAAAACCTTGCGCACACTCTCGAGGTAGTCGGGCCTCGACGTGGTCTCGACCAGCGCCGAACCCATCGCACGCAGCGTCGAGGCCGGCTGCAGATGGAGCCATTTGTGAGCGGAGGCCGATGTTCGTTCGTTGACGGCGATTCCCAAGCGAGCGAGCCAAGCGGCTGGATCGGCCCGCTGTCTCGCCAGCATTTGTTCAGCCTCTGTTTCGGTCATACGGGCGAGCTGTCCGGACCAGAAGGCGTCCTTCAGAGTGAAATTCCCCTCGACGTCGACGATGGTCGCAACCAGGTCGGGATGGTCCGCGGCGAACAAGGGGGCGATCGCGCCGCCCATGGAATGACCCACCAGATGCACCGGGCCGGCGCCGAAGCGCTCCGTCACCAGTCGATGAAGGTGCGCGATCTGTGCGGCCATCGACAACCGCGCGGGTGGCGTCGCGGAGAACTCGCCATAACCGAGGAGACTTGGCGCAATGACTGATCGGGCCGATAGGCAGGCGCGGATCGCCGGATCGTCGAGGCTGCCCATCAAACCATGGATCAGCACGACCGGCGTTCGGGTCATCGCCCACGCTCCGCTATTACTGAACCTCCTCGAGAAGGCTCGCGTGGACGTCCTCCGAGAGGCCGCTGTTGACGAGATCGCTCACCCACTTCGCGAACTCCGCGTCGTCCGCCCGCTGCACCCGAGCCTTGCCGAAGGCTTCCGCGTTCTCGTACTCCGCGACACTGACGATCCGTGCCGTCCCCTCCCCCGCGTAGATCGCACGGAAGATCCTGAAGCTCTTCGCGCCTTGCTTCATGATCAGCGCCTTCCCGGCCTGAAGCTTCTTCACGTAGGCGCTGCCGTCGCCCTTCACTCTCGCGCTGAAGACGCTCACCACGGCGGGAGCGCCGGCAGCGGCGACCTCGGTCGTCGTGGCGAGCAGGGCAATGCCCGCCAACAGGCACAACGGACTCACAGCACTCTTCATGACCGTCTCCTTCTTGCTCCGAAGTCGAAATGACCGCCAAGCCGTATACCACCGCCCGTCACCCCCATTTCAAACCATCCGTCGAGGGCGTAGGAAACTTGGGAGAGGAGCAAGCGCGATCATGGCCAGCATTCTCGAGATGAACCCGAGCTTGACGCTGGAGGAGATGCGCGAGCAGCTCGCCACGTTCGTCGCCGACCCCTATCCCGTCTACCGGGAGATGCGCGATCAGACGCCGACGGAGCTCGTCTTCTTACCACCGGGCGTCATTCCCGGCCTGGATGAGCCGCTGAAGGCGTGGGCGCTGATGAGATACACGGACGTGTACGGTGCCTTGCGCGATCACGAGTCGTTTTCTTCGGCACGCAATCCACTCGTGGAAAGAGGGATCTATCCGCGACTCGTCCTCATCGCGGACGATCCTCCGCGGCACACGCGCTTCCGCAGGCTGGTGAACAAGGCCTTCACACTGAAGCGCGTCGAAGCCCTCGAGCCCTGGATCGCCGAGGTGGCAAACGAGCAGTTGGACGCGATGGGGACCGGGGAAGTGGACGTGGTCGATTCTTACACCATTCCCCTGCCGGTGAAGGTCATCGCCCGTCTGCTCGGCATTCCCGGAGAGGAATATCCGACCTTCAAGCGTTGGTCGGACGCTTTCATCTCCGCTCTGATTTCGATCTCTCTCGAAGAGCGCATGAAGAACACGCAGGAGATGATCGCCTACTTCGGCCAGATGGCCGCCGCGCGGCGCTCCCATGGAGCGCAAGACCTCATCACGGCCTTGGTCGAGGCCGAGGTCGAGGGCGAATCACTGGAGGAGTGGGAGATCCTCGGTTTCTGCATTCTATTGCTGATCGCGGGCAATGAGACGACGACGAACCTCATGGGCAACATGCTGAACGTGCTCGCGGATCGGCCGGCCCTGTGGAAGCGTCTACGTGAAGATCGCGGTCTGGTCGAAACGGTGATCGAAGAGACGCTGCGCTACGAGAGCCCGGTCCAGCAACTGCTCCGCGTGACGACGCGCGACGTCGAAGTCGCGGGAGTCAAGATTCCCGAGGGAGAAATGGTCGCGATCTTCTTCGGCGCCGCCAACCGCGACCCGCGGGAGTTCGCCGATCCCGACGAGTTCCGGCTCGATCGCGACCTTCGCGATCACGTCGCCTTCGGCATGGGTATTCACTACTGCCTGGGCGCACCGCTGGCGCGGGCGGAATCGAAGATCACTCTGAATGCGTTTCTTGATCGGTTTCCGGTCCTCGAGAAGGGGCATGCGCCAGCCATGCGACAGACCGCAAGTCCCATCGTTTTCGGCTTCCAGCGTTTGCCGCTCGTGCTCGGCACGGAAGCACATTGAGAGTGCTCATCCCCTGGAATCAGCTCGTCGTTGCAGCATCTCTCGCCGTCCTCGTAGTCGCTTCAGTCGAAGCTCATGAGCTGGTTCTCTTTGGTGGCGCAGGCTGCGGACCTGACGGCGAGCCAGGGCTGACCGGGGACCGGGGTTACACCGGCCGCAAGATCACTCTCGATTTCAAGGACGCCGACATCGTCAACGTGTTGCGCATGCTGGCAGAGATCGGCGGCGAGAACATCGTCGTCACCGACGACGTCAAGGGCCGCATGACCGTCCGCCTCGTCGACGTGCCCTGGGACCAAGCGCTCGACGTCGTGCTGGAGGCGAATCGTCTCGCGTGTGTGAAGGTCGGAAACGTCCTCGGGGTGTCCGCGACGTCGAACTAGGCGGGCGACGCGCATTCCCTCGGTTACGGGCTCGCCGCTTTGCCCTTGCACGGGAAAGCTTTGCCGAGGGCGACGGTGGCGAGTGCGGCGGCCGATTCGTGGAGTTGCGTCGGATTGTCTTCCAGATACTTGACGACGATTCGGGCCAGCTCCCCCACGGTCACTCGTTTCTCCTTCGGAAGGCATATCAGGGCCTGTGACGAGCTCTTGAGAACGTTGCTCTTGAAGATGTCGTTCATGTCCACGAGTCCATCGATGTAACCCAGGCAGTGCATGCTGCTGATCGCAGGTTCACACCCTTGATACGTGCCGGCCAGGGTCTCTTTGCATTCGCGAAGGAGGAAGTTGCCATCCTCGTCCTCGGCATGCGCGACCAAGACCGCGAAGCAAGACATGAAGACGCAGAGTGTTGACAGATGCTTCATGTGGTTCCCCTTTCTACTTCACCATCGGCCACGCGCGTGTCGATTGTCACGCATGCCGAACGCTCGCTCACCGTCAAAGCGGCCTCGAGCGCGACCTGCTCAGATCCTCGAGCTCCGCGCAACACGGCATTCCGTCGGAAACGCTTCGATGGCGTGGCCCGGTATGGGGTACGACAATGCCGCGCGATACGCCTCGCGGAACTCATCGCATTGGTCGCTCGCGATTCCGTACACGAATCAGCCCCCTTGCTCCAATTCGCGGAGCAACTCGAGGTATGGGTAGATCTCGATCGCATCGTCGAACCGCTGGCGCGTATCTCCCAGATAGGCGATGACGCGGCGTAGCGGCTTGTAGCGGCCGATCGTCTCGGCGACCGAGGCGAGGCCTCGAGCGTCGGCTCGACCGACGTTGCGGCTCGCCTTGATCTCGACGCCGATGATGTCGTCGTCCCGTTCGATCACCAGATCGACCTCGGCGCCGCCCTCCGTGCGATAAAAGGAGATCGTCCAGCCCGCGTGCAAGGCGTGGTTCAGGTAGATGATCTGAAGCGCAAGCCATTGCTCGAACAGCGGGCCCAATTGGTCTCGCGAGACGGGCCGTCGGTGAATCCCGAGGAGCGCGTTACGCACCCCGACGTCGAACAGGAGCAGACGGTCTCGCTGCGAAACCCGCCGCGTCATCCGCCTCTTGGGCTGGAAGGAGGGGATCCGGAAGGCCAGCAGCGTGTCCTCCAGCAGGCCGACGAACCGGCGCACGGTCTCTTTCGCGATCTCGGTGTCGGAGGCGATCTTCGAGTAGTTGATCCAGTGTCCACTGATCACGGCCGCACCGTCGAGGAAGCGAGCAAACCCGCCGATCGCGCGCGTCAGCGCTTCCGCTCGCACCTCTTCCCGGAGCTAGACTTCCGCGTAGGTGCCGAGCACGTCCACCGATTCGGCGTCGCCGAGATAAACCCCCGGAAGCATTCCGACCTGGAGGGCGCGTTCGAGGTCGAGCGGCGCGGCGAGCTCGCGGCAGCACAGCGGATCGAGATGCTCCAGCACCACTCGCCCCGGCAGCAGGTTCACGTTCCGCCGTCTGAGCTTGCGAGCGCTCGACCCGGTGAGGATGAAGCGCAGACGGTTCGCCGGATCGTCCAGGATGACCTGCACGACGTTGAGAAGAGCGGGGACGCGCTGGATCTCGTCGACGACGACGAGGCCGGCGCGCGGCAGCGTGCGAAGCTCGCGTCGCAAACGCGAGGGGTCCTTCGAGTAGCTCAAGAACTCCCCTTCGTCGGCGAGATCGATCGTGCGCAGCGGCGATAGCGAACGGCAAAGCGTCGACTTCCCCACCTGGCGGGGACCGAGAAGCAGAATGCTCTTCTTGGAGCCGGCGATACGGCGGGCGAGAATCCTGCCTACCACATAGGCAATCTACGGCGTAAATGACCCACTATCAAGACGGCATGTGAGTCTCAGGTCGTATGCCGCCTCCACAAGTGATCGTTCCTTCGAAGCGGCGACCCCCCTCGCACTCGGAACAGAACGAAGAGTCGGCAAGGTTCTCGGCGCGACACGTCGAGCACTTCATCGTAGAAGTTCCACCGCTTTCATGATACGTATTTCACACGTACGGAGCCACGCGATGCCTAAGACGTCTCTCACGAAGGACAAGTGGACGCTGTCGTTCGACCCGAACCTCAAGCGACTCGTGATCCGTGCCGCAAGAAGGCGCGGGGTGTATCCCGTGGCGATTCTCGAAGAGATGGTGCGCGAGAAGTTCAATCCTTATGGCCACACGGATGTCCTCGATAGCGTGGCTTACGTTCGAGCGCTCAGGCGGAGCTCCGACAAGAAAGCCGACGAAGCGTTCCTCGAGGAGATCCGGCGGTGGCAAAAATCGGGCTCCTCGTAGATACTGATGTCCTCATCGACTACCTCAATAGCGGACGCTTCGCTTCGATCATCGAGGCCCGCCGCTTCGTCATCTATTACACGGCGGTGACTCGTAAAGAGTTGCTCGCCAAACGCGGACTCCGGTCTCGAGAGCGAGAAGCCATCCTCGAGGTGCTCGGACGGCATCGGTTGGTGCGGCTCGACGGGCGAATCGCGGAGCGCTATTCGTCGCTGCGGAGCGCGCATCGCAACCTACCCAAAGAAGATGCTCTGATTGCGGCAGCGGCTCTGGTCAAGCGCCTTCCCTTGGTTACGCGCAACTGGCGCCACTATCGTGACATCCCGGATCTCGTTCTCTTTGCCGGCGAAGCAAGATGACCCGAGCATCGTTGTCGAACGTTTGTCACGGATGAATTGCGAAAGACCGAGTGCATCGCCTCCTGCACGAGCTCGAAGACCCCCAGCGGCTCGCGGACGCCGCGGACCTCGAATCGGCCGAGGTCCCGCAAGTGGAAGAGAGAGGATCGCGAAGAACCGATCCATGATCTTGTGCCACTCTTCGGGATCGACCTGCTCGGCGAGATCCATCGACCCCTTCACGTCCGCGAAGAGCACCGTCACCTGCTTGCGCTCGCCCTCGAGGGCGCTGCGCGATGTCAGGATCCTATCGGCCAGGTGCTTTGGCGTGTACGACCGCGGATCCGGTGTTGGTCGTCCTGGCTTCGAGGCCCCGGAGAGCGGCTTCCCGCACTCGCCACAGAACTTCATTCCTGCGGCGTTCTCGAAACCGCAGCCCGCCAGTTGATCCACAGCGATGCGCCACACTCGCCACAAAACTTCATGCCGCTCGCGTTTTCGAAGGCGCAGGCTGGGCAACGCATCGACGGCCCCCGGGCCGTCAGCACCGTAAACCCCTGCCCTACGTGGATTCAAGGAACGGCTGACGAGTTGCTCTGGGATCGAGAGAGTCAGTAGCTCGTCACTCGACGCCAACGCTCTTTTCCCTTGACTTCTAGGTTGTCTGACAGATCACAAGAGGAAGAAGTTCGACCTGGTGCACTCCGGGGAATCGATTCGCGCAGTGGTGAGATTCTGAAAGGGGGCAGCGATGGCCGAGGTAGAGATTCATCCGTCCGTCGACGATGGCGTCAAGGCGGGCGCCAAGGACTTCAAGGGCGGGACACTGACCTGCAAGTGTTCCTCGAATCCGGTAACGGTCGCACTCGGGGGCAACGTGGCGTTCAATCACGCCTGCGGCTGCAGCAGATGCTGGAAGCCGCAGGGCGCGCTCTTCTCGGTGGTCGCCGTCATACCGCGCGACAAGCTGAGCGTGGCGGCGAACGCACAGAAGCTGAAGGCGGTCGATGCAGCCGCGGCCATCCAGCGCCATGCTTGCACGGGTTGCGGCGTGCACCTGTACGGCCGGATCGAGGACAAGAGCCATCCCTTCTACGGTTTCGACTTCGTGCACGTGGAGCTTTCGAAGGACAAGGGCTGGGCTGCCCCGGAATTCGCGGCGTTCGTCTCCTCGATCATCGAGACGGGCGGCGCGAAGCCTGAACAGATGGGAGCCGTACGCGCCCGCCTGAAAGAGCTGGGGCTCGAGCCGTACGACTGCCTGAATCCGACGCTGATGGACTTGATCGCGACGCACGTCGCGAAGCAAAGAGGCGTCCTGAAAGCCTGAAGGTATTGTCGCTCGAGACCCTCAGCGCGGAACGACGACGTCGAGAAGATTCATCGCGCGGACTCGGCCAGCAGCGGAGCGATGCGCTCGGCGTGCCCCGTTGCGCCCATCTCAACGAAGAGGCGGTGGGCCTCGCGTAGCTCGCGCTTAGAGGTAGCCTCGTCGCCGCGTAGACGGGCGAGCTCGGCCGAGATCTCGTGGACGATCGGCTCTCTGCAGCGCGCCTCCGTCTCGTCGATCAGCGCGGAGGCCTCCGCGAGGGTGCGCTCCACCTCGGCTGCGCAGCTCGCACCCTCGGAGCCGAGCAGGGCTCGCGCGCGCGTCAGCAGCGCGTCCATCTCGAAGAGGCGGCCGCCGCTCTGCCGCGCGTCGGCCAGGGCCTCATCGGCCAGCTCGAGTGCGGCGCGGGGATCGCCCTGACCGAGCTTCGCCTCTGCCAGGAAGCAAAGTGCCCACGCCGTCAGTCCGAAGTGGACGCCGCTGCTCTCGAGCAAGCGCCAGCGCGCGCCGCTCGGCTTCCTCGGCCCCGCTCCACTCCCGGTTGGCCACGAGAGCGATCCCGAGGACCACTTGCGCGAACACCTGAGAAACGGGCGCTCCAACCTTCGGCTCGCTCGAGCGCGCGGCGTGCGTGCGTCAGAGCCCCCGACGCGTCTCCGGCGCGATACGCGCGCACCACGTGCGACGCCTGCGACCAGATGAAAGATCCGGGTTGTTCGGCCGGGTACTGGCTGGCTCGATCCAGATCGGATGCGGCCTCGTCGAGGCGACCCATCTCGACCAGGGCCGATCCCCGAAACATCAGCCCGAGGAGGTAGGCGCTGAATCCCATCAGCTCCCGGCCCGAGGCTCAGGTCCTCCGGCCCAAGTGCGATGGCCTTTTCCGTGAGCCGCACGGCCTCTCGCAGTCGCCCCGTCCAGCAGAAGGGGTGAGCGATCGGATGCGATCACCGCCTGAATGACCGGATCGTCCGTTCGCTCGGCCAGGCGGAGCGCCTCCGAGGCATGCTCGCGGTACGCCCGCAGATCGCCAGCGGTACCTTTGACGTTGCCGTACAGGTTGAACAAGATCGCGAGCAATCGCAGATCGCCGGCCTGCTCGGCGAGCGCCTTGCCTTCGGCGAATACGGAGTCGACCTCCGAGCCCCCGACCCGCCAGTGACGCGCTGAGGATCCCGCGGCACGCTTGCATGCGCAGCGACGTCGTCTCCGGCGACACGGCGGCGTCGGCGAGCAGCGCACGCACCTTGTGCCAGCGCCGTAGCGACTCCGCGGGGTCGGTGTCCTCCGTACGAGCCGCCGCACGACGATGCCAGCGCGCCGCCTCGCAGCGCATCGCCGGCTTCCTCCCAGTGATGCGCCAGGACCCCGGCCTCCTCGTCCAGCCGCTCGGGGCGGAGCGCCTCGATCGCGCGCGCAATGGCCGCGTGGAGGCGCGTGCGCCGGTCGGAGAGCTGGGATTGCAGAGCCACCTCCTGAGTCAGCGGATGCCGGAAGGCGTACTCCGCTTCGGGGTACAGCGCGCGCTCGAAGATGAACTCGGCGCGCTCGAGCCCCGCGAGCGCGCCGGACAGATCGGCCGGGGCGAGGTCGGCGACGCGCTCGCAGAATGGACCGGGGGAATTCCTTGCCGATCAGCGCCGCGGTCTGCAGCAGCCCCCGCTCCCGTTCGCCGAGACGGTCGATGCGAGCCGCGAGCACCGCCTGGACGGTCGACGGAATCTTCAATTCCGCAATCGAGCGCAACAGCCGATAGTCGCCGCGGCCGCCTTCGAGGACGCCGCTCTCGACGCAGCGATCGCGCGACCTCCTCGGTGAAGAACGGATTGCCGCCGGTGCGCTGCGTGGATCAGGTCCGGTAGAGACGCGACCGAGGGGTGCCGTCCGATCAGATCCTCCACCAGCTCACGGCTGGCGTCGGCGTCGAGAGGTCCGAGCGGGAGCTGCCGGTAGTAGGACTTCGCCGTCCACTCCGCGTGGTACTCGGGGCGGAAGTTCACGAGCACCAGCGTCCGGGTTGCCGCCGGCGGCTTCCACCATCTGCGCCAGGAACTCGTCACTGCCGGAGTCGATCCAGTGGAGCGTCGTCGACGAAGATCAGCAGCGGCTCGCGTGCGCTGCGCGCCTGCACGAGGTGCCGCACGAAGGCGAGGAGCTTCGCGCTTCCGCGCCTCGGGATCCATGCGTCGGCACCGCACGGTCGGGATCGCGCACGCCGAGAAAATCGAACACGAGAGGCAGCGATCTCGTGAACGTCCCGACCGGACAGCATGAGCTCTCCGGCGATCTTGCGTCGCGCCTCGTGAGCGCTGTCGTTCTCCGCGATGCCGAAGTAGGTCGCGCAGCAGCTCGAGCAGCGGGAGAAACGGGACGATCTTGCCGATGCGTCGGACAATGCGCCTCGTCCACCTGGATCCCGCGCGCGCGACAGTGCGTCGGTGAACTCCGCACAGAGTCGGCTCTTCCCCGTACCCGCCTCTGCCACCACGCCGACGACCTGCCCCTGTCCGGCGAGCGTGCGCGTCAGCGCCGCCTCCAGGGTCGCCATCTCCTCCTGCCGGCCGACGAAGCGCGAGAAGCCGCGGGCCCGCGAGCGTCGAGGCGAGTGCGCAGCGTCCCGAGTCCCTCGAGCTCGAAGACGTGCACCGGCTCGCTGCACGCCCTTGATCGTCGACGCGCCGAGATCGCGCAGCGCGAAGTAGCCGCCGACGAGCTTCGCGGTGTGCTCGGTCAGATAGACCCTGCCCGGCTCGGCGAGCTGCTCCATGCGCGCCGCGAGCCCGACCGTGTGCCCCTGCGCGGTGTAGTCCATGCGCAGGTCGTCGCCGATCTTGCCGACCACCACCTCGCCCGAGTTGATCCCCATGCGCACCGAGAAGCTGAGGCCGCGCGCGATGCGCAGCTCGTCCGCATAGCGGCGCAGCTCGTCGCGCAGGTGGAGCGCGGCGTAGCAGGCGCGCTGCGCGTGGTCCTCGTGCGCGATCGGCGCGCCGAAGAGCGCCATGATGCCGTCGCCGGTGTACTGGTTGACCGTGCCTTCGAAGCGGTGGACGCCGTCGGCGAGGATCGCGAAGAAGCGATCCATGATCCCGTGCCACTCCTCGGGATCGACCTGCTCGGCCAGATCCATCGAGCCCTTCACGTCGGCGAAGAGCACGGTCACCTGCTTGCGCTCGCCTTCGAGGGCGGCTTCGCGATGCGAGGATCTTCTCGGCGAGGTGCTTCGGCGTGTAGGAGCGCGGATCCGGCGGCGGTGCTGATTTCGCAGCCTCCAGCAGTGGCTTTCCGCATTCGCCGCAAAATCGCTCGCCCGGCTGATTGCCGGCGCCGCACGCGGCACAAGCGAGAGCGAGAGCTGCGCCGCATCCGGCACAGAATTTCCGGCCCTCCCGATTCTCGCTACCGCAGGATGTGCACCGCATCGCAGAACGACTCGCCTGGCAGCTGATAGTTCCCCCGGCTGCGACTCCCACGCAAGCTCGCGTCGGTCCATTGACTCATTGCGCCGTTGCGGCGAAGAACTGCCGCAAACTGACGCGTGGGGGTGTCATGAAGGAGTTCCGAAACAAGGTCGCGGTGGTCACGGGTGCGGCGAGCGGGATGGGGAAGGCCATGGCGGAGCGCTTTGCCGCCGAGGGTATGAAGGTGGTGCTGGCCGACGTGGAACAAGACGCGCTGGCAGCGGCGGAGCATGAATTCCGCGCCCGGGGCAGCACCGTGCTCGCGGTCCGCACCGACGTCTCCAAGGCGGCCGACGTCGACCAACTCGCGGCGCGCGCGGTCGAGGCGTTCGGGACCGTCCACGTCCTCTGCAACAACGCCGGCGTCGGCACCGGGGGCTTGGCCTGGATGCAAGGCATCGCCGACTGGGAATGGACGCTAGGCGTGAACTTGTGGGGCGTCGTTCACGGCATCCGCGCCTTCCTGCCGATCATGCTGGCGCACGGCGAGGAAGGGCACGTCGTCTGCACCGCCTCGATCGCGGGTCTGCTCTCGGGGCCGTTCGGCATCCCCTACAACGTCAGCAAGTACGGGGTGGTGGCGCTTTGCGAAGGCCTCCACCAAGAGTTGGCGCTGGTCGGGTCGAAGATCAAGGTCTCGTTGCTGTGCCCGGGTTTCGTCAGCACTCGCATCCTCGAGTCACAGCGCAATCGCCCTGCGGAGGTGCCATTGTTGCCGCTCAGCGAGGCGGAGATACAATACGCCGAGTGGATCCGCGCGCGGGTCGCTGCCGGGCTGGCGCCGAGCGAAGTGGCGCGCCAGGTCTTCGAGGCGATTCGCGACGAGCGCTTCTACATCGTCACCGACCCCGACGAATGGAAGCCGCTCATCCGCGAGCGCATGGAGGATCTTCTCAACGATCGCAATCCGCGGCTCATGGGCACGACCAGGCTCGAGTGAAGCGACCACGCAGCCCCGGTACGCGATGAACGCGGGTGAGCTGGCGCGCGAAGGCCTCGAAAGATACGGCGACTACCCCGCCTTCTGGCTCGGCGATCGCCTGTGGTCGAGCCGGGAGCATGCGGACTATGGAGCGCGCCTGGCTACCGCGCTGCGCGAGGCCGGCGTCCAGCGCGGCGATCGCGTGCCGGTGGTCATGCCGAATTGCCCGGAGGTGCTCGCGGCGTTCCAGGCCGTGTGGAAGCTCGGCGCCGCGATCGTTCCGGTCACGCCGCAGTGGGGCGCGAAGGAAGTCGGCCACGTGCTCGACCACTGCGGCGCCAAGCTCGTGATCACCTCGCCGGCCCTCGCCGGCACGCATGATCGAAGCGCAACGCATGGCGCCGCGTTGCACGCAGGTGCTCGTCCTCGGCGAGACGGACGT
The DNA here is from genome assembly GCA_963711395.1 of uncultured delta proteobacterium. Lineage (GTDB taxonomy): Bacteria > Desulfobacterota > Binatia > JACPRU01 > JACPRU01 > JBEVNX01. The sequence continues at coordinate 163,629 of CAVQEA010000024.1, read as the reverse complement.
GCCCGGCGCGCGCGACCTCACGCCGGACATCGCCGCGGCCGTGCCCCACGAAGGCATGGCCGACTGCGGCGAGGAAGACCTCGCCTTCCTGCTCTACACCTCGGGCACGACGGGCCATCCCAAGGGGGTGATGCTTTCACACGGGAACATCGTCGCGAACCATCGCACGGTCGCGTCGATGGGCCGGCTCAAGGAACGCTCGCAGACCGTCCTGATGCTGCCGCTGTCGCACTCCTTCGGAGTGCTGATGATGAACGTGTGTTATCTGACCGGATGCACGGCGACCATTCTTCCGCGGTTCGACGCGAAGCAGGTGCTCGAAACGATTCACGCACGCCGCGTGACGCGCTTCGCCGCGGTGCCCACCATGCTCGTGCACCTCATCCACTTCCCGGACCGCGAGAGATACGACACTTCGTGCCTCGAGAGCGTCAACAGCGGCGGGGCCATCCTGCCGAACGAAGTGCGGGTGCAGTTCGAGCGGCTCTACCACTGCAAAGTGCTCGATGGCTACGGCCTTTCCGAGTGCGCGCCGACGGCGTCGGCTTACTTTTTCGCAGACATCGTCCGCCCGGGTTCGATCGGCAAACCGATTCCGGGCGTCGAGATCACCGTGCAGGATCCCGAGGGCCGCGTGCTGCCGACGGGCATGGCCGGTGAGATCTGCATCCGCGGGCCGAACGTGATGCAGGGCTACTGGAAGGATCCCGAGGCGACGCGCGAGACGCTGCGCGGCGGCTGGCTGCATTCCGGCGACGCCGGCTACTTCGACGCGGACGGTTATCTCTACCTCACCGATCGCATCAAGGACCTCATCATCAAGGGCGGGGAGAACATCTCGCCGCGCGAGATCGAGGACGCGCTTCATACGCACCCCGCCGTCGCCGAGACGGTCATCGTCGGCGTCCCGGACCCGGTGTACGGGGAAAACATCGTCGCGGTGGTCGCATTCAAGCCCGGGCAATCCGCCGCCGAGGGCGATCTCGCCCGTCACCTCGCAACGCAGGTCACCAAATTCAAGCTGCCCGCGCGCTGGGTCTTCGTCGATGTCCTGCCGCGCAATCCGAACAGCAAGATCGATCGCAAGCACCTGCGACAGGAGCTCAAGGACGTGATGTTCGCACCGGCTTCGCGCTGATCGAAATCGTACCGCGGACGTCGGACCGAATCCGAACGATGCAATTGACGATCAGCGCCAGAAGACTCACTATGATTCACAAGGAGTCATCCCCGTGGAAAAGAGGTTGAAGCAACTCACGATTCGGGGTTTCGACCGCGAGCTCGAGGCATCCCTTCGCCGCGTCGCTCGGCACGAAGGGATCTCTCTCAACCGTGCGGCTCTGAGGGTTCTGCGCAAAGGGGCGAGCATTCAGACGACGCGCGCCCGTGGCCCGTTGGTCGGGACGGCGCTCGACGGCTTCATCGGCTCCTGGTCCTCTCGGGACGAGCGCGAGCTCCTCCGGGCGATCGGCGTCTTCGAGCAGGTCGACGATTCGCTTTGGTCGTGAGGGTACTGCTCGACACCAACGCGTACACGGGCTTGATGCGCGGCAACGACGAGGTCGCAGACCATGTTCGCCGCGCGGAAGCCGTCATCATCTCCGCGGTCGTCGTCGGCGAGCTGCTGTTCGGCTTCCGAGTCGGATCGCGCGAAGCTCGCAACCGCAAGCAACTCGAGGTGTTCCTCGACGACCCACACGTCGAGTTCCTGCCGATTTCCTTCACGACGGCCGATCGCTTCGCGCGGATCGCGGCGCTGCTCCGACGCAAAGGAAGACCGATCCCGGCGAACGACGTGTGGATCGCAGCACAGGCGATGGAAACCGGGGCGAATCTAGTCTCTTCCGACGAACACTTCGGCGCAGTCGATGGGCTCGCGTGGGTGAGCTTTTCTCCTTGAAGGTCTCTCACGGGGCGCGGCCGTGTCGATCGTGTCTCCCAGATAGGCTACGACGCGGCGAAGCGGCTTGTAACGTCCGATCGTCTCTTGCAGGCGAGCGGGCGAACCCCGTAGGTTACATGTAACCGAGGAGGTGAACCGAGATGTCCCCGGTGCCGAACAGGCAATCGCGCAGCCGAAAGTCCATCGCAACGCGCCGCAAGGTGCAAGCTCACCGCAAGCGTCTCCGCGCGCAGGGGTTGAGACCGATTCAGATCTGGGTGCCCGACACGCGTTCGCCCCAGTTCGCGGCAGCCGCATCGCGCCAGTCTCGGCTCGTCGCATCGAGCCCTCACGCCGCGGCGGACCAGGCGTTCATCGATGCGATCTCTACAGCGGGCGACGAGTGAAGAGGGGGGAGATCTGGACCGCTGCCGGCGGAGCCGACTACGCGGGCAAGCCGAGACCCGTCGTCATCGTGCAGGATGACCGCTTCGACGCGACCGCCTCGATCACGATTTGCGCGTTCACGAGCGATCCGACTGACGCTCCGTTGATCCGTCTCCTCGTCGGACCGAGCGACACGAACGGGCTCAAGCTCGCGTCGCGACTGATGGTTGACAAGATCACTACGGTCTCCAAGACGAAGCTCGGTACTCGCATTGGAAGGCTGGAAGACGGCGACATGGTGCGACTGAACCGCGCGATGATCGTCTTCCTCGGCCTGGCCGGTGAACGACAGCCACGGAACAAGCGCGGTTCGCGCAGCGCTGCGTGAGGGGAATCTACCGAAAAAGCACCCCCGACGCTCCCCGGTCCTTTCCACCATGGCGAGAGCTTCAGCCATGAGAGCGAGTGCCTCGTCCGTTTGCCCCAACTTGCCGCAAGCCGCGGCGAGTCCCTGGGCTCGCATCGATTCGTCTACCGAATTGACATCCTGGTGCATACACATTATCCAATTTCGTATGCGAACGACGCTCGACATCCCCGAGCCGCTGCTCGAAGAGGCGCGCCGGCTGCTCGGCTTCAAATCCAAGACCGACACGGTCATCGTTTCGCTCCGAGAGCTCCTCCGCCGGCGACGGATCGACGAGCTGAAGGAGATCCTCGGCTCGGTCTCGCTCGACATCGACGTTCCTCGATCGCGGCGCCGACCGCGGCGCAACTCGTGATCCTCGCCGACACCTCCGTCTGGGTCGCAGCGCTGCGCAGCAGCAGAGCGGCGGAGGCGAACCATCTCCGAAGTTTACTCGACCGTGACGAGATCTGCCTCGCGGTGATCGTTCGCCTCGAGATCCTGCTCGGTGCCGGCCGGCGCGACCGCGCACGCCTCGCCCGGCTCTTGAGCGCCCTCCCCGTCTTCTACCCGACGGATCGGACGTGGACCACGATCGAATCCTGGATCGAGAAGGCTGGAAGCGTGGGGGAACGGTTCGGAATCACCGATCTCCTGATCGCTGCCATCGCGGCGGAGCGCGGTGCCGCCGTCTGGTCCCTCGATGCGGATTTCGCCCGGCTGCAACGGCTGGGCCTTGTGCGCCTCCACCGTCCGTGAGCGGGGCACGGCTCACGGATTTCGCTCCTGCGATCATGGGACGCGAAGCTTCCGGGTTCTCATCATTTCGCTCCTGCGGCCGTCCATGCCGTGAACTTGCGTTTGGGTCATCCTTTGATCGACATCGTCGCGGCTCTCGGAGGCGTAGAAAGCGCGCCTCATGCGCTGATCTCGGCATGAAGTTCTGCGGCGAGTGTGGCGCAACGCAAACAGGAGAAGGCTCTCGACACGAATCTCGGCTGGGCTGTCGCCGCGTGTAGCGGATGACGTCCCCGACCGCTTGGCATACTACGCCTCGCGTAGTACGGTGGGCTCGGTGATTCGGAGCTTTCGTGGCAAGGAAGCCGAAAAGATCTTCCAGCGGGAATCGAGCCGCAAATTCAAAGCGGTCGCGCGCGTGGCCCAGCGGAAGCTCGAAATGCTTCATCGCGCACGACGTCGAGATCGTCGATTACCACTGAGCGAAGGAGAGAATTCCACATGGCACGGACGAAGAGGAAAAAGCTGCCCCCAGTTCATCCGGGGGAGATCCTCCGCGAGGAAATCTTGAAGCCACTCGGTCTCTATGCAAATCAGCTGGCGATCGCGCTCCGCGTGCCGTCGGGACGGATCGTAAAGATCCTGAACGAGAAGCGTTCGATCAGCGCCGACACGGCGCTGCGCCTGAGTCGCTATTTCGGCATGAACGCGGAGATGTGGATGAACATGCAAGCCGACTACGACCTCGCCAAGGCCCGAGACCAGCTCGCCGAAGCCATCGAGCGCGACGTCCGACCACGCGCCGCTTGACGAATACGCGCGCCGATTCCCGGAGCCTCGCCCTCCCAACGCCGCCCGGCACTTGCGGCAGAACCTCGCAGTCGGCCGATTGCCGGTACCGCAGGAGGGGCAGGCGGCTTCCAGCGGTGCGCTGCATTCCTCGCAGAAGGCGCCCTCGGCGAGATTCTCGGTCTGGCACTTCGGGCACTTCACCGGCTCACCGTTCCCCTTGCTGCTCGCTGTCAGCCGACAGCTGATGGCTGATTCTCTCCGCATGCCCTGGGATCGCGCTCGTTGGCCTTCGGGATGCTGCCGCCGGCGAGAGGGGTCCGACATTTCCGGCAGAATTTCGCGTGCGGGGAGCAACTCGTCCCACAGGACGGGCATTCGCGACCGAAGGCTGATCCGCACTCCTCGCAGAAGACGGCGTCAGCCTCGTTCGAAGCGCCGCACGAGGAGCAGTTCACCGATCGAGCTCCTTCGCGACTTCTGCCGCCGGAATCGGGGCCGCAATCTCGCCGTTCAGGGGTCGTTCCCGTTCGAGTAGCGCCGGCCGCACGGCTCGCTCAAACGCCGAAATGCGAAGGCGCTGGCGATCTCGCGCGCGCGCCGCGTTCGCGCTCGCGCGCACGCTCGTAGCTGACGAGCCGGCGAATGAGCGCGTTGTAGCGTGAATGCGCCCGGCGCGCGTCATCGCGGCCGAGAAGCCGGAAGAGCCGGTGCTCGGGCATCGCCGGCAGCCCGTCGGGCACGGGCACGCCGAGCCGGCGAAGCCGCGGCGATCCGATGGCGACCAGCAGCGCTTCGGCGGACTCATGCCCTGCGGCCAAATCGTCGAGACCGCGCGTGACAAGTGATTCCCCGGGCAGCCGTTCGCTCATCGTGCTTCGGTCTCCCGAAGGGCTTCCTCGACCTTCTCCCGGAACGCGTCGGGATCGATCGCGGGATAGCGCTCGAGCTTCCCGTAGATGGCCTCGAAGAGCCGCCGAAGCTCCTTCGGGTCGACGAGCTTCCGCTCGAGCATTTCACGAACGTCCCCGAGGTCCTGAGCATGCCCGCGCTCGATCTTCGAAAGCGCCTGGGCGTAGAAGTCGTAGTGCCAGAACCGCAGCGACCGGTGACTGCCGATCGACCGACTCCGCTGACGCCAACCGGGAAGAGCGGGGATGAAGTGCGCGGGACTCGCCAGCTCGACGTTGATCTCGAGCTCGTCTTTCAAGCGCGAGATCGCGGCAAAGGCTCCGGCGGGCTCGGGGTCCAACTCGAGATCTACGTCCACGGTCGTCTTCCTCCAGCCGAGGAGCACGGCGCACGCCCCCCCGGTCAAGAAGACGTCGCCGGGGCCGCGGGCTTCCTCGGCGAGCCGCTTCAAGAACTTCCGGATCTTTCGCGCGTCGGTCTCCTTCCTCATCGCCTCTCGTTCGCAAGCATACGCGATCTCGGGCTCGGAAGCACCGATTCCATGGAGCCGGGCCGTGTCGCGATGCGCGACGTCGGCCTCGAGATGCAGCCCCGCTCGCGCGACCTCGATCCTCTCGCTCAAGTCGCTCGCGGCGGGAATTGCGCGGCGTCGCCCGATCGCGATAGGAACCCTCGTTCCCATGAAGGTCGCCCTCTACGGACACACCCACGGCGTCGGCTATCGCGACGAGAAGAACAAGTTCGTCAAGAGCATCCCGGCCACCTCGATGCGGCCCGTCGAGGTCGCTCGGCGGGCCGAGGAGGCGGGCTTTCACTCGATGTGGTTCCCCGATCACGTGTGCATGCCGGTCTCGAGCGCCAGCCCTCACGTCGCCAACGAATCGCGGACCCGCGCCTACGAGCCCATCCACGAGATGCTCGACGGCGCCGTGGTGATGGGAGCGGTGGCGGCCGCGACGACGCGCCTCAAGCTCGGCACGAGCGTGTTGATCGCTCCGTATCGAGGGCCGCTCAACGACGCTCGCCAGCTTGCGACGCTCGACGTGCTTTCGGGCGGCAGGCTTCTCGTCGGTGTCGGGGCCGGATGGATGGAGGAGGAGTTCGCGGCGCTCGGGCTCCCCTTCGCCGAGCGCGGGCCCATGACCGAGGAATGCATCGAGATCTACAAGAGGGCGTGGTGCGATCCGATCGTGTCCTTCTCGGGGCGTCACTACCGCTTCGAGAACCTGTCGATGGATCCGAAGCCCGTGCAGAAGCCCCGCCCGCCGATCGTCTACGGCGGAGTGTCGGTCGCGGGCGCGCGCCGGGCAGCGCGCCTGTGTGACGGCCTCTATCCGCTCTTTCTGGACCCGGTGGCGGACCCCTTCCGCGCCGCGCCGCTTCAGGACGTGGTGCGGCGCGAGCTCGATCGACGAGAGCGCGACCCCGGCAGCTTCTTCATGCTGGCCGGCGCCTCGATGCGGATCACCGCCGCCGACCACCCCTTGGCCCTCCGCAAGCAGCGCCCCATCTGCACCGGCACACCCGAACAGGTGCTCGAGGACCTCGCCCGGTTCGCTTCCGCCGGCTACTCGCTCGTCGTCGCCAACTTCGACTGCCCTTCGCACACCGTCGACGAGCTCTGCGAGCAGATCGAGCGCGCCGGCGCCGACGTTCTGCCCGCCGCGACCTCGATCGCCCCCGCGGGAGGGTGGAGGCCCTTCGAGTGAATCCGACCGGTCCTCCCGTGGCGACTCGAGTGAAGCGACCGCCGAGCCCGGCTCAGATCGCGATCCAGGTGACCTTCGTCCTGAAGGGTCATCTGAAGAACGCAAGCATCGCCTACATCCGCGCCGCGGTCCTGCTCGCACGCGTGCGGGACGAGAAGCTCTGGCGTGCGCTCCGCCACCCCACGATCGAGGACTACGCGCAGCGCCGGCTCGGGCTCCGCCGCTCGGCTCTCTACCAGTATTTACAGATCCACGACTGGTTGCGCGACTACCATCCGGCGTGGCTCGCGCGCCGGCCGAAGGGCTTCATCCCGGAGCTGACCGACGTCTCCGCTCTCATATGGATCGAGAAGAAGCTCCGCGATCCGCACTTGAGCGATTCGCTGCGCGCCGAGCTCGAGGTGCTGCGCAAGAAGGGTATGAGCGGAACGTTGACGGACGAGGAGTTTCGCCGCCTGCGCGAGCGCGGCCGGCGAGTGGTCACGCCGCTGCGCGCCCTCTTGGCGAGGCTTCGTGCAGCGCGCCGCGTCGCCGCTCGCATCCCCGAAACGCCTCCGGCGGTGCTCGCCGCTCTCGACAATGCGATCCGGGCCACCGCAGCCGCCGTCGACTCGTCGAGCCGAGTGGCGCGCCTGGCGGACTTCCGCCGCCGAGCGCTCCGCACTCGTCGCGGCGCCCTGCGGATCGCACGTCGCCGAGGCCGCAAACCCGCTCCGGGAGCGGCCGGGAAGCAAAAGTCCAGGGGCCCGGACTCTTGCAGATCCACGACGATGCGGCAGCGGCGCGTGCCGTCACTTCTCCATCGCTGGCGTCGTCATCGAGACGATTACGCCAGCGGTAGGCCGAGCACCTTCAGCCCCGGGATGTCCTTGAAGTCCACGACGTTCGACGTGAGAAGCGTGAAGTCACCTTGAATCGCCTGCGCTGCGAGCCACAGGTCGTTGACTCGAACGTTCGGGTCACGCCCCGCCTTCCGCAACCTCGCGGCCAGCGACCCGAAGACCTCCGCCGTCTCCACCGTGATGCGAAGCTGCGGCTTGCGACGCAATCGGCGAAGCACCGCGGCGGCCTTCTGCTTCAGGGCGCCGGCACGCAGCAATTCCAGACCGAACCGGATGTCGGCGACGTTCACCGGCGAGAGGTATACCGGCTCCTGTCGAGTGATGGCGTGAATGTCCGCGGCTCCGAGCATGCCCCGTTCGACCGCGATCCAGATGCTGGTGTCGATCAACCAGCCCACGGGTTTCTCGACTCGGACACTCTTCCGTGCCGGCTCTTGCGAAGAGAAGCCACTGCGGCCGACAGCGCGTCGGCCGTCTTGTCGTCGAGTGTTCGGTAGAGGTCGCCGAACACTTCCATCGCGTCCTGACGTTGCGCTTCCGGCACCAGCCGTGCGATCTGCCGGCGATTCCGCAAGTCATGCGCCGAGCTCTCACGCCAGCCGCTCGGCGTGCCCCGTGGGCCGATGGCGCGGTAACGATCCAGCGCTTGCCGCAGGCCGCTCGGAAGCCAGCGCGCGCGGATGCGATTCGCTTTCGAGCGCGACAGCCCGTTTGCGCACCGCTCGATTGTCTCGAAGCTCAGGCACCGTGCTGTTGAAGAATGCGAGCCACGCGTGCCGCATGTCCCGTCGCGCCCGTCTCGGTGAAGAGGCGTTGCGCCTCTTCGAGTTGGGATCGCCATCCCGCCTGGTCTCCTCGCTGGCGAGCACGCTCGGAAATCAGCTCCCTCGCTCCAATTCCTGAAGCTGATCGGGATACGGACAGATGTCGATCTTCTCGTCCAGCCGCTGGCGCGTGTCTCCTTGCAGGGCGAGCGGGCGAACCCCGTAGGTTACATGTAACCGAGGAGGTGAACCGAGATGTCCCCGGTGCCGAACAGGCAATCGCGCAGCCGAAAGTCCATCGCAACGCGCCGCAAGGTGCAAGCTCACCGCAAGCGTCTCCGCGCGCAGGGGTTGAGACCGATTCAGATCTGGGTGCCCGACACGCGTTCGCCCCAGTTCGCGGCAGCCGCATCGCGCCAGTCTCGGCTCGTCGCATCGAGCCCTCACGCCGCGGCGGACCAGGCGTTCATCGATGCGATCTCTACAGCGGGCGACGAGTGAAGAGGGGGGAGATCTGGACCGCTGCCGGCGGAGCCGACTACGCGGGCAAGCCGAGACCCGTCGTCATCGTGCAGGATGACCGCTTCGACGCGACCGCCTCGATCACGATTTGCGCGTTCACGAGCGATCCGACTGACGCTCCGTTGATCCGTCTCCTCGTCGGACCGAGCGACACGAACGGGCTCGAGCTCGCGTCGCGACTGATGGTTGACAAGATCACTACGGTCTCCAAGACGAAGCTCGGTACTCGCATTGGAAGGCTGGAAGACGGCGACATGGTGCGACTGAACCGCGCGATGATCGTCTTCCTCGGCCTGGCCGGTGAACGACAGCCACGGAACAAGCGCGGTTCGCGCAGCGCTGCGTGAGGGGAATCTACCGAAAAAGCACCCCCGACGAGATCTACCACTTATGGGAGTTCTCGAAACCGCAGGCCGGGCAGCGCATGCTTCGTCCGTCAGGTCGCGAGCTCTTCGAGCAGCGCCTTCGCGTCTTTCAAATCCGCCATGTCGAAGCCCTCGGTGAACCAGCCGTAGAGCTCTGCGCTGCCTATGCGCGCTGACAATTGACACGAGCTTCGTGAAACACTAGCTTCGTGTCAATGAAGAACATCACGATAACCGTCGACGAGGAGGTCGCACGGTGGGCGAGGGTCTGGGCGGCTGAGCAAAATACCAGCGTGTCCCGGTTCGTCGGAGACCTGCTGCGCCGGCGGATGATCGAAGAGCAAGACTATGAACTCGCGATGCGAAGGTATGGCCGACGAAAGCCCGTCGAGTTGAAGGCCAGCTCCGCAAGCTACCCCAAGCGGGACGAGTTGCATGCCTGAACCGATCTTCGTTGACACCAACGTCCTCGTTTACGCACGCGATACGTCCGAAGCCGACAAGCAGGCAAGAGCGAACGCATGGATGACTCACCTCTGGCAAGCGCGCGCCGGGCGGCTGAGCATCCAGGTCCTCCATGAATTCTACGTCACCGTCACGCAAAAGTTGCGGCCGGGTCTCGATCGTGAAATCGCACGCGAGGAAGTGAGGGATCTCCTGACCTGGCGTCCGCTTCTGCTCGATCGCGCGCTCACGGAAGGCGCGTGGGGCATCCAAGACCGCCATGGCCTTTCGTGGTGGGATTCGCTCGTCGTATCCGCGGGACAGGTCGCCGGCTGTCGCTATCTCTTGACCGAGGATCTCAGCGACGGGCAGCGCTATGATGATCTCGTCGTCCTGAACCCGTTCCAACACGATCCCGGTTCGGTCGAATGACCTGCTCGCTTTCGCCTGCGAGCTGCCTCGTCCAGAAGTCCGCCATCAAGGTCCGAGCTCCTTCGCCGCACCGCACGCGGCGCAGAATTTCCGGCCCTCCCGATTCGCGCTATCGCAAGACAAGCACCGCATCGGTCGCCTTCAGGCGATAGTCCCTCCGGCTGGTTTCACGCAAGGAACTGGCGACCACGATCGCGCCAACGTCGAGCCTTGTAGGGCTCACGTGGTCTGCGCGGCGACGTACTGCTCCGTCATACGCTGCAGACGGTCGCTGACGATGCGAGTGAGATTGAGAAACACCTTGGAGGCGATCCGCGGATAGCGGAACTGGATGCGCTCGAGAAAGCGCTCGTTCACGGCGAGCAGCTCGACGGGCTCGGCGGCCACGACGTCGGCGCTGCGCTCGTGGTGGCGAACGAGGCCCATCTCGCCGAACACCTGACCGTGACCGTGTCGAGTGAGTAGACGCCGCTCTCTGCCTCTTCCTGCGAACACCTCGACCGAGCCTTGGATGATCACGTACATCTCGTCGCCGATCTCGCCCTGGCGAACGATCGTCTCGCCGGGGGCGAAGCGCTGTATCTCGCCCATCAACACGACGATCCGCGCTTGAGCCGGCCTGAGACCCGCGAAGAACGGGATCGTTCGCGCCGGATCTTTGCCGAGCTTCACCGCAAGCAAATCCCAGACGGTGATGATCTTGGTGGTCGCGAGCAGCGCCGGCAGCAGCACGAGGTTGGCGACGAGCGCCGTCGCCATCGTCATTCCGGTCAGCACACCGAACTCTTGAATCGGCACCAGGCTCGCGAACGCGAAGGTGAGAAACCCGAAGAACAGGGCCACCGTCGCGTAGATGATCGGGATGCCGACGATACGCAGCGTCTCGACCAGTGCCGAGGCCTGGTCGGTGGCGCCCTTCAGCTCGAGGTTGAGGCGCGCCATGAAGTGGACCGTCGAGTCGACGGCGATGCCGAGCGCGATCGCCGCGATCAGGCTGGTGCCGAGGTTCAGGAACACGCCGAGCCACCCCATCATCCCGAAGAAGATGACGATGGAAAGCGCGTTCGGCAGGATGGCGAGAAAGCCGACCTTGAGTGACAGGAACATGGCCGCCATGACCAAGAAGATGACGGCCAGGGCGATCGACAGACTCTTGATCTGTCCGGCGACGATGTCCGACGCGCTGCCCGTGAGGAGCACAAGTTGGCCGGTGAGACGCACGTGGACCTTGGGAGGAAATTGTTTGGCGACGTAGTCGCGAACCTTGGCGAGCGTCTGCTCGATCTCGCGCGAGCCCGTCAGCTTGGTCCGGACGCGCATCGCGGCGGTGCGGAAATCCTTGGTCACACTGAACCTCTGCGGACCGATCGTCTCCAGGGCTTGGAGCGGGCCGACGAGGCTCTTCGGATCATCCCAGTCGAGCCCCGGCTCGATCAGCTCGAGACCGTCCACGACCGACAGCGAGGCAGTGACACCAGGAAGCGCGAGAAGGAAGCTGCGCAGCTCCTTCAACTGCCGCAGCACGTCCCACTGCTTGAAGAGATTCGGCCGCGCTCCTTCGAGCACGACGTAAAATAGATTCGTGCCCACGATGTCCTGATTGATTACCTCATTGTCCTGACGCACCGTCGAGCTTCGTTTGAAGTAGTTGAGCCAGTTCGAATCGACCTGAACGAGGCTCGCTCCCACCAGTGCCACAAAAGCGATCGCTACGCATGCCCAGAGGATGGGGCGGCGAAACACGTACACACGTTTGCCGAGACGGCGCAGAAACTCGGAGAGCATCGGAGAGACCTTGCCCGACCTCCGAGTCCTGGGGTCGGCTGGCAGCAGCTCGAGCGCCGCCGGGATGAACGTGAGCGACGTCACGGTGAGACTGGCCAAACCGACGACTGCGAAGAGCCCGAGATCCCAGATCGCTGTAATGCGGTTGACCATCAGCGATCCGAACCCGATGATGTTCGTGAAGGCCGAGATCACCAGCGGCAACCAAACTCGCTCGAGCGCGCGCACGACCAGCTCCTCGCGAGGCGCTCCGCCGTCCACCTGCTCGTAGTAACGAGCCATCACGTGAATCGCGTAGGTGCTGCCGATCACCAGCAGCAGAGGAGGCAGAATGAAGGTGCCGATGGTGATTGACTTTCCGGCGAGCACCATCGTGCCGAGAGTCCACGAAAGTGCCATCAGAACGGAGACAACGGGTAAGACGACGCCGCGAACCGTCCAGAAGGACAGCCAGAACACGGCGAGGACGAGCACGAGGGCGAGCGGTGTGAATCGAACGAGGTCGTCGATCATCAGCCGGACCAACGACTGCGTGACGTGCGCCACCCCGAAGAAGTGGTACCGTTCTGGGCCACCTGCCTTGTCGAGAACTTCCTGAATCCTCCGGTCGACCTGGAGGTCAGCGTACTGGACGTCAGTCAGATTTTTGAGGAAGACATTGATCGCCGCCCCCTTCGAGTCGTCGGCCACGAGGTTCTTTCCCAAGACCGGGTGTGCCGCGAGCTTCTTCTTGAGCGCCTCGACCTCGTCAGCGCTCGGCGGGATTCGCGGAAGGAGCGGCTGGTTGCCGAACAGATCTTCCGCCAGGTCCGGAGCGTTGGTGATGCTCAATACCTGCTTGACTCCCTCGACTTTGGCGAGCGCATCTGTGACCCGCGCGATCTTCTCGAGCGAAGCGGCGGCGAACAGATCGTCCGTGCGCACTCCGACGATGGCGACGTCGTCACTCCCGAAGACCTCGCAGACCTTCGCGTAGTACTCGACGTCAGGATCACCCGCGGGCAACACGCTCGCCACCGAGCTCTCGACGCGGATCTGCAGCGCGTAGAAGCCGAGGATCGCCGTCACGAGCAGGTTGGCGGCGATGACCGCCAGAGGGTGACGAACCAGCCAGCGCGCGAAGGCATTCATCGTTTCGCACCTTCAGTTCGTTCAACGCATCGTGCAAGATCGCAGCCAACGCAAGGTAGAGGAGGCACGCATGCGACTCGGGATCCTGCTGCTCGGCGACCTCTCGATCCGCGACGCCGTCGCCGTGGCGCGCGACGCGGAGGCCGCGGGCCTCGATTCCGTCCACCAGGTGGAGGCCTATCGCAGCGGGTTCGTGCCGCTCGCCGCGATCGCGGCGGCGACGAGCCGGATCGGGCTCGGTACCTACATCGCGAATGCGTACGGCCGTAGTCCATTCCTCACGGCGCTCTCGGCGCTCGACCTCGACGAGCTCTCGGGCGGCCGCTTCACGCTCGGCGTCGGCGTCGGCAATCGCCATCTGAACGAGCAGTTCCAGGGGATCGCCGGCGAGCGGCCGCACGCGAAGATGCGCGACTTCGTCGAGATCGTCAGGCGGATCGTCGCGGCGCCGGTCGGTGCGCGGGTCGAGCACGAGGGCCGGGTGCACCGGATCCGCTGGCGCCGCTCTTTCCCAGGCGCGCGGCCCGCACTCCCGGTCCATCTCGCGGCGATCTTCCCGAAGATGATCCAAGTCGCGGCGAGCGTCGCTGACGGCGTCGCGCTCGGCGTCATCGTCTCGGCGCCGTACGTTCGAGAAGTCGTCCGTCCGGCGGTACGCAAGGCAGCGGTTGCGGCGGGCCGTGATCCGGCTACGATTGCGATCCCCATGGGCGCGGTCGTCGCCGTGGACGACGACCGCAAGCGCGCGCGGGACCTCGTACGGCGGACGATCGCGAGCTTCTTCCACCCGCTGCCGCACCCCTACTACGATTTCCTGCTCCGCGAGCAGGGCTTTGCGAAGGTCGCCGACGCGTGCGCGCGTCACGTGCCCGAGGGGCGGATCGAGGCCGCGATGGAGACGATGGACGACGCGCTCGTCGACCGCCTCGCCTTCGCCGGCGACGCAGCCACGTGCGCGCGCAGGTTCCGGGAATACGAGGGCCTCGTCGACGAGGCGATCATGTTGAACGTCAGCGCCGGCGACACCGTGCGCGAGCGGTACGGGAAAGCCTTCGGCGTACGTGCCGCGACGCAGAGCTTGCTATAAGGGACGCCTCGACATGTCAGACCCCACTCGCAGTCACCACGACATGGGCGGCCAGCCGGCCGGTCCAGTCGAGCGTACGGAGCACGACTACTCGCTCTGGGAGAAGCGAGTCGACGCGATGCTGGTTTTGCTCGCCGGCAAGGATCGCAAGCTGATGACGGTCGACGAGCTCCGCAAGAACATCGAGGCGCTCGGGCCCGATGCCTACGACCGCATGAGCTACTACGAGCGCTGGATCCACTCGATCGCGCAGACGCTGATCCAGCGGGGCGTCATCACGATCGAGGAGCTCGGGCGCAAGATCGCCGAAGTCGAAGGGCGCCGCGACGAGGCCGAGCGTTGAGATGACGACGACGAGCCCCGCGGCGCGGTTCGCGATCGGCGATCGGGTGCGCGTGCTCGCGATGTATCCGCTCGGTCACGTGCGTACCCCGTGGTACATCCGCGGCAAGAGCGGCGTCGTCGAGCGCCTGTGCGGCGCCTATCGGAACCCGGAAGAGCTCGCCTATCGTCGCAGCGGACTCCCCGCTCAGCCCTTGTATCGCGTGCGGTTCCGTCAAAGCGACGTCTGGCCCGACTATCGCGGCACCGCGGCCGACACGGTGGACATAGAGATCTACGAGCATTGGCTGGAGCCCGCCTGAGCGGGAGTGAAGGAAGCAAGAGGGCGCGAAACATGTCTTCACACGACGACCACGATCATCCCCATGCCACGCATGCCGACGCCTCCGACCGTCTCACGTACTACCAGGCGATGGAGATCGCGGTTCGCGAGCTACTCATCGAGAAGGGCATCGTCAGCGCCGACGACGTGCGCCGGCAGGTCGAAGACACGGACGGCCGCAACGCCGGCATGGGCGCGAAAATGGTCGCGCGCGCCTGGGTCGATGCCGCGTACAAGCGGCGCATGCTCGCCGACGGCAACGCCGCGGCGGAGGAAGTCGGGCTCGACCGCGGGCTCTACAAGCTCGTGGTCGTGGAGAACACGCCGCAGATCCACAACGTCATCGTGTGCACGCTGTGCTCGTGCTATCCGCGCTGGCTGCTCGGTCTGCCGCCCGACTGGTACAAGAGCCGAAGCTATCGGAGCCGCGTGGTACGCGAGCCGCGCTCGGTGCTCCGCGAGTTCGGGCTGGATCTCCCCGGCGACGTCACCGTGCGCGTGCACGATTCCAACGCCGACATGCGCTATCTGGTCTTGCCGATGCGCCCGGCGGGCACCGAAGGACTCAGCGAGGCGGAGCTCGCGGCGCTGGTGACGCGCGATTCCATGATCGGGGTCACCGTGCCCGTCGCGCAGGGCTGACCGCTCGAGGTGCGTCGTGAATGAGTGGAACATCGAAGGCGGATGTCTCTGCGGCGCGGTGCGCTATCGCATCGCGGGCGAGCCGCTGGTCAGCGGCACCTGTCAGTGCCGCAGTTGCCGAAAGGCCTCGGCGGCGGCGATCGTGCCGTGGCTCCAGGTGAAATCGGAGCACTTCGCGTTCACCGCGGGACGGCCGGTCGAATTCAACTCGTCGGACTCGGTGACGCGAACCTTCTGCGGCCGCTGCGGCACGCCGCTCACCTACCGGAAGACGAGCTACGGGCCGAAGATCGACGTGACGACCTGCAGCCTCGACGACCCCGATGCCTTTCCGCCCGTCGTGCACGTGTGGACGAGTCACAAGCTTCGGTGGGTCGAGCTGGCGGATGGTCTACCTATCTCGACGAGGGGGCACCGGAGAACTGACGCTGATTGCACGAGGCACTGGTGTTTCAGCCGAGAACCGTTAGCCCCTCCCCCCGCGCCGCCGCGAGGAATCGGTCGTCAAAGGCCACCAGAGGGATGTCTCGTCCCAGACTCCGTTGCAGATGCATGCAGCTCGCGAGCTGAATGGCGTCTCCGCTTCGCAACGGATGGCGGCCGATCAGCTCGATCGACAGCTCCACGACCTCCGGCGAGAGCTCGAAGTAGCCGTGATTCATGTTGGCGGGAAACTGGTCATAGTTCTTGGTTGACTTTCGTCTAATTTTCGCCTAGTAATTTTGCTGTGCCCCGCGCTCTCTCGTCCGCTCCGGACAAGGCTTCGAGCACGATCCACGGGATCGTGCCCCCGGAATTTCTCGACCCGCCGATGCGGCACGAGCGACGCTGGCTTCTGCGCGACGAATGCGCGCTCGTGATCGATCGCTTTCTCCGGCGCCTCACGCGTCAGGAAGCGCTCTGCCGCCGTGTGCTCGGCCGGCTCGCCGCCACTTTCCTCGACAGGCGCGGGCATCACCGGCTCGGCTTCGCCCGCTTGCGCGACTACGCGCGGGAGAGGCTCGGCACGTCGGCGAGGGAGATGCAGAGCCTGGCTCAAGTATCCGCTTCGCTCGATCGCCTACCCCAGATCGCCGCCGCCTTCGAGAGCGGCGAGGTCACGTGGGCACAAGTGCGGCTCCTCGCGGTGACGGTGGATCCGGCGACCGAGGACCACTGGCTGTCGCTCGCTCGCGGCCGCACGGTGCGTGCGCTCGAGGCGCTGCGGGAGGCGGCGACTCATGGGGTCGAGGCGGAATCGGCGAGTGATGAAGACGATTCCATCGACTCGGAGCCGCGGCTGCGCTTTCGGATGAGCTGCCCGCGACGGGTTTCGTCGAGCTGGCGTCGTGCTCTCGAGCTCGCCGAGCGCATGGCGGGCGAAGCGCTCCCCGCCTGGCGAGCCGCGGAAGCAATCGCCGCCGAGGCGCTGTCGGCGATGGATGGAACGAGCGCCCTCATCGATCCACCCACAGTCGCCTCGCGCGAGATAGGAGATCGCTCTACCGAGCCTGCGGGGGTCGAGGTCTCATCCGAAGCCGAGACGCGGGATGCGTTCGGCGATCTCGACTGGTCGGCGATCGACGAGACCATTCCGGAGCCCGTCGAGGATCTCTCCCGGAGCTTGGAGGCGGTCGATGCCTTCGGGCTCGACGACCGTATGCGCAGGGTTCACCGCTCGATGCACCACGTCGACCGGCAGCTCGGCCGGCTACTGCGGCTTTTCATCGACATGAGGCTTCACCGATTGATGGGTTTCGACTCCGCTTCTCGCTACGTCCGCGAGCGCCTCGGAATGTCACCGAGCAAAGGTAGAGCGCTCATTCATCTGGAACGACAGACCGCGAAGGTGCCGGAGCTGGCGTCCGCATACCGCGACGGAGAGATCTCTTGGGTACGAACGCTCGCTCTTCTTCCCGTCGCAGGGGAACCACACGCCCGAGCGTGGGTCGAGCGGGCGAAGAGCGTGACGGTTCGCCGGCTGATCGATGAAGTCGAATGGGCGATCGACGCGCGAGATGCGCGGGCGCTGGGGCGGTCCGTTGCGCCTCCACCTTCAGGTACGGATCTCGTTCAGGCCGAACGCCAAATGTGTGCGCACGGCGACACGCCTGTCGTCGATGGCGAGATCACTTTCTGCGGCCCAGCGTCAGTCGTGGGACTGTTGCGAATGGCCGTCGCCGCGTTCGCTCAGCCGTTCGAACCCGCTTGGCGGGGTCTCGAGAAGGTCCTCGAGCACGTACACCGCGAATGGGCGGCTCAACCGCGTCACCGCGATCCGGTCTTCGCGCGGGACGGCTGGCGCTGCGCGGTGCCCGCTTGCAGCTCGCGGCGAAACCTTCACGATCATCACATCCTCTTTCGCTCTCGCGGCGGCGACAACGCGCGCGACAACCGAGTCGCGGTCTGCGCCTGGCACCACCTCCACGGCCTACATTCCGGCGCCGTGCGCGCTCGCGGCAAAGCACCCGACGAAATCACTTGGGAGATCGGCGTCAGGGCCGGTGGCGCGCCCCTCCTTCGCCTTCGCGGAGAGCGCTACGCCGAGGCATAGCGGGTCTGGAGGAGGCGCGCCTCATCCGTCGATCGCCTCGACGGCGCGCGACCTTAGAGGCATCACACCCGTTCGGGCTCACGTGATCGTCCCTCCGTAATTGCCCGCCGGATGCTTGCGAGCGGAGCGCCATCGTCGAAGGTGATCGTCTCGCCGTCGAGCTTCACGCCGAGCTGCTCCCAGAGATGAGACAGGTCGACGTCGACCGGAGTCGCCTTCATGCGGTCGTAGAGCTCGCGGAGCACGGGGACGCCGGTCGCTCGGTCGCCGACCTCTAAGACCTTTTCGATCTCCCAATGCGCCTCGACGTTTCCGCCGTTCTCGTTCACGGCGCGGAGCGAATCTTCGAGGCCGTAGCGGTTCCCCGTACGTTGGTGGATCTCGATGTCGGCGAGAAGACAGAAGAGCGCCCCTCCCCAATACGTCCGCCCCCAGGTGGGTGTGCGATCGAGGCCGTGGTCTCCGGGGCGCGGCAGCCCCTTCGGCAACCCGTCGACCAGATCGCTCCAAACCTTCTCGACCGGGAGCGTGCCGGCTTGCACGCGCCCGATCGGCTCGACGTACGTGGCGATGCCCTCGCCGAGCCAGTCGTGCTCACCGACGAGCTCGGGAAGCGCGAGGTGCACCATCTCGTGCGTCATCACCCAGTCTCGCGGCAGGTCCTCGGCTTCCGTCTCGCGCCCGACCGCCACCTTGATGGCCGCGCCGCGATAGCCAAAGGTCGTGCCGTTGCGAATGCCGCGCCCCGAAGCGGGGATCACCAGCACGCGAACCCGCGCGACCGGGAATCGCCCGTAGTACGCGGTGACCGCTCGCGCGGAGGCTGTGATCCAATCGAGGAGCGCCTGCTTCGAAAGATCGAGCGGTCCGGGGGCGACCGCGACCTCGATGGTGCCGCCGCCGACGTGAAGCCGGGTGATCGGCAGCTTGGCGAAAGCCTCGTAGGGCATGCCGCGCCCGCGGAACGGGTCGGGCGAATCCGCGACGGGCCGCGCTGCTCGACACGAAGAGAACGAGCGCGATCCAGCACAGTGCGTTCAGGGATCTCAAATACCCGGGCCCGCCGCGTGAACTCCTTGACGTCATGGATCCCTTCGTGAAAAGCCGACCGGGTTTGTCTGAAATGTCGCAAGCACTAGCCGCGATCCGAGCCTACCTCCACCCGCGAAGACACACTGCGCTGCTCGTCGCGATCATCGCCGCGTTCATGGTGCGCCCGCTGATCGACGACAGCAGAGGCGCGATCATCGGGATCAGCGTCGCGCTGATCGTGCTGATGCTCGTCGCGCTCTACACGGTGGAGATCGACGAGCTCGTCGGCGAGCGCGCCACACTTCTCGCCGAGACAAGGAGGCGACGCATCGTCGCATGGATGCTCGCCATCCCGGCGCTCGCCGAGCGCGTGATCGTCACGTTCCTCCCGAGCCATCGTCTCTATCGGTTCGGGGTGGCTTCCTGGCTGCTGTTCTTCGCCTTCATCACGTGGTCGGAGCTGCGCGCCGTCGTCAAGCAGAAGGAGGTCACGGGCGAGACGATCTCGATGGCCGTCTCGGTCTACTTGCTGCTCGGGCTCTGCTGGGGCGTCCTCTACATCCTGATCTTCGAGCTCGACCCGCAGGCCTTCAACTTCGGATCGTCACCCTCGCCGACCTCCGGCCTCGCTTACAATGAAGCGCATTTGTTTCCGGTCTTCATCTACTTCAGCCTGACGACGCTTGCGACCATCGGCTACGGCGACATCACGCCCGCGTCGCTGCAAGCTCGCTACGCGGCGGTGGCCGAGGGGATCACCGGGCAATTCTTCCTCGCGATCCTGGTCGCGCGGCTGATGGGACTCTACATCACTCGGTCGGCGAGCTCGGATTCTCGGGGGGAACGAGCTCCTTAGAGGCCGCTGGTCTCTCCCACGGAAGCAACTGAATCTCATCGAATGGGATGGGCGGCTTGTTGAACCACAGCACCGCTCGCAGGCCGTCGGTGAAGAATGGGCTTCCGTCGTCCATCTCGTGGGGATTCGAGGACGTCGCTGCGCCCACCCCTTTCGCCCAGCCCAGACGCTCGAGGCCCTGGGACCGCAGCATGTCCTGCACGAGGTAGTTCCTCGCCTCGTCGACATCGGGATCCACCTCGTGGCCGACGAACGTCTTCCAGCTGAAGGTGAGCCCCACGTCGCGGCTGATCTGCCCGACCCAGACGGGGTTCCCTTCGCACTGGAGCGGTGTCCGCCAGATTCGCAAATGATTGCGCTCGCGAGCCGTCTCGCGGGCCTTCTGCAGCGCCAGGTCCTGGCGGCGGCCATCGACGTAGATCGGGCTGATCGGCGCGTACTTGTACTTGCTCGAGAAAAAGTAGGACCAGAAAGTTTTCAGAGCGGAGTCTCTCCTCAAGACGGCGCTGACGTGCCAACCGCTGCGGACCAAGCTCGACAGGGCCTCACCCGGCTCACCCACCAGGACGAAGTTGAGCGGATCCTGGATGCCCTTGCCGTCCTCGCTGGTCGCGCAGCACGGCATGGCTTCGATCGCGGCGCGGAGCTGGGTCTCGCTGACGTCGCGAAGCTGATCCGGAGAGTAGAGCTTCTCGACGTCCACGTCGCTGTATTCCACGTCGAGGTTGGCGACGTGCGCCATGAAGTAGAAGGTCAGCATTTGCTGCGGCGCGATCAGGTCCACGTTCACCGGCTTCACGCCGCGGCTCAGGTTGGTGAAGACGAACCCGCTGATCGTCTGTCCGGCGGGGACGTAGGAGTCGATGGAGCTCGCGATGAAGTGATTGCGCATCTCTTGGTTCGCCGAGCTTCGGAAGAAATAGCGAGCGCGGTTGGCGGCCTCGATCGGCGTGAAATAGTCGGGATCCACGGCGAGGGGCGCGAACCAGAACGCCGTGCGACTCCCGTTGACGATCACCAGACCCACCGGCTGAATGCCGTACTTCGTCAGCGGGGCGCCGAACAGCCGCTCGACCTCGTCGTCGTCGGGCACGACGACGCTGACCCGGACGCCGTCGCGCTCCTGCGTCAGGGCACCCGCGCTGAGCGTGGAGATGTCGATCGGCGCCGGCCGATAGCGCACGCAGCCGCTGGCGACGATGCAAGCGCCGAGCGCGGCCGATCGCAACCCCCTCCTCATCCAAGGCCGTGGTAGAGCACCGAGCGCTGGAGCTCAAGAGCGCTTCTGGAGACCGTCGCGCACGACGGACCCCGGACGGCAACGTTCTCTCGCTCACCCAGGAGAGCTAGAACTTGGCGATCGCGTCGACCTGCCAGCGGACGGCGGTGTTCGAGTTGAGGCCCGATACGTCGTCCACGGGCTTGGTGATGGTCGCCGTGGACAAGAGCGAGAGATTCTTCGTCAGCACGTAGCCCGCCTGCAGCACGTGGCCCTTCACGTTGGTGCCCCCGATCGGCCCGAAGTCGCTGTTCGTGAACGCAGAGACCACCGCGTCGGTCTCCAACTGCTCGTAGGCGTAGCTGAACCAGAAGTCGCACGGATCCTTGCTCAAGCCGATCGTGAACCCGCCCTGATACCCCTGGTCCGCAGCCGAGCTGCGCGCATCGGCGTTGAACGCGTAGTCCCCGAACACCCGCACGGGCCACCGCGGCAGCCCCGTCGGAATCAGCAGGTCCGCCGGGAAGTCCACCACCGTGAACGGGCTGAGCAGCCGTGTGATCGTGATCGGCTTGGCCGGTGTGACCACCTCCCCCGTCACCGGGTCCACCACCGGATCGGTCATGCCGTTCTTGTTCGGCCCCGCCGTGGCCGGATTGACCGACTTGCCGCAGATCACCTCCTTGTCCGACAGCTCCACGCAGTTGGTGATCTGCAGGGACGTGTTCGTGTTGCGCGCCACCGCGATCGAGCTCGGGTCGTTGTAGTGGTACACGGCCGGGCCGAAGTTGAACATCACCTTGTCGAACGCCATGGAAGTCAGGCCCTGGAAGCCGTAGATCGCCGACTCACCCGTATTGGAGTTCTCCTGGATGATGAACTGCCCCATGTTCAACGCCACCGTGCGCAGCCACCCTTCCTTCTGATCCACTACCTTGAGGGCCTCGAAGAACCCCTCCGGGGTGAGGTCCGGGTCGTAGACCAGCTGGTTCGGGCGTCGGGGGGACGTAGAAGGGCTGGTCGAACTTGCCCCCCGTGACCGTCAGCCAGGGCCGATCCAGCCCGATGGAGTGTGACGGGGCGAGCTTGATGTAGGTGTTGGCGATGTTGATGCTCTTCGGGGTGAACTCGTCGGTGAAGGTCTGATTGTTGGAGATCGGGTCGTTGGAGTTGCCGCTGGCGAGCTTGAAGCCGGCCTCGATCTCGTCGGTGGGGTTGACCCGGAAGCCGAAGCGCAGCCGGAAGCGCTGGCGGACGCGGTCCTTGGTGCCGTCCTGGAAGAAGGTCTCGTTGCGCATCGCGCGTGTCGCCGAACAGCGTGATCATCTTCAGCCATTCGGGCATCTGCGGGATCGAGGCCAGGGCCTTCTCCGTGGCCGCCTGCTCCTTCTCCTTCGCCGCCTTCGCCTCGTTCGCCTCTTCCGGGCTGAGGATCTTCTTGTCCTCGAGGATGTCCTCGAGAGTCCGGGCAAACGCTGGGCTGGCCAGCAAGCACACCGTCAGCAGAACGCGGCCGATCCCGACACGATTCATTCCGTCTCCTCGCAGCCTTGGGAATCTTCGAGGGGGGTGTAAGCTAGTTTGAACTCTAAGTAAAGGTTACTATACCCGCCTCCATGGCCCCCCAGGAGTTCGACAATCGCCTGCGCGAGCGCCGCAACGCCGCGGGTCTCACGCAGGTCGAGCTGGCGCGGCGCGCCGGCATCACCCGCCAGAGCCTCATCCACCTCGAAAGCGGAAGATTCGTCGCGTCCACGACGGTCGCATTGAAGCTGGCGCGCGCCCTCGACTGCGCCGTCGAAGACCTCTTCTCGCTGCCCGAGGCTTCGGCTGCGCGGCTTCGCGCAGACCTCGCGAAGCCGCTCACACCCGGCTCGGCGGGCGAGCGCAGCCGCACGCTGCTCGGTTTCGTGGAAGGCCGGTGGGTCGCGCATCGGCTCCAGGGCGATGCTTCCCTCACGCTCGTCGCGGACGGCGTGGTAGCTCCGCCCGGCGGGCCGCGCGCAAAGACCGCGAGGACCGTGGACATCGACTCGCTCCGTCCCGAGTCCGATATGCGCGACAACCTGATCATCGCCGGCTG
This sequence comes from uncultured delta proteobacterium, assembly GCA_963711395.1. Lineage (GTDB taxonomy): Bacteria > Desulfobacterota > Binatia > JACPRU01 > JACPRU01 > JBEVNX01. The sequence goes on along the minus strand of CAVQEA010000024.1, from coordinate 140,405 downwards.
CGATCCCGCGCTCACGCTCCTCGCCGCTTGGCTCGCGGAGTCCACGGCGCCGGTGCACGTCCGCGTGCTGCACGCACCGAGCCGCCAGGCGCTCACCGCGCTGGGCGACGGTTTCACGCACGTCTCCGGCACCCACCTGCTCGACGAGATCTCCGGAGACTACAACGTGCCGTTCGTCCGCCGCTCGTGCTCGCGGCGCGGCGCGATCGTCTTCAACCTGGCTCGCTGGGAGGAAGGGTTCGTGGTTCGGGCCGGGAACCCGCTGGCGATCCAAGCCGCCGGCGACCTCGCGCGGAAGAAGATCCGCCTCGTCGAGCGCGAGCGCGGCTCCGGGGCGCAGAGCTTGCTCGACCGAGTCCTGCGCAAGGCCGGGGTTCCGGCGAAAGCAACTCGGCCGATCTCGCAGGTGGCGCGGGGGCATTTGGCGGTCGCGCAGGCGGTCGCCTCCGGCGCCGCCGACGTCGGTGTGGCGACTCGAAGCGCGGCGGCGGCCTACGACCTCGGCTTCGTGCCGCTGACGGAGGAGCGCTCCGATCTCGTGGTCGGCGCGGAGCTTCGCAACGATCCTCGCATCGGCCGGCTCGTCGACGCGCTGCGCGGCGCGGCGCTCCGCCGCGAGCTTGCGAGCCTCAGGGGATATCAAACGGACGACAGCGGTCAGGTCGTCGCGGAGGTGAATGGGACATGAAGAATTCCAAGAGAATGGGCGTATCCGTCGTACTCGGCATTCTTGCTCTCGTCGCATCCGGCCTGCTCGGCATTCCCCGGGCCGCCGTCGGCGAGGACGCCGCCAAGCCCGCGCGACGTCACGGTGTTCGCCGCGGCCTCGCTGAAGGAGACCTTCGAGGCGATCGCCAAGAGCTTCGAAGCGGCGCACCCGGGCAGCCACGTGGCGCTGCAACTCGCGGGCAGCCAGGAGCTTCGCACGCAGATCGAGAACGGCGCCAAGGCCGACGTCTTCGCCTCGGCCGATACGCGCCACATGTCCGCGCTCCAGGACGCCGGCCTGGTCGGAAAGCCGACGATCTTCGCTCGCAACGAGCCCGTCGTCATCACGCCGAAAGCGAACCCCGCGGGCCTCACTCGCTTCGAGGATCTGCCGAAGGCGAAGAAGCTGATCGTCGGCGTCGACGAGGTGCCGATCGGAAAGTACACGAAACAGGTGATCGAGAAGGCCGGGAAGGAGCTGGGGGAGGCCTTCGTGAAAGCGGTCGACGCGAACGTCGTCTCGCGCGAGCTCAACGTCCGCCAGATCCTCGCCAAGGTGAGCCTCGGCGAAGGAGACGCCGGGTTCGTCTACAAGACCGACGCGGCGACCGTGCCCGACAAGGTTCAAGTGATCGAGATCCCGCAGCGCTGGAACGTGATCGCCGAATACCCGATCGCCGTGACGTCGCACGCCCCCGATCCCGATCTTGCCAAGGCGTTGGTGGAGATGGTGTCATCTCCGGCGGGTCAAAAGATCCTCTCCGCCGCCGGCTTCAAGACGGCGGAAGCCGGGGCGCACTAGCCGCGTCCCTTCTCAGGAGGTCGATGATGAAGCTCAGTGCGCGCAATCAGTTCCAGGGCAAGGTCAAGTCGGTGAAGCTCGGCAACGTCATGGCGGAAGTCGTCGTCGACATCGGCGGCGGCCACGAGATCGTCTCGGCGATCACCCGGGGCTCCGCGGAAGACCTGGCTCTCTCACAGGGCGCGGCCGTGACGGCGGTGATCAAGGCGACGGAGGTCATCCTCGCCAAGAACTAGTTGGGCGCTTGCGACTCCCCCGGCGGCGGCGCCGTCAGCGTCACACGGACGGTTCGGTCGCTCGCGCCGCTCAGCTCCAGTGTGACGTGTGCGCCTTCGGGGAAATCGTAGGCGACGATCTTCCGGGGTGTGCTGCATCCTTCTGCGCCGCTGAAGTCCGCGGGGGAGAGCGCCGTCCGCTGCGTCGAGGCGTCCACCCAGGCTCGGCCGCCGAGTGAGACTCGATAGCGGCCGGCGCGCGGGACGCGGAAGCGCGCCATGCCCGCGAATGCATTCTGTGCGGGCTTCTTCTGGCTCGGCGGGACCGCAAACGTGACGTCTCCCGCCGGCGACAGCGCGAGCTCGTAGACGCGATCGAGCTCGACTTCGGGCGCAGCGTCCTCCCGCGTACCGGCCGTGACCGGCGCGGCCGCGCCGAGAAACAGCGCATGCTCGCGGGTGACGTCCCACTTGAAGCTCGCGCAGGCCTCCTCCGCAGAAGCCGGGCGGCGCCGCGAGGAGCGCGACGCCGAGCGCCATCCAGTGGAACGGCTTCACGCGACGAGGCGGCAGGCGGCCCGGAATCAGCCCGCCGCGGAGGTGATGCGAAATCCGCGCCTGTGGAGCGCGTCGAGAGTATCCTGCGCCGACTCGCGCATGGCCGGGATCAGCGCGTCGAGCTCCGACACCCGCGGAGCCGCCGCCTCCGCCGACGGAAGTGAGCTTCAGGCTGTTGAAGTCGAGCTGCGGCTCGACGAGCATCTCGAACATCGGCGAGCACGCGAGGTGGAACGGCCGGCCCTGAAAGTGAACGGCGGAGTTCGGAATCTCGGTCTCACACTTCGCACAGGTGAGCGGATTCATCTCGGTCTCCTTCCTTCGCGCCCGGAGGGGAGCGTCGTTTCCGAGCGCTCCAGCCCTCCGGGCGGGGGAATCTCTAGAGCTTCACGAAGACGGCCTTCGTCTCGGTGTAGTGCTCGTACCAGTGCGCCCCGCACTCGCGGCCGAGACCCGATTGCTTGTAGCCGCCGAAGGGCATCGACGGGTCGAAGGCGTAGTAGTTGTTCACCCAGACGGTACCCGCCTTCAGGTTCCGCGCGACGCGAAACGCGCGGCTGACGTCGCGAGTCCAGACCGCCGCTCCCAGACCGTAACTCGTATCGTTGCCCTGAAGGACCGCGTCGTCCTCGTCCTTGAACGGGATGATGGATACCACCGGCCCGAAGATCTCCTCGCGGGCGATGCGCATGTCGTTCTTCACGCCCTCGAAGATCGTCGGCTCCACGAAGTACCCTTTGCGGTCCATCATGTCGCCGCCGACGGTCGGCTTCGCGCCCTCTTTCTTGCCGACCTCGAGGTAGCCTTTCACGCGATCGAACTGCTCCTTGGAGGCCAGAGGACCCATCGTCGTGTCGGGATCGAGCGGATCCCCGACCTTGATGGTGGACGTGAACTTGACGAGGCTGTCGACGAACTCGTCCTTGCACTCGCGCTGCACGAAGAGGCGCGTACCCGCCACGCAGACCTGCCCCGAGAGCATCGAGAACGCCGCCATCGAGTACGGAACCGCGGTCTCCATGTTGGCGTCCGGGAACACCACGTTCGGCGACTTTCCCCCGAGCTCGAGCGTCACGCGCTTCAGGTTCCCGACCGAGGCGGCCAGGATCTTCTTGCCGACTTCGGTCGAGCCCGTGAAGGCGACCTTGTCGATGCCCGGATGTTCGCTGATCGAGCTTCCCGCGCCGGGGCCGAATCCGGTGATGATGCTCACCACGCCTTCCGGGAGACCTGCCTCGAGCAGCAGATCACCGAGAAAGAGCGCCGTGAGCGGGGTCTGCTCCGCCGGCTTCAAGATCACCGTGTTGCCGCACGCCAGCGCCGGCGCGATCTTCCAGGTCGCCATCACGATCGGCGCGTTCCACGGCGTGATCGCGCCGCAGACCCCGACCGGATCGCGAAGCGTGAAGTTGAACATGCCGGGCTCGGAGGGGACGGTCTCTCCGTAGATCTTGCTGGCGAATCCCGCGAAGTGGTGAACGCTCTCGACCGCGGTGGCGACGAACTGCTTCGCCAGGGTGATCGTCATGCCGTTGTTCAGGCTCTCGAGCTCGGCGAGCTCGTCGGCACGCTTCTCGATGAGGTCCGCCCATTTCCGCAGCACACGTGCGCGATCGTGCGGAGAGGAATTCGCCCAAGCTCCCTGGGAGAATGCCTTGCGAGCGGCCTTCACCGCCTCGTCGACGTCCGCCTTGTCGCCTTCGGCGCACTTGGCGAGAACCTCTTCGTTCGCCGGGTTGACGGCCTCGAAGGTCTTTCCGCTCTTGGCGGGGACCCATTTGTTGCCGATCAACAGGCGGTTCTGGCTGGCTTGCAGGAATTTCCTGACGGCGGCGTTTCGCGCTCCCCCTGACGAGGTGGCTTGCTTTTGGGCGGCAGTGGTTTCGGCGACGGCTTCCATGGGCGCCTCCTTTGGATAGGGTTAGCCAGGCCCTATACTGCGACGCGGCTGCTATGTCCAATATGCTTTTCGCCACGTGTAGTATTCTTTACATCTCGACGGCTGCCCGCGAAATGAGCGCCAGATTCACGTGAGCTACGTGCTCGAAGGGCGGAAGGTCCAGCGCTGACGGCTTGAAACTTCCCGAGGATTTCGCCAAGGCTCCACGACCGTAGGAGGCAAGCCTTGGACGACGCGACGCGGCTCGGGATCTTCGGGAAGATGCTCCTGTCGAGGCGGCTCGAGGAGCGCATCCGCCAGCTCTCGATGGCGGGCGAGCTGCCGGCGACGCTGCACCCGGGGGCCGGCCAGGAGGCTTGCCAGGTCGCGGCGCTCGCCGCGCTCCGGCCCGACGATCCGATGCTCTACGGGCACCGCGGCCTCGCCTACTGGATCGCGCGCGACTTGCCGCCGGAAAAGATCCTCTGTGACATCGCCAACAAGGAGGGCGGCACCAATGGCGGCAAGGGCGGCGTGATGCACGTCGTCGACCCTTCGCGGGGAATTTTCGGCGAGAGCGGCACGCTCGGCGGCAACTTCGTGATCGGCGTCGGCGTCGCGCTCGCCGAGAAGATGCGCAAGACCGGGCCGGGTCGTCATCATGTTCTTCGGCGACGGCACCTCGAACCGCGGCCAGTTCCACGAGGCGGCGAACTTCGCGGCGGTGAAGAAGCTGCCGGCGATCTTCTTCTGCGAGAACAACGGCTGGGCGGTGTCGGTGTCGGCGAAGGTCTCCACCGCGGTCGAGAACATCGCCGATCGCGCCGCCGGCTACGCGCATGCCCGGCAAGGTCGTCGACGGCAACGACGTCGACGCGGTCTTCGACGCCACCCGCGAGGCCGCCGATCGCGCCCGGCGCGGCGAGGGGCCCTCGCTCATCGAGGCCAAGGTGCAGCGCTTCCTCGGCCACTACCTCGGCGACCCCGAGCCTTACCGGACGAAGGAAGAGGTCGCGAAGCTCCGCGAGAAGGACCCGTTGCCGCGCTTGCAGCAAGACCTCGAGCGGCGCGGCTTGCTCGACGACGCCAAGCTCGCCGCGCTCGAGAAGGAGATCGCCGCCGCGATCGATCGGGCAGCCGAGTTCACGCGATCCCAGCCGCTGGTCGCGGCCGCGTCGGCCTTCGACAGCGTGTACTCGACATGAGCCACACCCTCAGCTACGGCCACGCCATCCGCGAGGCGCTCGTCGAGGAGATGCGCCGCGATCCATGCGGTGATCCTCTACGGTGAGGACGTCGCGGTCTACGGCGGCATCTTCCGCGTGCTCGCCGGCCTGCGCGAAGAGTTCGGCGAGCGCGTCTTCGACACGCCGATCTCCGAGAACGTGATCGTCGGCTCGGCCGTCGGCGCGGCGATGGCCGGGCTGCGGCCGGTGGCCGAGCTGCAGTTCGCCGACTTCATACATTGCGCCGCCGACGAGGTCATCCTCAAGGCCGGCACCTGGCGCTACGCGCACGGCGGCGCCTTCAAGCTGCCGCTGGTGATCCGCGCGCCTTCGGGCGGCATGGGCTTCGGTCCCGAGCACTCGCAGTGCCCGGAGGCGTACATCATGCACTCGCCGGGCCTGCGGCTCGCCGTCCCGTCGACGCCGGCCGACGCCAAGGGCCTGCTCAAGACCGCGATCCGCATGGACGACCCGGTGATCTTCTTCGAGCACAAGCTGCTCTACGGGATGAAGGGCGAGGTTCCCGACGGCGAGCACCTGGTCGCCGTTCGGCAAAGCGAAGGTGCGACGCGAGGGATCGGCGCTCACGATCGTCGCCTGGCAGGAGATGCTTCGCCGCTCGCTCGAGGCCGCCGAGCGACTCGCCAAGGAGGGCCTCGACGTCGAGATCGTCGATCCCGTCACGCTCAACCCCTTCGACCGCGACGACGATCCTCGCCTCGGTGCGCAAGACCGGCGCGTGCATGGTGGTCGAGGAGTCGTACCGCACGCTCGGCGTCGGAGCCGAGATCGGCGCGATGTTGATGGAAGAGGCGTTCGGCGACCTCGACCGGCCGCTACGTCGCCTGGCGATTCCGGACGTGCCGATTCCCACCGCGCCCCATCTCGTCGACGCGGTCATGCCGCGCGTCGACGACATCGTGAGGGTCGCGCGCGAGCTGGCACCGCGATAACAGCTGCGCGGTCCGTCGGAACGCATGGCCACCGAGATCCGCATGCCGCGACTCGGCCACTCGATGACCGAGGGCACCGTGGTGGCGTGGCTCGCCAAGCCCGGCGACACGGTGCAAGCCGGTCAGATCATCCTCACGATCGAGACCGACAAGGCCGAATACGAGGTCGAGGCTCCCGCCGACGGATTGCTCTCCGAGCCGCTCGTCGTCGAGGCCGCGACGGCGCCCGTCGAGGCGGTGCTCGGCTGGGTGCTCGCGCCGGGCGAAGCGCGACCGAGCGCGCCAACCGTGCCGAGCGAGCAGGGGGCTCCGCGCCCCGCCCCTGCCCCGGCTGCGCCTGCGGCCCGCGGCCGGGTGCGCGCCTCGCCGAAGGCGCGTCGGCTCGCGGAGGAGCGCGGCGTCGATCTCTCCGACCGTCGCCGGCAGCGGCCCCGAAGGCCTCGTCACCGAGGCCGACGTGGAGCGAGCTAGCCGCCGTCGGCGAAGCCTGCGGCGGATCCGGCGAATGGAGCGGCCGGCGCGTCCGCGAGCGACGCCGCCTCGCTCCCATCCGCCGCACCACCGCGCGCCGCATGGCCGAAGCCTGGGCGACGGTGCCGCACATCGTGCAGCTGATCGACGTCGACATGGAGGAGGTGCGCCGGCTGCGCCATCGCTGGAAGGCCGAAGATGGCGAAGCGAGCGCGATCACCTACAACGACTTCATCGTCAAGGCCGCCGCGCTCGCGCTCTGGCCGAGCACCCGGAGTTGAACGCCGGCATCGACGGCGACGAGCTGGTCGTCTTCGCCGAGGTGAACGCCGGTATTGCCGTCGACACGGCGCGTGGCCTCGTCGTTCCCGTCGTCCGCCGCGCCGATCGCCTGCCGCTGCTCGACGTCGCGCGCGAGGCGCGCCGGCTCGCCGAGAAAGCACGCGGCCCCGGCCTCGAGCGCGAGGACTTCGGCTCCGGCACGTTCACGGTCTCGAACCTCGGCGCCGCGGGCATCCGCGCCGGCACGCCGGTGCTCAATCCGCCCGAGTCGATGCTCGTCTTCGTCGGCGCGGTCGAGGACCGGGCCGTGGTGCGCGCCGGCGCCATCGTCGCGCGTCCCACGCTCACGCTCTCGATCGCCTACGACCACCGCGTCGCCGACGGCGCGGACGCGGCGCGCGTCACGGCGCGGATTCGCGCGCTGCTCGAGAGCCCCGCTTCCTGGATCTGAAGCGTTCGACCGCGCAGTTTCTTCGAGTCCCCGCGCAAAGATTTCTCTCAAGCGCGATTGATCCAGTCGGCGAATGGTGTCAATCGAGGATGCTTCGGACCCGCTCGGACGTCGAGCGGCCTAGGAAGTATGGATAGCCAACCCTAAGAACGAGGAGAACAGGAGATGAGTGATGAATCTCACGGTAATACGCCGGCGCTGATTGCAGCGGCGATACTGGCGACGTTGATCGCCTTGCTGGTCCCGGCGCGCGCGCAGGCTGCCGACAAACCCAACATCGTCGTCATCATGGGCGACGACATCGGCATGTGGAACATCGGCGCCTACCATCGCGGCCTGATGGCCGGCAAGACGCCGAACCTCGACAAGCTCGCCAAGGAGGGCATGTTGTTCACCGACTACTACGCCGAGGCGAGCTGCACGGCGGGTCGCGCGAACTTCATCACCGGCGAGCTTCCCATCCGCACCGGCATGACCACGGTCGGCCAGGCTGGCGCGCCGACCGGCCTGCCCGCCGAAGCGGTGACCATTGCGACGGTGCTGAAATCGATGGGCTACGCCACGGGCCAGTTCGGCAAGAATCACCTTGGCGACAAGAATGAGTTCCTGCCCACCGTCCACGGTTTCGACGAATTCTTCGGCTACCTGTATCACTTCGACGCGATGGAAGACCCGGCACATCCCAACTACCCGCAGAAGCTGTTGAACGTCGTCGGCCCGCGCAACATGGTCCACAGCTGGGCCACCGACACGGATGATGCCACCGAGATGCCGCGCTGGGGCAAGATCGGCAAACAGAAGATCGAAGACGCCGGCACGCTCTATCCGAAGCGGATGGAGACCGTGGACGACGAGATTCGCGACCTCGCCATCAAGTTCATGGACAAGGCGAAGACGGCACAACAAGCCGTTCTTCGTCTGGCTCAATCCGACGCGCATGCACATCGTCACGCACCTTTCCGAGAAGTACGAGAAGATGCGCAACTCGGAAAATGGCTGGTCGGAAGAAGAAGCCGGCATGGCTCAGCTCGACGACGACATCGGCATCGTGATGAAGAAGCTGAAGGACATGGGCGTCGACAACAACACCATCGTCGTCTTCACCACCGACAACGGCACCGAGCTCTTCACCTGGCCCGATGGCGGAACGACGCCGTTCGCGCAGTCAAAGGGGACGGTCATGGAAGGCGGCTTTCGCGTGCCCTGCATCCTGCGCTGGCCTGGCCAAGTGCCGGCGGACTCGGTGCAGAACGGCATCTTCTCCGGCCTGGACTGGTTGCCCACCTTCGTGGCCGCTGCCGGTAATCCGAACATCACCGAAGAGTTGCTGAAGGGTAAGCAAATCGGCGACCGGACTTACAAGAACCATCTGGACGGCTACAACCAGATGGCTGCCATCACCGGCAAAGGGCCGTCCGCGCGTCACGAAATCTTCTACCTCGGCGAAAGCACGGTCGGCGCGGTGCGCATTGACGATTTCAAGTATCGTTTCATCGACCAGCCTCGGGGCTGGCTGGGTGAAAAGACGCACGTTGACGTCCCCTACCTGATCAACCTTCGCCTCGATCCCTTCGAGCGCCAGGGCTGGCCCAACAACGGGACGAAAGAGGGGGCGCAGCAGTACTTCGATTGGTTCAAGTTCCAGTTCTGGCGGTTCGTGTTCGTCCAGCAGGTGATGGGCAAGGAACTCCAGACCTTCCTCGATTTCCCGCCGATGCAGCGGGGAGCGAGCTTCAACCTCGATGCGGTCAAAGCTGAGATGGCGAAGCGGATGGCCGAGGCGGAGGCAGCGGCAAAAGGCACCGGTCAGTAGTCACGAGGATCTCGACGGTGGGCGGCTCGCAAGTGCCGCCCACCGTCTTCCATCGTCGAGGAGGGTCCGACTCGACGCTCTTCGACAGCGTCTTGATCGCGCCGTCTTGGCGAGGCCCGGCAACCCTCCATCCCTTCTCGTCCCTCACTTGAACACCGTCGCGAAGTCGTTCTTCATGCTGACGACCGTCCACTGCCGCGCGCGGGCTTCGTCGAGTGCCTTGTCCAAGCGGCCGAAGTGCGATTGCCGATCGTAGGCATATTCACGGTCGGCGTCGTCGTGATGCAGCAATAGCGCCAGATGCGGACCGGTTCCTCCGGTGGTCCACTCGAGCATTTGCAGGTCGCCGTCGGAGTTGCCGAAGGCGAGGATCGGCCGTCGTCCGATGAACCGGTTGATGCCGACGGGCTTGCCGGCCTGATCGTCGATGAACTCGACCTCGGGCAAACGCATCAGGACCGGCACGCCGGAACGCATCTCGTACTTGGTCTTGATGCTGCTGCCGACCACTTGCTCGGGGGGAATGCCGTACGCCCGCTCCGTCCAGGGACGCATGAACTCGACCCCGCCGCCGGAGACGATGAACGTCTTGAAGCCGTTGGCACGCAGATACTGCAAGAGCTCGACCATGGGCGCGTAGACGCACTCGGTGTAGGGACGTTTGAAGCGCGGATGCTGCGCCGTCGCCATCCAATCGGAGACGATCTGCGCGAACTCTTCGTTCGTCATGCCCGCATGCGTCGCCGCCAGCGCCTGGAGCAAGCCCTTCTCGCCGGATGCGGCGAAGCCCTTCATGTCGCCCTTCAGTATCGCGTTGAAGGGTGGCTTCTCCTTCCAGTCGGGGTGTTTCGGTGCCAGCGCCTTCACGCGGTCGAGTGTGAAGGCCAGCTGCACGTACATCGGCTGCTCGATCCACATCGTGCCGTCGTTGTCGAAGGTGGCGATGCGCTGCGGCTCCGGAACGAAGTCCGGGGTGCCCGGCGTCGTCACGCGTTTGACGAAGGCGACGATCGTCTGCTTCGCGGCGCCGTCATTCCACGATGGGAGCGGTGCCTCGGCAGCCGCGGCGAGTGAGGTGTGCGCGACGACGAGAGCGACGGCGATGGCGCCGGCAAGCGGACCGACGGCCTTGGCGCGGCACGGGGTGGCGCGCTCGCGCGCTTCACGCCATTGCCGACTCATCCACTTGCAAAGCAGGAGCAGCATGGCGATCCCTCCCTGGAGATCGAAGGTGCCTTATACTCCGATCTGCGCTATGACAAGTTGCTGCGAAGCGGCACTTGGATCGCTCGCTCAGCTCGGATGACGCCAACGATCGACGACAAGCCGCCGAAGAAGCTCCGCTGCATCCAGCGCAGCGTCGATCGGCACTGGGTGGGAAACGGGTTTCCGGTTCGCACGCTCTTCGCGTATCCGAACCTGGGTTCCGTGCTGACGCCCTTTCTTCTCCTCGACTACGCCGGCCCGATGGAGTTCTCCGCGACCACCGAACGGCGCGGTGTCGGCGAGCACCCGCATCGCGGCTTCGAGACTGTGACGATCGTCTACGCGGGAGAAGTCGAGCATCGCGACTCTTCGGGCGGTGGCGGCAAGATCGGCCCCGGCGACGTGCAGTGGATGACGGCGGCGTCCGGCATCGTCCACGAAGAATTCCACGGGCGTGACTTCGCACGGCGGGGCGGTCTCTTCGAGATGGTTCAGCTCTGGGTGAACTTGCCGGCGAAGGACAAGATGACCCCGCCTCGCTACCAGAGCATCACCGGCGCCGAGATCCCCACGGTAGACCTGCCAGAGGGTGGCGGCACGGCCCGCGTCATCGCCGGCGAGCTCGCGGGCGCGACGGGACCGGCGAAGACCTTCACTCCCCTTCAAGTGTGGGACCTGCGACTGAAGGGCGGAGAGCGGAGCGATCTCACGCTGCCGGACGGCTACACCACGGCGCTCGTGGTCTTGAGAGGCTCCGTGCGAATCAACGGCTCCGAAGAGATCGGGGCGGCCGAGGTAGGGCTGTTCGACCGCAAGGGCGTGCGCGTCGGAATTGACTGCGTGAGCGACACGACGGCCCTACTCCTCTGCGGCGAACCCATCGACGAGCCGATCGTCGGCCTCGGACCGTTCGTGATGAACAGCGCACCTGAGATCCGTCAGGCGATGGCGGACTACCAAAACGGTAAGATGGGACACCTGTCCGGCGAATGAGCCGCAAGCGAGCGACGCACGAAATGGGAGGAAGGATGAAATCCAGGTCGTTGCTCTGCTCGGTCATTGCGGGCGCGTCTCTCTTGGGGATGCTCGGAACCGCGTATGCAGACGAAGCCAAGGCGAAGCCGGATGCCACGCTGGCGCTGGAATCGAAGTCAGTCGCGGCGGGCGTAGGCTTTTCGTGGGGTGAAGGCAAGCTTCAATACGCGGGACATACCTACAAGGTGTCGGTCGACGGACTGACAGTCGGCTCCGTTGGCATCAGCCACGTCACGGCCACCGGCGAGGTATACAAGCTGAAGAAGCTCGAGGACTTCGACGGGCGCTACGCGGCGGTGGTCGGCGAAGCCACCGTGGGAGGAGGAGCCGGCGGGCTCATCATGACGAACCAGAACGACGTGGAGATCCGCCTGACCTCGACCACCCAGGGCATCAAGCTGACCGCCGGGATGTCGGGGGTGAAATTGTCGATCGAGAAGTAGCCTTCTCGCACGACCACCGAAGGTCCCCGGATTCCGCCGCCGCTCACGCGTCGCCCAGATACTTTTTCGGAATCTCCACCCCCACCGTGTAGTTGATCCTCCCCAGTTTGACCATCTGATAGACATGGATTCGCAGATCGGGGTTCAAGTCCATGTGCATGTACGCCTCCCGAGGACTGATCCCGAAATCCTGCACCATCCAGTCAATCAACCATCGACTTGCCTGCATGATGGCATCGTCCAGCGGACGGAAGCTGTGTAGCTGGATGATCGACGTGGGCGTCTCGATGCGCGGCGCCGGTAGAGTCTTCTTCCGCACGACCTCACAGCTCACCGTGACCTCCGCTCGGCTCTCGTCCGCGACGCCATAGAATTCCGAATCACCCTCCGAGGCGTGTACGTCACCGAGGTACAGATATGCGCCTGCGTGGAATACGGGCAACATCACTTTGTTTCCCTTCTTGATGTCTCGGACGTCCATATTCCCGCCATGTTGGCCTTGTCCGAAGACCGAATCAGCCCCCGCGGCGATCGGCCGGACCGGCGCGGTGCCTATGCACCCGACATGAGGGTTCAAATCCCAAGTGATTCTTTCATTGAGCACTCCCTTACCATCCGACGTCGTGCCACTTGGACCGGGCAGGTGCTTGATGATCTTGGTGAAGGGCCCCCGACACTCCGGATACTGCGCCGAATCGGCCAACGGTCCCACTCCGGGAAAGATGCAGGAGACTCCCTGGTCGGCGACCACAATGTCGTGAATGCTGACCATCAACGCATCCCCCGGCTCGACGCCCTCTACGTAGATCGGGCCGCACAGAGGATTCATCTCAAATCGCTCGAACCTGGGGCCCAGAGTCTCCGGCGTAGGCAGCTGGTCTTCGCGACGAATCATGCCATTGAGCGCATCTTCGGTTTCGCAAAGAAACTTCTCGCCCAGTCTCACCTTCAGCTTTGGTTCCTTGACGATCATTTCGTATTCGTAAGCATCCTGTCTCAGTATGCGTTGCATGGCTTGGTTCTCCTCTTGAATGCGAACTGCACGTCGCGCCTGAGCTGCGGGGTCTTCTTCGGTTGCTAGACTTGGGGGTGCTTACCTGGCATGAGCGTTCGTTTTGGGGAAGGGGAACGTCAACTATGAAGTCGAGAACGTCGGCGATCGCCGTACTCTGCTTGGTACTGCTCGCGGCCTCGCTCGCGACGCCGGCAGCGGCCGAAGAGGAAACGACCTACTCGGGCGACTTGCTCTCGCGGTCGACCCTGACCGGTGATTGGGGTGGCGCTCGCAACGACTTGGCGGCCAAGGGGCTCACCTTCGACGCGAACGTCACGCAGATCGAGCAAGGCGTCGTCGACGGCGGTAAGAGCAGCTCGTGGCAATACGGCGGGCGCGGCGACCTGACGTTTCATCTCGATACCCAAAAGCTCGGCCTGTGGCCCGGAGGGTTCCTGACCGCGGAGTTGGAGGGCAACTGGTCCGATTCGATCAACTTCAAAACCGGATCCCTGGTACCCGCGAATACCAATCAACTCTTTCCGTTGCCCGTCGGTACCAACGTCGCATTGCCCGCGTGGAACTACGCGCAGTTTCTTTCGCACTATGCCGGGGTGACTTTCGGCAAGTTCCAGACGATGGGCGGCGACATGAACGAATTTGCTCACGGCAAAGGAGACACGCAGTTCTTCAATACAGGTCTGAATATCAATCCGGCTCTTCTCGTCGTGCCCTACTCGACGCTGGGCGCCGGGGCGATCGTGTTGCCGACTGCGGACCCCGATCAGGCCATTGTCACGGCCATGGTCCTTTCCGCCACGGGGAAGGCCAGCACGACGGGCTTCGACGACCTCGATGGCCCCATCCTTGCCGGTGAAGGCCGGATGCGCACGGACTTCTTCGGACTCACGGGGCATCAGTTGGTCGGGGCGCTGTATTCGTGGAAGACGTACACCTCGGTCGATCAGCGTCTCGGCTTCGTCATCGCCAACCGCCCACTGGCAGCCCACGATGGAACCTGGGCGATGTACTACAACTTCGACCAGTACGTGTATGAGCCCGAGAAGGGGAAGGATCGGGGAGTTGGTCTGTTTGGCAGGTTCGGCGCCTCGGAAGGCGACCCGATTCCCGTGCAGTATTTCTACAGTATCGGTATCGGAGCCAAGGCACCCTTTGGAAGTCGGCCATTCGATCAATGCGGCATCGGCTACTTCTACTCGAGCATCAACAACCCAACTCTTCAGGCTCCCTTCACTACCCGGAAATTCCTGCAAGACGAGTGGGGCTTCGAGGCTTACTACAACATCGCGCTCACACCCTGGCTGCTAGTGACGCCGGACCTCCAGATCATCGGGCCGTCTCAGAGACAGCAATTCGACGGGCTGCGCGATCGCGAGCGGATCGATACCGCCACAATCCTCGGCATACGAGGACAGATCGTCTTCTAGCGGTTACGCGCTCGCCGGCGCCGGGTTGCGCACGGCATAGTGCTGCTCCGGCGCGGGGAAGCCGGCTTCGCCGAAGGTCTCGCGGATCAGGCGATTGGTGTCGAAGTACACCTGCCAGTAATGATCGTTGCTGCAGCTCGGCCGCACGCACAGCACGGGGCCCGCGAGGTTGGCCTCGAGGATCTCGACCGTCGGCGCCGGATCGGCGAGCACGTTCGGGATCTTCGACAAGCGCTCCTTGAGAAGACGGATCGCGGTCTTGTGATCGACGCTATGGTTGAGCTGTGCGACCAGATCGACGCGGCGGTGCGGGGTGGCCGAGAAGTTCTGGATCGTATCCGAGAAGATCTTGTTGTTGCCGATGATGGTGCGGATGTTGTCGGGCGTGTTGATCACGCTGCCGAAAAGACCGATCTCCATCACGGTGCCCGTCACGCCGCCCGCCGTTACGAAATCGCCCACCTTGAACGGCCGCAAGACGATGAGAAACGCCCCGGCCGCGAAGTTGGCGAGCATGCCGCTCCACGCCACGCCGATGGCCACACCACCGGCGGCGAGCACCGCCGCGAACGACGTCGTCTCGACTCCGAAGAACCCCAAGATCGCCACGACGAGGACGACGTTCAGGAGCACGGAGAGGCTCGACGTGACGTAGCTGATCAGTGTCTTGTCGATGCTCTCGCGCGTCATGGCGCGGTTCACGAGCCGCATCGCCAGGCCAATCAGACGCCGACCGACGATCCACATGATGAAGGCGCCGATCAACTCCAGCGCCACTCGGGTGCCGACGTTCAAGGCGGTGCGTACGATCTCATTCGCATCGATGTGCATGTGCTCTCACTCCTGAATTTGCCGCACCACGCCATCTCGCCCATGGAGCGGGCGTCCTCGACCGCTTCGCGACTATGGCGGACGGATCGAGTGCTACTCAGTCACCCACGGCCGCCTTGCGTTTCTTGGGCGCGGGTGGGGCGGTGTTGGTGAAGACGGCGCAGAGCTCCTCGTCGTTCATACGGTAGAGCGCCTCGCCCTTCTTCTGCCACTCGGGCGGGAACACGAACGGAATGTTGGGCTTGGCATTCGGATCCGGCTGCGCCACCTTGCCGTCCTTCGAAGCGAAGGTCGGCGGGTTGCGGTAGCGCTTGATGTCCGCGGCGGTCATCTTGCAATGGTCGACCACTTCCGGATCGATCCACTCGTCGGTATCGAGACCCGTCCACGTGGAGAACTCGAGCATGATGCCTTCGGGCGCCGCGAGGTAGATCGACTTGCAGAAGCCATGATCGGCCGGCCCCATGACCCAGTGGCCCTTCGAGCGAATGCGATCGCGCATCGCCATCAGGTCCGCCTCCGAGTCGACGTTCAGCGCGAGGTGCTGCATGACACCCGGCGCGACGTTGCCGGCGATGAAACCGGCATGCGACACGCCGAGATGCGGCTCGATGTCCTTCATCTCCGGTGCCTGAACGAAAGCGATCGTCGAGGTCTCGCCCATCTTCACGAACCCGTGGACCGTATTCTCGCAGCCGTGCATCCAGTAGAGCGCGACGAGCTCCATGCCGACGACGTCGGTGAAGAAATCGAGCTGCGCCTTCACGTCGCGTGTGGCGATCGCCAAGTGATGAACGCCATTGGAAAGATTCGCCATGAGAGACCTCCTGCGGATGCGTTTGCCGGACGCTGGGGAGTGTCGGCCGAACCCCCCGGCGAGTCAAGCCGTCTGCGCCTCAGGTCGAGACGACGCCGCGCCCTGCCATGGCGTCGATCTCGGCATCTCCATAGCCGAGCTCGCGCATGATCTCCCGCGTGTGCGCGCCGACCTCCGGAGCCGGAGAGGGCGCGCGCTTCTTCGCGCCCGAAACGAACACCGGGCTGTTGATCGTTTGAATGCTCCCACGTCCCGGCAGCGCCAGATCGACGAAGGCGCCCGCATCTCTCACTTGGGGGTCCGCGATGACTTCCTCGATCTTCGGCAGCGCGGACCACTTGATGTCGTGCTCGCGGAAGATGCCGCGCAGCTCGGCGAGGTCGCGCGACTCGAATTGCGATTGCAGGATCGCGAACAGCTCGGCGGCGTGCTGCGTGCGGCTCTCGACGGTCGAGAACATGGGGTTCGTCGCCAGCTCCGGCTCCCCGAGCCCGCGGCACAAGCGCGGGAACTCGTTGTCGGGATCGAGTTGCACCAGGATGAAGACCTTGCCGTCGCGGCTCGCATAGCCGTGGATCAGCGGGTTGATGGGGTTCGTCCCCGCCGTGGTGCGGTCCGGGAACGTGGCGTTGCAGATCTTCGCCTGCAGGTCGCAACCGTGCGCCCAGACGCCGCTGGCGAGCAGCGAGGTGCTGACCTTGGAGCCGCGTCCGGTGCGCTCGCGGTTGTAGAGCCCGAGCATGATCGCACCGAAGAGCGACATCGCCGTCGGATGGTCGCCGATGGCGGGACGGGGCATGGCCGGAGAGCCGTCGGCGCCCGTCACGCTGGTCATCAATCCCGAGCGAGCCCAGTAGGCGAGTGCGTCGAAGGCGGGAGCGTCCGCATCCTCCCCTGCCTCGCCGTAGCCGGTCACGTGGGCGAAGACGAGGCGCGGATTGACGGCGCTCAGGTCTTCGAAGGTGAGACGGAACTTCGTCAGCAGCGAAGCCTGATAGTTGGTGACGAAGACGTCCGCGGTCTTGACCAGGCGAAGCAGAGCTTCGCGCCCCTCTTCTCGAGCGAGATCCAGCGCGAGGCTCTTCTTGTTCCGCGACGTGAGCAGCCAGGAGTAGTTGATCTCGCAGCGCGCCGTGCCGGGCGTCACCCACCACAGGCGCCACAGGTCGCCTCCTCCGGGCCGCTCGATCTTGATCACGTCGGCGCCGAAGTCCGCCATCACCGTGGCCGACGCCGGACCCGCGACGTACGTTCCGCAGTCGATCACGCGGATCCCGGCGAGGACTCCCTTTTGCTCTTCCATGTCGCTCTCCTCCGTCGTGCGGAACGAGACCGCCCGTGCCCGGCTACGACGCCTTGCGCGACGCCTTCGCGGGCTTGATTCGCCGCACCACCTTCGGCGCCGCCGTAGCCGCGCGCGCCTCCGCGACGTAGTCCTTCACTTGGCGCCCCTGTAGTAGTACGGCGGGTCCGGATAGAGAGGACCGGAAACGGGCAGGTTGAAGCCGGAGTTCAATACGTCCATTGTCGCCTCCGCAGTCGCATCCGCAGATACAACCCTCCGCGAAAGACAGTCAATGCGCGGAGGTGAAAGGAAGGAGATCTCGCCATGGAGAAGAAATTCTTGAACCCGCCGGGGGTGGCCGCGTCGCCCGCCTACACGCACGTCGTGACCGTGAGCGGCGGAAGGACGGTCTTCATCTCCGGCCAGGTCGCGCTCGACGAGCACGGCAACCTCGTGGGGAAGGGAGATCTGCGTGCGCAGACCAAGCAAGCTTTCGAGAACCTCAAGCGAGGGCTCGCCGCTGCGGGAGCACGATTCGAGGACATCGTGAAGATGACCTACTACGTGGTCGGTTATCGCCCCGATCAGCTCCCTGCCATCCGAGAGGGGAGGGCCGAGTACCTCTCGCGGACCAATCCCCCGGCGAGCACGCTCGTCGGCGTCGAGGCGCTGTTCCAGGAGGGGGTGCTGATCGAGGTCGAGGCGATCGCGGTCGTCGGCTGAGCCGACCCTTCTACGCCGCTTTCAGCACGCCCGCGATCGCGCCGACCAGCCGTTCGATCTGCGGCTTCTCGATGACGAGCGGCGGCGACAGGGCGATGATGTCGCCGGTCGTGCGGATCAGCACGTCCTCTTCCCAGAAGCAGCGCAGGAACGCGTCGAACGCTCGCGTCGTCGTCTTCCCCGGCGCCGGCTCGAGCTCGATCCCGGCGACCAAGCCGAGGTTGCGGATGTCGCGGACGTGCGGCAGCCCCTTCAGGCTGTGCACCGCGTCTTCCCAGTAGGGCGCCAGCGCCGCGGCACGCTCCACCAGCCTCTCTTCGGCGAAGACGTCCTGAGTGGCGATCGCCGCGGCGCAGGCGAGCGGATGCCCGCTGTAGGTATAGCCGTGATAGAGCTCGATCTGGCCCTCGGGTGCCGCCTTCATGAACGCGTCGTGGATCTCGCGCCGGACGATCACCGCGCCCATCGGCACGGTCCCGTTCGTGAGTCCTTTCGCGCAAGCGATGATGTCCGGCACTACGCCGAAGTACTGCGCGGCGAAATTCGCTCCGAGGCGTCCGAAGCCGGTGATCACCTCGTCGAAGACGAGCAGGATGTCGTGCGCGTCGCAGATTCGCCGCAGCTCCTGGAGGTAGCCTCGCGGCGGCACGATGACGCCCGCCGAGCCCTGCACCGGCTCGACGATGACCGCGGCGACGGAGGTCGGATCCTGCCGAGCAAAAAGCTGCGTTTCGAGCTCGCGGGCGAGCTCGACGCCGTGCTCGGGCAAGCCACGCGAGAAGGCGTTGCGCTCGATGTCGAGCGGGTGGCGAAGGTGGTCGACGCTCGGCAGCAGCGACCCGAACCGCTCGCGGTTCGTCGGGATGCCGCCGACCGAGATGCCGCCGAAGTTGACGCCGTGATATCCGCGCTCGCGGCCGATCAAGCGCGTGCGCTTTGGCTGGCCACGCACGCTCTGGTAGGCGACCGCGATCTTCAGCGCGGTATCGACCGCCTCGGATCCGGAGTTGGTGAAGAACACCCGGTCGAGGCCGGGTGGCGCGAACTTCGCGAGCCGCTCGGCCGCCTCGAAGGCCTTCGGGTGCGCCATCTGGAACGTGGGCGCGAAGTCGAGCTCGGCGACTTGCTTCTGTACGGCGGCGACGATGCGCGGGTGGCAGTGGCCCGCGGGCACGCACCACAGACCGGCGACTCCGTCGAGGATGCGCCGGCCGTCGGCGCTCCGGTAGTACATGCCTTCGGCCGACACCAGGAGGCGCGGCGACGCCTTGAAGGCACGGTTGGCGGTGAAGGGAATCCAGAAGGCGTCGAGGCTTGATCCCGGTGTCTCTGACATGGTTCCCTCCGCTGTCTTTGACGGTCTTCCCATGGCCGCAAGTATCAGAACTCTGGCCGTTTTGACCATTGGCGCCGGTGGCGGATCGAATGATGCCGCGCGCGCGATCGAATAGGAGGGGCTGCGATGAGTGGTGAAGCCACGGCGACGTCGTTCGATCCCGCCGAGTGGAGCAAGAAGGACTTCACCGAGCGGGTGCGCATCGGCACCAACCTCTACGTGCTGCAGGGCATCGGCTACCCGCTCGCCGCCTACCTGTTCCACGCCGTCAAGCTCGCGCTCTTCGTCGCCGGCTGGATGTTCTTCTGCAGCTTCACGCCGGGGCTCGGCACGTTCGTCGAACTTCACCGACGTGGATCTTCGAGGCGATCGCGTTTCAGAAGGCGTTCCTGTGGGCGAGCCTCTTCGAGGTGATGGGCTTCGGCTGCATGAGCGGGCCGCTCGGGCTTGAAGATCTGGCCGCCGTTCACCGCGTCCCTGCACTTCCTCCGTCCCGGCACGACCAAGCTGCGCGCCGTTTCCCGACCTGCCGCTGTTCGGCGGCACGACGCGGACCTGGCTCGACGTCGCGCTCTACGCGGCGCTCCTGCTCTCGCTGCTGCGCGCGCTCGTGCAGCCCGAGATCACGGCCGCGCACCTGCATCCCGATCGTCGTGCTGCTGCCGCTCTGCGGCCTCGGCGACAAGACGATCTTCCTCGCGCGCGCGCGTCGAGCACCACTTCGCGATGATCGTCTGCTTCCTGTTCGCCGGGAACTGGATCGCCGCCTGCAAGTGGGTGCAGCTCGCGATCTGGTTCTGGGCCGGCGTCTCGAAGCTCACGGTCGCGTTCGGCTACGTCGTGCCGATCATGACCGCCAACAACCCGCTGCTGAAGAGCGCCGGGCTGCCGCCAGCGGCTCTTCGTCTCCTACCCCGACGACCTGCACGCCGTCGCCGCTCGCGAAGGCGATGGCGCACGCGGGCACGTTCCTCGAGTTCGCGCACGCCGCTCACCCTGCTGTTCGTCACCCACGCGGGCCCGCTCCTGCTACCTCGGCATGTTCTTCGCTGCTGATGCTGCACGGCTTCATCCTCAGCAACCTGCCGATCGCCGCCGTGTTCGAGTGGAACGTGCTCAGCATCTACGCCGCGTTCTTCCTGTTCGTCGGCCATCCCGAGGTCAGCCTGTTCGCGGTCGGCTCGCGTGCCGCTCACGCTCTACCTGCTCGTCGCGCTGCTCGTCCTGCCGCTGATCGGCAACCTGGTGCCGTCGAGGGTCTCGTTCCTGGTGGCGATGCGCTACTACGCCGGCAACTGGGCGTGGAACGCGTGGCTGTTCCGCAACGACAGCTACCGCAAGCTCGACCGCGCTGAAGCGCGCCGCGCCGCTGCTCCGCGAGCAGCAGCAGCGCTTCCTGCCCGCCGGAGCAGGCGGTGCAGGCCGACTCCGGCTTCCTGGCCTTTCGCACGCTGCACCTGCAGGGCCGGATCCTCGGCATGCTGCTGCCGCAGGCGACCGACGGCAACCCGTTCCAGGAGTACACCTACGTCGACGGCGAGACCGTCGCCGGCTCGGTCCTCGGCTGGAACTTCGGCGAGGGGCACCTCGCCGACGAGCGCCTGATCGCGGCGCGTGCAGCGAGCAGTGCGGCTTCGAGGACGGCGAGCTGCGCGTCGATCTGCGTCGAGGCGCAGCCGATCCTCGGCTCGACGCTGCACTGGCGCATCGTCGACGCGCAAGCGCGGCGTGCTCGACGAGGGCCACGCCGAGCTCGCGGAGCTCGCCAAGCGCAAGCCCTGGGACTACGGCGAGGTCTGAGCGCCGTGGACGACGCCGTCGTCGTCGGCTCGGGCCCGAACGGGCTCGCCGCCGCGATCGAGCTCGCGCGCGGCGGGCGCGTCGGTGCGCGTGCTCGAGGCGCGCGACGAGATCGGCGGCGGGCATGCGCACCGCCGAGCTCACGCTGCCCGGCTTCGCGCACGACGTCTGCTCGGGCTGTCACCCGATGGGCGATGCTGTCGCCGTTGTTCCGCACGCCTGCCGCTCGACCGAGCACGGCCTCGCGCTGGATTCACCCGCCGGCCTCGGTCGCCCACCCGCTCGACGACGAGCCGGCGGTGCTGCTGCGCCGCTCGCTCGCAGGAGACGGCGCGCGGGCTCGGCGACGACGCGCGCGCGTACGAGAAGCTCTTCGCGCCGTTCCTGCGCGAGCCGCACGAGCTGCTCGCCGATCTGCTCGGCCCGCTGCGCATTCCGCGGCACCCGATCCGCATGGCGCGCTTCGGACTGCCCGGGCCTGCTGCCGGCGACACGGCTGCTTCCGCGCGCGCTTTCGCGGGCAGCGCGCGCGCGCGCTGCTCGCCGGCTGCGCGGCGCACTCGATCCTGCCGCTCGAGCGGCCGCTCACCGCGGCGGTCGGCGATGATCTTCGCGCTCACCGGCCACGTCGAGGACTGGCCGGTCGCGGCGGGCGGCTCGCAGCGCGATCGCCGACGCGCTCGCCTCGTACCTGCGCGCGCTCGGCGGCCGGATCGAGACCGGACGGCACGGTGCGCTCGCTCGCCGATCTGCCGCCGGCGCGCGTCGTGCTCTTCGACACCAGCCCGGCGCAGCTCGCCGACATCGGCGGGCCGGTCCTGCCCGCGGGCTACGTGCGCCGCCTGCGCCGCTACCGCTACGGCCCGGGCGTCTTCAAGCTCGACTGGGCGCTCGACGGCCCGATCCCGTGGCGCGACCCGCGCTGCCTCGAGGCCTCGACCGTGCACCTCGGCGGCACGCTCGACGAGATCGCCGCCGGCGAGGCCGCGGTCTGGCGCGGCGAGCATCCCGAGCGGCCCTTCGTGCTGGTCGTGCAGCAGAGCCAGTTCGACCCGACGCGCGCGCCCGCCGGCAAGCACACCGGCTACGCCTACTGCCACGTGCCGGCCGGCTCGACGGTCGACCTGACCGACGCGATCGAGCGGCAGATCGAGCGCTTCGCGCCCGGCTTCCGCGACCGCATCCTCGCGCGCCACGTGATGCGCACGGCGGATCTCCAGCGCGACAACCCGAACTACGTCGGCGGCGCGATCACCGGCGGCGTCGCCGACCTCGTGCAGTTCTTCACGCGCCCCGTGGCGCGGCTCGATCCCTACTCGACGCCGAACCCGCGCCTCTTCATCTGCTCGGCGTCGACGCCGCCCGGCGGCGGCGTGCACGGCATGTGCGGCTACTTCGCGGCGCGAAGCGCGCTGCGCAGGCTCGAACGGCTGCGCGGAGCTCTCCCTCCGCTCGAGGCCCCGCGATCCTGAGGTCCGCTACTTCGCCAGTCCCTCTTCCTTGAGGGCCTCGCGGACCCCCGGCCGGGCGCCGACGCGTTCGGCATAAGCCTTCAGGTTCGGCCACTGTGCGACGTCGATCTTCAGGAAGCTCGACCACAGCGTCATGACGAAGAGGTACGCGTCGGCGACGGTGAACTGCGAGCCGAGAAGGAAGGGACCGCTCTTTGCCAGCTGCGCATCGACGTACGCGAACCGCTTGGCGATGAGATCCCTGGCGACCGGCTTGTAGTCCTCGGGTGTGGCGGGATTGAA
Organism: uncultured delta proteobacterium; assembly: GCA_963711395.1. Taxonomy (GTDB): domain Bacteria; phylum Desulfobacterota; class Binatia; order JACPRU01; family JACPRU01; genus JBEVNX01. The sequence goes on along the minus strand of CAVQEA010000024.1, from coordinate 117,375 downwards.
CAGCGGACCGAAGCTTTTGTGCAGCTCGGTCGAGACGAAGTTCAGCCACTCCGCCAGCCGGTAGCGCTCGAACGTCCCGGCGCGCGGCGCGAGCCCCGACTCAGGCTTCTGGTCCGCGAGGTACTGCACGATCGCCGGCCCCTCGGTCAGCATCTTGCCGTCGTCGAGCACGAGCGCCGGCACCTGGCCCTTGGGATTGATCGCCGCGTAGTCGGCGCCGCTCTTGGTCTTCTTGGTCTTGAGGTCGACCTGTTCGAGATCGGCGGCGACCTTCGCTTCGCGCAGCACGATGTGAGGAGAGAGCGAGCAAGCTCCCGGAGCGAAATACAGCTTCATGAACGACCTCCTTGGTTTCGTGTCTTGCGGGCGATGATACCGGTCCGGCTGCTTCATCCAAGCGGGAGATTCACGCTCGGCTTGACGAGGCGCGCCCGCTGGCCGAGCTTGAGCCGGACGCGAGAACGCGGGAGGGGCTATGGCGACTTCGAAGCTCGGCGCGCGGCGGACGCAGACTCCTGGGCGCGGCTACGGTTGGCTGCCGGACCTACCAGACCATCGGGACAAGCTCTTCGGCGCGGTCCATGCTCGTGCGGCCAGGCTGCCGCGGAGAGTCGACTTGCGGGCGCAGTGCTCGCCGATCGAGGACCAAGGGACGCCTCGGCAGCTGCACGGGCAACGCTCTCGCCGGCGCGGTCGAGTTTCTCGAGCGCAGAGACGGGGTGAATCCGCTCGTCGACGCGAGCCGGCTGTTCATCTACTACAACGAGCGCGTCATCGAGCACACCGTGCAGGAAGACTCCGGGGCGATGATCCGCGACGGCATCAAGACCCTCGTCAAGCAGGGCGTGTGCTCGGAGCGCCGCTGGCCGTACGTCATCGCCAAGTTCGCCAAGAAGCCGGACGCGGCCTGTTACAAGGAGGCGCGCGATCATCAGGTCACGGCCTACGCACGGCTCGAGATCCTCGACGAGATGCGAGCCTGCCTCGCAGACGGCTTCCCGTTCGTTTTCGGCTTCTCGGTGTACGAGAGCTTCGAGTCCGCAACGGTAGCGAGAACGGGCGTGGCGCCGATGCCGAGGCGAACCGAGAAGCTGCTCGGCGGTCACGCGGTGCTGGCTGTCGGCTACGACGACGCCACGAAGCGCTTCCTGGTGCGCAATTCGTGGGGAACCCGGTGGGGCATGAAGGGTTACTTCACCCTGCCCTACGACTACCTCGGTGACCGCAACCTCTCGGACGACCTCTGGACGATCCGCCGCCAAGAGGAGTTCTGAAGTCCCGAGCGGCCCTTCACGGCTCGTCCGCCGGTCGCACGGCTCGGAAGCGTGCGAGGAGCAGAAGGTCGTAGACCACCTTGAGCGCTCCGGCGATCACCAGCGGCCAGCCGAAGCTCGACCGCTCGAGCATGGCCCCGGTGAGCAGCGGTGCCAACGCCGTCGCGAAGCTTCTCGGCACGTTGGTGACGCTCGCCGCCGCGGCTCGCTCCTCGGGAGGAACGATCGCCATCACGTAGGACTGCCGCGCCGGCACGTCCATCGAGGAGAGCGCCATGCGCAGTAGCAGGAACGCCACGGCGACCGGCGCGCTGGGAGCAAGCCCCGCGACGATCAGGAAGAGATTGGCGGGAAGATGCGTGTAGACCATGGTGCGGATCCGCCCGATGCGCGCGGCCAACCGCGCCGACATCAGTTGCGAGAAAGCGGCGAGCAGCCCGGCCACGAAGAAGATCGTGCCGGTCACGGCCATCGGCAGATGGAAGCGTCGATCGAGCCAGAGCACCAGCAGGGACTGAACGACCAAGCCTCCGCCGAAGGAGTCGATCGCGAAGAGCGCGGTGAGCTCGAGCACCACCGCGCGCGAGCGCGCCAGCGGCGCCGAGGGAGGTCCGCGATGCTCGATCGCCGGGGACAAGCGGCGATAGATCACCGCGACCAGCGCGGCGACGAGCACGTAGACGACGAACCCGAGGCGCTCGGCATCGTGAACGTTCACGTGGAAGCCTCGCGCCAGCGCTTCCGGAACCCCGCTCGCCAGCGCGCCGAGCGCCCCCATCAGCGTGCCGGAGAGGTTGTAGCGGGCGAAGGTGCGCGTAAGCCGCGAAGCCGTTTCGCTTTCGGCGAGCGCCGCCTGCTCGACCGGCAGAAACACGCTGACGTCCCCGGAGGAAGGGTTCAGGGTGCCGACGAGGGCCACCACGAGCAGCGGCCAGAACGTCGTCAGGCCGGCGAAGCCGATTCCCGTCGCCGCCATCAGGGCCGCAGCGGCGAGCAGCACGCCCTTGCGCCGGAGGCGATGACCCCAGAGACCGATCACGAGGGTCAGCAGCGCCGAGCCGACGAGCGTGGCGGTGATCGTCGCGCCGACGCGCAGCGGCGTGAAGCCGAGGTCGGTGAGGTAACCAGCGAGCATCACGCTCACCACTCCGTCGGCGAATCCTCGCAAGCCGCGAGCGGCGATCAGCCGGCGCGCGTCGTCTGCCGTCGCGATCGACACCGGCAGACGGACCCGCTCAGGCCTCTGGCAGTATGCCGAGCGCGTGTTTGGCGGCGGCCAGATACGCAGGCGACGGATGGAGCGCGTGCTCGCGGAGGCACGCTTCGGTGAGCTTGATGGCGTGCTCGTCGCCGTGACGCACGGCGAGGTCGGCCAACGACCGCCGATCCTCCCGCGGGGGGTCTATTTCGCCTTCGATCGGCAATCGGGTCGCGAACGCGGCGTAAAGCGCGCACCCCGCCTGCCAATCGTAGCGAACGGCCGCGACCGCCGCGTCTGCGTCCAACAGCGGCAACAGCAGGCGCACGGCGGCCGCGCCGGTGATCGCGTGCAGGAACACGATCGACGTGAGCACGTCGTGCGCGTTGGCGAGATAGGCGCGAGCGAACGCCTCACTCACGTCCGACAGCGCACGCGAGGGCGACGGCGCGAGGTCGATCGAGTCGATCGCCGGAGCGAACTCGGCAAGCTCACCGAGCGCTTCGAGTGACGAAACGATGGTGCCGGCAAATCGCCGCTTCTCGAGCGGTAGCATCGGCACCGCGGCAAGCGCTCGCAGCGGCGACGATCGCTCGCCTTTTCCGGGCGGCCGTAGGCAGCGTCTGATGAGCCGACGCCCAGTAGGCGAGCCCCTGCGCGAGCTCGCGCCGGCGCAGCGGCGATTCGGACTGCTCGAGGCTCCTCACGGCGTGTGCAGTTCGCAGCACCCCGTGCATGGCCGAGGCGCACACGGCAGGCATCAGTCGGGCGCTCCAGGAGGACGCGACGTCGCGCCAGGCCGCCTCTCTCAGCTCCTCTTCGAAGTACTCCGTCCATTCCGGAAAGAGGTCGAGCTTGCCGGTCGCCTGCTGCCACGTCCCCGCCGCGATGCGCCCGCGCGGCGAGCTCCGCGGCACCAGCCGTGCGCCGTAGCGGTCGAGCCACGGCGACACCGCCTCGTGTCGCCCCATGGCGCACAGGGCTTCGATCGCCATCGGCGCATGGTTGGTGAGGCCGTTGTCGAGGTCAGGCCCGTAGGGAGCCAGGCGCGACAGCGCCTCGTCCATCGCCGACGTGGTGTCGATCGCGCTTGCCAATCGCGAGCACTATTGGTGCAAATCGGAGCTGCGGCAACCCGGGTGCAAGTTGACATTCCGGGATAGAGATCGCTCTATGTTTATAGTGCACTCCAGCTCACTGCGGGAACGACAAGCTGCCGAGCGCAAAGGACGTATCCTCGACGCAGCGGCCCGTCTCGTGCGCCAAGGCCACGGCACCGATTTTCCGATGGTAGCCTTGGCCGCGGCCGCCGAGGTGAGCCCCGCCACCCCCTACAACCTCTTCGGGTCGAAAGCCGGCGTGCTCTACGCGTTGCTCAACCGCTCGCTCGATGAGCTCATGAGCGAGGTGCTGACGTTTTCCAGCGAAGACCCGATCGACCAAGTGCTCGAAGCAGGCGCCGTGGCGGCGGACTTGTTCGCGCGCGACCCTGGATTTTTCCGGCCACTGTTTCAATTCTTGCTCGGCGTGCGCGACGACGTCGACCGACCGCGCTTCATGGATCGGAGCCTCGAATACTGGAAGCACGCCCTGCGCGCCGTCGACGAGCGCGGGCTCTTGCCGGAAGAGATCGACCGCGACGAGCTCGCGCGCGAGCTTCTCATCCATTTCGCCGGCGTGCTCGAGCTTTGGGTCCACGAGGAGGTGGACGGCGCCGGGTTCCGCACCCAGATCGCCTACGGCGCGGCGTTGCTGCTCTCGAACGTCGCCGACCACCAGGGGCGCGCGCGGCTGCGCAAGACCCTGCGATCGTTGAAACGAGAGCTGCCACGGCCCTTCTCGTTCGCCGCCAAGCGAGCCCTCCCCGCGAAAGGGAGCGCAGCCTGAACCGACCTAGCAGGAGGACACCATGCGAACCGGGTACATGATCATCAATCAGAACGCCCACCAGGGTCTGTCCGACGCCGAGATGGTGAAGAGCGAGATGCGCATGGCCGAGCTCGCCGAGCCGCTCGGCTTCGATACCATCTGGAGCGCCGAGCATCACTTCGACGACTACTCGATGGTGCCCGACAACTTTCAGCTGCTGACGTATCTCGCCGCGCGCACCAGTCGCGTTCATCTGGGGACGGCGGCGGTGATCCTGCCCTGGAACGACCCGCTGCGGGTCGCGGAGAAGGCGTCGATGCTCGACGCGCTCAGCGACGGGCGCTTCGTCCTCGGCCTCGGCCGCGGCCTGGCACGCATGGAGTACCGCGCGTTCGGCATCGACATGAGCGAGGCGCGCGATCGCTTCAACGAAGCGGCGACGATGATTCTCGAGGCTCTCGAGACGGGCTTCATCGAGGGCAAGGGGCCCATCTACAGGCAGGCGCGCACCGAGATCCGTCCGCGGCCGACGCGGTCCTTCAAGGGACGTCTCTACGCGGTGGCGATGTCGCCGGAATCGGCGCCGATCGCCGCCGATTTCGGCGCTCGCATGATGTTCTTCGTGCAGTTCGCGATCGAAAAGCACATGCCGGGCGTCGAGTCGTATCGCGAGCACTACAGGAAGACGCAGCGCGCCGAAGCCCCGCCGGTGCACGCGATCGACTTCACCTATTGCGATCGCGACGCGGGACGCGCGGAGGAGACGGCTCGCAAGTACATCACGGCCTACTATCTCGCCGTCTTGCGCCACTACGAGTTCCTCGAGGACTACCACGCGAAGATCAAGGGCTACGAAGCCTACGGCAACGCGGCGCAGCTCTTGCGCGAGATGGGCAAGGACAACGCGGCCGAGGATTTCGTCAATCAGCAGGCGTGGGGCACGCCGCAGCAGATCCTCGACAAGCTCGAGAAGCGCCGCCGCGTGCTCGGCAACTTCGAGTCGAACATCTGTACGAGCTACGCGGGCATGCCCTTCAAGGACGCCGAAGCGAGCCTGCGGCTGTTTGGCAAGGAGGTAGCGCCCGAGATCCGGGCCTGGGGCGAGGACGAATTCGAGCCCGTACGCGCGGCCTGAGCTCGAACCGATCGACGGCGCGCGGATCTCGGCCGTCGCCCTCAGCGGGGGCCGCGAGCTACGGACTCGAAGAACTCGAGCACGCGCTGGTTCTGCCTGGGCCAGTCGACGTGCCGGCCCTCGCCTTCGCAGTATAGCGTCGCGGCGCCCGCTCGGCATTGGGGAAACGCGAGACAGCCGTCCGCGCGAGGCTCGGGATCGCCGCGACAGCCGTTGCAAGCCGCCCACCAATCGGCGGCTTGGCGGCCGAACCCGGGGAAGAGGTCGTCGTTGCGGCTGTGCTGAACCATGACGGCGACCGGCGCGGGACACGCGAAGGTCGCGAGGTCGGGGCTGCGGAAGCCCGCCGCGCTCGGAGCGATGGCTGCCGGCGGAATCGCTTTGCGAAGCACGGTGACCACAGTCGCCACCGTTCCCCCGTCGGAGTGCCCCGTGAAGAAGACGCGACGCTCGTCGATGCACCAGCGGCTCACCACCAGCGCGGGAATGCGCCCGAGGTCTTCGATCGCCTGGCGATCGAGGGGGCGGCTGTCGGCATAGGCGACGACGAACCCTTCCCTCGTCGCGGCGCGCGTCAGGCCGACGAACCGCTCCGACAGCCAGCGGTTCACGCCGTGTGGCGCGAACACCACGATCAGCGGATGCGCCCGCGTCGGCTCGTAGTTCGTCGGCGTCCTCACCAGAAAGCGCGTCCCCGCGGGGGTCTCTTCGGAGGCCGATTCTCCCGCAGGGCCCGGGCGCGCGCCTTTTTCGCAGGCGACCGGCTCGTCGGGTTGGTAGGCATGCGCTTCGCTGCGCGTCTCTTCCTTCTCGTAGAGCGCCGGGCTCGCCCGCCACAGCACCGCCGCGAGCGCCGCGACCACGACAGCCACGACGGCGAGCGAGACGGCGAGCTGGCGAGAGCGAAGCGAGGCAGCCGACACGGTCACCGACGGCGCAGCAGCCAAAAAGACAGGAGCGCCCCGACGAGCCCGGCCGTCGCGGCAAGCGACAGGGTCGCCGCGTCCCAGCGGGTGCGATAGGAATCGGGGTGCAGCGGCGCGGAGACGCCGGGGATGCTCGGCAAGTCCCCGTCGCCGCCCGCCACCCTGAGCTCTCCCTTCATCCCCTTTTCCGCGTGCTGCGGCACGTCGCAATGCACGAGATACGTCTTCGGGGCGCTCGGCACGATGAAGGTGCCGCTCTCCTTTCCGCCGCCGCTCACTTCGAGATGGAACATTCCCTCGGGGTAGAGATAGCGGGGCAGGCCGTGCAACATCCACTGGTGGCGCACCTGGTCGTCGTTCGCCAGCGTGACCGTGACCCGCGCGCAAGCCGGCACGTCCCATACGCGACGGTCGTACGCGAACATCGTGCCGGGCAGCGACGCGGCATGCTTCCGCCCGGCGCGCACCATGAGGGAGACGTCTTGCGAGATCTCGGGGCAGTCGCGCGGCAGGCGATCCGTGTTTTCGTTCATGACCATGCCGCCGGCGGACATGCGCATGCCTTCCATGGCGTGCCCGTGCTCCGCGTGGTCGGTTGGCGCCTCCTCCGCCCGTGCTGCGAACGTGACCAGCGTGGCGAGCGCGAGGACGAGTGCGGCGATCAAAGCAGGCGCCTGCGCCGCTTCGGTCGGATCGAAGCGCCGAGCGCGCCGACGAGCAGGCCAGCGAGCAACAGCCGAGCGATCGTGCGTCGCGGAGACGGCGTCGCCCCGCCGGCCTGGCCGAGCATGCGCATGTCGTCGTAGGTGACCCAGACCGGAATCTTGCGCCGATAGTAGTCGGGCGAAAAGAACGGCCGCCAGTCGATGCCGTGCGTCACCGGCCAGCCATTGGCGTCGAGGTACGACTCGTAGACGATCGCGCTGATGTGCCCTCCTGGGCTCACGCCGTCCGTTGTGAACGCGTGCTCGTTGTGGTCGTGGAGCAGCCAGACCCCGTCGCCGTAGCTGTGTAGGCCATCGTTGGTGGTGTCGAGCAGCAGGTCGACGCGCTGCGCGGAGGCGATCGCCACCACGTCGCGGGTCACCCGCGCCGCTGGCGGCACCTCGATGCCGTCGAGATGCGTCTCGGTCAGCGCTTGACCGTGCGGATGCAGCGACATCAGCGACAACCCGCCGTTCAGCACGCGAAGCTTCACCTTCTGGTCCGGCTTCACGACCACGAGCGACTCGCGGAACGTGTAGGGGAACGACCGGCCGTTCAGCAAGAAATAGTTCGCGACGCGGGTGGCGATGTTGTAGGTGCGGTTGATCGCCTGGGCGATCAACCGCGGGTCGTTGGCCTTGTGCACGAGCTCGTGGAGGCTCTTGTCGAGGTCCATGTAGTGGAGGTCGTACTCGCGGTCGTATTGCTCGCGCACCGCGACCGAAGGGTGCCGCACGTGCCCCGCTCCGGGATTGAGCGTCTCGACCCAGTTGTTCGGGCGGTTCTCCTCGACCACGAACATTCCCTGCAAGCCCATCAACAGATGAGCCTGAGGCTGCACGTGGCAATGATAGAACTTCGTGCCCGGCTGGCGGGGCGTGAACACGTAGGTGTGGCTCTCGCCGGGCATCACGGCCATCTCGTCGGTCTCCGGCACGCCGTCATCGCCGACGCGAGTCTTCAGGTCCGAGGGGTCGAGATGGAAGTGATAGGGGTGGTCGACCCCGTGGAAGTGGATGGTGTGCGGCAGGTAGTGCGTGTTCTCGAGGGTGATCGACACGTTGTCGCCCTGCTCGACGCGGATCACCGGCGACGGCACTCGATAGAGCGGGTTGGCACGCAGGTCCTCGAGGCTGCGCGTGGCCATGCCGAAGCCCTTCGGCGCGAACACCCAGAATCCGGGCGCGATGCCGGGCGCGATCGCGAACTGCGGGATGAGATCGAGTGAGTCGGGCGAGCTGCCGTTCAGCTCCACCACCTCGAGCTTGATGTGGACGTCGTCGGGATCGCCGTCGCCGTCGCGGTCGTTCTCCTTGACGACGGCATCGGGCGCGAGCCCCGCGCGCATCAGCGTTTCCATCGAGACGTTGTTGGTGCCCTTGACGACCGCGGCGATGAAGTAAGGATTGTCGGGCTCGCAAACCGGCGACCGCTCGATCGTCACGCCCTCGATCACCTGCTCCTCGCGCCACTCCGGGTGCTCGTTGGCGCAGGCCGGCTCGACGTCCGCGATGTCGATCGCCTCGCTGGCCGGCGGCGCGCGGTAACCCGACGAGCCGAGGAGCGCGTCTTGCGCCAACTGGAGAGCCGGCGGCAACCAGCCGCGAGGCGTGGCGCCGAACCCGGCGAGCAGCAAGACGACGAGGAAGAGGAGGCGGCGGATCACTTCACCAGCGCGAGGTTTCGACGAGCATCCGCCGCGGCCGAAGGGGGCGGCGTCCGGCGCTGGCTCCAGTAGTAGAGCAGCGGCGCGGCAAGCACGAGGGGCACGAGCCATACCCACAGCGGCGTCGCCATCTCCACGCGCAGCGGGAAAACGACCGGCGGTTGACCCTGCGGCGTCAAGATGGCCGCGTAGCGACCGGGCGAATCGATCGTCGTCTCGGCGTTGATCACGCCGGTGGGATAGACCCTGGAGGCCACGTGATGCACGGTCTCGCGCTCTCCCCCGGTCGTTCTGACGATGTCCAGCTCGAAGGGCGTCTTGCGTAGCTCCTGGTCGACCAGGTCGAAGACCACGATGACCGGACCCGCCTTCGGCACGTCGACGCAGTACTCGTCTCCGGGATTGAACTGCGGCTCGTAGACCGTGAAGTGCACCGACCAGCCGCCGGCCTTCTGCACGCAGGGGTCCTTGTCGATCGTCGAGCCGCCGTGCGCGGCGACGCGGCCGACGGAGGCTGCGACGAGGAGAAGCGTAGCGAGGCCGATCCAACCGCGCTTGCGAGCATGCCGGCCGGAGCGACTCAAAGGGCCTTCAGCTTGAACGTCGGCAGGATCGGCCCGCCGATCGTCGATAGATAGCGATTCCCGTCGCCGTCGCGGAACATCAGCAGGCCGCCGGAGCGGCTGTCCGATCGTAGAGCAGAAGCGCCAGCCGCTCCGTCTCCCAGATCGGGGCCTCTTACCTTACTCCATATCAATGCATTCCTCGGTTCCGCTGACAAGCTTTCGTAAGGATCCTTACAGCCGATCTTTCGGACATCCGCGGCAGCCTCGCCCGACGTCGCCGAACGGGGCGACGACGGCGCTAGGAACTTCTGGTACCTCGAGAGCGTTGGAAACGATCGAGCTGGGAGGAAAGACGATGAGCGTGATCGCCGCCCTTCTCTACGACTGGCCCTGCGCCGTCGCCGCACGGCTCGCCTGGTTCGCGCCGCTGCTCGCGCGCATCACGATGGGGTGGGTGTTCGTGACGACCGGCTGGGGCAAGCTCCACGACATTCAGAAGGTCGTCGACTACTTCGCCGAGCTCGGCATCCCCTACCCGCAGGTTCAGGCGCCGTTCGCGTCTGCCAACGAGCTCGTCTGCGGCCTGTTGGTGCTTCTCGGGCTCGCCACGCGCATCGCGTCCATCCCGCTGATCGTCGTGATGCTGGTCGCGATCCGCAGCGCGCAGTGGCAGAACGTGGACTCGGCGGCGGCCCTGCTCGGGCTCGTCGAGTGGTCGTACATCGCGATCTTCGCCTGGCTGGCGATCGCTGGCCCCGGACCCGTGTCGCTCGATGCCATCATCGCCCGCGCGCTGAAGCGCTCTCGCTACTAGGCACGCAGTACCGAGCCCGCCAAGGGTGGCGCGAGAAAGGCCCGGCTGACAGAAGGAAGTCATGGGCGAGAATCTGCGGCAGCCGAAGGACTCGCCCCCGCAGAGGCGGCGCCTTTCGCGATTCACCCTCGGGCAGTTCATCGGGCTCTGCTCCGTCGCGTTCGCGGCCTTGCTGTTGGCCATGCTGTCGATCTTCTACGAAGGGTCGCGTGCGCACGATCCTGCTCGCCTCGGAGCAGATCATGGGGCAGGCTGCGCGACGGGTGACCGAGCGCATCGAATCGCACCTCGGCGAGGCGGAGAACTTGCTCGCGTCGTTCGACTGGCAGGCCGACCTCGGGCTCCTCGACCCGGGCGACCTTCCGTCGCTGGAGGCGTTGCTGATCGGCGAGGTGACGAGCCATCCGCGAGTGACCGAGGTGACCTTCACCTACGGCCGCGCGATCGGCCGCTACGAGGCGACGATGGGCCGCACGACGCCGGCGACTTGAAGCTGGCGCCCGACCAATCCGGGCAGGTCTCGGTATCGCGCGTGGGCGCCGAGAGCGACACGGGCATCGTCGTGCGGCGAGCCTGGCAGGAAAAAGGTCGTTGGCTCGCCACGGAACGGCGCTTGCCCTACGAGACCACGCCGCACTCGGCGACGCCGCCGGCCGTGGATCCGACGACCCACCCGACGTTCACCGTGCCCTCACTTCAGACGTCAACGCGGGCGCGCGCTGTGGAGCGACCTCTCGTACAGTGAGGCCGACGCCGCCCTGCCGGAGCCGCTGCGGCGGCGGGTCGTCAGCGTGCAGAAGGCGCTGTGGTCGAACGACGACGCGTTCCTCGGCGTGCTGCGCGTGTCGCTTCTCAACAACCGCATCGACGAATTCACGCGCGTGCAGGTAGGCAAGAGCGACGCCGCGGCCGACGACCACGTGGTCTTCCTCTGCGATCGACGCGGGCGGCTGATCTCGCGACTCAGCACCGCCGATCGCTTTGCTCTCCTCGATCCCGACGGCAACGTCGATCCCGACGGCGACGTCCGGGTGGTGGCAGCCTCGCCGCCGCCGCAGGTAGCGGCGGCGCTCCGCGCGCCGGCCATGCGCGACGTGCCGGCGGGCGGCTCGACCGTGACGAGGTTGATCGTCGGCGGCACCCCGTATCTGATGAGCGTCGCGAGCCTGCTCGAGGACCGCACACAGGGATGGCTCGTCGGCATCGTCGTGCCCGAAGCGCACTACCTCGGCGATCTCGAGGCGTCGCGCCGGCGGATGATCGGGGTCACCGGCTTGTTGATGCTCGGCGCCTTCGCGGGTGGAGCGCTCTTGCTACGCGCGATGCGCCGCGATCTCGGGCGCTTGATCGGCGCGACGACCCGACTTCGCAGCTTCGACTTCGCGCCGTCGAAACCGCGAGCGGGGAACGTTTCGTGACGTGCAGGCGGCAGCCGAGAGCCTCGAACAGGCGAAGACCGCGCTGCGAGCGCTCGGCAAGTACGTGCCGCTCGACCTCGTCCGCCAGCTCTACGAGGCGCGCGTCGAGCCCATGCTCGGCGGCCAGATCGAGGACGTCACGCTGTTCGTTCTCCGACATCGAGGGTTTCACCACGATCTCGGAGCAACTTTCGCCGAACGTCCTCGCGGTCGCGCTCGGCGCCTACCTCGAGGCCATGACGCGCGCGATCCACGCGACCGGCGGCATCATCGACAAGTACACGGGCGACGGCGTGATGGCGCTGTGGAACACTCCCAAGCCATGCGAGCGCCACGCGGAGCGCGCTTGCGACGCCGCGCTCGCCTGCCGTGACGCCACCGAGGCACTCTTCGCCAGCCCCGCTTGGCAGGGTCTCGCGCCGTGGAGCACCCGCTTCGGCATCCATCGGGCGGAAGTGTCCGTCGGACACTTCGGCGCGCCGGATCGCATGAGCTTCACCGCGATGGGCGACGGCGTGAACCTCGCCTCGCGCCTCGAAGGTCTGAACAAGCAGTACGGAACGCGAATTCTCGTGAGCGCCGCGGTCGAGGCCGAGGCGCGCGGCGCGTTTTTCTTCCGCCGCCTCGATCGCGTGGCCGTCAAGGGCAAGCGCGAAGGGGTCGAGATCTTCGAGCTGCTCGGCGCGCGCGACGGCGTGAGCGCCATTTCCTGAGGTCACCCAGCGCTACGAGCATGCGCTCCAGGCTTATTTCGAGAAGCGCTTCGACGCCTCGCTCACTCTGCTCGACAGCTGCGCAGGAGATCGGCCGAGCGAGGTTCTCGCGACGCGTTGCCGGCGCTTTCTCGACGAGCCGCCGCCGGCTGACTGGGACGGTATCTACGCCGCCGGCGAGAAGTGAGAGACCGGCGACGTGATTCGCTTCGCCTGATCAGTCAGCCTCGAGCGCGTCCATCCGCAGCGAGCCGAACGTGACGCTCGCGTGAATGCGGCGCAACCGTTGCGACGCAGCGGCGCCGAGCACCACGAAGAGCGGCAACAGGTGCTCGTCGGTGGGATGATTCCGCTCGGCGTGCGGCGCGAGCCGGCGATAATCGAGCAGCGAGGCGGAATCGCCCGCCGCGCCTCGATCGGCGATCCAGTCGACGAACTGCCGCACGTGCGGAGCTTCCTCGGCCGGCCGGGCCGAGAGCTCGCGCAGGTTGTGCGTGATCGAGCCCGAGCCGAGCAGCAGCACGCCCACCTCGCGAAGCGGGCGCAGCGCTTCGCCGATTCTGTGGTGGTAGCGCGGATCGCGCGACGGCTGGATCGACAGCTGGGTGACAGGCACGTCAGCGTCCGGATACATGAGGCAAAGCGGTACCCAGGCGCCGTGGTCGAGGCCACGGTCGCGGTCCGTCGTCGCCTCGATGCCGGCCGCGGCGAGTTGCCGTACGACTTCCCGGGCCGTGGCTGGCGCGCCGGGCGCGGCATAGCGCATGCGATAGAGCTCGTCCGGAAAGCCGCCGAAGTCGTGGATCGTCGAAGGCGAGGCGGCGGCACCAACGGTCGGAACGGGAGTCTCCCAGTGGGCGGAAGCCACCACGATCGCCTGCGGTCGTCCGAACCGCGAATCGATCTCTCGGCCGAGAGCGGCGAGGAAGTCTCGTGCCGGGCTCGGCTCGATCGCCAGCGTCGGAGCGCCGTGCGAGACGAAGACTGCCGGTTGACCGCTCAACGACTCGACCCGGCGATGGCCCGGTCGACCGAAGCCCTACCGCCGCCTCCTAGGAGCAGAGCGAGGGCCATGCCGATCGCGAGCACGTGGTACTCGAAACCCTCCCCCGCCTGCTTGCCGAACCAGTTCATGAAGAACCCGTTCGGCAAGTGGACCATGAAGATCGCACCCACCATCACCGAGCCGATGCCGAGCGCGGCGATGCGCGTCAGGAACCCGACGATGAGGCCGAGGCTGCCCGCCGACTCCGCGAGGATCACCAAGAAGGCCAGCGCGGCGGGCATCCCCTGGCTCGTGAAAGCGCCCATGGTGCCGCTGAACCCCATTCCGCCGAACAGGCCGAGCGTCTTCTGCAGTCCGTGAGGCAGCATGACGATGCCGAGTGCCAGGCGGACGAACATCAAGGACGGGGAATCCTCCGTGCGAAGCAGCGCGTTCATCGTTGGCCTCCTTGTTCCAGAATCAGCTCTGGCGCTTCTCGATCTTCGCCCAGGTGTCGCGCAGCGTGACGGTGCGGTTGAACACGGGTCGGCCCGGCGTAGAATCCGCGTCGACGCAGAAGTAACCGAGCCGCTCGAACTGGAAGCGGTCGCCCGGTGCGGCGCCCCGTAGGCTCGGCTCGACGCGACAATCGGCGAGACGCTCGAGCGAATTGGCATTCAGGTTCGAGAAGAAGTCCAGCCCGTCTTCGACGTTTTCGGGATCGGGCTTGGCGAAGAGATGGTCATAGAGACGGACCTCGGCGCCGATCGCGTGCTGCGCGGACACCCAATGGAGTGTCGCCTTCACCTTACGCCCGTCGGGCGCATCGCCGCCGCGTGTGGCGGGATCGTACGTGCAGCGAAGCTCGATGACCTCGCCGGTCGACGGATCCTTCACGACTCCCACGCACTTGATGAAATAGGCGTAGCGCAGGCGCACCTCGCGCCCCGGGGCAAGGCGGAAGAACTGCTTCGGCGGGTCTTCACGGAAATCGTCGCGCTCGACGTAGAGCACGCGCGAGAAGGGAACCTTGCGGGTGCCGGCGGCGGGGTCTTCCGGGTTGTTGACCGCGTCGAGCTCCTCGCTTCGCTCCTCGGCGTAGTTCTCGATGACCACGCGGAGCGGACGCAGCACCGCCATCACGCGCGGCGCGCGGCGGTTGAGGTCCTCGCGGATCGCGTGCTCGAGCTGGGCGACGTCGACCACGCTGTCGGCGCGTGCCACGCCGATGCGCGCGCAGAACTCACGGATCGCTTCGGGCGTGTAGCCTCGCCGGCGAAGCCCCGAGATCGTCGGCATCCGCGGATCGTCCCAGCCGTCGACCGCGCCCCGCCGCACCAAGTCGAGGAGCTTCCGCTTGCTCATCAGCGTATAGCTGAGGTTCAGCCGCGCGAACTCGATCTGCTGCGGATGGTAGACGTCGAGCGCCTCCAGGAACCAATCGTAGAGCGGCCGGTGATTCTCGAACTCGAGCGTGCAGATCGAATGGGTCACTCCCTCGATCGAGTCCTCCAGCCCGTGCGCCCAGTCGTACATCGGGTAGATGCACCAGGCCTCGCCGGTGCGATGATGGCTCGCGTGCACGATGCGGTACATCACCGGGTCGCGCAGATTCAGGTTCGACGAGGCCATGTCGATCTTCGCGCGCAGCGTCTTGGCGCCGTCGGGGAACTCGCCGGCGCGCATGCGAGCGAGCAGGTCGAGATTCTCGTCGACGCCGCGGCCGCGCCACGGGCTGTCGCGACCGGGCTCGGTGAACGAGCCGCGGTAGCGGCTGATCTCCTCCGCGGACAGGTCGCAGACGTAGGCCTTCCCCTTGCGCACGAGCGCGACGGCGTACTCGTACATGCGCTCGAAGTAGTCCGAAGCGTAGAACAGGCGGTCGCCCCAATCGAAGCCGAGCCAGCGCACGTCCTCGTCGATCGCCTCGACGTACTCGACCTCCTCCGTCGTCGGGTTGGTGTCGTCGAAGCGGAGGTTGCAGAGGCCGCCGTTGGCTTCGGCGATGCCGAAGTTCAGACAGATCGACTTGGCGTGTCCGATGTGCAGGTAGCCGTTCGGCTCGGGCGGGAAGCGGGTGTGCACCCGTCCGCCGAATCGGCCGCTCTTGCGATGCTCGTCGATGATGTCCTGGATGAAGTTGGCAGACATCGATTTCGCTGCTTCTACCCGACCCTCCGCTGTGGGAAAAGCCGCGGATGTAAGGATAGGCGGTGAGACGCATCGTCCTCATGGCGTTCCTGCTGGCCGGCGCGGCGGCGGCGCTGTTCGTCGCTTCCGTGCTGCGCGGCGGCGTGAGCGCGCGGCGGGAGCCGACGGCGGCCGAGGCATTCGTGGCGCGCCGGCTGCGGCACCTGGCGATCCCGTCGAACGCGCGCGACCAGCCGAATCCGCTGCCGGCGACGCCGCAAACGATCGCCGAGGGGCGGGCGCACTTCGCCGACCACTGCGCAACCTGCCACGCCAACGACGGTGGCGGAGACACGGCGATCGGCCGCGGGCTCTATCCGAAGGCGCCCGACATGCGCCGAGCCGAGACGCAATCGCTGTCCGACGGCGAGCTCTTCTACATCATCAAGAATGGAGTGCGCTTCACCGGGATGCCCGCCTGGGGAAGCGACGACCCGGCGAGCGACGGCAGCGAGCTGGAAGCTCGTCCACTTCATCCGCCATCTCGCCGACCTCACGCCTGCCGAGCTCCACGAGATGCAGCAGCTCAATCCCAAGAGCCCCGCCGAGGCAGCCGAGGAGCGAGAGGAACGCGATTTCCTCGAAGGCCGCTGAAGACGGCGGCTCAGTAGTCGTAGAAGCCCTTGCCCGCCTTGCGGCCGAGGTAGCCGGCGGCGACGTAGTTCCGCAGCAACGGGCAGGGGCGATACTTGTCCTCGCCGAGGCTCGTGTGCAGCCGGACGAGGATCGCCAGGCAGGTATCGAGGCCGATCAGGTCCGCGAGCGCGAGCGGTCCCATCGGCTGGTTCGTGCCGAGCTTCATGCCGCTGTCGATGTCCTCGACCGAGCCCACGCCCTCGTACACGGCATAGATCGCCTCGTTGATCATCGGCAGGAGAATGCGATTGACGATGAACCCGGCGTAGTCCTTGGCGAGGATCGTCACCTTGCCCATGCGCTCGGCGAGCGCGCGCACGCTGTCGCAGGTCTCGTCCGACGTCGCCAAGCCGCGGACGATCTCGACCAGCTGCAGGACCGCGGGGGGATTCATGAAGTGCATGCCGATCACATCCGCCGCCCGCTGCGTGGTGGCGCCGAGCTCGGTGAGCGAGATCGAGGAGGTGTTGCTCGCCAGGATGACTCCGGGCCGACAGATGCCGTCGAGCCGCTGGAACAGCTCCTTCTTGATGTCGAAGTCCTCGGGCGCCGCTTCGATCACCAGGTCCGCCGCCGCGAAATCTTCGAGTCGAGTCGTCGTGCGGATGCGGCCGATCACGTCCGCCAGGTCGCGCCCGCCGAGCCTCCCCTTGTCCTTGAGACGCATCAAGCTCTTCTCGATGCCGCCGAGCGCGCGCTCGAACATCTTCGGAGCGACGTCGTAGAGGATCACGCCGAGATCGGCCTGCGCCGCGACCTGCGCGATGCCGCCGCCCATTTGTCCGGCGCCGACGACGCCTATGGTGCGGATCTCCATCACGGCACCTCCCCCCGCCAGTTCTCACTTCCCTCGGCGACGATCAATACGAGCTTCGGCCGCACGCTCACCGGACGCGCTCGCGGTGGCGGTCGTGCCACTCGTCGATGGAGAGCTTCGGGTACTCGGGATAGCGCGGCCCCCGCCCCGACACCTGTACCCACTTCGGCTTGTAGCGGAGCATGAGATGAACGTACTCGGGCGCGACGGGCAGCGGCGTGTCGATGGCGCCCGCGTTCGGCCATACGCCCTGCGGCCATCGCTCGTCGAGCACGTAGAGATGCGTGCCGCATTCGCGACAGAACCAGCGCTCGCCTTTGCTTCGCACCGAGCGCTTGCGAGGGCTGCGGATCACGGCGTGATAGACGCGCAGGTACTTGGCGCCGATGACCTTCAGGCTGTCGCGCTGGCCCATGATGTTGCAGCCGAACGCCCCGCCGGTCGTCTTTCTACAGATCGAGCAGTAGCAGTACATGAAGGGGACGGGCGTCTCCGACTCCATCCGGAAGCGCACCTTGCCACAATGGCACGAGCCTTCGAGTCGCATCGGCGGTCCTCCTCGCGCGGCACCTTTTCCACGAAGCGCGTCGAGGCTCCAGCCGGTCTGGGTTGACAGCGCGCACGCGATAGCGCAGCAACGTCCGCGCGGAGGGCGGGGATGATTTATCTCGTGACAGGCGGAGCAGGGTTCATCGGCAGTCACATCGCCGAAGCGTTGCTGCGTCGCGGGCGAAGGGTCCGCGTCGTCGACAACCTCTCCACCGGGGCGCGCGCGAACCTCGAGCATCTCCAGGCCCTCGACGGCGATCTCGAAGTCATCGAGGCGGACCTCAACGATGCCGACGCCGCACGGCGCGCATGCGCCGGCGTCTCGATCGCGTTCCACCTCGCCGCGCTGCCCTCGGTTGCGCGCTCGGTGGAGTTCCCGATCACTTCCAACGCCGCCAACGTGACGGCGACTCTCGGGCTCCTGTGCGCCGCGCGAGCGGCGGGCGTGCGCCGCATCGTCTACGCCGCATCGTCGAGCGCGTACGGGGACCGCTTCGCGGCCGGCGGCGCAGAGCGCGATCGGGTGATCATCAAGCGTGAAACCATGCCGCCCCGTCCGCTCTCGCCGTACGCCGTGTCGAAGCTGGCCGGCGAGTACTACACGCAGGTGTTTCACGACGTCTATGGCTTGGAGACCGTGTGCCTGCGCTACTTCAACATCTTCGGGCCGAGGCAGAATCCCTTCTCCGCATACGGCGCGGCGATTCCCAAGTTCGTCACCGCGATCCTTCGCGGCGAGCCCCCCCTGGTCTTCGGCGACGGCCGCCAATCCCGCGACTTCACCTACATCGACAACGCCGTGGCGGCGAACCTGCTGGCGGCTTCGGCGCCGGCCAAGCGCGTGTCCGGCGAAGTCTTCAACGTCGCCTGCGGTCGCAACGCGACGCTGCTCGAGGTCATCGACGAGGTGAACCGTCTGGTCGGCAAACGGGTACGACCGAAGTTCGCTCCGACACGGCCCGGCGACGTGCGCCACTCCAAGGCGGACATCAGAAAGGCGAAGCGAATGCTCGGGTACCGGGCGAGTGTTTCGCTGCGCGAAGGTCTCGAGCGCACGATCGCTTGGCTTCGCGACCGCGTATAGCGGCGGCGCACCTCATGAGGGTTGTCAAACGACGCCTTGGGGGGTAGTCGCTTGCGATGCCCCGGTTCGGGCTCGCGCGAACGCACCTCCGAGACGCCGCCTGATCATGGTCCGAACGGTCGAGTGGCGCCGCGGGCGCGTCGTGATGATCGACCAGCGCTTGCTGCCGTCGCGCGAGATCTACCGCGTCTACCGCGACTACCGCGAGGTGGCGCGCGCCATCCGCGACATGGTCGTGCGCGGCGCGCCAGCCATCGGCGTCGCAGCGGCCATGGGCGTCGCGCTCGGCGCCCGACGGCTTTCCGAGCGCAACACCGACGCCGGCTTCGAACGCATCTGCCGTTCACTGCTCGACACCCGCCCCACGGCCGTGAACCTCGCCTGGGCGATCGAACGCATGCGCCGTGTGTACCGCGAGCATCGTGGCGAGCCGATGACCCGCTTGCGTGAGCGCCTCGAACACGAAGCGCAAGCGATCCACGACGAAGACGTCGCCGCCAACCGTCAGCTCGGCCGTCACGGCGCCGGGCTGTTGCCGGACGAGGGCACGGTACTCACGTACTGCAACGCGGGCGCGTTGGCGACCGCGGGATACGGCACGGCGCTCGGCGTCATTCGCCGCGCCCGCGAGGTCGGCAAGCGCATTTCCGTCGTCGCCTGCGAGACCCGGCCCTACCTTCAGGGCGCGCGGCTCACGGCCTGGGAGCTCATGCGCGACCGCATCCCCTGCACGCTCGATCACCGACAACATGGTCGGTCACCTGATGCAGCAAGGCGTGATCGATGCGGTGATCGTCGGCACCGATCGCACGGTCGCCAACGGCGACGTCGCGAACAAGATCGGCACCTACACGATCGCCGTGCTCGCGCGACGCCACCGCATACCCTTCTACGTCGCCGCGCCGCTATCGTCCGTCGATCTCCGTACGCGCCGGGGCGCGGACATCTCGATCGAGGAACGGAGCCCGGAGGAGCTGACGCAGATCGGCGGCACGCCCGTCGCGCCTCGCGGCGTACGGGTGTTCCATCCGGCCTTCGACGTGACCCCGAGCCGTTTGATCTCCGCGATCGTCACCGAGCGGGGCATCGTGCGGGCACCCTATCGCAAGAACCTCGCGCGGCTCGTGCACGCCGCCGGCGAGATCGGTCGCGAGCGCGAGCGGCGCTAGTCGACGGCGCGCCCGGCAACGAATCACGCGCGCGCTTGCGCGGCGCGTTCCTCGATCCACTTGGCGAGATCGCGGTGGTTCTGCAGCCCTTCGGCGGGAATCGGCGGATAGGGGTGCGGGCGGCGCAGCCGCCGCAGGTGGTTGCGCCGCAACGCATCGTTGCGGGCGGCTGCCTCTTCCATTCGCGCGGCCAGGCGCGGTCGGCGCGCCGCGGCTCGTGCCAGGCCGCCGATGGCTTGCTCGGCAAAGCCGAGGGTCTGGCACGCGAGCAACCAATCGACGCCCGCCTCGACGGCCAGGATGGCTGCATCGTCGGGAGCGAAGCGATCGCTGATCGCCTTCATCTCGAGGTCGTCGGAGAAGACGACGCCACGGAAGCGCAGCCGCTCACGTAGAAGGTCGGCCAGGATCCGACGCGACAACGTGGCCGGGTGCTCGGCGTCGAGCGTGGTGAAGACGACATGCGCGGTCATCAGCGCCTCGATGCCGGTCTGGATCGCGCGGCGGAAGGGAAAGATCTCGATGCGATCGAGCTCGGCGGTGCCGCGCTTCACGACGGGCAGATCGAGATGCGAATCGACGTCGGTGTCTCCGTGCCCGGGGAAATGCTTGCCGACGGGAACCACCCCCGCACGCTGCAGGCCGTGGACCATCGAGATCCCGAGCCTCGCCACGGTGCGCGGATGAGCCCCGAACGAGCGGTCGCCGATCACGGGATTGTTCGCGTTCGTGGCCACGTCGAGCACGGGAGCAAAGTCGATGTCGATGCCGACGCTGCGCAGCTCTTCGCCCATCGCGATTCCCTGTCGATACGCGAGGTGTGGCGACCGCGCGCGGCCGAGCACGGCCGCCGCAGGGAATTGCGTGAACGGCTCGTCGAGCCTCGACACCCGGCCGCCCTCGTGATCGATGCCGACCAGGATCGGCTGGTCGGGGGACAGCGCATGAAGCTCCGCGGTGAGCGCCACCAGTGCGCCGAGGTCCGTGACGTTGCGGCGGAAGAGGATCACTCCACCGACCGCGTGAGCCTTGAGGAAGGACCGCGTGGCGCGGTCGAGCGTCGGTCCGGGCACACCGACCATGAAGAGCTTGCCGGCTCGCACGCGCGTCGGTTCCGCCACGTTTTCCTCGAACCGCTGATCGTCCCCGTCATCCATCAAGGGGAAAGCGCGGGCGAAAAGCAAGGCGCGCGACGGCTCTCGCGGCGGTCGCGCCACCTGTGATAGCTCAACCCGCTCGGACGCATGTCGGCACGCTACATCGTGGTGGAGGGGCCCATCGCCGTCGGCAAGACGAGCCTGGCGGAACGGCTCGCCGACCCGCTCGGCGCCCGGCTGGTGCTGGAGGAGGGTGAGGAGAATCCGTTCCTGCGAAAGTTCTACGAGAGCCCGGAAAAATACGCCTTCGCCGCACAGATTTTCTTCTTGCTCTCCCGCTATCGCCAGCAGGCCGATCTCGCGCAGCGTGACCTATTCGAGCAGGCGCTGGTCGCGGACTATTTCTTCGCCAAGGATCAGATCTTCGCCCGCCTGAATCTCGACACCGACGAGTACTCGCTGTACCAGCAGATCTATCGCTTGCTCGACGCGCGCACGGTGCGTCCAGACCTGGTGGTCTACCTCGAGGCGCGCGGCGACGTGCTGGCGCGGCGAATGCGCCGGCGCGACCGGGACTACGAGCGGCGCATCGCACCTGCCTACCTCGAGCGCGTCGCCGAGGCGTATCGGCAGTTCTTCTACCACTACAACGAGAGCCCGCTGCTCGTCGTGCAGAGCTCCGACATCGACTTCGTCGCCCAGCCCGACGATCTCGAGGCGCTGCTCAAGGAGATCCGCACGATGAAAAAGGGCGTGAAGCACTACGTACCGCTCGGCTCGCGGCGGTCGCGCTAGACGTTGATCGATCGCTACCTCAGTTGCGCGGGCTTGCGCCTTCACGTCGTCGATCACGGCGGCCGCGGCTTGCCGGTGGTGCTGTTACACGGCGGGTCGGCGCACGCGCGCTGGTGGGACTTCGTGGTGCCGCACCTCGGCGCCGAGGTCCACGCGTACGCTCTGGATCTCCGCGGCCACGGGGAGAGCGACTGGGCCGCCGAGGGAGCCTATCGGATCGCCGACTATGCGGCAGACCTCGGGCAAGTCATTGCAGAGCTCGGACTGGAAAAGCCGGCGCTGGTCGGTCACTCGCTCGGCTCCTTCGTTGCGCTGCGCTACGCGGTGGAAAATCCGCGCAGCCTGTCCGCGCTCGTGATGGTCGACGGGCGAGCGTCGCTCGGCGCCGACACCTCGCGCTACATGCGGTTGCTCGCCATGCTCGCGCCGGCGAGCTACGCCACCCTCGAGGACGCGGTGGCGAGCTTTCAGCCCCTGCCCAAGGAGACGATCGCCGCGCCCGCCGTGCTCGCGCACGTCGCGTGCCACGGCATGTGCCGCCAGCAGGACCGCTGGACGACTCGATTCGACCGCGCGTCGCTCGGCGCGCACGAAGCGTTCGACATGCGCGATCGGCTGCGTGACCTCGAGTTCCCCGTGTTGTTCGTCCGCGGCGAGCACAGCACCGTGGTCAGTCGAGCGGCCATCGCCAAACTGTCCGCTGCCTGCCGGCGCGGGAGATCGGTCGAGATCCCGAACGCGTTCCACCACTTGCCAATCGATCGCCCGGACCTTCTGGGAAGTGAGATTCACGCCTTTCTCGAGGAATGTCGATGATCAAAGTCTCGCAGGGATGTCTGGACGAGGCGGAGCTCGCCGCCGTGCGCGAAGTCTTCGCTTCGGGTTACTTCGGCCATAGCGCGCCGGTGGTGGATTTCGAACGAGCGCTCGGGGAGTACCTCGGCGCCGCTCACGTCGTGGCGGTCAACACGGGGACGTCGGCCCTGCATCTCGCCCTCGATGCACTCGGCATCGGTGCGGGAGACGAGGTCGTGGTTCCATCCCTCACCTACGTGGCCTGCTTTCAGGCGATTTCGGCGACCGGCGCGCGACCGGTCGCGTGCGAGATCGATCCCGACACGCTTCACCTGGACGTCGCCGACGCCGAGCAGAGGATCACGCCCCGCACCCGGGCTCTCATGCCCGTCGACTATGCCGGAGCGCCCTGCGACCTCGATTCCCTCGCGGCACTGGCAGCGGCCCATCGCCTCCACATCGTCGAGGACGCCGCCCACGCCCTCGGCGCCACGCGCGCGAGCCGGCGCGCCGGGGGCGACGCGGAGGTCGCCTGTTTCAGCTTCGACTCGATCAAGAACATCACTTGCGGCGAGGGCGGCGCGATCGTCTGCCGCGACGGGGCGCTGGCCGAGCGCTTGCGCGAGAAGCGCCAGCTCGGCGTGCGCCGCGCCTCCACCGGCGACGCGACCGGCGCGCCGCGCGGCGTGGCGTTCGACGTCGTCGCGCAAGGGTTTCGTTACCACATGAGCGCGATCAACGCCGCGATTGGGCGGACCCAGCTCGGCAAGCTCGAGAAGTTCCTCGAGCGGCGGCGCGCGATCTGTCGGCGGTACGACGACGCCTTCCGGCCGCTCGGCGGGGTGCGACCGCTCGCCGTCGACTATCGCCATGCGGCGCCGCACATCTACGTCGTCCGGGTCGGCGGCGGTCGGCGCGACGCGCTGATGCGTACCCTGAGAGACGCCGAGATCGAGACGGGTATCAACTACGCGCCGAATCACCTGCACGCGTACTATCGCGAGGAAGGCTCGTCGCTGCCGATCAGCGAAGCCGCGTACCGCGAGATCCTCACCTTACCGCTTCATTGCGCGCTGTCCGATGCGGACGTCGACAAGGTGATCGACGAGGTCTGCCGCTTCTCGCGCGCGTGAGCGAGCTCAGCGACCGAGCCTGCGACGCGAGCCGCCGCCTCGGCGAGGTCAGAACGGGCGCACCGCGACGCCGCGCTCGGCGAGGTAGCGCTTGACTTGGCCGACGGTGTACTCGCGGTAGTGGAAGATCGATGCCGCGAGCGCGGCGGTCGGCGCCGCCGGCCGTGAGGCCCTCGTAGATGTGCTCGAGGGTTCCGACGCCGCCCGAAGCGATGACCGGGACGCGCACGGCGTCGAGCGATCGCGCGCGTCAGCGCGAGGTCGTAGCCGAGCTTGGTGCCGTCGCGGTCCATGCTGGTGAGCAGGATCTCGCCGGCGCCGTAGCCTTCCATGCGCCGCGCCCACTCGATCGCGTCGAGCCCCGTCGGCGTGCGACCGCCGTGGGTGAAGACCTCCCAGCGCACCGCCGGCGTCGACCGCTTGGCATCGATCGCGACGACGATGCACTGGCTGCCGAACCGCTCGGCGGCTTCGCGGACGAACTCCGGGTTCTGCACCGCGGCCGTGTTGATCGACACCTTGTCGGCTCCGGCCTTGAGCAGCTCGCGAATGTCGCCGACCTCGCGCACGCCGCCGCCGACCGTGAGCGGCATGAACACGGTCTCGCGCCGTGCGCGCGACGACGTCGAGGATGATCGGCCGCCGCTCGTGCGAGGCGGTGATGTCGAGGAAGGTGAGCTCGTCGGCGCCCTCGCCGTCGTAGCGCTGCGGCGACCTCGACCGGGATCGCCGGCGTCGCGCAGCCCGACGAAGTTCACGCCCTTGACGACGCGACCGTCCTTGACGTCGAGGCAGGGAATGATGCGCCTGGCCAGCATGGCCGTTCTCGCGCCTAGCGCGCAGCCGCGATGGCGTCGCCGAGCCGCACCGCGCCCGTGTAGAGCGCGCGGCCGACGATCGCCGCCGCGATGCCGGTTGCCGCCCGCGCAGCAGCGCTCGGATGTCGTCGAGCGAAGCCGACGCCGCCGGAAGCGATCACCGGCATCTGCGACCGCGGCCGCGAGTGCGCGCGGTCGCGGCGACGTTGACGCCCTGCTGGTGCCGTCGCGGTCGATGTCCGTGATAGATGATTCCCGCCGCGCCGCGGGCGCGGCACGCCGCCGCCGCATCCTCGACGCGCACCGCAGTCGTCTGCGTCCAACCGCGCGTCGCCACGCGCCCGTCGCGAGCATCGATGCCGACGTCGATGCGGCCGGGAAACTCGCCCGCGATCCGTTCGAGCCGATCGGGGGCCTCGAGCGCGGCCGTGCCGAAGATCACCGCGCGGCTCCGGCGGCGAACGCGGTGCGGGCGCGCTCGAGCGTGCGCACGCCCCCGCCGACCTCGATCGGAATCGTCAATCGAGCGGCGATCGCGCGCAATGTCTCGATGTGCACCGGCGTTCCGGTCACGGCGCCGTCGAGATCGACGACGTGCAGCTACTCGCCGCCTTCCGCCTGCCAGCGCCTGCCCATCGCCACCGGATCGTCGCCGTACACGGTCTCGCGCTCCAGATCGCCGCGCAGCAGCCGCACGCACCTGCCGCCCTTCAGATCGATGGCGGGAATGACGATCACGAGCCGTTTACGCGCGCGGCGAAGTTCGCGAGCAGGCGCAGACCGACCGCTTGGCTCTTCTCGGGGTGAAACTGGCACGCGAAGACGTTGTTCCGCGCGATCGCCGACGCGAACTCGACGCCGTAGTCGGTGGTGGCGACGACGAGATCGGGCTGCGACGGAACGACGTAGTACGAGTGTACGAAGTACACGTACGCGCCGTCGTCGATGCCGCCGAGCTCGTCGACCGGTCGGCGGATCTTCAGCCGATTCCAGCCCATGTGCGGGATCTTCAGGCCGTCGAGCGCGGCGCCCCGGAAGCGCACCACGCGTCCCGGGAGGATGCCGAGGCCGCGGATCGGACCGAACTCCTCGCTCTCCTCGAAGAGCAGCTGCAGGCCGAGGCAGATGCCGAGAAAGGGCGTGCCGGAATCGACTGCGGCGCGAACGGGCTCGACGAGCCCGCGGCCGGCGAGGTTGTCCATGCAGGCGCCGAACGCGCCGACTCCCGGCAGCACGACGCCGTCGGCGTCGAGGATCTCCCTCGGATCGCTCGTCACGCGAACCGCAGCGCCGGTGCGCGCGATCGCCTTCTGCGACGCTGCGCAGGTTCCCCATGCCGTAGTCGATGATCGAGATCATGGGCGGCTCAGCAGCACTCCCTTGGTCGAGAGCACGCCCTTCACCCGCGGATCGTACGAGGCGGCCTGCGACAGAGCGCGCGCGCAGGCCCTTGAACGAGGCCTCGACGATGTGATGCGGGTTGCGCCCCGACACCATGTTCGACGTGCAGGTTCATGCCGACCTGGTTGGTAAGCGCGAGCAGGAAGTCGTGCACCAGCTCGATGTCGAACGTGCCGACGCGCTCGTGCTCGAGCGTCACGTTGTAGGCGAGGAACGGCCGGCCGCTGAGATCGACGACGACCGAGACCAATGCCTCGTCGAGCGGCACGTCGCCTCGCCGAAGCGGCGAATGCCCGCGCTTGTCGCCGAGCGCTTCGCGCAGCGCCTCACCGAGCGTCAGGCCGACGTCCTCGACCGTGTGGTGAGCGTCGACCTCGAGGTCGCCGCGCGCGCGCACGGTCAGATCGAAGAAGCCGTGGCGGGCGAACAGCTCGAGCATGTGGTTCAGGAACGGCACGCCGGTGTCGACCTCATAGGTGCCGTTGCCGTCGATCGTCACCGTGACCGCGATGTCGGTCTCCTTGGTCGGCGCGATGCACCGTGGCGCGCCGCGCCCGAAGTCCGCGCCGCGTAGGCGCCGTGGTCTTGCGAAGGCTCTTTGGTTTCGCCATTCACTGCCCCCTTGCGCTCACGCGGCGGAGTCGCACCTCGACCGACCGCGCGTGCGCTTCAGTCCCTCGAGCTCCGCGAGCCGCACGACCGTGGGCCCGAGCGTGCGCAACGCGCGGTCCGTGCCGCCGATGATGCTCGTGCGCTTGACGAAGTCATAGACGCCGAGCGGCGAGACGAAGCGCGCGGTCCCGCCGGTCGGCAGCACGTGGTTCGGCCCGGCGACGTAGTCGCCGAGCGGCTTCGGGCACGTGGGCGCCGAGGAACACCGCGCCGGCGTGGCGCACGCGCGGCAGCCATTTCTCCGGCGCGCTCGACGCAGAGCTCGAGATGCTCCGGCGCGATCGCGTCGGCGATGCTCGATCGCGTCGTGCGAGATCGTCGACGACGAAGATCGCGCCGAAGCGCGCGCAGCGACGCGGCGATGCCGTCTCGCGCCGGGGCAGCGCGGCGAGCTGCCGCTCGACCTGCGCTCGGCCACCGCTCGCGCCAGCCGCGCGCCGACGGCGTCAGCAGACCGCCGCCGCGTCGCCGCTCGTCGTGCTCGGCCTGCGACAGCAGATCCGCCGCCACCTACTCCGCGCGAGCGCGAGCGGTCGGCGATGACCAACACCTCGCTCGGCCGCCGGCGAAGTTGTCGATGTCGACCCGCCCGTACACCAGCCGCTTGGCGGTCTGCACGTAGGCGTTGCCGGGGCCGACGATCTTGTCGACGCGCGGCATCGTCTCCGTGCCGTACGCCAGCGCCGCCACCGCTTGTGCACCGCCGACGCGGAAGACAGCGGTCGACGCCGGCGATCGACGCCGCCGCGAGCACCGCCGGATAGCTGCCCTCCATCGGCGTCGGCGGGCGACACCATGATCACCTGCGCGACGCCGGCGACCGTGGCGGGGATGACGTTCATCAGCACCGAGGAGGGATACGATGCGTGGCCGCCCGGCACGTACACGCCGACCCGGCTCGAGCGGCGTCGATCTTCTGGCCGAGCACGAGACCCGAGCGATCGCGATATCGCCAGCCCCTCTGCACCTGGCGGCGGTGAAAGTCCCGGATGCGGCGCGCCGCGAGGCGCAGCGCGCGGCGCGCCGCCGGCATCGATCGACGCTTCGGCGCGCGCGAGCTCGCGCTGCGACACCTCGCATGGCCGCCGCGGACGTCGACTCGATCGAAGCGGCGCGTCGCGTCGACGAGCGCGCGATCGCCCTGCCTGCGCACCTGGTCCACGATGTCACGGACCGCGCGCTCGACGTCGCCGTCGCCAGCGGCGGCGCGCTCGGCGATCGCGGCGAGCCGGCGGCGAAAGCCTGGCCCGCCGGCGCGAAAGATATCGATCGCGTGCTTCATCCGATCGCCGCCCGCTCCCGACGAATGTCGGCGCCAAGCCCGCGAGAGCTTCTCCTCGATCCGTTCGTAGCCGCGGTCGAGGTGATACACGCGGTGAATCTCGGTAGTGTTGTCGGCCGCCAGGCCGGCGACGATCAAAGACACGCTGGCGCGCAGATCGGTGGCCATGACCGGCGCGCCGGACAGGCGCTCGACGCCGCGCACCACGGCGTTGTTCCCTTCGATCGTGATGTCGGCGCCGAGCCGCATGAGCTCGAGGGCGTGCATGAAGCGGTTCTCGAAGATCGTCTCGGTGATCATCGCGCTGCCTTCCGCGACCGACATCAGCGCCATCATCTGCGCCTGCAGATCGGTGGCGAAGCCCGGAAACGGGAGCGGTCTTCAGGTCACGCTCCGCGGCCGTTCGGGCGCCGCGCACACGGATGCCCTCGCCGCCCGCTTCGACCCGACGCCGGCCTCGTCGAGCTTCACGAGAAACGCGTCGAGCTGAGCTCGGCCCGGGCGCCGCGCAGCAAGCAGTCGCCGCCGGTGATCGCGGCGGCGACGGCGAACGTTCCCGCCTCGATGCGATCGGCGATCACCTCGTGATCGACTCCGTGCAGCTCCTCGACGCCGTCGATGCGCACGACGGACGTGCCGGCGCCTTCGATTCTCGCGCCCATCTTGCCGAGGGCGGCGGCCGAGTCCTCGATCTCCGGCTCGCGCGCCGCGTTCTCGATCTCGGTGTCGCCGTCGGCGAGCGTCGCCGCCATCATCAGGTTCTCGGTGGCACCGACCGACGGCGTGTCGAGGGCGATGCGCGCGCCGCGAAGCCTGCGGCCGCCCTGGTACGCGGGGCCTCGGCCTCGACGTAGCCGTGAACGATGTCGAGCTTCGCCCCCATCTTCTCGAAGCCACTCAAGTGGAGATTCACCGGGCGAGCGCCGATCGCGCATCCGCCGGGGGTCGATACGCGCGCCCTGCCTTCGCGCGCCAGCAGCGGCCCGAGCGACAGAAAGGACGCACGCATCGTCTTGACGAGCTCGTACGGCGCTTCGAGACTGGTCAGCGACGTCTGCCGCGAGCTCGACGGTGTGGCCCTCGAAGGAGCGAAGCTCGGCGCCGAGATCTTGCAGCAGTCGAATCGTCGTACGGATGTCGGCGAGCTCGGGGACGTTGCGGAACCGACAGCGCTCGCGCGTGAGTAGCGAAGCGAACAGCAGCGGCAGCGCGGAGTTCTTCGAACCGCTGATCGCGACTTCGCCGCCGAGCGGCCGACCTCCCTTGACGACGATCTCTATCCACGACGCACCGTGAGGACGCGCTCGATTCCCGCCAGGTCGCGCTCCTTGTCCACGACTCGTAGCTCCGCTTCGCGGACGATCTCCGTCACGGCGTCGGCCTGCCCGTGGCCGATCTCGACGACCAAGGCTCCGTCCGCGCCGAGCACGTCGGCCGCGTTTGCAGCCAGCCGACGGTAGAAATCGAGCCCGTCACGGCCCCCGTCGAGCGCGAGCCTCGGCTCGTGGTCGCGCACCTCGGGGGCCAGCCCTTCGAGCTCGGCGCTCGGCACGTAAGGAGGGTTGCTCACCACGAGATCGAATCGTCGGCCTCCGTACGGAGCGAACAGGTCACCGCAGCGGATCTCGATACGGCCGTCGGCGTTCAGCCGCCGAGCGTTCGCGCGGGCTACCTCGACCGCGTCCTGCGTGATGTCGCAGGCGAAAACCACCGCCCGCGGCAACTCGAGCGCCAGCGTGACGCCAATGGCGCCGGAGCCGCAGCCGACGTCGAGGATCGTGGCGCTCGCGAGCGGCCGCGCGAGCCGGAGCACCGTCTCGACCAGGGTTTCGGTCTCGGGGCGTGGCACGAGCACTCGGCGATCGACGCAGGAATTCGCGCGAGAAGAATTCCTGGCGCCCGCGGAGATGCTGTAGGGGCTCGCGACGGCCGCGCCGACGGATGAGCGCCGCGAACGCCCGCCGCTCACGATCGTCGAGCCCGGGACGTCCGCCGGCAAGCAGCCGGGACCGATCGAAGCCGAGCACGTCGGCGAGCAGAACCTCGGCGTCGAGGCGGGCGTTCTCCACCCCTTGCGCGGCGAGAAAGCTCTCCGCGCGGCCGAGCTCGGCGGCGAGCGAGCCGTTCATGCGGGGGCTCCTTCGTGGCGCAAGGCCTCGGCCTGACTCGAGCTGACGAGCGCATCGATCACCACGTCGAGCTCGCCGTCGAGAAATCGATCGAGCGAGTGGACGTGAGGTCGATACGATGATCGCTGACGCGTCCCTGGGGAAAATTGTAGGTGCGAATTCGCTCGGAGCGATCGCCGCTCCCGACCATGCCTTTGCGCGCGGCCGCGATCTCGGAGCGCTGCGCCTCCTCGGCTCGCTCGCAGCAAGCGCGCGCGCAGGATCTTCATCGCCTTCGCCTTGTTCTTGTGCTGCGATTTCTCGTCTCGGCAGTGGACCACGATGTTGGACGGGAGGTGCGTGATGCGCACCGCCGAGTCCGTCGTGTTGACGCTCTGGCCGCCCGGTCCGGAGGCGCGCATCACCTCGACCTTCAAGTCCTTGTCGAGGATGTCCACCTCGACGTCCTCGGCTTCGGGAAGCACGGCGACGGTCACCGCCGAGGTATGGATCCGTCCCGAGGCTTCGGTGACCGGCACGCGCTGCACGCGGTGCACGCCGCTCTCGAACTTCAGCCGACTGAAGGCTCCCTTGCCTTCGACGAGCGCGATGATCTCCTTGAAGCCTCCGAGCCCCGTCGAGTTGGAGCTCATCACTTCGATCTTCCAGCCACGCCGCTCGGCGTAGCGCGAGTACATGCGGAAGAGATCGGACGCGAACAGGCTCGCCTCGTCGCCTCCGGTTCCGGCGCGGATCTCGAGCAGCACGTTGCGCTCGTCCCGCGGGTCCTTCGGCAGCATCAGCGTGCGCGAGCTCGCCCTGCAGCGGCTCGAGGCGCGCGTGCAGCGCGGCGAGCTCGGACCGGCCGAGCTCGCGGATCTCGGGGTCGCCGTCCTCCGTGAGCTTCTCGGCGTCCGCCGCCTCCCGGCGCAGTCGCTGCCATTCTCGGAAGCGTGCGACGAGCTCCTCGAGGTCCGATCGCTCCTTGGCGAGCCGTGCGTACTCGCGCGGATTCTTGGCGGCGCCTTCGCGCGCGAGCTGGCCCTCGAGCTCGTCGTAGCGCTTGGCCAGCGTTTCCAGCCGCTCGAACATCGTTCCCCTCATCCGACCGGCGAGCGCACCGACGGCGGCGCGCTCGACAACCGCGAGACCCTTCTTATGCGGAAACGGAGCGGCTCGAAAGCCGCGAAGCGCGGCTCAGGTCTTGTAGCCGTAGCGGCGCTTGAAGCGTTCGACACGGCCGGCGGTGTCGATGATCTTCTGCTTGCCGGTATAGAGAGGATGGCAGTTCGAGCAGATCTCGACATGGATTTGCGGGCGCGTGGAGCGCGTCTCGATCTTGTGGCCGCAGGCGCAGACGATCGTGCAGCTCTGGTACGCGGGATGAATGCCTTCTTTCATGATCGTGTGACCCGAGAATCGCGACCTATAGCATCGGCGTCCGGGTGACGCAATTCACCCGGTCGCCGCGATCTGCCCTCCGACTCGGGCATCCAGCCAATGCTCGAGGTCGGCGAAGACGCGATCCTTCTCGGTCTCGTTGAAGATTTCGTGGAAGAGGCCGGCATAGAGGTGGAACTCCTTCCCCTCGCTGCCGATCTGCCGCGACGAAACGCTCGGTGGCGGCTCGATCGACCAGCCCATCGTCGCCGGCCTGCAACACGAGCAGCGGGAGATTGACCTCGCCGGCTCGCTCGGCGCGACCACGCATCGCGCGCTTGAACTCGGTGAAGAAGCGAGCGCTCGCGCGGCGGTGAACGAGCGGGTCCGCCGAGTACGCGCGGCCGACCGACGGGTCGCGGCTCAAGAGCGCCGGGTCCACGTCGGTCTGGAACGACGTCCTCGGGGCGATCCACGACAGCACGCTCCCCAACCAGCGGAGAAGCCTGCGGGGCTCCTTCGCCAAGCCGAGGGCCGGCGAAGAGAGGACCGCGCCGGCGAGGCCCGAGGCATGCGTCAACAAATAGTGGATCGTGATCAAGCCGCCCATGCTGTGCCCGAGCACCAGCAGGGGCTTGCCCCGCTCTTCTTCCTCCACACGCACGCGCAGCGCGTGGAGATCCGATGATGTACTCGGCAAAGCGCCCCACGTGTCCACGCGGGCCTGCGGAGCGGCCATGTCCGCGGTGGTCGAGCGCGTAGACCGCAAAACCCAAGGCACGAGTCGCTCGACGAGATTCCCGTACCGACCGCCATGTTCCCCATAGCCGTGGGCGACGATTACCGCGGCGCGCGCCTCACCCTCGGGAAGCCATGCTTGCCAGAACAGCCGCAGGGCACCCTGGCCGGCGAATTGACCTTCCCGCTGGATCACTGCGTGCGCACCATCGCCACGGCGCGCTTCCAGCCGGCGTATCTCTCCTCGCGCGCCCTGCTCTTGGCGCTGGGACGGAAGATGCGGTCGACCTTGCGTACTCGCTCGAGCTCCGCCGAGGAGCGCCAAAAGCCGACGCCGAGTCCCGCGAGAAACGCGGCTCCCGTCGCCGTAGTCTCGACGATGCGCGGTCGGTCCACCGCCGCATCGAGGAGATCCGCCTGGAACTGCATGAGAAAATCGTTCCGACTGGCCCCGCCGTCGGCGCGCAGCGTCTTCAGAGGCCTGTCGGACTCCGCCACCATGGTATCGACGACGTCGCGTGTCTGGTAGGCAAGCGATTCGAGAGTGGCGCGGATGATGTGCTCCCGCCGGACGCCACGCGTGAGCCCGACGATCGCGCCGCGCGCGTCCGGATCCCAGTAGGGTGCGCCGAGGCCGACGAACGCCGGAACGACGTAGACGCCTAGGGTGTCCGGCGTCTTGCGCGCCACCTTCTCGGTCTCCGACGCCGTCTGGATCCACCCCAGCCCGTCGCGCAGCCACTGCACGGCCGCGCCCGCGATGAAGATCGAGCCTTCGAGCGCGTAGACCGTCTGCCCCTCGGCGCCGCAGGCGAGAGTCGTGAGTAGGCCGCGCGTCGAAGAGACCGCCTGAGCACCGGTCGGCATCAACAGAAAGCATCCCGTGCCGTACGTGTTCTTCACCATTCCGGGGTCGAAAGCAGCCCTGGCCGAACAGCGCAGCCTGCTGGTCCCCCGCGACTCCCGGCGATCGGTACCGCGTGTCCGCCAAAGAGCTTCGGGTCCGCCTCGCCGACGACCCCGGAGGAATACACCACGCGCGGCAGCATCGCTTGCGGCACCCGGAAGAGGCCGAGCAACTCGTCGTCCCAGCGCCGGTCGTGAATGTTGAACAGCAAGGTACGCGAGGCATTGCTGTAATCGGTGGCGTGGACCCTGCCATCCGTGAGCTTCCAGATGAGCCAGCTGTCGATGGTGCCGAAGCAGAGCTCGCCTTCCTCCGCACGGATCTGCGCGCCCTTTACGTTGTCGAGAAGCCAGCGCACTTTGGTCGCCGAGAAATACGGATCGATGACCAGTCCCGTCTTGTGACGGAAGGTCTCGATGAGCCCGCGGCCCTTGAGGTCGGCGCAGAGCGGAGCGGTGCGGCGGTCCTGCCAGACGATGGCCCGGGCAATCGGCTTGCCGGTACGACGGCTCCAGACGACGGTGGTCTCGCGCTGGTTGGTGATCCCGATCGAGGCGAGCTTCCTGGAAGAGATCCGCCCTGCTCTTCATCGCCTTGCGGACCACTGCGAGCGTCACGCGCCAGATCTCCTCGGGATCGTGCTCCACCCAGCCGGGCTTCGGGTAGTACTGCCGGAACTCCGAGTACGCCCGTGCCACCACGCGGCCGCCGTGGTCGTAGACGAGGACCGTGGTGCCCGTGGTTCCCTGGTCGATGGCAAGCACGAGGCTCGGCTTCAAGGCGATCCCCCCACGGCGCTCACTCTACGGATTCAGGCGGGGGCTTATACGAGGCGCGTCCCGAGGTCTGCAAGGGTAGTCGGCAGCAGCCCCGCCGAGGTTCTCCGGATCGATTCGCCGTTTGTAACTACCGAGCCAACCGTGTATTTCAGGTCCGCGCAACCCGCATGGCTCCGGGATCGTCGCCTTGAAAATTCAAAAAGCCCAGCGAATTCAGGAACTTCCGCCCTACCTCTTCGCTGAGATCGACAAGAAGAAGAACGCCCTGAGAGCCCGGGGTGTCGACATCATCAGCCTCGGCATCGGCGATCCGGATTTGCCGACACCTCCGCACATCGTCGCGAAG
Organism: uncultured delta proteobacterium; assembly: GCA_963711395.1. Lineage (GTDB taxonomy): Bacteria > Desulfobacterota > Binatia > JACPRU01 > JACPRU01 > JBEVNX01. Next base: position 83,410 of record CAVQEA010000024.1, on the reverse strand, counting down.
CTGCGGGAAGCGGCGGCGAATCCCGCGAACCATCGCTACCCCGACTACGAAGGGCTTGCCCGCGTTCCGCCAGGCGGCGGCGGACTGGTACCGGAAGCGGTTCGGGGTGTCGCTCGATCCCGCGCGCGAGGTCGTCTCGCTGATCGGCTCCAAGGAGGGCATCGCCCACATGCCGATCGCCTTCGTCGATCCGGGCGACGTCGTGCTCTGCCCCGACCCCGGCTACCCGGTCTACGCGGTCGGCACCGGCTTCTGCGGCGGCATCGTCTACCGCATGCCGCTCCGCAAGCAGAACGGCTTCTTCCCCGATCTCAAAGCGATTCCGCCGACGTCGCCCGCGCCGCGAAGCTCATGTGGCTCTGCTATCCGAACAACCCAACCTCGGCGACGGCGACGCGCGACTTCTTTCGCGAGGCGATCGACTTCGCCGCGCGCCACGACATCATCGTCTGCCACGACGCCGCCTACTCCGAGATCTATTTCGACGGCGAAAGGCCGATTTCCTTTCTCGAGCTCGAGGGCGCGCGTGAGGTCGGCATCGAGTTTCACTCGCTGTCGAAGACCTACAACATGACCGGCTGGCGGGTCGGCTTCGCGGTCGGCAACCCCGAGCTGATCGCCGGTCTCGGCAAGGTGAAGACCAACGTCGACTCCGGCGTCTTCCAGGCGGTGCAGGAAGCGGCGATCGCCGCGCTCGCCGGCGACCAGGACTGCGTCGAGAAGGCCCGCGAGATCTACCGAGCGCGACGCGACCTGCTGCTCGCCGGCGCTCGAGCGAGCCGGGCTCACGCGCGACGCGTGCCGCGCGCCACGTTCTACGTGTGGGTGGATACGCCGAAGGGCTACACGTCGGCCGAGTTCGCCACCAAGGTGCTCGAACAGACCGGCGTCGTGATCACGCCGGGCACCGGCTTCGGACCGAGCGGGGAAGGATACGTCCGCTTCAGCCTCACGGTGAACGGCGATCGCTTGAGCGAGGCGGTCTCACCGAATCGAAAGGATCACGCTCTAGAATCCATGCCGGGCGGCGTCTTCATCGGACTCGGGTCCAACCTCGGAGATCGCCGCGCCAACATCCGCGAGGCGATCGACCTCATTCGCAAGCTGCCCGACACCCGCATCGTCAAGGAGTCGTCGCTCTACGAGAGCGAGCCGCACGGCAACGCCAAGACCTGGTTCGTGAACGGCGTGATCGAGATCGAGACCGATGCTGTCGCCGGAGAACCTGCTTGAAGAAGCTGAAGGCGATCGAGGCCGCGATGGGGCGCAAGCGGGTCAAGGGCAAGCGCTGGGGATGCCGCATCATCGATCTCGACATCCTGTTTCTACGACGTCGCTGGTCGTCAAGCAAGCGGACGCTGAAGATCCCCCACCCCGAGCTGGCACAATCGCCGGTTCGTGCTGCTGCCGCTCTCCGAGCTCGCCCCGCAGGTCATCCACCCGGTGCTGCAGGCTGTCGGTGTCGGAGCTGCTGGCGACGGTGAAGGACGTCAAGAAGGTTTCGCTCATGCCGATTCGTGGTTGAGTTGTTCGCCGACGTGGACTAGCTTGACGATTTGAGCCTCGTCTCCGAGAGATGGCGACGCTTCCGAAAGTCTACCTCGAGCACCTCGCAGAGATTTCCCCGGACATCATCATCGCGGTCGACCGCACCGGGTCGATCGTCTTCTACAACGACGGCGCGCGGCGCACGCTCGGCTACTCCTCCGAGGAGGTGCTCGGCCGGCACGTCACGCTGATCTACGGGGATCTCGCCGAGGCGCGGCGACTGATGACGGCCATGCGGTCGGCGGATCGCGACGCCGTCGGCACGCACGCACAACTTCGAGACCGTCTTGATCGACAAGGCCGGGAACCGCATTCCGACGGCGATCTCCGGAGCGATCATCAAGGATGCGGCGGGCAACGAGATCGGCTCGATCGGCTTCGCCAAGGACCTGCGTGAGATCCGCGACCGTCAGCGGCTCGCCACGCTCGGCGAGATCGCGGTCTCGATCGCCCACGAGGTGAACAACCCCCTCGAGGCGATCACCAACCAGGTGGATCTCGTCGGCAAGTTCCTGGCGCATCACTGCACCGACGAGGAGTTCGTCGTCGAAGGCGAGCGCCTCGACGCGATCCAGCGCGAGCTCGACAAGATCCGCGACACCGTGGGGCGCATCCAGCAGGCCGCAGGAGACGCCAACTACGGCACGCGCGAATATCTGCCGGGCCGGCTGATGACCGATCTGACGCAGCGTCAGAACGGAGGCGGCGAATCGAGCCATCTCAAGGACGTTCGCGTGCTGGTCGTCGACGACGACGCCGGCGTGTGCAATTCGCTGCGCGACGTTCTGCGCGGCGAGCACTGCACGGTCTTCACGGCCAGCGGGGGCCTCGAGGCGCTGAAGGTCTTCGCCGAGCCAGCCGGTCGACGTCGTCCTGTCCGACGTCGTCATGCCGGACATGGACGGCTACGACCTCTACATGGAGCTCAAGGAGAAGGCGCCAGAGACTCCCGTGGTGCTGATGACCGCCTACTACTACGACAAGGATCACGTCATCAAACGCTCCCGGCTCGAGGGTCTGAACCAGGTGATCTTCAAGAAGCCGATCGACCCGAAACGGCTGAAGGCGATTCTCGAACAGGTGTCCAAGCGCCCGGAACCGAGGGCATGATCCCGCAGGTCACCTCCGAGCAGGCAGCCGAGATCCTGCGCCGGCAGCCGGACGCCGTCTATCTCGACGTGCGCAGCGAAGCGGAGTTCCGCGCCGGACATCCCCGCGGCGCGTACAACCTGCCGCTGCTGTTCTTCGACGCGGCGCAACGCCCGCAGCGCAATGTCGACTTCGAGCGCATCGCGCAGGGGGTGTTCGCGCAACGAGACCGTTCTGCTGGTGGGCTGTCAGTCCGGCGTCCGTTCGCAGCACGCCGCGGAGATCCTCCGTTCCCTCGGCTACGTCGAGGTGTCGAACGTCGCCGGCGGATTCGGCGGCTCGCCGGCGGCGCGCGGCTGGCGCGACTCTGGATTGCCGGTCGAGACCGGCGATCCCGCCGGGCACGGCTACGAAGAGCTCAAGAAACGGTCGGGCTGATGGCGATTCGCATCACCAAGGTCTACACGCGTACCGGAGATCGCGGGGAGACCGCGCTCGTCGGCGGCCGCCGCGTCGCCGAAGGACTCTCCGCGCATCGTCGCCTACGGAGCGATCGACGAGCTCAATTCGATCCTCGGCATCGTACGCGCGCTTGCGACGAAGGAATCGAAGCCGGCGGCGGCGCGCCTCATCGAGCTCCTCAAGGGGCTTCAGAACGAGCTCTTCGACCTCGGCTGCGAGCTCGCCACGCCGCCCGGCGCGGAATACGAGGGCATGTGGCGCGCTTCGGAAGCGGAAGTGCGGGCGCTCGAGCGCACGATGGACGAGTGTCAGAAGAGCCTGGAGACGCTCAAGTCGTTCGTGCTGCCCGGGGGAGGCGTGCTCGGCGCGTTCCTCCACCAGGCGCGCACCGTCTGCCGGCGGGCCGAGATCGAGATCCTCGAGCTCTCGCGCGCCGAGCCCTTGAACCCGTTCGTGCTCCGCTACGTCAATCGCCTCTCCGACCTCCTGTTCGTGCTCGCGCGCTGGATCGCCAAGGAGGTCGGCGAGGCGGAATTCCTCTGGGAGCGCGGCTTGCGTTTGCCGCCCAGGCGGGCAAACAGGAAGCAAGAGAGCCGCTGAATGTCCAAGATCTTCTTCAAGCAACTCGAGCTCGGGCCGATGCAGAACTTCGTCTACTTCGTCGGCGATCCCGCGACACGCTCGCTCGCCGTGGTCGATCCGGCATGGGAAATCGACGCGATCCTCGACGAGGCGCGCCGCCACGACATGGAGATCACGCATCTCCTGGTCACTCATTTCCATCCCGACCATCTCGGCGGCCGGATGATGGGGATGAGCGTGCAAGGCGCGGCGGAGCTGCTCGCCAAAGGCGTCAAGGCCAAGGTCTACATCCACAAGGAAGAAGCCCCTTACGTTCATCGAGTCACGGATCTCTCGGACTCGGATCTTCACAAGGTCGAGGGCGGCGACGTCGTCGACGTCGGCCAGGTGCCGGTGAAGTTCATCCACACGCCGGGGCATACGCCCGGCTCGCAATGCTTCCTCGTCGGCGACGCGCTGGTCTCCGGGGACACGCTCTTCATCGGCGCTTGCGGGCGAGTCGACCTTCCGGGCAGTGATCCCAAGAAGCTCTACGAGAGCCTCGGCACGCTCGGCAACCTTCCGGAATCGACTCGCCTCTATCCGGGGCACAACTACGCGAGCGCGAAGTCCTCGACGATCGGCGAGCAGAAGCGGCGCAATCCCTTCATGCGCTTCGAAAGCGTCGAGGAGTTTCTCGCGATGATGGGCTACGGCTGAGTCTTCCCGCCGAGGGCGCGCGGCGATCATGACTTGGGTGGACGACTCGAACGCCGCGCTGCTGACCGACCTCTACCAGCTGAACATGGTCCAGGCCTACTTCGAGGAAGGCCTGGAGGGTTCCGCGACATTCGACCTCGTCGTACGGCGGCTTCCGCCGACGAGAAACTTCCTGTTGGCCTGCGGCCTCGACGATGCGCTCGGATTTCTCGAGCGCCTCCGTTTCGAGCGCCAAGCGCTCGATCACCTCGCCACGCTCGGCCAATTCTCCTCGGGTTTTCTCGACCGGCTCGCCAGCATGCGCTTCACCGGCGACGTGTACGCGGTCCCGGAAGGAACGCCGGTGTTCGCCGGCGAGCCCCTCCTCGAGGTCGTCGCCCCGCTCCCTGAGGCGCAACTCGTCGAAACTTTCGTGATGAACCAGATCCACCTGCAGACCGTGCTCGCCTCCAAAGCCACACGCGTCGTCGCGGCCGCGGCCGGCCGGCCCGTCGTCGACTTTTCCTTGCGGCGGACCCACGGCGCCGACGCCGGGCTGAAAGTCCGCTCGCGCGTTCTACGTCGCAGGCGTCGCCGCCACCTCCAACGTGCTGGCCGGCCGGATCTACGGCCTCCCGGTCGCCGGCACCATGGCGCATAGCTACGTGCAGGCCCATGCGGACGAGGACGCGGCGTTTCGCTCCTTCCTCCGCCTCTATCCCGACGGTGTCGTGCTCGTCGACACCTATGACACGGCGGCCGGCGTGCGGCGGATCGTCGCTCTGGCCCGTGAGCTCGGAGAACGCTTCCGCGTCAAGGCGATCCGCCTCGACTCCGGCGATCTCGAAGCCCTGTCGCGAGCAGCGCGCCGCGAGCTCGATCGAGCGGGACTCGAGCGAGTCGAAATCTTGGCCAGCGGCGGGCTCGACGAGCACTCGATCGACTCGCTCGTCCGCCGCGGCGCACCGATCGACGCATTCGGCGTCGGCACCGATCTCGGTGTATCGGCCGACGCGCCCGTGCTCGACATGATCTACAAGCTCGTCGAGTACGCGGGTGAGGGCCGCACCAAGCTGAGCGCCGACAAGAAGGTGCTCGGGCGCCGCAAGCAGGTCTACCGCCGCACGGCCGGCGACCTGATCGCGCGAGCCGATGAAGAGCACGCCGGCCGCAGGCTCCTCGTCCCCGTCATGCGCGGCGGCCGGCGCTTGGTCGATGAATCCCTCGAGACGATACGCGATCGCGCCCGGCGCGAGATCGCCGCGCTTCCCGAGCGTTGTCGCTCGCTAGAGCTCATGGATCCGCCGTACCCGGTCGAGGTGAGCGCCGTGCTGAGCGAAGAGCAGGAGCGTCTGGAGGGGCGGCTGGCGAAGCTGTCCCTCGGCTGAAGAGCAGAGCTGCCCGAATCTCTCGGACGTCAGGAAATCTTGTATTCGATCGCGGGCCCGTCGGGCCGTCCGAGCGACATGTCTCCGCTGCCGTCGAGTAGGAACTCCTCGCGATGGAGATGGCGGAGCTTGCCGGCGCCCGGACGCACGTAGGTGCCGTTCGTCGAGTGATCGACGAGATAGATCGTGCCCTTGCGGCGCACGAATTCCGCGTGCTCGCGCGAGACGGCGCCATCGTCCACGACGAGGTCGTTGCCCGCCGTGCGGCCCACCGTCAGCCGGTTCTTGGTGGCCGGCATCTCGACGACGGCGCCCTGAAAGAAGACCGACAGCAGGACTTGTTCACGGAGCGCCGAGCGGGCGAATAGAACGGTGGCTTCCTCGAGCCTCCACATCGCCTCGTAGAGATCGACCTCGTCCTCCTTGCCGCGCAGCGGAAACCGTCCGACCAGCCGGGTTCTGCCGCGGTCGTAGGATGGCATTTCGTCGATGACGTCCTTGGTCACGTAGATCTGATCGGGGCCGGCGACGTGCTGCACGCGTGCCGCGACGTTGACGGTGTCGCCGAAGACGTCACCGTCTTCCCTCGTCACCACGGGCCCGACGCTGATGCCGGAATGGATGCGCACGCGCGCGCCCTCGGGACGGGTCGCATTGTCGTCGGCCAGCGCGCTCTGCGACGCCGCGGCCGCGGTCACCGCGGCCGACGCGCTGTCGAAAACCGCGAGAAAGCCGTCGCCCATGTACTTGACGATCCGGCCCGCGCGCTTCTCGACCTCGGGCACGATCACTTTGAAGCAGTGCTCCACCATCGCGTGCCCGGCGACTTCGCCGTAGCGATCGAAGAAGGCCGTGCTGCCGCAGACGTCGACGAACAGGACCGCTGCCTTCTTCGCGTCCATGCGCCGGCGCCGAGCCTAGCCGCTGAGCAGCGACCGAGCAATGACTTTGAGCTCGAGGATCGGCTTGACGCCCTCGAAGATCGGCAGCACCAGCGAGTCGACGACGTAGCGGCAGATGGCGAACTCTTCGGCGAATCCCCATCCGCCGTGGAGAAGCTGCCCTTCCTGCGTCACGCGCTGTGCGACGTCCGAAGCGAAGAGCTTGGCCATCGCCGCCTCGAGAGTGGCGGATTCGGATTCGTCCATCACGCGCGCTGCCGCATAGGTGAGCTGGCGCGCGGCGGCGATCTCGACCGCCATCTGTCCGAGCTTCCATTGCGTGAGCTGGAACTCGCCGATCGGCCGGCCGAATTGCTTGCGCTCCTTGACGTAGGCCACGGTCTTTTCCAGCGCCGCCTGCGCGACTCCACACGCGCGCCCGCCGGTTTGCAGCCGCCCCGCCGCGAATCCCGCCATTTGTAGATAGAAGCCCCTTCCCTCGCCGCCCTCGGCGCCGACCAGATTCGCCGCCGGGACGAAGTAGTTGTCGAAACCGAGCGTGTAGGAATGCATGCCGCGGTAGCCCGGCGTGTGGTCCGCCTTGCCGTGCAGCACGCCTCCGCTCGGCTGGCGCATCTCGAACTCGTGCCCGTCGAACGGATCCTTTTCGACGATGAAGAGCGAAAGCCCGCGCGCCGCGCTCTTCGGATCGGGGTCGGTGCGCGCGAGCAGCGCAATCACGTTTGCGCGACCCGCGAACGTGCACCAGGCCTTGGCGCCGCTGATCCGGTAGCCCGTCTCTCCTCCCACCTGTGCGGGCACCGCGCGGCACTTGACCGAAGCGACGTCCGAGCCGGTGTCGGGCTCGGTGACCGAGATCGCCACCATCAGCTCGCCGGAAGCGATGCGCGGCAGCCACTCCTTTTTCTGTTGCGGCGTGCCTCCGTGGAGAAGCGCCTTGGTGAGGATCTCCGGCCGGGTGATCAAGCTGCCGGCTGCCGCCAGCGACGCCGCCGACAGCTCTTCCGTGGTGATGATCATCACCACGTTGCCCATGCCGCCGCCGCCGTACTCCTCGGGGACCGACATGCCGAAATATCCGAGCGCGCTCATCTTGGCGATGAGCTCGTCGGGGACCAGGTCGTCGCGCTGATGGATTCGCTGCGCGATCGGCTCCACTTCGGTGCGCGCGAAGCTGCGCACCGAGTCGCGCGTCAGCCTCTCCATCTCGCCGGGCAGCCAGCAATGGTTCTCGCCCGCTTGCGCGATGACCGCGCGTCCGAGCGCGCGAACGCGCCCTTCCGAGGCGCCGCTGCGCACCGCGGCGCGGACGTCCGGCGAGTCGAGCGTGTCGTCGAGGAACGCCTCCTTGAAGCCGAACGCCTCGAGGTGCGTCGCCACCTGGGCGCGGCAGCGCGCGGCGGCGGCCGCCGCGAAGATCACCGCGGCGTCGGCGCCGAGCTCGTCAGCCGGGCCCTCGCGACGGGACGCCGCCGCATATTCCGCAAGCGCCTTTGCCGCGCCGAGCTCCGTGGCGAGATAGCTCACGCGCTCGGAATGGACTTGGTGCTCGTCGATCTTCTTGCCCTGGTCGGTGGTTTTGCGCGCGTTGTCCAGAGCGGCGTCGACGACGCGCTCGAGGGCGGACAACAGTGGGCTCAATTCGGCCGATCGATCCTTCATGCCCTGCGGCTACGCTGACCCTTCGTCCACGAACACGAGCTCCTTGGACGCCCAAACGGAGGAGCGCGTGAAGTCGATGAAACGCTTTTCGTCCTCGAGGAAAGCGGCGAACCCCTGCGCACCCTCGCTCGTCGGATCGCCCAAGATTTTCACCAGGTCGTAGCGATCGAACCACGCTTCGGTCAGCCCCGCGTACGGCGGCGGCCCGCCGCGGGATTCCCGCAGCCGATCGTTCAGCTCGTCCTCCAGGGTATGATTCTGGATGTAGCGCGCGAAGCGGGTGGCGCCGCTGTGGCGGCGGATCAGGTACCCGTGCTCCATGTTCCAAGTCTTGTGGCAGGCGGCTTGGCTCATCCCGGCCTTGGGCTGGAGGAGATAGCAGAACTTGATCCACGAGCTCTTCGGCCACGCGACGATGGAGTTCTCGGGCATCGGGTTGATCTGCGCGATCTCCTGACTGACCCAGAGCGGCGAGCGCGATAGATCGATGAAGCGACGCTCGTCCTCGAGCAGCAATGCGCCCGCCTTGCGGCCTTCCTCGCTCGTCGTCGCGGCGATGAGCTCCTCGCGCGTGTCGAACCACACGCTGGCGATCCCGTCGAACGGCTCGTGCATGCCCGTGCGCGCGGCGCGCAGCCCGTCGTAGAGCGGATCGTCGATGGCGTGCGACTGCATGTAGCGCCGCATGCGCAGTGTGCGCGAGACGCTGACCACGAGCGGACCGTGCTTCTCCCGCCAGTAGCGTTGAAAATCGGCGCGCGAGAGGTTGGCGAGGCGACGCAGAGCGAAATTCAGGCGGATCATGGTTCCTCCGGAAGACCGTGCCGGGCGCGATCTCTAGGCGAATCGGGGCCTTCTACGCTGCGTCTCGGCCGCGGGCAAGCTCGCACTGGCTTCCTCCGCCTTCGTCAGGCCGCCGGGGTTGCCCGCAACGCCGCACCCGCGTAGCCGTCCACCGTCGCGAACTCCTCGACGCGCTTTCGCTTGAGGCGCGTGAGCTGCTTCCGCGGCCTGCCGATCGGCAACAGCGCGGAAACAGCGAACCCGTCGGGGAGCGCGAACAGCCGCCTCACCTCGCCCTCGGCCGGCGCCACGAAGGTGGTGAGCGTGCCGCCGAGGCCTTCGTTACGCGCCGCCAGCAGGATGTTCCACACGAAGGGATAGATCGACGCTCCCGAGATCACGCCGACGCGTGGCAGAACCGAATCGAACGACGCCACGACGCGTAGGTCGACCGCCACGAGCAGCAGCACAGGCGCATGCATCATGCGCTCGATCATTCCGGCCGGAAGCTCGACTGCCGCGATCGCGGCTTCGCTGACGTTCGTCGGCACGACGGTGTTCCAGGGATTTTCCCCCGCGGCGACCTGCGCGACATACCTCCGCATCGTCGGTCGGATGAGGTCGACGAGAGCCGCGCGTTTCGCCCGGTCGCGCACGACGATGACCCGCCAGCCTTGGCGGTTGCCGCCGCTCGGCGCGAAGCGTGCGTTGTCGAGAATGCGGTAGAGGGTCGCATCATCGACCGGCTCGTCGGAGAAATCGCGGGCGGCGAACGTCGTGCGCATCACGTCGTAGAGATCCATGGGTGGCTCCTCGTCGAAGAGATTCTTGCCGCGCTTCTACTACCGTCGCACGGCGTTCGCCACGCCGACGCCGCCTGGTCGCGTTCGTCCCGCGACGCAGGGTGGTGGAGTTGGGTCCGTAAAACTGTCTACGATCCACTTCGCCATGGAGCGTAAGGCTCACCTCGACGGAATCGCCATTGCCTCGCTGTTCCTCTGCTGTGTGCTGTGGGGGCTGAACCAGGTTGCCACCAAGGTCGCCCTCGCCGAGATCCCGCCGCTCATGCAAGCGAGCGTGCGCTCGCTCGGCGCCGCGCTGCTTCTCACGCTTTGGGCGCGCCTGCGCGGCATTCCGCTCGCCGACCGCGACGGGACGCTGGCCGGCGGCCTACTCGCCGGCGCCTTGTTCGCCGCCGAGTTCGCCTGCATCTTCATCGGCCTGCAATTCACGGCCGCTTCGCGCATGATCGTCTTCGTCTACCTCGCGCCCTTCGTGGTCGCGCTCGGCATGCCGTTCATCGCCAGCGCGGAGCGCCTATCGGCCTGGCAGCTCGGGGGCCTGGTCGGTGCCTTCGCCGGAGTCGCCTGGGCTTTCGCCGAAGGCTTCCATGCTCCGGCGCTCGGCGAGCGGCAGTGGATCGGCGATGCGCTCGGCCTGGTGGCCGCGCTGCTGTGGGGCGCGACCACGCTCGTCATCCGCGCCACACCGTTGGCGACGGCGAAGGCGGAGAAGACGCTGCTCTATCAGCTCGGCATGTCGGGCGTGGCGCTCGGTCTCGGCTCGCTACTCACGGCGGAGCCGTGGCCGGTCACGCTGACCTCGGTTTCGCTCGTGCCGCTGTCCTTTCAGACGGTGGTCATCACGTTTGCGAGCTACCTGCTCTGGTTCTGGTTGATCCGCCACTATCCGGCGACGCGTCTTTCGTCGTTCACGCTGCTGACACCGATCTTCGGTCTACTGGCCGGCGTCTTGTTGCTCCACGAGCCGATCACACGCCGTCTGGTCGTGGCGCTCGGCGCCGTTTCGGGCGGCATAGCGATCGTCAACGGCCTCGGCCCGCGCGTCACGACCGCTGCCGAGCCCCTTCGCGAGAAAGCGGCGCGGCGATCGCCGCGCGTGGCGAGCTAGCCGCCACTCGGCTCCGGCATTGCAAGTCGCTCATCCACCGCGAGATCGAGGACCTCGAGGTCTCGCACGTATTCTGCGGGCAGCCCGTGGCGCTTGGCGCCCTCGAGCAGCAAGCCGAGGTAGCGTGCCGAAGGCTTGCGCCCGGCCGATGCGAAAGAGGATCTGTACGTGAACGCTTCCACTCGATCGTCATCGACGGCCAGCACGACCCGGACTCTTTCGTAGAGTCCGCCCCGAACGCCCTCGCTGCCGTCCAGCCGATCACCTTCGGCGGCGTCGATGAGGTAGGCGACGCCCCAGACGTGCGCGCCGGCATCCTGCTCGACGTTCGCCACACCACGCTCGCCGGGCCCGACGGGAAGGCTGAAGCACAAGCGATAGCCATCGAGGCGTGCCCGTCGTGTGTCCAGCGGATGCATGTCACGCCGGTCCACGAAAATCGCCGGGCTCATGTTGCTGCCGTAGGCGAAGTACCAAAGGGTCGTCAGGTCCTCGTCGCGCCGCTCCACGTCGTCGGCTCCGCTGGCATGATGGCGACCGGGGGCCCTGATGCAAGCCGGCGGGCGTCCAGGGCCGCGAGCGCACGATCGAAGCGGCGCTGCTCACCCGCCGTGCGAACCGAGCTGCGCAGCGTTCGACCGAAGCCGTGGAACGAAGCGAGCCGGCCGTGCGCCGCCTCGGATACGAGCCAGCCCACCAGTCGCCCGAGCGGCAGCAGATCCTGCGGCCGATCCTCGCGGTCGATCAGCGACATCATCCGCGCGCGCATCGTCGGGCTCTCCTGGACGCGGCGGTAGATCATCCTGGTGAAGGGATTGTTGTAGCCCGCCGAGCCCATGTCGATGGCCATCCGGTAGAGTCCGATCGAATCGGCGTCGCGCCGCCGCCAGTACCGTTCGAAGGCAAGGGGGCTGCCGTCGACGATCGCGCCCGCGAGCGCGAGCGCGTCGCGAAACGCGTCGCTGATGCCGAGGCCCGGCGTCGGATCGAGGTGGAGCCCGGCGTCGCCGACCAGCGCCCATCCCGGGCCGACCGGCTGCTTGAAGAAGTAGTGCAGCACGGCAAGACCGATCGCCGATGACGCCTGGCGCGAGCCCTCGAGAAGCGGCGCCGTGAGCGAGCCCGCACGGAGGTAAGCGAGCAGGCTCGCGTCGAGATCGCGGCGCCACTCTCCGAGCGCGTGCCGGCGGGCGAGCCCGACCATCAGCAAGAGCCCCGAGTCGGTCTGGAACACGGCGCGGACGCCGTCCCCCTCCATGTGAATGCACATTCCCCAACCGTAGCGGGGATCTCTCGAGAAGAGCGGCGTCTCCTCGAAGTAGGCCCAGTAGGCGCCGTTGGCGCTGGTGTCCTCTATGTAGGTCGGCGCGCCGACCATTCGGGCGATCGCCGAGTTGCGTCCGTCGGCGCCGACTACGAGCGGCGCCCGAAGCTCGTACTCGCCCCCGCCGCGCTCCCTCACCTTCACACCGAGGACGCGCTCGTCGTCACGGAGGAGGTCGATGACGGTCGAGCGCGGGCGGACGTCCACGCCCGCGTCCACCACCGCGCGCTGCAGCACCGGGTCGAGCTTCAGCCGCCGCGGGCAGCGGGCGTCGCGCACGCCGTCCGAGAGGTCGATCTGCATGTAGGCGTCCTCGACCTGCATGCGCAGCGCGCGTGCGCCCGGTGCCAAGCTGCGAACCGCGTCGCCGAGCCCGAGGTGGTCGAGCAGTCGCATCCCGTAGGGCTGAATCGCGTGGGTCGAGAATGGTTGATCCGTGTAGAGCTCGTCGCGCTCGAGCGCCGCGACCTTCACCCCGGCGCGGTGGAGCGCAAGCGCGAGGGGCGCGCCCGCACAGCGAAGCCCCACCACGATGCAGTCGGCATCCACCGTCATGAGGGTACCATGGACGGGGGACGTTCCTACCTTGGTTACGTTTCTCGGTCACACCTAGCGAGGCGCTTCCTCTTGTCCTGAGAAACGTAACCAAGGTAGGAACGTCCCCGATGACCACCGGAAAAGCCGCCGTCTTCCTGGGGCCCGGAAAGCCTTTCGAGTTGCGTGACGTGCCGCTGCCGGAGGTCGAGCCGGACGCCGTCTTGATTCGCGTCTCGCTCGCCAACATCTGCGGCTCCGATCTCCACTTCTGGAGAGGCGACGCGCCGCTGCGCCTGCCGGAAGACGGCTGGATCTTCGGACACGAGATGACCGGGCGGGTGGCGAAGCTCGGCTCGCGGGTGAAGGTCGATTCGCTCGGGCGACCGCTGAAGGAAGGCGACCGCGTCGCCTACACCTACTTCTACCCGTGCGGCCGCTGCTACGTCTGCCTCAACAACGAGCCCGCGAACTGTCCCGCGAAGATCGAGCGGCCGCGCGGGCCGCGCGACTTCCCGCACTTCCACGGCGCCTTCGCCGAGTACTACTACCTGCGCCCGCAGGGCGCGATCTTCCTGGTCCCCGACTCGCTCTCCGACGAGCTCGTCGCGCCGGTGAACTGCGCGCTCTGCCAGGTGATCTTCGGCCTGGACCGAGCGGGCCTGCGCTTCGGCGGCAGCGTCGTCATCCAAGGCGCGGGCGGCCTCGGCGTACAAGCCGCGGCGGTCGCCAAGGACATGGGCGCGCGAAGCGTGATCGTCGTCGATCAGATTCCCAACCGCCTGGCGCTCGCCCGCGAGTTCGGCGCCGACCACACGATCGATCTACGCGAGATACCGGACCGCAAAGAGCGCGTGAACCTGGTGCGCAAGCTCACCGGCGGCATCGGCGCGGACGTCGCCTGCGACTTCGTGGGCTTTCCGCAAGTCATTCCCGAAGGCATCGACATGCTGCGCAGCGGCGGCGCGTACCTCGAGATCGGCACGATCAGCCGCGGCGCCAAGATCGAGCTCGAGCCCGCGATGCTCGTCTGGGGGGCGAAGCGCATCATCGGCGTCATCCAGTACGATCCCTGGGTGATCCCGCGAGCGCTCGATTTTCTCGTCCGCAACCGCGGCCGGTTTCCGTTCGAGAAGCTGGTTTCGCACAAGTACCCCCTCGCCGAGATCGACCGCGCGTTCGCCGACAGCGAGTGGAAGGTACGCGACACGACGACGATCGCACGAGCGGCGCTGGTTCCCTGAGGCGGCCCCGGGGCCTAGCGCTCGTACAGCTTGACGACGCGTCACGCCGTCGCGGCGAGGCCTGCATGCAGCAGGTCGCAGAGCGTGCACTCGTCGACGTTGTCCTCGACGATCGTCGACCGTGCTCGTCAGCGAGCCGAGCTTGAAGATCTTGACCGGACACACCTCGACGAGCTTCTTGGCGAGGCCCGGGGTCTTACGAATCACGCCGTCGTTCGATATCCACGCGAATGAACATCGCCATGGTCACGCTCCTGCCGCGCGCTCAGATGCGCTCCTTGACGAGACGCGGGATGTCGCCGATCTCCTCGGCCACGGAGATCCCGGCCTCGCGCATGCGACGGATCTTGTCGGCGGGCGAATCGACCTTCTTCTCGACGACCGTGCCGGCGTGCCCGAAGCTCATGCCCGGCATGTCGTCCATGAAGCGGCCGGCGACGAACGCGACGATCGGCAGGCGGCTGCGTTGTTCTCCTTCGCCCAGCGCGCGAGCTCCGCCTCCGCCGTGCCGCCCGGCTCGGAATAGATGACGATCGCCTTGGTGTCGGGGTCCGCCTCGAACAGCGGCATCAGCTCGGCGTACGTGGAGCCGATCACCGGATCGCCGCCGATCGAGATCGCCGTGCTCTCGCCGAGGCCCGCCGCCGAGAGCGCGTTGCAGATCTCCGTCGTCATGCCGCCCGAGCGCGACATGACGCCGACGATGCCCGGCTTGAACGCCTTGCGGCAGTCGACCGCCGGGCCGCCGAGGCTGCCGAAGCGACAGACGTCGGGCATGATGACGCCGAGGCAATTCGGGCCGATGACCCGCGCGCCGTGCTGTGTTCGCGTACTCGATGATCTGCCGAAGCGTCGCGTGCGCGGGATGCCCTCGGTGATGATGACGATCAGCTTGATGCCGGCGTCGATCGCCTCGAACGCCGCGTCCGGCGCGAATGCCAGCGGCACCGTGATCACCGCGCCGTCGACCTTCCGCTTCGCGGTGATCTCGCGCACCGTGTCGTAGACCGGCACGCCGTAGACGTCGCGGCCGCCGCTGCCGGGCGTGACGCCGCCGACGATCTTCGAGCCGTACTCGCAGGCACTCGCGCGTGAAGTTCAGCGCCTCGCGGCCGGTGATTCCTTGAACGATGAACGTGAAGTCCTTGTGGACGAGAACTCCCATGTCGCGATCCCTTAGCCGTCCGATCTTCTCGACCGCCGCTTGCGCCGCCTCGCTGATCGAGACCGAGCGATCGCAGTACTCGACGCCGTACTTCTTCGAGGATCTTGAACGCGTCGGCTCTCCCAGGCGCCGGGCACGCGGAAGATGGCGATCGTCTTGGCGGGGTCGAGCCCGAGCTCGATGCACGCCCTTGATCACGCCGCGCGCGACCAGATCGGCGCGCGTGTTGGAGACCACGTTCGACATCACCGCGATCTTCTCGACGCCGGGCTTCGAGAGGATGAGCTTGCGTCAGCCGCTGCGCCTTGCGCACGCTCGGGTTGCCGCCGAGCGCCGCGTAGTTCGCCGGCCGGCCGCCGTGCTTGCGCACCGCGTCGGTGAGCGTGAGCGAGCCGCCGCCGGCGCCGATCACCAGCCCGATGTTGCCGTCGAACTCGACGACCGGGCCCGCGACGCCGCGCGGATCCTCGGCGTCGATCTTCGCCGCCTCGATCTCGAACGGCGTCGGCTCGCGCGGCGAGCGCGTGTCGTCGGCGCGGATGCCGAGCTCGTCGAGGATCGCCTTCTGCGCGACGCCGACCTTCGACTTCCATGTCGGCGCAGCAGTCGCGCGCGACGAACTTGCCGTCGTCGAGCTTGGCGAGCGAGGGGATGTCGGCCTGCGTGAGGTCGTACTGCAGGAAGAGCTGCGCGAGCCGCGACACGATCGCGCGTCATGCCGCGTGAGATCGGCGCCCTTCAGGCCGAGCCCGGCGACGAGCTCCTTCGCGAGATAGTCCGAGAACGGTCGAAGCGCCGAGAAGTGGCGGCGCGACGACGCGATCCGGGTGCTTCTCCGCGACCTCGTCGATGTTGCCCGCCACGCTGCTTGCGACCATCACCGGGAGCTTGCGAGTGCCGTCGTAGGTGACGGCGAGCGAGAAATCCGCGGCAGCGGCGATGACTTTCTCGACGAGCACGCCGTGCGCCTTGCGCCGGCCATCGTCGAGCGCGAGGAGCTCGGTCGCCAACTCGCTCGCGCGAGCCGGCGAGTCCGCCGTTCTCGACGCGGCGCGTGCGCGATTCACCACCTGCGCGCGTACAGGTGACCGGGCAGCCGAGCTCGGCGGCGATCGCCGCCGCCTCCGCGGGGCTCGACGCGGCCTTGCCTTGCGGCACAGCGATCCCGTGCTTGGCGAAGAGCCGCTTCGCCTCGAATTCGTACAATCGCATGCCGGAGGGTCTCCTTCGGAAATCGCTCCGCGCCCCCTACCACAACGCTTCTAGCCGGGAAACACGCCCGCCCGGCGCGCGCGCTCGAGCACGCGGCGCTCGGCGGCGACGAGCGGAGCGTCGATCATCGACCGTCGATCGCGAAGACGCCGCGGCCTTCGGCGGCGCCCCGCTCCCATGCCTCGACCACGCGCAGGGCGCGCTCGATCTGCTGCGCGGTCGGCGTGTAGATCTCGTTGGCGATCTCGGCCTGCCGCGGATGGAGACAGAGCTTGCCCTCGCAGCCGAGGCGAGCACCGAGCGCGGCGTCCTCGCGAAACGCGGCCTCGTCGGCAAAGGCGAGATGGATCGTGTCGATCGCCGACACCTGTAGAGCCCTGGCGGCGATCGCGAGCTGGCAGCGCGCGTGGTAGCCGATGCCCGCCGAGCCGTCGACCTCGGCGAGGCCCATGGCGAGCGAGAAGTCGGCGATGCCTAGGCACAGCGCCTCGACGCGTAGGGACGCACTGGCCAGGGTGAACGCATTGGCGACCCCGAGAGGGCTCTCGATGAGCAGCACGATCGACGTTTCGTGATCCTTCTCCACGGCGCGCAATGCCTCGCCTACCGAGGCGATCTGCTCTCGGCTCTCCGCCTTGGGCAGCATGATGGCGCGAGCTCCGGCGCTCACCACCGCCGCGAGGTCGGCGGCGAACTCCGCCGTGCCCGTGCCGTTGACGCGCACCAGGGGATCGCCGAAAGCGCCCGAACGGAGCGCCTCGGCGACCCGTCCGCGTGCTTCGCCCTTCCGCTCCGGGGCGACGGAGTCCTCGAGGTCGAAGATCACCGCGTCGGCGGCGGATTGCTTCGCCCGCTCGATCTTGCGCGGGTCTGCGCCCGGCACGAAGAGAAGCGAGCGGCGGAGGCGCGGTGCGGCGCTGCTTTCACTCATCCCGGAGCCGCCCCCTCGCCCGTCCTTCGCGATGCTGGTAGTCTTCGTCGATCCACCCGGACCTCACGAGGAGCCGTCTGATGCGCAGCGCGAAAGACTTCTTCAAGCCCCTGGCGATCGGCGCCCCCGAGCCGCTGCGGGAGATCCCGTTCCGGCCGTCGCGCATGATCCACTTCTTCGATCCCAGCAACCCGAAGATGGTCTCGAAGCTTCCCGAGCTCGCCAGGCAGTGCGACGTGCTGCTCGGCAACCTCGAAGACGCCATCGCCGCCGACAAGAAGATCGACGCTCGCGAGGGGCTGGTGAAGATCGCCCGCGAAGTCGATTTCGGCAAGTGCCAGCTGTGGACGCGCGTGAACAGCCTCGACTCGCCGTGGATGCTCGACGACGTCACGCGCCTGGTGACCGAGATCGGCGACAAGCTCGACGTCGTCATGGTGCCGAAGGTCGAGGGCGGCGTGGGACATCCACTACGTCGACCGCCTCCTCGCGCAGCTCGAAGCCACGCGCCAAGCTCGAGAAGCCGCTGCTGATCCACGCGATCCTCGAAACCGCCACCGGGGTCGCCAACGTGGAGGAGATCTGCGGCGCCGAGCCCGCGCATGCAAGGCCTGTCGCTCGGTCCCGCCGACCTCGCGGCGTCGCGGCGGATGAAGACGACCCGCGTCGGCGGCGGCCACCCCGGTTATCTGGTGCGCAGCGATCCCGATCCCGCGAACGACGCCGCGCCGCGGCCGACCGCTCAGCAAGACCTCTGGCACTACACGATGGCGCGCATGGTCGATGCGTGCGTCGCGCACGGGATCCTGCCCTACTACGGTCCCTTCGGCGACATCAAAGACACTCTCGCGTGCGAAGATCAGTTCCGCAACGCGTTCCTGCTCGGCTGCGTCGGCGCGTGGAGCCTCCACCCGGTGCAGATCGAGATCGCCCGCCGCGTATTCAGCCCGCCGGCCGCGGAGGTGCTGTGGGCGAAGAAGGTGATCGCCGCGATGGGCGACGGCACCGGAGCGGTGATGCTCGACGGCAAGATGCAGGACGACGCCACGCTTCAAGCAGTGCCAGGTCATGGTCGACCTGGCGCGGCGGCTGGCGGCAGCCGATCCCGAGCTGGCGAAGGCCTACGGGTTCTAGGGTCGCGACCATGGCCGGCGAACGACCCCCCCCGCGCGAGCGCCCTTGGCTGATGCGGACCTACTCGGGCCACACCTCGGCCCGGGCATCGAACGAGCTCTACCGGAAGAACCTCGCCAAGGGACAGACCGGCCTATCGGTCGCCTTCGATCTCCCGACCCAGACCGGTTACGACTCCGATCACCCGCTGGCGAAGGGCGAGGTGGGCAAGGTCGGCGTGCCGATCTGCCACGTCGAGGACATGGAGGCGCTGCTCGACGACATCCCGCTCGAGAAGATGAACACCTCGATGACGATCAACGCGACGGCGGCGTGGGTGCTGGCGCTCTACGTCGCGGTGGCGAAGCGTCGCGGCGTCGATCCCGCGCGGCTCGAGGGCACCACGCAGAACGACATCATCAAGGAATACCTATCGCGCGGCACGCACATCTTTCCACCGGCGCCGTCGTTGCGACTGATCAGCGACATGGTGAGCTACACCGTCGCGCACATCCCGAGGTGGAACCCGATCAACGTGTGCAGCTACCACCTGCAGGAAGCCGGGGCGACGCCCGTACAGGAGTTGGCGTTCTCCCTCGCCAATGCGATCTGCGTGCTCGACACGGTACGCGCTGCGGGCGCGGTTGCGGCCGGGGACTTCCCGCAGGTCGTCGGCCGCATCAGCTTCTTCGTCAACGCCGGCGTGCGTTTCGTCGAGGAGATGTGCAAGCTCCGAGCCTTCACCGATCTCTGGGAGGAGATCTGCCGCGACCGCTACGGCGTGACGGACGCGAAGCTCCGCCGCTTCCGCTACGGCGTCCAGGTCAACTCGCTCGGTCTGACCGAGGCTCAACCCGAGAACAACGTGCAGCGGATCGTCCTCGAGATGCTCGCGGTCGTGCTGTCGAAGAGGGCGCGCGCCCGCTCCGTGCAGCTTCCCGCGTGGAACGAGGCACTCGGGCTGCCGCGGCCTTGGGACCAGCAGTGGTCGCTGCGCATCCAACAGGTCATCGCCTACGAGAGCGATCTCCTCGAGTACGAGGACCTGTTCGACGGGTCGCCGGTGATCGAGCGCAAGGTGGAGGAGCTGGGATCCGCCGCCCGGGAGGAGCTCGCCAAGATCGAGGCGATGGGCGGCGCGCTCGCCGCCGTGGAAAACGCCTACTTCAAGCAGCAGCTCGTCGCCTCGAACGCACGGCGGCTGCGGCGGATCGAGTCGGGCGAGCAGGTCGTCGTGGGCGTGAACCAGTTCACCGAAACCGAGCCGAGCCCGCTCGCCGGTGGCGGCGTGGAACAGATCTTGAGGGTCGATCCGGCGGCGGAGCGGGAGCAGATCGAACGGTTGCGCGCCTTTCGCGCCCGGCGAAACGGCGAGGCCGTGGCGGTGGCGCTACGGCGCCTTCGCGAGGTCGCAGAGGGCGGCGAAAACGTCATGGCCGCCTCGATCGCCTGCGCGGAGGCGGGCGTGACCACCGGCGAATGGGCGGATACTCTGCGTGCCGTGTTCGGCGAGTTTCGCGCGCCGACCGGCGTCGGCGCAGCGGTTCCCGCCAGCGCGGGTTCCGACGCCGTCGCGGCGGTGCGCGAGAAGCTGGTGGCGACCGAGCGCGCGCTCGGCCGCAAGCTGCGCATGCTGGTCGGCAAGCCCGGCCTCGACGGGCACTCGAATGGCGCGGAGCAGATCGCGCTCGCCGCCCGCGACGCCGGCTTCGAGGTGATCTACGAGGGCATCCGCTCCACGCCCGAGCAGATCGCCCGCACGGCGTCCGACGAAGACGTGAGCGTCGTCGGGCTGTCGATCCTCTCGGGCTCGCACCTCGAGCTGGTGACGGAGACCATGCGCCTCATTCGCAAGCGCGGCGGCGTCGACGTGCCCGTGGTCGTCGGCGGCATCATCCCGACCGAGGACCGCGAACGATTGCTCGCCGCCGGCGTCAAGCGAGTGTACACCCCGAAGGACTTCGAGATCGGCGCGATCCTCGGCGACATCATCGAGGTGGTTCGGCAAGCGCACGGTCTGACCTGAGACGATCTCTCCACGTTGAATCGCTCGGGGTCCGACGATAGCTTCGCCTCGGTGGCGAAGAAGTCTGAATCGACGACCCTCAGGACCGGACGGCTCGAGCGGCTCGCCACGGTCGGCTCGGTCACCGGGCGCGTCGGCGCTTCCTATTTGTGGTCGGCGCTCAAGCGGCCGTTTCAGAGCGAGGACAGACGCGAGTCGGCGCGCCTCGACACGCACTTGCGCAACGCGCTTCGCATCGTCGAGAGCTCGAAACAGCTCCGCGGCGCGTTCATGAAGATGACGCAGATCCTGTCGATGCGCGACGATCTGTTCCCCACCGAGGCGATCGACGTGCTCTCGGTCGTGCAGTCGAGCGTGCCGCCGATGGACTACGCGCTCATCCGCAAGCGCATCGTCGAGGAGCTCGGCGCGGCCCCGGAGAAAGCCTTTGCGTCCTTCGAGCGCGAAGCGTTCGCCGCCGCCTCGCTCGGCCAAGTGCACCGCGCCACGCTGCACTCCGGCGAGGACGTCGTCGTGAAGGTTCAGTATCCCGGCGTCGAGAAAACCGTGAAGAGCGACCTGAACAACGCCCGAGCGCTGATCCAGGCGCTCAAGCTCGTCGCCCGCGACGTGATGCGCAACCGCGACATGGACTACCGCGGGGTCTATGACGAGCTCGAGGCGCGCATGGAGGAGGAGATCGACTACGAGCTCGAGGCCGCCAACATCGAGCTCTTTCGCAAGCTCTACGCCGATGACGACGAAGTGACGATCCCCAGGGTGGTGCACGAGCGCACCACGCGGCGCGTGATCACGCTCGGCTACATCGACGGCTACAAGATCCGCGACATCCTCGCGCCGGGGGTCGACCAATCGCTCAAGGATTGGGTGATGCTCAAGCTCTACCAGATCACCTGGCAGCAGCTTCTGTGCTTCGGCGTCGTGCACGTCGATCCTCACCCCGGCAACTACCTGGTGACCCACCACCCGAAGCTCGGCATTCTCGACTTCGGGTGCATCCGCGTGCTGCCGTCCGACCTGCGCGGCGCCTACCGCGACTTGAACCGCGCGCTACTCGAAGACGACGACGCGCTGCTGCGCGATTCGCTGCTGCGGCTGGATTTTCTCAATCCCGAGGACGACCACCGGCCGATGCGCGACATCATGCAGCGGCTGTTCGCTCCTCTGCTCGTCGACCGCAAGGTGGACCCCCGCGAGTACAAATCGATGGACGAGCTGTCGGCGGCGGTACAGAGCGGCATTCAAGCGGGCTATTGGAAGGCGCCTGCACACCGCGTCTTTCTCGACCGCGTGCTGATCGGCATCGACGGCTATCTCAAAGTCGCCGGGACCGTTGCCAACTGGCATCGAATCTATAAGAAGTGGGTCTACTCGGAGCCGCGCGACGTTTCGACCCTGGTGCGTGCGCGAGCCAAGCGACTCCGTCATTGAACGATGCTGAAGCGAATCCATCACGTGGGAATCGTCGTCAGGAGCCTCGACGACGCGTACCGCTTCTACCGCGACGCTCTCGGCCTCCAGGTACACAAGACCGCGGAGGTGCGCGACCAAGGGGTGCGCGCCGCGCTGCTCACCGTCGGTCATTCGGAGATCGAGCTGCTCGAGCCGATCGACCCCAAGGGGACCGTCGCTCGCTTCCTCGAGAAGCGCGGCGAGGGCATGCACCACGTCTGCTTCGAGACCGACAACGTCGAAGGAGAGCTGGCCGCCGCCAAAGCCGCGGGGATACCGCTGATCGACGAGAAGCCACGACCGGGGCTGGCCGGCCGCATTTGCTTCCTGCACCCGAAAGGCACCGCGGGCGTGCTCGTGGAATACGCCGAGCCCGTCGATTGAGCTACGCGAAGGTCCGTTCGAAGAGCCGTCCGCCGATTTCCTCGATGTACGCCGCACCCCTCGACCCTCGTTCGAGCGCGCCCTTCCAGCGAGCCGGGATCGCCGAGGCGCCGTGACGAGCGCCGGCGATCGCGCCGGTCATGGCGCCGACGGAGTCGGCGTCGCCGCCTAGGTTGACCGCGAACGCGACGGCATCCTCGAAGCTTTCGGGGTGCGACAAGAAGCAAAAAAGCGCGGTCGGCACGGAGCCGAGCGCGGTGGCATTGGCGCCCAACCGATCACGCACGATTTTGGGCGGGGACCGGCGCTCGAGGCACTCTTCCACCGCGCGGAGCTTCTGGCGAAACTCTATCGAAGTGGTCGCCGAGCGGAGATTGACGACCAGGGACAGCGGATCGAGCGGCTCGCCGGTGGATTCGAGCACGAGTGCGATCTGCCGCGCCTGGAGGAGGGCGCCGGCAACGCCGAGCGGATGGCTGTGAGTGACCCAGGCGGACACATCCACGACGCGCGCCAGCTCGTCCGGTTCGCGATGAAAGCGCAGCGCGCAGGGCGCGATCCGGGCAGCCGCGCCGTTGCCGAACGACCCCCGCGCGAACGCGTGCTCCCCCGCGGTCTCCCAGCTCTCGCCGGCGCGTAGCCGTCGCATGACGTCGGTGGTGGTCCGACCGTAGTCCCGATCCGGGTCGTAGCGGTCGCGAAAGCGCCGAGCGAGGCTCTCGCCGTCGGGGTGCTGCTCCTCGAGCAGCCACTCGGCGAGCACGATCATCATCTCGGTATCCTCGGTATAGCGGCCGCGCGGATGGCCGAGCATCTCACCCACTTGCCCGTGCTCGCGCGCGATGCGGGAAGCGCTCCATCCCTTGACGGGCCTGCCGAGAGCATCGCCGATCGCGGTGCCGAGGAGGCTTCCGAGAAAGGCGTCGCGCAAGAGTGGTGAACCGCCGCCGGCCATTTCCGCTGGTCCTTACCCGGCCACCCGCGGCGTGTCACGCCGCGGCTCGCGGATCTGGCGTCGCTGCCTGATCTGTCGTAGCGTCGGGAGAGTCCAAGGAGGACATCATGAAGACGGGCATCTGGACGGCGACACTCTTCGTTTCCGCTCTGGCGCTGGGCTCCGCCACGGCGGCCGACAAGCCCCTCACCGCACAGCAGCAGAAGATGAGCACCTGCAGCCAGGAGGCCAAGGCAAAGGCGCTCAAGGGAGACGAGCGACAGACGTTCATGAGCGACTGCCTGAAGGCCGACGCCGCGCCGGCGGCGAACTCTCAGCAGGAGAAGATGAAGGACTGCAACAAGCAGGCGGCCGGCAAGAAGGGCAAGGAGCACCAGGACTTCATGAGCAAGTGCCTGAGCGGCTCGACGACCGTCGCGGCGCCCCACACACCCTGACCTCCTCTCGCATACTTCCGAGATTTGCTGATACATTGGCAGGCTCCACGCGCAGCAGCCGAAGGAGCCTTCGATGACGGCGATCGTCAAACCCGCCCCAGCCCCCCGCCACCCGCTGGCGGGCACCGCGATGACTTGCGCGGACATGATCATCCAGGTGCTTGCCGACGAGGGCGTGGACACGATCTTCGGCTACAGCGGCGGCGCGATCCTGCCGACGTACGACGCGATCTTCCGCTACAACGCGGCGCACCCGAAGAGTGAAGAGATCCGCCTGATCGTTCCCGCCAACGAGCAGGGCGCGGGATTCATGGCGGCCGGCTACGCCCGCTCGAGCGGCAAGGTCGGGGTGTTTCTCGTCACCTCGGGCCCGGGGGCGACCAATTCCGTCACGCCGATCCGCGACAGCTTCGCGGATTCGGTCCCCGTGGTCCTCATCTGCGGCCAGGTGCCGCGCGCGGCAATCGGCACCGACGCGTTCCAGGAGGCTCCGGTCTTCAACATCATGAGCGCCTGCGCCAAGCACGTGTTCCTGGTGACGGACGAGACCAAGCTCGAAGCGACCATCCGCACCGCGTTCGAGATCGCTCGCACCGGCCGGCCCGGCCCCGTCGTCATCGACATTCCCAAGGACGTGCAGAACGCGACCGGCATGTTCCAAGGCGGTGGGCTGCTGAAGCTTCGCGGCTACGACGAGCGACTCGACGTACTCAAGCAAGCGGGCGTCTCGGAGGCCGATGCCAAGGCCTTCTTCCGACTGTTGTCGAAGGCCGAAAAGCCGCTCATCTATGCCGGCGGCGGGGTGATCAACGGCAACGGGGCCGAGGCGCTGCGCGCCTTCGCCGAGCGCTTGCAGATTCCGGTGGTGACGACCGTGATGGGCATCGGCGCCGTCGACACCACCGCCGACCTGTCCCTGCACATGCTCGGCATGCACGGGCCGGCGTACGCGAACTACGCGGTCGAAGACTGCGACTTCGTCTTCGCCGTCGGCGCGCGGTTCGACGATCGGGTGTGCGCCAAGCCTCTCGAATGGGCCCCGAACGCCAAGGTCGCCCACCTCGACATCGACGGGTCGGAGATCCGCAAGGTCAAGAAAGGGGTCGACTGGTATCACGTCTCCGACGTGCGGCGCTGCCTCAACGACTTGCTGCGCGCCGGCAAGGACTTCCACAGGAGCTTCGCGCCCTGGCTCGAGCACGTCCGCACGCTCAAGAGCGGGCACGCGATGGACTACAACCGCGATTCCCCTCTCCTCCAACCGCAGGAAGTGTTGGCCGCGTTGAACGACATCGTGCGCGGCGAGGCGATCTACACCACGGGCGTCGGCCAACACCAGATGTGGGCGGCCCAGTACCTCGACGTCAAGCATCCGCGCCACTTTCTCACCTCCGGCAGCATGGGCACGATGGGCTTCGGCCTACCGGCGGCCGTCGGCGCGCAGATCGCCAACCCGGGGAAGCTCGTCATCGACATCGACGGCGACGGCTCGATCCGCATGAATCTCGGCGATCTCGAGACGCTCACCAACTACGACATTCCGGTGAAAGTGCTGCTGCTCAACAACTTGGGCGACGGCATGGTCCGTCAGTGGCAGGATCTTTTCTTTCAGAACCGCTACTCCGGCTCCGACAAGTCGCTGCACAAGAAGGATTTCGTCAGGGCGGCGCAGGCCGACGGCTTCGGCTTCGCGCGCCGTCTCTCGAATAGGGAGGAAGTGCGCAGCGTGCTCGAGGAGTTCGTCGCCTTCCGCGGTCCCGCATTCGTGGAAGCAATGGTCGATCAGAAGGCCGACGTCTTCCCCATGGTTCCAGCCGGAATGGGCTACAAGGACATGCTCACCGGGCCGTACATCAAGCCGCGTGACGTGGTGCGCCCCGACCCCAAGAAGATCGATCCCAGCAGCATGTTCTGAGCACAGCGGGTCCTTGGCACCCCGACGGTGCCGAGCTCGATCACGTGGAGAAGCTGCTCATCACCGGAATCTCCGGCGGTCAGGGCCGCCTGCTCACCAGCCGCGTCGCCGACGAGTTCGCAGTCGCCGGCACGGACCGCGTCGCCTGGGAGGGACATCCTCGCAACGTCAAGGTGTACGTCGTCGACGTGCTCAAGAAGAAGTTCGAGGACGTGTTTCGCCACGAGCGGCCCCGGGCCGTCGTTCATCTCGGGCAGATCCGGCACTTCCGCGACGATCCCGGACGACGTCATGAAGTCAACGTGCTCGGCACGCGCCGCCTCCTCGAGTTTTGCGTCAAGTACGAGGTCCGCCAGCTCGTCATCCTCTCGAGCTCGTACGTGTACGGCGCGCTTCCCGAGAATCCGTACTTCCTCGATGAGGACTCGCCGCTCAATTCGAGCCGCACCTACCCGGAGATGCGCGACCTCGTGGAGATGGACACGCTGGCTACCGCACACCTCTGGAAGCACCCGCAGATGGCCACCGCGATCCTGCGCCCGGTGAACACCGTCGGCACTCACGTGCATTCCTCGATTCTGACGTATTTGAAGCTCCGCTACGTGCCGACCATCCTCGGCTTCAATCCGATGACGCAGTTCATCCACGAGGAGGACGTCACCGAGGCGATCGCGCTGACGCTCGAGAAGGCGCTGCGCGGCGTATTCAACGTCACCGGCCCCGGCGAGGTGCCGCTCAAGGTCGCGATCCGCGAGACCGGCGGGACCGCGGCGCCGCTGCCGGAGCTCGTGGCGCGGACGCTCTTCGGTCCGCTCTTCAAGCTCGGGCTCTTTCACACGCCGGCCGCGGCGATCGACTACATCAAGTATCCGTGCACCGTTTCCGGGAAACGGTTCGTCGAGGCGAGCGGTTTCAAGCCGATGTTCACGCTGGAAGAGACGTTCGCGAGCGTTCGCTAGGTGGTCGTCGCCTTCGGCGCCGCGCTCGTGTAGGTCGGGCCCTTGGGTCGCATTGGCGGCGTAACGGCGATCGGCGGTGCGGCGATCCTCTTCGTCGCCACGCGCTCGGGTTGCTCGGCGGGCTGGGAACGTTCGCCGCCGGTGTCGCACAGGCCTACACGGGGTTGTCGGCGCTCGCGATGATGCTCAGCATGCCGGCGAGCTCCATTTTGCTCGTCTGGGCGGTCCTGATCGGCGCGTATCTCTGGCGGCAGGCGCCCTCGCCGGTCTGATCTGAGCGAACCGCTTCGGTCGCGTCCCGCGCGCTTGACCGAAACGGCCGGTTGAGGGAGCGTACCGCGCTCCATGGACGCGCCGCCGTTCCTTACGCACACGAAGAGGAGACCTCATCATGCCTAGCAGCCGAGAAACGGTCCAACAGTGGTTCGATCTCATCGCGAAGGGCAATGCCCCGGGCGCCTTCGCGCTCTTCACGGACGACGTCAAATACGTCCTCAAGGGCACGACACCGGTCTCGGGCACTTATCGCGGCTTGAAGCAGATCGTAGAGGACTTCTTCACGCCGTGGCGGAAGCAGATCGTCGGCGACATCGGCCTCACCGTGGACGAGCTCATCGGCGACGGCTCCTGCGTCGTCGCGCTCGCGCGCGGCAAGGCAAAAACCATCTTCGACAAGCCCTACGACAACGACTACGCGTTCGTCTTCCGCCTGCGCGACGGCAAGATCGCGGAAGTCATCGAATATCTCGATACCGCGCTGGTCGAGACCGCCGCCTACGGCCGCAAGCTGGTCTGAAGCTCGCGAGAATTTGGATATGCCACCAGAGAAGGTACGAATCTTCGACACCACGCTGCGCGACGGACTGCGCAACTCGGGCATCGCCCTGAGCCTCGACGAGAAGATCGGCTTCGCTCGGCAGCTCGAGCGCCTGGGTGTGGACGTCATCGAGATCGGCTTTGGCGGACCGCGCGAAGTCGAGCCGATGCGGCAGATCGCCGCTGCCGTCGCGCAGTCCGTCGTCGTCGGTCTTTCACGCGTCGTACTCAAGGACGTAGACCGCGCTCTGCGCGGCGTCGAGACGTCGAAACGCCCGGGCATCAACCTCTTCAGCCCGGGCTCCGATGTTTTTCTCGGCAAGTCGGGCACGAGCCGCGAGCATGCGCTGCAGAGGAGCGCTGGGGCCGTGCGCCATGCCAAGCAGCACGTGCCATACGTGCAATTCACCGTCCAGGACGCGACCCGGAGCGATCCCCTCTATCTCGCCGAGCTCTTTGCCGCCGCGGTCGAGGCGGGAGCGACCGTGCTCACCATCGCCGACACGGTGAGCCACGCCACCCCGGCCGTGTTCGGAGCCCTGTGCGCGGACCAGCGCACCCGCCTCGGCGCCGCAGTGACGTGGAGCGTGCACTGTCACAACGACCGGAGGCTCGCGGTGGCGAACTGCCTGGCGGCCGTGGAATCGGGCGTGCGTCAGCTCGAGTGCACCGTCAGCGGGGTCGGCGAACGCGCCGGCAACACACCGCTCGAGGGCGTGCTCGAGTCACTCGGGCCGGAGCGAACGGGCATTGCGAAGGATCTTCTCTCGCAGACCGCGGCGCGGCTGCGCGAGGGATTGCGAACCTCCGGGCGCGGCGACGAGGCGCGATGACCACCACGCCCGAGAAGATCCTCTCGGACGTGCGCGACTTCGCGCCCTCTCTGTCAGCGCGCGGCGCTGACATCGAAGCGGCGCGCCGGCTGCCGCCGGAGCTCGTCAAGGAGCTCGCGGCCCTTGGCCTGTTCCGCATGCTCGTGCCGCAGAGTCACGGCGGCCTCGAGATCTCGTTTCCGCCAAGCATCGACATTCTCGCCGCACTGGCAGCGGCCGATGGCGCGACCGGCTGGACCGTCATGATCGGCTGCGAGACTCCGCAGCTCTTCTCCTTGCTACCGCGATCGAGCTTCGACCGGGTCTACGCGAACGGCCCCGACGTCGTCTGCGGCGGAGCCTTCGCGCCGCAGGGCACGGCGATGGCGGAAGCGGGCGGCGGCTATCGCGTCAGCGGACGGTGGGGCTTCGCCAGCGGCTGCCAGCACGCGAGCTGGCTCTTCGGGCAATGCGCGGTGCTCGACGATGGCACCCCGGTCCCCGGGCCGCTTCCAGGGTCGCCGAAGCTTCGCTGCATGGTGCTGCCGGCATCGCAGTGGCAGATTCTCGACACCTGGCACACTTCGGGAATGCGCGGCACGGGCAGCCACGACATCGCCATCGACGGCGCCCACGTCGACGAGGCTTGGACGTTCGACTTGTGGTTCGGCCAGCCGTCCATCGAGGGACCCCTGTTCGCCTCGCCGATCTTGCAGTTCTCGATGCACATCGGCGCGGTGGCGCTCGGCATCGCCGAGGGCGCGATCGCCGACCTCGCCGCGCTCGCTGGCACACGCAAGGTGCGTCTCTACGCCAAGGCAGAGCTGGCGGATCAGCCGCTTTTCCAATACCGGCTCGGCCACGCGGAAATCGATACTCGCGCCGCGCGCGCGTTCCTCAAGTCTTGCGCGGAAGACTACTGGGCCCGTGCCCGAGCCGGCGGCGTCGAGCCCACCTTCTTCACGCGCGTGCTGTCGACCGTGGCCTGGGTCGTCGAAACTTCGACCGGCGTCGTCGATGCCTGCTATCAAGCCGGCGGCGGCAGCGCGATCTACGAGAAATCGCCGCTGCAGCGCCGACTGCGCGACATCCATACGCTCACCCAGCACGCCTCCGTGCAGGAGAACGTGTTCATGACCGTGGGCGCCGAGAAGCTCGGCAAGCCGGGATCGTTCGGGCCCTGATCGGCGATGGCGATCGGCGTGGTACGGCTCGGCTCTCCGAGGGGGCCGCGGGAAGGGCTGCGGCTCGGCACGGTGCGCCGCCCGCCCCGCGGCGTCGCCAAGCGGGACTTCGCACGACTCGACTACTACGACCTCTGGCTGCCGGACCTGGCGCCGAGCGCTCCCCTGGTGTCGTACGCTCTATCGCAGCCGTTCACGGCCAAGCGCTGGGCGGCGTACGCGCGCCGCTATCGTCGCGAGATGGCCGAGCCACGAAGCCGGCGGCTGATCGCGCTGCTCGCCGCGCTATCGCGACAAGCCGACCTTGCGGTCGGCTGCTACTGCGCGGACGAAGCCCACTGCCACCGTTCGCTGCTCCGACAGCTCTTCGTCGAAGCGGGCGCTTCCGTCGTCGACGGACGAAGGCGCGGAGGAGTCACACGTTGAGCGACGCCCGCACGGTCCGCGAGCCCGCGCGCGAAACGCCCGTGCTCGCCGAGACGCAAGTCCTCGTGGTCGGCGGCGGCAGCGCCGGCGTCTCGGCTGCGGTGGCGGCGGCCCGCGAGGGAGCGGACGTCGTGCTGGTCGAGCGCTACGGGCAGCTCGGCGGGTTGGCGACGGGAGGGCTCATCATCTTGCTCCTCACCCTCGACGATGGGCTCGGCAGGCAAGTCGTCGGCGGCCTGTGCCAGGAGCTCACCGACCGTCTCACCCGGAGGAACGCCGCCCTCGCGCCGCCGCGCGGACACTGGAACTCGGCGGACCCCGAGCTGGTGAAGCACTACGCGCGGTGGGGACTGGTGTGGGGCAAGGGCCCGCACCGGGTGCGCTACTCCGTCGCTTACGACGCGGAGGAGGCGAAGCTCGCCCTGGCGCAGATGGTGACCGAGGCGAAGGTTCGCCTGTTGCTCCACTGCTGGGCCTGCGATCCGCTCGTCGACGGCACGCGCTTGCGCGGCGTGGCGTTGCAGAGCAAGTCGGGGCGCTTCGCGATCCTCGCCGACGTCGTCGTCGACACCACCGGCGATGGCGACGTCTACGCGCTCGCCGGAGCGCCTTTCGAAAGCGAGAAGGTCTTCCCCTGGCTCTGGTTCCGTATGGGTGGCGTCGAGGAAGTGCAATCCGTGATCGACGCCAAGGGCTGGTTCTTCCATACCCCCGGGGAAGGACGCGTGCTGTTCCCATGGGGAGCCACCGGCCGCATCGAGCGCCAGATCGACGCGACCGATCCCGCGGACCTCACCTATGCGGAGCTCGAGTGTCGGCGCATGGTGATGGAAGAGGTCGACCAACTGAGGCGCGATCTTCCGGCTTTCGCGCGCGCACACGTGTGCGACGTCGCCACCCAGCTCGGGGTGACCGAGAGCCGCCGTCTCCGCGGCGACTACGTTCTGGCGCGCGACGACGCCGACAAGACGTTTCCGGACACGATCGCGCTGACCGGCAACTGGACGAAGTACGAGACGCTGTATTCGATTCCGTACCGGTCCCTGCTGCCGCATGGCCTGGAGAATCTGATCGCCGCGGGCCGCTGCATCTCGGTCGATCACCGCGTGCACCACTCGACGAAGGAGATCCCGCCGTGCATGGCGACCGGCGAGGCTGCGGGCACGGCCGCGGCGATGGTCGCGAAGGGCGCCGGAACGCTGCGCACGCTTTCGGTCGAGACGCTACGCGCCAAGCTCCGTGGCCGAGGAGCGATCGTCGATCCGCCCTAGTGTCACCCGATCACGGGGCGCGAAGCGTATGACGGGCAGAAGGGAGAATCGTCATGACGCTGCCATTTGCCCGACTACTTGCCGATTCGGCCGGCGCGCTCGGCCATCTCACCGTTGCCGAGCTCGTGCTCGCCGGCGCCGAGCTCGGCATGTGCGTTGCTGCGCTCGTGCTCGTCGGCGCGGTGCTGCGTGGCCCGCGTGCAGCCGTCGAAGCCGCCGCCGACCTCGACGAGGCCGCGTGACGGCCGCGACCGCGCCGCGCGATTCGGGCGAGGCTTCCGACGCGACGCTGCTTGCCGCGATCGCGGCGGGCGACCACTCGAGCTTCGAGGCTCTCGTCGAACGCTACCAAGCGCGCTTCTTCACGATCGCGCGGCGCATGCTCGGAGACGACGCGGAGGCGGAAGACGCGGTACAGACGGCGCTCCTGCGCATCTACCGGAGCGCCGGCACCTATCGCGACGATTGGCGAGGCTCGACGTGGCTCTATCGGGTGCTCACCAACGTGTCGATCGACCTCTGGCGTAAGCGCAGCCGTAGACGGCAGGAGACGCTGGACGTCGATACGCTGGCTGCCACGCCGCTCGCGGACCGCGTCGACGTCGACCGCGCGCTCGCCCGTCTCGCTCCCGAAGCGCGAGCGATCCTGCTGCTCTGCTACGTCGAAGATCTGTCCTACGACGAGATCGCTCGCATCCGCGGCATCTCCGTGAACACGGTGAAGACGCAGCTCGGGCGCGCCAAGCGCGCGATGCGCCGTCACCTGAACGAGGTCAGCCCATGACTCCACGAATTCACCACGACCCTCTTCGCGAGCTGCTCGACGCGCCTGCGCTGCCCGCGGGATTCACCGAGCGGGCGCTCCGTGCGGTACGCGAACGTGACGAGCGCGGCGACTTGGCGCTGCGCTTCGACATCGCCGCCTCCAAGACGGGGATCGCCCACCTGCGACCGGGAACGGGCCGAACCCAGGCGGACTCGTGGGAGGCACGAGCCGTCGCGGGACGGGCGCGCGAGGAGCTCGCCGAGTA
This sequence comes from uncultured delta proteobacterium, assembly GCA_963711395.1. Taxonomy (GTDB): domain Bacteria; phylum Desulfobacterota; class Binatia; order JACPRU01; family JACPRU01; genus JBEVNX01. The sequence continues at coordinate 51,214 of CAVQEA010000024.1, read as the reverse complement.
CCTGCGGGGTCTACGGAGCTTCTTCACGGTGCCGGTCGATCTTTCCGTCGTCGCGCCGTTTCAGCGCTCGGTGCTCGACGCCACCGCGACGATCCCCTTCGGCGAGGTGCGCTCCTATCGCTGGATCGCCGAGCGGATCGGCAGCGCGAAGGCCGTGCGCGCGGTCGGCACCGCGCTCCGCACGAATCCCGTGTCGATCGTGGTGCCGTGCCATCGAGTGCTGCGCACGGATGGCAGCCTCGGCGGCTACGCGCTCGGCCTCGAGCTGAAGACGCGCCTTCTCGATCTCGAGCGCCAGACGCCCGTTCTGGTCGGCGCCGACGGCACGCGGATCGTCTGCCGCCACGGCTGCCCGGACGAACGACGCATCGGCGAGCGCCACCGCGTGGTCTTTTCTTCGCTACGCGAAGCCCGCGCCGCCGGCTACCGAGCCTGCCGTCGCTGCCGCCCCGCGGATGCCTGACGAACCTCGAAGATCGGGCTCTATGCCTCCCGGGCGGAACTTGCTAAGCCGCTCGGCGCCACGATGGACCGCATCGAGTCCAAGATCCGCACCTCGTCCCCGGATTTTCAGGAAAACCTCGCGCACAACCAGGCGCTCGCCGACGATCTCCGTCGGCGTATCGAGGAGGCGCGCCGCGGCGGGCCCGAAGAGCACCGCGCGCGGCACAAGAAGCGGGGCAAGATGCTCCCCCGCGAGCGCATCGACGCGCTCCTCGATCCGGGGACGCCTTTTCTCGAGCTTTCGCCGCTCGCCGCCAACGACCTCTACGAGGGCGGGGCGCCCTGCGCGGGCATGGTCACCGGCATCGGCCGGATCGAGGCGCGCGAAGCGCTGATCATCGCCAACGACGCCACCGTCAAAGGCGGGACGTACTACCCGATGACGGTGAAGAAGCACCTGCGCGCCCAAGAGATCGCCCTCGAGAACCGGCTTCCCTGCGTCTATCTCGTCGATTCGGGCGGCGCGTTTCTGCCGATGCAAGCCGAGGTCTTTCCCGATCGCGAGCATTTCGGACGCATCTTCTACAACCAAGCGCGCATGTCGGCGGCCGGGATCCCGCAGGTCGCGGTGGTGATGGGATCGTGCACGGCAGGCGGTGCCTACGTGCCGGCAATGAGCGACGAGGCGGTGATCGTCAAAGAGCAGGGAACGATCTTTCTGGCCGGCCCGCCCCTGGTGAAGGCCGCCACCGGCGAGGAAGTGAGCACCGAGGACCTCGGCGGTGGAGACGTGCACACGCGGATCTCGGGGGTGGCGGATCACCTGGCCGACGACGACGCGCACGCGATCGACATCACGCGGGCGATCTTCGAGAACCTCCCTTCACGCGCGCAAGCCGACGTCGAACGGGTGGCGCCCGAGCCACCGGCGTACGATCCCGCGGAGATCTACGGGATCCTGCCGAAGAACCCTCGTCGACCTCTCGACATCCTCGAGGTGATCGCTCGGCTCGTCGACGGCAGCCGCCTCCACGAGTTCAAGGCGCGCTACGGCGCTACGCTGGTGACCGGGTTCGCTCACCTGCACGGTATCCCCGTCGGCATCCTCGCCAACAACGGGGTCTTGTTCTCGGAATCCTCGCTCAAGGCAGCACACTTCATCGAAGTCTGCTGCCAGCGAGGCGTGCCGATCCTCTACCTGCAGAACATCACCGGCTACATCGTCGGCCGACAGTACGAACAGGGCGGCATCGCCAAGGACGGCGCGAAGATGGTGCACGCGACGGCCAACGCGATGGTGCCGAAGATCACGGTCATCGTCGGCGCCTCGTACGGCGCCGGCAACTACGGCATGTGTGGGCGCGCCTATCAGCCGCGCTTTCTGTTCATGTGGCCGAGCGCACGCATCTCCGTCATGGGCGGCGAGCAGGCCGCACAGACCTTGGTGACGGTGAAGATCCAACAGCTAAAGGACAAGGGCGCCGTGCTCGACGAAGCCGGCCAAAGGGAGATCGCCGATCCCATCCTCGAAAAGTTCGATCGCGAGGGCAGCCCCTACTATTCGACTTCTCGCCTGTGGGACGACGGCGTGCTCGACCCCTTGGAGACCCGCGATGCGCTCGGTCTGGCCTTTGCCGTGACCCTCGGCACGCCCATGCCACAGACGCGCTTCGGCGTCTTTCGAATGTGAGGCCATGTTCGAGCGCATCCTGATCGCCAACCGGGGAGAGATCGCCGTTCGCGTGATCCGCGCCTGTCGCGAGATGGGCATCGGCACCGTGGCGATCTACTCGGAGGCCGACCACGACGCGCTGCACGTGCAGATGGCCGACTCGGCGGTGCCGGTCGGGCCGCCGCCCGCGCGGGAAAGCTATTTGGCGATCGACAAGGTGATCGCCGCCGCCCGCCAGACCGGCGCGGACGCCATTCACCCGGGATACGGCTTTCTCTCGGAGAATCCCGCCTTCGCGCGAGCCTGCGCCGACGCGGGGGTGACGTTCATCGGCCCGACTCCCGAGACGCTCGAAGCGTCGGGAGACAAGGTGCGAGCGCGGCAGATGGCCGCCAAAGCCGGTGCACCCGTCCTGCCGGCGCTCGAGTCGGTCGCACCGGGGTCGAGCGAGGTGGAGCACGCCGCCGCCAAGCTGGGGCTGCCGCTGCTCGTCAAGGCGGCAGCCGGCGGCGGCGGCAAGGGCATGCGCGTGGTGCGCGAGGCGTCCGAGCTTCCCGCCGCGCTCGCGGCGGCCGAGCGCGAGGCGACGGCGGCGTTCGGCGACGGGCGCGTGTTCCTCGAGCGCTTGGTCGAACGGCCTCGCCACATCGAGGTGCAGATCCTCGCGGACACGCATGGTCATCGCATTCACTTGGGCGAGCGTGAGTGCTCGCTCCAGCGCCGGCACCAGAAGGTCGTCGAGGAGGCGCCATCGGCGGCGGTCGACGACGAGCTTCGCCGCAAGATCACCGAAGCCGCCCTGGTGGTGGCGCGCGCGCTCGACTACGCGAACGCCGGCACCGTCGAGTTCTTGCTGGCCCCCGACCGCAGCTTCTACTTTCTCGAGGTGAACCCGCGCCTTCAGGTGGAGCACCCGGTGACCGAGATGGTGACCGGCATCGACCTCGTGCAGCAACAGATTCTGGTGGCGGCCGGCGCGAACCTCGGGATTCGCCAGCAGGACGTCCAGCTCCGTGGCCACGCGATCGAATGCCGCCTCTATGCGGAGGATCCCGCGAACAAGTTCCTTCCACAGGCGGGCGACATCGTAGCCGTCTCTCAGCCCTCCGGTCCCGGGGTGCGTGTCGATTCCGCGCTCTGGGCAGGCGCTCGCGTGACCATCGACTACGATCCCATGCTCGCCAAGGTGATCGCCCACGGCCCGGACAGAGAGGCCGCGCGCCGGCGCATGATCGGCGCCCTGGACGAATTTCTGATCATAGGCCCACCGAACAACCTGACGTTTCTCCGCTCGCTGATGGAGCTACCCGAGTTTCGTGACGCCGCGATCGACGTTCAGATGATCGAGCGCATGGCCGCCGATACGTTCGGGAAGTCGCGATACGACGAGCTGGCGGCATTGGTCGCAGCCTACCTCGTGGCGGCCGGGCCTCGTACCACTGCTACGACGGTGGCCGCCGCCGGGATCCCCACGCCGTGGGAGACGCTTGGCCCCTGGCGGCCGGGCAAGAGGGGGCCCGGGACGTGAAGGTCCAGCTCTTTCGTCGAGGTGAGCCTCTCGAGATGGAGGTCGAGGGTTCCGGCGATGTGCGGACCGTCAAGCTCGGCGAGCGCCGCGTAGAGATCGTGGCCACCACGGTCGATGGTTCGAGCGGAACCCTGCGCATCGACGGTCGGCCCGTGCGTTTTCTACATCACCGAACAGGCGCTCGGCTGCGCATCGCCATGGGCGGCGAATGTTTCGAGTTCGAGCTGAGCGGCGAAGCCAGACCGAAGCGTGCGGCTTCGACACACGGCAGTCCCGAGACACGCTCGCCGATGCCGGGAAAGGTGCTGCAGGTGAGCGTCAAAGAGGGCGACGCGGTGAAGCCCGGCGACCCGTTGTTGATCCTCGAGGCGATGAAGATGGAGAACGTGCTGTCCTCGGAGATCGCCGGAACGGTTCGAGAAGTTCACGTCAAAGCCGGCGACATGGTCGAGCCCGGCAAGCTGCTCGTGCTCGTTGAGCCAGCCCCGTGACAGCGCAAACGATGTTAGTTCGCAACCCCGCCAAGCCGGCTTTCGCGCCGATGGTTGCGACCGGGTTAACCCCTTAATCTTCTGATGTAAATTTGCGGTTTGACAGGTACTCCCGAAGCTTCTAGCATTGCAGGAGCTTTCGCGGCCGCTTCGGGGTATCGCGTGCGGCGTGAAAAAACGAACTACATCATCCAGTCCGTCTCGCACGCCCTCGACGTGCTCGAGCAGTTCTCCGGCGAGCCGACGAGCTCGGCGTCACCGAGCTCTGCAAGCGCCTCAAGCTCCACAAGAACAACGTCTTCCGTCTGCTCGCGACGCTCGAGTCGCGCGGCTACATCGAGCAGAACAAGGCCACCGAGAACTACCGGCTGGGCATCCGCTGCCTGCAGCTCGGCCAGACCTACGTGAACCAGATGGGGCTGCTGCGGCAGGCGCGCCCGATCATCGAAGACGTGTCGCGGCAGAGCCGCGAGAGCGCCTACGTGGCGGTCGCTCGCGCGGCGGCGGTGGTGCCGCTCGACGTCGTCGAGGCCGACAGCCCGGTGCGCATCGTCGTCGCAGCGTCGGCGAGGCGCTGCCGCTGCACTGCACCGCGGTCGGCAAGGTGCACTCGCGTTCGAGTCGGAGGAGGAGCTGAAGCCGCGACCTCCCCGACGGCAGTCTCGAGAAGTTCACCGACCGGACGATCAGCGAGCGTCAACGCGCTGCAGCAGCAGCTGAAGGGCGTGGCCGAGCGCGGCTACGCGGTCGACGGCGGCGAGCACGTCGAGGACGTGCGCGCCGTCGCGGTGCCGATCCGCGACTACACCCGCAACGTCGTCGGCGCCCTCGCGGTCGCCGGGCCCGCCTACCGCCTCCCGGCGGAGCGCATCGAGAAGGAGATCGCCCCGCTGGTCGTCAAGGCGGGGCAGGACCTGTCGAGGCGGCTCGGCTTCGACGAATGAAGCCCGGCGCGCCCGCCGAGCGCTCGACCGCCAATTGATTCGGCCGTCGAAACGCGCTTAACCGCAACTGGTTTTGGCGCAGCCGCGCCGATCATCCGCCACAGGAGGGAGTCTCGCGGTGAAGATTCTCGTCACCGTCAAGCGGGTTCCCGATCCCGAACCGACGATCAAGGTGAAGCCCGACGGCACCGGCATCGTCACCGACAACGTCAAGTGGGTGGTCAATCCGTTCGACGAGATCGCCATCGAAGAGGCGCTGCGCATCAAGGAGAAGGTCGGCGGCGCCGAGGTCGTGCTGGTCGAGCATCGGCGCGAAGGTCGTCGCAGGAGCAGCTCCGCACCGGGCTCGCGATGGGCGCCGATCGCGCCATCCTCGTCGTCAGCGACGACGAGCTCGAGCCGCTCGGCGGTCGCGCGCGTGCTCGCAGAAGCTCGTCGACAGACGAGAAGCCCGACCTCGTCCTGATGGGCAAGCAGGCGATCGACGACGACTCGAACGCGGCCGGCCAGATGCTCGCCGAGCTGCTCGGCTGGCCGCAGGCGACGTTCGCCTCGAAGGTCGAGCTCGCGGGCGACCAGAAGTCGGCGCACAGGTGACGCGCGAGGTCGACGGCGGCCTCGAGGCCCTCGAGCTCGCCGCTGCCGGCGGTCGTCACCGCCGACCTGCGCCTGAACGAGCCGCGCTACGCGTCGCTGCCCGGCATCATGAAGGCGCGCAAGAAGGAGCTGAAGGAGATCCCGCTCGCCGACCTCGGCGTCGACGCGACGCCGCGCGTCAAGATCGTCAAGCTCGAGCCGCCGCCGAAGCGCCAGGGCGGCCGCAAGGTCGAGTCCGTGCAGGAGCTGGTCCAAGCTCCTGCACACCGAAGCCAAGGTCATCTGAAGCTTCGCGCAAGCAGGAGACGAATCGATGGGTAACGTTCTCGTCTTCGCCGAGCACGTCCACAGGCAAGTTCCCGAAGACCACGCTGGTCGCGATCGCGGCCGGCCAGGCAGGCGGCGAGCCGCATCGGCGGGGCATGCCACGCGGTCGTGCTCGGCAAGGGCGTCGACGCGCTCGGCGCCGAGCTCGCGAGCTACGGCGTGAAGAAGGTCTTCGTCGTCGATCGACGACGCGCTCGAGCACTACGTCGCCGACGCCTACACCGCGGCGCTCGCCGACGTCGTGAAGCAGAAGGGCGATCGACATGCGTCGTCGCCACCGCGACGGCGATCGGCAAGGACCTGCTGCCGCGCGTCGCCGCGCGGCTCGGCGCCGGCATGGCGTCGCGACATCACCGCCATCAACGACGACGGCACGCTCGACGCGGCCGATGTACGCCGGCAACGTCATCGCCACCGTCAAGCTCGAGGGCTCGCCGCGCGTGGTCTCGGTGCGCGCCACCGCCTTCGACGCCGCCGCGAAGGGAGGCAGCGGCGAGCGTCGAGAAGGTCGCCGCCAACGTCGACGCCGGCGACGCCAAGACGAAGTTCGTCGCGTTCGACGAGACCAAGTCCGATCGCCCGGTGCTCACCGAGGCGCGCATCGTCGTCTCCGGCGGCCGCGGCCTCAAGAACGGCGAGAACTTCACGATCGTACCTCGAGCCGCTGTGCGACGCGCTCGGCGCCGCCATGGGCGCGAGCCGCGCCGCCGTCGACGCCGGCTTCGTGCCGAACGACCTCCAGGTCGGCCAGACCGGCAAGGTCGTCGCGCCCGAGCTCTACATCGCCGTCGGCATCTCGGGCGCGATCCAGCACCTCGCCGGCATGAAGGACTCGAAGGTCATCGTCGCCATCAACAAGGACGAGGAGGCGCCGATCTTCCAGGTCGCCGACTACGGCCTGGTCGCCGATCTCTTCAAGGCCGTGCCCGAGCTGACCGAAGAAGTGAAGAAGCTCAAGCACTAGCAGGCTCAAGAAATCCGCTGCAACAGGCTCGGCTCGGCGATCACCGTCAAGCCGAGCGCGATCAGTAGAGCGCCCGCGATCTTCGCCAGTAGCAACCCGTGTCTCCAGCTCTTCTCCGCCGAGAGGACGAGGAAGAGCCCGACCATCCATCCGAGATTCATGAGCCCGACGACGAGGAGCACCGTCATGAGCGCCCAGCAGCAGCCGAGGCAAAACGCTCCGTGCTGAATGCCGGCGCGCAGCGCGCCGCGCATCCCGCCATCGAAGTCGTGGGTGACGATGAAGGTAAACGGGCTCTGGCACTTGTCGAGGCAGAGCCGTTTCCAAGCAGTGAACTGATACGCCCCGGCCAAGGCCAGCGTGCTCCCCGCGAGCAGCGGCAGCCAAGTCGACCGCGCCGCATCGGCGGCGAGGCGCGAAAACCCAAGGTACGCAAGATACGGCAGGGCGCCGCTCGCCGACCAGACGGCGAGATATCCGGCCACGAAGACGATCGTCGGCAGGGGACCGTCACCTCTGCGCCGCGTCACGGCGAGGTGCGCGAGCACCATGGGCGCGACGGTCGGCAGCATCATTGCCGCCATCATGACGGCCCACATGGCGAGAAAGATGCCGGCGCCCATGCTGCCCTGGGCGAGCGAGCCGATTTGGCCGAGGCCCATGGCCATGCCGCTCATCGATTTGGCGTCCTTGACCGTACGGATCCACGCCGCGATCGATAGCGCGATCAAGACGCCGACGACCGCGAGGTTGATCCGCCGAGAGAGCGCCCCGAACGCCGAGCCGGGCGCGTCGCGGTCCACGTTCACTCGCCGGGGCCGGTCCAGGCGAACGGAATGTGCTTACTCGACTGCCCGCTGCGGCTCCACTTGAAGCCGAACGCGTCCGCCTTGTCGACGACTGCCTTACCCCATGTGGCGACGCCGTTGGGACCGGTCTCGCAGCCGGGCGGATTGTGGGTCTGCACGCGCTGGCCCGGTAGCGTCGTCGGCCCGATCAGGACCTCCCCACGCGCCTCGACGCGGTTCGGGATGGCGGCGCGCCAGTAGGCGAGGTCGCCGGCGACTTCGAACTCGATGGGCGCGAACTCGATGCCGCGGACCTCGGCGATCGTCTGCGCGAATTTCCCGGGCCATCCTCCGGCCTGCCCGCCGAAGATGCTCTGCAGCGCGTCGCGTTGCTCGGGGTTCGCGCGACTGTCGAGGAAGATTCCCATCGAGGCTTTCGCGCCCGCCCAAATGTTGCCGGTGAAGAAGCCCAGGGCGAGCACGTTCAAGCCGTCCAAGGCCACGTTGCCGTAGCGACCCTCACGCACGTGCCAAGCGAGCACGCCGTCACACTCCTCGAACGTCGGCGCTTGGGCGAACGTGCACGGGCAAGGGATGTTGCACCGGCAGACGTCGAACCAATCTCCCTTCGCGTACCAGCGTGGAATCTCGGCCATGACACGCTCCTCTCCCGACACGACGAGCCTATCGCCGACCGCGTGGAGTGACAAGGAGCGTCGCCTGAGTTTCATGGCAGGCGCGGTTAGCCGTCCGCGCAACCCGCGGAGTAATACGCGCGCAGACAGATCGCGGCTTCGAGCGCGCCCTGCTTCCGTTCGAAGGTGATCATCGAGACGCCGAGCTCCCCGATATCGGTAATGTATGAGGCGATCGACGGCCCCGGCGCCGCGCCGCCGTCGTTTGCGCCGGCGGGAGCCCGACCAGTAGGCGAACGACCGCGGACGTATCAAGACCGATCGCCAGCGGCCCCATCCACCCCACCTCTGCTAGCACTAGCCGTGGGCGTAACGTTCGCCGTGGAGGCGGAGCAACGGAGGGCGGTTGCGCCTCGTGCCGATCTCCCAGGTGATACCGGCTGGCGCCCTCCCATGTGCGCGGACCGTAGCGGCGTGCAGGCCGCGCAGGTGATGCCACGCGCACACGGCAACCCGGTTGTCACGGCCGTTGTCGCCCCCACGAGAGCGGAAGAGCACGTGATGATCGTGCAGGTTCCGCCGCGAGCTGCACCCTGGGACCGCACAGCGCCACCCGTCGCGCGCGAACACGGGATCGCGGTGCCGCGGCTGATTCATCCACGCGTCGCTCACGTGCTCGAGGAGCTTCTCGAGGCCCAGCCATGCCGGCGCGGACCGACCCGCGAAGGCGCTGACGGCGGCGCGAAACAGCGACACCACCGAAGCCGGCCCCCAAAAGGCCACCTCGCACTCGAGTGGCGGCCGATCGTCCGAATCCGGGCGCGCACACGTTTGCCGCTCCGCCCTCACGAGCGCGGCCCCGAGCGGAGGGGGCGCGATCGACTGGAACGGGGCACCGGCGTCCCGCGCTTCGATCGCCCAATCGACCTCGTCGGCGAGGCGTCGAAAAGTCACGCTCTGCGCCCGCGCGATCCACCGAGCCGCCTGCTCGCCGATGACCGGGAGAATCGCCAGCGCTCTCGCCCAGGAGATCTCCCCGGCGCGATACGCCGAGGCGAGCTCCGGCGCCCTCGCGGAGCGGCGCTCGAGGTGAACGAGCGCCGTGGCCTTGCGCGAGGACAGCCCCAGGCGCTCGCGAACGTATCGCGCGCTCGACGGAAAGCCCATGAGGAGATGGAGCCTCATGTCGAGAAAGAGCCGCAATAGCCGGCCGAGCTGCCAGTCGACTTTCTGCAGCGAGCCGATCACGGCTCGCATGCGCTCGTCGAGCGCGAAGGCATCGGCCGAGTCGAGGCCTTCAGCGAGATTCTCCACGGCTAGCGGGATCCCCTCCTCGACCGCCGACCAGTCGATGTCGCGAGAGGCCTTGCGCGTCTCCTGATCGTCTGCAGCACGAGCCGCGGGTGCGAGCGCTTCTCCCTCCCCGAGCCCGCCCACGTGGCTGCCGCCCTGACCCGGCGCGACGCCGGAGACCGGCGTCGCTCTCGAGGCGAGAAGACGCAACTGCGCCCAGGACACCTCGCCGCGCTCGAAGGCCGCCGAGGTCTGCGGCAGCCGCGCCACGGCGGTCATCACCTGCGCGAGGCTCTGAACCTCTCGCGCCGAGAGGCCGAGCCGCTCGCGCGTGTAGTCGCCGAGGCGCGCGAAGCCCAGCCGATGATGTGCACCTCGCCGCAGAAACCTCTCCGCGATTCTCCCGAGCACGCGCCGGCAGAGCGCCTCCTGCCGAGCGAGCCGGCGGAGCAAGCCGTCGAGCACGAGCGCGCACTCGTCGCGCAGAAGCCAGCACCGCTCGTGCCGCATCGGCGGAGCGAGGACCTCGGCCGGAACGATCTCGCCCAGATGGCTGGAAGCCGCTTCCGGAGCGGTCGAGAGCGCGTTCTGCACGGGACGATCTTATGGCGAAGAAATAGCGAAAGTCAAGGATCAAATTCGACGCGATGAGCTTCTCTCGTCCTCTCCGATGCGCTCGCTTGTCCCCGACGACGCGCTCGCAGTAAGACCCATCCTCATGCTGGGCATCGCGCCGGGAGGAACCCGATGAGACGTGCTCCGAGCCCCGCACAGCGGGCGATCCAGGTGACCTTCGTCCTCAAGGGCCATCTGAAGAACGCGCAGATCGCGTATCTCCGGGTCGGCGCGCTCCTCGCCAAGGTGCGCGACGAGAAGCTCTACCAGGCGATCGGCCACGACACGATGGAGAGCTATGCGGCAGACCGCCTCGGCCTGCAGCGCTCCTCGCTCTATCGCTACCTGCACATCTACGACTGGGTGCGCGACTCCCATCCGCAGTGGCTGGCGCGGAAGCCGAAGGGATTCATCCCGGAGCTCTCCGACGTCGCGGCGCTCATCTGGATCGAGCGGCGCCTGCGCGACAAACACCTCGGCCCCGAGATGCGCGCCCGGCTCGAGGCGCTGCGCGACAAGGCGCTCATCGGGAAGCTCACGGATCGCGAGTTCCGCGACTTAGTCGGCCACGCGAGCGGCACGAGGCGCACGCTGCGCTCGTTCCTCCGCTCGCTCCAGGCGGTGCGCCGGCGTGCGCAGAACGTTCCCAAGCTCCCGCCGGAGGTGCTCGGTCGGCTCGACGAGGCGATCCGCAAAGTCGAAGCCGCCATCGCTGCCGCCGACCGCGTTGCCAAGCTCGCGGACCTCGATCGCATCCCGTTCGTCCCCCGGATCGTGCGCCGGAGAAAAGTCTCGGCGCCGAGACTCCTCTGAAGGCGGGGCGAGGCCTCCACCTGGTCGCGCGCAGCGCAACCTTTGTATTGTATTTTGCGCAAGAAGAAAAAGTGACCCTCGGTGACATCCCCGCCGTGGAAGATCGGCGCGCGAGGTAAGAGAAGGGCGGATGAGACGAGAACAGACCGACGGACTATCGCACGCGCAGGCGGATCGCGCCTTCGAGGGCTCCTTGCTTCCGTTCGAAGGTGATCGTCGAGGCACCGAGCGCTCGATATCGGGAATGTATGAGGCGATCGACAAGCCCGGCGCCGCGCCTCGGTTCGAGAGCGGCAACGGCGTCGGCAGGGTCGGGATGGACGGTCCCCGACGTCGCAAACCGGTGCAGGATCGATTGGATCTCGGGCTTCGGCACGCCGTAGTGATGCTGGAGGGCGTAGTACGCCTCGGCCAGGACGAGATCGCTCACCACGACGCGCTCGCCTCGCTCGACGGCAAGCTCGAGTCGTCGCCGCGCCGCCGTCGCCTGCGCTTGCGGAAGGCCGACCAGGAGACGAACGACCACGGAGGTATCAAGACCGATCGCCAGAGGCCCAGCCCCGCTCGATGCTCCGGTGGACGTCCTTCCACTGATGGGACTTCCCCTTGCCGTACTTTCTCGCGGCCCCGAACCACGACCAATCGGGCTTCGGACCGCGCAGCACCCACACCGTCTCGCCGCCGACGACGCGCCGCTCGGCGTCGATCTGGTCGCCCGGTTGCACGCCCAGCTCCTCGCAGAGGGCGGCCGGGAGCGTCGCTTGTCGCTTTGTGGTGATCTTGAGGGAGGGCATGGTTTGGGAGGGTAGCCGTGATTGCCTTACAACTCAATGGATTGGTAAGGAGAAGGACTCCGGCTGAACTGATTGAACGCGATTTCGCTCCGGTCACGAAGCCACAGCTCGACGTTGAAAGAGATCGTGAGTTCCCGCCAACCGTTGACAGTGAAGCAGGGGGAGGCTTTGCGCGCGATGACCGCCGTTAAAAAGGTCATGCGTGGGGCGGCGGATGGGTTGACACAGTCCGCCTTGCGCGACCGCTGCATCCGGAGGACCGTTTCACAGGCCTGTCTGACCCGCGGCTAGATCAGCCCGGAAATCCTCTCCTCGCGCCCGAGCAGCTCCTTGCCCAGCAGTTCGAAACCGACCTGGGTGGTGAGCATGGCGTGCCGGGCTGCGGCGTTGAGATCGCGCCACACGCGCTGCAGCGGGTTCGACTCGGCGAACGTCGAGGCGCCGTGGGCATCCACGAGGTCGCCGACCGCGCGCCGTAGCTGCCGGCACACCCAAGCCGCCTCCGCGCGCACGCGCGCGCGCTGCCCGTAGGGCATGCGCTCGCGTGCCTCCGCCGCGCGATCGATGCGGTCCGCCGCGTCGAGCGCAAGCAGGCTCGCGGCCTCGATCTCGACCGCGGCCTCGCCGACCTGGATCTGAAAGCCGACCGACTCGCTTTGCGAAGCATACGACGTGTAGCTGATCGCTCTCTTCGGCGCCTTCTCGCGCACGATCGACAGGGCTGCCCGGGCCAGCCCGATCTGCGATCCGACCAGGATGAGAATCAGCACGGGCCCGAGCGCGGATTGATACAGCGCCTCGTCCGCGTGCTCGGTGGGGACCGTCCCCTCGAGCGCCGAGAGCGCGTTCAGGACGCGATGGTCGGGCACGAATACCTTCTCGAGGACGAGCGTGTTGCTGCAGGTTCCCCGCATGCCCGTCACGAACCAGGTATCCTCGATCCGCCCCGCCGACAGCGGCACGAGACCGAAGGCGGGAGTGCGGCGCTCTCCCGGCGACGCGGCGAGCGGGAAGCCGAGAAACGCCCAGTCGGCGTGGTAGGAGCCCGAGAGCCACGGCCAGCGACCGCTCACCTCCCATCCGCCGTCGACCCGCGTGACGTCCTCGGTCGGAGCCTGCGAGCCGACGACCCGTGCGCGCGGGTTGTCGCCCCAGACCTCCCGCTGGGCGCGGTCGGCGAACATGCCCGCGACCACCTCGGCGGCGTTGATGTTCTGCGCGACCCAGCCCGTCGAGCCGCAGGCCTCGCCCAAGGCCGCGCTCACCTCGAGCTGCGTGCGGATGGGCGCCTGCAGGCCGCCGAAGCGCGCCGGGATGCCGAGGCTCAAGAGCCCGGCCTCGGCGAGCGCGTCGATGTTCTCGTCGGGAATCCGCCGCTCGCCGTCCGTCACGGCCGCATTGCGCGAGAGCAGCGGGTGCAGGGCTCTGGCACGCTCGACCAGGACGGCGCGCGTCGGCTCTGCCGCGTCGTTGGTTGGTTCGGTACCCTCGCGCATGATCGCGAATCCTTTCTGGCGATCTTTTTAGAAGTCAACATTTTATGTGTCAAGAAATATCGGACGGGCCGTGATCGTTGACACCTCAAAGATTCAGGCCTAAAGGTGTCGCGACGGCGACGAGGAAGCAGGGTATGCGCATCGTCTCGATCGGCGGCGGCCCCGCCGGGCTCTACCTGGCTCTGCTGATGAAGAAGCGCGACCCATCGCACGAGCTCACCGTGATCGAGCGCAATCGTGCCAGTGACACCTATGGCTGGGGCGTGGTGTTCTCCGACCAGACTCTCTCGTCGCTGCGCAAGGCCGACCCGAAGACCGCGGATCAGATCCTCGATTCGTTCAACCACTGGGACGACATCGAGGTGCACTTCCGTGGACGCACCATTCGGTCCTCGGGGCACGGCTTCTGCGGCATCGGCCGACGGCGGTTGCTCGACATCTTGCAGCAGCGCTGCGACGAGCTCGGCGTCTTGCTGCGCTTCGAGACCGAGGTCGCGGACGACAGCCAACTCGACGCGGATCTGATCGTCGCCGCCGACGGGCTCAACAGCCGGATTCGCTCGCGTCACGCGGCGACCTTCGGGCCCAACATCGATCTGCGTCAGTGCCGCTTCGCTTGGCTCGGTACGCACCGGTGCTTCGAGGCGTTCACGTTCGCCTTCGAGAAGACGCCGTGGGGCTGGTTTCAGGCGCACGCCTACCGCTTCGACGCAGAGACCTCGACGTTCATCGTCGAAGCACCCGAGCCGGTGTGGCGCGCCGCTGGTCTCGCCGAGATGAGCAAAGAGGAGGGCATCGCGTTCTGCGAGCGGCTGTTCGCAAAGGTGCTCGACGGCCATCCGCTGATGTCGAACGCCGAGCACCTGCGCGGTTCGGCGCAGTGGATCCGCTTTCCGCGTGTCGTGTGCCGTACGTGGGTCCATCCGCACGGCGGGGCCGGCGGACGCACGCCGGTGGTGTTGATGGGCGACGCCGCACACACCGCGCATTTTTCGGTCGGCTCGGGCACCAAGCTGGCCCTCGAAGACGCGATCGATCTGGCCGACAGTCTCGCGGCGCGGCCCGACGACCTGCGCGCCGCGTTGCAGGCCTACGAGGACCGGCGCAGCGTCGAGGTCCTGAAGATCCAGAACGCCGCTCGCAACTCGACCGAATGGTTCGAGAGCGTGGAGCGGCACGCACAGCTCGAGCCCGAGCAGTTCGCCTATTCCCTGCTGACCCGCTCGCAGCGCATCTCCCACGAAAACCTGCGCCTGCGCGACGGCGCCTACGTGGGCGGCCTCGAACGATGGATCGCCGAGCACTCGGGCCTCCGGGTCTCCGTGCCGCCGATGTTCACGCCGTTTCGGCTCCGCGGCCTCACGCTGAAGAACCGCGTCGTCGTCTCGCCGATGGCACAGTACAGCGCGATCGACGGACTGCCGACCGATCACCACTTCGTGCACCTCGGCGCTCGCGCGCTCGGCGGCGCGGCGCTGGTGTTCACGGAAATGACCTGCCCGACCCCCGATGCGCGCATCACGCCCGCGTGCACCGGTCTGTGGAACGTCGCGCAGACGGCGGCATGGAAGCGCATCGTCGATTTCGTGCACCTCGGCACCACCGCGCGAATCGCGCTGCAGCTCGGTCATGCGGGCGCCAAGGGCTCGACGCGCGTGCCGTGGGAGGGCGAAGACCTGCCGCTCGCGGACGGCAACTGGCCGCTGATCTCGGCCTCGCCGCAGCAGTACCTCGACGGCGTGAGCGCGTGGTCCCGGGCGATGACCCGCGCCGACATGGAGCGTGTGACCGCGGACTTCGTGGCGTCGACACGGCGCGGCGTCGAAGCCGGCTTCGATTGGCTCGAGCTACACTGCGCGCACGGCTACCTGCTCTCGTCGTTCCTGTCGCCGCTGACCAATCAACGCACCGACGCGTACGGCGGCTCGATCGAGAATCGCTTGCGCTGGCCGCTCGAGGTGTTCGCCGCCATGCGCGCCGTCTGGCCCGCCGACAAGCCGATGTCGGTGCGGATCTCGGCGCACGATTGGGCCGAGGGCGGCAACACGCTCGCCGACGCCATCGCGATCGCGCACGCGTTCAAGGCCGCCGGCGCGGACCTGATCGACGTGTCGTCGGGGCAGGTCACCAAGCTGCAAAACCCGATCTACGGCCGCATGTACCAGACGCCGTTCGCCGAGGCCGTGCGCAACGAGGTCGGTATCGCCACCATGGCGGTAGGCGCGATCTTCGAGGCGGACCACGTCAACAGCATCATTGCCGCCGGCCGCGCGGACTTGTGCGCGCTGGCGCGGCCGCATCTCGCCAACCCGGCTTGGACGCTGCTCGAGGCGGCGAAGATCGGCCACACCAGCGGCGTCGGCGCCGACTGGCCGCAGCAATACCTGGCCGGCAAGCAGCAGCTCGAGCGCAATCTCGAGCGCGAGCGTTCGCTGGCAACTCAGAACGCGGGCTTGTCGGCGCTCGAGCAGGCGAACCTCGCGCAGGGGGTCTGAGGGATGAACGGGCTTCATGGAGTCGTCACCGGCGGCGGCAGCGGCATCGGCGCCGCGATCGCGCGCGCTCTGGCGCGCGAGGGAGCGCGCGTGACGATCCTCGGCCGATCGATCGAGCGGCTTCGGTCGCTGGGGCTCGCGGGCGCGCACTGCGTGGCCGCCGACGTTTCCGACGCCGAGTCGGTAGGTGCCGGCTTCCGCGACGCCGTCGACGCGCTCGGTCCGATCGACATCCTCGTCAACAACGCCGGCGAGGTCGCGTCGGAGCCGTTCGCCCGCACCTCGCTCGACCACTGGGAGCGCACGCTGGCCGTCAACTTGACGGGCACCTTTCTCTGCGCGCAACAGGTGATCGGCCCCATGACCGAACGCGGGTTCGGCCGCATCGTCAACATCGCCAGCACCGCGGCTCTCAAGGGTTACGCGTACGTCACGGCGTACTGCGCCGCCAAGCACGGCGTGCTCGGGCTGACACGCGCTCTCGCGCTCGAGGTCGCGCGTCGGGGAGTGACCGTCAACGCGGTGTGCCCCGGCTACACCGAGACCGAGTTCATCGAGCGCGCCATCGCGCAGATCAGCGCGAAGACCGGCCGCAGCGTCGAGCAGGCTCGGGCGGAGCTGACGGCGGTGAACCCGCAGGGCCGCCTGATAGACCCCGAGGAGGTCGCGGCGGTGGTGCTATGGCTGTGTCGGCGCGAAGCGGCTTCCATCACCGGACAGGCGATCGCGGTGGCGGGTGGAGAAGTGATGTGAGGACCTCGCCATGAGCGCCGCTTCCGAGCCGAGGAGCGACCTCGAGTCGCGGGTGATCGACGACCATCATCAAGCGGTCAAGCTGTGGTTGCGGTTGCTCGCCTGCACGACGCGCGTCGAGACGTCGATTCGCAGCCGCTTGCGCAGCGAGTTCGGCACCACGCTGCCGCGATTCGATCTGCTCGCGCAGCTCGAGCGCGAACCCGAAGGCCTGACGATGGGAGAGCTCTCCCAGCGTTTGATGGTGACCGGCGGGAACGTCACCGGCATCACCGACCAGCTCGAGGCCGAGGGGCTCGCCAAGCGCAAGCCACACCCCGCAGACCGGCGGGCGTACACGGTGCAGCTGACGCCACAGGGCCGGCGCCAGTTCCTGCGCATGGCCGCCGTTCACGAGCAATGGGTGGTCGAGCTCTTCGCCGGCTGGAGCGCGGAGGAGAAACGCCGCGTCTACGCCCTGCTCGCCGATCTGAAGCGCCACCTGGCCCGCGGCGATCTCGCGGCAGACAAGCAGCGCAAGAGGGACAAAGCATGACGGTGGACGCACATCTCGCTCCCGGCAACCGGGCTGCCGCCGCTGAATTCCGCGCCCGGCACTTCCGCTTCGACGTCACGGGCAAGGTCGGCGTGGTCACTCTCGACCGCCCGGAGCGCAAGAACCCCCTGACGTTCGATTCGTACGCGGAGCTGCGCGACCTCTTCCGCCTGCTCGCGCGAGCCGACGACGTGCGCGCGGTGGTCGTCAAGGGCGCGGGCGAAAACTTCTGTTCCGGGGGCGACGTGCACGAGATCATCGGGCCACTGACGCAGATGGCGATGCCCGACCTGATGGCGTTCACGCGCATGACCGGCGACGTCGTCAAGGCCATGCGCGCGTGTCCGCAACCGATCGTCGCGGCGATCGACGGCGTGTGCGCCGGCGCGGGCGCCATTCTGGCGATGGCATCCGACGTGCGCATCGGCTCCGCCCGCAGCAAGGTCGCGTTCTTGTTCTCCCGCGTCGGCTTGGCGGGCTGCGACATGGGCGCGTGCGCGATGCTACCGCGGATCATCGGCCAGGGACGCGCCGCGGAGCTGCTCTACACCGGGCGCGCGATCAGCGGCGAGGAAGCGCTCGCATGGGGCTTCTACAACCGCCTCGCCGAGCCCGACGCGCTCGGAGACCAGCGCCGTCGCCTGGGCCGCCGAGCTCGCCGACGGGCCGACGTTCGCCCACGCCATGACCAAGCGCATGCTTCACCAGGAGTGGGCGATGGGCGTCGACGAGGCGATCGAGTCCGAAGCGCAGGCGCAGGCGATCTGCATGATGACCCAGGACTTCCACCGCGCCTACCGAGCGTTCGCCGCCAAGACCCGCCCGGTCTTCGAGGGCGACTAGTCCACTAACCCCTGCCCGTGGAATCGACGAGCGCACACGTAGACACGTTCGCGCGCGATCATCTGCCGCCCCGCGAGGAGTGGCCCGAGCTCCGCTTCGACCTCCCCGAGCTGCGCTTCCCTCCCCGACTGAACTGCGCCACCGAGCTGCTCGACCGCCAAGTGGCGCGAGGCCGGGGAGATCGCCCCTGCCTGTTCGGCGAGGGGGTACGCTGGACCTACGCCGAGCTGCAAGCACAGGCGAGTCGCATCGCTCACGTCCTCGTCGACGACATGGGGCTGGTGCCCGGCAACCGCGTGCTGCTGCGCGGCGCCAACTCGCCGATGCTCGCCGCATGTTGGTTCGGCGTCGTCAAAGCGGGCGGGATCGTGGTCGGGAGCATGCCGCTGCTGCGCGCCAAGGAGCTCGCACAGATCATCCGCAAGGCGGAGATCAGCCATGCGCTGTGCGACTCGCGGTTGGCCGAAGAGCTGGCGCTCGCGCTCCCGAGCTGCGCGACGCTGACGCACCTCGAGCACTTTCACGGCGGCAGGCTCGAGGCGCTCGCGGCTGCCAAGCCGTCGCAGTTCGAGAACGTCGCCGACGGCTGCGGACGACACCTGCCTGATCGCGTTCACCTCGGGCACCACCGGCACGCCGAAGGGCACGATGCACTTTCATCGCGATCTGATGGCGGCCTGCGCGTGCTGGCCGGCTCACGTGCTCTGCACGCGGCAGGACGACGTCTTCATCGGCAGCCCGCCGCTGGCCTTCACGTTCGGGCTCGGCGGGTTGTTGCTCTTCCCGATGGCCGCCGGCGCGGCGAGCGTCCTCGTCGAGCAGGCGACTCCCGACGTGCTGCCAGCGGCGATCGCCCGTTACGGCGCGACGATCTGCGTGAGCGCGCCGACCGCGTACCGCGCCATGGCGGCCTACGGCACGGCTTGCGATTTCTCCTCGCTGCGCAAATGCGTCAGCGCGGGCGAGGCGCTGCCCGCGGCGACGCGCGAGCTGTGGAAGAAGCTGACCGGCATCGAGATCATCGACGGCATCGGTGCGACCGAGATGCTGCACATCTTCATCTCGCACACGGAGAGCGACGCGCGGCCGGGCGCGACCGGCAAGGTCGTCCCGGGCTATACGGCGTGCGTCGTCGACGACGATCTACTTCCCCTACCCCCTGGCCGCGTTGGTCGCCTCGCGGTGAAGGGTCCGACCGGGTGCCGCTACCTCGCGGACGCGCGCCAGCGCGAGTACGTGCAGGGAGGCTGGAACTTGACCGGCGACGCCTATCTCGTCGACGACGACGGCTGGTTCATCTACCAGGCGCGAGTCGACGACATGATCGTCTCCGGCGGCTACAACATCGCGGGTCCCGAGGTGGAGAGCACGCTGTCGCTGCATCCGGCGGTGGCGGAGTGCGGTGTCGTGGGGGTACCCGACGAAGCGCGCGGTCAGTGCGTCAAGGCGTTCGTGGTGCCGCGGCCCGGCGTCGAACCGAGCGCCGCACTGGCGAAGGAGCTTCAGGAGTTCGTCAAGCAGACGATCGCCCCGTACAAGTACCCGCGGGCGATCGAGTTCGTCGACGCGCTGCCACGCACCGAGACCGGCAAGCTGCAGCGCTTCTCGCTCCGCAAGGGCGCGGCGTGAGGCGCGCTCGACCGTTCACCGACAGGAGATCCCATGCAAACCCTGCTTCCCCCCGGCTGGCCCCGCCCGAAGGGCTTTGCGAACGGCGTGAGCGCGCGCGGCCGGTTGGTCTTCGTCGCCGGCATGGTCGGCTGCGACGCCGCCGGCCGCTTCCCGAGCGACGACTTCGCAGAGCAGGCTCGCCAAGCGCTGCGCAACATCGTCGACGTGCTCGCCGCGGGCGACGCGAGGCCCCAGCACATCGTCCGCATGACGTGGTACGTGACCGACATGCGCGCGTACCTCGCTGCGCGCACGGCCGTCGGTGCGGCATTTCGAGAGACGATCGGTCACTACGCGATCGCGATGGCGGCGGTCGAGGTCTCGGCGCTGGTCGAAGACCGCGCCAAGGTCGAGATCGAGGTCACCGCGGTCGTGCCGGACTGAGCTCCAGTCCCCGTCCCGTTCACGCGGAGGAGGTCTACCCATGTCGAACGTCCTACAGATCGAGAAGAGCGAATCGATCGCCACGGTGACGCTGAGTCGTCCCAAGGCGATGAATGCGCTGTCGACGGAGCTGCGCGCGGACTTGATCGACGCGTTCCGGCGTCTTGCCGAGGACGGCGAGGTCGGCGTGGTGATCCTCACGGGAGCCGGCAAGGCGTTCTGCGCGGGCGTCGATCTGAAGGAGCTCGGCGGCGAGGCCGGAGAGCGCTCCGGCACTTCGGCGCTCGGCGCGGGAAATCCCGTGGCGGCGATGGAAGCTTGCCCGAAGCCGATCATCGGCGCGATCAACGGATTCGCGATCACCGGCGGGTTCGAGCTCGCACTCGGGTGTGACTTGCTGATCGCATCCTCCGTGGCTTTGTTCGCCGACACCCATTCACGAGTCGGAGTGCTGCCGGGATGGGGGCTCAGCCAGAAGCTACCGCGGTTGATCGGCATCGCACGCGCGAAGGAGCTGTCGCTCACGGGGAACTTCCTGAGCGCGTCGCAAGCGCAGGAATGGGGCCTCGTCAATCGCGTGGTCGCGCCCGACGACCTCATACCGACGTGCCGCACGCTGGCGCGCGACATGCTCTCCTGCGAGCCGAAGACGATGCGAGCCTACAAGTCGCTGATCGATCGCGGTTTCGCCGTGCCTTTCGGCGAAGCGATCGCCCTCGAACGTGAGGCGAGCCGCGAGCACGCGAAGCAGGTACGCGCGGCGGACGTCGCGGCGCGCCGCCGCGCCATCCAGGAACGGGGGCGCCGGCAGGGCGGCTCATGAGGGGCGGCTTGCCCGTTTCTCGCTGACGCCGCGCCCAATCCGCTTCCGAGCGGCTCGACCGCTTCCGGCGAGCGAAATCGGTCGCCTTCCCCGTCTTCCCCAGGCCGAGCGTCGTCGGCTCGCACGCTTCGCGTTCGCCCGGGCTGGAACGCCGCTTGCTCCGGTCTCTTCGCATGCGACTCGGAAAGATCCTCCTCGTCCTGACCACCTCGACCTTCACCTTGACGCCGCCTGCCAGCGCGGTGAGGATCGCGATCACGGAACCCGTTGCGGGGGCGGTCATCGGCTCGAACCGGATCGACGTGCGGGGCACGTTCCAAGGGCCGCCCAACACCGGAGTCACCGTAAACGGGCACGTTGCCTACGCCTCGGGCGGCCGGTTCATGGTGAACGCCCTGCCCCTCGCCGGTGGATCGCAGTCGGTCACCGCAACCGCCACCACACCCACGGCGGAAGCCTCGACCGCGGCCGTGACCGTGAGCTCTACGGGCGCTCGGCCGGGCCTCGTTTTCAGTGCCGACATCACCAACGGCGCAAGCCCGCTGATCGTCACCTTCACGTACGACTACCGGTCGAGCCAACCGATCCGGCAGCTCGCGATCGATTTCGACGGCGACGGCCGCGACGACTTGGCGACGAACAAGCCGACGACGACGGTGCAGAAGACGTATACGCGCTCGGGTCTCCACGTCGCCACGCTGACGATCACGGATCGGCTCGGTCAGGTCCACAAGGCCGCCGTCGGCATCGAAGTGAGCACGGGAGACGCGCGAGATTCGCTCTTTCGCGGCGTTTGGGATGGCATGACCGCGGCGCTGGCGCACCGCGACGTCGAAGCCGCGCTGCGGTCGCTGAACGTGCGGGCACGTGAACGATATGCGCCGATCTTCCACGACCTCGTCACCGACTTGCCGTGGATCGCCGCTTCGTATTCCGTTCCGCAGTTCGTCTTCGAGGGACCTGGCTTCCTCGAGTATGCGGTTGCCCGGGTGATCGACGGCGAAACCAAGATATTCCCCGTCTACGTACGTCGCGACGCCGACGGCGTCTGGCGAATGGACGGCTTTTGAGGGCCCGCGCGCGGCGGCTAGCTCGGGAGAGGGAGCGGCCGCGTTCTCGGACTGAAACTCACCGTCACGATGCCTTCGCGCTCACCCGATCGACGATCTCCATCACGTCGAGCGTCTGCACCTTGCTCCTCGAGGTCCTTCGCCTTGATGCCGTCGGAGAGCATCGTCATGCAGAACGGACACGAGACGGCGATCGACCTCGGGGTTGGTCTCGAGCGCCTGCTCGGTGCGCAGCAGGTTGACGCGCTTGTCCGGATCCTCCTCGATCCACATGCGCCCGCCGCCGGCGCCGCAGCACATGCCGAAGCTGCTTGTGGCGGTGCATCTCGCTGCACGCTCGGCGCCGGCCTTGGTCGAGCACGTCGCGCGGCTCGTCGTACACGTCGTTGAAGCGGCCGTAGTAGCAGGAGTCGTGGTAGACGGTCCGCTTGTCGAACTCCGCCGGCACCTCGAGCTTGCCCGGCGGCGATCAGCTGCTGCACCAGCTCGGCGGCGTGGATCACCTCGTAGTTGCCGCCGAACTGCGGGAACTCGTTCTTGATCGTGTTGAAGCAGTGCGGGCAGTTCACGATGACCTTCTTCACGCTGTAGCCGTTCAACGGTCTCGACGCAGCATCTGCGCCATCGCCTGGTAGAGGTACTCGTTGCCGAGCCGGCGCGCCGAGTCGCCGTTGCACGAGCTCCTCCTTGCGCGAGGCACGCGAAGTCGACGCCGGCCTTCTTGAGCATGCTTGGCGAAGGCCTGCGTCGTCTTCTTGTTGCGGTCGTCGAAGGCGCCGGCGCAGCCGACGTAGTAGAGGTACTCGGCGTCGGGCTTGTCGGCGATGGTCGGGACGTCGAGGCCGTCGGCCCAGTCGAAGCGCTTCTCGGCGCCGATGCCCCACGGGTTCGACTGCGTCTCCATGCCCTTGAAGACGCGGGTCAGCTCGGCTCGGGAAGCGCGCCTCCTCCTGCACCAGGTGGCGGCGCATGTCGACGATCTTGTCGACGTACTCGATCATCACCGGGCACGCCTCCTCGCAGGCGCGGCAGGTGTTGCAGGACCACAGCACCTCGTCCTCGATCGACCGGGCCGACGACGTTCTCGCCGACCTCCGGCGGCTCGGCGCCGTCGCCGTTCGGGCTTCGCCGCCACGCGCTTCGCGATCACCTCGTCCTGGTGCTCGTAGAGGTAGTCGCGCAGATCGAGCAGCAGCTGGCGCGGCGCCAGCGGCTTGCCGGTGGCCGTCGCCGGGACAGTGCGACGAGCAGCGGCCGCACTCGGTGCAGCGTGTACATGTCGAGCACCTGCTTCCAGGTGAACTGGTCGATGTGCGAGGTGCCGAAGCGTCGTGGCGTTCTCGAGGTCCTGCTTCGAGAGCGCGCCGAGCGGCTCGAGCTTCCGGAAGAACACGTTCGGGAGCGACGGTGATGATGTGGAAGTGCTTCGAGAGCGGCAGGAAGTTCAGCATGACGAGGACGACCAGGTTGTGGACCCACCAGGCCGACGTCGCCGACGCGCTCGCCGCGCCGGCCGCCGAGCGCGGCGAGCACGCATGCCGACCGACCAGCGCGACGACCGGCGCCCAGCGGCGCTCGCGCGTGCGAGCGTCGGGATCGTCGGCGTGGCGCCAGATGCGGCCGCCGTCGTAGAGGAGGCCCGTCGAGCATGATGATGCCGATGCAGCACGAGGATGAGGATCGCCTCCCAGTGCGACGTGGCTGGCGCAGGCGGTCCTCCGGCGGGCGCGAAGCCGTAGAGCCGCGTCGGATGCGTGATCGGCCAGCGCACGAGCGCGACGCCGATCGCAGACCAGCACGATCACCTCGATGAGGTCCCGGAGCAGCAGGTACGGCCCGCCGAGCAGGTCCGGGCCGAGGAGCGGCAGGTAGAAGTCGGTCGCTGAAGGCCCGGCCGAACATCGTCACGACCTGGACGCCGAGGATCGTGAAGCCCCAGAAGATGAAGAAGTGCATCCAGCCGGCCGTCGCGCTCGCCCACGATGCGCGGCCTCGGGGCGGACGAACTTCTTCTGCCCGAAGGCGATAGACGAGGAGGGCCTGGATGCGCTCGGGAATGCGGTCGAACAGCTCGACCGGCTCGGCCGGCGCGCAGCAGGTTGAAGCGGCCCCAGAGCTGGTGAAGAAAGAGGCCCAGAGCGCGACGATGCACAGGCTGAACACGAGCGGCGTGAGCATGAGTCCTCCGAAATGAAGGGTGGAGGCTTAGGTAGACTACGACGCCACGCGTTGCAACCAACGTTTGTCGCGGCTGCGCTGGTGGTCGCGCTCGTCGGCGGCTGCCACGACGACCGCGCCGCGGTGATCCTGCAGCCGAAGGCCGGGCGTTCGGTCACCGTCGACGTCGAGGTCGCCGACACGCCCGACACGCAGACGCGCGGCCTCATGTACCGGACCGAGCTCGCCGACGGACCGCGGCATGATCTTCGTCTTCGACCGCGAGCAGAATCAATCGTTCTGGATGAAGAACACCCTGCTCCCGCTCGACATGATCTTCATCGTCGACGGGCGGCCGCATCGTCGGCATTCACCCGAACGCCGAGCCCTTTTCGCTCAAGCCGATCACCGTCGGGGCCGCGTCACGGGCCGTTCTGGAGGTGAACGCGGCGATTCGCCGCCGCCCATGGCCTCGCCCCGGGCGATTTGGTGACCTACCGGAACATCAGTTCGACCAAACTGCCTTGAAAACCCACACTTCCTAGAATAGTTCAGCGACTTTCGACTTCGAGAACCGGTCGGAGAGCGATCGGAGGGCGATTGGGAATCAAGGAAAATCTCGAGGAGCTCGCTCGCCGCAGCAGTGAAGCAGATCTCGGCGGCGGCGAGGAGCGCATCGGCAAGCAGCACGAGGCCGGCAAGCTGACGGCGCGCGAGCGCATCGAGCTGCTGCTCGATCCGGGCACGCTTCGTCGAGGTCGACCGCTTCAAGACCCACCGCTGCACCGACTTCGACATGGAGCAGCAGAAGATCCTCGGCGACGGGGTCGTCACCGGCTACGGCAACGTCGACGGCCGGCAGGTCTTCGTGTTCTCGCAGGACTTCACGGTCTTCGGCGGCAGCCTGTCGGGCGCCTTCGCGGAAAAGATCTGCAAGATCATGGACCTGGCGATGAAGACCGGCGCGCCCGGTGATCGGCCTCAACGACTCGGGCGGCGCGCGCATCCAGGAAGGCGTCGTGAGCCTCGCCGGCTACGCCGACATCTTCCTGCGCAACGTGCTCGCCTCCGGCGTGGTCCCGCAGATCTCCGCGATCATGGGGCCCTGCGCCGGCGGCGCCGTCTACTCGCCGGCGATCACCGACTTCATCTTCATGGTCGAACAGACGAGCTACATGTTCATCACCGGGCCCGACGTGATCAAGACGGTGACGCACGAGGAAGTCACCAAGGAAGAGCTCGGCGGCGCGCGACGCGCACAACGAGCGAAGAGCGGCGTCGCGCACTTCGCGGCGCCCGACGAGAACGCGATGCCTGGCGATGATCCGCGAGCTGCTGTCGTTCCTGCCGAGCAACAACATGGAAGACCCGCCGCTCGCTCCCTGCGACGACGATCCCAACCGGCGAGACGAAGCGCTCGACACGCTGATCCCGCCGAACCCGAACAAGCCCTACGACATGAAGGAGCTCATCACCGCGGTCGTCGACGACGGCTACTTCTTCGAGGTGCAGCGCGAGTACGCCGAGAACATCGTCGTCGGGTTCGCGCGCCTCGGCGGCCGCCCGGTCGGCATCGTCGCCAACCAGCCGGCGGTCCTCGCCGGCTGCCTCGACATCAACGCCTCGCATCAAGGCCGCGCGCTTCGTGCGCTTCTGCGATTGCTTCAACATCCCGCTCGTCACGTTCGTCGACGTGCCCGGCTTCCTGCCCGGCACGGCGCAGGAGTACGGCGGCATCATCACGCACGGCGCCAAGCTGCTCTACGCGTTCTGCGAAGCGACCGTGCCGAAGGTGACCGTCATCACCCGCAAGGCCTACGGCGGCGCCTATGACGTCATGTCGTCCAAGCACATCCGCGGCGACGTCAACTTCGCCTACCCCGGCGCGGAGATCGCGGTCATGGGCCCCGACGGCGCGGTCAACATCATCTTCCGCGACGCAGATCCGACAAAGCGAAGAACCCGGACGCGCGAGCGGACGAGCGCTTGGTCGACGAGTATCGCCACAAGTTCGCCAATCCGTACAAGGCCGCCGAGCTCGGCTACATCGACGAGATCATCATGCCCGAGGACACGCGGCCGCGGCTCATCCGAGCCCTCGAGATGCTGCAGAACAAGCGCGACAAAAACCCCCCGAAGAAGCACGGGAACATCCCACTGTGAGAGGCACCAATAGGCGGCGGACTGCTCCTTCCTCGCGGAGCGACTGGGCCCCACCGGGGGATGGGAGTCGCTTCGCGAGGAAGGAGCAGTTCTGCCGCCGGCTGCTGTGAACGCGCACCCGCCATGTTCCGCAAGGTCCTGATCGCCAATCGCGGGGAGATCGCCGTGCGCGTGATCCGCGCCTGCCGCGAGCTCGGCATCTCGACCGTGGCCGTGTATTCCGAGGCGGACCGCGAGGCGCTGCACGTGCGGATGGCCGACGAAGCGTACCTCATCGGCCCGCCCCCTTCGCGGGAGAGCTATCTCGTCGTCGAGAAGCTGCTCGAGGTCGCCCGACGCTCGGGGGCCGAGGCGGTGCACCCGGGATACGGCTTTCTCTCCGAGCGCGCACACTTCGCCAGAGCCTGCGCCGAGGCCGGATTGACGTTCATCGGACCCACCCCCGAGGCGATCGATGCCATGGGCGACAAGGTCGAAGCGCGCAGGCGCATGATCGCCGCCAAGGTGCCCGTCGTGCCGGGCTCGGAGGGGACGCTCGACGACGAAGACGACGTCGTCTCGACCGCGTTGAAGATCGGCTTCCCGGTCATGCTGAAGGCGGCGGCGGGCGGCGGCGGCAAGGGAATGCGCCTCGTCGACTCCGAAGGCGACATCCGCGCCGCGGCGCGGTCCGCGCGGAACGAGGCGAAGAGCGCGTTCGGCGACGACCGCATCTACGTCGAGCGCTTCGTCGACTCGCCGCGCCACGTAGAGGTTCAGGTGCTCGGCGACAAACACGGCAACGTCGTGCACGTCTACGAGCGCGAGTGCTCGATCCAACGGCGCCATCAGAAGGTCATCGAGGAGTCCCCCTCGCCCGCTCTCGACCCGAAGACCCGCGAGGCGATGGGCCAGGTCGCCGTGCAGGCCGCCAAGGCTGTCGACTACGTCGGCGCCGGCACGATCGAGTTCCTCGTCGACTCCAAGCGGAATTTCTACTTCCTCGAGATGAACACGCGCATCCAGGTCGAGCATCCGATCACGGAGATGGTGACCGGCGTCGACCTGGTCCGCACCCAGATCGAGGTCGCGGCCGGCGCACCGCTGCCCTTCCGGCAAGAAGACATCCGCCAACGAGGCTGGGCCGTGGAATGCCGCGTCTACGCCGAGGATCCCGAGAACAACTTTTTGCCGGCGCCCGGCAGGATCAACCGCCTGCGCGAGCCGGGCGGGCTCGGGGTACGCAACGACACCGGGGTCTACGAAGGGTTCGAGGTGAGCATCTACTACGACCCGATGATCTCGAAGCTCGTCGCCTGGGGCGCGACGCGCGAGGAAGCGATCGACCGCATGGAGCGCGCCCTCGGCGAGTACGTGATCCACGGCCCGACCACCAACATCGAGTTCCATCGCTGGATCCTGCGCCACCCCCGCTTCCGGGCCGGGGACTTCGACACGCGATTCATCCAGCAAGAATTCAAGGGGCTGCCCGCGCAACCCGAGGGGCTCGAGCGAATCGCGCTCGCCGCCGGGGCCATCGCCGCGCTTCACGGCGACGCCTCTCCGGCGCCGATGGCCGGGCGGAACGGTCCCGCGGCATCGGCGTGGCGGATCGCCGGCCGGCGCGACGCGATGCGGAGCTAGCCGCCGATGCCGCGCACGTTCATCGCCAAGCTCGAGGATCGCGAAGTTCCGATCGAGATCGAACCGGCGGGAGGCTCGCTCTACCGCGTGCGGCAGGGCGAAGGCGAGCTGCTCATCGATGCGCGGCGAGTCGCGGGCGGCCTGTCGTTGCTCATCGACGGCAAGAACCACGAGGTCAGCTTGGCGCGCTCCGCCGACGACTACGACGTGCTGCTCGAGAACCGCCGCTTCCGCTTCCGGCTTCTCAGCGAGGATCGCGCCCGGCGCGCCGCCGCGCGCGGCACCCGCGAGTTGACCGGGCGGCGCGAGGTGAAGGCGTCGATGCCGGGCAAGGTCATCGACGTTCTGGTCGCGGTCGGCGCCCGGGTGGAGGCAAAGCAGGGGCTCTTGATCATCGAAGCGATGAAGATGGAAAACGAGATCAAGAGCCAGGGGCCGGGCGAGGTGAAGGAGATTTACGTGAAACCGGGGCAGGCGGTCGAGTCGGGCGAGATTCTCGTCGTCCTCGAGTAGGAGACTCCATGACGACCGAGTTGGAAGTCGGCCTCTACATCTTCATGCTAGCCGGATTCCTCGGCTACCACGTCATCACGCGCGTGCCGCCGCTGCTGCACACGCCGCTCATGTCGGCGACCAACGCGATCTCCGGCATCTCGCTGATCGGCTCGCTGGTCGTCGCCGGCGCCGACTACGGCCCGCTCAGCACGATCCTCGGCACGATCGCGGTCGCCTGCTCGTCGACGAACGTGGTCGGCGGCTTCCTGATCACCGACCGCATGCTCAAGATGTTCAAGAAGGCGGGCGAAGAGGGAGAAATCGAGCGGCGCCGGGAGCGCGTGATGCTGCTGGTGTTCGGCGCGCTGGTGGTCGTCGTCATCGGCCTGCTCTATGAATTCAGCAGGTCGAGCGGCGAAGCCAAAGCCCGGGAAGAGCTCGCCGCGCACGCGCTTCGCTATTTCTACATCGTCTCCGCGTTCCTCTTCATTCTCGGCCTGAAGGGGCTCTCCTCTCCCCGCTACGCGCGCCGCGGCATGTTCCTCGCGGAATTCGGCATGGTCTTGGCGATCGCCGGCACGATGTTCCACCCCGAGATCAAGAGCTACCAGTGGCTCGTCGTCGGCATGGCCGTCGGCTCGGTGGTCGGCGGCGCGATGGGCCTGCGGATCCCGATGACCGCGGTGCCGCAGCGAACCGCGCTGTCGCACTCGCTCGGAGCCCTCGCCGCGACGCTCATCGGCGTGTCCGAGTTCATGCGGTTCGGCGCCTCGACCGACGCCGTCCGGATGACCACGATCGGCCTCCAGGTGATGATCGGCGGCCTCACGTTCACGGGAAGCTTGATGGCGGCGGCCAAGCTGCAGGAGCTGCTGCCCGGGGCGCCGATCACCTACCGCGGCCAGAACGTCTCGAACCTCACGCTGTTCGCGGTCATGGTCACGAGCTGGATCACGCTGATCATCTCCCCGTCGTTGACGCCGCTGTTCTTCGTCATGGTCGCGCTGGCGCTGTGCTTCGGGCTGCTGCTGGTCATTCCGATCGGAGCCGCGGACATGCCGGTGGTGATCGCGCTCCTCAACTCCTACGCCGGCCTCGCCGACGCCTCGATGGGCTTCGTGCTGATGAACAAGATCCAGATCATCACCGGCTCGCTCGACGGCACCTCCGGCTTCCTGCTCTCGCTCCTCATGTGCCGCGCGATGAACCGCTCGGCGATGAACGTGCTGTTCGGGGCCTTCGGCAAGGTCGAAGCGCAGACCGGAGGACCGGCCGCGGAAGCGCATGGAACGGTGCGCTCGATCGACGCCGAGGAGGTGCCGAGCCTCCTCGACGGCGCGCGCTCGGTCATCATCGTTCCGGGTTACGGCATGGC
Source organism: uncultured delta proteobacterium (assembly GCA_963711395.1). Lineage (GTDB taxonomy): Bacteria > Desulfobacterota > Binatia > JACPRU01 > JACPRU01 > JBEVNX01. Next base: position 21,426 of record CAVQEA010000024.1, on the reverse strand, counting down.
GGTGGCGCAGGCGCAGCACGGCGTGGCCGAGCTGGCGCGGATGCTCGGCAAGCGCGGCATCGACGTCAAGTACGCGATCCATCCGGTGGCCGGCCGCATGCCCGGCCACATGAACGTGCTGCTCGCCGAAGCCGACGTTCCCTACGATCAACTCTGGGAGATGGAGCAGATCAATCCGTACTTCGCGGAGGCCGACCTGGCGATCGTCGTCGGCGCCAACGACGTCACCAACCCCGCCGCGCGTACCAACAAATCGAGCCCGCTCTACGGCATGCCGATCCTCGAGGTCGACCGCGCCAAATCGATCATCGTGCTGAAGAGGAGCATGCGTCCCGGCTTCGCGGGCGTGGACAACGAGCTCTACTACAACGAGAAGTGCATGATGCTGTTCGGCGATGCGAAAGACAGCATGACGAAGCTGTTCCTGGCGTTCAAATCCTGAAGGACATGCCGCGCAGATCAAAGAATTCCCGCGCGGTGACCCTCGGGCTCGTGCAGATGCGCTGCGGCGACGCGCCCGCCGACAACCTCGACAAGGCGGTGGAGCGCATCCGCCGCGCGGCGCGGGACGGCGCAGACGTGGTCTGCCTCCAGGAGCTCTTCCGCTCGCGGCTACTTCTGCCAGACGGAAGACGTGGCGCGCTTCCGGCTCGCCGAGCCGATCCCCGGGCCGACGACGAAGGTCCTCGCCAAGATCGCCCGGGAGCGGAAGGTGGTGATCGTCTCCTCGCTCTTCGAGAAACGCGCGCACGGGCTCTATCACAACACCGCGGTCGTCTTCGACGCCGACGGACGGATCGCCGGGAAGTATCGCAAGATGCACATCCCCGACGATCCGCTGTACTACGAGAAGTTCTACTTCACGCCCGGCGACCTCGGCTTCCGAAGCTTCGCCACGCGCCACGGCAACATCGGCACGCTGGTGTGCTGGGACCAGTGGTTCCCGGAGGGCGCCCGGCTCACGGCCCTGGCGGGCGCCGAGATCCTCGTCTACCCGACGGCGATCGGCTGGCTCGACGGCGAGACGGCCGCCGTCAACGAGGCGCAGCGCGACGCCTGGGAGACCGCGCAGCGCGCCCACGCCATCGCCAATGGCGTGTTCGTCGCGGCGGTGAATCGCGTCGGCAAGGAAGGCAGCCTGACCTTCTGGGGCAACTCGTTCGTGGCCGATCCGTTCGGTCGGGTGCTGGCACGCGCCTCGGCGAGCGCGGAGCAGACGCTCCTCGTGCCGTGCGACCTGGGCCGCATCGACGAGGTCCGGACTCTTTGGCCGTTCCTCCGCGACCGACGCATCGATTCGTACGTCGCCGTCACCCGCCGGTTGCTCGACGAATGAGCGAGACGCCCCGCTCCCTCGGCTATCGCATGCCCGCCGAGTGGGAGCCGCACGAGGCCACCTGGTTGTCGTGGCCGCACAACCCGGAGACCTGGCCGGGCAAGCTCGATCGCATGCCCGGCATCTTCGCCGACATGGTCGCCGCGCTCCACGAGCACGAGGAGGTGCGCATCCTCGCCGGCAGCGACGAGCTCGAGAGGTCCGCGCGGGCGGCGCTGCGCGCCCGAGGCTGCGAGAGCCCGAACGTGCGCTTCTGGCGGATTCCGACCAACGACGCCTGGATGCGCGACCATGGCCCGACCTTCATCGTACATTCGGAACGTGGGCCGGCGATCACCGACTGGAAGTACAACGCCTGGGGCGGAAGTATCCCCCGTACGATCTCGACGACGCGGTCCCGTCACGCCTGAACGAGACGCTCGGCTTGCCGATCTTCCGGCCCGGAATCGTGCTCGAGGGCGGCTCGATCGACGTCAACGGCCGCGGCACGTTGCTCACCACCGAGTCGTGCTTGCTGAACCGGAACCGCAATCCGGGTCTGACACGGCGCGAGATCGAGGCCAAGCTCCGCGACTTTCTCGGCGCATCGAACGTCCTGTGGCTCGGCGACGGCATCGTCGGCGACGACACCGACGGGCATGTCGATGATCTGACCCGCTTCGTCCGCCCGAGCACGGTGGTCACGGCGATCGAGGACGATCCGGCGGATGAAAACTATCGTCCGCTGCGCGAGAACCTCGAGCGCTTGCGGACCATGAAGGACGAGGCCGGCCGGCCTCTCGAGGTCGTGTCGCTGCCGATGCCGCCGGCGATCTACCACGAAGGTCTTCGGCTGCCGGCGAGCTACGCGAACTTCTACATCGGCAACGGCGCGGTGCTGGTTCCCGTCTTCGGCCACGAGCGCGACGCCGCCGCATGCGATACCCTCGCGCGGCTCTTTCCTGACCGGCGAATCGCGCCGATCCCGTGCGCCGACCTCGTCCAGGGGCTCGGCGCGATCCACTGCGTCACCCAGCAACAGCCCGCGACCCCGATTCGCGGCTCGCGTTGACTCCCCGCCATACCCGTCCTACCTTCGAGCGATGGCCGACCCGCGCGACGTCGAACGAGCGCGCCAGGAATGGGAGAAGCGTGCCGTCACGAAGACGCTCGCGAAGTCTCCCGAGCGGCGCGAGAAGTTCGAGACCAGCTCCGGCATCGAAGTGAAGCGCCTGTATACGCCGGCCGACGTGGCCGCGTACGACTATCTTCGCGACGCGGGATTTCCGGGCGAGTACCCGTTCGCACGCGGCGTGCAGCCGACCATGTACCGCGGGCGGTTCTGGACGATGCGCCAGTACGCCGGCTTCGGCACCGCCGAGGAATCGAACCGTCGCTACCACTATCTGCTGTCGCGCGGCACCACCGGCCTGTCGGTCGCCTTCGACCTGCCGACACGGATCGGTCTCGACTCCGACCATCCCCGGGCGAGCGGCGAAGTCGGCAGGGTCGGCGTGGCGATCGACTCGCTCGACGACATGGAGACGCTCTTCCGTGGCATCCCGCTCGACAAGGTCTCCACCTCGATGACGATCAACGCCACCGCCGCGATCCTCCTCGCCCTCTACCTCGCGGTGGCCGAGAAACAGGGAGTGCCGTGGGACAAGGTGAACGGCACGATCCAGAACGACGTGCTCAAGGAGTACATCGCGCGCGGCACGTACATCTATCCGCCCGTGCCATCGATGCGCATCATCACCGACATCTTCCGCTTCTGCACCGGGCAGGTGCCGAACTGGAACACGATCTCGATCAGCGGCTACCACATGCGCGAGGCGGGCTCGACCGCGGTGCAGGAGGTGGCCTTCACGCTCGCCAACGGCATCGCTTACGTCGAGGCGGCCCTCGCCGCCGGCCAAACCGTCGACGACTTCGCTCCTCGTCTCGCCTTCTTCTTCAACGTTCACAACAATTTTTTCGAGGAGATCGCCAAGTTCCGCGCCGCCCGGCGACTGTGGGCGAAGATCATGCGCGAGCGCTTCGGCGCCAAGGACGCGAAGAGCTGGATGCTGCGCTTCCACTCGCAGACCGCCGGCTCGACGCTCACGGCACAGCAGCCCGACAACAACGTGGTGCGCGTCACCGTGCAGGCGCTGGCCGCCGTCATCGGCGGCACGCAGAGCTTGCACACCAACTCGAAGGATGAAGCGCTCGCGCTGCCCTCGAGAGCGGGCCGACTGGCGCTGCGCACCCAGCAGGTCGTTGCTCACGAGTCGGGTGTCGCCGACACGATCGATCCCATGGCCGGCAGCTACTTCGTCGAGACGCTCACCGACGAGATCCAAAAGCGGGCCGAGGAATACCTCGAGCGCATCGACAAGATGGGCGGCGCCGTGCGGGCGATCGAGGCAGGCTTCCAGGCGCGCGAGATCCACAACGCCGCCTACCGCTTCCAGCAAGACGTCGAGAAGAAGCGCGAGATCGTCGTCGGCGTGAACGACTTCACCGAGCAGAGCGAAGCGCCGACCGACATCCTGCGCATCGACCCCAAGCTCGAGGAAGAGCAGCGGGCGGGCGCGGTGCGAGCGAAGCGTGACGCGAAGCGCGCCGCGGCCGCGATGGAGGCGCTCGATCGCGCCGCATCGGGCCGGGACAACCTGGTGCCGTTCATCGTCGACGCGGTGCGCGCCTACGTCACGCTCGGCGAGGTCTCCGACGTGCTGCGCCGGCGCTTCGACGAGTACCGCCCGCAGATGGCGGTCTGACGAACCAGAACCGCTGCCAGGGGCGTTTTCGTTTACACCCGACTCGCGACCCGCTATCTAGGTATGTCGATGTCGGCGCTCGAGACCTCATGGGGCAAGCGAGATGCCCTGAAGGCGTACAACGTCCGGCGCTGTGGGGCATCAAATACTTCGACATCAACAACCACGGCAACGTCACCGTCTCGCCGCAGAAGGAGAAGGGCGGCGCGGTCGGATCATCCACGTCGTCGAGGAACGAAGGCGCCGGGGCCTGCGGCTGCCGCTGGTGATCCGCTTCCAGGACCTGCTCCGCAACCGCGTCGAGGAGATCAACGAATCGTTTCGCCACTCGATCGCCGAGCTCGGCTACCAGGGACGATATCAAGGGGTGTTCCCGATCAAGGTGAACCAGACTCCGCGAGGTCGTCGAGGAGATCCTCGACGCCGGCGCGCCGTACCAGTTCGGCATCGAGGCGGGTAGCAACGATCGCACTCTCGATGGTGAGCGGCGCCGAGCGGCTGATCATCTGCAACGGCTACAAGGACGCGCTCTTCATCCGCACCGCGCTCGCCGGCAAGCGGCTCGGCAAGCGCGTCATCCTCGTCGTCGAGAAGCTCTCGGAGCTCCGCCAGATCCTCGGCGTCGCCCGCGAGATGGGCGTCGAGCCCGATCTTGGCGTGCGCGTGCGGCTGCATTCCAAAGGCCGCGGCAAGTGGGGAGGCTTCGAGCGGCGGTGACCGGAAGTTCGGCCTTTCCACCGCCGAGCTGCTGGCGGCGGATCGAGCTCTTCGCGCGGAAGGCTGGCTCCACTGCTTCCAGCTTCTCCACTTCCACGTCGGCTCGCAGAGTCTCCGACATTCGTCGCCATCCGCCAGGCGGTCACCGAAGCGGCCCGCATCTACGCCAACTACAAGAGGGTCTCGCGGTGGAGTACATCGATGCGGCGGCGGCCTGGGAGTCGACTACGACGGCAGCCGTTCGGTGCGTTCGACAGCTCCACCAACTACAGTCTCAAGGAGTACACCGACGACCTCGTGCTGGCGATCCAGAAGGTGCTGCAACGAGCAGGTGCCGCACCCCGATATCGTCACCGAAGAGCGGCCGCGCCATCGTCGCGCACCACTCGGTGCTGGTCGTGAGGTGTTCGGCTCGATCGAAGGGCAGCGTGCCCGCGGTGCCGCAGCCGTCCGAGCGCAAGGAGCACGACGTCGTCACGGGCCTTCGCGAATCCAGAGAACCTCGCGGCGATGCCCGCGCTCGAGGCCTACCACGACGCGGTCGAGCAGAAGGACCAGGCGCAGTCGCTGTTCGTGCACGGCTATCTGCCGCTCGAAGACAAGGCGACCGTCGAGACCCTCTTCTGGAAGATCTGCCGCGGCATCGCGGCGATGCGCAAGGCCGACGACGAGTGGCGGGAGGAGCTCGAAGCCCTCGAGACGCAGCTCGCCGATCAGTATCTCTGCAATTTCTCGGTGTTCCAGTCGCTGCTCGACCACTGGGCGATCGGCCACCTCTTCCCGATCATGCCGATCCACCGGCTGAACGAGACGCCTTCGCGGCCCTCGACTCGTCGACATCACCTGCGACTCCGACGGCAAGATCTCGAAATTCACCGACGTCGAAACGAGCGACCTGAGACCTCGCTGCCGCTGCACCCGCTGCGAAGCGGCGAGAGCCCTACCGCATCGGCTTCTTCCTGGTCGGCGCGTACAGGACATCATTGGCAACATCCACAACCTGTTCGGCCGCTCGACCGAGATCCACTGCTTCCTCGAAGTTCCACCGAGCCCGGCGGCTACATCGAGGAAGTGGTCCCCTTGGCACCACCGTGGCGCAGGTGTACGCCAACGTGCGTCCGCGAGAGCGAGCTGATCGAGTCGATGAAGGAGCAGGTCGAGCGGGCCGTGAAGGAGGGTCGCCTGGAGCCGATCGGCCACAAGACGCCTACCTTGCCGACGGTACCAGTCGCCAGCTACTGGTTCGACGCGATCGCGACCGCCGGCTGGATCGGCCATAACGTCGCGCGCACTGTGCCCGTCGGCATCACCGCTGCAAGGCAATACGGCGTCGGTAAACGGATTGAGCGTCTCTTCGCTCGCCGGCGAGGCCGGATCAACTTTTACGCCGGGAACGTCACGCACGGACCAATGACGTCGGCATCGCCCTGGCACAAGTCCGCATCGGCCGCTTTGTCGAGTCCGGCAGCTTCACCAGCCTCGGCTTCGATGCCCCAAACGCGCAACGCGGCAATAGGCGCATTCGGCTATCAGGCGCAATGGGATGCCGGCCTCTGGCGTCCTTTGTGGAGGACGATATGCGGACCATCATTTCGCGGCGCGCGAGTTCGGTGACGGCGTTTCTGACCACCTCGATTGCGCCCAGTTTCACGTTGCCGGCCGTGGTTCCGGATCCGATAGCGACAAGCTGACCGCCGGCACCACCGTTCGGCTTGCGCGCAATCTCATCGGCCTTGTGGCAGTCACCGGCGCGCTCACCCAGCAGAGCGCAACCGCCTACGGCGCGCAGGTCGGCGTGAATGCCTCCTTCTGAGATTATGCGAAAAGGCGTGGAAGGTGGAAACGTTCGCGGCTTATGTCGCGCGAACTGCACCTTCGCCATCTCACCGGCCGTTGATAGGGGAACTAACCGGTCAGCTTCGAACCGATGGCCGTGTGCATATCCTAAATCGTGCTCACGAGGGCGCGCGTGTAGGCGCCGTCGGTCAAAGCGGACGAGTTGAGGGAGAGTACCCAATGCGAGCAATCCAACGATCCAGGTGAGTATCCGCATCGGGCCAAGGATGCCGACAATTCTTAATAAAAATCACAACGTCAAATTTACATGCGCGGACACTACGTTCGCCGGCGAATAAACACGGCGTGAAGACAAGCAAAAGGCCCCGGAGGCCGAAGCCTCCGGGGCCGCAGGCGTATTCCACCCAATACTGACCATGCACGCACTGACGATGCAATAGCATTCCAGCAACAGGCGGACCTTACGGACGTATCCGTTGAAGTTCTCGCGCACGACGCGGCAGTGACGCGGTAGGTGTAGCCGTCGTCGTAGGCGTAGCTGGATGACGGGACCGTAATCATAGTAACCGTTGTAATAGCCGTAGTTCGGACCAACGCCGACACCGACCGGACCCGCGCCGATCCAAACACCCTGCGCGCTTGCCGGCACGAGCAGATGCGACACCCGCGCAGCCAGGATTCCAATTGCAAGCACTCATGCGAACCTCCCATGTCGTTCAGGATGGAAACGCGCAGGCGCACGGGGCGTTCCGGTTAGATTGTGATCGCCGTCACAAACAGGCGCTTTTGCCGCGTTTTGCCGGCACTTGAGCGATTTGCGCGCGAAGTTCCGCGAGGCGTCGGCCGGGTTCGCATGACTGACGCAAGGTAAACGACGACGCCCCGAATTCACGCTGAACTTTTCGTATTTTTTAATCGAGCGGCGATAGGTTCGCTTCCGCCAAGATCGGAGAATTCCCGTGTCCAGGTCAATGTCCAGCATTGTCGCCTTTCTCAAGGACGAGTCGGGCGCCACCCGCGATCGATGCGAGCTGATGGCGGCCGGCATTTCGGTGGTCATCCTCGCAACGCTCAACACCGTCGGCTCCAAGCTCAATGCCAAGTTCGACGAGATCTCCGTTGCTGAAATAAAGAAAAAAATTCGAGGGCCGACTTGCCGGAAGCCACCGTTACGGCGGCTTTCTTCCGTCTTTGAGGCCGATGCAGGCGGGCCTGCGGGGGCGCTTGCCTAACGCGCGGTAACCGAATTCGTGCGCATTCGAGCAGCAAAGAAGGTACCATTTAAAAGGGTCACGCTAGCGTCCGCCGCTGTATAGGTGCACGTGGAGTGACCACATGTCGAAACTTGTACCGCGTTTATCAAGGACGAGACGGGCGCGACGGCGATCGAGTACGGCCTCCTCGCGGCCGGCATTTCGGTTGTCATCATTGCGAGCGTAGACGCCCATTGGCTCCGAAGCTCAACACCACGTTCCAGCTGATTTCAAACTCGCTGAAGTAAATTTCGCCAGTACTGGTATCAGGAAAGCTCGCCGGAAACGGCGGCTTCTTAGTATTCGGCGAAGGTCACTCATCCTCAGCTCTGCTAACAAAATAGTTTTTCAAATATTCTTCCAGATCGGGTCGTGGCCTTGCCCAATGCCATGCACCGTTCTGACCTATTGTGAGGTCGATGTCCGGGTGCGAAATGAAAAACTTCAAGTCCTTTCTGGCGTTCAAGCATGAGCCTGTGAACCTCAATATCACCGTGGTTCAGGTGAAAAATCGCGCCCGCAACATGCCCGACGCGTCCGCCTACGGATTTATTGAAAGGGATGGCCCATCTAAAATAGTGCTGTCGACGAGGCTCCCTGAGCGAATAGCGTCTTGATAGCAACTCGTGCTGGCCAAGCAGCGCGGCGATGAACGAGTCGGCGTTTCCAACAGATACCGCGTCGTAAAGCCATGGTTTGCAAAAATGCTTCGTTTTGCTGCCAGCAGCCCGGCGTATATCTGACCACTTTCTTTTCGATGGTGCTCCCGAACGTTATGCGATCTTTTGCATCGGCCAGACTCATCGAGACCTGGTACATACGCATATCCATCTCGATCTTGGAGTCCTGGATATCGTCGTCTGAATTAAGGAAAACCGCTTCTGAAAAAAGCTGCACCACATTCAAATCTTGCAGCTGCTTCTTCGCCTCAGCCGCCCAATCTTTTCTTTTCAATATGACGTCGCAGTCGAGCCATGCGATATGCTCAACGTCCGTGGGCACAGCTTTCAACGCGAGATTGAGCAAGCGCTCCTTTTGCCAGAGCAAGGCCGCGCCAGATAATTGTATTAAAATATCGGCGTCCTTCTTCTCAAGCTCAAAGACCCCGTTGAACGAGAGCTCCACTGTTACAAGCGGAATCGTGAGATCGGCCCGGAAAGACCTGTAGTTTGATAACCGCCGTCTGGATCCAAGAGGATTAAGAATAGGATGTTATTGCCCACACGCGCCTATCCCCAACTCCAACGCATCTGCGTCCTTTCAAAGACTAAACGCTTGCCTGTAATGCCTCAACAGGCAACTCTAAAAGACTTGGGTAGCGCCCGAGAGGACAATCTGAAACTGACATCCTTAGGCGTCCTGAAGTTCGCCACACGATCTACTCGTCTTCAACTCTACTCGTAAAGTACTTTCTCAGAAAATCCTCCAAATCAGGTCGCGGCTTTGCCCAGTGCCAAACGCCATTGGCACCAACTGTAAGGTCGGCGTCGGGGTCGAAGTCGAAATCTGCCAACTGTTCCTGTCGGACACGATATGCGCGATTCTTTCTTTCACCGTGTGCGAGATGGTAAATTGTTCCAGAAACATGGCCTACGCGCCCGGCTACTGATTTATGAAACGGAATAGCCCATTTCAGGAAATGCCGTTGACGCGCCGCGTTGAGCAAAAACTTTCTTGTTGAACTTTCGCACTGACCATACATGGCACCTGCCATGAGTTCGTCGCCGCCCCCTAAGATACCGACATCATAAAAACCATGCTCTTCGAGCAGTCTTCTATTCGCCGCCCAAGCAAGTCCGGGATGGAATAGCACTTCTTTGTTTAAAGCGGCTCTGGTGCGATATAGCTCCTGCTTTCCTAAGGATAATAGCTCGCTGGCATTGGACAAACTTGCGACGCCTGGCACAGAAGCATCGTCGTTATAGTGATCAGAACGTTTTTCATAATCTTCTGAATTTATTTCTACTGCAGCAGAAAAGAGCTGGATCACGTTAAATGCGTTGAGCTGCCTGTTCGCCTCTTCAACCCAATCAGCCCGTTCTAGTATTACGTCACAGTCAAGCCATGCGACATTTTTGACGTTTGATGGCACCGCTTTGACTGCCAGGTTGAGGAGCCGCTCCTTTTGCCAGAGCACGGCACCACCGGAGAGTTGAATCAGGATATCGGCATCGTCTTCCGTGAGTTCGAAGCGGCCATCGAACGAGAGCTCGACGGTTACGAGTGGTACCGCGAGATTGGTTCGAAATATTCTATAGTTGGATAACCGCCGTCTGAACCCGACAGGATTAAAATAGGATGTTATTGCCCACACGCGCCTATCCCCAACTCACCATCCGTATCTGAGCTTCCTCAAAATCTACTCGGTTTTTGTTATCTCGCAACAAACGACCTTGACCAAAGCGGACATTGGCTGTCCCCGCAAAGAATCCTTTTCCAGTGCTGAACTGAAGCGATACGATACGCGTCTAGACCTCTTGGGGGGTTCGTATGAGACGACGTGAGCTTATCAAGCTCATTGCTGGGGCTCCTGTAGCTTATCCGTTTGCAGCGTCCGCGCAGCAGAAAACTCCGGTTGTTGGACTGCTCGTTAGCACCTCTGCTGATGCATATGCATCTCGGATCGCATTCGTGCGTCAGGGCTTAAGTGAAACTGGCTACGTTGAAGGCCGAAACGTCGCGATCGAATACTCGCGCGCGCCGCATGGGCACGTGATCAAATAACATTGGCAGAGAAGGAGACCTTATGACCGCATTCAACGCTGTTCGTTTCAAAGTTAAGCCTGGCCGCGAGCAGGAATTCCTTGATGCACACAAAAAAGTGCAGGCTAATTGGCCGGGTCTTAGGCACGCAAACATGATTAAAACCGGCGATCGTACTTTCTGCATTATTGCGGAATGGACCGATATGGATGCACTTGCGAACGCGCGACCTCATATGATCGCAACGCTTGATTCATTTCGCGGCACTCTTGAAGACCTTGGTGGGGGTCTGGGAGTCACGGATCCGGTTGCTGGGCCGGTTGTCCTTGCACTTAAATAGTCATGCGGCAATGTCCGCTAATGACCCAAAGTGGACATCGGGTCGCTCCAGGGGATCAACTCTGGCGGTTCGTGTTGCCGGCGGCTGGTCGAAAGACTTAATTTCAGCCGCTTCATAGCTCTGCTTGAGCGCGTAAATATTTCGCATCGCGCATAATGCGCATCCCGGCCGTCTTGTCGTTGTTCATTGGCTCGGGTGTAAGGTTCCGGACATAATGGGTTTTTGCAAATTGTTGCTAGTCCGCAAGAAGCCGCTTGTAGTGGGCCTTGACGGCGCCGTAGCACTCGCAGGCGCCCTTTTTTAATCCATTGACGTCCAGCACGCGGATACGGCCGCGACGGTATTTGATAAGGCCCGCCTTTTGCAGCGTATTGGCCACGAGCGACACGCTTGGCCGCCGTACGCCCAGCATCTGGGCAAGAAAATCCTGCGTCAGCATCAGGTCATCGCTGTCGGCGAGGTCCCGCATATGCAGCAGCCAGCGACACATGCGGGCTTCGACCGTGTGGCTGGCATTGCAGGCCGCCGATTGTTGCGACTGCGCGAACAGCACCTGTTCATGCCGGATGAGAAGCGAGCGGAACACCTCGAACTCGTTGGCCAGTCGGCGGAGCTGGTCCACCTCCAGGGTCCCTGCACTGCCGGCAACCTGCACAATGCCTTTGTTGAGGGAGATCCTGCCGTCGAGAGCCGAGGCTGCATTCAGGGCGCCGTCGCGGCCGACCATCGCGGTCTCGATCATTGCCCCTACGTCCAGTTCGACCACAAGGGAAATGACGCCTGCATAGGGAAAATAAACCCGCCGGATGGTAGCGCCAGATTCGGCAACGACATCGCCAAACCTCAATTCGACGGTTTTCAATTGCGGGGCAAGCGCCGAAAAGACTTCCGACGAAAGTGACGCGAGCAACCGATTCGGTGATTTGGCCATCACGCGCTCCTCTGCCGGTACGGCGGGAGCGCGGTCGCGTCTCTCAGCCACTGACGCCACGATTCAGGTCAGTGATGCTGCTAATATACGCGCTTATGTGTTCGATAGCTAACGCAAAGCAGCACGGCAGAAAAAATATTGCCAATGTTCGACAGCTTTCATTTAGCCCGCCAGGCATCTCAATGGTTGAAGGCCGTTGGATTGCATAGCACACGACCGAGCTATCAAAATCTGACGATATCGATTGCCCGTTTTGGCAGGCCTGGCTACTCATCCGACGCTACGGTCTCTGTGTCAGAACGCCGACACAGCACGAAAGGCTGGCTATTCGCAGGACGAGCGCGCACGGTGCGGGGTATGAACCGCCCGGACAAGACGGCAGTCATTCAGTCGCTCCTCCAATGCCCGACATGCAAACTCGAAATGCAACTGCTCGGGACCGAAGCGGAAAACGACATCCGCGACCTTTACACTTTCCAGTGCGCCATGTGCGGAAAGCTGGAAGTCAGGGGCGTGTTGGTGGCCGCTCCCAAATAAGCTCGCCTCACCTTGCGACCCGTGTCCGCTTTTGGGCATAGAGCGGACATCGCTCCCGTATCGCAAAATGTCTGCTTCTGGCACTTGGCGGACGCTCCACCAGAGCTACCATTTGCCGGGCCAGTTTACCCCCGGGGCATAGGGGTCGTCGCGGCTATACGGGCGGATCGCCGAACCGGAATTCACTGAACCGCTCGACCCGGCCGCGCGAGATTGCGATGTCACGGCACTCTTCGTGTCGGACATCCGCTTGGCGGCAAAGCTCGGTCCCGAAACCGCAAGCAATAACGCTGCACCAATTGCCACGACGTGAAATCTTGGCATCATCATCCTCGTCGCCAATGCCGGTCTACCGGCTGGCGTCTTTCAACGGCGAAAAACGTTGCGCTTTATTTGCAACGCCTGTCGAGTCATTCGTCCGTTACCGGCTTAATCGTCTCAATCTCTGTCAATGATGCCGCGCGGCAACGACAGCGTCACGGAGAAAATTCATTTCATCCTCCGACTCCTGAAGACGCAGCGCCAGCGTATCGCGCAAGGAAAGCATTCCCTGCACACGTCCATCTTCGACAACGGGAAGATGCCTGAAGTGATTTATTCTCATTAGCTCCTGCGCGGTTCGCATGCTGTCATCGGGTCCGCAACTCACAACCCGTGTCGTCATGACATCGCGTGCACGCAGATATTGTAGTTCGCTCCAATCGGTTCTTGCGAAGACCCGGACAAGGTCCCGTTCAGAGATGATGCCAATCATGCGAGTGCCGAGTTCGCAGACAGGCATCGCGCCAATGCTGTGCTCGTACATGAGCTTCGCTACAGCGGCCAGGCTGGCGTCTGGTAGGCACGTTACAAGCCGGTGACGCGAGTGCTTGAGAAACTCACCAATCTTCATAGGGCGCCTCCCGAATTTTCTTCTTGCGCCGATGCCCCCCGTCCATAGCCAATGCGCCAAGTAACGATACTGCCACGAGCAGAGGCTGGGCAATGCCGTTTTCCGGCCCTTGGTGATTCAGCTCGCGTCGCTTGATGTCCGCTTCCGGCACTTAGCGGACATCGGCGTACCAGTCCCTTCCAAAGTATCGGTCTGAGTTGTTACGATGCCTCTCGGTCTTGGGGGCGGCATTGAGACGACGCGAATTTATTATCTCTTTGGGCGGCGCAGTGGTTTCCTTTCCACTCGCTGCACGTGCGCAGCAGCCGAAGCCGGTGGTCGGTTTTCTCAGGCCAACGAGGGCTGGGGATGCCGGGCACCTGGTTGCAGCAGTTCGTCAGGGTCTGCGCGAATCAGGCTATCCGGGCTGACAAAGTCGCGATAGAGGCACGTTGGGCGGATGGCCGACAGGAACGAATGCCGAAACTTGCTGCCGAGTTGGTCGCCCTTCAGGTGGCGGCGATCGTCGGAAGCGTCGAGGCGGCTCTAGCAGCGAAGGCGGCCACGACAAATATTCCGATCGTTTTCGTAACCGGGGCGGATCCTGTCGTAGCGGGGCTCGTGACCAGTATCAGCCGACCGGGCGGCAATATCACCGGCGTGAGCTTTTTTGATATTCCGGTCGTAGGCAAACGGCTCGCACTCCTGCGTGAGTTGGCCCCCCAAGCCGAAATCATCGCTGTTCTGCAGCACACGAACTTTTCGGAGTATCAGACCGAGATCCCGCGAAATAGAAACGGCAGCACGCGCCATCGGACAGAAAATCGTTACGTTTAAGGTGGGCAGCGAAGCGGAAGTCGATGGAGCCTTTTCGAGCGTAGCGAAGTCCGGCGCCGGTGCGATACTTGTAGGTGCAGGTCCCTTCCTTAGCAGTCGGCGTAGCCAATTGGTTGGGCTCGCGGCTCTCCACGCAATTCCAGCCAGCTATTTTGAAAGAGGTTTCGTAGATGCCGGGGGCTTAATCAGTTACGGAGCAAGCCAGACGGACGCTTATCGCCGTGCTGGCATTTATGTCGCCCGCATTCTCAAAGGCGAGAAACCAGGCGATCTTCCAGTTGAGTTGCCGACCAAGTACGACCTCGTCATCAACCTCAAGACTGCCAAGGCACTCGGTCTTACTGTGCCACCTGCATTGATTGCCCGCGCCGACGATGTGATCCAATAAGATTGCCAATGTCCGCTTTCGGAGGTAGAGCGGACCGACCGAGTGCGAACTGCGATGGCCAGGTCGTTCGGGAGCGTTGCGATGTTGTCACGTGTCGCATGGCGGTTGACCGGCATTCCATGATGTAATGAGAATTGAAAATGAGAACGCTCATCGCAGCATTGACAATTGCGTTATTGCCCGTTGCCGCTCATGCCCAAAGCAACCCTTCACTTGCTACATCTCGGGATCAAAGATTTGGGTATCACTCATACAAAGAAGTGAAGCCCCGGTATCAAAAGGAAATGGACGACGCGTTATACAAAACGAAAGACAAATCATACGAAGATGCGCTCAAAAGCATACCAGACTCCAAAAAAGAGTCCGACCCTTGGAAGGACGCTCGCTGAGACATCCGAGCAACTTGCCCTTCATCAACCGGAACAGAGACGGCCTATCTGCTTCAATTGGGCGCTGATGCATGTCCGCTCATGGCGCATAGCGGACATGGCGTTCGCCACGTGCAATTGTCCGCTTTCGGGGGCAGAGCGGACATAGCTCTCGCAGCACAAAATGTCCGCTAATGACCCAAAGCGGACATCGGCTTCATCGCCTATTGCCTAATTAGGAATATTGGATTGATCTGTAAGTCGATCGCTGTCCGTTTTTTTATTTTCATGCGGTTCTTCGGAAGAATCCGTCATGCCTGCGCCCGCCATCAAAGCGGATTCCCCATTCTGGCAACTGCCCATTTCGGCGCTGTTGGGACAGGTAGCCGCAAGCCCTGACGGACTGAGCAGTGCGGAGGCGGCTGCACGCCTGGCACAGTTCGGGCCGAACTTGATACACGGGGAGCGAAAGAAGTCGCTGGTCCTTCAATTTTTGGCCAAGTTCCGGAACCCCTTGGTCATTATTCTCATCACTGCCAGCGCCCTTTCCGCGCTCACCGGCGATGCAGCCAGCTTCTTCATTATCGGTACCATCGTCATCATCAGCACCACCCTTGATTTCCTCCAGGAATACCGGGCCGGACAGGCGGCAGAGGGACTGCGGCAGTCGGTGGCGGTACGCGGGCATGTGCTGCGGGACGGCAATCCCCTTGAGATACCGCTTGCGGAGTTGGTGCCCGGCGATGTGGCGCTCTTGACTGCCGGCGATCTCATCCCCTGCGACGGCAGGGTGCTGGAGGCAAAAGACTTCTTCGTCAACCAAGCCCTCCTAACCGGCGAACCATATCCGGTGGAAAAGGCCCCCGGTGATTTGCCGGGACAGACAGAGATCCTCTCAGCCAGCAACACCGTGCTTTTGGGTACATCGGTGATCAGCGGCACGGCCAGAGTGCTGATGTGCCGTACCGGGCAGAATACGGAGCTTGGTGAGATTGCCGATACCTTGCTGGCCAAGGCCCCGCCCACTGACTTTGAACTGGGTACTTACCGTTTCGGGATCCTCATCATGCGCATGACGGTCCTCCTCGTCCTGTTCGTCATTCTTGCCAACGTCTTCTTTCACCGCCCCTTGCTCGAATCGTTTCTGTTTGCCGTGGCCCTGGCTGTCGGGCTGACACCTGAACTCCTCCCCATGGTGGTCTCCGTGACCTTGTCGCGGGGGGCGCTGCGCATGGCGGCCAACAAGGTGATCGTCAAGCGGCTCGCCTCGATCCAAAATCTGGGAAGCATGGATGTATTCTGTACCGACAAGACCGGCACCCTGACCGAAGCCCGCATCCACCTGGAACGCCACCTGGATTGCCTTGGCCGGGAAAGTCAACGGGTTCTGGAGCTGGCCTACTTAAATAGTTTTTTTGAAACAGGACTGAAGAGCCCCCTGGATGACGCCATCCTGGAGCACAGGGAGATCGACGTCAGCGGCTGGCGCAAGATCGATGAAGCGCAGTTCGACTTTGAGCGCCGCCGGATCTCGGTGCTCTTGGACAACGGCAGCATCAGGTTACTCGTGATCAAAGGAGCTCCCGAAGATATCCTACGTCTGTCGGTCAGCTATGAGTTGGATCAGACGTCGGGCTCGCGTCCTCTGGATGATGCGGCACGTGCGAGCATCAATGCTCAATTCGAGGCCCTCAGTAAAGAAGGCTTCCGAGTACTGGGGATTGCCTCACGGCAGGTGGAGAAGGACCAACCTCATTGCGCAGTTAGCGATGAAGCGGAACTTGTCTTTGTGGGCTTCGCCGTCTTCCTCGATCCTCCAAAGGAGAGCGCCAAGGTGGCTCTGGCTGGACTTGCCGCCGACCGGGTCGCCGTCAAGATCATCACCGGCGACAACGAACTGGTGACCCAACATATCTTCGTGCAGTTGGGCGTTCCAGTAACGGGCGTGCTTACCGGCGCTGAAATCCAGCAAATGGATGATCTGGCACTCGCAGCACGCGTGGAGCAGGTCAACCTTTTCTGCCGCGTGACTCCTGCCCAGAAGAACCGGATCATCCTCGCCCTAAAAAGGCGCGGCCATGTGGTCGGGTATCTCGGCGACGGCATCAATGACGCGCCTTCGCTCCATTCGGCCGATGTTGGCATTTCCGTGGATAGCGCCGTGGACGTGGCAAAAGAGGCGGCGGACATGATCCTCCTGGAGCACGACCTGGGAGTCCTTCATGCCGGCGTTCTGGAGGGGCGGCGCACCTTCGGCAATATCATGAAGTACATCATGATGGGTACCAGCTCCAACTTTGGCAACATGTTCAGCATGGCAGGGGCCTCGCTCTTCCTTCCCTTCCTCCCCATGTTGCCGGTGCAAATCCTGCTCAACAACCTCCTCTACGACGTTTCCGAATTACCCATCCCACTTGACCGGGTAGATGAAGACTACTTGAGCCATCCCCGGCACTGGGACATGAAATTTATTCGCAACTTCATGCTGATCATCGGCCCGGTCAGTTCCGTATTCGACTTCCTCACCTTCTACATTATGCTGACAGTCTTCCATGCCGGAGAGGCGCTCTTCCATACTGGCTGGTTCATTGAATCCATTGCCACGCAAGTGCTGGTCATCTTCATCATCCGCACCCGCAAGAACCCTTTCAAAAGTCGTCCCAATCTGTGGCTCGTCGCCTGTTCACTGACAGTGGTGGTGGTCGCCGCAGTGTTGCCGTTCACCCCCGCGAGTGAATTTCTCGGTTTCGTGGCGCCGCCGGCTTTCTTCTTCGTCATACTCGCTGCCATCCTGATCTTTTACTTGTTTGCGGTAGAGGGTATGAAACAATGGTTCTTCCGCCGTTTTGCGGCAGAGTGACGGACATGGGCTTGTGCACTGCTAACGCCGCTATTTGTTTTTTCCCCGACCGATTGATCTAAATCAACAAGAACTCTGCGATGTTCTAGTTCTGTACGAATCGCAATGAAGCCCACATAAAAAATTGACGCTGCAATGTCCGCTACCGAACTCACGCGAGACATTAGATGAATTAAGTTTGGTTACGCTCCGACAGTGGGAGCTTGGGTCCCTGGCACGACCGAGATATGGACCTCACAGCGTGCCGGAGACAGACGAACCACTTGGTGCCTCATGATGCCCCAAGAGTTCATCCGATGTTATGAGCGCGCGGATGCAAGACGAAGGCATTGATGTAGGTCAATGGAGCGCGGCGGCGGTCGATTTTCGTTAATCGCGTACGCTCATAAATTCGGACATCCATAGTTTGTTGCCAATCGGTGCCCGCTTTCGGGGGCAAAGCGGACGTACTCCGGACATTGCGGACACGTCAAAAACTGCGGCAGAAGCTGCTCATTCAAACCTTGATTCCGTTTGGTCAGAGTTCCTGACCCACCCTGGAACCGCCGGCAGTAATGTTGACTTGTACCGATACTGAACAGCCGGTCTCGCATGCACAACTCCGACTATTACCGCGAGCAGGCCGAACATTACCGGCAGCTCGCAGCAAGTGGAGACGACCCTGCCGCCAAGCAGGAGTTTTTGGAATTGGCTGCGGCGTGTGAAGAGGCTGCCGACAAGATGGATGATTGTCGGGCAAGTGGGTAAGTGGCGTTCAAAACGTGGTCACCCAAATAAGGAAACCGACGCCTATGAGCAGCGATGACGACAGACAGCCCTTGTACGCGCACTGGCGGAATTCGAATGTAAGCAGAAATTTTCATCGGCTTGGATTGCTTGTTGCAGCGATCATCCTCATGGCGGGCCTTTTGTTGATGGCAAAGGATGCACTTGGCCTGAGGTTCTGGGATATGATTCCAGCTGACATTCCAATTCTCGCCGGCGGAATTGCGATCGGCCTGACCGGCATCGCATTGGTTTCATTGGCCGCATACGGCATCGTCCGTGCGATAGGTTGGGCGATTGACAAGTCTGTCTGAAGTCGTCGCGACGTGATCACATCAATGTCCGCTATTGGCAGTTAGCGGGCATGCGGACATCGGGCTGGCTGGGCCACCAGCCCGCGTTGTGAAACTGTTCTCAATTCGATTATTCTGTTCATCGAATGAGGCGGTGCAATTCCCCGCTTGAGAGAGGCCCGTCGCAGTGTGCAGCGAATGAATGATCCAACGCCTGCGTTCCTCGAAACGTTGATGCGAACGCAATTTCTGCCACCCGACCAAATGAATGCTTATAAGCGCGGTCTCCTGGAGCGACTGGTCCGTCATGCGCGCACCCAGGTTCCCTTCTATCGCGATCAAGGGCGTCTTGATCCGTTGTTCACACCCAATGACGAGATCGACTGGAGCCGCTGGACTGAAATTCCGGTGCTCACGCGCGCCGAGGCGCAGCGGAACGAGCAGGCGCTTTACGCAGACAGCGTGCCGCCTGAGTGCGGCGAGGTCATTTCGGGCTACACCGCCGGTTCGACTGGAACGCCACTGGCCTATCGCGTCAATTTTCTGGTCGCCGCCGCGGGCAGCGCCATCCTGGAACGCGCCTTCGCATGGGCGGGCTTGCCTGCCGGTGGATCGCTGGCGAACTTGCGGAACGACAGAAAAGGTGAATGCCCCTATCCGGCAGGTCTGACCTATCAATCGACCATTCGCGGCGCGACACGCATGATGCATTATTTGGCGGTGCAGACGCCGGTCCAGGACCAATGCCGGTGGCTCGCACGAATCCAGCCCGACGTGGTCATGAGCTATCCAGGGGCGCTCGCCTTGGTTGGAGAGCATCTACCGGATGAATTACGCGAACACCGCTTCAAGCTCGCCGTTTGTGTAGGTGAAGTTACCACTGAACAACTGCGCGCGACGATCGAAGATCGCTTCCGATGCCCCGTGCTGGATTTCTATTCCGGTTCTGAATTCGGACCGGTTGCTGTTGAAGACCCGAGTTGCCGTCGCATGTTCATCTGCGAGGAAACCATTCACGTCGAGTTCCAGCAGTCCAACGACTTTGCCGATTCCGGCGACGGATTGGTCGAGTTGGTCTTCACGCCGTTTTACAATTACGCGATGCCGCTCATCCGGTATGCCTGCGGCGACTTTGCAGTGCCCGATACCAATCCTGCGCCTGACACGCGGACACTGCGGCGGCTGGAGCGCGTCGTGGGACGGGAGCGCAATTTCTTCGTTCTTCCAAGCGGGCTGCGCTGGTGGCCAACCTACCAGAATAAGGTCCTGTGCGATTTCCTCGACTATAAGCAAATCCAGTTCGCACAGACCCACCATGATCGAATTGAGATCCGCTTTGTCTCGGAACTTGCGGAGCCGATAAAAGACGCCGGGCGGCTGCAAGCCTATCTGCAATCAGCCACGCCCGAATCGGTCAAGATTGTCGTTACGCGCGTCCCCGAAATCATGCGGCGCGCATCGGGAAAGTATGAGTATGCGACCTGCGAGATCGGCCAGGCTGCTATTGACACTGTCCAGTGACGACGTTGTAAATTTCCGTTCCTTGGCAAGCAAATACGGTTGTACCGGTACCGGTGCGGCCAAACGAATTGACGATGCTGAACAGGGACTCAGGCGACCAATTGATCGGATCGTCTTGCCGCTGGCGTTGCATCAGGGACTTGTCCTTTTGACCGAAATAGAATTTCACTCCGCCCCACACGCCGTGGAAATTATCTTCGCCGGCTCGGCCTTCGACGAACAAGGACGCCATCGTCCCGCCGTGCAGCGGTAACGCCGCTTCGGCGCCAAATGCGGCAGCGTTCTTGCCACCGAGGTACCGGTGGCCGACGAAGACCTTCAAATTATCCTGAATGTAATACGAGAAATTCACCTGGTCGAAGAAGCGTGTCTTGACGTCGTAAAACTCGGCCAAGGTCGTTGTCGTCGTCGCACTGCCGTTGGGTATGCCCGTGACGGTGGTGCTGGTTGTGGCGTTTGCGGCGCGGTTGCCAGACTCGACACCGGCGATTTCCTGAATCGAGAAACGCCCAAAATAGACTTCCCCCTCACCCGCAACCTGGCCAACCCAGGCGCCGCCGTATCGGTCCCAATAAGTATAATTGGCATAAATGCCGACGAGTCCTTGCGCTGGATTGCGCCAGAACAAATGCCCCCCGGCGCTGCCGAAAGCGCGGCTGTCAAAACTGCCCGCCGCGCCATCAATCTGCAGACCGAATTGAGTGCCGAGCGGAATGGAGAAAGACCCCTTGCCTCCATAGATCGACCTGTCGGCGAACGAGCCACCGAGCGCTTCGAGCTTGCCATTCAAGCCATCAACCGCCGGCGCCAGGACATTATATTGTGGCGCCTTGCTGCTGACGTCGGCCCCCAGAACGGGCACGGCGGAGAGCAAAGCTCCCCCAACGATTCCCGACCATGCAGTCGTGGATCGCAATTGGCGACGCAGGCGCATCCGTGATCCCCCACCATATTGAGCCTCCCAAAGTCAGGGACACCGATCAATCTCCGTCGTTGCACACACAGCGTATGAATAAACAATCCCTGGAATTGTGATAAAAAGGCAACGGACTCCTGATTGCCCCCGCTGACGGTGGCCTGCGCTCCAATCGGCTTGATTTCTCGACCCCTGCTGGCAATGGCTGGCTATTCCCAGCAAGCCAGGATCAATTGCCTAGGTGAGCGG
>CAVQEA010000023.1:0-291060 GCA_963711395.1 uncultured delta proteobacterium | reverse complement strand
CGGGCGGCTGCAGCGGCTCGGCCGACGGCGCCGGCTGATTCCAGCACGCCCTGACGCTTCGTTCGAAATCGCGGTCACTGTCCGTCTCGGGCGCGGTATGGGTGTGGCCGCCACGGCCCGCTATCGGCGTCCTGTCCCCTCGGCTCGGGTCGGTCTCAAGGTGCAGTCACGCGGCTTGGGGCCGGCGCAGCACGGCCAGGGTGACCTCGGGCGCGGAGTTGAGCCTGAGGCGCAGCGCGGAGTTCCCGACGCCCCGGTTCACGTAGAGCTGGACTGGACCCACCTGGAAAGCCCCTTGATCGTAGGGCTCGTGGGCGAACGCCCGCAGCACCAAAGGCGTCACGCCCGGGATGTGGATCTGCCCTCCATGGGTGTGCCCCGACAGGCACAGGAGCGGCTCCCCGAGCGCCACCAGGTCGTCGGCAGTGCGCGGGCCGTGGGCGAGCACGAGGCGCGAGCCGCGGGCGGCGCCTGCGAAGGCTCGCTCGGGTGCGGCGTTGCCGGTGAGACGATCGTCGATGCCGATGATCGTGAAGGGCGCGCCGCGCAAGCTGAGGGTGGTGTTCTCGTTGCGAAGCACCTCGTACCCGAGCGCGGTCAGCGCTCCGACTGCGCCGATCGGGTCGACCCAGTGGTCGTGGTTGCCGAGCACGGCGAAGGTGGGTGCGCAGAGTCCGCCCATGAGCTCGCCGATCAGTCCCACGCCGCGCTCCTCACGGGAGAGGTAGTCCCCCGTCAGCACCACCAAGTCGGGCTCGAAGGCGTTCGCCATCGCGATGGCATCGCGGATTCGCTCGGGTGGCGTCCGCGCCCCGACGTGGATGTCCGAGAGTTGGGCCACCCGCAGACCATCGTGCGCCGGGTCGAGGTCGTCGAACCATGAAGACCCGATGCTCGGCCTCGGCCATCTCTCGCGAGCCTGCGCCAGCCGGCTGGGATCGAGCCGCAGCCGGACCGCTCCCAATCACCACCACCGCCGCTGCCGTGGCCTTGAGAAATTTTCGCCTGCTAAGACTCATTCACCCTCTCGAGAGGCCCTCCAGTACTCAGCCCTGGGGACAGGATAGCGCGCGCGCCGTCGTCCAGCCTTGTCCGCATGCCTCGAGTTGTTGTCTGAACCCGCCAAACGATATGGCCGAACAAGCGACAATGGCCGGGGTGGCTGTCCTCGATCTCCTGAAAGCGCTTCAGCGCGCCGGGCTCGGGACTGCCCTGCTTTGCCGAGCGGCTGGCCTGAGCGTTGCGTCGCTCGAGGAATCCGACGCGCGGGTCCCTACCCGATTGGTGACACGAGTCCTCGATCACGCAGCGGAGCGGGCGCGCGACCCTTTGATCGGCATCCACGCCGGCGAGCGTTCTGAGCCCCGTGGTCCCTTGATCTACTTGGTTCTTTCGAGCGCGCGATTCGCGGAAGGTCTGCGTCAGGCTGAGCGATTCAGCGCAATCGGCCTCGACACCCTGCGCTTCACGATCCGAACCGAGCGTGACGTGGTGAGTGTCGGCTTCGACGTCGCTGATGGCGTGTTCTCTCGAAGTCGTCATGCCATGGAGTATCTGTTGATGATGAGCGTGAGCGGCATGCGCCACGCTCTCGGTGCCGGATTTCGGGTGCGAGAGGTGAATTTCCGGCATCGTGGAGTCGGCGACAATGCCGAGATCGAGCGGGCATTCGGCTGCCCTGTCCATTTCAGCGCGCGCTGGGACCGTCTGATCCTGCCGCGAGCCGCTCTCGCGATCACACCACGCCTCGCGAACCGTTCGCTCGCTCGAGAGATCGGGAAGTTTGCTGAAGCACTCAGCACCCGCGTCGCGCGCGATGCTGGAATTCGCGACCGCGTTCACCACGCGATGCGCGCACTGCTTGCAGAGGGCCTGCGCCCGGACTCCGCCAGCGTCGGCCGAAAGCTGGCGATGAGTAGCCGGACGCTCCAGCGAAAGCTTGCAGAAGACGGCACGAACTTCCGTTCGGAACGCGATTCCGTGGCGTGCCAAACAGCCGAGGCGCTCCTTTCGAACCCATCGCTGAAGATCGAGGCCATCGCTCGCAGCGTTGGCTTCTCCGAACTGGCTGCTTTTTCAAAGGCCTTCCGGCGTTGGAAGGGCTACCCTCCGACTCATCACCGCGCTGCCATCATCGGGCGCTCCACACGCACGCCCCGTCGAGTGGCGTGAACCTGCTTCTCGCGCTCTCGGGTACAGCTAATGCGAGTATTGGCAGAACCGCTGGGTGATCATCATGCCCACGGCCTGCGCGTGAGACGCATCTCCCGACAAGAGGTGTCCGAGATCCAACCTTACGGCTGGTTGATCCTATCTATTGCCCAGACGCGGATCGAGTCGAGCGGAATCGATCTCCACGCGTTCGAGGGCGCCGGCAAGCTACGCAGCGTCTCGAACTCGGGTTCGCGGATTTCAACGGCATGTAACATACCCCCTTGCGTTAACTTCCAAGACCTATAGAACACTTATTTGGCCCGGGCCCGTCCGGTTTTGATAATGAATCCGATGAGGCACTTGGCGATGGTCCTCTCAGCTTTCGGGGGACTGGTCCTCGCGGGCTGTGTCACGCTTCACCCCCATCCAGCCGAAGCCGATCCGCACGTCATCCAGGTCTACAAGCCGCTACTGTGCGATTGTTGTCAGAGGTGGGTCGACTACCTGCGGAGCCGGGGCTATAAGGTTACCGTGTCGAACGTCGTGAGCGTGAATTCAGTGAAGCGCGAACTCGGCGTTCCGTCCGAGGCCGAGTCTTGCCATACCGCCGTTGTCGGCGGCTACTTCATAGAAGGACACGTACCGGCGGAAGATATCTCTCGTCTGCTCGCCGAGCATCCGGACATCTCCGGTCTCGCCGTTCCGGGAATGCCGATCGGATCACCCGCCATGGAAGGGCCGAACGCGCAGGCCTATTCGGTCCTCGCCGTGCGGAAGGACGGTAAGCTCGAGGTCTTCGCCGAGCACCGGCCGTGAGCGTCGCATTTACCGGAAATGTCCTTCTTACCATCGAGATTGGCTGGTGCGAAGCCTCTCGAAACTGGGAGCGTTCGGTTGATCTAGGAAGGAGAAGTGCTGCAAAGCCAATGATTCTTGAGTGGTTTGAGATTTGCACGCGAGAGCGTCGATCAACTTTTCGATGAGCGAAGGCTCAAGATTAGGAGAACAAACAATGAAACGCGTTTACCTTACTTTAGTCGGCCTGAGCGCGCTGCTCGGCGGTCCGGTATTCGCGGGCACCCCCGCGAGCACCCCGGTGAGCACTGTGGCGCCTGGCACGGCCGGCTACGTGGCTTTGCATGGCGGCGCCAATGTCTATCAGAGCTTTGACGACAACTTTTCCTTTGGGGGAACTTCGCTCCATATCGATCACAACGTTGGCGGGTATGGTGGAATCAAGCTCGGCTACGTCTTCGGGACAGGCCCGTATCGCTTCGCCCTTGAAGAAGACCTGTTCTACAACGGCCTCTCGACCGGCTCCCACATCGAGCAAAACGGGATTGAGATCGCCGACCATAGCAATATGATCAACTCCGGAGCGGCGATGACGAACTTTATTTTGAGGTTCGCCAACTTCGATAAGTTTCAACCCTACCTCGGTCCCGGCATCGGAGCCTATTATGCGGAAACCGGGAGCAGTGATGTGCATGTGGGAGGCCAGACTTTTACCGTTGGCGGCGGCAGCAGCGGTTCCCTGGCTTGGGGTGGAGTCGCCGGGGTCGACTACTACTGGACACCCCAAATGAGCACCTTCATTGAGTACAACTACCTCGAGTACGTGGCCCTGGACCTGGGCAACGGCAATCGTCGATTCGGTCAACAGCTGATCGGCGGCGGTTTCAGGTTCTACTTCTGCCCTCCAGGGTGGTGAGCGTCTGCGCACTCGAGAAACGCGGGATGTCGATCATGACGAGCGCGGAATTTTTCCGTGAAGGTTTGTTGAGCGGATTGCCTTAGGGGGCGATTGACGATACCAACGTAGTTTCGGCAGCAAAGACGGGGCTTAGACTGAGGAGGAATAAGGTGGGAGTAAAGCTAAAATTCGTAGAGTCCGTTGCTGGAATCATGGTGGCCGCCTTGATGGGCAGCATGCTCGCTGGTTGCTGCGCCCGTCCGCCAACGCCACCACCACCCCCACCTAAAGTTGCGGCTCCACCGCCGGCTCCACCGCCGGCTCCACCGCCGGCCAAGGAGAAGCTGGTTCTACGCGGAGTGAACTTCGACTTCGCCAAGTACAACATCCGACCGGGCGACGCAGCGGTGCTGGATGAGGCCGCCGCAACGCTCAAGGCCAATCCGGGCGTGACCGTAGACGTCAACGGCTACACCGATGCGATCGGCAGCGTGGAGTACAACCAGAAGCTGTCGGAGCGTCGTGCGGCATCGGTCGTGAAGTACCTGGTGAAGGCCGGGATCTCGGAAGACCGCCTGGTACCCAAGGGATTCGGCAAGACGGACTTCGTCGCGACCAACGACACGGCAGAGGGCCGAGCCCAGAACCGCCGCGTCGAGCTAATACCGGTCCAGTAGGCCGAGAAAGCCCCGGTTCAGCTTGAGAACGGCCGCGCCCCGCCGAGGGGATCGCGGCCGTTCTCGCGTTTCATTGGGGCGAATCGTCATCGGCGCGAATCTTCATGGCATCGATCGGTCATGATAACTCGCTTCATTCGTTGAAGTTGGCCTCGGAAGAGGTTTGACAATCAGGACGAAAGGACGGGCCATGCGCCGGTACGCTGTGGAATTCATCGGGACGTTCTTTCTCGTGTTGACAATCGGCTGCACGGGGCTCGCGGCGGCTCCGGGCGTGATTGCTCCGCTGGCCATAGGGTCCGTGCTGATGGCGATGATCTACGCGGGCGGCCACATCTCGGGAGCCCACTACAACCCGGCAGTCACGCTCGGGGTGTTCCTGAGGGGGCGGTGTCCTGCCTCGGACGTGCTGCCATACTGGGGGGCGCAACTGCTCGGTGCCGCCGGCGCGGCCTGGATCGTCGGCTTCGCCCTTCGGGGCGCGCCGGTGAGTCCATTCCATGCCCCCGTATTTGGGGCGTTTCTGGCCGAGTTCCTTTTCACGTTTGCGCTGGTGTACGTCGTGTTGAACGTGGCCACGGCCGACGCAACAGACGGGAATTCCTACTTCGGTCTCGCTATCGGCTTCACGGTCCTGGCTGGCGCATTCGCCGTCGGCCAGGTGTCGGGAGCGGCCTTCAACCCGGCCGTCGCTATCGGCGCCTCGATCCGGGGTCTGCTCCCGTGGTCCAACTTGTGGCTCTACATCGTTGCAGAACTGCTGGGAGGGACCGCGGCGGCATTCGTCTTCAAAGCGCTCAACCCAACCAGCCGGCCCGGGACCGCATAGTACGGGGCAGCAGCCCGGCAAGATGGCGACGCTCGAATGGGTCGCGTGCAGCGCAGGTTCAGCACGCCTGCACCGCTGAGCGAGACCGGCACCCGCCCGCCTACCCCGTCTATCGGTCGAGCCGCCGTGGCCGAGGAACTTGCCAATCTACGTCGATGGGCTGCGCGCGATGCGACGACGCCCGGATAATCACGTTGAAGCGTCCGTCTGGTGCGGGAAGCCAGTTCGCATTTTCTGCGCCTTTCGCACGCTTGCGCTGGATCGCGATATCCAGGGAGCCGTCAGGATTGTAGCTCAGATGGCTATTAGATCCGACCCACTGGTCGCCTTGAAGCGTAGGTCCATGAAAAGGGTCTGCCGGGTAAAGGGCAAGCGACCATTCGGTGTCCCGCGGCGGAACATCGGCCGAAGCGAAGTGAAGGCGATAGCAGCTCTTGCCATCGAGGGGCTTGCCCGCCGAGTCCGCGCCAACGATGCCGAGGTAGCGGGCACTAGACGGCGCGGGAATGGCAGCCCCGGGGATGATCCGTAGGCGAATGACCCGGATGAAACCGAATCCACGGTGTCCGCGGCTTCGAAGCTCGAAGGTCGGACCGTCGCTCCCTCGGACCCCCTCAGACGTCCGAGGCGAGTCCCCGGGAAAAGTTGTCGCAACTGCGGGCGAACCGATCACCAGCATGGACAACAGAACGACGGTGGCGAGCCGGATGTTCAGTCGGCCTCCACGATGTCAGGCAAGTGCCGCATAAGGTTCTGCTTGGCCGCAAAGTTCCTCTGGCATGACGGGCAGCTCAACGGTATGGCTTACGTGCGCAATCATCGCACCCCGCACAGATCGCTCTACCGTCATTGTTGTTTTGACGAACGACGATTGGAATAGGGGAAAATCCCTATGAATCTCGGGCCGATTCGTCGCTCCTTTGGCAGCGGCCGGGAAAACCGCGCGAGGACATCCGCTACAAACGACCCGAACTTTCGTTCTCAAGACGCGCAAGGCGAGTCATCTCGCCAACGCAAACACCCTACCCGCCGTCAGAACTAACGCGGAGGGCCAGCGGCGCGGGAACAATTCATTGCGCGGATGGCGCCGATCAATCCCGCCTGGCGGTGCGGGCGGCTTCTTCCGCCCGCCGCAAGTCCCGCTGTTCGTGCCGCCAGTCGATTTCCAACCCGACAAGCCGCGCCACGAGCACCGCAAGGAACAGGTTGCCGCCGAGCGCTTCCATCGTTGCGAGCGAACGCGCGTAGGGATGCACCGGCGTGATGTCCCCATAGCCGGTCGACGTCAGCGTGATGAAACTGTAGTAGGGAAGCTTCGCACTGATGTCCCCGAATGCAGCGGGAGCTCCGCCGATGGCGAACGCGCCGGGGATCAAGTCTGCTAGCAGCCGGTACGCCTGCGTGAAGATGATGCCGATCAGCAGGTACGAGCCGATCGCGCCCATGATGCGGTTGAGGTTGATCCGGCCATCGCGCATCACGCGCGTCAGCAACAGCACCCCGAAGACACCACTGGCCAGCATGGTCAGCACCGAGCGAAGGAAGAAGAGCCACGATCTCTCGAAAAAGTCCTCGACCAAGCTCGCAACCACAGTGCCTACCAGGAAGATGATGAATAGCCGAACCATGGGTCGCGGCTCGAACACGAACACTGCGCCGAGGGCGAAGAACGCGGCGAAGGCTAGGTCGAGCCAGAAGCGCCGAATCACGCCGACCTCGACCATCGGGTAGAGCGCGAACACGAAGAAGATGAGAATGAAGACGGCGATCGTCAGGCTGCCGTCGCCCAGGCAGAATCGATACGCACGTTGCAGGGGTGTGGGCATTGGGAAGCGCGGGTGTCGTCGCGGAGTAGATCCCTTCGCGGCTGCGATGCCAAGCGAAGCGCACCCTTACCGGATGACGGCGGCGCAGATCGTGCTCTACGTCGGCCTGGGCATCGTCATCGCCGCCGAGCTATGGAACGACTGGCGACGGAGCTCACGCCGACCAGGCGAACTGAGAGCGCCGCGTTCCACGACCCATTCCCTGATTTTTGCTCGGTAACATCGTCTGAGGTCTCCGGAGTCTGCTCCTGCTCGTGACTTCGGATTGCGACCGGGTTGCCCTCATGCAACCGTAAAATCCGGCAGGGTCGTGTACAGCAGAGCCCGATCTATCGAGCCGTTTACTCCACACACCGCCTACGCCGGCTATGCTCCACAGGATGAAGTCGTGAGCGTCGGATTGATCGCATTGCTGGACGACGTGGCTGCCATCGCGAAGGCGGCGGCGGCGTCGGTGGACGACGTGTGGCGCCGCCCGCACCGCTGCCGCCTCGCCAAGCGGTGAAGGCTGGCGCCAAGAGCGCGGGCGTGGTGATCGACGACGCCGCCGTGACGCCGCGCTACGTGGTCGGCCTGTCGCCGGCACGCGAGATCCCGATCGTCGCCAAGATCGCCCGTCGGCTCGCTGCGCAACAAGCTGGTCGTGCTACTGCCCGTCGCGTTGGCGCTCGTCCGCGTTCGCGTCGTGGGGGATCATGCCGCTGCTCATGCTCGGCGGCGCGTACCTCTGCTACGAGGGCGCCGAGAAGGTGGTCGAGGCGCTCTTCCCGCACGCGGCTCACGTGCACGACCTCGACGGGCGCAGCCGAACCGATCGATCCCGTGGCGCTCGAGGAGCAGACGGTTTCCGGCGCGATCCGGACCGACTTCATCCTGTCCGCCGAAATCATGGCGATCGCGCTGGCGGCGATCCCCACGACGAGCAGCGTCTGGATGCAGGCGATCGGTCCTGGCGATCGTCGGGATCGCATCACGGCCTTCGTCTACGGCGGCGTCGCGCTGATCGTGAAGGCCGACGACGTCGGCCTGGCGCTGGCGCGCAACCGGTCGTCGAGCGTGTTCGGGCGCGTCGGGCGCCTGTTCGGGTACGAGTGCTGGTGCGCGCGATGCCGGGATTCCTTGCGCTTGCTCTCGGCGTCGGGACGGCCGCGATGATCTGGGTTGGCGGTGGCATCATCCTGCACGGTCTCGAAGCGTTCGGTCTGGGCGCCATCCCAAACACGGTGCATGAAGTCGCCCAGACCATCGGCGCTGCCGTCCCCGTGCTGTCCGTCCCCGTCGAATGGCTGGTCGGCGCGCTCGGAGCAGGACTGCTCGGCCTGGCCGTCGGGCTGGCGCTGATCCCCGTGGCCACGTGGGTCTTGGGTCCGCTCTGGCGCGGCATTGTCAAATTCAGCCCAGCGACGGGAAAAAGCTGATCCGGTTGCGGTCGCGACTCGTCTTCTCGCGTCCCCTACTCGGCCGCGAACCCGTCGTTGTCCCGCCCCCGCAAAGCGCTGGACGCCGAGCGCTCGCGGATTCGCATGGCGCGCCAGCTGACTAGCGAAGCTTCGTGGGATCGAGAAGCGTCTCGACGCCACGCTCTTAGCGGCGGCCCGGC
This sequence comes from uncultured delta proteobacterium, assembly GCA_963711395.1. Lineage (GTDB taxonomy): Bacteria > Desulfobacterota > Binatia > JACPRU01 > JACPRU01 > JBEVNX01. Next base: position 282,281 of record CAVQEA010000023.1, on the reverse strand, counting down.
TCCACACTCTCACACCAACCGCACTGACGCCCCGAAAACCCGAGAGAGACGGACGCATTTCGGGAAGGCGCTATGGTTCTTGCGGCGGAGCCGCCGTCGGCGTAACCGATCCCACGTCGGGGATCGTCGCTGACGGGACGGGCGTCGGCTCTGGGCCAGGGCTCGGCATCTGCGTTGGGACTGCGGTCGGCGTATACGTCGGGAAATGCTCGGAAGCACCCTGAACAATTATCTCGACTAGGGGTCGCTGAAAGACGGCGATCGGGTACGGCGCACTCGCTCGCCTGGCAGCCAGGATCGCGACGGCGACGCCGACGCCCGCGAGCAATATCATCCCGCCGAAGGCGAGAAGGACCTGCGCGAGAAGGCTCGTGCGCGGTCGGCGTCGAACCTGCGGGGGTTCTTGGTCGTCACCCCATTCGGTTGGTCCATTCACGCTGATACTCGGTCAGCCGAGAAAACCAAGCGAGCCGGCTGCCCAGTGGCTCGAGATCGCCAAGTTCAACGACGGGCCCTGCACGGGGCGCATTGAGGTCGCACCAAGGATCATAGCCTCTCGCGCGAGTTTGAACGACATCGTCGAATCGGATGCTGGCCCGATGAGCACCACGGAGCGCGGACATGGCGAATAAAGATAGCCCTTCAGAAAAAAAGGGGGGCCCACCAAGGGCCCCTATTCGTAACAAACGGAAGAGTGTTTAGCCGATGGCGTCCTTGGCCGCCTTCACCGGGCGAGCCTTGATCACCTTGCGGGCGGGCTTCGCCTTGAACACGGTGGGCTCTTTGGTGAACGGGTTGATCCCTTTGCGTTCCTTGGTGGCCGGCTTCTTGATGACGACCAAGCGAACCAGACCCGGAAGGACGAAGATTCCGTTCTTTTTGAGCTCCTTGTGTCCGACGGAGGCGATCGACTCGAGTACGCCTTTGACGTCCCTGCGGCTCAGTTTGTCGGAGTGCAGATTGGCGAGGGCCTGGACCAAGCTGGACTTAGAGAGGGGACCTTTGGGCATCATATCTCCTTTGAAATGGGTGAAGAAGCGAGGGCACTGTATAGCCAAAATTTCGCGTGCACCTAGCGAAAAATGTGAGAAAACGCGGAAAAATCGGCGTCCCCATCGCTATCGCAACTGTGACAACCCCCGCCATCGGTATAGAAACGACGCGTGGAGTACGACCGCGCCTGCGCCTTACCGCATGAGTTTGCGACTCGTTCGGCCAAACCGATAGACCACAAGAGCCTACCCCAAGAGGAGGGTTTCGTCCGGTGACCGGCGTCGTTCATCACCAGGCGCATCGCAAGATAGTTGACGAGGAGAAACGACGTCGGCCGGAAGGTGGCTCGCCGACTCTACGCGATTTTCATTTTTCGAGGTTGGGCCCAATCGGTGCCCCGATCGCCCACGAAGACCACGCGCAGCGCGCCTGCTACGAGGCTGCGCTCCTGCAGCGCGGCGTTCTCGCGCGCGATCGGGCACCGCTTCGGCGGGACAGCCGGCATCACTTCAGTCGGAAGATGGAGGTCCGGCTTCCAGCCCGGTTCCCTGCGCGACCGGGTTCGGGGCGACCCAGCCCATCAAGATCTGGTAGCCGAGCGCCAGCAGTGTCGCGCCGACGAACATTCCGAGGATCCCTCCGGCCGCCATGCCACCGAGAGCACCGAGAAGAATGACCGGCATCGGCGCGTCCACCCCGCGGCCGAGCATCAGGGGCTTGAGCACGTTGTCGGCCATGCCCGCGACGAGAAGGAGGACCGTGTAGAGGATAGCCGCACCAGTTGAGTACGTGCCGCTCGACCAGATGTAGGCGATGGCCGGCAGCGTGACGATCACCGCCGGCACCTGGGCAATGCCGAGCACGAGGACGATGACCGCCAGCACGCCCGCCCAGGGCACGCCGGCGATGAGCATGCAGAGGCCGACGATGATTGCCTGGATGAATGCGACGCCGAGCACGCCCTTGGCGACCGCACGGATGGTGGCCGTGCTCAGATCCAGGAACTGCACTCCGTGCGGCTCACCCATGACTCTCTCGAAGATCGAACGGATTCCGCGGGCGCCGGAATCGCCGAAAGCCATCATGATGCCGGCGACGACGAAAGAGGCCAGGAACTTCAACAGTCCACCGCCGATGCTGGCCACGAAGCCTAGCGCTGCCTTGGCGAGGTTGCCGATCTTCGGCTGCATACTCTGCACCAGTGCCGGAAGATCGGTGTGAGCCTTGGTCCACAAGGCATGCACCTTCTCTCCGACGAGCGGCCAGTGGGCGACGCCTTCTCGAGGAGGGGGCACCTGAAGGGTGTTGTTCTGCACGTCGTTGATCAGGTTGCGCACCGAGTCGCCGAGCGAGCTCATCAGCGCGGCGGTCGGTACCACGACGACTACGATTCCCAGGAGCACCAGCAGCGTCGCCGCAAGTCCCTGACGGCCACCCAGCTTTGCGGCCACCGACTGATGCAGGGGATAGAGACAGACGGCCAGGATCAAGGCCCAGATCATGAGGTTCAGGAACGGAGAAAACACCCGAAAGCAGAGCGCGACCAAGGCCAGAATCAGGGCGGCGCGAATCAGGACATCCAGAAGTCGGGCGGCTAGCCGGTCCTCGAACTCGGGATCGAAATTGTCGGGTGTACTCATGCGGCATCCTTCCGACGGATGGCCGTGAAGCAGGAGCGCGGAGTGCTTGGGTATCAGATCAACAAACAGGAGGATAGGCGGCACTAGCGGCCGATGTCGACATAACCTGCGATCTCGCACCCGTCGACACTTCTCGCTCTATCAACCGATTCGACGGGGCGCACAAGGAGGCGGCCGACTCCGACCGGCCGGAAGCGGCCCCGCGGCAGAGGTCAACCCTGCCACTTCCGGCCTCGGTGGGCAGCAGGCGAATCTCCTCCTCGTCGCCCCGAGTCGCGGAGCGACCAGGCGCGCACCGCCCGGGACCGACCGCGCGCCACATTGGCCGAGGGCCGTCTGCGACTCAATCGAGCTGCGAATCGAACAGGCCCGTGCAGTTGGGCGGAGATCGGGCGGGCAGGGGCTCGGGACATTCCGTCGGAAGACCAAGGTGGGAGAGAATCCTTCGTGCCACCGCGGAGTCCTCGATCGTCGCGAGGAGTCGGAGCCTCCCGCCAAAATCGGAGCAAGCGAGAACGTCGATCTCGAACGTGCGTCGCAATAGCTCGGCCCATGGAGTGTGAGGGCGCGGCTGTGAGCGAGATCGCTCGGGCGGTTGAGCGGGGTCGTGCGCACCGGCGGCGCAGGTCCACAGCACCTTGCGGACATTGATCGACGTCGGTTTGCCCGGCAGCTTCAGCATGGGATTGGATTGTGGGGCACGGTCCTTGCCACAATGCGGCGTGGCCATCGCTCCCCGGCACTTCTCGATGATCCGCGGCTTCCAGCTGGCGGACTTCTTCACCCTCGCCAACGCCGCCTGCGGCGCGGGCTCGGTGTTCCTAGCGATGCGCTTCGTCGGCGGCGGCGAGCTCGCGCACTTCCTGTGGGCTGCGGCGCTCGCGCCCGCGGCCTTCGTGTTCGACGTCTTCGACGGCCGCATCGCGCGTGCGCGAAACCAGCACTCGGCCTTCGGGCGCGAGCTCGATTCGCTGGCCGACGTGATCTCGTTCGGCGTCGGGCCGGCGTCGCTCGGCTTCGCGGCCGGCCTGCAGGGCGGCTGGGACGCGGTGGCGCTGGTGTACTTCGTGTGCTGCGGCGTGGGTCGGCTGGCGCGCTACAACGTCACCGCCGAGAGCTTGTCGGCCGGCGCGGCCAAGGTGCCGTATTTCGAGGGCACGCCGATTCCCACCAGCGTGGTGCTCGTCGCCGTGCTCGCGTGGGCCGCGTGGGCCGGCCGCATCGGCGACGCGCTGCCCGGCGGTGCCTGGCAGCTCGGGCCATGGGTGCTGCACCCGCTGGCGCTGCTGTTCGCGCTGTCGGGCTCGCTGATGATCAGCAAGACGCTGCGCATTCCCAAGTTCTAGCGCCGCGGCGCAGCCCGCGCGCGGCGCGGCGGTCACCAGCACCGCCGTAGAAACGGGGCGTCACGTGTTTGGGCAGCGTCGGGTATTGAGGCTTTACGTCAACTCGGCCGCTTGTCCCAGCTATCCTCCTTCGCCAGCTTTCAACGATAAAACGAGGTCAACCGGGAGTTCCGGTTAACCTCGTTTTTTATTTCTCGTCAGCTGACAGACATACACTTCTTGGTTGGGTTTGAAAGATACTACAAACCTTTCAGAATTGCTCTTTCAAGAGCTTTCCTCTTAATTCCTTTTTTTAGAGCAGTTCGCTTGATGTAATTCTGCATAGCTCTTCTCTTGAGGGCTCTCTTTAAAAGTGCTCGCTTAATGAGGGCCTTCTTTAGGGCTCTTTTCTTTAGGGCTTTTCTCTTCAGGGCTTGCTTTACAGCTGCTCGCTTAATTGCTCTCTTTACGACTCTTTTCTTCACAGCTCTTTTCTTCACAGCTCTTTTCAACGCTGCTCTTTTCAATGCTTTTGCCATTTGTAATCTCCTTTTTCCTGTGATTTAGAAATTTAATACCTAAATAGAATAACGAGGTTTATTCTTCAACTTTGGAGCCTCGTGAATAACCGTTTGGCGCCGTAGAAACGGGGCGTCACGTGTTTGGGCAGCGTCGGGTATTGAGGCTTTACGTCAACTCGGCCGCTTGTCCCAGCTATCCTCCCGAGCGGTCGAGCGATTGGCTACCGGCGGCGCGAGCGCCGGGATGAAGGCGAGAAAGCCGACGCTCTGCCTTCTAGATGTGCTTCCGGACACGTTGTTAGGGACTGGGTTGAAGATCACCCGGGATCCTCATCATAAAGAACGGGTTGTCGAAGACTCCAGAACTCCAGAGGACGACCCCGGGTGAGAATTCATAGCAACCCGCAACACCATCTAGGAACAACGGCGGGGGCTGCAGCTAGTCTCGATAGAGTCACTCCACCGTGATCGTGATGTCCGTGTTCCAGGTGATGTCAACTTGGTCGCCAACCTTCACCTGATCGAGCACATTTGGATCCACGACGTGCCGGCTGTACTTCCATCCGTTCGGACCGACGAAGGTGATCGACGACGCGCTCTTGTCGATGGCGGAGATGCTAGCGGTCATCGTCCTCTCCACAGATGACGTGCCGCCAGGCCGATCTCCCTGCCCCATAGTGGACGTCCCCTTAGCGGTATCGACCGGTGCCTCGCCCGCGGGCTTTAGTCGCGCCTTGACGTCGTTGTTATACGTCACCGACACCTTGTCCCCGACCTTGAGTTCGGAAAAGCGCTTCGCGCTCTCGGGCACGAGAATCGACACGAACTTGCCGTCGCCCGTCTTGACGGTCACGGCGCGATGCGCTTGATCGATCGCGTCCACAGTACCGGAAACCTTGATGGTCTGTTGGAGCTCTTTGGTCTGCGCCCAGCTGGGCAAGGAAAGAGCCAATACCAATGCGGATGCTCCGAGAATCGCCGAGACTCGCTTCATCTTCTTTCTCCTTTTCGGTTACCCAATCTGGTTGCAGGGTTCGCACCCCCGTACTACTTTCGGCGTGCTGTTGCTACTCCTGATGTCTTTGCGAATTTCGTTTCCGCCACCTAATTGGCAGCGAGTACCGCGGTCGCATGCACGGAGTCGGGCGGGGGTTCGTACACGTGGCCAATCGACGGTACCCCCCGCTTAGCCTACGCCGAGATCCTGAAGGATCTCGCGAAGCTCGAATCGGGTAGCCGTGGCGGCCGGCGGAGGCGCGGGTGGCGGCAGCAGCGGGTCGTCGAGCACGATTCAAGGAAGCGTCTCGAGCGCGTCCACGTCGGCCGTGTCGGGGAGCGACGGACCCGGCTCTCGCCCGGTTGGGTGAATACCTCATCGGACTCGCGCGGCCGGCCCATCTGCCAAGACGGCCGAGGCCGCCGCTGGCCTCGGCAACGTCGAGCGCGTGGAATCGCGTGTCGATAAGCGCTTGCATAGCCCGCTACGGTATTCGAGGCTTTGCGTCGAGCTTTCCAGCGACCCACACATATTGCTATTATAAGGAGAGAAAGGGCTGGTGAGCGTTGCACCGGGCCTTTTCGCGACACTCAGAAAGGAGACGAGGATGGCACGAGAAGCGGTCAAGAGAGCGGCAGCGAGGCGCGCCGTGAAGAAGCGCGCCGTGAAGAAGGCGGCCGTCAAGCGCGCCGTGAGGAAGCGTGCCGTGAAGAAGGCGGTCGTCAAACGCGCCGTGAGGAAGCGTGCCGTGAAGAAGGCGGTCGTCAAGCGCGCCGTGAGGAAGCGTGCCGTGAAGAAGGCCGTGGCGAAAAGAGCAGTGAAGCGCGCGATCGTTAAGCGCGCGATCAGACGAGCCATCATCTCCAACGCACTGGCGCAGGGGGAGGACGCGGCTTCAACCGAGTAACGGTCCCCCGGGGCGCGTTTGCGTGCGAGCTTCGCGCCCCGCCACCGGTCGCGCTTCTGACCGGGCGGGGTTCCGTCCCCGCTTGCCCGGCATCCGCCGGCCTCATGCCCGCCTCCGTCGCCGCTCGCAACTGAGTGTTACCCGCTGGTTCTCTGGCGGGTGCGGCGAAAAGCAGCCACAAGGACCTGAAAGCTACATAACGGTTGATGTCGGATGCAGACACGCTCGCCCCACGCCCGTTTCGACGATTGATATGCGCCGCGCATCGTCGGCATTCGCGCGAAGCAGCGCCGAAGTCGTGAACAACGACTCACGGGGACTACGTGCACGTGCTGCCGATGAGCACATCAGGAGGGAGTTCAATCACGGCAGAAGGAAAAAGATCCGGGCATCGTGCACACGCTCACCGTGCCCGAAGTGATGGTGCGCTTTAAGTGCGACGCACGGCCCCAGCCTCCCGCGCCTGACCGATCGACGCTGGCCACCTTACGTACAAAATGAGACTGGAGACTTCTAACTCAGTCGCTGAGAAGCCCCGCTGGCGTAACCTCTCGACAAAAAAGCGCGCCCGGACGGATTCAACCGCCTACCCTCAGATCCGTAGAACGATTCAGGACGACGACGAAACCCGCGATTGATACGGGTTTGCAGGTTCTACGCGAGATTTCTCCCGGCTCGCTCATTCTGCCTTCTACCGTCGTGACCCGCCGTTTTCCCGCACCAACTGACATCGCTACTGACACCGGAGCCTCAGCCCTCTCGCCAGGGATATCTTGGGCGGCATGCCCTTCGCGGGGGCCTCCCTCGGTAGAGGGCGGGGTTCCCCTGTGGATTCCGTGTCGCCTGAAACTCGAAAACGTCGGCCTGGTCGAGGCGACCTAAATGGTCACGTAGAGGTTCACCGCGTCTGGACGCCGAATCTACCAGCTTCAGTTGCAGGCGGCCAACGGTGCGCCGATGCTGGCTGACGTCACCGGGTAACACCAACATGCCGCCGTTGCGGAGGCCCCTCGATGCTCCACCTCCGCACCCAGACGGCTCTCTCTTCGGGTCGTCGGCTCGATCGCCTCGCGGCGGTCTTCGTGGAACACCGTCTCCCCGCTCTGACGGGCGCTTGCGCGCACCGTCATACGGAGTTCTCGGGGACGAGTGGCGGCATGCCGCGATCGAAGACTTCGACGTTCACTCTGCCCGCGCAGGGAACGGAGGAGACAACATGAATCGTCGTAGCATGGTATTGGCCGGTAGCTTCTGTGCTGATCGCGTCCAGCGTCGCGCTGGCGGCGACGAAGGAAGAGGAGAAGGCGGAGGTGAGCAAGGCGGGGAAGGAGGCGCTCGCTGCCGTGTACAAGCTACAACCCTCTGCGCGCAAAGCGGTAGAGTCCGCAGCCGGCTATGCCGCATTCAGCAATTTCGGCATGAAGATATTATTCGCCGGCGGCGGTTCGGGTAAGGGTATCGCAGTCGACAACAAGACCAAGGCGACGACCTACATGAAGATGGTCGAGGTGCAGGCGGGTCTCGGTATGGGTGTGAAGAAGTTCCAGCTCGTCTGGGTGTTCGAAACCGAGAAGGCGCTTGAACGACTTCGTCAACTCGGGATGGGAGTTTGGTGGGCAGGCGACCGCAGCGGCGAAGGCCGGCGAGAAAGGTGCGTCGTATCAGGGGGCGGTCGCGGTGGCCCCGGGGGTCTGGCTCTACCAGGTCACAAAAGGCGGACTGGCTCTCGAACTGACTGCCAAGGGAACGAAATACTACAAGGACCGCGATCTCAACTGATCGCAAGGGGGCCCACGCCCCGCGCTCGTGCGACGCTCCGGCGTAAGATGTTCGAGCCATTGATCGAGCCGTTGGTGCCCCTACCCCCTTTCTGCAAAATTCCCGCCCGGCCGGAACTCGGTCTTTACGCCGAGGTAGTGTTCGATGCGGTTAGGCTCGTACGGCGTGAAGGCGTGGCGGCGTCGAACCAGGGCGACGTGATCGGAATCAGGGAAAACCCCTAGACTTCTGGCGGCGGCGCTGCTCAGGGCGTGGCACACCTCCATGAAGGCATGGACGTCGTTCGCTTCGACAGCGAGTGCAACGTTGTCGCGCGAGGAAGGACTCGAGGACACTCTCACCCTTCAGCGGCTCGGGATCTGCGACTCGCTCTGACGGACGCTGCGCAGCACCAACGCCATCGAGAATCTCAACGGCTCGGTGATGCACTTCACGCCGACTGAGAGGCTTCCTAAAAGCGTGACCCAGGAACCGCCACCGTTCAACAGCACACGGGACATCCCCCCGGCGAGATTCACCTTGAAGCCCGCGACCTTCGCTGATACCAAGCTCGTGTTGACCTTCGTGGAGAGGTGGCCGAGCAAGGTCTAAGGCGCAGGATTGCTAATCCTGTGTAGGGTTCACCCCCTACCGAGGGTTCAAATCCCTCCCTCTCCGTTCTTTTCGCACTTGCGCATAGGTGCCTTCGTGGACCAGCTAGGGGGCGTCGTTGCAATTTTTACCGAAAGGAAGCGGCGACCGGTCACTACATGATTCAGCTCGACTACACGGTGACTATCCCCATGCGGCGTGGCGCGACCGTGACCGTCGGCGTGTACGATCACGACGGCGAAGCCATCGCCATCGGTGAGAAGTACGTCGTAGATGGCATCACGCCCGCACCCGATCCCTTCTCGGGGCACTTTACCCCGAAGGATGTCGTGAGCGTCGCGGCGCGGCAGTGAGCGCCGACGTACTGGTCGTGGGGGCCGGGCCGACGGGGCTCGTTTTGGCCCTCTGGCTCAAGCGCTCGGGCGTCGACGTGCGCATCGTCGACAGAGCACGGAGCCCCGGCACCACCTCACGCGCGCTCGCCGTCCACGCGCGCACGCTCGAGAACTATCGGCAGCTCGGGCTCGCCGACGAGGTCGTGGCGCGCGGCTTCGAGATGCGCGCGGCGAATCTCTGGGTGCGCGGGGAGCATGCGGCGCGCGTACCCCTCGGCGACATCGGCAAGGGGATGAGCCCCTTTCCGTTCGTCGTCATCTACCCCCAGGACGAGCATGAGGAGCTGCTCGTCGAATGGTTGCGGCGCGAAGGTGTCGAGGTCGAGCGAAGCACCGAGCTCGTTCATCTCGAAGAGCGTGACGATATCGTCATCGCCACGACGAAGCGAGCGGACGGGGCCGAGACGACCGACGAGGCCGCCTTCGTCGCCGGGTGCGACGGCGCACACTCGAAGGTGCGCGAGCTGTGTGGAATCGGTTTCCCGGGGAGCACCTACGAGCACGTTTTCTACGTGGCCGACGTCGAGATTGGCGGACCGGTCGACAATGGCGAGATTCATGTCGGGCTCGATGAAGCCGACCTCTTGGTGATCTTCCCGATGAAGGGCAAGCACCGGGCGCGCCTCATTGGAACGGTCAGGAAAGACGCAGAGGACCGCGGCGATCTCGCGCTCGAGGACGTGAGCCGGCAAGCCGTCGACCGGCTGGGCGTCGAGATCCGAGCCGCGCATTGGTTCTCGACGTACCGTGTCCACCACCGCGTCGCGGCAAGCTTCGGCCGCGGAAGGATGTACGTCGCCGGCGACGCGGCGCACATCCACAGCCCAGTCGGTGGACAAGGCATGAACACGGGCGTGGGCGACGCCGCGAACCTGGCGTGGAAGATCGCCGAGGTTGTGCGCGGGCGCGCAAGCGCGACCCTTCTCGACAGCTACGAGCCCGAGCGCATCCGATTTGCGCGCCGGCTGGTCGCGACGACAGATCGTGCGTTCACCGTCGCGACGCGCCGGAGCGCCCTGGCGCGATGGGTTCGCGTCAGCGTCGTGCCGCGGGTCGCGCCGGCGCTCGCGAGCCGCGGCGGCTTTCGCCGCTTCGCGTTTCGGACGATCTCGCAAATCATGGTGGAGTACCGCAAGGGTCCGCTCGCCGAGGGTAAAGCCGGGAACATCTGCGGCGGCGATCGACTCCCTTGGGTGGAACCGACCTCCACCGGTGGCGCCGACAACTTCACGCCGCTCGCATCGAGAGCGTGGCAGGTGCATCTCCACGGGGAAGCGCCGAATGACCTTCGCAACGCGTGCGAATCTCTCGGGCTCGCTCTCGAGACCTTCGCTTGGAGCGAGAAGGCATCGGCAGCGGGCTACCTCGAGAATGCGGCGTACCTGGTTCGCCCCGACGGCTACGTTGCGCTCGCGGACGCAGATGCCGGTGCGGATGCGCTGCGTGCCTATGCGCGCCGGCACGAATTGCGCTGGCGTTAGCCGCGACGTCCTGGCGGCGCCGAGGGGAAGCATCACCCCGGCAAGAAGATGGCGGCTGGCGAGACGGCTCTGCACATGATGCCGTTCCGTCGCCTGCACCTCGGCCTCTCGAGTCAGCGCTCGCTGAGCGCTACCACTCGGGTGAATGTGGCTTCAACGCCTGGAGAGTGCTTCTGTGGAAAAGGCGCTACCCGTCTCCTCTCGTGGTGGACCACACTGGCTGACGGCTGCTTGCCGCACAACCGTCACAAGCCCCGGCTTGCGGGCTATGAACTAGGAGGTTCGGAATGAAGATCGTCGCTATCGGCGGAACAGGCCTGATCGGCTCGAAGGCCGTCTCCATTCTGCGCCAGCGCGGCCACGAGGTCATCGCCGCCTCACCCAATACCGGCGTCAACAGCATTACCGGCCAGGGCCTCAAAGAGGCCATGGCCGGCACGCAGGTGGTGATCGACCTCGCCAATTCGCCCTCGTTTGAAAACAAGGCGGTGCTGGAATTCTTCGAGACCTCCGGCCGCAACGTTCACGCGGCTGAGGCCGCGGCGGGCGTCCGGCACCATGTCGCGCTATCCATCGTCGGAACGGACCGGACGCCCGACAATGGCTATTTCCGCGCCAAGATGGCCCAAGAGAAACTGATCGAGGCCTCGGGCATCCCCTACACCATCATCCGCTCGACCCAGTTCCTGGAATTCCTCGGCGCCATCGCCGCTTCAAGTACGGAGGGAAGCACCGTCAGGCTTTCGCCCGGCTTGTTCCAGCCCATCGCGGCGGACGACGTTGCTGCCATCACCGCCGATGTGGCGCTCGCGGCGCCACGAAACGGCATCATCGAGATCGCCGGCCCGGAACGAGCACCGTTCAACGAAATCGTCGCCCGCTATCTGAAGGCGCTCGGCGACCCGCGTACGGTCGTGCGTGACCCCGAGGCCCGATACTGGGGCGGCCGCGTCGAGGAGCGCTCGCTCGTGCCGTTAGGGGAGGCGCGCCTCGGCCGCATCGGTCTCGACGAATGGCTCCGCCGCTCACAGGCAAGAGCCTGATCCTGCATCGGAGGTGCGCCCTGGGATCTCACGCGCTGGCGCGAGCTGGCTGGCAGGTCTTCGGCACTTCGCGCAAACATTCAGAACGAAAGAGGCGACTATGACGACCAAACTCGTTGCGTTGATTCTGCTATTCCTCATGACCGGAAAGATCTTACGAGAATCCCGGCAGGGAACTTCTGATGATCACGGTAGAGCATGCGCCCGGCGGGTCGAGCCCTATCCACCGACACAATGCACAAGCGATTGTTTACGTTACTGGAGGGCTCCGTTGTAATGCAGGTGAAGGGTGGAAAACAGGTAACACTGACACCAGGACAGACCTTCTATGAAGGCCCCGACGACGTCCATGTCGTTGACCGGAACGCAAGCAGTACCAAGCCGGCGAAGTTCCTGGTGTTCTTGATCAAGGACAAGGGCGCTCCGGTGCTCGTGCCAGTAGAGTGACTGTTGAATGAACAAAACGGGGTGAGCTGATCAAGTTCAAGGAAGGCGGATCGAGCCCTGGAGCGCTTCGTCGCAGACACCAACCTTGGTGTGATCGCTGCGGTCGTTACCTTAGTTTTTCCGGCGTGCTAGATTGCACCCGAACATGAGGAGAGGGCTCGATCGCGATTGCTAATCCTGTGTAGGGTTCACCCCCTACCGAGGGTTCAAAATCCCTCCCTTTCCGTTCCTTTCGCATCGCACGGGAAACGTCTGTCGCGCGGATGGACGACCGCGATCGTGGCAAAGGTCCCTGAGATGAACGTCTTTCGCATTCTGCCCGTGGGACGCGTTTATCTGCTGGTAACGATGATCGCCCTCGCGGCCCTCAACACGCTTTCACAGCGCGTCGCCGTCGCTCAGACCCCGGAGGAGACCCCGACTCCGGAAGAGACTCCCCCCGGAACCTTCACAGATTTCCTGAAGCAACAATGGGCTCGGCCCAAATCGGACGAACCCACGCCGGACACCGCTCGTGACACGATCGACGTAATGAAAAGAGCGAGGGAAAGAGCCAGCGGTACCCCGCAGCCAGAACCGACACCAAAGTGGAACTGAACACGGCGATGTTCGCTGACGGCTTCGAGCTGAGCACGGGCCCCGACGGCCTGACGCGCGTCATCACGCGAGGTGTTCTCGATTGGAGCCCAAGTCGGTGCTCGTGGAGGTGCTCATGTCGGTGAATTTCATGGACGTGGTTGCGGGAGATGTTGTGCATCTCGGGGGTCTTCAAGTCGTCGAGATTCAAACGACGGGCGGCCGCCGGTTCCGAATCCTTGCGGGTAAGCACGCAGGGGCGAAGGAAACGCGCGCCAGCGCCCTGTGCGACGAACTCATCGACAATGCGTGGCGTCCTACGCACGAGAGGTTCAACGACAAGACGATCAATGGCTCTCTCAAGAAGGCGGCCGAATGGTGCGCGAGGCAGGAGTAGCGCGTGGCCGCCAAGCATCCGCGAGTCGTTACTGAGGTGAAGCGATACGTATCTTCGAGCCCGGGCGACTCACCTCCGCCTAGGTGCGGGCGCGATGGCTTCGGCTATTGGGCGTTCGCCGGCGGAAGCGCCGGAGTCCTCCAGCCTTCCTGATCGCGAATCTCGAGCATCTGCTCCGCATTCAGGTCGGCGAAATTCCAGCCCTTGGCGGCACTGTATTCCTGTGCGAATCGCATCCGCGCGCTGAGCACCGCAATTTCCTGCTCGATCTCCATGCTGACCGCCTCCGCCGCCACACCGTGGGCCGATGCCCCAAGATTGTCAAAGGTGAGCCGTCGAAAAAAAGCATTGGGATGGCGGCTGTTGCCTTGGTACACTCTGCGAAATGTCGCACAAAGGGGGCTTCACGTTGATAGAGCTGCTCGTGGTGCTGGCGATCATCGGATTGCTCGCAGCGATCGCGATCCCGCAGTACGTCGCCTACAAGGGGGGTGCCGCGGACGCAAAAGCCAAATCTGATCTGCACAACATGGCGACGGCGCTTGAAGCCTACTACACGTCGAGCGGAACCTATGCCGGTACTGACCTGAACACGCTCAAGAGTTTCGGCTTCCGGCAGACTCCGGAAGTGAACGACGACGTCGGCACCCCAAATGTGACGTCCTACACGCTGACCGCGACCCCGAGAGGGGGCACGTCTTCGTGGACCTTCGACTCGGTGATCGGCCAGATTTCGGCAGGCAGCTGATCCGGGTCGGCATCTCACCCCGTTCTTGCCCCGTTTGGCTACCTTCCTTGGATCCTGTTTCTCGAAGCGGCCGCTCGCACGTCAGGGCGGAGTGGAGTGGATCCGTTCTTCGAGCCAGCGCCGATCGCTCGCCGCCGCCCTGAGAAAGAAGGGCGCGGTCCATGGCGCAACGGCAATCACCGGGTCGACAGCCAAACGCGCCCAATTGTGGTGGCGACCCACCCAGCGCGTGAGCGCGAGGTAGCAGCGGGCTCGCTCGGTGTGCGGGCAGCGCTCCGCCACGCACGCTGCGCGCGTATTCGGCAAGAATCCGCCAATGCGGTAGCACGCGTCGGCCCGCGAGTGCGGGATTTTCGACGGCCGCGCGCAGATGATGCGCCGGAAACCGTCGCACCGCGCGCGCCGGATGGTCGCGGCTGACAAACAGGTAGTCGGGAACGATTGCAAAGCGGCCACGCAGCGCGAGCTCGGCGAGAAGCCTCCGGTCGGTGCCGGCGTACCCGCCGAGGAGCTGGGTCGTGCGCAGCGTCGCCGTGCGCACCACGCCGTAGAGCTCGAAGCACCAGCGGTCCTCGGCGAGCGCGTCGCGAAAGCGAGCACTCGGACGGGCGTCGCTCGCGTGCCCCGGCCGGTAATGGTAGTGGCCGACTGTCCTGTCACGCTCGTCGATGATCCGTATGTGGCTGTGGCACAGAACGATTTCCGGGTCGCGCTCGAGGACCTCGAGGCAGCGCGTCAGGAACTCGGGCTCGACGAGGTCGTCGTGGGCCGCCCACTTGAAGTAGGCGCCGCGCGCATGCTCGAAGGTCAGGTTGAAATTGCGGAGGGAGCCGACGTTGGTCGGGTTGCGCAGGTAGCGGACGCGTGGATCGGCACCCGCGTATTCGCTGCAGATCGCCTCGGTGTCATCCGTGGACGCGTTGTCGACGATGATCACCTCGAAGTCGGCGAACGTCTGACATAGGAGCGCATCGAGCGCCGATCGCAGATAACGCTCGCCGTCATGCACCGGCATGCCGATGCTAACGCGCGGCGCTGTCGAAGCCATGGATTGAAGCCACTGCGCGGCATACGGCAGGACGCCGTCGCGTCGTGCTCTATGAAGACCGGTTTCCGTCTCACTCCTCGGCCGCGTACCACCGCGTGCGCGCAGGCAGGTGGATTCCCCGGAGCAGCCCTCGACGTAGCCGCTCCGCGAGGTCTTGCTCGTGGCGCCATCGCCGGTCGCGCCTGCGATAGAGCCGGCCCTTGTCCCGTTGTCGCCGCCCAAACCGTTCCCCATTCCCGATGCGGGCCACCAGCTCTTGGAAGGCTACGGTGCCGTCGCGGACCGCCCGCCAAGAAAGCGTGAGCTCGTCGTCATCGCCGTGCACTTCCGGTCGAACGTGTGCGACGAGCGGCCCGGTGTCGATGCCATGGTCGATGAAGTGCAGAGTGCAGCCGATCTGATCGGGCTCGTCGTTGTAGAGCGCCCAGAAGGTGCAATCCGTGCCTCGGTATCGAGGTGAAAGCCCGCCGTGCAGGTTGACCAGACCCAAACGGCCGCGCGTGAGCAGATCGCTGCGGATCAAGGTCGTTCCGAAGACCGCGATCAGGTCTGGTGATAGCTCATCGGCGAGACGGACGACCCGGGGGTCGTTGACGCTCGTGACCTCGAGGACGCGAGGCCGGCTGCTGAACGCCGGCTTGGATTCGCCGAAGAAGAATCGTGCCTCGGCGTCTTGGACGCGGCGTCTGCGGTCTCGGATCCAGCGCCTGATGTTGGATAGCAGGTTGTCGGGCCGAAACGTGCTCACGAGGTTGCGGGCGCTGCAGTCGATGCCCGCCTCCTGCACGACTGCGACCACCCGGCCGCTGTCGCCCAATACATTGGCGAAATACATGTGCTGGGGACGTTGACGGCAGAGAACCATGATAGAAAGCTCACGCATCAGATCTGACGGTGTCCGCAACGATAGCGGTTGCAGGCGCCGAAAAGCCACGATACTCCCCCGATCGTCCGGCGCACAGGTTTCGATTTGCTAGGCCGCGAGCTTTCGTCCAAAAGGGTGCAGCCATTCATTCATTGCCACCATTCAGGAGCCTATGAACGCGAAACTTCACTTGGCTTTCTTTCCGATTGCGAGCGCTTTGGCGCTCGCTTGCGCCACGGCATGCTCCACGACCAGAGCTGGTGCCGGCGCGCCTGCCGTCGCGATTGCACCGGCGGTAGCCGTGAAGGAGCAGCCTGCCGAAATTCAGTTGCCGCCATTGCCAACGCACTGGAAGGCGGAGAAACCGGTCGGCACGTCGGCCGCCCCGGTCACCCCGCAGATGTTGAGCGCCGCGACGATGCCGCCCGACCGCTGGATCCATTACGGAGGGGACTACCGCAACTTCCGGCACTCGCCGATCAAGAGCCTCACCCCCGAAAGCGTCAGGAAGCTCACGGTCGCCTGGGCGTTCCCGACGGGCACGACGGGCCAGTTCGAAGCGTCGCCGGTCGTGTACGGCGGCGTGATGTACCTGACGTCATCGTACAACCGCCTGTTCGCCCTCGACGCGCGGACCGGCGAGCTGCTGTGGCGCTACGACCACAAGAACGCAGAGAACCTGCGGCTCTGCTGCGGCCCGCCGAATCGCGGCGTCGGTATCGCGGGCGACCTCGTGATCATGGGCACGCTCGACGCGCGCTTGATCGCGTTCGATCGCAAGACCGGCGAGATCGTCTGGAACACCGAAGTTGCCGACTACAAGCAGGGCTTCAGCCTCACGTCCGCGCCGCTGATCGTCGGCGACCTCGCCGTCATCGGCGTGGCGGGGGGCGAGTACGGTGTGCGGGGTTTCTTCGACGCGTATGACGTCAGGACCGGCAAGCTCGCATGGCGACGCTACACGGTGCCCGCCAAGGGCGAGCCAGGCGTGGAGACGTGGTCCGGCACCTCGTACGAGCGCGGCGGCGCGCCTGCGTGGACCACCGGCGCTTACGATCCCGAAACAGACACGCTGTACTGGACCACGGGCAATCCCTCGCCTGACTGGGACGGCGACGTCCGTGAGGGCGATAACTTGTACTCCGACTCGCTGCTCGCGCTCGACCCGAAGACCGGAGCGGTGAAATGGTACTTCCAGTTCACGCCCCACGACGTCTGGGACTACGACGGCAACACACAGCTCTTCTTGATCGACGCCAAATTCGACGGCGTACCGCGAAAGCTGATCGTGCAGGCGAACCGCAATGGCTATTTCTACGTGCTCGATCGAACCGACGGTAAGTTCCTGCGCGCGACGCCCTATCTCGAGCAGGTCAACTGGGCGACCATCGACGACAAGGGCCGCCCCGTGGTGAACCCCGACGCGGTCCCGAAGGACGACGCGAAGTTCCGCACCTGTCCGAGCAATCTCGGAGGCATGAACGGCTCGTTCACCGGCGCGCTCGATCCCGACCTCGGGATCGCGTTCATCCCGTCAATCGAGACCTGTCAGGTGTTCTCGAAGGGCATCAGCGCTTTCAAGGAAGGGTTGCCGTATCTCGGTGGGTTGCCGGACACCGTCGACGCGATGGCGGGGAAGGCTTACGGCAACATGGCTGCGATCAACGTGGCCACGGGCAAGGTCGCGTGGCGATATCGTGACGAGCTGCCGATGATGGGCGGGACGCTCAGCACTGCCGGTGGCGTGGTGTTCAGCGGCAATCTTCGCGGCGACGTGCTCGCGTTCGACGCGAAGACGGGCGAGGTCGTGTGGCGGTTCCACGCCGGAGGCGGTATGCGGAGCCAGCCGATCGCGTACCAGATCGACGGGCGCACGTACGTCGCGATTCCGACCGGGAGCTTCAGCACGCTCGATTCGTTCGCCGCGGGCTTGACGAATGTTCCCGAGGGCGGAACCCTGTTCGTCTTCACCCTGCCCAAGTGAGCCGGAGGTCTGCTCGAGGGGTTTGCGCCACCCTCCTTTTGAGCGGGGTGCTCGCCTGCGCCGGGCCGAAGAGCCCGGCACCGACGCCGCCAACGGAATCCCCCGCGGCCGGCTTCGCGCGCGACCCCGCCGCCGTCGACCGCGGCCGGCGAATCTTCATTGGCTCCTGCTCGGGCTATTGCCATTCACTCCACGGCGAAGAGCGCGACGCTCCCTCGCTCTTCGACTGCGAATGGCGCCACGGCGGATCCGACGAGGATATCTTCCATTCGATCTCTGCCGGCGTTCGCGGCACGCGAATGTCGCCGTGGGCCGGCGCGCTACCTCAGGGCGACGACGACATCTGGCGGGTGATCGCGTACCTGCGCTCGGCCTCGACCTGCAAGGCGCAGCAGGCGGCCCCGGCGCACTGACGTTCTGACCGCGCCTGATCGGTCTTCATGAGCTCGATTGAGGCCAGACCCCGGGAACTTTTGTCGCGAGCCATTTCACCAGCTCGGCGTTGACCTCGAGGGGCTTTTCCTGCGCCATCCAATGTCCACTGCGGATGGTGACCTCGCTCAGGTCTCTGCAGTAAGTGCGCATCGGCTCGGCCAACCGTGAATGCGTGCACTCGCAGACATAGTCGTATCGAGCGTTGAGAAACAGCGCCGGCATGTCGAGATAACCATCATTCTTGGCGGTCCTGCCATACGCGGCGTTGGTGGCGTGATTCATGTACCACGACGACGGACCGAAGAAGCCGTTGCGCTGGACCGCAGATGTATAGACGCTTAGGTCTTCCTCGGTGATTACGTCATTGTCGCGTGGCATATCGGGCAGCGGGCCGCCGAGCATGCCGCGACCGCGGCGAGCAGTCGCCGTTATTGCGCGCTGGCCCTCGCCTTGTGGGTTGCCTTTGCGAAAGAGGATCTTCAGGAACTTTTCGACGTCGGCGTCCATCGGTGCGATCGCCTCGGCGAAGCTCTCTTCGTAATAGCGCATGTAGTCCCACTGTCCGTACGGGAACTCGTCGGCGGGGTAGAGCTTCCGATCGAGCAGCGTGAGCGTGTGCTCGAGACCTCGGTCGATCGTGTAGTAAGGCACACAAAGGCTGGCGACTGCTGCGGTGCGCGCCGGATGGTGACTCGCGACGTTCCATGCCACCGGGCTTCCCCAGTCGTGTCCAACCCAGACCGCCTTTTCTCTGTGGAGGGAGTCGAGGAGCCCGATCATGTCGCCGACGATGTGTTCTTGCGCGTAGTCTTCGTGCCTCGAGTACACGCTCGAGCGCCCGTAGCCACGCATGTCGGGCGCGATCGTCCGGAAGCCGAGCGCCGCCAGCGCGGGAAGCTGGTGCCGCCAGCTTCGCGACAGCTCTGGCCATCCGTGAAGGAAGATGACCAGGGGTCCGCTCATGGGGCCGGCGGCCAGATAGAAGGTCGTGTGGCGGCTCGTCTTCGTCGTGTGCTCGGTGATCGACATGGACACTCCTTTTTGCGGTTTCGACAGTCGTACGACGAATCTGCCGTGGGTTCGAGAGTGCTCATCCCTGTCCTGTGGGGAGCGGCGATCGATTTCCGCCAGCAACCAGGACAGTGACCTTTCGCAAGACCCATGGAAACGCCGGTTGCCGGGGAGAGGCCGCCAGCTCCAGGAAGCGCACGGAACGGGGCTTCGAGAAGAGAAAGACCCTGGCTTGCAAGCTCACCCCGAGTAGACCCTCATCGGACCAGAACAACGCCTGCGGTCGCGCTGCCAGCGCCTCGGGCTCGCTCCAGTGGTCGCCGTCCGTCGAGGTGCGCGCTACCAACCCGCGGGGGAAGCTCGACGCCGCGTCACGGTGCTCGACGAGGACTCCCGCCACATCAGTAGTGCCGCCGAGATCGACTGAGGCGGTCTCGTTCTTTGCGTCGTATTGCCAGCGCGCAGGCGTACGGCGTTCTAGATCGTCGGTGTCCAGATGGAGGCCACGGAGCAGCACATAGTCGCCGAGCGAGGTCGCGCTCGCCCAGCTCGCGCCGATGCGTGGGTCGCCGTGCTCGACCGCGAGCGGATCCTCGCGGTGAACGATGATGGAATCTCCTCGGCCGACGACGGAAGCGTCGCGCAGGTCTCGGAAACGGGGAAGGGCCTGCCCGTCTCCGTGGCGGACCGCGCCCGGCCATCGGGCCGCCAGCACGGGATCGGCAAACAGGCGGGCACCGGCGGGTGCTGGCGGCTTCGATAGAGGCGCTACCCGGCGCGGCGGCGCGCGTACTTTGAGCTCGTCGATGGCCCAGTAGTAGAGGTGGCGTTCCCCGACGTCGGTGACGCGGATCCATCGGCAGCGAGTCGGTTCGAACCGCGCGACGATCCAACCGTCGAGGCTCGGGAGCGGGCGGTCCTCGGCCCACGAGCAGAACCTCCAGTAATCCTTGACCTCCCTGACCGTCTGCCAGGTCTCGCCGTTCGCCGACACCTCGACGCGCACGCCTCGCGACAGGTCGGGGGCGAATCGCGCCCACACGTCGACTTCGGCCACGTCCTGCTCGCGCCCGAGATCTACCGCGAACCACCCCGGTTCTCCCGGTTGCCCCACGGATTCCCACCGGGTGGCCGCGTCGTGGTCGACGGCGAGAGGGGCGTCGATGACATTGCTGCTGGCAGTGGCGGTCGCGACCGGGATCTCGGGACCGCCGCCAGGTGGAGCGTCGATCTCGGAAAAGAGCAGGAATCCTTCGACGACGTTCCGCCGATACCGAGCGCCGGCGAGCTTGAGCGTTCCTTCGAAGGGGATGGAATGCGGCGCATAGTGAAACAGGAACGCGGGGCGCTCGGCGCTGTCGACGAGATCGAGGTACTGAGAAACTCGATCATGGAAGGGATGCGCGAAGACGATTCGTTCCGCCGCGTCGAACGTGAGACGGTCGGCGTCCCAGTAGTCGTCCGCGTACACCGCCCGCAGTCCGAGATCCTCGAGCTTCGCGAGCAGCTTTGCTTCGCTCGCTCGCTCTAGCCAGTAGATACGAAGCGCTTCAGGATCGAAGATTCGAACATTTCGAAGCGTCGGGATCGTGTAGAGGGCCAGCACCACGCCGGCGAACGCCGCAGCGGCAAGGCGCCGCGACCTTGCGAGCTCGTGAACGACGATGGCGGGTCCGACTGTGAGAAAAGTGTACAAAGGGATCAGGTAGCGTTGGGTGTTCGTCCCCGAGAAGGGGGACGCGAGATAGATGAGCAGAAACAGCCCGGCGAACACGAGCATGAACCGCGCGCCGCGCCGCACGCTTGACGGAGACGCACCTCGCGCGAGCCTCCACAAAACCAGCAGCGACGCCAGTTGGATCGGGACGAGCAGCCACGCGAAGTAGGGGAGAGTCGGCATCTTGGTGTTGTCGAAGTACACGCCGACGACGACCGGCAAGCGATAGGTCACGAATGCCAACAGTCGCTCCGCGAAGGGAGGGACCTCCGGAGTGGCGATCATGAAGGTCTTGAATCGGAGTTCGAACGATCGAACCCAAAAGGGCAGGCTGCCGAGAAGGAACGGCAGGCTTGCCCAGGAAAGCGCGCGGCGGAAGACCGACGGTCGTTCGATCAGCCAGAAGACCAGGATCGCCGCCACGTAGATCGTGGCGTTCAGGTGAGTCCAGAAGGCCAATCCGAGAAGAAAGCCGCAGCCGATGAGCGCTCTTCGCTGCGCGCCGGCTTCTTCGGACCCGATGGACTTCAGGGCGAAATAAGCGGCTAGCGTGCCGAGGGCGAGCGTCTCGCAGTAGCCGCCGCGGGCGACCACCGCGTTCGAGATGAGAAAGCAGGGCGGAAAGCAGGCGAACGCCAGCGCCCAGAGCCCGGCGCGGTGTCCCGCCGCTTCCCGCGTAAACAGGTACGCCGCGTAGGCGAACAACATGGAAAAGAGCGTCGGCGCCAGGTTGAGCGCGAACCGCGTCGGGCCGAAGACGAGCATCAGCGGGGCGGCGACGAAGGACTCGAGCGTCCCCATGTAGTCGTAGCCCCATTGAAAGAGCGGAAATTCTCCGCGCAGGATGTGCATCGCCATCAAGCCGAATACCGCTTGATCGGAGTCGAGATCCGGGGTTGCGAGATAGAGAAGCCGCAGAACGAAGCCGGCGGCGAGAATGAGGCCGACCGTCGGCGACAATCCGCCGACCTCTCGATCACGCAGGTTGGTTCGCGTCGCCCGGTCGATCTTCGGCGTGCCCCTTCCCGCGGCGAAGGTTTCGCATCGGCGCCGCGATACAATAGTACGATCGAAGCCCTTCTCTGGAAACAGGCGCCGTGCGGCCGCCGGAGTGCGGTCACGGAAGCACCCGGGCGGCGGCTCGAATGGTGCCGCTAAATCCGCTAAAATCACGTGCTAAGAAGAGTCGTCCAGCGGCATGGCCGAGCCGCGATGAAACAGCGGTTCCAGAACGCCGGCCGCCGGATGCCGAGCTTCCGGGCTAAGCTAAGACGTAGCTAGCGAATTGGAGGGCGCAGCTCACGGACGCCGCAAATCTCGAGTTCCCGACCGGCCGTTCTCCGGCAGCGGATGACGGAGGCCAAGGCCGGGCAACGTTCCGGCTGAATCCCTCGGTTGCCAGCGCCCTCAGGGCTCTCGGCGATGCCGAAGGGGTGCCGCTCTTCGTGACGCTGCTCGCGGCCGTTCAGTCGCTGCTCCAGCGGTACACGGGCCACGACGACATCGCGCTCGAGACGCTCGTTCGGGGACGTAATCAGCAGGCGCCAGACCAGCGCGAGGGTCCATCGGTCAACGCGGCGATTTGCCATGCGGACATGTCGGATGATCCCCCGTTCCGCCGGCTTCTCGCTCGCGTTCGAGACGTCGTGTCCAGCGCACCCGATCAGGCCGGTCCGCCCATCGAGGGAATGCTCGCGACGCTTCGACTGGCGCAGACCTCGAATGGGTCGCAGCTCACCAATGCGATGCTCGTGGTCGAGGCGTCTTCACAGGCCCGTTCGGCGGCGGTCGAGGCGCTGGAATGTGATCTGGAGCTTTGCGTCCGCGACACCGGCGCCGACATCGTCGCAACCGTTCGCGGCAACCCGGATATCTTTGACGCCACGACCATCTCCAGGATGGGGGGGTATTTCGAAACGATTCTCGGGGGCATCGCCAGCGACCCCGATCGGCCCCTCTCCGCTCTCCCCTTGCTGACCGAGGGCGACCGCCGACAGATCCTGGTCGATTGGAATGAGACCGGCGTGGACTACCCAAACCGCTGCGTCCACGAGCTCTTCGAGGAACAGGTCCTGCACACTCCCGACTCGATCGCGCTGGTCAGTGGTGAACGCCAGCTCACGTTCTCTGATCTCAACCGGCGGGCCAACCGACTCGCTCACCGGCTCCGCGCTCGCGGCGTGGGTCCGGAGGTTCTCGTCGGGATCTGTGTGGAGCGCTCGATCGAAATGATCGTCGGGGTTCTCGGCGTTCTCAAGGCGGGGGGAGGCTACCTGCCTTTGGACCCGAGCTATCCCGACGAGCACCTGGCGTTTCAGCTCGCCGACGCCAGACCGTCGGTCGTCCTCACGCGACGCGCATTGACTTCGCGCCTAGGCTCCAGTGGGGCGGCGGCCATCTTTCTGGACGATGGCAGGAGCACGGGGACGGTCGAGCGAGAGGACAATCCCGCACCCGGAGCGTCCCCCGACAACATCGCCTATGTCATCTATACGTCGGGCTCGACCGGACGCCCGAAAGGGGTCCTGATCCCGCATCGGGGCCTCGTCAACTATCTGAGCTGGGCGATCGATGCCTACGACGTCGCGGCGGGATCGGGAGCTCCGCTGCACACTCCCCTCAGCTTCGATCTGACGATCACCAGTCTGTTTCTCCCGCTCCTCGTCGGCCGAGCCGTGATCCTGGTGCCCGAGGAGGAAGGCCTCCATGGTTTGAGCGCCGTGCTCCACGCCTCGAGTGGCCTGACCCCTTTGAAGATCACTCCTGCGCACCTGACGTTGCTCAGTAGGCAGCTCGCGGAGGACCGAGCGGCGGAGTGCGTCCGTGTCTTCGTGATCGGGGGAGAGGCGTTGTCTTGGGAAAGCCTGGCCTTTTGGCAGAGACACACTCCCAAGAGTCGACTCTTCAACGAATACGGGCCGACGGAGACGGTGGTGGGTTGCTGCGTGTACGAGGCCACCGGACAGACCGGCCGATCCGGGGCGGTGCCGATCGGCCGGCCGATCGCAAATACACGGCTCTACGTTCTCGATCGGCGGCTCGAGCCCGTGCCCGTGGGTGCTCAGGGCGAGCTGTACATCGGGGGTGCCGGTGTGGGCAGGGGATACTTGAATCGCCCTGAGCTGACCGCCGAGCGGTTCGTTCCCGACAAGTTTTCCGACACCCCGGGAGCGCGCCTGTATAGGACCGGTGATCTCGCCCGGTATCGCCCCGACGGGAACCTCGAGTTTTGCGGACGCATCGACGAACAGGTCAAGGTGCGCGGCTACCGCATCGAGCCGGGGGAGATCGAGGCGGTGCTCGCGGAGCACCCGGCGATCGGGCGAACCGTCGTCATGGCCATCGAAGCGTCGCCCGGAGACAAGTACCTGGTCGCGTTTTGGGAGCCCCGCGCCGAAGCGGCGCCGTCCCTGGCCGAGCTACGTCGGTATCTCGCGGATCGCCTTCCCGCGCACATGATCCCGTCGGCGATCGCTTCGTTACCGACCCTCCCCACCACCCCGAACGGCAAGATCGATCGCCGTGCACTGGCGGCGGCGAGCCGCCTCGACCTTCTCGCTACCGAATCCGAATTGGTACCCCCTCGCGACGAGTTGGAAGCCAACCTGGTGCGCATGTGGGAAGAGGTGCTCGGCGTAAAGCCGATCGGGGTGAGGCACGACTTCTTTCAGCTCGGCGGGCACTCGTTGCTGGCAGCGGAGTTGTTCGCGCGGATCGAGGAAGGCCTCGGCGTCACGCTCCCCCTGGCGACCCTTTTCGAAGCGCCGACGGTCGCCGACTTGGCGGGCGTGCTTCGCGGCGGACCCGGTCCGGTACCGCAGCGGTCGTTGGTGGCGATCCGACAGGGCGGAAGTCAACCGCCGCTGTTCGCCGTTCCCGGCGTCGGCGGCAGCGTGCTCTGCTATCACCGCCTGGCGCGGCTGCTCGGGGACGACCAGCCGTTCTACGGCCTGGAGTCGCAGGGCGTGGACGGGCTTGCGCAACCGTTGACGCGAATCGAGGACATTGCCGCGGTGTTTCTCCGCGCGATGCGCGCGGTGCAGGCGGAGGGGCCATACTATCTGCTCGGGGCGTGCATCGGCGGCGTCGTGGCGTGGGAGATCGCCGCAGCAGTTGCTGATCGAAGGGCAGGAGGTCCGCTTTCTCGCGATGCTCGGCTTGTCGCCGCAGCCGGATTCGAACGCGCGAGGCGGTTTGGGACCGCGCGTGTTGGCGATACGCGAATTGATGATGGACCGCCTGCGCCTCTACGGTGAAACCTTCAAGCGGCTTCGCGGCCGCCAGCGGCTCGAGTATCTGCGTCAGCGAATCGCCGCGCTCTCCCAGGTCATCCGCCCCGGCAACTGGATGCGCGGCAATCGCGCCGAGCTCTACCGGGAGATCGTGACTCAGGCGAACCTGCTGGCGTTTCGCCGTTACGCGCCGCGTCCTTACGCGGGCCCGGTCGTGCTGTTCCGCGCCAGGAGGAGCGACGCTGCGGACGACTATGCGCAATGGCGGAAGCTCGCGGAGGGAGGCGTTGAGGTCCACACCGTTTCGGGAGACAACTCCGGACTCATGCTGGTGGAGCCGCACGTCCAGGTGGTGGCGGCGGAGCTGAAGGCGTGTCTCGAGCGGGCACGCTCCACGTCGTCGCCTCGGGAGACGGCGTGAGATATCGTGCAGCGAAATGCCGATCCCGGCGCAACGCCGCCGGTTTCGGCACGCCTCGGCGGCCATTCGCATTCAGCTCCGTGTAAGAATTCGTGCACTTCCCCGGTCGCGGCATCGCGAGTTGAGCGGCCCGGCCTTTGCACCCGGCGCACCGGTGAGTCATGCGCGACGACCCGGACGCATTGACCGAGCTTCGCACGCCGGTCGGCCACGCTCCTCCGCTCGCCGCAGCGCGGGAAACGGGAGGGGTCTCGGGCCCCAGACCGTCGAGACACTGTCGGGAACGCTGTCGTGGTCGTTCGAGCTGTCGCTCGGCACTCGTACGCTACTCGTGCTTCTCGGCTGCCTAGCCGTCGCTGCGCTCCTCGGATTTCACGCTCTGGGTGCTCGCGGGATCTTCAGCCCCGCCGAGGCCCGTTACTCGCTGATCGCCCGCGAGATGGTCGAGAGCGGGGACTGGATCCAACCCAGACTCAACCACGTCCGCTACGACGAGAAGCCGCCGCTTCTCTACTGGGCGATCGCCGCGGGTTACGCTTGGTTCGGCCAGAGCGAAGTCAGCTCACGCCTGCCGAGCGCAATCTCGTACCTAGCAACGACGGCTCTCACCTTCGGCATCGCCTACGAGCTCGCCGGAGCAGTCGTCGCTCCGCTGGCCGCCCTGGTCTACGCGACTTCCGTCGGCACGTTTCTCTTCGGCCGATTCGTGTTCACCGATACGCTGCTCGTGTTTTCGACCACGCTCGCCTTGTACGGATTGTGCCGCGTCGTCACGCGCGCCGGCGAGCTTCGCTCCGTCGCGATCTTCTACGTCGCCTTGGGACTGGCCGGACTCACGAAAGGATTGCTCGGCTTGGTTCTCCCGGTAGCGGCCGCGTGCAGCTACGGGATTCTCTTCGAGGATCGGGCTTTCGTGAAGCGGCTGCGCACCGGCGCTCGGGGCGGGCATCACGGCGTTGGTGTCGTGCCCTGGCATCTTGCGATGGCGCTTCGCGATCCCTCGTTCCTCGACTTCTACTTCGTCAACGAGCACCTCCGCCGCTTTCTCAACACGCGCGAGCCCGTTGACTACGTGCCGCAGTCGATCCCCGGGTTCCTTGCGGCGACGCTCTTCTGGTTGCTGCCGTGGGCGGTCTTTTTGCCCGGCGCGCTGGTGAGCGCTGTGCGAAATGACCGGCGCCGCCTGGCGATTCCGCTCTTGTGGTCCGCGTGGGTGGTCGGCTTCTTCACGTTGACGGGCTCGCGGTTGGAATACTATGCGCTTCCTGCCGTTCCCGCGCTGGCCGTCCTCGTGGGCGCGTATTGGAGCCGGCTGTTTCGACCGAGCACACCCGCGTGGCAGATCCATCTGCCGGTGCTCGTGCTTCTCGCCGCCGCGCTGTGCGCCGTGCCGAAGCTGTTTCTCTTTCCGAAAGGTGGCCCCGATCTGCTGACGGCGATTGTGACGAACGTCGACGGCTACTACCGCGAGTACTTCGTAAAACACCCCGCGGAGTCGTTCGCGTTGAGGGGCGGAGTGCTCGAGCTCGCCAGGCCCTTCACGCTTCTGGTCTGCTTGGTGAGCGGCGGCGTGACCCTGCTCACGGCGAACGGCAGCCGTAGGCTCGCCTTCGCGCTGCTGGTCGCGGGGACGATTCCGTGTCTCGGTATCGCAGATCTCGGCATGCGCTTGGTGACGCTCGACCGCTCGCAGCGAGACTTCGCGCGGATCGTCGCCGATCACTGGAGCGACGGGGCCACGCTGGTGGTCATGGGATCCTACGAGGATTTCTGCGGCGTCACGTACTACACGCACCGCCCCACTCAAATGCTCGATCCCCAGCCCCAGGATCTCCTCTTCGGCGCTCGCAAAGGCGACGCACCGGACCTGTTTCTGACGCCCGAATCGTTCCGTCGCGAGTGGCAGTCCGTGATCGAGAGTCTTCGTGCTGAGCGACAAGAGCTTCGATCTGCCCGGCGCGATCGTGCTCGCCGAGAGCCCGCGAGACGTGCTGCGCACCAACATGCCCTTGTGACGTCGGGGTGGCCTTCTCGAGAACCGACACGGCGGGCCGGTTTGACGCCACCTCCGCCGAGCGTCAAGCTCGACCGCCGTGACGAGACGCAGGCTCGCAGTCGTTCTCAGCGCCGACGCCGTCGGCTATTCGCGCCTGATGAGCGAGGACGATACCGCGACGATCGCCGCGCTCGGCGCAGGCGCGGGCTCGTATTCCGCGAGCGCATCGCTGCGGGCGAAGGACGCGTCGTCGACACCGCCGGCGACAGCATCCTCGCCGTGTTCGGCAGCGTCGTCGAAGCGCTGCGCGCGGCGATCGAGATCCAAGCCGAGCTCGGGCGGCGCGGCGAAGGCGTCGCCGAGGGCCGTCGCATGCGCTTTCGCATCGGCCTCAACGCAGGGGAGATCGTCGAGCAAGACGACGGGACCGTCTACGGCGACGGCGTCAACGTCGCGGCACGACTTGCAGGCGCTGGCCGAGTCCGGGCGGCATCTGCGTGTCCGAGGTCGTCGCCGCGGAGGCGCGGAACAAGCTGCGCGTGCGCTTCGAGTCGTTGGGCGAGCAGCGGGTCAAGAACATCGCCGAACCCGTGCGCGCGCACCGGGTGACTTCCGCGGAAGCGGAGCCCAAGCCGGACGCGGGGCCCCGGCCGGCGCGCGTTGCCGCTGCCGGCCAAGCCGTCGATCGCGATCCTGCCGTTCGCGAACATGAGCGGCGATCCGGAGCAGGAGTACTTCTCGGACGGCATCAGCGAGGACCTCATCACCGCGCTGTCGCGCATCCGCTGGCTGTTCGTGATCGCCCGCAACTCGAGCTTCACCTACAAGGGGAAGCCGGTCGACGTGAAGCAGGTCGGCCGCGAGCTCGGCGTCCGCTACGTGCTCGAGGGGAGCGTGCGCAAAGGCGGTAGCCGCGTTCGCATCACCGCGCAGCTGATCGACGCGACGAGCAGCGCACACCTCTGGGCGGAGCGCTTCGACCGCGAGCTCGCCGACATCTTCGCGGTGCAGGACGAGATCACCGAGCGGATCGCCGCGAGCCATCGAGCCCGAGCTGGCGCGCGCCGAGCTCGAGCGAGTCTCGGCGCAAGCCCCCCGAGAGCCTCGACGCGTGGGATCTTGTACCAGCGCGGGCTCTGGCACATCTGGCAGTTCAACGCCGAGGACAACGCGGTGGCGCGCGAGCTCTTCGAGCGAGCGACGGCTCTGGATCCGGGCTTTTCGCCGTTCTTCGCCGCACTGTCTCTATGCCGGCTCCTCGATCACACGCTCAGCTTTCGCCCGATGGAGGAGCGCAGCATCGAGGCCGCGCTCGAGATCGCGCGCCACGCGGTCGCGCTCGACGACAAGGACGCGGTTGCTCACGCCGTCCTCGGGCGCGCCTTCGCCGCTCTAGGCGACCACGAGGGCGCGATCGCCGAGCTCGGCCAAGCCGTGCGCCTGAATCCGAACTTGGCCTCTGGCGCACTACGGTCTCGGCTTGACGCTCGTCCTGTGCGGCAAGGCCGCCGAGGCGTTGCTGGAGCTCGAAGCCGCGCAGCGGCTGAGCCCGCACGACCCCTATCTTTGGAGCTTCGCCATGTTTCGCGCCTGGGCCCATCTGAGGCTCGGAGACCTCGAGCGCGCCATCGAGTTCGCGAGCCTTTCGGTGCGGCAGCCGAGAGCCCCGTACCCCGCGTGGGGCACGCTCGCTTCCGCTCTCGGCAGCGCGGGCCGCATCGAGGAGGCGAAAGCCGCGCTGGCCAAGGCCGTCGATCTCGAGCCCCGGATCCGGACCGGGGGATTCATCAACGACATCTGGCCGAACTTGGATCCGGTGTTCAGCGAGCGCTTCTACGAGGGACTCAGCAAGATCACCTCATCAAGCGGATGAGCAGAGCCGGCGGGCCGGCTCCGGAGGGAGTCTTCAAATCTGCGTAGTCGCGTTGTAGGGTGGCGTTTCTTGCGCCCGTAGCTCAACGGATCAGAGCATCAGACTACGGATCTGAGGGTTGGCGGTTCGAATCCGTCCGGGCGCGTTCTTTTCTCTCGGTAGTTCGAGGACTTCGGCGGTGGCTCCCGCTACCGCGATGCTACCAACCTCGCGCACCGTCGCGCGAACAGTCGACGGTCGCGTGCGCGTCCGCCACACCGTTGCATGGAGGTTCGGGCCGTGACGACTTCTCGCTGGGGCTGGTAGGGAGCCTTCCCGCCCTCGCGCAGCGCGCTTTCAACTAAGGCTGGGGAGCGAGGGTGACGCGGCGAAAAGAGTGAAGCTCGGACTTGCGCGAACGGATCGACAATCTGCCTTCGTACCCCCTGCGACCCAATTCGGCGAAGATGCTGCTCCGGGGAAGCCCGTGGTTTTCACGCGTCTCTGCGTAGAAGACCGTGGAGAATCGTTGGCCATCGAGAAAGTCGGTCAGTTGCTGGGAGAGTTGATCGTTTCGGGGTTCCAGGACCAGCGTGTTCGGACGTTCGAAGTGAGGTTGAAAGTTGCAGGTCCAATCGCCCGAGGGTTCCAGCCTGTACGGCCAGTCTGAGTAGTAGGCCACGAGCCAGCTCGCCCAGGGATACACGAGCACGGCGTCGTCCTGGCCAGCCGTCTTCGCCAATCGCTCGACCGTGAACGCGTCGTCCACGTCGTAGTAGCGGCTCGGGAACGGGTGGCGAACGACGAAGACGATCGCCACGGCGGCAAGCGCGCCATGTAAGACCATGCGACCAGGCACGGACCGCGGCGCGAGGTCGAATGCCGCGAAGATCAGTAGGACGAAAACCGGGACCGCAAACGCCTCTGTTCTACCGCCGAGTGGAACGTAGTGAAGTCGCGAAAGAACGAGAATTTCCAGAAGATAGAGGGCGATGAACACGCCGAGCCTTGGCCGGCGCATGGCGATGGCCGCAAAGCCCGGGAATGCCAAGAGCGCGAATCCACGGATCGGCTTCGGGAGCGCTTCGCGGAGAGCAGTCCAGCCCCGCGTCTTTAGAAAATGAATCGCTCGGGCGGTCGACGCCGTCGACATGAAGTGTCTTCGCCAAAAGTCGACCAAAAGCGGGTTGGAACGATGTCGCACGTCGAGTTGAAACCAGACGAGCAAGACAAGATCGAACAGGATTACGGGTAGTAATCGGGCGCAAAGCGCTCCGAGGCTCGATCGTGCATCGATGAGAGCGAAAAGACACACGAGATGAACGAGCAAGAAGCTCGCGAGGATCGAATTCAACGAGAAGAAAAACATCAGAAGGCCAAGAGCCGCCACGGTCCAGAGCGCGGTGGGGCTAGGACGATGGAGAGCAGGCAGTGCCGCGAGCAACAAGACCGCCGTCGCGCACGCGTCGAGCGTGAACTGCTTCACGAACACCGAATAAGTGGCCAGCATCGGATTCAACGCCACGGTTGCGGCTGCGGCGAGGCCGAGGAGGGAGCTTTCGGTGATCCGCGACACCACGGCTCCTGTGAGAGGTATGACCGCGAGACCGCACAGGAAGGGAAGAAGCTGTAGCGACCATTCGGGGTCCGGAATCAACCTTCGGAAGAGCCAAAGGATCAGCAGAAAACCCGGCGGAGTCGAATTGGGTATCGTGAGCGCTTCCCGGAGCGAGGCTTTGGCGAGCGTCCCGACCCATAAGTCGTCCCACCACAGCGAAGCTGGATTCAATCCCGGGAGACGCGCGATCGCCGTCGCTGCGACCACCAGAACGTACGAGGCAATGATGATGAACTGCCGCGAACGCGCATCCACGTATCCGTGCCTTGCTCGCGTGTTCATCTCGATGCAGGAGGCGGGTGCCGACCGCTGTAAGACAGCCGAGGTTGCTGAAGGAGAAGCAAGCACCTTGGAGCTACGGCGACGTGAGCGGTTGGGCAAATAAAAGATTCGTAAAGACGGGATACCAACCAGGGGGCCTCGCACTTTGACTACCAGTGCAGTTTGCCGAGGAGCGTTTTGGCGGTCTTGCGGTCGCCGACTGCGCATGGCGCACCCGGCGCCATGTCCTTGAAGCCCCGGCCGTGCTACAGCCCCGCCGTGCGCGAAGACCTGGCCGACCTCGACGCGACCGCGCAAGCGGAGTTGGTGCGGCGCGGCGACGTGCCGCCGATCGAGCTCGTCGATGCGGCGATCGCTCGCATCGAGCGCCTGAACCCCCGGTTGAACGCGGTCATCCACGAGCACTTCGAGCGCGCCCGCCGCGAGGCGCGGGGCATCCTGCCCGACGGGCCGTTCCGCGGCGTGCCGTTTCTCCTCAAGGACCTTGCTGGCGGGGCCGCGGCCGGCGACCCGTACACCTGGGGCACTCGCTTCCTGCGCGACGCCGACTATCGCCACCCGACGAGCTCCTACATCGTCGAGAAATTCCGGCGCGCGGGGCTCGTCGTCGTCGGCCGCTCCAACGTCCCCGAGCTAGGCGCCTGGGCGACGACCGAGTCCGACGCGTACGGCCCGTGCCGCAATCCCTGGAACCTCGAGCACGCGAGCGGCGGGTCGAGCGGCGGGGCCGCCGCGGCCGTGGCCTCGGGCATGGTGCCGGTGGCACACGCGAGCGACGGTGGGGGCTCGATCCGCAACCCCGCGAGCCAGTGCGGGATCATCGGCCTGAAGCCGACGCGCGGGCGGATCTCGCTCGGCCCCGACATCGCGGAGGGCTGGGCGGGCATGGCGTTCGAGTTCGTCGTGACGCGCAGCGTGCGCGACACCGCCGCGCTACTCGACGCGGTCGAGGGCGCGATGCCCGGCGATCCCTACGAGGCGGCGCGGCCGCTCCGGTCCTACATGCAAGAGGTTGGGGCTTCGCCTGGCCGGCTTCGCATCGGTCTGCTCGGCAATCGCCTCGGCAGCGAGGTGCACTCAGACTGCGTCGCGGGGCTCGAAGCGGCCGGGCGCCGGCTCGCGGTGCTCGGTCACGACGTCGACGAGTCGTACCCACCGCCGCTCGTCGACCGGGACGACCTCTTGCCGAACGGGATCACGATCGTCGCCGCGAGCCAGGCGCACATGATCGACGTGTTCGGCCGTATGCTCGGCCGGCGCCTCGGACCCGACGACATGGACCAGGACAACTGGGCGATCACCGAGCTCGGGCAGGGCGTCTCGACCATCGCGTATCTCGACGCGCTCCAGGCGATGAACGGCTTTCGCCGCCGGGTCGCCGCGTGGTGGGCCGAAGGTCACGATCTGCTCGTCACGCCGACGCTCACCGGGCCGCCACCCCGCCTCGGGGAGCATCGTCCCGTTCCCGGACAGCCGCTGGTCGCCTGGCAGCGCACGGCCGAGCTGCTGCGCTTCACGATTCCGTTCAACGTCACGGGCCAGCCGGCGATCTCGCTGCCGCTCCACTGGAGCGGCGAGGGGTTGCCGATCGGCGTGCAGCTCGTCGCCGCGTTCGGCCGTGAGGATCTCCTGCTACGCGTGGCGGCGCAGCTCGAGGCCGATGGCGCATGGCAGGGCCGTCGCCCGCCGATCCACGCCTGACGAGCAACGATCCGGTCGATCGCGCCTACCTGATCTGGAACGGGATCGCCGTGACGGTCTTGCCGTCCTCGATGAGCTCCACCCGGTAACCGCCCGCCGGCAGCGGGCCGCCGCTACTCATCGCCAGCGTCCAAGAAGATTCCCCGGACGCTTCGTCGACGTTCTCGCCCTGCGTGAGAAGCTGCTTGCCTTCCCTGGACCAGCGTACGTCCATGCGCCGACCCGTCGGTGATCCCTCCCAGCGATACCAGACGACGACGTTTTTCACCCCTCGCTGAAACGTGGTGCCGACCGTTCCTCGGATCGAACTGGCTCGTTTCGCTGGAGCAGAGGCTCACGTCCTTGATCGCCGCATCGGTGTTCTTCGGTGCGAATTGGGGGAGCGGTCGGGCGGTCGACGCGGCGAAAACGTCGCCGACGGCCACTGTACCGATCGCCACGAGCAGCGCACCGACGAGCGTGCCGAGGTGTATGAAGCGCCGCATTTCGCCCCGTGCTGCTTCCTTCGGGTGGCTTCGAGTGTTCGGCATGCGAGATTCGCTCATCTTGTACGGCAGCGGACGAAATTCAACGATCGCCGGCGCGGCTGCGTAGCTGCGCTCGTGAGGGACGAGCGGTTGCGACGACGGACGCGATCCGCCGCAGGCTTTGTCCACCGGCCGCTGCGCGGACCGGCGCGATCAGCCAGGGCGCGCTCGCGCCCATCTTGCGCTCGATCACTTCGAGGGGCGACATCTGTCCGGACAGGATTTGCGTGGCCGAGCAGCCGTCGATCTGGACCTCGGCCTTTCCGATGGAGTCGTCGAGCTGGTCGGCCGGGCTCGAGCGGGCGACGGCGACGATCAGGCTATCGGGCCGCTCACGCAGTTCGAGGACGTAGCCACAGCGTTGAAGATCACGACCGTCCGTATCGAAGCGATGCACGAAGTTGACGTCGCCGTTGGTCGAGCCGGCGGCGCGGTCAACCGGCCTGGCCTCGCGCGATCGAGATGTGGCGGGTGTTGCTCCGTTGTGCGGCGCGGGCGGCCGGCGCGAAGCCTCGCCCTCCGGCCCGTCCGCGGCTTCGAGCCGCTCGATCAGCGACTCGAAGGCTTCCAGCAAGGGCTCCCACCTGTCTCGCGCCGCGGCGTCGCTCTCCTCTGTTTCCTTGGTTCGACGCTCGAGACGTGTCTCGATTTCGGACCAGATCGCGGCGAAAGCGCTGGTTGCCGCGTCCCGTTCTGCGAACGCGGGAAGCGGCATGCGCCGCACGGGCATCTGTTCGACGACGGCGGCGTAGGGAACCTGTGCGGAGAGGAAGACCTCGGGGTGTCCGGCGGACCACTCGCACACCTGCCGATGCAACATCTTGCGGCGGTCCACCATGCTGAAGAACGCGGCGAGCTCGGCTCGTGAATCGGAGCGATCGGCCCATTTGATCAATCGCGCGACCATGCGCAGCGAGAGCACAGCCGGGATCGTGGGCACGAGCACGGCGTCAGCCGACGCGAAGATGCCCTGCGTCAGAAGAGAGAATCCGGCGGGACAGTCGAGGAACACGACATCGTAGTCGCGGCGGAGCGTATCGAGGAGAGCGGCGACGACCCGTTCCGGCTTGCCGACGTGATCGAGCAGCCGGTCGAACTTGCGATAGGCGAAGTCCGCGGGCAGCAGGTCGAGGTTCGGGTAGTCGGTCTCTTTGATGCTTGCGATGAGCGTCTCGCCGTCTTCCAGGCTTCTCTTGCCGAAACCGTGAACGTGCGGCCGGACGCGCAAAGCAAAACTGGATGCCGCCTGGGGATCGAGGTCCCAGAGCAGCGCGCGGCGGCCGGCTGATGCCGCGAGATAGGAAAGATTCAACGCGGTCGTGGTCTTCCCGACGCCGCCTTTCATGTTGTAGACGGCAACGACGTTGCTCATCGATCCCCCGCGTACACGTTCTTGAACGCCCGCCTGCACGCCGAGCGCGTGTCGCCCGCGCGGAACCGTTGCAACCCATCGAGTATTTGTCGGCGCAGCCCCGCAGCGCGTTGACGGCACTGCGCAGTCAACCAGTCGATGCCGGACGTGACGCCCGCGGATCCGACCGCCGTGCTCAACGTGCGCGCGCATTCGAGAAGGCGTGCCTCCTGCACCTGCGCATCGTTGAAGTCGCCGAGAAGGCGCTGCAGTCTCTTCAGCGCGGCGAGAATCATCTCGAGATCGGCGGCAGCGTAAAAGCCCGGCGTGCCGTCCACGAGGTAGCGTAGCTTCTTGGCGTCGATGCGCACCTCGTGAAGCCGGGCCGGCTCGGTCGATTCGTCGATGGTTTCCGCGCTGCTCGAGATCCGTCTGCTGAGGCGCCAGGCCCGGGCGGCGACGACTTCCGCGAGTGGACGTGCGGCGTTTCGGGCGTCCGGCGCCGACGGCGGGGTACCCTCCAGAAACGCTTGCCACCGCGAAAGCAGCCGACTGTAGCGATCGCTGTTCAGGGCATCGACGAGCTGCTGGTGTTCCTCCTGCTGCTGCTGGCGCAGCAACGTCGAAAGCGGTTCCATCTCGTCGGCGGGGACTTCTCCCTGGCGCGTTCTCAGGGAGTGGACCAGCACGTCGATGTCCCGCGGCGCGCCGGTCAGTCGACCGATCCAGGAGAACTCTGTCGAGAAGTGCGTCACGACCTCGGGCGGAAACACATGCTTGATCTGACCGAGCAGCGAGCGCGTACGCCGCACGGCCACGCGGAAATCGTGGAGGAACTCGCTATCGAGATTGGCGCGAACCCCCGGCGCGTTCGCCATGAGGATGCCGAGGAGCGCCCGGTGAATCTGCCGTACCCCCTCGTCGGCGCGGACGTTCGGTGCAAGCGACAAGCGGAGCGCCGAGATGTCGCCGTGGTCCGCGCCCAGGCATCGCAGCATGAGGCCATGGAGGCCCTGCGCGCACGGCTCGATGCCGGGCCGGGTTTCGATCACGGCGGCGAGTTGCGCGTAGGCGTCTTCGTAGCCCCGCAATGAAGTCAGGGTGATTGCGGTAGGTAACCTCCGCCACCCGTTCCGTGACGAAGGCAAACGAGCGCGGCCTGCCGCAATTCGTATGCGTGCGACGGTTTTGCCTCGCTCGTCGAGCACGTCGAGGACCGACCCGTGTTCCTCTGCCTCCGCCAGCGGCAACAGGCGTCGCACGCCGACTACCGGAGTCAGCCCCCGCTGAAGAGGACCCTCGGGAAGCTCCCATGCGAAGGTGATGGGCTGCTTCGATCGGGCGGTCAGCTGGCGGCCGCCTCGGAGCTGCCACGCGATCGTGCAGGTTCCATTGCTGCCCGTTCGCGTCAACCGCGTTCCCGCGCGCCAGACGCGTCCATCGAAGGTGTCCAGGACAGTGAACCGGTGCCGGACGATCGGGTGAAGTCGTGTCGGGAGCAGCGCCTGCAGGCTGCTCGTCATCGTTTCCACGGACACCTCGCCCCGTACGACGTAGGTCGAGTCGGTCGCGGTCGAGGCATCGCTGCCTACTAGAGCCACGACGTCAATCCATTCCGACGACGTCTTCGAGGGCGTGGACGAACTGCCTCAACTCTTTCCGCAGGCACGCCGCGGCATCTCTGATGCGCATCCATCGCCGGCGGCGGACTTTCTCCTCGAGCCAGTGCTCGCGCACGTCGGTCACGCGCATCAGGTACACGTCCACCCGGCAGGGGCCGTTGCCATTGACGTGGCGATAGCGGCCGAGCGGCTTCCGCGCCAGAACGCCGAGAATGCCGGCCTCTTCCTCGGCTTCACGGATCGCCGCCTGGCGGGGCCGCTCGCCATCGTCGACCGACCCCTTCGGTACGATCCACCCCTTACCTCTCGACGTGGTTACAAGCGCCACCTCGAGTCGCCGCTTGCGGATCCGATACGGAATCGCCGCCGCCTGCCGGTGTACCCGCGCCATCCACTCCTCCTTCCTCCCCGTCCCCGGACTGCTCGTCGGTCAGCGACTTACGCGCCGCCGGCTGCTACCACGCGGTTTCCGCCCGATGCTCCGTCGCGCCACATCCGACGCCCGTTGCACGCCGGCCAATTGGTCGGCGCGCCGCGCCTCGTCGTCGCGCAGCTTCAACAACCGGAGCGCTTCGCGCACGACTTCGCTGGCGGTATGGTACAGGCCGCTGCGGACCTTCTCGTTGACCAGCTTTTCGAGCTCTGCCGTCAGCGATACGTTCATACCACCGCCTGGTAGCGAGGACAGTACCAAGAAATATCGATAATTGTCAAAGACTGTCATCGCCGGATCGGTCGAATCGATCGGCACGCGAATTCAGTCGCGAGCGTGGGTCAAAGCGAATTCACGCATTCTTAACGAAGCCCGCGGAGGCCCTTCGTTAGCGGTCAAAAAGGGGCGGGTCCGAGTGCGACGTCGCCATCAGCGCCTATCATCATGACTCATGTGCTGGCATCCTTGCGCGATTTCCGGAGTCGCCGGGAGCAAGGAGGGTAGGTGATCCTCAGCCAGCGGGTTCGACTCAGCCTGAACGATCTTTACCAGCAGGATATCGTCGAGATGATCGAACGCGAAACTCGCCGCTACGAGTTGCATTCGATCGAGCACCCGAGTCATCCCAAGTTCGAGCGCGCCTATCGCATCTTGTGGGACGCATTCGGGCCTCAGGGTGAGATGGAGCGGGAGCCTGTGGTGCGGAGCTTTCTTCTCGACGACCCCTTCGTGCCGATCGCCTCGGGAACCTTCCTTCGTTATTTCATGATCGTCGCGACGGACCGGGAGGGAAACCTCCGCGGCGTTCGCGACGGCACGATCCTGGTGAACCCCGCGTACGCAGCGGATCTCTGCCTCGTCTACCTCTCGCACATCTTCATGCGGCCGGAAGCGCGAGGCACCGTGCTGACCTACTGGCTTCGCATTGCTCCGCTCGAGATCGCGATGCAATACCTCTTCGAGCTCCACACTCGCGGATTGGTCTTGCTACCGGCTCCCGGATTCGCCCTCGAAGCACTTCGGAATGAAGGTCGACCTCGCAGCCGAGATGGAATACTTCTCGCCGGAAGACAGGCTGTCGCTACAGCGTATTCTCTTCTACGGGCGAGGTGGCTTCGACGTCATCGATCCCCGCCATTTCCCCTATCGCCAGCCCGATTTCCGCGACCCCGCGATGATCGCCGAAACCGGCAACCGCCCGATCCCCTTCATGTTGCTGCTGCGCCGCATGGGTCGAGAGCGGCAGGCGCGCCTCCCGCTCGACGAGGCGAGCGCCGTGATGCGTCTCCTCTACGACGACTTTTCGTGCTTTTGTGATCGTGAATGCCTGAGTGAAAGTCTCGAGGTCGTCCTCGACCGGTTCGCGAAGCGCCGCGAAAAGGGTAAGAGCGACGTCGCGTTGCTGCCGCTGCCCACGGGAGCGAAAAACCTCCAACGACTGCGGCGGCTATTTCGCTACGACGTCTATCAGCGCTACTACCCGCATGCGCCGGACACAGAGCGCTACCGGGACGAAATGCGCGCGCGACTGGCCGCCGATCCCAATTGGTTCGAAAGGGAGCTCGCGCGTCTGGCGGCGGAGCTCGAGAAGAGCCCGCGGTACGTCTACGGCAGCCGCGACCGACGCCTCCTGGTCGACGCCATGCCTGCACTGTTGGCCGAGACGGGATGATAGGCGAACCCCATGCGACCTACGATCGCGGCCCGACGTCATTGTCTCATCCTCGTCCTCATCATTCTCGCGCTCATTCGCCCGACGTACGCGACGGACGTCGGCCTGCCAAAAATCGCCGTCATTCTCGTCGACGGCCTCCCGGCGAGCGCGCTCACGCCCGAGACGATGCCAAATCTCGATGCGCTCTCGAAAACGGACCGCGCCACGCGCTGGCGGGAAGGGCGCGCTGTCATGCCGTCGGTCACGAACGCGAATCATGCCTCGCTCCTCACAGGAACGTATCCCGAAGCCCACGGGATCACGGGAAACTACTTTTGGCCGCGCGACGGTTCGCCTCGCGCCGAGCCGCTCGATCGCCCCGATGCGCTCGACGTCGAGACGATCTTCACGATCGTCGAACGGCGAGCGGCCAGCGCTCGTGACCGCGTCGATCACCGGAAAGGCAAAGCTCGAACGACTCTTCGCCGCGTCGCCGCCGTTTCAGTTCTCGCCCGACTATCATTGGAGCGACGCGACACTGGGCGAATTCGCCATCGACGGGCGGCGCGGCACCGACGAGCGAACGATGACCGAAGCGCTTCGTGTCCTTGGTCAGGCGAAGCCCGATCTTCTCTTCATCGCCCTTCCAGAGGTCGATCTCGTTTCCCATGCATCGGGGCCAGTGAGCCGCGAGGCGAGGCAGGCCATCGCAGGCGCCGATCGAGAGATTGGCCGTTTCGTCGACTATCTTCGGAAGAGTGGTTTGTGGTCCGACACGATCGTTTTCGTGACCGCCGACCACGGATTCGCCGACTCTGACATCCCGGCGACGCAAACCCGCATCCGGTCGTCTTTTTCGGGGAAGACCTCATGCGTGCGAATCTCGCCGACCGAGCGGTGGTCGTCTCTGATGGGGTCCTCGCGCACGTCTATCTGCGAGAGCTCGCTGCGAATGCCGCCGTGCTGGACGGCCCCGCTCTCGAGACCGCGCGCCGGATCGTGGCGCTCGTGCGTGCGACACCCGAGATCGACTCGGTACTGACGCGACTTCCGTGGGCGGGTACGGACACTTCGTTTCCCGCGCCGCTGCCGCCCGACTGGAAGCTCGACAATCCGCGCGCCGGAGATCTCATCCTCATTGCGAAGCCGGGACACCACTTCGTCGATCCCTTTTCACGTCGGTCCGCCGCGTTGGCTGGCAATCATGGAGGGCCGAGGGAGCGGCCGATCCCGATCCTCGTTGCCGGTGGGCATCCCGCGCTTCGCCTGGGGGCCGCCCGCGTGGCCGAGCATGCGGAGAACCCGGATATCGGCAGGACGGTGCTGAAGCTCCTCGGCCTGCGCGGACCGAATGGCCGCGAGGGCAAGCCTGTTCCAGAGGCTCTTTGCGGGCGGATTCTGAGCGAAGCGCTCAGTCCCTGAACGGAACTCGAGCAGTCGGCGCTCGAGGATCTCGGCAACGCGGTTCCGTTACAGAATCTTCATGGCAGGTCGCCGCCGCGCGCTTGTTGTCGTGCTCGTTGCCGCCTACAGAATCGGGGCATGAAGATCGAGGTGTCGCATCAGCTCGATCTCGACGAGGTGGTCGACCGCATGCAGTCGCTGACTGCCTATTGGCGGGAGAGGTACGACATCGAGTCCCGGTGGACCGACACCGTGTCGAATCTCGCGGGCTCGTTTCTCGGAAGGACGTTCCACGCCACGCTCTCGGTCGAGCAGCGAATGGTCTCGCTGGAGGGCCCCGACCCCGGCCTCGTGCTGCGCCGCCAGGCAATCTCCTACGTGACGCGGAAGCTCGACGAATACCTGCGCCCGCGCCTGGAGTTGGCGCGCTAGTTCGCTCTTAGCCTCGTTAGTACAACGCCGGCACGTACATTTCGCGCGGGATCGGGCCCCGCAGATAGTCTGCGTGATGAACTCGTTCCGGGAGCAGGATCTCGCGATGAGGCACGTCGTTGCGAGGGATTTGCTTCAAGAGGTGGGCGATGCAGTTCAGGCGCGCGCGTTTCTTGTCGACCGCCTCGACGATCCACCAGGGCGCCTCTCGGATGTGCGTGCGCTCGAGCATCGCTTCCTTGGCCTTCGTGTATTGCTCCCAGCGGCTACGCGACTCGAGATCCATGGGCGAGAGCTTCCATTGCTTGAGCGGGTCACGAATCCGCATTTGGAAGCGAAAATGCTGCTCCTCGTCGGTGATCGAGAACCAGTACTTGAGGAGCACGATTCCCGAGCGGGCGAGCATACGCTCGAACTCGGGCACCGAATGGAAGAACTCTTCGTACTCGGCGTCGGTGCAGAAGCCCATCACCCGTTCGACGCCCGCGCGATTGTACCAGCTGCGGTCGAAAAGGACCATCTCGCCGCCGGCCGGGAGGTGAGCGACGTAGCGCTGGAAGTACCACTGGGTCCGCTCGCGCTCGTTCGGCGCCGGCAGCGCCGCCACGCGGCAGATGCGAGGGTTCAGGCGCTGCGTGATCCGTTTGATCACTCCGCCTTTGCCAGCGGCGTCGCGCCCCTCGAAGATCACCACGACCTTGAGCTTCTTGTGAACGATCCAGTCCTGCAGTTTCACCAGCTCCCCTTGCAGGCGGAAAAGCTCCCGGAAGTAGAGCTTGCGATCGATCGCCGCCTGCGTGGGCGACTCGGACACCTCGCCGAGCAGCTCGGTCAGTCGATCGTCGTCGATCTCGAGCTCGAGCTCCTCATCGAAGCTGTCGAGCATCTCGCCGTGAATCCGTTCCGATACTGCGCTGTGTGGCTTCTCTTTGCTCACGGTGATCTCCGCCTCAGGCCGCGTGAACGGGTGGTTCTGCTTCTCGACTACCCGGTAGACGTCAAAATGACGAGCCCGCAACAGCGACCATAGCGGACGACGTGCCGCCATCGATCAAGGAACGGTTGCGAGTTCGTGACGGCAGCGAGGCGGCGTCTTTGTACCGCTTCGGAAAGCGTCGTATGGTGGAGCGGCGACGACAGAGGCGCACGACGCAGGAGGGCTAGCCATGGGCACGGTCACGACGAAGGACGGCTCGCAGATCTACTACAAGGACTGGGGCACTCGGACAGCCAATCGTGTTCAGTCATGGCTGGCCGCTCAGCGCCGACGACTGGGATGCGCAGATGATCTTCTTCGCCTCCCGCGGGTTTCGTTGCATCGCGCACGATCGCCGCGGCCACGGGCGGTCGACCCAGACGTGGGACGGCAACGAGATGGATACCTACGCCGACGATCTGGTCACGTTGACCGAGAAGCTCGACTTGAAGAATGCGATTCACGTAGGACATTCGACCGGCGGCGGCGAGGTGGCGCGGTACATCGGGCGCCACGGCGCCGGCCGCGCGCGGGGCCGCGTCGCCAAGGCCGTCCTATTGGGCGCGGTGCCCCCGCTCATGGTGAAGACGGCGAGCAACCCGGGCGGGCTGCCGCTTGACGTGTTCGACGGGTTTCGCGCGGCGCTGCTGTCCGACAGAGCACAGTTCTTCCGGGATATCCCGGTGGGACCGTTCTACGGGTTCAATCGTCCCGGCGCGAAGGTGTCCCCGGGGATTGTCGACGAACTGGTGGCGGCAGGGGATGATGTGCGGAATCAAGGCCGCCTACGACTGCATCAAGGCCTTCAGCGAGACCGATTTCACCGAAGACCTCAAAAGGATCGAGGTTCCGACCCTCGTGATGCACGGCGACGACGATCAGGTCGTCCCCATCGGCGCCAGCGCGATGCTTTCGAGCAAGCTGGTCCGACACGCTGAGCTCAAGGTGTACAAGGGCCTGCCGCACGGCATGGCCACGACGCACCACGACGTGGTCAACGTGGACCTGTTGGCGTTCTTCAAATCCTAACCTGATAGTTCCATTCATCGGGGCACGCGCTACTTGTAGGCGTAGAAGTCAATCGCCACGTGTTGGGGGTCCGTAGGGTCCACGCGGACGGGGATCACTTTCTCGGGCTGAAACTGGGGAACATCGATCCGCGAGATCAGCGCCTTCTTGATCGTCGCGATGTACGGCGGACCGCCGTCCGGGGTCACCTCGACTTGCAGCCCGACTACGGGATCGTCGTTGACGGTCATGCCGGTATCCCAGATCTTCAGAATGGTCGCGCGCGCGGGGACTCCGGTCTGCTGCAACTCCTTCGCATCTGACACACCGCTGAAGCGATCGATCACAGCGCAGGCGACCAAGCTCACTGCCAGCAGCGCGGCGACCAGCCCATCGAGATGTCGAATATTCTTCCCGCCGGTCCTCAACGGTCGATGCAGTAGAAGACGTAGTGCCTCTCCCACGGGTCTGCCTTGATGGTCATTTGGGCGATGCGTGAGTGTTTTTCGCATTCCGCCTCCGCTAGCTCCTGAGCCCTGGCCGCGTCCAGCCAGTATGAGTCTACGATGACGGATCGCTCGTTGGAGCTCACGACGTGAGTCGCGCAGCCCTGAATCAATAGAAGCGCCGCCAGAAGTCTCGCTCGCCTGCGCATTCGACGCGACCTCCGCTTCACCCTCTGAGACCCTTCCTCGGTCCTTCACTTGCCCTCGCCGACCGGACCGAGGAGGACCCGCTTCCCCGAGACGGCGACGGCGCGTCGCGAGCCGAAGCTCCTGACTTGGTCGGCGCTCGCCAGCAGCCAACCGCGGCAACTCGACGGCGATTCGCAGGAGTCGATCGTTCGGTGCGCATAGAAACGCGCGGTCTCC
This sequence comes from uncultured delta proteobacterium, assembly GCA_963711395.1. Lineage (GTDB taxonomy): Bacteria > Desulfobacterota > Binatia > JACPRU01 > JACPRU01 > JBEVNX01. Next base: position 239,000 of record CAVQEA010000023.1, on the reverse strand, counting down.
GCCGGGATCCCCGTGGCGACCTCGAGCACCGGTGCGCGGTCAGGGGGCGGGAGCGCGGCGAGTACCGCTCGGGTCGCTTCGCTGTCCGCGACCCGCCCGTAGTGTATCAGGTCTGCGCCCGCCGACTGGAGGACGGTCACGAGAGAGAGCAGAGCCACGACGCGGCGGGCCCAGGGCCTTTCGGCAAGCTCGACGAGCCAAGCTGCCGTCACGACGGCGAGAGCCGGATAGACGGGCATGATGTACCAGGTCAGCTTCGTCCGTGCGGCAGTGAACATCGCGAGCGGGACCCAGAACCATAGGATGAGGAGGTCCTCCGGGCGTCGGAAGCGGCGCGCCATCGCCCGTCCCGTCGAGGCGACGAGAGCGAACACGCCGACCCAGTGCCAGGGGCTCGCCGTCTCGGTGAAAATCCGGACGAGGTAGTATGCGCTAGTGCCCCGGTGCCTCTCGAGCGGCCGTGCGAATCGTTCGAGGACGTTGAAACGGATGTAGTAGTCGGTGAACGCGCGACCGTGAGCCACGATCTGATACAGGTGCCACGGCATGGCAATGAGCAGCGCGAGCCCGACTCCTAGAGCGACCGTCTTGACGCGCCCCGGGAGGTCGAAGGCCGCGAAGAGAGCCGCGATCGCGAGAGCGACGACCGCGCTCGGACCCTTGATGAGGAGGGCGATTCCCATCGACGCTCCGAACAGGAGCCAGCGCGAATCGACGAGCCCGAGCATTGCGAAGACGAGCCCCGCAGAAAGCGGGACGTCGAGCATGGCCTGGCGGGAGAAACGCAGCCACTGCGGCGCCGTGGCCAGGACGAGTGCCGCGAGCAGACCGGTCTCTCTGCCGCGAAGGCGGCGCCCGACGAGGAAGACGCCGACCACGCCGAGCAGTCCGAAGAGCGCCGCGGCGAGGCGCGAGGAGAGCTCGCCCACCCCGAGAAGGTGGTCGAAAACGGCCATCAGCCAATAAACCAGCGGCGGTTTGTCCGGATAGTAGACCTCGCCCAGCGACGGCGAGAGCCAATCGCCCCGCTCGAGCATCTCGCGAGCCACGGTCGCGTACGTCGCTTCGTCCCAGTCGCGCAGGGCGTCGGCCCCGAGCCCGTAGAGAAAGAGCGCGGCGGCGGTGACGAAGATCGTCGCTTCGGCGAGGAACGGGACGTCGAGGAACCGCGCGAAGGGTGGGCGCGGCGACGGAACGAGGGCTCCCCGCGCAGCCGCGGGCTCGGCGAACGTGGCGGCAGGGGTCACGTGTCAAAGACCCCGGCCCGTCGGGACCGCGCCAGTTTTCGGCCTCAGCCTGCGCGCGAGCTCGCCGACGGTATGAAACCGACCGTCCCGAGGTGATGCGGCGTCGGTGTCGGCACCGGTGTGCCGCTGGCCCGGGACCTGGCCCTTTGCATTTCGCGGACCGTGCTGCCAGCGTCGCTGGGTGTGGGTTCGGGCGTGGCGCTCGTCGATCTGCGCTGCTTGGGGCCCCGAGGAACTTGTTGCCTCGTGCCGTTCGAGTTGGTGAAGGTTCCGGGCGCTTCCGGAATTTGCGCGAGAAGGACGCCCGGCAAGACCGTGTTGAGAGCCGCAAGGGCGATCGTCGCCGCCAGCAAGTAGATACGCCCCGCACCGTTCTGTCTCATCGTCGATGATCTCTCTTTCCCCACGCGCCAGTCGTGGCACCGCGAACGCGTCACCAGATACCGCAATCCTAGTTCTGCTTCGCCACGGTGTCCCGGTGCAACCCATCCTCACCATCTCCACGTCGCCGCGAGGCCGCTGACCTTGACGGGTCCGTCCGTGCCCGTCGTTGGGGAAACGGTGTCCGGAAAGAATCGCCACCGCCCCGGCTCCTGCTCGTGCCGGCGATGTAGGTAGAGAAAGAGCTTGGTGGTTCCGGCGCCGAGAAACGCAGCTCCGACGACGTCCGAGAACCAGTGAGAATCGTGTCCCATGCGGCCGAAGCCGTCGAGAAGGGCGAGCGAGTAGATCGGCAGCGCAACGGAAAGGCGGTTATCGAAATACTCGCTGAGGCCCGCCGCCAAGCCGAACATTGGGGTCACCTCGCCCGAGAAAAGCGATCGACCGCCGCGGAAAAATGCGGTGTGGTCGTCGGGGGCCTGGTGGGGTCGCAGCCTACCGAAGCCGTACTTGAATCCCAGATTCACCAGCGACGCCACGCCGGCACCCATTGCGCCGGTGATCGCGTGGTCGCGCGCGCCGGAGTCGTCGGTCGAAAGCCCGTAGAGGTAGAGCGACGCGGCGGCCGCCCCCACCGATCCGTAGCTCACGTGCTGCAATAGATCGGCGTCGCTCGACGACATCTGGTGCAGGTTGGCGCGCATCGTCTTGTCGAGGGCGAACGAGCCTGCCCACAGGCCGCCGACACCCGCGAGCACGAGGTAGAAAGTCGGCGACCGCAAGACGCTGTCTTCGTCGGCGATGTGCAAGGGAGACGTCAGCACGTCCACGAGATCGAGCTGCGTGTTGTCGATGAGGTATTTGGCGTCGCGGGTGACTTCGCTCGCAGCTGCGAGCATCGGCGGGGTCATCGTTACGAGCCCCATCGCCAAAGCCCCAACGAGCGGCGCCGAGATACGCTCGCTCAGTCGCCATACCATCCCCTCTGAGCCCTCGCCGCCGGAAGCTGCAAAACATGAGCCGCAGCTCGTGAATCGCGCAACCGTCGGTGGATACTGCGCCGACTGCCGAGGATGATCCTGCCGATTGCGGCTGACTCCTGCCGATCTCAGCACGCTCCGCTACGCCTCGCCTGGATCGGCACGTCTTGCCGACGAGCGATTCTAGCCATCAGTTGTGCTAATGCTTTCATTTCGGAGCGATGAGTCGTGGAGAACGTCGCCGAGCTAGTGGACCGGTTCCAGGTCTATCTCGCAGGGCTGCCCCGCAACGTGCGCGTCGCGATGTTCATTCTTGCCGGCCTCTCGCTGACGTACCTGGCCATCCCGAGATTCCAGGAGGCGCTGCTGACCGCGCTGCTGTTCATGGCGCTGGCGGTGTTCTTCTTCTGGATGGCGATCGGGGCGTTCTTCTAGGCGCCTGGTCGCGGTAGCGCGGCTCGCGAAGTCGCGCGTGCTCACAGCGGCGGGCGTTGATCGCGCCAGGGTCGCGCCTCCTCGAAGGCGGCGGCCAGCGAGACGACGGTCGGCTCGTCTTCCGGTCGCCCGACGATCTGCAGGCCGATCGGCAGCCCGGCCTTGCTGAACCCGTTCGGCACAGAGCAAGCGGGCTGTCCCGTGGCGTTGAAGGGAAACGTGAACGGGAGCCAAGCGAGCGCTTCCTCGACGTAGGTCGCGCGGCTCGACGGCAGCTCGCCGATGCGCGGCGCGGGGCGGGCCAGCGTCGGCGTGAGCAGCGCATCATACGGCATCAGCGACTGCACGACCTCGCGCGCGGCGTTGTGCATCTGCGCCATGGTGTTGACGTACGCGGCCGCGCTCATCTTGCGACCGTCTTCGACGAACACGCGCACGATCGGATCGATGAGCTCGTCGTCGGCGAACGGCACGGCGGCCAGGTTGGCGGCGACGACGGCGCCGAAGGGCTCGACCAGTCGGGCCGCGGGGTCGACGTCGACGGGCTCCAAGCGATGACCCATGTCGGCGAAGACGCGGCACGCCGCCGAGAACGCGGCCACGGTCTCGGCGTCGATCGAGCCGAGCGCGCTCTTGGCGAGCGTGCGCGAGCCGCAGAGGCTTGCGCGGGCCGGAAACCGATTCGACCAGAGGACGCGCGAGCGGCGCCGCCCGATAGGGATCACCGTCGACGTGTCCGGCCATGACGTCGAGCATCAGCGCGGCGTCGCGCACCGAGCGCGTGATCGGTCCGTTGGTGAAGAGCCCGCCCCAGATCTCGCCCGCGACGGGCGACAGCGTCACCCTGCCGCGCGAGGGCTTGAGACCGACCACTCCACAGCACGAGGCCGGGATGCGCACCGACCCGCCGCCGTCGCTGCCCTCTGCGAGCGGGCCGAGCCCGGTCGCGACCTGCGCGGCGGCGCCGCCGCTCGAGCCGCCGGTCGTGTGCTCGAGGTTCCATGGGTTTCGCGCCGGTGGGCAGAGGCCGCCTTCCGTCGTTGGCCTGCCTCCGTATTCCGGGGTGGCCGTCTTGCCGAGCAAGACGCCGCCGGCGCGCCGCAGCCGGACGACGATCTCGGCGTCGGCCGGCGGGACGAAGCTCGCGTAGTTCCGCGAGCCGAACGTGGTGCGGATTCCCTTCGTCCACGTGAGGTCCTTGATCGAGAACGGGACGCCGAAGAGCGGTAGCGAGCCGGGTACGGCGGAATCGAGCCGCCCCGCGTACGTGAGGGCGTGCTCCGCCGTCACGGTCACGAACGCGTCGAGCTTCGGGTTCAACGCTTCGATGCGGCGCAGATACGTTTCGGCAACCTCGCGAGCGCGAAGCTCGCGGCGGGCGACGAGATCGCGCAGCGCGCAAGCCTCGATGAAGGGATCGAACATGAGAGAGCCTCCTTAACGTTTCACGTCGCCGTGCAATGCCACCTTCGCTTGCAACAATCGAGGAGATTCTCCCCGGAGCTTTTCCCTCGATTCCCGCGACGCATGGAGTCGAAAGGGAAAAAGTCCCTTGTTTGCGCCGGGTAGAGGCGCGCCATCGCAGGGCACGCAACGTGCTTCGTGGTCGCAGGAGGCGCTCCCCGATGGAGGGGTGCGGCCTACACTACGGGTCTTAGACCCACAACGGAGGTGTGAAAATGCATAGATCGAAGATGATCACGTCGGTAGTCACGAGCATTCTGTTGGTCGCGCTGAGCGCCACGGCGGGCCAGCACAATGACAACCACAACAACCTCAGGTGGCGTGACGTCATCGGCAACGCCAAGGAAGCAAGCCTGGTAGGTGTTGGCGATCAGGGGTTCACTGGTGCCCCGTTCGGCGTGCAAGGCATACTCGGCGGGGCGCCATGGTCTACGCTGGGAGGTGGGGCGAGGGTGAATCCGGACACGGGTCAGGTGCAGTTCAGCGTCAGGGGGCTCGTGCTGGCGGCCGGCAACTTCAGCTCTCTTGGACTAGCAATCCCCGGCTTGCAGATTGGCACGACCGGCGGAATCACCTCGGTGAAGGGCACGATAGTCTGTAACGTCAACGGCACGGGCGACGGCAGCGGCAAGTCGACGGTCGTCGACACACCGCCCACTACTCTCAACGCTACGGGCGACGCGTTTTTCGTCGGCAACGTCGGCCCGCTTCCCGACGTGTGCACGAGCGACAACGATCCCAACAACGTTGCGTTTCTCATACGCATCAACGGCGGAGGCTTCAACAACGTGTGGATCGCGAACGGCGCGGTGCTGGATCGCTGAGTGTAGGAACCCTTTCGCAGTTTCCGCCGGGCGTCGCAGACTCTGCGGCGCCCGGCGTTAGCTCGCGGCGCGAGGCAGTGGACACGGAACTTGCGCGGACTGGCGCCGGTCGAGCCGCAGCGGCTCAGTAGCCGTAGAACACGCGCCGTTCGCCGACCGATTCCGTAAGGCTCAAAGCCTCGTCGAGCGGCACGCCGTGCACTTCGTGCAGATGGTGCACGAAGCGCCCCTCGTCGGTGAAGCCGATTCCGTCCACCCAACAGTAGTAGGGCTCTGCCATGGCGGCCGGGGCGGCAGTGTTGAAGGCCGGCCATGAGCCGAACGTGAACGGCGAGGAAAACGGAAAATTGGAAGAGAACGAATTGTAGCCGAAGCCGAACCGCTGCGTCCCGAAGAGAGGCGGCTGGACGAAGACGACGACCGGTCCGTGGCGCCGGTGGCATTGTGCGCCGGCGCCGGGCCCCTGGCGAAAGGGCGCCATGGGCCGCGTGACGACGTTCGGGCCAGCGATCGGGAAAGGGTTCGCGCGCGCCGCCGTGGCCGCGGCAGCGCCTGAACGCACCAGCGCCCCTTGGTAGCCGTTGCCGCTTGCCGGCGTCGCCATCGCGGCGACGGCGAACGTCAAAGCGCATGCTGCTGCCGGCCGATTCATAGGGTGAGCCCGCCGGGGCCAGGTGCATCTTAGGCGCAGTCCGCCCACGCAACAAGGATGTGCCACTGGGCCGCCCAGACTGCCGACATCAGCACGGTCATGTCGGAATCGGCAGTGCTCGGCCGGTCGACCGACACCCCAGAGGTACGCGGCCGCGGTCTTCCGTTTGCAGTACCGGGAAGATCCATTTACCGGCTCGTTTGCCGAGAGGAGTCACGACTTGGTCCGCAATTGGGTTCGCGGCGCGCTCGTCGCTGTCTTGATGTTCGCAACCGGAGCTTTGGCCGATCCGTCAGACGAGCCGGAGCTGCCGCAGCCGGAAGTATCGCCGATTCTGATCACGCGAAGCGCGATCGGCGACATCGAATATAGGCCGGGTCGCGGCATCAAGCTCGGCGACACCGCGATAACGCTCGGAGGGTTCGCGACGCTAGCGGCCACCCGCCTCGAGGGTGACCATGCGCGCTTCAGCCTCGACGGTCTCGATCTTTTCGTCTTCTTCGATCCGAGCCCCTACCTGCACCTGTTCTCGGACATTGCGTTCCAGAACCTCGTCGAGATCGACGAGAACGGCGGCGACGACGGCCCCGGCCCGAACGTCGAGATCGAGCGGCTGTATGCCGAGTTGAATCTCACCGATCGCGCCAACCTGCGATTCGGCGAGTACCTCACTCCGGTCGGCAGGTGGAACCAAATACCCGCGGAGCCGCTGACCTGGACCACGTCTCGGCCCGTAGTCACCGACGTGCCCTTCGATGAGAGGCTCACGGGAGCAGAGTACTGGGGCAGCTTCTTTCCGCCAGGGGGCTCGCTCACCTACACGTTCTACGGGCAATTCCTCGAGCCGCCGACGGCTGATCCCGAACGTCCCCCGGCCGACTACAGCGCCGGCGCACGATTGGAGTATTCGGCACTCGACGGTTGGTCGCTCGGCAGCTCGTATTTCTCTTTCACACGCAATGGTCGATGGGATTTCCTCGGCGGGCTCGACGGCCTTTGGCGCGCGGGTCGCTTCGAGCTGAGCGGGGAATTTCTCGGCGGCCACGGCGATCCTGACGGCAAGAGGGTTCTCGGCCTGTACGTGCAAGGCGCCGTGCGGCTCGTCGACGCCGTGTACGGGATCGGTCGCTACGAGTACTACGACCCCGGCTCTCTGGGCACGGCTGTGAATCTCTTCGACGTCGGCTTCGCCTGGCGCCCGTTCCCGATCTTCATTCTCAAGGCGGACTACCTGTTCTCCGACATAACGTCGGAGTTCTCACAACCCGGGCTCCGGGCCTCCGTTTCGCTGCTCTTCTGAGCATGCCTCGGCGCGCGATCCTTCTCCTGCTTGCAGCGCTGCTCGCGCCCGCGCTCGCGCACGCGGCGGAGCTGGCGATCGCCGTCATCGTGCATCCCACGCGCGACGCCACGCTCAGCGAGGAGGACGTGGCGCGCATATTTCTCCGCAAGCAGCGCTTTTGGCCGGACGGCTCGCCGATCATTCCCCTCAATCGCGAGGCGGGAAGCGAGCTGCGCGAAGCCTTCTCGCGGTGGATCTTCGATGCCGGCAGCGCCGCGCTCGCGGGCTACTGGAACGAGCAGTACTTTCTCGGCATGTTTCCTCCGGCGACGCTGTCTTCGACGCTGGCGGTCAAGCGCTACGTGGCTGCGGAGCCAAATGCGATCGGCTACATCGAGTCGGCGACCGTGGACAGCTCGGTTCGAGTGGTACTGGAATTGAAGCCAAAGGGACGCTGACGTGACGACGCCGAGATCGCGCTCCGCCGTCCTCGCGGGGAGAGTTGCCCTGATCGTCCTCGCCGTCGGGCTTTCACTGGCGTTGAGCGAGCTCGGGCTGCGCCTCCTCGGCTGCGAGCAACTTCCCGGGCACGGTCGCCAGAGCGCGGCGTTTCTCGCCGAGAACCGCTATTGGGGCGTGTGGCACTTCGCGAACCACGAGGTCGACCACGAGGAGAGCTGCTTTCGCGCCCGCTACAGCACCAACAGCTTCGGCATGAAGGGTCCGGAAATCCGGCCGGGCACTGGCGCGACGAGGATCGCGCTGCTCGGCGACTCTTTCGTCGAGGGTTACGGGAACGACAACGACGCTTCGGTCGACCAGGTCATGCAGCGGCAGCTCGGCGATCACTACGACGTGCTGAACTTCGGGATTTCCGGGGGGTTCTCCACTGTAGACGAGCTCGCTCTCTACGATGACTTGGCCCGCCACTTCGACCCGGAGATCGTCGTGCTCTTCTTCGTCAACTACAACGACCTGCAAGAGAACCTCCAGTCGGACAAGCGGGAGCTCCTCGATCGCAAGCTCGCGCTCGCCCATCCCGAGGCTCGCTTCGAGGACGTTGTTTCGTACGTTCGCGAGCAGACGCCCGGCACGGCGCAGAGACCGCGCCCGCCCCGCTCGTGCTTGCGGCATCTCTACCGCGTCGCCGAACGAGCCTTGCGACTGCGCATGCAGGGCGTCCTCAACCTTCGCTGGGACTTTCGCTCGGAGCTAGAGCGCGTGTACCTGCCCGAGGAAGACGAGGACATCGGCCGCGCCTGGGCGATCGTCGAAGCGGCGCTGCGCCGCCTGCATGAGATCACCCGGGCCGGGGGAGCGACGCTGGTGGTGGTCGACGTCGCCGATCCGTACCAGCTCGACCCCAACTGGCTGCGTTTGTCGTCCGCCCGCGTCGGCACGACCCTCGATGCGACCCGGCCGAACAAACGGCTAGCCGAGATCTGCCGCAAGTCGGAGATCCTCTTCTACGACTCCTACGGTGACACCAAGCGCTACATCGAGGAGCACGGCTTGCGATTTCCCTACCTGAGCTTCTCTTGCGACCGGCACTACGACCGCGAGGGCCAAGATCTGATGGGGCGCTTGGTGGTTCGCTTTCTGCGCGACAACCATCTCATCGCGCCCTGACCGCGGCCGGCCCTTGGTTTTGCCGCCGGCGCGGGTTCTAATCGTCGCCCACTACGAACCGGAGGACGTCCATGACGAGACAGGCAGTCATCGTCTCCAGCGCGCGCACGCCGATCGGCAAGGCCTTTCGCGGCGCGCTCAATCTCACCCACGGCGCGGACATGGCGGCGCACGTGATCCAGGCGGCCATCGAGCGCGCCGGCATCGCGCCGGGCGACGTCGAGGACGTGGTGCTCGGCTGCGGGCTGCCCGAAGGCTCCACGGGGCACAACGTGGCGCGGGTGGCGGCGATCCGCGCCGGCTGCCCCGTCACCGTCGCCGGCACGACCGTCAATCGCTTCTGCTCCTCGGGCCTACAAGCGACCTCGATCGCGGCGCAGCGTATCGTGGTCGACGGCGCGCCGGTGATGGTCGCCGGCGGGGTCGAGTCGATCTCGAAGGTACAGAACAATCTCAACACGAACGATCTCGCCAATGCCTGGATGATGGAGCACAAGCCGGCGATCTACATGCCGATGGGACTGACGGCGGAGGTGGTCGCGAAGCGCTACAAGGTGCCGCGCGAGGCGCAGGACGAGTACTCGCTGCTATCGCAGCAGCGGACGGCGGCGGCGCAGCAGGCCGGCAAGATCGCGGAGGAGATCGCGCCGATCGACGTGACGATGGAGGTGCGCGACAAGCAGACCGGCGAGACGTCGCACAAGGCGCTGCGGTTCGGCATGGACGAGGGCAACCGTCCCGACACCACGCTCGAGGGCCTCGCCAAGCTGCCGCCGGCGTTCGACCCGCAGGGAACGGTGACGGCGGGTAACTCCTCGCAGCTCTCCGACGGCGCGGCCGCGCTCGTGCTGATGAGCGACGCCGAAGCCGCGCAGCGGAACCTGAAGCCGCTCGGCGCCTATCACGGCCTGGTGGTGACGGGCTGCGAGCCCGACGAGATGGGCATCGGCCCGGTGTTCGCGATCCCGAAGCTGCTCGAGCGCCATGGCCTCAAGCTCGGCGACATCGACCTCATCGAGCTGAACGAGGCCTTCGCGGTGCAGACCGTCTACTGCCGCGATCGGCTCGGGCTCGATCCCGACAAGCTCAACGTCAACGGCGGCGCGATCTCGATCGGCCACCCGTACGGCATGACCGGCGCGCGCCAGGTGGGCGCGATCCTGCGCGAGCTCCGCCGGCGCAAGAAGAAGTGGGGGATCGTGACGATGTGCATCGGCGGCGGCATGGGCGCCGCCGGGCTGTTCGAAGCCTTCTAACGGGACGTTCCTACCTTGCTTACGTTACTCGAACAGCAAGGTAGGAACGTCCCTACCTAGCGGAAGTCTTCGCCGATCACGATCTGGCGCACGGCGACGAACGTCGGGGTGAGCGGCGGCAGCATCGCGACGTCGTTCAACTGCGGGTCGTAGTCCCAGTTGCGCGCCGGCGGGTTGTACATGTTGTAGGAGTCGCCGTCGGCGGTCCAGTGGCCGTTTTGGTGAACGGGCGTTCCGAGCGAGACGAAAGACCCGCGATAGAGGAACGTGTCTCCGCTCCAGTCCTCGTGGAAGCGCGGGAAGTTCTCCAGGCCGCCGTTGTAGCCGACGGTCGCCATGTTGGTGTTGTCCACGCGGGACGCGAAAGCCGCGATAGATGGTAGTCGACGCCGCGGCGCGTGCATTCGAGCTGGAGAGGTCCGTGGTGGACTTCTGGTCGTTCGGGGTACCGGACCCTGAAGCTGGAGCCTCCCACTGCTGCGACAGCACGTTCATGGTGTCGCCGATCAATGCGGCCGCCACGTGCGTCCAGGGGATTCCGGTCGGGCCGGTTCCGGTCGGTGCATAGGCGAAGCTGTTGTAGTTCCCTTCCACGTACATCGCCTGGTCGGAAACGACCGTGATGCCGAGAGGGTCGGTCACGTTCAATGGATAACCGGGCAGCTGCGCCGAATCGAAGACCCGCACCCCGTAGTTGTTGATGCCGCCGGAGTTGCCGCCGATCACGGAGAGAAAGACGATCGTGCCGCCGTTGCTGTTGCTGGTCGCGTCGAAGAGCTGCCCTGCACCCGGGCCGCCCGGGGCGTTCCAGAGAAGCAGCTCCTGGAGATCGACGTTCAGGAGGTAGACCCACTTGTTCTCGCGGTTGTTGAAGAAGCCGCCGCGGCGGTAGTCGCCGAGCGCATTCGGCGGGTCGCCCTGCCCGAGCTGATCGTTGGAAGAGGTCGGGCCGAAATTCCACGTCGCCGGGCGATTGCCGCTGTCCGCACGTCGATAGACGAAGGTGTCGCCCTGGAACGGCGGGTTGTAACGCTGTGCCGAGCCGACGTTCGCCGTGGCACAAGGAGATGCGGGAGCGGCGTACGTTGGATTGATGTACGTGGTCGCGGCTCCGGTCGTCGTGCAAGGCGTGGTGTTGCTGGGAGGGTTCGCCGTCATGGGCACGTCGGTGTAGAAGATCGCGCCCGGCTTGGACCGCATGAAGGTGCGCAGCGAGGCCGTCTTCGCGACGTCTACATTTCCGGCCGCGTTCTGCACCACGATGCCGCGTAGCGCGACAGGCTGACCCCCTACGGTGCGCCTCTGCGTGTAGTCGTTGGCCCCGGTCAGATCGAGGACGATGCGCAGATCCGCATTGTCCCAATATTGGTTCCCCGCGCCGCGCGTCGTCGAGTACCCGGTCGGCAGGCCGATGTTCGGGACGTCGACGCGAATGCTGCCGTTCCACTGGTTGATCGTCGCCTGCGGGATCGGATTGGTACCGCAGTTGAGATTTCGTGTATCGAGCCGCCCGTCGTTGTTGGCGTCCTGCAGCATGGAGATCGTCACCGTGCCGTAGCAGCCGCCGCCGTCGGAGCGCCCGCGAAACAGGTCCCCGGCCGCCGAGATCTGTACCGTCGGGATGTTGTTCGCCGGATCGTCCCGGATGGTCATGGTGCCGCCATCGTTCAGGTAGATGTCGGCGTTGCTGTGGATGCGCCCGTGGAGGTTCATGTCGGGCGCCGGCGTGATCTCCAAATTCGTCGTGTAGTAGGCGAGAAACTGGAAGACGGGGATGTTGTTCACCTGAAACTGCGAGCGTAGCTGCGCCGACGGATTGGTGAGATCGGGCGTCGCCGAGACCACGGAGTAGTTGTACTGGATCACGTTGAGGCCGCCGAAGGGGATCTGCCCGAGGGGGAGCTGGCGGTTCGTCGGATTGGTGCCGACCTGCGCGAGCTGGTAGGCGATCGGCTTGCTGCCGAGCGAGCTGGTTTGCAGCGCGTAGTCGCTGCCCGACGGCACGTTGCCGTTGACGAAGATGTTGCGGAATTGCGCCGCGCCCTGGTTCACACCGGCCTCGGCGAGCGCGAGGTTCTTCGGCGTGATCTGGAACGAGGCATGGCTCTTGGTGTCGAGCTGCATGCGGACCGCCAAGGCCGTGGAGACCGCGAGGATCAGGCCCATCACCATCATGACGGTGATGAGGCTGAAGCCGCGCTGGCAGGAGTGGAGCATCTTCGTCATGGCGATGGCGAGCCTCAGCCGGATCGGTACGCGAGAAGGTTGCGCGGCTGCACCGAGACCGTCGTCGCCTGCGGGATGTACAGCGCCCCCGTGGTCAGTGGCTGCGGGGACTGCGCGGTGATCGTCACGACCACCTCGCTCACCTGGTTCCAGATGGCATTGCTGGCGGGCACGTTGGTCGTGGCGCAGTTCGGGCAGCCCTGGGTGAGCAGATAGGTGATCAGAAGATTTCTGATGCCGGCGGCGACGGGGACGGCGGGCTGCCCGTCGATCGAGCGCACCAGCGTGGGAATGCCGTAGGTCACGTTGTCGAGGCTGTACTTCCGCTCCTGCAGCGCGTAGACGCCGCTGACAGCAACGTATTTCCGCGACACGGGCTGGCTCGTCGTGATCGTACCGGCGCCCGTCGAGCCGCTCTTCGCCGCGACGGTGAAGAGCTCGCCGTTCACCTGATCGCCGACGTAACCGCGCCCGTTGACGGTGAAGCCGGTCAAATCGAGCACGCTCAGCGTCGTGGTGTTCGCATTCGCGTCCGAAGCCAGCGTCGTTTGCACGCAAGCCGTGGTGGCGTTCATCACCCCGGTGCGAAGCGTGATGTTGTCGGTCGTGCCGTTGCTGTTGGCAATCGGCACGAACACCGGCTGCGTCGGCAGGCAAGCTCCGGCGAGCCGGATGTCGCGGGTCAAGGCATCGAAGGCGGCGACCAGCCCCTGGTGCGTCTCGGCTTGCAGATCCGTGTCGGAGCGAAACCTCATCTGCGTGGCGAAGAAGCTCACCATGGCCGAGCCGAGAACGCTGGCGATCACCAGCGCGACGAGGAGCTCGACCAGCGTGAAGCCGAGGGCTCGCTGGGTGGGGGCGGCGTTCATGGCTAGGTGCCGGAGCCGCTGAAATCGGTGTAGATGGTCTGCAGCGAGTACGTGCGCGGCATCGCCCGGTGAGTCCAAGAGACCGTCACCGTGACGGTCTTCATGTTGGCCGCGGGCTGGTCCGGGAGCACGTCGGTATGCACCGTGAAGGCGGTGCTCCGGTAGAACTGCGGCTGGTTGGCGGGGTAGGTATCGCGAGTGGCGATTGCCGTATAGACCAGCGACCGAAGGTCTTCGCGCTCCTGCACCGCCAAGGATGCGGCGTATGCGTTGAGCTCGTTCTCGCGCATCGTCGTCACCGCGAACGCCAGCATGCTGAAAGCGGCCGATGCCGTCGCGGCGAAGATCGTGATCGCCACCAGCGCTTCGATGAGAGTGGATCCCTCTTTCGACCTCAAGCGTCGCATTCGTGCTCTCCTCAGAACACCTGCCCGGAAGGCCAGAGTCGAACATCCACATCGTAGTTGCGCGTCGAATCGTGAAGCCGCAGCGTCGTCAACGCATTGGCGCCGACCGTCGTGCCCCGCGTATCGAATTCGTAGGTGCCGGTTCCCTGCGCGACGGTCACGCCCGTGGGCATCGTCACCGTGCGTGTCGCCGTGCCGTTGTCCACGCTCCAGGAGTTGTTCGCGCCCGGCAGCATGCGATTGATCGCGTAGGAGCCGGCGCCGACGTTCACCCGGTAGTGATAGCCGCCGCCGATCGCCTGACTGCGGATGAGGCGGAGATTCGCGGTGAGCTCCCGGGCGGCCGACTGCGCGCTGTACATGCTGGAGTCGAGGCGCGAGATCGCCGCCTGGAGAACCAGCCCGATCATGGCGGCGACGATGATGAGCTCGAGCAGCGACCGGCCAGACTGGCAACGCAGCGCTTCGCGGAGACGAGAGGCGCTCTCGTGTTTGGACCACAACGAAGTGACTTTCGTCGCCGGCGCGGTCTTCACTTGGAGTGTCAACATACAGAACCGTACCCCCTCCGCGCAAATTCGGAATTTGATTTTTTAGTGTTGTCGAGGTTTTCCGATACTCACCGCGCGCTGTTGTTACATAAATGAACAGCGAGTCCCGATGAAGGAAGACGGGGAGAATCGAAGAAAGTCCAGCCCGGGACGCCGGAAAAACCTGGTAGATGTGGTCCGCTACGCGGGGGGTATGGCGTACGGGAGGGTGGCGGCGACGTCGGCGTCCTCGTCGACCCCACCAGGGGTTCCGTCCTTGCCGAGGCTGCCGAAGGTCACGGTCATGGGGCCCGGCTGATAGAAGTAGGGCCGTCCCCAGGGATCGAAGATCGAGAGGTGAGCCTCTGCGGCCGACTCGCGGAACTCCTCTTGGTCCGGTGATCTTCCGTTGCGGGAGCGGAAGTCCTCGACGATGCCGTCGAGGACTCGGGCATCGCTCTGAACGCGCTCGCGAAGCGTCGCGACCTCCGAGGTTACGGGCACGAGCGCCACGAAGATGGCGACGAGCAGCTCCCGTCAGCGCGGCGGATAGCGAGATGAGCAGGTGCTTCTGCTGCGGACCATGCGCCGTGCTTTGCAGGAGGCGCCACGGGCCGATCACGGGCACGAATGCGATCAGCGACGTTGCGCGTCTTTCTGCTTGGAGCAGCTCGGCGACTTTGTCCGCGGCTTCGGCGGGTTCCCCGGTGGCTACCACGCGGGCCAGCGCTTCGTTCAAGCGCACGGACGGGGCTTGCGCCCGCGGCTTGGCAGGCACCGGCTCCGGCCGTAGCTCGGTCGGCCGGATCAACCGCGTAGCGCGGCCCATCACGCTCGCCACGCAGGCTTCGCAGAGTCCCTTCACGACCGGGGACGCCGAGCCGACCGGGGCACCGCAGTAGAGACAGGCCGTCGCCGCAGTTGCCGTTTGGGGCGTCATCCGATGAGCTGCCCTCCGAGCAAATGAAGAACATACCCGCCGGGCGGGCGGGGTTGCAAATGCGCAGGTTGGGTTACTTGGCGGGCGGAGGGGTGAAGGTCTCGAACACGTCGGCGTCGTCACCGTCGCCGCCGATGGCGCCGTCCTCGCCGAACGTGCCGATCGAGACGCCGTCCTTGCCCGGTCGGTACTCGTAACGCCGTCCCCAGGGGTCGAAGAACCGCGGATCGGGGAGTTCCGCCGTGCGGCCCCACACGCCGGTATCGGGGAAGTCGCCGTGGGTGGCGCGGTACGCTTCAGCGATCTCCCCGAGCCTTCGGATCTCGGCGTCCACTCGCTCCGCCGTCGTAGTAAATCTGGTTCTGAGGATAGTCAGGAGCAGCATGATGAGCACCATCGTCAGTCCGGTGGTCGTGATGGAGGCGGCTCGCAGCCTCGACCTTTCGTAAACGGTGGAGCCCTGGTTCCAAACCAGCCATGGACCGAGGAAGGGTATGAACGCGGCTCTCCAGCTCGCGCGCCTCTCGAACGCGAGGATCTCCTCGATCACGCCCGGGGCCTGCGTTTTGTCGGCCTCTCGCACGAGCTCTTCGAGGGCGGTCCTCGAGCGTGGCAGTGATATCCAGCGCCTCGCCGGCAGCGGCGGCGCCGTCAGGATGCGCCCGCACGCGCTGCAGCGCAGGTCATCCTGGCGAGGCGCCGGCGTCTGCGGGCTTCCGCAGTGTCGGCAACGTTCGATCTCGCTCGCCTGAGTCGCCGGCCCCGCCATCGAGCCCCGCTAGTCGATGCCGGTGACTCGCAGTACTTCCTCGATCGTCGTCTCGCCGCGGCGCACCTTGTCGAGACCGCTGTCCCGCAGCGTCCGCATGCCCATTTCGATCGATTTCCTGCGCACGTCCACGGCATGAGCGCGGGCCACGACGAGATCGCGGATCTCGTCGCTGATCGGCAGCACCTCGTAGAGAGCGATGCGCCCCCGGAAGCCGGTCTCGGCGCAGTCGTCGCACCCTCTGCCGAAGTAGAACTTGAGATCCTTGACCTCCTTCTTGTCGAAACCGATCTGGACCAGCGCCTCGGGACGAAAAGTTGGAGGCAGGAGCCTTGCAATTCTCGCAGATGATCCGCACCAGCCGCTGCGCCGCCACCAGCACGATCGAGGACGAGACCAGGAACGGCTCGACGCCCATGTCGAGCAGACGCGTGATGGACGAGGGCGCGTCGTTGGTGTGCAGGGTCGAGAGCACGAGGTGGCCGGTCAGCGCCGCCTTCACGGCGATCTCGGCGGTCTCGTAGTCGCGGATCTCGCCGACCATGATCACGTCGGGATCCTGGCGGAGAAAGGAGCGCAGCGCGGCGGCGAACGTGAAGCCGATCTCCTCGTTGCACCTGCACCTGGTTGATGCCGTGCATGTTGATCTCGACGGGATCCTCGACGGTCTGGATGTTGCGCACCGACTTGTTGATCTCGGCGAGCAGCGAGTAGAGCGTGGTCGTCTTGCCGCTGCCGGTCGGGCCCGGTGACGCAGCACCATCCCGTGGGGCCGCTGGATCGCCGCGCTGGAAGTGCGCGAGCTCCTTCGGCCTCGAAGCCGAGCTTGGTGAGGTCGAGCTGCAGGCCCGTCTTGTCCATCAGCCGCAGCACGAGCTTTTCGCCGTTGATGGTCGGCAGCGAAGAGACGCGGAAGCTCATCTCCCTGCCGGCCGTCGAGCCGCACCTTGATCGCCCCGTCCTGCGGCAGACGCCGCTCGGAGATGTCGAGCGAGGCCATGATCTTGATGCGCGACGCGAGCGCCGCCTTGAAGCGGGGCGGCGGCTGCATGATGTCGTAGAGGACGCCGTCGATCCGGAAGCGGATCCTCAGGTCGTTCTCGAAGGGCTCGATGTGGATGTCGCTCGCCCGGCGCTCGACCGCGTCGGTCATCAGCGCGTTGACGAGCTTGACGAGCGGCGCTTCCTCCGTCGCCCTCTGAAGCGCGGCGAGGTCGAGCGTGTCTTCGTCCGTACGACCTCGAGACCGCGCTTGCCGTCGAGATCGGTGAGCGCGTCGTTGTACGCCTTGTTTCGCGCGTCGTAGTAGCGCTCGATCGCCTTCTGGATTCCCGCGCGCCGGCGCGAGCACGATGCGGATGTCGCAGCCCGTGAGAAACTTGCACTCGTTGAGCGCTCCGCAGATTCGACGGATCCGCCATCGCCAGGGTGAGCGTGGAGCCGGAGAGGCTGATCGGCAGCACCTCGTGCTTGCGGGCGAGCGGATGCGGGATCAGCGTCAGCACCTCCGGCAGGGGCTCGACGCTCAGCGGATCGATGACGGGAAGGCGATACTCCTTGTGCAGGTAACTGGTGAGATCGTCGTCCGTCACGAAACCGAGCTTGACGAGCGTGGCGGCGAACTGCCCGCCGTGCCGCTTCTGGTAGGCGCCGGCGGCGGCCAACTGTTCGGCGGTGATCAGCGAACGCCGCACCAGCAACTCGCCCAGGCGAGAGACATCGTAGGCGCGACTCAGGTTGGCGTGGGACAGAGGAGACGGGGTGGTTTGTCCTTGCTCGGTCGTCGGCATTTCAATGGCTCATCTTATCCCAGCGGTTGCCGCCCCGCGAAGCGTTTCTCCATCGGCCGCGTGCGGCGCCGGCCAGCTTGGGGAGCCCCGACAGGAACCAAAAAGCGCTGGCATTTTTAGCACGTGACATCGACGGCTAGCGAACGAACGGGCCAGCGTCTCGGACGAACAGAATTGTACGATACGCTCATCGGATCGTCATTCTTTCAACCACGGCGAAGTTACGGAGCTCACGCGTACTAGAGGCCATTGTCTGGTTTTCTCGGGCGAATCTCACGTGCGTCCCTGCTCGCGGCCAGCCGGAATGGAAGTTGCGAATGGATTTGTTTCATGCACCAAGCGGATCTGCTCGCCGATCCCAATTCGGCAGATGGTTGGGGGCGGGGAGGCGCGACCGGCTCGAGATGGATGAGGCACGTGGAGGCGGAAGTGGGATTCGAGCCGAACGCGGTCGAGCAAGTGGAGAGATACAGTCGATAGGTTCGGCGAGCCGTTCCGCAACATCACGCTGATCGCGTAGCAAGCACCGCGCCGCACGGCGCGGTGCCGCAGCATGCCGGCGCCTCCGTCGCCGCGCCCTCGATCCACCCGCGCATCACGAGTCGTTTGGACGTTGCAGCGCGGAAGACCAGTTTCATCGTCGGCGAATCCGCGCTGTTGACCGCGTCTCACCTTCGATGAACATTCGGGACCCGATTCGGAGGGTTCCCCCTGAAGACCGCACTCTTCCCACGACTCGTGAACGGGCCCTTCGGCGACCCCGGACTGTTCGTCGGCCTGCGCTGGCAGGGCCGGGCGATGCAATTCGATCTCGGGCGGCTCGGCCGCATGGACCCGGGCGACGTACTCAAGATCTCGCACGTCTTCGTGTCGCACGCCCACATGGACCACTTCATGGGCTTCGACCACTTGCTGCGGCTGTTCCTACCCCGCGACGCGATGCTGGAGATTTTCGGGCCGGAGGCGTTCCTCGCCCGCTTGGAAGCGCGCCTGGCGGGCTACACGTGGAACCTCACCGAGGACTACCCGCTGGTGATCGTCGGCCACGAGGTGCGCCCGGACGCGGTCACCTCCGCAACGTTCCGGGCGGCGAGCGGCTTTCGCCCGGAGGGACGAGTCGAGCGCCCGTTCGACGGCTTGCTGGTGGACGAGCCCGCGCTGACGGTGTCCGCCGCTATCCTCGACCACAAGATCCCCTGTCTCGCGTTCGCGCTCGCGGAGAAGTCGCACTTGAACGTCGACACTTCCTTTCTCGAGCGGCGAAGCCTGCAGCCGGGCCGCTGGATCGACACGTTGAAGCAGGCCATTCGTACGGACGCCCCCGACGAGCGCGCGATCGATGCGCTGGTGCGGAGCGACGGCACCGTGCGGGAGGAGAAGATCCCCGTCGGCGAGCTGCGAGGGATGGTGATCGAGTCGCGCGGCCAGAAGATCGGCTACGTAGTCGACACCCTCTACAACCCCGACAACCAGCGGCGGATCGTCGAGCTGGTGCGCGAGGCGGATCTCTTCTACTGCGAATCGCCGTTTCTCGAGGAGGACGTCGAGCAGGCGAGCAAGCGCTACCATCTCACCGCGCGCCAGGCGGGCCTGCTCGGGCGCGAGGCCCGCGTGCGCCGGCTCGAGGTGTTCCACTTCTCGCCCCGCTACGAGGGCCGCGCGGACGAGATCTACGCCGAGGCGCGCGGGGCGTTCCTCGGCGGTTGAGGCGGCGATGCCCGACGTCTTTTCCGAAGCGGCGCGCGCTCTCTTGGACCGGGCGCGGATCGGCCACCTGGCGACGGCCGACGGCCAGGGCCGGCCGCACGTGATCCCCCTCTGCTACGCGCGAATGGGCGATGCGATCGTCTTCGTCGTCGACGAAAAGCCGAAGCGCGTGGGCAAGACCCTGAAGCGCATGCGAAACATCGCCGAAAATCCGACGGTCGCGCTGGTGGTCGACGTCTACGACGAGGACTGGCGCCGCCTCGAATATGCGCTCGTGCACGGCCGGGCGGAGGTCGTAGAGGATCCCGGCGATCGCCATCGCTCCCTGGAGGCGCTCCGCGACCGCTATCAGCAGTACCGGTCGATGGCGCTCGACGCGCCTCACAACCAAGTGGTTCGGATCACTCCGGCGCGCGTGCACCACTGGCGGTTTACCGGATAGCGAGTGGCCGCCGAGCGAATCCGGCGAAAGCTTGCGGCGATCCTCGCCGCCGACGTGGTCGGTTACAGCCGGCTCATGGCGGCCGATGAGGCGGGCACGCTCGCCGTGCTGAGGGCTCACCGCGCGGACCTTTTCGATCCCAAGGTGAGCGAGCACAACGGCCGCATCGTCAAGCTGATGGGAGACGGAGCATTGGTCGAGTTCGCGAGCGTCGTCGACGCCGTCGAGTGCGCCGTGGCGATTCAAGAGGGCACGCGCGCGATCAACGCGAGTACACCGGAGGAAAAGCGGATCGTCTATCGGATCGGCATCAATGTCGGTGACGTCATCCTCGAAGGCGAGGACATCTACGGCGACGGCGTCAACATCGCCGCGCGTCTCGAGGGGATCGCCGAGCCCGGCGGGATCGCAATCTCCGAGGATGCGTGGAGGCAGGTGCAAGGCAAGGTGAAGACGGGCTTCGTCGATCTCGGCGAGCAGAGCCTCAAGAACATCGCGCGACCGGTGCGGGTCTATGGTGTGAGCCTTGGGAAGAGGGGTGGACAGCCACCGGGTGCGCCCACGCCCGGACAGGCAGAACAACCGTCGATCGCGGTGCTGCCGTTTCAGAACATGAGCGGCGACAGCGAGCAGGACTACTTCTGTGACGGCCTGGTCGAGGACATCATCACCACGCTGTCGAAGCTCGGCGGGCTGCGAGTCATCGCCCGCAATTCCACCTTCGCTTACAAGGGGCGCGCCGTCGACGTTCGCGAGGCGGCTAAGCAGCTCGGCGTGCGTTACGTTCTCGAGGGCAGCGTACGCAAGAGCGGCAACAGAGTCCGGATCACGACGCAGCTGATCGACGGCCGCGACGGCGCGCACGTTTGGGCCGAGCGCTACGATCGCGCCATCGACGACATCTTCGCGATCCAGGACGAGATCACGCTCGTCCTGGCGACGGAGATGCAGGTCAAGCTGACGGAGGGCGAACAGGCGCGGCTACGCTACACGACGACGAGCAACATCGAGGCCTGGACCTATTGGGTGCAGGGTCTGTCGCACTTTCGCCAAGTACTGAGCAAGGAACAGATGGGCCAGGCGCGGCGGTACTGGGAGAAGGCCCTCGCGCTTGACTCGAACTCGTCGGTGCTCAACGCCATGCTCGGCTTCATTCATACCCTGGATGGCCGCTTCGGTTGGTGGGACGACCGCGAGACGGCGCTAGGCAAGGCGCGTAGCTACGCCGATAGGGCGCTCGAGATCGAACCCTCCAACGCCGACGCCCACACCACGTTGAGTGGGTTGTTCCTGGCAGAACGCCGCTTCGACGAAGCCGTCGCCTATGCCAGGCGAGCGGTCGAGCTAGCGCCCGGCTCGGCGGATGCCGCGGAGCTCGCGAGCTTCGTTCTCGCGCCGTCCGGCTTCCCGGAGGAAGCCGTGGCACTAAGCAAAAAGGCGATGGCTCTCAACCCGAACTATCCCGCCGTGTATCTGGGGACGTTCGCCAACGCCTGTCATCTATCGGGCCGCA
Source organism: uncultured delta proteobacterium (assembly GCA_963711395.1). Classification (GTDB taxonomy): domain Bacteria; phylum Desulfobacterota; class Binatia; order JACPRU01; family JACPRU01; genus JBEVNX01. The sequence goes on along the minus strand of CAVQEA010000023.1, from coordinate 217,657 downwards.
TCGAGGAAGCGATCGCGGCCTTCAAGGCCTATGGCCTGCGAAGCCCCGGCTTCGGCCTCCTCGATCTCGTGATCATCTACCAGCAGAACGGTCGGCCGGACGAGGCATGGGAGACGGCCCAGCGTCTCCTGGCGGCCCGTCCGGACTTCACGATCGCAGTCATGGACGAAAACCCAGTTTCGCCGCGACGAGGCCCGACTCGAAGCCGACATAGCAGCTCTGCACGCCGCCGGGCTGCCAATGGGGTGAACGCCCCCCGTATCGAAGTCGCGCGGTGCAAATTTGAACAGTTCGCAATAGAGAGAATCGCTTCAAGTTACACTGCTGCTACGACTTCAGAAGCCGGTGCCAATGCTGAGACCGTATGGCACTGATCGTGTCCCTCGGCGCTGAAGCTCGCGTCCCATAGATGTAACGCTGAGCCTTCCTGTCATTGTCTATTTACGCGCTTTTCCCTTGTGCTCCACACCTGAGTGTGAGTAGGAGAGGATCCCTTACTAAAGTTCGAAGCACTGTTGAGGAGCCCAGACAGTGGAGTGTGTCTCGTGCACACTACTGGAGTCTGTCGCAAAGCCGCCCAGGCGAACCCGCCCCGCGCCTCGAGCTCCGCCTCGCGCGTCACGCTGTCGGCTCGCCGAGCCTGCGCGAAAACAAATGCCGGCTTCGGACTTCGCAGCATCAACCTCTGAGAAGGAGTCAGCGAATGAAACGGATCAGTACGATCTCACTTTGCTTAGTGCTCCTCGCGGCACTGAGCGGCCATGCATGGGCTGGGACGTATAAATGTGTGTATCCAGGTGGTAGCGGCGACTCCGGCGCGGTGCCGCCCGATGGTCTGTCCTACATAGTGCCAGTGGTCTTCCACTACAATACCGGCAACTCCCCACAAAACATCACGCGCCTGAAGCTTTACGACCAGTTCGGTGTTTTACAGTACGACTCTGGCCCCATCCCAGCCGGAGGTCTTGTGGTGCCAGGACACGGATCAACTTTCTTCTTTGATGTCGAGACTGGCGGTTTCCAGGGCTACGAGTGGATCGTCACTTTCAGCGGCGGTGGTGCGCTAGGGAGGCTGAACCTGCTGAATTTCGATCAAGCAAGTAACGAAGTTCTCAGTACGGATCAATCACCGTGTCAGTAATCCCAAGGAGGCAGTCAATGCGTATGCGAACGACTTGCATCAGTCTCATTGGGGTGCTCCTGTTGGTTGGGTCTGCACTCGCTCAATCCACGGATTCCGGCGTGTCCCCAGATGACTCATCAGCTGACGTGGAACAAGGGCAGCCCTTCCAGGCACCAGGCGTTCACGTCTTCATCGGCCAGGCGCCCTCCAAGACGGAACTTCAAGAAATTTTTTCTCGAGCCCGCTCTAACGCAGCGAACCAGCTATCGTCTCAATCGGACGAGCCCGACTTTCAGAATGAGAACGTCAAGATCTGGGTCGGACGACTACCGAGCCGCGAGGTCATGAAGAACCTGATGTCTGCTAGACAAGGGAAGTAGGGTTGCTGGACGTGGCGCATTCCTTCGGATAGCCAGCAGCACCCCGCTGGCTATTCGAAGGAGGAATGCGCCATCGGGAAAGGACCCGTTGAATCGGCCCACAGGAGTGTGTTAGCTCTACGCGGAACGAGGGAGGAACAACCGAGCCCATTCAAGTGCTGAAGCCGCTTGGATCCATCTGGACCGAGACGGAGACGCGCTTCAAACACATCGCCTGAACGCTTCCTGGACCGATCCGTCGATCCCGCTCGGGACGGCGAGGATGATCCTTCGGAACGCACGGCGCAGGCGAGCCTGAAGAGCCCTCTGGAGTCGCTCCAGAGGGCTCTTCTGCTTCTGGAGGCGAGACGGACCCATGAACCCGCAAAAGGTGACGGTACCCGAGATCCTCAAACGCAAGAAGAGGCGGCAAGAAGATCGCGATGCTCACCGCCTACGACTTTCCGTTCGCGCGGATCGTCGACGAGGCGGGCATCGACGTGATCCTCGTCGGCGACACGCTCGGCATGGTGGTGCAGGGGCTCGACACCACGCTGCCGGTGACCGTGGACGAGATCATCTACCACCTGCCGATGGTGGCGCGGGCGCGCAGGCGCGCGCTCGTGGTCGGCGACCTGCCGTTCCTCTCGTATCAGGTCTCGACCGGAGGAGGCGCTCGCGCAACGCCGGCCGCCTGATCAAGGAAGGCGGCGCCGAGGCGGTGAAGCTCGAGGGCGGCGTGCACGTGGCCGAGACGATCGCAGCGCTCACGCGCGGTCGACATCCCGGTGATGGGGCACATCGGGCTCACGCCGCAGTCGGTGCACCGCATGGGCGGCCACAAGGTGCAGGGACAGAAGCGCGGCCGCATGGCCGGGCGGGCGCGAGCGCCTGCTCGAGGACGCGCCGCCGTCGAGGACGCGGGCGCGTTCGCGGTCGTCCTCGAAGGCATTCCGCTCGACCTCGCCGCCGAGATCACCGAGCGGCTTTCGATTCCCGACCATCGGCATCGGCGCCGGCGTCCACTGCGACGGCCAGATCCTGGTGCTGCACGACGTGCTCGGCCTCTTCGACCAGTTCGCGCCGAAGTTCGCCAAGCGCTACGTGAACCTCAGGAGATCGTCGCCGGCGCGGTACGCCGGTACGCTGACGAAGTCGCGAGCGGGGCGTTCCCGACCGACGCGCATTCCTTCCACTCGCCGAAGATCGTCGAAGCCGTCGACAAGGCCGCGACCGGAAGCTGATGCGCACGATCACCACCGTCGCGCGATGCAGCGCTTGGCCGACGCGGAGCGCGACGGCGGTCGCACGATCGCCTTCGTGCCGACCATGGGCGCGCTGCACGACGGGCACCTCTCGCTCGTCCGCGAGGCGCGGCAGCGCGCCGACACGGTGGTCGTGTCGATCTTCGTCAACCCGATCCAGTTCGACTCGCGGAGCGACTTCGAGAAGTATCCGCGCGACGACGCGCGCGATGCGCGCTTGCTCGAACGGCGGGGCGTCGACGTGCTGTTCCTGCCGGCCCCGGAAGAGATCTATCCGGCACGGCTTCCAGACCCGCGTGGAGGTGACGGAGCTCACGCGCCCGCTCTGCGGCGCGCATCGCCCCGGTCACTTCGCGGGCGTGACCACGGTGGTCGCCAAGCTCTTCCTGGCCGTCAAGCCGCACGTCGCGGTGTTCGGCGAGAAGGACTACCAGCAGCTCGCAGGTCGTGCGGCGGATGGTGCGGGACCTGAACTTCGACGTCGAGATCGTCGGCGCCGAGACGGTGCGCGAGGCCGACGGCCTGGCGATGAGCTCGCGCAACGTGCGCCTCTCCGCCGAGGAGCGGGAGAGGGCGCGCGCGGTGCCGCGGGGAATCGAGCAGGCCAAGCGCGCCGCCGCGGCGGGCGAGTCTGCTCCCGGCCGCGCTCGTCGCGGAGTTCACCGCGGCGGTAGAGCTCGTCGGGGCTCGCGTGGAGTACGCGGAGATCCGCGATCGCGAGACGCTCGAAGCGGTGGAGCGGCTCGACGGCCGAGCGCTGCTCGCCCTCGCCGTGTGGATCGGCGACGTCCGCCTGATCGACAACGCGATCCTCGAGTGCGGCGCGCCCATGCGAGCCGCCGCAGGGGGGACGAGATGACGCGGAAGCTGCTGCGCGGCAAGATCCATCGCGCCACCGTGACCGGCGCCGACCTCGACTACGAGGGCAGCGTGACGATCGACCGCGATCTCATGGACCGCGCCGATCTCGTCGATCACGAAGCGGTGCACGTCTGGAACGTCACCAACGGCGAGCGTCTCGAGACCTACGCGATTCCCGGCCGACCGGGCTCGGGAGTGGTGTGCGTGAACGGCGCGGCCGCTCACAAGGTGAGCCGGGGCGATCTCGTCATCATCGCCACCTTCTCGTGGATGGACGAGGAGGAGGCGCGCGCCTGGAAGCCGCGAGTCGTGTTCGTCGACGCGCGGAACCGTCCCGTCGAGCTTCGCGACGAGCGAGGCGGACAGGCGAAGCTCCGGCGTGCATTCGGGTGAATGTCGCGGCACAGTAGCCGCGCATGCCCGAGACGCCGCCGAAGCGCGCCAACGAAGGCGATCGCCTCGTCACCGACAACCGCAAGGCGCGCCACGAGTACGAGATCCTCGAGACCTACGAAGCCGGGATGGTGCTGACCGGCAGCGAGGTCAAGTCGCTTCGGGCCGGTCGCGCCAACCTTAAGGACAGCTACGCGCGCTTCGAGCGCGGCGAGACGTTCCTGCTGAACGCGCACATCAGCCCCTACGCCGCCGCCAACCGCTTCAGCCACGAGCCGGAGCGCGAGCGCAAGCTGCTTCTGCACCGCGCCGAGATCGACAAGCTCACCGGCCGGGTGCAAGAGCGCGGCCTGACGCTCATCCCGCTGAAGATCTACTTCAAGAACGGCCGCGCCAAAGTCTTGCTCGGCCTCGGCCGCGGCAAGAAGACCTACGACAAGCGGGAGTCGATCAAGAAGCGCGAGATGCAGCGCGAGGCCGATCGCGCGATGCGCGTGCGGCGGTGAGCGAGCAAGGAGGCAGCGAGCACGTCCCGCCGACGTGGTATCTCATCGATGTCACGGGGCGCATCGCCATCGAAGCTTGACGACGATCTCGTTGTCGAACAAGCGTGAATCATCTATGATTCACGTGATGAAGACCGCGACCATCCGCGATCTCCGCACGCGCTTTCCCAAGGTGCGCCGGATGCTCGAGCAAGAAGGCCGCCTCGTCGTCACAGATCGAGGGCGTCCCGTCATTCTCTTGCAGCCGTACGAGGAACAGGCGAAACGCGCGCACACGTCCGTCGACTACTATGCACGCCTGCGGCGCACCATGCCGAAGGCCTTGAGCGGCGCCGCGCGGCGAGCACTGGATGAGGACGACCGTGGCGAGCGCTGAGACGACGTACGTCGACTCGAGCGCACTTCGCAGCCTATACCTTCACGATGATCGCTCCGCCCGCTTTTGTGCGTGGCGAAAGCGCATCGGAGGCTCTCTCGCTGTGACGCGATTCGCACGTGCTGAGATCGTCAATTCCGTCCACCTCGCAGTTCACCGAAGGTACATCGATGACCGCGCCGCAAGTGCGGCAATCGCCGACCTCGACGCAGACGTTCGCGAAGGGCGCCTCGCCATCGTCGACGCGCCGTGGCGCCGTGTGCTCGATCTCGCAGCGGAACTGAGTGTGCGGCACACGGCGGCGTTCGGAACCCGGACGCTCGACGTCCTTCACGTGGCGATAGCGCTCGCGCTCGACGCGCGACGCTTCGTGTCGTACGACCGGAGGCAATTGGCGCTGGCGAAAGCAGTTGGTCTTCGCGTGCTCGCTCCGTGACGTCGCGCCCGATCCCGCGTTCTTCGTGACGCTGGTCGAGTCTACTCGTGTAGACTTTTTCAGCGATCGCTGAAACCATGTCCCGCAAGCGTTTGCGAGGCGAACGGCCCTGGGAAGTGTGCAGGATAAGGGTTTCCCGCTCCGACGTGGCGGCAACGCATGCAGCGGGCGCTACGGACGCAACACGACCTTGATCACTTTGGAGTTCGCGCGGTCGAGTGCCGCCTCCACGCCGTGGCGGAACTCGGCGAGCGGCATGTCGTGCGTCACCAGCACATCGGCCGGGAACCCTCCTTTGGCGATGATCTTGAGCGCGCGGTCGACCGAGTGCGCCGTCGTGCCGCCGTGCGGGCCGGGATCCGCCGCGTGGATGAGCGCGCCGACGAACGCCAGCTCCTTCAGCCAGATCGGTGACAGATCGACGTTCACGAGCCCGGTGATGCTGAGGAAGAGAACCGTGCCGCGGCCGTCGGCGCAGCGCAGCGCCTGGGTCACCGATTGCGGCGTGCCGACGGCCTCGACTACGTAGGGGAACCCGCCGACGAGCATGGCGTCGTTGCCGGTGCCGACTGTCTTCGTGCCGGCGATGCGCGCGAGCTCCTCGATGTGGCCGCCTGCGGGGTCGAGGCGCACGACGTGCTTGGCGCCGAGCCGCTCGGCGGCGCGCGCCTGGTACTCGTGCTTGGCGAGCACCGTCACCTCCGCGGCCGGGAACAAGGCGCGCAGTCCCGCCACGGCTCCGAGGCCGATGATCGCCGCGCCGGCCACCAGCACGGGCGCGCCGTCGGGGGGAGGCGAACGGAGTAGCCCGTGGATCGCGATCGACAGCGGCTCGTGGAGCGTGATCGCCGGGTCGGAGACGCCCTCGGGCAGCGGATGAAGCATCGAGGAGTGCGCGACGAGCTGCTCGGACCATCCGCCGCCGAGCCCGTAGGTGATCCCGAGCATCATTCCCGGCGTCGTGATCTTCGACGAGAGGTTGTAGCAGGCGCCGGGGGCGCCGGCCGCGCACTGCTTGCACGGCGGATCGATCTCGCGCGCGGCGCACGAGATGGTCGGGTCGACGGCGACGCGTGTGCCGACCTTCACCGGGCAATCAGGCCCGGCCTCGATCACGACGCCGCCCACCTCGTGGCCGAGTTGCATGGGGATCGGCGCGAACGATCCGAGAAGCGGAACCGGCCCGGTGGTCTCGCGGAACATGTGCAGGTCGCTGCCGCAGATCCCGCCGCCGAGCACTTTGACGCGCGCCCAGCGCCGTCCGGGCAGCGCCGGCTCGTCCACCTCGACGAGGCGGGCGGGGAACGTCGGATCGGCGAAGTCGAGCTGAACGGAGCGCATGCGCGTGTTCTTAGGCCTTGCGGGGCGATCTTGACAAGCTTCCCGTTTCGCTCGCCAATGCGCGCACGATGAGCGAAGCGCCGGGCATTCACGCCGTCATCCTCGCGGGCGGGAAGGGCACGCGCTTCTGGCCGAAGAGCCGCTCGCGCCGGCCGAAGCAGTTGCTGCCCATCGTCAGCGACCGCACGATGGTGCAGGAGACGGTGAAGCGGCTGGCGCCGCTGGTGCCGGCGTCGCGCGTGTGGGTCGTGACGGGGGTGGATCACGTCGACGAGCTCCGCGAGCAGCTCCCCGAAGTGCCCGCCGCGCAGATCGTCGCCGAGCCGATGGGCCGCAATACCGCGCCAGCGATCGCGCTCGGCGCCGCGCTCATCGCGCGGATCGATCCGCGCGCCACCATGATCGTGCTTCCGGCCGATCACCACATCCGCGATCCCGACCGCTTCCTCGAGGTGCTCCGCCGCGCGATCGCACTGGCGGCGAGCGGACGAGCACTTGGTGACGATCGGCATCGAGCCGACCACGCCCGAGACCGGCTACGGCTACATCGAGCGCGGCGAGGAGCTCGCGTCGGGCGAGCACCGCGTGCGGCGCTTCACGGAGAAGCCCGATCGCGCCCGCGCCGAGGCGTTCGTGGCGAGCGGACGTTATCTCTGGAACGGCGGCATCTTCGTCTGGAAGGTCGAGACGATCCGCGATTCACTGCGGCGCCATCTCCCCGACGCCGCGCGCGCCGTCGAAGAGATCGTCTCGTCATGGGGCGATCGCGAGCGCTTCGCCGCCGCGTACGCCGCAATCCCCGAGGTATCGATCGACTACGCGATCCTCGAGAAGGCCGACAACGTCGCCGTGGTGTCGGGCGAGTTCGGCTGGGACGACATCGGCAGCTGGAGCGCGCTGCTGCGCCTCGGCCCCGCCGACGCCGACGGAAACGTCGTGCGTGGGCGCGTGCTGGCGCTGTCGAGCCGAGGGAATCTCGTCTCCAGCGACAAGCGGCTGGTCGCGCTCGTCGGCGTGGAAGGGCTGGTGGTGATCGAGACCGAGGACGCGGTGCTCGTCTGCTCCGCCGACAGCGTTCAGGACGTGAAGCAGATCATCGACGAGCTTCACCGCCGTGGTTGGAAGGAGCACCTCTAGCTCCGACGCTAGTTCACGACGTTGATCGGACTTCCCGGCAAGGAATGCCTCGACGTTGCGCGCGGTGGTCTCCATCAAGCGCCGGCGTGCAGCGAGGCTCGCCCAGGCGAGGTGCGGCGTGAGCACGAGATTCGGGGCGCCGAGCAAGGGACTCGAGGGCTCGATCGGCTCGCGCGCCGACGACGTCGAACGCCGCGCCGGCGAGCGCGCCGGCTTCGAGCGCCGCGCGCAGAGCCGTCTCGTCGACCAGCCCGCCGCGGGCGGTGTTGAGCAGGAACGCCGTCGGCTTCATGCGCGCGAGCAGCGCCGCGGTCGACGAAGCCGGCGGTCTGCGGCGGTGAGCGGACAATGCAGGCTCACGACGTCTGCGCGCGCGAAGAGATCGGACGAGCTTCGCGTGCGCTCGCGCGGCCGTGCACTGCGCGGTCATCACCTGCATGCCGAAGGCGCGCGCGATCTCGGCGACGCGGCGCCCGATGCGCCCGGAGCCGACGATTCCCATCGTCAGGCCCGAGAGCTCGACAGTGGTGACTTCCAGAACGAGAAGTCGGGCGAGCGGCTCCATTCCCCGGCCGCCACCGCCGCCGCGTGGAGCGCCGTGTGGTTGCAGAGCTCGAGCAGCAGCGCGAACGTGTGCTGCGCGACCGAGTCGGTGCCGTACTCCGGTACGTTGGAAACCGGGATCGTTCGTTCGCGCGCGCGCGCGGATGTCGACCACGTCGTAGCCGGTAGCGAGCACCGCGACGAAGCGCAGCGCCGGCAGTGCGTCGATCGTCGCGCGATCGATGCGGGTCTTGTTGGTGAGGAGGATCTCGGCATCGCGTGCCCGCTCGACGACGAGGGCGGGCGGCGTGCGGTCGAACACGGTGAGATCGCCGAAGCGTGCCACCGGGTCCCACGGATTGTCGCCCGGATTGAGGGTATGGCCGTCGAGGACGACGAGGCGCACGGCTACGGGAGATCGGTGGCGAGCCCGGTCATCGGGCGGCTGATAGCGCCATAGTCGGCGGGGAAGGGTCAAGCCGTCTCGTTGCGGGCCGCGGTCGGGGTTTACTCCGCAGCCGGCGATGACTACATTCGAATGTCATGGGGGCGATCGGGTTCGACGGGGGTTGGAAAGTCAGAGCTGCGTGCACGAGTCCCGGGGTCGCTCGCTAAAAATGCCCCGGCTGCAAATTTAAACGCAGACGAAAACTTCGCACTCGCGGCCTAAGGGTCGTGACGTCTCACCGGTTCGAGCCCGTAGGGCCGACTGAGGCGACGCAAATCGGGATAAGCTGCGGCGGGAGCTCTCACCGCCGCGGACGAAAAATCAGATGAGCTGGCCTCCGAGGAGCCTGTTCGTGGGCGACGAGGAGGCGAGATCAAATCACGAACTAGGCTACGTAGACGCTCTAGATGGACCGCTCTCGGACGGGGGTTCAATTCCCCCCGCCTCCATCAATAACCTATTGAAATTACAGAGAATTGGTGGGGTATTCCACCAAGGGTCCCTGAAAAGGCCCGGTTTTCGCCCCTGTTGGTGCTCTCCGAGGAGCTGAGGATTCTCGTGACCGATCCTCTACGGAACGTCCCGAACCGCCAATAGCCCTCCCCGCCGGGGACACATCTGCGGTCGTGTCCGCACGCAAGAGCAGGGGAGGAGTTGGGGGTTACGAGATGACCGTCCCGTCGCGGTGCACATTCCGAAGAGACTGCACCCTGATGATCTCCCACTCGTCGTGGGCCTCCTCGATGAGCCCGGCTAGGCGCCAAGAATGCAGCTCCGGTCCGTCTCCGTTGCGAGTTCGCTGGATTGTATAGACGGGGCCGCCACTAGCACCCCCCCACGACTCGCCGCGCGTCGGCGGAGACCAGCGCTCCTGGCAGACCCACGAGTCGCGATGGAACTGGATCGTGAAGTGGTCTGGTGCCACGTTCGTAGCGACACCGACACCGGCCGCGAAGCCGAAGACGATGCGCTCGCTCTCACGCTTCCGATCAACGCCACGGAATCCACCGAAGAAGATCCCCTTTCCTTCCTCTGGTGGCGGTGGCGGCCAGGTGCCGCCCGGCTGGTGCGCGATCCTACCCGTTGCACGCATCTCGTCGAGGCGGACCGAAAACGTCGCCAAGTCCGAGTCAGAGCTCACGGCGATGGATCTGCTCGACGGATCGAACGGCGTGGAGCCAAGCTGGCAAACGAACGCAGAATCTGCGGCCGCCTTAAGCGCGGCCTCGAGTACATGTTTCGCCGTCACACCGAAGAGAGCTTCGCCGGTATCAACGAAGAAGGCCGTGCCCCCGTTGATCTTTGGGAGGTAGCCTTCGCTACCGTCTTCACGCTTGTACCAATAGAATGGCGCCGCTGTGTTGAATGCGATCTTGAAGTACTGGTCGTAGAGGCCGGCCTGGATCTGTCGGATCGCAGCGGCTTTGGCCTCGCTCTCGTCTGATTCTCGTCTCAAGGGGTCTTCTCTCTCGAACACACAGACGGCGGTGGGAAATCGCCCTTCGGCTGCGGTGCTCGCCCAGGCTATCTGCAGCCGAGCCATCCTACCCGCGGACGAGCGCCGCGTCGAAGCCACTCGGCGCCATGGAGCACGCTTGGAACACCCCTCTTCGGCCTCGAGCTGCCCCGCAGTTCGAACTGGAAGCGACGGGCGCGCCCGGTGCCCTGGATCGCCGCGGGCGAACACGGTCGCAGCTTCAATTCAAGCGACTCCTCCACGACGACCGCACGAATTGCCCGTGGTCCCAAGTCAATGCCGACGAGCATCGGGATGCCATTCCAGTACCTTCAGGGGGCTTTGGTCGACCTCGCGGCCGCTCGTGTATGCTTCGCCCGCGGGACTCCTACATTCCGTGAGTCCGTCGAGAGGGCGAGAATGCCTGGGCAGCTGCCGACTCGGCAGCACTTGAACCGACGGGAGGGATAGTCATGGCGCTCGAAGTATATTGGGGAAGCGGCAGCCCGCCTGCCTGGCGCGTGCTGCTGACGCTCGAGGTGAAGAAGCTGGCCTACGAGTCGAAGCTGCTCGAATTTTCGAAGGGGCAACATAAGTCACCTGACTATCTGAAGATGAACCCGCGCGGCCGGGTTCCGACGTTGAAGGACGGCGACTTCGTGCTCTACGAGTCGCTCGCGATCATGAGCTATCTCGACCGGAAGTATCCCGACGTGCCGATCTTCGGCTCAACGCCGGAGGAGGCCGGTCTGATCTGGCGGCACATCTCGGAGGGAGAGTCGTATTTACGCGACCCGATCAGCCGGATGACTGCGCCGTTGCTCTTCGGACAAGCCAGCGAAAAGACGCAGGAGATCCGGGCCGCTGCCGATACGGTTCACGGCGAGCTTGCCGGCCTGGAGGTGACGGTTGCGAAATCGCCCTGGATCGCCGGCAACGCGGTCTCGGCGGCCGACATCGCTATCTTTCCTTTCATCCAGCTGCTGCTGCGGGCCGCGGCGAAGGATGCGGCGAAACCGCTGAGTCTTGGCTTCCTGCCCCTGAATGAGCGCTACCCGCGTCTCGCCGCATGGGTGAAGCGGGTCGAGGCTCTCCCGGGCTACGAGCGGACGTATCCGCCGCACTGGAAGTAGCTCGCCCTGCACGGATGTACTGTAGGTGCCGCTGCGTCTTGGACAGACGTTGTACGCTTCAGACGTGAGCCCGACTTTCCTGCGGCCGCGCTCCAACTACGCCCTTCTCTTCCCTGCGGGCACGACCGCAGATGTGTCCCCCGCGGGGACAGCTATTGGCGGTGCGGGGCGTTCCGTGACGGATCGGTCACGAGAATCTTCAACCTCCGCGCGGGCCGGCAGTTGGGGCCCGCAGGAGGCGGCGCTCGCGACCGAGGTCGGCGGCTGGCACGAGCCAGTCGCCGACGGCGGGGAAGGATGAGGTGACGATGACGCGCCCCGTGTTCCTCTTCGACGTCGACAACACGCTGCTCGACAACGACCGCATCATCGCGGATCTCCGGCGCTATCTCGACCGCGAGGTGGGCGCCGGCCCCGCCGAGCAGTACTTCGAGTTCTTCGAGGAGCTGCGGCGGGAGCTCGGGTACGCCGACTACCTGGGCGCCCTCCAGCGCTACCGCATCCAGCCACCCGCGCGACCCCCACCTGCTCGCCGTGTCGTCGTTCCTCGTGAACTACCCCTTCGCGAACCGGCTGTTCCCGGGCTCGCTCGACGCGATCGAGCACGTCGCCGCCTTCGGAGCGGCGGTCATCCTCTCCGACGGCGACGTGGTCTTCCAACCGCGCAAGGTGGAGCGCTCGGGGCTCTTCGACGCGGTCGAGAAGCGGGTGCTCATATACATCCACAAGGAGCAGGAGCTCGACGACGTCGAGCGGCGCCATCCGGCCGAGCACTACGTGCTCGTCGACGACAAGGTCCGCATCCTGACCGCCGTGAAGCAGCACTGGGGGAAGCGCGTCACCACGGTCTTCCCGCGCCAGGGGCACTACGCCCACGCCGCGGACGTGGCGTCGTATCCACAGCCCGACATCACCATCGAGCGCATCGCCGACCTGGTCAGCTACGATTTGCCCGCGCTGCTCGGTGCGTAGAGCCGACAGAGAGCAACCAACCAACTCCGCCTAAAGGCGACGATTCGGAGTGAGGCGAGGTGCTCGTGGTTCGGGGTCGTTGGTCTTGGTGTGGTAGCAAAGCGGTCGCGGAAGCGGGCTCATTCGGCCAAGAGCGTCAGTCCGAGGATCCTCTCTCACCTCGGCATCCCAATCAGGGCTCCCGCAGCCGCTGCCGACGAGGTCGCCGCCACTTGTAGAAAGCATTCCGGAATCTTTCGTCTTCCGAGACGAGTTGAAATCTGATTTTTTTCGTTCTCGCTCTCAGACGAGGGAGTAGAATCGCGCATAGGGGAGGAGCCGGGAGCATGCACGACATCGCCATAGAGAGTCGCTCCGTCATGGCCCCCAGCCATCCGCTGGACCCGCTGACGCCTGACGAGATACGCAAGGCCGCAAATATTGTCCGTGCGGCGCACGACCTCGGTCGCGGCATGATGTTCGAGACCATCACGTTGCGCGAGCCAGACAAGGCCTTCGTGCGCGATTTTCGCCCCGGTGCGGCGGCAGCGCGCGAGGCTTTCGTTTGCGCCTTCGACCGGACCAACGGCAGGGTCTACGAGGCGCACGTCGACCTCGGTGCCGATGCGGTAATCGACTGGCGACACGTGCCCGGCGTGCGGCCGCGTATCCTGTTCGACGACATCAGGCTGGTCGGCGAGGTGGCCCGTGCAGATCCGCGTTTCCGGGCGGCGCTAGCCAAACGTGGCATCACCAACATCGAGAGGGTTCAGGTCGATCCCTGGTCGGCTGGCAACTACGGCCTGCCGGACGAGGCCGGGCGCCGGCTGTCACACACGTTCTGCTGGTACCGCAGCGAGCCGAACGACAACGGCTACGCGCATCCCATCGAAGGGCTCTGCGCCGTAGTCGATCTCGACCGTGCCGAGGTGCTGCGCATCGACGACTACGGCGTCGCCCCGGTGCCAATGGAGAACCGGAACTACGCCGCGCGCTACCGCCAGGCCTTCCGAGCCGACGTGAAACCCCTCGAGGTCGTGCAGCCGCAGGGGCCGAGCTTCGCTGTCGAGGGCAACGAGGTGCGCTGGCAGAAATGGCGCCTGCGGATCGGCTTCACGGCGCGCGAGGGGCTCGTGCTGCATGCCGTTGGCTACGAGGATGGTGGACGGCTGCGGCCGGTCCTGCACCGGGCGGCAATGTCGGAGATGGTCGTACCTTACGCTCATCCCGGCGGCGGGCACTTCCGCAAGAACGCCTTCGACGTCGGCGAGTACGGTATCGGCGTGCTAGCAAACTCGCTGACGCTGGGCTGCGATTGCCTCGGCGCGATCCACTACTTCGACGCCTGGCTGAACGATAGCCGGGGCGACGCCGTATCGCATCGAGCGTGCCGTCTGCCTGCACGAGGAGGATGCCGGCATCCTGTGGAAGCACACCGACCTGTTCACCGGCGAGGTCAACGTACGCCGATCGCGGCGGCTGGTGGTGTCGTCGATCTCGACCGTGGGCAACTACGACTACGGCTCGTTCTGGTACTTCTACCAGGACGGCTCGATCCGTTTCGAGATGAAGGCTACCGGCATCCTGAACACCGCCGCGCTGATGCCGGGAGAGGAGCCGCGCTTCGGCTCGCTCGTTTCTCCCGGCGTCTACGCCCACTACCACCAACACGTCTTCAACATGCGTTTGGACGTGGCGGTCGACGGGGAGCGCAATCGCGTCGTCGAGGTCGATACGGTGGCACTGCCGGTCGGGCCGGAGAACCCGTACGGCAACGCCTTCACGACGCGCGAGACCGTGCTGGCGTCGGAGCTGCAGGCACAGCGCAACGTCGATTTCCAGGCGGCGCGGTTCTGGAGGATCGAGAGCGCCGAGGCGAAGAAACGTGCTCGGCCGGCCGACCGCTTACCGGCTCGTACCGCTCGATCCCGTGCCGACTTTCTCCGGCCCGCAATCGAGTGTCGCGCGGCGCGCCGCTTTCATGACCAGGCAACTCTGGGTCACGCCGTTCGATCGCGACGAGATGCATGCCGCCGGGCGCTACCCCAACCAGAGCGCTGGCGGCGACGGCCTACCGGCCTGGACCGCGGCCGACCGTCCGCTGGTCGACACCGACCTGGTGGTTTGGCACACCTTCGGCCTGCATCACCTGCCGCGGCCCGAAGACTTCCCGGTGCAGCCCGTCGTCACCGCAGGTTTTGCCTTGCATCCGTCCGGCTTCTTCGACGAAAATCCGGCTCTCGATGTGCCGCCGGCGAGCAGGGGGATGAGTTGTTGCGTCGACTGAGCATGGAGTGAGCGAGGCGATCGCTCGGGCTCGCGAGCTGGGACCCAGGCGAGCCCGCACGCGCAGGTCGAGTGAAGGATCACCGCGGTCGGATCCGGACCGAGTGGACCTTACGGCAACGATCCGAGGCGGACGCGCGGTTAGTAAGTGTCTTCCGATGCGCGTCTTTTGCACCAAGGCGCTCTGCTGCGAAGTATCCACGGAGTAGAAGGGAGGCCTAGTGAAAGCAATATCCATCAGTCAGATGGTGCACGCGAATATCTGCGTCCGCGACATGGACAAAAGCGTGCCGTTCTACGAAATGCTTGGATTCGAGAAGTTCGCCGACCAGATCTTCGGCGAGGGTGCCCGAACGTGGCGTGGCCTTGGCCTCGAAGGTGGCCGCCGCTTTCGAGCGGTGTTCATGAAGATTCCGGGCGATCGGCCCGTACCTTTTCTCGACATCATCCAGTTCCTCGATCCGCCGACGGCGGGCCAACCGTACCCTACGCTCCACAACGTTGGCATCGGGCGACTGTGCTTCGAGGTCAAGGACATCCGGGCTGCGGCTGCGCACCTGCAGGCGAACGGCGTCGAATTCGTCGGTCCTGTGACGCCGTACGAGACGGCATTTGGAGTTCGCCCGGGTGGTGTGGAGGCCGAGTTCCTCTGCTTTAAGGATCCGGACGGAACGATCCTTGAGTACGCGCAGTTCGCGGGCGATGCGAGCGACGTGTTGACCTGACCCGCACGCGGTGCCGGCTTGATCAACGCACCATGAAGCTCTACGGCAACTTCAGACCCCGAACCAGGAGCAACTCGTCTCACTCCGAATCCTCGTCCGTAGGCGGAGATGGTGGCTCCTGGTTGCCTCCGTTGGGGTCTGAAGAGAATTCGTAGTCAGCAGGTTCGCCGTAAAAGCGGTGAACGCTCTCATCGCTAGCGATGCGGTAGGTGCGATAGTCTGAGCACGGAGACGCCGCTCATGAACCTCGCGAAACACCACATCGACGTCGGGATCATCACCGATCGCCTGGAGCCGATGCTCGCCTTCTGGCAGCAGGAAGTCGGCTTACCGTTCGAGAACCTCCTGCCGCTAGGGCAGGAGCTCCGCCAGCACCGCCACGGAATGAATGGATCGGTCTTCAAGCTGAACCACACGCGTGAGGCACTCGAGAAGGCGGCGGTCGCCGGCTATCGCGAGCTGCGCATCGCGCGCGCCGGTTTGGCGGAGCCGCGCGAGCTCGTCGACCCCGACGGCAACCACGTCGTGCTCGTTCCGCCCGGCCAGCAGCAGGTGGAAGGAATCGGCCTTCATCTCCACGTACGCGACGAGGCCGCCTTCCTCGACTTCTACGGTCGCGTGCTCGGCCTTGAGCGTGTTGCGCCGGCTGCCTACCTCTGCGGTGACTCGATCCTCTCTTTCGAGCACGATCCGAAGGCCAGCGCCGATCCTCGCTTTAAGGCGAGGGGTTACCGTTACTTCACGATCCAGATCCGCGACGTCGACGCCGAGCACCGCGCCGTCCTCGGGCGCGGCGGACGCGAGGGCCGCCCGCCCGTGACGCTCGGTACGGTGGCTCGCGTTTCGTTCGTCCGCGATCCTGACGGCAACTGGATCGAGCTCTCGCAGCGCGCTTCCCTGACCGGACCGCTACTGCCTGGAACGAACGACTTCTCTTCCGCCTTGCCCTCGTAGCGGATGTTGATGGAAACGCCACCCATGGCGTTTCCACAGCGTTCCGTGGTGCTCCAGAGCGCTTGGATCGTCGAATTCCCGCGATTTTCGTAGCTTACTACGGGTTCAAATCCCGTTCCGTGCGACAAATGGGACCGTCTGAGATAAGGCCTCAGGTTATCCTTCGAGCGCCACACCGACTATTCCCGCCACGACGAATCCCGAGAGGAGGAACCATGGCCGCGTTCATGAGGCCCTTCGCCCCGCAGACCTACGCGTTGCTCCGCATCATCGCGGGACTGATGTTCCTGTGTCATGGGTCGCAGAAGCTGTTCGGCTGGCCGATTCCCACGCCGGCCGGGATGGAGATCCCCGCGTTCATCACCTACGTCGCCGGGCCGGTCGAGCTGGTCACGGGTCTGCTCGTCGCGATCGGTCTCTTCACGACGTGGGCCGCCTTCATCGCGAGCGGCCAGATGGCCGCCGCATACTGGATGGCGCACGGCACCAAGGCCTTGTTCCCGATCGTCAACCAGGGCGAGATGGCAGTCCTCTACTGCTTCGTGTTCCTGATGATCTCCGCGCACGGCGGCGGCATCTGGAGCGTGGACGAGAACCGCGGTCGAGCGAGCTAGATACGCAGCGCCCCCGGGGATCCAGTGAGCCGGCGCATCGAAGCGATCCGCTGCGGCGCGCTAGTTCCACACGGGGTGTCGTGCACTCGACGCCGCGTGCCTCACGGGGACAAGAGCACCACCATCGCGAACAGATCACCCCGTTCGACGGCTCGCTGTCCATCTTCGAGTATCCGCGTCGCGCTATCGAATGCGCGCTGGCTCTGCGCAACGCCTGACGCGATATCGGCATCGAGATCCGCATCGGTATCCACTTCGGTGAAGTGGAGCGCCGCGAGGATCGCGGAGTCGGCGGTGTTAGCGTTCACGTCGGCGCTCGCGTGATGGCCTGTGCAGGCGCCGGCGAAGTGCTGGCCTCGCGCACTCTGCGCGACATCCTCTTGGCTTGCCTAGGCCTCACGGGAGACACTTAGCGCGCGCTTTGGCTTGCCCCGTTTCGCGAGCAGAGATCTACAAGCGACTGCAATCAGTCGCAGAGGCATTGAGGGCATACACCCGCATCGTCGGCTGGACTACCGCAGTGTCTGCAATATGTCAGCTCAGGCCTTCCACAGCCGTATCCATTCGTGAACCCGCAGCCAGGCGCGAGTCCTCCGACAAATTGGTCCCCAGGAGCGCAAAAATCGACCTGCTTTACACAGCCCGCTTGAGCGCGCGCTTCTGCCGCTTCGTGAGCTGGCTCTGGTCGATCGGCTGGCCGCGACGCTTGAGGAAGTAAGGTGAGTAGGGGTTCCATCTTCGGACGCCCACGCGCTGTTCGGGAGTCCGCTCGGGGTTCGAGCATCTCCGCCGCAATGGAAACGCCACCCGTGGCGTTTCCGGGGTGTTTCCAGTGTTCCGGAACGCTTTGTCGGCGGAATTCCCTAGATTTCTCGTAGGTGACTACGGGTTCAAATCCCGTCCTGGAACCTCGTCGGACCAGTGTGTAGAACGGTTCCATGAACAAGAAGCCCCTTCCGGACATCGCCGCGATGCTCGGCGAATTCATTGCCAGCGTGCCCGAGCCGTTGCAGCCGCGCTTCCTGGCGCTGCTCGAGCGCGCAGCGGGCGATCGCTATGAGATCTGGGCCAAAGAGCTGCCGGAGCACACTGCCGGCTTGCTCGCGTGCCGCGGCCGCGAGATCGAGATCGCAGAAACCGCCGAGCGGATCTTCCCGCTCGACGCCGCGGCGCGGTCGAAGCTCGATGCACCGCTCGCCAGCGCGCGCGAGACGTACCTCGGGGTGCTCGCGGAGCTGTCGCCGCGCGATCAGCTCATGCTCCAGTCGAACGGGGAGCGCGCCGGCGGCGGTGCCTGGCGCGCGTTCGCGGCGGCCGTCTCCGACGCTCGCGCACGGGCGGCCCTCGAGCATTCGGCGGAGCTCGAGGAAGCGAACGCCTCCTACCTTGACGGTGTGGTCGCGCGGCTCGGCGACTGATCGCGGGACGTCATCGTCAGTCCTCCGCTCACGGCTGCCTGGCGAGCAAGACGTCGTCGCACAAGCGCGAGCCCGCCGCTACAAGGAGCTGCTCGATCCCACGGCCCGGAATTCCGAGCGTGAGACAGTGGGAGCGGAGGGATCGGGATCTTCGACCCGGTGATTGGGTGCTCGGTGTTCACCTCGATTCGGCACGCGGAAAAGTCTGGTATCGACAAGATGACACGCTAGTTCCTGGATGACGTTCCGCGTGAAGCCTCCGAAAATCGATCCGGCGCGGTTCATCTTATCCGCGGTAAGCCCGAAGCAGCGCTTCGAGGCTGCCATGCGAATTGCGCGTGAGGTGTTTCACGATACCCGCTTGACGGTTGAAGACATCGAAACCGCTGTGGAGCGAATCCGCAGGAAGCAGCATGGCGCCCAGAGATCGCTCTTCAATCTCCCTCGCCGGCTAACGAAAGCGCGTAGGTCATGAGCTCCTGCGATAGATAGAAGCCGCTATCGCGAAGCTCTTCGAGAATCGGCCGCGCCAACGGTATGATTCCACGGGACTTGGCGAGCAGTATGACGCCGACGGTGCCGCGCGTGTGGATGCCATGAGCTTTCGCGCAACGTCTCGCCGCGAGGTCGTCGAGAACCGCTACGAACCCCGCGTTGCGCTTCGCAAACGACAGCACCGCCGTCTCGCCCGGCCCGAGCCTCCAGCGATTCACGGAGTCATCGGCGGCTACGCTTTCCCGACGCAACGACGATCGGGAGAAGGCGAGGGCCGCTTCGTCAGCGACTCGTAGGAGCTCCTCGGCGACGATCTCGGGGACGACGACGTCGTCAGCGAGGGAGGTGAGTAGATCGAGTCGGCCGATGCTCCCGAGCGCGATTAACGGAGAAGCGTTGACGACCCAGCGCTCAGGCACGCTCGAGTTCGTGCTTCAGCGACTCGGAGGTGTCCTGGAAGGGGCTGACGCGCATCTCGGAGAGGGCACGCATGAACTCGGCTCGCGAAAGGCCAGCGATCTCGGCAGCAAGCTCCTGGGATACTCTGCCCACCTCGTAGAGCTTCGCTGCGGCGGCAACTCGCAGTTCCGCGGCATAGCCGCGCGGGTCGCGCTGGAGAGCGGCGAGTGTTTCGTCGCTGACCTCGATTTCAACCGTGTGAGTCACTGACCGCCATGGTAGTCCTCGGGCCTGTGCCTCACAAGGACGGCTGCGAGCGCACGGACCGACCGGACGCCGTCCGGTTTTAGGCGGTATCATTCACGGAGTCGTCCGATTCTTCATCGCCCCGGTTCAATTCCCCCCGCCTCCATCCTAAGCCTCTTAGAATCACAAAGATTTCACGAGTCGATCCGACGAAGTCCCTGAAAGATCCCGGCTTTCGCCCCTCCGGGCGAACAAGGTTGTGGCGGTCGAAAGGCGGAGCGAGCCAACGGTCGATGAGGCCGGGGACAGGACGCGCACCTTCGATCCTGGCTCGCGATAGAACTTCTGGCTGAACTTCCTGGCGGTGCTTATCGCCGAGGAGATCCTCGAGGAGGAGGGCTTACTAGGCGATAGGGGAAACAGCGCGAAGCCCGACCCCGATACCGCCCCTCTACGGCCGCCCGCTCGGTCGGAAAAGAGACCGCCGGCGGCGCCGCCGCGGGCCATTCGCACTCGCAAAGCCGAAGAGTAAAAACGGAAGCGCCAGTTTCACGATGGAGTCCGACGAGGACTCCGCGTAGGAGGTAAGGATGGCCGAGATCACCCACCGCTTCGTCACGACCAACGGCATCAAGATGCACCTTGCGGAAGCCGGTGCCGGACCGCTGGTGTTACTTTGCCACGGGTTTCCTGAGTCCTGGTATTCCTGGCGTCATCAACTTCGAGCGCTCGGCGATGCCGGATTCCATACGATCGCACCCGACATGCGCGGCTACGGGCAGACCGATCAGCCCAAAGAGATCGAGGCCTACGACATCTTCCAACTGACGGGCGATCTGGTCGGATTGGTCAATGCTGCGGGTGGCGGGCCTGCGGTGATCGTGGGACACGATTGGGGCGCATGGATTACACAGGCCGCCGCCCTCTTCCGGCCGGATCTCTTCCGCGCCGTCGCGCTACTCAGTGTGCCTTTTCTGCCGCGGGCTCCGATCAGTCCGAGCGCGTGGGAACAGCAGAAGTATCCCGGAAAGATTTTCTATCAGCAGATCTTCCGCTCGCCGGGAGCAGAGCAGATCTTCGAAGCCGATGTGCGTGGATCGATCCTTGGTGCGCTCTACGCGGCGTCGGGCGAACCTCCTGCCGATCAGCGTTGGAAATTTGCAATCGATCCGAAAGACGCGCCGAACCTGATGCCGCCAGCGCCGAAGAAGCCGAGCTTCGTGACGGAAGAGGACATCGAGTTCTTCGTCGGTGAATTCAAGCGGAGCGGCTTTGCCGGTGCCCTCAACTACTATCGCAACGTCGATCGCAATTGGGCGCTGACCCCGTTTCTGGATGGGGCGAAATTGTCTCAACCGACGTTGTTTGTCGCCGGCGATCGCGACGGCGTCCTCGGCTTCTGGGGAGAAGAGGTCGACGCGATGGAGCGCAACGTACCGCACCTCGTCAAGAAGGTAATCCTGCCGGGCGTGGGCCATTGGACGCAGCAGGAGCGCCCGGCCGAAGTCAATCGCCTGCTGATCGAGTTTCTTCGTGGCTGCCGAAATAGTTTTGGCGCCACATGAGGGCTCAACCGCGTTCAGCCGTGTCTGGTTTCCGGCTGGATTTGGGGTTTCGGCGTCGCGCGCGCTCTCGGCCGCACGCTCGTCTGAAGCTCACGACGGACAACCCAGGTCGACCGACTGGTTCCGTAACCCGAGTGCCACACCTGTCTTACAGTCCTGGACAGCAGTCTGACTGCGAAACAACCAGCGAGGAGATGATTCGGGCGGCTCTCTTCGGAACGCGCTTCGACTTTAGGCGCGAAGACGTTCGCAAGGCCAGCCGTCCAGATTGCGACCGCGCATCGAATGGTCACGACGATGGCGACGAAGGCTGGTTCGATCAGACTTGTGGCCGTGGCCAGCATGATTGGTACCACGATCGAGTGGTACGACTTCTTTCTGTACGGCACCGCAGCAGCTCTCGTGTTCAACCGCCTCTACTTCCCGACCTTCGACCCGCTCGCCGGGACGCTTGCGGCGTTCGGTACGTACACCGTCGGGTTCGTCGCGCGCCCGATTGGCGGGATCGTCATCGGCCACTACGGCGACAGAATCGGACGCAAGTCGATGCTCGTCCTGACGCTGATCATCATGGGCGTCTCAACGTTCGGTATCGGCCTGCTGCCGACCTATTCCCAGATCGGACCGTGGGCCGCCGTCGCCCTGGTGATACTGCGTCTGGCGCAGGGCTTTGGGGTCGGCGGTGAATGGGGCGGCGCGGTGCTGATGGCTGTGGAGCACGCTCCTGCGGGTGCGCGCGGATTCTACGGAAGCTGGCCTCAGATCGGCGTGCCGGCCGGACTGCTCCTGTCCACCGCGGTGTTTGCCCAGTTCGCGGGGCTTCCGGAGGATCAGTTCCTGTCGTGGGGATGGCGCGTCCCGTTCCTGGTGAGCATCCTGCTCGTCGGCGTCGGCCTGATCATCCGACTGCGAATTCTGGAGACGCCGGCGTTTACGCGTGTCAAGGAAGCGCGGACCGAAGCGCGGAGACCGATCGTCGAGGTTCTTCAGACCCAGTGGAAAGAGGTGTTGCTCGCAATGGGTGCGCGGCTCGCCGAGAATGGCACGTTTTACATCTACACGGTGTTTGTCCTGGTCTACGGAACACAGAAAGTGGGGATCGATCGGCAGACGGTCCTGAACGGCATTCTCATCGCTGCGGCGTGCGCGCTGGTCGCTATCCCTGTCTGCGGCGCGTTGTCCGATCGACTGGGACGACGTCCGGTCTACTTGTTCGGCGCCTGCGTCACCGCGCTGTTCGCGTATCCGCTGTTCTGGCTGCTCGACACGGGATCAACGCCGCTTGTGTGGCTTGCGCTCGTCGTGGCGCTCGTATTCGCGCACGCGCCGATGTACGGACCGCAGGCCGCGTTCTTGTCGGAGCTTTTCAGCACGCGCGTACGCTACAGCGGCGCGTCGCTTGGATCCCAACTCTCGTCAGTGATCGCGGGTGGGCTCTCGCCGTTCATTGCGACGGCGCTGCTCCCGTACGGACGGGGCGCGCTGGCGTGGTACGTCATAGCGATGGCGCTGATCACCGTCGTCGCAGTCCTCATTGCCTCCGAGACCCGGCACCAAACTATCGGATGAGCAATTGGACCGGAGGAATGATCGGCGCACAACCAGCTCGTCACGGGCCGAAGCACACCTACCAAACCCGTGGAGAACGAGGAAAACCGAGCATTTCCGACCAGCGCCAAACACCCCGCACGCTTCCAATCCTGGGGTCAGTCGCGCTGACGAGTCACGGGTAGGGATCCACCCGGACCCGGCATCGCGAACAGCCTATTCGATCGTCGCGACCTTGGCCTTCTTCGGACCTTCCTCGAGGGGGGAGGCGGGGGCGCGCCCAGATCGAACGTGAGACGGGGGCCGCGCGACCTGGAGAAGCGAAAACACACCGTGACGATCACGGTTTTCGCTCCTCCTTCGGGCTGCCGATGAGTTCGAAGGTCTGGGGCGGCCGGCACGTTCGCGAGGAAACCTCGACCTCTTCGGCGGTGAGGGGGTCGCAGCTCACGCGCACGATCGATGCGCGCCGGAGCGCTCGGTGGAGCAGTCCGATCCTTCGCCAGGGCGACTTGACCCGTGGTCACCTTGCCGCCAGCACCCTTCCGGCCGTGCTGTCGATATGGATGATCCAGAAGGCTTCCGCGTCCTCCTGCATGATCATGGCCACCAGGCCTGTCCCCGGCGCGAAAAAGTAGTAGGCCGTGTCCTCGGTATGTGCCGGTCCGACCTTGCCTTCGCAGCGCACGCGGACCAGCACCGCGTTGAAGGTGCCGGCCGGGACGGTCGTCTGGTAGGTGCCGACGTAAGTGTATGTGCCATCCAGCGACCCGGCGTAGTCCTGGCGCGTCGGATCGTCGAGGTAGTTGACCGAGACCTTTTGCGAGAAGGATCGCACGTCGCCAGGCTTCATGCCCTTCAGAACAAAGGGATTCGGCGGCGTGGTCACGACCACCACGCCGTGGTCCGAATCAGTCACGGCCGGGATCGTGAGGTCGCCGTCAGGGGTCTGGCGAATGAAGGCGGTAAGCGTGGGGGAGAGCTGGAACCGCCAGGCCGGCCTGCCGTTCGGGCGCGTGCTCCGCGCGACGTGCAGCGTCTGTGTCTTCCCGGCATTCGGCCCGCTGGTGACCTGGTAGGTCAGCTCCTTCTCTTGGAGCGGGAAGTAAACGCTGGCGTCCTCGATCGGCTTGCTGGGGGCCGGCTCACCCACGACCCCTGCACCGAGCTGGGCGGCGATCTTCTGCTGATCCGCTGCGGGCAGCTGGATGACGACGTCGTCGGCGCGCGCCGGCGTGCCGCGAGCAACGCACAGCAGTACCGGGAGTACCACGGTGATGAGGGTTCGCACACGTTCCTCCTTCTGGCACGACAGCCGCGGGCGACATCAGGAACCGGGCGGGCTCTGCTTCTCATGGAACGCAGTCACGAGCCAGCGCCGTGCTCGTTGGGGAGCATCAGCGTCACCTCGATCCTCGGGGCTACTGCGGGCACCCGGTCGGGATGCCCAGGTGAGAGAAGAGCTTCCGCACGGCAGGGAGCGCATCTGGGAAATTCCCCGGGAGCGTTGTATCGGCGAGCGGATTCCCGCGCGCGAGAAGCACGTTTGCCGGGTTCTCATACCAGGGAAGCCCAGCGGCCCCTTGCTGTGAGATTCCTTGCCATAACGCGTGGCACGGAAATCGCTCGCTTGAAGTCGGAGCCAGCAGATGCGGCACCACCGAATCTATCGCGAGCAGGTCGAGCTCGCAGACGCCCGGGAAGGCGTACGTGAAGCGGCGCGGCGGATGCGAGAGAGGCGCGTCGGAGCGTTGGTCATCGTCGATGATCGCGGTCATCCGATCGGCATCGTGACGGATCGCGACCTCGCGATCCGTGTGCTCGGCGAAGATCGTGCCGTCGCCGCCACGCGCGTCGGCGATGTGATGACGCCGAATCCAGTCGTCGTGTCGGAAGACACCTCGACCGAATCGCTACTCGCACTGATGACGACGCGGCCCCGAACGTTTCGTCGCCTGCCGGTCGTCGATTCGACCGGCCGCGTGGTCGGAGTCGTCAGCATCGATGACGTCCTCGCGCACATCGCCGCCGAGCTCGCGGCGATCGACGCCGTGCTCGGACGCCAGACGCCGTTCATCCTCGACGGCCTGACTCGCGAAGACGTGGAGGCCGGCCTTGGCATGGATGCCTCGTTCGCGGAGGGCGAGAACCCACGGCGATGAGCGACCTCCGCAACAAGCGCGAAGAGATGGTTCGCACGCAGATCGAGGCGCGCGGCGTCCGCGATCCGCGCGTGCTCGAGGCGATGCGGGCCGTTCCGCGGGAAACGTTCGTGCCGCCGGAGCTAGCGGAGTTCGCCTACAACGATTCTCCGCTGCCCATCGAGAGCCAGCAGACGATCTCGCAGCCGTACATCGTTGCGCTCATGACCGAGGCGCTGGCGGTCAAACCGGGTGACCGCGTCCTCGAGATCGGTACCGGATCCGGCTACGCCGCCGCGGTGCTCGGGCGGATCGCGCGCGAGGTTTACACCGTCGAGCGCCACGAGGAGCTTGCGAGGCTTGCGTCGCACCGCCTTCGTGCACTCGGCTTCGAAAACGTCCACGTGCTTCACGCCGACGGCACGCTTGGATGGCCGGACCACGCTCCCTTCGACGCCATCGTGGTCGCGGCGGGTGGACCGAAGATCCCGCCCGCCCTGATCGAGCAGCTCGCGATCGGCGGCCGGCTCGTGATCCCGGTCGGGAGTGGAAAAGATCTTCAAGAGCTCGTGCGCCTCACCCGCTCCGCCGACGGCCGGCTTCACGAAGAAAATCTCGGCGACGTGCGGTTTGTCCCTCTCATCGGGGTGCAAGGTTGGGAACCGGGGCGCCGCGTCGCCCGCAGCCAGCCGCAAACGATCGCCAAACTCCTCCGCGAGGTCGCCGAGCCGCTCCCGGACCTCGACGAGCCCGATTTCGGATCGCTTCTCGAGCGCATCGGCGATGCCCGCCTGGTGCTGATCGGCGAAGCGACGCACGGTACCTCGGAATTTTATGCGCTGCGCGCGCGCATCACTCGCGAGCTCATCCGTTCCCGCGGCTTCTCGATCGTCGCGGCGGAAGCGGACTGGCCCGACGCAATGCGGATCAATCGCTACGTCCGCGGCGAAATCGAAGCCGGTCGGCCGTGGCATGCCTTCGCGCGCTTTCCGACGTGGATGTGGCGAAACGAGGAGACCATCGCATTCGTCGAATGGCTGCGCGACTGGAACTCGCTGCGGCGAGCCGAGCAGCCGGCAGGGTTCTTCGGTCTCGATCTCTACAGCATGTATCGGTCGATCCGCATGGTGCTCGACTATCTCGATCGCGTCGATCCGCCGGCGGCGCGGGTCGCGCGCGAGCGCTACGGATGTCTCACTCCGTGGGAAGGAGATCCCGCGACGTACGGGCGCGCGGCGCTGACGGGCCGCTATCGAGTCTGCGAAAAGGAGGCGGTGGCGATCCTCACCGACATGCTCGCGCGGCAGGTCGAATACTCGCAGCGCGACGGCGAGCGCTACTTCGATGGCGTGCAAAACGCGCGGCTCGTCGCGGACGCGGAACGGTACTACCGGGCGATGTACTACGGCAACGTCGAATCGTGGAACCTCCGCGATCGGCACATGTTCGAGACGCTCGAGGCGCTTCTCCGCTTCCACGGACCGGCGTCGAAGGCGGTCATCTGGGCGCACAACTCACACCTCGGCGATGCGCGGGCGACCGAGATGGGCGCCCGCGGCGAGCTGAACGTCGGGGAGCTCTGCCGCCGCGCTTTCGGCGATCAGGCGTTTCTGATCGGCTTCGGCACCGACCACGGGACGGTGGCGGCGGCCAGTGTTTGGGACGGACCGCTGGAAATGAAGCACGTTCGGCCGTCGCATCCGTTGAGCTACGAACGTCTTTGTCACGACTCGGGCGTACCCGCATTCTTGCTTCACCTCCGTGAGCCCCGGCGGCAGGAGCTGCGTGTCGAGCTCGAGGAGCCGCGGCTCGAACGCGCCATCGGAGTCGTCTATCGGCCGGACACAGAGCTCGAGAGCCACTATTTCCACGCGGCGCTGCCGCATCAGTTCGATGAGTACATCTGGATCGACGATACCAAGAGCGTCCGGCCACTCAGCGAAGCGATGGCGAGGAGTTTCCCGCCGACGCATCCGTTCGGCGTTTTCGGAGAGCCGTAGGGTATCCCGTGGAGGCGCGTGGGCGGGAGGCTCGGAGAACAGCAAAGCGAGCGCTCCCTTCCGGCCGAGTCTCTCCGAGCAATGAGGAGATTGCCCAGATCCTCGACGAAGTCGGCGAGCTGCTGAGCGCCCAGGGCGCAAATCCGTTTCGCGCGGCTGCCTACAAGAACGGCGCGTCGGTGGTGCGGCGATTGTCGGCGCCTCTGACCGAGACCTACGTGGCTCGCGGTATCGATGCGCTCGTCGAGCTTCCCGCGATCGGTGCAAGCCTCGCCCTCGCGATCGTCGAAATCCTCGACACCGGGAGCCTCGCCGTCCTCGAGCGGCTCCGCGGCCAAGCCGATCCCGAAAGCCTCCTGGCGACGGTACCCGGCATCGGCGCCGAGCTCGCGCGTAGGATCCACGCGGCGCTCGGCGTGGAGACGCTGGAGGAGCTGGAGATCGCGGCGCACGATGGTCGCCTCGCCAGGGTAACGGGCTATGGTCCGAGACGTATCCGCGGCGTGATCGACGCTCTCGCCGGACGCCTCGGCCGGCGAGAGCGCCATTCAATGGTCGCAAACCCCCCGCCGATCGCGGAGCTGCTTGACGTCGACCGAGAGTATCGCGATGCGGCGGCTCGCGGAGCTCTTCGCCATATCGCCCCTCGTCGCTTCAATCCGAACCACGAGGCCTGGCTGCCGATACTGCATACCCATCGTGACGAGAGGCAGTACACGGCGCTGTTCTCGAACACAGCCCGTGCTCATGAGCTCAGCAAGACCAACGATTGGGTCGTCATCTTCGGAGACGACGGATGGGGGGAGCGTCAGGCGACCGTGGTCACGGAGACGCAGGGTCCGCTCGCCGGGCGTCGCGTCGTTCGCGGCCGGGAGCACGAATGTCTCGGCCATTATGCCCTCGCGTTGCCGGTTGGACACAGCGGGCAACCTCTCGGAGCGCACGACGATCGAACGATTGCTCACGCACGCTCGGCGGCAGCGCTCGTCACCGCTATCGACTCACCAAGAACCCCTCGGGAGCCAAGCTCGTAGCGAGCATGACCTCGTTGATGTCCTCGTGCTCGACCCAAGTGTCCACCCGCCGATTGCTCGGCTGAAGCCAGAGCGATTCGATGTCGTCCCGTAGCGGCAGGTAGCGTAAGAGCGACGCGATTCGACTGCCGAGGTAGGAGCCGGCGCCGAGCCGGTCGGCACCGCGCCGCACATCGCGACTCATCATCTCGATCGCCGAGAGGCCGATCGCAAGGCCGAGCTCGCGAAATGCGAGACGACGGTCGGCCGATGAATGCAGATCCGGCTGTCGCGCGTAGTGACTCAGCCCGACCAGCGCGGCGTCGAGTAGCGCGCCGGCGAGCTCGTCGCGCTCGGCGCCGGCGGGCGATCGACGAGCTGCCCCAAGAAGAAGGCGTCCACGAGAATCCCTCCGAGTCCGAGGGGGTCGGGCGTCGCCAACGAGTCGGGGTCGATCATGACGGCGAAGTCCGCGATCGCCTCCGCCAGCGATGGGCCCTGGGTAGTCGAGCCGATCGCCCGCGCGCTCGCGTCGAGGTGCTCGTACGTCACCAAGCCGTCGAGCGGATCGTGCTGTCCCATCGATGCTACCAACGGACGCGACAGATCGATGCTCGCCTTCCAATACATCCGCTTCCGACCGCCAGACCGCGGGACGTAAGTGAATGCGCGATGCGCCACCACGGCGAGCTCCCGGGCCCAGAGGTTGAAGATCCCTTGCCCCGTGGCGTGCGTCACGCGATCGAGGGCATGCATCCACTTCGTCAGATAGTGAAAATACTGCCCGTCTCGGTCCCATTCGAGCTGATCGTCCGAAGGCTGATTCGCCGGACGCTCGGGTAGCGGCTTGCCGATGCGTAGGCCGCCTCGAGTGGGGTGGGCCTCAGCCTCATGGTCGTGCGATCCGCTCAGCCAACCGGTCCGAACATCGTCGCCGCGATGGCGACCGAGCGTATGGTGCACTTGATCGACCAGCCGCAGCGCCAGCTCGCGGTGCCGGCCCTCTCCGGTCAAGCGCTCGAGGCCGAGAAAATTGCAGACGGCGAACGCGTCGGTCCAAAGGTAGCGCCGCACCTCACCGTCTCCGCTCAGGCCGGTGCGTCTTGCGAATCGTAACATCAAGTCGGCTGCCGTTGCGGTTTTCACCGGCTCCAATGTCATGCTAGGCGTCCGATCGGATCGTTTTCTCAATTCGCGCTGCAAGACCGGCACCACCCACAAGCCGCGTCTTGGCGATACGATTCACGAAGCAGGAGTCCTAGAGTCGGGAAATTTTCGTTGCGATGTCTCATGTCCGATAAGACGAGCAGCGATTGACGGCCATGTCTCTTGTCCTTTACGCTCGCTGGTCTCATGAGACGCCGCGCCATCGTCGCCGCCTTCGCAGCGCTCGTATTCTTCACGGTCGGCCTCGCTCATTCTGCTTTCGCCTGCACCGCAGCCGTCCACGCACAGATGCTCGGGCACGTCGCCCATCAAGCGCAATCCCACCATTGTGATGGCGATGGTGGGCCCCCGTGTTGCCGGCAACCCGAGGCGATGCTCGCCGCATACAAGCTCGACCGACCCGTTGACGACACGCGAATCGCGGCAGCTCCGGTCTTAGCGTGCTCCGCGCCATTCGTCTTCGACCTGGCTCCCCCGAGGACATTCCGCGTCCTCGCGGGCCTTCCAATCCGTCCCCCATCTCTTCGCACGTACCTCGTTCTCGGCGCGCTTCTTCTCTGATCTCGTCCGCTGACGAACGCCCTCGCTGAAGCGAGGGCGCCTCCTCGCCTTCGCGAGCGCCGTCGGGCGCGGCCACTGCCTCTGCAGCGCCGCAAGGACCACGAGTTTCGTATGATGGCGACCCGTGCTCGCGACGGCTGACTGATCACGCATTGGGATCACGGCGATTCGCACCAAGGAGACCACGAGTGAACGGAACAAAGAGGCTTCTTCTGATCGGCGTGGCGACGACACTAGCGGGAGCACTCGCGAGCTGCGCGCCAAGATACGTTCCTGCCGTAGGGCTGACACATCCAGCGAGCGCCAGCGCGCCCGAGACGCCGCCGCCGTCTCCGTCTCAAACTCTCGCCGGTGATCTCGTATCCGCGCCGGCGGGCGTGACGACTTCTCAGGACTCGTCCGACATGCACGGAACAAGCGGAGGACACTGATGCATCGCAAGCTCCTTCTTTTGACCGTCACCATCATGTCGATCGCGCTCGTGGGCTGCTCTGCGGTGGCGATCGATTCGCGTCCGGCGCGCGAACAGGTGGCGCGAACCGCGAGCGAACGGTCCAGCCGCGATCTGCACGGAACGGTCGTCGCGTTCGACGAACAGGCCATCGCCGATCGTGTTCACGCCTTTCTCGCCGGCGGCTTGACTGCCGACGGCGCGGTCGAGGTCGCTCTCCTCCAGAACCGAGACCTCCGCGCCCTCTATACGGACCTCGACGTCGCTCAGTCAGACATCGTACAGGCGAGCCTGCTCCACAACCCGATCGGAGACGTCGTGAGCGGGTTTCCGGTCGTCGGAGGTGCGGTCGACGTCTCCTTCGGGATCGCCATCGACGTCATCGATCTCCTGTACGTTCCGCTTCGGAAGCGTGTCGCGTCGGCAAGGCTCGAAGAGGCGGAGTTCCGGGTATCCGGGCAAATCCTCGACCTCGCGTGGCGGACGCAAACCGCCTTCTACAAGCATCAAGCCGATCAGCAGATGCTCGCACTTCGCCGGCAAGTCGCTGATTCCGCAGCGGCTTCATTCGAGCTCGCACGCCGCATGCGCGAGGCGGGGAACTTGACTGAGCTCGCCCTCGCGTCGGAGCGCGCCTTTGCGGAGAACGCACGGCTCGACGTCCGCTCAGCCGAGATCGGGGTTCGCGAGAGCCTCGAGAGACTGAACGTCTTGATGGGCCTTTGGGGGGAAGACGCGGGGATTTGGAAGACTTCTTCGGGCGGCCTGGCCGATCCTCCGGAAGATTCCCTCGATGCGGATCGGGTCGAGTCCCGTGCCGTGGAGCGGAGCCTCGATCTCGCCGCGGCCGAGCGGCTCGTCGTCGCCGCCGGCGAAGCGCTCGGGCTCGACCGTATGGGGGCGCTCTTTCCGGAGTTTGTCGTCGGCGGGAAGGGAGAACGGAGGGATGGGCGATGGGAAGCCGGTCCGAGCCTGACGATCCCGATTCCCTTCTTCGACTATGGCCAAGCACGCGTCGCTCGGGCTAGAGCCGAGCTCGAACGTGCGCGCGAGCTCTACTATGCGCTCGGAGTCCGGGTTCGTTCGACCGCGCGAACCGCTCGTGACCGCGCCGCCGGCCATCGCGATCGAGCTCTTCACTATCGACGCGTGATGCTGCCGATCGAGGAGCAGGTCGTTCAGCAAACGGAGCTCCAGTACAACGCGATGCAAGTCGGCCCCGCCGATGTGCTTCGTGCCAAGGAGCGGCAGATCGAGACGGCGGCGCGTTACGTCGATGCGCTGCGCGACTATTGGACCGCACGTGCTGACCTTGGGCTCATCCTCGCTGGCCGGCTACCGCCGGGCGAGCCAGCTCCCGCACCGCCGGCACTCGAGCAGCTCCCGCGCTTCCCGTTCCCGGCCCTGCAGTGAACGACATGACGATGGAGAGAACGATGCACGAAGACGGAGAGACTTCGAAGATCGACCGCCGAAAGTTCCTCACGGGCGCAGTCGCGCTCGGTGCGGGCGCAACGGTGGTAGGCAGACTCGAAGCTGCCGAGAAGAGCGCGGCCCAAGCTCACGAACCGAGCTCGTCGCGCGACCCGATGGCCAGAGCCGAAATGCATGAACCACTTCCCGGGCGAATCGATCGGGGGCCTTCACTGCCGCCCGGCGAGCCGGGGAAGGACTACACGCCGGTCGTCACGCCCAACAGTGTCTCGCTGCCGTGGAAGGTCGTCGACGGCGTGAAGGTCTACCACCTCGTCGCCGAGGAGGTGGAGCACGAGTTCGCGCCCGGCCTCAAGGCCCAGTGCTGGGGCTACAACGGTCGCGTCCACGGCCCGACGATCGAGGCGGTCGAAGGCGATCGCGTCCGCATCTACGTGACGAACAAGCTTGCCGCGGGCACGAGCGTCCACTGGCACGGGCTTCTGCTGCCGAACGGCATGGACGGAGTCGGCGGACTCACCCAGCGCGATGATCCAGCCAGGAGAGACGTTCCGCTACGAGTTCACGCTCCGGCAGCACGGCACGTACATGTATCACTCGCACCACGACGAGATGACGCAGATGGCGCTGGGCACGATGGGACTCTTCGTCATCCACCCACGGCGGCCGAAGGCCGAGCGGCCGGACCGCGACTTTGCGTTTCTGCTCTCCGAATGGCGGATCGACGTCGGCACCGCGCGCCCGAACCCGAACGAGATGACCAACTTCAACGTCTTCACCTTCAACGCGAAGGTCTTTCCCGGCAACGGAGCCGATGGTCGCGCGGCTCGGCGACCGCGTGCGCATCCGCATCGCGAACGTCGCTGCGATGAATCATCACCCGATCCATCTCCACGGCTACCAGTTCCGCGTGACCGAGACGGACGGCGGGCAGATCCCGGCGTCGGCGCAGCAGTTCGAGACCTCCGTGCTGGTCGCTATCGGTCAGTCACGGAACGTATCGACTTCGTCGCCGACGAGCCGGGCGATTGGGCGATGCACTGCCACATGACCCATCACGTGATGAACCAGATGGGCGACAAGTTTCCCAACATGATCGGCGTCAACGCCGGGCGACCTGGACGCAAAGATACAGAGTCTGCTGCCCGGCTACATGACGATGGGCAAGACGGCATGGCCGAGCACGGCATGCATATCGCCGAGCGGCCACTGAAAGCGCCGCGGAACAGCATCCCGATGCGCGGCGGTCCGGGACCGTTCGACTACATCACGATGGGCGGACTGCTCACGCGTCCTCAAAGTGCGCGAGCACCTCGAAAGCGATCGACCGTGATCCAGGCTGGTATCAGCACCCTACGGGCACCGTGGCGAGCGTCGCGACACGAGAGAGCTCCGGCGCGACGGGATCAAGGCGTGAACCCGGGGCTATGAGGGGCCTTTGGGAGACTGTTCGGGATCTTCGCGCACGGGCTTCGCTTGGCCATCTCCAGGCGATGGATACGTTCCGGTCATCAGGGTCGGAGACTTGCCGATCTCGAGTCGCTCCACGTAGGCAACGTTCTGATTGGCATCGTAGCAAACGCGCACGCGGATCTTGTCTGTTCCAATCGAGGCCTCGAGCGGATGCGTGACGACCTCGCTGATCCCGAGCGTACCGATATCCAGGATCGAGTAACCCATGGCGCGCAGGTATCTCCAGCCTGAGGATCCTTCCTGGAAGACGAAGACGTCACAGTTGTCGCGTCCGGATTTAAACGGCGCGCCCAACTCGGAGCGCACCAAATCGACGTTGGTACCCGGCTCGAGCACGTTGTAGTCCTTCTGAGTTGGCTCGTTGAGCGCTCGGAAGGCGGCACAACCTGAGGACAGCGCCGTGACGCTGACGACGAACAGGTACCAATGAATCCGCGCCTTCATTCCCTTGCCGCGCGCGCGACGATCATCGCGCTCACCCTCCTCCTGCGTAGCACGGTGCCCCGCCACCTTCAAACTCGCGTTCTTTTTCCATTTCTCGGCGCGGGATCGAGGTCGGACTGAACAAACGACGCCCGTCGTTTGAGCGCTCTCTTCTTCATAAAGCCGCCGCCGTATTCCGCGATCGTGGATCGCACGCCGCTCCGGTGGCCCGGAGGCGCCCGCGTGGCGGTCTGGCCCTTGCTGGCCATCGAGCATTTCGTCTGGGGTGAGCCACTGGATGGCGAGCCGGCCCACCCCATAGCTCGCGCCGCCTATGCTTGGGCGTTCCCGACGCGAAGGCCCCGAATCCGCTCCTTCATCGCCGGGATCAGCGGCGGCGCGATGCTGAAGGAGCGAAAGCCGATCGCGAGCAGGCGCGGCAACAGCTCCTCGCGGCCGGCGAGCTCGCCGCAAAGCGTGACCGGCAGGTCGCCGGCATCGGCGACGATGATCTCGAGCAGACGCAGGAGCGAGGCGTGTCCGTCTTGGAAGTAGTCGGTTGACGTTCGGATCGTCGCGTCCGGCGGCGAACGTGTACTGCGTGAGATCGTTCGTGCCGACCGAGAGGAAATCGACGTGCGGCGCGATCGTGGAGATCGCCAGCGCCGCGGCGGGCGTCTCGATCATGGCGCCGAAAGCCGGCCGGCTCTCGAGCGCGAGTGGCGGTGCACATCTCCTCGAAGAGCTCGCGGGTCCTGCGAATGTCGTCTTCGAGCGTGACCATCGGCACCAGCACCCGCACCTCTTGTGCGCGCGACAGTCGGACGAAGCGCGCGAGCTGAGTGCGCAGCAGCGCCGGCTGCCGCAGCAGCAGGCGAATGCCGCGAACCCCGAGCGACGGGTTGGCTTCCTTCGGCGGATGCAAGAAGCGCAGCGGCTTGTCGCCGCCGACGTCGAGGAGCCGGATGGTCAACGGCCTGTCGCGGAGGGGTGCGGCGGTCGCCTGCATCTCCTCGAAGAGCTCGTCCTCGGTCGGCGGCAGCTCGCGCCCGAGGTAGAGCTGCTCGATCCGGAACAGTCCGACGCCGTCGGCGCCGTTGCCGAGGGCGAGCTCGACGTCGCGCCGCGTGCCGAGATTCGCTTCGACGCGGATCAACATGCCGTCGGCCGTGCGAGCGGGTTGGTGGCAGGTGATGTTGCAGCGCGCCAGGCGCGCTTGATACTCGACTACCCGCCGCTCGAATTCCGTCCGCGCCGGCGCGTCCGCGTCGATCAGGACGACGCCGTCGTAGGCGTCGACGAGCACGTCGTCGCCGTCGTGAAGTTGCTCCGCGACGGCGGCGACGACGATGGTCGGAATGC
Source organism: uncultured delta proteobacterium (assembly GCA_963711395.1). Classification (GTDB taxonomy): domain Bacteria; phylum Desulfobacterota; class Binatia; order JACPRU01; family JACPRU01; genus JBEVNX01. Next base: position 183,054 of record CAVQEA010000023.1, on the reverse strand, counting down.
TCTTCTCGCGTGCCAGAAGCGCTGCGTGCGACGCCTGCCCGAGCGACTCGACGAGAATCGCCGCCACGCGGCGCTCGGAGAGCGTGATCACGTCCGAAGGCAAGATGCGTCGGCCGACGACGACAGCGCCTTCGGGTAGCCACGCGAGCTGGTGAGGGTCGTCGCCTTCCAGATGGCGAAGCACCCGTCGGCCGAGATCCGCAACGTCGTCCGCTCGCTGTTGGAACGCAGGATCGCTCAGCGCTTCGAACTTCTGTGCCCACGCTCGGAAGACGCGTCGCACCGCCCGGGAGGCATCGACTCCCGGCTCGCGCAACTGCGCGATGATCTGCCCGGATGCAAGCAGGCCGTCGAGCATCATCTGGTGCGCGCGAAATACGTCGGCGACCTCGGAGCTCACTTCCCGTTCGACCCTGGCCACGGCCTCGGCGATGTCCTGGCGTGTGGCCGCGAAGGCGCTCTGCACCCGAGCCCATTCAATCTCGGAATCGAGATCTGCCGCAGGGCGGGGCGGGCGACGGTACTCGAAGATGTCGCCGACCAGCGACACCCTGCCCATGGCGAGGCCGGGAGAGATCGATGAGCCCGCCAGCTTCACTCGACGGCGAGCTGGTCCACGTAGCACCAGAGCCAGCGCTCTCCCGGCTCCAGGGAGCGAATCACGGGATGGTGAGTCGAGCGGAAGTGAGCCGTTGCATGCTTGTTCTTCGAGCTGTCGCAGCATCCGACGTGGCCGCAGTGGAGGCAGGCGCGGAGATGCACCCAGCGATCGCCGAGCTCGATGCATTCATCGCAGACGGTGCTCGTGGGCCGGGCATTGCCGGGGTGCGCGAGGTGTGGGCAGGGTGCGGTGGTCGTGCTCACGAGGGCTCCTTGATGCGCCATGGTCGGCGCGCATCAGTAAGAAATGGCCTGGATCCAGCCAGAGTCAAGCAGCATAGTTCGGCGATGACCTCGGAGCGAAGGAGGATAGTGGCGTGAGAAGGAACTTGACCATCGCTCAGCTCGGAGACTTCGTCCGAGAACCGTGGTGTGCGACGCTCGCCACCTACCGACCCGACGGGACGGTGTTGCTGTCTCCGGTGTGGCACGAATGGGTGGACGGCGGCTTCAACGTGGTGACGGTGGCGAACGACGTCAAAACGAAGCACCTTCGGCGGGACCCGCGCGCCGGTTTGGTGGTGGCGGAGAATTCTCCGCCGTACCGCGGCATCGAGGTGAGTGCACGGGCCGTACTGCGCGACGACGCCGGCGCCCGCACGCTGGCGCGGATCGCCGTCCGCTATCTCGGCGCCGAGCGCGGGGAAGCGTACGCGCGGGCCGCGGCCGCGGAAGCGCTGGTGGTCGTTCGCATCGAGCCGGGCCGTCTACGAATTTGGGACTTCGCGGACGAGCTAGGTTAGCGCATAGAACGGACACGCCGACCCCGGACAGATTCAGGAGGCCTCCATGAGCACGACGAAGGTTCCCGGCGTCAAGAACGCCGACATGAAGCTCGAGGTGATCGTCATCCCCGTCTCGGACGTCGACCGCGCGAAGGAGTTCTACGGGAGACTCGGGTGGAGGCTCGATGCCGACTTCGCCGCCGACGACTTCCGCGTCATCCAGTTCACGCCGCCCGGCTCGGGGTGCTCGGTCATCTTCGGCAAGAACGTCACGGCGGCGACACCCGGCTCCGCCCAGGGCCTGTACCTGATCGTCTCCGACATCAAGGCCGCCCGCGATGAGCTCGCCGGGCGCGGCGTCGAGATCGGCGAAGTGTTTCACGACGGCGGCGATGTGCACGCTGGCAGGGACGAGCCCTACCTGTTCGGGCGGCGCCGGGTCCGCGGTTTGGATCCCGAGCAGCGCACCTACCGCTCGTTCGCCTCGTTCAGTGACCCGGACGGCAACGGTTGGCTGTTCCAGGAGGTCACGACGCGGCTGCCCGGTCGCATCGACCTCGCGACGACGACCTTCGCTTCCGTGAGCGATCTGGCGAGCGCGCTTCGCCGTGCCGAGGCCGCCCATGGCAAGCACGAGGCGCGGACTGGCCAGAGAGACGCGAACTGGCCCGACTGGTACGCCGCGTACATGGTGGCGGAGCAGTCGGGCAAGGAATTGCCGTCGTGACCGACTACGATGCGATCGTCATCGGCACCGGCCAAGCCGGCCCCTACGTGACCTCTCGTCTTGCGGGTGCCGGGATGAAAGTCGCCATCATCGAGCGCAACGTCTTCGGCGGGACTTGCGTCAATACCGGCTGCATTCCGACCAAGACGATGGTGGCGAGCGCCTATGCGGCGCGCATGGCCGCTCGCGCCGCCGAGTATGGCGTCGACGTCGGCCCGGTGCGTGTCGACATGAAGCGCGTGAAGGCCCGGAAGGACGCGGTCTCGGAGCAATCGCGCACCGGTCTCGAAGACTGGCTGCGGAACATGGAGAACTGCACCGTCTATCAGGGCCACGCCCGCTTCGAATCCGCGCGCGAGGTGAGCGTCGGTGCAGAGCGCCTGTACGCCGACAAGATCTTCATCAACGTGGGCGGTCGGGTGCTCGTTCCCGACATGCCGGGGCTTCGGGAGATCGACTTCCTCACCAACAGCTCGATGATGTCGGTGGACTTCGTGCCGAAGCACCTGATCGTCGTCGGCGGCAGTTACGTCGGTCTCGAATTCGGCCAGATGTTTCGACGCTTCGGCGCCGAGGTCACGATCGTCGAGATGGGGCCGCGGCTCGTCGGCCGCGAGGACGAAGACGTGGCGACCGCGATCCGGGAGATCGTCGAGCACGAGGGAATCGAGGTGCGCGTGAACGCGAAGTGCATCGGTTTCGCCAAACGCCGCGACGAGATCGTCGCCAACGTCGATTGCGTCGACGGCGCGCCGCAAGTGCCCGGCACGCACGTGCTGCTCGCCGTCGGCCGCCGTCCCAATACCGACGACCTGGGCCTCGACAAGGCGGGCATCGCCGTCGACGAGCGGGGCTACGTCTTGGTCGACGACCAGCTCCGCACGAACGTCCCGGGGATCTGGGCGCTCGGCGACTGCAACGGCAAGGGTGCGTTCACGCACACTTCGTACAACGACGGCGAGATCGTCATCGCCAACTTGCTCGAGAACGATCCGCGCCGAGTGAGCGATCGGATCACGGCATATGCGCTGTACGTCGATCCGCCGCTCGCTCGGGCCGGGATGACGGAGGGAGAGATCCGCAAGAGCGGGCGCAAGGCGCTCGTCGGCAAGCGGCCGATGACGCGCGTCGGGCGGGCGGTCGAGAAGGGTGAGACCCAGGGATTCATGAAGATCGCCGTCGACGCCGAGACCGGCGCCATCCTGGGCGCGGCGATCCTCGGCACCGGCGGCGACGAGGTGATCCACTCGATTCTCGACGTGATGTACGCCAAGGCGCCGTGGACGGTGATTCGCCGCGCGATGCACATTCATCCCACCGTCTCCGAGCTCGTGCCGACGATGCTCGCCGACCTCCGACCGATGGACTCTGCGGTCGCCTGAAGAGGAACGCCGGCGCAAGCGACCGGCGGCAGGCGCTTGCCTATTCCCGCCCTGGAGTCAGCACGACGCGGAAGCGCGCCTTGCCGCTCATCATGCGGTCGTAGGCGTCGCTCGACCTTCGCGAGCGGCATCACCTCGTTCATCGACCGCACGCCCGTCCGTGCGCAGAAGGCGAGCGTGTCCTCGGAGTCGATCGACACCCCGGAGTACCATCCCGCAACGCTGCGACGATCCGACGATCAGCGCGAATGCCGGCACCGCCAACGGCGTCGAGCGGCGCGCCGAGAACGAGCAGCGATCCCTCGATGCCGAGGCCGCCGATCATGGCGCTCATCGCCTCGGCGTCCGTCACCGTGGCGAGCACGATGCGGGCGCCGCCCATCGCCGCGAGCGCCTTCGCAGGATCTTCGGCCGTGCTGTCGATGTAGCGATCCGCGCCGAGCGATCGGCGCGAGCGGAGGCCTTGTCGGCGCCGCGCGCGACGGCGACCGTGTGGAAGCCCATCTTCGATGCGAACTGCACTCCGAGGTGTCCGAGGCCGCCGAGCCCGTGCACGGCGACGAGGTCACCCGAGCGCGCGCCGCTGTTGCGCAGCGCGTTGAACGTGGTGACGCCAGCGCACATGAGCGGCGCGGCGTCGGTCGCCGACAGTCCGTCGGGCACGCGCGCGAGCGACGTGACCGGAGCGACCATGTACTCGCCGTAGCCGCCGTCGTGCGAGATGCCGGTGATGGGCGGCCCGGTGACGCAGGCGAAGAACTTCCCGCGCCGGCAGGGATCACACTTGCCGCAGTAGCCGCCGTGCCATCCGACGCCGACGCGCTGGCCGACGGTCCAGCCTTCGACTCCGGGGCCGATCGCATCGACTCGACCGATGATCTCGTGTCCCGGCACCCGCGGCAGCACCATGCCGGGGAACGCGGCCATCTTGGTCAGCTACATCGCTGTGACAGACCCCGCACGCATCGACGGCGACGCGGACGGTATTGGGCCCGGGCTCGGGAACCCTCGCGCTCGACGAGCTCGAACGGACCATTGGCAACGGAGATTTGGGCGACATGCATCCTTGGGCTCTCTTTTCCGACCGTCCTGGGCTCCATTGGCTCGCACTCGACATTGGGATGCGTCGAGTACGACTCGGACTCACGCTCGATCAGACGACCTGATCGTAGAACTCCAGCTTCGGTCGGTTCATCTCCTCGAAGAAGCGCGACGGCGTCCACGGCCAGCTCGCGGGGACGCCGTTCTTGTCGAGATACCAGCTCTTGCATCCAGTCGCCCAGATCGACTTCTTCGCCGCCTCGGCTCGCTTCTTCTCGAATGCGACGGTCGCGGGCGCGCTGGCGCTGATCTCGCTGCAATGGCCGATGCGGATCTGCTCCAGGAGCTGCAGGATGTAGGCCACCTGCGCCTCGGCGATCTGGATCAGGGAGAAGTTTCCGACCGGTCCATTGGGTCCGTTGATCAGGAAGAAGTTCGGGAACTCGGGAATCGAGATCGACAGGTAGGCGACTGGATGCTCCTTCCACACGTCGTCGAGGTCGACACCGTTTCGACCGAGCACGGTGGTCGGTCGGATGAAGCTGTCGGCGTGAAAGCCGGTGGCGAGCACGAGCACGTCGAGCTCGTGGAGCACGCCATCCTTGGTGCGGACGCCGAGGGGCTCGATCCGCTCGATGCCCGACGTCACGACTTCGGCCGAGGGTTCCTGGATCGCTTCGTAGAAATTCGGCGAGAAGATCAGCCGCTTGCAGGCCGCGCGATAGTTCGGGCGCAGCTTCTCCCGCAGCACCGGATCCTTCACGGTGCTCTCGAGATTCTCGCGGCAGGATTTCTCGACCTCCTTGATCCCGTCCGACTCGGCGTCGATGACGGCGTTGGCGAAGAACTGGAAGCCCTCGTTCAACTTGTCGCGGAGCGCATCGAGCGCAGCGGGGTCGTTGCGGAAGGTCGCCCTTTCCTCCTCGGAGTACGTGAGATCCTCGATCCGCATCACCCACTGGGCCGTGCGCTGGAAGAGATGGAACTTCGCCACGCGCTTGGTCAGCGCGGTGGCGATCTGGATGGCGGTCGATCCGGTGCCGATGACGCCGACCCGCTTGCCGTCGAGCGGGACGCGGTGGTCCCAGCGCGCGCTGTGGAACCACGTGCCTGCGAAGGTATCGAGCCCCGGGAGGTCCGGGATCCTCGGGTGGTGGAGCACGCCCGTCGCCGCGATGATCGCGTCGGCAACGTCTTCCCTTCCTTTGGAGGTGCGGATGCGCCAGCGGCCGTCGCGGAACTCGCAGTGAGGGATCTCCTCGCCGAAGCGGATGGCGCGCGGTACGTCGTACTTGTCGGCCACCCGCTCGAAGTACCCCTGGATCTCGGGACCCGGGGCGAAGGTGCGGCTCCAATTCGGGTTCGGCTCGAATGAATACGTGTAGAGGTGCGCGGGCACGTCGCAGGAAAGCCCTGGATAAGTATTTTCCCGCCAGGTTCCGCCCAGGCGGTCGGCTTTCTCGTAGACGACGAAGTCGTCGTAGCCATGCCGGCGAAGCTGGATGGCGGCGAGGATCCCGGCCATGCCGGCGCCGATGACGACGATGCGTGGGTTCACTACGTGCTCGTTCTCCGTGTTCATGGTTCCTCCCGCCGGTCGAGCCGGTTCGACCGGAGTAGTATCGTGCAAACTCCTGTGTTTGTCATGGCGGCTGGGAGGCTCGGACCGTACCCGAGATTCTTTTCTCTCGCCTGAGCCGCTGTAGGAATACCGCGGAGGGTGTAGAAGGGAAGCGCTATGGCGAGGAACCTCGAAACCGATGGCGGGGTGGTCGACTCCATCTGGCGCTACCCCGTGAAGTCGATGGCCGGAGAGGAGCTTGCGGAGTCCCTGGTGACCGAGCGTGGTCTGCTCGGTGATCGCGCGTACGCGCTGGTGGACAAGGCGGCGAACCGGACTGCTACCGTACGGACTTGGGCGGCCTCGCTGTTGAACTACGTCGCGCGGTTCGTCACCGAGCCGGAGCTGGGAACACCCGCGCCGCCCGTGCGTATCACGGCGCCCGGCGGGGAAACTTTCACCAGCGATCAGGCGGGCATCGACGAGCGGTTCTCGGCTGCCTTCGGCAGGACCCTGACTGTGACGACCACCGCTCCGGCCGGGGTGCTCCTCGAGTTCCCGGCGGGGACGCTGGGCGGTGTGCACGAAAAGACGACGGAACTGCCGCTCGCGGGCGGGGCGCCAGCGGGAACCTTCTTCGACTACGGCAGCGTGCATCTGGTGGCGAGCTCTACGCTGGAGCATCTGCAGACCGCGTATCCGGAAGGACGGGTGGACGTCCGGCGTTTCCGGCCAAATGTGGTGATCGGGCTCGACGGCGACCCGTTCGTCGAGAATGCATGGGCAGGCCGCACGCTCACTCTCGGCGATCAGGTCATCTTGCGCTTGAGCATTCCTTGCCCGCGCTGCGTCAACACGACCCTGCCGCAAGGGGACCTACCGAAAGACCCCGGCATCCTGCGAACCATCGCCAAGCTCAACCGAGTGGATCTCGGCGATTTCGGCAAGCTACCCTGCGTTGGCGTGTATGCCGAGGTGGTGAAGACGGGCGTGGTGCGGCGCGACGACGTCGTGCGCTTGCGCTGAGGCCGCGCGGTGCGCGTCGAACGGGGAGTCAAGGCAACAATTCAGAGTCGCCTCACCGATAGCATTGATCTCAAGGAGGCAGACGATGCCGCTTCCAAAGGACGAAAAACTACTCGCGTTGGCCAGCGACATACTCAGCCAGTTCGGGAAGATCTTCGGAGAGCATCCGGGCTTCCGTCCTGCGCATGCCAAAGGGGCGATGTTCACGGGCACCTTCACGCCCTCCGCGGCAGCGTCTTCGCTCACTAGGGCGCCGCACTTCACACGTCCGTCGACGCCCGTGACGGCGCGGTTCTCGAACTCCACGGGCATTCCGTTGCTGCCAGACGGCGATCCGAACGCCAACCCTCGCGGCCTGGCGGTCCGGTTCCACCTGGCGGAGCACGAGCATACGGACATCGTGAGTCACTCGACGGATGGCTTTCCCACACGCACCGGCGCCGAGTTCTTGGAGTTTCTGCGCGCCGTGGCATCGAGCGACCCCACGCATCTGTCGGGCTCCCCGCTGGAGGCTTTCCTGGGGAGTCATCCGGCGGCTCTCGCATTCGTGCAGACGCCGAAGCCGGCTCCGATGAGCTTCGCCACGGAGGCGTACTTCGGCGTGACGGCGATGCGCTTTTCGAATGCGGCAGGCGCGAGCCGTTTTGGGCGTTTCCGGATAGTCCCCGAGGCGGGGAGCGCACATCTCGACGATGCGGCGGCGCGGGCGAAGAGCCCGAACTATCTCTTCGACGAGATCGCGGAGAGGGTCGGCAACGGGCCGGTGCGCTTCAAGGTGATGGTGCAAGTAGCGAGCGCCGGGGACCTCGTCGACGACGCGACTGTTCACTGGCCCGAGGACCGGCAACTGGCGGAACTGGGGAGACTCGAGCTGACGTCGCCGTCGCCGAACGGCTCGCGTGAGGAGAAGCAGATCATCTTCGATCCGATTCCGAGAGTGGACGGGATCGAGCCTTCGGCGGATCCACTGCTAGAGCTGCGCGCCGCGGTGTACCTCATCAGCGGACGACGTAGGAGAGCGGCCGCCGGATCGTAGCAGCCGGGGTTGAGCTCGGAACTTGCCGCCCGGCAAAGGCCGCGGCTCGCGGGTCAGGGCGACGGCGCGGCGTCTCGCATCAAGCCGGTGGCCGGGTGACAATTGATGTACTCGTAGTGTTGGGCACCTTCATCGAACACCGACACTTCGTGATACAGGCGGAGCTTCGCGACCTGCGTGGCGACGCGCATGAAGGTGACGAAGATCCGCAGATGTGTGGGGTGCGATTCCGCCCAGCGTTCGAGCATGTCGAGCGAGCGCCAATGCCCAAGACCGAAGCTCTTCTCGAGGGGGTTTCCGTCGCCGTCGATGAACCGGACGTAGCGGTTGCTGTAGCAGCCGACCTCAGCGCCGCTCGAGTGCAGAAAATCCATCCCGGCGCGTAGCGTCGGCTCGATCTCCTTGAGGTAGAGCGAGCGCTCTTCGCCTTCGGTCTCCGCCCAATCTTGCCCGGATCGAATCAGGCAGACGTTGTCGTGGCCGCGGACGGTGACGCGTCCGCCGAGCGCGGGTCGACCGAGTGCGACGGCGAGGCGCCCGCCCGGTTTCATCCAGTCGGTCTGCGAGATCGGAAACCGATCCCGCATCGAGCCCCAATAGCCGTGCTCTTCGATCTCGTCGCTCACCCCGTTCATGATCGATCCGACTCCCGGCAGGCGGTTGCGGAACGAGTAGAGCGTCTCGAATTGATCGACGCGAGGGGCGACGATCTCGCGGAAATAGCCGATCCCGTCGCCGAGCCGGTCCGAGGATCTCCACCAGTCGTCGATCGCAGGGGTCGTGCGCCAGCGCTCGAATTTCGCCGCGTCGTTCCAATACGCGATGGCGATGCGGTTGTCGTAGCCGTTAGCGTCGCGATACTCGACGAGATCGTAGTGACCGGGCCCGTCGTCGATCCGGAAGCCCTCGGTGATGTGGCGTAGCGCTCCGAGCGCCTGAGCACGCCGCTCTTCTCCGATCGACTGAACGCCGAAGTAGGCCATGACGACTTGCTTCAGCGAAGGATCGGCCCGCGCCACCCAGGCGGGGTAGGGCGCCCGATAGTCGTCCGCCACACGGCGAGAGAGGCTGCGGGGACATCTGAGATGCTTGTCGATCGCCGATTCCATACCGGCCTCCCGGCGCCGACTAGCCGCGCTGCTCTTCGACTCCCAGCCGCTTGAGTGTCGTGGCCATGTCCTCCGCCGACGTCGCTGGCTTCACGTCCTTGTCGATCGCCAGGATCTTGCCGTCCTTGCCGATGTAATATGTCCATCGGTTGGCGAAGCCGCGATCGCTGAGCACTCCGTAGGCGCTGGCCGTCTCCTTGGTCGGGTCGCTCAGAAGCGGAAAATCGGCATTGTGGGCTCGGGCGAATGCCTTGTTCCCCGCCTCGCCCTCGAGCGGATCGACGCTGACCATGAAATACTTCGCGTTGTACTTCTTGATCATGTCGCCGTGCTCCGCGAGGGACTTGCACTCGATCGTGCAGCCCTGGGTGAACGCCTTCGGGAACCAGGCGAGCACGACGCTCTCTTTGCCCTTGAAATCCGCCAGCCGATAGGTCTTGCCGTCGCTCGCCTGGAGCGTGAAGTCGGGCGCAGGGTCGCCGACCTTGAGATCGACGGTGGCAGCGAGCGCGGCCGCCAGCCCGAGTCCCGCCAGGGTCAGCAACGTAGACGAGAGGATGGCTTTCATCGCACCTCCGAAACCGTGAAATCCCCTATCGATAGGTCACGAAACCGGCTGGATCGCAAGATTCATTGACAAGGGAGTCGCGCCTGCGCGACACGCTTGCGAAGCCTCGGATCATGCTCCGAGAAACGGGGGATGGCTGCATGCAAATCGGAACGCTCGCCCTTTTCCAGCGCTTTGGCTACGACGAGACGGTCACCGACTCGCAGGTCTACCAGGAAGAACTGCGGCTAGCCGAGCAGGTCGAAGATCTCGGCTACGACTCCCATTGGTGTGTGGAGCATCATTTCGAGGACTACTCGTTCTGTCCAGACAACGCCATCTACCTGAGCTACCTGGCGGCCAAGACCCGGCGCATCAAGCTCGCGACCGGCGCCGTCATCCTGCCGTGGAATTCACCGCTGCGGGCCGCGGAGAAGATCGCGCTTCTCGACGAGCTGTCGAACGGCCGTGCGATCTTCGGCATGGGCCGCGGCCTCTCGCGCAGGGAGTACGACCAGTTCGGCATCGACATGGATACCTCGCGCGACCGCTTCGACGAAGCGGCGCCGATGATCCTGAAGGCGCTCGAGACCGGCGTCATCGAGGGCGAGGGCAAGTACTACAAGCAGCCGCGCGCCTTCATCCGACCCAAGCCGTCGCGGAGCTTCGTGGGCCGCGTCACCCAGGTCGCCATGTCGCCGGACTCGGCCCTTGAGGCCGCCACCCACGCCGCTCAGATCATGGTGTTCACGCAGAAGCCGATCGAACAGCACAACCAGGATTTCGGCCCCTATCGCGCGCGCTTCTTGGAGCTCCACGGCCGAGAGGCACCGCCGCCGCTGATGGCGGGCATCACGGTATGCCACGAGGATGCGGCGCGTGCCGCCGAGCTCGCGCGCAAGCACATCGCCGGTTACCTGGTCACGGCGATGCACCACTACGAGCTGATGGGCGATCATTTCAAGAAGGCGAAAGGGTACGAAGCCTACGGCGAGGCCGTGGACATGTTGCGCGACATGGGCCTCGAGGCGTTCTCCGAAGCCTACATGAACGCGCAAGCTTGGGGGACTCCGCGGCAGATTCTCGAAAAGCTCGAGCATTGGCGGGGCATCGTCGGTCCGTACGATATGATTCTGGGCTTCCGCGCGGCGGGAATTGCTTACGCCGACGCCGAGGGCTCGATGCGACTGTTCGCGAAGCAGGTCATGCCCGAGCTCCGTCGCTGGGACGCGAAGGCAGCTGCGTAGGACGCTCCGCGCCGGAAGGCTTCAAGCCCTCAGACGATGAAGATCCCAGGACCGGACCACCCGATCACGATCGAGCCGAGCCCAGCGCGCGTGGTCGTCTCGGCCGGGGAGCTGAGCAGCTACCCGGCGAGCGTCGCGGCGCGCAGACCGTACCAGTAGCCGCCGAGAATCACGGCCGTCGATAGCACCACCCACGCCTCGAAGACGAAGCGCCACGAGCGGGGCGCCGCTTTCAGATCCATGAAGTGAAGGATGACGAGCCGCGCCTTGACGGCCGCGACGATCATCACGATCGCCGTCGCGTCGAACGAAGAGACGACTCCGCCGCTGGCCGACCACCACGCAAACGCGGTGGCGAGCACGAGCGCGGCCCAGACGAAGGTCACCGGCTGAACGACGAGCGACCGCATCGCCTAGTGCACGAGATACAGGAGCGGAAAGAGCATGATCCACAAGAGATCGACCATGTGCCAATAGGATGCGCCGCTCTCGAGGTAGCGCTGATAGTCGCCGGTCATGCCGGCACGCGCTTTGGTCAACAGCACCGTCAACACCACCACGCCGATGACGAGGTGGACGAAGTGCAAGCCCGTCAAGGCGAAGTAGTACATGTAGAAGTCGTTGGTGAGCATGGTGACGCCGTGCGCGATCTTGCCCCGGTACTCGAAGATCTTGATCGTGCCGAAGGCGACGCCGCAGGCGACGGCCATGCCGAGGCACGCGACGAGCGTCTGCTCCAGCCGCTTCCTCGCGGCCTCCACCGCCATGACGACGAACCACGAGCCGGTCAGCAGGAGGATCGTGTTCAGCGCGCCGACCGCGGGGTCGAGCGCCTGTTGGGAGGTGTTGAACAGCGCGACGTTCTTCGTGCGCTCGTACATGAACGAGGAGAAGAACAGCGCGAACATGAAGGTGTCGGCGGCAATGAAAAGCCAGACGCCCGCGTCTCCCGGCAGGCGTCTGGCTTCGACGTGCGCCGCGTCGGAAGGCGGCGTCACTAGGCGGCGGCAGTGCTACGGCGCAATCCGGCCGGCTCGCCCGTCAGCGCTTCGCGCTCGAGGCGCGAGATCGACGCGAGCGTGTAGTAGGACTGGCCGATGATCCACAGGAACCAGGCGAAGAAGCCCACCCAATAGTTGACGAGACCGTCCCAGGCGAAGATGCCGGTCTTGAAATAAGGCATGAGCAGCTCGGTGAAGAACACGAACGCGACCCAGATCGTGTACCAGCAGAACCACTTCGGGACGAGCGGCACCGTTCGATGATCCGACAGGAACAGCACGGCCATCGCCACCATCTGCACGGTCGTGATGTAGAACGCGCAATCCATCGTCAGCCAGCCGACGTCGTAGAGCATCTGCAGGATGTTGGGGTCACGATCGGGACGGAAGGCGCCCGTCAGCCAGAAGCTCAACCCCATCGTCACGAACACGATCGTCAGCGAGCCGCCGAGGAGCTCGAGTATGGAGAGCACGTGGTTGTCGGTCTCCAGGCGTTGCATGACGTTGTAGATGGCGACGCTCCAGATCATGTAGAAGACCGCGAACGTCATGCTGACGACGAACGCCGCGCGCAGGCTGTTGGCGTTGCGCAGATAGTGCGCGGCCAGATCCGCCGGCGACGTGGCCGGCGACACCGGGGGAATGTTGGATCCGAGGATGCCCCAGAAGATCACGAATCCGGCCAAGAAAACCGGCCCGCCCCAGGCGCACAGACGCCAGTACTTGAAGGTTTGTGCATTCATTCGCTTCGGCTCCTTTCCTTGAGTGTCACCAACGGCGTAGACAATCCTCCGTCGCGACATCGGAAAGCAAGGCTCGCGCCACTCGGCATATGCGCGGATCTCAGTCGCCAATTCCTTCCTGGCGAGTCGCTATCGATTTTGATCGCGCGCGAGACTTTCGGCTAGCGCCGCTCCGAGTCGCCAGCGACTCGGGCGAGGATGAGATTCGCCGGCTCTTCTCGTACCAGCCTCTTGCTCGCTTTTGGCCCGGCCCTTGCGTGAGGCAGGAACGGCCGATGAGGAGAGACAGATGACCGACCTCGGATTCACGGAGACCCAGCAGGCGATCCGCTCGACGATCCGCGAATATCTCGAGCGCGAGGTAGAACCGCTCGTGCCGGAGATGGAAGCCGAGCGCCTCGCTCCATTCGGTCCGATCCGTGACATGGTCGCGGCGCTCGGGCTCGGCGCCGGCGGCGACCTCACGGAGCTCATGAAGGATTCGCCGCCGCAGGAGATGCTCAAGTTCTACGTGCCGCGCATCCTCTCGATCGAGATGTCGCGGGTCTGCGCCGGCATGGCGCTCGCACACGGCGCGAGCCTCGGGCTGTGCGCGGGGAACATCCTCGCCAAGGGAACGCCGGAGCAGAAGAGCCGCTTCGCCGCTCCCATCCTCCGCTTCGAGAAGATCGGCGCTTGGGCCCTGACCGAGCCGCAGGCGGGATCGGCGGCGATTCGTGACATGCGCACGACGGCGGTCCGTGACGGCGATCACTGGGTGCTCAACGGCTCGAAGACGTTCATCACCAACGCGCCCATCGCGGACACGTTCGTGGTGTACGCCAAGGTCCGAGACAATGGCTTCGACCGGCCCGAGGCGTTCCTGTGCGAGCGCGGCGACCCCGGTCTCGACGACCGGAAAGCCCTTCCACAAGATGGGCTTTCGCTCGAGCCCGACCGGCGAGGTCTTCCTCTCCGATTGCCGCATTCCGGCGGACCGCATCCTCGGCGGCGGCGCCGAGCGTGCCGACGTCAAGGAGCGCCTGTCGCGCGAGCGCGTGGGCCTGACGGCGATCTCGTACGGCATCATCGAGCGCGCCTTCGACATCGCGCTCGATTACGCGCGCGAGCGCCGGCAAGGAGGCCAGGCGATCGGACAGTACCAGCTCGTCCAGCGCCGCCTCGCGCGCATGTACACGGCGCTCGCCAACTGCCGCCAGATCGTCTTCGGCGACATCTGGGCGGGAAAGCGCGCTCGACGTGTCGCCCGCCGACGCAAGCGTCGGAAAGCTGTACGTGGCCGAGATGTCGACCTATGTGTGCCAGGAGGCGGTCCACATCCTTGCCGGCTACGGGTACATGGAGGAGTACGTCGTCGAACGGCTGTTTCGCGACGCCAAGCTGATCGAGCTCGGCGGCGGAACGACCGAGATCCAGGAGATCACCGCGGGGCGCTGGCTCGTGCAGAGCTACGAGATCTGAGTGAGCGGGCTTCGAGTTTGAATCACGGAGGAGGGCGCACATTGAAAGGTCTTGCCAACAAGGTCGTGTTCGTCACCGGAGGGGCCCGCGGCATCGGCCGCGCGATCGCCACGCGCTTCGTCGAGGAGGGTGCGAAGGTCGCGATCGCCGACATCGACGCGGCGGGCGCTGCGAGAACGGCGAGCGAGATCGGCCGCGGTGCGGTCGGAACCGGCGTCGACGTCACCGATTCCGCGCAGATTCGCGCCGGCGTCGCGCAGGTGGTCGCGAAGCTGGGGCCGATCGACGTGCTCGTCAACAACGCCGGCTGGGACAAGGTCGAGCCGTTCGTGAAGAGCGAGGAATCGACCTGGGACAAGGTGCTGGCGATCAACCTCAAGGGCCCGATCGCCTGCGTGCGTGCCGTGCTCGAGCCGATGATCGAACGGCGCTCGGGGAAGATCGTCAGCATATCCTCCGACGCGGGTCGGGTCGGGTCTTCGGGCGAGGCGGTTTACGCGGGCGCGAAGGCCGGGATCATCGGATTCTCCAAGACGCTCGCCCGCGAGGTCGCGCGCTACGGCATCAACGTCAACGTCGTCTGCCCCGGTCCGACGAACACGCCGCTGCTTCCAGGAGGTCTCCGGCGGGAACGAGAAGCTCGCTGCCGCGCTGAAACAGGCGATTCCCCTCGGCCGGCTCGGCGAGCCGGAGGATCTCGCCGGCGCCGTCGTCTTCCTCGCCTCCGAGGACGCGGCCTTCATCACGGGCCAGACGCTGTCGGTGAGCGGCGGCCTGACCATGGCCTGAGCAACTCCACTCAGCGCGACCGAAAGGAACCGACATGGAATTCGCAGACGTTCTCTACGAGGCGAGCGACGGCGTGGCGACGATCACCATCAACCGGCCGAAGCTGCTGAACGCGTTCCGAGCGCAAACCGTCGACGAGCTGTGCAGGCCTTCCACGACGCCTGGCGCGATCGCGACGTGGGCGTGCGTCATCCTCACCGGCGCCGGCGAAAAGGCCTTCTGCGCGGGCGGCGACCAGACGCACCCGCGAGGACAGGCGGCTACAAGGGCAAGCCTTCCGGTCCGACTTGGGGCTCGACATCGAGGACCTCCACGCGGTGATCCGCGACATCCCGAAGCCGGTGATCGCCGCCGTCAACGGCTACGCGATCGGCGGCGGGCACGTGCTGCACGTGATCTGCGACCTGACGATCGCCGCCGACACGGCGAAGTTCGGGCAGGTGGGGCCGAGGGTCGGCAGCGTCGACCCGGGCTTCGGCACCGCGTACCTCGCGCGCGTCGTCGGCGAGAAGAAGGCGCGCGAGATCTGGTACCTCTGCGAGCAGTACACGGCCGAGGAGTGCCTGGCAGATGGGCCTGGTGAACAAGGTGGTTCCGGCCGCCGAGCTGAAGGACGCGGCCCGTGCCTGGGCGAAGAAGATCGCCGCGATGAGCCCTACGGCGATCACGCTCGCCAAGGCATCGTTCAACGCGCCGAGCGAGGAGATCCGCGGCATCGGCGCGGTGGCGCTGCGTGCGCTGGCGCTCTACTACGGCACCGAGGAGGCGGTCGAAGGCAAGAACGCGTTCCTCGAGAAGCGAACGCCGGAGTTCGCGAAGTTCCGCCGCTGAGGGAAGCTTAGCGGCTCCACGGCCGATTTGACGCTGCGCCGTCGGCGGCGATAGTTTCCGCCGCGCTCAGCCGACGTGGAACAAGCGGCCAACACCGTCGAGTGGTTCCATCGGCTCGTCGGCTACCCGACGGCCTTCGTGGTCGCGCCGCTGGCCTTGCTGTCGTTCGCTGTCGCCGGCCGCCACCGGCGATGGGGGCGCGCTTACTTCTACTTGATGGTTTACCTGTACATGACCGGGCTCTTCATGACGCTCACGCGTCACCCATGGACGAGCTGGGCGTTCGCGCGAAACCTCTTCTTCAATTTCTACGGCTTTTCGCTGGTGGCATACGGGTACCGCGCGATCACCTTGTTCCGCGCGCGCGACGAGCCGGCGCCGTCCATGCTCGACCGGATCTTGGCCGGAGTGCTGCTGTCGACGACCGCGGCGTTGATCCTGCTCAATTGGAAGCACGACACGCCGATGCGCGGTTTTGCGATCGTCGCCGCGGTCTTTTCGGTGCTCGAGGTGCGCGACCTTCGCCGCTCGTTTCGGCCGCGCGAGCTGCTGTTCGCGCGCCACCTCCGCTTCATGCTGGGCTCGTACTTCTACGTGCTCACCGTACTATCGATCGTCCATTTGCAGCGGCTGCCGCGCAACGTGAAATGGCTCTGGCCGACCGTGCTCGCCTTGCCGATCGTGCTGGTGGCCACCGGCGAGGTGCACCGCTTCCTCATCGAGAAGCGAAGCCGACGCCTCGCCTACGCCGTCGGCGTCACGCTGTTCACCGCCGCCACGCTCGGCCTCTACATTCTGGTCGGGGCCGTTCGCGAGGATCCGCTGATCTTTCCTCCGCGGCCCGGGATGCAGACCGGCTTTCGCTGAGCGGAGCCCGTCACTCGCGGATCGCTGGCGGCGAGAGAATCGAGCGCACGAGCCGCTTCATGCGGCGCTGGAAGCTCGGCTTGCGAAAGATCTTGTCTCGCAGCGAGCCGTGCGCGCGCACCGGATCGACCGTTCGGCCGAGCGCCGATAGCCGCGCGGCGATTTGCGACTCGAGATCGTCGATCAAGACGTCGCGCACGTCGGGCCGATCGTCCGCGAGGTTGCGGATCTCGGCCGGGTCGGACCGCAGGTCGTAGAGCTCGATTGGCGGATTGCCGTAGAAGTCGGGCTCGCGAGACACGATCACCTTGAACCCGTCCTTGCGCAGTGCCCATTTGGCCATCCACGTGCACTCGAGCGCCAGCACTTGCGAGTGGCTCTCGGTCGGGGTGGCGCCGTCGAACAGCGGCACGAGCGAACGACCGTCGAGAGCCGCCGGCAAGTCGTGGCCGAGGAGATCGAGAACGGTGGGTGCGACGTCGGTGAGAAGAGTCAAGGCGTCTACGCGGCGCCCGCGGGGCACTTTGGGCCCGCAGAGGATGAGCGGCGGACGCAGCACGTTGTCGTAGAGCCCGTGATGCTCGAAGAAGATGCCGTGCTCGCCGAGCGACTCCCCGTGATCGCCGAGAATCACCACGAGGGTGTCGTCGAGAGCCCCTTGCCGGTCGAGCTCGCCGAGGAGCTCGGCCACGCCGTCGTCGGCGACGCGGATCTCGGCGTCGTACTGTGAGCGCACGAACTCGAGGTCTTCGATGCGCCGGCCGCGCGCGCCGGGCCACTCCGCCGCCAACGTCCCGAGCCCCGTGACGACCACGGGTTTCAGAGGGCTTCGGTAAAAGCCGTCGAGGCTGCCGCGGTTCGTGGTGGTGGGATCACCGGTATAGAAGAGTCCGCGGTAGTTCGCGGGAGGCAGGTAGGGCGTGTGCGTGTCCCCGTACCGCATGTAGAGGAGGAAGGGCCGGGCAGGACGCGCGCGCAGCCAGTCGATCGCGGCCTGGTTCATGCGGAAGCAGTCGATGTATTCGTCGCGACGGCGGAGGTTGATGTAGGACTCGAAGCCGCGCCCGAACCAGCGCCAACGTCCGTCGCTCACGATGTGGTCGATGGCGGCGGTGGCGTAGCCCGCGCCGGCGAGCACTTCGGGGAACCAAGGAGCGTCGGGAGACAGCTGCAGCCGGTCGCTGCGGGCGACGACGCCGTGCGTGAGCGGATGCTGCCCGGTGAACAGCGTGGTGATCGCCGGATGTGTGGGAGTGGTCGGCGTGAAGAAGCTCGAGAAGAGGCATCCGCGCTCCGCGAGCCCGTCGAGCGTCGGGCTGGTACGGCGCGAATGGCCGAGACAAGACAGGCGATCGGCGCGCAGGCTGTCGATGACGAGGAGCAGCAGGTTCATGCGAAGATGACGCCGAAACCCGGGGGATGCCGAACGCGATAGTACGCGTGGTCGGGATTTGGCAAGGCGATGCTTGACCGCCGGGCATCACCTGTGTGCCAGTGAAGGCCCATGCCTTCGATCCGGGAGACTGCGGTCGACCGGAGATTTTCCGTCATCATCATTCACCGGGGAGGCGCCCGGATGCTCCTCTCCGCTCTCGATGCGCTCGCGGCGGCGGCCTCGCCCGAGCGAGACGAAGTGATCCTGGTCGACAACCACAGCGGCGACGATTCGATCGAGCGGGTGCGCCATGCTCATCCCCGGGTGCACATCATCGCCAACTCCTGGAATCTCGGCTTCGCCCGGGCATGCAATCAAGCGATGGCGCACGCGAGCGCCGAGTTCGTGCTGCTGCTCAACAACGACGCATTTCTCGCGCCGGACGTGCTCGACCGGTTCGAGCGCTCCTTCCGAAGCTTCCCTCGCCTGGGCGTGATCGGCGGTCAATTGCTCGATCCGCAGGGGCACGAGCTGCCGTCCGATAGACGGGTGCCGACCGCCTGGGATGCGGTCGCGCCGAGGGTGCTGCGCCGGCGGGCGACGCGCCGGCCTTTGGGATCGCTCTTCGAAGTGGAGGCGGTCACTGGCGCGTGCTTGGCCGTGCGCGCCGCGGCGATCCGCGAGGCCGGCCCGCTCGACGACGATTTCTTCTTCTATCTGGAGGACCTCGAATGGTGCCGCCGCATGCGCGCGAGCGGTTGGATCGTGGCATGCGACCCCGACGCTCGCGTGGTGCACATGATCGCCGCCAGCGCCCGCCAGCTCCGGCGCGGCGCACAGATCGAGATGCTGCGCTCGCGGCTCATTCTGTACCGCAAGATCATGCATCCCGTCGTGGCGAGCGCGCTCGAGGCCGAGAAGCTTCTGCGGCTAGTGATCGACTCGTGCCTGCTGCTGGTAGCGACCGGCTTGACCGGAGGCCTCGTCCCGAAGCCTCGTCGGCGGCTCGCCAAGTACGCGTTCCTCGCCGCCTGGATGATCCTCGGAAAGCCGGCGCACTGGGGTCTGCCCGACAAGCCTCCGCACGCTCATGCGCGGATGACGCGCCCGGCGCCGGCGCGCCGCAACCGAGACGCGTTCTTCGAGTGAGCGCGACACGGGTGACGTATCTTCACCGTTCCATTCGTGGTATCGGCGCCGGCAATCGGCACCAAAAGGAATACCGCAACGACGATCACCGCAGTGACCGGAGGACGAGCATGACGAATCGGATGCGAATTCAAGCGACGGCTCTGCTATTTGCGGCGCTCGTGCTGTCGATGAGCACGCCGCTCGCACTGGCGGGGAGCCGGGCGCAACTCACACAGGACGCCAGGCAAGCGCTGAAAAATCTCACCGCCGGCAACACGGCTGCGAAGCTGATGGAGTCCAAGGCGAAGGCGATTCTCGTCTTCCCGTACATCGTCAAGGCAGGGTTCATGTTCGGCGGCCAGATGGGCGACGGGGTCCTCTTCAAGAACGGCAAGGCCTCCGGCTACTACAATTCGCTCGCGGCCTCATACGGGTTCCAGGCCGGCTTGCAGGTGTTCGGCTACGCGTTGTTCTTCATGAATGACGCCGCGCTCGCCTATCTCGACAAGAGCGACGGCTGGGAGGTCGGCGTCGGTCCCAGCATCGTCGTCGTCGATCAGGGCATGGGAAAATCCATGACCACCACGACGATCACCCAGGATGTCTATGCGTTCATCTTCAGTCAGAAGGGGCTGATGGGGGGCATGGGAGTCCAGGGCTCGAAGATCACCAGGCTCAACTAGAGATCGCCGCCGCTCATTGATCGCCGGAAGAAGGGAGCCAACGCCATGTCGAAAATCCGCGCACTGCTCGTATCCGCTTTGATCCTCGGCCTTTCGGCCACCTCCGGGGGCGCAGCGGCGCCCGCCGGCGGGGAGTCGGAGAAGGCCAGCGTCGACGTTCTGCTCAACGCCATCCGCGCCAACCGCAAGGCCCTGGTCGCGGTCAATCTCAAGATGACCGACGATGAGGCGGCGAAGTTCTGGCCGATCTACGACAGCTATCAGAAGGAGATGAACGCGCTCGGCGATCGCCTGGTCGCCGTGCTCGGCGACTACGGCAAGAGCTTCCACGACATGACGGACGAGAAGGCGATGAAGATCCTCGACGACTACCTCACCATCGAGGCCGATCGCGTGAAGGTGCGGCGCGCCTACGTCGAGCAGTTCGCCAAGGCGCTTCCCGGACGCAAGCTCGCCCGCTTCTATCAGATCGAGAACAAGATGGACGCGGTGATCCGCTACGAGATGGCGAAGACCATCCCGGTGGTCGAGGACGAGGGCGCCGCTCCGGCGAAGTGACGCGCGTCGCAAGCGCTCGCTGCGGCTGTTGAGTCAACCCGCGGACGCACTCTCGTCGGCGCCCCGCGTCGCGCCCGCGCCCGCTCGAGCTTGACCCGCTCGGAGCGCGGCGGCTAGGGGTTGGCGAGCCAAGTCGGCCGAGAGAGGAGACCTCGATGGGGAAGCTCGATGGCAAGGTCGCAGTCATCACCGGAGGAGCGAGCGGAATGGGCGCGGGAACGGTGCGCCGCTTCGTGGCCGAGGGCGCCCGCGTGGTCGTCGCGGACGTCACCGACGAGCGCGGCAAAGCGCTGACCGCAGAGCTCGGCGCCGCGGCGGCCTATGCGCACACGGACGTCGCGCGTGAAGAGGACGTCGCCCGCGCGATCTCTCTGGCGGTCGATCGCTGGGGTCGTCTCGACTGCGTGTTCAACAATGCAGGCTTCGGCGGCGTCGACGAGATCCTCGAGGCGATCCCCATGGACGGCTATCAGCAGACGATGGACGTGCTCGTCAAAGGAGTGTTGCTCGGCATCAAGCATGCCGCTCCGATCATGAAGAAGCAGCGCTCGGGCAGCATCATCAACACCGGCAGCGTTGCGGGGATGCAGGCGGGCTACGGTCCGCACGTCTACAGCGTCGCCAAGGCGGCGGTCATCCACCTTTCGCGCGTCGCCGCCATGGAGCTCGGCGAGTGGGGGGTGCGGGTCAATTGCATTTGTCCGGGAGGGATCGTGACGCCGATCTTCGCCAAGGCGCTCGGGCTGCCGCCCGAGAAGGCTGACGAGACGCTCGGTGCGGTGAGCGAGGCGCTGCGGGCCTTTCAGGCGATCCCGAGGCCCGGCCATCCGAACGACATCGCCGCGGCGGCGCTCTTTCTCGCGAGCGACGACTCGGCATTCGTCAACGGCCATGCGATGGTCGTGGACGGAGGGCTGATTTCCGGGCGCCGCTTCAGCGAGGCGCAAGAGTCCTGGAACACGTTCCGCGAGCTGATGGGAATTCCCAAGAAGGAATATCCCCGCCCGAGCTGAGACGCGCGTTACGCGGAGTGGATGTCGCGGACGAGCTCCGCGAGCCTCTCGCGGTCGCTCTCGCTACGCACGGCGATCGAGAACTCGCAGTGGGTGACGACGGCGCCGAATCGCTCCACGAGCTGGCGCCCGATCGTGTCGTAGGTTCCGACCACGACGAACTGATGGAGCACGTCGTCGGTGATGAGTCGGGGCAGCTCCTCCCAGTGCTGCGCCCGCGAGAGAAGTTTTGCCTGGGCGGCGAGGTCGCCGAGACCGCGGTGCTCGAAGGCAGGGAAGTAGCTCGGCGTCGAGGCGTAGAAGGCGATGCGAGCCCGGGCGTCGCGGACCTTCGGCGCGAGCTCTTCTTCGTCGGCCGCGGCTGCGACGAGAGGCTTCATGGCCACCGCGAAGTCTCGCAGCGTGCGCCCCGACCGCGCCGCGCCCTCGCGCACGGCGGGGAGCATCACCTCGGCGATGTAGGACGGAGTGCAGACCGGGTGCGGCCGGATCCCGTCGGCCACTTCGCCCGCGATGCGGCACATGCGGCGATTGACCGCAGCGAGATGGATGGGGATAGCGGGATGGTCGATCGGGCCCGGGTTGAACAGCGGCACGACGAGGTTCAGCCGATAGCGCTCCCCGCGGAAATCGAGCAGCGCGCCGTTCTGCCAGCAATCCCAGATCGCGCGCAGCGCTTGCACGTACTCGCGCATCCACGCCGCGGGCGCCGACCAGCGCACGCCGTAGCGCCGCTCGATGTGGGCTCTCACCTGGGAGCCTAGGCCGAGCGTGAAGCGGCCGCGCGAAAGCTTTTGCAGCGTCCAGGCGCTCATCGCGGTGACCGCTGGGCTGCGCGGAAACGCGATGGCGACGGCGGTTCCGAGCCGCAGCGTCGTCGTCGCCTGAGCGGCGAGCGCCAGCAGGACGAAAGGGTCCTCCTTCGTCTCCTCGACGACGAAGCCGTCGTAGCCGAGGGCTTCGATCATTCGCGCGTCTTGCGCGACAGTGTGGAGATCGAGCGGCGTCTGCGGGGCGCGCAGCCCGGGGTCCACCTTGCCGAGCGGCAGCAGAGTTTCGAGCTTCACGGCGCGGCGGAACCGATTCGACGCTCGTTCACGCCTTCGTCACGGGCGCGCCCTCCTTGGCTTCGGCGTCCATTGCGGCGAAGACCTCGTCGAGCACACGGAACCCGCTCGCCGCGACCGGCCAGCCGCCGTAGTGCGCTAGGTGAATCAGCATCTCTTCGATCTTCGCTCGTGGGATGCCGAGGTTCCGTGCCCCGCGAAGATGGACGCGCAGCTCGGCTTCGCGCCCGAGCACGAATAGGGTCGTGAGCGTGATCATCGAGCGCTCCTGGAGCTCGAGGCCCGGGCGGGACCAGATGTTGCCGAACAGGTGCTCGACGGTGATCTTGCGGAAGTCTTTCGACAGCACGCTGCGGCCAGCGGCCGACCCGAAGAGCTTGGAGACGATCGCCGCCCCTTTTTCAGATGGACTTTGTTCCGACATCGCTGAACCTCCCTTTGCGGTTTGACCGTTGCTCCTATCGCTGGTCTCGTCGAAAAGCACGCGTCGGCTTGACCGGCGAGGTGGCCCTCGACTATCGCGGCGATACGCCGGCCGCTGCGGCGAGAGCGATTCGAGATGCAAACCTTCCTGGTTACCGGCGCCGACCGAGGCATCGGCGAGGCGCTCGCTCGCGAAGCACGCAGCCGAGGAGCGCGCGTGATCGCCGCGTGCCTCGGTGATTCCGAGTCGCTCAAGCGTGAGGGCGTGGAAGTCGTCTCCGGCGTCGACGTGACCTCGGACCGCGCCGTCGCGGCGCTCGCCGAGCGCCTGGGCGGGACCCGCCTCGACGTGCTCATCAACAATGCCGGAGTGGTCGAGCTCTGCGAGCTCGGCCGGCTCGACTTCGCCAAGCTCCGGCGCGAGTACGAGGTCAACGCGCTCGGGCCGCTACGGGTGACGCAAGCGCTGCTCGGTTGTCTCGGCGAAGGATCGAAGGTGGCGATCGTCACCAGCCGGGTCGGCTCTCTCGGCGAGAACCTCTCCGGCGGCCTCTACGGCTATCGCATGTCCAAGGCGGCGGCGAACATGGCAGGAATCTGCTTGGCTCGTGATCTCGCCCGGCGCGCCGTCGCGGTCATCTGCCTTCATCCGGGAAGCGTTCGCACGGAGATGACGCGCGGGTTGCCGGGCGGAGTCGGCGGTCCGTTCGTCGAGCCGGCGGTCGCGGCGAAGGGCCTCGTCGACCGCATCGAGGAGCTCACGCTGCAAACGACGGGGACGTTTCGCCACGCGAACGGTGAAGCGTTGCCTTGGTGAGGCAGCCGCGCGCGGGAGGTCTCGAGCATGCTCAAGATGTACGGTTACATACCCGCCTGGGGAGTTCCCGACGTCAGCCCGTTCGTCACCAAGATCGACTGCTATCTGCGGATGACGGGCTTGCCCTACGAGCTGGTGAAGCTGCCGCAGGGGGACTTGTCCAAGACTCCGAAGGGCAAGCTCCCGATCATCGAGGACGGCGGTAGAACCATCTCCGACACGGTCTTCATCGTCGAGTACCTGAAGAAGAAATACGGCGACAAGCTCGACGCCGGCATGACCACCCGCGACCGCGCGATCGCCGTTGCCTTCGGCCGCATGCTCGAGGAGAGCTTCTACTGGTACCTCGTGCAGATGCGCTACCGGAAGGACGAGAGCTTCAAGGTCTACGACCCGGTCTGGGTCGAGTTCCTCGACTTCGTGCCGCCGGAACAGCGCACGGGCCCGGTGAAGGAGTTTCGCGAACGGATCCTCCACGAGTTCTACTGGTGCGGCAAGGGCCGGCACTCGATGGAGGAAGTCGAGGAGATGGCGCGACAGGAGTACGACGCGCTGTCGAACCTTTTGGCCGACAAGCGCTACTTCATGGGCGCCGAGCCGCGCTCGATCGATGCCACCGTCTACGCCTGGCTGATTCACGCGATGCGCGTGCCGTTTCCCGGGCCCATCAAGGACTACGGCAACTCGCTGCCGAACCTGGTCGCCTACTGCGACCGCATGCGCGACCGCTACTACCCGGGATTCGCGTGAGCGGCGGCGCGAAGCGGGGATTGCTCGAGGGAAGGGGAGCGATCGTGACGGGGGGCGCCTCGGGGATCGGGGCGGCCACGGCGCGGCGTTTCGCCGTGGAGGGCGCGGCCGTGGTCATTGCCGACATCCAAGTCGCGGAGGGCGAGGAAGTCGTCGGCGAGATCCGAGCCGCCGGCGGCCGAGCCCACTTTCGCCGCACCGACGTCACCGATCGCGCCGACGTGCGTCGAATGGTGCGCGACGCCGGCGATCTGCTCGGCGACCTCCGCGTCCTCTTCAACAACGCCATGACCGATCCGGGTGACTACGGCGACGACGAGCGCTGGAACGTGATGCTCGAAAGCGGGCTTGCCGCGTACTGGGCGGCCTCGATCGAAGCGGCGCCGCTGCTCGAGCGCTCGGGGGGTGGCGCGATCGTCTGCAACGCGTCGATCGCCGGCGCCAAGATCGGCATCGAGTTCGCGAGCGAGGCCTACAGCGCGGCCAAGGCGGGCGTAGTCGGATTGACGCGCAAGCTCGCGCAGCGCCTTGGGCCCCGTGGCATTCGCGTCAACTGCGTCTGCCCGGGGATCATCGAGACGCCGAGGTGGCGCTCGCCGGGCGACGCCCTTCCTCGCTTCGCGCGGCGCTGGCGAAGGATGGCGCCGCTCGGACGGATCGGCCGGGCGGAAGAAGTCGCGAGCCTGGTCGTATTTCTCGCGAGCGAGGAGGCTTCGTTCGTGAGCGGCCAGGACATCGCGGTGGACGGCGGGTTTTCGGCGGCGTCGCGGTTCGTCGACGTCGATTTCGACGAGGGAGGTGGAACATGAGCAGGCTTTTCGGAGAGATGCGCCAGATCGCCTTCGTGGTGCGGGATCTCGACCGGGCGCTGAGCTACTGGTCGGAGACACTCGGCGTGGGGCCTTTCTTTCTGATTCGCGATCTCGTCCCGGACGGCTATCGCTATCGCGGCAAGCCGGCGCCCGCGCCGCGCATCACGCTGGCCCTTGGCTACTCCGGCGAGTTCCAGGTGGAGCTCATCCAGCAGCACGACGACAAGCCGAGCGCCTATCGCGACTACCTGCAGAGCGGCCGCGAGGGCTTCCAGCACGTGTCCTCGTGGATGACCCGCGCGGAGTACGATCCGGCGGTGGAGCGCATCCTGCGCTCCGGCGTCCAGCTCGCGCACGAGGGAGCGATCCCCGGGAGCGGCATCCGCTTCATCTACTTCGCGACGGACTCGTCTCCGGGAGGGCTCGTCTACGAGATCTCCGAGGCGAAGGAGCCACCGATCTACGAGGCAATGATGATGATCCGCGATACGGCGCGGAAGTGGGACGGCACCAACCCGGTGCGCGACTTCCCATCCTAAGCTGCCCGGGCCTCGCCGTCCGTTGCCCCCTTGCGCGACGCCGCGAGATCGGCAACGTGGCGTGAGACGCTCGCCTCGATCGGAACGCCGATGAAGCTCTGCTCGTTTCATTTGATGCCGTGGACGGACCTGCCCGACGACTTCGCCGAGCGATATTCCGGGGTGTGGGTCGACGTCGACCCGAAGCTCTTCGATCCGCGTCGCGGTCACGAGCTGTACAACGAGTTCCTCGACGAGCTCGAGCTCGCGGCTGAGCTCGGCTTCGACGGCGTCTGCGTCAACGAGCACCACGCGAATGCCTACGGCCTCATGCCGTCGCCGAACCTGATGGCGGCGGCGCTGGCGCGGCGCACTCGAGATGCGGCGCTGGTCATCATGGGAGCCTCGCTCGCGCTCTACAATCCGCCGATCCGCGTTGCGGAAGAGTTCGCGATGCTCGACTGCATCTCCGGCGGCCGCCTGGTCGCCGGGTTCCCGGTCGGCACGCCCATGGACACCTGCTACGCCTACGGCCAAAACCCGAGCACGCTGCGCGACCGCTACTGGGAAGCGCACGATTTGATTCTGCGGGCGTGGACCGAGGAAGCGCCTTTCACCTTCCACGGCCGCTGGAACCAGCTCCGCTACGTGAACGTCTGGCCGCGGCCGCTGCAGAAGCCCCATCCGCCGATCTGGATTCCCGGCGGCGGCTCGGTCGAGACCTGGCGCTGGTGCGCCGAGCGCGACTACGTCTACTGCTACCTCTCGTACTTCGGCTACCGCGCGGGCGCCAAGACGATGCGCGGATACTGGGCGGAGATGGAGCGCCTGCGCAAGGAGCGGAATCCCTATCGAGCGGGGTTTCTACAATTCGTCGGCGTCGCAGAGACGCGGGCCGAGGCGATGAAGCTCTATCGCGAGCCGGCCGAGTACTTCTACGGCCGCTGCCTGCATCTCGATCCGCGCTTCGCGACCCCGCCCGGCTACATGACCGAGGCCTCCATCCGGGCGAAGGCGGAATCCATGGTGGCTCGCGCCGCGCGCGCGAGCTCGGGCGGGCCCGACCACGCGATCACGTTCGACCGGATCGTCGACGAAGGTTACGTCATCGTCGGCAGCCCCGAGGAGGTCGCCGCCAAGCTCCGCGAGGTCGCCACCGAGCTGAACGTCGGCCAGATGATGCTGCTCTGCCAGTTCGGCAACATGTCGCGCGAGCTCGCCGGCTACAACATCGAGCTGTTCGCCAAGCGCGTGGCTCCCGAGCTGCGCGGTCTGTTCGACGATCGCTGGGAGAATCGCTGGTGGCCGAAGCCGCTCGCCGGCGAAGCGCGCGCCGTGCCGCGGGTGCTCGGCGACTCGCGATGAAGCCCGTCGAGCGCGCGGTGCGGGTGAACGGTCTCCCTTGCCGCGTTTGGGAGGCCGGGGAAGGGGAGCGGCTCGGCGTGCTGGCCGGTCTAGGTGGCGTGCCTCGCTGGTCGCCGTTCCTCGAGCAGCTGTCAGGGAGTCGTCGGGTCATCGTGCCGTCGCTTCCCGGGTTTCCAGGGGGCCACGGCCATGATCGTCTCGACGATCTGATGGATTGGGTGGCGGCGACCCTGGATCTTCTCGAGCAAGCCGGGATCGAAGGGCAGGACCTGGTCGGACTCTCGGTCGGCGGAATGCTGGCGGCAGAGGTCGCGGCGCTCGCGCACGTGCGGCGTCTCGTCCTGGTGTCGCCTTTCGGTCTGTTCGACGAGCGCGAGCCCGTGGCCGATCCGTTCGCGCGCAAGCCCCGAGAGATCCCCGAGCTGCTTTGCGTGCGGGCGGTCGCGTTCGACGAGTCGCGCGACGCGCCGCAGGGCGAGGATCCGACAGAATGGATGATCACGCTCGCGCGTGCCGACGAGGCGGCGGCTCGCCTGCTGTGGCCGCTCGGCGACCGCGGGCTGGCAAAGCGGCTGCACCGCATCCGCGTAGCCACGCTGATCGTCTGGGGCAGCGCGGATCGCGTGATCCCGCCGAGCTATGCGGAGCGGTTCGCCCGCGGCATCGGCGCCGCGGCGAAGGTTCGCCACATCGCCGGCGCCGGACATCTGGTGGACGTCGACGCGCCCGCGGAGCTCGCCGCGGCGATCGACGAGTTCCTGCGCGCGTGAAAGTCGGCGTTCTCCAATTCTTCAGTTGGCCCGAGCGCCGCGTGCCGCTGCAGACGGTGTACGCACGCGCTCTCGAGCGCATCGAGATCATGGACCGCGGCGGCTTCGACGCCGTGTGGCTCGCCGAGCATCACTTCAACGAGTTCAGCGTGTGCCCGTCGGTGCACATGATGGGCATGCTCGCCGCCGCGCGGACCAGCCGCCTGCGCATCGGCACCGCCGTGTCGCTCGCCGCGTTCTACCATCCCTTGCGCCTGGCCGAGGAAGTCGCCCTGCTCGACGTGCTGTCCGGCGGACGCGTCAACTGGGGAGCCGGACGCGGCTTCGACCCCACGGAGTTCGCGGTCTTCGGCGTCAGCGCCGAGGAGAGCGCCTCGAGGTTCCGCGAGGCCGTGGACGTCGTGCTGCGCGCTTGGACCGAGGAACGATTGACGTTTCGGGGGCAGCATTTTCACTTCGAGAACGTCGAGGTGCTGCCGAAGCCGCTGCAGCGCCCGCATCCGCCTGTCTGGGCGGCCGCCTCTTCGGAGCCCGCCGTCGAGTGGGCCGCGGAGCACGGCCTGTCGATCCTCATGGACCCGCACGCCGCCCACGGCGAAATCGCCCGTAAGCGGCGGCTCTACGAAGAGCGTCTGGTCGCGAGCGGCTTCACGATGGCCGGCCGCGAGATTCCGATGGCGCGGCTCCTCGCCATCGGTGAAACCCATGGCGAGGCCGAGGAAGTCGCTCGTCGCGGCGCGCGCTGGGTCCTCGACTCGTACGCCGGACCGCGGCACCGGGCGGTGCTGCCGTTCGGTAGCCCCGTTCAGGCGATGCCGGTCGACCCGGTGGAACGCTATCTTCGAGAGGTGGTCGTCTACGGCACGCCGGCGGAGGTCGTCGATCGACTAGCGGCGCTTCGCGACGAGATGCCGCTCGAATACCTGCTGTGCGCTCCGTTGAGCCACGCCTCGTTCGTGCTGCTCGCCGACGAGGTGCTGCCGCGGGTGGCTTAGGGGACGTTCCTACTTTGCTTACGTTCCTAGGAAGAAACGCAAGCAAGTCCGGCGTCATCGGCTAGGAACGTAAGCAAAGTAGGAACGTCCCCTTGCTTGAAAATCGCCGCGGCGCACGCCTAGTGTGCGGCGCAAATGCAGAGCCGCTGGTCGGACCGAGAGGCGCAGGAGTTCGTCGAGCGCCTGGGTCCACGCTGGGGTGAGGATCTCGCGCTACGCGTGTACACGTCGCGCTTGATCGGGCGCGATCCGGATCTCGTCATGCACGGCGGCGGCAACACGTCGCTCAAAGGGAGCGTCACGACGCTCGTCGGCGAGCGCGTGGAAGCGCTGTTCGTCAAAGGGAGCGGTTGGGATCTCGACTCGATCGAGCCGCCGGGGCTGCCCGCGGTCGATCTCGCCCACCTGAGGAAGCTTCGCTCGCTCGCCGAGCTGTCGGATGAGGAGATGGTCAACCAGCTCCGTACGCACCTCTTCGACGCCGCCGCCCCGAATCCGTCCGTCGAAACGCTGCTGCACGCGTTCCTGCCGCATCGATACATCGATCACACCCATGCCGACGTGGCGCTGGTGATCACCAACCAGCCGCGCGCGGACGCCGAAGCCATGGTTCGAGAGGCGTTCGGGCCGCGCTGGCCGATCGTTCCCTACGTGAAGCCCGGCTTCGCTCTCGCCAAGTTGGCCGCGGAGACCTTCGAGCGTGCCGAGGATGCCGAGGGTCTCGTGCTGCTGAACCACGGTCTGTTCACTTTCGCCGACGATGCGCGAGATGCATACGAGCGGATGATCGCAGGCGTGGATCGTGCGGAGCGGTTCGTGCGAGAGCGCGCGCAATCGCTCCGTCCGGTGGTGCCGGGCGTCTCCCTGGAGAGAGCGCCCGCCGAGACCGTGGCTCGCTTGGCGCCGGCGTTGCGCGGCGCGCTGGCGGAGCCGATCGGGGAAGGTGCTTGGCGCCGCGTGGTGCTCGAGCACCGCGCGAGCGACGAGATCCTGAAGATCCTTTCCGGCGCCGACGCCGCGGCGATCGCCGCCTCGAACCCGCTCACCCCCGATCACGTCATCCGCACCAAGGGCTCCTATCTGCTGCTGCCCGCCGATCTGCCGCTCGACGACCCCACGGCCGCCCGAGAGAGCGTGGCAGTCGCGGTCGGTGGCTACCGAGCGAAGTACGAGAGTTACTTCGAGGTGAACCGCGGGCGCGCAAGCACGCCGCTCACCCGTTTGGATTCGTTCCCGCGAGTCGTTCTCGTCCCGGGCGTGGGCATCTTCGCGGCGGGTCGCACCAAGCACGACGCATCGATCGCTGC
This sequence comes from uncultured delta proteobacterium, assembly GCA_963711395.1. GTDB lineage: Bacteria > Desulfobacterota > Binatia > JACPRU01 > JACPRU01 > JBEVNX01. The sequence goes on along the minus strand of CAVQEA010000023.1, from coordinate 152,717 downwards.
CGACATCGCAGAGCACACGCTGCGCGCCAAGGCGCTCGGCCAGGCGATCGGCCGTTACACGGCGCTGTCGGACGCCGACCTCTTCGACGTGGAATACTGGAGCCTCGAGCAAGCGAAGCTCGGCAAAGCGCCGCAGGCGCTACTCGCCGGCCAAGTCGCGCTGGTGACCGGCGCGGCGGGAGCCATCGGCTTTGCGATCTGCCAGCGGCTCGTCGAGGCGGGCGCGCACGTCGTCGCCACGGACGTGGCCCGTGAGCGCCTCGACGGCGCCGTGGCGGATCTCGACGGCACGCGGCGCGGGCGCGTCGCCGGGGTCGTCATGGACGTCACCGACGAGCGCTCGGTGGCGGATGGCTTCGTCGAGGCGAGCCGGCTCTACGGCGGGATCGACGTCCTGGTCCTGAACGCCGGAGTGGCGCACTCGAGCGCGATCGAGGCGACCGACACGGCGACGTTCCGCCGCGTCGTCGACGTAAACCTCGTCGGCTACTTTCTCGTGCTGCGCGAAGGGGCGGCGCTGCTGCGCCGCCAAGGAACGGGCGGCAACGTCATCGTCAACTCCTCGAAGAACGTCTTCGGGCCGGGCGCCGACTTCGGGGCCTACAGCGCCTCCAAGGCTGGGGCGCATCAGCTCGCGAAGGTCGCCGCGCTCGAGCTCGCCTCGGCCGGAGTCCGGGTGAACCTGGTGAACGCGGACGCGGTCTTCGGGGACGAGCGCCGGCCTTCGGGTCTGTGGCAGGAGGTCGGCCCGGCGCGGGCGCGCTCGCGCGGGCTCGAGCCGGCGGATCTGCGGGACTACTACCGCCAGCGGAACCTGCTGAAGGCCAGCGTGACGCCGGAGCACGTCGCCAACGCGGTGCTGTTCTTCGCCTCCAACGCGACGCCGACGACCGGCGCCACCCTTCCCGTGGACGGCGGGATCCCCGAGGCGTTCCCTCGCTGATCCGCTCGGGCGCCGCGTCGGCCGGTGCGTACGCGACAACACCCCGAGCGAGTGGCGGCGAAGGCGCGAACGCGCTAAGAGAAGGGCGTGGCGGACATGTCGCTGGCCGCGGCCCTTGGCCTGGCCTTTGCGATCGGTGCGATGCTGGGATGGGTCGTGGCGCGGTTCAGCGCCCAGGCGGGAGCCGCGGAGGTCGCCGATCTGCGCGCTCGACTCGAAGAGCGCTCGGCGCGTGCCGGCGCGGTCGAAGACGAGATCGCGGCGCGGTTTCGAGAGCTCTCCGAGCTCGCAGCCGCCAAGGAGCGGCTCACCGCCGAGCTCGAGCACGAGCGGCGCTCGGGCGCCGACAAGCTCGCTCTACTCGCCGACGCGCAAACCAAGCTGCGCGACGCCTTCCAGACGCTTTCCGCCGAGGCCCTGCGTCAGAACAACCAATCCTTTCTCGACCTGGCGCGCGCCTCGCTCGGCGAGTTTCAGAAGATCGCCGTCGCAGATCTCGACAGCCGCGGCCGAGCGATCGGCGAGCTGGTCAACCCGGTACGCGAATCCCTGGAGAAGGTCGATTCGAAGCTGCAGGCCGTGGAGCGCGAGCGGGTCGGCGCCTATGCCGCGCTGAGCGAGCAGGTGCGCTCGCTCGCGCAGACGCAGCAGCAGCTACAATCCGAGACCGCGAAGCTGGTGCGCGCGCTGCGAACTCCGGCGGTGCGCGGTCGTTGGGGCGAGATCCAGCTACGGCGCGTGGTCGAGCTCGCAGGCATGCTCGACCACTGCGACTTCTTCGAGCAGCAGAGCGTCGACACGGAGGACGGCAGGCTGCGTCCCGATCTGCTCGTCAAGCTCCCGGGCGGCCGCCACGTCGTGGTCGACGCCAAGGCTCCCCTCGGCGCCTACCTCGAAGCGTTCGAGGCGAGCGACGAGGGGCGACGTGTGGAGCTGCTGCGCGATCACTCTCGCCAGGTGCGCGACCACATGACGAAGCTCGGGGCGAAGAGCTACGCCGCGCAGTTTGCGCCGGCGCCGGAATTCGTCGTCATGTTCCTGCCCGGCGAGACGTTCTTCGCGGCGGCGCTCGAGCACGATCCCGAGCTGATCGAGTTCGGCGTCGACAAGCGAGTGATCCCGGCGAGCCCGACGACGCTGATCGCTCTGCTGCGCTCGGTGGCCTACGGCTGGCGGCAAGAGCGGCTTGCGGACAATGCCCAGGCGATCAGCGAGCTCGGCCGCGACCTCTACGACCGCCTGCGATCCACGGCGGACCACTTCACGCGACTCGGTGTGCAGCTCGACCGGGCTGTGGTCTGCTACAACGACGCGATCGGCTCGCTGGAAAGCCGGGTGATGGTATCTGCGCGGAGATTCAAGGAAAAAGGCATCGCTGCCGGCGAAGAGATCGTGCCGCTCGAGTCCCTCGATCGCGCCGTTCGGCTGCCCCGGCCGACGCTGGCGGACGCCGACTTCGAAGACGGCACGTAATTGTGCTTGACAGGGCTCCGAGTCCGCCCCAGGGTTCGCCCATGAAGACCTGGATCGTGCCTGTGGCGGCTGCCTTGTTCGGGCTGGCCGAAGTGGCCGGTGCGGACGGGATTCAGAAGTGGCGCACACCGAGCGGCTCGCTGTACTTCGGAGACCATCCGCCTACGGGGAGCACGCTGGTGGACACCTATGCCGACTCGCCGGCGTCGAAGACCGACGCACCCGCCCTGCCGAGCGATGATGCGTCGCTGTCGAAAGCCGCGGCCGATGGGCGTGACATCATCCGCCGGCGTGAAGAGGCGCGAGCCGAGCAACGGCGAGCGGATCAGGAGCGCGAAGCGCGCGAAGCCGAGGCCGCGGCGGCAGCGGCGGCGGCTCCAGGGTACGACAGCGGGTTCCCGTGGTTCATCGCCACCACCAACGTGGCGCCCTGTCGGGTCGGCGAGCACTGCGTCAAGGATCCGCAGCAGAATCACGGTCACCCCCACCACAAGCGGCCGGCCGCGCCCCCAACCACCGCCGGCAACTGGGGCGTGCCGACGACCTCTCCTCCGCTCCGCCCGCCACCGATGCCTCGCACTGGCGGAGGCTCGTTCGTGGCCAGCGGGCGTGCGGTCCGCTAGAGCTCGGGCATCTGCGTCCGACGAGTAGCCTGAGCCCGTGACCGGTCACGCCGAGATCCTCGCTCGCGTCGCTGCGATCGGCGAGCGCATCGCCGGCCGCGCCGCCGACTCGGAACGGGCTCGTCGCTTGGATCCCGACGCCGTCGCCGCGATGACCGAGGCCGGGATCTTCAGAATACTGGCTCCTCGCCGCTACGGGGGCTACGAAGCGACCCTGCGGACGCAGGTGGAGGCGACCGCGATCGTCGCCCACGCCTATCCGGCGGCGGGATGGCTGCAGGTCGTCCTCGGCGGGCACACCTGGATTCTCGGCAGCTTCCCCGAAAAGTGCCAGAACGAGGTCTTCGGCGGCGGCCCGGACGTGCGAATTCCGGGGACGTTGGCCGCGCAGGGTAAAGCCGCTACCGTCGAAGGAGGCTGGAGGCTATCCGGCCGATGGCAGTTCTGCTCCGGCGTGGACCACGGCGACTGGGTGCTCGTCGGGGCATTGGCCGACCACCTGCCGTCGAGCCCGGATCGCAGCCTGCACGTGGTCGTGCCTAAGGCGGAGATCGAGGTCGACGACACGTGGTACTCGCTCGGCTTGAGGGGTACCGGATCGAAGGACATCGTCGCCCGCGATGCGTTCGTTCCGGCTCATCGGGCGATGCCTTCGCGCATGCTGTTCGAGGGGCGGAGCCCACACGCCGGTCTTCACGCGACGGGGCTCTACCGCCTGCCGGTTCTGTCCGGTCTCGGCCTGCAGCTCGGCGGGGCGGTCCTCGGCATCGCCAAGCGCGCCATGGAGCTCCACGTCGAGCGCACCCGCACGCGCCTCGAGGTCTATACCAAGAACTCGAAGGCGCAGAGCGTCGGCGCGCAGACCCGCATCGCCGAATCGGCCGCCGAGATCCTGGCCGTCGAACTGCTGCTCGGGCGCGCCGCCGACGGGCTCGGGCGGATCGCGCAAGCCGGTGAGCCGGCAAGCGTCGCCGAGCGGGCCGAGCTCAAATGGAACGCGGCCTATGCCATCGAGCTCTGCCGGCGCGCCACCGAACGCATCTTCGCCGCCTCCGGCGCCAATGCGGTCTACGACCAAAGCGAGCTGCAGACTCTGTTTCGCGACATGAACACGGCCTGTCACCACGCCGCTGTCGACTTCGACAGCACGGCCGAGATGTTCGGCCGCCTCACCCTCGGGTTGTCGCTCGGGACGTCTTTGGTCTAACGGCCCCCGGCACTACTCGGAGCCTGGCACCAAGCCCTCGGCAGAGGCGAGACCGAGAGCCTCGCGAAGTTCTGCAGGGCGCCGATCCTTCCAGTGGCGCGCGTAGTTCGCCGCCGTCATGAACGTCCGCGTCGCCATGCGGTCGACGTAGAGGATGCCGCAGAGATGGTCGATCTCGTGCTGCAGGATGCGCGCGTGCCAGCCGTGCGCCTCGATCACGCGCGCCTCGCCGCGCTCGTCGAGACACTCGACGCGCACGGCACGCGCGCGCGCGACGAGGGCGGTGAAGCCGGCGACGCTCAGGCAACCCTCGAAGAACTCCCGCGGGTCGGCGAGCGTCACCGATAGCTTCGGATTGATGATCACGTAGAAGGGAACGGCGGCGCGCTCGCGCTCGGCGAGCCACGCGGGGTCTGCGTCTCTCTGGTACTCGTCGCGATCCTCGATGACGGCGAGCTGCAGCGGTTCGCCGATCTGCGGAGCGGCGAGGCCGACGCCCGGCGCGTCGCGCATGGTGTCGCGCATGCGGGCGATGAGGCGCTGGACGGCGTCGCCGCGAATCTCCTCGAGCGTCAGCTCGCGAGCCCGGCCGCGGAGCATCGGCTCGCCGATCTGCAGGATGCGCAGCGGGTCCACTCGGAGGGGATCGGTGGCCACCGTGCCGCCGTTTAGTCGGGCGCCCGGCGGTTGACAAGTCGCCCGCAGCAGGTAGACTCGCGAAAGAGTACCGAAGAGGTACTGTTTGAAGGGCGCGCGCGTATGCTTCGCATGACGAGACTGACGGACTACGGCGTGGTGCTGCTGAGCCACATCGCCCGCGAGCCCGGTCGTTTGACGCGCAACGCTCCGGAGCTGGCCGCGGCCGCGCATCTGCCGCTTCCCACGGTGAGCAAGATCCTGAAGATTCTCGCCCGCGAGGGCCTGCTGGTGCCGCACCGAGGCGCGAAGGGCGGATTCAGTCTGGCGCGCGCCGCCACGGAGATCACCGTCGCCGAGATCATCGCCGCGCTCGAGGGGCCGATCGCGCTCACCGAGTGCAGCGGGCACGCGGGGGAGCGCTGCGAGATCGAGCCCTCGTGCCCGGTGAGCGCACCGTGGCGCCGCATCAACCGCGCGGTGTTCGAGGCATTGCGCGGCATCACGCTGGCCGAGATGGCTTCGCCGCGTCCGGCGTTGGCGCGCTTCGCGGTACGCGGCCACGCCGCGCAGGTTCGCGCCGGATCCTGACCAGGGAGAGCTCATGTCGACCGTCGGCAATCCACTCGATGATCTCGCCCGGCAGGAATACCGCTGGGGATTCGTCACCGACATCGAATCGGACGTCGCTCCGCGCGGCTTGTCCGAAGAGATCGTCCGGCTCATCTCGGCGAAGAAGAGCGAGCCGGAGTTCATGCTCGACTGGCGGCTGCGCGCGTTTCGACATTGGCAGAAGCTGGAGGCCGCGGCAGGCGAGCCCACTTGGGCGAACATCCACCATCCACCCATCGACTACCAGGACATCATCTACTACTCGGCGCCGAAGCCGAAGAAAGCCGCTCGCCGGCCTGGACGAGGTCGATCCCGAGCTGCGACGGACCTTCGAGAAGCTCGGCATTCCGCTAGACGAGCAGAAGCGCCTGTCGGGCGTGGCGGTCGACGCGGTCTTCGACAGCGTCTCGGTGGCCACGACGTTCAAGGAGAAGCTCGCCGAGAAGGGCGTGATCTTCTGCTCGTTCTCCGACGCCGTGAAGAACCATCCCGACCTCGTGCGCAAGTACCTCGGCTCGGTCGTCCCCTACACGGACAACTTCTTACGCCACGCTCAACTCCGCCGTCTTCAGCGACGGCTCCTTCTGCTTCGTGCCGAAGAGGCGTGCGCTGCCCGATGGAGCTGTCGACGTACTTCCGCATCAACCAGGCGGAGACCGGCCAGTTCGAGCGCACGCTCATCGTTGCCGAGGAGGGCGCCTACGTGAGCTACCTCGAGGGCTGCACGGCGCCGATGCGCGACACGAACCAGCTCCACGCGGCGGTCGTCGAGTTGGTCGCGCTCGAGGGCGCGGAGATCAAGTACTCGACCGTGCAGAACTGGTACCCGGGGGACAAGGAAGGGAAGGGCGGCATCTACAACTTCGTCACCAAGCGCGGCGCGTGCCGCGGGCGGCGGTCGAAGATCAGCTGGACCCAGGTCGAGACCGGCTCGGCGATCACCTGGAAGTATCCTTCGGTGATCCTGCAAGGCGACGACTCGGTCGGCGAGTTCTACTCGGTGGCGCTCACCAACAACTTCCAGCAGGCCGACACCGGCACGAAGATGATCCACATGGGCCGCAACTCGCGAAGCACGATCATCTCCAAGGGCATCTCGGCGGGTCACGGCCAGAACTCGTACCGTGGCCTGGTGAAGATCCTGCCGGGGGCGGACGGAGCGCGGAACTACTCGCAATGCGACTCGCTGCTGCTCGGCGACCGCTGCGGCGCGCACACGTTTCCGTACCTCGAGGTGAAGAACCCCACGGCTCGGTCGAGCACGAGGCATCGACCTCGAAGATCAGCGAAGACCAGCTCTTCTACTGCAAGCAGCGCGGCCTATCCGGCGAGAACGCCGTCAACATGATCGTCAACGGCTTTTGCAAGGAGGTCTTCAAAAACCTGCCGATGGAGTTCGCCGTCGAGGCGCAGAAGCTGCTCGGCGTCAGCCTCGAAGGAGCCGTGGGTTGAGCATGCTGCTCGAGATTCGCGACCTGCGCGCGGCGGTCGACGGTAAGGAGATCCTCAGCGGTCTCGACCTCGCCGTCGCCGAGGGCGAGGTGCACGCGATCATGGGGCCGAACGGCTCGGGCAAGTCCACGCTCGCGCAGGTGCTCGCCGGCCACCCCGCCTATCAGGTGACCGCGGGCGAGGTCCTGTACCAGGGCAAGAACCTCCTCGACTGGCCGCCGGAGAAGCGGGCGCGGGAGGGTGTCTTCCTCGCCTTCCAGTACCCGGTCGAGATCCCGGGCGTGGCCAACGCCTACTTCCTGCGCGCAGGCTTGAACGAGATCCGCGCCCACCGCGGCCTCGAGGAGCTCGACGCCATGGAGTTCCTCGCGCTTCTGAAAGAGAAGCTGAAGATCGTCGAGATGGATCCGGCGATGATGTCCCGCGCCGTCAACGAAGGGTTCTCCGGGGGAGAGAAGAAGCGCAACGAGATCCTGCAGATGGCGGTGCTCGAGCCGAAGCTCGCGATCCTCGACGAGACGGACTCGGGGCTCGACATCGACGCGCTGCGCATCGTCGCGAGCGGTGTGCAGAAGCTCCGTCGGCCGGACAACGCGACGATACTCGTGACGCACTATCAGCGATTGCTCAACTACATCACGCCGGATCGCGTTCACGTGCTCTACCAGGGACGCATCGTCAAGTCGGGCGGCAAGGAGCTGGCGATCGAGCTCGAAGCCAGAGGGCTACGACTGGATTCGCAACGAGGCGACCGCGTGAACGGCACCGAGCCATTCGTCGAGGACTATCGTCGCTTCGTGACCGACCGCGCGAGCGCGGCGCCGAGCTGGCTCGGCGCGCTTCGCGAAACCGCGATGGCGCGGTTCGCCGCGAGCGGCTTTCCGACCACGCGGGAGGAGGACTGGAAGTACACGAACGTCGCGCCGCTGGTGAGCGTCGGATTCCGCCCGGCCTTCGACGCCCGGGGGTCGGCGTATGGCGCCGTGCCGAGCCTGCTCGGCGGCGCGCGCGAGCCTCGTGTCTGGTCTTCGTGAACGGGCGATTCGCTCCCGACGCATCTCGCGCGGCCGAGTTGCCCCGCGGAGTCCGAGTGCGGAGTCTCGCCGCCGCCCTCGCAGGAGCGAAGCGGGAGTCGTCGAGCGTCACCTGACGCGCCATGCGCCGTTCGACCGCAACGGCTTCACCGCGCTCTCCACGGCCTTTCTCGCCGATGGCGCGGTCATCGAGCTCGGCGATCGCGTCGTTCTCGATCGGCCGATCGAGGTCGTCTTCGCGTCCGACGGGCGTGACGGGGAGCGGGTCGGCTATCCGCGGCTGCTCGTGGTGTGCGGCCGCGAGACGGAGGCGTCGATCGTCGAGAGCTACGTCTCGCTGGACGGGGCACCGACCTTGACCAACGCGGTCGCCGAGATCGTACTCGGCGACGGTGCGAAGCTCGCGCACGTGCGCGTCGTTCGCGACGGCGCGCGCGGCTCTCACGTCGCGACCACCGCGGTGGAGCAGGCGCGCGACAGCCGATACGCGTCGGCCGCGCTGGCCCTGCGCGCCTCGTTCTTTGCGCCACGAGCTCGACGTGCGCATCGCGGGCGAAGGCGCGCAGTGCTCGCTCGACGGGCTCTACATCGGCGCCGGGAAGGATTTCGTCGACAACCACACCTCGATCGAGCACGCCGTGCCGCGCGGCACCAGCCGCGAGCTCTACAAAGGCGTCTTGGCCGGGGAAGCGAGAGCGGTCTTCAACGGCAAGGTGATCGTGCGGCCGAACGCGCAGAAGTCCGATGCGCAGCAGACGAACAAGAACCTGCTGCTCTCGGCGCGCGCGGAGATCGACACCAAGCCGGAGCTGCAGATCCTCGCGGACGACGTGAAGTGCGCCCACGGCGCGGCGATCGGACAGCCGGACCCGGAAGCCGCTGTTCTATCTGCAGAGCCGGGGCATCGGCGACTCGGCGGGGCGAAGGCTTCTCACGCGTGGCTTCGCCAACGAGGTCGTGCAGCGAATCGCGCCGGATGTGGCGCGCGCGGCCCTCGAGGAAGCCGTGTTCGAGCGGCTCGAGGAAATCTTCGTGGAGGGAGCATGAGAGCGGCCGGGGGAACGGCAAGAGCGCGGGGAGGGCCCGCGCCCTTCGACGTCGCGCGAGTGCGGCGAGACTTTCCGATCCTGCAGCAGACCGTGCACGGCAAGCCGCTCGTCTACCTCGACAATGCGGCGACCAGTCAGAAGCCCCAGGCGGTGATCGATTCGCTGACGCGCTACTACACGGAGTTCAACGCCAACATTCACCGCGGCATCCACCGCCTGAGCGAGGAGGCGACGCGTGCGTACGAGCATGCCCGCTCGCGCGTGCGTGGCTTCATCAACGCCGCGGAGGATCGCGAGATCGTCTTCGTGCGCGGCACCACCGAGGCCATCAACCTCGTCGCCCACAGCTTCGGACGCGCCTGCGTCAAGCCGGGCGACGAAATCGTCATCACGGCCATGGAGCACCATTCGAACATCGTGCCGTGGCAGATCCTCGGCGAGCAGACCGGCGCGCGCCTGCGCGTCGTGCCGATCGACGACGAGGGCGCAGCTGCTCCTCGACGAGATCGAGACGATGCTCACCGGCAAGACCCGGTTGATCGCCGTCACCGAGGTCTCGAACGCGCTCGGTACGGTCAATCCGATCGCGCGAATCGTGCAGATCGCGCGCAAGAGAGGCATTGCGGTGCTGGTCGACGGCGCGCAAGCCGTGCCGCACAGGAGAGTCGACGTACGCGCGCTCGATTGCGATTTCTACGCGTTTTCGGCGCACAAGATGTTCGGTCCCACGGGCGTCGGCGTCCTCTACGCCAAGGCGCCGTGGCTCGAGAGACTGCCGCCGTACCAAGGGGGTGGCAGCATGATCAGTCTGGTGACGCTGGAAAAGACGCACTACGCCGCGCCTCCCTACAAGTTCGAGGCCGGGACCCCGGACATCGGTGGCGGCATCGCCTTGGGTGCCGCGATCGACTACCTGGCGTCGATCGATCTCGACGCCGCAGCGGAGCACGAGCGAGACGTGCTCGCGTACGGGGTCGAGCGGCTCACGTCGATCGAGGGCGTGCGCCTGATCGGCCGGCCGAAAGAGCGGGCCGGAGTGATCTCGTTCGTGGTCGACGGCGTACACGCGCACGACGTCGGTACGATCCTCGACCGCGAGGGAGTGGCCATCCGCGCCGGTCACCACTGCGCGATGCCGGTGATGCAGCGCTACGGAGTGCCGGCGACCGCGCGCGCCTCGATCGCCTTCTACAACACCAAGGAAGACATGGACGCGCTCGCCCGCGGCGTGCTCAAGGTCCGCGAGGTATTCGGCTGATGTCCGAGCTCGGCGACCTCTACCAACAGATCATTCTCGATCACAACAAGAAGCCGCGGAACTTCCAGAAGCTCGCCGATGCGAACCGCACCGCGGAGGGGTTCAATCCGCTGTGCGGCGATCAGATCCAGCTTTACGTCAAGCTCGAGGATGGCTGCATTCGCGACATCGGCTTCCAGGGGTCGGGATGCGCGATCTCGCGGGCCTCGGCGTCGTTGATGACGTCCGCGCTCAAGGGCAAGAGCGCCGCAGAGGCGGAGGAGCTCTTCCGCCGCTTTCACCGCCTCCTGACCACGGAGGACGAGACCGACCCCGCGGCGCTCGGCAAGCTCGCGGTGTTCTCCGGTGTGCGCGAGTTCCCGGCGCGCGTGAAGTGCGCGAGCCTCGCCTGGCACACGTTGCATGCGGCGCTGGATGGCAAGAACGACAAGGTCACCACCGAGTGAAAGGCTACGCATGAAAGCTCACGAATCGATCACGCTGACGCGCGATTGCGAGGCGATCCAAATCCCCAGCGGCTCCAAGATGGTTTTGCCCGCCGGGACCCTGGTGATGATCACGCAGTCGCTCGGCGACACCTATACGGTGACGACGGACCACGGCTACATGGTCCGCATCGCCGGCAAGGACGCGGACGCCATGGGCTTGGAGCGCAGCGCGGCGCTCGCGGCCACGGCGCCGGTGCCGCAACGGCCCGAAGACCTCGAGAAGACGGTTTGGGACCAGCTGCGCACGTGTTACGACCCGGAGATCCCGGTCAACATCGTCGACCTCGGTCTCGTCTATCAATGCACGGTCGCTCCCCTCGAAAGCGGAGGTCATCGAGCGGAAGTGAAGCTGACGCTGACGGCTCCCGGTTGCGGCATGGGCGGGGTGCTCGCCGCCGACGCACAAGCCAAGATCGAGGCACTTCCCGGCGTCCGCGAAGCTCTCGTCGAGATCGTGTTCGAGCCGCCCTGGAATCCGGGCATGATGTCGGAAGCGGCGCGTCTCGAGCTCGGCATGATGTGAGTCCGCGCCCGCCCGCCGAGTCGCCACTATCTCGCGCGCAGCAGCAGCGCGAGGCGTGCAACGAGGATGAGGCTCGAAGCGACGTTGCCGAGCGCCATCACGACGAAGATCGACCAAACCGGGGCGCCGGCCGCGACGAGCGCTAGCGCTGCGGCGATCACCAAAGCGGTCCGCACGACCACCAGCACCAGAGGAAACATCGCGCGGCCCACGCCCTGGAACGCGAACGAGCACGCCATCGACATGCCGAGGAACGGATAGCTCGGCGCCAGAATGCGCAGATAGCGACCCCCGACGGCGAGGATGGCGGGGTCGTCCGTGAAGATGCCGAGCCAAAGGCTCGGCATCCAGCCGAGCGGAATGGCTATCGCCAGCAGCATCATCGCGACGATCACCAAGGCGCGCGTCAAGAGCTGCCACACTCGTGAGAGATCCTCGGCGCCCGCCGCAAAGCCGACCAGCGTCAGCACCGCGGAGCCGATGCCGTAGGCCAGCGTGAGGATCAGAAAGTCGAGGCGGGTGCCGAGTCCGAAGGCGGCGATGTCGTGCGTGCTGTAGCGGGCAACGACCGCGGTCAGGAACAGCAGGCCGAGGTAGTTGGCGAGCGTCGACAGGGAAGCCGGCACGCCGACGCGTAGGATGTCGCGGATCGGTCGCGCGTGTAGTTCGCTCGGAAGTAGGCGGGGCCGCACCGTGGCCTTGCCGGTGAAGAGAAAATGCGCACGCGGCACGGCCCCGGCGAGCTGGCCCAGCACGACGGCGGCTGCGGCTCCGCCGATGCCGAGCCCGAGACCGAGCATGAGGACCGGGACCAGCAGGATCTGCAGGGAGAGCGAGACCGTCGCCCACGTCGAGGGCACGCGTACGTTGCCCTCGCCGCGTAGGATGCTGTCGAAGGTCAAAACGGCGAACGTGATCCCCAGGCCGCTGAACAGCACGCGCGCGTAGAGCACGGCTTCGGCGAGCACTCGGTAGCGGCCGCCCATCCAGCGGAACATGACGGGCGCGCCGCCGACGAAGATCGCCGTCAACACCACCGAAAGCACCATCGTGAGCACAAAGGCGTGCTCGGCCACGAGCTCGGCGTCGTGGCGGCGCCCGGCGCCCAACGCCTGGGCGACCGCGGCCGAGACTCCCGTGCCGATTCCCCCGCCCATGACCGTCAAGAGGATCAGGTTGACGGGAAAGACGAGTGAGAGGGCGGCGATCGCGTCTGCGCCGAGGCGCGCCACGAAATAGGTATTGACGATGCCCGAGGTGGCGCCCAGCGCCATCACCGCCGTGGTCGGCACCGCGAGCGCGAAGATCGCGCGCAGGGGAGGCAGGGTACGGAGTCGCTCGGCGCGGCTCGAGGTCAAAACGGACTGGCTCTCAACCCGCGAAGCTCTTCGGCGGCATGTGCAGGGCGTCGGCGCGCCCGGTTCGTGTCACGGCGAGGCGATCAATGCAGGAGCGGCGCGATGACGCAAGGGCGAGCACAAGACGCGGGCCGCTCGCGCGTGGTATCGTCCACTCGCCGGACGTCCCGGGCCTGCGAGGAGGTCAGCGATGGGCAAGGACTTCTTTCACCCGGACATGGAGTTGTTCGTCGACCATCGCGTCGATTGGTCGCGCTTCCTGCGCCTGCGCCGCGGAGCCGAAGGCGACGTGAGCGAGGAGGTTCGCACCTACAAGATGATTCTCGGCACGCTCGCCGAGATCTGCGAGGACATCGAAAGCGACGCCCGCGATCACTGGCACGAGGAAGCGCGTCTCGAGAGCGGCACCGTCGTCGTACCGCCGCACATCCGCGCGGCCTACGAGAAGCTGCGTGTGGCGGGCTTGGTGTGTCCGACGCTCGAGCCACAGTATGGCGGCCAGGATCTGCCGATCCTGCTCAACTGCTTCTACCTCGAGATGGTGGCGCGGGCCGATGCCAGCCTGATGACGATCGTCGGCCTGCAAGCCGGCGTCGCCCACGACATCCAGCGCTTCGGCTCCGAAGAGATGAAACGGCGCTACCTGCCGGGCTTCGCCGCCGGCGACTTGCAGGGCGCCATGGACCTCACCGAGCCGCAGGCAGGCTCCGACCTCGGCGCGATCCGCACCCGCGTCACCATGGAGAACGGCCGACTCTTCGTCGACGGGCAGAAGATCTTCATCACCAACGGCGGCGCGCCGATTCACCTGGTGCTGGCGCGCGACGCCGCCACCTTCGACCAGTCGACGGGCACGACGAACGGTCTATCGCTCGTGCTTTGTCCGACGACGCTGCCGGACGGCACGGCGAACGGGGTGAGCGTCTCGCGGGTGGAGAAGAAGCTCGGCATCCACGGCTCGCCGACGTGCGTGGTCGAGTTCGACCACGCGGAAGGCTTCCTGCTCGGGGCCGCCGGCGGCGGCTTTCGCGCCATGCTCGAGCTGATGAACAACGCGCGTCTCGGCGTCGCCGCGCAGGGGATCGGCATCGCCGAGGCCGCCTACCGCCAAGCGCGCGACCATGCCGCGGAGCGGGTGCAGTTCGACGCGCCGATCATCCGCCAGCCGCTCGTCAAGTCGATGCTGACGCTGATGGCGATGCACGTCGCGTCCGCGCGAGCTCTGCTCTACAGGACGTGCGCGCTCATGGACCAAGTCGAGGCCATGCGCCACTTTCTCGCCACCCCGGCCGCGGCGGGCGACGAGGCCGAGCGGTCTCGCCTCGCCGCCGAGATCGATCACCTGACCCAGCTCGTGCGGTTCTTCACCCCGCTCTGCAAGTACTACGCGACGGAGATCTCGAACCACGTGACCCGCCAGGCGATCCAGGTACACGGCGGCATCGGTTACATGGCCGAATCGCGGGTCGCGCACTATCATTCCGATTCGATCATCACCACCATCTACGAGGGTACTTCGGAGATCCAGGCGAGCTTCGCGCTGAAGGAGATGAGCAAGGGCGCATTGCTCGCGACGCTCGACGCCACGCGGGCCGAGCTCGTCGGGATCTCGGCGGCCTTCCCCGATCTCGCCGCTCTCGTCTCCACGGGCATCGACGACATCCAGAAGTCGGTGGGGGCGCTGATGGGCGACCCGCAGTATGCGCTGCTCAACGCCAAGCGGGTGTGCGAGATGGTGATCGACGTCGTGGTGTGCTCCGAGCTGTTGCTGCAGGCCGGGCTCTCGGAGCAGCGACGCGCGCTGGCGACGGCCTTCGTCCACAGGCGCATGCCGGTGGTGGAGCAGAACGCCCGGCGCATCCTGAGCGGCGACGCGACGCGCATCCACAACTACGATCGGATCCTCGGTCTCTAGGCCGTGGCAATCGATGCCGAACCGGCCTAGTGTGCTCGCTCGTGCGCGGGACTCTCTACGCGGGCACCTCGGGCTTCGCCTACAAGACGTGGAAGCCGGGCTTCTATCCCGCCGAGCTGAAGAGCGCGGAGATGCTTCGCTACTACGCGGCCCGGCTGCCTTCGGTGGAGATCAACAACACGTTCTATCGCATGCCCACCGAAAAGGTCGTGTCGGCCTGGCGAGACGAGACGCCGGCGTCTTTCGCTCTGACCTTGAAGGCGCCGCAGCGGATCACCCACATCGGACGTCTGAAGGACGTCGGCGATCCGCTCGCGCGCTTCCTGCACGTCGCCCGCACGCTCGGGCCCCGGCTCGGTTGCATTTTGTTCCAGTGCCCGCCGTCGCTGCGCTACGATGCGGCGGTCCTCGACCGCTTTCTCGCCGCGCTTCCCGCAGAGGGCATGCGTTTCGCGATGGAGTTTCGCCACGCGAGCTGGCGGGACGGCGAAGCCCGCAACACGCTGGCTGCGCGCAAGGTGGCGTGGTGCAGCGTCGACTCGGAGGAAGAGGAGGCGTCGGCGCAGCGCACCGCAGCGGGCTTCGTCTACCTCCGCTTGCGCAAACCCCGCTACGATCGCGCCACGCTCGACCGCTGGGCGGGCGCCCTTTGCGCCGTGCTCGACGCCGGCAGCGATGCCTACGTGTATTTCAAGCACGAGGATGATCCGGATGGGGTCGAATACGCCCGCACGCTGCTGGCGAGCGCTTGAGAAGGGCTCTCGCATGAGAAGACCGGCGACGTCATGAAATGGGCTTCCAGCGCATCGAAGAAGCCAGTGCTCGGCCAGGCCGCCGAGGAGGTCCTCGCTCGCGTGCGAGGCGACCTGCCGGGTGCGATCGATCTGGCGGTCGTGTTCGTGTCGCCGCATCACCGCGCGCACTACGACGAGCTTTCCGCTACGCTGCGGTCGCGCTTGCGGCCGCGGGTGCTGATCGGTTGTTCGGCGGGTGGAGTGATCGGGGGCGGTCGCGAGATCGAGGAGTCGCCCGGGCTCTCCCTGACGGCGGCCGCGCTTCCGGGCGTCGAGCTCGCTCCCTTCCACTTGAGCGATGCCGCCGCGCCGAATCCAATGCTCGGTTCTCTGCCGGCCTCGATGGACGAACCGGACTTCTTGCTCCTTGCTGACCCCTTCACCTTCGACACCGAGGGGTTTCTCCGCGCCTTGGACGCCAGGCGTCCGCGCAGCACGAAGATCGGCGGTCTGGCGAGCGGCGGCCGGCAGCCCGGCGAGAACGTCTTGTACCTCGGCGGGGAAGTTCATCGCGGGGGGTTGGTCGGGGTCGCCCTCTCGGGCGACGTGCGCGTCGACACGATCGTGGCGCAGGGTTGCCGTCCGATCGGCGAGCCGATGTTCGTCACCCGGTCGGTCGAGAACCATATCTACGCGCTCGATGGTCGAACGCCGCTCGAAGTCCTTCAGGAGCTCCACGAGCGGCTCGATCAGCATGATCGCGAGCTCTTCCGGCACTCGCTGTTCGTCGGCTTGGTGATGCGCGAGAAGAGCGACATCTACCGCAGGGGTGATTTCCTGATTCGCAACATCATGGGACTCGACGCCGAGAAGGGAACGCTGATGGTCGGCGCATTGGTCTCGGAAGGAACGATCCTACAGTTCCACCTGCGCGACGCCGCCGCGTCGGCGGAAGACTTGGAGCAGATGCTGTCGACCCTCGCCACCGAGTCCCCAGCCGAGGTCCAGGGGGCACTGCTCTTTTCGTGTCTCGGTCGAGGCAAGCATCTCTACGGGCGGCCCGACCACGACACGGACGCGTTTCGTCGCCATCTCGGCGAGGTGCCACTCGGCGGGTTCTTCTGCAACGGCGAGATCGGCCCCGTACTCGGCATCACGTTCCTGCACGGATACACGAGCTCCTTCGGCCTGTTTCGCCCGCGCTCCTCCCGCGGCTGATCGCCCTGCGCCATTGACCCGTTGCGCGGCGGCCGATACTGATACCCCCTGGGGGTATCAAGATGCGTCGTCGGGCGAGCGAGGCCCTCTGCGGCTGCGAGGCCAGCGAGCGCGGCCGGAAGGCCGCTGCCGTGGATCCCAGTCTTCGGGCCGAGAACCGCCGGCGCTTGCGTCGCATCGAGGGGCAAGTGCGCGGGCTTGCCCGCATGGTGGATGACGATCGCTATTGTGCGGACATCCTCGTGCAGCTGTCGTCGGTGCTCGAGGCGCTGCGCGCGGTCGGGAAGAACCTCATGCGCAACCATCTCCGCCATTGCGCGAGCGAAACGATTCGCAAGGGCTCGGCTCGGCAGGCCGAGGCGATGTACGAGGAGCTCGTCGAGTTGATCTATCGCCATTCCCGCTGAGTTGGAGATCGAATGAGCGAACCTCGCTGCGGTACTCACTCGGAAGGCGGCGCGCACGCATGTGGGTCGCATCGCGGGAGCCATCAAGCCCCGGTGGCGGTACCGCTCGGGCGCTATTTCTGCCCGATGTGCGCCGGCGTTCAGAGCGAAGCGCCCGGCAGTTGCCCCCATTGCGGGATGGCGCTCGAGAAGACGCCTGGTATCGACGCGGACGGCGCCGAGTACGTCTGCCCGATGCACCCGCAGATCGTTTCGGCCTTCCCCGGATCGTGCCCGATCTGCGGCATGGCGCTCGAACCTCGGTTGGGGTTCGCCGACGCCGAGTCGGCGGGCGAGCTCGTCGACATGACCCGTCGCTTCTGGATCGCGGCGGTGTTCGCCGCCCCCTTGCTAGTGATCGCGATGGCCGAGATGCTCCCCCCGCTGAAGCACGCGCTCGGCGGGCGCGCGATGAGGTGGATCGAGCTCGTGCTGGCGACTCCAGCCGTCTTGTGGTCGGGTGCTCCGCTCTTCGCGCGTGCTTGGAACTCGATCGTGCGCGGCCGGCCGAACATGTTCACGCTGATCGGGCTCGGCACCGGCGCCGCGTACGGCCAAAGCGTGCTCGCCACGCTCGTGCCGGGGCTGTTCCCGGCCGCGTTTCGCGACCACGCGGGCAACGTGCCGGTGTATTTCGAGGCGGCCGCGGTGATCACCGCGCTCGTGCTCCTCGGCCAGGTGCTCGAGCTACGCGCGCGAGCGAAGACCGGCGACGCAATTCGCGATCTCATCGCCCTGGCTCCGAACACCGCCCGCAGGGTGGGGGCGGATGGCGCCGAGGTCGATGTGCCCGTTGGCGCGCTGCGACCCGGAGACCGACTGCGCGTGCGTGCCGGCGACAAGATTCCGGTGGACGGCATCGTCGAGGAAGGAGCGAGCACGGTGGACGAGTCGATGATCACCGGAGAGCCAATGCCGGTAGGGAAGGGCCCGGGTGACACCGTGTCCGGCGCCACGCTCAACGGCAACGGCAGCTTCGTGATGCGCGCGGAGCGCGTCGGGGCGGACACGGTGTTGGCGCAGATCGTGCGGTTGGTGACCGAGGCGCAGCGAAGCCGTGCGCCCATCCAACGCCTCGCCGACGCGGTATCCGCCGTCTTCGTGCCGCTGGTAGTCGTCGTAGCGATGCTCACTGCGATCGTCTGGGGCACGGTGGGTCCCGAGCCACGCCTTGCGTACGCGCTGGTGAACGCCGTCGCCGTGCTCATCATCGCCTGTCCGTGCGCGCTCGGGCTCGCCACGCCGATGTCCGTCATGGTGGCGACCGGACGCGGCGCGCGCGCCGGGGTCCTGGTCCGCTCGGCTGAAGCGCTGGAGGCGCTCGGCAAGGTCGACACGCTGGTCGTCGACAAGACCGGAACGCTCACCGAGGGAAGGCCGCGTTTGACCGATGTGCGTACTGCCCCCGGCTTCGCAGAGGACGAGGCGATCGCGCTAGCCGCCAGCCTCGAGCGGGGGAGCGATCATCCTCTGGCTGCGGCGTTGCTTTCGGCAGCCAAGGAAGGTGGCATGGCGGTGCCCCCCGTGGAAGCGTTCGAGGCGGTGGCCGGCAAGGGCGTTCGCGGGCGTGTCGAGGGCCGGGCGATCGTGCTCGGCAACCGCGCGCTCGTCGACGGGGATCTCGGGCCGTTGTCGGCCGACGCCGAGGCGCTTGGCCGCGAGGGGAAGACCGTCGCGCTGCTCGGCGTCGACGGGCGCGCTCGGGCGCTGTTCGCCCTCAGCGACCCCCTCAAGGCCGCCACACCCGACGCCATGCGACACCTCCGTGCGCTCGGCATCGAGATCGTCATGGCCACCGGCGACAATCGCGTCACTGCCGAGGCCGTCGCGAGCCGCCTCGGCATCGGTCGTGTCGTCGCCGGGGTACTGCCGCAGCAGAAGGCCGAGCTGGTGACGCGGCTCAAAGCCGAGGGCAGGATCGTCGCCATGGCCGGGGACGGCATCAACGATGCGCCGGCGCTCGGGGCCGCGGACGTCGGTATCGCCATGGCGACGGGGAGCGACCTCGCCATCGAGAGCGCAGGCATCACGCTGCTCAAGGGCGATCTCCGTGCCGTTGCGCGCGCCGTCCGCCTGAGCCGGGCCGCGCTGCGCAACATCCGCCAGAACCTGTTCTTCGCCTTCGTCTACAACGCCCTCGGTGTGCCGCTTGCGGCGGGGATCTTGTACCCATGGACGGGCTGGCTGCTTTCCCCGATGCTGGCGAGCTTGGCGATGAGCGCGAGCTCGATCTCGGTGATCGCCAACGCGCTGCGGTTGCGAAGCGTCGAAGTGTGAATCGGCGCGCGATGCAACCGGTTGCCTTGCCGCGGATTCGGCGGTACGTAAGTGAAAATGAATTTCACAATCCCGCTTGCATCGCTGCGGCGGGCTGCGTGGCTCGCATTCATCGCCACGACCGCGCTCTCGGCGGTGGCGTCGAGCGCGGCGGCGCTGGCTCCGGAGGAGTCGCTGCGCGCCGCCCTCGATCGCTATTCACCGGCTTCGGCGTCAACGGCGAAGCAGGACGCCACGGACGCCTTCTTCGCCTTCGAGGGATCGACGCTCGATCGCGACCTCGCCGCGCGCGATCCCTCGCTCTACCGCGAAGTCGAATCGCAATGGATGAGGCTGCTGTCGGACATGGCGGCGGAGAAGCCACCGCAGGTGATACGCGCGCAAGGGAACCAAGTGCTCAGCCTGCTCGAGCGAGGCACTCGCGTCGCAGAGGCCGGAGGCAGTCTCTTCGCCGATTCGATGCTCATCATCCTGCGCGAAGGCTTCGAAGCGATCCTGATCGTCTCGGCGCTCGCGGCGTATCTCGTGCGCATCGGGCAGCGCTCGCGCACTCCCTATCTGTATGCCGGCGCTGCGCTCGCCGTCGGAGGGAGCGTCGCCTTGTGGCTGGCGACCCGCAGCCTGTTCGCCATGAGCGGCAGCGCGCGCGAGGCATTCGAAGGCTGGACGATTCTGGTGGCGTCCGCGGTCTTGTTCTGGGTGTCCTACTGGCTGGTATCCAAAGCCGAGGCGGACCGCTGGCAAGCCTTCGTGAAGAGCCGCGTGGAGCGCGCCGTCGGGCGTGGTGCGCTGTTCGGCCTCGCATTTCTCGCCTTCGTCGTGGTCTTCCGCGAAGGCCTCGAGACCGTTCTCTTCTACGAGGCGGTGGCGGCGCGCGCACGCTCGGCGTCGGACCAGTCGCTTCTCCTCACCGGCTTTCTCGCCGGGTGCGTCGCTCTGGCGGCGCTGTTCGCGGCCTTCCGGTCGATCGGTC
This sequence comes from uncultured delta proteobacterium, assembly GCA_963711395.1. Lineage (GTDB taxonomy): Bacteria > Desulfobacterota > Binatia > JACPRU01 > JACPRU01 > JBEVNX01. The sequence continues at coordinate 132,498 of CAVQEA010000023.1, read as the reverse complement.
CGCGCATCCCGATGCGGGCGTTCTTCAACGTCACGGGAGGGCTGCTGTATTTCATGGCCTTCCGCTTCGCGGGCGCCGGGATTCGCGAGCTGCAGGAAGCCGGTGTGGTGCGCCAGACGCCGGTCGCGTTCATTCCCGACTCGACGTTTCTCGCGCAGTGGCTCGGGGTGTTTCCTTATCTGGAACCGCTGGCGCTGCAGGGGTTGCTGCTCGCCCTCGCCGTCTTCGCCTTGGTGACGATGACTCGCGGCCAGAGGGCATCGGAGACCGGCGGTACCACGGCGGTCCAGGGCCGCCGGGCGGCAACCGGCGGGCACTGAGGGCGTGAGGCGCCCCTGGCGGGCGAACGCCTCACGCGTGGTCCGGCGTCGTGCAGCTCGCCTCCGCCCCCCACTCGACCTGAATCGTCGAGTGGTCGATGCCCGCGGAGTCCTTCAAGACCTTCTGCACCGCGCGCAGCACTTCTCGCCGGGGGGCTCTCCTCGGCGGCGCGGATGTGCACGGTCGCCGAATGGAGTCCCGACGTCAGCGTCCAGAAATGCAGATCATGGAGCTCGACGACGCCGGGCAGGGCGAGCAGGCGCTCGCGCATCTCGGTCAGGTCGACCTCGAGCGGCGTTCCTTCGAGCAGGATGTGGGCGGACTGCCGGAGCACTCCCACCGCTCGTGGCAGTACCAGGCAACCGATCGCGATGGAGGCCAGCGGATCGAGCCAGAACCAGCTCGTGAACGCGATCACGCCGGCGGCGATGGCTACGCCGAAGCTACCGAGGGCGTCGCTCAACACCTCGAGATAGGCAGCCCGGAGGTTGAGGCTGTGCTCGCTGCGCTCGTGGAGCAGCGCGACGGAAGCGAGGTTGGCGGCGAGGCCGGCGATCGCCGTCGCGATCATCAACCCCGTGTGGATCTCGTGCGGATCGATCAGCCTGCGGTAGGCCTCGAAGAACAGCACTCCCATCACCAGCAGTAGCAGCTCGGCGTTGACGAACGCCGCGAGGATCTCGGCGCGGTACAGGCCAAACGTGTATTTCTTGGTCGGCACGCGCTCCGCGAGGGCCATCGCCGCGTAGGCGAGCGTGAGGGCGGCGACGTCGGCGAAGAGGTGCGCGGCGTCGGCGAGCAGGGCGAGGCTTCCGGATGCGAAACCGCCGGCGATCTGAACGAACAGGAAGACGCCCGCAAGACCGAGAGCGCTACGCAACCGCCTGCGGTCGAGATCACGATCGTGAGACGTGTCGCGCGCGAGCACCATGGTCATCCTCCGCGATCGCCGACGGGTTGCCAAGCCTCACGGAGGGTTCGTCCGCGAGACATCGGGGTCGATCCCAGCTAAAATTCCGCCCGGGTGATCCGCCTCTACCATGTCTCCAAAGTCTACCCGCCGCGTTTCCCCGCGCTGACCGATATTTCGCTCGGCATCGAAGCGGGAGAGTTCGTTCTTCTCACCGGGCCAAGCGGGGCAGGCAAGACGACGTTGCTGCGCCTGCTGCTCGGCGCCGAATCGCCAACTGCGGGCCAGATCGTCATCGGCGGACGAAACCTGGCGCGACTCGGCCGTTCGGGCATCGCCGCCCTGCGTCGCAAGACAGGCATGGTATTCCAGGACGCCAAGCTGCTCGCGGGGCTTGCGGTGCTCGACAACGTCGCGCTGCCTGCCGAGGCCGCCGGCGATTCGTCCAAGGAGGCGCGGCGCAAGGCCTTCGGACTGCTCCGCGACCTCGGCCTCAAGGACCTCGTCCGGCGCTATCCGCGCTCGCTGTCCGGCGGCGAGCAGCAACGTGTCGCGCTGGCGCGGGCGCTGGTGAACGAGCCGGCATTGCTGCTCGCCGACGAGCCGACCGGCAATCTCGACGAGGAGTCCGCAAGCCGCGTCGTTGAGCTGATGTCGCGAGCTCACGGCGCCGGGGCGACGGTCGTGCTGGCGACGCACGATCCCCATCTGTTGCGCGCCGTCACCGGCCGGCAAATCGCGCTGCGCGCCGGCCACTTGGTGAACGGCGAGGCTCCGCCCGAATCATGAGGAGGTTCCACCCGTTCTATTCCCTGCGCCGTGCCCTCGCCAACTTGCGGGGCGCGCCTCGTCCGGCCGCGGTGACCGCATCGACGATCGCCGTCGCCGTGTTTCTCTTCGGCGCCTTTCTGCTGTTCGGCGAGAATGCCTATCGAATGCTGCTCGGCTGGGCGGGGGAGGGTGACCCAATCCTGGTTTTCGCCAAGCGCGGCTTGTCGGCGGCGGCGACCGAGGCGCTGACACGGCGGATCGAAGGAGAGCCCGAAGTCGGGCGCGCGAGGCTCGTGTCACCGGAAGAAGGCATGCGAGACCTGCGTAACACGCTCGGCGCGAATGCGGACGTGCTCGAGGGAGTGGATGCGCGCGAGGTGCTGCCGCCCGTCATCGCCGTGGGGCTTCGCGATGCGAATCTCGATCCGGCGGCGTCGAGCGCGCTCGCGGCGCGCCTCGGCCACTTCGAGGGAGTCGACTCCGTGGACTCGGAGGCGGCCTGGCGCGATCGCTTCGCCACGCTGGTGCGCCTGCTCGCGTGGACGGGCGCGGTCTGGGCGGCGATCCTTGGCTTCGGAGCGTTGTTGGTGATCGGCAACTCCGCGCGTCTCGCGGCGCTCACGCGAAAAGACGAGATCGAAGTGTTGCGATTGGTCGGGGCCTCCGACTCCTTCATCGTGGTCCCGTTCTTCCTCGAAGGCGCGATGCAGGGCATCGCCGGTTCGATGCTCGGCGTCGGCGCGCTCGGCGGCGCGTTCTACTTTCTACGGCATTCGCTCGGCGCCGATTCGTTCTTCACCCCGTTCGTCGCCGCGCTGCAGTTCCTGGAGCCGCGGACGCTGCTGGCCCTTCTCGTGGCGGGCCCGTTGCTCGGCGCGCTCGGCAGCGCCGGCTCCGCGCGGCGGTTCCTGCGAGGAGTAGAGCTTTGAGCCGTTGCGGGAGAGACCGATGGCTCGGCGCGGCAATCCTCGCGCTCTGCGGCACGGCGGCGCTCGGCGCCGGATTCCACGGAGCGCCTGAAAGACGTGCAGCAGCAGATCGAGCGCGCGGAGCGGGAGGCAAGGTCGATCGAGAAGAAGACCGCGGGCGTGCTCGGTGAGATCGAGGAGCTCGATCGTTCGATCGCCGAGCGCGAAGAGCGGGTAGATGATCTCGCCGCCGGGATTCGCTCGGCGCAGGCGAGCAAGGAAGCCGCGGAGCGCAAGGTCGTCGAGCTCGACGCGGAGCTGCCGCGCCTGCGGGCGGCCTTCGAGGCGCGAGCGCGCGGCTTGTACCGGCTGATGCGGCGCGGCCCGGCGCCGCTGGTGTTCCAGACACCGCGGGAATGGACGGAAGCGCTGCGCTACCGCTACAGCTTCGAGGCGATCCTGGCGCACGACCGCGAATTGGGCGAAGAGCTGCGGCGCAATCGCGCCGACGCCGAGACCGCACGTCAACAAGCCGCCGATCAGGCGGCCGTACTGGTCTCGCACCGGGAGGAGAGCGAGCGCGAGATTGCCACGTTGCGCGGCGAGCGACGCTCGAAGAAGACGTTGCTCGCTTCGCTTCGAGGGGAAGGCGAGAAGCGTAGTCGCCTGCTCGGGGAGCTGAAGTCCTCCGCCGAGAAGCTTCACGAGCTCATCGAAAGCGAGGAGAGGGCGGCGACGGCCCCCTTTCAGCCGCCTCCAGGTGGAACCACGTCGATGGCAACGCCGCTGCACGTCGGCGCCGGTTCCGTGAGCGCCGCGCGCAATGGAGTCGAGATCCGCGCACCGGCCGGCACGAAGGTCCAGGCGGTGAGGGCGGGCCGCGTCGTCTACGCCGGTTGGTTCACCGGCTACGGAAAGATGGTGATCGTGGATCACGGCGAGCGGCTCTACTCCGTGTACGGCTACGCAAACGATCTTCTGGTCGAGGCGGGGCGCGTGGTCGCGGAAGGTGATTCGATCGCTACGGTTGGCGCGACTGGCCCGGTATCTTTGCCGAGCCTCTACTTCGAGATCCGCGACCACGGCGCACCGCGAGATCCCATGGCGTACATTCCGGCGCTGTCGCGCAAGTGACGTCGTGGCGATTCTCCGCCGCGGGCGCGGGCTCGCTGCGAGTCGTGCGCGCATGGGCATCCGCTGCGTTGACTGCCCGAAACCCCTCCGTTAAGACACGCATGGATGCCCGATTCCGCCAGTGATCTGCTCGTCGCGCGGCGGCGGAAGCTCGAGGCTCTGCGGGCCCACGGCGATGCGCTGTACCCGAATGATTTCGCGCCATCCGCAACCACCAGCGAGCTACGCGAGCGGTTTGGCGCGATGGACGCCGAAGCGCTCGAGAAGGCGAAGCCCGAGGCCCGTATCGGGGGACGCATGGTCGGCCTGCGCGACTTCGGAAAGTCCGCGTTCTTCGATCTGCAGGACCGCGGGGGTCGCTTGCAAGTCAACGTCAAGCGCGACGATCTCGGGGACGGCTTCGAAGCGTACCGCAACGCCGACATCGGCGACGTCGTCGCGGTCGAAGGGCAGCTGTTTCGCACGCGCGCCGGCGAGCTCACGATTCGTGCACGCTCGTTTCGCGTGCTCGCCAAGTCTTTGCGGCCGCTTCCCGAAAAGTGGCACGGGCTCGCCGACACGGAGATCCGCTACCGCCAGCGCTATCTCGACCTGATCGCCAATCCGGAGGTGGCGGCCGTCTTCCGCAAGCGCGCCGTGATCCTGCAGAAGATCCGTGAATACTTCACCGCGCGCGAGTTCATCGAGGTCGAGACTCCGATGATGCAGCTCATCGCCGGGGGCGCCGCCGCACGGCCGTTCGTCACGCACCACAACGCCCTCGACCTCGACCTCTATCTGCGGATCGCTCCCGAGCTCTACCTCAAGCGGCTGGTGATCGGCGGGTTCGAGCGCGTCTTCGAGCTGTCGCGGGTGTTCCGCAACGAAGGCGTGTCCACGCAGCACAATCCCGAATTCACGATGCTCGAATTCTACATGGCCTACGCCGACTACCGTCAGCTCATGGAGATGACCGAAGAGCTGTTCTGCGAGCTCGCCTCCGAAGTCGCCGGCGGTCTGCGCTTGCGCTGGGGCGTACACGACGTCGATCTCACGCCCCCGTGGGAGCGCCTCACGCTGCAGGATGCTCTGTGCCGTCACGCAGGCGCCGAGACGCGGGACCTCGCGTCGACGCGAGTCGCTGCGCGCCTTCGCCACGAGCCGGGGTGTGGAGCTCGACCCGGCGTGGGGAGCCGGGAAGATCCTGCTCGAGCTCTTCGAGAAGCTCGCCGAGCACCGGCTGATCTCGCCGACCTTCGTCCTCGGCTATCCCGTGGAGGTCTCGCCGCTCGCGCGACGAAACGCCGACGATCCCGAGATCACGGACCGCTTCGAGCTGATCATCGCCGGTCGGGAGATGGCGAATGCGTTTTCCGAGCTGAACGATCCAGACGACCAGCGTCGGCGCTTCGAGTCCCAAGTGCTCGCCCGAGCCGAAGGCGACGAAGAAGCGCAGCCGATGGACGAGGACTTCTTGCTCGCGCTCGAGCACGCGATGCCGCCGACCGCGGGCGAGGGCATCGGGGTCGATCGGCTGGTGATGATGCTCACCAACCAGTCGTCGATCCGTGACGTCATCCTCTTTCCGCTGCTCCGGCCCCCGGCCTGAGGCGGCCGGCGCATGCGTTACGAGCTGTTCATCAGCCTGCGCTACCTCCGCGCGAAACGTCGCGAGGCCTTCATCAGCTTGATCACGTTGATCTCCATCCTCGGGGTCACCATCAGCGTGACGACGCTCGACATCGCGCTCTCCATCACCACCGGCTTCGAGAACGACCTGCGAACGCGCATCCTCGGCTTCACCCCGCACGTCATCGTCACCAGCTACGGAGGCCCAGTCGCCGATCCGGCCAAGCTGATGGAGCCGATTCTCGCCACCAAAGGCGTGGTCGCCGCCGCGCCCTACGTGTACGTCCAGGCCATGGTCTCCTACGGCAGCGCCGTCACCGGCGTGTTCATCCGCGGCGTCGAACCAGAGCGCGCCAACGACGTGGTCGACGTCGCCCGCTTCCTGAAGCAGGGGAGCTTCGCCGAGATGGGCCAGCCACACACCCTGAAGGTGCACGAGCAGGGCGAGGAGCGGGAGGTGACGCTCTCGGGCGTGGTGATCGGCGTCGAGCTGGCCAAGCAGCTCGGCGCGGGGGTCGGCAGCGCGATCACGGTCGTTCTACCCGTCGGCACACCCTCGTCCCTCGGCATGGTGCCGCGGATCAAGCGCTTCGCGGTCGTCGGCCTCTTCGATTCTGGAATGGCCGAGTTCGATTCGAGCCTGGTCTACATGACGCTCGCCGACGCGCAGGCGTTGGTCGGCCTCAAAGACAAGGTGACCGGTATCGAGATCCGCACCGATCACATCGAGGACGCTCATCTGGTGGCGTCTCGCCTGCAGAGCTCCGGACTCGGCTTTCCCTACGAGGCGCGCGACTGGATGGAGATGAACCGCAACGTGTTCGTGGCGCTGCGCCTGGAGAAGCTCGTCTATTTCATCGTGCTTTCGCTGATGCTGGTCGTGGCGGGCTTCACGATCCTCGCCACGCTGATCATGGTGGTGATGGAGAAGCGAAAGGACATCGCGATCTTGAAGTCGATGGGAGCGACCGACGGGTCGATCGCACGGATCTTCGTGTTCAAGGGGCTGGTCATCGGTCTCGTCGGCGCGGTGCTCGGCAACGCGGGAGGGTTGGGGATCTCGTGGCTGATCTCGCAGTACAAGTTGCCGTTGCCCCACGGGGTGTTCTTCACGGAGACGGTGCCGGTCGACATCGTTCCCGGGTACTTCGTCGCGGTGACGATCGCCGCGTTTTTCGTCTGTCTCTGCGTGACGCTCTATCCCGCCTCGCGGGCGGCCCGCGTCGCTCCGGTCGACGTGATCCGCTATGAATGACCGGATCGCGCGCGAAGCGACCGCGCCGGCCGGCGACATCTTGCGATCGGCGGGCCCGCTCGTCACCGTGCACGGTCTCGTCAAGCACTACACGGACGCGGGGCGACTCGTGCGCGTTCTCGAGGGCGTCGATCTCGAAGTTCGAGCCGCGGAAAAGGTGGCGATCGTCGGCGAATCCGGCGTCGGCAAATCCACGCTCCTGCACATTCTCGGCACGCTCGACCGCCCGACGTCGGGCGTGGTGCGCTACGCGGATGCCGATCTCGAGTCGCTTTCTCCTCGGGCCCTGGCCGCGTTTCGCAACCGCGAGATCGGCTTCATCTTCCAGTTCCATCATCTGATGGCGGATCTGACCGCCGAAGAAAACGTGATGATGCCCGCGTTGATCGCCGGCTTGGGGTGGGATCGCGCGAGGCGCGAGGCGCGCGAGATTCTCGCGCGCGTGGGCTTGTCCGATCGGCTCGAGCACAAGCCTGGTGAGCTCTCGGGCGGAGAGCAGCAGCGGGTCTCGGTGGCTCGGGCGGTGGTGCTTTCGCCGCGCGTGCTGCTGGCCGACGAGCCGACCGGCAATCTCGATCCCGGGACAGGCGAGGAGGTGCAGCGTCTCATCGTCGAGCTCAACCGGGAGCGCGGCGTGGCGCTCATCGTGGTGACGCACAATCCGCGGCTGGCGGCGGCCATGGATCGGGTTCTGCGCTTGCACGCCGGGCACCTCGAGCCCGCCGTCGGCGTGACATCCGCATGAACAGTGCGTCGTGCGGCTTCATCAAACGGTCGTAGTCTTCGTGCTGTACACCCCTACGACCATCTGATACGAGGCGCGAATTTCGTGAAGATGACTCGATCCGGCGCGATCCTGCTGTTCTGGGTGTTGGCCCTCGGCACGATCGCCGCCGCCGAAGAGTCGAACATCGAGGCGATTCGTGTGATCGGCAACAGCCGGGTCGAGCAGAACGCGATCCGCGTTCGGGTGCGAAGCGAAATCGGCAAGCCACCCGACCCCGCCATCGTCGAGCAGGACGTACGCTCGATCTACGGGATGGGCTTCTTCGAAGACGTTCAGGCGTCGGTCGACGACGTCGACGGCAAGCGCACGCTGACGTTTCACGTGGTCGAGCGGCCGATGATCAGGGAGGTCAAGCTCGAAGGCAACAAGAAGATCAAGCGAGGACGATCTCGAGGCCGCCCTCAAGATCCGGCCGCACACGATGCTCGACGTCGAGAAGATTCAGCGCGGCATCGAGGACGCCAAGAAGCTCTACGACGAGAAGGGCTACCTGGACGCGACGATCACCTTCACGACTTCGGAGCCCGAGAACGGGAAGTCACGCTCACGCTGCACGTCAACGAGGGCAAGATCATCCGCATCCAGAAAATCGTCTTCGAGGGCAATCACGAGTTTTCGAGCGCCAGCTGAGGAGGCTCATGCAGACGAAGGAGGAGTCATTCCTTTCGTGGGCCACCGGGGCCGGGAATCTCGATCAGGAAGCGCTGAAGACCGACGTCGAGCGCCTGACGGCCTTCTACTACGACCACGGCTACGTCAACGTGAAGGTCGACGAGCCGCTGGTCGAGCGCAAGGACGACGGCCTCAACGTCACGATCAAGATCGACGAGGGCGAGCAGTACAAGGTCGGCACGGTCAAGCTCGGCGGCGACGCGACGGCGACCACCGAGCTCAACGTCCCGCAACTCGAGATGAAGAGCGGAGACGTGTTCCGCGCGAGCAAGCTGCGCAAGGACATCCTCAAGCTCACCGAAGCTACGGCGACGACGGCTACGCGTTCGTCAACGTCGAGCCGCACACCGACGTCGACCCGGAGAAGAAGGTGGTCGACGTCACCTACAAGGTCGACAAGGGCCCGGAGGTCTACTTCGATCGCATCGAGATCACCGGCAACACCAAGACCCGCGACAAGGTCATTCGCCGCGAGCTGCTCGTCCAGGAGCAGGAGCGGTTCTCGGCGCGCAGCTCAAGAAGAGCCGCGCGCGCTGCAGCGCCTCGGCTTCTTCCAGGAGGTCAACATCACGACGCAGCGCTCCGATCAGCCCGACAAGATCGACCTCCTGGTCGACGTCAAGGAAGCGCAGACCGGCGCGTTCACCGCCGGCGCCGGGTTCAGCTCGGGCGACCAATTCCTCTTCAACGTCCGGCTCTCCGAGAACAACCTCTTCGGCCGGGCGAGCGCGTCGTGCTCAACGCCGACATCGGCTCGATCCGCCGAACTTCTCCTTCGACTTCACCGAGCCGTACTCCTTCGACACGTACTTCACGACGCAGTTCACGGCCTTCAACTGCGGCCGAGTTCGACGACTTCACCGCGGGGGCACCGGCTTCTCGCTCCAGGCCCTCTATCCGTTCACCGCGCTCGGCCTGCGCCGGATCCCGTCATCGGCGCTTCTCTCGACGAGGTCCGCTTCGGGCTACAGTACCGGCTCGAGGACGCCGACATCAGCAACATCACCCCCGGCGTCACCATCCCCAGCGTCTCGGAGAGGAGGGCAAGCAGCTGACCAGCAGCATCATCCCGACCCTGGTGCGCAACACGCTGAACCATCCCTTCGATCCGACCGAGGGCTCGGTGCAGAACTTCTCCCTCGAATTCGCCGGGCTCGGCGCCGGCACGAATTTCCTGGTCGCGGAGGGCCGTACGCGCTTCTTCTATCCGTTCTACAAGAGCCCGACGTGGGGCACTTTCGTCGCGTCCTCGGGCGCACGCGCCGCCTGGGGTATCGGCCAAGCGGCGCGCAACGGCAACGAGATTCCGCTCTTCGAGCGCTACTTCCCGGGCGGCATCAACTCGATCCGCGGCTTCGAGACGCGCACGCTCGGCCCGCGCGAGCCGGTCTTCGATCCGACGGGCCAGATCATCGACACCGCACCCGTCGGCGGCAGCGTGCAGCTCATCATCAACAACGAGATCATCTTCCCGATCGTCGAGTCGCTCGGGCTTCGCGGGGTGTTGTTCGTCGACGTCGGGAATGCCTGGACCCACGACCAGGATTCGACTTGAGCGACCTCCGCTACTCGGTGGGCTGGGGCGTCCGCTGGCTGTCGCCGATCGGGCCGCTGCGCATCGAGTTCGGGTTTCCGCTGAACCCGAAGAACGGCGAGCGCACCAGCAGATTCGCGTTCTCGTTCGGCGCGCCGTTGTAGGTCATCACGATGCGAGAGGAGACTGGAATGAAAGGATCGATCATCATGCTGGCGGCCGTGCTTCTCGCCGCCCCTGCGGTGCGGGCCGAGGAGTTCAAGCTCGGCATCGTCGACTTGCAGCGCGCGCTGAACGAATGCGACGCGGGCAAGAAAGCGAAGGAGGATTTCAAGACCCAGGTCGACAAGCTGCAAGCCGAACTGGCCAAGCAGAAGGGCGAGATCGAGAAGATCAAGGACGACGTCGAAAAGAAGGGGATGGTGCTGAAGGACGACGAGCGCAAGAACATCGAGCGCGACTACCAGAAGAAACTGCGCGACTTCCAGCGCACCTACAAGGACTCGCAGGCCGAACTGCAGCAACGGGACAACGAGCTCACCTCGGAGATCCTGCGCCAGCTGCAGGAGGTGATCGCCGAGTACGGCGCCAAACAGAACTACACGCTGGTCCTGGAGGCCTCGAACACGGGGGCCGTGCTCTACGGCTCCCGTGCGGTCGACATCACGGACCCGGTGATTCAGGAGTACAACACCAAGCGAAAGGAGGGTGGCACTCGGAAGAAGTGAGGGCCACCGCTTAGGAGCGACGCTGCTCGAGTACCGCGACATCGTCCGCCGGTTACCGCACCGCTATCCGTTCCTGTTCATCGACCGCGTGGTCGAGCTCGTCGACGGCGAGCGCGTGGTCGCGATCAAGAGCGTGAGCGCGAACGAGCCGTTCTTCCGGGGCCACTTTCCCGGCCGCCCGATCATGCCGGGCGTGCTGGTCTGCGAGGCGCTGGTGCAGGCGGGTGGGCTGCTGGCCTGCTGCTCGACCGACGGAGTCCCCGAAGGGCGAGGGGTCGTGCTGGTCGGCCTCGAGCACGTGCGGTTTCGCCGACCGGTTGTCCCGGGCGATCAGCTGCGGCTCGAGGTCGAGCTGCTCCACAAGCACCGGCCGCTGTGGAGGTTGAAGGGCCGAGCGGTGGTCGACGGTAGGGTGGCGGCCGAGGCGGAGTTCCTGACTATGGAAGTCGACGCCTCGGAGCTCGGCGTGTGACGACGACGGTCCATCCCACGGCGGTCGTGGCGCCCGGCGCGAGCCTCGGCGATGGGGTCGAGGTCGGTCCCTACGCGGTGATCGGCGGTCAGGTCGAGATCGGCGCGGGGACGAGGGTCGGCCCGCACGCGGTCATCGACGGGCGCACGACGATCGGCCGCAACAACCGCATCTTTCAGTTCGCAGCGTCGGCGCGATCCCCCAGGATCTCAAGTATCGCGGCGAACCGACTCGCTTGGTGATCGGCGACGAGAACCAGATTCGCGAGTTCGCGACCATGCACATCGGCACGGAGGGCGGCGGGGGTACGACGTCGGTGGGCAACCGCAACCTGTTCATGAACTTCTCGCACGTCGCGCACGACTGCACGGTCGGCGACCGCGTCGTGCTCGCCAACGGCGCGACGCTCGCCGGACACGTGACCGTTGGAGGACTTCGTCATCGTCGGCGGGCTCGCGGCCGTTCACCAGTTCGTACGGCTCGGCGAGTCCGCGATGCTCGCCGGCGGCGCGATGGTCGTCCAAGACGTGCCGCCGTTCTGCGTGGTCCAGGGAGACCGCGCCGGGCTCGTCGGGCTGAACATCGAGGGCTTGCGGCGGCGGGCCTTTCCCGACGAGGAGCTGCGTGCGCTCCGCGCCGCCTACCGCATGCTCTTCCGCTCCGGGCTGACCGCCGAGGAAGCCATCCGTAAGCTGCGGGAAGAGGCGGTCTCGAGCGCCGCGGTCGACCAGCTCGTCGCTTTCGTGGAAGCACCAAGCGCGGTCTCTGTCGGTTGCGCGGGGAGGCGGGAGACGACGCCGATCCCGAGTCGTGACGGACACCATCGGCCTCATCGCCGGCAACGGACGCTTTCCGCTGATCTTCGCCGAGACCGCGAAGCGCGAGGGCGTTCGCGTGGTCGCCGTCGCGCACCGAGGCGAGACCGACGAAGCGATCGACGCGGTCGCCGACACCGTCACCTGGGTGCGCGTCGGCGAGCTCGGCAAGATGATCCGGGCGTTTCGAGACGGCGGGGTGCGTCGCGCGGTGATGGCGGGCGGGCTATCGAAGGCGGGTGTGTTCCGCGGCGGGCGGCCGGACTTCCGCGGCGCGATGTTCCTCGCCCGCCTGCGCAGCTTGCGCGACGACGCGCTGCTGCGCGGCGTCGCCGGCGGAGCTCGAGAGCGACGGCATCGCGATCGTGCCGTCGACGATGTTCCTGGCGAGCATCGTCGTGCACGAAGGCGTGCTCGGGCGTCATGCGCCGAACGCCGCCAGTGGGCGGACATCGCGTACGGGTTCCGCGCCGCCAAGGAGATCGGACGCTTCGACATCGGCCAGAGCGTCGTGGTCCGGGGCGGCGTCGTGCTGGCCGTCGAGGGCATCGAGGGCACCGACGCGTGCATCCGGCGCGGCGGCGAGCTCGGGCGCGGCGGCGTCGTCGTGGTCAAGGTGTGCAAGCCGGGGCAGGACCTGCGCTTCGACGTGCCCGCGGTCGGTCCGCGTACGATCGAGACCATGGCGGCGGCGAGCGCGCGCGTGCTCGCGCTCGAGGCGGGGCGGACGATCCTGCTCGACCGCGAGGACGCTGCTCGCGCAGCGCCGATCGCGCCGGCATCGCCATCGTCGGCGTCAGCGAGGCAAGCCTCGCGGAGCACGCGGCGATGACGATCCGCGCGGCGGTCGTCGGCGTCGGCTACCTCGGGCGCTTCCATGCCGAGAAGTACGCGGCGGAGCCGGACGTCGAGCTCGTCGCCGTCGTCGACAGCGACCCCGCGCGGGCCGCGAGGTCGCCGCGCGCTTCCACTGTCGGGCTTGTCATGACGTCTCGCGATCTCGGCGGCGGATCGACTGCGCGAGCGTCGCCGTGCCGACGCCGGTCCATCGCGAGGTCGGCGCGCGTCTGCTCGAGGCCGGCATCGACGTGCTCGTCGAGAAGCCGATCGCCGCCACGCTCGAGGAGGCGCGCGAGCTCGTGCGCTCGCCGAGCAGCGCGGCCGCATCCTGCAGGTCGGCCACCTCGAGCGCTTCAATCCCGGCCATCCGCGCGCTCGCCGGCCTGCTCACGCAGCCGCGCTTCATCGAGTGCCACCGCCTGGCGCCGTTCGTCGAGCGCGGCACCGACGTCGACGTCATGCTCGACCTCATGATCCACGACCTCGACGTGATCCTCAGCATGGTGACGAGCCCCGGTCGTCCGGTCGAGGCGGTCGGCGTGCCGGTGCTCACCGCGCTCGCCGACATCGCCAACGCGCGCCTGCGCTTCGCGGACGGCGCGATCGCCAACGTCACCGCCAGCCGCGTGTCGCTGAAGCGCGAGCGCAAGCTCCGCATCTTCCAGCCCGACACCTACGTCTCGGTCGACTATGGGGAGAAGCGCCTGCGCATCTGCCGCCGTGGCGCGGCACCGCCCGGCGGGCTCGCGCCGATCGAGGTCGAGGAGCGCGTGGTCGATGGCGAGGACGCGCTCGCTCGGAGATCCGCGCCTTCCTCGAGGCCGTGCGCACGCGGGACGCGCCGCTGGTGAGCGGCCGTGAGGGGCTGCGCGCGATGGAGGTCGCCGAGCAGGTTCTCGGCGCGTCGAGGAGGAGCTTCGCCGGTCGGGGTGAGCGTGGCAGAGGGTCCGAGTTCCGTGACGGGCCGGTCCGGCGCGAGTGCTGCTCGTCGCCGGCGAGGCGTCGGGCGACCTGCACGGCGCGGGGCTCGTGGCCGCCTTGCGCCAGCGTGTGCCGCAGATCGAGGTCTCGGGCATCGGCGGCCGCGAAGCCGCGCCGCCGGCATGACGACGATCGTCGACATCGCGGAGATCGCCACGATGGGCTTGACGGAGGTGGCGGAAAAGGGGCGGGCTTTGTGGCGAGCTATCGGATGTTGCGTCGCGAGATCGTCGAGCGGCCGCCTGACGTGTCTGGTGCTCATCGACTTCCCGGAATTCAATCTCGCGCTCGGCGCCGTGGCCAAGCGCCGCGGCGTGCCGGTCTTCTACTACGTCAGCCCCCAGGTGTGGGCGTGGCGGCGCGGTCGGGTGCGCAAGATCTTGCGCCGCGTCGACCGCCTGGCGGTCCTCTTTCCCTTCGAGCCCGCGGTCTACGGAGACTCCGAGAAGGTCGTCTTCGTCGGCCACCCGCTGCTCGACCGCGTGCGCGCCACTCGTGGTCGCGAGCAGACGCTCGCCGCGCTACGGTCTCGACCCCGACGAAGCGGCTCGTCGTGCTTCTGCCCGGCAGCCGCAGGCGCGAGGTCGAGCGCATGTTGCCGGAGATGGCGGGAGCTCGGAGAGGCTGGCGGCGCGCCACGCCCTGCAGTTCGCGATCGTGCTCGCGCCGACGCTGGCGCGGGCGCTGGTGGAGCCGCTGGTGGCCGGTCGGCGCGTGGCGCTTCCCTTGCTCGAGCATGACGCCTATAACTTGATCGCCGCGGCGGATCTCGTCTTGACGGCCTCCGGCACGGCGACCCTCGAGATCGCCCTGCTCGAGCGCCCGATGGTCATCATGTATCGAGCCTCGCCCCTCACCTATCTTGCCGGACGCGCCCTGGTCGACGTGCCGTGGATCGGCATGCCGAATCTGATCGCCGGGCGCGCGATCGTGCCGGAGCTGATTCAGACCCAGGCGTCCGCCGCCGGACATTGCCCGTGAAGCCGATGCGATCCTGTCAGATCCCGGCCCGGGAGCGTGCGATGCGCGGCGGACCTCGCCGCCGTGCGTCACGCGCTGGGTGAGGGGGCGCCGCCGATCGCGCCGCCGACCTGGTGCTCGGGCTGCTGAGAGAACGCGCGTGAAGCTCTACGGCCGTCTGCTCCGCTACCTGCGGCCGTACGTCTGGCCTCGTTTCACGATCGCGGTGATCGCGATGGTGCTCTTCGGCTCGACCAACGGCGTGATGCCGTTTCTGGTGCGCGGCGTCTTCGACGACGTGTTCTCCACAAACGGGAGTGGGCTTTGCAAGTGCTGCCCGTGGTGATCGTCGCGGTCTTCCTGTTCCGCGCCGCCATGTCCTTCACCCAGAGCTATCTCATGGAGTGGATCGGGCAGCGCGTCGTCGCCGACCTGCGCAACGAGCTGAACGCGCACATCCACCGTTTGTCGCTCTCCTTCTTCAACCGCACGCCGACCGGCACGCTTGCTCTCGCGCGTGACCAACGACGTCGAGCTGCTGCGCAGCGCGCTCACCGACGCCGTGGCCTCGGTGATGAAGGACGTCACGTCGCTGATCGTGCTGGTCGTCGTCGCGTTCGTCAGGACTGGATGCTGGCGCTGATCGCCGTCGTGGTGTTCCCGCTCTCCGTGGTGCCGATCCTGCGCCTGTCGCAGCGCTTGCGGAAGTTCACGCGCAAGGGGCAGATCACGCTCGGCAACCTGGCCACGCTGCTCCAGGAGACCATTCAGGGCAACCGCGTCGTCAAGGCCTTCGGCATGGAAGACTACGAGAATCGGCGCTTCGACGAGGAACGCGCGCGGCTCGTCGGCCTCTACATGCGCGCCGCGCGCATCAAGGCCTTCATCACCCCGATGATGGAGGTGCTCGCCGCCTTCGGGATCGCCGGGGTCGTCTGGTACGGCGGCCACAGCGTCATCGCCGGCGGGCGCACGCAGGGCTCGTTCATGGCCTTCCTGACGGCGATGTTGCTGCTCTACGATCCGTTCAAGGGCCTCACCAAGACCAACAACGTCGTGCAGCAGGGGATGGCCGCGGCGAGCCGCATCTTCGAGATGCTCGACGAGCCCAGCGACGTCGTCGAACGGCCGGACGCAGCGTCCTCGGCGGCTTCGCCGACGCGATTCGCTTCGAGAACGTGTCCTTCCGCTACGAAGCGGAGCCGGTGCTTCGCGACATCGACCTCGAGATCCGCCGCGGCGAAGTGGTGGCGCTGGTGGGACGAGCGGCGCCGGCAAGAGCACGCTGGCGGACTTGATCCCGCGCTTCTACGACGTCACGTCGGGGCGATTGACCATCGACGGGCAAGACGTGCGCGACTTCACGCTGGCGTCGCTGCGCGCGCAGATCGCGCTCGTCACGCAGTTCACGTTCCTGTTCAACGACACCGTGCGCAACAACATCGCCTACGGCGACGTCGACACCTCGATGGAGCGATCGAGGCCGCGGCGCGCGCCGCCAACGCGCACGAGTTCATCGAAAGGCTGCCGCAGGGCTACGACACCGTGATCGGCGAGCTCGGCGTCAAGCTGTCGGGCGGCCAGCGCCAGCGCCTGGCGATCGCTCGTGCGCTGCTCAAGAACGCGCCGATCCTGATCCTCGACGAGGCGACCTCGGCGCTCGACAACGAATCCGAGCGACTGGTGCAGGAGGCGATCGAGAGGCTGATGGCGGGACGCACGACGCTGGTCATCGCGCACCGCCTGTCGACGATTCGCACGCGGATCGGATCGTCGTGCTCGAGCGCGGCCGGATCGTCGAGGAGGGGACGCACGACGAGCTCATCGCCCGCGGCGGCGAATATCGGCGCCTCTACGACATGCAGTTCCGCAATGAGCCGCGTGTGGCGGCGGGCGGTGAATGAGCGAGCGGGGGAGGGCCGCGCAGATCCGTGTCGCCGTGCTCGGGTTCGCGGCGGGACTGCTGTATGGCCTGATTCAGAGGACGCTGCGACCGGTGGTCGTTGGCGACGATTCGCAAGAGTTGCTGGAAGCCTTCGCGAAGAACGAGCGCGTGTTGATGGCGTTCTGGCACGCGCAGCTCGGCATGATTCAGGCGGGCTACCGTGGCCACGGCGCGGGGATCTGCATTCAGGTGAGCCGACACAGCGACGGCGAGATCATCGCTCGCGCGACTCGCGGCTACGGAATCCGCGCCGCGCGCGGGTCAGCCACTCGCGGCGGAGTCGCGAGCGCGCGCGAGATGCTCGAGGCGTACCGCGAGGGGTACGACTTGGCGATTGCCGCAGACGGTCCGCGCGGGCCGAGGCAGCGAGCCAAGGTGGGAGCGATTCGTCTCGCGCAGGTCACCGGTGCGAGGCTCTTTCCCGTCGCTTGTGCGCCTCGCCATGGCCATGGCTTCGCGAGCTGGGATCGGTTCATCCTGCCGGCGCCGTTCACGCGGGTCTACTACGTCGGGGGAGCGCCGTTGACGGTGGCGCGCGACGCAGACGAGAGGGCGGTGGAGCTCGCCCGCGAACGCCTCGAGAAAGATCTCACGCGCCTGAGCGCGGAAGTCGAGGGGGCGGCGAGAAGCGACCGAACAGCGTGCACATTCTCTACGATCTGCTGACCTCCGCCGCCGACCTGGCGGTGGCCCCGGCGCTGCGGCTTCGCCGCTTTCGGGCACACCGCGAAAGGCTCGGGCTCTACTCGCCCGACCTCGTCGAGGCGTTACGCGGGCGGAAGGTGCTCTGGCTCCACAACGCATCGGTGGGAGAGCTCATGGCCGCGCGGCCGTTGCTTCGTCGATTCCGCGACGCGCTGGAGGGATGGAAGATCGTTCTCTCTGCGACCAGCCTTACGGGTCGCACGCTCGGAAACGAGGTCGCCGACGCCGACGGCGCGATCCTGCTGCCGCTCGATTTCCCCGCGTGCGTGGCGCGCGCCCTCGACGGGATCCGGCCCACGATGTTCGTCTTCACCGAAACGGAGATCTGGCCGAACCTGCTGCGCGGCTTGCGCCAGCGCCGGGTCCCCGCCGTGTTGTTGTCGGGGCGCATCTCTCCGCGGGCATTTCGCCGCTATCGCTACGTCGCGCCGTTCTTCCGCCGCGTGCTGGCCGATGTCGCGTTCTTCGGAATGCAAAGCGAGGCCGAGGCAGAACGCGTCCGCGCTCTCGGCGCGCCGCCCGAGCGCGTGCGCGTGACCGGCAGCCTCAAGCTCGAAGCCGTCTCGGCATCGCCGGCCATCGCGATCGCCTCCGACGCTCCGTGGTGGATCGCGGCTTCGACCCATGCCGGGGAGGAGGAAGCGTGCGCGCGTGCGTTCGTGTCGCTGCGTTCCCGTTTTGCGACCCTACGGCTCTTGCTGGCGCCTCGCCACCTCGGTCGGCTCGCGGAGGTCGAAGAGGTGCTACGGCGCCACGAGATCGCCTTCGTGCGCCGCAGCGCCCTTCTGGACGGGGGCTGGTCCGGCGAGCCTCCCGTGCTGCTGCTCGATACCCTCGGCGAGCTTGCGGGACTCTACGAAGGCGCCGTCGCCGCGTTCGTGGGCGGCACTCTCGTCCCCGTCGGCGGCCACAACGTCGTCGAGCCCGCTCGCGCGGGCGTGCCGGTGCTGTTCGGCCCGCACATCGAGAGCGTACGGGCTATGGCGTCGCGCCTCGAGTCGAGTCAGGGAGCGATCCTCGTGCGCGACGCTCGCGAGCTCGAGGAGCGCTTGGCCGAGCTGATCGCCGACCCGGTGAAAGCGCGGCGCATGGGCGAAGCCGCACGCGGCACCTTCGCTCCGGGCTGGGTCGCGGAGCAGAGTGTTCGCGCAGCGCTCGGATGCCTTGCTTGATGCGCATGGCGCTGGATCGTGCCATTCGACGCGCCTGGAAGGGGCAAGGTACGGACGGACGACTTCTGCGACTGGGCCTGATGCCGTTGTCCCTCTTGTTTGCCACCGCCGTCGAGCTGCGCGCGCTCTCGTACAAGCTCCGCCTGCGTCGGCGGCGCCAGCTCGCAGCGGCGGTCGTATCCGTCGGCAATCTTTCCGTCGGTGGCAACGGGAAGACCCCGACGACCCTCTGGTTGGCGGAGAGACTACGCTCGCGTGGCTACCTCGTGGCGATCGTGCTGCGCGGCCACGGTGGCAGTGCGCGCGGACCTACCGTCGTCGGAATGCCCCGCGGCGCGGACGTCCCCGCTTCTCAGGACCCCGCGGTGGTCGGCGACGAGGGCGCGATGCTGGCGCGGCGCTTTGGCGGGCCGGTGGTCATCGGACGCGACCGAGCGGAAGCAGGCGCGCTTGCCTGTCGGGAGTTCGGCGCCGACGTGCTGGTGCTCGACGATGGCTTCCAGCATTGGGCCTTGCGTCGCGAGTTCGATCTGGTCTGCTTGCGCGCGCATGGTCGTGGCGACGGCTACATGCTGCCCGCCGGGAGGCTGCGTGAGCCGATTCGAGCGCTGCGGCGAGCCCAGGCCGCGCTCGTCGTCCAGGGAGATGACGGCGAGCGGCTCGGCGCCGGCGTCGAACGCACGCTCGCTGGATTGCCGGTGTACCACGGCGAGCTGCGCGCGACCGCGCTGGTGACGCCGGACGGAGAGGTTTGGCGCGAGCTTCCCATGGGCGCTCTGGCGGCACACCGGGCGCTCGGCGTGGCCGGCCTGGCGGATCCGCAGCCCTTCTACCGCACGCTCCAACAGTGGGATGCGCGTCTCGACGACTTTCTGGAGTTCCCGGACCATCACGATTACACTCTCGAAGACTGGAAGAAGATCGCCAGCCGGAGTCGCGGGCTCGACCTGGTAGTGACCACAGAGAAGGATCTGGTGAAGCTGGAGCGCTTTCCCTTCGCGAAGGACAAGCTCGCCGCGGTGCGAGTGGCCATGGACGTCGAGGGCGGGGAACGGCTCGTCGATTCGGTCGCGACGGTGATCGATCGACGTCGAGCCGAGCGGGCGGCGCCCGAGGGGACCCCATGAAGTGCCTGGTCACCGGCGCGGCGGGCTTCGTCGGCTCGCACCTCGCGGAGCATCTCGTCGGGCTTGGGCACGAGGTCGTCGGGGTCGACTGCTTTCTCGACTACTATCCGCGCGCCGCGAAGGAGCGGAACCTACGCTCGCTTCGCCGCAGTCCGCGATTTCGCGCGGTCGAGGACGATCTCAGCCGCGCCGAGCTGACGCCGCTGCTCGCCGGGGTCGACTGGGTGTTTCATCAGGCCGCGCAGGCGGGGGTCCGCGCGAGCTGGGGGCGAGATTTCGAGATCTACGCGAGGAACAACGTGGTGGCGACGCAACGACTGCTGGAGGCGGCGCGCGACGTCGGGGTCCGTCGCTTCGTGTACGCGTCGTCGTCGTCCATATACGGCGACACGGCCGATCTGCCGATGCGCGAGCAGAGCCTGCCCCGGCCGGTCTCGCCTTACGGCGTGACGAAGCTCGCCGCCGAGCACCTGTGCTGGCTCTACTGGAAGAATTACGACCTCTCGACCACGTCGCTTCGCTATTTCACGGTGTACGGGCCCCGCCAGCGTCCCGACATGGCGATGCACCGATTTCTCAAGGGCGCTCTCACCGGCGGCGAGATCACGCTCTACGACGACGGCGAGCAGACGCGTGACTTCACCTACGTCGCCGACGTCGTGACGGCAAACGTCGCGGCAGCCGAGCGGCCGGAGGGCGGAGAGGTCTTCAACATCGGCGGCGGCTCGCGGGTGAGCGTCAATCACGTGCTCGCGACGATCGAGCAGATCTCGGGCCAACCGCTGCGCGTCAAGCGGGACGCCCGCCAGAAAGGCGATGTCCGCCACACCGCCGCCGATTGCACACGGGCACGCGATCGGCTCGGCTTTCGCCCCGAGACGTCGCTCGCCGAGGGACTCGCTCGGGAATGGGAATGGATCCGGGAGGACGACGATGGCCATCAGCCAAGAGCTGCT
Source organism: uncultured delta proteobacterium (assembly GCA_963711395.1). Classification (GTDB taxonomy): domain Bacteria; phylum Desulfobacterota; class Binatia; order JACPRU01; family JACPRU01; genus JBEVNX01. The sequence goes on along the minus strand of CAVQEA010000023.1, from coordinate 111,897 downwards.
TGAAATTCTCGCCTGTCCGAAATGCAAGGGAGATCTCGAGCTGAACGCGACGCAGGACGGGCTTCGTCTGCAAGGCGTGCAAGCTTCTCTATCGAATCGAGGACGACATCCCGATCATGTTGATCGACGAGGCCGCGAAGGTCGAGTGAGCGACGCCTCGGCGCGGCAGGTTGCTCCGGCCGTGGTCGCACGCGAGCCGCTCACCGGCTGGCAGCGTGCGGTGGAGCGGCTCAACGTCGACACGGACGAGCACGCCGAGGAGGCGTTCGCGAGCGGAGAGACGGCCGGCGCCCGCCAATTCTTGTGGGAGCCCCTGCGTGCTTTTCTCGCCGCGGTGCCGCAGCCGGCGCGGCGCGAGCGGCATTGGCGGGTGCTGGCGGGTTACGGGCGGCTCGCGTGCGCGGCGAAGCTCTGGGAGGAGGAGATGCGCTGGCGCAACCGTCACCTCGAGACGTTCGAGCGCGGGCGGAGCTTCGGCATCGTGCGTCGCGAGTGGCGCGACGTCGTGGAACCGCTACTGGACGCGAAGCGCGCCGGCGATGCGATGGATGGCGGCCGTGGCGGCACGTCGCGGGTCGCCACCGACCAGGGAGACCTGGTGCTCTCGCCGGTCGCGTCGAGGCGGCGCCATGCGCTGGCTCGGTGAAACCTACTTCGGGCTTCGTCCGCGACCGCTGCGAGAATTCGCCGTTCTGCTGCGGGCGCGCCGGCGCGGCCTGCCGGTCCCCGATCCGGTGGCGGCGGTGGTCGAACGCCGGTTTGGCGTCGCCTATCGCGGCATGCTCGCTGATGCGCGATCTCGGAGGCACGCCGCTCTCGGCGTTCGTCGGTGCCGAGCTGCCGGCGGACCTGCAGGCGTTGCTGGCCCGCGGGCTGCGCGACCTACACGATGGCGGCCTCAGTCACCCGGATATCAACCTCGGCAACGTCCTGGTGATCGCGCGCTCCTATGGACGTCGGCTGGCCTTCGTGGACCTCGATCGCGCGCGGCTCCTTGCAAGGTCCCTCGGGCTCCGCCGCCGTCGGCGCTGTCTACGCCGCCTGCGTCGCTCCGCCGCCAAGCTCGATCCCAGTGGACGCTTCCTCTCGGGGACGGCGTTCGAGCGGCTCGAGGAGATGTATTGGCGGCGCGACGCCGTGCCGCCCCCGCCCGTGGAGGACCTCGGTGGCGCCGGTTGATTCGACCGATTCACGCCGCCCGCGCATTCTGACCGTGCTGCTCGGTGCGATCGGCGACGTGGTGCGTGCCATGCCGCTCGCCATGCGCTTACGGCGCGGTTTGCCGCAGGCACATCTCGCGTGGGCGGTGGAGCCCACCGCCGCACCCCTTCTCGAAGGCCATCCCGCCATCGACGAGCTGCTGATCTTTCGGCGCGATCTCGGCGCCCCGGCCTTCGTGCGGTTCCTTCGTACGGTGCGCCATGGTCGCTTCGACCTCGTCCTCGATCTGCAGCGCCATCTCAAGAGCGGAGTGGTGAGTCGATCGAGCGGTGCTCCGCGACGCATCGGCTTTCATCGCTCGAACACCAAGGAAGGCAACTGGCTTTTCAACAACGAGTTCATCGCGCCGCAGCGCCACTGGTCGAGCAAGCTCGGCCAGTACCTCGCATTCGCGGACCGACTGGGGGTGGCGACTGCGCCCCTCGAGTTCGGGCTCAGGCTGACGTCGCAAGAAGACGCGCGGGTCGACGCACTGCTCGCGCCTGTGCGCGGACCGTTCGTCGCCGCGTTCGTGGGCTCGAGCTGGCCGAGCCGCTGGTGGTTCGTCGATCGCACCGCGGCCGTGCTGCGAGCGCTCGCCGCAGGATCGGGACTCGGCGCGGTGCTGATCGGCGCCGCGGGCGAGGAGGCGGTTTTCGCCCGCGAGGTCGCCGCAGCCGTTCCCGGCGCGACGAACTTGGCCGGGAAGACGACGTTGCGAGACCTCGTGGGCATCCTGGGACGTGCCCGAGTCTCCTTCGGTCCGGACTCCGGCCCCATGCACATCGCCGCCGCGGTCGGCACCCCCGTCGTGTCGCTGTGGGGGGCGACGAGCCCCGCGCGCTCGGCGCCGCATGGCGCCGCAGACCTCGCTCTCGTCGGCCACGTCGCCTGCCAGCCGTGTTACCTGAGGCGCTGCCCGATAGGGCGCATCTGCATGGAGCAGATCTCCGTCGAAGCCGTGGTCGCCGCGGTCGACACGGGCCTGCGGAGACGCGCGGCATGAGCGGGGATGTCCTCGCGCTCGGCGTGCTGGCGCACGACGAGGAGCGCTCGATCGAGCGCATGCTCGCGAGCGTCGTGCGCCAGTCCGCGTGGCGCGCCTTGCCCGCCGAGCGCCGGCAACTGATCGTCTACGCCAACGGCTGCACCGACGCCACAGCCGCCTGTGCGAGGCGTGTGGCGGCGTCGGTCCCCGGCATCGAGGTCGTGGAAACCCGCGAGAAGGGCAAGTCGCAGGGTTGGAACGCGTTGCACGGCACGCCTGCGGCGCGACGCGGAATGGTGGTTCTTCGCCGACGCGGACGTCATTCTGCATTGGCGCGCCGTCGAGCGACATGCTCGACGCGGCGCGCGAGCACCCGGAGGTGGCGGTGGTGTCGACGACGCTGGTGGGCACCGCGCGATACGTTCCGGTCGCCTACCGTGGCTTTTTGGAATCGGCGCGGGTCGAGTCGGAGCGGTTGAAGGATCCGCGACGCATGGTGTCGGCGCGCCTCTATGCGATGCGGCGGGAGGTCGCCGAGACGATTCGGCTTCCTCCCGGGTTGTTGAACGAGGATCTACTATCTCACCCGACTGCTCGGCTCGGACCGCGTCTGGCGAAGTCCGCGACGCCCGCGTGTTCGCGCGCGAGCCGAGCCGCGTCGGCGAGATCGTGCGCTATCAGCTACGCACGCGAATCGGCTCCTTCCAAGCGAGGCAGATCTCCGGCCCGCGCGTCGACTCCAACAAATCGGTCGCGCGCGATGGCCGGGCGCACGCGGCGCTACCGGCGACTGTCGTGGAAGGCGAAGCTCGGCAAGGTCTTTTGGCTCCCGCTGAGGCTCTACGTCGAGCTCCGCGCCCGCCTCGTGCGGCCGGACGTCGCTCGGCGAGAGCTTCTGGATGAACGTCGACTCCGCCAAGCTCACGCGCAAGCGGGGGCGAAACCGATCGTGACGCTCGCGCGGCTCGCGCCTGCGCTCACGGCACGCCGCTCGGAGCCGCCTGGCTCGGCCGGCGCGCCTCCTCGAAGCGCCGGGCGCGCGCTTCGTCAAAGACCACCGCCGTACCGCCGTAGCGGCGATGACGGTGGAAGGGCGCGAGAGTCTTCATCAAGCGCTTCAAGCCCTACGTCTGGTATCGACGGCTCGAATGGCTGGTGGCGCCGACGCCGGCGCGTCGATGCTGGGAGCAGTCGGCGGCGCTGGAAGCTGCGGGTTTTCACGTTCCTCCGGCGCTGGCCGCTCGCCGAGACGCGCCCGGCGGGTTGCCTGCGGACAACTACTTCGTCACCGCGAGCCTCGCGGGCGCCGAGCCGGCCGGCCGCTTCTGGCGTGAGAAAGCGGCGCGGTTCGGCATCCGCTCGCGCCGCGGCATGCTCGCCGCGCTGGCGCGCGAGCTTCGCCGATTCCACGACGCCCGGTTCTACACGCGCGATGCCAACGCGGACAATTTTCTCGTGCGATCGGCGCAGGCAGGGAATCGGAGTTCTTCCTACTCGATCTCGAGAACGTTCGCCGTGTACGCGCCGTGTCGGGTCGGCGCCGGCCGTCAAGAACCTCGTGCAGCTCCATCGTCCGATTCGGGGAGCGGTCGGCTTGCGCGATCGGCTGCACTTTCTGCGCGTGTACGCCGGCCGGCCGCTGCGCGGAGCGGCGCGATTGGCTGCGACAGCTCGCAGCGCTCGACGCGAAAAAGGAAGCTGAGTACCGCGCCAGGCGCGGCGCGCTAACCGGTCCGTGCCCGACCGCGACGCGAAGATGCCGGCGCGCTCGATGATCACGGTCGCGACCGGGAGCGACAGGCAAGGGGCTCACCTCGAGCTCGAGATCCACGGTTCGGCCGCTCCACGGGCGTCAAATCGACCTCCACGTCACGGAAGCGGTCGACCGAACGAAGAGTGAGCGCGACAGACGCGTCTCCGCCATCTCCCGCGTCGACTCGCCGTCGCGGATGCGTAACGTGGAGATGGCCCCGCTGTCTTGGTCGGACGGCAGGAGCAGGCGATAGCGGAGGATGCTGTCGGCGGCACCCGCAGGCGCGTGCACCAGCGCGGGCCCGGTGACGAGCAGCGAGGCGGGTTGCGAGCGGTTCGCTTCACGGCGGTGTATGCGCGGCTTCGGCGGAAACTCCGAGGCCGCGCAGCGACAGGCACTGCGGCCCGATCAGGATCGAGTGGTAGGCGGCGGCGAACTGGCGAGGTTCGAGGCCCTCGGATGTGGGCTGAGCACGCTGTGGCGGAACGTGAGCTGGTTCTCGCCGCGGCGAAGCAGCTTCGCCAGGTACGACGAAGCGGTACTCGAGGAATACTGGGCCCGGCCGTGAATTGCGAGACCTCGCGTCCGTTGACGAGCACCGTGACGACCTGCGGCGATCGACGCTGGGAAACGCACGCAGCTTGACGAAAACCTGCTGATCCTCGAGCTGCAGGATCTTGAAGGAGACGTTGGCGTCGAGTGACGTGGCCCAGACGAAGCCGATGTCGAAAGCATGATCATGCTCGTCGATCGACCATCCGTCGAGCAAGTGGCTGCGATCTCCATTGCCGAAGGAAGATTCGGCGCGTCTCGCCGAATCCGTCGACTTGGTTCCTGCTCGTCAGGTCGATGATCGGCTTGCCACTCGGCGGGTCCGAACCCTGGCCGCGGCAGGACACGCAACGAGCAGCGCGAGCGCCGCGAGCGCGCGGGCCCCTAGCCACGCTGGACCGCGCTTCGCCGCCATCATCACGCTCGGTTAGCCGAGCGTTCGGCGCAAGTCAAAATTGCCTTTCCCGGAGATCCTCCGTATATGCGAAGGTGGTGGCGGACCACAGGGCGGACGGCCTCCGGCCGCGTGTCCATCGAACGGAGGCCGCGCTCGTCGTGGTCGGCGGCCTCTTGGCCGCCATCATCTACACCTATCCGCTGGTCCGGCATTTCACGGTCGCCATTCCTTACGCGCTCCGGCGTCGCACCCGAACGACGCATCCAGAGCCTGGTGCCGGGCGACCCGTTGCAGTTCTTCTATTTCCTGTCCGTCACCGACGACATGGTGCGCGGCCGTGCTCCCTGGTTTCAGGATCCCTACGAGTTCAGCGCGCCGGAACCGTCGACACGGCGCGCGTTCTTCTTCTTGCCCTTCTCTCTGCTGTTCGCTGCCCTCGCCCCGCTCGGTCGGGTGACGGCGTACAACGTGCTCGTGTTTCTTTCGTTTCCGGCCACCGCGCTCGCCGGTTATTCTGCTCGCGCTCCGGCTCGGCGCCGACCGCATCGGCAGGCGCGGTGAGCGCGACCGACGCTGACGTTGCTGCCGTATCGGCTGGCGAACGTCGCGGGGGGACACCCGACCGGTATCGCGTTCTTCCTATTGCCGCTGGCGCTACTATTTCCTCGAGGTCGCCTGGCAGGAGCGCCGTGCCCGTGCGCGGCGCCGGCGCCGGGATCTGCGCGGTGTGCCTCGCGCTGAACGAGCCTCACTTCTTCTATTTTTTCGCGCTACTGCTGCCGCTTTGGGTCCTGTTCGCGGGGTGGCGACTCGAGCCGACGCGAACGGCGTCGTGGAGCGGCCCGGTGCTCGGGTGGCTGGCGCTCGTCCGTGCTCGGCCCGGGGGCCGCCGCGGCCGCGCTCGCAGCGCGGTACGGCACGGGCGGGACGGGTGCTGTCGGCGCCGCCTTGCTGGCGGCGGGGCTGGTGGTCATCGACATGGCGGGTCACGGCGGAGATTCGCGCACGCGCCGGCGTGGCAGCGTGGCACGCCGAGGCCCGATCGTATTCGCCGCTTCTGTTGCTGGCCGCTTACCCCGCGCAGCTCGCGTCTCGAGATCCCTCACTTCGGGCTCTTGCTCGCCGCGCTTTGCGCCGCCACGACACTCTACTGCAAGCGGGCCGTGCTTCGGCGACGCAGCCGCCCTCGCGGTGCGCGATCGCGGACGCCTGGCCGCTCTTCTGCCCACGCTCATCGGCGTCGTGGTCGGTGGCGCACTGCTTCTCCAGTACAAGAGCGCGTTCATCGACCCGGCTGGTCACGCGGCGGGTAGATCCGACCGCGAGATCCGCTTGTTCGCACCGCAGGCGTCCGACTTCCTCGACCGATCGAGCACGATCATCACTCGACAGCTCTATCCCGGCGCCGCCGCGACGGCGCTTGCGCTCGCCGCCTTCGGGACGCCCGCGGGCCGGGCGATGTGGGCGACCGGGATCGCCTTCGGGGTATTGGCGCTCGGGCCGAACGCGCCTTCTTGGCTGCCGATCTACCCGCTGTCGAGGCGCTTCGTGCCGTTCTTCGGCATCATCCGTCAGCCGGCGAAGTTCTTCGCCGTCGCGGCCGCGTCGATCGCGCTGGCGGCCGGCCTCGGCACGACGCGCATCGGGCGGAAGCTCGGCGCGCGAGGCGGCGTTCTCCTGGGTTGCGCGGCGTCGCGGCCGTTCTCGTCGACTTCGCGAGCTTGCTGCCGTTCGGCCTCTCGGTGTTGCCGTCAGCGAACAGCGCGTACACGCAGGTCGCCGCGCGAGCCCGCGGCTCGAATCTCCTCGAGCTGCCGATCTGGCCGGGTGACAGTGCGTACTCCTCGATCTACCAGTACTGGGCGACGCACACGCGCGTGCCGACGGTCAACGGCTACAGCGCCACCGCTCCTCGGAACTACGTCGATCGCGTCGCTCGACCGCTCGAATCGATGAACCTCGGCGAGCTCACCGCAGGATCAGCACGCGTTGCTCGACGAGCTCGACGTGCGCTTCGTCACGCTTCACCGCGACAGCTATCCGCCGCAGGTGAGCATGTACCCCTACCGGTTCGCCCTCGCTCTCATGCGGGAAAACCCGAACTTGCGAGAGGTGGCGGCGGACGGCGGCGTCTATCTCTTCGAGCGCACGGGTGGCCCCTACCAGCCTTGGCAGCCGAGCGTCCGCTGGATGCCAAACGTCTTCTACGAGGCAGAAAGCTTGAAGCTCGGTACGGGGGAGCGGTTGGCTGACGCCGATGCCTCTGCGGCCGTCGCGGTCGAGGGCCAGGGCGCCGTTCAACCCATCATCTACGGACCGTATCGGTCGCTCCCGCCGGGTTCTTACGAGGCTCGCTTCCGGGCTCGCGGCAGCGGCCGCGTGGAGGTGGCCACCGACGTCGGTCGCACCGTGCTGGGAACGGCCGAGGTCGACGCCGATACGTGGCGCGAGTTCCCGATCGCCTTTGCGACGGTTGAACCGCGTACCATCGAATTTCGCGCCTGGGGCGAAGCCGCGAGGGATCGCCGGCTCGACGTCGATTGGGTGCTCCTCCGTCGGTTCTCGCCGGGTGACCACGATGAGCGCGCCGCGTTGCGCTTCGAGGCGGAGGATTTGACGGCGCTCTACGGCTTCGAGGGCGAAGCGCCGGATGCATCGGCAGGCGGGTACGCGGTGATCGTCGACGACGTGCCGGGAGCCGTGGTGCGTGACGGACCTTATTGGCTCGCGTCGCCGGGGCGCTGGCACGCGACGCTGCGGTCTCGCCGCGGACCCTTCCGGTTGCGCATCGAATCGGCGGACGGCCGGCAGCGCTTCGCCGAAGCGACGGTGGATGCGTCGGGACAGTGGGCGGTCCGCGACCTCGACTTCGAAGTGACGAAGCGGACGCCGCTTTGCACGCGGCTTCTCTCCTCGGGTCATTTGGCCGACGTCGACTACGTCGAGCTCACCCGTGTGGAAGAGGCCGCAGCGTCCCCTTGATGGGCCTCGGGAGCTTCTCGGCTGAGAAGTCGCCCGAGCGGGTTCATCCCGGCGCTGCCTCGATCAGCCAACCTGCGCCTTCGCCGTCCGCACACGGGGCGCGGAACACGGGATCGAGCAGGCGAGCGAGCACGCGGCGATTGGCGCGACGTAACCGCGGAAGAGCGTCCAGCGGCCGAGCCAGCGTTTCCACAACATCGCCGGCACGGCGAGGGGATAACCGAGGTCGTTCACGAACATCACCCGGCGCGGCAAGTAGCTGTCGTGGCGCACGATGCGCAGGTTGGCGCGCTCGAGCAGATTCCGCCACTCCTCGATGTCGTGACAATGGAAATTCTTCTGCAGCCGGACGTTGACGAAGTCTTCGTATTGGCTGGAAAGCTTCGTCAGTCCAGCACCGCGCGTAGAGTGGCGTGGAACAGGAGCTTGCCGTAGAGCGGGCTCGGCACCGAGAACCAAAAGCGAGCTTCGGGTCGCATCACGCGGCGCACCTCGGCGAGGGTTGCCGGCAAGTCGGCGAGGTGCTCGAGCACGGAATTGCTGATCACGGACGCGAAGGATGCCGTGGCGAATGGCAGGCGAGCGGCGTCCGAAGCGACCAGGCGGCGATAGACGCGGCGCGACCTGGCGATCGCCAGCTCCGCGGCATTGCGATCGATGCCCACCGCGAGCGCGTGCGTGAACGTACGTTCGGCGAAAAGTCCGTCTCCACAGCCGACGTCGAGCACGGGCTCGACCAGCGGGAGCGACGCCAGCCATCGCGCCTCGATGGCGCGCTCGAGGGCGAGCGAGATCGGTGCGGCGCAGAGGTAGCGCTCGAGATGGTTCATGGGGCCGCGCTTCGTGCCGGCTGCGCCCTGCGCCGCAGCGCCAGACGCACCACCGCACGCGTGTACTGGCCGAGTGTGCGCATGAATTTCGTCTTGCTCTCGCCGTGGCTTCGCGCCGGATAGTAGACCGGGATCTCGAGGACCGTGGAGCCGTGGGCGAGCGACTCGACCAGCAGACGGATGAAGTAGTCGCCGTAGCCTTCGAAGATGTCGTCCAGATCGAGAGCAAGGATCGTCGCGCGGCGCGCGGCGAAAAAACCGCTCAGGTGATCCTGCAACTTGGTGCCGAGCAGCATCCGGCAGAAGAAATTGAACAGGAACGAGAGCCGATAGCGGCCATGCTCCTCCATGCCTCCGCCGACGGTGAACCGGCTGCCGGTGACCAAATCGTAGAAGCGCAAGAAGTCGACCATCTGGGGAATCATCTCGGGCTGGTGGTTGAAGTCGGTGTCCATAACGACGACGACCTCTCCCTTCGCCTCCTCGATGCCACGCCGCACCGCGGAGGCGAGCCCGCGCGCCTCCTTGCGCACGATCACGCGGACGTCCGAACCGCTCGACGCGGCGATCTCCGCCGTGCCGTCCGGGCTGTCGTCGTCGACGACGACGATCTCGAGTTCGCTCGCCGCCTTCGCCGCTTCGCGCACCGCCTGGATGAGCCGCTCGATGTTGCCGCTCTCCTTGTAAGTGGGCAGCACCACGGAGAGGCGTGGGCGCCAATCGAACGCCGGGGTCGCCCTAGGCGAGTACGTCGGCGATCTCATCGCAGATGAAGCGCACGTCTCGGCGGGAGAGCCGTGGGCCCGAGGGCAGGTTGACACCACGGGTGCCGAGGTCGGCCGCTACCGGGTAGGCGCCACGCCCTCGGTAGGGCGGAAGCTCGGGAATCGGCACGAAGAAGGGGCGCGAGTCGATGCCGCGGGCAAGCAAGCGGCGTGCGAACGCGTCGCGGTCGAGGCGCGCGTCGCGGCGGATGAGCGCGCTGAACATCCAGTGGACGTTCTCGCTGCCCGGCACGTCGGGGGCGAGCTCCAGCGGCAGGCCGCGCAAGCCATCACGGTACCAGGCGGCGATCCTCTGCTTGCGCTCGGCAAATCTCCTCGAAGCGATCGAGTTGGGCGAGGCCGAGCGCCGCCTGGAGCGTGGTCATGCGGTAGTTGAAGCCGATCTCCGTGTGATAGTAGCGACGCTTCGGCGACATCGCGTGGTCGCGTAGCAGGCGAAGCCGAGCGGCGAGCTTGGCATCCGAGGTCAGCACCATGCCGCCCTCACCGGTGGTCACCATCTTGTTGCCGTAGAAGCTGAAACAGGCGACGGCGCCGAGCGACCCGACGGGCCGGCCGTGGTATCGCGCGCCGTGCGCCTCGGCGGCATCCTCGACGAGCACGGCGCCAGCGCGCCGTGCGGTGGACGCAAGCGCGCGCATGTCGGCCGGTTGGCCGTAGAGGTGAACGGCGAGAATCGCGCGCGTGCGTCTCGTCACGCTCTTGGCTACCGCGGCCGGATCGACATTCCAAGTGACGGGATCGGCATCCGCAAACACCGGGGTCGCGCCCGTATAGTGCACCGCGTTCGCCGTGGCGACGAACGTGAGCGCAGGCACGATCACCTCGTCCCCTGGGCCGATGCCGAGCGCGGCGAGGGCGAGGTGGAGCGCCGTGGTGCCATTGCTGGTCGCGACGCCGAAGCGCCGCGCGCACAGCGCGGCGAAACGCGCTTCGAACTCGCCGATCTCGGCGCCGATCGAAGAGATCCAGCCGCTCTTGACGCAGCGGACCACGCGGGCGAGCTCGGGTCGTCCAATCCAGGGCTCGTACACGGGCAGGAATCGCCGTGGTCTTGGCCGGGTCAATGGACGCTCCCAACCGTCACCGAGTCACCCGCGGCGACGATGCGACCGAACGGCGCCGCGCGCGGGCCCCACCAGCGCCCAAGTTTGAGGTGCCGCTGTGAGCGCGGCGCCCAGACGCCGATCTTCGCTTCGTAAGTTCCGTCTTGCGGGAGCGTGAGGGTGCGGCGAACCTTGACGATCTCGCCCGGCAGCCAACGCCCGGTCGCATGCAACCCTCCGAGCACGGAGTCGTCTTTCGACGTCTGCTCGCCCGCGCTCAGGCGGACGTACGAAGCGTAGTCTTCGTCCATCGATCGCATCGCTTGCCAATAGTAGGTGATCTCCACCTGGCGGGGGCCGACAGGCCGCCAGTCGTATCCCAGGAGCTTCAGGTCGCGTCCGAAGCGCCAGTCGAGATTGACTTGCGGCTGAAACCGTTCGGACTCGAGGCGTTCGATCTCGCGCGCCTTCTCGGCATCGCCGAGCGATCGATAGAGACGGCGGAGCTCAACGAGGGGTCTATCGTTTTCAGGTTCGCGGAGGCTTTGCAAGCGCAGCCGGCGCTCGACGAGCGCCGGCGACGTCGGATCGGCGAACTCGGGTTCGACGAACGCTACGCCGGCGGAACCGGGTCCAAAGACGCCGAGCTCGCCGATCGACCACGCGTGCTTGCGGTCACCTGCGAGAAGCGTGAGCCGCAGAAAGCGGACCTCCCGAGGAGGAAACAGCACGTCCTGCCGAACGCGGACCACGGTGGTGATCTGACCGCTGCGCTCGAAGAAGAGCGGCAGCCCCGTGGCGGCGTCCTTCACCGTATCCCAGTGGTGCCGTCTCGCGAAGACTCGACGAGGAGCTTGACGAAACCGTCGTGGTCGCGCTCGCCGCCGTCGAGAAAGACGCCGTTGACGGTTGCGAGCCGGCCGAGGTCGAGGGTGATGGAGGGCCGCGCTGACTTGGGCGGGAACCGACCAGTACGTCCAGGGATCGCCATCCAGAACGTCCGCAGCCGTCGGCGCCGCCCACGCTCGTCGTGACCTTCCACCCGCCGCGCTGCATCGGCGCGCGCGGCACGCCGTCGTAGCGGATCGGCCAATAGATGGTGTAACCCGGGGCGCGCAGCGACGAGCTTTCGGCGTTCAAGGCGGCGAGCGTGGTCTCGGCCGGGGGCGCGCCGTCGCGCACGATGACCGCCGGGTCGCGAAAATCCACTTCGTCGAGCGGGTAGTGCGCACCGCCGTAGTCGGTGAGCACCACTCGGTCGCCGCGTGAGGTAGGTGGTGATGGTCGCGTCCGCATAGTCCGCGTAGCCGAAGCGAACTCCGGCTTGCAGCAGCGCGTCGGCGAGCTTGTCGACCGGGCCGATGGCGCCTGGGCGCTCCTGTGATCTCGAGAAGCCGAGAGCGAGCCCGACGATCTGCACGCCGTAGAGCAGGACCAGCCCGCCGAACGCGATGATGCCGAGAGGCCGCGAACGAGCCATGAGCCAGGCGATCGCCGCGGAAAGCAGCACCAGCGTCGCAGTGACGATCGGCAAGAGGTAGCGCGGCACGTGGAATCGGCCCGGCAGTCCGACGGAATAGATCGCCACCATGGCAACGAGGAGCAACAGCATCGCGATGATGGGCTCGCTGTCGCGCACGCGGCCGCGCAGCAGCGCCCACCACGAGCGACGGAGCCCGATCACCAGCGCCAAAGCCGCGAGGGTGGCTCCTGCCGTCAGCGCGGCTCCGAGCCAGCCGAATACGAACCGGCCTTCGAGGTCGCGAAACCCGAGCAGCATCGGGATCGCTTCGCGCAGCGCGAATGCGAACGCCAGGGCGCGGCCCTCCGCCGTTTGCACGTCGCTCACGAAGGAGAACGTCGGAAAGCCGTTGCGGATGTTGTAGATCCAGAAGGGCAGGCTGCCGAGGACGAAGAATGCAAGCATCGCCACGACCGCAGGTCGAAAGGGCAACCAGCGGTCGTGGAGCCAGAGGTAAACGCCGGCCACCACGAAGTAAGGGAAGACGAGCCAGTTCGTCCAAAACGCCACGCCGGCGACGAACGCGATGGCATTCAAGTGTCTGCGCTCCGAGTCGGCCGAGAGGCCGTCGTAGGTGACCCGCAGCACGAGCCAAAGGAGGATCGTGCCGAGCATGAGCGTTTCCGGGTAGTCGCCACGCGGTGTGATCTGCTGGTACTGGACGTACGGTGGAGCGACGGCGAGGAGCCATGGCGCGAGCGCGCCGCCGAGCTCCCCGCCGCAGCGGCGCGCGACCCCGCTGAGAGCGATCGCAAACACTACGTACCAGGGGAGCAGGCCCATCGAGAGCGTGACGTCGTTGACGCCAAAGAGGGCGAAAAACGGGGCCACGCCGAGCGACTCGAGCGAGCCCATGTACGCTTGTCCCCAGTAGAACGTGTAGAACTTGCCGCCGAGCGCATGAATGGCCATCAGCGCGATCACGGCGCTGTCGCTCCAGCTCTTGCCGTTTGCTGCGAAGGCGAGGGCGATGCGAATGGCCACACCGACGGCGATGGCGGCGATCAGAGAGGCGAGAGAAGCGCGGCGGATGCGGGGGCTTCGCGCCAAAGACGTCGTCACGGAGCGACCTGAATCGTGAACGCAGGCGACTCCCGCGGCTCCGAACCATCCGCTGCGCAGGTGGCGATGGCGAATCGGGTCCCACAGTCCGACGGTGCGCCGTGTAGGTCCCGGGAGGAGCGCTTGCGGGCACCGTCGCGGTGAAGTCGTCGCGGAGGATCTCGCCCTCGATCCACTGCGACGTCGGCAGCCGCCCGGCGACCGGCGCGTGATCGGCCTGGAAGCGGCTCGGTCCTTCGAAGTGCACGAAGACCGAATAGTTCTGCGCCCATACTTCCGACGCACTTCCAGAACAGAGGGACGCTGAGCGTCGCCCCGGGCTTCACCGCGTCGGGGAGTGGGCCGTGTCCGAGTAGCCGTACGGGGCCGAAGCTCGCATCGAGCGGCGTGGCCGGCGTGAACCGCTCGTTTCGCAGCGCTTCGAGCCGGCCGCGCGCCGCGTCGTCAGCCGCATGCGACAGCGCGCGATCGGCGCAGAGTGAGGTCAGCGAGTCGTTCTCCGCGCAGGCGCGGAACTCACGTGCGGCGAGATCGGCGAGGCCGAGCGCTTCATAGCGCAGCGCATCGCGACCGCTCGGATCGCTGCCGATGAAGCCGTTGATCCACAGGGCTCGCGAGAGTCGATGGCTGAACTCGACGTTGTCCGGATCGGCACGGATCGCGTGCCGATAGTCGGCCATCACTTCGCCCCAGGGCGTGGAGTCCGCGTCGGGCGCCAAGGCTGCGTGAATCGAATGGTAGTTGATACCCATGAAGCCCCTTCGCTCCGCGAGCATTCCCTGGGTGAACTCCGCGAGGCCGGAGGTGGTTTCGGGCACGTCGGCGGCACGCACGAATATCTCCGCGACGGACCAGTTCCATCCGACGCTATCCTGAAGCAGGCGCACGCGCAGGTGACGGGCGTCGACGGGCTCGAAGTAGAGCGAGACGCGTCCGTCGTCGTCGTGCTTGGGATGGCCGTTCCACCAGTACCAGGGCAGCGCGACCAGGTGCTGGCGCACGGTCCACGTCGTCCCGTCGAGAGAAGTCTCCACGACCGCCTCGCTCGGCAGGTCGTGAATGCGTACGCCCGAGAGCAGGTGAACCTCCTCGACGCGGTGGATGCTACCGAGGTCGACCGCGATCCAGTCCTTGGCTCGGCCGATCGCGATTCGTCGACCACACCGTGAGCGGGTCGCGGTCGACGATGGCGTCCACGTGACTCTCTTCGACCGACGCGCTGAGGCGCCACCCCGTCGGCGAGAGCCAGCCTCCGGTGCGTTGCGGGCGCTCGAAGTCGTAGAAGACGACGTACGGACCGGCTTCCGCGCGCCGGTAGCGGCCGCCGAGGACCCGCAGCGACCGCGTGACGTCCTCGGGGGACGGAATCTTCAGTACCTTGTGAGCGACGATCGCGGCGTCCGAGGCGTCGTCCACGGCATCGAGATACGGCTGGTATGGGATGCCGTAGTAGTCCGAGACGATGACGCGCTCGCGCGAAGCGAGGGTCAGCGGCAGAGAGATGCGATCGTGAGCATAGGCGCGGGTGATGCCGAGTCGCTCGAGCAAGGAGACGCCGAGACGCGCGCCCTGGCCGCGCATGGGCTTTCCCCACTCGAAGTAGTGATGCCGATCGTTGACGCCGGGCAGTACCAGCACCGCCAGCAGCGCGAGCGCGGCCAATCGAGAACGGCGCGCCAGGGTCGCCACCGCGCCGCCGACCAGGATGGGCAACGCGAAACACATGGGAATCAGGTAGCGCGAGAACCCGGCGTTCACGCCCCACCGGCTCTTGGAATAGAGAATCGCGGTGGTCAGGATGAGCACCAGCAGCATGCCGCAGCCGATGCGCACGGGACGGTCCGCGCGAAGCCATTGCCAGAATGCGAACGACGACCAGCGCGACGAACAGAAGCTGGCCCGCGCGCAGCCACGGCAAGCGCACTCGCCGGGCTCGTCCAGAACTGCGTGTTTGCCGCAAGCAAGCTGCCGATCGACTCCCAGAAGCCCTCGACCGAGGCGGCGACCGGGCGCGCCGCGTAGTCGGACGAGATGAAGTTGCGCAGCACGATCCAGTGGAAGTCCGCGTTCCAGCCGATCAGCGGGGCCGCGCCCGCCGCCATGCCGAGCGCGAGGCGCCAGGCGTCGGCGCGAAAGAACCGACGGCCCCTCGCCGCGACCAGCGTGGCGCCGACCGCCGCCACGAAGCAGACGCCGAGTTGATGACACCACACCGCGACGCCGAGCATCACCCCCGCGAGCCAGATCCAGCCGGGATGCGGCGGCTGGTCGATCGCGTGGCGAAGTGCGGCGAGGCAGGCGACGGAGCCGAGTGTGACGAACAGCGCGTAGGAGTTGACGTCGTAGAAGGGAAAGTAGGCCGGGGCGAGCGCGAGATAGGCGAGGGTGGCGACCCCGGCCACGTCGCCCCATAGCCGCCGCGCGAACAGGTAGGCCGCGAGCGTCCCGAAGAGGTTCACAGCGACGCTCACGAAGCTGTAGGTGCGAATCGGATCGCCGCCGAGCGCATAGAAGGGCGCGAGCAGGTACGAGAACACGGTCCCGTGGTAGGGCTCGCTCCAGTTCATCACCGGCGTCTCGCCGCGCAGGATGGCGAGCGCCTCGAGGCCCATCGGGGCTCGCTCGTACTGGATCTCCTCGAAGTAGGGCGAGTAGAGCATCGCGATTCGCGACGCCGCCACCGCCGCGAAGCCTGCGAGTATCGCGAGGGTCACGAGCCACGCCCGACCGCCCCACCCCCGTGCTTCTCGCCAGCCGATACCCATCGAGCAAGCAAAAGGAAAAGGAAAACCCGGCCGGCGCGTCAACTAGGCGTATCCAGCAATCGGGCTCTTGATTCGTGGCGAGCGCGATGCGAGAACCCGCCCGCTGATCGTTCCCATCGGTGGCGAAACCGCGAACATTCCCCAGGGGTAACCAGAACTGGCGTCGCCGGACTCCACGCTGATGGAGCAACGGAGGTGGGTCGGTTGGCGTGGCGTCGTCGCCCTGGCTCTGTCCGTGACGGCTTGTGGGGGCGGCGGGGGAGGAGGCGGGGGCGGCAGCGAGCCGAATGTCCCGACCGGCATCGGGCTCGAAGACTTGAACATGGATGGCCGGGTCACCGTGCTCTGCTTCGGCGACAGCATCACGCGAGGCGTGGGAGACGGTCCGTCGGCCGACTCGCTTCCGCCTGCGCCGGCCGGCTATCCGGCGCGGCTGCAGCCGGAGCTCGCCCTGAAGACCACTCTGCCGTTGGTCGTGATCGACAGTGGCAACCCCGGTGAGCGGACGCCGGATGGCGTGGTGCGCCTGCGGCGCAACTCGAGACTCAACAATCCCGACTATACGATCCTGCTCGAGGGCACCAACGACGTCGAGGACGGCCACACGGACGAAGCGCTCGAAAACATGCAGCGGATGATCGATGCGGTCATCGCCGACGGCGGCATGCCGTTGCTCGGCACGATCACTCCGTCGTGCTGCAATCACAAGAACCAGCTCCCTCAAGAGGCCGTGTTCTTCTACAACGACCAGTTGCGCGCGATCGCCGCTCAACAATTCGATTCCGTTGATCGACTTTTACGCGGCCTTTACCAACGGTCCGGAAGAGCCCTACGATTCCACGCTGGGGTTGATCCACGTGCCGGAAGGTCTGCATCCGACCCCGCGGGGTACGACGTGATGGCGGCGACCGCCCAAAAGATCTTCTGACGGCAGGGTCTACCGCTTCGCGGCGGCTACGATCGCAGGGAACAGGAGATCGGCCACCACGGCGTGGCCGCGCGCGTTCAGGTGCTGATCGTGCTTCCAGAAGACTTCGCGCCGGCCGATCTTGGCCAGCGCCGGGCCGAGCTCGACGAGCGGCACACCGGCGTGCTTGGCCCAATCACGAATCCAACGCTCCGGGCGCTGGTAGTCGAAGTGAGGGTCGCTCGCCTCCGCCCAGAGCTCGCGCTCGGCCACCTCGCCCATCGACTGTGGCCCCGACAGCGCGGCGAGTAGGAAGCGAGCGCCGAGCGCCTCGGTCTCGCGCCGCATGAGGTTCAGGAGATTACGCGTGCGGTCGAAGGCCTCTGGCCACTCCGGCGGCAGCGGGTTGCGATAGATGCCGATCTCCGGGTCCTCCAGATCGGCCCGTGAGATGCTTGGCACGAAGCGGTCGAGATGCTCGGCGTAGTACTCGGCCGCCGCGTCCGCCAGCAGACCGTTCAGGCGCGAGCGCGGGAACCAGAGCAGCCTCTGGTACAGCTGGATCTTTCGTGGCGCGACGTCGGCGATGTAGCGCTTGCCGAAGCGCGACGCCGCCGCGAACGTGGTTTCATCGTTCTCCATGAAGTCGTTACCGCAGAAGAACAGCAGCACCACCATGTCGGGACGGAAGAGGGCGCCGTACTTCCGTAGCCATTGGATCTCGGTCTCCTGCGCCGTGCGCCCCTGGCCGAACGCGATCACCTGATACGAGGCTCGCTGCAACGGATCCTCTTTGGTCAGGCGTGCCTCGAGGAGCTTGTGGAACGTGTCGGCGACCGGCACTTCCCAGGCGGCGACGTAGGAGTCGCCGAGCACGAGAATGCGATAGGTAGCCGGCGCCGGCCGCTCGACGGGATAGTCTCGATCGTGGAAACCCAACGAGTTGAGCTTCACCGGGTTCGCGAAGTCCTCCACCTCGCCCGGGAGATAGCCCAGATAGACGAACTCGGCGTTCGGCTCGATGTGGTATTGCCCGCGCGCGCGATCGGAGAGCAGCACCGGTACCTGGTAGCCTGCGAGGCGTAAGGCCAGCTCGATGAGCAGGAGGGAGACGGCGATCGCGGCGAACGCCACGGCGATGCCCGATCCCAATCGTCGTACGCGTGTCGCCCGAAGCTCCGGAGCAGCGCGTGCCCGGGGTGGGTCCTTGACGGCCTCCATCGAATCGACGAAACAGCGAGTCCCTTGAGTATAGCCCGACTGCGTACAAAGCAAAGGCTTGCGGTCGGCAGCGTCTTCCTGCTGGCGGCGGCCCTACGCTTGTTCGGGCTCTACTGGGGCGCGCCCGCGCGCATCGATCTCCATCCCGACGAGATGGTGCACGTGATGAGACACGCCCTCGCCATCTCGCTGGCCGACCCCGACCCGCATTTCCTCAACTATCCCTCGTTCCTGATCTACCTCATCGCGATCCTCAACGGCGCGCTGACGCGGCTCGGCTGGGTCACCGAGCCTTGGCAGTCGTACATCGTCGCGCGCGCAATCGTGGCCTCGTTCGGTGCCGCGACGGCGCCTGCCGTCTTCTGGCTCGTGACTGAAATCACTGGATCTGCTCTCGCGGCCACGCTTTCAGCCTTGTGGGTCGCCTTGCTGCCGCTCCACGTGTGGGAGAGCCACTTCGCGGTGACCGACGTCGTGATGACGTTCTGGATCGTCGTCGCTCTCGACGCTCTCGGTGCGGCTGCTCGCGACGGAGCGGATGGCGCGACTACGCGCTCACCGGCGCCGCCATCGGCCTGGCGATCGCCAGCAAGTACACGGCGGCGCTCGTCATCGTGTCGCCGCTGGTCGCTTCGCTGCTGGCCGCACGGCCCCTACCGGTGCTGCTGAAGGGGCTCGCCGCTCTCGGGCTGGCCGCCCTGACGTTGTGCTTCCTCGGCACACCGTTCACGTTCTTGCACTTTGCGCAGTTCCGCCAGGCGATGGCGTTCGAGTACGACCACGTGCACAGCCTGCACTACGGGTTCAGCTTGCCAGCCGTGGGGTGGCAGTATCACAAGTACGTCTACGAGCTCTTTGCGGGCTTCCCGTTCAGCCTCGGGTTCGCGCTCTACGCGAGCACGGCGGTGGGAACGCTGTGGGCGCTTCGGCATCTTCGTCCTGCGACCATCGTGGTGCTCGCCTTCGCGATTCCGTTCTTTGCCGTGCTCGGCCATTGGACGTTCGTGCCGCTGCGCTACCAGCTCCCGGTCTTGGTGATCGGCGCCACCTTGGCGGGCATGTGGCAGGCGGCATGGCTGGAGAGCGAGTCACGAGGGCGACGGGCCTTGGCGGCGGTCGCGGTGCTGGTGACCGGCCTCTACACGGGGGTCTTCGTCGTCCAGACGACCGCGCGCTTGCGTCACGATACACGCATCGCAGCGGCGAACTGGCTCGACCAGACGTTGCGGCCGGGCCAGCGGCTCCTGCTCTGCGGCTACAGCCCCTACCTCGCGATCCCAACCGACCCGCGCATCGTCGTCGACGCTGCCAACGAGGTTTGGATCAGCCATCTCGCCGATCGCGGCGATGTCGATCTCGTCGAGATCACCTCGATGCACTACTGGCGCCACGAGCGCCACCGTCATCCGGCATTTCTGCCGGAATATCAGCGGTTCCGCGCAGGCGAAAAGGGCTACCACTTGGTCAAGCGTTTCGACGCCGACTTCCTGAACCGGGAGCTCTATCGCCGGCTCGACCCGATGTTCGCCGGGTACTTCGTCTCGCCCGAGCTCGAGTTCTACGCCCGTGATGGCGGAGGGGCTTGAAAACCACCCGCGGCTTGCGCAGCTTGACCCGATGCTCGGCTTGCGCGCGGTGCTGGTGGTGACGGTGATGGCCGTGCTCGGCGTGGCGGCGCTGGCGGCCGTGCACTTCGGACCACGGCTCTACTATCGCTTCGTGCCGCCCAAGGCAGACGTGCACGCCGTCGGCGATGCCGAGACCGCCGCGTTCGCGGAGGCTGGGCGGCGCTTTCGCGGGCGCATCGTCTGGTCTTCGAACCGACCCGGGAACCACGAGATCTACCTCCTCGACTTACGAAAGAAATCGCCCGTTCTCTCCAGGCTGACGGAGGACCCGCACGTCGACACGTTCCCGCGCTTCTCTCCCGACGGCAAATCGATCCTGTTCAATCGCAGCCGCGAAATCTGGGTCTCGGATCGAGATCCGGGGCCCTGGGACGTCTGGCTCATGGACGCCGACGGCAGGCATGCGAGGCGAATCGCCGAGTGGGGATTTCACCCGAGCTTCGCGCCGGACGGCCGTGCCGTCTTGTTCGCGCGCTCCGCCACCGTCGTTCGTCACGAGATCGACGGCGGCGGCGAGGACGTGCTGCTCGACGCGGGCAAGGTGCTCGGTGGCTGGGCGCAGGAGCCGGTGCTGCGTGATCACCGCATTGCCGCCACCATCCGCGGCACGGCGTTCGGAGCATTCGGGATCTACGACCTCGATGCGCGAAAGTTCAAGGCGTTTCCCGGAGATTCCTGTCAGATCGGTTGGTGGCCCGGGCAGGAGCGTGTCTTTTGGATCGAGGGCCATGTGGGGAACGGCGGCACGCGCGTCGCCTGGGGGCCATCGGACGGAAGCCGCGTAGAGACGCTCATCGACCTGCCGGGGCAGTACAGCCACGAGTACTTTCCTCACCCGAGCCCCGACGGACGGTGGCTCGTGTGGGCCGCCTCGGCGGGCGATCACGAGCCTGGCCGCGCCGACTACGAGATCTTCCTGTGGAAAGTCGGAGACCCGTGGGAGAGCGCGCTGCGTCTCACGTACCACACGGCCAACGATCAGTGGCCCGACATCGCGCCGTGAGACTGCTCTGGATCGCGCCGCAGGCATTCTACAGCTCGCGGGGAACGCCGATGAACGTGCGGCGCCTGGCGGAGGCAATCGCCGGGGCCGGCCACGCGATCGACCTCGTGACATACGGATTCGGCGCCGACGTCGCGCTGCCGCCGAGCGTGCGGGTGCTGCGCGCCGGACGCTTGCCCTTCGTGCGGCGCGTGCCGATCGGACCGTCGCTCCTGAAGGTGGCGCTCGATGCGCGCGTGCTGATGCGCGCCGCGCGCTTGCTCCGCGCCGAGCCCGGACGTTACGACGCCATCCAGGGCTTCGAGGAGGGCGCATGGCTGGCGCGAGCGCTGTCGCGGGTCTTCGGCGTGCCATTCGTCTACGACATGGATTCGGACATCGAGACGCAGCTCGGAGAGTCCCGCTGGTTTCGCTGGCTGTTGCCGCTGGCGCGGCGCATCGACCACGCCGCAGTCCGCGACGCGATCGCCGTGTTGACGGTCTGCGGCACTCTCACCGAACGCGTGCGGCAGTTGGCGCCGGGCACGCCCGTCTTCCAGATCGAAGACGCGCCGAACGTCACCGAGTTCGCCGACCATCGCACGGCGCGCGAGGAAATCGCACGGCGCTGGCGGCTGCCCGCCGGGCCGTTGATCGTCTACACGGGAAATCTCGAGCCGTATCAAGGTGTCGAGATCCTCGTACGGGCGGCGCCAGTGGTGTGCAGGGAGCGTCCCGACGCGGTGTTTCTGATCGTCGGGGGCGACGATGCGCAGGTGGCGGCGCTGCGAGAGGTGGCGCACGCGGTTGGCGCGGCCGAACGAGTGGTCTTGCTCGGCGAGCGGCCGGAGCCCGAGATGGCGTCGTTCCTCGCCGGCCGCCGACGTGCTCGTCTCGCCTCGCAGCCTCGGTACCAACACGCCACTCAAGCTCTATGCGTACCTGATGTCTGGCCGGCCTGTGGTGGCGACGGACCGCGCCGTGCATACGCAACTACTCTCCGCCGAGGAAGCCGTGCTCGCCCCGCCGAGCCCTACGGGCTTGGCCGCGGCGATCCTCGGCGTGCTACGCGATCCGGAGCATGCGGCGCGCATCGCTCGCAATGCAGCACGGCTGGTGACGGAGCGATACTCGCCGGCCGCCTTCGCTGACAAGGCCCGTTCCTTTGCCGCCTCGATCGAGTCGCTGCTGGCGGCGGAGCGCGGATGAAGCGAGAGCTCTCTCGGCTCGCGGATTCGACGTTCGACGTCGCGGTGGTCGGCGGTGGCATCTACGGCGCCGCGGTTGCCCGCGAGGCGAGCCTGCGAGGTCTCGCGGTCGCCCTCGTCGAGAAGGGCGACTTCGCCGGCGCCACTTCCTCGAACAGCCACAAGATCGTCCACGGGGGTTTGCGCTATCTGCAACACGCAGACTTCTCGCGTATCCGCGAATCGATCCGCGAACGCTCGGCGCTGCTGCGCATCGCACCGCATCTCGTGAGCGTCCAGTCTTTCTTGATGCCGACGTACGGTCACGGCCTGCGCGGTCGCGAGGCGCTTTTCGGCGCCCTCGCCTTGAACGAGCTGGTCAGCTTCGACCGCAACCGCGGCCTCGATCGCGCGCGGTGGATCCCGCCCGGGAGAATGGTATCGGCGAGCGAGTGTCTGAAGCTCGCGCCGGGCATTCCCGAAGAAGGTTTGACGGGCGGGGCCCTCTGGTACGACGGCCTGTTGCTCGATTCCGAGCGAGTGGTGATCGCTTTCCTGTGCTCCGCGGCGGAACGGGGAGCCGCGCTTGCCAACTACGCCGTCGCCACCGCTCCGCTCGTACGTGGAGGCCGGGTGGAGGGACTACGCGTGCGGGACGCGCTCAGCCGCGGCGAGCTGGACTTGCGGGCGCGCGCGGTGGTCGACGCGGCAGGGCCGTGGTCCCTCGAGGGCGCGATGCCGGGCGCAGCGCCGCCGCGGAGCGGACGAGGTGTCGCTCGCCAAGGCGATCAATCTGGTTCTGCCCCCGATCGTCGGGGATCATGCCGTCGGCGTCGGCCGGCGTTATCGCGATACCGGCAGCCGCGTGCGCAGCGATCGGCGTCTGTTCTTTCTGGTGCCCTGGCGAGGCGCGACGCTCGCCGGAACGACGTACTTGCCGTACGAGGGCACGGCCGACGGCCTCGTGGTCACCGAGCAAGAAATCGAGACGTTCATCCGGGAGATTTGTCTCGCCTATCCATCGGCGCGGTTGTCGCGCACCGATGTGCGAATGGTTCACGCCGGCTTGGTGCCGGTCACCGGCCAGCGTCCGGCCGCCGCCGACGTCGAGCTGGCGACGCGGTTTCAGATCCGCGATCATGCCGACGGGATGCTTACGGTGACGGGAGTGAAGTACACGACCGCGCGCGGCGTGGCCGAAGCGGCGGTGGATCGTATCGCGACGGCGCTCGGCTCAGCGGAGCGCCGGCCCTCGAGCGACGATGTTCCGGTCTACGGCGGGGAGTTCGAGGGCGGGATCGATCGCTACGTCGAGCGCGAGGCGGCCGAAGCACCGGCCGGCGTCTCGGCGCAGGCGATTCGTCATTGGGTCGCGGCGCACGGGTCGCGCTACCGCGAGGTGATGGCGCTCGGGGCCGAGGATCCACGATGGCGCTCGCCGATCGCGGAGGGAACGGAGGTGACCGGCGCGGATATCGTCCACGCGATCCGGCACGAGATGGCCATCACCCTCGCCGACGTCGTCCTCCGCCGCACGGGACTGGGCTCTGTGGGCCATCCCGGCGAGCCCGCGCTTCACGCCGCGGCGGAGATCGCCTCGCGAGAGCTCGGATGGGATGAAGCCCGGGTTCGTCTCGAGCTCGCCAGCGTGAGGCGTAGGTTTCCGTGAGCGATCCCGAGAAGGCCTGGGCGCTTCGTCTTTTCGACCGCTCGATCCTCAAGCAGGCGAAGCACCGCGCGATCGTCGGGCTTCTCGGCGATACGCACGGGAAGGACTGCCTCGATCTCGGCTCGGACAACGGCGTCATCAGCTACCTATTGCGTGCCGGCGGCGGTCGCTGGACGAGCGCCGATCTCACCGAAGAGTCCGTGGCTTCGATCCGCAGCCTGGTTGGCAGCGACGTCCACCGCATCGACGGCGGAAGTATGCCGTTTGCAGACGGCGCCTTTGATCGCGTGGTGGTCGTCGACCTGCTCGAGCATGTCGCCGACGATACGAGCTGCATGGCCGAGCTTCACCGCATTCTGCGCGGCGGCGGCGAGCTGGTGGTCAACACGCCACACGCCAAGGGCTGGAGCTTGATGCGCCCGCTGCGCGAGCGTCTCGGGCTCACCGACGAATGGCACGGCCACGTGCGACCGGGGTACACGTCGTCGAGCCTCGCGGCGTTGCTGGGCGAGCGGTTTCACGTCGAGCGGGTGTCGACCTACTCGAAGGTCTTCTCGGAGGCGCTCGACGTCGCGCTCAACTACGCGTTCGCCCGCTCGCAGAAACGAGACGGCCAAGACCGATCGAAGGGCACCGTGGTGACGGCCGCGGATCTCGAGAAGCGCGCCAAGCAATTTCGCTTGCTCGGCAGGCTGTACCCCCTGCTGTGGGTTTGGGCGAAGCTCGATCTCCTGTGCGTCGGCACCCGCGGCCACTACCTCGTCATGCGGGCGAGAAAGCTCTGATCCGTGCAGACGCCGGAAGGCTTCGCCGAAACGGCCGACGTCGAAACGGCCTCCGCGCAGTACGCACAGCGCTTCGCCGGCACGGTCGGCGAATGGTTTCTCGAGCGACAGGCGAGCACGGTTCGCGGCCTGCTGCGCGGTCTACCGCGCGGCGCGCGCGTGCTCGACGTCGGTGGCGGCCATGCGCAGCTGGTGCCAGGATTGATCGAGGCGGGGTACGATGTCCTCGTCGTCGGCAGCGACGCCTCGTGCTCTGAGCGGCTTCGGCCGTGGCTCGCCGGCGACCGCTGCCACTTCGAGATCGCCAACGTGATCGCGCTGCCCTACGGCCCGCGGAGCTTCGATGCCGTGGTGTCGGTTCGTTTGCTGCCTCACGTCGGCGCATGGCGCGAGCTCCTGCGCGAGATCTGCCGCGTCGCCGATCGCTCCGCGGTCGTCGACTATCCCTCGAGGCGCAGTATCAACGTGCTTTCCGACCGCTTGTTCGCGGCCAAGAAGCGAGTGGAGGGAAACACGCGCCCGTTCACGCTCTTCGCACCGGACGAGATTCGCTCCGCGTTTCTCGCGGAGGGCTTTCGCCTCGCGGCGTCGCGGCCGCAGTTTTTGTGGCCGATGGTTCTTCATCGCATGCTCGGCCGAGCCGCGCTTTGCCGCGCTCTCGAGGCGCCCGGGAACGTGACCGGACTGCTGCGCCTGTTCGGCTCGCCCGTCATCGTGCGTGCCGATCGCGTCGATTGACAGCTTGTCGGACGCGCGGTAGCAGGCACGCCCCATGCGCGTGCTGATCACCGGCGGAACTGGCTTCACCGGAAGCCACGCCGTGCGGCGCTACCTCTCGCGCGGGCATGCCGTTCGCGTGCTCGACAACCAGAAGGGGATGTTGTTCGACGAGCTCGGCGGTGCGGGCGCAGAGATCCAGCTCGGCTCGGTCGCCGATCGCGACGCCGTGCGCCGCGCCGTCGAGGGCGTGGATCTCGTGCAGCACATCGCCGCGGCGTTTCGCACCATCAACGTCTCGAAGGACGTCTACCGAAGCGTAAACGTCGACGGCACTCGGTATCGTCGCCGAGGAAGCGCTGCGCGCCGGCGTCCGGCGCGTCGTGTACTGCTCGACGGAGGGCGTGCACGGACACGTCGTGCACCCGCCGGGCAACGAGGAATCGCCGATCGCCCCGGAGGACTACTACCAGCAGACGAAGTGGGAAGGAGAGCTCGCGTTTCGCGAGGTCATGAGCCGGGGGCTCGACGGCGTGATCCTACGGCCGACGGGGATCTACGGCCCTGGCGATCCAGCGCGCTTCTTGATGCTCTTCCGCATGGTCAAGCGCGGCCACTTCTTCATCGTCGGCGACGGCCGCGCGAGATACCACCCCCTCTACATCGACAACCTCTGCGACGCGTTCGAGCTCGCGGGTGAAGATCCACGCGCTCGCGGCGAGACGTTCCTCATCGCCGACGAGCGCCATCTCACGTGGAACGAGCTCATTCCGCTGGTGGCGCGAGCTCTCGGGGTAGAGGTGAAGATCCACTATCTGCCGCTTCGTCCGGTGTGGATCGCCGCAGCGTTGTGCGAAGCGGCCTGCTGGCCGCTGGGCATCACGCCGCCGCTCTTTCGCCGTCGAGCTGAAATGTTCTCGCACATGCGCGCCTTCGACATCGCCAAAGCGCGCCGGGTTCTCGGCTACCAGCCGAAAGTGGCGCTCGAGGAAGGTCTGGCGCTCTCCTGCGAATGGTATCGGAGCCACGGGTATCTCTGATCGGGGCGCTCGTGTATCTTACGGCGCGATTTCATGTGCGGGATCGTCGGAATCGTCGAGCCGGATGATCGTCCGGTCGACCGCGGCACCCTCGGCGCGATGTGTCGCACGATGCTCCATCGCGGCCCCGACGGCTCCGGCATGCATGTCGACGGTTCCGTCGGCTTGGCGATGCAGCGACTGGCGATCATCGATCTCGCCGGCGGCGCGCAGCCGATGTCGAGCGCCGGGTGCCCTCGCGCCCCGAGCCAGGCGTGGATCGTCTACAACGGTGAAGTCTACAACCATGAGGCGCTGCGCAAGGAGCTCGAGGCCGCGGGTCATCGCTTTCACACGCGCTGCGACACCGAGGCGATCCTGCACGCCTACGAGGAGTGGGGCGAGGCCTGCGTCGAACGACTGACCGGCATGTTCGCCTTTGCTGTCTGGGACCCGGCCCGACGTCAACTCTTCGTCGCGCGCGATCGCCTCGGCATCAAGCCGCTGTACTACGTGTGGGAGGGCGGCCGGTTCCTCTTCGCGTCGGAGATCAAGGCACTTCTCGAGCATCCGTCGCTCGAACGGGTCGTCGACCGGCAGGCGGTCTACGACTACGTCGGATACGAGTTCGTGCCGGGTCCGCGCACGATGTTCGCAGGCATCCACAAGCTCCAGCCCGGACATTCGCTCGTGCTGCGCGCCGGCCACATCGCCACTCGTCGATATTGGGATCTGCGGTTCGATCCCGTCGATCTCGGGTGGGAAGAGGCGAAGCGCCGCATCGTCGAGCTGCTGCATCGGTCGGTCGAACGACGGCTGATGAGTGACGTGCCGCTCGGCGTGTTCCTGTCGGGCGGCGTCGATTCATCGAGCGTGCTGGCGACGATGAGCCGGCTCACGAGCCAGAAGATTCGCACCTTCACCATCGGCTACGACGATCCGTCGTTCAGCGAGCTCGAGTATGCTCGCGCGGTCGCCAAGCGGTTCGGCACCGAGCATACGGAGGTGATGATCCGTCCCGTCGGCCCGGAGGACATCGAGCGCGGAGTCTGGCACCTCGACGAGCCGATGACCGATCTGTCGGCGATTCCGCTAATGCTGCTGTGCCAGCGGGTTCGCCAGGACGTCATCGTCTGCCTCTCGGGCGAGGGCGGCGACGAGGTATTCGTCGGCTACGACCGCTTCCGCGCCAGCCGCTTCAGCGCCAGAATCTACGAGCGGCTCCCGCAGAGCCTGCGGCGCGCGCTCATCGAGCCATTCGTGCGTCGCCTGCCGGATCAGGAGCAGAAGAAGGGCGCGGTCAACGTGGTCAAGCGCTTCGTGGACGGTGCTCGACTCGATCCGGCGGGCGAGCACATGCGCTGGCAATACTTCCTGTCGCCGGAGGTGACCGCGGGTCTGTTTCGCGGCGAGTTCCTCGCGTCGGTCGACCCGGATCCCTTCTCGTTGGTCGCGCGCTGGGCGCAGGCCTGCCCGTCGGCGCACCAGCTCGACCGCGAGGTCTACGTGGACCTCAAGATGACGATGGCGGACAGCGTGCTCATGAAGGTCGACAAGATGAGCATGGC
The DNA here is from genome assembly GCA_963711395.1 of uncultured delta proteobacterium. Classification (GTDB taxonomy): domain Bacteria; phylum Desulfobacterota; class Binatia; order JACPRU01; family JACPRU01; genus JBEVNX01. The sequence continues at coordinate 84,332 of CAVQEA010000023.1, read as the reverse complement.
GAGCTCGGTCGAGGTTCGTGTTCCGTTTCTCGATCACGAGCTCGTGGAATTCGCCACCGGATTGCCGCCCGAATGGCGCATGCGCGGATTCGAGACCAAGACCATCCTCAAGGAAGCGATGCTCGATCTGCTGCCGCGCGAGATTCTCTATCGCAAGAAACAGGGGTACAGCCTGCCGATCAAGAACTGGCTTCGCCAAGAGCTTCGCGAGTACGCGCGCGCCGAGATTCGCGCCAGCGAGCTCGTCCGCGAGGTGTTCGAGCCGGTGGCGCTCGAGCGTATCTGGGAAGAGCATCTGTCGCGTCGGCACAACCACAATCATCTGCTCTGGGCGCTCTTGAACCTGGCCCTCTGGCACCGTCGCTTCTTCGGCGGCCGCCGCGCGGTCGCCGCCGCGTGAGCCGCAGGCTCGCCTGGCTGCTCGTGCGGCTCGGCGTGAGCGGGGCGCTCGTCGGCTGGCTGCTACGCCGCGTCGGGGTCGCCGCGGTCAGCCAAGAGCTGAGCGAGGTCGGGCTCGCCAGCGTGCTCGCGATTCTCGCCTTGCAATTTCTCAACACCGCTCTCAAGTCCTACAAGTGGCAGCGCCTGCTCGCCGCGGACGGCATTCACGTGACGCACGCGCACGGCCTTCGCCAGCTACATGGTCTCGACGTTTTTCAGCGTGTTTCTGCCGAGCTCGATCGGCGGCGACGCGGTGCGGGCGGTCGATCTCGCTCGACGCAGCGGGAGGGGGATGGCGACCGCGACGTCGGTGATCGCCGATCGTGTGCTTGGTTTCGCGGCGATCGGGATGGTGGGCGTGATGGCGCTGGCCGCGGGCTCAGCCTCCGTCTTGGCGCCGCGTCTCCGCTGGACGGGCGCCGGGCTTTACGTGGCGGTGCTCGTCGGCAGCGTCGTCTTGTTCCAAGACTGGCCGCTGCGCCTGGCCGGGCGGCTCGGCCTCGGGCCGGCTGCCGCGTCTCGAGCGATCGGCAGCGAGCGCCGCCGAGTCGGTCCGCGCCTACCGCCGCAGTGGCCGCCTGGGGGAGCTGTTGTTGCTGTCGATCGCGGCGCAGACGATCGTCGTCGTCGCGGTCTACCTCATCGGCCGCTCGCTGCGCATCGAGGCGCCACTTTCGTATTTCTTCGTGATCGTGCCGCTGGTGGGCTTGATCGAGTCGATCCCCGTGTCGATCTACGGCATCGGCCTGCGTGACGTGTCGTATGTGTACTTGCTGGGGCTCGTCGGAGTGGCCCGCACACAGGCGCTGTCGCTGTCGGTCCTCTACGTGTTACTGACGCTTCTCTATGCTCTCTTCGGAGCGGCGGTGTTCGCGTTGCGCGGGGCCGCCGTCGCCGGCCGAGAGGGTGAGGACGAAATGAGCGGCGGCACGAAGCTCCAGCAAACTCTCCAGGAGCACCGCTCGTCGCGCGCCGGCCAATACCGCGAGATCGTAATCGGCGCCGAGGGAACCTGGGGGGAGCTTGCCTACTTCGAGCTCGCCACCCTGCTCGGCGGCGGCATGCCGGGCGCACTCGGCTTGGCGCTGCGCGCGGTGCTCTATCCGCCTCTCTTCGCCCGGCTGGGTCGCGGCGTGGCGTTCGGACGCGGCGTAGCGCTGCGCCACGCCCGACGCATCGTTCTGGGGAACGACGTGTTGATCGACGACGAGTGCGTGCTCGACGCGCGCGGCGCGACCGACGGCATGACGATCGGCGACGGGACGCTCGTCAGCCGGGGCACGATCCTCTCGTGCAAGGAAGGCTCGATCCGCATCGGCTCGCACGCCAACTTCGGCTGGCGCTGCGTAGTGAGCTCGGTCGGAGGGGTCGAGATCGGCGACGAGGCGCTGTTCGCCGGCGGTTGCTACGTCGGCGGCGGACGCTATCATCTCGAGGATCGCTCTCGTTCGATCGCGTCTCAAGGCAGCTACTCCAAGGGTCCGGTCACGATCGGCGCCGGCGCGTGGATCGGCGCCCACGCGGTGATCTTGGACGGCGTGCGCGTCGGCGAAGGCGCGGTCATCGCCGCAGGCGCGGTAGTCGCCGAGGATGTCCCCGGGTTCGCCGTCGTCGGCGGAGTGCCCGCGCGGATGCTTCGTGAGCGTCGCGACGCCGTAGCACGAAAGGGCGTCACGCGGCCTGGATTCGGCCCCTCGTCTCGCTCGCCCTCACCGCCATCCTCTGCTTTCTGTTGCTTCGCCGCACCGGCCTTCACGAGCTCGCCGACTGGCTGGTGCGCGTGGATCCGACGTTTTTACGCAGGCTACGTCGCCCTCGCCGTCGCCGGCCTGCTCGTCCGGTCCTGGCGCTACTTCATCTTGATCGGCCGCTGGGTAGGGTTTTTCCCGGTCGTCTTGGTGACGGCGTCGCGCAACTTTCTCGTCGACCTGTTGCCGGCGCGACTGGGGTCGCTCAGCTACATCTATCTCCTCACACGGCGCTTCGGAGTTCCGCTCGAGCCCGTCCTCTCGTCTTTCGTGTTGACGTTTCTCTACGATCTGCTGGCGATGACGCTGCTGGTCGGCATCGCGCTCGTGCTGCAGCTCGGGCGGTTCGAGAGCCGCATCGCCCTCGGCTTGGTCACGGCCGTGCTCGCCGGCGCCGTGCTCGTGACGTTTCTCGAACTCGAGCGCTTGCTGCGTCTCGCCGCGGCTTTGCTGCGCGGGCGTGGCGGCTGGGGAGCCTTGGTGGCGCGGATCGATGAGGTTGCGCGCGAAGTGGGCCAAGCAGGCGGCCGCGCCAGGACGTCCGCGCTGCTCGCGATGTCGGTGGTGATCCGGCTCCTGAAATTCGCCGCCTACTGGTCGTTGCTCCTCGGGGTGGTGCGCGAGCACGACATCGGCGCCGCCGAGCTGCCGTTCTGGACGGTCTTTCTCGGTATCGCCGGCGCGGAGCTCTCGGCGACGCTCCCGATCCACGGCATCGCCGGCTTCGGCACTTACGAGACGGCATGGACGATGGGGTTTGAACGACTCGGAGTGGCCCCACACGTGGCCATCTTGTCGGGCTTCGCCACGCATCTGCTGTCGCAGGCTTTCGACTATTCGGTCGGCCTCGTCGCGCTCGGTGTGGCGCTCGTCTGGTCGAGAAAGCTTGCTTGACCGGTGCAGATTGCCGTCACCGGGGCCGGCGGCTTCCTCGGCTCGCACCTGGCGGAGCGCCTGATCTCCGAGGGTCATCACGTGCGAGGACTGGTGCGACCGGCAACGTGCCCGGGTGGCTCGCGGAGCGAGGAGCGGAGCTCCGCATCGGTGACGTCGCCGACCGCGCGTCGCAGCGGGCGCTGGTAGTGGGCTGTGAGATTCTATTCCATACGGCCGGCCTGGTGACCGAGGTGGCGGTTTCGGCGTCCGAGTACGAACGTGTCAACGTCGAAGGGTCGGAACACCTGGCGCAGGCCGCCATCGAGGCCGGAACGCGGCGAATCGTGTTCGTGAGCTCGACCAGCGTGCATGCACCGAACAGCGGTCGAGCCCTCGACGAATCGTCGGCGTTCGAGCCCGGTGATGCGTACGGCCGGATCGAAAGCCGAAGCCGAGCTCCGATTGACGCGCTTGGTGCACGCACGGCACACGGAGCTGGTGATCGTGCGGCCTTCGCGCATCTATGGTCCGCGCGATCGTTCGCTCGGACGGATCTTTCGCGCGATCGCTCGCCGGCGCTTGCCGCTCGTCGGGCCGTGCACGGCGGAGATCGACTTCGTGTTCGTCGACGACGTCGTCGAGGCCTTGACGCGGACGGCGACGCGCGGCGACGGGCGTCTATCTCGTCGGCGGGCCAGAGCGCGTATCGATCGAACGCTTCTTCGAAGAGATCGCCCGCGCGCTCGGTCGCCGACTGCCCTCCCTGCGACTTCCGTTCACGCCCGTCCTCGTCGCTTCCGCGCTGCTCGCGTCGCGCCTATACCGCGTTCGGGCGCGAGCCCCCGGTGGCGCCAAAGCGTTTGGCGTTCTTCCGCAACAGCCGGGTCGTCGACCACTCGCGAGCTGCACGAGACCTCGGGTATGATCCCGCGGTCGGCGTGCGCGAGGGTGTCGAGCGTACGGCACGGTGGTACCAGCACGCGGGGTGGCTGTGAGATCTGGCGAATACTTCACGATCGAAGTCGTCGAGCCGCGGGTGCGTTGGCGGCCGCTGCACCAAGGCTGGCTGTCGGCGATACTGCTGTTGGCCGCCATTACGTTGTGGCCGGACGCCGATCCGCGCCGCGCGGAGTTCGGCCTCTACCTGCAGGCGCGGAGCTTTGCCGACTTCACGATCGCCATCAGCCGTCCTTCGACGGCGCAGACCCTGCCGCCCGGGGTGACGATGCACGACGGGCGCTACTACCTTCAGTCGGCGCCCGGCGCCGCGCTCGCGCTCGTACCGTTCGTTTGGTTCGGCCGCTTGGTCGATGGATTGAGCGGCGGAATCCTCGGCGCACAGGAGGCTGACGGCTGGAACGTCCGCACCGCGGAGTATGCCGCTGTGTACGCGGCTGGCCCCGTCTTCCTCGCGGTGATTTTGTTTTTCGTCATGCGGCTGGGCGCTGTGCTCGGGCTTCCATCCACGGCCGCGGTTCGGGCGTGCCAGCTGCTTTTCTTCGCGGCGCCTCTCTGGCACGAGTCGACAAGCCCGGCGTCCTCGCTACCGTCGACGATGTTGCTGTTGGCGGCGACCACGACGACCTTCGCGGCGCGCGACGGGTCGCGCGGAGAAGGTCTGGTGCGCGCGGGGGCCCTCGCTGGAGCCGCGCTGATGGTACGGCCGACGGCCTCCGTGGTCGCGCTCGTGCTGCTCGCCTATATCCTGGGTACCTTCCCGTCGCCGTTGGCTGCGGCGCGGCGGTTCGCCGCGCCGCTCCTGGTGGCATTGGGTCTGCTGATCGCCATCGACGGGGCGATGGGCGGCGCCGTCTTGCGGCGCGACGCTCATTCGACCTTCGCGACGCCGCTCGGCAATGGTTTGCTCGGCATGACGCTCGGGGCGATCGGTCCGGAGACGAGCGAGGCGCAGTGCCCGCCCGCCGTATTGCCGTCGCTGACGATGCCTTGGAATCGTCTGCGAGGCGTCCTGCTGCTCATGCCGGTGATCGTGTTCGGCATTCCAGGTCTCGTCCGACTCGCGCGCTCCAACAAGCGTGAGGAAGCTTGGGTGATCGGCGCCTCGCTCGCGCTCGTTCTCTTGCTGTTCGCGCACTATTCGCGCTGGTGTGATCCGTCGGGAATTCCGCTCGTTTCTCCGCTTCTCATCGAAGCGATGCCGGCGTGGTGTATCGCCACCGTGGCTTGGAGCGAGGGCACGACGGGATCGCTACGATCGTGGTTCGTGATCGCCGCTTCCTGGTCGGCGGTGAATCAAGCATTGGTCGTGTTCAGCTCGTACGCGGCGTTGCTGACGGGCACCGACGGCATGGGCCCGCAGGCGTGGCGCATCGGGGCGGTGCTGATCGTCACCACGCTGTTCGCGTGGATCGCGGAGGGCGTTTGGCGAAGCTACGCCGAGGCCAGAGACGGCGCACTGCCGGCGTGAGGTCAGCACGCCGAGCGCCTTGAAGACTTCGTGCTGATGGGGCGTCGCGCGCCGTCGCGCGATCTCGATCTGCCGGCGGCGATCGGATATGGAGCCGGCCGATGTCCCGCTCGGAGATTTGCGCGATTTTGGCGCTGCTCGCCGCGGTCGCCATGGTGGCGTCGTTGCGCTGGGTGGTGCCGATCGACGAGCGAGTGTTTCAATGGATGCAGTTCCATCGCACGTGCTCGTGGATCCAGCTGTCGCGTTGGATCGATCCCGTGGTGCGCGCCGGCCTGGCGCTGCTGGTCGGCTTGGCGATCGTGAGAGGCGGCTGGCGCGATCCGAAGAAGCTAGTGCTGCTGGTCTTGGTGTTCATCGGCGGGTCGGCCGCAGTCGAGCTGCTGAAGACGGCGATCGAGCGGCTGCGGCCGAACTCCGTGCCGGGCATGGTGACCGGCAACAGCTTTCCGAGCGGGCATACGACGGGAGCGACGATGGCCGCGGCAATCTCTGCCTTGATGCTACGCGAGGCGATCCGACGACCCCTACTGCGCTCCGCCGTGTACGGGGCGGCGTCCGGCCTCGTCGCGCTTCAGGCGGTCGGGCGGCTGGTGAATGGCAGTCATTGGATGAGCGACGTCGTCGGCAGCATTCTGCTCGGCTCCGCAGTGGTGCTCGGTGCCAGCGCCGTGCAGCGTCTACCGCGCGCGCTGACGATAGGGATGGTGATGCTCGCCGGCCTAGCCTTCATCGTCTTCGACGACATACCCGCCATGCGCTTCGAGCTGCCGTCGCCGCTCGATGAGCGTGGTGCCGCGCTCGGCGCGATCGAGTTCGGCACGCCGCAAGCGAGAGCCTCACTCGGTGATGGCTGGGAGGACGGTCCGGCCGAGCCGATCGGGCCGGTGTCGTGGGCTGTCTCTGCGGATGTCCGCGTCACGCTGCGGATCGCCAGCGCATCCGACGGTGTCTTGAAGGTCGCTTTGCGGCCGGCGACAGGGATCGACAACCGCCGTCTTTGCGCTCGCGCGGCGATCTCCGTCAACGGCTGGCAAGCACCGGAGATCTCCCTGGTGCGCGGCTGGCGCGAATACCACATCGAGCCGCCGCCGGGCACGCTGCGCGCCGGGGACAACGTGGTGCGCTTCCGCATCGTCGCCGAGCGCGGAACGATTCCTAGAGAGCCAGGGGCCGGACTCGCCGCGTTCCGCTTCCTGCGCTTCTATCCGCTGGCTTGAGGCGGTACCAGCCGTAGCGTCCCGCCGGTCGGTCGAATGCAATCCGGCGAGTCGTGGCGGGCGGAGTTCACCAGCGTCGCTACGGGGTAGCCCTCCATCGCCTCGCTCGGAAATGGGCGTAGCAGTTCTTGCAATGCTCGAGGCTCCGTAGCGTGGTCGAGCCAGCGGCGACAGTCGTCGGGGCCGAGGAGTACGGGCATGCGGTCGTGTACCGCGGCGACGATCGCGTTGGCGGCGCAGGTGAGGATCGCCGCGCCGGCCGGCGCAACGCCGCCCGGCGGCCGTTGCCAGATGCCGGCCAGTCCGATGGGCCGATGCGAGGCGAGACGAAAGTAGTGGGGAAGCTTCGCCGAGTCGATGCGGCGCCACTCGAAAAACCCGTCCGCGACGATCACGCAGCGGCGCCGGCGAAACGCGTCACGAAACGCAGGATGAAGCGCAACACTCTCGCCACGGACGTTGATCTGGTTGCGGGGCGGCAAGCCCCAGCGCAGCGATCCAAGGCGCCGATCGCCGTCGTGCTCGATCAGCATGGCGACGTCTTCGCCCGGGCAAACGTTGTAGCGGGGTCGGAGGTCTACGGCGGCGCGCGAGGTCACGTCGAAGTGCTCGATGAGCACCTCCGCCGGGCTGGTGCGGCTGAAGCGTCCACACATCGCGCTAATGCCGATCGTGTTCGGTCGGCTGGGCCACTTCGGCGCCGATGCGAAGACCGACGCCCACTACGACATCTCCGCGGGAGTCGCGGATACGAGCCGCGCCAGAGCGTCGAGCGTGCAATTCACTGGAGTCGGAACGCCGAGGCGTTCCGCGAAACGGACCACGGCCCCGGTGAGCGCATCGTGCTCGAGCGGCTTGCCTCTCTCGCGATCTTGCAGCGTGGAAGGTCGCACGAAACCGATTCGCTCCGCGTGCTGCAGCATCGCGGCGACGTGATCGGGGTCAAACTCGATATCCTGCGCCCGAGCCACCGCCTCGACCTCTTTCATGGCGGCTTCGACGAGTCGTCGACTCCTCGGGTCAGCGAGCGCCGCGCCGATCGTCACGCCCGTGAGGGCGCAGATGACGTTGAACGCGGCGTTCCAGGCGAGCTTTTGCCACTTCGCGCGCGCCATGTTTGGCGGCACCACGACTTCGATCGACGCCTCGCGGAGCAGCTGCTCGAGCCGCCTCACGCGTGGCGAGGGCCGATCGTCGAGCTCGCCGATCAGCACCGTGCCGCCGCTCGAATGACGAACCGTGCCCGGGGCGACGAGCTCGACGCCCACGTAGGCGAGACCCCGGAGCATCGGCCCGATACCGAGGAATCGCTCGATGAGCCCTTCGCTCTCCACGCCGTTTTGCAAGGACACGACCAGCGCGCCGACGCCGATCGCGCTCCGTAGTCCCTCGAGCGCGGCTTCGGTGTCTTGCGCCTTGACGCAAACCAGGATCAGCTCGAACGCCCTCTCGCCGTCGGCTGTCTCCAGGGCTCGGGCGGGCGAGACGACGATCGAGCCCTCGGGACTCTCGAGGCGAAGGCCGCGTTCACGAATCGCCTCGAGGTTTCGGCCCCGAGCCGTGAAGACGACCTCGTGGCCGGCGCGCGCGAGCTTTGCGCCGTAGTACCCGCCGACCGCGCCTGCGCCGACGATCAACGTGCGCATCGGCTGTCGTTCACGAAAGGTGTGTCCGGTTCGCCGCTCCACAAGCAGGAGCGACTGGAGCCGCCGCCAGCTCAGCGTCGGCGCGACGGCTAGTGGACGGTCCGGTCTTCCTCGTTGTCGTCCACCGAGGACGAGGTGCGTAACGACTTGGCGAGACGACGCATCTCTTCGAGGACCGCTTCGGACTGTTCGACTCGACGGCGTCCTTGGCGGACCACCTCGTCCATCGCTGCCAGGCGCTGCTGGAACTGGTGGATCGCGGTGGCCATCCAGCCTGCGAAGACCGCGACGCCTACGAGCAACAGGCCTTGGCCGAAGTCGCCATCGCCCAGACTCGGCACGGCCAGGATCAGAGACCCGGCCGATAGTACCGCCGCCACCACCACGAATAGGCGTGCGGCAATGTCCGCGGGGGGGAGCGCGGAGGGTTTCACGGTGCAATCATACGCCCGCCGGCGGGGATTTCACAACGTGCCTTCGAGACCGCGTCATTGCTCCTGTTCTCCGCCCTCCGGGGACGATTCCGGGGTGATCGTGATGAACAACGTGGAGTCGCCGCGCTGCACGAGCAGCAACACCGGCTTTTCGGGCTTGCGCGCGGCGATCGCCTTGTCGAAGGCCTCCGGACGAGGTGACCGATTTACGATCGACCTCCCGGATCACGTCTCCGGCACGGATCTCCGCGTCGTCGGCGGGACTGCCCGGATCGATGCTCGTCACGACGACGCCCTTCGTGTCGGGAGCAATGCCGAGTCGCTCGGCGATCTCCGGGCTGATCTTGTCCACGTGCAGTCCGAGGCGAGGTGGGCTTGCGCCATTTCGCGCGCCGTCGTCCTTCTCCTTCAGCTCGGCGATCTCGGCGGTGATGGTCTTTGCCTCGCCCTTCGCGCACGACCTTGAGCTCCGCGCTTGCGTGCCGACCGGGCGTGTCCGCCACGCGGATCGGCAGGTCGCGGCTCGGTTGCGATCTGCTTGCCCTGATAGGCGACGATCACGTCGCCGCGACGGATCTCCTGCCTTTTCCGCCGGGCCGTCCTTGACGACGTCGGCGACCAGCGCGCCCGTCGCGTTCTCGAGACCCATCGCCTTGGAGAGCTCCGGTGTCACGTCCTGGATGGCGACGCCGAGCCAGCCGCGCACCACCTTGCCGCGCGAGCGCAGCGAGTCGGCGATCCGCGCCGCCATGTCGATCGGGAATCGCGAAGCCGATGCCGATGTTGCCGCCGCTCTGGCTGTAGATCGCGCTGTTGATGCCGACGACCTCGCCGCGCATGTTGAGCAGCGGGCCGCCGGAGTTGCCCGGGTTGATCGAGGCGTCGGTCTGGATGAAGTCGTCGTACGGGCCGGCGCCGATCGCCCGGCCCTTGGCGCTGACGATACCGGCGGTGACCGTCTCGCCGAGGCCGAACGGGTTGCCGATGGCGACGACCCAGTCCCCGACGCGTACGTCGTCGCCGTGGGCGAGCTTGGCGGCCGGCAGAGGATGATCGGCCTCTGAATGCGGAGGAGCGCGATGTCGGTCTTCTTGTCCTTGCCGACGACCTTGGCCTTGAAGCGCTTCTGATCCTGCAGGATCACCTCGACGACGTCCCGGCACTACCCGACGACGTGGTCGTTGGTGAGGATCTCGCCGTCGGGCGAAACGATCACGCCCGAGCCCAGGCTGCGCTCCTTGTAGCTCTTCGGCATCTGATCGAAGAAACGGCGCATGAACTCTTCCATCGGATCGCCCGGAATGGCCGCCCGGCATCTCCGGCCGCTTCACCGTATGAGTGGTTGAGATGTTCACGACGGCGGGGATCATGTCCTGCACGATGTCGGCAAACGAGGGCGGGGGCGTGCCGGCGCCGCTCGGCCCGGCGGCGTGCACGGACAAGGGCAAGCAGCAGACCGCCAGTACGAGCATCCGCTGCACCAGTGCCGAACCGTTCATCAATCGAGACCTCCTTCGCCGATCCCGCCGGAAGAAAACGCCAAGTCGCGCTCCACGCGCGCAAAGACACGCCTTATGGACCGGATTCTGGCATACATCAAGGTGGCATAGAGCCGGGACGCTTCACGGTCCTGCAGCTTTCGCGGGCGCGACGAGAACACGGATAGTCCTCGGGGAGCCCAAGGGCGGATAACCGTGAACTTCCTCCTGCGCTCGTGGTTCTGGCGCGCCATCCCGAAGCGGGAAGGGTCAAGACTCGGCTGGCGGCTTCGATCGGTGACGGGGCGGCGGCCGCCCTCTATCGGGCGTTTCTCCTCCGACCTGGAGCGGCTTGTCGCCCACCCGCGTTGGTCCGTCACTGGGCCTTCGAGCCCGGCGCAACGCCCTTCGCCGACGAGATCGCCGGGGCGAGAAGGCATTCGCGCAAACGGGCGGCGATCTCGGCGATCGCATGGCCTGGGCCACGAGTCGCGCACGTTCGTCGAGGGTCATCGCCGCGTGGTGCTGATCGGTTCGGACGTCCCGCACGTGCCGATCTCGTGGCGCTCGAGGACGCGTTTCGCCTCTCGCGGCCGGCGCAGCGCTCGTGCTCGGGTCCTGCCGACGACGGCGGTTACTATCTCATCGGCGCGCGCGCGGTTCCTCCCGTCTTCGCGGGAATCCGTTTGGGGCGGACCCGAGCGTTTCTCGATGCGACGATTGGCCGCAGCGCATGCGGCGGGCATCGAGCCGGCGATCGTCGCTGGCTGACCTACGACATCGATGACCGCGCCACGCTCGAGCGCCTGAGGGCCGACATCGTGCAGGGCAGGGTAGAAGGCCTACCATCGACCAGCAGGGTGCTAGAGCGATTGCTCCTCATGGAGTACGAGTAGTCGACCATGCGGTGTCGTCTCGCAATCCTCTGAGGCGCAGCCGACGGCGGAGCTCGCCGGGCGCGGGACGACCCGATGGCGACGACCTGGGCTCGCGGAGCTATGGACGAGCTTCCGCGTCGCGCTCGATGATCTGACCATCCTCGGGCGATCGCCGGAAACAGCCAAGCTGGCGATGGGCCGCTCCGCGCTCTTCTATCCCGTGGTCGGCCTCGGGATCGGCGTAGCCGTCAGCGCTCTCGATTGGGTGCTGCGCCCGTTCATCGGTCAAGAGATCACCAGCGTGCTGCTCGCTGGAACGCTGGCCGTGCTCAGCGCGGGCCGGCAGCTCGACGGATTCGCGAATACGGCCGATGGGCTGATCGGCTTTCGTGGGCGTGATTGGGCGATGGCGACGATGCGAGACCGCCGCCTCGGCACCGCCGGGAGCCGCGGCGATGGCGTTCCTGCTGCTTCTCAAGGTCCGCGGCCTCGATTTGCTCTCGGACTCCGCTGCGAGTCGTCGGTGTGGTGTTACCTCCGATGCTCGGCCGCACGCGCTCTCTTGGCGCTTGCGTTCGCTCACAGGCCGCTGGCTCGCCCGAGGATCCAACGCGTTTCGACGCGACGCTCGGCGCGCGCGAGGTCGCGATCGCGGGCGCGTTCGCGATGCTCGTCACGCTGACTCTATCCGGAGCGCTAGGATTGCTCGTGCTGACCGTCGGCGCGCTCGCCGTAGCCCTGTCTGCGATTCTACTTCGATCGTCGCCTCGGCGGACGTCACGACGCAGGGGCTCGACGCCGGCGCCGAGGTCGTCGAGGTGCTGGCGCTGATCGTGTTCGCGCTGGCGTCGTAGAGCCTCCTTCCCATCACGACGAGTACGCAGTCTCGCTGTGCTGCGAGAGGTCGAGTCCCATGCGCTCGTCGTCGATGTCCGGGCGCAGCGGCGTGATCGCGTTGATCACCGTCAGGATCAGGAAGCGTGCCGACTCCGCAGAAGACGTAGGTCGCGACGACGGCGATGAGCTGCTTCACGACCATCATCGGGATACCCGTAGAGCAGGCCGCCGTCGAGACCGAGCGTGAGCGTTGGAATCGCCGAGTTCACCTGCTTGGTGGCGAAGACGCCGGTCGAGAAAGGCGCCGAGCGTGCCGCCGACCATGTGGACGCCGACCACGTCGAGGGCGTCGTCGTAGCCGAAGCGCGGCTTCATGCTGACGGCGAGGTAGCAGATTGCGCCGCCGAGCCCGCCGATGACGATGGAGGCCATCGGCGTCACGAAGCCGGCGGCCGGCGTGATGGCCACCAGGCCGGCGACGGCGCCCGACGCGGCGCCGAGCATCGTCGGCTTGCCGACGCGCAGCCATTCGACGCCAAGCCAGCCGAGGGCGGCGGCGGCGGCGCCGGTGTTGGTGTTGACGAAGGCGGTGGCGGCGAGCTCGCCCGAAGAGACGGCGCTGCCGGCGTTGAAGCCGAACCATCCGACCCACAGCAGCGAAGCGCCGATCACGCTGAATGGCAGATTGTGCGGCGGCATCTGGGTCTCGGGTAGCCGACGCGCTTGCCGAGGTAGAGCGCGGTCACGAGCGCCGAGACGCCGCTCGAGATGTGCACGACGGTGCCGCCGGCGAAGTCGAGCGCGCCGACCTGCGTGCCGATCCAGCCGCCGCCCCAGACCCAATGCGCGAGGGGATTGTAGATGAACGTCGACCACAGGAGCATGTAGAGCGCGAACGACGGGAAGCGGATCCGCTCGGCGAACGTGCCGGAGATCAGCGCCGGCGTGATGATCGCGAACGTCGCCTGGTAGGCGACGAACAGCATCTGCGGGATCGTCGGCGCCAGGAGCTTGCGGTGCCGAGCACGCCGTTCAGACCGAAGAAGTCGAAGTGCCGCCGACGATGCCGCCGATGTCGGGACCGAAGGCGAGCGAGTAGCCGAACGAGCACCCAAGTCACGCTGATGAGCGCGGCGCAGAAGAAGCTGTGCATCAGGGTCGACAGCACGTTCTTCGAGACGCACCAGGCCGCCGTAGAAGAGCGCGAGGCCGGGGATCGTCATCATCAGCACCAGCGCCGAGCTGGTGAGCATCCATGCCGTGTCCCCGGTGTCGAACTTCGGTGCCGCGGCCGCCGCCTCGTCAGCGAACACCCTGGCCGGGAGCAGGACGGCACCTACCGCCCCTACCGAGGCCAGGATGCGCGCTGCGCTTGTTCCCCGTCGCGCGTATCCCATGACTCCTCCTCTGAAAAGGTGCCGTAGAACAGCGAAAACGGCCCCCTCGAGTCAAGGGCTCATTTAGCTCAAGGCTGGGAGAACGGCTCGGGATAGCTCCCCGAGGTCGACGGGCTTGGAGAAGAAGCAGGCTGCGCCGAGCTCGAGCGCGAAGTCCCGGCTCTCGGGGTCTGCCTGTGCGGAAAGCACGATCACTCGCACGGAGCGCCCCTGGTAGCGAAAGTCGGTGCGCAATCGGCGGAGCACTTCCCACCCGTTGACGCCGGGCATGTTCAAGTCGAGCACGAGAGCGGCGACGTTCTCGCGCTCGAGGATCGGCCAGATCTCGCCGCCGTCGTCGACCGGCAGCGCGAGCCAGCCGAGCTTGGTGAAGAATCGCTGTAGGACGATGCGAGTCGTCTGGTCGTCATCGGCGATCAGTACGATGCGAGACGTTGATGAGCCGGATGCCGGGCTCGGCGAAGGACGCTTTCGACGATCCACCCCGCCGCTGCTCCGGCTCCGGCCCATCGACATACCTTGCTCGGCTTAGAAGACGTAGCTCGCGGCGATCGAGACCGTGTCCTGGTAGTCCCGGGTCGGGAAGGTGGTGGTCGTCTCGCCGGTGGTCGGATCGGTGGTGACGATCGTGCCGTTCTTGGTGAACACGCTCTCGTCCGAGCCGTCGTGACGATACTCCAGCCAGACGGTGAGCTTGTCGGTGATGAAATACTTCCCGGTGGCTGTCACCTCCCAGAGCGTCTGGTCGGTACCCGTTCGGAAGCCGCCCTGGTCACGGAAGACCTCACCGCGGAAATAGGTGCCGATCGGCAGGCAGATCAGATCCTTCCACGTGGCGCCGACGATGCCGGAGAAGCCGTACCACTCCGCGGTGTCCCCCGGTATGTTGACCGCCGCGTCGCCTTGAGTGCCGTAGTCGCCGTTGAGTGAGATCGTCACCGGATCGAGGGTGATCGTGGATACCAGGTCGACGACTCCACGCGGGTTGAGCTGCTGGTGTTGTTCTCCTCGGCCCGAAGATGCCGTTGACGATCAGCGAGAAATGCGGGTTCGCCGTCCAGGCGACGTTGCCCATGAACGTCTTGCCGCTGTTGTTGTCGGCGACGTTGTCCCAGCCGTTGACCACCCCCAGGTTGACCTGCAGGGCATCCGTGATGGGGTAGTTGAACATGAGGCCGGTGTTCGTGAAGGGGATCGCGAAGCCGAACAGGAACGATCGGCTGTAGTTCATGTTGGAACGGCGCCTCGATGACCTCGGCGCCGAGCAGCGTGACGAACTTGCCGAACTTCGCCGATAGGCCGTGAGACCAGTCGGGCGCGTAGTTGGCGTAGACTTCCTCGATCTCGAAATCGCCGGAATCGCCGGTGACGCCGGTGAACTGTCCGTTCCCTGTCCAGTCCGCGCCGATGCGGCTCGCCGTGTTTCCAACGTCGAGCTTTATGAAGGCCGATATACCCCCGGGCCCCTTCTTGCCGATGCCGAGCTGGAACAGATCGACACCGAAGGTGTTGTCCTGGTTGTCGAGCGAGCGCAGGGTGTTTTGGCGATTGTCGGGCTCGTTGAAGTTCCAGAGGTACGACGTGTAGAACATTCCACTGAGCTCGAAAGCCCGCCAGCGCTCCGAGCGACTTCTCGAGATCGCTGACCCGTTCATCGAGGCCCTTCGGCGCTTCCTTGGGTGCCTCGGCCGTAGGCGCCTCGGCCGTTGCCGTGGGCGCCTCGTCGGCCACCGCCAGCGCTGGCGACGAGGCGAGACCGGTGATCGCAAACGCGAGTATCGCTTTCCTCAGCTTCATGCTTCCTCCCTGGTAGCGGTCGTGGCTTGGTTGCGGACGGACCGCGGCGATGAAAAGAGCAAGAGCGGTGCCATCGAGACCGATCACGGCGTGGTGCGAGGAATCCCCGTGATCTCGAAATTTCTTCGAAGGTTCGTCGGAGCGCGTCGCAGCGGCGTGCCTCTCGGGTGAGCAGTGCCGCAGGAACGGGCTCGCGGGCGTTTCGTCGAGTGCTTGCGAAAGACACGAGGCGGAACCGCTCTCGCGGTCCCGCCTCGCTCGTGAAGGACTGTTGCTTCGAAGAGAAATCGACTACGCGGCGACCCGGTTGTTCGGGATCATGCCGGCGAGGTCCGGGTAGCCGTGAGCGCCCATCTCGGGAATGTCGAGACCCGCGACCTCGGTCTCTTCACTGACGCGGATCGGAGTGATCAGGTTGGAGAGCTTGAACCATACGTAAGCCATGCAGAATCCGAAGAT
The DNA here is from genome assembly GCA_963711395.1 of uncultured delta proteobacterium. Taxonomy (GTDB): domain Bacteria; phylum Desulfobacterota; class Binatia; order JACPRU01; family JACPRU01; genus JBEVNX01. The sequence continues at coordinate 68,693 of CAVQEA010000023.1, read as the reverse complement.
CGCAACAATACAGAAACGTCGATCATCTGCATGATGAGCTGCGAGAAATCCCCGTACAGGAGTCCTCGCACGCCGTCGGAGCCGTATGCCTTGACCATCGCGTCGCGCACCACGCCATTCCATCCCGCGCCATACTCGCCGGTCGCGAAGATGCCGACCGAGATCACGCCCCACAGCCCGTTGATGCCGTGCACCGAAATCGCTCCGACCGGGTCGTCGACTCCGACGTTGTCGAAGAAGAACACGCTGTACACGACGAGGATTCCGGCGATGAAGCCGATGGTCGCCGCGCCCATCGGGTTGACGAAGGCGCACGGAGCCGTAATCGCGACGAGGCCAGCGAGCATGCCGTTACAAAGCATCGATGGGTCAGGCTTCATTCCTTTCCACCAAAGGGTCAGCATCGTCGCGATCGGCGCGGTTGCGCTGGCGAGCAGCGTGTTCACCACTACGAAGCTGATGCGCAAATCGGTGCCGGCCAGCGTCGAGCCGGGGTTGAACCCGAACCAGCCGAAGGCGAGGATGAACGTGCCGAGAATGACGATCACCAGGTTGTGCGCCGGCATCGCCTGCGGCTTGCCGTTGACGTACTTGCCGATGCGCGGGCCGATGACGATCGCGCCCGCCAGGGCGATGAAGCCGCCCATCGCGTGCACGACGCCCGAACCCGCGAAATCGACGGCGCCATGACCGAGGCCCCAGTTCATGCCGCCCTGCGCGAGCCAGCCGCCGCCCCATACCCAGTTCGCGTACAGGCAGTAGGGCAGCGCGACCCACAGGCCGTAGAGGCAGAAGTTCTTCCACGCCCATCGCTCGGCCATCGCGCCGGTCGGGATCGTCGCCGTGGTATCCATGAACACCATCATGAAGAAGAACAGCACCATCACGCCGACGTCGTTGACGGCGCCGTTCAGGAAGAAGCCCTTGAGTCCGATGAGACCGTACGTGAACGCGCCGGTCGCATTGCCCGACGGCGTCGGTGGCCGCACCGAGTCCCCAGCCGTTGTTCAGAACCGCCAGGCCCGGGCCGAGCGAGGCGTACCACCCGGGCGGCACCGGTCCGTTGAACCAATTGCCCCAGCCGATCGCGAACCCGTAAACGAAGAACGCGAAGCAGCCGAGCGGGTAGATCATGAAGTTCATCGCCGCCGTGTGCGCGGCGTTCTTCGAGCGACAGAGCCCGGTCTCGACGAGCATGAAGCCGGCCTGCATGAACATGACCAGGAAGCCGGTGACCAGCGCCCACACGAAGTTGATTCCGAACAGGTTGTGAACCATCCGATCGTAGACGTCGGTCACCGACAGCGAGCCCGGCACATCGCCCTTGCCGTCGCCCGCTGGGGTCGCCCAGACTCCTGATGCTGCGCCGGTCGGGTCGGGCCAGACGCGGCTTGGCGGGATCCGGGTTAGTTCCCGAGAAATAGGACGGCAGCGTCGGGGCCGCCGCGGCTGCTGGCGCTGCCGCGGGCGCCGTTTCGTCCGCAGCAGCCAGGCGCAGCGGCGCCGTGCTGGCGATCGCGACCCAAATCGCGATCACAAATACCTTCGCGATCTTTTCTTTCACTGGATTCTCCTCCTTCATGAATGGCCGTCTCAAAGTGCGGATTCTCCGCGCTCACCGGTGCGGATGCGGATGACGTCATCGACGGGGAGAATGAAGATTTTCCCGTCGCCGATGCGGCCGGTTCGCGCGATCGACTCGATCAGCTCGCTCGCCCGCCGCGCGCGGTCGTCTTCGAGCAGCAGCTCGATTTTGATCTTCGGCAGGAAGTCGACGACGTACTCGGCGCCTCGGTAGAGTTCGGTGTGGCCTTTCTGTCGGCCGAACCCCTTGACCTCCGACACGGTCATGCCCTGCACGCCCTCCTTGGCGAGAGCCTCCTTCACCTCGTCGAGCTTGAAGGGTTTGATGATCGCCTCGATTTTCTTCATGGACCGTCCTCTCCGGGAGCCGGACGCTCCCCCTGCGCCGATGGAGCAAGCTCGATGCCATGCGGGTAGGCATGAAAAGGCCCTCACTTCTCAGGGAGCGGCACGCATGGTGACATGCCGTGCAATTGAGCACTGCCCGCGAATTGAGCGGCGCATGCGTCGAGCGCTCCGCTGTGGCGGTTCGCCGCGCAAGCCGCTAGTTCTCGCTTCGATGCGCGACGTCGCGCCAGGAGACGTGCTCGATCAATATCGGGTCGAGGAGGTGATCGAGCGCAGCGGCATGGCGACGATCTTTCGCGCCCGCGACGCGGAGAGCGGCCACACCGTCGTGCTCAAGGTGCCGCACGTCCAGTTCGAGGCCGATCCACGATTCCATCGCCAATTCGAGCGCGAGGAGGAGATCGGTCTCAAACTAGACCATCCGGCCCTGATCCGCATCCTGCAGCCGAAGCGGAAGAGCCGCGCCTACATCGCGATGGAGCTCGTCGAGGGAGAGCTGCTGCGCGACCGCCTGCGGCACGAGAGTCCACTTGCGATCGCGACCGCCGTCGAGATCGCCACCAAGATCGCCGACGCGCTTGTTTACCTACACGAGCATCACGTGATCCACCGCGACCTGAAGCCGGAAAACGTCATGCTGCTCGGCGACGGGGGCGTCAAGATCATGGACTTCGGCATCGCCGTGGACACGAGTCAAAGCCGGATGACGGGCCGAGGGGTCCCGCAGACGATGGGAACGCCGGACTACATGTCGCCAGAGCAGATCAAAGGGAATCGCGAAGACGGTCGCACGGACCTCTACAGCTTGGGCGGCGTGCTCTACGAGATGCTCACCGGGGAGGTCCCGTTTCCGGCGGAGAACGTCTACGCGGCGATGCACGCGAAGGTGAAATCCATGCCGGCGTCGCCCCGACTGGCTCGATCGGAGATCTCGCCGGAGTTGGCGGAGCTCGTGCTCTCCCTGCTCGAGCGTGAGCCGGCGAATCGACCAAAGAGCGCGCTCGAAGTGCGCGAAAAGCTCGCGCACCCCGGTAGCATCGTCTTCACGGATCGCAGCCATCGGGCTGAGCCGACTCTCCCGCCCGCTGCTCGCCTGGCAGCCGGCGTCATCGGCCTGGCGTTGCTGTTCGCGGTGTTTCGTATCCTGGCGGGTTGGCTCGCAGGCTGACTAGGCGTGCGGGCGCTTCGCCATGAGAATCTTCCGGCGCAGTGTCAAGACGGTTTCCTCGCGCTGATTCCAGCAGCGCGTTTCGACGTAAATGATGCCACGGTCCGGCTTCGAGCTGGATTCGGTCTTGTCGATGACCTTGGACTCCGCATAGAGCGTGTCGCCGTGAAAGCTCGGGGCGAGGTGCTTGACCGATTCGTACTCGAGGTTGGCGATGGCGTTCAGGCTCATGTCTGCGACCGACATGCCGACGGCGATGGCGAACACCAGGACGCCGTTCACGAGGCAACGGCCGTGCTGGGTCTGTGACGCGTAGTGCTCGTCGAAGTGCAGCGGGTTGGTGTTCATGGTGAGCAGCGTGAACCAGGTGTCGTCGGCGTCGCGAATCGTGCGACCTGGCCAGTGCTCGATCGTCTGGCCGACTTGATAGTCCTCGAAGAATCGTCCTCGCGGAGGCATGGTTTTCCGCTGCAGCTTGCGGTCCCTTCTTAAATGGGACAATTCTGACGAAGGCAAGCACGAGGATGGCGTTCGAGCTGAGGGAAGGGGAGGTCCGCGAGATTCTTGCACGCGGCAAGGCGCTCGCCGCGACCGTCGCTCTTCCGAGCGCGACGGACAAACCGCCTTCGATCGTCGAAATGGCCGCACTTTTCTATTCCGGCCACGGCGCCGATGCGCTGCGGGCCGCGGCGATCGCGCGCCGCGGCGCTCGCGCGAACGAGCTCGAAACGTTCTCGCCGCTCTACCTCACCAATACCTGCGACTCCGAATGCAAGATGTGCGGCATGCGCCGCGACAACCGCGAGCTCGACCGCCAGACGGCGAGCCCGGTCGAGATTCAACGACAGCTCGAGATCCTTGCCCGCCGAGGCGTGCTCGCGGTCGGCTTGCTGACCGGTGAGTACCGACGCGACGCCCGGCGTTGGTCGATCGCTCTCGTCCGCGAGGCGCTCGGGCGCGCGCTCGATCTCGGGTTTCGTCACGTGCTCGTCAACATCGGCTCACTCGACGAGCACGAGCTCGCCGAGCTGCTCGCCGACGTGCCGCGGGACAGCGGCGGCCGCACCGCGCCGAAGGTGACGCTGTGCACCTTCCAGGAGACCTATGACCGCGAGAGCTACCGGCGGTTCATGGGCGACAACCCGGACAATCCCCGCGCCGACTTCGGGCGCCGCTTGGGGAATTTCGACCGTGCGGCTTCTGCGGGCATGCGCGTCGTCAACCCGGGGGTGCTGCTCGGCCTGTGCCGCGACCTCGCCTACGAGCTCGTCGCGCTCTCGTTGCATGTGCGCCATCTGCTCGCGCGCGGCCTCGAGGTATACGTGTCGGTACCGCGCCTCCGTCAAGCCAGCGGAGCGGACAACGACCGCGGCGTGCCTGACGACGAGTTCGTGCGCCTGGTCGCGATCCTATCGCTGGGCGTTCCGGATGCGAAGATCGTGATCACGACGCGCGAGCCGACGGAGATCCAGCGCCGCGTGCTGCCGATGGTGAGCGTGCTGTCTGCGGGATCGTCCGCGGTGGCGCCCTACACCGAGAGCGGCGCGCACTTTCCGCTCGAGGCGAGCCAGTTCGAAGTCATCGACCAACGACCCTTCGAGCAAATCCTCGGCGAGTTCTTGGCCGAAGGCGTGCGCTTCGAGAACTACGAGTCGCGCGAGTAGCTCTGGTCAGCCGCGCAGGATGCGCCGCCGGGCGCTGCTGGTGCGAGCGATCCGTCCCAGTACCTTGAGCGCCGTCGAGCCGCTCATCTTCGGCCACTCGAGCAGTGCCTCCATGACGCTTGCGGGCTTGCGACCGGGCTTTCGCCAGTCGGAGATCTGAGTCGGTTTGTAGACTCGCGGCGTGCGGACGAGCGCGGTGGGATCGAGGAGATCGCCTGGGCGCGCAGCCTCGGCGGTCACCGGCACGCCTAAAATCTCGCGCGCTGCATTGACGGCGCGCATGTCGAGGCGCGAGCCTTCGACCTCGACGCGGAAGCACACTCCAGACTCGAGGAGCACCGCGAAGAAGATGCGCGAGCCATGCGCCTCGGCGAGCTGGTAGCCGGCGTCGAGGATCTCGCTCGTATAGAGTCGACGCGTCCCCCACTGAGCGATCTCGTCCTGGCGGCCGAGCAGCTCGACGGCCGGCTCCGGCCGGCCGCAGGTGCAGGGGATCACGCGAATCATGTCGCGGGTCAGGTAGCGGACGAGCGGCATCGCCTTGGGGCCGATGTGCGTGAGCGTGAACACGCCGGGGGTCCCCGTTTCGACGGGCGTCAGCGTCTCGGGGTCGAGCACCTCGGCGACGAACAGGCGAGTGTCGAGATGTAGCGTGCCGCGCTCGGGACATGAGGCGCCAAGAAAGAGCGTCTCGTTCGAGCCGTAGATCTCGCGCACCGTCACCCGCCAATCGCGTTCCACGATCCGTCGCATCGCGGCCGGTACCGGGGCCCCTGCGAGCACCGCCATCTCCAGGGAGTCGAGCTCTCGGCCGGGGTCGATGCCGAGAGTGCGAGCGAGCTCCCAGAGCAGGAAGATCTCCAGCGGTAGACACGCCATGATGTGCGGGCGAAGCGTGCGCAGGAACTCGAGCGCGCGGGGAAAGGGCACGTCCCAGGACAGATTGCCGCAAGGGATGTGGCAACCTCCTTGGCGTTGCAGGGCCGCCTCGATGCAGAACGAGATCGGCGCGAAGGAAGGGAAGCGATCGAGGAAAATCTTGCCGGGGACCCACTCCGGAAACCAGCGGGCGACCGCCTCGCCCATGAGCGGGAATTCTTCCTTGCGATACCAGCAGGCGATCGGCTGACCCGTGGTGCCGGTGGATTCGTGGTAGTGCCACAGCTCCTCGCGAGATACCGCGACCATGCCGAGAGGCGTGGCGGTGCGCAGGTCCTCCTTGTTGGTGAGCGGTAGGCGACCGATGTCGTCGAGCGAAGTCACATCGATGCCCTTGAGGTGCTCGGCATAGAACGGCGCCCGCCGCGCGATTGCCAGCGTCTCCCGAAACAGGCGGTCCCCGTCGGGGTGAGTGACGTAGGCCATCCTCAGAATCCGCGATGCTGGCCGATTATGTGCCCGGCTCGGTGAAGTCAATTCAGCGGTCTGGAGGCGGACGAATCCAAGCGACATGCGGCGTTGACGCGGCCGGGTCGTTTGGTTACTAGTGCGTGTGGAAGCGTGCGACTGGCGAAGTGGGCAACCACGAGGGAGCGCGCTTCTTCCACCGAGAGAGGTGGAGTCGAGCGGGTCGTACGCCTGGGCCTCCGCGAAGCAGCGCGCGAGGTGCCGGGCTTTTTTTTGGGACGGAGACAGCGTCGCAGAGTCGAACGGGAGGCGCCGTGATCAAGCGATATCTACTCACACCAGGCCCTACACCGGTCCCGCCGGAAGTGGCACTGCGGATGGCCGAGCCGATCATTCATCACCGGACGCCGGAATTCAGCAAGGTGTTTTCGGAAGTACGAACGGGGTTGCGGGCGCTGTTTCAGACACGAGAGGACGTGCTCGTGCTGGCGAGCTCGGGTACCGGCGCGATGGAGGCGGCGGTCGTGAATCTCCTGTCGGCGGGGGACAGGGTGATCGTCGTCAACGGCGGAAAGTTCGGCGAGCGATGGTCGAAGATCTGCCAGAGCTACGGCGTCGCGGTGGAGGAGCTGAAAGTCGAGTGGGGCGAAGCGGTCGCGGTTGAAGCGGTACGCACGGCCCTGCAGCGGGTGCCGGACGCGAAGGCCCTATTGGTACAGGCGAGCGAGACCTCCACGACGGCCGTGCACCCGGTGGAGGAGTTGGCCAAACTGACTCGAGAGCGCGACACGCTGCTCATCGTCGACGGCATTACCGCCGTGGGGGTCTATGATCTGCCGATGGATCGGTTCGGTATCGACGTCCTGGTGACGGGGTCGCAGAAAGCTTTGATGCTGCCTCCGGGCCTGGCATTTCTCGCCCTCAGCGAGCGCGCGTGGAAGCGCGCCGGTGAGTCGCACCTGCCGGCTTTCTATTTCGATTTGCAGCGCGAGCGGAAGAACCAAGCCGAGAATACCACGGCTTACACGCCCGCCGTGTCGCTGGTCTTCGGGCTTCACGCGGTGCTCGGCATGCTCGAGCAAGAGGGCTACGCGAACGTGTTTTCGCGCCATGCGCGCCTGGCCGCCGCGACTCGCGCCGCTGGTGAAGCGCTCGGCCTGCGCCTACTCGCGCCGCGGGCGCCGAGCCCTGCGGCGACGGGTCTTTTTTTGCCGGCCGGCATCGAGGGCGGCAAGCTCATCAAGTACCTGCGCGACAAGATCGGCGTCAGCTTCGCCGGCGGCCAGGACCACCTGAAGGGCAAGGTCGTTCGCGTCGCGCACATCGGCTACTTCGGCGACTTCGACATCATCACCGCCGTCGCGGCGCTCGAGATGGCGCTCGCAAAGTTCGGTGCTCGGATCGATCTCGGCAGCGGCGTGGCGGCCGCGCAGCGCGTGCTGGTCGAACGGTTGCCGGCGGTGTAGGCGCAGTCCCAACTGGAGAGGGTCATGAGCGAGACGCACAAGGTGTTGATCACCGACTCACTCGCCGAGCAGGGCCGCGCGGTGCTCGAAGGCGCGGCGCAGATCCAGACGGACTACCGTCCCGGCAGCAAACCGGAGGAGATACGCAGGATCATCGGCGGCTACGATGCGCTCATCGTTCGCAGTGGCACGCAGGTCACGGCGGACCTCATCGAGGCGGGTACGCGCCTCAAGGTGATCGGCCGCGCCGGCATCGGCGTCGACAACATCGACGTGGAAGCGGCGAGCATGCGCGGCATCGTGGTGATGAACACGCCTGGCGGCAACAACGTCACGACGGCGGAGCACGCCTTGACGCTGCTTCTCGCCATGGCACGCAACATTCCGCAGGCCTGTGCCTCGCTGCGCACGGGAAAATGGGAGCGGAACAAGTTCACGGGCGTCGAGGTGTGCGGCAAGACCTTCGGAATCGTCGGTTTCGGGAACATCGGCGCGGTTGTCGCGGATCGTGCCCAGGGCCTGAAGATGAAGGTGATCGCCTACGATCCGTACTTGACGCCGGAGAGCGCGGCGCGCAGCGGCATCGAGCTCACTGCGCTCGATGATCTCTTGGCGCGCGCGGACTTCATCTCCGTGCATACCCCCCTCACGGCCGAGACCCGCGGGCTGATCGGTTCGGAGGCGTTCGCCAAGATGAAAAAGGGCGTGCGCATCGTGAACTGCGCGCGCGGCGGCATCGTCGACGAAGCCGCGCTCGCCGAGGCGCTGCGGGCGGGGCAGGTGGCGGGCGCCGCGCTCGACGTCTTCGTCGAAGAGCCGCCGCCGAAGGATCACCCGCTCCTCGGGCTCGAGGGTGTGGTGGCCACGCCCCACCTCGGCGCGTCGACGGACGAGGCGCAGATCAACGTGGCGATCGCAATCGCCGAGCAGGTGGTGGACTTTCTCACACGCGGCGAGGTGCGGGCGGCGGTCAATGTGCCGAATTTGTCCGCCGAGCGACTCGGCGTGCTCCGCCCCTTTCTCGTGCTCGCCGAAAAGGTCGGCGCCTTGCATGCGCAGATGGTGTCCGGCGCGCCGCTCGAGGTCGACATCGAAGGCAGTGGTGACGTCGCGGACCACGACATGAAGGCCGTCACGGCCGCCGTGCTGAAGGGGCTGCTCAGCGCGGTGATGGAATCCGGAGTGAACTACGTGAACGCGCCGTTCGTCGCGCGCAACCGCGGCATTCGCGTGGTCGAATCGCGCTCGAGCGTACCGTCCGACTTCCTGAACTCGATCACCGTGCGCGTGAAGCGCGAGGCGGAGACCACGACCGTCGCCGGGCGCGGTGTTCGGCAAGAAGACGCTGCGGATCGTGCGCATCAACAAGTTCTACATGGAGGCGGTGCCCGAGGGGCACATCCTCATCCTCAACAATCGACGACGTCCCCGGGCGTGGTCGGCGGCGTCGGCACGCTGCTCGGCCAGCACGGCATCAACATCGCGGGCATCGAGCTCGGGCGCGACGAGAGCGGGCGCGCGATCTCGTTCTTCCACGTCGACGAACCCGTGCCGGCGCCCGTGCTCGCCGAGCTTCGGCACATGCCGGCCATCACGTCCGCGCAGCTCGTCAAGCTGTGAGCCGCGTGGCGATGGCTGCACCGAAGACCCTCGTCGTCATCGGCGCCCAGTGGGGGGACGAGGGCAAGGGCAAGATCGTCGATCTGCTCGCCGAACGCTCGGACGTCATCGTGCGTTTTCACGGCGGCAACAACGCCGGGCACACACTGGTCGTCGGCGGCGAGAAGACGGTCCTGCACCTCGTCCCTTCCGGTGTGCTCCACCACGGCAAGGTATGCGTGATCGGCAACGGCGTGGTCATCGACCCCGTGGTGCTGCTCGAAGAGGTCGACGCGCTGCGTGCCCGCGGGTTCCTGCGCCGCGACGAGGATCTGCGCATCTCCGAGCAGGCGCACCTGATTCTGCCGTACCACAAGGCCATCGACCTGGCGCGCGAACGGCTGCGAGGGCCGGGGAAGATCGGTACGACGGGGCGCGGCATCGGGCCCGCCTACGAAGACAAGATGGCGCGCATCGGCATCCGCGTCGTCGATCTCCTCGAGGAGAGCACCTTCCGCGAGAAGCTCGCCGCCAACCTGCGAGGAAAAGAACGCCTACCTCGCGCTCGATGCTGGGCGAGGACGCCTCTCGCCTTCGACGGACATCTTCGAGCCGTATCTGCGGATCGGGCAGCGCCTACGTCCGCATCGTCGATCGACACGGCGCGTTGTACCTGGACCGGGAGATCCGCGCGGGCAAGCGGGTACTGTTCGAGGGTGCGCAGGGCACGCATGCTCGACGTGGACCACGGCACGTATCCGTTCGTGACCTCGTCGAACTGCGTGGCGGGCGGCGCGCTCGCCGGCGCTGGCATCGCCGCCGGGACTGCTCGCGCGGTCGCTCGGCATCACCAAAGCCTACACGACGCGCGTCGGCGGCGGACCGTTCCCGACCGAGCTTTCGACGGCGATCTCGGCGAGCGGCTCCGCCGTGACGGCGACGAGTACGGAGCCACGACCGGCCGAGCTCGCCGCTGCGGCTGGTTCGACGCGGTGGTCGTGCGCCACGCCGCGCGACTCTCCGGTCTCGACGGGCTGGCCGATCACCAAGCTCGACGTGCTCGCCGGCCTCGATCCACTGCGGATCTGTGTCGGGTATCGCTGCGGTGCGGACGTTCTCGACCACGTGCCGGCGAGCGCGGCGTCGGCTCGCCGCGGGCGGAGCCGATCTACGAGGACTGGCCGGGATTCGAGCGACTCGCCCGCGTGGAATCGGTTGGCGACTTGCCTCTGGAGGCGCGACGCTACCTCGATCGCATCGCCGAGCTCACGGGCGTACCCGTGCAGATCGTCTCGATCGGAGCCCGTCGAGATCAAACACTCATACTCGCCGACCCGCTGGTGTGAGGCCGCTTCGACGGGGCGCCTGTCACGACGCGAGCGATGGCGCCGGCGTTCGTCGCCGTCACGGCACGGCGATCCACCGTCCGTTGTTTTTGCGCAGATTCTTGGTGATGCGCGGCAACGCGCGTTCCATCGGTGAGCCGCGAGGGTCGGTCCAACGATCGATGCGATCGAAGCTGACGACGGCCTGGTCGCCGTTTACCCGGACGGAGGGATTGCTGCACGAGACCTTGAGGTCCGACATCGACGACAGCGCGTCGCGCAAGCGAGTGGCCTCGCTTTGGCTCGACAGGTGTCCGAGCGCTATGAGCGCATCGGTGTCCTTCTTCTGGAAGGCCGCGCAATAGGCCTCGATCCACGTTTGCACCTCTGCTCGAGGGTCGGCCTTGGCGACTTCTTCCCGTAGATCCGGCGTCGGAATTGGCGGTCGGACGGACAGCGTCCACTTGTTCGCGATGCTCGCTCCCCAGGGAGCGGTGGCTCGCACCTGAACGACATACTCGCCCGGGCCCTGCGGCTGAAAGTCGTAGGTCGGGCCGTCCGCATCGCGTGCCGGTTTGCCGTTGACCTCCCAGAGGAAAGCCAACTTTTCTCCCTCTGCGCTCTTGACCGGCGCGCGGAAGCTCACGCGCGCGCCATACGAGCGCTCGACGGTTTGGCTCGCGGGCTCGAGGCCGGCGAAGCCGAGCGAAGGCGCCTCGATTTGCACCTCCCAGTAGTGCAGCGAAATCCGCTGACGGTCCCGTCCGGCGAAGATCTCGAGCCGCTTTTTGCCCGGCGTAGCCGTGAGCTCCTTGCCGAGTACCAGCGTGCGCCCGCGGCCGACGGTTTCGCCGCCGAGGCGCCATTCGATGAGGTTGTCGTCGCCGTTCTTGAGCGAGGCGTCGAAGCGCGCTTCGGCGCCGGCGAGAGCTTGACCGTCCGTCCCGCCGGCCGCGCCTCCGCCAACGAGACCGGTTCGGGGACCGCGGTGGCGATAGCCGTCGGTGCCGGCGTGGCGACCGCGGTCGGCATGGTGGTCGGAAGCGCAGTCGGCGCCGCGGTCGGTAGCGCGGTAGGGGCTGCCGTCGGGGCAGCGGTTGGCGCCGAGGTTGGGGCGGCGGTCGGCCGAGGAAGCGGCGGCGTGGAGATCACCGGTGCCGTCGTCGCTTCGGCGATCGCCGTCGGCTCGACCTGCGCCTTTTCCGTGGGCGGGCTCTGGCGCGCGAGGTAGGTGAGCATGGCGACGATCCCGATCGCCGCGACGCCGCCGCCGACCGCGATGGCGCTCCATGGCAGCGCTTTCGGCTGTTGTGTGAGCCGCGTCCCGACTTCTTGTGCCTGGGCGTCTCGAAGGAGGGCATTGACCGACGACTCCGTCTCCGCGATCCGCTGGTCCGCTTCCACCTCGAGGCCGTCACGGAAGGCCGCGTCGGCTGCTGCCAGCGACTTGGCGATCGCCTTGTGCTGACGGCGAGAGAGGCGCTTTCGCGGCAGCGATGCCAGCGTCTCTCGCAGCGCCGTACGGCGTCGCTCGAGAGCCGCGAACCGTTCCGCTCGCAACGAGCGCTCGATGTCGGCGACGAGCGCTCCGAGCGCCTGCGCGGCGGCGTCGAACGCGGCGGTTGCCTCCGTGAAGTCCTCCGCCGAGAGCGCGTGTTCGCCGCGGTCGATATCGCCGTTGGCGGTCGCGAAATCCGGGGCGGCGGTGGCGCGATCGCCGTGCGAGCGCGCGGCGTCGAGCGCGCGTGTGGCTCGGTCGCGAGCCGCGCCGGCTTCGGATCGTCGCCGCGCGCGCTCGATCTCGGCCCGTGCGTCCGCGATCCGTCGGTCGAGCTCGGGAAGCGTACTCTCGAGGATGCGAATGGCGGCGACCGCTTCGCCCTTCGCGGTGTGCTCCTCGGCCGAGGTGAGCGCCGCGAGTAGGCGCTTGCTCTCGGGCGTCTCGAGCGCGGCCGAGCCGAGTGAGCCGAGGGCCTTGCTCTTGGTGATCGCCTCGTTGCGAAGCTCCGCGAGCCGCGCGCGCCGCCGCTCTTGCTCGATCCGAGCGGCGATCACGCCGGCCAGCGCCGTAAGTCGCTCCGCGGAGGCACGTAGCGACGGTAGGGCCGCTGCGTGCTCACCCGCGTCCATCTGGCGCGTGGCGCCGTTGGCCTGCGCGACCAATGCCGCCATTTCGGCCGCCTCGGTGGTGGTTGGCGCGCCCGCGGTGGCCAGCGCCCCGCGCGCTTTCTCGAGCGCGGCGCGGGCTTCGCGTGCCGCGGGCTCGGCGTTGCGGTTGCGCTCGGCTGCCGCGAGCGCACGGTCGCGCTCGACGACGCGCTCCGCGGCCTCTTTTTCCACGCGGTCCAAGGCGAGAAGGGCGTTCTCCATCGCCGCGATCGCCTTGGCATCTCGGCTGCGACCCTAGACGCCTTGCAGCGTCGGCGCTCGCTCGTGCCTCCGCCAGAAGGGTGGCCGCGAACTCCGCTCCCGAAGAAGATTCGACGGCCTGAAGGCGCGCATCGAGACGGCGCGAGAGCTCGGCGATCGCTTCCGTGAGCAGCTCCGTGCGGCGGGCGTCCACGTCGGCGAGGGTCGCGAAGCCGCCTCCGGCCGAGGACGCCGCGCCGGCAAAGTCGCCCGCGCCGAGGGCGTTGCGGGCGGCGGCGAGACGAGTCTCGACGAGCCCCAGGCTCGCGAGCGCCGGGTCGTCGCGCAGACGCTCGGGAAGACGGGCGATCTCGGCACGGCTCTTCGCAAGGGCGGCTTCGAGACGCTCGACGTCGGCCACGGCGGCCGTCCGCTCGCGCTGCTGTCTTGCTAGCGATTCGGCTTCGTGCCACGCGCGCTCGGCCTGCGCGAGAGCGCGGCCGCCGAGAGTCAGGTCCCCCGACTCGATGGCGCTCTCGAGCGTGCGCGTCGCTTCGAGGGCAGCGGCCGCGGCCTGTGGAGCCAAGCGCTCGGCGTCTACCTCCGCGGCCGCGGCGCGGAGCTTACCGAGCTCCGCGAGGCCGCTTCGGAGGCGAGTGCGCTCGCGGCCCTCCGCCGATTCCTGGGCGGCTCGCGCGAACACTTCGGCCGCGGCCCGTAGCATCTGAATCGCGGGCTTTGGGCGGTCGTCAGTGATCGCGGCCTCGCCCTGGCTGAAGAGATCGTCGCCCTCGGCCAAGGGTTGGGGGGCGAATTCCTCGGCGCCGCGCTCTACTGCCCGAGCTCGCTCGGCGCGGGCCAAGTCGTGCGCTTGTTGCACCTCGGTCCCGACGCGCTCCGAATCCTCCTCCGAAATCCGCCGCATCAGCGCGCGCATCTCGCCCACGCTGGCGAAGCGCCGCTCCCGATCTGCGGCCACACAGCGCACGATCAGCTGGCGGAAGCGCTCCGGCGTACCCTCGGGGAACGGAATCTCGAAGTCCTGCAGATCGCGCTGCATCATGCGCATCAGCACGGCGTGCTCCGACATGCCGGTGAACATGTGGTGACCCACGTAGAGCTCGTAGAGCACCATGCCGAGGGAGTAGATGTCCGCGCGCGGATCGATGTCCTTGCCGCGCCGAATCTGCTCGGGCGAGGCGTACTTGACGGTGCCGATGACCTCGGTGAGCGAGTGGCCGCTGTCCTGATCGGACAGCACCTTGGCGATGCCGAAGTCCATGATGAGGACTTTGAGATCGCGCTCCCCGCTCTGGTTATCGACCCGTACCATGATGTTGCCGGGCTTGATGTCGCGGTGGACCATCGGCTGAGGTCGCCGCGACTCCGGGTTGACGAAGCGATGGGCGACCTCGAGACCGCGTACCAACTCGAGGCCGATCTCCATGACTTCGGAAAGCGGCAAGCCGCGTTTATGCTCGGCGGCGTAGCTCGTCAGGTATTCCTTGAGGGTCTGCCCCTCGATGAACGGCATGACGAGGTAGGGGAATTCTCCCTCCTCGCTGTACGAGAGCACGGGAACGATGTTCTCGTGCTCGAGCATGCACATCTTCTCCGCCTCCTGGCGGAAGCGGCCGACGACCGCTGCGTCGCTGGCGAATTGCGGTAGGACGGTCTTGAGAGCGCGGATGCGGCTCACGGCGCCCACCTGCTCGCGTACCTTGTAGACCACGCCCATTCCGCCGAAGCCGATGACCTCGACGACCTCGTACTTGCCGCCTACCTTGACGCCCGGGGAGAGGATCGTGGAGACGGCCATGGCTAGTCTGCGGCGCAGCGCACCGCGATGACCGTCGCGTTGTCCTTGCCGCCCGCTTGGTTCGCGGCCGCGATGAGCTCGCGGCAGAGCGCTTCGGGATCGTCACGATGCGCGAGGACGATCGCCTGGATCTCCGACTCGCTCAGCATGCCCGAGACACCGTCGCTGCACAGCACGTAGACGTCGCCGTGGCGCACGTCGAGGCGGCACACGTCCGCGTTGACGTCCTCCGCAGCGCCGAGCGCACGCGTCAGCACGTGCCGATAGGGGTGACTGCTCGCTTCGGCTTCCGAGATTTCGTTGGCGCGCAACAGATCCGCCACGAGCGTGTGATCGGCGGTGAGCTGCGACAGTTCTCCGTCGCGTAGCCGGTACGCACGGCTGTCGCCGACGTGTACGATCGCCGCCTCGTTCTGCTCGAGCAGCAGCGCGACGAGCGTGGTGCCCATGCGGTTGAGATCGGTATCGCTCGCGCCCCGCTCGAGGATCCGCCGGTTGGCGTCGCGGACGGCGTCGACGAGTCGGTCGGTACGCTCGGTGAGCATCGTGCAATCCGGCCCGTCGATCAGTCGCTCCGAGATCGTGGCGACCGCCATCTCGCTCGCTTGCCGTCCGCCCTTGTGGCCGCCCATGCCGTCGGCGACGACGAACACTTTGCGGTCGGGGAAATGACCGCTGCTGTCCTGATTTTCGCGCCGGACGCGGCCGACGTCAGACAGCGCGAAGCTGAGGATCTTCATCCGCGGTGCGGAACTCTTCGCTCCAGGGCGAGCCCCAATCCCATGATGACGAAAAAGATCTCGAGCACTTCACTGTCGCCGAAATTGTACTCGACGAGCCCCGCAACGTGGAAGCCCAGGAAACTCGCGAAGATGGCCACCGCCAGCGCATGGATCGCGCCGCCAACGGGCTGCAACCGGCGTTGCAGTTGCCACGAGAGCGTGCCGAACCGGGTCATCCACCACAGAAAGGTCGCCAGCCCCAGGTAGCCGCTCTCGAGCGTGATCTGCAGGAGAGTGTTGTGCGCGTGCTTGTGATGGGGCGGAATGTTCGGATAGTCGCGCAGGATTCCTCCGTTCTTGCGCCCCACACCCATCGGGAAACGGTGCACCACGTCGAGCGCAGCCATCCAGATGTCGTAGCGGTTGCCGGGAAGGAAGAGATCTCGCGCGGATTCAGTGATTCGAGTGCGCACCGGCGCGACGAGGACAACGGCCAGCGAGATGACCAGCGCAGCCGTCAGCAACAGCCGTCGCGAGGCGAGCCAGCCGATGGTCAGGACCGAGGCGAGGGTACCGAGCCAGACGCCGCGCTTCAGATTGACGATCAGCGCGAGCAGGTACAGGCCGAGCGTTGGACGGAGCCACCGAGCGGGAAACACGTGCCGCAAGAGCAGCGGTAAGGCCAGCGAGACCGCAAAGACTAGCTGGCCGGACTGTGTCATGCGGCCGAGAAAGAGGCGCGGAAGGCGGATCGGCGAGATCGCGGCGAGCACGGTGTACGAGGCGGTGATCGCCGCGCCGATGAGAAACCAGCGTGCCAGCGCCGTGCACCGTTCCAAGCTGTCGGCATAGGCGAGGACGAGGTAGATGATCGCGATTTGCAGGTACGTGCGGCATCCCCACAAGCTTTCCAACGGGTCGAGACCGTGCAGCGCGGCGATCACGCAGACCACCAGGAAGCAAACGATCGGCCGATCGAGCTTGGTGCGCGGCAACGACGGACGGCCCCGCGCCCACCAGTCAGCGACCCCGGCAACGGCAGCTAGGATGAGAAGAAGCTGCGCGACGAAGATCGAAAACGGGATGGAAAGCGTGAACGCGCACAGCAGCCGCCAGGCGACCACGGCGGGATCGAACCCGAGCGGAGCGTGCCGTCGATCCATCGGCGGTGAAGAGGGGAGCCGGGCCAAGCCGGTCACCATCCAGCGGCACCGCCTCCCTTACGCGGGTCGGCGGCGCCGACCAGGCCTCGCGGCGTCGTTTGCGCCGCGCCGACCGCACCGAGGTCCCGAGCCTCCACGACTTCGTGCCCGAGCTCGCGCAGGCCGGCGACGATGCTCGGGTCCATTGCAGGCTCGACGAGGAGCCGGGATGGCACCGCTTGGTCGTGGATGCGGGGAGCGCCGACCGCTGCTTCCAGATCCATCCTGAAGTCGAGGACGTTGATGAGGGTCTGCACGGTCGCGGTGATGATGCGTGGCCCTCCGGACCCGCCGATCGAGAGCAGGGGGGCCTGACCGCGCAGCACGATCGTCGGGCTCATGCTCGAGAGCGGACGCTTGCCGGCCTGAATCGCGTTGGCCGTGGCTGCCGACGAGACCGTATACGTTGGGCACGCCAGGCGCCGCAGAGAAATCGTCCATCTGGTTGTTGAGGACGATGCCCGTGCCCGGCACCACGACCATCGATCCAAAGGCGGTGTTGATCGTCGAGGTGAGGGCGACGGCCGTGCCGCGCGCGTCGAGCGTGGACGTGTGCGCGGTACCACCGCGTTCCGGGAGAGCGGCGGGACGACCGGTCGAACGCTGCGAGCCGATGATCTCGCGCCGAATTTCCTCCACGTGAGCGGTGGAGAGCAACCGTTCGATGGGTACGTCCACGAAGTCGGGGTCGCCGAAGTAGCGAGCGCGATCACGGAAAGCGGCGGCTTCCGCGAGCGCGATGCGATGAAGTCCGAGGGCGCCGCGGGCGCCTTCGCCGCGAAAGTCAAAACCGTCGAGAACCTTGAGGATCTCGAGCACGGCGCCACCGCCGGAGCTCGGTGGCGGCGCCGCGACGACCGTCAGGCCTCGATATCGCGCCGTGAGTGGGCGGCGGAGCTTCTCGCGATAGCCACGGAGGTCTGCCGTGTCGAGAATTCCTCCTTCGCCGGCGACGGCCGCGGCGATCTTTGCGGCAAGGGCGCCATCGTAGAAGACCTCGGGGCCGTTTGCCGCAACGGCACGCAGGGTTGCCGCAAGGTCCTTCTCGACGAGCAGCTCGCCCTCGGCGTAGGGGGCGCCATCGGTGCGCAAATAGATGGCTGCAAGCGCGGGGCGGCGGCGAATCTCCTCCGCGTTGACGGACAGCTCGGCGGCGAGATGGCGACCGACGGGGAAGCCTTCCTCGGCGTAGCGAATCGCCGGGCCGAGAACGGTCGCGAGCGGCAGCGAGCCGAAGTCGCGAAGCACGCGCGCGAGCCCTCTCGCCTCTCCCGGCACCCCGATGGCCAGCCCGCCGCGCAGCGACAGCACGGGATCCACTTTGCCCGCGCGCACGAACATATCCGGCGTGGCGCGGGCCGGGGCGGTCTCGCGAAAATCCACGAAGTGATCCTTGTGGGACGAGCCGTCGTGAACCAATGCGAAGCCGCCTCCCCCGATGCCGCACGAGGACGGATTCACCACCCCCGTAGCGAAGGCGGCTGCGACCGCGGCGTCCACCGCGTTGCCGCCGCGCTCGAACATTTCTACCCCCGCCTTGGCCGCGAGCTCGTGCTCCGCGGCGACCATGCCTCGGGGCGCCGTCGCCGCAGGCGACGCCGCAGCCGCGAGGGCAAGCACCAAGACGAGCGTTCGAATACGGGCTACCACACGGCTTCCGAGGGCGGCAGGCGGGAGTTCTGCGGTTCTATTGAGCAACGATGGTCATTTCAACCGTGATGATTTATGTACGCTCGAATGCCTGCCGAGCAAGCGAGTCGCATGCTGCCGATTGGTGAGGAGGAGTTCCTCGAAAAGAGCTTCTACCTCGACGAGTTCCACGAAAAGACGCTGCTTTTGGCAATCGCACCCGGCCCGGCCTCCGAAAGCGACGTCGCAGGCTTGCTGGCCACCGCGCGTGAGCTCATCCGCGCCGAGGTACGCCTGGTGCTCGTGGTGGCCGACGCGGACATCGCGCGCCGTCTGGAGGGGCGGTTTCGGCGGCTTGCGGCGGCGAGCCTGTCGGAACCGGTGCTCGTCAGCGGCGAAGAAGCGCAGCGACGAACTATCGTCGTGGAGGCAGCCGCAGACGACCCCGACGTCGGGTCATTGATGCGTCTCTGGAACCTGTTGCGCGCCGGGCCGATCGCTGTGGTGCGGCTCCCGGGCGCCGAATGGATGGCCGTGGCCGACTATGCGGTGAAGCTGGCCTCTCGCCTCAAAGTACACAAGCTCGTACTGATGGATCCGGAAGGCGGGGTGGGCGTCGGCGGACCGATGTCGTTCCTCGACGAGAGCGTGCTCGCTACTCTGCTCGGCGCCGGAGAGGCGGAGTGGATCGGTCTTGGCCACCGCCGTGCGCTCATCCAAGCAATCCGCGAGGGACTCCTCGCGGGTGTCCCATCGATCAACCTCTGCACGCTCCGTGGGCTGGCTCGCGAGCTCTACACTTACGAAGGTTCGGGAACGCTGTTCACGCTCGAAGACTACTGCCGCGTGGACCGGCTCGGTATCGACGACTTCCGCGAAGTCGAACGCCTCATCGAACGCGGCCAGCGCGAGGGCTTCCTGAAGCTTCGCAGCCGCGGAGAGATCGGTGAGATCCTCTTCACGGGATTCGGGGCCACCATCGCTTCGGGACATCTCGCCGGGGTCGGTTCGCTGCTCTGCGATCGCTATAGAGACGACCGGATGGCCGAGATCGTCGCTCTCTACACGGTCAGCCGTTTCAAGGGCGAGGGCGTGGGCACCAAGCTGCTCGTCCGTATCTTGGACGAAGCGCGCATCCGTGGCCTGGCCAGTGTATTCGCTTGTACGACGGAGGAGCG
Organism: uncultured delta proteobacterium; assembly: GCA_963711395.1. Classification (GTDB taxonomy): domain Bacteria; phylum Desulfobacterota; class Binatia; order JACPRU01; family JACPRU01; genus JBEVNX01. The sequence continues at coordinate 49,293 of CAVQEA010000023.1, read as the reverse complement.
GGCTGCGCAGTTCTTTGCGCGTCACGGATTTCACGTGGTCGCTCCGTCAGACGTCCCTGCGGCGAAGTGGATCGACTACGATCCTGACCGCTTGCGACGCCTCGTCGTGCTGCGCCTCGAACTGTGAGCGAGGCGGTCGCATACTGCGGTCTCGACGTCGGCATCACCACCACCGATGCGGTTGCGGGCTGGGACGAGGACGCGTCGGTCAGCATGCCGACAGGAAACCCGCAACAAAGCGCGGAGCGGGCTCTCTCGATTCTACTCGAACGGGTGGGCACACCAGGCCGTGAGCTGGTAGTCGCGGCCACCGGCGTCGGCTCGAGGCAGCTCGGCTCCCGTGTGGGCGGGTACCCGATCCGCCGCGTCTCGGAGATCGCCGCCATCGGTCGCGGCGGGATCGGTCTCGGCGGAGGCAGTGAGGCGCTGGTCGCTTCACTCGGCACGGGAACCGCCATGGTATCGGTCCGGGGTTCCGAGATGACCCACATCACCCCCGGCAACGGCGTCGGCGGGGGCACGCTCCTCGGCCTCGGCCGTGCGCTACTCGACACCGACGATCTCGATGAAATGTCACGGTTGGCGAACGGCGGAGATCGGCGCCGACTGGACATCACCATCGGCGAAGTTGTCGGCGGGCGACTCGGCGCGCTTCCCGAAGATGGTACCGCCGCGAACTTTGCGAAGTACGCCCGGGGTGCCGTACGCGAAGACGTGGCCGCTGCGCTGCTGAACCTGGTGGCCGAGGTCGTGCTGTGGACCGTGCTTCTCGGATTGCAAGCGTCGGGTCACGCACGCGCGGTGCTCACGGGCAAGCTGCTGCTGGTCGGGCCGGTGCGGCGGCGCTTCGAGGAGATCGGTTCAATGCTCGGCGATCGCCTGCTGATGCCGAAACGCGGCGACGTGGCCTCTGCGCTCGGCGCGCTGTGGTCGATCCGAGAGGGTGTCACGGGGTGAGGCGCGGGGCGGTTGCGTTTCTCCTGCTCCTCGGCGTGGCCAGCTGCCAGCGAGACCGGGACCGCACGATGGAAAACCTGGTGGAGCGGGCGATCGCCGCGCGAGGCCGCGGGTCGAAGGTCACGATCGATCGCGAGCACGCTTCGATCACCGTGGATCTCGGCGGGGCCACGAAACCCGAAGGCTGGCCGGCCGCCGTGCCGTTCTATCCGCATGCGAGCCGCGCCAAGCTCCAGGCGGAACAGGGCGACATTCGTCGACTGATGCTGACGACGGACGATTCGGCGTCGGCCATCGGAAGCTTCTACTCGCGAGAGCTCGCGCGCCTCGGCTGGCAGGTGACTGAGCAAGGGGGCGGGACGTGGGTCGCTCACCGGGGAGTCGAGCGCTTGGAGCTCCGTCTCTCTGGTCACGAGAAGGCGACGCGCGCCGAGATCGAGTATCGCACCTCGGGTCAGGGTTGACTTGGCCCGCTGGGAAGGAGGGACGATGGCAGTGTACCTGAAGTCGGTCGCGATCTTGGTCGCGCTCCTCGGGGTGCTCGCCGGAACGCGTTTCCTGCTTTTGGTGGCCCACGACGAGGAGTACTCGCGTGCCGCGATTCTCAAGGATCGCAACGCGGGGAATCTGCTGTTCGAATCCGAATACCGCGTTGCGGCGGCAGGTCACGTCTTCCTCATTTACTCATCGGTCGGGGCCTTCCTGATGGCGCTCATCGGCGGCTCGGCGCTCTGGGGGCTGGGCGCGCTCCATGGCAAGCTCGACGCGCGGTTCGCGGCGGAAACCGGCTAGTAGTCAGGGCTCGGGAGGACGCTGCGGTCGGAGCGTGATCTCGACGTTCAGCTGCTCCGCGACTCGGTCGAGGGCCCCTTCGAGGTCGCCTGGTCGGGCCGATGCCGGTACGCCCATCTCTACGCGCATCGTGTAGATGGGCGTACCACTTTCCGGTTCGGGCCGAGAGTACGTCTTCATCTCCCGGATCGTCACGTCGCGCTCGGCAAGCACTCGGCAGACGCGAGCGACGATCCCCGCTTTGTCGACGCCCGTAGCAAACAGCTCGTAAACGTGGCGGCGCTCCGTTTCGCCGTAAGCCGCGGGCGGCCCTTCGAGCGGGCGGAAGAACACCGTCAAGCGGCGTTCCCACTCGAGCCGCTTGCAGGCGCTCGAGAGCCGGTGCTCGAGGTCGGAGCCGCCTCCGCTGAAGAGCAACAGCACGGCGAACTCTCCGCCGAGGATCGTCATGCTCGAATCTTCGAGATTGCAGCCGTGCTCGAAGATCAGCTCGGCGAGATCGGCGACGATTCCAGGACGATCCTTGCCGATCGCCGACATCGCGTACCACTGCTTCATGGCGCTGAGGAATAGGAGAATGGCACGACGCTGACAAGGATACGGGACGAAACGTTCCGCGTGGCCGCGGATTGCCCGTCCGATGGAATCGCTGTAGACGACCCGCATGGTCCTCTCCGAGTTCGATTCCAAGGCGTTGCTCCGCACCTACGGAATCCCGACCGTCGAGGAAGCACTCGCGGCCGACCCGGAAGCGGCGGCGCGCTGTGCCCGTGCGCTCGGCTGGCCGGTCGCGGTGAAGCTCTGCGCAACGGGCCTGGCGCACAAAACCGAGCGTGAGCTCGTACGTCTCGACATCGGCGACGAGACCGGGGTGCGCGAAGCGGCGCGCGACCTACTTTCTCGGCGCGACCCCGCGGAGCACGACGCCGCCGTGTTGGTGCAGCGCATGGTGAGAGGGCGACGCGAGTTGATCCTCGGACTGGTGCGCGACCGCCAATTCGGTCCCTGCGTAATGCTCGGTCTCGGCGGCATTCTCGCCGAAGCGATTCGCGACGTGGTGTTCCGCGTCGCGCCGCTGAAGACGACCGATGCCATGGAGATGCTCGATGATCTCCGAGCGGCCCACCTCCTCGGACCCTTCCGCGGCGAGCCCGCAGTCGATCGCGATCTGCTCGCCGGGGCCTTGGAGGCGCTTGGTCGCATCGGCGTCGAAGAGGGCGACGTCGTTTCGATCGACGTCAATCCGATGATCATCCAGGGCACGATGCCGGTCGCAGTGGATGCTCTCGTCGAGCGCAGTGACGCACGGTGAGCTCGCTCGAGCGTTTTCGCCCGCTCTTTCACCCGCGCGGCGTTGCCATCTCCGGAGTTTCGGCTCATCCGGGCAAGTGGGGCTTCTTGTTTCTTCACCATCTGCGGCGCTTCGGTTACGAGGGCAAGATCTTCCCCATCAATCGCGACGGAGCGGAGGTGCTCGGCCGCGCCACGGTGCGCAGCGTCGAGGAGATCCCGGCGGGAGATGCCGATCTCCTGATCATGTGCACCCCGACGGCGATCAACGTCGAGCTCTTACGAGGGGCCGGCAAGAAGGGCGTCCGCGCTGCGTTCGTCGCAGCCGCTGGATACGGCGAGGCCGGGGAGCAAGGACGGACGCTCGAGCGGGAGCTGGTAGCGGCGGCGGACGAGTGCGGCATGCTGCTCGCGGGACCAAACGGGCAGGGGCTGATCTCGACCGGTGCGCGGCTGTGTGCACAAATGGTCGCGCCGTACCCGCCGCCTGGACGCATTTCGGTCGCGAGCCAGAGCGGCAACCTCATGTCATCGTTCTGCCACTACGCGACGATGACGGGCGTGGGCGTGTCGAAAGCGATCTCCTGCGGAAATTCCGCACAGCTCGGGATCGACGACTACCTCGAGTATTTTGCCGACGATCCCGACACCGCGGTGGCTTTCGTCTATGTGGAAGGAGTACGCGACGGGCGGCGCTTCTTCGACCGTGTCTCGCGGTTTTCCGCGCGAAAGCCGTTGGTGCTTCTCAAGGGAGGGGCGACGAGTCTCGGTCAGCGCGCTGCGTCGAGCCACACGGGCTCGCTCGCGAGCGATGACCGGATCTTCGACGGAATGTGCCGGCAGCTCGGCGTGCTGCGAGCCGAGTCGCTGGAGGAGGCCTATGAGGCCGCAGCGACTTTCGCGTCACAGCCCCTGCCGCGAGGCAAGCGCGTGGTCGTATTCACCGCCGCCGGCGGTTGGGGCGTCCTCTGCGCGGACGCTTGTGTGCGAGCAGGGCTCGAGGTGCTGGCGCTACCCGACGACCTGCGAGCGGAGATCGATCGCCTGCTGCCCTCGCGATGGAGTCGTTCGAATCCCGTCGACATGGCGGGAGGCGAATCGCGGGACACGATACCGACACTGCTCGACTTGCTGACGCGACATCCCGCAGTCGACGCGGTCATCTACCTCGGCATCGGCATCCAAGCGGCCAACGCACAGGTGATCAAGACCGGTCCCTTCTACCCCGGGTACGGCCTCGATCGCATCGTTGCGTTCCATGAGCGTCAGGACGCGCGGTACGCGGAGGTTGCCCGAGAGGCGAGCGAGCGTCACGGGAAGCCTGTGCTCTGCGCGAGCGAGCTCGTTCACACCGACCGCGAAGGATCGAACCCGGCGCCGCGAACGGTTGCCGCCGGCGGTCGCATTACCTACCCATCGGCGCATTGCGCGGTGCGCGCGCTCTCTCACCTGGCGCGCTACGCCGAGTGGCGGCGCCGGCGCGAGAAAGCCTGAACGACAAAGGGCGGGAGAATTCCCGCCCTTTGGGTTCGTGTCGATCCGAGAGAGTCAGGCGCTCTTGAAGAGCGTCTGCATTTTCATCGCCAGTCCCATGTCACCGGCGATCTTCAACTTGCCCTGCATGAACGCCATCTGCCCGTTCAGCTTGCCGAGTGTGAGGTCCACGTAGTCCTTGCCCGCCATCGTCATCGTCATCTTCGGCGAGGGATGCGTGCCTTCCTTCACTTCGAGCTTACCGTCCTTGATGATCGCGTGATACTGGCCGCCGTCGTCGCCGGTCAGGTTGAACTGGATAACGGCGTCCATACCCTTGGCCGCGTCCGCGTTGAAGCGGTTCGGCATCTCCTTGAAGATATCTTTGACGGTGACGTCTGCCATGGTTCTCTCCTCTCGGGATCAAACGAAAAAATCGATTGAAGCTCCCTTAGTAACGCTCGTCGCACCGTGTCAAGAGGCCGAAGCGGCCCTCGCAGCCCTGCCGTGGTCTCGGGTGGCGTCGTCGACCAGCTGCACTTCGTCGTAGTGCACGGACCAGCTCGTTCCGTTGTCCCAGAGCACTCGCAGGGGCACGTTGAATCCGTCGCGAAACTGGCCGGTCACCGTCCCCCGCTCGCCGCGTCGCAAGCGCAGATATTGATCCTTGAGATGTACGACCAACTCGACCCGCTTACCCATGAGATTCTCGGAGTTCATTTCGCTCGGCCTCCCCACGCTGGCTCTTGATGGCCCCACTCGGCAAAGACGACCGACGCTAGCAGTAACCAGTGCCCGGTTCAATTGCATTTTGTGCTACCGGGTTGGCGAGCGAGGTGCAGATGCCGTGACTCCCGAGAGATTCCGCAAAGACCGCTACCTTCGGGCCACCGGCTACAACTTCTACGTGTGGGCCGTCGTGAACGTGCTGGTGACCTGGCCGCTATTCGCGGCACTGGCCGGAAAGCCCTGGCCTGCTTGGATCGCCGTGCTCTATCCGATCGTTTGCGTCGCCGGGGGGATCTTCTGTGGGATGCTGAACGACAACCGCGTCCAGAAGATGTGCGGCGAGCCCGATGCCCAGCCCCTGGTCCACGCTTTGGCCTTTTGGGGGCCGGTGTTCCTGGTCGGCACCGTTCTCACGGTCGTCTTCGTCGTGCGGGGGCCGGTGGCCTACGTTCAACCCGTGTGGCTGTTGCTCGTCGGCTGCGCGTACCTGACGTGGGGAAATTTCGGCATTCGCGACTTTCAGTGGTTCGGCTGTTTTCTCGTCGCCGCAGGCGCCGTCGCGGGGCTGTTCGTCAGCCCCTCGGCGGCATCGTGGGCGCTCCCGTCGACGCGGGCGCTGGCGATCTGGGTGTTTTCGATGGGCCTCGTCTGGGTGCCGTTCGGCATCTACCTCAATCGCAAGTACCTCCGCGGACCGCTTGCATAGACTCAGCCTCGCGTAGGCGGCATGGCTGCCGAGTCTGCGTATAGCGCACGGTAAACGCGCCAGTTCTGCAACACGCGCTTCACGTAGCTGCGGGTCTCACGGTAGCTGATGCTCTCGACGAACTCATCGTCTTCGACGTTCGGGAAGCGGCGCTGCCACTTGTCGACGGCGGCTTCGCCGGCGTTGTAGGCGGCGAGCATGCGCGGCAGATTGCCGTCGTAGCGTTCGCCCAGAGCTCGCAGATAGGCGGCGCCAAGCGCGACGTTCCGGGCCGGATCGTAGAGCTCCTCGTCGCTGAAGGCAGCTGCTCCGCCCTCGGTGGCCAGCCGTCGCCCGGTCGTGGGCAGGATTTGCATGAGGCCGAGCGCATTGGCCGTGGAGTGAGCCTCGCTGTCGAACAGGCTTTCCTGGCGTATCAGACCCGCAACCAGGAACGGATCGATGGCGTTTGCGCTCGCCTCGCGCTCCACGACCGGCCAAAATCCCAGCGGATAGCAGAACCGCAGCCAAGAGCTGTCGATGCCGCAACCCCCAGCGCGCAGCGCGCGCCCGACGGATTGGCGATACCCGCCGACGTCGAGCCACGATCGCGCAAGGAAGCCGTCGCAGCCGGAGACGTGATCCTGGTAGGCGGCGAGCTCCTCGCGCGCAAGCGCGGCAAGGCTCATCGCCTTGAGTTCATCAAATCGAGCGAGGTGGGGGTCACCCCCGACTGTACAGGCCGTAGGTAGGATCGAGGGATCGACCGTGAGCGAGGCGCGTCCGGAAAGCGCTGATCCGGCCGGCTGGCCGAGCCGTTGCTCGGCCAACCCGGCGTAGTACGAATCGGGATAATTGCGGAGCAAGGTCCGGTAGGCAGCCTCATCGCCCGACGCGCGAGCCTTCCAGTAGAGCGCGCCCGCACCCTCGGAACCGCCAACTGCGGCGACGTCTGCAAAGATCTCCGCAGCGCGACGCTGGTTGCCCGCGCGGTATTCGCACCAGCCGACGCGAAAGTGCGCTTCCGTGGCAAGGGGGCTTTTCGGGTAGAGGCGCGCGAGCCTTGCAAATTCGCGTGCTGCGAGCGGATACCGGCTCGCTTCCTGATGAATGCGAGCGGCCGCATAGATTGCTTCGGCCGCCTGGGGTCCCGTGGGATACTGGCGTACGTAGAGACGGAACAGTTCGAGCGCCCGCTGATCGTCGTCACGATTCCACGCGAGCGAGCCAAGGCGAAACAGTGCCCGCGGCGCGGCCGGATGGCGAGCGTAACCCGCGCGAATGCGCTCCAGCACCCGCTCCGCTGCCTCCGGCTCACCGAGCCGCGAAAGCGCACTCGCCTCGAGCCATAGAATCTCGGGGATCTCCCGATCGGCCGGAAATCGGTCTACGGCGGCTCGCGCGAGCTCGAGCGCCATTGCCGCCTCGCTCTCGGAAAGCAGCAACGCGATCTCCTCTCTGGCCGAGCCGGCGTTTGCTAGCGCGACGAGATCTCGCTCCTGCCAAGCGCGCTCGCGTGCAGCGACGGCCTGCGGCGATTGTGGATAACGTGCGCGCAGCTCGTGGACGAGGGCGCGCGCCGGCCCGATTTCCCCGAGCCGAAGTGCGACATCACTTGCCAACCCGAGAGCGGCGGCACGTTCCGCTGGAACCCTCAGATCTCGGACTGCTGCAGCGAGCAGGCTCGAAGCTTCCGTCCATTTCTGCTCGGCCGCGGCCGCCCGCCCGAGCGCGAGCTCGGCTTCGCCACGCCACACGGAGTCGGCCTCGTGCTCGAGCAGCGCCCGCCAGCGGACGAGAGCGCGAGCCTGGTCGCCTTCCGCCTCCGCGATCTTCGCCAGGTAGCGAAGCGCGTAGTCGGCAAGCTGCGGGTATGCCTGCCTCACCTTGGTGAACAACTGCTCGGCCGACGAGAGATCCCCGCGGTCGCGTAGCGAGAGTGCGGCCTTGAAGAGCTCACGGCGCTCTTCGGGGGTATTGCCTTCGGGGATCGCGGCCGCCGTGGCCACCGGCGCGGCGGCGGGAGGAAGCGGGCTCGGCTCCGGGGCGCAGGCGATCACGAACCCCAACAGAGCGAGCCACCTTTTCATACACGCGCGTTCGGCTACCATGGCCGGCTTGGGGTCGCAACGCGAAGTCGCGCCGAAGAGGTGGATCCTAGCCTCTGCCTCGCCTCGCCGCCACGAGTTGCTGCGCGCGGCTGGCCAGTGCTTCGACTGCGTGTCGAGCGGCGTCGACGAAACACCACGTCCGGGTGAAAGCGCGCTCGACTGCACGCTGCGGATCGCGCGGGACAAAGCTCGCGAGGTCGCGATGCGCTGGCCCGCGCGATGGGTATTGGCCGCCGACACGATCGTCATCATCGACGGGCAAGTGCTCGGCAAACCCCGTGACGCCGCCGAGGCAGCGTGGATGCTCCAGCGCTTGTCGGGCCGCAGCCACGAGGTTGCCACCGCATTCGTGCTACTCGACGATCGAGGCGAAGTCTTCCTCGACCGTGTGGTGCGAACCAGGATGGTGTTTCGAACGCTCGAGCCAGAAGGCATCGCCGCGTATGTCGCCGGCGGCGAGCCGTTCGACAAGGCGGGCGCCTACGCCATTCAGGGCGGCGGGGTGGAATTCGTTGCCGAGGTGCATGGGTCGCGTAGCAATGTGATCGGCCTGCCCATGGACGAGGTAGAGCAGGCTCTGCGCGCCGCGGGTTTGTGGATTTCTCGCGATGAGACCAACGGGTAGGACGATTGCAGAGCGCTACCAGGTGGTCGCCGCGCGGGTGGCCGAAGCCGCGTTGCGGGTCGGCAGGAGCCCTACCGAGGTGACCATCGTAGTAGCGGCGAAGACGTTCGGGGCCCAAGCCTTGCGCGAAGTGGCCGATGCCGGCGCGCGGGACGTCGGTGAGAACTATGTTCAAGAGGCGGCGCGGAAGATCCAGGCGACGGGGTTCCCGGGCTTGCGCTGGCACATGATCGGCCGATTGCAACGCAACAAGGCGAAGCAAGCGGTGCGCCTGTTCGATCTGATCCACTCGGTGGATCGCCTGGAGCTGGCGCAAGCGCTCGACTCCTCAGCGGCCGCGATGGGCAAACGGGCGCGGTGCTTGGTCGAGGTCAATCTCGCCGGCGAGTCCTCCAAGGGAGGCGTTCGCGTCGACGTGTTGCGCTACTTTCTCGATGCCACGGCTTCCTTCCGAAGGCTCGAGATTCGCGGCTTGATGGCGATCCCGCCGCCGGGAAGCACGGAGGAATCGCGGCGCTGCTTCGCGCGACTGCGCGCGCTGCGTGACGATCTTCACGGTTTGCGTCTTCCCCACGTCCAGCTTAAGGAACTGTCCATGGGCATGTCGTCGGACTTCGAAGAAGCCGTCGAGGAGGGGGCGACGATGGTGCGCATCGGCACCGCGATCTTCGGTCCCCGTCCTCAGTGATGCGCCCGCGGAGGAAACTAGGCTTCATCGGTGCCGGCAACATGGCCGGCGCCCTCATCCACGGCGTGCTCGAGGCACGACTGTACCAGGCAGCGGACCTCTGGGTCACGGACCCGGTGACAGCCCAGCGCCGCAGGATCCGCCAGCGCTACGGAGTGGCAGCCGCGCCGGACAATTGCGCGCTCGTGCACGGCTCGAGGACGGTCGTTCTCGCCGTCAAGCCGCAGGTGCTGCCGCAGGTACTCGACGAGATTCGCAATGAAGCGAGCACCCGTCAGCTGTTCGTTTCGATCGCCGCCGGTGTGCCCTTGGGGCGCATCGAGGAGCACCTCGGTCGCGGTGTACGCGTCGTCCGCGTCATGCCGAACACACCCGCGCTCGTCGGCAAGGGGGTTTCCGTTCTCGTTGGCGGCTCGAACGCCACGGTGGGTGACTTGCGTGCGGCAATGCGCCTGTTTCGGGCGGTCGGCGACGCCCTCACGATCGCCGACGAGGGCTTCCTCGACGCCGTGACCGGATTGAGCGGCAGCGGACCTGCCTACGTGTATCGGTTCGCCGAAGCATTGATCGACGCGGGCACGCGGCAGGGCCTCGATTCGGCGACCGCGAGCCGGCTCGTTTTCGGAACGATCGCGGGTGCGGCCGCGATGCTCAACGGCACGAAGATGACGCCGAAGCAGCTACGAGAGATGGTGAGCTCACCGGGCGGAACCACGCTGGCCGGGTTGGGGGCGCTTGACCGGGCGGGGTTCATGCAGGCAATCGCTGCGGCGGTAGGTGCGGCCACCGAGCGCTCGCGGGAGCTCGGCGGGCACTGAAAGGAGGAAAAAGTCGGCCATGTTCGTGGTTTCTAATTTTCTGGTCGCTGCCGCCAGCGTGCTCGGCATGCTCATCACACTGTACATCTACGTGATCATTGGACGGGCAATCATCTCCTGGGTCAATCCCGATCCCTACAATCCGATCGTGCGCTTTCTGTACAACGCAACGGAGCCGGTGCTCTACCGAGTGCGCCGCACCTTTCCGTTCTCGTATGTCGGAGGCATCGATTTTTCGCCGCTGATCGTGCTCTTCGGACTCTACTTCCTACAGATGTTCCTGGTCCGCAGCATCCAGGACTTTGCGCTCACACTGCGTTATTAGCGTGCGTTGACAAGGCAAAACGCGCTGGTTACTTGACGCCCGATGCCGATCTACGAGTACAGTTGCCAGACTTGCGGAACCTTCGAGGTCTCGCAGCGCATCACCGAAAAGCCGCTGCGCCGCTGTCCCACTTGCAAAGGCAAGGTGACCAAGCTGATTTCGAGCACGTCCTTCCAGCTCAAAGGCTCGGGATGGTACGTGACGGACTACGCGGGCAAGGACACCAGCGGGAAGAAATCGAAGGAAGAAGGCAAGCCCGAGTCGGCTCCGGCAAAGGATGCGCCCGCTGCGAAGGAGTCCAGCCCTGCGGGCGAGTCCTCGAAGAGCGATTCGAAGGCCGAAACGAAGGCTGCGTAAGAGGGCCCCCGCGGTTGCTTCCAACCGCAACCGCCCGGCCCAGGCGTCAGGCGCCTTCGCGTTCGGCCTTGTGCAAGGCCTCGACCCTCTTCTCGAGCGCGGCCAGCCGCTTGGCCAGTAGCTCGACCTCGTGTTTCGAGGGCAGAGAAAGCCGGCTCACCACGGGCTGGAGCTGTTTCCCGGCGCGGGTCTGGACCTCGGAGAACAGCCTGCTCGTATTCTTTTCGAAAGATTTGAAAGCCTTTCCCGCCCGCTTCTGAATGTCGGTCGGGAGCGCCTTTACCTGGGCGACCAGGTTGTCCAAATCCTCGCGCCACTCTCTTCCGGTGAGCTTGCCGGCTTCCTCACGGAGGCTGTCGAACAGCCCCTGGACTCCTTTTTGTAGGCTACAGACCGAGTCCTGGACATAACCGAAAACAGGGAACGGAGCGCTTTTGGCTGCCATTTCGGGAACCCTCCTCTTGGGTTCGGCTCGAACGCCCGCGTCTAACACGACGCGTCAGAATGTCAAGCGCCGTCGCCGTCAAGGCGGCGCGGTGGGAGTTGTGGATAAATTGTGGAGTAGCAGTGCCCGCTCTCGAATTCTTGCGGAAAAGCCTCCGCTAGCCGGGCGATTTTCAGGTCCCGATCTTGTGGACAATTCCTGCCGGAACGTTGACAGTGACGAAACGGCATCTATCGTCAGGCGCCGGTGCATCGCATTCTGAGCTTGGTTTTCCTCGCAATTTTGGGTTCTTCAGCAAGCGAGGCTGTAAACGCCCCGGAGCCCGGATCAACGACCGCTGCCAACGCCGAAGCCAGCCGCGTCGTATTTCTGCTCCAATACGTCGGCGCGGACTACGGCGCAGCGGTCGTGGACGGGAGGATCGTGGATGATGCCGAATACCGCGAGAACCGGGAATTCGCGGGCGAGATCGAGGGCAAGCTCGCTCGGCTGCGCGCGTCGATGTCGCCTGCCGCGGCTGCTGCAGTCGAGCAGCAGGTGCGCCGGCTCGTCGACCTGATCGAGGCCAGGGGAGATCCACGGCTCGTACGGGAAGCGGCGGAGTTGGCAATTCCGCGGCTCGTCGAGGCCTTTGGTTTGCAGACATTTCCCCGGGAGCCGCCGAATCCACAGCGCGCACAAGCGCTCTACCGGGAAAACTGCGCGATGTGCCATGGCCCCGGTGGAGGAGGTGACGGGCCGCGCGCCAAGGAGCTCGATCCCTCGCCGGCACGATTCACTGACCTCGCTCGTATGAGGTCCGCTGCGCCGTACGTGTTCTACAACGCGATCACCCTCGGCGTAGCGAACACGGCGATGGCGTCGTTCGCCGATTCTCTGTCGGACCAAGAGCGGTGGGATTTGGCCTTCTACCTGTGGACGTTCGCGCTTGCGGAGAGCTCGACGCCGGCGTCGCCGCCACCGCTGGTCGTGTCGTTGCGTGATCTCGCGACGCGTACGTCGCTCGAGCTCACCCCTGAAGTCGTGCGCCAGGCGGCAGCGGCCGGTCAGCCGGTAGACGCGCAGGGAGTTGAACGCTGGATCGCGCAGCTTCGCGCGCATCCCGCGGCGCTGAGCGATGCGCAAGAGCGATTGGCACGGGTGCGGCAGGATCTTGCGCAGAGTGTCGTGCTGGTCCGGCGTGGAGATCTCGAGCAAGCGGTCGATCTGGTCACGACTTCGTACTTGAGCGAGTTCGAACCGCTCGAGCCGGAGCTGGATGAACGGGACACGCGAGTGCGGCAGAGTTTCGAGCACGGCCTGGTCGATTTTCGCGCCGCGCTGCGCCGCGGTGATCGCGCAGGCGCGCTCGCCACTGCGGCAGGGCTCGAAGCGACAATCGATCGGGCCTCCGCCGTGCTCGAAGGTCGCGGCAGCTCCCGCGGCGTGCGCCGCGTCGAGTTCTCGCTCCTGGTCGGGGTGGCAGTCGCGGCTTTGGCTTTCGTGTTGCGTCGGATCGGAAAGCGCTCTTGATCGACGACCGACGCAGCATGCGCTCGTTCGAGCGCATAGCACTCGCGCTGCTTGGCGGCTCGGTGATCGCGGCGAGTTTCCTCGACTTCTCGTTGTGGCCACTCGGATGGGTTGCCTTTGCCCCGATCGTCCTCGCGATTGCACGGTTCCCCTCGCGGGGAGAAGCGATCGCGGTCGGTGTCGTCGCCGGTCTTGCCACGAACGTGCCGGCGTTCTCCTGGCTCGTTCAGACGATTCACCTGTTCGGGGGGTTTCCGCTGTGGTTGAGCTGGTTCTTCTACCTCGGACTTTCGCTGTATTCGGCCGCGCAGTTCGTGCTGTTCACGTTGGCCCTACGGGCGGCTGGCCTAGGTCCGGCGGCGGTTTTTCCGGCGCTGTTTTGGGTAACACTCGAGTTCTTCTACCCGAGCCTCTTCCCCTGGCGGCTGGCAAACTCCCAGATGAGCGTCCCCGTGCTGCTTCAGAGCGGCGACTTCGCGGGCCCCTTCGCGTTGAGCCTGGTGATGGTATGGACGGGCTCGGCGATTGCTCTCGGGATTGCTGATGGGTGGCGCGCCGCGCGCTCGGCTCTCTTGCTCGCGACGGCATCGGCGGGCGCGCTCGTGGGTTACGGTGCGGTCCGGCTGCCTGCGATCGACGCGTACGCCGCCGGGTCGCCGGCGGTACGCGTGGGCATCGTCCAAGGGAACCTCAGCATCGAAGAGAAGCACGACGTTCGGTATCTCGAAGGAAACCTCGAGACCTACAGAAGGCTCTCGGAGAGCCTCACTCCCGCGCCCGATGTGGTGATCTGGCCGGAAAGCGTGATCACCGAGCCGCTGCCGCGAACGCTGCGGTCGCTATCCCCGGCCGGACGGGAAGCGCTCGGTCTCAAGCGGCCGCTGTTCGCCGGAGCGGTCACGTTCGAGGGCGAGCGCGACGAGCCGCGGTTCTTCAATAGCGTGATGCTCTTCGCTGCGGACGGTGGCGTCCTCGGTCTTTCCGACAAGCAGATCCTCATGCCGTTCGGTGAGTTCATGCCCTTCGGGTCCGTGTTTCCGTGGCTGAAGGATGTGAGCCCCCAGACCGGTGATTTTCAGGCAGGAACGAAAGTGGTGCCCCTCGACGTTCCGGGCGTGGGACGATTCGCGCCGCTCAACTGTTACGAGGATCTACGGGCGTCCATCGCTCGCCAAGCGACGCTCGTGGGAGAAGCGGAGATCCTCTTCGCCGTCGCCAATGACGGTTGGTTCGGCGACACCATGGCACCCTTCCAGCACGAAGCTCTCGCGCTGTGGCGGGCGGTGGAGAATCGACGCTTCCTGGTGCGGGTGACCAACACCGGGGCGACGGGTGTGATCGATCCAGCCGGACGAGTGGTGCTGCGACTGCCGGTCTTCCAGGCTGCGTCCGCCGTTGCGGAAGTACGCCAGATGCAAATCTCCTCGCCGTACACTCGCATCGGTGACGCATTCGCCTGGCTGGTCACGGCGATGGCGCTAGGGGCGCTGCTGATCTCGGCAAGATCGCGATTCCGTTGGGGACGCCCCAGCCCCCCTCGACTTCCAGGTTGAGCGCCGGAGTGGCGACGCTCAGTTGCGTGCTCGGGCCGCCGTCGAGATTGAGCGCGCTCCAACAGCCGAGGCCCCCGTCCGTCGCCTGTCGGACTAGGCTTCGCGCCAAGACAGGCAGCGACACCGGCCGCGGCATCACGACCACGATGACGGTGCCGTCGCCGGGCAGGCATATCGACGAGCGTCGCGAGACCTGTGGCTTCAACTGCAGCGCGCGACCATCGACCACGAGACGCGGACCCGATTGCAAAGCCGCATCGATGGGCGCGGGCAGGGGATCGTGGCTATGCAGGATTGCCGGCTTGCCGAGCGAGATCACAAACACGCCCTGATCGACTTTGCGCAGCGGGCTCGTCTGTTTTCCGTCTTCGACCACGAGGCCTAGCGGTCGCGCGTCCTCATCGAAAAACCCGCCGTTGACGACGAGATACGCCTGCGATTCTTGGCGCAACGCGGCGACCCGCGCCACGCGGCGATCCGGCCGGCGAGCATCGAGCACGGTCATGCGGACGATGCGAGGATCCGCGCGGAACACCTGGCCCGCGATCGCCGTCCCTTCGTCGGTAGGGACTTCCCAGGGTCGATACCACAAGCCCGGAGCCAGCGAGTTCCACTCCGTGGCATGCGTCTCTTCCGCCGTCACCCGCGACGCGAGCAGCGATGCCAGTGCCGCGCAGAGCAGTACTCGAAACCGCTGGGGCATCGCGGCTCAGTCTGACACGAACGTGCGCCGGAGAGGAGCGTCAGAACTCGCTCAACGCGGCGACGCGCTCGCGATGATAGCTGGGATCGCCGAACGCCAGTTCATCCCACTTCGCGCGCTTGAACCACAAATGAAGATCGTGTTCCCACGTGAAGCCGATGCCGCCATGCATCTGAACGGCGCGCTCGGCAGCAGCGAGCGAAGATGTCGCACAGTGAGGCCTTCGCCATCGACGCCGCGCGACTCGAGTCGCGTGGCAGCGCATCCTGGGCATGCGAGGCGTACCACAGAAGCGAGCGTGCGGGTTCGACTTCGGCGACCATTTCCGCCGCCATGTGTTTGATCGCCTGGAAGGAGCCAATCGGGCGTCCGAACTGCTCGCGCGTCTTCGAATAGTCGACGGCCATTTCGAGCACCCGTTCCGACCCGCCGAGAGCGTCGGCCGCGATGCCCACCGCGGCGACGTCGACGAGCTTGGCGATCACCGGCCAGCCACCGCCAACGGGGCCGAGCACGTGCTCGCGGCCGACGAGCACGCCGCGCATCTCCACCTCGCAGAGGCGCCGCGTGCGATCGATGGAGTCGAGCAGGCGAACGTTGAGCCCGGGCGAGCGGCGATCTACGAGGAAGAGCGTGATTCCGGATGCACCGTCACCGGCCCCGGTACGGCACGCGATGATCAAGAGGTCGGCCGTGTTCGCGTACGGAACGAAGAGCTTGGCGCCGCCGAGACGATAGTTGCCGGCAACACGCCGCGCCTTTGCGGTCACGCCTGGTGGATCGAGGCGATCGCTCTCTTCGAGGAATGCCAGCGTGGCCGTCGCGCGGCCGGCTGCCAGCTTCGGGAGCCACTCTTGCTTCTGGGCGCGGCTCCCCGCCGTCACGATCGCCTTGGTCGCGAGAACCGCCGAGAACAAGAATGGTCCGGGAGCGGCCGCGCGGCCCAATTCGCCGAGAAGAACCGCCGTGTCGAGCATCCCAAGTCCGAGTCCTCCATACGATTCGGGCACCAGGAGCCCGGTCCATCCCATCTCCGCAATCCTACCCTCGACCGCGTCCGATGCTCCCGCCGGGGCGAGCGTCGCCTGTCGCACCACGGCCGGCGGGCACTCGCGCGCGAGAAAGTCGCGAGCGCTCTGCTGGAGGAGCTCTTGATCTTCGGAGAGGCCGAAGTCCATCTCAGCTCCCCTTCGGCATGCCGAGGCCGCGTTCGGAGATGATGTTCTTCTGGATCTGCGACGTGCCGCCGCCGATGATCAGGCCGAGCGTGAACATGAACTCGTAGGGCCAAATGCCGCGATCGACGACGTGCCTCGACTTGCGGTCGAGCACTCCATAGTCGCCGAGAACTTCGATCGCGAGGGCGCAGATCGCATGGTTCAACTCGGTCGAAACGAGCTTGTTCACCGACGCCGCGATTCCCGGCGGCCGACCGCGCAGCACGTCGGTCAGCTGCCGATACGAATGGTACTTCATCGACTCGACACGGATCGCCAGATCGGCGAGCCGCTGACGGATCAGCGGATCGGCGGCCGCGGGCTTGCCGGCGCGCCGGCGCGTCCTCGCCACGTGCAATAGCCCCTCGAACATCTGTTGCGTCCGCGTGGTCGAGCCGAGCATGTTGCGCTCGTGCGAGAGGGTGGCGTTGGCGACCTGCCATCCCTGATTCAGCTCTCCGACGAGATTCTCCCGGGGCACTTTCACGTCTTCGAAGAAGACTTCGTTGAAGCCTTTGTCGCCGGTCATTTGCACCAGCGGCCGCACGGTGACGCCGGGGGTCTTCATGTCGATCAGAATGTAGGAGATGCCTTTGTGCTTCGGCGCGGTCGGATCCGTGCGGGTAAGGCAGAACATCCAATCGGCGAACTGCGCGTTCGAGGTCCAAACCTTCTGACCGTTGACGACGAAGAAGTCGCCGACGAGCTCCGCACGCGTCTTGAGCGAGGCGAGATCGGAACCTGACCCGGGTTCGGAGTAGCCTTGGCACCAGATGTGCTCGGCATCGAGAATCTTCGGTAGAAACTTCCGCTTCTGCGCCTCGGTGCCGTACTGCATCAACGTAGGACCGACCATCTGTACGCCCATCGCCCCGATGACGCTCGGCGCCCTTGCCTTGAGCATCTCTTCGGCGACGATCGTCTGGCGTAAGAGTGTTTCCCGAGAATCGGCGTCGGAGTCGGCACGGCCGCCGTACTGTTTGGGCCATCCCATGGCCAAGTAGCCCGCTTCGTAGAGTCGACGCTGCCAAGCTCGCAGCTCGGCGATGCGCCGCGGATCGCCGTACTCCCCAGGCTCCATCTTGCGGTGACGCTTCGGGACATGCCGCTTCAGCCACTGGCGGACTTCGCGTCGAAAGGCGACTTGAGGTTTGCTGAAGGAAAGGTCCATCGTCGTGCTCCCCCGCTTTCGATACGGAACCGTGAGATATCGAATGGCTTCCGCGAAATCCAACCTGCGACGAAGCCCCTGTCGATTGCACGTTCGCGACGCGTCATCGTCGCATCCCTTGCTCCGACCACGACCTCCGAACCGGGGACTGCGGAAACCATTGCTGGGGCTTGCACCAGCCTCCGGGCATGGCGCTCGCGTGCGCCGGAACGGTGGCGGAGGCTCGTTGACGGCACCAAAACCTTGGAGTACGACGGCATCGGTCGCTCGAGACGACGCGAGGTGTTCGAATGTTGCGTCGAGTGTCGTGCCAGCTCTGCCACATTTCGTGCTTGTGGACCGACGACCCGAAGGGATTCCTCGAGAGCGTCTGCCTACGCTATCGACATTGTCAGGCAAAGCTCACCGATGAAGGCTTCGCGCTCATGCCGCGTCGACGTGCGACGTCGCGAAGAGTCGGCTCGACCAAAGGGGTGAGCGCTCGCGGCTCCGCGAGACCCCTCCACCCGTAGCAGCGCGCGCCATTCGAAGCTTCCGAGTGGCGAGGCACTGATCAGGCTGGGCGATCAGCGTCCCGGGTCGCCCGGGCCATGCGAGCCGGCGGCGAGTTGCTCTTCCCGGTCCGTGCGTGAGCCCGACCCCGCGAGCGCCGTAGAGTCCGTGCGCCACCGCGCCAGCATGTCGCGGATGAGTAGCTCTACTCGACGCATCAATGCTTCAGGATCCTCGCCGGGCTGACGATCGATGGGAGCCGCGATCCGCACGCGCACCCGGACTCCGAAGGGCACCGGCAGGAGATTGTGACGCAGCAGTTGCCAGGAGCCATCGATCGCGACGGGCAGAATCGCCGTGTTGGGCGCCGCCCGTAACAGCTCCAGCGTACCCCGCGCCTTGAATGCACCGATCTCGCCTCGGCGCGCGCGCGTTCCTTCCGGGAAGATCACTGCCGATACCTGTCGCCGCTCCACCTGCAAAGCCAGCGCTCGGATGGCCGCGACGGCTTGGTCGCGATCGCGCCGATCGACTATCGCATTGCCGCCGCGACGCAGGTTGTAGGAGATGCTCGGAATCCACCGAGCGAGCTCTCGCTTGGCGACGTACTTGGGGAAGTTGCTGAACAGCAGGGCGCCGAAGATCGGCACGTCGAACATGCTCTGATGGTTGGAGATCACCAGGTAAGGGGTCCACGGCTTGACTGCGTCCGAGCGCTCGACCTCGAGCCGAGTGCCGCAAATTCGAAACGCGCCGATCAGCGACCTTTGCAGGAGGCCGACGATCATCTCGTGAGGACGCGGTCCAAGGAGTCGCGCGATTCGCTGCAGCGGATCGAAGATGCCGAGCGCGAGCCCGAATGCGACGAGAAACGGCACGGTGAACGTCCAATCGAGGGTTCGGCGGATGGCTGAATCCGGCTTCATGCGGGAGGGGAGCGAGCTACCAGGGACGATGTGCCGTGGTCAAATTCCTCCAGCACGCGTCCGTCACCGCTTCGTCGATCGCGCACCGTCCGACCGAATTGCGGGGTCCGCGGCGGACGTGTAGGCAAGTTGGCATGCGCGCGCTGGTTTCGGGGGCTTCCGGGCTCGTCGGTGGCGCCTTGGTCGGTCGCTTGCGGGCAGGGGGAGACTTCGTCGCGCCGTTGGTGAGACGCAGCGATGCGAACGGCGTACTCTGGGACCCAAAGACCGGACGTTTCGATCACGCCGGGGCGGAGGGATTCGACGCGGTGGTGCATCTTGCCGGCGCGAACGTCGCCGCCGGACGCTGGTCTGAAGAGCGGCGCCGCGAGATCCGGGATAGCCGAGTGGTGGGTACGAAGCTTCTCGTCGAAGGCCTCGCCGCCCTCCACCACCCGCCTCGGGTGCTCGTTTGCGCGTCGGGGGTCGGCTTCTACGGCGACGCCGGCGATGCCGAGTGCACCGAAGCCGCTCCGCGCGGGCGAGGGTTCCTCGCGGAGGTGTGCGGCGACTGGGAAGCGGCATGTGGGCCAGCGTCGGCGCGCGGCATTCGCGTGGTGACGCTGAGAATCGGCCTGGTATTGGCGAAGGAGGGGGGAGTGCTGCCACGCATGCTACCCGCGTTCAAGTTGGGGCTGGGGGCCCGACTCGGGGACGGGCGCCAATGGATGAGCTGGATCACGCTCGAAGATCTGCTCAACGTCATCGATCGGGCGATAGCCGACGAGGTGCTGAGGGGCGCGGTCAACGCCGTCGCCCCCGAGCCGGTGACGAATGGTCAATTCACCGCGGCGCTCGCGAAGGTGCTGCGCCGGCCGGCGTTTCTCGCCGTTCCGGCCGCCGTTCTGCGAGCTGCCCTCGGAGAGATGGCTGACGAGCTGCTACTGGCCGGGTCACGGGCGATCCCGGCGCGGCTCCGTGAGGCCGATTTTCGATTCCAACACGCGAGCCTCGCGCGTACGCTCGGGGTGCTCACGCGGGCGTAGCGGGCGCGCTAGCGAGTGTTTGGAGAACCGATCTCGAGCGGTCGGCCGTGCGCATCGGTCCTGCGGCCACCTCGCTTGCGGATCGTCTTCTGGGTGTCCGGATTCACCCAAGCCTGTCCCATGACCGTCGGTTGCGGGTAGCCGTTTTCCTCGACGGTCTCGTAGGTCGGCCACGCACCGCGATCGAACCGCGTCATCATTCGCTTCGCCATGACGGATTCCGATGTGCCAGATCGCGCGGTGGAGATAAAGCGCTTCTGGCCCGCGAAGTCCATTCGGCAAGACGTTACGCGCGAAAAATTGAATTGCCGCTGACCTATGGTAATAGCGGGAGACCGTGCCGACCGCCGCCGAGGGCTCTCGCCCGCTCAACTACAAGGATACGTTAAACCTCCCGAAGACCGACTTCCCCATGCGCGGCAACTTGCCGAAGCGGGAGCCGGAGACCATCCGCCGCTGGGAGCAGATGGACCTGTACGCCAAGCTCCAGGCGGCACGCGCGACGGCGAGCGAGACCTTCGTGCTGCACGACGGGCCCCCGTACGCCAACGGCAACATCCACATCGGTCATGCGCTGAACAAGGTCCTCAAGGACATCATCGTCAAGTTTCGCACGATGGCAGGGGCGCGCTCTCCCTACGTACCCGGATGGGATTGTCACGGCCTGCCGATCGAGCTGGCGATGGAAAAGACGCTCGGGCGCAAGCAGGACGTTTCGAAGGTGGAGTTTCGCAAGCTCTGTCGCGAGTACGCTGAGCGGTACGTCGCGATTCAGCGCGAAGAGTTTCGCCGCCTCGGCATCGTCGGTGATTGGGCCAATCCGTACCTCACCATGGCCCCCGACTACGAAGCCGCGGAGATCCGCGAGCTCGGCAAGCTGGTCGAGCAGGGATCGGTCTACCGCGGTCGCAAGCCGGTTCTCTGGTGCCCTTCCTGCGTCACCGCGCTCGCCGAGGCCGAAGTCGAGTACGAGGATCTGTCGTCTCCATCGATCTACGTCGCGTTCGAATTCGTCTCGCCCCTTCCCGCATCGCTCGCGCGATATGCCGATCGCAAGCCGGCGATCGTGATCTGGACCACGACGCCCTGGACGTTGCCAGCGAATCTCGCCGTCGCGGTCCGTCCGGATGCCGTCTATGTCCTGGTCGATGCGGGCGGACCTTGCGTGGTGGTCGCAAAGGGACTGCTCGAGAGCTTCACCCGAGCCATCGATGAGAGTCATGCGACGATTCTCAGCGAGTTTCCCGGGACAGAGCTTCGGGATGCTCGGACGCGCCATCCTTGGATCGATCGAGAATCACCAGTGATCTTCGGTGACCACGTCACCCTCGACGTGGGGACCGGCGCCGTACACACCGCGCCGGGTCACGGACAGGAAGACTACGAGGTCGGCTTGCGCTACGGGCTCGAGGTCTACGCGCCCGTCGACGGGGCCGGTCGATTCACTGCGGAGGTGGAGGGCTTCGCGGGCGAGCCCGTCTTCGATGCCGATACCGCGATCATCGCACGGCTGCGCGAATCGGGCGCCCTACTGGCGGCGACAACGCTGGCTCACAGCTATCCCCACTGCTGGAGGTGCAAGAACCCGGTCATCTTCCGGGCTACCGAGCAGTGGTTCGTCTCCATGGCAAAGGGGGACCTGCGCGGCCGCGTGCTGGCCGAGATCGACCGTGTTCACTGGATCCCGTCGTGGGGGAGGGAACGCATCCGGGGCATGATGGAGCTCCGCCCGGACTGGTGCATCTCTCGCCAGCGCAGCTGGGGTGTGCCGATCGTCGCCGGGTTCTGCTCGGCATGTGGCGAGACCCTCGTTTCCCGCGCGCTCGCCGAGCATGTCGCCGAGATCTTCGAGCGTGAGGGGGCTGACGCCTGGTTCGAGCGCTCCGCGAAGGAGCTGTTCCCAACCGACATGCGGTGCGCGAAATGCGGCGGCGCGGATTTCCGCAAGGAACAGGACATTCTCGACGTGTGGTTCGATTCCGGGGTCAGTCACGTCGCCGTGTTGCAGCGGCGTCCGGGGCTACGCTGGCCCGCGGACCTCTACCTCGAAGGCAGCGATCAACATCGCGGCTGGTTCCACACCTCGTTGCTGACCTCGGTGGCGACGCGCGGCCGCGCGCCTTACGAGGCCGTGCTGACGCATGGCTTCACGGTGGATGCCGAGGGCCTGAAGATGTCGAAGTCGGCGGGCACGGGGCTCTCGCCTCAGGACATCATCGACAAGCACGGTGCGGAGATCTTGAGGCTGTGGGTCGCCGCCGAGGACTATCGCGACGACGTACGCATCTCGCACGAGATCGTCGGCCGGTTGATCGAATCGTTTCGGCGCATTCGCAACACAGCGCGATTCTTGATCGCCAACCTGTACGACTTCGATCCGCAACGGCACGCGGTGCCCGATCCGGGCCTACTCGAGCTCGACCGCTGGATCCTCGCGCGTCTGCGACTACTGGTCGACCGCTGTCGCAAGGCGTACTTCGACTACGAGTTTCATCTCGTCTATCACGCGCTCAACAACTTTTGCAGCGTCGACTTGAGCGCGCTTTATCTGGACATCGCCAAGGACCGTCTCTACTGCTCACCGGCGGCGGGCGCGGGGCGGCGCTCGGCGCAGACCGCGCTCTGGCGCATTCTCGACGCGCTCGTGCGCCTGATGGCGCCCATCCTCACGTTCACGGCCGAGGAGATCTGGGGGTATGTTCCCGGCCCGACGCCGCGAGCGGAAAGTGTGCTGCTCGCGGATTTTCCGCTGGTCGCGCCGCTTGAAGGGGAGGAAGCGTTGCTCCCCGCTTGGGACCGCTTGCTCGCGGTGCGTGAGGCGGTGACCAAGGCGCTCGAGCACGCAAGGCAAGAGGGTCGAATTGGCCATTCGCTGGATGCGTGCGTGAGGCTCGGCTTCGTGTCCGACGGGCCGCTGGGCGAGCTGTTGGCCGGCCGCTTCCCCGACCTACCGACCTATTTCATCGTCTCGCAAGTCGAGCGCGACGAGCTACAAACCGGCGACGATAGTCCACTCGTGCCCGGGCTTCGTGTCGCGGTGGAACGTGCGGCCGGCGACAAGTGCGCGCGATGCTGGAACTACCGGCCTTCGGTCGGCAGTGACGCCAGCCACCCGACTCTTTGTGCTCCCTGCGTCGCCGCGCTCGCCCATGCCACCTGAGGTCGATTCGCGAGGCGGATTCGCCAGCGGCTTCACAGTCCCCCTTGCCGTCGCAGCCGCTGTCTTCCTCGCCGATCAAGCAACGAAGGTGTTCGTACGCCTGACGATCGACCCGCGCGACTCGATCCCGGTTCTCGATGGATTCGTCGACATCGTTCACGCCCGTAATCCGGGGGCCGCGTTCAGCTTTCTCGCGGACGCGCCGGCGTGGTTTCGCGGCCCATTCTTCCTCGTCATCACGATCACCGCGGTCGCCGTCCTGCTCTACGTCATCGCCCGATTGCCTCGCGAAGACCGACTCATGCGGGTGGCGCTCGGCGGCGTGCTCGGCGGCGCTCTTGGAAACCTGGTCGACCGGTTGATGTATGGCGAGGTGACCGACTTCGTCGATGTGCACTGGCGGGCGCATCACTGGCCCGCTTTCAACGTCGCGGATTCGAGCATCACGCTGGCCGTGATCGCCGTGGTTGCGCAAGCATTGTTCAGCGCGCGGCCGCCAAACACCGTGAGCGAAGGCAGCCGGGATACCTCGGCTTGACTGTCCCGGCCCGGCGGCGCGACATTAGGAAGGGCGGGGTGTTGTACACACGGGGAGGAGAATGCGATGTGTAAAAAGCCAACGATCATCGGCCTTTTTCTGATTCCTCTACTGGCCGGTTGTGCTTCCGGTAGCCTCAGCAAGCGAGAAACCGGGGCACTCGGTGGCGGCGCGCTCGGTGCCGGCGCCGGCGCGATCATCGGACATGCGACGGGCCACACCGCGGGCGGCGCGGCCATCGGGGGCGCCCTCGGTGCATTGACGGGCGCGGTCGTGGGCGATCAGATCCAGGCTCAAGACCAAAAGACCGAGGCTCAAGACGAAGAGCTGCGCAGGCAGCGCCAGGAGATCGAGCAGCTGAAGCGGCAGCAGAGTCAGGATCGCAGTTCCGACAGCGATTACGAGCGCTACTAGTTCTGCCCGTCCCGGTGAGGCGAGGGAGGAGCTCATGCGACGGGTGAGTCGTGGGCCTGCGATGGCAGCCGTGTGCGCGTTGGGGTTGGCGGCCTGTTCATCCGGGGGTCCGACCAAGCGCGACACCGGAGCGCTCGGCGGCGCCGCGCTAGGCGCCGGCGTCGGTGCGCTCATCGGACACGCTACCGGGAATACGGCCGCGGGCGCCGCGATCGGTGGTGCGCTCGGCGGGGTAGGCGGGGCTGTGGTCGGCGACCAGCTGCAGGCAACCGACCAGAAGCTCGATGCCCGCGAGCGCGAGATCGCCCGCAATCGGGAGCTCATCGAGGAGCTGAAACGGAAGAACTTGGAAGCGCGCGAGACCGATCGCGGCGTAGTCGTAAACCTTCCCGATGTGCTGTTCGAGTTCAACAAAGCGACCCTCACCGACGAGGCACGCGTCAAGGTGCGCGACATCGCGGATGTCCTCGACGGGCAACGCGTCCAAAACCGACAAGTTTCCATCGAAGGCCACACGGATTCCATCGGCGGCGAGCAATACAACCAGCGTCTGTCGGAGCGACGCGCCGAGATGGTGGCAAGCGCGCTCGAGACCGAAGGGGTCAAGGCCAGTCGCGTGCGCACACGGGGCTTCGGTAAGAAATACCCGATCGCGCCCAACAAGAACTCCGACGGCAAGCGACAATCCCGCCGGACGAGCCAAGAACCGAAGGGTCGAGGTCATCGTCGAGAACTGACGGAGAGCCCGCGTGGCGCGGCGATAGGGCGCGCCCTGGCGGCGCGGCGCAGGTGATGGAGCGTGGCCTTTCTTGACACGGTCTCGCGCGCCATCTAACCTTCCCGTTCGACCCGCGGCGAGCGGATCGCGCTCGATAGCGAGGACGTCTCTGCGGTCGAGCCTCAAGGGATCCGTGCACGCTCGGCGACAAGGACGAGTCTGATGGCCGAGAAAAAGGCGAAAACAGCGGAGAAGGGCGGGGCCTTGGCCAAGCACAGCTGCCCGCAGTGCGGGGCGGAGAGCCGGGTCGTCTACTACACAGGGTTCGGAAAACGCGGGTACTTCTGGTCGTGCGAGAAGGGTTGCGGGTACCTCGAGCGCACCCGGTAGACGGAGAAGCCGATGGGCAGGATTCGCCGCAAGGACAAGAAAAAAGCGTTTAGCATCTTCGACGACGACGAACCGTCCGATGTCGCGGAAGACGAAGACCTTCCCAAGGACGAAGCCGGCCGCCGAAAGATCAAACGCCAGTACAGCGACCTACTCGGCGTCCGCATCGAGAAGCTCAAGGGGCGCATCCTCAACCGCGAGCGCATCAACAAGACGATCGAGGGCGTCTATTTCATCTGCATCGATTGCAAGAAAGTCTGCCACAACATGGATGACGGGCTGGTGGAGGATCCGGAGAACGTAAACAACCGCTGTGGCGCTTGCGCCAAGGCGAAGGGGATTCCGGTGCCCCCTAGCGGCAAGGGGCAGGCAGCGGCTTAACCCTCAGAGGCGAGGACAGGCGGTCCGCGCCGGCGTCACGAAGCCGCAGGCAGCAGACCGATCTTCCGCGCCTCGGACAACGTACGCGTCGGTCGCACGATGCGTCGCAGCTCGCTCAAGTCTTCGATGGTGTCGATGTCGAAGCTAAGGCCGGGCCAGTCGACCGTCGTGCAGGTCACGTTCGCATCGGCCGCGGCAGCGACGTGGTCCTGAAAGCTGCGGCCGCCGAAGCGCGTCGAGATCGCGTTCGGCGGGGTTCGCAGCAGCGCGTTCGTCCCGAGCCCTTCATGGGATCTGGCTAGCCGCACGTGTGGTTCACGAGGAAGATCGAGGAACAGGGAATCGATCTCGTCCACGGTGATCAAGGGTAAGTCCGAGAGCACGATGAGCACGCTCGTCGCGCCCTGCTCGAGACAATATTTCGTGCCGAGCGCTGCGGCGGTGTTGAGACCGCGCGGGTGCCCTTCGTCGATCGCGTGCGCCCCCATCCGCGACGTGACCTCGAGTAGCTGACGGTCCGCGGTCACCACCGCGACGCCATCGACGTGCTGTGCTCGACACAGGCACTCGAGCACGTCGTGAAACATGGCGTAGCAGAGCGCGGAACGGTCGGCGTCTCTGAGATGAGCGGCGAGCCGGCTCTTCGCCACGGCGAGTGGTTTGGTCGGTAGGACGGCGAACCGCATCGCCGGCCGACTATAGTCGAGGCGCCGAGTCGCGTCGAGCGGCCTTTGCGACCTTGCGACGCCCGAAACACCCCGTTATAAGCCCTCGCCACCCGCGAGCCAGCGAGGGCGCACTGAGATGCGGATCACCGGCGGCGCCGACCGAGGTCGTTCCCTACGCGCGCCGCGCGGCTCGCGGGTCCGACCGACCGCCGACAAGGTTCGCGGGGCCGTGTTCAACATCCTGGCCACTCGCACCGACATCAACGGCCAACGCTGGCTCGATCTTTTCGCGGGAACCGGGGCCCTAGGGCTCGATGCCCTGAGTCGTGGCGCGAAACAGGTGACGTTCGTCGACTCGAGCCGGGAGTCGTGCCGATGGACGTTGCGAAACCTCGAGCGTACGGGTCTCGCGGAGCGGGCAGAAATTCGTCGGCTCGTGCTGCCGCAGGGGGTTCGGCGATTGGCGCGCGAACCCGCGCGCTACGAGGGAGCGTTCGTCGACCCGCCGTACCGTCACGGACTCGCCGCCGAGACGTTGGGCGAGCTCGGCAATAGCTGGTTGCTGGTCCCGGGCGCTTGGGTGATCGCCGAGCATGCGGCCGAAGAGTCGCTGGCCGAACGTTACACCGCGCTGACGCGCGCCGAGTTACGCCGCTACGGTTCGACGGCGATTTCGCTGTATGTCATGGAGGAGCCATGAAGAACGCGAAAGGGGAACGGGTGGCGGTGTTTCCCGGGTCTTTCGATCCGTTCACCAACGGCCACCTCGACATCGTCGAGCGCAGTCTGGAGATCTTCGATCGCGTGATCGTTGCGGTCGCATACAACGCCACGAAGGATTCAGCGCTGTTTTCCCCTCAGGAGCGCACCGAGATGATTCGCGAGGTGACTCGTAGCGCTCGTGTCACTGCCGACAGCTTCTCCGGCCTGCTCGTCGACTACGTGGAACATAGCGGAGCGCAGGCGATCGTGCGCGGGCTGCGCGCGGTCGCCGACTTCGAATACGAGTTTCAGATGGCCATGATGAACCGCCATCTGCGCCCTCGCATCGAGACCATCTTCATCATGGCGAGCGAAGCCCACTTCTACACGAGCTCCCGCCTGGTGAAGGAAGTGGCTAGCCTTGGGGGCGACGTCGCCGGCCTGATTCCCGCGAACGTGCGACGCAGGCTCGCGCGCAAGCTCGCCCCCGATAAGCGGGCACGCTAACAGGCTCCGCTACGGATCGCTCCGCTGGAGCGATCCGCCGTCTCCTGCGACCGCTCTGCCGAGCTAGGTGTCGCCGAACACTTCGGCGGTGAACACCGAGATTTCGGCTGCCGGATCCCGCCATGCATTCGCCGGCAGTCCTGCCTTGAGGCAGGTCTGCTCGAGCAGTGCCATACGATCCCAGCCCGCTTCCGTCGCCACCTGAGGCAAGAATACGCCTTTGTGCTCGCCGAACACGATGGACACGCCGTGAAGCCCCGGTACGACGAACTCCGGCTCGGTGCGCCGCAGGTCAGACAGCACCGAGATCTCGATGTCGATCGAATCGACCTCCTCTTCGCGCACGGGAGTGAACCGCGGGTCGTCGAACGCCGCTGCAGTAGCCATGTCGCGAACCACACGGTGCAGCGGTCGATCGCGGGCGAATGTGCCTATGCAGCCACGAAGCTCGCCTCCGCTGTGAAGGCTGACGAAGGCGGCCGCTGGCACGCGTAGTCGCTCGCTGAGCGGCACCGTCGGCTCGATCGGATCCCGCAACGATGTTTCGCGGATGGAGCGGCGGGCGATCGACAGAAGCAGCAAGCGATCCTCGAGTGCGAGCCGATGACGGTAGCGAGGGCGTGGGGACGGGCGCTCGCCCGTGCGCCGATAGTGAAAGTAGTCGGCGAGAATCTGCCGATGGTCGAATGCGAGATCCTTGGGCAAGTTGTCTTCACGAAACGCAGCTGCCAGCTCGGCGTCGTCGCCTTCCTGTGGATTGCCCGACGCGCGCCCGATGAACACGACGCTCAGCGTGTGAAAACGTGGATCCCGCAGCGGATCCGAATAGACGTTAAACAGCTCTACGAGCTCGACTTCGAGACCGGTCTCTTCGAATGCTTCACGCGCGGCGGCCATCTCCACAGACTCGCCAACTTCGACGAATCCGCCGGGGATCGCCCAGCCGGCCGGACGATTGCGCCGCCGCACCAAGACCACGTGTTGCGGCATCACCTCGATCAGCACGTCGGCCGCGGTCCGTAGACCTGACAGCGGCATGCCGGAGGACTAACACAAGCCACGGCCGCGAAGAAGCGCCGCGTCTCGCAAACTGATGGGAAGGCGCACGCGATGCGCCTTCCCCAGATCTCGTGCGGGCCGGATTACTTACGAACCGACTTGCTGAACATCGCCTCGGCCTTCTGTGCAGCGGCCTCGGCGCGCTGCGCAGCGGCTTCCGCACGGCTGGCGGCAGCCTCCGCGCGCGACGCAGCGGCGTCGACCTTGCTGGCGTTCGCCGCACAAGCCGTACAAGCCGACGTGTCGACGGTTTTTTCGGGGGCGCACCCGGTGGCCATCGTCAGCGTGAAGAACCCGCCCAAAACCGCGGCACCGATCGTCGTCAGAGATCTCCTCATCGAAGCATCACCTCCATGCATTCAGAGCAACGACCCTATCCCACAAATGCCCGACACCCGCAAGGCAGCATCCTCGGCACTCAAACCTCCGCGCTACGTAAACAGTATCATGGATTCAGCGTCCCGCTCGCCGTCGCGGCACCGCTTGCCACCCCGACCGGTGCGACCGCTGGAATCACTCCGAGCAATCTGTCTCGATCGCGAACGATGATCTCCCCCAATTCCTGATGCGCGGCGACGGGGGCAGGGACCATCGCGGGGAGCTGGAACGTCACGTGTAGGTCCTTCCGTTCGTCGTTGCGGACGACGTAGGTGAGCGACTGCGCCGCCACGGGCCGAATGCTGTCGGCGGTACCATTGGCTACCTTCACTTCGAACGAAAGCGGTTGCCCCGCTTCAACGAGGTTGAGCTTCGAATAGTGCGCGAACCCCCATTCCAGGAGCTGCTGCGCGAGCCGGAACCGCGACTGCAGCGTCGGGCAGCCAAGCACGACGGCGATCAGACGCATCCCGTCGCGCGACGCCGTCGCCGTCAGATTGAACCCGGCACGCCGAAAATATCCCGTCTTGAGGCCGTCGGCGCCGTCCATGTGGCCCACGAGATGGTTGGTATTTCGCAGTACCACCTTGCCGTCGCGGATCGGCACGAGCGAGTGTGCGGAGTAGCGCAACACTTCGTGCCGTTCGAGAAGCTTTCGGGCGAGGATCGCCAGATCGTTCGCCGACGTCATGTCGGGTATCCCTTTGCCGCCGTTCGGCGGCAAACCGTTCACCGTGCGATACACGGTTTTGGTCATGCCGAGCTCTTTGGCACGCTCGTTCATGCGCGCGATCATGGCGGGTTGGCTCCCGGCAAGGGTTTCCGCGATCGCTACGCTCGCCCCGTTCGCCGAGGCGACGAGCATCGCCTTCAGCAGGTCCTCGAACGGCAATCTCTCGCCTGCCTTGAGCGTCACGCCGGAGCCGCCGGTTCGGCTCGCCGCGGTGCTGATGACCACCCGGTCGTCGAGATGAACGTCGCCACGTTCGAGCGCCTCGAACGCCAGCAAGGCCACCATCATCTTCACCATTGACGCCGGCGGCCTGAGATCGGATGGATCCTTTGCGAACAACACGCGACCGCTTTCGGAGTCCATGAGCAGGGCCGCCGCATACGGACCCTGCGGCGGCGTCGCGGGCGGCGAGGCGAGGCGCTCCGGTACGTAAGGAACGTCAGGTGGGTGCTTGACCGCGGGACGGTGGCTTCGCTTGTGCCGGGCGAACGCGGGCCCCGAGGGCCCGACGACCACCGCCACCACCAACAACATGCAGACCCAACCGCGCTTCATTTTTCGCTCGGCCCGTCCGTTCCGAGAACACTGAAATATTCCGGAATTCAAGAGGATATGTCAACTCAAACGCTGATCTGCGTGGCCCGTGGAGTGCTCCGGCGAGCGGTTTGACAGCCCCGAACGAAAGCAATAAGCCCTCGCGACGTGCCGAAGATCGTGGGCATGGGGCACTTCCTGCCGCATCGGCGTGTGGAAAATCGAGAGTTGGAGAAGGACCTCTGCCTTTCTGCTGCAGAGATCGAACGGCAGACCGGGGTTAGGTCGAGGTGCTACGCAGACGAGGGGGTCGGCCCATCGGACCTCGCATGCGAAGCGGCGAAGATCGCCCTCGACGAAGCAGGCCTGACCTCCCGCGACGTCGAATTCGTGGTCTTCGCCACCATGACGCCGGACGTCACGTTCCCCGGAGCCGGCTGCTATCTGCAGGACAAGCTCGGTTGCGGCACGGTCGGTGCGCTAGATCTGCGCGCACAATGTTGCGGGTTTCTCTTCGCCCTGGAAGTCGCCGAGCAATTCGTCGGCGCCGGAAAGTACCGGCGTATTCTCGTCGCCGCCGCCGAGGTTCACTCCTCGGGGCTGGACTTCTCGCCGAGCGGCGCGCAGGTGACGCCACTGTTCGGAGATGGCGCGGCTACGGTTCTACTCGACGCCGAGGGCGATGGGCTGATCGCTTCCGCAATCCACACCGACGGGACCCGGTTCGAGCAGTTTTGGTGCGAGTTCCCCACGAGCCGGCGGCCGCCCGCTCGCTTTCAAGCCTCGGATCTGCCGCTCGGAAAGCACTATCCACGGCTCGAGGCCGAAGCAGTGCGCCGCGACGGACTGGCTCACATTCGCTCGGCGATAGAGGAGGTTCTGGCGAGAGGTGGGATCCGCAAAGAGAACGTCACGCGGTTTTTTCTGCAGCACGTCTTTCGTGATACCGCATTCGCCGCCGCCGATTCGTTGGGCGTGCTCGACCGCACGACGATCGGCGGTGAGGAGGAGGGACACATCGCTGCGGGGTCGCTGCCGATCGCCCTCTGCCAAGCGCGCTCGAGGGGTCAAGTCGAGAAGGGCGACGTCGTCTGTCTGGCCACGGCCGGTGCAGGCATGAACCGCGGCGCCGCCCTTCTCCGTTTGTGACGCCATTGGGTCTCGCCAACGCACGGATCGTCAGCCTCGGTCGCTACCTTCCAGACAGGGTGGTCAGCAACGAGGACCTGACGAAACTCATGGAGACGACCGACGAATGGATCCAACAGCGTACGGGCATTCGCGAGCGCCGCTATACCGAGGGTGACACCGGCGCGGCCGACCTCGGCGCCGCCGCCGCGCGCGAGGCGCTCGACCGCGCGGGTGTGGGGGTAGGCGAGATCGACCTGATCCTGTTCGCGACACTCAGCCCAGACTACGATTTCCCGGCGAGCGCATGCGTACTGTCGCGACTCCTCGGCGTCAAAGGGGTCCCGGCGTTCGACGTCAGGAATCAGTGCTCGGGTTTTCTCTATGGTTTGGCGATCGCTGATGCATTCATCAAGACGGGTCGCGCACGGCGCGTCCTTCTGGTGGGAGGCGAAGTCCATTCGACAGGGCTCGACCTCACCACGAGAGGACGAGACGTCGCGGTGATCTTCGGCGACGGCGCTGCGGCCGCGGTGCTCGCCGCCGAGAACGATCCGCAGCGCGGCGTGCTCTCCACGCACCTGCATGCGGAGGGCAAGTACGCCGAGAAGCTCTGGCTCGAAGCTGCGACGAGTCGCGCTCGGCCGCGGTTGACGAAGGCGATGCTCGAAGGACCCAAGCCGCGCATCTTTCCCTACATGGACGGGAAGTACGTCTTCAAGCACGCCGTGACACGCTTTTCCGAAGTAATCCGCGAAGCCTTGGTCGCCAATGGCTATGCGCTGAAGGACCTCGACCTGCTGATTCCCCATCAGGCGAACCTGCGGATCAGCCAGCTCGTGGCCATGGGCCTGGAGCTCGACGAAGGGCAGGTCTTCAACAACATCGAGCGGTACGGAAACACCACGGCATCGTCGATTCCCCTTGCGCTCTATGAGGCCGAGGAGCAGGGCCGCGTGAAGCCGGGTTCCCTAGTCTGTCTCGCCGCCTTTGGAGCGGGTTTCACATGGGCCTCCGCCCTAGTTCGCTGGTGATCGAGCGGGCGGTCGACGAGGCCGACCCGGAATCGCCGACGATCGTATTCTCGGTGATGCGCCGCCGCGACCTCGACGAGGTGATGGCGATCGAGAAGAGGGCCTTCGCTCACCCGTGGTCCCGAGAAGTCTTCGCGCGCGAGTTGCGTGTGCCGTTTTCGAAGATCGTGCTGGCGCGAGTTCAAGGAGAGATCGTCGGCTACGCGTGCCGCTGGCTCCACGCCGGCGCGGTCGAGATCCAGAACGTCGCCGTGGACCCCGGATGGCGGCGCCGTTCGATCGGGCGAAAGCTGGTCCAGGTCTTGTTGGACGAGGCGCGCGGCGCCGGTGTGCGGCGAGCCCTCCTGGAGGTCCGACGTTACAACCGGCCCGCCCTCTCTCTCTATCGTGGGCTCGGCTTTCGCGAAACCGGAACGCGGGCTGGATACTACGCGGACGGCGAGGACGCCGTGCTCATGGAGCTCGATGTCGGCCCTGGCGGAGGCTAAGCTAGAGGTAGACGTCGGCGCGGGGCTCGTGTTGCGCAACCCCGTGATCGCCGCGTCCGGGACCTTCGGGTATGGTGTCGAGTACGCGGGGGTGGCCGACGTTGGTGCGCTCGGGGCCGTGGTGGTCAAGGGCATCTCGCTTCTTCCTTCGACCGGGCATCCGCCTCCCCGCTTGGTCGAGACGGCGGGCGGCATGCTCAACGCGATCGGCCTGCAAAACATCGGGCTCGACAGATTCGTCTCGGAGAAGCTGCCGTGGCTCCTGGAACGAGGGGTCATGGTCGTGGTCAATTGTTGGGGGAACACGGTCGAGGAGTACGCTCGAGTCGTCGCCGCCCTCGACGCGGTCTGCGGTGTCGCGGCGATCGAAGTCAACATCTCGAGCCCCAACAAGCGGGAGTGGGGTGGAATCATCGCCACCGACACGCAACGCACGCGAGCAGTGGTCGGCGCCGCTCGAACCGCGACGCGTCGGCCCCTTTGGGTGAAGCTTTCCCCCAACGTGAGCGACATTGCCGACGTGGCCCTGGCCGCGGCCGACGCCGGCGCGGACACGCTTTGCGTCGCCAACACGTACCTCGGCATGGCGGTCGACCTTCGTAGGCGCCGGCCTGTGCTCAGCAATGTCACCGGCGGGCTTTCGGGGCCGGCCATCAAACCCTTGAGCCTGCGCGCGGTCTATCAGGTCGCTCGCGCCACCACCGTGCCCGTCATCGGCGTCGGCGGTATCTCGACCGGCAATGATGCCCTCGAATACCTGTTGGTCGGCGCTCGTGCCGTGCAAATCGGCACCGCGAACCTCTATGATCCCAACGCCGGACCGAGGATCCTGAAGGAAATCAGCAGGTTCCTCTCCGAGGAGGGGATAAATGACGTGAATCGCTGGATCGGGTCACTCCAGAGCTGAAAACCCACGTTGACCACGGTCCATAAGTAACCTAAAATCCAAGCCTTATCTCACTCCCCCGCCCTAAGGAGATAGCGAATGCTCAAGATAGGCGCTGAGTTCAAGGTCGGAGAAAAAGTAGTGTATCCGGCCCACGGCGTCGGCGTCATCGAGAGTCTCCAAGTTCGCAACGTCTCCGGGACCCAGAAGAAGTTCTACATGCTCCGCATCGTCGACAGCGAGATGACGATCATGATCCCGACGGAGAACGTTCAGACCGTCGGATTGCGCCGGATCATCGGCCGCGACATGGTCAGCAAAGTCTACAAGATTCTGCGCGAGCGAAAGGTGGAGGTCGATCAACAGACGTGGAACCGACGCTACCGAGAATACACCGAGAAGATCAAGACGGGATCGGTGCTCGAAATCGCCAAGGTGCTGCGCGATCTGTTCGTCCTCAAGGCCGACAAGGAGCTGTCGTTCGGCGAACGCAAGATGCTCGACACCGCGCGGAATCTGCTCGTCAAAGAGCTCGCGATCGCGCGTTCCTTTCCGGAAGAGAAGATCATGGAAGAGCTGAAGACCATTTTCGCGCGTCACTGAGCGCGCTGCGGTTGTTCCAGCCGACGTGAGGGGCCGCGAGAGATCTCCGGTCCCTCACGTTTTTCCAGCTCACACGTAACCCATCTCGACGAAGCGGCCGCGCAGCCGATTCACGGCGTCCTTCACGGCCTTGCTCCGGATCGCATCGGCGATCAGTTCGGCGAGCTCCTCCATCTCGCGCTCGGTCATGCCGAAGCGTGTCATCTCCTGCACGCCGATTCTCAAGCCAGACGGATTGCGCGGATCAGCATCGCCGGGGAGCATGTTATAGTTGACGATCACATCTTGGCTTTCGAGCCGCTTGGCGACCTCGAGCCCACCCCCGAACGCCGCGACGTTCACCGCGATCTGATGGCTCCGGGTGAAGCCGAGCGCTTTCGCTTCAACCGAGATGCCTCGGTCGGACAGGGCGCGGCCGAGCGTCTGCGCGTTGCGGACGATCTGATTCGCGTAGGCTTTCCCGTGTTGCTTCATTTCGCGGGTGGCGGCGAGCAACCCCGCCAAGGAGTGAAGGTGATGATTGCTCGAGGAGCCGGGGAACACCCCGCGATCGGCCGGCCCCCAATGGGCCTCCACTTCCGCCTCCGGGAGATCGGCGAGGATCACACCCCGCTGAGGCCCGGGGAACGTCTTGTGGGTGCTGCCGGTCAGGTACGTAGCGCCTTCGCGTAGCGGATCCTGGAATTCGCCACCGGCGATGAGCCCTAGGACGTGCGCGCCGTCGAACAGAATCGGGATCTTGTGCTGGCGGCACACGGGTACGAGCTCCGCCAGGGGCTCGGGAAAGAGAAACAGGCTCTTGCCGAGCACGACGAGCTGCGGCCGGAGGCGGTCGATCATCTCGACCGCGGGCCTGGCGTCCATGCGGTAGCGGTCCTCGGATAACGGAAAGAAGTGCAAGTGGACGGAATTGTCGCGGCCCGCGGTGAGCGTCTGGCCGCGCATCTGAATGCGCCGGCCGAACACGCCGACCAGGTTGTGACTTATGTGTCCGCCGGCGTCCGTCGAATTGACGATCACGGTGTCGCCGCCACGCAGCAAGCCGAGGGCGATCGCGGTGTTGGCCGCATTTCCGCTGATGGGTCGGACGTCTGCCTGGCGGCAACGGAAGAGCTCGCAGATCTCGCGCTTGGCCACGCGCTCGATCTCGTCGATGAAGCGCGTGCCTTGGTAGTACCGGTTGACCCGTCCCTCTTCGTTCGGATGCCCCTCGGCGTAACGCGCCATGAAATCGGAGTTTTGCACGTCGCGCACCGCGCGGCTCTGGGCGTTCTCGCTCGCGATCAGGTTGATCGTCTGCCGCCCACGCCACTCCTCTTGCTTACGGAGGAGGTTTTCGAGGTCACGGATGTCCACCGGCATCGAGTTCTCCTTTCGGCGGCGGACTTCTATCACCCACGACCGCGACGGCCAACCGGGGCTCGAGGTCAGTCTAGGAAAAGACCA
Organism: uncultured delta proteobacterium; assembly: GCA_963711395.1. Taxonomy (GTDB): domain Bacteria; phylum Desulfobacterota; class Binatia; order JACPRU01; family JACPRU01; genus JBEVNX01. The sequence goes on along the minus strand of CAVQEA010000023.1, from coordinate 13,632 downwards.
AGCCACCGGCTACACGCTACGAGCTACGCGAATGACGCCGCTGACCATCGACGGAAGCCGGACGGTATCATGGACGCCATGACCTCGAGCCTGCTGTTCGGCGTCGCTGCCGCGTCGGCGAACGTGCTTGGCGGACTGATGGTGGTTTCACGGCGCGAGCCGTGGGATCCCCGCATCCTTCACGGCTTCGTCGCGCTCGGCGCCGGCTTCATGTTGGCAGCAGCGTTGCTGCGCATGGAACCGGAGGCCTCACGGTTGACGAGCGCCGCCCCGCTGTTGATCCTCGTCGGCTACCTCGTCGTACACCTGTTCGAGCACACGATCGCGCCGCATTTTCATTTCGGAGAGGAGACACACCCCCATGTGTTCGTCGGGTCGTCGACCTGGGCGGCCGCTCTGGTCGGGTTGGTCGTGCATAGCGTGTTCGATGGCATCTCCATCGCCTCGGGGTTCTTGGTGAGCCCGGCTCTCGGCTTGCTGGTATTCGCGGCGATCATCTTGCACAAGGCGCCCGAAGGGTTTGCCATCGCCTCGGTGATGATGGCGGCAGGTGTTGACCGCAAGGGAGCCCTCGCGTCCACGCTGGCGGTCGGGTTGGCGAGCGTGCTCGGGGTGTTTCTCGCACAGGCATTCGCCGGGTGGGTCGGTGCCGCGCTCGCGCTGTCGACCGGCGTCACCCTCTACGTCGCCGCCTCCGACCTCATTCCGGAGGTCAACAAAGAAGAGGGAGTGGCGATGGCTCTATTGGTGTTCGCGGGAGTCGCGCTGTTCTATGGCAGTGAACGCGCCCTCGCGGCCCTTGGCCTCTGAAGGCCTGGCGACTCGCTTTTCGCCGACCGCTGTGTAAACGAGAGAATCGATGAGCGATGCGATGCAGCCGACTGCGGGCGTTGAGGTAGGGCCGGGCCAGGCATTCGGTGACTACTTGCTCATCGATCGAATTGCTCAAGGGGGCATGGCGGAGCTCTTCCTCGCCAAGCGCCGGGGGGTGGAAGGGTTCGAGAAGATCGTCGCGATCAAGCGGATCCTGCCCGAGCTGTCGTGGAATCGCGAGTTCGTCTCGATGTTCATCAACGAAGCGAAAATCGCCGCGCGGCTCTCGCATCCAAACATCGTGCAGATCTTCGATTTCGGCAAGATCGACAACTACTACTTCATCGCCATGGAGTACGTGCACGGCGAGAATCTGCGGGCGCTGCTCCAGCGGTCGGTCCAGAAGCAGATTCCGCTCTCACCGGACCTCGCGGCTTTCATCACCGCACGCGCGTGCGCCGGCCTCGACCACGCCCATCGCAAGACCGACGAAACTGGTCGGCCGCTGCGCATCGTGCACCGCGATGTCAGCCCACAGAACGTGCTCGTCTCCTATGACGGCGACGTCAAGGTCGTGGATTTCGGCATCGCCAAGGCGGTCGCCGAGAATCCCGAGGCCACGCGCGGCGTGTTGAAGGGCAAGCTGGCATACCTGTCCCCCGAGCAGGTGCACGGCGTCTCTCTCGATGCCCGCAGCGACATCTTCGCGATCGGCCTCGTGTTCTACGAGCTGCTCGCCGGTAAGAAGCTGTTTGCGCAGCCGGATCCCGCCGAGGTCCTCGATGCGATCGTGCACATCGACGCCGAGACGGTGGTCCGTTCGTTGCCGCAGCTCGACCGTGCGCTGCGAGAGGTGCTGCACAAGGCGCTCGCGCTCGACCCCGAGAACCGCTTCCGCTCCGCTGGTGAGATGCAAATCGCGCTCGAGGAATATCAGCGAAAGCGGGGCGACCCTGGCGGCACGATGCAGCTCACCAACCTCATGCGTTTGTTGTTCGACGAAAAGGTCGGCGAGCATACCTCGCAGATCCTGCGCTCGCAGCTACTCGGCAAGCCGCCGCGAGCGAGTCGCACCGCGGTGCGCAGCGGCTCTGCGAGGCGTCTGGTCGCGGCGCTCGGGGGCGCGGGGCTCGGCCTGATCTCGCTGCTGGTTGCGTCGCCGAAGCTGCGGGCATCGACGCCGCACACCGAGCCGCACACCTCGCGGCCGCCTGCCGAGGTTACCGAACCCCCGCGCGTGGCGCGCGTCGAGCCGACGTCGCCCGCTGCCGCGCCCCAGATCGAACAGCCGCCTCCGGTCGCGGCGCCTGCCGCGGCGCAAGTCTCCAAGCCTGCACCGGCCGATGGGCTCGCGGAGGTACAGCGCGCCCACGAAGCTCTCGCAGCGGAGCGACCGGGAGAAGCCGTCGCTTCATTCGACAAGGCCTTCGCGGCGTCGCCGGAGCTGCGCTCGCAGTACGCGGCAGACTATGCCAAGGCGCTCACCGAAGAGGGCAAGAGTGCTTACGAGACGGACCCCGACTCGGCGGCGCGTCGTTTCCAGGCGGCCGTCGCGGCCGATCCGGACTCGTTCGACGCCCACTTTCTGCTCGCCAAGGTGTATACGCGCAAGTCCGATCCGGAGAGCGCGCTGCGCGAATACCAGGAAGCGATCCGCATCAATCCGAAGTCTGCGGACGCTCAATTCAACTTGGGCTTCGTGTATTTCTCGCAGAAACGTTACGAGGACGCGCAGCGGCAGTACGAGAAGGTGATCGAGCTCTCCCCTCCGTACCTGGCGGACGTGTTCTACAATCTGTCCGCCTGCTACGAGCAGATGAAGCGCAAAGACGATGCGATCGCCACGCTGCGCCGCGGCCTCGAAGCAGTTCCGAAGAGCGATCTGCTGCGCCAGCGACTCAAGCAGCTCGGCGGCTGACGTCCCGCCCCGCCAGAGGGGCCCCTGCGGGGCTCAAGAGGCCAGACGAGCGCCGGGTGAAGCGACCTTCGTCGCGCGCCTGGCAGCGCGCCGCTCGCTCCAGCTCTGGAAGACGACGTAGAAAACGGGCGCGAACAGCACGGCGAGGAAGGTCGACGTGATCATTCCGCCGAAGACCGCGGTGCCGAGCGCCTGTCGGCTGGCGGCGCCGGCGCCCGAAGCGACGACGAGCGGGTAGACGCCGAGAATGAAGGCGAACGAGGTCATGAGAATCGGCCGGAAGCGCAACCGCGCCGCCGCCACCGCGGCGTCGACGATCGATTTTCCCGCGGCACGCTGGTCGCGCGCGAACTCGACGATCAGGATGGCGTTCTTGCTGGCCAGCGCGATGAGCAGCACGATGCCGATCTGCGTGTAGACGTTGTTGTCCATGCCGCGCACCGCCACGGCGATGGCGGTGCCGAGCAGCGCGAGCGGAACGACCAGCACCACCGCGGCCGGATTGGACCAGCTTTCGTATTGCGCGGCCAACACCAGGTAGACCAACACCACCGCGAGGCCGAAGACCAGTAGGGAATCACGTCCGGCCTTCCTCTCCTGGAACGAGATCGCCGTCCACTCGTAGCCCATCCCGGCAGGGAGCTTGGCGTTCGCCATCTGCTCCATCAGCGACAGCGCTTGGCCGGAGCTGTAGCCGGGCGCCGCCTGTCCCGTGATCGCCGCCGAGGGATAGAGGTTGTAGCGGCTGATGATCTGCGGCCCGAAGCGGCGCTTGACTTCCATCAGCGTCGCCAGCGGCACCATTTGTCCGGCGGGATTGCGCACCTCGATCCTGCGGATCTCGTCCGGATTGACGCGAAACGCGGGTTCGGCCTGGATGCGCACCTGGTACGTACGTCCGAACAGCGTGAAGTCGTTCACGTACGCGGACCCCAGGTACGACTGCAGACTGTTGAATACGCTCGACAGCGGGATTCCGAGCGTTTTGACCTTGACGCGATCGACGTCGACGAAGAGCTGCGGCACTTCCGCGCGGAAGGTCGAATTGAGCGCCGTGAGCCCCGACTGCGAGTTCCCGTCCTGCACCATCTCCTGGGCGACTTTCTGCAGGGCCACCAGGCCGATGTTACCGCGGTCTTCGATCTGCATCTGGAAGCCGCCGGCCACGCCGAGCCCGCGGATGGCGGGGGGCGGAAACGCGAAGGTGACGCCGTCCTGAATCGTGGCAAACTCTCGTCGCAGCTCGTCGAGGATCGCCTGCTGGCTGAGCGCCGGATCGAGCCGCTCTTCCCACGGCTTGAACACGACGAAGACGGTGCCGGAGTTCGACGCGGTGGTGCCGTCGAGAATCGAGCGACCGCCCCAGGAGTTCCAATCGGCCACCCCGCGCGTGGAGCTGACGATGCGGTTCATCTTCTCGATCGCGGCCGTGGTGCGCGCCAGAGATGCTCCGTCGGGCAACTGAATGCCGCAGATGATGTAGCCCTGGTCCTCGGTAGGCAGGAAGCCGGTCGGGAGCAGGGTGAAGCTCCACAACGTCACGCCGATCAACGTGGCGAAGACCACCATCATCGCGCGGGTGCGTAGCACCATCCATCCCACCAGCCGCAAGTAGGCGCGTTCGGCGCGAGCGTAGAGCGCGTTGAACCCGCGGAAGAATGCGTTGCGCGCCTGGGGGTCGGTGCTGTGACGCAGCCAGGCGGCGCATTGCGCGGGCTTCAGCGTGAGCGCGTTGACGGCGCTGATGGCCGCGATGATGGCGATGGTCAGCGCGAACTGCCGATAGAGCTGCCCCGTGATGCCGCCGAGGAAGGCCGACGGAAGGAACACGGCCATGAGCACGAGCGTGATGCCGATCACGGGGCCGGTGACTTCGTCCATCGCCTTGATCGTCGCTTCGCGCGGCGCCAGGTTGTCGGCGTCGATGTGGTGCACGGCGTTCTCGACGATGACGATGGCGTCGTCGACGACGATGCCGATCGCCAGCACCAATCCGAACAGCGTCAGCAGGTTGATCGTGAACCCGAAGATGGCGAGCCCGGCGAACGCGCCGATGAGGGTCACCGGCACGGTGGTGGCCGGAACCAGCACGGCCCGCCAATCCTGCAGAAACATCAGGATGACGATGAGGACGAGCACGCCGGCCTCGATCAGCGTGCGATACACCTCTCGGATCGCCTGGCGAACGAACTTGGTGGTGTCGAACGGAATGTCGTAGACCATCCCTTGGGGGAACGACGGCTTCAATCGTTCCATGGCGACGCGGACTTCATCGGCGACGTCGAGCGCGTTGGCGCCAGGCAACTGGAAGACCGCGATGCCCGCAGCCGGGGTGCCGTTCTTCTGGAAGAACTGGTCGTATACCTGGCTGCCGAGCTCGACCCGTGCGACGTCACGCACCCGCGTGATCCGTCCCGCCTCGCTCTTGACGATGATGTCCTCGAACTCTTCCACCGTAGTCAGGCGCCCGAGGGTGGTCACGGTCAGCTGGAACTTCTGCGTCGCCGGGACCGGAGGCTGACCGATCTGTCCGGCGGCGACCTGTACGTTCTGCTCGCCGATGGCGTTGAAGACATCCTGCGCCGTCAAGTTGCGCGCTTTGAGGCGCAACGGGTCGAGCCAGACGCGCATGCTGTAGGAACCGGCGCCGACGACGTTCACGTCCCCGACACCGCTGATCCGCGACGAGCTCGTCACGGATGTGCAAGGTGCCGTAGTTGGCGAGATAGAGGCTGTCGTAGCGTCCCTCGGGAGAGGTCAGCACGACGAACATGATGATGTTGGTGGATTGCTTCTTGACCGTGATTCCCTGGCGTTTGACGTCGTCGGGGAGCTTCGGCTGGGCGAGCGCCACGCGGTTCTGCACGAGCACCTGTGCGATGTTGAGGTTCGTGCCGATGTCGAAGGTGACCGTCAGCGCGTACGAGCCGTCGCTCGCGCACGTCGATGACATGTAGAGCATTCCTTCGACGCCGTTCACCTGCTCCTCGATCGGGGCCGCGACGGTGTTGCAGACGACCTGGGCATCGGCACCCGGATAGGACGTCGTCACTTGCACGGTCGGAGGCGTGATCTGCGGATACTGCTCGACCGGCAGGGAGCGCGCGGTGACCAGGCCGAAGATCATCGTGACGATGGCGATGACGTTGGCGAAAATCGGCCGATCGATGAAGAAGCGAGGAATCATGCGGTTGGGCTCGGTGTTGCCGAAGGCGCGGCCTGTGGCGCGGGCGCCGGGGTCGTCGCTTCGCGCTGCGGCTTCACCACGCTACCGGGCCTCGCGCGCTGCAGGCCGTTGACGACGACCCATTCCGAGCCCGTCAGGCCCTCCCGCACCACCCGCAGGTCTCCCTCGGTCAGCGGTCCGACTTGAACACGCCGGATCTGTACCGTGTCGTGCTCATCGACGAGCAAGATGTAGGAGCCCGCTTGATCGGCTTGCAACGCGATGTCGGGAACGAGGATCGCACGTTCCCGAGTAAAGGGCACACGCAAGCGTGCAAAGAGGCCGGCGAGAATCACGTGGTCGGGATTGGGAAACACCGCGCGCGCTTCGATCGTTCCGGTCTCCGGGTCGACCCGATTGGCGGCGTAGTCGATCTTGCCCGTGTACGGAAACCCCGTATCGGTGGCGAGCCCGAGAAATGCGAGGTTCTGATCCGAGGGAAGTCCGAGAAACGAGATTTCGTGCTCGCCTGGCAACGCGGCGCCGCGATTCTGCCGTTGCTGCTCGCGATACTGGAGCAGCTCGCGCTCGCTCGCGGTGAAGTAGACGTAGATCGGGTCGTCCCGCACGATCGAGGCGAGCAGCGTCGGCTGACCGCTGCCGACCAGATTCCCGACGTCGACGAAATTGCGGTCGATGCGGCCGTCGATCGGCGCGTAGATGCGCGTATAGGAGAGGTCGAGCTTGGCCGCTTCGAGGTTCGCGCGAGCGATCCCGAGCTGGGCCTTGGCGAGATCACGTGCCTGGACCTTCTGCACGAGATCCGTGCGACTTCCGGCCGAGCGCTTGACGATCGCCTCGGTGATCTCGAGCTGCGCTTCGGCCGCCCGGTACTGCGCGTCCTTGCCATCGAGATCCGCTTGCGCCTGATCGACTCTCGCTTGGTACAGCGCGGGCTCGATGACGAACAAGAGATCGCCCTTCCTTACGTTCTCCCCCGGTGCGAAGTGCATGCTTTGCAGGTTGCCGGCAACGCGCGCGCGGATCTCCACCGCCTCGATCGCCACCGTGTGGCCGGTGAAGTCGTTGTAGGTGGTGATCTCCTTCTCGACCGGCCGCGCCACGGTGACCTCGGGCGGGGGCGGAGGAGCGTAGCGATTGTGACCGCAGGCGCCTATCGCGAAGAGCGCGCACGACCAGGTCGAAAACCGCCGTCTGCGGGTGCGAGAGCTCACCATTTCGGCCACCACCAATGCCATCCGCCGGGATTTTCGGCGTCTTTTCTCGCCGCCTCGACGTCGCGCGCGCGACTCTCGGCGGGCAGCAAGCCCCCCCAATGCGTTCGCGCACGCATCTCTTCGCGCGTCGCGTCCGGCACGAAATCGTCCTCCGCGCGGATCTCCCAGCCGCCGCCGAGCGACTTGTTGAGCGCAATCACGCTGAGCGCGACGGCGCCGCGTGTCGACGCGAGCAGATCCTCCTCGCGGATCTTGACTTGCTGCGCATTCAGCACGGGAGTGAAATCGGTTGCGCCTTCGCGGTACTGAACGAGGGAGATCTCGACGGCTTTGGTCGCCGCGGCCACGCTCTCGCTGAGGAGCGCGACCTGCTCGTTGCCGCGGATGTACCCGACGAGAGCATCCTCGACCTCTTGCTGGGCGGTGAGGACGCTGTTGGCGTAGGCGACCAACAGCTCCTGAAAGCGGGCATCCTGTAGCCGCACGTCGTTGATGAGCCGCCCGTAGTTCAGGATGGGCCATTGGATCGCCGGTCCGGTTTCAGCCGCAAACGAGGCGCCTTCGAACAGCTTGCCCACGTCCTCGGCGCTGAGCCCGACGCGTCCGACCAACTGCAGGGAGGGCAGCAAGTCCGCTGTGGCCACGCCGATCCGCGCGCTCTGTGCGGCCGCGGCTCGTTCGGCGCGCCGCACGTCGGGGCGACGTCGGATCAGATCGGCCGGGATGCCTGCGGCGATCGACGAGGGCACGTGTGGCACGCGAGGGGCGCCTTCCAACAGCTCCGTGAGCTCGCGCGGGGGTATGCCGAGCAACACGCAAAGCGAATTCACGGCTTGGCGGCTCTCGATGCCTATCTGTGGGATGGTCGCCTCGGTGTCCTTGAGAAGCGCGGTCGCTTGGTGCACGTCGAGCTCGGACGTACCCCCGGCCTCGAACCGCACTCGAGCGATCCCGAGGCTCTCTTGTTGGACACGCACGTTGTCCTGGGCCACGTTCAAGCGCTCGCCGAGGACGCGGTACTGCACGTAGGTCGCCGCGACCTCGGCGACGAGGCTGACGAGCACAGCGTCATAGTCGGCCACGGCGGCCAGCAGGTCAGCGTCGGAAGCCTCGACGGCGCGACGGAACTTGCCCCACAGATCGAGCTCCCAGATGGTATCGAATCCCGCCACCCAGCTGTCGAAGCTGCGGGGTAGCGTCGAACCGACTTCGGTGTTGAGGCTCTGGTGCACGTGCCTGTACGACGCGTTCAGGGCTTGCTGCTGCGGGAACAAATCGCCGATCGTGATCGCGCGCCGGGCCTGTGCTTCCACCACCCGTAGACCCGCAGAGCGCAGAGTCAGGTTCTGTCGATAGGCGAGCTCGACGAGGCGATCCAGCACCGGGTCGTCGAAGATCGTCCACCAGCGTTCCACGGCCGTGGTTTCCGTTTGGACGCTCGGCTGCTGCGCCTCGATCCAGGTAGCGGCGGTTGGGGCAGGGGGGCGGGTGTAGTCCGGGCCGACCATGCATCCCCACACCGTCGGCAAAAGGATCAGGACCGAGTTGCCGAACCAGCGCCGTCCAGTGACGCGCGACATCAAGTCGCTTGGTTTACCGTACCGGGCGAGCTGATGGTAGTTCGCCTCTGCTCAATGGGTCAGGAAGCGCACGACGGAATCGACGAAGGCCTCGCGCTGCTCGAGCATCGGCAGGTTGACCGGCGCCATTCAGAATGGCGACGCGCGAGCTCGGGATGGCCGCTTGGAACGCGCCTGCGTACGCGGTCGGAATGAGTCCGTCCGAAGCGCCCCAGACGACGAGCGTCGGCATCTTCACCCGGTGAAGGCGCTTCTTCAAACCCTTGTCCGGAATCGGCCAGAGGAACTTGCCCGCCGAAGCGAGGCAGCGATACGAGTCGAGCGCCAGATCGGGATTCTGGAACTGGGCCAGGAGCATCTTCCCGACCGGCCCATTTGGATCGTGGAGGGCGCTCTTCACCAGCTGCTCCGGGGAGAAGGTGAAGAAGTCTGGGATCGGCACTTGGTCCAACCACAGGCCCGCCGGGCAAACGAGCACGAGCCGATCCAACAACTGAGGCGCGAGCGCGGCGATCTCGGCCGCGAGCATTCCCCCGAGCGAATGTCCGATGATGTGCGTCTTCTCGAGCCGCAGCTCGTCGAGGAAGTCGAGATAGTAGACGGCGAAGTCGAGAACGTCGTCGAGGTGCTCCACACCTTGTCCGGGGCCGAATCCGGGATGGGCTGGGGCGTACACAGTGAAGCGTTTGGCCAGGTCGCCGAGGAACCCCGCACCCGACATCGGGCCCGCAGCACCGTGCAAGAAGACGAGCGGTGGACCTTCTCCTGCTCGTTCGACGACGGTCGTAAACTTGCCGCCGCGGACGGAAACCGAAACGCGTTCCATGCTCACGCCTGCGTCGCCGCCTCCGGCCTCGCCGGCTCGGACGCTCGCTCGGGCTCGCAGAGCGGCTTCGGATACCAGTGATCGAGCCAATCGCTCCACAGACCCCGCAGATGCGGCATCACCTCGCGCGCATAGAGCTCGGTGTTGCGCAGCGTTTGCTCCTTGGAGAGATTGCCGAACTGCAACAGCACCATCAGATGGCCGACGTTCAGCTCTCGCACGACGGCGCTCAGGCGCTCGCGCACCGTCGCCGGAGACCCGGCGATGATGTAGCCCTCTTCGACAAAGTCCCTCCAGCGAAGCTTCTTGAGCGTGTCGAAGCTGAAGGGCGTCTTGATCGCCTTGAGGCTCTTCAGCGTCATGTAGCCGGGCGCGGCGAAGAAGTGGTCTGGCACGTGCAGGCAGCGATGGTAAAAGTAGGAGGCGGCCTCCGCATACTCCGCTTCGGCGCGCGCGTCGGAATCGGAGATCGCCACGAGCTGGAGAAAGCCGGCGCGGAACGGGTTGTGGTCGCGGCCCATCCGCTCCACCGCTTCCCAGTATCCCTGCATGTTGTGAATCGCCGGCTTGAACCCGAAGTAGGAAAGGAATGAGTAGGAGTAGTTCTGCCGGGCGACCCATTCCCAGGTCTCGACACTGCCGCTCCCGGGGATCCACACCGGGGGATGCGGCTTTTGAATGGGACGCGGCCAGATGTTGACGTAACGAAGCTGCGTGTATTTTCCGTTGAACGTGAAGGGCTCCGGCGTCGTCCAGGCGCGGATCACCAGTTCATGCGCCTCGCGATACTTTTCGCGTAGCGTGGCCGGCGTTTGCCCGTAGGCGAAGTTGGCGTCCATCGAGCTGCCGACCGGGAAGCCCGCAACGAAGCGCCCGCCACTGATGACGTCGAGCATCGCCATCTCTTCGGCCACCCGGATCGGAGGGTTATAGAGCGCCAGGGAATTGCCGAGGACCACCAGAGCTGCACGTCGCGTGCGACGGCTCAGCGCGGCGAGCATGAGGTTCGGCGACGGCATCATGCCGTACGCATTCGAATGATGCTCGTTCACGCACACGCCGTCGAAGCCTTCCTGGTCGGCGTATTCGAGCTCGTCGAGATACTCGTTGTAGTTCGCGTGGCCCTTCAGGGGGTCGTAGAGGCTCGACGGCACGTCGACCCAGACGCTGGGGTGACGCCGCGCGAAGTCCTCCGGCAGATGCTTGTACGGCATGAGGTGGAAGAAATGGCTCTTCATGAAACCGCCTCGAAACGGTTCTCAAGGAGAAGCGGGGGCACCAAAAACAGCAATCGTTCTTTACGGTAGGGGGGACAATCTTTTGTCGTCAAGCCAGCGCATTTGGCCGCGGCGCGAGCGCGCCGGAGCGAGTTTGACTGCGCCGGAGGCGGTCGATAAGGGAAGTCGCATTGGTCGATGCTTCCGCTCTCGATCTCTTCAAGGTCGCCTTCTATCTCGTCGTCTGTTGGCGCCGCCCGGCGCTCTATCTCTGGTGGAAGTCGGTTGGCTTTCGCATCGTCGGCGCGTTGGGCGCTTACGAAGCCGCTCATTTCCGGTTTCTAGCGTCGGTGCTGCCGATCGGCGGGCGATTCGTCGACGTCGGCGCGCACTTCGGCGTCTATACGCGCTTCTTGCTCGGCCTCGCCGGCGCTCGGGGAGCGGTCTTCGCATTCGAGCCTCATCCGGGCGTGTTCGCCGGGCTGCAGCGCCAGTTCGCGGGTCGTGACAACTGTCGCTTGTTTCGCGTTGCGCTGTCGTCGCGAGGGCGCGACGACGTGTACCTCCACGTTCCGAAGCTTCACGGAATCGTGCCGGAGCCGGCGCTCGCGTACCTCTCTTCGTCCTGCGAGCCGGGAGCGCTCCGAGTCGACGTGCGGTGCCTCGACGACTACGCCGCGGAGCTATCGTCGGTCGACTTCATCAAAGCCGACATCGAGGGCGGCGAGATCGACTTTCTCGAAGGCTCGTCGCAGGTGATCGAACGCCATCGTCCGCTCGTGCTGTTCGAGTGCATGGACATGAGCCGGAAATACGATGTCATTCGACGATTCGCCGAACCCCGCGACTATGGGCTTTGCCGATTGGAGACGAACGGTCGGTTGAAGCGGATCACCCCCGGCGGCGGGAGTAGGCGCGATGCCAACTTTTACTTGGTTCCGGCCGAACGCAGAACGCCCGAGAGGGAAGCCGGCGCGACGTGTTAGACCCATCGTGGCGAACACGATGAAGCGAGCGGCGTTGCTGGCCGTGTGGCTTGCGGTCGTGCCGTCGCTCACGACGGCCGAGGAGAACGAGGAAGCGAGTCAGGCGTCGCCGCGGGAGTCCGAAAGCCCGATTCTTTCGCTTCTCCTCCTGCCCGCGAACCTGCTCATCAAGATCGCCTCCGTACTGGCTCCTGCCCCGCCGCCCGAGACGCGACCCGACGCCGGCAAGAGCGCCGAATCGCCGAAGTGACCGCGGTCAAGCGCCGCGGATCAGCCAGGCGTGGGCGTCGGAGTCGGCGGCGGCGCGAGGCGATCGATCTCCGACGCGTCCAGACCGAAGCCGGTCTGGGTACCCTCGACGTGTACGTCGTCGCCGACCAGCAGCTCGGTGCACTGCAGCGACTGCCCGCCCGTGTCGCGGATCTGTGTCGACGAGTCGATGCTCACTTGCAGATTGCCTTGCCCGCTCGCGAGCGTGAGATCGGCCGGACAGTCGAGGGCGGCGATCGACCCATCGACCGTTTGCGTCGTGGTTGGGACGCCGGTCGCGGGATTCACCGTCAACACCACCGCGAGCACGTCCCCCTGCGCATTGACGGTTCCTTGTACGTCCGCGTTGCGGCCGCCGAACAAGCTCGTGCAGCTCAGTGGAGCCCCGTTGTCGTCGACGATCACGGTGCCCGACTGCAGTCGCACCCGAAACGCAACCTGTTCGCCGGAAAGCACTTGCAGCAAATTCGCCTGGCAGTCGACGCCGGTGATCGGCCCGTCGAAATGGATGCGCTGCTCGCCGATCTTGATGTCGCTACCGGTGAGAGCGACGTTGATCAGGTCGAGCTCTCCGCCGGAGGGCAGAGTCACCGGAAAGTTCACATCCGCGCCGTTGCCCGTGAACTGCAGCACAGCGCGCCCGAACTGACTTCCTTCGAGACGAAAGAAGCCCTGGTCATCGGTCACGCCGGCGTTGCCGGTGCCCGCGATGGCGACGGTGATGCCCGGCACCTGGGCGACGGCCTCCGAGTGCCACCATCCCACGGCCAATCGCCAGAGCCCGCCGATCTTGCTCCGCGCCGTCGAGCCGGCGGACGCGGAAAGCACGTTGCCCGAGACGATCGTCGGAGGTCGGCCCCCTCCTCCTCCGCTGCTGCAGCCGACGATGGCCGCCAGTGAGCCGAGAATCAGGAGCGCGCGTCTCACCCGAAGCATCCCCCGTCGATAGCGGATGCTCGCGCCGCGCTCAACCCGTGGCCTGCGACGTCTGTGGCAGCGGGAGAGCGTGCGCGGGCCCACCCGGCCCCAGCCGACCTGACGGCCCTGGATCGCCCGCAGGATCGCCCGGAAAAGCACGACGTCCATGAGCTGGCGATAGTAGAAGCGCTGCAGCGAGCGAGAGCAAAAGCATCCAATCCTCGTCGCGCTCGAGCAGAAACGCGACGAGAGTGGTGACCACATCGACGAGAAGGAAGACGGCGAAGAAGGACAACGCACGTTCTACGTCACCCGGGGTCCAGAACTCGAGGAACGGCCCGAGGTGTGCACGCGCGAGCGCCCAGAAGATAATCGATCCGAAGAACAGCAGACCAACGACGGGGCAGAAAAGCGGCAAGACGATCTGAAACAGCAGGATGTGAGGCAGCGCCACCCGGCCGAGCGTGCCGTAGCGCTCGCGCCCGAAAGCGTCGCGATGTTTCCAAAGCGCCTGAAGTGTTCCGAACGTCCAGCGAAATCGTTGGCGCACCAAGGCAGCGGAGGTTTCCGGCGCGATCGTATGTGCAACCGCCTCGTCGTCGAAGACGATTCGCCAGCCGTTTTTGCGGATGGTGAGGGTGAGATCCGTATCCTCGGCGACCGTGTGCCGAACCTGTGGAGTTCGGCGAATCACCGAAGC
>CAVQEA010000022.1:0-30025 GCA_963711395.1 uncultured delta proteobacterium | reverse complement strand
GCGACTGCCTGGCCTCGATGCCAGGTTGCCCGGGGCATACCGAAGGCTGTCTGAGCGACGGCCCGGCCACGTGCATCGCCCCGCTGACCCGGCTGAGCAACCGAGGGTCGCAGGACCGCGCGACCTGCAGGGGCCGCGGTCTTTGTAGGTGACGCTCTTGCAAGCCTGCCGGGGTCGGCGGCGGGGGACCGCGCGCCGGAGCGCAGCCTCGGCCATGGCATCGTAACCGGCAGCGGTCGGGTGAAGCCCTTCGGGCGCGCGTATCAGTCCTCTGCTCGCGTCGTAGGTGGCTCGGCGGCCCCGCGATGGTATCAACGAGCCCGAGGCTCGGGGCAAGGCCGGTCGTCGCGCTCGTCGAAGATACGAGTCCCGACCCGTCACGTCCGCCGTTCGACCCAGTAGCCAGGCTTCCGACTCCAGTGGGCGACCGAGACTACCTCGACGCGATCGGAACCGATCAACTCGTAGAAGATGACGTAGGGAAAGCGGGTCAGGACACGCTTGCGATACGCGCGATCGTCCCGCCACAACGGCCAAGCATCCGGCCGTTCACCGATATCCATCAACGCCTCGTCGACCTCGGCCATCAGCTCGATGCCGAGGCCGGTTCGCCTGGACTCGTACCACTCGACCGCGGCGGAGAGCTCGTCCTCCGCCTCGGGCAGGAAGCGAGACGCCGAGTCACCGCCGTGCCAGTCGGTTCAGAATACGGGCGCGGACTTCACTCCACTCGGGGGCGGGAGTACCCCGATTCCGAGCCGCTTCGACGCGTCGGTCGAGCTCGGCGAGCCACGCCGTCTCCCAGTCCGCGTCCGGCGGCCCGTCAACGCTCGCGATCAGGTCGGAGGCGAGCCTCAGCCGCTCGGCCTCGGGTAGTCCAATGGCTTCGGCGAGCAACTCTCCAATGGCTCGACCCATGGGCCCGAAGCTTACCTCGGCACGAACTCGCATGCCACAGCTCGCAGATCGCGCTTACGTTCGGCGGTACTCCTCTAAACCAAACCTTCTTCCTTCCTGTAGCCCGCCATGCACCCGAAGATGGCACCGCTCGTTGCCCGGCTCTCGCGACGCGGCTAGGGCAAGTCGTGAGCGCGGCGCGTTTCGTCCCCGGAATCGCTTTCGCGTTGAGTCAGTGGGGCGAGAAAGACCGGCGCGCGGCTTCGGCCATGGCATCGTAGCCGGCAGCGTTCGGGTGGATCCCTTCGGGCGCGTGTATCAGTCCTCTGCTCGCGCCGTAGGCAGATTGAGGTCCGCCGGCGAAGGCACCGTAGAAATCGACGAGCATTGCGCCTTCGCTCGCCGCCAGTGCGCGAAGCTCGTCGTTGTAGGAGAGGGTCGCTGACCGCGGACGGCGCTTCTCGATGTCGCAACAGAATGGCGTGATCGTGCCGAGGATTGGCACTGCGCCCACGGCACGCACCGAGTGGATCATCGAGCGCATGTTATCGACCGCCTGGCTTGTGCTCTCACCGCCGAGCAGATCGTTCGTTCCCTCCAGGAGTATCGTGTAGTCGGGATGGGTATCCGCCACGTCGCGCTGCAGGCGCCGCAACCCGTCGGTCGTTCGCTCGCCAGAGCTTCCGTCGTTGATCACCGTGACGCCGAGAAGGTTCTGGAGGCGACTGGGTAGCCGGCCGTTCCCGGAGGCGTGTCGCTCGGTCTCTGGCCGTCTCCTACCCCTCGGGTGATGCTGTCGCCGAAGGCCAGAATCACGACGTGCCCGTCGTGGTTCACGTCTTCGAGCGCGAGGTGTGAGCCGCCTCTGTCGCGATTGCACGCGGCAAGGACGAGCGCGAAGACGACGAGCCGCCGAAACACATTCCTCATCAGTCCAAGGACTCTCTTCCGTCGGAACTGGTAGCACGACTCTTGGCGAGCTGCTCCTACAGGGCCGGCGCCTTCCAACTTCGAGAACGGGGATTTTCGCGGTTCTTGGAAGCGAGAATCGACGCCCGATTATCGCGCAAACGCGTGCCAGTCCTCCTGGTCCGAGCTTTGCTCTTCAATCCCTTGGCGGGATCGCAGCATCACACGAACCAAGGAGGTCTCTGATGATCAATCCCTTCAGAAAAGTCCTTGCCCCGGTCTATTTCGATGAGAGCTCCTCCGCTTCGATAGAGTACGCGGCGCACTTCGCAGAGCGGAACGGTGGGACCGTCTACTTGTTGCACGTCGTCCCGACAGACGAGCCTCACCTCTTGCGTGACGTCTATCGCCCCGTCGAGGGCGGGGGCGCGAACACGCCGTGGGCCGAGAAGGTGTCGAGAGAGCGGCTCCAGAAAATCGCCACCGATCGCCTGAAAGGCGTGCGTTGCGAGATTGTCACGCGAGTCGACTCGGATGCAGCCAAAAGTATCCTCGAGGTGCGTGCGAAGGTGGACGCGGACCTCATCAGCATGTCCACACACGGGCGCACTGGCCTTTCCCGCCTCGTTCTTCGCAGCGTTGCCGAGCGCGTGATTCGCGATTCCCCGCGGCCGGTGTTAACCGCACAGCGGAGGGTCGAAGTGTCACGCCAGCGGCCGTTCCAGTCGATCCTCTGCCCCCTCGACCTCGATAAGGGCAGGCTGACCTCGCTCCAGTACGCAGCCGCCCTCGCAAGGGCAGACCAAGCGACGGTTCATCTTCTGCACGTCGTGCCGACCGAGAATCTTTTGCTCCGTCGCGACATCTACGGAAAGGCAGCCGAGGGCGACAACGTCGTGCAGGCCGAGCGTGTCGCTCGGCAGGCTTTGCTCGAGATCGCAGCCAGCGAGCTCGGCGGTGTGCAGCACTACGTTCATGTTCACGTGAGCGACGACCCGGCAAGAACGATCCTCGAGATGGAACGCGATCTGCGTACCGACCTGCTCGTCGCGGTTACCGAGGGCCTGAGCGGACTCATTCACCTCATCGTTGGCAGCGTTACCGAAACGGTGATTCGCGAGGGCCATTGTCCGGTGCTGTCGGTGAGGCAGGGGATGTGAAAAGCGCCGGTCTCTGAAGCCCCTTCCTCAAGGGCTCGAAGATCGTCGATCGGCGGCGGGGCGCGCCCGAATCGCCGCCTCACTCCCCCGCGTAGGTGACGTAAGCGCTGACGTTGCCGAGACGGCGCGCGTCCGCCTCGGAGATCGGACTCGTCTCCGCCGGCAGCGGATCGAGCGGCGCAAACCCGGATGTCGCGCCCGCATCGAGCGTGAACCCGAAGTCCCTGGACGCTCCGGGCGCGACCCTGTCGACGTTCCGGCCGAGAATGGCCACGTTGCCGCTGGGGGCTCCCGGGCCGCTCATCGCGATGTGAATCGCCAACAACGAAAGGGCAACTGTGTTCTGATTCACGGCGCGCCCGATCACGGCCACGGTCTTTCCACCGCTCGAGCCTGCGATGCTCACGAGCCGCAGGTCTTCGATGCGCACCCCTTGCCCGAGCTCGTTGCTTCTTCTCATCCACGTCGCGTTCGTCTCCCGGCGGTCATCGAGGGGTGTCGTCGTGGCGGCGGGTTCGGGAGTCGGGTCGGCGGCGGCGACGATCAGCGCCGAAGCGCTGCCCAGCCCTCGCGCCGCGCGTCCAGCGGCCGCGACGGTCGATTGGAACGACGTCGAGAGCATCATCACCAAGGCAATCAGCATCATGCTTCATGAATGTGCCACCTCCGTGAACGGTCGTCACGTGGCTCGTCTCGATTTCGAAGGCGGGCCGCGGCGTTGAGCGCGGGCCGCTATCTCTTGACCGGCCTTCGCCGAGATGGCCTGATTTGGCCATGAAGCGCGTGAAGATCGCCGAGCTGAAAGACCACCTGTCGGAGCACTTGCGCAGTGTCGAGCGCGGCGGCCAGATCGTGGTGACCGACCGCGATCGGCCGATCGCTCGCATCGTGCCCGTGGACCGGAGCAGGGCACCGGTGCGGATGAAGGCTCCGAAGCGCCCGTTCACATCGCTCCGAGCGAAGCGCTACGCCCCGGCGCGCTGGAAGACCCGATCCCTCACTCTCCTTCTCGAGGAACGGCGAGACCGTTGAGAGTCTATGTGGACACGTCGGTTCTGCTGCGTGTCGTTCTCGGGGAGCCTGGAAGACTTCGCAACTGGAAGGCAATCACCCGACCGGTTGCGAGCGACCTCGTGCGGCTCGAGTGCCTGCGCACGATCGATCGGGCCCGCATCCGGCTTGGTTTGGATGGCGGAGAGGTCGCGCTCCGTCGGGAAGCGGTATTCGAGCAACTCGATGCCTTCGAGCTGATCCCGCTGGATCCCGTAGTCCTCGAGCGGGCCGCCGAGCCATTTCCGACAGTCGTCGGTACGCTCGATGCACTGCATCTAGCGAGCGCGCTCCTCGTGCGCCCCGAGCTGCCCGATCTTCGCTTCGCCACCCATGATCAAGGGCTCGCCGTTGCGGCCCGCGCGATGGGCTTCGTGGTTCTAAGCTGACTCGGGAAAGATCCGTCGCGCCCATTTCGGGGGGTCTCCTACCACGTAGGTGATGCGTCCGCGCTCGAAGACGATGACGTCTCGGAGCGCTCGGTCGAGATAGCTGTTGTCGACGATGAAGGCTCGGTCGACGATGCGCACGGCCGCTCTCACCATCTCCGGAAGTCGCTCGTATCGCCCACGGATTCTGTCCGTCGGCACGTCGTGGCCGCCACGCTCCGTCCGCTCGCGGACCCGGGCGATCGCAAGCTCGGCCGACTCGAGATACACGAACGTCAACCAGATTACGTAGCCCTGCTCCTTCGCGCGCTCGAGCAGGTCGAGCTTGCTCGGATGTGAGAACACGGTCTCGGCGACGAACGAGCGCCGCGCCGCCGTGAGCGCGAGCCGGCGCTCGTCGGTGAGCTTGGCCGCCTCGGCCGTATGCCTCTCGGGAGCGCCGGGCCAGCGCTGCCGTGCCAGGATGTCCGCGTTGACGAACTCCGCCCGCAGAACCGGCCGGATCTTCCGCTCGTAGTAGGTCGTCTTGCCGGCGCCGTTGGGTCCCGCCAGAACCCAAAGGAAAGGATCCGGCGTCGTCAACGGCGACGGCGCCGGGCCCGGCGAGTGATCACCTTCGCGGCGCTTCGCCTGGCGCCCGGACGGACCTGTACGAGGGAGCCCTTCTCATCCATCGCCGTGTAGGCGTGCCCCGCGTCCCCAAGCTCCCGCTGTAGCGACGCGTCACCCTGCGGGTCGAACACCATGGCTTCGAGACGGCCGAGCACCAGCGCGCGCTCGTCGGCGTTCAGATCGTCGAACTCGAGCTCCGCCTGTAGCGCGGCCTGCACTCGCGACATGCTGACCGAGGGGCTGCGCTCGAGCGCGCGGCCGAGCCTGGCCCAGTATTCGATCTGCTGGGTCATCGAGCGCGACCACACAGCGCTCTCCCGACGGGCCGAGGCGAGCAGCTCGCTCGAGATCTTCACCGCAGTGGAGTTCGGCATGCTCCGGCAGTCTCCCGAAAATGCACGCTACTCTGAAAGGTTTCTAAATGCAACCAAATGCAACCGTGCGTGGCCGGCGAGGGCGTATGAGACGGGGTGCACATCGCGGACGCAGCGCGTTCACCAAAGCCCCACCGAGAGGGCACCCGCCCTAGCATCTCAGGGATCGAACGTTCTGCCGATTGCTGCTAGGGTTCGCCGACTTCGGCAGGGTCACCGTTCGCGCTTCACGGCGAGAGCCGCGAATCTTCCTGAGCTTTTGCAACTTCGGTGTCGCGGCTTGGGGATTGCACCAGACTTTGCGGCGGAAGCTTGGCGATCGGCTATGGTTGCCGGACGAGATTGCAACGAGCGTACGAGTACCCCGATGCCACTCAAGAGCTACCTTAGGAGATCGCTGATAGTGATCATTCTTCTGTCGGCTCTCCTGGCGAGCAGGCGCCCCTACGATTCCGCGAGCCTGCCCGTGAAGGCGGTTCACTGGTTTCTCGGTCTCGACGAGGCGGACAAGTTCGCGCTACCGCTGCAACCGAGAGAGGACGAGGAAGACCCGTGAGCGCCTCGCGCAAACAAGCTTCGAGAGCCGCGAAGTGGGCGGCGATACAGGCCTGCCGCCTCGTCGGCGCGCAGCAAACCGCGGATATCCTCTACGTGCGCCGCCTCGAAGGATACTTGTCGGCCCCGAAGGTCCGGCTCCTCTATCGCGTGGTGTCGGAGCTCTCGGGACCCGGACAGATCGCCGAGATCGGCTCGTGGAAAGGGAAATCGACCGTCGCTCTGTCGCTAGCGACCAAGCGCGCCGGGCGCGGCGAAACCGTCTACGCGATCGATCACCACCACGGTGTTGCCGAAGACACGGGCCTCGGGAAGCGCACGTCTCAAGGCAGCACTTGGTCCACATTCCTGAACGTCGTCGCCGAGGCGGGCGTGAGCGACGTCGTGAAACCCTTGCGAATGACTTCGCTGGCCGGCGCTCGCTGGTTGAAGCGGCAGGGAGTACAGCTCAAGTTTCTGCTCGTCGACGGAGCGCACGACGAAGAGAGCGTGACGAAGGACCTCGACGCGTTCTTCCCGCTGGTACTGCCGGGGGGCTTTATCGCGCTCGACGATGCCAAGCCCGATGGCTACTGCCCCGGGGTGTACCGGGCGTATCAAAAAGTCATAGAGGATCGGGCGCAGCCGATCGAGTGGGCAGGCACCCTCTTCCTCGTTCAAAAGCGCTCGACCGACCCGATTTGACGCTGCGAAACCGCGGCGGCTACGCTCGACGAAGAACCTCGTCGAGATGCGTCGCTCGCTCGCATACCTCGTCCTCGCCCTGTGCTTCGTCGCGGCCCCGGCGAGCGCTTCCGACGACCTCCGCGCCCTGGTCATGGCCGGGAACTACGATGCGATCCGCGAGCTCGGCGCCGGCGACGATGCCCGCGCTCGTGCGGCTCTACGAGTCGGCGCGCGAGGATGCCGACCGCGCGCGCGTCGCCAACGCCTTCTATCAGCTCGGCTGGAAGTCGGAGGACGCGCGACGCGCGCTGATGCGCGACGTGCACACGTCCGATCAGGACCTGCGCCTCTCGGTGCAGTACGCGCTCGGCCGCGTCAGCGACGATCCCGCCGTCGTCGATGTGCTCCTCGAGAACATGCAGGACGACGCGAACCCGCTGTTTCGCGACAAGGCGGCCTGCGCGCTGGCGTACGACCAGATCCACCTGACGCGAGGCGCAGAAGGTGCGGCTGTTCGCGGGGCTGATCCACGCCCTCGGCGATGCGAAGCCGCAGGTGCGCGCGATCGCGATCCAGGCGCTCGAGATCCACACGGGCCAGCGCAAGGGCTTCGCACCCGACGCCGACGCCTCGGCACGAGCGGCGGCGGTCACGCAGTGGCAGGAATGGCTGCGGCGCTACGAAGACAGCGTGCGCTGACCGTCCTCACCCTCGCCGCGTTGCTGGTCGCCGCCGCGCCGACCGAGCACGTGCTCGTCCGCTACAGCTTCGACGACGACGTCGAGACGGGGCCCGACACGTTCGCCGTCTTCGAGCGCGCCAAGGGCAGCGTGAAGCTCGCTCTCGACGTACCGCTTCAGCGGCTACCGCTCGGTCGAGCTCCGCGACGTCGCCGGCGACGGCGACTTCCCCGAGCTCCAGGGATACTTCGCGCCGCGACGCGCGGGCCGGCTGTTCGCGCACTTCGCGCTGCTGACGACCGACGCCGGCGACCTGCTGAACGTCGCGCTCGCCGGTCCGAAGTGGTTCACGCTCGGCAAGGACGGCATCGCCTTCTGGCTGAAGAGCGAGGACGGCTTTCTCTGGCACGTGTCGGACAGCATGCCGCAGAAGCTTTTCCCGCTTCGCGCGTTCGTCTGGTACGTCGTCGACGTCGCCTACGACATCGACCGCGGCCGTCTACGACCTGACGATCCGCGAGGAGGGAAAGGCCGCGCCGCTCGTCTCGCTCGTGGACCAGCCGAACGCCGCGAACCAGCCCGGCTCGACGGTCGACAAGTTCTCGTTCGTCAGCGATCCGTTCACGGACCGCTCGCGCCTCACCTACTACGTCGACGACGTGGTGATCGGCACCGACGTCGAGGTCGAAGCAGCTGCCGTTCGTCGCGCCCGGGCGCCGCAAGCTCTTCGTCGACGCCTGGCTCGACAATCAGAAGCGGGCCGCGCGCGCCCGGCCTGCCTGCCGGTGTCGGCGATCGGTGACGTCGGAGCTGGCGCCGAGGACGTGGCGTGGATGAAGATGGACGGATCGATCGAGCTGCTCGTACCGCGGCGCTGCGATCCGGCCGCTCGCTCGCCCCAGGCAGGATCGCCGAGTCGACGAGCCCGCGTCGCGCCTGCTCGCGGCGCATCGCGAGCTGGCAGAACGGCTGCGCCGCGCTCGGCAAGGGCACGCGGTGCCCGAGCGCTGGCGCGCTTCGACGAGGCGCTGGCGAACGTGCCCGATGGGAAGATCTTCCGGCTCTCGCGCATGCTCGCGCTCGCCGCACTCGGCCGCTGGCACGACGTCGACCACGAGCTCTCGGTCGCCTACGCGGACTGGCAGGGCGACGTGCGCTTCGCGATCACCAAGGCATGGTCGGGCTCGCGCGGCCGGACCTCGAGTCGGCGGCGTCGTGGCTCCGCGAGCCCGCCGAGCGCGCCGCCGCGGAGCTCGGCGAAGGCATCCCCGACGACCTCGTGCGCCGGCTCTGGTCCGGAGAGATCGACCGCGATCTCGTCGTCGATCTCCAGCGGCGAGTGCCCGGCGACTTGGGAGTCGCTCTTTCATCATGCGCTGGTCGCGGAGGAGTACTTCTTCGTTCTCCTCTGGCGCGGCGACTACGGGGAGGCGCGTCGCTTCGCGACCGCAAATGGCGCGAGCGTCTCGCGTTCCTCGCCGCGCCGCAGGCGCAATGGCTCGAGCGCGCCGGCGACGCGGCGTTTCTCGACCACGACCCGCACGGGGCGCGCGCGAGGCCTACACGCGCGCGCTCGACGAGAAGGCCGATCGGGCGAGCGTGCTCGCCAAGCTCTCCGACGTCGCCTTCGCGCTCGGAGACCTCGACGGCGAGCGCGCTCTATCGCGAACGGATCTACGGCTCGCTGGTGCGCCAGAGCCGTTGAGCGCGTCCGCTCAGTTCAGCCGGTAGCACTCGCGCACGTTCGTGCCGAGGATCTTCGGGCGCGCCGATTCCGGCAGCATGGCGACCAGCTTCTGGAGATTCGGCACGTAGTCCGGGGGATGGTCGGCATGGGGGAAATCGCTCGCCCAAAAGAAGCGATCCTCTCCGACGAACGGAATCACTCCGGCCACCGCGCGCTCGTCGGGATCGCCCGAGATCCAGCACTGCCGGCGGAAATACTCGCTCGGCTTCAGCTTCAACGGAACGGTCTTGCCGATCGGCGACGCGAACACCGCATCCATGCGCTCGAGCCAATAGCCGATCCAGCCCGAGCCGATCTCGAGAATGACGACGCGGAGCTCGGGGAACTTGTCGAACACGCCGTACTGGAAGAGCGACGTGAAGCCTTCGCGGATCACGTTGCCGAGCACCACGTTCTGGAAGAACGCGGTGTCGGCGCCGGTCATCCTGCCGAAGCGCGTCGGAGCGGCCCAATGCGGCTCGAAAGAAGGGTGAATGCCGAACGGCAGACCCGAGCTCCGCGGCCGCGGCGAAGACGCGGTGGTGGTCGGGATGCCCGTGGGCCTTGCGGCTCCAGATGAACGGCGGCACCCAAAATCCCTTCACTCCATCGCGCGCCGCGCGGCGCAGCTCCTGCTCTGCCAGCTCCGGGAGCCCGAGAGGGACGTGGGCGATCGGAACCAGCCGGCCCTTCGACTCCGAGCAGAAATCGACGATCCAGCGATTGTAGGCCCGCGCGTATGCCATCGACAGCTCGAGGTCTTCGCACTCGGGCTCCCACAAGAGGCCGAGCGTGGGATAGAGCAGCGCGCACTCGATGTTCTCGATGTCGAGCCGCCGCAGGCGCTCCTTCGCGTCCATCGAGCCGAACGAGGCGTTGTCGACATAGCCAGAGCCCGTCGGCTCGCGCTTCCATTCGATGCCGGCGAGCTTGTCCATGACGCCGAGAAACGACGGCGCACCGCCGCGTGACATCTTCGCGGGCTTGCCGTCGACTTCGAGGTATTCGAGGCCGTGGTCGTCCTTGCGAATGCGCACGGCGCGGTCGCGATACTTGGCCTCGAGATATTTTTCCCAGAGGTCGGGCGCTTCGAGAATGTGACCGTCGGCGTCGACGACGCCGGAAAACGGGATGCGCGGCAGATTCTCGGGAGTCATGGCGAAGCCTCCTTGGCGAAGGACGTGCAAGTGAGCACGACCTTCTACCACCTTCGACGCCGTTCGTTGAAGAGCGAGAGGCTCGAAACCCGCCGGCGCCGGAGGTAAGGAACGGACGGAGGGAAGCCGATGAACGCGATCGACGGTGACAGCCACTTCTCCGAGCCCCTCGACCTCTTCGAGCGCTACACGGAACCTCGCTTTCGCGATCGTACGGTGCGCGTCGCTCGCGATTCGACCACCGGGGAGCGCTCGCTGATCGTCGACGGCAAGCCGATGGTGCTGGTCGACGTCGAGGAGCTGCTCGGCGCGCTCGTCGCCTACGGGCAAAAGGAATCGGGCGCCGATCTCGGCACCTTCGACCGCTACCTGATCGAGAGCGGCCGCTGGCAGGACATGGACGAGCGCGTCCGCTACCTCGATGCCGAGGGATTCGCGGCGCAGGTGATCTACCCGAGCCTCGGCCTCATTTGGGAAGGCTCGGTCAAGGACCCGCTGCTCGCCGATGCGCTGTGCCGCGCGTACAACACCTGGGCGTTCGAGCTCTGCGCAGGCCACGCCAGCCGCCTCTACCCCGCCGCTCACATCTCGCTCCGCGACGCCGC
Organism: uncultured delta proteobacterium; assembly: GCA_963711395.1. Lineage (GTDB taxonomy): Bacteria > Desulfobacterota > Binatia > JACPRU01 > JACPRU01 > JBEVNX01. The sequence continues at coordinate 19,245 of CAVQEA010000022.1, read as the reverse complement.
GCTCGCGGTCCGCGAGCTCGAGCGCGTGGCGAAGCTCGGAGCGAGGACGATCTTCGTCGCCGCCGCGCCGGTCGACGGCAAGAGCTTCGGGCATGCGAGCCTCGACCCGGTGTGGGCGGCGGCTCAGGACCTCGATCTCTCGGTCGGGATCCATCTCGTCGGGCATCCGAACTACACCGGCCACGACTGGTACCGCGACGAGTACCCGGGCTTCATGTTCGTCACCATGAACGTGATCCAGGACCCGCGCATGGCTTTGACGACGATGGTGTACGACGGCGTCTTCGAGCGCTTCCCGCGCCTGCGCGCGGCGACGATCGAGGCGATGGTCGGCTGGGTCGGCGAGTGGCTCGAGCGGCTCGACTACCGCTTCAAGTACATGCGCCACACCTCGAAGATGAAGCGGCCGGCGAGCGAGTACTTCCGGCGAAACATCTGGATCTCCGCCGATCCCGAAGAGCGCATGTTCCCGCTGATCCTGAAGTTCGCCGGCGACGAGCGCTTCTTCATCGGCTCCGACTATCCGCACGCGGAGGGCTTCGTGAATCCGGTCGCCAAAGTGACGAAGCTGCTCGCGGATTTTCCCACCGACTCGGTGAAGCGAATCCTCGTCGACAACGCGCGCGCGTTCTACGGAATCGAACGCACCTAGTCTAGACGACCAGTAGCCTGCAACAACAGCAGCCAGGCCGTCGATCATTTTCCGTCGGCCGGCATCATCCACAGGAAGTAGGCGAGAGAGGCAAACGCCGTGACTACGGCGAAGCCGAACGTCGCCCTAGGCCCGTACATTTCCCACAGGCAGCCCGCGATCAGCGATGCGATCAAGTAGACGAGGCCGGTGACGAAACCGTAGACGCCGAGCGCCGTCGCCCGCCACTCGGGCGCCGAGACGTCGGCGAGATAGGCGCGCGTCTGAGCCTCGTCGATAGCGAAGAAGACACCGTAGAGCGCGAACATGGACAGGACTCCCTGCTTCGAAGTGGCGACGAGCAATCCCGCGGCCGTGATGCCGTAGAGCACATAGGAGAGAGCAACGATCGCTCGGCGGCCGATCCGGTCGCCGAGCGCCCCGATAGGGATGGATGCGAGAACGAAGGTAGTGTTCAGCAGCGCATACAATAGAGCAATGGAGTCAGCCCCAAAGCCGACGAGAGCGGCCTTCAGGACTAGGAACGCGAAGCTGAAGTATCCGAGGGAAAAGATGCCGGCGCTGACGATGTAGTGTGCAAACCGCGGGCCGAGCGCCCGGACGGTGTTGAACATACCGCCCGAGGGACGGGGCGGCATGATGCGCTCGTGCACACCGAGGCCCAGCAGCGCCACGGCGAGGAACGCCGGAACTGCTGCGGCGGCGAAGAGGACGTGAAACGACGACGCCGAGCTTCCCAGCCGCTCGAGAACGAAGTACGCGAAGAGCGGTCCGAGGATCGCGCCGGACTTGTCGAGCGCCTTGTGGACGCCGAAGGAGAGACCGCGAACGTCCTCGGACGCAATCGAGGAAAGGAGCGCGTCGCGCGGGGGACCGTGGATGGACTTTCCCAATCGCTCGACGACGCGGAAGGCGACGACGTGAGGCACGGCGGACGCGAGCACCAACCCGGCCTTCGCCAACGCAGAGACTCCGTAACCGAGCAGCGCTAGGCCCCTGCGCTTGCCGGTGCGGTCCGACACATAACCGGAAGCCAAGTCGAGAGACGAAGCCGCAAAGTCGGCGAGCCCCTCCATGAGCCCCAGTAGCAAAGCCGAGGCGCCGAGCACGCCCGTGAGAAAGATCGGAAGCACGCCGAAGATCATCTCGGAGCTCACGTCGGTCAGCAGGCTGACCAGACCGAGCAAGACCACCTCGCCAGGAATCGATCGCAGGCGTTGCTTGAGCGAGGTGCTCATTCGTAAGCCCTTGGTGAAGGCATGGTTCCCCGTCCATGGGAATGCCCTTCGAACGTCGTCTCAGAAGTGGGAGAATTCGACATCGAGGATCACGATCTTCCGTGTGGCACGGAAATCGCCATCCTCGCCATATGACTATGCTCGAGGGCTCGCACTTCCCCGGCGCGAAGCGCTACCAGCACGTTCTCCTTCCTTTGGATGGCTCGGAGACCGCCGAGATCGCGCTGGCCGATGCCGCATCGATGGCCGCATCGAGCGGCGCTCGGCTCACCTTGCTCTACGTCGTCCCTCCGGCCCTCGCGGAGATGTATGCCGGCGCGGAGATGATCGGCATCGACCAGAAGGAAGGGGTTCATCGCGACGCCGCGCATCGTTACCTCGAATCGGTGCGCCGGAAGCTTGAACCGACCGGCATCGACGCGAACATCGCCGTCGCCGTCGGCGAGGCGGCCGAGGCCATTCTCGCTTACGCGGCCGAGCACGGCGTCGACCTCCTCGTCATGGCCACGCATGGTCGGTCGGGTTGGAGGCGCTGGGCGCTGGGCAGCGTGGCCGAGAGGGTACTGCACGCCGCCGCGGAGCCCGTGCTGCTGGTTCGTGTTCAGCCGGCCGGCAGCGAACGAGAGTAGACGACTATTGGGAGGAGTCCGCTCATGGCGCATTCGAGTCGGTTCGTCCGCTGGTTCGAAGAAATCGGCATCGGCGACGTGCCGCTGGTCGGCGGCAAGAACGCGTCGCTCGGCGAGATGTACCGCGAGCTGTCCGGGGCGGGCGTGCGCGTGCCGAACGGCTTCGCGATCACGGCCGACGCCTATCGATTGCTGCTTCGCGAGACGGGTCTCGGAGACAGGCTTCGTGCGCTGCTCGGCGGCCTCGATACCCGGGACATCGAGAATCTTCGCCGGCGGGGCCAATCGGTGCGCGACGCGATCCTCGCCGAACACCTCCCCGCGCCGCTCGAGGCGGAGATCGTGGCCGCCTACGAGCGCTTGAGCGGAGACGGAGGAGCGGTCGACGTCGCCGTGCGCAGCAGCGCCACGGCCGAAGACCTGCCCGACGCCAGCTTCGCCGGCCAGCAGGAGACGTACCTGAACGTGCAGGGGCGCGCGGTGCTGCTCGAGGCCTGCCGGCGCTGCTTCGCCTCGCTGTTCACCGACCGCGCGATCTCCTACCGCGCGGACAAGGGCTTCGACCATTTCCAGGTCGCGCTCTCGATCGGCGTGCAGCGGATGGTGCGCTCCGACCTGGCGTCCTCCGGCGTGATGTTCTCGATCGACACGGAGACCGGCTTTCGCGACGTCGTGCTGATCAACGCCGCCTACGGCCTGGGCGAGAACGTCGTGCAGGGCGCGGTCAATCCCGACGAGTACTACGTCTTCAAGCCGACGCTCAAGGCGGGCTTTCGGCCGATCCTGCAGCAAGCGGCTGGGCACGCAAGGAGTTCAAGCTCGTCTACGACGTCGGCGGCGGCCGGATGGTCGCGAACGTCCCGGTCGCCGCCGAGGAGCGCGCGCCGCTTCGCGCTCGCCGACGACGACATCCTGACGCTCGCCCGCTGGGCCTGCGTCGATCGAGGAGCACTACTCCGCGAACGCGGGGCGAGCCGACGCCGATGGACATGGAGTGGGCGAAGGACGGGCGCACCGGCGAGCTGTTCATCGTGCAGGCGCGGCCCGAGACCGTGCAGTCGCAGCGACGCGCGCGACGTGCTCGAGACCTATCGCCTGCAGCGAGACGGGGCCGGGTGCTCGTCGCGGGCCGCAGCGTCGGCGAGAGGATCGGCGCAGGGCCCGGTGCGCGTCATCGAGGACGCCGCAGCACCTGGAGCAGTTCCGCGACGGGCGAAGTGCTGGTCACCGACAAGACCGATCCCGACTGGGAGCCGATCATGAAGAAGGCCGCCGCGATCGTCACCAACCGCGGCGGCCGGACGTGCCACGCCGCGATCGTCAGCCGCGAGCTGGGCGTGCCCGGCGATCGTCGGCACGGAACGGCGACCGAGCGTGCTTGCACGACGGGCAGACGAGGTCACGGTCTCGTGCGCCGAAGGCGAGACCGGCCGCGTCTACGACGGGCCGTCTCGCGCTTCGAGGTCGAGCGCGATCGACCTCGACGGACCTCGGCCGGCCGCAGACGAAGATCATGATGAACGTCGGCAATCCCGACGAGGCGTTCTCGCTTGTCGTTCATCCCCAACGACGGCGTCGGCCTGGCGCGGATGGAGTTCATCATCACGAACTACGATCAAGATCCATCCGCTGGCCCTGCTCGACTACGAGCACGCTCGACCGATCGCGGCGGTGCGCGGCGAGATCGACCGGCTGACGGCCGGCTACGCCGACAAGCCGCAGTTCTTCGTCGACAAGCTGGCCGAGGGCGTGGCGCATGATCGCCGCGGCGTTCTATCCGAAGGACGTGATCGTGCGGCTGAGCGACTTCAAGACGAACGAGTACGCGAACCTGATCGGCGGCCGGGCCTACGAGCCGGCCGAAGAGAACCCGATGATCGGCTTCCGCGGCGCGTCGCGCTACTACGACCCGCGCTACCGCGACGGCTTCGCGCTCGAATGCCGGGCGATGAAGAAGGTCCGCGACGAGATGGGGCTCGACAACGTCAAGCTCATGATCCCCTTCTGCCGCACGGTCGAGGAGGGCGCGCCGCGTCGTCGCCGAGATGGCGCAGCAACGGGCTGCGCCGCGGCGAGCACGGGCTCGAGGTCTACGTGATGTGCGAGATCCCCAGCAACGTGATCCTCGCCGCGCGAGTTCGCCGAGATCTTCGACGGCTTCTCGATCGGCTCGAACGACCTGACGCAGCTCATGCTGGGCGTCGATCGCGACTCGCGAGATCGTCGCGCACGTCTTCGACGAGCGCGAACCCGGCGGTGAAGACGATGATCGCCACGCGTGATCCGCGACGGCGAAGGCGGCGGGCCGCAAGATCGGCATCTGCGGCCAGGCCCCGAGCGACTATCCGGAGTTCGCCGAGTTCCTGGTCGAGCAGGGAATCGACAGCATCTCGCTCAATCCGGACGCGGTGCTGAAAACGACCGTCCGGATTTTGGAAGCCGAACGACGCCTCGGTGCCACGAGCGGATCCTTGGCCGAGCGGGCGTCGCTCGATCACGCTTTAGGCGCGTAGCGGCCGACGAGAGCGGCGTCGCGCGGGTGCCGTCACGCCGCTTGGAGCGACGGCTTCCCCTCGGCGTTCCGCGTGATCGTCCAGAGTCGGGTGTGATACGCGGCCACCTCCGGCCGCTCGGCGACCGAGATCACCGTAGTGTGCGGCAGTCGCTCCCTAAGCAGCGCAAAAATTCTCTTCTCCGTCTCCTCGTCGAGCGCGGAAGTCGCCTTGTCGAGAAACAGCCACTCGGGCTCGTTCAGGAGCACGCGCGCGATCGCCAGGCGCTGTTGCTCGTGGGGCGAGAGCTGCTGATCCCACGGCCCCGTATCATCGAGTCGGGTCGCGAGACGATCGAGCGCGAGCAGCCGCAGCACCTCGCGGATCCGCTCGTCGGAAAAGGCGCCTGCACGGGCCGGGTACGACACCACGGCCCGCAGAGACCCGAGCGGGAGGTAAGGGTGCTGGGGAACGAAGAGCATGCGAGCCCGCGCCGGCACCTCGATGCGCCCTCTGCCGAACGGCCAGATGCCGCCGATCGCGCGCAGCAGGATCGTCTTGCCGGTCCCCGAGGGACCTGTGATCGCTACGCGCTCCCCCTCATTCACCGAGGCGTTGGCCGGATCGATCAGCGCGTGACCATCCGGCGCCTCGAGGCTCAGGTCGACGAGCCGCAGCGACGGCGCGTCGACGGGCACGACGCGGATGTCCGAGCGCTCGAGATCCTTCACCGTGGCGTCCATCACCTCGGTGAAAGTCGAGAGCCGCTCGACGTTGGCGCGCCAGCGCGCGATCTCCTGGTAGGCGGAGACGAACCAGCTGAGCGCTCCCGAGACTTGTCCATAGGCGAATCGAATCTGCACGATGGTGCCGAGCGTGATCAGGCCGGCGAAGAATCCGGGCGCGGCCACGAGGAACGGCACGACGCCGTTCGCCTGCCCGACGAGGCCGGTGAACACGGTCAGCGTTCGCTGTGCGGCGATGAGCTGCCACCAGTTGCGGATCACGTACTCGAAGCTCGCGATCGCGCTCTCCCGTTCGAGGGCTTCGCCGCGCGACAGCGTCACGACCTCGACGTTGTCGCGGAAGTGCATGAGCCCGTAGCGGAAGTCTGCCTCGTAACGCAGCCGAAGGAAATTGAGAGGCACGAGCGGGCGGCCGACGACGTGCGTGAGCCAAGTCGAGATCGCAGCGCAAAGCAGGGCCACCCAGAACAAGAGACCTGGAACGCGGAAGTAACCGCCGAGCCGGGGAATCCAATAGTCGCCCGAGAGCGCCCAGAGGAGTCCTCCAAAGGAGACGAGCGTCGCCACCGAGGCGAGGAGCGAGAGAGAGAGACCGAGTGCGCTCGCCGCGAAGTCGCGGACGTCCTCGGCGATGCGCTGATCCGGGTTGTCGAGCTCGTCGCGGTGAAGCGCGGCCTGACAGTAGGCGCGCTCGTTGATCCAGCGGTTCACGTAGTCGGTGGTCACGCCGCGGCGCCAGCGGATCTCGAGAAGCTGGCGAAGATAGATCCGATAGGCGGAAACGAACACGAAACCAGCCGAGATGGCCGCGAACAGACCGATGGCCGCGAGGAAGGCGGCGGCCTGCTGGGTTTGCAACGCGTCCATCATGCGGCGCTCCGCGTCGGAGAGGCGCAGGTTTCCGTATACCGTGCCGAGCTCTAGGGAGACGGCGCCCGCCGCCAACAGAGCGCCTCGCCCGGCGTCGGGCGACGTCCAGTAGATGCGGATCAGCTCCGAGAGATGGTGGATGAACCGTCGACCGAAGACGGCTTGTCTGGCTAGCTCGCGCATCCTACTGCACTCCTTCGCGTGCGATCATCCGGCGATTGAGAGCATCACCAGGAACCGCAGACTCTCAGAGGAGCAATCAATCACGCGCCGAGCCGCGGAAAGCTCGGCGTTTTTTCGAATGGGGGCGACCGCTGCAAAAACATTCCCGATGGCGAACCACCCGCTCGCCGGGCGCTCTCGAGCCCGGATCGCGACGCTTCGCGTAGCATCGCGTTGGAACTCACTCGGTCGTTCAAGCTGGTAGAAATGGTTGGACGTCCTTGATCACCGCCTTGATGTTGGCGGCAAGTCCCTTCCCGGTGACCCGGGCGATCCTCGCGCACATGGATTGAATGGCGGCCATCCCTGCGAGCCTGACGACGCTCGCCTTCACGACGAACTCCTGTCGTTCCATGCGAATGAGCGGAGGCCAAAAAAATAGCGCGCGGCGATCAGCGCGATCGCCGCGCGCTCTGGCGCCGATACCCAGCTAGCGCAATCCGGCGAGGAACTCGCGCAGGGCAGCGTTGAATTCGGCCGGCCGCTCGAGCTGGTAGAAGTGGCCGATCTCCTTGATCACGCGGATCTTCGCGCCGGGAATGTTGTCGGCGAGGAACTGGTTCGCCGCGACCGGCGTCCCGCCGTCCTCGTCACCCGCGAGGATCAGCGTCGGCTTGCGGATCGACGAGAGGCGATTTTTGATGTTCCAGCCGAACACGCCGTTCGGGTCTGCCATCGACGCGTCGAAGACGTGCTTGGGAAAGTTCGTCGGCACCGTGAAGTGCGCTTTCATGACCTCGAGGATCTCGGGCCGCTCGCGCTTCGACCTTGCGGAGATGGCGCCTTCGAGGAGCGCCCCGAACGCGCCCTCGTAGTCCTTCTGGAACGCCTCACCGGCTTCCGGCGGCATGCCTTCGCCGAGGCCGGTGCCGGAGCTGAGGATCAGGTTGCCGATCACGCGGTCGGGCTGGTCGAGGTTCAGTTGCATCACCATCATGCCGCCGATCGAATTGCCGACGAGCACCGCCTTCTTTGCCTTCGCCGCGTCGAGAACCGCGAGCACGTCGGCCGTGTGCTCCTGCACGGAGTAGCCGCTCTTCGGCTTGTCCGAGCGACCGTGGCCGCGATGATCGATCACGATCACCTGGTTCGTCCGCGCGAAGGGGAACGCCTGGTAGTACCAGATGCCTCCGTTCGTCGTCCAAGGATGGAGAAAGACGATCGGCGTCCCTTCCCCGTAGGAATCGTAGTAGATCTTCACCCCTTTGTTGTCCGCGTATGGCATGTCGTCCCCTTCCTTATAAGTTCTCTTTGTAGTCCGTCTCGACGAGGTCGTCGATCTGTTTGGCGAGCGCGCCGTCGCCGCCGAGCTTCGGCGCAAGCATCTTGCCGAACGAGATTCGCAGCCGGCTCGGCCACGATTCGGGTTTCCACAGCTGCGAGCGCTTGAACGCCTTGGCGCAGTGGAAGAAGCACTTCTCCACCGTGACCCGGATCGCGAGCAGCGCCGGCTGTCCGCGCGCGGCGAGCTGCTGAACGATCTCGGGGTCCGAGGTCAGCTCGGCGGTGCCGTGCACCCGCAAGGTCTCCTCGGTGCCCGGCACGAGAAAGAGAATTCCGATTCGCGGATTCGCGAGGATGTTCTGCAGGCTGAAGATCAGCTTGTTTCCCTTGCGGTCGGGGATCAGCAGGTGCCGCGAATCGACCACCTTCACGAATCCCGCGTCATCGCCCTTCGGCGAGACGTCGGGCTGACCCTCCGCGTCCGCCGTCGAGAGCAACAGGAAGGGCGAGTGACGGATGAAGTCGATCGACACGTCATCCAAAGCGTCCATCACCTTCATCGGCGTGACCTTGTGCGGCTCGCCGATGATCGCGCGGATCGCCCCGACCGTCGCCAGCTGCGATTTGTCGCTCATGATTGACCTCCCCATCGGCGCGGCGTCACGGCTTCACGAAAGCGAGCATGAAGCGATCGCTCGTGCCCCGTCGCTCCCCGGCGGCGAGCGGCGAGGCGTTCCAGTCGCGCGGGTCCGATCGATTGCGCAGAGCGTCGCTGCTCGCCGAGATATGAAAGCCTGCGGCTTCGATCTCTTGGCGGAGTGTCGCCTCCTCGATCCGGTGGAGCGTCTGCACGTCCGAAAGCCCGGTGCCCGGCTTGGCGCTGTGGTCGACGATCGCGAAAATACCGCCCCGCTTGAGTGCTTGGAAGACCGCGTGATTCATCTTGGCGCGGTCGGTCTTCAGCCATACCGTGTCGTGGTAGAAGAGGATCATGAACACGGCGTCGAGGTCGTGCGCCTCCGGCGGCAGCGGGTCGTCGAACTCGCGATCGACTCGCACGACGTTCTTCATCACGGGCTTCTGCAGTCGCTCGCTCCACGGACCTTCCGCGAAGCGATCGAGGATGAACTTGTCGTTCTGCGCGTACACGACGCCCTTCGGCCCGACGGCGCGAGCGAGGAGCTCCGTCGTGTACCCCGTGCCGGCGCCGAGCTCGGCGACTCGCATGCCGGGACGCACGTTGAAGAACACCAGCATGTCTACCGGGTGGCGTCCCGCGTCGAGCGCGCGATCGGCGGCGCTGCGGTCCGGAGCGTCGACGGCAGCGCGAATCGTCCGGGGTATCTTGACGATCGCCGCGGCTGCGGGCGTGAGCCAGCGCGGCGCGGCGGTGATCGCCGCGAGCCCGCCGGCGATCGCGACGAGCAACGACAGCGCGGCTCTACGAGACGTCTTCTCAGGACGGTGCATCCCGCACCTGCTACCACACGAATGGGCAGAGATGAACGGCTTCGAGCGGCGTCTACGCGGACATGGACCCGCCCGAATCCACGCGGGCTAGGAATCGGCTTCGCGGCACCATGCTCGCGTAGTCGCGAGTCGTTTCCGGCGTGCATTCATCGAATTCGCCGCACAGGAACAGGGTCGGGCAGCTGACCGACGGCAACTGCGACACGCAATCGAAGTCCTTCAAGTTGCCGAGCACGTTGAACTCGGAAGGTCCCCACATCGTGCCGTACACTTGCTCGCTCAATCCCGCGAGCGATCGCTCGAGATAGTCGCCGGGGACTCCCGGGCCGCCGTGGAGAAGCAGCAGCGGCGTCTTCTGTCCTTGCGCGAGCCTGCGCCAGCAGACGCTGCCTCCCGTCACCGCGATGCGCCCGGTCTTTGCCGGCGGCTTGTTCGCAGCCGCCGCGGGCGCGGCCAGCATGCGGCTCTACGACGCCGACGGCGCGCTCGTCAACGAGCCCGCAGCAGAGCGGGAAGCGTCCGCTCAGTAGGCCCAGTACGGTCCTGGGCCGGCGGGGGTATCCTGCCCCGCAATCGCTACGAAGACTCTGCGCCCGAGGAAGAAGGGGAGGCCGAAGTCGAAGCCGCCGGGCATCGGCCCGCCGATGTCGGGGAACACGGCGTTGCCACTCGCGAGCAATTGCTCGGCATTGGCGATGTCGAACGTCACGGGGTTGGACGCCCCGTTCGTTCCCGTGTTGGTCGCGGTCAGGCTCTGCGTCGAAGACGGGCAGTAGAAGCCTGCCTGCGACGCGGTGCAATCCTCGAGCCCGGTGGCCCCGGAAGTCAGGAAGAAGAACCCGTTCGAGCCGCTGTCTATGAAGCTTGCGGGATAGGAATGCCCGGCGAACGTCGTCGTGAAGTTTCCGTGGTCGTCGGTGGTATAGACCGTGGCGTTGCCGAGCCCGTTGTTCGATTGCGTGCCGATCCCCAAGATCAATGAGCCGGACGCGCTCTGCGCGCCGTCCGCTGCGACGGCAGGTAGATCGAGGATGATGCCGTTGTTGTCGACGGGTAGAAGAACCACCGGATTCGTCACCTGCGCCAATTCTGCTTCCGTCGTCACCGTGCACCCGCCTGTCGAGGTGCAGGCGTAGTAGAGGCCGGGGTTGCCGGAGCCCGCGCTCGCGCACGGCGGCCCGCAGTCGATCGCGCCGAGGCCCACGCCGAGGATTCCGTTGGCGCCGAGCGTGCTCAGGGCGTCGGCCGAGGGCAAGCCGCTCGCCGCACAGCTGCTCGGCGGCGAGGCAAAACCCTGCATGCCGACCACCTGCACCGCGGTACTCCGCGCGGTCTCTCCGCCGAGTTGCACGTCGGCCGTCTCGATCGGGCCCCAGGTGAACGAGTCGCTGAACATGTTGCACTCGGCGATCGTGTCGCCCGATGAATCGGTCTGTGCGGGCAACGCGAGCGTCAGTGCGGAGCCGAGGATACGCAGGCCCGTCGAGCCCGTATCGACCATCAAGCCGTCGATGGTCTGGCATTGCGACGTACCGGGAGCGCAGACTTTCACGGACGCGAATGCTTGAGCCGGTGCGACGGCAGCCGGCCCTGCGCCCACGGTCACAGGCACTACATTTCCCCCGTTCCCCCCGCTGTCGCTGCTGTTGCCGCCGTTGCCGCAACCGGTGACGACGAGTGCCGCGAGGATTGCGAGCTTCGCGAATCTCACTGAATGTCTTCCGCGCCCACGCCCGATGGCAATTGCGCCGGCAAGTAGGCTCTTCCCCAGAGGTCCCCGGGATGTCCGCCGGTCTCCACCGCGACGTCGCCGGCTTGGATACGCAAGCCACGACGGTGCGAGGCAGGCTGGTTGGCGGCGGCCTGATACTCCGGGAAATACGGGCCGAGAAGCAGCGACAGATCTGGATGGCGCGACCCGCGCCACGAAACGGCGAACACCGTCCCCGCGCTCGAGACGTACTCGTTGACCGCGATTCCCCCCGCGGCGGAAATCGTCTGCACCGTGAACCCGGGATGCGTGACCTCGCTCCGCTCCCCGCCGAGCGCGCTCTGGTCGGCTTCGACCGATTCGGTGCCGGCGCCGAGCACGGCATGCGCCGGCTTCGCGCAGACGGCCGCCAGGATGAATCCGGCGGCGAAAATGGCGCGCCAAGCGCGTGTGATCCGCGATGCGGAGTCGAGCTTTTCCACCGTTTGCTCCAAGGCAACCGACGGTGGAGGAGCCCCGTTGGTTAAAGCGACTACGACGAGGCGCCGGAGAGCACCCCTCGCTGGTGAGGGGCCGTGAAGTCCAGCGCCGGTCCCTTGGGTACGATCCGCGTCGGGTTGATGGTCGGATGACTCATGAAATAGTGCCGTTTGATGTGCTCGAGATTCACGGTCTCGGCGACGCCCGGGACCTGATAGAGATCGCGCGTGTAGCCCCACAGATTCGCGTAGTCGACGAGCCGGCGGAGGTTGCATTTGAAGTGGCTGACGTACACGGCATCGAAGCGCACCAATGTGGTGAACAGCCGCCAGTCCGCCTCGGTGAGCCGGTCGCCGACGAGGTAGCGCTGCCGCGCGAGCCGCCTCTCGAGCTCGTCGAGCGTGGCGAAGAGAGCGTCGAAGGCTCTCTCATAGGCGGCCTGAGCAGTGGCGAAGCCGGCCTTGTACACGCCGTTGTTGACGGTGTCGTAGATCGAGGCGTTGAGCGCGTCGATCTCCGCGCGCAGCGCCTCGGGATAGAAATCGACGGTCGCATCGGCGAACTGCGTCGAACTCGCGCGTTGAGCATGCGGATGATCTCGGCGGATTCGTTGTTGACGATCGTCTGTCGTTCGCTTGTCCCACAGCACGGGCACGGTGACGCGCCCCGTGTAGTCCGGTTTCGCCGCCGTGTAGACCTGATGGAGATAGGAGGACCCGTTCACGGTATCGGGAATGCAACCAGGAAAATCGCTGAACGCCCAGCCTTGCTCGCCCATGAGCGGATCCACGATCGAGATCGAGACTGAGTCTTCGAGCCTCTTCAACTTCCGAAGATCAGCGTGCGATGCGCCCAGGGGCACGCGAGCGAGACGTAGAGGTGGTAGCGCCCTGGCTCGGCCTTGAAGCCGGAAGAGCCGTCGCGCGTCACGCGATCGCGGAAGGAGCTCTCGCCGCGGACGAACGCTCCCTGCGTGCTCTTCGTGTCATACCAGTCGTCGTGCCAGACACCGCGAACGAGCTTGCCCATGGCGAGACTCTCCCTTGCCGCTTGCTCAATAGCCCTCGACCGCCCGTCGCTCTAGTCGGGGTCAAAGAAAAGGCCCCGCCCGGGTTCACCGGAGCGGGGCCTTTTGCGGGCTCGACCTCGAGGTCTACGCCTTTTTGAGAATCGGCGCCGACACGGCGATCGATGCGTAAGCGCCTTCGTTGAACACCCTCGCTCCGTGCGGCGTCGCGGACGGGTGCAGAGCGTACTCCGGGTACGCCGGGATGCCGTGCTCGTGCAGATCGAGACCCTGCGAGCTCGCCTTCCGCGCGAGACGCGCAGGATGCCGATGGCGTTGACCGCGTACATCATCGACCATCGACGTCGACGAACGTCGCCGTGACGATCGCGGCCTGCCGATCATCTGCGCGGTCAGCACCGTGAAGCCGCCGCCGTAGAAGCAGCCCGGTCAGCGGCGCCGAGTTGTCGGCGCCGAGCGGCCCGGTCGCGCCGTACTGGCCGCAGGCGAACAGGCCGAGCGAGAGCGTGCCCCAGATGCCGCAGATGCCGTGCACCGGCACCGCGCCGATCGGATCGTCGATGCGCAGCTACTCGAGCACGTCCACGGCGACGACCACGATCACGCCGGCGATGCCGCCGAGCAGGATCGCGCCCGGTCGGCGACACCCAGTAGCAGGGGCAGGTGATCGCCACGAGTCCGGCCAGGAAGCCGTTCACCGTGAAGCTGACGTCCCACGTCTTGCGTCTTCGGGATAGGCGTAGAACATGGCCGCGAGGCCCGCCGCGCAGGCGGCCAGCGTCGTGTTGGCGGCGACGCGGCCGATGCCTTCGAAGTCCATCGCCGACAGCGTGCTGCCCGGGTTGAAGCCGTACCAGCCGAACCACAGGATCAGGCCGCCGACCGTCGCGATCGTCAGATCGTGCGGCAGCATCGGGCCGCCGCCGTCGCGCTTGAACTTGCGGCCGAGGCGCGGTCCGAGCACGATCGCGCCGGCGAGCGCGATGAAGCCGCCGATGGTGTGCACGACGGTCGAGCCGGCGAAGTCGTGGAAGCTCATGCCGAGCGACGGCAGGAAGTTGCCGTCGCTGCCCATGGTCGCGAGGAAGCCGTCCGGACCCCAGGCCCAGTGGCCGATGATCGGGTAGATGAAGCCCGACACGCCGACGCTGTAGAGCAGGTCGCCGACGAAGCCGGTGCGGCCGATCATGGCGCCCGAGGTGATCGTCGAGCAGGTGTCGGCGAAGGCGAACTGGAAGAGCCAGAACGCCAGGAACGCGACGCCGCGTCGCTGCCGTACGTCGCCGGAGCGCCCTGCAGGAAGAAGAACTGCAGTGCCGATGAACGGCCGTTGCCGTGGCTGAACATGAAGGCGAAGCCCCAGGCGTAGAAGAGCAGGCCGCACAGGCAGGTGTCGACGATGCACTCCATCAGCACGTTGACCGTCTCGCGCGAGCGGCAGAAGCCGGCTTCGAGCATCGTGAAGCCGACCTGCATGCCGAAGACGAGGAACGCCGCCATCAGCGTCCACACCGTGTTGATCGGGTTGACGATGTCGTTGCCCTTGAGCACTGGCGCGTCGTCGGCGTGTACGTCGGCGCCGATGACAGTGGAGATGAGCACCACGGCGCCGAGCAGCAGAGCGATGCCGAATGCTTTGCCGCCGAGCAACAGGTATCCGTAGCGGCGCCATTCGGGGTCGTGAACCCTCTCCCGCAGTCGTATGAGCTTTTCTCTACTGAACATTTCCTTCTCCCTTCTGTGCTGTCCCCATCACAGTGCGTCCGAGCTTTTTTCTCCCTCGACGCGCGCGATCTCCTCGACGTCCGACACGAACAGTCTCTCGTCGGCGCACTCGCCATCCGCCGCGCTGCTGGAGAGCGCGGCGACGACCCTCGAGAGCTTGTGACTGGGGACGAGAATCTCGATCTTCAGCTTGGTCCCCGAGTCGGTGGCGTATTCGATCCCTCTGTAGACTCCTTTGCGTGGGTTCGTGGTGCGGAAGCTCTTCACCTCGCCGACCGTCATCGTCTCGATTCCCAACTTTCCGAGCGCGTCCTTCACGGATTCGAGCTTGAACGGTTTGATGACGGCGACGATCATCTTGGAGAGCGCTCCACCGCCCACATGCCTGCGAAGATTCATGGCCACGGTCGGCTCTTCACGTGAGCAAGGGAGATGCCATGGAGCTCGCTTCGCGAAGATCGGCGCAGAGCAGAGAAAACGACAGACAATTCCGCGGATCGTCGAGCGACTGTTCGAGATCGACGCGAATCGCCGATGCTCAATTACTGAGCCGGATCATTCGCCGGCGAGGTCGCTGATCTCGAGGATGACGGAAGCAACAGAGGTGCCGCCGAGCGCGTTCCACCGTCGACGACGACCACCTTTTATTTTTCATCGTCGCGCCGAGAATTGGTTTTTACTTCCTCTTTATATGCGAAGCTCGCATGCCCTAAATCCTTAGACCATATGGAACGACCGGCCTCGATCGTAGAATCGGGGTCGTTGAGGACACCCGAAAGGTGGCGGAGCCACCGTCATTTCGCGGGTTAACGCCTTGCGGCGCCAGAGCCGCATACGAAGGAGGCCGGTCATGATGGTAGGTAGCACAACGGACGTGGGGTTGGACACTTCCAAGAAGTCGATCCAGGTGGCGATGCTGCTGGCGGGACGACGGGAGCCGGTGGAGTGGGAGCTCGCCAACGAGCCGGCGGCAGTGAAGCGACTGGCGAAGCGGCTTTTGCGCGAAGCGGTCGGAGAGTTGCGGGTCTGCTACGAGGCGGGCCCGTGCGGCTACACGCTGCAGCGACAACTTCGAGCGGCGGGCGTGGACTCGATCGTGGTCGCCCCATCGCTGGTTCCGGTGAAGCCCGGGGAACGGATCAAGACCAACCGGCGCGACGCGAGGAAGCTCGCGCAGGCGCTGCGCGCCGACGGGCTGACGGAAGTTCACCCACCGACGCCCGAAGAGGAGGCGGTGCGCGATCTCAGCCGCTGCCGCGAGGATGCGCGTGAGGATCTGCTCCGCGCGCGACACCGGCTCGGCAAGATGCTGCTTCGCCGAGGGCTCGTGCACTGCGGCAAGGCGTGGACCCAGGCGCATCGCCGCTGGCTTCGGAGCCTGAGCTTCGAGCACGAGGCCGATCGCGCCGTCTTCGGTGACTATCTGCAAGCGATCGAGCATCTCGAGGAGAGGCTTCGCGGGCTGGAGGAGAAACTCGTGACCGTGAGCGAGAAGGATCCGTACCGCGAGCCGGTCGGGTGGCTGCGCTGCTTCCGCGGCATCGACACCGCTGACGGCGATGACGCTCGTGGCTGAGCTGCACGACTTCCGTCGCTTCCAGTCGCCGCGTGGGCTCATGGCGTTCCTTGGCCTCGTGCCGAGCGAGAACTCCACGGGCGACAAGCATCGAAGAGGACCGATCACGAAGGCGGGAAATACGCATGCGCGCCACGTGCTGATCGAGGCCTCGTGGCACTATCGGCATCGTCCCGGCGTGAGCAAACAGCTCCGCAAGCGGCGCGAAGGACAACCCGGATGGGTGATCGGCTTGGCGGACCGAGCGCAGCTTCGGCTCCACAAGAGATTCTGGAAACTCGCGCTTCACGGGAAATCGACCAACAAGGCCGTGACCGCGGTCGCCCGCGAGCTCGCCGGATTCATCTGGGCGGCACTATCGCTCAAGGACGCTGCGGCCACACCGAAGAACGTGATCGTCGCTTCGCACGCCTGAGATCGTCGCAACGAAGAGCAACGGACGGCAGCTTCGAAGGACGGATGAACGCAGGCACCGACAGGAGGATTCGCGGGCTAACTATGCGACACGGGATCTCGCATCCCGGGACTCGCGCTCTTAGACAGGCGACACCTCCCGACGAAGAACGGTCATGCCGGCTCTGCTCGAGCTCGCGCTCGGGTAATCCGCGAATATCAGAGTGACTCGTCGTCGAAGCGCCCTGCGCCCTCGTCCGTCCTTCGAAGCTGCCATCCTGCAGGAAGACGAAAAACAACCAACGACCTACGATCTCCGCTTGACTGGAGGTCGTTCCATATCAGTTAGAGAACCCGTAAGTGCTTCGTTGTGGTTCGCTCAGCGTTTGTGCGTCGTCGAGCAAAACGCGACCACGCGGGCCAGCTCGGTGCGCTCAGCGATCGTTCGCCGGCGCGACCAGCCGGTAGCCGATCCCGCTCTCGGTACGGAGCAACCGATGGGGCGCGCCGGGAATCTCGACCTTCTTGCGCAGGTGCATCATGTAGACGCGCAAGTATTGCGATTGCTCCTCGGCGTTCGGCCCCAGACCTCGCGCAGCAGATGCTTGTGGGTGACGACTTTGCCGGCGTTGATCGCCAGGACCTTGAGCAAGGCGAACTCGGTGGCCGTCAGCCTCACCTCGCGATCGTTCACCGACACGGTACGGCTCTCGAAGTCGATCGTCAGGTGGCCCGCCTGGAACCGCGCCGCGTTGGGGGTGAGGGGCGCGCGCCGGAGCATCGCGCGCAGGCGCGCCAGCAACTCGGCCGAGTCGAAGGGCTTGGTGACGTAGTCGTCGGCGCCGGAATCCAACGCGGCGACCTTGTCCTCGGAGCCATCGCGCACGGAGAGTACGAGGACCGGCACCCGAGTCCGCTCGCGCAGCCGCTCCAGGACGGCGAGACCGTCCATGTCGGGCAGCCCGAGATCCAAGAGGACGACGTCGGGCCTGCGAGTGGCGATCTCGGCGAGCCCGCTGCGGCCGTCCGCAGCTTCGATCGCGCGGAAATTCTGTTGCTCGAGCACGATGCGAAGCAGCTTGCGGATCTGCGGCTCGTCGTCGATGACCAGCGCCGTCGGGTTCGGATTCAAGACGCGGTCTCCAACGATTCCGGCCGAAGCGTCTCGACGGGTACGACGATCGAGAACTCGGCGCCTCGCGGGTGGCGATTGCGGGCCGAGACGCTGCCGCCATGAGCGCGCACGAACCCTTCGACGATCGCCAGACCGAGCCCGGTGCCCCCCGGCGGAGCGTCCGCGCCGCGGTGGAACACCTCGAAAACGTGCTGCAGGTCCGACTCGGCGATCCCCTTCCCTTCGTCCTCGACCGAGAGCTTCAGACGCGACTCGCTGACTTCGGCGCGGACCACGATCTTCGCTCCGGGGCTACTGTGAGAAGCCGCATTGAGCAGCAGGTTGCACAGACACTGCTCGAGCAGCGGCTGGTCGACCTTCACGAGCGGGAGGTCGCGGTCGGCCTCGATCGCGACCGGGTTGTCGTGGATCGCGTCGGCGGCGAGGTCGAGCGCCGCCTGCACGATCTCCGTCGAGTCGCACCAATCGAGCCGCGGATCGATCACCTGCGATTCGATGCGGGTCATGTCGAGCAGGTTTTCGATGACGCGGTGAAGCCGCCGCAAGGCCTGCTGGATCTCGCCGAGCGCCGCCTTGCTGCGCTCGCCCTCGACGCGCTCGTTTGCCAGCGCGTCGACTCCGGCGCGAACCGCCGACAGAGGCGTCTTCAGCTCGTGCGACACGCTCTGCAGCAGGGCGCGCTGCAAGCGCTCCGACGTGCGGAAGAGCTCCGCCTGCTTGACGCCCTCGAGCAACCGGTCGCGCTCGACGATCGCGCCGATCAGCACCGCGAAGGCTTCCAGGAGCTCCTTTTCCGCCGCGTCTAGGACCGTGCCAGGAGCCGGGAGGATCGACAGCACGCCCATGATCTCGTCTCTCGCTTGGAGCGGCAGATGCAGCGCCTTCGCGTCTGCGAGCGCGTCGGTGAACTTGCCGACCGGCCTCCGCCGGCTCGAACCAGCCAGATGCGCCGCCGCGCGCTCCTGCGGGTCGAGCGATAGCCGACTTTCTCCGCAGGATGCGCGTCAGAAGCGAGGCTGTGATCCGCGCGGCGCAGCAGCAAGGCGGCGCGTACGGGGAAGAGCTTCTCGGTGAGCCGGATCGCGGCGCGCAACCCGCCGTCGAGATCGGGGGCGAGGCCGGCTTCGCGCATCAGCTCGTAGAGGGCCGCGGTGCGCCGCTCGCGCCGATGCTCCGCGATCTCGCTCTCGCGGAGCTGGCTCGTCAGTCTGCCCATGGCCAGGGCCACGACGAAGAACATCAGGAAGAGCATCCAGTCTTCCCCGTTCTCCGGGACGAGGCTGAGGAATGGCGGTACGAACAGGTAGTCCCACAGCAGCGCGCCGCTGGTGGCGATGAAGAGCACGGCGCCTCGCCCGAGCTTCAGGCCGGCGACCACGACGAGCAGCAGGTAGAGGAGCGCGACGGCGGCGTGGCCGGTCAGCGACTCGAGCACGAACGAGGCCGCCGTGACGATCGCGACGAGAACGATCGCGATCGCGTACTCGCGAGCGGCGGCGCGGCTCGGTCTCCAGAATCTCGAGACGGGCGCGGCCTTCTCCTGCGGCTCTTCTGCGCGACGTTCTCGCAACGAGCCCTAGACCATACACTCCGGATCCGAGCGGAGGAACAGCCGGATGGCGACGCCCGAGTCGACTCGGGTTTTCGGCCGGGAC
>CAVQEA010000021.1:0-114058 GCA_963711395.1 uncultured delta proteobacterium | reverse complement strand
CGGCCTCGCCGATCGTCAGGTCCTTCGGTTCCTTGCCGAAGTAGAACTGCGCTCCTTCCCAAACGCCGTAGAGACCGCGCGATCCGCGCTGTCCGAGATAGATCTCGTTCAGGTAGGTCTCGAGGATCTCGAGCTTGCCGTAGTGCCACTCGGCGAGTAGCGCCATCGCCGCCTCGGTGAGCTTTCGCTCCACCGTCCGCGAGCTGCTGAGAAAGAAGTTCTTGATCAGCTGTTGAGTGAGCGTGCTCCCACCCTGCACGACGCGGCGGCTCCTCAGGTTGGCGAGCAGCGCGCGGAGCACGCCTCGCAAGTCGATGCCGTGATGCTCCAAGAACCGCTTGTCTTCGGCGGCCAGCACCGCCTGGACCAGGATCTTCGGCACCTCGGCGAGCTTGATCACGCGGCGCTCTTCCGCGGCTTCGTCGTAGATGCCGGCGAGCGTCTCCGGTTCGAATTCGAGCGAATCCAGCGACTGCCCCGTATCGATGCGCGTGATGGAAGCCACGGTCTGACCGGAGATCTCCATTCGCGCCGCAAAGCCTGGCAGCGTCCCACTCGGGTAGGCGAAGTTGCGCAAGTACACCTCGAGCCGTCGCTCCGACGGTTGGTAGCGGTACTCGCCCGCGCGTGACACCTCCCCCTCCACGCGGCGATAGTCGAGCCGATCCAGGCGCTCCACGAGGGCGAAGGGCGAGACTTGTCCTCCCGCGTAGACGGTGAACGAGTCCGAGTAGATCTTGGAAGGGATCTCCCAGCGCTTGCCTTCGAACCGCTCGACGAGCTGTCGATCGAGCCGGCGGGCCACCGTGTACGCCCACCACCCCACACCGATCGCAACGCAGACCGACAAAGCCCCTGCGGCGCCTAGCCACCGAGCTCGAGAACGCACGCGGCGAGTTCCTTACTGGCGCATCCGCGAGTGCGATGCGCGCCTCAGGGCTTCTCGCGCTTCAGAGCGAGAAAGATCGTGCTGTCGCCGCGCTTGACCAGAAGCAGCAGCCCCTTGCCCTTTTCCGTCCCGTTCACCGCCGTGCGAAATGCCGCGGAATCCGTCACCGCCTTGCGATTGACCTCGAGAATCACGTCGCCTCGGCGTAGCTGCGCGTCATCTGCCGGACCGCCTGGAACGACGTTGGCCACCACGACACCCGAGGTCGACGAATCCAGGCCAAGCGAATCGGCGACGTCCGGCGTCAGGTCTTGCACGGTGAGGCCGAAATCTTTGCTTTCGTCGAGAGCGCTCGCCACCTCGACTTCGTCGTCTTTCAACTTTTTGACTTTGACGTCGATCGATTTTTCGGTCTGCCCACGCGCTACCTTCACCCTGACGACCTTGCCGACAGGCGTGCGAGCGACCAGCAGCGGCAAGTCGACCGATTCCTTCACCGGATTGCCGTCGTACTCGACGATCACGTCGCCTACCTGAATCCCCGCCTCGCGCGCCGGGCCGTCCCTCACGACCTCCGCCACCAACGCGCCGGAGGTGTCGGTGAAGCCGAGCGACTCTGCGATCTCCGGCGTTACCCTCTGGATCAGCACGCCGAGCCAGCCTCGCGTCACGTGCCCGTGGCTCTCGAGCTCGGGGAGCAGATCCTTGGCGATGTTGATGGGACTCGCGAAGCCGATCCCGATGTTGCCGCCGCTGCGGCTGAAGATTGCGCTATTGATGCCGACCACTTCGCCGCGCAAGTTGATCAACGGCCCTCCCGAGTTTCCGGGGTTGATCGACGCATCGGTCTGAATGAAGTTGTCGTAAGGGCCCGCGCCGATGTGCCGGCCTTTGGCGCTGACGATGCCCGCGGTCACGGTGTTTTCCAGACCGAACGGATTGCCAATGGCCATCACCCATTCGCCGACTTGGAGTCGGTCGGAATCGCCAAATACGACCGGCGTCACGGCCGGGGCTTTGTCGATGCGGATGAGCGCAACATCCGTCTTCTTGTCGCGGCCGAGCAGCTTGGCCTTCCGCTCGGTGCCGTCCGAAAGCTTCACGACGATCTCGTCGGCATCTTCCACGACGTGGTTGTTGGTGAGAATCAACCCCTGCTTGTCGATCAGAAATCCGGAGCCGAGGCTCTTCTGTTTGAACGACCGACGCGGCAGCTGGCCGGGGCCGAAGAAGCGCTCGAACGGGTCCCCGAAGGGAGAGCCGGGCCCGCCCTGGCCACCCTCTTCCGAACCTCGTCGCCCACCCGAGTCCCCGCTCGTCGAAGTGGTGGAGATGTTCACGACGGCTGGGAAGTTGCGCTTCGCCAGATCGACGAAGTCAGGCAGGGTCAGCCCGGTGCTCGCCTCAGCGGTCTTGCCCGGAATTCCCGGGTCCACCCCGGACAGGTCCGCCGCGCCCGTCGGCGCGCAATGAAGAAAGACGAGAAAACCGGCGAGCGCAGATCCCCATGAGGCCGCGGCTCGCCACTGCCCGTTGCGCACTTGGTTGCCTCCTGTGGAGCTACTTTCGGGATTTCTCGACGAAGCGAATCCGCAGATCGTAGAGAACCTTCTCGAACAAGCGAGCTTCGGCGGGGTCGACGTTGCCGCGCGTCTTCTCTTGCAACATGCTGATGATGTCGATGAACTCTCGCACGGCGTCGAGGTCCGTCTCGGTTCTGTCCGTCAGCGGATTGGGGATCTCGCCGAGACACATCAGCGCTTGGGTGCTGAGGCTCATCACGAACGTGCTCAGCGTGATTTCGAGCGGCTCGTGCACATCCGGCGGCCGATCGGGCGGAGCTGCCGGCGAGCTCTCCGCAGCTTTCTCGGACGCTTCCTCGGGTGCCGAGGCTTCCTCACGCGCCTCACCAGTTTCCGTGAAGCGGCGGCGATCCTTGACCTGAAATCCCTTGGACTGCTCGTTATCCTCGGCCACGTTGCGCCTCAGCGCTGGAAGCCGAGTTGCATCCGACGCAGCCGCTCGATGCGTTCCTCGATCGGCGGGTGCGTGCTGAAGAGGCTCGCGAGAAATTGGCCGGAGAGCGGGTTGACGATGAATAGATGGGCGGTTTGCGGGCTCGCGGCGAGGGGCACGCGCCCAGACTGAACCGCCAGCTTTTGCAATGCCGAAGCGAGTGCGCTGGGATTGCCGCACAGCCGGGCACCGCTCTCGTCGGCTCCGTATTCCCGCGACCGTGACACGGCGAGCTGGATGAGCATGGCCGCGAACGGCGCCAGCAGCGCCATGATTATGAGTGCCAAGCCGTTACCGCGACCCTCTCGGTCGTCGCGGCCGCCGATGCCGCCGAACATAGCTCCCCAGCGCGCCATGCTCGCCAGCCACATGACCGCGCCCGCGAGCGTGGCGGCGACAGAGCTGATGAGGATATCGCGATTGAATACGTGGCCCAGCTCGTGTGCCAGAACCCCTTCCAATTCCTCCCAGTTGAGCAGGCGGAGAATTCCACTCGTCACGGCGACGACGGCGTGCTCGGGATTCCTGCCGGTGGCGAACGCATTGGGTGAGTCCGTCGGGATCAGGTAAACGCGTGGCATCGGAACGTTCGCCTTCTGCGAGAGGCGACGAACGATCGCGTACAGCTCCGGCGCCTCCGATTCTTCGATGGGCTTCGCTCCGTAGCTCGCCAGTACGATCTTATCCGAGAACCAGTAGCTGCCCAGGTTCATGACGGCGGCAAACACCAGCGCCAAAGCCACACCCTGGCTGCCCCCCAGCACTTGGCCGAACAGCAGTATCAACGCGGTGAGGGATGCGAGAAGGAATGTTGTTTTGAGGGTGGAGGACATTGGACAGCGACCCTCCTTCGGCCACTATCGACCAAGAAAGCTAGTGGTGGGGTCCTACCTTGTCAAGGTCGCGTGACGTCGAGCGAACGCTCCACCGCGTCGACCACGTGCGGTGGCGGAGTCTCATCGGCGCCGGACCACGGTTCGAGCGCCATGGCTCGCAGCCCCTGCGACAACGGCCTCCAGCGACGTGTATCCGTCGGGCCGAACAGTGCCACGCCGCGCACACCAACGGCAGCAGCGAGATGACTGACGCCGGAGTCGTTGCCGAGATACGTATCCACCACGCCGAGGAGCGCGGCCACGGCGACGAGGTTGATGCCGCTCACCACCTCGAGCCCCTCGCTGCGCCACGCAACTCTCTCGGACTCTTCCGCGTCGCCGAGCAACACGACGACGCTGCCGCCACGCCGCCGCCAACGCTCCGTGAGTCGTACGAAGCCCACCCGAGACCAGCGCTTCGCATACCCTCCGCTTCCTGGATGCACCAGGAGCAGCGGTCGGCGCCGGCCACCCCAGCTACGCGAGGCGGCCACCAAGACCTCCGTCGGCAACTCGAGTCGCACGTCGAAGGACTCGTCGGGCGCCCGCGCGGCGCCGATCGACCGCAAAAAATGCTCCGCGAGATGAATCGGCTCGGAGGGGCGGAATGGATGCACACGCGCCGCGCTCCCGCCCCACCGCGCCAAATTGCGCTCGACCTCGACGACACCCGCTCCGGTGAACGACTCGATCGACGAGAAGGCACCGTAGAACGCCGCGGCTTCGGGTGGCGGCTCCTCGGAGAAGAGCCAGCTCGCTTCGCGGCGCTCGATCGGCTCCGCCACGGCCAGGCGCGCCATCGTGACCAATGGCACGAGATCTCCCTTACAGAGCAGAGACGGCGGCGCACCATGGCGTCGAGCGAGCTCGCGAAGGGTTGGCACCAAACAGACGAGATCGCCGAGCGCCCCGGGGAATACGACGAGAACGGGAGGGCTCAAGCGTTTCCTCACGGCGACGAGCAGAGCGAAGCCCTGAGTGCAGCAGCAAATTTGACACTTCGGGACCCCGTCGATATCATCGCGTCGCTCCGATCCTCACGCACTCCGCTGATGCCGAAGCCCTGTCAGGTAGCGCGCACGCCCCTCGAGCTGATCGGGTCGACGCCGGTGGTGCGGCTGCGGCGAATTCCCGGCTCTGAGCACGCCGAGCTGTGGGCGAAGGTCGAGGCGATGAACCCCGGCGGGTCCGTGAAGGATCGCATCTGCCTCAACATGATCGAGGCGGCCGAGCGGGAGGGCCGCCTCAAGGCTGGGGATACGATCATCGAGCCAACCAGTGGCAATACGGGGATCGGACTTGCGCTGGTCTGCGCGGTGCGTGGCTATCGTCTCATCCTCACCATGCCTGATACCATGAGTGAAGAGCGACGAAGCCTGCTCGCCGCTTACGGCGCTACGCTGATCCTCACGCCCGATACGCGCGGCATGCACGGCGCGATCCGCAAAGCGGAAGAGATTCTCCTCGAGCATCCCGAGTATTTCATGCCGCAGCAATTCGTGAATCCCGCAAATCCGGAAATGCACCGGCGTACCACGGCCCAGGAGATCCTCGAGCAGATGCCGCGCGTCGACGCCTTCGTCAGCGGTGTCGGTACGGGCGGCACCATCACCGGGGTGGGCGAAGTCCTCAAAGAGAAGCGCCCCGGCACGCTCGTCGTTGCGGTCGAGCCCGCCGCCTCGCCGGTGATTTCCGGCGGTAAGCCGGGCTACCACAAGATCCAGGGCATCGGCGCGGGATTCGTTCCCGAAAACTTCAACCCCAAAGTCGTCGACGAAGTTTTGACGGTGACGGACGAGGACGCTGCCCGCTTCACGCGGCGCCTCGCGCGCGAAGAAGGCATGCTGCTCGGCATCTCGTCCGGAGCGAATTGCTGTGCCGCCTTGCAGATCGCCAAGCGGCTCGGACCGGGCAAGGTCGTGCTCACGGTGTTCTGCGACACCGGTGAGAGATACCTCACCACGGAGGTGTTTCAAGCGGAAGGAATATGAGCGCGGAGCGGAAGCTTTCGGAGCTGCGGCGGTCGCTTGCCGACATGGGGCGCGTCTTGGTGTGCTTCTCGGGCGGCGTCGATTCGAGCCTCGTGACGCGCGTCGCTCACGACGTGCTCGGCGACGAGGCGACCGCGCTCACGACGGTCTCGCCCACCAATCCCGACGAAGACACCGCTCAGGCCATCGAGCTCGCCCGCGAGCTCACGATCGAGCACGTCGTCATTCACGTCAACGAGCTCGAGATCCCGAACTACAGCGCAAACCCGGCCAACCGTTGCTACTTCTGCAAGTCGAACCTCTACGAGATCGCAGCCGCCGAAGCCGCGCGGCGAGCGATTCCTTGGATCGTCGACGGGGTCAACGCCGACGATCGCGGAGACTACCGCCCAGGCCTGCAGGCGGCCGCGGAGCGCATGGTCCGCCACCCGCTCGCCGAGGCCGCGCTGAGCAAGCGAGAGATCCGCTCGCTCAGCCGTGAGCTCGGCCTGCGAACGTTCGACCGCCCGGCGAGCCCGTGTCTCTCGTCCCGCTTTCCGTACGGCACGGCGATCACCCTCGAGGGCCTCGCCAAGGTGTCCGCGGGAGAGAAGTGGCTCCACGCGCACGGCTTCCGCGAATGTCGCGTGCGCTACTACGGTGACCGCGCGCGCGTCGAGGTTCCCCGTGAGGAAGTCGCGCGCCTGAGCGCTTCGCCCCTGCGCGACGAGCTCGAAGCTCATCTGCGCTCTGTCGGCTTCGCAGCGGTCGAGATCGATCCTCGGGGCTTTCGCAGCGGCAGCCTGAACGAAGCGTTGCGAACGGGCTGAAAGGGCGCCGGCGCGCCCGATGGCGCGCCCCGGGAAGTCTTACGCCTCTTTGTCCTCGTATTTGTCCTTGAGCCCGTGCACGACCGCGGGATCCGCGAGCGTCGTCGTATCGCCCAACGCTCGTCCTTCCGCGACGTCGCGTAACAGTCGTCGCATGATCTTGCCGCTTCGCGTCTTCGGCAGCTCGGCGGTGAAGATGATGTCGTCGGGACGTGCGATGGCCCCGATCTTCTTGGCGACGTGCTCCTTCAGCTCTTTCATCAGCTCGGCGGTCCCGGGGTTCCCCTCCTTCAGCGTCACGAACGCAGAGATCGCCTGTCCCTTGATGTCGTGTGCTTTGCCGATGACCGCCGCCTCGGCGACGGCATGGTGGTCAACGAGCGCGCTCTCGACCTCGTAGGTGCTGATGCGATGTCCCGCGACGTTCATCACGTCGTCGACGCGTCCGAGCAACCAGTAGTCACCATCGGCGTCGCGCTTGGCGCCATCGCCGGTGAAATACACGCCCGCGTGGCGGCTCCAATACACCTGGCGGAACCGCTCGGGATCCTTATAGAGCGTGCGCGCCATCGAAGGCCACGGTTTCTTGAGTACCAGATAACCGCTGCCGGCCGGCCTGCCCTGGTCGTCGACGATCTCTGCCTCGACGCCCGGGAACGGTTTGGTGGCCGAGCCCGGCTTCAGCGTGGTGATACCGGGAAGCGGCGTGATCATGATCGAGCCGGTCTCGGTTTGCCACCAGGTGTCGACGATCGGACAGCGACGCCGGCCGATGTGATCGTGGTACCAGACCCAGGCTTCGGGGTTGATCGGCTCGCCGACCGAGCCGAGTAGCCGCAGCGAGGACAAGTCCCGGCGGGCCGGTAGTTCCGTGCCCCATTTCATGAACGAGCGGATCGCCGTGGGCGCCATGTAGATCAAGCTCACTCGGTAGCGCTCGACGATCTCCCACCAGCGATCCCGTGCCGGATAATCGGGCGTGCCCTCGTACATGACCGAGGTGGCGCCGCTCGAGAGCGGTCCGTAGACGATGTAGCTGTGACCGGTGACCCAGCCGATGTCCGCCGCGCACCAGTAGACGTCGCTCTCACGCCAGTCGAAGATCCACTGGAACGTCGTCGTCACGCCGAGCAGGTACCCGGCGGTGGTGTGAACGATGCCCTTCGGTTTGCCGGTCGTGCCGCTCGTGTAGAGGATGTACAGCATGTCTTCGCTGTCCATCGGCTCAGCGACGCATTCGCCCGACGCCTTCGCCATGGCGTCGTGCCACCAGACGTCACGTCCCGCCTGCATCGCCACCGGCTCGCCCGTGCGCCGCACGACGACGACGTGTTGGATCGAGGGCGTTTCCGCGACCGACGCATCCGCATTGGCCTTGAGCGGCACCACCGCGCCCCGTCGGTAGCCGCCGTCGGCGGTCACCAGCAGCTTCGCCTCTGCGTCGAGGATGCGGTCGCGCAGCGCTTCGGAGCTGAATCCCCCGAATACCACGCTGTGCACCGCGCCGATGCGCGCGCACGCCAGCATCGCGATCGGCAGCTCCGGGATCATCGGCAGGTAGATCGCCACGCGATCGCCCTTGTCGACGCCGAGCGCCTTGAGCACGTTGGCGAACTTCTGGACCTCGCGGTGAAGGTCTGCGTAGCTCAGTGTGCGCTCCTCGTCCTTCTCGCCGAGCCAGCGATAGGCGATTCGGTTGCCGTGCCCGGCGGCGACGTGCCGGTCGAGACAGTTGGCGGCCACGTTGATCTTGCCGCCGACGAACCACTTCGCCCACGGGGGATCCCACCGCAGCACCTCGTCCCATTTGCGGAACCAATCGAGCTTCTCGGCTGCGAGCCTTGCCCAGAACGCTTGGAAATCGCTTTGCCGCCTCGCGATACACGCGCGTCGCCCTGGATCACCGCACGGCTTCGGAACTCCGCCAGCGGGGGAAACGTTCGCTGCTCGTCGAGCATCGCTTCGATCGTTTTGCCTTCAGCCATCGCCTTCGACTCCTGTGTCAGCCTGTGTTCCGCCTCGCGCCCGTCGGTCGCGAAGCCGCTCCCCGACCGCCGAGCTAGCGCAGAAGCGTCGTCAGCAGAGCGAGATAGTCCCCGAGGTTGCGGGTGATCAAGAAGTGCCACCGAGCGAACTCGCGCGCGTCTTTTCCCATCTTGGCCGCGAGCTCCGGGTTGTTGAGCAGCGTGCGGATCCGGTACGCGCAGCCCTCCACCGAATTCACCGTGTAGCCGGTGACCTCGTAGATGAGCTGCGCCGTGATGCCTCCCGCGAACCCACCGATCACCGGCTTTCCCTTCCACATCGCCTCGGCGACCATCAAGCCGAAGCCTTCACGCGTCGATTTCTGGATGACGATCGTGGCCGCGCGTTGGAGCGCGTTGATCTCGATGTCGGCAGTCTCGGGAAGACGGAGGATGTGCACGTCGCGATCATTCCCGGCCGCCTCCTCCATCTCGGCGAACAGCCGGCGCCCTTCCTCGTCAGTCGTGGGCGTCCCGGCGAGCACGAGGCGGCAGTCGTTCTGCTTCTTGGCGATGCGATACGCCTCGATCACGCCCACCGGATCCTTGAACCGGTGGAAGCGCGAAGCTTGGAGGAGGATCGGCTTGTCGCGCGGGATGCCGAGACGATCGAGCGCTTGCCCGATCTCGCGTTCGGAGAGCTCGCGGTTCTTGTCCGACAACGGATCGATCGACGGGTAGATCAAGAACTGCGGGATCGGCAGGCGCTGCGCGAACTTCGGCAGCGAGAACACCGCGGCGTCGTACTTGACGAGAAATTGGCGCAGCATCGCCCACGCCTTGCGCTGCGGACGAGCGATGTCGAGGTGGCAGCGCCAGACCCACTTGCCTTCCTGTGGCCGGATGTCGATGAGCGGCACCGGCTGATGGTCGTGGATGACCACGACGTCGGCCTCGAACGAGAGTTGCTGCGCGTTCTCGCGGTTGGTGGCGACGAACTGCTGCAGCATCTCCTCGCTGAAGCGATCCTCCTCGCCCTGCAGCATGTTGTAGAGAGCCTGGCAAGCGGCTTGGAAGCCCTCGCCGCCGCGCATGACCTCCCAGCGCGCGTCGATGCCGAGCTCTTGAAGAAGCGGCGTATGCCGTTCGAGCATCTCGGCGACACCCGTGCCACTGCGATTCGCGTTGATCCGCAGAATCTTCCGGGAGCGGAGCTTCTCCGCCATCCGGCGCAAGATGTCGACGGAGCCGGGCGGCGAAACCGTGCGGTAGTCGTCGAGCGTGACCGCCATGAACCGATCAGTGAGTCGCGCGCTCGGCAGACTCGCAGAGCTCGACGAGGTTCCTGCGGACCCCTTCGAGGCTGGTAGCGTAGGGATTGATCGCGGCGATCCGGCCCGCCAGCTCCTTCAGGCCGAGGCCGTCCTCGATCCACGAGACGAAGTCGTTGCGGCGCTTGCCCTTGCGCGTGATCGCCGCGAGCACGTGAAAGTAGACGGCGCTCGAGTCGACGCGCTCGAGCCCCTCGCGAAACTCGGTCAGCGTGCGCGCCTTGATTCCCGCCGGCACCGCGAGAATCCGAGACTGCATGAAGAAGAAGAGCTCCCCGTAGACGACGCGTGGCACGGAGCCGACGTGCGAGAGATGGTCGTCGAGAATCGTCACCAGCTCGTTGCGTAAGGCCTCCAGGTCGCCCACTTCGAAGGGATCGATCACCGCCAGTCGCTCGCCGAGGACACGGTCGCGAAGCTGGATCGCAGCCCAGTTGGCGAAATCGTTGGGATAGGGACCGGAGATGTAGGGATGACGCAAGAAGTAGCTGTGGGTATGAAAATAGATGCTGTCGAGCGGCACCTCTTCGAGGCCGTCGAGAAGTTCCTGCACGTCCGCGGCGCGCCGTCCGAGCATTTCCCGCAGCTCCCAGCAGGCCATGAACTGGAAGGGGTGCTTCGCTTCGCCGTTCTTGCCGCTCAAGCGCGTCCCTCGCACGCCGCAGTCGAATGCCCGCGCGCTTTCGACGAGATTCAATTCTATAACACGCTGCGGCTCGAAAAATCGACCGCTCCCAGCAAAAATGCGCATACGTCGGACGCGGCCAGCGCCCCTTGTCGCACGCATTCGCCGACCGACACGCCGCTCAGGTAGTTCCCCGCGATGAACAGTCCTGGCACGGCGCCGACCGCTGCTCTCACGCGCGTCAGGCGATCGGCGTGGCCGAGACCGTATTGAGGGAGCGCCCGCGGATGCCGCTCGACGGTCAGTGCGCGGGGCCGCCCGCGAGCCCCGAGGATCTTTGCCAGCTCGGAGCTGACCAAATCCACGAGGTCGCCGTCGGACAGCGAAGCGGCTTGCGGGTCGCGGGCTCCTCCCAGGAACGCGGTGAGCAGCGCCTGGTCCTCGGGGGCGCGGCCGGGAAAGATCGACGAATTCCACAGGCAACCGAGCGTGCGCGGCCTCTCGCCGGCGGCGACCAAGAAGCCGAGGCCGCGGAGTGAACGGGAGACGTCCGCGCGGGGCCACGCGAGGTTTACAGTTACCAGCGAGGCGGCCGGAATCTCCGCGAGCGTTCGGCTCGCTCCGCTGGTGAGCGCGTCGAGCAGCGATGCAGCGCACCACGCCGAGCAGGCGACGACTACCGCGCGGGTCGTCACGCGGCGTTGCCCCGATGGCTCTCGAAGCTCTACCGCGAATCGTCCGCCGACCGAATTGCGCGTGATGGCCAGCGCCTCGGAGCCCAAACGATTCGTGTCGCCGAGGTTGACGGCGAGTCTCGAGGGCAACGTCTCGAGGCCGTCGCGGAACGAGATCAACGTCCGTGATTGCTCGGCCCGGCGCCGGCCTGCCGTGCGCATCGCGTTCGCCAGCATCCCACGCAGAACGCTCCCGTACCGCTCTTCCATGGCGACCAGCGATGGCAGCGCAGCGCGCGCGGAAAGCTCGGCGGGATCGCCCGCGAAAGTCCCCGAGACGAATGGAGCTACGAGCGCATCTACGATCTCCGCACCGAACCTGCGGCGGACGAAAGCCGACACGGACTCGTCGCGTGCGCTCGAAGTGGGCGAACGCCTCACGGCGAATTCGCCGAGGAATCGCCACTTCGCGCGAGCGGAGATCAATCGCGTTCCGAGCGCCGATCGGAAGTCCCTCGGCAGCGGATGCAGCGCGCCGAGACGATAGACGAAGCGCGTCAGATCGCGTGGAGCGCGCAGCAGCTCATCGCAAAGCCCGAGCTCGCGGACCAGCGCGTCGAGCTCCGCATTTTCCTGAACGGTGTTTGCTCCGGCCTCGACGAGGAAGCCCTCGATACGCCGGGTGCAGAGAGCACCTCCGGCGCGATTCGAGGACTCGAGGCACAGTGCATCGATTCCGGCGCGACGGAGGCGCCACGTACACGTGAGCCCCGTGATTCCGCCGCCGATGACGACCGCCTCGGGCTCGGCATTGGTTGCCATGCCTGCCGTTGTAGCAAGAATGCTTGCTTTGCCGACCCCGGAGGCTGTGGTAGGAGCCGCACACGGCAAAAGGAGAGGTCATGGCCCGCAGGATGTGGTCGATCGCCATCGTGTGTCTCGCACTGCCCCTGCTCGGCATGGGAATGCTCGGCGGCGGCGGTTCGGGCGGCTTGGAGCGCAACTTCGAAGGCACATTCGTCGATCGCGATGGCACCCGGGTCGAGGCGAAGTGGATCAGCGCCGGCGGCGAACTCGCGCTGGCAGGGGAACTCGGTCGCGGAGATCTGCGCATTTCGTTCGACAACATCCGCTCGATCTCGTTCTCGGGAGATCCGGTCAAAGGCCTGGTGGCGAGGGTTTCGCTTCGCAAGGGCGACCCCGTCGACATGAAGGTGAGAGCCTCGCTGGCATTCTCGGGCCAGACACGTCTCGGGCTCTATCAGATCCGCGCGCGCGACCTGCAGGCGGTTGAGTTCGCGGGCGAATAGGTGCGCGTCGCACGCGCCCGCGGCCGTAGCCGCGGTGACGATCGTGCTCGCGTGCGGCTCGGCGTTTGCCTTCGAGCTACGTGCCTGGCCGCTCCTCGAAATCCGCCGCACCGAGACCGAATCGAGCGGACGAGTCCTCGGTCCGATCCTCGAATGGCATCGTAGCGCGGGTGCCCGCTCTTTCGCGTTTCGTCCCCTCTTCGAGACGTCGCAGGCCTCGCCCGACGCCCCCGCGCGGGGCTCGCTCCTCTATCCTCTCGCGACGTGGCAAAGCTCGAACGAGGAGCTGTGGGTGCGCTTTCTCGGCCTCGGCTCCTACCTATGGCGGGCTCGACCGACGCGCGACCAACC
Source organism: uncultured delta proteobacterium (assembly GCA_963711395.1). Taxonomy (GTDB): domain Bacteria; phylum Desulfobacterota; class Binatia; order JACPRU01; family JACPRU01; genus JBEVNX01. The sequence goes on along the minus strand of CAVQEA010000021.1, from coordinate 101,223 downwards.
GTACACGCGCGAGTTCCGCTTCTTTCCCATCATCTTCTACCATTCGAGCCCGGACAGCGGCTCCTCGCTGTCCGTCGTGCCGCTGTATGGAAATCTCGAGCACTTCTTCGGTTATGAGCGGGTGCGAATGTTTCTGTTCCCGCTCTACCTGAGAGTCGAGCAACCGCTCTACGAGCGCACCTGGCTGCCCTTCCCGTTCTTCTCGCGGGTTGGCGGGCGCAGCGGTGAAGGCGTACGCCTGTGGCCAATCTATGGCCATACCGTGCTCGGCGCCGACTACGAGTCGCGGTACGTCGCCTGGCCGTTCTACATTCGCAGCGTGGAGCATCCCGGTCGTGCCGACGAGACGGTCACGAGGATTTCGTGGCCGCTGTTTTCGTCGCTCGATGGACCGCGCATTCACAGCCGTTCGTATGGGTTTTTGCTGATCCTCCCGCTCTACACTCGCACGATCGACCTCGCGAACGACATCGAGAGCGAGGGCTTTCCGTGGCCCGCTTGGGTACGCCAGACGGACCTGAAGACGGGCCGGCGGCTGTCGCTGCGGCTGCTGCCTTTCTACGGCGAGCGCGTCACGCCGACGATGGAGTCCGCCTTCTACCTGTGGCCTCTGTATCGAAGACGTACCGGTCTCGGAAGCCTGGCGGGCTTTGAGCGAAGGGACGTGCTTTTCTTCTTGTACCGCGATCAGACCGAAGGCGAAGGCGAGGCCCGCGTGGAGACACACGCGCTCGTGCCACTGTGGATTTCGCGCGTTCCCGGCGATTCGCAAGCGCTCACTCTTCTAGACGGCATCCTACCGAAGAACGAGGCGCTGCAACGGACCTATGCGCCGCTCTATCGGCTCTACGGGACGAACGGAGGGCAAAGCGACCTCTTGTGGGGGATGTGGAGTTGGGGCGATGGCAACGTTCGCCCCCCATGGTATCTGTCTTTCGACTAGCGGGGCCGCATGGCGCAAGCGATGGAAAGCGTCCGGATGACCCCTCCCCGGGGTGCGACGGCTGCCGTGGGTCGCGCCACGCTCGATATCCTGCAGATCCTCGGCGAGTGCATCCGACTCTTTCTAGCCACCGTCTGGCACTGTCGATCGGCGCCACGCCACTTCACGAAGATCCTCGCGCAACTCACCTTGATCGGCGCCGACACGGTCGCCATCGCCGGCCTCGTGTCGCTTTTCGTGGGCATGGTGATGGTCGTGCAAGCGGCCGACCAGCTCGCCAACTACACTCAAGAAGTGCTCGGATCACTCGTCGGCTTGGCGATGACGAAAGAGCTCGGTCCCGTGATCATGGGTTTCATCGTCGCCGGCAAATCGGGATCGGCGATCGCCGCGGAGATCGGCTCGATGAAGGTGAACGACGAGATCTCGGCCCTGCGCACCATGGACATCGACCCCGTCCCGTTCCTGTCGATGCCGCGGTTTCTCGCCATGACGCTGGCCTTGCCGACGCTAGTGCTCTATTCGAACGTCATCGGCATCGCCGGCGGGACGCTGGTGATCGCCTTCGATCCCACGATCTCGATCAGCGTCTCGCAGTTTCTCGACAATCTCCGCGAGTGGCTGAACTTCACCGACATCGTCGTCGGTCTCCTGAAGGGCGTGGTGTTCGGCATGCTCATCTCGATCATCGCGTGTGCGTTCGGCTTGCGTACTACCGGGGGCTCCGAAGGTGTGGCTCGGTCGACGACGTCCGCGGTCGTGTGGAGCTTCGTGTCGATCATCATCGCCGACTTCATCATCGTGCGCATCGCTTTCTTGCTCTTCCCTGCCACGCCGAAATGACGCGCGGGCGCGACACGAGGGGCGGGGTCAGCATCACGATCCGTGACGTCTGGAAATCGTATGACGGCCATGCGGTCCTGCGAGGCGTTCGCCTCGACGTCGGCGAAGGCGAGACGCTGGTGATCATCGGTGGAAGCGGCGAGGGCAAGTCGGTGCTGATTCGTCAGATCATCGGACTCGAGCACCCGGATCGGGGCGAGATCCGGCTGAACGACCTCAGCGTCGAGCAGTATCGGCGGCTGTCGATCGATGAAAAGCCCTTTCACGTGTCGATGGTGTTTCAGAGCTCGGCGCTGCTGAATTCGCTCACGGTCGCGGAGAACGTGAGCCTTGCGCTTCGCGAACATCGCATGGCCGGGCCGGACGAGATCCGTCGCACCGTCCGTGACTGTTTGGCGCAAGTCGACATGGAAGGCACCGAGGACAAGCTGCCGAGCTCGCTTTCTGGCGGCATGCGCAAGCGCGTGGCGATCGCGCGCGCTCTGGCCGTCGATTCCGACTTGATCCTCTACGACGAGCCAACCGCCGAGCTCGATCCGCTGCTCACCGAGGAAGTGGCCACGCTGATCCGCAGGATTCAGGACCACAGGCATCCCACCCAGGTGGTCGTCACCCACAACCTCCCCCTGGCCGGCGAAGTCGCCGACCACATCGCGCTGCTGCGACGCGGGGAGATCGTCGACTACTGCACCAAGGAAAAGTTCTTTCACAGCGAGCATCCGCAGACGCGGGAGTTCCTGCGCGCAGCGCGCCTCGTGTGAGAAGGGAACGAGCCATGGCACTATCCAAAGAACAGCGTGTGGGTCTTTTCTTCATCGGCGGCATCTTGCTCTTCGTCGGGTTCATCGAAGCGACCGTCGGCACCGGGCTCCTCTCGCGAGGCTATCGCGTCTGGGCGGACTTCGCCGACGTGCAAGGGCTGACGACGGGCGCTCAGGTTCGCGTCGCCGGCGTGAAGGCGGGCAGCGTGCGCGACATCCGGCTCGAGCCGGGGCGCGTGCGCGTGGCGCTCCAGCTCAACCGCGGTATCGAGCTCCATGAGGATGCGGTGGCGCGCCTCGACTTCCAAGCGCTCTCCGGAGCGCGCTTCGTCACCATCGACCGCGGCTCGCCCGGCCGCGCGCCGCTCGCACCCGACGCGACGCTGCGCAGCGAATCGGCCGCGGGAATTTCGCAGATGGTCGATGAGCTCGACAAGGTCGGGGGTAGCCTGCGCAGCCTGGCGGATTCGCTGAACGAGAACCAGGATCGCTTGTTGAAGACGGTGAGCGAAATGCTCGAAGAAAACCGCCAGGGGTTGCAGCAAACCGTGAAGAACCTCGGTGGCATCACCGACAAGCTGAACAACGGTCAGGGCACGCTCGGCCGGCTACTCAACGACCCGAAGCTCTATGACGAGGTCGCTGCCACCCTCGGCTCGATCCGCGAATCCTTCGGCGACATTCGCAAGGTGACCGGCCGCCTCGCGCGTGGCGAAGGCACGCTCGGGCGTCTCCTGCTCGCCGACGACGGCATGTACGACGAGCTGCGGGAAACCGTTGCGAGCGTCAACGTCACGATGGGCAATTTCGCCGATGTCTCGGACCGGGTGCGCCACGGCCAAGGCACGCTCGGCCGCCTGATCGCCGACGACGCTCTCTACAACCAAGCCGAAGGGGCGCTCGGCGGCGTGACTCGGGCCACGCAAGGGATCGAGGACACGGCGCCGATCTCCGTGCTCGGCACGTTCATCGGCACGCTCTTCTAGTCAACGAGCTGCCGGGCGCGCGCGAACACCGCCGCGAACATGCGCTCCGTCAGCCGGCCGGTGAACGTGTTCTGTTGGCTCGGGTGATAGCAGCCGAGGAGCGTCCGGCCGCTCGCCAGAGGCACGACGGCGTCGTGGCCGAAGCGGGGCGCCTCGACTGGCTTGTCGCCCGTAGCGCGCAGCATGCGTAGGACGTTCGTGAAGGCGAAACCGCCGAGGGCGATGAAGACGCGCACGTGGTCGAGCCGCGACAGCTCGGCCGCCAGGTACGGCAAGCAGCGGTCACGCTCCTCGATGGTCGGCCGGTTTGCCGGCGGCGCGCATCGCACCACCGCCGAGACGAATGCGCCGTCGAGCTCGAGGCCATCTTCGCGCGACACGGAAGTCGGCTGGTTGGCGAAACCGGCGCGGTGGAGCGCTGCGTACAACCAGTCACCGCTGCGATCCCCCGTGAAGATCCGCCCCGTGCGATTGCCGCCGTGAGCTGCCGGCGCGAGCCCGACCACCCACAGGCGCGCCCGAGGATCCCCGAATCCCGGCAGCGGCCGGCCCCAATAGTCGGAGTCCCTGAAGCGACGCACCTTCTCTCGTGCGACGCGCTCGCGATACGCGACCAAGCGCGGGCAACGACGGCAACCGGTGATCCGTCCCTGCAGCGCCCGAAGCGTCAGGCCTTGAGAAGCGCTCCGCAAGTCGCGAAGAATCTCCCCGTCGTCATCGGTGCGACGGAAGGGCGGCCACGAAGGCCCCTTGGATGACCGTCTCGCCCTTCTGATTCTTGGCGAAGAGCTCGCCTTCGATGCGATTCTCTCCGTCTGCCTCGTACTTCTTGGTAACTTTGCCGCCGCAGGTGATCGTGTCGCCGGGCCATACCTGGGTCGTGAATCGCACCTTGAAGCGCTTGCAGACCTGGACGTCCGACGTAGTCGGTGAGGCACTTGCCCACGAAGCCGGCGTTCAGCATGCCGTGAGCGAAGACCGTGGGATAGCGTGCCGCCTCGGCGAACGTCTGATCGTGGTGAATCGGGTTGAAGTCGCCGGAGGCGCCCGCGTACCGGACGAGGTCGGTACGCGTCAGATTCTTGACCACGAAGCTCGGCACCTCGTCGCCTTCCTTGACGTTCTCGAAATAGAGCTTGCTCGTCGCCATCGTGCGCTCCCTCAGCTTCTTCTCGACCGCTTTGGCGGTCTCGATGATCGTCGAGCGCGCGTAGAGGCACACCTCGCCGCTTTGGTTCTTGTACTCGGTCTCCAGAGTGACGAGAGTCATCTCGCCGCCGCGCTTTCCCGGGCCTTCTCGACGTTCGATCCGCGCCTGCCGTCAACGTGTCGCCCGCGCGGATCGGCCGCACGTACTCGAACTCCTGCTCGCCGTGCAGCACGCGGCGCATGTCGAGACCATGGTCGATGCGGCTCGCGGGTCTCGTCCCAGAATGCTTGTGTCATCGTGAAGGTCGGCGGCGGCATGACCCCGCCCGCTTCGCGTTTCGCATGCTCCTCGTCGAAGTAGATCGGGTTGTCGTCCTTGATCGCCCGGGCGAACTCGCGGATCTTGCCGAGCTCGACCCGCATCGTGGTCGGCTGGCCGCTGCGGCCGATCCTCGGATCCTTGGCACGTTGATCTTCCATCTCGCTTCCTCCGTCACAAATCGATGAGCTGGGCGACCAGCTCGCGGTTCCAGGTCGCGTCGCCGAACGTCACCTCGGAGCCCTTGGCGCGCTTGAAGTAGAGGTGCATGTCGTGCTCCCACGTGAAGCCGATGCCGCCGTGGATCTGGATGCCCTCGCCCGCGACGTACGCGGTACGCGTCGGAGCAGTAGGCCTTCGCCATCGCGGCGGCGAGCGGCGCCTCGGGGACGTCGTTCGCGACCGCCCAGGCGGCGTAGTAGGTCGCCGACTTGGCGCTCTCGACCTGCACCAGCATGTTGGCGCACTTGTGCTGGATCGCCTGGAAGCTGCCGATCGGCTGGCCGAACTGCTCGCGCACCTTGGCGTACTCGACGCTCATCTCGAGCACCCTCTGCGCGCCGCCGCACATCTCGGCGCAGAGGCCGACCTTGGCGCGGTCGACGAGGCGGTCGAGCAGCGTCCAGCCCTTGCCGGCGCTGCCGAGCACGCGCTTCGCGGACCTATGCGTACCTGGTCGAGCTTCACCTCGCAGAGCTTGCGCGTCTGGTCCATGGTCTTGAGCAGCGTGACCGTGACGCCCTTGCCTTGGCGTCGACGAGGAACAGCGTGATCCCGTCCTCGCCTTTGCCCGGAGCCGTGCGCGCCGCGACGACGAGCAGGTCGGCGGTGTGCGCGTCGGGCACGAAGAGCTTGGTGCCGGAGAGCATGAAGCCGCCGCCGTCCTGCCGTCGCCTCGAGCGGGATGCCGTCGGCGTCCCAGCGGCCGCTCGCCTCGAGCTGCGCCAGCGTCGCCTTGAGCTCGCCGGCGGCGAGCTGCGGCAGGTAGCGCCTCCTTCTGCGCGTCGCTGCCGCCTCGAGCAAGCGACAGCCGCCGAGGATGCACGGTCGAGAAGAACGGCCCGGGCAGCACGACCCGCCCCATCTCCTCGAGCACGACGACCAGGTCGACCATGTTGAGGCCGGCGCCGCCGTGCTCCTCGCGGGAAGATCAGGCCCATCCAGCCGAGCTCGGCCATCTTCTTCCACTGCTCGTCGGAGTAAGCCGCGATCGTCCTCCATCATCTGGCGGACGTAGGTCATCGGGCTTCCTTGGCGAGGAAGTCGCGCGCCGAGCTCTCGCAGCATCTCCTGCTCTTCGCTGAATCCGAAATCCATACGTCCCTCGGTCTCGCCGGCTGGGCCGCTCAGACCATACCAAACGAAGGGTGTCAATTTTGAAGATGCGACGACGCACGCGGGCGCGTGATCGACAAATCGCGCGCCCGCCCCGTGATCGTCCGCGGGGACGCCCTCGTCGAAACGCTAGCCCGACTTCGTCCCTGCTTCGTAGAGGAGATCGGCGTAGTACTGGACGTTGACGCCTACGAGCAGGATGCGGGGCGAAAAATCAGTCTGCGCGTAGATGGCGGTCTGCGGCGGGTTCTTGCCGCCCAGCTTGACCGACATTCTCTTTCCGCCTGAAACTTCGATCTCCACCTCCGGCGACGAAGCGCTCAATCCGAATGCCTGGAGATCTTCCGGTCTGGGCTTGGCGGTGATCTCCTCCGCGTCTTGCTTGTCGGTGAGGTTCTCGAGGAGCGCCGAGACGAGATCGGAAGGCACCTTGGCGTTTTCCGGCTTGACGATCTGCCAGCGCTTGTCGCGGCGCTCGCAGCGAATCTCCTTCCCGTCCCGGCGCAACACGAGCGCCTTGACGTCGTCGCTATAGACGTTCAGTACCTTCTCGCGCGCCCGTTGCATCTCCGAAGGAGGAGGCGGCTTGCGTTCGAACGCGAGGTAGTAGCTGCCGAGCGCCGCGAACAGCACCCAGTAGGCGGCCGTGCTCCGCCAGCTCAACTCATCCTCCGCCGCACGAACACAGCCGTACCGAGGAGCAGGAAAATCGCCGGTACGACGAACACGCCGAGCATGAACACCATCTGGTTCTGGCGACTCGACACGAAGAACTGTTCCTTGCCGGCGACCTTGCGATCGGGGCGAATGCCGATCAGCGTGTCCTCGAGGGCGAGCCAGTTCACGCTGTTGACCAGCAAATCCCGGTTACCGAGCAAATCGATGAAGAAGTTGTTGCCGAAGTCGGAATCGCCGTAGACGATCATCCGACCGGCTCTGGGCGCCTGCTGCTGGTCCTGGGTCTCGTCGGCGGCGGCGCCGCCGGCGAGCCGCACGGCGACCGACAGCCCCACGGGGAACGGTCCGTGGAGATCGCCGCGCTTGGGGTCGAAGTCCAGATCGTCCGGCACCTTCCCGCCGTGTAGCTCGATTGCCCAGCTGTTCTTCGACGTCGTGAGCAATGGGATCACGTCGATGTCTTCGGTGTCCCCCGGCAAGGCCTCGACCGCCCCGAAGAGTGAGAACACCGGATCCGAGTCGAGCGCCAGCGTCACGGCCGAGTCCTTGGACCGGTCGGGGATCTTCGCGGTGAGGAGCTCGCTCGCCGCCAGCCGGTTCTCGGGCTCGGCGATCACGGCGGCCGGAATACCGACGCGATAGCGCCCTAGAAACGCGGCTAGCGCCGAGGCGTTCTCGGGATCGATCATCACCAAGAGCGCGCCGCCGGCGCGCAGATACTGATCGAGCTTTTGCGCTTCCTCCGGGCGAAGATCCGCGCGCGGCCCGGGAATGATGATCGTCGCAGCGTCCTCGGGATCGGGTCGGTGCCGAATAGCGACAGCGTCTTGACGTGATACTGCTCTTGCTCCAGCACGGTACGGAACGTGGTGAAGCCCCGGTTGCGATCGTAGTCCGTGACGTCGTGCTCGCCGTGGCCGGTGAGCACGTAGATAGTCTTGTCGTAGTCGCGCGTGACTTGCAGGATCGCCGCCATGAGAACTTCTTCTTGTATGTTCGAGACGCTTTTGCGGCGGGGGCCGCACTCGACGATCACCGACCCGTACGCGTCCGCGCGGTAGGCGCGTGCCACCGCCGGGTTGCGGTTCAGATCGTAGATCTGCGTGGTGATCTTCGGCTGACGCAGGCGCATTCGCCAGAACAGGTCACTGAGAAACTCGTTGTTGGGATCCTCCTTGCGGACGAAGGCGGTGACCTTCACGGGCTGCTTGATGCGGTCGATGATACTCAAGGAGTGTGGCGAGAGGGTGTACGTCCTCGCCGGCGTCAGATCGACGCGAAAGTTGTGCTGAAAGCTGAGCGTCACGATCATCGCCAGAAGACAAAGAAGCCCGACCACGTTGAGCGCGAGACCGGTGAATTTCTTGAGCGATCTCAATATCGTCCCCGCCAGTGGCGCGATTCGAGCGAGCGCAACGTCAGGTACCCGAAGAAGATCGCGACGAACAGGAAGTACAGTACGTCCGTGGAATCGATCAGCCCCTTCGAGAAATTCCAGAAGTGATCGAAGGTCGAAAAGCCCTTCACGACCTGCATGACTTCGTCGCTGCCCGAGGCTTCGTTCCAGGACATCGCCCACAGAGCTGCCAACCAGAAACAGCGAGCCCACGCCGGCGACGACCTGACTGTCCGTCAGCGACGATACGAACAAGCCGATCGCGATGAACACCATGCCGAGGAAAACCAGCCCCGCGTAGCCCGCCCAGAGGACGTGGAAGTCGAAGGGCTGGATCGAATAGAGATAGATCGGGTAAGGCAGCGTGGCCGCCAGCATCACGAGGAATACGGTCGCCGCAGCGAGGAATTTGCCCGCGAAGATCTCGCGGTCACTCAGCGGGTAGGTGAACAGAAGCTCCATCGTGCCGAGCTTCCGCTCCTCGGCGAACAGTCGCATGGTCAGCAGCGGGACGGTGAACGTCATCCCCTTGGTCGCCATGTCGACGAACCACAGCTGGAAGAAGTTGTTGAGGATGTCCATCCCGAAGCCGAACTGCGTGAAAAAGTTCAGATCGGAATGGAAGAACAGGCCGCAAAGACTGAGAAACACCGCCGCGACGACGTAGAAGAGCGGCGTGGCGAAGTAGCTGCGTACCTCCTTCTTGTATAGAGCCAGCGTGCGGCGCATGTTACTGGGCCGCGCGCCTCGTCGACCCGCGCCTGCTTCACGAGGCGCACGAAGAGGTCTTCGAGCGTGAGGGTGATGGGGCTCACTTCGGCGAGGCTCCAGCCTCGGTCTACGATCGTTCGCGCGATCTGCTTGCGAATGTCCTCGCCGGTCTTCGACACCACCTTGAACCGCGCCGAAGCATCGCTCGGTACGGGATCTTCGACCACCTGCTCGACTCCGGGAATCCCCCGCAGCGCCGCGGCGATTTCCGTGCTCGGCCCCTCGACGCGAACCAGCGTCTGATACACCCCTTGGACCCGGCGGTTGAGGGCTTCGGCGCTGTCCTCGGCGATGATGTGGCCGCGATGGATGATGATCACCCGATCGCAGACCACGCTCACCTCGTGAAGGATGTGCGTGGAAAGCAGGATCGTGCTTTGACCGCGCAAATCGCGGATCAGGTTGCGGATGTCGATCACCTGGTTGGGATCCAGGCCCACCGTCGGTTCGTCGAGGATCAACAGCGCCGGCTCGGCGATCAGCGCTTGCGCGATCCCGACGCGCTGGCGAAATCCCTTGGAAAGCTTGCCGATCTCCCGCTTGCGGACCTCGCCGAGGCCGACCGCGGCGACGACGGCCTCGATCCGGCTCCGCAGCCTGGCACCCGAGAGTCCTTTGACCTCGCCGCAAAATCGCAAGTAGCGAGCCACGGGAATGTCGGGATACAACACGACGTTTTCAGGGAGGTAACCAATGAGCTCTCGCACCTTGAGAGAATTGGTCTCGACGTTCAGGCCTCCGACGAAGGCAGTTCCCGAGGTCGGTGGAAAGAACCCCGTAAGGATGCGCATCATCGTCGTTTTGCCCGATCCGTTCGGACCGAGCAGCCCGATGACCTCGCCCCGCTGAACCTGAAACGACACGTTGTCGACGGCGACCGTCGAACCGAACTGCTTCCGAAGGCTCTGGACCTCGATCATTCGCGGCAGGTCATATTTGGTTCGAGGGTAGCCGGTCAAACCGGGTTTCAACAGAAGAGACGACGGCAGTCCGGTTCGAATTCAAAAAGAATTTCTCGGTCCGGCGCGCGGGCCGATCCCGAGCCAGGGGCAACGCCCGAAACCGTCGCTTTGGCGCAACGTCGCCTGCCGGCTAGGGAGACCAGGACCGATTTCTACGCGGAGCTCGTTCCGCGACCACTCCTGTTGGTCGCGGCGAGAGCCAACAAGTTCGCGGGCGGCGCGGTATAGAGCATCAGCAACCAAAGCGCCTCGTCGGCTCGGGTCTCGGCATCGAGACGTGCGGTGAGCCAGACGACGAAGATCAACAGCAACAGGTTGAGTAGAACCGCCGCCGCCCTTGTCGTAGCCGACACTTCGGCATCGGCCGTCTTTCGGTACCCGAGGACCAAGGCGGCCGCGCTGACGAGCGGCGCCGCCAACAACAACCCGACGAACATGTAGTCTTGCGGCGCGAGCCGACTCTGCAGCCGCGCCACGCCGACCAGTAACACTCCGCCGTTCAGCAAAAACGCCACGGCCTTCAGCCAGGCCCGCGCAAGCATCGACGTTCTCATAAGAGATCGTCGCGCGGATCACAACGCCGACTTGCTCGCGCGCTTTCTCGCGCGAGGGGAATTTGCTAAGCGAACCCGGCCTCGCGACTTCTTCGGTGGACGCGAGCGAACCTCATGCACCGCTTGCAACTTCTCTTCCTGCTGCTCGGCGTCGGACTTTTCGTGTTCGTCGTACAGAAGGCCGGGCTGGTCGAGATCGCGCGCGGTCTCTATGCGGTCGGTTGGTCGTTCGCGGCGATCTTCGCCCTGGAGCTGGTCATCGACCTCCTGCACAGCGAGGGATGGCGTTGGTGTCTTCCGGATGGGGGGGGCTCGATTTCGCGGCTCAATATGCTGCTTGCCCGCACGGCCGGCGTGGCCGTGAACGTGCTCTCGCCGACCGCCAGCGTCGGCGGAGAGGTCGTCAAAGGCATGCTGCTGCGGCGCTGGGTACCGCTTCCCGACGCGTTCGCCTCCGTGATGATCGACAAGCTTACCTTTGCGATCGGCCAGGCGATCTTTCTCGCCATCGCAGCCGTCGCGGTGCTCGCCGGCCTCTCGTTCGACATGCGAGAGCGCGTGCTCACGCTGGCGTCGCTGGGGCTCTGGATTCTCGCTGTGCTCACGTTCTTCGCGCTGCTGCGCAGCGGAATCTTGCGCGTTGGCCTCGGCGTGGTTCGTACGATCTTCGGCGCCGGCGCGCTGCTCGAGCGCCTACCGGACGACGCCGAGGTGTTCGATTCGCGGATCGCCACGTTTCTCGCCACTCGTCCGCGCGAGCTCGGCGCCTCGACCGTTCTTCACTTGTCGGCCCAGTTCGTCCGCGTACCGCAGTACTACCTGGCGATGTCCGCCCTTCATCTCGACCCGAGCGCCGCGGCCTGCTTCACGACGGCAGCCGGTCTGGTCTTCATAGAAGCGACGATGTTCCTGATCCCCGCGAAGCTCGGCGTGTTCGAAGGCGGCAACGCCCTCATCTTCTCCCGCCTCGGTTACACGGTGGCGGACGGCATCATCGTCTCCTTCACCATGCGGATCTCGGAGCTCGCCTCTGCCCTGGTCGGACTGGGGGCGTTCGTCTACCTGCACTTCCGCACGCCGCCGTTGCAAGTCGCGCCTGCGCCCCACTCGCCGCGCGTTGACGACCAGCGGGTACGAATCGAGACGTGACCCGGAGCTACTCCGGTTTGCGCAGCCGCTTGTAGAGCGTCTTGGGGTCGATGCCCAACAGGCGAGCCGCCTGACTCTTGTTCCCGCCGCAGCGTTCTAGCGCGTAGAGCACGTACTCTTCGGTCATTTGCTCGAGTTTGAAAATGGGACGGTCGTCCCACGGATGGCCCTGCTTCGGGCGCTCGGCGCGCACCTGAAACGGGACGTCGTCGATCCTCACCTCGGGTCCGGGCGACAAGATTCTCATGGCTTCGACGCAGTTTTTGAGCTCACGAACGTTGCCGGGCCACCGGTACGCCTTGAGCGCGGTCATGGCTTCCGGGCTGACGCCCGTGAGGCGTGGGCTTCTTCCGGAGTGCTCCGACAGGAAGTGGCGAACGAGCGGCTCGATGTCCTCGCTCCGCTCGCGCAGCGGCGGAATGTGCAGCAGGACGCCGTTCAGCCGGTAGTACAAGTCCTCGCGGAAACGGGCGGCCGCGACCTCCGAGGCCAGGTCCTTGTTGGTCGCTGCCACCACCCGGACGTCGACTCGCGTCGTGCGATTTTCACCCACGCGGCGGATCTCACCCGATTCGAGCGTGCGCAGGAGCTTGGCTTGCACCAACGAGCTCATTTCACCGATCTCGTCGAGGAACAGCGTTCCGCCGTCGGCGGCCTCGACGAGGCCGAGCCGGCGCTCGGTGGCACCGGTGAACGCACCCCGGTGATGTCCGAAGAGCTCGCTCTCGAAGAGCGCGTCGGGAATCGCGCTGCAATTGATCACTACGAACGGCTTGCCGCGGCGCTCGGAGAGGCCGTGGATGAGGCGGGCGACGAGCTCTTTGCCCGTGCCGCTCTCGCCCTGCACCAGGACGGCACTTTCGGCGGGCGCAACGAGCTCGAGGCGTGCCAGCAGCGCACGCATGCTCGCGCTGCGGGCGACCATCGTAGCGCTCCCCGCCTCCCCGCACACCAGCCGCTTCAGCGCCGCGTTCTCACGCCGCAGCGCGCGATGCTCGATCGCCCGCAACAGCACCGCCGACAGCTCCGACAGCCGGCAAGGTTTGGTCAGGTAGTCATATGCCCCGGCGCGCATGCCGGCGACCGCGCCTTCGATCGTACCGTGCCCGGTGAGCAGCACGACTTCCGTGCCTGGGCTTTCTTGCTGCAGACGCTTGAGCGTCTCCAGGCCATCCAACCCGGGCATCAAGATGTCGACCACCACCACCGCGAACTCGTGATCCTGTACGAGTCGCAGTCCTTCCTCGCCGGACGGCGCGGTCGTCACCCGAAAGCCCCACCGGGGGAGCTCACGCCCGAGCATCGCCCGCATCATCTCCTCGTCGTCGACGACGAGAACGTGGGGCGGTGAGCCTGCCGCCGGCACGGTCTGCTCGCGAATTCGCGGCTCAGCCATGCGCGCGGAGCTCGTTGCGAGCGGACAGTGGCAGACGAATCACGAACTCGGTACCTACGCCCACCGTCGATTCCCTCAACTCGATCTCTCCCCCGTTCTCTCTCACGAGGTCGTGGCACAGGGCAAGGCCGAGCCCGGTGCCCTTCTCCGGTGGCTTGGTCGAGAAGAACGGCTCGAACACGCGTTCGCGGATCTCGCTCGGAATCCCTCCGCCGTTGTCGCGGACGCTGATCTCCACCATCTCGCGCGAGAGGCGCGTAGCCAGCCTCACCCAACCTCCGCGGTCGACCGCGTCCAGACCGTTGAGGGCGAGATTCAGAACGACCTGTTTCAGCTGCTCCGGATCCGCGTCGACCCAGAGCGGCGAGGCGGCGAGGTCGCCGGCCAGCTCTTTGCCCTCGCGGCGGGCATGATTGGCGAGCAGGTCCAGCACCTGCTGCACGATCGAGTTGACGTCGATGACCTGCTTCTCGGGGACGCGGGTGTGCGCAAAGCGCAAGAAGCGCTGCACGATCGTTTTCAGGCGATCCACCTCCTGCCCGATGAGCCGCAGATATTCTGGAAAGTCGCCGAACGCGGGCTGCGCCGCGAGCGTGGGGTCGGCGCTGCGATCGAGCAGTCCCTCGGCGAAGCCGGCGAGAATTCCGAGCGGATTGTTGATCTCGTGAGCCACGCCCGCGGCGAGCCTGCCGATCGCCGCCATGCGGTCTTGACGCGTGAGCATCTGCTGCGCCTCGGCCAGATCGCGCGTGCGCTCGTCCACCTTGCGCTCGAGCGCATCGTTCCACTGCTGCAGCGTCTCCAGCAGCGAGTGATTGTCGGCGAGCGCGCGCTGCAATGCCGCGGTGCGGTCGCTCACCATCTGCTCGAGGTGCTCGGTCAGGCGGCTCTGCTCCTCGATCCTCGCTTTGAGCGACTGCCGCATGGCTTCGAAGGCTCGGGTCAGTTTCTCCACCTCGCTCGACCCGGCGGGCGATGGCAGGTGGAAATCGTAGTTTCCCTCACCGAGCTCGTGCGTCGCGGATGCGAGACGCGTCAGCGGGCGTCCGATCGACCGGCTGAGCACGAATCCGATGCCGAGCGCAGCGGCCAACGCGCAAGCGGCGATCAGCGCGAGTTGTCGCTCGAGGGCGCGAATCTGTTCGGCTTCGCCGTGCAGCGATCGAAGGATCGCGTACGAGGCGACCTCCGGACCGTTCATACCGGGAAAGGGGCTGACGACGATCGCAGGGATCCCGCTCCCGAGATCGACGCTCCCGTACACCGCGCGATCGCCCTGAATGCTGGAAGCGAGCCGCTGCACGGCACGCGTCTCGCCAGGATCGAGCGTCCGCGAAGACGCCACGACGTCGGAGCCGATCAGGAATGCGACGTCGTGACCGGAGAGCAGCGCCAGCTGGAGCGCGAAGTTGCCGTCGACGCGATAGCCGACGGAGAGCGTGCCAGCCAGACCGGTCGCGAGGTGCACGGGTACCGAGACCATCGCGTAGAGCTTGTCATCGTGAACCCACATGGTGCTGGCACGCTCCCCGCGCAAGGCGCGTGCGACTGCGGTGGTCGCGCGGAACGTTTCGCCGACCTCCCAGCGCCGATCGGTGCGCGCCAGAATCACGCCCATGCGGTCGGTCACGATCACGACCTCGGAACCGACGAGTTGGTTGATGCGCTGACAAGCATACTCGAGTCGCGTCGGGTCGGTGTCCTCCAGCGGCTGGTAAAACGTGCCGAGCTCGGCGACCAGGGAAGCGGCGTTGACCAGACCCTCCGCACGGGTGGCGAGGATCTCCTCGAACAGCCGTCGCGAGGTTTCCAGTTGCTCGCGAGCGCCGGCGCGCGCCGCGATCGTTCATGTGCAAGTCCACCAGCCAAAAGGCCCCCAGCAGGGCGATCGTGACCAGCGCCCCGAAGTAGGAGAGAATCTTCGTCTGGAGACGAACTCGGCGCACCTGCGCGAGTATAGGCGCGGCCTTCCCGGGCGGCAATTCCAGGAAGTTTTGCGGGCAAACCGCGCCCGCGCGGCCGGGACGTGAAAATACCGGATGCGCCCGCCGATCCGCGTCGAGCGGACCTTGCAATCCTCCGCAGTCGAGAGTCGCCGGCTAGCTGACTCCCCGGCGCAGAAACCGCGGTTGAAACGTCACCAGGGCCGCCGGCAGCAGCGTCACGCTGGCGAGGAAGCTCACCGCCATCCACAACGCCAGCAGCAGGCCCATCTCCGCATCGAAGCGAATGCTGGAGAACGTCCAGAACAGAATCCCCGCGATCATCGTGAGCGCCGTGAAGGTGACGGCCTTGCCGGCGGTACGCAGCGCTTCGCGAGTCGCCTCCTCGATCGACCCCCTGCCCGCGAGCTCCTCGCGCACGCGGCTCACCACGTAGAACGCGAAGTCGATGCCGAATCCGACGCCCACCGTGACGACCGGCAGGGTCTGCACGTTGATGCCGATGCCGCGCGCCCCCATGTACGCGTTGACGACCGCATTGGCGATGAGCAGCGGCACGATCAAGTAGAACCCGGCGACCACGGACCAATACGTCAGGCAGACGACCAGGAATATCGTCGTGTATCCGACCACGTTGAGGATCACGTCGTTCTTGATCATCTCCTCGTTGGCGGCGGCGAGCACGCCGATGAGGCCTCCCGCGAGCCGGAATTGCGCGTCCTCGAGAGGGTTCTCCGTCGATGAACTGCTGCGCGCGCGCGATGATGCGCCGGATCGTCGGGCCGTGATGGTTGCGGACAGTAGAAGAACAGCGCCGTGTTGCTGAAGTCCGGGTCCATGAACCGCGCGGTCTCGGCATACGAGGTCCCTTGGAAGAACGCGCCGAACAAGAAGCTCACTCTCGAGGCCTCGGTCGGCACCACTCCCCATTTCGGCTCACTCTCGTTCACGAACGACGCCATGGTGGTGATCACGTCGACGAACGAGAAGCTCGCCCCCACGTCGGGATCTCTCTCGAGGTAGCGCTGGAACTTCTCGAACACTCTGACGTTGTGCGGCAGTCGCATGGATCCGGGCTTCTTCGCCTCGACGACGATGATGAGCGGCTCGATGCCGCCGAACTCGTTTTGGATCTCCTTATGGGCGAAGTTGTACGGCGAGTCGCGGCGGAGCAGCGGCGTGACGGCCTCCGAATCACCGATCACCAGCTGTGTGAACAAGAGCGGGCTCGCCAACAACACGACCGCCCAGACGGCGATGCTGATGCGTCGCCCGCTCGGCGATACGACCATGGACGCCATGCGATCGATCAAGCGCTGGAAGGCTCCCTTCTCGCGCTTCTCGACCATCTCCCGCTCCGGCGGGCTCAGGTACGAGTACACGACCGGGTTCAGGAACAGCTCGCTCACCACGATCGCGGCGATCCAGAACGAGGCGGTGAGCGCCAAGCGCTGCAGCAGCAGGATCGGAACGAGCAAGATGGCGAGCACGCCGAGCGCGTCCGTCAATATTCCGGAGAGCGTCGGCACGAACAGCGCCGCGAAGGAGCGGACGATCGCCTCTTCCTTGCTGCCAGCCGCAGGCCTTGTACTCCTCGTAGTACCGCTCGTGCATCTGCGCCGAGTGGCTGACCGCCCGTGCGGTGATGAAGAAGGGAATCACCAACGTCAGCGGATCGAGCGAGAAACCGATCAGGTGGATGAACCCGAGTCCCCAGATCGCTGCGATCAGTCCCGAAATGGTCGGCCGCAGCGCGCCCTTCCAGTCGCGGAAGTAGAGGTAGAGGAGCACCCACGCGACGACCGCCGTCGCGAGCAGGATCCAATAGACCTGTCCCGCGTACTGGTAGACCCAACCGTAGAGCTGCGGCTCACCGGCGACCAGGATCTCGGTATTGTCGTCGCTGAATGGCTTGACGACCCTATTCTGGATCTCCTCGAAGAGCTTGCGGTGGTCGATGATGCCTTCGATGAAGCTCGCGCGAATCAGCGCGGCGCGATTGTCGATCGATACCAGCACGCCGTAGAGGTTTTGCGAGGCGTGAACGATCCGCGCGACACCGTCGACGTCTGCCTGCGTCTTCGGTAGCCCCATCATCACCGGGGTCATCTCCATCAGGCCGCCTGCTGAGACGCGGAGCGTGCGGTTGGTGCGGTGAGCGAGCGATTCGATCTGATAGTGGTTGACGCCGTAGATCTTGTCGATCTCCTCGGTCATCGACCAGATCTTGTCGAGCGTCTTGACGTTGAAGATGTCGCCCTCGCGCACGCGCACCATGATCAGGACGGTGTTGGCTCCGCCGAAGGTCTTGGCGAACTGCCGGTGCACCGCGACGTACGGATGGTTGGTGGGCAGCAGCTCGTCGAAGCGACTGAGAAGCCGCAGCTGCATCGCGTGGTAGCCGAAGAAGGCGGTGACGACGGCCACGACGCGCAAGCACCGCGACGCGCCGGCGAATCAGCAGTCGTCCCATCGAAACCAGCCGGCCGCTCGCCACGGTATCGGTCATGATCCCTTCCCCTTTCCCGCCATTTCGGCTTCGATGCGATCCTTCACGCGATCGAGGCCGGGAATGCTCGAATCCAGCTCGCGAAGCCGTGCCGAGCGCGCCGAGTGCGTCGGCGTACTGACCGCTTCGTTCGTACGCGAAGATCAAGTTCGACTGATAGTTGACGTCGTTCGGCCGCGCTTCCGCGGCTTTCTCGAGGTACGGCACGGCGTCGTGCCAGCGCTGAAGCTTGAGAAACGCCGCGCCGAGCAGCTGATTCAGGAAGGGATCGTCTGGGTGGAGCTGATCGGCGTAGTAGAGGATCTCGACGAGCGTTCCCGAGGTCGCTGCGTTCGAGGATGCTCGTATAGTCATGGCTCACACGATCGAGCAGATCCGCTTGCATCGTATTGGTCGCCACCTCGATGTCCTGATCGCGCGGCGCGAGCTGGCGCGCCCCCTCGAGCTTGACCAGTGCGGCGAAGGTGGCGTCGAGCGTGTTCTCGCGCCGCTCGAGCTGCGCCTCGAGGAGCTGCTTGCGGGCCTGGAAGACCGCCGGGTGCGAGGCCCGTTCGGCGTGCCAGAACGCCGGCATCGAGCCCCTTGACCAAGAGCGCGAGGTCGAGCGGAAACGTCTCCTTGACGCCGATGCGTCGAAGCTCGGCGAACTCGACCGAGGCGCGGTCGTCGGTGAGGATCTGCGCCCCGCCGGTCAGGCGATCGACGCTCGGGCCGTCGAGCACTAGATACTTCAGGAGCTCTTCCCCCGTCTCGATGCCGTAGGGCCGCAAGTCGTCGGCGACCTTGGAGTCGGCGCGGATGCGCTCGCGTCAGCGCATCCGCGTCGATCGGCAGCGGCTTCGCAGAGCCGATCAGAACGCAGTAGCGATTGGCGAACAGCACCAACATCTCGGGAAAGACGCTGCGAAAGGTCTTCATCACGCCGAGAAAGTCGGCCTCGATCATGTTGTGTAGCGGCAGCCATTGCGCAAACATCCCGCCAGGCGTCAGCCGGGAACGGACGATCTCGTAGTAGTCGCGTGTGTACAGCGGCCAGCTCTCGCCAGCCGCCGGATGGGTCGCGTCGGCGGTGATCACGTCGTAAGGCTCTCGGGCTAGCCGGAGATAGTTCCGTCCGTCGTCTGCAATCAAGCGCCAATCGGTCCGATTCGCCGCGTTGTTGTTCTCTTCGGAGAAAAGCCGCATCGCGTCGCGTACCTCGGGTACGAGCTCGACGGCTTCGACCGCGACCGGGTGCTGCAGCACCGCGCCGAGCGTGATGCCGCCGCCGAGCGCGTTGACCAGCACGCGATGCGCCCCGTCGTGCAACACCAGCGGCGTGTGACCGAGGAGCTTGAAGAACAGCATTGCATCACGGTGATTCGGCACTTCCTCGATACAATTGATGAGCAGCTCCTTACGGCCCTCGACCTCGAAGACCGAAATCGTCCCCGATACACCCTCGTGGTAGTAGAGGAGCTCGCCCGCGACGTTCTCATGGCCGTTGTACCAACGGGTGAGCGTGAGCGGCCCGACGAAACGCAACTGGTGCCAGCGCGAGCGCAACGCCGCCGAACGCCAGGACCGGTCTGCGCACCGCGGGCTCGAGGCGCGTCCACACCAATAGCCCCGTCGCAGCGGCAAGTATCGCGACGGCGATCAAGCTCCGGCCAAGACCGAAAACGGGGATCATGAGGAAACCGGCGGCGAGCGAGCCGACGAGGCTGCCGGCCGCGTCGGCGGCGAGCACCGTCGAGACCGACTCCCCACGGTCGCCGCGCACCGACGCCAGCCTTCCATCAACACGGGAAGAAGGAACGCGGCTGCCGCAGATGCCGGCACCGTAGGGACCATCGCCACCAACCAGCGATCGAAGCACAGGTCGGCGATACTCCGCACGGGATGCCACGCGCTGATCGCCGCCGCCACGTCGTAGAGCCGATTCAACAGTGGCAGCGACCCGAGTACGAAGAGCGCGAGCGTGAGCTCGACCGCGAAGAACAGCCGAATGTTCGGCTGCGCCCCGCGCACCCAACCGGCCAGCGGAACGTACAGGACCGTACCGAGCGCCGCGCCGAGCAGCACCGAGGCGAGAATCAGCGAGAACGAGGTGGTGTTGTTCTCGACGACGCAGACGAGCGTGCGATTCCAAACGACCTGGAGCGCCATCGCCTGAAAGCCGATCAAGAAAGCCGCGGCGGCGAAGGTTCGTGGCCGCGCTCGCGGCGGTCGTGGCGTCACTCCGTGGCGAGCGAGCGTCGCCGCCCGCGCTTCCGGAGGGGCTCAGCGCCGCTGCCAGCAGAGCAAGCGCGGCAACCGCGAGGTTGACCATCGTGGCGATCTCGCTCGTCACCGCCGCGCCGTAGACGCGGACGAGCACCCACGCGGTGCCAAGCGTGCCGACGACACCGCCAAGCGTGTTGGCGGCGAGCAGCGCCGCCGCCGCTCGTCCGGTCCCCCACGCCGCAGCGAGCCGGCGCGACATGACGGGCACGGTGATGCCCATCAGCGCGGTCGGCACGAAAAGCAGCGCAACGGCGAGAACGGTGCGGATCGCCAGCGATCCGCCGGAGCGGAGGTAGATGGCGTCGACCGCGGCGTGCAGCGTCGGGAACGCCAGCGCGTAGAGCGCAATGGCAGCTTCGGCCGCCGCATAGACGAGCGAGCGGATGAAAGCGCGCGAGCCAGCGTGCACGACCGCGCGGCATAGCCGCAGGAAAGACCGCCCATGAAGGCGCCGGTGACGATGGCGACCGAATACGTCGAGATGCCGAAGGAAAGACGCAGGCTCCGTTCCCACAGCACCTCGTAGGCGAGAGCGCTCGCTCCCGAGCCGAGAAAGAGAAGGGGGATGAGGAAGGCTCCGAACCGCGCGTGTCGCAAGTGTCCGTCCGGGTCAGGAGCTCGCGAAGCTCACGTCGTAGTCGTCGGCTTCGCCGGTCTGGTCGTCGATGAGCGCCAGCGAGCCGCCGGTGTAGTCTCCCGTCGCGAAAAAGACGAAGCCCGTGACGCTCTCTCCGTGCTTGAGCTTGGTCGGTCTGCAAGAGCTTCGATTTGATGTCCGGATCCATGCCCGCGAGCCTGCGCTCCGCGTCCGCCGGCGCGAGCGGCGACACCTCGTCTGCCCCTTCATTCGATGGCGTGCACGCGGCGGGGTCGACGCGCAGGTGCGCTCGCCCGCATTGATGACCCGCACGCGCACGGCGACGACACCGAGTCGGCTCGAGGTCCGTCGGGAAACTCGATCACGCTCTCCGGGCCGCGGTAGAGCTCCATCTTCACGACCGGCCCCTTCGGCGGCGGCCAGATCCGGTCGCCGGCTTCGGCGACCTGGTGGAACCCGAAGCGCAGGCCGTCCTTCGTCCACTGGCCCCCGCCCGAAGGACTGACGGTCACGCCGTCGGCGACGCAGGTCGACGGTGAGCCGCGCCGTGACCTTCTCGGCATCGTTTCGGCCGTCGACGATCGTCTCGCTTCCGCTGCGCTCGACTGCCGTGATCCGATAGTTGCGCGCCTTGAACGTCCTCGCGGCGTAGCGTCGGCCGTCTTCGCAGGAAATGGTGTAGACCTTGCGTATCGAGATTGGGCTTCGCCGCATTTCCTTCGGAAAGCGGCCCGGTCAAGCAACCGGCCGCAGCCAGCGCCGAGCCGATGGCGAGCATCATCGCGGTGACGCGGGGACAATGTGCGCGATCGGTGTTCCTCCGCATCATCAGGCCTCGCCCCCGATAAAGCAGATGCGTTTCGTTTGGCAAGAGCGCGTTGCGCACCGGAATCATTGACATTCCTGCTCGGTCTCGTATCTTGCGCCGAGTTCCACCTTACCGCGGGAGGAAGCATGACCGAGACTGATAGTCCGGAAGCCCAGATCAAGAACACGATTTGGACCTACGGCGGCTGGACAGTGCTTCTCGCTTTGACGCTCGGCGCAGGAATGATGCTCGGCTACCTCACCTGGGGCGACGCCCTTCTCCTTCGCAAGGAGAACGCGGAGCTCAAACTGAAGGTGACGGCCGCCACCGACATGAAGGACAACGCGCTCACTCAGCGAACCATGGCGCAAGAAGAGCTCGGGCGATGTCAGAAGAAGCTCGAGGCCGCTTCCGCTGGCGCCGCCGCTGCGGGTGGGGCCGCCGCAACGTCCACTGCGCACTGAGCTGGCAGGCTCGCTCAGTTCTTTACTGTCCCCGAGCCCCGGCCCTGGGGCGGCGCGATCGAGAACCCGATCAGCTCGATGCGGGTGCGCTCGCGTTCACGAGCGGCGTCGTCCCATTGGCGTGTAAGCACCAGGCCGACACCCGGCGCGTACCAATCGGAGTAGTAGAAGACGAGCTCCTCGCCCGGACGGTAGCCCGAGTCCGGCCCCTCCGTCGAAGTCGTATCCACGCGAATGCAATGCCTGAAGGCGCCCGCCTGCACCTCGATGGTCTCGCGTTCGAGGGCCACCGTATGGCGAAAGCTCACCTTGAAGCCCAAGTCGCCGACGTGGAACGCCTCGGTGTTGCCGTTCCACGATGCTCCATCGGTCAGCAACTCCGGGAGGAATTGGCGGTCGCCCGAGCCGCTTGCCGCCACTACCCTTCCCGCCTGGTAGGTGAGCAGCACCCGATTGAGGTAGCCGTTCTCGCGAAAGTAGACCATCGGCTCCTGCTCCTCGAGAACGTAGGGACCTCCCACTCCGAAACTAGAGTAGCGCTCCTCGACGCTGATGCCTTCACGTCGCACCGCCTCGACGTACTGCGGGCCATAAACGCGGACCTTCGTCTGATACGTGAGCTTCCGGACGAAATCCTGCACTCGGTAGTTCCACTGGCTCTTGTCGGTCAACGGGAAATAAGACTCGACGGGCATTGGTAGCGCCGCCGCGGGTGGGACCGGCTCCTGCTTGGCGATCAGGCGCGCACGATGCGGCGACGGCGCCGAGTACGAACGTCACTAGAGCACCCGAAAACAGAAGCGGGAGGCGCCCGCTCTGGGCCGCCTCCCGCCTGGTTTTCTTCCGCCTATCCCGCCTGCTCTGTTCGATCACCGATTGGTGCCGGTCGCCGCGGCCTTCTGACCTGCCGCGCCCGCGGGCTTCGCCAGCTGGGTCATGAACTTCGGCCGCATGATGACCATCAACGCCGGCAGCAGCGTCATCGTCGACAGGAAGCTGATCGTCATCCACAGGAACAGCAGCAGACCCATCTCCGAGTTGAAGCGGATGTTCGAGAACGCCCAGGCCAGCGTCGATACCGCCAGCGACACCGCGGTGAACGTCACCGCCTTCCCGGCGGTCTGCATTCCGCGCTGTACCGCCTTCACGAAATCGCAGATGGTCGCGATACTCTTCGATGGCGCGACTGACGATGTAGAGGCCGTAGTCGATGCCGAAACCGACGCCGACCGTCACCACCGGCAGCGACTGTAGATTGATGCCGAAATGCCGGAAGCCGATGTAGGCGTTGATCACCCCGTTGGCGAGAAACAACGGGATCAGCATGATGATGCCCGCCACGAACGAGCGGTAGGTGAACAGCAGGACGAAGAAGATCGTCCCGAAGCCGAGGATGTTCATCAAGATGTCGTTCTTGAGGATCTCCTCGTTGGCCGCCGCCGTCACGCCGATCAGGCCGCCCGCCAGCCGGAAGTCGACCTTGTTGTTGGGGAACTTCTGCACGTACGCGCGGCAGCGGTCGATGATGCGCGCCACCGTGTCACCCTGGTGGTTGCGGCAGAAGAAGGTCACGTGCGCCATCGTGTACGAGGGGTCCAGATACTTCGACGTCTCCGACGGAGGCGCGCCGGCAAAGTAGAAGAAGAACAGATTGGCGATTCGCCCGATCTGCTCGGGGATGACGCCCCAGCGCGGCTGCGCGTCGTAGAAGACCATGTTGATGGACTTCACGATGTCGGCGAGCGAGAAGCTGTAACCGATCTCCGGATCGCTATCGACGTAGCGCTGGAACGATTCCATCGCCTCCACGGCTTCGGGATCCTTGAGAACGCCCTTCTCCTTGCCCTCGACGACGATGATCAGCGGCTCGACGCCGCCGAAGAACTTTTGGATGCGGGTGTGCGCCTGGTTGTAAGGTGAGTCGGGCTGCAGCAGCGGCGTGGATGCCGTCGCGTCGCCGATCGTGATGTGCTGGAGCTGGGTGAACGAGAGTATGAACGCCCCGACCCAGACGGCGACCGACTACCCAGCGCGCGGTCGGGCCGACGACGACGTGGCTCCACCAGGTGATGAAGCGCTGGAACGGCCCCTCCTCGCGCTTCAGTACGTTCTCCTTCTCGGGGGCCTTCAGGTAGTAGTAGATGATCGGATTCAGCACGAGCTCGGAGACCACGATCGCCGCCACCCAGATCGACGCGGAGATCGCGATCCGCTGCAGGATCACCACCGGGATCAGCACGATCACCAGCATGCCGAGCGCGTCGGTGATGATGCCCGAGAGCGTCGGCTCGAACAGCTCGGCGAACGCCGCGACGATCGCCTGCGTCTTGTTCCAGTTGTGGCGGTGGTACTCCTCGTAATAGCGGTCGTGCATCTGCACCGAGTGACTGACCGAGCGCGCCGTGACGAAGAAGGGGATCACCAGCGACAGCGGGTCCAGCGGGAAGCCGATCAGGTGACGACGCCGAGGCCCCAGATCGCCGACATCACGCCCGTCAGCGTCGGACGCAGCGCGCCGCGCCAGTCGTGGAAGTACGCATAGAGCAAGATCCACAAGAAGACCGTGCAGCCGGCGAAGATGTACCACACCTCCGAAGTGTAGTGATAAATCCAGCCGTAGAGCCGCGGCTCACCCGCGACCCAGATGATCGTGTTCTCGTCCTGGAACGGGGTGATGATCTTCTCGTTGACGTCGTAGAAGAGTTGGCGGTAGTTCACGCGCCCTTCGAAGAAGTTGGCGCGGATCAGCGCGGCCCTGTCGTCGAGCGATACCAGGATGCCGTGTAGGTTCTCGGAGTAGTGGACGATGTCGCGTATCTCCGTCGACGTCGCGGTCCGTTGCCGGCGCACGGCGCATCACCGGAGGCGTGGCGATCGAGCCGCCCACCATCTTCAGGTAGCGCGTCGAGCGGTGGCCGATCGAGTCGATCTGGTCGTGGTTGATGCCGGGCAGCGTGTCGATGATCTGCGTCATCTTGAAGATCTTCGTCAACGTGTCCTTGTTGAAGATCGTCCCGTTCTTCACCTCGATCATGATCGTGATGTTGTTCGCGCCGCCGAACTGGTTGGCGAACTTGGTGTGCACCTGCACGAAGGGATGTCGGTACGGCAGCAGGTCGCCGAACTCGGTGAACATCTCCATCCGGGTCGCGAAGTAGAGCATCACGGCCGTGAAGGAATAGGCCACCAGGGCCACCGATTTGCGGTGGTCGATGAGCCACATGCCCGAGACGGTAGAGGGCGGCCTTCTCTTGGTGGACGATTAGATTTTCGGTGGCAATCTTATCAGCCATTGGCCTTCCACTCCCATTTCTTTCCGAAGTCTTTGGTCGTCAGCACGAGGCCATGTCCACCGCCCGCCACGCCATTCCCCGCCGAATCGAAGTCGGCCGACGAGAGCCACGTGAACACTCCCGGCGGTGTTTCAGCAGGCTTCCAGCCGGCCTCGGGGTTGCCGCGCAGCACCACGCCGCTGGCACCGACGATCACGTAGTCGCCATCGGGTAGCACTGCTGATGTCGTACAACGGACTACCGACGGGGCTCTGGTTCCACGTCCAGTTCTGCCCGTCGGAGGTCGAAGCGATCGCGCCGTACGTGCCGACCGCCACCCCGTGCTGCGCGTCGCGCATCTTGCACGCACGAGAAACGTCGGCATCGCCATGACGTCGCGGTACATGGCCTTGCCGCCCAGAAGACTCGCCGTGACCGGCGCCCCAGGTCTTGCCGCCGTCCGTCGTCATGCGCACCTGCCCGAACTCGCCGACGACGGTGCACGTGTTGTCGTCGACGCAGCGAGATCCCGTAGAAGATCGGGTCGCTGATGGCGAGCGTCATGTCCTCGCGCACGCCGATCGTCGAGATCTCCAACCCGGGTGTCCCGTCACGCTTCTGATACGCCGTCCACGTGTTGCCCCCGTCCGTCGTGTGCAGGATCGTGGACACGTCGCCGACTGCCCACGCGCTCTGCGGGCCGGTGACGGCGACGTCGAACAACGCGTTCTTCGTGCCGCTCTTCTGTTCCGTCCAGGCGTCACCGCTGTTCTCGGTCTTGTAGACGATGCCTTCGTGCCCGACGCCCCAGCCCGTCTTGCCGTCTGCGAATCCAAGGCGCGTCATGTTGCGCCTGGTGGGTGAGGTCAGCGTCTTCCAAGTCTGACCGCCGTCGTTGGATCGCGATAGGGAGCTGCGATAGCCGAGCAGCAAGAACGACTTGTTGCCGACGGACTTGACGTCGAAGAACTTGTCCGTGAGCGCGAACCCCTCTCGCGGGGGCGGCGGGGGCGGGGCCGTATGGCAGCCGATGGCGCCGAGGGTCGAGACCAAGAGCGCACCGGCCATGGCGAGCGCCCCCCGGCGGGAGGCCTGTGGAGCTTTCCAAATCATTCGACGTATCCTCCTTGAGCGTTCACTCAGAGGCCTCTTCCTGCCGATTGCATCGCGTCCCCCGAGGTCCGGTATTCGCGGCGCCGCATCGTTCGGTGTGAGACAGAAACCGCTGTCGATCTTGTCGCGTCCACCGGCGAGCCACTACCATGCGCGTGCACGCCGCTGTCAAGGTTTGAAGTTAGACGCACGATCAGATGCCGAATTCACGGGACTACCACGGTCGGCCGCACTGCTGTCAAGGATGAACGGCACCCTGCCGACGTGTTCGTCGACATGACGGCGTCTGCGGCGGACGAGCTGTCCATTGCGCTTCTTCTTCCTGCATCCGTCGGGAATTTTCACGGCGACGGTCGGTTCGAATTTCGATGCTGGATTCGCAAAAGCTTCTCCTCGATCGCGCGTAACGGCAACAAGCCCTCGATCGAAGTACACGAATCAATCTTTCGGTCGGCTAAATCCCAGCAATTCTCATTGCTTCAGCACCGGATCGAGCACCGGCATACCGGACTCGATGAGCTTCTGCTGAAGCGCAATCGTCACCGCGTGGGCGCGGTTTTGCGCACCGATTTTTGCGTAGATGTTGCGCAAGTGCGCCTTGACGGTGACCTCGGTGATGCCGAGACGCTCGGCGATCTCCTTGTTGGCGGCGCCGGCGGCGATCAACTCGAGAATCTCGATCTCGCGATCCGACAACAGATGCCGTCGCCCCTCGAGGCGGGCATCCTCGGCGAGCTTGCGCAGCACGGGCAGCGTGACCGCGGCCATCAGGTAGCCCTGCCCCGCCGCGACGCTACGCACCGCGCGGACCACTTCTTCGCCGGGAGCCTCCTTGAGAAGATACCCGAGCGCACCCGCCGTGACGGCCTCGTGGACGTACGCGGGACTGTCGAACATCGTCAGGATGAGCACCTTCACCGACGGCAGCTCGGCGCGTAGTCGGCGCACGATCGCCAGCACGCCGCCACCCGGCATGCTGAGATCGAGCAACGCCACGTCAGGCTTCAGCTTGTTGATCAGCTTGAACGCCTCGCCGGTGTCCCCCGCGCTGCCGACGACCTCGATGTCCGCCTCGCGCTCGAGGATCAGACGCATCCCATCACGGAAGGTCTGATGGTCGTCAGCGTGGAAGACTCGAATCGCCATGCCGATCTCCTGCGTTGTGTTCGGGAACCCAGGCCGCGACTCGAGTGCCCGAGCCGTCCGTGGAGCGTATCTCGAAACGGCCGCCGAGGGCCTCGACCCGCTCGCGCATGGTGGTGAGCCCGAGGCCCGTGCGGTTTCCGTTGAGGCCAGTGCCGTCATCCTCGATCGCGAGGCTCCATCCGCCATCGTCGCGCAGCAACCGAACTTGCGCGGAGCTCGCCTGCGAGTGGCGCCGGATGTTCGTGAAGGCCTCCTGCGCGACCCGGTACAGGGCCAACGAGCACTCCGAATCGGGCAACGCGTCGGCTCGCACCTCGAGAGAGACGGGAATTCCCGAGAGCGCACGCTCGCGGGACAGAAGCTCGCGCAGCGCCTCCGCAAGGCCGAGGTCGTCGAGCAGACGCGGGCGCAAGTCCGCGAGGACTGCGCGCAGGTCGTGTACCGTTGCCTCGGTGACGGTGATGAGTCGATCGACTTCGGCCTGGGCCGCGCCCTCGCGGGGCTGAACGAACTCTCGCAGGCGGCGCAGGCCGTGAAGCAGAGAGAACAGGGCGCCGCCGCCGCGATCGTGAAGCTCGCCTGCGATGCGGCGGCGCTCGGCTTCGCCGGTCCTGAGCAGTCGGTGCAGCAGCATACGCTGCGCCTCGTGGCCGGCGAGCACCTCCGCGAAGCGAGTGCGTGCCTCGAGCACCAGCGGGGAGACGAACACTACGGTGAGGAAGACGTAGCCGATCTTGACGGCCAGCTCACCCGAGAGCAGCGCACCGTCCAGAAGAGCGAGGACCGCCAGTTGCCCGGCGTAGAGCGCCCCGATCCCCAAAGACGGAGCGATCGGCAGCCGCATGCAGACGCTGACCATCGCGAGATAGTTGTAGGTCGTGATCGCGCTGTGGATGCCCCCGCTCAGCCAGCTCATCAGGAACAGGAAAACGCTGTCGAGGACCGCCGTGCCGACGCTCAGCGCGGGCCTGCACCGCCCGCGCGCGAGCGCGTGGGCGAGCGCGAAGTTGTAGACGCCGGCCCCGGCGACCAACATTTGGAACCACGGCCAACGAACGGGCTGCGGCGAAAGGTAGGCGAGCACCGGAATGGCGACGATGGAGAGCCAGCGAAGCCGTACGGCGAGCTGCTCGGCGGCCTCGCGGAATCGCGCTCGTGCCTCCGTCGCCATGCGATCGGCGCCGTTGCGCTCACTGCGCGCCATGAGTACCTCCGCGCAAAGCTGCCATAGTCCGGGGGCGGCTGTACAGCCGCGCGTGATCGCGGCATCGGCCACTCGCTGCGCTTACTTCGGCGACCAAAACCCGGCGCGCCCGTCGCTGACGCGACGCACCTTCGCGGTCTTGGCGTCGCCGATCCAAATCGTCGCGGGCACTGGTTTGTTTTCGTCGCGCGCCTGCGTCGGGTAGCCAAAGTAGACGAAGTGGCGAGAGTCGGGCGCCCAGAAACGGTGGGATTGTGCGAATTGATCGAAGTGCGGCGAGAGGAACTGGAATTCCGGCGTCGGGTAGAACCGCGAGACCTCGCGGACCTGTCGGGTGGCGCGATCGACGACTTCCCAGCGCCATGCCCCCGAGTCGAACTCCGGGGCGGCCACCAGAACTTGGCGCCCATCCGGCGACCAGAAGAAGGCGCCCAGGGGACCCGCATAGAGAGTCTCTTTGTGCCCATCGGATACGTGGATGAGGTTGATGCCGCCGAAGAAGAGATTGTCGGGAGTCGTCGCCTCCGCCAACGCCAACGTTTTGCCGTCCGGGGTCCAGCTGAAGACCAAGCGGCTCGATACCGACGCGAGCGAGCGCTCTTGACCGTCCTTCGAGCGCACGACGAGCGTCGCGCCTCCTCCCTCCTCGCGGCGGACCGCATAGGCGACCTGGCTGCCGTCCGGAGACCAAGAAGGCGCACGGAACAGCACCGGATTCGCCGAGAGCTTGGTGACGTCGGGTTTGCCACCCTGGCGCGCCTCGCGAACGTCGAACAGCGAAACCTCCGCGGTATGATCCTCGGTCGGAACGCCACCGGTGTGCGTCACGATCGCGTCGCCGTCAGGACGCCAGCTGAAGTAGAATGGCAGTCCCAGCCCTAGGGGGCGAAGCTCGCCGCCCTGTGGGGGCAACAGTGCAAGGCCAAGTGCTCCGGGCTCGGTGAGCAGCACCGCGACGTCGCGACCTGTCGGTGAAAAATAGAGATAGATGGGCCCGCGTTCCCGGTTCTCGTAGAGCGGAACCACGGTTCCGGGATGAACGAGGTCGAGCCGATAGACTCCGGCCTGCTGCGCTACCCCTCCGACCGCGATGGTCACGCCCTGCACGAGCAGAGTTTGGCCGTCGGGCGACCAACTCGGCCATGCGAAGTGTTGCTGCGAGGACCCCTGGTCTTGGACATACGCGGCGGGCGAGACGCCCACAGATCCGGCGGCCATCCGACCGGCATCACCGCTAGTGAGCGCTCGTGGCTCCCCGCCGTTGGGATCGAGAAGATAGACCTGGTGGTCGAGGCCGATGAAGGCAATCTTGCCCGGGATGTCGGCCGCGGCCGCCACCGTCGCCTCGAGCGCGAGGATCGCCGCGAGAATTGCTATTTTTCGATGCACGCTTCTTTCCTTCCGCGTCGCGTTGGATTACCACGCGCTGCGATGCGGCAACAAGCTGACCAAGCCGTTGACGCAGGCCGGCTCGCGACGGATGACGCTCGCAGCCGTGGTTTGATTCATTGAGAGACGCTCAAAAGCGGCGACTCAGGCTAGGAGGAGGCTATGAATCTCGAATACGAGTTCAGTTACCGAGCCGAGCTCAAGCCCGCTCTCGCGGTCGGCGCGGGACCGTATGGCACGCGACTGGTGGTCGAGGTCACCGGCGGCAGCTTCGAGGGCGCCCGTCTGAACGGCAAGATCCTCAGCGGCGGCGGGGATTGGCTGCTGGTCGGGAACGACGGCTTCGGCCGGCTCGACGTGCGCGCCCAGTTCGTCACCGACGACGGCGCCGCAATCTACGCCCAGTACTTCGGCATCCTCCAGCTGACGGACAAGGTCCAGCAGGCGCTGGCCGCGCCGGAGGTCGGCACGGACTTCGGAGATCAGTATTTTCGCTCGGCGCCGCGCTTCGAAACCGGCGATGCCCGCTATGCATGGCTCAACCAGGCCCTGTTCGTCGGCGAAGGTCGCATCCGACCGGGACGGACGGTCGAGTACAAGGTCTACCGCGTGTCATGACCTTGCTACTCGACCGTCACTAGGTCCTTGATCTTGCCGTAGATCGGCTTGACTTGGGGGATCAGCTCGAGCTCGTCCGCCTGGATGAACTCGCCGTTGGATTTGCGGTAGCCGATGATCCCCTTGGCGCGTGCCTCGGTCATTTCCGGCAGCTTCATGAGATCTTGCTCGCTCGCCGTGTTGATGTTGAGCTTGTCGGCGGCGGAGCCGATGCCGTAGAGCGCGGCGACGCCGAGCAAGCTCGCAAAGCTCAGGATCAGGCGCTTCATGGGTCCTCCCGCTACTTCACTTCGACGATCTTCAGCGAGTAGCTCTTGAACTTCGGATTCTTCGGGATGTCGTCCTTGCTGATGCCGATGCGGAAGAGGTCCTTCTCGCCGGCTTTCAAGGGCTCGACCTTCTTCATTTTTTCCTCAGGCGATGATTGGCTGCTCGCCCCCTCTCCCTCGACGACGCCGAGCGCTTCCGCCTTCTGATTGTACCCGACCGTCGAGTAGACCGATTTGCCGGCGCCGTCCAACAGATCGAGCTGAAGCTTGATGTAGTGAACCGGCTTGGCGGAGTTGTTCTGCACGTACCCGAACACTCGATAGTAGACCGCTCCGTAGGATATCTCCCACTGGCCGTGCTGCTCGACGATTGCGGCCTCGTCGGCGCCCACCATGCCCGCCACGCTCAGTACAAGGAGCAGGACGAACCCGAACAAGCATCCCCCGCCTCGGCTTTGGGCTTTCATCTCGCATCCGTCCTTTCTGCGCAATTCACATCGCCGGTTCGTAGCTTTGCACGAACGACTTCACGATTTTTCGCCGCATGTCGTACGAATTGCGCGCCTGCTTGGCGATGTCGGTCGCGTGCACGTGGAGCGACACCGACACGGAGTCGTCCACGTTCTCGACGTCATGAACGTCTGCAGGCGGCGGATCGATGAACGATACGTCGCCCGCGGTGAACAACTGGCTCCATTGCGGTGTGAGACGGGGGAACGTTGCTCCCGCGACGTCCGTTCGCCGGTAGCGAGTCTCGCGCTCCTCGCCGCTGTACGTCCCCCAGACGACCCACGACTGGTGATCGTGGACCGTGGTCCGAGCGTGCGGCTGAAAGACCAAAGCCGCGATCGAGAATCGACCGTCGGGATCGGTATGGAGAAGATAGGTCGTCACCGGCAGCGCCGGGTTGGGTCGCTGGAACTTTGCTTCCAACGTATGCGCCTGCAGGTATTGAGAGAGCAGCGCCGCCACCTGCCACTGCTTCTGCCGGACGCCGGCGCTCGAGAGCATCACCTCGGAGACGGAGCGGGCTAGCGGATCGAATGAACGACCAGCCGCTCTGCGGAACACGAGAAAATACTGGTAGGGCAGGAACTCCTCCTCACGATCCAGCGTATAGCCTGCCTCGAGAAATTCTCTGAGCACGGTCTCGCGATCGATCTTCTCGGCGAGCGGGGGTCCCTCGAGAATGTCTTCTCGTTTGTGAAAGTCGACGATCGCGATGCGCCCGTCGGGCTTCAGCCCCGATGCGAGCTTACGGAGATACGAGACCCGGTCGGGCAGATGATGGTACGTGTTGCAGACGAAAACCAGGTCGGCGCTCGCCGGCGCCAGCCCCGGGTCGTCCGCGGCCACGCGGCGCGGCACGACGTTGCCGAGGGCGGAGGAATCGAGGCTGCTCTTCAGATAGGCGAGAAGCTCCGCGTCGACGTCGGCGGCATCCACGTGGCCGCGCGGGCCCACGGCGGCGCCGAGCCGGCGCGTGAAGTAGCCGCTGCCGGCGCCGAGATCGGTGACGGCTTCGCCGCCGGCGAGATGCAGCGCTCGAACGACGTCGTCCGGCTTCTGCCAGTGCGCGCGGTCGGGGCTTTCGAGATAGCCGACGAGGCGAGCGTCCGCCTTCGACAGCGCCGGCTTGACGGGCGGCGCGTGCGAGACGCATGCCGCGAGCGCGAGAATGAAGCCCGTGGCGAGCGCGCTCGGCGCCCGCTTCATCAGTGTCCTTTGTACTCGGGGGCCACCGGGCGCTCGAGCCAGGCGCGGCGCTTCTCGTACGGCTCTGCGATGTACGCTTTCATCGCCGCCAGACCGTCGTCCGACATCATCGTCTCGAGAAACGCGGAATCCTCGATGCGCAAGCCGGCTTGCAGGTGCGTATCGAAGCCGTCGTAGACGCAGCGTTTGGCCATCGCCACCGCGAGCGGCGGAAGCTTCGCCATTTCGGCCCCGATCTCCTTCGCGCGCGCGAGCGCGTCGTCGGCGATCTCGTGAACGAGTCCGAGCGCCAGGGCTTCCTCGGGTCGCACCACGCGGGAGCGCAGCACGAACTCGATTCCCTTGGCGAGCCCGACGAGGCGGGTGATTTTCTGCGTACCGCTGCCCCCCGGCAAGATGCCGAGCTTGACTTCGGGAAGCCCGAAGCGGTGGTCACCCTTGGCGCCGATACGGATGTCGCACGACAGCGATAGCTCGAAGCCGCCGCCCATCGTGTCACCATTCATTGCGACGATCACCGGCTTCGGCAGAGCGCGCAGATCATCGAGCATCGCGTGGTAGCCGGCCGTCAGGGTGATGCCGGTGCGACGGAGCGCTTCGCGATCGCTGGCGTACTCGACGAGCTCCTCGACGCTGTAATGCGTGATGAACTTGCCAGCCATGCCGCCGGTGAGGATCACCACCCGAACGTCGGGGCTCTTCCACTGCTCGATCAGCGCGACGAGCTCGCGGGTACCTTCCGCGCAGAAATAGTTCATTGGCGGGTTGGTGTAGGTCGCGACGACCACGCCACCCTTCGCTTCGGTTTTCCACAGCGACATAGAAGCCTCCTCTGGTTTCCCTTACTGGCTCATGTGCCATCCGCCGTTCGGCGAGATCACCTGCCCGGTCATCCAATCGGTCTCCGCTGAGGCCAGGTAGACGGCCGCCCAGGCGATGTCGTCCGGCTGGCCGAGCCTGCCGAGGGGCGTGCCTGCGGCGATCAGCGAGTAGGCGGAATGCATGTCGTCGAGCAGCGGCGTATCGACGAAGCCCGGCGCCAGCGCGTTGACCTGGATCCTACGCGATGCCACTTCCCTCGCCAGCGCGCGCGTGAAGCCGAGAATGCCTGCTTTGGCCGCGCAGTAGTCGACCGCGCCCGCGCCGCCGGACGTGCCCATGATCGACCCCATG
Organism: uncultured delta proteobacterium; assembly: GCA_963711395.1. Taxonomy (GTDB): domain Bacteria; phylum Desulfobacterota; class Binatia; order JACPRU01; family JACPRU01; genus JBEVNX01. The sequence continues at coordinate 67,494 of CAVQEA010000021.1, read as the reverse complement.
TTGATGATCTTCCCCGCGGAAAGCTCGCCGCTCTGTCCACGCATGATCTTCAACGCTTCGCGCGAGCAGTAGAACGTCCCGTACAGGTGGATTCGCAGCATGCGATCCCAGTCCTCGTCGGAAAGCTCCCCGGTCACGTCCCCGTGGGTCTCGACGTGTCCCTTGGCGGCCAGCTCCTCGGCTTGCTTCGTCATGATGCCGACGAACTCGGCGGCACGGCGGCCCTTCAACCCGATGCCCGCGTTGTTGACGAGAACGTCGAGCCGCTGCTGACGTTTGCCGAGCTCGGCGAACATGCGGCGCACCGAAGCCGAGTCGGCGACGTCGACCGCAAGGCCCGCGCCGCCGGACGCGAGCTTCTCGCACTCGGCCGAGACGGCCCGCGCCGCGGACTCGTTGAGATCGGCCGGGAACACGATCGCCCCTTCCGCGGCAAAGCGCCGGCAGATCGCCGCGCCGAGGCCCGACCCGCCGCCTGTGACCAGCGCGGCCTTCCCCTTCAAGCGATTCGCCATGTCGTAGCTCCCGATTCGATCTTCGACCCACCCGATGGCGGGCGCCCCCTATACCTTGTAGCCCCCGTCCACGCTGATGACCTGCCCGGTGATCGCGCTCCCCTCTTCGGAAGCGAGCAGCGCGGCCATCGGGCCGAGCTCGTCGGGCTTCACGATCCGCTTTTGCACGTTCTCGGATTCGGCCTGCGCACGCAGCGCCTGCGACGTCGTGCCGAGCGTCGCCGCCGCGCCCTCGAAGTAGTCGTTGGCGAGCTTGGTGTCCGTCCAGCCGGGGCAGAGCACGTTCACAGTGATGGAAGGCGGAATCTGGTACACCATCGCCTTCATCATGCCGATGAGGCCGTGCTTGCCGGCGGAGTATGCGAGCGGTCCACCGCCCATCTTCGCATAGCCCGAACCGATATGGATGACGCGCCCGTAGTTCTGCTTCACCATCTGCGGCAGCGCCGCGCGAGTCGCGTAGTAGGCGGAGGTCAGGTTGAAGAACAGGTGATCCTCGAAGAGCTTGTCATCGCTGGTGAGAGCGAGGATGTCCTCCAGCTTGTCGTAATAGACTCCGCCCGCATTGTTGACGACGATGTCGAGACGTCCGAAGTGCTCGATCGTCGCGCCGACCATGCGCTTGATCCCTTGGCGGTCGAGCGCGTCACAGACGATCGCATGGCCCTCGCTGCCGAGCTTGGCGATCTCGGCGGCGACTCCATCGAGCTCCTTCTTGGTGCGCGAGCTGACGGCGACTTTGGCGCCGTCGCGAGCGAGCGCAAGCGCGATCGATCGACCGATGCCGCGGCCGCCTCCCGTCACGAGCCCGGCCCGTCCTGACAATCGTCCCATCGGTTTCTCCTTCGTTCCGCGTCGCGCACTCGAAATCCGCGAGCGGAACCAGATTTCCTCCTGGCTCCTGGCTGCGTATAGCCAATGCCCCCGCAATGGGAAATGCCCCCGCATGGGAAACGCCCGATGGGTGCGGCGCCAGGAATCAAAAGTAGGATGGGCTTGTCGGCGTGTGGCCGTTTCAGTAAAGCCCGCCCATGGAAATCGGCAAGCTCGGAGTTTGGTTCTTTCTCGACGGGATGACCGCGCCACAGACGGTCGCGTACGCGCAGAAGGTCGAGCGCCTCGGGTACTCCGCGTTGTGGATCCCGGAGGCAGTTGGACGCGAGCCGTTCCCCCACGCGGCGCTCCTGCTTTCGAAGACCGAGAAGCTGCTTTTGGCCACCGGCATTGCCAACATCTACGCCCGCGATCCGATGACGATGGCCGCGGCGGCCCGCACGCTGGCGGAGCTTTCCGGCGGGCGCTTCGTGCTCGGGATCGGCGTGAGCCACGCCCCGCTCGTCGAGCGCCTGCGCGGCCACGACTACAAGAAGCCCTACTCCTACATGAAGAGCTACCTCGCCAAGATGAAGACGGCGATGACCGAGCCGGCGATGTACCAGTCGGTGAAGCCCAAAGAAGATCCCCCGGTCGTGCTCGCCGCGCTGCATCCGAAGATGCTGCAACTCTCCTCCACGGAAGCGCGCGGCACGCACACTTACTTCGTCCCGCCCGAGCATACCGCCAAGGCGCGCTCCGCGATCGGCAAGAGCGCGTGGATCTGCGCCGCCCAGGCCGTCATCCTCGAGACCGACGCCGCCAAGGCGCGCAAGGCGGCCCGCGCCTACATGAAAACGTACGTGCCGCGGTTGCCGAACTACACCAACAACCTGAAAGCGCTCGGCTGGAAGGATGAGGAATTCGCCGACGGCTGCAGCGATCGGCTGGTCGACGCGATCGTGGCATGGGGAACGGCCGATCAGGTCCGCGCTCGGATCGCGGCGCATCACCAAGCCGGAGCGAACCACGTTTGCATTCTTCCGCTGCGTGCGGACGGCGCCCCCGTTCCCGATGAAGCGGCGACCGAAGCACTCGCGCCGCGCTAACGAGGAGGTCGGATGAGGTTGCGCCGCACAGTCGCGCCGCTCGGCGCAGTGCTTTTGTTGGGCTCGGTGCTCGCGGCGTGTCAGAAGTCCGAAGAAGCCGCCGCGCCCAAGGCCGCGACCGCTGACGTCGCGCACGGCAAGCAGATCTTCCTCACGCTGTGTGCGACGTGTCATGGCCCCGAAGGCAACGGCGTCAAAGGCCTCGGCAAAAACCTCGTCACCAGCGAGTACGTCCACAAGGCCTCCGACGAGCAGCTCGTTCAGCTAGTCGAAAAGGGCCGAGACGCGAAGGACCCCCTGAACACGACTGGGATCGCCATGCCGCCCAAGGGTGGCAACGCGGCGCTGACGACCAAGGACATCCAGGACGTCATCGCCTACGTGCGCACGCTGAAGTAGACGGGCGGCCCCGGTGAAGCGGCGACCCGTAGGCTGGTTGCTCGCGGCTGCGATCGTCTCGTTGCCCCCCGCGGGCGGCGCGTACTTCCTCGACACCGACGAAACCATCCAGCTGCTCGGCCGCGCCTACTCGCAGACCGCGCTGCGCACGGAGTCATCCTCCGGTTTCACGTTCCCGCGAACACCCTCCGGTCACATGGTGCAGCAACGGAACCTCCTGGAGGTCGAGCTCGCGCACAGCCTCGACCGATGGCTGCCCGGCAGGCCGGTCTGGCTGAACGACCTCGGATACCGGCTTCGCTTCAAGGGCGTCTACGAGGGCCTCTACGATTACGGGCCGCAGGAGTATTCCAATCAGGTCGAGGTCAACCCGCCTTCCCCGTTCGACCCCCAGGAGCCCGCATCGAGCCGCACCGTCAACCGCACCGCGGACAATCGCCAGATCCTCGGTCACCAAGCCGATCTGTGGAATGCCTACGCGCAGGCAAGCATCGAGCCGCTCTTCTTGCGCATCGGCCGCCAGGATCTCTCCTGGGGAGAGACGGATGGATTCCGTCTTCTCGACATGATCGAGCCGCTCGACAACCGCTTCGGGCTGCCGCTCGTCGAAGACCTCGACGATCGGCGGATCCCGCTGTGGATGTTGCGCGCCACCGTGGCGCTACCGTGGCGAAGCGAGAACGTCACGAACCTCACCCTGGACTCCTATCTCGTTCCTGCCCAGATCGACGATCAGGAGGCGCCGATTGCGCCGCGGGGCAGTCCTTTCGCCCTGCCGGCCCCGGCCACCTTTTTTGCTCGCGAGGTTACGAGGCCGGGGCGCGCTCCGGACGACAGTCGCGGCGGCGGGCGCCTACTCGCGACGCTCTTCGAGGAGGCGACCGTATCGGTTGCCCACTACGTCACGTGGAACGACAACCCATCCACCCGGGCGGTGATCACGAGCGTCGATCTGGTCGACGGCAATCCCGTGCCCAACTCCGCGATCGACTTCGTTTTCTACCAGCAGCAGATCACCGGCGGTACCTTCACCATGCACCTCAAGCCGCCGATCGACACGGTGGTGCGCGCCGAGGCGGCCATGTTCTGGGACGAGCGCGTCTTCGTCCCCGCGAAAGCGGGCTTGAGCCCACCGAACTTTGCGGTACTCGTCGCAGAGGCGATCGCCGATAAGCGGGCGGGCGGGGTCGGCGAGGCAGCCGGCGGATTCACGTCACGCGACGTCTTCCGCTGGGTGCTCGGCTTCGACAAGGCCTTCTGGGCGCGCGCCCTCAATCCCACCAACACGTTCACGTTCTCCACCCAGATCTTCCACACCCACATCTTCGACTACGACAGCGCGATCAAGACCGGCGTCATCAACCCCGGCACCAACGCCTTCGTGCCTCGCAAGGAGGACGAGTTCGTCACGACTTTCTTGCTGAACACGCTACTCTGGCGAGGTCGCCTGCAGCCATCGGTGTTCGGCTCCTACGACCCGCGCGGCGTCATATCCGCCGTGCCCGGCATCACCTGGCTGGTCGGCACGCACCTCCGGTTCACGGCCAAATACGCGATTACCCGTGGCAACTTCGTGAACCTCGGGTTTTTCCGCGATCGCGACGAAGTCTTGCTGCGTGCCGAGGTGAGCTTGTGAAGAAGCGGCTACGGGTTGTCGCGGCCGCTCTCGTTCTTGGGCTCGCGGCGCACGAAGCCTGCGCCGAGCAACCGCTCGCGGCGGGCCAGGAGATCCGCGCCGCGGATGTCGCCAACCTCGGCGATCTGTTGCTTCCCTCGATCCGCCGCTGGGTGGAGCGCGGCGACTTCTCCCTCCGGCTCGGCGAGCTGAATTATTCCCCCCGCTGGGACGACGATTTCATGGCGGCATCCGCAGCCAACCAGGGGCGCTATGCGATCGACGACGCGCTGAACATCGTCGACGCCGGCTCTCGAGCCCGTCCCGAATTCGTCTTCGGGCTACCTTTTCCGGCCATCGACCCGAGTGATCCCGATGCCGGCGTGAAGGTCATGTGGAACCGCTGGTACACGGTGTACAAGCGCACACAGGTGATCGTGCCGTCGCACATCCACGTCCTCGGACGCGGCGGGCTGGTGCGCGACGTCGAGGCGGTGACGACCACGGTCGCGTACACGGGCCGCGAGGGTAGGCCGCTTCCTAACCCCGAGAAGACCGAGTACCGCGAGATCGTCTTGCAGACAGCGCCGAGCTACGTCGAAGGGATCGCCACGCTCACCTGGCGCTACAGCGACGCGCGGTGGGACTCGCTCTGGGTCTACGTTCCGCTCTCCCGGCGCGTGCGCCAGGCGACCTCGGCCAACCGTTCCGACGCTCTCGCAGGCTCCGACGTGACTCTCGACGACGCGCTCGTATGGGCCGGAAAGAACCAATCCTTCACCTGGAAGCTCATCGGCTCGAAGGAGATTCTCGTTCCCGCGATGTCACTCGACCCCCAGCCGTTGCACGCCGAGCGCACCGGGGAGAACGGCACCGAGTGGATCACCGGGGACGACTTTCAGGGCGTTCGCTGGGGATACGAGGTGGCGGGGTGGAGCGGCGCGCCCTGGGCGCCGACCAACGTTTACTGGGTGAAGCGCCCGGTGTGGATCGTCGAGGGACATCCGCGAGACCGCTACTACAGTTACGGGCGCCAGCTATTCTACGTCGACCGCGACACGTTCCAAGCTTACGCCAAGGTCATCGACACGCCCGCAGGCGAGTATTGGAAGACCGTGCTCGTCGATCTGGGCATGTCGTGCGCTGCGAAGCGTGAACGCTGCTATCCGGTGGTCGCGCTGAGCTTGTTCGTCGATGACAAGAACGACCGGGCCACCGCCACTACAGTCGCCGGACCCGACAGCGTCGTCCACGTGAATAGCTCGCAGATCCGCCCGGCGCAGTTCACCCTGCAGGGGCTTCTGAAGCAGGGTAAATAGTTCTTCTCAGCGTGTCCTCGCCCGTCCGCGACGGCACCGCGAGCTCCGGTCGCAACAGCGATGCCAGAGCTGGGATGAACACCAAGGCACCCACCATGTGGAAAAGAAGAACGGTCGCCAGCAAGAACGCCATCTCTGCTTGAAACTTCATCGGAAACCACAACCAGAAGGTTACGCTTGTTATGAGCGTCGTTCCCGTGAACAGGATTGCGCGCCCGGTGCTCAGCAGAGCGCGGCGGTTCGCGTCGTCGAAGTCCCCGTCGATCGCCAACTCCTCCGCGATCCGAGACAGCACATAGTAGCCGTAGTCGATGCCGATTCCGATTCCCACCGCCACCACCGGGAGACTGTTGAGGTTCATATCGATGCCCGCGGATCGCATCATTGCCTCCGTGAGTGGGACCGCAGCTAAGGACGGGGTCATGACGATAAGAGCCCCCGCAACGGACCTGTATGCGATGATGCTGGGGATGAACACCATCGCCAAAACCAGATAGAGGCTCACCCTGTGACACCGCTCAATCTCTTGATTGACTGCCGACAAGATGCCGATCAGTCCTCCTGCGAGCCTGAAGTGCACGTGTGGCAGCGATCGAGCGTCTATGAATTCCGCGGCACGTCTTAGCACCTCTTTCAGGGTTTCGTTGGAGTAGTCGCGGTAGTACACCGTTGTCGTTGCGCTCTGGTATCCCGGGCTAAACAAGCGACTCATCTCACCCGGCGCCGTGCTCGACTCAAGGAGGTAGAACATTTCACCGATATGACGCGGGTCATAAGGGATGCGACTCCACCTGGGCTCGCCCTCGTGATACGAGCGAAAGAGCTGTGCAATCACATCGGCGATCGAAATCGCTCCACCGCTGTTCGCGTCTTGCTGCATGAACCCTTCGAACTCCAGCAATCTTTGCAACGTGGCGCGATCTTGAATCGCATGCGGTCGATCGCCCTCGGCAATTACGACCAGCTGCGTAGTCCCCACGAAATGTCTATTCATGAAGCTCGAGGCCTGATTGTACGGATGGTCGGCGTAGAGCAGCGCCTTTCCGATCGTGACATCGCCGACACGAAGGGACTGCCCGAGATAGATGCCGATCGCGATGGCCACCGTCATGACCGCAATGGTCCCATAGCGCGCGCGGCCTTTTGCTAGCTGCGCGAAGCCCAGATTGATCGCGTTGTAGATCCGATCCGACCGGCGCTTCCCTCGCATCGGGTCCTCTGCAGGAACACTCAAATAGCTCAGCAGGATCGGGTGCAGGGTGATGACACTGACGGCAATACTGGCAATCCAGAATGAGGCGATGTACGCAACGTGCTGGATCAGAGGGATCGAGGCGGTGGCTAGAGTCAAAATCGCCAGGCAGTCAGCTACTACGGAGAGGACCGCGGGCGAAAACAGCGCGCCGTAGGACGCGGTGATCGCTTTCGTCTTGTCGCGACGGGCATGGTATTCATTGTTGTATCGCTCGATCGACTGGACCGAATGGGACAGGGCTCTAGCCGAGATGAGAAAGAATATGACCAAAGCCAGCGGATCGAGATTGAGCCCCAGCGCGCCCGCGAAGCCCAGACCCCACAATGCGCTCACTGCGGCCGAGAACAACGGCACCCAGACTCCCATCCAGTGCCTGAAGTACAGCCACAGGAGAAGGGCTATGGCGCCGAGGGTCGCAACCGCCACTGCCGCCGTGAGTGGGAGGTACGCCGAGATCCAGGCGAAGAGCATTGGGTAGCCGGTTATGTAGATCTCGTGGTCCGCATCGCTTTCGGTCCTACGAAGTTGTTCGAGCCTGCGGAAAAGCGCCCCGAGGTCCGTCTTCTCCTCCCAGAATCCGGCATAGACCGCGGCAGCTTTTTCGTCGTCGGACACGTAGAAGCCCCGGATCCCCGGATTGGTGTCGATCACCTCGCGGAGCTTGTCGAGTCCTTGCTGATCACCGGGGAATGCAGGATGGATTGCAGGTGTGACGCGGATACCCCAACTCGAGACCTCCACGTTCTTCAGACGCGGTGACGTGATGGAAATGACCTGACTCGGATCTACGCCGGGCGTAGCGAGCAGGAATCGGGTTATCCGATCGATCTTTTCGAGCGTCACTACGTTGTAGATCGTCGAGTCCTTTCTCTCCACTCCAACAACAAGGACGTTCGCGCTCCCAAACGTCTCCCGATACTTCTTGTACACCTGGATGTAGGGGTGCTTCGGGGGATACAAGTCGAAGAAGTCCGTGTGAACTCGCACCTTCGACGCGAACACCCCGAAGGCAATCGTGATCGCGGCAAGGAGGCACGCCACGAACCCGCGATGCCCGAAAAGAAACTCCAGGTATCGCTGTGCTAAGCCACTCCTCAATGTCCCGCCTGACCCTCTGATGTGGCTTTTGGAGCCGGCATCAAGGTGCCGCCCGCGCCGACAATGATGCTCCAATCGGTCGCCGTCGCGATTCCATGCAGCCATTTACCCTTTAGAGAGCGCGCTACCGCTGGGATCGACCACGTCTTCCCGTCGTCCTGCGACGTCAAGATGGTGCCCTTCTCGCCGACAATCCATCCGTTCTCACCGTCGATGCGAACGGCGTAGAGGCTGCGGGCTGGACTGGGGCTTTGACTTCGGTTCCAGACGGCACCAGCGCTGTTGGTCCACAGAATGTGACCGTCGAGCCCCACTGCCCAGCCGTTCGTCGAATTTTTGAAATAGACCCCGAAAAGGCTCTCGCTCGTCCCGCTCACGATTCTCGACCAAGCGCTGCCTCCGTCGCCGGAATGATAGATGGCTCCTTTTTCGCCGACGATCCAAACATTCGCCTCGTCGAGAACTTGGACGCCGTACAGGACGATGTCCGAGTCCAGCGAAACATCCCGCCAGGTGTCTCCTCCGTCGGTCGTCACTAGAATCTCTCCCCAATCGCCGACGACCACACCATGCGACGCATTGACGAAGCTCACCGCTAGGAGCTCCCTCTTCGTGGGGGTATTTTGCCTTGTCCAGGATCGACCGCCGTCCTGACTCTTGAGAACGAGGCCTTGTCCGCCTACGACCCAGCCCGTGCGCGCATCCACAAAGCTCAGGTGAACCAGTGGATCATCGACTCCCGTGTCAACTCGCCTCCAGGTGACGCCTCGATCTTCAGTCAACAGGACCGTGCCACCACTCCCGACGACCACGGCCCTACCAGACTCGACAATTTGCGCCGCGAACAAATCAGCTTTGATGTCCGCGCGGCCGAGCGACACGTCCTCAGCCCGGCTCGGCGTCGAGCATACGACCGCCGCCACGCCCGCAATCAGAGCGGCCGATCCGAAGCACCGCCGGGCCATCCGCCTATGAAGACTCGTATCCAACGCCACGAGCGACATTGGGGACAGTTTCACACTATTCGGGAGAGCGGTAGCCGAGCGGGGAGTGGGTAAGGGAGAGAACCGTTCGACTCGTAGTCTTCTGAAAGCACGCAAATGAGAGTATTCGATCGGTCATGAGGCTGATCGTCCCTGCCGTGTACGAGGATGGGTATCTCGAGGGGATGGCCGAGCTACCGATCGCACACTACTACGGAGCGACGGCGACGGATGCCGGCCTGCGCGCCAACGGTGAGCTTCCCGCCATCACCGACGACGCCTTCGCGGGCTACGTGGCGAAGGTGCACTCTCAGGGGCAGCAGTTCTTCTACTGCCTGAACGTAGCATGCCTCGGAAACCGCGAGTTCACCGCGGAAGGACAGCGCTGGCTGGTCGAGCGACTGGGCTGGATCGCCGACACGGGGTGCGACGGGATCGTGCTGTCGAATCCCTACCTGATTGCCTTCGCAAAGCGCCGCTTCCCGGAGCTCGCCGTCGCGGTATCGAGCGCCAACGGCATCGACGGCGTCGACAAGGCTCTTTACTTTCAAGCCGAGGGCGCGGATCTCGTCTATCTACCCGAGTACGTGAACCGCGACTTTCCTCTGCTCCGCCAGATGCGCAAACGTACGCGCTTGCGCTTGGTGCCGCTCTCAAACACCGGGTGCATGATCAACTGCCCGATCCGCGCCTATCACTCGACGATCACCTCGCACGCCAAGGCGAGCCTCGAGCTCGGCGCCTACGTCGACTATCCGCTGCTCTGGTGCACGAAGGAGAAGGTGAACGACCCAGCTCAGATGGTGAAGTCGCCGCTCATCCGCCCCGAAGATCTCGGCGTCTACGAGGAGCTCGGCCTCGAGGAGTTCAAGCTCGCGGGCCGCGAGATGGACCGGGTGTGGAACGAGCGCGTGATCCGCGCCTACGCGGCTCGACGCTACGACGGAGACTTGAACGATCTGATTCTCGGCTTCGATCAGATGGAGCCCTACGGGCGGGTCAGCGTGCGCATTGCGAATCGCGCCATGGACGGCTTCATCGATTTCTTCCAGAAGAAGCACGATTGCCGGGTAGGCTGCCGCGATTGCCGATATTGCGACGACTGGGCCGCGCAAGCACTTGCCTTCTCCGCGGACCATTCTTCGTTCAAGCGCCGGGTAGCGACCGCGCTCGAACGCTTCGAGGCCGGCGAGTTTCGCACCATCAGCGGCCGCTAGAGCATTCGTTCGTCGCTCAACGGCCGGTGTGGGCGCACACGAAGTACAGTCCGGTCGGATCGATCTCCGCGTCGAGACCGGTGCGAATCCAGTTCTCGGCGACGAGCGTGCCTCCGGCGGGCGCGTGCGCGGACTTGACGCCGAGCTCGGCCGACTCCACGGCATCCCAGCCGATGTTCAACGGCGTGCCGTCGGCGGGATTGAGCGGCCTGGTGTCGACGTTGGGGAGCGGAATACCGACGGCGTCGTCGAGGAACCAGCTCGGGTGGCTCGCGATCAGCGGCCCCAGGTCGGAACGCCCGAGCACGGTGAGGACCGGCGTGCCGAGCCTGCGGGCAAGTCGGCGGCGGCGCGACAGGCTGAACGGTCCCTCGATCCCGACGACGGCTCCGACGCCGACCCGCAGCCGGGGGATGCGCGGCGGGGAATCGACGTGCTCCCGCATCGCCGGATCCCAGGCGATCACCAGATAGTCGACCCGCTCCGGATGCGGCGGCGTCACTCCGCCCCAGCCGGCCCACACGGTGGCGCCCCTCTGCCAAGCTCCGAGCAGCATGGCGAGCGACAACCAGTCGCTCGGCGCCTGCGCCAGCCAGAGCGATGTCTCGCCGTCCATCATGAAGAAACTGCCCATGGCGATCGACATCGCCGCCAGGGTCTTGTGCGTATGGAGCACTTCGCCGCTACGATCCGGTTTGGCGAGCGCGAGAAGCGGCTTCTTGAAGTCCGGGCGATCCGCCTTGTCGCTTCCCTCCTCGGCTGCGAGCGACGCGAAGGCCACCCCCTTGTCGCCTTCGGTCCCGATCACGAGGTCGGCGCCGAAGAGCGACACCACCTCCGGCGCGATCGGGCCCGCGGCGGCGAGGGCAAGCATCTCCGTCTCCCAGCAGGCGAAGAGCGCGCAGAGGAGCTCGCGCGGGTCGTCGAGCGCCAGCGCGACCCGCGATCCTTTGGAAAGCCTGCCTCGGAGAGCGGCCGCGAGCTTCTTGACCGCCGCGGAGATCTCCGCGTAAGACGCCTGCCCCTCGGCCGTGACCAGTGCCGGTCGTTCGCCGGAGCTCGCCGCCGAGGCGTGTAGCGTGATGTCGCCGACCCGCTTGAGCGGCACGTGTGCGTAACGAGCGGTATCCTCGGGCCAGTACGCCGCGAGCGCTCCGAGCGCACCCTTTCCCATCTCAAACGACCTGCCTTTCGGAAACCACCGGCGCGACGCCCTTGACGGCGACGGGGAGCTCTCGTACCCAAGCGATCTCACTCGCGACTGCGAAGCGCGAATCGAGACACGCTGCCAGTCGCTCGGCGAGCGCCGATGCGTCGCGCTCGGGCTCGGGCGCGAGCAGGCGCAGCGTACCTGCGTCGAGGCCCTCTCGCGAGATGACAAACGGCATGCCCACGGTCTCCGGGACCCCCTCCTCGAGCGCCAGCTGCACGTCGTAAGGCACCAGCGACTCGCCGCCGAGACGGAAGCTGTTCTCCCAGCGCCCGACGATCTTAATTCTCGGCGATGGAAGGCCGCAAGGACACGGATCGTCGTCGATGGTGACGACATCCTCGCTGTCGTAGCGCAGGTACACGGAGCCCTCCGGGATCAAGAAGCAGTGCACCATGCTGCCCCGACTGCGCGGCGCGACCGGCAATCGCGTCTCGCGATCGAGCGCTTCGACGTAGCAGGTGTCCGGTGAGACGTGCAGCCCACCGCCCTCGGCGCAAGACATGGCCAACACGCCCTCCGTGGCGCCTGCGGCTTCGGAGATTCGTGCGACCCCCGTCAGTGTGCGCAGATGCGCAGCCATTCCCGGCGTGATCGGCGCGCCCGTGACGAGCAGCACCTCGACGCCGGCGAACAGCGCCCGCGGCTCGAGGCCGAGCCGCCGAGCCGCCGTCAGAATCGGGAACACCATCGGCAGGAACATCGCCACGTAGCGCGGCCGGAAGCGTCGCAGCGCATCGACGATGCGATCGGCGTAACGCGGGAGGTAGGTACCCGAAACCACCACGCACTGTGCCTCGAAGAACTCGGCGAGAAAGGGCTGGATGGCCGCATACGCGTGCCAGGCAGGTGCCGAGATCACGAACGCGGAGCCGGGGCGAAAGCCCGCCCACCAGTGCGCGCGCGCGGAGGACTTGCCTTGGACCCTGCGCCAGCGCGGGTTGATCGTGAGAAACGTCGTGCCGATCGTCCCCGAGCTCACCGTCATCGTCTCGCCGGCGTTCCGATCGACGCTTCGTTCGATGCCGAGGCGATGGCTGCTCCGCTGGCTCTGCCAGGCCAGCATGTCCTTCTTGCGAAACGTCGGGAGACGCGAGAGGTCGGCCAGCGTCCGGAAGGTCGCGACGTCGAAGCCGGCGGCTGCGAAGCGATCGCGATAGAAAGGCAGCTCCGCGACCGCGATCTCGAGCACGCGGCGGACACGCGCCGTCCACCAGCGGCGGAGCGCCGCCGGTGAGAGCAGGTCCAGTCGGTCGAAGGGCTCCGCGACACGCCGGGTCAGCTCCACGCGAGCCTCCATACGGTCGGCTCGCTCCGGCACCCCGGCGCCACGATCTCGGCTGCCCCGAGGCGGTAGCGAACGGCCGGGCAGGCGGACGCGAAGCGCGCTCGTGACCGCCACCTGACCCTCCGGAAGTTTCTCCAGGCGGTAGGCGCGGTCGACATGGAAGAGGCCACACGCCGCACAATCCCCGCTCGAAAAGTATGCGGCGTCGGCCCGCAGCAAGCGCCGCACCGGCACGCCGAGCGACTCGCCGAGCCTCTCGGCCTCCCGCGAGGGGGGCGCACCCTCGACCTCCGACACGGCTGCCCAGCGAAGCGCGCCTTCCCCGCGCCGACCGTGCGTGGCGATCGCGTCGGCGAGCGGGGCGACGAGGTCGCGCCGCACGACCAGCGCGGCCGGGTGAACCGTTTCGAGAATCGTCAAAAGCCGCGCGGTCATGCTCGCCACGCCGTCGTTGCAGATCACGTGCGCGCCCAAGGCCGTCGCCGCTCCGCGCCGCAGATGAGACACGTAGATCGACGAGGAGAGCAGCACGCACGGATTCGATCCGTAGTCGAAGAACGCGATCGCCTGACCGGCCGCGAGACCGAAGCGCTGCCACAGGCGGGACACGACGCTCGCCCAGGCGCCGATCTCTCGCGGTTGGAGACCGGACCACACGGGAGGCTCGCTCGTCATCTCGATCTGCAACGCCACCGGTGGACGTACGCCGGGGCGCAATCGCCCGCCGAAGGGGTCATCGTGTTTCGCCGCGTGGTCTTCGAGGTCTTCCAGCGACCAAGGCTCCGGCCTGCCGCGCTCGTCGAGACGCGCGCGATAGAAGGGAAGGTCGCGAAGATTCGGAAGCCGCACGTGGCGGTCGATCAGAACTTGGCCATCGCCCCGCCGAGAGCGGCGAGCACGGCGGCGACGACGTTCAGGTAGTAGAAGCGATCCTGCCAGAGCGTGACCCACTCCTGTGCGGCGCGCTTTTCTTCGAGGTCACGCAGCCCTGCGGAGTACGGCAGCTTCTTGGTGAGAACCGCTTGATACCAGTAGCCGGACAGTGCGCCCGTGATGAGCAGCACGAACCACGACGATGCCATCAGCACGATCCAGCGGCCGTACGGCCCCGTCACGAAGTCCGCCGTGAAGAAGTTGGACAGCTGCCCCATCAGCCAGAGGCGCGTGAATCCTGTGAGACCGAGCAGGATGATCGCGGTCGTGCCGACCACCATCAGCCCCATGCCGATCTTCTGGCTCACCACCGTCGAGTGAGCGGGCGGGATGCGCTTGAGCGCTGGGCTCAGGATCGCCGTGTTGAAGACGATCGATCCCACCAACATGATCGCCGAGTAAATGTGAACGACCCGCAGGAGCTGGAGCCAGAAGACGGTCGACACGGTGAGCAGCGCGGCGAGCCGGGAGGCCGCCTCGGTCCACGCGGCGACACTCCCGGTCCGCTTCGCGCCGAGCGCCTTTCAGTCGTGCCAGATCTTCGACCGGTTGCGGATCCGGTCGTTGATGTACCCCGACCTTGTAGTACGTGTCGTAGAACTCTTCGTCGACGTTGTGGATGACCGCGCCGAAGTGCGCCTGCATCGGATTGTACGTCACCGGCCACTGCCCGAAGTTCTTCACGCAGTAGTCGATGTACGACGTGAGCGCGTCCTTCACCCACGGCTGCGGCCGGGTGCGCGGATCCTTGAGGATCGCATCGCGGGTGGCGTCCTTCCAAGGCGAGCCGACGCGCGCGCAGGTATCCGGTCGGCGCGTCGTTCATCACGCCTTCCTTGCCGTACTTCTCGTCGTACCAGAAGTTCGACGAGCTGCTCGGCGGACTTCCAACGCGGCGACGGAACGTAGGTCGCTTCCTTCACGTCCTTGATGCCGAACACCTTGATCTGGCCGGTCGAGATCGGCGCCTTCGGGTTCGGTGCCTCGACGTGGAAGCCGAGGCCGCGGCTGATCTCCGGCATCGCGCCGAAGAGAATCTCCGGATTGAAGCCGCAGTACACCCAGTTGCCGAGCCCCATCGCCTCGGCGGCGAGGCGGATGTTCTGGATCTGCATGCCCGTCGGATAGCTCTCGACCTGGAAGATCAGCTGCTCTGACGCGGCGATCGTCGACGCCAGCTCGAGCTTGCCCTCGCCGATCCACTTCTCGATGCCCGCCGGCCGTCCGCCGTTCCACTCGTCGATGAAGTACATGTGCCAGCAGTCCATGAAATTGATGAGCGCCGAGTTGAGATAGCCGGCGTCGGTGAGCGGGATGAACCAGGTGCTTCCCGGGCTGTTCATGTTGACCTGGTACGGGCCCATCAGCGTCGCGTTCGGAGCCCCTGGCGCGCGCATCGCGTGGTCGATGTCGGGACGCTGGTCGAGGATCTGCGTCGTGCACTCCTCGTACCAGCGGACGCACCTTGTCGTAGTCCTTCTCGCCCTCGATCTCGATCGGCTTTTCGACGCTTGGTCGTCGGCTTGTAGATGAAGGCGCCATCGTCGTTGATGATCAGCAGGTCGGTCGCCAGCGTGTTGCCGGGATGCGGCGTGGTGCGGCCCGGCGATCCAGGTGAGCTCGTGAAAGCCGCCGTCGAGCGAGATGTCCCACGCGACCAGCCCGTTCGGTCCGCAGGCGGCCCAGGCGATCAGCGCCTCCTCGAGCTTGCTGAGCGGCTTCGGCTCCTTCTTGGAGACGAACTGCATCGGTCCCTTCTGCTGCTTGACCAGGCGGCCGGTGGCCGGGTGCTTGTACTCCGTTCCCGAGTCGATCCGGTAGCCGTGTCCGACGCGGCGGCTGCGGATCGTCGTGCAGCAGTTGAACAAGCTCGGCGTTTGCTCGAACGCGTACTTCAATCGGTCCTTGTCCGTCATGGCGACTCCTCCTTGGGGCGCTCCAGCAGCGCCGTAACGCCGCGCGGCGACACGTTGTCGCCGTCGCAACGCGCTGCATAGTCAACGGATCCATCGCGAGTCAGCTCAACGGGCTTCTCCGCGCCCGCCGTCTTCGGATCGCATCTCCCTCCTAGTTCAAAAGATTGACGCGACGCCGCGGGTTGCGCATATGGATTTCGGTTGCGCGTTTGGACTATCCAGCGCGGAACATTCGACGTCACGAGGAGGAGATCATGGAATTCCAGCAGGTCCTAGGCATCCGCAGATCCATCCGTTACTTCGAGCCCGACAAGCCGGTCGAGCAGGAAAAGATCCAGAAGATCCTCGAGGCGATGCGCATCGCGTCGTGTGCGGTCAACGCCCACTGGCTGAAGGCCGTCGTCGTCAAGCGTCACGACATCTCGGCCGAGGACCTCGAGAAGATGAAGAACCCGGTGCAGGCGAACGTCATCGCGCTCGCGCCGGTACACATCTACCTCTACGGTGACCCCGGCGTCGTGAACAAATACAAAGGGCGCGCGGCTGAAGCAGCTCTTCGACTACGGCGCGCGTCAACCCGACCCATGGCTGGAGTCACAAGTTCGTCGACGAGACCGTCTATCCGCAGATCCTGAAGCCGCTCACCGAGACCCCGGTCTATCCGATCGCGCTCGCGTTCGACTGCGGGCTCGCGGCTTGCCAGGGCCTGCTGATGGCCTTCGATCTCGGCCTCGGTGCCTGCCTCACCGCGTTCGTGCAAGACGTCGTCAAGAAGTACACCAAGGTGCCGGACGACTGGATCCCCTTCTACCAGATCAACGTCGGCTATCCGTGCCGAGTCGCGCCGAGGCCGGCGGCCAGCGCCCGCGTCCACCGTTCGAGGAGCAGTACTTCCTCAATCAGTATGGCAAGGCCTTTCCCGCGCGATCCGAAGGTGGTGAAAGAGCTCGAAGAGTCGAGGCTGTTCACCACGCCGGCTCGACCGGACAACGCCGACCGCCGCAAGGAAATCCGTGAGTCTCGCGCGCCGCCTCAACCTGCCGATGTATGTGCATGGAGCTCGTCGAAGCCGATCGCCGAGTTCGACACGGTCAGGACGTGGGGCGAAGGACTTCGCAAGCAGTGGGGTGGCGATCCGCTCGACGAAGAGCCCGAGATGGTCGGGGCGCTGCGAGAGTTCTGCGATTTCGTCGGCGAAGATCCCGACGCCATCGTGGCCAAGCTCTTCCGCATTCGCAAGGACGACGGCGAGCGGGTGCTCTCCGTGAAATGGCGCCGGCACTACGCCGACAAGGTCAAAGAGTTCCGAGCACGGGTGGCGAGAACGGACAGCGGCGCGGCGCCGACGTGCTCTCGTTCCTGATCCACAACGGGGTCCTGATTCAGGGCTGAGGGAGCGCCGTAGGCCACCAAGCGTCGCTACTGGGGAGTGCTTCCGCCGTTGCCGGCACCGGCGCTCGCGGGAGTTGCGAAACAGTGCGAGGCCGTGGGCCTCGAGGGAATCTGGGCGATCCAGCTCTGGGGTCCGCCCTTCGTGACTCTCGGCGCCGCCGCCATGGCATCGACCCGCTTGAAGCTCGGCAGCGGCGTCGCTCTCGCCTTCACCCGCAGCCCGCTGGAGACGGCGGCAGCCGCGCTCGACGTCGATACCATCAGCGGCGGGCGAATGGTGCTCGGCCTCGGTCCCTCCGTGCGGTGGTGGAACGAGCAGTGGTTCGGCGTCCACTACGGCAAGCCGATCGCTGCACCTGCGCGAGGCGATCACGGTCGTTCGCATGCTCATCGAGAAGGGGCACACGGGTGAGCTCGGGAAATGGCAGGGCGAGTACTACACGCTCGATCTCGACCGCTTCAGCACGATCGCTCCACCGGTGCGGACGAAGCATTCCGATCTACCTTCCGGCGCTCTACGAGACGGCCATGCGTCTCGCCGGCGAGATCGCGCGACGGCCTCGCGCCGCACCCGATCTCGAGCGAGCAATGGATCCTCGAGCGCATCGTGCCGAACTTGAAGAAGGGGCTCGACAAGGCGGGCCGCAAGCGCTCCGACTTCGACCTCAACGTGTGGCTCTACGTCGCGCCGAGTGAGGACCGCAAAGAAGCGATCGACGAGACCCGCCGGACGGTGATCTTCTACGCGCTTCACTCGCAATACGAGAAGTACTTCGCGGCCAACGGCTTCGGGAAGGAAGCCAGGGCAATCGCCGAGGCGTCGCGCGCGAAAGACGAGACGGCGCATGCTGCGAGCCTGCACGGACGAGATGGTCGAGAAGTTCGCCATCGTCGGCCGCACCGGACGAGGTGCGGCGGCGAATCGACCGCATCGCCGAGATCGCCGATTCGTTCACGCTCTGCTCGCCGTACGTCGCGCTGCCCGCCCGAACGGATCGGCTTCTACAACGAGCAGATCGCGAAGACCTTCTACCTCTGAGTCTCCGCATGGAAACCGCCAAGCCCCGCGACGTCGGTATCGACCCCGAGCGGGTGGATCACTTCTTCCGCGGTCGTCGAGCGACGGATCGAGGAAAAGTGGCTGTTCGGCGGCAGCTTCCTGATCGCTCGCCGCGGCAGGATCGTCGCCGCCAGGGCCGTCGGTCACGTCGACGCCGAGCGTCGGCGGCCCGCCCGTCCAGACGACATCTACTGCATTTTTTCGACCAGCAAGCCGATCACGTCGACGACTGCTCTTGATGCGCGTCGATCGCGGCGACATTCGTCTGGTCGACAAGGTCGCCGAGTTCATCCCGGAATTCGCGGTCGCCGGAAAGGGCGGCGTCACCATCGCCCAACTGCTGACCCACACGGCCGGCTTTCCGACCCTTCCAGCCGACTGGCCGATGGAGCAATGGAAAGACTGGGACGCCACGATCGCGCGCGTCTGCGCGTTGCCGCTCGAGTTCGAGCCGGGAACCGCCGTGCAGTATCATGCGCTCAACGCCCACTGGATCATGGCCGAGATCGTGCGGCGTCTCGACGGCGGCAAGCGAAGCTTCGCCGAGATCTGCAGCGACGAAATCTATCGCCCGCTGAAGATGACGGATTCGCACATGGGGGTGCGCGCGGACATGCGCGAGCGCCTCGTCGCCCTTGCGCGCGCTCGACGCGGAGAGCATCCCCTTTCCGTTCGCGCTGCTCGAGGCCTTCGATCTTCCCGAGGTTCAGCCGGCGATGATTCCGGGCGGCGGCTCACGCTCGACGATCTTCGATCTCGCGCGCTTCTACCAGATGTGGCTGAACGGCGGCGAGCTCGACGGCGTGCGGCTGCTTTCGCCGGCGATGGTCGAGCTCGCCACGACGATCCACACCGGCGACCGCGAGCGATCGGCTCCTTCGAACTTCTGCGCGTGATGAACGGCTGGCCGCACATCCCTGCCAACCGCGGCCTCGGCTTCTGGATCCGCGGCGTCGGGAATCTTCCCGAGCTTCTTCGGCTCGCTCGCCTCGCCCGGCACGTTCGGTCATGCCGGGGCCGAGCAGCATCATGGCGTGGGCCGATCCCGCTCGTGAGCTCGTGTTCGTCGGGCTGACGGCCGGGCTCATCGACGAAGCCCGCGAACATCCTTCGCTGGCATCAACTCTCCGACCTCGCGCAGTCGTGCGTCGTCGACTGAGCGGCTCGAAAGGAGTGATCCCTTGGCTCGAGCGCAGAGTGGTCTCGAACAAGCGATCCGCCAGCACGTCGGCGACGCATCCCGAGGAGGTATGGCTGAAGTGGAAGGACGGCGGGTACACCTACGCGGACGTGCTCTCGCAACACCCAGCGAGCCGCGAACGGTCTCGTCGCGCTCGGCGTGAAGCCGGGCGAGCGCGTGGCCATCATGATGGGCAACCGCCCGGAGTTCCTCTGGGTCCACTTCGGCATCAACTTCATCGGCGCCGCACTCGGTGCCGATCAACACCTCGCAGCGCGGCGCCGACGCTGCAGCACATCCTCGCGCAACTCCGACTCCGTGGCGGTGGTCTTCGAGAATGCGCTGCGTGACGCGGTGCTGTCGGTCAAGGACAAGGTGCCGACGCTGCGCGCCAGCGTCGTCGCCGACGGCCCCGCGGGCGGCGGCGTCGATCTCGGACGTTCGAGCGCCTTCTCGCCATCCCGATCGTGAGCCGCGAGATCGAGGTCGCCGAGCCGTCGGCGGCCGTCGGAATGATGTACACCTCGGGCACCACGGGCCCGCCGAAGGGCGTGGTCGCGACCGGCTACGACATGGCCCCGCTGCAGACCGTGTTCGCG
The DNA here is from genome assembly GCA_963711395.1 of uncultured delta proteobacterium. GTDB lineage: Bacteria > Desulfobacterota > Binatia > JACPRU01 > JACPRU01 > JBEVNX01. The sequence continues at coordinate 47,593 of CAVQEA010000021.1, read as the reverse complement.
GCGATCGGGGTCAAGCCGGGCGAGACCATGTACACGCCGCTGCCGCTCTTCCACGGCAACGCGCTGCTCCTCTCGGCGATCGGCTCGATGTCGCTCGGCGCCAAGCTCGCCCTCGCCGAGAAGTTCAGTGCCTCCCGCTTCTGGGACGATTGCCGCAAGTACGATGCGGTGGAGTTCAACACGCTCGGCGGGATGATCTCGATCCTCATGAAGCAGCCGCCCGAAGCCGAACGACCGCGACAATCCGGTGCGCGTCGTGCTCTCGGCGGCGTGCCCGGCCAACGTCTGGCGCGAGTTCGAGCAGCGCTTCGACGTCCGACTCGTCGAGTTCTACGGCATGGTCGACTCCCCGGGCTTCCTGCTCAACGACGTCGGTAAGGTCGGGCGCGATGGGCAAGCCGATCGGCGGCGTCGACTTCCAGGTCGTCGACGACGACGAGCAGCCTCTCCCCGCGGGCAAGGTCGGCGAGCTCGTGTTCCGCCACCCGATGGGGCCGCTCACCCTCTACTACAAGCTTCCCGAGGCGACTTCCGAGGCGTACCGCGGCGGGTGGTTCCACTCCGGTGATCTCGCCGAGTACGACGAGGAGGGTTTCTACTACTTCCGCGGCCGCAAAAAGGCCTCCATGCGCCGGCGCGGCGAGAACATCTCCGCGTGGGAGATCGAGTCGGTGCTGAACGATCATCCCGCCGTGCTCGAATCCGCGGCGTACGCAGTTCCCTCCGAGCTCGGCGAAGACGACGTCATGGTCGCCGTCGTGGCGCGTCCCGGCGAGAAGCTCGCCCCCGACCGACTTGCTGGACTTCTGCCAAGGGAGGATGGCGCACTATGCCGTCCCGCGCTACGTTGACTTCGTGGACGAGATTCCCAAAACCGGTACGCAGCGGGTGCAATACGGGGTGCTCCGCGAGCGCGGCATCACCGCGAGCGCGTGGGACCGCGAGAAGGCCGGATATCAGGTCAAGAGATAACCTCTGCCAGACGAGGGACAAAGGAGAACATCATGACTGACAACGTCGTCGTCGCGGGCACGGGAATGACGCGCTTCGGAAAGTACCTGGACCGGGGCGTGCGCTCGCTCGCCGAGGAAGCGGTGACCGAAGCGCTCAAGGACGCCGGCCTCGGAGCCGAAGGACGTGCAGACGGCCTACTTCGCCAACGCCGTCTCGGGACTCATGACCGGCCAGGAGATGATCCGCGGACAGGCCGCGCTGCGGTACACGGGTCTGCTCGGCATCCCGATCTTCAACGTCGAGAACGCCTGCGCTTCCGCGGCATCCGCGTTCCACCTGGCGTGGATGGCGGTCGGCGTCTGGGCAGTACGACGTCGCGCTCGCCATCGGCGCCGAGAAGCTGTTCCACGAGGACAAGACCAAGGCGTTCCGCGCCATCGGCACCGCGGTGGACCTCGAATCGCTGCAGGACCTCAAGAAGAAGATGGCCGAGACGACCAAGGGCGCCGACAAGCCGGCCGACGAAAAAGCCGGCCAGAACCGATCCTTCTTCATGGACATCTACGCGTCGATGACCCGCGAATACATGCGGCAGAGCGGCGCTACCGCGGAGGACTTCGCCGACGTCGCGGTCAAGAGCCACGAGCACGGCGCGCTGAATCCCAAGGCGCAATATCGCAACCGCTGCACTCGCGAAGAGGTGCTCGCCTCGCGAGAGATCTCCCCGCCCCTGACCCTGATGATGTGCTCGCCGATCGGCGACGGCGCCGCGGCGGCGATCCTCTGCTCGGAGAAAGCAGCCCGCAAACTCGGCGTGCGGCAGGCGGTTCCGATTCGCGCCTCGGTGCTGGTCTCGGGCACGGACCGCAAGGCGGACGAGCCCGGCGCCGCCGAGCGCGCTGCAAAGCGCGCGTACGAAGTCGTCCGGCGTCGGACCGAAAGAGATCGACGTGATCGAGATCCACGACGCGGCCGCGCCGGCCGAGTTGATGGTGTACGAGGACATCGGCTTCTGCGAGCGCGGCGGCGGGCCGGCCTACTTCCGCACCGGGGAGACGCGGCTCGGCGGCAAGCGCGTCGTCAACCCGAGCGGCGGTCTGCTGGCCAAGGGTCATCCCATCGGCGCGACGGGGATCGCCCAGATCGTGGAGATCTGCGAGCAGCTGCGAGGGCGGGCGGGAGATCGTCAGGTGAAGGGCGCGCGCATCGGCATGACCGAGAACGGCGGAGGCTTCCTCGGCCGTGATGCGGCCGCGATGTCGGTGCACGTCTTCGGCGGCTGATCTACCGCTTCGACCGTCGTAGCAAGGCGAGGAGCGTCTGCGCGAGACGCTCCTCGTCGAGCAGATTCGCGAACTCGACCTCGAGGCCGAGGCGACGGATGGCGTTTGCCTCAGCGCGATCCGCGTCGTCGAGCACGAAGCAGTCGACGAGACGAGCATATCGTGCGGCGATCGAGGCAGGTCTGTCACGGCGCCCCTCCGCCTCGAGGACGCGTCGGCGAGCGCGAGCGTGGTGTGCGATGGCGGCACTCCGCGCCGGCTTGCGCGCGACAACCGGCGAGACCGCGACGCGCAACGCCACGCGGCGCACCGCTGCCCCAAGCCCGCGAAGAGCCATGATCGCGCCGATGCTGGTCACCGGATTGCTCGGCCCGAGCACGACGGCTTCGGCGTGCCGAAGTGCTTGGAGCGCCGCCGCTGAAGCCGCGGCGTGCGACAGCAGCGTGCGGCGGATCCCTGGCCGGGCACGCTCGCGCACGTACCATTCCTGAAAGCCGAGCCGCCGACCGTCGCGGGTGTCGAATCGGGTGGCTGCCCGCCGGTCACTCGCCGGCACGATTGCGACGCCGGCCACGCCGATCGAGCGAGAGAGGTGCCGGGTCGCTTCGGTGAGACTCGTGCCGGAGGCGAGAAGCCGGGTACGGGCAAGATGCAGCGACAGATCAACGTCGCCGACGCCGAACCAGCTCGGCGCGCCGAGAGACGCGAGAGCATCGCGAACGCGGAATGTGTCACCGAGCTTTCCCCATCCGCGATCGCGGTCCCACGCACCGGCGAGCGCGTAGACGATCGAATCCACATCGGGACAGACCCGCAGCCCCATCCATTCGAGGTCGTCGCCGACGTTGGCGACCACCGTGAGCCGTCCGCGCCCGAGGGCTTGCGCGAGTGCCGGCGCGAGCCGCGCTCCACCCAGACCTCCGGCGAGAAGCACCACCTGCATCGCGTGCGAGGCCCGGTTTCTAGAGCTGTGAGAGCAAAGACCGCGACGTCAAACGCCCGGGCTCACCCGAGCAGGAGCTTCCACGTCTTTCCGCCGTCGCTCGTGCGAAGAATCGTTCCGAACCCTCCGACCATCCATCCGTTCTGGGCGTCGGCAAAATTAACCGCGCGAAGCCAGGTATAGACCGGCATGCCGAGATCGGCCCGCGCCCACTCCGTTTGCCCGGGCGGAAGCCTCACCACCTCCCCAGCCGCCCCTACCACCCAAGCGTTTCCGTCGGTCGTGACGTAGGGTTGGTAGAGCGGGTCGGTAAGCGGGAAGGCGAGCTTCATCGGCTCGAATCGCCAAGTCGTGCCCCCGTCTCGCGTGCGCACGATATGCCCGTCCAGACCCGCAGCGATGGCTTCCTGGTCGGTCAGGGCGTACGCGCCGAAGAAGGTCGGTAGATCCATCGGATCGACGATCCCCGACTCGGGGGTCATGAGCGCCTTTTGCTGCGGCGTCCAGGTCTGGCCGCCATCGGAGGTCTTGAGGAGTTGGCCGAACTCACCGGCGATCCAGCCCGTCTTCTCGTTCGCAAATCGGATGTCGTAGAAGATCGGATCCTGCATGGCGAGGGCCAACTCGGCCTCCGCATCGCCGCCGCCGGTGCCGCCGCCCTCATTGGGGCGCTCCACCTTTCGCGCTTGCCAGGTCTTGCCGCCATCCTTGGTCTCGGTGATCGTCGATTTGTCGCCGACGGCGAAGCCGTGATTCTCGTCCATGAAGAAGACCGAGAAGAGGTAGACTTTGGTACCGCTCTCCTGCCTCTGCCAGGTTTTTCCGCCATCGGTGGAGTGCAGGATCAGGCCTTCCTGACCGGTCGCCCATACTTGGTTGCCGATGGCCGAGAGCTTGTAGAGAGCGACGTCGGTACCGCTCTCGATCTTGTTGAAGGTCGTCCCGCCATCGCTCGTTGCGAGGATCTTGCCGCCGTAGCCGACGATCAACGCCTCCTTCGCCGAAAGCGCCTTCACATCGTAAAACTTGTCCGTGAAGCGGATCTTTTGGGTGGAGAGCGGGGCGTCAGGACCCGCCGAATGGCACGCTCCGAGCGCGCCACAAAACCCGATCACGAGCGCCGCCGTCCGTAAGTGCATGCAGGTTCTCCTCCGAGCCCTCAGGGTTTGGCGGACGTCTTCGGAAACCACTGCGCGATCTCGGCGGGCTCTACGACTTCCTGCTGCTGATCGACCTTCCAGGCGCCATCTTCCTTGACGAGCGTGTAGAGCTCGTACTCCTCGACGCCGAGTTGGTTCAGGTACTTGTCTTGCGACGACAGCACGTTTGGCACGATAGCCTTTTCGCCTTCGATCTTCCCCGGCGACACCTTGAAATCGAAGATCTTGGCCTCGGAAAACGCAAAGACGTACTGCGATTCCTTCGCCCAAACGTCCTTCGACTTCACCTGGCCCGTCTTGCGGTTCATCTTCATCGCTTTGGAGACGAGATCGTATGCCTTGTCGAATCGCTGCTCCTGAAGCGCGGCGAGATAACGCTTGACCGTCTCTTCCGGCGTCAGCTCCTCGGCACGAGGAACCGCGGTCCAGGTCGCGATCACCAGCACGACCAACAGCGGAATCGACGAGCATGGCTTCGTCATGGGCGCCTCCGAGATTGTTCTCCATAAAGGAAGGCGCCGCGGTTTACAAATTCACGGGCATTCCCCTCGCCGGCCGCCTCGACTACAGTGCCGCGAAATGAACACGTACGAGGGCGGCTGCCACTGTGGACGGGTGCGCTTTCGCGTCACCGCGAGCCTCGATCGCGTCAGCGAATGCAACTGCTCGATCTGCGCCAAGAAGGGGTTCCTTCACCTCATCGTCCCGACCGAGAGCTTCGAGCTGCTGAGCGGCGCCGGCGAGCTCACCACCTATCGGTTCAACACCGGCGTGGCGCAACATCACTTCTGTCGCCACTGCGGCATCCATTCGTACTACGTGCCGCGCTCCGACCCCGACAGGATCGACGTCAACGTGCGCTGCCTCGAGGGCGTGAACCTCGACGAGATCCGGCCGCAGCGCTTCGACGGTCGAAACTGGGAACGAGCGATTCGATCGCACGTACCCTGGCGCTGACCGCGCAAGATCCCCGACGGAAGTCCCGATCGAGAGCGGAGACCCGATGAAGGTTTCGATGTTCTACCTTCCCTCGACCGGCTCGCGACCGGACATCGAGAAGAGGATGGCCGGCACGCGAGCCGAGCTCTACCAGCGCCCTCTCGGCGACGGCATGGGTGTTCTCCGCGACCTGATCATCGCGGACTCCGATGAAGAGGCCAAGAGCCTTTGGGAGAGCTCGGCGGTCTTCGTCGGCAACAATTGGTTCGAGCCGTTCGGCTTCTTCAAGGGCATGCTCGACCCGCGGTCCGGAGCGATGCCGGACGTGTTCGAGGAGGGTCTCGTGCTCGTCGGCACGGTGGACACGGTCACCCGGCAGCTCGAACGGCTGCTCGCGCGCGTGCCCGCTGCCTGGATCTTCGCCTGGCTCTACAATGGATTCCTTTCGAACGACAGGTTGAAGAAGACGATCGAGCTCTTTTACACGAAGGTTTTACCGCGGGTGTGCGACGTGCCGCGGCCATGAGAGACGCACATCGACCGCAAGCCGCTACGCCTCGCCTTCCCCCCGCCGACGCGTAGCGGTAAAAGCGAAGGTCGTCCAAAGGAGGCCTCCCCGTGACCGACCACGCCTACGACCGCCTGAGCTTCCTCGACAACTCGTTCCTCATCATGGAGACGCCCGACCAGCCCGATGCACGTCGCCGGCACGGCGACGTACGAGGCCGGATCGCTGCGCACCCCCGACGGCGGCATCGACATCGACCGCATCCGCGCCTACGTCGACGTCGCGCCTGCACCTCATCCCGCGCTACCGCCAGCGGCTCGCATACATCCCGATCGAGAACCACCCGGTCTGGGTCGACGACGACCACTTCAACATCCACTACCACGTGCGCCACACCGCGCTGCCGCGGCCCGGCGACGAGCGGCAGCTCAAGCGCCTGGCGGCGCGCATCATGTCGCAGCACCTCGATCGCTCGAAGCCGCTGTGGGAGATCTGGATCGTCGAAGGGCTCGACGGCGGCGAGCACTTCGCGATGATCAGCAAGATCCACCACTGCATGGTCGACGGCATGTCGAGCGTCGACCTGCTGAACGTGCTGCTTCAGCCCGAGCCGATCGAGGACTTCGAGCCGCCGCCCGACTGGATCCCGCGACCGGCGCCGACGGCGACTGGAGCTGCTGCGCGACGCCGCTCTATCGCTACGCGCGCTGCCGCTCGAGATCGGGCGCAACGCGCAGGCGCTCGTCAGCCAAGCGCGCGATCCGCGCTCGGACCTCCGCGCGCGATGCTGCGCGCCGTGCGCGACACGCTCGGCACCGGCTTGCCGAGCCCTTCGACACGCCGCTCAACCAGCCGATCGGGCCGCATCGTCGCTTCGACTGGCTGGCGATGGACCTCGACGAGGTGAAGGCAGTCAAGAACCGCCTCGGCGGCACGCTGAACGACGTCGTGCTGGCCACCGTCGCCGGCGCGGTGCGCCGCTTCCTCGAGCGGCGGCGCGTTCAACTCGAGGATCTCGACTTCCGCGTCATGGCGCCGGTGAGCGTGCGCACGCGAAGCCGAGCGCGGCAGCGCTCGGCAACCGCGTCTCGGCGTGGATGGTGCCGATGCCGCTCGGCGAGCGCGATCCGCGCCGCGGCTCGAGAAGATCCGCGAGACCACGGCGCGCTGAAGGAATCGAAGCAGGCGCTCGGCGCCGAGAGTGCTGACCGCGGTCGGCGAGTGGACGCCGTCGACCCTGCTGTCGCTCGGCGCGCGCATGGCCACGCGCCCGCTGCCGTTCAACCTCGTCGTCACCAACGTGCCGGGACCGCAGGTGCCGCTCTACATGCTCGGCGCGCGCATGCTCGACAACTACGGGCTGGTGCCGCTGACCGACTATCTCTGTCTCGGCATCGTGCTCTTCAGCTACGCCGGGCAAGCTCTGCTGGGGCTTCACCGCCGACTGGGACCTGCTCCCCGACCTGCACGACTTCGTGCTCGACGTCGAGGCGTCGTTTCGCGAGCTCTCCGAGCTCGCACCTGCTGCGGCGCCGAAGGAGCGTTCCAACGGCAAGCGTGCGCGCCGTTCGCCCTCGCGCGATGCGACGCCGCCCGCGGCGTAACGGGGCCGGCCTAGGGTAGCGCCGCGGCGATCGCGTGCGCCATCTCGATCGTGCGCGCCGACCCGCCGAGGTCGCGGGTCAGCGCCTTGCGATCCGCGAAAACCCGCGCGATCGCCCGCTCGACCCGCGCCGCCGTTTCGACCTCTCCGAGGTGCTCGAGCAGCAACACGGCGGAGCCGAGCAGTAGCAGCGGATTGGCGAGATTCTTGCCGACCCACTCCGGGGGGGCGTCGTGTACGGCTTCGAACACCGCGACGCCGTCGCCGATGCTTCCCGCGCGTGCCGCGGACACGCCGCCGGCGAGCCCCGCGCACAAGTCGGCGATCAGGTCGCCGTAGAAGCTCTCCATGACCAGCACGTCGAAGCGGTAGGGATCGAGGACGAGCTGCATGCACGTCGAATCGACGATGCGCTCCTCGAGCACGGTCTGTGGATGGCGTGCCGCGACTCGGCGGATGCAGTCGAGGAACAGGCCATCGGACAACTTGAGGATGTTGGCCTTGTGGACGGCCGTGATCTTCTTGCGCCCGGCGCGTTCCGCGTACGTGAAGGCGAACTCGCCGATCCGCGTGCATGCCTTCTCGGTGATCACTTTGATGCTCTCCACGACGCCCGGCACGACGCGGTGCTCGAGACCCGCATATTCGCCCTCGGTCGTTTCGCGGATCACCACCAAGTCGAGGGCGGGATAGCGCGAGCCGGGGAGGCTCCTGACCGGCCGAAGCTGCGTCCCGAGGCCGAGCTCACGGCGCAGCGCGACGTTGGGATTCGCCGCCCCCGGGACGCCGCGAGAGTCGCGCCTTGAGCGCGACTCCGTTCCTGCGGATCGAATCGAGCAGCGGCGCTCGGCAGCGCCGTGCCGTACGTGACGAGCGCTCGCTCGCCGGCGACGACCTCTTCCCATTCGATCGGCGCGCCGGCGGCTTGGAGCACGTGGACGGTGGCGTCCGCCACCTCGGGGACCACCCCATCTCCCGCCACCAATGTGACCTTGTGACGGCCGCTCACGTGCGGATCTCCGAGCAGAGCGCCACGACGTACTCGTCGGTCGTCGCTTCGCCACCCAAGTCGCGCGTGCGCGTCTCCCTTCGCTCGAGCACGCGTCCGACCGCCGCGCGCACGCGCGCCGCCGACGACGACTCGCCGAGGCCTTCGAGCATCATCGCCGCGGAAAGGATGATCGCCGTCGGATTGGCGATTCCCCTGCCGGCGATGTCCGGCGCGCTGCCGTGCACCGCCTCGTAGACGGCGACTCCATCTCCGAGATTGGCCCCCGGCACCACGCCGAGCCCGCCGACGAGGCCCGCGGCCAGATCCGAGACGATGTCGCCGTAGAGGTTCTCGAGCACCACGACGTCGAAGCTCGTCGGATCGAGGACCAGGTTCATCGAAGATCGTCGATGATGCGCTCCTCGTAGTCGATGTCGGGATAGCGGCGTGCGATGTGCTGCACGCAGTTCAAGAACAGACCATCGGCCAGCGCCATGACGGTCGCTTTGTGTGCCGCTGTGACCTTCCGCCGTCGATGCCGGCGGGCATAGGCGAAGGCGAACTCGGCGATGCGTGTGCAAGCCCGTTCGGTGACGACCTTGAGGCTTTCCACCACTCCCGGCACGACCGCATGCTCGATCCCGGCGTAGAGCCCCTCGGTGTTCTCGCGCACGACCACGAGATCGACGTTCTCGAAGCGCGTCGTCACCCCCTGCAGGCTTTTGACCGGCCGGAGACTCACGTAGAGATCGAGCGCGCGGCGCAGCCGCACGTTCACGCTCTGGAATCCCGCGCCGATCGGCGTGCCGACCGGCCCCTTCAGCGCCGCGTCGGCCGCGCGGATGACCTCGAGAACCGACGCCGGAAGCGCGTCGCCGCTGCGCTCGGCCTCGGCGGCGCCCGCTCGGCATTCGAGCCACTCGACTCCGACGCCGGTGGCCTCGACGACGCGCTGCGCCGCCGCGGTGACCTCCGGGCCGATGCCGTCGCCCGGAATGAGCGCGATCCTATACATCGAGCTCGCCGATCTTCGGCGCGCGCTCCATGATGAGCTCGAAGCGCGGCTGCACCTCGCGGCCCATCAGCCTCTGGATCGTGTCATCGGTCGCCGTTCGGTCCGTCACCGCCACGCGCAGCAGCGTTCGGCGCTTGGGATCGAGCGTCGTCTCCTTGAACGTCTGCGGGTTCATCTCGCCGAGCCCCTTGAAGCGCGTCACCGAGACCGTCTTGCCGTCGGCCCGACCGAGTATGCGGTCCTTCTCGGCGTCGTCGAGCGCCCAGATGCGTCTCCTTGCCGACGTCGATGCGATAGAGCGGCGGCTGGGCGATGTACACGTAGCCTGCCGTGATCAGCTCGGGCAGATGTCGGTAGAAGAAGGTCAGCAGCAGCGTGCAGATGTGATTGCCGTCCGAGTCGGCATCCATCAGCAGGCAGACCTTGTCGTAGCGCAGCTTCGTCACGTCGAACGTCTTGCCCGCGCCGCAGCCGAGCGCCGAGACGAGGTCGGTCAGCTCCTTGTTCGACAGCACCTTGTCCGTGGACGCCTGCTCGGTGTTCAGCACCTTGCCGCGCAGCGGCAGGATCGCCTGGAACGCGCGATCGCGACCCTGCTTGGCCGAGCCGCCGGCGGAGTCGCCCTCGACGATGAAGAGCTCGCACTCGGCGGGATCGGTCGAGGAGCAATCGGCGAGCTTGCCGGGAAGATTCAGGCGGTGCGACACCGCGCCCTTGCGGGCGACCTGCTGCGCCGCCCGCGAGGCGCTGCGCGCCTTGGCGGCGAGCACGACGCGTGCGGCGATCGCGTCGCCGACGGAACGGTTGGCGAGCAGATGATTCTCGAGCGCGGTGCGCACCGCGCCGTCGACCAGCGCCTGCGTCTCCGGGTTGTTGAGACGCTCCTTCGTCTGCCCCTGAAACTGCGGCGCCGTCAAATAGCAGGAGAGGATCGCGACGACGCCCTCGCGCACGTCCTCGGGCGCGACCGTCAGGCCGCGCGGCACCAGATTGTGAATCTCCAGATAGTTGCGCACGGCCTTGGCGAGCGCGGATTTCAGGCCGTTCTCGTGCGTGCCGCCCGAGGTCGTCGGAATGCTGTTCACGAACGACAGAAACGTCTCGTCCGTCGCCTCCGTCCACGCGACGACGCATTCGAGCTCGGGAAGTCGGTCGCGATCCGCCTTCCTGCTTGCGCTCGATCGTGAAGACTTCGCCGCCCACCGGCTCGAGGCCCCTCGCGGCGAGAAGCTTCGCGAGATACGCGCGGATGCCGTCCTCGTAGCGGAACGTGTGGCTCTCGCCCCGCGCCTCGTCGTCGAAGACGACGGTGAGGCCGCGATGGAGGTACGCCTTGGCTTCGAGCCGTTCGGCGATCGTCGCGGCATCGAACTCGACCTTGGGAAAGATCTCGCGGTCCGGGCGGAAGAAGATGGTCGTGCCGCTGCCGCGCGCCGCGCCGACCCGGCGGAGCTTGGATTTCACCTTGCCGCGCGCGAAGGATCTGCTGCCACTCGGCGCCGTCGCGCCTGCACGGTGGCGATCATCTCCTCCGAGAGCGCCGTCACCACCGACGCGCCGACGCCGTGCAGCCCGCCCGAGTGGAGGTAGCTCTTCGCCTCGAACTTGCCGCCGGCGTGCAGCGTGGTGAGGATCAGCTCGAGCGCCGGACGTGCGATACTTCTCGTGCACGTCGACCGGAATGCCGCGCCCGTTGTCGGCGACCGTGGCCGACGCGCCGTCCTTGTGGATCGTCACGGTGATGCGATCGGCGTAGCCGTTGATCGCCTCGTCGACCGAGTTGTCGACGATCTCCCAGAGCAGGTGATGGAGCCCCGTCGAGTCGACGCCGCCGATGTACATGCCGGGGCGCTTGCGGACCGGCTCGAGTCCTTCGAGGACGGTGATGTCCGCCGCGGTGTACTTGGATTTGGCCATGGCGAGCTCGCGCGACCGGATCGGTCCGCCGTCACTGCTCCCGAATCGCCGCGATCCGGCCGCGCTTCACGACTTTCAGCCCCTTGCCGGCGCGCCGACCGGCGGGAACGTCGTCGACCGCGAGCTTGCGCTCCCCGCCCTCCGCGCTTACCACGATCAACGTCGCCCCCTTCGCCGGCGCCAGCGCGCCGACGATGCGGTCGTCGTCGCCGCCCGGGCGCATCAGATAGACGCCCTTGCCCGGGCCCGAGAGCTCCGGCACCTCGTCGACCCCGAAACGCAGCATCTTGCCACGGGCGCCCGCGCACACGACCTGGGGGCCACGCACGGCCGACACGGAAACGACGGCGTCGCCCTCCGACGTGCGCGCGATCTTGCGGCCGGCGCGGGTCGTCTCGGTGAGATCGGGAGTGAAGCGGAAGCCGAATCCGCGCGCGGTTGCCAAGAGATAGCTCTCACCCGGCTTCGCCGTCGGGGTGAACAGCTCGCCCTGCTCCTTCGCCGCCTCCTCGGGCTTGGTCTCGGCGCGCACGACGAAGACCGCCGTCAGCCGCTCGTTGTCTGCGAGCTTCACGAGGGACTGGATCGGCTCGCCGTAGCCGGTGGTGGCCGGGATGTCGTTGACCGTCAGAACGAAGAGGCCGCCGAAGCTCGTGAAGAACGCGATCCGGTCGCGCGTGCTGGCGACGAGCGCCTGGAAGAGCGCGTCTCCTTCGCGAAGGCGCGTCGCCGCCGGGTCCTTGAGCTCGCGGACCCGCTTCACCCAGCCGTCGCGCGATACCACGACGGTGGTCTCCTCGTGGACGACGTACGCCTCGGGATCGTACGAGAGCTCCTCGCCACGTGCGACCACCGTGCGCCGCTTGTCGGCATAGTCGGCCTTGGCTTGCAGCAGCTCCTCTCGGATGATGGCCCAGCGCCGTTTCGGCTTCTTCAGCAGGTCCTCGATCTCGGCCAGCCGTTCGCGCTTCTCCTTGCGCTCCTTCTGGATCTTCGAGATCTCCAGCCGCGCGAGCTGGTAGAGGCGGATCTCCAGGATCGCGTCGACCTGAGGGGTATCGAGCTTGAAGGCGGCGCCGAGCTTGGCCGCGGCGTCGGCGCGCGAGTCGGCGGCGCGAATGATCTTGAAGGCGCGGTCGAGATCCGCATGGATCTTCGCGAAGCCGTCGAGAATGTGGAGGCGCTCCTCGATCTTCTTCTTCTCGTGCTCGAGGCGCCGGGTGACGATCTCGAGACGGAAAGTCAGGAAGTGGCGGCAGATCTCGGCGAGCGACACGCGCGCCGGCTGGCCGACCAGCGGATTTGACGTCGGCACCAAGCACGTCAGATTGACGTTGAACGTGGTGGAGAGCTCCGTGTGCTTGTAGAGATAGGCCATCGCGAGCTCGGCGGAGGCGTCACTCTTGAGCTCGCAGACGATGCGCACGTCGTCGGTCGATTCGTCGCGCACGTCGACGACGTGCGGCAGCTTTCTCGACATCACGTGCTCGGCGATCGACTCGACCAGCGCCGCCTTGTTGACGTTGTACGGGATCGAGGTCACGACGATCTGTCGCTTGCCGCGCGGCAACGTCTCGACCTTGTACTCGCCGCGCAGCCGCACCGCCCCTTGGCCGCTCTCGTAGAGGCTCTTGCAGCTCGGCGCGGCTGTTGAGGATCTCGCCGCCGGTCGGGAAGTCGGGTCCCTTGACGTGCTTCAGAACAGCCTTGGTGTCGGCGTCGGGGTCGTCGATCATCGCCACCAAGCGCATCGATCAGCTCGCCGAGATTGTGCGGCGGGATGTTGGTCGCCATGCCGACGGCGATGCCGGTCGAGCCGTTCATCAGGAGCTGCGGCACGGCCGCCGGCAGCACGACCGGCTCGTCGCGGGTGGCGTCGTAGTTGGCGCGGAAGGGGACCGTCTCGCTCTCGAGATCTTCGAGCAGCGCCTGCGCGATCGCGGGCGAGCCGCGCCTCGGTGTAGCGCATGGCCGCCGCGCCGTCGCCGTCGAGCGAGCCGAAGTTGCCCTCGCCGTGGACCAGCGGGTAGCGAAGCGCGAACGGCTGCGCCATGCGCACCATCGCCTCGTAAGCGGCGACGTCGCCGTGCGGGTGATACTTGCCGAGCACTTCGCCGACCACCGCGGCCGACTTGCGCGGCTTCGCGCCCGCGGCGAGGCCGAGGTTCTGGGACATCGCGTAGAGGATGCGGCGCTGCACCGGCTTCAGTCCGTCGCGCACGTCCGGCAGGGCGCGCGAGGTGATGACCGACAGCGCGTAGTTGAGATAGCGCTCCTCGGCGGCTCGCTTGAGATCGGTGGACGGTTCCGACATCCGCGTCGCGTTTACAGAGAACGAGCGTCTTTTTCCATACGCCGCCCTTTGCTAGTGTGCGGAACAGGAAGGCTCACGGCATGCGCGAGCAGGCGCTTTTCCTCGCAGCCATCGTTCTGGCCCTCTCCCTGTTCCCTTTCCCGGCGCCGGCGACGGGATCGTCGACGCCGCGGATCGCCAGCGATGCTTTCGAGGAGGGCAAGTCCATCCCGCGCAAGTTCACCTGCGACGGCGCCGATCGTTCGCCGCCGCTTCACTGGGAAGGTGCTCCCGAGGGAACGAACGCGCTCGCGCTCGTCGTGGACGATCCGGACGCGCCGTCCGGGACGTGGACTCACTGGCTTCTCTACAACATGCCGCCCGCCACACAGGCACTCGGCGAAGGCATCCCCACTTCCGCGACGCTCGGCGATGGCTCCCGTCAGGGGACCAACGACTTCGGCAAAGTCGGCTACAGCGGACCGTGCCCGCCGCCCGGCTCGACCCATCGATACCGGTTCAAGCTCTACGCGCTTTCCAGCCCGATCGAGCTCGAGCCCGGAGCGAAGCGCGACGCCGTCCTCAAGGCCGTCGACGAGAAGCGACTCGCCGAAGCAGAGCTGACGGCGACCTACGGCCGCTGAGGGCCGTCCTCCTTCAGAACGGGTAGAAGGAGATCGCGCGTCGCTGCGCGGACGCGCGGAGCTCGGCCCAGATTGCTCCATCTGATCCTGCGCGCCCATTCTTCGTCGACGGTTTCGACGAGCGAGTGGAGCTCGATCAGCAGCGCGCGCAGCCGATCGTTGGCGGCGTTGAGATCGCCGATCCGCAGGCTCGAGTCGCTCTCGCCCGCGGCGACCGTCAGTCGCGCGCGGAATTCGCCGTCGGCGACGTTGGCGGCCGCGTCGCGAAGAATCGCTCGCATCGACCGGTTTTCCTCGACGCGCACCTCGGCGGCACGATCGAACTCCTCGGCTGCCGCGGCGAGCAACGCGACCATCGCTTCGACGTTGCTGCGCACGTACGGGTCGCCGATCGCGGGCGCGACCTCGACGAGGAGCTTCGTCATCATCGATCGCAGGACCACGTCGACCTCCGGCTTCACGACCGGTCCTCCTCGGGCGCCAAGCGCTCGACGAGCACGCGATCGTGGACGTCGGCCGGAAACCAGCCGGCGAGCGCGAGAATCGGATCTTCGTTGCGGCCGTCGGCGAATTCCCGACCCGACGAGATCCAGATCGCCAGCCCCTTGACCGAGGCGAAGATCTCCCACCAACCGAGCGCGCGACGGTCTATCTTCGTGCCGCTCGCCTCTTCCCAGAGCGCCAGCGCCCGTTCCCTGGGCAAGAGCTTCCCCGGCCGCTCACGATCGGGCCAGCCCCACAACGGATCCAGCGCCCAGGCGAGATCCTCGAGCGGATCGCCGAGATGGCACATCTCCCAGTCGAGAATGGCGAGGATCCGCCCCGTTTCGTCGAAGAGGAAATTTCCGGTGCGATAGTCCCCGTGCACGACCGAGAGACGCGGCGGCGGCGGAGGCGGATCGCGCCGCAGCCGGCGGATTGCCGCGCGCGCGATCGGCTGCGGCGTCATCTCATCCTCGTCGATGATCTTCTCCCAGTGGTCGAGCTCGCGTCGCCAGCAGGCTTCGAGCGGGGGCGCCTCGAGCGCATCGCGAAGCCCCACCTTCGCCGGATCCGTGCGCGCGATCACCCCGAGGATCCGCCACTTCTGCTCGCCAATCGCTTCCCGACGGTCGAGATACGGGGGCTCGGTCAAGAGCTTCGGCGCCGACACGGCGCCGAGCACTTCTTCCATGACGAAAAACGGCCGATCGAGCCAGCGAGGATCGGTTTCGAGAAACAGCGGCCGGGGAACCGGGACACTCGTGCCGTGGAACGCCGTATAGGCGCGGAACTCCGTCGCGCGGTCGGTCTCGATCAAGCTCGAGGTCGGATCGCGCCGCAGGATGAGCCGCCGCTCTTGCAACCCTCCGCGTTCCCGGAGGCGAACCGTCAGTCGGTAGGTCTCGCGCGAGGCGCCGCCGAAGATGCGATCGACCGACTCGACGGCTACGTCCGTCGCCTGCGGCCACCGGTGAGCGAGGTAGACGGCGATCCGATCGCCGAGATCTCGCATGCGCCGCTCAGCGCGCTCCGTCGAGGAGCTCGCGAAAGCCGGAGGGCTCGTGGGGCCCGAGGATCAACTGCTCGAGGACCCCAACGCCTCGCCGGCTCCGACCGCCTTCACGCAGCGTCGCATGCACGAAGGCTTGGACGTGCAAGTGGAGCGGCGACGTCTCGTCCACGGTACCGGGCTCGTAGACGTCGTACCCGGTACGATCCGCGCCGGTGTAGCTGCCGTGGCCCCATTCGGGATGGAAGTACCCTATGCCGGACATCGAGAATTGGTAGGACGGCTCGAGCGTGACGTCGATTTCGCTGCCGCTTGCGGCGACGCAAATGCAGCGTCGCGCTTCGCGCGTGCCGCGTGCCCGGTTTGAACACCACGCTCGACGAGGCCGATGCCATCGCCTCCGCATCGATTTCGCCGAGAGCACCGAGAAAGGCGCTCTGGTGCCACGAATCCGCCGGCCGCGTCCTGGTTGACGTCGTAGAGAAACACCCCGTCGTCGAAGTTGAGCGGCGCCCACAGCCAGTAGAACTGCGTCATGCTGGCGGGTGCGTGAGGCTGGGCATCCGCCGCGCCGATCGGCCGCACTCCCCACGAACGATCGCGGGTGCCGAGGAAGCGCTCGGGCCTCACCTCGATCCGTTCGCCGGCGACCTCGATCCAGCCGTCGTAGCCGCCGTTCTGCGTCATCCGCGTGAGGTCGAAGAACGTGCGCGGCCCGATGCGGCGCGTGTAGCGCGGCTCCTCGATCGGGCGAGCGCGGCCGGTGAACAACAGCTCGGCGCGGATCCCGTGCTCGCGATCGTCGACGCGAACGCGGAGCTTGCGCAACGGCTCGACCACTTCCACCGAGATCGCCCCGGCCCGCGTGTCCATCCGTTCCATGGAGAGGCAGCGCGAGGCCCGCACGTTGTGCTGCCGCCCCGCGCGGATCACGGAAAACGCCGCGTCGATGACGTTCAGATGGGGATAGATCCCCATGGCGACGGCGAAGAAGACTTCGCCGTCCCGCGCGTAGCCGTTGAAGAAATACCGATCGTAGAAATTGCGGTCGGTTCCCGCAAAGGCGATCGGCTCGGGCGTCTGGTGGATCGGATAGTCGTCGGCCTTGGTCAGCATTCGTCGCTCAGTAGACGATGACGCTACGCGCAACCTCTCCGCTTTCCATCGCCTCGAATGCGGCGTTGATTTCGTCGAGCGCGAATGCGGCGCGAGATCAGCTCGTCGATCTTCAGCCGCTTCTGCATGTAGAGCTCGAGCAGCCGCGGCATGTCTCGATGCACGTTGGCGGAGCCGTACAGCGAGCCGATGATCGACTTCTCCTCGAGTGGGAACGACCAGCCTTGTATGCTCACGTCTTCGCCGATCTGCGGCACGCCGACGATCACCGCCTTGCCGCCGCGCTTGAGCGCGGCAAAAGCCTGTTGGATCGCCTTCGGAAAACCGATCACCTCGAAAGCATAGTCGACGCCGAGCCCGTCGGTGAGGCCCTTGATCGCATCGACGGCGTCAGCCTGCTTGCCGTTCACCACGTCCGTCGCGCCGAACTCGCGGGCGAGCTTCAGCTTGGAGTCGACGAGGTCGACGGCGATGACGCGAGAGGCGCCGCACAACACCGCCCCTTGGATCACGTTGAGCCCGACCCCGCCGCACCCGAACACCGCGACGGTCTCCCCGGGACGCACCCTGGCGGTGTTGATCGCCGCGCCGACGCCGGTCATCACGCCACACCCGACCAGACAGGCGCGGTCGAGCGGCACGTCGGCGGGAATCTTGATGCAGGCGGTGGCGCGCACGACCGTACGCTCCGCGAACGACGCCACGCCGGCCATCCGGGCGATGTCCACGCCGTCCTTCTCGAACACGGCCTCCTGGCCGGCCATCGAGCTGCGGATGCCCGTATCGCAGAGATGATCGCGGCCGGAGATGCAGTAGTGGCATTTCCCGCAGTTTTCGACCCAGGAGAGCACGACGTGGTCGCCGGCCTTCAAGTCTTTCACGCCCGTGCCGACCTCCTCGACGACGCCCGCCCCTTCGTGCCCGAGCACGACCGGAGGAGGGATTGGGATCACCATCTTCACGACCGAGAGATCGGAATGGCAAACGCCGCTCGCCGCGACCTTGACCACGACTTCGTCTTCACGCGGGGCCTTGAGCTTCAGCGAATCGATTTTCAGCGGCTCGTTGAAGCTCCACATCACCGCGGCCTTGACCATGCTTCCCTCCATTCGATAGCGACGTCGTCGGATTCGACGCGGGCGAGACGAGCTTTCGTATGATGAACCTCGCGAACAGGCAACCGGCAAATGGCTGACGACGGACCGCCGGCGCCCGCGAGCAGAGACCCGTTCTTGCTCGGCGAATCGAAGCTCGTCTTTCCGCTCGCGGAAGGCGATCCAGGCGCCGGACCTAGCATTCACTCCGCCACGGGCCGCCTGCGCGGCCGCACGTCCGGAAAACTATGGGCATTCCTCTTGGTTTTCATGTGCGAAGACTCTTCTCGTCGTGCACGCGCGGACCTTCACACGTTGGCGCTCTTCGATATCGGCAGCGCCGAGTACGGAACCTCCACGGAATACCAGCGCCGGCGCAGGGTGTCGGATCGGCAGCCGGCATCGCCAGAACCACTGGTGCTCTCATTCCAGGGATCGCGGGGCGAGAGCTCCTGGCGGACGCAGGGCGAGGGCGAAAACACTCTCGCTCCGTTGGCGTCTACGCTGCATGCCATCGGCGTGGACGACGAAGGGCGAGTGATGAAACTCGACCTGCAGCTCGATGTCCGAAAGCTTCCCGTGCCCCTTGGCGGCCCCGCGACTCCCGTCCGCGCGCTGGGAGTGCACGGCAGCTTCCAGAGCGGCGTTTACCTTTCCGGCACGCTCGAATGGGGCGAAGTGCGCGAGGCGGTGATTGGCGATTGCGGCTGGATCGCGCGACGCTGGGCGCCTAAATTCCTTCGCGGGCACGGCCGTCGTCGCGGTCGTCACCATCGACACGAGTGGCGCCAAATCCAACTCGGCGACGGCTCGGAAATCAGCGTGTTGATGCACTTCGACCAGCGCCGCGCGAGCCGTCTGATGCCTCCCAGCTTGGCGATCGCCACCGGCCCGAATGGTGAGATCGCCTGGACCGCCGACTTCCAGCTCGAGCGTCAATCGTTCGTTCGAGCTCCCCACATTCTCGGGCTGCGAGACCCGTCCGAGGGCGGATTGTATTTTGCCGATCGATACCGTCTGTACATCCCGGCCTGGAGCCTCGATCTCGTCTCCGAGTCGCTCGTCGCCGCGCCCGTGCATGCATTCCCCATCGAGTACTGCTGCGGTCCAACCCGGCTGACCGGGACTCTCGACGGCGCCCGGGTGACCGGCTTCGGTTTCGACGAGCGGACTCGGGTGTTTTGCCGGGATTTCGAGATCGTCGAGGTGCTGCGCGAGACCTTGCGACATCTCCCCGCCGCGGCGCTGCCTGCCGGTGAGCTCGATCGTGCGTCACTCGCGGCTCTGGCGTGGGAGATCGACGGCTTCATCGGCGACGGAGACCAACAAGGGGCGATCCGCCACCTGAACACCTACGTGCGGCCGGCGGTCGAAGCGCTCGCCGAGCCGCACCGCAGCCATGTCCGCGCGGTCGTGAACGACGCCGCGGACGCGCTGCTTCGCTGGTGGATTCGACCCTGAGTGAGGAGGGAATCAGATGCGCCAAGTCTGGATCACACGGACCGGTCCACCCGAGGTCCTCGAGCTGCGCGAAGCCCCGGACCCCACGCCGCGCGCCGGCGAGGTGCAGATCCGCGTGCGGGCGATCGGCATCAACTTCGCGGACATCATGGCGCGGCTTGGCCTCTATCCGGATGCGCCGAAGCTGCCGGCCGTGGTGGGATACGAGGTCGCCGGTGACGTCAGCGCCGCCGGCTCCGACGCGGCACGCTCCGTCGGCGAGCGCGTCTTCGCCCTCACGCGCTTCGGCGGCTACAGCGACGTCGTCTGCGTCCCTTCGGCACAGGCGCTGCCGCTGCCGGGAACCATGAGCTACGAGGAAGGCGCGGCAATCCCGGTCAACTATCTCACCGCCTATCAGATGCTCCTGCAGATGGGCTCCCTCAAACGCGCCGAGCGCGTGCTGGTGCACAGCGCCGCGGGTGGGGTCGGCCTCGCCGCCATCGATCTTTGCCGCATCCATGGCGCGGAGGTGATCGGCACCGCGTCGGCGTCGAAGCATGCGATGCTCCGCCAGCGGGGAGTCTCGCAGCTCATCGACTACAATACGCAGGACTACGAAGCCGAAGTGAAGCGCCTCACGGCCGGCCATGGCGTCCACGTCGTGCTCGACGCGATGGGAGGCTCTCACTGGAAGAAGGGGTATCGCTGCCTCGCGCCGACGGGGCGCCTCGTCATGTTCGGCATGTCGAGCGCCGCGACCGGCAAGACCCGGTCCATCGCATCCGTCTTGAAGACGCTCTTGGGTACGCCGTTCTTCAGCTTTCCACCGCCCCGCCTCATCAACGACAACAAGGCGCTCATCGGCGTGAACCTCGGTCACATGTGGAACGAGACCGACCTCTTGACGAGCTGGCTCGCGCAGATCCTCGCCTGGCACGCGGAGGGTAAGATCCATCCGACGGTGGGAGCCCGCTTCCCGCTGGGCGAAGCGGCGGCGGCGCATCACTACATCCAAGACCGCAAGAACGTCGGCAAGGTAGTGCTCACCCCTTGACGGATGAACGCAGGCGCCGCGGCGATCCCCCGCTCGAAATCGCTACCGGTGCACGGTAGTATCCCTGCCCCGATGGCCAAGGCGCCGAAGCAAAGACCGATCGCGCAACCGTCGGCCGAGAGCGCGACGTGGAACGACCCGCCGCGTTGGAGCACCTGGCTGCTCGGCGGCGCTGCGTTCGCCGGCATCGTGCTCGCATCGATCTCGACTTGGGTCCACCACGAGATCACGCACTCCTCGGTCGGCTACACGAGCTTCTGCAACTTCAGCATTGCCGTAAACTGCGACACCGTCGTCACCAGCCCCTACGGGAAGCTCGTCGGAGTCCCGGTCTCCGTATGGGCCATCGGCTTCTACGCGCTGCTACTGTCCCTGGCCCTGCGCGCGGCCGGCTCCGATCCGCTGCGGCGCGACCGCGCACGCGCCGATGCCTTGGCAATGGCCGTTGCGGGGGGACTCTTTTCCGCGTATCTGGCTGGCATCTCGGCCTTCGTCCTCAAGACCGTCTGCGTGCTTTGCGCTGGCCTCTACGTGGTCAGCGTCACCTCCCTCGCCGCTGCATGGTTCGCGGCCAGGCCGCTTCGCGCGGCCGCGAAGAGATTGCTCGAACGCTGGCATTCCATGCGAAACCGGCCGACGCTCTCGATCGCCGTCGCCAGCGTCGCGATCACGCTATTCGTGCTCTCCGGCTGGCTCGGCGCGCAGACTCGTCTCACCCGCGCGCAGGTCCTTCAGTCGAACCCACAGTTTTTCGATTGGTATACCAGCCAGCCGATCGTCGAAACGCCGATCGAAGGGGGTTACTCGCAAGGCCCTGAGAAGGCGCCGATTCAGCTCGTCGAGTTCTCTGATTTCGAGTGCCCGCACTGCGCGCAGGCCTACGTGACGCTGAAGGACCTGCTACCACGCTACCAGAACGAGGTGCGCTTCACGTCTCATCATTTTCCGCTCTCGAACGAGTGTAACGCCGCGATCACGCAACGGGGTCACGAGCACGCCTGCCAAGCGGCCATCGCCGCGGACTGCGCCGCCCAAGGCGGCAAGTTTCCGGCGTTCGCGAATCTACTGTTTGCGAACCAGGGAAACC
Organism: uncultured delta proteobacterium; assembly: GCA_963711395.1. Taxonomy (GTDB): domain Bacteria; phylum Desulfobacterota; class Binatia; order JACPRU01; family JACPRU01; genus JBEVNX01. The sequence continues at coordinate 26,057 of CAVQEA010000021.1, read as the reverse complement.
TCGACGACAAGTCGCTGCGCACCTACGCCCAGCAAGTCGGGCTCGACGTCGACGCCTTCGACAAATGCGTGGCTTCCTCCGCGGCCGCGGAGCGGGTGGCGGCGGACATCCAGGCGGGTCAGCGAGCCGGCGTACGCTCGACTCCCACGTTCTTCATCAACAACCGCAAGGTCGAGGGGAACCTCACCTACGAGAACTGGCTCTTCGCTTTCGCGCTAGAGCTCGACAAGGGCTGAAGGCCGCGGCCGGCTGGCCGCGACGTCCGTGCTCTGCTACGCGCGTCTGCGTGCGTCGCCGACTGCTCGTCGCTCCCGCCCTGCTGCTCGCAGCCGCGTGCGCAAAGCCGCCTCCATCTGCGGCGCCTTCTTCGCCGCCGCTCGAAATAGTGCCGACCGTCCCCCAGGAGCTTCTAGAGTTCGAGGGCCGCACCAGAGCCGTCGGAGGTGGCACGCAAGCCGTTGAAATCTTCGTCAACGGTCATCCGGTGCTGCGCGGCACGCTCTCCGAGCGCTCGCCGCGCGACACGCTCCACGGCGAATTCGACGGGCACGATCTCGTCGCCGACTGTGAGCTCGCGCTGCGCGTTCAATGCGCGATATCGGTGGACGGAGAGCCGCAAGGCGCTGCGATGCGTTGATCCGCGGGGAGCTTCTTCGGCGATCGCGGCGCCAGCCCCCGGGACCTCGCGCGCGAACGTCGGCGCGCTTCAGCGCCCTTTCCAGGCCGGCTTTCGCTTCTCGGCGAACGCGCGCGGGCCCTCGCGCGCATCCTCGGATGCCCAGAGCTTGGTCTCTCCTTCGAGATGCGTGTCCATCGCCTGCTCGAGCGAGAGGTGCAGGCTTTGCATCGCCGCTTCCTTGCTCGCCCGCACCGAAAGCGGCGAGCATTCGATGATCTCTCCGGCCCAGCGCTCGGCTGCGGTGATCAGATCCTGAGCCTTCACGACCTCGTTGACGATCCCCCACCGGTGGGCCTCGGCAGCGGTGATGTGCCGGCCGGTGAGCATCATACCCATGGCGATCTTCAGCGGAATGTGACGTGGCAGTCGATGAACGCCGCCCGCGGCCGCCATCAGACCGACACGCGGCTCGGGGACCCCGAAGCGGGCGTGCTCGGCGGCGATGATCAAGTCACAGGCGAGCGCAATCTCGAATCCTCCGCCGAGCGCGAATCCGTTGACCGCCGCGATCAGCGGCTTCACCAGATCGAAGCGGCGGGTGATCGCGCCGAAACCGCTCTTCGGTAGCTTCGGCACGCCGTGCTGCGTCGTCCACTTGAGATCGTTGCCCGCCGAAAAAGCCTTGTCGCCGGCCCCGGTCAGGATCGCCACCCAGCTCTCCGCATCGGCGGCGAAGTCATTGAAGACTCGATCGAGCTCTTCGTGACACGGCGGATGCAGCGCGTTCATCACTTCCGGCCGGTTGAGTGTAATGTAGGCGATTCGACCGCGCTTCTCGTACTTGACGAATTCGAGCTTCATGCGTCCTCCTACCCGCCGGCTCACAGTCCGGCGTCGTGAACGAGCTTCTCTAGCACAGTCTCCGCGCGGAAGAAGCGCTCGGCGAGCGCGCGAGCGGCCTCGCAGTGGCGAGAATAGTCGGCCTCGACCGCCTCGAGCGCCGAAACCGCCTCCTCGACGCTGCGAAACCCGAAGAGCCCCTCTCGCGTCGGATAGATTCGTGAAAACCCCGTGTCTTCCACGACCACGGGCTTGCCCATTGCGAGATAGCAGGCGCTGCGGCAGCTGAACCAGCCACTCTCGGACGCCACGTAGGCCTCCTTGGCGACGCTCCATTCTCCACGTGAGGCCCCGATGTAGTCGCGATACCGCTCCATGGTCGTCGAGCGCTCCGCGGCGTCCACGACCCGCCATCCCGCGGCCGTCATCTCGCTGCGCGGCGCCGGTCCCGACACGGCGATCTCGAGTGGCAGCCGGACGCGCGCCGGCAGATCGAGGTACCGCCGGAACTCGACGTCCTTGCCGCCGTAGATCCGCCCGCCGAGCGCCGGCGGGGCAGGCTTGGTCTTCCAGGACATCACGGTCGTGAAGCTGCCCTGCCCTGCTTCGCGCCGCACGGGCCAGTCCTCGAGCGTGATCGGCTGGCGCGTCGTGTGCCACTCGAGGCCGCAACGCGGCACGCGACAGTCGCGATCCGCCATGTTTTCTGCCATCGTGAAGAACACGTCGTAGACCCGATACCAACCAGGCTCGCGGCCGTCTCGCCGATCGCCGGCATCTGCAGCGAGCCACGCCGCTTGGGTGTAGAGCGGATCGCTGTCGTAACAGGCGGTCACGCGAGCGCCGCGGTAGCCCTCACGAAGCCAACAGCAATCCGATACGTTGAGAAACAGGTCGGCGCCTCGGCAGCGCCGTACGAGCTCGTTCTCGGAAAGCCCGTAGAGCGTCCCCCGCGCATCGCGAAACGCGAACGACTCCGCCATGCCCTCGACCCGGGACATCACGCCGCGCAGATAGCGCGCGTTCGCGTCGCCGTCCTCGGTGAACGTCGCCCGTTGCGGGTCGTAGGCCCACTGACCCGTGTCTTCGAGGTAGGTTACCTCGCAGCCGAGCGCCAGAAAGCCCTTGACGAACTGCAAATAGTCCCAGGCGACTCCGCCGAGCGGATAGGTGCCTATCAAGCCGGTGACCACCACCTTCATCGCCTCACCATCCCGCGGCGTCGAGCATCGGCCGCAACACCCGCGACGCTTCGAAGCTCTCGAGCGCGATCGCGCGGGCGGCCGCGGAATGTGCGGCATAGTCCGCCCGTATCGCGGCGAATGCCTCGACGGCGTCTTCGAGGCCACGAACGGCGAACAGCCCCCGACCCGTCGGCAAGGCGTCGCCGAATCCGGTATCTTCCACCACCACCGGTCGCCCCGCCGCGAGGTAGCAGGCGCTGCGGTCGCTGAACCAACCGCTGCGCAAGCGCACGTTCATGTCTTTGGCGGCGCTGAACTCTCCCTTCGAGGCCTGTATGTAGCGGCGGTACGCGAAGGGATCCGCGGAAACCGAGAGAGGGGATCGCACGGCCCATCCACAAGCGTCCAGAGCCTGGCGATCCTCCGGGACCTGCTCGACGTCCATCGCCAGCTCGAATTTCTCGCCCGTCCGTGCGGGCAGGTCGAGAAATTTTCGCCACTCGAGGCTCTTTCGCCAATGATACCGCGCGCCACGGAATTCGACGTCGCGTCCCACGGCGTCCCACTTGCCGATCGTGGTAAACGCCGCGTCCGGCGAGAGCGGCTGCGCGAAATCCCAGAGATCGTTCAGCACGGGGGAGCGGCTCGGCCGCCAGTGGATGCCTCCCGTCGGCAGGGGGCTGCGCGCGGTCCCCACGTTCTCGCCCAAGGTGAAGAAGAGGTTGTGCTCGGCCAACAAGCTGCAGAGCGCCGCGTCCTGGTTCTCGAGCCGAATCTGCGTGAACGCCGGGTCGATATCGATGTAGATGCGCGCGGGCGGCAGCCGCCATTCGCCGAGCCGGTTTACGCCCCCGAGGTTGACCAGCACGTCGGCTCGGGCGAAACAGCGGCGGGTTTCCTCGCCCGATCGACCGTGAAATTCGTTGCGGCCCGCGTCCCAGAAGGTCCATCGGTCCGCAAATCCGAACTCGCCGAGCACTTCGCCGGCCCGCTGCACGCCAAACGCATACTCGTCGCCGCTGCTGCCGCTGCGCGGATCGAACGCGAGGGGGTAGTAGGCAGAGTCTTCGTAAAAAGAAACCTCGCAGCCGAGGCGCGAAAAGCCGAGGAGATAATGTAGCGCCTGCCACACGTAGCCGCCGATCGGGAAGCGGACGAAATAGCCGGCGACGATCACGCGGGATCGGCGCGACACTGCTCAATCTCCCATGGCCAGGAAGGGTCCGCTCTCTTCTCCCGACTGAAGCCGCACCAGGTGCGAAAAGAAACCCTGTTGCGCGACCAGCGCCTCGTAGCCGCCGTTCTCGACCACGCGCCCTTCACGCACGACCACGATCTGGTTGGCGTCGCGGACCGTCGAGAGCCGATGAGCGATGACGAAGATCGTACGGCCCTCCATGAGCGTCTTCAGCCCGGCCACGAGCAGTGCCTCGGTCTCGGCGTCGAGCGACGACGTCGGCTCGTCGAGAATCAGAATCGGCGCGTCGCGCAGCATCGCGCGCGCGATCGTCAGGCGCTGCCGCTCGCCGTCGGAGACGTTCGCCCCACCCTCGCCGATGCGCGTGTCGAGCCCGTGCGGCAGGCGCCGCAGGAACGGAGCGAGCTGCGCGAGCTCGGCGGCGCGCTCGATCTCCGCGTGGGATGCTCCGGGTCGACCGTAGGCGATGTTCTCGCGCAGCGTCGTCGGGAAGACGAGCGGCGGCTGCAGCACCATCGATACGTTGCGCCGCAGCGAGGAGAGCTGGAACTCGCGCAGATCGACGCCGTCGAGGAGCACGCGTCCGGCGGCCGGATCGTAGAAGCGCGGCAGCAGGCTCACCAGCGTGGTCTTGCCGGCGCCGGTCGGGCCGACGATCGCCGCTGACCTGCCGGGCGCCACCACGAACGACACGTCGGGCAGCACGCGACGCCGGCCGTCGTAGGCGAAGTCGACGTTCTCGAAGCGAACCTCGCCGCGTACCTTGTCACGCTCGAGGACCGCGGACCGTCGGGACGACTCCGGCTCCTCGAGGATCTCGAAGACGCGCCGCATGCCGGCCTTCGCCCCCTGGATCATGCCGTACGTCTGGCTGAGGGTGTTGATCGGCGCGTAGAGCGACGCGAGGTAGCCGAGAACACGAGCACCTCGCCGACGGTCAGCGTCCCGCCATCACCTGCGACGCCCCGACCCAGAGCACCAGCGCCGTGCCAGCGGCGATCAGCGTGTTGACGACCCCCGAGTAGACGGTCTGCACGAGGTAGAGGCGGAGATTGGCGGGCAGGCTCGCCGCGCTCTGCTGCAGAAAACGGCGGTGCTCCGTCTCCTCGTGCGTGAACGCCTGGATCACGCGGATCGCCGACATGCCGTGCTGCGCGACCGAATAGACGTCGCTCTCCAGCTCGCGCGCCGAGACCGAGACGTCGCTGATGCGCCGCCGTCATGCGCGGATCGCGAGGAACAGCACGGGACAGACGCCGAGCGCGACGAGCGTCAGCAGCCAGTCGATCCGCAGCATCACCACGATCATGCCGACCAAGAACATCGCGGCGTGACCACCGGGAAGACCCCGTTCATGGTGAGCGTCTGGATCGCGAAGGTGTCGGCGGTGAGGCGATAGAGGAGGTCGCCGACCTGGCGCTTGGCGTGGAACGAGAGCGACAGCGCTGCAGGTGCTGGTAGAGATCGCTGCGGAAGTCGTTCACCATCCCCTGGCCGATCGTGATCGTCGTCGGGTTGTTCCAGTAGGACAGCACCCCGAGCATCCCGTGGAGCAGCACCAGCGCGAGGACGCAGCCGTCAACAGCGCGGATCTGCTGGCGCCTCCAGCCGCGAGGCCGAAGGGCAGCGGCCGGTCGCCGAGCACGTTGTCGACGACGATCTTCAGCGGCCACGGGCGCAGGAGCTCGAACGCGCTGATCAGGAACACCTGCCCGAGCGCGACCGCGAACGGCAGCCGGTAGGGCCGCAGGTAGTGGAGCCAGGCGGCGCAGCGAGCGGCGGCCGCGCGGCTCGACGCCGTCGCGCTCACGGCGCGCTTCCCGGCTGGAGACCAGATTCATCGTCTGGGCGACGATCTCCAGCACGTGGTGCAGGATCGTCCCGAGCCGAAATTCTTGTAGAGCAGGAATCCGAAGTTGATGGTGCCGAGCGCGATCGCGAAGCGGATCATCTCGCGCACCGAGAACACCGCGCCGGCCACCGCGAGGAGCGCGCAGGCGCCGAGCGTCAGCTTCGCCACGCCGGACAGGCGCTGACGGCAGCGCACGTGCAGCAGCCGCTTCGTGCCGCCGTGGTTCTCGACCGCGACCGGCGAGCTCCGAGCGCGCGAATGCCGCGGTGGATCTCGAGGTCCCAGTCGTTCCAGCCGTGGTCGACGCGATGAGGTACTTGCGCGGCATCAGGAAGTCCATGAGCCCCTGGAGCAGGCTCTTCCTTCTCGACCCCCTGCTCGCTCCAGTAGCGACACGAGAACTCGCGTGCGAGACCAGCGGCGCGGGTCGCTGCCGCGGCTCCGCGAAGCGGATGCGCTCGACGTCGGTGAGCCCACGCAGCCGCCAGAGGTAGCGCTCGTAGCTGCGCAGCAGCGGGCCGAGGTAGATGAGCACGGCGACCAGCAGCCGGCCGCCAGGTCGTCGTAGCGCGGGTCGAGCTTGCGGTACCGGCGAGCGTCCCGGCCGACGGCCCAGCGAGATCGCCAGCGGGATGACGAGCGGCAGCATGTAGCGACCGGACAGCGATGGCGCAGACGATCAGAAGAACAGCGATACCACGTGCCCACTCGAGCGTGAACGGCAGATACGCGAACAGCGACGACGGCGGCTCGTAGAGCGTCTGGAAGAGCCCGCGGCCGAAGGTGCCGAAGTAGATGACCGGGCCGGCGCGAGAGCAGGCCGGATGGTGAATCGCCGTAGATGCGGCCGAGCCAGCGCGACTGGCCGAGCATGTTGAAGCGGTACGGATGCTTGAAGTAGAGCAGCGCCTCCGCCTTGCCGTAGCCCCGCTGCTGCTTGAGGTAGGCCTTCACCGTGTTGCGGCGGAAGTGCCAGACCATCGCGGCCGGGCTGAAGCCGATCGCGTGCCCGCGGTTCTGCAGGCGCCAGCAGAGGTCGACGTCGTCGCCGGCGGCGGTGAAGATCGGCTCGAAGCCGCCGACCTCGCGCAGCGCGCTTCTCCGGAAGGCCATGTTGCAGCCGGGGATGTGCTCGGCGACCTCGTCGTTGAGGAGCACGTGCGTCGGGCCGCCGGGCGACGCCGCGACGCACGCCGGCGACGCGCGATCCTCGGGCGGCGGGAAGTTCGGCCCGCCGACGGCGACGAAGCCCGTGCCGAACCATGGAGACGACAGGTACGTCAGCCAGTCGGGATCGACGACGCAGTCGGAGTCGGTGTAGGCGACGATCTCGCCCGCTGGCGGCCTCGATGCCGACGTTGCGCGCGACCGAGAGCCCCTTGTTCTCCTGGTTGATGACGTGGAAGCGGGAAGCGCCGCGCGATCTCCGAGCGGTGCGCGTCGGTCGAGCCGTCGTTGACGACGATGACCTCGTAGTTCGGGTAGCGCAGCTGCGGCAAGCGACTGCAGGCACGCGTCCATCGTGCGCTCGGCGTTGTAGGCGCAGATCACGACCGAGACCTTCGGCGGATCGCGCAGCGGCGGCGGCAGTGGCGCCGCGTAGAGCGCGCGCACCGCGTGGAACGCGGGCTTCGCGCTGGCGCTCGCGCGTGACCAGGCCGAACGCCCAGTCGTCGATCTGGAGCCGCCGGTGAACCAGTCGTCGGTCCACGAGAAGACGAAGGTGCCGGCGACGCCGGCCTCGAACGCGGCGCGGATCTGCCACGACAGCATCTCGGCCTGGCGCTTCGCGCCTTCGCGGATGGAGTCGATGCCGAACTCGGTCAGCACGAGCGGCTTGTCCTCGGCGATGTTCTGCAGCCGCGCGAGGTAGCGGCGGAAGTCGGCCTCGTGGTGCAGGTAGACGTTGAAGCAGACGAAGTCGAGGAAGTCGAGGTCGAGGTACTCGGTCGGCGGGAAGTTCGCGTAGCTGACCAGCGCGTCGGGGTCGAGCTCGCGAACGTCGTCAGCGAGCACGCGAAGGAAATCGCGCACGCGCTCGGGGCCGTACCAGCGCACGATGTCGGGCGGGATCTCGTTGCCGATCAGGTAGGCGAAGATCGCGCGGTGGCCGGCGACGCCGCGCACGCCTTCACGCACCAGCCGATGGTTCGTTTCCATCGTCTCCGGCGAGTCGAGGAAGCAGACGTGCTCCGCCCAGGGGAAGCCGACCAGCACCCAGAGGCCGCTCGCTCGGCGACGTCGAGCAGCCAGCGCGGCGGCGGCGTGAAGGTGCGGACGCAGTTGGCGCCGAGCTCGCGCAGAGCGCGAAGTCGCGCGCGACCTGTTCGCGCTCCGGGAACGGCGCGCCGTGCGAGCCCGGGCGAAGGGGCCGTACGAGACCCCGCGGACGAAGACCTTCTCCCCGTTGTGGAAGAAGAACTTTCCGGCCACCCGCGGCCGCCCCCGCTGCGCGACTTCGGGGGATTCGCACACGGCCGCCGACCGCGCCACGACCGCCAGGTTCGCTTTCGCCATGGCTCAGAGGAGATTCGCGTCCATCGAGCGGCCCAACGGTCGAAATCTATCAGACCGCGGTATGCGTTCAAGCTCGGAAGCTAGCGCGTCAGCGGGCAATTTGTGAAGAAAAGCGCTACCCTGCACGCTCGTACGAGACCATGGTGAACGTTCGCTCCCTCGACCACTTGGTGTTGCGCGTGCGCGACCTCGATCGCTCGCTCGCCTTCTACCACGACCTTCTCGGCCTCGCGGTCGAAGGCCTCGAAGCGTTCCGTCGCGGCGAGCGCCCATTCGTGTCGCTGCGGATCGGTGAATCGCTGCTCGACCTCGTTCCCGACGGGTCATACGAACCCGCCGCGGCCAGCGCCGGCGGGTTCGTGCATTTCTGCGTGACGCTCGACGATCTTCGCGGCGCGCTTCGTGCGCTTCGTGACGCGGGCGTCCGCTTCTTGCACGAGGAGCCTACGGCACGCGGCGGCGCGCGCGGAATCGGCCTCTCGATCTACGCGCAGGACCCCGACGACTACGTCGTGGAGTTGAAGGAGCATTAGCGGCACGAGTCGTGCACCCTCGGCACCGCAGACGGGGCCCGGACCCTACGCAATCCCGAATCTGCGGTCGAGGTCGTCGGCGACGGTGGCGAGATCCCGGCCCGTGTCGAGCACGACGTGCGCAGCCGGCGGCCCGACGAGGAACGAAACGTTCTCCGCTCGCTGTCGGAGATAGACCTCCTCGGTCGCATCCGAAACATCGTCGGTGCGAGAGCGCAGACGCTCACGCACCTTTTCCTCGGTAGCGCGGCATTCGAGGAACACGACCGGCACGCTTAGGGCTCTTCCGACCGCGGTCACGGCTCGGCGCCCGGCGGCGTCGCGAAACGTCGCGTCGAGCACGACTCCCCTCCCGGAGCCGAGCAGATCCGCCGCGCGATGAGCAAGTGCTTCGTAGGTACGACGGGTGAACTCCACGCCGTAGAGCGCATCGGCGGTCTTCGGGCCGGAATGCGCGAAGCGGGGAAAGCCGGCCAGGTCCTTGCGTACGACGTCGGAGCTCACGACTGGGAATCCGGTGAGGTCCCCGAGGACTCGCGCGACCGTCGACTTCCCGCTGCCGGAGAGCCCGCAGACGACGATCAGCTCGGGTGGCCGCGGCCCGGCCGCGAATCGCGTGGCAATCCGAAAGTAACGTCGCGCGCGATCGCGGGCCTGCTGTCGCTCCAGCGGCTCGACCTCGGGTTCGCGGCTCCGTAGGCTCTCGACCTTGGCGCGCACGACGGCGCGATAGCACTCGTAGAATGGCAAAAGCTCGGCGAGCTCGCCGTCACCCGACGCCTTCGCGTACGACGTCGTGAATTCGTCGGCGAGCAGCGGGTGTCCGAGAAAGTCGAGATCCATGGCGAGAAACGCGATCTCCGCAGCGACGTCGTTGCAGCGCAGTCGCTCGCTGAATTCGATGCAATCGAAGATCTCGAGCGTGGGTCGCAGGCAAACGTGCTCGGCGCGTAGGTCGCCGTGACCGTCGCGGATTCGTCCCTGCCGCACGCGGCGCCAGAACCGTTGTGCGTTCTGGGCGAAGTAGGATTGCACGTAGCGCTCGAGCGACGCGAGCCGCGATTTCGAGACCGTGTCGCCGACAAACGGCGCGCACTCGGATAGGTTGGTACGTATGGTCTCCTCGACCGTCCCCGGCAAGCCGTACGGGTCTCCTCGGTCGGCCGAGCGCGCGTGGAACTGGGCGAGCGTGGCAGCCACGCGGTCGAGGTCGGCGCCCCCTGCGGTGCCGGACGCCAACCTCCGATCGAGCATCTCATCCTGCGGCAAGCGCCGCATGACCACGACGCTGTCTTCGGCGTCGCCGGCGAGATCGCCGACCGCGCCGAGCTCGAAACCGCCGCCGCGGCGCCGTATCAGCGCGACTCCGAGGTACGTGGACGGCGCGAGCCTGCGGTTGAGCTCGACCTCCGCGAGGCAGCAACGCCGACGCAGCTCGCGGGTCGAGTAGTCGAGAAAGGCAAGGCGAATCGGCTTCTTCAGCTTGTAGACGAGATCGCCGGCGAGAAAGACCCACGAGATGTGCGTCTGACGCACCTCGACCGACGTCGGGCGGTGGGGATAGAACGAACGATCGGCGAGCGCTCGCACGAGCGAGTCGTCACGCGCGACCTCTGCCACGCTACTTCTCCTGGAGCTCGCGCAGATAGTCCATCAGCACGCGAGACTGGAGTAAGCCGGTATATCGCGTGTAGAGCTGGCCCCTCAGGGCCTCGTCGAACACGTCGCCCCACACCGGCATCTCGCGCGGTCCGTGCTCGACAACCTGACGGCGACCGTCGATGACGGCCAGCACTCTCGGCTCGTCGAAGCGGCCACCGGCCCGCTTGGCGAGCGTCGTGAGATCGGCCGGCGAGCGGCGCAACGACTGCGCGACCGGGCCGTCGCCCTTCCCCGCGGCTCCGTGACACGAAGCGCAATAGCGTTGATACATCGCCGCCCCGGTCGGCGGAGGCGGCTGCTCGCTGCAGCCACTCGCGAGCAACCCTACCAGCGCCCATTGCCGCCAGCCAGTCATCGATCGACCCTCCTCACGGAATGCACAGCACCGCCTGTGATGCACCGCGAAGGATCTTCTCCGCTGTGCTTCCGAAGAGCAACTGATTCAGCCCAGGGCCAGCGCCACGGATGCCGACGACGATCAGATCGCATTCCAGGTCGGCAGCGACCTTGATGACCTCGGCGAAGGGCACGCCCTCGACGATCATCGGATCGAACCGACCGCGCTTCGCCAGCACGGCGAGCGCTTGTTCGGCGCGCGCTCGTTGGCGCGCCGTCGCCTCAGCCAGGGAACAGATGCCGAGCTCGTGCACGCGGGCCGCGAGCGCGGTGTCGACAACGTGAAGCACGGTGACATCGGCCTCGGCCGAACGCCAGCTGAGTGCCACGTCGAGCGCGCGTAACGAAGCCGGCGAAAAATCCACAGCGACGAGCATCGCGTTCGGGACCGGAACGGGCCGCGGAGGAGCCTCTTGCGAGAGGTCAGCCATTCTCGCCTGCTCCGGAGACTGCGCCGCCTTCGACGGGGTGCGAAGGCTTGGAACGAACGGCGGTCTCGCCCGCCGCAGTGCGAGTGCGTACGAAGGTATCGGCCCCAGACCAGATTCCCTGCCAGAGCTGCTGCTCATGACCCGGCGGCAAGCCGACCGTCATGTGCCAGAGCGCGTAGACCGTCTGCGTACCCTCGCGCTCGCCAAAGTGCCCCGTCCACGACGTGATCGAGTCGTAGCGGGAGAAGCTCACCACGAAGGACACCAGCTCGCCGGCGGCGAACCCGACGACGTCGAACTGCTCGTCAGCCTGCGGAAACCCCACTCCGCTTCGGAACCTGCCATGAAGCCGGCCATCGGAATCGACGTTCAGATCGAGCTCTGAGCCGTGCTGGTTGTACCATTTGCCGTTTAGCGCGCTGCTCATGCGCGATCCTTTCGTCCGGTCCCGCCCTCGAGCGCCGACAAGAGCGCTTCGAGAAGGTCACTTCGCGTAAGGATGCCGACGAGCTTGTGGTTCTCGACGATCGGCACCGCGCCGATGCGCTCACGCCGCAGGAGGCGGGCCGCCGCGGCGAGATCGTCTTCGGGGCCGAGCGAGCGCGGGTTGGCGGTCATCACCATCTCGACCGACACCTCCTCCGGTTGAGTAAACGTGCGACGACCCGACCGCCCCTCGCCGCGAAGTACATCGATCACGGAAGGAAAGGCGTCACGAAGATCACGATCCGTGACGATGCCGACCAGACGATCCTCTTCGACGACGGCCAGTTGGTTGATGCGGTGGTCCTCGAGCAAGTGACGCGCGTGTGCCGCCGTATCGAGCGGCTTTACCGTGCGTACCGGGCTAGTCATCCAGCTTCGAACCTTGGTCGATGTCTCCGATGGCTTCTTCATCTGCTCTCTCCTCGTTCATTGCTACGTCGACCGCGCGCGGTTCGACGCACCGCACCGGCTCGCGGGCGGCACCGATTCGGAACGAGCCGCCAGGCAACCCTCTCGAATGAAGGGTCAGCAAGGAATCTGCCAGGCGCGGAAAGGCCGTAGTGGTACCCTCTTCTCCCGGATCCGAGAAGCTTGCCCAAGCGGGTTTCTCAACGCCGGGAAAGAGGAGCTCGCGCTCACCAAACCTGCGGTTGGACCGGCGCCGGCCATTGCCTGTGGTACGGAAACTGCTCTACCTAGAGTCGTCATGAGGCTATGCGAGATCATCGGGCATTGTGCCGGCATCGAGCGCACCATCAGCGAAATCTATGCGAGCTTCGCCGAGCGATGGCCGCAACCGCCGTTCGGTCCTCTGTGGCGAGACCTGTCGAACGAAGAGCTCGGCCACGGCACGTTACTCGACAGTGCCGCGCTTCTTCCCGCTGCGCAGCGAGAGGAAGCATCCGTCGACCCGCCGAAGCTCGAAGCGATACGGGAGCGCGTGGTGAGTAGATTCCCGAAGCGCGCCACCACGCTCGAGCAGGCGCTCGACGCCGCGCTCGATCTCGAAGAGCTCGAGCTCGACAACATCTACCGCCGGTTACTCGCGCTGACCAGCGACGACTCGCGGATGTCGTCCACATTCCGGACCGCGCTCGGCCAATACAGCCATCACGAAGAGCGCCTGCTCGCGGCCATCGAGGAGCATGCGAAGGATCCTCTGTTGCTCGTGCGAGCGGCGGAAACCCGTAAGCGCCTGGTTCGTCGCGGCAGCGGCGGATCAGCCAAAGCGTAAGCCTTGAAGGCGGCCGTATGGCGGCGCTCGCTCCCCCCTGACGATCGCGCTCCTTACTTCGGCCCGATGATAGCGGGAGGCGGCGCGACCGGCTCAGAAGGAGGAGGCTCTTCCGAGCCTGCTCCCGACTCATCGGATTGGGCCGGAGCTTCCTCGGTTGCATTCGATGGGGTCTTGGCTTTTCGCCGCGTGCTCGGTTTGGAAACGGTCTTCTTGGGCGCCGGCATCGGATCCGTGCGAACCACCAGGTGCCGGGGAATCTTCACCTCACGCCCCACGTCGAGCTTCGCACAACACTGCGTGAGATCGGGGTTGATCGGTTTGGTGAGGATTTGCCAGTTGCCGTATTTGCCCGTGTACCAGCGAGCGATGTCGCCGAGAGTGACTCCGGCGTGCTCGACTCGATAGACGAAGTACGGATCGGGGGCGGCGGCAGGAGGAGGCGGCGGCGCGGGAGGCGGAGGCGGCTCCTTTGCACAGCCGACCAACAGAACGAGCACGCATAGCAGAACCTGCCTTCTCATGACCCTACCTCCCACCCTAGCCGCCACGCGGCGCAGGCACCCCCGACTCTCGCGGACTCACTACATTCTGCCAGCGACGGGGAGCAAATGGGAGGAATTCGTCCACCAAGCCACCACGAGTCCCCAGGTTCCCCTCAACCTTCTCCGCGCGCTGCCAGACCTTCGAGCTCGCGCAAGGCACTCGCGACCTGATCAGCGGAGCCGAGCAGCACGACGACGTCTCCTGGGCGGAGCTCGAAGGCGGGGTCGGGATTCACGATCGAGGCCTCATCGCGCAAGACGACGGCAATCGTCGCCCCGGTCCGCTGGCGCAGGCTGAGATCTCGGATCGAGCGATTGCAGGCAGTCTCGTGAAACGGAACCACGAAGTCTTCGACCACCAGCTCGAACGGATACTTGTTCGAAACCAGCTCGACGAGCTCGTCGCGCACGGTGGGGTCTTGCGCGGCTGGCTCGGAGCCGGAAAGCACGCTGCGCAGCACCGCCTCGGCTCGTGAGTGGGCATCGCCGACGGATCGCCAGAAGAGCACCGCTGCCAACGAAATGATCGAGCCCGTTGCCACCAGCGGCACGCCACCGGGCAAGATCGGGGACGCGATCGCCAGGAATACCGCGCCGCTCGCGACCAGAAAGCCGAACCGTATGGTCTCGACGAGCACCCTCCCCGGGCCGCCTTCGGCGGTTGGCCCGAGAAGCCCTTTCGCAAGCAGGCCACCGGCGTGCCAGATGCCGGCGAGCGCCGGCAGGCTGGCAAGGCCGGCGGCGGACCACAGCAGGACCTCGACGTCGTACGGAAACAGGAGTGACTGCACGCCGAGCTCGGTCGTGAACCGCCGCGCGTAGTCCGTGACCAAGAGGAGCGCGACGACCAGCGCGGTCGACACGAAGCCGCGCGCCAGCGCTCGGCGAGTTTCGCGCGAGAACCACGAAGGCTGCCCTCGACGCTTGCGGATCTTCTCTCGGTAGAATGCCCCGAGCGCACGCAGGCGCGGAGGCACGAAGGCTTCGAGTCGCGAAGCGAGCCCATCGGCGCCCCGGATCTGATAGGGCGTCGACAACGTCGTCACCGCCGAAACGGCGACCGTCAGCGGATAGAGGGTGTCCGAAACCACGCCGGCCTGCTTCCCGAGCAAGGCTATGAGAAAGGAGAATTCCCCGATCTGGCCGAGAGTCATGCCGACCCGCAGCGCGGTTCGCGGATCGTACCCGCAAGCGAGCGTCGCCGCCGAGCAAGCGACCACCTTGCCGAGGACCGTCAGCGACGCGAGGGCCAGCACGAGCGACGCGTGCGTGACGATCACGCGGGGATCGATCTGCATGCCGACGGTGACGAAGAAGATCGCGGCAAACATGTCGCGAATGCTTTCGGTGCGCTCTTCGATCTGGCCGACGTGGCGGGTTTCCGCCATCACCGCACCGGCAAGAAACGCACCCAGCGCCGGGGAGAATCCCAGCTCCCGGGCAAGGATCGCCGAGCCGAAGCAGAGCGCGAGGACGGTCGTGGTCAAGACCTCGCGCATGGGGATGCGCTCGACGATCGCCAATAGGCGGGGAATCAGCAGAAGACCGATCACGGTCGCGGTCACCACGAACAGAGTGACGGCGCCGACCGTGAGCAGTACCTGACCCAGCGCCACCTCGCCGGCATGCGCCAGCGATGAGAGCAACACCAGCATCACGATCGCCCCGAGGTCCTCGACGATGAGGATCCCGATGACGATGCGGGCGTACTCCTCGCCCGTCTGTCGTAGCTCCGCGAGCGCCTTGGCGATGATCGTCGTGGAGCTGACCGAAAGGATCGCTCCGAGAAAGACGCTCTCGATCGTTCCCCAGCCGGCGAGCCTGCCCGCGGAGAACCCGAGCCACACCATGACCGGAATCTCGAACGCGGCCCCGGCCAGCGCTACGCCCCCGACACGGCCGAGCTTCTGCAAGCTGAACTCGAGGCCGATGCCGAACAAGAGCAAGGTGACGCCGAGCTCTGCGAGCGTCTCGATCGAGTGCGCGTCGCGTACGAAGGCGAAAGGAGGAGTGTGTGGACCGATGATGACGCCCGCCAGCACGTAGCCGAGCACCACCGGTTGACGCAGCCGGTAGAACAGGGCGGTGACGATCCCGCTCGTCACCATGACGACCGCGAGGTCGCGGACCAGCGGCGATTCGCTCATTCCTCTAGGACTCCTTGGTCTCGCTCGACAACTCGCCTCGTAGCAGCGGCGGAACGGCGAATGAAGTCACACTTCTGGAGCCTGCAAACCTGAGGTCGCGGCCGCTGCTATGCGGAGACGCGCCATGGCGATCCGGAAGCGTTCAGCCGCCGCGCGTCCGAAGCCGTCTGCTCCGGGGTGTGACTTTGCGATTGTCATTCACGGACCGTTCGGCGATATAGTGGACGCGACTGCAAAGGGCGGCGCGCCGCCGTAGCCACCGGGGGCGCACCGCCGGTTCGAGGCGTGCGCCGATGAGACTCCTGCTTCTCGGATCGCTGCTGGTGGTGCTCAGCGTGGTCGCGTGGGCCGCGACGAATTGGGCGACCTTCATGCTCGCACACGCCGGTCCGACGGCGCCCGTCCTGCCTGTCTTTCGCTTCGTGAGCCTCGGTAGAACGGCAAACGGAGCGAGTCCGGACGCCGTCGTCTGGCAGACTTCGACGGGCCGCGCGGACTGTACCGAAGTCATCGATCGACGCAGGCACGACGAGGGCAGAAGGCTCGCCGCATTGCTGAGCTCCGCTAGCGATTCTTCGCCTGACGGCGAAGACGACAAGGTTTGCGAGCCCTTTCAGCTCGGCGAGATCGAGCACGGGGTGAAGGTCGAGATCGTCGGCGACTGCGGTCAAATGGCCAGGATTCGCATCCTCTCCGGTAGGTTCGCGGGTCGACAAGGCTGCATCGAGAACGACCGACTGTCGGGCGACGCGGCTAGCGGCCGCGCGAGCTCTTAGCTATGCCGACGGACCGTCTTCTCGCCGGCCTGAAGCAGAGCAGGGTCTTCCGAGGGCTCGGAACCGCCGGCCTCGAATCCCTCGAACGGGCCGGCTCGGTGCGCGAGCTCGCCGCGGGGGAGATCCTCATCGAAGAGGGTCAGGAAGTGACCGAGCTCTTCGTCGTGATCGGCGGCGAGCTCGAGGTGTTCCTGCCGCAGACGGAGTCGCGCTTGACGCGCATCCGCGTCGCGCGAGCGGCTACGGGAGACTGCATCGGGGAATACGCCTTGGTCGACAAGAATCCCGCGTCGGCGTCGGTTGCGGCGAAGTCGCCATCGCAGGTGTTCACGATTTCGCACGACGACTTCGAGCGAGCGCTCGACGGCGATCCCGCCATCGGGCGGACCGTCTACCACAATTTGCTGCGCTTGCTCGTCGCCCGGCTGCGCGAAGACAATCAATTGCTCGACCTCTTTCAGCCCGTCGCGCCCGCCAAGCGCGCTTCTCGTTCCGAGAAGTGAGCTACGTCAGTAGATACCGATGATCAAACGCCAGGTGCGGCCCATGTACGCATGATACCGCCGGCCGAAGCGCTCGATCATCATGCGCTCCTCACGAGCGATCCGCAGCAGCAAGATGGGCAGCCAGAGAAATATCGCGGCCGCGAGCGCGAGCGGGCTCGACAGCGACACCGCGGTGCCACAGGCCACCAGAATCAACCCCGTGTAGTTCGGGTGGCGGATCCATCGGTAGGGTCCTGCGAACACCAGAGCCTGATCGTCGCGAACCCCCAAACGAACGCCAAAGCTCGCGCCTAGCGCACGGATCGCCAGGGCGCGCAAACCCACGCCGGCAGCGATGATCAACAGACCCGCGCCACGCGCGATCCAATCGACGCCTTGGCGGCCATCGGTTCGGCCGACGTCGAACGCGGCCGCCATGAGGATGGCCAGGAACGCCAGGGAAGTCGCGAGATCCGTCGGATCACTGCTCGCGGCCGCACCCTCCCGCGCGGCTCGGCGAGCGAGGTCCGCGAACGCCAGTCCAGTGATGACCGCGAGTAGCGCGACCTCGACGTCGATGCCGCCTGCGAGGAGGATCACCAAGGCGGCTCCGACTCCCACCATCACCGAAACGACGCCTGCGGTCACAGCCGTTGCCCGAGAGAGTGCCCCGGCCCCGGTCCCGAACAGAGAGAGATCGTCACTAGGCAAAGCGCGTGAGCAGGACCAGAGCCGTGACGGCCATCACCAGGCCGGCCAGCTCGTAGGCATTGAGCGATTCGCGAAACGCCACGACGCCCGTGGCCGTCAACAGCAGCACCATCGAGACCGAGTACACCACGCCGATGGTGCCGAGCTTCAGATATTTCATGACGAAGACCCAGCCGAACGCGGTCGACGAATAGATTGCGAACCCGACGTAGAACGACGGCGAGCGCAACGAGTGCGGCTCCGCGCTCGCGAGCTTCAAGAAGTAGTCGCCAAGAACGCCCACGGCGCTGAAGGCGATGGTCACGAGCACCGCTAGGGCTTTGTTTTCCATCTTCGCTAGCTGGAAAGCGGTTGCCGCGACAGGATGCGGCGCGCGAGCGCATGCCGGTGCACCTCCGAAGGGCCGTCGTAGATGCGAAACGGGCGGATGTCCCGGAACGTGCGCTCGACCACCGTGTCGCGCGTGATGCCGATCGATCCGAGAATCTGCACGCAGCGGTCGACGACACGGAACAGCGCTTCGGAGACGAAGACCTTGCTCATCGAGGTCTCGTCGCGCGCCCGGTCGTGCTGGTCGAGCTTCCAGGCCGAGTGCCAGATGGCCAGGCGTGAGAGATATAGGTCGATCTCGTTGTCGGCCAGCATGAACCCGACGCCCTGGTGCTCGCCGAGCGTGCGTCCGAAGGAATGGCGCTTGCGCGCGTGGTCGACGGCGATCGCGTGGCAGCGCCGCGCTTGGCCGAGCCAGCGCATGCAGTGCGTGAGCCGCGCGGGACCGAGCCGTACCTGCGCATTGCGGAACCCTTCTCCGAGCTTCCCGAGCACGGCGTCGCGCGGCACTCGCACGTTGCTGAACTCGACTTCCGCGTGGCCGCCCGGCGAGTTTGTGTCGATGGTTTCGAGCACCCGCGTGAGCTTGAAGCCGGGCGTATCGACGTCGAGCAGGAACATCGAAGCGCCGACGTCCTGGCCCTGCGAATCGAACGTGCGCGCCATCACGATGTTGAGCGTCGCGCCGGGTGCGCCGGTGATCATCCATTTGCGGCCGTTGATCACGAACTCGTCGCCGTCCTGGCGCGCTTCGGTGTTGAGAAGCGATGGGTCGGAGCCAGCACCGTCCGTCACCGTCTCGGTCATGCAAAAGATCGATCGGATCTCGCCTGTTACGAGCGGCCGGAGCCAACGCTCCTTCTGCGCCGGCGTGGCTACCTGAGCGAGCAAGTTCGTGTTCCCTTCGTCGGGAGCCTGGATGTGCAGCGCGAGCGGGCCGAGCGGCGACCAGCCCGCAGCCTCGAACACCACGGCCAGGCTGCGATGGTCGAGACCGAGGCCACCGTATTCCCGGGGGCCGTGCGGCGACAGCAAGCCTGCTTCGCGCGCCAGTGCGTTCAGCTCGCGCCGCAGCGATTCCTCCGCGCCGTGCGGTCCCTGACGCGGATCGTTCTCGTACGGGACGATCTTGTCGGTGATGAAGCCGGTGACACGGTCGCGAAGCGCTGCCAGTTCGGCGGGAAGTTCGAAGTCGATCATGGCGAATAGCATTTCCTCGAAACGACTCCGCCCCGCAAGGCAGCAAGTCGCCGGTTCGATTCCGGCGGGCGGCTACTTGTAGATCAGGGACTCGCGCTGTCGTTGTTCGAGGTCCTGTGTCATACGTCTCGTCGATCACCAACGAGGAAGGAGATCCCGATGTCCCACCTGCCGGAATGGGCGAGCACGAAGTGGCTGCAGCGCGTCGCCGAGCTGCGGCCGGAGATGTTCAAGAAGTTCGTCGAGCTCGAGGAGGCCGTCTACGAAGGGGGCACGCTGCCGGCGAAGACGAAGGAGCTGATCGCGGTTGCGGTGACCCACGTCACGCAGTGCGATGCGTGCATGGAGTATCACACGACCAAGGCGAAGCGGGCGGGCGCCACGGATGAGGAGATCGTCGAGGCGATGTTCGTCGCGATGGAGCTGCGCGCCGGAGCGGCGCTCGGCCACCACGCCGCCTCCGCTCGCGCGATGGAGAACCATCGCCGTCAGCAGGAGAAGGAATCGGCGCCCGCCACAAGCGCCAGGGCCGCGGCAGGACGGTCCGCGTGACGAGTGGAGGAGCCGCGAGATGATTCTCGACCGACTCGATCCCACCTCCGTCGACTTCGCGCGTGGCACCGGCTGGGAGCTGAAGCCCGAAGGCGCGTGCCGGGCCGAGGTGTGCGTGGCGCTGCCGAAGAACGTGCGGCGCGCGGATGGGCGCGTGAACGTGCCGGGCGTGGCGGACGCGCTCGGCATGGCGCTGGTCGCCGACGAAGCCCACGGACTCTGGGCACTTGGGCCGGTCTCCGGCGGTCGAGCCCTGACGACCGCAGTCGTTCCGGAGATCACGCTGCCCGATCGCCACGGCCAGCCGTTCACACTCGGCTCACTCAAAGGGACGAAGGTCTTTCTCGCAACCTGGGCGAGTTGGTGAGGCTGTCGGCTCGACCTGCCCGTGTGGCAGGTGGTTCGCGACGAGCTCCGGCCGCTCGGCTTCGAGATCGTCTCGGTTGCCATGGACACGAACGGCGTGGCCGCCGCCGGGCCGTACATCGAAGCCGCAAACCCGACCTACCCAGTGCTGCTCGATCCTGAGCATTCGCTTGGCGCGCTGCTCGGCATCATCAACGTGCCGATGGGGGTGTGGATCGACGAAGAGGGCATCCTGGTGCGACCGGCCGAGGTCTGCTCCGCGCCGCTACCGCGCCGGGAGAAATTCGCGGCGCTGCTAGAGAACGCCGCGCCGCGCATGCGCGAGATGATCCAAGAGGCGCTGAACATGGATCTCGACACCGAGACCTATGCGGCGGCGCTGCGCGACTGGGTCCGCAACGGCAAAAAAAGCCGATACGCCTTGACACCCGAAGAGGTGATCCGGCGCTCGGCACCGCGGCCCAAGGAGGTGTCGCTCGCAGCCGCGAACTTCGAGCTCGGCCAGCACTTGCATCGCACGGGCCGCGAGACCGACGCGCGTCCGTTCTTCCGGCAGGCGCACCGCCTCCAGCCCGACAACTGGACCTACAAACGCCAGGCCTGGTCGATGGTCGACCCGCTGCAAGGCCCGACCGATCACTACGACAGCGACTGGCTCACCGACATCCGCAAGGTCGGGGCGAAGAACTACTACCCGAAGCTAGAGATGTGAGAGGGCGAATGGTGCGCCGAAGCGCACCTCGCCTTAGAACGATGGGGCCGCCGTCATCCCGACCACTGCAACGCCGCTCCGGCGATCCCGGCTCCGAGCACGAGCCACGCGGAGTTGACGTTACACAGGAACAAGAGCGCGCCGCTCGCGACCGCCAGAAGGCCGGTCGTCGCATCGACGATCGCCGCCCGTCCGAGCTGGACGGTCACCCCCGCCATTAGCGCGACCGACGCGACGTTCACCCCGTCGAGAAAGGCCGACGCAGCGAACGACCTGCGCAGGCGCGGAATGAGCGGGCCGCTCGCCGCGACGAGCACGAACGACGGAAGAAAGATCGCGGCCGTGGCAACGACTGCGCCCGGAATGCCCGCGAGCAGGTAGCCGATGAACGTGGCGGTCGTGAACACCGGCCCGGGAGTCACCTGCCCAATCGCGACCGCGTCGATGAGCTGGCCCTCGGTGAGCCAATGCGTCCGCTCCACGAAATCGGTGTGAAGGAATGCCAGGAGCACGTACCCGCTGCCGAAGACGACCGAGCCGATCTTCAGGAAGACGGTGGACAGCTTCCAAAGCGACACTGGTATCGCCGCGGCGGTGATGTGAGGCGTCGTGGTCGAAATCGCCAATGCCAACGCGGTTCGATCAGCGCCTTGGCGTGTCGCGAGTTGCCAGCCCCCGGAGACGGCACCGGCAACCGCAATCACGGCCACTGGATTCAACCCAAACGCGCAGGCCGTCAAGGCGAGCAACCCGAGCACGAGCAAGTTGCGGTTCTTCGCCGCCGTACCTGCAAAGCGGACAAGCGCTTGGACGACTATTGCGATGACGGCGGCTTTCACCCCGTAGAGGACACCGCCGACCACCGGAAAGCGGCCGAAGCTCGTGTAGGCCCACGCCAGCGCGGTGACGATCAACGCCGCCGGCAAGATGAAGCACACCCCGGCAACGAGGAGTCCCGCCCATCCGGCGCGTCTGTAGCCCACGTAAATCGCGACCTCGGTCGAACTCGGCCCCGGAATGAGGCTCGCCGCTCCCACGAGGTCCAGGAACTGCTCGCGGCTCAGCCAACTGCGCTCGTGGACGAACTCTCGCTCCATCATCGCGATGTGCGCGGCTGGCCCGCCGAACGCGATCGTGCCGAGCTTCAAGAACGTGGACGCGACGGTGGCGATGCCCACGTCTTCGCGCCGACCCTTCACGACGCTGCCAAGAAGCGGCGGCTCAGCATGGCGCCCACTTGAGCCCTACTGAGCGCGTGGTGCGAGCGGCGGGAGAACGAGGATCTGCCCGCTCATCGCCGGCTGGTGCCGGAGGCAGAGGAAATCGAACAACCCTTCCCGACGAAAGGTGAACAGGTAGGACGTCTTCTCGAGCGGCGGCAGACGCACGTACATTAAGATATCCAGGTCAGGAGCGACGAGCGCGAAGTCGTGGTCGTCATCGGGCTGGAGGTTCCAAAAGGTCACGCGCGTCGGCTGGTCGCGCAGCACGGTGATAAAGGAAGGTGAGAAGGAGTAGACTTCACCGAACCGAGCGACCGCCTCCTTCGGTCCCGTCTCCTTGATCGCGACAGCCTGGGTCAGGATCGTCACGTCCCGCGCGGCCTCGCCGGTCTTCGTAACCGTGACAATATGCGCCGAGTCTGCACCTGGCAAGTAGTACGTACGTGGCGTAGCGAAAGAGCGAGGCGCGGCGCATCTGCGCGTGAATGGGCAGAGTGGCGACGAGCCCCAGAAACAGTGTCGACCACCGATTCATTCAGCTCTCTGTCTACATTCATGAAAAACCGCCATGTGCAATCGGTTTGCTGCCGCGATGCTGAACCCTTGATCCCGTAGTCGCGCGCGTGCCGACGATGGTACCCTCTTCCGTGTCCGAGATCAGAGTCTTTCCGAGACATATCCGTGATACGTCCGGTGACCCTGGCACGAATCTTACGCGGTCGAGCGCGCTACTGCTGGCCTCATCGGCAACCTCCGGTGCGGCACGAGGATCGCCGTGACTGAGCTCGCCTCTGCGAGGAAGCAAAGTGCCCACGGCGCTCGACCCCAATTACGTCGTGCTGCCACGGCCTCACGGGCGCGCTCGGTAGGGATCTCCCAAGAGGACGCAGTGGATGTACCATCCGCTCGCTAGCGCAGCCGGTAGACGATCGGCCGCCCACGAGTCGAGCCGCTCGAGCGGGCTCAGCCCCGCTCGGGTGTGGAAGACGCTGATGATGACGAAGCTGTTCTGCCAGCCGACCACCTCGAGGCCACGTCGGGCGAGCGATCGCACGATCGTGGAGCGCCTGAACCGCTGCACGTGACCCTGCTCCGGATTCGACGTGTGCGTTCTGTACTTCTCGCTTTCGGAGGTCATCCCGTGGCGACTCAGCCAACCCCTCAGTACCGCCAGTGGGCGTTCCAGACCTAGACGCTGTCGCAGCCGACGCTCGACTCTTCCACCGATCTCTCTCAAGCCGTATCCATTGGGAATCGTGACGAAGAGATGCCCGGCGGGAGAAAGCTTGGCGCACATCACCGAGATCAACGCATCGGGGTTCTCGAGATGCTCGATAACTTCCGAGCAGACGATGAGATCGAAACGCCCATCGATTTCCCACAGCGTTCCGTCGGTGAGGACGAAGCGGGCGTTTGCGAACCGATTCAGAGCGCGGCAGTACTCGATCGAAGCGGAATCGATATCGGTCCCAACCACATCGTATCCGAGCGCCGCTAGCGGCAACGCCAGGCCGCCGTTGCCGCAGCCGACATCCAGGACTCTATCGGGTCGCACCGTCGCAGCGAGGCGTACGAGCGTTGCGAGCTTCTTCCGCCCCCCGGGCAGGTGTTGGTACCGCGTCTCGGCGAGCGCTCGAGAGAAGTCGTCGTTGCCACCGGCGAAGGACCCCGCGCGCAGGGAACAGGGAGTCGGCATGGAGATCTTGGTCCTGAATCGCTCCGCCGACGAAGGCGTCGGTGCACCTTCATCCCACCGCCTCGTCGCCCTCGCCAGACGTTCGCCCGCAGATGACAAACTCGTAATTCGCTCGACAGCGAGCCGTAAGTGTCGCTCGGCTATCCAACGATGCGATCCCAGGGAGGCGCACGCATGAAGATCCTCGTCGTCGAGGACGAACGAAAGACCGCCGCCTATCTCAAGCGAGGGCTCTCGGAGGCGGGGCTGGTGGTCGACGTTGCCGCCACGGGGGACGACGGATTGAGATTAGCCTCGGAAGGCGGTTACGATCTCGTGATCCTCGACGTGATGCTACCGGGCCGAGACGGCCTCTCCGTCCTTCAGCAGCTTCGCCGATCCGGCATGCAGACTCCGGTACTCTTTTTGACGGCGCGCGACTCGGTGCGTGACCGGGTGGGCGGCCTGGAACTCGGCGCTGACGACTACCTCGTCAAACCGTTCGCCTTCTCTGAGCTCCTCGCCCGCGTGCGCGCTCTGCTGCGGCGGGCGCCCAGCCGCCGGCCGGACGTGCTTCGTCTTTCGGACCTCGAGATCGACGTGGTCGGACGAAAGGTCATGCGCGCCGGCCGCCGGCTCGACCTCACTCCGAAGGAATTTCTTCTGTTGTCCCTGCTCTCCCGTCGCGCGGGCGAGGTCGTTTCCCGGGCCGTGATCGCGGAGCAGGTGTGGGACATGAGCTTCGATCCGGGCACCAACGTCGTCGAAGTTCACATCCGGCGCCTTCGAGCCAAGGTCGATGACCCTTTCGAGCTCAAATTGATCCATACCGTGCGCGGCGCCGGCTATGTCCTCGAAGAGCGTGCGTAACCCGGGGAGACCGCGCGACTCGCTCGCGCTGCGGCTGACGGCCTGGTACTCGGTCGCCTCGCTCGCCCTCGTGTTCGCCGTCACCACCGTCCTCTACTGGGGCTTGGCAACCACCCTGGACCAGGAGGCCCGGCGGTTCATTGACGAGAAGTTGCACATCGTCGACCGCAATCTCCAAGGCCCCGGCTACGCCCGGCTCAAGGAAGAGGTGGAATGGGAATGGGGATCGAACCCGAATTCTAGGATCTTCGTCCGCGTCCTCTCCGGATCAGCCGATTCCGACATCGAATCACCTGGCATGAAGGAGCGCGGCCTGCCGCAGGACGCGTTTCCCCCACCATCGCCAATCGAGGACGGCCGTGGAGCGATGGGCGCGATCCGCGCCTCTCAGGCGACGTACAAGGCGACGTCTATCCGTACCGGCGCGCGTCTACGGAATGCCGAGCCAATCGTGGTGCAGATCGCGTTGGACTGGACTCCCTCGGAAAAGCTCCTCGCAGGCTATCGGCGACTCGCTGGGATCGTCTGTGGCATCACCATCGTGCTCTGCGTCGCCATCGGGCGGTGGATCGCCAGGCGCGGCCTCGATCCCCTGCAAAGGGTGTCTGCCTCCATCGCTCGCATCCGTTCGACGACCCTCCACGAGCACGTCGATTCGAGCCGTCTCCCCTTGGAGCTGTCGTCGCTCGCCGTTTCGTTCAACGACATGCTCGATCGTTTGCAGGAGGCTTTCGAGCGGCTCTCGCGCTTCTCTGCCGACATCGCGCACGAGCTACGCACGCCGATCAACAACGTGCGCGGTGAGATCGAGGTCACGCTTCAGCGTTCGCGCGCCCGAGGACTACCATGAGACGCTCGGTTCGTGCCTCGAAGAGTGCGACCGCCTGTCGTTGTTGATCGACGACTTGCTGTTTATTGCCAGGTCGGACAGCGCGGAAGCCCGGATCCAGCCGACCCCCGTGGACGTCGGAGCGGAGCTCGCCCGGGTGGTCGAGTTTTACGAAGCCGCGGCGATCGACCGAGGAGTGGCGCTCTCGCTGCGTTGTGGAGAGCTGCCCGTAGCCGCCGTCGATCGCATCCTCTTTCAGCGCGCCGTCAGCAACCTCGTGGAGAACGCCCTCGCACACACCGAGCGTGACGGCAGCGTGACGCTTCTCGCGAGAGGCACGGATCACGGCCTTCAGGTCGAGGTCTCCGATACCGGGTGCGGCATTGCGCCTGAGCACCTTCCCCGCGTGTTCGATCGTCTCTACCGTGTGGACGCGTCGCGCGCCGCCAGCTCGGGCGGCGCCGGCCTCGGCCTGGCGATCGTCAAGACCATCGCCCGTCTTCATGGAGGTATCGTCGACCTGCAGAGCGAAGTGGGTCGTGGGACTATCGTGACCATCACGTTTCCGCCGTTGGTCGACGCCCCTGCGACGAGGCACTCCGTGGACGCTGCGACGACTCCCGCGACGTAGCTAGGGCGGCCCGGAACCCGTCAAGAAAGAGCGGTACGGCCGAGACATGATCC
>CAVQEA010000020.1:0-146945 GCA_963711395.1 uncultured delta proteobacterium | reverse complement strand
GCAATCCTGCGCCTTAGACCTTGCTCGGCCACCTCTCCATGCAGGTCAACACGAGCTTGGGTATCAGCGAAGGGTCGCGGGCTTCAAGGTGAATCCCCGCCGCTCCCGGGTGCTCCCACTCCGCTGTCGAAGCGAACGACGTCCATGCCTTCATGGAGGTGTGCCACGCCCTGAGCAGCGCCGCCGCCAGAAGTCTAGGGGTTTTCCCTGATCCCGATCGTCGTTCGGCAAGACAACAATGACGGCAGAGCAATTTGTGCAGAGTTTCGATGATTGCGCACGTAAGTCATACCGTGAGCTGCCCGTCTTGCCAGAGGGAGCTTTGGCTCTTTCGAAGTGCGTGGTGCGGCCACGCGAAACTCTCGAAGCTGTGCCCTCAGTGCGGTAGGTGCGCGTGCGGACTTCCCGGATATGAAAATCCGCTCTTCTGGAAAGACGCTCCGGCAGTCTTTCAGCAGAACGGATTCACACAGCTGTTTCTCCTCTACCTCTGACTTCCGTCCATGCGGCGGCAGGTAGCAAGAAAGGCTTGACGCTACTGTCGTCGCATTAGTTCTTCGCGGGAAGGAGATCTCACAATGCATCCCGAGGTCGAACATGTCATCGAGGCGGTGAGCATGGAGAAGGGGATCAGCAAAAAGCTGATCTGGGAAGCGGTCCGGCTCGCCGCCATCGTTCTGTTGTCCATGCTGGTGATCGGTTCGCCCGCAGTTGCGACAACTTTTCCCGGGGACTCGCCTCGGACGTCTGAGGGGGTCCGAGGGAGCGACGGTCCGACCCTCGAGCTTCGAACCCGCGGACACCGTGGATTCGGTTTCATCCGGGTCATTCGCCTACGGATCATCCCCGGGGCTGCCATTCCCGCGCCGTCTAGTGCCCGCTACCTCGGCATCGTTGGCGCGGACTCGGCGGGCGAGCCCCTCGATGGCAAGAGCTGCTATCGCCTTCACTTCGCTTCGGCCGATGTTCCGCCGCGGGACACCGAATGGTCGCTTGCCCTCTACCCGGCAGACCCTTTTCATGGACCTACGCTTCAAGGCGACCAGTGGGTCGGATCTAATAGCCATCTGAGCTACAATCCTGACGGCTCCCTGGATATCGCGATCCAGCGCAAGCGTGCGAAAGGCGCAGAAAATGCGAACTGGCTTCCCGCACCAGACGGACGCTTCAACCTGATTGTCCGGGCGTCGTCGCATCGCGCGCAGCCCATCGACGTAGATTGGCAAGTTCCTCGGCCACGGCGGCTCGACCGATAGACGGGGTAGCCGCTGCGGCGGGTGCCGGTCTCGCTCAGCGGTGCAGGCGTGCTTCGAGCACCCGACGGTTGTTGAACCACGCGACCCATTCGAGCGTCGCCATCTTGCCGGGCTGCTGCCCGGTACTATGCGGTCCCGGGCCGGCTGGCTGGGTTGAGCGCTTTGAAGACGAACGCCGCCACGGCCCCTCCCAGCAGTTCTGCAACGATGTAGAGCCACAAGTTGGACCACGGGAGCAGACCCCGGATCGAGGCGCCGATGGCGACGGCCGGGTTGAAGGCCGCTCCCGACACCTGGCCGACGGCGAATGCGCCAGCCAGGACCGTGAAGCCGATAGCGAGACCGAAGTAGGAATTCCCGTCTGTTGCGTCGGCCGTGGCCACGTTCAACACGACGTACACCAGCGCAAACGTGAAAAGGAACTCGGCCAGAAACGCCCCAAATACGGGGGCATGGAATGGACTCACCGGCGCGCCCCGAAGGGCGAAGCCGACGATCCAGGCCGCGCCGGCGGCACCGAGCAGTTGCGCCCCCCAGTATGGCAGCACGTCCGAGGCAGGACACCGCCCCCTCAGGAACACCCCGAGCGTGACTGCCGGGTTGTAGTGGGCGCCCGAGATGTGGCCGCCCGCGTAGATCATCGCCATCAGCACGGACCCTATGGCCAGCGGAGCAATCACGCCCGGAGCCGCCGCGAGCCCCGTGCAGCCGATTGTCAACACGAGAAAGAACGTCCCGATGAATTCCACAGCGTACCGGCGCATGGCGCGTCCTTTCGTCCTGATTGTCGGACCTCTTACGAGGCCAACTTCAACGAATGAAGCGAGTTATCATGGATGCCATGAAGATTCGCGCCGATGACGATTCGCCCTAATGAAACGCGAGAACGGCCGCGATCCCCTAGGCGGGGCGCGGCCGTTCTCAAGCTGAACCGGGGCTTTCTCGGCCTACTGGACCGGTATTAGCTCGACGCGGCGGTTCTGGGCTCGGCCCTCTGCCGTGTCGTTGGTCGCGACGAAGTCCGTCTTGCCGAATCCCTTGGGTACCAGGCGGTCTTCCGAAATCCCGGCCTTCACCAGGTACCTCACGACCGATGCCGCACGACGCTCCGACAGCTTCTGGTTGTACTCCACACTGCCGATCGCATCGGTGTAGCCGTTGACGTCTACGGTCACGCCCGGATTGGCCTTGAGCGTTGCGGCGGCCTCATCCAGCACCGCTGCGTCGCCCGGTCGGATGTTGTACTTGGCGAAGTCGAAGTTCACTCCGCGTAGAACCAGCTTCTCCTTGGCCGGCGGTGGAGCCGGCGGTGGAGCCGGCGGTGGAGCCGCAACTTTAGGTGGTGGTGGTGGTGGCGTTGGCGGACGGGCGCAGCAACCAGCGAGCATGCTGCCCATCAAGGCGGCCACCATGATTCCAGCAACGGACTCTACGAATTTTAGCTTTGCTCCCACCTTGTTCCTCCTCAGTCTAAGCCCCGTCTTTGCTGCCGAAACTACTTTGGTATCGTCAATCGCCCCCTAAGGCAATCCACTCGACAAGCCTTCACGGAAAAATCCCGCGCTCGTCATGATCGACATCCCGCGTCTCTCGAGTGGGCAGACGGTCACCACCCTGGAGGGCAGAAGTAGAACCTGAAACCACCGCCGATCAGCCGCTGACCGAATCGACGATTGCCGTCGCCGAGGTCCAGGGCCACGTACTCGAGGTAGTTGTACTCAATGAAGGTGCTCATCTGGGGTGTCCAGTAATAGTCGACCCCGGCGATGCCACCCCAAGCGAGGGAACCGCTGCTGCCGCCGCCAACGGTAAAAGTTTGGCCGCCCACATGCACATCACTGCTCCCGGTTTCCGCATAATAGGCTCCGATGCTGGGACCGAGGTAGGGCTGAAACTTATCGAAGGCGAACCTCAAAATAAAGTTCGTCATAGCCGCTCCGGAGTTAATCATATTGCTATGGTCGGCGATCTCAATCCCATTTTGCTCGATGTGGGAGCCGGTCGAGAGGCCGTTGTAGAACAAGTCTTCTTCAAGGGCGAAGCGATACGGGCCTGTCCCGAAGACATAGCCGAGCTTGATTCCACCATACCCGCCAACGTTGTGATCGATATGGAGCGAAGTGTTCCCAAGGGAAAAGCTGTCGTCAAAGCTCTGATAGACATTGGCGCCGCCGTGCAAAGCCACGTACCCGCGGGTACCAGGCGCCGGGGTGGCCGCCGGGGCGGCCGCGAATACGGGACTGGCGAGCAGTGCGGCCACGCTGATTAAGGTAACGTAAACGCTTTTCATTTTTGTTCTCCCAATCTTGTTCTGCCGGCCTTCTTTCTTCAGCCGAGCCTTCGCTCATCGAAAAGTTGGTCGACGCCCCGGGTGCAAATCTCAAACCACTGAGGAATCGTTGGCTTTACAGCACTTCTCCTTCTAGATCAACCGAACGCTCCCAGTTTCGAGAGAATTCGCATCAGCCAATCTCGATGGTAAGAACGGACATTTCCGCTGGCGTAGGTCGCGATGCTCACGGCCGATGCTCGGCGAAGACCTCGAGCTTACCGTCCTTCCGCACGGCGAGGACCAAATAGGCCTGCGGGTTCGGGCCTCCATGCCGGGTGATCCGATCGGCATTCCCGGAACAGCGAGCCCGGAGATATCCGGATGCTCGGCGAGCAGACGAGAGATGTCTTCCGCCGGTACGTGTCCCTCTATGAAGTAGCCGCCGACGACGGCGGTATGGCAAGACTCGGCCTCGGACGGGACGCCGAGTTCGCGCTTCACTGAATTCACGCTCACGACGTTCGACACGGTAACCGTATAGCCCCGGCTCCGCAGGTAGTCGACCCACCTCTGACAACAATCGCACAGTAGCGGCTTGTAGACCTGGATGACGTGCGGATCGGCTTCGGCTGGATGGGGGTGAAGCGTGACACAGCCCGCGAGGACCAGTCCCCCGAAAGCTGAGAGGACCATCGCCAAGTGCCTCATCGGATTCATCATCAAAACCGGACGGGCCGGGCCAACAAAGTTTCTATAGGGCTTGGACGTTAACGCAAGGAGGTATGTTACATGCCGTTGAAATCCGCGAACCGAGTTCGAGACGCTGCGTAGCTTGCCGGCGCCCTCGAACGCGTGGAGATCGACTCCGCTCGACTCGATCCGTGTCTGGGCAATAGATAGGATCAACCAGCCGTAAGGTTGGATCTCGGACACCTCCCTCTACCGCTCTACGCCCGTTTTGACGGTGCTGCATCTCGACAGTCGGGCATGAGCGCGAGCGGCTGTAAAGAGGCTCGTCGGGAGATGCGTCTCACGCGGCCGTGGGCATGATGGTCACCCAGCGGTTCTGCCAATACTCGGATTAGCTGTAGCCGAGAGCGCGAGAACCAGGTTCACGCCACTCGACGGGGCGTGCGTGTGGAGCGCCCGATGATGGCAGCGCGGTGATGAGTCGGAGGGTAGCCCTTCCAACGCCGGAAGGCCTTTGAAAAAGCAGCCAGTTCGGAGAAGCCAACGCTGCGAGCGATGGCCTCGATCTTCATCGATGGGTTCGAAAGGAGCGCCTCGGCTGTTTGGCACGCCACGGAATCGCGTTCCGAACGGAAGCTCGTGCCGTCTTCTGCAAGCTTTCGCTGGAGCGTCCGGCTACTCATCGCCAGCTTTCGGCCGACGCTGGCGGAGTCCGGGCGGAGGCCCTCCGCAAGTAGTGCGCGCATCGCGTGGTGAACGCGGTCGCGAATTCCAGCATCGCGCGCGACGCGGGCGCTGAGTGCTTCAGCAAACTTCCCGATCTCTCGAGCGAGCGAACGGTTCGCGAGGCGTGGTGTGATCGCGAGAGCTGCTTGCGGCAGGATCAGACGGTCCCAGCGCGCGCTGAAATGGACAGGGCAGCCGAATGCCCGCTCGATGTCGGCCTTGTCGCCGACTCCACGATGCCGGAAATTCACCTCTCGCACCCGAAATCCGGCACCGAGAGCGTGGCGCATGCCGCTCACGCTCATCATCAACAGATACTCCACGGCATGACGACTTCGAGAGAACACGCCATCAGCGACGTCGAAGCCGACACTCACCACGTCACGCTCGGTTCGGATCGTGAAGCGCAGGGTGTCGAGGCCGATTGCGCTGAATCGCTCAGCCTGACGCAGACCTTCCGCGAATCGCGCGCTCGAAAGAACCAGGTAGATCAAGGGACCACGGGGCTCAGAACGCTCGCCGGCGTGGATGCCGATCAAAGGGTCGCGCGCCCGCTCCGCTGCGTGATCGAGGACTCGTGTCACCAATCGGGTAGGGACCCGCGCGTCGGATTCCTCGAGCGACGCAACGCTCAGGCCAGCCGCTCGGCAAAGCAGGGCAGGCCCGAGCCCGGCGCGTTGAAGCGCCTTCAGGAGATCGAGGACAGCCACCCCGGCCATTGTCGCTTGTTCGGCCATATCGTTTGGCGGGTTTAGACAACAACTCGAGGCATGCGGACAAGGCTGGACGACGGCGCGCGCGCTATCCTGTCCCCCAGGGCTGAGTACTGGAGGGCCTCTCGAGAGGGTGAATGAGTCTTAGCAGGCGAAAATTTCTCAAGGCCACGGCAGCGGCGGTCGTGGTGATTGGGGGCGGTCCGGCTGCGGCTCGATCCCAGCCGGCTGGAGCAGGCTCGCGAGAGATGGCCGAGGCCGAGCATCGGGTCTTCATGGTTCACGACCTCGACCCGGCGCACGATGGTCTGCGGGTGGCCCAACTCTCGGACATCCACGTCGGGGCGCGGACGCCACCCGAGCGAATCCGCGATGCCATCGCGATGGCGAACGCCTTCGAGCCCGATCTGGTGGTGCTGACGGGGGACTACCTCTCCCGCGAGGAGCGCGGCGTGGGACTGATCGGCGAGCTCATGGGCGGACTCTGCGCACCCACCTTCGCCGTGCTCGGCAACCACGACCACTGGGTCGACCCGATCGGCGCAGTCGGAGCGCTGACCGCGCTCGGGTACGAGGTGCTTCGCAACGAGAACACCACCCTCAGCTTGCGCGGCGCGCCCTTCACGATCATCGGCATCGACGATCGTCTCACCGGCAACGCCGCACCCGAGCGAGCCTTCGCAGGCGCCGCCCGCGGCTCGCGCCTCGTTCTCGCCCACGGCCCGCGCACTGCCGACGACCTGGTGGCGCTCGGGGAGCCGCTCCTGTGCCTGTCGGGGCACACCCATGGAGGGCAGATCCACATCCCGGGCGTGACGCCTTTGGTGCTGCGGGCGTTCGCCAACGAGCCCTACGATCAAGGGGCTTTCCAGGTGGGTCCAGTCCAGCTCTACGTGAACCGGGGCGTCGGCAACTCCGCGCTGCGCCTCAGGGTCAACTCCGCACCCGAGGTCACCCTGGCCGTGCTGCGCCGGCCCGAAGTCGCGTGACTGCACCTTGAGACCGACCCGAGCCGTCCGCCCGAATGATCGTCCCGGCCAGTTGAATCTGCTCGCCCCACTGCAGCGCCATTGCCTTGCGCAGCGAGCCGGGTGCGCCAGCGATCACGGCGGCCGAGCTCGCGCGAGCGAGTGTGGCTCGAGATCCCGACACGGGCGACCGCGGCAGTGACGTCTAGCGTGACCCTCGACCTGCGGGCCACGATCACGGTGGCCGAGCCGACGGCGTGCGCTTCCCGAGGCATTGCTCGCGCGCAGCCGGACTCGCCTCCGGCCCGCCACGACGAGCAGCGACGCCATGAGGACCGCGCCGGTCAGCTTTAGCACGATTGAGCGCATCGACAGCGTTCGACTACTTCTTCGCCGCTTCTCTTTCCGTAACGCCCTGACCGGACAGAATGTTCGCCATGCCGAAGAACCCGAGCCGTGCCTATGCAAGTTCGCTTCAGGCCACCGCCGTCGCTTCGATCTCGACCATGATGCTCGGCTCGAAGAGTCGGGCGACACCGAGGAGCGTCGACACTGGCTTGCACCCCGCCTGCGCAAAAAGGGGCACCATCTCTCCGGCCCTTGCCATGAACGTTGCGACGTCCGTGGTGTAGAAGTTCAGCCGCACGATGTTCTTCGGCTCCATGTTTGCGGCCGCGAGTACCTCGACGAGGTTCTTCCAGGCCAGCTTGAACTGGGCGATCAGATCACCTGGGTGCATGGGCGTACCGCTTGCGTCGGTCGAGGTCTGACCGGACACGTACAGCACGCGCTGGCCGCCGGTCACCTCGATTGCCTGATTGATGTTGAACGACTCGAGCCACTTTTGGGGATTGACGGGACGCGTTTGCATCGCGGAGTCCTCCTTCGCTTGGCGATCGCCTACATCAACCCCTGATCCTAAACAACGTGCCGGGAAACGGCAGCTAGCAAGGGACCGTGGCTGATCGAGCTTCTAGCCACGTGTGCCGGCGGCGAGCCGCTGCCAACCCGAAAACGTGGTGAGCTGAAGGACAGGCGCTACCTCGTGTGCAGCAGATCTGCTGCACACGAAAAAACACAAGGTTCTTTGTCCGTATCCTCTTTGGGTTTGCGAAGATCCTGTGTACGGTCAAGCAGCGCGTCGGCGACGGGGCTCGGATGGGCCGCCGCGCACGTGCGAAGCTGCTGCTCGACTGAGGAGGCCGAAACGCCGCATGCGGAGGATCTGGTGGATCGCGATCGTCGTGCTGTGGGGAGTGATTCCGTCGCTTGCGGGCGAGCGAGGGGCCGCTCGATCCGCCCTCGTACGGCGTCTACTACGATCGGCGCGAGCCGTCCTTCTACACCGGCTTCGCACCGCGGACGCCCGACCCGGCGCGCCTGCACCTGCACATCGGCCGCGGCAACCAGCTGCGCGTCACCGCCGTCCTGGCCGACGACGTCCTCGCCGAGTACGCGCGCGACCTCTGGCAGCGCTGGCGCACGTACCGGACGCTGGTCGACTCCGGACGCCTCGTGCTCACGCAGAACACGCGCCTTCGACGAGTTCGAGCGGCGCCTGCGCGAGGTCGACCTCGAGCGCCTCGTCGGCGAGGAGAAGACGCTGGCACCGGCGGCGCTCCGCGAGCGCAACCTGCGCCTGCTCGAACGCCTGAACCCCGGACGCGTGTTCCGCATCCGCATGCCGGTCGACGAGCTGGTGCGGCGCTGGAGCGCGGAGGTCCGTCCGGAGGACCATCGCCGGCTCGACGGCGCCCGCCGGCTGGAGCTCGTGAACCTGCTCCTCCCGACCCGACTCTGGGTGACGGAGCTCGAGCCGGGCGTCGGCCGCGACCTCGACGCGCTCGTCGCCCGCGCCGTGACGCCGGGCGCGACGCCGACGCCCGAGCTGCGCGCGGCCTACCTGGCGCTCCTCGCGCGCGTCTCGCACGGGCTCTACCCGGTCCGCGACGGCGCGCTCGCGTTCGACGAGTTCACCGCCATCTACCCGGTCGGGACGTTCAACGAGTACACGACCTGGAACGGCAGGCGCATTCCCGTACTACCCGACGCCCGGACGCCGCACGCTCACGACCCACCAGCGGTCGCTCACCGTCGACCACATCCCGACCGACGAGTCGTACAGCTACTCGCCGTGGCTGCCGTACATGCACGTCGGCACCAACATGCACAACTCCTTCCACACGCTGTGGTGGCAGATGGAGCGGCCCGCACGGACTTCCTGCCGGCGGCGTGGCGGAGCGGCGATCACGACGACCGCGACGGCCGGCCGTACCGCTACCTCTGGCTGCTCTCGCGCGGGCCGATGTCGCACGGCTGCACGCACGTGAACGCCGGGCACATCGCCGAGCTGCGCCAGCTCCTGCCGGCCGAGACGGAGCGGCTCTACGACGTCGACGTCTTCTACAACCAGTCGCAGCTCTACGACGTGTTCGACATCGACGGCGACCTCACGCCCGAGGTCATGGGCGTCGCGCTACTTCGTCGCCTACTCGCTGCGCGACAAGACGCCCGATCAGCTGCGCGCACCGATGGAGCGGCGCGCCTACTACGCCTGGCTCTACGCCGGCGACCTCGGCTACGACGCCGCCGATCGCGGCGTCTTCCGCGACGTGCGCGACGCGCACTTCGTCGGCCGGAACGCCGCGCCCGGGCGAGAGCTACGCCAACGTCGCGCTCCGCGAGGCGGCCTACGAGCCCGAGCGCGTGCAGTTCTATCGTCTCGTCGACATCCCGTTCGCGCGCGAGCTGCGCAAGGTGAGCGTCGAGCATCCGTTCCCGGGGCTCGCCGTCGCCGCGGGCGAAACCGGCACCGTGCGACGTAGGTTGGACGCCGACGTCACGCCGCGCGCGAGCGCGCTCTCTCCGTCCTGGAGCGCGGCCTGCGCCTGTTCACCGACGTCCGCGCGGGCGAGGGGCTCACCGGCGTCGTCATGTTCGCCGACGTCTTCCTCATCCTCTGCGCCTACTACTTCGTGAAGGCGCTGCGCGACGGCTGGATCGCCGTCTCGGAGGTGGGCGGGCTCTCGCAGGTCGAGCTCAAGGCCTACACGAGCTTCGCGCAGAGCCTGCTCCTGTGCGGCGTCGTGTCCGTCTACGCGCGCCTGTCGGCGCGCTGGCCGCGGCGCACGCTCATCACGCGCGTGACGCTCGTCTGCATCTCGAACCTGGTGCTCTTCTGGCTGCTGCAGCCGGGCTTCCTCGTTCGCGAACCTGCCGGGCGCGGGCGTCGTCTTCTACCTCTGGGTCGGCATGTTCGGCGTCTTCGTCGTGGCGCAGTTCTGGGCGTTCGCCGCCGATCTCTACGCCGGCGAGCGCGGCAAACGCCTGCTGCCGCTGATCGCCATCGGGGCGACCGCCGGCGCCGCGTGCGGCTCGTTCCTGACCGCACGCGCTGCTGCGTTCGGGGCTCGTCGACAGCGGCACGCTGCTCCTCCTCGCCATCGTGCCGCTCGCCGGCTCGATCCTGCTGACGCGGCTCGCGGACGCGCGCGGCCCGGTGGCGGGCGTGCGCGTCGCGCCCGCGGCGACGAGCGCGCCGGCGGTGAGCGGCGCCGCCGCCGGAGGCGCGGAGCGCTCG
Organism: uncultured delta proteobacterium; assembly: GCA_963711395.1. GTDB lineage: Bacteria > Desulfobacterota > Binatia > JACPRU01 > JACPRU01 > JBEVNX01. Next base: position 136,740 of record CAVQEA010000020.1, on the reverse strand, counting down.
GCTGATCCTCCGCCACCGCTACCTCGTCGCGGTGGCGATCGGTCGCGATGCTCACGAACTGGGTGAACACCAACGGCGAGAACCTCCTCTTCCGCGTCGTCCAGGACGCGCTGCGCCGACGACGTCGCGGCGCGCGGGATCACCGACGCGAGCGCCGTCCGCGCGTTCGTCCGCGAGGGAACGACGGCGTTCTACGGCAACTACTTCTTCTGGGTGAACGTCTGCGCGCTCGTCGCGCAGGCGCTGCTCGCGTCGCGCCTCCTGCGCTAGGGCGGCTTCGGCGCCGTCCTGCTCCTGCTGCCGATCGTCTCGCTCGTCTCGTACTCGGCGATGGCGATGCTCCCGGTGCTCGCCGTCGTGCGCGTGATGAAGATCGCCGAGAACGCGACCAACTACTCGATCGACAACACGGCCCGTCAGGTCCTCTGGCTGCCGACCACGACCGAGATGAAGTACAAGGCCAAGCCCGCCATCGACTCGCTGTTCGTCCGCCTCGGCGACGGGCTGGCCGCGCTCACCGTCCTGGTCGGCGTGCAGCTCTTCGCACCTCTCGACGCGGAGCCTCGCGCTCGTGAACGTGATCGCTGGTGGGCTGCTGGCTCGCCGCCGCGATCGTGATCGTGCGCGAGTACCGGCACGCTGATGCAGCCGGGCAGGCCCGCGCCGCGTCGCCTGAGGACCCGCAGCGACCGACGCAACCACGCTTCACCCCTCTCAAACCGACAGTGCTACACCTGCCCCGTGCCAGTGCCGATCAGCCGTGTCGCCCGCGCCGTCGGTATCGAGCCCGGCGAGGAGCGCGTGTTCGCGTGGGCGGCGGCGACGTTCTTCCTCGTCCACGCCGGGTCGGTCGCGCTGGTCAACGCGTCCGATACGTTCTTCCTGAAGCGCATCGGCGTGAACCTGCTGCCGGTGGTCTTCCTCGTCAGCTCGCTGCTGCTGGTCGCTGACCACGTCGGCGGTGGCCCGCATCGCGGCGCGGCGCGCGCAGCTGCCGCTGCTGGCGCGCATCTTCTTCGCGCTGGCGGCGGCGCTGGTGCCGCTCTGGCTGCTGGCGCTGGCCGACGTGCGCAGCGTCTTCGTCCTGCTGGTGCTGGTCTCGAAGCAGGTCGAGTCGATCGCGGTGCTGGTCTTCTGGGTCGCCGCTCGGCGGCCTGCTGCACGCGCGCCAGGCCAAGCGCCTGTACGCGCCGATCGTCGCCGGCGGCACGCTCGGCGAGATCGTCGGCAGCTTCGCCTCCGGGTACCTCGGTCACACGTTCGGCATCGCCTCCCTCCTGCCGCTCGCCGCCGCGGCGCTCGGCCTCGCCGGCGTGCTGGCCCTGCGGGCCGGCGCGCTGGCGCCGGTACCGCTGGCGCGCGTGCGCCGCGGCGCCGCGCCGGAGCACGCCGAGCGCGCTCGCCCTGCTCGTCCCGCTGTGGCGCGAGAGCCGGCTCTTCCGCATCCTGGCCGTCAGCGCGCTGCTCTGCGGGACGCTCGGTCCGATGCTGTACTTCCAGTTCTCCTACGTCGCCGACCTCGCGACGCAGGGCGCCAATGGCGAGCTGCGCCTGCTCTGGCTCTATGCCGCCTTCCGCGGCTGGCTGCAACGTCGCCGTGCTGGCCCTGCAGCTCCTCGGCACCTCGCGCCTCTTCCGCCGCATCGGCGTGCCGCTCGCGTCGACGCTCTCGCCGCTGATCTACCTGCTCGGCTTCTTCAGCGTCAGCCTGCGTCTCGGTCTCGAGGCGGCGGTCGGTGCCATGGCCGGCGCCAACCTGCAGGACCACGCCGTCTACGACCCGGCGCAGAAGGTCCTGGTCACCGCTGTTTCCGGAGCGCCAGCGCCCGGCGGCGACGTCGTTGATCGACGGGCCGGTGCAGCGCGTCGGCGGCGTGCTCGGCAACCTGATCGTCATCGCCGTCATCGCGCTCGGCACGCCCGCCTGGGTCGGCGTCGCCGGCCTGCCGATCGCCGGGTTGTGGGTCGTCGGCGGCGCTGCTGCTCTGGCGCATCTACCCGACCCTGCTGCTCGAGGTGATGAGCGTGCGCCGCCTGGCGCGAGGACTCGCTGCCGCTGCGCGAGCTGCTCGACCCCGCCACGCAGCGCGTCCTGGCGGCGTCGCTGCTCGACCCCGACCCGCATCGCGTCCGCGCCGCCTGCGCGCTGGTCGCGGCGGGCCCTGCCGCGCTCGCGATCGATGCCCTGGCGCGCGCCGCCGTGCGCGCGCCGGCCGCCAGCCGGCCGCTGCTGCTGGAGACGCTGCACCGCGTTCTCGATCGGGACGGCGCCGCCCCGCGCGCGGCACCGGCGGCGGCGCAGAGCGTTGGAGTCCCTGCTCGGCACATCACTCGACGATCAGCCCCGCCGAGCGCGCCGCCGTGGTCGAAGCGTACGCCCGCCTGACCCAGGTCGGGCCCGGGTCGCACGCCGCCGACGGTCCTGACGCGACTGCCTCGCCGACCCCGCCGACGCGGTGCGCCTCGCGGCCACGGCGCGCCTGCAACGCGCCGGCGCGCTCGTCCCGGCCGACGGTGACCTCGACGTCATCCTCGCCGCGGCGCTCGCCAGCGACGACACGGCGACGCGCCACGTGGCGATGGACGAACTGCGCGCCGCGTTGCTCGGCGCCTGCCCCACGCGCGGCGGGCAGGAGGTCGCGGCCCGCTGGACCTGCGCGCCTCGCCCTGCTCACCGCCCGCCTCGAGGATCCGCGCGACCGTGCGCGCGCCGCCGAGATCCAGGCCGACCTCGCGGCGCGCCACGGCCCCGAAGGCGCCGCGCACGGCGCGTCTGCTGCTCTCCCACGCCGCCGACCCCGACCCGCGCGTACGCGCCGCCGTCCTGCGCTTCGTCGGCGCGGCGCATCTGGAAGCGAACAGTCGGTTGGGTGGTCGAACGCCTCGCGTCGGACGACGAAGCCGAGGCGGGGGCCGCCGCCGCAGGCGCTGCGTGCCCTCGGACCGGCGGCCACCAACGCGCTGCTCGACGCGCTGCATCGCGGCAAGCGCGCCGCGCGGCAAGCCGTGCTGCCGATCCTGCGCGACCTGCACGTCGACGCCGCGACCCTGCGCGCTCTGATCGAACGCGAAGTCGAGGGCATCCAGCGCACGCGCCTACAGTTGTACGGCCTGCGCCGCGGCCATCTCGCCGAGATCGTCCTGCAGCGCCTGCGCGAACGCGTCGACGAGGGAGCCCACACCGCGTTGCTCTTGCTCGCCACGCTGCGCAACGACGACCGCCTCGCGGTGCTCGGCCGGCTGCTCGCACGCTCGCCGCAGGGACGCGGCCGCGCCGTGCTGCTGGAGGCGCTCGAGGCGTTGCTGCCGCTCGGGGAAGCGCCTGCGCCTGATCCCGCTGCTCGACGACGCCGACGCGCGCGCATCGCCGCGCTCGCTCGGCCGCCCGCTACCCTCCTTCGACGAAGCGGTGCGCGAAGCGCTGGCCGATCCCGACCCGCTCACCGTATCCTTCCTCGCGCGCGACGCTCGCCACCGCAGCCCTGGCCGCGCCCGCCGATCTGCGGGATACTGCTGCGGACCATGACGACGCGGCGGAGCCCGGCATGCTGAGCCCGGTGGAGATCGTACTGCACCTGCGCAGCCTCGACCTGTTCGCGCGCCTGACCACGCGCCAGCTGAGCGAGCTCGCCGCGGTGGTGCACGAGGAGGTCTTCGCGGCCGGCAGCGCCATCGTCCGCGAGGGCGATTTCGGCGACTGCATGTACCTGATCGTGTCGGGCGAGGTGCAGATCACCCGCGACGGGCAGTACACCATCGGCGCCGGCGTCGGCGACCTGTTCGGCGAGATGTCGCTGTTCGACGGCGAGACCCGCTCCGCCACCGTCACCGCCGCCCGCCGCATCCGCCTGCTGCGCCTCGACCGCCACGACCTCTTCGAGTTGATGGACGAGCAGCCGGCGATCGCCATCGGCATCTGCCAGACGCTCTCGCGCCACATGCGCGACTCCCTCACAAAGCTCGAAGAGCAGCGAGCCGAGAAGAGGTCTTCCAGCTAACCCTGATCGGACAAGAGACCTTCCACAGAGACACCAGTGCAGAAGGTCGTTGGGAATGGGGGTTCCCCGGTGATCTGTGGTGACGACTTTTTGTACGCCTCGATCACTTCAGGAAGAGCTTCGCCCGATCGGTCGTGTGGCCGGCGCCGACCTTGCGCAGCTCGCGGTTGAGCTCGAAGCCGGGGTTGCTGTCGAAGGCGACGGGCTTGAGCGTGTAGAACTGGATCGGTCTCCGGGCGTCGAACGTCGCCTCGTAGAGCGGCAGGTTCGTGAAGCGTCTGCGCCTCCTGCGGCCTTCTTGCCGACGAAGCGGCAGATCGGGCACGTCCTTGATGCGTCGCCTGCCCGACCGGCGGCGAGCGCGATGTTGTCGCCGTAGAGCCAGCGGTAGAACGGCTCGCGCTGGTTGGTGACGTAGGCGGCGACCGGGCGTGTGCTCGTTGCTCGGTAGGCGAGGTAGTACTGCACGCCCATGACCTCGGGCGTGCCGTCGCCGTCGATGTCGAAGACGTCGTAGCACTGCGGCAGGTTGCGGTAGCGTCGTCGACCTCGCTCCAGCACGTCGGAGCTCGGCGGGCACGATCTGGCGCAGCTCGCTCATGTGGCCGGAGGCGAGCCGCGTGCAGCCGTGCGAGGTCGGTCCGCGGCTGACGATCCAGAGGTTCTGGTACGGCTTCTTGCCGTCGCGCTCGCCCGCGACCTTGCGCCACGCGCTCGGCAGGAACGGCGTCGCGTTGAGCTCGCAGCGCACGCCGGCGTTGTGGAAGGCGTTGTAGGCGATGCCGCCGGCGTACTGGTACGGCAGCATGGTGATGAAGCCGTAGCCGGGATTCGGCGAGAGGTAGTCGACCATGCCGAGGAGGCCGCGGCCCTTGCGTGCGCGCGGATGAGCGGCCAGACGCCGGTGACGCCGAAGTCGGGCAGCTGTCTCGCCCTTGTACGTGGTCGTCGCCGTCGACCGTGCCGGCCGGATAGATGGCGGTGAACTCGATCGCCTCGACGGCGCCGTCGCGCGACGCGGTAGTGGCCGCCGGTCGCCTGCTCGAGGAAGGCCGCGGCCTGCTCGCGGAACGCCGGCGTCGTCGGGCTTGCCGGCGCGCGCCGGCGTCGGCCGCCGCGCCGAGCGCGGCGTCGAGCTCCGGGCTCAGCTGGTAGAGGTTGATGCGGCCGGGCAGGAGCGCGTTGGCGGCGTCGAGCCGGCCGGCGTCGGAGCGACAGGTCGCGCGGCGGCGAGCAGCGCGCGTGCCAGTCGGCGAGCGAGGCGGTCGAGCGGGCATCTGGATGCGAAAGACGCGCTCGGGGTTGAGCGCGCTCATGATCTCGAGGCTCTTGCTGCCGGTAGGCGTCGGGGCCCGCGCTCGCGCGCCGCGGCGATCGCCGGCGGCGACGCCGGCCTGGTCGAGCTGCTGCGACGAAGCGCTCGTACTCGCGGTTGGTGGTGAGCTCGATCACCTTGGCGTCGATCAGCTCCTGGTAGATCTTGCGGCGCTGCGCCAGGTCGTCGAGGTAGGCGTCGAGCTCGGCGTCGCCGAGCACGACGCGTGACGCGCACCTGGTTGCCGCGCGACAGCTCGATGTGGAGCGCGCGTCGGGATCCTGCGTGCGCGGCGCGAAGCCGGTGTAGAAGGACGGCTCGTACCAGTGGAAGTAGACGCCCGGCGGCGGCTCGCTGCCGTCCCAGGTCGTGTCGGTCGCCTCGCAGCGCGGCGAAGGCGGCGCCGAGCAGCAGCGCAGGCGCGAGCGCCGACGAGCGCGCACGCGCCGAGCCGAGTCGGCGACGCGTGCAGTCGCAGCTGCTCGATCGCATCATCCGATCTTCTCCTCGAGCGACAGCTTGTCGCTGCCCTGTGCGCGCCGGTCGGGCCCTCGAGCGCCGCGAGCGCCGGAACGTTCTTGAGCTCGTCGTTGCCGAGGAACGGCCGGCACTGGAAGAGCCAGAGCTTGCCGTCCGCGAAGCCGAACTCGATGTCCCACGGCCGCGGCTTGCCGGCCGGGTCGTGCACCGGCGTGAACGTCTCGGTGATCTTCTGGCCGGCGGCGATGATCTGCTGCAGCTCGCTCGGGCGCGAGCACGGTGTCGCTGCCGGACGACGGCACGATCGGCGCTGCCGCCGCCGGGCTGCAGCTGGTTGCGCCACGGCGACTTGAACAGCGTGACCAGCTCGACGCCCTGCGGCGACCACAGCAGCGTCTCGGCCGACGTGCCGTCGACCGCGCCGCCGACGCCTTCCGAGGTCGCGACCAGCATCTTGCCCGGCGTCGCCGGTGTTGGCGTCGGCGGTCACCAGCACGCCCGACTTCTCCGACGGCACCGACTCGAGGATGACGACCGACGACAGCACCCAGAGCGGATCGTCGATCAGCGTCTGGCGCCACGAGAACGAGCGGAACTCGAACGGCGACGCCCACACCTCCTTCAGCCCGTTGTAGATGTCGTCGAGCGACTTGCGGTTGAAGACGGTCAGGTTGAGGCCGGCGCCGTTGAAGTTGTCGAGGTCCTCGACGTTGGTGTCGCTGCGCACGAAGCAGCCGACGGTCTGGTCCGGCGCCGGTCAGCAGGCCGTCCGCCGCCGAGCCCGTCGCGGATCGCCTGCCTGCAGCTCCGGCGGCAGCGGCGCCTGGCGGATCGAGTGGCGGATGATCTCGAGGCGCGGCGTGATCCACGCCGAGAGCTCCCGCTCGCTCGTCTTGGCCGGGATCATGCTCGTCGAAGAACTGCTTGTAGGTGCGCTCGACGAAGGCCGGCAGCGGCTCGCCCGGCGTCGCCGATTCCGGCGCGCGCAGCTTGTCGGGCACGGCGACCGTGGCGTGCTGGTAGTGGTCGTAGTAGGCGCCGAACGGCACGACGATGCCGCGCGCGACGTGGTCGGGGAAGAGGTGCTTGAGCTCGCCGAGGTAGGCGGCCTTGGGGCCGCAGAAGCGGCCCGAGTCGTTGCGCCGGACCTCGGTCGAGGTCGATCGGCAGCGTCTTGCTCAGGTCGATCTTGGCGCGGTCGATGTGGAGCCGCGGCCCGCCGCCGCCGAGGCTGCCGTCGGCGGTGCGCGTCTGGTTGCGCGTGTACTCGTCGTAGACGGCGCGGTCCTCGGCGTCATCGCCGACGCCTCCTTGAGGATGACGCGGCCGCCCGGCGTGACGATGAAGAAGACCTGCTGGCCGTCGTGCGGCGTGAGCGCGCGCGTAGGCGCTCGGGCCGAGGACGACGTTGGGGATGCCGAGCGCGCGCGCCAGGAGCTGCACGTGCGAGAGCACGTTGCCCTCGCCCTGGGTGAGGATGCCGGCGGCGGGATCGAGGTCGGCGGGCGTCTCGGGCAGCGCGACGATCTCGTCGCGCGTGTAGCCGCCGTCCTTCGGCGCGACGCGCAGGCGGCCGAGGGCGAGGCCGGGATTGAGCGCGCGCACGTCGGTGTCGACGGCGGCGCCGAAGAGGTCGTGGCGGACGCGCTGCGCGCCGGCGGCGAAGTCGTCGAGCCGGCGCGCGACCTGCGGCGTAGAGCAGCAGCGGCGAGCCGCGCAGGATGTCGTCGCGGATGCCGGCGGTCTGCGGCAGCAGGAGCGTCCACGGCGCCGCACACCTCGGCGAAGGCGAGCGTCGGCGTTGCCCTGCGCCCACTCGACGACGCGCTCGGCCTCGCTGCAGCTTGGCGGTGAACGCGGCGCGCGTCGGGTTGGGCGTCGGCGAGCAGCGCGTCGAGCAGCGGCGCGCGCCGCGTCGCGCTCGCGCGCCGCCGAGCAGGCCGGCGCCGTAGGCCGCGTCGGTGAGCGCGCGCGAGCAGCTGCAGGTGCTGCTTCGCGGTCAGCGCCGTGCCGCTGTCGAGCAGCGCGCTGCCGCGCTGCTGCAGGACCGCCGCGGCGGTGATGTCGAGGTCGATCAGGCGGCGGGCGTCGGCGGGCGACACCTTGCGCGCGGCGACGCGCTGGCGCGCCGGCGCCATGAGCTGCGCCGAGCGCGGCGATCGCGTCGACCGGGTCGGCGTTCGCGGCCGGGCAGCAGCGCGGTGCAGCTGCGTCGCGCAGCGCCGTGTCCTCGATCGCCGCGACCTGCGCCGCGAGCGCGCTCTCGTCGAGCGCGGTGAGCTTGCGCGATCTCGGCGATCAGCTCGTCGACCTGCGTCGCGCGTCGCGCCCGGCGGCAGCTTGTCGCGATAGGCCGCGAGCGGCGGGAGCAGGCCGGCGGAGAGCTGGTTGTGGATCGCGTCGCGCAGCGGCTTGAAGTTGGGGTCGGCCTGCTGGATGCGCACCGCGAGGGTGCGGACCTTCTGGATCTGGCCGACGTCGTCGCGGACGAAGTAGCGCTGCTGCAGCTCGTAGGCGAGCAGGAAGTCGCGGGTGTCGTTGAACTCGGGCGCGGCGAGGTAGCGCTCGAAGAAGCGCGGCGCGGCGGCGGTCTCGTACTCGGCGCCGGAGAGCCCGCCGTAAGGCGCGCAGCTGCGCGAGCTTGTGGTTCGGGTTGGTCTCGATGAAGTACTTCTCGAGGATGTAGCCGCGCACGAGGTCGTTGTGGTCGGGGAAGCGTGTCCCACAGGTAGAGGTCGCGCGAGAAGATGTTGGCGATGTACATGCGCTCGCTGCGCCAGCGCCTCGGCCCAGGGCGCGCGGAAGGCGGCGCAGAAGAGCGGGTCCTTGCAGCCGATGCCGACCTGCCCGTCGGCGCTGCGCACCGGGAGCTTCTGGCCGTCCGGGCAGACGCAGAAGTTCTCGGTGTACGGGCCCTTCAGCTTGCCGAGGCAGAGCGCGAAGTTGTCGCGCAGGGCCTTCTGCTGCTGCGGCGGTCAGCTCCGGGGCGCGGAACGCGCCGCCGGCGGCGCGGCGCCGGCCAGCGTCAGCAGGACGCGAGCGACGGCGAACAGCGTGCGAGCGATCGTCAGTGCGCACCGGATCCTCCCTGCGCCCGGCGCCGCTTACGCCATTGACGCGGGACCGTCCAATGGCCCACGACGACACTGCGGCGCGCCGTTCGGCAAGCGATGCGTCAGCGGACCCGCAGCCGGATGCGCGGTCGTTCGTGCGCCGTCGCTGCATCCTCGCTGCGTCGCTGCTCGCGCCGGCGGCGCGCGCCGAGCCGGCCGCGCGCGCGACTACCTCGCCTCGATCCGAGCCGTCGCCCGAGCTGCAGGCGTTCCTCGACCGCACCGTCGACGCGCTGCTCGCGGCCGACCCGGCGCTGCGCCGCGCCGACGCTGCGCGTCGCGCTGCTCGATCTCGGCGCACGCCGAGCCGCCGCGGCTCGCGCAGCGCCACGGCGACGGTGCCGATCTACCCGGCGAGCGTCGTCAAGTTCGTCTACCTGATGGCGGCGTACGCGTGGCAGGAGCAGGGCACGCTGCAGCATCGACGCCGAGCTCGACGACCTGCTCGACGCAATGATCCGCGAGAGCAGCAACCAGGCGACGCAGAAGGTCTTCGCGCGCCTCACCGACACCGCAGCCGGGCCCCGAGCTGCCGCCCGACGGCGTACGCGGACTTCCGCGAGCGGCGGCTGACGCGTCGAGCGCTGGCTGCGCGACGCTCGGCATCACGGACCTGCACTGCGTGAACCCGACCTACGACGGCGACGGCGATCTGTTCGGCCGCGACGTGCAGTTCCTCGCGACCGCAGCGTCGCGGGCGGGCTGCCGAGCCGCGGCGACGAGTTCCCCAACCGCAAGGCGATGACCGCGATCGGCACCGCGAGCTGCTGGCGCTGCTCGCCACCGATCGCGCGCTCACGCCGGAGGACTCGGCGACCGTGCGCCGGCGCATGCGGCGCGATCCGAAGCGAGCAGCCGCACCTCGCGGCGCGCATCGCCGGCGGCGCGGCGCGCACTGCCCGGCCTCGAGGTCTACGCCAAGAGCGGCACGTGGGGCCCGATCTACGCCGACGCCGGCATCGTGCGCGACGCCGTCGGGCCGCCAGTTCGTGCTCGTCGTCTTCACCGAGGCGCAGCCCGCCGTACCGCGGCGACTTCATCGCCGAGCTGACCTACCGCGCGGCCGTGCACTTGCTGAACGGCCTGAGACCACAGATGAACACGGATGACCACGGATGAACATAGAGAATTGGATAGCCGCTTGTGCATCTTGACGGCCATCACGGCGGAGGCGCTTTCCGAATGAGTCTCCATTTCGCGTTTGCGTGGGCGCATCGTCTATAGGCCGGTGTTCCACGAATCGCCTGCGAGCTTTGGCATGGTGGAAATCGGTGGCCCTCTGGTACCGAACGTTCCGTGCCACAGCACTCCGAACGGTAAACGCCAGAAGCGTCGCTGACCTGTCCACACTTAAACGTAGAACTGCTCATTGTCGCTGCCCCTTCCCACCGCGGACCAGACCCTAGCCGGCTTTGCGAATCCTATCCACATCGCCTCGCGTTGCTGTCGCTGGTCCGACGATGGCTGGAGGTCGACAATCGGGCTGCGAAGCCGATACATAAGGATGGCCAAAGCGCGCAAAGGAGCTCCACATGCCGGAATTCGACCTGGTGGTGAAGAACGGGATGATCGTCGACGGAACGAGCTCGCCGCGTTTCCGTGATGACATCGGAATCAAGCACGGCCGCATCGCGAAGATCGGTCGCATCATGCCGCATGAGGCAACCAGGGTGATCGAGGCCGACGGCCTGATCGTTGCCCCCGGGTTCATCGACCTGCACACCCACTACGACGCTCAGATTTTCTGGGACCCCTACCTGACGATCTCGGGCTGGCACGGCGTCACCTCGGTGGTGATCGGCAACTGCGGCTTCGGCTTCGCCCCGGTGCATAAGCCGAACGCCGAGCGCGCGATGTTGACCATGGTGCGCACCGAGGCAATTCCACTCGCGTCGATGCAGGCGGCGCTCAAGTTCGACTGGGAAACCTATCCGCAGTTCATGGACGCGCTCGACCGTCAGCCGAAGGGCGTCAACCTGCTGCCGTACCTGCCGATGAATCCCCTGCTCGGCTACGTCATGGGCATCGAAGAGTCCAAGACCGGGCGAATGCCGACCGACGACGAGCATGCGGCGATGCGTCGGATCCTGCACGAGGCGATGGACGCGGGGGCCTGCGGTTGGTCGGCGCAGCGGCTGGTTCCCAACGGGCCGTCCTCGGTGCAGCGCGACTTCGACGGCTCGCCGATGAACACCGACGTGATGCACGACGAGACCTGCGCCGAGATGGCCCGGGTCTTGGGTGAGCGTGGCGAGGGCTTCCAGGAGATGACGCTGTCGAGCTGGGATCCGAGGCAGGACGCCAAGCACTACGAGCTACTCGCCGAGGTCAGCGGCCGGCCCATCATGTTCGAGGTGGTGGCGACCCAGGATCGCTTCCCCCATCGCCATCGCAATACGCTCAAATGGCTCGAACGCTGCCGCCAGCGCGGTCTGCGGGTTTACGGACAGGGCGTCACCACCGATGCCGGCCTGAGCTTCACGTTCGAGGACTGGAACCTGTTCGACGACTCCGATGCCTGGCGCGAGGCGACGACCGGCACGGTGGCAGAGCGCCGCGAGAAGCTGGGCGACCCGCGCCGGCGCGAGGCGCTGAAGAACCAGATGCCGCGCGAGAGTCTCGTCACCAGCTACTTCGACGAAATCATCATCACTGATTGCACCCAGGCGGCGAACAAGCAGCTCGAAGGGCTGACTTTGCGCAAGGCCGCCGTCCAGACCGGGAAGCATCCGGTCGACGTGATGCTCGACCTGGCGGTGTCGGAAGATCTCAAGACCGAGTTCTTCGCCCCGGCGGTAAACCAGAACATGGACCTGATGAAGGAATTGATCGACCGGTCCGACATCCCCTTCGGCGTGAGTGACGGCGGCGCGCACACCAAGTTCCTGACCGCGGGCAGATATCCGACCGAGGGCATCGTCAAGTATTGTCGCGAGAGGCAGTGGCTTACCCTGGAGCAGATCCATTGGCGTCTGAGCGCACTGCCGGCCTTCTGCGCCGGCTTCAAGGACCGCGGCTTCCTGCGCGAGGGCGCGCCGGCGGACGTCGTCGTGTACGACTTCAATGAGCTCAATGTGCTGCCGATCGAGGTCGTGCACGATCTGCCTGGGAACGAATGGCGGCGGGTGCAGCGCTCCCAAGGCTACAAGTGGATCATCGTCAACGGCCAGGTGACCTTCGAGAACGACCGCTGCACTGGCGCCACGCCGGGCAAGCTCTTGCGCCACGGCGTCAGCGCCTGAGGCATCGAACAAGGCCGATGGCTACTCGACGGCTGCAGCGTCCAAGCGGCCCTCGCCCGATCGAAGACGTCGCTCTTGCCGAGATAACCGGAGATCATCGCCGGGTCTCCCGAGCGCGTAGAAGTGGCGGCCGCTCAGTTGGCCCGCAGCCCAGCCGATTCCTTCGACAGCTCGAAAACTCGATCACGAGAGAGCGGGTCGATGCCACGTCTACGGTGAGGCCGGTCTTATTGCGGCCTTGATCAACGCAAAGATGTAGCGCTGCGTTCTGTCGACAGTGTCGCCGAGCTCTTCGACGTCTTGGCCGATCTCCTTGCGCTTCGCCAGCGTTCCAGCCAACGAAGCCAACGTCTGGGCAACCCCGATCGAGGCCCGCGCGAAGAGAGCCCGTGCGTAGTCTGGACCGCTGCCGAGATCCCGCAGGTAGTCTTCCATGGCGAACGCCGTGCCCGGGCTACGATCTCTTTCGCTCAGCCAAAGCTTTGCCCACTGCTGCCAATGCTCCTCGGCGTAGAAGTTGAACATGCTGGCGATCGCTGCCGTGAGGCGCTCTTCGATGGTCAGCGCCATCAGGCCTTTGCTCCGCGGATCGTTGATTGCTCCCGAGCGTCCACCATCGATGCCGAGACCCCTCGCCGCCAATAAAGCATGGTTTCTCCGACATTTCGCGGTCTCGCTCACTAGATCCTCGGCGACGAAGCCCTCTCGCCCGATTCCCGACCAACCGTTCTCGACAGGCGCCAAAGCAGCAGGGCTTGACCGCTCTCGTGGACAGCAAGTGCGCTTCCGTGGAAGGGAGCGTGACGATGGCCACGACGCTTCCCAGGTACGCCGCTGTGCTCGGCAGCTCGTGGTATGGCCGAGCGTTGGCCGTCGTCGCCATGTTGGCGGTCGCCTGCCAGGGGGAAGCTCCTCAAACGACTGCAACCCGCGAAGGTCGCGGCCAAGAATCGAGCGCCGCCACTTCCGCCGAACAGCTCCGGCGCGTCAACGGCGACGGATTCGGGAATCCGAACAACATAGGGGTCGGTCGCGTTCACGCGGCACAGGGCTACTTGTTCGCCGGCACGTGGAACAACGTCGAGGGCATGACCGTGTATCGATCTCGCGACGGCGAGACTTTCGAGCGCATCAGCCAGGGTGGCATCGACGGCAACCCGGCGAACTTTGTCGTCGTCAGTTTCGCGTGGTTCAACGGAAGGCTGTACGTCAGCTCGTGGAACGAGGCGGAGGGCGGCTCGGTCTTTCGGGCCAATGCCGATGCGCCCGATGCGAACGACATCGTCTGGGAGACCGTCTTCACGAACGGCATGGGGAACCGAAACGACTCGGCGTTTCACGGCTTCGAGGTCTTCGGAGGCCAACTCTACGCGGGCACCTTCAACTTCAACGAAGGCACGGAGATTTGGCGCACCGCGAACGGCAATGCCTGGAGCCAAGCGGCGCCGAAGGCGTTTGGTGAGCCTCGCAACACCGATGCCGCGAACATGATCTCTGGCAACGGCTTTCTCTACGCCGGCATCGAGGCGGCTCGAACGCCTTTTCCCGGAGCGCCCGTCTTCCGAACCAACGGCAACGGACAATGGGCGCAGGTGAACGTCAGTGGGTTCGGTAACACCCTCAATCACAACATCATCGCGATGGAGTTCTTCAAGGGTGATCTGTACGCCGGCACCTGGAACATATTCGAGGGTACGGAAGTTTGGCGGGCCAACCCTCAGCAGTCGACGGTACCGTTCGCCGATTGGCAGAAGGTGAACGCGAACGGCTTCGGCGACCCCGTGAACCGTTCATCGAACTTCATGGTGACCAATCGCGGAAATCTCTACGTGGTCGGCTACCAGACGGGGGGCGAGTCCCGGGGATTCGTGTTCAAGACCGGGGACGGTACTACCTGGGACGAGGTCAGCGGCCCCGGCTGGTCACCGGCCGGGCCGGAGGCCGGCGCATACTGGGCGACGGTATTTCAAGGGAAAGTCTACGTCGCCTTCCACCAAGGAAACGGCCCCGGTTCACTGTGGGTGATTGATTGATCGCCGGTTGACCGCGCCGTCGCGCCCGAAATGAAGGAGGGAGCCGGAATCATCCGGCTCCCTCCCCTGCTTCAAACCCAGACGGCTTCTGTTTCGCCTGATTCGAGCGCCCGCAGGGTGACTCCCCGCCGCGTGTCCTCAGGGGGCCCATCCGAGACCTCGTGAAATCGAGCTCTCGGAGGGACCCCCTGTCGCGGCGTGGCTTGCGGGAGCCGCCCGGGTCGGTGGTGCCTGGACGCCCCAGGCTGTTACCACCCGTGTTGGCAACTCATCGGGTGACCCGGCCTAAGGACCCACCACCTCACACGTCACCATTGGAAAATCTACCATGGCTGGATCACCTCCTCCCTCGGCGCGGGCACCATGCAGGTCCAGATCACCTGCCAGCCAGGAACCGGCCGCCGATGCCGGCCCGAGGCCCGGTCTCGCACCGTCTCGCCGGATTGCGAGAGTCGGCACGCCAAGGAGTTCGTGAGACTCCGACCGTAGTCTTACAATACACGCGATTCTCGTCGATTTGAAGCAGCGCGCGGGGACGTTCCTACTTTGGTTACGTTCTTTGCCGGGGGACTTGCTTGTGCTTCAGTCCGAAGAACGTAACCAAAGTAGGAACGTCCCCCTACGGCCGCCGGCCGAAGACCGACATCCCCCCGGCGTAAGGGCGCAGCACCTCGGGCACGGTGATCGTCCCGTCCGCGTTCTGGAAGTTCTCGAGGACGGCGATCAAGACGCGGGGCAGCGCGAGACCGCTGCCGTTCAGCGTGTGCACGAGCTCCGGCTTCCCCCCGCCACGGGGACGAAACCGGATGCTCGCACGGCGCGCTTGGAAGTCGCGGAAGTTCGAGCAGGAGCTCACCTCGAGCCACTCCTGGCAACCGGCGGCCCAAACCTCGATGTCGAATTTGCGGGCCGCGGTGAAGCTCAGGTCTCCGGTGCACATCTCCACGACGCGGTAGCGAAGGCCGAGCCGACGGCAGACGTCCTCGGCATCGGCGAGCAGCGAATCGAGCTCTGCGTCGGACTCGTCCGGGTGCACGAGCTTCACCATCTCGACCTTGTCGAATTGATGGCCGCGCTTGATGCCCCGGACGTCTCTTCCCGCGCTCATCTTCTCGCGCCGGAAGCACGGCGTGTAGGCGACATAGCGAGCCGGCAGGCGGGCCGCGTCGAGGATCTCGTCGCGGTGGAGATTGGTGACCGGAACCTCCGCCGTCGGCACGAACCAGAGGTCCTCTTCGGCGTCGCGGTAGAGGTTGTCACCGAACTTCGGGAGGTTACCCGTGCCGACGAGGCACTCGCGCTTCACCATCGCCGGCGGGTAGACCTCGACGTATCCGTGCTCGCGCACGTGCAGGTCGATCATCCAGGCGATCAGCGCCCGCTGCAGCCGCGCTCCCGCCTCCATCAGCACGTAGAACCGCGAGCCGGAGATCTTCACCCCGCGCTCGAAATCGAGCACGCCCAGCTCCGGTCCGATCTCCCAGTGCGGCCGCGGCGTGAAACCCACCTGCAGCTCCTCCCCGACCGTGCGCAGCACGCGGTTGTCGCGCTCGTCGCGGCCGACGGGAACGGCCGGGTGAGGAACGTTCGGCACCTCCAAGCTCAGTTGCTCGAACGCGGCCTCCGACTCCGCCAGCTCCTTCTCGAGACGCCCGAGCTCCTCCCCCGCCTGCTTCATCTCCGCGACCGCCGCCGCCCGCTCCGCGGCGTCGGCGATCTTGCCGATCTCCCGCGACCCCTTGGAGCGATCCGCCCGTCGGCGCTCGACGTCGTGGATCAGCCGCCGGCGCCGCTCATCCGCGGCTAGCAGAGCCGCGAGCTCCTCGGCGCCGTACCCGACCTTGGCGAGCTCGGCGCCGAAGAATTCGGGGCGCTCGCGAATCGCGCGGATGTCCAGCATCTATTCCGGGACCTCGAAGGCGTTCTCGACGTGGTCGATCTTCGGCGCGCCATCCTGCCATTCGACGGCGACGACATCAAAACGCGCGCGGCGGTCGTCGAGCCTGCGCCGAGACAAGAAGTCGGCCGCCAAACGCGCGACCTGCTGGCGCTTGCGGCGATCGATCGAGTCGAGAGGCGTACCGAAGCGCGTGCCGGCGCGCGACCGCACCTCCACGAACACGAGCGTATCCCCCTGCTCGACGACGAGATCGATTTCGCCGAAGCGAGTGCGCAGATTGCGTGCGACGAGCCGGTAACCCGCGCGGCGCAAGTGCTCCCAGGCGAGCGCCTCGCCATCACGCCCGCGCTCGACCCGGTTCACCGGGCTTCCGCCGTCGGCGCCGGCGCCGCCAGCGAAATCACGGCCTCTTCGACGGCGCGATCGAGCGCCTCGCTCGATCCCGGCCGCCCCGAGAAGCGAGCCGCGTGATAGAGCGCGGTGACGCGGGCAACCGCGGCCGCGTGACCATCGAGACGTGGCGCTATCCTGCGATAGTACTCGAGCGGGGTCTCGGCGGCCCGCTTTTCCAGCCCGCGCGCGGCGAGCGCGCGGAGAAGCCTGAGGTAGCTCCGCGTCACCATCGACATGGCCCCCTGCGGCGAGCGTGCGTCTTGGCTGCGCCGGCGCCACGCCCAGGCCGCGATTGCCGTCAGCGTCAGGACGAGCGCCGCCGTCCTCCAGGGGATCTTGCTTTCGCGGGCGCCGTTGCGGTCGGCCCCGAAAGAAGTCCACCAATCGTGCGAGAGGTTCTGCCAAAGGCGCTGCGAGGCGTCGCGCACCGACAGCGCGGCCTCCGCCTGGTCCTCCAGCGAGTAGTTGATGACGTAGCGGTACCAACGCATCTGCAGCGCGTCGATGGCTTCGGCCATCTGCCGGCGGAGCCCCGGCTCGCGTGGAACCGCGGCGGGCGTCGGGTCGTAGGTGCGCCACGTGCCGTCGACGTACGCCTCCACCCAGCTATGCGCGTCGCTCTGCCGAATCAGGAAGTATTGTCCGTAGGGGTTCCACTCACCTCCCGCATAGCCCGTCACCACCAAGCTCGGGATGCCGACCGCGCGCAGCATGACCGCGTACGCGGAGGCGAAGTATTCGCAATGACCGCGTCGCGTCTGAAATAGAAACCGCGCCAGCGGGTCTTGCGATCCGGGATCTCCCGGCTCGAGAGTGTACTCGAAGCCCCGGCGGAAGAAGCGCAGAAGCGCCTCCGCGCGCGCCGCGTCGCCGCTGGTGTCGGCGACTTGCGACCGTGCGAGGTCGACGATGCGCTGATCGAGAGGCGGCAGCGCGAGGGCATCGGCAGTGGGCGGGGTGCGGCGTGGTTGGAGCGCAGCCAAGACCTCGTAGCGAGTACGGACGCCGGTCGGCCGGATCACGCGCAGGTTGCCGTTCACGTCGATGGAGACTTCCGAGAAGCGCCCACGGATCTCGAGCGGGGTGCCGGCGATGAACAGCGCCGCCGAGTCTTGCGGCTCGAGGATCACCTCTTGGCGTACTACCGAGCGACGCGGCGCGGCTATCAGCGACGTGAAGACGCCGGGTTGTGGGCGCACCAGCGGGTGAAGCTCTCTCGGCCGCCGCCGCCAGTTGCGACCGTCGAAATAATCCAGAGCGGCTCCGCGCCAATAGCGCTCCGTCTGCAGCAGCTCTGGACGATCGACCGTCACCCGCAACGCCACGGCGTCGTCCTGCTTGAGGGCCGCCACACTCCCCAGCCCGACTTCCTCGGAGAACCCGGTGAGGACTTGCCCGCCCGCGAACGGCGCCGCGAAGTAGCCGGCGCCGACGCGCGGAAACACGATGAAGATGACGAGCGTCGATACGAACAGTATGGCGGTCGTGGAGGCGAGCGAGCGGAAGAGCGAAAGCTCGACGAACGGCTCCTCGTCGAGGCGATGCACGGAGGGGAACGCGCCGAGCTCACGCCGCAGCTGAAAGAGCACGAGCACGCACGGCGCGAGCAATAGGTAGGCGAGGAACAACACCGCGAAGACCGGCTCGACCGTCAGCGCTGCGGCCGACAGCAGTTGAAAGAAGGACAGCACCAGGATCTGCAGCCAGTCGCGGTCTTGCTTGCGAGCCGCGCCCTTCAAGCCCGTCAGCACCAGCAGGAATTCGGCGATCGGCCCGCACCGCCGGCACGCCGCGCAGCACCACGGGAGCGAGGCTCAAGAGCAAGGCGGCGAGCATGCACGCATTCGCCGCCCGCTCCGAAATGCCGCCCTCGCGCCCGCCACGCCACTCCCGCCATGCGCCCCAGCCGAGCCCCCCGAGCGCCGCCGCCACGTACCCTGGCGCGACCTCGTGGGTAGTCGCCAAGGCGCAGACGCCGACGGCGGCGAGCAAGTGCCCCGCGGCCACGAACTGCTGTTGGAAGGAGAGCTTCATGCGACGCGCAGCAACATGCCGGGCGGCACGCCCGCCGCCTCGCCCAGCGTCACGAAGAAGCCCGCGCCGAGCCGCTCGACCTCCCGTTGCCAAGCCTGGAAGCAGGCATCGTCCGGCTTCACCCCGGGCGGCAGAGGCGCAACTTCGGCGAGAAACGTCAGCGCCGCGCGCAGTGATTGGGGTCCATCCTGCGGAAATACGGCGTTCCACGAATACAGGTGAGCGGTCCTCCCGCTCCGGCTCGCCACCCATACCAACGAGGCCGCGCGCTCGACGGCCGTTTCGAACGTGCTCCCGCCGAGGCCGCGGTTGTCGAAGAAGAGCACGAGCGGGCGGTCGAGGCGCTCGGCGTGCTCGGTCACCATCCATTCACCCGCGCGGGCGGAGACGCGCCAGTGGATGCGACGTGGATCGTCGTCGTCGAGCTTGCGCCGTAGCCCGATGGTCTCTTCGCCGAGGCGGTGCTTGCGAAAGCCGTCCTGGCCGATGCCTTGCGCCAAGCGCTGCACCGCTTCGGCCGACACCGCCGGAAAGATCACGCACGACTCGCGCGTCGCCACGATGCGGGTCTTCTCGAACAGTCCGAAGGGAAAACGGGTGACGAGATGGACCCGGCGAAACGACTGACGCCCGCGGCGTGGAAACGTCCAGATCGCCACGAAGGAGCGCTCGGCGCCGGGATCGAGCCTATCGATGAAACCGACGCGCCGGCGATCCTCCCGTTCGAGGCCGTCGTGGATCTCGACCGCATAGCAGGTTCGGCGCCGACTCGTGTTCTTGACGCGCATCTCCACCGCCGTGGCCCGTCGCGCGAACAACTCGGCCGGTAGCCGTCGCTCCACGCGCAGGTGGCGAACCACCTGCTCCGACAACAGACCGGAGACGACGATCAGCGATACCAGCATCGCGAACACCAGATAGAACAGGTTGTGTCCGGTGTTCAGCGCGGCCAGGCCGATGGCGATCGTCACCCCGAGAAAGAACCAACCGTCGCGCGTCAGGCGAAGGCTACGGTACGGGTAAAACGCCTCGCTCCACGAATCGATTTCGGCGGCGCGCTGGCGGAAGCTCGCCGCGATGGTCCGCAGCGGCGCCAGAGCACGTTTCACAGCGGGACTCGCACGTCTTCGAGGATCGCGGCGAGGACGCTCTCCTCGCGCTCGAGGTCGGTGACGCCCTCGCCGCGGAGCTGCAGCCGGTGCGCGAGCACCGGTACGGCGAGCTCCTTGATGTGGTCCGGCCGCACGTATTCGCACCCTTCGACCAGCGCGGCCGCCTGCGCCGCGCGGTAGAGCGCCTTGGCGGCGCGCGGGCTGGCGCCGAGCTCCACGGCGGCCGAGCGGCGTGTGGCGGCGACGATGTCGAGGACGTAGCCGATGAGCGCGGGATCCACGCGCACCTCATCGACGGCCATCTGCGCGCGGCGCACGTCGGCGGCGGAAAGCACCGGCTCGAGCTCCGACGCCGAAACGTGCGACGTCAAGATCGCGCGCTCCGAATCGGCATCGGGATAGCCGATCGAGATGCGCATCAGGAAGCGATCGAGCTGCGATTCCGGCAGCGGGAAGGTACCGTGATACTCCCGCGGGTTTTGCGTCGCCAGCACCATGAACGGCTCCGGCAGCGCGTAGGTATGGTGGTCGACGCTGATCTGTCCTTCGTTCATCGCCTCCAAGAGGGCGCTCTGCGTACGCGGGCTGGTGCGATTGATCTCGTCGGCGAGGATGAGCTGATGGAACAGGGGGCCTTCCTTGAAAACGAACTCCTGGGTCTCGGCACGATAGACCGAGACGCCGATGATGTCGGCGGGCAGCAGGTCGCTGGTGAACTGAATGCGCTGAAACGAGCAACCGATCGAGCGTGCGAGCGCGAAGGCCAAGGTGGTCTTGCCGACCCCGGGGACGTCTTCGATGAGCAGGTGGCCCCGTGCCACCAGGCAGACCACGGCCCTGCGAACCGCCGCCGCCTTCCCCTTGATTACCCGCTCGATGTTCTCGATAAGACGGCCGATGCCGGTCGGCTGCATCAAGTCTCGACCCTCACCCATTCAAGGTACTGGATGCTCGAGGGAGCATTCAACACGGCCCCGCGAGCATCGCGGAACCGCCCCGGGGCGCGGCGCCGGGCGAATTTGAGGAGCCCCGGGCCCTATGTTACCTCCCACCGGGTGAAGATCACGCGGGAGCAGGTGCGTCACGTGGCGGCGCTTGCCCGGCTCGACCTGTCCCCCGAGGAGGAGGAGCGGATCGCCGGCGAGCTCGAGGCGATTCTCGGCTACGTCGCCAAGCTCGACGAGCTCGACGTCGAAGACGTGGAACCGACGGCTCACGTCTTCGACGTGGGCGCGGCGTTTCGCGAGGACGTGGTGGAGAACCAGCCCGCCTGCGAGGAGCTGCTCGAGAACGCACCCGACCGCTGGCGAGGCTTTTTCCGCGTTCCAAAGATCATCGAGTGAGGGCTTTCGGTTGATCGTCGATCCCTCCTCGCTCACCGTGGCGGGCGCCGCGCGGCTACTCTCGCGCCGCGAGCTGTCCGCAAGCGAGCTCGTCGAGGCGTGCCTAGCGCGCATCGCCGACACGGAGCCGCGTCTCCATGCGTTCCTGGTGGTGAGCGAGGACGAAGCCCGCCGCCAGGCCGCCGCCGCGGATGAGCGTTTCGCGCGCGGCGAGCCGCTGTCGCCGCTCGACGGCATCCCGATCGCGCTGAAGGACGTCTTTCTCACCCGCGGGGTGCGCACCACCGCCGCATCGCGGATCTTGCAAGGCTTCGTACCGCCGTACGACGGCACTGCGGTGGCCAGGCTGCGCAGCCGCGGAGCGGTGCTCATCGGCAAGACGAATTGCGACGAGTTCGCCATGGGATCCTCCACCGAGAACTCCGCGTTCGGCCCCTCGTTCAATCCGTGGGATCCGAGTCGAGTCCCCGGCGGCTCTTCAGGCGGTTCGGCCGTCGCGGTGGCGGCGGGCCAGTGCCTGGCGGCGCTAGGTACCGACACCGGCGGCTCCATTCGCCTGCCCGCGGCATACTGCGGCGTCGTCGGGCTCAAACCCACGTACGGCCGCGTCAGCCGCTACGGCATCGTCGCCTATGCATCCTCGCTCGATCAGGTCGGGCCGTTCACCCGCGACGTACGCGACGCGGCGATCGTGCTCGAGGCCTTGGCGGCCCCCGACCCTCGTGATGCGACGTCGGCGCCGGTCGACACGCCCCACTACGAGAGCCTTCTCGACCGGGACCTGGGCCCGGTGCGGATCGGCGTGCCGCGCGAGTACTTTCACGAAGGCATGCAGCCCGAGGTCGACTCCTCGGTCCGTGAGGCGATCGCGGTGCTCGAATCGCTCGGGGCCAGCGTCGAGACCGTTTCGCTGCCGCACACGACCTATGCGATCGCGATCTACTACTTGATCGCCACCGCAGAGGCGAGCTCGAACCTGGCGCGCTACGACGGCATTCGCTACGGTCGCCGCGCCGCGGACGCCGCGACCCTTCTCGAAGCGTACACCCACTCTCGCGAGCAGGGCTTCGGAGCCGAGGTGAAGCGGCGGATCCTGCTCGGTACCTACGCGCTCTCCGCCGGATACTACGACGCCTACTACGGCAAGGCGCAGAAGGCGCGGACTCTGGTGCGCAGGGATTTCGAGAACGCGTTCGCACGCTGTGACCTGCTGGTCGCACCCACGGCGCCGACCACCGCGTTTAGGCTCGGCGAGAAGACCGATGACCCGCTGTCGATGTACCTCTCCGACGTGCTCACCATCTCGGTCAACTTGGCCGGGCTGCCCGCGTTGTCCATGCCCTGCGGCATCGACGGATCCGGTCTGCCGATCGGGCTCCAGTTGATCGGCAAACCGTTCGGCGAGGCGGCTTTGCTCGGCGCTGCCTACGCCTACGAGCAGGCGACCGAGTGGCACTTGGCTCGCCCTCTCCCGATCGCGAGGGCAGCGACGTGACCTTCGAGCCGGTCATCGGCCTCGAGGTGCACGCGCAGCTGCTCACTCGCTCCAAGCTCTTCTGCGCCTGCTCGGCGGAGTTCGGCGCGCCGCCCAACGCACATGCGTGTCCGGTCTGCATGGCGTTTCCGGGGGTGCTCCCCGTGCTCAACCGCCGCGCCGTGGAGTTCGCGATCCGCGCCGGCCTCGCCACCGGCTCGACGATCGCGTCGCGGAGCCGGTTCGCGCGCAAGAACTACTTCTATCCCGACCTGCCGAAGGCCTATCAGATCAGCATGTACGAAGCGCCGATCTGCATCGGCGGCGAGGTCCGCTTCACCATCGACGGCGCGCAGCGACGCGTCCGGCTGGTGCGAATCCACCTCGAGGAAGACGCCGGCAAGAACATTCACGACGCGCAAGCCGATGCGAGCCTGGTCGACCTCAACCGCGCCGGTGTGCCGCTGCTCGAGATCGTCAGCGAGCCGGAGCTGCGCAGCCCGGCCGAAGCGGCGGCGTACCTGCGCGCGCTTCGCGAGATCCTCCAGTACTTGGAAGTCTGTGACGGAAACATGGAGGAAGGCAGCCTGCGGTGCGATGCCAACATCTCGATTCGCCCGGCGGGGAGCGACCGCCTCGGCACGCGAGCGGAGATCAAGAACATGAACTCCTTCCGCGGCGTCGAGATGGCGCTCGAGTACGAGCTCGAGCGGCAGATCGCGGTGGTTGCGGAGGGCGGCACCGTGGTGCAGGAGACGCGCCTCTGGGACGCCGATCGCGCGGTGACCCGCTCGATGCGCTCGAAGGAGTTTGCACACGACTACCGCTATTTTCCCGAGCCCGATTTGCCGCCGCTGGTCGTCGATCGCGAATGGATCGAGGAGGTACGCCGTAGCCTCCCCGAGCTTCCAGCCGAGCGCCGCTCGCGCTTCGAGCACGAGATCGGGCTGCCCGCTTACGACGCCGAGGTGCTGACTGCCCGGCGAGACGTCGCCGACTACTTCGAAGCCGCCTTGGCTCACCACCACAATGCCAAAGCGCTCAGCAACTGGATCATGGAATCGGTGCTGCGCATCGTGCGGGAGAAGAAGCTCGACGAACGAGTGCGCATCGCACAGTGGCCGGTCACCCCCGAGCACCTCGCCGACCTCGTCAAGCTCATCGATGATGCGACGATCAGCGGCAAGATCGCCAAGGCGGTGTTCGAAGAAATGGCGGCGACCGGAAAGCCGCCGGGGGCCATCGTCGCCGAGCGCGGGCTGGTGCAGGTCACGGACGCCGGGGAGATCGGCGCCGCCGTCGATCAAGTGCTCGCCGCCAATGCCGACAAGGTCGCCGAATACCGCGCGGGCAAGGAGAAGCTCTTCGGCTTCTTCGTCGGCCAGGTGATGAAAGCGACCGCCGGCAAGGGCAACCCGAAGCAGGTGAACGAGATCCTGCGGGCGCGCTTGCAGACGTAGCCGCGGGCCATGCGACGCTCTTCGGTGGCCTCGCCGGCGTTGGTCGTTTCCCTTGCGGCGCCCTCGGCAGACTCGCCGCCGGCGACCGAACGGCCGCTTTCTTCCTTCGAGTGCCGGGCTGTTGCCGCCCTTCTCGCGCTGCAAGTCGTGCTCAGGGTCGGGCTCGCCACGCGCCAGCGCTTCAACTCCGACGAACCGCAGCACTTTGAAGTCGCCCTGGGCTGGACGCGCGGGTGGCTTCCCTACCGTGACGTCTTCGACAACCACACTCCGCTCTTCCACCTCTTGCTCTCCCCCCTGGTCGCCGCATTCGGCGAGCATCCGGACGCGCTCGTCTGGGCACGCTGGGCGATGATCCCGCTCGCCGCGCTCTCGCTCGCAGCGCTCTACCGGCTCGGCGCCGAGCTCTACTCGCGCCGAGTCGGGGCCTGGAGCGCCGCCCTGGCGGGCCTGATCCCCTCGTTCCTGACCACCTCTCTCGAGTTTCGCGCCGACGACCTCTGGCTGGCTCTCTGGCTGGCCGCGCTGGCGACGGCGGTCAGCGCGGTGCCTCGTCGCCCGCGCTTCTTGCTCGTCGGCGCGCTGGTCGGCGCGACGTTCGCGGCGTCGATCAAGACCCTGGGCTTGCTTTCGACGTTGATCGGCGGCGTCGCGACCGCGGCCGTGCTCGATCCCCGCCGTAGCCTCCGGCAGGCTTGCGGCCAGCTTCTCCCCGCGGCTGCGCTGAGCGCGGTCGGCATGATCGCCGTCCTCGCTCTTCTGGCCGCTTTCCTCGCCTACCTCGGCCTGGCCCGCGAGTTCGTGGAATGCGTGCTGCTGCACAACCTGACCTCGGCGTCCCTGTGGGGCCACCGAGCTCTGCGTATCGTGTTGGTGACGGCCGCGCTCCCCGGGCTCTTGCTGGTTGCGCGGCGCGCGTTCGATCGGCCGCGTCGCGCATTCGCGCGTGCGAGCCTCATGCTCGCCACCGGATTCTACGTGTTGGCTCTGAACGGATTCTTCCCGCTCATCACCCGACAGGATTGGATGCCGTTCTATGCGCTCCTCACCATCTTCGTGGTCGGGGGCGCCATCGCCTCGGAGGAACGGCGCCGCTCGGCGAGCATCGCCCGCTGGCTGTTGTTGGTGGCGGCCCTGGGAATCGCCGCCACGATCTACGTCGATCGCCCGTGGCGGGACGCGACTCGCGTTCGGCGGGCGCTCGTCGCCGACGTGCTGCGCCTCACTCGCCCGACGGACTACGTCATGGACGTCAAAGGGGAGATGCTGTTCCGTCGCCGCGCGTACTACCCGATGCTCGAGGACATCACGCTGGCCCGCATCGCCAAGGGCGAGATACCCGACGACATCGCACAGCGGCTCGTCGCCACGCGAACGTACGTAGCGGCGAACGACGACGAGCGGTTTCCACCCGCCGGGCGCCAGTTCTTGCTCGACAACTACCTGCCGGTCGGCACGTTGCGCGTAGCGGGCAAGCTGCTGGAAGTCGACGCCGCGGGGCACGGCGAGTTCACCCTCGCGCTGCCGGGCCGCTACGTGGTGCTGGCGCCGGAAGGAGCGACGGTCGGCACGCTCGACGGGCAGCCGATGACCGGCCCGAGGGTGCTCGAGATCGGAGCTCACGTCGTCGACGGCGCCGTGCCGGCCCTGCCGCTGGCGCTCCTCTGGGCCGAGGCGGCCGAACGCGGGCTGTCTCCATTCCATCCAGGAGGGCCTCCATGAAGGCCGGGGGGCCGCCGACCGGTGGCACCGGCGTTGAGACGGCGGCGGGAAGAAGGTCGCCCTCCCCCGCCGCCGCCACCACCCTCCGGCTGCCCGCTAGGCGAGGCCTAGCGCCTGTCGGCGCTCCCCGCGGAGCTGACGGTCACTTTGCCCTTCAGGCTCTCGTAGAGATGATCGCCGATGCCACGGACGTTCTTCACCTCGTCGACGCTCCTGAAGGGATGGGCCGTGCGGTAGTCGATGATCGCCTTTGCCTTGGCAGGACCGATTCCAGGCAGGGCCACGAGCTCCTCCTGCGTGGCACTGTTGAGGTCCACCTCGGCAGCCCAAAGCGGCACCGCCAATGCGAGCAGCGACAGCAGCGTCGCGATGCTCGCCAATCCTCGGAACGTGATCGCTCTCATGCCTCTCTCCTTTCGTGAACAGTTGGGGGCTCATGCCCCAGCCGCTGCTGCAGCACGGCGCGTGCCGCGTCGCGAACCTCGCAGGCGCCGAGAAATTCACGCGGGCTCGAGCCTCGGCTTGAAACGCGCGGTTGCTACGACGTGTCGAGCGCGGCGGCGCGGCTGCGGTCCGCTGAAATGAAACGGCGCGTTGCGCGAGCGCCGACCTGCGGTGGAAGATCGAGCTTCCGCTCCATGGTTCACCCGCTCGTGGGTTGAGACCCGACGGAACCCTTAGCGATCCTCTCCGCCGCCAATGGGACTTCGGGAAAAGACTGTCGTCGCGTCCCTGCTTTGCGTGCTGACTTTGAAAGCTTCGTCGGCGATTGCCCTGACTTTGGATCAGCTCGATGCTCGCGAGTGGCTCCTGAAGAGCGTCGACATCCACGGCAACGCAGCGATCTCGACGCGCGAAATTCGCGGCGAGATCCTCACCAGGCCGAGGCCCTGGTTCGCGCCCTGGAGGGAACCTGCGGTGTTCGATCCCCGGACGTTCGAGACGGACCTCGAACGTGTCCGCCGGCTCTACGAGTCACGAGGCTACTTCGAGGCCCGCATCACCTACAATCTCGAAACGGAGTCGCTCGCCAAGGGCGATTTCGTCTCGGTCGAGTTGACGATCGAGGAAAATCAACCGGTCCGCGTCGCTTCCGTGGAGGTGGATACGAAGGGCATGCCGCAGCCGCCGACGCTGCCGGAGCTGCCGATCCGCTCGGGGGACATCTTCTCCGAGGAGGCCTACCAGAACGCGGACGGGCAGTTGAAGGAGTTCTTCCTGAACCAGGGGTATGCCTACGCCGAAGTCGAGCGCGAGGCGCGCGTCGACCTCTCGGAGCACCGCGCCGAGGTCAGCTACGTCGTCGATCCGGGCCCGGAGAGCTTCTTCGGCACCACGCAAATCGAGGGGACCAACTACGTCACGTCCGACATGATTCTGCGCGAGCGTGAATGGCGAGAGGGCGACCACTTTTCGGTCGACCGCTTGCGCGAGACGCGCGACAACCTCCTGAAGCTCGATTTGTTCAGTACCGTGGACATCGGCTGGGACACGCAAAGCAGGTCGAGCCAGGTGACGACGACCATCAAGGTCGAGGAGAAGCTGCCGCGCGAGATCCGCGTCGCGGCGGGTTACGGCACGGACGATCACTACCGCGTACAGGCTCGCTGGCAGAACAACAACTGGCTCGGCGACGGGCGCCAGCTCGGCTTCACGCTCAAGTATTCCTCGATCACCGCTCTAGGCAACGCGATGTTCGTTCAGCCCCACTTCCTCGTGCCGCGCATGCGCGGCGTGATGGAATTCCAACAGCGCCGCGACGACGAGGACAACTACCTGCTCGACGCCTCGCGCTTTCTTCCACGCCTCGAGCCGCGCATCACGCGCAATCTGACGGCCTTTTTCGGCATGCGCGTGGAGCGGGACAAGCTCACGCAGGTCGCCTCGGCCACCGTGGAAGCGCTCGGCGGAGTCAAAACCGGCATCTCGCTGTTCGGATTCAAGCTCGGGATGCTGTGGGACACTACGACTTCGCCACTCGACCCTCAGAGCGGCGAGGTCGCCTCACTCGCGTTCGAGCAAGCGGGGCTCGGCGGCGACTTCGACTTCTACAAGATCACCACGGAAGTGAAGAAGTACCAATCGATACCGTGGCAAGCGGTGCTCGCTGCCCGCGCCAAGGTGGCTTTCGCCACCCCGATCGGCGCAAACGACAACTTGCCGCTCTTCGACCGGCTCTACGCCGGCGGCGCGGAAAGCGTCCGCGGCTACGGCCGCCGGCGTCTCGGGCCGCGTGACAGCGACAACAATCCGATCGGAGGCGAGTCGGCCGTCGAGGGGTCGCTGGAGCTCCGCCACAGGCTCTGGGGGCCGGTCGGCGGCGCCGTCTTTCTCGACGCCGGCCAAGTGTCCCTCGATCGGTGGGATCCGCCCGTCGGCGACTTGAAGTATGGCTCTGGTTTCGCGATCACCTATGCAACGCCGGTGGGACCGTTGCGATTCGATCTCGGCTTCCCGTTCGAGCGCCCGCCCGGCGACTCCGCCTGGGTCCTCTACTTCTCGATCGGACAGTTCTTTTGAGCGTCGGGCGCAGCATCGCAAGGGCCTTGAGACGCGGGCTGTTCGCCGCCGGCTTGCTCGTCGCGATCGCTCTCGTGGCGCTGTATGCATTCACGTTCACCGATCGCTTCCGTGAATTCGTACGCCGCGAAGTGCTGGAAGCGATCCGCGGCTCATTCCACGGCGAGATCGCCGTCGAGCGTCTGGAAGGCTCCGTTTGGGGCGACGTGCGGCTCACCAACGTTTCCCTGCGGTACGGCGGCGCGGACGTGCTGCAAGTCCCCGAGGCGAGGATTCGCTACGACCTGCTGCCGCTCCTGCGCGGAGAGCTTCGCATCACCGACGTCGACCTCGAAGGGCCGGTCGTCGATCTTCGCCGCGGCGAGGGGGGCGTGTGGAACCTGGAGGCCGCTCTTTCCACCCCGCGCGGCACCGATGCTTCCACGACGCTCGGCGTGCCCCACGTCGTGATCGACGCGCTGCGCGTCACCGCGGGCAAGATCTCGGTGACCCCGTGCCGTGCAGAGGCTCCGTGCGTGCTCGACGACGCCGCGCTCGGCGCCCGCGTCGAAATCGCGGCCGCCGGCGTCGACGCCGACATTCAGCGCTTGTCGCTGCGGATGGCGGCCGAAGGGCTACCGCTCCTATGGGCCGACGGCTCGCTCCACTACCGAGGCGCGGAGTCGCCTCCCTCCGCCGAGATTCGCGGGCTGGCGATCGTAACCCAAGAGTCGCGCGTCGTGGTTGACGGCAGGATCGAAAACCCGATCGACCTGCAAACCGCGAGGAGCGACCTCGTGCTGAGCATCGCTGGTCTCGCCCCAAGCGATGTCGCGACGTTCTCGCACGGGCCGGCTCCGGCCGACTGGCTGGGCGGCTCGGTCCGACTGGTCGGGCGCGCCGACGACCTACACGCACACTTCGAGCTCGCCGCGGGGCAAGGCCGCGTCCAGGGCGACGTCCGCACCGACGCGCTCGCCACGCCGATCGCGGCCGAGGGGACGATCGAAGCTAGCGAGATTGAGCTTGCGCGGATCGCGAGCGCGGCGGGAGCCGGCGGCGTCGCGAGCGGACGGCTCGAAGGCGCGCTACGGGGCACGGATGTTTTTCAGGCCAAAGCCAACGGGCAGGTGCAGGTACGCGACGCGTCGTTCCGGCAGTGGCACTTCGGCGACCTCACCTCGACCGTGAGCCTCGCGGACGGGCGCGTTACGGGGGCGGGAACGCTCGAAGGCACGTCGGGCGCCGCACGCTGGAACGGAGCCGCCGAGCTCGGGGGCGCGCAAGAGTTTCAGCTCGACGTGAGCCTGACGCATTTCGATCCCAAGCGCCTCGACCCGCGTGCGTGGAGCGGCGACGTGACCCTCGACGCGCGAGCGGAGGGACACGGCTTCGATCTCGCGCAACAGCGGAGCCGAGCCGTCGTCGAGCTCCGCCCCTCCAAGATCGAAACGCTGGCTTTCGACCGCGGACGAGGCGACGTTCGACTCGAGAGTGGCCGCCTGCACATCGCCGAGCTGTCGCTGGTCTCGCGTGATTCGCAGATTCGTGCCGCGGGAGACCTGGGGCTCACGGCGGCCGCCAAAGGCCAGGCCGCCGTGCAAGCGAAGATCGGCGACGTGGCGCCTTTTCTCGCGCTCGTCGGGATCGAGGGACGGGGCAGCTTCACCCTGGACGGCAACTTGCGGGGCGCGGCGAACGATCTCGCCGCCACCGGGTCGCTCGACGCCGTATCCTTCGGCTCGAGCCGCACGTGGATCGAGCAGGGTTCGGCACGCTTCGATCTCAAAGGCCTCGGGGGGCAAGGCCCGAAGGGCCACGTCGACGTTTCGCTCGGCGGCGTTCATTCCCCGGTGAGCCTGGAGTCACTGAGCGCCCAAGTGGCGCTCTCGGGGGCCGGCGACAGAGTCGCCGCTGACGCCGCGGTCCAGGCGAAGGACGTCGGCGGCCGCCGCTACACGACGAGCTTCCGAGCGACACGCGATTCCGGCGGCATCGACGTCGGCGTGGCGGCGCTCCATCTCGAGGCGCCACGCGGAAATTTCGATCTCGATCACCCGGCCCATCTCTCTCTTCGGTCTGGCGTGCTGACGGTCGACGAGATGCGCATCTCGGGGAGCAAGGGCACGCTGGCGGTCTCGGGAAGCGTGTCCCGCTCCGGTGCGCAGCGCCTCGAACTGGCGATGCATGGCGTGCCACTCGAATGGGCGCGCTCCTTCAGGCGCGAGCTCGTCGACGTCGCGGGCAACGTCGAGGCGAAGGTCGACGTCAGAGGAACCGCGGCGTCGCCGCAGGTCGATGCCACCGTCTCGGTCGCCGAGCTTCGCGTGGCAGGCCAGCCGTACGGCGGGTTGCACGCGACCATCGCGTTTCGCGCGCCGGTCGCCACGCTGGAAGCCCGCTTCGATCAAGATGCTTCGCACGCACTGGTTGCTTCGGGGCGCGCGCCGATGGACCTGCGTTGGGATCCCGAGCTCGCCTACCGCATCGCCGGCGACATCGCCCTCGCGGTGCGATCGAACGGCCTCGACGTGGGCTTCGTCAACGCGCTCATGCCGGGCACGCTGCGCGACGTGAAGGGCGAGGTCGTCGTGGACTTGGAGGCGCACGGCCCGCCGGACCGTCCCGTCGCTCGAGGGACGATCGCACTCAGGGGCGGCGCAGCGACGATCGCGCCGCTCGGCGTCGATGTCAGCGCCGCCACCCTCGCGATCGCGATCACCCCTGACGCGATCCGGGTCACCGATCTCGCCGCGGTATCCCGCGAGGGCCGTCTCACCGGCGGCGGCACGATCTCGATGGACGACTACTTGCCCGATCGGCTCGACCTGCGGATCGCACTCGACCGCTGGCCGGCGATCGCCACGAACCGCTACCGCTCGGACATATCGGCGGAGATCTTCTGTCGGGGGACTGTGACGGCGCCGCAGATCACCGGCACCGTCGACGTGCTTTCGGGCTCGTTCAATCCGGATTTAGCCTTCCTCACCCGAGCGCCGACGACTCGCGATCCGACGATCCGCATCATCTCGGCCGACGCGTCGATGTCGGACAAAGCGGCGACGGCGGAGGCACCCACTCCGGCGCCATCCGCGCTATCGTCGATCTACAAAAGCACTACGCTCGACGTCACGATGACCATCCGTCGCGACACGTGGATTCGCCACGTCAACGCAGCCGTCGAGCTGGTGGGCGAGGTAGTCGCACGCAAACAGCCGCCGGGCGACTTGCAACTCACCGGGCGGATCGAAACCGTGCGCGGCTGGATGAATCTCCAGGGGCGGCGGTTTCGCATCACCGAGGGATCTCTCGCATTCACCGGCGGAGACAAGATCGATCCGACGCTCAACCTGACCGCCGACTACAGGGCCGGCGAATACATGGTGCACATCATCCTCGGCGGCACCTCCAGCAGCCCGTCGCTGACGCTCGCGAGCGAACCGCCGCTCCAGCAGGCCGACATTCTCTCCGTACTGATCTTCGGTAAGACGACGTCGGATCTCAGCGACAGGCAACGAGCGGACGTGCAGAATCAGGCCTCGCAGCTCGCGGCGTCCTTCGCTGCGAGTGAGATCGGCCAATCGGTCACTGACATCCTCGGGCTGTCGGGCCGCGGCATCTGGCTTCAGGAGCTGTCCGCCTCGCGTGTGGCGCTCGGCGCTTACCTGTCGGACAAAACGTTCGTGACCGCGGGTCGGAGCTTCGGCGATCAGCAAGGCCAGGAGATACGGGTGCAACGCGTGCTGACGCCGAGCTGGAGCGTGTCATCCTCGGCTTCGTCGATCGGGGGCAGCGGCGCAGACATCATCTGGCGCCACCGGTACTGACGCTAGACGCCGTGGTCGCGGGCAATGCGGAAGCCCCGCCAGTGGAGCGCAGCCAGGGTTTCCTGCGCCGAGCCTCGGAGCGAACTGATCAGCGCGGCAAGCTGGTCGGAGTCATCTAGCGGTCCGTGAATCGACGGCTTTCTCGGAATCACCAGGCTCCGGCCCGCTGCGCCTCGAAGCAGATGCAGCAAATGCTGCATATCCTCGTCGGAGAGCTCCGTGATCATCACGGCTTCGTCGGTGACGTGGATCTGCATGGGGCCCCAATACCACGCTGCGGTCCCTGTCGCACACCTCCGGCGCCGCTCGATCCGTCAATCTCCGTGTGATGCGTTTTCGAGAACGGGCGGTGTGACGTAGCCATCGGCGATCGCAGCGTGTCAATCGCAGCTCGAATGCAAAAAACCATTCGCGTTCGGTCGCTCGATTGATATAGTCCGCGCCCGTGAAGCGGACAGGTCCACGCGGCACGACCGCGCGAGCCGTAGCGACCGGCGTGATCTTTGCGGCCTTCGCCTCGTCCGGCGGCGTCTCGGCGCAGATGTACTACACTCGCGACGGCGGCGGCACGGTTCACTTCAGCAACGTGCCTCGCGCGGGCACCGCACCATTCGACCCCGGCGCACCGGTCGCTTCGCGCCTGCAAGAGGAGCTGCGCACGAGCGAGCAGGCCGATGCGGAAGACACCGAGTTTCAGCGTATGATCGGCGAGGCGGCCGCGCGCTACGGCGTGGAGCCTGAGCTCGTGCGTGCCATCATCCGCGCCGAGTCGGCTTTCAATCCGGTTGCGGTTTCGCCGAAAGGCGCCCGCGGCCTCATGCAGCTCATGCCGGCCACCGCGCGCCGCCGAGGGTGCCGCAACCCTTACGATGCGCGCGCGAACATCGAAGCGGGTGTCGAGCATCTGCGCATGCTGCTAGACACGTACAAGAAGAACCTGCCGCGCGTCCTTGCCGCCTACAACGCCGGGCGCGGGTCCGTCGCCCGCTATCACGGCATTCCGCCTTACGCCGAGACGGAGCAGTACGTGGCGCGCGTGCTCCTGTACCGGCGTGAATACCTTCGCCGCGAGCGTTTGGCCAACGCCAAGCCGCTGACGGCGAAAGTCGCTACGCTTCCCTAGCGGAACGCAGCTCTCGAGCGCGAGCGTCGGCGGCGAATCCGCCGCTCACGGGCAAGTCTCGGCGACGTGCTTCATGGACGTCACGCGCAAGTGCTTGTGCCCGGCCTGGTCCTCGGTCTTCTCGCCTTCGGCCTTCGCGGCCGCCTTGGCGGACACGAGCGTACCCTCGACCTCGACCTTGTGGCCGACGTGCGCCGCCAAGTCCTTGCCGCCGCCGATCAATTCGTACTCGTCCTTGGCATCACCGACGTTCGTGAGCTTGAAGGTGCCGGCTTCGTCGCCTTTGGCGAGACATCCGGTGTACGAATTCGATGCCCCTTTGGCATGAGCGGGCGTCGCAGCCCCGCTCAGTAGCAGCGCGATCGCGGCCACGACGATCGAAAGGAATGTGATCTTCATCGTCGAGTCTCCCGTAGCAGCAACCCTAGTCGATGCTCGTTCGATAGGCCAGCGACCAGAAGGGCTCGATACCGATCGCGATTCCGCCTAGGCGAGCGCGCCGCTCGCCGCGATACGCGCGAGATCCTCGTCGTCGTAGCCGAGCATCTCCTGGAGCACCTCGATCGAGTGCTCGCCGAGGCACGGCGCCGGGGAGCGCGGGCCGTTGTCGTAGCCGGCGATGCGGAACTGGTGTCCCTCGTACGGCACCTCGCCCATCTCCGGGTGCTCATGCGGCCGGAAGAAGCGCCGGTGGCGCGAGCTGCGGATCCTCCAGGTGGTCGCTCGAGCGCTGCACCATGCCGGCCGGGACGCCCGCGGCCTGCAGCAGGTCCATCAGCGCGCGCGGCTCGTGGCGGCGCGGTGAACTCGGCGAGCTCGCGGTCGATCTCCTCGCGGCGCGCGAGTCGCCCGGCCGCCGTGTCGAGCGCGGGCGCCGTCGCCCACGCGGGATCGCCGAGGACGCCGCCGCAGCGCCGCGCCACTGCGCGTCGGTCTCGACGGCGATCGCGCACCACTCGTCGTCGCCGGCGCACGGGTAGGCGTCGTGCGGCGCGGCGGTCGGCGACGTCGTTGCCGGCGCGCCGCGGGCATGCGTCCGCTGCACCTGATGGTCGAGCAGCTCCGGGCGCGAGGAAGTACAGCGACGACTCCATCTGCGCCTGATCGATGTACTGGCCCTCGCCGGTGCGGCGGCGATGGTCGAGCGCGGCCATCAGCGTCGCGGCGAGAAAGCGCGGCGCGATCGTGTCGGTGTAGGCGTTGAACGGACCCGCCGGGCGGGCGGTCGTCCCAGCCGGTGATCTCGTAGAAGCCGCAGACCGCGGCGGCGTGGTAGCCGTAGCCGGCGAGCGCGGCGGCGGGTCCCGTCTGCCCCATCAGGCACGTGCTCGCCATGATGATGCGCGGGTTCAGCGCGCGCGCGACCTCGTAGCCGAGGCCGAGCTCGGCCATCGTGCCGGCGGTGAACGAGTCGAGGCAGACGTCCGCCCAGCCGAGGAGTCGCTTGGCGACCTCGAGGCCGTCGGGCTGCTTCAGGTTGAGGGCCAGCGACAGCTTCGAGGTGTTGAACGAGCCGAAGAACTGGCAGCGGTTCGACGCCCGGCGACGTTGTCCTTGAACGGCCCGACGAGGCGCAGCCGGTCGGCCGGATTCTCGGTCTCGACGTGCACGACCGTCGCGCCGTGGTCGGCGAGGTACTTGGCGGTGATCGGCCCGACGCCGATCCACGAGAAGTCGGCGATCTTGACGCCCTCGAAGGGCAGCGGCGAGCGCGGCGCGCGGCGTCGAGCTCGGCCGTCGCGGTTCGCGCGACGGCTCGCGCGCGCGTCGAGCACCTCGCGGCTGTGCTCGCCGACCGCCGGGCGCCGGGCGGCGAAACGCGACCGGCGTGCGCGACAGGCGCACGAACGGCCCGGGCGCGCGCAGCGCGCGCCCGCCCGGCAGCGCGTAGCGGCTGCCAGTAGCTCGCGCACTGCGAGGTGATCGAAGCGCCAGCACGTCGGCGACGGTGTTCACCGGCGCGAGCGTGGCGCCGCCGCGCGATGCCGCGCGCGAACAGCTCGGCCTTTCGGTACTTGGCGCAGAAGGCGCTGATGCGCTCCTGCACCTCCGGCAGCGAGTGCACGAGCGGCTCGCCGGTCAGCATGCGCGCCTCGTAGGTCGTCCAGTCCTCGGCGGCGACCCATTCGGCGCTCACCGTGCCGTCTTCGACCATCCAGGGCACCAAGCCGAGCGAGCGTCGCCGTCGTGGTGATCAGCACGACCTCGCCGTCGGCGCACGGATAGACGAGCGGCGTGGTCAGCGTGCTGAGCTGCAGCACGGTGCCGTTGCGCTCGATGTCCTTGCCCTGGATCGCGTGGGCGATCATCGCGTTGAGGCCGGTCCAGAAGACCGCCGCCTGCACCGACACGTCGACGAACTGCGCCTCGCCGGTCGCGAGCCGGCGCTGGTGGGCGACCAGCGCGCCGACCGCGCTCTCGGCGGCCGCGTGGTGCCACGTCTGCGGCACCGTGATGCGCACCGGCCGGCGATCGGCGTCGCCGTTGAGCGCCATCATGCCGCCCATCGCCGCCAGCGTCAGATCGGTGGCGAGATGGTGCGCGTAGGGGCCGTCCTGTCCGAACGGGCGTGATCGCGACGTAGACGAGGCTCGGGTTGACCTCGCGCAGTCGCTCGAAGCCGAGGCCGCGCGCGGCCATCGCGCCCGGCGCGGCGTTCTCGAACAGGAAGTCGGCGCTGGCGACGAGGCGCGCGGAACGCGGCGCGTCCCGCGGCGCCGTCGAGGTCGAGCACGACGCTGCGCTTGCCGCGGTTGAAGGCGTGGAAGCGCAGGCTCTGCAGATCCGGCGGCAGGCTCGGGTCGAGCGGCGCCTCGCGGCGCGACGGCGCTGCCGCCCGGCGGCTCGACCTTGATCGACGTCGGCGCCGAGGCCGGCGAGCAGCAACGGTCCCAGCTCGGCGCGCGCATCGGTCAGGTCGAGGACGCGGTACGGGCTCAGCATGGTACCCTCCCGCCAGAGTTGCCCGGATCTTTCAAGGGCCGCGTAGGGGGCATTTGCACCGCGTCCTTGCTCGGCTAGAGAGGTGGGGTGACTCGAACGCTGCGTGGTCGTGTGGCGGTCGTCGGCATCGGCGAAAGCGTCTACTACAAGCGGGGTGATGCTCCCGACTCGGAGTTCGTGCTCGCCTGCCGGGCCATCCTCGCAGCGTGCGCAGATGCGGGCGTAGACGTCGCCGACGTCGACGGATTCGCCTCGTACTCCAACGACCGCAACGAGCCGTCGCGGCTCGCGGCCGCGCTCGGCACGAAGGAGCTGCGGTTTTCCAACATGCAATGGGGCTCGGGGGGAGGCGGGGTGGCGGCGGCGGTCGGGAACGCCGCCGCGGCGATCGCCGCGGGCCTGGCGGATTGCGTCGTGGTCTTTCGCGCACTCGCTCAGGGCCAGTTCGGGCGCTTCGGAGAAGCTCGCAAGAGCGCGCACGTGAGCGGAGAGGCAGCGCTCAGCGTGCCCTACGGGCTCATTTCCCCGGCTCAGACGTTCGCGATGCGCAGCACGCGTCTGCTCGAGGTGCACGGCGTGCCGCGATCGACGATGCGCGCCGTGGCGCTCGCTTCGTACCATCACGCGCAGCAGAATCCGCGCGCGGTGATGTACGGGCGACCGCTCTCGGCGGAGGCGTACGATTCATCGAGATGGATCGCGGAGCCCTATCGCCTCTTCGATTGTTGCCAGGAGAACGACGGCGCCGCAGCCATGGTCTTGGTTGCGGCCGAGCGCGCCGCGGACGTGAGCCCGCGCCCGGTCTACGTGCTCGGCGTCGCCCAAGGTGGCGGCCATCGCGCCGGCGCCTCGCTGCACAACGATCCGGACTATGCAGGCGCCGGGTTTCGCACCGTCGCTCCGCGAATGTGGCGCCAAGCGGGTGTCACCCCCGCCGACGTCGACGTCGCTCAGGTCTACGAGAACTTCACCGGCGGCGTGGTGATGGCATTGATCGAGCACGGGTTCTGCACCTACGACGAGGCGGAGGAGTTTCTCACGTTCGACAACCTGATCGCGCCCCGCGGGCGCCTGCCGCTCAACACCAGCGGCGGCAACCTGGCGGAGTGCTACATGCACGGTCTCGGCTTGCAGCTCGAAGCGGTGCGCCAAATTCGTGGAGAGTCCTGCAATCAGGTTCCCGGCGCGCGCGTCGCGCTGGCGGCAGCCGGTCCGATGGTCCCGGTAACGAGCACTTGCGTGTACGGGACGGCGGAGGCCGCGGCGTGAGCGTGCTGCTGCCCGGACTGCCGGCTCCGCGCCCCGCGGCCGACGGGCTCGATCGCGCGTACTGGGAAGGCACCCGCAACCACGAGCTCCGCGTGCAACGCTGCCGCCTTTGCGAGACGTGGCGCTGGGGACCCGAGTGGATCTGCCACGCCTGTCGCTCCTTCGACACCGAGTGGCTCGCGGTCGAGCCGACGGGTCGAATCTACGGCTGGGAGCGCGTGTGGCATCCGGTCCATCCCGCGCTCAAGTCCGCGGTGCCGTACGTGGTCGCGCTGGTGGAGCTGCCCCAGGCTGGCGCCGTGCGCATGGTCGGAAACCT
Source organism: uncultured delta proteobacterium (assembly GCA_963711395.1). Taxonomy (GTDB): domain Bacteria; phylum Desulfobacterota; class Binatia; order JACPRU01; family JACPRU01; genus JBEVNX01. The sequence goes on along the minus strand of CAVQEA010000020.1, from coordinate 99,141 downwards.
GGTCGGTGATCCGCGCGCACCCGTGCGTGTCGGAGCGCCGGTTCGAGCGGTGTTCGAGGATCGTGCCGACGGCGATCCGCCCTTCACGCTCGTGCATTGGCAGATCGAGGAGGATTCGAAGTGAACGACACGGCTCTCGAAGATTCGGTCAACGCCTGGAGGCTCGATACCCCCGGAGCGCGAGGCTGGCCGCGGACCGCACGGGCCGGGGACCCGAACAAGTACTTCATGGTCTCGGCGGACTGCCACGCCAACGAGCCCAACGACTTTCTCTCCGCTCGCATCGAGCCTGAGTACCGCTCACGACTTCCTCGCGTCGAGGTGGACGCGAAGGGCGAGCGTTGGCTGCTGACCGAAGGCTGGCGGCCGCAGCGGCTGCGCACCAACAACGCCGAGAACACGATGGCCCCGGAAGACCGCGTGCGCACGGCGGCCGGGGCGAACCCCGAGGATCGCATGCGCGACCACCGGCGCGACGGCGTCGACGTCGAGATCGTGTTTCCGAACAAGGGGCTGCTCGTCTGGGCGACGCCCGACCCAAAGTTCTCGATGGCGATGTGCCGAGCGTGGAATCGCTGGGCCTGCGAAGCATACCGCGGCTACGAGACCTCGATTCTGCCGATGGCCGCGATCGCCCCGGGCGACCGCGAAGGAACCCTGCGGGAGATCGCCTGGGCTGCGCGCGAGGGCTTCCGCGGCCTCACGCTTCCCTGCAAACCACACTGGGGAGCGCCCGACGCCGAGCAGCCGAACTACAACCTTCCCGAGTTCGACTGGCTGTGGACGGCCATCTGCGACGTCGACCTGCCGATCACGTTCCACGTCTCCACGGGACGCGACCCGAGGGCCGCGCGGGGCAGCGGCGGCGCCGTAGTCAACTACGTCACCCATTCGCTCTCCCCGACCATGGAGCCGGTCGCCAACCTCTGCGCCTCCGGTGTGCTGCAGCGCTTCCCGAAGCTCCTCTTCGCGACCATCGAAGCAGGGATCGGCTGGGTACCCTGGGCGCTCGAAGCGATGGACGAGGCGTACCGCAAGCACCACATGTGGGCGTTTCCCAAGCTCGACCTGCTGCCCAGCGAGTACTACCGGCGCCAAGGCTTTTCTTCCTTCCAGGAAGATGCCGCCGGTCTCGCGCTAGCCGAGCCGCTCGGGCTGGCCGACAATTTCCTCTGGGCGAACGACTACCCGCATCACGAGGGATCGTGGCCGCATTCCGCGCAGGCGATCGAGCGGCAAATGAGCCACCTGAGCGACGCCTCGCGCGCGAAGATCCTCGGGCTCAACGCGGCGCGCTTGTTCAGGCTCGACGTTGCGGCCTGAGTCGGCGCGTCTAGGCGGCGGAGCGGGCGACCCTGCGAGGCGCCGTCCCGCTCCGCACCGCATCCCCCGCCATCACCTGCTCCACCACCTTCGTGAGATCCGCCGCACCGAACGGCTTGTCGATGCAGCGGTTCGAGATCCGAGCGAGGAAGCTTCGGGACGCCGGCGTGTAGGCGCCGCCCGTCATGAACACGCACACGGCGCGCGAGTCTCGGGTGGCGCTTGAGAAGCTGCCCGTAGACGTCCATGCCAGTGCTGTTCTGCATCATGAGATCGCACAGGATCACGTCGAAGTGATCGTCCTTTTCGATCGCCGCCAAAGCCTCTGCGCCGCCGCTGACCCCGACCAATTCGTGGTCGCGCGCGAGGATCATGGTGACCGTCGAGAGCACGAATGGCTCGTCGTCGACGACGAGGATACGCCCTCGTCGCGAGGGCGCCCGGATGGCGGTCACCGCCGGATGCTCGACTCGCGCGGAGCGCGCAATCGGCAGCCTCACGGTGAAGCGGGTCCCCATCCCCGGCTTGCTCTCGACCTCGATACGGCCGCCGAAGGAACTGACGATGTTGTAACAGATGGACAGCCCGAGCCCGGAGCCGCCCGACGAAGCCTTGGTGGTGAAGAAGGGATCGAACAGCCGATCTAGATGCTCCGGCGAGATGCCGGCCCCGGTGTCGGAGACCTCGACGAAAACCTCTTCTTCGGTGGCACGCGTGGCGATACTGATCTCGTTTCGGTCAGCCGCCCCTTCCTCGATCGCCTGAGCGGCGTTGATCAGCAGATTGACGAAGACCTGCGCGAGCCGTCCGGGATCGCCGACGGCCTGCGGTACCGGCCGTAGGTCACGGCGCACTTGCGCGCGGTTTCTGAGCTCGTGAGCGGCGAGCTTGATGGAGGTTTCGAGCACGCCGATGAGGTCGACCGCGCCCCGTTCGTCTTCGCTGCGACGGGAGAAGGTTTTGAGGTCGCGGACGATGTTGCGCACGCGATCGGCGCCGTCCGCCGCTTCGCGGACGTGAGCTCGCATCGATTCCACGGCCGGCGAGAGCGCCGCCCCAGCCGATTCCGTCCGCGAGAATTCCTGCAACAGGCTCTGGAGGTGGCTGAGCACATAGGTGAGCGGATTGTTGATCTCGTGCGCCACGCCGGCGGCGAGAATGCCGACCGCCTCGAGCTTCTGCGTCTGGCGCAGGCGAGCCTCGAACATCTTTCGTTCCGTCACGTCGCGCAGGATCATGCGGAACCCGGCGAGCTTCCCGTTTTCGTCACGGATCGGGCTCGAGCTCACCATGGCGACGAGCTTGCTATCGTCCTTGCGTCGAAATTCGACCTCGAGATCGCACAGCGAAGAGTCGTCAGCGCGGAGCAGTTGGCCGAGGCGTCGGCGGTCGTCCTCGGAGGCTCCGTACTGGAGCTGATTCGTCAGCAGCGCGCACAGCTCGTCCTTCTGCTGGTAGCCGAACATCGCCAGCGCCGCCGGATTCGCGTCGAGGATGCCGCCCTCGATCGACGACAGGATCACGCCGTCGTGCGTCTCCTCGAAGAGCGCGCGGTACTTCTGCTCGCTCTTGCGCAGCACCTCCTCGGTTCGCTTGCGCGCCGCGACGTCGCGCTCCAGCATGGCGACGATCTCCGATCGCGCCTCGAGCAACGCCTCTTTCGCCTGACGGCCATCGTAGTCGCCGAGCCGGCTCACGAACGCGGTCTGTGCCCCGACGCTCGCGACCCCCAACGCGGTCAGGCTCGAGCAGAGAATCGGCAAGTTTTCGAGGAAGGAGTAGTGCAGTGTGGCGAGCGCCTGCATGGCGAATGGAATTGCTCCGAGCATCAACATCGTTCGCCCGTCGAGCGGCAGCAGCAGCGCCGTCCCCATGATGAGGACCACGAGCGCCATCGCCTGCACCAAGTACACGGGGTCGGAGGCCCCATCGGCGAAGCGAGCGACGCCGAGGATCGTCGCACTGACGGTGGCTACACCGACAGCGGCGAGCCATTCGGCGCGGCGCTGGGCAAACTGGGTCGTGACCAGGGGCAGCAGAGCAGCCAGGATCGCGCAGCCGATCAGGCGCACCATGACGGCCCAACCGAAGTGCTCCGGCATGCGCACATAGTCGATCGGCACGAAGGCCGGAATGAACACCAAGCCGAGAATCGCGCCGATACGCAGCCTCTGGAGCAACAGCGCTCGACATTCGAGGCGAAGTCCTCCTGAGAGAGCTGGGCCCTGGAGCATCGAGCTCGGAGCTTGCTGCATAGGGGGTATGCTCGAAGCTTTCGCAACGATTGTGCCACCGCGCTCTCGAAAAAAAGATTCGCTACAATCGGATATTATCGATCTCGCGAGGCGCCGGTTTGGGGCTCACGTCAAAAAAGTAACAGCCTATGTTCAAATGTCGTAAATCGACGAGGGCACGGTTTCCTCGGCTAAGCCGCGGTCTGTAGCGGGTTTGAGTCGCGTGGCGCCACGTGCTTCTATCGACGCCGGACTAGCGTTGAAAACGAGGTTGGAGGAGGCTGATGATGGGGTGGCGCGCGAGACTCGCGGTGGCGGCGTTGGCTGCGGCCGTCGCACCCGGATGCATCGAAGGCCTGGACCTCTCACCGAACACGATGGGTGGATCGGGCGGATACCGAGGTTCCCCGTCGGACGACTACGACGACGAGCGCGCCTGGGAGACTCGTGAGCACCAGCGCTACGCGTGCTCGGAGCTCGACGACCGCATCGACTACGATCGCGCCAAGATCGACGAGATCTCCCCGACCGGACGACACAAGAAGGCGCTGGAGTGGTACCGAGACGACTTGAAGGACGCCCTGCGCGACCGCGACGATTGCCGCGACGCGGGCTACACGGGTTGGCGCAAGGAAAAGCGCGAGCAGCGTCAGGATCAGCAGTGGCAGCGCGAGGAGCAGCAACGGCGCCAAGCCGAGCAACGCCAGGAGTGTGACAAGATGCGCGAACGGATCCGCTTCGACCAATCCAAGGTGAACGAGATCACGCCCACGGGCCAGCACAAGAAGGCGCTGCAGTGGTACAAGGACGACATCGCCAACGCGCAGCGTTACCTTCAACAGAAATGCCACTGAGGCGTCGCTCATGAAGGCGATTCGCGTCCACGCGCACGGCGGCCCGGAGGCGCTGCGCCTCGACGAGCTGCCGCAACCGCAACCGAGCGCGGGCGAAGCGCTGGTCGCCATCGAAGCGGCCGGCCTCAACTTCATCGACGTCTATTTCCGCAAAGGGCTCTACAAGGCCGCGCTGCCGCTGACGCTCGGATTGGAAGGTGCCGGAGTCGTCACGGCGCTCGGTGCGGAGGTGGACGACGTGCGCGTCGGGGACCGTGTCGCCTTCACCAGCGTGCCCGGAGCCTATGCGCAATACGTCGCCGCCCCCGCCTCCCGGCTCGTTCCTCTGCCCGCCGGGATCACTTCCAAGCAAGGCGCGGCGGCGATGCTGCAGGGAATGACGGCGCACTATCTGGCCACGGCCTGCTGGCCGCTCCGTGGCGGGGACGCCTGCCTGGTGCACGCCGCGGCGGGCGGGGTCGGGCTGCTCCTCTGCCAGATCGCCAAACTCCGCGGTGCGCGCGTGCTCGCGACGGTTTCGAGCGCGGAGAAGGCGGCTCTCGCACGGCAGGCAGGCGCCGACGATGTGATCCTCTACTCCGAGCAGGACTTCGAGGTCGAGGTGAAGCGGCTGACTGGCGGAGCCGGCGTGCAGGTCGTCTACGACGGCGTCGGCCGTACGACGTTCGAGAAGGGCCTCCGCTGCCTTGCGCCTCGCGGCATGATGGTGCTCTACGGCCAGGCGAGCGGCCCCGTGGGGAGCCTGGATCCTCAGGAGCTGAGCGCACGCGGCTCGCTGTTCCTGACGCGGCCTACCTTGGCACACTACATCCTCACTCGGGCGGAGCTCCTAGCGCGCGCCAAAGACGTCTTTGCTTGGATTCGCGACGGCAAGCTCACCCTCCGCGTCGAGCGCGAGTACCCGCTCGCCGATGCGGCGGCGGCACACCGGGCACTCGAGGGGCGAGAGACCACCGGCAAGGTGCTGCTGATCCCGTGACCGCTCGGTGAACGGCCGTCAGCCAGACGCGGTGCGACGCCCGCCGCTGTGGCTCTTCCTGCTCGAGGGGCAGCGGGCGGTGCTCGAGCTCGCATCGCTGGTTCCCGCGGCTCCGTGGCTGCGCCGCGCCCGCGCGGCGACGGTCACCCGGTCCTCGTGCTTCCCGGATTCACCGCGGGCGACGAGTCGACGCTCGCGTTGCGACGATACTTACGCTGTCTCGGGTATCACGTGCACGGGTGGCGGCTCGGACGGAACCTGGGCTTCCGCGGCGAGCGCTGGCCGATCGAACGCAAGCTCACGCTCCGGATCGAAGAGCTTTACGATCGCCACCGCCGTAAGCTCAGCCTGGTTGGCTGGAGCCTCGGCGGCATCTATGCGCGCGAGATCGCGCGGACGATGCCGGCGGAAGTCCGTCAAGTCATCACCTTAGGCAGCCCGTTCGCCGGGCGAGGCTACGGATCCAACGTCCGCCGCCTCTACGAGCTGGTCACGGGGCGGAGAGTTGCGGATCACGATCCCGAGGTACTGGCACGCCTGGAGGATCCGCCCCCGGTCCCGTCGACGGCCATCTTCAGTCGCAGCGACGGCGTTGCGCATTGGGAGGCGCAACGCAACGGCTGGAGGACGCTGTTCTACCGCTAGCGCGCACGACGCTGGCCGGCATGCGCGACGAATGCTGGCGGTGTGCGGGGCGTCGGTAGCGCTCGCTTGTGCGCACCTGCGCCGAGTGCTGAAATGCCTGTGCGCGCAGGGAGGGGAAGATGCGGAGGATACGTTGGGCCGACCGCCGAACCTGAAGGACATCCGTACTCTCGTCATCGACGACGAATTCAGTGTCCGCGCGGTGCTGCGAAAGACCCTCGCCGACTGGGGTGCGGACGTCGCCGAGGCGGACGCCGGCGCGCGCGGGATCGCCGAGCTGACGCGCGCCCGCGACGCAGGTGTGCCGTTTCAATTGATCTTCGTCGACTCGACGATGGCACTGACCGATGGCTTCGAGGTCGTCGAGCGACTCAAGGCCTACCCGCAGGAGTTCCAGCGTGCGGTCTTGATGATCGGTCCGGAGCGCATGACCGAGCAGATCCCTCGCGCCCGTGCTCTAGGGGCGGTCTACGTGGCGAAGCCGCTCACGCGTACCGCCATCATCGGTGCCATCACCAACGTGCTCGGCATTCACGACGAGGAAAGTGAACCCGTCCGTCAAGAGCGGCGAGCGCCGACGTCTTCGCGTTTTGCTCGCCGAGGACACGGCCGATGTCAGCTGGATCCTGCGCACGTTGATCGAAGGCCCCGACTACCAGGTAGACGTCGCCCAAGACGGGCGAATGGCCGCCGACCTCTTCCGCCTGGCGGACTACGACCTCGTGCTCATGGATCTGCAGATGCCGAACTTCGACGGATACTGGGCAGCCCGTCAGATTCGCGCATGGGAGCGCGAGAATCGGCTCAAGCGCACACCGATCATCGCCGTGACCGCCTTTGCCCAGCAGGAGGACCCCCGTAAGAGCTTTGAAGCGGGGCTCGATGGCTACCTGGTCAAGCCGGTCTTCAAGGACGCCTTGCTGCGCATGATCAACAAGTTGCTTCGCGCCCCGACATCTCCCAAACCGGGGACGAGTTCCTGAACGTCCGTTGCCACGGCGCCGCATGAGCCACGTCGCCGTCAGCCAGCTCCACTACCACCCAGCGACTCCCACCGACGCCGTGCACGATCTACGGGCGTCCGTCGAGAGATCTCGCGACGGAACGCTCGATGTCGCGTTCCAGCTCGCGGCGGTCGTCTCGCGCATCCGTTTGCCGGCCCCGGGCCCGACGCGGCCGGGCACGCGGCTTTGGCAGCACACCTGTTTCGAGCTGTTCGTCGCCACGGAAGGAGAGTCGCCGTATCGCGAGTTCAACCTAGCCCCGTCGCGCGAGTGGGCCATCTACGCGTTTCGAGACTACCGGAATGCCGCAACCGCGCCGTGCGACCTGCTCGCGCCGGCCATCTCCGTCAACGGCAGTCACGAGCTCGTCGAGCTCACAGCTCGCCTGTGGCTCCCCCGACAGCCGCCGTCGCGAAAGGCGGTTCCCTGGCGCGTCGGGCTCGCCGCCGTCATCGAGAACGACGCCGGCGCGCGCTCGTACTGGGCGCTGCGCCATCCCCGCGAGAAGCCCGACTTTCACCACCGAGACAGCTTCGTTCTCTGCTTGGAGCCGCCGGGGAGCGGGTGATAGGGGTCGGGTGCGTTGAAATTCGGCATCGACCGCCTGCACGAGGAGGCCGCGCTGCGCCAGCCGCTCGCCGGCCGGCGGCTGGCATTGCTGGCGCACCCCGCCTCTACGACGCGTGACCTCACACATTCTCTGGACGCGCTCGGCACGCACGCCGAGCTGACGATCACCGCCGCGTTTGGCCCCCAGCACGGCCTGCGCGGCGACAAGCAAGACAACATGATCGAGTCCGCCGACTTCGTCGATCCTCGCCGTGGCATTCCGGTCTTCAGCCTCTACGGCCAGGTTCGGCGACCCACCGACGCGATGATGGACTCCTTCGACGTCCTGATGATCGATCTTCAGGATCTCGGCACGCGCGTGTATACGTTCGTCACCACGCTGCGCTACATGCTCGAGGCCGCAGCTGCGCACCGCAAGAAGGTGTGGGTGCTCGATCGCCCGAACCCGATCGGGCGCCCGATCGAGGGGCCTTGCCTCCGCGCGGGTTGGGAGAGTTTCGTCGGCGCCGGCCCCATGCCGATGCGTCACGGCTTGACGATGGGCGAGCTCGCCCGATGGTTCGTGCGCCGCCTGCGCCTCGACGTCGAGCTCGAGATCGTCACGATGGCCGGCTGGTCGCCGGAGCGGGCGCCGGGTTTCGGTTGGCCGCTCGGCGAGCGCGCTTGGGTGAACCCGAGCCCGAACGCACCGAACCTCTCGATGGCTCGTTGCTATCCCGGCACCGTGATGCTCGAGGGGACGACTCTCTCGGAGGGTCGCGGCACGACGCGGCCGCTCGAGCTGTTCGGCGCGCCGTACGTCGACCCTTCCGCGCTCGCCGACCGGATGCACGCGCTGGCGCCGCACTGGCTGGAAGGTTGTCGGCTTCGTCCCTGCTGGTTCGAGCCGACGTTTCACAAGCACGCTGGAGCGCTTTGCGGCGGTCTGCAAGTGCACGTCGACGGCCCCGCATACGACCATGCACGGTTTCGGCCGTGGCGCCTGATCGCGCTCGCTCTCAAGGCGCTGCGCACGCTCGATCCGCCGCGCGAGATGTGGCGCGATTTTCCTTACGAGTACGAGCGCGAACGTCTCGCCATCGATCTCATCAACGGCGGCGAGCAGCTGCGCGAATGGGTCGATGACCCCGCCGCGGCGCCAGACGACCTCGATCGACTCGCCGCATCCGATGAAGCGGCTTGGCTCGAAGAGCGCGAGGGAGTGTTGCTCTACCGCTGAACCCCGCCTTGGCGTCCGCTGAATTACGTGCCTTGCTCTAGGACTCGGGCGCGGGTTCGGTGAGATCCGCAATCCGCAGCCTCGGCGGGCCCTGTATATAGAGCGTGAAGGTGCCGACGATCTTCGCTCCGCGCGGAGCGCCGCCGAGGCGTTCCACTTCTTCCGGCATCCCCTCGATCGCGAACGGCTGTTGCATCACCCGCGAAAGGTAGCGATCGAGCCCCGTCTCGCCGGGCGTCCCGTAGCGCGTGACCAGCAGAGTGTGCCGGCGTCCTCGGGCGCTGATGTCGACTCGGTCCCGAATCTCGGCTCCTTCCGGCGCGCTATCGAGGTAGCCTTCGATGACGTAGAGGGGCGGCTGGCGCAGGTTGGGCACCCCGGGTGCGCCCGACAAGGCAACGGCACGGGATGCGACGACGAGGCAGAACCCACCGACCGCCACCCCCAGCGCGCGTGCGATCTTACGGTGCGCGACGAGCATCGTAGAACAATCCTCTCGGCATTGAACACGGTCAGGCGACGAAGTCTGCAGGCGATCAGTGCGATCCAGACATGCCTCCGAGTTGCCATGCCTTCACGCTCTCGAGGGGATGAACCAGCATAAGCACGTTCAGCAGCAGGCTATCACGAATCCACCATGCGAGCAGGGAGTCGACGGCGAAAAAGGCGGCGATCGATACCCAGCTCGGCAACACTCCCGCCGCGAAGTATCCGAACAGGAACGCGACGATGTCGCCGAGCGAATTGAGAATGCTGTCGCCGTAGTAACCGAGCGAGACCGTCGCTCTACGATAGCGGTCGATCATCCAGTTGGTGTTCTCGACGATCTCCCATGCCGTCTCGATGCCCATGGCGATCGCCGCACGAGTCGAGGCACTGCAGACGCCGCCGATCGTCGCCCAGAGGATTCCGTAGAGTGCGATACCGTGGAGCGCGTGGGTGACCGTGTAGGGGTCGACGAGGTGCTGCGAGTTGTGGCGGCTCCAGATGTCGAGCGACCACGGCGTCAGGTCGCCTTCCCGGCACCACCATGGTCGGCCCATCGCCGCGAGCACCCCCGCGGTGGCCGCAAGTGAAGCGATCACCGCCACCAGGTGGCGCAGCCGAAACGGTTGCGCCGCCTTCACGGGCGCCCCACGGTTCACCCGGCGGATTCGCAGCTCACGTAGCGCTCCGTGAGGGCAAGCGCACGGTGGCGGTCGCCGTCACCGACAATTCGCCGTCCTGATTGGTCGCGCGCTGCGAGATCTCCGCATAGTGCTCTCCTCCGTCCTCGAACGTGCGGCGCACCTCGCCGTCGATGTAGAGCGTGTCGCCGACCGGATTGTGACGGCGGATCTCGACGTGGTGGCGGCGCAGAAAACCGTCGTCCCCCATCCAATTCGTCAGCTGGTGGGACATCCAAGAGCAGCGTTCCGGTCCGTAGTCATACGCCGCGGGGGTGCCGACCAGCATGGCGAGCTCGTCCTCCCAATGGACTCTCTCCGGAACGTCGGGAATGCCGAAGCGATTGGGAATTCCGAGCCCGGGGTGCCGCTGCAGCTGCTTCCAGGCGAGCTTGTTGGCCCGGATGTAGAGGCCGCCCCAGCCCTGCGCGAAGGCGATGAAGCCGGTCACCGTCATCGGGCCCTTGACCATCCTCGGCAGGCGCTCCCCGACCGCGACCTCTTCGATGAAGCGCGGCCGCGAGCCGCGAACCTCCTCCGCAGCGTACAGCGCGTGGATTTCGGCGAGCCGTTCCCGCGTGTAGTGAACGGGCTCTTTCGCCTTCACCGCGTCGTATTTGGTGCCCTGCTCGCGCGCGGTGTCGCGCTCGGTCCGGAAGCACCAACTGTCTCCCTCGGCGAGCAGCTCCCCGTCCTCGCCGTAGAATTCGCAACGGTAGATCTGCTGGATCGACCGTCCCGAGAAGCGCGTCCGGTGCTCGATCAGATCGCGCAGGCGAGCTCTCGTGGAGAACCGGTCGCCGAGCCGAATCGGACGGTGCCACTCGACGTCGATTCCCGCGAACATGGCATGCACCCCCGGCAGCCCGGCGACGTAGCCGCTGAAGGTACGGTTGAGGGCGAAGACGAACGACGGCGGCGCGACGAGGCGTGCGTGCCGCGTGGCAACCGCGTACGATGGGTCGCACCACAACGGGTTGTCGTCGCCGATGCCATGCGCCCAATGACGGATGTTGTCGCGGGTGGCCTCGGTGCACCAGGGCTCGACGGTCTCCTCGACCGTGACGTCAACGAGTCGGCGCAGCGCGGCGACACCCTCGTCCGTGATCCGCGAGAAGCGCGGCGCAGGAGGGGCGAGACGGTCCGTCGGCATCCGCCCAGCTCTATCGCCAACCACGGGTGACCGCTAGCGGCCGGGTCAAGCTCGTCCCGCGAAGAAGCGCCGTACCGCCCCTACGAATCGGTCGACGTCGGCCCGATCCACGTCGAGGTGGGTGACGAGCCGCATGGTTCCCTGGCCTCTCACCAGCATGCCCTGCTGCTGCAGATGATCGCGCAGCGCCGCCGCCCGCTCGGGCCCGAGGTCGGCGTGGACCATGTTGGTCTGCGCGCCGCCCGGTGCGACTTCGATACCGTCGATGGCCGCGAGGCCTTCCGCCAGGGCGCGGGCGTTCTCGTGATCTTCCTCCAGCCGATCGACGTTGTGCTCGAGCGCGTAGATGCCGGCGGCCGCCAGCACGCCCGCTTGCCGCATGCCGCCGCCGAGCACCTTGCGCCAGCGCCGCGCCTTGGCGATCAAACCTCGCGAAGCGCAGAGCACCGATCCAACCGGTGCACCGAGCCCCTTCGAGAGGCAGAACGAGACCGAATCGAAGTGCCGGCTGATCTCGGTGACCGCTACTTTCCAATGGACCGCCGCGTTGAAGACGCGGGCGCCGTCGAGGTGAGCTCCTAGACCCTTGGCTCGCGCGAGCTCCCCTGCCCTCCTCAAATAGTCCAGCGGCAGCGGCTTCCCGGCCTGCGTGTTCTCGAGGCATAGCAGCCGCGTCCGAGCGAAATGCACATCGTGGGGCTTGATCGCCGCCTCGACCTTGCCTAGGTCCAGCGAGCCATCCGGCTCGTACTCCAGCGGCTGCGGCTGGATGCTGCCGAGCACCGCCGCCCCTCCGCCCTCGTACTTGTAGGTATGCGCCTGCTGGCCGACGATGTACTCGTCGCCGCGTTCGCAGTGCGCGAGCAGCGCAAGCAGGTTCGATTGCGTGCCGCTGCAGACGAAGAGCGCCGCTTCCTTGTCGAGCATCCCCGCGGCCATCGCTTCGAGACGGTTCACTGTCGGGTCCTCTCCGTAGACGTCGTCGCCGACTTCCGCGGACGCCATCGCCGCCCGCATTTGCAAAGACGGACGGGTGACCGTGTCGCTGCGCAGATCGATGACTCTCATGAAAGCTCCGAGCTACGCAGCGCTACTACGCCAAGCGGCGTCGTGTCGATACGCGCGCCGCCGGCGCGACGATTGACGGCCGGATTTTCCAGCATGGAGCGTACGGAGCAAACATGCCCAAGGAACGCACCCTTCCGGAATTTCCTTACGCGACTTCTACCGGCCGGACGATGTCGGCGGGCTCGACTATCCCTGCAATCTCGGCGACCCCGGACGCTTCCCGTTTACACGCGGCACGCGCGCCAGCGGCTACCGCGCCAAGCAATGGACCGTCCGCCAGGTCATGGGGGTCGGTACCGGCCGCGAGACCAACGTCGGCTGCGTCACCTGTTGCGCGAAGGGCAGACCGGCATCAGCCTGACCGGCCTCGGCTATGCCCCTTCGAGTCCAGCGATGCGCGCGCGGCGGCGCTCGTAGGCCGCGGCGGCGTGTGGGTCGACACCATTGCGGACATGGAAGACGTCTTCGCGGACATCCCGATCGAGAGCCTGTCCATCAACCAAACCGGCAACTCGATCCCTGCCTTCGCGATGATCGTCGGCGTCGCGCGCCGACGTGGCATAGCGCTCGAGGATCTCTCCGGCACGATCCAGAACTACGTGCTGCCGTGGGGCGAGCCGCCTCGCTACGACGGCAACCATTACGTCGACCTGATCGAGTTTTGCGCGAAGAGCATGCCGCGCTGGAACCACACGTCGATCTCGGTGCGCAACACGCGCGAATCGGGAATCGGCGCCGACCAGGAGATCGCCTTCGGCGTTTACGAGGGCTGGTACGCCGCCTCGACGGCCGCGGAGCGCGGCGCAGATGTCAACGTCGTCGGTCGGCGCCTCACCTTCTCTCTGAACGCTGAGAACGAGCTGCTCGAAGAAGTGGCGAAGTTTCGCGCGATGCGGCGGCTTTGGGCGCGCATCATGCGCGAGCGGCTCGGCGCCAGCGACGATCGCGCCTGCCAGCTGCGCTTTCACGTGCAGACTTCGGGCGTCGCGCTGACCGCGCAGCAGCCCCTCAACAACGTCGTGCGGGCGACGCTGCACGCGCTCGCGGCCGTGCTCGGCGGAGCGCAGTCGCTCTCCGTGAACGCCTTCGACGAAGGCGCAGGGATTCCGTCGCGATTCGCGCAGACCCTCTCCGTGCGCACGCAGCAGATCATCGCCCTCGAGTCGGGGCTCGCGAACGTGGTCGACCCGCTCGGCGGATCCTGGGCCATCGAGAGCTTGACCGACGAGCTCGAAAAGCGCGCGACGGAGATCTTCGAATCGATGACCCGAGATGGGCGCGGCGCGGGCGTGGCAACACGTGACCGATTGTACCCGCGAGGCAGCGTACCGACGCCAGCTCGAGATCGATCGCGGCGACCGGCCCGTGGTCGGCGTCAACTGCTTCGAGGATGCCGACGACGAGGACCTCGCGCTCGGCGATAGCGTGAAGAGCGCGGCCCTGGACTACGATCCGGCGTGGCGCGACGCAGCAGATCGAGCGCCTCGCCCGGGTCAAGCGCGAGCGCGACCCGGGCGCTTCGAAAGCGCACGCCGACGGCTCGTCGAGGCCTACCGCCTGCGCGAGCCGATCGTCGCAGCCCGCCATCGAAGCGGCAGAGGCGTATCTGTCGATCGGCGAGATGGTCGACGCTCTCGCCGCCGTCTCCGGCGAGGCCGAGCTGCGCAAGCGCGGGGGGTTCATCACCCGATTGTACTCATGAGCGACGAGGCACGCCCGATCCGCATTCTGTTCGCCTGCGACACCAGCGGGCACACCGCGGGCTATCACGTCGTCGCTCGCGGCTTCCGCGACGCGGGCTTCGAGGTCATCCTCACGGGCCGCCAGCTGCCCCGTGAATCGGCGAGCGCCGCGCTCCAGGAAGCCGCGGACCTCGTCGCCATAAGGGTCATGGACCGCGATCCGGTCGAGCACGTCGCCGCCGTCCTCGAAGCTATGCGCGCCGCGGGCATCGGCGACGTTCCACTGCTCGCCGGCGGCATCATCGCCAAGCGCGACGCGGAGAAGCTTCGGGAGATGGGTGTGGCTGGCGTATTCCGTCCCGGCTCGAAGCTCTCGGCGATCGTCGATTGCGCGCGAAGCGCGGTCCGCGACCGGCCGGCTCAACAGTGATCGCCGGCGATCACAGCACGCCCGCCGCGGCGACGACCAGCGCCGCCGCTTGCTCGACGCTGATCACGTCGGTGCTGACGACGAGGTCGTAGTGGGTGGGTAGCTCCTCCTTCACGGCGTAGAAGCGCTTCAGATAGTCGCGCCGCTCGCGGTCGGAGTTTGCGATCGCTGCCTCGGCTGCGGTCGCGTCGAGGCCCTGCGTCGCTGCCATCCGCTGAGCGCGAACCGCGGGCGACGCCGTGACCAGCACGCGCAGCACGCCCGCAGAACCCGCCAACGCCATCGATGCGGCATGCGCGACGATCACCGCCTGGCCGGCTTTCGCCACCTCGTGAATCGCCGCGCGAATCAGCACCCGCATGTCGTCCGGCACGGCGCGATACTCGACGACTCTGCCGGTGAAGATATCCACGGGAACGCCCGTACCGATCGTCACCGCACCGGCGAGATCGTGCGCCGTCGGTAGCTTGTCGAGCAGGCGCTCGAGAAGCGGCTTGCGCTGTTCCGCGGCGGCAACGACCGCGGCATCGACCTGCGCCTGGTTCGCCGCGAGCGAGATGATTTCTTCGTCGACGTAGCGATATCCGAGACGGCCGGCGACGAGCTCGCCGACGGACTCGCCGCCTGCGGCCATCGAGCGCGAAATGCAGATGACCCGGGTCGTCATGCGAGGTCACTTATAGAATGGAATCCGGCGCAACGTTCAAGCGGTTGACACAGCTCGATCGAGAGTTGCCTATCGACGGCGAAGACAGCGGTCGGAGGCTGTCGCCGACGCCATGGTGCCGTTTTCGATCCTCGATCTGTCGCCGATCTTGGTCGGCGGCGGCCCCGCGCAATCGTTCCGCAATTCGCTGGATCTCGCACGCCACGCCGAGGGCTGGGGATATCGTCGCTACTGGCTCGCCGAGCACCACGGTATGAGCGGCATCGGCAGCGCCGCCACGGCGGTGCTCATCGGATTCGTGGCGGCCGGCACGTCGACGATTCGCGTCGGTGCCGGCGGCATCATGCTCCCCAACCATTCGCCGCTGGTCATCGCGGAGCAGTTCGGCACTCTCGAATCGCTCTATCCGGGGCGCATCGATCTCGGCATCGGCCGGGCGCCGGGGGCCGGTCCGGCCGTCGCCCGCGCTCTGCGCCACCGCGTCGGCGGCAGCGAGGACTCGTTTCCCGACGACGTGATCGAGCTCCTCTCGTATTTCGCGCCGTCGCAGCCCGGGCTCGCCGTACGAGCGGTGCCGGGGGCTGGTCTCGACGTCCCGGTGTGGTTGCTCGGCTCGAGCCTCTACAGCGCCGAGCTCGCCGCCGCGCTCGGTCTGCCCTTCGCATTCGCGTCTCACTTCGCGCCCGAATTGCTGATGCCGGCTCTCGAGGCATACCGGTCGAACTTCCGTCCCTCTGGCACGATCGAGCGACCCTACGCGATGATCGGCGTCAACGTTTTCGCCGCGGACAGCGACGCAGAAGGCGAGCGCCTCTTCACGTCGCTCGAGCAGATGTTCTTGCGGCTGCGCACGACCGGTGACACCGGCCTCCTCGGACCGCCCATCGAGAGGTTCCACGAATCGTTGCCCGAGGCGATCCAGGCGTTCATCGATCAGGCGTTTCGCTACGCGGTGAAGGGCTCGCCGGCGACGGTGCGTCGCCGGCTTCACGAAATCATCGCGGAGACCGGCGCCGACGAGATCATGTTCGCCGCGCAGATCTTCGATCACGCGGCGCGTTTGCGATCGCTCGAGATCGCCGCGGCAGTCTGCACCGAGATGATCGCCGCGTCCGCGGGCCTGCAAGTGACCTGACGGTGCCTCAGCGAAATCCCGCCCGGCCGACTACGGCGATGCGCCCGGGCTCTTCGGCTGCGCGTGTGGCAGCGCCATGCGCGGATTCAGGTAGGGGAATGCGACGGTCACGTCCTTGTTTTGCCAACGGCCGCCGGGGCGTCCATCCGAGCCGTACGTGGCAATCGAGAACGCTCGTGAATCGACGTTATACAGATACGGACGCTGCCACGGGTCTTGAAACGACTGGGCGTCGACGCCACTGACCCATAGACTCCATACCGCTGCGTCAGGGTAGAGGCCGGTCTCGCCGCGATAGATCTCGATCCTTTGCGCCAGGCGTGCGGCGTCGCGCGCCACGAGCCGATTAAAGGCGAACTCCGTGGCAGCGCGCGCCACGAACCACCCTACAGGCACGAGCATGGCGAGCAGGACGAGCATCGCCGCAGGAGACAGCTTCTTTCTCGCGTGTATCGACTCGGCGATCCCGGTCGCGTGATCGACGTCTTCGGGGCGCAGATCCTGAAGAATGGAAGCGAGTTCCCGGCGCACCTCCGTATAACGCGGATTGTCGCTCGACTCGACCGCTACGCTCGCCTCGAGAGTCGCGGCGTCGGTATCCCCGTCCTGCACTCGCATGACCTGCTCGGCACCGCAGACGGTGCAAGAGCCATGCACGGCGTACGCCTCCTGCTCGGTTCCGCATTCGGCGCATCGGGCGCTGAATGGGGACTCTTCTTGAGCTTCTCTCAACCCGTCGCCTCAACCGCCCGCGTCGCGATCAGTGTCCGAGCTTGGCCATCACTGACACTTTCGTTCGAAAAAGCATGGTCAAAAAATGACACAGCGGCAAATTTCTACGCGCTCGTCCGTAATTTCGACGATATTTTCCTCTCACTATTTCGCCCCTTAGCCTCGGGTTCGGAAATTGCAAGAACCGTGGGAGAAATGCCGGAGCGACAGTCGACAGCCCAAAAGCGCGATCCGAACGGCTTCTCGTTGATCGAGGTTCTGGTGGCCATAATTCTGATCTCGATCGTGAGCGGGTTCGGCGTCTCTCGATTGCTCGTCGCATACGGCCGTCCCACGCTGGTTCAACGGTCCGCCGTCGAGTTGGTGGGGAATCTACGCGTCGCGCGCATGCTGGCGATCAGCCACGATGCACATTACCGGGTGGTGCCCGGCACTTCCAGTTATCAGATCCAGCGACTGGCATTCGACGCCGGAACGAACAGTTGGACGAACCCCGGCATCGACGTACGCACGGTGACCCTCACCAGTCCGTTGGTCTTCTCCGGGGCTACCCCGTCGATCGAATTCGACTCTCGGGGATTGATGGTGCAACCGACCTCTACCGCGACTCTCAACCTTCAGGATTCCGGAGTCCAAGTCGCGCGTAAGATTCAGGTCCGGCTGTCTGGGCAAATCGTGCCTCCCACGGCCGGCACACTCTACTAGGTGAAGGGAGCTGACGCGTGCGTCGAGCACTGGGAGAAGATGGACTCACGTTGATCGAGGTGCTGGTGGCCGCGGTGATCCTGGCTGCGGGCAGTGTCGCGGTCTCGAGCCTCATCGCCGCCGGGCTGATCCGCTCCGACACCAACAGCGCGATGACCCACGCGACGGATCTGGCCATTCAGGAGATGGAAGATCTGCGCTCCCTCGACTACAGCACTCTCGCCAGCCGAACGGCGCCCAACAGTCCCGACGTTTGGAACGGCACGAGCTTCGCGGTTGAGACGACGGTGACGCGGGATTCGCCCGCACCGAGCATGAGCACCATCGTCGTCGCAGTCACTTGGCGGCAGCGTGGCCAGAACTACGGCTACACCTTGCAAAGCATCTATGCAGATACGCGAACCTGAGTCGTCGGCCGGCGCCATCCGCCAGCGCGGCTTCTCACTGATCGAGATCCTCGTCACGCTGGTGATCATGGGAATGATCACTCAAGCGCTGGTGTCGTTCTTCATCACCAGCGCGCGGCTCCGTTCGGTCGCCGACATTCGCATGGAGACCCACCAGGCGGTGGCAGCGACCATGGACACCCTGGCGCGGGACATCCGGCTCGCGGGCATCTGCTTTCCCTCCAACGGTCAGTTCGTATCGCTCGGCGGTGTCGACAACGGTACGCAAGACGCGATCACGATTCGCCTCGGCAATACCGTGAATGAAAGCTGCGTGCAGACGGCGCTCAGCGCCGACGCGGCCGCGGGAGCCAACACGCTGAGCTTGGCGAGCGCACAGGGCTTCGCGGTCGGCTCGGTGGGATACGTCACCAACGGAAGCGTCGGCGACTTCTTCACGGTCACGGGGATCTCGGGCTCGGTCCTCACCACGAATGCGACGTGGGCGCGAGCGTATCCCGCGGCATCGAGCGGGGTGTACGCCATGCAGGAACACATCTACAAGGTCAACACCACCATCGATTCTCGCGGGTCCGGTGCTCACTTCGCAGCGCGATCGCGGCACCGAAGAGATCTTCGCCGACGGCATCACCGCGCTGAACGTTCAGTATCGCAAGCACGGACAACTCCGTAGTGGACTTGCCCGCAAGCGATGCGGAATGGCGCCTCGTCAAGGAGGTTCTGCTGTCGGTCACGGCGCGATCTCTGACACCTCTTCCCGGTGGAGCCTTTCATCAGGAAACCGCGAGCTTCACGGTGAAGCCGCGAAACCTGCAGCCTTGATGGGTCGCTCCGGAGAGCATTCATGATCACACGAATCTCGCGGCCGACTGGTCTCCGAGAAGGGGGCGGCCCTGCTGTTCGCGCTCGCGGTCACCGCAGTCCTCTTCCTGCTGGCGACGTCGTTGGCGATTCTGACCCGCTCTTCGACCATGATCGAGGTGGGTCATGCGGATACCACGCAAAGCTTCTACTACGCCGAGGCCGGGGTGAACCGCGGCCTCGCCGAGTTCAAGAACATCTTCCAGGGGTACAACGTCCCCACGGGGAGCGACTTCAGCGCCAGGAACTTCACGATGAACGGCGCGGCGGTACGCTACCAGCTGACGGCCGTTCCCGGCTATCCACAGTTCGTGCGCATCCCCGCGGGCAAGCGGTATGCGGGGCTCGAACAGTATCGACTATCTATACACGAACCTCGTCGCAGACACTCGCTCCGGACAGCACGACGAAGACCCAGCTCGGCGCGCGCTCGCTGATCCACAACGTTCCGCTGTTCCAGTTCCTCGCCTTCTACGCGAACGACCTGGAAATCCTGCCGGGACCGGCGATGGCGTTGCACGGACGTGTCCACACCAACTCGAGCCTCTATCTCAACGCCGGCAACTCGCTCAGCATTCAAGACCAGCCTGTCACCGCCAATCCGCGGCTGATCACGACGGTCGAGGTCAGTGCCACGTCGAACGTCTACCGCGGGCGCAAGGACACCAGCTCCTGCGACGGCACCGTGACGATCGACACGCTCGCTACCGATCCGGCGACCGGTGATCTCGCCGCCTCGCAATCTCGACTGCAATGGCGGCGTGGCGCTCACGTCGACCGATACCGCGCCTTGGCTTGGATCCTTGTCCTTCGCCGCTCCCACGCTGACCATCCCGCCGACCTCGGCTTCAGCTCGCGGATCCACGGGATCTCTCGACTACTGGCCGAAGGCCGATCTCAGGATCGTCCTCGACCTGAATCCGGCCCGACGGATACAGCTCGGCCAGGTTCTGAACCTCAGCAGCAACAGCGGCAGTGGTAACAGCGGCAGCGGTAGCAGCGGCAGCGGCAACGGCAGCGTCGCCGTCACGGGCCCGCTGCTCGACGTCATCGAAGTGCAAAACGTCGATGGATCGCGAAACGCGGCCGCGACCACGCTTCTTTGGAACTTCATGCTCGCCAATCCCGGCAAGATCTTCTACACGGACGTGCCGAGTGTCGCGAATCTAGCGCAGTGCTACTCCGCCTGTGCGAACAGCGCGGCGAGCTATACACCCGCGTTTCAAGACTACACGAAAAACAATCCCACCACTGCGGACAACGATGCGATGGTCTATCGTACGGCGTCCGACGCCGCATTGTCTGCCAATTGGACGGCCAACAACGGCAACGGTGACAACCGGTTGGACTACCGCCGTGGCGCATTCTTCAACAACCGCGAGAAGCGCGGCGGCCAAGGCACGTTCATGTACCTCCTCAACATCGACGTTCAGGCCTTGCTGCAGTGGAACATGAACCAGGCTGCCGGCGCGCGTTTGTTCGACCCCGCGGACCGAACCGAGGGCGGCATCGTCATTTTCGCCAGCGTCATGAACAGCGCCGTCAACGGGGGCACGCCGCCGCAGCCTTCGAACTATGGGGTCCGGATCTTCGACTCGGCGATCTTGCCATTTCCGGCCGGGCTCACCAACTCCGCCGACCCGACCGGTCTGACCGTGGTGACCGACCAGGCGGCCTACGTAGAGGGAAGCTACAACGTGAACGGCGCGGCTGGAAATTCGACCTGGAACCCCGCGGCGATCATCGGCGATACCCTCAACGTGCTGTCCGACAATTGGGAGAGCAACGGCTCGAACGACGCGAAGAGTCTACTACCTCTCAACAACCGGCCCGCCGCGAACACCGAGATCAATGCGGCCTTCATCGCCAACGTCGACACGACGGCGGTCGGCAACTACAACGGCGGCTTCGAGAACTATCCCCGCTTCCAAGAGGACTGGAGCAACACGACCCTCACTTACCTGGGGTCGTTCGTCAGCCTCGGCAACCCGAGCTACTCCTCGGGCCCCTGGTGCGGCACGGGCGGAAGCTGTGACATCAGTACCGGAACCTGTACCGGCGGTACGAGCGGAAACAACAACGGGCAGTGCAACACCTACAATCCTCCGGCGAGGAACTGGGACTACGACGGAAGGTTCGAAACGGCCGCTGACTTGCCGCCGCTGAACCCACAGATCGTGTACGCAGAGCAACAGGTCTTCGACGAACAGTTCAATTGATCTCGCTCAGGCCCAAAGCGCGCCGGCGAGCGCCAAGATCAGCATCGTGACCAGGCCGAGGAAGCCTTCGGCCCCCATGCCGTGCTGAGGATCCGTCGAGGGCGAGGGCGAGGCCCAAGCCCAGCAGACCACCGCGAAGTATCCGGCGAGCAGCAACCCTGATACCGCGGGCAACCATACACCTGCGCTTCGTCGGCAGCCCGGCGGAGAGTTCAAAGCGGTTTTCCTCAACCTGCCGGTCAGCACCTGATGGTCAATTTCGGCCAGATTGACGAATTTGGCTCGAAGGTTTCCCCCTACGTACGCGATTGTCAAAAAATGTGACTGCCAATGATTTCGAAGGCTCGCGCCCGCTGAACCAAAGCACCTGGAAAATCGAGAGAACCATATAGTTTTTGCGTACCTACGGGTTCCCGCGCCTTCGCGGCACGTCACTTGCTGCTCAAAGCCCACATGGCATCCCTCAGTAGCGCCGAAAAACGCCTCCTCCAGTTCCTGGTGAAGCACGGCAAGGTCGACCAGGCGAAGACGCCGGCGGTGGAAAAGGCCGCGGCGTCGCAGCGCTCGGTGGTGAGCGCC
Organism: uncultured delta proteobacterium; assembly: GCA_963711395.1. Lineage (GTDB taxonomy): Bacteria > Desulfobacterota > Binatia > JACPRU01 > JACPRU01 > JBEVNX01. The sequence goes on along the minus strand of CAVQEA010000020.1, from coordinate 77,509 downwards.
CTGGCTTCCCTCAACTTGATGAGCGAGGAGCAGGTCGCTGCGGAGCTCTCGGCTGCACTGCGCATCCCCCTCGTCGACCTCTCGGGCGTGGTCTTCGACGACGCCGCCGTCCAGCTCGTCGATCAACAGGTCGCCGTCAAGTTGAACGTCGTGCCGTTGCGGGTGGAGGGCAATCAACTCCTGCTCGCGATGGCCAACCCGCTCGACCTCGAAGGGATCCGGGACCTCGAATTCGCCACCGGCCGACGCATTCGCCCCACCGTGGCCGTGCGTTCCGCTCTGATCGAAGCGCTCGAGGACTGCTACAAGATGCCCGGCGCCATCGGCGCCCTGCTTTCGCAGATTCCCGACGCCCAAAAGGTTTCAGTGCTCGTCGAGAACACCAAGGGTGACGATGTCAGCGAGCAGGAGCTCTCTCGCGAGGCGGAGCGAGCTCCCGTCATCAAGATGGTCAACTGCATCTTCGACGGAGCGCTCAAGAACTGGGCGAGCGACATTCACGTCGAGCCGGGACCGAACCTCGTCTACGTGCGCTATCGCGTGAACGGGATCCTCGAAGAGGGATTGCAGCTCCCGAAGTGGGTGCAAAGCGCGATCGTGGCCCGCATCAAGGTCATGGCCAAGCTCGACATCACCAAGCGGCACATACCGCAGGACGGGCGGCTTAAGATTCGCTCCGACGACCGCACGGTCGACGTTCGCGTGTCGTCGCTGCCGACCAGCGACGGCGAGAAGATCGTCATGCGCGTCCTCGACCCGACCAACGCGTTGCGAAGCCTCGATTCGGTAGGGCTCAACCGCCGTGACCTGAACACGCTGCGCGCAGCCATTCGCAAGCCCGAGGGCATGATCCTGGTGACCGGCCCCACGGGCAGCGGCAAGACGACGACGCTCTACGGGGTCATCCAGGAGATCTTCTCTCCGGAGATCAACATCGTCACGATCGAGAACCCGATCGAGTACGAAATGAAGGGAGTGAACCAGGTCGAGGTCAACGTGAAGCAGGGGCTCACGTTCGCCGACGTGCTGCGCTCGACTCTGCGTCAGGATCCCGACGTGATCTTGGTCGGAGAGATCCGCGACCGGGAGACCGCCGAAGTCGCGTTTCACGCCGCCCAGACCGGGCATCTGGTGCTATCGACCCTCCATACGCTCGACACCAGCACCACGCTCACGCGGCTGTTGGAGCTCGGCATCGAGCACCACGTCCTGGCCTCTACGATCATCGCGGTCGTCGCCCAGCGCCTGGTGCGAACGGTCTGCGAGCGCTGCGCCGAGCCCGTCGCCGTCGACGAGGAGGCCGCGAAGGCACTCGGTCTCCGCGAGCCCACGGTCATGAAAGGGAAAGGTTGCGCGGCCTGCCGGCGCAGCGGATTCTCCGGACGGACCGGAGTCTACGAAGTGCTGGAGATGACCAAGAAGATCCAGCAAACGATCGAGAGCAAATTGCCGGACAGCGCGCTACGACGGGCGTCGCGAGCCGATGGAATGACGACGCTGATCGAGGATGCGCTGAAGAAGATCGTAGCCGGTCGCACGACCCCCGAAGAGGTGCTCGGCTCGGTGCAGGTCGAGGCGCACGGCCCCACTTGCCCGCAATGCTCGAACCCGATCGAGGAACGGTTCGCGGTCTGTCCTTTCTGTCGCTACAAGCTCGTGCGCACCTGCCTCACCTGTTCCGAGCCTCTCAAGCCGGAGTGGAACATCTGCCCCTCCTGCGGAGCGGTGCCGAAAGGCGACGATCCGCCGAGCGAGCCTCGCGGCGCTACGGGCGTCGCCGCGGCCGGCAAGGGATCGACTCCCGCGCCGAAGACGCGCCCCGCTGATCCCGGCGAGATCACCCGCCCGAGGATCCTGGTGGTGGACGACAACGAAGACCTGCGCATGTTCATCCGCAAAGGACTCGAGCGCGTCGATTCTTCGCTGGTGTTCGAAGAGGCGGCGAACGGCCTCGAAGCGCTGGAGAAGATCGAGGAGTCGCCCCCGCACCTCATACTGCTCGACCTGATGATGCCTGGGATCGACGGGCTCGAAGTCTGTAAGCGGCTGCGCGCCGACCTGCAGACCGCGTTTTTGCCCATCATCATGTTGACCGCGCGCGATGATGCCAGCAGCAAGAAGCTCGGATTTCTCTCGGGTACCGACGACTACGTCGTCAAGCCGTTCGACGCAGAGGAGCTGGCGGCGCGCGTGCGCCGTCTGCTCGAGCGCACGTACGGACTGAGCAGTACCCGAGCACGCCCGGTCGCGGCGTAAGCTCTCCGACCGATCCGCCCGCTTGCGACGCGGCGCTACGCCCCGTCGCGGGATGCCTGCCGCCCGGCTCCGTGCCGCCGCCGCGCCACCAGCTCGGCGGCGATCGACAGCGCGACCTCGGGCGGCGTCTTCGCTCCGATGTCGAGTCCGATCGGAGCGGCGATGCGCGAAAGCTGCTCTTCGGGAACTCCGTTCTCCTTCAGTCGCTCGATCCGGCGAGCGTGCGTCTTCCGACTGCCCATCGCGCCCACGTACCCGACCGGGGAACGCAACGCGGTTTCGATCGCCGGGACGTCGAACTTGATGTCGTGAGTGAGCACGCAGACGGCATCTCGCGGTGAGAGGCTCACGCGCCGGAGATAGGCATCCGGCCACTCGCGCACGATCTCATGCGCCGCGGGGAGACGTTCGGCGGTGGCGAACGGCGAACGCGGATCGCAGACGACGACGCGGTAACCGAGGAACCGCCCGAGCTCGGCCAGCGCGCCTGCGGGAAACACGGCGCCGATCACGTAGAGGACCGGCGGGGGAACGAAGGCCTGCAAGAAGACGTCGGCCTCGCCGACGGTTCGTCGCTCGGCCACTCCACGGTCGAGAATGCTCCGCGCCTCGCGGTCGATGGCCGCATCGAGCGTCGGATCGCCGGAGCTTCCCAGGATCGCGCGCGCCGGGTCCTCGAAAAGAACGCGCTTGGCGCCGGCGCGAGCCGGCGAGCCCGCGGCGGGCGAGAGCACCGTGGCGAGCACGAATCCGCGCCCCGCGCGCAGCTCCGCAGAGACCGTGTCGAGAACCGCGTGCTCGCTCATCCCCTCACCAGTCGACGCGCTCGACGAAGACGTGGATCGTGCCCCCGCAGGAGAGCCCGACGCCGAACGCCTCGTCATCGCTGATTCCGAACGTCACGAGCGCGGGCTGACCACTCGCGATCACCTTCTTCGCCGTCTCGACCAAGGCCCCTTCGACGCAGCCCCCCGAGACCGATCCGGCGATCTCCCCGCGATCGCTGACCGCCATGCTCGCGCCGGGATCGCGGGGGGCCCGGCGCTCGACCGAGACCACGGTGGCGAGAGCCACTTTACGACCTTGGCGAACCCAGTCGTTCATCTGCTCGATCACGTCGTCCATGCGTACCTCCGCGGCGCCGAACCATCCCTTGCAGAGCCGCAGGACATCGATGATAACTCCACGGGAATCGATGTAAACCTCGCCTCGTGTAGAAAATGCGCGCGGGCTCACCCGGGCGACTGGCCGCACGGGCTCCGGCAATGATAGATACCTATCATCATCGATTGGTGGTGAGACGCTCCCAGACGAGCGGAGGAACCATGACGACGCGGAGTAGCTGCGGGCGAGCGAAGCCCCTACGAGTTGCGACCTGGCTCGTCGCCGCAAGCTTGTTGACGTCAACCGTACCGGCCGCTCGCGCGCAGACCCAGTACGTGCCGCTCGGCCAGATTCAGCAGCAATTCGGCAGCTTTTTCGACCCGGTCCACAACAACATCAAAGGATTCTTCTCGGTCGCTGAGCGGTTCACGGGGACGGCGCTCTTTCAACGCGCGGGAGTGCCGGGGTTCGAGGGGCTGTCGACCACGATCCCCGAGTTCAATACGTTCATCAACGAAGCGCAATCATCGCTTGACGGCGTGCCGGTCCCTTCCGGCTCGATCAGCGTGCTTTACGCATTCGATCCGAAGCTCGAAATCTTCACTCCGGTCGACCGCCCGATGGCTCCGGCGATCTCGCAGAACGCCCCGACCAACGGGCGCAACGTGCTGACGTTCGGCTTTTCCTACTCCTATCTGGACTACACCCACTACAACGACTTCAACAGCGACAACGTGTTCTTCTTCGCCTCTAGAGGAGTTCCCTTCTCGAGGCTGGGAGCCGACGTGCCCGCCGACCTCGTCGAGGTGATGTACTTCAACTTCAAACTGCGCCAGCAGTTCTTCGGCTTCTCCGCACAGTACGGGATACTCGACAACTTCGACGTCGGCGTCTTCGTCCCCATCGTGGAAACCAACTTCAGAGGGAAAGCAGTCTCCAACTTCTTCGCGCAACTGACCGAGGACACGCCTTTGCCGGACGGCCAGGTCGCCCGTAAAGGAAGTCTCCTCGAGCTGAAGAACGACGGACAATTGCACCCGTTCCGCAGCCTCCACGATCTGCGGGAAAGAGACATCGACGAGGTCTTTGCCCCACACCAAGGGGTGAGCTTCACCGAGGACACCACCGGCATCGGCGACATGATCCTGCGCAGCAAATACTACTTCGGCGCGGTGGGACCCGCGGAGCTCGGTCTGGAGGTCAACATGTCGCTTCCCACCGGGGACGAGGACAATCTCCAAGGTGTCGGCTCGGTCCGTTTCGATCCGCGCGTCCTGGCGTCCATGGCCAATCGCCTGTTCGCCGGGCACGTCAACATGGGATTTCATGCCGACGTCGACGACAGCGACCGGGATCGCTTCGACTACTCCGTCGGCGGGGAGTTTCGAGCCACCGCTTGGATGACGATCCTGTGCGACCAAGTCGGCCGGCTGCAGGTTTCCGGCGACGACATCCAGAAATTCGAGATCGTCCCCGGCATCAAGCTGAACCCCTACAAGGACGTGGTCTTCGGCTTCAACGCCATCGTTCCGCTCAATCGCGAGGGACTGACCACCGACTGGACGCCGAACGGGACTGCGGAGGTATCGGTCCGCTTCTGAGGGATCGGCGACTGGATCGACGTCCGCCCCGATTCGAGACGCTGCCGCCGACAAAGGCCCCGCGCGCGCGGTCGAGCCACGCCGAACTGCGCGGACCACGCACCTTCGCGTAGTTTTCGTCGACATCTCCGAGATCGAATACGGTCAAGTTTTGGGTCGCGCCGTTTCTCTACGACGAGCGAACGCGCATCGATGCCGGTGTCCCCCTGCCCGCGGCCGACTCTCGTCGCTCCGGTCAGTAGGTTCAAGGATCTTCTGGGATTTCTGGCAACCCTGAAACGGCCCAAAAAAGCCCGCCTTTTCCCGCAAAAACCGGAACGGTTCCGGTCGTCGGAGAGGAGAGATCAGCCGAAACAAAGCTCGATCGAGAATAAGCGGATGCTACCGTGTAGATCGTCGAAGGGGAGTAATGAAATATGGCTCTCAACATCCGCAATTCGGAAACCGAGGAACTCGCCGCTGAGCTCGCGCGTGTGACTGGGGAGACGAAGACGGAGGCTGTCACACGCGCGTTGCGGGATCGATTGAGCCGCCTTCGGCGCGAGCGTCGAAAGAAGCGGAGCCTCGCCGACGAGTCTCGACGAGATCGCGCTCCACTGCGCAGCTCTTCCCGTTCACGATGCCCGCCCGGCCGACGAGATCCTGGGATATGACGAGCATGGACTTCCGCGCTGATGGTCGGACAGATCGGTGTCCTCCGGAAATCCGGCTTGGCCTCGCTGACGGAGGGTCCAACCGCCGGAACGAATAGCAGGTCTGCTTCGGTCCCCCGGCTCCTAAGTCCGAGCTTCGTCTGCGAGCGCTCCTCGCTAAAGTGCGCGATCGAGGCCGAAGAAGCCCTAAGACGGTTGACCGAAAACCTCGCCGACTCAATCGAACGCTTGCCGTTCGCACGGCAGTCTGTATGCAGATCGCCAGCCATCGCCTCGAAGGTGACCCTCTGCTCCGACGGGCCGATGAGCTTGCCCCGGCCGGCCTCGCTGAGGCGTTTCTTGAGCTGCCGCCGACCCCTCCGTCTCATTCCGTTCGGACAGTTCGCGTCGCTTGCTTGAAGCCCGATCGTCAGGCTCGTCTTTGCCTGCTTATAGATGAAGGTCTTTCACTGTGATCACTGCGGCAACCTCGTCTTCTTCGAGAACGTCCGCTGCGTGCGCTGCGATCACGCGCTCGCTTACCTTCCCGATCTGGGCATCGTCGGTTCTCTCGAGCCAGCGGGCGACGAAAAGTGGCGCTGCCCGTCTCCGCGCGCCGAAGGCCGCACGTACCGCCTCTGCGACAACTACACCCTCAAGAACGTCTGCAACTGGGCCACCGAGGGCAATTCCGCGACACTCTGCCGCTCGTGTCGGCTGACGCACGCGATTCCCGACCTCTCCCGGCCGGAGCACAAGGAAGCCTGGTATCGCCTCGAGGTCGCCAAGCGACGGTTGTTATACACGCTCTTCGGTCTCTCCCTGCCGGTCTCGAGCCTCGCCGAGGATCCGCAGCGGGGCCTCTCCTTCGCTTTCCTCGCCGACTCTGACGACCCGAGCGCTCCCCGCGTTCTTACCGGTCATAACGCCGGCGTCATCACCATCAACGTCGCCGAGGTCGACGATGCCGAGCGCGAACGGCGGAAGAAGGAGCTCCACGAGCCGTACCGGACGCTGCTGGGCCACTTCCGTCACGAGAGCGGTCACTACTATTGGACGCGGCTCGTCGGCAACCGGCGGACGAATCCGTTTCGCGGGATCTTCGGCGACGAGCGTGAGGAATACGTGAGGGCGCTCGAGCGCCACTACCGCGACGGCGCTCCCGCGGACTGGCAGCAGCGCTTCCTCAGTGCCTACGCGAGCGCGCACCCCTGGGAAGATTGGGCAGAGACGTGGGCGCACTACGTCCACATGATCGACACGCTCGAGACCGCAATCGAGTGCGGGCTGTCGCTCCGCCCTTCCCGCGCCGGCGAGCCGTCCCTGAGTGACCCGTCCGAACGGGCGCTCGCACCGTTCGACCACATGATCGAAGATTGGTTCTCGGTCACCTACGTGATGAACAACCTGAACCGCGGCCTCGGGCTCAGCGACCCTTATCCGTTCGTGCTCGCCCCACCCGCCATCGAGAAGCTCCGCTTCGTGCACGAGACGATCGTCGGAGCGGCCGGCTGAGGGGCTGCAATTTGCACGTGCAAGTGCTGCTTTCCTAGGCGACTTCGGGACCGCTCGCAGCCGATCAAGCGTGAAAGGCTCGCATCGGCCGAGGCCGTCCTATCGATCGTCGCTGGCTCGACTCTTGCGTAAGAAAACCACCGACGAAGTGTCGGGAGGCATTCCTTTGCCCGTGGAGATCCGGAGATAGTCGATGCTCGGTCTGGTACTGACTGCGGGCGGAGCCCGGGGAGCATATCAGGCCGGGGTTTTGCGCCGCATCGGCGAGGCTCCGAGCTTTCGGGCACGCGCGTCGCCGTTCGCGGTCGTCACCGACGCCTCGGCCGGAGCGATCAACGGAATGTTCCTCGCGGCGCGCAGCCGCGAGTTCGTAGCCGCGGTCCGTGACCTCACCGAGCTCTGGGCGCGCCTGTCGGTTCGCCAGGTGTTCCGCACGGATCTCGCCTCCCTCGGCTGCGTGAGCATGCGGTGGCTGCGCGACCTGTCGCTCGGCGGGATCCTCGGCGGCGGCTCGGTGAGCGCGCTCCTCGACACCGCGCCGCTCTACGAGCTGCTCCGTGACCGCCTCCATCTCGAAGGCATCGGCGAATCGATCGCGGCCGGACACCTGTTCGCCGCCGCGGTCTCGGCGACGAGCTATCATTCGGGCCGATCCTTCACGTTCGTGCAGGGTCGTTCCGGGCATCCGTTGTGGACACGCGCACGGCGCGTCGCGCTCTCTACCGAAATCACCCACGAGCACGTGAGCGCTTCGGCGGCGATCCCGATCGTCTTTCCGCCGGTGCGCATCCGCACTTCGGCGGGCGGCGGACGCTTCTTCGGAGACGGTGCGCTGCGCCTGTCGCGCCGCTCTCGCCCGCGACCCGCCTCGGCGCGACCCGCGTGTTCGCGATCGGCGTGCGCTGTAGCGCGGCGGCCGCTGCGCTGCAAAAAGCGGAGCTCCCGACGAGCGAGCCGCAAGACGCCGGTGGGCCGGAGCCAACCCAGCCGCCAATGGCGCAGATCTGCGGCGTCGAGATCGAAGAATTCCTGCTCGGTGGAGACGCCCTTTGTCGATCCACGTCGCACTGAACCACGTCACCCACTACCGCTACGACCGCCTCGTCAGCCTCTCGGCCGCAGGTCGTGCGCCTGCGTCCCGCGCCGCACTGCCGCACGCGCATCCTTGCGCTACTCGCTCAGGGTCGCGCCCGCAGAGCACTTCATCAACTGGCAACAGGACCCGCAGTCCAACTATCTCGCGCGGCTCGTCTTTCCCGGACAGACGCGCGAGCTTCGGCTCGAGGTCGATCTCGTCGCCGAGATGGCGGTCGCTGAACCCGTTCGACTTCTTCCTCGAGCCACGCCGAGAAGTGTCCCGTTCGAGTACGAGCCGTCGCTGCGCGACGAGCTCGCGCCGTTACTCGTCAGACGCTTCGCCCTCGCACGCCGCTTGCTCGACGCCTTCGTCGCGTCGATTTCGCGCGAGCCGCGGCGCACGATCGACTTCCTCGTCGAGCTCAACCGCGGCTCTCCGCAGCACATCCGCTACCTCATCCGCCTCGAGCCCGGCGCTGCAGACGCCGGACGAGACGCTCGAGAAGGCGCTCGGGGTCATGCCGCGACTCGGCGTGGCTGCTCGTGCAGATCCTCCGCCGTCTCGGGCTCGCCACGCGCTTCGTGTCGGGCTACCTGATCCAGCTCACTGCCGGACACGTCAGCGCGCTGCGACGGGCCCGCCGGACCGGCAGCCGACTTCACGCGACCTGCACGCGTGGTGCGAGGTCTATCTGCCGGGCGCGGGCTGGATCGGCCTCGACCCGACGTCGGGCCTGATCGCCGGCGAGGGGCACATTCCGCTCGCCTGCACGCCGGAGCCGTCGTCGGCGGCGCCGGTCAGCGGCGTCGCTCGACGAGTGCGAGACGACGTTCGAGCACGAGATGACCGTGACGCGCGTGTTCGAGGCGCCGCGGGTCACCAAGCCGTACACCGAGGAGCAGTGGGCGGAGATCGAGGCGCTCGGCCACGCAGTCGACGCCGAGCTCGCGGCGACGACGTGCGGCTGACGATGGGCGGCGAGCCGACGTTCGTCGCCATCGACGATCCCGACGGCGACGAATGGAACACCGCGGCGCTCGGGCCGACAAGAAGCGGCTGTTCGCCGCCGACCTCTTCCGCCGCCTGCGCGACAAGCACGCTCCGAGAGGCCTCGTCGCATTTCGGCCAGGGCAAGTGGTATCCGGGCGAGCCGCTGCCGCGCTGGTCGCTCAACTGCTTCTGGCGGCGTGACGGCGAGCCGATCTGGAGCGCGCCGGAGCTCCAGGCGGACGAGCGCACGGCCGACGGCGCCGACGAGGACGTCGCGCGGCACTTCTTGCACGGCGTGGCGACCCGGCTCGGGCTCTCGCCGTCGTTCGTCTTCGCCGCCTACGAAGACGTCTTCTACTACCTCTGGCGTGAGCGCCGTCTGCCGGTGAACGTCGACCCTCTCGACTCGCGCCTCGACGACCCGCTCGAGAGAGCGACGCCTCGCCCGCATCTTCTCTCGCGGGCTCGATCGCGTCGCGGGGCATGTCTTGCCGATCGCGCGCGATCCGTCGGGAACCCGCTGGCGCAGTGGACCGTGGTACTTGCGCGACGGGCGCTGCTACCTCGATCCCCGGCGACTCGCCGATCGGCTATCGGCTGCCGCTCGATTCGCAGCCGTGGGTGGCGAAGACGGACTATCCGTACGTCTATCCGCCCGATCCGCTGGGAACGTTCCCGCCGCTGCCGCGCCACGCCGAAATCCGCGCGCAGTTCCGTCACGAGCCGCCGCGCGAGCGGGAGAAAGACCTAGCGAAGAAGGCAGACGGAGACGCGCATGCCGAGAGATCGCCGGCCGCTGGAGAATCGGCGAGCTGGATCACGCGCAGCGCGATGTGCGCCGAGGCGCGCGGCGGCGTCCTGTACCTGTTCATGCCGCCGATGCCGCGCCTCGAGGACTACCTGGAGCTGGTCGCGGCGGTGGAAGCAACCGCCGAGGCACAGCGCCAGCCGATCATCGTCGAGGGCTACGAGCCGCCCGACGACCCCCGGTTGAACAAGTTCCGCGTCACTCCCGACCCCGGCGTGATCGAGGTCAACATCCACCCCGCGTCGACCTGGCACGAGCTCGTCGATCGCACCACGCACCTCTACGAGTCGGCGCGCCTCTGCGGCCTTTCCACCGAGAAGTTCATGCTCGACGGCCGCCACACCGGTACCGGCGGCGGCAACCACTTCGTGATCGGCGGCGCGACGCGCGCCGGATTCGCCGTTCTTGCGCCGCCCCGACCTGCTGCGGAGTCTGCTTTCCTACTGGCACGACCACCCGTCGCTCTCGTACCTCTTCTCCGGGCTCTTCATCGGCCCGACCTCGCAAGCGCCGCGCATCGACGAAGCGCGCAACGACTCGCTGCACGAGCTGGAGATCGCCTTCCGACAGTTCCCCGACGCCGGCTCCGCCTGCCCGCCGTGGCTGGTCGACCGACTGCTGCGCAATCTTCTCGTCGACGTCACCGGCAACACACACCGCGCGGAGTTCTGCATCGACAAGATGTACTCGCCCGACGGACCGCAGGGACGCCACGGGCTCCTCGAGCTTCGCGCCTTCGAGATGCCGCCGCACTCACGCATGAGCCTCGTGCAGCAGCTGTTGCTGCGCTCGCTGGTCTCCCGCTTCTGGAAGGCACCGTACGCGCCGGAGCGCCTGACCCGCTGGGGAACCGAGCTCCACGACCGCTTCATGCTCCCCTATTTCGTCGAGCAGGACTTCGCCGACGTGCTCGAGGAGACCGCCGCCGCGGGGTACGCATTCGCGCTGGAATGGTTCGCGCCGCATTTCGAGTTCCGCTTCCCGAAGTGCGGCGACTTCGCCATGCGCGGCGTCGAGATCGAGCTCCGCCAAGCGCTCGAGCCCTGGCACGTGCTCGGCGAGGAAGGCGCGATCGGCGCCACGGTCCGCTACGTCGACTCCTCGGTCGAGCGCCTGCAGGTGCGCGTCACAGGCCTCGCCCCCGACCGCTACCTCGTCGCCTGCAACGGCTTCGCGGTGCCGATCCGCCCGACCGGCCGAAACGGCGAGTTCGTGGGAGGCGTTCGCTACCGCGCGTGGCAGCCGCCGTCGGCGCTTCATCCGACGATCGGCGTGCACGCGCCGCTGATATTCGATCTCGTCGACACCTGGATGAAGCGATCGCTCGGCGGCTGCCAGTACCATGTGATGCACCCCGGGGGCCGCAACTACGCGACGTTCCCCGTCAACGCCTACGAGGCGGAGAGCCGCCGTCTGGCGCGATTCTTCCGCATCGGGCATACGCCGGGAGGCATGGACGTGAAGACTGTCCCTCCGTCGCTCGACACACCATTCACGCTCGATCTGCGACGTCACGGCCGCAGGGCTTGAACGTGTCCCAAGTGAACGAACCGGAAGGCATTCCTTCGCCGGCCGAGCCTCTGGACCGCGGCCGGACGCGATCGGACGTCGGCCTCGGCAGACACTACGATGAGCTCGTTGACGCGAACGGCGAGGTTCGCTCTCACTGGCGCCCGCTGCTCGACGGACTGACGGCGCGCGGCGCCGACGCCGTGCGCCACGGCGTAGAGCTCGCGCGGCGGCTGATCGTCGAGAACGGGGTCACCTACAACGTCTACGCCGACCCGAAGGGCAAAGATCGCCCGTGGGTCCTCGATCCCTTGCCGTTCCTGCTCCGCGAGGAAGAGTGGCGCCAGATCGCCGCCGGCATCGCGCAGCGCGCCGAGCTCTGTGATCGCCTGCTTGCCGATCTCTACGGGCCGCAGCAGCTGCTCGCCGAAGGTATCGTCCCACCGGAGATTCCCTTCGGGCATCCGAACTTCCTCTGGCCGTGCGTCGGCATCGTGCCGCCGCAGCGGCGATGGCTTCATCTCTACGCGGCCGATCTCGCGCGCGGCCCGGACGGCCGCTGGTGGGTGCTCGGCGACCGGACGCAAACCCCGTCGGGCGCGGGTTATGCACTCGAGAACCGCCAGATCGTCGCGCGCGTGTTTCCCGAGATGATCCAGGATCTCGACGTGCGCACGCTCGACGACTTCTTCGCCGCAGTTCGCGAACAGATGCTCGCCACCGCGGCTCCCGGCGAGTCGCCGCTCGCCGTCGTGCTCACCCCCGGCCCCTGGAACGAGACCTATTTCGAGCACCCCTATCTCGCCCGCCAGCTCGGTTTCCCGCTCGTCGAAGGACAGGATCTGACGGTGCGCGGCGACACCGTACACCTGAAGACCCTCGGCGGCCTGCGGCGCGTGCACGCGATCCTGCGCCGACTCGACGACGACTTCTGCGATCCGCTCGAGCTCCGCGGCGACTCGGCGCTCGGCGTGCCCGGGCTCATCCACGCGGTGCGTGCCGGCAAGGTGACCATCGCGAACGCGCTCGGCAGCGGTGTGCTCGAGTCGGCGGGATGGACGGGCTTTATGTCGGGTGTGGCCGAGCGGCTGCTCGGCGCAAAGCTGCTGCTGCCGTCGGTCGCGACGTGGTGGTGCGGCGAGAAGCCGGCGCTCGACTACGTCGTCAACAACCTCCACTGCCTGGTGGTGAAGCCGACCTATCCGAATCAGCGCTTCGAGCCGGTCTTCGGTAGCGACCTCGACGATCCCGAGCGCGCGCGGCTTCGCGCGCGCCTGCGCGCGCACCCTCACGCCTACGTCGCGCAGGAGCGGGTCTCGCTGTCGCAAGCGCCGGTGTGGCGGGCCGACGGCAAGCTGTCGTTCCGCGCGCGTTCGCTCGGCATCCGCGTGTATGCGATCGCCACACCAAGCGGCTACCGTGTGATGCCAGGCGGCCTCGCCCGCGTGGCGGTCGGCGACCTCGCCGACGTGCTCTCCACGCAGCGCGGTGGTGGCAGCAAGGACATCTGGGTTCTCGGCGGGGAGGCGGCGGCGGAAGAGCCCGCGGCGATTGCCGCGACGCCCGCGCGCGCCGGACGCGAGGGCGATCTTCCCTCGCGCCTGGTCGAAAACCTCTACTGGCTCGGACGCTACACCGAGCGTTGCGACGACAAGACGCGGCTTTTGCGGGCGACGTTCGCGATGCGCTCGCGTCCGGAAGTGTGGACGCGCGCTGTCGAGGCCTGCCGGATCCTCGGCGCGACGATCCCCACCTCGGGTCCGGCAGGGCCGCTGCTCGACGGCGCGGCGACGGACGGGCTCGTCTTCGACCTCCGCCAGCTCGTCGCCTGCGCGTCCGAGGCGCGAAGCCGCCTGTCGAGCGAGAGCTGGCGGATCGTGAGCCGCCTCTCGCGCCAGCTCCGCAGCGGCCCCTCGGCACTCCTCGATCCCCGCGAGGCGCTCGACCGGCTCTTGCTTTCGCTCATCGCACTCGCCGGGCTCAGCTTCGACGACATGAGGCAGGACGACGGTTGGCGCCTGACGATGCTCGGCCGGCGGCTCGAGCGCCTGCAGTTCCTCGCGCTCTTACTGTCGCATCGGCTGAGTTCCGGGACCGCGCCGTCGCAGGGAGAGCTCGGGTGGCTCCTCGACATCGCCGACAGCACGATCCACTACCGCACGCGCTTTCTGTCCACGCCGCAGCTCGAATCGGTGCTCGAGCTCCTGGTGCTCGACGAGACGAACCCGCGCGCCGTCGCGTTCCAGTGGCAGAGCATTCGCCGGTTGTCGAACGGTCTCGCCGCGCCGCTCGGGTCGACGCTCGACGACGCGCTGGAGAACGCGATCGGCGATCTCGATCACGCTGATTTCCGGTCGGTGGACGGAGCGGGCGAAGAGGGAGCGGATGCGCGACGCACAGTGGCAGCACACCTCGATCGCGTCGCGCTCGCGGCCGGCCAGCTTTCCGATCGGCTTTCCGCGCGGCACTTCTCGCACACCGGAGACGAGATCCACACGGTGAGCACATGAGCGGTCGCCACTATTCGATCCTCCACCGGACGACCTACGACTACGCCAGAGAGGTCGTGCACGCGCACCAGCTGCTTCACCTGGTGCCGAGGGCGTGCGAGCGGCAAACGGTGCGACGGCATGCAATCGAGGTCACGCCCGCGCCGGCGAGCCGCAGCGAAGAGGTCGATGCGTTCGGAAATCCGGTGACGCGGCTCGAGTTCGACCGGCCGCACAAGCGGCTCGACGTCGTCGCCGACCTCGCGGTCGAGGTGCGCAGCAGCGCCGCGACGATCCTGGAAGAAGCGGATCCCTGGGAAGCCGTGCGGGAAGCGCTGGCCTATCACGCCGACGCGCTTCCGACCGAGCGGCTCGATGCCGATCGCTTCCGCCTGCGATCTCCGTACGTAGCGCTGAAGACCGCGTTCGCCGACTATGCCGAGGAGTGCTTTGCGCCGGGCACACCGATTCTGGCCGGAGCGCGAGCGCTGATGGCGAAGATCCATGGCGGGTTCACCTATTCGCCCGGGGAGACGACCGTCGCCACGCCGCTCGTCGAGGTGCTCGAGAAGCGCCGCGGGGTTTGCCAGGACTTCGCGCATCTGATGATCGCGTGCCTGCGCTCGCTCGGACTCGCGGCGCGGTATGTGAGTGGCTATCTACGGACGACACGGGAAGAAACAGACTCGCCTCTCGTGGGGACCGACGCCTCGCATGCCTGGGTGTCGGTCTACTGTCCGCCGCTCGGATGGATCGATCTCGATCCGACCAATGGTGTGCGCGTCGATTCGGATCACGTGACGATCGCATGGGGACGCGACTTCGGCGACGTCTCGCCCTTGCGGGGCGTGCTCTTCGGCGGCGGGCGGCACACGGTCGCCGTGGAGGTGTCGACGCGCGAAATCGCCGCCTCGCTGTCGAGTCCCCTCGAGCCCGACCAAACGTCACTGCTCAGTGAAGACGACCCGCCCGTGTTCCTGATCGAGCGCGCCACGGGGAGCTCTGCCTTCTTGCTCACGTGCGACCACGCCGGACGCGAGATCCCGCACAAACTGGCCAGCTTGAGCCTTTCCGAGCACGAGCTTTCCACGCACGTGGCCTGGGACCTGGGCGTGGCCGAGCTGGGACGGCGGCTCTCCGCCCGCCTCGACGCGTTCTTGATCATGCACAACTACTCGCGACTCGTGATCGACGCGAACCGTCCGCCAGGCGCACCCGATTCGATCCCCACGCTCTCCGAGCGCACCCGAATCGCGGCCAACGAAGGGCTCTCGTCCAGCGACGCTCGCAAACGGTTCGAGGAGGTGTTCCAGCCTTACCACCAGCGCATTCGCGACGAGCTGGATGCGCGCAGCGCACGGGCATGCCCCAGCGTGTTGGTCGCGCTGCACAGCTTTACGCCCGTCTACATGGACGAAGGGCGGCGCTGGCACGTCGGCGTGCTGTACGGCCGAGATCCGCGACTCGGCCGGCTGGTGCGGGAGGGGTTGCGCAGCGATGGCGCACTCATCGTCGGGGACAACCAGCCGTATTCGGTGAGCGATGCCACGCGACTACACGATCATCGTGCACGGCGAGCAGCGCGGCATTCCGCATGTGGAGCTCGAGATCCGGCAGGACCTGCTCGCCAGCGAATCCGACGTGCAGAGTTGGGCCGAGCGCCTTGGAGGCGTTCTGGAGGAGGCGGTGCCGCACTTGTTTCCAACGTGATCGGTTTCGCGGCCAGCCTCTCGCCAGGCACGCGAGTGCTAGGATCAGGTGAGACTTCAGGCATCGAGAGAGCGGTTACCCATGCAGATTCGAGTCGGCTACGAGCTGGTCTATCGGTGCCCACAACCGACACCGATGATCGTCACGTTGAGTATTCACTACAGCCGCGTCTCGGACATCATCAAGCCCGACCACCTGTTGCTCAGTCCGTCCATTCCGGTCACGGCCTATCGGGACTCGTTCGGCAACTGGTGCAGCCGCATCGTGGCACCCGCGGGACAGCTCCGGCTGAGCAGCGATGCCGTCGTATCCGACACCGGCAACCCCGACCTGGTAGCGCCTTGGCTCGAGCAGCGGCCCGTGGAGGCGCTCCCCGAAGAGACCTTGCTCTTCCTGCTCGGCAGCAGGTATTGCGAGACCGACCTGTTGTCGGAGACTGCCTGGCGCTTGTTCGGTGCGGCGCCGACCGGCTGGAAGCGCGTCCAGGCCATCTGCGATTTCGTGCATCAACACATTCAGTTCGGCTACGGCCTTTCGAGCCCGACGAAGACCGCCTTTCAAGTGTTTCAGGATCGCAAGGGCGTGTGTCGCGACTTTGCCCATCTCGCCGTCACGCTCTGCCGTTGCATGAACATCCCGGCGCGCTACTGCACCGGCTATCTCGGCGACATCGGCCTGCCTCCACCCTATGCGCCGATGGACTTTGCGGCCTGGTTCGAGGCCTATCTCGGCGACGGTTGGTACACCTTCGATCCTCGCAACAATACGCCCCGCATCGGGCGCATCCTGATCGCCCGAGGCAGAGACGCGGCGGATGTCGCGCTCACGACCAGCTTCGGGCCCTCGACGCTGGAAAGCTTCAAGGTGTGGACGGATGAGATCAGCGCGAACTGAAGTGCGCCGTACGGGCAGTCGAAGTCGAGTTCCGCCAGCCGAGAAAGTCAGGGCATGACGTACTGTGTCGGCATCTTGCTCAAGGATGGGATCGTCCTCGCGTCGGACTCGCGCACGAACGCCGGCGTGGATAACTTCGCCAAGTTCTGCAAGATGACCGTGTTCGAGCGGGCCGGCGATCGTGTGCTCGTCCTGCTGAGCTCCGGCAACCTGGCCGGGACGCAAGCCGTGATCAGCGTGCTGAAGCAGCGCAGCGACGTCACGGATGGACCGCCCAATCTGTGGACGGCGCGCACCATGTTCGACGTGGCCGTCCTCGTTTCGGATGCCGTGCGCGACATCGAGCGTCGCGACGCGCCCTTCCTGGAAAGCGGTCCCGATTCGCGTTCAACGCCTCGTTCATCGTCGGTGGACAGACTCAAGGGCGAGCCGCCGCGGCTGTTTCGCATCTACGCCGAGGGCAACTTCATCGAAGCGGGAGACGATACGCCGTTTCTGCAAACCGGCGAAGCCAAGTACGGAAAGCCGATCATCGATCGGGTCATCGCGCCCACCACCACGCTCGCGGACGCCACCAAGTGCGTTCTCGTTTCGTTCGATTCGACCATGCGCAGCAACTTGTCGGTGGGCATGCCCATCGATCTGGTCTGCTACGAGCGGGACAGCCTGGAGATCCGCATGCGGCGCCGCTTCGACCAGGGCGACGCCTACTTCACGGCGCTGAGCGCAGACTGGAGCGAGGGCGTACGCAAGGTGTTCCGGGAGCTGCCCGAGCTGGAATGGAGTTGATCCGGCCCCGGGAAGAATCATGCAACAGCTAGGCGTGACAGCGGAAAACGAAAGTGGTCCCACGGGGAATCGAACCCCGGTTTGCGACGTGAGAGGCCGCCGTCCTAACCGCTAGACGATGGGACCGTTCCGAGCTTCGATAGTCTTCGCTACTGAGGAGAGAGGACTCGAACCTCCAACACCCTGTCAGTCTTCCCTACCCCGGAAACAAGGGGAAATCTAGCTTTTCTCGGTCAGTCGCGTCGACGTTAAGCGCGCGGATGGCGAGACGGTTCCGCTGGAGAAAAATGGCACCGGCTCAGTGGGGGGCTAGTAGGTTGATGGACGCGACGGAACGAAGGCTAAAGGGTTTGCTGGATCTTCTCTCGGAGCTGCAACGCGGCCTGCGAAGCCCTTTCGATTGCGTCGCCGAGGTTGTGCTGAGCCGTCAGCTTGGCTTGAATCAGGCTACCCAGGATGGTCGCGGCCGCGAGGGTGAGCGTGTTGACGAGGTCTTCGTTCGTGTCAGCCATGATCGTCTCCTCCTAGATCGACGCGAACAATCGCGCCGCGGGCCTCGTCGCGTCAACGAAGGTCGCGTGAGTGATGCGAACATCTCGGTCCGGAACCGGGTTCCGCGCAGGAACGAAGAAAGCGGGGCGGCCCAGGGCTCCGCTATGCTATCCGTTCCGAGAAACCCCGCTCCGGCGCGAAGGGTCCTAGTCTCTCGAGCGACCGAACCTTACCCTGGACCGCACGAGCAGTTTCCGCAATCGAAGGCGCCGGTCAAGTCCGCGCGGGTTTCGTGCTTGCCAAGGTAAAGACATTCGAGATCGAGCACCGAAGCTAGATCGGAAGCGCTAGCGGAGGCAGCGCATGCTACCTGCCGCCGTGGAGCGACGGCGTGGATCGAGCGGGCTCTGATTCGATTGTGGCTCGCACCGCGCTCGCGCCCTCGGGCGTGGAGTCACGCTGGGGCGGGCGACGGCGGCCGATCAGATCAAAGCCGAAGTCGTACACGCGGAACGCCTTCTCTGCCCGCCTGCTATCGCCAGCCTCTTCCGCCTCCTGCCAAGCCAGCCAGGCCAGCGTGGCATGGTGGTAGATCGAGATCCGCACGGAGTCCTTCATGGCGTGCCCTCCTCGTCCCCGGAATGCGCTCCTCCCCTTGGGCCGCTGGTCTCTAAATCCGTCTTTCGATGGAACCTGTCAACGAAAAAGCAACCCCATGTTTCAGCCGGCGAAGCGCTCGGGGAGCGACGCTGTGAAGTCAGCGCGCGAGAAGCCTACGGGCCGCCAACTCGTCGCCGTAAGCGAGAGACAAGCCTTCAGGAGCTGGACGAATGCAAGGCTCTGCTCCATGCGCCATAGCGACCGCGAGGAACGCGCAAGAGGCTGCCGGCGAGAGATACAGGTACTGCCCGCCGTCGCGATCGTCCATGTCGAATACGGCGATGGTGTTGAAGTCTATGCCTTTGCCGAGCCGCTTGGCCACCGGCAACAGGCCGTCCATCCAAAAGCGATTCCAGATTCCCGATGCGAGCTCAATCCTCGAGAACCTGATTCGATGCCACTGATTCACGGCGGTCACCCTGCTGCCCCCGGCTCATCCTTCACGCTCATGGTCTATCAGGGGTTACCCTGACCTTCGCCGCGCTCGCGCGGGACCGGCGCGAGTCGGTGCTTGTCGAGACGTATGAGGCGGAGCTCGTCGTGCTCCGGGCCGGTGGGAGGAGCTTCACCGCGAGGCGTCGGGCAAAGTCCCGCTCGGCCGGGATGCGACGAACCGGCGGAGGTCGCGGCAGCAGCCCCAGCGCCACCGGAACCCGCGCTGCCCGAGCCGCCGCCAGCGGAACTTCCGGTGCCAGCCGTCGTAGCACCTCCCCCACCGCCTCCTCCCCCCGTGCCGAACTGTACCTCCGGCTGCGCTGCCGCCCATGGAGGGAGCACGGGCGAGTACCAGTGCCGGCCAGATCCGAGCCAGGCCAGTTCCGTCATCTGCGAGCGGACGGTGAGGCACGGTTCAATAGACCTGCGCGAAGGCGAACCAGAAGAGAACTATCGCCCCGACGGCGAGCAGGAAAGCAACGAACGTCTGCTCCTCGTATCGGTTCCCCGCTTGGAAGAAGAGAAACAAGCTGAGGACGGCCAAGATGGCGGCCTGTGCGACCGGGGAGAAGCTTTGGAAGTAGCTCGTGACTCGGTCGAGCATCGTCCGTGGCTCAGGAACAGTGGACCGTGGGCGCGGCTGGAGATCGCGCACCCTTTCAAACCGAAATGGCCCCTAGGGGTCGCGGATGAACGTCGTACCCTTTCACCCCGACCCGCGCCGGCAGCTGATTGCCCAGGGTGTGCTGTATGCGGGCGCGTTGATCGTGATCGCGGCTAGGCGTGAAGCTCGCGAATCTCGCCTCGGTCGAAGCCCAAGCCGGAGATATTGAAGGGGTCGGAGGGAAGTACCAGAGCTACGGCGGCGCCGGTGTCGGGACGCGGGCAGGACGACTCATCGATGACGTAGAACAGAAGAGACGCGCCATCCTCTATCAAATGCGCGAGCTCTTATGCGGAGCTGAGCGACTGCGCACAAGAGCAGCGAAGGCAAACGACGGCGAACTTCCGTCGTGGTGCGAAGCGAGATCAACTGCGGCGGATGTCCGAGCGCGGCCGACGTCGCGACGAGCCCGCGGCGGCAGCGGCACCGCAACCATCCGCCACTTGGGGATTCGGGCTAAAAACTGAGGAGGGAGGACTCGAACCTCCAACACCCTGATCCAGAGTCAGGTGTCCTACCAGTTGGACGACTCCTCAAAAAGGCCGACGAATCGGCTCGCAATCTCGATTGAGTACTGAAAAGGGGTAGTGCAGTCAACCAGCGGCGGCGGCTCCAGCCGCTGCGCGGCGCAGCCTGGCGATGCTGCGCTCGCGGCCGAGAACCTCGAGCACCTCGAAGATCCCTGGGCTCGCCGTGCCGCCGGTGACGGCGACGCGCACCGGCTGCGCGATCTTGCCGAGCGCGAGGTTGCGCTCGCTCATCACGCGCTCGAATGCCTTCTGGATCGAGGCCGCCTCCCACGGCTGGACGTCGCTCAGCCGGTCGGCGCAGCTCGGCGAGCATCGGCCACGAATCGCGGCTTCAGGAACTTCGCCGCCGCCTTCGGGGCGATCGCGACGTCGTCGGTGAGGTAGTACGAGGCGAGATCGACGAGCTCGACGAGCGTCTGCGCTCGCTCGCGCAGCGTGGTCACCATCTTGCCGAGCCAGTCGTCGGCAAGCTCGTGGTGACCGCGCGCCTCGAGAAGCGGCTTCACGTCCTCGACCAGCGCTCCAGTGGGAGGCTCTTCATGTAGTGCGCAGTTCACCCAGGAGAGCTTCTCGAGGTCGAACACACCCGCCGACTTGCCGACGTCCTCGATGCGGAACAGCTTCACGAGCTCCTCGCTGGAGAAGATCTCCTGGTCGCCGTGCGACCAGCCGAGGCGCGCGAGGTAGTTGATCATCGCCTCCGGGAAGAAGCCCTGGTCGCGGTACGCGGTGACGGACGTCGCGCCGTGCCGCTTGGAGAGCCGCGCGCGGTCGAGGCCGAGAATCAGCGGCACGTGGGCGAACGCCGGGCACGGGATAGCCCATCGCCTGGTAGAGCTGGATCTGCTTCGGCGTGTTGGCGAGGTGATCGTCGCCGCGAATCACGTGGGTGATCGCCATCTCGTGGTCGTCGACGACGACGCAGAAGTTGTAGGTCGGCGAGCCGTCCGAGCGCACGATGATGAAATCGTCGAGCTCCTCGTTCTGGAACGCGACTCGGTCCTTGATGATGTCGTGGAACGCCGTCTCGCCGTGCTCGGGCGCGCGAAAGCGCATCGCGCGCGGAGCGGCCTGGACGATCCGTGCGGTCGCGGCAGGTGCGGTCGTAGGCGGGTTTGCGGCCTTCGCGCAGCGCGGCCTCGCGCTTGCGCCTCGAGCTCTTCGGCCGTGCAGTAGCAGCGGTACGCCCCGCCTCGCCGGACGAGCTCGTCGAGCGCCTTCTTGTACAGATCGGTCCGCTGGCTCTGGAAGAACGGGCCCTCGTCCCAATCGATGCGAGCCAGCGCAGGCCGTCGAAGATCGCCTGCACCGACTCGCTGGTCGAGCGCTCGCGGTCGGTGTCCTCGATCCGCAGCACGAACGTGCCACCGTGCCCGCGCGCGAACAGGTAGCTGAAGAGAGCCGTGCGGGCGCCGCCGATGTGCAGGTATCCGGTCGGGCTCGGCGCAAAGCGGCTCCGCACGTTCGGCATGAAGGGCCCCCGTAACAACGCGCTCCTACGGAGTCAACGTAGCGCGCCGGCGACGAAAACCTCCTTTACTTCGCGCAGAGCTTCGGGTAGACGCAGCTGTTTCGAGCATCGAGCCGCTAGCTCAGTTGGTAGAGCACCGGCCTTTTAAGCCGGGTGTCGTGGGTTCGATTCCCAGGCGGCTCACTGCCGGAACACAGCTCACGTCCCCGTCGTCTAGCTCGGCCCAGGACACCGGCCTTTCACGTCGGTAACACGGGTTCAAATCCCGTCGGGGACGCTTACGGTAGTACGCGCGGCCCTGGGGATCAGCTTCCCCAGGGTCATCGGGGCTTCCAGGAGGTAAGTTCTCGCACCGTTCTCCCCCACAGCCGGGGGTGAACGTCACCCGGTCGGTCAAGAGAAGCTGTAGAGCGCTCCGGGCCGCTGCGGCATCAGCCGTCGGGAGGGCCAGACGACGTCGGCCGCGAAGGACGGTGCCTACGGTCCGAACCAGAGCCCCGCGAGTCCGCCCACCCTGTCGCGCTCCGCTCGGGGCACACCATGGTCAAAATGCCCGGTTCGGAGGAAGGCCACGGTCTGCTTCGCGACCTCTGGAGCGTTCATGATGAATGTATGATTCTCGGGCAAGATGATGAAGTCCTTCATCTTGTCGAGCCGCGCGCTCTCGACTGACACCTCCCCGTCGCTCTCTCCGGGGATCAGCCACCAGCCGAGAGGATTTATCGCCTGATTCCCAGCGATGACGCCAAATTCGAAGTCCGGCGGCCCGAGGCGCGCGGGAAGATCTTCGGGAGAGGTGCCAAGCTCCGAGCCCACGGAGCCGAACACCGCATGGAATAGCCAGGTGCCGCCGATGTGATCGACGACCTCGCTCCCATGGTTGGGCGGCCCGATCATGACGACGCGCCCGAGGTTATGCGGCTGAGCTTTTTGGAGGTAGGCGCGAACAAGCAACGCACCGAGCGAGTACCCGACAAAGTGGACCTTCGAGCATGAAGCCGAATCACGGTTCGTCACGGGGCCAAGTCCGGCAACCAGTTCATCGAAGGGCTTCCTAGTCGACGGATAGTCGAGGTTGTCGACGAAGAAGCCTGCGTCCGAAAGCCTGCTCGCGAGTCGTGACATCGAGCGCGATGACCGCGCGAGGCCGTGGAGGACGATGACGCATTCCCGCTTGGCTGCGGCATCGATCGTCGACATTGAGGGAGCGCCGCAGGCGAACGTCGCCGAGGTCAGCAGGAGAGACGATGCGAGGAAGGTACCGAAGGACTTCATGGATCGAAGCCTGAGGACGAGCCGAGACGGTTAGCTTGCAGCATCATGCCCTTCGCCATCTTGAGCTCTCGGATGGCGATGCCGCGTCCAGCCGTCAGATTAATCTCGTCCCGGTCCTGGACCTTCCACCCCGCCGCGACGAGGTCAGCGTCGATCCGTTCGCGGGCCCTTGCCTCAGGTCCTATCGGAGCCATTGAGAACCGGATCTTATAGAGGCCGCAGTAAGTTGCTCAAGGATCGGCGACTGCCGGGTGATAGAGCATCACACGATGCCGTCAGATCGGCTCAGTCCCGTACCGGCTCGCCAGGGCAAATTTAGCGGGGGAGCCTGTGCTTCGCTCGGGGAATAGTCTCGACCGCGTTCGCCGGGCACAATGGGAGCATGAACGGCGACATCACGAAAAGAGGCTCCATTTACGGAAACAAGCCCACGAAATTGTCTACTGGGACAGGAAAGCTGCGCACGCAGAAATCGCAGGCACGCGACGGGTCGGAGGAGAGGCCCTGGACCGCTGACGAGGACAAGAGGCTGCGGGAAGCCGTCTGGCGCGGTGATCTGGGAGGGCAGCTCCGGCGTGCGATACCGGGTCGCACGCTCACGGAGATACGAAAGAGAGCGCAAGAGCTTCGCCTTCCTGCGATCCCGACGCAGCCGAGGGGAGCGAAGCTGCTACTGGAGCAGGGAAAGCTCCGGCGGGGGCGCAAGTAACGGCGAATCCAGTCGAGGCATCCTGTCGCGCCAGAAGCCCCGAGCGCATCCCAACATGGGTCACCGATGAACGGAGTCCTCGCTTTCGAGTACGATAGCCGGGC
Source organism: uncultured delta proteobacterium (assembly GCA_963711395.1). Lineage (GTDB taxonomy): Bacteria > Desulfobacterota > Binatia > JACPRU01 > JACPRU01 > JBEVNX01. The sequence continues at coordinate 53,794 of CAVQEA010000020.1, read as the reverse complement.
GCGCTGCGGCTTACGGTTGTTCAACGTCCGAGCGTGCGACGTTGGCTGCGATTTCTACGAGCTCGAGAATCGAGTGACTTCGACGCTGGAAGCCGCACTACGCCTCCGGCAACACGCGCGCGAACGGCGAGGACGAGCCCCTGCATTCGAGACGTCCGCCATGGAAGTGACCCCCGAGGGGCCGTCCGCGATGTCGTGATTCTGAACTTCAGTGTCGGCAGCGTCGCGTCGCCCATGGGTAGGCGTTGGCGAGACGCATTCACTAGGCGACGTCTGAGAAGAAATCCGATCCGGATTTCTTGAGTTCAGCCTTGTGGTGAAGGCGGGTTATCGTCACGTGGTAGGCTCCTCGCATTCCCTGCTGAATTCCCTTGCGGACTTCATTTCCACCACGCACGTCTCGGGACTCGATTCCGTTCGGCCGGTGAAAGTAAGGTGCCGGTGCAGTCCGCGACTCGCTCCGGTGCTCCAGTAGGGATAGATTTGTCTCCACTGGGCGCTCGCTCACTTGCGATCGTGCGCAAGGCGGCTTGGAAAGGTCGAGCGCTCGGAAGGCGCCGCCGTTCGCTCAAAGAGCATCGGCAGCCGCGTGCGCTGAACGAGGAAGCGCTCAGTGCCGCCGGCCCACGGCGACGAGCCGCATGCCTCGAGGCGGCGCGGTGATCACGCCACGGCGGACGGGCCTCATCGGCCCCCGAACGGCGGCGGCCAGCCGCCAACGGGTCAGAATCGTCACGAGCACGAACTTCATCTCGGCGAACGCGAGCGCCATCCCGAGGCAGCGGCGATGACCAGCGCCAAACGGCCAGAATTCGTACGGCGAGTACCGTCGCTCCAGGAAGCGATCGGGACGAAAGCGCAGGGGGTCGGGATAGAGGTCGGCGCGTCGATGGGTCAACGGTATGCACGGAATCAAGGTGACGCCCGGTTCGAAGCGGAATCCCATGAACTCGAGCGGCTGCCGCAATACACGAGGGACCGAAATGACGCCCGGATAGAGCCGCAGGGTTTCCTGGCACACCGCCGTGAGGTAGGGAAGGTTGAGGATGCTGTCCGGGTTCGGGTCGGCGTCCACGCCGTCGATCTCCGCGAGGAGCTTCGCTCGCACATCGTCGTGACGATGAATCTCGAAAAGTGCCCAGGCGATCGCTGAGGACGCCGCCTCGTGTCCAGCGAACAGCAGGGCCATCACCTTGTCTCTCAGGGCCTGGTCGCTCGCCAGTGGGCTTGCGTCATCTCGCGTCGCCATCATCGTGCCGAGCGCGTCGGGGCGCGAGTCGTCCGGAGCGGAGCGGCGCTCCCGGATCTCCTCCAGGAGGAGACGATCGAGCACGCGCCTGTGCTCGAACAGTTGTCCCCACGGACTGAATAGGCCCCAGTCCCGCCTCGGCAACCACCTGAGTGCCATCGCCGGCAGAAGTGGACTCGTGAACTCCCAGAGCGCACGGATTCGGCGCCGCACCTCGTCGACGCGGGCGCCCGTGTCGCGACCGAGGACCAGGCGAGCGATCACGCGCAGCGTGACGTCCTGAGTGAAGTCGCGGACCCGAAAGGACCGGCCGGGCGTCCACTCGGATGTCGCGCGGTCCGCGATCTCCGTGATTGCGCCGATCGACGCCCGCAGCCGTTCCCCCTGCATGGGTGGAGACAACCGGCGCCGTTCGTGCTGGTGCTCCGCGCCATTGAGGTAGAACACGGACGAGTTGCCGAGGAGGAAGCGCAAAACCTTGTCGCCGGCGCGCGGCTCGAAGACGGCCGGGTCGGCCATGAGGACGGCTTGGACCCCGCGAGGGTCACCGCTGAACACCGCTGGAGCGCGCCCGCCCCTTCCCAGCGTAAACGGATCGCCGTATCGTCGTTGCCAGCGCGCGAGCGACTCCAACGGGCGCGCCATGAGCATGAGTTCGAGCACGGCCCGCGGAGCGCGAGGACCGTTTGGAAGCGTCACCGAAGACATCGAGCGAGAACCTCCCGCGCATCACGGTGTCGCGCACGAGTCAGTATGGATCGTCCGTCGCGGAGGATGAGGATAGCCGGCATAAGCGGGTCGAGGTTAACGTAAAGGCCCCATCTCGAACACTGGGTATCGCACGACGGGCCCGACTTTACGGCTGGCACTAGGCCGCAGTCCAGCGAGCCGCGGCGGAGCGAGCGGAGGTTGCACGCGCGGGCGTTCGGCGGTGTCGGCTGCACGTTCGGCGGGTCGGGCCGCTCTACTGAACGCGCATGGTCTCCGGGAGCAAAGCGGAGGCATCAGGATGAATTTCGAGGGGAGATTCGAATCGAGCGAGCCCTTCTCGCCTCCGAGTTCATCCAGGATACAGCCGCGGCACGGACGTGCTCGCATCAGTGCAGCTAAACATGTGACGCTGGCGCCTGAGATCGACGCCGACGTCGCGGCGGAGACGAAGGTGTTCGGGGTCGCCTCGATCCCGATTTTGGCAGCCCGGACAATACTTCAGCGGCTACCGCGTGAGCCTCGCGTGCAGCTTCATCGCGCTCGCCTACGGGTTTCTCACGGGCTATATCGTGGGCTACGTGGTCGCGATTCTCTACAACTGGTTCGTGGACCTGAGGGAGTCGGGCGGGAAGGCTCCGGCCGACGGCCGGTCCCGCTGATTATCCGATGTTGAGCGGGCAATGGGGACAGTCCATTCGACAGCCAGACGAGTGCATTCGAGCGGGCCTCGCCCACCTAACGTCTCAGCAAGCTCCGAACGGGAGCTTCGGTGTGGTTGTCGTGGTCGGTGGCCCCGGTTTTCCCGCCGGCGCAGTCCCGAGCCCGTTCGTCACCTCCCTGGTTCTCGAGGCGCTTCAGTCGCTCGGTAGAGCATCCGACACGCGCCTGCTGATCGAGCGGGGGCTAACCTACCTCCTGGACGAGATGGAAGGCGGCGGGTACTGGCGTTTCTACCGATGCAGCCCGCCGCTTCGTCCGGACCTCGACTCGACGAGCCTGGCGCTGCTCGCGCTGCACCGTGGCGGTGTGACGCTCGACTACGTGGGCGCCGCCCGACAGCTGCGGTCACACCGAGATGGCACGGGACGCTTCCAAACCTGGGCGAGCGAAACGGCACCATTCCTCGAACGACTCCTGAGGAATCCGCGCTCCCTGCTCCGCCCTGCCTTCAACGTGGTGGACCCGGTCGTCAATGCGAACGTGATCTGCCTCCTGCGCGCCGTTGGCCTCGATGCGCCCGAGGCAGAGCGCTTTGTGGTCGCCTACGCGGGCAGCGCCGAGAGCGCGAACGGCAGCCCGTACTACCTCTATCCGGAGTGCTTCGCGCATGCCTCGAGCAGGATTTCAGAAACGACCCCGCCGGGTGATCCCCTTGCGGCGGCGTGCGGAAGCCTAGTCGAGCGCCAGATGCGAAACAGGACCTTTCCGACAGCGCAGCCGTTCCGGCTCATGCGACTGCTGGTGGCGTCCTTGCGCCTGCGATCTTCGTGGCTCGATCCGGCCAACGCCGTCCAAGCCGCGGTCTCGACCCAGCTCCCCGACGGGTCGTGGCCCTGGGGCCCGACGTGGACGGCCGTTCGCTGGGCTCGGGGTGCGCCGCGCCCTCTCCTCGGTTCGCCAGCCGTGGAAACCGCTGTGGCGCTCGAAGTCCTTGGCCGGGCATCGATGCTCGATTCCCGGCGAGAGCGGTCGATGGTGAGCAAATGAGTCTTCTCTCGGGACCGCGAGTTCCCCGTGCCGTTTTCGAATTGAACCTCCTGCTTCGTCCGCTGCAATGCCTCGACGGTTGTGCGCGGCGCTACGGCGATCCCTTCAGCGTGGGAGGGCGCAGGAGGCCTCTGGCCGTCTACTTCAGCAACCCGGTGGCCATACAGCAGATCATGACGGCCGATCCGGAGATGTTCGAGGCTCGCCGGGGAGAGAAGGTCCTGCGGTTCCTGCTCGGGGACAACGCGGTGCAGTACCTCACCGGCGACCGCCACCATCGGTCGCGGCGGCTGCTGTCGCCTCCTTTCCACGGGGATCGGCTGCGGGCCTACGGCAGGCTCATCCGCGAGGTCACTGAGGACGAGATGAGCAGCTGGGTTCCCGGGAGGCCGTTCCTCGTTCATCGGTTCATGCAACAGACGACACTGCGGGTCATCTCGCACGCGGTCTTCGGCCGCGATGGAGGAGCGCGGCTTCAGCAGTTGAGGCAGCACCTCAGTTGGCTGCTGGATGTCGCAACCACACGGTCGAGCGCCCTAGCGCTGTCCTGGTCTCCCCGATGGGACTGGGGCCCACTGAGCCCGTGGGGGTGGCTTGCCCGGCACAGGCGCCGAATCGATCAACTCATCCTGGACGAGATTCGGGAACGCCGGGAAGCGCGAGACCCCACAGGCAGCGATGTCCTCAGCCTGCTCATCGCAGCTAGTGACGAGTCGGGAAAGGCGAGGACCGAGGTGGAGTTGCGCGACGAAGTGATGTCGCTGCTCTTCGCGGGGCACGAAACCACGACAGCCGCCTTGACTTGGGCTCTGTATCGGATCCACCAGGAGCCCGAGGTCCACGATAGGCTTCGCCAGGAGCTCGAGACACTCGGTGACAATCCGGAGCCAAACCACGCTACCGAGCTTCCTTACCTGGGGGCCGTCTGTCAGGAAACACTGCGGCTCTATCCGGGCGTGGTGGCTCTGATCAGAACCCTCAGGGCTCCTCTGGAGGTAGCGGGCTACGAGCTGGCTGCTGGAACTGAGTTGATTCCCTGCATCTACCTGACGCATCGGCGGACGGACTTGTACCCTGAGCCCGTCCGCTTCAGGCCCGAGCGTTTTCTGGAACGGGAGTATTCACCGTACGAGTATCTGCCTTTCGGCACGGGCAGCCGCCGCTGCATCGGAATGGCGTTCGCACAGTACGAGATGAAGCTGGTACTGGCGACCATCCTGTCGCGCTGGCAGCTAGCGCTGACCCATCGTCGACTGTTGACGCCCGTGCGGCGAGGCGTGTTCGCCGGGCCGCCGCCCGGCATGCGGATCATTCCGGTGCGGCCTCTGCCTCGATGACGATGATGCTGCAATGGCTCCGCTTGACGCGATGGCGGGAGTGGGCTCAATCCAAGCTGCCGTACGTCGCCGCCACCACCCTGCTGCTCGCACCATCCGATATCGAGACGCTGCGCCTGTTGGCGATGATTGGGACAGTGGCGCCCTGGGCCGCCTTCGGCTACGGGATCAACGACATGGCCGACCGCGATGCGGATGCGCGCGCGGGGAAGCAGAACCGGGCCACGCCCCTCTCGGCCACGAGCTGCGCTCTGTTCCTCCTACTGACCGCTGGCGGCGCTTTCGGGCTATCGCTGCTGTGGGCGGCGGACTGGGTTGCACCCACCCTCGTAGTTGCCGGCCTTGCGCTGGCTGCGGCGTACTCGGCGCCTCCCCTTCGGCTCAAGGAGCGAGGGCTCGTGGGGCTCGTGGCGCCGGCGGCCGCTCAATGGGCCCTGCCTGTGCTGGCCCTGTCGGCGGCAGAACGGGATGGCTGGAACGACCCCGCGGCATGGTCGCTCGGCCTAGCGGGGCTGTCGATCGGGGTGCGGTGGATGGGCGTTCATCAGCTGCAGGATACGGCGGCGGACCGCAAGGCGGGACTGCGCACATACGCCCTGGACGGAGGCCCGATCCAGTCGCTGATTGCTGGCGCGTTCTGGTCGGAGCTCGTCTTTTTCGGCACCGGATTGACGCTGACCTGGCCGCGATCTGCGCCGGCCGTCGTCGCCCTCGCCTGCTGGATAGTCGCCGCGGAGATGCCCCGGCGGAAGGAATCGTTCCGGACGCGGCTGCAAACTTACGACGCGGCGCCGCTCGGCGAGTACTACTTCCTGCTGTTGCCTGGATCGCTCGCGCTCGGTGGTCGACTGTCGCCGTTTGTCTCGCTCGGTCTGACCACGCTTTTTGCGCTGCTTGGATCGGGGCATCTGAAGCGAATGCTCGACGTCTGGCTCCGCGTCGGGCGCACTCGGCACGTCGAGCAGCAGTCATAGGCCGCGGATCGAAGCGAAACCCGCGCGCTTCCTTTGTGTCGTAGCCCGGCGTCGGCCCCATTCGTAACAGAGCATCCCGGGGATCAGCAGGGCGAACAGCAGCGATCCCCGCATCAGCGACCACTGGTTGCGCCGCAGTGTGTCTCTGAACACCTGCAACCGCTCCCGGTTGGTGAGAGGCCGAAACCGGACGAGTTCCGCGACCCGCTCGTTGCTCTCGCCATAGATGCGCATCTTCCGGTAGTGGCCGCCGAGCGTGTTCACCTCCAGATGCTGCACGTTGATCTCGGGACAGTACCGCACAACACGAGCGCCGAAGGCGTCGACGGCCCGTCTGACGAGGACAGTGTCGCCGCCGCGCGGCATGTCCACGAACGGACCGACCCGTTCCATCACGTGTCGCCGTACGGCCATGTTATTGTTGTGACCGAAGAACACCTCCTCGATGCCACAGCTCGCTACGTAAGCGCCCTTCTGCACCTCGTAGGCGGTCACGAGCTTCAGCAGACCGCTCTCAGTCGCGGGAGTGCGTCCGCCGAGCACGATGCCGACGTCGGTCTCTTGCATATTGGCGACAATGCGATCGAGCCAGTCCGGATCCACGCGGCAATCCGGGTCCGTGAAGGCAAGGATGTCGCCGCGAGCTTCCTTAAGCGCTCGATTGCGAGCCGCGTATACGCCCTGCATGGGTTCGTGGAGCAGCCGAACCTCGGGCCGGGCGGCGACCGCGGCTCCGCTACCATCGCTTGAATTGTTGTCGACGAAGAGAAGTTCGAAGCTCGTCCGTGGAAAAGATTGCTGGAGCAGACTCTGGATGCAGCGATCAACGTATGGAAGAACATCGCGGAAGGCTACGATGACCGAAGCGTAGGGAGCGTGTGCCGTGGGCATACTGTAGTGTCCGTTCGCAACTACCGTCAAGGCTCGCGAGCCGCAGTACGCCTCGGCGTGTCCAAGCACGGGTGCATGGTGGAGGCCCTTATGGGCCGCGGTCGGGAGTGCGTTCCGTGAAGGTTGGCCTCGTCGGACGCTACGGTCGGGGCAACTTCGGCGATGACCTGATGGCGGCCCTGCTCGGCGCACACCTCGGCCGGCGCGGCCACGCGTGCGCGGTCCTCGGATTCGACACTCACGCGGCCGCCGCGCTCGGCCTTTCCGCTGCTGCGAATCCTGCGGAGCTTGTCGAGTGGAGCGACGCGATCGTGCTCGGCGGTGGCGCCTTGCTCACTCCGCGCACCCTGCGGATAAACCGCGACCTGGGCTCGCGCAGCGGCGGCCTTTGCGACGCGACTCGCGCCGAATGCGAGCGGCGTGGAAAGCCGCTCTTCCTGATCTCAGTCGGCGGCGACACGTCGCCGTGGGAGCGGCTCGCGCCGGCGCAACAGGCGCTCGTGCGCGCCTGCCGTGCGGCCACGGTTCGCCATCCGGAAGCGGTGGCCGTCTTCGCGAACGCGGCGTGCGAAGCCGCTTGCTATCCCGACCTTGCGCTCCAGGCTTCACGATTCTTCCCGATGCCGCCGCGCCGGGCGGCCGACCGGCTGGTGATCGGAATCGACGTCTACTGGAGCAATCTGCTGGCGCGGGGTGCTCCCCATGCAGCCTGGTTGCTGCGGTCCGTCGTGCGCCATCGGTCAGACCTCTCTTTCGTCTTCCTCGATTCCACGCACCGCGATCGCGTACCATTCCGGGCCCTCGCGCCCCCGTCGACCGCAGCCAATGCCGAGCGCTACCAGTTCGGCGACCTGCGCGAAGATCTCGGTCGGATCGCCGCCTTGGACTTGGTCCTGTCAAGTCGGCTCCATGTCGGTGTCGCAGCATTGAGTTACGGCGTCCCGTTTGTGTCCCTGTTCGGTGAGACGAAGACGTCGCTCTTCTTCAAGCACGCGGGTCTCGGGGCGTATCAGTTCGGTCACCCAAACCTGCTCGCACTCCGGGGCGCCTTCCGCGACAGAGATCACATCCGTAAATGGGTGCGGGACGGCCTACCCGTTACGGCGAAGGAGGCGATCGTGCAGAGCGAGAAGCACCTCGTCGCCCTTGACTGGATGCTGCACTCGGCCGGCGACACGCCCGGCCCCAGCGTCAGTCCTGGCGAGGCTCCGCCTCGGATCGACGAGGCGTGTTGACGCGCCGCTGAGCAGTGCGTCGAAGAGCGCGCGGTCGTGGCGAGAGAGGAGGTTGAAGGGGCGTGCCCTTCTGCCGTGGGGGCTCGAGGCCCTGGCGGTCAGCGCGTCGAGCGCCCGATCATCGGCTCGCTCGGGTGCTGGTCGAGGCGCCCGGCTTGTGAGGCCATGACCCGAGCGTGCTTCACGGTCAGCAGCCGTCCGTCTCGACACCGAAGCCGGTTGATGCCGTCGAAGCGGTTCTCGACCGCGTTTGAAAGAAGGCCGTGAGCCCCTGCGCGGCGTAGGCCGAGAGAAGAGGCATGATCGGCACGCGGAAGCGGGAGCTCGCCATACCCGTTGCGAGGAAGTAGCCGATGATCGACCAGAGAAAGATGTCCGTCGCGCCGATCGAGCGCGCTCGCACGCTCCGCAGGAGCCAGTAGAGGATCCCCAGGTCGAAGGCCGCCAGGTAGGCAAATGCGAAAAGGAAGAGCGCGAGAGGCCAGCTCGGATTCCAGAACCACTTGCGGAAGAACTCTGGGAACGGCAGGCGCAGGAGATCGAGCCCCGGCGCGTCGGGCGTGGGATGGCCGAGTAGCCACGCAAGTCGATGTTCGCCGGGCCCGCACATCATGCGCACCGCGCGCTTGACCTGGGTCTGTGCGAAAAGCCGCAAATGATCCCGCACGATGGCGAACCCTCGTTCCCGCTGTAGCCGGGCGACCTCCGCGCGATCCGCGCCTGGCGGACGCGTCTGCTCGTCGAGCTCACGGCGCGCCTCGCTGAAGCTCAAGCCGTCGCGCCTGGCGACGATCGCAGCGCCGCGTGACAACAGGGCGATCTCGCCGGTCACCTGCGAAAACTCCGCGTGGCCCGTGCGTGCGTAGTTGCGAACCTGCCATCCGCCGACGATCAGTAACGCGGGAGCGAGGGCGGAGAGCATCACTGCGAGCCGCTCCTTCGCCCTCCTGTCGTTCCTGCCGCCACAAGTGCCGAGCAGCAGCGCGACCGGCAACGCAAGGAAATAGCTGACGGGCCGCACGAGCGTGGCGAGACCGATCAGCGTGCCTACCGTCGCCGGCATTTGCCATCCTCGCTCCGAGAGGGCACGCAGGGCGACCGCCGTGGCCGCGGAGATCAGGAACGTGAAAAGTGTTTCGCTCATCAGGAGCTCGTGAAACGCCAGAGAGACGGGATCGAGAGCCAGGAGGGAGGCCGACCACAGGCCGATCTGCGGGCCCCCAAGCCGATCACCGATCGTGAAGGCGAGAGCGATCGTGGCGATGCCGACGCCGATCTGCACAAGAGCGACCGTCGCGGGCCTCTCCCCGAAAGCGGCATAGACGCCGGCTAGGAAAGCGGGATAACCCGGCGTACGGTTGGTCTCAGGGGTCGCGGGGCTTCGGGGGGAGACCGCGAACTCGTGGAGCTCGAGGAGCGCCAAGGCCGGTAAGTGATAGCTCCGGGTATCCGAGTCCCAGAATCGGCGCTCGTCGTTGAGGAGGATCCATGTCCACAGGGTGAGCCGCAGTGTCAGCGAGAGGGCGAGGATGGCGAGCAGTTTTCGCGCGGTATAACTCATCCGCCGACCGAACTTTCTTCGACGCATGACGACGGGGCATGTGAGGTCGTGGGCACCACGATATGCTGCCCGAGCGACCTGATAGTCTCAACTCGCTCCGGCCCGAGCTCGGGCGGCAATCGAGAGTGTGCCTGCTACCTCGGTGGCAGCGGGGAGCGCGGGACCGGCACGCAGCTGCTGATGAAGGAGTTGGCCGTGACGTTCCATCGCATCGCACATTGTCGTATCGGCAAACACCACACGGGCGAGGGAACGATCAACGACATCGTGAATGAGAAAAGTGCCGGCTTCTTTAGCCGGAATAAGCGCTCTGTCATCGCCTGCTCCTGTATGCCGCTCGGAAGGCGTGCGGATTCTTCGAGGCAACTATCATTAGCCGGATCCTCGTACCCACCCAAACCACGTCGGACCTAGCCGCCTATTTCCGCCGTCGCCTCGAACTCGGCGGACATCAACGCGCTCGCGTTGCCGGTTTCGTCGCCGCGATTGCGGAGAAGCGAGCGCTCGAGGTTGTTGCGCCCTGGGCGATGAGCTTTTCCGCAACCTGAATGCAATAGCGCCCGGGCAGACGAGAAGCAGCAGTGGCCTTAGCGCGTTGGTGCGCAGCGCTCGGGCCGCCCGCTAAGCCCGCGCGCGGCTCCTACGCGCCTCGGCCGATGAGCGAGAATAGGCCCTTGGACTACCAACGTCGTGTGCCATCCGTGTGCCATAGGCGGCGGATTTCGACGTCCGCTCCGTCAGCATCGCCCACGGCCCTCCGTGGCGTGAACTTCTTCCATTATTCCACCGAGGCTGTCTCCCACGTGATCCAGGACACCGCGAAGACGATGATTCCGAGCTCAAGCGCCCACATCGGAGAACCAAAGTGCCAGTAGGAGACCACGCCTGGAAGTCGCTCACGCCACAGCGGCCAGAAGTACGCATGCGCGTCTTCGAGGTGCGTCGGCCAATCGACGAGGGAATGCAGGAGTAGGCTCATCGAAAACAGTACTCCCGAGCGGTTTTTGCGCCACCAGAAGAGCGCTGCGATCAAAAGAAAGAGAGGAATCGAGTGTGACGCATCGAAGAGCGTCTGCCACCGAGCCTCGAAGTAGAGATCCTGGAAGATGTGCCGGGCGGTTTCGCCGCGAACGAAGCGCTCGTAAAGGAAAAACCCGAACATCGGAACGTCCGGCAATACGGCGCCTGCGAGAATCCACAGCCGCGGTGATTGTGGATTGCGGCCTAAGACAAGGAAATTGAGCGCGGCGTGCGTAGGAGTATGCATCGACTCCGGCGTCCTGTTGCTCGCCACGCCGGCTCCCGAGCAATTCGCGCTGGCACTAACGGCCCGCCGCCTCGGTCGCCATCGTGAGCTTCATAAAGCGTGCCGAGGCGGGGCAAAGCTCGCGAAATTCCCGCGTCCTCTGGATTTCCGCAGGCGCGTCGGCGCGCTCGGCATGATGGAATCCGAATCGCCCGAAGAATGGCGCGGCGCCGGTGGTTAGTAGGAAGAGCTCCCCGACCGAGTGGGCGCAGGCCTGATGGATTGCGCGCTCGATCAGCGAGGTCCCTATACCTGCTTTCCTCCAAGCCGGGGCCACTACGAGCGAACGCAGCAGCGCGCTCGGGCCGAGGAGCTCGAGGCCGACGGCTCCGATCACCGCGTCGTCGGACGTCGGCGACCACGAAAGTCCAGAAGTGAGGCTCGATGTCTTCGGGGAGATTCGCCTCCCGAAGCAGAGCGAGTACTCCCGGAAGATCCTCGGGCGTCGCCGTCCGAAAATGCGGCTTCAGGATCCTCGCCCCGAATCCCTGGCGCAGCAAGCGGCTTCCCTCGAGGCGTCGTCGGAGGGCTCCAAGGCTCCCTGCCCGAGGAACCGTCGGAGGTTCGGATCGTCGGCAGTCTCCGCTTCGACGTCGGCGAGCAGCGTGTACATCTCCCAGGGGATCTTGTCCGAATCGACCACCCAGAACTTGTCCGCCTTCGCGTAGCAGCACGTGACACCGTCCTGCTGGACGAGGTCGAGCCCCTCGCGCTTGGCGCGAGCGAGCTCCGAGGCGACCTCGCCGGTGCCGGCGTAGCGGATGCCGAGGTGACTGAGCGTGCCCGGCTTTCCGCCGACGTTCAGCGAGAGGATGACCGGCGGATCGGCGATCTCGAACTTCGCATAGCCTGGCCGAACCTTGGCCGGGCTGATGCCGAGGATCTTCTGATACTCGGCGACGGCGGCGGCGAGATCGTCGACGTACAGCGCCACGTGAAACGTGTTTGACATTGGATCCTCCCTCTTTTCAGCGGTTACGAAAACGATTGCCGGTCGGTCAGGATCGTGCACCCTTACCGATGATCGGCGGCAGCGTGCAGCAGCTGTCGGGCAGCCTGCCGTCGGCTCGTGGCTCGTAGGATACGACCCGCCCGCGGGCGTCCAAGGCGATGTGGCAGCAGTCCTCGAGCGCCTTGCGGAGTTGTTGCCGGCCTCGCTGGACGCGGGACTTCATGCCGGACAGTGAGATCCCGATCATGTCGGCGGCTTCCTTCTGCGTGAGCCCCTCGAGCTCGGTGAGGGTCAGGGCCTCACGATACGGCGATGGAAGCATGGCAACGAACGGTGCGACGTAGCTTGCAAGCTCGCGCTCGACGGCGCGATCATCCTCGTCGATCTCCGGCGCCTCTTCTTTCAGAACTTCCCCGTCTGCCACGCGGTGCTTCACGGCCCGGCGCTGATGGTCGACGATGGCGGTTCGCGCGACCTGATAGACCCAAGCGCCGAAGCGTTCCTCATCGCGAAGCCCGGCGAGGCCGCGCTGCATCCGTAGGAAGACGTCTTGAACGACGTCATCCACGTCGACCTCGGCGTGGACGCGGCGCGCGATGAATGGACGCAGCTTGGCCTCGAGGTCGCGCCACGCTCCCCGCGCAGCACGGTCGATCACGCGGAGCTCTCCGGCGCGCAGCAAGACGGTGCGCAGCAGGATTTGCCGCCCGGCTTCACGGCCTCGACGGTTGCCGACGCAACGTAGTTCTCGAGACCCGAACCGGGCATCCAGTCGCGAATGAACTCGCGGCTCTCCTCATGCACCTCGACGCGGATGCTCTCGAAGCCCGCCGCGTGGAGCAACCCGCGGATCGTGTCGGCGCTCGCGGCACCTGCGAAGCACCCTGTGAACGCGGCGACCTCGTTGGCGAGTGCGTCCGGCAGGGGCTTCGTGATCACCACATCCGAAATGGCGAGGCGGCCACCGGGCTTCAACACGCGGAAGGCGTCCTGGTAGACCGCCCCCTTGTCGGGGCTCAGGTTGATCACGCAGTTGGAAAGGATGACGTCGACCGTGTCGTCGGCGACGGGAAGATGTTCGATCTCCCCGAGCCGAAACTCGACGTTCTTTGCTCCGAGCTTCTGCGCATTCGCCCGGGCCTTCACGACCATGTCGGGCGTCATGTCCACGCCGATGACGCGCCCGGTGGGTCCTACTTGCTTCGCCGCGAGAAAGCAGTCGAAACCGCCTCCGGCTCCCAGGTCGAGGACCGTCTCCCCGGCCCTCAGTGCGGCGATGGCCTGCGGGTTGCCGCAGCCGAGCCCCATGTTAGCCCCCTCGGGGACCGCGGCGAGGTCCTCGGCCGAGTAACCGAGCTTGAGGCTCGCATCCGCGCCAGGGCCGCAGCATCCGGGTGCGCCGCTCGGGCCCGTGGCCGATCGCGCGATATTTCCGTACTGCTCGCGCACGCTGGTGCGAACGTCATCCTTCGCATCTTCGCTCATCTTCCTAGCCTCCTACTCACAAAGACGAGGACCTCCCGAAAAGGACTCAGCTCACGGGAGTGGCGACGGGGGGTATCGCCGACGCCTCTACTACCCAATCGCACGCGGTAGATCCTCTTCCAGAGGAATACTATTCGCCTTAGGAGAACTTTGCGGGCGAGATGACGACCCTTCGCACGTTGAGCTAGCTAGTGCCTCGATCACATCGAAAGACGACGAGCGAGAATCCCCGGATCGCCGGAAGTCCAGCGCCGCCCCACGCGCTTTCGCGCTCATGTCACGATTCTAGCCGGGCTCGGCGCTGATCCGCGGGTCGCCCGCGAGCGCGTAGACGGCGACGGTCAGACCGCCGGCGCCCGGAACATCGTAGGCGCGATGGAGGAGCGTGAACCGCTGGGCCAGCCACGGGGCCTCGACCTTCAGGGCGGCGACGAACTCGGCGCTGGCCGCTACGCCGCCCGGCGGCACCGCCTTCAGCAGGCGCGCGCCCAGGTTGACGCTGGGACCGACGAGCGCCATTGCCTGATGATTCGGTGGTCCGACCACGCCCATGGCAACATCGCCCACGGTGAGCGCGAGACGCGCCGGCGCCCCGGGCCCACCGCCGCAGCCCGTGTCGCACTGCCCGCGGTCGAGCGCCGCCCGAGTGGCCAGGGCCGCCTCGGCGGCGTCCACCGCGGAATCGAAGTAGAGCAGCACGCCGTCGCCCTCGAAGTCCTTCACGTGGCCTCGGTGCGCGAGCGCGATTTCGGACACCAGATCGGCGAAGCATTGGACGACCCCCAGCACCGTCTCGGGTTCGTGCTGCACGACCAAGCGCGTGGAGCCGGCGATATCGGCGAACAGCGTGGCCAGACGACGCCTCATACCGCCTCCTTCATGGACGGCTGGCCAAGACGGTTTTGAGCTAGGGCTTTCGGTCGCACCGAAAGACGTCCTCGCTATCGCGGTAGAACTCGCACTCGTTCTTCAGCGTCTCCTTCAGGCGCAGCCGGGCACGGTGGATCCTGATCTTGGCGGTCGCCAGGGAGCAGCCGCATATCTCGGCTGTTTCCTCGGCGGTGAAACCTTGGATTTCGTGAAGCACGAGCGCTGCGCGGTAGTCCTCCGGCAAACTACCGATCACTTGCCGCACGCAAGCGCTCATTTCGTCCACGACGAGCCGCTCGTCGATCGAGGGGGGCGTTCTGCTGGAATCCTGCGTCGCTTCGTCTACCTCGACGATCTGGATTCTGCGCTCGGGCTTGCGAAGGTAGTCCGCAGCAACGCGGGTGGCGATGGCGAAGGCCCAGGTCTTGGGACTCGCGCGGCCAGCAAAATCCGGAAGGCCGCGATCCATCCGAGCCAAAGTTTCTTGCAGAAGATCCTCGGCGGTTGCCAGGTCGCCCACGTACCTTTGCAGGTAGTGGAGGAGAGCCTTGGAAAGCTTCTGGGCCAGTTCAGGGAAAGATGGGTGTTGAGTGGACGGTTCCATGATCTGCTCGGTTTCTGTCCGCGACCTAGAGCCTTTGCCCTGGCGAATCTCGATCGAGACTCGCCAGGGACTCAGTAGTCAGGTGCAGCAAGGTCCCTGCGGCCTGGCTATCGAAGCGCCCTCACCGCAGGGAGCATCGTTGCTCGCGCTCGAGACGGCGTCTGCGCCCAGCAATTGGAGGGCGGCGCTGAGGACCTTGGCAGCAGGTACCTTGCGAATCTTGTCGGCAAACTGAATGGCTTCGGAGATCTGAGAATCGGTCAGCCCGGACTTTCTCGCTTCCGAGATATGGTGCTCCACGCAAGGAACACAGTTGCTGCCCAGCGCAGCGCCAAGCGCTACGAGTTCACGTTGAACGAAGTCGAGGTTATTCATCGTCAAGCCCTTTCTCGGCACTCGAGGTGCCATCCGCTAGCAAGTAATCGGCCCTTCCGATTGCTACGCGATTAGACGGGTTCCGATCGCCGATCGATACACCCACAGAGAGACCACTCTTTCCGGGCACTTCGCTCACCCTCAGCACATCGCTACTCTTGTGGATCCGTTGCTGGTTCGATGAGCAAAAGCTCGACGACGTCCGTCAACGGTTCTGGGCGGTGATGATGCTCAATGCCGGCTGGCAGCACGGCGACGTCGCCGGATTCCATCGGTACGGCCGAATCATCGAACCGGATCGCTAAGCGGCCGTTGATCACGTAGAGCGTGTGAGGCCGTGTGCACCATCCGGGCTCGTCGTAGCCGCGTTCGAGACGAAGCACCCGGATTCTCGTGCTATCGACGATGCCGATCTTCGCGAGCTTCTTCGGCAGTTCTTCTCGCCACGGGGCATGGCTCAAGGGAAGAACCATTCGGCTCGGCGGCTCGAGTCCTTCATTCTTGATCAGGGCACGTACCTTCGCGCGGATCTCGTCTCGTATCTCCCTCACTCGGTGGAGCGATTTGCCCTTGGGGTCTTCGAGATCCCAGTCCTCGCGCTTCAGGCCGGGAACGACCGGACACGATTCGCCGCAACCCATCGTGACCAAGAGGTCCGATGTCGCCGCCACCTCGGCCGTGAGAAGCTGCGAGGGAGCGCGCGCGAGGTCGATCCCCACCTCTCGCATCACCTCGACCACCTCGGGGTGGACGGAGCCCGCCGGAGCAGTCCCGGCCGATATTGCTCGCGCTCGCGTTGGGTCGGCGAACACGTTGAACCAGGCAGCCGCCATTTGCGACCTTCCGGCGTTGTGGGTACAGGCGAAGAGAACCACCTTCATCGAAGATTCATCCTCGGAACGTTGCTCGATCAGTTGCTGTCGACGATCAGCTTGATCTTCCCGTCGACACGGTCAATCAGCGGCTTGGGAAGCGTGGCGTAGTCCAGGGCCTCACCGTACTGCTGCCCATCGTGTGTTGCCCACGCTAAAAAATCAGTTGTCAGCTTTCGCTTGCCGCCAGGTTGCTTCGTGTAAGCAATCGCCCAGGTGAGGCTGCTGATCGGGTAGGATCTCGAGCCTGGTCCGTTGGTCATCGAAAACCGGAAGTCCTCTGGAATCGACCCCACGAACTCCTCGGCGGCTGCGGTGATCGCCCCCGGGAGCGGTTCGACGAACTCCCCGGCGGCGTTCTTGACGCTGCCGTACTGCAGAGACTCGCGGATACCAAAGGCGAGCTGCGCATATCCAACGGTCCATAGATTCTGCTTGACCAGGCCCGCGACTCCTTCGTTCCCCTTTCCCGCGATTCCGACCGGCCACGGAACGGTCTTTCCGACACCGAGCTTCGACTGCCATTCAGGACTCACCTTCGAGAGGTAGTCCGTCCACACGTAGGTCGTGCCGCTCGAGTCGAGACGATGAACCACCGCAATTTCGTGATCCGGTAAGGTGAGTCCGGGATTCAACGCCGTGAGCTGTGGATCGTTCCAGCGACGGATCTGCCCGAGAAAAATGCCCGCCAGCACCGGTCCTGAGAAGCGGATGCGCTCCTTGAGATCGGGGAGGTTGTAGATTGGAGCGACCGCACCCAGAGTCACGGGCACGTGCACGACCACCCCGCCGACGTCAGCCGCCGTTTTGAGCTCCGCATCGCTCATCGGCGCATCCGTACAGCCGAAGTCCAGGCTCTTGTCGGTCATCCCGGTGATGCCTTTTCCCGAGCCGATCGAATCGTACTCGACCGTCACGCCGCTCACCTTCCGGTACTCGCTGATCCACTTTCGCATTAAGGGATCGATGAGTGTCGATCCCCCTCCGTGAAGGTTCTCGGCGCCAGCCGCCAAGCAGACTGAAGAGCAGCCGACGATCAGGAGACACGCCGTGATCAGGGTGCGCGCAAAGGGCCTTCTTCCTCGCGAAGTCTTCCCGTTCATGCGACTAGCCTCCCAAATGTCTGCATCGAAGCCTGTCGATATTGACCCAGGGCATCGAAAGATGTCAATATTTAGGTATATGCGTTCATTGAGGCCCGTCGTTTCGCCTTGTTGTCCGCCCGTTTTGGCGGGCTCCCTCAAGCGCGAGGAAGCTGAGCAGCTCGCGGCGACGTTCAAAGCGGTTGCGGACCCGGCTCGGCTGCTCGTCCTGAGCTTCATCGCATCGCAGCCCTCCGGAGAGGCGTGCGTCTGTCACTTCCAGGGCCCGCTCAACCTGTCGCAGCCGACGGTGAGCCATCACCTGAAGCTCCTGTTCGACGCCGGACTGCTCGAACGGGAACGACGGGGTACATGGGTCTACTACCGGATCATTCCGGAACAGCTCGCCGCGCTTCGCAACGTCCTGTCGATCCCGGAGCCGGTCAAAACGGCGAAGACCCGTAGGCCGAAGCGTCGGGCATGACCCTCTCCCGTCGCCTCGCGAGCGAGGCCGTGGGAACCGCCCTGCTCCTCGCCTGTGTCGTCGGCTCGGGAATCATGGGCGAGCGATTGGCCGGCGGCAACGTCGCCATCGCACTCCTAGCAAACACGATCGCGACGGGCGCCGTGCTCGTCGCGCTCATCCTTACGTTCGGATCGATCTCTGCGCATTTCAATCCCGCAGTCACGCTCGTCGAAGCGTGGCGCGGCGCGACGGCATGGAGCGAGGTTCCGGCCTATGTCGCCGCTGAGGTCGTCGGGGCGATTCTCGGCGTCGTGGCGGCACACCTCATGTTCGAGCTCCCGATCATCTCCCTCTCTCAGCACGCACGTAGCGGCCCCGCACAGATGTTCAGCGAGTTCGTAGCGACCTTCGGCCTCCTGTCCGTCATCCTCGGCGTCAGCCGGAGTAATCGACAGGCGGTTCCTTTTGCGGTTGGGGCGTACATCACGGCTGCGTACTGGTTTACCGCCTCGACGTCGTTCGCGAATCCGGCGGTGACGCTGGCGCGCTCCCTCTCCGACACGTTCGCGGGGATTCGTCCCGCGGACGTGCCGAGCTTTCTGCTCGCACAACTCGCCGGAGCCGGAGCTTCGGCCGCACTCTTCGGCTGGCTCGCTCCGGAAGAACCAGCCACCACCGGCGGAGATGTGGGAAAAGGTGCGTTCTTCCGCGTGACGCTTCCAGCTTCCGCGGAGCCGCGACTTCCGGTCTAGGGGAGCAGCGCGCCGACCACCCGTGCTGGACGGCTACTGGAACTACGTTCTCGACAACCCCGGCTCCGTGATGGACGCCAACGACAGGCATAGCCACCTGATGGCGGCGTCGTCCTGTGTCCGAGCCGCGATCAGTTGCCACACCCCCTGCAGCTGTTGCCGATGCTGGGCCCGTACCAGTGGTGGTGGTTGAAATCGTACTGGTAGCCGCCTGCGGTGTAGGGGAAACGGAAGTTGTCGAATCCGAGGTGGGCGAGGATGCCCCACCAGGTGTCCCGGTGTATGCTCAGCGCGTTCAACATCTCCCCGAGGTTCAGGCCGAGCTCGCCGCCTATCTGCCGTTCCTGCAGGTCGGGCGTCGCATACGGGTACCCCTTGGTGCCATAGGTCACGGAGAGATTCAGGAAGCGGAGCGGGCCCGGCTCGAAGCAGAGACGCCTTGCGACTCCGCCGAGCTTCAGATCCCCGGTGTAGATCTCGTGCGAGTAGTCCCGGCCGTTGCCTTCCTTGGTCGCGTGCGGCGGCACGTCACCCGGCAGGCGCCCGACGCGGAAGCCGATCAGATCCTCGGCATCGGCAAAGGCGAGCACGGTCGCCGTGCTCGCACCGAGAAGGTCCATCACGAAATCCTCGTACGAAAAGCCGTACACATTGGTACCGTCCCCGATTTCCACGACCAATCCCGCGAACGACGACAATCCGAAGCCGGCAAGCCGCGAGGCCTGCGGGGAGAACCCGAGGTACTGGTAGAAGGTGGAGAGCTCACGTGCGACGATCTCGAACGAAACGAAATGCGAGGCTTTGTCGGCCCCGCCGGCGTTGGTTCGCTCGCCGAACCATTGTTCATTCGTGAAATGGAACCCACCCGTCGAGTGATCCGTGAACGAGTTGACCGCGGAGCCTGCGACCACACCAACCGAGACGAGCGAGGCCCAGAAATAGCGTGAGCGGTACCAGGCCGGCCCCATTTTGGCGCGGGCCGCCAGGTACCTTTCGCGTTCGACCTCCGCTTTCATGCCACTGCTCGCGTAGACGGCGGCGTTGGCGCCCGGTGCCGCCAGCAGTGGGCTCAGCATCGTGCCTTCGGGGGTCGCCCGCTGCACGCCGGCCCCCCCGTCAGCGACCGCCAAGGCGGGATGGCTCAGGCAGAGCCAGACGGCGAGCATCGCCGCGATCGTCCGAGTCAAGGCGCCGACTAGAATGGGCGGCGCGAGGATATGGGGGCCCGGCATCCGGAGACGCTACTCGCTCTCCGCCGAGCTGGTCCGCGCTCGCCTCACGCTCGCGCCGCCTGAGCCCTCGGCGACTCGCTGGGCCGTGCGGAGGATAGGTCGAGGCTCATCCATGATACGTCCATCGGCTCGCCAGTGGCAGCGGAAGTCGAGCGTGGGCTCCGAGCAAGTGGCATGTGGATTCGAGCCGATCCATGGGTAGGGCTTCACGACGTTCCTCCGGTGCTCCGGCGGAGTGCTCTCCGGGGAGCGCGTCCTTTTTGTCGACCGCGCGGGATTTGTCCAGCCTAGGTCTGCAACACGGGGATCAGTGCGGTCGCCGTGCGCCTACGGGAGCATGAGTCGGTCATGAGGCCGATCTGCGCCGCGAGCATGGGCTCACCGTACTGCAACGTGCAGCCACGCCTTGCGGCCTCGGCGAGGAACTGTGTCAATCCGCTCGAGTCGATGACTCGCACGATGCTGCAGCAGGTTGGTCGTGCTCATCGTCGCGGAAGTGATACTCGCTCTGTTCGAATCCTACGGGCACGCGCACTGAGACGCCCCTTGATCTCTCCGCTTGCAGTCGTCGGGGCGTTGGAACTAGGGAGGGACGAGCGGCGAGAGCAGCGCCGCGATCCCGGCGCGGTTCCTCATGAGCGAGATGATCGTCAACTGCGTGTCGTATGCGGACGGCAAGCGCCAGGGCTCCGTCGATCTCGAGGATATCAGCGAGATCCTGCGCTTCGAGGGCCAGTTCATCTGGATCGGCCTCCACGAGCCGGACGAGGATCTGCTGCGAAAGATCCAGGAGGAGTTCGGGCTTCACGACCTCGCTGTCGAGGACGCTCACCGCGCCCACCAGCGGCCGAAGATCGAGGAATACGGCGATTCGTTGTTCGTGGTGCTGCGGACGGCGCAGACGCTGCCGGGGAGCTGCGAGGTGGCCTTCGGCGAGACCCACATCTTCCTCGGCGCGCGCTATGTCGTGACCGTCCGGCACGGGGCATCCTTGTCCTACGCCGAGGTGCGCCACCGCTGTGAAGCGGCGCCTCACCTCTTGCGACAGGGGCCCGGGTTCGTCCTGTACGCGATCATGGACTTCGTCGTCGACCAGTACTTCCCGATCATCGACGAGCTCGAGGCGGAGCTCGAGAAGCTGGAAGGTAGGATCTTCGACGGCGCGGCCCGTGGCGGGGACAACCCCGAGGAGATCTATCGGCTCAAGCGAGAGATGCTCGCGGTCAAGCGCACGATCGCGCCGCTGATCGACGTCTGCAACCGCTTGGTGCGTTTCGATCGCACGCTGATCCGCCCGGATACACGGCTCTACTTCCGCGACGTCTACGATCACGTGGTGCGCATCAACGAGACCGTCGACAGCTTGCGCGAGCTCTTGACCGGCGCGCTCGAGAGCAACCTGGCACTGATCGGCATCCGGCAGAACGAGACGATGCAGAGGCTCGCCTCCTACGCCGCTCTCGTCGCCGTGCCGACGCTCATCGCCGGCATCTACGGGATGAACTTCAAATTCATGCCGGAGCTCGACTGGATGCTGGGATACCCGATGTCGCTCGGGCTGATGTTCGGGGTGTGCGGCTACCTCGTCTATCGCTTCCGCAGGGCTGGATGGTTGTAGATCGCCTCACTCGGCGCGTCAGGTGAGAACGCCGTCGGCGCGGAGCCGGTCGATCTCCGCCTGCGAGTAACCGAGCAGGTCGCGCAACACCGAATCGGTATCGGCGCCGCGCAGCGGCGCGGGCTTCCGCACTTTCGTGGGGGTCCCCGACATCGTCCACGGGACGCCCGCGTGGATCCGCTTGCCGACTTCGGCATGCTCGAGCGCGACGAGGAATCCACGCTCCCGCAGGTGCTCGTTTTCGGCGAGGTCCTTGTTGCTGAGCGGCGGATAGGCAGCTACGCCGGCTCGCTGCAGAGCCCGTGTCATTTCCCAGCGATCGCGCGTGCTCGTCCAATTGGTGATGATCTCGTCGAGCGCGGCCTCGTTCTGCTTGCGAAGCGCCATCGTGCGGAAGCGCGGATCGTCGGCGAGCCCCCTGCCCCATCACCTCGCAGAGCGCCCGCCATTCTTTCTCGCTGCCGACCGAGATGCCGACCCACTTCTCCTGATCGCCGAGCGCCTTGTACGTGTTGTGCGGCGCCATCTGCGGATCGTGATCGCCGATGCGTTCGGGCGTGCGACCGCTCATCGCGTGCTCCATCAGCCCCTCGCCCATCATCATGAGCGCCGCCTCCCACTGCGAAAGATCGATGTACTGTCCTTCCCCCGTCGCCTCGCGGTGGAGCAGCGCTGCGATGATCAGGTTCGCTGCCCAAACGCCGGCGTTCGGATCGGCGTACGAGATGCCGATCTCGGCCGGCGGCATCCCCGCATATCCGCTGGTCGAGAAGAACCCCGACAGCGCACCCGCGGGCGGGCCGTAGCCGATGTAACCGCTGTACGGCCCCGTCTGGCCGTAGCCCGAGATCGACAGCATGATGAGGTCTGGCTTGGTGGCGCGAAGCGCGTCGTAGCCGAAGCCCATGCGCGCGATCACGCCGCCGGCGAAGTTCTCGACGACGACGTCGCTGAGCTTCACCAGGCGCGTGACGATCTCCGCGCCGGCGGGCGAGCGGATGTCGAGCGTCACGCTCCGCTTCCCCTGGTTGTACTGGTTGAAATAGCCGGCGCGATTCGGCCCCGGCTGATTGTCGGCGAAGGGCGGGATCGCGCGCGTCACGCAGGGCCGCTTCGCGGTCTCGAGTCGTATGACCTCGGCGCCGAGGTGCGCGAGCTGGAGCGTCGAGAACGGTCCCGCCCAGGCCCACGAGAAGTCGAGCACTCGCACTCCGTCGAGGGGAGGATTGGCCATCGGTTCTCTCTCTGCGTCCGTTTCTAGCGAGCCTTCTTGCCCGCGAGCAGCTCCGCGTCGTGCTCGCCGAGGCGCGGCGCCGGCATGCGCACGGCGTAGCTCCCGACCCTCGAGCGGAACGGCACGCTCGGCATCCGGTAGCTGCCCGCGACCGGGTGGGTCATCTCGACGAAGAACCCTCGGCTCTTCAAATGCTCGTCCGCGAAGATCTCCCCCATGCGATTGACCGCGGCGAAGGGAATGCGCCGCTTCTGACCCTCCCGGAAGAGGTCCTGCACCTTCCAGGTGCTCGCCCATTCGCTCATCAGCGCGTAGAGCGCGTCCATGTTCGAGCCTCGCGCGATCCGATCTTTGAAGATCTCCTCCTTCGCCCACTCCGGGTTCCCCATGAACTCGACGAGCGCCTGCCACTGGTGCTCCTCGACGCAGACGACGAAGCACTGGCCGTCGACACAATCGAGGATGAACCAGGGGCCGAGCAGGCGGTTGCCGCAACGCGAGGTCTCGCGGCCCGCGTACGTCCAGTGCATGAAGTTCATCTCGAGCATCGCCGCTACGCACTCTTGTTGAGACACCTCGATCGACTGTCCCTTGCCGGTCTTGCGCCTGGACACGAGCGCGGCCATCGTCGTCAGGCTGGCGTGCAGACCTGCCTGCATCTGGTGCTGGCTGCCGAAGGCCTTGAGCGGCGGCAGCTCGGGGTGAGGCGAGGCTCCGGGACTGAGAAAGGCCCAGCCCGAAGCGTTGGCGACTGTCAGCTCGTGCGCCTCGTAGCCGGCGTGCGGGCCGGTGTCGCCGAAGGGAGACATCGCCGTCACGATCAGCGCCGGGTGCTTGCGCGTGAGATCGTCACTCGCGAGGCCGAGCTCCGCTCGGCGCTTCGGTAGGACGTCGTGAACCAACGCATCGGCCTCCTCGAGAAGCGAGGCGAAAGCCGCGCGGTCTTCGCCGCGACGGAGGTCCAGCGTGACGCCCCGCTTGTTGGCGTTCAGGTAAAGGAAGATGCCGCTTGCCTCGGGATTCGCTTGGTCGGCGCGAAAAGGGCCGCGACGACGCAGCGGATCGCCCTCGGGGGGTTCTACCTTGACGACGTCGGCACCGAGGTCCGCGAGCACCTTCCCGGCGAACGCGGCGGGCACTCCTTCGCCGTACTCGATGATTCGAAGCCCCTGGACTGCCTTTCCGCCTGCGGGGTTTGTCGAGGACTGCTGTGCCACGGATCCTCCAGTGCGACCCGAACGATCGCGCCTACCCTACCAAGTGCGCGATGGTCAAGCGACGATTTGCGAGCGTGCCGGTGCGAACCGGATGCCGTTGCGCTAGCCTGCGGGCATGAGCGAGACGAACCGGAGTCTGCCGCCGCTGACCGACGGAGGGGCGGCCGTCATCACCGGCGGCGCGAGCGGCATCGGCTTTGCCGCCGCCCGCCACTTCGCCGGCCTCGGCCTGCCCGTGGCGATCGCCGACCTACCCGGCGAACGCCTGCAGTCCGCCGAGAAAGCTCTCAAGGAGGCCGGTGGCCGCGTCATTGCCGCGGCCACCGACGTGGCTCGGGCCGCCGACGTGGAGCGGCTGCGCGACAGAGTTCTCGGCGAGTTCGGCCGCGTCGGCGTGCTGATGCTGAACGCGGGTATCGGGCTCAATCCCGGCGGTGCCTGGAAGAATCTCGAGGGCTGGCGGACGCTGCTGGGCGTCAACCTCTGGGGCGTCATCAACGGGGCACACGCGTTCCTGCCGGTGATGGTCGAGGCGCGCCGTCCCGGCTTCGTCATCGTCACGGGCTCGAAGCAGGGCATCACCACGCCGCCGGGGAACACCGCGTACAACGTCTCCAAAGCGGGTCTGAAAGCTTTCACCGAAGCCCTGCAGCACGAGCTGCGCAACACCGAAGATTGCCGGGTGAGCGCCCACCTGCTGATCCCGGGCTTCACCTTCACCGGCATCAACGCCCGTCCCGGCGCAAAGTCCCCGGCCGCGTGGACACCCGATCAGGTGGTCGAGCTCATGCTCGAGGGCTTGGCGAAGGGCGACTTCTACATCCTTTGTCCGGACAACGACGTCACTCGACACATGGACGAGCGCCGAATGCAGTGGGCGATCGACGACATCATCAAGAATCGCCCCGCGCTGTCTCGGTGGCATGCGGACTGGAAGGCCGAGTTCGAGGCGTTCATGAAGTCATGAGCATCCCCGTCCCGCTCGATCGATTGCGTGCCGCACTCGAGGAGCGCGGCGGAAACGCGTACGTGCTGACGGTTTCCGACGAGGGCCTGCCGCACGTCGTGCACTGCGCGGTGGGGTGGGACGGCGACGTACTCGTGGCGGGCGTCGGCAGGTACAGCGCTGCCAACGCTGCCGCACGGCCGTCCGTGTCGCTGCTCTACCCGATCCGATCCGGCGCCGACTACAGCTTGATCGTCGACGGCACCGCCGCGGTGATCTCTCACGACGACGGGCACCGCCTCATGATCACGCCGACCAAGGCAGTCCTGCACCGGCCCGCACCGGCGCCGGACCCGTCGTCCGCGTGCGGTGCGGATTGCGTGCCGCTCTTTTCGTCGACCGCCGGCCGCAAGACCCGTCCCGGGGCGTGATCGGAAGCTCCGGGTCTTCAGGTCGACATCGCGCGGTTTCTCCGCTACCGAAGGCGAAATGACGCGCGGGGCGATATGCTCGAGCTGAAGGGACGCGGCGCGATCGTCGTCGGGACGCGGCGCATCGGCGCAACGGTCGTCAAGCGCCTTGCTCGCGAAGGCGTCAATCTCGCCATCGTCTATCGCAGCTCGCGCGAAGTCGCCGATGGCCTCCACGCATCGATCCGCGATCGCGTGGAACGGGCCTGCGTCATCCAGGCCGACGTCGCGCTACCGCAAGACGTGCAGCGCGTCGTCGACGAGGCGCTGCGCCAGCTCGGCGACCTTTCGTTCTGCGTCGACGCGGCGTTCGACTATCCGCGCACACCCTACTCGTCGCTCAGCCCCGCCGATTGGGACCACGCGATGGCTTCGGCGAAGGGAGCCTACCTGCTCGCGCTGGCCTCGAGCCGGGCCATGCAGCGCAATCCCGGCCCGACACGCGGCCACATCGTCTTCTTCGGGGATTGGGCGGCGGGACAGACGCCCTACAAAGATTACCTGCCGTACCTCACCGCCAAGGCGGCCGTCGACTTCATGACCCGCGCGTTCGCGCTCGAGCTCGCGCCACACGGCATTCTCGTCAACACGATTTCGCCCGGGCCGACGGTCCAGGACCCCGCTCTGGTGACGAGCGCCGAATGGCAGGCCGCGCTCGCGCAGACCCCGCTCCATCGTGAATCGTCCGAGGATGAGATGGCCGAGCTGGTCGCGACCTTGCTGAAGCTCGAGACCATGACGGGCGAGAACATCCGGGTCGACTCGGGGCGACACATCGCCGGCACCGCCGTCCGTGGCCGGGGCCCCGCCTGAGGAAGAGCGGTGGATCGCGTAGCCGTCCTCACCAGCGGCGGGCTCGACAGCGCGGTACTCGTCGCCGACCTCGCGCGCACCGCCGAGGTCTTTCCGCTCTACGTCGAGTTCGGCCTCGCCTGGGAAGCGGCCGAGCAAAAAGCGCTGCGAAGCTATCTCGCGGCGCTCGGCGACCGCCGCTTCGCGCCGCTGGTGGCGCTCGCCGTGCCCGTCGACCGGGTCTACGGGCGCCACTGGAGCCTCACGGGCGAGGATGTTCCGGGCTACGACGCGGCGATCGATTCCGACTATCTACCCGGCCGGAACGTCCTGCTGCTCGGCGTGGCCGGCGTCTGGTGCGCGCTGCACGACGTTCACCGGATCGCGCTCGGGTCGCTGATGCAGAACCCCTACCCGGACGCGACGCCCGAGTTCTTCGCCGACTACGGTCGCCTGCTGAGCGGAGCTCTCAGCCACTCGATCGAGGTCGTCGCGCCTTATCGCGGCATGGAGAAGTCGGAGCTCATCCGCGCGCACCGCGAGCTGCCGCTCCATCTCACGCTCACCTGCATCGGCCAGAAAGCGGGCGCGAGCCTCGACGAAGGCGGCCTCGGGGGGCCGCTGCACTGCGGCGCCTGCGTCAAGTGCCACGAGCGCCACGAGGCGTTCGTCGAGGCGGGCGTGCCCGATCGTACCCGCTACGCCCTCAGGCCCGCTTGATCAGACGAGACCGAAGGCTTCCTGCGCGTACGGCGTGTACGTGAAGAACACCTCCTCGTCCGCCGCGAGGTCGCGCAGCGCCTCGAGGTAGAGACGGTTGCCCTCGAACACCTTCTGCAGGTTCGGGGCCGGCGAGTGGTTCACCATTCCGCCGAAGCCGAGCGGAATCAGCAACTCCGTCTCACCGATGCGGAACTTGTGGTGATCGCAGAAGTGCGTGCAGCGGTCGGAAGCCGAGTCGCGGCGCACGATCACGCCGACGACCTCGAGGCGGTCTCCCTTGCGCAGCGGCACCTTGGTGAAAAGGCCGTTTCCCGCTCCTGGCACGGTCGAGTCCGCGACGTAGAACCGTTCGTCTTCCTCGTTGACGATCATGCCGCGCGCCGTCGACGGTCGTGCCCCCGCGGGTTCTCAGCGCACCTTGCGGAAGCACGTGCGCACTTCGTCGACGAACGTCGCCGGCTGCTCGAACGCCGCGAAGTGGCCGCCCTTGTCGAGCGCGTTGTAGTGGATGAGCTTGGTGTAGCGCTCTTCGCACCAGCGTTTCGACGCGCGGAAGATCTCGTGCGGGAAGATGCTCGCGCCGACCGGCATGTGGATCTGCGGCTTCGGCTCGAGCAGCAGCCGGAAGCTCTCCCAGTAGAGGCGCGCCGAGGACGCGCCGGCGGCCGGCAGCCAATAGAGCATGATGTTGTCGAGCATCTCGTCGCGCGTGAGCGCGTTCTCGGGATGGCCGTTGCAGTCCGTCCAGGACCAGAACTTTTCCAGGATCCACGCGCACTGCGCGACCGGCGAATCGACCAGGCCATAGCCGACGGTCTGCGGGCGTGTGCTCTGCTCCTTCGAGTAGCCGGAATCCCAATCCCAGTAGTGCTGGAAGCCGGCGAACGCCGACTGCTCCTGCGCGGTCAGATCCTTCGTCACGGCTTCGCTCGGCGAGAGCAGCGGCATGTTGGTGTGCATGGCGATGCAGTGTTCGGTCTCCGACAGTCCCATCGCGTGCGTCACCGCCGAGCCCCAATCGCCGCCTTGCGCTACGTAGCGGTCGTAGCCGAGGCGGGCCATGAGCTGGCCCCAGGCGCGGCCGGTGCGCTCCACGCCCCAGCCGGGCGCGGACGGCTTGCCGGAGAACCCGAAGCCGGGGAGCGTCGGGCACACCACGTGAAAGGCGTCGGCGGCGCCGGCGCCGTGCGCCGCCGGATCGGTGAGCGGCCCGAGCACCTTGAGGAACTCGATCACCGAGCCCGGCCAGCCATGGGTGACGATCATCGGCAGCGCGCGCTCGTGCTTCGAGCGCAGGTGGATGAACTGGATGTCGAGACCGTCGATCGTGGTGACGAACTGCGGCAGCGCGTTCAGCGCTGCCTCGCAGCGCCGCCAGTCGTATCGCGTGCGCCAGTACTCGCAGACCTCCCGCGTGTAGGCGAGCGGCACACCCTGGCTCCAATCCTGCGGAGTCTCACGTTCGGGCCAGCGCGCCTCGCCGAGGCGCCGCTTCAGGTCCTGAAGGGCGCTGTCGGGGATCGCGAAGCGGAAAGGGCGTATGTCGCTCATCGGAGGCCTCCTCGTGGTCGCTCCTACATCGGAACGCCGCCGTACGCGAGACGGTCCGATGCTTTCGCCTTAGCGAGCGTGCTCGCCCAACAACTCCTTGACGGTTTGCAGGATACGCTCGGAGGCCAGTCCGTCACCGTAGGGATTGTGGATGCGCGATCGTCGATCGTATTCCTCCTGATCGTCGAGCAGGCGCTCCGCCTCCGCCACGACCGTGTCGGGATCGGTGCCGACCAGCCGAGACGTCCCGGCGCGCACGGCCTCGGGGCGCTCGGTCTTCTCCCGCATCACCAGCACCGGCTTGCCGAGCGAAGGAGCCTCTTCCTGGACGCCGCCGGAATCCGTGAGGATGAAGTAGCTTCGCAGCATCAGATCGACGAACGGCACATAGTCCTGCGGCCCGATGAGGTGAATCCTCGGGTGCGCTCCGAGCAATCGTTCGACGGGGCGGCGGACGTTCGGATTGGGATGCACCGCGTAGACGAGATCGACGTCGCCGCGGTCGGCGAGGCGGATCAAGGCTCGACAGATCCGCTCGAAGCCCTCGCCGAAGCTCTCGCGACGATGGCCCGTCACCAGGATCATTTTTCGCCCCGGGTCGACCTGCGGCCACGGCGGCACCGAGAACTTGCCGGCGCCAAGCTCCGCGCGAATGCGCAGCAGTGCGTCGATGCCGGTGTTGCCCGTCACCTGCACGCGGCCGACGTGACCCTCGCGGGTCAGATTCGCCGCCGACTCCTCGGTAGGCGCGAAATGAATCGTCGCCAGCCGAGAGGTGAGCACGCGGTTCATCTCTTCTGGGAAAGGCTGCCGCATGTCCCCCGTGCGCAGACCCGCTTCGACGTGCGCGACGGGGATCCCGCGATAGAACCCGGACAGCGCGCCGCAGAAGGTCGTGGTCGTATCGCCCTGGACGAACAGCAGGTCCGGTGCTTCCCGGAGCAAGACCGCTTCGAGCTTGCCGAGGATGCGGCTCGTCGACTGGAACAGCGACTGCTCGGGCAGCATCAAGTCGAGATCGTAGTCGGCTTTGACGCCGAAAGCCGTCAGAACCTGGTCGAGAAGACCTCGGTGCTGCGCGGTCACACACACCCGCGTCTGCCATTCTCGAAGGTTCTCGCGAAAATGAAGGATCACCGGGCAAAGCTTGATCGCTTCCGGACGGGTCCCAAAGACGAAGAGCAACTTGGCCACGTTCACCCGCCGATCAATGCTCGGCCCTCGGCTCGGCCCTCGACCGCAATCTCCGCACCATGCCGAGCGTCTTCGCCACGGTGCTCCCCACTCGCATTTTGCTCTGACCTCGCTTCAGGTCGTAGCGCAACACCATCGGGACTTCGCAAAACCGCAGTCCCATCGTACGTAGCCTCAACAGGATCTCTGCCATCGCGGCGAAGCCGGGCTCTTCCGCCAGCCGGCGGCCGAATCGAGCGAACGCGCGAGTGAGCACCGAGGCCCGATAGGCGCGGAAGCCACACGTGTAGTCTCTCAGGCCCGGAGTCGGGAAAGCGATCTGAAACATGAAGCGCGCCCCTAGGCTCATCAGCCGGCGGAACCCATTCAGCCCGAGCACCTTGGAGCCACGCCTGAATCGCGACGCGATGACGACGTCACAACCGCCCGCGAGGGCGGCTACCATTCCCGGAATCAGCTCGGGCGAATGTGTATTGTCGGCGTCCATGGTGACGACGACGTCGTCCCCCGCGGCCAATTCCGTCGCTCGGTACAGTGCGTCCTGAATCGTCTCGCCGAGGCCCATGTTCTTGGCGTGTCGAATCAGCTCGATCGACATCTTCTCCGACCAGCGGCGCACCACCTCGAGGGTCCCATCGTGACTGCCGTCGTCCACGACGACGACGATGTAGGGATAGCGCCCGGCCTCCATCGCCGCTTGGAACGATGACAGTAGCTTCGGGAGCCCCTCTTCCTCGTTGTACGCGGGCAGCGCGAGGACTATCTTCACCGCGCCTCCGCTCGGTCATTCGAGCCGACAGTGTACGTCGCCGCACGCTTGGCTCGGAACATGGGATTTAGTGTGGCATGGAGGGGGTGCCCGAACGAAACACAGGAGCGGTCATGTGGAGAGCGCTGCAGATCTATCACGTCAACATCAACTGTACGGACCTCGAACGCTCACTGGCGTTCTATCAAATGCTCGGATTTCGCGAGATCATCGACATTCCGGGCGGGAATCTGCCGGGCCTCGGCATGGATCCGGCGGTCGGTCGCGCCAAGCTGCTGCGCCTGGGCGACGATCCGCGCGGCACCTTGATCGATCTGATCGAATGGCAGACGCCGAGGCCGCACGGCGCGCCCTATGCGGACCTCGGTCACACGGGTATCGCGCGGCTGTGTTTCCGCGTCAAAGGCCTCGCCGCGATGGTGGCCGAGCTCAAAGCTCAGGGGGTGCGATTCATCTCGGAGCCGGTCTCTCCGGGTCTTGCGGGCGGCAAGCAGACGTTCGTTTGCTTCTACGACCCCGACGGCACCGTGCTCGAGCTGATGGAGCTCTTCTAGGAAGAACGCCGCCAAGGACAAGGCCAGATCGGCGGCCGGCGAAAATCGGCAGAGGAGATCGCCATGGGGTTCGTGAAGACCGACGAAGAGATCGCCAGGATCCAGGCTAGGCTCGCGGAGCCGCGCTTCCTCAGCGCGCAGCTGCTGACGGTCCAGTACCTCACCCGACCCGAGATCGTCCGCCGCGTGCTGCCGCCGGGTCTCGAACCGACCGAGCAGCCGGTGGCGACGGTCATGCTCGGTCACTGGGGCCGCAGCAACGTCTGCCACGCGTTCTCGGGCGCCTGCTTCTACGTGCAGGCGCGGCACAAGGAGCACGTGGGCGACTACTGCCTCGCCATGCAGATGTCGACCGACGCCGCCATCATCTTCGGCCGTGAAGTATTCGGCGAGCCGAAGAAGTACGCCAAGACGACGCTCGAGCGCAGTGGCAGCAGGTTCAAGGGGCGGGTCGAGCGCTACGGCACGCCCATCATCCGCATCGAAGCGACGATCGAGAAGAAGGAGACGCCGGCCGCAGGCGGCTTCATCAACTTCCACTACAAGTTCTTGCCGAGGTGCGACGGGCAAGGCCTCGAGGCGGACCCCGTGCTGGTCATGGCGACCTTCAAGACCAAGCCCACGCTCGTCGAGAGCGGCAACGCCACGCTGACGCTCGCCAACACGGTGCTCGACCCGCTCGGCGAGATCGAGATCGTCGAGGTGCTCGGCGCGAGCTACGTCGAGGCGGACACGTACAGCCGCTGCCAGGCGCTCGCCCGCGTCGATGCCAAAGCGTTTCTGCCCTACGCCTACGGCAAGCTCGATGACTACGCCGCGCTCGACAACGAGGCCGAGACGCCGTGGGGTCAGGTACGCGTGGCGTAGCGAGCGCCGAGCGCGTTCGCGCAGCACTCGATCGCGCGGGCTTGGCCTACGAATGGATTCCCATCGATCCGCAATACGCCGACACGGCGGCGTTCTGTGAGAAGTACGACTACCCGCTCGACCATTCCGCCAATACCATCGTCGTCGCTTCGAGGAAGGATCCGAAGCGGTACGCAGCCTGCGTGTTGCGTGCCGACACGCGACTCGATGTAAACCACACCGTCCGCAAGCTGCTCGGGGTCCCGCGCCTTTCGTTCGCCACTCCCGAAGAGACCCGGGAGCTCACGGGCATGGCGATCGGCGGCGTCACCGTGCTCGCTCTGCCGCAGGGTCTGGCGATTTTCGTCGACGAGCGCTTGATGGACCTCGACTACGTGATTCTCGGCAGCGGCGACCGCTCTGCGAAGATCAAGATCTCTCCCGAGCTGTTCCGCGATCTGCCCGAGGCGCAGATCGTCACGGATCTCGCCAGAACGAGCTCTTGAGGACGCGCCGAGCTGGCTGGACAGCGAACCGCCGATCATTCAGTGTCGGTCGACGGAAGAGTGACCTTGCTGAAACGCGTTTTGATAAGCAACCGGGGCGAGATCGCCATACGCATCGCCAAGGCGGCGTCGGCGCTCGGTGTGGAGTCCGTCGGCGTGTACGCTCCGGTCGACGCGCTCTCGCTGCATACCCGCTACACCACCGAGGCGCGAGAGATCGTGGCGGACGGGGGCCGCGGCGGTGACTCGGTCAGAGCGTACCTCGACGCCGGCGTGCTGCTCCGGGCCGCCAAGGCGAGCGGCTGTGATTCCGTTCACCCGGGTTATGGATTCCTGGCAGAGAACGCCGAGTTCGCCGCCGCGTGCGCAGCCGAAGGCCTGGTCTTCGTCGGTCCGCCCGCCGCCGTGCTCAGCCTCTTCGGCGACAAGATACGGGCGCGCGGCCTCGCGCGCTCGCTCGGCATCCCCATCGTGCCCGGGAGCGTCGAGCCGCTGACGTCTGCGAAAGAAGCGTCGCAGCTGGCAAGCGAGCTCGGCTACCCGGTCATGCTCAAGGCGTCGGCGGGCGGAGGCGGTCGCGGGATGCGCGTCGTAGCTAATCCCGAGGAAATGGCCGAAGCGTTCGCCCGCTGCCAGAGCGAGGCGCAGGCGGCCTTCGGCGACGGCTCGGTGTTCCTGGAGCGACTCATCCGGAGGCCGCGACACGTCGAGGTACAGATCCTCGCCGACGCGCACGGCCACGTGATCCACCTCCACGAGCGCGATTGCTCGGTGCAGCTCCGCCACCAGAAAGTCATCGAGGTGGCGCCGGCGCCGGGGCTCGACGAGGCGCTGCGCAAGCGGATCCTCGCCGATGCGACCAAGCTGGCGAGCGCCGCGCGCTACGTCAACGCCGGGACCGTGGAATTCCTGGTCTCTCCCGAAACCGGCGAGCACTTCTTCATCGAGTGCAATCCCCGCATTCAGGTGGAACACACCGTGACCGAGCAGGTGACCGGCGTCGACCTCGTCGAGGCTCAGTTCCACATCGCCTCGGGAGCATCGCTCGCCGCGCTCGGCCTGTCCGATCAGAACGCCGTCGGCGCGCCCCGGGGCTTCGCCGTCGAGGCGCGGGTCGTCGCCCGGGGGACGGGAACGATCAGCGCTTACAAGGAGCCTTCGGGTCCGGGAGTGAGAGTCGACGCCTGCGGCTATCTCGGCTACGCGCCGCCCGCGGACTTCGACCCGCTGCTCGCCAAAGTCATCGGCTCGTCGAGCTCCGCCTCGTCCCTCGTCTCCGCCGTCGATCGCACGCTGCGCGCGCTCGACGAGTTTCACATCGGCGGGCTGCGCACCAATCTGCCGGAGCTGCGCGCGATCCTCTCGCTGCCGCAGGTTCGCGCAGGCGATGCCCGCACGTCGCTGCTGGAGGATTGTCGCGAGATCCTGAATGCGGCGGGGGTGGCGGGCGCCAACGGCGGCCCCCTGGCCCTGCTGCAGAAGCAAGCCACGACGCTGCAGGTGAACCCGGCCGGCCGAGCAGTCTCATTCGGCGGAGCGGACGGCTCGGCCGTACCAGGCCTCGAGTTGCGTGCCGGCGAGCGAGGCGTGGAATGCCCGATGGCGGGCGCGGTCGTGGAGCTTCGCGTGCGCCAGGGCGACACCGTGGCCGCCGGCGACACCCTGCTCGTCATCAGCACGATGAAGATGGAAACCCTCATCACGGCGCCGTGCTCGGGCAGGGTGAGGGCGGTCGCGCCCCTGAGCGCGAGCGACACAGTCGCGGCCGGACAGGTCGTGGCGGCGATCGAACCGTCGGACGGCGAGCGCCCCGCCCACTCGCCGATCCCAGGCCGGCGAAGAGACCTGGGGCGGTGTTTTGCAAGAGGTCCGCACGCTGCAGCACTTCGCGGAGTCCAGGCTGGCGCCAGGCTCGACCGAACCGGGGGTCGTCCGGCAGCGCAGTCGCGGCAAGCTCACGTGCCGCGAGCGCATCGCCTTGCTGCTCGACGAGGGCTCGTTCCGCGAGGTCGGCAGCGTCGCCGGTTTCGCGTCCTACGACGACGACGGGAACGTCACGGCCTTCACCCCCGCCAATCACGTCGGAGGATGGGGCAAGATCGAAGGCCGCACGGCGGTGGTCTGCGCGGACGACTTCACGTCGCGCGGCGGGCACGCGGACGGCGCGATCGGCGCGAAGAGCGCGCACCTCGACCGCCTCTCGCTGGAGCTCCGCGCTCCGTCCGTGAGAATGCTCGACGGCTCGTCGGGCGGCGGCAGCGTGGCGGCGATGGTGCCGCAGCAGAGGAAGGAGGGCGAGAGCCGCGCCAAGGAAAGCCGCGACGCCATCGAGCCAGGCAGGCCGCGCGTCGCAGGCTCCGGCGGATCGTTTCTGCCGGCGCACCTCGGCAGCACCTTCTACGCGGAGCAGCTCGCCACCGTGCCGGTAGTCAATCTGCTCCTCGGCAGCGTGGTCGGCATCGGCGCCGCCAAGGCCGTGCTCGGCCACTTCTCGGTGATGGTGCGCGACATCGCCCAGCTCTTCGTCGCGGGCCCTCCCGTCGTGCAGCACGCGATGGGCTACGACATCTCCAAGGAAGATCTCGGCGGCTGGCACATCCATTGCCGCAACGGCTCGGTCGACAATCTCGCCGAGAGCGAAGAGGAGGCGGTGGCTTTGGCCAAGCGCTTCCTCTCGTATCTGCCGTCGAGCGTCTACGAGCCGCCGCCGACCCTGCCGCCCGACTCGAGCGACCCGCCGGAGCGCCGCGACGAGGAGCTGTTCACGCTCATCCCGCGAAAGCGCACGACCACGTTCGACATGCGTAGAGCGATCCGCTTGCTCGCGGACGTCGACTCGTTCTTCGAGATCGGGCCGCTGTGGGGCACGGATCAGATCACCGGCTTCGTCAGGTTCAACGGCCACGTGCTCGGCGTCATCGCCTCGGACAGCAGGCACCGGAACGGCGGCGCGCTCACGGCCGACGGCTGCAGCAAGCTGACGCGGCATCTGGATCTATGCGACGTCTTCCACGTGCCGATCCTCAACCTCGTGGACAACCCGGGTTTCGCCGTCGGCCTCGAGCACGAGCTCGCCGGGACGATCCGCCGCGGCGGCGAATGGATGATCGCCTTCGCCCAGGTGAGCGTGCCCATCTTCACCGTGCTCATGCGCCGGAGCTTCGGCGTGGCCGGCAACAACTACGCCACGCCGCAAGAGCGGCCTTCGGTGCGCGTGACGTGGCCGGCCGCGGACGTGGGCGGCATCCCCCCCGAGGGAGGGATCGAGGCCGCGTACAAGCGCCAGCTCGCCGAGGCGGAGAATCCCGAGGCGCTGCGGGCCGAGCTGATGGCGCGGATCGAGAGCGCGCGGGGACCGGTCGGACCGCTATCGAAGTTCCAGATCGAGGAGATGATCGACCCGAGGGACACGCGGCGGATGGTCTGCGACTGGGTGGAGACGGCATACAAGGTGGTCTCGCAGCCGGCTCGACTGCGGCCGCGGGCGCTGCAATTCAGGCCCTGAACCCCGGGCCGAGAAAGGAACCCGGATGCACGAGCTCGGACCCCTGGTGGGTACGGACTGGTTGGCGGCGAATCTCGACGCCCCGGATCTGCGAATCTTCGACGTCACGGTGTTCCTGCAGCCGAACCCGAGCGGCCGCGGCTACCGGGTCGAGAGCGGCCGCGATCGTTTCGCCGAGAGCCATATCCCGCGCGCGGTCTTTCTCGACCTCGTCGAGGAGCTCTCGGCCCCTGCCGACGGCTTACCCTTCATGATGCCGTCGCCCGAGATCGCCGCGCAGAAGCTCGGAGCCGCGGGCATCGGCGCCGACAGCCGCGTGATCGCGTACAGCATGGGCTCGGTGATGTGGGCGACGCGGCTCTGGTGGATGCTCCGCTCACTCGGCTTCGACCGCGCCGCGGTGCTCGACGGAGGCTTCGCCAAGTGGCGCAAGGAGAGTCGGCCGATGACTCGCGAAGTCACGACCTACCCGCAGGCGAGCATGCCGGTCTCGCCCCGACCGTCTCTCTGGGCCGACCTCTCCGACATGCAGCGGGTGGTTGCGGAGGGTAGAGCCTGCTCCATCAACGCGCTCTCGCCCGACGTCTACAGCGGGGAGAAGAACGTCTACGGCCGTCCCGGACACATTCCGGGAAGCCACAACGTCTTCTACGACAGCCTCCTCGATCCGCAATCGGGGACCTTCAGGCCGGTCGCCGAGCTGCGGGAGCGCTTCGCGGCGACCGGCGCGCTCGCCAGCCCGCGAGTCGTCACGTACTGCGGCGGCGGAATCTCCGCGACGATGGATGCCCTGGCGCTCACGCTCTGCGGCCATCCGAACGTCGCCGTCTACGACGGATCACTCTCGGAGTGGGCGCGCCACCCCGAGCTCCCGCTGACGCTCGGCAGCGAGCCCTGACCGATCGACGCGGCGATCCTCGTCGCAATCCGCGGCGCAGAAAGGCGGTGGAGCATGCCACAGAACGCGACCGTTACCTTGACACCCGAACAGCAGCGCCTGAACGACCTCTGGGAGGAGCACGTCCGCGACGAATTCGTCACGCGTGACACGGCCGCGACTCTCGACACGATGGTGGCCGACGCGTACGTCAACCACGTCCCCGTGATGACGGGAGGAACCGGACACGACGAGCTCCGCGAGTTCTACTCGCGCCGCTTCATCCCGAAGATGCCCCCCGACACCGAGATCGTCCCCGTGTCCCGAACGATCGGCGTCGATCGGGTGGTCGACGAGATGATCTTCCGTTTCACCCACACCATCGAAATGGACTGGATGCTGCCTGGCATCGCGCCCACGGGAAGGCGCGTCGCGATCCCGCTGGTGGTGATCGTGCATTTCCGCGCGGGCAAGCTCGCCCACGAGCACATCTACTGGGATCAGGCTTCGGTGCTCGTTCAGCTCGGC
Organism: uncultured delta proteobacterium; assembly: GCA_963711395.1. Taxonomy (GTDB): domain Bacteria; phylum Desulfobacterota; class Binatia; order JACPRU01; family JACPRU01; genus JBEVNX01. The sequence goes on along the minus strand of CAVQEA010000020.1, from coordinate 16,803 downwards.
CTTCTCGACGCCTCCGCTCTGCCGGTAGCCGGGGTGGCGACCGCCAACAAAGTCTCCGATCCGAAGCTGCCTGCAAACGAGCTGATCCGCGCGGCGGACGCCAAGCGGCGCTGAGGCGATCCGCTCGCCGTGAGTCCATGAGCGGATTGCTCCGCGTCTTCGATCCGTCCGGACTCCCGCAGGACCTGCCTCGATATTTGCAGGGGGAGCTTTGAGACCCGAGAGCGCGCGCGTTACGCCGCGACCTTCGTGGTGCCCTGCAGCGCCGGCACTTCCGGATCACACACGTAACGCAGCTTCGGCAGCGTGACGTCGCAGGTCGCAAAGCTCGCCGAGATCGGATTCGTGATCTTCAGGTGTCCGTCGGCCCGAAAGGCATGGTTGTCGAGATGCACGACGGCCGGACGGCCGCGCTCGCACTTGGAGAACACGTATTCGGGATCGACCTGCACCAGCACGAGCTTGCCGTCTTCCTCGTTCCTCGCCAGGTGCATGCTGGCGATGAATTGAATGTCGTTGCCGCCGATGGCGTCGCGGTCCAGTTGCTCGACCTGCAGCACGAGCGCGCCCTCGATCACGGCCTTGCCGACGACGCGGTCATGGCGCTGCTCGATCGACACCTCGCCATGAGCGACCGGGAAGCCCCAGCGGGCGGCGAGCTCACGGCGCGCCGCCTCGCTGTCGACGATGGATCGCAGCACGTGGCCGCGAGGTTCTCACTCCGGTGCGGCCCGCGACGCGCACCTCGGCGATCGAGAACCGCCCCACCGGGCTGTCCGGATAGTGCGTGACGTTGAGAATCGCGTACTGCGGGATCGAGGGGTGCATGGCGCGCGGAATCAGGGGATCGGCGAGCTCGTCGACGATCTCCATGTGGAGCTCGAGCACCCGCGCGCCCTTCAACGTCCACGGCTCGGTGCGATACCCTTCGATCGTCGGCACCGACTGCGCCCACTTCGCCACGTCGAGGGTGCCGAGACGCGGAGGCATCAGCGATCCCCCACCGCGGCGGCGCGCTCGCCGGGGCGCTCGAAGTGCGGCATCACTTCGGCGGCGAAGAGACGGAGGCTCGCGAGCACTTGCTTCTGGGGCACCGTCTCCAGAGCATTGAGCAGGAAGTTGACCTGGTCGACGCCGGTCGACTCCCATTTCTTCAGCTCGCGAACGAGACGGGCGGGGCTGCCGATGGCGATACCCTCGGGAGCGCCAGACTCGTCGCCGGGGCCCGCCGCCTCTTGGCGCAACGACGGCAGCAGCCCGAGCGACGGATACGACTTGCCGGGAAACGCCTCACGGGCCGTGACCAATTGAGCGGCGAGGTAGTTGAACGTACCGAGCAGCCGCCTTCCGGTCTTGACGCCCTGCGCATCCTCCTCGTGACAGTAGAGGAAGTTCACGCTGGCGACCTTCTCGTTGACGAACTCTCCCACGGGCTCGCAGTTACGGATGATGCGGCGGTAGCTCCTCACCTTCTCTTCCTGCTCCTTGAAGCCCCCGAAGGTGAGACCGAGGCTGCCCATGCCGCGTTCGGCGGCGTCGATCTCGGTGCCCGGGCTCGTCACGGCGACCCACATCGGCGGGTGCGGCTTCTGGTAGGGCTTTGGCAGGATGCAGCGCGCCGGCATCGACCACGAGCGCCCTTGGTAGGAGTAGCGCTCCTGCGTCCACATCTTCGGCAGGCAGTGCACGAACTCGTCCCAGGTCTTCTTGGTCTCGTCGGGGTTGGCGCGGAAGCCGCCGAGCTCCGTCCACGTCGCAGACCGTCCGGTGCCGACCTCGAGGCGCCCGTGCGAAAGGATGTCGAGCGTGGCCGTCCGCTCCGCGATCTTGATCGGGTGGTTGAACTCCGGAACGCAGATGACGATGCCGTGGCCGACGCGGATGTTCTTGGTGACCATCGCGCAGGCGGTGAGAAACAGCTCGGGGGCCGAGCAGTGCGAGTACTCCTCGAGGAAATGGTGCTCGACCGCGAACACCGAATGGAAGCCGAGCTCGTCGGCGAGCTTCACCTGCTCGATGCAGTTGTCATACACGGTGAGCTCGGTTTCGCGGTTCCAGGGTCGCGGCACCGAGATCTCGTAGAAGATTCCGAATTTCATTTGCTCGCCTCCGCCATCCGCAATTTCTAGCGCAATCCCTCGGCCCGGAAAAGCGTTGCCTCCTGCGGATGGCGTGTCGAAGCTCTTGACGCGCATGCCGACAAAGGCTTCATCGATCGGCTTGCGCCTGCGCGTCGACCTCGCCACCAAGCTCCTCTACGGCCTCGGCGCCGTCGCCTTCGGCGTCAAGGACAACGGCTTCTCGTTCTTCCTGCTCCTCTACTACAACCAGGTGCTCGGCCTGCCGGAGGCGTGGGTCGGCCTCGGCATCATGCTGGCGCTGATGATCGACGCCGTCGTCGATCCGGTCATCGGCCACCTCTCCGATCATCTTGCACTCGCGCTGGGGCCGCCGCCATCCGTTCATGTACGCCTCCGCCCTGCCCGTCGCGGTCGTCTACTGGCTGCTGTGGAATCCCCCCGCGCACATGCCCCCGGCGGCGCTCCTCGCCTACTTTCTGGTGGTCTCCGTGATCGTGCGGATCGCGATCTCGATCTACGAGATTCCCAGCGCGTCGCTGGTGCCCGAGCTGACCGACAACTACGACGAGCGCACCTCGATCCTCAGCTATCGCTACTTCTTCGGCTGGTGGGGCGGGCTCGGCATGACCGTGCTCGCCTACGCGATCTTCCTGCAGCCCGACGCCGCGCACCCGGTCGGCGTGCTGAATCCGGAGGGCTACCGGCGCTACGGCCTGACCGCGGCGATCATCGATCCTCGTCGCGATCCTCGTCTCGGCGATCGGCACGCACCGCTTCATCCCGTACCTCAGGCAGCCTCCGGCGAGACCTCTCGGAATCCGCGGAATCTTCCGCGAGCTCGGCGAGACGCTTTCGAACCGCTCCTTCCTCGCGCTCTTCTGCGCCGGGGTCTTCGCCGCCATGGCGGCCGGCCTGCAGGCGGCGCTGCAGATCTACGTCAACACCTACTTCTGGGAGCTCTCCTCGAGCCAGATCTCGGTGCTCGTCCTCAGCTCGTTCGCATCGGCGGTGATGGCATTCGCCGCCGCGCCGATCGTGTCCCGGCGGTTCGGAAAGAAGCGCGCGGCGATCGGCGTGTCGCTCGCCGGGGTCGCCATCGGTCCCCTGCCGATCGTGCTACGTCTGCTCGACCTCTTCCCCGCCAATGCGTCGGCAGCGCTGATGCCGACGTTGTTCGTTTTCAATCTGGTCACGATCATGCTGGTCATCATGTCCGGCATTCTCGGCTCCTCGATGATCGCAGACATCGTCGAGGACAGCGAGCTTTCCACGGGCCGCCGCTCCGAAGGAGTCTTCGTGGCCGCGAACGCCTTCGTCCAGAAAGCCGTGTCCGGCATCGGCATCTTCGCCTCCACGATGCTGCTCTCCGTGATCGGCTTCCCGAGTGACGCGCAACCCGGCGGGGTCGATCCGCTGGTGGTGCGCCAGCTCGGGCTCGTGTACGCGCCGGCTCTGATCGCGCTCTACCTCGTCGCGATCGGCTTCCTCGCGACCTACGGCATCAGTCGCGAGCGCCACTTGTCGAATCTCGAGAAGCTCACCAAGAAGGCCGGCGCGTGAAGGCGGCGATCCTCATGGAGGTCGATCGAGCAGCTCGTCGAGCGCTCGTTCGATCTCGGCGATCGACTTCTCGCTGTAGCCGCTGGCGAGCATGCGAACCACGCCGCTCGCATCGATGAGGTAGAGCGAGGGCATCGCCGGCGCCCCGAATCGTGAGAGCAGCTCCCCGCCCGGGTCGCGCAGAAGGGTCGACGCGGGACTCGGGAGGTGGCGCTCGAGGAACGACGACGCTCTGGCGAAATCCCGGTCCACGTTGACGGCCAGGAACTGGACGGCCGCGCCCCGATGGCGCCGCGCGAGCGCGTCGAACTCCGGCAACGTCGCCGCGCACGTCGCGCACCAGGATGCCCAGAAATCCACGCAGACCATCTGCCCGTGCAGGTCGCCGAGGCGGACCGTGTTCCCGTGCCAATCCGTGATCGCGTGATCGGGAGCCCTGTCGCCGACGCCGAGCGACCAGCCGTCGTTCGCGAGCAAAGTGAAGACGAGAAGCGAGCCGAGAAGAGCCCGCTCCATCAGAAACGCCATACGGCACCGCCGCGGATCCGGAAATCGGCCACGATCTGGAGAGAGGTGTTGTTCTGGATGACGGGGAGATCTCCGGCGATGTCGACCGCGAGCGATGTGCCCCAGGTGAAGAGGAGGCCCGGTCCCACGAAGAGCGAAGTAGCCGCCGTGTCGTCGAGCTTCACCCCGTCGAGCTCGTCGTTGCCCTTGGTCTGTCCCGACAAGACCGCCATCAGCCCCAGCGTCCGGTCGTGGCCGAGCCAGGCATACACGCCCGGACCGCCGGACCACGTGAGGCCGTCGGCGTAGGCGTAGTCGAAGCTGCCCTTGCTCGTGGGCGTGTACTGCACGGTCGCGCTCAGGAAAGCCCGGCGCCAGCTCGCGTAGAGGCGCCCCCCGACGATCCCGTCGTATGAGCCCGAGCCGAGCGCCAGGTCGTGCCCATGGATGCCGCTCAGGACCTGATCGTCGTCTCCTTCGTCGAGCACGTGGCGAGCGACGAGATGAGCGTGTTCTTGATCGTTCTCTTCTTCGCCCCCTGCATCGCCCCCGGCCGAATGGTGTCCTTCGTCGAGCTCTTCACCGAGCCGATCGGAATTGCCGGTCGGAAACTTCACCCCTCCGAACAGCGAGAAGCGAACGACGCGTGATTCGTCGACGTAGCTCCAAACGTTGACGAGAGCCGTCAGCGCCAGGTCGCCGATACCCGACTCGTCGCCGTTGACCACGCCGTCGTCCTCGACGCGGCGGTAGTCACGAACGATGATCGGAAGGTTGAGCTGGAAATGCACGCGCGGGATGGGCGCATAGGAGAAGAGAAGCTGCGTGACGGAGCTGTCCAGGCGCTCGCCCCCCGGGTTGGGAACCTCTTCGCCGCCGAGCTGTAGCGTGCCGAAGCGCGTGAACTGCTCGGCAACGCCGAGCGAAAAACCGGTGCGATTTTCGCTCATCTCCGTGGAAACGTAAACGGCGCAGACGTCGCATGCGATCGCGGGTGTGGAAAGGCTGCAGACCAAAATGCCAAGTGTCGCGCAAAGCCGGCCTATGGAACTCGAGAACGTTTCGCCGAGCATGGCTTTCCTCCAAAAAAGCTCCCCTGCCCCGAACGCACGGCCCCGGAGGACCGGCCGAGCGGAGCAGATCGATGAACTCGACCTTGGAGAGGCTTAAGAGAGTGGTGGAGAGAAGCCGATCGGCGGCGGCGGGTCAGGGGGATCCGTGGCGCGCGCGAAGCCGGAAGGAGTCGCGGCGCGGAAGGTAGCCGAGCCGAGGAGGACGCCCCGCGACGAAACCTCCAGCGGAACGTAGGGATCGCTCTCGACGCTCGCAGCGTCGCCCCTGTGTTGGCATCCGCAGAAGGCCGCGGAGAGGCCGTGTCCTCTGCGACAGCAATCGTGGCGAACGGTCGAGTGTCCACTCGCGTCGCCGCGATTCTCGTGGCACCGCAGCTGAGACGCGCGGTGCGCGCACGGCCGCGACCCCGCCTGGACGGAGCGAAGGCCCGGAAGGGCGAGTAGAAGCAACGCGAGGGCCGCGGCTTGTAGCCGTATCCGAGCCCCGCGACGCTGCGGCGCCGTGCGCATGGGGCGTCACTTCTAGTCGCCCGAAGCACGAAATCAAGTGCCGCCGTTCACCGAGCCGGGAACGGGCGCCCTGAGCCGGTCGCTTTGACTTCGGCGCCGGCTCTGATCAGGCTCCTTACGCGTGACACCGACTGACAAAGACGGCCCGCTCATTCTCCCCGCGACGTCGGGTGCTCGAGAAGGCACTGACAGCGACGCCCTCGCATTCACTGTGGTCATTCCCACCTTCAATCGTCCGGAACCACTCCGTTCCTGCCTCGAATCACTCGCCGCTCAGCAGTTTCCTCGATCCCGCTTCGAGGTGATCGTCGTCGACGACGGAAGCAAAACGCCGGCGGCGCCGATCGTCGGCCAGTTCGATGGACGACTCCAGATATCCATTCATCGCCAAGCCCAAGCCGGACCATCGGCCGCGCGCAACCGGGGAGGCATGAACGCGCGCGGATGCTACCTCGCCTTCATCGATGACGACTGCCTCGCCGAACCGGGTTGGCTCGATGCGCTCGAATCCGCATTCCGCACGCATCCACGCCGTGCGCTCTTGGGTGGCGACGTCACCAACCCCTTCGAGGACAACGTCTACGCTGAAGTGAGCGAGCTCATCCTCGATGTGCTGCTGGCTCGTTACCGCCCGGAGCCAGGGGGCGTCTATTTCTTCCCCACCTTGAACCTGGCGCTTCGCGGGGACGAGTTCCGCGCGTCCGGGGGATTCGATCCGACTTTCGACACAGCCGAGGACCGTGAGTTCAGCGATCGCTGGCTAGAGGGCGGAGGAACTTTGGTGCGGGTGCCGCAGGCGATCGTCGTCCACGCCAATCGCCTCGACCTTCGCGGATTTCTTCATCGACACTACCGTTTCGGCCGTGGCGCGTATCGCTTCCACCGACTGCGTCGCAATCGCGGGAGCGGGCGTTTCGAGCTCCGGTTCCTGTGGCTCTACGTCTACGTCCTGCAGGCCTGCATCGCCTCGAGGCGCTCCGCCTTTCGCAAGGCGATGCTGATTGTTCTGTGGCAACTGTGCAACGTCGCCGGGTTCGTCGTCGAATCGCTGAGTGGGTGGAGGGTCAAGGCGGAACGCCGGTACGCGATATGAATCCGTCATCGTCGTCGATCGGCTTCATTGGTTGCGGCTACGCCGCCGAGATCCACCTCGACGCGTTGCGCTCCGTGCCGCACGCCAAGGTCGTCGCCGTCGCCGATATCGACGAGCGGGCGCGCCGAGCGATCGCGAAACGCGGCGGTGGGCTCGAGACATACGACGACTATCGAGCGCTTCTCGACAATCCCAGGGTGGACGTCGTCGCCATTCTGACGCCGCCGTATTTGCACCTCGAGATGGCGACGGCAGCCTTCGAGGCTGGGAAGCACGTCTTGCTCGAGAAGCCGATCACGCACAATCTCGAGGACGCCGACCGGCTCCTGGACCGAGCCACGCGCTCCAAAGCGAAGGTCATCGTCGGTTACCACCTGCGGTTCCACCGACAGATGCAAGAGGCGCGTCGTCGCATTCGCGACGGCGCCCTGGGCCGAGTCGAATTGCTCCGCGGCGTAGCCAGCAGCACATACCAACTCGGCCGCCGGTTTCCCGAGTACCGACGCCGTCGCGACTTGGGCGGCGGGGTCCTCATCGAGCTCGCCGTGCACCACTTCGATCTGTGGAGGTACCTGCTGGGTGAGGAAGTCGAGGAGATCGTCGCCACGAGCCAGGCGAACGAGGGAGAGGACACCACTGCGACGGTGACTGCACGCATGAAGTCGGGGATCTTGGTCACGTCGGCCTTTTCCGAGCATGCCGCCGAGCAGCACGAGATCGAGATCTATGGCGACCGCGGCCGCATCCGCGCGTCGATCTACCGATTCGACGGCTTCGATTGGGTGCCAAGCGGCGCCTACGACGGGCATCCCGTGCGCCGCTTGCGCCGGTTCGCGGAAGCGCTCGGTCAATTTCCGACCGCGCTGCGCGCATCGCGAAACGGAGGTGTCTTCCTCGATGCATTCCGTTCACTGTGGCAGTACTTCGTCGAGGGCATCCACAACGGCACCGCCATCGCCCCTGACCTCGAGGACGGCCGGAGATCGCTCCAAGTAGCCTTCGCCGCCGTCCGCTCGGCCGACAGCGGCAGAGCCGTCCGCGTCAACGACGCGCCGCAAACCTAGGCAGAATGCATTGCGCCGAACCGAAGATCGAGCTACGCGCGTTGCCGCCGACGCCGAAGCTTGTAGTGGATCACCGGAGGCCGCCATGAACCCAAAGAGCTTCACGCAGTCCTTCTCTCTCCCGATCGGAAGAGGCGGCGCGTACCCGCCGCCGCCCTATACGTACCGCGGGGTCGAGGACATATTCGTGGCGTACGAGGCCTCACGCGCGGGCGTCGACGAGCTCCTGCCGCCGGGGGTCCGAGCGGCCGACACGCCTCCCAAGTGCATCGCCTGGGCCCGATGGGTGCCGTTCTCGGCGTTCGGCCCCTATCACGAGTCCTACGTGATGATCCGCGCCTCGTTCGAGGGACAGACCTACCTCTACCAACCCTTCATCTTCACGGACAACGAGATCCCACTCGTCGCGGGCCGCGAGATCTGGGGCTACGCGAAGAAGCTCGCGGTCATGGAGCGCTCCTGGGGCGGGGCGGGATCGCCGTTCGGCGAGCAGCTCGTATTCACCGTCGAGCGCCCGCGCGGACAGCGGATCATGACCGTGGCGATGGCCTGCGACCAGCTCTGCGATCCCGCGAGCCTCGAAGACCTGCCTGTGCTTTCGACCCGCGTCATCCCGAACTCCGAGAGCGGACGGCGGCCTTCCGTCGCCGAGCTCGTCCGGCTCGACGTGACGGCGCCGATCCATCGCAGCGCGGACGGTACGCCCAAGCTCTGGAGCGGCCGCGCATCGATCACCATGGACGCGCGGTCGGAAGTCGATCCCTGGTATCTCCTGGCGCCGACGCGTGTCCTTCAAGGCTGGTTCGGCGTCTTCGACTTCGATCTGCATCACGGCAAGGTGGTGCACGATTACCTCGCGGACGACGAGCTGTGGGCGGGCGGCCGGCCGGCCCGACGCGACAAGGTGGCTCGCTCCTCTCGTAGGAAGTAGCTCGCCACCCGATCGCGCTCCAAAGAGGAATTGCGATCGGGCGCCGACCGTGCCAATGCTTCCGACATGGCAGACTACGATCTCCTATTGAAGGACGGCATCGTCGTCGACGGCACGCGGTCGCAGCGCTACCGGGCCGACGTCGGCATCCGCGACGGCCGGATCGCCACGCATCGGCCGCGCTCGCGCTCGTCCGACGGCGCAGCGCGTCCTCGACGCGAGCGGCCTGATCGTCGCGCCCGGGCTTCATCGACCTGCACACCCACTACGACGCGCAGCTGTTCTGGGATCCGTACCTGCACGCTCTCCGGCTGGCACGGCGTCACGTCGGTCGTGATCGGCAACTGCGGCTTCGGCTTCGCGCCGGTGCGGCCCGAGATGCGCGAGCGCGCGATGCTCACCATGACGCGCGTCGAGGCGATCCCGCTACGAGTCGATGCGGCAGGGCCTGCCGTGGGACTGGGTCACGTATCCCGAGTTCCTCGACAGCGTCGACCGCGCACGCCGAAGGCCGTCAACGTGCTGCCGTACGTGCCGGTCGCGCCGCTCCTCATCTGGGTGCTGGGCTTCGAGCGCGCCAAGGCCGGCGAGCATGCCGACCGACGACGAGCACGCGCGAGCTCCGCCGGCTGCTCCACGAGGCGATGGACGCCGGCGGCTGCGGCTGGTCGGCGCAGCGTCTCCATCCCGACGGCCCCGGCGCCGTGCAGCGCGACTACGACGGCGGCCCGATGGTCACCGACGTGATGCACGACGAGACGGCGCTCGAGCTCGCCGAGGTCCTCGCCGAGCGCAACGAGGGCTTCATGCAGATGACGCTCGCGACGGCGACGGCAGCGCACGACTTCCACGCACATCGAGGAGCTGGCGCAGGTGAGCGGCCGGCCGATCCTCTACAACGTCGTGCAGTCGTTCGTCCGCCATCCCGAGGCGCACCGCGACGCTGCATCGCGCTGGCTCGACTCGCTGCCGCGCAGCGCGGCCTGCGCGTCTACGGGCAGGGCGTCACGACCGACGCGGCGCTTCACCTTCACGTTCGAGGACTGGAACCTCTTCGACGACGACGCGGCGTGGGTCGAGGCGACCGTCGGCACGCCCGCGGAGCGCAAGGCGAAGCTCGCCGATCCCGCGCGCCGGCGCGCGCGCTGCGCGGCTACGAGTCGGGCATCGTCACCGTGCCGATCCCGGACATCACGATCCTCGAGTGCTTCACGCCGGAGACGAAGCCGCTTCGAGAACCTGCACCGTCGGCGAGGTCGCCGAGCGCGACCGGCAAGCATCCCGTCGACGCGATGCTCGACATCGCGGTGGCCGACGATCTGCGCACCGTCTTCTACGCCGAGCCGGCGAACGTCGACCGCGAGGCGCTGCGCGAGATCATCGACTACGCAGTGGATCCTCCCCGGCGTGTCCGACGGCGGCGCGCACACGAAGTTCTTCACCGGCGGCCGCTATCCGACCGAGTTCCTCTCGCGCGATCGTGCGCGAGGAGGAGATGTGCTCGCTCGAGCACGCGCACTGGCGGCTCTCGGCGCTGCCCGCGCACTGCGCCGGCTTCCGCGACCGCGGCACGCTCGTCGAGGGCGCGCCCGCCGACGTCGTCGTCTACGACTTCGAGAAGCTCGAGTGCCTGCCGACCGAGGTCGCGCACGACTTCCCGGGCGGCGAGTGGCGGCGCATCCAGCGCGCGCGCGGCTACCGCTGCGTCCTGGTGAACGGCGAGGTCACGATCGAGGACGACCGCGAGACGCACAGCATCCGGGCCGTCTCCTCCGTCACGCTCGCCCGCATTGAGCGGCGCAGCTCGTCAGAGCGTTCGATTCCGCGACTTCCTCGTCAGCCGGAGGAGCCGATGAGATACGGACTGTTCACGATGCCGTCCCATCCGCCCGAGCGCTCGCTGCTCGACGGGCAGAAATGGGACCTGCAGGTGCTGCGCTGGGCCGACGAGCTCGGCTTCTCCGAGGCGTGGATCGGCGAGCACCACACGGCGCCGTGGGAGCCCAACTCGGCGCCCGATCTCCTGGTCGCGCAGGCGCTGATGGAGACGCGCCACATCCGCATCGGCCCGGGCGGTTTTCTCCTGCCCTACCACCACCCGGCGGAGCTCGCCAATCGCGTCGCCTGGCTCGACCACCTCTCGCAGGGGCGGCTCAACTTCGGCATCGCGGCGAGCGGGCTGCCGAGCGACTGGGCGATGTTCAACGTCGACGGCATGAGCGGTCAGAACCGCGAGATGACCCGCGAGGCGCTCGACATCATCCTGAAGCTCTGGGCGAGCGAGGAGCCGTTTCACTACGAGGGCAAGTTCTGGAAGGTCGATCGGCCGGCCGAGATGTTCGGGGGATTGTTGCGGCCGCACTTCGAAGCCGCTGCAGCGGCCGCATCCGCCGATCGGCGTCGCCGGCCTCTCGAAGAAGTCCGATACGCTGGCTCTCGCCGGCGAGCGCGGCTTCATTCCGCTCAGCCTCAACTTCAACCCGTCCTACGTCGCGAGCCACTGGGAGTCCGTCGAAGCCGGCGCTCGCCGCGCCGGCCGCGAGGCGAGCCGGCGCGACTGGCGGATCGTGCGCGAGGTCTTCGTCGCCGACAGCGACGAAGAGGCGTGGCGGCACTCGGTCGGCGGCATGATGGGGCGGATGTACGGCGAGTACTACCTGCGACTACTCGGCAACTTCGGCTTTCTCGAGTTTCTCAAGCACTCGCCCGACGTGCCCGACAGCGACGTGACCGCCGAGTACTGCGCACGTCACAACTGGGTCGTGGGGTCGCCGCGCACGGTCACGAGGCGGCTCGAGGAGATCTACGACGAGCTCGGCGGCTTCGGCTGCCTCCTCCTCTTCTGCTTCGACTACGCCGAGAATCCCCGCGCGTGGCAGCACTCGATGGAGCTGCTCGCCAAGGAAGTGATCCCGCGCCTCGTGCACCTCGAGCCGAAGAGCGCCGCGGCCTGAACGGAATACCGGGCGGAGGATACGGACATGGACAGCGGGCTTTTGTTGATCGCCACTTTGCGCACCGGTGACATCGCTGCCTTGGCGCGGCGCGCCGAAGCCGTCGGTTTCGAGTCGCTGTGGATCCCCGAGCACCCGGTGATCCCGATCGAGCGGAACACGCCATTCCCGTTCGCCGGCGGACTCCCCGAGCACTACGGCCGCTGGCTCGACCCGTTCGTCGCGCTCACCGTCGCGGCGTGCGCGACGACGCGCCTGCGGCTCGTGACGGGCATCTGCCTCCTGCCCGAGCGCGAGCCGTTGATGACCGCGAAGGTCATCGCCAGCCTCGACCAGGTCTCGAAGGGACGCGTCGTCCTCGGCGTCGGCGCGGGCTGGCTCCGCGAGGAGACCGAGGTGATGGGTGCACGCTTCGGCACGCGCTGGAAACGCCTGCGCGAGACGGTCGAAGCGCTGCGCGTGCTCTGGAAGGAGCCCGCGGCGAGCTACCAGGGCGAGATCATTCGCTTCCCGGCCGTGCGCTGCGATCCCAAGCCCGCGCAGTCGGGCGGCCCGCCTGTCCTTCTCGGCGGCCACGGCGAGAAGGTGTTCCCGCGCCTGGCCCGCACCTTCGACGGCTGGTGCCCGCTCGTCGAGAGCCCCGACGCGTTCGCCGCCGAGGTGAAAGACGCTGCGCGAGGTCTTGCACAAGGCCGGGCGCGACGCGGCCCGCTTCCAGCTGAGTCCCTTCGTCGACCCGGAGAGCGACCTCTCGCCCGCGGCGCTCGCCACCTATCGCGCGCGCCGGCGCGAGCCGCCTCGTGCTCTTCTCGCAGAAGATGGCCGCCGAGATCGCCGACGGCGCGGCGCCCGCGTGGATCGAGCGCACCGCGCCGATCGTCGAGCGCATCCGCAGCGCCTGAGCGGTCGTTCTCTCCGCTCTGCTCAGGTGCCTTTGAACTCGCGGATGATCTTCGCGAACGACTCGAGCTGGCGCCGCGTCTCGTCCCAGCCCATGAGGCCCTGGTCGAAGTACCAGCCGAACCACTCCGCGTTGGTGTCGCGGTGGAGCTCCTCGATGTCTCGCTTGACGTCGTCCACCGAGCCGACGAGCGCGTACTTCGCTTCGATCATGCGGTCGTAGGTGAGCGGCACCGGCGTCGTCTCCCCGGGGAAGCGGAAGGCCTCGAAGAAGCCGAAGCCGCCGAAGTACGGGATCCAGCCGCCCTTCATGATCTCCTTGCCGAATTGGTACGCCTCGGCGAAGTCGCGTCCGAAGTGGATCGAGCGGAACGCGGCGGTGCGGCTACCGAGCGGCAGGTCGAAGCCGTGCTTCGCGGCCTCGTCCTGATACGCCTCGACCATGCGCTTGAACTCCGAGGGATAGGAAATCAGGATCCACGGCACGATGCCCTCGGTCGCACACCAGCGGATCGTCTTCTCGCTCACCGAGAAGGGCTGCCAGATCTCGGGATACGGCTCGGTGTAGGGCTTCGGCACGACGCAGATCCGTTGCACGGCTCCTTCTTCGTCGACTTCGCCGGGCGCCCCCAGCTCCTTCGTCCAGGTCTTGCCGACCGGCCAGCGCTGGATGCCGCCTTCGTAAGGCGTCGGCACCTCGTAGTACTTGCCCTTGAACCGGATCGACTCCTCCGTCCAAGCCATCTTGATGATGTGAAACATCTCCTCGAAGACTTCGCGGTTGTGATTGTCGACCGCCGAGCCGTCCATCGTCGCCGCGCTCACGTGGTAGTGCTGGCCGAGGACGTTGGTCCAGCGGTCCTGGTAGCCGCGGGCGAATCCGGCGATGAACCGGCCCTTGGTGAGGTGGTCCAGGACCGCGATCTCCTCCGCCGTGCGCAGCGGGTCGCGCGTCGGCAGCACGAGCCCGAGGGAGGCGAACTTGATCCTCTTCGTCCGCGCCGCGAGATCCGTGTAGAGCATCAGCGGCGCGACCGAGGTCTCGTACCCCTCGGAATGAAAGTGATGCTCGGTCGTCGACAGCGCGTCGAAGCCGAGCTCCTCCGCGAGCACCGCGATGTCGCGGACCTCTTGCAGCATCTGCTGATAGCGCTCGTTGTTGCGCGCGATCGGCCGCAGCGCTCGCCGCTCCTCGTACGTGCCCGGGACGGTCGGAAGGACGAAGAGGTTGAATTTCATGGCGCCATTCTTGCCGCGGGAGCGCGGCGTTTGGCAATCGACCTTTCGATAGCCGCCTTGTCGCCCCCGCTCCTGCGTGGGACAATTCTTTTGGCTCGCGCAGCGCGGCCGAGAACGGATGCCAATGCGCCTCAAGGTGAACGGGAAGGAGTACACCGCCGAAGGCGTGCAGGACGGGACTCCGTTGCTGTGGGTGCTGCGCGACACTCTCGGGCTCGTCGGTACGAAGTACGGATGCGGCATCGGAGCCTGCGGCGCTTGCACCGTCCACCTGAACGGCGAAGCGGTCCGCTCTTGCTCGGTTCCCGCCGCCATGGCCGAAGGCCAGTCGATCACGACGATCGAGGGGTTGGCCCCGTCTGACGAGACTCTCCACCCGCTGCAGCGCGCCTGGATCGACGAGGACGTCGCGCAGTGCGGCTACTGCCAGGCCGGCCAGTTGATGACCGCCGCCGCGCTGCTGGCGAAGAAGCCCGATCCCAGCGACGCCGACATCGATCAGGCGCTCGCCGGCAACCTCTGCCGCTGCGGCACCTACCTGCGCATTCGCAAGGCCGTACGGACGGCAGCCGCCGAGCTGCGAAAAGAGAAGCGCGCATGAGCTCGCAGTCGCCGGTGCCCTTTGCAGCGGATCGCGAGCTCCGCGAGCTGATTCGCGCGGCGGAGGAGCGCTCCACCGGGCAGGCGGCGTGGCCCGGTGTGAACCGTCGCTCGTTCCTCAAGCTGGTCGGAGTGGCCGGCGGAGGTCTGGTGATCGCCTTCTCCCTGCCGTCCTGCGCGACGTCCGACGGCGCCAGCGAGAGTGCGCGAGCCGCCGACGAATTCGCCCCCAACGCGTTCCTGCGCGTGAGCCCGGACGGGTCGATCCTGATCTACTCGAAGGGACCGGAGATCGGACAGGGCGTCAAGACGTCGTTCGCCGATGATCGTCGCCGAGGAGCTCGACGCCGACTGGTCGCGCGTGCGCGTGGAGCAGGCGCGGATCGACCCGGCCGTCTTCGGCCGCCAGAGCGCCGGCGGGTCGCGCTCGATCCCCGGCGCCTGGGATCAGCTCCGCCGCGCCGGCGCGGCTGCGAGAAGCATGCTGGTGTCCGCGGCCGCCAAGGAGTGGGGCGTCGCCGAGTCCGAGTGCCGCACCGAGAAGAGCCGCGTGCTGCACCCGCCGAGCCAGCGCGAGCTCGGCTACGGCGAGCTCGCCACCCGCGCGGCCGCCCTGCCGCTTCCGGACGAGCGCCGTCTGAAGCTCAAAGACAGGAAGGACTACGTACTGCTCGGCACGCGCGTCAGCGGCGTCGACAACCGCGCGCTCGTCACCGGCAAGCCGCTGTTCGGCATCGACCAGGTCGTGCCCGGCATGCTCTACGCCGTCTTCGAGAAGTGCCCGGCCGTCGGCGGAACGCGTGGCCGAGGCGAATCTCGACGAAGTGAAGGCGCTGCCGGGGGTGAAGGACGCGTTCGTCGATCGAAGGCAACGGCAACGTCACCGAAGTCATGCCCGGCGTCGCGATCGTCGCCACGTCCACCTGGGCCGCGCTTAGCGCGCGAAAGAAGCTCCGCGTGCGCTGGGACGAATCCAAGGCTTCGAAGGACAGCTGGAAGCGGAGCGTGGCGCGCGCGGCAGAAGTCGCGAGCCAATCCCCCGCGGCCACCGTGAACCGGCGCGGCGACGTCGATCGCGCTTTCCAGAAGGCCGCGAAGACGGTGGAAGGCTTCTACGGCTATCCGTTCGTCGCGCACGCGCCGATGGAGCCGCAGAACACGACCGCGTCCTTCAAAGACGGCAAGGTGGAAATCTGGGCGCCGACGCAAACCCCCGATCGAGCGCTGACGGTGCTGGCCAGCCTGCTCGGCATCCCCGCGAGCCGCGTGACCATCCACCAGATGCGCGCCGGGGGCGGCTTCGGTCGGCGGCTGATCAACGACCCCGTCTGCGAGGCCGCGCTGATCTCCAAGCGCGTCGGCGCGCCGGTGAAGCTCCAGTGGACGCGCGAGGACGACATGCAGCACGACTTCTACCGGGTCGGCGGCTTCCACGCGCTCAAGGGCGCCGTCGACGCCTCCGGCAAGCTCGCCGCCTGGCAGGATCACTTCGTCACCTTCAGCGCCGACTCCAAGGACCCGGTTGCCGGAGGCGACATCGACGAGAACGAGTTTCCCGCCTTGCTGACGGAGAACGTCCGGCTCGGCCTGACGATGCTGCCGCTCGCCACCCCCTGCGGACCGTGGCGCGCGCCGCGCTCCAACGGCATCGCCTTCGCCGTCCAGTCGTTCCTGCACGAGCTGGCGGCGGCGGCGAACCGCGACCACCTCGAGTTCCTGCTCGAGCTGATGGGCGAGCCGCGCTGGCTCCAGCCCGGCAACCCGTTCGCGCTGCACACCGGGCGCGCGGCCGGCGTGATCCGGCGCGCCGCCGCGGAATCCGGCTGGGGCAAGCCCTTACCGGAGCGGCGCGGGCGAGGCCTGGCGTTCCACTTCAGCCATGCCGGGCATTTCGCCGAGGTCGCGGAGGTGAGCGTCGACGCGCAGAAGAAGCTCACCGTTCACCGCATCACGGTGGCCGGCGACATCGGACCGATCGTCAACCTGAGCGGCGCCGAGAACCAGTGTCAGGGCGCGGTGATCGACGGCCTCAGCACCATGCTCGGCCTGGAGATGGAGATCGAGGCGGGCCGCGTGAGCCCGGCCAACTTCGATCGCTACCCGATGCTGCGCATCGCGCACGCGCCGGAGGTGGACGTCCACTTCATCCAGAGCGACTTCGCGCCCACCGGCGTGGGCGAGCCGGCGCTGCCGCCGCTCGCCCCGGCCGTCTGCAACGCGATCTTCGCCGCCACCGGCGAGCGCGTGCGCACGCTCCCCCTCCTCAAGCAGGGCTACTCGATCTGAGCTGC
>CAVQEA010000019.1:0-34755 GCA_963711395.1 uncultured delta proteobacterium | reverse complement strand
TCAGCGACCGACGAAGTGCGCCGGACGCTTCTCGCTGAACGCGCGAAGCCCCTCGCGCGCGTCCGCGGTGCGCGTGAGCTCGGCGAGCGTGCGGGCTTCGCGGTCCATGTGAGCTTCCATGGTCTCGACGAAGCCCGAGTGCACGAGCCGCTTGATCGCGCCGAACGCCTTCGACGGGCCGGCGGCGAGCTTCTTCGCCAGCGCTTCCGCCTCGCCGATGAGCGCGCCGTCGTCCACCACGCGGTTCACCAGGCCCCAGGCCAGCGCCTCCTCGGCGTCGAGCGTCTTCCCGGTGAGCATGAGCTCGAGAGCGCGGCGGGGGCCGAGGATCTTCGGCAGGAAGTAGGTACCGCCGGTGTCGACGGAGAAGCCGATGCCGGGAAACGCGAGGATGAACTTCGCCGAGCGGGCGGCGATCGCCAGGTCGCACATCGCCACCAGGCAGAGCCCTCCGCCTGCGGCGGGGCCGTTCACCGCCGCGATCACCGGCGCATCCATCTGCGCGAAGCGCGCCACGGCCGCGTGCAACGGTCCCGTCATGTCGAGCACCGCTTGCGGCAGACGGTCGCCGAGCGTGAGGAACGCCTTGGCGTCGCCGCCGGCGGAGAAGAAGCGGCCCTCGGCGGTGATCACCACCGCGCGCACCTCGCGGGTTGCCGGCGCAGTCCTCCGCCGCTTGGCGGATGTCCGCGACGAAGTCGAAATCGAACGTGTTGGCCCGTTCCGGCCGAGCCAGTTCAGCCAGGCGACGTGATCGCGCACGTCGAGCGTCATGGTCTTCATGGAGGGACGTTCCTACTTTGCTGCCGCTTCTTCAAGCCGAAAGGCGCCGGCGGAAGCCGTCCTGTCGACTCAAACGGGACCGAACGGGAACTCCGGCTCGCCGAGCTCGTAGAATTCCGTTCGCGGCTTTCCGCTCGCCTGCCTCGATACCAGCATGTAGCTCTTGCCGAGGTGCGGATAGTCGATCACCTCGACGGGGCGATTCTCGCCGCCCATCAGGTAAACGAGGTCCGCGTCACCCGTGTTGCGCAGCACGTGGGCTACGGAGGGCGTCGGGAACGCGATGAAGTCGCCAGCGCCGATCGGAGCCTCTTCGTCGCCCATGATCGAGAGGCCCCGGCCCTCGAGGATGTACAGCCACTCCTCCTCGTAGCGGTGCGCGTGGAAGGCGAACGACTCCTTTCCCGGCGGCAGCCAGGCAATCGACACGCCGACGCGCTCGAGGCCGGCGGCCTCTGCCAGCGAAGATGCCTGAAAACGGGAACTGGGATTGAGCCGCTGCGAAAACCAGCGGCGCTTCTCGAAGATGCTCGCCGCGCGCAGCAGTCGAGCGGGCTTGCGCTCCATGATTTCGGTCCTCCGCGACGACTGATACCAGCCGGAGCGTGGCCGCGTCTTGGAGGATCTTGCGGAGCACGGCTACGCCGGTGCCTTTCGAGGGCGTTCGACCGCCCGGGTGAGCCGTGGTCCCGCTTGATCCGGGCCCCGTTCCGGTGAGAGGGTAACAGATGGTCCGGCGAACGAGCGCCGTGCTGCTTTTGCTGGTTGCGGTCCTATCGGTGTCCGACGGCCACGGCGAAGAGCCGAAGTCGCTGATCGCGTGGGGTCGGCAACTCTTCGCCGCGAACTGCGCGTCCTGTCACGGCGCCGACGCAACGGGCGATGGGCCCGCCGCTCGCACGCTGAAGACCCGGCCGAGCGACCTGACGCGGATCCGCGAGCGCAACGGGGGCAACTTCCCGCGCCTGGAGGTCGTGCGTTTCATCGACGGAGAGCGCCCCGTGAGCGCGCACCGGTCCGCGGAGATGCCGAAGTGGGGGCGGGTCTTCTCGCAAAGGGGCCACACGAGCGCCGAAGTCTACGCGGTGACCGACTACATCGCCTCGATTCAGAAGTAGCGGTTGGCCGAGATCGGCAAGGCTGACTGCGGCGACGCGTCGCTCTCCGAAGAGTGTGCGTCGGCTCCGATCAATGCTCGAAGACCGGGCTCGCGCCGCGCAGCGCGTCTTCCGCAACCTCGGTGACGGCGTTCGATGCGACCTCGACCTGCACCTTGCGGTACACGGTGCCGACCATGGTCCCGACGACGTAGCGCCCCGGCGCAATGCTCACCAGCATCGGCTCCTCGCCGCTACGCCCGCCCGCGTTGGACAGGTCCCCGCGCAAGAGCCGCCCATCCTCGGCGTAGACGTCGTACGGGCGACGCACGTTGTAGTAAGTACTTCGGCCGATTTGCTTCAGGTCCGTGTCGGTTTCGATCTTGAGATAACCGGGGTCCGACGAGGGCCACGTAGGCCTCTTCGGAGCGTAGGTCGGTAGCGACCCATTCCAGGCGATCGCTCCGGGCGGCACCCGCGTTGCGCAGCCGCCGAGCAGCGTCGCGGTCAGGAACAGAGCGAGAAACCGGTACAAGGCGCGCCGCGCTTCAGCGTGGGACCTCCGCAGCGACTTGATTTCGTACCGGCGGCTTCCAGATCTCCGAACCCGCGCTGTCGAGCAGCCGCAGCGAGTAGTCTTTGCCGGAGTCTGCGGGGATCGCGCCGATCTCCAGACGGTTCTTCGACGTGTTCGGGTCCGTGAACGACGCGGTCGTGTCGCCATTGGGCGTCATCAGAGTCATGAACCGCAGCTTGTTGCTGGTGTCCCGGAAGAACAAACCCACGTATCCGTCATCGGTCGCTGCGAAGATCGCGCTGTTCGCGCTCTTCTTGCCGACGACCTTGAAGGACCGCGCGGCGATCTCCTCGGGTATGGGCGGCGTCGAGGTCGCGGCGACGAGGCAGGTGCCGAAGAACAGCACGAGCAGCCCCAAGCACGAATACTTGAGAAGGCGATTGTCGCGCTCGAGGCGCTGCAATCGGGTGAGGATGTCTGTCTCCATAAGGTCTCCCATGAGTTGTCTGGTGGGGCCCTATCACAAAACGTGCCGCGACAAAGCGCTTCGACGTGAACTTTCCGTGAGCGACGGGCGTCTTAAGGGGGAGGTCTCGACGCGCGGTATTCGACCATGTTCGTGCGCGTATCCTGCGACCGCTGCCGTGTTTCGCCGGCGTGGACCGACGACCCGGCAGCGATACTCGAAGGCGGCTGCCGCCATCCGGCCGACTGCGCCGCCCGCTTCGTGGACGAGCAGCTCGCCGAGGTGCCTCTCGATGCGGACGGCGGGCGACGTTGGTTTCTTCGACTTCCGCCCTTCCCACGATCCACGGTGCCGGCGCTCGCGACGCCCGACTCCCTCTCCTCGGGGTTCTGGCTCACCATCGTCCCTTGTATCGCGGCGCTGCTCGTATCCCTCGCGATGGCGTCTGCCTACGAGAACGCCGCGATGCTGCCGATCTTTCTCGAGCTCGCCGCACCCCCGTTGGTCGTCCTCCTTTTTCATGGTCCGTCCGCCAGGGCCACGACCGTCGCGCTTCTGTGCCTGGCAGGCGCCGCGCTCGTCATCGATACGGTCGGAGTCGGCCGTCTGGCGACGCCGCTGAGCGGGCTCCTCCTGGTGAGCGGGGCTATCGGCGGCTTCTTGCTCGTCGATCTGGAGCTCACCGACCTCGGCCGGACGCTGCGATGGGACGTACTCTCCGGCCCTTGGATCGCCGCGACGTTCGTCGCGGTCACGGCGCTCTTGCTCGCCGTCGAATTCCCCGGCGCGAACCAGATCGCGCGGCGCGAAGACGAGGCGATCGTCCGCCGACTCGTACCTCGGCTCAGGATGCAGGGGGGCTCGCTCGTTCTCGACCGGCTCGACTCGACGCTGGCGAAGGACGCCGAAAGCCGGCTGCTCATTCTCGCGGCCGGCAAGCGTTACGAGCTTTCGAGAGCGTCGGCGGAAGCCGTGGGCGATCCCAAGCAGCTCGTGACGCTCGTGCTCCCGTTGCGAGGCTCTCGGGTCCCGACCGAGGTCGAGATCGAGGGCGTGCGCGGCCCGGCTACGACCTACGAGACGAAGATCGCGCTGGCGAAATGAGCGCCGCCTCCGCTCAGGCCGCCGCCAGCTTCCAGCGATCCTCCTCGCGGACGACCCAGCCACCGCGCGCGTCGCTGTACTGCCCGCCCGTGTCCATCTCGGCGCGGAAGATGTCGACCTCCTGCTCGGTCGGCACGTCGAGGGTCTCGAGCGTGTCCGCGACGAGCGGCTCGAACGACATCTCCGCCGAGCACGCGGTCGACGGTGATGAACGGCGCGATGCCCCGCAGCCGCATGCGGTGCGTCTTCTCCTCGAAGTCGAACAGCGCCCAGTTGGTCACCACCACCCAGGGCCCGGTGTTGCGCGGCAACCCCGCGCGCTCGCGCGCGCCCGGCGATCCGTCGAGGAAGCCCGGCGAGGAAATGAAGTCGACCTCGGGAACGAACTTCCGCTTCTGGTGGTCCGTCATCAGGATCACGCGGCGGCACTGCGCGGCGATCGTATCGGCGCCGCCCGGGCCGTTCACGCGCCGGCCCTTCGTCGGGTAGTCCCCGACCCAGGTCGAGTTGATGTTGCCGTACGGGTCGATCTGCAGCGCGTTCAGAATGCCGACGTCCATGTAGCCGACGGCGCAGTGGTCGCCGATGCCGTTCATCGTCGTCCACTGGAGCGCCCGGTACGAGGGCTTCTCGGCGACCACGGTCATCACCGGATCGAGCGGCAGCACGGGGTCGGCGCCGACGATGCCGTCCTCCGTCACGTAGAGGGCGTTCGGGGCGTAGAGCCGGCGCGCGAGCAGCACCGAATACATCGGGCCGCCGCCCGCCGCGACCCAGTAGTTCTTCTGGTCCTCGATGAGGCGAGTGGTGATCGAGACCTGGAACTCGCGCTCCGCGAAGCTCGCGGCCTTGGGCGCGGTCTTCCACGGGCCGTCAGGGGAGAGGAGCGGGGCAAGCGATGCGGTCTTTGATGTCATGGGCGGAAACCTTCCTTCCTCGTCGACCGGCGCTCGAGCCCGGCGAGGCGCGCGCGACCCACGGCCTTCTCGAGCATCTCCTCGTCCGACTCGTACGCGTGAACCCACTTCTGCAAATAGGCGCCGAGCTTGTCGCGGTTCATGGCGGTGAAGACCTCGCCGACGTGCTCGCTGTCGGAGGCATAACGGCCGGGGCACTCGCCCGGATACGCGCCGAACGGCTGATGCACGACGGCGTCGACGGCGTAGAAAGGGATCTTCGTGAGGCCCGGGTTGTGACGGATGTCCTCCGTGTCGATGATCTCCTCCGTCGAGATCACCACCTTCTTCGACGCCATCGCCGAATCGACGTCGCTGATGCCGGCGCCGAAGATTCGCGCATTGCCGTAGACGTCCGCCTGATGCACGTGGATGAGCGCGACGTCGGGGTTCAGGGCAGGAACGATGACCGTCGGCTCGCCGGTGTACGGGTCCTCGATCAGCTTCGCGGCCGAATGCGGGAAGTTCGAAGTGCCACCGAGCGAGCGGATCTGCACGAAGGAGAGGCCCATGGCGCCGGCGCGCACGCGATTCGTCATGACGACGTTGCTGTACTCCCAGATCTTCAGGCGTCCCTCGAGGACGGCGCGGTTCAAGCCCGGACCGCCCATGAAGAACCCCATGTCGGCGCGGTCCACGCAGCCTGCCTCGACGAGGAACGCCACCGCCACCCAGGTGAACTTGCCGCAAGCCCAGAGACGGCGCTTCTTCTGACGCACGATCTCGCGAAGCAGCGTCGAAGGCCCACGCTGCAGGTAGTTGCACTCCCAAGTGATGTAGTCGCCGTCGGCGACGAAGCGAGACACCGCCTCCGCCGCCGTCATCAGCTTCGGCGTCATCGCCCGATTCTTGGCGCCGACCCAATCGCGGAAGCCGTCGGGATCGACCTTCAGGTAGTCCGCCCGGCCCTCATCGAGGATGCGCAGATGGCGCTCGGATGCAGCCATACACACCTTCTTGAGACGATCGGCGGCCCGCGGTCAAGAAGATTCGAGCGCCGCGACGACCGCCGCGATTGCCGCAGGTTGGACGATGATTTCCATGTGGTCCACGCCCGGCAGCACCTCGATCGGCATGTGCGGACGCTCGGAGCGCAGCAGCGGCGCGAAGCGATCCGCGTAGAACACCTCGTCCTCCTCGCCGACCAGCAGCACGATCGGCGCGCGCACCTGCCCGAGCCGGGCGAGATCGTCGGGCGGGGCGCAAAAGCTCTGCTGCATCACGAAGGAATAGGACGGAGCCAGCCGCACCGGCGCGTCGGCCGCTACGGCGAATGCCACGACGGGCAGGTGCTCGAACCGCCGCAGGCCGAGCCGACGGAGGATCGTGAGCGCGACGATGCGTGCGGTGAACGGGCGCGCCCATCCGCCCGCCCCGGGTCGCCAGGTGGAAGCGCCGTAGTGGAGCGCCGGAGCCAGCAACACGTAACGGGAGAAGAAGCCGCTCTGCGGGCCCTCGGCGACACGCAGCGCGAAGCCGCCGCCCGACGAATGACCGACGAGGCTGACGTCGGCCCGGGGCTGCTCGCGCGTCAGGGCGTTCATCAGATCCTCCAGATCGTCCTCGAGCTGGCCGGCGTAGTCGATGTCGCCGAGGCGGCCGTCGATTCCGTGGCCGCGAAGCTCGGGCACGTAGACCGCAAATCCGGCCCCCGCGATCGCTCGCGCCAATGCGTGCATTGCGGTGCTTTCCCCCGACGAGCCGTGGATGAGCACCACGGCACGCTCGCCGCCGTGCGGATACGCTCGATAAGAGAGCACGGCGCCGTCTCTCGCGGTGAAGTGGGAGAACGGCGGCAGGCCGCTGTAGTCGACCCGCCGCATCGCGTCGCTCACCGATTCCATCTCCTTCGGCGCCGCGGAGGTGCCGAACGCGATGGCTAGGGCGAGCCCCGCTAACGCGAGGAATCCCACCGCGACCACCGTCAGCACGATCCACATGAACCAGCTCATCTCGACCCAACGCCGCGATCCAGGACTCCCCTCCGAAGCCGCCCTGTGCAACAGTTCCCTCGTGATCTCTTGCAGACCTCTCCCGACTAGTCCCCGCTCGAAGCGACTCTCTTTCGTCGCGCTCGCCATCGCGGCGGTGCTCGGCCACTCCGGCTGCGGGAAAACGCTACCGGAGTTCTTCCGCGGTCACACGTATCCTGCCGATTTCCGGTACGTGCCCGAGGAAAAGCTCCGCTCCTCGATGTGGATTCTCGGCCGCGAGACCGTCGAGCTTCGCAGCGTGCTCGCAGATCCCTCGCTCTCGGATTCGACCCGCCGCACGCGCGCGGAGCTTCTCCTCGGCGGCATGGAAGACACCATACGAAAGATCGGCGTCGAGCAATCGCCGTCCAACCACCCCGAGTTGCAGAGCGGCCTCGAAGCGCTGCTCGGCGATATTCACGTCGCCCGCGAAGGCGTGAACCACGATCCGCCGAATTACTTCATGGCGGGGTCGGTCTCCGGTGCTTGCCTCTATTGTCACGGCCGCTGACAGGTGCGAGCGCCACAGAGTAGCAGAATCCGGCCCGGAGCAAGCCCGAGATCGGCGAGATGGCACGCGGCGCGATCGCATACGCGCGTTCGCGGGCGGGCTTCGAGGCGATCGTCGCGGCCGTCGACGAGGTCAACGCCGCGTCGCTACGCGTCCTCGAGAAGCTCGGCTTCGAGCGAATCGCGACGCAGCCGGGACACTTCGGAAACGTCTGGGTGCTGCGGCAGGGTGGCGGCGTGCGCGGCGTCGAAGACCAGGATCCAAAGTGATAGCGTCGGTGGTACGCGGGTGAAACCGAGCGCTCATGCCCTCCATCGACATCGTTCCCGCCGCGGCGACCGATAGGCTGGTCGTCGCCGACCTGCTGGCGCGGCAGCTCGACGAGCACGCCATCGACATCGAAGGCGAAGCTTTGCTCGCCGCCATCGACGGAGTGTTCGCGGACGAGCGCCGGGGTCTTTTGCTCCTCGCGAAGCGCGGGGCGGAGGCCCTGGGCGTCGCGTACGTCTCCCTGACCTGGTCTCTCGAGCACGGCGGCAAGTCCGCCTGGCTGGAGGAGCTATATGTTCTGCCGCAATGGCGGGGCGAGGGAATCGGCACCTTGTTGCTCGATCGGGTGTTCGAGGAAGCCGGCCGCCGTGGATGCGCGGCCGTCGATCTGGAGGTCGACGTCGCGCACGCGCGCGCCGCGCATTTGTATGCTCGCCATGGATTCAGGCAGCACTCGCGGACACGTTGGGTGAAGCTTCTGCGGTCCGGCTATTGACCGGACCATCGCCGATACGCATCGGCCCATTGCTCGCGGACCGCTTCCCACCTGTACTTGCGAGTCTCCGCATAGGCGTTTTGCGCGAGTCGAGCCGCCAACGGCGGATCGCGTAGTAGACGGATGACGTTGGCCGCAAGCGCCTTGTCATCCCCTACCGCCGAAAGCAATCCGGTGCGTTCGTGCTCGACCAAATACGGAATGGATTCCGGCGCAGTCGTCACCACCGGAGTTCCTGCTCCGAATGCTTCGATGATCGACACCGGCATGTTGTCGAGCCAAGACGCATTGATGAAGATGTCCGCTTCGTCGTAGTGCCTGCCGATCTCCAGCCGCGACGCTACGCCGGCGAACTCGACCTCCGTGAGGTTCAGCTCCGCCACCAGTTTGCGGATCTCGCCTTCGAGCGGTCCGCCGCCGACCAAGCGGAGGCTCGCCTCGGGATAGGCCTTCTTCACCTCGGCGAATGCCCGCACGACGACGTCCACGCTGTAGTACGGCGAGAATCCACGGGTGCAGACCAGGCGCGGGCGAAGTGGATTGCGCTCCCCGTAGCGGAACTGGGAAAGGTCGACCAGGTTCGGTACGGCGATCGCTTTCAAGCCGAACTCACCGAGGACATCCACGAGATATCCGGACGGGACGACGACCTCGTCCACTCGCGACAGCACGAATCGGCCCGACCGGAAGGTCCGCAGATGATTGCGGGCCTCGCCGCTGTGATAGTGGATCAGCGTCTTCGCGCCACGCAGGCGGGCGAGGAGCCACGCGGGCGTGGGAGCGAGCAGAAACGACCAATACGAGGCCGAAAAAATGTGCGCGACGTCGACGTCCCGCAGGCCGCGCCACAAGTGAAGGAAGTAGATCGGCTCGCGGAGTACGGTCCTCAGGCCCTGGATTCGCTCCGCCCAGGAGAACAGTCGCGGCAGCGGCGGATCGATGGCGATGAAGCTCACCGCGACGGCGGGATCGTCTTGCCAGGAGCGCAGGAGCAGCTCGGCCTGTACGGCCTGGCCACCTACGTAGCGCAAGCTCGGCCCGACGATTGCGACCTTGATGGGCCGGCGCGTCGGATCATCACCCAACCTCTACTCCCTTTTCCTTCAGCAGGCGCTCATAGAGCTCCCAATAGCGAGCTCGGGCGCGCTCCAGACTGAAGTTCTCTTCGACGAACCTTCGCGCATTGCGTCCGCTACCTTCGCGATGGGCGGGCTCCGTCAGCAAGTGAACCACCGCCTCGGCGAATGCGCGCTCATCCCCCTGCGCGACGAGCGCGCCTCGCTGCTCGTCGACCAATTCGGGATTGCCCCCGTTGCGGTAGGCGACCACCGGCAAACCCGCCGCCATCGCTTCCAGGATCGCGTTCGACAAGCTCTCCGATTCCGAGGTCAGCACGGCGACGTCCATCGAAGCTTGCACGGCGGGAATGTCGCGACGATCGCCGCAGAATACCACCGAGCTCTCCAGGCCGAGCTCGCGCGCCTCCCGTTCCAGCTCCGCCCGCAGCGGACCGTCTCCCACCAGCAAGAACTCGACATTCGCCAACTGATTGCGAATTCGCGCGGCAATGCGCAGAAATCCCGAGTGGTTCTTCGAGCGCGAGTTCATGCGAGCGACCATGCCGACACGCCACACTCCGGGAGTGCGCGGCAGCGCCGGGGGCACCGAGGCGAAGGCCTCGAGGGCGATTGCGTTGCCGATCACGACCAATTTGCGCCGCGATACGCCTTGCTCGGCGAGTTTTTCGGCTGCTGCTTGCGAGTTGCAGACGACGGCATCGCACCAGCGAAACGTGGCCGCTTGCGCTCGGGCCTTCGCCGGCGTCAGCAGGTCGCCGATTTGACGCTGGCTCCCGATCACGACCGGCACGCGACCCAAACGCGCCGCCGGTATCAACGTGAGATTCGTGTAAAAGTCGAACGCGTGCGCGACTTGCACCTGATGGGCGCGCAAATGCCTGCTCAATTGCCAGCGCGCGCGCAACGAGGAGACGCCGTACAGGCTGCCGCCAAGGGGAAATTCGGGAACGGATCCGACCTCGGCGGCCAACGGACCGATCCATTGAAGACAGCCGAGATGAACGTCGAATCGAGGCCCGCCGAGGTTCTTCGCGAGCGCCACGAACTGTCGCTCCGATCCCCCTGTCTCGAACGAGTTGATCATGAGAAACACGCTGACGGGGCGGTCCGCTTGATTCGCGGCGAGGCTCGCGACATTGCCGAAGGCCACCGGTCATTCTCCTACGGGCTGGCCGCCAGATTCGGTCACCGCGCGGCAGCGCCCGGCGCCCCGTCGCCAACCACCTTGGTCAAGAGCTCGCCGAAAATCTTGCCGACGTGAGACCAACTGTATCGTTCTTCGACGAGCGCTCGAGCCGCGGCGCTCATTCGCCTGCGACGCTCCGAGTCCTTGAGTAGAGCAATCGTCGCCTGAGCGAACCCGGCCGGATCGTCTCCGATGGCGAGGTGCTTCCCGGGTTCCACGGGAAGACCCTCTGCACCGATGGAAGTCGAGACCACCGCCTTCGCCATGCTCATGGCCTCGAAGATCTTGAGGCGCGTCCCCCCACCGATACGGAGCGGCACGACGAACACCTCGGCACGCGCCAGGAACGGACGAATGTCCTCTACCCACCCCGTCAACTGTACATTCGTTTCTCTCGAAACCAGCTCGCGCAAGCGCGCAGAAGGTCGTCGGCCCGCGATGCACAAGGAAACGTCCGGGATCTCCGCGCGAATGAGCGGCAGAACGTCGCTCAGAAAGTAGCAAATGCCGTCTTCGTTCGGGAGCCAGTCCATGGATCCCGTGAACACCAGCGAGTGCGCGATCTCGGGTTCCGACGACGGCGCGAAGTATCCGGTGTCGACCCCCGTCGGGATCACGCTGAGGCGATTCGGCTCGATGTACTTGGCAAAGACATCACGGTCGTTCTCGGAAACCGTGAAGACATGATCGGCAAGACTCAAATAGCGTCGCTCGGCGGCTTCCGTCGCGCGCCATTCTCTCCATGAAAGCGCCTTCCAGATGACATTTTGAGCCACTGTGAAGTGTCGTTGCCAGATGACCGCCTCGACGTTGTGCGCGAACAATACCTTCGGAAGCGGCGAATCCCAGGGAATGGCGCCGGCGGCGGAGAGAAAATCGCAAAGAATGACGTCGTATTTGTCCTGCTGCAACAGGAACTGCAGGCGTTTGCGCACTTGGCTCCGGCAATATTTGCTTATGCCAAAGGGTTCGCGCGAGAACATCCGCAGACCGTATTCGCAAAGCTCCCCGAAGCTCCGGGCCTCGGGCAGCTTCATCGGGATCCGCTCGACGCGGTCGAACACCCGCGTCAAGTCGGCGTGCAGGTCGTTGTCGTGCGCGGCGTAGAAGGAGACGAATGTGATCGAATGGCTGCGGGCCAACTCCAGGAGGATGTTGTAGCTTCGGATCTTGCCACCAGTGTCGGGTGGAACCAGCCCGCCGGCCTTCGCCCAAAGAATCCTCATGCCTCGGTCGAGCTCACCAGCAGATTCCCTCGTAGCGTGCTGCCGCGATCCTCCGTGCCCGCTCCAGGTTCACCAGATCGATGACGACCTGATCGGAGCGCAGGCTTCGCTGCAAAGATTCTCGATCCAGCGCGCGCGTGCCGATCACCACCACCTCCGCACTGCGCAGGGCCTGCGCGAGGTCGGAACAGAGCAACGAGCCGATGTGGGGAATCACTTCCTCGATGTACTGCCGGTTCGATCCGATGAGGCGGCCGAGGGAAACGTTGTCGTCCCACACGAGGATTTCGCGGCCTTCTCCGAGCAGACGCTTGACCAGTTGAACCTGTGGGCTCTCCCGCAGGTCGTCCGTCGCCGCCTTGAAGCTGAGGCCTAGCATGGTGATCTTGCGCTTGCCGGTTGCGAGAACCATCTCGACGGCACGTTCGAGGTGCTCTTCGTTGCTCGGCAGAATTGCCTCGAACAAGGGAAGCTTGAGATCGAGCTCTCGGGCACGATAGGCGAGCGCGCGGACGTCTTTGGGCAAGCACGAGCCGCCGAAGGCGAAGCCGGGTTTCAGATAGCTCGGGGAAATGTTCAGTTTGGTGTCGGCAGTGAAGATCTCCACAACGGCCTCGGCATCGACGCCGAGTCCTTTGGCCACGGTGCCGACCTCGTTGGCGAAGGCGACCTTGACCGCGTGCCACGCGTTGCACACGTACTTCACCATCTCGGCCGCGCGAAAGGACGTCTCATAGACGCGCCCAGGCGCCCAGGCGTAGAGCTCTCGCAGCATGGCGCAATGTGCGGGCTCGGAGGCCCCGATGATCGTCATGGCGGGCTCGAGGAAGTCGGCCACCGCGGTGCCCTCGCGCATGAACTCCGGATTTACACACACCCCGAAGTCCCTTCCCATGCGCTTGCCGCTACTCAGCTCGAGGGCCGGAACCACGATCGACTCCGCCGTTCCGGGCAGCACCGTGCTGCGTAGTGCGACCAAATGGAACGCCTTCTTGTCGCGCAACGCTTCCCCGATCTGCCGGCACACCGGCTCGACGTGACCGAGGTCGAGCTTGCCGTTACGCAAGCTCGGCGTGCCGACGCAGAGAATCGAGATTTCGCTCTTGTCGATCGCTTCGACGACATTGGTCGTCGCGTGCAATCGACCCGCGCGGGCTGCCTGTGCGATCAGCTCTCCCACTTGCGGCTCGACGATGGGGCTGCGCCCTGCTGCCATCGCCTCCACCTTTGCCGAGTTCAGGTCGACGCCGATCACGTTGCTCCCTTTGTGGGCAAAACAAGCGGCCGTGACCGTACCGACGTATCCCAGACCGAAGACGCTGATCGAACGATTCATGCAGATCCCAAGCTCGAAAGGAGAATATAGTCAGGAGCGGAACGGCGCGGCAAACGGATCTCGGAAACGGAGCCGAATCCCAGAATCGACCGCCACGATCGCGCCATTCGCCTTGCTCGGCGGCTCGCATCCCGATTGCGCGGGCCTTGCGAATATGCATCCTGTGGCACGCCAGGCGGGAGAATCACCGACCGAAGCGGCGGAACGCGGGGGTGGGAGGGGGACGCATGCTGACGGAGCGGGTCAACCACGTATGGTCGCGTGCCCGTGTGATGGATCGACGCGAACTGATAGACCGCGGCCGCCAAGAATTCGGCAAGCGCGCCGATGCGGTTCGTCATCGGCTGCACCACGATTTCGCTCGACCCGAGATGGGTGGACTCGCGAATCGTCGAGCCAAATTCTTCTTCGATCGCGACGACGTGCCTTCCCGCGTCGCGCTCGTGCAGCAGCGCTGCGCCGAGGACGCGAGAGACACCGTGCGGCGGGCCGAACGCATCTGCCAACACCGCTTCGATCTGCTCGGATTCGAAGACCTCGACTACGGCGCGGTCATCGATTGGCACTTGGACCTCGTCCACGACAAGAGAGGGCCGCGCAAGCCGTTCTACAAAGTCCGCTACTTGGACTTCGCCGAGGTCGGCGATTGCAAGATCACCTGGGAACTGAATCGGCACCAGCACTTCGTCACACTGGCCAAGGCGTTCCACATGACCGGCGATGCCAAGTTCGCCACCGAGATCTTACGGCAGTGGGAGCATTGGCACGCCGAGAATCCGTTCCCCATCGGCATGAACTGGGCGAGCAGCCTCGAAGTGTCCTTCCGTAGCCTGTCATGGCTGTGGAGCTTTCTCCTTCTCGAAGATGCTCCGGTGCTTCCCGCGGGCTTTCGCGGCCAATGGCTGCGGTCGCTGGCCATCAACGCGCGCCATATCGAGCGCAATCTGTCGACGTACTTCTCGCCGAACACTCACCTCTTGGGAGAGGGCGTGGCGCTGTTTTTCATCGGCACGCTTTGTCCGGAGCTTCGGTCTGCGCCGCGGTGGCAGGAGCAAGGATGGAAGATCGTCCTCGGCGCCCTCGAGGACCAAGTCCGAGCGGATGGCTTCTACTTCGAGCAGTCGGTGTACTACCACGTGTACGCGCTCGATTTCTTCCTGCACGCTGCCGTGTTGGCTTCGGTGAACGACATCGACGTCCCGCCCTCGTTCGACCGAACCCTGGAGAACATGCTGGATGTACTGTGCGTTCTCGGGCGCGCCGGCGCCCCGCCCCGGCTTGGCGACGACGACGGTGGGCGCGTATTCGATCCGCGACGCAATCGCGCGGAGCACATGCTCGATCCCTTGTCGACCGGCGCGGTGCTGTGCAGACGCGGAGATTTCAAGTTCGTCTCCGGCGGGCTACGCGAAGAGACGATCTGGTTGCTCGGCGCACGAGGGGTCGCTGAATACGATCGCTTGTTGGCCGAGCCCCCGAGCGCGAGCTCGGTCGCCTTACCCGCCGGGGGATTGTACGTGCTGTCCGGAGATCAGCGCCAGCAGTTGGTGATCGACGCCGGTCCACAGGGCGGATTGAGCGCCGGTCACGGGCACGCAGACGCATTGAGCGTGTGCGTGAACGGCGAAGGCCGCGCACTGTTGATCGATCCGGGAACCTGCGAATATGTCGGAGAGGGATCGCAAAGGGACGTATTCCGCGGCACCCGCGCCCACAACACTCTGGTCGTCGACGATCGCGACCAGGCGGAGCGCAGAGGGCCGTTCGGATGGAAGCAGCTTCCCACCGCACGGACGGAGGAATGGATCAGCGGCGAAACGTTTGATCTGTTCGTCGGCAGTCACGATGGCTACTGCCGGTTGGAGGATCCCGTCGTCCACCGGCGCTGGGTGTTCTCGTCGCGGTCACGATTTTGGCTCGTCCGCGACCTGGCCGTCGGAACCGGTCGGCATCAACTGGATCTGTACTGGCATCTGCACCCCGCCCTGGCGCCGCGCACCACGACGATGGACACCTTTCTCGATCCGACGGGCGACTACGGGCTGCGGTTGCTCGCGCCCGAAGCGAGCGGCTGGACCTGTGACACGCGTCAAGCGTCGTACTCGCCAACCTACGGCGCCAAGGAAAGCTCAGTGCTGCGACACTTCGGAACCGTCGCGACGCTTCCCACAGAGCTCGCCACACTGTTCGTTACGATCGGCGATGCGGCGAGCGCTGCGCAGGGTCGGTTGCTGCGCATCAACGAGCTCGACACGCAACCAGGAATGAGTGGCTATCGATACGAGACTCCCGACGAGCAGCACTTCGTGTATTTCTCCGATGACGGCAGTGCCTGGTGCTCTGGTGCGTGGAAGACGGATGCAAAATTTCTCTACTATGGCGAAGGAAGCGGGGGTCAGACCCTCGTCTGTTGCCACGCCAGCTATGTTCAAGTCGGCGGACGAAAACTGCTGAGCTCCACAAAACCAGTTCTGCGATGCGAGATCGTCGATACCGGCGACGGAGTGAGGGTCACATCCTCCGACGAAGCCGCCTCCGTGGACGAGACCTTGTTTCGTAGCTTGTCCGCTAGACCCGAATCAGTGTCTGCGCGAAGCTTCGACAGGCCGGCCCGCACCGAACCCTGAGCACGCCGATCCGGCGTCTTGACTCTCTTCCGCCCATGGCACATAGTCCCGGGTCCTACCGCACAACCGGCGCCATGAAGCGATCGTGTGCGCTGTGCGACGCCCCTGGAAACTGGCCATACAGTGGTGCTCGATAGCCAGGGACAACGATGACCGAGCAAACGGGAGGCAGTATGAGAATTCGAACGATCAGCATGCTTACGGCGATTGCTGCGCTGGGCTTCGTCCTGAACGCGGCTCGAGCGGAGGAGAAAGTAGCCGATGCCAGGCTCTCGTTGAGCAAGACGTCTGTGGCCGCCGGCATTGGGCTCAGTTGGGGAGGAGGAACCCTCACCTACAAGGGCAAGGATTACGAGGTCGAGGTGCAGGGCCTGTCCGTCGGTTCCGTCGGCGTCGCCAAGGTCGAGGCGTCCGGCAACGTCTACAACCTCAAGAAGCTCGAGGACTTCGACGGCAACTTCACCGCGGCGACCGTCGGGGCGACGGTGGGAGGCGGCGCTTCGGCAACCGCCATGAGAAACCAGAATGGCGTCGTCGTAGAGATAACGTCGACCACACAGGGCTTGAAGTTCACCTTGGCCGCTTCCGGCGTCAGCATGAAAATCAAGAAGTAAGCTTCGTGCCCGGCGTATTCAGCCGCTGCGGGCGTTCGGCGTAGCGGCCCATCGCCGCAGCCAGCGCTTGGCGCGCTCCGGGTAAAAGCATAGCAGTACGCGGTCGTAGGCCAGCCTTCCCATCTCGGTGAGGGCGATCCGCGAACTGTCTTCTTCGACCAGATCCGCACCGCGAAGGCACTCGAGCAGCGTGCCGAAGTCGGCATCGATCGGCACGCCGAATGCCTCCTCGTACGCGGCGCGTCCGAGCGCCTTGCCGCAACCGAGGGAGCCGGCGATGAACTGCGTCTTGCGATCCGCGAGGTCCAGGGGGAACGCAGTCTCGACGGGGCTCTGGTTCTTTTCCACCCGCTGCAAGTACGTTTCGGACCGCTCGTGGTTGCGATAGACCACGTCGCCGAGCTGGGAGCGCGCGCTCATGCCGATCCCCAGGTGAGAGACGGCGCCTTCGCTCTCGGAGGTCGGCATCTGCCTCGCTCGAGGCGTCGGCCGGCGCTCGAATATGAAGCAGCGTGTCGGCTCGAACCCGAGCTCCTCGGTTGCGCCGGCTACGAAGGCCCGCCAGCGCAGCAGCCGCGCCAGGTCGAGTCGCTCATCGGAGCCGAGTCGACTTGCCACGGGCGTGTTCTCGTTGATCCGCAGCACGTACAGGCATAGCGAGTGAACGCCGACGCCGCTGAGCGCTTCGAGGTCACGCCGGAAGCTCCCTTCGGTCTGACCCGGAAGACCGTAGATCAGATCGACGTTGAGCTTCAGGCCGCTGCCGACCACCATCCGGCAGGCCTCCAGCGCTTGCGCGGGGCTGTGGCGACGGCGCACCGCCGCCAGCACCATGTCGTCCATGCTTTCGATGCCCATGCTCACCCGGCCGACGCCGTGATCCCGCAAGACCCGGAGGTGATCCTCACGGATCGATTCCGGGGAGGCCTCCACTGTGTGAGGGCGCTCGCCGGAGGACGGCGTGCGCCGGAAGATCGTGGCGAGAAGCGCCGCGAGAAGGTCGGGGGGCAAGGCGGTCGGCGTGCCGCCGCCGATGAACAACTGCGAGAGCGGAACGGGCGGCGTCGCCGACTCGAGCTCTCGTTCGAGCGCGGCCACGTACCGCTCCATTTCTCGCCGCTCGGCGCCGACGCGCACGGCGAAGAAGCAGAACGTGCAGCGGTAATTGCAGAATGGGATGTGCACGTAGAGCCGGAGATCGCCCGCCGCCGGCCGCGGTCGCTCTGCGAGCGGCCGGGGCTCGAAGTTCTGCACGGCCCACGGGTACACGTGCGGCGTCGTGTACGCGGCGCTCGGTGCATCTCCGAGTGCGCGCGCCACCCGGTCGACGTCTGCGTCGGTGATCCTCACCGGCGCGGGGTGACCGCCTGTTTGCCGAGCTGCGGCCACGCCGCCGGCGCGCTCGCCTTGGCGAGCCGCTCCTCCTCGGGCAGGGTCTCATCCCAGAAATGGGCGACGATGCGCCGGCCGTTGCAGCCGGCGGAGGCGTCGGAAGCGAGCCAGACTGCCGGTGCCTGCATGACTTCGGGTTGAATCAGAGCGGAGCGATCGACCTTCGTATCGTTGGCGAAGAAGTTGGTATTGGTCGGACCACCCGGGACCAGGACGTTAGCAGTCACGCCACTGCCTTCCAGTTCCTGCGCCATGAGCGCGACCAATGCCTCATGCCCCGCCTTGGACGGGCCGTACGGCGAGGAGCGCTTGCGATACATCGTATCCACGCTCGTGGTGACACCGATGATTCGACCCCAACGCTGGGCCAGTAGATGCCCCGCGACTGCTCGCGCGAAGTAGAATGCGCCGCTGAAGTTGACCGCGACGACGCGGTTCCAGGCGGCCACCGGCACTTCCCAGAAATTGCAGCTCTTCGTCGTGAAACCGCCGGCGCGCGCCGTGGTGCCGGCGTTGTTGACGAGAATGTGGACGCCGCCAAGCTCCGCGATCGTCCGGTCGACCGCCCGCTCGACCGAATCGGCGTCGGAGACGTCGGTCACCATCGCCGCGGCACTGCCACGGCCGCCGATCTCCTCGATCTCCCGAAGGGCCTGCGCGAGCCATTGCTGGTTCATATCCACCAATGCCACGCGCGCCCCCGCCCGCGCCAGCGCGAGCGCCATGGCGTGGCCGGTGCCGATCGGGCTTGCGGCGCCGGTTACGATCGCGACCTTTCCCCGCAACATTCCTTCAGGCATGCTCGCGCGTAGCGCGATTGACCCGGGCCGTGCAATGGGGCGCCCGGCACGGGTGGATCGGTTCACCCCCTGCAGCTTCGGCATCGCTGACGGCGGGTGCTATGGTGGGACCCCGCGATGCTCAATCGAGACGACGCCGAGGCGCTGTCGCAAGTCGGCGCGGGCACTCCGATCGGCGAGCTCTTGCGGCGATACTGGATGCCCGTCGCGGCCGTCGACGAGCTCGGCGCGAAGCCGATTCTCCCCGTTAGAGTGCTCGGCGAAGACCTCGTCCTCTACCGGGACAAAGGCGGCACCTTCGGTCTACTAGCCCGCCGCTGCCCGCATCGGCAGTTCGACCTCTCCTACGGAATGATCGAGGACTGCGGCATCCGTTGCAGCTACCACGGCTGGCGCTTCGACGAGCGGGGCCGCTGCCTCGAGCAGCCGTTCGAGGAGACGGTGAACCCGGACTCGACGTTCAAGGAGCGAATCCGCACGCGCGCGTATCCGGTCCAGGCGAAGGCGGGTCTCCTCTGGGCGTACCTCGGTCCCGAGCCCGGCTCGTTGTTGCCGGACTGGGCTGGCTTCTACAGTCCGGGGTTCACGGTCGTCTCCTTCCTGCACCTGCCCTGCAACTGGGTTCAGGTCATGGAGGGATTCTACGATCCCGTCCACATCGAATGGCTGCACGACCGCTGGTCTTATCGGCTGCACGACCGAGAGATTCCCGCCAGACGGCCGCGGCATACGGCCTTTCGCTGGCTGGATTTCGAGCATGGGGTGGTCTTCCAGCGGAAGCTTCAAGGTTCCGATCGATGGCTGGCGGACCGGACCGTGGTGTTTCCGAACATCGACGCCGCCGGTGGGCAAGGGTGGTATCTGACCTGGATCGTCCCGGTCGACGATGTGCACACGATCATGGTGTACCGACTGACCATCACCAGCTGGAAGACGCCGCACGGACAAGTGATGATCCCGCCCAAGCCGCGGGTCGAGCAAGAGCGCATTCCCTCGTATCGCAAGCACGCGAGCCTCGAACCGCAAGCGGGGCCGACGCAGGACTTCGGCAGCCACCTGGTGAGCCAGGACTACGCGAGCTGGCTTGGGCCGGGCCCGATCTTCGACCGCACCCGCGAGCACCTCGGCGAGACGGATCGCGGCGTCGTGATGTTTCGCCAGAGGCTCTTCGAGCAAGCGAGAATCGTCGCCGAGGGCGGCGATCCGCAAGGCGTGATTCGCGATCCGCAAAAGAATCGCAAGATCACGCTGCCGGGCGCGCGCAAGGGATACGGCGTGCGAGGCGAGGGGCTGCCGGGATTGACCGGCGAGGAAGACGTCATGTTCCGTGCCTTTCTTCCATTCGAGGTGCCGGAGCACATCAAACAGGAAGTCGAGACGGCGATGTCTTCCCTGGTGAAGGGGCTCCGCCCGGACTGGTGGAAGCGTTGACATGGAGCAGAGTGCGGCACTAGGTTCCCGCGCCGCTCGAGCGAGAGATCGATCATGAGTCGCGAGCAAGTTCGCCAAACGATTCGCTCCTTCATCCTCGCCAACTTCCTGCCCGGCGAATCACCGGAAACGCTCCAAGACTCGACGTTGCTCATCAGCAGCGGCGTCATGACGTCGCTGTCGATGCTCGAGCTCGTCACCTTCCTCGAGGAAAGCTTCTCGTTCACGCTCGAGCCCGAGGACATTCGCGTCGGCCACATGGACACCGTCGACCTCATCGTCGATCTCGTGATGAGCCGAGCGGTGACGGGGTCGCCGGCGGCCTAGGGTGCGCTGCGCCGCTGCTGCGCATGACTCGGCCCGGCTTGCTCGCGGCGGCGGACGACCGGCCCGCGGTGATCGAACCGGGGCGCGGCACGATCTCCTATGCCGATCTCGACCGACTCGCGGACGGCGTCGCCGCCCGCCTGTGCCGCCTCGGGGTCGAGCCGGGTAGCCGCGTCGGCCTCTACCTCCGGCGCTCGAGCGACGCGATCGCCGCGATGCTCGGGGCGCTGCGCGCCGGCTGCACCTACGTGCCCGTCGATCCCGCGGCCCCCGTCGAGCGCAACGTCGAGATCCACGCCGACTGCGGCGTCGCTCTGACGATCGTCGAGGATCGTTTCGCGCCTGCGTACGGAGAAGCGGCGACGCGGCTCGGCGCCTCATTCGACCTCCACCCGCTCGCGAGCGTCGGACTGGGGCGCGCCATCCGCGAATGGGGCTGCGAGGCCGTCGAGTTCACCGCCGAGCTCCGCGCGCAGCGCGGCGCCGCGCAGCCCGAGGTCGCCTGCATCCTCTACACGTCGGGCACCACCGGCCGTCACAAGGGATGGATGATGAGCCGCGCGGCGATCGCTGCGTTCGCGCGCTGGAGCCACCGCCTGTTCGGCATCGACGAGCGCGACGTGTTCGCCAACCACGCGCCGTTTCACTTCGCCATGTCGCTGTTCGACATCTACTCGAGCTCGACCTGCGGCGCGCGGCTCGTGCTGGTCCCGGAGGAGGCCCGCGCTTTCGCGGGGCACGTCGTCGACCTGATCAGCCGGGAGCGGGTGTCGATTCTGTTCGCGACCCCGTCGATCCTTTCGCGGATCGGCGCGCTCGACGATCTCGAATCCCGCGATCTGTCTTCGCTACGCCTCATCGTGTTCGGGGGCGAGGTGTTTCCGCCGGCGCCGCTGATGGCGCTGCGGCGCCGGCTTGCGCACCCGCGGTACTTCAACTGCTGGGGCTCGACCGAAACCAACATCGCCACCTACTACGAGGTTCCCCTCGACGCGGAGCTCGACGCCCCTCCTCCGATCGGCCGCCCGTGCGAGCACTACGCGGCGCGTGTCGTTGACGAGCGCGGCGAGGTGGTCGGCGCCGGCACCATCGGCGAGCTCCAGCTTCGCGGCGAGGGCCTCACCACCGGGTATCTCAATCAGCCCGAGCTGAACGCCGAGCGCCTGCTGCCGGTCCCGGACGGCGGGTTGCCGTGGTATCGCACCGGCGATCTGGTGGTCGAGCTGCCGACGGGCGACCTACGCTACGCCGGGCGCATCGGGCGCATGGTGAAGGTACGCGGCTATCGCGTCGAGCCGGGCGAGATCGAGTCGCGTCTGTACGAGCATCCGTCGATTCGGGAAGCCGGCGTGGTTGCGGTCGAGGGCCGGCGAGGCCTCGAGCTCGTGGCCCACGTGAGCGGCAGCCGCGTGCCGGTGGTCGAGCTGAAGGAATTCTGCGCGGTGAAGCTCCCGCCGTACATGATTCCGGAGCGTTTCGTGTTTCATGACGCGCTGCCGAGGACGTCGCGGGGGAAGATCGACTTCGAGGCGCTTCGCCGAAAGGCGCCGGCGAAGTGAGCACCTCAACCGAGCGCGGGCGCGAAAGAGACGATGCGGTCGAGAACCGCGGCGCGATCGGCGATCGTGCGCAGCTCCCAGGACCGCGCCTCGTCGAGGCGGGCGGCGAACTGATCGTGTCCGTCGGCGAGCTGGTCCAAAGCGGCCACCAGCGCTTGGCGCGTGACGGGAGCCTGCGGCTCGGCCGCCAGCGCCACGGCTAGGCCGAGCTGCTGGCAGCGCCGGGCGAGCGCGGGCTGATCGCCGAAGAACGGGTACGACACCATGGGAACGCGATGGAAGATCGATTCGTGGGTGGAATTGGTTCCGTGGTGGGTGATGAACAGGTCGGCCTCTTCGAGCACGGCCCACTGATCGACGTAGTCGGCGACGCGCACGTTCTGGCGCACGAGCTCGTCGCGGCTCACGGCGGCGTCGCTGCCGCCGAGACTCATGAGCACGTCGACGTCGCGTTCGGCGAGCGCGGCGGAGATGGCGCGCAACGCGGCGAGAGCCGCGCCCGCGAAGTAACGGAAGATTCCCGTGCCGAACGACACGTAGACCCGCTTCACGCTCCGGTCGCGCGCAAAGGCGGCGCCGGCGGCCCGTGAAGGCCCGGGCAACAGCGAGCCGAAGCAGGCGATCGGCTCGAGGGCGGCACGCTCGTCCG
Organism: uncultured delta proteobacterium; assembly: GCA_963711395.1. GTDB lineage: Bacteria > Desulfobacterota > Binatia > JACPRU01 > JACPRU01 > JBEVNX01. The sequence continues at coordinate 12,356 of CAVQEA010000019.1, read as the reverse complement.
GCGCGAGAAACTCTTCCGGCTCGGCGTACACGTTCAGGTACGGGCTCAACGTTTCGTAGTACGAGAACGGACTCGCGCCGCTCATCCCGTGAGCTTGCTGCAGGCGCTTCACGGCCGCGTGGCACTCGGCGGAAGTGGCGACTCGGGGATCGCGCCTCAGGGCCGCGATCATGCGGGCGGGAACCGGCGCGTGATTCGAGCAGAAGTTGACGTAGGGAATGCCGAGCAGCCGCGCCGTCACCGGGCCGGCGAGCGTGAACATGTCGTAGACGATCAACGCCGGATCGAGCGCGGCGACCTCTCGGCACAAGCTCTCGGCGTACGTCGCGGCGAAGGTGACGAACCGGCTGGGAATGGGAATCGACGTGGCATCTGCCCCCTCGAGCGAGCGTTCGGCGTAGAGATCGACGAACCGCGCGCCGACATCCTCGACGCGCGCCTGATACTCGCCGCGCGTCATCACGTGCACGACATAGCCGCGAGCACCGAGCCCGGACACGAGCGGCAGGAGGGCTTGTACGTGTCCGATGCCGCCCATGCACATGACCACGAGCGACCGGCTCATGGCAGCGGCTCCGCGAGACCATCGCCCGCGGCGAAGCGGCGCAGCAGCGCGAGCGATCCCTCGAGCCGCTGCGGCATGCGCTGGAAAAAGACCCGAGTGCCGGTCAGCGTCGCGCTGATCTTCCAGAAGCCGACCGCTTCGGGCGCGCTCGGCGCCGCCGAATGATAGCCGCGGAGAAAGCGGCGCCAGGCCGCCTCCGCCATCGGCCAGCGATGAAACGTGCGCCCGAGATCGAGACCGGCCGGATTGATGGAGAGGAGCTCGTTGTCGATGATTCGCAGCGCGCCCTTCGCGTCGATCAGCATGTTCTCCGCGCAGAAATCGAGGTGGATGAGGGCCGTTCGCGCCGACCGAGGATCGCGCCGGGCGAGCTCGGCTCGCAGGCGGGCTGCCTCATCGGCGCCGAGCGCTCCGGCGCCGGAGAGAATCGCCAGGTCCGAATCAGCGCCGTCGATCCACTTCTGCGTGCTGACCGCGGCGGGAATGGTCGGACCGAGCGACCGGGCGTGCAATCGTCCGAGGAGCGCTCCCGCCTCCTCGGCTCGAGCGTCGGCCTCGGGCTCGCTCGGCGGCTCGCCCTCGATCCATTCCTCGAGAACCACCGATCCGTCGTTGGCCAGCGCCGGCGCGAAAGCAGCTTCCAGACCAGTGCGCAGCTCGAAGTGCCGGCGCGCGTCCTCGGGGCTGCCGAAGTGTCGCAGCTTGATGCTGCGGCCGTCGTCGGCCTCCACCCGGTACGCGAAGCGAATTCCCTTTCGCTCCCGGAGCGGCGAGACGAGCTCGATTCGCCGCGGGCGGAGCCCGAATCGGTCGAGCGCCGCCTCGACGTCTCGCGACACCTCGGGCGGGCCTGGGATCGTCACGGCAGGACGGCCGCGAGCAGTCGCCCCGCGAAATCCGCCGTCGCGTAGGCGTCGAGCCCGAGGACCACGCGGTAGCCCGGGACGGCGCGCGACAGCGCCTCGGCCAAATCCTGAGGCGAAGCGGTCGTGCCGCCATCGAGCTCCTCGAACAGCGTCGGGGCTTGCCGGCCGGAGGGCTTGCCGTAGAGGTTTGCGCAGATTGCCTCGCGCACGTCGGCGGCTTCGAGCCGTTCGACCACGAAGCCGGGCGCCTCGGGGCGAATCTGCGGGAAGACGATCGCAGCCAGCGGGGCGGATGCCAGCGGCTCGACGTTCAACTGCCGCGCGAGCTGCGGCGGACTCAGTGCGAACTCCGCCGATCCGTCGAGCTCCTCGCCGGAGCCAGCGGCGCGGACCTCGTCCACGGCGTGCAGATACGGCCGCTCGACGTTGCGCAGCCCTCGGGCAAGCTCGGGAAAATCACGCAGCGCCGGAGGTTGGATCTTCACCGCCGTCGGCATTCCACGAATCGTCCAGCGCGCCTCGCCACCGCGAGCGACGAACGCGCGGTCGTTGCTGATCCAGTGGCAGCGCCCCGAGCGCAACAAGTGAAACGCCAACGTCGTCTTGCCGGCGCGCTTCGCGCCGATGATCGCCACCGCGCGGCCGTCCGCGCCGACGGCCGCCGCATGGAGATCGAGGGCCGAGCGGCGTGCTCGAGTGGCAGCGATCTCGTGGAAGACGAGCTGTAGGGTGAACCGCCAGCGTCGCGTAGTCGGGTCGCCGTACAGCGCGATCCGCCGCGGCGCGGCGACGAGAAAGCACGAGCGCTTGAGGTCGGCTGCGGCGATGCCTTCCTCGGTGGACCAGGCCGGCAGTGAGACCACGAACTGGTCGAGGGCAAAGCAAACACGGCGCACCGCGTCGAGCGGGTATCGAGCGCGGAGCTCCGCGTACGCAGTGGCGTCGCTCGACACCGAGACCTGAATCTCGCCGGCTCCCGCGGTGCGCACGAACCACGGGTGCAGGAACTCGGCCAGCCACTCCGCAGCCGATCGATCATCCGACTGAAGGGCAACGGTAAGCGGCTCCGCGAACGGCGCCTCGAACGCAATGGAATGGATGGGCCGGGCGGGGTCCGCCAGTGGAGAGAGGCTCAAGGCACTCAATCTTAAGCTCCGGCGGCAGGCGAATCCAATCAAACCACCTCGCAAAACATTCTTGACAGCCACCTTGTGTGCTGAGCAGTTTCTAGGGCTCCGCGACAATGCGCGAACCGCTCTATCCCTCTCTCTATCAGATCAATACGCGCGTCTGGCTGACCGAGCTGGCGCGATCCCTCGGCAGGCCGGTCACCCTGGATGACGTTCCGGACCACGAGCTCGATCGTCTCGCCGACGGCGGTTTCGATTGGATCTGGCTATTGAGCGTCTGGCAGACCGGGCCGACGGCGCAGCGCATCTCGCGCGCCAACCGCGAATGGCGAAAGGAATTCCAGGAGACGCTGCCGGACCTGCGTGAGGAGGACATCGCGGGGTCCGGCTTTGCCATCGCCGGCTACGTCGTCAATTCCGCCCTCGGAGGCGACGCCGCGTTGGCGCGCCTGCGCGAGCGCCTGCGCCGGCGCGGGCTCCGCCTGATGCTCGATTTCGTCCCAAACCACATGGCCCCGGATCACCCATGGGCCGAACAGCACCCCGACTACTTCGTCCATGGCAGTGAGATCGATTTGGCGCGCGCCCCGCAGAACTACACCCGGGTGAACACGTCCCGCGGGTCGCTTCTGCTCGCCTACGGCCGCGACCCCTACTTCCCGGGATGGCCCGATACGCTGCAGCTCGACTACGGAAACCCGGCCACGCAAGACGCCATGCTCGCCGAGCTCACCAGGATCTCGGCGCAGTGCGACGGTGTGCGCTGCGACATGGCCATGCTCATCCTGCCGGAAGTCTTCGAGCGCACCTGGGGCATCCGGCCTGAGCCATTCTGGCCGAAGGCGATCACGTCGATTCGGCGGAAGTATCCCGAGTTCTTGTTCATGGCCGAGGTCTACTGGGACCTGGAATGGACGATGCAGCAGCAAGGCTTCGACTACGCCTACGACAAGCGACTGTACGACCGGCTGCGCGATGGGCATCCGCAGGCCGTGCGAGGGCATCTGCAGGCCGGCCTGGACTACCAAAACCGCCTGGCGCGCTTCCTCGAAAATCACGATGAGCCGAGAGCGGCGGCCACCTTCCCCACCGGCTGCCACGAGGCGGCGGCCGTCATCACCTTCCTCGCGCCAGGGCTGCGCTTCTTTCATCAGGGGCAATTCGAGGGGCGATTGAAGCGAATATCGCCGCATCTGGTTCGCGGGCCGAACGAGCCCGTGAACGCCGCCCTGAGGCGGTTCTACGAGCGGCTGCTCGAGGTGTTGCGCCGCTCTGTCGTGCGACAAGGGGAATGGCGACTGTTGGAATGCACGCCCGCCTGGGACGGCAATGCTTCCTGCGAAGCGGTGATCGCCTACGGCTGGCAGGATGCCGCCGGAAATCGCTTGCTCGTCGCCGTGAACGACGCGAATCATCAAAGCCAGTGCTACATACGGCTGCCGTTCGGCGGGCTCGCGGGCCGACAGTGGTGGCTACGCGACTTGCTCGGCACCGCGCAGTACGATCGCGACGGGAATGATCTGCAGGCTCGGGGGCTGTATCTCGACGTGCCGCCCTGGCAGTGTCACCTCTTCGAGGTGACGAGCCGCTAGCCGGCGCCGCTCAGAACAGCAGGATCTCCGTCTCGAGGCTGTCGAGCGAAACCACCCCAATCGCGTTCCGGCCGGGCATGTGCCCGGCGCACTCGCCGGGGTTGAAGACGAGCCTGCCGGGCGCGCGCTCGATGGTCAGACGGTGCGTGTGGCCATGCAATATCACGCCGGGCTCGACACCCGACAAGCTCGAGAGATCGAGCGGATCGTGCACCACCAGCACGCGACGCCCCGCCCAGTCGAGTGCGAGCGGCGGGTCGACGAAGGACATGCCGTGGCGCGCAGCAGTCGATTCGAGCTCGGGCCGTTCGAGGTCGTTGTTGCCGTAGACGCCGAACAACGGCGCGGCAAGCCGCGCCAAGACTTCGAGCGTCTTCGGCTGCGTGATGTCCCCGGTGTGGACCACGCGATCCACCCCGGCCCGGTTCAAGAGATCGACGATCCGGGCGACGTTGCCGAGCTGGTTGTGGGTGTCGCTGATGACGCCGATGCGCAAGGCGAGCGCTTAGGACACCTTCTCGAGGATGTGAATCCCGCAGGCGCTGCCGAGCCCGATCACGTGCGTCATCCCGAACTTGGCGTCGGGGACCTGACGCTTACCCGCCTCGCCGCGGAGATGCGTGGACACCTCGTAGATGTTAGCGATACCGGTCGCGCCGAGCGGATGACCCTTCGAGAGCAGGCCGCCCGAAACGTTCACGGGGATCCGACCGCCGAGCGCCGTCTGACCCTCGTCGATGAGCTTCCCGGCCTCGCCGTCCTTGCAAAGCCCGAGGTTCTCGTAGTGCAGAATCTCCGCCGTCGCGAAGCAGTCATGGAGCTCGATGAGGTCGATGTCGTCCGGGCCGACGCCGGCGGTCTCGTAGGCCTTCTTCGCCGCCAAGCGCGTGCAGGTGTTCACGTCGGGCATCACCAGATCGCGCTCCTGCCAAGGATCGCTCGTCAGGACCGATGCGCGGACGCGCACCGCGCGCTTCATGAGGCCGAGCTCCCTCACCTTCTTCTCGGAGGCGAGCACGGCGGCCGCCGAGCCGTCGACGTTCACCGAGCACATGAGCTTGGTGTTCGGGTAGGCGATCATCTCGGCGTTCATGACCATCTCGAGCGGGGTCTCGATCTGGTACATGGCCTTCGGATTGAGCGTCGAGTGGTGGTGATTCTTCACCGAGACCTTGGCGAACTGCTCGAAGGTCGTGCCGTATTTCCGCGAGTGCTCCATGCCGGCCTCGGCGAATACCGCCGGCATCGTCCCCGAACCGAGTAGGCCCTCTTTCGGGATACCGCTGCCGCCGCCCCCGCCACCGAGAAGCCCCTTGCCCATCTGCTCGACTCCGACCGCGAGCACGAGGTCGTAAGCGCCCGCCTTCACGGCCATCCACGCCTCGCGAAAGGCCGTCGCGCCGGTGGCGCAGGCGTTGGCGGTGTTCACCACCGTGATTCCGGTCTGGCCGATCTCCTGCAGGATGCGCTGCCCAACCATGGCATTCGCCTGGTAGAGGTTGCCGCAGTAGAGCGCCTCCATGTCCTGGATCTTCAGGCCGGCGTCGTCGAGCGCCATCAGCGCCGCTTCGGCGCCGATCTGCGGGACCGTCCGCTCGGGAAAGCGGCCGAACTTGATCATATCGATGCCGACTACGTAGACGTCGCCCATTGTCGACTCCTCACGCGCTGGGTTGGAAGAAGTACGAAAGGTACGAATTGCCCTCTTTGTCCTTGCGTCCTAGAGCATCCTTGTAAACCACCTGCACGGGCATGCCGAGCTTGATCTTCGCGGGGTCGGGATCGATGCCGATGAGGTTCCCCTTCACCGTTCCCCCTCCCTCGAGATCGACCACCGCCGACACGTACGGCACGGCGATGCCCGGGAACGAGCGATGCACGATCGAGTAGACGTAGAGCTGGCCCTTGTTCGCGAGCTTGACGGCACCTAGCGCGCCGCGCGTGCCGCACTTCGAGCACACGTTGCGCTCGCCGAGGAAGGTCGCCTGGCAGTTCTTGCAGCGATACCCCTCGAGATAGGGGTCACCGGCCTCCGGGATCTTGAGAAAATCTACGACCGGCAGCGGCTTCTTCGAACTCTCTGTCATCGCGTGAGCATCCTCCTTCGGCACCGGCGACGGCCGGCGAGACGCGCCGGACGAGGAAGCATGTCAGCCGCCGCCAAGCTATGTCAACCGTGCGCTTGACAGCTCGGGGGCAGCGGATGTTTGGTCCGGCGAAGCCTCACTGCGCACCGTTTCGAGCCCCGATTCTCCGGCATGAACGACGATCGCCCCAGCGTCATGGCCGAGCGCGTGGCATTGTACCGTGCGGTGCACCAACTGCTCGACCAGCCCGTGGTGTTCGAGGATCGCTTGGCGCTGTCGATCGTCGGTGCAGCGAAGGCTGCGGAGATGCGCGCCGACCCGCAGCGCTTCGCACTCGCTCACCTGTTGCCGTATCTGCGGGCCTTTCCCGTGGTGCGCAGCCGAGTGGCCGAAGACGAGCTCGCCGCGGCCGTCGAGCGCGGGGTCACACAGTACGTCATACTCGGCGCGGGTTTGGATACGTTCGCGTACCGCAATCCATATCCGGACTTGCGCGTCTTCGAAGTCGATCATCCCGCGACGCAACAGTGGAAGCGGCGGCGCCTGATCGAAACCGGGATCGCTGCTCCATCAACCGTGACGTTCGTACCGCTCGATCTCGCGGTAGGCTCGCTCGCCGCGGCGCTCCTCGACGCGGGCTTCGCATCGAGCCGCCCTGCGTTCGTCTCGTGGCTGGGTGTCACGCCCTACTTGAAGCGCGCCGACACGCTAGCGGTCCTGTCTGCAATCGCGGTGCTGACAGGCCCCGGCGGTGGCGTCGTGTTCGACTACATCACCTACCCGAGAAGCTTCCGCGAGTGGTGGTCGTCTCGGGCGATCGCTCGCCGCGTCAAGCACGTAGGCGAGCCGTTCATCGGCCGGTTCCAACCGCGGAGCCTAGTCGCCGCGCTCGGACGGATGGGGTTCCTGACGGTCGAGAACGGGGATGGCGACACGCTCAATGCGCGCTATCTCGGACGCAGCTACATGCGCGTCGGGAACCTCGCCCGCCTGATCGTTGCTCGCACGTGACGAGCGCGCGAAATCCCTACTTCGGCTGCGGTACGATGCGCAGGTAGGGCTTCGGCGACTTCCAGCCAGCGGGATACGTCTTCTTCGCTTCGTCGTCGGAGACGGCGGGGACGATGATGACGTCCTGACCCTGTTTCCAGTTCACCGGTGTCGCGACCTTGTGCTTCGCCGTGAGCTGGCAGGAATCGAGAAGCCGCAGCACCTCGTCGAAGTTGCGCCCGGTGCTCATGGGATAGGTCAGCATCGCCTTGATCTTCTTGTCCGGTCCGACGATGAACACCGATCGCACGGTCGCGTTGTCGGCAGCGGTGCGGCCCTGGGACGTGGTGCCGGCTCCCTCGGGCAGCATGTCGTAGGCCGTCGCCACCTTCAGCTCCGGATCGCCGATCATCGGGTAGGTGACCGCGTGCCCCTGGGTCTCCTCGATGTCCTTCGACCAGCGCTTGTGGTCATCGACCGGATCGACGCTGAGGCCGATGATCTTGCAGTTCCGCTTGTCGAACTCGGGCTTGAGGCCCGCCATGTAACCAAGCTCCGTCGTGCAGACCGGAGTGAAGTCCTTCGGGTGTGAGAACAGAATCGCCCAGCCGTTGCCGATCCAATCGTGGAAGGTGATCTTGCCCTGCGTGGTGTCGGCGGAGAAGTTGGGAGCTTCGCTGTTGATCCTGAGCGCCATCGTTACCTCCGGATGCTGAGAGTTGTCAGACCTTCGACCACCCCCTCCGATACACCGGAGCCGATGCTAAGGAAAGCAGGATGTGCCGGCTAAAGCCTGGCGAGCTCCGCGGCCAATTCCGCCGGCTGGTCGAGCATGATGTCGTGGCCGCAAGCCATGTCGACCGTGCGCCAGCCCAAGCCCCGGGCGCGCTCCTTCATCGGCGGAAACGGCGTGCCCTGCCAGGCGGTCGCGAGGATGTAGGTCGCCGGCCGGCCGTTGCCGGGCTTGCTCTCTATCGCGATCGGCTCCTCGAAGGCGGCCAGCGGATGGAGCGTGCACTTGCCGTCGACGAGGGCGCGGTCGGCCGCGTTGACGTTGAACAGCGCCGCCGGGATCGGCGGGATCTTGTAGCCCTCGCCGGCCGACTTCACGCCGGCGTCGAACATGTCGATGAACGGCTGCGGCACCAGGTCGAGCAGCCGTTCGCCGTCGTTCGGCAAGAAGGCGTCGAGGTAGACGAGATGGCGGAGGCGTTCAGGGACTCGCTCGGCGACGCCGCTAACCACGAAGCCGCCGTACGAATGGCCGACCAGCACCACGTCGACGAGGTCCTCCCACTTCAGGAGATTGACGATGTCGTCGATGTGCGTCGACAGGGTGATCGATCGCGACATCAGGTGGCTGCGCTCGCCGACGCCGGTCAATGTCGGCGTGAAGACGCTGTGACCCTGCTGCTGCAGTAAGGCGCGCACCCGCGCGTAGCACCAGCCGCCATGCCAGGCGCCGTGGACGAGGACGAACGTGCTCATCTTTGTCTCCGCGAGTGGCTAACCGGCAGACTGCGGCGCTTTCCTAAGGCGAGGCCGGGCGGATACCTGGCAGCGATTCGCGAATGCGCTCTGAAAAGCCCGACGCGTCGCCGGCAGCTCGCGCGGCTTCATTGATGTGCGAACGCCGGCGCAGCTCCTCGAACGGCAGCGTCGTGTCCAATCGACCTGAACCGTAGAGGTAGCGATCGATGAGGCCGTTGAGCAGATGGCGGTAGTCCATTCGCCCGACACGGCCGGCCGCGTTGGCGTAGCGAATGATGTTGATCGTACAGCTGTTGCTCAGCAGATTGTAGAACTCCGCCTCGTCGGCGAGCTTGTTGATACGGTCGAGATACACCAGGAACAAGCGCCGAGCGCTCTCCGCCGTGGTCTGAAGGCGGTACAAGTAGACATCCTCGTCGCGGTGGTTCGTGCGCACGCCGACGATGTCGTGTTCCTCGCCCACGACGTAGATCAGCCCGAACTGCTTGAACATCGAGCCGATGGGCGCGTAACTCTGACCCACCCGCGCGCGGGCTTCGATGGAGATGCACACGGGCGGCGCATTGTCGAAGATGAAGCTCACGAACGTGTGCCCGATGGGCCCGGGCATCCAGTACGATATGAAGAAGTCGACCCCCGTGAGATGCGACAGCGAAACCTCGCGCTCCTCGTAGTGAGGGGTGAAATCGTCGACCGTGCGATAGTCGAAGTTGCGGACGCCGGTCAGACGTACGTGGTCGCCGTCGATGATCGCCCGCGGCACCACGGTGACCTCCGGCCGCCACTCGCGGTTCAGGGACGGGGAGATGGAGATGAACCACGCGACGACGCCGAGGAATAGAAACGCGAAGACGAGCGACGCGCGCCGTGTGCGAGATATCCAGAGGGCCCAGGCGGCGGCCACGAAGAACCCTGCCGCCAGCAGCAATCGCCCCCATTCCGAGGGCAGGTTGGAGTAGTAGATCGCCAGCGTGGCCCACGCGACGAGAAGGGCGCGGAAGAAAAATCCGAGCAACGCCGACAGCCCTCGGACGACCGTGAGCGACCAGCTCATCAGAGTCGAGGCGGAACGTCGGTACGGGAGGGCATCGGTCGGCGGCGGCACCGGGGGCGCAGAATAGCTGGGGCGCAGCACGGCGCAAAGCGACCTCGGGGCTCACGGCTCGCAACGTCTTCCAACGGGTGGCCGACCCGGCGTAAGAAACAGGCCATGTCCGTCTACCGCATCTTCGGCTCCGAGCTATCCCCCTACTCCGTCAAAGTCCGCTCCTATTTCCGCTACAAGAAGATCCCCCACGAGTGGATTTTGCGGAGCTCGGCAAACCAGGAGGAGTTTCAGCGCTACGCGAAGCTCCCGCTCATCCCGCTCGTCGTCACTCCGGAGGGCCAGGGGCTCCAAGACTCGACGCCCATCCTCGAGCACTTCGAGAAGCTCCACCCCGAGCCGTCGATCCACCCCGCCGATCCCGCCCTCGCGTTCCTCTCGGCGCTGGTCGAAGAGTACGCCGACGAGTGGGGGAACAAGCCGATGTTCCACTACCGCTGGAGCTACGAGCCCGATCAACAGTCTGCCGCCGAGCGGATAGCACGGCAGATGATGCCGGGGCTCGACGAGGCAGGGATCGCGGGTGTGATTCAGGGGGTCAAGGGCCGGATGGTCCCGAGGCTCAAGCTCGTCGGCTCGTCTGCGGAGACCCGCGAGACGATCGAGGGTTCGTATCTCCGCCAGCTCGACATCCTCGAGAAGCACCTCCGCTCGCGGAAGTACCTCTTCGGCGCGCGCCCTGCGCTCGCGGACTTCGGACTCTACGCACAGCTTTACGAGTGCTCGACGGATCCGACGCCGGGCGCGATCCTGCGCAAGCGCGCGCCGCACGTACTCGCATGGATCGAACGCATGCTCGATCCAAGCGCCGAGGGCGGCTTCGAGAGCTGGGACATTCTGCAGTCGACGCTCACCGCGCTTTTCCGCGACGAGGTCGGCGCGGTGTTCCTCCCGTGGACGCTCGCGAACGCGCGGGCCATCGCCGCCGGTGAGAAGACGTTCTCGCTCACGCTCTCGGGCAAGCCGTACGCGCAGGAGGCTCAGAAGTACCACGCACGCTCGCTCGCCGCACTGCGAGCCCGCTACGCGGCGGTCGCCGACAAGTCGAGACTCGATCCCGTGCTCGCGGCGGCAGGATGCCTCGAGTCCTTGCGCGGCGGAGAATAACCCATGTGCTCGACTTCTGCGTCGAGACCGATCACCGCGACCCGACCCCGCGGCGCTCCCAGAGGCGGCGCGAGATCAGCGTGAGGGCAGCTTCAGATTGAATAGCGCCGCCGCGTTGAGCCCGAGAATCTTGGCTCGCGAGTCGTCGGAGAGGTGTCCCATCGTTCGCTCGATGGCTTCCGCCGAATGAGGCCACGACCCCTCGTGGTGCGGGTAGTCGTTCGCCCAAAGCATGTTGCGCACGAGGTCGAGCTCCTCCACGTTCATGAGGCCCACGTGGTCGATCTGGAACGTCGCGAAACAGTTGCGCCGGAAATAGTGCGAGGGCAGCTCCGGGATGACCGGGCGCACCCAGAAGTGATGTGCCCGGTACGCATGGTCCAACGTCTCGAGCAACCACGGCACGAAGCCGATGCCGCTCTCGACCAGCCCGGCTTTCAGGCGCGGATGACGTTCGAACACGCCTGAAGCGATCAACTGCACGATGGGCTCGATCGTGGTCTCCATCGAGTGGCAAACGTAGTTGATGATGGCGCCGCCATTGCCGCCGGACGCCCGAGGGTCCTTCCCGGTCGACACATGGAAGGTGATGACGAGTCCGATGTCCTCGATCAACGACCACATCGGCTCGAACGACGGGTCGTTGTACTGCAAGTTTCCGAACTGAGTAGGACCGTAGACCGGCGAGTTGCCGAGACACACGCCACGGAACCCATGCTCGGCCGCCCAGCGGATCTCCCGCGCGGCTCCATCCAAATCGCCGGCGGCGATCAGTGCCATCGGCAGGATCTTCGGGTTGTCTCCCTGCATGTGTGAGCCGATGTGATCCAGAGCCCAGCGGTTCCACATTCGGCACATGGCCATCGCAAAGACCGGATCGGGTGTCGCCCAGCAGAGGAGACCGGTCGTCGGGAACAGGATCTCCGCGTCGATGCCGTCGCGTGCCTGGTCGCGTAACCGCTGCTCGACCGTGCGCCCCGCCGCCAGACGCAATAGATCCTCATCCTCCATGCGGGCGCGCGCTGGTTGGCTGTGCTCGGGGCGTTCGTACGGCTGCTGCTTGTCGGCCGGTGCGTTCTTCGCAGAACGTACGAGCTGCGGGCGGTTCCCCTCCGTGACGAGGTGCTGCGAGCCGTCGGGGCTCTCGACGATGCGTGGGACACGGTGGCGGTACGGCGGCTCGATGTCGTTGAGGAAGGCCAACGACTCGGTGACGTGGCAATCGGCCGAGGCCATGAAGTACTTGTTCGGATCGCCGACGCGCGCGGTACGCTTCCAACCGTCTGTGCCGGGGCTGCCGATGCGCCAGGCGTTCTTCGATACGGACGGATTTGCGGCGTTCATCGAGCGTCCCTCCTTTGCGATCGAACACGAAATCTAATCAAACTTAGGATACTGTTTCAAGCATCTTTTGGAGCTTGGT
>CAVQEA010000018.1:0-94909 GCA_963711395.1 uncultured delta proteobacterium | reverse complement strand
CGATGCTCGCGGGTTTGATACGCTCGCCGGGGCGTCTGTCGCCGGGAAGGAACCCAGTGGCGGCGAAGCGACGCAGGGACGAGGTGCTGCGAGCGCTTCTCGACGGCGGCGACATCACCGCCGAGGAATTTCAGCAGGCGATCGCCGAACCGCTGCCCGAGCGGTTGCCCTCCACCGAAGGCACTGAAGCCCCTTACTTCGTGGACTACGTGAGAAGCGAACTCGAGGAGGAGTATTCTTCGAGCTCGCTGACCAGCGAAGGGTTCCGCATCTTCACGACGCTCGATCCATTCCTCGAGCACGAAGGCGAGGCGGCGGTGACCCGCGGCCTCGCGGCGCTCGAGAAGCGCCACGCGTCGCTCCTCAAGAAGCGCGAGCCCCTGCAGGCGTCACTACTCGCCGTTCAGCCGCATACGGGGGAGATCAAGGCGATGATCGGCGGCCGCTCGTACGGCGACAGCCAATTCAACCGGGCAACCGAAGCCGCGCGCCAACCGGGCTCGGTGTTCAAGCCGATCGTGTTTCTCGCCGCCCTGGAAGACGAGGAGCAGAAGGGCACGCGTGCGTTCCTGCCGACGCGACGGATCGCGGATACCCCATTCACGTGGCTCTACGACGGCCGGCGCTGGTCGCCCGAGAACTACCACCAGGAGTATCACGCGGAGGTGACGATGCGGCAGGCGCTCGAGCTGTCGCTCAACTCGGCGACGGCGCGAATCGCCGAGGAGGTGGGCCTCGACCGCATTCACGACGTGGCGGTACGTCTCGGCTTGCCCGAGTCGCTGCCGAAGATCCCCTCGATGGTGCTCGGCGGGGTGGAGGTCAGCATGTACGACGTCGCCGAGGCGTTCGCGACGATCGCCAACCTCGGCTTTCGAACGGAGCCGAGCGCTGTGCGCGCCGTGCTCGACGTCGAGGGCAACCCGATCGAACGCAACACGCTGGGTGCGTCGCAGGCGATTTCGCCACGGGTTGCGTACCTGGTGACGACGATGATGCAGGGGGTGATCGACCGTGGAACGGCGCACGAGGTCCGCTCCGCCGGCCTCGGCTTCGCCGCCGCGGGCAAGACGGGTACCACCAACGACGGCCGTGATGCCTGGTTCGTCGGCTTCACGCCCGATCTGCTCGTCGTCGTATGGGTGGGGTTCGATCGCGACGAAGTCCTCGGCCTCTCCGGGGCGCAAGCGGCGTTGCCGATTTGGATCGAGTTCATGAAGGCGGCGACTGCCGGCCAGCCCTCGACGCAGTTCCTCGTGCCCCCGGGTGTGCAGACGGCATGGGTCGACCCGTTGAGTGGTTTGCTCGCGACCCCCCACTGTCCGGAACGGATCGAGGAGTCGTTCTTCGAAGGCGAGGCGCCGACCGCTCCATGCCCGCTGCACCCGCGCTGATGCCGGTTACTGGCCGGCTCGGCCATCGGGCTCTTCCCACCGCCTCGCCGACCCCGTAACCTGCAGCATTCACGTGATCGTTCTAGGCATCGAAACCTCCTGCGACGACACCGCAGCGGCCGTGCTCGCGGACGGCAAGCTCGTCTCGAGCGTCGTGTCGTCGCAGGACGAAGTGCACGGGCCTTACGGCGGAATCGTTCCGGAGCTCGCCTCGCGACAGCATGTCGCGAACATCATGGCTGTGGTCCAAGCGGCGCTCGAGCGAGCGGAGCTGCGCGTGGGCGACGTCGAGGGGATCGCCGTGACTCGCGGCCCGGGGCTCATCGGGTCTCTGCTCGTCGGGCTCTGTGCGGCCAAGGGTATAGCGCTCACCAACGGTATTCCCCTCGTCGGAGTGAACCATCTCGAGGGTCACCTGCTGGCGATCTTTCTGGAGCGACCCGTCGACTTCCCGTACGTTGCGCTGCTCGTCTCCGGTGGACACACGAGCCTGTATCTCGCCGAGGAGTTCGGCCGATATCGGCGCATCGGTGCGACCCGCGACGATGCAGCGGGGGAGGCGTTCGACAAAGCCGCAAAGATGCTCGGGCTGGGATTCCCCGGAGGAAGAGCGATCGATAGGCTGGCGAAGAAAGGGAACTCCGCCGCCATCTCTTTCCCGCGCGCGTCGGTGCGCGGCGCCAAGAACGACTTCAGCTTCAGCGGCCTGAAGACGGCGTTGCGCGAGTATCTGCGCCGCGAGCACGGCCTCGGTTTCGCCCCGAAGACTGGACCGGCGGGCGGAGCCCTCGAAGACGGCGTGCTCACCGACGTGGCGGCGAGTTTTCAAGAGGCGGTCGTCGACGTGCTGGTCAAGGGAACTCTGGACGCGGCGTCGGCGCTCGGCGTGGCTCGCGTCGTGGTATCGGGCGGAGTGTCTGCGAACTCGCGCCTGCGGGCCCGGATGGTCGACGACGGCGGGCGCCAGGGGTTCGAAGTGCACTTTCCGTCGCTCCAGTTCTGTACCGACAACGCGGCGATGATCGCCTACGCCGGCGCGCGACGTCTGGAGCGCAACGAGCGCGACGATCTCTCCCTCAACGCCACCGCGAGCCTTGCTCTCTAGCCGGCGCTGTGTCCACCGCACCATGGCATCCGCGCGCGACGCGTGAGGCGCTGGAGCGCCTCGGCGTGCGGCCGACCCGACGGTTGGGCCAGTGTTTTCTGGTCGCGCCGGCCGTGGCGCAGCGCATCGTCGATCTCGCCGAAGTGCGCGGAAAGAGCGTCGTGGAAATCGGTCCGGGGCTGGGCGCGCTCTCGGATGCGCTGGCGGCCGTCGCCTCGGAGCTCGTGCTCGTGGAGATCGACCGTCGGCTATCGGATCGCCTGCGGGAACGGTACGGCGCCGCGGGCAACGTCCGCGTCGTCACTGCCGATGCGCTCGAGATCGATTTCGCCGCCCTGCTCGACGGCCGCAGCGGGGCCATCGCGGTCGGCAATCTTCCCTACCGTGTAAGCACTCAAATCTTGCTTCGCTTGGTCGAAGCGCACAGCTCCTTTGCGCGGCTGGTGCTCATGCTCCAGCGCGAAGTCGCCGAGCGCGTCGTCGCTTCTCCGGGCACCAAGGCATACGGCACTCTCAGCGTGTGGACGGCCCTCCACGGTGAAGCCCGCATCGCCTTGCGGGTTTCATCCAGCGCGTTTGTGCCTCGGCCCAAGGTGGACTCGGCGATCGTCACCATCGCGCTGCGCTCGGAGCCGCGCATTCCGATCGCCGATCGAAGACGATTTCACGACGTCGTTCGCGGAGCCTTCGGGAAACGCCGGAAAACGTTGCGCGGCGCCCTCGCCCATTTGGCTTCCGCGAACCAGATCGAGGCCGCGGGAATCGATCCGAGGAGGCGCGGGGAGACGCTGTCGCTCGATGAATTCGCCGCGATCGCCAACCTCTTGGCGGCCGAGGCGCGCTAGACCATGCCCGAGCTGCCGGAGGTCGAGACGATTCGCCGCGGGCTCGAGCGTCGACTGCGCGGCGCTCGCATTACGAGCGTCGTGATCCGAGAGCCGCGGCTGCGCCGGCGCGTCGACGAAACGGCGCTGACTTCATTGGTCGGCCGACGCATCGCCTCCATCGACCGGCGCGCGAAATACCTGCTCGCCGACGTCGGCGACGGTTTGGTGTGGCTGATGCACCTCGGCATGTCGGGAAGGCTGCTGCTGCTCTCACCACGAGCCGCTGCCGGCGAGCACGAGCACGTTCGCGTATGCTTCGACGTGCCCAAGGTGCTCTGCTATCGCGACCCGCGTCGATTCGGCTGGATGCGTGTCGCACCGCTCGCGGAGCTCGACGAGATCGCCGGCCTCGGACCCGAGCCGCTCGACGGCGGGCTCGACGGCCGCGTTTTGCGAGCGCGTCTGGGCGGCACGCGGCGCGACATCAAGGCGGCGTTGCTCGATCAGCGCGTCATCGCCGGCATCGGCAACATCTACGCGAACGAAATCCTCTACCGCGCGGGCGTGCGTCCCACGCGACGCTGTCATCGCCTGCGATCTGCCGATGTGGCGGCGATCGCACGTGCTGTCCGCGAGGTCCTGGAGGATGCCGTCAGGCGGCGGGGCACCTCGTTCTCGGACTACTTCGACAGCGACGGCGTTCCTGGAACCTTCCAGACGGCGCTCGCCGTATTCGATCGTGAAGGGGCCGGATGCCGCCGCTGTGCCACGCCGATCAAGCGCCGGGCTCAGGGCGGCCGGTCGAGTTTCTATTGCCCGCGGTGTCAGCGATAGCGATCGGCTGGCGCACGTCGAGGGCGTCACGCAGCGCGTCGCCGAGGATGTTGATGCCGAATACGGTGGCGAAGACGGCCGTTGCCGGAAACAGCGCAACGTGCGGCGCGACGAGGAGAAAACTGCGTCCCTCGTTCAGCATGGCTCCCCAAGACGGTGTCGGCGGCTGCGTGCCGAGCCCGAGGAACGAGAGGCTCGCTTCGGCGACGATGGCTCCCGCGAAGCCGAAGGTGGCCTGCACGGAAAGGGGCCCGGCGAGCAGCGGCAGCACGTGCAGGCCGAGGATCCTCGGTGTCCCTGCACCGAGCGCCACCGCGCTTTCGACGTGAGCGCGGCTGCGCAGCGAAAGCGTCTCGGCGCGCACCAAGCGCGCATAGCCCGTCCACCCGATCACGGACAACGCGATCACGACGTTGCCGAGGCTCGGTCCCAGGACGGCGCTCAATGCAATCGCCAGCAAGATCCCCGGGAAAGCGAGCAACACGTCGATGGCGCGCATCACCAACTCGTCCACCCACCCGCCCGCAAGCCCCGAGAAGAGCCCGATTGCCGTGCCGAGCGTGAGCGAAACGGCGACCGTGGCGAAGGCGACGCCTAGCGAGACACGCGCGCCATAGACGATGCGGCTCAGGATGTCGCGTCCCAGCCGGTCCTGGCCAAAGGGATGAGACAGCGAAGGACGCCCTAGGCCTTCCGCGAGCACGATGTGGGTAGGATCGGATGGGGCCAGGAGCGGCGCCAGCAAAGCGACGAGCACGAAGCAGATGACCAGCGTGGCGCCGATCCGCGCGGAATCCGTCACCGCACCTCCCGCGACCCGAAACGAACACGCGGGTCTAGCCGCTGGTAGACGAGGTCGGTGAGCAAGTTGACGGCGACGTAGCCGCAAGCGATGACGAGGACGCAGCCCTGGAGCAGCGGATAGTCGCGGCCGTTGATCGCCTCTAGGGTGAGACGCCCGATCCCCGGCCAGGCGAAAATCGTTTCGGTGACGATTGCGCCGCCGAGAAGGCTGCCGAGCTGGAGGCCGAAGACCGTTGCGACGGGGAGCAGCGCGCTGCGCAGCGCATGGCGAAGAAAGACGACGGGTTCCGATAGGCCCTTGGCGCGGGCTGTGCGCACGTAGTCCGTACCGAGCGAATCGAGCACCGCCGCACGCACCAGCCGGGTGAGGATCGCCGACATGCCGAGTCCCAAGGTGACGGCTGGGAGCACGAGGGCCGCGGGCGACCCGGCTCCCGACACCGGAAGCCAGCCAAGTCGCACCGAGAACAGCAGCACGAGCAGGGGGCCGAGGACGAAGTTCGGCAACGATGCGCCGATCAGCGCGAACCCGGTGGCCGCGTTGTCGAGCCAGCGCCCGCGGTGCCGAGCCGCGATCGCACCGAGCGGCACCGCAACCAACAGCGCGATCCCGCCCGCCGCCGTCGCGAGCAGCAAGGTCGCCGGCAGGCACCCGGCGACGCGCCGGACCACGGATGAACCGTCACGAAGCGAGCGCCCGAGATCACCGTCGGACGCGCGCACGATGAAATCGACATATTGCTGCGCCAGCGGTCGGTCGAGGCCGAGCGCGGCACGCAAGCTCGCGCGATCCGCGGCGGACGCCGTTTCGCCGAGCATGACTTCCACGGGATCTCCGGGGAGCAGGTGGATGAAGAAGAAGACGAGCGTCGCCACGCCGAGCACCGTCGGCAATGCGAGCATGAGCCGACGGAGAACCCCGATCATCGCGCCCTGCAGCCACAAACGGCGTCGCCTCGCACCGGGGCATCGGGTGTCGCGAGCCAGGCCGTTTCGAAGGAAGCGAGGCTGCCGTCGACACGGGGCACGAAGCCGCAGAGCCGCGTGCTTCGGACCACGACGTTGTCCGTCCACCAGAGTGGGATGAAAGGCAAGTCCTCCGCGGCCAGCCGCTGGACGGCGGCGTAGGCAGCGCCGCGCATCTTCGGATCGAGTGTCTCTCGCCCGGCCGCCGTCAGCCGGTCCATCTCGAGGTTGGCGTACGCGCCGCGATTGTTCCCGAGCGGAGGCTTCATCGTCGAGTGCAGGAGGCCGAAGAAGAAGTCGGGGTCGTTCACGCCGACCCAAGCGAGCGAGTAGAGCTGGAAGTTGCCCCGGCGCACGTCGTCGTAAAAGGTCGCCCATTCGAAGCTGCGGACGTCGAGGCCGATGCCGACGGCGGCGAGCATGGATTGCAGAGCTTCGCCGACTCGGCGGCGCGAATCGAGCGTCGACGTCTTGTAGGAGAGGCGAAAGCGAACCGCCGGGCCATCGCCGTCGGGATCGGGGAAGCCCGCCTCGTCCAGGAGCCGTTTCGCCTCGGCGGGATCGTAGCGGTAGACGCGAACGTCGCCGTCGTATGCCCAGTGCTCGGGCGCCAGCAGGCCCGTGGCGGGTCGAGCAGCGCCGCCGAGAAGGTGACGGACCAAGTCGTCGCGATCGATGGCGAGCGCGATGGCTCGGCGTACGCGGACGTCCCGCAAGCGCGGGTCGGCGAAGTTGATGCCGAGATACTGGAACGTCGTCCCGGGCGTCCGCTCGACGCACAGCCGTGAGCGGCGCTCGAGCCAGCGCACGTTGTCCGGTTCGACCGCATTCTCCACGAAGTCGATCGTGCCCTTGTCGAGCTCGAGCGTGCGCACGGTATCGTCGGGGACGACCCGGAACACGATCTCGGGGATCGCACCCTGATCCGCCCGGCGAAATAGACGCACGTCTCCGCCGGGGCCTGTCTGCGCGATACGATAGGGGCCCGCACCGACGATCACGCGGCCGCCGCGAGCGATCTTCTCTGCGGGCAGAATGCCGAGCGTGGTCATTTCCAGAAACGGCGCAAAGGCGCCGCGGAGATGAAATCGTACGGTGTACTCGTCGGGTTCGTCGACCGCTTCGAGAAAGGCGAGGTCCCCGCGCTTGGGCGATCCGGTCGCGGGATCGAGGATCGATTGGTAGGTCGCTCGGACGTCGGCCGCGGTGAGCGCCGTGCCGTCAGTGAAGCGTGCATCGCGGCGCAGGTCGAAGCGCAGGGTGTGCGCATCCTCGAAGCGCCACCCGGTGGCGAGGTCCGGCACGTGCTGGCGGTGCTCGTCGAGCCGGGTCAGCGAGCGGAACACCAGGTCACCGATCCGAGCCGAGGCGGCGTCTGTCGCGTACCGCGGATCGAGGTCGGTGGCGGCCGACTCGAGCCCGACCGCGAGGAACGGTTGCCCGCCGTCGCCTCGCGAGCAACCGGCGCCGGACGCACCGAGCATGAGCACCGCCGCGAGAACGCACCACCGGCGGCTATTCGCGTTGATTCGCAAGCTTGCCATTGTTACAAAGAAGAAGGGAAGGTCGGGAGTGGGGCAGTCGTTGACGAGCCGAACAGCGCGTCACCAAA
Source organism: uncultured delta proteobacterium (assembly GCA_963711395.1). GTDB lineage: Bacteria > Desulfobacterota > Binatia > JACPRU01 > JACPRU01 > JBEVNX01. The sequence goes on along the minus strand of CAVQEA010000018.1, from coordinate 87,367 downwards.
TGAGCAAGAGACTCGGCGGCGTGGCGTTGGCGCTGTGCCTGTTGTTGCCGGCTTTCGCGTCCGCGGAGCCGGCGGATTTCCCCAAGCCGCCCGGGCTGGTGGCGCCGGTCGAATTCTGGAAGAAGGTCTTCGCCGAATACTCTGAGAATCAAGTCGTCATCCACGACGACGCCTACCTAGACAAAATTTACACGGTGATCGACCTCCGGCCGCTGGCCGCGAGCGGAGCCGACGATGAAACCTTGCGTCGCGAGCGGCACCGCCGCCAGCAGCAGGAGCTCAACCGCGTCGATGCCGCGTTGGCTCGCCTGGCGCGGGGTGGCTTTTCCCCGGAGGATCTAGACGAGAAGGAACGCGCGATTTGGGAAATGTTTCGCGACGTCGACGGACCGCGAAAGTTCACCCAAGCGCGCGAACGCGTCCGCGCGCAGCAGGGAGTGCGCGAGCGCTTCCGCCGGGGACTCGAGATTTCCCGCCGCTACCTCCCCTACATGGAAGAGATCTTCCGTCGCGAAGGCTTGCCCGTGGAGCTCACGCGGCTCCCGTTCGTCGAATCGAGCTTCAACATTCACGCGTATTCCAAGGTCGGGGCCGCCGGTATCTGGCAGTTCATCCCGTCCTCCGCACGCATCTATCTGCGGATCAACGAGGTCGAAGATTCGCGCCGCGATCCGCTGTACGCCACGCTCGGCGCCGCGCGCCATCTGCGTGACGATTTCGAGGCGCTGGGAGCCTGGCCGCTGGCGATCACCGCCTACAACCATGGCCGTGCTGGCATGGCGCGTGCGGTGAAGACGCTCGACACCACCGACATCGCAAGGATCATCGAAGACTACGACGGCAAGGCGTTCGGATTCGCTTCGCGAAACTTCTACGCCGAGTTTCTCGCGGCTCTCGAAGTCGAGCGCGACTACAAGGAGCACTTCGGCGAGGTGGAGTTCGAGCCGCGCCTCCAATATCAGGAGGTGAAGACTCAAGACTTCCTGCGTTTCTCGACCGTAGCGAAGCTCGCCGGTTGCAGCACGGAGGATCTCCACGACCTGAATCCCGGGTTCACGAACGAGGTCGTGGAAGGAAAGCTGTACGTCCCCAAGAACTACACGGTGCGAGTGCCCGCCGGCCGGGCGCAGCAATTCCGAGTCGCCTATGCAAGCCTCGGCGCGGATGAACGATTTTCGCAACAGCGCCGCGTGTACATCGCGCATCAAGTGACGCGGGGGCAGACCATCGGCTCGATCGCGAAGCGCTATCGAACGACGGTGGCGGCCATCCAGGGCGCGAATGGCTTGCGGGACGCCAAGCGCCTCCGTGCCGGACAGGTGCTGAAGATTCCGCTCGGATAGCCCTCCGCCACGGACGCCGAGGGCTGACAGGGCAGCGGCATCGGACACTCGTGCCGACTTCGCGGCTGGCGCTGCGCAAATAAACATTTGTGCGCCCCCCGAACGCTCCGGTACGATGTAGGACTCGCGGCGCGGAGAAGGCGAAGGGGGGCGTCCCCTTCGATCGTCGACGCGACGGGTTGGGGAAACGGCAAGTGTTGGCGCGGCGTGGCGTGAAGCGTTCGGCGGAGGAGACGGCGAGCGGCGCTCGAGCGGCCCTCCGCGTGGTTCCCCCAGGACGCGGCGAGGCGCCAGGCGTTCGCTCGATCTGCCCTTTCTGCGGCAACAGCGAGCAAACGAGCGGCGAGCCTTGTTGCGAAGAGTGGCAGGAAACGATGTCCGGCGAGACGCCCGCCACGAGCCGCCGCCGGTTCTCGGTCGTCGCGGCGCCGGCGGCTGTCGTAGGGATGAAACGGCTCCTGAGCGCGGCATCGCAGCTCTTGGTCGCGCTGCTCGCATCTTCGATCGTCGCTCTTTGCGTGTCGCTGGCGATCCAGCGACGAGACGCCGAAGAGCAGGACGACCGCGCCGCGGCGCTGGCACGGCCGAAGCCGTCTGTCGTCCCCAGCAGGGAGGTGGCCGCCGCTCCCTCGAGTCCTGTGGCTCCAACCTCCGTCGTCGCGGAGGCGCAGGGTCCCCCGGCGGTAGAGGCGCCGCCACCGCCGCCGCCGGAACCTGCTGTTGAGCCGCCGACCGTCGTCGCCGCACAACCTCCCGCCGCGCCTCCCTCCGATTCGCCGCCGAGCGAGGTCGCCGCCGCTCCCGTGGCCGCAGCTGCGGCGCCGTCCTCCAAGACCGAGCCCGCACCGGCTTTTCAAGGTGCTCCGGCCGCGATGACGTCCGTAGCTACTGTCGCCCCCGCCGCGGCCCGCAAGCCGCCTGTCGTGCAGGTACCGCGCATCGAGCCAAAGCCGCGCCCGGCACAGAACGAAGGGATTCGTCCACCGAACCCGCCAGAGGAACGAGAACCCGAGCAACCCGTCGTGGCCGAGGCTCTGCCCGCGGATTCAGATATCGCGCGACGCGCCGAGAAGGAGGCAGCCGAGATGGTGCGCCCCGAGGCTTTAGCGAGCTCTCGGCCGCCACAGCCGACGACGCCGTGGAACCAACTCCGCCGCGGCATGTCGCAAGAGGCTGTGCTCGCGCTGCTCGGGCAGCCGCGATGGAAACGGCACCTCGTCACGACGGAGTGGTGGCTCTACAAGGAAAATACGCTGTACGGCACCGGGCTAGTCGCCTTTTCCTTCGAGGAAGGATTGATCTCCTGGAAGGCGCCCTGATCTTTCGCCCAGGGCTCAGGACGACTGACGGCGATCCTTGATCGCCAAGGTCGGAGCGGCGCGCTCGACGGCGATCCCACCCCGGCGGAGCGCCTCGCGGCCGAAACGAGCGGCGATCCGATCGAGGGCGCGGTTCAGAGCGGCCTGATTTCCGCCGGCGCCTTCGAGTGACAGCGAGAGCTGCTCCGCCCGCGCCTCCTCGAGATTCGTGGCGGAAACGCCGACCAGTCGGACGCACAGGCCCGCGCCGACTTCTTGCCACAACCCGAGCGCGGCGGCTGCGATGGCTCGCCCGTCGCTGGTCGGCTCGGCTAGCGTTCGGCTGCGGGAGAGCAGCGGATATTTGCCCGGGCCGATCCGGTTGGCGAGCTTCAACTTGAGCACGATCGTGCACGCCCGTCGTTGGTCGGCGCGCAGACGGGCGGCCACGGCTTCGGCATGGGCTACGATCGTCCCGCGCAGCTCGTCGCCGTCACGCTGATCCCGCCCGAAGGTGTTCTCCTCGCCGTAGGATTTACGTGCCAGACCGGGATTGACCGAGCGGGGATCGTGCCCCTGGGCGAGCGCGGCGAGCGCTGCCGCTTGCCGCCCACAAGCTTCGCGAAGGCGCGCGAGGTCCGCTCGTGCCAGATCCCCGATCGTGTCGATGCCGGCGCGATTGAGGGCGGCGAGCGTCACCGGCCCCACACCCCAGAGGTGGCTCACCGCCAGCGGAGCCAGAAACTCCTCCACCTGCGCCGGCAAGATCTCGAGCAGGCCGTCGGGCTTCGACAGAGCGCTGGCGATCTTGGCGACCATTTTCACCGGCGCGATCCCCACGGAGACTGCGAGGCCGCATTTCGTCCGCACCCGCTGCTTCAAGCGCCTCGCCAGCTCGACGGGCGTACCGAAGAGGCCAAGCGAGGCGGTGACGTCGAGAAACGCCTCGTCCAACGAAAGCGGCTCGACGAGGGGCGTGAAATCGGCGAAGACTGCGAAAATCTCCCGCGAGACCTCGGCGTAGCGCGCCATCCGACCGGGCAGGTAGATGCCGTGCGGGCAGAGCCGGCGTGCCTCGACGATCGGCATCGCGGCGCGAACGCCGAATGGTCGAGCTTCGTAGGAGGCGGCGGTCACCACGCCGCGCGCGCCAAGGCCGCCGACGATCACCGGCTGGCCGATGAGCTCCGGGCGGTCTCGTTGCTCCACCGAGGCGTAAAAGGCGTCCATGTCGGCGTGGAGGATGACGGGTGCCGCCAAATTTCACTCCTTTGAGGCCGGTGCTAGGATACCACGCTCGTGTCCTATTACCCGGTGTTTCTCGACCTGCGCGGAAGGCCGTGCCTAGTCGTGGGAGGTGGCTCGATCGCCCACGGCAAAATCGTCGGCCTGTTGCGCGCCGGCGCCACGGTGCAGGTCGTCGCGCCGAGCGTCGATGAGACCGTTGCGGCGCTCGCTCGGCGGGGCGAGGTCACGGTCGTCACTCGGCCGTATGCTGCGGAAGACGTTCGTGGCTTCCAGCTCGTCGTCGCCGCGACCGACCAGCCAGAGGTGAACCGTCGGGTTTCCAGCGACGCGCGGCAGGCAGGGGCGCTCGTCAACGTCGTCGACTCGCCTGAGCTCTCGCAGTTCATCGCCCCCGCCGTGCTCGAGCGCGGTGACCTGCAAGTGGCCGTCTCGACGTCCGGCCGCTCGCCGGCATTCGCGGTGTTTGTCCGCGATCGCATCGCGGATCTGATCGGCCCGGAGTTCGCGACGGCTTTGACGATTCTTGCCCGTGTGCGCGAGCGCGTGCGCACCCGCTCGATGGATGATCGGCGCCGCATCCAGCGGGCCATCGCCGAAGGCGGGCTCACCGACCGCGTTCGCCGGCGGGATCGCGCCGGAATCGACAGTTTGCTCCGCGCGGCACTTGGCGAAGGAGCCACCCTGCGCGATCTCGGCGTGGAGCTTTGACGCCATGGATTTGCTGCTCCTCGGCATCGTTCTCGTTCTGTACCTGGTAGCGGCGTGCAGCTTCGTCGCGTACCTGGCCACCGCGCGCGAGCGCCTGCGAACGCTCGCACCCTTGGTGTTGGCGATCGCAGCGGCGTTCCACGCACTGGAGATCGCCGGCTCGCTCCTTCGCGCTCGGTCACATCGCCGTGGCGACGTTCGACGAAGGCCTGTCCTTTCTCGCCTTCAGCCTGGCCATCCTCTATCTGCTCCTCGATCGCGCCAATGCGCTCGCCGTCCTCGGCGCGGTGATCACGCCGCTCGTCGCGGCGTTGATGGCGATGTCCTTGGTCGTGTCGTCGGGAGCGACCGAGCTGCCGCCGGCGCTGCGCAGTGCCTGGCTGCCGGTGCACGTCACGCTCGCCTTCCTCGGCAACGCGGTCTTCGCGCTCGCCTTTGCGACCAGCCTGGTCTACCTCTTCGAGGACAATCGTCTCAAGGCGAAGCGCCCCGCTCGACGCCGATTGCTGCCGTCGCTCGAGCGCCTCGACGATCTCAACCACCGTCTTCTCAGCTGGGGATTCCCTCTGCTCACCCTCGGGATCGTCACCGGCGCCGTCTGGGCGCACTTCGCCTGGGGACGATTCTGGTCCTGGGAGGCGCGCGAGATCTGGTCCGGTGTCACTTGGAGCCTCTACGCGGTTCTGCTGCACGGTCGAAGCGTCGGCTGGCGCGGGCGGCGAGCGGCGACACTGACGATCGTCGGATTCGCGGTGCTGCTCGTGTCGTTCGTTAGCGTCAACATGTTCTTTCCCGGTCGCCATGGTGGGAGCTTCGGCTCGTGAGCGCGCGCAAGCTCTGGTTAGTCGGCCTCTCCCACCATTCCGCGCCCGTCGAGCTGCGCGAGCGCTTGGCGCTCGACGAGGGCGCGGCGGGCGACGCTCGGCCCGCAGCTGCTCGAGCAACTCCCCGGGGTAGAGGAGTGCGCGCTGCTCTCGACCTGCAACCGGGTCGAGGTCATCGGCTGTAGCGACCGGTAGCCGCCGAGCCCGCCGCGGTGGTGGGCGTTCTGCAGAACGGGCGTCCGCTCGGCGACGACGAGCTCCGCCCGCCATCTCTACCTTCACGAAGGCCGAGCCGCCGTCCGCCATCTCTTTCGCGTGGCCGCGAGCCTGGACTCGATGGTGGTCGGCGAGCCGCAGATCCTCGGTCAGGTCAAAGAGTTCTACGAGGCCGCCGTTCGCGGCCGGCACGGCGGGCACCGTTCTTCACCGGGTGTTTCACAAGGCCTTCTCGGCGGCAAAGCGCGTGCGCAGCGAGACCGGCATCGGCGGCCGCAATGTCTCGGTCAGCTCGGTCGCCGTCGAGCTCGCGATGCAGATCTTCGAGTCGCTCTCCGAGAAGACCGCGCTGCTGATCGGCGCCGGGAAGATGGCCGAGCTCGCCGCTCGCCACTTCCGCGACCGCGGCATCGGCGGCCTGATGTTCGCCAACCGCACGTTCGACCGCGCGGTCGAGCTGGCGCGCGAGCTTCACGGCACACCGGTGCCGTTCGAAGAGCTGGGACGCTATCTTCCCTTGGCCGACGTGGTGATCGGCTCGACCGTCGCGACGAAGTACGTGCTCACCGAAGCGGAGGTGCAGGAAGCCTCGCGTCTGCGCGGATACCGGCCGACGTTCCTGATCGATCTCGGCGTGCCGCGCAACTTCGATCCGCGCATCAACGACCTGCGCAACGTCTACCTCTACGACATCGACGATCTCGAGAGCGTGATCGGCGAGAACCGCGAAGAGCGCGGGCGCGAGGCTGCCCACGCCGAGGAGATCGTCGCAGAGGAAATCGAATCGCTCTGGCGCTGGTTCGAGAACCTCGAAGTCGTGCCGACCATCGTCGGCCTGCGCGACAAGGCGGCGCGCATTTGTCGGCGCGAGCTCGATCGCACGCTCGGCTCGCTCAAGCATCTCGGCGACGACGAGCGTAGGTCCATCGAGGCGATGGCCGAAGCGATCGTCAACAAGCTGCTGCACGAGCCGATCGCCCGACTGAAGCGGGTGCAGCGTCCGGACGACGAATCCGTGATGCTGGCGAGGCGCCTCTTCGGCCTCGACGAAGATGACTGAGAGAAGTGCGACCATCCGCGTCGGAACTCGCGGGAGCCCGCTGGCGATCCGGCAAGCAGAGTGGGTGGCGGACGAGCTGCGTCGCCGTCGCCCGGACATCTCCGGTGGAGCTCGTGCGCATTCGCACGAGCGGGGACCGCATCCTCGATCGCCCGCTCGCCGAGATCGGTGGCAAGGGACTGTTCGTCAAGGAGATCGAGGAGGCGCTGCTCGACGGGCGCATCGATCTGGCCGTGCATTCGGTGAAGGACTTGCCCGTCTCGCTGGCCCCTGGCCTCGAGCCTCGCGGCGGTGCCGGCGCGAGAAGATCCCGGCGACGTGTTGATCGCGCGCTCGATGCGAGGACTCGCAGGTCTGCCTCGAGGAGCGCGAATCGGTACGGCGAGCCTTCGCCGCGCAGCCTTCCTACGCCACGCTCGCCCCGACGTCGAAGTGGTGCCGTTGCGCGGCAACGTGGATACTCGGATCGCCAAGTGGCGCAGCGGCGACGTCGACGCGCCTGGTACTGGCCGCGGCCGGCTTGCGCCGCCTCGGGCTGCGCTTCGCCGAGGTCCAACCCCTGGCGATGACGGAGATGTTGCCCGCCATCGGGCAGGGGGCGCTGGCGATCGAAGCCCGCTCCGTGGATGCCTGGCGGCAGGTCGGCGCTCTACTCGACGATGCCCCTACCCACCTCGCGGTCTCGACCGAGCGCGCATTTCTTGCGTGGCATCGGCGGCGATTGCACGACGCCGATCGCGGCTCACGCGATCGTAGCGGGAGAGATGGTGGAACTGGCCGCCGCCATCGCCGATCCTTCCGGGGTGCGGCTGGTCCGCGCCACCCGCCGCGGCCTAGGCGAAGCCGCCGAGAAGCTCGGAGCGGGCGGTGGCGGAGGAGCTTCTTGCAGCGGGGCGGGCGTGAGATCCTGCAGGGGCTGCGGCGGTGAGCGGCTTCGTCTACCTCGTCGGGGCAGGCCCGGGCGATCCGGGGCTTCTGACGCTGCGCGGACGCGAATGCATCGCCGACGCCGACGTCGTGATTCACGACTATCTCGTCGATCCCCGGCTCCTGCGCCATGCGCGACCGCACGCGGAGATCGTCTCCTCCGGCAAGAGTGGCGACGCTTCGCATCGCGATCGGCAGCAGCAGGCGATCGATCAGCGCATGATCGCAGCGGCACGCGCCGGCAAGGTCGTCGTGCGTCTTGAAGGGCGGCGACCCCTTCGTCTTCGGGCGGGGCGGCGAGGAAGCGCAGGCGCTGGCCGAGGCCGGGATTCGATTCGAGATCGTTCCCGGGCGTGAGCTCGGCGATCGCCGTGCCGGCGTATGCCGGCATTCCGGTCACCGAGAGGGGGCCTCAACTCCTCCTTCACCGTGGTCACCGGACACGAGGCTCCCGGCACGGCGACGTCCGCTCGATTGGCCGGCGCTGGCCCGCATGGAGACGCTCGTGTTCCTGATGGGCCTTGCGGAGCCTCGCGAGCGATCGTCGCGCGGCTGCAGGGAGGCGGGCAAGCCCGGAGAGCACGCCGGCAGCCTGCATTCGCTCGGGCACGCGTCCCGAGCAGCAGACGGTCGTCGGTACGATCGGCGACATCGCGGACGTGTCGACGCGGGCCGGCTTCGAGCCGCCGGCGGTCCTGGTCGTCGGCGACGTCGTGAGCGCCGAGCGCGAGCTCTGCCTGGTTCGAGCGGCGTCCGCTTGCTCGGCCGACGGATCGTCGTGACGCGCGCCGCGGAGCAGGCCGACGAGTTCGTCGATCGACTCGAGAGACTCGGCGCCGAGGCGATGGCGGCGCCGACGATCGAGCTCGATCGACGCTCGCCTCACCGGTGGCGTTCGACGGGGCGCTCGCTTCGCTCGAGTCGTTCGACTGGATCGTTTTCACCAGCGCGCACGGCGTCGACGTGTTCTTCGCAGCGGCTGTATGCGGTCCGGCGGAGACACCCGCCGCCTCGGGCGCGCGCGCCTGGCGGCGATCGGACCGGCGACGGCGCAAGCGCTCTCGCGGCTCGCGGCTTGCGTGCCGATCTCGTGCCGGAGACGTTTCGCGGGGAAGCGCTCGCGCGATGCTCTCGCGCCGCACGTCGGCGGCCGGCGCGTGCTACTGCCCCGTGCCGAAGGCGCGCGGGAGGTGCTGCCGACGTGCTGGCCCGCGCCGGCGCCGACGTCGTCGACGTGCCACCTATCGGGTCGAAGCCGGCTGGCGGAGCTTCCCGGCGCGTTCGTGATCTCTCGCACGCGGGCGCGATCGACGCGATCACGTTCACGAGCCCGAGCACGGTTCGCGATTTCCACGCGCTTCTCGACGGAGGGGCGGGCGCCACCGACGGGAGCGCGACGATCGCCTGCATCGGACCGGTGACGGCCGAGAGCCGCCCGTGCACTCGGCTGGAGTGTGGACGTGGAGGCGCGCGAATACACGACCGAGGGGCTCGCGAGAGCCTTGATTGACTATTTTGCGAGTCGAGGTTAGTCCCGCGATCGGACTCGGATGGGCTTCCCGCCAGCGCCCGCGCCGCGTGCGCCGCAATCCGATGCTCCGGGACCTCGTCCGCGAGACGGCCCTCGACGTCGGGCGATCTCGTATACCCGATGTTCGTCGTCCCCGGCCGCGGCGTCGCGCGCCCGGTCGGCTCGATGCCCGGCGTCTGTCAGCTGTCGGTGGATCGCGCGGTCATCGAAGCGCGAGAAGTACGAGGCCTCGGCATTCCGGCGGTGGTGCTGTTCGGTGATTCCCGCTACAGAAGGACGCGGTCGGCAGCGAAGCCGACGATCCCGCGGGCGTCAGTGCCCGTCGGCGGTGCGAGCGATCCGGGAGGTCGGTCCCCGATCTCTGTCGTGATCACCGACGTCTGCCTCTGCGAGTACACGGACCACGGTCACTGCGGCGTGCTGCGCGGAGAGGAAGTCGACAACGATCCGACGCTCGAGCTGCTGGCGCGCGAAGCCGTGTGCCACGCGCGCGCCGGCGCGCACGTCGTCGCGCCCTCGGACATGATGGACGGTCGGGTGGGCGCGATCCGTCGGCGCGCTCGATCGCGCAGGGGTTCGAGACTGCCGATCCTCTCGTACGCGGCGAAATACGCCTCTGGGTTCTACGGCCCGTTTCGCGAGGCGGCCGAATCGACGCCGCAGTTCGGCGACCGCCGCGGGCTACCAGATGGATCCCGCGAACGGCGACGAGGCGCTGCGCGAGATCGCGCTCGACCTCGAAGAGGGCGCCGACATCGTCATGGTCAAGCCCGCGCTTGCCATACCTCGACGTCATCCGCCGCGCGCGCGAGCGCTATCCCGGGCGTGCCGCTCGCCGCGTACAACGTGAGCGGCGAGTACGCGATGCTGAAGGCGGCCGCCGAGCGCGGCTGGATCGACGGCGATCGGTTGACGATCGAGATCCTGACCTCGATCCGGCGCGCGGGCGCCGATTTCATCCTCACCTATTCGGCGAAGGACGCCGCGCGCATTCTCGGCGCTGGGCGCGCTCCTGACGCGGCGGCCGATCGCGGTCGTCGTCGCTTCTGATCGCGCTCGTCAGCGTCGCGCACGGTTATCCGATCGCGGAGGAGGCGAAGCTCGGCGATCGATTCGCGCTCGAGGCCGCCGCGGCCCTGCCGCTTGTGCGGGAACCGGCGATCGTCGACTACGTCAATCGCCTTGGCCAACGCATGGTCGATCGGCTCGAGGCCCCGCAGCCCTTCGAGTATCGCTTCGCGTCGTGCAGGACGGCTCGATCAACGCCTTCGCGGTTCCCGGTGGCTTCGTCTACGTCAATACCGGCGCTGTTGCTGCGCGTGGGCAGCGAATCGGAGCTGGCCGGCGTGCTCGGCCACGAGATCGCGCATAGCCATGCTCACCACTTCGTGCGCCAGCAGGAAGAGGGTAGGTTGTTGAGCTACGCTGCGCTCGCCGCTGCGCTGCTCTCGATTCTTCACCCGGCCATCGGCGCCGTAGCGGCCGGCGCGGAGGCCGCCGCACAGCTCAAGTACCAGCGGCAGTTCGAGCAAGAGGCCGACTACCTGGGGATTCGCTATATGCGCGCAGCGGGATACGATCCGCACGGCATGACGAGCTTCATGAAGCAGCTGTCGAACGAGCAGCGCACCTTGCCGACTCGACCAGATCCCGCCGTACATGCTGTCGCATCCGCTGACCGATGAGCGTATCTCGAACCTCGAAGCCGCCACCAAGGACGCCGCCCGCGGTGCCCGGCTGGCAACGACCCACTTCGCTCTGGAGCGGGTACAGACGATCGCGCGCGCGCTCGGCGGTCGGCGGGCGGCTCGCAATCACTCCGAAGAGGCGGGTCTCGGCGGCAACCGAGCGCTAGCGCTACAAGGCGTCTCACTCCTCTACGGCGGGGACGCGGCGGCGGCGATCCCGGTTCTCGAGAAGGCGAGGGGACCCGCTTGCGAAGAGATCGACGATGATCTCGCGCTCGCGCATTTTCATGTCGGCGACCTCGAAGGCGCGAAGCGCGTGTTGGAGGGAAGGCTGGAGGTCGCTCCCGAGGACGTAGTCGCGCGGGCCCTACTCGGCGAAGTGCTGGTCGCCTCGAAGGACTATGTCGGTGCGGTGAGGGAGCTCGAGCGCGCTGCACGGGCGGCTCCTGAGCTCGATCGAGTGCAATACGACCTCGGGCAAGCGTACGGGCGCGGCGGCAATCAGGCGCTCGGGGTCTATCACCTCGCTCGGGCGCTCGAGATGCGCGGCGAAATCCATCGCGCGATCGCCCAGTATGGGAAGGCCGCAAAGGCGCTGCCGGCCGATTCCGACGAGGCGCTGACCGCCAAGCAACGCCTCGAGGCATTGCGCGAAGTCGCGCAGGGCCGCATCGTCGGACGCTGAGGCGGGGTGCATCGCAGTGTTCCGCAGAATCGTCGAGGACATGGAAGGTTACGTTCCGGGCGAGCAACCGCGTGACCGCCGCTACGTGAAGCTCAACACCAACGAGAATCCGTATCCTCCCTCGCCGCAGGTGCTCGAAGCGCTGCGACGACGCGATCGGGGAGAACCTGCGGCTGTATCCCCGCCCGATGGCCGACGAGCTGCGCGAACGCGCGGCGCGGCTCTATCGACTGGCGCCGGAAAACGTGCTGGTCGGCAACGGATCGGACGAGCTGCTGGCGATCCTCATGCGCGCGGTAGTCGATCCAGGAGACGCGTCGCTTATCCCGTGCCGACCTACAGTCTCTACGACACGCTCGTCGCCATCCACGGCGGCGTGGCGATCCACGTGCCGTTCCCGCTCGACTTCTCGTTCCCGCGAGACGCTGGCCGACGTGGATGCCCGCCTGGTGATCGTCTGCAATCCGAACTCGCCGTCGGGTACGCTGATCCCGCCGCAACAACTCGGCCCCCTGTTTCGCCGCCGGGATCGGTTGGTGGTCGTCGACGAGGCGTACGTCGATTTCGCGGACGACGAATTGCCTGGAGTTGCTCTACGAGGTGCCGAACGTCGTCATTCTGCGCACGCTGTCGAAGTCCTATTCCTTGGCAGGGATGCGCATCGGACTGGCGCTCGGCGCGACCGGCGTGGTCGGCGAGCTCGCCAAGGTGAAGGATTCCTACAACGTCAATCGCCTATCGATCGTCGCCGGCGCCGCGGCACTGCGGGACCCCCGCTGGATGGAGGCCAACGTGCGTCGCGTCCGGCGCACGCGCGAGGCGCTCGTGCGCCGGCTCGTCGAGCTCGGATTCGAAGTGCCGCCGTCGCAGGCCAACTTCGTGCTCGCGCGGCGGCCGGGCGCAGGATCTCGAGCCGCTCTACGAGGGCCTGAAGCGGCGGGGGATACTGGTGCGCTACTTCGCGACGCCGGAGCTTCGCGACGCCGTCCGCATCACCGTCGGCACGGACGACGAGGTCGCCGTATTCGTCCGCGTGTTGGAGCAGCTGTCGAGCTGAGGACCAGCGCCTTGCTTCTTCACACAGCGGAGCGAGGTGGATGCGATCCGTGGGCTAGGATGCCTGACGTAGGGCGTTGACCCGCAGCGTCAGCCGCGACAACCGACGCGAGGCGTTGTTGCGATGGAGTACGCCTTTGGTGACGGCCTTATCGAGCGCTTGGGCCGCCACCTGCAACTCGGTCTGCGCCGCCGCCGCATCCTTCCGGCCGACGGCGGTGAGCACGCGCTTTACCAGAGTTCGCAACCGCGACTTCAACGCGTGGTTGCGCACGCGGCGCTTCTCGTTCTGACGGTGACGCTTCTCTGCGGACTTGTGCGTTGCCAAAGGGCTCGCTCCTTGCGCTCGGCGGTGATCCCACCCTGCTAACACTCCGGCCGGGCTGGGGTCAACGGCGCTTCGCTTCCTCCCAGAGTGCTTCCATCTCCTCGAGAGACGCGTCGCGCGGAGAACGGCCCTGGCGCTCGAGCTCGCTCTCGACGTGGCGGAAGCGGCGCTCGAAGCGTTCGAGCGTTGCGGCTGAGAGCGAGCTCGGCGCTGATGCCGGCCTTGCGGCCGAGGCTGGCAAGCGCGAAGAGGCAATCACCGATCTCGCTCTCCACCCGCGCCACGGCCTCGGAGCGCAGCGCCTCGTCGAGCTCTCGAATCTCCTCGCGCACTTTGTCGAGTACCGCGCTCGGCTCGCGCCAGTCGAATCCGACGCGGGACGCCTTCTCGCCGAGTCGCTCGGCGCGCAACAGGGCGGGCAACGCCGCCGGAACTCCGGCCAGGACGGACGCGTCCTTGTGCGCGGCACGGCGCTCCTGCGCCTTGATCCGCGACCAGTTTTCGAGCACTTCGTGCGTGTCCGTCACCGACGTGTCGCCAAACACATGGGGGTGGCGGCGCACCATCTTCGAACGCACGGCTTCGATGACGTCACATACGTCGAACTCGCCGCGCTCTGAAGCGATCTCGGCGTGCAGCAGGATCTGCAGCAGCAGATCACCGAGCTCGCTTTGCACGTCCGCGGGGCTCTCCGCTTCCAACGCTTCGAGAACCTCGTAGGTTTCCTCGATCAAGAATGGCATGATCGACTTGGAGGTCTGTTCGCGGTCCCAAGGACAATCACGGCGAAGCCGCGCCACGGTCTCGACGAGAGCCAAGAAAGCAGCGGCGATTTCAGGGGGGCGAGATGCCATCGAGGCGGCCCTGTTTAGCCGCGGGCCCACGAGTGGTCAATCGAGACATGCCGAAACCGGTACGAATCTACACCACGAGCTACTGCACGTTTTGCCTGCGCGCCAAGGAGCTGTTGCGCCGCCGAGGGATCCCGTTCCAAGACCTCGACGTCACGGACGACGAGGCGACCCGGCGCTGGCTCGTCGAGGCTACCGGCCGGCGCACGGTGCCGCAGATCTTCATCGGCGAGGAAGCCGTCGGCGGCTACGAGGAGCTTCGGGCTTTGGACGAGACAGGGGCGCTCGCCGCGCAGATCGCCGGCTGAATTTCGACGTTCGCGTGCTCGTTACGCGAATGCCAATCGAGGCGTTCCGGCTCCGGCTCGGGGACACCGGGATATCGCGATGAGAGCACTCTGCGCAGTGCTGCTGCTGGCGGCGGCGGTCGCGGCTGCGGCCGCAGCCGCAGCCGAAGGGGAGGAGGATCCCTGGGCGAAGATCCTCGCCGCCCGAGTCAACGAATCGGGCGAGGTCGCCTACCGTACCCTCGCCCGTGAAGACGGCCGGCTGCTGCGCCGCGCTCTCGATCGTATGGCCTCGGTCGACCTCGCTGCCCTCGATCACGACGCCGCGGTCGCGTTCTGGATCAACGCGTACCACACGACCCTCGTTGCGGCGGTCGTCCACGGTGAAACCCCGGAATCGTTGGCCGGACGCGCGCGCATGTATCACTGGTTCGGAGTGAAAGTCGGCGGCTCGCACCACACGCTGGACGAGATCCGTGAGGTCCTCAACGGCTACGGCAGCAGGGATCCGCGCGTGCACCTCGCGATCTCGAACGGCACGCGCGGCGGCCCGCGACTCATCGCCACGCCGTATGCGCCGGAGCACCTCGACGCGCAGCTCGCTGCCGCCGCGCGGCGGTTCGTCAACGACGTGGACCACAACTACGTCGATTCGATCAATCAGCGCCTCGCGCTTTCCCGGTTGTTCGCCTGGTACGCGGCCGACTTCGAGGCGGCGGCGGGGACGCTCGTCAAATTTCTTCGTTCCCTCGCAGAGCGTCGAGATCTGGTGGCGGCGCTGGCCCCGGAGAACGTCGAGATTCGCTACTTGCCCTTCGATTGGCGTCTCAACGCCGCCCCCGGCGAGCGAATCAAGTGACGCCTCGCCTCTCGGTCATCGTGCCTGTGCGCAACGAGGCCGCGATCATCGCCAACACCCTCGCACGACTTCGCGAGCCGGAGGTTCTCGAGGTATTGGTCGTGGACGGCGGAAGCCAGGACGCTACGGTTGACCTCGCACGGGCGCTGGCCGATCGCGTGATCGAAGCGCCCGCGGGACGCGCCCGACAAATGAACGCGGGCGCCGCGATCGCTCGCGGGGATTTGCTGTTCTTCCTCCACGCCGACAGCACGCCGCCTCGAGGCTTCGCCGCGGCGATCGTCGAGGCATGCGGCGGCGCGATCGGCGGTCGCTTCGACGTCGCACTCGACGCTTCCGGGGCCGCGTATCGCGTGATCGAGACGGCGATCAACCTACGCTCGCGCTGGAGCGGCCTCTTCACGGGAGACCAAGGGCTGTTCATCCGCCGCGACGTCTTCGATTCGCTCGGCGGCTACCCCGATCAGCCGCTGCTCGAGGATCTCGCCCTCGCACAGGCAATGAAGAGACGGGGTCCCACGGCCGCGCTGCGACTGCGTTTGCGCACCTCCGCTCGGCGCTGGCAACGCCATGGCGTAGTCCGGACGGTGTTGCTCATGTGGTGGATCCGCGCGCTTTATTCTCTCGGCGTCACGCCCGAGCGGATCGAACGCTTGTACCTCGAGGTACGCTGAGGAGGGTGTAGGCGGTCGCTAGCCGAGCGCGGGGTTCACCAGCGAACGGTCGGCGAGCGGCTCTTCGTCGAGGATGCGCACCCGGCGCCCCTCGACGCGTACCCGTCCCTCGGCGAACAGGCAGATCGCTTCCGGATAAATGCGGTGCTCTTCGGCGAGGATTCGCTCCGTCAGGGCCTCCACCGAGTCGTCGCTGTAAACGGGCACTGCAGCTTGGATGACGATCGGTCCGTGGTCGGTCCTTTCGTCGACGATGTGAACGGTGGCGCCGGCGATGCGCACGCCGTATTCGAGCGCCTGGCGCTGGGCGTGAAGGCCGGGGAACGCCGGCAGCAGCGCCGGGTGGATGTTGAGGACTCGCTCGGGGAACGCGCCGATGAACGTCGGCGAGAGCAGGCGGTCGAAGCCCGCCAGACACACCAGCTCCACGCCTCGATCGCGCAGCAGGCCGACGACGTGCTGATCGAACGCTTCGCGGTTCGGGAACGAGCGATGATCGACGATTTCGCAGGGAATGCCGTGACGCTCGGTGCGTTCCAGAGCCTTGGCGTTTGGTCGATTGCAAACCACCAAGCGGATCTCTGCGGGAACCCGCCCGCTCTCGATCGCATCGATGATCGCCTGCAGATTCGTCCCGCTCCCGGACACGAGGATCCCGAGCGGCAGCGGACTCGTCATCGTCGCACCTCGGCTCTCATGGTTTCACGTTGACCCGATGTCCCAGCATGGGTCACTCAGTCGACGAAGTCGACGCCGGGTTCGCCACGCACGACCTCGCCGACCGCGTAGGCACGCTCGCCGTGACGTCGTAGAAGCCGCAACGCCTCGTCCGCAGCCGTCGCCGGGACGGCGAGAATCAGGCCAAGCCCCTGGTTCCAGGTGCCGTCCACCGCGCGTTGCTTCACGGGGCCCACCCTCCGCAGCCAGTCGAACACGGCAGGAGTCGGCCAAGACTTGCGGCGGAGTCGCGCCCGGCAGCCGCTCGGCAGCACCCGCGGCAAGTTTCCCGGAATGCCGCCGCCGGTGATGTGCGCGATCGCGTCGACACGCAGGCGCCTGGTGAGCCCGAGGACCGACCGCACGTAGATGCGGGTAGGCTCGAGAAGCTCCTCGCCGAGCGTGCGCCCGAATTCGCTGATGTGACGCTCGAGCGGGATGCGACGACGCTGGACGATCCGGCGGGCGAGCGAGTAGCCGTTGCTGTGCAATCCAGAAGACGCGAGACCGATGAGCACGTGACCGGGGCGCACCCGCTTGCCGTCGATCATCCGTCGCTGCTCGACGGCACCGACCACGAAGCCGGCCAGATCGTACTCGCCCCGCGAGTAGAACGACGGCATCTCCGCCGTTTCGCCGCCGACGAGGGCGCAGCCCGCCCGCCGACAACCGGCAGCGATTCCCGCGACGACTTGCGTCGCGACGCGGACGTCGAGCCGGCCGGTGGCGAAGTAGTCGAGGAACACCAGGGGCTCGGCGCCGAGCGCCAACACGTCGTTGACGTTCATGGCGACGAGGTCGATGCCGACGGTGTCATGCCGATCGAGCAAGATCGCGATGCGGAGCTTCGTGCCGACTCCGTCCGTGGAGGTGACGAACACCGGGGATCGCATGCCGCGCGGCGCACGGAACGCCGCCGCGAATCCGCCGATCGAGGTCAACACCTCGGAGCGCCGGGTGCCGCGGGCGAGAGGCAAGAGGCGCTCGACGAGCCGGTCCCCTGCGTCGATGTCTACGCCGGCCGACCGATAGGTGAGCGCGCTCGCCGAGCGCCGGGTCATCGCCGATCCCGCACGCGGCTGTTTACGCAGGGGCGCCGCGCGAAGTCAATTTTGTGGCGGAACCCGCGTCGCAACGACTCCTGCCCTATAGGTACTTCCGGATCCCTCCACGACCGCTCCCTCCCGATAGCGTAGAACTCGCGCGTTGCGTAGCCGCTCGAGCAACTCGTTGTGGCCGAGAAGGAACGCCGGATTGCGAGGATGCCCGACGTCGCGCTGATCGATGAGGAACGTATCGACGAGCAGCACTCCGCCCGGACGGAGCCATTCGAGCATGGTCGGCAGCAGCTCCCTGTCGAGAAAATTGATGCACACGACGTTGTCGAACGAAGCGATTCGGAAGCACGGACGATCGAGATCGACCTGCACCAAATCCACGGCTCGACTCTGCAGCCGGATTTGCTCGAGGCCTCTACGGGCAACGTCCGCTGCAACCACCTGGTGGCCAAGCGCCGCGAGGAACAGAGCATTTCTGCCGGCGCCCGCCGCTACGTCGAGTGTTCGCCCGGGACGGAGAAGCGGCGCATTCTCGGCCAGAAACGCAGCGGGGACGGGGAGGGCGGTCGGATGATGGCCGTAGGCGTCTTCCCAACGGTTGCGGTCGTGCAGGGCCACGGGCGGTTCAGCGAGGGAGCGCGCGAGAGAGAACGATGACGTCCACGGACGTCGCGCCCTGGTCGCGAAGCGCGCGCGCACACGCCCGAACCGTTGCGGTCGAGGTACACACGTCGTCGACCAAGAGGACGCGCTTGCCTTCGACCGAGCGGCCGGAGCGCAGCGCGAACGCGAACCGCACGTTGTCCTCTCGCGCGTGTTCGCCGAGCCCCACCTGCGGTGGGGTGGCTCGCACGCGCAGCATCAAGCCCCCGTCGAGTGGGAAACCGAGGCGACGCGCCGGCTCGCGAGCCAGCAGCAGGGCCTGGTTGAACCCCCGGCTCCTCAACCGGTCGATGTGCAACGGTACGGGCGCTACGACGTCAAACTGCTCCGAGAAGAATGGAAAGCGGTCGGCGAGCAGCGTCGACAACGCTGGCGCCAAGGCGCGCCGGCCCGCATATTTCAGCGCGCGTAGCGCGATACCGAGCGGATCGCGGTCTTCGTCGGAGGCGCCGTAGCAAGCAACCGCCCGCAGGCGCCGGAACGGAGGCGGCTCCTTCAGGCATCGCCCACAAGGGCGGCTAGGCGGACTGCCGAGTGGGAGCCCGCATGCCAAGCAGCAGGGCTCCGCAATCCAGCGCACTCGGGCCAGGCAGTTGCGGCAAAGCGCCGAATCGGCGGGCGATTCGCAGCTGACACACGCCCAGGGGAACAGCGAATCGGCGACCCCCTCGGCCATCGCCCGGACGGCGCCCGATATGGTATCTTTGCAGCAGGAGAGCGTGGCCCATTGCGATACGGCCATGCGCGGAGGGTATTGAGAGTGCGGTTGCGGCGCAACACGTTTTCTTAGAGGTCGAGCGAAGACATGCGCAGGTTTTTCATCGGAGCGCTGGTCGGTGCGGGGCTCATGTATTTCTACTTGTATCAATACGGAGACTGGCAGAACTGGACGGAGGGAAGGTTCAACTCGGTCGGTTCGCAGTATCGGGGAGACGCGACACACCGGCAAGCGGACGACGCCCTGCGCTAGGAATCCGTCGCGCTCGCCCGTGGCTGCGCGCCGTTCGTGCAGTTGAATCGAGCACGGGTTACGGGTTATCTAGCGCGCTCTCGACGCCGCCTTGGGGCTGCGCTTCGCGGGGAAAAAGGGGGCACCGAAGATGAGGGTCGCGGCACTTTTGGGCATCGTCTTGCTCGGATCCGGCTCCGCGCTGGCGGCGGAGAAGGGCGCGGCGGCCGGGTCGGGGCAGACCCTCCAGGTCCAGGTCCAATCCAAGGTCGACGTCGGCGACGTACCAGGTCACGAGCTCGTGCAAGCCGTCAGCGACGGCGAGCTGAAGACCCCGGACAAGATCGGCGGCGTGCCGTTCGACGGCTCGAAGGTCCACATGTTCAAACAGTCGGATCTAGTGAACGGCTCCGGCTTGGTCCGTGGGTATGCGGTCTGGGAAGCGCCGAATGGCCAAAAGCTCTTTCTGATCATCGGCTACTCGATCCCACCGAGCGTAGGTGACAAGGAGTTCACCTCCTTCGAGGGCACGTTCGAGTGGATCGGCGGAACCGGCAGCTTGCAGAACGTGCGCGGGAAAGGAACTCTCGAGGGCGAGGTGTCCCGCCGCGGCGAGACGCGCTACCGGTGGGCGGGGAGCTACGAGCTGGTCGAGAAATGAACGAGCTGAGCGAGGGGATGATCCAGGAGCGCTTGCGAGAGGCGATGCGCTCACGCGCTACCGACGAGGTGATGGTGCTCCGGGGGGTGGTGGCCGCGATGAAGAACTTGACGATCGAGCGTCGCGGCGCCGGGCGGAGTCCCCGCGGCGCTCGGGCCGGCGGAGATCACCCAGATCTTGCGGCGCGAGATCAAGCAGCGCGAAGAAGCGATGGCCTTCGCCGAGCAAGCGGGCCGGGCGGAGCTCGTCGAGAAGAATGGCCGGGAGAAGCAGTATCTCGAGGCATATCTCCCGCAAGCGCTCTCCGCGGACGAGCTCGAGCGCGCCATCGTTCGTTACTACGAGGCCGGCGCCACTTCGATCGGCTCGCTCATGGGCAAGCTCAAGGCCGAGTTCGGAGCCCGCCTCGATGGCAAGCTCGCCAGCGAAGCGGTGCGCGAGTTTTTGCGGCGACGGGAAGGAACGTAGCGGATCGTGGATCTGCCAATCATCCAGCGCTTGAGGAAGGAGCTCGCCGACCTGCAAAACGAGCTCAGCCACAAGCTGCCCCGGGAGCTCGAGGAAGCGCGCGCTCACGGAGACCTCTCCGAGAACGCGGAGTACGAGGCCGCCAAAGCGCGCCAGGAGATCGTCCAAGCCCGCATCAGTCAGATCGGCGGGCGCATTCGCGAGCTCTCGATGTACACCGTAGCGTCGATTCCACAGGGGGTGGCGGCATACGGAAGCCGTGTCACCGTCGAGGATCTCGAGGAAGGCGAGGAGATCATCTACAACCTGGTTTTCCCGGAGGAGGCCGAGGTCGCGCAAGGCAAGATCTCGCTCGGTTCGCCGCTCGGCCGCGCGCTGCTCAACCGCACGGTCGGCGACGAGGTCGAGGTGCAAACGCCCAAGGGCAAGCGCCGCTATCAGATCGTGGAGCTGACGACGATTCACGAGCTCAGCGTCAAGCAAGACTGACGGTTGCGGAGCTTCCCATCGTTCACCGTAACCTCGCCGACCTGTTTTTCCGGCGCGCGACCGACTTCGCCGGCATGGCGCGCTACCGCGTCAAACGCGGCGGGCGTTGGGTCGACGTCTCGTGGGACGAGCATGCGCGCGCGGTCGAGGAGATCGCCGCGGGGCTGATCGCCGCCGGGCGTGGAGCCGGGGAGCCGGGTCGGTCTGCTCTGCGGCACTCGGCCGGAATGGATCGAGGTCGACTTCGGCATCCTCGCGGCCGGCGCGGTCACGATTCCCATCTACCCGTCGAACCTCGCCGACGAATGCGGCTACATCCTTTGGAACTCCGAATCTTCGCTCTGCGTCGTGGAGAACGCGGCCCAGCTGGAGAAGATCCGGGAAGTGCTCGCCGGCGGCTTCGAGATCGACGGACGACGACAGCGTATCGAGCTCGCCGGGATCGTGCTGATCGACGGGGCATCCGATGATCCGCGAGTCACGACGCTAGCGGCTCTGCGTGAGAGCGGGCGGCAGGCGCTCGCCGAGAGCGCGCGACGAGATCGACCGCGCGCGTGGCGAAGATCGCGCCGCACGACGTTGCGACGATCGTCTACACGTCGGGGACGACGGGGCCGCCCAAGGGCGTCATCCAGACCCACGGCAATCACCTCGCCACGCTCGAGGCCCTCACGCGAGATCACCGATTCCGAGCCCGGCGAAGTCGACTTCTTCTTCCTGCCGCTGGCCCACTCGTTCGCGCGGGCCACGGAGTACCTGGCGACGCACCGGGGAACCGTCTCGGCTTTCGCACAGTCGATCGAATCGATTCCCGCCGACATCCGCGAAACGCGTCCGCACTACGTGCCGTCGGTGCCGCGCATCTTCGAGAAGATGTACGCGCGCATCCAATCCACGCGAGCGGCGTCGAGTCCGCTGCGCCAGCGGATCTTCGACTGGGCGATCGGCGTCGGTCGCGAGCGAAGCAAATTCCTGCAGCGAGGGGAGCGTTGCCGATCTCGACTGCGGCTGCTTTCTCGGCTCGCCGACCGTCTGGTGTTCGCAAAAGTCTCCGAATCCCTGGGCGGTCGAGTGAAGTACATGATGTCGGGCGGCGCCCCGCTTGCCCGAGAGATCCAGGAGTTCTTCCACGCGGCGGGGGTTCTCATCCTCGAAGGGTACGGCCTCACCGAGACCACGCCGATCCTCACCGCGAACCGTCCCGACCGCCTTCCGCTTCGGCACCGTCGGTCAGGCGATCCCGGGAGTGACGCTGCGCATCGCCGAGGACGGAGAAATCCTCGCGAAGGGGCCGAACGTCGCGCAGGGCTACTACAAGCGGCCCGAGGCGACGAGCGAGGCGTGGGACTCCGAGGGCTGGTTTCACACCGGCGACATCGGCGAAATCGACGTCGATGGATTCGTGAAGATCACGGATCGCAAGAAGGACCTGATCAAGACGTCCGGGCGGAAAGTACGTCGCTCCGCAGAACATCGAAAATCTCTTGAAGACGCAGCCGCACATCAGCCAGGCGGTATTGATCGGCGACAACCGCAAGTACTGTGTGGCCCTCCTCACCCTGGATCTCGACGAAACTCGCCGTTGGGCGCGGGCTCGGGGAATTGCCGACGGTGATGCGGGCGAACTGGCGCGTCACCCGGAGGTTGCGGAGCTGATCGCCTCCGAGGTCGAAGCCGTGAACCGCCGGCTCGCCTCGTACGAGAGCATCAAGTACCACCGCATCGTCGCTCCGGATTTCAGCCAAGAGACCGGGGAGCTCACGCCCTCGCTCAAGGTGAAGCGGAAATTCGTCAATCAGAAGTACCGAGATCTCATCGAGGAGATGTACCGATAGCGCGCCGCTCGCCACGGTTTCGCCGATCGCCCGTGACCGCGAAGGGCGACGTCCTCTCGCGTCATCGCTTCGCGTCGATCGTCGAGCCGCTCAGACGCGACGCCACGTTCTGCGCGCGCCCGATGTTCGGTTGCGTCGCCTGTTACCTGTCCGGGAGGTTGGTTCTCGTGCTCGCGGACCGCGGCGAGCCGTGGCAGGGTCTGCTGATTCCCAGCGAACGTAGCGCTCACGCATCCATACTCGCCGATCACCCGGCGCTTCGAGTTCATCCCGTGCTCGGCAAATGGCTCTATCTAGCGGACGACAATCACCGGTTCACGACGGTGGCGGCGGCGATGCTCGAGACGATCGCATCCCGGGACGAGCGTTTCGGGGTCGAGCCTCCGCTCGCGCGGTTGCCGCAGCGCCGCCTGGCTCGATCGCGGCGGCCGCGAGCGAACGGGACGAAGCGCCGACTCCACGGAGTCGAGAGATGACCAGGAAGCAAATGTTGCTGCTGGCGGTGCCTGCGATCGCCCTCTGTGCGCTCGGAGCGGTGGCGCTGCGCCTCTCGGCGGATCTCGCCGAGCGCGCTCGCTCGGAGTCGATCGCCGAGTTCGTTGCAGGGGCGCTGCAAGATCCATCGAAGTTGACGCCGGATCACGTGCGTACGGTGATCGGTGCAGCGAGGACGATCGAGGCGGCCGGCCGCCACGGTGAGCTCGCTGTGGCTGCCTCCGTCGCCGCCATCGCGCGGGGTTGCTTCCTGTTGGCGGCGTTGAGCGCGGCCGCCATAGCCATCGTCGCGCGCCAGCGGTCTGCAGGGCCCCTCGACGATCGTTGACCGCGAGGTCGCCGGCCGAGACCGGCGGTGGGCGAGGGTCAGATGAGGAAGGCGAGATTCGGTATCGGCTCTGCGGCGTTGACCAGCTCCACGATCTTGGCGGCGATCCGCAGCGACCCGTCGATCCTTCGCAAGCGGTGCGTCGCTCGCCCGGCCCAGACGCGCAGCTCACTCGTCGCCTGCCGTGCCAGCTCGTAGAGGACGAAGTTCGAGCCGACGACGTACTCCGCGGCGTGCTCGTCGACGGAGACGATCTCGACGTTCGAGATGAGCCTTCGCATCAGGGAAGGTGGGGTCTGTGCGTGGCGTTTGCCCGTCTTGAGCTGACGAACCCTGGTGGCGACGCGGGCGCGGTTGTCGTTGACGTGCGAGAGACGGCTCGCGGCATCGTCGTTCGCGGGTCCGGCGGGAACCCAGTAGTGGACATCGTCCGTGAGCAGCGCCTCCCATTCCTCATAGCGGGATTCGTCGGCGAGACGCGCTTCGTGGAAGAGAAACGCTTCGATCTCGCGTCGGGTCGCCTCGGGGACGCGCGCCGTCAGGTCGGCGCTCACGCTCGATCCTGCATGACCCGGCGGTATTCGCGCCAAAATGCACGGTTGGTGGTCTCGTCGGTGACGTGACCGACGCGGCACCCCGATGAGGGATCGACCTTCTCTCGTTCGAGCCCGCGGCTCAGGTCGATCCAGCCCAGGTCAGCCCGCACACTGTGCCCCGTGGTGGTGGCCGCCAATGCCTGTTGCATGCGCTCGGCGATGACCGCGTCGTCGGGAACGATGAAGCTCGCGGGCCCGAGCGCGGCCTCCGACTGGCGTAGCAGCCGGCGGTTGAATGCCTCGTCGACCCCGTCGAGCGTCACTGCGGTGTGATGGTGGATCGTCCGGCCGGGAGTAACTGGCTCGATGATCGCGACGTTCATCTCGCCGAGGAAGAGGTTGGGGAAAATGAGCGCGTGGGGAGGGCCCGCGCGCAGCAGCGCCCTCGCCCGCTCGGCGCCGTAGGCGCGCTCGAGAGCGCGGACGTACGGGTCCGTTTTCTCGGGGCTCATGCCGAGCCATGCCGCGTCGGCCTTGTAGCTCGGACGAAAATCGAGCTCGAAGTGACCCCCGCCGCGATCGACCGCGAGCGAAGGATTCGTCTCCTCCGCTCCGAGTACCGCGTCCTGGTAGTACGTGTCCGGTGCCGAGGCGACCATCGATGCATGGACCCAGCCGAGGTGATACGCATCGTTGTCGCTCTCGGCGAGCATCTTCCAGTTGGCATCGATTCGATGCCGGATCCATCCGCGGTCGAGCCGGACTCGACCCGTGGGCGAGAGATCGCAGAGGCGATCGATCAGCTCCCTACCGCCCGCGCCGAGATGGCCTTCGAGCGCGATTGCGCCGCCACCGAGATTCGCGAATACGAAGCCGCGGTATGTCGCCAACTGCGTGGGGCGATCCAGCCCGAGGTCCCCTTTGCGACCGTGAAAGCCCCGCGGGTAGGGTACGCCCTTCAGCTCGCCCGCCAGCGAGAACGTCCACCCGTGATAGGTGCACTGCAAAGAGCGGCTCTTGCCGCTGGCCGCCCAGCACAGCGTGGTGCCACGGTGTGCGCAGCGATTGGCGAGGACTCGGATCTCGCCGTCGAGATCGCGAACCAGGATGACCGGCTCGCGCCCGAGCCGGCGCGTCACCCAGTCCCCCGGCTCCGGGATTTCCGAGTCATGGCCGACGAAGACCCAGCCTCGCCCGAAGACACGGCGCATCTCCTCCTCGAACACCTCGGGATCGACGTACAGGCTGCCGTGCACACGTTCGAGTCTCACACGCGAAGCGATGCCGCTCATGGGTTCAGCCATCCCGAATTTTCTACGTCAATGTAGAATCTCTGACAAGCGCGAGGCGTCTCCGCGACGGCGAGCCGCGGGCGGTTCGCCGTATGGCGAATCCCGAGGGGGGGGCGACCGTCAGCGCGGACGATAGATCTTGAAGGGCCGCGCCACTCGCTGCCATTCGGGCTGGTCGCGCCAACGACGGCCGGCGGCGAAGCCGCCGTCGACCACGAAGGCCTGACCGGTGATGAACGTCGAGCGGTCGCTGGCGAGAAACAGCGCCATCTCGGCGATGTCTCTTGGTTCCCCGGGCCGCTCGATCGGCTGGGCGCCCACCATCTGGGGCTTGCGGGCGTTCATGACGCTCTCGGGTTTGCCCACGGTGTTGAGTGCGAGAGGAGTGGCGATGAAGCCCGGGCAGATGCAGTTCACACGGATCTGATCCTCGGCCATCTCGAGTGCGACAGACTTGGTGAGCTGGATGACGGCCGCCTTGGCGGCGGCGTATGCGTGGGGCGAGTAGCCGCCGACGAGGGCGGCGACGCTCGCGGTGGAAATGATGCTTCCCCCCTGGCGCCGCAGGAGCGGC
The DNA here is from genome assembly GCA_963711395.1 of uncultured delta proteobacterium. Taxonomy (GTDB): domain Bacteria; phylum Desulfobacterota; class Binatia; order JACPRU01; family JACPRU01; genus JBEVNX01. The sequence goes on along the minus strand of CAVQEA010000018.1, from coordinate 61,719 downwards.
GCGGCGTGCTTCATGCCGAGGAAGACGCCCCGCACCAGCACGTGGAACGTGAGATCCCACTCTTCCACGGGCGTCTCGGCGATGGTGCCGAGGGCGCCGCCGAACCCCGCGTTGTTGAAGATGCAATCGAGCCGGCCGAAAGCAGCCTCGGCACGCGATACCATGGCCTGCACGTCGTGCTCGTTGGAGACGTCGGTGCGCTGGAAAACGACGTTCGGCGAGAGCTCGCGGGCGAGACTATCGCCGAGGTCGCTCTGCAGGTCGCCCACGACCACGCGGGCGCCGTTCTCGACGAACAGTCGCGTGGTGGCGGCTCCGATCCCGCTGGCTCCTCCGGTGATGATGGCGACACGGCCCTCGATCTCTCCCATTGATGCGACCCTCCGCAAATCCCGCTTTGCGTTCGAAGCGAACACCCCCCTACCACACGGGTTCTTCTCATCAACGGGCAAGAAGCTTGGTCTTTTGAAGCTCGCCGCCGGGTGCGAAAGATCGTCGACTCTAAGCCTTTTGGATCTAGCGGATCCCGGGTTAGGGGTGGCAGAAGATCCCAACAGGAAAACGCACCTCAGACGGAGGAGGGGCAATGGCCGAAGCCAAGGTAAAGCGCATGTGGGCTCTACCGGGAGCGGAGCTGACCGTTCCTCGGTCGCTCTTGATGCACGGCGGCGACCCGAGCCTCGTCACCGTGCCCTGCCCCTCGTACCTGATCGAGCATCCCAAGGGGCTCGTGTTGTTCGACACCGGCTGTCACCCGAAGGTCGTCGACGACGCGGTCGGTTACTGGGGCGAGATCGCCGGCCACCTGCCGATCAACTTCCCGAAGGACCGAACCGTCGACAACCAGATCAAGGCTCTCGGCTACAAGCTCGAGGACGTGAAGTACGTCGTCGTGTCGCATCTCCACCTCGACCACTCGGGCGGTATGTTCATGTTCCCGAAGGCCAAGTTCCTCATCATGGAGAACGAGCTCCGCTACGCCTATTGGCCCGATCCGGACCGACGTTGGGCGTTCATCTTCAACGACTTCGTGCCGACTCGCGCTTTCAACTGGCTCGAGCTCGACTCCGACTTCGACCTCTTCGGTGACGGCAGCCTGCATCTGTTGAAGACGCCCGGTCATACGCCCGGCGAGTCATCACTCTTCGTTCGGCTGCCAAACCGCAAGATCGTGCTCTGCGGCGACACCACGCACCTGCGTGCCGCGCTCGAGGCCGAGGCGACGATGCCCCTCGACACGGACCCGCTGCAGGCGACGCGCTCGATCCAGCGGCTGAAGGCGATACGCGACATGCACGAGGCGACGATCTGGATCAGTCACGATCCGGAGGATTGGGCGGAGCTGCCGCACGCGCCCACCGCGATCGAGTAACGCGCGGTGCCGCTCTACGAGTATCACTGTCTCGGCTGTGCGCTGACGTTCGAGGCGCTGGTGCCGATCCACGGGGCGCAACGCTCGAAGGCTTGCGTGCGCTGCGGCCGGCGTGTACCGCGTGTCACGTCCGCGTTCTCGATTGCGCGGGGCGGCAGCCCCGCGGCGCACGGCGACGGCGCGCCTCCGAAAACAGCCACGTCGAAGCAGGGCCCGCCGCTCTGTCTCCGCTACCCGCAGATGCCGCTCCTCTGTCACATGGATCAGAAATCCGCGGAGCGCTTCGTGGCGCACGTCCAGGGGCGCGGCGCGCAATACGACGACGCCGTCGGAGTGCGCGAAGAGCTACGCAAGAAACGCGGCGAGCCGCCGATCGCACAGGCGCCGGCCGCTCACGAGCCTGCGCACGGGCACAAGCACGGCCATTCTCACAAAGGCAAGAAGGGCCACGCGCACGCCCACCGCCACGGGCACCATCACGCGCACTGACGGCGCGAGCCTCAAAGGCGGAGCTGTCTGGCGGCCAGGTCCTTCATGATCTCCTCGGCGCCGCCGCCGATCGAATAGACCTTCGTCTCGCGGTAGATGCGCTCGACCGCGGCGCCGCGCAGGTAGCCGGCGCCGCCGAAGATCTGCACGCCTTCCTTGGCGCAGAACTCGAGGCAACCAGTGGCGACGTTCTTGAGCATGGCGAGCGACGCCGGAGACGCGCCGCCGCGATTCATCTGCCAGCAGAGAACATCGAGATAAGCCTTGAGCGACTCGAGCCGTGTCGCCATGTCCACGAGCTTGTGGCGGATCACTTGGTGCTCGACGAGCTTGCGCCCGAAGGTCTCCCGTTCACGCGCATAGGCGACCGCTTCCTCGTAGCATACGCGCGCAAAGCCGTAGCAGTTGGCGGCGATCGTCAGCCGTTCCGAGTTGAAATTGCGCATCACCGATTGAAACCCACTGTTCTCCTCGCCGAGGCGATTGGCCGCCGGGATGCGGCAGTCCTCGAAGTAGAGCGTGGCGGTGTCGGAGCACCACCAGCCCATCTTGCGCAGCGGGGTGCGGCTGAGCCCGGGCGACTCGCCGTCGACCACGAGGAACGAGATGCCGCCGACGCCGTCCCCACCGGTGCGCACGGCGACCGTGAGGACGTCGGCGCGCATCCCCGAGGTGATGAAGGTCTTCGAGCCGTTGACGACGTAGTGGTCGCCGTCGCGCCGTGCCGTGGTCCGCAAGCGCGCGACGTCGGAACCGCCCGAGGGCTCCGTGATGGCGAGCGCGCTCACCTTCTCGCCGCGCAACACCGCCGGCGTGATGCGCTGCTTCAGCTCGTCGGATCCGAGCGCGAGGATCGGCGGTAGGCCTATGTGATGACTCAGCAAGCTCGCCGTCACGCCGCCGGACAGCCCGCCGGCGAGCTCGTCGCTGAGAATCACGCGGTGAAACCAGTCGCCCCCGGCGCCGCCGTAGCAATCGGGAAATCCGATGCCGAGGAGACCGGCCTCGCCGGCCTTGCGGTAGAGGTCTCGCGGAAACTCCCCCGCCTCGTCCCAGGCGTCCGCGAAGGGGCGGATCTCGCTTTCGACGAAACGGCGCACCACGCGCCGGAGCTCGGCGTGCTCTTCGCCGTGAAACGGGCTCGGCAGCGCGGCGATCGGCAACAGGGCTTCAGCCATGCTGCTTGCGCAGACGGGGCAGGACTTCCTGCGCGAAGGTCTGCATCGAGCGCCGCGACAACTTCGGGTCGAGGCCGGGGAAGTGCATGCCGAGCACGAGATGCGTGGTCCGCGCTTTTGCAAAAAATTCCTCGAGACCGCGCGCGACGTCGTCCGCGGTGCCGACGATCGGAGTGAACAGCAAAGGTTCGGTCGTGCGGCGAAGCTCGGTGGCGGGCGGCGGCTTGAAGATCGATGGCGGAGCCTCCGTCTCGCCGGCCTCGCCGAGCCATTTGCCGTACACGCTGAGCATCCAGTGAACGTGCTCCTGAACCTCGTCCCAGCCCTGGTCCCGCGACGGCGCGAGGTGCGTCCAGACGAGCTGCGCCACGCTGTGGTCCTGCGGCTTGCGGCCGTGGCGGCGCAGCGCCTCGTCGTAGGCGGTCGCATCGCCGATGCCGAGGAAGTGGCAGCCGAGGCGCGCCGCTCGATCCACCGCCTTGGGTCCGAGCGCGCCGATCCACAGCGGCGGGTGCGGTTGTTGGACGGGCTTCGGCGTCAGCCGGATGTCCTTCAGCCGGTAGTGTTTGCCCTCGAAGGAGAAGGGATCCTTCGTCCACATGCCCCGCAGCACGTTGATGCCTTCCTCGAAGCGGGACGGGCGTTCCTTGGTCGGGATACCGTAACCGAGGAATTCGTGAGGGGCGTATCCTTTGCCGAGGCCGAGGTCGAAGCGGCCACGGGATATGACGTCCACGGTCGCGGCGTCTTCGGCGACCCGCACCGCGTTGTGCAGGGGCAGCAACAGCAAGAATGTGCCGATCCGCACCCGCCGCGTGGTGGCCGCAACTGCCCCGGCGATCGTCAGCAGCGACGGTGAGTAGCCATCCTCGGCGAAGTGATGCTCGGTCAGCCACACGGTGTCGTAGCCGAGCTCTTCGGCGAGCCGGATCTGCTCGAGCTGTGATTCGTAGACGTCCGCCCAAGGCTTCTTCCACTTCGGTGGATTGCGGAATGAGAACATGAGTCCGACGTTCATCGCGTGCCTCCTTTGCGAGGTTCGACCATCGCAGATTCTATGGCGAAGTAGAATGGCGCGGCTTCGCGCGTCGTCGGCGGCTTGCTAGGCCTTCGAAAATCATCTTCGACAGATGCCCGGCGATCGCCACCGGGCTCTGCGCGCCCCGCGCGTCGTACCATTCGACGGACCAGTTGAGAGCGCCGAGCGTGAGCATGCGGACCACCGATAGTTGCACGTCGTCGCGGAGCATACCCTCTCGCGCCGCGTCTTCGAACAGCCCGCGCCAGAACGCGCCGTAGCGCCGTTGGCGCTTGAGGTGGCGACGACGGATCTCGCGCGGGACTTGGCTGAGGATACGGATGTTGGCGACGGCGTAGTCACTCTCCGCGAGGACGAACGTGAGGTGCGCGGCGATCGCGGCGCGCAAGCGCGCGAATGGATCGGCGCCGGCGCCGAGAGCCGCAACGGCCTCCCGCGCGGCGGCGGAAACGCCTTCCACGCCGACCTCGAGGACCTCTTCGACGATCTCCTCTTTGGAGCCGAAGTGATAGTAGAGGCTCCCCGCCTGGAGGCCGGCGAGGGCGGCGATGTCCTTCAGCGCCACCACGGCGTACCCGTCGCGGCGAAAGGCGCGGGCCCCGGCGTCGAGGATGCGCTTGCGGGTACGCGCGGACTTCGGCTCGCGCGGCGGGCGGGCGGCGCGGAGGGTGCTCATGGCGCGGCCCCCTAGCGCATCTCGGAGGCGACGTCGAACGGGCCGGCGATCCCGCGCAGCTCTTCTAGGCATCCATCGCGATCCCCGATATCGTCCGTGCGTAACTCACGTGCCCGATGGAGGAGCGGTCATGGCCCCCCCACGATTCGAGACGATTCGCTACGAGAAGGCCGGTGCGATCGCGACGCTCACGATGAACCGTCCCGAACGCATGAACGGAATGACCAACCGGATGCTTTGCGAGACCACGGAAGCGCTCGCGGAGGCCGCGGAAGACCCCGAGCTTCGCGTACTCGTGCTCACGGGCGCCGGCCGCTCCTTCTGCCCCGGAGCGGACTTGAACGTCATCGCGTCGGGCGAAGGCCCGGAGGAAGGACGACTGCGCCCAGATCACTTCCGCGCCCCGGTGCTGCTCCATCAAATGCACGCGGTCACCATCGCGGCCGTCAACGGAGCTTGCGCGGGCGCTGGACTCGGCTGGGCGTGCGCCTGTGACTTCCGCTTCGCCGCCGCCTCCGCACGATTCAACGTGGCGTTCCTCGACGTCGGCGTGGCCGGCGACATGGGGGGACCGTGGACGCTGGCACGCGTCGTCGGTGCCGCCCGCGCTCGCGAGCTCTACTTCTTCCCGGAAAAGTTCGGCGCCGAGGACGCGTTGCGCATCGGCCTCGTATCGCGAGTGTTCCCCGATGAGAGCTTCCGCGCCGAGGTCGGCGCGCTGGCGGAGCGCCTGGCGCAAGCGGCGCCGATGGCGCTCCGCACGCTCAAAGCCAACTTCGTCGACGCCGAACGCATGGACTTCGCCGCCTACGTGTCGCTGGAGACCGAGCGACACCTGCGCATGTTCACGACGGAGGACACGCGCGAAGCGTTCACGGCGAAGGTCGAGAAGCGCAGGCCCCGTTTCGTCGGGCGCTGAACCCGGAGGTGTTCCCGTGCTCAGGCTACGTCAAGTCGCGCTGGTCGCGCGGTCGCTCGCGCCGGTCGTAGAGGAGATTCGCGAGGTGCTCGGTGTCGAGGTGGCGTTTCGCGATCCGAGCGTCGGATCTTTCGGGCTGGAGAACGTCTTGTTTCCGATCGGCGACCAATTCCTCGAGGTCGTCGCTCCGATTCGCGAAGGCACCGCCGCGGAGCGCTATCTCGAGCGGCGCGGTGGGGACGGCGGCTACATGGTCATCCTGCAATGCGACGATCCCGCGGAGCGTGAGCGCCGCGTGGCGGCGCTCGGCATTCGCAAGGTCCTCGAGCAGTCAATCGACGGGTATCGCGTCCTACAGCTTCATCCACGAGATACCGGCGGCTGCTTCCTGTCGGTCGATTTTCAAGCAGGCGGCGAGGACCGTCAGGGGCCCTGGCATCCTGCTGGGCCGAACTGGCGGGCGGCCGTCAGGACCGGTAGCGTGCGCGGCATCTCGGCTGTGGAGATTCAATCACCGCAGCCCACCAGACTCGCGTCTCGCTGGCAGGAGATCCTCGATCGGCCGATCGAGCTCGACGGGACGTTGCGATTGGACGACGCGGTCGTCCGCTTCGTCGAGGAACGCGATGGCCGCGGAGAAGGCCTCGCTGCCCTCGAGCTCGTAGCCGTCGATCGCTCGCGCGTGCTCGCCGCCGCCGATGGGCGTGGCTGTCGCGCCACCGACGGCGACGTAGTCATCAGCGGCACGCGCTTCCGTCTGGCCGATGCCCGGGAGTGACGCCCGCGAATCGCCTACCTTGGCTCAGCCTCTGCGCCGCGCCGCAGGACAACACGCGGTAGGTGGAGCGTGTCAGGATCCGTAGAGCGGCCCACCGGCTGAGCAACGCTCGTGAGCGAAGAAATTCTCGTCGGCGTGTCGACTTGTCTGCTTGGCCAGCGTGTCCGTCACGACGGCGGGCACAGGCGCGATCCGTTCGTCGCCGATACGCTTGCGCCGTACGTTCGGTTCGTGGCGGTGTGCCCGGAAGTCGAGATCGGCCTCGGTATCCCGCGCGAGGCGATCCATCTGCTGCGCATGGCTGGCGAAACCCGGCTCGTCGGCGTGCGGAGTAGACGCGATCACACCGCGGCGATGACCGCTTATGCAGGGCGTAGAGTCGCGGAGCTCGCCGCTCTCGATATCTCGGGCTACATCTTGAAGGCCAACTCTCCTTCCTGCGGCATGGAACGAGTGCCGGTCCACGTCGACGGCGGACGGAGGGAGAGCAGAGGCCGCGGTCTTTTTGCCGCAGCACTGACGGAGCGGCTCCCGCTGTTGCCCGTCGAGGAAGAAGGCCGTCTGCAGGACGCCAAGGTCCGCGAGAACTTCCTCGAGCGCGTCTTCGGCTACCGTCGGGTCAAACGCTTTTTCGCGGGGCCGTGGACGGGCACGGATCTCATCCGGTTCCACGGCCGCGAGCAGATGCTGCTGCTCGCGCACGATCGGTCGAGGTACATGGCCCTCGGCCGCTTGGTCGCTGGCTTTGCCCCGAGCTCCCGGGCCGCGGTTGCACGCGCCTACGCCGAAGGTTTCATGAGCGCCCTCGAGAAAGTCGCCACGCCAAGCCGACACGTGAAGGTGCTCATGCAGATGACGGGATTCCTTCGCGAAGCGATGGACGTCTCGAATCTCCGCCAGGTCACATCGCTGATCGAGGACTATCGGAGCGGCAAGGTGCCACTCACCGCGCCGGTGGCGCTCCTACGACATCACCTCCGCGTCCAAGCGATCGAGCCCCTCGCCTCGCAATCCTACCTCGACCCATACCCCCGGGAGCTCGCGCTGCGAGACCACGTCTGAGCAGGCCGTCGCGGTCGCCGCTCGGACTTGAGTCAGTGGCGCGCCGTCCCCGCTCGCGCTCCGGGCTGCGGCGGGTTCTCCGGGTTGCCCGCGAAGCATTGTGCGATTGCCATCCATTGCCTGGCGGGCTCGCCGACGACCACCAGAGTCGTGTCGGCAACGTTGCGATTCTGCGTCACCACGTGGCAGAACTCCGCCGCGGAGCCTTCGACGCGGTTCCCGTCGTCGGGATCGTTCCATTCCCAGATCGCGCCCGACGGCGCCGTGAGCCTCACGAAGGGCGCTCGGCCGGGTAGGGGGAGGTGTCTGTTCGTGAACGTCCAGCCGAACGTCGACACGCCGATGTGCGCGATGTTGCGGAGGCGATCTGAGTACGAGCGGGGTCTCTGTAGGAGGTCGTACACATCCTGCGCATGCGCCCAGGTTTCCATCTGTCGCGCGGTGGTGAACATGCGCAGTCCCATGTCGGGGCCGAACCAGGGCAGCCGAGCCTTTGGATCCAGGGCGGCGAATCGATCGCACATGTCGCGGAAAGTATCGAGCCAGAGCTGGCGCATGCGGCGGCCGTCGAGCGGGCCGAGCGCCTCGCGAGTGAAGTCGCGCAGGCTTCCGCCCTGTTCGATGACCGACCGCATGGCCGCGGTTTCAGCCTGGAACGCTTCTCGGCCATTGAGCGCGGCGAGTGCGCAGCGATCGGAGTAGTGCAGGTGACCGACGACGTCGAAAGGGGTCCATTGCTTGAAGGGCGTGGGTCGCGACCAGTCGGCTTCGCCGAGCGATGCTAGGAGCGCGTCGAGCTCGTGGCCTTCCTCGCGGAGATCGGCGACTTCTTGGAGCATTCAGATCCTCTCTTTCACAGGAGCCGTATTCTGACGGATGGAAATCAGGGAACGGCGAATCTTGCAAACGGTGAATCGCGGAGCGTCGCGGAGTCCCGAAATGGTGCGCGAACGCGAGGGAGCATTTGCCTTTCTCGGCGCCGCGCGACTACCGTGCAGTGGCGGCGCGCAAGCGTTGTCGTGAAGAACGGCCACTCCGCCAAGGCGATGCGTACGGCGCTCGCGGCGAGCGGCGTGCGCAAGGCCGCGGCCGCCAGTGGCGGAGGCGCGGCGAGCGTGCTTGCGGCCTCCGAACTCGGCGGGTTGGCGGAAGCGGTGCTGAACGCGCAGTATTCGCAGAGCCAGGAGACCGAGGCGGACGACTACGGCCTCGCGTTTCTCAAGAGGAACCACCTGAAGGTCGGTGGCGCCGTCAGCTCGTTGCGAAAGCTTGCTCAGGGAGGCGGCGGCTACTCGATCCTCTCCACGCATCCCGACCCGACTCAACGCGCCGATCGCTTGGCCAAGATGACGCAAACCAGCTAGAACCAGCAGTCACGTCGAGACGACCTAGGAGGGACCCCGTGCTGAAAGTCATCGTGCAGCTCTACCCTGTGATCCCTGCGACCGACGAGGACGAGCGCCGCCGCCTGCGGCCGATCGGGCGAAACAGCGCCCGCTACCAAGAGACGCTCACCGGCTGGCATGAGATCGTTCGCGCGGCCGACGACATGGGCGTGTGGGGCGTGGCGACGATCGAGCACCACTTTCACTCCGAGGGATACGAGGTCGGCCCGAACCCCGGGGTGCTGAATGCCTACTGGGCCGCGATAACCAAGAACGTACGCGTCGGCCAGCTCGGCTATGTGATGAGCACGCAGAACCCGATCCGCGTAGCCGAAGAGACGGCCATCCTGGATCACCTCTCGCGGGGCCGCTTCTTCGTCGGCTTCGCGCGCGGTTACCAGTCGCGCTGGACCGACGTGCTCGGCCAGCACATCGGCGGTGCTGCGACGCTTTCCGACGGTTCGGCCGCGGACCGCGACAACCGCAAGCTCTTCGAAGCGCAGGTCGACCTCGTCGTGCGGGCGTGGACTGAAGAATCGATCGCGGAGCGCTCGGATGCCTGGCAGATTCCCTATCCGCATGACACCGGCGGGCGCGACTGGCCGATGGCCGAGTGGACGCGCGAGCTCGGCGCCCGCGACGAGCTCGACGATCGAGGCGTGATCCGCCGCGTCAGCGTCGTGCCGGCCCCCTTCACGCGCCCGCACCCGCCGGTCTTCGTCTCCAGCAATTCGAGCCTCGAGACCGTCGAGTGGGCGGCGCGGCGCGGCTTCGTTCCCGCCTATTTCTCCAGCATCGGCAGAGCCGCCGATCACGGACCCGCGTACGTTCGGGCCGCTGCCGCCGCCGGGCGGCGCTACGCGCTCGGCGAAAACCAGGCGATCGTCCGCTGGCCGCGGATCGGTGCCACTCGCAGCGAGGCCATGGAGAAGATCGCGCTCTACGACGGGGACATCTTCAAGCACTTCTACGCCCCGTTCCTCGGCCGCATCGGCGGCCAGCCACCGCTGCCTGCCGGCGCGACGCGCCAAGACACCGTCAAGCCGATGCTCGCCTCCGGTCTGTTCATCGGCGGAAGCGCCGCCGAGGTCCGCGATGAGTTCGTGCGTCAGTGGCGAGAGCTGCCGGCGGAATACGTCGTGGTCATCTACCACTACGCGCAGCAGCCCAAGGAGAGCGTGATCGAGGATCTTCGCCAGTTCATGCGCGAGGTGAAGCCGGCGCTCGACGACGTGCTTCGCGAGCGACGCGCCGGCACCCTCTCGGCCGCGGAGGTCGAAGCGCGCGCCTAGGCTCTTGCGCTGCGAGGGAACGCCGAGCGCGAGGATGCGGGTCAGCCCGGCTCGCCTCGTCAATGCCCCGCTCACCGCAGGCTGATCGACTTGCGGAGATTTATTGTATAGTGGCGACTCGCGCCGGATGGTGGGTCGCTATCCCATGTTTCTCTGCCGCTCGTTGCTGATCGCCCTCATCGCCACGCTGCTTTGCGCAGGGTCACCGGGTGCCCGCGCGCTTTCCACGCTCTGTGCCAGTTGCGGCCCGCATTGCCCGATGGTTGCGAAGCGCTTGCGCTGTCACGAGCGCACCGGCCGGTCGCGCGGGGACTGTCATGAGCGCGCAGGAGCGAGCTTGGCGTCCTGCGCCCATTCGGGCGAAGCGACCTCCGGTGTCACCTGGCTCGCCACTCTCCCGGCGCCAACGAGCGTTCGCCTCACGCCTCCGGTTTCCGATGCGCTCGCCAGCGTCGAGTTCCGGCCGAGAGGCGAGACCTCCGAGCCGCCGACCGAACCTCCGCGCGCCGCTTCGTAGGCCAGCCCGTTCCTAACGAAGCGCGCCGCTCGAATGGGCGGCCGCAAGGAGGACTTTCGTGCGCAAGGAAGCACTCGCCCGCGCGGCGACGCTCTTGTTCGGGCTCTACGCAGCTCGAGCGAGCGCTCACGGCGTGGTGGGACAGAGATCGTTCATCGAACCCTTCGTCACCGAGGACGTGAACCCGAAGAACGAGTTCGTCATCGCGCGCCCCGAGTGGACTGGCTCGGGCGCCTCTCACGCGCTCAGCTACGGATTCGGCCTCGAGAAGAAGCTCGCCGATTACTTCAGCATCACGCTCGATTCGGAATGGGACTACATCTCACCGAGCAGCCCCGACGAGCCGAGCGAGAGCGGCTTCAACAATCTCGGGATCACCTTGAAGTACGCCTTCTTCGTGAACCCCGTCCACGAGGCTATCGCTTCGTTCGCCGTCGAGGCGGAGGCGCCCACCGGCACGCCGGATGTCGACGCCGAGAAGGATTGGGCGTTCAAGCCGTTCTTCCTCTACGGGAAAGGATTCGGCGACTTGCCGGATAGTCTGAAATACCTGCGGCCGTTCGCGCTGCAAGGAGATTTCGGTCCCGAGGTATCGACGGGACCGGGAACCAGCACGACCTTCGTCTACAACTTCTGCTTGCAGTACAGCATTCCTTACCTGCAGGCCGCGGTGATCGACTTGGGAATCGGCTGGCCCTTCAACGACCTCATCGGAGTGACCGAGTTCAACTTCGAGCAAGGCGTGCACGGCGAAGGGTCGGGAACGAACCAGATCAGCACGACGCCGGGCATCGTCTACATGGATCGCTACATTCAGATCGGAGTCGCCGCGAGGGTTCCGTTGAGCGGAAGCGCTCGCGACGAGTTCGACTGGGGAATCATTGGAATCGTCGATCTATTCATCGACGATATCTGGCCTGCGACGAAGTGGCAGCCTTTCTGAGGAGATATGAAAGCGAGGCTCGTCATCGGCATCCTGCTCTCGGCGGTATCGCTGTCGCTGCCGAGAGCAGGTTACGCACACGCATTTCTCGACCATGCTGACCCGCGGGTGGGGTCTACCGTTCGATTCCCGCCCGCGGCCCTCACGCTCACCTTTACCGAGGGCATAGAAGCATCCTTCTCGAGGATCGAGGTGATCGACGGCGATGGCAAAGCAGTCGTTGTCGGGGCGCTTGAGCATCCCGAGGAAGCCGCGCTCCGCGTCTCGCTGCCGGCTCTACCGGCAGGCAGCTACCATGTGAAATGGCACGTGGTCTCCGTCGACACGCACGAGACCGAAGGTGAGTTCGCATTTTCGATTGCAGCACCATGAGCATCGTAGAGGTCTTGGTCGGCTGGGCAGATCTCGTCGCGACCGCGGTATTGGTCGGCGGCTTGGCCTTCGCCGCCCTCATCGAGGTCCCGCAACGGCGAGGACGCTACGCCATGACCTTCGCGGCACTTCTTCTCGGCGCGGCGCTGCTCGTCGAGATATCGCTGAATGCGCTGCGCATGCGGCAGATCTCCGGGATCACGGGCGCGGCGCTTCTCGCCGACGTCTTCGACATGAGGTGGAGTCACTGGTGGGCGGTCCGCCTCATGACGCTCGTCGCGATCGGCGTCGGGCTCAGGCGTGCGAGCCCCTGGTGGACGTCTTGCGCCGGGATCGGCGTCCTTTCACTCCTCGCACGAAGCCTTCAAGGGCACGCCGGCGCGCATGGGACGATGCCCGCGCTGCTCGATTGGATTCATCTAACTGCGGCGAGCGCCTGGGTCGGCGGCCTGGTGCAGCTCGTGCTGCTGGCGCGCGTCACGCCGAGGCTCGCGACACGCGCAAGCAGGCTCTTCACGATTGCGGTCGGCCCGCTCATTCTCTCCGGAATCTACGGCGCGCTGCTTCACGTGCCCTCGACTGCGCGGCTGGTTGGCACGCCGTACGGTCGCGTGCTTCTCGCAAAGATCGCGCTCGCCGCGGCGGGCGTCACTTTCGGCGCGCTGAATCACTATCGGCATGTGCCTGCGCTCGAGCAGGGTAAGCCCGATGCAGGCCTGAGGCTTTTGCGCACGGTGCGCGTGGAGGCTCTCGTGGCGATCGTGCTATTGTTGCTGAGTGCGGCGCTCGGCGTGCTGCCGATGCCACATGCGATGTGACGAATCAGGGGCGGCTCACTCCGGCACGAATTCCCGCACGTGCTCCGTTGGCGAAGCCTGAAGAACCTCCCGAGGCAGCACTGATTTCTGCGCTGCTGCCCTTGCCGGAAAAGATGCGTTACAATGGCGCGATCCTTGAATCCCGCCATCCGCAAAGCGAATGACGATGCCCTAACGCGATCCGTCAGCTTCCGCATCGTCCGTGTGGTGCTCCTGTCGGGGGCGTTCGCTCTCCCATTCGTCCTCATGACCGGCAAGTCGATCACCGGGGATGAAGTCGCCCACATCCCCGCCGGGTACTCCTATCTCGTCACGCAAGAAGTCGTGCTCAATCCGATGCACCCGCCGCTCGTGAAGGAGCTCTGTGCGCTGCCCCTCCTGTTCCTAGGATTGGAGATTCCGGTCGACGCCGCCACCATTCGCACCACCGGCAAGGACTTCACGTACCAATGGGAGTTCGGACAGCAATTCTTCTTGCGACAGAACTTGCAGCGAGTTCTGTTCTGGAGCCGCATTCCCGCGGCACTGCTGTCACTCGCTCTCGCGTGGCTGGTCATGCGCTGGGCGACGGAGCTCTGGGGAGCGCTCGGCGGCCTTCTCGCGCTCTTTCTCTACGTGGTGGATCCGAACATCACAGCCCACGCCGAGCTCGTCACTACAGACGTCGGTTGCGCGCTTTTCTCGACGCTGTTCGTGTACCTTCTCCGCCGTTTTGCGCTGCAGCCGAACCGGGTGCGGCTGCTCGTGGCGGGCGTGGCGCTCGGGGCAGCGCTTGGTGCGAAGTTCTCCTGCGTGGTGCTCGTACCGATCGCCGCGCTCCTACTGGGAGCGATCGCAGTGACCTCCGCGAAGCCCGTCGCACGTCTGGCGAGTTTTGCAGCGTCACTGCTCGCGATGTGCGTCGTCGCCTATGGGGTGCTCTGGGCGATGTACTTTTTCCCGACGGATCCCTTCTTCTACCTGCGCGGTCTTCGCGACGTCAAAGGAGACTACGATCCGCGCTACTTGCACTTTTTCATGGGCGAGCTCCGGCACGAAGGCTGGCGCTCCTATTTTCTCGTCGCCTGGCTCATCAAGACGCCGCTGCCCGAGCTCATGTTCGTCTTCGCCGGCGCGGCGCTGGCCATCGCCGGTTTTCGCAATGACTGGCGCGAGGAGGTTTTCCTCGTCGTGCCGTTGCTCGGCCTATTCGCGGGCTACTCGCTGTTCGCCGACCCGATCGGCGTTCGTTACGTGATTCCCTGTCTTCCGTTCGTCTTCATCTTGACGGGGCGCTTGGTGCCTGCGCTTTCGGTCGCGCCGCGAGTGGGTACCGTCGCCGCAAGCGGCTTCTTGCTCTGGTCCGTCATCGAGTTCGCGGCCATCTGGCCGGACCACCTGTCGTACTTCAACCAGATCGCTGGAGGCTGGCGTGGCGGCGTCGACTGGCTCGACGATTCGAACGTCGATTGGGGCCAAGGATATCTCGAGCTGCGCGAGTACTTGAAGAGCCGGACGACTACCAACGCGCGGCTGTGCGATTTCGGCAAGTTCAATCCCGCCTACTATGGCTTCGACGGAAAGCTCGTCTGGCTCGACGACCTGGTCTCACGGCCGGAGCCCGGGACTCTGATTCTGAGCTCCCACTGCGTGGGGCGCGTCCGCGCGTGGCTCGACAGTCACCCCGCTGAGGGCCAACGGAATTGGCTGCGAGATCTGGAGCCCGAGACGGTCGTCGGCCACGTCTATTGGGTCTACGAGATTCCCGCCCCGATGGTGCGCCCGTGACTGTGCGAGCGCTCGCGGCGGCACCTCTCGCGGTCGTGAACAGCGAAGGCCGGTGAAGAGGTTAGCCCTAGCTTTGGCGGCACTTTGTATCGCGGTCGTGGCCGCCGAAGTTGTTCTACGCCTGCTCGACTATGCTCCCGAGGAGTGGGACTGGCACAAGACCTTGATTAGGCTCGATGCTCATTGCCTTTATCGGATCGTGGGTCGCTCGAGATCGGACATCAACAGCCTCGGATATCGGGACCACGAGTTCGACGTAGCCAAGGCCGGGAAGAATCGGTTCTTGATGCTCGGCGATTCGTTCGTGTTCGGTGACAACCTGCCGCCGGCCGACACCCTGCCGAAAGTTCTGGAGCGCAAGCTGGGGAGTCAGTTTGAGGTTTTAAATATGGGGCAACCTGGGTATGGCCCGGATCAAGAATATGCTCGATTGATCACAGATGGCTTTCTGCTCGATCCGGACGGCGTCATTCTATCGATCTTCGCTGCCAACGACTATGCAGACATTTTCAAGGACAAGCTCTACGTATTGAACACAGAGGGTGAGATCGAGTTCAATCCTCGCAACCCTGTCGCGTTGGTGCTTCCCTTCTTCCGGTTGGCGACGTTCTTGCGCCGAGTGACGCTTGGTGACTTTGTTTCCCCTGAACAGAACCAGAGCTTGAACCTGGTGCTCGGTGGGGATTCCAGGGATCTATTGGCTGATCCATCGACGTTGGTCTCTTCGCAAAAGATTCGTCTGATGGACCGAATGCTAGTCAAATTCAGGGACACTTTGGCGACACATCGAGGCAGATTGATCGTAGTCGTGCTCCCGTGCATCGAAAACATTGACCATCCTTTTCATGTATCGGACGAGGTGGCCTTTCGAAATGAGGACATCCTTGCCCAAATTTGCATGGACGAGGGGCTCGAATGCCTCAATCTGAAGGATGCTTTTCGCAAGCGGCGAAACCAGGGACTATTCGATCCACTGGATGGCCATCTATCGCGCTCGGGCGTTGACCTGGCAGCGGAGGAGCTACGTAGGAGGATCGCGTCTTTGCCGCAATAGTCCGTTGACGCTACACTGATCGTTCAGACCCGAGCGCGCGTGAAGGGGGCGTGCGTTAGTCAGCACTCGAGCAGTGATGGGGGTAGGGAAGGGGCCGACGGACGAAGACGCCTCCGGACACACCCCGAGCGGAGATCTTCGGAAGGATATGAGCGATTCAGGTGAATTCCGCGCGGATGGTAAGCGGCTCGTCCGATGACGTCGGCGCCGAAGGAGCCGTGGGCCGATGCTTTCGAGGCGGCCGACCAAGAGACGCGGGCGGCGACGGCCGTTCTCTTCGACGCGCGCTGCAAGCGGCCGTCGCTGGCCGAAATCCATATCGTTCGCGCCTGGCGGGCTCTCGCACTGGGCCAATCGACCGCCACGGGGTCTTCCCCGAGCGAGGATCCACAAGAGATCGATCTGCCGCGGCTCGACAGTGCCGAGCGAGAGCAGTGGCGTGCGGACCTCGCGGCGATGAAGAGAGGCGTCGGGAGTTCGATCGACGATCCCACGATTCCCTCGGCGTTGTCCGCCGCGCGGCTTCGTAGGCACTGCCGATACCTCGAGCGATCGATCCGCAATGCCCGCCGCCGCTTGTCGCGGGCTGCGCAAGAGCGGGTTCCGGGTTGGCGGACGCGAGCCGTGGGGCTGGCGAGCTTCGCCGTGCTTGCGTTGCTGACGGGCGAGCTGGTCGCAAGCCGCCCCACAGGCAAATGGCGCGGGGAATACTACGCGAACGTGGATCTTCGCGGCGCACCCGTAGAACGGGTCGACGACGACTTGACCTTCGATTGGGGAGACGGATCTCCACTGAAGGGATTTCCCAAGGACAATTTTTCGGCGCAGTGGAAAACCTGTCTCAAGCTCGAGACTTCGCAACGGGTGCGCTTCCTACTCGGGTCTGATGATGGCTCGCGGCTATTCGTCGATGGAAAATTGCTCATCGACAACTGGGGGCAGCACGATTTCCGGCCGATGGAGGGAGAAACCGAGTTACAGGCCGGCTTGCACAGCCTTCGCGTCACCTACTTCGACAAGGGCGGGGGAGCTCGTGTCGCGCTCTGGTTGGGAGTCGGCGACGAGCGTCCCCATGCCATAGGGGCGGACCTGCTGGTGTTGCCCGCGAACGGGCCTGGCTATGAGGCGCGCTGCACGCCGTGATGAGAAGCACGCTGCCCAACGTGTTCTGGAATCTTCGCCAACGCTCTGGATTGTTCGAGTGGCTGGCGCTTCTGATCCTGGTGACGACTGCGTTTCGCGCCGCGGCGGGAGTCGACACCTCTGCTGCGGGGGCTCTGGACGACCTCGTCGTCGTTCTCGTCGGTGTGGTCGCCTTCGCCCTGGCGCAAGGGTTGCCGAGATGGGCGAGAGTCGTCCTCACCTTCGCGATCGGCATGGCGATGATTGCCTCGCACGCCGCCGCAGGCCTCTTTGTCCGCTTCTACCACACGTATCCGAGCTGCGGCACGGTGACGATGGTCGGCGACGCCGCGGACCCGCACGCGTTTTCTTCGATAGCCGGACCGGCGACGGTAGGGTTCTTCGCCATCTCGATCCTCGCGCCCGTGGTGCTGCTGGTCGTCGCGTGCCGGCGCTGCTCCGGTCGTCGCGGCCAACGCTACGGCACCGTCGCGGCGGCGGCCGCAATGGTGGCATTTCCCGCGGCGACTCTCTGGGCGGCGCTACGCCACGATCACTTCGTCGCCGCGGAAAACAATCCTCTCAACTACGTATTGCGCTGTGCGGTCCGTCGAGAGCTCGCCTCCATGGAAGGTTCGCCCGACCCGCTGGAACAATTCGCGACGCCGAACGCAGCGAGCTTTCCGGCGCTGAGGTCCTCGCGATACCGAGACGGCGGCGCCAAAGACTATCCCCTGTTTCGTGTTCCGGCAGTTTCCAGTCCAAGACCACAAGCGCGCTTGAACCTCGTGTTGATCGTCATGGAGTCCGTCCGAGCGTTCGAGCTCGGTCTGGCCGGGAGCGGGAGGTCGGTCGCTTCGAACATCGATCGGCTCGCTCGCGAGGGCCTGTCCTTTCCAAATTTCTATTTCAATGGGACGACCACGACACGGGGAGGAGCGGCGATCGCATGCAGCCTTCTTCCGGATTCCGCGGGCACCGTCGTGTTCAAAACCCACCCGGATTTGTCGGTGCGATGCCTTCCCGACGTGCTCGCGCAAGCCGGCTACGAGACGCACTGGATCAGTGGCTTCGACGCGTCCTTTTCCAACACGAAGGAATTCCTGGCTCGGCACGGGATGGAGTTCTTCCATGACCAGCCGGGCAGCGAATTCCCGACACCGAAGGGGGCGAAATCGAGCTGGGGAATCTCCGACGAGGATCTCGCGACGTATGCGGTCGCCTCGTTGCACGGCAGCCGCGAACCCTTCTTCGCGCAGATCATGACGGTGTCGAATCATTTCCCCTGGCAGAAGGATCTCTTTCCGATCGAGGAGCCCTCAATCGCCGAAGACGGGGAGGGCGGGGACTATCAAGGCTATGAGATGGGGGTTCACTACACGGACTACGCGATCGGCAAGCTATTGGAGCGAAGCCGAAGCGAAGCCTGGTTCGACCGCACCGTTTTCGTCGTGCTCGGCGACCATGGCGCCTGGCTGTTTCCGGAGAAGGCCACCGGGCGCCCCCTCGACTTTCTCGACAAGACGGAAATGTACTTCCGAAGCGGCCTCGTGATTTGGTCTCCGAGATGGATTCGACCCCAACGCATCCTGACCGTCGGTAGTCAGATGGACCTCGCGCCCACTCTTCTCGATCTGCTGGGTGTTGCCGCTCCGAACGGATTCGAAGGAGCAAGCTTGTTCGACGATCAGCCCGACGGAGGGCGATTGGCGGTCATGGTGGACGAGAATTCCTGGCACGTCCGAGAAGGCGACCGCTATTGCTACGCTCTTGGACAGTCCTGCTTCGAAACGGCGGAACCTCGCTGCGAGGTGGGGGAAAAACCGGAATCCGTGCCGCACACCTGCTTCGAGTATTCCGGAGACCTGCTCGATCTCGAAAGACCCAGGGGCAAAATTCGCCGGCTCGAGCAGCGCGAAGCCAGGGATCTCTTGAGTCGGGGCGAGCGCCTCGTGCGCGCGAACGACTTCATGATCGCACACGACAGATTGTTTCCGCGTGATTTGGCCGCCACTGCCGCGGAGGCTCGCGAGAAAACGAGCCGATAGCCGGGCAGGAGAGGTCGGCGATTCACGCTCACGCGTGCATGGTTGCGCCGCCGTCGAGCCGAAAGGTCATGCCCGTGAGGTAGTCCGCATCGCTCGATGGGAGAAAGCTGGCCAGGCCTCTCGGCGACGGCTACAACGCCGAGGACATCGTCCGCGAGTATGAAGAGCTGGAGAGAGAAGATGTGTACCAGGCTGCCAAATACGGGGGTTGGCTCGCGAGCGAGAAGACCTCCACGCCGACTCTCACGCCCGTCCCTGATGCACGATCTGCAGCGCCACCAGGCGCGCCACGAGGACGGCGAGGTAGAGCTGCCCGGCGATCGCCTGCAACGTCGCCAGCGACCGTGCAAGCGGCGTGGCTGGAGTGATGTCGCCGTAGCCCATCGTCGTCTGCGTCACGAAGCTGAAGTAGAGGAGCGCGCGGCGAAGACTCGAGACATCGTGCGGGCGCATGCTCATCGCGAACGAGCCGGGATGGGTCGTCTCCAACACGACGTATGCGGCGGCGAAGGAGAACCCGAAGAGGAGATAGACGCAGAGCGCGCCATTGACCACTTCCCAGGTTACGTTCGCAGCGGACAACACGCTGTGCAGCACGACGATTGTGACGAACAGCAGAAAGCTGCCAACGAGGACGTTATCCGCCAGGATCACGCCCGGCGCATCCCAGAGCATCCCGAGCAAGGTGGTGCCGATGGCAGGTACGCCGAGGGCCAAGGCGAGCCTGCGCAGACCGGGGCCCGATGTCACCGATAAGAGAGCCGACAACAGGATCGCGAGCGTAAAAGAGCCGAGAAGCACTTTGGCCATGCTGGCGCTTTCGAGCAGTGGATACACCACCCAGTCGAGCACAATGGCCACGAAGAGGATGAGGAAGCGCCGCTCGGCGATGACGGACGCGAAACGCATATCGCTACGGCGGCACGATGAGGTCGGCGTGGAACTCTAAGCGAACCAGCCGTCGTCCGTCAAAGCGGGCGTAAAGAGCGGCAGCGCCGGTGTCCGACCTATCCGGCAAGGCTGCTACCCGGCCTAGCGAGACTCGTCACGGCTCGTCCCGTCTTACTCCTCCTCCCACATCTGCGCCACGAAGAGACGCGGCGGCGTTGCAGCGGCTCGAGCCGCGGTACTCAAGGACCAAGACCTGTTGCCGTACATTCTCTCGCGGTCCTGATCATTGCCGCGCCGCCGAGTCTAGGCTTGCGCCGGAAAGCCAGACGGTAACAGGATGCGGGTCCGGACCAACGAGGAGGTGCCCTCATGAAGGTTGAAGGGATCCTGCGCTCAAAGGGGACGAACGTCGTGACGGCCAATCCGAGCGCGACGGTCGGCAGCATCGTGCAGCGGCTCCACCAAGAGCGGATCGGCGCGATCGTGGTGACGGAGAACGGCCGGTGCTCGGCATGATCTCGGAGCGCGACGTGATCCGCGGTCTCGCGGATCACGGCCCCGCCATTCTCGACAGACAAGTCGCAGACCTGATGACCCGCCCCGTCCACAGCTGCAGGCCTCGACGACTCGGTCAAGCACTTGATGTCGGAGATGACGCGAAAGCGTATCCGCCACCTCCCCGTCATCGACGACGGCGTTCTGAAGTCGAGATGGAAGCGAACGTGCTCCGCGACGCCTATATCGCGCGCGCGTGACCGCCCCCCAGGGCGCAGCGGTTTCCACGGATGGGCATAATCGACCACAAACGCCCCACCCTGCTGTCAGCACGAGTTTCGCGGCTGCTTCGCTCGGTGCTGCTGGCGAGCCATGAGCTCGGGCACGCGCTGGCGGTACTCCTCGAGGCGCTGCAGGAGCCGGCGCACCTCCTCCTCGAGTTCAGACACGCGGGTCTTGGCGACGAACTCGTCGCTGCAGGGGCCGCTGATGATGAAGGGGAAAGAGAAGCGGCGAAGAAGTAGTCGAACGCGTGCCGATGCGCTCAATGGTGCTAAAGCTGACCGGCGTGGTCCTCATGGCGTCGCTGCTCGTCGTGGCCCCCGCGAACGCCGTCGAGGTCGAGTTCATCGCGTTCTCCGCGGCGAACCGGTGGGACGCCCGCACCTATCGCGAGATCTGGGAAGAATCCGGCGAACGCATCGTGGCGGCGTTCGAGGCCGTGACCTGTCTCCCCTTCGCCGAATCGATCGTGCCCGCGGTGGTGGCCGAGGAAGTGAGCAACGCCGGCGGGCCCGAGCATCCGATGCAACTGCGCGCGAGCTATGTCCGTACGGTGAAGCAAGCCACGCTCGCCCACGAGCTCGGCCACCGTGATCTGTGGCAGCTCACCAAACGGCTCGACGGCGTCGACGGGCATATGACGCTCTATCTCGTCCTCGACCGCGTGTGGGCGTACGTGTGGGGCGAGGAGTTCGCGGAGGAGCGCATCCGAGACGAATCCAGCTGGCGCGCGAGTTACGACTACGGCGCGGCCTGGAGGTGGGCGCGCTCGCTTGGACGCGAAGAGCGCGTGCGGCTGTGGAACGAGCTGCTGATCAAGAACGGCTTCCCGGGCGGCTGTCAGGGCGCCGGCTGATCGCAGCATGCCCGCTGACGATCGTTCGAAATCGCGGTCACTGTCCGCGCGGCTCGCTCGACATCGCGGCGCGGTCGATGCTCGGCCTGAAGCCTCCGGGCAGGGCTCGTTGCCTACTTCGGCGCCGGTTTCACGGCGATCGCGACCGCGCGAGTGTAGGTGAGCTGGACCAGATCACCCACGCTGACGCCATCGAGCTTCTTTGGATCCTTGACCTTCACCGTGACTTGATGACCCTCAGGACCCTTTAGCGTGACTTCTGAAGCTTTCTTGTCGATCGCCGTGATCTCGGAGGTCAACGTTTGGACTTTCGTAACATCGGCGGCCGGCTTCTCGCCGAGCTTAGCCCGGTCTGCGACCACCGCTTCGTCGGAGCTTGGCATCGCGGTTCCGGCCTTGAGAACCTCGTAGGCAACTGCCTCGCGATAGATTGCCACGACCTGGTCACCCTTCTTGACTTGGGCCAGGTTCCTTACTTCCTTGCCGACCTGGAGGTCGGTGACAACGCCGTCTTTGTCTTTCAGCGTGACGATCCTATTGGGGAGGTCGATCGCTTCGACTGTTGCGGTCACCTTGATGCTATCGGCGTGAATCACTCGAGGAGTCCCTTCGTCCGCGACCACCCGCGGTGCGAAGCCGGCGATCGCGGCCACGATGGCCGCGAGTGCGAGGCCTTTTCCAATCTTTGTTTGCATTCGTTTGTCCTTTCGTTGGTTGAGCGCTGCGCTTTCGAGAGCGCCGTGCGATGAACCACACCCCGCTCGTCGAAGACCGACGACTATAGGCACGTCAAGCCGCGAGTCCACCGCGCAGCTGAAATTTAACAGAGTCTTCGCGCCAGGCTGTCTGGACGGAACAGCTACGGTGATAGGAGCTGCACGGAGAAGCCGACCCGCCTCACAGCATCGAATGAATCGGCAGGAGGCCCAGCGCATCGGCTTTGAAGCGCATCCACCAGCTGGTCTCGGGTTCCTTCGTGTACACCCGAACCGTCCCGCCGTCGCTGGTCGTCCACCTGAGCCGTCCCTCCTCCAGCGTGACCCGGTAGCTGTTCTCCGGTTTGACCCCGTCGTCGAAGAACTCGGCGACCAGCTCGGCGAACGCAGGGCTGTCGACGAGCAGCGCGAGCTCGGTGTTGATGTCGGCCGAGCGCGGGTCGAGATTGTAGCTTCCGACCACGACGTACCGGCGATCGACGACCATCGCCTTGGCGTGCAGCCCGGCGCGCGACTTCAAAGATGGCAACCCCGACCAGCGCAGGCTGCTCCATGGTGGAGTCCGGTCGCAGCTCGTAGATCTCCACCCCGTTCTCGAGCAGGTCGTCCCGGTACTTCTGGTACCCCGAGTGGACGGCGAGGACGTCGTTCGATGCCAGGGAGTTGGTGAGCACGCGGACCTTGACCCCCCGGGCGTGCAGCGCGGCGGTGAGCTCGACCCCGTGGTCGCGGGGAACGAAGTAGGCGTTCTCGATCAGGACCTCCTTCTGGGCATTGGAGACCAGCGCATCGAGCACGCTGAAGATGTTGTGGCTCGCCTTGTCCTCGGCCTTCTCGGGGGGGTCGTAGAGGACACGCACCGGCGCCCAGATGAGGGAGTCGCGGACGTCCTGCATCTCGGCCGTGAGGGCGTCCACCTCTTCGTCGATGGGGTACGGGAGCCGCTCGCTCGCCATCTTCGCGCGCATCTCCGCGATTGCGGCGTCGGCGTCCGCGCGGGTCGGCGGCGTGTCGACGAAGGCCGCGTAGGGGACGGCGAACGCGCTGTTCCAGAAATCGTCGAAGACCGCCGAGGCGTCGCGAACCACCGGGCCCACGGCCACGGTGTCGAGGTCCCGGTAGTTCGACTCGCCGTGCACGCCGAAGTAGTGTCGGCGATGTTGCGCCCGCCCACGATCGCGATCGCGTTGTCGGCGATCATGAGCTTGTTGTGGGAACGCCGGTTGACGCGCGACGGGTCGGTGAGGAAGTCCGTCCAGCGGTTGCCGCGGCCGCGAAAGGGGTTGAAGGCACGGATCTCGATGTTGGGATGCGCCGACAGCTGCGCGATCGCGGTATCGCGATCGACGATGGAGAGGTCGTCGAGCAGCACGCGCACGCGCACCCCACGATCCGCGGCCCGGATGATGCGGTCGGCGAGCAGGTGCCCGCTGATGTCAGCGTCCCAGATGAAGTACTGCAGATCGAGCGACCGTTCCGCGAGATCGGCCAGGGCGAGTCGCGCTACCAGCGCCTTGGACCCGTAGCGCATGTACAGGACACCCGACTCCCCAGGGTGCTCAGCCGCCGCCGGCTCGAAGAGGCGGCCCAGCGTCGTCGCGTGGTACTCCTGAAACGCGGTCGACGGAGAACGAGGGTATTTCGCATAGTGGGCCGCGCAACCAGTCGCGACGGCGAGCGCGAGCAATGCGCCGGCCCCGCGTCCGAGCCGTGATGCCGGATCGAAGAGGCTCATGATGCGATCCTCCGTGCGGTGGGTGGCGCGCCCGCGCACGTCGAGACGTCATCAATACCTCGTGAGGGATGGTCAGCACCCGGTTGCGACGGGTGGCCAGCCTGTGCTCCGCTTCGGCCGGCATTTGAACCGATCGATCGATATCGAAGCCGGTCATGGCGAGGTGGCGAGGCTTCGGTCTGCCGAAGCCTCGCCACCCGTGCCCGTGGGACGTGAACGCCGCAGCCCTGCTCGACTCCAGCAAAGCGAACCGTGATCTCCTCGCCGTTGGCGCGTTGATCGCGGCTACCTGCTCGGCTGGTCGGCGTTCGCACCACGCTCAGTCGTATCCCCAAACTTTGATCTTGGCCGTCGTTGCACCACCAAGGATCTTGTAGTTGACCGTCACCGACCCGAGGGTCCCCTCGTGTCCGGGAGCGGACTTCGCAGCCGTTTGTCCTCCCGCCTTCACGGTTCCGACATTCCAGATGGTCTCGTCTGGGCGATTGTTCCAGTGGAGGACGACCTTCGAGATCTCCACGTCAGCGCCCTCGACAGAGATCTTCACGTCCTTGACGTCCTCCTTTATCCATTTCCCGTCTTCGGCAGTGATCCTCACGCTTGGATCGGTGGACGTGATCGTCTGCTCGGAGAGCACGAACCACTCGTCTTTAGCTCTGGCCGTGCCCACGACGCCCATCAAGACGACGGACGCGAGGCCAAGAGCCCCCATTAACCATCGTACCTTCATCGTTTCTCCTGTCCTTTCTGATCCCCGTCGGCCGGAGATCGTTGCGCCTACCGCGTGATCCGAGTCGCACAGCGGTGGGTCCACTCGTCAAACACTCATGCCTAACTATAGGTACACCGCTGCTGTGAGGGAACTATTTTCGAGTGCTCTCGGTTTTCATCGCTGCGACCAGTTCCTTCGAACCTGAGCCCCACCGGGAGACAGACTGGAGTGCCTGCGTGAAGGGGACGTCGATGGGATGAACGCGTTCGCGGCTGAGAATGTAAACGGCTCCGGCGAAAGGCGTGGGCACCGAGGGCACGAAGACCGTGAAGCGGCCGTCCTCCAACTCTTCGATGATGAACGCGGGAACGAGGGCCTCTTCGATCTCGGCCAGCGCCGGCTGCCACACGCTCTCTTCGTCCTTCCCTGCGAGTCGTTGAGTCAGACTCCGAACGGTGGCATAGCCCGGGATTCTATCGAAAAGAGATCTTTCAATTCGCTCCCGGAGTGATCGCCCTGCAGAGGTACGGATGGCTACCCCGATCAGGAAGCAAACAACGAGTACGAGGAGAAGAGAGAGAAGGCGTTCAGCGGGGAACCATTCCGGGAACAACATGGCGAGCGGCCGCACAAGAGCCACTACCGATTTCGTGGCCTTGAGCAGCAGCAAGACGGAGAGGTAAACCGGGACCACGAAGAGCATGCCCCTAACGAGCGCGCTCATGACAAACTCAGAGAGCTTTTTCATAGACGCCTTTCTTGATCACGGATCGAAGAAGAATGACAAGGGCGTTCGCGGGCATGCTCCCACGTCCCGGTCGCGCCTGAACAATGCGGGATTCCGTCCTTGGCGCGTGCGCGAACTGATCGCTCTTAAGCCTCTCTGACGCATTGAATCAACGCCTGGCCACAGTGTTTCAGTCGCTCCGAGCACCCGCTGGCGAGCGCACGCGGGCACTGGCCACCTTCACGGCGCTCCTAGCCGTTGCCGCGCTCCTCACGCCGATCTGGGCCGCGGAGCCGGCGCGCATGGCGGGCCTGCTTCTTCTGGGCGGCGCAGCGGCCGAGATCACTCAGGGATTCAGGCGGCGGACGGCGGTCGCGCAGCGCAGCGCCTGGGTCGGGGGCGCCTACACACTGCTGCTCGCGCTCCTGCTTTTGAACGCCGCCGGGCTGGTCGTCAGCGCGCTGGCGATCTTCGTCGCCGTGCCGTTCGCGGTCGACGGGCTCCGACAGTTGGGAGTGGCCCTGCGCCAGGCGGCGAGGCGCCAGTCGTTCCTCCACGCCGCGTGGGCCGCAGTCTGGAACCTGGCGGTCATGCTCGGCGTGCTGCTGCTCCGCCGGGTTGCGGTCGACTGGGTCGTGGCGCTGGCCGCCGGCCTGCGGCTGGTCGGAACGACGACCAATCTCGTGACGGCACCCGTCCATTCCGAGCGCGAAGCGGACGAGAGCGTCATCGCCGACATCGGTATCGAGCGGCCCGAACGCTTGACCGAGACCGGGGCCCGCCTGCAGTCGAACGAAGAGAGCCGCGTCGCGGCGGATCGCGGCTGGATCGCCGCGCTCTTGGCGGTCCTGTTCACGATTCACGTCAGCCGCATGGGCCTCGACAAGTCGGCCCTCGCTGTCCTGTCGCCCCTCGTCGCCGTGATCGGTGACGTCGTCGTCGCGCTCGGCTTGGCGTACTTCGTCATCGTCCCGCTTCGACTGCTCGGGCGCCGCCTGACCCGCGGGCTCGAACGCGGGGCGTGGGAACGCATCCTGGACGCACCGGCGCGCAGAGGCCCTATGGCCTGGGCCGAGCGCGCTCTCCGTGCCTGGCTCGAATCGCGCATGCGTTTCGCGATTCGGCTGCGTTCGGCCCGCTATTCGCTGCGCTCCGCCTTTGGACGCGGTCTCCAGATCGGGCTGCCGATGGCTGCCGTCATCGTCGCCTCGGTCCCCATCTGGGGCATGAGCTGGTATTTCGACACCGAGAACTGGGCCGCCGGAATCTGGAACTCGTGGGCAGCGGCGCGCACGGACGCCTGGCGCGCCGCGATGGTGCGAGCGGTGGTGGACGCCGGCGAGACGACGCTCGACGGAAAAGGCTTCACCGTGAGCCCGGAGGGCCTCACCGACTCCAAGCCGTTCTCGTTCATCGTCATCGGCGACACGGGCGAAGGTGATGCCAGCCAGGACGTGCTGCGCGACTCGCTGATTCGCGCTGCGGCGGCGGACGACGTGCGCTTCGTGATCTTGTCGTCGGACGTGGTGTACCCCACAGGGGCGATGCGCGACTACGAGACTCGATTCTGGCTTCCCTTCAAGGGCGTCTCGAAGCCCGTCTACGCGATTCCAGGCAATCACGACTGGTACGACGCCCTCGAAGGGCTTCGTGGCTACGTTTTTCCGGCCCGAGGCCGCCCGGGCCGCCATGCGCGCCCGCATCGCGGCGGACGAAGGACTGTCCAGCACGACGGACGCGAGGATCGAGGAGTTCATCCAGAAGGCGGCCTTCCTGCGTCGCGAATACGGCGTGGCCACTGGATTCCAGCAGGCGCCCTTCTTTCAGGTGCAGACGCCAGCGTTCGCGCTCGTCGCCGTGGACACGGGCGTGCTGCGGCGTGTGGACGACGAGGAGCTGAAATGGCTTCGCGCGGTACTCGATGCATCGCGCGGGAAGATGGTGATGGCCGTCCTCGGGCACCCGCTCCTTGCCGGTGGCCACGACGTCGCCACGGGCGACGAAGGGTTCATGGTCGTGCGCAACATGCTCCGCGAATACAGCGTGCCGGTCGTGATGGCGGGCGACACGCACGACCTCGAATACTATCTGGAGCTCGTGTACTGGTCCGTCCGGCCCCGTCACCGTCCACCATTGGGTGAACGGCGGAGGCGGCGCCTACCTCAGCTTTGGCACGTCCCTGGCCTGGCCGGCCGAGCCCGTCACCCCGCAGTGGGCGTACTATCCAAGCCGGCACGACGTCGTCGAGAAGATCGAGGTCAACACGCCCTGGTGGAAGAGACCGGCATGGTTCTGGACGCTCAATCTCGGCGCGTGGCCCTCGTCACCCGAGTGGCTTTCGGCGATGTTCGACTACAACGTCGCGCCGTTCTTTCAGAGCTTCGTCGTCGTGACGGTGGACCCCGTGGGCCGCACGCTAACGCTCCGGCCGTGGGGGATTCGGGGGCCGCTCACCTGGAGGGACTTCGACCGCTCGGCCGGTGCTGTGCCACCGGGCACCTCGTTGGATCAGGCGGTGGAATGGGTTGTTGGCGGCGGTTTGTAGTCGCCGTCGTGGGCTTGCTACCGACTAAAGAGCAGCTCTAGAAGAGGGTCGTGAAGATTGAAACCGCGAGGAGTCTGACATGAGAAACGCCGCCAACCAGCAACGATACGCGCCTGACGCACGCCCAACTCCTGCAGGTCATGGAGCTGATCCGCGGCACCGACAGTGTCGAGCTCAAGCTCACCGTGCAGGCGACGGAGCACAGAGCCACGATCGCCGCGCTTCCCCTCGATCCCGTCGAAGCCGAGCCGAGGCAGGTGTTCTTTTTCGACACTCCCGATCTCGCGCTGAACCGGGCCGGTGTGGTGGTGCGCGCTCGTCGCGTCCCGGGTGGCGGCGCGGACACCGTCGTCAAGTTGCGGCCGGTCGTACCGGCGGAGCTTCCGGATGACCTCCGGAAGTCGGGGAGTTTCAAAGTAGAGGTAGACTGCTTGCCGGGTGGTTTCGTTTGTTCGGGCTCCCTGAAGGGTAAGGCACGGGGCGATCAGGTGCGCGACGTGGCCGCGAGAGCGATGCCACTTCGCAAGCTACTCAGTAAGGAGCAACGGGCGTTCTACGAGAAACACGCTCCAAGAAAGATCAAGCTGGATTCCCTTGCCACGCTCGGCCCGATCTTCGCTCTGAAGATGGTGTTCCGGCCAAAGGGCATGGACAGAAAAGTCGTGGCAGAGTTCTGGCTTTATCCCGACGGTTCGCGCCTGCTCGAGATCTCGACCAAGTGCGCTCCGGAAGATGCTTTCAAGGTCGCAGCCGAGTTGCGGGCCTACGTCTCCAAGCACGGGGTAACGATCAGTAGCGTCCAGGAGACCAAGACGAAGACAGCCCTCGAGTTCTACTCTCGCGAGCTGCAGAAGAAGCGTCGCTCGAAGACAGGTCGAATGGCGCTCACCGCTCAGAGAGCGCAGGACTAGGATGCCTTCAGGCCGACCTTCCGGAACACCTCGCAGGCCCGCTCCGCCGCCTCCGCCGTCGGGGGCTCGACGTCGCGCGAGCGTGTAGTCGAGGCCGAGCCGCTCCCACTTGAAGCGGCCCATCTGGTGGAACGGCAGCACCTCCACCCGCTCGACGTTGCCGAGGCCGGCGGCGAACTCCGCCGTCTTCGCCAGGTCGTCCAGGTCGTCCGTCAGCCCCGGCACCAGCACGAAGCGGATCCAGATCGGCCGGCGGCGCGCCGCCAGCCGGCGCGCGAACGCGAGCGTCGGGCCGATGTCCATCCCGGTGAGCGCCTTGTGGCGCGCCGGGTCCCACGTCTTGATCCCCAGCATCACCAGGTCGATGGTGTCGAGCTCGGCGTCGCTGAGCCGGTCGCCGTAGTAGCCGTTGGTCTCGATCGTGGTGTGGATGCCCATCTGCTTCGCGGCCGCCAGCAGCTTCGCCGCGAAGCGGTGCTGCATCAGCGGCTCGCCGCCGCTCAGCGTGAAGCCGCCCGACATGATCTTGAGGCCGTGGCGATACTTCCCGAGCTCCTCCGCCGCCTTCGCCACCGAGACGGGGATGCCGTTGGTCAGCGTCCAGGTGTCGGGGTTGTGGCAGTAGCGGCAGCGCCACATGCAGCCCGTGGTCCACGCCACCACCCGCACGCCCGGGCCGTCCACCGCCGAGCCGGTCGTGAAGGAGTGGAGGAATCCCATGTCGCCGGACGCGAGCGCCTCGCGGACGGTCTGCTCCGGCACGTCGTCGCCGAGGTGGACCCGGAGCTCGAACGGGCTCTTCGCCTCGAGCGGGACGGTCGGGGTCTCAGACATGGGTCGTCTCCGTGGAACGTGCGGTTGATGACGTCCATCTGCTGCTCGCGGGTGAGCCGCACGAAGTTCACCGCGTAGCCCGAGACCCGGATCGTCAGGCTCGGGTACTTCTCCGGATGGTCCATCGCGTCGAGCAGCGTGTCGCGGTTCAGCACGTTGACGTTCATGTGGTAGCCGGTGGCGCTGAAGTAGGCGTCGAGCATCGCCGGTGAGGTTGGTGACGCGGTCCTCGGCGACCCGCCCGAGCCCCGTCGGCACCAGCGTCGTCGTCAGCGAGATGCCGTCCGCCGCGTCGCGATAGGGGATCTTGGCGACCGAGGCCGCCGCCGCGTGGATGCCGTGGCTGTCCCGGCCGTGCATCGGGTTGGCGCCCGGCGCGAACGGCTCGCCCTTGCGCCGGCCGTCCGGCGTGTTCCCCGTCGCCTTCCCGTACACCACGTTCGAGGTGATGGTCAGGATCGACTGGGTGTGGATCGCGTTCCGGTAGGTCGGGTGCTTCCGGAGCTTGCTCATGAACGTGCTGACCACCCAGGCGGCGAGCTGGTCCACCCGGTTGTCGTTGTTGCCGAACACCGGGAACTCGCCCTCGGTCTGGTAGTCGGTCACCAGCCCGGTCGCGTCCCGCACCACCTTCACCTTGGCGTGCTTGATCGCCGAGAGGCTGTCGGCGACGACCGAGAGGCCGGCCATCCCGAACGCCATCGTGCGGAGCGGCGCGTAGTCGTGCAGCGCCATCTCGATCCGCTCGTAGGCGTACTTGTCGTGCATGTAGTGGATGACGTTCATGGCGTTGACGTAGACGCCCGCCAGCCAGTCCATCATCGTCTCGAACCGGGTGGCCACGTCGTCGAAGTCGAGGTACTCGCCCTGCGACCGGCTCCGACACCGGCCCGATCTGCTCGCCGCTCATCTCGTCGCGGCCGCCGTTGATGGCGTAGAGCAGGCACTTGGCGAGGTTGGCGCGCGCGCCGAAGAACTGCATCTGCTTGCCGACCAGCATCGGCGACACGCAGCAGGCGACGGCGCCGTCGTCGCCCCAGGTCCGCCGCATGATCTCGTCGCTCTCGAACTGCAGCGAGCTGGTGTCGATCGCGACCTTCGCCGCGAAGCGCCGGAAGCCGTCGGGGAGCCGCGGCGAGTACCAGATCGTCAGGTTGGGCTCCGGCGCCGGCCCGAGGTTGTAGAGCGTCTGCAGCATCCGGAAGCTCGTCTTGGTGACCAGCGAGCGGCCGTCGTCGCCCATCCCGCCGATCGACTCCGTCACCCAGGTCGGATCGCCGGCGAAGAGCTCGTCGTACTCCGGGGTGCGGAGGAAGCGCACGATCCGGAGCTTGATGACGAAGTCGTCGATGATCTCCTGCGCCTGCTCCTCGGTGAGCCGGCCCGCCTCGAGGTCGCGCTCGAAGTAGACGTCGAGGAAGGTCGAGCAGCGGCCGAGCGACATCGCCGCGCCGTTCTGCTCCTTCACCGCGGCCAGGTAGCCGAAGTAGAGCCACTGCACCGCCTCGCGCGCGGTGCGGGCCGGGCCCGAGATGTCGAAGCCGTAGCTCGCCGCCATCTTCTTCAGCTCCTCGAGCGCCCGGATCTGCTCCGACAGCTCCTCGCGGTCGCGGATGATCGTCCTCCGTGGACGGCTCGGGGTCGAGCGCCAGCTTCTCCTGCTTCTTCTGCGCGATCAGCCGGTCCACGCCGTAGAGCGCGACGCGCCGGTAGTCGCCGATGATGCGGCCGCGGCCGTAGGCGTCCGGCAAGCCGGTCAGGACGTGCGAGCTCCGGCAGCGCCGGATGTCGGCGGTGTAGGCGTCGAAGACCCCCTCGTTGTGGGTCTTCCGGTACTTGGTGAACGCCTCCACCACGTGCGGGTCGGGCTCGTAGCCGTAGGTCTTGAGGGCGCTCAGCACCATGCGGAACCCGCCGTTCGGCATGATGGCGCGCTTGAGCGGCGCCTCGGTCTGGAGCCCGACGATGATCTCGTTGCTCCTTGTCGATGTACCCCGGCGCGTGCGCCGTGATCGAGCTCGGGATCTGGGAGACGTCGAGGACGCCCTTCTTGCGCTCCTCGACGAAGAGCTTCGTCAGCGTCTCCCAGATCTTCTTCGTCCGGGCGGTCGCCGGCGCGAGGAAGGTCTCGTCGCCCTCGTAGGGCGTGTAGTTCAGCTGGATGAAGGCCCGGACGTTGATCTCCCTCTGCCAGAGGGCCCCGCTGAACCCCTCCCACGGCGACTCCAGGCTGCTCTTCGTAGTCGGCTTCGGTGCGGTCGCGGTCATGTCAGACTCCTTGGCGCGCGCCGTCAGGCGCGGCGACCGGCAATGCCGAGCAGCGCGCCCGTGTGTCGGGCGATCATCAGCTCTTCGTTGGTCGGGATCACCCAGGCCGAGACGCGGCTGCCCGCGGTGGTGATCCGCGGTCCGTGTGCGGCGTTGGCGCCGGGTCGAGCGTCACGCCGAGCCACGCGGATGCCTCGCAGATGCGGCGGCGGATCTCGGCGGAGCGCTCGCCGATCCCGGCGGTGAAGACCAGCGCGTCCACGCCGCCGAGGACGGCGGCGAGCGCGCCGATCTGCTTCGCGGCCTGGTAGACGAAGTAGTCGACCGCCAGGCGGGCCGCCGGGTCGGGGCTGTCGAGCAGGTCGCGCATGTCGTTGCTGATGCCGGAGATCCCGAGCAGCCCCGACTGCTTGTAGAGCAGCTTCTCCACCTCGGCGGCGGAGAGCCCCATCGTCTGGAAGAGGTGGAGGATCACGCCCGGATCGACCGACCCCGGCCGCGTGCCCATGCAGAGTCCGTCGAGCGCCGTGAAGCCGAGGGTGCTGTCGACGCTCTTCCGCCGCGCGAGCGCGCAGAGGCTGGCGCCGCTGCCGAGGTGGGCGACGATCACGCGGCCGTCGGCGACGTCCGGCGCCACCTCGGGCAGCACCGACGCGATGTACTCGTAGGAGAGCCCGTGGAAGCCGTAGCGCTGCACGCCGGTGTCGCGGATGGCCTTCGGGAGCGGCACCAGCTCCGCCACGGCCGGCTGGCCGCGATGGAAGCTGGTGTCGAAGCAGGCCACCTGCGGCACGTCGGGCAGCCGCTCGCTCACCGCCTCGATGGCGGCGAGGTTGTAGGGCTGGTGGAGCGGCGCCAGCGGGATCAGCGCGCGAAGGTCCTCGAGCACCTCCGGCGTGACGACGCAGGGGCCGGTGTACTTCGCGCCGCCGTGCACCACCCGGTGGCCGACGCCGAGCACGCGCGACCCGCCGTAGCGGGCGCGGAGCCATCCGGCCAGGACGTCGAGCGCGGCGCGGCCGTCCTTCACCGACGCGTCGAGCTTCTCGTCGGCCAGCGAGGCGCCGGCTTCGTCCTTGGCGGTCAGGCGGGGCGAGGTCCCGATCCCGTCGATCTGGCCGCGCGCCTCGAGCCGCCACCCTTCCTCGACGGGACGACAGTACACGCAGAACTTCAGGCTCGAGGAGCCGGCATTGAGCACCAGCGCGTAGTCGTCCATCGACCAGCCTCGTCTCGCTCAGCGCGGCGGCTTGCGCCGGGCGTGCGCCGCCAGCACCGCGACGGCGCAGCTCGCGATCCGCGACCGCAGGCTGTCGGCCCGGCTGGTCAGGATCACCGGCACCCGGGCGCCGAGCACCAACCCGGCGCTGTCGGCGTTGGCGAGGAAGCTCAGCTGCTTCGCCATCATGTTGCCCGCCTCGAGGTCGGGCGCCAGCAGGATGTCGGGGTCGCCGGCGACCTCCGAGATGATCCCCTTGATCTTCGCCGCGTCGCGGCTGATGGCGTTGTCGAACGCGAGCGGCCCGTCGAGCAGCCCGCCCTTGATCTGTCCCCGCTCGGCCATCTTGCAGAGCGCGGCGGCATCGAGCGTGGCGGGCATCCTCGAGTTCACCGTCTCGACCGCGGCGAGGATCGCCACCTTCGGCCGCTCGACGCCGAACGACCTCGCCAGGTCGATCGCGTTCTGGCAGATGTCCACCTTGTCCTCGAGCGTCGGCGCGATGTTGATCGCGGCGTCGGTGACGATCAGCACCTTGTGGTAGGTGGGCACGTCCATCAGGAAGACGTGGCTCAGGCGCCGGCCGGTGCGCAGCCGCCTTCCTTGGCCACCACCGCGCCGAGGATCTCGTCGGAGTGGAGGCTGCCCTTCATCAGCAGCTCGGCCTTGCCCTCGCGCACCAGCTGCCACCGCCTTGGCGGCGGCGGCGTGACTGTCGGCGACGTCCACGATCTCGGCGTCGCCGAGGTCGATGCCCTTGGCCTTGGCGAGCTCGGCGATCGTCGCCGCCGGTCCGACCAGGATCGGCGATGATCAGGCCCTCGCTTGGCGGCGTCGATCGCGCCGGCCAGCGCCGTCTCCTCGCAGGGCCAGGCGACCGCCGTCGGGATCGGGGCGAGGCCCCGACAGCGCTCCAGCAGCCGTTCGTACTTTCCGGTTCCAGGTTGCGTCATGGTCTGGCCTCCGCGAGGGCCGCCGCGCGGGCGGCCCCGTCTCCTTGAGTAGCAGGGTGAGCACGATGGCGAGCCCGACTCCGTAAGGGAGCGGCTACGGCGCTAACAGAGCACCACCGAGACGGCCAGACCGCCTTCGGAGGTCTCCTTGTACTTCGAGTTCATCTCCTTGGCCGTGAGCGCCATCGCGACGACCGTCGTGTCGAAGTCGACACGGCGATTGGCCGGGATCTCGTTGCTGGCGATCATGAAGCCGGTCCACGCCTTCACCGCGCCGTAGGCGCAGCGCTCGATGCAGGGTATCTGCACGAAGCCGGCGACCGGGTCGCAGGTCATGCCGAGGTGGTGCTCGAGCGCCGACTCGGCGGCGTTGGCGATCACCTGAGTGCGTCGAAGTCGTGCGCCTGGGCGATCAGCGCCGCGCCCATCGCGGACGCGACGCCGATCTCCGCCTGGCAGCCGCCCTCGGCGCCGGCGAGCGTCGCGTTGTGCTTGCAGAGGTAGCCGATCGCGGCGGCGGCCAGCAGGCCCTCGCGGATCTTCTCCTGCGGCAGCTTCCGGCCGCCCTCGCCGAGCGCGTACACGATGGCGGGAATGACGCCGGCCGAGCCGCCGGTCGGGGCGGTGACGACCAGGTGGCCGCGCGCGTTCTCCTCCGAGCCGGCCAGCGCGTAGGCGGCGACGACGCCCGACCCCGCGCTGCTTCTCGTACTGGTCGTCCTGGGCGCGCTTGTAGACCTCGCCGGCCTTGGTCTTGAGCTTGATCGGCCCCGGGAGCGTGGACTCGGGCGCGGCGAGCCCCGACTTCACGATGTTCGACCATCGCGGTCGCGATCTTGTCGAGGAAGGCGTTGATCTCCGCCTCGCTCTTGCCGGAGACCGCCACCTCGTTCGCCATCACCACCTGCGCGACCGAGAGCTTGTTCTTCTCGGCGTGCTCCTGCAGCTCCTTCATGGTGGCGTAGGGGTACTTCGGCTGGCCCTTCTTCGGCGGCTGTAGCCCTTCCACTCGATGAAGCCGCCGCCGACCGAGTAGTACTCCTGCTCGAGGAGCACCGTGTCGCCGGCCATCAGCTTGCAGGTCATCGTGTTGGGGTGCGGGAAGTCGCCCTTGGGCGCGTCGTAGATGATGTCCTTGAGCGAGGCGTTGAAGGTGGCGCTGCCGAGCTTCACCGGGAACGTCTGGTCGGGCTTGGCGGCGAGCTCGTCGAGGAAGATCGGGTCGATCGTCGCCGGCTCCTTGCCGATGATGCCGGCGAGGCAGCGCGCTCGGTGCCGTGCCCCTTCCCGGTGGCGCTCAGGCTGCCGAAGAGGTGCACGCGGAGCGCGGTGGCCTTGGCGAGCTGGTCCGGCGGCAGCTTGGTGCAGCGCTGGTAGAAGTCGTACGTGATCCGCATCGGCCCGATGGTGTGCGAGCTCGAGGGTCCGGGGCCGACCTTGTAGAACTCCTCGACGGTGGTCATCACCGGCCCCTTGGACTTCTTCACGACCTCGAGGTCGGGGGAGAGCTTGACGCGCGGTTGAACGGGAGGTGCGGAAGCGGCCTGCTCGGCGGTCTCCTTCGCGGTCGCGGCCTTGCTGCCCGACAGGACGGCCACGGCGCCGATCATGGCGGACCGCACCATGAAGCTCCGCCGGTCGATACCCGCCGGGGTCTCCGCGGACATCAGCTCTGGGTCGAGGATGGGCGCGTCGTCGTCGGATCGGATTGACATAAGGCACCTCGCTGGTTGTGGGGAACGAACCTAGTTCCCTTTTCTTCTCGGCTCGCGACACGCGGTCGCGCGCGTCGCAGGGCTGAGCTGCCCAAATAGCGCTTGCGGCGCGGAAAGTACAATGTCGGTTTGGGCCAGCCTCTCTGCCCAAGCTCCGCGTCACCCGACGAACGACCCGCGATGCGCCGGTTAGTTGACAAACAGGTCGGTACGATACTCTAGTTTCGACTTGCCGTCCTCTTCGGGGTGGACGTCAATTCGCGAAAACATGACGACCGACGGCCAGACCACCGTGGCTTCGTCCGGCACGCCACGGCCGCAGGCGGCGAAGCGGCCGGACAACGGTGTGGCGCAGTTCATCAGGGCGCGGCTCACCTGGGGCCGGATGTACCGGGCCGCCAGCTACCTGCGCTCGGCGCTCTGGGTCACGCCGATCGTGGCGATCGTGCTGATCTACCTGCTGGCGCCGCTGATGCGCTGGCTCGACAGCTATCTCGACTGGAACGTGACCGGGCTGGGAGTGTCGGGCGCGACCGCGATGTACCAGACGGTCATCACGCTGTCGCTGTCGTTCCTCGTCTTCACGTTCGGTTCGCTGCTGGTGGCCATCCAGATCGCCGGTGGCCAGCTGACGCCGCGCGTGATCGCCACCACGCTGCTGCGCGACAACGTGGTGCGCGTCAGCGTGGGGCTGTTCGTCTTCACGCTGCTGCTGGCCGTCACCGGGCTCAATCGCCTCGGCACCACCGTACCGAACCTGGTGACTTCGTTGACCGGCGTGCTCGGCGTCGCCTGCCTGATGGTGTTCCTGTTCCTGATCGACTACGCGGCTCGCCTGCTGCGCCCGGTGAGCATCCTGGCGCGCGTGGGCAACCAGGGCATCGAGGTGCTGCAAGCGGTGTATCCGAGCCTCGCGAGTGCCGATCACGACGAACGCACGCGCACCCACGTGCAGCTGCCCGCGGCGGCGCGCGAGGTCATGCACACCGGGCGGTCGAAGACCCTGTTGGCGGTCGACCTCGCGTCCCTGATCGAGGAGGCGCGGCGTCACGATGGCGTGATCGAGCTGGTGCCGCAGATCGGCGACTTCATCGCGCCGGACGAGCCGCTATTCCGCCTCGTACGCGAGCGCAGCAGCGATCGACGACCACCGGCTGCGTGCGGCGGTGGCCTTCGGCGACGAGCGGACCATGGAGCAGGACCCGGTGTTCGCGCTCCGCATCCTGGTCGACATCGCCCTGAAGGCGCTGTCACCGGCGATCAACGACCCGACGACGGCCGTGCTCGCCATCGACCAGATCCACCGCCTGCTGCGGGTGGCGGGCAAGCGGCGCCTGCACTCGGACGAAGTGGTCGATGCCAGCGGCCGTGTGCGGCTGGTCCAGCGCACGCCCGACTGGGACGACTTCGTGCTGGTGGCGTGCGCCGAGATCCGTGCCTGTGGCGCCCACTCGCTGCAGATCGCGCGCCGTTTGCGCGCGATGATCGACAACCTGCTCGCGCTGCTGCCGGTGTACCGCCACGCGCCTTTGCTGCAGGAAAAGCAGCGACTCGACGCGGCGGTCGAGGCCGCCTTCACGCGGCCCGACGAGCTGGCACTGGCGCGCACGCCGGACGTGCAGGGCCTGGGTGGCTCGACCGCGCGGAGCCGCCGCTAAGGCGGGCACGACGCGCAGCCGATCGGGCGGCCGCGAGCCTGCGGGAGTGGCCGGATGATCGTCGATGGCCCGATCCCCGAGCGCGTGCTCACGCTGGCTGCGGCGGCGACGATCTTCTGCGTGATGTTGACCCTTGGCCTGGGCATCGTGGTACGCGAGGTCCGCCGCGTGGGACGCAATCCGGGACTGGTGGCGCGCGCGTTGTTCGCGGTGCTGGTGGCGGTCCCGACGCTGGCACTGCTCGTGGTGCGCAGCCTCGCCCTGCCGCGCGCCGCGCAGCTGGGCATCGTGCTGATGGCCATTGCACCCGGCGCGCCGGTCGCGCTGCTATCGCTCATTGGGCGCAGGCGGCCACCGCGCGTTTGCGCCCGCGCTGCAGATCCTGGTGGCGCTGCTGGCGACCGTCTCGATGCCCCTGTCGATCGCCGCGCTGGTGGCGCTGTACGCGGGCGAGGCCAGCCTGGCGCCGCAGCACGTGGCGATGCAGGTGTTCAAGGCCCAGCTGCTGCCGCTCGGCGTGGGCATGCTGACCCGGCGGTTCGCGCCCGCGTTGGCGGCGCGCGTGGAGCCGACGCTTGGAAGAATCGCGGGTGCGCTGCTGATCCTGCTGGTGTTGCTGGTGGCCGTCGATGTGGCGCCGGTCCTGGTCGGAGCCGACTGGCGGGTCGTCCTGGCGATCGTCCTCGTGACCCTGCTGGCGGTGGCGAGCGGCCACCTGCTCGGCGGCCCCGAACCGGCCACGCGCACCGCGGTAGCGGTATGCAGTGCTGCCCGCAATCCTGGCCTGGCCCTGCTGGTCGCCACCCAGAACGGGGCGCCGCCGGCCGTCGTCGCGACGATCTTCGTTTACCTGATCGTCTCGGCGCTGACGCTCATTCCCTACGTCATCTACAGCCGCTCGGCGGCGGCTGCGGGCGGATAGCGACTGCACAAATGGCGCTGCCGATGCCGACGATCGGCCTCGTCGGCAAGTGAACGCTGGAAACGGATCGACGCTCGGCCCGCCGCGCGCGGATCGCTCGAGCGGAAACGCTTCCCGCATCCCTTGGTCTGTTACGAAGCGCCGCTTGACAAACCCGTCGACTCCATCGTTTGCTTCCGTTCCCTGCGCACGAAATGGAGGTACGCGCCGACGCTCAGAAAATTGATCACGACGGCAACCGCATTCCATGCAATCACCGGTCGCGAAGCAATCAACAAACCATAGTAGACCCAGACGATCTGAAAGACGCCCATGATTCCCGCCATCCTCGGATTCATACCTGCGCTTGACCGCCGCCTGAGCATCGTGATCAGGTCTGGCACCGCGGCGAAGGTCGTTCCGAAGCCGGCAGTGAATCCAAGGATCTCAGACCGTTGAAACCTGGGGATGAGCAGGCTTGACACGTCGCGCACAACTAGGTCCTCACACCCGCAGAGCGTCATTACGTTCAGCGAGAGAACACCGAGCGTCACTTTGATGGAGCCGTGCATACTCACTTCGGCAACTCGTGTCTTCGAACCAGGCTTTGCTTGCCTCCCGACTTCGTAGCGAGACGAAGGGTCTTACCACTCGTTCACGTTGGGCACTGAGCTCACGGCAAGACAAGAGGAGGGAGACGCATGTTCAATCGAAGGATCAAGCTAAGCGTGATGGGCGGGGTCGTGGCCCTTGGTCTCGCCCTGTCGGGTCAGGCCATGGCGGCCTTCACGGCCCAGGAAGCGGCCAAGCTGGAGGCCGATGGGAAAGCCACGCTGGCGAAGTTCGAGGCACAGACCAAGGGCGCCGATGCGGTGCTCGCCAACGCCAAGGGTGTCCTGGTGTGCCCGAGCATCACCAAGGGGGGCTTTATCTTCGGCCTAGAGTCAGGCGAGTGCGTGCTGACCAAGGGTTCCGCAACGCCGCTCTATTTCGGGACGAGCGCGCTCAAGGCGGGATTCCTCGCGGGCATCGAAAACCACGCGATGATCCTGGTGCTGAACACGGACGAAGCGCTGGCCAAGTTCACCAGCGGCAAGCGCGAGTGGGAGCTCGGCGTGGATGCGTCGCTGGCCGTGGCCAAGCTCGGCGCTGGCGCCACTATCGATACGACCAATCTGAAGAAAGCGATCGTTGTCTTCGTCTTCGGCGAGAAGGGGCTCATAGGGGATGTGTCCTTCCAGGGCTCGCGGTTCAAGCAGCTCGACGTCAAGTGAGGCCCGGAGCACCGTGTTGAAGGATCTCTTGGACGGGACGGTGAGCCGCAGCGCGAGCTGATCTGCTACCACACCGAACCAGGGGCCGCGTGTCGCAAGATGCGTGGCCCCTCTTGTTTCGGCCATGCACGGAAACGCGATTGACGCAACGCGCTAGCCGAGACGCGAGTGGGAGCAAACTCGACCATTGAACCACTTGCAAAGACGTTGCCTCCTGTGAGATGCTCAGCGCTGCGCATGGACTTCGAGGCTGGCTGCCATGTCCAGTTGGGCGCAAGTGACGAAAGAAGCGAACCAGACCGTCACCGTTGCTGGTACCGTCGAGGCGATTGATAGTCCCAGGCGCCACTTGACCATCAAGAAGGACTCGGGCGGGTTCGTCACCATTGACGTGCCCCAGAGTATGAAGGGGTTCGACGAGCTCAAGGTCGGCGACAAGGTGAAGGTAACGTATGACGACCACATCAAGGTGCGACTGAAAGAGCCTAACGAGGCGGCGGTCGATCGTGCTTACGTGGATAAAGACTTCGGAAGCGCCTCCATGCTCCGAATCATGACGGCGACGGTCACCGACATCGACAAGAGCGCATCGTCGATCACCATTGTCGGACCGGACAACTGGAAATACAGCCGACGTGTCCTCGATCCGACGGTCTTCGACAAGGTCAAGGTTGGCGACCGCGTTGACATCATTTGGAGCACGGACGTCACGGTCACGGCGAACTAACCCTAATGAGGCTCGAATAGTCGGAGGCATAGGCTCATGCGCGCAAACAGGGTGACTCGGTGGGCAAGCGTGGCGGCTGTCATCGTGATGCTCGTCGCACCCGCTGTCGCGTGCGGACGACGCGGAGCTCGACGCTCTCAAGAAGTCCGTCGAGCAGATGCAGCAGACGATCAACACGCTCAACCAGAAGATCGATAAGCTCGAGCGGGAGCGGCAGCAGGAAAAGGCGGCGGCCGCGGCACCAAAGGAGAAGGCGATGACACCCGCGGAGGCGGCAGTGGCCCTGCGCCGCCGGCGGAAACGCCGCATCTCACCCGAGGTTCAATCCGCCAGCGAGGCCCTCGAGACCGTGCTCTCCTCGCAGGGTATCGGTCCCCAGGCGCCGGTCGATCCGAAGATGCGCGGGTTCGTCCACATCCCGAACACGGGTGTGATGCTGCGCTTCAACGCCAAGCCGCGCGTCGACTTCACCTACGACACCGGTAACGCGGGCGACGACAACCGCTTCATCACCGCCAAGATCCCGGTGACCGGGGATCCGACCAAGGGCGGCGGGCCGGTGTTCAACGCCAACGGCAAGGGCTCGCAGCTGGTCGTCGACGTGCGCGCGCCGGACGTGGCCGGGAGCCCGCGCTTCTACTACCAGAACGACTTCTTCGGCTCCGGGTCGGGCGAGTTCAACTATCGCATCCAGCACCTGTACGGAACCATCTACAACGTCACCCTCGGCCAGACCTACAGCCCCTTCGAGGACCCCGACGTCTGGCCGGACACGGTGGACTACGAAGGTCCGAACTCGATGATCTTCGCGCGCTTCCCGCTGGTGCGCTACAAGCTGCCGCTGGGCGAGAGCTGGGCGCTCAACGCCGGACTGACGCAGCCTGACACTCAGGCCTCGGACGTCGATGCGGCGTCGGTGAGCGGAATCAACCATACGCCAGACTTCGCCTTCAACTTGCGCGGCGAGTCGGCCGACCTCGGACACGTGCAGCTCAGCACCGTGTTCCGCGATCTCTCCGCGAAGAGCGCGACGCTCGGCAAAGATTCGGTCTTCGGCTGGGGCCTCAACCTCGGCGCAACTCTCAACATCAAGCTTCCCTGGAAGGCGGACGACGTCAAAGCAGATGTGCTCGGTGGCCAGTTCACTTACGGCGAAGGGATCGGGCGCTACGGGAACGATTCCGGCTTCTTCAACACCGACGCCGCCTTCAACAGCAGCGGCAATCTGAAGGCCCTGCCGTACTACGGAGCCTTCGGCAGCTATACCCATCATTGGCTTCCGTGCTGGCGCTCGACCGGGACCTTCGGCTGGGTGAAGGTGGACGGTCTGGGCACGCAGGGGCCGGACGCGTATCACCAGACGCAGTACGCGAGCGGCAACCTCGTCTGGCAGTTGCGCGAGCGGCTCAGCGTCGGCTTCGAAGTGCTCTACGGCGAGAATCAGAAGGAGAGCGGGGCTTCCGGTCACGTCTTCCGGAACCAGGTCGGCGTCGCGTACTCGATCTTCTAGAGTGGACTCGCTTGCCTTCTCCTAGGCACTGGCTGCGTTCGTGGCTCGCGGCGACCGCGCTGCTCGGGCTCGTGATCGTCCCTACGACGATCCATGCGGCGCCGCCCGGCTACGACCTCGAACGACAGTCACTTCCATCTCACCAACTACATCCAGGAAGGCACCGACATCCGGAACTTCCTCGACATCATGGGCACGCGCGTCGGGCGCGTCGCGCTCTTCGGCATCCCGCTGCAGCAGCAGTGGTCGTATCGCGTCTCGGGCGACGTCGCGCCGACGCTACTACCTCGATAGCGACGCCGACCTCTACTACTACTCCTTCACCGACGCCTTCATCGCGATGGCGTACAAGTCGCTGTCGCAGAAGCAGCAGGCCCGCTTCGACCCGATGATCACCGGCTTCAACCCGCCGACATGTACGCGGCCGATCACATCCGGCGCGTGCTGCAGACCTTTCCCGGCGTGTTCTCCGGGCATCGGCGAGTTCACGATCCACAAGGAGTTCGTGTCCTCGAAGATCGCCGGCGACGTCGCGAGCCTGACCGACCCGGCGCTCGACCGCATCCTCGACTTCGCCGGCGAGGTCGGCCTGGTCGTCATCATCCACAACGACATCCACATGCCGTTCGCGAAGCCCGAGAAGGCGCGCGATCTACTTCGACCAGATGAAGGCGCTGCTCGCGCGCCATCCCAAGACGACGATCATCTGGGCGCACACCGGGCTCGGGCGCATCATCCAGCCGATCCCGGGCCACGTCGCGCTGCTCGAGGAGATCCTGAAGGATCCGGCGCTGCGGCACGTCTACTTCGACATCTCGTGGAACGAGGTCGCGAAGTACGTCGTGCGATCGCCGCGAGTCGGTCGAGATCACCGCCGGTATGCTCGAGCGCCATCCGGACCGCTTCCTCTTCGGCACGGACGAGGTCGCGCCGAAGGACCAGAGCCTCGTACCTGCAGGATCTACGATCAGTACGCGCCGCTCTGGAAGGCGCTGCCCCCGGAGGCGAGCGCGCAGCTGCGCATGGGCAACTACGAACGACTGTTCGACCGGCCCGGCGCAAGGTGCGCGCCTGGGAAGCCGCGAACGTGCGCTGAGCGGGACCACCATCCTGGAGGAGAAGACAATGAGCAGACGAGAGATCTCGGATTCGAAGTCGTCGGCGGCTCTGTCGATGGTTGCCGCCGTCGTGTTGGCTTTCAGCTCGGCCGCACACGCCAAGGGCGAGGGCGAGGCCGTCGCGATGCTCGACGCCGAGCAATTGCAGAAAGTCGTGACGGAGGCGCATGCCCAGTTCAACGGCGTGAAGGACGGCAAGAACGCCGACTACATCCCGATCCTGGCGACGATCCCGTCGGAGCTCTTCGGCGTCGTCATCGCGACGCGCGACGGCACGCTCTACAGCGCGGGCGACGTCGACTACCGCTTCGCCATCGAATCGGTCTCGAAGCCCTTCACCGCGGCGCTGGTGATGCAGCAGTACGGTGGGCCCGAGATCATCCCCGAGAAGATCGGCGTCGAGCCGACGGGCTTGCCGTTCAACTCCAAGATGGCGCTCGAGATCTACAAGGCGCCGCTCGGTCAACCCGCTGGTCAACGCCGGCGCGATCGCCGCGGTGAGCCTCGTCAAGGCGAGCAGCGAGAAGGAGCGCTGGGAGAAGGTCCTGACCAACCTCGAGGGACTTCGCCGGCGGCGCCGATCTGCCGCTCCTCGAGAAGGTGTTCGAATCCGAGTACGAGACGTCGTTGAGCAATCGCGGCATCGCGAATCTGCTCTTCAACTACGAGCGGCTCTACTCCGATCCCGAGGAGGCACTGCGCGTCTACACGAAGGAGTGCTCGGTCGGCGTCAGCACCAAGGAGCTGGCGATGATGGGCGCCACGCTCGCCAACGGCGGCGTGAACCCGAAGACCGGCAAGCGCTTGCTCGACGAGGGGAGCGTCCCGGAGCTGCTCGCCATCATGCTGACGGCGGGATTCTACGACGAGTCCGGCCTCTGGTCGTTCGAGGCGGGGCTGCCGTCGAAGACCGGCGTCGGCGGCGGGATCGTCGCCGTCGTGCCGGGACGATTGGCGATCGCCGCGTTCTCGCCGCGCCTCAACGAGGCGGGAAACAGCGTGCGCGCGCAGAAGGCGATTCGCTACATCGCGGGCAGGCTCGGCCTGGACATCTTCGGTCCCAACCCCGAGTAGTGCTCTAGAAGAACAGCTCCACATTGGCGTTGACAATGGAGCCGGTGCCTCCGACCTGCTGCGGAATGGCGCTGTATCCGACCGGCGACCCTCGGTCATAGATGTACTCTAGATTCACGCGCAGCTCGCGGCGCTTGAACACCCACCAGTTGATACCGGCCGTCACTTCCCAGGGGTCTCCGAATTCGCCGAAAAGATACGCTCCCTGCGTGTAGAGCTGGACGGTCTTCGGCAACACCATCATCGACGCCATGAGTTGGAAGCCGTTGTCGAACGTGTCATCGATCGGCAGCGGTCCGGTCGCCTGGAGCTCCTTCAGCCAGCGCAGATAGTACTCCCCTTCGAGAGCGAACCCGCGGTATTTCATCCCGGCGTCGAACGACGTCATGTAGTACTTGACCTTGTTGACCGAAACATCCGGCGCGAGCGCGCCGGGCGTGAAGATGATGGTGCCGTCCGAGAGCCGGATCTGCGTGTTGTCCGGAGCGTCGGCATTCGGCTGCTGCTGCGCGTCCTCCGGACTGTAAGTGAAATGACCCCCGATACGGGTAGCCAATTCCTGATGATCCTCGAAGTCGCCGAAGGATCCGCCGCGCTCTCCGAACTCGCCGGTGGTCGGCATCCACCACAAAGCCGCGGCGACGGTCTGGAACTTGTTGTCGAGCTGTACGGCGTCGACTCCGAGGATGCTCAGATTGTTTCCGAGCATTGCCGAGTACCGTAGGCAGGGAGCGAGCTCTCCGAAGGCGAAGATGCCCATCGTGTAGGATCCGCGGAAGAACTCGTCGGACATCGTGCGGTGGTCGACACCGAGAAAGAACGGCCACGCACCTTCGTTCGAGCGCACACTCGGAAGCGGAAAGATG
This sequence comes from uncultured delta proteobacterium, assembly GCA_963711395.1. Taxonomy (GTDB): domain Bacteria; phylum Desulfobacterota; class Binatia; order JACPRU01; family JACPRU01; genus JBEVNX01. Next base: position 16,901 of record CAVQEA010000018.1, on the reverse strand, counting down.
CCTCCGCCGAGCTGCAAGGCGTCGTTGAACGCCCATCTCAAGTTCCCGCCGACGACGACCTGCGCACCGAGTCCCATCGCGGTATTGTTGGTCCAGGTGTACAGGACGTATTGGAAGCGGGGATCGAGCAACCAGCCCTTGAACTCGAGCTTGACCTTGTTGAGCTCGACGTCGTTCCGCCTATCGACCGCGATGGTTTGCCCCTGATGATTCGTGTAGAACTTGTCGAGACCCTGCTGATTCAGATAGCGGACATAGCTATAGGCGCTGAACACGACCTCGCCCCACTCCGTCCGCGCCAAGGTAAACCCGCGGCCAGGCACATAACGGCCGAAGAACTCCTTTGACGGCGACGGCTCGGCGGGAGCCGCCGCCAGCTGCGGCGTCGGCTCCGCCGCGGGTGCGATCGGGGGAGCCGGCGCGGGAGCCGCGAGCTGACCTTCCGTCGTCCCTGGAGGGGCGGACGGCACGGGAGCGGCCGGCGGAACTGCCTTCGCCGCTGGAGCGGCACCGGCGGATGCTGCCTGTTTCACCCGCTCGAGCTCCTGCTCGACCTCGTTCAGGCGGGCGTCCTTCGCCTTGAGAAGCTCGCGCATTTCCTTCTGCTCGTTCTCCAACTGCTGGAGCCGCTCGAGGATCTCCGCTTGCGAGGGATCTTCGGCCGTAGCGGTCTTGGCAAACATCGTCGAGATCAGCAGGGTCGCCAACGCGATGATGACGGCCGTCCGCCGGTAGAGAAACAGGTACCGCAGATGAGCCTGGATGAGCAGGGATCGTCTCATGTGGCGCCCGTTTCGGAGCCTGTCGGAGTGGTACGTTGGAAGGGTCTTGTCTGTCAATTGCAGGAGAATCAAGAACTCATTGTCCGACAGTTGAGCAGTCGAACTTCGGTGCTATGGCGTATCACTCAACGCAGCACCGAATTGACGAGCAAGAGGCCAGCTGCCCCGTGGAATCGCTAGCCCCCCGCGCGCGAGCGGAGCGCGGCGACGCCCGCACCGACCCGCCGCATGGCCTGCTCGACCCTGAGCAAGACCGCGCCAGCGGATGCGAGCTTCACACCGATGAGGACCCCGAGCGCACGCAGGCCCGAGAGCGGCCAGCCGACCCACATCGAGACGCCGAGGGCGACGGAAAGCAGCGCTTCGCCGAGCATCCAGACGCGACCTTCGCTTTCATCGAGCCGCAAAGAAAACAGCAGCTCGGAGATACCGTCCACGACCATGTACACCGCCACCAGCGAAGACACCGCGCCGAGCGTCGATACCGGGTTGAAAGTGAGAGCGAGCCCGCACGCGACGGCAAGGCCTCCGACGACGAGACCCATCGGTCCCTTGCCTTCCGACCAGGCGCGCCAGCCGAACACGCCGCGGACTATGCCGGCGATGGTGACCAGCAGCCCCACCAAGATGATCACGGGCGCGCCGGCGATCGCGGGCGCGAGGGCCGAGAGGACGCCCAGCCCGATCAACGAGAGGCCAAGAACGCGACTTCCCTGCGTGATGCTAGCGAAGACCGGACGTGGCTCGCCCATGGGGTCCTCCCGTTTGGATCGGTTGTACGAAACCTGCTAGCACCGGCGCGGTTCGATCGGCAAGCCGAACGGGCATGGGTGAACCGAATCACGACGACGCGTCCTTGGCCTTTTCCCTGATTCGCGGGGACCCGCTGTTCCGGCTGCAGCAGGCGGTCGGTCTGATCGGGCATGACGGTGGGCTCAGAGTCGTCCGGCGGGCGGTTCTGATCGCGGGCATCAGCTGGTTGCCGCTGGTCGTCTGGGCGATTGCAACGGGTCGGGCCCTCGGTCACACCGTCGCCGAGCCGCTCTTCGAGCACTTCGGGGTGCACGTGCGTAGTCTCGTCGCGATCCCGCTGCTGGTGATCGCGGATGCGACGACGCAAACGATGCTGAACCGCGTGATTCCGTACTTCGTCACGTCGGGTCTCCTCGACGAGTCCGCAGGGGCGCGTTACGCAGCGGTGCTTCGCGATGTGGCTCGTCTACGCGAACATTGGGTTCCCTGGCTGATCATACTCGCGCTCGTCATCGTCACGACCCTGTCACGGCCGATGATCACGGACGTTCACGAGCTCCGATGGGCGACCGACGAAGGCCTGCCCGGCCACGCGATCACTGGGCTCGGCGGATGGTGGTTGATGTACGTGACCACTCCGGTGTTCCTCGGTCTTCTCCTGGCTTGGATTTGGCGCCTAATCCTCTTGTGGGTGTTGCTGTGGCGCCTCGCCCACATAGGTCTCTCGATCGTCCCGACTCATCCGGACCGCAGAGGCGGCCTCGGGTTCGTCGATTTGATCCCGTCTGCGTTCGCGCCCGTCGTGCTCGCGGTCTCCGCGGTCGCGTCGTCACGGTGGGCGCATGACCTCGTGTACCACGACGTCAGCCTCAAGGAGCTCAGAGTGCCGGCAGCCTCGCTCATCGTCGTGATCGCACTTTTCGTGCTCGGTCCGTTCTTCGCCTTTTCAGGTCCGCTGCGCAACGCCAAGCGCCGCGGTCTGCTCGAGTACGGTGCGCTCGTGGCCAGACACGGGCGCCGGGTACGTCAGCGCTGGATCCTGCGCGAGCCGGTCGAGGACGACGCGGTTCTCTCGGCCGCCGAGCTCGGCCCGGTTGCAGACGTGAACACGATGTACAGCGCCGTTGCAGAAATGCTAACGATTCCGATCGGCGCGCGGGGCGTCGTGGCGGTCGTGCTTCCGGCCGCTCTTCCCATGCTCATCACGGCTGCGATTCGCATCCCGTTCAAGGACCTGCTGCTGTCTCTCTTCAAGGCCTTGATCTGAGAGCTCGTTCCGTTTCGACACGACGCTGCCGGCCCTACCCCCGTACGCGTCGGATCACGGCTCGAGCACGGCGATCCCGTGGACGAACCAGGTGCGCATGGTGCCGCGGTTCTTGATCTCGATCGTGCCGCGGTCCTCGACCCGGTAGCGGCGACCCAGGGTGCGGCGCACGTCGTCCGAGACCTGGACGCGGCCCGGGACGCCGTGGCTCTCCATGCGGGAGGCCACGTTCACGGTGTCGCCCCAGACGTCGTAGGCGTGCTTCTTCGTGCCGATCACGCCTGCTACGACCGGACCGGAGTGGATCCCGACCCGGACGTCCAGCGAGACGCCGAGCTCCTGGCGCAGCGGCACGATGGAGGCCACCATGTCCAGCCCCATCTGGACCGCGCGGTCCACGTGGTCGGCCTGCGGGACGGGGAGGCCCGCAGCGGCCATGTACGCGTCGCCGATCGTCTTGATCTTCTCGAGGCCGTGGCGGTGGGCGAGGTCGTCGAACTCGCGGAAGATCCGGTCGAGGATGCGGACCACGTCCTCGGCGTTCCGCTCGCTCGCCAGAGCCGTGAAGCCCTTGATGTCGGCGAAGAGGACGGAGGCCTCGTGCACGTCCGCGATGGTCTCGCCATCCTTCATACGCTTGGCGATCACGTCGGGCAGCATGTTCCGCAGCAGGCGCTCGGAGCGCTCGCGCTCGCGCTCGAGGTCGGCGGTCCGTTGTTGGACCTGGTGTTCGAGGTCGTAGAGCAGCTCCTCGCGGGTGAGGCGTGCGAGGATCGCCTGCATGAGCTCGACGTCCCCGGGGTCCGGGGCCCGAGGGAGGCGGAGGCGTTGGTGGCGCCCGGCGACCTCCGGCGGCCGCAGCAGCAGGTGGTTCCCGTCCTCCTCCAGGTGCACGGCGAGCTCGGTCGGGAGGCGGTCCCGCAGCGCTTGGGAGACCAGGGTCGTGACTTGCCCCGCGAACACCCGTGGCAACCCGGCGACGACGAGGCACGCGCGCAGCTTCTCCCGGGCGAAGGGGAGGGCGTCGGGCGTCGTGATCCGGAGGAGCCCTAGGCGCGTCACGGCGCGCTCTCCCGCCAGCGCAGTAACAGCACCGCCGCGTCGTCGTGGGTGGAGCCGTGCGCCTCGACGAGGGCGCGGGCCGCGGACTCAGCACTGCCCGCGGGGACCGCCGGGGGCGGCGACACGCCGTCGGTGTGCATCATCAGCCAGGTCCCCGGCTCGAAGGGGACGCGCACCACCGCGGGGATCCGCGGGCGCTGGCCGAGGACGCCCCCACGCACGACGAGCGGCCGCAGGCCCACGGTCGCGGCGACGTTCCCCACGCCGGCGAATGCGAGCGTGCGGCCCTCGACGCAGGCGACGGACGCGGCGGCGCCGACGGTCCCGGCGAGGGCGGCATCCAGCGCGCGCAGGAGGACGTCGGGCTCCCGCGCACCGGCCTCGAGCAGCGCCCGGCGGGCCGCCTGGGCGGCGGCGTAGGCCGTGAGCCCGTGGCCGGAGGCGTCCACGAGCGCAGCGAGGGCGCCGCCCTTGAAGGGGAGCACCAGGCCCAGGTCCCCGCCCCGGGGCGCGCCGGGGTAGGAGCGGACGTGGAGGGCCCACTCGAGCTCCATGCTCAGCCCCACTTTACCACCCGGACGCGGGTGCCCACGCCGAGCCGGCTGTCGATCTCAAACTCGTCCACGAGGCGCCGGGTGCCCGGGAGCCCGAGGCCCAGCGTGCCGCCTGTGGAGCAGTGGTCGGTCATGGCCCGCTCGACGTCCTCGATGCCGGGGCCGTGGTCCTCGACGACCACCTCGAGGCCCGGGCGCTCGCGCTGGCGCACCGGCCGCATCGTCACGCGCCCTCGGCGGGCGTACTTGACCACGTTCGTCGTCAGCTCGCTCACGGCCGTGGCGAGTGACGCCCCGGTGCCCGGGCTCATGCCGATCTTCGCGGCGAGCTCCCGCGCCGCGAACACGGCCCGCACCGTGTCGGCCTCGGTCGCGATCCGCAGGCGCTGCTCGCCTTCGCTCATCCCAGCACTGCCATGGCCCGCTCCACGGTGCGGACCGCCCTCACCCATCGGTCGTCCACGTCGAGCATCGTGAGGCCCGCGGCCACGCCCGGGCGGACCCCCGCCAGCACAACGGGCGCCCCCATCAGGCTCGCGGCCGCCACGATGCGCCGCAGCCCCTCGAAGTCGTGGGCGTCCAGGACGTCGATGCCGTCCATGTCGAGCACGACGCCGCGCGCCCCGTCCCTGCGCAGGTGCTCGAGGACGCTCTCCCGGAGGCTCCGGAGGAGCCCCTCGTGCACCGGCCCTTGGAGCGGGACGAGCAGGACCCCCCCCACGGGCTGCAGGACGACCTGGACGTCACCGACGCCCAAGCTTCTTCTCCACGCCCACGCGCTCAAAGGCCACGCGGAGCGCGTCGCGCAGGTTACCGGTCGTGCGCATCTCCCCGACGTCGATCCCCAGCTCCACGATCGTCTGGGCGACCGACGGGGAGAGGCCCGAGACGATTGTGTCGCAGCCCATCAGGCGCGCGGCCTTCGTCATGCGGATCAGGTGGTTGGCCACGGCCGTGTCCACGACCGCGACGCCCGAGATGTCGAGGATGAAGACGACCGCCTGCTTCTCGGCGACCTGCTCGAGCATCCGCTGCATGATGTCCTGTGCGCGGCGCGAATCGAGGATGCCGACGATGGGCAGCATGAGGACGCCGTCCCAGAGGGCGGCGATGGGCGTGCTCATGTCGACGAGCGCGCGGCTCTGCTGTCCGATGACCTCGGCCGTGCGGCGGCTGTACACGTCGACGACGAACGCCCCCTCCATGAGGGTCGTGCGCCGCAGCGAGGCAACGGCCTGGGCCCACTCCTCCCCGGCCATGCCGGAGGGGCGAAACTCGCCCGTCCACAGGTCGACCGCCTTGCTCATGGCGCCGAGGTAGTGGCGGGGCTCCACCTGGAGCTGGGCATGGACCTCGCCGATCCGCTGGCGGCTCTTCAGATACGCGTCGTCCCAGCGGGCATCGAAGAACTCGATCCACGCGCGTCGGGCGGCCGCCTGCGCACGGGCCACAGTCGGCGCGTCGGGGAAGTGGACGTCGAAGTCGGCCCCGAGCGCGACCTTGAAGTACGCGTAGAGCCGCTCGACGAACTCGTCGATCCGAGGCACGAGGAGCTTCCCGACGCGCCGCACGCGCGCGAAGTCCTCCTCGGTGGCCCCGAACAGCGCCTGGAGTTCGGTCAGGGTCAACATGGCATCTCCTCCCCGCCGGAGCGGGCTGTTTCGGGTCCCGTCCGAAGCTGGCCGTAGAGTCTGGGCCGTAGAGTCTGAAGTATCGGCGTCCGAAACGCTTGCAGACCCTTATAGAGCGCCCCCGGCATTTTCGAATTTCAGGACAGCGGGCCCCGCTACGACGTACCCATCGCGATCCGCAGACCGTGTAACACGAGGCACGCGCACGCGCCTGCGAGGATGTCGTCCAGCATGATGCCGAAGCCCCCCTCGACGTGTCGGTCGCACCAGCGGATCGGCCCGGGCTTCCAGATGTCGAACAGCCGAAACACGGCGAATCCTGCCAGCAACCAGGTCCAGGTGACGGGCAGCAGGAACATCGTGGTCCAGTAGCCGACGAACTCGTCGAACACGATGCCGCCGGGATCGCGCACACCCAGATCGCGCGACACGGTCTCACACACCCAGACCCCGAAGGCGAACGCACCGAATACAATGACCGCATACATCCACGCGGGCAAATGAGCCATGCAGACGTACGGCGGGATCGCGACCAGCGTCCCGAACGTGCCCGGCGCGAAGCGGGCAAGCCCGCTGCCGAAGCCGAACGCCAGGCAATGGCGCCAGTTGCCGAACACTCTCGGGTTGATGGCCGGGTCGAACATCGGCGGCGCGCCGGCGCGGCGCTCTTCGTGCTTCTCGCTAGGCCGTCACGGCGCGGCGACGCCCGGCTGCCCGGGAGAGGAGCGACTCGAGTCCCTCGAGGAAGCCGGACAGGTCGGCATCCGAAAGCTCTCCCATGACGCCGACCTGGAAATAGTCCGGCGCCAGCGGCGCCTTGGCCCTGTAGATGACGTAGCCCTGCTCGCACATCGACCAGTACAGCTCATCGAGTTCGAACGCGCGCGGAACCTCGACCGTGAGTATCGAGCAGGCCTCGGTCCCCGCCGGCAGGCGGAGCAGCGGCAGCCCGAGGCGGCCGAGACCTGCGGCGAGAAAAGCGCGGCGGCGCAGGTACGAGCGGCGGCGCTCCGCGACTCCCTGTTCGAGCAGCTCCTCGACGGCCCGGTCCAGTGCCACGAACAGCGGAACCGCGGGCGTGAACGGGGTCTGCGAATTGGCCTCGAGCTGATCGTGGTGGCGCAGCAAGTCCAGGGAGTAACTGCGAGGGGCTGCCCCGGCGCGCGCCGCGAGCATGTCGCGGCGCACACAGGCGACGGCGATGCCCGGCGGAGCGTGCAGGCACTTTCCCGAGGAAGTGATGCATACGTCGATCCCGTCGCGCGTGACGTCCAGGTCTTCGGCACCTGCGCTGCTGGTCGCGTCGACCAGCGTCCTCAGTCCGTTGCGGCGCGCAAGCGCGCAGACCTCGGCCACCGGATTGATCAGGCCGGCGGAGGTCTCGTGGTGCGTCATCGCCAGGGCGCCCGGGAATCCAGCATGACGCGGGTCAGCCAGGGCCGCTTCGATTCGTGCCAGGTCGAAAGGCTTGCCAAATCCGAAATCGATGGGGATGCAAGGCACATCATGTACCTTCAGAATTTCCACGATGCGCGCCCCGAACGTGCCGTTCACCGGAACGATCACCGACGCGTCCGGCGGGAGCAGCGACACGCACGCCCCCTCGATGGCTGCCGTCGCGGGGCCGGTGATGAAGACGACGCTGTGCCCTTCGTTCGCGCCCAGGACCAAGCCGCAGTTGCGGCGCAGGCGTGTGACGAGCTCTGAGAAACGCGCGTCCCTGTGGCCGATCTCACACCGCGCGAGCGCCGCCTTGACGCCCGGCGAGAGCATGACGGGACCCGGGCAGAGCAGCACCTCCGCCTTCCCTCGCGCCACGGTGCGGGACGTCATGGCGCCTTACCCGCGAGCACCAGCGTGTAGCGCACCGCCGCCAGCCAACTGAGCGCCAGCCCGGTCACCATGCCGAACACCGCGAGCGGACGCATTCTCGCGGCGATCGCCTCGGGAATGTCGAGCATTAGGACGATCGCCATCAGCAGCATGGCGTAGTAGATGAAGGCCGTCGCGAGCTTGCCGGAGATGTGCGACGGGATCTCGACGTTGCCGAGAGCGGCGTACCGCCGCACCGTCGCGACCCAGAACTCGCGCAGCAGGAAGATCAACAGGAACACGAACGGGAAGCCGCCGGCGATCACCAGCATCGCCATCGCGATGGCGGTGGTAAAGCTGTCCGCGGCCTGGTCGAGCATCGCTCCGAGCACGCTCTCCTGCGACCAGCGGCGCGCGAGATAGCCGTCGAGGTGATCGGTCAAGCAGGCGGCCGTGCCGAGGATCAGCGTCACGCGGGGATGACCCTCGAAATAGAGCAGCACGGCCGCCGCGACGCCGACGATACGCGCCAGCGACAAGAGGTTCGGCAGGGTCGTGAAATCCGCGATCCGGATCGTGGCCTCGCTTTGGATCTGCGTCGACGCCGTAGCGGGAGTCATCCCCTCGTACTCCGCGATGCCCACTGTTCCCGGGTTGATCTCGAGCATACTAGCTAGCGGACGAGTGAGACTCTCCCGTACGTGGTTGCGCTCCTGCAAGGCAATGGCGCTGCAGTGGGGCGACAAATCAACTGGCCGGGGCGATCATTGGGGCGGACGGCTCGGGTCGGTCTCAAGGTGCAGTCACGCGGCTTCGGGCCGGCGCAGCACGGCCAGGGTGACCTCGGGTGCGGAGTTGACCCTGAGGCGCAGCGCGGAGTTCCCGACGCCCCGGTTCACGTAGAGCTGGACTGGACCCACCTGGAAAGCCCCTTGATCGTAGGGCTCGTTGGCGAACGCCCGCAGCACCAAAGGCGTCACGCCCGGGATGTGGATCTGCCCTCCATGGGTGTGCCCCGACAGGCACAGGAGCGGCTCGCCGAGCGCCACCAGGTCGTCGGCAGTGCGCGGGCCGTGGGCGAGCACGAGGCGCGAGCCGCGGGCGGCGCCTGCGAAGGCTCGCTCGGGTGCGGCGTTGCCGGTGAGACGATCGTCGATGCCGATGATCGTGAAGGGCGCGCCGCGCAAGCTGAGGGTGGTGTTCTCGTTGCGAAGCACCTCGTACCCGAGCGCGGTCAGCGCTCCGACTGCGCCGATCGGATCGACCCAGTGGTCGTGGTTGCCGAGCACGGCGAAGGTGGGTGCGCAGAGTCCGCCCATGAGCTCGCCGATCAGTCCCACGCCGCGCTCCTCACGGGAGAGGTAGTCCCCCGTCAGCACCACCAGGTCCGGCTCGAAGGCGTTCGCCATCGCGATGGCATCGCGGATTCGCTCGGGTGGCGTCCGCGCCCCGACGTGGATGTCCGAGAGTTGGGCCACCCGCAGACCATCGTGCGCCGGGTCGAGGTCGTGAACCCTGAAGACCCGATGCTCGGCCTCGGCCATCTCTCGCGAGCCTGCTCCAGCCGGCTGGGATCGAGCCGCAGCCGGACCGCTCCCAATCACCACGACCGCCGCTGCCGTGGCCTTGAGAAATTTTCGCCTGCTAAGAGTCATTCACCCTCTCGAGAGGCCCCGGCACACGATAGGCCGGAGCTGGAATCGGTGTTCGCCGGAGCTTACCTGGCCCGCAGCGAAAGGACCAGCCCCGGCAGGCCGGCGACGCTCGCGAAGACCGATCGAGTCGCACGGGGCACCGGCCGGAAGGTCGTGGCGGCCTTGAACGATTCCGCTTTTGATTCGGTCCTTCCCGGATGCCCAGTTGAAGATTTCACGAGAACCGATAGTAAGGCGGGAGCAACCAGCGAGAATCTATGCAACTCACGAGGAGGGAACGAATGAAGTTAACGATCGGAAGGAACCTTGCAGTGGCGGCCATCGTCGCTGCGGTCGCCGGGTTCGCGCCCAAGGCGATCGCGGAGGACGCGTCGTCGGGCTACGTCACCAGCGGGAAAGTGTCCGGAACCGTCACGATGACGTCGACGGTCGAGGCAGTCGACCTCGATAAGAGGATCGTCACCCTGAAGGGCGAGAACGGAGAGGTCATCGAGCTTGCGGTCTCCAAGGAGGTGCGGAACCTGCCGCAGCTCAAGAAGGGCGACCGGGTGGTGGCGACGTATCATGAGGCGATCGCCGCCGACGTGTACAAAGCTGGGACGGAAATGCCGCCCGCGAAAAACGCGGTGGCTGCCGAGAGAGCGAAGGCTGGCGAGAAGCCAGGCGGCGCTGTCGCCGAGGTCACGTCCGCGACGGCGACGATCGACGCGATCGACAAGGTCAACTCGAGGGTCACGTTGAAGGGGCCCGAAGGCAACAAGGTCAGCGTGAAGATCAGGGACCCGAAGAAGCTCGACGCCGTCAGCGTCGGCGACCAGGTCCAGATCACCTATACGCGCGCGCTGGCAATCTCCGTGACCGACGCGAACAGCCCCGATGCGACGCTCGAGCTGAGCGGCGGCTCTGTGGCCGTCGGAATCGGGTACACGTGGGGTGGAGGCACTCTTACCTACAACGGCAAGAAGTACCCGGTCGAGCTGTCAGGTCTCTCCATCGCGGACGTGGGCGCTTCCAAGATAGAGGCGTCTGGCAACGTCTACCACCTGAACAATCTTGCCGACTTCGACGGCAACTACACTGCCGCGACCGCCGGAATCACGATAGCGGGAGGTGGCTCCGCGACCGCCATGCGGAACCAGAACGGCGTGGTCATAAACGTTCTGTCGACGACCCAAGGCTTGAAGTTCGCGTTGGCCGCTTCTGGGATGAGCTTGAAAATCAAGAAGTGATCCCCCGCGCCGGGGAGCAGGGAGCGCTGTGATGCCTCCAGGAACTCCTACTCTCCGGCGCGACTCGTTTCAGGCCGGGCTGCGCCTCGGTTGACATCTCCCCGCAACTCTCGTCGTCACGCCGCCGCAGGAAGGCCCGTCTGTCGTACGAAGAAGCCTCGAAGGTCCTGTCGATGGTCGTCCCCGTGGGGATCGTGGCGATCGCGGCCATCGGGCGGCAGGCCGCAATTATTCCGGGCCCTTCACATCAAGGCCGGGACGATCGAGACGAACAGGATTTTGACGATGGTCATGCCGGGGAAGATCGTGGCGTAGCCGAGGTCTGGCTTTTCGTTCGGCACCAACCGGTTGATATAGGCCAGGATTGCGGGGTTACCGCAGGTGCCCGCGATGATCCCCATCACGCGGTCGAAGGGCATCCGGAAGACGAACAGGCCGAGCAGCAAGATGGGTAGGACCATCGCCGCCAAGACTATCGCCCCCAGGCTGAGCATCAGGAGACCGTTATCCAAGACCGTCGCCGCGAACTTGGGGCCGGACGCCATCCCGACCTGCGCGAGAAACACCGTCAACCCGAGATTGCGCAGCACGATCGAGGCGGGAAGAGGGATGACCCAGCTCAGGCCGGCGCTGCGGCGGCGGGATCCCAGGATCAACGCGACGATCAGCACTCCCGACAGTCCCATGCTGACCCGGCCGATCCCTGGCAGCGGGATCTTGATCGCACCGACGATGAAACCCAAAGCCATCCCGACTCCGATAGAGATGTAGCTGAACTCCGCCGCCGCTTTGATGGAATCCCCGAAGTACGCGCGCAGGGCCGGGAAGTCCGCGCGGTGGGCCAGAAGCCCGACGCGATCGCCGTACTCTAATACGAGCCCGGTCTCCGGGAGGAGATCGGTATCGCCGCGGCGGACCTGCACCACGATTGACGCCTTGTCGGCCGGCAACACGAGCTCGCCGAGCGTCCGGCCCACCACGGTAGCCCGCGAGGCGAAGACGCGCAGATAGTCGAGGTCCCGGCGATCCACAGTCATACTGCCGGGCACCGCTTCGCCGAGGGTCTTCTCCAGCCGATCGAGCATCGCCCGGGAGGGCGCCATGGTAAGCAACACGTCGTTTTCGCGCAGGACAAGCTCTGGAGACGCGGGCTGATTCTGCTGCTCGCGGCGGAGAGCCACGATCCGGACTTCGGGGGGGAGCACGGCCATCACCTCGCTCAGGCGCTTGCCGAAATACTCGGGGCGTTTGAGGGCGAGCTCGAGCAGCTCCGTCCCGGCGCCCGCGGGCACGTCGATCTTAGGCTTCAGCAGCGTGAAGGCCAGAAAAAGGAACAGGATAGGGCCGGCCACACCGAACGGATAGGCGACCGAATATCCCACCGCGGGGTCGTCGTTCCCGAGCGCCGCGATTGCGGCCTGGAGCGCCGGGGTGGACGTTCCCGAGCCCGTGAAGAGGCCGAGGGCATAGGCAGTCTTGAGATTCAGGAACTTGACGAAAAGAAGCGCGACAGCCCCGGAGATCATCACTCCGGTAAGAGCTACCAGATTGTCCTTGAGTCCCGGGGCGCTCGTAACTCCGATGAAGAACTGCTTCCCGTACTGAATGCCGACCGCATAGAGAAAGAGTGCGAGACCGAAGTTCCCCAGGATCGCTGGGGGTGCCGCCTTCGGCGCCAGACAACCCATGCCCAGCGCGACGAATAGGACCATTCCCACCCCGAGCGATAGTCCTCCGACACTGACTTCTCCCAACAGGTATCCGATCGCGATCGTCAGGAAGAGTGCCATGAGCGGCTGCTGTTCGAGTGAGGTATTGATGAAGTCCATGTGCCTCCCCCAATTCGGGACCGGTTCGTTTCTCGCCAAGGAGTAGGGCCGCGCCCTTAGCTTCCAACGGCCGTCATCTTACAGGAGCGGTCAAGCCGCAGCAGCGCGCCGCGGTTCTCGCGTTGCGAGAAAATCTTTCCTTTGTGACGCACTCGCTCGAAGTCGCGGGGATCCAGAAAGCCGTTCGTTATGCGGTTCAGGTCACGATGCCAGCTCCCCACGGAGACGCGCGGCGTGTCCGGTCGCACCGAGGTTCGTGTACAGCTCGAGCGCGGCGCGCTTCTCCTGCGCCGCCCGGTGCGACTCGCCGCAGAGCGCGTGCAGGCGCGCAGCCTCTTCCCGGATGAGCGGCTCCCATGCCGGCGTGCCGTTGCGATCGCACAGGGCTAGGGCGTCGTCGAGATCGCGACGGATGCGCGTGACGCCGGACACTCCCTCCGTAGCCAGGAGCACACGCGCACGGGCGAGCAGTGCGCGCGTCTCGCGGCCCCGGGTCTCGTGCTTGCGCATGCGCGCGACGGCCTCGTCCGCGGTGCGGCGTGCGGCCTCTATTTCACCCAGCCCGAGCTCGGCTTCGGCGAGCTGCGCGAGTAGTGGAGGGGCGATCCAGTTGCCGACCGAGGATGCCGCGGCGATCGCGAGTGCTTCGCGCGCTGCCTCGGCGCACGGCTGCCAACGAGCGTTCAAGAGATTGGCGCAGGCCAGTGCCTCGAGCGCTGCCACGCACTGGATGCTCTGCGTCTGATGCACGCCGGTGTAGCCCTCGATGGTCGCCATGGCCCGCCGGCCGCGTTCGAGCGTTCCAGCCGTATCGCCGGAGAGCTCGGCCAGAAGAATGCGAAAGCGCTCCTCGTCGATGTTGTATTCGAAACCCTCGGCCGCCAGCGCGTCGAGCAGCTCGCGAGCCTTCGCGAGCTGGCCCGTCTCCATCAAAGCCATGGCGTGGTAGTAGCGCTGGATACTCACCGGATGCCCGAGAGAGGTGCTTGTCGGGGTCGTAACGGTGCTGGTTCGCCTGGAGCAGCTGCCCCTGAGCGCAGGCCTCACGGTAGTTTCCGGCGAGCAGGTTGCGGGATGATGTTGACGAGCGGCGGCGCCGCGTCGGCCGACGTCCTGACGATTTCGCAGGCCTGCTCCTGGATCGCGCAAAACTCGCTGGCCCTCCAATCCTGCTCTGAGCAAGGTGAGAACGCCCCTGACCTCCGTGGGCGTCGCCCGGACCCACGGGTTCGCGACGCGCTTTGCCAGCTGCTCGGAACGCGCGAGGAGCGCATCAGCGTCGGCGACGTGCTGGCCGAACCAGACCTGGGTCAACAAGACAGCGGTGGCGACTTCGATCCAGAGCGTAACGAAGTCCTCGGTCTCGGGCGCGCCGTCGAGCAGTGTCAGGATCTTGCGGTCGTGCCTTCCGAGCTCGCCGAGAGCTCCCTTGCGCAGGATCCAGCCTTGCGCCCGGTGCAGCCAACGCGCCGCTTCGGCGTTCTCGCCGGCGCCTTCCAAGTGGTGGGCAATCAGCGCCGCCCGCTCGTCGAGGAGCCCCGGATCTCCGTTCTGCAGCATCCGCGCCACCGCCGCGTGCACGCGGCGACGGCGCTCGACGAGCTGCGACCCGTAGGCGACTTCCTGGGTCAACGGATGGAAGAATCCATAGAGCGGCTGGGGGTAGAGCTCCCGCTCCACCAGCAGCTCGGACCGCACGAGCGACGCGCAGGCCGCACGCAGCTCCGCTTCGGGCAAATCGGAGACCGCTCCGAGCGCGTGCTCGGAGAACTCCTTGCCGATCACCGACGCCGTCTGCAGTAGTGCCTTCTCGGGCTCGGCAAGCCTATCGATGCGCGCCGCCAGCACGGCCTGCACCGTGGCGGGGACATGCACGTCGACGAGGGGCGTGGTGAGACGATAGTTTCCGGGCTCGCCCTCGAGGGCTCCGGTCTCTGCCAGCTCGCGGACGACTTCCTCGATGAAGAAGGGCGTCCCGCCGGTGCGCTCGTGGAGGAGCGCGCCCAGACCCGCAACGCTCGGATGGTGGCCCAACAGGTTGGCCAGCAAGGCGTCCACGGCGTCACGGTCGAACGGCAGCAGCGGGATCTGCCGATAGCCGGTCCGTTCCATCCAGGCGGCACGAAACTCCGGACGGAAGTTCAGCAGCATCAGCCCGTGCGCAGCCAGCGCGCCATCGATGAGGTGGACGAGAAACTCGGCGCTCGCGTCATCGATCCAGTGCAGATCTTCGACGAGCACGACGCTGGGCTCTCGTCGCGCCTCGGCCTCGACTACGCGGCGCACCGCACCAAATAAGCGTCGCTGCATGGCAGGGCCCGGCGCCTGCACCGGCCGATCGGGATCCGCAACGCCAAGGAAGTCGAAGAACATCGGCAACGCCGGCTCGAAGTCGCGGTCGAGCAGCAAGAGCGCCTCGGCGATCTTCTGGCGTGCTTCGCGCTCCCCGTCTCCCTCCGTGATGCCAAAGTACGTACGCAAAAGCTCGAGGATCGGCAGATAGGGCAAGAGCCTGCCGTGCGACACGCAATGCGCTTCATGCACAGGAATGCCCCGCACCCGGCATCGCTCCACAAACTCGAAGCACAGCCGACTCTTGCCGGTGCCCGCCGCCGCGACGACGCCGATCACCTCGCCGCGGTCGTGTGTCGCGCGCTCCAGCGCCGCTTCGAGCTGGCTGCATCTCCGCCTCGCGGCCGACGAATTTCGAGAGACCGCGGGCCCGCGAGACCTCGAAACGCGTGCGCAGCGGGCCGAGCCCTTCGAGCGCGTAGACGGCGAGCGCCTCCTTGGCGCCCTTGATGCTGAACTCTCCGAGCGATCGCAGCTTGACGTAGCCCTCGACCAGACGCGCCGTATGAGCAGTTAGGTACGGCACTCCGGGCTCGGCGAGCTGCTCCATGCGCTGCGCGAGACCGACCGTGTGCCCCTGCGCCGTGTAGTCCATGCGCAGGTCATCACCAATCTTGCCGACGATCACCTCCCCGGAGTTGAGGCCCATGCGCGCCGAGAAGCTCACGCCACGAGTGCGGCGCAGCTCCTCGCCATAGGCGCGGAGCGTGTCTCGAAGATGAAGCGCCGCGAGACACGCGCGCTGGCGCGTGGTCCTCGTGCGCGATCGGCGCGCCGAAGAGCGCCATGATGCCGTCGCCCGTGTACTGGTTGACGGTGCCCTCGAAGCGGTGCACGCCGTCAGTCAGGATCTGGAAGAAACGGTCGAGGATCTCGTGCCATCCCTCGGGCCCCACTTCCTCGGCCAGATCCATCGAGCCCTTCACGTCGGCGAAGAGCACCGTGACCTGCTTGCGCTCGCCCTCGATGGCGGAGCGGGAGGTAAGGATCTTCTCGGCGAGGTGCCGTGGTGTGTAGGAGCGGGGATCCCGTAGCGGTCCTGGTTTCGCGGCTGCACCGAGCGGCTTCCCGCATTCACCGCAGAACTTGATGCCGCTGGCGTTTTCGAAGCTGCAGGCTGGGCAACGCAATCGACGGCTCCCGGGCGCTGCTAGCACGCATAGACCTGCTGGTTAGGGGGATTCAAGGAACGGGTGCACAGGTAACATGCGGATAGCGGCCACAAGGACCTGAAAGCTACATAACGGTTGGGCAATCTATACCGCCTTCACTCCGACGCAGAGCCTTGCGCGGAGCGGGGGTGCGAGCATAGTAGCGGGGGGTTGCGTCGACGCGGTTCCGCGATTCGGCGGTTTGAGAAGGGGTTGAGCACGGTACGTCGCCCAACAGACCCAACAGAAGGAGGTCGTCATGCGAATTACGGTGATACTACTGATGGTGATGGTGTTTTCTTCGAACGTGTTCGCTGAGCGCGTTAGGACGCGTGGTGACAGAACTGATGTCGACGTGTCGTCAGAGAAGAACGACGCTGGAGTCACGACGAGGAAGTCGAGTAGGGGGGGAGAAGCCAAGACTAAAAACGGGAAGGGCGTCTACAAGAGCCCCGGTGGTAAAACCTGTGTCAGGACGGAAAATAACCAAGGCTGCAATTGAAGTGTAATGGGATCAAGGAATTTTAGAAGCATCGCCGGGGGATGTTCCGTTCGCTGTTGAACGGTGGCGGTTCCTGGGTCGCAGTTTCTAGGCGACTTCCTTCCTCTGTCGCACGGGACGACACCGTCGGCTTTGCGAGCCGGACGCTGTGTATCAGGAAGATCCTGCTCACCGGCGACGCATTGGAAGACATCGACTACATGCCCTATCCGGGGCTCGAAGACTTAACGGCCAAGGCGGATGAAAAAGCGGTGGCAGCCGTGCTCGCCGACATGGATACGGCCGCGCGCACGTACGACGACGCGAAGATGCTCGCGGCGAT
>CAVQEA010000017.1:0-26547 GCA_963711395.1 uncultured delta proteobacterium | reverse complement strand
ACAGACTAGGGTTCGAATCCCTTCTGCTCCATGTTTTCTGGAGCGTCGTGCAAACAGACCGGGGACGTGATGCTCGATTTCCAAAAGGGGGAAACGCTCTCCGTCGAGTCGATCGTCAAGGGTCCGTAGCCGTAGAAAACTGGGGGGCAGTTCGAGTCGGCGGACGGATCAATGCTCGCCTTCTGTGCTATGGGGAGCGCCAGGAGGACGGCGCGTCGGCGCTGATCCGAGACACGCCTCTTCTCGTAGCAAAGCGTCTGCGGGGCTTTTTTCGGCGCGGCAATGAGGAACGCGGTGACGAGGTGGATCGTCGCCGAGTTGAGCGGCTTGTTCAATGGTTGCGCTGGCTCGCCGTCGGCTCCTGGGCTTGGCTGATCCAAGCGATCCAGGCGCCGGCTGACCCGCGCGTCCTCTACTCGGTCTATGGGGCGATGCTGCTCTATGCGGCGCTGTGCGAAGTCCTGGTTCGGCGCTCCCCCCGGATCAGCGTGGTCTCCGTACTGACGACTCTCGCCGACACGTTCGCTGTTCTCGTGATGTGTCTTGTCAGCGGCGGCCTCCACAGCCCGATCTTTCCTTTCTTCTTTCTTTCCGTCCTCGCGACGACAATTCGCTTCGGTACGGCGGAGGCCTTCCTCATCGCTTCCCTCGACACTCTGCACGCGGTCCTGCTCTATCTCGTCGTCGGCGAGGCGCGGTTGTTCACACTCGCCGAGAACGTCTTTTACATCTACTTCGTGGCGCTGCTCGGCGGGCTGCTGTCCGGGGAGGCAAAGCGCCAGCACGAACGCGCGGTAGCGGAGCGCGAGCGGGCAAGCCTCTTGCTCGCGCTGAACCGACAAATCGTCGCCTCGTCGCAGCTCTCCGAGCTGCTCTCGCGGATCCTCGAGCAGACCTGCGCGGTCGTCTCGGGACACGGTGGCTGCGCAATTCTGCGCCACGCGAGCGACGGGCGAGCGGAGCGGCCGATCACCTCGGGCGGGATCGAACCTCCGGCAGCCGAGGATGCGGACGCGATACTCCATTTCGCCGCTACGACCGAGGCGGGGGCCGAGGAGCTGCCTTTCCTGTTCGGCACCGCGCAAATCCGACGGTGGATCCCCTCGCCGTGGATCGCGCGGCAGAGGGCGTCGCGCGTCGCGATCGCTCGGATCGGCGCCGCCGCGCCGCTCGGTGTTTTGGTCTTCTTCCTCGAGGACGCGGCTGGTCCGCCTTCGGACGAAATCCTCCGCCTAGTCGGCGCCGTCGCCGAGGAAACGGCCGTGGCGGTCCAGAAGGCGAGGCTCGGCGCCGACCTCGTCGAAGCACAAGCCCATAGTCGCGAGCTTCTCCGTCGCATGATCGATGCCGAAGAGGCCGAGCGCCGCCGCATCGCCGGCGAGCTTCACGACCGCATGGGCAAGCGCTTCTTCGAGTTCTACTACGACGTCCGCCTGCTCCAGGGGATGTCCGTCGATCGCGACTCCGCCAGTTCCGAGGTGCTCGGCCGCGTCATCGAGAGCGCTCGAGAGTGTGCCGGCGAGATCCGCACGCTGATGAACGATCTACGGCCGTCGGTGCTCGACGACTTCGGCTTTCTCGAGGCGCTGAAGGAGTTCGTGGCCGGGATCACCGTCCGGGGCGACCTCGACGTCACGCTGACGATCGACGAGACGGCTCCCTCGGCCGGCCCAGAGGCCGATCTGATGCTCTTCCGCGTGCTGCAGGAGGCTGTGTTCAACGCGCGCAAGCACGCCGCCGCCAAACGAGTCGAGGTCAGGTTCGGCATGACGGATGATCGAAGGCTGCGTCTCGTGGTGCACGACGACGGCTCGGGCTTCGAGCCGGACGACCGCACGCCCGGGCATTACGGGCTTCTCTACATGAAGGAACGGGCCGAGGCCTGCGGCGGAGAGTTTGTAGTTCGCAGCGTCCCCGGTCACGGTACGGAAGTGGAAGTCACGCTGCCGATCCCGCGATGAGTCCCATCCGCATCTTCCTCGTCGACGACCACGCGGCGCTCCGCCAGGCGGTGAGTGTCATGCTCGGCGCCGAGCGTGACATGACGGTCGTCGATCAGGCGGGTACGGGCAGAGAGGCGCTGACGAACGTGAAGGCCGCCCGCCCCGATGTGATCCTGCTCGACTTGAAGATGCCCGAGGCGGGCGGCCTCGACGTCCTGCGGGATATCCGCGAGATCTGCCCGAAGGCGCGGGTCGTCGTGTTCACGATGTACGAAAATCCGGCATACGTGAACGCGGCGCTGCGGGCGGGCGCCAGCGGCTACGTGCTGAAGAGCGTCGGGCGCGAAGAGCTTCTCGAGGCAATTCGCGAGGTTGCGGGCGGCGGCCGCTTTTTGCACGGTGAGCTCGCGGGGCCGCTGCTGCGGCGAGCGGCTCTCGAAGCCAAGCTTCACATCGGCAAGGGAGGAGTCACGGTGCGCGACGTCCAGGTCCTCGAGCTTCTCTCCGACGGCAAGTCGAACAAGGAGATTGCGGTCGCCCTCGGCATCTCCGACGAGACTGTGAAGAGCCACTTGAAGCGACTGTTCGAGAAGCTCGGTGTGTCGGACCGGACGGAGGCCGTCGCTCTGGCGCTACGCCGGCACCTGATCGATTGACCGCCCGGGACGAGACGGCGGCCGCAAGCCCCCGAAGGAGGACCCCCCAATCGAGGGCTTGTTGCCGGCGCCGCAGCACTGGTAGTTCTCGACTGCTCGACACTCAGCGCCAGAGGAGCCGAGCGCAGGAGGAAGATCATCATGCGAAGTCTCGTCGAAGCGCACAACCGAGTGAAGGATTTCGACTGGGAGCCTACTTACGCGCAGAAGCCGGTACGCTACCCGACGCGCTACAAGATCCCGGCGAAGACGAAGGACCCGTTTCGCCACCTCCTCCGCGACTATTTCTCCATGGAGGAGGAGAAGGACAACCGCCAGTACGGTGCTCTCGAGGACGCGCTGGCGCGCTCCAACGCGCCCGCCAAAGCCGAGCGTCGCTGGATGGAGATCATGAAGGTCGCCATCCCGGTCGTGAACTTCGGCGAGTATGCGGCGATGAAGTGCACGGGCCAGCTCATCGACACGATCGAGAACGCGGAGCTTCGCCAAGGCTACATGGCGCAGATGCTCGATGAGGTTCGCCATGTGAACCAGGAGACGTACCTCATTCGCTACTTCGCGCGCCACGCGGCCGACCCCGAGGGCTTCGCGCAGGGCTTCAAGTTCCGCGGCACCAACATGTTCAACCGCGCGGGCCGCGCCGCGCTCGAGGCATTCTTCGTCGGCGATCCGATCGAGGGGGCGCTCAACCTGCAGGTCGTCGCCGAGACGGCCTATACGAACCCGATCTTCGTCGCCCTGACCGAGGTGGCCGCCGCGAACGGCGATCAGGCGACGCCGAGCGTCTTTCTGAGCATCCAGTCGGATGAGGCGCGACACATGGCGAACGGCTACTCGACGCTCGCCGCGGTCGTGTCGAATCCCGACAACCTGAAGTTCCTCCAACCCGACTTCGACCGCGCGTTCTGGCGCCAGCACGCTTTCCTCGATCCCTTCGTCGGCACGGTCTACGACTACTTCCAGACCCAGCGCTCCTCGAGCTACCTCGAGAAGTGGAACGAGTGGATCCACGAGGACTGGGTGGGCTGCTACATCGAGAAGCTCGCCCCCTTCGGTCTCAAGATCCCGCGCTGGTACCCGCAAGCGCGCGAGCGGATGAAATGGCTCGCTCACACGACGGCGATGTTCGCGTTCGCGGCGTGGCCGCTCCAGTTCTGGCGCTTCGATCCGCTGACCGACGCGGACATGGAGTGGTTCGAGAAGAAATATCCGGGCTGGTACGGCCACTACGGCAACTTCTGGCGGGAATATCGCAAGATGATCGACCCGAAGAACAAGACCGTGCCGTTGTCGCTCTTTCCGGCGATGCCTCCCCTCTGCCGGGTGTGCCAGATGCCCTGCGTCTACCCGCGCCCCGACATCTCGACGATGCGGGTCAAGCAGCACGCGGGGAAGACGCACGCCTTCTGCACAGAGGCCTGCGAGTTCATCTTCGACGAGGATCCGCAGCGCTACCTCGGCTACCAGACCTTCTACGAGCTCTACGACGGCTATGACTTCGCCGACTACGTCCGCGAGAACGGCCTACTCCGCAGCGACGGTAAGACCCTGATGGCGCAGCCCTCGCTGGACGACGACAAGATGTGGACGATCGACGACCTCGCGGCGCTGAAGATCGAGATCAAGAACCCGCTCCGAGGGATGGCGTCATGAGCGGCGAGATCAAAGCCCCACGCGACTTCACCTACATCAAGCCGCGCAAGCGGCGCCTCTCGGAATACGAGGCGGTCACCTGCTACACCCAGCCCGATCCGGAGGTCTTCGACAAGCAGGGCTGGTATCTGCGAACCGCGGAAGGGCGAACCGCGTGGCGGAAGGAGTCGACGCGCGCTGCGTCATCCCCACTGGTTCGACTTTCGCGATCCGGCGAGCCTCTGGCAGCGCCCCTACGTGCGCATGCAGGCCGAGCAAGAGCGGGGGATCGAGCGCGCGGTCGAGGACGCGGCCCGCGACGGAGCGTTCCGCGATTTCGATCCCGCCTGGACCCGCGACATCGTAGGCGCGCATTACCGCGTCTGGTCCTTTTTCGAGTACGGCCTCTTCCGCTGCTTCGCGCAAGCACAGCGCGAGACCCTCTCCGACACGCTCGGCAACGCCTACTGCTTCGCCGGCGTCGATCGCATGCGCCACGCGCAGGCGATCGTGATCTATCTGATGGACCTGGAAGACCAGATCGAGGGATTCCGTGACGTCGGCGGAAAGGAGCGCTGGCTCTCCGATCCCATCTATCAGCCGCTGCGCCGGCTCACCGAGGAGCTCATGGCCATCGATGACTGGGCGGAGCTCGCCGTCGCCGTGCACCTGACGGTCGACCCGATCGTCACCGAGATCGGGGTGAGCGAGATCGTGCGCCGCCACGGCGCGTTCCACGGCGACTCGGTCAGCCCGCTGCTCATCGGCACGACCGAGCGAGACCGTCGCCGCAACCTCGAGTGGACGCTCGAGCTCGTGCGCATGGTGATCGCGCCGAACATTCCGGCGGCCGGCGAGAACCTCGAGCTCGTGAAGCGCTGGATCGCGCAGTGGACGCCGCGGGCGGTCGAAGCCGCCGAAGCGCTGGCGCCGATCCATGCCCGCATCCCGAAGCCCCTCGGAAGCTTTGCTGACATCTCGAGCCGCGTGCGCGAGGCGCAGGCCGCGATCGTCGCCACGCTTCGGCCGAAATCCGCGGAGGCCGCATGACCATTCACGTCGGGAAGAAGGTCGCGCTCATCCTCATGAAGAGCGACGAGGCCGACGCCACGATCACCGTGCTCGAGCGAGAGTGCCCCGGCGTCGAGGTGACCGACCGCGGCACCTACTGGCACATCGCGGCCGACGACGAGATCCTCGTCTCGATGGAGAAGGTCGGTCAGGAGCTCGGCCGTCCGATCGAGCTCAGCCAGTGGCTGGTGGTCATGAGCTCCTTCGTCGGGCGCGCCGCGCCCGGCCCCGACTACTTCCGCGTCACCTCGAAGATGCTCGAGCTCGAGATCGGGGCCTAGGCGAGTCGTGTCGAGCCGTCGGATCCGCCTGGCGCCGAGCGGCACGAGCTTCGAGGCAGCCGAAGGCGAGGCCGTGCTGAACGCGGCGCTCCGCCAGGGAGTATCGCTCCGCTACGGCTGCCGCCACGGCAACTGCTCGAGCTGCAAGTACCTCGTCACCGACGGCGAGGTGGATTTCGGCAAGGCGTCTCCCTACTCGCTCTCCGAGCGCGAGCGAGAGGACGGCTGGGCCCTCCTCTGCTGCGCGCACGCGCTGTCGGATCTCGAGATCCAGGTCCCGGAAGACCACGCCGAGCGCCTGCTGCCGGTGATCCGGCCGGCCGAGTTCTCCGCGACCGTCGCGGCGAACGACCGAGTGAGCCGGGCTCTGCATCGCCTGAGACTGCGGTTCGATCGTCCGATCGAGTTCTATCCGGGCCAGTTCCTCGAGGTCGAGGTTCCCGGCCAGGCCGACGAGTGGCGCTCGTATTCGATGGCCAGCTCGCCGAGCCGCGGCGACGAGATCGAGCTGGTGATCCAGAGAATCCCGGACGGGCTCTTCTCGGGACGTCTGGAGATGCTGGAGGCAGGAAGCCGGCTTCGCGTTCGCGGTCCGTACGGCACGAGCTACCTTCGCGAGGGACGGGAGCCGATCCTGCTGGTCGCGGGGGGATCGGGCATCGCGCCGATGCTGTCCATGCTCGAGTTCGCCGCTGAGCGGCGCGATCCGCGACCGATCGTCTTCTATTACGGCGCTCGCACGGCGGCGGACCTGCCGATGCAGGACCGGATGGCATCCTTCGAAGGGCGCGGCGCGAGCGTGCGCTATCGCCCGGCGCTCTCGGAGCCGACGCCGGCCTGCACGTGGGAAGGGCCGGTCGGAATGATCGCGCAGGTGATTCAGCGCGATCTTCCGGACGCGAGCCCTTTCGATGCCTACATCTGCGGGCCGCCGCCGATGTGCGACTCCGTCTCGTTGATCCTCGCGGCCAAGGGACTGCAAGACGGGCGTGCCTTCCTCGACCGTTTCTACTCGGCCGTCGAGCGCTGAAGCCCCGGCCGCGGATACTTCGCCCTCGCCGGCCCCGCTGGTTGGACGGCTGAGTACACAGAAGTGGATGGGGCACGCGCCGTGCGGGTCGCATACAACTTCACGCTCTGCAACGACACCGACGAGTACGTGAATGCCGCGATCGGCAACGCATCGGCCGCGGATCCGGGGCTCTCCTCGGACGGATGGTACGGGATCGAGAGTGGCCAATGCGAGACGTTCGTCCGGCGCGGCCGTTCGGACAACGCCTACTTCTACGCGCAGACTCCGGGCCGGCTGCTCATCTGGCACGGCGATACGCCGCTCTGCACCCGCTACCACCAGAACTTCACGCTTGCCGCTGCCGACGCCATGACCTGCTCCGAGGCTGAATCGGAGCGCCTGCCATTCGTGAAGAAGCCGCTCGCCAACGGAACCGGTTCCCACAGCCTCAGGGCAGCCAACGCGCGCGCCTTCCGATACGGCCTGACACTCTGCAACGACCATGCGGCGGACGTCTATGCGGCGCTCGCGCACCTGGACGGCATCTGGATGAACGGCACCATCGCGCGCGGCTTTTGGCGGCTGCGCCCCGGCGAGTGTAAGATGGTCGACGCGGTCGGGGCGAGTCCCGTCTACGTTTACGCCGAGACGGAATCGGGCGAGAAGGTCTGGGAAGGGAAGGATCTGAACGGTTGCGTGCGCGACTCCGCCTTCACGCTTCCAGCCGTCAACCGTTACGCCTGCGACGGGAAGGGAGACCGCCGGGCCGGCTTCAAAGCCTGGTCGGTCTCCGAAGGCGCGAACGTGTACAAGTTCCAGTGATCCCGGATCCGGCCATTGGAATCAGCGCGGATGGCCTACGGTGTCGCAGTCACGGATGCGAGTTCTCCAGTCGATATTCTGGGCAAGCCACGCATCTCCGGGAACACGAATTTCGCGAGGTCGAAGTTGCCTACGGCAAGCACGTATCTCTGCGGTGCCGACACTCGGTCGTACACGTGGACGAAGAGGCTGTGCATGCGAGTCGAGTAGCAGGTGTCGAGCGACGCCACGAAGACGACGACGTCGACCGCCTTCGGTATATCGTCGTCTGAGGCTTCTTCGGTCACTAGAACCACGTCGGTTGAGCCAGGCCGGATCATCGGGACGATGGCCGCGAGATCGCCAGCGTACCCGGCTAGCAAGATTCTCTTGCTCGGCTCGTGTGTCATACGGCCCTCCCGAGCAGTCGCTCCGCCGCTTGGATGGTCTTTGCGGTTACGTCTTCGCCCTTCTCGTTGTAGAAGTGCACGCGTCCCGAGAAGAAGGGATCGGTCAGCACACCGCGAAGCTCCGCAGAAGTGATTTGGTGGAAGTTCTTGCTTCCGGGCGTGAGCGCCTCTTCGACGCTGAACCCCTTGAGACTGAACCGAAGTTGGCCGCCGCTCTGCCGTAGAGCGTTGCGGGCGAATGTGATCGTATCACGAGCGACGGCCTCGCTCCTCTCGAGGCTGTTGAAGGGCAGCTTGCGGGCCTCTTCGCTCAGCTCTGCTCTCGTGCCTGGAGTCGCGTTTCCGGAGAATTCGACAAGCGCGCCCGGTTTTCCCTCGGCCCTCGACAATCCGAACGTCACATCTTTGTCGGAAAATTTTCCAGGGCCCACGCCAGCCGGATCGGGCGCACCGGGTCCGATCGCGACCTTGACAGCGACCGGCCGAGCCGGCGATCCCGGACGCGCAGTGTCGCCGATTTGCTGCTGACTGGTCCCTGGCCGCGTGATTTGCCCTGTCTGCTTCCCGGTCCCCCCGGTTTGCGGCGCCCCACTGCTTCCAGAGCCGCCCGGCGAGCGACCTCGATTCGCGACGATCGTCTGCAGACGGTTGACCTGTGGAGGACTCAGCCGTTCGACATCGATGCGGATCGAGCCGTCGATCTTGTCGACGAATACGATCGGTACCGGGCCCTTGCCACCGTTGTCCCGGAAGGCCTGTTCGTGACGCCTGCTGTTCGTGGACCCGGTGAAGCCGCCGAACTCGTTCCGCTCGATCCCGTCGAGCGCGCGATCGACCGTCAGTTCCTCGCCGCTCTTCTCCAATTTCTCGATCGCGCGATCGAATTTGGCCTTAGCGTCCGCGGCTCGCTTGGCGTTCTGCTGGCGCCGCTGGAGCTCGTCTTGCTGGCGATTCTTCTCCTTGCGGACATCCGCCTCAAAATCTCCCGTCCCGCCGGTTTGGCCTGTCTCCTGCCCGCCCGAGGGCTGCGCTGGAGGATTACCGTTCTTCGGCGGTTTCGGCAGCGACGCATCGGCGGGGGGCGGCGCCTTCCTCGCTGGTTTGACGAGCTCCACAGTCTCGCCCTGCGGGCGCGGCCTCTCCTCGGCCGGGTTCCGGCGCGGCGGCGGGCGGAGCTCCACGACGTCAGGACGCCCGCCGGCCTCCGTGCCTCCGCCGCCCATCTTGGCAATTTGCTGCCGCTGGTTCGCGCGGGCCGTACTTTGTACCTTGATCATCGCGAAGAGGTCGAACCCGGAGCCGATGACCGCGCAATCCTCGCCGCAGGCCGCGCGCCCGATGAGCGAGAAGGGACCCGCGTTCTTGATCTGCTCGATCTGCTCGAGCGCGTGGTTGATGCGATTCTGTCTCTCCGCCTCCTTGAATTCCGACAACGGTCCGACGTGCAGCGTCCCGTCGGGGAGCTTGCGGACCGCGACGAGCCTGCCCTCCGCCTCGAGCTCCGCAGTTGTCGGCAGCGACTGGATCCCACGGCGCCCGGCCGCGAACGGATCGCGGCGGATCTCGGCGCGCTCGGCCGGCTTCAACGACGCATGCACGGCCAGCGCGTATTCGAGCCGATCTCGCTGCAATCCACCGACGTCGACGCCGAAGACCATTCGGAAGCCGAACGGGCCGAGCAAGTTGTCTAGCCCCTTTTCGGCCTGATCGATGAAGATGACCTGCTCCGCTCCACTCATCAGCGGCACGAGCGCGTCGACCAGCTTGATGACCTTATCGGCGTCCGGGCCGTTCGGGTCGGTGCGGTTCACGATATCGGCGAGCGCCTTGATCACCGCGTCTCGCTTCGCCTGCTGCTCGGCCTTCGCCTTGGCTTCGGCCCGAGCCTTTGCCAGCTCCGCTTCCTTCTTGAGCCGCTCCGCTTCCTTTTGCGCAAATTCCTTGTCGGAGACTTCGATGAACGTCTGTCGACCGTCGGCGGTGCGGAGCTTGCCGCTCTTGACCGCCTCCAGAACGGCCTGGCGAGCGGCGGCGGTCGCTTTCTCGCGGGCGCGGTTGTCGGCGACGTTCGAGCTTCCCGTTTCGCCGAGCGTCTCGGCGAATTGCTTCCCGAATTCCCGGTTGAACGTTTCGGTAAACACGGACTCGAGCGGCGCGGGGGACGTCGCCACGCCGCGATCGCGTAGCCGCCGGTTGAACTCGATGACGTCGCTGGCTGCCTGGGCGACCGTGTCGAGCTTGTCGTTGACGAACTCGTCGCGCGTCTTCGGCTGGAATTTGTCGTGCAGTGCGGGGTCGGCGTGACCGTTCGTTCGAAAATTCACCTCGTCGAATTCTTTGATTCCGAGGTCGACGCGAATGTCGTTCTTATGGGCGTCGATCTGCAGCTTCCGAGACTCGAACACGAGGGCCTGCGCCTGCTGCGCCGCCGAGGCATCCGCATCCAACACCATCGTACGAGTCTGCGGATCGAAGAAGGATCCGCCGCCCTTCCTCACCGCGAATGGAATCTTGTTCTTGGTGAAGAACGACGCACTGTCTCCCGCGAGCTTGACGATCTCGTCGATTCTTTGCGGCGAAAGCTGTCCCGCCGCCTTCGGTGCCGTCGCTGCTGACGACCCCGGTCTCCCGGCTCCGCCCGATTTTTCCTCCCACGACTCTTGCTGCGCATCGAGCCGCGAAGAGAAGATGAGGAGCGCGAAGGTGAGTACGGCCATCGCGGCGTACGAAGCGCGACGTCGGCAAGGTCTTTCGGTAGTCATCGGCTCCCCCTTACGTATGCGGCAGTGTGAGGCGCACGACGCCGCAACCAGCGCTCCTAGTCGAAGTGGACCAAGATGTATGCCAAAAGCGG
Organism: uncultured delta proteobacterium; assembly: GCA_963711395.1. Classification (GTDB taxonomy): domain Bacteria; phylum Desulfobacterota; class Binatia; order JACPRU01; family JACPRU01; genus JBEVNX01. Next base: position 15,887 of record CAVQEA010000017.1, on the reverse strand, counting down.
CCCCGCGGATTTGCTGAGCTATCGCGCACTCGGGGTGTATCTTGCCAGCGCCGGGGTGTATCCGGCGACCCGCTCTTCCGGCGCTAGGCCGGCCGATCGCTCGCCGCGGTTGACGAAGCTGCTGGGGGCGTCACCGAGCGCGGCGCACTGACGAGGCAAACGAGCATCGCCGTCGGCCAAATGAAGAGGAAGGGCTTAGGATGACGCAGCAGAACCCAGCTAGCGGCCGCGACGAAGAGTGGCGACGGCGACGCCAAGTAAGCGGGTGACCTGCGCGGGGCCTGGGGCTTCCGCCCTATGTCGCTGCGCGTCCAGCCGTCTGCCCGACGACAGTTCCCGCTCGCCGTTTGGTTAGAAGGCAAGAGCTATCGGGGGACGCTTCGATCGACATGCTGCGCCCTCTTGCCACCGCCTCGAACTTGAGCGAAAGCCGCGCCCGCGGACGGGAAATGATCAGTCTCGCCCCTTCGTAGTCCTGCGTCCGAGCGTCGGGCGCATCGATGGCGGCCAGCAGCTCATCGAGAAAGGACGGCGCTAATCCCTCGACGCCCGCGAAGTCGACGACCAGCGGCTCTTTGCCCGCCCCCGCGAGTGTTGCACGACATTCCAGAGCTGGCGAGCCGACTCGCGGCTCACGAGGATTTTGTCCTTGAGGACGTCGTGCACCCGAGTCGAGTCCCGGTGATCGTCTCAGCCGTGACGGAACGCGACCCAGAGCCAGAAGAGCGCGGTTGTTACGGTGGATCCGCCCGCCACGAACACCACACGTCCAGCGAGCGACGCGCGACCGAGGAGCATGAACCGCGCCGCGAGCAGCGCGATTCCGAATCCGAGAGCCGCGGCCGTTCGCGGGTTCCGCCACGCGGTATGTCCGATCCGCTCGACGAGCGCCGCGGTGCGGCTCGCGATTCCCGGTTCCGGATAGAGGCTGCGAGACAGCTCGTCGAACGCGGCCAGGATCTCGCGACACCGCGCGGGCGTCGGCGGGTGTTCGCCGCAAGCGGCGCGTTGGCCCGCGCAACATCGCACGTCCGGGCCGGGGCTCAGTGCTGCCGCCGCGCCGTACCACAGCATCGAAGCGATGACGGCCGCGATGGATTGCCTCTTCATCGGACCGTCACGCACGCTCGAGCAGCTTGCCGAGAACTTCGAGATGCACGGGCTTGACGAGATGCGCGTCGAAGGCCGCCGCGGACAACCGCCGCTCCTCCTCGCGGCCGCAATCCGTGAGCGCGCCGAGCAAGGCGAGGTTCGGCGCTACGCGTCGGCTTCGGGACCTCGTAGTCGTTCATGTCGGGGACCCCGATGTCGAGCAGCACGACGTCGGGCGCGAACAACGGCGCGGTCTGCAGCGCCGGCCGAGCGGCGCGACCCGCGCCCGATCGTCTTCTATTACGGCGCTCGCACGGCGGCGGACCTGCCGATGCAGGACCGGATAGCATCCTTCGAAGGGCGCGGCGCGAGCGTGCGCTATCGCCCGGCGCTCTCGGAGCCGACGCCGGCCTGCACGTGGGAAGGGCCGGTCGGAATGATCGCGCAGGTGATCCAGCGCGATCTTCCGGACGCGAGCCCTTTCGATGCCTACATCTGCGGGCCGCCGCCGATGTGCGACTCCGTGTCGTTGATTCTCGCGGCCAAGGGACTGCAAGACGGGCGTGCCTTCCTCGACCGTTTCTGCTCGGCCGTCGAGCGCTGAAGCCCCGGACGCGGATACTTCACCCTCCCTCTTCTTCGCTACGTTGCCACCGGAGAGGATGCGCGTTCCCCTTGGACGCTTGCCGCCGGGCGGATATAAGCGGCGCCGTGGAGCTTTTGGACCTTCGCGGCGACGAGCGGCTTGCATTGGTGGCCCTACTGAAGGTCGCGGTCGTCGCCGACGGCAGCGTCTCCGATGAAGAAGTCGAGGAGATCCGAGAGGTCGTCGATGCTTTCGGCGAGGACGAGTACCGAAAGCTCGTGGACGAGGTGTCGCAGCGCTTCCAGACCCAGGACGACCTGATGACCTTCCTCGAGACAATCCAGCGGCCCGAGGCACGGGAATTCATCTACGGCTGCTTCCTCGAAGAGGCCGCCGGTGAGGCGCTTCGGGGTCGCGAGTCGGAGCTGGTCGATTGGCTCGCAGAAGTATGGCAGCTCGAGGTCAAGATCGACGACGGCGAGACTCGTTAGGGTCACGCCTCCCCTTGAGTTTCCTTCGGCTGCCGTCGATGGGACCGCCGATAAGAAGCCCGGTTCGGCGCCTATCCTGACAGGGGGATACGGTTCCGGCCTCTCCCCGTTTCTCGGGCTTCTCCGCGTGCCGCCCTACCCTATGTGGCCGTTGCAACCAGACGCCCGATGCGCTCTGGAAGATCGCAGCGAATCAAAGGAGGCTTAGCCATGCCCGGGAAGCTCAACAAGGAAGATTGCGTTCTCTTCAGTGGCGCTGCGCGAGGCGCTGAGTCGGTATTCGGTGCCGCTGCCGAGCGCCACGGCGTGGAAGAAGTGAACTTCACTTTTGACGGCCACTCGGATGCGCGCTCCCGTGGCATCCGAGTCCTCACGACTGCAGAGCTCAAGCGCGGCGACGTGAGCCTAGCCTACGTCAGCCGCCTCATGCACCGCGACTATCGCGAGACCCCGCTATTTCGAAAAGTGCTTCAGACGATCTGGCACCAGGTCAATAGCGGCCAGGAGATCTACGTCGTCGGCCAGATCCTCGAGGACGATACCGTCAAGGGTGGCACGGGGTGGGGGGCGGAATTCGCAAAGCTTTGCAACAAGCCGCTCTTCGTCTTCGATCAGGAGAAGAAGAAATGGTTTCGGTGGGACGGGTCCGCCTGGCAGCAGTCGAGCGAGCCGGTCATCGGTCACTCTGAGTTCACCGGCACGGGAACGCGCTTCCTGAACGACGCCGGAGCTCGAGCGATCGAGACGCTCTTCGCGCGGAGCTTCGAAACGTAACCGGGCGCGCCGCGTCGAAATGCCGTCAAACTTTTCCGTGAGGATGACGAAGCAAAGAAAACCACGGTGGAGCTCGTTGCTCAGAGCCAAAGACCGCCGTTCCCATGCACTTCTCGTCCTGATCGCGGCTGTTTTCGCGGACCGAGCGCTGAGCGAGCCCATCGGGCAGTGGAAGACACGGTCAGCTTCCGAGCATGTCGGGCAAGTCGTCGGGATCGTTGACGGCGACACGTTCACCCTCCTGGTCGACCGCCGACAACTCCGCATCCGCCTGGCGGAGATCGACACGCCGGAGAAAGGGCAGCCCTACGGGAAACAGGCGCGGCAGGCGCTTTCGGACATGATCTTCAACAAGGCCGTCCGCATCGTGGAGATCGACCACGACCGTTACGGCCGAGTCGTCGGGCGTGTCTTCGTTGGAAGCCTCGACGTCAACGCCGAGATGGTTCGTCGAGGTGCTGCCTGGGTGTACCGGAACCAAGCGAAAGACGCGTCCTTGTACGAGGTCGAGAACAAGGCCCGGAGTGCTCGGCGCGGGATCTGGGCGCTGCCGGAAACGGAGCAAGAGCCGCCATGGACGTGGCGGGAAGAGCGCCGGAAGTCCAGCGTCTCGTCCACACGGGCCGCAGCGACACCGCAGGGGCCAGTCATCGGCAACCAGCGGAGCTACATCTACCACCGGCCCGATTGCCCGGACTACGCGAAGGTCTCGCTGAAGAGCCGCGTGTACTTCGACTCGCGAGCTGCGGCGGAGGCGGCGGGATTCCGTCAGGCCGGAAATTGCCCCTAGACGGAAACCGAAGGCTCACTAGAGCGCTTCTCCTCTGGTCGAACTCACTCGGTGCTTGGCTCGTGGTCGAACGGGAGCGCAGGCGTATGCGACGAAGCCTCCGAGGGCCAGGACAGGAATGCCCGTGAGACGAAGGGCGCCGGGCCCCTGCTGCGACCACCATTCGATGATGGCGCGAGCGCGCTCGATTGCCAGCAGACCCGTCAGGGCCGTCGTTATCCCAGCGACCAGTATGAGACAGCCCAGAATGCGAAGCGTCTTTGGCACGCGGGAAGCCGATGCCGCCGAGATCAGGACGAGACCAAAGGCGACTCGCACCGTAGCGATGACGTAGAAGGCTCCTGAAGTGAGGGAGTGTTCGGCAATCCAAACGAGCCCCGAGGGCACGAGGATGCCGAGAGCGCCGACGGCCATGATTACCAGGGCCACGACAAAGGCTAAAGTCTTCACGGTGTCCTGGCCGCTTGGGGCTTCATCGCAAGATTTTGAACAACTCCAGCAACGCCTCCGTGTCCCGCCTGCAGTAGGCGATGAGATCCGCCCTGAGATTCTCCCGACGTTCGGGGGGAGTCTCCGGCGACATCATCTCCGCGAACGCGATCGACGCGAGCGAGCCCTCCTGGATCTCCAGGTCGTCGTAGCCAAGGCTCGGGATCATCGCGGGCAGAACCGACTTGATCGAGAACGACGTCCCGAAGGCCGGATCGTAGACGTGTCGGCGGATGATCGGTAGCAAGTCGACGAGTTTCGCTCGTAGGTTTCCGAAGCGCTCGCTGAGGTCGGGCAGCACTAGCTGTAGATCGGCGAGGCGCTGATCCTCGAAGTTCGAGTAGACGATCACCGAGCTCGCGTTGCTGGTTACCTGCAGCAGCCGTTCAGCGAATTCCCGGCGGGGATCTCCGACGCCATCGTGAAGAAACCCGTAGTGCTCGACGCCGCCGTCTTCATGAAGGACGTGGTCGGACCACTGGAACGGAATCGCGTCGTAGGGGTGCGTGCCAACGTAGATCGGGATGGCGGGCGAGAACGTCTCGAAATCGAGGAAATGTACAGGGAACCGTATGCCGCTGAGCGAGGTACGGACCGCCGGATCGACTATACGGCTGCCGCTACGCAGGGCTTCGAGGGCACGACGTTGAAGCGGAGAAAGACCGTGAAAGTCGAATGGCAGCTCGTCCAACGAGACGATGCCGGCGTCGTCGATCCGTTCACGAAGCTTTCGGCTCAGCCGTGGGAGCGCGGCGAACGGATCGGCGGGCAAGCCATCGTGGCAATGGTCGTAGAAGGGGCACACACGTGGCTGTTCGCAATGGGCTCCGACGGCGATCGACGGCGGTTCACGCCGGGCTAATGCAACTCGCATCCCGGTGAGCGCTCGTCGTACGTCGCCTTGGCGGGAACGCACCGTCTCGGTGATCTCTTCCAACGCGAACAGCCGCTCCATATCGTGATCGCCGCCCCGATAGACGTATGACCGGTCGAGGTGCATGAGGTACGCTCGGTGAATCGGCAGTCCCGCTGCCTCGAGTGCATAAAGCTGCACTGCAACGTCCCACTCATGCTCCGGCTTCACCCTAGTCGTGGACTTCACTTCGACCAGAGCGAACGTATCTCCTGGCGCGCGGGCCAGAATGTCGGCTCGAATGCGAACGCTATCGCCGGTGGCGGCCGCTTCGTAGATCGCGGGTACGGCCTGATCAGCAAGCATCTCGCGCGTCGCAGCGACGGCGTGCTCGTGAGCAAGATGCTCGTGGTCGACCAACACGCCGCCGGGAAACCGCTTGCGAGCGATAACCCCGACGGCATGTCCAGCATGCAGAACGGATCGCGTTAGCGCATCGATCGGCGAGGCGATCTCCGGCTCGAAACAATCGAGATAGAGCCGTTTGTGACACTGAAGCCCCGCCAGGAAGCGGCTTTTCGATAGAGCTGGAATCTCGGCTGCTTGGCTCACCGCGTCGAAGTCCTATTGCAGTGTTGACGTTCCCCCCGAAAACGACGGCAAGTCGAAACTAGAGTATCGTACCGTTTTGGGCGGTCCTCGAAGAGAAGCGGAGGTGCCGAATGAAACGGTCGAAGTTCTCTGAGGAGTCAGCCTCGCTTGCGCCGCCGTATCGCAGGCGGCGTCTCACCTTCTACTTTCTTGCCGGGACTGGACTGCTCGTTCTGTTGGCCACCTATTTCCTCCTGCCCGCACTAGCACGGCCGCTCATCGAGCGCGCCGTTGCCGACCGACTGCATGAGCCGGTCCGCGTCGCACGCCTATCATGGCGCCCGTTTGCTGGGGAGGTGAAAGCGGAAGGCATCGCGATCGGGACCGAGGGGAGGCGCTTGTCGGCTGGTCAAGTGTCGGTCAACATCGCACTGGGTCGTTTGCTGCGCCGGGAGATCGTTTTCGATCAACTGGTCGTCGATCGGCCAGTCGCGACCGTCGAGGTTGACGAACACTACAGGCCGACCCTCGCCGGCTCGAGTGCGAACACCGGCGTCGGTGATGCCATAGCCACGCGGCTGCCGCTGACGGTGCACCATCTGGTGGTGAGTCATGGGGACATTACGGTCCGCCTGCCCCTGCAAGGACGCACGCGCAACGCCAAGCTCGAGATCGATCGGCTGGCCGCCTCCGAAATTGTCTGGACACCGAGTGATCGTGCGCTGTCCCTGCAGGCCGAGCTCAACGCCAAGCTCGACGGCGCCCCAGTGCACGGTGAGGCGGCTTTCAAGCTCAGCCGCTCGCAGCGCCAGATCGAGATCCAACTCGCCGCTTCAGGCGTCCGCGTCAGTCGCGACACCTTCGACCTGCCCGCCGCGCTTCAAACCTTTGCTGGCCGACTCGATGCGCGTGCGGTGTTTGAGCTCAACGCGGCAGCGGCGCGGCAACTGTTGCGTCTCGACATCAAGACCGATGAGCCGAGTCTAGAAGGCGAACGCGGAACGCAGCTGACGGCGAAGAGCGTCATCCTGCCCGAGGTGCGGATCGACCTCGTCAAGCGACTGATCGACCTCGGCTCGATCACGCTGCGATCGCCGGTCGTCGGTGTCGCGTTGACCGAGGGCGGCGTGATCCTGCCGTTTGCCCTTGAAGGGCTGGGCGTTCGCTCGGCCGGCAGTTCGTGGATCCTACGGTCCGGCGCCGTCGAGGTGCACGACGGCGACATCCGTGCCACGCGCAACGACGCCAGCGTTGCGCTGGCCATATCGTCGGCGCGCTGGGATGGACTCGGCGACACGCCCGGCGCGTTGACTATGCGGGGAAGGACGGAAGGCGGCACCGTTGCCCTCGATGGCATGCTCGGCGTCTCGCCCCTGGCAGCTGAGCTCGAAGTCGAGCTCGACAAGGTCGCGCTGCGGCCGCTGGCGCATCTCAGCGCCGCGTTGCCGTTGGAGCTGGCAAAGGGCAGCGGCGGTGGAACCTTCCACGCAAAGTATCTGGACGGTCGATGGCATCTCGACGGCGAGGGGTACGTCGATGACGTGCAGACAGTTGCGCCGAATGCTGATCGCGCTGCTGAAGTGATGGCCGTGCACAGCGCCCGGGCGAAGTTCTCCTTGGACCCCGGCGCTTCACCCTGGTTCGACGTGGCGCTGCTGCAGCTAAGCTATCCGTACGTCATGGTGAAACGTACGGACGCGGGCATCTTTCCGTACAGCGCATTTCCCGCTCTCCGCCAGGCTCGGCACGATCGATCCGACAGCGACCGGCAGAGCGCCGCCGTGCGCCTGCATCGTGTCGAGGTCGACGCGGGCAAGGTGGAATTTCTGGATGAGTCCTTCAGCCCCGCGTACTGGACTGCGCTCGCCAGCTTGCAAGCACAGGTGGACGGCGTGGTGCTTCCGCAGTTGACTGTCGATCATTTCAACGTCAGCGGTCGCCAGGACGCGATCAGCCCGGCACAGATCTCGGGAAGCGTCACGGGGCACGGCCTGGAGGCGCGAGGCACGGTCGACGACCTACTGTTGGAATCGCTGAATCCGTTCGTCACCGACATCCTCGGCTACAAGGCAACCTCGGGCCAGCTCTCGCTCGTCGCCCGTAGCAAGCCCGAGCCGCCGTTGCTGCACGCGACGGCGAACGTTGACCTAAGCCGCGTCGAGGTCGAGCAAACCGGAGTGGACCTCATCCAACGGGAGACCGGAGTGCCATTTCCGATAGCGCTCGGTCTGATCAAAGGGGTGTCCGGCAATATCGATCTGGAGCTACAAGCGGCGGTCGATACGCAAACCCGCTCCCTGTCGGTCGGCTCAATCGTCGGGCAGGCGATCCGCGGTGCCATCGTTGGCGCTCTCTCCAGCCCGCTGCGCTTGCTCGGCAGCCTGTTCGGCCTCAACGGCTCCCCGCATGCCTTTGCTATCGATCCGATTCCGTTCGCCGCCGGTAGCGGATCGCTCGACGATGCCGGCAGCCAGCGTCTCGCGGAGATTGCCCGCATTCTGCAGAGCCACGGCAGCCTCCTTCTGATCACCCTGCCGCAAATTGCGGCGAGAGACCTCGATGCGGTGGGCATCGAAGCCGCGACGGCCCTGGCGCACCAGCGCAACGCCGCGGTACGCCAAGCACTCACCAGCCCGGTGGAGGGCGCGCCGCTAGCGTCCGACCGCATTGTGCCCGCGGAGTGGACCGTCGCGAATGGCGCAAACGCCACAGGCGAGCCCGGCGTCTACGTGGAGTTGCAAGCGCGGTGAGGGAGCGGACACTGCCGCACTGGTCAATGGAGGGCGGTGCTTGGTCTCGCCTTGTCTCGATCCAACGTCGGCCCTCCTTGCCGAACTTCGTCTTTCGCCTGTCACGGACTCACTGGGTGGAGTCCGCCGTGTGGCCCCGCTAAAGAAATGGCATGAAAATTCGATTCGCCGTGACTCCCCCGGGCCTGGCGTTCCGCGAAAACGTGTTTCCCGACTATATCTCGGCCTGCGAGCAGCTAGGCTTCGATACCCTGTGGCTGTCCGATGTCCCGCTCGGACCGCTCGGTGATCCGTTGTTCAGTCTCGCGTTCGCCGCCGGCCATGCCCGCCGGCTGAAACTCGGCGCAAACGTTGTGCCGCTCGGTCGCAACCCATGGTTGCTCGCGCGCCAGCTCGCGCAACTTGATCGAATGAGCGGCGGGCAACTGCTGCTGTCGTTCGTGCCGGGTCTCGGACAGCCCGCGGAACGCGCGGCGCTCGGACACCCGACCGGTAACCGCGGGCAGGCGGTGGACGAGATTCTCGCGCTGGCGCGGCGGTGGTGGGCGGGTGAGACCATCACGGCCAGTCACGGTCCCTATCATTTCAACGCACTGGCATTGCAACCGCTGCCGATTCAGCGGCCGCTCGAAGTGTGGCTCGGTGGGATTGGCGCTGCGGCACTCGAACGGGTCGCTCGCACCGCGGACGGCTGGCTGACCGCGGCGGCAACCCCGCTCGAAGCCGCCCGCGGCCGTGTGACGATCAGCGCACGGGCGGCCGAACTCGGGCGTACCATCGACTCCGAGCATTTCGGCATCAGCATTCCGTATGCCCGGACCGAACCACCCGCCGCCGCGGTCGAAGCGCTGCGACAACGGCGTGCCGACCGCGATGTCACGCTGATTCTCCCGGTTGGCCGCCAAGCGCTGCGAACCCTGCTCGAGGCACATCTCGAAGGGGGTCTCAGCAAATTCGTGCTGCGTTCCCTCAGCGAGTCGCCGGATTGGCGCGCAGATCTCGATTGGTTGGCGGAAATTGTGCTGCCGCTGCAGACCTGAGCATCGCTGCTCTTGCGAGGTCAGGCCGCGCGCTCGGCGAGCTGCGGAAGCGAGAGCAAGGCCCGGGTTGGGCTTGCTTTCAAAGCCCAACCGCCATCGGTCTAACGGATGAGTTTCGCGTAGCCGTCGAGAATCGGCAGAACCTTTTCCGGGCTCTCCGACGGCAGCGCAAAGATCACCCGCTCCGCTCCCATCTCGCCGTAAGCGTCGATCGCCTGGCGGTCGGGTTGCGACCAGAAGACAGAGATGGAGATCGACTTCGGATCGCGGCCCTTCTCGCGGGCCAGCCGGTGCAGCTCGCCGATCTGCTTCTTCAGGTCGCCGGCCATCATCGAGATCGGCAGCCAGCCATCGCAGTATGCGACGACACGCTTCAGGGCCATCTCGCCGTGGCCGCCGAGCAGGATCGGCGGGTGCGGCTTCTGCGCGGGCTTCGGATAGGACCAGATCGGATCAAATTTGACGAATTCCCCCCGGTACGAGCCCGCCTCGTTCTGCCAGATCGCCTTCATTGCCTCGACGCGCTCGCGGAGCAGCTTCCACCGCGTTTTGAACGCCGTGCCGTGGTTCTCCATCTCCTCGACGTTCCAGCCGCCGCCGATTCCGAGGATGGCGCGGCCTCCAGAGAGAAGGTCGAGGCTTGCGACTTCCTTGGCAAGAACGATCGGATCGCGCTCGATGACGAGGCAGATGCCGGTTGCGAGCTTGATCCTCTTCGTCACGGCCGCCGCCATCGAGAGCGCCACGAACGGATCGTGGCTGTGGAAGTATTCCTTCGGCAGGTCGCCACCCGCTGGATACGGCGTGCGGCGCGATGCTGGGATGTGCGTGTGCTCGGGGAAGAACAGGGACTCGAAGCCGCGCTCCTCGGCGGCGCGGGCGAGCTCTTCAGGTCGGATCGAATAGTCGGTCGGGAACATCACTAGCCCGTGTTTCATGGCACCTCCTCGATCATCTGCGCTCACCTATGTGTGTCGGGGAGCTGATGCAACCGTATTGATAGATGGGATGCAGCGGCTGGCCCCGCTCCAACGTGGTACCTGGAAACCTCCACAATTCAACGCGCGGTCAAAGCCGCAAGGCCGGGTCCTCAAGGCGTCGCGTAGCCCCCGCTGACGCTGATGATCTGGCCCGAGACGTGTCCGGCCATCACGTCCGAGCTGAAGAACAGAACGGCGTGGGCGATATCCTCGGCGCGTCCCAACTTGCCGAGCGGAACGGCGGCTCTGGATTTCTCGACTTGGGCTTCGGTGAACACCGCTCCTTCCGCGGCCCAGAGACTCTGCGACCCGATGTCGGTACGGCTGGCCGGAATGACGACGCCGGGAGCCACCGCATTGCAGCGAATGCCGTACCGGCCGTATTCCTTCGCGATCGCCTTCACGAAGGTGTTCACGCCGCCCTTCGCCGCGCCGTAGACGACGTTTCGCCGCTCGCCGAAGCTCGCGTCGGAGCTGATGCAGACGATCGCACCGTGGCGCTGCGGCACCATCCGGTCGATCACCGCCTTCGTGCAATGGATCGTGCCCATGAGGTTGATCGCGATGACCCGCTGCCAGTACTCGGGCGTTTGCTGAGCGAAGTATGCCGGCCGCTCCCAGCCGGCGTTGTTGACCAGCACGTCGATGCTTCCGTGCATCTTCTCGACGGTATCCGCCAGCCGGGTGACGTCGGCGAGATCGGTGACATCCGCTTTGACGACCGACACGGAACCCGCTCCGCGCTCGCGCGCCAGAGCCGCAGTTGCTTCGGCCTGCTCCACGTCGATGTCACCGATCGCAATTCGCGCGCCCTCGGCAGCGAACGCGAGGACGACTCCCCGGCCGATGTTCGACGCGCCGCCGGTGACGATCACCGACCGATCCCTGAATCCTAGATCCATCGTTCCTCCCTGCAGAGCCTTCGAGGTGCTGACGCATGGCCACTCAGTTCCGAGAGTGCTCGGGGCCCTCACGCTTGCCGAGCGTTTCTCGATAGCGCGTCGGGGAGCACCCTTTCCAGCGACGGAAGGCCTTCGAGAACGCGGCGACGTCGGAGAAGCCCACTCCGAGTGCGATCGCTTCGATCTTGAGCGACGGATTGGAGAGCGCCACTTCGACGGTCTCCCAAAGCACCGCGTCGCGTAGGGCACGGAAGCCGGTGCCCTCTTCCGCGAGCTTTCGCTGGAGCGACCGACTCGTCATTCCGAGTTCCCGAGCGACGCCGGCGCTGCTGCCACGAACACCCGAAGCCAGTAGCGCTCGAGCGGCCTGCTCGGCTCGCTCACGAGTCGTCGCGCGTGCCGCGATGCTCGCGTCGAGCGTGCCGGCAAACTTCTCGAGCTGTTCGGCAACCGAGCGATTCGCAAAACGCGGCACGGACCAAAGGGCGGAGCGGGGAAAGATCACGCGGTTATCGGTTTGACCGAAATGGACGGGGCACCCGAAAGCACGCTCGGCCTCGTCGACGCTGCCAACTCGACGGTGACGGAAATGCACCTCGCGGCGCCGACAGCTTGCGCCAACGGCATGGCGCATCGCATTCGCGCTCGCCATGACGAGATATTCCACCGCGTGTCGACTCGCGGAGAAAACCGGATCGCCGGGGTTGAACACCAAGCTGACGAGATCTCGCTCCATCCGCACCGTCAGCCGAAGCGTATCGATCAGAAGCCCGCTGAAGCGTTGCGCGCGCTGCAGGCCCTCTGCGACTCGCGCGCTCGACTGGATCATGTAGTACAGCGGGCTCCGCGGCTCGTCGTGCTCGCCGGCATGCAGCCCGACCCAGGGATCGCGCGCACGCTGCTCGGCGAGCGCCAGAAGGCGCGTCACCAACCCGGTGGACACCCGGGCGTTGGGCTCCTCGAGGAATGCCATCTCGAGCCCCACGGCCCGGCAAAGCGGCGCAGGCTCGACGCGAGCACGCTGAAGCGCCTTCAGGAGTCCGAGAACGACGACCCCTGCGACCGTCGCCGGTCGCGATTCTGCGGCGTCGTTAGAGCGTTCATGGTTTCGATTCACGCACCACCCCGGCATCGAGAGCCTACTCGCAAGCCGGCATCGTGCCAACGGATTTGACGAGTTTGGGTGTCGAGCTAGTCGATCGAATCACCCTCGGGCGGCGCTCGCATCGCTCATTCTCCAGCGCGGCTAAGCGGCGCTGGTGACACACTGGCGTCCTGTTTCGCGTATCTCGCGTAGGCGTCGGCGAGGATGCGAGCGCCGCGCTGCCACTGAAACTCCGCGGCCACGATCTCGCGAGCCGCGCTCCCCCATCCGGCGGAGTTCCGCGATACTCGCTCCGTGCATGCGGCGGAGACCCGTGGCGATGGCGTCAACTTCCGGCTCGACCGAGACGGCGGCGCCGACGCTCGAGAGTCGACCGAGGGGATCTCCCGGAGGAGTGAGGAGGCACGGGATCGCCATGGCGGCCGCCTCGAGCACCGCGATCGGCATCCCCTCCCAACGCGCGGTGTTGACGAAGACATCCGCGCCAGCGACGACGTCGAGCCTCTCTCTACCGTAGACGGGCTCCAAGAGGACGATCGGGGCGAGCGGCTGCAGGTCGCGAACGAGTCGCTCGAGCCTGCGTCGGCCTCCGCCGGAAGTCCGGGCCGGCGAGAACGAGCGCCGCCGTCTCGAGGCGCGCGGCCGCGAAGGCCTGGAGGAGCAGATCGAGGCCCTTCTGCGCTGGATCGAGCCGACCGAGAAAGAGGAAGACCCGTTGTCCCGCGGAGCACCGGGATACCGCGCCGCGAGCAGACCGCGGTCGAGATCGGCGGGCACCGTCGAGACGTCGATCCCGCAGGGTGCGAGGTGCACGGGCGCGGTGACCCCGTAGTCCGCGAGATACTCCATCGACCCGACCGCCTGAACGAAGGCGGCGCCGTTCAACGTCGGGAGCTCGAAGAGGAACTTGTATGGAAGCTTCAAGTGCCAGCGCTGCCAGATCTCTCCAGGGGACAACGCCCCGTGGGGAGTGACCACGTACGGGATGCGAGAACGGCGAGCCCAGCGCGCCAGCGTGGCGTTCGGCGGAAAGTACGGCTGAGTGGAGATGCAGCACGTCCGGTCGCCAGCGCTCGATCTCGGTGAACAACGCGCGCGGCACCGAAAAGGGACCAACGATGGGCCGGAAGCTGCGAGCCCGGACGCCCGGGATCGCGGGGACCGGCTCATCGGTCAGACAAAAGACGGCTGGCTCGAGGCCCAAGGCCGCCAGGGCTCTGGCGCCATGAAGTAGACGTACTTCCTGACGCCATTCGCGACCTCCGGGCCGGGACTCCCGGCGAGCACATGGGCGATCCTCACGGGCGCGGCAGCGCGCCCGCGGGAAGCGGCGCGTCCGGCGCCTGCCGGACGCGTCGCTGCCCCTCAGAGTCGAGCGGCCGGCCGTCGACGCTTCCAGCGGGCGCCACCCCGAGCAGCTCGAGCACCGTCGGGGCGATGTCGAGCACGCTCGCCTGCAGCGCGGCACCTCCGGCTGCGACCCCGGATCCGACCGCCCACAGGCGCGACTGCTGCGTGTGGTCGCCGGTCCGGTCGATGCGGGCGTTCCGCACCGGCGCGCGCACGAGCCCGACGCGGGGCGAGCGACACGCGTCGAGGGGACCGAGGTCGCGTCGGAAGACGACCAGCAGATCCGGGAACATCGGGATGATGGTCGGCGCCGAAGGCCTCGTCCGCGGTCGTGACGCGCTGGACGATCGGCTCGCCCCGTTCGGGATGCTCGAGGGCGAGGAGCTCCGCGCGCAGCTCGCGGACGCAGCTCCTCCGCCTCGCGCCCCGGCGCGACGCAGCCGTGAGGCTCACGACCTTTGAGGTTCAGGCGGATCGCTCCCACGCGGTTGTTCGGGAGCGCCGCGGCGCGCGTGCGGGGCGACTCCAGCGGAAAGGCCGGGCATCCGGCGCGCTCGAGAAAGCGCCGCAGCGGGCCGATCCGCGCGACGCGTTGCGCGAAGGGCACCCATTCCATCGGCACTCGGTTCTTGAGCGCCGTACTGGAGTCGGCGCACCGCGCTCGCCGGCGCCGTCCCTGCGTCGGAGCCCATCCCGAGACGAACCAGCACCTCCAAGAGCAGAAGGTAGCCGCCGACGAGCGGCCCCATACCGTGGCTCGCGACGACGAGCGTCGTACAGTTGCCGCCGGCCGCCTCGATCAGCGCGCCGACGGTCTCGTCCAGCCCGCGCGTAGACCGTCGCGATCGCCTCGCGCATGGCGGCGGGCGCCCGCGGGTCGTGCTCGGGGTGGGACGGATCGAGGTAGTGCCAGAAGTGATGACCGACGCAGTGCGACTCGCTGAGCGTGCACGAGAAGAGGTCCCAGTCCTCGCTCTCGAGAAGATCGAGGAGCAGCGCTCTCTTCCGTTCGACGCCGTCGAGGAGGTCACCGAGGAGACGCTCTCCGCCGCCGCGCAAGACACCGTAGGTGTCGCACGAGAAGACGGGATAGCGACCGTGTTTCGCGAGGAGACCGGCGTGGGGCCCGGGAAGATGCGAGGCGAGTGCGTAGACGCGGTCGTGCGTTCCCCACTGCAGGATCTCGACGCCATTCAAGTCCGCGGCGCTGACGGTGTGGCCGGGATCGATCACCGCGACCCGACGTCCGGCGCGGCTCGCCGCGCTCCAGTAGTAGTCGTTCCGTCTCGATCTCGTCGGGGGCGACGGGACGGAGCCTGCCTTCGCCGGTGTGCAACTGGTCGGGATGGAAGAACTGCGCGACCTTCCCGCACGAGCGTCCGGTCGTGATCTCCGGCCAGATCGCGCCGGGAAGCGTCTCGAGCGGCGTGTCGAGGCGCCACACCGGGCCGGCGGCGGCGAGCCGCCGCGATCGTCGGAAGCCGGCCTTCCGCGCTCCAGCGCTCGAGCAGGGTGGACTCAGCCGCGTCGAGACCGACGACGAGGACGCGCGCGGGCATCAGCCTCTTGGATAGTCGAAGCGGGACCCACCTGCCAGATGGAATCTTGGCCGGACCGAACCTCGCCGAGCTATCCGATCACGTACTGTTCGGCGACGTGATAGGGGAGCCATCCCATGGACGCCAAGACCTATCCGGTCACGCACACCGACGCGGAGTGGCGCAAGCTCCTTACCCCCGAGCAGTTCCACATTATGCGCCAGCACGGCACCGAGATGCCGGGAAGCTGTGCGCTGAACGACGAGAAGCGCGCCGGCACGTTCTCCTGTGCCGGTTGCGGGCAGCCGCTGTTCAGTCGAAGAAGAAGTTCGAGAGCGGCACCGGCTGGCCGAGCTTCAACGATCCGGAGCCGGGCGCGGTCGAGACGACCGAGGATCGCAGCTACGGCATGCTGCGTACCGAGGTGCATTGCAGCCGCTGCGGCAGCCATCTCGGCCACGTGTTCCCCGACGGTCCGCCGCCGACAGGCCTGCGCTATTGCATCAACGGCGTGGCGATGAACTTCAAGCCGGATTGAATGCTTCTGCTCGATTTC
>CAVQEA010000016.1:0-39918 GCA_963711395.1 uncultured delta proteobacterium | reverse complement strand
AGGGCAGCGGTGCGGACGCGGAGCAGCGGCAATTCGTCGAGGCCATCCAGCGCGCCGGCAGGCGACTGGTGGACACCATCGACCGGGTACTCGACGTCTCCAAGATCGAAGCCGGAACCTTCGTCACCCGAGCCGGAGTGGCTGGACGTCGCCGAGGTGATGGAGACGGTCGTCGCCGAAATCCGTCCGGCGGCGGAGGCGAAGGGGCTGGTGCTCACCTCCTCCATCGAAGCCGCGGCGACGACGACCTGGTTCGACCGCTACTGTCTCGCCCGGGCTCTGTGGAACCTCCTGGACAACGCGGTGAAATTCACGCCGATGGGCTCGATCGCCGTTCGTCTCTTCGAGAGCACGACGGGGCTCCTCTGTCTCGAGGCTTGGGACACGGGGATTGGCATCGATGCCGAGCTTTTGCCGAACCTGTTCGAACCATTCTCCCGCCGATCCGTCGGCTACACGCGCCCCTTTCAGGGAACGGGTCTCGGCATGGCCGCCACACTCGACTACCTGCAACTGAACGGAGCCGAGCTCGGCGTCGAAAGCCGAAAGGGACAAGGCTCCACGTTCACGATCCGCTTCGCGCGAGCCCGCGAATCCGTCGATGCCCGTTCGGTCCCGGCCGTGGCGGCGCCCGAAGGCGGCGAGCCGACGAACGGCACGAAGCGCACCGTGCTCTTGGTCGAGGACGACGAGCTCAGTCAGCGCTATGCCGCGACCGTGCTCGGTCGACGCTTCGACGTGCGTGTCGCCGCCACCGCGAGCGAGGCACGCGAGCGCCTCGCGGAACATTCGCACGACATGGCGTTGGTGTTGCTCGATCTGTCGCTGGGCGGCCCCGAGGACGGCTTGATGCTGGCTCGTTCGCTGCGCTCGGATCAACGCTGGGTGAGCGTGCCGATCATCGCCACCACCGCCCACGGCCTTCCCGAGGACAGGCGTAACGCGCTCCAAGCAGGTTGCACCTCGTATCTCGCCAAGCCGTTCTCCCCAGCCGAGCTCCTCGAGGCGGTGCGGGCGGTGCTGCAACCCGGACGGCGTGCGCCCGGTTCGTCGAGGGGCGACAAAGCCCGCTCCGCCGCCGACGCCAAATCCGCCGAGCGCTGATCGTCGCTGCTACCGTCGCCTTCTCAAGCTCGCGCGGGTCGGCCGCTCGTGCGCCGCACACGGAAGAAGGACCGAAGGAGCTCTCGCGACTCTTCTGCCAGTACGCCTTCGCAGACCGTGAAGCGATGGTTGAGCCTGCGGTCGGCAGCGAGCGCGTAAAGCGATGCCACGGCGCCCGCCTTGGGGTCGCGGCACGCGAACGTCAGCCCCTTGATGCGAGCCTGAATCATCGCTCCGGCGCACATCACGCAGGGCTCGAGCGTCACGTAGATCTCCGCGGTGGTGAGACGAGGCACGCCGAGGCGACGCGCCGCCCGCCGCAGCGCCACGACCTCGGCGTGGGCCGTCGGATCGTTGGCGCGAATCGTCTCGTTGTGCGCCCGGGCCACGAGGGAATCGCCGACCACGACCACCGCTCCGACCGGGACCTCCCCCACCCGCTGCGCGCGTCGCGCCTCGGCCAGAGCCCGCGCCATCCAGGCTTCGGCGCGCGACGCCGCTTCCCCCGCTCGGACCACGAGCCACTCGCTACCGCCGCCATCGAGGCGTCGCAAGGGACGGGTACTCGACGTTTCCTCGCGACGGTGACTCGGCTAAGAAGAGCTCATGCGCGGGATCGTCTTCGATCGACCAGGCGACGAGTCGGTGCTTCATCTGGGCGACGTACCGTCGCCGAGCATGGGTCCGGACGAGCTTCGCCTGCGCGTGAGCGCAACGGCGGTGAATCGAGCGGATCTCCTGCAACGTCAAGGCCTCTATCCACCCCCACCGGGCGCGTCGAAGATTCTCGGCTTGGAGTGCGCCGGCGAAGTCGTCGAAGTGGGCGCGCTCGCGACCGGATGGAAGCGCGGCGACCGGGCCATGGCGCTGCTCGCGGGCGGCGGCTACGCGGAAGAGGCGGTCGTCCACGCCGGCTCCGCCATGCACGTACCGCAAGCTCTCAGCGACGTGGAAGCCGGAGCGCTTCCCGAGGTCTTTCTCACTGCCTTTCTGAACATCTTCATGATCGGCGCGCCGAGTCCCGGGGGCGCCGTACTGGTGCACGGCGGCGGCAGCGGTGTCGGCACCGCGGCAATCCTGCTCTGCAAGGAAGCGGGCCACCGCGTGATCGTGACGGCGGGAAGTGAAGAGAAATGCGCTCGCTGTCGTGATCTCGGCGCGGACCTGGCGATCGACTATCGCAACGGAGATTTCGCGGCCGCGGTGCGCGAAGCCACGGGTGGTCGGGGCGTCGACGTGGTGCTCGATTCGATCGGCGCGCGCTATCTCGGGCCGAACCTCACCTCGCTCGCGACGGGAGGTGCCCTCGTGCTCATCGGCTTGATGGGCGGCGCGCGGGGTGAAATCGATCTCGCTGCCCTGCTGCTCAAGCGAGCGCGCGTAGTCGGATCGACTCTGCGAACGCGTCCGATCGAGGAGAAGGAAAGCATCGTTCGCGCCTTCGTGTCGCGCTTCGGCTCGGCGCTCCAGGACGGCCGCCTTCGCCCGGTCATCGACCGCGTGCTCCCGCTCGCCGAGGCGGCCGAAGCTCATCGCGTCGTGCAGTCCAGCGCGCACTTCGGGAAAGTCGCGCTGCGCGTCCGCTGAAACCGTGATATGGGACGACTGGCAGGGTTCGCCTCAGGCTTGTTGCTCTTCCTCGCGCTTCGCGATCCGATGATCAACCGGCTCGTCTTCTTTCCCGACCGGCTTTCGCACGATCCTCCACCCGGTGTGCAGGAGCGATGGATCCGCACGGCGGACGGCCTACGCATTCACGCTTGGTACGCAACCCATCCGCAGGCGCGAGCATCGGTCGTCTGGTCTCACGGCAACGGGGGCAACATCGGCGATCGCGCCTCGCTGCTCGTCGCCCTCGCAGCCCGCGGGCTCGATGTGCTGGCCTACGACTACCGCGGCTACGGCAAGAGCGAGGGCCGGCCGACCGAGGCCGGCGTGTACTTGGACGCGGAAGCCGCGTTCGACAGCGAGCGAGAGCACCGGGGCGAGACCGTGCCCATCGCCTGCTTCGGCGAATCGCTGGGCGGCGCCGTGTCGATCCGCCTCGCTACGCGCCGGCCGTGTGCGGCGGTCGCGGTCGTGGCGACCTTCACGCGTCTGAGTGACGTCGCCTGGCGCCACTATGGCCCGCTCGCTCCGCTGGCCGGCGATCGTTTCGACAGCAGCGCGCTGGTGGGCACCCTCAAGGTGCCGTTCTTCTGCGCCCACGGTGATCGCGACGAGCTGGTGCCTTATGAGCTGGGCGAGAGGCTGTACGCGTCCGCCGCCGAGCCGAAGCGATTCTTGAGGATATCCGGAGCGGGCCACAACGACGTCTTCGACCAGGTGTTGGTCGTCGACGAGCTGACTCGCTTCCTGCTCGAGCCGGGCGCCGGCTGATCGGCTGGCATGAGACCGAGAACGTTCTTCGTAGCCACGGCTTCGCTCGTCGTGTTGTCGTCCAGCGCGTACGCGCTGGGTGTCCCCGACGCAACCGCCGAATACGTGAGCCGGCGTGAGGACGCTCAGCCGACCCGCGGGAAGCTCTACGCGTTGAAGGGCCGCTTTCGTTCGGAATCCGAGGTGACCGGCGCGAAGGCGGCGCTGATCGTCGATACCCGGTCGGACAAGGTGTGGGTCCTGCTGCCGGAGCCGTTTGGTTGCATCGTGCAGCCCATCGACGACGGCATGCGGGCAAACATGCCTCTGCTGTTGTCCAAAGACGCGAAGGAGCGGTTCGTCGCCTCCGAGACGATCGACGGGCATCCTACCAAGAAGTACGAACTGACTTCGATCGTGTCCGGGACGCCGACGAAGCACTATGTGTGGCGCGCCACGGACCTCAAAGGGTTTCCCCTGAGAATCTCGGACGAGTCCGGGCGCTCGGTGACGACGTTCGACAACGTCCTGCTCGGCAAGCCGGCTGCGAAGCTGTTCGAGCCCCCAGCCAATTGCAAGGCTCCGCCGACCTCCGGCGGGGGCGCGCAGCTCGTGCCGAGATAGATGCGCGTCGAAGGTCGTACGATACCTCCGCACGAGCCGCCGCCAAGCCGCTATCAGATGCCGGATCCGCGCACGGCGCTCGCCAACGGACTGCTCGCCTCCGGCGGCGATCTCGAGCCCGGAACCGTGCTCGGCGCCTACCGCGCGGGGATCTTCCCGTGGCCGGGCGCAGACGGGCGGCTGCTGTGGTGGTCGCCCGACCCTCGCGCCATCCTTCCGCTCGATGGCTTTCACGAATCCCGCAGCCTGCGCCGTACGCGCCGGCGGGGCGTGTTCCAGGCCACCTTCGATCGAGCCTACAAGAGCGTCATCGAGGGATGCGCCGACCGCCCCGAGGGCACTTGGATCAACCCCTCGATGACGACCGCGTACGTCGCTTTGCACGAGCTCGGCTGGGCGCACAGCGTCGAGGTCTGGGCGAGCGAGCGTCTCGTCGGCGGCGTCTACGGGGTCGCGATCGGTGGATTCTTCGCGGCGGAGTCGATGTTTCACCGCGAAGCGGACGCCTCGAAAGTGGCGCTCGCCGAGCTCGTCGAGCATCTGCGACGACTGGAGTTCCGCCTCTTCGACGTGCAGCTACTCACCAGCCACCTCGCTTCGCTCGGCGCCGTCGTCGTCGCGCGCGACGAATACCTTCGCCTGCTGCACCAGGCAATTGCCCTGAAGCCGCGCTTCTGAAAGGCTTTTTCGGCGCGCCATGGCCGTTCGCTCCGACCTCATCCGCGAGATTCTCGACGGACCGCACGGGCCGAGCGTCGGTGCGTTTTTCGACGTCGATCGCACGCTGCTCGCCGGCTTCTCGGCCGAGGCGTTCATCCGCGACGGAATCGTGTCGGGCCGGATGAGCGCGCGCACGATGATGGAGACGGCCGCTGCGATCGCCCAGTTTCAGCTCGGTCAGATCGGCTTCTCCTCGTTCGTCGCCCGCACCACCGGGGCGCTGCGGGGCATGCCGGAAGCGGAATTCGCGGCGATGGGCGAGCGGATCTTTCGCGAGCGACTCGCGGCGAACGTCTACCCCGAGGCTCGCGCCCTCGTGGAGGCGCACATCAAAAGAAAGCACACGGTAGCGGTCGTGTCCTCGGCGACCCTCTACCAGATCGATCCTCTCGCCCGGGACCTCGGTATCCCTCACGTGCTTTGCACGCGTCTCGAGGTGCGGGAAGGAGCGTTCACGGGCGCGGTGCTGAAGCCCACGTGCTACGGGGACGGCAAGGCGTCGCACGCGCGCGAGCTCGCGGCCGCTCGCCACGTCGATCTCGACCGGAGCTACTTCTACAGCGATAGTCACGAAGACCTGCCGCTGTTCGCCATCGTCGGCAACCCGCGACCGATCAACCCGAACGCCCGCCTGCGCGAGATCGCCGTGAAGCGCGGCTGGCCGATGCGCAGCTTCACCAGCCGCGGCGTTCCCGGGCCCCGAGAGGTGCTACGTACCGCTCTCGCGGTCGGCGGGCTCGTCCCCTCGATGCTGCTCGGCCTGCCGGCGTTCGTGCTCGACGGCAGCTGGCAGCGCGCCATGAACGTGACGGCGAGCGTTTGGGGCGAGATCGGTACGGCGATCGCCGGCGTCGACGTACAGGTCACGGGCGAGAATCATCTCTGGTCGCACCGTCCGGCCGTCTTCATCTTCAATCACCAGAGCGCCGTCGACATGCTGCTGCTCTGTAAGCTGTTGCGGCGCGACTTCATCGGCGTCGCCAAGAAGGAAGTGAAGCGCAATCCGCTCTTCGGGCCGATCTTCACGCTTGCCGGCTCGGTGTTCGTCGATCGCGGCAACCACGAGCAGGCGGTGCGCGCCCTCGAGCCGGCCATCGACGCGCTCCACCGCGGGCTGTCTATCGCCATCGCCCCCGAAGGCACCCGCAGCCCCACGCCCCGCATCGGCCGATTCAAGAAGGGCGCGTTTCGCCTCGCGATGGCGGCCAAGGTGCCCATCGTCGCGATCGTCTTCAAGAACGCACTCGACGCGTTGCCGAAGCACGCTATGTTCGTGCGTCCCGCCACCGTCGAGGCGGTCGTGCACAAGCCGATCTCGACCGAGGGCTGGAGCCTCGAAAACCTCGACGAGAAGATCGCCGCCGTCCGGCGGCTCTATCAGCGAACGCTCAAACCGTAGGTGGCGGGATCGGTGTGCTGCTGCCGCGGCGCTTGCCCGCGCGACCCCGAGGCCGACTAGGCTCGGGGCATCGATCGCAGCGCGGCAACCGCTTCGTCGACGTGCTTGTCGATGTTGAACTCCGAAGCGATCACGTTGCGAACCACGCCTTGCCTATCGACGACGAACGTCACCCGCTTGGCGAACGGCAATAGACCCCAGAGGCGCTGAACACCGAAAGCGGCGGCGAGCTTCTGCTCCGAGTCGGCGACCAGAGGGAAATTGAGCTGCAGGGACTCGGCGAACGCCTTGTGCTTTTCCACGCCCTCGAGGCTCACGCCGAAGATTTCGCCGCCGGCCGCGGTGACGTCGGCCTTCCGGTCCCGGAAGGTGCACGCCTCCTTGGTGCAGCCGGGTGTGAAGTCCTTCGGATAGAAGTAGATGACGTACGGCGTGCCGTGGAGCTTGGCGCTGGAGAACTCCCCGCCGTCGTGCAACGGCGCGGTGAGATCCGGGACTTTGTCGCCAACGCTCAACATGATGTCCGTCGATCAGCCCTCGCCTATCATCCCCCGGTTGCGGCTGTCCACGAGGTGGCTCGCAGCGCCTGGCGCCGAGAGGTTCGCGACGGAGAAAAAGTCCTTCGCGGCCGGGGGGTTTGCAGAGGCGATCCGGCTCCCGTCACAGCCGACGATCACGCGAGACCGGGCGACCGACCTCCCGGGAAAGAGAAGAAAATTTTTTCGCCAGGGCCTTGATCCGAACGCGATCGCATTTAAGCTTCCCGTTGCTCGAGCCCGCGGGGGCGAAGCCTCGAACGAGGCCGCGCAAAATCTTCAGAGGAGGAAGGTCAAGAACATGGCAGAGCGAATCAAGCCGCTGCACGATCGGATCGTCGTCAAGAGGATCGAAGAGGACGAGAAGTCCAAGGGAGGGATCATCATTCCCGACACCGCGAAGGAAAAGCCGCAGCAGGGCAAAGTCGTCGCCGTCGGGCCGGGAAGACGCGACGACGGCAAGCTGGTGCCAGTCGACGTCAAGGCTGGGGACACCGTGTTGTTCGCGAAGTACACGGGCACGGACATCAAGATCGGCGGTGAAGACCATCTGATCCTGCGCGAGGATGACGTCCTCGGCGTGGTCGAGTAAAAGTTCGCACACTACTGGAGGGGAGATTCGCATGGCAGCCAAAGTCTTGAAGTTCGGCACCGAGGCCCGCGACAAGATCCTGCGCGGCGTGAAGACGCTCGCCGACGCGGTGACGGTCACGCTCGGACCGAAAGGAAGAAACGTAGTCATCGAGAAGTCCTGGGGCGCGCCCACCGTAACCAAGGACGGCGTCACCGTCGCCAAGGAAATTCAACTCGAGGACAAGTTCGAGAACATGGGCGCGCAGATGGTCAAGGAAGTGGCGTCAAAGACCTCCGACGTCGCCGGTGACGGCACGACGACCGCGACGGTCCTCGCCCGGGCGATCTTCGCCGAAGGCTGCCGGATGGTCGCCGCGGGCCACGATCCGATGACGCTCAAGCGCGGTGTCGACAAGGCCGTCGCGGCCATCGTCGACGAGCTGAAGAAGCTCTCGAAGTCGACGAAAGACCCCAAGGAGATCGCCCAGGTCGGCACCATCTCGGCGAACAACGATTCGACGATCGGCGACATCATCGCCGAGGCCATGGACAAGGTGGGCAAGGAAGGCGTCATCACCGTCGAGGAGGCGAAGAGCCTCGACACGCAGCTCGAGATCGTCGAGGGCATGCAGTTCGACCGTGGCTACCTTTCTCCCTATTTCGTCACCGATCCGGACCGCATGGAAGCGGTGCTCGAAAACCCGCTGATCCTCATCCACGAGAAGAAGATCAGCTCGATGAAAGATCTTCTTCCCGTGCTCGAGACGGTCGCCAAGAGCGGCAAGCCGATCGTCATCCTCGCCGAGGAAGTCGAGGGCGAGGCGCTCGCCACCCTCGTGGTCAACAAGATCCGCGGCACGCTCGCTTGCGTCGCGGTCAAGGCACCGGGATTCGGCGACCGCCGCAAAGCGATGCTCGAAGACATCGCGATCCTCACCGGCGGCAAAGTCATCGCCGAGGAGCTCGGCATCAAGCTCGAGAACGTCACGCTCAACGATCTCGGCAAGGCGAAGAAGATCGTCGTCGACAAGGACAACACCACGATCATCGACGGCGCCGGCAAGAAGACCGACATCGAAGGGCGAGTGAAGCAGATCCGCACTCAGATCGACGAGACTACATCCGACTACGATCGCGAGAAGCTCCAGGAGCGTCTCGCGAAGCTGGTCGGCGGAGTCGCCGTCATCCGGGTCGGCGCGGCCACCGAAGTCGAGATGAAGGAGAAGAAGGCTCGCGTCGAGGACGCCATGCACGCGACTCGTGCCGCCGTCGAGGAAGGCGTGGTACCAGGCGGCGGCGTCGCTCTCATCCGCTCGAGTGCCGTGCTGGACGGCTTGAAGGTGAACGACGAGGAGAAGGTCGGCGTGTCCATCGTCAAACGGGCGATCGAGGAGCCGCTGCGTTGGATCGCGCAGAACGCCGGCTGGGAAGGCTCGGTGGTGCTCGACAAGGTGCGCCACAACAAGGGTGCGTTCGGTTTCAACGCCGCCACCGAGGAGTACGAGGACCTCATGAAGTCCGGGGTCATCGATCCGACCAAGGTCGTACGCACCGCGCTGCAGAACGCCGCCTCGGTCGCCGGGTTGCTGCTGACCACCGAGGCAATCGTGACCGAGAAGCCCGAGGAGAAGAAGCCGGGGGCGCCGGCGCCCTCTCCGGAGTTCTGAGCCGCGAACACTTCGTTCGACGAACGCCGCGCTCGGTCGACCGGGCGCGGCGTCTTCGCGTCTGGGGCGGCGGTTGCAAGCGCGCTCGGCCGAGAATACGTTCGGGCGGCACGTCGACCATGAGCGAAATCGTCGGCATCGAAGCATCGACCGAGAAGCGCCGACCGAGCACCGAGAGCCTGCGCCGGCGCCGCCGCGAAGCGGACGCCGCCAGACTCGCGAGCGAGCCCAAGCGCCTGGTTTCCGCGCAGCGATTTGCGCCGCAGTGGCTTGCCGAGCTCGACGAGGAGCTCGCGCGTCGCTACGCGGGGCTTTCCAAACGGCTCAACGAGTACGGCTACGACCCGTTCGGTTTCGACGAAAACGTCGCCCGCTACCCTGCCCTGCTCACGGCGGCCGCGTACCGCTACTGGTTTCGCGCGGAGGCTCGCGGGCTGGAGCACGTCCCTGCCGAGGGGGCGGTGTTGGTGGTCGCCAATCACGCCGGCAATACCTTCGCCTGGGACGCAGCGATGATCGGCACGGCGCTTCTGCTCGAGGCGGCGACGCCCCGTTTGGCTCGCGGCCTCGGCGAGTTCTTCTTGCCGACGATCCCCTTCTTCAACGAGTTCATGGCCCGAGCCGGCTCCGTCGTCGGGACGCCCGAGAATTGCCGCCAGCTCTTCGAGCACGGCGAATGCGTCATGGTGTTTCCGGAGGGAGCGCGCGGCTTCGTCAAGCCTTACACGAAGGCCTACCAGCTGCAGCGCTTCGGCCTCGGGTTCATGCGTCTGGCGCTCGAGCACCGCGTACCGATCCTCCCGGTGGGCGTGGTCGGCAGCGAAGAGCAGAGCCCCGGACTCGCCGACGTCAAGTGGCTCGGGCGACTGGTGGGCTCGCCTGCCTTCCCGATCACCGTGACAATGCCGTGGTTGGGTCCGCTCGGCTTCGTACCGCTGCCGGTGAAGTTTCGCCTGACGTTCGGGCCGTTGATGAGCTTCCAGGGGGATTTCGATACCGACGATGCGGAGCTGCAGCCGAAGGTCGATCAGGTGAAGGGCGAGATCAGCCGCTTGATCCAGGTCGGGCTCTCCCGGCGCAGGGGTTGGTTCTTCTGAGCTGGGGCCGCACGATCATTCGCGCTTCTTCAGCGTGACGTCGCCGGCGATCGCGCGTAGCTCTTGACTGCCGTGTGCCCGCAGGCGCAGTGCGCCTTCCTCGTCGATTCCTAGGACCTCGCCCTCGACGGGTCGCTTGCCCCCTTCGACTCTGACCCACTGACCGGTCAGGATCGAGTAGTCGTCCCAGAGCGAGCGCAGGCGCGTGAGCCCGCGCGCGAGAAACTCGTCGTAGAGCCGCTCGAAGCTATCGAAGAGGTCCGCCGCGAATGCCGCCCGCTCCACGTTCCGCCCGGTTGCGGCGAGGATGGAGGTAGCCACGGCGCGCAGGTCCGGGGGAAACGCCTGGCTCGGCACGTTGAGATTGACGCCGGGGCCGCACACCACGTGCAGTACGCGGTCGCTCTCGGACTCCATCTCCGTGAGGATCCCTGCGATCTTCAGCGACCCCAGACGGACGTCGTTCGGCCACTTGAGCCCGGGCCGCAACCCGGAGTGCTTCTCCACCGCCTCGGCGACCGCGAGGCCGGCGACGAGGGTGATCTGCGGCGCTCTGGCCGGAGGGATGCTCGGGCGGAGGATCATCGATCCGTAGAAGCTCATGCCCGCGGGCGAGAAGAACGAGCGCCCGAGGCGCCCGCGACCGGCGGTCTGAGCCTCCGCCACCACCACCTCTCCCTCGAGAGCCCCGCCGCGCGCCAGTTCCATCGCATGGCGGTTGGTGGAGTCTATCGAATCGAAATGATGCACCACCCGGCCGATCCGCCGGGTGTGCAGGTGGGAGGCGATCTCGGCGGGCAGCATGCGCCGCGGCGCCTCGAGCGACGCGGTCATTCGTCCTCGTACGGCCTGACGACTACGCGCGCGCCGTTGTGGATGAAAAAGCTTCGCACGACCCCATCCCAGTCGTGGGCGGCGCGGGAATCGGCAGTCACTTCTTTGGCGATCTGCTTCGAACGGCGCATCATCTCGACTTTGGCACCCTTCTCGTCGATCGCCGAGCGGATGACCTCGTCGGGATTCCTGCCCATGCGCTCGCAGAAGAGGCGCACGGCCGCCAGGCGCGGCACCCACTCGTCGTCGGGAAGCTTGTAGTAGCGGTTGACGTTCTCGATCCAGCGCGCGACCGAAGCATAGCGGCGAAACTCGTCCATCTCGGCTCTTCGCTCAGATCGGATAGCCGAGCTGGCGGCCGATGCGCTTCAGCTCCTCGAACCGGCCGGGCTTGGGGCTCGGCGCTTGCAGCAGCCCTTCACGCTCGAGGTCCTTGGCGACGCGCTCGTCGCGCGGGAACGGACGGCTCGGATCCATCTCGAAGAACAGCTCGGCGAACGGCAGCCGTGGCCGCTGTCCGCCGGCCTCGCGGTCCTCGAGCGGGTGCCCTACGAGCTGAATCCAAATCGTGCTCCACGACTCCGGCAGCTTCAGCACGCGGCGCACGTCTTCGACCTTGTCCGCACCGTGACAACTGTGCAGACACGTGCCGAGCCCTTCGTTCACCGCGGCCAGCAAGGCAATCGCGCAGGCGCCGACCGTCTCTTGCCTGGCGATCATCGCGCTCATCTCGAGCGGCATGCCGTGAATGATCTGCTCGATGTTCGCCATCCCTTCGGGGGCGATCTCGCCGCGCAGGATCGAGCCGTCGACGGTCTCGTGCGTCCATCCGTAGTAAGTCGGCATCGCGCCGACGTCGATGAGCTCGTGCACGCGTGCGCGAAACGTGTCGGGCCGCGCGGCGCCGGTGTCCGCGCACCAATAGATCCAGATCGGCGCTTGCGCGTGCGCCGCCTGATAGTTGTCGGCGGCGAGCAGCGTCTTGCGGTCGGCGGCCGGAAGCTTGTCCTGGTCGACGACGATGGCTCGCCACGGCTGAAGGTTGCCCGGGCAGCTCGTCGCCACGCGCACGACCTCCAGGATTCGCTGGATCGCCGCTCGCTCCACCGGCTTCTTGCGATCGAAGATGCGGATGCTGCGACGTAGTCCACACACTCGAAGGAAATCCATCGTCGTTCCCCTTTCGTCGTCTAGGTCAGCGCCGGACCACGTACCCCGCGGCCTCGCGGTCCCAGGCATCGCGGTCTTGCCCCCGACGACGCAGCTCTTCCTTCTGCAGCTTGCCGGTCGCGGTCTTGGGGAGAGCCTCGACGAACTCCACGAAGCGCGGCACTGCAAATCGCGGCATGTGCTCCTGGCAGTAGTCGAGCAACGCCTCGGGAGCGAGCGCCTGCCTCGCCTTCAAGACCACGCACACTTTGATCTCGTCCTCGCCGCCCTTGTCGGTCGCCTTCACGGCCACCACCGCGCTTTCCGCCACCATCGGGTGTGCCCCGATGACCTGCTCGATCTCGAAGGACGAGATGTTCTCGCCGCGCCGGCGGATGCAATCCTTGATCCTGTCCACGAAGAACAAGCGTCCACGCGCATCGAGACGGCCGGCGTCGCCGGTGTGGAACCAGAGATTCTGCCAGGCCTCCACGGTCTTCTCCGCCATGCGCTGGTAGCCCGCCATGAAGCACCAAGGCTCCTTGGGGCGAACCAAGATCTCGCCGACCCGGCCGTCGGTGATCGTCCGGTCGTCGGCGTCGACGATCCTGACCTCGAAAAAGTCGTCGAGGATGGCGCCGGCGCAGCCGGGTTCCAGCGCGTCGCCCGGCACACCGTAGGCGACGATGTTGATCTCGGTCATGCCGTAGCCCTGTACGAGCGGTACGCCGAATCGCTCCTCAAAGGCACTTCCCCACTCCGCGGCGATCGGCACCGCCATCATGGCGCGCAGCCTGTGGTCGCGGTCGTGCGGCGTAGGCGGTTGGCGGAAGATGAACTCCGGCATCACGCCGAGTCCGTTGGTGAGCGTCGCCCCGCTCTTCCGCACGTCGTCGAGCCAGCGCGAGGGACTGAAGCGGCGCACCACGAAGGCGCTTGCTCCTGCGATCAGCGATCCCACTACCTGCATGAACAAGGCGTTCGAATGAAACATCGGCATGCAGACGTAGTAGACGTCGCTCTCGGTGAGCTGCAGCCGGCGGGCTAGGCCATATCCCAGGAGGACGACGTGCGCGTGCGGCATGAGCACGCCTTTCGAGGGCCCCGTGGTTCCGGAGGTGTAGATCACGGTGGAGATGTCGCGCGCGGCGGGCTCGATCAGCGAGACCCCTGCCGGACCGGGCTCCAGCAAATCTGCGAAGGAGACGGTAGATAGCCCGCCGAGCGCGTCCAGGGGATGACCCCCTTCGCCGACGAGGATCGCGCACCCGATCTCCGAAAGATCGATTCCGGCGAACGCCCTCACCAGTTCCCGGTCGACGGCGATGATCCGCGGCGCGCTGTTACGCACCTGGTGCTCGAGAAAGGCGCCCTTGAGCTCGGTGTTCACCGACACGAAGACGGCGCCGAGCTTGTTGGCCGCTATCAGCAGCGGCAGGAGCGAGGGACCGTTCAGCAAGAACCCGAGCAAGCGGTCGCCGCGAACGAGCCCGCGGGCCGCAAGCGCATGGGCGATGCGAGTACTTTGTCGATCGAGATCCGCGAAAGTCGTCACCGAGCCGTCGTCGAAGCGCAGGAACTCGCGATCGCCGTGGCGCTCGGCCTGCCGGCGCACGAGATCGACGAGCGTCCAGCGGTCGATCGGCCAGTCGTCGAGCTTCATTCCAGCCACTCTCGCAAGGCGCGGCCTCTTCCGACGATCGCGGCCGCTTCGAGCCCTTCGGGGACCGTGCCGTAGAGAAGGGCGCGCACCGGCGCCGGTCTCGGCGGCGGTTGACCGGCCCAGAACGTCTCGTCGAGTCCCCCGCCGAGGAGCTCGCCCCGCTGCCAAGCGCTCGCCAACACCTGGAAGTCTTGGCCCGCCGCCAGTCGGATCTCCGCTCCGGCGCTCGGCTGGTCAGTGTCCCTGAGGACGATGGCGCGGCGCCAGCCGTATAGTTCAGCGTTGCGCAAGAAGGGAGCGACCGCCTTGTCCGGTACCGCGCCCGTGCTGAGGTCGAGTGTCACGAAGCCGAGGCCCGCCTCGCGAAGCCCCTGGAGAAAGCTGGCGAGCTGCAGTCCCGCTTTCAAGACGCCGCGTTCGCTCGAATCGCCGAGCTCCTCTGCCACTTCCGCGGGGCTCGGCATGCCGAAACCCCAGGCCGCCCGGTCGCGTACGGCGTCCGCGGTCGCCGCGGCCGTCTCGCGCAGCAAGTCCGACCAGTCTCCGCTTCTGGCGAGTACGGTCTTCCAATCACTCCGTGGGTCGCTGCGGCGCCGTAGCGCAGCGAGATCGATCTGTACGTGCGTCGCCGGCAACACGGACAACAGCTCGCGGAGGGCGTTTCGGCCGGCCGCGGGCTCGTTCCAGACGCTTCGGCCGACGCCGGAGAGCGTCTCGATTCCCGCAGCGACGCGCAACCAAACGGAGCGTTGTCGGCCGTCGAGCATCGCCTACCGCGCCAGCTCGACTCCCATGTCGCGCAGCTTCTGCTCGAGCTCGGCAATGCGCACCTCGCGAGGATCGGTCATGGTGATCCCCAGGCAGGTGCCGCGCGCCACCTTGTTGTCGGAACTGCCGAGGTAAATCTCCTCGCGGTTGCCCCATGGGCCGTAGTACGGCAAGTCTTTCGGCGGTTCCGGCTTGACCCATTCCT
This sequence comes from uncultured delta proteobacterium, assembly GCA_963711395.1. GTDB lineage: Bacteria > Desulfobacterota > Binatia > JACPRU01 > JACPRU01 > JBEVNX01. The sequence continues at coordinate 25,221 of CAVQEA010000016.1, read as the reverse complement.
TCACGAACGCGTCGAACGGTTTGCCCCGCTTCTTCCGCGCCTCACGCTCGGCCTTGCGAAGCTTCTCGGTGCCCTCAGCATCGACGGAGAGCGTGCGCTCGTCATAGGCGACGAAGTACAGCTCCGTGGCTGTGCGGGCCGAGATCAGCCCGTCTCGGAGGTCGCGCGTGACCGCCTCGGGATCGCGCTCGAGCGGATCGCCGTAGCCCCCGCCGGCGCCTTGGCAGATCATGTAGAGCTCGCCTTGCTTGACGATCTCGAATTGCATGCCCATGTGGTGCGTCGAGTATTTCGCGCCCTCGAACGGCTGGCCGTTCATCAGGCCGGGAATCGTCCACTGCGCTTCCGGCAGGTCTTTCAACGTTTCGAACGCGTCGACGCCCTTGATTTTGCAGAGCGGGTACGACGGCGCGCCGTATCCGCCGTAGAGACCATACGCGGTCGGGAACTTCGATCCCGTGCACGTCGTCATGAAGCCGAACATGTCGGAGCGGCGCACGGTGCCGATCACCTGATAGCCGCTGCCACCGCGGAACTTGCCGAAGCCCTGGTTGTCTTCGAGCAGTCGGTGCGGCACGATCTTCACGATCGGCGTCTCTTCCTCGATGATCTCGTTCTCGCCGAGGTCCGTCATAGCCGCGAAGATCGGCGCGATCGAGTGCTCGCCGTCCTGGTCCTCGCGCGCCCCGCCGCTCATGCCATTCAGGTCGGCGCAGAGGTTGCCCACGGTCTCACCGTACTGGTTCACGCCGCCGTAGATGAACGTCGTGATCATGTTGTACCAGGGCGCGAGGATCTTCGTGTAACGCGTCGTGGTGGGATAGAGGAACTTCGACACGCACATCTGCAACGCCGTGAAGCCCGGGAAGAAGGTCATCATGCTCTGCGCGTTCGGCGCCTCCGGCGTCGAATCGAGCGCAGAACCCCAATCGCTCATCAGGCGCATCGGCGCGAACACCGCCTGATTGCGCGGCAGGTCCGGCCAGACGAATGTGAGGAACACCTGGGCGAGCATGCCTTTCAGCGCGTGCAGCTGCGTGTTGATCGATCGGTTCACGAACTGCGGGCTCGTGCCCCTGAAGTCGAGAATCAGCTCGTCGTCCTTCTTCCTGGCTTCGAGCGAAATCTTGATGAGCGCGTTCTCGCGCAGCGTCGAGTCGGTCCACGCGACCGAGCGCACCACGCCCTCGGGCCACGCCCGGAGGCGACGACGAACCTCGGCCTCGGTATCTTCGAGCGTCCAGCGAAGCGTCGAGGCGAGCGCGTCCCAGCCATACTCCTTTGCGATGTCGTTGATGCGGTCGCGCATCTTCAGGCAGGCGGCGAGCCGGACCTTCATGTCCTGCACCTGCAGCATCGGATCGCGCACGCTGTTCTGCAGATACGTGACCCAATCCTTCTTGTACTCGTAGTGCTCGCCGACCTTGCAGGGAGGCATGCGGATGCCTTCCATGTAGGGGGACTCGGCGGCCGAGGGCATGCCGCCTGGCTCGACCGAGCCGTTCTCGCCCTCGTGCACGATCACGACGACCCACAGCGCGACCTTCCCCTCGTCGTCGAAGATCGGCAGGATCGTGTTCTGGTCGGGCGTATGGATGTTGCCGAAGCGCGGGTCGGTCGACATGAACACGTCGCCAGGATGGATGCCGACCGTCGGCTCGTTCTTCCAGTACTTATTGATGTAGCGAAGCACGGGCTGACAAACGACCGAGAACAGTAGCACACCTCCCGTCGACGCCTGCGCGAGATCGCCCGATGCCGTGAACACGCCGGCGATGAGGTCTCCCCACTTCGCCCCCGCCGCTGCGCCGGTCTGCTCGAGCTGATCGAACGCTTCCTCCGCGAGCACGTCGAGCTTCGCCCGAATGAGGCTGATCTTGTGCGGATCCTTGTGCTCCCGCATGACCCGCTCCTCGCGCTCGTCGCGAGGAGCGAGGCCGTGATCCTTCAGGATCTCGCGATCCGGTCCGAGGAAGACGACGGTATCTTCGAGGAACTTGTCGAGCTTGCTCTTTTCGGCGGCCATAGAATCCTCCGTCTACTTCTTCGCGACGTCGTTCAGCCACACTTCGCCCGCCGAGCCCAGGTGGAAGTCCCAGCCCGGCTCCACGACGAACGTGGTGTGCGGGGATTCGACGATGGCGGGCCCGTCGACGACGGCGCCGGCTTTCATGTCGGTCCAGCGATAGATCGGTGTATCGATCGGCTGCTCCTCCGTCCAGAAGTGGCACGTGCGGGAGCCGCCCGACTTCGGCCTGTATTCCGTCGCTCCGTTGTGGCCCGCGAGCGGGATCTTCTCCGCGGGCACCCACGAGAGCACGCGCACCGCGATGATCTTGATGCCGGCTTCCGGAGCCGACGCTTTCGCGCCGAAGCGCGATGCGTATGTCTTGCTGAAGACCTCGATCATCGTCAGCACGTCGTCGACGTCCTTCAGCCGCTTGACGGGGGACAGCACCGAGAGCTGCACGAGCTGGTTTCCATAGCGCATGTCGAACTCGACCTGGTGCTGAACGTCCTTCGGCTGGAAGCCCTGCCGCACGAGGTCGTCGCGTCCGAGTTGCTCGAGCTCGCCGATCATGCCGTTCACGACGCTGATGTCGAGCGTCATCTGGCGCGTGAGCGGATTGTAGACGACCACGTACGCCGACCGCTCGTGGATGTGGAGTTGCCCCAAGTTGCCGGCCCCGAACGCCGAGAACACTGAGGCGAACGGCGGCACCAGCACGCTCTTCGCTTCGAGCGCGCGGGCGAACCCGCAGCAATGGACCGGCCCGCCGCCGCCGTAGGACAACAGCTTGAGGTTCTTGGGATCGAATCCACGCGTGGCGACTTCCTTGAAAATCGCGTCGGCCATGTTCGCGTCGACCTTCCGCTTGATGAGCTTCGCGGCCTCGAGGACGGAGATCCCCAGTGGCTCCGCGACGTGCTCCTCGATCGCCAGCTCGGCGAAGGAGACGTCGAGCGGGATCGTGCCGTCCGCGTAGTACTCGGGATTCAGGTAGCCGAGCACGAGGTCGGCGTCGGACACGGTCGGCCGGCTTCCGCCGCGGCCGTATGCGGCGGGGCCCGGATCCGAGCCGGCCGAATCCGGCCCCACCTCGACCGTGCGCCACAGGCGATCGTAGCGCGCGATCGATCCGCCGCCGGCGCCGAGTGTCTGCAGATAGACCATCGGCGTGGACACTAGCCAGCGATCGACGACCGGATGGAAATCGTAGATCCAAGTGCCGTCTCGCTCGATGATGCCGATGTCGAACGACGTGCCGCCCATGTCAGTCGCGATGATCAGCGGGATGTCGTACTCCCGCGTCAGGTGCTGCGAGGCAGCCAGACCGGCGACCGGACCCGAGTGAATGGTCTGGAGAGCGTGGGTCGACTCGAGGGCCGCCATGCCGCCCGTATTGTGGATCAGCAGAACCGGCTTTTCGTAACCGCGCTCACGAAGCGCATCCTCGAGGGTGCCGAGCGAGTAGAACATGTGCTCATGGAGATACCCGCAGACCACCGCCGCCATCGTGCGGGCGTACTCGGATTTCCGGCGCGAGATGCGATGCGAGAGGATCACCGGAAACGACCCGAGCAGACTCGACGGGTACTCGTCGCGGATCACCTGCTCGACGATCTCCTCGTGCCTGGCGTTGACGACCGAGTTCACCAGCGAGATGACGAACGCCTCGGCGCCGTTGTCGACGAGACGGCGAATCTTCGTGCGCACGTCTTCGACGTTGAGCGGGATCACCACCTCGCCGAGGAAATCGATGCGTTCCTGGATCCCGACGACCAGCGAGTTCGGCGTCAGAGGATCCGGGCGCGTCGCCCGTCCGAGATCGACCTGCAGGTGGCGAGGCAGGCCCTCGCCGTAACCGCGCCCGCGAGACAGGCGAAGGCCGCTCTCGAACCCGGCGGTGACGAGCACGCCGATCCGCGGCCCCTTGCGCTCGATCAGCGCGTTCGTGCCGAGCGTCGTCCCGTAGCGCACCGAGTCGACGGAGGACAGCAGGTTCTCGGGTGTCTTGCCCGCGTCCTCGGCCGCGCGGCCGACCGCTTCGAGGAAGCCCACCGACAGGTTGTGGTGAGTGGTGAGGGCCTTGGTCTCGATGTGACGGCCATCCCACTCGAGGAAACAATCGGTGAACGTTCCCCCGATGTCGATCGATAGTCGACGCACGCGTGCTCTCCTTCCGTCTACGTCTTCACGCTCTCTCGATTTTCTCCGCGTTGCCGGCAAAGCGCCGCTTCAAGTCGTCGACGTCGAGCTCGATGTCGTGGGTTGGTGGATGGCCCGGCGGCAGGTATTCCGTCTCCATCTGCACCCCGCAGCCCGGGCAGTAGTATTCGAGGATCCGGCACCACTTCGAATCCGGCGCGAACGTGTAGCGATACTTCGTCGGATCGATGATCGGCCGGTGGATCTCCTTCGGGTCGCGGTCGTAGACGAGAAGGCCGCGCTTGTAGTTGTCCCGCGCGGAGCCCAGGTCGTGCTGACAACGCCGGCAGCGCCAGCGCTCCCGCTCGAGCTCAATCTCCAGGTACTCGGTGATGACGACTTGCATGCGGCGCCTCCTATCGGTTCAGTCGGAGCCCGTATCCCGTCTCCTCGACGTTCCAGTCGGCCGGAACGATCGCGCTCCAGAAGGGCGTCTCGAGCAGGCACGGCCCGCTCACTTTTCCGCCGAGCGCGCCGGCGTCCAGCACCCGCAGGCTCTTGGTCTCTCGTCCGACGAGCGCGCTCCGCTCGCCGGCATGCTCCGCTCTCGCTCCGTTGCCGGCCCAGCGCGGGAATTCGCTGCGACCGCTACCTGGGACGCCGATCCGGTAGTCAAGCGCGAAGTGGCCCTTGACGGCGCGGATTGATTCCGGCGGCTCGCGGGAATCAGACGCCGCGTGCTCTGCGCTACCGTCCTCGTCGCGGACGCGCATCGTCACGCGGCACGCCCTGCCCTCTATGCCCTCCCCGAACATGTCGCGCTCGGCGCGCTCGCCAAGCTCCTCGACGACCGTCCGCCAGGTGTCCGCCGACACGGGACCGGCGAGCAGCGCTCGGTACTCGTGGGCGAGCTCGCTGAAGCCGACGCCGAGGGCGCTGAAGCTCGACGAGGCGGACGGGACGATCACACGCCGAAGCTTCATGCGGTCGGCGACGAAACAGGACAACAGCGGCCCCGAGCCACCGAACACCGCGAGGGCGGTGTCCGCCGGCTTCCAGCCGCGCCGGCCGAGCACGAAAGCGACTTCCTCCGCGAGCCGGTCCGCGAAGGCGTCGATCATTGCGGCGGCACCGGCGCTCGCGCCCTGAAGACCAAGCGGTTTGGCGATGCGTTCCTCGATCGCTTTGGCGGCGAGGTCCGCGCGCAGCGCGATGGCGCCAGCTGCGAACCGCTTGGCATCGAGATAGCCGGCGATCAATGCCGCATCTGTAAGCGTGGCTTCGTTGCCGCCGCGGCCGAAGCACGCCGGACCGGGCAACGCCCCGGCACTCTCGGGGCCGATGCGCAGCTTTTCATTCTCGATCCGGAACAGCGAGCCGCCGCCGAGCGCGGCTGTGCGCAGCTGGGGAAACGAGAACGAGAGCGGCAATCCGTGCACCGAGCCAAACAGATCGAACGCTGGGCGATCCCCGTCGATCACGCCAATGTCGGAGCTCGTCCCCCCGACGTCGAGCGTGAGGAGCTTGGACTCCCCGGAGATGCGAGCGAGAGCCGCGGCGCCCGCCAGGCCGCCCATCGGGCCCGAGTCGAGCGTCTTGACGGCAGTGGTCTTCGCGACGCGGCCGCAAGCGCCGTCGTTGCGCATGATCCGCAACGGCTGGGCGACGTGACGGTCCCGCACCCACGCTTCGGCGTGGTACAGGAACCGCGCCATCTCGCGGTGTAGGAAGCCATTGAGGATCGCGGTCGCCGTGCGCCGCGTGTCGTCCGGGTCGGCGCAGATCTCTCGCGAGTAGAGCACGGGCACGGACCCGAGCAGATGTCCAGGGAGAAGCTTCATGTGACTGCGCTTGAAGTCGCGCTCGGCGCGCGCCCCCCACGGCTCGGGCAGGGACACGACTATCCACTGCGCGCCACGCGCCAGCAGCTGGCGGATCGCCGGAAGAATCCGGTCGTCGACGTCGCGCGCCGGCCCCTCGCCGACGACGTAGCCGACAACTCGGTCGCCGACCAGCGCGTCGACGAGGTTCGTGTTGGTGCGACGCAGCCCGTAGAGGTCCGCCGTTCCCTCCGGACCGGCAATGACGCCGACCCGAACGCCCTTGCGCACCAGCAGCGCGTTGGTTCCCGAGGTCGTCGAGTAGCGCACCTCCTCTACGCGTCGCAGCAGCTCGCCTTCCGACGGCAGCCCGGCCTCGCGCGCCAGCGCACGGAACACGTCGGCGAAGCAGCGCATCAGGTCGTACGGTGTCGTCAGTACTTTGACGGTGGTGAGCGCTCCGTCGGCGAGCAGGCAAGCGTCCGTGAAGGTCGACCCGTTGTCGATCGTCACCATCCAAGCCATGAAGCGTTCCCCCGTCTCTTGACCGCTCGGTTCTGGCGGTACTAAAATCTTGCGCTCGGTACCACGCTAATTCATGCAGCGTCAAGGCAAAACTTCCCGGCGCATCCCTACCTCACAACGCCTCGAGCGCCTGCTCGAAGAGCTCGAGCACGTGTTCCTCCGCGATGGCTTCTTGCACTACCGAACCGAAGAGCTGGCGCGACGCCTGCATTGCTCCAAACGCGCCCTCTATCAGGTTGCGCCGAGCCGCGAACGCCTCTTCGAAGTTGTCATCGAGCGCTGGCTCGCGAAACTGAGGCTCGCAGGGGTCGAGGCAGCCGCCGGTGCCGTGGATCCACTCGAAGCCGTCACCGGCTATCTCGGTGCCGCGGTCGTCGCGACCCGGGACGCGGGTGCCCAGTTCGTCCGCGACCTGTCGCGCTCCCCGGCCACCTACCGCCGTCTCATGAGCCACCAGCGCGAACGCATCGCCGGGCTCGAGCGGCTGATCGAGCGCGGCACGCGAACCGGCGATTTTCGCGGCGTGCATCCGAAGCTCGTCGCCGAGGTGATGCTCAACGCGGTCGCGCAGATGGTCGATCCGGAGCTCCTCGCACGCGTCGGGCTGACGATGTCGCAGGCCTTCGCCGAGCTCTACGACATCGTCGAGCACGGGCTGCGGCCGAACAACGGCGCGCGCCCGGTACGCAGTCGCCGCGCGCGAAAGTCGAGCCGCCCTCGAAGTCGCTAAGACCGTGGCAGCTTGGCGAGCCGGTCGAGCGCCGGCAAGACTTCCTGCGGCCCCGCGTTGGGAAGACCGAAGAGCACCCTCTCGACGCGGGCCTCGGCGTAGGCGGCGAGGCCCTTGCCGTCGACCGGAGCCCCGAACACGGTAACCGATAGGGTTCGCGGGTCGCGGCCCGCCCTTTCCGCGACTCTCCTCAGGTCGCCGATCTCCGCGATGATGTTCTGGTCCACCCAGGTGAGCGGCATCCAACCGTCGCAGTAGCGGACGATGCGATCGAAGGCCTTTTCGCCGTGGCCGCCGAGCAGGATCGGCGGGTGCGGCTTCTGCACGGGCTTCGGCCACGACCAGATCGGGTCGAAGTCGCACGAGCTCGCCGTGGTACTCGGCCTCGTCCTCGCGCCAGATCGCCTTCATCGCCTCGATGCGCTCGCGCAGGAGCTTCCAGCGCGTGTGGAAGTTCGTGCCGTGGTCTTCCATCTCCTCGCGGTTCCAGCCGCCGCCGATGCCGAAGATCACGCGCCCGTTCGAGAGGGCGTCGAGGCTGGCGACCTCTTTGGCGAGGGTGATCGGATCGCGCTCGATGACCAGGCAGATGCCGCTGCCGATCCGGATCCTCTTGGTTGCGGCGGCCGCAAAGGACATCGCCACGAACAGATCGTGGTTGTGGTAGTAGTCCTTCGGTAGATCGCCGCCCAGCGGATACGGCGTGGTGCGCCGTACGGGGATGTGCGTGTGGTCGACGAAGAAGATCGACTCGAAGCCGCGCTCCTCGGCGGCGCGCGCGACGTCGTCGGGACGCATCGCGTAGTCGTCCTGAAAGATCACCACACCATGATGCATGTCATTCCTTCCGTTATACGGAGGGTGGCGTAAAGCTCGCCTTGGTCCGGATTCTTCGCCGTCCACGGCGGCGAGCGTCCCGCCACCCTCCTCTTCAACGATTCTCGCCGAACCCTGCTATCCCCGCATCCCGGCTTGCGCCGAGTTGGGGTGCAGGCTCGCCTTCGCGCTCGGCCGCGCCGAGACGCGGTCGTACCACGCCTTCACCTTCGGGGTGTCGCTCGGCACGGCTTGGCCGACGCTGGCGCCGAAATCGAGCGCGCAGAAGAGGATGATGTCGGACATCGTGAACCGGTCGGGCACGATGTACTGGCGGTTGCCGAGCAGCTTGTCGAGCCAGTGAAGGTTGTCGTTGGCCACCTGCTTCAGCCAGGGAGCCGCCTCGGGAGAACATCGCATGCGGTCCTTGAACAGCGCGAGGCCTTCGGCGAAGCGGAAGCCGTTGTAGAGATTCTCGGTGATGCGCTGCTCGATGCGTCGCTGCCACATGCGCGCCTCGGCACGCTCCTTCGCGTTGCTGCCGATCAGTGACGGCTTCGGATTTTGCTCCTCCAAGTACTCGAAGATCGCCACCGTCTCGCCGATCACAGTGCCGTCGTCGAGCTCGAGGGCCGGCAACTGGCCGCCGGGATTCTTGTCCGTGTACGGCGCGCGCCGGTTCTCGGCGGCGAGAATGTCGAGCTCCTTGGTCGGGATCGTCATTCCCTTCTCGGCGAGAAACATTCGCAGCGCACGCGGGTTCGGTCCAAACGAGCCATAGATCTGCATGAAGCATTCCTCCTATCGGTTTACACGAAGGGTCGTTGTCGCGGGTTGCGCGAACGCCAGCCAATAGCCCAAAGGCTGTAGCACCGGCAATCTTTTGAGAGCTTTTATTCGCTACGCTTTGGTCAAATCCATCGCCAGATCCGCGATCGGCGCCGAATGGGTGAGAGCGCCCACGGAGATCAGGTCCGGGCCGGCTTCCGCGATGGCGCGAACCGTAGCCAGGGTGACGCCCCCCGACACCTCGACGAGCGCGCGCCCGGCGATCTGTCGCACGGCGGCGGCGATCTCGGCCGCCGACATGTTGTCGAGCAGGATCGCGTCGGCCCCCGCGGCCAGCGCCTCGTCGACTTGAGCCGGGGTCTCGCACTCCACCTCGACGCGCAGTAGCAAGTGATCCGCGCGGCGCCGGGCGCGCTCCACGGCGGCGCCGACCCCGCCGCAGGCGGCGATGTGGTTGTCCTTGATGAGGATGCCGTCGTCCAGGCCGAAGCGGTGATTCGTGCCGCCGCCGACGGCGACGGCGTACTTGTCGAGAAGCCGCCACCCCGGCACGGTCTTTCGCGTGTCGACGATTCGCGCGCGGGTCCCCTCGATGGCTTCCACGAACCGGCGGGTGAACGTGGCAACGCCGCACATCCGCTGCAGGAAGTTGAGGATCACACGCTCCAAGCTCAAGAGATCGGCCGCGCGGCCGCGCAGCTCGCCGATCGTGTGATCGCTCCCGGCCGCCGCTCCATCGGCGCACTTGGCGTCGAAGCGCACGCCCTGGGCACGTGCCTCGTCCAGAACGACCGGGACGATCGCGAGCGCCGGCGACGACGATGGGATGGCGGACCACGATCCGTGCCCGCGCCTGCACCGCCGGCTCCACCGTGATGGCCGTGGTCACGTCGCCGCGTCCGAGGTCCTCCTCGAGCGCGAGGCGCACGAGGCGGCGCACGCCCGCGTGGAGAAAGGGGCTCACAGCGTGCTCAACCGCTCGACGTTGCGCTCGAGAACCGTCCGCCGGTCCGTGAGCTCACGTTGCTTCTCGCGCTCCTTCTCGATGACCTCGCTCGGCGCGCGCTCGAGAAACTGCGGGTTGGTGAGCTTCGACGCGACGGCGCGCAGCTCCTTCTCGAGCTTTTCGAGCTGCTTCTTGTTGCGGGCGATCTCGGCGGCCGGGTCGTCGACGAGCCCGCGGAGGGGAATCGCCAGCTCCAGGCCCCCGACGACCGCCGTCGCCGCGCCCTTGGGACTTTCACCGCCGCTCGAGTAGGCGACCTTGGCGACCCCCGCCAGCCGGCGCACGTAGCTCTCGTGAGGGGCGAGTCGATCGGCGCCGTCACCCAGCACCAGAAGCTCGACGGCCGTCGTCGGCGGCAAGCTCAGGTCGGCACGCACGTTGCGCACGGCGCGGATCGTCTCGATGACGGTCTCCATCGAGCCGACCTCGACCCGACGCCACTCGTCGTCGGCTTCCGGGTAGCCGGCGATCATGAGGCTCGCTTCTCGCCGCTTCACAGGCAGCGCCTGCCAGAGCTCTTCCGTGATGAACGGCATGAACGGATGAAGCAAGCGCAGGAAGCGCTCGAAGACCAGGACCAGGATGCGCAACGTGGCGGCTCGCCGAGCCGGCTCGGCGAGCGAGATCTTCGCCATCTCGAGATACCAATCGCAGTAGTCCGACCACAGGAATCGATAGAGGGCGGAAGCCGCTTCGTTGAAGCGATACCCTTCGAGGGCGGAACGAACTTCCGCCGTCGTCGCGGCAAGACGCTGGAGAATCCAGCGGGCATCGAGCGCAGGGCAATCGGTCGGCCGCGGCAGCTCATCATCGATCGGCCCCTGGTCCGCCGCGTTCATGAGGACGAAGCGCGCCGCGTTCCAGATCTTGTTGGCGAAGTTCCGATAGCCCTCGACGCGTTCCTCGGAGAGCTTGATGTCGCGCCCCATGGCCGAGAGCGCCACCAGCGTGAAGCGCAGCGCGTCCGTCCCGTAGCGATCGAAGAGCTCGAGCGGATCGATGACGTTGCCCTTGGACTTCGACATCTTCTGACCCTGCTCGTCGCGCACCAGCGCATGCACGTAGACGTCGCGGAACGGCACGTCCCCCATGAAGTGGATGCCCATCATCATCATGCGGGCGACCCAGAAGAAGATGATGTCGAAGCCCGTGACGAGCACGGAGGTCGGGTAGAATCGAGCCAGCGTCGCGGTCTTCTCCGGCCAGCCCATCGTACTGAACGGCCAGAGCGCCGAGCTGAACCACGTATCGAGAACGTCGCTGTCTCGGACGAGGTCGCGATGGCCTCGCGGACACTCGACCGGGTCGGTGCGCGACACGATTGCCTGCGCGCGCTCGGTGAGGAGCAGGTTCCCGTCCTCGTCGACGCCGAGGATCTCCGATTGGTTGCACGACCGGCAGTACCACGCCGGGATCTGGTGCCCCCACCAGAGCTGGCGAGAGATGCACCAATCGCGAATGTTCTCCATCCAGCCGAAGTAGACCTTCTCCCAGTGCTCCGGCACGAAACGAGTGCGTCCTTCGCGAACCGCGGCGATCGCCGGGGCCGCCAGCGGTCCCACCTTCACGAACCATTGCACCGACAGCATCGGCTCGACCACCGTGCGGCATCGATAGCATTGAGCGACGGCGAGCTCGTGCGGCTCGATCTTCTCGACGAGCCCCTGGCGCTCGAGATCGGCGACGAGCCGCTGGCGGGCCTCGTAGCGATCGAGGCCGGCATACGGGCCTGCTTCGGCGGTCATCTTGGCGGCGACGTCCATGACCGAGAGCATCGGCAGCCCGTGACGCTTGCCGGTGAGGAAGTCGTTCGGATCGTGCCCCGGTGTGATCTTCACCGCGCCGGTGCCGAACTCGCGAGACACCACGGGATCGGCGATGATCGGGATGCGCCGGCCGAGTGCCGGCAAGATCACCTCTTTGCCGACCTTGCCGCGGTACCGCGCGTCGTCCGGATGGACGGCCACCGCGGTGTCGCCGAGAAGCGTCTCGGGGCGCGTCGTCGCCACCACGATGGCTCCCGAGCCGTCGGCGTAGGGGTAGCGCAGATGGTAGAGGCTCCCCGCCGTCGTCTGATGCTCGGCCTCGAGATCGCTGAGCGCCGTCCGGCAGCGCGGACACCAGTTGATGAGATAGCGATCGCGATAGATGAGGCCTTGCTCGTAGAGGGAGACGAACACTTCGCGCACCGCGCGCGACAGCCCTTCGTCCATGGTGAAGCGCTCGCGCTCCCAGTCGCAGGAAACGCCGAGGCGGGCGAGCTGGCGGGTGATCGCCGAACCGGACTCGCGCTTCCACGACCAGACGCGCTCGACGAACTTCTCGCGGCCGAGCGCTCGACGGTCGCTCCCGGCGTCGGCGAGCTGGCGCTCGACGACGTTCTGCGTGGCGATGCCCGCATGGTCCGTGCCGGGGATCCAGGTGCGTCACCTCGCCGCGCATGCGGTGGTAGCGACAGAGGATGTCCTGGATCGTGTTGTTGAGCGCATGGCCCATGTGCAGCGATCCGGTGACGTTGGGCGGCGGGATGACCATCGAGAAGGCCTTCCCGGCGCGCTTCTCGTCACCGTGGAAATAGCCGCGCTCCCGCCACACGCGGTACCAGCGCTCCTCGACGGCCGCGGGCTCGTAGGCCTTGGCCAGCTCCACTAGTCGCGCACCTCCTTGGAAACCACCGCGCCCTTCGCGTCGATGTCGTAGACGACCGGCACGCCGGTTCCGAGCTCGAGCGACACCACCTGCTGCGGGGAGAGCCCGTCGAGCTTCATGACGATCGAGCGGTTGGAGTTGCCGTGCGCCACCACCAGGACATTCTTGCCGAGTTGCAGATCGCCGAGAATGGCCCGCTCGAAGAAGGGCAGAGTGCGCTCGGCGGTGTTCTTGAGAGCCTCGCCGTTCGGCGGCGGCACGTCATAGGAGCGCCGCCAGAGCTTCACCTTCTCCGCCCCGAAGCGCTCGGCAGTCCGCTTCTTGTTGAGACCCTGGAGGTCTCCGTAGTGCCGCTCGTTCAGCGCTTGATCGCGGATCACCGGAGGTTGCTGGTCGAGCACGGTCAGGATGATCTCGAGCGTCTCCTGCGCCCGCGACAGCGCCGAGGTGTATGCGACGTCGAAGCGGAGCTCCTTCAGCCGCTCGCCGGCGCGGCGGGCCTCTTCACGCCCCTTGTCGGTAAGCGGGACGTCGACCCAACCGGTGAAACGGTCTTCGAGATTCCACAGCGACTGCCCGTGCCGAACCAGAACCAGCTTGGCCATCGCTCAATGTTGCGGATGTGCGCGCGGCAATGCGAGAGGGGGGATTTGAACCCCCACAGGTGTTACCCCACAAGATCCTGAGTCCAATTTTTCGCCTCGGGTCACGTCAATTCACGTCAGATGGCGTGAGAAATCCACCGTTTTTCCTCTATCAGGGACGTGACCTCACGTCATCTCACGCGACCTCATGGAGACTTTGTGGAGACATCGGGGGGTTGTTCATTTCTCCTTCTTCTCCGTCGGCTCCGTCTTCGCGATCTCGGCGTTCTTGGCCGCTCGACGATCGAGCTTGGCCTGCTTCTTCCGGGCCTTCGCGACCTCTTGTTCCTTCTTTCTCGTCTCACGCATCCGGGAACTCCTCCCCAGTCTCAATAGGCCCGCGCGCCGATGAACCGGCAAGGGGGCGCCTCTTCTCGGCCCGAAAACGAACGAGTACGCCTCGGGAAGTGGGCTATCACCCCACAAGATACGGGCTTTTGAGGGTCGTCTAAAACCTGAGCGATTGCAGTACAAAATCAGAGCCCGTCTCCACCGAGTCTCCATCTCGGCTGGACGTTGGCGAGCCACCGAAGGTTTGGGGAAACCCGGCCAGAGCGCTCCGCCAGGCAAGCGGAACCCCAAGAAGCATAGCCTCTACGCTGGCGATGCGCGCCGGATCGACATGCGAACGCGCGAAGTCCTCGTCCCCCCCATGCGAGAAACTCTCTCCTCTTTCATTCCGACCCTGACGCGTGCGGGTCGACCAGACGGCTTCCCCCATGGGGGCCTGTCGCTCAGCTGTGAATCTACGAATCAAGACGTGAGCCAAATTCTGAAACGCCAGCCTGCAACGTAGGCCCGCCGGTGCGCCTATGAAGACTTTGCTCACCCGACCCCGAGCCCTCGGTCCGTGATGAGAAATTGAATCGGCTCGAGCGGGTTGGCATCCACCGTCGTCCTTGCGAGCGGCACCGCGTAGAAGTGCGACGCGTCGGCACCGCGCTCGAACAGCCCGAACAAGTGCCCCGCCGCATCGCGGATCAAGAACCGAGGCCCAAGGGCGCGGCGATCCGCGACTACAGGCGGTTGCGGGAGAAACATGGTGTGCTCGGCCACGATTGAGGAGACGGGCTGCCCCCCAAGGCCACTCCCCTCGCGACGTGGCATCCCTTCTCAAGAACGCGGTACATTTTTCTAGACGACTCGCTTTGCCAGCTAGAGAGGATCGTCGGAAACTTTCAACACGCTAAGCACTCCCACGAAGGCGTGAATGCCAGCACCTCGCGGTGAATCTCCGACCAGCGCCGCAGTACGGGTAGCTCCGCCGCATCGACCTCCACGAGCACCGACTCCCGCTCCTCCCACGAGCTCCGGGTAATGACGCGCGTCAGGCCGTCAGGGCCGCCCCTGATCCTTCCCGATAGCCGCGCGCTGCTCAAAGTGGCGGCGACGCGATGCTCTCCCCTTCGCGGAGGTAGAGAAGTAGTGCGAGGAGGTAGGCGAGCAAAGCAACCAGGACAAGCGCCTTGAGTCCGATCGCCATGGAGCCAAGCTCTGCCAGCCCCCCGGCGACGGCGCCGACCAGATTCCAACCGAAGGCCCGCCCCGCCTCCTTCCGACCTTGAAAGATAATCGCGAAGCAAATCCCAGCGAACAGGATCGGCGTGCCCACGAACAGCACGGAAACGAAGAGCTTGAGACTGGTGCCGGTGCCCGCGAGGGTGTGAACGGGCAATAGGTAGATAGCGGCGAGAGAAGATACGAGTGCGGCGAAGCAGCCAGCGAAGCGGGGCTGCATGCGATCAGTAGCGATCGTTGCCAACAAAAGGGTGGCGAGGATCGATCCGAAAACGACCGCGCTCGTGAGCCAGGTCGCAGCCCAGAGAAGGTTCATCTCGGTCACTGCGCGGGCTTCCAGGAGCAAGAAAGCGAAGCCGAAAAGAAACATCACGCCATCCCCATACTGGATCTCGCGAAAACCCGATCTCACTTCCGGAGACGCGACTAGGACCGCCGTCGTGGACAAGACTCCCAACAAGACAACGAGTGAGAGGTAGAATCCACTGACACCGCGAGACTCGAGATACAGGAAGGGCCAATCGTCCGTCGGTATGTCTAGCCCCGCGTGTGCGGCTCGAAGGAACGCCGGAGCCGCCTCAGTCCGCTGCTCGCCGTTCAGGAACGCGAAGGCGGGTCCGGCGAGATAGACGGTGTTGAAGAGCCCGTATTCTCCAGAAAGCACATACGGAACCTGGCCAAAGGCTTCGGTGAGCATAGCGCGGAGCCGGAGATCGATAAATTTTTGGGCGACGCGAAAGTACAGGAGGAGTCCCCCGCGCTCGCTGAGACGCCTTCGCGCAGCGCGGAGAGATTCGACTGTGTATACAAACGTATCGAGTCGAGCGCTTGAGAGGGCTGACAGGCGCGTCATCGAGTCGAGGGTTCCAAAGACGATGAGGTCGTATCGCGAACTGCCTTGAGCGAGGAACGATCGAGCATCGGCGACTACCCGATGCACCGCGGGCGAATCGTAGGGTCGATCAGGGTGGAACCGACGGCCGAGCTCAAGGATTTCGGCATCGATCTCGACTGCATCGATGTCGGTCACGCCGTAGTCGAGGAGGACCGCAACGTCGTTGCCGCTTCCCGCACCAATGACCAGAGCGTCGCGAGCGCCTCCCGGAAGACGATCATATGCCCAGTCGTAGCCCTCCCGGATTGGATACTCCGATTGAACTGGAGGATCCGATCGAGCCATGGGCAGCGCGCGCTGGTGATAGGCGCCGTTCGCTAGAAGGACGAAGCCTCCCCCGGTGGGGTCAGCGCGCATACGGAGGGCGTAATAGGGGCTATAGATATCGGCGCGCTCCGCCTGTTGGATCACGATCAACGCGACCACCGACGCCACGGCTTGAAGGCTTAGCCGTCGTCGGTTCCCGCGAGCGAGCCACATGCTGACGAGCGATGCGAGAGCAAACCAGGTGACCGGAAAGGAGCCGCCGAAGCTCGCCAGAGCGAACGCAAGGACTCCAGCAAACGAGCCGAGGAGGTTGAGAGCATAGCCGACCAGTGGTCGCCCCCTCTCGCGAAACGCCTGCAGCCGTTCGCCGATGAACTGCCCGAGGGGAACGAAGGTGACGGCAACGAGCGCGAAAAGCAGGACGATCGGCGGACGGATGTCGTTCACAACCGGCGCGTCGCGGGGGAGGTCGTAATAGAGAAGAAACATGTACTCACTGCCACGGTTCTGGGTGAAGATGACTTGTCCGAGCGCCGCGGCGACAAACACGGTGATCAGCAACACGGCCGGGAAAACCCCGAAGAGGTTCCGCCTGCCAACTCGCAGACCGCCCACGCCCAAACCCAGGAAGGACGCGATCAAAATGAGATTCGGAAAATATGCGATGACGCGCACTTGGGCTGGGAGCCACCGGATGAACGCGAGTTCTAGGAAGAGAGCAGAAAAGGATCCGAGGACGAGGTCCTGAGCCGCTCGCCCTCGATAGCTCAGCTGATCATTGCCCATGTAACTGGCTTCCGATCGAGGAGCCGACGGTCTTTGGGGTCCTCCAAGCGCTACGCCGCTGCCGGACGCGTTTCTCGGGCTGAAACGGCGCTAGTCGCAAAGCACTCGGTCTCCACGAGCCGTGATTCGACGCCACGGTTCGACCGTTGAATTCGTTCGGCTGAGCCTTGGCAGCGAGGATCCCCGCATCGTCGTTCGCCCCGTGGTATCTGCCCGCGACTCGAGGACGCAAGGGCAATCCAAGGCGGGGTTGACCATGGCCCGAGGCCGGCCGATTTTCTCTCGTCGCGCTGCTTCGAGTAGGCGTCGGGCGCTGGCTGCTCATCGACTGCGATCCCGAGCGGCCATCGGGCTTCCGAGAAGCGGGGGAGCTTTCTCGCGTCGATGAAGCCTCGGCCCGAGTACGGTTGCCGAAGATCGTGGAGACATTTTGGAGACTTCAGTCTCCGCGGAGAGCTACCTGGATTGAGAATCTCAATGCGAGAGGGGGGATTTGAACCCCCACAGGTGTTACCCCACAAGATCCTGAGTCTTGCGCGTCTGCCAGTTCCGCCACTCTCGCTCAGAGGTGATCCGATCTCGTTTACCAGCGAATCGGACGACGCTCAACCGAGCAGATCTTTGCAACCACGACGTGGGGCATGGCAGTTTTGCACCTGTCGATGGCACAGGATCGTCGCCGGCGGTTCAGATTCGCGCTGACCTTCGCAGCCTGCTCGGTGCCGTGTCTCCTGTCGGGCTGCGTCACCTATCACTCTGCCGGGCAACCGTACTCCGGTACCGCATTCTGGCTCGAGAATGCCGCGAAGCCTTGGCACTGCTACGATACCGCGCCGAACAAAACCTTGGCCTTTGCCGTAGGCGTCCCCTACACCGCCGTCGTCGTCTCCTTGGCTGCCACGACCGCGATCAGCGAGACATTGATACTGCCTGTGGATCACTATTTCGGTGGACCCGATCTCCCCATGCCCGCACAAGGCTCATGCAACACGTTTTGGGGCGAGCATGAAGCGCCCGTGACGCCGCCCTCCGAGCAGCCACCCTATCCGCAGACGCCCCCGGTGGAAGAGCTGCCGCCCTTGGAACCACCCTCTCCATCGTTGTGAGGTGCTTTCGGCGTCCACGACGGCGCTCCTACACGCCCCCTTCACCGGGCTTGCCAAAAAAGCGCTGGCCGAATTTAGACTGCCGTGAGATAGCGGCAGCACAGGAGGAGGGATGCATTCTCGTCGGCGCAGAAGCGAGCGCGGGCAGGGCCTTCTCGAGTATGTCCTGATCGCGATCGTCGCGGGTCTGGTCGTGCTGTTCATGATGAGTCGGTTCGGCGGCGGGGTGTCACGTCGCTACGATTGCTCGAGCAAGACCGCCGCGACGACCCAAGTCATCGACGGGCAGAGCGCGGTTCGTCCGGGTTGCGACGAGCAACTAGCCAAGGCCGAGCTACCTAAGTACTCCATTCCACAATTACGGTGACGTATTCCAGCGACAGGATCAGGCAGCGGGGCGAAGAGGTTTTTGATCGAGCCTAGCGAGAAGTTTGTGGAGGTCGGCGCGGGTGAAGGTCCACTCGAAGGGTTTGGCGGCTTGCTCGTAGCGATCCTGGAAGGCGAGGAGGCGATCTTCGACTTCGGCGAGAGAGCGGAAGTCGTTCGGAGTGAGGACCTTTCGTTGAACGACCGAGAAATAGATTTCGATCTGGTTGAGCCAACTCGCGTGGACCGGAGTGTGGACCAAGACGATCGAGGGCCAAGCGGCGCGCAGGCGCTTGCAGGCCTTCTCACCGCGATGGGAGGAGCCATTGTCGGTGATCCAGAAGACGCGCCGAGCGGAGCGGTACGGCTCCTGGGACATGACCTGCTCGACGAGACGATCGAACGGCATTGATGCCGGTGGTTTTCTCGCAGCGACCGAAGACCTTGGCGCGATGGACGTCCCAGGCGGCGAAGTAGGCCCAGGCGCCGCCGCGCTTGTATTCGTGCTCGACGCGAGCGCAGCGGCCGGGAGTTGCCGGGAGCGAAGGGTGCTTGCGGCAGGCGTGCCTGGATGCTGGTTTTCTCGTCGGCCGAGAGCACGAAGTCACGGCGGCCCAAGGGCGAGCCTTCCCAACGGCCTTCGTAGAGGTCGAGCACACGGCCGGCCTTGGCGGCGAACTGTGGATCGCGGGGAAAAATCCAGCTTCGATATCGCCAGGGACAAATCGCGTCGCGGCTGAGCCAGCGCCAGAGTGTGGTGCCGCTGATTTGAGCCACGATGCCTTCGGCCACAACCTCCCGCTGGATCTCGGCGAGAGAGAACCGCGACAGAGGCAGTCCGAGCCGGTGCGGGAGTTCGCAAGCGAGCGCCTTAACCTCGACGACGACGCTGGGGGGAAAAGCGGGCCGGGCGCCCCGCCCCGTAGACTCTTCCTCGAGTCCGGGGAAACCGAGTTCGTCAGAAACCGCTTCCGCCACTTGCTCACGATCTGGCGCGGCGTGTCCAGACGCGACCCGATGACGTCGTTCTGCAGACCCTCGGCTGCCATGAGCACGATCTTCGCACGGATGACATCCCGATACGGTGACGTATATCTCCGCGCCCTGCTCTCCAGCTCGCGGCGTTGCTCTGTGGATAACCTGATTGCGTATGGGCTTCTCCTCGGCATGCGACCGACCACCTCCGCCGCCGAGGAGGATACCAAAAGTCAGCCGCAATCGCACGCTCAGAATACGTCACTGTACTTATGAAATAGAGTACTAAGCCTCCACCAGAGCTGCCGCCGGAGAAGACCGATTCGGTCGCCGCGGCGACGCCTCCTGCGGCCCCCGCACCGCCACCACAGGCCGCGGTCGAGCCTCCTCCGACACAGCCGCAGCGTTTCTGGATCGGATTCACTGCAGATTATCCCCCCGGCGGGATCCTCTACCTCTGGAGCGCGTCCGACGCGGCGAGCGGAGAGCTCGTCGGGGCGTACCGTCTCCAAAGTGAATGGGTCTGGGCGGACGTGTACGATCCGGCGACTAGTTCCTATTCGAGGGACGGTGTTCCTCCCCCAAACCTACGCGTAGGATCTTTTAGGCTTGTTCCCCGAGGCCTTTCCGTCCAACGGAAGCCGGCATAGCGGCTCAATTGACGAAAACAGGCCGGCCGAAGCAGTTCGCGTAGCACGGCCACACAACGCGCCGCGACTCTCACGACACACGAAGTGTTCGTGAGATAGCGTTGGCGAATCAGCGGCAAGAGTCGGGGACGCATGGGGAACTCGGGACCCCCACGGACTCGCCCTTTAGCGAACCACCCCCCGTGCTACACTGCGGCGAATAACAGATGCGCGCAGCGTCGCAAGCGGAATGCCTCGAGCGGGCGCACGAGCCGCTCGGTCGACCTTCAGCCTGCTCGCCGCGGGATTCCCTGCGCGCGCGCCTCGCACCTCACCGACTGCACCTGCCGGAGCGGCGCGCTGAACGCCAGCGGGAGATACGCGGTGAACCCCGGCAACAAGCGTCCATAGCGTTCACGAGTGATCGTGGCTCGTCGCCTATCGACCGCCTTCGCCTCGGCGTCGTAGGCCGCGCATTCGAGGTCGATCTCGTCGAACTCGTAGTCGGCGGCATTGAGCACGTTCAGCGAAACGCGCGTCTGCTTTCCATCGCCCCGCACGAGCGCGATGTGGATGCGGAGGTCTTTGTCGGCGTTCGTGACGATACGTTCCGTAACGCCGCTCCCGCGCGACACCTGCTCTGCCTGTGCGACTGGCACCAGGGTGATCGAGAGAACGGAAGCGAGACACCAACCGCGCATCCCGCCGACGTACCGCGGGGATTGATCGACCGTCAACCGAGGATCGCGCCCTGCCGGTTGACCGCGTGGCGACGAGCCGGCATCTACGGTGTCACGCCCCTGCCCGCATGACCAGCGACAAAGCCATCTTCTTCGACGAGCGGGAGCGACGCTGGCGCCGGGCACGGGGTGTGTTGGCGGTGGTCGCGGCAGTCGCCGCCGCGTTGCTCACGATCTTCGCCTTCGCGGTCTTCGAGGGCCCCGAGCTACCGCCCGATGGGGCGACGGTACGCCAAGACGCGCTGACGATGCTCGCCGGTGGCAGCTCGACCGGCGCTCCACTCAAGTGGTTGAGCCGCGAGCGCGGGGCGTCGGGCAAGGATGCTCCGCTGCGCCTCGGCTTCTACGTTCCGGACGACCCGTCGAGCCTGCGTTCCTTGAAGGAGCATCACGCGCAGATCGACGTCCTGGCTCCGGTGCTGCTCCATGCCGTCGGCAAGGATGGGCGAGCGACCATCAACCACGACGGCGCTCTCAGCGAGTGGCTGCAGGAAGCGGGCGAACGGCCGGCGCTCATGCCGGTGGTCGACAACTTCGACGGCACCACCTGGCGAGGCGCGGAGCTCGGGCAATTGCTGCGCGCCACCGAGTCCCGTCGCGCGCTCGTGAGCGATCTCGAAGCCTACGCCTCCGAGAATCATGCCGCCGGCATCGTCGTCGATTTCGAGGAGATCCCTCCGGAGGCGCAACACAATCTTCGTCAGTTCACACGCGAACTGGCGGCTCGCCTCCATGGCCATGGCCGGCGACTGCTGATGGCAGTCCCCGCGCTGGACGAGGCCTTCGACTACGCCGAGCTCGGTCGCGCGTGCGACGCGATCATCCTCATGAACTACGACCAGCACTGGGAGACCTCCACGCCCGGTCCGATCGCCGCGCAGAGCTGGTACGCGACCAACCTCGCCAAGGCGCTGCAAGCGATCCCGGCCGACAAGCTGATCGTCGGTGTCGCCAACTACGCGTACGACTGGGTGGAAGACCCCGAGAAAGGATCGTCCCGAGCTGAGTCGGTCACGGTGCAGCAGGCGCTTGCCACGGCACAGTCTTCGGCGGCTCGCTTGGCGCTCGATCCCGAGTCGCTGAACCCGCACTTCTCGTACGTCGACGCGGCGAAGCGCGTCCATCGCGTGTGGCTACTCGACGCCGTCACGGCCCACAACCAGATTCAGGCGGCCGACGGCGCCGGCGCTCTCGGCACCGCGTTGTGGCGCCTCGGCTCGGAGGATCCGACCTTCTGGCCGCTGTGGCGCCGGGCGGCGGACCGCGACGCTACGCTGCGCGCGCTGCAGAACGTCCCGCCGGCCGACAATCCCGAGATCGTCGGCGACGGGGACGTATGGAAGATCACCGGCGCGGCGCAGACCGGGCGGCGCCACATCCGCCGTGATCCGGCGACCGGCACGATCGTCGAGGAGAGCTTTTCCAGCTACCCCCGTTCCTACCAGATCGAGCAGCAGGGAGACGCACCGGGCAAGATCGCGCTCACCTTCGACGACGGTCCAGACCCGCGCTTCACACCGCAGATCCTCGACATCCTGCGCGACGAGCACGTCAGCGCGACGTTCTTCGTGATCGGCGTCGCCGCCTACCAATCTCCCCACTTGTTGAAACGGGCCTACGCCGAGGGTCACGAGATCGGCAATCACACCTACACGCACACCGACCTCGAGCAGATGTCGCCGTCACAGCTCCGCCTCGAGCTGATGCTCACGCAGCGCCTCATACAGAGTCGCCTCGGGGTGAGCACGCTGCTCTTTAGGCCGCCCTACGGCGTCGACGACGAAGCGGTTTCCCCCGTCGGCTTCGAGCGGCTGCGAGCGGTGCAGCAACTCGGCTATCGTATCGTCGGCTCGCAGATCGACGCCAACGACTGGGGATACGAGCAGGACGAGACGCCACCCACACCCGACGAGATCGTCGAGACCGTCCTTTCACAGGCGCGCGCGGGCGACGGGCACGTGGTGCTGCTGCACGACGGCGGCGGCGACCGGCAAAACACCGTGGCGGCGCTGCCGCGTCTCATCTCGGGGCTGCGCGCGGCGGGCTTTGATCTCGTGCCCGTCTCGACGCTGCTCGGCGAGACGCGAGCCGAGGCGATGCCTCCGCTCGGCGCGGGCGGAAAGTGGATGGCGCACGCCAACGCCGTGGTGTTCGATGCATTCCGAGTGCTACGCCTGACCATCGCCGCCGTGTGCTTCACCGCGATCGTGCTGATCGCCACCCGTTCGCTGGCCGTCATCGGCCTCGCGATCGCGCACAAGCGACGTCGCAAGCCGCCGCCGCGGGCGGGCTTTCAGCCGCTGGTGAGCGTGCTCGTACCCGCCTACGACGAGGAGAAGGTCATCGTTCCCACGCTCGAATCCGTGCTGCAATCGGACTATGCGCGGTTCGAGGTCATCGTCATCGACGATGGCTCGCGCGACGGCACGGGCGAGATCGTCGCGACTCGCTTCGCCGGCGACGATCGCGTGCGACTGTTTCGGCAGCCGAACCAGGGGAAATCCGCGGCCCTCAACCGCGGAGTGGGCGAGTCGGCCGGCGAGATCCTCGTCACGATCGACGCCGACACAAGCGTCGAGGCCGAGACGATCGCCAAGCTGGTACGGCACTTCGTGGATGACGACGTGGCAGGCGTCGCGGGCAACACCAAGGTGGCCAATCGCGCGCGGCGCCTGGCCCGCTGGCAGGCGCTCGAGTACATCAGCGGCCAGAATCTCGAGAAGCGCGCCTTCGACCTGCTCAATTGCATCACCGTGGTCCCGGGCGCGGTCGGAGCATGGCGGGCTTCGGTGATTCGCGCGAACGGCGGCTTTTCGCGGCACACGGTCGCCGAGGATACGGATCTCACCCTCACCATCCGCAAGAACGGCTGGCGAATCGTCTTCGACGACGAGGCGGTTGCACATACGATCGCGCCGGAAACCTCCGCTGCATTGGTGCGCCAACGATTTCGCTGGACGTTCGGAACACTGCAGGCGCTTTGGAAACATCGCGACGCTTTCGGGCGCGAGCGCTACGGCACGCTCGGCCGGGTGGCGCTGCCTCACATCCTGCTGTTTCAGATCGTCTTGCCGCTTTTCTGCCCCGTCGTTGATCTGCTGTTCTTCGGATCGATTATCTTCTGGGCGCTCGCGCGGGCACACCTCGGGCCGTTCCTCGAGTTCTGGACCCCGGGTGACGTAGAACGCGCGTTGTCCTTCTTCGCCGTCTTCCTTCTCGTCGATGTGGTCACCACTCTCGTCGCGTTTCTGCTCGAGCGTGACGAGGATTGGAAGCTTTTGCTCTCGCTCCCGCTGCAGCGCTTCGACTATCGCCAGCTCATGGACGTCGTGCTTTTCCGGGCGATCCTGCGGGCGATCCAGGGCCGTCAGGTCGGCTGGGGCCGGGTGGGCCCGCGCACGTTCTCCCCGCTGCCACAGACGTCGCAGGCCACGGGTTGAGCGCGGCGCGAGCATCCGCTATCGACGGGGGATGCTTCGGGTGAGACGCGCGCTCCTGATTCTCGGCTCACTGGCGGCCATCGCCGGCTGCAGCAGCGGAGGAGGAGGGGGCCGACCTCCGACGATCGTCTCGGGCAACGCGCCTTCCGTGTCCGCCGGATCGACGGCGCGGAGCAAGATCGGCGGGCTCTGGCGATTGGCCGTAGGATGGTGGCACTCGGAGGCCGTCGCCCAGGTGCCGGGCATCACCGTCGCCATCGCGGGCACCGGCAACGCCGGCGTGACCGATGACCAGGGCTTCTTTCGTCTCGAAGGAAGTCAGTTCGGGCGCGCTGTGCTGCAGTTCACGGGCAACGGCGCGGATGTGAACTTTCCGGTGACTCTGCCCTCCGGCGGAGAGCTCGACCTGATCAACGTCGCTCTCACCGGTAGCGACATCAAGATCGGCGAGCAGCGCATCCATTTCGACGGGCCGATCACCGGCGTCGACTGCCAGGCGAATTTGCTGCAAGTGCTTTCCGGCGAGCAGGTTGCGTTTCGGGTGCGACTGCAGTCGGGCACCGTGATCATCGACGACAACGGGGCTCCACGAGCTGCACGAGCTTGTTCGGCGGCCGCAACGCGGACGTACAAGGAACCGTCAATGCGCAGGCGGACGCGCTCGCGGTGGTGAAGACGGTGATCCCGCGTCCGGTGATCGAACCGCGACCAGACGGTCGATGGGTCGATCGCCGCCCTGACGGTCCGGCCGATCCCGACGCTGGCGAGCGGCAAAGGCATCTGCAAGGGAGCATCGACTCGTCGACCGATACCGCGACACGGGCGGGCAGTCGCTGCAGTGCACCGAGCTGCTGGTCGGCGACGACGTACACGTCGAGGGTACCCAGACCGGGTTCGGTCTGGACGCGTCGGAGATCGATCGCCTCGCGCCGCCGCCGACTCCGACGCCCACGCCTGGCTGATCCGCGGCGCTTGACCGCGGTCACTTCGGCGATTCGGCGCTCTTGCCGGCGTCGGGTCGCGTCTCGGGCGGCGGGGCAGGAGCCAGTACGGAGGCGATCTTGATGAGCAGGTTCGCGGGCAGGAGGAGAAGCGAAAGAATCGGGCTTCGGACTCCCGCGGCGACGCCTGACTCGCTTCCTCGTTCTCCTCGGCCGTCGTGAGCGACGGCACGACCGCAAGCCACACGGCCAGCAACGCCGTTCGCTTCATCGTGTTCGCCACGATGGGTCTAACACGTCGCGCCGGCTTCCCTCTCGGGCGTTCTGCGTTCGGCCGGAACCAAGTAAAAGTTGGCATCGCGCCTACTCCCGCCGCCGGGGGTGATCCGCTTCAACCGACCGTTCGTCTCCAATCGGCAAAGCCCATAG
>CAVQEA010000015.1:0-23275 GCA_963711395.1 uncultured delta proteobacterium | reverse complement strand
GCACATGCGGATGCGGCAAGCGGAGCTCGGCAGCGTCCTCGACCGTGACGACCCGCTCGTGCGGCGGGATGAAACCACAGAGCGCGGCCAGCAGCGTGGTCTTGCCCGAGCCCGTTCCGCCCGAAACCAAGATCGACAGGCGTCCGATCACCGCTGCGTGCAAGAACTCGAGCATGTCCTGGCTGAGCGATCCGTTCGCCACCAGTTCCTCGAGGCTTAGCCGCTTGCTCGGGAAACGGCGGATCGTCAAGTACGGACCGCGTACGGCCAGCGGAGTCAGCACGGCGTTGACCCGTGAGCCGTCAGGCAGCCGGGCATCCAGCAGTGGCCGGCGCTCATCAAAGGAGCGGCCGACGTCCGTGGCGATCTTGACGACGACCTCGCGCACGGCCTCGGCCGAAGCGAAACGGAGGCCCGTGAGCTCGAGTCGCCCGTTGCGTTCGATGAATACCTCGTCGGGACCGTTCACCATGACTTCGCTGATCGCGTCGTCGCCGAGCAGCGAATCGAGGGGGCCGAGGCCGGAGATCGCCGCTACCGGAGCGACCTTCGGCGACCGCGCCGCTGCCGGGCTGGCCGCCACCGACAATCGCCACGACCCGACCTCGATCTGCTCGCCGTCAGCGAGGAGCACCTCGCCTTCCACGGCGCGGCCCGCCACGCGCGTTCCGTTGGTGCTGCCGAGATCCTCGACGAAGATCGCGCCGTCACGTTCGGTGAGACGTGCGTGGCGGCGGGAGATCTTGGCGTCGGACAGTACCACGTGGCAGCCGGCGTGCTTGCCGATCACCGCCTCCGTGCCCGGGATCTCGAGAGTGCGCGCCGGCGCACCCGCTTGCTGGAGCGTGACGATCAACGGTCCTCACCGCTTGGGGGGCACAGGGCTGACCTCTATCGCACGGTCCTTGTAGCGCGCCGGCACCTTGTCCAAATCGTCGAGCACCACCGACTGGCCGCGTTCATCCTTGTAGATGACGAGCTTGACGTTGGTCCCCACCCAGCCGCTCTTCAGCTTGCCTTCCACCTCGCGCATCCGCCGTTCGACCTCTTCGTCGTTGCCCTCGGTCGCCCGCGCGGCCTTGCGGTAGTTCTCGAGCGCCGACCAGTCGTCCTTGTCCCGCAGCTCGTCGCCCTTCTGCACGTAGTAGTAGACCGCTTTCTGTACGCGCTCCTTCGCGACCGTGCTCTCGGGGTCGACCTTCAGGGCCGCGCGGTACTTGGCGAGCGCGTTGGTGCCGACCGGCTCGGTCACCTGCCCCTTGCTGAAGTACTCGTCCCCCTGCTCGACGATTGCGTTCACCTTCCGGTCGAGATCGGCACGCTGACGATCGCGGCGGGCTTGCTCGTCGGCCTGTTGGCGCTTCCGCTCCTCGTCGCGGGCGATGCGCGCCTTGTCGAGCTCGGCGGCAATCTTCTTGAGCCACTCCTTGGCCTTCTCGTTGCCGGGGTCGAGCGCCAGCACGTCGTTGAACTTCGCATAGGCGTTCTCCGCATCGGGCCGGTCCGGGGGAGCCACGAGCTTCGCCGAGTTGAACAGTGCCTCGCCCGAGGCGAGCAGGCCTTCGACTTCCTTCTGCCGGCCTTCGTCGGAGCTCGACTGCTTTTGCTGCACGACGACCTTTTTCGATTGGGACGGCCAGAGGAGCGCCAGCAACAGCACCACCACCACGCCCCCGAGGATCAGGTAAAGGCGGTTCTCCTTCAGGGATTGAGGAGAGAGGAGCGCACCGAGGCCGGACGACTGCAGATCGGCGTCGGAATAGTCGGAGGAAAACATCTCGCCGATCTGCACGAAGCGGAAGACCGTGTCGCCCAGCTTGAGGAGGTCGCCAGCCTGCAGCTTGGCGGTAGTCGCCTGACGCTTGCCGGCGATCATGGAGCCGGCCGCGCCGAGGTTCTGAATCTCGTAGGCGCCGTCGCGCTTCGAGATCTTGGCGTGGACGCCTTCCAGCCCAGGAATGACGATGTTGCAGGTGGGATTCGAGCCGACCAGTGATGCAGCACCCGCGATGGAAAAGTGTCGCCCCCGTTGGGTTCCGGAAAGCGCAACGATCTCGTGATCGGCCGGCCCCGACGGACCTGCAGCTGCGGTCGGCGTCAAGGGGCGAATGACCGTTCGCTCCGCTTCCGACGGCTCGCCGCCACGTGTCGGGGCGACGATCGTCCGGTCGGCATCGGCCGGAGCGCCGCCGGGCTTCGGGCCCGGCGAGATCACCATGGTGCGCGCAGCGTCATCCGTGGCGGGGGGCGGTGCTGGGCTCGCCGGCGTGACGACGGTCTTGTCCTCATCGGGAAACGGCTGTCGCGGTGGGGCGGGACGGCGCAAGTCCACCGTGGTCTTGTCGGGATCGAACGCGGGCGGCTTCTTCTCGTCTGCCAAGGGGACCTCCGGTCAGTGGGCCGAATCCTTGTGCTCGATCTTCTCCCGGGCGCCGGGCCGGCTGGCGATCACGGCAAGCGACGGCGGCAGGGTAAATCCCGCGAGCTCGATCTCCTCGAGAAAGGTCGGCAAATTGTCGACGGCGCGGTGCTCGCCGACCACTTTGCCACCCTCGCTGCCCGTTCGCACGAAGCGATAGATGTCCTGCACGCGGTAGCGTCCCTCCGCCGAGAGCGGCAGCACCTGGGAGACGTGCGTGACCTTGCGCGAGCCGTCCTGCAACCGCGCGGCCTGGACGATGATGTCGATCGCAGTCGCTACCTGCTCGCGGATCGCCACGATCGGCAGATCGAGACCCGAGAAGAGCGTCAGGGTCTCGAGTCGCGAGAGCGTCTGCGACGGCGAGGACGCGTGGATCGTCGCCAACGAGCCGGAGTGACCGGTATTCATCGCCTGCAAGAGGTCCAGCGCCTCGCCGCCGCGCACCTCGCCAACCACGACACGGTCCGGGCGCAGGCGCAGCGAAGCGCGCACCAACTCGCGCAGCGTCACCTCTCCCTTGCCGTGCTTGTCGGGGGGCTTGGACTCGAGCGGCAGCACGTGATCTTGCTGGAGTTGTAGCTCGGCGGAGTCTTCGATGACGATGATGCGTTGATCGTCCGGGATCAGCGCGGAAACGACGTTCAAAAGGCTCGTCTTGCCGGAGCTGGTTCCGCCCGACACGATGATGTTCTTTCTGAGCTTCACGCAGATGTCGAGGAATGCGACCAGGTCCTCGCTCATCGACCCGAAGCGGATCAGATCCTTGACGGTGAGCTTCTCCTTGGAAAACTTGCGGATCGCCATGCTCGCGCCCTTCCGAGAGCACGGCGGGATGATCACCGCAACGCGCGAACCGTCGGGAAGGCGCGCATCCATGTACGGACTCTCTTCGTTGACCCGCTTACCGACGTACTGGGCGACGTTCATGATCGCCGCGCGAAGTCCTTCTTCGGTGAACGTCACAGGCGCGCGCTCGAGCTTCCCTCTCTGCTCGACGAAGATCTCGTGCGGACCGTTGATCATGATCTCCGAAACCGAGGGATTGTCGATGTACGGCCAGATGGGACCGAAGAAGCTCTCCATCGAAGCCCAGAACATCTTGGCCTTCTTGGCCTCATCGGTGTCTTCCGTGGCCCTGGCGTCGGCTGGCTTCTTGCCCGTCGCGATCGGCTGCTCCTTAGACGCTTCCGGTCGCGGTGCGGCAACCGCCTGTTCCTTCGCGGCAACCGGCTCGAGCTTGGCGGCGCTCGGCGCGACCGTCGCCGCCTCCTCCTTCGCAGTCGCGGGGGGCTTCGTACCGTCCGAGCGCTCGACTTGAATTTGGTACTCGGCAAGACGGATCCGGTCGCCCGGCGTGAGGGGGTGCGTGCCGCTGACGCTTTCGTCGTTGACGTAGGTGCCGTTGGTGCTTTTGAAGTCTTCGACATAGAGGCCGCCGTTCTTTTCGAACAGCCGAGCGTGGCGACGCGACACCCGCGGATCGGAGAGCACGACGTCGCAGTCGGCGTGCTTGCCGAGCACGACCTCGGACTTGTGGAACTCCATGCGTTGCGGAGCGCCGGACCGTGGATCGGAAAGAAGAACAATCATCGGTGCACCCGCTTTCTCTTGGGTCACCCTGAAACGGCCGCGCCGAGCCGGTCGAAGGTGTCGTTGTAGAACGTGATCGCAGGGCCCTGCAACTTGCGGATCTCCCCTACGATCTGACGATGGCGCGGATCCGTGTTCTCGGGCAGCAGCTTGCCGAGGATGGCCAGCGTGGTCCCGACTGTGGCGGGATCGGAACGCTTCTGTGCGAGAGTATAGGTGTTCATGAGTTTGCGGTACTCGCGGCTGATCTCTCCCTCCAACTGGCCGAGCAGTGGCACCAGCTTGGCCAAAGCGGCGGGGGCCTGCTCCGCGGCGACGGCGCCTCGTACCTCGTCGATCACGCTGCCGATGTCCATCGTCGGCACCTTGTCGGGTTGCGGGATCGGCACCAACACGGTCGGCTGGCCGGCGAGCTTCATCACGCCCACGAGGCTGCGGCGCAGGCCACTGAGGATCGCCCAGCGGTAGCTGACGTTGTCCTTCAGGCGATCGTTGAGCTCGCGCAGCGCACGCAGTTCCTCGGTAAGCTGGTCGAGCGAGGCCGATGCGTTCGGCACGCGCACCACCCACAAGTGCCACAGCCCCCATTCCTTGACGGTGCTCGGGTCGACGTCTCCCTGCTTGGCATCGTAGCCGAGGTTGTCGAATGTGACTCGTGGCTTGTCCTTGGCGACCGCGCGCGGGAGCATCACCAACTGGTAGCCCGCCCACGCCGGGGATGCGTCGATACGCCCAGCCGGGTGCGTTCCGGCGCGGATCTCCACCCCGGCCGGGCTCAACACTTCGGCATAGAGGCCCACACCTTCAGCGTCCGCCGGAATGTCGAGCATCGCTTTGTCGAGGTGGCTCTTGTCGGCGTTACGGAAGAACCCGTAGGCTGCCGCGTAGTCCAGGATGACGGGCTGGTTGGCTGCCTGCGGGGGGAGACCCGGCGTCTCCGGCCACAGCATCAGCGCGGCGAGCACGACGAACCCGACCAGCACCAGTAGTTGGTTGCGTCGCGAGCGGAGGCCGAGGCGCGCGAGGAACGACGGGGCGGCGGGGCCGGCCGGGGCCTTCTTCTTCCCTGCCGCTTCCGCGGCGACCTTTTTCAGCGCGCCCTTCTTGGCGACGACTTCGAACTTGAGGATCGTGTCGCCGAGCTTGAACTCGTCTCCGCTATCGAGCGGCTCGGCGTTGGCCCCGACGCGGAAACCCATCTTCTCGATCCCCGAGCTGCTGCCCGGGTCAGCGATGAACCACCCGTCCTGGCGAATCTCGATCCGCACGTGCAAACGCGAGACGGTTGGGTCGCCGATGACGATCTCGTTGTCCACGGCACGACCGATGCGGATGGTGCGCGTTCCGCCGCCCTCGAAGGAGATCCTCGAGCCCGGCTTGGCTCCCTTGACGATCGTGAAGCGAAACTCCTGGACGTCCTCCGGCGCGAGCCTCATGCGGTTACTGGAGCTGTTGCCCGGTCATGTACATATAGATGGGCCCGAAGAGCAGGATGATGAAGGCGGCGGGAATGACCAATGACACCAGCGGCGCCATCATCTTCACCGGCACCTTTCCGGCCATCTCCTCGGCGATCGTCGAGCGCTTGACGCGCATCTGGTCCGCCATGATGCGCAGCACTTTGCCGATCGAGGTCCCGAGCTGTTCCGCCTGAATGAGAGCGAGCACGAAGCTCGTCACTTCCGGAAGGTCGATGCGCTGGGCCATCGCGCGCAAGGCTTCGGCGCGCGTTTTTCCGAGAGTCGTCTCTTGATGAACGATGCGGAACTCGTCGAGGAGCGGCCCCGGCGGCCCTTTGTCGATCACCGTGGCCATCGCCGAGGAAAAATCCTGACCCGCTTCGGTCGACAGCGTGAGCATGTCGAGCACGTAGGGCAGGTCACGGAACATGCGCTGCTGGCGCCAGGTCACGGTATTCTTGATGTTCTGCTTGGGGTAGAGGTAGCCGAGCAGCACGGTAACGATGATCAAGGGCCAGCTCGGCACGCCCCAAACCATGAGCGACGCTAGGTAGCCGAACGCCAGGCCGATGATCGCGCCGACGTAGCTGAGGCACAAGTACTCGGCCACGCTCATGCCGAATGGGCGTCCCGACTGAACGAGCATGCGGTCGATCTCGCGGCCACGGGGCGTGTCCTCCACGCCGCGGCGCAGCGGCGCCAGTGCACGCGCCATCTGCAGCAACACGCGAAGCAGCGGGCTCTCGGTGCGCTCGCGTACGACGCCCGTGCGCAACACCTCGCCCTCCGACCGCGCCGTCATCACCACGTACGTGAGCGACCCTAGGAAGACCCCCCAGGACGCCAGCATCGCCATGTACAGGACCGGGTTCGCCATCGCGCGGGCTCCTCAGATGTCGATGTCCATAATCCAGCGGATCCAGAAGAACGCGGCCACCACCATGACCGTCACAAGCGCGACCGCGAACAGGCCCGCTGTCGTCGAGAACAGCAGCTTCACGTACTCGGGCTGCATGAACCACAGCGCGACCATGATCGCGAAGGGCATCGACGACATGACGAGGGCCTGCATGTTCCCGGTAGCCGACAGCGCTTTCACCTTGCCCTCGATGCGGATGCGCTCGCGAATCGTCTGCGCGATCGCCTGGAAGATCTCGCCGACGTTGCCGCCGCTGCGGCGGGTGACCATCACCGCGTTGACCAGGATGTCGAGATCGCGGCTTTCCACGCGCCGCGCCATGTGCAGCAACGCTTCATCGAAGTCGGTGCCTACGCGGTACTCTTGCAACACGCGCCCGAACTCTTGCGTGATCGGCGGCTTCATCTCGCGAACCAGGAGCTCCATCGCCTGCGGGAGCGTCAGGCCGGCGCGCAGGGAGTTGGCCATCAAACCCAGACCGTCGACGAGTTGGAGGTTGATGGTCGCCCGGCGCTGATCGCGCTGGATGTTGAAGTACATGCGCGGCGCAAAGAACGCCGCGGCGCCGAATAGTGCGCCCGCGATCATGTTGATGACAACCGAGACCAACAGAAAGATCGCACCGCCGGCGAGCAGCGCGATCTGGAAGACCCGCTCGGGCGGAAGCGTCGAGAAGATGTCGCCGAGCGAGGCCCGCGCCTCGGCGACGTACGCCGCGCGGTAGTCGCCGTACGCCGCCTGACTCACCATCCACAAATTGTAGACGATCAGCATCGCGGCGAGGCCGGTGGTGAGATACGCGAAGGGGGCCAGGGGAATTCCGCCGATCATGTCAGGCTGCCTCCTCGCTTCGGAAGATCGTCAAGTCGGGTTGTATGCCGCGCTGACGCAGGTCGTCGTAGAAGCGCGGGATGTAGCCGGTCGGCACATGACGCCCGCGCACCTTGCCTTCCGCCGTGAACCCATCCTGTTTGAAGTAGAACACGTCCTGGAGCTGCACGATGTCGGAATCGAGCCCGGTGACCTCGGCGACGCAAGTCACCTTGCGGCTGCCGTCCGCCAGGCGCGCCTGTTGGATGATGATGTGCACCGCAGAAGCGATCTGCTCGCGGATCGCGCGCACCGGCAGGTCCATGCCTGCCATCAGTACGAGCGTCTCGAGACGAGCCAGCGCGTCGCGCGGCGCGTTCGCGTGCAGCGTCGTCATCGAGCCGTCGTGGCCTGTGTTCATCGCCTGCAGCATGTCGAGAGCCTCGCCGCTGCGGCACTCGCCGACGACGATGCGGTCCGGACGCATGCGCAACGCATTGCGCACGAGGTCACGGATGCCGACCGCGCCGGTACCTTCGAGGTTCGGCGGCCGGGTCTCGAGCGAGACCACGTGATCCTGAGCGAGCTTCAGCTCGGCCGAGTCCTCGGCCGTGACGATGCGCTCGTCCTCGGGAATGAACGACGACAGCATGTTCAGCAGCGTCGTCTTGCCGGAGCCGGTGCCGCCCGACACCACGACGTTGCGCCGCAGCTCGACGCAGAGCTTCAAGAAATTCGCCATGCCGCGCGTCATCGCGCCGAAGCGCACGAGGTCGTCCGCGGTGAGCGGGGTCTTGTTGAACTTGCGGATGGTGATCGCCGGGCCCTTCAGCGCCAGCGGCGGGATGATCGCGTTGACGCGCGATCCGTCCTTCAGGCGCGCGTCGACCATCGGCGAGCTCTCGTCGATGCGGCGACCGAGTGGCGCCACAATGCGTTCGATCGCCGCCAGTACAGCCTTATTGCTGGTGAACTTCTTCTCCGAGAGCGTCAACTTGCCCTTTCGCTCGATGTAGATGTGATCGAAGCTGTTGACCATGATCTCCGAAACCGATTGATCGGCTAGCAGGTCTTCGAGCGGCCCCAGGCCGAGCGCTTCGTCGATCACCTGCTTGATGAGCTCCTCGCGGTTGAGCCCGGCGGGAATCTGCCACGCCAGCTCGCGCAGGATGTTCTCGATGGCGGCGCGCG
Organism: uncultured delta proteobacterium; assembly: GCA_963711395.1. GTDB lineage: Bacteria > Desulfobacterota > Binatia > JACPRU01 > JACPRU01 > JBEVNX01. Next base: position 14,883 of record CAVQEA010000015.1, on the reverse strand, counting down.
TTTGCGCGCGGATCTCGTCCTCTTGGAGCTTGCTGAGGTCCACCCAGCGGAGATCGAGGAACTCGACCAACTTCTTGTGGATGGTTTGCTTGATGCTGCGGATCGCCGCCTCGGGGTCTGCATCCGGCTGCGGCGCTTGGTCCTCCCCAGCCTCCACGACCGGAGTCGGCCGCTTGCCGACCAGCGTCGCTTCCACGGCCGCAGCCGCGCTGCGCGGCGCGCCGGTGAGGAGCCGCACGCGAAACGCTCCGACCACCAGCTCGTCGCCGTCGGCCACCGCCGTCGGCCGCTCGACGCGCGCCCCGTTCACCAGCGTGCCGTTGGTCGAATGTTCGTCCGCGACGAGCCAGGCGCCGTTCTCCTTGTAGAGGCGAGCGTGCTTCGAAGACACGGTCGAGCTCGCCAGCACGAGGTCGTTGCTGCGCACGCGTCCGATGGAGACCTGCGGCCCCTCGAACCGAACCCTCTTGGGCTCGGCAGCACCCTCACCAACGACTTCGAGCTCGATCATGCGTCGATCCGAGCAGCTGTACGAGCCGTCATTTTTCCATAGTCGCCTGCCGCTTGGAAATGACTTCGTCGATGCTCAGCGGCTGCTTGCCGAGATTGGAGAGTGCGCTGGCGTCTCCGGAGAGAAAGAAACGCTCGGTCGGCTGCAGGTCTTTCGGATTGCGCAACAGGATGGAGACCTTGCCGAGGTTCGCCGCCCAGATCAGCAGCGTCGCCTCTTCGGGTGAAACCAGAACCGTGATCGTGGTGTACTCGCTCGCGCTCGTCGAGCCGAAGCGCCCCGTGAACAGCACGTAGACATTCTCGAGCAGCGGCGAGGTCGTGAGCTTCTGCACGGCCGCGGGAGCCCCGGCGCGTGGCGCCGACGTACCCTGTAGTTCGGTCCTGGTGTAGGTAATCATCAGATCGACGCGATCCCCGGGGCGGATCGAGCGCTCGAGAGACGTCTCCGTGCTGATCGGAATCGTCAGCGCACGTTGATTCTGCTTGGCGTCGATCTTCTCCGAAAGCCGTTGCACCGCCTGACCCTGAGCCCCGAAATACGACGCCAGGACGTAGTCACCCTCGGCGATGGGCACCTCGACACGCTGACCGAGATAGAGGTTGCGCTCGTCCCACTTGACGTGGAGCTTGGGCAGCGAGTCGGTGCTCTTGACCCCGAGTGCCAAGTCTTTGGCGTCGAGCACGATCCCGGCCTTGAGGTCGTGGGACGCGATCAGCACCCGGCTCACGTTCGGCCGCATCCCCTCTTGAACCGAGCCGACGTAGAGGTTCACCAGCGCGACCGCCACCAGTCCGACCACGAGCGAGACGATGATCGGCAGACGATTCTGCATACTCCCTCCTCCTCTCAATTCCTCGTCGCAACGCGGGATGCGACAGCCGAGTGCTCTGCCGGTCTCTCACGGGATCGGAAGGCTAGCGAAGAAGTAGATCCCGAGGATGTAGTTGCGCATCGCTCGCAGCACGATCGACCAGAAGATCAACAGCGGCGCCACGCACACGATGACCGTCAGGATGTACTCCATCATCGCCTGGCCGCTTTGGTCAGCCAGCCGTGCCGGCGCTCGCCCTGGCCATCGGCTTCGACGATAGCCAATGTCCCGGCGAATAGGCAGCCGAGCGCACACGATCCGTGATCCCAGCATTTCAGCTACCTCCCCGCGAGGTGTCGGTCATGGTGACCAGCACCAGTGTCTCTTGCGTCTCCGGACTCGGCATCGCCAGCACCGAGCATTCGCGGTCGCCCTTCTGGAAGAACATCGCGGTCAGCGTCGAGTCTGGCGCGGTGACCGGCGGAGCCACGCTGACCCATCCGCCACTGCGGAGCTCACGCGCATAGAACTCCGAAGCCCCTGCCGGCGTCACGCTGGCCGCGTACATCATGCTCTCCGACGGTGGTCCCTCGAGCGATTGTACGAGCATCCGATGATGGGCGTCGGGAAGCATCGGTACACCGGGAATTTCCGGCGTGTCGTGAGAGTTGGCGTCGGCAAGATTGTGTTCCGAGATCCGCATGGCCGGACGGCCGGCCGCGTCGCGACCCGGGCGAACCATGATCATCATGCCGCTCTTCGGGTGCACGGCGACGAGCGTGAGCTCGCCGCGGACTTGCACGAGCCGGTAGATGTAGCCCGCCCGCTTGAACATACTCTGGAAGCCCGTCAGCGCGTTGCGCGCCCCCATCGGCGCAGGCAAATTGCGGAACGCCACGCGCACGCCGTTGATGCGATAGGCGCCGCCCTCGGGCTCCCGTCGTTGCTTCGGGAGGATTGCCTGCAGCTCGAGCGCTGGCCGCTGCTCGCTGACCACGCGATCGATCAGCGAGCGCGCCATCGCGTTGCCGAACAGCGTGTCCCGGACGAGGAAATAGGCGGCGAAGACGCCGGCGAACAGCAAGATGACGGCGGCTCGAAACCAGAGTGGCATGCGCATCGGAATCATCGCTGGCCCCTTTCTACCCGCCGACGTTGCTGCCACCACTTTGGGAGCCCGTCCCCGTGCTCGAAGCCGGCTGGTGCAGCTCGGGGTACTCCTTGAGAGTGCCGGAGGGCACGTGCCAGCCCGGCTCGTTGCTGCCGATGCTCAGCATGCTGAGAAACGCGCCTGGAGCGCCGATCACGTCCTTCACGAAGTTGACGATCGTGCCGCCGATGCTGAGGATCGTCGAGAACGCCTCACCGAGCGGCGTGTTCGGCGGCGCGCCGCCGCTGGGGAGGAGCCAAAGATAGTACATATGGCCGGCGCTCGGGTCCGGCGGTGAGGGATTGTAGACAAGGGTGCCCGGATCGCCGACCAGAGCCTTGTACTCCGTGTCGTTGTCTTTGCGCTGAATGTTCCAAGAATGCGACAGCATGCTCGAGTGCCCGAGCACCTTGATCGGTCCGAGAAACTGGAAGACGCCCGCGCCCGCGAAGTCGTAGGTCGTGGTGATGCTGAACAGGCCCTTGTCGGCTTCGTCCTTCCAGTTCGTCTGATAGGCGAAGAAGTCGTCGATCGGCACCGCGGCGTCGGCGGCAAGGTCGAACACCGTGTTCACCCCCTCGCCGAGGCCGCTATTGGTGAGGCCGTCAAGGAACCCCTCTTCCTGTCCTTGACTGGTCGAGCCGCCGAAGATGTTCGCCAAGGGTTGCGGGATGAAGAACCCCGGCTGGCGATTGGTGTCGCCGGAATCGTGCTTGACCTTGTCGAGGAAGTCGTTGAGCGGCTGACGCGTCACCTCGACATCGGCGAGGCCGCGGCCGAGCCCGAGCTGGGGTAGCTCGGTCTTCAATTGCTCGACGGTCTTCGCCTCGCCGTCGCCTCGCACGTTCCCGATCGTTTCCCACGTCACGTAGCGCGCTGCCTCGATGGCCCGCGCCTGGCTCTGGGTCAACGCTTTCAAGTAGGCGATCGCCAGGATCAGAACGACGAGGATCGGCAGCATGACCACCGTCTCGACCAGTGCCTGCCCCCGCGGTGCACACGCGGGCCGCGTGGGGGTGCGACGCTTCGTCTCCATGGCGGTCATCTAGTGTAGGAGGCTGTTGGTGCCGAATGGACGCGGTTTTTCCAGCCGTGCCTCCCAAAACGGGTTGAACAAAGACTCCTTCTCCTTGTTGGGATTCCCCGGCCGCTGCTTGTAGTAGACCTTGCCGAACGAATACGCCTCCACGTCGTTCGGCGTGGTCAGCGCGAGCCCTTGGATGAGGGGCAGGAAGGCGAGCTTCTTGCGGAAATAGACGAAGACCGTCGGACCCTCGAGGCGCTGGCCGTCGGCCACATCCTTGTCCTCGACGTAAGTCCCGACCTTGACCTGGTCGAGGTGCTCGTCGTCCGAGAAGTTGTACATCGTGCCGCACGGAGTTCCGAGGGCAGTGTTGAGTTGGTCCTTGAAATCCTTGATCGCGTCTTTGACCCCGTCCTTGACGTCGTCGCAAGCGGTCGGAGTACCGTTCAAGACGGTGTTCTCGTCGACAAAACAATCCGGCAGGGCTTGTTGCTGCTCGGGCGGCTTGCCCTGGTTCTGCGACTGAATCTGCGCCCGTTGTGCGTCGCATGCTTGGTTTGTCTGCCGCTTGTCCTGGCAGTCCTGCATCGCATCGCTTCCGTTGCCCAGGTTGAGATTCGGGATGTTTCCGCCCAGTGCCACTGGGGAGCAGCTGATGCCGTTGTCGCCGAAGTTGTTGTAGTGAGATTCTTCGTAGTTCGAGCCCGTGTGCTCGTAGTCGGTGATGTGGAGCAGAATCACCTTGTTGTACTGATCGTCGCTGTGATGCGCGATGTCGATATCGGTGACGCAGAGGTCGATCGTGACGCCGAACGAGTCGTGCTCGTAGATCCGCTCCTTCTGCGCGATCTTCTCCTTGCAATCTCGTCCCTGAGGATCGGGACAGCTCTCGGCGCCGCCGTTCACGCGGTCAAAGCGAGGGCCGTCGAATCCGCCGGGGCCGAGTTGAGTCAGCCCGAAGTCGCAAATGAACAGCGAGATGCTGGTCGGGACCGGAAGGATGTTCTGCAAGCCGTCGCGGATACTGCCGCCGACGGCGAACTCATTGAGCGACCGCTCCGTGGACAGCCGCAACCCGTCGTCGCCCGATGCCGTGCCGTCGTCACCGTCGGTGGCGTGCCACTTGCGACGTGAGTCGAGGCTCAAAGCGTTCAGGATCTCGGCGAAGTTGTCGTACTGGATGTCGCGGTTCACGCCCCACGCGATCGACTTGATGACCTTCTGGCGACCGAGCTGGGTCAACATGTAGAGGCCCTCCTGCGAGAGGCTGAGGACCTTGTTGTACTTCTCGACGTACTGGCCGAACCCGAAATTTTCGCCCTGCGCGTTGCTACCGACCGCACGCGCGAGAGCGTCGTTGATCGGGTTCACCACGTCGTGAATGGCTCTCAGCGCTTCGGAAATCTCTGGGCCGATGTACGGGATGAACTGCGTGACGAACGACGCGAAGAACATGAATCCTTCGGTCGCGTCGGCAAACGACCAGAGGGCGTCGAGCGTGGCGAGTGCGTCGTAGTTGGCGATCATCGTGCGGTTCACGTAGGCGGACAGGTTCATGTACCGCGCTTCCCAGACCGCCGCCGAGTACGCCGCGTTATCCGCAGCGTTCTGGACCTTCATCTTCTCGGTCGTCAGCATGCCGATGTTGTAGACGGAGAAGACCATGAACGTCATGGGCAGCAGGAAGATCATGTACATGAGCAGGATCTGTCCCTCCTGCCCCGTCTTGGAGATGCGCTTTCTCGCGCCCGCGCGAATGCCGTCCATAACGTTCCTAAGACGCCGGACCGCGGTCCCACTGCATGCGCATCACGTAGGTGGCGCGCACCGGCACTCGGTATGTGAGCAGGGACCACGCGAAGTCGGAAAGGCCGCTCTGTCGCCGCAGGTTCTCGAAAGGGAGCCCGATCGTCCACACCAGCACTTCCTTCGCGCCGAGCGTAGCGATCTTTGCCGCCAGGATCGGATCCGCGCCGCTCTCGGCGGCGTAGAAGAAGGCATAGGGCAGCGGATTGACGAGCGAGAAGAGGATCTTGTTGATAAACGGGATGACCAACGGATACTTCCACTCGACGTAGACCTTGATCACGTTGTCCGAGATGTTGTCTTTCGGGTTCTTGCTGAGATCGTCGAACTCGATCTTGTCATCGATCGATGTGATCACGGCGTCGTCGGCCTGCGGGTCGGACGTGGGCTTGACGAACTTCACCTTGATCATCTTGACGAAGTCCGGCAGCCCCGGCGTGACACAGCCGAGGATCTCACCGGCGACGCCGAGGCCTTGCGCGGCACCGAGGTTACCGATCAGGTCGGAGACCTGACCAGGCGCACTGAGCAGGCTCGTCGGCACGCGGCCCTGAATCTCCGGCATGACCGGGATCAAGGTGATGGCCGCTGCCCAGCAGGCCTTTTCCTCCATCTCCTTCAGCGTCACGGGATCCTCGGGCTTGTCCCCCCGCGCGACGATCGCAGCTCGCGCGGCGTTGAATGCCGCGAGCTTCACCATGCTGTGCGCGTTGAAGAGCAGCGACAGCTGGATGATGCCGAGAATGATGACCACCGCCAGAAGCACGGCGATCATGTACTCGAGCATCGCTTGGCCGCGTTCGTGCCGAAGGATTTGCCGCATGCCCTCGAACCCTCAATTCGCCGCTGTTACTCTTCCTCTTCCTTTTTCGCCGCTTTGAAGATTCGCACCGCCATTGCCGTTCCGGCCACGAGCACCGCGAGGCCGAGCCAGATCACCGTCGACAGATCGAATTGCACGGCGCCGACGCCGATCTTCCGCGGGCCCGCACTGTCCTCCTGGCCTGGCGGCCGATAGAGTTGTTGCTGCTCTCCCTCCGGGACCTTCGGCTGCTGCGCCGAAGCGTCCGCGGCGTCGCTCGTCACCCTTTCCCCCGGCCTTACACGCGCGACGCTTTGCGTCGCCGAGGAGTAGCGGCCGCCGAGAGTGCGACCGAAGCGGGCGAGGGCGATGAGAACGGTGATACCGACGACGATCGCAATCAGCGCGTATTCCGTCATCGAGCCGCGCTCGCAGAGCCTCCGCTTCGTCCTCACTCCTCCTCCAGGAAGCACAGCCGGTACTACCCCATCGCGACGAATTCTACCCCCGAGCGGGCGCTCTCGCTATGCGGAGACCACCTGCTCGGGGGCTTCCTCCACCCCGTGCGCTAGTTGGCGTCAGGAGAAGTTGGGTTCGCCGAGCCTCCCGTCTCGATCTTGGTGCTGCCCACGGTCTGCGTCATCGCCGAGAAGCGGTTGCTCAAACCTTTGCCAAACTTGGCCGCGATGAACAGCACGATCAGACCGATGACGATCGCGATCAACGCGTACTCCATCATGCCTTGCCCCTTCTCGTCGCGAAGGGTTCGTCTTACGAAGTTCATTGCATTTTCCTCCTCGATTGATGGCGCCGCTCGCCGCGGCGACTTTGATTTCAACACTCAAGCAGGGCCCGTGCCACGCAAAAAACGCTGTGATTTCAAGTCGATTCGCTTGTGCAAGCGGTGGGACTCACGTATCCAATCACTGACATTGGTATCTGATTCGCTACGCCGCGTGTCGGACTCCGACTATCTCCTCGTCAGCAACTCGCGAACCGGGCGCGTACTCGGTGAGAGGGTGAAGAGAGCGGGAACTCTCACTTCACGACTCGTAGGTCTTCTCAGGCATGACAAGTTGGCGCCAGGAGAGGGCCTCTGGCTCGAGCCCTGTTCGAGCGTCCACATGTTCTTCATGAGGTTCCCGATCGACACGGTGTTCGTCGATGCCGAAGGGCGAGTCACGCGTACGGTGGCAAACTTGCAGCCCTGGCAGGTTGCATTCGGCGGGCGCTCGGCGCGCGCGGTTGTCGAGCTGCCGGTGGGTGCGATCACCGACTCCGAAACGCGTGCCGGGGACCGCCTGCGCGTCGAGGCCAGCGAGCCAATCCGATGACGAGGAGCGCGAGCGCTCCGAGCGCGATGCGCACCCCCCAGCGAAACGAAGCCGGATCGTAGCGCATGTCGACGCGGTGGCGCCCCGCAGAAACTGCCACGGCGCGGCCGATCGCGTTGGCGAGCAGGATCGGTGCGACGCGGCCGTCGACTCGAGCCTGCCACCCCGGAAAATAGGAATCCTCCACGACCAGGAGGGCAGAGCCTGCGGCATCGATCTCGATTCGCAAAGCGTCCGCTCCGCTCGACACCACCGAGATCACGCCCGACGCGACTGCGGGATCACCAGCGTCTGCTGCATTCATCAACACGGCATCTTCGCCCGGCTGGAAATCGGCCTGTGCCATCGCTCGAGCTGCCTCCTCGAAAGACGATGCGCGCCGCGTGCGGCGAGCGAGGTAAACAGGTGGACTTGGATCGCGCAGGCGATAGACCCACGCGCGGCTGCGGCCTGGCGCCTCGACGAGCTCGAGATCGGCTGACTCGAGGGGCTGCTCACCGGTCAAGAATCGCACGCCGAGCACGCGCAGCAGATGGAGCTGGCGGTCGAGCGACAAGTGCTCCAGGGTTCCGTAGAGCGCGAAGACCGCAGGCCGGTGGAAGCTGAGGCCGTCGTTGCCGTTGAGGTAGCCGAGCCCGTAAGCAAGCGAAGAATTGGAGCTGAGCTCCGCCCAGAGCTCTAATTCGCGGGCCCGGAGATCTTGGCCGATCCAGAAGCGCGGCATCCAGCGCTCCAGGTTCCCGGACGCGGTCTTTTGATAGTGGAAGAGCCTCGCGTCGGGTCCTTGCTTGGTCAATTCCGCGGGCGGCGAGGCGAGCAGTCTATCGAGGTCCGTGTAGAGCAGCGCGGGAGCATGGACGTCCCATAGATCGAAGACGGTCATGGCGATCAACGCACATCCGAGGATGCGGTCCAGGCCGGCCCGAAGCTTCGCCGCGTGCTGCTCCATCCAAGCAAAGCCGAGCGCGGCCAACACGGCCGTGGCGAGGTGAGAGGTGACGAGCAGCTTCTGCGGATAGCGAAACGCCCCGAGCAGCCGAGGCGCCAGCGCGAAGAGCGCGCGACCAACTGGCGTGTTCGTTCCCAGTGCAAGCACGAGGCTCGCTATCAAGACGAATGCCCACAGCCGGCCGCAGCGCCGCAGGGCTCCGATGAGGCAGAGCACGAGCGGAACGATCCCCACGTAGATGCTCCAGAAGAGCGGCACATCCGGCTCGAAGATCGGCGCCACCACACCGGCGTCCAGCCGGTGCGGCACGAGCAAGGTGAGAAAGCTCTTCGGGTCGAGCGACTGATCGAGCGCGAGACTCGGCCCGAGCCCCTGCGAGCGAGCCGTCTGCGAAACGTACTCGATCGTCGGCAAGAGCTGCGGCGCTGCCAGCGCGAGGGCCAGCACGCCTGCAAGCCCCACGAGAGCCACGGCGCGCCACTTGGCACCCGACGCCGGAGAACGCGCGAGGATTGCGCCAGCGCCCACCAGCACCGTTCCCTGGACGAAGGTCTCCGGAGCCCCGCCGAGCGCTTGGAGCGTCAGCAGCGTCACGAGCCATGCGAAGCGCAACGCTCTCGCATCGGTGACGAAGTCCTCGGCGGCGGCAATGGACAACGGAATCCAGCAAGCGACGGCGAGATGCCCCCAGGGCGCGATCGAAATCATCACCCCGCCGAGCATCCACACCAGAGCGCCGAACAGTCGGGCTCGAGACGGCAGCCCTCTGCGCCGCAGCAGCGCGTCCATCCCAAGTCCCGCGATCCAGAAATGCGCGGCGAGATAGAGACCGACGCCGAGCGCGTTCGGCCAAAGATAAACGATCGCCGAGGGCGGATAGAGAACGCCGCTCTGGTAGTTCGCCAGGAATGGCACGCCGAAGGCTGGCTCGCGTGTCCACAGAGGGAGAGTGCCTCCGGCGATGGCGCGCGCTGCATGCAGCTTGAACGGCAGAAAGATGTTGGTGAAGTCGCGAAAGGTCGGCACTTGGCCGCCGAAGATCGCCGGGGCGAAAAGCGCTAGGGCGATCGATGCAATCGCTGCGGCGACCATTTCAGGGCGGACGATCGGCGCGGACGTACACCACCGCGACGGAATCGGCGAACACTCGCTTCCAGGCCGGCTGCGCCTCGAGCAACACCGCGAAGGGACTTTGCGCCGGCCAGAGAATCACCTCAGGGTCGCATTCGTTCACGAACGCATCCCAGCCTGGGTTCACGAAGTGCGTGCGGAGGTAGGCGCGCAGCAGGCGTGGGCCGTAGACCTGACTCCGTCCGTCCATCGAGACGAGCGTGCTGGGATATAGGCGGAAGATGAGAAAGCCGCCGGAATCGAAGTCGTTGAACAGGCGACGGCCGGGATAGCGGTCGGCGACGAAATCAGCGGCCGCCACGGGGAATATGCCGGGCGCGATGTTCGCTCGCCAGTCAGGGGAGCGCGGCGCCAGCGCCGCCGCTCCGCACAACGCCAAGGCGACGACAAGGTAGTGGAGCGCGAGAGCTGGGCGTGACACGCGCGACAGCGCGGCGCGCGGCAACAACCCATCGAGATGGCGCGCCACCGTCGGCGCGGCGACGATCGCAAAGATCGCGACGTTGCGCGCCATGTAGAGGCCTCCCGCGAGCGTGCCGAGGAAGCTCGAGAGCTCGAAGGCGGTCTTGCGTCGACGGCTGAGAGCGAGCACCGCGATCGAACTCACGACGAACGCGCCGATCACCATGCCGAGCGTGGTGGCGAAATCGGGAGACTGGAGCTCTTCGGCGGACCTGAGGATCCCCGGCTGCGCCGCAATCACGTGGAGGTGCTCGAGCAGCCGCCAGCCGTACGGATTGACGAGCGTGCCGAGGAGAGCCGTCGCGAGCGCCAGCCATGGCGCCGGCGCGCGCCGTCCTTCGACCCACTGGCATACCGCGGCGAGGCCGAGGAGCCCGAGGCCGATCGAGAACAGGATGTGTACGTTGGCCCAGAGGGCAAACAATGCGGGAGCGATGAGCGGTAGGCGAGCCGCGAAGCGTGGCGAGTGGATACAGTAGACGAGCGCCGCCAGTAGCACGAACGACAGCAGCTGTGGCCGCTCCGCCCAAGCCCCGGACGTTGCCGCGCCGGCGAACGCGCAGACCGCGAGCGAGGCGGTCTTGCCCGCCCCGGTTGCGCGACAAGCGAGGAACATGAACCCGAGAAGCGTGGCGCCGGCTGCCGCGGCGAAAAGGATCAGCGCATCGAAGCCGGCATGCCGTGTGAGCGCGTAGAAGAGCACCTCGGAAAGCCAGCTGTAGGCGATCCAGGGGCGTCCCCGGGCGGTGTAGGAGAATGGATCTTCCCAGGGGACTCGGCCTTGCTCGACGATCCAACGCCCGGAGCGCAAATGCCACCACAGGTCGGGATCCGCGAGCCCCTGGCGAAACATCGCGAAGACGGGCAGCAGCAGCACGAGCACCAGGCACACGGCGCTCGCGTCGAAGCGCGCGGGCGGCGGGGGAGCGGGCGGACTCTCCGGAGTTTCGCTCATCCCGACATCTGCTCGAGAAACTTCGTGTGGGTCCTTCCCGAGCGGAAGTCCGGATTGTCGAGGATCTTCAAGTGGAGAGGGATGTTGGTCTTGATGCCCTCCACGATGCACTCGCCGAGCGCCACGCGCATGCGGGCCAGCGCGTCTTCCCGGTCGCGCCCATGCGTGATGATCTTGGCGATCAAGGAATCGTAATAGATCGGAATCGTGTAGCCGGCATGAAGGTGCGTGTCGACGCGCACGCCGAAGCCACCCGGGGGGACGAACGCGGTGACCGTTCCGGGGCTCGGCAGTTGCGTTTCCGGATCCTCGGCGTTGATGCGGCACTCGATGGCGTGACCGCGAAACTCGACGTCTTCCTGCCGCAGGCCGAGAGGCTCGCCGGCGGCGATGTGCAGGCTTTGCTGCACGATGTCGATGCCGGTGACCATTTCGGTCACCGGATGCTCGACCTGCAGCCGCGCGTTCATCTCGATGAAGTAAAACTCGTGGTCTGCGCCGAGCAGGAACTCGATCGTGCCCACGTTGTTGTAGCCGATGACCTGCGAGGCGCGTACCGCGATGCGCCCCATCTGCTCGCGCAGGCCCGCGTCGAGCGCGCTAGACGGTGTCTCCTCGATGACCTTCTGGTAGCGGCGCTGGATCGAACAGTCGCGCTCGCCGAGGTGGATCACTTGCTTGTGCCGATCGGCGACGATCTGGAACTCGATGTGGCGGGCGCGCTCGAGGTATTTTTCGATGTAGACTTCGCCGCGCCCGAACGACGCCTCGCCCTCCGCCTGCGCCACCTGAAAAGCGCGCGACAGCTCCGCCTCGTTGTGCGCGATGCGCAGCCCGCGCCCTCCGCCGCCCGCCGCCGCCTTGAGCAAAACCGGGTAGCCGATCTCTCGCGCCACCTTCTTCGCCTCGTCCACGCCGCTCAGCGCGCCGAGAGACCCGGGCAACACGGGGATCTCGGCGCGCGCCATCATCTTGCGCGCTCGCGGCTTGTCTCCCATCAAGCGGATCGCCCGTACGCGCGGGCCGATGAACGTGATGCCGGAGCTTTGACAGGCCTCGGCGAAGTCGCCATTCTCCGAGAGGAACCCGTAACCGGGGTGGACGGCGTCGGCCTTGAGCGTCATGGCCGCGCCGATGATGGCCGGGATGTTGAGATAGCTCTCCTCCGCACTCGGCGGGCCAATGCACACGCGCTCGTCGGCCATGCGCACGTGTAGCGCCTCGCGGTCGGCGGTCGAGAACACCGCCACCGTCGGAACGCCGAGCGCTCGCGCGGCGCGAATGATTCGCACCGCGATCTCCCCGCGGTTGGCGACCAGTATTTTCCGGAACATCGCGCGGCGCTCACTTATCCACACTCGCGGCGGGGCCTCAAGCCACGGCGCGTTCACCACAGGCACTCGGCTCGGCTCCGCTCACCGATCGGGCGAAACGTGCAGAGGGCGCGCTGCCAGGCCGGTGGCACCTCGAGCCGCGCGTCGTGACGCGAGTCGCACTCCTTGGCTTCGGCATGTCGCCGATAGCGCGCCCACGCGCCCGGCACGCGAGCGAGCGTCGCGCCGAGCTCGAAACGGCTGATCTCGTAACCGGCGCGCGCGCCGGCATCGAGGCTCGGCACGTTGCTGGCGACCACTTGCACGCGGTCGCGCAGCGCACCGAGCAGATCCGCGCTGCGCGGCACGAATAGATGGTTCGAACGGTCGGCCTCGAGTCGCAGGTTGCTGTACATGTCGAAGGCGGTGCGCGTCTTGAAGCCCAGGTACGGCGAGATCCCGTTCAGTACCGCGAGCATCGCGGCAATCGCCGGCGGCCCCACCAGCCGCGCCTCGCCACGGGTTTCTGTGCCGGCCGGCCAAGCCGCGACGCCGGCGAGCAGGGTGAGCGAATACACCGACCAGACGAGCTGACGCACCCAAAAGTACAGCGGCGCGTAATCGTCCCACTGAGCCACGGCGGTGAAGCCGGCGAGCCATATCGACAGTAGCCCCGCCGCCAGTCGCGCTCGCGCCCGGTCGCTCCACGCATCGGCGAGCCTCTCGAGCGAGCGCAGCGGAAGGAATAGCAGCAGCAGCGCGGACATCACCGACGAGAAGTTCACGAAGCTCTTGGTGACGTCGAGCGCCAACAAGAAATGGAAACCAAGGCCGACGAGAACGACAGCGCGCCGCAGCGGGCGGATGCAGAGCCCGGCGGCGAGCGTCGCCTCAACGGCGATCGTCCCGAGCACCACCGCAGCGCGCAGCTCGGGGCCGTCCGGCGCCACCGGCCACCAGTTGACGACGTGCGTGTAGAACTGTGTGGCGCAGCTCACCGAAGGATCGAGGAAATCGCGGTTCAGCTTGGCGAACCACGCAAAGCCGTACACGGCGACGACGATCGCCCGGGCGGCAGCGACGAACGGTGCAAGCGGCGCCTTGCGGGTCGCAGTGGGCGAGAGCGAGAGCAACAACGCGAGGTTCACGAGCGCGACGATCCACCGGTGGTTCGGCACCTCGGGAAGCATCGCCAAGGTGTGCAGCAGCTGCGCCACCGCGAGCGCCGCGAGCCAGCGGAGGCTCGACGCTCGGAGCACGACCAGGAAGGCGAGGACGGCGATCGCGACCTCGAGCGACGACGTCGGCGTCGCCGCATGCTCCATGAGATCGGTGAAACGACCGGGAGTCGCGGCGAGCGAGAACAGCATCGCCGCCCCCCAGCACACACCCCAGCCGCGCAGCGCCTGCTCGTCCTCGCGTCTCATACGACAGCCGTCGCCGCCGGCACCGCTGAAGCGCCGGTGAGGTCTTCGAGCGCGGCTATGCTCGCCGCGCGGCCATCAATCCGGAACGGATTTCGCGGTCCCGGTGAGGTCGTTGTCGTCGACCTCGACATGCGTCCCGGGCGCTATCCGCGTCACGTCGGTCGTCGCCGTCATCGCTCCGTACCGAGCGCGCAAGTGGGTGCCGAAACGGGTCGCAATGAACAGGACGGTCAGGCCAATGACGATGAGCACGAGCGCGTACTCCATCACCGTCGCGCCAGCGTTTCCGGGGAATCGGGTCGTCGATTTCATCTGCCGATCCTCTGGCAAGTCGAACCTAGTCCAGCCCGCCCCGGCGCACAACTGAGCGTCGTGTTTCGAGGTCGAGCCGCCCCGTAGCCATCGCTAGTCATTTTGCTCCTCTTCCTCGCGGAAGAGAAGCCTAGCGGCGCGAGCGGCTAGCGCCGGATCGACGGTCCATCGAACTCCCGGAATTCGCTCAACGGAAGCTCGAGCAAAATCCAAGCCTTCTGCAGTCGCCTCAAGCGGGTTCGCTGGCTCTCAAGAGCCGCTCGCCTCGAGGTATCCGGCGGCGGCCGCCGCCGCGCACTCGCCGCTCCATACGGCGCTCTCCAGCGTGGCCGGCAACCCGGTATCGGTCCAGTCGCCGGCCAGGAAGAGATTTGCTACGGGCGTGCGCGCGCCGAGCCGGTGTGGTTGCTCCTCCGGAGTCGCGGCGAAGGTCGCGTGAGGCTCCTTCACGACCAATTCGTCGGCGGCTTCGAGGTCTCTCGTCACTGGCACGTAGCGCCCAGCTCGCGCCGAGCGATGCGCAGGATCTCGTCGGCGGGCTTCGACGCGAGCTCGTGCGCGCCGCTGGCGACCGATCACGTAGAGGCCGCTCGCCGGTTGCATCGGCGGCGTGAACAGCCAGTGCATGGGTCCATCCAGGAAGCCGGCCATGCGCGCGGTCGCGAACCGTCTCGTGAACCAGAAGTGCGCAGACACGATCGGGGCGGGACGGAGCTCGCCGAGACCCGGTAAAGCTCGCCGTCGACCGCAAGGGCTCGGGAAGGAGCGGTGAGACGGCAGGCAGGGGGGTACGGCGATGATCACCGCGTCGGCTTGGACGAGCGACCGCCCTTGGATCGATACCCCCGTGGCACGATTGTCGGCGATGACGATCCGCGCACCGCAGGCCCGGT
>CAVQEA010000014.1:0-334399 GCA_963711395.1 uncultured delta proteobacterium | reverse complement strand
ACACGACTCGCCTAGGTCCCGATCTCGAGCTCGAGCATCTTCGAGGTGACGCGGAAGTAGTCGGGGCCGGGCGCGGCGCGCCCGACGAAGGAGCTCATAACCACCAGCCACTGGCCGAGCTCGATCGGACGGCCGAGCTCCTGACCGACCTTCCCATCGAGACGAGGATCTCGTCGTCGGCCGCGATGTGCCAGTAGGTGCCGCGGTCGGTCACCTCGACGCCGGGGCACTCTCGCTCGAGCACCGGTGATCGTGGCGTCGGCCTCGTCGCTCTTCATGAGGATGAGCGCGACCTTCTTCCCGACGTGAATGGTCATGCGGCCTCCGCGGATTTCGGCCGAAGCGTGGCGACGATCGCGGCCTGCGCCTCGCGCGCGCGGCTCGAGATGTCAGCAAAGCTTCCGAGGGGCTTCGGGATGCGGGCATGGATCGGCGCCAACGCTTCGGCGGCTTCGACCGCCCGCGGCGTCCACTGCGCGATCCAACGCTTCACGAGCTCGAGGTTCTCGCCGGCCGCCGGAATGTTCGGCGCGATCACCATGCGCACGAGCTCGAGCGTCCACTCGAGGTTGCGGCGACGGTCTCGCTCGGTCGTGCCGATGAGCAGCGGGCTGACCGAGTCGCCGTGGAACGCGCCGTGGCGGCGCACGACTCGCTCACCCCTATCTCGGTGACGATCGGGTCGACCGTCAGGTGCACGGCGACGGCGAGCTCCGCCCAGTCATCGATGGCCATGAGCTCCTCGGTGAGCCGGCGCAGCGGCTGATAGATGGGATCGAAGAGCCAGCGCTCCTTTCCGCCGACGTCACGGAATCCCTCGATCTGGTCTTCCAGGTCCATCAGATAGATCACGATCGCCTGCGCGTGGCGCACGGCGATCGACGCCGGCGAAGCAGTAGGCGTTGCCGAGCGTGTCGGAGAGGGTCTCGCGCTGTGCTTGCGCGAAACCGAAGAGGCCGTGGGGACCCGGAAGAAGAAGGACCAGACGCGATAGTGTGCGCCTACGATGTCGCGGGTCCAGGCGGGATCGACGCGGAACGCTCCGTCGCGGGCCGCGTCCTCGACCGCGCGCTCGATCCCCCGCTCTTGCTCGGCCTGCATGCGCACGTAGGGGCGCTGCCAGAGGCTCGCCGGATCGCGAAAGTCGACACCAGTGGGGATGACGCAGCGCGGTCGACTCCTTCCGCCACGCGGTTCGCCCTTCCGCGGTTCGCAGATACCAGCCCTGCTTGTCGAAGACCTCCGGATCGGGCTGGGTGTAGCAAGTGACCGCCTCGATATTCCGAGAGACGCCGCTTGCGCGGCTTGATGTAGGTGAAGTCGCGTGGGGCTTTGATCTCGCCGCTCATGACGCCAACCCTCGGAGCGGGTTCTTGATCTCGATCTTCAGCGCCGCGAGGTCGTCGATCGTCCACATCTTGTCGTCGTCCAGCGAGGGCTGCGCCATCAGGGTCTTGCCGTCGCTGCGGAGTAGGCCGTTCTCGCCGACGTAGTCGGCGAAGTCCTAGCCGTCGTAGAGCTCGTACCAGGTCTGGTAGCCGAGGTAGCGCTGCGGATCTTCGTCGAAGATGAACTCGCAGGCCTCTGTGCAGAAGGCGTGCGTCTTTCCCCCGTGCTGCTTGACCCGCATCGTCGAGATGTCGGGGCGTGGGAAGACGCAGGGCATCTGGCACACCCGGCAGAGGGGGGGCATCGCCGGGAAGAGCGACAGCGGCACGGTCTTCGTGCGTCGGGTCGCACATCTTGCGATACTCCCGCCAGAAGTCGCCGTAGTGCCCGTACCACCCGGAGTACTTGCTGCTCGAACCACTCCATGTCTCGTCGGTCAGCGGATCGAAGCGCCAGAACTGCAGCGGCCACGCCGCGAACGCGAACATCGCCGTCGTGTGGCCGAGCCATTTCATCCGCTCGCGCGCTTGCGGGTACCAGCGCGGGCACCTTCAGGCCGAACGGGGCGAGCTTCTCGATGTAGCAGCCCACCCAGTCCTCGTGGATCCACTCGTTCCACTTCTCGACGTAGCTCGAGGAGCGCTTGGTCTGGAAGTAGTCGTAGACCGTGCCGACGAAGGGATCGAGGAAAGCGTGCTGACGCCAGAACGCGCGGTCGAAGTCGGCCTGCAGGAACGTCAGGTTGTCGGGGTTCGACACGACCGCGGCGAGCGTCGAGTAGCCGTTCGCCATGTGTCGCGCCTCATCCGACTGGATGCTCAGAAAGACGCTCGGCGTCGCCTGATCGCCATTCGCGGCGGCGACCTCGGTCAGGGCGACGAAGATCGGGTTCGTGTAGGCCGTCTCGGCGACGACCTGCAGGTTGAGCGCCCCCTCGATCGGATCGCCGACGAAGAATGCCTCGAGCGCGGCGCGGCCCGCGCGGTTGAACATGTTGGTGCCGCGGAACTTGAAGCCCTGCGCGAAGCCCTCGGGGTCGGCCGCGTGGCGCGCGAAGTAGCGAATGAGGTACGTCTCCTGGTTCACATGGCGAACCTCATCGAGCATCTGCGCCATGTAGCCTTGGCGAAGCTCCGCGTTCTCGATCGTGTCGATGAGCTGGCCCGTGCACTTCATCGCCGCATACTCGCCGAAGTTCACGACCGGGATGGCGACCTTCATGATCTCCATCCAGCGACGCTCGGCTTTGGCGGGCGCGTTGGAGCGCGCCAGCGCGTCCTCGAGAGCACCGTACTGGCGGTTGTCCTTCTCCTCCTCCATGGAGAAATAGTCGCGGAGGAGGTGGCGAAACGGGTCCTTCGTCTTCGCCGGGATCTTGTAGCGCGTCGGGTAGCGTACCGGCTTCTGCGCGTAAGTAGGCTCCCAGTCGAAATCCTTCACTCGGTTGTGCGCTTCGACGAGACTTCGCATGATGATCTTCCTCCTGCGCTCGGCTCCTCTGGCGCTGAGTGTCGAGCAGTCGAGAACTACCAGTGCTGCGGCGCCGGCAACAAGCCCTCGATTGGGGGGTCCTGCTTCGGGGGCTTGCGGCCGCCGTCTCGTCCCGGGCGGTCAATCGATCAGGTGCCGGCGCAGCGCCAGAGCGACGGCCTCCGTCCGGTCCGACACACCGAGCTTCTCGAACAGTCGCTTCAAGTGGCTCTTCACAGTCTCGTCGGAGATGCCGAGGGCGACCGCAATCTCCTTGTTCGACTTGCCGTCGGAGAGAAGCTCGAGGACCTGGACGTCGCGCACCGTGACTCCTCCCTTGCCGATGTGAAGCTTGGCTTCGAGAGCCGCTCGCCGCAGCAGCGGCCCCGCGAGCTCACCGTGCAAAAAGCGGCCGCCGCCCGCAACTTCGCGAATTGCCTCGAGAAGTTCTTCGCGCCCGACGCTCTTCAGCACGTAGCCGCTGGCGCCCGCCCGCAGCGCCGCGTTCACGTATGCCGGATTTTCGTACATCGTGAACACGACGACCCGCGCCTTCGGGCAGATCTCGCGGATATCCCGCAGGACGTCGAGGCCGCCCGCCTCGGGCATCTTCAAGTCGAGCAGGATCACATCGGGGCGGGCGGCCTTCACGTTCGTCAGCGCCTCTCTGCCCGTACCCGCCTGATCGACGACCGTCATGTCACGCTCGGCGCCGAGCATGACACTCACCGCCTGGCGGAGCGCCGCGTGGTCGTCGACGAGGAAGATGCGGATGGGACTCATCGCGGGATCGGCAGCGTGACTTCCACTTCCGTACCGTGACCGGGGACGCTGCGAACTACAAACTCTCCGCCGCAGGCCTCGGCCCGTTCCTTCATGTAGAGAAGCCCGTAATGCCCGGGCGTGCGGTCGTCCGGCTCGAAGCCCGAGCCGTCGTCGTGCACCACGAGACGCAGCCTTCGATCATCCGTCATGCCGAATCTGACCTCGACTCGTTTGGCGGCGGCGTGCTTGCGCGCGTTGAACACAGCCTCCTGCAGCACGCGGAAGAGCATCAGATCGGCCTCTGGGCCGGCCGAGGGAGCCGTCTCGTCGATCGTCAGCGTGACGTCGAGGTCGCCCCGGACGGTGATCCCGGCCACGAACTCCTTCAGCGCCTCGAGAAAGCCGAAGTCGTCGAGCACCGACGGCCGTAGATCGTTCATCAGCGTGCGGATCTCGCCGGCACACTCTCGAGCGCTCTCGATGACGCGGCCGAGCACCTCGGAACTGGCGGAGTCGCGATCGACGGACATCCCCTGGAGCAGGCGGACGTCGTAGTAGAACTCGAAGAAGCGCTTGCCCATGCGGTCGTGAAGCTCGCCGGCGATGCGGCGGCGCTCGGCCTCTTCGGCATCGATCATGCGACGGAGAAGCTCGCGACTATGGGCCTGTGCTACGACGAGGTCGGCGCCGAGCCTCGCCTTCTGGACCGCCACGGCCGTTTCCTCGGCGACGGCGCCGACTAGGCGGAGGATTTCGTCCGAAGGCGGACTAGCCGCGTCCTCGAGGAAGAAGACCAAAACACCGAGCGGCGCGGCGGCGCCGATCCGAGCGATCGCGACGCGCGACGCCCTCTGCCGCGCGATCCACGGCGAGGGGATCCACCGTCGGATTTGCGCGGTGCCGAACAGGAAAGGCAGCTCCTCGGCCCCCGCCTCGGTCGTAGCGGCGAAATGGAGTATCGCGTCCGCATCCTCGGCTGCCGGAGGTTCGATCCCGCCCGAGGTGATCGGCCGCTCCGCTCGCCCGTCGCTCGCGCGGCGCAGAATTGCGCAGCCACCGTGTCCCGAGACGACCGCGCAGGTCTGCTCGAGGATCCGCGAGAGCAGCTCGGAGAGCTGCGACGAGGCGACGATTTGTCGGTTCAGCGCGAGCAAGAGGCTTGCCCGCTCGCGCTCCGCTACCGCGCGTTCGTGCTGGCGCTTTGCCTCCCCGGACAGCAGCCCGCCGAGCAGCGCCACGAAGTAGATGTAAAAGACGTTCTCGGCGAGTGTGAACAACCGCGCCTCGCCGACGACGAGATAGAGCAGGACCGCGTGCAGAGTGTCGAGGGAAGCGATGAGGAAGGCCTCCGCCGTACCGAAGCGAATTGTCGTCGCGAGGACGGAAAGAAAGAAGAAAGGAAAGATCGGGCTGTGGAGGCCG
This sequence comes from uncultured delta proteobacterium, assembly GCA_963711395.1. Taxonomy (GTDB): domain Bacteria; phylum Desulfobacterota; class Binatia; order JACPRU01; family JACPRU01; genus JBEVNX01. The sequence goes on along the minus strand of CAVQEA010000014.1, from coordinate 329,353 downwards.
CCGCTGACAAGACACATCACGAGAACAGCGAACGTGTCGGCGAGAGTCGTCAGTACGGAGACCACGCTGATCCGGGGGGAGCGCCGAACCAGGACTTCGCACAGCGCCGCATAGAGCAGCATCGCCCCATAGACCGAGTAGAGGACGCGCGGGTCAGCCGGCGCCTGGATCGCTTGGATCAGCCAAGCCCAGGAGCCGACGGCGAGCCAGCGCAACCATTGAACAAGCCGCTCAACTCGGCGACGATCCACCTCGTCACCGCGTTCCTCATTGCCGCGCCGAAAAAAGCCCCGCAGACGCTTTGCTACGAGAAGAGGCGTGTCTCGGATCAGCGCCGACGCGCCGTCCTCCTGGCGCTCCCCATAGCACAGAAGGCGAGCACTGATCCGTCCGCCGACTCGAACTGCCCCCCAGTTTTCTACGGCTACGGACCCCTGACGATCGACTCGACGGAGAGCGTTCCCCCCTTTTGGAAATCGAGCATCACGTCCCCGGTCTGTTTGCACGACGCTCCAGAAAACATGGAGCAGAAGGGATTCGAACCCTAGTCTGTGCCGCGATTTCTAAGGGATTTCTCGCTTTTATCGTCTTAACATCGTCCGACATAGAGCCCGAGATTGAACCACGTGGTTCAAATTCCTGAGATCGAGTGGAATGAATCTCAACAAGGGATAAGGATGGTTCCGCTACATGGATGGCCATGCGGGCTCAGGCGTAACACAACCGGGTTGCGGCCTCCAAGGCGCGGAAAAGGATGGTCGGTGAAGCTGTCGAGGAGCGGGAGCATTGGAGTTTCATGTGATTGAGGCGCAGGCGTCCAGGCTGAACACGGAAAGCGGGGCCGACGTACACTACGACGCGGTCGTTGTCGGCGCGGGCTTCGCGGGCCTCTATACGCTGCACGCGCTGCGGCAGGTCGGCTTGTCAGTGCACGCGTTCGAGGCCGGGGACGATGTCGGCGGTACGTGGTACTGGAACGGTTATCCGGGGGCGCGCTGCGACGTCGAGAGCGTCGACTACTCCTATTCCTTCTCGGACGCGCTGCAGCAGGAGTGGACCTGGACGGAGCGTTTCGCCTCTCGGGAGGAGATCCTCGCATACCTTCGGTTCGTCGCCGACCGCTTGGATTTGCGGCGCGACATCAGCCTGGGCACGCGCGTCGCCGCCGCGCAGTATGACGAGGCGGCGAACAGCTGGAACGTTCGGACTAGCCGTGGCGAACGCATCTCCGCGCGCTTCTGCATCATGGCCACGGGCTGCCTGTCCGCCGCGACCGTGCCGCGCATCGAAGGGCTCGCGGAGTTCGAGGGACACTGGCTGCATACCGGCAACTGGCCGAAGGAAGTCGTGGACCTGACCGGTCGGCGCGTGGGTGTGATCGGTACAGGGTCGTCAGGCATCCAGGTGATTCCTTCGATCGCCGACAAGGTCGAGCACCTGTACGTATTCCAGCGCACGCCGAGCTTCAGCGTTCCGGCCCGCAATGCGCCGCTCGATCCGGTGTTCGTGCAAAAGACCAAGACAAGCTACGCCGAGCGCCGGACGCGCAATCGCCAGTCCGCCGCCGGGTACGTCTACGACCCCAATTTCGAGTCGGCGCTCGAGGTTCCGGACGATCGGCGCCGGCAGGAGTTCGAGTTCCGCTGGCAGAAGGGCGGCGCGTGCTTCCTGGTAGCGTACAAGGACCTACTGCTGAGCCACGATGCGAATGAAGCCGCCGCCGATTTCGTGCGCGAAAAGATCCGTCGGATCGTGCGCGACCAGCGTGTCGCCGAGGCGCTGATTCCGCGCGGCTATCCCATCGGCGCCCGGCGTCTGTGCCTAGACACCGGATACTACGATACCTTCAACCGCGCCAACGTCACACTCGTCGACCTGCTCGAGCAGCCGATCGACCGGATCGTTCCGGAGGGTGTGCGGACCACGCGTGCCACCTATCCGCTGGACGTCCTTGTCTTTGCCACGGGCTTCGATGCCATGACCGGGCCGTTGCTCGCCATCGACATCCGCGGACGCGCGGGCATGTCGCTGCGGAAGAAATGGGCAGCGGGTCCGCGAACCTACCTCGGCCTGTGCGTGGCTGGTTTTCCCAACCTGTTCGTGGTCGCGGGACCAGGAAGCCCTTCGGTATTGAGCAACGTGGTGGTCTCGATCGAGCAGCATGTGGAGTGGATCGCGGCGTGTCTGCGCCACATGCAGGAGCGTTCGTTGACGATGGTCGAAGCCAAGCCGGAGAACGAGAGCGCATGGGTCGAGCACGTCAACGCGCTCGCCGATCGCACGCTCTATCCGCTCGCCCGGTCGTGGTACTCGGGGGACAACATTGTGGGCAAGCCACGCGTCTTCATGCCCTACGTTGGCGGCGTGAAAAAGTACCGTGAACACTGCGAGCAGGTGGCGGCGCAGGGTTACCAGGGCTTCATGCTCGGCTGACGAACGCGAATTGGGCCTGGGATGGGCCGCCGTTCGTGGTCCGCCGCCGGGCAAACGCCTAAGATCCTCGAAGATTGAGGCGGAACCCGTCGACGCGCTGCCGATTTCGGCGGCGTACTGCCGATCTCGGCAGGATTCGAGAACAATCCAGCGGAACTACGGACAACGGAACGATGGATCATCGTAGCCGCGTCTTGGGTCGATTTGTCGTGAGAACTGCACTTCGCGTGATTCCTACGAACTACGTCCTGGCTCACCGTTCAACAAATGAGAAAACACCAAGTCTTCGTTTCCAAATTCGGGAATATCGAAATCTACGCTGGGCTCTTTCCGCGAGCGAAGATGACGATGCATGCCGGTGCTCACATTTGGCGCTTGATTTGCACACGAGGCTTCTGCGTCCAGATGCCGACTGGTCGGGAGGTCGTGCATGTCTACGCGGAAGCGCAGTGGAGAAGAGATCGAAGAGACGAAGCGCGTTTCAGGCCTGGAGGAAGGATTGATTCGGAGGAGACGTCGCGGTCTCGAGCTTTCGATTCTTTCGATTTTGACCGCCGCGCTTTCCCTGAGGGCGCGACCCGTATTCGCGGTGCCAAGTTACGCCAGACAAACGGGCCTTCCGTGCAGCGTATGCCACTACAATTTTCCCGAGCTCACTCCGTTCGGGCGAGAATTCAAGCTCAACGGCTATACGATGACCGGCATCAAGCAGATCGAAATACCCGGCGGCGGCACGATGACTCCTTTGCGGGTAAACGAGACTTTTCCTCTGTCGGTGATGTTTCAGACGTCGCTCACTTCGACCGACAAGCGCCAGCCGGGAACGCAGAACTGGAACGTCGAATTCCCCCAGCAGCTGAGTCTCTTCCTGGCCGGCGAGATCTCGCCTCATTTGGGGGTTTTTCTGCAGGCGACCTATGATGGCCAGGACGATCACTTCACGATGGACAACACGGACATTCGCTATGCCAACCGAACGACCATCGCTGATAGGGATCTGATTTTCGGAGCCACTCTGAACAACAATCCGACGCTGGAAGACCCTTGGAATAGTACCCCCGCATTCGGATTTCCATTTGCTTCGGCGGACTCCGCTCCAACACCGGCGGCCGCGACGCTCGTGGATGGCAGCCTGGCCCAACAGGTGGCGGGATTGGGTACCTACGGGATGTTCGATCAGACGCTTTACGGAGCCGCAACAGTCTATAGGACTGCACATATTGGGAGCCCACAGCCCCCGACAGCGGCGGCCGGAGACAACATCGGGGAAGTGGCTCCTTACTGGCGATTTGCGTTACAGCACAAGTTCGGGAAGCATTACGTCGAAGTAGGAACCTTCGGGCTCTTCGCCAGGCTTCACCCGAGCTCGGTGAGCGGTCCAGCGAACCAATACACGGACATCGCCGCCGATGCTCAGTACGAGTACCCGCTGGGCGCAGATATGATCACCGCTCATGGGACGTTCATCTACGAAGACCAGCAGTTGAAGGCGTCGCACGCCGCCGGAGACTCAGAAAACTCACAGAACCATCTGGAAACCTTTAAGTTGGACGGCATCTATCATCTATGCAATCGTGTGACCTTCTCGCTCGGCTATTTCCGGACACAGGGCAGCACCGACACGGGCTTGTATGCGCCGGCTCCGGTCACCGGCAGCGCAAACGGCAGCCCCAATAGTGATGGGCTGATCGCAGACCTCGGCTACTACCCGTGGCAGAACGTGCGTTTTTCGGTACAGTACACGGCGTATTTCGAGTTCAACGGTCGGGCCCACAACTACGATGGTTCGGGCCGGGACGCCGTCCGACAACAATACGCTTTATTTCCTCTCGTGGCTGGTGTGGTGATTCGAGGGGACACGAGAGAGCTTCTCCGGTTGACGAAGAGTTCTGGCCTACCCAAGACCCTTGTGATCTGTGTTTCGCTTTACGTTGCGTCGGCGACGTCGGCGGGGGCCGATGACCTGACGACTGAGATCAAAGAGCTACGACAATTAATTGAGCGCCTCGACAAGCGAGTCGAGAGCCTGGAAAATAAGCTCGGAAGCACTCGAGGGCCGGCCGATAGTTCCGGTCGCCCTGCCGTCAGCAATTCCGCCCCGAATGTCGTGCCGACGATTCCGATCGCGCCGACGAGCGTCGGCTCCTACTACTCACCCGCTCCCACTTCCAACCCTGGGATTCGCGTTGGTGCCGAAGGCTGAGCCCACTCCATTGTCCTCGCTAGGTTCCGCGGCTTCGGCGGCGGAAGCAATCCCGTTTCCGGCGCTGCGTGTTTCCCTTCGTGATCAATGGCGTGGCGTCCATCGCGGCATGACACGGGAGCAAATCGGATCCGTTCTCGGGCCGCCGACACGCGAGCTCGAGATCAACTCGAAGCCGCTATGGTACTACGAATACACCTTCGGCGCCGGCTCGGTGGCCTTCACACAGGAAGGTGTAGTCGAGGATTGGCAGAGACCTCCGCTGGGATTGTTCGGCCTATGGTGACATCGAATCGATGGGGAGAGTGGATTGTGAATGAAAAGAAGCTATTGATTGCCACCTGTTCGCTCATTCTTGCGCTTCCGGCTAGCGGCGCGCTGGCAGAAGACTCCTCCGCGGCAGCGGGCCGCGGAAAAACTCTCTTCACGCAATCTTGCTCCGTATGCCATGGACCGGATGGCCAGGGCGTCCCCAATTTGGGGAAGGACCTCGTAAGTAGCAAGTTCGTCGCCGAGAAAACGGATGATCAGCTTCTCGAATACGTCATAAAAGGTCGGGCAGCGAACGATCCGCTCAACACGACCGGCATCGCGATGCCCGCCAGGGCGGGTAATCCGAGCCTCACCGATGATCAGATCCGCGACATCATCGCTTACATTCGGACGATCGTGAAGAAGTAGGGCAACATCTCGACACGGGTAGAGCAGCGAAAGGGTTTCACTTCGCAGTGAAATCCGCGGTCCTCGGCTTCTCTAGTCGTTTGAAATCGACGTACTTCATTCGGATGCTCTCGACGTGCGTGCCCGCCTGGAAGGCGATGTTCTCGTCCTTCTCCAGCTCGAGGTCGACGATCACCGGCAGTCCAAACAGATGCCCGAATGGCGGCATCGCTCCCGGTTCGCATTCCGGAAAGATGCCGCTGAACTCCTTTTCCTCGGCGAGGCGGATCTGCTTTTCCCCGAGAACGGCAGCGAGCTTTACGAAATCGATCTTCTTCTGCGCCGGCATCACCGCCATAGCGAAGTCTTGACCTACCTTGATGACCGTCACTTTGGCATGCTCGCGTCCAGGCACGTGCTCGGCGGCAGCCACTTCTTGGGCGGTATATGCAGTGTGGTGCACGATCGATCTGTACTGGACGGCGTTTTGATCGAGAAGCTGCTTCAGCTTGTCGAGCATATTGATTACTCCTCTGGGTCTATCTAAGCCTCGCTCCTGGCGCAGCGGATATCCATGGAATGAACCTGAGCACGGATCATGCCGCTTTGATCCGCGGTGACTGGCGGCCGCTTCTTTCTGATGCCGGGAATGAGCATCCTCGAACCGTGAAGCTGCGGAAGAGCCGGGCTGCTTACGGCGATGTGCTCGGAGCGAAGAGTGAACAGTGTACGAGGGCGGCACGCCACCTTCGGGACCTCCCGCGGCACTAGCGAACGAGTCGGTCGCTGAGTCCCCGAAACCTCCCCTTAAACGGCTTTCTTTTTGACCGGCGAGAGTCCCGCCGGGGCGAGCGCTGCGAGAGCGCGGACTACGACTCCGGGTTTGCGGCCCTCGTCTTCCGCCCGGTCTCTCCTGCGCACCGCCTCTTGAACGAGCTTGCCTCCGAAGTAGCGGATCGGCTCGGGCGGAAAGTCCCGCCTCGGTGGTCGGACGAGGCGGCAGGTGGACCATTCGTCCTTCCGGTCGAGGGCGAGGGAGGCGAGAATCCGCCCTGCCACCACCGCCGGCCCGATGCCGTTTCCCGAAAAGCCGATCGCGAAGAGGACACGCGGCCGTCCCGGAAGCGATCCAAACAAGGGCATCGCGCTTTTTGACCGGTCGATTGGGCCGGTCCATGTCCGCGGACAGCGAACGCCTCGCAGGCAAGGAAAGGTGAACTCGAACCAAAGTCGAAGGTAGTCCTCGTAGCGCGACCCTCCCTCGAAAGCCGGCCCCACACTGCCTCCGAACCCAAGAGTGCCTCCCCCACCGCCCTTGCCAAAGGCGATGCGGCCGTCTGCGGTCGTCCGGTAGTAGTGCACGAGCATACGGGAGTCGGAAATTCCGAGCCCGGTGGTCCAGCCGATGTCACGAAGGCGCTCGGGTAGTGGCTCGGTGACGATGATGTCGCTCGAGACGACGACCATCGCCTTGCGTAGATCGGGAAAGCGCACAGCCCACGCGTTCATCGCGAGCACGACCTTGTCGGCCCGAAGCGTCCCCGCATCGGTGCGGACCGTGAGCCGAGCGCCGTCCGCGAGGTCGCGCATCGCGGAGCGCTCGTGAATCCGGATGCCGCGCTGCAGGGCGACCCGACGAAGCCCGCGGGCAAGCTTCGCCGGCTGGACGGTAGCTGCGGTCTCTTCGAAAACCCCCGAAAGATGGACCGGCGAGGCGCATCGACTCTGGAGCTCCGCGCTATCCACCGCGCGGAACGGCTGTAGACCGTGGCACTCGATAGCCGCCATCGTCTCCGCCCAGGCGCCGTTTTGCGGAGGCGACGTCGCCACCCAGAGCCAGCCGTCGTAGCGATAGTCCGCTCGTATGGCGCGGCTCTCACAGAATGTCCCGATTTCGCGGACCGCATCCTCGGAAGCTTTCGCGAGCCGAATCGCTTCTTCCGTCCCGCAGAGCTTCTCGAGTGTCACGAATTTCGCCCACCAACTGAGGACCATTCCGCCGTTGCGACCGCTCGCGCCACCGCCGCAAACGTCCGACTCGAGAACGACGACGTCGATTGCGGGATCGGCCTCTTTCAGCCGGAGCGCCGTCCAGAGGCCCGTGTACCCGCCGCCGACGATGCAGACGTCGGCGCGGGAATCGCCTTCCAGGGGTGGAGTGGAAACCTCGTCCCGCTCCTCGCCGAGCGCTTCCTCGAGCCAATGACTCCGGACCACGTCGATCGTCCTCTATCCTCGGAATCTCCAGGCCGCAATTGTCGCATGCGTGTTGACACCGGAATCGTCGTGCGCGTACGTACTCGAGGACGGAGGCATCGCAGAACGGGTTCACGGAACCCGGTCGCGAGCAGCGTTCCCCATGTGGCGTGTCGGCGTCGATGTCGGGGGCACTTTCACCGATCTTTTCGGCTGGGAGGACGCCAGCGGGCAGCGCGTCACGGCGAAGGTTCTGACGACGAAGCACGATCGGTCGGAGGGTGTGCTCCAGGCGGTGCGAGCCGCCGAGATTCCCTTCCACGAGATCTCCCACTTGCTCCACGGCACGACGACCGCGACGAACGCTCTGATCGAGCGGTCATGCCCGACCGCGGCGCTGGTGACGACCGAGGGGTTTCGCGACACGATCGAGATCGGACGTCAGCACCGCAAACATCTGTACGACCCCTATCAGACGAAGCCGAAGCCGATCGTGAAGCGACGGCATCGGTTCGCAGTTCCGGAGCGGATGAGCGCCCAGGGCGAGTGCATTCGGCCCCTCGACGAGGATGCCGCCCGCGAGGTGGCGCGGCGAATCGCGCAAGCGGGGATCGGCTCGATCGCGGTCGCGTTCATCAACTCGTATGTGAACCCCGCCCACGAACGGCGGATGCGCGAGCTCCTGTTGGAACAAGATCCGAATGCCCACGTCGTTCTCTCCGCGGAAACCCGCCCCGTGTTCCGCGAACAGGGCCGATTCTCTACGACCGCGATCCGCGCCGCGGTGATGCCCGTCATGGGAGAATATCTCGACCGTCTGGAGAGGGGTCTCGCGGCGCAGAACTTCCATGGGCGCCTGTTGATCCTGAAGAGCAACGGCGGGGTCATGGGCGTCGGCTTGGCCAAGGAGAATCCGCAGGAGTTGATCGAGTCCGGGCCTGCAGGGGGCGTGGCCTATGCGGCCTATCTGAGCGCCGCGACGGGTTTCCCGAACGTCATTCACACGGACATGGGCGGGACGAGCTTCGACGCCTCGATCGTCGAGAACGGCAAGGGCCTGATCACGAGGAGCTACGAGCTCGAATGGGAGGTGCCACTCATCGTCCCGATGCTGGACATCCACAGCATCGGCGCCGGAGGCGGATCCATCGGATGGATCGACGAGGGTGGATCTCTCCGAGTGGGCCCGCGTAGCGCGGGCTCCGATCCGGGCCCGGCATGCTACGGCCGCGGTGGAGTCGAGGCGACGATCACCGATGCAAACCTGATCCTTGGTCGATTGGAGCCGACGCTCGGCAGCAAGTTCCCACTCGATCGTGATGCGGCGGAGCGCGCCATCGAACGTCTCGCCCTGCGGATCGGGCTCACGACCTTGCAGACGGCCGAGGGAATGATCCGCATCACGTCCGAGAGCATGGCCCAAGCCGTGAAGATGGTACTCGTCACCCGGGGGCGGGATCCGCGCGACTTCGTGCTCGCGAGCTTCGGGGGTGCAGGACCCATGCACGCCTGCTTCATCGCCGAGGTACTGAGCATCCCGCGAGTCGTCGTACCGAGCTACGCCGGCGTGGCCTCGGCCTTCGGAGCCACCGCGATGGATCTCCGGCAGGACGTCGAAGCGTTCTTCTACGCACCCGCCAAGGACGTGGACCTCGAACGGCTGAATGCCCTCTTCGTCGAGCTCGAGAAGCGAGCCCGTAGCCTACTCAGCGAGGACGGCGTGGTCGCGGAGCGAATGATGCTCACCCGTACCGCTCAGATGCGCTACGTGGGTCAGACTTACGAGGTCGAGACGCCGATTCCGTCGGAACGCATCGCTCCCGAGCATCTTCCCCGAATCGTGCATGATTTTCACCGGCACCACGAGCTCGAATACGGAGTGAGCTCCGACGAGTTCGCGCCCGCGTTCGTGTCTCTCGGCGTAACGGGGATCGGGCGAATGGCTTCGCCCCCGGCCGAGCGGAACGGAGGCGCTGACCCTTCAGGCGATGCCCGGAAGGGGGATCGCCGCGTCTATTTCGACGGTGAATGGATCCGAAGCGCAATCTACGATGGGGAACGGCTGGCGGCCGGGGCCAAAGTAGCGGGTCCGGCGATCATCGAGTACGCACATGCATGTGCGACCCTACCGCCGGGCACTCGTGGCACCGTGGACGCATTCCGCAACCTGGTGATCGATATCGGAGCTTGATACGCTGACGCAGATGGAAGGAGCACGCGCATGGCGACACCGCTTCTGAAGACGGCCGAGACGCCGACCAAAGTGGATCCCGTCACTTTCGAAGTTCTGCGGAACCTCTTCGAATACACCTGCGAGCGCATGACCACGATTCTGCAGAAGGCGTCTTTCTCACCGATCCTCGCCGACATGCTCGACTTTTCGAACGCGATTTACGATCCGGAGCTGTGCCTCTTGAGCCAGGCCGCAAACTGCCCCGTGCACCTCGCGGCGATGCAGTTCAGCGCCCGGGAGGCCGTGAAGCGGTTCGGCATCGAAAACTTGAAGGAGGGAGACATCTTCGTCCTGAACGACCCCTATGCGGGGGGAACCCACCTGAACGACATCACCTTCACCATGCCGGTCTTCTCGGATGGCGTGCTCATCGGCTTCGCCGTGAGCCGGGGGCACTGGATGGATCTCGGCGGCGGCGCTGCCGGGGGGCAGGCGTTCTTCGGGACCCATATCGCCGGCGAGGGACTACGTCTTCCCCCGCTCCGGCTGTTCGAAAATTACCAAGTGAACCAAGACATCTTGGCGATCATTCTGAACAACACTCGGACTCCTCAGTACATCCGAGGCGATCTCCAGGCGCATCTTGGAGCATTGCGCGGAGCCGAACAGGAGCTGCGCCGGGCCGTCGAGCGCTACGGCCTCGAGACGGTTCGGGCGGCAATGGCCGAGCTCATCGCATACACCGAGCGAATCGTCCGCAAGAGCATCGAGAGCATTCCGGACGGCGTCTACGAGGCGGAGGACTACGCGGACACGGACGGGTTCAGCGACGGGCCGGTCCGGATCAAGGTCAAGCTGATCGTGCAAGGATCCGACATCACCGTCGACTTCACGGGCACCGATCCGATGTGTGTGGGGGCGATCAATTCCCCGTACGCGAACACGGCGTCGGCCGTCTTCTATTCTCTGCAGTTCTTCCTCGCGCCCTACGCGCCGCCGAACGCGGGTATGTTCGCGCCGATTCGGATCGTCCTCCCAGAAGGCTGCTGGCTGAACGCGAAATGGCCGGCACCAACGATCGGCTGCACGACGCTCACCGCGCCGAAGATCACGAGCGCGATCTGGCAGGCTCTGGCCAAAGCCATACCCGACCGAGTGACGGCGTCCACGTGTTCGGAGTGCAACTGGTTTGTGGCCGCTTTGAAGGATTCCGAAGGTCGGACGTCGGTGCTTTCCGACCTTCCCGCGGGCGGCTGGGGCGGCACCCCGTTCAACGACGGAATGAGCGTGACGATGGACCCGCTCGGGAACTGCATGAACCTGCCCGCGGAGAGCGCCGAGCTGCTATACCCGGTGGTCTACGAAGGCTTCGAGCTTCGAGCTGACTCCGCTGGTGCGGGCCTGCACCGCGGCGGCCTCGGCGCGGTTTTCAAGATGCGTTTCCTCGGCGACGGCGAGCTCAGCATGGAGACTTCCCGGACTCGCGAGGGCAGCCCGGGGGTGCGCGGAGGGAAGCCCAGCGCCGTCCAGCGTCTCATGCACGAGCGCGACGGAGCTTCGAAGGTGATCGGCGGCTTAGCTCCCGATGGGAGCTGGAAGAGCCCGCTCCTCGGCGCGCACCGTTTCGCGCCCGGTGACACCTTTGTGTTCGAGAGCACGGGGGGAGGCGGCTGGGGCGATCCCTTAGAGCGACGATTGGAGGAAGTCTTCGAGGACGTTCTCGATGAGTACGTGTCCCTTGCCAGCGCACGCAATGACTACGGGGTCGTGATAGACCCTGAGACGAGGGAGGTCGACCGTGGGTCGACGGAGCGTTTGCGCGCGGAAATGCGCGCCGCGAGGAAGCGCCCCACGGCTACTACCTGAAGGACCGCTGGCTGCCGTACGAAGTGGAGCAGAAGGGATTCGAACGCCAGAGTAAGCCGCGATTGGGCGCTAGAACACTGTCTGGTTCTCGTTGATCCTCACGTTCTTCCACAAGTGACGCACGACCTCTTCTCCGAGCCTGTGCACGCATTCGAGGCTCTCGGCACCGCTCGGGTAGTGACCGGCTGAATCAGGACGCGGGTTTCGAGTACGAATGCACAGGTAGTCCGGACGCAGCCGTTCTCGAACCTTCGAAAGCTTCTCGAGCCAGACGTCGGCCGGGCCGAGGATTAAGAAGCTCTTTTCAAGGGCCGTGACCGCGTCGCCACCCAGATCGGGAGCCATACCGCGCCGGCGATAGAAATCGATCTCCGCGACCCACCTGTAGCCGTGCCGCCTTCGGACCTCTTGCGGATCGTCTCCGATCCAACCTTCGTACGCGACTGCGAAGGTCCAGTTCTTCTTACCGCGCTTTGCGGCTTTTTCCCGCCAGTGCTCGACTCGCCGGCAGGCCTCGTCGAGATCGGGAGGAAACCACCAAACCCAACCGTCCCAGTCGAGCGCGCGCTCGACCGCTCGGTCGTAGAAAGCCCCGATCCAGATGGGCGGTCGCGGTCGCTGGTACGGCTTCGGCGTCAACCGCGCTTCTTCGAGCTCGAAGAACTTGCCCTTGAACGAAAAGCGTTCCTGGGTCCAGAGGCCGTCGATGATGCGCATGCACTCCTCGAACCGTGCGTCGCGCCCCTTCATCGGCACGCCGAACAGCCGGAAGTAGTCGGCGTGGTATCCGACGCCGGCACCGAAGATCAGCCGGCCTTTCGAGAGCTGATCGATCAAAGCCAACTGTTCCGCCAGATGAGACGGATTGTAGTAGGTCGGCTGGATGACCGTGGTCGCGATGTCCACCCGTTGCGTTCGCGCGGCGATCGCCGCCGCGAGCACCACGGGCGACGGGAAGAACGTCTCTGTTCGCGCATGTCGTTCGGCGAGCCAGACGCCGTCGAAGCCGACCCGCTCGGCGGCCGTCGCTTCGTCGAGAAGCTGGTCCGCCGCTCGGGAGACCTCCGAGCGGTCGGGAATCTGCTGATCGTAACGCCCGAAGTGCGTGTCGGGCATGTAGGCGATACGCATGGCTTTCCTCCGGATTGGGCCTGGGCGAGGACTCCCGCCGGGATCGCGTGAGCTCGCGAGGCGTCGAAAAGCGATAGTCTCGTTCCGGGACGACAGGCAAGCGAAGCCGAAGTCGGGGCGCGGCCGCGCGACGGCTCGGAGGGACGGGCCCGCAACACGGCGAGTTAGGCCTTGCGCCGGTTCCGTCGCTTGTGGTCTGAACGTTCGAAGGCTTCGGCTTCCCGGCGAACAGGAGGACCCATGGCCATCGATTGTGGCGTTCTGTTCGGATTTCGGAATCCGGCGTTCAACAAGCGTCCGTGGCCGGATGTCTACAAGGACGAGCTCGATCTGATCGTCGAGTCCGAGAAGCTGGGTTACGGGCACGCCTGGCTCACCGAGCATCATTTCGCAGCCGACGGCTATTCGCCCTCGCTGATGGCGATCGCCGGGGCAGCGGCGGCGCGGACGAGCCAGATCCGCATCGGGACGTTCGTCGTGCTCTTGCCGCTGCACGATCCGATCACCGTGGCGGAGGACTCCGCGACGGTCGACATCCTATCGAACGGGCGCTTCGATCTCGGCGTCGGCCAAGGGTACGTTCCTTACGAGTTCGACCCCCGCGGCATCCGCCACGACCAGCGCGCACGCCGCATGGAGGAGGGCTTGCACATCCTCCGCGGGCTCCTCACCGGAGAGAAGTTCAGTTACCAGGGCAAGCACAACCATCTGGACGGCATCCAGATCATGCCGCCCCCCGTGCAGAAGAATTTTCCGATCTGGGTGGGCGCGCGCGCCGACAAGGCGATCGATCGCGCCGCCCGTCTCGGCTTCCATTTCGCCTCGGTCGGCGTCGGGCATCACCGCGCCAAGTACCTCGCGGCGCTCGAGCGACATGGCCGCAAGCCGTCCGATTTCAACATCCTTCAGCTCGTCACGTGCTATTGCGCCGACACGCACGAGAAGGCGTGGGACGACGTCGCGGACGGCTTCCACCACGTGCTCAAGTGCTACCACGATTGGGCCGTGGCTTCGGGCGACATCACCGGCGACGTCGAAGGGCAGTCGGTGCCCACTCCCGCGCAGTATCGTAAGGAGCAAAAGGGCGAGTTCTTCGGCGAGCCGGCCTTCGTCGGCACGCCCGACGAGGTCCGGGCTGGGCTTCAGGACTACCTGGCTCGCTCGCCGGGGTCGCACCTCGTGCTGTACATGGCGATGCCCGGGACCGATCAGAGCAAGACGCGTCGATCGATGGAGCTCTTCGCGCGACACGTCATGCCGAAACTGGGCTGACGGAAAACCCGGAGAGCCGAGGAGCCAGGCGAGGAGGGCGCGTCAGAGAAACTCTTCGCTGGTATGGAGGCGAGTGAGGTGAATCTTCTTCATCTTCCACCCCGCGCCCTCCTTGACGTACTCCTCGTGATAGTGCCCCCAGCCCCTGAAGAGGCAGGTCGGGAGCATGACCTGGTCGAACATCGCCCAGATTCCGCGCGCGGTCGTCGCGCTGGTCAGCTCCAGCTCGGGCATGAATCCCTGGTGAATCGATTTCGCGCCCGTCATCAGCGCGCTCACCGCTTTGACGAGCTGCGCCCGCCCCTGGCACCCGACGTCGACGGGAAGGGTGGGATTCGCGCGCGGCGCGCCCTCGTAGAAGGCCGAGATGTCGGCCGTGAAGCACTCCGACCAGGCGTCCCATTGCTGGGTGTCCATGAGGCGGAAGTAGCGCGCCTTGAGTTGGCGGATGGCCTCCAGGTCGTTCATCTGATCGATGGTCATCGGTGCTCTCCCATGCGGGCGAGGGGGTCTTGAAGAACGCGGCGACGATAGGTCACCGCCGCACGCGCGGCAAGGAGCAGGCGAAAGGCAGGACGGCGGCGAAGAGAAGGAGAACGAAGATGATCGACTTCGGAAGCACTCAGTTTCGGGACCGACTGCAAGAAGCGCTGAGCCGACACGAGGGCTTCGCGCTGGAGACGCGCTGGTTCGACGGGTCGATCGTGCTCGAGGCCGACGAGTCGAAGTGCTGGCTGAAGGTGTACCGTGGTCGGATCATCGAGACGCTCGACTCCGTGCCGCCCTTCGGCTCGACGTTTCGGCTGCGCGGGTCGCGTCAGGCGTGGGAGGAACTCATCTCCGGCGAGCGGCGCTTCGCCGATCTGATCATGCCCGGCCAGCGGCGCTTCGAGAACGACCCCTCGCTCGCGACGGCCGAACGGGGCCGCTCCGTCCCGGATCGCCATCGAAGGAAACCTGCTGGAAGCGATGCGAATCTACGAGGCGCTCTTCCACCTCGCGGACTGCGTGTCGCAAGTCGCGAAGTAGCGCAGGAGAGGAGGAGCCGAGAGATGGAACCACTCGAAGAGATCACCGGTCGCTACGTGTCGGTCGGCGGAACGAGAACCTTCTTCGACGAGATCGGCACGGGAACCCCGATCATCTGCGTGCACACCGCAGGCTCCGACTCCCGCGAATATCGCTACCTTCTCCCGCTGCTCGCGAAGAGCGGAATGAGGGCGATCGCGGTCGACCTGCCGGGACACTCTCGGTCGTACCCGGTCGGATGGCGACCGACGCAGACGATCCACGAGCACGCCGAGTTCGTGTTCCAGTTCGGCGAAGGCCGTCTGCAACCAGCGCCTCGTCGTCATCGGCTGCTCGATCGGCGGCGACATCACGATCGATCTCGTCGCGAACCATTCCGACGATCTGCTCGCCGCAATCCCGATGGAGGGAGCGGCGTGGACGCCGACGTTCCCGAACCCGGAAGAGATGTCGAGACCGTCGTGGATGCCCGGCTGGCAGGACGTGATGGAACGCGCCGCGATCGGCTCGCTCGCCAGATGCGTTCCCGCGGAGAAGGTGACGGAGCTCCGCTGGCAGCACCGCGGCAGCCAACTCGCCGCGGCGGGCGATCTCTCCGGGTGGGCGACTCACGACGTACGCGGGCGTCTGCGAAGTGCGCGCTGTCCGGTGCTTCTCGTCGTCGGCGTCGAGGACTTCTGGGTTCCGGTCGAGCTCGTTCAGGCGACGGCCCGCGAGCTTCCGGACTGCGAGCTCGAGGTGCTCGACGACGTCGGCCACTATCCGATGTTCGAGGCCCCGAGCGGATCGCCGATTTGACCGAGCGCTTCCTCCGCAAGAAGAAGCTTCTCGCGGCGGCGTAGGCGTTGCCGAGATTCATCGTTTCGTCAGCGGTCGCCCCGCATGAGCACTCCCTCGGTCTCGAGTGCGCGGATCCTCTCTGGCGAGTAGCCGAGATGGCGCCGACGAGCACCTGGGTGAAGTCGAGAACCCTGTAGCCGTCGAGCACGTGTCGCATCCGCATGATCTCCTGACGCGCAGCCCTGCGGGTCGCCGCCGTCCGTGTGCGAATCTCGCCTACAGTTGCGGAATCACCTTCTCGCCGAACGACCGAATCGCTTCCAACGTCCTCTGGTGCGACGGACCGCCGGGTTGGCGGAAGCGAAGGATCAGGTAGTCGGGTCTGATCTCCTCTTGCCATCTTCTCAGTTGTGCGAGGCAGTCGTCGGGTGAGCCGACGATCAGGCGATCGCGTGCGCATTTCTGAAAGGAGAGCTCCTGCGGGGTTTTCACGTCTTTCAGATAGTCGTCCGGCATGTACGCCCCGTATTGAAAGTAGAAGCGATGGGTATTCATCGTCGGTCCGCCTTCCGCCTCGGCCTGCTGCATGCTGTCGGCGATCACGGCGTCGCGCATCAGGCAGATGAACGGCTTGCGCCCGGCGTTCGACGCCGCCGTCCGATAGCGGTTCGCAAAATCCCGGATCACCGGCAGCGACTGTACGGGGTCGGCGATCCAGCCGTCGGCCATCCTGCCCGCGCGGCGCAAGCCTGGCGGCGTCCATGCTGCCATCCACACCGGCACGCCCGGCTTCTGAAGCGGCGCCGGAGTCACGAGCATGTTCTCGTAGTTAAAATGCCTACCCGAGAACGAAAAGCGCTCGCCGCTCCAACTACGACGAAGGATCTCGAGCGCCTCCTCCGTGCGGGTCGCCCGTTCGGCGACCGGAACTCCAAAGGCTTCAAAGTCGTGCGGTTGATACCCGACGCCAATGCTCAGGACGAGGCGTCCCCTCGTCGCCAAATCGATGACCGCGCAGTCCTCCGCCACGTGAACGGGGTGGTGCAGAGGTAGGAGCAGGACGCACGTTCCGACTTTTATGCGTCGCGTTTTCATTCCCACCAAGCCCGCCATCAGCAGCGGGTTGGGTAAGTATCCGTCCGCCTGCTGATGGTGCTCGGTGATGAAGCAGCCATCCCAGCCGCTCGTCTCGGCGGCTTGAGCTTCACCGAGGATCTCGTCGATCACACGGGCCATGTTGGTCCCGGCTGGAGGATCCTGCGTACAAGGCAAATACCCGACTGGAAGCATGCCCCGCTCCTGTTTGCGCCGCCGCCGCGGCTCGGCGCGTTCTCAGCGAGTGGTTGTGCGCTTTGGATGGCGAACGACGTACACCGGGCAATGGACGCTGCGAATGACCTTTTCGGTCACGCTCCCGACGAAGAGGTGAACCAACCCTGTGCGGCCGTGGGTACCCAAGACAATGGTGCCAATGACCTTCTCAGTTTCGACGTTCATGATCTCTTGGACGACTTCTCCCTCACGAAGCAGGATCTCCCGATCGGGTAGATCACCCGACTCTCTGGCCGCGTCATCCAGCCATGCCCGGGCCTTCTCCCGCGCGTTGGTTTCCATCGCCAGGTAGTCGCCGTCGACCTGTCCATAGATGCTGCTCGTCGGATTCTCGATGATGTGCATGAGATAGAGCTTGGTCTTGCACAGCTCCGCCAGCGTGCGTGCGTAGGCCAGCGCGTGCGCCGAGTCTTCGGAAAAATCGGTGAGCCACAGAATGTTTTGAACCTGCACCATGCTCGCCGCCTCGCGGCTCGTGCAACGAGGAATTCCGCGCGCCTACTTGATCGCCGCCGGATTCACCGGTGAGCCGGCGCCGTTCACGACCTTGAGAGGCAGACCGACGAACAGGAACGTGTACTGCCCGTCTTTGGCGCAGTCCTCGGCGAGATCGTGGAGCCAGCTGATCTCGTTGAAGACGACTCCGAGGTGAAAGAGGAGCGCCATGTGCAGCGGAATCATCGTCCCGCTCTCCTCGTGCCACGTCTGCTCGGTCGCGATCGTATCACTGCCGATCGAGGGGATCTCCATCTCGTGGATCCACTTCACCAGTTCCTTCGAGTACGCGAGCCCGGGCTCCTTCATCTGACCGCCGGGGAAGAATCCGGCGAGGCCCTCGTCGTAGTAGCGCTTCAGCCAGCCCGTGTGGATGAGCAGGATGTCGTGCTTCTCGATCGGCGAGTTCTGCTTCTTGGCCGCCGCCTCTAGGTCCGCGACGTGGATCGGCTCGTTCTCGTCGAGGTGCTTCTTGCCCTTCAGGCGCGCGATGTCGAGCAGAATGCCCCGTCCGATGACTCCCTTGTTCGCGATCGGCTCGATCGAGCACTTCTGCAGGCCGCCGATCGTCGTGTTGGCGTCATAGCCGTTGTAGATCTTGTCACCGTACCAGACGTGGCCGAGCGCGTCGTATTGCGTGGTTCCTTGCAGGTACATGACGATCACGTCGTCGGCGTACTCGAGGCCCCCGGGGAGGGGCTGCGCACGGCCGCTCAGATACATGCCCTTGTCGCTCACCATCGTGCGGATCGGCTGGCCGCGCGAGGGATAGAGCGGGTCGCCTTGCGGCCGGGCGAGCGGCACGCCCAGAGTGAAGGTCTTGCCTTGTCGCACCGCCTTCGCGCCGCGCAGCACTTCCTGGTTGGTGAGGAAGTTGAGGCAGCCGAGCTCGTCGTTCGCTCCCCAACGGCCCCAGTTCTTCGGTGAGTCCTTGAGCATCTCTTGGAACTTCATCGGCTCTTTCGGCACGCTGACCCCCTGGCAGTGCGTTGCGGCTTCGTTCGCCTTTCAGCCCTTGGCTCGGATCTTCGCGAGCACCGGCATCAGGTACTCTTTGAAGTTCACCGGATTCTCGGACATCGGGAAGTGCCCGTTGTCCTTCATGATGATGACCTCGGAGTTCTTGACCTTCGCGGCCGTCTCCTTCGTCATCTCCGGCGTGCATGCGAAGTCGTACTCCCCGGTGATGAAGTACGTCGGGATCTTCCCCTTGATCGACTCGCACTTGCCGCGGAAGTCGTGGTCGACGCTGTAGAAGTAGAGGTCGCCTTTGAAGATGCCGGGGCCGCCCTGCGAGTAGTACCACCAGGTCTCCCAGCGATACTCGTCAGGGCTCTGCGGCGCCATCAGCCCGAACACCGAGGTCGCACAGACCTCCCCGCCGTGAACGTGCGGATGGTGGAGCCAGGAGAGCCACCAGCCCGGGGAGTACTCGCAGGCCTCGATGGCGATCAACGCGCGTAGATCGTCGGAGTAGTTGAGGGCGAGATGCAGGCAGATGTTGCCTCCCATCGAGGAGCCCATGATCGACGGGTTTCTCCAGACCGAGGGCGCGACAGAAGGCGATCACGAACTCCGAGTAGAACTTGGCCGTCAGCTTGTACTCCTCGCCCTCCTTCCACCAGCCGTCCGGAGGGATCGATTTCCCGTGACGCGGCAGATCCAGGGCGACGACGCGGAAGTTCTTGCTGATGTCCGGGTCGCAGAGCTGGTGGCGCCACTCGCGCCCGTCCGTGCCCGCCGTGTGCAGGCACACCAGGGGAATGCCCTGTCCCGTCTCCTCGTAGTAGATGCGGTAGTCTTTGCCCGCGTAGTCGACGTGAACGTAGCGGCCGACGATCGGTTCGATCCTCGCCATGGTGAACCTCCTCAGTGAGCCACGTCGCGCATCAGCGCGAGGGCCCACGTGAACGCGCGCAGGTTTTGCCACACGACCTGGACGTCGCCTTCGATCTTCAGGCGGCCATGCAGCGGATGCGCCATCGCCCAGATGTCGTTGTACATCGGCGGCGGGACCCGTTGGACGAACTTCTGCCAGCTCGACTTCGGTGCCCGAAGCGCGAACGCGTAGCGGTCCTCGGGTCCGGCCTTGTCGACGACGCGGTCGACTCGCCCGCCTCGGAAATGCACGACGTAGGCCTTGTCTTCGCCGAAGTCGAGAAGCACGTTCTCGTCGAAGTAGCGACCGACGTTCTTCATGACCGCGTCGTCGTTGACGCACTTCTGCCACTGCTGCATCCATTGCGAACCGAACTCGTCCATATCGACCTCCTCTGCGGAAGCCGCGGCTCCTGCGCCGCGGCTTCCGGATCGTCTCCTGGGTTCGGCTAGCCCTGGGCCAGAGTCTTCAGGTCCTCGGCCCAGTTCTCGTACGGACGAAGCGGCGTGATCTCGAGCTGGGTGACGAAGTGAGACACGCCGAGCTTCCAGAGCGGGAGGTTGAGGATGGCCTGGTCGAGGGCGTCGCCCGACTCGAGGTCGAGCACGGCGTAGACGTCCGGCGTCCCCGCGGCCTTCCAGATGGCCTTGATGGCGCCTGCGCGATACGCTTCCAACGCGGCCTCCGACTCCTTCTTCCAGGCGCCGTAGAACTCCTTGTTCGATGTGCCCGCGGGCTTCTCCAGATGGGCCTTCAACAAGAAGAGCATGTGACTTCTCCCTTCGTGGGGTCTGCGACGACGCGACTCAGCGGTGCAACTCCTCCAGGCGGCTCACGTCATAGAGCTTGTCGACCTCCGCGGTGCTCTTCACATCGGGATATCCCCGGGCGTAGCAGGGAACGAGCGTGCCGCGGTCGTTTTGCAAGTCCAGCACCTGAATCGATTGGAATGTGAGGACTCTCTGCCCGACGTTCATGGCCTTGATCGTGGGTTCGTCCATCTCCTCGCTCCACTTCTTCTGCCACTGCCAGAACTTCCAGAGCTTGCCCTTCTTGTCCCACGCCATGCTGTACGAGGGCTCGAAGGTCTGGGTATCCCAGAGCATGATCACCGCGCTGTAGGGGTGCCGCGGGTTCTTCGGAGTGCGCTCGACGATCGCGTAGTTGCGTAGCTCCCACCGGTCATTGACCGGCACGATTCCCTTCGGGCCGCCGTAGTGGCTGTCCAGGAACTTCGAGTTCAGCACGTGCAAGACCTTCTTCCAGCCGACGAACTTCCAGTCCCAGTCGAGCACGCGGCCCGAGAACGAGTAGAAGTCCTCGAGCGTGTGATCGGTGCCGAGCAGCGAGTCGGACTTGGTCTCGACTGAGATGCGGCGCACACGACGCAGGCTCGGCACGTACGCCCAAGCGTCGTCCGCGCGCAGCGGGTCGTTGTAGCGGAAGATGATGAACGCCGTTCCGCGGATGTCGAACGGCTCGTGGAATCCGGTGTACTCCTTGAATTCGAAATCCTTCGAGTCCTTGCCGGTCAACAGCGCGCCCTGCTCGCGAAGCTTGGCGACGTGCGAGAAGTAGACTCGCTGATAGGGCCCCTGGAGAGTGCGCTGGAACGTGCCGCCGCCCTTGTAGAGATCGGCGGTGTCCGTCGGAATGTCGGCGTCGTTCACCGCCAGGTGGCTCGGCGGCTTGGAGAGCGCGACCGCGCCGTGCGTGCCGCCGTCGAAGCGGTCCCAGATCCAGCCGACCTCGCCGACGATCAGCCCGTAGTTCTGCCAGCGAAAGTTGTAGTTCCAAGCCGCCATCAGCCCCGATTTCGCCGCGTCGTCGACCTTCAGCTTGCTCGCCGAGAACGGTTGGCCGCACACGTAGTTCTTGAGCGCGCCGTTCGAGTCGAGCACCACCTGAGACTGGTACTGCTCGGTGCACTGCATGTAGTCCTTGTGCGGGGTGTAGTCGCCCGGCGCTCCGATCTCGGCACGAAAC
This sequence comes from uncultured delta proteobacterium, assembly GCA_963711395.1. Taxonomy (GTDB): domain Bacteria; phylum Desulfobacterota; class Binatia; order JACPRU01; family JACPRU01; genus JBEVNX01. The sequence continues at coordinate 307,918 of CAVQEA010000014.1, read as the reverse complement.
TCGGGGAAGTCGAGCTGCTCGAGGTAGCCCGGCGGAACGAACGGGCGAATCTTGTCGAGATCCTGCTGGGTGATGACATCGCCTGCCTTAAACGTGGGTTCGGTGTCCTGATACTTCTTCACCCAGTCGTCGAACGTCGCCCGGGTGTAGCCCTTCACGTCCTGCTCGGCGAGCGCCGCCGAAGCGAGCAGGACTCCGGCGATCGCCAGCGACGCAAAGCGCCTGACAAACGCTCTCATCGACTCGAATCTCATGAGACGTTCCTCCTTGATCCTCTCGTTTGAGGCCGCGCAGACGCCGCGAGCCCCCCGTTCGGCCGACCTTCGTGCGCGGGCCCGATCAGCTTGCTCACCGTTCGCGCCAGGCCATCCGCCGCGGTGTGGCGGACCGCCGGCGTCTTCTTCCTGAACCAACTCGACGAGCGGGTCGATGACCTTGCGGCTCGCCATGTGACCGAGCGCCCATGCGACGCCGGCCCTCACCATCGGATCCTCGTCGGAGTGCATCAGGTGGGTGAGCGCGCCGATGTCCTTCGCGTCGCCTGCTACGCCGACGACGTGCGCCGCGGCGAGCCGCACACCCACGTCACCCGCCTCGAGCCCCGCCAGGACGACCCCGTGGGCGACGCCATACTCGACGTGTTCGAGCAGCATCGCCCCGTGACGCCGGGTGAAGGTATCCTGATCAGTGAGCGCCTGCTGCAGCTGCGGAAGCCCGTCCGTCTTCCCATAGCGGCTGAGCGCGGCCGCCGCGGCGATCGTCACGTCGATCTCCGGATCCCGCAGCAGCTTCGTCAGCACGGGGACGAACCGCTCCTCCTTCGCGTAGCCGAGCGCCAGCGCCGCGGCGGCTCGCCCGGTGCCCGGAGAGCCGTCGAGCGCCGCGAGGAGCAACGGCACGCCGGAGCGGTCGCCGAGACGCAGTAGCGCATGCGCCGCCTTCACCCGCTCGAACATCTGCACGTCCTCGCGCGCGAGGAGCGCCCGCACTGCGGGGATTGCCCTCGGATCGCCGAGGAGCCCGAGATTCTCTACGGCCTGCATCCTCAGGCCCCCGTCCGCGTCGCGAACGGCCTGAATCAACAGATCGAGCGACTCCGCGCTGGCGCCGCGTAGCCCCTGTAGAACGAGGAGCTGACCGAACGAATCCGATTCGGAGTAGATCCGCCGCAGCCTGCGCAATGCTTCGCCACGCCCGATGTCGCCGAGACCCTCGATCGCGGCGCGCCGCAGCCCCACATCCGAAGACGCCACGCCATCCTCGAGAACAACGCCTCCGGACCAATCCCCCTGCGCCGCGAGCGCGCTCGCGGCGTAGCAGCGCTCGTAGGGGTCGTCGTCCTTCAGTCCCTCCCGCAGTACGCCGAGCGAAAGGTCTCGAAGGGCGGTGAGCCCCTCTCGGCTGTCGAGCCGGAAGCGCTTTCGCAACCTCTCCACCGCCCCCCGGAGGTTCTCATCCGCAGTCGGGTGCGCGATGCTCTCCATGCGGGGCGTGCCATGCGCAGACGATGCGTCATCGGCCAGCGAGTCGCTCGCGGCAACAGCGAGGAAGGCGGCGATCCCGCCGATGATCCTCCACGCCACGACGCTCCTGTACGTGTTTCGCAACGGCTCGACCTTCATTCACTCCGCCACGGCCCGCACGCGCGGTTTGGCCTCGGGAGATTCCTTCATGTGCGGCGCTTCGGTCGTCATGAAGCGCGGACGTATGATCGAGAAGAGCGCCGGAACCAGTGTGATCGCGGCGAGCCAATGGGTGAGCATCAGCAGCGCGAGCAGCATCGCCATCTCCGCGGAGAACCGCAGACTGGAGAGGAAGTACCACGGGAGCACGCCGCCCACCAGAGTCGTCGCCGTGAACGTCACCGCCATTCCCGAGGTCGCGATGGCGCGCTTGATGGCCATGTCTGCATCCCCGAGGCGGCCGTACTCCCGCTTGATGCGGTCCACCACGTAGAGGATGTAGTCGACGCCGATGCCCATGCCGACGGCGGTCACCGGCAGGGTGTTGATGTTCAAGCCGATGCCCTTCAGCCCGATGTAAAGGAAGCTCACGACGCCCGCCGCGATGAGCGTCGTCATCACCATGTTGCCGGCCACGAATGACCCGTAGCTGAGCGACACCAGCACGTAGATCGCCAAGACGATGAGGGCCATGTTGGCTTTGTCGGAATAGGCGATCTCGTCGTTCAGCGCGGCGGTCGTCCCGATGGTCCCGCCACCGAGCCGAAAGGTGAGCCCATCCACGGGGTGCGACGCGATGAAGGCCTTGGCACGCCCCACCGCGTTCTCGATCGTGGTTCCTCGCGCGTCTTTGTAGAAGACGACCAGCTGGCCGTCCTTCGCGTCGAAGTCCATGTACTCGAGGATCACGCCCGGTACCGGGGCCCCGGCCTCGTACATGAAGGTCATGTTCCCGACGCCGGCGGCGTCCGGAGGAATCACCTGCCACTTGGGATCGTTGTAGTGATACAGGCGGTTGACGGAGCGGACCAACGTGGGTAGGTCGCGCGTTCCTCCAGCCTCGGGTTGCGCCAACATGTAGCGGCGGAAGCTCTCGAGCGTCTCGAGGACGGCGGGCTCCTTCAGCACGTTCGAGCGGCCACCTTCGAGGTAGATCACGAACTGGTTCGCGCCGGCGAAGTTGGCGTTGATGTTGCGGGTGGAGACGTTGAAATGCGAGTTCGGCCAGAGAAGCGGAGAGCCGGCCTCGGTCTCCCCGATCGGGATGTGCATGGCCTGCTGTAGGCCGAGCTACCACGATGACGGCCGTCACCGCGACGATGACCCAGCGATATGTCCGATGCGTGCAGAATTCCCCGACGGCGTGAAGAAACGCGACCATCCATCGCGGCACGTAGTGCCTGGTGTGCACGCGGAGTAGGTAGAACGCTCAACAGCAGCGGAATCAGCATCAGAATCGTGAAGATGTTCGAGAAGCCCCAGAAGGCGCCGAAGAAGGCCAGCTTGCGAATCAGCGGAATCGTCGCCACGCTGAGCACCAGGATCCCGGCGGCATCGGCCAGAACCCCGATGGCGCCGGGGATGATGAGCTCGGTAAACGCCCGCTCGATGGCCGTATGGCGATCGCCCGTCGTCTCGAGCTCCTCGAAGTATCGCTCGATCATCTGCACGGCGTGACTCGCGGCGCGCGCCGAGATGAGGAGGGGAATCACCAGAATGAGCGGGTCGAGGTTGTATCCGAGGAGCGCCGTGAAACCGAGGCCCCAGATCGCCTGCACGCAAGTGCCGACGACCGGCAGGGTCCACCCGTAGAGGCGGCGGAAGTAGACCACCAGCGTGACGAACACGAAGATGGCGGTCGCGCTGAAGATCATCGCGAGCTCGCCGGTGTGGAACCACACCCACCCCTTGAGCACGGGCTCGCCGGAAGCGTAGAGGACGGTGTTCTCGTCCTCGACCTTCTGCTTGATCTTCATGATCTCGCGATGGATGTTGCGGTAGTCGAGGCGCTCTTCGTTGAAGCCGGCGAGAATCAGCGCGGACTTCCCGTCCGCCGAGATGTACTTCTCGTAGACGATGTCGTTGTTGAACATCGCCTCCTTGAGCCGCAGCAGCTCCTTCGGGTCGGGGGTGATGTCCTCGGGAAGGACGGGCCGGGAGACGATGCAGGCCGCCCGAGCCGGTCTCGAGCTTGCGGATCTTCACATGGGCGATCGAAGCGACCTGGTAGTGGTTCACGCCGTCGATCTGGTCGACCGCCTCGGTCACGTAGCGGATCTTTTGCAGGGTCTGCGCGTTGAAGATGTCGCCCTTCTTGACCGCGACCGCGAGCACAACCACGTTCGCGCCGCCGAAGGTCTGGCGGAAATGGTTGTAGGCCTTGATGTAGGGGTGTCCCTGCGGAAGCAGGTCGGCGAACTGGCTGTACATCTCCACCTTGCGCGCGTACGTAGCGAAGAAGGCGGTGATGAGGAGGATCGCACTAAGCGAGATCCAGGAGTGCCGCAGCACCCAGCGAGCAGATGGCTACGAGAAGTCGTTCAAGCACGCATCACCTCGGCTCGAGCCGAGGTCCTCAGGAGAGCGTGCCCGGGTAAGGCCCGCCGTGAGACGCTCGCGCGGCAGCATCTCCCAGGTTTCGCCGCGGTCGCGGGAAACGAGCACCGCGGCCTGGCCGCCGACGGCGACGCCGAGCGCGCCGTCCGCCGAGAAGTCGCTGCCACGGACCCACGTGAAGAGCTTGTGGGAGATCTCCTCGTCGGCAGCCCAGCCCTCTCCGCGACGGTGCACGACCGTGCCGAGAATTCCGGTGGCGATCATGCCGCCGATCGGCGTCGGTAGGACCTTGAAGAGGGTGTTCCGTGTGCCGCCGCGCGTCGCCGTCCAGTGGCGTCCGCGATCGACGGTCGTCAGCACGAAGCCGGCCGGCGGCGACCGCGTAACCCGTGTCGGGCGTGACGAAGGAGACGTCGAAGAGGTAGAGGTCGTCTTTGCTGAGCGGAGGGATGCCGACGCGCAGCGCAACCTCCTCGGTCACGTCCTCCGCATAGGGCGGCAGCCCGGTGATCTCCTCGCTTCGCTGCCACGTCTCGCCCCCGTCGGCGGTGTGCAGAATCGTGCCGAACTCCCCGACGATCCATCCCTCCTGATCGTCGACGAAAGTCACCGCGTTGAGCGTGATGTCCTTGCCGAGCGACCGGTCCTCCCAGGTCGCGCCGTCGTCCGTCGAGCGCAGTAGCATCCCCACCGGCCCCACGGCCCAGAGCGTGCTGCGGATCGTGGCTGCGAGCGAAGCCGAGGACGTTCTCCGTCACGCTGCCCGGGGCCACCGGCGACCACGACTCGCCCGCCGTCGGTGGTGCGGAAGATGAGGCCGCCGCGCCCGCCGATCACGCCGGTCGACGGGATCGCGGAAGCTCACGCAGAAGAACGGCTCGTGAACGGGGGCCGCGCGAAGCTCGGCGTTGCGGCCGCGGTCGCGGAGCAGAACCACCGCCCCGTACGAGCCGACGATCCACGCGTGGTCCGCATCGACGACGTCGACCGCGTAGTAGTCCTCCTGCGCGGGTAGGATTCCGCCCTCTACGGCGGTACGGCTTGACGCCGACGGTCGGAGGTTCGGCGTGAAATGCCCCGGACGTAGGTGTCCCGACGCAGAGCACGACGACGCGAGCCCGGTAGGCCGCGCGGAGACTTGGCCCGCCGGCCACGCGTGACTCACGCACCGGGTGTCGGAGGGGTCGCTCTGCATGGACCTTCTCGTGCATCAGGGCGAGCCACTAGAACCGGTACCGTACCCTTGCCCAGAACTCGTCCATCTGGTTGCGCTCGGAGCCGCCGGCCTGCATGTGACCGATGCCGAAGCCGGTCTCGGTGAACGGACAGTGGTTCAGAGGATTGGCGGCCAGCTGGGCCGGCGGCGTGTTCGTGGTGAAGAGCGAGAAGGGACCGATGTCGTGCTCCTGCCGCACGCCGAGGAACCCAGTGATTCCGAGCTGCAGGGACAGATGGTTGTTGTACAGGTACTCGAAGTTGCCGCCGAGGGTGGCGTCCTTGCCGGTCACGCCGTAGGCGCCGAAGACGAGGGCGACGAGCTGGTCCCGCAAATACTGGGTCTGCGCGAAAGCCGTGAAGATGAAGTTGTTGTTGTCTCCGTTCGTGTTCCCGAAGCGCCCGGCCTTCACGTCGGGCAGGTGCGTCCCGAACGCCTGGGCGCTCAGGAAGAAGCTCCGCAGAGGATTCAGCGCGCGGATCATCGTCGGCCGATCGACGCCCATCACCCAGCGCACGATGTTCGTGCTGTTCAGCCAGTTCTTCTGCGTCGAGTCGGTGACCAGGGCGTTCGCCGTCCACGAGTTCTCGCTGCGGATGACGAGGCCCGTGTTCGGCTCGAACCAGTCGAACGAGACTCCGAGCGTGTTCTGCTTGCGGTACCGGGCCGTGAGCTCGCCGGTCAGGGCGCACATGTCTATGTACCGGGCCTGCTTGATCGAGTTGGGCTCGTTGGCGACGATAGGTGCGGCCGTCATGTTGATCGCGTTCGGGTTCACGTGGACGCGCACGGGGAGCGACTCCCGTGGCGGCGGGATTCGTCAGGGTCGTGTGCCCGCCGCCCCCGCCCGGCGCAGGTAGCACCTCGTTGCAGCCCGGGACGTCCAGGATGTGAAGCTGGCTCCAGCCGAACGCGGGCACGTCCTGGAAGGCGAACCAATCCGTCAGCTGCACGCGGACGTTGCCGCACAGCCACGCCCACTTCGTGCCGACGCCCGTGTTCTTGAGGTTCCAGTCCGGTCTCCGGTCGAAGGTGAGCGCCGAATTGACCGAGTTGACGGGCTCGTTCGAGAAGATGGCATTGCCGAAGAGGTTGGAGCCGAACGCGAAGGCGCCGAGCTCGCGGCCGAAGCCGATCGCCCACGGCTGGCCCCCGTTCCCGAACCCGAGCGAAGTATAGCGGTCGAACATCCCAGACCGCGCTGCCTGCGAGCTCTTTGAAGACGCCGACGTCGCCGAAGCGGTGCTCGAACAGCGCCGACCACAGCGGGATCCGCGTGTCATCGAACGGGTCGATGAAGAAGTGATCGGCGAAGTTGACCGGGTTGACGACGTCCTGAAGGCGGAAGAAGTCGGCCTTGCCCCACACGTGCTGCTGCTTGCCCAAACGCAGCCAGTTCTTTCCGCCGAGGGCGTCGAAGTACATGTCGACGTAGAACTCGCGGATCGGGTAGTAGAGGTCCATGTTGGTTGCGTGGAGCATGCCGGTACGCAAGTCGGTCGTGCTCGCGTCGAGGTCGATCCACGCGCCCTTTTGCGTCTGCGGGTTGAGGAATCTTGACGGAGGGGCTCCTCGGGCTCGGTATGAGGAGATTGCTCTTCGCGTAGATCTCCTCGAAGTCGTGAGTATTGAAGTGCGAATGCGTTGAGGAGATCGGCCGTACCACCAGCGCCAGGAGTGGGCGGCACGCCGCGTCCAGATGTCGCGCTGTCCGGGATCGCTTCCAAACCGTCGAGCTGACGTCGTAGATCGACTCGTACTCGGGCCTGAGCTCCATGAAATACTCGAGGCGATCGAACGGCAGGCCCCACCGCCGAGCCTCGGGTCCAATCGGGCCGCTGAACTGCAAGCTCGCCCGGTAGCGAGACGAGGCGACGTGATAGTCGTCCTTGAACGTGTCGTTGCGCAGGATCGTGAAATTGTCCAGGTACCCGTGTGTGTGGGTCTGGAAATAGTCCACCGACTCCCTGCGCACGCGCCACGCCGGGTGAAAGAAGCAGTAAGCAGACCGCAGCGAACCACGCGGTCATCGATGCCCGCCTGGCAACCGACTTTACGCGGTGAGCCATTTCGAGTCCTCCTTCCGTTTCAGCGTGGATCCACCAATCCCATGGACTGAACAGCAACGCAGACACCGCCGACTTTTGCGGGGTAGTCGCCGAATGAAGACAGGTGATTGATTCGGAAGAGGAGGCGCGATGCGCCAGCGGGCAACCTTGTGAACGTAGAGAGCCCGTGCGGCCGAGAGGCGCTCGCTTCGAGCAGCGGACCGCGCTTTGCGACGGAGAGGCCGCGACCTTCTCGCGAAAGGTTGCACGTCTGCTTCGCCCCCCGCGTAGGGCAAAACAGAACGGATGTCCTCCCTCGGCGACATCACGATGCTCGCTTTTTTGTTACTTTCTGGTTACGCGCCTACCACCCTTGCCAACAAGATTTCAATTCCTAAAGTCGCAGTGATCGAGTGATCCACACCGAACCCAACGGGGAGGATGCGGGGGCGCCGCCCGCGGCCATGCGAGCCCGCCTGGTGATCATGCTCGCCCTGTCATCCTGTGCGAGCCCTCTCGCCGACTACAGTGGCTACGTGGCCCCACGGCCCTACGCGGTCGATTGCGGCGCGGCCTGGCAATACGCGGCGACCGCGCTCAAGGCGAACGGCTTCGTGATCGCCGAGGTGCGGCGGGAGACGACGAGCGGTGTCGTGGTCGGCAAGCGCGGCTCCGGAAACCATGTCGATGGCGGTCTCGTGCGAGGCGGACGGCGTACACGTGACGCCGTCGGGCCCCACTCCCTATGCGCGCAACGGACTGCGCATCGCGTTCGAGCGCGTCATGGAGACGGCGCGAGTCGTGGCGGCCGCCGCAGGGCATGGAGGTGAGCGCCGAGCTCATCACCGGCCCGGAAAGCGCGCTCTACTTTTCGCGAGGCCTCGATGCCTCGATGGTCGCTGTGCGCTTCCGAATCGCCAATGGGGGCACCCGGCCCATGAGCCTCCTCACGACAAGATTCGACTGCGTACCGGCTCGGGCGCGACGGCAGCTCCCCTGAGCGGGGCGAGATCCAGCGCCGCCTCGCGGATGCCGCGCGCAGAGATCCTACCTCGATTGCTTCCTTCGGTCGTTCTCAAGACCGGCGACCGGGCCGATGGGTTTCTCATCTTTCCTGCCGATCGGTACGACAGCGCGCTGGTTCCGCTCATCGACGTCGAGACACGAGAGGCCGAGGAATTCGAAATCACATTGTCCTCTAGCGCCGACCCGTGAGTTTCGACATTTCGCGCCGCGCGGCGAAGTGGGATCATTCGTAGGCTGGGAAACGAACGAGCTTCGTACTACGGATGAGCGATGGCTGTCGCATCCTCTCGCGACGAACGTCGCAACGCACTTCCAGTATTCAACGACAACCGCATGAAGCTCGGCGTGTTCGGCCAAAACGTGAGTCACGGCTGCTGCATCACGCTCGCCGAGACCACGTTCGAGCCCACGTACGAGCACAGCGTGAAGATCGCCCGGAAGGCTGACGCACTCGGTTTCGAGCTGCTCGTGCCGGTCGGTCGGTGGCGGGGCTTCGGCGGACCGACCGACTTCAACGGCACCTGCATGGAGACCTACACGTGGGCCGCGGCGATGGCCACCCAGACGGAGAGGATCATGATCTTCTCCACGTCGCACGTCCCCACCATCCATCCCATCGTCGCGGCGAAGCAGGGCGCGACGATCGACCACATCTCGAAGGGCCGTTGGGGGCTGAACATCGTCTGCGGATGGTTCACGCCCGAGATGGAGATGTTCAGTGCAAAGCAGATGCCTCACGACGAACGGTATCAGTACGCCGCCGAATGGCTCCACGTGATCAAGAAGCTCTGGTCGGAGAACGGCTTCGATTTCGCAGGCGAGCACTTTCGCATCCGGGACGGGTACCTGTTGCCGAAGCCCGTCCAGACGCCGTACCCGGTGCTGATCAACGCGGGCTCGTCCCCGGCGGGGCGAGAGTTCTCGGCCCGAGAGGTGGACTTCAACTTCGTGTCCGTCGATACGCTGGAAAACGGCCGGGAGATGGTTCGCGACGTCAAGCGGCGCGCCTCTGCCTACGGACGAACGATCGGCACGATGACTTACGGGCTCGTGGTCGCGCGTGATACCGAGCGGGAGGCGCGTCGACAATACGAGTACATCATCGAGAAGGGTGACTGGGAGGCGACCAACAACATCATGCGAGTGCTGGGCGTCGAGAGCGGATCCTTCGATGCCCAGATCAAGCAATTCGCCGAGCGCTTCATCGCGGGTTGGGGAGGCTATCCCCTCGTCGGCACCCCTCAGCAGATCGTGGACAAGATGCTCGCGCTCAGCGAGATCGGCATCGAGGGGATCATTCTGTCCTGGCTCGACTACAGCGAGGAGATCGACTACTTCGGCGCACGAGTGATGCCTCTCATGGAGCAGGCTGGATTGAGAGGCGGGCGAGGCGCGCCGACTCACGTCGATCGGTGACCGATGGGACGACTCGAGGGGAAAGTCACGATCGTCACGGGAGCCGCGGGCGGCGTCGGTCGGGCGGCCGTCGAACGGTTCGCGGCCGAAGGCGCTCGCGTCGTGGCGTGCGACGTCGCCGAAGACGCGCGGGACCTCGCGGCTTCGACCGCGCGAAGCGGTGGCTTCTACCGCCGTACCGACGTTGCGCGGGAGGACGAAGTCGCCGCGCTCGTGTCGGAGACACGCGAGCGGTTCGGGAGGATCGACGTCCTCTACAACAACCACGGTATCATGGTCGGGAAGCCGTTTCTCGAGACCACGATGGAAGAGTTCGACCGGGTGATCGAAGTGAACCTGCGCTCTGTCTTTTTGCTGAGCCTGTACGTCGCGCGCGAGATGGCTTCGGCACGCTGCGGTTCGATCGTCAATGTTGCCTCGGTGGGCGGCATCGTCGGTTTCCCTGGAATGGCCGCGTACGGTGCCGCGAAGGGAGGCGTCGTCCAGCTCACCCGATCGATGGCCACGGATCTTGCATCTTTCGGCGTACGCGTGAACGCGATCTGCCCCGGGGTGATCGATACCCCTATGCCCCGGAAGTATTTGGAGAACGTCGAGGACAAAGCGGCTGCGTGGAAGGCCATGGAAAGCATGCATCTGATGAAGCGGCTCGCTACTCCAGAAGAAATCGTAGCGGCTGCCCTGTTCCTCGCATCGGACGAAGCTTCGTTTTTCACCGGGGCCGTCATACCCGTCGACGGCGGCCTGACCGCGATCTGATGGCCGAGACTTACCGTGCCGTAGTCGGGCCGGCTCACTGCTCGATCCGCGAGCTTCGGCATGGATAGGGGCGAAGAGGCTTCAAGCGTCAGGCTTCAGCAAGAGACTCGTCGTGTCTTTCACGAAGCCCGCACCCCAAAAGCCTCTTCACACCGAGCGGCAAGTCGCGCTACAACTCGTCATTCCGTCGAAGGCGCTACTCGACTCGACCGCCACTGCCGATTTGTCTGTGAGGACAAGGAAGGAGGTTCGAATGGTTCCCACGATTCGTACGCTGTCTGGTCTGGTTTTGGGAATAGTGTTGTGTGTCGCTGCCATCCCCGTTGCGGCGCAAGCCCAAACATCGGGGTCGATCTCGGCGGAGACCTCAAACACTTCCGACCCCATGCAGGCCAACTGGATTGGCTGTATGATCCTCTTCAAAGGTAAGACCCAGAAGTGTTCGCTCAGCGGACTCCAGGTACCCGTCACCGGTACGGCTCGGGTCTCGGGGACCGTGAGCAACGTGAAGAACCTTGCCGACGTGGCGGGCACGTACAAAGTCGTTGGCGTCGACGATACTTTTGGGGGTGGTCACCTGAAGATGAAGAACGACAAGGGCGTCATGATAACCCTGTGGCCGTTTGCCGCTTCCATAGCGAGTTCGATTGATCCAGAAACTGTTCTGCAGGTGGGCAGCAATGGGATGAAAGTCGACCTGAAGCAGTAACGAAACTCGATCCGGTAGCCCCTGTACGAGGAGTTCATCAGCGGTCGCGTGACCGTCACCATCCGCACCGCACCATCGGGCGGGTTGCCATCGAGCCGCTGGTGGAAGGAGCGAGACATGGAATTGTTCGACGTACAAGCGTTCCGAGAGGCGGTGAATCGCGACGGGGAATTTCAGATTGCGGGGCGGTTTCTGGACGGCGCCCTCAAGCTTCATTTCGGCGACGAATCCCTGCTGCTGCAATTTCGCGACGGTAAGGTGACCGGGATCGTCCAGCCGACGCTATTTGACAGCGCGGACATAACGATCAGAGGTTCAGTTGCCAGTTGGCGGGAATTCCTGAAGCCCCTGCCAAAGCCGTTCTTCCACGACATGTTCGCGGGGATCGTGCGAAAGGAATTCGATTGGGCCGGTGATTCGGAGACTTTTTTTGCCTACTACGGGGCGTTCCGTCGCATGTTCCAAATCATGCGCGAGCACGCGAAGCACTGAAAGGTCGACGCTATGGCAAAACACGATCAGGCGGTCGGGCGCTACGTCTACCTGACGATCAATGGCGTCGAATACCGCGTCTACTACGAAGCGAACGGAACCGGGATCCCGCTCATCTGCCAGCACACGGCCGGCGCGCACGGCTTCCAGTGGCGCCATCTGCTGGAGGATCCGGAAATCACCCGGGACTTTCGCGTCTTCGCCTGGGATCTGCCTTTCCACGGCAAATCCCTTCCGCCGCTCGGCGATCGTCACTGGGAAAAGCCCTATAAGTTGTCTCGAGACTTCTTTCTCAAGTTCATCCTGACCTTTTCCACAGAGCTCGAATTGAACCACCCGGTTTTCATCGGCTGTTCGATGGGCGGCCAGGTTGCCGTCGATCTCGCTGCACACTACCCAGACCGTTTCCGTGCCGTCATCGGCGTCGAGGCGTCGATCAACAGCCCGGGCTACTACCTTGATCAGTTTTATCACCCCCGCATCAGCAACGAAGCGAAGCCGGCGACGATGTACGGACTGTGCGCGCCATCGAGCCCGGAGCCCAATATCCGTGAGACGATCTTCGGATATAGTCAGGGGGCGCCAATGGTGTTCAAAGGCGACCTTTACTATTACTCCGTCGAATACGATGCCGAGCCGTACGTAGAGCGGATCGACACCCGGAGGTGCCCGCTGTATCTCTTGACCGGCGAATACGATTTCGCGACAAGTCCCGACGACACGCGCAAGCTAGCCGATCGTGTAAAAGGCGCAAGGTTCATTGAAATGCGGGACAACGGCCACTTTCCTATGAGCGAGAACCCTCGCAAGTTTCGCGAATACCTACTTCCCGTCTTGAACGAAATCGCGGGTAAGTAGCCGAGGTTTGGACATCCGTCGAGGCGACGTGGAGAAACGGGTCGTCTACGGCGACGCCGCGGGCTCAGTGACTTCCGTTGCCGAGATGGCGCGTGAGTTCCCTACAACGTCCCGCCCCACCGTTCGACCTCGACTCTGCAGTCGTAGAAGGTGCCACCACCGCCGAGGTCGGTGAGCTTGGCCGACGTGACGTTGTTCACGGTCCCTTTCCTGCCGGAAAGCTTGTCCCACCAGCCCCAGAAGGTGGCAACCGTGCCCGGCGGAACGTTGTGCGAGATCTTGAGGGGGAGAATGAAGGCGCCGCGGGCATTGAACACCCTGACCTCCGTACCGTCGTCGAGACCTCGCGCCGCGGCATCACGAGGATGGATCTCCAGTGTGCGCGCCGCCTGCTCTTGCCGACGCATTACCGGCAAATGCCCGTAGGACGAATTGAGCGAATCCTTGTGCTTGCGTGGTAGGAAGTTCAGCGGGTAGGGACCGGCGCCCAGCGTTTCGTGCGGCGGTACGAAGGCCGGCAGTGGGTCGAGTCCGTCGTTTGCCATCTTCTCACAATGAAACTCGAACTTGCGCGACGGCGTCTGGAACCCGCCATTCGCGCGGGGCAGGAGGTCGGGTGCGGCACGGGTCTTCAGATAGGGGTGTTTCGTGAATTGGTCTGCCGGAATTCCCTTCCTCAATGCCTCGGTCATCAACTCGGTAGCGGAAACGTAGAGTGCCGGCTCCGTCAGTCCGAGCGTTCGGCCGAGCAACTGGAAAACTTCGGCGTTTGACTTCGCTTCGCCGAGCGGGGCAATTGCCCGAGGACTGAAGCCGCCAAAATCGCCGCCGTAAGCCAGAACCGCGTCCTCGTGTTCCAGCGGCGATGTAGCGGGGAGCACGATGTCCGCATAGTCAGCGGTATCGGTGAGGAACGCGTCGTGGACGGCCATGAAAAGGTCGGGTCGCTGCAAGGCGGCACGGACGGCGGGTTGATCCGGCAGCGAGGCCGCCGGATTGCAGTTGTAGTTGTAGATCACCTTGATGGGCGGGTCGAAGGTGGGGTCGAGCAGATGCTCGGCAAGGCGCACCATGTTGATCTCGCGCGTGCCCGCGGGCGAGAGGTCGAAGCGCATCGCCCTTCCCATGTCTTGGGCGCCAAACATGGCCCCGCCGAACGTGCAGAGCCCACCACCGATCTTCCGCCATGCCCCGGTCTGGGCTGGGAGGCTGGCCACCGCCCGTACCGCGGCCGCGCCGCCGCCACAGCGCTGAATGCCGATGCCCGTGCGAATCGCCGCGGGCTTGGTGCAGGCATAGATTTGGGCAAGGTATCGAATCTTGCTCTCCGGCACGTCGCAGGCTCCCGAAAGATCTGCCAGAGACAGGGAGCGCAGGCGCTCGGCGAACGAGTCGTAGCCGACGGTGTGTTGCTGCACATACTCCGCGTCGACGAGCCCCTCTTCTTCGATCACTTTCATCATGCCCAGGGCCAGGGCTGCGTCGGTTCCCGGTCGCAGGAAGACGTGCTCGTCACACGTGCGCGCGGTACGCGAGCGGTAAGGATCGATGGCGATGAGTCTCGCGCCTCGCCGCCTGGCTTCCTGCACGAGCGGCCAGACGTGCAGGCCGGTGTCCAGCGGGTTCGAGGCCCAGAAAATGATCAGCTTGCTTTCGACCAGGCCGTCGGGCGCAAAGCCGAAGAAAACGTCTCCGTACGCGAGAGCTCCGTACAAACCTCCCGCGCAGATGGTGCGTGCCAGGGTCGAAGCGCCGAGGGTGTGAAAGAAACGGCGGTCAATGCCATTGCTCTGGTAGACGCCGTTGTTGCCGCGGTACGAGTAGGGGAGGATCGACTGTGGCCCATGTACCGTGATTGCGTCCTTCATCTTCGCCGCAATCGTAGCGATCGCCTCGTCCCAGGAGATGCGCTCGAACTGCGCTCCTGGTCCCTTCGGTCCGACCCGCCTTACCGGGTACAGGAGGCGGTCGGGCGCGTACACCCGGTCGAGGAGCTTGTTGACCTTGGCGCAGAGCGCGCCGCGCGTGAAAGGGTGCTCTTTGTTGGCGCTGACTTTTATCGCCCTTCCCCCATCGACGGTGACGTCCATGAGGCAGGAGTCCGGACAGTCGTGTGGGCATGTGACCTGAGCGACGTGGGCCATGCGCGTTCCTCCCAGGTTGCCTCTACCATAGAAATAGGGGATCGCGGCACAGCCTGTGTATTCGAGGCTCTCAGGGAGGATGTCTGATGCGGCACGTGCTCGACGGTTACAAGGTGCTCGATTTCACCCAGGTGCTCGCCGGCGCGACGTGTACCCGGCTCCTGGCGGAGATGGGCGCCGAGGTGATCAAAATCGAGCTGCCTCCGAAGGGCGATTTCTCGCGTGGCTTCGGTGCGTTTCGCGACGGTCGCAGCGCGTACTACATCCAGCAGAATCGCGGCAAGAAGAGCGTATGCGTCGATCCGAAGAAGCCGGCGGGTCTCGAGATTCTCCGTGCGCTCGTGCCGAAGGTCGACGTGCTCGTCGAGAACTTCGCGCCCGGGGTGATCGGCCGCATGGGTCTCAGTTGGGAAGAGGTGAGCAGGCAAAACCCGAAGATCGTCATGTGCTCGATATCCGCATTCGGCCAGACGGGCCCGCTCAGCGCGCTGCCGGGCTTCGACTACATCGCGCAGGCCTACGCGGGGGTGACTCACATGATCGGCGATCCCGACGGCGCGCCGGCGCTGCCGATGCTCGGTCTCGGCGACGTCTCGACCGGAACAACCGCCATGGGCGCGATCGCTGCCGCGCTCCTCTACCGCGAGCGCACTGGAGAGGGTCAGTTCCTCGACATCTCGATCCTCGATTCCTATTTCCACTGCCACGAGATGAACGTGCAGATGTACAGCGCCACCCACGGCGAGGTCGAGCCCAAGCGCTCCGGGACGCAGCACCCGCAGATCTGCCCGACAGGGGTCTTCCGCGGCAAGCAGGGCTACCTGGTGATCATGGCGTTCCTCGATCACCACTGGGTCGAGCTCTGCCGGATCATGGGACGGTCAGACCTCGGCAAAGACCCGCGCTATGCGACGAACGTGGCGCGACTCGAGCACCGCGCGGAGGTCGTGCGGCTCATCGAGGAGTGGCTGGCATCTACCGAGAGCGACGAGGCGGCGACGGCAATTCTCCAGAAAAGCCGGATTCCCGTGGCACCCGTCCTTTCGATCCCGCAGGCCGTCGCGCATCCCCATCTACGCCAGCGCGGAACCGTCCGAACGATCAAGGACCGCATCTTCGGGGAGTTCGAGGCGCCGGGATTTCCGCTCCGGTTCTCGGCGTTTCCCGAGCGCCTTCCGCTCGAGGCCGCCGTGCTCGGCGAACACAATGAAGAGGTGCTCTCGCAATATCTCGGGTTCTCTCCGGAGCAGATCCGGGCGCTCGAAGCGGAGGGAGTGCTCCACTCGGCCGATCGCTGACGGTGGAGTGGCTCGCCCGAGCGAAGCTGCGCTCGATGGTAGAGGGCGCTCGGCTCGTGCGAGAGGACCTCCGTCGCTGACCGGTGCACAGCCAGGAAAGAGGGCAGTCCATGTCGAATTCATTCGGGATCGCGTGTCTCGGCATCACTCATCCACACGTGTCGGTGCGACTCGATGTCGCGCGTCGGATCGACGGGATACGGCTCGTCGGTGTTGCCGACCCTGACCCGGCCAATCAGGACGGGCTGAAGGCGCTGTCGGCATTCATCGACGCGCCCGTCCTGTCGCGGGAGGAGGTGCTAGCCAGTAGCGACGTGCAAGGGGTGATCGTAGAGCCGTGGACTTACGAGATGGTCGACTATTCGATTGCTTGCCTGAAGGCGGGTAAGAGCGTTCTCGTGGAGAAGCCGGGCGGCTCGAACCCGGCGGATCTGCAGCGTCTCGTCAAGGCGTCCGCAGAGGCTGAGGGCGCCGTGCAAGTGGGATACAACTTCCGCTTCTCGCCGATGATCGACTTCGCCAGGCGGCTGATCGACGAGGAGGTTCTCGGCAAGATCGTCCTCGGCCGCGTCCACGCCGCCGGGCCCGCCGGCGATGCGACGCACCGCTGGTTCAATTTACCGGAGGATCTCGGCGGGTGCTTCTGGGAGGACGGCTGTCACATCATGGATCTGATCCTGCATCTGTTCGGAATGCCGAACAACGTGACGGCGCAGATCTCGAAGTTCGGCGGCGTATCTGGCGGCGACTCGCTGGAAGACGCCGCGGTGGCGGCGCTCGAGTACGATCGAATGTTGATGTCGTTCGATTTCACATCGTGGGAAGCGAACGATTGGCTCGAGACGTGGCAGTTCTCGCTGTTTGGCACGGAGGGTACGCTGCACCTTCAGATGCTGCCGGAGCGCTACGAGCTCTATCTGAAGCGCGATCGGGCGGAGTTCAAAAAGGGCTGGACGCGTTGGAACGAGACGACGTTCGCCGTGCCGTGGGCCGGGGAGCCGACTCCCTGGGAGGCCTGGCACATCGTCGCGAACAAGTCGTTCTTCTTCCGCGAGATCGAGGCCTTCCGGGACGCGGCCACGGGAAAGCGCAAGAGCGCGATTGCGCCGTCGCACGCACGCGACATCGCGACCGTGATGGCAGCGTGCTACGCATCGAGCCGCGAAGGTGGGCGGCGCGTCGCAGTCCAGCCATGAGCCCGCCCGCGAGCGGTGACGCCTTGGACCTGCGCCCGCAGCCGAAGGAGCCGGGGCGGCTGGGGATCGGGCTGGTCGGGTCCGGCAACATCGTCGAGAACGCACACCTGCCGAGCTATCGGGCCGCAAGGTTTCGCGTTGTGGCGATCACCAGCCGGACGGAGGAGAACGCGCGCCGGGTAGCCAAAGCGCGAACGATCGAGCGCGTTCATCGCAGCGTCGAGGCGCTGCTCCAGGATTCGGACGTGGACATCGTCGACGTGGCCCTGCCTCCGGATCTGCAGCCGCCCGTGGTGATGCGGGCGATCGACGCGGGAAAGCACGTGCTGGCGCAAAAGCCGCTGGCGACGACCTACCGGGATGCCCTTGCGATGGTGGAGGCAGCAGAGCGCGCGGGTGTGACCCTGGCGGTGAATCAGAATGGGCGGTGGGATCCTTCGATCAACGCCGCGAAGAAATTGATTGCCGAAGGAACTCTCGGCGAGCGCCTGGTCGCAACGATGACGATGCACATCACGATGCCGTGGCAGACGTACTACAGGGATCCGCGCTACGGGCGATTGATGATGCTGCACATGAGCGTCCACCACATCGACCAGATGCGGGTGCTGTTCGGCGAGCCTGCCGGCGTATGGGCTCACGCGCGCAAGACTCCGCGGCAGGAGCAGTTCGGCGAGACGATCGCGCAGTACGCGCTTCTCTACGATGACGGCTTCGTGGCCTCGAGTCTCGACGACGGCGTCAACTGGTCGACTGATTTCGGAATCAGCTACCGGATCCAAGGGACCGAAGGCTTGATGCTCGGCGAGATCGGGTGGCCCCGCATGACGCACTCGACGCTCAGGATCCAGAAGAGAGGCGAGGACACGTGGACGGAGCCCAAGTTCTCGCGCATGTGGTTTCCGGATGCTTTTTCGGCGACGATGGGTGAATTGATGTGCGCGGTCGAAGAGGGGCGTCAGCCGAGCAACTCGGGCAGGGACAACCTGGGAACGATGCGTGCGGTGATGGCGGCGTACCGTTCGATCGATGAGAAGCGCCAAGTCGGACTGCGGGAGATCTCCGCCGAGCGCGACTGAGAAGCACGCTTGCAACACGACAAGGCCAACAAGGTACGCGTCGGGGTCATCGGCGCCGGTTGGTGGGCGACCTTCAACCACATGCCACAGCTGGCGTCGCGGGCCGACGTGGAGCTGTCGGGCGTATGCCGTCTCGGCAAGGAATCGCTCGAGGAGATTCAGGGACAGTTCGCGATTCCCTTCGCGACGGAGGACTACCGGGAGCTCCTCGAGCAAGATCTGGATGCGGTGATCGTCAGCTCGCCACATCATCTCCATCACGAGCACGCAGCGGCGGCACTCCGGCGTGGACTGCACGTCCTGTGCGAGAAGCCGATGACGCTCGACCCGGCACAGTCGTGGGAGCTCGTGCGGCTGGCCGCGGAGAAGCAACGAACTCTGCTCGTGCCGTACGGATGGAACTACAAGCCATTCAGCCAGGAGGCGAAGCAGTTGGTGGGGGACGGCGCGGTGGGAGAGGTCGAGTACGCGCTGTGTCACATGGCTTCACCGACGAAAGAGTTCTTCGGGGCAGGCGACTCGGTGGCAGTGATGTCGCAGTGGCAGCCGACGCTCTCCGCTCCAGAGCCCTCGACCTGGCAGGTTGCCGAGCACGGCGGCGGATACGGGCACGGGCAAGTCACGCACTCGTCGGCGCTGCTCTTGTGGCTCACCGGGCTGCGCGCGTCCGAAGTGAGCGCGCGGGTGACGTCGCCGGGATCGCCCGTCGACATGTACGACGCGGCGAGCGTGCGCTTCGATAACGGCGCGATCGGCGTGATCTCCGGCGCTGCGACATTGCCGGCGAACGACAAGTTCCAGCTGGATCTGCGCATCTTCGGCACGGAAGGTGTCTTGATGCTCGACATGGAGCGGGAGCGGATGGTGGTGCGGCGGCACGATGGTAAGCGCCATGAGGCCGCGATCGAGCCGGGAACGGGAGCCTACGACTGCATCGCGCCGCCGCATCGGTTCATCGAGGTGATCAAGGGTGAGGCCCGCAACGACTCGCCGGGTGAGCTCGGCGCGCGGGCGGTGGAGTTGGTGAGCGCGATCTTCCACTCTTCGCGAGCTGGCGGCGGACCTGTGAGCGTCTACAGGGAGGCGTGAGCCCACCAACGGCCATCATTCGACGATGGTCGTCTGCGATCCGTTCCGGCCGAAGACTTGGACCACCGCACGGGGGAGACGAACAATGGCGATTCGGAGCGCGGCCGTCGGCAGGAGCGGCCAGCCTGTGCGGCTCGAGGTGAGCACCCGCCTCACTCAGGCGTACGCGGCCGGGCTCGCCGATTGGAACCCGTGCTACTTCGAGGACGCCGGACGGCGAGTCATCGCACCGCCGGCCTTCTGCGTGTCCGCGGAATGGCCGGTGTTCCTGTCGTTGAGCAGGGATGGGGTGCTCGGCGCCAACCTCGAAGAGCACCTGCGCGGTGTCCACGCTCTGCAGGATTCGACGTTCCGACGCCCGATCCGGCCGGGCGACGTTCTCGTGACGACGGCGAGAATCGTCGAAGTACGTGCAACTCGCGCAGGAGCGTTTGTTCTGGTGCGGCTCGACACCGTCGAGGAAAAAAGCGTCGAAGCCGCCGTGGTGACGTCATACTATGGAAGCATCTATCGCAACGTCGCCGTCGACGGCTCCGACGTGTGCATCGAGGCGCCGCCGAAGGTCTCGGAAGTCGCGCCCGCGAAGTCTACGGAGAAGGTCGAAATTCTCGTCCGCCACGAGGCCGCGCATGTCTACACGGAGTGCGCGCGGATCTGGAACCCGATCCACACCGAGCGCCGCGTGGCATTGGAGGCGGGTCTCCCCGACATCGTGCTCCACGGCACGGCGACTTGGGCGCTCGCCGCGCGCGAGATCGTCGACCGGTTTGCCTCCAGCGACCCGTTGCGGTTGCGTCGTCTCTCCGGCCAGTTTCGTGCGCTGGTCATACCCGGGTCGACGATCGTCTTCGAGGCGGGGCGAGCCGGCAACCGCGTCGACTTCGTCGTGCGTAACGAGAAGGGTGAGCCCGCGATTTCCGTTGGCCGCGCGCTGATCGACTGAGATGAGCAGCCCGCGCGGAGCGCGTAGGGCCCGGGTGGTGCGATCGATCCACCCTCGCTCCTCCTGGTGGCCGAACGTTGGCCTCGCACAGGAGCAGGTCACGCCGGACTGGGGCACGTGGTTGAGGTCGACGGAGGTGAAGGGAATCGATGCGACCCGCGGCCAGCGCTTCACGCTGAAGGCCCTAGCGATCGTCCTCTCGCTCCTTGTCGTCACATCGGCTTCGGCGCAAGCCATCCAGGAGTGGAAGACCCCGGATGGCACGCTCTTCTTCGGCGATCGGCCCCCCGCCGGAAGCATCAGGGTCGGGGAGGTCGGCAGCGATTCGCAGCCACCTGAGCCTGCGCCGCCGCTGAAGACGTTCGGGGCGAAAGCCAGTCAGTCGCGGAATGAGTTGGAACAGGCCCTAAGGCGGAACAGTGATCGTCTGTGGGAGATTCGGGATCAGCTCGACAAGGTGGAGAATCTCAAACCGAAAGACGATCCTGAGTTTGTGATGAGCGAACAAGAAGCAACGGATCTAGCCGGCTTCCATGCGAGAAAAGCCGAGACGCTTGGCAGGCTCAGAGAGGCAGAACGGAGAAGCTACTCCGCGATCGCGGATCTCTGGAGAAGCCTCGACGAGCTGAACTCGAACGTCGCGTCGCGCTACGGCGGCAAATCGCCCGACTGGTGGCAAGACAAAGTCAATTGCCAAAACTGCGCGACCCGAGAAGAAGCCGAGGACGCGCTGAAATAGAGCTGCGGTCCTGCTCCGGCAGGTGCCTTGTTCCGTTTCAGGTAGCAGAGCGGTACCAACCCCAGCCCATGCTCGCGCACCTGACCGTGCGCTACGCCTTCCGGGAGGAGGCAGAGCCTGCCCGGCCGGCCGCGCCGCGGGTCGCACTAACCGGCGGCAGAAGGCGGAGCTCGGGGTCCCCGAAAGGCTCTTCACGGTCGGAGATGTGCCTCTACTCGCGCGCTGACCAGGGGGCTTTGCGTGAAGAGGGAATCCTGTTGACGATCCAGGGCGAGCGGGTCACCGACCTACGAATCCTTAGGGCTTCTGCATCATGCTGACGAGCAGAGTGACAATGGAAGCCGCATGGCAGAAGAGGCCATCGAGGTGGATCGCGATGGGACCGGCAGATAGCGATTCCTGCTTCTTCTCCGCAGCCTGATCTTGATCATCCCATGCTTCGGCGAGGTGGTGATCGTAGCCGGGCTCGGAGGCGTTCTCCGTTTCTAGGTGCTCGGTGGAGAGTGATACCCCCGGAGGCTGGTCGTCGCCATGTGCTATCGGGGCGGCCACGAGCAGGATCACGATAACAAGGCTGGCACAGACGACATGGCGGCGCTTCATCGGGCGAGAGTACCATGCTCTGCCCCTCGCCAAGAGCTATAGCGCCATGCCTGAGTTCTGCCCCGGGGGGAGCGTGACAACGACGGCCTTCGCAAGGTTGCTCCGGCCATCCCGGATACGCCGACGTTCATGCAGGGACGGAAGGCGTGGAAGGAGCGTCGCTGAGACTGCCGTCAAGAAGATCCGACCCGCATGCCCGATCAATTTCTGAGTGGACCGGACGTGCTTGCCGATTGAGGTAGCGCGCCCCAGCAATGGGAGGGCCTCAGCGTTGCCGTCGTCGATGCCAATCGCCGCGGTGGGGCGATCAGGACGTCGGCTCCCCCGCCGGCATAGGCGACGCGATGTGAGGGAGCATGGCGACGGGCGTGCGGCCGCTACTTTCGGCCGTCGGAGCGGGAACTCTCAGGGAGCGTGCCAGCAGCAAGCCGCGCCTCGTAGGTCTGATCCTCGTCGCATCGGTTGACGAGGGTAGTAGCCTCGGGCGTCGCATCCATCGACCAGTACACCTTCCCGCCCTCATGATGGTACTTGCGGACTTGCGAGTAGAACCGCCCGTCGAGCCCGTACTGGACGATGTGACGGGCGAGTGCCAGGAGCATCGACGCGTTCTGCGGGGTGCGCACGATGTACTCGTGCGGCCATGTAGTGGCGTAGGTTTTTGCGAAGGTCCACTTCGCAGACTCGACGAAATCGCGGACGTCGTCTGGCAAGGGCACAGGCACGGCTAGAGCTTACCCCAAGTCCGTCGGTCGGCGCTCGCCGCAAGGTGAATCTCGGCCTAGCGTCCGTAGGGCAGCATTCGAGCGGCGCGCCGAACGTCCATTTCGCCCTTTTTAGTAGCGGAAGCTGAAACCGGTGAAGGGCTCATAGTCGTTCGCGGCCCGAGTCACGCCGAAATTGCAGCCGAAGTCCACGTCCGCGTTGGGCAAGATCTGGTATTCAAGGCCGGTGTCGATGTAGGCCGCGAGCGTCGAATCGGATCCGCCCGTGACCAGGCTATAGAACTCCCCGTAGATCGTCAGGGGATCGATGAAAAGGCTGTGCCCGAGGACTATAGCGTTGAAGAACCCCGGGTCGTAGCCGGTGTCCGCGGTGTTGCGGACGAAGCTGGCGCCGCTTTCCAGGCCGAGGCTGAAGTCGTCCGGCAGCGCGATCTGAAACGGAATGCCGAGCCCGCCCTCAACCGAGTCGTTCCCAAGATCGTGCGTGTTGGTCGGGAATTTGAGAAATGGAATCAGCCCGAGCGCGGTCTGGCCGCCGTCGTTGCCAAAGAGATTGATCTTACTTTGCAGAACGAAATCGCCGAAGCCGCTGTGCGTCTCGGTCCGGTCAGCGGCGCGATCGCGAGTGCTCGAGTGATAGTAGTTGCCGTAGGCGAGGTCGAGCTCGACGCTATTCGTCAGGCCAACGCGGACGTTGAACGGGAAGAGGTTCCACTGCCGGAAGGTCGTATGGTCGTCCGGCTTATCGAAGAAATAGTTGAACACGCTTGCCTCGAAGTAGAAATGTCCGGCGTCCACCGTATAGGGCCCGGTCGACTGGCTCGGTCGGTCAGCTGAAAAGCTGCGCAGCTGATCGCTCGGCGTCGGATGAAAGAGATCGTATTGACTCTTATCCGCGCCGCCGGAAGGGCGGGCGAGGGCGGCGAGGAAGATGAAGAGGAAAATCGTCTGGCGTTTCATCGCTAGGATTGATTCGCCCCCATCTTCCTACTTCATCATAAACTTCGAAAAGCTCACTATCGATTTGTACCCAGTGATTGCACCCTCTCCCCTACCGGGGTTGTCGAACTCAGCGTCGCGAGACGTCGCTCGACCGGTGCGACTCGATGGTCAAGGAGAAAACGCTCGCGGCCCCGTGCAAGCGCGATCCGAACTGGCTTCAGGTGCTCCCGTCGTCGGAGCTAGCCGACTGGAAGGATCGGCTCCGGCTAGCGCTGGCTTCGACACGACTCGTTCCCGAATCTGATGTATATCTGTTCAGCGAGGGGTGCCGTAATGGACAATGCCAGCCTTCAGCGGCTGCTCGATCGTGCCGAAATCAGCGACGTGCAGCTGCGTTACGCTACCGGCGTGGACATGCGCGATTGGAAGCTGTTCCGTTCCTGCTTCGCCGACGAGATCGAGGTAGATTTTTCGTCGGTGTTCGGGGGTGGGGGGCCGCGCACGGTCAGCGGCGACCAATGGACCGAGGCAGCGCGTCGCACCGTCAGCGGCTTCCAGACGACGCAGCACATGATCACCAATCACGTCATCACGGTTGATGGCGATAAGGCGCTATGTGTGGCCTACCTACAGGCGCAGCATTGCTTTCCAAACGAACACGGCGACAGCACGCAGACGATCGGTGGCTACTACACGAACCACTTCATCCGCACGCCGCATGGCTGGAAAATCAAATCGTGCAAGCTGACGATGACCTGGAGTAAGGGGAATTGGGGAATCTTCGAACTTGCGCGCGACCGCCTGAAGGCGACCGAAGAAAACGCAGGTACACGAGGTCGGTGAGCGCTTCGATTTCCGACCGAGAGGAATTTGGCTGCTCGTCCCTCGGCCGCCGCAGGCACAATGCGGCGCGAGAACCATAGCGGCTCGCACTGGGCGTAGGGAGGAACTTCTACATCACGACTACGCTCCGTGCGACCTCGCCCCTCTCCAAAGCTGCCATTGCTTCGTTCACTTCATCGAGCGAGTAGGTGCGAGTCACCAACTCGTCGAGCTTGATCTTCTTGTTCATGTATAAGTCAATCAGCTTGGCCATATCCACGCGCGGTCGAGCGGAGCCGTACACTGAACCCTTGATCACTTTCTCGGTCATGAAGCTCGACGCGGGAATTGTCACCGTATCCTCGCGCGACGGCGCACCAACGACGATCGTGGTTCCGCCTTGGCGCGAGCATGCATAGGCCTGTTCGATAGTCTTGCCGAGGCCGATCACTTCGAAGGCATAGTCCGCCCCTCGTCCTTCGGTGAGACTTCGCACGGTTTTCACGAGGTCTTGCCGACTCGGGTTTATAGTGTGTGTCGCACCAAACTGTTTGGCGTATTCCAGTTTGTTGTCCATCAAGTCTACGCCGATGATGGTTCCCGCCCCGGCCAACGCGCACCCCTGGATCACATTGAGTCCTACACCACCGCAGCCGACCACCACAGCACTGCTGCCAGGCTCAACCTTGGCGGTATTGATCGCCGCGCCTACGCCGGTCATGACACCACAGCCTACCAAGCATGCTCTATCGAGTGGCACGGCATCAGGAATCTTGATGCACGAGATTTCCGGTATCACTGCATATTGCGCGAAGCTGGACACCCCAGCCATATGGTGGATGGGATTGCCATTCTTCTTGAGTCGGCAGGTGCCATCGAGCAGCGTGCCGTTTCCCATCGTCACGCGCATGTTGTCACACAAGACAGGCCGGCCGATCGAGCAGTAGTAGCAACGCCCGCAATAGGGGGCGAACGACAGCACGACGTGGTCCCCGGGTTTGACCAGAGTCACTCCCGGACCAATCTCTTCGACAACACCAGCACCTTCATGTCCGATCACCACCGGCAGTGGCCAGCGCAGCACACCGTGAATCACCGAGTAATCGCTATGACACACGCCGTTGGCGGCGATCTTCACACGCACCTCGCCGCCTTTGGGGTTGTCGAGATCGATGTCCTCTACTTTTAGAGGGGTTTTGAGTTGGTACAACACAGCGGCTTTCATAGGTCCTCCTGACGGCGTTTCGCCGTGAACGGCTGCCACAGCGGCTCAAGATTTCAGATCTTCTGCCGATCGGCCGCCGCGGAGCGCCTTCTACACCCGGTCGAGGGCCGCGTCGATGCGTTGCCCGGCCTTCACCTTCGAAAAAACGAGTCCGTCGGGTCGCTATGGCGCGTCTAGACAACACTTTGTCGCTTTCGACCAGAGCCCGCGAAGTTCGAGCAGGGTATTACTCGAATCTTTGAGCGGGAGGCTCCATGAGTGCCGTGGTCCACTACATCAGCCGACGATACTGCTTCACTGCCGAGTGCATCAGGAAGGAAGACGGGAACTACGAAGCCACGCTGGCACGGCGGACGCCGGGACTCGTACAGCGGAGGGACCGGCGTCCGCCGAAGGCCGCGATGCTGGAGGCTGACGAGCACTTCAGCTCTACGAGCCAGTCCGGTGCGTTGAGCGCCTGCAAGCAGCGCATCCTGGAGCTCGACGGAGCGATCCTGGGCGAGATCGCGACGGACCCAGACGACCACTAGACCCCAGGAACCATGGCAGGTAGCCGGCAGCGATTCCGTTGAATCTCGGATCCGTCCCGACAGACCCACTTTTGCGCCTTCGTAAGCCTCGACGAAGTTCCCGGCCCGAAAAGGCCGAGAAGACCCTCAGACACGAGTAGTTCGCGGCAGCTTTTCTCCAGCGAGCCGCTCCGCGACAGTGGTTCCGTTCGCGGCGAGCGGAAGCCGTCAGGCGGCGGCTGACAGCGCGCGCTCCGCCCACCCTGCGGCGGCGAGGAGTGCCGCGTCGCCGCCGCGCGGGCCAACGAGCTGCACGCCAACCGGCATGCCCGATGGTCCAAGGAGCCCGGGTAAGGTTACGCAGGGGACGTGAAGCACGGACCAGAGGTGATTGAAAACCGGACTCCCCGTTGAGCCCAGGCCGATGGGTGCCTCACCCGGTGTGCTCGGCGTGAGGACCACGTCGAACCTAGAGAAGACCGCGTCCTCGACGAGCATGCGGCACTCCGTCGCGAGCCGTCGTGCCGCGTCGTAAGGCGCGGGATCGTCCGGGTCGTCTCGCTCGAGGAGCTCGCGGAGAAGGGCGCTCACGCGGAACGGGTCCGAGCGAAGCTCGTGCGCCAAGGCCTGCCGCGCCTCGCGGACGAGAATTCGCATGCCCGCGTCGGCCAGATCCGCGCAACCGGCGGGGAGCTCGCAATCGACGACGACCGCTCCCGCAGCGCGGAAGCGCTCCGCGGCGGCCGCCAGTGCTTCGCGCGCGGATGCCTCGGCCTGCTCCCAGTAGGGCGTCCGGCAAAGCCCGATCCGCGGACTCGAAGGGGGCGTTCCGAGCCGGCGGAGCTCGGGCCGCCCGCCCGCGGCGGCGATGACCGACGCTGCGTCGGCAACGGTGCGGGCGAGGACGCCGATGGTGTCGGTGAACTCGGAGAGCGGCTTCAGGCCCGCGCGGTTCACCGTGCCGAACGTCGGTTTGTAGCCGACGACGCCGCAGAAGGCGGCGGGGCGAATCACCGAGCCGGCAGTCTGCGTGCCGAGGGCCGCCCACACCATGCCGTCCGCAACGGCCGCCGCCGAGCCGCTCGAGGAGCCGCCGGGCGTGCGGTCGGGATCGTGCGGGTTGACGGTGCGCGCGGGATGGATCGCGGCGAACTCCGTGGTCGCCGTCTTGCCGAGGATGATCGCGCCAGCGGCACGGAGCGCCGCCACGCAGGCAGCGTCCCAGGTGGGGCGGTGGCCCTCGTAGATCGGTGAGCCGTAGGCGGTCGGCATGTCCGCCGTGTCGATGACGTCTTTGACGCCGATCACGCGCCCGTGGAGCGCCAGCCCCGTCGGAGCGGCGTCGGCCGCGCGTGCCTCTGCAAGCGCGCGGTCCGGCTCGAGCCACGCCCACGCGTGGATCTCAGCCTCGCGCGCTGCGATGCGGTCGAGGTAGGCGCGCACCGCGGCCTCGGCGTGCCCCGCCGCGGATCCCTGCGAGCCTCGGCGGTCTGCCGCCATGGTTCGAGAGGACGACCGGCGCGTCACGCAGGCGCCGGGCGCTTCGGTGTCGGAAAGCGTGCGATCCAGTGCCGCGCGATTTCGTCGCCGCACGCGAACCAGACCTTGTCGTGACCGAGCATGTAGTCGAGCAGGCGCGCGAAGCCGACCGCGCGCGCCGGGCGGCCGAGGATCCGGTCGTGGAGAGCGAGCATCAGCATCTTCGGCTGCGTCTCACCCTCCTGATAGAGGAGATCGAAAGCGTCCTTCATGTACGTGAAGTAGTCGTCGCTGGTGACGAAGTCGGCCGGGTAGGCGCAACGCAGGTCGTTCGTCTCGTAGGAGTACGGCACGCAGAGGTGCGACTTGCCGGCAACGTCAACCCAGTAGGGTAATTCGTCGCCGAGCGAGTCGCGGTCGTAGAGGAACCCGCCCTCTTCCACGAGCAGGCGGCGCGTGTTCATACTCGGCCGCCCGCTCATCCAGCCGACTGGCCGCCGGCCGGTGATTCGCTCGATCGACGCGACCGATCTGGCGATCATCTTCCGCTCTTCGGCCTCGGGCACGTCGATGTAATCGATCCAGCGGTAGCCGTGGCCGACGATTTCGTGTCCGTGCTCGACCGCGGCGACCGCGATCTCCGGATTGAACTCGATCGCCTGAACGACGGCGAGAAAGGAGCACTTCACGCCGCGCTCGCGTAGGATCCGCAGCAAGCGCCAGGCACCGACGCGCGCGCCGTACTCGAAGGCGGACTCGACGTACGCGAGCCGCTTGCCGGGGACGGCCGGCAGCGGAGCGTCGACGAGGACGCCCTCTGAGTGCTCGTCGCCGTAGAGGATGTTGTGCTCGCCTCCGGCCTCGTAGTTGAGCGCGATCTGCACGGCAATGCGCGCTCCGTTCGGCCACTCGGGATGCGGGGGAGTAGGGCCATAGCCGCGGAAGTCGCGCGGGTCGTAGCCCGGCATGTCGAGGCGGAGGGGAGGCTTCTTCATCGGATCGTTTCCACGTGATCTCTCCGGATCGTCGCTCAACGGGGCAGAGTTACCACGAGTGTGGAGGGATACGGGCGGACACTACCGCTTCGCATTCCCGCTTTACGGGGAAACCATCTCCCCATCTAGCGTCCCCCCTGCAACTAAATGCGGAGCAAGGCAAGCGGGAGGCTATGTAGGCGCCTACACGGTCACGATCGAAGCGATCGCGTAGGGTGCGGAGCACCTGACCGTCGCTGTCGATGATCCTCGTGGCGATGGAGACCCCCGGCGTGAACCTGCTGAGCCGGTTACCGGTCTTCGGCTACGATGACGCGCCGAATGGTACGGGCGAGCTGCTATTCGAGAATGTCCGGGTGCCTGCGGCGAATCTCCTACTGGGCGAAGGCCGGGGGTTCGAGATCGCTCAGGGGCGACTAGGTCCTGGACGCGTGCATCATTGCATGCGTGCCATCGGCCAAGCCGAGCGCACAGTCGAGAAGATGTGCGCGCGGGTGAAGTCCCGCGTGACGTTCGGCAAGCCGATCGCCTACACGATGGATTTGGCTGGGAACAAGGCGGCCCGCGCCGAGATCGCGATGATCAAGGTCGCAGTGCCGAACATGCTCTGCAGGGTCGTCGACATGGCGATCCAGGCCCACGGGGCAGCAGGCGTGAGCGACGATTTCGGGTTGGCGAAGGCCTACGCGGATGGACGCTCGTTGCGCATTGCCGATGGGCCGGACGAGGTCCATCGCAACCAGATCGGACGCCTCGAACTCGAGAAGCGCGGGTGACGCCTCGTCGTTAAGCTCAGCGCGCCTAGCGAGTACCCGACGGAGGATTGCGCGTAACCGGCGTACCGCCCGTGTCGAAGAAGTCGAGCCGGGCGAGGGGCTCCGAGACTCGACATGGAGGCTCTGGCGGCGCAACGCCGAGATCGGTTCCCGACGCGGCGACAAATGCGGACGGATGCGTCGGATCATGAGGGCGACCCCGCCCTCGGCGAAGGGAAGGATGCCGGGTCGACTAGATCAGTGCGGGTGCAGCGATCCCGCGAGACTTTGAAGATTCTGCGGAGGCACCCGGATGAGGCCGCCATGCGGGCTGTCGATGTCCGCGATGAGCAAGAATGAAATCGCCACCATAAGTGGCAGCACGACTAGTAGCCGGGCCTCTCGCTTCGGATTACGCACGCCGTAGCCGAGCAGGAGGTTGCCGCACACCGCGATCAGTAACATGAGCCACCAGGCCGCACGGGGGATACGATTCCACCACGCGGCCTGGGTATATCCCTGCGAATTCAGCACGTCGTTCATTCCGGCCACCACCAGCGCGTTGATTGGGGTCGGTTGAGCGACCGCCGGTCCCTGGACCACCGACCAGAGATCGGCCTGCAGCTTTAGCGTGCGTGTGTTGATCTCCTGCAGCTGCGTCGCATCACGCGACGTGTAGAAAAGAATACGCTGGTCGACGTAGTCGCGGAGCAGCACGCGTACGCGTTCACCGTCGGGAGCGGGCAACAGGTCCGCACGTACGTATTCGGTGCCGATCGCGTTCGCCTCCGCCTCCTCGTACGTTCTGCGTAGATCGTATCGGCTGATGGCCATAGAAAAGCTGAAGCCGATGATGAGGCCTAGCAGCGTCAGGACCGCAGCCAGGATGGTTCCGAAGTCGTCACGTACGTCCTGATCGAGATCGTGCTTGCCGCGAAGGATCGTTGCCCCGAGTAGCGCCGACAGCCAGAGCACGACAAAAGAACCGGCGAATACGACGAGCGGAAAATCTCTTAGATTGGGCATGTGGGCGCGATCTGTTGGGGAAAAGTGGGAATCTAGCGTATTTTGCAGCTTCGTGAAACGAAGCCGGATCGCCGGCGAGGATCGAATCGGTCCCGAAGGTGCGCCTCCATCCTATCGACTCCACGACTGTGGCAGCGTGGAAGCGTGATCACGCTGGAACGAGTTCTAACGCACGCGAGCGAGGCGTAGGACATCCGACTTGGCATCCTATGCTGCAGCTTGGCGTTCCTACCGGTGGTGGAGCCGCGCATTCTGGATCGCATTCCTCGCGTATCTTCCAGCGGTCGCGTTGATCGATCGGGTCGTTCGCCGAGCCTATGGTGACACAGCCAACACGACGACGCTGTTCGTGGCCCTCGCGTGGATGGTTGCGTTCGCCGTGATCGGCTATCAGAAGAGCAACTTCAGCTGTCCGCGTTGCGGGGAGATGTTCTTTCGGGCCTGGGACGATCGCCCGTGGCGCAAGACCTGGCAGTCGAACCCTTTTGCTAGAGGCTGCCGACATTGCGGCCTGTCCAAGTGGTCGACTGGGGACGACAACCTACTCACCTCGCCGACGAGTCGGTCCGAATGATCAAGCCCATCCACACCGTCGTGAACGCTTGAATCGTTTCACGGGGGCGCCGCCTTCCAGTGGTTCCACAGCGTGACGGCGTGATGCCCAGGCCGACGTACAGGACGACCGACGCCGCGATCATCCGATCGGGGTGGTGGTCGGGTAGACGAAGAGGCGCACGAGGTCGAGGGCGCGACCGAGTCTCAGCGAGCACGCGGCGGAGCATCGCGAGCCACCGGCGGCGCGCGGCTCGCATGCT
Organism: uncultured delta proteobacterium; assembly: GCA_963711395.1. GTDB lineage: Bacteria > Desulfobacterota > Binatia > JACPRU01 > JACPRU01 > JBEVNX01. Next base: position 276,991 of record CAVQEA010000014.1, on the reverse strand, counting down.
CGACGCTGCTGGCTGGGTATCAATTGGAGAAAAGAGAGAAGAAGAGATACCTAGGACTGCAGGTGTCTCTCACGACCTACACGGCTACAGACCGTTCGATGGAATGGCGGAGACGTGGACCGCGACCATTTGCCACTTCTCCCCGACCCTTGCGTACGTCATGATCTCGCGTGCCCAAGAAACGCGCAGCGGTCCGTCTTTCGGCTTGAATGCGACGACTACGTGTCCCCAGGTGTACCCCGTGTCGCCGACGACACGGTACTGAAAATTGAGCGGGGTGATCGTCAAGGTCTCCATGGTGCCCAGCAGCGCCTGGAAGTTCTCCCGGAGGGCGGTCTTGCCCTCCACCGCAAATGGAGAGAAGGCATAGAATCCAACCGCCTGCTCGTGCACTAGAGTCGCCCAGGTGTCGAGATCCTTGCGGTTGAGCGCGTTGATAATCTGCTCGGCAGTGGTTCGTAGTTCGTCAATGACTGCGGGCATGCGGCCTCCGTTCCAGGATGCTCCTTATCTTCCGTAGAGATAGCTGAGGCAACCCACTTGCCGCCGATAGACGCGAACTCCCCTGGCTAGCGAACCTAGGTAGCAGGCAGCTATCCTGAACTACATGAAGGCCCCAACGGCGAGAGGTACACGAAAACGGAGTCGAGCCATCGCATCCCTGCTTTGGAGCGAAGAGGACGACCTTGCACTGGAAAAGCTGCTGGAGAATGGCGTGGATCGCGAGACGATCATGAAGAGCCTCGGTCGTTCGCAGGCGGACGTAGTGTGGCGGATCGCTGAGCTCCGATCGAGTCGCGGCTGACAACGTTCGCCGTACAAGTCGGACGGTGGTGTAAGGGTGGGGTCCGGTCTCGATTCTGCGGGCCGACGCGAAGGGGTTCGGAAGAATCGGCGACGGTTGCCCGCTCCCATGACTGATAAAGCCGGTAGTCAGCTTCGCGGCTCCAAGGCGGAGGCGATACGGCTGGGGAATCCTCATCACGGGCTATGTCCTTGGAGTCTTGGCTTGAGCAAGAACACCGAGTAGAGCCAGACGCACGACCGAGCTGAGCTGTTCCACCGGGAGCCCGCGACCTCGCAAGAGCAGACCCGCAGTTCATGTGCGGACGCATCACGCGCACGAGTCCACGAGAGGCGATCGCCAACCCCCTCCGTGATGTGGAACGAAAATGCCTTCGCGATGAGGACGGCCAGAGAGCGAAGTTACACGCCCGTGGCCATCGAGCCGTGATCGTCCGCGAGGAGTTCGGCAAGGGGAACGAGTTGCCTGGTACTCGGGTACCGTCGCGACTCTCAAGATACGATGGAATTCAGCGCGCTCAGCGATGTGCATCCGATAATCGAGAAGATCCCCTCGACCGCGTCGCCGAAGCTTACCAGCAGATGATCACTGGCAAGGCGGGCAGGAGCGCACGCTGCGCGAGTACGACAAGTTGCTCTCCGCGGCAGGACCCGCGCGGGAAGCGGCGTGGCCGTCCCAAGAAGGGCACGTAGATGGTGTGCTCGGCATAGCCCGGGTCGCTGGCGATGCAGACGATCCCACCGCGGCGCAGGTGAGCGAGCATTTGAAAGGAACAGTTCGGATCTTGGTTGTAGACCACCTCGCCTTGCAGCGAGCGCAAGAACGACTGGTAGCGCGGCGCGAGAAACCGGTGGCCCAGCGCGCCGCTGCCGACGTTGGGTGGCTCGGCATCGCGCAACGTGAGCACCGAGTAGCCGGCATCGCGCAGGTAGCGCATCGCTACCCGACCTGATTGCCAGTGTAAGCCTGCCAATACCACCCCGCGCCCCGCGGCCAGCGCGGTATCGAGGTGCTCACGACCGGAAAAAGATTTGGGCGCTACTCGCTGCCGACGGCGTTCGAGCACCGGTCGTCGATGGCGCGCTGTACTGCGGCGGCGATGAACTTGCGCGCCACGACTCGCGCTGCGGGCGGCGGCATCCGGTCCCCCAAAGAGGCCGAGAAGTCCTGCGCCAGAGTCTCGATATGCCGGCGGGAAACGATCTGAAAAAGCGGCTCGGCGCTGCGCCGCAACAGGTCGAGCACCGATAGCGGTAGCCACGACAGCCAGCGGCCGGGATAGAGGTCGAGCAGCAGGATGAAGTCCTTGAGCGTCATCGAGTGGCACGCCCTCTCTCGCATGCGAGCCAGAGATGCAAACCTCGGCTGCAGAGGAGCGGGTTCTCAGCCACCTTCACCGGCGCTGTTCGCCCTGGCGAGTCCCGACCGGCAGGATCGCGCGAGAGAACCTGTGTCGCGCGACGCCATAGCCGCGCTGGCCATGTCGGCCGTCACGGGCGACGATCATCGCGACGATCTTCGTCTTGTGCGCACGCAGCTACATGTCGCTCGTCACGATGGAGGCGGTCGGTAGTCGTCTTCCAGACGCACGCCTAGAAAATCGCAGACCCCCGCGCATTGCCTGACAACCGGTGCGCCCCGCCGGAGACAGATGCAGAGCGCGTTGGTGACCGACGGGTGAGGGCGATACAGAAAGTATTGCTTCTCGTACGAGCGTGGGTCGGCGAGCATCCGATCGACCGTCCGGAAGACGTGCGTCTTGTGGACGTCGTCCACCAGCATCACATCGCAGTCGCGAGTGACGGTCGCGATAGCTCTCAAGCCGGCGGGGTCATCGCGGTGGCCGAACGGGTTGCCGTCCTCGGGTCGGAAACGTTCCGCGATGTCTGCCTCGCTCGCGAAGAAGAGCTTCTCATTCGGACCGTCGATGAGGGCGAAATCAAATCGGCCGGGGTTGCGGGTCGTCGCCGTGAACCCCGCCATCTCGTACCAGCTTCCGTCCGCGGCAAGCGGGACGTGCACGACGTGGCGCGTCCCGAACCCAAGGAGCTCGATGTCGAGCCGCGTCTTGTCGAACCAGCGCAGGTCGTTCTCGATGCCGACGTAGGTCGCGCCGCAGGCGTAGGCGTAGTCGGCGAAGAACGTGCTGCTGCGCCCGCAGCCCACCTCTAAGACGGCCCGTGGACGCACGGCGTTTAGCAGGACCGAGAGGAAGGTCCAGAACTCGAAGCCCTTCGTGCCCCAGGCGGAGAAGGGTAGCGGTGCTTCCCGAGTCGTGGACATGCTCGCTCCGAGTCGTGCTTCACCGAAAACGGGGTAGGGAGTCAAATGAGGCAGAACCCGCACAGGACCCCGCGCCCCGCGTGCGGCGTCGACGAGCGGTGACGATCGGGCGGCGCTGTGGACTGCGGTACGACGCGGTATGCCTCCGCTCCACGTGCGGAGCATCGGTGCTCAAACGTGTGGCCGAGGGCGCGGTAGTGCTCGAGGGCACGGGGACACTCACCCTAGAAAAGACCGGCGAACTCAGGGTGAGCGCGACTCCGAGAGTTGCATCAGAAAGAGTAGTTTTTCACGCGCCTCAACGGGGCGGCCGACCGAGAAATCTCTAGGGTTTGCAGGCTGCCGCCTGGACCTTTTTATAGCTGCCCGTCAAAGGCGGCCTTTTCTCTCGAGGGCCTCTTCGGCGCTCCCCTTCAGCTACCGACTCCGCGCGTGTCATTCGCCTCGGGTGCCGTCAGATCACTTAACGGCGATGGCAGCGCTCGTCGGGCCGGCGAGCGGCATTAGCCGCACGTCATGAAAACCCGCCGCCGTCGCCCAGCCTGTGAATTCCGTGAACGTGAAATTGAAGCCACCCTCGGACTCAATCAGCATGTTGAGGGATAGCAGAAGCCCCAGTGTATTGGCGCGGCGTTCGTCGTCGAGAATGAGCTCGATGACGGCCAGTTCTCCGCCGACGGGCAGCGCGTCGTAGGCTTTGCGCAGAAGGAGTTCTTTCTTCGGCAGATCGAAGCTGTGCAGGATGTTCCCCATCGTCACCAGGTCGGCTTTCGGCAGCGGCTCGGCAGCAAAGAAATTGCCGCTCACAATCTCGACGCGATCGGCGACGCCGAAGCGAGCACAGGCTTCCTTCGCAATTGGCTCGAGAACCGGCATGTCGTAGCTCATGCACCGCATCTGTGGATGTCGTCGAGCAACCAGCGAAGATAGCGTGCCTCCCGAACCGCCGACGTCGAGCATGAGGTGGTGCCTTCGGAAATCGAATTGCTCGGCGAAAGCTGCGAAGGCGCCGATCTGAATGCTCGACATGGCCTCGGTGAATTGCTTGAGTCGCACGGGGTCCTGGTAGATCGCGGCAAACGACTCCTTGCCGGTCGTTTTGATCTCGTTCTGCGGCTCGCCCGTCCGGAGTCCTTCCTCGAGATTGCCCCAGAACCCGTATTCGCGATCGTTCGCCATCTCGAGAAAGCCGCCGACGTACGGCGGCTTACCCTTGACCAGGAAGAATTCGGTGTCGGCGGTATTGCGGTAAATGGCGGTCGGCCCGACCCCGTCGCGATCGAGGAAGCCGAGCGAGACGAGCGCGTCGAGGAAGTCCAGAAGGCGCCGGCCATGCAGTCCGAGCGCCGCGCGGACATCGGCGGCGCTTCGCGGCCCGCCCTCGAGAAACGTGAAGAGCCCGAGTTTCACGGCTGCTAGCAGCGTCTTGGACGCCCAGAACCCGAGGCCGACCTGCATGATGCGTCCTGGATCGAGCGACGATTGATTCATGATCGTGGCCTACCGTGAACGGTGTACAGGACCGCGATGAAGGACGCGAGGCCGTGGAGATGGCGTGCTCAGCGTAGCGCCATGTGCGCGAGGAGGTTCCGATGCTCGCGTACTGGGACACCGTCGCCGACCGGCTCTACAAGATCCGCCACTGCATGAACATCGAGGGCGTCGTCCGGCAGCTCGCGCTGTTCGAGCCGCCGATCGATCCCGCGGCGCTGGTGAAAGCGGCCGCCGGCCGGGCTCGACATCAGCAGCGCGCTCTCGCGATCTCAACGCGCCGCTGCCGCTCTACCGCTTCAACGTGCTGCTGCAAAAAGCGAACGAGGTCTGCAACGACGTGAAGACGCTCGGCAGCGCGCTGCTGGCCGCGTTGGAAAAGAAGGACGCCGAGGCGACTGGCGCTGCTCCGGCAGAGTCAGGAAATCCGGCTGCTCGAAGCGGTGAAGACGATGCGCGAGAAAGCAGATCGGACGAGGCGAAGGAAAATCTGGAGGCGTTGAAAAAGAATCAAGGAGCTGATCGTCACTGCGTCGCGACTACTACCAGAACATCGAGAAAATCAGCGCCAGCGAGACGCTGCAGCAGGAGAAACTGGAGCAGGCGTCGCTGGCGCAGCAGATCGCGCCAGGTGATCAACATCGCCGCATCCATCGCGCACATCGTTCCGATCTTCGACCTCGGCGTGTCGGGCTTCGGCGGCTCGCCGAAGGCCGCGGTCATGTTCGGCGGGCCGCAACGTGGGCAGCTCGCTGCAGGCGACCGCCGGCGTCGTTCAACCTTTGGGCGAACGCGGAAACTCACAGCGCGAACAAGGCGTCGATCAACGCTGGCGCACGAACGCCGCTGGGACGACTGGAAGCTGCAGGAGCGCCTCGCCGAACAAGGAGCTCGAGCAGATCGAGCGCACCATCGCCGCGGCCGCGATCTGCGCGTCACCGTCGCGACGAAGGAGCTCGAGAACCACGTCGTCCAGATCGAAAACGCCAAGGCCACCGACGAGTTCATGCGGTCGAAGTACACCAATCAGGAGCTGTACCAGTGGCAGATCGGACAGATCTCCGGCGTGTATTTCCAGAGCTACAAGCTGGCCTACGATCTGGCGAAGCGGGCGGAGCGATGCTTCCGCTTCGAGCTCGGGGCTGCCCGACAGCAGCTTCATCAACTTCGGCTATTGGGACAGCCTGAAGAAGGGCCTGCTGTCCGGCGAAAAGCTCCAGTACGACCTGCGCCGGCTCGAGACCGCGTACCTCGAGCAGAACCGCCGCGAGTTCGAGCTGACCAAGCACATCTCGCTGCTGCAGCTCGACCCGCTTGGCGCTGGTGAAGCTGCGCGAGACGGGCCGCTGCTTCTTCCGCCTGCCGGAGGAAATGTTCGATCTCGACTATCCGGGCCACTACTTCCGCCGAATCAAGTCGGTCAGCCTGACGCTGCCCTGCGTGGTCGGGCCCTACACGACGATTTCCTGCACGCTGCGGCTGCTGAAGAACAGCATTCGCATCAACACCAGCACGCGCCGACAACGGCTATCCGCGCAACACCGACCAGGGTCTGCCGGCCGAGGACGATCGTTTCGTCGAGAACAACATTCCGGTCAAGGCGATCGCGGCCAGCACCGCCCAGAACGACAGCGGCATGTTCGAGCTGAACTTCCGCGACGAGCGTTATCTGCCGTTCGAAGGCGCGGGCGCGATCAGCGAATGGTCGCTCGAACTGTTCAACGACAGCGCGCGACCGACTTCGGCCGCGCCCTGCGGCAGTTCGACTACGGCACGATCTCCGACGCCATTCTCCACGTGAAGTACACAGCGCGGGAAGACGCGGGCCCGTTCAAGAACGGCGTGGTGGCGCACCTCCGCGACTACTTCAGCCAGGACGCACGCACGCCCGTCGCTGCGCATGTTCAATCTGCGCCAGGAATTGCCGACCGCAGTGGTCGCGCTTCCTCAATCCGCTCGCTGCCGGCGGACGGAAACGTCCTCGAGCTGGAGATGTCGCCGCGCTTTTTCCGCGCGCTGGATCAGGAGAAGACGCTGAAGATACAACTCGTGTGGGTGCTCGCTCGCTGCACCGAAACGCGGCGGGAAGCTACAAGGTCGTCGTCACTCCGCCTGCCGCCCGCGCCGCCCCGGCGGGCGCCCATCGATCACGATGCCGCTCACTCCGGCAAGCAATACGGAGGCTGGCAGTTCAGCCAAAAGGACGTCACGGATCTGGGAATTGCAGTCGAGACGTCGGGCCCCGCCGTGAAGTGGCAGCTACAAATGACCTCAGGCGGAGCGAACTTGAAAAAAAACGCGACCGGCAAAGTAGAAGTCGAAGACCTGATTCTTGTGCTCGGCTACCACTGGGATTAGTTTGCACTTCGTCGGCGACATCCATCAGCCGCTCCACACCGCGACCGGGTACTACGACGTCTCCGGAACGCAGGTCACGCTCCTGAAGGACCCTGCGGCCGTCGTCGGCAAACCGAACGATCGCGGGGGAAATCAACTCTGCCTGCACCCTGCTAAAGCGAATGGCGACTGCGTGAACTACGACGAGCTGCACGCGCTTTGGGACAGTGATATGGTGAAGCACGTCGCTGATTCGCAGAGCGTGACAAAGTTGGCCAAGGCGTTGAACGACAAGCGCGCCGACGCAACTTGGGAGCCCGCGCATAAAGCGCAGCTCGGGCCTTGAGAGCGATCAGCGTTGCGTTGCGGTGAAGAACCATCGTTTTTGAACCACGTGGTTCAGACTCGGATGGAGCGGCGACGACGTGAGCCTCGAGTCCGCGCCCATGGGAGGGGCGGGATCCCACGCCGCAGCAACTTTGGCAGAGCAGCGCTGACGCTCACTACCCCGAGACGAGCCGCTCCTGGTCTGGTAGATGGAACGAGACCGTGAAGGAGCTGGTGGCCGCACGCTGGCTCCGAAATATGGGCCGGGATTGGCTGGCCGACGAGTTGCTCTTCCTCGGGACGTGCGCATGAGCCTCTGGAATCTAATCGCGATCGTTCTGACGCTCTCGGGGCTCTTCAGCTACGTCAACTACCGGTATGTACGGCTGCCCACGACCCTCGGCGTCATGCTCGTGGCGCTCGCCAGCTCATTGTTGCTGATCCTCGCTGATCTCGCTGGCGTTCATGCGCATGAGGCGGCAAGCCGGCTCCTCGAAGGTATCCACTTCGAACAGACCCTCATGTACGGGCTCGTCGGATTCTTGCTGTTCGCCGGAGCACTGCAGATCGATCTCGACGACCTCAGCGCGCAGACGTTCGAGGTGGCGACGCTCGCGACGCTCGGCGTCGTCTGCTCGACGTTCCTAATCGGCTCTTCTTGCTTTGTCGCCTTCCTGATGCTCGGCCACGAGCTCGACTACGTGCACGCGCTTCTCTTCGGGGCCCTCATCTCGCCCACCGATCCGATCGCGGTTCTCGCGCTTCTCAAGCGCGCCGGAATCCCGAAGAGCCTGCAGACCACGATCGCCGGCGAGTCGCTCTTCAACGACGGCGTCGGCGTCGTCCTGTTCGTGACACTGCTGGACGTCGCCGCCGGGTCCGCGCCGACCGCCCAACACGTGGCGCGACTTCTCGCCGAGGAGGCGATCGGCGGAGCGTTGCTCGGGCTCGTGCTGGGATGGATTACCTACCAGCTGCTCAAGCGCGTGGACGAATATCAGACGGAAATCTTGCTGACGATCGCGCTCGTGAGCGGTGGGTCTGCGCTCGCCGCGGCCTTTCACACATCGGGGCTGATTGCCGTCGCGGTCGCCGGGCTCCTAATCGGAAACCATGGGCGGCTGTTCGCGATGTCGACTAGGACTCGGGAGCACCTCGACGTCTTCTGGGAGGTCGTCGAGGGCATTCTGAATGTGGTGCTGTTCGTATTGATCGGGCTAGAGGTGCTCGTCATCCCCTTCTCGTTGCAGAACATCGCCGCCGCGCTCATCGCGATCCCGCTCACATTGGTCGCCCGATGGCTCTCTGTGAGTGGAGCGCTGCGCCTCCTGCGCTCTCGCAACCTACCATCCAACGCCGTCCGCATCCTCACGTGGGGCGGGCTGCGGGGGGCGATCTCGGTCGCTCTGGCTCTGTCGTTGCCTGAGAGCCCTGTACGATTGCTGCTCGTCGCCGTGACCTACGCTGTGGTGGTATTCTCGCTGCTTGTCCAGGGAACGACGCTCGGCAGGGTCGTGGGACGAGACGCATCGGTTTCTTCGTCCTGAGATCCGGAAAGTGGGGCAGAAGGGCTGCCGACGACCGCCGCCCCCAGAGCCGAAGAACACCAAGGCGAAAGTCCCGACAAACTCTGCGACCTACTCGTCCATGCCAGTCGGATTACCTCCGATACCATTTCCCAGTTCTTCTTCGTGAGATCGAGGTAGAGGATCTGTGAAGAAAGGACCACCACCAGTAGCGGAGCGCTCAATCGGGCAGGCCAGCCATGCGTAAGCCATCCAGATAGTGCGACATGCTTGCGGTGTCGCCGAACAGGTGGGTTTCCCGTACGAAGGAAATCGAAGTATCTGGACGCTTGGCTTGCAATTCCTGGATGCAATTCCTGGCCTCGTCAAGCCTGCCAAGCTGGCCTAGCGCCGCGATCAGCACGGCGTACCTCGACCATTGGAAGTTCGGCTGCTGCAGCGCGCGCCGTGCCCATTCGGCGGCTTCCTCGTAGCGCTTCAGAAAATAGGCGGCATCCGCCAGTCGCACCAGGAACGACCCCATGTTTGGGTCATGGGGACTGAGTCGTATGGCCGCCATCAGGTGACCAATGCCCTCCTCTGCGCGCCCCGAGAATACCAGCGTCGCACCGAGACCGTAGTGTGCGAGCGCTAGTGAAGGGTTTAGCTCCAGGGCAGTCTTCAGCTCGCGCGTCGCGGCGTCATATTCGCGGCGCATGTAGTGGGCCCGCCCTAACGTACAGTGCGCGCCAGCATCCTCGGCGTCGACCGCGACCGCCCGCAGCGCGGGTGCGAGCGCCTTCTCGCGGTTGTCCGAAATGGAATCTGCGAAGCCGTAGACACCCGCGTAGTAATAGGTCTCGGCGAGGCCGGAATGTGCGGGCCCGAGCTGCGGGTCCCTGGCGATCGCCTGTGCAAAATACTGCTGCGCCCGCAAAAGGTCGTCCTTGGTGTACTGATAGAGGTGCGACATACCGCGCTGGTAGAGATCCCATGCGTCGAGACTATCCGGACGCTTGGCAGCCGAGCGCCGACGCTCGACCTTTCCGAGCTCCGGCTCTAACGCGCCGATGATGGTCTCCGTGATCTCGTCCTGCAGGGCAAAAATGTCGGACAGCTCGCGATCGTGACGCTTCGCCCAGAGCTGTCTTCCGGAGGTCCCCTCCACGAGCTGCGCGCTGATCCGGACGCGCTCGCCAGCCTTGCGTACGCTGCCCTCGAGCACGTAGCGTACGCCGAGCTCGTGCGCGACCTGCTTGGCATCGGACGGGCGCCCCTTGTAGGCAAAGGACGAGTTCCGCGCGATCACAAAGAGCCAGCGCGCGCGAGCGAGCCCAGTGATGATATCCTCGGTCACACCGTCGGCGAAATAATCCTGCTCCCGGTCGCCGCTCAGGTTGACGAAGGGAAGCACTGCGATCGATGGCTTCTCCGGCAGCAAGGGTGCGGGGGTAGGGACGCTCGCAACGGTGGCGCGGGACGGGTTCACTCGGTAGATCCGTACCGGCCGGGCAATGTTCTTTAGCTGCCGCTCGCCGATGTCCTGGCAGGCTATCTCGATCCGGCCATTGATCTCTTCATAGACCTTGCCGGAAATACAAATGCAGCCGGGCTCTGCAATCGACTCGAGCCTGGCCGCGATGTTGATGCCGTCGCCATAGATGCGAATCTCGTCGAAGACCACGTCGCCTAGGTTAATTCCAATCCGATATTGCATCCGCCGCGCAGGATCCACCGAAGCATTGCGCTCGGCCATCACGTTCTGAATGGCGACGGCGCACCTCACCGCGTTCAGAACACTCGCGAATTCAGCCATGATACCATCGCCAGCCGTGTCGATGATCCGGCCGCTGTGGCTCGTAATCATCGGCAGGACGACGGCTTGATGGGCCTTCAGATCGCTTACAGTTGCCACCTCGTCGGCGCCCATCAGTGCGCTGTAGCCTGCGATGTCGGCAGCGAGGATCGCGGCTAGACGGCGGGATTGTTGATCGGTCACGACCGCGTCGGCAGTTTTGCTCTCAAGAGTCCGACCCGGGATCGCATATCGTGGGAGCGTAGGCAACTTTTGCATCTCCGGCCGCGGTCGCCTTTCGGAGCTTTTGAGGTCATCGATGATGGAGACGAGCTGCCCCGACTCATCCTCGCACGATGCGCTGGCATGCGCTCTCGGAGCAGACGGGCGTGGCAGACTCTCAAACGCCACTACGCACGATACGAGCGGACATCCGAAGATGACGCCGTGGAGCTCTCAGCTGGGATCTCGAACGGCCAAGGAGGATGCAGAGGAGGGCGGGGCGCGGGTAAGCTGTCCGACGATTTGTCCCACGAAGAAGAGGCTGCCGAGACAAACCCCCGGACTACGAACGACAAAATGAGTGGAGCAGAAGGGATTCGAACCCTCGACCCCCACGTTGCGAACGTGGTGCTCTCCCAGCTGAGCTACTGCCCCGAACCGGTGGATCGCGTTCTCTACCAGCCGCCCGTGCGCGGTTCAACCGACGGCGGCGCGGCGGTCAGGCGCCGAGCTTCTTCTCCTGCGCCTCCTGCGCGGCTTTGCAGTCGATGCAAAGCGTGGTGACCGGGCGCGCCTTCAGGCGCTCGACGCCGATCTCTTCCTCGCACTCTTCGCACAGGCCGTAGGTGCCGTCGTCGATGCGCTGGAGCGCCTCGTCGATCTTGGTGATGAGCTTCCGCTCGCGGTCGCGGATGCGCAGCATGAAGTTGCGGTTGAACTCCATTGACGCGCGGTCGGTCGGGTCCGGGAAGTTTTCCTTGTCGTCCGACATGCCGTCGACGGAGCGACCCGCCTCACGCAGCAGCTCGACCCGGCGCTCGTTCAACAGCTCCTGGAAGAACTTGAGGTCTCGCTTGTTCATGAGCACCTACGATTAACGTGAAAGGTTACCACCGCGCGCCCTTGCTAGTAAAGATGGAAGCTCGGCAGAATCCATCGATGCGAGTCGCGTACCTCGACGCATTCTCCGGTCTTGCCGGCGATATGTTCGTCGGGGCACTTCTCGACTGCGGTTTGGACGTCGCCGCGCTCGAGCGAGAGCTCGCGAAGGTCGCTGTCGGCGGTTACACGATCCGCCACGAGCGTCGCGAGAGGAGCGGCATCGTGGCGGCGAAGTTCGTCGTCGACATTCGCGCCGCTCACGGTCACGGCGCGGCCGGCCACTCGCACCGCCCGTTTCGCGCGATCCGCGACTTGATTCGCACGAGCGATCTCACGCCTCGGGTTTGCGAGCTGGCGCTGCAGGTCTTCGCGAGGCTCGCCGAAGCGGAAGGCAAGGTCCACGGCGTGGATCCCGACGACGTCGAATTCCACGAAGTCGGCGCGATCGACGCGATCGTCGACGTCGTCGGCGCCGCCTGGGCCATCGATGCGCTGTCGATCGGCGAGCTGGTCGTCTCGCCGCTGCCGCTCGGCGGTGGAATGATCCAGAGCTCGCACGGTCCGCTGCCTGTCCCGGGCCCCGCGACCGTCGAGCTGCTGCGCGGTTTTCCCGTGCGGATGGGCGACGGCGCCGGGGAGCTCGTGACACCTACCGGCGCGGCGATCGTTTCCGCGCTCGGGCGGCCAGGCGAGATGCCGCAGCGCCTGGTGATCGAGCGCGTCGGCTACGGCGCGGGGGATCGCGAGCTCGCCGATCGACCGAACGTCCTGCGCGTGCTTGCTCGGCGAGCGCGCGGCCGCGGTAGGGGTCGATTCGCTGCTGCTCCTCGAGACGAACCTCGACGACCTCAATCCCGAGCTCTACGAGCACGTCATGGAGCGGCTCTTCGACGAGGGCGCGCGCGACGTCTTCTTCGCGCCGATCCACATGAAGAAGAACCGACCCGCCGTGCTGCTCTCCGTGCTGGCGGATGCCGAGCGGCGCGATCGCCCTCAGCCGCGTGCTATTCGACGAGACGTCGACGCTCGGCGTGCGGGTTTCGCCGGTGGAGAGGCTGCGCATCGAGCGTGAAACGCGCGAGGTCGAGACGCGATTCGGCCGCGTGAGAGTGAAGATCGGCAAGGATCCGGGCGGCGCCGTCAACGTGGCGCCGGAATACGATGACTGCAAGCGAGTGGCGGTCGCCGCCGGAGTGCCGTTGAAGATCGTTTATCAGGAAGCGACGGCCGCCATGCTCGACGCGTCGCGGCCGAGCCCGCCCGCAGCTCGTCGATCTCGCGGCAGCGGTCGCGGGAAAGCGCGCCGGCTGCGGCGCTGAAGGCGCTCGCCAGGACGACTTCTGCGCGCATCAGCGAGGCTCGCGCGGCGGGCTGTGCTATACAGCCAGGCGCGTGGCCCGTGAACGAACGCTCTTCTCCTGCCAGAGCTGCGGCTACCAGACGCCGAAGTGGCTCGGGCGTTGTCCCGACTGCGGCCAGTGGGAGAGCCTCGTCGAAGAGCGCGTCACGCCCGCAAAGGGGAATCGCAAGAGCGCCACGACGTCCGCGTCGCGCCCGACGCCGCTCGCCGACATCACCGCCGAAGGCGAAGACCGCCGCACCACGGCGATCGGCGAGCTCGACCGCGTGCTCGGCGGCGGCATGGTGGCGGGGTCGGCGATCCTCATCGGCGGCGATCCGGGGATCGGCAAGTCGACGCTGCTCCTGCAGGCGACCGCCGCGCTCGCCACTTCCGGAGCGAAGGTGCTCTACGTCTCCGGGGAGGAGTCGGCGCAGCAGATCCGCATGCGCGGCGAGCGGCTCGGCGTCGGCGATTCGAAGGCGTCGATCCTCTGCGAGACCTCGCTCGAGCGGATCCTCGAGGTTGCCGAGGAGCTCGCGCCGGACGTCATCGCCGTCGACTCGATCCAGACCGTGACGAGCGGCGAGCTGGCTTCCGCGGCAGGCTCGATCGGACAGGTGCGCGAGTCGGCGGCGAAGCTGGTGGCGTTCAGCAAGCAGAACGGCGCGGCCTGCTTCCTCGTCGGCCACGTCACCAAAGAGGGCGCGCTCGCCGGCCCGCGCGTGCTCGAGCACATGGTCGACACCGTCCTCTATTTCGAGGGCGACCGCGGCCACACGTTCCGCGTGCTGCGCGCGGTCAAGAACCGCTTCGGCTCGACCAACGAGATCGGCGTCTTCGAGATGAAGGACAGCGGGCTCGCGCCCGTCGTCAATCCTTCGGCGCTTTTCCTTTCTGAGCGCCCGGTCGACGTGGCCGGGCTCGGTGGTCGTCGCGACCATCGAGGGCACGCGGCCGATCCTCGTCGAGCTCCAGGCGCTCGTCACGCCGAGCGCCTTCGGCACCCCGCGGCGCACGACGCTCGGCATCGATGCCAACCGCCTCGCGCTGCTCGTCGCCGTCCTCGAGAAGAAGGTCGGCCTTCACCTCACCGGGCAGGACATCTTCCTGAACGTCGCCGGCGGCGTCTCGATCGACGAGCCCGCGGCGGACCTCGGCGCCGTCGCCGCGGTGGCGTCGAGCTTCCTCGATCGGCCGATCGAGCCCGGCACTCTGCTGATCGGCGAGGTCGGTCTCGCCGGCGAGGTGCGCGCGATCCATCAGGCGGAGGCGCGCGTGCGCGAAGCGCAAAAGATGGGGTTTCGCCGCTGCCTGCTTCCCGCCGCGAGCGAGCGGCGGGTTGGCGCCAGCAACGGTTGCGAAGTGGTGGGCGTCGAATCGCTGGATGCCGTGTGGAAGGTGCTGTTCTAAGGAGGAGCGATGGACACGTTGATCGCCAGGCATCGACTGCCGTGAAGGAGCGACTGCTACTCTCTTGGAGCGGCGGCAAGGACAGCGCGCTCGCGCTCCACGAGCTCGGGCGTTCGGGTCAGTACGAGGTCGCGGCGCTGCTCACCACGGTGACGGAAGGCACGGGGAGGATCGGCATGCATGCCGTGCGGCGCGAGCTCCTCGTCCGACAGGCCGACGCCCTCGGCTTGCCGCTGCGCGAGCTCGAGGTGCCGGCGTTCCCGGCGAACGAGGTGTACGAAGCGGCGATGCGGGGCGTGCTGGAGGAGTTCGCGGCGCGTGGCATCCGATCGATCGCCTTCGGCGATCTCTTTCTCGAAGACATTCGCGCCTACCGCGAGCGCATGCTCGCCTCCCTCGGCCTGCGGGGCGTCTACCCGATCTGGGCGCGCGACACGGCGGCGTTGGCGCACGAGTTCTTGGGGCTGGGCTTCCGCGCCGTGCTCGTCTGCGTCGACGTCGAAGTGCTCGACGCTTCGTTCGCGGGCCGCGTGTTCGACCGCGCGCTGCTCGCCGAGCTTCCCGAGGGCGTCGATCCCTGCGGCGAGAACGGCGAGTTTCACACGTTCGTGTTCGACGGGCCGGGCTTCCGCGCACCGATCGCCTTCGAGCGCGGCGACGTGCGTTGCGAGTCGACGTTCGCGTTCTGCGACCTCCTCCCGGCATGAGAGCATGGCCCGGATCGTCTCGCTGATCGCCAGCTCCACCGAGATCGTCTGCGCGCTCGGCTTCGGTGAGAACCTCGTCGGTCGCTCTCACGAGTGTGATTTTCCGGAGTGGGTGCAGCGCCTACCGGCGTGCACGTCGCCGAAGTTCCCGATCGACGGCACGAGCTACGAGATCGACCAGCGCGTCAAGGCGATCCTCGCCGAAGGGCTCTCCGTCTATCGCGTCGATGCGGATGCGCTGCGCGCGCTCGCGCCTGACGTGATCGTCACGCAGTCGCAGTGCGAGGTCTGCGCGGTGTCGCTGCGCGACGTCGAGCAGGCGGTATGCGAATGGATCGAGTCGCGGCCGAAGATCGTCTCGCTGGTGCCGAACGCGCTCGACGACGTGTGGCGTGACATCGTGGCCGTGGCCGCCGCGCTCGGCGCCGCAGACCGCGGCGAAGCGCTGGTCGCCATGCTCCGCGCGCGCATCGCGGCGATCGCCGAGCGCGCGCGTCGCTCTCCCGAGCGACCGACGGTCGCCGTCGTCGAATGGATCGATCCGCTGATGGCCGCCGGCAACTGGATGCCGGAGCTGATCGATCTCGCCGGCGGCGTCAGCCTCTTCGGAGCGGTTGGGGAGCATTCGCCCTGGATGAGCCTCGACGAGCTCGCCGAGCGCGATCCCGATTGGATCCTGGTGATTCCCTGCGGCTTCGATCTGGCGCGCACGCGCGCGGAGATGGCGTCACTGGCCTCACGCCCGGAGTGGCGTCGGCTTCGCGCCGTTCGCGGCAGGCGCGTCGCCCTCTGCGACGGTAATCAATTCTTCAACCGCCCCGGCCCGCGGCTAGTCGAATCGCTGGAGATCCTTGCCGAAATCCTCCATCCGGGCGAGCTCGATTTCGGCCATCACGGCGGCGGCTGGCAAAGCGCCGATTGATCGAGCGCGGCGGGCATGTCACCAATCGAGAGTATGGAAGGGCTTCGCGATTTTCTCGTCGCCGCTTCCCGAGGCGGCGGGCGGAACTTCCGTACGATCGGCGATTGGCAAACGCTCGAGGGCGGGCGTGTGCTGCGCGGCAAGGCATTCCGCTCCGGCCATCTCGGCGAGCTCGCGGACGAGGTCCGCGCCGAGGTCTCCGGGCTCGGCCTGCGCACCGTCGTCACGTTCCAGACCCGGCAGGAGATCGAGATCCTCGGCGATCCGTTGGCGGCTCTCGGTCCGGGCGTTCGTTGGGAGCACATCCCGATCGGCGATCGCTGGTTCGAGAAGGGCACGATCTTTCCCGACGACACCGCGTCGCAAGGTGCCTTTTACGTTCGCATGGTGCACGACCACGCCGCCGAGTGGGTGCGGTTCCTGCGGCTCTTCGCCGAGCCGAACCGCTACTCGATCCTCTATCATTGTACCGCGGGGCGCGACCGCACCGGCGTGGCGACCGCCTTGTTGCTCGAGACGATCCGCGTGCCCCGCGACGAGATCATCGGCGACTACCTGCTGTCGAACGAGGTGTTTCGTGAGCACGCCCAGGAAGCGGAGGTGCTCGCGCCGCTCTTCGAATCGATCGATGCTGCCGGCGGCATCGAAGGCTTTCTTCGCCAGCTCGGGCTCAGCGCGCGCGAGGTCGAGGCCATCCGCACCAACCTGGTCGCCGCGGAGTGATACGCGGGCCGCGGTCGTTGACAGGTTCGACCGCGACTCACTAGCATCGCCCCCATGCGAGACCGTGGGCTGCTGGCGTCGAGCTTGGTGCTGTTCGGGGTGCTGATCGGCTATCGGAGTGCGGAAGGGCAGGAGACGGTGCAGTCGAACGCCGCCAACGCCAAGGCGACGGTCGCGGCGGCGATGCCGACCCACGCGCCGGTCGCCACGCCGGTACCGGCGCCTGTGGCGGCCGCGCCTGAAGCGAAGCAGGGGTCGGCAGAGGACCTTCAGCTCCTCGGCATCGTGCGCGGCGCGGCTTCCGCCGGGGCGCTCATCGGCTTCGACGGCCAGCAGGAGATCTTCCGTAAAGGCGACACCGTCTTCGACCACGGAACCCTCAAGGACGTGCGCGACGACTCGGTGGTGATTCACTCGGGAGGCAACGACGTCACGCTGAAGGTGGTCAGGGAAGCGACGCCGGCGCCCGCCGAGCCGGCTGCCGCGCAGGTCGTCGACGCGCCGGCGACTGTGCGCGAAGCCGCGCCGCCGCCCGCCACGGGGCCGCTGTCGCGCGTCGAGACGCGTGCGGCGCTCAAGGACTTGGGCCAGCTCCTCGCGAATGCGGAAGCGAAACGTGTCAGCGTCGGCGGCGGCCACGGCGTGCAGCTCGGCAAGGTGGAATCGTCGAGCTTTCTCGCCAAGCTCGGCTTGCGCTCCGGCGACGTGCTGCTGAAGCTCAACGGCACCGCCATCGACGACGTGGACCGCGTCCCCGATTTGTCCTCGGCGGCCGATGGCCGAGAGCTCAACGTGAGCTTTTCGCGCAACGACATCGGGCTCACGGTCGCGCGCCCGCTGCAGTGACGTCGTCGATCGCCGTAGCCAAGCAGCGGCTGCGGGCGGTCGTTCGTGAGCGGCTCGCGTCGGTCTCGCCGGCCGAGCGGGAAGCGAAGAGCCGCCGCATCGTCGAGGCGGTCGCCCGGCTCGACGTCGTGCGCCGGGCCGAGCGCCTGCTCCTCTATCGCGCGCTGCCGAACGAGGCGGCGACGGACGGGCTACTCTCCGTCGCGCTCGCGCCCGGCCGTCGCGTGTTCGCGCCGCGCGTCGACGGGCCACGTCTCACATTCCTCGAGATCGGCGTCGAGACGCGATGGCAGCGCTCGGCGTTCGGGGTTCTCGAGCCGGAGGTTGGCGAGCCGCTGGCGCTCGGCAAGGAAGGCGATTCCACGATGGTACTCATCGTGCCTGGAATCGCGTTCGACGAGCGGGGAGGGCGGCTCGGGAGGGGCGGAGCGCACTACGACCGCTTTCTTCGCGAAGCGCGCGGCCACGGCCGTATCGTCGCGATCGCGATGGCCTTCGATCTCCAGGTCGTCGCCGAAGTGCCTCGCGAAGCGCACGACGAGCCGGTGGATACGATCGTCACCGAAGCGCGAGTCATCAGCGCCGACGTGCGTTGAGGGGCGCCGCGGTCCTCAGAGCAGCAACGTGCGGGTGAGGGCCGTGCCGCAGAACGCGTCGCGCAGCGAGTAGGCGTCGGCGACGTACGGCAGCCAGACGAGCTCGGCGCTCTCGATGCGGATCGACTCGTCGCGATAGCGCTCGGCGCGGGTGAAGCTCCGCGGCGACGCTCCGGCGTCTGCCAGCAGCGCGAGTGCCGCCGCGTCGGCTTCGTCGAAGAATCCGCCGTGGGCTTGCGAAGGCGGGTTCGAGCGTTTGGCGACGGTATCGGCGATACGCGAAAGCGCCGCCGTGACATCGATCAGGGCCCGCGCCCGGCGGTATCGGAAGGCGGGCGCGAGGAAGCTCCGCGGTGCCTCATCCCCGACCGCAGCTCGCAGTGCCCAGAAGGGTAAGTGCTCCGCCGTCGCGGGCGCGCCGGCCGTCGGCGCGGCGGCGAAGCCGTGCTTGATCTCGACCAGCGCATCCCCGGCGATCCGCCAGGCGCGGGCGCAGGATCCGCAGTAGAAGATCACGTGCTCGGGCGCCACCGGAAGGTCCCAGCCGCAGTTCGGGCAGACCAGCGGGCGAAAGCCGATGACCTGCGAATCGCCGGTCGCGGGTCTGCCGAGGCGCTCGAGGATGGCGCAATCGACGTCGCGGTCGACGATCGCCTGTGACACGCCGTCGACGATGGTGAGCGAGCGGGAGTGTGGCCGGCGAAGAATCTCGACGAACCAAAACGGGAAATGCACGAGCGACATGACCGCCCCCACGACGGCGCGACAAGCGACGTCGGTGCCGTCGCCCGTCTTGCGACCGGTGGCGAGCGCCGCTTCCGCGCTCATCTCGACGCCGACGACGTGCCCGAGAGCGTCGAGCGCGTCGCGCCGGTAGAGCTCGAGGCGAAGCGCATTCGGCCGCATGCCGAGCGAGTAGAGCGACAACCCCGACGAGTCGATCGCGACGAAATTCCGCTCGATGGCGCGGTCGCGACATTCGATCTCTTCGGGATCCCGATCGGGAACGAGCTGACGGAGGACCGTGCCGAGCGGCGTGCTCGTTCCCGATTCGCCGTCACCGGGCTCGGGGAGCGGCTCTGGTGGCTCGGGCTCCGGCCGCTGCCAGCGCACGTCGGTCGCGGTCAGGCGATAGTAAGGAAGGAAGAAGAGCCGCGCCTCGCCGGTACGCAGCGGCCCGCGGCCTTGATCTTGCGCGAGCCGCGCCGCGGTGATGGCGGGCGCAGCTTCGATTTTGGGAGCGACGAAGTACGACAAGAGACGGCCATGGCCGGTGACCAAGAGTTGCGAGCGGCAGTGGTCACAGCAAAAGGCGTTCGTGCCCTCCGCGAAGTCGATCGGTCCGCCGCAGTTTGGGCAGCTGGTCGCGACGGTGAGCCGCGGCGCGCTTCCCGCGCCTATCGCGGTCACCCGCGCTCCAGCGCCGGTCGGATTCGAGTGGCCAGGAGCTCCGCGTTGCGCGCGAACTCGGCCGCGGTGTCGTAGCGAGACGTGTGTACCAGGCCGGTGACGCCGGCGCGCGCGAGCGCGCGCGCTCGATCCGCGGCCTTCTCCGGGTCGTCGAGCGGAAGCGTCGTCAGCGCGATCACCTCGGGCGCGGGCTTGCCGGCGTCGGCGAAGAGCTTGGCCAGCTCGCCGATCGACGACGCGAGCTTGACGGGATCTCCGCCGATCGGCATCCAGCCCTCGCCGAAGCGCGCCGTGCGCCGCAATACCGCCCGGCCGGCCCCGCCCACGTAGATCGGCGGTCGCTTCGGTCGCGGCAGGAAGAGAAACGGCTGGCCGGCTTCCACCACCTCGTCGGCGGCGAAGCAGCGGTGAACGAACTCGAGCGTTTGATCGGTGATCGCGCCTCGGCGCTCGCGCGACGCCCCCACGATCTGAAACTCCGGCTCCATCCATCCCGCGCCGACGCCGAAGAGGAGGCGACCTCCCGACAGCTCCTGAATCGTCGCCAGCCACTTCGCGGTGGCGAGCGGGGGCCTGTAGGGGAGGACGAGCACGCCCGTACCGAGCCGGATGCGATCGGTTGCGGCGGCGAGGAAGGCGAGCGTGGCCAGAGGATCGAGATAGCGACCACCCGATCCCTCCGACTGGTCCGGTGGTATGGCGATGTGATCGGCCACCCAAAGGTGATCGATGCCCGCTTGCTCCGCGGCCCGCGCACAATCGACGAGCGTGCCGCGCGTCGACTGCGGGCCCATGTTGCGGACGTAGAGACCGAGCTCCATCACGCGCCGAGGCCGAGCACGTCCGCCATGGAGTAGAGGCCGGGCCGCGTCTGGCGGGAGAGCCAGATGCCGGCGCGGAGCGCGCCGCGCGCCAGACATTCCCGGCTCTGCGAGCGGTGGGTGAGCTCGAGCCGCTCGCCGTGGCCGAGGAAGTACACGGTGTGGTCGCCGACGACGTCTCCGCCGCGTAGCGCCATGACGCCGATCTCCTCATCGCGCCGCTTGCCGATCATCCCTTCGCGTGCCGACACCTGCGAGCGCGCCAGATCACGCCCGCTGGCGGTGGCCACGGCGCGGGCGAGGGCGACGGCGGTTCCGCTCGGCGCATCGACCTTCATGCGGTGGTGGACTTCGGACACTTCGGGATCGAACGCGGGGCCGAGCAGCCGCGTGGCGTCGGCCACCAGCTTGAGGAGGACGTTGACGCCGACGCTCATGTTGGCGGCGATGATCGTGCGGGTCTTGACGGCGAGCTCGTGTGCCTCGCGGCGCTCCTCTTCGGAAAAGCCGGTCGTGCCGACGACGATCGCCGCGCCGTTGGCCGCCGCCGTGCGCAGATGGGCGAGCGCGCCGGACGCGATCGTGAAGTCGAGCGTCACCGTGTCCGGGGCGGCAACCGCCGCGTAGTCCGCGACGACAGGTACGCCGAGCGCGCCGCACGCCGGCGAGCTCTCCGGCATCGCGGCCGAGCGCCGGGTGCTCCGCGGCTTCGACGGCTGCGGCGAGGACGGCGTCGGGCGTCTCACGGATGAAGTTGCAGATGAGCCGCCCCATCCGGCCGGCGGCGCCGCACACCACCAGCTTCGCGGACATCAGCGTACGAGCTTGTGGTCTGCGAGGACCTGCTTGAGGCGCGCGAGGTTGCCCTCGGACATGGGCGTCAGCGGCAAGCGCATGTCGGCGCTGCACAGCCCGATGAGCGCGCAGGCGGTCTTGACCGGTATCGGGTTGGTCTCGATGAACAGCACCTTGACGAGATCGAGCAGCGCGAAGTGTATGCGCCGCGCATCCTCCCAGCGGTTCTCGCGGGCCGCGTGCGCCATCTCCGCGAGCGGCTTCGGCGCCACGTTGGCGACCGCCGAGATCAGCCCCGCGCCGCCGACGGCGAGCACGGGGAAGTTGATCGCATCCTCGCCGCAGTAGACCGCGAAGCCCTCCGCGGCTTGCGCGATGATGTCGATCGAGGTCTCGACCGTTCCCGTCGCTTCCTTGACGCCGATCACCCGCGGAACCCGCGACAGCCGCGCGAGCGTGGCGGGCTCGATCTTCGAGCCGGTGCGGCCCGGGATGTTGTAGACGATCAGCGGGATGCCGGTCGCCTCGGCCACGGCCTTGTAGTGCTGGAAGATCCCTTCCTGTGTGGGCCTGTTGTAGTAGGGCGAGATCAGAAGCGCACCGTTGGCGCCTGCCTTTTCCGCTCCTTTGGTCAAGCGGATCGCCTCGGCCGTCGAGTTCGAGCCGGTGCCGGCGATGACCGGGACCCGCTTGCGCACGATCTCGATCGTCCAGCGAATGACTTCCTCGTGCTCCTCGTGCGAGAGCGTGGCCGACTCGCCGGTGGTGCCGCAGGGGATGATGCCGTCGGAGCCGCCGGCCAGCACGTACTC
Source organism: uncultured delta proteobacterium (assembly GCA_963711395.1). Lineage (GTDB taxonomy): Bacteria > Desulfobacterota > Binatia > JACPRU01 > JACPRU01 > JBEVNX01. The sequence continues at coordinate 254,960 of CAVQEA010000014.1, read as the reverse complement.
GATCACGCGCTCGAGGCCGTCCCGGTCGGGCTTGCCCTGCCGGAACGGGGTGATGATGGGAACGAGCGAGCCGGGGAACACGTCGACGTAGGTAGCAGAGTGGCCCCGCGGACACTAGAGGCGGCGGCGCCCGGCGCCGCGACAAACATCTTGACCCCGACGGGAGGGATTTGTAGTTACCGCGGGTCACTTTTCGAGCAAAGATGCGGACGGGCGTGAGGAGGCTGGGTACCTAGTCGCATGCAACCCGAGGATAACGTCTCGTTCGAGCCCGTCGTCGGGCGGGCCCCACTGATCCTCGGCGGGCACGACTTCCACTCCATCACCGAAGTCGTCGCGGCGCCCATCGAGAGAGCGCCGAGCCTAGGCTGGTGGCTTGCCTTTGCCGCGTCGGCCTCGATGCTCGGCGTGCTGGTCCTCTGCATCGCCTGGCTGTTCTGGGAGGGCATCGGCATCTGGGGCCTCAACGTCCCGGTCGGCTGGGCCTTCGACATCACCAACTTCGTCTTCTGGATCGGCATCGGTCACGCCGGCACGCTGATCTCCGCGATCCTCTTCCTGTTCCGGCAGAAGTGGCGGACGTCGATCAATCGCTCGGCCGAAGCCATGACGATCTTCGCCGTCATGTGCGCCCTGCTCTTCCCGGGCATCCACGTCGGCCGCCCCTGGGTCGTGTACTGGATGGCGCCGGTGCCGAACCAGATGAGCATGTGGCCGGGCTTCCGCAGCCCGCTCCTATGGGACTTCTTCGCGGTCTCGACCTACGGCACGGTCTCGCTGATCTTCTGGTACGTCGGTCTGATCCCCGATCTCGCCACCATGCGCGACCGCTCCAAGACCACGATCCGCCGCATCGTCTACGGCTTCTTCGCGCTCGGCTGGCGCGGCTCGCAGCGCCACTGGCGGCACTACGAGATGGCGTACCTGATCCTCGCCGGCCTGGCGACGCCGCTCGTGCTCTCGGTGCACTCGATCGTCTCGATGGACTTCGCCGTCGCCCAGCTCCCCGGCTGGCACTCGACGATCTTCCCGCCCTACTTCGTCGCCGGCGCGATCTTCTCCGGCTTCGCCATGGTGGTCACGCTGATGGTGATCACCCGCAAGGGGTTCGGCCTCGAGAACATCGTCACGCTGCTCCACTTCGACAACATGGCGAAGATCATGATCGTGACGGGCTTGATCGTCGGCTACGCCTACGCGATGGAGTTCTTCATCTCGTGGTGCAGCCAGAACCCCTTCGAGCAGTTCATCTTCATCAATCGCGCCTTCGGCCCGTACTGGTGGGCGTACTGGACGATGGTGACGTGCAACGTGCTCTCGCCGCAGGTCTTCTGGTTCAAGAAGGCGCGCACCAGCATGGTCATGCACTTCATCGATCTCGATCTTCATCAACATCGGCATGTGGTTCGAGCGCTTCGTGATCATCGTCACGTCGCTCCACCGCGACTTCCTGCCGTCGTCGTGGGGCATGTACTACCCGACGATCTGGGAGATCGCGCACGCTCGTCGGGCAGCTTCGGCCTCTTCTTCACGATGTTCTGCCTGTTCGCGCGCTTCCTGCCGGTGGTGGCGACGGCCGAGGTGAAGGGCACGCTGCCGCAGGCGAACCCGCACCCGGCCGAGGAAGGGCACGAGTCGCCCGGCATGGGTGGCCGGCGCGGCCGTCGGAAGGGAGCGCACTGATGTCGCTGCTGGCGCCCGTCGCTGCCCCCGGGCGAAACCTTCGGGCTGCTCGCCGAGTTCGCCTCGCCGAAGGATCTCTACCACGCCTGCGAGCAGGTCCGCGACGCGGGCTACAAGCGCTGGGACGCGCACTCGCCGTTCCCCGTCCACGGTCTCGACCACGCGATGGGGCTCGGCCGCTCGCGGCTGCCGTACGTCACGCTGTTCTTCGGGCTTTGCGGCGCGATCGGCGGCCTCACGCTTGCAGATGTGGGCCAACGGCATCGCCTATCCGATCGTCATCAGCGGCAAGCCGTTCTTCAACTGGCAGCCGTACGTCCCGATCACCTTCGAGCTCGGCGTGCTGCTGGCGGCGATCTCCACCGTCGTCGGCATGCTCGCGTTCAACGAGCTGCCGATGCACTTCCATCCGTTGTTCGGGTCGCGCGCCTTCGAGAAGGTGACCGACGACGGGTTCTTCATCTCGATCGAGTCGTGGGACCCGAAGTTCGACGCGACCGAGACCGAGCGGTTCTTGTCGAGCATCGGGGCCAACGCGCGTGGAGCGGGTGAGCCGCACGCCCCGGGCGGAGGCATCGTGACCCAGGCGTCGGCGCCGGCGTGAGCGCTCGCCGAGCAGGACGGGCAGGTCGCTCGCGTCGCTCGTTTGGATCGGCGCCGTCCTCGGCGTCGTCGGGCTCGTCGGATCGCTCGCGACCTCGCCGGCGGCCGAGTTCTACTTCTCGTGGCTCGTCGCCTACCTCTATTTCTTGAGCATCGCCCTCGGCGCCCTCTTCTTCGTGCTCGTGCTTTTCGCCTGTCGCGCGGGCTGGGGCGTGGCGCTGCGGCGCGTGGTCGAGAACGTGATGGCGACGCTGCCGCTGTCTTCGCGGTGCTCTTCGTGCCGATCTGGCTCGGCCGTCACGAGCTCTTCATCTGGACCGACCCCGCCGAGGTCGCCAAGAACGCCGCGCTTCAGCGGCAAGAGCCCCGTATCTAACGAGGGCTTCTTCGTCGATCCGCGCGATCATCTACTTCATCGCCTGGGGCGGGCTCGCGACCTACTTCTCGAGCCAGTCGCAGAAGCAGGACGAGACCGGTCGACGAGCGGATCACGCGCCGGCTTCGCGCGGTGGCGCCTCCCGGCATCATCCTCTTCAGCCTGACGATCACGTTCGCCGCGGTCGACTGGATGATGTCGCTCGAGCCGGAGTGGTACTCGACGATGTTCGGCGTCTACTACTTCGCCGGTTCGCTGCTCTCGCGCCTTCGCCTTCATCGTCGTGGCCATCGCCTTCATTCATTCACGCGGGCGCTCCGCGGCGTCGTCACCATCGAGCACGTTCACGACATCGGCAAGCTTCTCTTCGCCTTCGTGGTCTTCTGGACCTACATCGCGTTCTCCCAGTACTTCCTCATCTGGTACGCCAACATACCCGAAGAGACGATCGTATTTCATGGACCGCTCCCGGGGAGCGTGGCCGACGGTCGCGCAAGCTGCTGGCGGTCGGCCACTTCGTGATTCCGTTCTTCTTCCTGATGCCGCGTGCCATCAAGCGCTCGGGGGCGCTGCTGGTCGCGGCGCGCGCTGTGGCTGCTCGCCATGCACTTCATGGACCTCTACTGGTGTGTTATGCCCGGTGCATCGGGAAGAGAGCGCACGCTTGGGAATCTCGGACGTGACGGCCATGCTCGCGGTCGGTGGATTCTTCCTCGCCGCCTTCGGGTGGGTGTCGAGTCGTCGCGCCTTGGTGCCGCTGCGTGATCCGCGTCTTGCCGAATCGCTGTCGTTCGAAAACGTCTGAGAACATCAGGAGGAGCAAATGTTTCGTGTCTTGTCGAAGAAGTCGCGGCAGCTGGCCATCGCCGGCTCGCTCGTTGCTGTCCGCATCGGCCGTTCGCCGGGACCGTCATCCGGGCACGGTCACCTACGACGGCAAGGTGCCGAACCTGAAGCCGCTCGCCATGGACGCCGATCCGGTGTGCGCCTCCAAGCACAAGGAGCCGGTGCCAACCAGATGCTGGTGCTCGGCTCGGGCAACACCATGGGCAACATCCTCGTGCGCGTGAAGAGCGGCCTCCCCGCCGGCAAGACCTATCCGGCGCCGAAGGAGCCGGTGGTGATGGATCAGAACGGCTGCATCTACCAGCCGCACGTGTTCGCGCTCCAGGCGGGCCAGACGCTCAAGGTGCTGAACTCCGACGGCGTGCTGCACAACGTGCACGCGCTGCCGAAGGTGAACGGCCAGTTCAACATGGCGATGCCGGCCACCCGCAAGGACGCCGAGCACGTCTTCGACAAGGCCGAGGATCCGTTTCCAGGTCAAGTGCGACGTGCACCCGTGGATGACCGCGTACGCGATCGTGAGCGACAACCCCTTCTTCGCGGTGACCAAGGAGGACGGCAAGTTCACGCTCTCCAATCTGCCGGCCGGGCACCTACGAGATCGAGGCCTGGCACGAGAAGCTCGGCACGAAGATCGAGAAGGTGACGGTCGGCGACGGCGAGACCAAGACCGTGGACTTCAAGTTCAGCGCGCCCGGCGGCGGCACAATAGCTCGAGTCGAGCGCAGGACTGTTCCCTCACGCCAACACTTTCTCCGGCAGCGGAGAGAAGGACGGGAGTAATCGATGGAAGCGCATGGCGAAGGCATGCCTGCACACGCGCCGCACGCGCCCGCAGCACGGGCACGTCACGAAGAGCTCGGCTTTCTCGCGCAAGTACGTCTTCTCGACCGATCACAAGACGATCGGCATCCAGTACGCGGTGACCGCGCTGCTTCTTCCTGATGTTCGGCTTCTGCCTGATGATGATGATGCGCTGGCAGCTCGCCTATCCGGGGCAAGCCGATGCCGCTGATCGGCAGCTTGTTCGGCGATTCCCGCGCTCCCGGGCGGCGTGATGACGCCGGACTTCTACAACGAGCTCGGCGCCATGCACGGCACGATCATGGTCTTCCTCGGCGTCGTGCCGCTCGGCGTCGGCGGCTTCGGCAACTACGTGCTGCCGCTGCAGATCGGCGCCAACGACATGGCGTTCCCGCGCCTCAACATGATGAGCTACCAGTTCTTCGTGCGTCGGCGGCCTGATGATGCTCGGCGAGCTTCTTCCTGCCGGGCGGCGCCGCGCAGTCGGGCTGGACGTCGTACTCGCCGCTCGCCGACATCAACCCCGGCCAGACCGGCTGGATCGTCGGCATGATCCTGATCATCACCTCGTCGCTGCTCGGCGCGATCAACTTCATCGTCACGACGATCCAGCTCCGCGCCAAGGGCATGAGCTTCTGGCGCTTCCCGTTCTTCGTGTGGGCGCAGTTCGTGACCGCGTTCCTGCTGCTGCTCGCCTTCCCGCCGCTCGAGGTCGCGGCGCGTCCTGCAGCTCATGGACCGCGTCACGGGACTCGAGCTTCTTCCTGCCGAGCGGCCTCGTGGTCAGCGGCCAGCCGCTGCCGGTCGCCGGCGGCGGCAACCCGCTGCTCTGGCAGCACCTCTTCTGGTTCCTCGCCCACCCCGAGGTCTACGTCTTGATCCTGCCGGCCATGGGCATCGTCGCCGAGGTGCATCGCCAACAACACCCGCAAGCCGCTCTGGGGCTACACAGCCGATGGTCTACTCGATCATCTTCCTCGGCTTCATGTCGTTCATCGTGTGGGCGCACCACATGTTCATGACCGGCATGGGCTACGCGATCGCGGCGTTCTTCCAGACGACGACGATGATCATCTCGATCCCGTCGGTGGTGATCCTCTCGGCGCTCTTCCTGTCGCTCTGGGGCGGGTCGATCCGCTTCACCACCCCGATGCTGTTCGCGCTGGCGTTCCTGCCGATGTTCGGCATCGGCGGCCTCACCGGACTGCCGCTCGGCCTCACCGCCGCGGACATCCACCTGCACGACACGTACTACGTGATCGCCCACTTCCACTACGTCGTCGCGCCGGGAACGATCATGGCCTTCTTCGCCGGCATCTACTACTGGTTCCCGAAGGCGACCGGTCGCAAGATGAACGAGACGCTCGGCAAGGTCCACTTCTGGCTGATCGTTCATCGGCATGAACGGCGTCTTCATGCCGATGTTCTGGCTCGGGCCTCGCCGGCGTCTCGCGCCGGCTCTACGACGGCGGTGCCAGCTACGCGCACGCGCAGCACGTGCTCTGGCTGAACGGCGTTGAGCTCGTGGTCGGCCTGGTTCATGGGCGCTGGCGCAGCTCCTCTTCATCATCAACTTCTTCTGGAGCATGCGGCGCGGCGAGGTCGTCGACCGCAACCCGTGGAACGCGACCACGCTCGAGTGGGAGGCGCCGTCGCCGCCGCCGCACGGCAACTTCGACCATCCACCCGTCGTCTACCGCGGCCCGTACGACTACAGCCCGCGCGGCTACGCCGCCGACTTCCGTCCGCAGGCGCAGGAGGCCTGATCGCATGGAAGGCTTGATTCCCTACATCACCGAGCCGCGGCCAGGACACCGGGCTCACCAACGGCAAGATCGGCATCTGGCTGCTTCCTCGCCTCCGAGATCATGCTCTTCGGCGCCTTCTTCGCGACGCTACATCGTGCTGCGCATCGGCGCCGACGATTGGCCGCACGGCTGGGAGGCCCTGAACGTCCCGCTCGGCACGGTCAACACCGTCGTGCTCATCACCTCGAGCGTCACGATGGTCATGGCGTGGGCGTCGCTCGATGCGCAACGACCTCGAAGAAGTTCCGGCTGTTCCTCGGCGTCACCGTCGGCGCTCGGCTTCTGCTTCCTCGTCATCAAGTACGTCGAGTACACGGCCACTTTCGAGACCATCTGCTGCCGCGCACGAACAACTTCCTCGCGATCTACTTCATCATGACCGGCCTGCACGCGCTGCACGTGATCGGCGGCATGATCGTGAACGGCTACTTCTGGCTCGCGGCGCCGAGCTACTGGGAGCACGACCGCCAGCTGCTCATCAACCGGGTCGAGAACTCCGGCCTCTTCTGGCACTTCGTCGACCTGGTGTGGATCTTCCTCTTTCCGATTCTCTATCTGCTCTGAAGGAGACGAGCGCGAATGGAAAGTCACGCAGCCAGCCACGCCGCCGAGATCGACAAGCACGTCCGCACCTACATCATGGTGTTCGTCGCGCTGCTGGCGCTGACCGTGGTCACCGTCGCGGTCTCGTACCTGCACCTCGAGGTGCACGAGGCGATCGCCGTCGCGCTCGTCATCGCCATGCTTCAAGGCGTCGCTGGTGGCGCTCTTCTTCATGCACCTGATCTCCGAGCGCCAAGTGATCCTCCTCATCCTGGCCCTCACGGTGGCGTTCTTCGCGGTCCTGCTCGCTGCTTGCCGATGATCACCAACCTCGACCACATCCACGATCTGAGAGCGACTGCCGTGAGCGACGCGATGGGCGCTCAAGAACATCCATCTGCTCTTCATCTCGATGGCGACCGCGCTCGCGCTCGGGTTCGGAGCGTGGTGCGTGTGGATGTTCCGCAATCGAGGGCGGCGGGGGGTATGTTGGTCGGTCGGCGCGGGCTCGTTCGGCGACGGCGCATCGGGCTCGCTGCTGTACGGCCACTGGTTCCTGAGAAAGGTGAAGGGAGCACCATGAAACTCTCCGCCGGTCCCCATGGCTCGCCGGCACCGCATTGGCGGCGAGGCTGCTGACCCCCTCGTCGGCGGCGGCTTGCACGGTCTGCTTCGGCGACCCGAACTCGCAGATCACCAAGGGCGCCGAGATGGGCGTGTGGTTCCTGCTCGCCGTCATCGTGTTGGTCCAGGTCGGGTTCGGCATCTTCTTCTTGTCTATCTGCGTCGTCGTACGCGCGGCTTCCGCGATCCGATGCCGCGTCCCGCTCTGCGGCTCGTGAAGAAGGGAGCCTAGATGGTCCAGAAGCTGCTCTTTCTCCCGGAGCTGGCGTCGGCGCACGGCGGCGCGCTCGATCGTCTGACCCTGTACGTGCACCTGCTGATGGTGGTGCTGTTCGTCGGCTGGAGCATCTACTTCGTGATCGCGCTCGTTCAGCTTCCGCGCCTCCGAAGCACCCGAAGGCGAATCCCGACGGCGTGCAGAGTCACGCGTCGACGCTACGTCGAGGTCGGCGGTGATCGTCGCCGAAGCGATCCTGCTGCTCGGCTTCTCGGTCCCGCTCTGGGCCGCGCGCGTCGACCAGTTTCCCGCCGAGAAGCGATGCGACCGTGGTGCGGGTGGTCGGCCAGCAGTTCGCCTGGAACATCCACTATCCCGGCCCCGACGGCATGTTCGGCAAGACCGATCTCAAGCTCGTCGACGCGCAGTCGAACCCGCTCGGCCTCGACCGCAAGGATCCGGCCGCGGCCGACGACTTCACGACCGTCAACCAGCTCCACCTGCCGGTCGACAAGCCGGCGATCGTCTACCTCTCGAGCCTGGACGTCATTCACAGCTTCGCGCCTGCAGGAGATGCGCGTGAAGCAGGACGCGATCCCCGGCATCGTCGACGCCCGTCTGGTTCGAGCCGACCGTCACGAGCGACGACATGAAGAAGCGCAAGGGCGACGACAAGTGGAGCTACGAGATCTCCTGCGCGCAGCTCTGCGGCCTCGGCCACTACCGCATGCGCGGCTACGTGACGCATCGACACGCCCGAGCAGTTCCAAGCCTGGATGGATTCCGAAGTGAAGAAGGCGAAGAGCAGCGGCGAGGATGCGGGGTGGGGGTGAGTCCCCGCTGACGGTGAAGTCCCGAACGGCCGCCACTGCGAACGGGCAGCGGCGGCCGTTTTGCGTTCCGGCGCTCGTTGACCGCGAAAGACGGCTCCTCTAAGCCTACGCCGACGTCGATCTACGGAATCGAGTTGATCGATGCTCGAAGCTCAGATCGACTTGATGCTCGAATTCATGGCGCTTTGAAGGAGGACTCGATGGTCAAGCTCTACCACGCACCGCTCACCCGCTCGATCCGCATCTACTGGCTTCTCGAGGAGCTCGGCGTTCCATACGAGCTCTCGCTCGTGAAGTTCACGCCCGGCAAGCTTCCGTTCGCACAGACCGCTCCCTACGGTAAGGTGCCGGCGATCGAGGATGGCGACGTCGTCATGTTCGAATCGGGAGCGATCCTCGAGTACATCCTCGAGAAGTACGGGAAGGGCCGACTCGCTCCTGCCCCGGGCACGGCCGGGCGCGCGGCATTTCTCCAGTGGGTGTACTTCTCGGAGGCGACGGCGCTGCCGCCGATCGGCGACATCGTCCGCCACACGCTGTTCAAGCCCGAACCCGAGCGCATTCCCGCCGTGGTCGAAGATGCGCGGGGACGGCTCGGCGCGACGCTCGCGGTCGTCGACAAGGCGCTCGATGGGAAGCCCTATCTGCTCGGCGCCGATTTCTCGGCGGCCGACATCATGATGGGCGTGACGCTGTACATCGCTCGGCGACTGAACTCGCTCGAGGACCGCTTCGCGAACCTGCGCGCGTATCTCGGCCGGCTCGAAGAGCGGCCGGCGTTTCGCAAGGCTGTCTCTTGATGAGCTTGTCCCTGACGGAAGGAGAATTGAACATGGCGAAGAAAGAGACGGTGCGCGTATCCCCGATTTCCGAGGCGATCGAAAAGGCCAACGTGCCGCTCTCCGTGGCGGTCAAGGCGAACGGATTCGTGTTCGTCTCGGGTATGCCGCCGATCGACCGCGCCACCGGAAGCATGGTGCACGGCGACATGGCGGCGCAGACCGAGGCATGCCTCGAGAACGTCAAGGCCGCGCTCGAGGCCGCCGGATCATCCCTCGACAAGGTCGTGAAGGTGACGATCTACGCCACCAACGCGGCCTACTACGCGACCATCAATCGGGCGTACGCCCGCTACTTCCCGGTCGATCCTCCCGCGCGTACGTTCGTGGCCGTCGCGTCGTGGCCGATGGAGTTCGACGTCGAGATCGAGTGCGTCGCGCTCGCCTGAGCGCCAGTCCTTCGATCGCGGTCGCCGCCCGCCTGTCGACCCAGCGCTGGAAGAGCAGAAGCATCGTCGCCGGCTCCTGGATTCCGCCGAGGGGGAAACCGACGTGGAACGTCGGTACCCCGGTGACCTCGGCTTCACGGGCGGCTTCGGTGGCGGCGTCGAGGCGCGAGAAATCGGAGAGGTCGGGCAACTTGGTGCGCCCGAGGCCGAGGTCGTTCGCCAGGCGCTCGACCTCGCCCGCGGCGCCGATGTCGCGGCCCTCCTCGAACACGGCGCTCCACACCCGCTCGCGCCATGCTGCTTCGTGCGGCGTTCCGGCGAGCTCGAGCGCCACCACGTGCGCTGGGCGCGAATCGAGCCATACCGCCGGCATGCGTAGCGCCACGCCGAGCTCGGCGGCCACACGCAGCGCATTGTCCCGTCGCGGCCCCTCCACCACCGTGCCGCGACGCCACCCGGTGATGGCGGCGAGGTCGAGCGGTCGCCATTCGAGCACCACACCCATCGCGTCGAGATCGGCGCGCATGCTCTCCATCACGCGGTGCGCGACGCAGCAAATCGTCGAGGCGAAGTCGTAGTGGACCGGGATCGTCAGCTTCAAAGCACTTCGCACCAGCGGGCTACTTCTTTTTGACGATGATCTCGACCCGGCGATTCTTCTGACGGCCTTCGGAGTTGTCGCTGCCGTCGGGGTTCTGGTTCGGCGCCACCGGCTGGGTTTCGGCGAACCCCTTGGTGACGAGCGCGCCGCGGATCGCCCCGTTCTTGACGAGCCAATCTTTCACCGAATCGGCGCGCCGCTGCGACAGCTTGACGTTGTACTCGTGGCTGCCTTTGGAATCCGTGTGACCCTCGATGCGCACGGTCGGTTTGCCGTATTTGCGTATCACCTCGGCGACGCGCTCCAGTACGGGCGTGGCCGCCGGACGCAGCGTGGCCTTGTCGAAGTCGAAGAGGATGTCCCCGGAGAGCTCGATCCTGACTTCCGTCTCCGTCTCCTTCATCTCTAGGTTCTCGACCTTGCCCGTCACGCTACTGCCGGCGCCGGCGAGGTTGTCGGACTTGTAGACGAGGTCGACGATCGTGAATTTGAGATCGGTGGTTTGCGGCTTGAATGCGCCGGCCGCTTCCGACTCGGCCGCTTCTTCCTGCGCCGGCGCGGGTGCGTTGGCGAGCAGGAGCGCCGCGACGGCAGCCGCCGGGAAGCGCACCCACCCGCGCGTCGCCGGGCGAGGCATCACTTCGCCAGCGGCACGTCCTCGAAGGGGGGCACGCCTTCGAGATAGAGCGTGACCTTCTCGGTCGTTGCGGGCGGAGCTGGGAACTTCGCCCACATCTTGAAGGTCTTGCCGGCCTCCAGATCGAGGCTGTTGTAGCCGCTATGGTTGCCGGCCACCCAGTTGTTCTTGCTGTCCTTCACGCAGAAGTACTTCTTCTTGGCGCTCGGGTCGACGAGGTAGTACTCGTCCGACATCAGGTGACTGACCGACTTCCTTTCGTCGCTGGTGTTCTTGTACAGCCACTTGGCGGTCACCGTGTCGCCCGAGGCGCGCTTGAGCTCGAGCAGCGACACCTCGACGCCTCCGGAGCTCATCTCCTCGACCGCCAGCGGCTTGCTGCCCCCTCCCGCCGCATCGTCGGCCGACGCGAAAGGCGGCGCTCCGACGCTCGCGAACGCGATCGTAGCGATTCCGATCATCCACCATTTGCTGCTCATGGGCGTCCTCCCCGACAGCGTGTGCTGGTTCAAGCTCTGTTCGAAGCGAACAGCTTCGGCGTGGGCATCTTGGCCCGGATCTCGCCTAGCACTTCCTCGGTGACGCGCGCCAGCCGCTGCTCCCGGCAATACGCTTCGACGCGGCGAGTCACCATGCCGCGGACGAAGGCCGGGATCTGCTTCATCCGCTCGCTGGCCGCGGGGTCCCAGGAGAGGGTGGTCTCCGCCGCACCACCGTATTCGACGACAGCCGCCGTGGGCTGCGCGAACGTTCCGGGAACGTGAGTGCAGAGCGGATCTTCCGCCATCACGTCGCCGGTCATGCCGAAGGCCCGCGCGCGGCAGCCGCCGCACGACGCCGCAAGCTCGCATTCTCCGCAGCGACCGCCGAGCCGCGTGCGCTCGCGGATCTTCACGAAGAGCTCCGAGGACTGCCATAGATCCGTGAGCTTCTGCTCGCGGAGATTTCCCGCGAACTGCGGCAAGTAAGGGCAGGGGGTGACGTCGCCGTTCGGCCGGATGCCCAGGTAGTGCGTTCCCGCGGGACACCCGCCCGCGCCGCCGGCGTAGCTCTTGGCGTAGACGTCCGCGGCGTCCTCGCCCTGGAGCATTCGCACGTAGTGCGGCGCGCACTTGGCGTTGACGAGCATCTTGCCGGCGTAGCGCCGATGGATCTCGCGAAGCTCGCCGAGCACGCGATCGTAAGCGGCGGCGTCGAGGTCCGAGACGTGCGCGCCGCGGCCGGTCGGCACCAGAAAATAGAGGTTCCAAACGGTCGCGCCGAGCTCGCCGTGGGCGAACGCGGCGATCGCGCCGAGCTCGGCGGCGTTGTGGCGCGCCACCGTCGTCTGGACGATGAACGGCAACCCGGCACGAGCGAGGATTTTCGCGCCGTCGACCGTGTTGCGCCACGCGCCACGCACGCGGCGGAAGGCATCGTGCCGCGCTTCGTCCAGCGCGTCGAGCGACAGCGACAGCCCGCGCACGCCCTCGCGCTTGAGGATCGCGGCGAGGTTGTCGGTGATCTTCACGCCGTTGGTGCCGACCACTACCCACAGGCCCTTGGCGGCCGCGTAGCGAACGATCTCGACGATGTCGCGGCGCAGCAGTGGCTCACCGCCCGTGAGGATCAGCAGGCAGTCGGGCGCAAAGGCCGCAATCTCGTCGACGACACGAAGGCAATCGTCGGTAGAGAGCTCGCTGCGGTCGGCGAACGCCTCGCTGCCCACCTCGGGCCTTGAGCCGGCGTCGAGGTAACAGTGCTCGCAGGCCAGGTTGCAGCGGTACGTCAAGTTCCAAGAGATGACGTACGGGCGAGCGAAGGCGCCGGTGTCGCCGAGCACCGGGCTCACATCCCGAAAAAGCTCTTGGCTCGGTCGAGCACCTGCTCGTCGACCTCGCGAAAGCCGTTCTCGCGCGCGAAGCGCTCGATGCCGGCGCGCGCCATCGGCCGCACGAACTCGGGCACGCGGCTGAGGCGCTCGAGCGCTTGCCCCGACCACTGCATCGCCGACGGCACGCTCGATGCGGGCTCGCCCGCCGCCCCCGGCAGCATCGCCGAGAACGGGCACTTCGATTCCGTCTTCTCGCCGCCCGGGCCGATCTGTACGCCGAGCGATTGCACCATCTGCGTCTCGAGGGGGTTGGTGAGCATCGCGATGCGGTGCGCGCACTCCGGGCATTCGTAGACGACCGACAACGCGCCACGGTCGGGCGGCGCGACCTCGACGAGCTTCATCGGTTGATCGCACAGAACGCAGAGGAACTTCATGAAACCTCCAATGTTTGGCGAATGCGCCGCGCCACGTCGGCGACGGCCCGCCAAGTCGGGCTGCGGTCGGCGGCGGGCAGCGGCTCGCCGCGATCGCAGGCGGCGGCGAGATCGGGGTCGAACGGCACGGTGCCGATGCACGGAATGCCGAGATCGATCGCGTTCGACTCGGCGAACAACGGGCGGATCGAGCCGCAGTCGCGGCAGTGGTACCCTTTCATGTTCTCGATGTAGCCGAGGACTCGATTCGGCGTCTTGGCGAGCGCCGCGATCGAGCGCGACACCACGCCGCGCGACAAGTCGGACGGGATCGTGACCAGCACGATCGCCGTCTCGGCGCCGAGGAACTCGGCGTATTGAGTGATGCGCTCGGCTCCGGGAGGCAGGTCGATCAGCAGGTAGTCGAGCCCCCCCCAGGCGACCCCGGCGAGCAGGTCGCCGAGCAACGCGAACTCGCGCGTCGCGCGCCAAACGTAAGTATCGCCGTGCGCGACGCTGTCGAAATCGAGCGCCTGCGTCTCCGGGACGATGAGCCCCATCGAGACCACGCCGATGCCGGACGCCGCGCGCGGCAGGACGAGGCCATCCTCGCCGGGAAGCAGCGGCGCGGCGCCGAGCCCCGCCATGCGCGCCTGGCTCGGGCCGTTGAGGTCCGCGTCGAGGATCGCCACGTCGGCTCCGCCGGCGCGAAGCACGAGCGCGAGCTGCATCGCGAGCGTGCTCTTGCCGACCCCGCCCTTCCCGGAGCCGACGGCGAGCATGTGGCGCACGCCGCCGAGGCTCGCGGCGATGCGCGAGCGCTTGGCCACCACCTGTGCCTCGACGTTCGAGCCGCCGTCGCCGGCGATGTCGAAATAACCCTTCATGTGTGTCAGGCGGCGAGGTCCGCCATCCATCCGATGTACTCGCTCCGACGTCGAAAGCCCAGGGCCTCCAGGGCGGCAAAATCGATCTCGGCCGGAGAGACCTTGGGGATCGCGATCCCTCCGGGCCGGCGACGTTGCAGGGTTCCGACGAGCGCGGCGAGGAGCTCTGCTCGACGCGCGCTCAAGCGGAGGATCTCGCTGCCGTCCGCGACGGAACGAAACAGCACCATCGCCTCGACGCGCACGTCAGAGGCGATGGCCAGGCCCTCGATCTCACGCTTGCGGCCTTCGATGGCCGGCACGGAACGCTCCCAGGCGAGCGCAGTGGGGGCGTCGAGCGCGCCCGCGGCAAGGAGCTCGTCGACCGTCGCGGGCGACACGAGCTCCGCTTCGCGGCGCTCGACCGGCAGCGGCGCGCCGGCCACGAAGTCGACGAAGCGGGCGTAGGGGGAGAAGCCGCAGCGCTCGAAGAAGCGACAGGCGCCGTCGAGCACCGCGGGAACCTCCGCGACGAGACGGGGGGGCCCGAGGATGGCCACCTTCTGGCGCAGCGATTCCAGGAGATGCCGTCCGTGGCCGAGCCGCTGATGAGAAGCGCTCACCGCGATGCGCTGGACTCGATTCGCGGCGCCTTGCTTGGCGCCGAGCAGCACGGCGATCGGCGTCGTCCCCTCGAAGGCGAGCATGCAGCTGCTCGCCCACAGACCGAGCTCCCTGGCGTCACGCTTGAAGTCGTCGACCGTCAGAGGAGGCTCGAGGCAGTCCGCGCCGCGGCAGGCGTTGTAGGTGTCGACCAGGAGAGCGATGTCGTCGGTGCGGCAGAAACGGTAGCTCGCCATGAAGACGGGAGCACGAGGGGTCGCGAATCGGACCCCTCGTTCGCTTCACTTGCCGGTGTCTCCGAGCCTTCGCGCCTCCATCGCCGCCATGATGCCGACCTCGTTGAGCGGCAGCTCGCCCGTGGCGACGCGGCTCGGCACGGCCGCGCGGCGGCATCGCCGCTTCCTCGCGCGCCGGCGCCGGAGTCTGCCTGGTAGCCCTTGATCATCTCTTCCATGGCCTTCCGGCCGTCCTCGATGCCGTCCTCGACGAGCGTGAGATCGATCGCAGCCTGACCGCGCTCGCGCGCGAGCTCTTCGATGCGGCGCTGGGTGCGGTCGCGCATGAAGCCCGCCGGCACGCGCAGGATGCGCGTCGACCGCGTCCGCCGCCCAGTCGAGCTCGGAGAAGAGCGGGATTCTTCTTGGCGTCGCGTGCGATCAGCTTCTTGCCGTCGCTGAGCCTCGACGGGGGCCGCCTCGGCAGCGCCGTCGGCGGGCAGCACGACCGGGGTGCCGGTCTCCTCCTCGATCATCGCTCGGGCGAACTCGAGGCTGACGGTCGAGATGCGCTTCAGACGCGCCGACTTCTCGACGCGCGCCTTCACGCGCCGGCGCTTGTAGGCGTCCTGCATGGTCCAGAGCGCCTGCTTGGCGTCGCGCGTCCAGGTGAGCTTGCGGCCGTCGTAGGTCGTCTCTCTCGGCCGCCGCCCTCCATCTCGATGATCTGCTCGACCATCTCGGGCGAGACCACCTGGAAGGAGCGTGCTGCCGCACACCGAGCAGACGACGGCGTTGGCCTCGGACGCCGAGACGCCGCACTTCCGGCAGATCGAGATCGAGCGCTCCGCGGCGTGCTCGAGCACGACGCGCCTCGGCGAGCTTGGTGGCCGCCTTGGCGCCCTTCGGCATGTAGCGGTCCATCGCCTCGTCGAGGAGATCGCTGGTGATGACGCTGTGGCCCTTCTCGACCGCGAGGCGGTAGATCGCCGTGCGGGCGATGCCCTGCACCAGCGCCGGGACGCGCGTCATGCGCTGCTCGGCCTCCGGCGTCCAGCGGATCGACTCCTCCGCCTTGACGTCGAGCTCGGGGATACTCGAGGCGCGTCGTGAGCAGGATGTCGCAGGGCGCGTTGCGGAAGAGGTTGTCGGTGTTGCTGCCGAGGTCGGTCTCTTCCTTCGCGCTGTGGATGCCGATGCGGCCGACCACGAGCAGCCAGGGATTGGTCTTGCGGGCGTGGTTCAGGACCTTCTGGAAGGCCTTGCCGTCGAGCAGCGTCTTCGTGGATCTCGACGCCGGCCTCGGCCGCCATCTTCTCGGCGACCTCGAGGTGCGACTGGTAGATCTGCGCGAGGCCGGTGTCGATGACCTCCTCGTGGAGCTGGTTCTGCTCCTCGAAGCGGAAGACCTTGGCGGCCTTCTCGGTGAGCACGTTCACGATGCCGTTGAAGACGGTGTAGTGCAGGTAGGGATCGTAGACGGCGATCGCCTCGACCTTCTTGCCGAAGCGCTTGGCGAGATCGATCGCGGTCATGAGCGCGCCGAACGACTGCGGGCTGCCGTCGATGCCGACGAGGATCGTGTCGCGCTCGGCGGTCGTCGCGCTCGTCCGGGACGTTGCTTGACGACCAGCACGTCCTTGTTGCGCGCGGCGCGCCACGCGCTCGCAGACCGAGCCGACCGAGCTGTCGCGCACGCGGCCGAGGCCGAGCACGCCGAGCACGACGAGGTCGTAGTCGCCGGCGTTCGACGTCGGCGACGATCTCGGTCGAGTGCTTGCCGTCCATCATGCGCGGCTCGAACTCGAGGCCGGCCTCGGCGCAGCGCTGCTGCATCGGCACGAGGTAGCCGTCGGAGATCAGCTTCAGGCCCATCGTGATCAGGCTGTCGTGGATCTTCCGCTGCCGCTCGAGCTCGGTCTCCTCGAGGTACTCCTCGGGCAGCGTGTACTCCATCTGCTTGAAGCGGTAGTCGTGCATCTTGGCGGCGTAGACGTGACAGCCGACCATCTTCGACTGGAAGGCCTTGCCGAGGTCCACCGCGACGTTGATCGCCTGATTCGAATAGTCGGAATTGTCGACGGGGACGTAGATCGTTTTGTACATCGGTTCCTCCAGACGACGTTCGCTTGCGGCTCGACGCTCTGCTTGCGGCGGCGGGCCCAGCCGACGAAGGCGAGCTCGAGCACGAGCACGCCGAGCGCCGACGCCGCCATCGGCCCGACGGGCGACGGCTTCTCGGCGGGCTCGAAGTAGATCGACCACCAGGTGGTGAGCCCGCGCTTGTTGCCGCGCTCGCGGCTCGCGCCGTCCCAGACCGAGAATGCGATCGGCGCGAATCCGCCCTCCTCGAACGAGAGCGCGCCGGCGCTGCGCATGCGGCGCTTGAAGACGACCCGCCACTCGCCCTTGTCGTAGCGGCTGGCGACCGTGAGGTCGCGCGGGCCGAGCGCCTCGAGGCTGTCGCTGCCGTGGCCGACGTAGAGCGTCGGCTGTCTTCTTGGCGAGATCGGCGAACCAGAGATGCGACCGGATTGTCCTTGTCGCCGAAGATGAAGTACGGCTTGCGGATCGTCGGTCGGGAGCGTCACCGGGAACTGGATCGCGACCGCGTCGGAGAACTCCGACTTCGGCGCCGCGGGCCGCCGCCGCGCGCCGCCTGTCGTCGCCCCACAGGCCCTCGGAGCTATCGCTCGCTCGCCGCCGACTTCGCGGCGCTGGCGCCGTCTGGCCTCCGCGTCGCCCCACGCCGCCGCCGTCGTCGGCTCGGCTGCCGGCTTCGCGGCCTCGGCGTCGCCCTCGTCCTCGCGTCGCCGGCACCGCGATCTCGGGACCGTTCTTGCCGGTCGCTGTCGCCGCGCATGTCGTTCCAGCGGAGCTCGATGGCGATCGTCGGTGTCGTTGTAGACGGCGCGCGCCGTGAGCCCGGTCGACGCCGGGTGGAACGCGCGGCCGGGCTGCATGATCTGGCCGACGATCGGGAAGAAGGCGGCGTCGGCGCCGTCGAAGAGCTTGTCGGCCTTGGCGAGATCGATCTCCTCGTTGCGTCTTCTTGGCGGTCAGCAGCGACGAGTAGTTCGGCGTCTCGGACGCCGCCGAGCGAATAGATGAAGTCGGTCGAGATCCCAGCGCTGCTCGTCCGATGAGCGCCTCGCCGAACGCCGGCATCGGCGTGCCGTTCAGGCCGGTCGTGATGGCGCGGAAGATGTCCTCGCGCGTCGGCGCCGCCGCGGAACGTCCAGCGGTCGCGTGAGATCGGCGGGACGGATCGGATGGCCGGAATCGTCCTTCAACGTCGGCGCCGTGGTGCCGTCGGTGCGCCCGAGCTCGCCGTGGCAGCGCGGCGCAGCCGAGCTCGGCGTAGAGCTGCTTGCCCTGCTCGATCGACTCGTTGCTGAGCGCCGGCGGCGTCGGGATCTTCATGCCCTCGGCCTGCCCGTCGGGCTTGGCGAACTCGCGGCGAGAACGACTTCACGTAGTAGACGAGGTTCGGTGATCTCGCCGTCGGTGAGCTGCGGCCACGCCGGCATCGACGTGTACGGCATGCCGACCCGGATGATGTGCTTCAGGTCCTGCGTCGGTCGGCAGCTTGCCGCTCGGCGTGGTGCGGATCTTGAACTTGCCCGAGGTGAAGTCGCGCGGCCGCGGCAGCAGATGCGGCGCCGCGACGCCCGTTGCCGTCGCCCTTGTCGCCGTGACACTGCGCGCAGTTCCGCTCGTAGAGCTCCTTGCCGGCGGCGCGCTGCGCGTCGCTGCCGAGGTCGGCCGGCGGCGCCGCGACGGCGGCGAGGCGAAGACGAGACCCGCAGGCGATGAGAACGACGCGATCCGCATCGTCAGTGCTTCTTCGCCATGCTCCTCGAGCGCGCGCGGGCGATAGCCGGTGTGGTCGTAGAGGAAGAGGATCGACCTCCCACATCTCGCTCGTTGGTGAGGAAGCGCTCCCACTCGGGCATCGCCGAGTCGCCCGGCGCGCCCTCGTCGGGCATGCCCGGGCCGCCCTTGGCGATGCGCCAGAAGAAGAACGTCTCCTGGAAGTTCGGCAGCACGCCCTGATCGATGAAGTTGGCGGGCGCGGGATTCACGCCGTGGGCGTACATGCCGTCGCCGCCGAGCGCGTCGGCGTGACAGAAGAAGCAGTTGCTTGTAGTAGATCGCCTTGCCGTTCTCGACGTGCGTTCTGGAACGCCTTGGGGTCGGTCTTCTCGAGAGCGCGGAAGCGGATTGTCGCCGCCGATCAAGTCGATCTTCTCGTCGTGGACCGTGATCGTCGGTCGGGCGGCGACGGGTGGACGGTGCGCGCGAAGAACGGCGGCTCGACCGGCACGATCGAGTTCGCGTAGACGCGCCAGGCGGCGAGCGCCGGGAGCGCGAGCAGCGACGACGGCGAGCGGCAGCGTGTAGCGCGGATCGCCGGCGAAGCTGACGAGCGGATCCGACGACGGCGCGCAAGCGCTCGCGGCTCGACGTCGACGTAGGCGAAGAGCGCGAGCGTGACGATCGCCATGTAGATGTTCTGCGCCGACGCCGGGATCGGGGTCGCGAAGCCGTGGCTCAGCGAACACGTACATCCCGATCCACCACGCGAGCACCCAGAGCGAGCAGCGACGGCGCGCAGCAGGCGCAGCAGCACCAGCACCGCGACGAATCCGCAGGATGACCGGCAGATTGAACACGCATCAGCCCTCCGTCTGGTACGGCAGCTTGGTCCTCATGGTGACCGACGGCGTCGCCGCCCAGGCTCTGCAGCCAGGCGATCACGCACAGGATCTCTTTGTCGGTGAGCCCGATCGGCGGCTTGTTGATCGTCGGCATGCCGGGGTTGAAGCCGGGGACGATGAACGCGTTCGGGATGGTAGAGCGACTCGCGCGAGGTAGTGGAGTCGTCCATGCCCGGCTTCGCGCGTCTTGGCGCGGTCGCCGACGCCGGCGAGGTCGGGGAAGCGCAGCGTCCCCCGTCTTCCCGATCGGTGTGACAGGTGAGACAAAGGCCCTTCTGCTGCACGACCTCGAATCGCCGACCTTGACCATCTGATCGGTGGTCAGGTCGCGCGGCGATCTCGACCTCGGCGGGCGGCAGCAGCTGCTTCTGCGGCACGAGCTGACCGACGTAGGTGTAGAAGAGCGTCGACCCGACCACGACGAGGATCACGTTCAGCCGACGGGCATCTCATGAGGCGGCGGTCACCTTGCGGCCGTGCCCGTGGGCGCTCGTCTCGTCGGTCGTCGCCGCGCCCCAATCCGGCTTGTCGTGCAGGCTCGACGAGCCAGAAGACGAAGGCGATGAACGCGAAGAAGATGATGACGATCACCGAGATCGACCTGGGTCGCGAAGCCGAGCGTCGGCGTGAACGCGTCGAGCGACTGTCGTGCATCACGCCGTAGACGTGCCAGTGCTGGCGAAGTCCCGAGCGCACGTAGCCCATCAGGCCCATCAGCCAGGTGAACGTGACGGCGATGAAGATCAGCACGTACTGCGAGATGTTCGGGAGCTTGCCCCAGTGGGTCTCGCCGGTCTACTCGGCGCCGCGCATCAGCGGGATGTCGATCACGGTCATCGACACCATGGCGAACAGCACCGACAGTCACCTGCGGGATCGAGAAGCCGATGCGCACCGAGGCCTCGACGAAGTAGCCGTAGATGCCGAGCAAGATGACGAACGCCGTGACGGCGGCGAAGATCAGGAACTGGACGAGGTTGCCGAGCTTGGCCCACGACACCGTCGGCCGCTTGCCGGTGCGGCGGTAGAAGAGAAAGCTCACGTAGGTGGTGAGGATCAGCACGTTGACCGCGGTGTTCTTCGCCGACATCACGCCGAGGAAGCCGAGGATCGGATGCAGCGTGCCGCCCATGGCCGGATCTCGCTGACCGAGGCGAGGATCGAGCGCGGCGTCGCCCACACGGCGAAGCAGATGGCGATCGTCGCCAGCAGGTACTTCACGTACTTCTGGTAACTCTGCACGCCCTCGATGCGGCCCATGCCGAGCCAGAGGTAGTAGTTGGCGGCGAGGAACAGGTTGCCGATCAGGACCGCCTGGATGATGAAGAGCCAGGAGAAGGCGCCGCCCATCATCATGATGCCGAGCGCCTGGTTGTAGCCGTAGATCTCGCGCGCGAGGTAGTAGCCGGCGAAGGGCAGCGGCAGGAACGCGCTGATCGCGACGAAGTTGCCGATGTAGCCCATCCAGTCGTAGTGCGCGCGCTCTTCGTCGGTCTTGGCGTGCGAGGAACTTCCAGGCGGCGTAGGCCGCGGCGATCGAGCCGCCGAAGGCGATGTTGCCGATGAAGCGGTGGATGTTGATCGGCATCCACGTGAAGTTGTCGAAGGCGGCCCAGAGATCGATGAGCGCCCCGGAGTCCGACACGCCTTGCGGGCGTCATCATGAACGATGCCCAGGAGTCGGCGATGAACATGATCGTCGTGCCGACGACGTTGATGCCGAGGCCGAGGAAGAGGTGAACCAGCGGGTGAAACTTTCCCCACCCGTAGTAGTAGCTGTAGAGGAAGCCCGCCTCGAAGAAGAACAAGCAGGACGTACGGAAGGAACGTCCAGGAGAAGACCTCCATCAGGTAGTTCGTGAAGGCGGGGTAAAGCATGATCAGCAGGAACGTCAGGAACCCGCCGAAGCTCGCGGTGAACGAAAACGAAGTCGACAGCAGCTTGGTGAACTCGTAGGCGAGCGCGTCGTAGCGCTTGTCGCCCGTCGAAGTAGCCGATGAGCTCGATGATGAACGCGAACATCGGCACCGCGAGCACGAAGGCCGCGAACATCAGATGGAGCTGGGCGACGACCCACACCGCCACGCGGCTTCCGACGACGGGGAACTGCCGGTAGGCCGGGGGCTCCCACTTCTTCGCCTTGGCTTTCTCCTCGGCGGCCTTGTGCGCGTCGGCGATCCCCTGGTCGCGCGGCACCGGCTGGATCTGCGTGGAGAAGACCGGCGGGTGATAGGCGTGATCGTTGAGCGCCATCCAAACACGCACGAACGAGCCGAGCCCGATCACGACGCCGACCAGAATGATGAGGGCGATGCGACGATTCACTTCGCAGCCTCCATCTCGGCCTTCTCGAGGCTGCGCACGTAGGCGATGATCGCCCAACGATCGGCGACCGGAATCGGATAGCGGTACGCGGGCATCAGGCCCTTACCGTTGGTGATGGTATCGAAGAGCGATCCGTCCGGTAGCTCGCGGATGCGCTTGTCCAGGAGGTTGGCGGTTGGCACCTTGGCGCGCTGGAAGAGCACGCCCTTTCCTTCGCCGCGCTCGTCGTGACAGGGGCGACAGTAGATGTCGAAGCGCTCCTGGCCGCGGCCGAGAAGCGCTTCGCTGACGGCTACCGGCGAGGTCGCGACCGGCGAGCCGTCGGGGTTCTTGCCATCGTCGATCGCCAGGTCGCCGGGTAGATGGCCGCGGGCGATCGTGCCCGCCACGGGAGCGCGCATCGCCTTGCCGTCGTAGAAGAAGGCGCTCGACGCGTAGGGCCGATATTTCGGCTGGTTGAACATGCTCGGGTTGGGGTGGATCGGCGGCTCGGAGGACTTGCAGCCGCGCATGCAGCCTTGGAGCGTGGTGAGCGTGAGGCCGCAGGCGAAGACGGCGAGAAACATCAGGGTGACGCGGCTCCTAGCCGCTGTCGTGCTTGGGACGCTCACGCCTTCTCGAGCTCCGGGTTCGGGTTTCGCACGCGCATCAGGTAGGTGGTGCGGGGTAGCGTGTTGAGCTCCGGCAAGAGGGTGTAGTTCCGGGAGGAAGCCTTGGCGTCGCTCACTTTGCTCTTGGGATCCCGGATGTCGCCGAACACGATGGCGCCGGTCGGGCAAGTCTGCTGGCAGGCGGTCTGCACGTCGCCGTCCTGCATCGCCTTGCCGGCGAGCTTCGCGTCGATGCGCGCGCGATTCAGGCGCTGTACGCAGTAGGAGCACTTTTCCATCACTCCCCGCGCGCGCACGGTGACATCGGGGTTCTGTGCCATCTTCAGCGTTTCGGGAGTGTCCTTGGTGAAATTGTAGAAGTTGAAGCGACGGACCTTGTACGGGCAGTTGTTCGAGCAGTACCGCGTGCCGATGCAGCGGTTGTAGACCATCACGTTGAGTCCCTGGGCGTCGTGAACCGTGGCCGCCACCGGACAAACCTGCTCGCACGGTGCGTTCTCGCACTGCTGGCAAGGCATGGGCTGAAACACGATCGACTCGGGCTCCTCGGGCGCGCCCGCGAAGTAGCGGTCGACGCGAATCCAATGCATCTCACGGCCGCGCGACACCTGGTCTTTGCCGACCGACGGGATGTTGTTCTCGCTCTGGCAGGCGATCACGCAGGCGTTACAGCCGATGCAGGTGTTGAGGTCGATCGCCATGCCCCACTGCGGGCTCTCGGTGTACTCGCGCACCTCCCAAAGCGACTTCTGGGGGCGCCGCTCGGCCTCGTGCTCCTGTGCGACCTTCGGGTTCTTGCGAAACTCCTCGAGCGACGCCTCCTGAACGATCACGCGGCCTTCTTGGCTCCAGTGCTCGTGAGTGCTGACCAGTCGGTGCGAGGCGCCGGTCGGCTCGAGGCGCGCGCCGAGGTCGAACCCGGGAGCGGCGGACGTCCGCAGCTTGTAGGCGTCGACGCCGACGCCGTTGCCGACACGGCCTGCGGCGCTTCGCCCGTAGCCGAGCGCCAGCGAGATCGACTGCTCCGCGCTCCCCGGGACGACCAGCACCGGCACGGCGAGCTCGCGGTCGCGAATCTTGAGTCGCGCGACGTCGCCGGTCTTGAGGCCGAGGCCGCGTGCGGACTCGGGGGATAGCACGGCCGCATTGTCCCAGGTGAGCTTGCTGACGGGCTCGGGGAGTTCCTGCAGCCAGGCGTTGTTCGCGTAGCGGCCATCGTAGGCCGCCGCCGAAGCGCGGAACACCACCTCGAAGCCTTCGGCGCCGTCCCCTGATGCCTTGGTGAGCTGTCCCATCACGTTCGGGTCCATGCGCACCGAGACAGGCGAAAGCGCGCTGTCCTTCAACAGCCCGTCGTGAAGCACGCGATTCCAGGAGCGCTCGAAGTCGGCGGCGGGCAGAATCCTCTTCCAGGTCTCGCGCACCAGGTCGTGGCCCGGCTTCTCCTCGGCGGATTGCAGGATGGCCAGCAGCTCGATGGTGCTCTTGCCGCCGAACAGCGGTTCGATCAGCGGCTGCACCACGGAGAGCGGGCCGGCCACGCAGCGAGCGTCGTCCCAGGCCTCGAGGAAATGCGCTTCGGGGAGGTGCCAGTCGCACTTCGCGGAAGTCTCGTCGACGTGCGAGCCGAGGCGCACGCGGCTTTGGACCTTCGACATCGCCGCGGCGAGATCCAAGTCCGCGGGGGCGTCGTACACCGGATTGCCGCCCGCCACCACCAACACCTTGATGTTGCCCGCCTGCATGTCGGCGACGAGCTGCTTCAACTCTTCGGTCGACGACCGCAGCGTCTCCTTGGCATCGACGTAGGTCACGGTGCTGCCGACGTTGCCGAGCGCCCCATTCAACGCGGCGACGGCGGCATGGACCGCCGCCGGCTGATGAGCCCCGGCGATGATGAGGCTCTTGCCCGCGTTGGCCTTGAGATCCCGGGCCAGCGCCTTGATCCACTTCGCGTCGAATCCGCCCGCCGCACCGCCGGCAGAGCCGACTCCCAGTTCCGCGCCGAGCGCAGCGGCGAATGCCCCGATCTGGCGACTCTGCAGCCGCAGGCGGTGATCGGCAGCGATGCCGGTGATGGTGAGCGCGCTCTCCACCACGTAGAGCCGGTTCATCGCATCGCGCCGACCGCCGTCCCTCGGCGAAGCCGCGCGCCTGTCGCACCGAATCGCGGTCGTCGAGCAGGAAATCCCCGTCGAGCGAGAGGATCACCCGCGCCTTGTCGAAGTGATAGACGGGCTCGTGAGCGGCACCGCTCGCCGCCGCGATGCCGGCATAGACGTTCTCGTCGCCGAGCGGAGCGTAGGCCACGACCCGTGCGCGGGGGGAAGTGCGCTTGAGCTCGGTGACGAGCCGCGCTCGGGTCGGTGACGAAAAGGGCTCGAGCACCACCGCGAGGCTCGCCCCCTGATCCGCGGCGAGTCCGGCGTGCTGGGTCTTCCACCAATCCAAGAACTTCGCCCAGGTCGAAGTGAAATTCTGGTAGAGGACCTCGCGCGCACGGTCCGGGTCGTAGAGCTGGTAGATCTCCTCCTGGACCCAGGCGCTCGCCGCGCCGAGGGTCGCCGGGTGCAGCTCGTTGCCCTCGACCTTGGTGGGCCGCCCCTCGTGGCTTTCGACCACGAGCCCCAGGCCGTTGACGCCGAAGGGCATCGTCGTCGCGTACCGAAGCGGGACGCCGGGAACGATCTCCTCCGGTGCGTTCACGTACGGGACGATGTTCTCGACCGGCCGGCGGCAGGCGGCGAGACCGGCGAGCGACAGCGAGGCGCCTACCAATTGCAGCATCGTGCGGCGAGTGACGCCGTCGGGAGCATCAGCCGCTCCCTCCGGAAACTCTCGCTCGAGCCATTGCCGGAACTCGGCGGAGCCCTCGAGCTCGCCGAGGCTCCGCCAGTAGCGCTTGGTATGCGTGTCGCTCACCGGTGGCACCCCGAGCAGTCGACGGGCGGTTGGATGTGGCGCTCCGCGATGGTCTGTTTCGCCCACTCGGCCTGATTCGCGGGCGGCACCCACCTCATGTTGGTCACCTGATCGACGGGCCGGAGGTTCGGACCGGGGTCGCGATGACACTCGAGGCACCAGCCCATGCTGAGGGGCTTTTCTTGGTGGACGATCTCCATCTGGTCGACGCGGCCGTGGCAGGACACGCACCCCACTCCGGCTTTCACGTGCGCGGCGTGCTCGAAGTACACGTAGTCCGGCAGCTCGTGCACCCGCACCCAGCGCATCGGGAAGTTGGTGCTCGCGCTGTCACGAATCGGCTGAAGGAGCGGGCTGTCCTTCTTGGCGAGGGTGTGACAGTTCATGCACGTGTGAGTCGGCGGCACGCCCGCCGCAGGCGAAATCTCCACCATCGCGTGGCAATAGCGGCAGTTGATCTCCATGTCGCCGGCGTGGAGGCGATGGCTGTAGGGGACGGGCTGGATCGGTTGATAGCCGACGTCCGTGTACCAGGGTGAGAAGTAGTACCAGACGAACGCGATGGCGCCGATGAGTCCGAGCGGCAGGCTCACGCCGAGGACCAACGGCAATTGATTCATTCGCTCGGGGAAAATCTGTGCCACTCAGCCTGCACCCAACACCCGCGTCGTCCGGCCTACGCGGTGAGCCCACCCGTAGGGTGGCTACTGGATCTCAACCCGTCGTTT
Source organism: uncultured delta proteobacterium (assembly GCA_963711395.1). GTDB lineage: Bacteria > Desulfobacterota > Binatia > JACPRU01 > JACPRU01 > JBEVNX01. Next base: position 228,915 of record CAVQEA010000014.1, on the reverse strand, counting down.
CTCTCCTCATCAGGAATCGCGTCGCGGAAGGGATCGGCAATTTCGCCGGCGTGCTTATCGTAGCGAGAGGGAACAGGTCAAGGTGATTCCTGCGCGCGAGCAGCCACGCGCTTCACGGCGCAATCCCGCCAGGGATGCGGGCTGGAATTCGCACCCCGACTCTGACAAGAGTGGCCGACGCAGCGATGAGCGATGCGGACACGATGACGGACGCCGAACGCCAGTTCGCGGCGCGGGCGGTCCGGCGCAAGGGGCTCTTCCGCATGCTCTCGAACGTGAGCGTGGGGGTGGCCGCGTTGCTTGCCGTTTTCTACGGATTCGAGCGGCTGCGCGATTCGACGTATTCGATCGGGCCGCGCGCGGTCATCATTCTGCTCATTTTGCTCAACGCCCGCCAGAATCTCCGCCAGTACAAATACGCCGCCATCCTCGAGAAGCTCACTCGTCCCGGATGAAGCGGTGGCTCCGCAACCCGTTCGCGTGGGCGTTCGTGGTGGGTTGCGTGCTGACGACGCTGATGCGGCCGCTGCTCCGCCGCATCCCGGCGCCGCCGCCGGTGCTCAGGCAACTGCCGGCGTTCTCACTGGTGAACGCCGAAGGCCAACCGTTCGGGAGTGAGCAGCTTCACGGGCATGTCTACGTCGCGAATTTCTTCTTCATACGTTGTCCTTCGGTGTGTCCGACCCTGATGAAAGGGATGGCGACCTTGCAGCGCCGCTTCCGGGACGAGGGTCTCGATGCGATCCGTCTCGTGAGCATCAGCGTCGATCCCGCCGACACGCCGCAGCGCCTGCGCGAAGCCCTGCCGGCGTACGGCGTCGATCCCTCGCGCTGGCTCCTGCTCACCGGGCCTCCCGACCGCATACGCAGTCTGGCCGTCGACGGTTTCCAGGTCGCGCTCGGCCAGCCAGCCGGCGACGGGATCGTGGACATCGCACACGCCGCCAAGCTTCTGCTCGTGGACGCAGGCGGCGCGTTGCGCGGCGTCTACGACAGCGACGAGCTCGGCCTCGACGAGGTGTTCTGGCGCGCCCGGCGCGTGCTCGAAGAGTCGCAGGAGCGCTGACGAGCCATGCCCCCTCGTGACGTTCCGGGCCTCCTGCTGATCAATCTCGGAACACCGCAGGCGCCACGCGTTCCCGAGGTGCGCCGCTATTTGCGCGAGTTTCTCTCCGATTGGCGCGTGCTCGACGTGCCCTGGCCGGTGCGCCAGGCCGTGCTCCACTTGGCGATCTTGCCGCGGCGGCCGAGGGCGTCGTCGCAAGCGTACACGAAGGTGTGGACGTCGGACGGCTCGCCGTTGCTGGTGAACGGCCGCGAGCTCGCGCGCAAGGTGCAGCAGCGCTTGGGCGGCGCCGCCAGAGTGGAGCTGGCGATGCGCTACGGATCGCCCTCGATCGCCGAGGCGATGCGTTCACTGCGGGAGCAGCGGGTGGGACGGATCGTCGTCTTCCCCCTCTACCCGCAGCACAGCTCGGCGGCGACCGGTTCCTCGCTCGAAGCGGTCTTCGCGGCGGCGTCGCGGCTGTGGAACGTGCCGCGACTGCAGATCGTGCCGCCGTTCTATGACGACCCTCGTTACATCGCCTGCTTCGCCGAGGTCGCCGAGCCGGCGCTGCGCGAGGTCGACGCCGAACGCGTCTTCTTCAGCTTCCACGGTTTGCCCGAGCGACAGATCCGCAAGAGCGACCCGACGGGAGCGTATTGCCTGGCGCGGGCGGATTGCTGCGAACGCGCCGAGGACGAGCGCCCGGAGGTGATGGCCGAGTGCTATCGCGCGCAGTGTTTCGCGACCGCGAGCCTGCTCGCGGATCGGCTCGGCGTGCCGACCGAGCGACGCATCGTCTGTTTTCAGTCTCGCCTCGGGCGTACGCCGTGGATTCGCCCGTTCACCGATCACGAGGTGCGGGACGCCGCGGCTCGCGGCGCCAAGCGGGCCGTGATCGTCATTCCGTCGTTCGTCGCCGACTGTCTCGAAACGCTCGAGGAGATCGGCATACGCGCGGTCGATGATTGGAGGGCGCACGGAGGCGAGACGCTGCGGCTGGTTCCCTCACTCAATGCCAACGACTCGTGGGTCGACGCCGTCGTCGGTATCGCCCGCGACGCTTCGAGCTGGCTGCCTCGCCCCCATCAATGAGGGATTCCGTTCGCTTCGCCGTGGTCGGTGGCGGCATCAGCGGGCTGGCCGCCGCGCACAGGATCTGCGAGCTCAGTGCGGAGCGCGGCGAGCAACCATCGCTGGTGGTTTTTGAGGCGAGCGAATGCGCCGGCGGTCTCATCCGCACCGAGCAGTTCGACGGAATGCTCCTCGAAGGGGGACCCGACTCGTTCTTGGTCGGTAAGCCAGGAGGTGCGGCGCTCTGCGAGCGACTCGGTCTCGGCGCGGAGCTGGTGCGCATCGATGCGGCGGTGGGCGCTGCGCGCATCCTCTTTCGCGGCCGGCTTCATGAGATCCCGGAAGGTTTTCTGATGATGGCCCCGACCAAGCTCGGGCCGCTTCTGCGGTCCTCGCTGTTCTCGGCGCCCGCGAAGCTGCGCATGGCGCTGGAACGGTTCATTCCGCCGTCGAGTGGCGGCGTCGACGAGAGCCTCGCCTCGTTCGTGACTCGTCGCTTCGGCCGGGAAGCGCTCGAGCGAGTCGCCGAGCCCGTCTTGGCGAGCCTCTTCATGGCCGACGCCGAGAAGCTCTCGATGGCGGCGGCACTGCCGCGATTCGTGGAGATGGAGCAGGCGGCCGGCAGCGTCACGCGCGGCTTCCACCGTGCGCTCGCTTCGCCCGGACGGCCGCACGGGGGCGCCGGGTTCGCCTACTTGCGGTCAGGAATGGGCGCGCTCGTGAACCGCCTGCTGGAGCGCTTGCCGGCGAGATCGCTGCGAACCGGCGCGCGCCTCGGCGCGGTCGGGTCCGCCGGCAGCGGGAGGTGGCGTCTCTCGCTCGACAACGACGACGTGGTCGCCGCCGATGCCGTGATCCTCGCCTGCCCCGCCTACGCGATCGCCGACGCGCTCGAGCCTCTCGATGGCGAGCTCGCGGCGGAGGTCGGGCGGCTCATCTACTGCTCGTGCGCGACCGTGAACCTCGCCTATCGCGCGGCCGACATTCGCCGCCCGCTGCCTGGTTTCGGCTTCTTCGTTCCGCGAGGCGAAGGCTTGCCGCTGCTGGCGGCAAGCTTCCCGAGCCTCAAGTTCCACGAGCGCGCTCGCGAGGGGGAGGTGTGGATCCGCTGCTTCCTCGGCGGCGCGCTCCATCCGCATCTCGCCGAGCGCTCGGAGGAGGAGCTCGCGCGGCTCGCCCACGGCGAGCTTCACCGCCTGCTCGGCGTCGTCGGCGAGCCGCGCCTCGCCCGCACCTTTCGCTTTCCGCGAGCGATGCCCCAGTACGAGGTCGGTTTTCCGGAACACGCGCGTCGCCTTGGCGGCGCGCCTCGCCGCGCATCGAGGGCTCGAGATCGCCGGCAGCGCCGTCGGCGCCGTCGGCCTCCCCGACTGCATCCGCTCGGGCGAGCGTGCCGCGGAACGGGCGTTCGCTCAGGCCGGCGAGGTTTCCCTGCTGCCGCTCTCGGCCAGGGCCTGAAGCGAGTCGCGCGACGACGTCACGCGGAGATCTCGATCTCCCCCGTGAACACCTCGACGGCGTCGCCGCGCATCGCGACGTGGCCGTCGGCTCGCGCCACTCGATCGTCGAGGTCGCCGCCGAGGAGGTGGACGCGCGACGCGCCGGTCGGTCCGGCCGGTGAGCACGGCGCGCGACGGCAGCCGCGCACGCGCCGGTGCCGCACGCGGCGGTCTCGCCCGAGCCGCGCTCCCAGACGCGCATGTTCACCTCGCGCGCGCGCAGAGCGACCTGGACGAACTCGGTGTTCACGCGCTTCGGGAAGAGCGGGTGATGCTCGAAGCGCGGGCCGATCGCCTCGAGGTCGAGCGCGCGCGACCTCGGCGACGAAGAGCACGCAGTGCGGATTGCCCATCGAGACGCAGGTGACGCGGCAGGTCTCGCCCGTCGACCTCGAGCGGCGCGTCGATCACCGCGGCCCGTCGACGCGCGACCGGGATGCGCGGCCGGTCGAGGATCGGCGCGCCCATGTCGACGGTGACGCTCGCGCACCTCGCCGTCGCGCGACGTCGAGCTCGAGCGTCTTGACGCCGGCGTCGGTCTCGACGCGCAGCGGGTTCTCGCTGCGCGAGGCCGTGGTCGTAGACGTACTTGCCGACGCAGCGGATGCCGTTGCCGCACATCTCGCCGCGGCTGCCGTCGGCGTTGTACATCTCCATGCGGCAGTCGGCGATCGCCGACGGGCGGATCAGGATCAGGCCGTCGGAGCCGATGCCGGTGCGGCGCGGGCTGACCGCGCGCGCGCCAGCGCGGCCGGGTCGGCGAGCGTGCACGGTCGAAGCCGTCGACGTAGACGTAGTCGTTGCCGGTGCCGTGCATCTTGGTGAATGCGGATCGTCGCCATGCCGGTCACTCGGAGAGTCTCGGAGGGATGGTGCTCGCCGCGCACCAGATCGTCGAGCGTCTCGCGCGCGCGGACGACGTGGTACGCGGCGCCGTCGACCAGCACCTCGCGCGGCCCGCGGGCGCGTGTTGTAGTTCGAGGCCATCACGAAGCCGTAGGCGCCGGCGCTCATCACGGCGAGCAGGTCGCCCGGCGGCACGCGCCTGGAGCTCGCGGTCCTTGGCGAAGAAGTCGCCGCTCTCGCAGACCGGCCCGACGACGTCGACGACGGCCGATGGTCGCTCCGCTGCGCTGCACCGGCTCGATCTCGTGGTACGCGCCGTAGAGCGACGGGCGGATGAGGTCGTTCATCGCGCCGTCGACGATCACGAAGTTCTTCGCGTCCGTGTCCTTCAAGTAGAGGACGCGCGTGAGCAGGACGCCGGCGTTGCCGACGAGCACGCGCCCCGGCTCGAGGAGCAGCGTGACGCCGAGCTTCTCGATGCCGTCGCCGAGCAGCGTCGCGGCATAGTCCTTCGGGCGTCGGCGGCGTCCTCGTCGTTGTAGGTGATGCCGAGGCCGCCGCCGAAGTCGAGGTAGCGGATGCTCGAAGCCCGCGGGCGCGGAGCTCGACGATCGAGGCCGCGGACGCGCGCGAGCGCGTCGACGAACGGCGAGACGTCGGTCAGCTGCGAGCCGATGTGGCAGTCGACGCCGACGACCTCGAGGTGCGCGAGCGATCGCGCGCGCGCTCGTAGTCGCTCGAGCGGCGCGGCGGATGTCGATGCCGAACTTGCGCTTCTTCATGCCCGGTCGAGATGTAGGGGTGGGTCTTCGGATCGACGTCGGGGTTGACGCGCAAGCGCGACCGGCGCCTTGCGGCCGACCTCGCGCCGCGACGCGCGTCGAGCAGGTCGAGCTCCGCCGCCGACTCGACGTTGAAGGCGAGGATGCCTGCGCGCGAGCGCGTAGGCCATCTCGTCGCGCGTCTTGCCGACGCCCGAGAAGACGATCCGCCGCGGGTCGGCGCCGGCGCGCAGCGCGCGGTAGAGCTCGCCGCCCGAGACGATGTCGAAGCCGCTGCCCTGCGCGGCGAAGGCGCGCGAGCACGGCGAGGTTGGAGTTCGCCTTCACCGAGTAGCAGACGAGGTGCGGCGCGGCGGCGAAGGCCTCGTCGAAGACGCGGTAATGACGTCGCAGCGTCGCCGAGGCTGTAGACGTAGCAGGGCGTGCCGACCTCGGCGGCGATCGTCGCGAGCGGAACGTCCTCGGCGCGAGAGCTCGCCCGCCCTGATAGTGGAAGTGGTTCATGGCTCGGTCGGTGACCGTCGACCATGATTCGGAGGGCGTGGCTGAAGTACCTGTCGAGTCGTGTAGCTGATCACCCGATAGTGGTAGCGTCGCGCCCTTGCGTCACATCCTTGTCGACGTACTCGAATCTCTTCTCGGGGCGGAAGCGCTCGCGATCGATGACCGGGACGTCGGCGATCTGCACGGCCTGCTGGTCCGGGGACGCCGCGGAACACCAGGAAGCCGCCGAGATCGTCCATGCGCTGGCCGCTCACGTAGGTCGCCGGCCGCACGCCACGCGAGGTGCACGCCGTCGGTGGCGGGCTTGCTCGCCAGTGAGGCTCGATGATCGCTTCGGGCGGCACCTGATCCGGCGCCGCGTGGATCGGACTTGCAGACCGCACGCGGCGGCAGACGCCAGAAGCGACGATCGAGTGCGATCAGACGTCGCACACGCGCAGTCTCCTCTCGGCTCAGGCGACGCGATCTTCAGCAGCCGGCGCTCGACGTTCTCGCGCGCCGTGCCGCCGCTGGCGCGGCGGCGCGCGACCGCCGCCTCGGGCGTCAGGCGGCGACTGCACGTCGCGGTCGAATCGAGGCGAGAAGCGACGGAGCTCGGTGAGCGTCAGCGTCGTCGAGCGGCTTCTCCGTTCTTCAGGCAGTGCCGCACGACGCGCGCCGACGACGCCGTGCGCCTCGCGGAACGGCAAGCCCTTCTCGACGAGAAAATCGGCGAGCTCGGTCGCGAGCAGGAAGCCGCTGCGCGGCCGTCGCGCATGCGCTCGGCGTCGAAGCGCAGCCCCGGGAGCATCGCCGCGAGCGTGCGCAGCGTGGCGAGCGCCGTATCCGCGGCGTCGAACATCGGCTCCTTGTCCTCCTGCAGGTCGCTCTGGTAGGCGAGCGGCAGGCCCTTCATCACCGTCAGCACGGCGACCAGGCTGCCGAAGATCCGGCCGGCTCTTGCCGCGCACCAGCTCGGCGACGTCGGGGTTCTTCTTCTGCGGCATGATCGAGCTGCCGGTCGAGAACTCGTCGGGCAATTCGACGAAGCCGAACTCCGCCGTCGCCCAGAGGGTCAGATCGGCGCACAGGCGCGAGAGGTGCGTGAAGAGGATCGCCGTCGCGGCGAGGAACTCGGCGATGAAGTCGCGATCGGAGACGGCGTCGATCGAATTCTCGGAAATGCGATGGAAGCCGAGCTGGCGCGCGACGAATGCGCGGTCGATCGGGATAGGGCACGCCGGCGAGCGCGCCGGAGCCGAGCGGCATGACGTCGACGCGCGAGCGGCAGTCGGCGAAGCGCTCGTCGTCGCGTCCGAGCATGTCGTAGTAGGCGAGCAGGTGATGCGCGAGCAGCACCGGCTGCGCGCGCTGCTGATGCGTGTAGCCGGGCATGACCACGTCGATCGTGCTTGCGCGCCAGGCGCGCGAGCGCCTCGCGTACCTCGTCGAGCGCGATGCGAAGATTGCCGATCACGTCCTTGAGATACAGGCGCACGTCGAGCACGATCTGGTCGTTGCGACTGCGCGCCGTGTGCAGCTGGCCGCCCGACGGACCGACGATCTCGGTCAGGCGCCGCTCGATCGCCGATGTGGATGTCCTCGTCGGAAGGCGAGAAAACGGAAGCTGTCGGCGAGAAACTCCTTACGGATCTGCGCCGAGACCCGGCGAGGATCTTCTCGGCATCCTTCTTCGGGATGATTCCCTGACGCGCCAGCATCTGGCAGTGCGCCTCGCTGCCGCGTAAGTCGTAGGACCACAGTCGCCGGTCGAAGCCCAGCGAGGCGGTGAATTCTTCGGCGACGCGACTCGGCGGCGCCGTGAATCGTCCCTGCCAAAGCTTCTTGGTTTTGCGCGTCACGGGAAGACTCGGATAGCTCGAAAGGCGCGTCAATGCCAGAAAGTCCGAGCGAGGAGGGCGGCGCCGTAGCGACCGCGCTCGCCACTCGCCCGAAGCGAATCGCAACGCGCCTCGCCCTTGAAAGCTTCTTTCTCGCGTTCCATAGTGCCGCGCCTTCAGGGGGGAGGAGCCGGAGCGTTCATGTCGCAGGTCTTCCACCGCAGCACCAACACGATCTCGCGCGTGAGCATCTTCGGCGCGGTCTTCTTCCTCGCGGGACTCGGGTGGTTGATCAACACCATCAGCCGCTCCTCCTACGTCACCCAAGCTCGCACCGCACGCGCACAACCGGTGCCGTTCAGCCACAAGCACCACGTCGGCGGCGAGGGCTTCGATTGCCGCTACTGCCACACCTCGGTCGAGACCTCGGCATTCGCGGGGATCCCGCCCACCAAGACGTGCATGAACTGCCATTCCCAAATCTGGGTCAGACAGCCCGATGCTCGAGCCGGTGCGCGAGAGCTTCAAGACGGGGAAGCCGATCGAGTGGACGCGCGTGCACGACCTGCCGGAGTTCGTCTACTTCAACCACAGCATTCACGTGAACAAGGGCGTCGGCTGCTCCACCTGTCACGGTCGCATCGATCGCATGCCCCTCACCTGGCAGGAGAACTCCGCTGCAGATGGAGTGGTGCCTCGACTGCCATCGCAACCCGGCGCAGTACGTGCGGCCGCGCGAGGCGGTTTTCGACATGCAATGGCAGCCGCCGACGGATCAGCTCGAGCAGGGCGGACGGCTCGTCCGCGACTACAAGATTCTGCCGACCAAAGTGCTGACTTCGTGTTCCACGTGTCATCGCTGATCGTGGGACGGCGAAAGAACGTGATCGATGCGCGCGACGCATGAGGATGCGATGAACGGGATGGACGCGCTGGACGGCGGAGGCCGCCGGGGACCTGCGGAGACGATCACGCATGGCTGAGAAGACCCTCGACCTGGCGGCGATCCGTGCCCGGCTCGCAGCCGCGCAAGGCCCGGAGTATTGGCGAAGTCTCGAAGAGCTCGCCGACACGGAGGAGTTCCGCGAGCGACTGGCTCGCGAGTTCCCGCAGGACGCCGCGCAATGGCTCGACCCGGTGAGCCGTCGCCACTTCCTGCATCTGATGGGTGCTTCGCTGGCGCTCGCGGGAGTCACCGGATGCACGCGGCAGCCGCGGGAAGCCATCGTGCCCTACGTCAAGCAGCCGGAAGAGCTGGTGCTCGGCAAGCCGCTGTTCTTCGCCAGCGCGGTCACGCTTCGCGGCTACGCCGAAGGCGTCCTCGTCGAAAGCCACGAAGGCCGCCCCACCAAGGTCGAAGGCAATCCCGATCATCCCGCGAGCCTCGGCGCGACCGACGTCTTCGGCCAGGCGTCCGTGCTCGACCTCTACGACCCCGACCGCCTGCAAGCGCTCAAGCGCGCCGGACGCATCCGACCCTGGTCCACGTTTCGCGACGCCGCACGCGCGTCGGTGGAGGCGCAGCGCTCGATCAAGGGTGAGCACCTGCGCATTCTCACCGAGACGGTGACGTCGCCGACGCTCGCCCGCCAGCTCGCGGCGGTGCTTCAGCAATTCCCTCAGGCGAAATGGGTCCAGTACGAACCCGCTACACGCGACGGCGCGCGCGAGGGGGCACGCCTGGCGTTCGGGGAACCGGTCGAGACGCGGTACTCCTTCAAGGATGCCCGCGTGGTGCTCTCGATCGATGCGGACTTCGTGAGCGATCTGCCGGGCAAGCTCCGCTACGTTCGCGACTTCAGCGCTGGGCGGCGCGACGGCGCCGGCGGCGCGATGAGCCGTCTCTACTGTGTGGAGACGACGCCCACGCCGACGGGCGCGATCGCCGATCACCGCCTGGGGCTCAGGCCGAGCGAGGTCGAAGCGTTCGCGCGCGCCGTCGCGGCGGGGCTCGGCGTCGGCGTCCAGGCCGAGTCGGGGGCCGCAACGTGGGCGAAGTGGGCTGACGCGGTGGTGCGCGATCTCAAGGCCAATGCGGGCGCTTGCCTGGTCTTGGCGGGCGAGCAGCAGCCCGCCGCGGTACACGCACTGGCCCACGCGATGAATCACGCCCTCGGCAACGTCGGCAAGACGGTCATCCACACGGCTTCCGTCGAGGCAGCGCCGCAGGATCAGCTCGCGGCCTTGAAACAGCTCTGCGCCGAGATCGACGAAGGGCTCGTCGACGTGCTGGTGATCTGCGCGGGCAATCCGGTGTTCACCGCGCCGGCCGACCTCGAGTTCGGCAAGCGGCTCGCGAAAGTGGGGCTGCGCATCTATTGGACTCCCTACGAAGACGAGACGTCCGAGCTTTGCCACTGGAACGTTCCGGCGACGCATCCGCTCGAGAGCTGGAGCGACGCGCGCGCCTATGACGGCACCGTCACGATCCTGCAGCCGCTGATCGACCCGCTCTACGAAGGGAAGTCGGCCCATGAGCTGATCGACGCCTTGTTCGGCACCGAGGGCGAACAGTCGAGCCACGACATCGTTCGCGCCAGCTACGCGAAAGGCCGAGACCCGGCCGAGTTCGAGAGCTTCTGGCGCCGCGCGCTTCACGACGGAGTGGTGCCGGGAACCGCGCTGCCACCCCGGCCGACGTCGATGAAGAGCGATTGGGTTTCGTCGTTGCCGCCCGCGGTCACGCGCGATCCGCAGGTCCTCGAGATCGCTTTTCGCCCCGATCCGACGATCTTCGACGGCCGCTTCGTCAACAACGGCTGGCTCCAGGAATTGCCGAAGCCCCTGAGCAAGCTCACCTGGGACAACGTCGCGATGCTGAGCGCGGCGACCGCGAGTCGGCTCGGCCTCGAGAACGAAGCCACCGTGGTGTTAACGCTCGGTGGCCGCAGCGTCGAGGCGCCTGTGTGGATTCTCCCGGGCCAGGCCGACGACTGCGTGACCGTTCATCTCGGATACGGCCGCAGCCGCACCGGCCGCGTGGGTTCCGGCGCCGGGTTCAACGCGTATCAAATCCGAGCTTCGAGCGGCCCGTGGGCGGCTTCCGGGTTGGAGGTCCGCAGGACGGGGAGAAGCTACCCGCTCGCCTGCACGCAGGTTCAGCAGACGCTCGAGGGTCGCAACATGGTGCGCGCGGCCGCGGTCGAGGAGTTCCGCCGCGATCCCGAGTTCGCGCAAAGGCTCGGCGAGGCCCCCGCCGCGGATGAGACGATGTTCACGCCGCCGGTCGTGTACGACGGCTACGCGTGGGGCATGACGATCGATCTTTCGACTTGCGTCGGCTGCGATGCCTGCGTCATCGCCTGTGTGGCCGAGAACAACATCTCGGTCGTCGGCAAGGATCAGGTGATCCGCGGCCGCGCCATGCACTGGATCCGGCTCGACCGCTACTACAAGGGCGACCTCGATTCGCCGCGGACCTATTTTCAGCCCGTGCCCTGCATGCAGTGCGAGAACGCTCCCTGCGAGGTGGTGTGCCCGGTGGCCGCGACCAACCACAGCGCCGAGGGGCTGAACGACATGGTCTACAACCGCTGTGTGGGCACTCGCTACTGCTCGAACAACTGCCCGTACAAGGTGCGCCGCTTCAACTTCTATCTCTACTCCGATTGGACGACCGAAAGCCTGAAGGGCTTGCGCAACCCGAACGTCACGGTGCGAAGCCGCGGCGTGATGGAGAAGTGCACGTACTGCGTGCAGCGCATCAACGCGGCGAAGATCGAGGCCGAGAAGCAAGATCGCCCGGTGCGCCGACGGCGAGATCAAGACCGCCTGCCAGCAGGTCTGCCCGGCCGAGGCCATCGTGTTCGGCGACATCAACGACCCGAAGAGCAGGGTGGCCGGGTTGAAGGCCAGTCCGCTCAACTACGGCATGCTCGCCGAGCTCAATACCCGGCCGCGCACGACCTATCTCGCTCGCGTCGAGAACCCGAATCCGGAGCTCGCCAAGCTCGTCGCGACGCGCTCCGGCTCGAGGAAGGCTGATCCGATGGCGGTCGAGACGCCGCACCGCAGAGCTGCATCCCGACGCAGCATCGCCCGCCGATCATCGAGCCCGGGCACAGCTTCGCGCTCGGTCACCGACCACATCAGCTCGATCGTGCTCACGCGTGGCGCGCCGAAGGGCTGGTACTTCGGCTTCGCCATCGCGTTCTCGATCACGATGATGCTCTTCTACTCGCTCGGCTACCTCGTGCTGGTGGGAGTCGGCATCTGGGGTGAGCAACATTCCCGTCGGCTGGGGCATTCGACATCATCAACTTCGTCTGGTGGATCGGCATCGGACACGCCGGGACGCTGATCTCGGCGATCCTCTTGCTGCTGCGACAGTCGTGGCGGACGTCGATCAATCGCTTCGCCGAGGCGATGACGCTCTTCGCGGTCGCCTGCGCCGGCATCTATCCCGCGTTGCACACGGGGCGCCCGTGGCTCGACTACTGGCTGTTCCCGTATCCCAACACGATGGGCACGTGGCCGCAGTTCCGCAGCCCGCTGATCTGGGACGTGTTCGCGGTGTCGACCTACGCGACCGTGTCGGCGATGTTCTGGTTCATCGGCTTGATCCCCGACCTGGCGACGCTGCGCGATCGCGCGGAAAGCCGCGCGGCGCAGCATCGTCTACGGCATGCTGGCGATGGGATGGCGCGGCTCGGCGAGCCACTGGCACCGCTACGAGACCGCGTATCTGCTGCTCGCCGGCCTGGCGACGCCGCTCGTGCTCTCGGTGCACACGGTCGTGTCGCTTCGACTTCGCGATCGGCATCGTGCCCGGCTGGCACTCGACGATCTTCCCGCCGTACTTCGTCGCCGGCGCGATCTACGCCGGCTTCGCGATGGTGCTGTTGATCGCGATCCCGCTGCGCTGGGCGTACGGCCTGGAGGATTTCATCACCCTTCGACACTTGCAGAACATGGCCAAGGTGATGATGGCGACCGGCCTGATCGTCTTCTACGGGTACATCATGGAGGCGTTCTTCGGCTGGTACAGCGCCAACGAGTTCGAGTGGTACATGACCGTGAACCGAGTCATCGGCCCCTATGGTCCGGCCTACTGGGCGCTGATCTTCTGCAACGGCCTCGCGCCGCAGATCTTCTGGTTCGCGTGGGCGCGGTCGAGCATCGCCTGTCTGTTCATCGTATCGATCATCGTCTCGATCGGCATGTGGCTCGAGCGCTTCGTGATCGTCGTCACCAGCCTGCACCGCGACTTCCTGCCGTCGTCGTGGGGGATGTACTACCCGACGAAGTGGGACTGGTCGACCTACATCGGCACGATCGGCTTGTTCGTAACCCTCATCTTCCTGTTCATCCGCGTGCTGCCGATGATCTCGATCTTCGAGATGCGCACGATTCTTCCCGAGGCCGAGGTGAAGGAGAAGGACGCGTGAGCGCGCCGATCCGCAAGCCGCGCATTTGGGGATTGATGGCCGAATTCGACACTCCGGCCGCTCTGGTGCGGGCCTGCGGCGCCGCCCGCGAGGCCGGCTACCGGCGCATGGACGCTTACACGCCGTTCCCGATCGAGGCGGTCTTCGACGCGCTCGGGCTCCACAAGAACGCCATGCCGGCGATCGTGCTCTGCGGCGGCATTCTCGGCGGCCTCGGCGGTTTCGCCCTGCAGTACTGGATCAACGTCGTCGCCTATCCTTTGAACATCGGCGGCAGGCCGTTCTTCAGCTTGCCCGCGTTCATCCCCGTGACGTTCGAGTGCACGATCCTGTTCGCGGCGCTCTCCTGCGTGCTCGGCATGCTCGCGCTGAACGGCTTGCCGATGCCGTATCACCCCGTCTTCAACGTGCCGAGCTTCGCGCTCGCCAGTCGCGATCGCTTCTTTCTTTGCATCGAGTCGACCGACCCGCGCTTCGATCCCGAGGGCACACGGAAGTTCCTCGAGCAGCTCGCGCCACGTTCGGTGTCGGAGGTCGAGCCGTGAAGGCAGCGCGTCTCCTCACCGTGATCGGCGCCGCCTCGCTGGCGCTGGTCGGCGGCTGCCGGCAGGACATGCACGACCAACCGAAGTACAAGCCGCTGGCGGCGAGCGCGTTCTTCCCGAACGGGCAATCCGCCAGGCCGCTGGTCGCCGATACGGTGGCGCGCGGGCACCTCGACGACGACGTCGGAGTTCTACTCGGGCAAAACGGCCGCCGGCAAGCTGCTGGACGTGTTTCCGATTGCGGTGACCGCGGACGTATTGAGCCGCGGGCGGGAGCGCTTCGACATTTACTGCAGTCCTTGCCACGACCGCACCGGCAGCGGCCACGGCATGGTCGTGCGCCGCGGTTTCAAGCAGCCGCCGTCCCTCCACGTCGAGCGGCTCGTCCAGGCGGCGCCCGGCCACTTCTTCGACGTGATGACCAACGGCTTCGGCGCGATGCCGGACTACCGGTCTGCGGTGCCGGTGGCGGATCGGTGGGCGATCGTCGCCTACATTCGAGCGCTGCAGCGTAGCCAGCGGGCGACCCTCGCGGACGCGTCGCCGGAGGCAGCCGCGAAGCTCCAAGGCGGCCGATGAGCCAAGACCGACGACGATGACGACACTCGAGAAACCCGCTACCGCGGCCGACTTCACCCGCCCTCAGACGGTCGCGCTCCGTGTCGGCGCGGCGGGACTCGCGCTCTCTGCTCTCGGATGGCTGGCAAACCCGGAGCAGTTCTATCGCTCCTACCTGCTCGGCTACCTCTTCTGGTTCGGCATCGCGCTCGGCTCGCTGCCGCTCATCATGCTCCAGCACATGACCGGAGGGGCGTGGGGTCTGTCGATCCGCCGCCTGCTCGAGGCGAGCACGCGCACTTTGCCGTTGCTGGCGGTGCTGTTCGTTCCGATCGTGCTCGGCATGCATTCGCTCTACTCGTGGTCGCGTCCCGAGGTGGTGGCGGCCGACGCGGTGCTGCAGCACAAGGCGCCGTTCTTGAATCCCACGTTCTGGTTGGTGCGCACGGCGTTGTATTTCGCGATCTGGATCGGCCTGTCGTGGCGCCTCAACGCCTGGTCGCGGGAGCAGGACCGCACGGGCGATGCGATGCTCTCGCGCAAGATGCAGACGCTCTCCGCGCCGGGCGTCGTGTTCTACTTCCTGGCGATCACCTTCGCGGCGATCGATTGGGTGATGGCGCTCGTTCCCCACTGGTACTCGACGATCTTCGGCCCGCTGATCGCGGTCGGCCAAGTGCTGAACGCGTTCGCGTTCGTCGTGATGATGCTCGCGCTGCTGGCGCGCTACGAGCCTTTCGCTCCGCTCGTCGGTCCGCCGATATTCCACGACCTCGGCAAGCTCATGCTCGCGTTCGTGATGGTCTGGGCTTACTTCTCGTTCTCGCAATTCCTGATCATCTGGGCCGGAAACCTGCCGGAAGAGATCCGCTGGTATCTCGACCGCTCGCAGGGCGGCTGGATGGGTCTCGGCATCGTCGTCAACCTGCTCCACTTCTTCGTGCCGTTCGCGCTGCTGCTCTCCCGCGATTTGAAGCGCAACTTGCGCTACCTGGCGTGCGTGGCCGGCTTCATCATGTTGATGCGCTTCGTCGAGATGCTGTGGATGATCGCGCCGCTCTTCCACCCTACGGGTGTGGCGATTCACTGGCTCGATCTCGCCGCGCCGGTCGGCATCGGCGGGATCTGGCTCTGGTGGTTCTTCCGCGAGGTGGCGGCCGAGCCGCTGCTGCCGCTTCACGATCCCTACATGCAGGAAGCCTTCGAGCATGTCGGACACTGATCACTCACGGACCTCCACGGACGTCGGCTACGAGACCACCGACGTCAACCCCAAGACGCTGCTCGCATGGGTCGGCGGGCTGGCGTGCATGATCCTGCTCTCCGTGGTCACCGCCTGGGTGTTCTTCGACGTGCTAGCCGGCGTCGCGCGGCGAGCGGATCCGAAGCTCTCACCGCTCGCCCCGACCGAGAAGGCGCCACCGGCGCCGATCGTCGACGAGCCCGGCGACCTGGCCGCGGTGCGCAAGCAAGAGGACGAGGTACTCGACGGCTACGGTTGGGTCGACAAGGGAGCCGGCGTGATCCGCATCCCCATCACACGAGCGCTCGAGCTGGTCGCCAAGGAGGGCCTGCCGAGCCGCCCGCCGCGGTCGAGCAAGTCGCCATGAGGCGTTGGTTCCATCGCGCGACCTTGGCGTCGCTGTTGGCGTTCGCGGCCGCGGCGTCGGCGAACGGCGGCGAGCCGCCGCCCGGGCTCCGCGACGTCGGCATCGAGCAGCGACTCGACCAGGCAGTACCGCTCGACCTCGAATTCCGCGACGAGAGCGACAACCGGGTGAAGCTCGGAGACTTCTTCGGGCAGAAGCCCGTGCTGCTGTCGTTCGTCTACTACCGCTGCCCGATGCTCTGTCCGATGGCGCTCGACGGCTTGGTTCGGAGCCTGCGGCCGCTGTCGTGGAACGTCGGCGACGAATTCGAGATCGTCACCGTGTCGATCGACGAGCATGAGACCCCGGCGCAAGCTGCCGAGACGAAGCGCAAGATCATCGCATCGTACGGCAGGGACCACGCCGCGGCCGGCTGGCACTTCCTGGCCGGCGAGGGCGACTCGGGCCGGCGGCTCGCCGAGGCGGTCGGCTTCCACTTTCGCTACGACGCCGCCAACGACCAGTTCGCGCACGCGACAGGCCTGTTCGTGCTGACCCCGCTCGGGCGAATCTCGCGCGTTCTGTTCGGCGTCGACTACACGCCGCGCGACGTGCGGTTGGCGCTGGTCGAGGCGTCGCAGCAGAAGATCGGCACGCTCGCCGACCAGTTGCTGCTGTTCTGCTACCACTACGATCCCGCCACGGGAAAATACGGTCCCGCGGCCATGGCGGGCGTGCGCATCGGTGCGGTGCTGACGCTCGCCGGGCTCGCGGCCTTCATCGTCGTGCAGCTTCGGCACGAGACGGCGCAGCGCAAGGTCTGAGCGGGCGGGGCCATGGACAGGCTGCTGTTCTTCGTGCCGGAGCAAGCGTCGAGCGTCGCCTCGAGCGTCGACGTTTTCTTCTTCTTCATGGTGGCGGTGAGCGGCTTCTTCTCGGTGTTGATCGCCTCGCTCATTCTGTTCTTCGCCATCCGCTACCGTGAAGGCGGTCCCGCGGCCGAGAGGCTCCGTGCAGAGCTGCACGAAGCGAGCCACGGCTCGGGCGTCCACGGGCACGGCAGTGGCGCGATCCTGCTCGAGATCGTCTGGACCGCCGTCCCGTTCGTGTTGGTGATGGTGATGTTCGTCTGGAGCACGAGCCTCTTCTTCAAGCTCGCCCGCCCGCCGGCGGACTCCATGCAGATCTATGCCGTCGGCAAGCAGTGGATGTGGAAGTTCCAGCACCCCGAGGGAATGCGCGAGATCAACGCCCTGCACGTTCCACTCGGGCAGAACGTCCGCCTGATCATGGCGTCGGAAGACGTCATTCACAGCTTCTTCGTTCCCGCATTTCGCGTGAAGCAGGACGTGGTGCCGGGTCGCTTCACCCAGGCGTGGTTCCGCGCGACGCGCACGGGAGAGTTCCACCTGTTCTGCACGGAATACTGCGGCACGCAGCATTCGGGGATGATCGGCACGGTCACGGTTCTCGAGCCCAGCGACTACGAGGCGTGGCTCGCCGGCGGCGGCACCGCCGCGCCCGGTCAGACGCTTGCGCAGATGGGGGAGCGGCTGTTCAACGAGCGCGCTTGCAACACCTGTCACCTACCGAGCGGGGAGGGTCGCGGCCCGTCGCTCGTCGGCTTGCTCGGTGCGACCGTACAGCTCGAGGGCGGAGGGTCGGCCGTCGCCGACGAGACCTACGTGCGTGAATCGATCCTCAATCCTGCGGCGAAGATCGTCGCGGGATTTCAGCCGCTCATGCCGACGTTCCAAGGCCAGTTGAGCGAGGAGCAGATCGTCGAGCTCCTCGCCTACATCCGCTCGCTCGGCCCCAAACAAGCCCCGGCCGCCGCCGTGGCGGGTTCCGCAGGAAGAAAGCCATGAAGAGCTCGCACGCTTTGGCCGAAGACCCGGGTCCGGCGCCGCAAGAAATCAACTATCTGAATGCGGACTACGGCATTCGCTCGTGGCTGCTGACGATCGATCACAAGCGCATCGCCATTCTCTACCTCGTCATGATCACGATCATGTTCTCGGTCGGCGGCATCTTCGCGGCGGTGCTGCGAATCGAGCTGCTGACGCCGCAGGGCGATCTCGTACAGGCCGACACCTACAACAAGCTCTTCACGATGCACGGCGTGGTGATGATCTTCTTCTTCCTGATCCCGTCGATCCCGGCCGTGCTCGGCAACTTCTTGCTGCCGCTGATGATCGGCGCGCGCGACCTCGCCTTTCCGCGCATCAACCTGCTCAGCTGGTACATCTACATGCTCGGAGCGGTGTTCGGCACCTATGCCATCATCGCGGGCGGCGTGGACACGGGGTGGACGTTCTACACGCCCTACAGCACCTCTGCGTCGCAGACGCAGGTGATCCCGACGGTGCTTGCCGCTTTCATCGTCGGCTTCTCGTCGATCCTGACCGGCCTCAACTTCATCGTCACCACGCACAAGATGCGCGCGCCCGGGCTCACCTGGTTCCGGCTGCCGCTGTTCGTCTGGGCGATCTACGCGACGAGCCTGATCCAGATGCTCGCCACCCCGGTGCTGGCGATCACGCTGGTGCTGCTGCTGCTCGAGCGCGGGCTCCAGATCGGCATCTTCGACCCGGCCCTTGGTGGCGACCCGGTGCTCTTCCAGCACCTCTTCTGGTTCTACTCGCATCCCGCGGTCTACATCATGATCCTCCCGGGGATGGGCGTGGTCAGCGAGATGGTCAGCTGCTTCTCGCGCAAGCAGATCTTCGGCTACCACTTCATCTGCTTCTCGAGCCTCGGCATCGCGGTCATCGGCTTCCTCGTGTGGGGACATCACCTCTTCGTCAGCGGCCAGTCGGTGTATGCCGGCATTCTCTTTTCGTTGCTCTCGTACCTGGTGGCGATCCCTTCGGCGATCAAGGTCTTCAACTGGACCGCCACGCTCTACAAGGGCCGGATCTCCTGGCAGACGCCGATGATTTACGTGCTCGGGTTCATCGGCCTCTTCACCATCGGTGGCCTGACCGGGCTCTTCCTCGCCGCCATCGGTCTCGACGTGCACCTCACCGACACCTACTTCGTGATCGCCCACTTCCACTACATCATGGTAGGCGGCGCGATCATGGCCTATCTCGGCGGCCTGCACTTCTGGTGGCCGAAGATCACCGGCCGGCTCTACCCCGAGTTCTGGGCGAAGATCGCCGCGGCGATCATCTTCATCGGCTTCAACCTGACGTTCTTTCCGCAGTTCCTGCTCGGCTACATGGGGATGCCGCGGCGCTATCACGCGTACGCACCGGAGTTTCAGGTGCTCAACGTGATGTCGACGGCGGGCGCATCGATCCTCGGCGTCGGTTATCTTCTGCCGATCGTCTATCTGGTTTGGTCGATGCGCTACGGACCGAAGGCGAGCGCCAATCCGTGGAACGCGACGGGCCTGGAATGGCAGACGCCGTCGCCGCCCCCGACACACAACTTCGACCGCGTGCCGGTGGTCACGCAAGAAGCCTACGACTACGACGCGATGGAGAAATCCCTTGGCCGATCAGCCTGAAGCGCACGCGCTCACGCCGCACCTCAAGCATCAGTTCGAGACGATCGAGCAGCAGCAAGAGAGCTCGACGCTCGGCATGTGGGCGTTCTTGGTCACCGAGGTCATGTTCTTCGGTGGACTGTTCGGCGCGTACACCGTGTACCGGTTCCTCTACCCCGAGGCTTTCGCGGCCGCGAGCCATCACTTGAACTACGTCATCGGCGCCATCAACACCGCGGTGCTGATCGGCAGCAGCATGACCATGGCGCTCGCCGTGCGGGCCGCGCAACTCGGCAATCGGCGAAACCAGGTGGTTTTTCTGCTCCTGACGATCGTGCTCGGATCGACGTTTCTCGCCGTCAAGGTCGTCGAATATCACGACAAGTTCGTGCACCACCTGGTTCCCGGTCCGCACTTCCACTTCGAAGGGCCCCCGGAGGCCCAGCTCTTCTTCGGCCTGTATTTCGCGATGACCGGCATGCACGCCGTGCACATGATCATCGGCATCGGCATGTTGGCCACGCTCACCGTGCTCGCCTCGAGGGGTAGGTTCTCTGCCGACTACTACACGCCCGTCGAGCTCGGCGGGCTCTACTGGCATTTCGTGGACATCGTGTGGATCTATCTGTTTCCTTTGCTCTACCTGATCCGGGGGGGCTGATGAGCGAGCACGTCGTTCCGTTCAAGATCTACACCGTCATCTTCGCCACCTTGCTGCTCTTGACGCTCGTGACCGTCGACATCGCCACCTACAACTTCGGCATGATGAACATCTCCATTGCGCTCGCCGTGGCCACCACGAAGGCGACGCTGGTGATCCTGTACTTCATGCACGTGCGCTACGCGCCGGCGCTGGTCGGGGTGTTCGCCGCCGCGGGGTTCGTGTGGCTGCTGCTGCTTCTCACGTTCACGCTGAGCGATTTCGTCACCCGTGGCTGGATCACGGGCTTCATGGGCTGAAAAGCACGCGCCTCGACGCGAGATCGCCGCCGAAGCTGGGGTGGACATTTCAGGGCGCGAGCGGTGCAATTGCGCTGCACGGGTGATATTCGCTATTGAAGAGGGATACGCCGCGGGAGGAAGCGCCCGCGGAGTGAAGGGGGTCACATGAGCGTTCGTGGTGCAACGGTGGTCGGCGCGGTGGTCGGATTGGTTTTATGGATGGCGCCGCAGCCGGCGGGTGCCGCAAGCCTGGTGAATCAGCTCGACAACCTGTTCGGCAGCAGCGGAATCACACTCGATAACGTGGCGGTCCCTAACGCCAATGGGACGAGTACGCTTCACACGGCGCACTTCCAAAGCCAGTCCTTTCAGGAGCTTGGCATCCTCACTAGCACGCTCTCGGCACAAGCCTCGGATTTTCCCGCCGTCTCCACCGTCCCCGGCTTCGCGTACCAGTACGACGAGAAGCTCCAGGTGTTCACGCCGGTGAAGGGATCATTCGGGTCGATCTTCGTCGAGCGGCCCGAGACGCTCGGCAAGGGCAAGTTCGAGTTCGGCTTGTCCTATGCGTACGTCAATTTCAAACAGCTCAACGGCACGGATCTCGACAAGCTCAACTTCACGCTCCATCACAACGACTGCTGCGCCACTCCGCCTTCGCCCGACAATCCCGCGTTCGAAGAAGACACCATTGGTGTGAACTTCCAGAAGTTCGACCTCACCTCGAACGTGATCACGCTCACCGGAACCTACGGCGTGACCGACCGCTTCGACCTGAACCTGCTGCTGCCGATCGTGTACACCGAAATGGACGTGCGGGCGGTGGCGACCATCGACGATGTATCAGGCACGGATGTCCATTTCTTCAACGTCGCCAACCACACCTCCGCAGGAGACGCGCTCGATGAGCGACAATCACCTCGGAGTCGGCGATCTACAGCTTCGCTCGAAGTATCGCTTGGACCCGATCTGTGACTTTGGCATGGCAGTCGGGCTGAATCTCCGATTCCCGACCGGCTCCCAGGACAACTTCCAGGGGTTCGGAGACTTCACGCTGGAGCCCTATTTCGTGACGGCGCGCGACTTCGGCCCGATCAACCTACACGCAGCGGGCGGCTTCCAGATCGATCCACAGACGATCGACCGTACCCGCGTGCGCTACGGCGGCGGCGTGGCCTGGCAGGCGCTCGAGCGCGTCGCGATCATCACCGACATCATCGGCAGCGCGAACATCACCTCGGAGGAGGACGACATCCAGGTTCCCCAGTTCGCTCAGACCAATCAGCAAGTCCCCAGCAGCTTCACGACGGTGACCACCCGTTTCAACTCGACCATCGTCGACGTCGTCCCGGGAATCAAGGTCAACATCGCGGGGTCGGCGTTTGCGTTCTTCTCCGCCTTCGTGCCCATCAACGACAGCGGGCTGCGCACCGATTTCACGCCGGTGGGCGGCTTCGAGATGAGCTTCTGAGAGCGCAGATCGATTTGACCTCGCCGCGACGGGTTCCTACGTGAAGATGCGCCGCGGTCACGCGGGTTCCTAGGCGAGGAGGTTCTGCGATGCCGAACAAGACCTACAAGATCATCGAGCTCTGCGGCGTTTCGGAGAAAGGCTACGCGGAGGCGACTCAGAACGCGATCGCCAAAGCGTCGGAGACGCTGCGCAACCTCGACTGGTTCGAGGTCGTCAACATGCGCGGCTTCATCCGCAACGGACAGGTCGGCGAGTTCCAGGTCGTTCTCAAGGTCGGTTTCCGCCTCGAATCCCACCACGCGGGGTGATGCCACGCCCGAGTGTCGCCGCTTTTGACGCGAGTCGCTTCGAGGTAAGGGTTCCCCATGGCGAAGCGGCTGAACGACGACGTGCTACGGCGCGAGGGTGCGGTCTTGGAGAGTCAGATCGGCCGGCAGTTCTGCCGTAATTGCGGCGGCGGCATCGTTCTCGA
The DNA here is from genome assembly GCA_963711395.1 of uncultured delta proteobacterium. Taxonomy (GTDB): domain Bacteria; phylum Desulfobacterota; class Binatia; order JACPRU01; family JACPRU01; genus JBEVNX01. Next base: position 206,885 of record CAVQEA010000014.1, on the reverse strand, counting down.
CGCCGCCGATCACCGTGACGCCGACGTGCCTCACCGCCGCGTATGCCGAAAGTGCGGCGGCGAATACGGGACGACGTTGGCCACGCTCCATCCGCGCGCCACGGAGTACAGCAACGTCAGGTCCGGCTTCTACTCGAGCTCGAGCGATCAGCCGAGCCAGAGATAGCGCCACACGAACAGCAGTGCGATCGCGTAGGCGAGCCAGTGCGCCTCGCGGGCGCGGCCGGCGGCGAGCTTCATCCCGGCATGGCTGACGAAGCCGGCCGCGAGGCCATGCGAGATGCTGAACGTGGCTGGCATGAGCGACAGCGTGAGGAACGCCGGCACCGCCTCGGTCACGTCGCTCCAGTCGATGTGCACGACGGCGCGCGCCATCAAAACGCCGACGACGATCAGCGCCGGAGCCGTCACCGGGTACAGCGTGTGATCGCCCACGCGCACTCCCGCGGCGACGGCCGTAATCAGCGGGATCAGCAATAGCGCCACGACGAAGCAGGAGCCGGTGACGACGCTCGCTAGGCCGGTGCGTGCGCCGACGCTCACGCCGGTCGCGCTCTCGATGTAGCAAGTCACCGACGAGGTGCCTATCAGCGCACCCGCGAGCGCGCCGATCGCGTCCACCGTCAGCGCCACGCCGAGGCGAGGGAAGCGTCCTTTCTCGTCGACCAAGCCCGCCTCCGTGCCCGAAGAAGACCACCGCGACGATCGCCAACAGCCCGAGCCCGGTCTGCCAGGGCACGCCGTGCCGGAGGCAGATCGTGTACGCGAAGAAGGCGTTCAGTCCCATCCCGGGCGCCAGGGCCACCGGCAGGTTCGCCGCCGCGCCCATCAGCATCGTGGCGAAGGCAGCCGACACCATCGTCGCGAGAATCGCGTCCTCGCGCGGCATGCCGGCGACGGACAGGAGCACCGGATTGACCACGGCGATGTAGGCCATCGACAGGAACGTGGTGAGCCCGCCGAGCGCTTCGCGGGCGATGGTCGAGCCGGCGGCGGAGATGCCGAAGCGGCGATCGAGGAGCAGGGAGATGCTCACTGGCGCTCCTCCATGCAGCGGCGCATTTGATCCGGATCCGGCGTTCTTGGCAATTGCGCCCACCGTCTGAAAGAGTGGAAACGTGGATCGCTCGACCGATGCTGCGTTTGCTCGCCGCGATACGATCGCCATGCCGCGCCAGATCCCAAACCCGACCCCGGTACTCTTACTCGGCTCCTCGCTCCTGTTCGCGTCGGCGAGCGTGGCGGTGAAGCTCGCCTCGCCGAGCGCGACGTACGTGATGGTCGTGTTCTTCCGCAGCTTCTTCGGCTTTCTCGTGCTCACCCCCTGGTTGCTGCGCGCCGGGTGGGATGGGCTGAGAACTCAGTACCTTCGCCAGCACGTCACGCGGGCTCTGGCCGGCCTCGCGGCGATGTACTGCTTCTTCTACGCGATCGTGCACCTGCCCCTCGGCGAGGCGATGCTCTTGAACTATTCCTCCCCGATTTTCATTCCGTTCATCGCTCGATTGTGGCTCGGCGAGCCGGTGCCGAAGGGCGTCGGCTGGGCGGTAGGCACGGGCTTCGTCGGCATCGCGCTGATCCTCAAACCGGGGAGTGGGTTCTTCTCTACGGCGGCGCTGATCGGACTCCTTTCGAGCGTGCTCACGGCCACGGCGATGGTCAGCATCCGGGGCCTCACACGCTACGAGCCGACGCTGCGCATCGTCTTTTACTTCGGGGCCGTCTGCTCGCTCGCCTCGGCCCCGGCGCTCGTCTGGGGTTGGCGCTCTCTCTCGCTGCACACCCTGGCGCTGCTCGCCGCGGTCGGTTTGCTCGGGACCTGCGGACAGCTCTTGCTGACGCGCGCCTATTCACTCGCGCCGGCGGCCCGCGTCGGCCCATTCACCTTCAGCACCGTCCTGTTCGCGGCGCTGTTCGGCTGGCTGCTGTGGGGAGAGGTTCCCGACCGATTGTCGATCGCGGGAGGGGTGTTGGTCTGCACCGCCGGCGTGCTCGCGATACGCGCCCTGGAACCGCAAATCGAGGAGGCCCCTGAGGAGGCGATCCCCGAGGCGGCTCTCTGATCCACCAGCGCGCCGGCACGCTTCAAGCGCAGTCCGTGAATTGATATCGTGTCGGTCGTGGCCACGATCGCCGAAGGCGACCTCAGCGTTCTCGGCGATGCGGCGGCGGCGTATGTCGAGGAAGGCATGCGGGTCGGGCTCGGCACGGGGCGCGCCGCCGCGGCGTTCATTCGCGCGCTCGCCGCACGCTTCGAGGGCCGGCGCGCGCGCCTCATCTGCGTGCCGACCTCGGAGACGACGGCGAAGCTCGCCGCGGGACTCGGCCTTCCTCTCGCCAGCCTGGCCGACACCGGTGAGCTGGATCTGACGGTCGACGGCGCCGACGAGGTCGATCCGCGTCTCGACCTCATCAAGGGGCTCGGCGGAGCGCTGGTACGGGAAAAGATCGTCGCGGCGTCTTCTCGCCGGCTCGTCATCGTCGTCGGCGCCGAAAAGATCGTTGCCCGCCTCGGCGTGTCCACGGCCCTCCCGGTGGAGGTGCTGCCGTTCGGCGTCGCGCTCTGCCGGCGCCGGCTGCAAGGGCTCGGCGCCGAGCCGCGGCTCCGCTCTGCCGGAGCCGAGGTGTTCGTCAGCGACAACGGAAACCACATTCTCGACTGTGCCTTCGGCGGCATCGATGATGCGGCGGCGCTCGACCGCGCGATTCGTGAAATTCCAGGGGTGGTGGGTACCGGTCTGTTCGTCGGCATGGCAGAACGGGTACTGGTGCAGGACGGGGGCCGAGTCGAGGTGCGCCAAAGAGCCTCCTGAGGAAAGCCGTTCGATGCCAGCTAGCGAGCTCGATCTCCTGTCGATCAACACGATCCGCTTTCTCTCCGTGGACGCGGTGGAGAAAGCGAACTCGGGTCATCCCGGGCTGCCGATGGGCGCCGCTCCGATGGCCTACGTGCTTTGGACCCGCTTCTTGGAGCACGACCCCGCCGACCCGAGCTGGTTCGATCGGGACCGCTTCGTGCTTTCCGCGGGCCACGGTTCGATGCTGCTTTATTCGCTGCTCCACCTCGTCGGCTACGACGTGACGCTCGACGACATCCAAAACTTTCGGCAGTGGGACAGCCGCACGCCCGGGCATCCGGAAAGTCACCTCACGCCCGGCGTCGAGGCCACCACCGGCCCGCTCGGCCAAGGAATCTCGAACGCGGTCGGAATGGCCATCGCGGAGGCGCACCTCGCTGCGCGCTTCAATCGGCCGGGGCACGAAGTGATCGATCACCATACCTACGTGCTGGCGAGCGACGGCGATCTCATGGAGGGCGTGGCCTCCGAGGCCTGCTCTCTCGCCGGCCACCTCGGCCTCGGCAAGCTAATCGTGCTCTACGACGACAACCACGTCAGCCTCGCCGGGTCGACGTCGGTGTGCTTCACCGAGAACGTGGGCGGCCGATTCGCCGCCTACGGCTGGCACGTCGATCGCGTCGACGACGGCAACGACCTCGACGGCATCGAGCGAGCGATCACCAACGCCCGCCGGGAAGTGCGCCGCCCCTCGATCATTCTCGTTCGCACCGAGATCGGCTACGGCGCGCCCCACAAGGCCGGTACGTTCGAGGCTCACGGCTCGCCGCTCGGGTCTGAAGAGGTCAAGGCGGCGAAGCGGGCGCTCGGGTGGCCGAACGACCCCGCGTTCTACGTTCCCAAGGAGGTGCTGGCGCACCTGCGCCGCGCGCTCGACGACGGCAAAGCCGCGCATGTGCGGTGGAACGAACGCATGACGTCGTACGCCCGAGCGTTTCCCGAGCTCGCCGCCGAGCTCGGCCGGCGCATCGCCGCCGAGCTACCGGCGGGCTGGGTCGCAGAGCTGCCGAGCTTCGAAGCCGACGAGAAAGGGCTCGCGACGCGCAAGGCTTCCGAGGCGGTGATGCAATCGCTGGCCAAAACTACTCCCGAGCTGTTCGGCGGCTCGGCCGACCTGGATCCTTCGACGTTCACCTGGCTCAAGGGAGAGGGGGACTTCGCGAATCCCGCGCTGCCGGCGGACGGGGTGCAAGGGCGCGTCGGCGGCGCGTGGGGATACGAGGGACGCAACGTCCACTTCGGCGTGCGCGAGCACGCCATGGGAGCTGCCGTCAACGGCATGGCTCTTCACGGTGGCTTCATCCCGTACGGCTCGACGTTTCTGATCTTCTCGGACTACATGCGCGCTGCGGTGCGGCTCTCGGCGCTGTCGCGGCTCGGTTCGATCTGGGTGTACACGCACGACTCGGTGGCGCTCGGCGAAGACGGGCCCACGCATCAGTCGGTCGAGCACTACATGGCACTGCGCGCGATCCCCGATCTTCTCTTCATACGTCCGGCCGATGCCAACGAGACGGTCCACGCCTGGCGCGTGGCGATCGAGAGCCGCCATCGCCCGACGGCGCTGGCGCTCACGCGACAGAACGTGCCTACCCTCGATCGCAAGCGCTTTTCGTCGGCCGAAGGCCTTCGCCGCGGCGCGCTACGTGATGAATCCAAGCGTCGACGAGCCGGACGTTCTGCTGATGGCGAGCGGCTCCGAGGTTCAGCTCATCGTCGCCGCGGAAAAGACGCTGGCCGAAAGAGGCGTGCGGGCGCGCCTCGTCTCGATGCCGTGCTGGAGGCTCTTCGAGGAGCAGCCTGCGGAGTATCGCGAAGCCGTGCTCCCTACGAGCGGTCGGCCGGCGGCTGTCCGTCGAGTCCGGGGTCACGCTCGGCTGGCAGAAATGGGTCGGGGACCGCGGACGCTCGATCGGCATCGACCGCTTCGGAGCGTCGGCACCGGGGTCGCGCCTCATGAAGGAGTTCGGCTTCACCGCCGATCACGTCGTGGCCGAGACACTGGCGATGATGTGACCGAGCTCGTCGACCGATGACAACGCCCGTGAAAGTCCGCCGCCGGTCGCGTGCCGCGCCAGGCCCTGGAGGAAACGATGGCCCATCCATTGATCCGACTGCAGCAGCTCGGCCAGTCCCCCTGGCACGACAACATCAGCCGCGAACTGCTCACGTCCGGGACGCTCAAGAAGATGGTCGACGGACGGCGACATCACCGGCCTCACCTCGAATCCGACGATCTTCGAGCAGGCGATCGCGCAGGCTCGACGACTACGACGACGGATCTGCGCCGCTTCGCCCGCAAGGGCAAGACCGCCGACGAGATCTTCGACGCGCTCGCGATCGAGGACATCCGCGCCGCCGCCGACGTGCTTCGCGCCGGTCTACGAGCGCACCGGCGGCGCCGACGGCTACGTGCAGCATCGAGGTGGCGCCGAGTCTCGCCAACGACACCGCAGGCGACGGTCCGCGAGGCGCACCGGCTGTGGAAGACGGTCGAACGCGCCCGAACCTGATGGTGAAGATCCCGGCGACCGCCGCGGGCGTCCCGGCGATCGAGCAGTCGCATCGCCGACGGCCTCAACATCAACGTCACGCTGATCTTCTCGCTCGAGCGCTACGACGAGGTGATGGACGCCTACATCGGCGGCCTCGAGAAGCGCGCCGTCGCAGAGAGGCCAGGATCGACCGCATCGCCTCGGTGGCGAGCTTCTTCGTGAGCCGCGTCGACACGGCTGGTCGACAAGCTGCTCGACGAGCAAGATCGCCGCGAGCGGCGCCGAGCAGCAGGCGCTGCTCGCAGAGCCTCAAGGGCAAGGCGGCGATCGCCAACGCCAAGCTCGCCTACGCGGCGTTTCGGCAGAAGTTCGCGCACCGAGGCGCTTCGCGGCCTCGCAGAACCACGGCGCGCGCCTGCAGCGGCCGCTCTGGGCGAGCACCTCGACCAAGAACCCCGCCTATCCCGACATCTACTACGTCGAGGCGCTGGTCGGGCCGGACACCGTCGACACCATGCCGCCGGCGACGATCGTCGCCTACAAGGACCACGGCAAGCCCGCAGCCGCGCTCGACGAAGGACCTGGACGATGCTCGCCGCGTCATGGATCAGCTCGCCGAGGTCGGCGTCAGCATGGACGCGGTGACCAAGAAGCTCGAGGAGGACGGCGTGGCGTCGTTCGCCAAGTCGTTCGACTCGCTGATCGCCGTGGTCGAGAAACGCCGCCTCGAGGCGCTCGCCGCCGATGCGGCAGTGCCGAGGAAGGCGGCGCCGAAGCGCGCGCAGGGTGCGACCAAGCGAAAAGCTTCGCCGCGGACCACACGGGCGCGGCGGCGCGCCGCCAAGAAGTCGATCGCGCGCAAGCCTCATAAGGCCGTGGCCAAGAAGCGGGGACGAGCGAAGGCTCAATCGAAGGGGAAGTCGGTCGCCAAGGCGAGGCGCAAGCCGTCCCGGACGGCGAGAAAGTCGAGCGCGAAGCGCGCAAAGCGTCGCTGAAGGCCGCGCATGGCAACCACCCGCATCTTCCTCGTCCGTCACGGCGCGACGGTGCTCTCGGCGGAGGACCGGTTCGCGGGATCGACGGACGTCGAGCTCTCCGACGAGGGCAGGATGCAGGCTGCCCGTCTCGCCGAACGACTGGCGACGGAGGACATCGGTGCCGTGTATGCGAGCCCGATGCGGCGCACCCGCGAGACCGCCGGGATCCTCGCCGCATGCCACGGCTTGGACGTCGAGACACGGGAGGGCCTGCGCGAGATCGACCACGGCAGGTGGGAGCAGATGACGCGGTCGGAGGTCGAAAGCCGCTACGCGGACGAATACGAGGCCTGGGAGGCCGATCCGTTCACGTTCGCTCCGCAGGGCGGCGAGGCGGGCATCGCCGTCATGGCCAGGGCGCTGCCGGTGCTACGCGAGATCGTCGTCACCCACCAGGGAAAGAGGGTCATCGTGGTGTCGCACAAGGCGACCATACGACTGATGATCTCGAGCCTGCTCGGCATCGACGCGCGCGGCTACCGGGACCGGCTCGATCAGAGCCCCGCGAGCCTCAACGTCCTGGATTTCAAAGACCCGGTACGGGCGCGTCTGGTGCTCTACAACGACGTCTCGCACTACGGCGGCTACGCCACTTCGCCGAAGAGTCGTTTGTCCAAGTGGTGGGACGTGGAAGACACGGGGCGCGATGCCGATCGAACTCGATAGTGAAGTCCTCGCCGACTTCGAGCGCGCGCAACGTCTGGAATGGCTCGAGACGAACGGCAAGGGAGGCTTCGCGTCGACGACGGTCCTCGGGGCGAACACAAGGCGTTATCACGGCCTCTTGACGGCGGCTCTGACGCCGCCGGTGCGCCGTCACGTGCTCGTTTCTCGCCTCGAAGAAGTGATCGAGGCCGAGGGCAAAGCCGTCGAGCTCGGCTGCAACTTCTATCGCGGCACCGTTCATCCCACGGGCCATCAGTACCTCAGCTCCTTCCGCCTCGATCCATTCCCGATGTCGACCTACTGGGTCGGCGAGCGCGGCCTCGAGAAGGCCGTGTTCATGGTCCACGGCGAAGACACGGTCGTCGTGCGCTACACGCTGTTCGCCGGACCGGGTTGCTTTCTGCAAGTGCGGCCGTTCCTAGCCTTTCGCGACTACCACTCGCTCACCCACAGGAACGACGTGCTCGATCGTCGGGTCGGGCGCCGCGACGGAACGGCCTCCGTGCGGCCCTACGGCGACCTGCCCATGCTGCACTTCCACCACGACGCTCGCGAGCTGCTCGCGCAGGGCGATTGGTGGATGCGCCATCAATACCCGCGCGAAGCCGAGCGCGGTTTCGACTGCGAGGAGGACCTGTTCAGCCCCTTCGCGCTGCGCTTCGAGCTGTCGACCGGATCGTCGGTGTTCGTGGTCGCCTCGCTCGATCGCTCCTCTCGGCCGGACGCGGCGGCGCTCGAGCGCGCAGAGCGACGGCGGCGCCGGGAGGTGGTCGACGCCGTGCGCCGCCGCGCGCCCGGGCTCGACGAGCGCCTGGCGCTGGCGGCCGACGCCTTCGTGGTCGACCGCTTCGGCGCCGGCTCCACGGTGATCGCCGGCTACCCGTGGTTCACCGATTGGGGGCGCGACACGATGGTCTCGCTGCCGGGCCTTTGCCTCGCCACCGGCCGCCTCGCCGAGGCGCGCGACATCCTGCAGACGTTCGCGCGCTCGATCGACCGGGGCATGATTGCCAACGTCTTTCCCGACGGGGGGCAAGCGCCCGAGTACAACAACGTCGACGGCACGCTTTGGTTCGTGCGGGCTTGCGGCGCAGTACGTGGCCGCGAGCGGCGACCTCAGACTCCGCCAGGAACCTGTTCCTGCCAGCGCTCCGCGACGTCATCCGCCATCACCGCGCCGGCACGCGCTACGGTATTCGAGTCGACGCCGACGGTCTGCTGCGGGCGGGCGCAGAGAGCATCCCGCTCACCTGGATGGATGCCAAGATCGGCGGCCGTGCGATCACGCCCCGGGCCGGCAAGCCGGTGGAGGTGCAGGCGCTGTGGATCGACGCGCTCGACACCACGGCGGATCTCGCGCGCCAGCTCGGTGATGACGTCGGGGTTCGCGAATGCCTCGAGCTGAGTCGTGCCGCGCGCGCGTCATTCGCGCGCCGTTTCTGGTTTGCCGAGGGCGGCTTCCTGTACGACGTGGTCGATGATCCCGACGGCCACGACGACTCGACGCTGCGACCGAACCAGATCTCTCGCCGTGTCGCTGCCGCGCCAGCCGATCCTCGACGAGGGGCGATCTCGGGCGGTGGTATCGGTGGTCGACTCGCGAGCTCTTGACGCCGTACGGTCTTCGCACGCTCTCGCGCGGGGACCGTCGCTACGCGGCGCACTACGGCGGCGACGCCCGCGCGCGGGATGGCGCCTATCACCAGGGCACGGTCTGGCCGTGGCTGATCGGCCCCTACGTTAGCGCATACCTGCGCGCCTACGGCCGGTCGACGGCCGCAGTGGCGCACGCGCGAGCCTCGGTCGAAGGGCTGTTGCGATTCTTCGCGAGCGACGGGCTCGGTCAGATCCCCGAGCTCTTCGACGCCGAGGCGCCGCAACGCCCCGGCGGCTGCGATCGCTCAAGCGTGGAGCGTCGCGGAAGTGATCCGCCTGCTCGCAACCGAGCTTCGAGAGTGACAATTCCGCGACGGCGAGGCTCGTAGCCGAGCCCGCGGCCAATGATTTTACAAACCAACGGGCGGTGTGGTAGCCGCTCCTCCGCTTCTTCGAGACAGATCCTCTGAGTGCCGAATACGGGAGATCGAATGGCCGCCCCGTCCTTCGTCTGCAAGACGGAAAAAGCTGGATTGGTGGCGCTCTCGGTCGAGCGGCGGCCCTCGATCGAGATGTCGGACCTCTTGCACGAGGAGCTGAGCCAGCGTTGTAGCCGCGAGGTCGCCAACCTATTCGCCGAGCCGGTGATTGCGCCCGATGGGGCGAGCATCAGTTGGTATGCCGCCCACGGGGGCGATCCGGTTCCGCTGAAGAGCCTCGATCCCGAAAGGCGCCGCGGCCCGGAGGCGTTGCTGCGGCAGCGGCTCGGGGCTCTCGCGCCGTTACTCGGAGATCCCGAGCTCCGCTCGCTGCTCGCCTGCGCGTTGCAGGTCGCGTCGGCCGACGACATCTTGGTGATGGACGGCCAGCCTCTGATGGTCAACTGGGGGCTCGTGCCGCAGCAGGTCGCAGACAACTCGGCGGCGCTGGCCAGGCACTTCGCCGCGACGTTGGGACCCTACGCGCCCTTCCCGGCGCCGGCGCAGCGCGTCGCCGCTGCTGTGGCGGCGCCGCCCGCCGAGACGAATCCGCCGCCGAGCGCCGCCGGTGCGCCCGCTGCGCCACCGGCTCGAACGGCCGGCTTCTCTTGGCGTCGGCCCGCGATCGCGTGCGCCATAGCGTCGGCGATTCTCAGCCTACCTGTTGCTCCCCGGCGTGCTTCATCATCGCGCCTGGCAAGCAGGTGCGGGCGGCGGTGATGATGCGGTGGCCATGGCGCGCCGGCTGAACGAGGCGCTGTCGAACAAGATCAAGAGCATCGAAGCCGGCCTGATGGCTGCGAGCTGCGGGCCCGATGGCGGCCTGGTCACGCCACCAAGCGGCAAGCCGGGAGCGCCCGGAGCATTGCCACCCGGCGAGCCGGAGGTCGTCCGCCCACCCGCCGGAACGCCGCCTGGGATGAAGCCTCCCGCCAACTTCCTCGAGTATCTCGACAACTCGGTCGTGCTCGTGGTGGCTCCCGCGCGAGACGGCAGCGGCGCAGGGCTCGGCAGCGGCTTCTTCGTCGGTCCGCATACGATCGTGACCAACAACCACGTCGTGAAGGACGGAGACCCCGCCAAGCTGTTCGTGATCAATCGAGGGCTCGGCAAGGCGACCCCAGCCAAGGTGCGCGCCACGACGAGCTCCGTTGCGCCCGAGCCGGACTTCGCCGTCCTGGAGATTTCGGGCGAAGGGTCTGGACCCGCCATGTCGCTCTCGCCCGTCGCCGAGCGACTGATGGACGTGGTCGTGGCAGGCTTCCCCGCGATCAATACACTCGAGGATTCGGCGCTCGACCGGTTGCTGCAGAACGGCGATCTGGCGTCGATCCCGGAAATGATCGCCAACCCGGGAGCCGTCGTGCAGATGCTCGACCGAGAAAACCCGCCGCTCGTCGCGGTCAACACGGCGATCAACGGAGGCAACAGCGGAGGGCCGCTCGTCGACTACTGCGGACGGGTTCTCGGCGTGAACACCTTCACCAGCTCGAACAAACGGGGCGAGAAAGCCTACTACGCCCTGGCGACCGCGGGGCTCATCCACTTCCTCGAAACCAGTCAAGTCCCGTTCCGCAAGGCCGACGACAAGTGCACGCCGCAGACGGTCGCGGCCGGGCCTGGTACCGCTCCACCCGAGACCAAGACTCGGGACGTGAGACCGCAGCCGTGACCACCAAGATCGCGACACGGTCCTCCTCGGGGCTGCGTCCCCAAGGCACGGGCGGCCAGACGGTCCAGCAGGCCTATCAGGCGATCGTCCACTACCTTCGCCGCGGGCTCTCGGAGTCTCACGCGCTGCTTCTGGCCGAGCCGAACCAGAGCGACCGCGGCGGCATGATCGACTGGTACTCGGAGGCATCGGATGCCGGCGGGCGCGGTCCCCATCGATGCGGTGCCCCCCGAACGGCGCGGCGCGATCTACGCGCGGCTCGCCGCCTTGATGAACGACATCCGCGCCCGCGCCGAAGAGCTCAAGAACTCGTCTCGGCAGAGCGAGCGGCTCCTCGGTCAGATGCTGCTGCTCGCGCTCGAGATTCCCAACGAGGAGTGTCTCTTCGTCGTGGGCGACCAGCCCGTGCTGATCTTCTGGGGCTACTTGGCCGACGCGCCTTCCCCGCAGCGGGGCGTCATCGACCGCATGATCGCGGAATCGCGAAGACCCAGACAGCCTAGCCCTAGCCCCGAGGCTCCCCAGGCGAAGGTGGTGGAGAGGCCTCCAGCCGTAGAGCCGCCGAGCGACGCGCCGGCGCCGCCTCCTCGTACCGGCTATCGCTGGCTGCCGCTCCTCTTGTGGCTGGTCTTCACCGCGCTCTGCTTGGTGATCGCGCTAGACCTCTTGTACGCATGCGGAATGGGGCTTCCGTGGCAGGCCAGCATGCGCCCGCTGCTGATCGACTACTGTCCGGCCGCGATGGCCACCACCGAGCCTTCGAAGCTCGGAGAGCTCGAATCGCAGAATCAGATCCTGCAGGGGCAGCTCGATCGGTTGCTCGGCGCGATCACGGCGCGCCGGCAGCAATGCGCCGAGGCTGCGGGCCGCTGGGCGCGCTCGTCCCGTGAACGATCTCCCGACGCCCATCCCGATCCCGACCGCCGCGCTGCCGATCGTCTCCGAGACCCCGCCGCCGCTCCCGGCGGATACTCCGAGCGCTCCGCCGGTCGCCCTCGATACTCCGATCCAGATCCCGACGGAGACCGATTCGCTCGCCTCCCTCGCCGGTTGCTGGGGCGGCCCGGCCGCCATGAAGGACGGCAAGCAAATCCAGGAGAGCTTCTGCTTCGACGCGACGGGCCAAGGCGTGGTCACCATAGAAAAGCCGGGAGGGATCGTTTGCAAAGGCCGCTTGAAGGTGCGGTTGGCCAAGCCGGGGCCGAAGCTGGTGATCGACCGATACGAGGGAGCGCAGTGCCCCGACGGCGACAGCTTCTCCCCCATCGAGGTCACCTGCGCGCCCGACCGCCGGGGACAGACGCAGTGCTCGGGAAGGTTCGAGGCCGATGGCGGGCGGCCCTGGGACATCGAGTTACGCCGGCTGGCAGGTCCGGCGGGTCAGTAGTAGACGCCCCCGACTGGAGGAACGATGCTGAAACCGATCCCCGAGCTCCGGTCGTTGATCAGCCTGGTGCCGTTCAGCGGCATCCAATTCCTGGATTTCGGTTTCAATCACGAGACGTTGCCGAAGATCACCCGCCGCTTTCACGAGATGCAGACGCCCGACGGTCTCGGGCTGGTGAGCCTCGAGGCGGATCCGGAGACCGGCGAGGCGCTCGATCCCACGACTCGAAAACCGATCGCCGAGGAAGACACCTACGCCTGCAGCTTCCGCGACACGATCGGCATCTTCCTCAACAAATGGGTGCCGCTGCCGGTGTTCCGCCTCCTCGGGCTCGACGCCGAGGGCAACGAGGTCTTCGACAGCGGTCCGACGAACTGGGCGCGCCTGTACGTCACCGAGCTCGCCGAGCGCGACCGCCAAGGCAACAGTCACCGCGTCGTCGTCGCCTTCGACACCAACCTCGTCTTCCGTCCGCGCGCCGAGAACGAGCCGTACTTGATCCCGACGGCCCAGGATGCCGAGACCGAGCAGCAGTTCGCGCTCGCTCGTTCCACCAACGACCTGTACTTCTTTCTCGGCGAGGCGTGGGTCGACGAATGGCTCGCGGCGATGCTGCGCGAGTTCCGCCAGTCCCGCGGCCGGCGGCCGAGCCGCGGCCTCCGACGAACCGCCGATGCCGGAGCTCGAGCACGCCGCGCGCTACTGGACGTTGATCGATGTACTCGCCGAACAGTTGAAGCTGCCGCGCATCAAGCTCACCGACTCCGTCTCGAGCGAGCGCAACTACACCCCGATCCAGGTCGATCTGGTGCTCGACGTCGGCAACAGTCGGACGTGCGGGATCCTGATCGAGTCCGATCCCGACGACAACGATCGCCTCGATCTGTCGAAGTCTTTCGTGCTCGAGCTGCGCGACCTGACGCAGCCCGAGCAGATCTACGCGCAACCCTTCGAGAGCCGCGTCGAGTTCACGCGCGCGAGCTTCGGTCGCGACGACATCTCGCGGCGCTCGGGCCGGAGCAACGGCTTCTACTGGGCGAGCTTCGCGCGCGTCGGCCCCGAGGCGGTGCGCTTGCGCGCTCACTCACAGGGAATCGAAGGCGCCACCGGCCTGTCGAGCCCGAAGCGCTACCTGTGGGATCGCCGGCCGCTCAATCAGATCTGGCGGCTCAACGGCGTCGACGCCGACGGCAAGCGAGAGCCGCCGGTCTCCGGGCCTCTCATGGCCTTCGTCACCGAGGAAGGCGACGTGATCCGCCAGATCCGGCGCGCGAGCACGTCGGCGCTGCGGGCCAAGTTCTCGCGCTCGTCGCTCTTCACGGTGATGCTCGCGGAGATCATCTCTGCAGGCGCAGGTGATGATCAATTCGCCGGCGACGAGAGGCCGCCGGCGCCACGCCGAAGTGCCCCGCGAGCTGCGCCGCGTGACCCTGACGATTCCTCCGGCCATGCCGCTCGCCGAGCAGCGCATCTTGCGGTCACGGGCCGAGGGCGCCATCAAGCTCGTTTGGGAAGCGCTCGGCTGGGTCGACAGTCGCTTGCCGATGCCGCCCGAGCCGAAGGTGCAGATTCGTTGGGACGAAGCCACCTGCACGCAGCTCGTCTACCTGTACACGGAGATCACGCAGAAGTTCCGCGGGGCGGCCGCCGAGTTCTTCGCGATCCTCGGCAAGCCGCGAGGCGGGACCGAGCCGAGCCTCCGGGTGGCGAGCATCGACATCGGCGGCGGCACGACCGATCTGATGATCACCAGCTACACCGTGGAGGGGCGCAAGGCGATCGTGCCCAATCAGTTGTTCCGCGAAGGCTTCAAGGTCGCGGGCGACGACATCCTGGAGGCGCTCGTCACGTTGCACGTCCTGCCCGCGATCGAGAGGCACATGACCTCGTGTGGCGTATCGCAGGCCGTCGAGCTGGTGCACGGGCTGGTCGGCCCCGACCGGGGGAATCAATCGGTTCAGGAGCAGCAATTGCGACGCCAGCTCGTCACCGAGCTGGCCGTGCCGGTGGCGCTGGCGCTGATGCGCGCCGCCGAGCAGGCAAAGCCGTTCAGCGAGGAGGCGCCTTACGTCCGCCCGTTCGGCAGCTTCTTCACCGAAGGGGAGCGTCATGGCCAGCAGGCCGTGGCGCACTTGGAAGCGCTTGCGGCGGAGCACAACGGCCGTGACTTCAAGCTCGACGAGGTGCCGATACCGGTCAACGTGGCGGCGATCTCCGCCACCGTCGCGGCCGCGCTCGGTGACTTTCTCGCCGATCTCTGCGAGGTCGTGCGCGCTCTCGATTGCGACGTGCTGCTATTGTCCGGCCGCCCGTCGCGCCTGCCGATCGTCCACGACTTCATCCTGTCGCGGATGCCCGTGCGTCCCGGCCGGCTCGTGCCCATGCATCAATACCGAGTCGGCTCGTGGTACCCGTTCCGCGACCTGTTCGGCCGCATCGAGGACCCGAAGACCACGGTGGCCGTCGGCGCCATGCTCGCCGGCGTCGCCGAGAGCCAGATCGAAGGTTTCTCGATGCTCACCAGCCGCCTGGCGATTCGCTCCACGGTTCGATACATCGGCGAGATGGAGCTCGAGAACCAGATCAAGAACACGAGCCTGCTCTTCTCGGACGTCGATCTGGACAGCAAGAAGAAGCAAGACGGCGGGGCGAGGATCCGATTCTACTCGCCGGTGAGCATCGGGTTTCGCCAATTGCCGCTCGAGCGCTGGCCCGCCACGCCGCTCTACTTCCTCGACTTCAAGGACGCGGAGAGCGCCAATCGCATGCAACGCCCGCTCACGGCGGTTCTCGAGCGCTCCGATCCGGAGGCGGAGGACGAGGCCGCCAAGGAAGATTTCATCGTGACCTCCGTGGAAGACGCCGAGGGCGCCACACTGCGCAGCAGCGACGTCGTGCTGCGCCTGCAAACCATGAAGAGCGCCGAAGGCTACTGGCTCGACACCGGGGCCCTCTCGATCTAGCGAACCAGGATGAGTCAGAACGCGATCGGGCCTGAAGCGCTGGCCGCGAAGTGCCGGGGGACCGCCGAAGCGGCGGTCGCGGCCATGGAGTGGTTTGCGGCGAATCCAGCCAGCGTCCGGCAAGAGGGCACGGCGCTCGCGCGCGAGTTTCGCAAGTTCCAGAACACCGGGCGGCGACTTCTCACCGCCGTCGAGCGGCCGATGTGTGTCGGCGTCTTCGGTCCGAGCCAGTCAGGAAAATCCTACCTGATCTCGGCCCTGGCCCGAGCGGGTACCAAGCCGCTGATCGCCGAGTTCGACGGGTTGCCGGACGGTCTCGACTTCGTACGCCACATCAACCCCGAAGGCGGCCAAGAAGCCACCGGGCTGGTGACTCGCTTCAGCATCAAGCCGAGCCCGACGCCCGCCGGGTTTCCGGTCGAGCTGCGGCTGCTCTCGCAGACCGACGTCGTCAAGATTCTCGGCAACACGTACTTCTCCGACTGCGACCTCACCGAAGAGGAGGCACTGACGGCCGAGAAGGTCGCGAGCCTGGTGGCGAGCGCGCGCGCCGCCGCGCAGCCTCGCCCCGTCGACAACCTCACCGAAGACGACGTCTGGGACCTGCAGGAGTACTTCGAGCGGCGCTTCAAAGGCGAAGACGCGATCAAGGCGCTCGCCGCCGGCGGCTTCTGGACGCACGCGGCCGAGCTCGCCCCATGCCTCAAGGCGCCGGACCGGGCGAAGCTGCTCGGCGTCCTCTGGGGAGAGATCGAGCCCTTCACTCGATTGTTCCTCTCGCTCTACGAAGCGCTCGAGCAGCTCGGCTTTCCGACCGACGCCTACTGCGCGATCGAGGCGCTGGTGGACGTTCCGGGCGGCGCGGTGTCGCGGCGCACCGACAGCATCATCGACGTCAACACGCTGAACGGTCTTGGCGCAGAAGTCACCAATCGACTCGCCGTGACCGCGCGCAGCGGCCGGCCGGTCGAGCTGCCGCGCTCCAGCGTGGCTGCGCTCGTCGCCGAGCTGCGCATCACGATGCGCGACAAACCCTGGGCGTTTTTCGATCACACGGACCTACTCGATTTCCCCGGGGCACGCAGCCGCGAGATCATCCCCGACATCCGGCGCTTCCTGAAGCAGCCGCGATCGCTCGAAAGCCTCTTCCTGCGGGGCAAGGTGGCGTACCTCTTCGAGCGCTACTGCGCGGAGCAGGAGCTGACGAGCATGCTGCTCTGCATCGGGCCCTCCAACCAGGAGGTCCGCACGCTGCCGGGGATCGTCAAGGAATGGATCGATCTCACCCACGGGGCCGATCCCGCCGCGCGTGCCGCGAACCAGACGGCGCTGTTCCTCGTGCTCACCAAGTTCGATGCCGAGTTCGCCGAGGCGGCCGGTCAGTCGGAGAGCTCCGAGGCGCGCTGGAGCGCGCGGCTCAACGCCTCGCTGCTCGGCTTCTTCGGCAAGGTCCACGACTGGCCGTTCCGCTGGCACCCCGACAAGCCGTTCGACAACTCGTATTGGCTGCGTAACCCGAACTTCAAGGCCAAGCACATCCTCGAGTACGGCGCCGACGGGCTGGAGACCGGGCTGCGGTCGAGCGAGGCGGCGCGGATCGCTCGCAGCCGCGAGGAATACGTCGGCAACCCTGACGTCAAAGCCCACTTCAGCGATCCGGGGCGCGCCTGGGACGAGGCCTTCCGCTTGAACGACGGAGGGGTGACGTACCTCGCCGAGAGCCTTTCTCCGGTCTGTAGCCCGGAGATCAAGCTTCGCCAGATCTTCGGCCGCTTGGGTATCCAGCGCCTCGCGATGCGCGAGCGGCTGAGCCGCTACTTCGTCGGCGGCGACCTCGCGGAGCAACGCGCCAAGCGCGTCGGCCGCGCCGAGGAGATCGTCAAAAGCCCTCGAAGGCTGCGCCGCGAAGCAGCGCTTCGCCGCGCTCCTGCTCGAGCTTCAGGTCCGGGACGGAGAGCTCACCGACATCCTCTACCGCGTCGAGACCGAGGTGTCGCAGTCCACGTCCGTCGACCTAACGAGCGTCGACCGCGAGAGCCGCTTCGCCGACGCGATCGTGGAGTACTGGCTCGAGCGCGTGCGGGCGCTCCCGGACACGGCGCCGATGTGCCGGTATTTCCTGCTGCCCGACGCGTTCGCGCAGGACCTCGCGAACGAGCTCACGGCCGGTGCGCGGCGGCTCGATCTTCGCGGCGCGATCCTGCAGCGGCTACGAGAAGGGCGCAACGTACGGCGCCGGTTGGGAGAGTCGATCAACAAGCCCGCGCTGCTCGCCGCCGAGATCGTCAACGCCTACGTGAGCTGGCTCGGCTTCGACCCAGGCAAGCCCGGTGAGCGGCCCACCGTCGGCCAAGGAGAGGCGGCGCGCAAGATCTTCGAGCCCGCCGCGCTCGTCGCCGAGACGCCTGCGTTGCTCGAGGACCCCGTCAACTACGATCAGCCGTACTTTCAGGACTGGCGCGCAGCGTTCCTGCGCCTGGTCGACGAGAATGCCATGGATCAAGGCGGCCAGCTCGTCGACATCGAACAGAACGGCCGCCTCGGCGGGATTCTGAAGTCGCTCGATAGCGGGTAAGCCCTCGTCCGATCATGAGCGACGCCTCCGGAATCCGGATCCTGCAAGACGAGCGCACTCCCCCCGGTCACGCGATCATTCGGGTGAGCGGTGTGGAGCAAGCACCGCTCGACGAGCATTTCGAGATCCGTCGCGCGGAAGACCATGGTGTCCCCGTCGGCACCGACTGGCCGACCGGTCCTCGCGATCCGGTGGCGAGCAACTGGGACCCGGAGACGAAGGTCTGGGAGATGACCATCGGCCCGGAGATCGTCAACCCGATCCTCGGCGGGACGAGAGTGGTCGTCAACCTACTCGGCCTCGGGCGTCAAGAACAGCTCAGTTGGCCCGACGACCTCGTGCTGGCCGTGGCAGGCGGGCGGCGCTGGGCGCGGCCTACCCGCCGCGAGATCAAGACCGTCGTTCCGCCCGGCAAGGACACGACCGAGCGCGACCGGCGCCGGCAAGCCGAAGCCGAGGCGCAACGTCGGCAAGAAGAGCAGCGGCAGCAAGCCGAAGCAGAGCGGCGACGCCAACAAGAAGAGGAGCAGCGCCGCAGCGCGGAGACGGAGCGACAGCGGCGAGACGAAGAAAGCCGGCGGCAGGCGGAAGCGGAGCAGCAGAAGTCGGAGGCCGAGAAGCGGTCCCGAGAAGAGGAAGAGCGGAAGCAGGCGGAATCCGACCGCCAGCAGCGCCTCGACGAAGAGCGCCGCGCCGCCGAGGAAAAGCAGAAGCGCCTCGACGAGGAGAAGACCCGAGCGCTCGACGAGAAGAAGCGAGACGACGACCGGCGAGGATCACAGAACCGCCTCGGCCTGTGGCTCGGTCTGACTGGGGGCGTCCTGGCCATCGCGGGAGTGATCGCCTGGCTCCTTTGGCCTCGACCGATTCCGCCGCCGCAGCTCGAGCCGACTCCCCCGCCTTCCAAGACCGCGCCGCCGCCTCCGTCTTCGCCCCTCGAGGAGGCGCAGCGCTTCCTCCAAACCAATCCTTCCGCCGAGCAGATCCACGCCAAGGCCCTGGATTTTCAAGGACGCGGCGAGTTGGGACCCGCGGTGGTCCTGTTCCGCAAGGCGGCTGACGAGCCTTTGAAGTACGGGCCGTCGGCGCATGCGCTCGGCCGGCTGTACGATCCGTCGGATTTTTCACCGCAAGGATCCGCGAAGCCGCGAGCCACGCAGATACCCGAGGCGAACCCCCTGTTTGCGGCCATCTGGTATCAACGGGCCGCGGAATACGGCGACGAGAGCGCGAAGCAAGACCTCGAAAGGCTTCTGGCATGGGCGAAGACCGCGGCATCGGGCGGCGACGGCGCCGCCGAAGAGATCCTCAGGAAGTTCGCGCCGTGAAGACGCGCCACTATCCTCGGCGGCGTGTGCTCTCGCCGACCCTCCTGGCACTCTGTCTGCTCGTGCTCGGGCTGTCGCCCGGCGTCGCGGTCGCCGAATCCAGGGAGCCTCTCAAGGTCCAAGAGATTCCCGAGTTCTATCAGCGCGTGCTCACGCTGCCCGGCGCCGCTCTGACCAAGGAGCCGGGAGGAGGGGCGGGCAAGGCCCTACCGATCTTCTCGGTGCTCTACGTCTACGACCGCAAGAACGCGAGCGGCGCCGACTGGCTCGAGGTCGGAGCCAAGTCCTCCGGCGGGGGCGACGGCTGGATCCCCGCGGACAAGGCGCAGGACTGGCGCAGCATGCTCGTCATGCAGTACGCGCCTCGCGCCAAGCGCGAGCGCGTGCTGATGTTCAACGACAAAGCGCAGCTGCAGAAGATCGTCGAGGCCGCGGACGGCCCCGACGCGGCCAGGCGTTTGCTCGCCGACGTCGCGGCGAAGAAGAGCGATCCATCGCTCGTCGTCGCCATCGAGCCGGAGAAGCCCGTGGACTACGGGAAGAAGCCGTACGTGATGCCCATCATCGACTGGAAGGCGGACGAATTCGCCGACGGCACGCGCACGCTGCTCGTGCAAGTGGCCAGCGCCAACGCGAAGAACCCGGAGCCGCCGGGCAAAGCGGAGCTCGCGGGCTTCAAGGTCGCGATCGTTTTCGTTCTCGACACGACGATCTCGATGCAGCCGTACATCGATCGCGTGCGCGAAGCGATCACGCACATGTACGAGGGTCTGCAAGAGGACAAGACGCTCGCCTCCGTATCCTTCGGCATCGTCGCGTTTCGCAACAGCCTGCAGAGCGACAAGCGCATCGAGTACGTGACGCGCGTCTTCCAGAAGCTGGATCCCGCGACCGATCCCAAGACCCTGCTCGCCAACCTCGCGCAAGTGAAGGAGGCAACGGTTCGCACCCCGGGCTGGAACGAGGACGCGTTCGCCGGAATGTACGACGCGCTCAACACCCTCGACTGGGAGCCCTACCACCTCCGCGTGCTGGTTCCGGTCAGCGACGCGGGCGCCCTCGCCGGCAACGACAAGCTCGCGAGCCGACCGGGAGTCGATGTCGACAACATCGTCGAGCTCGCCAACCGAAAGCGCGTCTCGGTGTTCCCCGTCTATCTGCGAACGCCCCAGGGCGACGCGCATCCCAAGGAGCGCGAGACCGCCGAAAAGCAGTACCTGGCGCTCGGGACGAGGACGATCGATCCGGCGGTGAACAAGTACACGCCGATCGAGGCCGGCTCCGTCGAGCAGTTCGGCAAGGCGATCAGCGCCTTCGTGGCCATGATCCGCACCGTGGTCAGGGATTCGGCGCAGAGCCAGATGGTCCAAAAGCCGCCTTCGGCGGCTCCCGGAGATTCGGCGGCGAACATGACTCAAGCGTTGATCAACGAAGTGTTTCGATCCCAGATCGAATACGTCGGGTCGATGACCGGCACGACCGCGCCCCCGTTCTTCAAGGCCTGGGCCAGCGATCGCGATCTCGTGGCGCCGAACGCCCAGCTACGCTCGCTCGACGTCAAGGTATTTCTCACGCGAAACCAGTTGAACGGTTTGGCACAGAGCCTGAAGCACATCACGGACAGCGCGAAACAGGCGAGCCTGGCGCCCGGCACTTTCTTCGACCTGCTGCGCAGCCTGTCGGCGACGATGGCCGGCGACCCGAACCGCCAGACTCCAGGCTCCTTCCAGAATCTCGCCGAGAGCAACCTGCTGCCCGCCTACCTGAAGGCGCTGCCCTACAAGAGCAAGGTGCTACGCATGAGCCAGGAACAATGGTCTTCGTTCGCGATGCTCGAACAGCAGCAGTTCATCGACGAGCTCGAGTACAAGCTGAAGGCGTACCACGACATGTACGAGGACGTGCATGCGTGGATCGACTTCGGCGCGGGCGACCCGGGCCAAGCCGTCTATCCGGTTCCGCTCGACACTCTGCCCTGAGTGCCCGTGTAGCTTCGCGTCGGACTGGCGAGCCGGAGATCCGCCGGAGTGGACGCCCTCCTGTTCGAGATCAGGGATCTGTTGGCCCGCAGGACGTCCGCCGGCGCGACGTTCGAGCTCCTGGTGCCGTCGCTCTCGATCGGCCGGGGCGAGAAGCTCGCGGTCGTGGGTCCGTCGGGGTGCGGCAAGAGCACGCTCCTCGATTGCTTGTCGATGATCGTCCGGCCCGAGTCCGTCGCCGCGTTCCGATTCCGCCCGGACGGAGAGCCGGCCACCGACGTAGACGTGGCGAGCCTGTTGTTGAACGACGACGGCGCTCGACTCGCCGAGTTGCGCAAGCGCTGGATCGGTTACGTGCTGCAGACCGGCGGGCTGCTACCCTTCCTGTCCGTGCGTCGCAACATCGAGGTCAATCGCAGGCTCCTCGGACTGCCGGACGACGGCACGGTCGAGACCGTTGCGGAGCGGCTGGGAATCGCCCGGCATTTGCAGAAGCTCCCGAGTGCGCTCTCCGTCGGCGAGCGCCAGCGCACGGCGATCGCTCGCGCGCTGGCGCACCGGCCGGCGGCGATCATCGCCGACGAGCCCACGGCGGCTCTCGATCCGCGCAATGCAGAGATCGTCATGAACGCGTTCGTCGAGCTCGCCGAGCGTTTCGGGGTGACCCTCGTCGTAGCCAGCCACGACGTCGAGCGGGTCAGGAGCTTCGGTCTTCGCTTGGTGGAGCCGTCGGTCGCCACGGACGGAGGGAGCGTCGTCCGCGCGACCCTGACAGGATGATCCGCGAGTGAAGGCGCGCGAGTTCGTCTCCATGGTGGAAATGTCGTGCCGTGACTACTGGCACGAGGCGAAGCTGTCCGCTTGCACCGTCATCGGCATCGCCGCCGCGCTGACTCCGCTTCTCGTGCTCTTCGGCCTCAAGTTCGGCGTGATCTCCTCGATGCTGCAGCGCCTGGTCGAAGACCCGCGCGCACGGGCGTTGCAACCAATCGGGCAGGGGAAGTATGACGAGCCGTGGTTGCGAGCCTTGCGCAGCGAACCGGGCGTCGGCTTCTTGGTCCCGAACACACGATTCTTGGCCGCGACGGCGTTGCTCGACAATCGGCAAGCCGATCGCTCGCTGGAGGTCGAGCTGTTGCCGAGCGCTGACGGCGATCCGCTGCTGCCCGAGGCAATGCACTGGCCTGCGACGGAGGAATCCAGGCCGGAGCCGGTGGTTCTTTCCGCGAGCGCGGCCGAAAAGCTCGCGTCCGGGCCGGGCACGAAGCTCGACGCACGATTCGGGCGCACCCTCGACGGCAGCGCCGACGGCGTTTCGGTCCCGCTCGAAGTGATCGCGGTCTTGCCGCTGACGCGCTTCGAGCGCGACGGCGTCCTGGTGCGGCTCCCCTTCTTGCTCGCCGCGGAGGACTACCGTGAAGGCTACGCGGTTCCTGCCTTCGGTGTGAAGGGAAAGGAGCGCGGAGACGCGGCGCGCACCTTCGCCAGCTTCCGGCTCTACGCAGCGACGATCGACGACGTTGCGAACCTCAGGAGCCGGCTCGTCGAGCGCGGGGTCGATCCGTTGACGAGGCTCGCCGACATCGAGCTGGTCGAGCGCCTCGACCGCGATCTGACCGTTCTCTTCGTGGTCGTCGCCGGCCTCGGCGCGTTGGGCTACGTGCTCGGCATGATGGTCAGCCTCTGGGCTTCCGTGGTGCGCAAGCAGAAGGAGCTCAGCCTGCTGCGGCTCGTCGGCTTCTCGACGGGGGCGATTGCGCTGTTCCCGGTGGTGCAGGCGCTGCTCTCTGCGTTGCTCGGCGCCGCGTGTGCTTCGCTGGTCACTCTCGCCGTCGCGCCGTCGATCAACCGGCTGTTCCGCGACGAGCTCCACGCGGGCGAGCGAATGTTCCGCCTGCTGCCGGTCCATTTCGCGGTCGCGGCGTTGCTGACAGTCGGCTTCGCGATCCTCGCGGCCTCATCTGGCGGTTTACGCGCCGCGCGCATTGCACCGGGCGAAGGGCTGCGGGACGAGTGATGGGCCCGAGGAGGCGATCCCACGCGGGCCTCGAGGCGCTCGCCGCCGTCATGACGTTGCTCGTCACGGGGCCGGCGATTTCCGCTGCGGCGGACAGCCGGCGGTCGCAGGATTGGTGTCGCGTCGACGACCCGGCGACTTATCGCCTCGCGCGCGCCGCGGCGGCCGGGGCCGCAGCGAAGACCACCGATTCGCCGACGTGCCCCGCGCCCGCCGATTCGCAACAACTTCCGAAGACGATCGCGCTGCCGCTGCCCTGCGGCCGCGCGATGGTGCTGGAGAAGATCGTCGTCGGGTCGACCAATGTCCTCGATGAGCAGGAGGTGCATCTCGGCCAGACCGATGCTGCGGGGAATCAGGTCACCGAGCTCACCGCGGGGCCGCAGGTCGCGCGCCTCTCAGGAGCGTTCACGCAGGGCGAGGGGACCCGCAGCCCGACCAAGGCGCCTCAGCTCGACAAGCTGAACGGGCGTTCGTACTACATCGGCCGATATCCCGTGACCGAGCCCCAGTACCGGCTGATGGCGATGGGGCTTCTGAAGCCCGACGGCTCGCACGACGGCGCCGACGACGCCGCCTGCCGAGAGTTCACCGATTCGATCAAGGATTTGCGAGAGACGCAGGTGCTGCCGGCGTCGCGCATCTCGTGGTTCGACGCCGTCGCTTTCACCCGAGCCTACAACGACTGGCTCTTGGCGCGCGATCGCGCCCGAATCGCGGCGGGACAGGCGCCGGATCTACCGTGGGAAGCAGGCTCCACGAGCTACGTGCGGCTGCCGACCGAAGCCGAATGGGAGTACGCCGCTCGCGGCGGCGCGGTCTCTTCGCAAGACCTCGGGCTGAAGACCTATCGCGTCCGCGACCCCAAGAGCGGGGAGGTTCGGGTCGCCGAGCTCGGCGAGATCGCGCAGCTCAGCGATACCGATACGGATCCCGAGCACCCCCTCGTCGGAGTCGGGCGGAAGCTTCCGAACCTCTTCGAGCTCTACGACATGCTCGGGGACGTCGACGAGATCATGTTCGAACCGTTCCGGCTGACGCGTCCCGACGATCTGCACGGGCAGCCGGGCGGCTACATCATCAAGGGCGGCAACGTGTTCACGCCGCAAAAGGCGATCGGTGTCGGCTATCGCAGCGAGGTGCCGTTTTTCGAGCTCAAGGGAGAGTCTCGCTCTCCGACGACCGGCTTCCGTGTCGTGCTGTCCCTTCCCGTCTTCGTCTACGGGGTAGCCGACTCGCAGCGCTGGAGCGCCGGACGGCAAAATCCGGTCTTGCTGCAGGCGATGAGCGCCGCGATCCAGAGCTTGGTGACCACCACGGGCGACCGCGCGCGCGACTCGCTCGGGGCCGATCTCGATAAGCTGCGTGCCGAAAGCGAACAGGGAAAGATCGACAAGAAGCAACTCGAGAGCCAGCTCGCTCAGATCCACACCACCCTGAACGCGAGCAACGCGCGGCTCGCGGATGCGGCGCGCAGCATCCGCCACGACAAGCTCGAGACCGCGACCCTGCTCGCGTTCAACATCCGCGCGATCGGCGCGAGCGTGCTCTCCAACTCGCTGACGCTGCGCGATCTCCAGACGCAGGCTCACGCCGACTCGGAGAAACAGCAGCTCGACCGGATCAAGAGCCGCATCGAAGAATACGACCGCAGCCTCAACAAGAGCTTCGGCTTCTACGTGCAGACGGTCTTGGAGCTCGCCAAGTCGGCTCCTGCGGAGGTCGAGGAAGCCGGGGAAAGCGTCAAGCGGGAGTTCGGCGCCGAGGGCATGCAACTCTTCGACAAGTACCGCGAGCAGAGCTTGAAGCACGTGCGCGAGGCGGTGGACTTGAAGCGCCGGCCTACGCCCGCCGAAGAGCAGAAGTGGCTTTACGAGATCGACGAGACGCGGAAGCTGCGCGAGCAGCGACTCGCCGGGAAGTCGCCGTGACGGCGGCGCACCGTCGCACCGCGCGGCCGTCGTGCAGCGAGACGGGTTTCGCACGATGACGACCATGCCTGCGCTCGTTCGAGCCATCGGGCTCCATCTCTCGGCTCTCGCTGTCGTCGGCATCTCGGTCAGCGGATGTGCCCAGACCAAGCAGATGATGAACAAGATCCAGGACAAGACCTTCGGAGGCTTCAACAGCCTCGAAGGACGATACGGTGAATCGAACACCGAGGACTCGTGTCAGGCGCTTCGCCAGCCGCTGATCGACACCGGGAAGGTGTTTTCCCAATCGATGGTCACGGGTGCCCTCCTCGGCGCGGCCGCCGGCGCCGGGGTAGGCGCGGCAGTCAACAAGAACAATCGCGGGATGGGAGCACTCTTCGGAGGATTGACCGGAGGCGCTGCGGGCGCTTTCGCCGGGTATCTGGATGCGAAGAGGAAGCAGGCGAACACCCAAGCCGAGCTGCTGGCGTCGATCGATGCGGATGCCACCCGCGACAACAAGACGCTGGTCTCGACCTCGAACGTCATCAGCCGTCTCACCAGTTGCCGCCGCGGACAGATTGCTTCGGTCGAGAAGCGATACAAGGCGAAGAAGCTCACGGCCGCTCAGGCCAAAGCCGAGCTCGAAAAGATCCAGGCCGCGGTCCACCAGGACAACGAGCTGATCGCCGAGGTTCTCGGCGATGCCGCCGAGCGCTCCCGCGTCTACGTCGACGCGCGCGCCGACGCCTCGAAGATCTCGGACACGCAGCCGTCTCCGACCCCGCGGCCCAAGAAGAAGCAGACCGAGAACAAGCCGCCCGCCCAGCCGACCCCGGGTACCGCCAGCGGCGGCACGGCGCAATTCGCCGCGTCCAACGAGAAGGCTCAGAAGCTCAAGGGCGCTCACGACAAGGTGGAGAACGATCTCCAGACGCGGATCTCCGATCTTTCGGCAATCGTAGGTTGACGGACGTCGTCGAGGCCATGCAAAGGAACGCCTCTTCCACCGTCGCGGTCATCGCGGTGATCGCTCTGACGATGCTCGGGTGGATCCGCGCCGCCGCCCAGAACTACGACATGAGCTCGGGCCCTCGCCCGCCCGGCGAGTTCGAAGGTGCGTGGATCGGAACGATTCGCAGCGAATCGGTCGTCGAGGCCTATTCGACCCGACCGCTCGATCCCTATCAGGCGACGTGGTCCGCCGACACTCGAAGGCTCCTGATCGAGCGAGCAGCCGAGGGCAATCGCGTGCGGTGGGCCAGCGTCACCAGTCAGCAAGTGCCGAGCCTGCGGGAAAGCGTGCGTGTCGAGTCGGACGACGGCCACTGCCTGAAGGAGCGCGCCCGCAGCGGCGCGGGCTCGACCAGCGAGTCCTACCTGAGAATGCGCGCCGACGGGCAGTATCTCGACGGCAGCACTCCGGTGAGCTTCACGAGCACCATCTGCTGCTTCCTGCAAACTCGCGACACCATGACGTGCTCGGCCGACACCGGCTATCAGCTCGCGGGCAAGCCGTGGTACCGGGGCGAATGGAAGGTCGCGATGGTGAGGGAGGGCGGCGGGTCCGCGAAGGAGAATCCGATTCCCGCCCGTCCGCCGTCCCGGCGCTGAGCCGCGCCGCGGCGTAGCGCTACAGCGGGCTTCTGTCGCGGTCCTCCATCAGGTTCTGGATCAGCCGCGACTTCACGTCTCGCAGCCTCTTGCGAACGATGTCGACGACCGGCGGAGAGATCGGTGAAGCCCTGCCGTTGGCGCCGAAGACGTTGGCCGCGGCGCTTCTGCCGATGCAGTATCGCGTCAGCTCGGCTGACTGCGACGAACTCGGCGTTGAGGGGAATGCACGGCAACGTAGCCGTCGGATTGGTGAGATAGTTCTCGAGCAGGTGCGAGTTCATCAGCGGCGTATAGAGCGCATCGTCTTGCTCGGGATTCAAGAATTTGTTCTCCGGCTTCGGTGCCATGCCGAACTTCGGCGCGACCCACAACGGATCGCTGGTGCGCACGAGCGCTTCGGACTTCCACGGCCACAGTGGCGGGATGTAGACCTCCTCGTCAGGCCACGGCCGTTTTCCAAGCGCCGACGTCGCGCTCAGGACCTTGATCATGTCGTCCTCGCGTGTGACGTGGGCGATCCGCTCCTCGCGGAAACGGTCCGGTAAGGTCTCGTACGCCGTCGGCGACGCGAGCGATACGAGGCCGAGACGGTTGGTGAACACGTAGGACCCGTCATCACCTTCGAGGCTGTTGAGTCGGTTGGCCACCCCCTCGACGAAGAAGTTGCCCTGCGAGTGTCCGATCACGATGAAGAAGTTGATCTTGTCGTTTTGATACGATCGGCCGCCCTCGCTTTTGAAGATCTCCACGATCCTCTTGGCCACTCTCTCGACCAGCGGGTCCTTCTCGGTGAACCCGATGTCGGCGAGCGGCCGCTTGGTGATCACGTCGTTCATCAAGCCTACGAGGGTCATGAGCTGCCCGAGAAACGTCGTGGAGAAGATCTCCAGGCTCTGGACGTTGAGGCTTTGCCGGAAGCACTCGAGGAGGTCCCCCGGCGACATGCCCATTTCATCCACGAACTTTCCGATGCCCGCGGCGGTATCACAGGTCCGCTCGGCAGACGCGCGCTGGTCTGGCGTGGCGCGCGGAGGGATGCTCGCCTCACATTGTTCGCGCCACAGCTTCCCGTGATCGACGTCTTTTCCGGATGGATTGTGTGTTTCCTCCTCCATCACGTCGACCTCGTTGGCGACCTTGACCGGTGGTGCGCCGATAGGAGGCTCCGTCCTAAGGGGAACATCCGGCGTGAGGTCGAGAAGGTTCTGTGTCACCACCGCGCGCTCGAAGACGTAGTTCCCGCGCGTCACGTTGGTGTGATCGCCTTCGGGTGTGTTGATCCCGTTGATGTAGAAGTAGTGAAAGACCATCTCGGGAAGCTTCGACGGGGTGGGCTTCTTCGTCGGCGCCTTCGCCGGCTTGGGCGTCGGTATGCACGGGATGTTTCGTCCGGTACCTCTGCGCGGCCCGCAGTGGCACTCGCCGTCTTGCTCGATCTGACAGTGGACGCTGGTGGGGCTTCCGCGATTTCCTCCTTGACCGGACGGACTACCACCGCCGCGGTCCCCCGGGCTCCCGCGCGGACAGCCCCAGGGGCCTGGATCATTGCACGGCGGATCGCTCGGTTGATTGGTCTGAGTTCCGGTCCGGTGACTCGAGCGCCCGCCGCCTGAGGGATTGGAACCTCCTCCCTGCGAGCTGAACACATCTCCACCTGAGGGATTGGAGCTTCCCTGCGAGCTAAAGACGTCTTGCGCCCTGCACGGCGCGGCCAGGCAGAAGCTCACGGCAGCCAGCGCGAGCGCGAAACGGATGGACCGACTCACGGCGCGGACCGCGTACCATGGGCTTCCTTTGACTGTAAAGGTGAGCCGCCGTTCACCGCGTCGCCGATTGGGCGTGAAGCGGCCCCGCCGATCGAACGGCGTGCTTGACACTCGGTCCGCCGGCGCGTTACCCCTCCGCCGCCGTAGGCCAAACCGGAGCGAGATCGATGCGCCTCTTCGCCGTAGTGCGCCGTGGTGACGTCGATGGGATCTGCACGAAGCGATCTCCGCGCACACTTCCGATCGCACTGATCCTGGCGCTGGTTGCGAGCCTCGGCGCTCCGGCGCGAGCGGGCGAGGTGATCGCGCAGGTCGGCGACGTCTTCAACAGCAACGGCGGCGGAAACGATTCCCAGGGCGGCGGTGCGACGGGTGGAGGCGGGGACGACGTCTATTGCCAGCAAACACCCGACGGGAAGGTCATACCGCAGCCTTACGGAGGAACACGCCGCAACATCCCATGCGGTCCCAACTTCCGGAGGAACCCTCCCCAGGACCAGCCGCCTCCGCAAGACCGACAAGACCAACAGGATGAGCCGCAAGAGGGAGAGAATGCCTCGCAAGACGATTGCGCCGGTACAGACCCGCCGTCCTGGTGCCTACCGCCGAACACGAAGTTCGGCGGGTGCGTCGACAAGCCCTACGACGTCCGCGACGACGTACCCGGGGCCAGCAAGGAGCTTCGCTATACGCTCGGCTTCGAGCGCGGCTTCGCCGGATGTCTCGAAGAGCAAGCGACCGTGCGGAATCTCGCGATCGCGGCGCTGGCGTCCAGGGTCAAGGCGATCGCGGCGTTGCTCATGGTCGCGGCGGTTCCCGGAGTGATCGACGGCGTTCTCCACCCGCCAGGCGTTTCTACGAAAGAAAATCCGTACGAACGAGGAAAGGACGAGGGCGGGCGGCTTTGCACGTGGGCATTGAAGGTATCCCCGGCGCTCTTGGCCCGATGCCCGGCGCGAGGTGGATCGCCCGGCGCCGCTGCTGCGTGCACCGAGGCCGAGATGACCAGCGCCGCGGGCACCGCGGCGGCTGCGGTCGCTTCGGAAGCACCGAAGCGGTTCGATTGTTTCCCGTGCACCATGGCGTGGCTCAGGGGCGAGCCGTACACACCTCCGGCGGACGGAGGCACGCCGTGGACCTTGGAAGAGATCATTCCGCTGTTGAAGGAAAGGTACGGAGAGATAACCCCGCAAGGGCCTGCGCTCCCTTGCTGGCGAGAAGCCGCGCAGGCGAAGGGGATACCCGGTTCGGCGTCGCCTGCGGGTATCGAGACCGAGATGAGATTGGCGGGCGATGGAGCGAAGGGTCTGGTCTTCATCGTGGATCCGCTGAGCGGCGAGATCGGCCACGTCTTCGGCGTGAAGACCGTCGGCAACGGCAGGGATGCCAAGGCGATATTCTGGGACGAGCAGCAAAAGATGGATGGCACGCCGTGGTTGAGGCCGGGCGTTTGGATCAAGCTCTTCAGGATCCAGTGAGAGCGATGGTGGCTTCTTGACAGCAGATCTGCCGAGGCGTTAGGCCACTCGTCCGAGGGTGAGAACGATGGTCACGCGACATCGAATCATCATCTGTGTGAGTGTGATCGCGCTTGCAGTTTGGCTGGCAGGTACCGGCGGGGCCAAGGCCTACGCCGAGATGAGCGATGGCGACGAGGAGCCGGAATTCGGCGACGCTCCTCAACAACTAGAACCACCCGCCAACCCCCCGGCGAGCAAGAGAAGCCAGCAGGCCAATCCAGAACTCGGGTGGCCCGTCGGAAGCCGAGCTCAGGCTGCGGATGATGTTGATGCAACGAAGCATGGGCTTTGGTGGCATCTTCGGGCCGCTGATCGCGCCGCTCAACAAAAGTGGCGGAGGCTCGAAACAGGACGAGTGCGGTCAGTACACGGACTACGCGGCGTGTCAGGCCCACAAAGCGGGCGACGGGTGGGCAGCCGACCGTCTGCAAAATCACCAGTCCACCCCCGCCGAGCGCGACTGGTACAACAGATAGCAACGGTCGCAGGCCCGCGGCGCTGACATGTCGAGGGGAGCCGCGCCGATGATGAGGAACGTGGCTCACCGGCGAGCGTCGTCGCGCACCGCGAGATTTCTCGCGATGGCTCTTGCAGCGGGCGTCGCAGGGCTGTTCGTCGGCGCCGGCGTGGCGCTCGCTCAGAGCGGGGAGCAGATCGGCCCCTCCGACCCTCGGGCGCCGTCCGAGCCGCACGGAGCCGGGAGGGGACCCGTACGGCGGTCCGCCCATGCGGAAGAGCCTACTCTGCACCAAAGGCAAGGGCGGACTCTTCATCGGCGGCGCGCAGATCGATCCGAACAGTCCCGATGACGACGCACGAGTCATCCGGTTCTTGACCGTATCCGGCTCGCGCCAGAGTGATCCCGCCTTCGAGAGCGGCAGACGATCCGAGCTCGCGCGCATCGAGAGCGCGCTCCGGCGACAGATCTTCTGCGCGATGGCATCCAATCCGTATCCCATTCGCTTCGCGAATCTCGAGGAGGCCAAGGAAAACTTCGCGATACGGATCGAAATGATCCGTTTCATGAACGACGTGGCGACGAAGCGGGTCGATGCGACGTTCGTCTCGGGGAGCGCTTCGCCGCCGCGGATCGGCACCTACTTCGGCCTCGATCGGTGGACGGCCTCGAGCACGGCTCTGCGCGCAGGCCAGCACGCTCCCGGCGGCCGAGTCCTGAACACCGTTCCCGGGGCGACGGCCAGCTCGGCCCTCGTGCAATTTCGGCACGGGAGCTCGTACTTGGATTGCCTCGACGGCATCGAGCTGACGATCCTGCAGTCGGTGGAGAAGGTCATCGGCTCGAAGCGCTTCGATGACCTGCATCCCGAAGGTTTGCAATTCATCGGGCTCAATTTCGGAAAGAGCGATTGGAACGACACGCGGATCTCCATCGTCAGGCACATCGAAGCCGCGGATCCAGGCGTTGCGAACTACTCGCTGGACGCGATGGTGCCCGGCGATTGGGTCTATCTCCAGAACATCGCGATCTACTCGAAGTACAATCCCGAAGGAGGTTTTCGCGGAGAGAATGCCGTCTTCATGGGACGATACCAGCCGGGCTTCGCATTCCACGGGCCGTTCGGCGGGCCCCCGACGAAGTTGTCGGAACCTGTCTACAGCTCAGGTGCGGATGCGCGCTTCTCGGGGCTCGGAGGAGAATTCGACAGGACGGAGATGGAGCTACGACGAGACATGCTGGGCAGCGACGGTCCAGCTGCCGTCGCTGACGTCGTCGATGGCATCATGACGGGCAAGCCGCGTTTCCCGAACTTCGGCGAAATAGGCTGGTCGAGGGTGTTCCGGCCGAAGGCGGGAAGCCCTTAGCCCCGGTTAGAAGGCGTCCTGTCGAGTGCGCCTCGAAACCAGGGCCGCTCGCGTTCCCGCGGCGACGAGCCCTTCGGAAAAGCTCATCGCCGCGTCGAAGCCCTCCGACTGAAACGCGACCTTGCCGCTCTTGTCGACGTATACCCAGCCGTCGACAAGCACCACGGCCAGCCCCTCCCGGAAGTCGTTGGCCTCGCGAAACCGCGGCTCGATGACGAACGCGCCGTTGACATCCACGAAGCCCCATTGGTCGTGGACTCGGACGCGGGCCAGACTCTCGTGAAAGTCACCGGCTTCGTCGAACTGGGGCTTGATCGCCATGTTGCCGCTCGAGTCGATGAGCCGGCCGCGACAGCGTCGCTCGAATTCGGCGGAAAGGGGCGGCGCGAGCTCGCATCCGAAACACGTCGCTATCGACCACCCGCGACGTCGAGAATCGCGCCGGTCACGTAGGAAGCTTGGTCGGAGAGCAGCCAGAGGATCGTCTCGGCGACTTCTTCGGCTTGCCCACTGCGTTTCATCGGGATCGTGTCCTTGAGGCGGTCGACGCGTCCGGGGTCGCCGCCGCTGGCGTGGATGTCGGTCGCGATGATGCCGGGTCGGACGGCGTTCACGCGAATGCCCTCGGCGGCGACTTCCTTCGCGAGGCCGATCGTGAAGGTGTCGACGGCTCCCTTGGAAGCCGCGTAGTCCACGTACTCGCCCGGAGAGCCGAGGCGCGCGGCCGCAGACGAGACGTTGACGATCGCGCCTCCCTCGCCGCCGCGGCTGGCCGACATGCGCCGCACCGCTTCGCGCGCGCAGAGAAAGCAAGCGATGACATTGATCCCAAAGACGCGCGCGAGCCGCGCCGCGTCGATTTGCTCGACGCGAGTCTGGCGCCCGACCACGCCCGCATTGTTCACCAGCGCGCACAGCGGCCCGAGGGCGCGATCGATGGTTTCGAAAAGGCGCACGACGTCTGTTTCGACGCTCACGTCCGCCCGAACAGGCAGCGCGCGACCGCCCGCCGCGGCGATGTCGCCAGCCACGGCGTTGGCGGCATCGTGATCGCGCACGTAGTTCACGCAGACCGCGTAACCGCGTGAGGCCGCGAGACGCGCGGTGGCGGCGCCGATGCCGCGGCTGGCGCCCGTGACGAGCAAGACGCCCTTCATGACTGCGCTCCCGACGCGACCATCGCCGTGGCGCGACAGTATACGCGGGGCAGCGGCATCGATTCCACGAACCCGGGGGGAGCGGCTCGGCTTTCCCGTGGTTTGGCCGGCGCGCTTGCCGCAATCGCCCCGTATCAGTGACAATAACGGATGCGGTACGGAACCGATGAACCTCGAGAGCAAGAGTCCGGTCAGCTCGAAGGACGAGCGAAGAGAGGCGGCCGAGAAAATCTCCCGCCTCTCCGCCGCGCCTAGCGGTCGCTGGTTCGCCCTCGCCACGGTCCTCGTCGTGTTGTCTGGCTGCGCCATGCCGACCACGCGCCCGACAGAAGACGCCGAGGAGGTCGATCGCGTCGTAGCCCCGAGCAATTCCGGGGGCGTAGCGGTGAGAACTTATCACACGCGCCAGACGCGAGGGGCGGAGGCGGAAGCCAAGGCGATCGGCTACAAGGAGTCGCAGGGCACCGTGTTGAAGCTCTCCCACGCGTGGGTCGAACCCGCCGCGGCCAATCCAGGTAAGGCCATCTCTTTCGAGGTGGAATACGCGCTGCTCGGCTCCGCGAAGGAGCTCGACGTCTCCGAAGAGTGGGAGATCTTGAAAGACGGCAAGACGCTCATCGCCACGTCGCCCCACACCGAGCGCCGTGGTCCAGGTGGATGGCGTGCGTGGGGATCGATCGGTTTGCCCCGAGAGGCCAAGCCCGGAGCGTACGTCATCCGTAGTAGCATACGCACGGGCAAGCTCGTCGACAGCCGAGACACACGCTTCGCGGTAGTTGGTACGGAGACCAAGCCGCGCGAAGCGAAGAATACCGCCGCAAGCCGCGATCTGATGCAGGTGCAAGGCCGGCTGAAGGAGCTTGGTCACGATCCCGGCCCGATCGACGGTCGGTTCGGCCTGCAGACGCGGACGGCGCTGCAGTCCTTCCAAACCGACTACGGCCTGACAGCGACGGGCGCGATCGACACCGAGACGCGAGCCGCGCTGGGCCTCGGCAGGAAGGCGACGCCGTGAGCATGCGCTGCGCGCGTTGCGCGATCGACTATCCGGACGACAAGCAACTATGCACGGCCTGCGGCGATCCGTTGGTCGTATCCGATGAAACGGCCACGCCGTTTCCGCGCTGCTCGAACTGCGGCGCAGCGGCCTCGGCCGCCGACCGTTTCTGCCCCGGATGCGGTACGCGGCACGGGAGCGAGCCGGCCACCGCGCTGGTGTCCATCGCGCCGCGCCCTCGAGAGGTCGCGCTCTGTCCCGCCTGTGGCGCGCAGTGTTTCCGTCGCCGCGCGGATTTGCGACCTCTGCGGTGCTGCTCTGACGCGCGCCGTCCCGCTTCCCGCTTCCGACGAGGTACTGGTCCCGTTCCGCCGTCACCGGGACGAGGAGCGCTCCGGACTCTTCGGCGTGAACACGCTCGGGATGGTCTCGGGGCTCATCGTGGCGCTGCTTCTCGTTCTCGGTATCAAGGCAGCCCGCTTGCAGGGCGGCAGCACGGCGGCCCCGGTGCCTTCCGCCACTCCACAACCAGCGATCCCGCAGCCGGTCGGCCAAGTCGCAACCGCGGACCAAATGGGCATCAAGATCGCCGGCACGGCGGCCTCTGATCCAGGGCGATCCGAGGCGGTCATCCGACGCGCTGTCGAGGAGCATTTCACCGAGCTCCAGCAGAGTTATCTCGCCGTGTTGCAAGCCGATGCCACGGCCGAGGGCGTGATGACGCTGCACATGACGCTCGCCGCCGACGGCACGGTCGCCTATGTCCGCTCGACTTCTCTCGGGCTCGCGGACCGGGGCTTCGTCACGACCGTCGAGCGGCAGGCCGCCACCTGGCGATTCGGCACTTCCTCGGTCGGGCTGGCGAGCGTGCACTATCCACTCGTGTTCCATCTTTCCAAGACCGACGCGGGCGAGCTCGTCACCCGCCTGCGAGAGTCGAGTGAGACCGCGGCTCGGACCGAAAGGCGCGCGTCGTAGGGTACGGGGGCGCGCGCGGGTCGTCGAGCCCGCCGCGGGACTTCCCCTGGACCATTGACGTGCCGACCCGTGGCGAGTAGGCGCCTTGCCGATGCTGCCGCCGTGGAGCTCAGGAGCTACGGCCACGCGAGTCCTGGTGAGCGTCGCGCTCGCCATGCTCGTGGTCGGCGGGGAACAGGCGGCTTCGCAAGAGGAGCTAGCGGACCCGACTACCCTGTGCCAGCGATTTCCCGAGCGCCCGGAGTGCGCGATTCGCGCGGAGCAGCAGGCCAGCGGCAGGGAGCCGTCGACGCCGACCCCGAAGCCCCGACAGAGGCGGCGGCCCACGCCGCCGCAGCCGACGCCGGCGGACCCGGGCGCGTGCGCGGCTGCTGAAGACGCTGCTAGCGGGGCGGCACGCACGGGTTCGACGGGCACGCCAACCAGGATCTGCAACTGCCAGAAGGCGCAGGGCACTGTCCGACGCTACCTGCGCAGCCCGGTCGATCGCTCCGATCAAAGCCCGGTGATCGAGGTCTGCGAGACCGTCTTGGACTATCGCCTCGACGGCGTGTTGGTGATCCCCAAGGACGCGAACCATCCGTCGTTCGCGCAGGCCGCGCTCGACGACTTGAGCGCCATCGCCTCCGTCTCGGATCCGAGCGGGAACGTCGGCTTCGAGTTTCTACTTCAGCTCGTCCGAGCTCTTGGCAACAGTACACCTCGGGACGAACAGCGCAGCGTCTATGTGCGTTGGGGCACGGTGCCGATGCGGGGGAAATCCGGCAAAACGACCCCATTCACTCGCCCGGGCAGCAGCGCCGATCCACCGACGAATGCGGAGTGGCAGGCGGCGACGGCACTAGGCCTCGACGTCTATGCCCGCGACGGCGTCCCGGTAGGAGGCAACAAACAGTACTTCGGGGGCCTCCTCAAAGGAACCGGGGCCGGCGTCGGATCGACCATCTACTATCAACCCGAGACGCTTCCCGACCCGACGAGTTGCCCTTCGGGAATGACTCCCGACGTCGCGCTGCTGCACGAGCTAGAGCACGCCGCTCGCATCGCGCGCGGCCAAGTCGACAACACTCCCTACTCGAACCTTTGGCTGACCCGCGATCCGCTCGCCTCGTCGTACGGAGTGCACGAGGAGAAATTCGTCGTCGAGCGAGAGAACGAGTACCGGGCCGCGCTCGAGCAGCAGCATCCGAAGCGCAATCCGAAGTTGCGCCAGCGGAAGAGCTATTTCACGGACTGCTAGACCGGCGGCTCGCGTTGCCGGAGCCCGCATTGCCGCCCGGCGGAAGAATAATCTCGCGAGCGGTCAACCGAAGCGAGTGCTCGATCGTTCTTCGCGCCGAGGAGGGAAATTCTTGGCCACGAACTCGATCGATTTCAGGAAGATCGGGATCACGGCGCTGGCGGTGCTTTGCGGCGCCTCCGTGTATCCCCGCGCGGTCCGAGCGGAAAATGCCTCCGCGACACCTCTAGTCGTGCCCGTCGTCATCGGTGACGGTCCCGGCATGCTGATCCCCCTAGTGTTGCAGTCGGCGGGCCTCGACGACGAGCAGGGCTCCGATGCGGTGCAACTCGTCGAGGCCGAGGGCTCGGCGATCCGCGAGCGGCTGAAGCAGATCGCAAGGCTCGACGTCGAGCTCGCCAGGCGGATCTTCGTCGGCGGGCGGCCGCCGACGCAGGCCGAGCTCGCTCCGATCCTCAAGCGCATAGCCGCGCTGCGCCAAGAGATCGTCGATCGCGAAGTGGCGGTCCTGTTGCGCGTGCGCGGCGGCCTCAAACCCGAGCAGCGCAAGGCCGTCACCGCGATGGACGGCGAGCTTCTCAAAGTCGTGAGCCAGCCTGGCTCGGAGGGCGCGTCGGGTGATACGCCATGAGGACGCCATCGCGGCGCCGTTCGGAGCGCGCCTGCCGCTGACTCGCAGGACTTCGCGCGATCATGGTCGGTGCGGCTGCGGCGGCGGACTCCGTGAACTACGAAGAGCTCTACGGCGCCTATCGCCCGCGCGTTTTGCGGCTTTGCCGGCTTCTCCTGTCCGATCCTGACGAGGCACACGACGTGAGCCAGGAGGTGTTCCTCAAGATGCTCCATCAGCTCTCCGCGAGCGGCGACGAGGTCGCCTGGGGCCCGTGGCTGAATCGCGTCACCGTGAACGCCTGTCGCGACCGGTGGCGAGCGACGTGGTGGAGGAGCTGGCGCGCCGAGACTCGAGGGTTCGACGAGGCCGCGTTCACCGCGGATGCTCCCACTCCCGAAGAAGAAGCTCTCGGCGCCGAGCAGCGCCGCGAGATCTGGAGAGCCTTCCGCGGGCTGCCGGCCCGCCAGCGCGAGGTGTTCGCGCTGCGCTTCCTGGAAGGCGTGCTCGACGGAGGAGACGGCCGAGACCCTCGGCGTGACTGGCGGGAGCGTCAAGCGGCATCTCTTCCGCGCGGTTCAGCGCATGCGCGGTGCGCTGCGAGGAGAATCATGAAGCGCTGTCTCAGCGAACGAGCGATCGTTTTGCTTTCCGTCGGTGAGGGAACCGCGGCGGAGCGCGAGCACTGCGACGGGTGTCCCCGTTGCACAACACGGCTTCAAGCGGTGGCCGCCGACCTCGGCGGCATCGGCCAGGCGCTGCGGGGGGCGCCGCCGGCGCTCGTCCGTCGGCAGCATCGTCGATCGCCGTCGTGGCGCCTCGTTCCGGCCCTCGCCGTCGCGACGCTCGTCGCGGTCGTGGGAGTTCACCGGCTCTACGAACGGCGGCCTCTCGACCGGGTGGGTGGCGACGGCGTCGCCGATGCCTCGGTGAGCGGTTCCGCGGAAGAGGTCTCGGATGCGCTGTTCGACACGAGCGGAGAGCGAGCGTTGCTGGCCATGGCGCTCCCTTCCGGCGGGGGCGCACGACTTACGGTCACGGAGGCTCCCGAGGTCGAGCGTGCGCTCGGGCTCGGCACGCCTTGCACCGCAGAGCGCTTCGTCGGCGCCGATTGCAGCGACTATACGTCCGCGCTCTTTTTCTGAGCCGTGGATCGGAGAGAAGGAGATGACCGTGAACCGCAAAACCAAGATCGCGATCTGCACGACCGCTTTCGGCTTGTGGTGGGGTGCCGAGCGGGGCGGGCTGCCGATGCCGGCACTCGCGGAGCCGCCGCAGTTCGACGTGATGCTGCCCGCGCCGCCTCCCGGCGGCCCGCCGGGGCCGCCGCCGATGATGATGTTCGGCGCGGAGGGTCCCGGGCCGCTCCTGCCGTTGATGCTCCATCAAGCCAAGTTGACTCCCGAACAGCACGAGAAGGTGAAGAAGATCCTCGACGCGGATCGAGAACAGCTGCGCAGTCTGTTCGCGCAGCTCGACCGCGCGAACCGCGAGCTCTCGAACAAGCTCTTCGCCTCGCAGGACGGGAAGCTCGCCGACTTGATGCCGGAGATCGATCGCACCAGCGCGCTACGCCGCCAGCTCATGGAGCAAGGGGTGAAGACCACGTTGGCGGTCCGCGCCGTGCTCACGCCCGAGCAGCTCGCTCGGGTCACCGAGGTGAAGCAGAAGATGGACAAGCTGCAGACCGAGATGCGCCAACTCATGGAGGGAACCGATCGGTGAGGGCACTGCGAAGCTTGCCGACTCTCGACCGCCGCGGAGCGCTGCGGCTGATGTCGGGCGCGGCGGCGGTCGCCTTCCTACGCTGCGGTGGAAGCACCGACTCCTCCGTGGGCGAGTCATCGTCCTCGATCGCAGCGAGCTCGCTGTCGTGCGTGGCCACTCCCGAGGAAACCATCGGTCCTTACTTCGTCGACGAGCGCCTGAACCGCTCCGATCTCACGAGCGGAACGACCCGTCGCGGAGTCGTGGATGGAGTGCCGCTCGCGTTCAGCCTCGCCGTCTACGAAGTCAGCGGCGGCGTATACGCGCCGCTCTCCGGCGCGCAGGTCGACGTCTGGCATGCCGATGCCCTCGGCACCTATTCGGACGAGGCGGCGCTCGGCACTCGCGGACAGACGTATCTCCGCGGCTACCAGATCACCGACGACGACGGCGCCGTGACGTTTCGCACGATCTACCCCGGCTGGTATTCCGGCCGCACTGTGCACGTCCACGTTCTGGTCCGTGTTTTCGACGCCTCGGAGAACACGGCGATCGAGCTCACCACACAGATGTACTTCGACGATGCGACCACCGACGCGGTGCTCGCCCGCGCTCCGTACGACGGGCGGGGGAGGCGCGATCGAACGAACTCGACCGACTCCCTCTACCGAAGCTCGCTCGAGGCCGTGCTCGCCCGTTTCGGCGACGGCTACGACGCGACGTTCCGCATCGGCCTCGAGACCGCCTGAGCCGCGCGCGGCGTCCCGCGAGCGCCGCGTTCCCTAGCCCGCGATCTGCACCAGCAACTTGGCGACCAGCGCCGTCCACCCGGTCTGGTGGCTGGCGCCGAGGCCCGCGCCGTTGTCGCCGTGGAAGTACTCGTAGAAGAGGATGTGGTCTCGCCAGTCGGGGTCGGTCTGAAACGTTTCGACCCCGCCGTAGACGGGGCGGCGCCCTTTCGGGTCACGCAGGAAGATCGACGCCAGGCGCTTCGATAGCTCGCGCGCCACGTCCCAGAGCGTCATCATCTCGCCCGAGCCGGTCGGAAACTCCACCTGGAAGTCGTCGCCGTAGTAGTAGTGGTACTTCTGCA
Source organism: uncultured delta proteobacterium (assembly GCA_963711395.1). GTDB lineage: Bacteria > Desulfobacterota > Binatia > JACPRU01 > JACPRU01 > JBEVNX01. Next base: position 167,411 of record CAVQEA010000014.1, on the reverse strand, counting down.
GCGACTCGATGATGAGAAAGTTGAGCGGAAACCAGATCGGCCCGCGCCAGTTCGAGTTGCCGCCGAAGAGTCCCGTCGTCGACTCCGCGGGCTCGTAGCGGACGCCGTGCTCCGCGCCGTCCGCGTGCAGCACGTACGGATGCTTGAGATGGTAGCGGGACAGCGCGCGAATGCCGTAAGGCGAGAGAAACTCCGTCTCGTCGAGCATCACCTTGAGCACGCGCCGCAGTCGCTCGGGGTTGAGGATCGAGAGCAAGCGGCGATTCGCCGGCGCCAGCTCGTTCATCTTGGCGACGATCTGGCAGATGTCCGGACGATTCTTCACGAACCACAGCAGACGCGAGCGGAAGCGCGGCAGCTGGGCGAGATCCGCGTCTTCGACGGTGCTGACCGCGAAGAGCGGGATCAGGCCGACCATCGAGCGCACCTTGAGCGGCTGCACGCTGCCGTTCGGCAGGCGCAGCGCGTCGTAGAAGAAGCCGTCGTCCTCGTCCCAGAGCCCGAGCGTGTTCATCGCGTGGGCGATGTACATGAAGTGCTCGAAGAACTTGCTCGCCACGTCCTCGTAGCTCGGATTGTGCCGGCCGAGCTCCATGGCGATCTCCAGCAAGTTGAGACAGTACATCGCCATCCAGCTCGTGCCGTCGGACTGCTCGAGAAAGCCGCCGGTCGGCAGCTCCGCGCTGCGGTCGAAGACGCCGATGTTGTCGAGCCCGAGGAATCCGCCCTGGAAGATGTTGTTGCCGGTGAGGTCCTTGCGGTTCACCCACCACGTGAAGTTGAGCAACAGCTTGTGGAAGACCTTCTCGAGGAACACCGGATCAGGACGTCCACTGTGTCGCTCCTCGATCTTGTAGATTCGCCACGACGCCCACGCGTGCACCGGCGGGTTGACGTCGCTGAGCTTCCACTCGTAGGCGGGGATCTGCCCGTTCGGGTGCATGTACCACTCGCGGAGCAGCAGCTTCAGCTGTCGCTTGGCGAAGTCGGAGTCGACGAGCGCCAGGGCAACGCAGTGGAAAGCGAGGTCCCAGGCGGCGTACCAGGGGTACTCCCACGTGTCGGGCATCGACAGCACGTCCTCGTTGTAGAGGTGCGTCCAGTCCGAGTTGCGGCCGTGCAGTCGCTCCGCGGGAGGCGGCGGCTCGGTGGGGTCGCCGCGCAGCCACGTCGGCACGTCGTAGTAGTAGAACTGCTTGCTCCACAGGAGGCCGGCGAACGCCTGGCGGCAGACGTTGCGGCGGTCGGGGTCGAGCGCGGTGGGGATCACGGTGGCGTAGAACTCGTCGGCCTCGGCGATGCGCTGGTCGAAGACGGCGTCGAAGTCGGGGCCGAAGAGGCCGCGGGCGTCGGATCGCATCACGCAGGCGAAGCTCGATCGTCGCCGTGGCGCCGCCGGCGAGCTCGAGGCGATGGAGGGCGGCGGCCTTGGTGCCGACGTGCTGCGGGTTCACCGCGTCGCGCCGGCCGCGGATCAAGAGCTCGTGGAAGGCGTCCTTGACGAATGGACGATCGACGTTGGGGCCCGGAAAGCGCTCCAGGTTCGTCTCGTTCTCGGTGAAGACGAGCTCGGGCGCGCCGCGCACGTGGAGCCAGCGTTGCCCGAGCGTCTCGTGCTCGGCCTCGATGGTCGAGAACTCTCCGGTGGCCGTGCGATCGCGCAGCCGAGGGCGGCGCGCGACGTGGCTCCACGACCACGTGTTGCGATACCAGAGCGTGGGCAGCAGGTGCAGTACGGCCGGCTCGGCGCCGCGGTTGACCGCCGTGATGCGGATCAACACGTCCTCGTGCGTCGCCTTGGCGTATTCGACGAAGACGTCGAAGTAGCGGTTGGCGGCGAACACGCCGGTGTCGAGCAGCTCGAACTCCGGCTGATTGCGGCCGCGGCGGTGGTTCTCCTCGACGAGCTGCGAGTACGGGTATGCCGCCTGCGGATACTTGTAGAGGAACTTCATGTAGGAGTGCGTCGGAGTGTTGTCGAGATAGAAGTAGTACTCCTTCACGTCCTCGGCGTGGTTGCCTTCGGTGCCGCTCAGCCCGAACAGCCTTTCCTTGAGGATCGGGTCGCGGCCGTTCCAGAGGGCGATGGCGAAGCACAGCCGCTGGTGGTTGTCGCAGATGCCGCCGATCCCATCCTCGCCCCAGCGATACGCGCGCGAGCGCGCGTGGTCGTGCGTCAAGTAGTCCCAAGCGGTGCCCGTGGCGCTGTAGTCTTCGCGGACGGTCCCCCACTGTCGCTCGCTGAGATACGGACCCCAGCGGCGCCAGTGCACCAGGCGCCGTGCCGCCTCGTCGATGCGCAGTTGCTCGGCGGTCGCCATCGGCGTCAATGCGCGATCTCGGCCGCGGCGTGCGCGGCGCCGACGAGCGCCGCTTTCGTTTCGAGCATCACGCCAACCGGGATCTGTGACATGAAGTCGACATAGCGGCCCTTGTCGCGGAAGGCTTCGAGGAAACCCGGAGCCTTCAGCTTCGGCAGCATCTTGACGGCGACGGCGCCTCCGAGGAGCACGCCGCCGATTCCGAAAACCGTCAGCGCGAGGTTCCCCGCTTGCGCGCCATAGATCGACACGAACGTCTCGACTGCATCGACCGACGCGGGGCAGCTGCCCGCGACCCCTTCCTCGCCGATCACCGCCGCGGGGTCCTCGTTCGCCATGCGCTCGCGCACGCGCGCCGTAACCGGCCGGCCGACCTCTTCGTCGAAGAAACGAAAGATGCTGACGAGCCCGGGGCCGGAGAGCAGCCGCTCGTAGGACACCCGCGCGAAGCGCTTCTGCAGGAATACGAGCAGCGCGATCTCCTTGTCGTTGCGTGGCGCGAAATCGACGTGCCCGCCTTCGGTGCGCGACCGGGTGGTGCCGCGCTCCGTCCCAGAAGAGAAATGCCTGACCCAGACCCGTTCCCGCGGCGATCACCGCGATGTTGGCCTTGCGCCGCTTGCCGCGTGCGAGCCATGCGATCTGCTTCGCGCGGAGGAACAGGCCGCCGTAGGCAGTCGCCTCGAGATCGTTCATGAGCCGGACGCGCGAACAGCCGAGGAGGCGAGCCAAGCTCCGGCTGCGCACGACCCAGGGTAGGTTCGTCGTCTTCACGCGATCGTCGACCACCGGCCCGGCGACGCCGAAGGCCGCCGCGCGCACCCGCTCGCGCCCGGCAGCGATGAACTCGGCGACGATCTTCTCGAGGCCATCGTACTGCTTGCTCGGAAACGTCGCTTCGCGCACGACGGAGAGACGGCCCCCGACCCCGGACGCGCAGATCGCCAAGCTCGTCTTCGTGCCCCCGATGTCGCCGGCGAGGAGGAGCTGGCTCATGCGCCGTTGCTCGCCGCGTCGTCGAGCCACCAGACGAGCTCGCCCGCGGGCGAGACGCGGAGCACGGGGACCGGGCGGTCTCCCCGCGCGCGCGCCTCGCGACAGCGGGCGACCATCGCGTGCTTGTCGGCGCCGGCGATCAGCACCCAGACGCGGTCGGCGGCGTCGATCAAAGGGTAGGTGAACGTCATGCGGCGGGTCTGCTTCTGCGGGACATCGTTCATCACTACCAGCCGCTGGCGCTCTTCGAGCGCGCGCGTGCCGGGAAAGAGCGAGGCGGTGTGACCGTCATCGCCCATACCGAGGAAGACGAGGTCGAAGATCGGGATGCCATCGCGCCGCCGGCCGACGCGCTCGTGCACGAGCCGCTCGTAACCTTCGGCGTCGCCGCTTTCGGCGACCATGCGGTGGACGGCCGCCGGCTTCACCGCCGTGAGCAACGTTCGTGCGGCGAGCCCGTAGTTCGATTCCGGATCGTCCGGTGGCACCGACCGCTCGTCGCTGAAGAACAGTTCCACACGGGACCAGTCGACCCGCTCGCGGAACGCTTGCCCGGCGAGCGTCTCGTAGAGTGCCTTCGGAGTCGACCCACCCGAGAGCGCGATTGCGCGTCGCTCGCCACCGGGAGAGCGGGAGAGCGCCGCCACGCCCTCGGCTACGGCGCGCGCCAGCTCGCCCCGGTCCCTGCAGACGATTTCGCGGAACGATGCGCCACTCACATCTCTGCCAGGGGTCGCCAGCGGGCCTGCGTGCCCTCGAGCAGCCGGTTGGCCTCGTCGGGCCCGTCGGTGAACGGATAGTAGTTCGGGAAGCTCGGCGGCGGCAGGCTCGCCCAGCCCTCGTGGATCGCGGTGATGAAGCGCCACGCGTACTCGACCTCGTCGGAGCGCGTGAAGAGCGAGGCGTCGCCGCGCAGCGCGTCGAGCAGCAGCCGCTCGTAGGCTTCCGGCGAGCGCTGCTGGAAGGCCTCGCCGTAGAAGAAGTCCATCTCGACTTCGTCGAGCTGGATGCGCATGCCGGGCCGCTTGCAGGCGAACGAGAGGCTGATGCCCTCGTCGGGCTGGATGCGCATGACGAGGACGTTCGACATCGGCCGCGCCGCGACGACCTCGTCGCTCGCTCGCCGAGCTGGCGGAAGAGGTGCAGCGGCGGCTGCTTGAACTCGACGGCGATCTCGGAGACCCGCTTGGCGAGGCGCTTGCCGGAGCGCAGGAAGAACGGCACGCCGGCCCAGCGCCAGTTGTCGATCTTCGATGCGCAGCGCGACGTAGGTCTCGGTGGTCGACTGCGGGTCGACGCCTTCCTCCTGGCGGTAGCCCTTCACGACCTGCGCCGTTCTTGCTCGCCCACGCCGTACTGGCCGCGCACGGTCGTTGGCGGCGACCTCCTTGCGGCGTCATCGGCATCGAGCGCGCGCAGCACCTTCACCTTCTCGTCGCGGATCGACTGCGCCTCGAGCGCCGAGGGCGGCTCCATCGCGATCAGGCAGAGGAGCTGCAGCATGTGGTTCTGCACCATGTCGCGCATGCGTGCCGGCGGTGTCGTAGTAGGCGCCGCGGCGGCCTTCCATGCCGAGCGTCTCGGCGACGGTGATCTGCACGTTGTCGACGTACTTCTGGTTGAAGAGCGGCTCGAAGATCGAGTTGCCGAAGCGGAAGCTCAGGATGTTCTGGACCGTCTCTTTCCCGAGGTAGTGATCGATGCGGTAGATCTGGCTCTCGTCGAGGCGTGGTCGCCGACGATGGCGTTGAGCGCGCGGGCGCTCTCGAGATCGTGGCCGAAGGGCTTCTCGATGATGACGCGCGACCAGGTCGGTGTCGTTCGTGTGGCGGATCAGGCCGGCGGCCGCGAGGTTCTCGACGATGAGCGGGAAGAACTCCGGCGCGACCGAGAGGTAGAAGAGCCGGTTGCCGGGCAGGCCGCGCTCGCGCTCGATCGCCTCGAGCGGCGCCTTCAGCGCCTGGAACGATCGCGGGCTTGTCGGCGTCGCCGGCGCTGGTAGTGGAGCGCCTGGACGATCGGGTGGTCGGCCGCGATCGGCGTGTCGCCTCTTCACCTGCTCGCGGAGCGCCGTCGAGCATGCTCTCGCGATAGGCCTCGTCGCTCATCGGCGTGCGCGAGAAGCCGACGACGGCGTAGCGCTCCGGCAGGTAGCCGCCCGCCTGCAGGTGGTAGAGCGCGGGGATCAGCTTGCGCTTGGCGAGATCGCCGGAGGCGCCGAAGATGACGATCGTGACCGGATCCTTGGCGCGGATCACATCGACGCCGGCATCCGCCAGGCCTTCACCGCGGGTCGCCGAAACCGCCGCGGTGAGCCGACTGCCAGTGTCGCTAGCGCTCATCGTCGCAGCTCCTACGCTCGAAGCAGCTGACATGAATCACCGAGGGAATTCAAGACGGGTTCCGGCTTCGGGCGTGCGAGCGGCGGACGAGTCTCAGAGGCGTAACATCTTCGCCATGTAGTGAATCATCGTCTCGTCGGAGCCGCCGCCGATCGAGATGAGGCGCGTGTCCACGAAGGCGCGGCCGGCGGGGCTTTCCTTCATGTAGCCGAAGCCGCCGTGGAGCTGGATGCACTCGTCGGCGACGGCGCGGCTGGTGCGTCCGCTGACGAGCTTGCCCATCGAAATCTCCAGCGTGGCGTCCTCGCCGCGCATGCGCTTGCGGATGCATTCGTGAGTCAGTTCGCGCGCCGCGGTGATCTGCGTGAGCATCTCGACGAGCTTGAACTTCGTCACCTGCATGTCGATCAGGCGGCTGCCGAAGAGCTTTCGCTCCTCGCAGTACTTGCGCGTCTTCTCCCAGAGAACCTGCGAGCCTGCGTAGGAGGTGATGCAGGCGACCAGCCGCTCGTCCTGGAACTGCATCATCTGCTGCTGGAAGCCTCGCCCGATCTGGCCGATCGTGTTGGCCATGGGCACGCGCACGTCCTCGAGGAAGATGAGCCCGGTGTCCGAGCCCCAGTTGCCGATCTTGTCGAGCAACCGATAGCTGAAGCCCGGCGAGTCGGTCGGCACCACGATCTGCGAGAAGCCGCCGTAGCCCGCGGAGGGATCGGTGACGGCGAGCAGGCACATCCAGTCGGCGTTGGCGGTGTTGGTGATGTAGATCTTCGAGCCGTTGATCACCCAGTGATCGCCGTCGCGCACCGCCCGCGTCTTGATCGCCGCGACGTCGGAGCCGGCGTCGGGCTCGGTGACCGCGATCGAAGCCACCATCTCGCCCTTGACGGCCGGCGTCAGATAACGCCGGCGGAGCTCGTCGGTGCCGAACTGGTGGAGCGACGGCGTGGCCATGTCGGTCTGCACGCTGATGCCCATCACCACGCCGGCGTTGTCGGCGCGCGCCAGCTCCTCGTACATCACCGCCGTGAACGACCAGTCGAGGCCACCGCCGCCCCATTTCGGGTCGTAGCAGATGCCGAGCATGCCGAGCTCGCCCATCTTGCGGTAGAGCTTCTTGTCGATGCGCCCCATCTGATCGAACTCGCGCGCGCGCGGGGCGAGGTCGGTGCTCGACGAACTTCCGCACCGTCTGACGGAAGCTCTCGTGCTCGGGCGTGGAGTAGAGGTCAGCGGACACGACGGCTCCCGATCACGCGGAGGCGGCGACGCTCGGCCGCTTCGCGACCTCCCCGAACCACCGCCGCAGGTTTGCCTGCTCCGGCGCGATCGGTGCGTCGAGCATCCGGCCCAGCATGTCGAGCGCGCAGAACGCGGTGATGTCCGCGACGCTGAACGCGTCGCCGGCCATGAAGCGGTTTTCCGCGAGCTGCTCGTCTGCGCTCGCCGAAAATCGCCGCAGCCGTCCGCGGCCGCGCTCGACCATGCTGGCCACCTGCTCGATCGGCTCGGCGGTGCCGGGAAGCCCGCGCTGGGCGAAGGCGGGATGTGTGTTGCGGAGCATCTCGGAGATCGCGAACATCGCGCCCTCGTACGCCCGGCGCTCCCACATTTCCACGATCGCCTTTTCCTTGGCGTCGCGTCCCATCAGCCGTGGCTCCGGGTGGAGATCTTCGAAGTAGCGGCAGATCGCCATCGCCTCGCTGATGCAGGTGCCGTCGTCGAGCTCGAGGGTCGGCGTCGTGGCGTGGGGATCGAAGCGCGCGACGAACTCGGGCTTGAGGCGCATGCCGTCGCCGACTTCCTCGAGCGGTACGTCGAGACCCTTCTCCGCCAGGAACATCCGGACACGGCGTGGATTCGGGGCCAGTCGCCAGTCGTAGATCTTCATTCGATTCTTCTCCTCGCCGCTCCGCGGCAATCGCAAGATCGACGAGTATGGGCGGCGCCGGCCTCGCTTTTCAAGGCGCGCGCCGAAACCAATCGCTTCGGCGGAGCCCGCTCGGCGGCGAGGCTTTGGAAGGGGCGTGCGCGAATCGTCATGATGCCGTCATGAACGAAGCGTCGCCGCGCGACTCGGTGCTCGCGGCCGTCGGCCGCTACTGGGGGTTCAGCGAGCTGCGGCCGCTCCAGCGCGGAGGCGATCGAGGCGGGCCTCGCGCAGCGCGACTCGCTGGTGGTGATGCCGACGGGAGGGGGCAAGTCTCACTGTTACCAGGTTCCGCCAGCCGTTCGCCAGCGTGAGCGCGCAACGGTGGCGGCGCATTGCCGCGTTCGGGGGAGGCTTGAAGCCGTGTTAGATCTGGTCTAGTCAGACCACATGGTGAACGTCTACCAGGCAAAGACGCAGCTGTCGCGACTGCTCGATCGCGCCGAAGCGGGCGAGGAGATCATCATCACGCGCAACGGCCGGCCGGTCGCCCGACTGGCGCCGCTTCGCCCCGCCCGAAAACCGCGCAAGCTCGGGTCCCTCAGGGGCAAGATCCGCATGCGTGCCGACTTCGACGCCCCTTTGCCGCAAGACCTGCTCGCCGCCTTCGAGGGGAAGCGCTGAACCTTCTGCTCGACACCCATGCGCTCGTATGGGCGCTGAGCGCGCCGCGAAAGCTTCCATCCAACGTCGCGCGGGGGCTCACCGATCCGCGAAACGAGGTGTACGTGAGCGCAGCGTCGACCTGGGAGTTGGCGATCAAGGCCGCGCTCGGCAGGATCGAACTCGACATGACCCGGACCGTCGAGGCCGCCGAGGAGGCGGGTTTTGCAGAGCTGGCGGTGCGCATCCACCATACCAGTCTAGTTCGCCACCTGCCCATGCATCACCGCGATCCCTTCGACCGAATCCTCATCGCGCAGGCTGCAGCGGAAGGGCTCACCGTCGTCACGCGCGATCCCGGCTTTCGGGCCTACGGAGTTCCGATCCTCTGGTCGTGAGACAAGCGGCGTGGCACTCGCTTCTGACGCCCAGATCCGGCATGCCGCGCCCGGACCCGGGCAGTAGCGATCGCTGCACGAGAGGCAACTGCCGTTCCGGCGAATGCTTCCCTGGTGGCACGGTCCGCGCACATGACGCCCCCACGTGGAGGCGACGGCGACGCGATTCGTGCCGGGACCCGCGGGCACGATGGCTGTCCGACCGGGACGTACATGCCCCGGCGACCGGAGCACGGCGTGCTGCACCGGACCCTGCGCGAGCACCTCGAGACCTTCCTCGCCGAGGCGAGAGCACGCAGCGACGGCGACGGACTGCCGAGGTTCGTCGAGCGGGAGCTTCGCGAGTTCCTCTCCTGCGGCGTCCTGGCGCGCGGGTTCGCCCGCTTTCGCTGCGATGGGTGCGGGCATGAGATTTTGGTCGCCTTCTCGTGCAAAGGGCGAGGATTCTGTCCGTCTTGCTGCGGCCGGCGGATGGCCGAACTGGCTGCTCACCTGACCGATCACGTGCTCGGCGGCCTGCCCGTGCGGCAGTGGGTGCTGACCCTGCCGCACCGGCTTCGCTACGCGCTCGCCTGGGACCACCGTCGGTCGCGCTTTTCGTGTACGGGGCACACCCACATTCCATCCCTGCGCGAAGTCGACCGACGGTACATCATCAACACCGGAAGCTGGCTGAAGCGGCTCGACTATGTTGCCCGTTCGTTTGGGGCGCCTGCCCGGGATCTACGTCCCTCCTGGATAGCGGGTACAAGAGGCCGTAAAATCGGGCCCGTCGTGCGACAGCCAGTGTCCGAGATGGAGGGTTATGTCCCTTCCAGGCCTCTTGTACCCGCTATCCGCCGCCGCATCGCATGGTCGCCACGTCGATTTGAGACCCGAACGCACGACTATGCAGCTAGGTTGCTTCGAGATCGCGGTGCTAAACTTCAGCTAGGTGATCGCTCCAGGTTCGGCCCGCCTACGGGCTTCTGGAAAATGGTGCAATTGGATCAATGAGAAGAACATGTCGTCGAATCTCACTCCTTCTCGCGCTGGGTTGTCTGGCAGTATTCGGGCCGTTAGCGCGGCGCGCCACCGGTGGCGACGTGAAGGCCAGGCCTCTGAAACCCCTGACGCCACCCTTCACCGTCAACAAGCTCGATATTCTTGAAAATTTGCGAGCGCGTCGCTTCGATGCTCTCGAGTCGCGCTTGAAGTCATACCAAGAGAGCGCTGAGAAAGACGTCACCGAGGAGGCCAACTTGAGGATGGCCTTCCAGACGTTCGAAAACAGTGATCCGAGCCTTGATGACCTGCTGTCAGAATGGGTCAAGCATTCAGCTGCTTCGTACTCTTCACACCTCGCATGGGCGACTTACTCGTTCAAACAGGGATGGCGTGCGCGGGGAGGCCAAGTGACGAGTGACACCAGCGCTGGGCGGATTGCAGACATGCAATCGCTCTTCGCTCATGGCGCGCGTGAAGCGCAGGCCGCGTTGTCTCTAAATCCGAAGGTCGCTCAGGCGTACGTTCTCTTGTTGCAATGGGAACGGTCGAACGGAGCCACGGACAAGTGCATGAAGCTCGGCGAAAGAGCACTGGACGTCGTTCCAGCTAGCTTTGTTGTCAGGCTGGAAATGATGAGGTGTCTCCAACCGCGATGGGGAGGTTCGGTGGAAGCCATGGAGGCGTTCGCTCAGGGGTCGCAAAAGTTCGTGTCTGAAAATCCTCGGCTCGTAGTGCTCAAGGGATTTCCCGCCTTCGATAGGGCCAGCTGGGCGTATAGCGGGGAAAGGGACTTTGCCTTGGAGATCAAGGCTTACACAGAGGCGATCGAGAAGGGGGGAGATGAGGCGATATTTTACCAGGCACGCGGGGAGGTGTTCGGCGCGCTCGGTGAAACTCAGAAGTCGATCGAAGATCTAGAAAGGGCGAATCAGCTCTCGCCGCAGAGTCAGGATATTCTTGAATCGCTTGCCGGGGAACAAGCTTTGATTGGCAAATACGAGCAAGCGTTGAACAACTTGGAACTCGCTTCACGGGTCGGCGGGCCGAGTCCATATGCACCGGATTTGCGAGCGTTTTTGCTGCGAAAGCTTGGGCGTGGTCCGAAGGACAAGGAGTCGATCGTGACTGACTGAACTGAGAGTCGACTCGAGACGCAGGGCCGATAGAACTTGGCACATCCAGATTGAACCTCGCGCATCCACTGCACGTTAGAGCTAGTCCGTGCGGTCCCTTGGCGTCGGCGCTGAGGACGTTTTACGTTTCACGTTTTGCGCTTTCTGCCTTGCGCATCGCAACGATGAGCTCGCTGCGCAAGACGTACGCCCGCTCGACCATCGTGAGCCCGTAGCGCGCCGCCAGCTCGGCGAGACTCGCCCGAGTGTAGTGCGTGATGGGCGCGTTCTGGTACCTGCTCGACACGACCATCCGATACAACGGCTCAATCGTGCGCCAGCCGACGGTGTCGTAGTCAGGGGTGCCAACTATGAGCAAACCTCCGGGGCGCAGCACACGCAGCAACTCGGGGAACACGGTCTGGTCGGCAGGTAGGTGCTCCATCACCTGCGAGCACACGACGCAGTCGACGCTGGCGTCGCGAATCGGTAGGGCGAGGATCGAGCCGCGCACCAGCGGCACGCCGTACTGCCGCATGTAGCGCAGCTTGTTCGCCAGGATGTCGATGCCGATCGCGTCGTTCAGACTCTGCAGGATCACGCTCGAGCCACAGCCAACGTCCAGCGTACGACCCGCACCGCGTGCCATTGCGGTAATGATGCGGTGGCGCTGGCGCTGCCAGTAGCGCTGCACGGGGATCCGACTGTAGAAGGCGCGTTCGTCGTAGTCGGCCGACTCGAGGGAGTTCCGCAAGCCCCACAGGCGGGCGAACGCGCGCAGCAGGTCGAGACCGAACGCGACGACGCGGGCGTGCGACGATCCTGCATCACGCGGATAGTAGGTGAAGGGGATCTCGACGACCCGCCAGCCCTCGGAATACGCTTTCACCAACACTTCTTCGAGGATGTCAAAGTTGCGGCCCTGCAACCGCAGGCCAGCGAACACGGAGGCGCGATAGAGTCGGAACCCACTGGACATGTCGCGCACCGGCAGACCGAGCCCGAGCGCGAAGAACCGGTTGAGCACCCGACTGAGCAGCTTGCGGTTCAGCGGCATGTACGCCACGCCGCCCTTCACGTAGCGCGACGCAATGATCACGTCGGCGCGCTCGCGGGCGCGCCACAGTTTGACGATGAAGTCGGGGTCGTGCGATAGGTCCGCATCCAACGTCAACACATACGCGCCGCTGGCCGCGGTGAACCCCTCGCGCAGTGCACCGCCGTAGCCGGGAGCGCGCTGCACCAGCACGCGTGCTCCAAGGCCTTCTGCGGCCTCGACCGTCCCATCCGCCGAGCCGCCGTCGACGACGACAACCTCGTACGTACATCCCAGCTGGGCGAGCACACGGTGCAGACGCGGTAGCAATGCCACCAGGTTGTCGCGCTCGTTGAGCACTGGGATCAGTACGCTGAGATCAATCTGCGGCAGCGGCATTGGAGTCAGTCTGGCACCGGCTGTCTTTGCGGCGTGGTGCCAAGGGCGCACCCTTCGAGACGGCGCCTCCTCAGGGTGAGCGGAAAATTGCCTTCTCGGACCAGAACACATACCGCTCGCCCTGAGGAGGCCGCGTCTCCTCAGCGGCCGTCTCGAAGGGCGCGATCTCGGCAGTACACTCCATAACTTGCTGCGATTGCCTTTAGCCTGGAAGGTGCGCGCTGAGCAAGCTACCGCAGCCGCGTTCATCTTGAACACGGGCGGTAGGCAGCGGTAGGCTATGTTCTCATGCCGTTCCTTGCACAGCCGGGGCAGCTCGCGGTGGCGATTCCCCCTCATCTGGTCACCGCAACCGTCCTCTTTCTCACCACCGCGGCAACTCTACTCAGCGGCTTGATCTGCTGTGGACGGGGATTCGTCCGCCATCTCTTCAGCATCATCTTCATGTCGGCTGGCTCGGCGGCGTTCTGGACCGTCGGCGCGGAGCGCACCAGTGCGTGGACCCGTGCGCCGGTGATCACCGCGGCGGGCGCTCTGCTGATCGAAATGGCGCCGAGCTGCGCCTGGACGGCGGCCCAGTGCGAGCCGTAAAATCGGGCCCGTCGTGCGACAGCCAGTGTCCGAGATGGAGGGTTATGTCCCTTCCAGGCCTCTTGTACCCGCTATCCGCTCCCGTTCACGGAAGACGACGATCTGCACCTCGGGCCGACGAGGCACTCCCGATGGGCTTATACGTGCTCCAAGGCGCTCGACGAGTGACTGGCGCTCGCCTACTGGCGCGAGAAGCAGGTCCCCGTGATCATCGTGCGACTGTTCAACACCGTCGGTCCGAGGCAGACAGGGGGCTACGGCATGGTGCTGCCGAATTTCGCCGGCCAGGCGTTGCGCAGCGAGCCCATTCGCGTGTTCGGCACGGTGAACAGAGTCGCTGCTTCGGCCACGTCCGCGAATCGGTCGAAGCGGTGCTGCGCCTGATCGAAACGCCAGCGGCGATTGGTGAAGTGGTGAACCTCGGTTCCGATCGCGAGGTCACGATCAGTCGACTCGCCGAGATGGTGCGCGACGTCGCGGGCAGCTCGTCCGAGATCGTCCGCGTCCCGTACGACGAAGCCTACGCCCAGGCTTCGAAGACCTCGAGCGTCGGGTTCCCGACCTTCGCAAGCTCGAACCGCTCACGGGATTTCGCTTCTCGACTTCTCTCGAGCACTCGTTCGGAGGCGGCGGCGCTGCTCCTCGACGACATCTGCGACGATGCTATGCGGGGGCGAGAAGTAGCCCCGTGACACGCACTGAAGGGGAAACCGAGCGGCCCGCAACAGCCGGTCGTCTTCGAGGCCATCGGCCCGGCCTTCCGGTCGCAGTCGCTGCCGCTGCGTTCTGCGTCTACCTCATCTGGCCGGCGCTCGTGCCCAACGGCGACGGACTAGGCTACATCTACATGTTACGCAAGGTGCCCCCGCCCTGGCTTGGGAAGCACCTGCTGTATCTGCCGACGATGTCCCTGCTGACGGATCTGGGCCACCGGATTTTCTCGCTCAGTACCGAGCGAGTGCTCGTGCTCGTGAATCAGCTTTCGGTCGCGGTTGCCACGTGGGCGGTTGCGAGTACCGTGCGAACTCTCGGCGCAAGCGCGCGCGTCCAAGCCCTCACCGCCCTGGGTTTTGCCCTGTCACATGGCGTGTGGATCCAGGCGACCGACATCGAGGTCTACGCCACGTCGCTCATGTTCGTGGCGCTGACGGTCCGAGCCATGCCGGTCTACTGCACGTCGCAGTCTTGCTGGAATCTTTCACTCCTTGGTCTCTGGACGTCGCTCGCATGCCTGTTCCACCTCGGGACGTCGCCGCTCGTTCTCGGAACAGGCATGCTGGTCGTGATAGCGCGTACTGGATCGGTCCGCGGGCGGATCGGGTGCCTAGTCCTGTACGGCTTTGTGATCACGGCGCTCATTGGCGGCCCAATGGTCGCAGTGATGGTGTTGACGCAGGGGATTAGAACGCCGGGCGAGGGCTTTCTGTGGCTGACAGCGGCTGCGAGAGAGTATTCGATTCCGTTCACGCTGCTCTCGATCCCACGCGCCATCTACGGCTTCTGCCGCACGATCCTATTTATCGAGTTCTTCTGGACGGCCTCTCGTGCTGTCGTGGCTCTGAAGCTGGGCACGGTCTGTGCGGCGACGGCAATCGTCGTGTGGTCTATCTGGCGGACCTGGCCGAAACTGACGTGGACGGCATCCACGGTCTTAACGGCGTGGGGAGTATTCGCGCTGGGTATAGTCGTTATCGGCGTTGGTTTCTTTCCGAGCGACACCGAACGATGGGTCTTCCTGATGCCGGCGTGTTGGGCTGCCGCGGGTCTAGCCCTCGAGCACTGGAAGCCTCCCGCATTCGCGGCCGCCGTCGTGGTCGTGGCCGTGTTCAGCGGCCTGACATTTGCTCAGACAATCAGGCCTCTAGCCCTCGACTCAAGTATCCCTGACCGAGTGCGAGCACTCGATCAAGTACTGGTGGACTCGGCCTTGGTCATCTCTCCGAGTGGGGACTGGGGAGACTACATTTCGTATTACTCCAATCGCCCCGTTGAGCAGCTCGGACTCCTCACCCTCGGCCAACGGTTCCGGGAGGATCCGACAAGTTACTACGCGGAGCTTGACAGGCACGTCGAGCGCGCCCGCGCGGAGCATCGACAGGTGGTCGTATTGCGAGTGCTGGATCCGACCGAGAGCGCGCGACTCTCGCCCTGGCAGGAACTGGATCTGATGGGCTTCTCGCGCGACGACGTCAAGCAATGGCTGGGCCGATACCGCTGGAGAGAGGTTCGCCTGCAGGAGCCGGCCGGAACGCTCGTTAGCGTCTTGGACGATTCAGCCGTCCCTCGCAGGAAACCCTAGCCACAGCCAATGGTACGGCGTATCGGCTAGAGCTCGGCCATCATAAAGACGCTGGCGTCGACGGCCGATAGGGTCAATCGGCCTGCAGCACGGTGTTGCTCATTCTGCTCGGTTCGTATGTGCAACATGAGTGGTGGGCGATCGCCGGTCGCAAGCCCGGGAAGTACACCCGGTGTGGACTTCGATGTCTATTCGCGAAGACACAGAAGCGACTCGCCGACCATCTCGGCTGCGATTCCAAAGTCGTCAACCGAATCGTCAACGGACGGACTTCGGTTACCGCCGAAATGGCCATCAAGCTTGGTGCGACCTTTCGAACTACACCGGAGTTCTGGCTCAACGCTCAAAAGGCCGTCGACCTCTACCGGGCGGTGGCGATGGTCGGCACTCGGCGAAGTTTTCAAGTCACCCGTGGACGCCGCGCTTTGACTCTTCTCGTGTTCCCAAATACTCTAGAGATCCGCGTAACGTCCTGACTTGGAAGGCGATTCAACGGAAGAGCTTCTGACGCCGGCACCATGGAGGTCAGATTGTCATGAACACGGTACGCTGTCGTTCCGTTTTCGCGCGTGCCGCGTGCATGACGCTGCTGATCGGGTCGGCGGCCGTTGCGGCCGACCTCCCCACAATCACGCCGATGGCCCTCAACGACCGACTCGCGAAACACGACGCATCTGTCATCGTAGTGGACGTGCGCACGCCCGAAGAGTTCGCGCGGGCGCACGTTCCCGGAGCCATCAACATTCCCTACGATACGCTCGCGGCTCGCAAGGATGAATTGACGGACGCCAAGAACAAGGACGTGGTGCTGTACTGCCGAACGGGCCGCCGGTCGAAGATCGCCGCGAATACGCTCGAGGCCAGCGGCTTTGACAGGCTCCTACAACTGGAAGGTAACATCCAGGGCTGGGCGGACGCGAAGCTGCCCGTGGACAAATGACCCGGCCGATCCCGGCGTGACCAAGACGGCGCTCGCTTCGACGCTAGTCGAGCCAGGCGGGGGTGCCTTCGCGTGACCGGGGACGTATTCATCATCGTCCCGTGTTACAACGAAGCGACGCGGATTTCCGTGGAGGAGTTCGTCGCTTTTGCGGCGGCGAGTACCGACGTTCACCTGCTGTTCGTGAATGACGGTAGCCAGGATTCGACCGCCGAGGTTCTCCAGCGCATTCGCAGCGCCTGTCCCGACCGGGTCGAAGTGCTTTCGCAGCCTCACAACCGTGGGAAGGGCGAAGCGGTTCGACTCGGCCTTCTGAAGGCACTGCAGGAGCAACCTCGCCAGGTCGGTTTCTGGGACGCTGACCTGGCCACTCCACTGAGCGCTGTCGCACGGTTTCGCGAGCACCTCGACGCCGACCCACGCCTTGCCATGGTCATCGGGGCCCGCGTCAAGTTGCTGGGACGCGATGTGCGAAGAGCCGAGTCGCGGCATTATACGGGGCGCGTGTTCGCGACGGTCGTGTCCGCAATGCTCAAGCTGGCGATCTACGATACACAATGCGGAGCGAAGCTATTCCGGGTGACGGAATGGCTGCCCGACCTCTTGGCCGAGCCGTTCATCAGTCGGTGGATTTTCGATGTCGAGTTGCTGGCGCGCTATCGACGCCTCGAGCGGTCGAAGGGTGCAGCGCCGCTCGAGGAGATCGTCTACGAGTATCCGCTCGAATCGTGGCACGACATCTCGGGCTCGAAACTCCGCAGCGGCGACTTCGCGAGGGCCGCTGTGGACCTCTGGGGCATCTACTGGAAGTACTGCGCTAGGGCAGCGCCCTGACCCTCGCCAGATCGCGCGTGATGTTCTTCTGGTGCGCCTCGATCGTGCCGCCGCCGATCTCGAGCAGCTTGGCGTCGCGCCACAGCCGCTCGACCTGATACTCGCCGACGTAGCCGTAGCCGCCGAGCACCTGGATGGCGCGGTCGGCGACCTCCTTGCCATCGTCGCGCAGAAGAGCTTGACGCCGTCCGAGTCGATGCGGTTGCCGGCCGCGCGTCGAGCGTCGAGGCTGCGCCGCCGTCTGGTAGACGTACGCACCGCCCCGCCATCCACGCGGCGTAGGACGTCGGCGATGTGGCGCTGGATCTGGCCGAACTCGTTGAATCGGCTGGCCGAACGCCTGGCGCTCGCTCGCGTAGCGGTTCATGATCTCGAGCGCAGCGCCGCGCGATGCCGAGGCTCATCGCCGCCAGCGTCAGGCGCTCGATCTCGAGGTTGCGCATCATGTGACGGACGGCGTCGCCCTCGTTGCCGACGCAGGTTCGCCGCCGGCACCGCGCAGTCGTCGAAGACCAGCTCGGCCGTCGTCGAGGCGCGCATGCCGAGCTTGTCCTTGATCTTCTGGCCGAGCTGGAATCCCGGCGAGCCCCTTCTCGACGACGAACAGTGACAGCGCGCGTGCGCCCTTGTCGCCGGTGCGGGCGTAGACGAGGAACACGTCGCCGAGCTCCGTGTCGCTGAGCGCGCCGTTGGTGATCCACATCTTGGCGCCGTTCAGCACGTAGTCGTCGCCGCCTGCGGGTCGCGGTCGTCTTCATGCCGAGCACGTCGGTGCCGACGGCGGGCTCGCTCATGCACATGCCGCCGATCTTCGCTCCCGAGCACGCGTCTGGCAGGTAGCGCGCGCGCTGCGCGTCGCTCGCGTTCTGGTAGAGGTTGTTCACGAACAGCATCGAGTGCGCGAGATAGGCGAGCGTGAAGCCCGGGTCGGCGGCGGCGAGCTCCTCGTGAACGATGACCGCCGCGACCGCGTCCATGCCCGACGCCGCCGAACTTCTCGGGCACCGTGATGCCGAGGAGGCCGAGGTCGCCGAGCTTCGGAACAGCGGCGACGTTGAAGCGACTCGGTGCGGTCGTGCTCCGCCGCCTGCGGGTCGACCTCGCGCTCGACGAACTCACGCATCGTGCGGCGCAGCGCCGCGTGCTCCTCGGTCGGATTGAAGGCGTCGGTCATGCCAGGCCGCTCCCCATGAGGTCGACGAAGTTGTCGCAGTAGAAGCGCTGCTTGGCGCGAGCCGGGACGTCGCGCATCGAGGTCTCGAAGCGCCGGATGGGATTTCGACCGCCTTCGACGTGAGGGTAGTCCGAGGAGAACAGACACACTTCCTCGCCGGCTTGCTCGATGATCCAGCCGACCGGCTCGGCGGGGTAGGGGGTCGCGCGGATCTGGCGCCGCACGTACTCGCTCGGCCGGAGCTCGAGCTTGCGAAGCCGCTCCTCGTTCTTGGCGAACGCTTCGAGAGCTGTGTCGAGCTGGCGCATCCACGACGGGAGCCATACCGCGCCCTGCTCGATGACGCCGAACTTGAGGCGCGGGAAGCGGTCGAGCACGCCGTCGAAGATCAACGCTGCGAGAGCCTGCATCGGCGGAAACGGGATCGCCATGAAGTCGACCGAGCGAAAGTTCTCGGCTCCCCCGTGAAAGTCGGGCACCGCAGGCAGTCCGTTCTCGAAGAACGCGCGATCGATGAGCTCGCCGCCGCCGCCGACGTGAAACACGATCGGCAGCCCCGCTTCCTCCGCGATCTCCCAGAGCGGGAACAGGCCGACGTGGCTCGGGGAGTGCCCCGGCGGGCAGGCGGACGAGACGAGGATCGCCTTGCAGCCCATGGCGATCGCCTCGGCGGCCATGGCACGTGCGCGTGTGAAGTCGGCGAGAGGCACGAAGCCGACCGCCAGAAGCCGGCGGTCGCCCGAGCAGAAGTCGACGATCGCGCGGTTGTGGGCGCGCGCCGCCCCGTAGACGAAGTCGACGTCGCGGCCGTGCTCGTAGCGCACGAAGTGATCCGAAAGGAAGGTGTTGAAGACGAGCTGGCTGGCGAAGCCGAGGAGGTCGAGCGCGCGCGGTCGGTCTTCCTTCAGGAACGAGCCCATCGCGCTCCAGTTCTTGCGGGTCAGGAGTTGCTCTTCGGCTTGCTCGCGATCCGCCGGGTCGCGGTGGCGCCGGCGGAGCTCGTCGATGAACGTTTCCTCGCCGGGCTTGCAGCCGCTCAGGCGCAACGGCTCGAGGCGACCGCGAATCTCGGGGTCGGCGTAGGGGACGAGCCAGTCGGGTGTCTCCATGACGTGGGAATCGGCGTCATGCACGATGCGGTCTTCGACGTAGGGCATGAGGACCTCCCCGGGATCCCGGGCACACTAGTGGACTGTAACAGCCAAAACGATAGCGGATCGTGCAGCCCTCGCGGCCGCCTGCTGCGTTGCTCCTCCTCCGAATATTACGCCATATTCGTCGTCGTCGCGCCTTGCGGGCGACCACGATTGCTCGCACGCTCCACTACCGTTTTGGCTGTTACAATCCACTAGCACGGCCGGGAGCGATGGTCTGCTCGGAGCCAGAGTACCGGTGGCTTGCGGGGCCGGCGTGCATGAGATGAAGATCGCAAAACAGGAGGACGCGAGATGAACGACCTCAAGACCCTGCGAGACGTGGCCGGGCTCGGCCGCCAACCGGCCGCGCTGCGGCAGTCGGCCCTCGTCATGATCGATTGTCAGAACACCTATCGCCAAGGGCTGATGCAGCTCGAGGGAGTCGAGGCGGCCCTCGACGAGGCGCGGCGCCTGCTCGAGCGGGCGCGTGCTCTCGGCGTTGCGGTCATTCACATTCAGCACGACGCCGGCCCCGGCTCGCCCTACGACATTCGCGCCGAGATCGGACGCATCGCCGACAGGGTGAAGCCGCTCGAGAGCGAGCCGGTGGTCGTCAAGCACTACCCGAACTCGTTCGTACAAACGGATCTGCACGAGCGCTTGCAGAAGCATGGCGTCACGAACCTGGTGATCGCCGGCTTCATGACCCATATGTGCGTCAACTCGACCGCGCGCGGCGCCTTCAACCTCGGCTACCGCCCGACCGTGGTAGCCGGGGCGACGGCAACGCGGCCGCTCCCTTCTGCAACGGGCGGCGTCGTGCCCGCCGCGGCTCTCCAGGAAGCGAGCCTCGCCGCGCTTTCGGATCTGTTCGCCGTGGTCGTGCCGCGCGCCGACGATCTACCCGAGTGAAGGACGGAAAATCAGCGCTCGACGAGATGGATCGAGAGCTCAGGGTCTCGGCTCGCTTTTGCGGACCGCCCGGAGCCGCCAACGGCGGCTATCTCGCCGGCCGGCTCGCCGCGCTGATCGGCGGAGACGTCGAAGTCACGCTGCGGCGTCCCACGCCGCTCGAGTGCCCGCTCCGCGTGCTGCAAGTCGCAGACGGCATCCACCTGCTCGACGGCGATCGACTGCTAGCGGAGGCCAGGAAGGTGACCCTCACGCTCGAGCCCCCGCCCCCCGTGTCGATCGCAGAGGCCGAGGCCGCCACCGGCGCTTTCCCTCGCTTCGTCGACCATCCCATTCCGCGCTGCTTCGCCTGCGGCCCGGAGCGTGTCGCGGGTGACGGCTTGCGCATCTTTCCCGGCCCGGTTCCGGGAGGCGGCGGGGTCTACGCCGCGCCCTGGGTTCCCGACGCTTCGCTCGCCGACGAAGCCGGCTCGGTGGCTCCCGAGTTTCTCTGGGCGGCGCTCGACTGCGCGGGCGCGTTCGCGGTGAACGAGCCACCGCGCGGACTCGCGCTCCTCGGGCAAATCGCCGCGAGAGTCGCGAGGCCGGCCGCGCCAGAAGAGTCGCTTGTCGTCGCGGCCTGGCCGCTGGCGCTCGAAGGCCGCAGGCTCGTGGCGGGCACCGCGATATACCGGGCCGACGGCGAGGTCTGCGCGGCTGCCCGCTCTACGTGGGTGCTCACCTCACCCGTTGCGCGCGATCAAAGGGAACGCAGCCCCCTGCCGAGCTAGCCCGCGCAGCGCGGGCAGAGCCCGTAGAAGTCCAGACGGTAGCCGCGGACCTGGTAGCCGGTCTGGGCGGCAACCTCGGCGACGGACGGATCGAGCCGCCCGTCCATGACGTCGTCGATCCTGCCGCAGCGGGTGCACACGACGTGCGGGTGTGGGTTCGGCATGTTGGCGTCGTAGCGATTGGGCCCGTCGCGGAACTCGAGCTCGAGCACCTCGCCGGCGGCCTTCAATGTGTCGAGCGTCTTGTAGACGGTGGCCGGGCTCATCATCGGGTAGTCTTCGGACACGCGCTGGAAAAGCTGGTCCGCGCTGGGGTGCTCGCCGCCCTCGACCAGCGCGCGCAGGACGGCGTAACGCTGCGGCGTCAGCCGATGTCCGCGCTCGCGCAGCCGGCCGACGATCTCCTGTACTCGGTTGGCTGCGACGGGCTTTTGTGGAGAATGAGTCGTCACAAGTATTGACTTTTTATTAATGTCAGTTGTATCCCATCCGCTGCTAGAAGGAAACAGCCAGAGAGGAGAAGCACCGACATGTCTGACCACGCCAGCGAAAGCGCCAAAGTAACCCCGTCAACCCCCAAGCGGACACGGCCCAGGACGAATCGAGACTGGTGGCCGAGTCAGTTGGACCTATCGGTTCTACGGCGGAGCTCGCCCCTGTCCGATCCGATGGGCGAGGACTTCAACTACGCAAAAGAGTTCAAGTCCCTCGACGTCGAAGCCTTGAAGCGGGACCTCATCAAGGTGATGACGACCTCGCAGGACTGGTGGCCGGCCGACTACGGGCACTATGGGCCGCTCTTCATCCGGATGACGTGGCACGCCGCGGGTACGTACCGCATCGCGGATGGCCGAGGGCGGTGGCGGCAGCGGCATGCAGCGCTTTGCCCCCCTCGGCAGTTGGCCCGACAACGCAAACCTGGACAAGGCGCGCCGGTTGCTCTGGCCGATCAAGCAAAAATACGGCCGCAAGATCTCCTGGGCCGATCTCCTGATCTTCGCCGGCAACTGTGCCTATGAATCGATGGGGTTCAAGACGTTCGGCTTCGGCTTCGGGCGACCCGACGCCTGGGAGCCCGAGGAGGTCAACTGGGGGGCCGAGGAAACCTGGCTCGGAGACGAGCGCCACGCGGGCGATGGAGAAATGCGAGGACCTTTCGGCGCGGATCACATGGGCCTGATCTACGTGAACCCGGAGGGGCCGGGCGGCAACCCGGACCCCGCCCTGGCAGCGAAGTACATTCGACAGACGTTCGCCCGCATGGCGATGAACGACGAGGAGACCGTTGCGCTCATCGTCGGCGGCCACACGGTCGGCAAGGCACATGGTGCCGCCCCTGCTCCCCAGTACGTCGGTCCGGAGCCGGAGGGCGCCAGCCTGGAAGAGCAAGGCCTCGGCTGGAAGAACAAGTTTGGCAGCGGCAAGGGCGACGACACGATCACCAGCGGGCTCGAGGGCGCATGGACCAACGAGCCGACGAAGTGGGACAACGGGTTCCTCGACAACCTGTACAAGTACGACTGGAAGCTGACGACGAGCCCCGGCGGTGCGAAGCAGTACGCTCCCAAGAATCCCGAAGCCCAGGGCACGGTGCCGGATGCTCACGATCCGTCGAAGCGGCATGCGCCGATGATGCTGACGACGGACCTGGCGCTGAGGGTGGATCCGATCTACGCGCCGATCTCGAAGCGCTTCCACGAGCATCCGGACCAGCTCGCCGATGCCTTCGCCAAGGCGTGGTACAAGCTGCTTCACCGCGACATGGGTCCGATCTCGCGCTTCCTCGGCCCTTGGGTTGCGAAACCGCAGCCGTGGCAGGACCCCGTCCCTGCGGTCGACCACAAGTTGATCGAGGCGGCGGACGTCGCTGCCCTCAAGGACAAGATCCTCGCCTCAGGACTGTCCGTCTCGCGGCTGGTCTCTACCGCCTGGGCGTCCGCCGCCAGCTTCCGCGGCACGGACAAGCGTGGCGGGGCCAACGGGGCGCGGATTCGCCTTGCTCCGCAGAAGGACTGGGAGGTCAACGAGCCCGCTGAACTGGCCAAGGCGCTGAAGACCCTCGAGCAGATCCAGCAGGACTTCAACCGCTCACTGTCCGGCGGGAAGAAGGTCTCGCTCGCCGACGTGATCGTCCTCGGCGGCTGCGCGGCCGTCGAGAAAGCGGCGAAGAACGCCGGGCACAACGTCACGGTCCCGTTCGCTCCCGGGCGCACGGACGCCTCGCAGGCAGAGACCGACGTGGAGTCGTTCGCCGTGCTCGAGCCGACCGCCGACGGGTTCCGCAACTACGTTCGAGATGGAGAGTTGCCGCCGGAGGTGCGACTGCTGGACCGCGCCAACCTGTTGACGCTGACCGCTCCCGAGATGACGGCTCTGATCGGTGGCATGCGCGCTCTGAACGCCAACGTCGGGCAATCGAAACACGGCATTTTCACCGACCGGCTCGAGGCGTTGACCAACGACTTCTTCGTGAACCTGCTCGACTCGGGTCTAGAGTGGAAGGCAGGGGCGGCTAAGAACGTCTACGAAGGTCGCGATCGCACCGGCAAGCTCAAGCGGACCGCCACCGCAGTCGACCTCATCTTCGGTTCGGACTCCGAGCTCCGCGCCCTCGCGGAGGTCTACGCAAGCGACGACTCGAAGGAGAAGTTCGTGCGTGATTTTGTCGCCGCGTGGAACAAGGTGATGAATCTCGATCGCTTCGACCTCGTCGCTTAAGGCGCCTGGCGGCGGCCGCTCGCGGCCGACCGGCGACTAGGTTCGCTGGCAAAGCGCGGGCAACCCTCTGCGGGTTGCCCGCGCTTTGCTGTTGACGAAGAGCGCCTCGTTGACGCAGCTCGCGACGGGGCGGATAGTCTCAAAGGGAGGAGGCGAACCGTGCACGAGTCCCATACCGTTCCCTCGCGGTCCGACGTGGTCTTTCGCAAGGACTACGCGGTCGACCAGGCGGAGCTGCGCAAGCTCTACGAGAACGCCAAGCGCGACCAGTGGAACGCCAGCAAGGACATCGCGTGGGACCAAACCGTCGACGCCAGCCAAACGCTTCTCACCGACGAGCTGGTCGACGCCTTCGGTACGGAGTACTGGCGCAAGCTCTCCAAGGCGCAACAGGTCGAGCTCAACCGCCGGCTCACCACCTGGCGGCTCTCGACGCTGATGTACGGCGAGCACGGCGCGATGATCGTCTGCAGCCAGCTCGTCGAGATGGTCGCGGGAGGCGACGCCAAGCTCTTCCAGGCGACACAGGTGGTGGACGAGGCGCGGCATACCGAGGTCCTGCATCGCTACATCGCCGAGAAGCTCGACGGTCAGTTCTACCCCATGCCGGCGGCTCTGAAGGAGCTTTTCGACGTGCTGATCGCCGACTCGCGCTGGGAGGCGAAGACGATCGGTCTTCAGCTCGTTGCGGAGACCTTCGCGGTGTCGTTGTTCCGCATGCTGGTCGAGGCGTCGAAGGATCCGCTATTGCGTGAGATCTGCCGGCGAATCCTCGCCGACGAATCACGACACATGGGTTTCGGAATGCTGTCGCTCCCCGGCGTCGTCGCCGAGTCGAGCGAGCAAGAGCGCCTCGCGCTCGAGGAGGTGACGGAGTGGGCGGTGGTCAAGACGCTGAAAGGGGTGTTCCCCTACGAGCCCTATCGCGAGATGGGGTTCGACGACGGCGAGATCGAGGACATCCGCCGCCTGAAGCGGGAGCGGCAAGCGGGCGGGGAAGCGGTGGTGTTCCGGCAGATCTTCCGCAAGGAGCTCGACTCGACGTTGCTCGCGAACTTGGCGCGTGTCGGGTTGCTCAACGAGCGCTCTCGCGAGCGCTTGGCAGCCATTGGCGTGCGTACGCCGGCGAGCCGCTCGGCATCTGCTCGGGTGTGAGCTCGCGCCGCCGCCGTCACCGGTGAACGCTCGGTCCCTTCGCGCCGTGCCGCCGTTCCTCGCCACGAAGAAGCGCGCGCTGGTGTTCCTGCGCTGGGTGGTGATCGTCACCGCCTCGTACCTCGTGCTCTTCGACCGGCCTGGCGCGGGCGCCGACCCCGCCGTCGCGCTGTTCGTCGCCATCTTCCTGGCGAGCAACCTCCTTGCGTCGGTGCTGCCGGCAAGCGCCTTCGAGAGTCTGTGGCTCCGCTCTGCGTTCGTGCTGTTCGACACCGCCTGGATCAGCTTCGGCATGGTGCTCGCCGGCGAGCGCAGCAGCGAGCTCTTCCTTCTCTACTTCTCGGTGCTCTTCGTGGCGGCGCTCGGCGAGAGCGAGGCCATGATCGCCGGCGGTTCGGCGCTGATCGCGCTCGTCTACGCCATGTTCCTGTTCCGCACGGACACGCTCGCGCACGTTCTCACGCCCGGCATCCTGCTGCGTTTTCCGTTCCTCTTCGGCATCGCCGCGTTTTACGGCTACCTCGTGACGATCGCCAAGCGAGAGCGACGCGCCGCGGAGATCGCCCGCGAGCGCGAGCAGTTTCGCACCGATCTCCTCGCCACGCTGACCCACGATCTCCAAGCACCGCTGTCGGCGATCGCGGGCATGGCCGAGGCTTTGCTCGCCGAGCCGGAAGGCACGGACGAGACGGGACGACGCGGTGCCTTCGAGGCAATTCGCAAGGCGGCCACCGAATGCGGCGAGCTACTCGCCACGTTCCTCGCGGTGGCAACGCCGAATTCCGAGACACGAGGCTCGCGGCGGAGCCTGGTGGACTTGAACTCGGTCGTCAAGGACGCCGTCCTTCATCACCGCCGCCTCGCGGTGGAGAAGGAGATGCGGCTCGACACCAAGCTGCTCGACGGCCTACCGCTCATCTCCGGCGACCGGGCACATCTTCACCGTGCGGTCGCCAATCTCTTGTGGAACGCCATCAAGTTCGTACCGGCGGGGGGACACGTGCAGGTGGTGACCGGGATCGAGGGCGGCGCGGTCACGGTGACGGTGATCGACGATGGCCCGGGCATCCCCGAGGGCGTGCGCAAGCGACTGTTCGAGCCCTACGTCGCCGAAGGCGATGATGCGGGAGCGGGGCTCGGTCTCTTCATCGTGCGATTGGTGGCCGAGGCGCACGGCGGCTCGGTCACCGTGCAGTCGCAGCGGAGCAAGGGATCGCGCGTGCGTATGCGCTTCCCGATCCCGGCGGACGTCGAGTTACCCGCCTCGGTCGCGACCGCCCCGGTCAGTACGAGCGCGGCAACCCCAGCACGTGCTCGCCTACATAGTTGAGCACCATCTCCTGTGAGATCGGCGCGATGCGGAACAGCCGGATCTCGCGCCAGTAGCGCTCGACGTCGTAGTCTTTGATGTAGCCGTATCCCCCGTGTGTCTGCATGGCGCGGTCGGCCGCCTCGAAGCCGGCCTCGGCGGACATGTACTTCCCCATGTTCGCTTCCTTGCCGCACGGCTGGCCGTGGTCGTAGAGCCAGGCCGCCTTGTAGACCATCAGCTCCGCGGTCTCGAGCTTCGCCGCAGAGTCCGCGAGCGGGAATTGAATGCCCTGGTTCATGCCGATCGGCCGGTGAAAGACGACCCGCTCCTTGGCGTAGCGGACGGCGCGCTCGAGCGCGCGCTTGCCCATGCCGATGCATTCGGCCGCGACCAGGATGCGCTCGGGGTTGATGCCGTCGAGGATGTAGCGGAAGCCT
The DNA here is from genome assembly GCA_963711395.1 of uncultured delta proteobacterium. Classification (GTDB taxonomy): domain Bacteria; phylum Desulfobacterota; class Binatia; order JACPRU01; family JACPRU01; genus JBEVNX01. The sequence goes on along the minus strand of CAVQEA010000014.1, from coordinate 141,009 downwards.
TTCCCCTCTTCTCCGATGCGGTCCTCGAGGGGAACGTAGAGGTTGTCGATGAACAGCATGTTGGTGTCGATCGCGGGCCGAGCCGCACTTGTGCAGCTCGCGCACTTCGACCGCCTCGCGGTCGATGTCGGCGAAGAAGAGCGTCATGCCGTCGGTCTTCTTCTCCACGCTCTCGATCGGCGTGGTGCGCGTCAGGAGCAGCATCTTCTGGGATTCTTGCGCCTTGGTGATGAACACCTTGCGGCCGGTGATCGAGTAGCCGTCGCCGCGGCGGGTGGCGAACGTCTTGATCTCGGTGGTGTTGGTGCCGGCGTCGGGCTCGGTGACCGCGAAGGAGACGTGGGTCCTCCCGGAGAGGATGTCCGGCAGATACTTCTTCTTCATCGCCTCGGTGCCGTACTTGATGAGCGGCTCTAGGCCGAAGATGCCGAGGTGGATCGCCGAGCACGCCTGCGTGCCGCCGCCCGACTCGCCGACGGTCTGCATGACGATGGCGGCCTCGGTGATTCCCAGGCCCGCGCCGCCGTGCTCGCGCGGGATCGTGATGCCGAGCCAACCCCCGTCGGCGACCGCCTTGTAGAACTCCCAGGGGAACTCGCCGGTGGTATCGCGATCTCGCCAGTACTCGTCGGGGAAGCGCTCGCAAAGGACGCGCACCTGATGACGGATCTCTTGCTGCTCCTCGGTCCACTCGAAGTCCATAGTCCGCCTCCTACCGAGCTAGCGTAGACACCAGAACCGCGATCTGGGAAAGACCTCGCCGTGAAGAAGGTCAGCGCGGCCGAGGCCATTCGCGAGATTCCCGACGGTTCGAACGTGGTCTTTCCCGGCGGCACGATCGAGCTCAACGCCCTGGTGCCTGCGTTCCAGGGACAGGTCGAGCGCTTCCGTCGCCTGACCCTCTATTCGGGCTATTCCTTCGGCGACTACCGCTTCCTCGAGCACGGTCTCGGCACGCATTTCCGCTATTTGAGCTGGCAGGCGGCGCCGCACATCCGCCAGCTCTTCGCCGACGGCAAGGCGGACTACGTGCCGATGCGCTTCGGCGAGGTCACGCGCATCGTTTCGAAGACCGGGCCGATCCGGCCCGACGTGGTGCTGGTGCAGGTGTCGGCGCCGCGGCGGGGGCAGGTGAGCCTCGGTGTCTCCGTGAGCCTGTACCAGGACTTCATCCGCTCCGCGTCGCTGGTGATCGCCGAGATCAACCCGCACATGCCGTGGACCGCCGGTGACAGCCGCGTGCCGGTGGAGCGGATCCATCTCGGCGTGGAATCCGATGCACCGCTCGGCGAATACCGCATGCCTGCGGCTACGGAGCGGAGCGAGCGCATCGTCGACCACGTTCTCGACCTGGTCCCGGACCGCGCCTGGGTGCAGCTCGGGGTCGGCTCGGTGCCCGATCGCGTGCTCGTCCGCCTCGCCGAGAAGCGCGGCGTCAACCTGATGTCCGGCATGCTCTCGCAAGGCCTGCAGCGCTTCGTGGAAGAAGCCCGGCACACGCCCGAGATCACCACAGGAGAGCTCGCCGGCGACCGCCCTTTCTACGAGTTCTGTGGCCGCGCGCGGCAGGTGCGCATGGCGACGACGCGAGTGACGCATGACGTGGCCGGGCTCGGCCGCCTACCGCGCTTCACCTCGATCAACTCCACCGTCGAAGTCGACCTGCAGGGCCAGGCCAACGGCGAAACCATCGGCCCCGTCCAGATCAGCGGGGTGGGCGGCAGCCAGGACTACGTCGATGCGGCCTCGCGAAGCCGCGGCGGCGTCGCGATTCTCGCCCTGCCGTCGACGACGGAGGACGGACGGCGCTCGCGCATCGTCGCGCAGCTCGCACCGGGTTCGGTGGTGACGACGCCGCGATACTCGACCGACGTCGTGGTGACCGAATACGGCATCGCCCGCTTGAAGGGGAAGACCCTGCGAGCTCGTGCCGAGGCGCTGATCGCGATCTCGCACCCGGATTTCCGGGCCGCGCTGGTCGCGGCCTCGGGGTCTTAGCCGGCCGGCTGACCCGGGGGAGCGTCGCCCGGTGCGAGGCCTTCAAGCGCTCTCGGCGTTGCTCCAGCCGCCGCCGAGCGCGCGGTAGAGCTGCACCACGGCGACGAGCTCGGCAAGCAGCGTACGGCTCTCGGCGATCTCAGCGGCGAAGAACGTGCGCTGCGTTTCGAGCACGGCGAGATAGCTGGTGAGCCCGCTCGTGTAGCGAAACTCGGCCACGTGCAGCGCTTCGCGTGAAGACTCGACCGCTTTTCGCCGCGCGACCAGCGTCTCGCGGGCTTTGCGGCGCGCTACGAGCGCGTCTTCGGCCTCGCGAAAGGCTCGCTGGATCGCCTGCTCGTAGCGAGCCAAGGCCTCTTGCTGCTGCGCCTCGGCGAGCTGGAGGTTCGCGCGATTCCGGCCGCCGCGAAAGATGGGCAGCGTCACCGTTGGTCCGAACTGCCAGGTGCGCGCCGGCCCGGTGAAGAGATCGGAGAGTGCCACGCTCTCGACGCCGAATGCACCGGTGAGGAAGATCTGAGGGAAGAACGCCGCCTTGGCGACTCCGATCTCGGCGTTGGCGGCGATCAGGGTGTCCTCTGCTTGGCGAACGTCGGGACGGCGTTCGAGGAGGGCCGAGGGCAGACCGGCGGGCACCTCGGGGGGAAAGGTCTGCGCAACCAGCGGCTTGCCTCGCGAGATCGGGCCCGGATCGCGGCCCAGGAGAATGCTCAGCTGGTTTTCGCTCTGGGTGATCAGGCGCTCGAGATCGGGGACCTCCGCGACCGTGCTCTCGAGGTCGGCCTCTGCCTGGCGGAAGTCGAGCACGGAGGTCAGCCCCGCCTCATAGCGATCCCGCACGATACCGAGAGACTGTTCGCGGGCGGCAACGGTGTTGCGTGTGATCTCGAGCTCGAGGTCCAGCTCGCGCAGCCGCAGGTACGTGGTGGCGACGTCGGCGACGAGCGTCGTCACCACGGCGTGCCGCGCCGCTTCGCTGGCGAGAAGCTCCGCGCCAGCGGCCTCGCTGGCGCGCCGGAGTTTTCCCCAAAGGTCGAGCTCGAACGAGCCGTCGGCGGAGAGCGCGAAGTCGTCCGTCTCGGCAGGCTCGTCCGGCGGCAGAAAAGTCGTGCCAACTTGGGAGAGGCGCTCGCGCGAGTAACGCCCGCTGCCGTCGACTTGGGGAAACTGGGCGGCGCGCGTGACGCCGAGCCGTGCCCGAGCTTGGTCGACTCGGGCGACGGCGATCCGCAGGTCGTCGTTGGCCTCGAGAGCGTCCTTCACGTAGCCGCGAAGCTCCTCGTCCGCGAAGAGGTCCCACCAAGGGAGATTGGCGAGCGAGGCTGTGTCCGTAGCGGATGCATCGTTGCGCCAAGCGTCCGGCGTGGTCACCGTGGGTCGCGTGTAGTCGGGGCCGAGCATGCAGCTCGCGAGCACGAAGCACGGCGCGAGCAGTGCGGTCAGCCGACTCAAGTGCCCCATCGCCTTTCCTCTTCGCTTTCCCGGTGCGCGGCTTTGCCCACCGGACGCACCTCGCGCGCCGGGCTCGGCTCGTGCACCTTCGCGATCAGCGAGTAGAACACCGGCACGACGAACAGCGTGAACAGCGTGCCGATGGTCATGCCCGTGACCAGCACCATCCCGATGCTGTTACGGGCCTTGGCCCCTGGTCCCGAGACGAACACCAGCGGGAGGTGGCCGAAGACGGTCGCGGCCGAGGTCATGAGCACCGGCCGAAGACGCGTCACCGCCGCCTCGCGCAGCGCCACGGCCTTGGCGATGCCACGGCTTTGCAGAACGTTGGCGAATTCGACGATCAGGATGCCGTTCTTGGCGATCAGCCCGACCAGCGTGATCAGCCCGACCTGGGAGTAGATGTTGATCGTCGTTAGCCCGAGAAAGCTCGTGATCAACGCGCCCGAGATCGCCAGCGGGACCGAACCGAGCAGCACGATCAGCGGGTCGCGGAAGCTGTGGAATTGCGCGGCGAGCACCAGATAGATGAGCACCACCGCGAACCCGAGCGTGACGGTCAGCGCCGAGCCCTCGCGACGGATCTGTCGCGACTCTCCTGCGTAGTCGAGGACGACGCCGGGTCCGCCGGCCGCCGCCGCGGCCGATTCCAGGACACGCAGCCCCTGCTCCTTGGTGACGCGCGGCGCGACGCCGCCGAACACCCGCACGGCGTTGCGCTGCTGGAAACGGTTCAACGTGCGCGGCGCGGTGCTCGTCTCGATGCGAGTGAAGGTCGATACCGGCACGAGTTGGCCGCCCGGCGTCTTGACCTTGAGGTCGAGAAGCGGACCGAGCGTGGCGCGGTCGTCGTCGCCGATCTGTGGGATGACCTTGTAGCTGCGATCGAAGAAGTTGAACCGATTCACGTAGGCGCCGCCGAGCAGTGTACCGAGCTCACGGCCGACGCCGGCCAGGTCGAGGCCGAGATCGGCGAGTTGGTCGCGATCGATCACCACGCGCGTTTGCTGCATGTCGATCTTCAGGTCGGTGTCGACGTACAAGAACATGCCGCTCTTCCAACCGGCGTCGACGACCGCTTTCGTGGCCTCGAGCATCTGCTCGGGGGGCCGATCGCTCTGCAGCACGAGCTCGACGTCGTATTGGCCGGCGTTCGGCAGCGGCGGGTCGAGGCGGGGAAACACGCGCAGCCCCGCCACTTGGGAGACCGCTCCGTAGACGTCCCCGTACATCTCCGCGGTCGAGCGCTTGCGCTGCCGCCAGTCCTTGGCGTCCATGCCCCCGAAGCCGCCCCAAGCGGCGGTCAGCGACCACATGTTCTTGGCTTCGGGAAACGTCATGATTTTCTTGACGATCCCTTGTGACTCGCGATTGGATGCCTCCACCGTGGAATCCGGTGACGCCTCGAAGAAAAGGCTGATGTGGCTCTGGTCCTCCACCGGTGCGAGCTCGGACAGCGAGTAGCGATAGAGCGGCCACGCCGCGGCCGTGACGAGCAAGGCGACGGCAACGATCGCCCAGCGTATCTCGATCGCGGCGTCGAGCAGCCGCGTGTAGGTGTCGCGTACGACCTCGAAGGCGCGGTTCACCAGGATGGCCAACCGGCCAGCCTCGCCGTGGGGATGCACGCAGCGCGAGCTCATGACCGGAGAGAGGGTGATCGCGACCACGCCCGACACCACGACCGCGGCGGCGAGCGTGAAGGCGAACTCCAGGAACAAGGTGCCGGTCAACCCCCCCTGGAAACCGATCGGTGTGTAGACCGCGGCCAACGTGATCGTCATCGCCACGATCGGACCGACGAGCTCGCGCGCGCCCACCAGCGCCGCTTCGATCCGGGGGTTACCTGCCCGCACGTGGCGCTCTACGTTCTCGACGACGACGATCGCGTCGTCGACGACCAATCCGACCGACAGCACGATGGCGAGGATCGTCAGCAGGTTGAGGCTGAAGCCGAAAACGTACATGACGATCCCAGCGCCGATCAGCGAGACCGGCATGGCGACCAGCGGCACGAGCGCGGTGCGGAGCGAGCCCATGAACAAGAAGACCACGACGCCGACGATGAAGATCGTCTCGGAGAGCGTCTTGGTGATCTCCTTCAAGGCTTCTTCCATGAACATCGCGCCGTCGTAGGCGAGCTCCATGTCGATGTCGGGCGGCAGCGTCGGTCGCAGGCGCTCCATCTCGGCGCGCAGGCGGTGGGCGACCTCGATCTCGTTCGAGCCGACCATGGGCCACACCGACAGGTAGACGCCTTCTTTGTCGTTGTACTTCGCGACCAGCTCCGCTTCCTCGGCACCGAGCTCGACCCGCGCCACGTCGGAAAGGCGCACCATCGCGCCGCCGCGATCGGCGACGACCAGGTCGCGGAACTCGTCGACCGAGCGCAGGTCGGTATTGGCGAGCAGGTCGACCTGTACGAGGTTCCCCTTCGTCTGGCCGACCGCCGCGAGGTAGTTGTTGCGCCGCAGCGCCGCCTGCACGTCGCCGGGCGTGAGGTTGAGCGCCGCGAGGCGGTCGGGCTGGATCCAGACCCGCATGGCGATCGGGCGGCCGCCTTCGACGCCGACCCGCTGCACGCCCGGCAGTGTTGCGAACTGCGGCTGCAGCGTGCGCGCGAGCCAGTCCGTGAGCGCCGAGACGCTCCGCTCCTTGGAGGTGAAGCTCAGGTAGAAGGTCGCGTAGGGCCGGTCGGCGCGCTGCACCTCGACGATCGGAGGCTCGGCCTCGGCGGGCAGCTCCGAGCGGACCTGCTGGAGCCGCGCCGTGACCTCGGCGAGCGCCGCGGTGCTGCTGTGGTTGAGCTTCAACCGGACCGTGACCGTGCTGACGCCGGCGCGGCTGGTCGACTCGATGTAGTCGACGCCGCTGATTGCCGACACCACGCGCTCGATCGGCGTGGTCAGGAACCCGCGAACGGTATCGGCGCTCGCGCCCGTGTAGACCGTGGTGATCAACACGGAAGAGCTCTCGATGGTCGGATATTGCTGAACCGGGAGCGAGGAGAGAGCGCGCCAGCCGACGAGCACCAGTACGAGGTTGACGACGATCGCCAGCACCGGGCGTTGGATGAAGACGTCCGTGATCGAGCGCATGCCGTTCACTTCGTTCCGCCCGAGTCCGCGACCTGCTTGTCCACGACCGCGACCAGCGCCGCCTCACGCAGCTTGAACGCACCCGAGGCCGCCACCACCTCGCCCGCGGCCACCCCCGCGCGGATCACGACTTCGTCGCCGAGCACGGCGCCGCTCTCGACCGGGCGGAGGTGGGCGCGCGTCTTGCCGTCACTCCCCGGCGCGATCACGAATACGTGGTCGCCCTCCGGGCCCCTGCGCAGCGCGCTCACCGGCACGGCGACGCCTTTGAGCGCCGGGCCGACCGGAACGCGCACGCGCACCGACGCTCCCGGCGCCGGCGCGTCGGCGCCTGCGATCTTCGCGCGGATCATGACGTTGCGAGTCGCCGGATCGACTCGCGAGTCGATCGCGACGATCTGGGCAGCGATCGGCTGTGCACCGTTCGCGGCGTAGATCTCGACGCCGTCGCCGACGCGAAGTTCCGTGGCGACTCTCTGCGGGACTGTGAAATCCACGTGGGCGCCGTCGTCGACTCCCTGCAGCGTCGTCAGCTGCGTGCCTTCACTCAGGTATTGGCCGGGGTGGACGTCGGCGATGCCGACGCGGGCGCGAAACGGAGCCCGGATCGTCTTGCGAGCGATGATCGCCTCGGTACGCGCGATCCGCGCCAGCGCGACGTCGCGCTCCGCGCGCGCTTGATCCACCTCCATGTCGGACGCGGCGTGGGTCTGGTTCGCCCGCTGCATGCGTCCGAGCATGGCGTCCGCGAGCGCCGCTTGCGCCTTCTCGGCCTTCAGCTCGGCCTCCTCGACGGAAACGTCGAGTGCCACGAGCAGCGCGCCCGCTTCGACCACTTGCCCAGGGGTGAGAGCGACTTGGTGGACGGTGCCGGCGAGCTCGTTGCGCAGGGTGATCGAGCGCAGCGCCACGACCGTGCCGATCGAGGTCGTCTCTTCCCTCTGGCTGACCTCCCTCGCGACGGCGACGATCACCGACTCCATCGGCTCGGGCCGGCTAGACAGCTCGGCGTCGGCGCGCCGCACGGAGAGGACTTTCCACGCGGCGAGGCCGCTCGCGAGCGAGAGCGCCGAGGCGATCAGCAGCACGGAGCCGATGCGACCTCGGCGACTCATGCGCCGCGCCTCGCGCCGCGCTTGACCGGCAGTCGCTTCGCCTTGCGGGACGGGCGAGCCGGCTTGGACCGCGCGAGCAAATCCTCGAGGCCGCGGCGCACGCGCACGACGAGGTCTTGGTTGACGGGCACCAGTCCGAGCACCCACTCGAGCCACAGCCCGTCGGTGGCGGCGACGACCGTCTCGCCGACGCCCGGCGGCAACCCGTCCTCGGCGATCCGGCGGTGGAGGTCGCTGTAGACCGCGCGCATCGGCTCGATCAGGGCTGGGTTCTGGGCGAGGGCGGCGAACACGGCCGAGGAGCTTCGGCGAAGCTGGTCCGTCCAGCATTGCGCATCGGATAAGCAGTGGGTCAGTAGCGCGCGCGCCATTCGCCCCGGCCCTTCGGGGGCTCGCGCGTACGCGTCCATGTACTGCGCCCGCCAGTTCTCGGCGCAGCGCTTCACCAGCGCTTCGACGAGGCGGTCCTTGGTCGGGAAGTGATGCAGCAAGCCGCCCTTGCTGATGCCGGCTTCGGCTGCAACGGCGTCGAGGGTCAAGTTGGCGGTCCCGTCTCGCACCACCACCGCTTCCGCCGCGTCGAGCACCCGTTCGTGCTGCATGCCATCCCCCTTTCGCGACTCGAGTAGGACCGTCTGGACGGAAGGTACCGTCCGGACGGTCTGAGTCAACCAGGGTCCTACGGCAGCATGAGCGCGAACGGCGCCGCCGACGACGCGAGGATCTGGGCCCCTCTCGGGATTCTCCGCGCTCGCGATCGCGGTCAACTCGAAATTTCGGGTCGAAGCGCGAAACTGGAATTCCGCCGCCACCTGCGTCATGGATAGGGCTTCCGCGGCCCGCCGAGCAGGACGACAGGTGCCGACGGACGGGGCGTCGCCCGCAAGAAAAGGAGAAAACCATGGCCGAGATCCGAGAAATCGCTTCAGGACTCCAGTTTCCCGAAGGGCCGATCGCCATGCCGGACGGCAGCGTGATCCTCGTCGAGATCAAGCGCGGCACCGTCTCGCGCGTGACCCCGAGCGGCAAGGTCCAGGTCGTCGCCAAGACCGGCGGCGGGCCGAACGGCGCGGCGTTCGGGCCCGACGGCAAGCTCTACGTCTGCAACGACGGCGGCTTCGAATGGCACGAGATGAACGGCATGACGGTTCCGGGCCACCAGCCGGCGGACTACAGCGGTGGTCGCATCGAGCGCGTCGACGTCGATAGCGGCAAAGTCGAGGTGATCTACACGAAGTGCGACGGCCATCCGCTGCGCGGCCCGAACGACATCGTCTTCGACAAGAGCGGCGGCTTCTGGTTCACGGACCACGGCAAGGTGCGCGAACGCGACCGCGACCGCACCGGCGTCTACTACGCCAAGCCGGACGGGTCGATGATCCGCGAGGCGATCTATCCGATCGATTCGCCGAACGGCGTCGGCCTCTCACCGGACGGGAAGACGCTGTACGTCGCCGAGACCTGGACCGCGCGGATCTGGGCGTGGGACCTCTCCGGTCCGGGGGAGATCAAGGCCGGGGCCGAGCTGTTCACACCCGCCGGCGGCCGCTTGCTGACGGGCCTCCCCGGCTTCCAGCTCCTGGATTCGATGGCGGTCGATTCTGCCGGCAACGTCTGCGTGGCGACGATCATCAACGGCGGCGTCACCGTCGTTTCGGCCGATGGATCGAAGGTGAGCCACGTGCCGATGCCCGACCCGCTGACCACCAACGTCTGCTTCGGCGGACCGGATCTCACCACCGCATACGTCACGCTCTCGGGAACCGGCAAGCTCGTATCGACCAAGTGGCCGCGTCCGGGGTTGAAGTTGAATTTCTGAGCCGGCGCCGATGGCGCTCGTTCGCTGCAAGAGCTGCGGCATCGACACCAGCGATTCGCTCGAGCGTTGCCCGAATTGCGGCGGCTCGCCGGCAGGCCTGCGCCTCGCCTCGGTCGTCGCCTCGGCGGCCGAGGCCGCAAAGGCAGGCGGGGACGCGGAGGCAGCGGCTCAGGCGCTGAAGACGCTTTCGCCGTCGCTCGCGAACGTACCGCGGATCGTCTGGCCCGTCGCCGCGCTCATCATCCTGGCGGTCGTGCCGCACGCGTTGCCGATTCTCGTGGGGCTGACGGTGTTGTGGATGTTCGGCCGAGGCCGGCGCGCCTCACGGGACGCGGAGCGCCACACGCAGGACGAGGTGCTGCAGATCCTCAAGCGTCAACCGTCCTCGGCTCGACGGGCTTCGTCGGACAGGCCGCTCGAGCGACTGCGGGCCATGGAGCAAGGGACGCTCAAGCGCGACGCGTGAGCTCGCGCGCGGGGCGTCACTGCCCCGGGACGCCGGCCGCGGCGGGCTTGAAGCGGAAGATCTGATACGGCGCTGCGCCGCGAATCTGAAGCTTGCTCCTGAGGATCACCTGCTGGAGCGCGCTGCAGGTGACGTAGAGCCAGCCGTCGGGGCCGAAGCTGAAACCGTCTGGCCAGCGCAGCCGCGCGTCTTTCAGCAACGTCACCAGCGAATGGTCGGGACGCAGCTCGACGATCGCCGAGTGCTCCATGTCGGAGAGGTAGATATTTCCCTCCACGTCCATGGTGATGCCGTCGCTCAACGTCTTGCGTCCCCAGATCTCGACCTTGGCGCCGAGCGCCTCCGCGGTGAGCTGCGTGTCGTCCAGGTCCTTGGTGTCGATGCGGTACATCCGGTCATCCGAAACGGGCGCGTAGTAGAGCCAGCGGCCTTGCTTGTCGAGGGCGATCGAATCGACGCCGATCTTCAGGGTGACGAAGCCGAAGATCGTCATTTCGCGCCCGCCGGCGTCGATCAGGTAGTCCTTCGGCATCACCGAGGGATGCCGCTCCAGAAGGCGACGCGCCGTGTGGTTGGCGACGTCGTAGACGATCAGCGCCGGGCGGCGGCCGAACAGGCTCGTTTCCGCGATGTAGATTCGTCGGCCCTCGGGGTCGACCTGGAAGTCGTTGAGCATCGACAGCATGCCCGCCACGTTCGACGGGAAATCGAAGTGATCGACGAGCCGGTTGGTCTTGAGATCGAAGGCGAGGATGCGGGGTTGTCCGGTGATGCCATAGCCTCCGTGGTCGAGGACCCAGAGGCGTCCCTGGCGATCCACGCGAAGGGCGAGCGGCGTCTGGAAGTGCGCCGTGCCCCTGGCGGGCTTTTGGAACTCCTCGTCGGGGTAAGGCACCGGCTTGCCGCCGACGAGCTCCGCTAGGCGAATCGGCGGGTTCGCTTCGGGATGGAAGGTGAAGAACACGCGTCCGCTCTGCGACACCGCGATGTTGCCAGGCGGCAATGGCAAGTCGGCAACGACCTCGAGCGCCGTGTCCTTGAGCACCGGGTCTCCCGTGCGATCCTCGAGCCGCTCGCCGCCGCCGAGCGTGTAGCGGACGAGCGCCAGCACGCCGCCGACGATCAAAAGGAGTCGCCACGGCAGCAGGACGAGCAGCCTTCTCACGACGCGAACACGTTAGAACAAGCCGATGACAGCCGGAAGAGGTCGCCCAATTTCCGGTGGTTGCGGCGACCAGCCGCGGGCGCTAAACGAGGCGCGGTTGCCCCGTCCGCCGTCACCACTCGCCGCCAGGCTAGAGTTCCTCGCCTTCTCCGTGCCGGTGAGCCTGCTCCGGCGTCTGCGATTCGAAACCGCCTTCCGGGTCGGCGAGCGGCTCGGCGACGTCGCCTACGCGGTGGCTCTGCCGCAGCGCAAGACCGCCATGGTGAACCTGCGAATCGCGTTTCCGGAGAAGCGCGACAGCGAGCGGCTGGCGATCCTCCGCGAATCGTGTCGCAACTTCGGGCGCATCGCCGCCGAGTGGTGCCACATGCACCGGTTGACCGCAGCGAACGTCGCCGAGCGCGTGACGTTCGAGGATCCCGGGTTCTGGCACGGCGAGGCGCAGCGCATCATCGCCTCGAGCGGCATCCTCGTGCTCACCGGTCACTTCGGCAACTGGGAGCTCTTCGCGCACGCGATCGGGCTCTACGGCAATCCGGTCCATCTCGTACATCGGCCGTTTCGCAACCCGCGCTTCGACGCCTTCGTCAACGCCGAGCGGCAACGGTCGGGGACGACGCTGATTTCCAAGCGGCGGGCCGCGCCCCAGATCGTCCGCGTGCTGCGCAGTGGCGGCATCGTGGCGATCCCGTTCGATCAGAATGCGACGGGCCGCTGGGGCGTGTTCGCCGACTTCTTCGGCGTGCCGGCGTCGACGCACCCCGGGCTCGCGCGTCTGCACGAGCTGTCGCGGGCGCCCGTTTACCCCGTGTTCCTCGTGCGCCAAGGAGACTCGGCGAGCCACCGGGTCGTCATCCTGCCGCGGGTCGAGACCGTGCGAAGCGGCGACCGCGCCGCCGACACGGTGGAGAACACCGGCCGTTTCAATCGCGTGCTCGAGGGCATGGTACGCGCGCATCCGGAACAGTGGATCTGGATGCACAAGCGCTGGCGGACGCGCCCGCCGGGCGCGCCGCCGATCTACTGAGCACCGACCTCTCGCGGATTTCGTGCTTGCCGGCAGCAGAGCATCCACAGTAAAAAATGGGTTCGATGAAGCCACGCCGCCGCGGCAAGTCGTCCAAGCGTCCGGCGCCGAAGCGGAGGGAAAGGCCGAGCCCCCGCCGCGCGCCGAAGCGCGCGCAGGCGCCGAGGAAGGCCAAGCGGACGAGGCGCGCGAAGCCGACGGTGCCGACCGACCGCAAAGCCATCGCGGCGCTCGAGCGCGAGATCCGTCGGCTCCGCTTGGCACGCGGCCGGCTCGAGCGCAGACTCACCGCCGCGGTGCAGGAGATCGGCATGCTGCGACAATTCGAGATCCGTACCCAGGGGCTCGAGGCCGAGCTCTCTCGTCGCGATAGCCTGATCGCCGATCTCCGCCGTGAGCGCGACGAGAGGCTACGCGAGGTCGAAGCCGGTCCCGGCGGGACGTCGATCGTTTCGACGCCGTCGTGAGGTGCTCGGGCGGCGGCCCCGAGACAAGCTAGCTCGGGAGCGCCGTCTTGGGAGGGATTGGCGTGGTGGCAGGGGACCCCGTCGTCGGCGGGGTCCGCGTCACGGGAGCAGGGTGCTTCTCGTCGCTTTTCGCCGCATCCTTGGCCGTCATGCGGCACTCGCCCTCGAACGCCGCACCCTCGTCGATGCGGATGCGCGCCGCTTGAATCATGCCCTTGACCTGCGCGGTGCGGTGAAGCTCGAGACGATCGCTGGCATGCATCTGACCACGCACCTTGCCGTGTACGACGATCGAAGTCGCGAAGACGTCCGCCTGCAGATCGGCGCGCTCGCCGATGATGATCACGCCGTTTCCACTGACCTTACCTTTGATCTGGCCCTCGAGCTTGACCTCGCCATCGAGCTCCAGAGTCCCTTCGATGTGCGTGCCGGCGTTGAAGAATGTTCGCTCCGTCGACAGTGGCTCACTCATCCCCGAACCCTCCTTCCTGTCGCGCCGCGTGCGAGCGCCCGCTTCCGGTGTCGCCCCGAGACTGGCGAGTAACCGTTCGCCCCGTGCGAGTCAAGCGATCATGTCGTGCTCGAAGCGCGGTTGGCGCGCCGGCTCGAATACGCTAGGTCGATTCGAAGCACGGTCGGTCCCGAAACAGGAGGATGCCCATGAACGTCGAAACTCGCAGTGCCAGCATCCAGACGCCCGATGGCGCCATGGCCGCCCACGTCGCGCGCCCACAGGGTGCGAGCGGCAAGCTACCCGCCGTGATCGTCGTCCAGGAGGCGTTCGGGCTGAATCACAACATCAAGGACATCGCCGAACGTATCGCCGCCGAGGGCTATCAGGCGATGGCGCCGAACTTCTACTACCGCGAGGGCGGCAAGGCCGTCGGCTACGGCGAGCTGCAGGACGCCATCGGTCTGATGATGCGCTGGACCGATGCGCAGATCGTCACCGACGTGCGCGCCGCGGTCGCCGCGCTGGAAGCCGACTCCGGCGTGAAGGCCGATCGCATCGGCATCACCGGCTTCTGCATGGGCGGGCGCGTGAGCTTCCTCTCCGCCTGCGAGGTGCCGGCGATCCGCGCGGCCGTACCGTTCTACGGCGGCGGCATCGCGGGGCAGCAGATGTCCCCAGGGGCCACGGCGCCGATTTCACTGGCGGACAAGATCCGTGGCGCCGTTCAGCTCCACTTCGGCGAGAAGGACGCGTACATTCCGCTCACCGCCGTCGAAGAGATTCGTCAGGCGTTGCAGCGGGCGCGCAAGGACTTCGAGATCCACGTCTACAAGGGTGCCGGCCACGGCTTCTTCTGCCGCGAGCGGGCCGACTACGACGAGGAAGCGGCGAAGCTCGCCTGGGAACGCACCAAGGCGTTCTTGAAGAAGCACTTGCAGTCGTAAGATGCGGCGTCGCCTAGAGGACGGATCTCGAAGACCAGATTGAACGGGGTCTCCGTCGCGCGCCGGAAGCGGCGGAAGCCGGCCTTCTTCATCACCTCGCGCAGGCGCGCTTCGCCCGCCTGCGCGCCGAGCGCTGCGCCCACCTCCTGCGACAGCGAAGCGGGGCAGCAGACCAGCGTCGAAGCGGAGTAGAAGATCCGGCCGAGCGGGATTCAGATTGTCCTCGACGCGGTCGCCGGCGAACGGCTCGACGAGCATCCACGTGCCGTCTGGCTTGAGCGACTCACGAACGTGCGCGGCGGCGCCGACGGGGTCGCCCATGTCGTGCAGGCAATCGAAGAAGGCGACGAGATCGTACGTCCCGGGGTAATCCTTGGCCGAGGCGACCTCGAAGCTCGCGCGGTCGGCGACGCCGGCTTGCGCGGGCGCGCTCGGTGGCGGCCTCGACCGAGGGCCGGTGGTAGTCGAACCCGTGAAACTTGCGATTTCGGGAACGCCTTGGCGAGGATGATCGTCGAGGCGCCGTGTCCGCAACCGACGTCGGCGACGGCGGCTCCCGCCTCGAGCCTCTCGCGAACGCCTTCGAGCGCCGGGATCCACGAGCTCACCAGGTTGGCGTTGTAACCCGGCCGGAAGAAGCGCTCGGTGCCGCGGAAGAGATCCGGCTCGTGCTCGTGCCAGCCCACGCCCTTTCCCGTACGGAACGCCTCCATGACCTTCGGGTGACGTGCGCATGGCGGCGACCATCGCCTGGAATCCACCGACCACGCACGCCGGGCTCTCCTCGTTGGTCAAGCACTCGGCCTGCTCTTCGGTCAGGAAGTAGCGACCCGCCTTCGCGTCGTAGCTGACGTAGCCCGCCGGCGGCCTGCGCGGCGAGCCACTCGCGCACGTAGCGCTCGGCGGTGCCGGTGCGCTTGGCGAGCTCCTCCGAAGTGGCGGGCCCTTCGTTCAAGCCCTTGTAGAGCCCGAGCTTGTCGCCGATCACCACGAGCGCGGCACCGACGGCGGCGCCGAGATCGCCGACTGCCTTGTTCACGAACTCGTGGACTTTGTCAGGATTGATCGCCATGGCAACGCCCTCCCGTCAGCGGATCGATGCGAGCAACGAACGGCCGCCGAACCGTGTCAAGGTGTCACCTCGGGGGCTTTCCTTGCAAGTAGTCGCCGAGCAACCCCTTGGTGTGCTCGGCTTCGTGGCAATCGACGCAGAGGTTCTCCCAGTTGCTGCCGCCCCGGGGGTTGTTGTCGTGGTTGCCGTCCTTGTGATGGACGGTCAGTAGATGGAGGTTCTTCTCGTCGAACTCGCGGGCGCAGCGCGCGCAGATCCAACCGTGCAGCGCGAGCGAGCGCGCGCGATAGTCCTCTCCGCGCACCCGCGCCTGCTCCTTCACTTCGCGGATCACGGCATCGACGTCCGTGGCGGCGCCGGGCGATCGTCGATGCCGGCTCGGCCTGAAGCTGCGCGTGGCCATCGCTAGTCCAGCTAGCGCTTGGGATCGACGAGCGCGAGCGTGCGCAGCCGCAGCGCGTTCAGGCGGATGAAGCCCTCGGCGTCGGCCTGGTGGTAGACGCTAGTCGGCCTCGAAGGTCGCGATGTCCGGGTCGTAGAGCGACTGCGCGGCGACTTGCGGCCGGCGACCGTGGCGTTGCCCTTGTAGAGCTTGAGCCGCGCGGTGCCGGTGACCGCGCTGCTGCGACTCGTCGATGGCGCGTCTGCAGCATCTGGCGCTCGGGCGCGAACCAGTAGCCGTAGTAGACCATCTCGGCGTAGCGCGGGATCAGCGAGTCGCGCAGATGCAGCACCTCGCGGTCGAGCGTCAGCGACTCGACGGCGCGATGGGCGGCGTGCAGGATCGTGCCGCCGGGCGTCTCGTAGACGCCGCGCGACTTCATGCCGACGTAGCGGTTCTCGACCAGGTCGACGCGGCCGATGCCGTGCCGGCCGCCGATCGTCGTTGAGCGTGCGCGAGCAGCGCCGCCGGCGACGAGCCGCTCGCCGTTCACCGCCACCGGGTCGCCCGCCTCGAAGTCGATCTCGACGTACTCCGGCTTGTCCGGCGCCTTCTCGGGCGAGACGCGTGAGCAGGAACATGTCCTCGTACGGCTCGCGCCACGGATCCTCGAGGATGCCGCCCTCGTAGCTGATGTGCAGCAGGTTGCGGTCGGTGCTGTAGGGCTTCTCCGCGCGTGACCGGGACCGGGATGCCTGTGCTGCTCGGCGTAGGCGATCAGCTTGGTGCGCGAGTTGAGGTCCCACGGTCGCGCCACGGCGCGATCACGCGGATGTCGGGCTCGAGCGCGTAGTAGGTGAGCTCGAAGCGCACCTGGTCGTTGCCCTTGCCGGTGGCGCCGTGCGCGACGGCGTCGGCGCCCGTCCGCGCGCGCGATCTCGATCTGGCGCTTGGCGATCAGCGGCCGCGCGATCGAGGTGCCGAGCAGGTAGCTGCCCTCGTAGACGGCGTTGGCGCGCAGCATCGGGAAGACGAAGTCGCGCACGAACTCCTCGCGCAGGTCGTCGATGAAGACCTCGCTGGCGCCGCCGTCGCTGCGCCTTGCCCTCGACCGGCGCGAGCTCCTCGCCCTGGCCGAGGTCGGCGCAGAAGGCGACGACCTCGCAGCCGTAGGTGCTCGATCAGCCAGCTCGAGGATGACCGAGGTGTCGAGGCCGCCGGAGTAGGCGAGCACGATCTTCTTGATCGGATCGCTCATCTCACTTCCTCTTCCCGCGGGCGTGCGCCGCAGCGGTCCGGCGCGCTCGCTGATGCGCGAGCCAGACCATGATCGCCTTCTGCACGTGCAGGCGGTTCTCGGCCTGGTCGAAGACGATCGACTGCGGCCGTCGAGCACGTCGTCGGTGATCTCCTCGCCGCGGTGCGCGGGCAGGCAGTGCATGACGAGCGCGTCGGGCTTGGCGCAGCGCGCAGCAGTCGCGGCGTTGACCTGGTAGCCGGCGGAAGCGCTGCGCGGCGCGCGTCGGCCTCGGCCTCCTGGCCCATGCTGGTCCAGACGTCGGTGTAGACGACGTCGGCGCCGCGCACGCGCGTCCGCGACGGATCGGTCGGTGACGCTCGATCGTCGGCGCCGCGCGGCGCGGCACGCGGCGACGATCGCCGGCGTCGGGCTCGTAGCCCGGGCGGGCAGGCGAGGCGCGAAGTCGAAGCCGAAGAGCGCCGCGGCGTCCATCCACGAGTGGGCCATGTTGTTGCCGTCGCCGATGAAGGCGACGCGCAGGCCGTCGAGCCGGCCGCGGTGCTCGAGCAGCGTGAAGCAGTCGGCGAGCACCTGGCAGGGATGGTGCAGGTCGGAGAGGCCGTTGATCACCGGCACGCGTGGCGTGTGGCGGCCAGCTCGACGCAGCGTGTCGTGCGAGAACGTGCGCGCCATGATCAGGTCGACCCAGCGCGCGAGGTTGCGGGCGATGTCGGCGACCGACTCGCGCTCGCCGAGCCGGATGTCGCCCGGCGCCAGGTAGACGGCGTAGCCGCCGAGCTGGGTCATGCCGACCTCGAAGGTGACGCGCGTGCGCAGGCTCGGCTTCTCGAAGATCATCGCCAGCGTCTTGCCGGCGAGCAGCGGCGGTGCTTGCGCCTGGCCTTGAGCGTCGCGCCTTCAGCGTCGCTGGCGAGCGCGAGGATCGCCTCGCAGCTCGGCGCGCGTCAGGTCGGCGAGGCGGAGGAGGTCGCGCTTCATGCGCGCGAGCACCTCGCTCGAGGATCGCCGAGGCCCTCGTCGATCTCGGCCGCGCGTGATCGATGAGCGGCGGCAGCGAAGCGCAGCACGTTGTCGGCGGTGCAGTTGATGAGCAGGCCGCGCGTCGAGGCAGCGCGTCGACGACCGGCGGCGCCCGGGCCGGTCGAGCTCGACGCCGAGCAGGAGGCCGCGGCCGCGCACGTCGCGGATCATCGGCAGCTGCGTGCGGCGAGCGCGTCGAGGCCGCTCGCGGAAGTCGCTCGCCCATCGCGCGGCAGTTGCGCGAGCACGCCGTCGTCGCAGCAGCGTCTCGAGCACGGCGACGCCGGCGGCGCAGGTGAGCGGCGTTGCCGCCGAAGGTCGAGCCGTGCGCGCCCGGCGTCGAAGCGCGGCGGCGATCGCCTCGCGTCGTCAGCATGGCGCCGATCGGCACGCCGCCGCCGAGCGCCTTGGCGAGCGTCATGATGTCGGGCGCGATGCCGGTCTGCTCGTAGGCGAAGAGCGTGCCGGTGCGGCCCATGCCGGTCTGGACCTCGTCGAAGATCAGCAGCAGGCCGCTGCTCGGTCGCAGAGCGCGCGCAGCTGCGCGCAGATAGCTCGCGGCGCGGCACGACGACGCCGCCCTCGCCCTGGATCGGCTCGAGCAGGATCGCGACGGTCTCGCGGCGCACGGCGCCGCGTCGAGCGCGGCGACGTCGTCGAAGGGGACGTAGCGGAAGCCCGGGAGCAGCGGCTGGAAGCCGACGCGGTACCTTCTCCTGTGCCGGTCGCGGTGAGCGTCGCGAGCGTGCGGCCGTGGAACGAGCCGAGCGTCGGTGAGGATCTCGAAGCGGCCGTCGCCGCTGGTCGTGCGCCGTAGCGTGCGCGCCAGCTTGATCGCCGCCTCGTTGGCCTCGGCGCCGCTGTTGCAGAGGAAGACGCGGTCGGCGAACGAGTGCTCGCACGAGCAGCTCGGCGAGCCGCGCCTGCGGCTCGCTGTAGTGCAGGTTCGAGACGTGCAGGAGCTTGCGCGCCTGCGTCGCGGATCGCGCGCGACGATCGCGCGGGTGGCGGTGGCCGAGGTTGGTGACGGCGAGTGCCGGCGAAGAAGTCGAGGTACTGCTTGCCGTCGGCGTCCCAGACGCGCGCGCCCTCGCCGCGCACGAACGCGACGCGGCTGCGCGGGCGTAGACGCCGACCTGAGTAGCGGTCGGTCGCGCGCGATGATCTCGCGCGTTGGTCATCGGCCGCGCGATCCGATCGCGCTCGCGGCGGCGCGCTTGCGCGGCGTGCTGCGCAGCGCGACCTCGGTGCCGACGCCCTCGCGTGGTGAAGATCTCGAGCAGCACCGCGTGGCGCACGCGGCCGTCGATGATGTGCGTCTTCTGCGACGCCGCCGCGCAGCGCCTCGAGGCAGCACTCGACCTTCGGGATCATGCCGTCGCCGATGACGCCGTCGGCGATCAGCTCGCGCGCCTGCGTCGCTCGGCGAGCGTGCGCGATGAGCGTCGCCGTCGCGCGTCCTTGATGCCCTCGACGTCGGTCAGCAGGATGAGCTTCTCGGCGCGCAGCGCCTCGGCGACCTTGCCGGCGACGAGGTCGGCGTTGATGTTGTAGGTCTCGCCGTCGTCGCCGACGCCGACCGGCGCGATCACCGGGATGAAGTCGCTGCGGTCGAGCGACTCGATGACCGTCGGGTTGACGCCGACGCACCTCGCCGACCAGGCCGATGTCGACGGCTCGGCCTTGCCGGCGCCTGCGTCGTCATGCGCATCTTGCGCGCGAGGATCAGCTCGCCGTCCTTGCCGGAGAGGCCGACGGCGTGGCCGCCGTGGCGGTTGATGCAGCGTGACGATCTCCTTGTTGATCTTGCCGACCAGCACCATCTCGACGACGTCCATCGTCGGCTGCGTCGGTGACCCGCATGCCGCGCACGAAGCGGCGACTCGATGCCGAGCTGCTTGAGCATGCTGCGTCGATCTGCGGGCCGCCGCCGTGGACGATGACCGGGTTGATGCCGACGTACTTCAGCAGCACGATGTCCTGCGGCGAAGCTCGTCCTTGCAGCTCGTCGTCGACCATCGCGTGGCCGCCGTACTTGATGACGAGCGTCTTGCCGGCGAAGCGCCGGATGTAGGGCAGCGCCTCGAGGAGGACCTCGGCTTTGCGCGATCAGCGTCTGCATCTCGACCGTCTCGCGACAGCGATGCAGTATCCCGTTTGGCGAGCGAGTCGACACGCCGAGCTGGTCTCGAGGCGGTCGTCGTTCAGAGAATGTAGCGCGACAGGTCCTCGTCCTTCGACGACGTCGCTCGAGCTGCTCGCGCACGTAGGCGCGCGTCGATCGCCACCGTCTGGCCGCGCATCTCGGGCGCGTCGAACGATATCTCGTCGAGCAGCCGCTCGAGGACCGTGTGCAGGCGGCGCGCGCCGATGTTCTCGGTGCGCTCGTTCACCTGCGCGGCGATGCGCGGCGATCTCGGCGATGGCGTCGTCGGTGAAGATCGAGCGTGCACGCCCTCGGTCGCCAGCAGCGCGACGTACTGCTTGATCAGCGCGTTCTGCGGCTCGGTCAGGATGCGGACGAAGTCCTCGCTGCGTCAGCGGCTCGAGCTCGACGCGGATCGGGAAGCGGCCCTGGAACTCGGGGATCAGGTCGGACGGCTTGGTGATGTGGAACGCGCCCGAGGCGATGAAGAGGATGTGGTCGGTGCGCACCATGCCGTACTTGGTGTTGACGGTCGAGCCTTCGACGATCGGCAGCAGGTCGCGCTGCACGCCCTCGCGCGACACGTCGGGGCCGTGCACGCCCTCGCGGCCGGCGATCTTGTCGATCTCGTCGATGAAGACGATGCCGGACTGCTCGACGCGGCGGACCGCCTCCTTGGTCACCGCGTCCATGTCGATCAGCCGGTTGGCCTCCTCCTGCGTCGAGCAGCTCGAGCGCCTCGGGGACCGTGCAGGCGTCGGCTTCTTGGTCTTCTTCGGCAGCAGGTTCGAGAACAGGTCCTTCAGGTTGCAGCTCGATCTCCTCCATGCCCTGCGGCGTCATGATCTCGACCATCGGGCACGACCGACTTGCGTCACCTCGAGCTCGACGATGCGGTCGTCGAGCTTGCCCTCGCGCAGCATGCGGCGGAGCTTCTCGCGCGTGCCCTGCGTCTCGTCGTCGCGATCCGCGCCGGCGGCGCCTTCGGGACGCGATGCCCGACGGGACGCGGCGGCAGCAGCAGGTCGAGCACGCGCTCCTCGGCGAGCTCGCGCGCGCGCGAGCTGGACCTTCTCCTTCTCCTCCTCCTTCACCATGCTGATCGCGAGCTCGGTCAGGTCGCGGATGATCGACTCGACGTCGCGGCCGACGTAGCCGACCTCGGTGAACTTCGAGGCCTCGACCTTGAGGAACGGCGCCTGCGCGAGCTTGGCGAGGCGGCGCGAGATCTCGGTCTTCCCGACGCCCGGTCGGGCCGATCATGATGATGTTCTTCGGCGCGATCTCGTCGCGCAGCTCCTCGGCGACCTGCTGGCGGCGCCAGCGGTTGCGCAGCGCGATCGCGACGGCGCGCTTGGCGGCGCGCTGGCCGACGATGTAGCGGTCGAGCTCGGAGACGATCTCGCGCGGCGTCATCGGCGCACGCTCTGCGGAGCCTCGTCTTCGCCCGATCTGCGGTAGCGCGTTCGGCCATCGGCGTGCATCCTACGCCGTGAGCTCCTCGACGACGAGCGGGTCGTTGGTGTAGACGCAGATGCGCCGCGGCGTGCGCATCGCCTCCTCGGCGATGGCGCGCGCGTCGAGCGCGGTGTGCGCGACGAGCGCGCGCGCGGCGGCGAGCGCGTAGTTGCCGCCCGAGCCGATGGCGATGACGCCGTCGTCGGGCTCGATGACGTCGCCGGTGCCGGAGATGAGCAGCGACGCGTCGCGGTCGGCGACGATCGAGCAGCGCCTCGAGGCGGCGCAGCACGCGGTCGGTGCGCCAGTCCTTCGCGAGCTCGACGGCGGCGCGCCGCAGGTTGCCGTGGTACTGCTCGAGCTTCGCCTCGAACTTCTCGAAGAGCGTGAAGCGCGTCGGCGCGTGCCGCCGGCGAAGCCGGCGAGCACCTTGCCCTCGAAGAGGCGGCGCACCTTGCGCGCGTTGCGCTTCATCGACCGTCTGGCCGAGGGTCACCTGGCCGTCGCCGGCCATCACCACGTGGCCCTTGTGGCGCACGGCGAGGATCGTGGTGCCGTGAACGCGGCTCGCCGCGCGTGGCGGAGAGGTCGCAGGGCGAGTCCCGCGTCCGCCTCACGCCGGGGTGCGCCGGTCGTAGGCCTCCATCAGATGGTCGAGGTTCACGTGCGTGTAGCGCTGCGTCGTCGAGAGGCTCGCGTGGCCGAGCAGCTCCTGGATGGCGCGCAGGTCGGCGCCGGCCGAGCAGGTGGGTGGCGAAGCTGTGGCGCAGCGCGTGCGGGCTCGCCGCGGCCGGGGTGCCGGAGCGCAGCGCGTAGCGCTTGACGAAGCGGGCCACGCTGCGCGTCGTCAGCCGCCCGCCGCGGCGGTTGAGGAAGACGGCGGCTCGGCGTCGATGCCGAGCGTCGCGCGAGCGCGCTGCGGTAAGCGTCGCAGCGCGTCGAGGGCGAGCCGCCGACCGGCACGACGCGCTCCTTGCGGCCCTTGCCGAGCGACGCGCACGCAGTCGTTCTCGACGTCGACGTGCTCCCAGTCGAGGCCGACGAGCTCGCTCACGCGCAGCCCCGAAGAGTAGAGCACCTCGAGGATGGCGCGGTCGCGCTCGGCCCAGGCATCGCCGTCCGTTCATGCCGTTCAGCAGGCGCTCGGTATCGTCGATCGGCAGGAAGACCGGTAGCCGCTTCTCGATCTTCGGGGCGACGAGCTCGGCGGCGGGGTTACGGCGGATCTTGCCGGAGCCGACGAGAAACGAAAAGAAGCCGCGGATCGCCGCCACCTTCCGAGACACGGTCGCGCGCCGTGAGCGAGCGGAGCTTCGCGGCCGCGTAGGCCCGCAGATCGTCGATCGAGACCCTCCCGACGCGTGACGTCGCCGGGCTTCGGGCCGTCCGGAGCGAGAAACGTCCGCAGACTCCTCGAGGTCGCTTCGGTAGCTCCGCAGCGTGTGCGGAGAGACGTGCCGCTCGGCGCGCAGGTGGTGCATGTAGAGTTCGATCTCCTCGCGCATGACACGTGCCCTTGCGGGAATAGCCGCGTGCGCGAGCCTATGGTAGCTGTGCCGCTGCGTGGCAGCAATGCAGGCTGAAGAACGCGTAGCCTTCGCGAGCCGCCGCGGCAACCGCCTCGTGGGCGTCGTTCACACCGCGGCCGGCGAAGGCGCCGCCGGTTCCCCTGCCGGCGTGATTCTCTGCCATGGCATGGAGTCGACGAAGGACGGAGCGAAGCAAAGGCTCCTCGGTGAACGACTGTCGAGGGCCGGCATGTCCGTCCTGCGCTTCGACTTCTCCTACGTCGGCGAGTCCGAGGGCGAATTCGCGGATCTGACGTTTCGCGGCGAAGTCGACGACCTCGTCGGCGCCTGGGATTTCTTTCGCACGCGAGTCGGCGGGCCGATCGGTCTCCTCGGCTCGAGCATGGGGGGGGCTGTGGCGCTGCTGTTCGCGGCGGCGGAGCCGCGCGTGCGCGCGCTGGCGACGATCGCCGCGGTCGCGCACCCCGCCCGCGTCGCTGGCCGAGCTTCGTCCGGCCGAGCTCGAGCGCTGGCGGACGGAAGGAATCTTGTCGCTCGGCGGCGTGCGCTTGAAGCGATCGTTTCTCGACGACGTCGAAACGCTCGACGTGATCGGCGCGTGCCGGAAGATCGCTTGCCCGACGTTTCTCGCTCACGGCGACGCGGATCGCGTCGTGCCGTGCTCCGACGCCGAGGAAATCGCCGCCGCGCTCGGCGGCGAGCATCGCCCTGAAGATCTACCCCGGGGCGGATCACCGCTTCTCGAGCCGTCCGATCTCGAGACCCTGCTCGAGGACTGTGCCGCCTGGCTCGAGCGTCACTTGGCGAGGAACGGGGCTGGCATGAGGGGAGCCTGTCAGCGCTGCGGCGCCGAAGTCGCCGATGAGCGCGGTCGGCGTGCGCGACGTCTGCGAGCGTTGCGGCGCCTACCTCCACTGCTGCCGGAACTGCGAATTCTACGAGCCGGGCGCGCACAACGATTGCCGCGAGCCGAACGCCGAGGTGGTGGCCGACAAGGAGCAGGGAAACTTTTGCGACTATTTCCGCCTCTCGTCCGCGCCGCGCACAACGGTAGTCTGGCGAGCGACGGCCCGAACCAAGCTCGACGCGTTGTTTCGCAGGAAGTAGGCCCGAGAGATCGACGACGCCGCGGGTGTTGAACACTCGACGGAGGAGCTTGACGAATGCGCAAGTGGATCATTCTCGGAGTGATTCTCGCTGTGATCGCGGCGCGGTGGCGCTCGCGCTCACGAATCTCAACTCCTACCTGAACCGGAACAAGGACTGGCTCGCGGGCCAGATCGACCAGCGCGCTCGGCCGCAAGGTGACCTTCAGCGAGATCGGCGTGCAGCTCTTCGGCGGCTTCGGTGCGCGCATCAAGGACCTGACGATCGCCGACGATCCCGCCGTTCTCGACGAACGATTTCCTGAAGGCCGGTGAAGTCCAGGTATCGATCCGTCTATGGCCGGCGCTGTTCGGTCGCTACGAGGTGAAGCGCGTCGTGCTCGTGAAGCCCGAGGTGTCGATCATTCGCACGAACGAAGGCTTCAACTACGATTCGATCGGCAAGAAGCCAAAGGTGCGGAGTCGCCGCAGGCGGCGCCCGACGCCGCCGCCCGCCGCCAAGCCGCCGGCCGAGCGGAGGTCGCGAGCGGAACAGACCGCATTCCTGGTGTCCCTCGTCGACATCGACAAAGGGCAGCTCCGCTACGTCGATCGGACCACGAGCCCGCCAAGCGACCTCCGAGTGGGCGACCTCGATTTCTCCGCCTCCGACGTGAGCGTCGATCACCCGATCCGACTGAGGATGGCGACCGCGCTATTCGGCGCGGACAAGCAGAACGTGCGCGTCGAGGGTTCCGTCGGACCGATCGGCTCGCCACCGAACGTGCGTATGGCGCCGCTCGATCTGTCGATCCAGGTCGGCCCCGTAGTTCTCGACAACCTGAGGAAAGTCGAGGCGCTGTCCAAGTCGCTGCCGCTGGAGCTCTCGTCCGGGGATCCGGTGTCGCTCACCGCAAAGGTGTCAGGCTCGCTCGGCGAGCGCCTCAAGGTGGAGGCGAAGGTCGACGGCAGCGACGCGGCGATCCGCTACGGTCAATCGTTCCAGAAGCCGAAGGGCGTGCCGCTGAAGATCGACCTTCTAGCCGAGCGCGCCGCCACCACGATCGACGTGAAGAGTTCTGGCGTTGCGCCTCGCCGAGCTGAATCTCACCGCCAAAGGCAGCCTCGAAAACGTCCGAGGCGGTGCGCTGGATTTTCAGATCGACAGCAAGAACGCTCCGCTGGCGGGCTGGGAGAAGATGCTCCCCGCGTTCGCCGGCCACCAGGTGTCGGGCACCGCCGAAGTGCACGTGCGGGCGACGGGCAAGGTGGGATCGAGCGAGGCGCCACTGTTGAACGGTACGGTGGCGTTGATCGGCGTCTCCGCCAAGCAGAGCGGGTCCCCCTACGAGATCGACGACCTCAATGGGCGCATCGATCTCAAGGGAAGCTCGGCGACCCTTCCGCAGACGACGTTCAAGCTGTCCGGATCGCCGGTGACGGTGCAAGCCGAAGTCGCGAGCTTCCGTCCGCTGGCCGCCACCTTCGACCTCAAGTCGCCCGAGCTCGCGGCGACGTCGCTCAACCTCGCGAGCTCCGCGGCAAAGAAGCCCGAAGTGCTGCATGGCGTCGATCTGCACGGCCAGTTTCGCTCCGCCGACAAGGGTTCCCAGGAGTTCCAGGGGATTTTGCGGTCCACGGAAGGAAGCCTGCGCGACTTCGACTATCGAGATCTCAGCGCCGACGTGAGCTCGCGCGATCAGATCGTGAACCTCGCCAAGCTCGAGCTACGCGCCTTCGACGGCTCGTACAGCGGCGGGGGCCGCTACGACATGCGCGACAAAGCCAATCCGCAGTTCGACTTTCGCTCCAGCGTACGCGGCATGGACGTGAAGCGCTTGCTGGCGAGCCAGTCGCCGGGCTCCGAGCAACGCATCGAAGGTCGGCTCGACGCGGATCTCGAGCTGGCCGGCGCGGGAAGAGCATGGGAGGCGATCAAACCGCAACTGCACGGCAAGGGCCGTCTCGACGTCAAGGACGGCATGCTCAAGGACGTCAACATCGCCGATCAAGTGCTGCAGAGCGTGACCGGCATCGGTGGTCTGTCGAACCTGGTCTCGCCTCGTGTGCGTGCCAAGCACCCGGAGCTCTTCGAGACGGGCGACACCAAGTTCGACAAGATGGGCGGCAGCGTCGTGATCGCCGACGGCACGGCGCGCAGCGATGATCTGACGGTCTCGGCGCGCGACTACTCGATGGTCGGCAAGGGGACCTACTCGCTCGACAACCAGCTCGACTTCGGCGCGACGCTCATCGCCTCGCGGGAGCTTTCCGACGACGTCATCGCGGACGTGCGCGAGACCAAGTACCTCGCCAACGACCAGGGGAAGATCGAGATTCCGTTTCGCCTGACGGGCGCACTGCCGCGGGTCAAGGCGAAGCCCGACGGTGAGTTCATCGCGCGCGCGTTGTCTCGGGCCGTACTCGGCAAGGGCTTGGAAAGGATCTTCGGCAAGGATAAACCCCTAGCGCCCGGCGTGACGCCGACGCCCGACCTCAAGCACCCGGAGCGCGAGCTGCTGAAGAAGGGGCTCGAAGGATTGTTTCACCGGTGAGGCCCGCGTTTTTGACTTGTCGCGCCACAGTTCGTTACTCTAGGTGGGTCGGACGGAAGCCAGTGACTAACAGTTCCACGCTCGTCGGATTTTCGAAACACTTTTTCCTTGCTCTCGCTGGTGAACTTTGATACGCCCGGGGCGGTGATAAAAGTCGTGTCTGGACGCGGCTTTAGGTGGAGGGAAGGCGGAGGATAACGTTATGATCTTCGACTCGCTCCTCGGGCTGTTCTCGAACGATCTCGCGATCGATCTCGGCACGGCGAACACGCTCATCTACGTCGAAGGGCGAGGGCATCGTCTGCAACGAGCCCTCCGTCGTCGCCGTGCAGAAGGACGCGCGCGGCGGACGCCGCGTGCTCGCCGTCGGCGCCGAGGCGAAGAAGATGCTCGGCCGCACGCCCGGGCAACATCGTCGCCATCCGGCCGCTGAAGGACGGCGTCATCGCCGACTTCGAGATCACCGAGGCGATGCTGCGCTACTTCATCCAGAAGATCCACAACCGCAAGACGCTGGTGCGGCCGCGCATCATCATCTGCGTGCCGTTCGGCATCACCGAGGTCGAGAAGCGCGCGGTGCAAGGAGTCGGCGGAGTCGGCCGGCGCGCGCGAGGTCTACCTGATCGAGGAGCCGATGGCGGCGGCGATCGGCGCCGGCCTGCCGATCACCGAGCCGACCGGCAACATGATCGTCGACATCGGCGGCGGCACGACCGAGGTCGCGGTCATCTCGCTCGCCGGCATCGTCTTCTCGAAGTCGGTGCGCGTCGGCGGCGACAAGATGGACGAGGCGATCGTCCAGTACATCAAGCGCAAGTACAACCTGCTGGTCGGCGAGCGCACCGCCGAGCTCATCAAGATCACGATCGGCTCGGCGTACCCGGGCAACGAGATCCAGACGATGGAGATCAAGGGCCGCGACCTGGTCGCCGGCGTGCCGAAGACGGTCGAGATCTCCGACGAGGAGATCCGCGACTCGCTGCTCGAGCCGATCAACCAGATCGTCGAGGCGGTGCGCATCGCGCTCGAGCGCACGCCGCCCGAGCTCGCGGCCGACATCGTCGACAAGGGCATCGTGCTCGCCGGCGGCGGCGCGCTGCTGCGCAACCTCGACGTCGCTGCTGCGCGAGGAGACCGGGCTTGCCGGTCATGCTCGCCGACGATCCGCTGACGGCGGTGGTGATGGGCGCGGGCAAGGTGCTCGACGAGCTCATCGCTGCTGAAGGACGTCGCCGATCCAGTGACGGCGCTGCGCGCCGTGACGCGTCCGGCGCTGGACGCGGTAGCCGATGCTCGAGTTCCTTCGGCGAAACCGCGTCCTCCTGAGCTCCGGCGCTCTTGCTCGTGCTCGCTCGCGGCTGCTGGTCGTGCGCATCGCGGCGCGCAGCGCGGCGCGCGATCGATCCGCTCGGCGCGCGTGCTTCCTCGAGGTGCATGGCGCCGCTGCAGCGCGTCACCGCCGGCAGCGGCCGGCGCGCTCGGCGGCGTCTGGCAGGCGCTACGTCGAGTCTGGTCGGCGCGCAGCGACGAGAACGAGCGGCTGCGCGACGCGCGTCCGCGACGCTCGAGCGGCGAGGTCGACGCGGCTCGGCGAGGTCGAGCTCGAGAACCGCGCGCCTGCAGCGCGCTGCTCGACTTCCGCGCAGACGCTGCCCGGCGCAAGCGCGTCGACGGCGCGCGGTGATCGGCGGCGACGCGACGCGGCCTGGTTCGCGCACGCTCGACCATCGACCGGGCGAGCGCGACGGCGTCGCAGCAGGGCATGGCCGGTGCTCGCGCCGGAGGGCGTCGTCGGCGCAGGTCGTCCAGCGCGAGCCCGCACGCGCGCGCGCGTGCTCCTGCTCACCGACCACAACAGCGGCGTCGACGCGCTCGTGCAGCGCACGCGCGCGCGCGGCATCGTCGAGGGCGCCGCTCGACGCAGCGGCTGCGACCTCAAGTACGTGAAGCGCACGCGACGACGTGCAGGTCGGCGACCGCGTCGTCACCTCCGGGCTCGACGGCATCTTCCCGAAGGGCCTCGCCGATCGGGCGCGTCACCGCGCGTCGACGCGCAAGGACCGCGGGCTCTTCCAGTACGCCGAGGTCGACGCCGCGCGGTCGACGTCGACGCAGCTCGAGGAGGTGCTGGTGCACGTCGCGGCCGCGCAGTGACGAGGCGCTCGACGCGCCGCGCGCCGCGGAGCCGCCCGATCCCGCGACGCCCGCCCCGACGCCGGCGATCACGCCGAGCCGACGGCGCGCCGACGCGGCGACTGCGCTCGCTGAGCCCATCGCCGCCGGATCGAGCTCGCTGCCGAGATCCGGGCCGTCGGGATCTCGCCGCGATCGCGGTCCTGCTGCAGACGACGTCTTCACGGCCTGCCGGCGGCCGATCATGCCCGACCTGGTCCTGATCCTCGTGCGTCTACCTCGGCGCTCCACCAGCACAGCGTCGGCGGGCGCGCTCGGCGCGTTCCTGCTCGGCTACCTCCTCGACAGCTTCTCGGGCACCGTCGCTCGGGCTGCAACGCGTTCGCGATGACGCTGGTCTACCTGCGTCGTGCTACCTGCTCGCGCCGCAGCTCTGGATGGACAACGCGGTTGCCGGAGGTGGCGGTCGTGTTCGTCGCCGCGCTGCTGCAAGGCGATGGCCGATCGTCGGCGCTGCTGGCGCTCTGCGTGTCGGTCGGGCGACCCGTCTGGCGCATGTCGTGCGCGACGGCGTTCGTCGAGGCGGCGCTCGCCGCCGCTGGTCGACGCCCGTCGTGTTCGCGCTGCTCGACGCGGCTGGGCAGAAGCGGATCGTCGGCGCGCGTCTGAGCATGGCGTCACGGTGCGTGATCACGCCGTCGCAGCGCGACGGTCCCGCCCGAGCTCGCGCGCGCCGCCTCGGCGTCGCCGCTCGGCGTCGTCGCTCGTCGTCTGTCGTCGCCTCATCGCTGCTCGCGCGGCTCTGGTACCTGCAGGTGGTGCGAGGGCGACGAGCATGCGCTCGCTCTCCGAGAACAACCGCATCCGCCTGGAGCGCGTGCGCGCCGACGCGCGGCGCTGATCTTCGACCGCAACGGCGACGATCCTGGTCGACAACCGGCCGTCGTTCGACGTCGTGCTCGTGCCCGAGGACGCGCACGATCGTCGCCGGCGACGATCGCGACGCCTCGGCGCAGCTTCCTCGGCACGAGGACGAGCGACGCTCGCCAGGCGCTGCCGCGCGCCGCCGCGCAAGCGGCCGCCGTTCGAGGACGATCGTGCTGCGGCGCGACCTCGACTGGGAGCGGCGTCGTCGCGCTCGAGACGCACCAGCTCGAGCTGCCCGGCGTCTCGCTGCAGGTCGGGCCGCGCCGCACCTATCCCTTCGGCGCCGCTGGCGGCGCATCTGCTCGGCTACGTCGGCGAGGTGAGCCGAGCACGAGCTGCGACGCGCGCGCGCGGCTACCGGCTGGGCGACCTGATCGGCAAGGCGGGCCTCGAGAAGTGCTTGGGAGGACGTAGCTGCGCGGCGTCGACGGCGGCCAGCAGGTCGAGGTCGACGCGCTCGGCCGCAAGCTGCGCGTGCTCGAGCGAGGTCGCCGAGACGTCCCGGGCAACACCCTCATGCTCACCATCGATCGCGACCTGCAGCAGGCCGCCGAGCAGGCGCTGGGCGACCACGACGGCGCGGTCGTCGCGCTCGACCCGCGCAACGGCGAGATCCTCGCGATGGTGTCGCAGGCCGGCGTTCGATCCCGAACGTCTTCGCGCGCGGCATCCGCGCGCGACGAGTGGCGCGCGCTCGTCGCACGACCCGCACGCATCCGCTCAACAACCGCGCCGTCCAGGGCCAGTATCCGCCGGGCTCGACCTTCAAGATCGTGATGGCGGCCGGCCGCGCTCGAGGAGGGCGTCATCACGCCGTTCACCGCGCATCTTCTGCGGCGGCGGCATCCACTTCGGCAACCACTACTTCCGCTGCTGGCGGAAGGGCGGACACGGCGGCGTCGAACCTGCACGAGGCGATCGTCCAGTCGTGCGACGTCTTCTTCTACCAGGTCGGCCAGCGGCTCGGCGTCGACACGATCGCCGAGTACGCGCGCCGCTTCGGGCTCGGGCGCGCCGACCGGCATCGCGCTCGAGCACGAGAAGCGGCGGCATCATCCCCGACACGCAGTGGAAGCGGCAGCGCTTCAGGCGAGCCGTGGTACGCGGGCGAGACGCTCTCGGTCGCGATCGGCCAGGGCTACGTCACGGCGACGCCGCTGCAGATGGCGAACGTCATCGCGACGGTCGCGAACGGCGGCATCGCGCTACCGCCCGCACTACGTGAAGCGCGTCGAGCGCGCCGACGGCGAGCTCGCTCGACGCCGACCAGCCCGGAGGTGATCGGCGACGCTCGGCGTACGCGCGAGCACGCTCGCGCAGGTCCGCGACGCGCTGCGCGACGTCGTGATGAGCGAGCGCGGCACCGGCAAGAAGGCGCGCGTCGCCGGCATCGAGGTCGCCGGCAAGACCGGCACCGCGCAGGTCGTGAAGCTGGCGACGACCGCAAGGCGAGCCAGCAAGGGCTGCCGCGCGAGACAGCGCGACCACGCCTGGTTCATCGCCTTCGCGCCGGTCGACGAGCCCGAGATCGCGATCGCGTGCCTCGTCGAGCACGCGGGCGGCGGCGGCGGCGCGATGGCGGCGCCGAGTCGTGCAGCAGGTGCTCGACGCGACTACTTCAGCCGTCAGCAAGGGCCGAGCGCCCGCAGCAGCCGACGCAGGCAGGCGACAGCTCGATGCGATTCGACCGCCGACTGCTCACCACTTCGACGTGGCTGCTGCTGGCTGCTCGTCGCTGGCGATCGTCGCGCTGGGCGTGCTCACCGTCTACAGCGCCACGTACGCGCCGGGCGCACGGGCCAGTGCGCCCGCTCGCGTGGCGCCAGGCGCTCGTGGGTCGGCGGTCGGCGTCGTCGGCATGCTGCTCGCCTGCTGCTGCTTCGACTACCGGCGGCTCGAGCGCTACGCGTACGTCGATCTACGCCGTCGGCTGCTCGGCTGCTCGTGCTCGTGCCGCTGGTCGGGCGTCGTCGGCGGCGGCTCGCGGCGCTGGATCCGCCTCGGCCCGGTCGTCGATCCAGCCGTCGGAGTTCATCAAGCTCGCGCTGGTGATCGTGCTGGCGCGCTACTTCCACCGCGACGACGCGCCGGCGAGAGCTCGGCGCTGCGCGAGATCGTCGTGCCCGCGTCGTGCTCTGCGCCGTCCCGGCGGTCCTCATCCTCGCGCAGCCCGACCTCGGCACGCGCCGCCGTGCTCGGGTTCGTCGTCGTGAGCGTCGCTGCTCGTCGCGCGGGCTGCGCCTGCGCGTGGTTCGCGCTCGCTGGTCGTCGCGCTCGGTCGCTCGTCGCCGGCGCCGCTCCTCTGGGCGCACCTCAAGCCGTACCAGCAGCAGCGCATCCTCACCTTCCTCGATCCCGAGACGCGACCCGCTCGGCGCCGGCTATCACGTCATCCAGTCGAAGATCGCCGTCGGCTCGGGGATGCTCTGGGGCAAGGGCTTCCTGCACGGCACGCAGAACCAGCTGAACTTCCTCCCCGAGCAGCACACCGACTTCATCTTCTCGGTGTTCGCCGAGGAGTGGGGGTTCGTCGGCGCGCGCGGCGCTGCATCGCGCTCTACCTGGCGCTCGTCGCTGCGCGGGCTCGCTGATCGCCGCGCGCGCCAAGGACCGCTTCGGGGCGCTGCTGGCGTTCGGCGTGGTGTCGATCGTCTTCTGGCAGGTGGTCGATCAACGTCGGCATGACGACGGGGCTCCTGCCCGGTGGTCGGCATCACGCTGCCGTTCTTCAGCTACGGCGGCTCGTCGCTGATCTACGCTGCATGATCGGCGTCGGCCTGATGATGAACGTCGCCATGCGCCGGTTTACGTTCTGAGCCCCGATCACGCGCGGGGCGCGCCAGGCGAGCCTTCTCAGACGCACGCACCTTGTCGATCGCCTTCACGAGCTGCGCCTTCGGGACGGCGCCGACGATCTGCTCCTTCACCTGGCCGCCCTTGAAGAGGATCAGGTTCGGGATGCCGCGGACGCCGTAGCGCGACGGCGTCTGCGGGTTGTCGTCGACGTTCATCTTGACGACCTTGAGCTTGCCCGCGTAGTCGCGCGCGAGCTCCTCGACGACGGGGGCGATCGCGCGGCACGGCCCGCACCACGGGGCCCAGAAGTCGATCAGCACGGGAACGTCGGAATTGATCACTTCGGCTTCGAAATTCTTGTCGTTGATTTCTTGCACCGAGCTCATCATGCCGCTCCTCTCTGGTCGTCGTCCCAAGACCATAACAGAGGGCAAACGTCGTAGCCAGGAGGGCCGGCGAGGCTCCTGCTTCCCTCGATTCGCCGGCGGGACTATGGTCGATCGATTCATCCATCTGCGGCGAGCCGAGGAGGGCCTGCATGATCGATCTCTACACTTCACCCACGCCGAACGGCTGGAAGGCTTCGATCATGCTGGAGGAAATCGGTTTGCCGTATACCGTGAAGCCGATCCGGCTCGAGAAGCTCGAGCAAAAGCAGGCGTGGTACTTGAAGCTCAACCCGAACGGACGCATCCCGACGATGGTCGACCACGACGAGGACGGCTTCGTCGTTTTCGAGTCGGGGGCGATCCTCATCTATCTCGCGGAGAAGAGCGGCAAGCTCATGCCTCAGGACCGGCGAGGCCGCTCGAAGGTCATCCAGTGGCTGATGTTTCAGATGGGCGGCGTCGGGCCGATGCAGGGTCAGGCGAACGTCTTCTATCGCTACGCTCCGGAAAAGATCCCGTATGCCATCGAGCGCTACCAAAAAGAGACCAAGCGTCTCTACGCGGTGCTCGACCGGCAGCTCGCCGATCATGAATATCTCGCAGGTGACTACTCGATCGCCGACATCGCGACCTGGCCGTGGGTGACGCTACACGGCTGGGCGGGCGTGGACGTCGACGACCTGCCTCATCTGCAACGCTGGATCGACAAGGTGGGCGCGCGCCCGGCGGTGGTGAAGGGACGGGCGATCCCCGAGGTCCTCAAGTTCGAGCACTCCGCCGAGGAAATCGCCAAGGCGGGGGCGAAGATCCTCGTCTAGGCTCGACCCTTCAAACCCACTCTCGCCCGATCAACGACCGGGCGATCACCAGCTTCTGGATCTGCGGAGTGCCGTCGCCGATCTGCAGCCCGCTCACGTCTTTCAGCATCTGCGTGAGCGGCATCTCCTCCGCCCATCCGGTGTGCCCATGAAGGATGATGCAGTCGTTGATCGCGGCGGCGGAGATCTGTGGCATCCACCATTTGCACATCGCGGCTTCCCGGTTGTGCGATTTTCCGGCGTCGCGCAGCGCCAGCGAGCGGTAGGCGAGCCAGCGGGAAGCCTCGAGGTACGTGTCGTGCTCGGCGAGCGGGAACGACACGCCCTGGAACTTGGAGATCGGCTGCCCGAACGCCTGACGCTGGCGCACCCATTCGACGGTCATGTCCATGGCGCGCCGAGCGGTGCCGACGCACATCAACCCGAGCAAGGTACGGCTGAGCTCGAATTCGCGCATGACCTCGCGAAACCCCTCGCCGATACCTCCCATCTGCCTCGAGCGCGGTACGTAAGTCCCGTCGAAGCTCACCGCGGCGCGCCCCTGCGGCCGGAAGCCGGGGTCGTGGAAGCATTGCAGCGACACGGTGGGATCATCCATGTCGACGAGCAGCAGAACGGTGCCGCGAGAGCGCTGCGACGGGTCGGTGGTGGCGAGAATGATCGCGGCGTCCGCGTGGGGGCTGGTCGTGACGGAAGTCTTCTCGCCGGTGAGCCGCCATCCGTCTCCGTCGCGCTCGGCGCGTAGCCGCAGCCCCTGCAGGTCCGACCCTCCGCGCGGCTCGGTGAACCCGGCGCACAGCAGTCGTTCGGCGCGAGCGACGCCCCGCGCCCACCGCTCGCGCTCCTCGCGCGGCAGCAGCCGCGAGGCGAGCCCGCCGGTGAGGATCGCGTTGAACGCGACGTAGCTGACGTTGAAGTCGGCGTGCGCGAGCTCCTCGATCGCGATGCCCATGGTGATGGCGCTCGCCGCTTGGCCGCCGAGCTCCTCCGGGATGGCCAGCGACAGCAAATCGTTCTTGGCCAAGACCTCGAGCGCGTCGCGCGGATACTCGGAGCTCGTCGCGCGCTCGAGATACCTCTCGCGAAACTCCGCCTGGGCGAGGCGCGCGACGGTCTCGCGGAACATCTCTTGCTCTTCGCTGAACAGTGACGGGATCGTTTGCATGCCTGCCGCTTACAACCGTTTCGCGTGCGTTCCAAGAATCTTTGCATGTGTCGTCTCGAATTTGACTTTTGCACATCGGCTGGGCAGCTTGCCTGTCGCCTTCACGGTCAGGGCTGCGGTTTCGAACAGTCGAACCTGATTTGACGCGATGGAACGATGCGGCCTGAGAGTCAGGTTCCTACCGTGAGCCCGCCCGATCAGGCAGAGGGTCGGTCTCGAAATCTCGGGACCCTTTTCACGGCGGTGAATTCGCTCGCCAGGCGTTCGTATCGGACGCTCCTCGATGGCTGGACCCGGTTCGCGGACTCTCGGGCCCTAGCGAAGCGAGGCTCGACGCGCCCAGAGGGAGCCGAACGCTGGCTCAGGGAGGATGAACGACGGCTGCTGACGGCGATCGCCGCGACGCTCCTGCCTTCCGATGAAACCAGCCCCGGCGCAGTCGAGGCGGGAGTGGTCGAGGCCCTGGACCACAAGCTTGCGCGCACGCAGCCGCGGCAAGGGCTCTACGCGCGCGGGTTGGCGAGCTGTGATCGGCTCTCCCAAAAGCGCCACCGCCGCTCCTTCATCGACCTGACCGCGCCCGAGAGGGAGGATTTGCTGAGGGAAATCGAGCGCTCCTTCGGACCCGGCCACGCGTCCGCGACTAGCTCGGGAAGAGTGCTTCGAGGGTTGCTCCGGCTCTACGCAAACGTTCGGTTTCCGGCCGTACAACTATTCCCCGTGCTACTCGAAGACGTGATGGAAGCGTTCTATACGCACCCCGTGAGCTGGCAATGGCTCGACTACGACGGCCCGCCGATGCCCGAGGGGTACCTCGACCTGCATCACACGAGAAATCGTTGAAGCCGGGACCGTCAGACGGGCGCGAAGACGTCTCCGCGGGAGGAAACCTAGACTCGATGCGACCAGGAGAGAGTTTCGTCGACGTAGTGGTCATCGGCTCCGGGGCTGGGGGCGGCGTGGTCGCCAAGGAGCTCGGTGAATCGGGTCTTTCGGTGGTCGTGCTGGAGGCAGGCCCGCACTTCGACCCGGCTCATGATTATCTGACGCACAGACAGGATTTTGAGGTAACCGCCACCGAAGTCTTCGGCAGCGCCGATCCCCTTCGCGATCGATACACTACGGCCGGCGATTCATTCGCGTATTCGCGGGTCAAAGGTGCGGGCGGCTCGACGCTTCACTACGCAGGAGTGTCCCCCAGACTTCACGAGTCGGACTTCTTCGTCTACGGCCGCGATGGCGTCGCCACGGACTGGCCGATACGCTACGAGGATCTCGAGCCGTACTACACCCGCGTGGAGCACGAGCTCGGGGTCTCGGGACCGGACGGCGCCGAGTCCAATCCCTTCGACCCGCCACGCAGCGCTCGTTTTCCAACCCCTCCTCACCCCTTCAACCTCGCGGGACTGGCCGTGAAACGTGGCGCCGAAAAATTGGGCCTGCACTTCGTACGCGAGCCGGTCGCAATTCCTACGGTCGATTGGCAAGGGCGAAGAGCCTGCATCGG
Organism: uncultured delta proteobacterium; assembly: GCA_963711395.1. Lineage (GTDB taxonomy): Bacteria > Desulfobacterota > Binatia > JACPRU01 > JACPRU01 > JBEVNX01. Next base: position 104,761 of record CAVQEA010000014.1, on the reverse strand, counting down.
GGCGGGTACCTGCATGCTCGGTTGCCAGATTGGCGCGAAATCGAGCATTGACGTGACCTATCTACCGAAGGCGGAAGCCACCGGACGGGTCGAGATTCGGTGCGGTTGCATGGCGCGAGAGGTAACAGTTTCGGCGGATGGAAAAGCGCGCGGCGTTGTTTACTTCGATGCAAAAGGGTCGGAGCAAGAGATCCGCGCTCGTGTCATCGTCTTGGCATGCAACGCCGTCGAGACCCCAAGACTGCTGCTCTTGAGCCAGTCACGCCTCTTCCCGCAGGGCCTCGCCAACTCGAGCGGCCTCGTCGGCAAGTACTTCAGCGAACACCTGGCGGTCTATACGAAGGCTCTCTTTTCGGACCGGGTCGACCCATGGCGAGGCATTCCCACAGGCGGCATGGTCCAAGACTTCTACGAGACGAGCCCGAAAAACGACTTCGCACGTGGCTTCTCGATTCTCTTGAGTTCTGGACGACAATGGCCACTCTCGGTCGCGCGATCGGTCGGGGGCTGGGGGGAGGCTCACAAGAAGCGAATGAAGGAATCGTTCGGCCACATCGCCGCGCTGGCGTCAGTAGGCGAGCAGCTCCCCGATGTCGGCAACGAAGTGCGGCTCGATCCCCTCGTCAAGGATTCCTACGGTTTGCCCGTGCCCCTACTGCACAGTCGGCTGACCGAGAACGACCGGGCAATGATCCGCAAGATCGAGATCTGCCAGATGGAGATCATGCAAGCCGCCGGCGCCCGCGAGACCTTGGAGCAGTCGTACGATGCCGGATCCTCATCGCACTACATGGGCACTTGCAGGATGGGCAAGGATCCGAGGTCCTCGGTAGTCGACGCGTGGGGTCGCGCCCATGACGTGGCAAACCTGTTCATCGCCGACAGCAGCGTTCTCCCGACTGTCGGGGCGGTCAATCCGGCGTTGACGATCTCGGCCCTGGCGACGCGCACCGCCGAAGCGATCATCGCGGCGTTCGAACGGAGGGACCTCTAGCTCGGCTCGTCGCGCCCGTCGGGAATCGGCCGTCCCGAGTCGCGCCATTCGACCGCGGCGTGGAACCCGTGCTCCTCCGCGTAGCGCTTGAACCAGAATCCCTCGGCCGAGTGGCGCGTGATACCGTCGAACAAGGTGGCGATCATCTGCGTGTTGGCGAGCCCCATGTTCTCATAGGCCTGGTTGATCATCAGCTTCTGCATCATGAGGTGATTCTTCGGCACCCCGGCCATGCGCTCGGCGAGAGCATCGACGGTGCGATCGAGGTCCGCGGCGGGGACTGCCTCATAGACGAGCCCCCAGGCCGCTGCCGTCTTGCCGTCGATGGTGTCGCCGGTGAGCAGCATGCGCTTCGCCTTCTCCGCGCCAAGTCGAAAAACCCACATCGCCGTCGTGGGGCAGCCCCACACACGGGCGGGCATGTAGCCGATGCGCGCGTTCTCCGCCATGACGACGATGTCGCAGCAGAGCGCAATGTCGCTTCCACCCGCGACGGCATAGCCCTGCACCTTGCAGATCGTCGGCTTGTACGAGCGCCACAGCGAGAAGAAGTCGTCCGTGTTTCGCTTCATGCCCCGATAGTCCTTCATCGCGTCCCAGGGCATCTCCTCCTGGCTCCACTCGCCCCGCCGTTCGGCGAATGCCTTCAGATCATATCCGGCACAGAACGCACGGCCCGCGCCGCCGAGGACGATCACGTGGACCGCGTCGTCTTCGTTCGCCCGTTCCACCGCTTGGCGGATTTCGCGCGGCATCTTCAAATCGATGGCGTTCAACCGCTCCGGACGGTTCAACGTGATGCGCGCGATGCGCCCCTGCGTCTCGTAGCGTAGAGAAGAGAAATCCATCGGGTCCTCCCGGTTGGTTCGTTCGAGCAGCGGGACCGTCTCCGATCTCGTGGGGTCGAGTCAAGGAACGTCCGCCCCCGCCTGCGGCTCGTTCAGGGGAGTTCCCGCACCGGTCGAATCCGGCGCACGAGCCCGATGGCGAGCGTCCTCGCACGATCGAGCTCTTCTTCCTCGAAGAACCGCATCGCGTGGAGCAGGAGAGGAAGCATCATCAAGCAGAAGCTGGCCGTTAGGAGGGCCGGCATCAGGTTCGTGACGGGAAAGAGTTTCGACACGACGAACACGATCACGCCGGCGGCGAACAGCTTGGCGAGACGAGCGTATTCGTAGGGAATCGCAAAGCGTCGCTGTGACACCTGGAAGGTCGCCAGCGTAAGCGCGGTGAACGACAGCAGAGTCGCCAACGCCGCGCCCATGACGTGGAAGCGCGGAATGAGGATGAGATTGAGCGGCAGATTGAGCAACGCGCTGCCGCCGACGGTGTAGCTCAGATACTTGGTCTGCTTCGTGTATTGGAGCCCGAGACGAAAGAAGTAGCTCAACCCCACCATCACGTAGGCCAACCCGACGATCGGGATCACGGGAGCGGCCCTCCAGAACTCCGGAGGGGATATCAACCGCAGCAGCGGATCCGCGAACATCGCGATCGCCAAGGTGGACACGAGAAGCACGCCCGTGAAGTACACCTGGAGCCGCGCGACCAGTCGTCGGCCGTCAGGTCGCTCGATCACCTCGTAGGCGTACGCTCCCCAGAAGAGGAGGAAGGGTGATGTGATCAGCACGCTGTTCGCCATCCCGAACTTGTATCCGAGTGAGTAGATGCCGACTTCGGTCAAGCTCGCGAAGCGCTGAAGGAAGAAGCGGTCGGAGAAATTGAGCACGAACATGCCGAGTGACATCGGGATCAGCGGCAAGCCGTAGCGCGTCATCGCCGTGAGCTTGGCTCGCGAGAAGTGCCAGCCGACTTCCCGCAACGTCATCGCGGCGAGCACGACCGCGGCGGCGCCGCTCGTGATGAGGGTGCTGTAGAGGATGCCGACCACGCCGAGCCCTAGCACGACGATGAAGTAAACGTTGAGCGCAAGGCCTGCGACGACGCGCGCCAGCGAAAAGGCAGTCACCAACATCGACTGTTGCTTGGCCCGAAGGTAGCTGATCGAGAGCTCCGCGGTCGTATCGAAGCAGAGAGACGCGAAGATGATGTGGAAATACGAGCCATAGGCCGGCGTGCCGAACAGCTGATTCGAGAGCACGGGGCTCATGGGTCGGAGCAGCAGGTACACGCAGGTGAGGAGCGCAATCCCGAAGAGCAAGGCGGTGCTCACCACTTCGTGTCGTTCGCCTTCGCCTTGATAGTCGTAGAAGAAGCGCACGATCGCGGCGCCCATTCCGAGGCCGACGACGGTGGCCAGGAAGAACGTGGTCAGCTCGAGGAGCTCGAGTACGCCGTAGTCCGCCGGAGTGAGAAAGTGCGTATAGAAGGGCACCATTAGAAAGCCGACGACTCTGCCGATCATCGAGCCGGCGGCGTAGACGAAACTGTGCTTGCCGATCTTTTTGAGGACTTCGGCGAGCATTCGTGACCGCCTCGGACCTCTAGACCCGCGGCCCTCGCGTGGAAAAGCGCGCGAGATTGAACAGCTCGCGGCGGAGCTCCTTACGATTCCACAAGGCCAAGCGCAAAATCCAATAACTCAGCAGCGCGCGGTCGCGCAGGGAAAGAGGAGTACGCAGCATCGCCGCGGCGTAGCCCATGTGCTCCTTCAGGGTCAGCAGCGGGCGCACGGCCTTCGCTGCCGGGTCCACGAACGCCAACTGCTCTTCGGGAGTCTTGAGCGCGCTCAAGGCGGCCACGTGCATGCGGCGGAAGAACAATCGCTCGGGAATCTCGTAGAACTGCCCTCTCAAGGCGAGCTCCGCGACCAGAATGTTATCCGTACCGGGCCGGGGCGCGAGCAGCCCGGTCTTGCGCAATTGGTCGAGCCGAATGAGCCCTTGCAACACGTTGACGAGGCCGATCTGCTGGACGGCTTGGAGGAATCGGGTCACGGCGCTCGGAGACCGCAACTCGAGGTTGTCGTCGTGATCGCGAAGCGTCGCGCCACTCGCATCCACGAGCCGCGTGCGGGCATAGCAAAGGACGACCTCAGGCTCGCGATCGAGGACGGCGACGCAGCGCTGCAGAAGATCGGGGGCGCAGAAGTCGTCTGCGTTGGCGAGCTTGAAGTATTCTCCTCGCGCTCTGCGAACGAGAAGATTGAAGTTTCGGTGCGGTCCAACGTTGGTGTCGTTGCGCTCGTAGCGGACGCGAGCGTCACACGCCGCGTAGCTCCGGCATATTTCTCCCGTCGCATCCGTCGATGCGTTGTCCGAGACGAGTAGCTCGTAGTCGGTGAACGTCTGCGCGAGCATCGAGTCGAGCGCTTGGCGGATGAACGCCTCGCCGTTGAATACCGGCATGCAAACGCTGACTCGCGGAAGGCTGGAATAGGACACGTTTCTCGCTCAACTCTTCAATCGAGGACGAGCTTTCTACAGTAGAAGGCCTCGGCGTGACCGCCGGAAGCATTGCATTCGATTCCTCGCAGCCGCAGCAGCCCGCGAAAGACGTCTTCGGAAAACCATTGCTTGCCGTTCTGGCTCGGGAAGCCTTGCAGGATCGCTTCGACCTTGCGCGCACAGAGTTGCTCGTCCAGTGGAACGAAGACGTTCGGGGCGCCGAGATCGCCGTCGTATTTGGGCACTTCGTATTCGAGAATCCAGTGATTGCGGAAGGTATTCCAGGTGAGCTCGGAGATCAGCCGATGGTCCTGATGGAGGTCGTTTCGATAGTGGGTCAAGACGAGGTCGGGGGACGTCGTCGCCTTCAATCCTTCGAACACCTCCTTGATGCGAGCGCCGTCATACGGGAGGAAACCATCGCGGAACTGCTCGACGCGGATGCGCGGCGCAGGCGTGCCGCGTAACAGCGCCTGCGCGCTTCGCAGCGCCTCCTCCCCGCGCGGCGCGTCGGAGCTGAACACCACCCACGTGAAGACGGGCGGTGTCTCCGCTTGCGCGAGGCGAACTATAGTTCCGCCGCAGCCGATCTCGATGTCGTCCGGATGTGCGCCGAGGCAGAGCACTTCCTCGAACGGCGGATCGAATCTATCGAGTCGAATGCTACGCACGTGGCGGGGTGCTCTCTTGCGCCGATCTCCACACCTCCCACGGAACCTCGCCGCGGGAATGCATGTCGTCGAACGCCTGCTTGTCTTTGAGCGTATCCATGCAAGCCCAGAATCCATCGTGCCGGTAGCCGATGAGCTGACCGCGGTCGATCAAACGGCGGAAAGGCTCGTCGACGAGGTCTTCGCCCGCACCCACGTAGTCGAAGATCTCGCGCTTGAAGGCAAAGAAGCCGCCATTGATCCACAAGCCGCTTTCCGAGGCAGGGCGGATATCGCGCACGCAGCCACCATCGCCGAGCGAGACCGTGTGAAAGGTCTGGCTGGGGCGCACGCAGGCGAAGCTGGCGACCGCGCCTTGGCGCCGAAAATGTTCGAGATACTGCGGAAGCGCCAGGTCCGAGAGCGCGTCGGAGTAGTTGGCGAGAAAGATGGCGTCGCTCTCGAGATAGGGTTCGACGCTCTTCAGGCGCTCGCCGACCTTCGAATCCAGTCCGGTGTCGACGAGCGTGACCTTCCATTCACCGATCGCTTCTCCGCGTATCGAGAATGTCCGGTCGCGGGCGCCACCACGGAGCTCGCCGGCACGCGGTACCGCGTGTGTGACGAAGTGCTGCTCGATGACGTCGCCGCGGTAGCCGAGACAGAGAATGAACTCCTTGTGGCCGAAGTACGCATAGTACTTCATGAGATGCCAGAGAATGGGCTCGCCACCGATGGCGATCATCGGCTTCGGCATGGTGTTCGAGTACTCGCGCAGACGGGTTCCGAGCCCTCCGCAAAACAGTACGACCTTCAAGCCTTCCATAGTCCCTTCCGGACCCACCTCGCTCAATACGACTTTACCAGAGGCCGCATGCGGATCTCCGTGACTTCGGCCGTACGAGGCAGTCGCAAGGCTGCGAGCACGATGTCGGCGACGTCTTCGGGTTGAACCAGCAGGTTCGGGGAGTACGCGCGGCCTTCGAGCGCGAAGATGCGCGCCTGCCGCGCGGTCGCGGTGCGTCCCAGATAGACGGTGAGCACGCGGATGCCATCCGCGTTGACTTCGGTCCGCACGGCGTCCGCGATTGCCCTCAGCGCGTGTTGCGTGGCGGCGTAAGAGCCGATGCCAGGACGGCGCGCTTCGAGGCCGAGGGTCGAATTGAGAAACACGATCTCCCCACGCCCCCGCCGCAGCATCGGCAGCAGCGTCTGCGTGAGCAGCATGGCGCCCCGAACGTTCACACGGTACTGAAGGTCGAAATCGACGATCGGCGCCTTGTCGATCTCGCCTGCCTCGTGGATCCCCGCACTGTGTATCAGAACGTCGACACGATCGAGCTCGCGGCCCAAGTCGTGGAGCGAAGCGTCGACGGTGAGGTCGATCGGAAAGGCGCGCACGTCATCGCAGACCGTGCGAAGCTTTTCGACCAGCGCAGCGAGTGTGGCGCGCTCGCGGCCGAGCAGACGGAGCTTTGCGCCGGCCGAGGCTAGGCGCAGCCCGATCGCGCGACCGATGTCGCTGGTAGCCCCGCTGATCACGGCGACGCGTCCCGCCAGTGCCTGCGTCACGACGCTTCCTTCAGCAGCGACTGGCCGAACAGAGCGTCGGCAGCGCGCTTCACCGCGTCAAAGCGCAAGCCGGAGCGCTCGGCGACGTCGAGCAAGGTATGCCGGCCATCCGCGAGGTTGAGAACCCAGAGCATCGCCATCTCGCTATCCGGGGATTGTGGGAGGCCGCCGATGGAGTGGTACAGCCCTCGCCTGCCGAGCTGAGGCTCGCATTTCGGATTGGTGCTCACGTAGACGCGATCCGCCTCGAGAACGTCCAGGATCGCGAGGCATGTCGCGAACGCTTCCGCCAGCTTGTCGGGACGAACGAACCCGAGATCATCGGCGGAGGTATGGTACTCGGGAAACTCTCCGTGCGGCGTGCGGGAGAGCCGGCCAACCGGGAGATCGAAGCCCGGGGAACAGAATTGACGTTCGTCGTAGCCGTAGGGCGAGAATTCGATCACTCGGTGGTCGCCGAGGCTGCGCAAAACGTGCGTGGCGGCGCGGTCGACCGAAGCATCGCCGCGCCGGCTCTTCTTGTAGGTCATGCGCCCGGCGTCACCGAGGCAGCAAAGCACCAAGCCGTGCCGCACGTTCGGGAGCGCGGCTTCGTTGCGACTGAGCCAGGTGATCGAGCCGATCGTGCCGGGAATGAACAGCAGTCGATAGGAATGACGGAGCGGCCGCGTGGAGAGCTGTTTCGCCAGGTACGCCGCGACGGCCATGCCCGACAGATTGTCATTGGCCAGGGAGGGGTGGCAGATGTGACTCGAAATGAGCACCTCGTCCGCCGACGCTCCCGACAAACGGCACTCGCCGTACGTCAGAGACCCCGCTTCGAGCGTGGAATCGATGCAGACCTCGTACTCGTCGTCGCCGAGCGCTTCGAGCTCTTGCTGGCTCAGGCAAAACCCCCAAGTCCTTTCGTAGTACGAGGTCCGGTAGGGAATTGATTGGGGCTGATCGGGAAGCGTGAAAAGATGGGGCTCGAGCTCCGCGAGGCGCATTTTTCCACGCACCGGGACGCTGTAGCTGACGAGGTGCAAGTTCGAGCGGCGAAAATCGATGACCCGCTCGCCCTTCGAGTTCTTCACCCAGGCGTCGCGTACGTTCCACTCGAGGGGCACCGTCCAGTCGAACGCCGCGCTGCCGCTCGGCACTTCGTGCACGGTGATCGGCGCCACACGTTGCAGTCGGCGAAGCGTCTCGCGGACGCCGTCTCCGGTAATGCTGCGACAGATCGGGTACAGATCGGCGATGCACTCGTGAAGCTCGTGACCGATCGCCTCGGAATCGACCCCCGTGCCAAGCGAAGAAGTCATGGCGCGGCTACCTCGACGTCGTCGATGTCCGGGTAGCTTCGATCCCGCTCCGCGATCGTGCGAATGGCAACGGGCCAACGGATGCCGAAAGCGGGATCATCCCAGCGCACGCCGCGCGCGTGCTCGGACGAGTAAAACTGCGACATCTGGTAGAAGACTTCGCTGTCGTCCTCCAGGGTCTGGAAGCCGTGCGCCTGTCCTTTCGGCACGTAGATCGCCTTGCGGTTGTCCGCGGTGAGCACGATCGCGAAGTGCCGTCGAAACGTGGGGGAATCCCGGCGCAAGTCGATGATGACGTCGTGGATGGCGCCGCGCGTGCAGCGCACGATCTTGGTCTCGGCAAACGGCTCGATTTGGTAGTGCATGCCCCGCAGCGTGCCCCGCTTCGAATTGAACGAGGTGCTGCACTGGACGACGCGCGTTTCGAGACCGCGCGCGGCGAACTCGCGCTCGCACCAGGTGCGCGCGAAGAGCCCGCGCTCGTCGCCGAGCGGCTCGGCTGCGATGACGTACGCGCCGCCCAAGGGGGTCTCGTGAAAGATCACTCGTACACCTCGACCCGCGGGATCGGCACGACGAAGCGCCCTCCCCACGCTCGCACGTACGCGAGCTGCTCCATGATCTCGTCCTTGAGGTTCCACGGCAGGATGAGCACGTAGTCGGGCCGCGTCTCGCGCAGCTTGGCGGGTGAATGGATCGGGATGTGGGTGCCAGGCAGAAATCGCCCTTGCTTGTAGGGATTCCGATCGACCGTGTATTCGACGAAGTCCGTGCGGATTGCGCAGTAGTTCAACAGCGTATTGCCCTTTCCGGGCGCGCCATATCCGGCGATGCGCTTTGCTTGGCGACGGGCCCCGATCAGGAACTCGAGCAGCCGCGCGCTTGCACTCGTGCACGCTTTCCGTGAACGCCGCGTACGTCTCGAGGCGCTCGAGCCCCGCCGCTCGCTCGCGCTCGCGCAGGGCATTGAGCCGGTCGCTCGCGACGCTCGCGCCATGCTGAGCGCGCCGGGCGTAGATCCTGAGCGAGCCCCCGTGCGTCGGCAGCTCCTCGACGTCGAAAAGCACGAGCCCGTGCGCCGCGAAGATGCGTTCGGCGCTGAGCAGCGAAAAGTACGAAAAATGCTCGTGATAGATGGTGTCGAACTGCGTCTGCTCGAGCAGACGCAGCAGGTGCGGGAACTCGATCGTGACGACCCCTCCCGGCGCCAGCAGCAGCTCGATCCCCGCGACGAAGTCGTTCACGTCCGGTACCTGTGCGAGGACGTTGGCGCCGAGAACGAGATCGGCATGCATGCCGCCGGCCACGAGCTCTCGCGCGGTCCGTCGGCCGAACATCTTGACCTCGGTCGGCACGCCCTTGGCGATCGCCGCCGCGGCGACGTTGCGAGCCGGCTCGACTCCCAGCACCGGGATGCCTCGCTGCACGAAGTACTGCAGAAGGTATCCATCGTTGCTGCCGAGCTCGACCACGCGGCTGGTTGACCCGAGGCCGAAGCGCGCCGTCATGGTCTCGACGTAACCTCTCGCGTGGGCGAGCCAGCTGTCCGAGTACGAGGAGAAGTACGCGTACTCCGTGAAGATGTCCTCGGGGTTCACGTATTGCGGCACCTGCACGAGGAAGCACTTGGCGCACACGTAGGCGTGAAGCGGATAGAAGGTCTCCGGCCCGTCGAGCTGGTCGGCGGTCAAGTAGCTCTCGCAGAGAGGGGACATGCCGAGATCGACGAGCGTGTGCTCGAGCGGCGAAGAGCAAAAAGCACAGCCGCGCGCGGCTGAAACGGTCGCCTCACGAAGCGCGCCGCGCTGCGACGTCGACGTCGACGAGTCGTCCGACACCGCGGGCGATCCCTCGCCCGGATCGCCCTCAGAAGCGGGTCGGCCGGCGGAGGGGTTGGTTGCGATCGACACCGTCGGGACCGACGGCTCCTTTCCGTTGTGAGGGTGCTGCAAATTCTTTCGTGGGGTGTTGCATCACTGCGGCGCTCTCCAGCGCAGCGTTTCGTCCACTTTGCCGGTGGCCATCAGCTCTTTGAGATGATCGATCCGCTTGAAGCGTGGCCCTTCGGCGTCTTCGAGCGTGAGTTGCGTCGTGCGGTACTCCCCGAACAGCTGACGGGCGCCGAGGCGCGCGTCCCACTGCGGTTGAAAGCTCGGAACCAGCCGGCGGATCTTCGAGAAATCGACCCGGTAGCACCTCGGGTCGGGACCGCCGCCCTCCGCGTATTCGATCTCCGAGCGAGGAACGACTTCGCGGACGATGTCGGCGAGCTCCCGCACGCGGTAGTTCTCTTCGCTGCGGCCGACGTTGAACGCCTGATTGTGAACCACCTCTCGCGGCGCCGTGAGCACGGCGAGAAACGCGCGCGAAATGTCCTCGACGTGCACGATCGGACGCCAGGGACTGCCGTCGCTCTTGATGTGCACGCGACCTTTGGTGTGAGCCCAGGTGACGAGGTTGTTGAGGACGAGGTCGAATCTCAGGCGCGGGGAGACGCCGTACGCCGTGGCGTTGCGCAGGAACGTCGGGCTGAAGCGGTCGTCGGCAAGTCGCGCGACGTCTTGCTCGACCCGCACCTTCGAGACGGCGTAGGGCGTGATGGGTCGGAGCTCGGCGGTCTCGTCGAGAAGCTCGTCGCCCGCCTTGCCGTAGCTACTGCACGAAGAGGAGTAGAGGAAGCGGCTTACCCCCGCGCGCTTCGCCAACTCGGCCAGGCGGACCGAGGCGACGTGGTTGATGTCGTAGGTGACCTCGGGATTCAGGTCGCCGAGCGGATCGTTGGACAGAGCCGCGAGATGAATGACGGCGCCAAACCCTTCGAGCTGCTCGCGCTCGACGTCGCGCACGTCCAATACGAAGCTCTGGAACTTGCCGGATTCCCTCGCGAAACGTGCAGGCGCGAAAAAGGTCACTGTCGAGCCCGACGACGTCGTGCCCCGCCTCGAGGAGCATCGGCACCAGGACGGTTCCGATGTACCCCTTGTGACCCGTGACAAGTACGCGCAAGCAGCGCAAAGCCCCTCCCACCAACGTAGAGGGGGTCGCCGCGCCAAGTCAAATCTCGTCCTGCCGGGGGCAGACGGGACGACTTTCGAGGCGATTTCTTTCAGGCGGCCTTGGACGCCGCTAGAGCGAGAACGTTCCAGTAACCCTCGGTGACGCAAGCGTCGTCGAGCACGCCTCGGCTCGCCAGCAACCGGTGGAGCCGGGGGAGGTTGTAGTGCGGCACCGTCATCAGCAGATGGTGCTCGAGATGGAAGTTCACGCGGTTCGGAGCGATCAACAAGCGCTCCCACCAACGCGCCAGCGTGGTGCGGGTGTTTTTCAGCTCGTGCACGGTATCGGGCACCATCGCGTGCTCGGCGATCGAGCGGATGCGCATCACCAGGCTGTAGGTGGTGAACCACGCGCCCACCCAGATGAGGTAGAGGAGGGGATGACCGAACAGCGTGAGGAGCCCGAGCAGCACGCCGTTCGTGATCAACACGCCGTGCAGCGCCTGCATGCCGGTGCCGAAGTCCCGTCGCGCGCGCCCCCGAGACCGACCGAGATCGCGATTGAGAATCGCCAGCAGGCGCTTCCAGCCCGTCTGGCCGTTGAGGTCCCGCCACACCTTGCGCTTCAGGCTCGCACGCGTGATCGGGGAACGGATTGGCGAGCTCGAGGTCGGGATCCTCCTCGGTCCACGTCTTGGCGTGATGCTGCAGATGGTAGCGCCGGTAGGGATGAACGTCGTTCCACACGGGATAGGCGCAGAGCCAGTTTCCCACCCAGTCGTTCCAGAAGCGGTTCTTGAGAAGAGCGCGGTGCGCGGCGTCGTGCATGAGGATCGCGAGCCCGAGCTGGCGGCCGCCGATCACGGCCAAGGCGAGCACGACGGACAGCGGATTCGGGAACGCCGCGACCAACGCGAACGAGGCGCCGATCAGACCCCAATCGAGCAGCAGCGAGAGCCAGGCGCGCGAGTCGCGGATCGCCACCAGCTCGCGGATCTCTTCACGGCTGAGCGCTTCTTGCCAGCTTGTCATGGTATCCCTCAGGCGGCGGGCAGGGCTTCGGCGTCGCGCGTCGGCTCGGAGTGTACCGGGGCGCGCACGCTCGTAAGGCGGTATTGCGCGAAGAACGCGCGCCAGTAGGAGTGGCCGAGCTTGTCGTAGCGGCACATCGCCGCGACCAGCTCGCGGCGCTCGGCGCCGGGCACGATCGCTTCCGGGAGCAGCGGATCGAGCACGATCTGACGGATGACGCGGCCGCCGAGCAGAAAGGATTCGACCATGCGATCACGCGCCGAGAGCTCGGGCAGTCGAGCTTCGCTGCGCCGAAGCTCCGCCCGGGAGCGGCGGTAGCCGGCGACGAGCGCCTCGCCGTCCCACAGCGCGCGGGCTGCCGCGTCGGAGCGGCCGTCGATCATCGCCATCGCGAACACCGGTGCGGCGTCGGGCAGGCCGAGCGCGACGAGCTCTTCGGAGAGCGTCTCGCGGCTCGCCGAGAGGTTGTCCGGGCGCACCTCGAGCCCGGGCACCAGCTCGCGGAAGCCGAAGAAGCGCAGCGCCCGGCGGCGGCGCTCTAGCGTCGCGCGCGATTCTCTGCGAAGTGCTCCGGTGTGAACCCCGAGCCATCCTCCGTCCCAGGGCCGGACGCGGTCCTCGATTCGTCGCCAGGAGCCGACTTGCCGCTGGACGGCCGCGGCACGTCGGCCCAGCCGGTATGCGCCGCGCTCGTCCCGCTCGACCGTGTCGGCGGCCAAGAGCCTGGCCAGCGCGACGCGCAGCGAGTTCTCCTCGATACCGAAAAAGTCGGCGGCGGCGACCAGCGCCCGCACGGGCATCGATCGCTCGCCGATCGTCGACAGCAGGTCGAGGATCACGCTCTTCGCCGTCGGCTCCACGGGCCGAATATTACTTCCAAAGGAGATCAACGTCAATTCCTGTAATATGAAGATCTGCGAACCATCCGGCAGGCAAGATCGTCCAAGCTGGCGCTTGAAACCCCTTGGATCCGTCTGGCGCCCATGGCTGTGGCTGGCCTTGGTAGCGGTCCTCGCATGGAGATGCGGGGGTGGTAGTAGTGGTAGCAGCAGCTCGTGCTCGGGCGCCGACGATCGAGGGGTTGTGGGCCGGTCCCGTGACGTCGGACGAAGTCTCGCGCGGCAACCCCGGGACGATCACCGCGAATATCTTCTGCACCCTCGTTCCCACCGACGTCACCAACACCGGCACCTGGCAGTTCAACTTCCAGGACCCCAACCTCGACCAGCTCTTCGCCATCGTGGACGGCTCGGTCAAGGGCTCGGACGTCAACCTTTCGGTCGCCCTTTGTAACGGCGCCGCTAACAGTTGCGGCACGGTCTCGACGTGCGTGTACAACGTCAAGGCGACGCTGGTCACCCCGAGGGAGATGAGCGGGAGCTACGTGGCCGGCAGCAATTGCGCCAGCTTCAACCAAGGGACCTTCGACATCGCCTTGCAGAACCGGTTCACGCCGACGGCGCGCGCCGACGAGCGCCACGCCGGTGCCGACATCCACGCCGGGACCGACCGCGACGCCGTCCTCCTGAAGCGATGGCGCAGGCGAGTTCGATCCAGGCGAAGAGCATGGACGCGATCGTCGCGCTCTGCCGACGGCGCGGCTTCATCTTCCAGTCCTCGGAGATCTACGGCGGCATCGGCGGGTTCTGGGACTACGGGCCGCTCGGAGTGCTGCTCAAGAACAACATCCGCGACCGCTGGTGGCGCGACATGGTGCTGGCCCCTCCCATCGGTCCCGACGGGCGCGAGCTCGAGATCGTCGGCCTCGACTGCGCGATCATCAGTCACCCCAAGGTGTGGGAGGCGAGCGGACACGTCGCGGGCTTCGCGGACCCGATGGTCGACTGCAAGAAGTGCAAATCGCGTTTCCGCGCGGACCAAGTGGCCGAAGCGACCTGTCCGCTGAAGCCTTCCAAGCGACCGGGCGAGTGCGGCGGAGAGCTCACCGAGCCCCGCCAGTTCAACCTGATGTTCCAGACCCACGTGGGCGCGCTGGTCGACGACGAGAGCCGCGCCTACCTCCGGCCCGAGACCGCGCAGGGCATGTTCTACAACTTCCGCAACGTGCTCGACACCACGCGGGTCAAGGTCCCGTTCGGGCTCGCGCAGCTCGGCAAGGGATTTCGCAACGAGATCACGCCGCGGAACTTCATCTTCCGCTCGCGCGAGTTCGAGATGATGGAGGTGGAGTTCTTCGTCCACCCGAGCGAGGCGAACGACTGGTACCAGTTCTGGCGGAAGACCCGCTACGAGTGGTGGCAGAGCCTCGGCCTCGCGGGAAGCAACCTTCGCCTGCGCGACCACGAGCGGGACGAGCTCGCGCACTATGCGCGGGACAACGGCGGCTGCGCCGACGTCGAGTACGCGTTCCCGTTCTCGGGCGAGAAGGGCTTCAGCGAGCTCGAGGGCATCGCCTACCGCTCGAACTTCGATCTCACCCAACACCAGAACACGAGCGGCGCGAACCTCGAGTACTTCGACCAGGAGCGCGCGGAGCGCTACCTGCCGCACGTGATCGAGCCCGCGGCCGGGCTGACCGCGGCTTGTTGGCGGTGCTCTGCGAGGCGTACACGCCGGATCCGTCGCGCCCGAGCCAGGTGTACATGAAGTTCCACCCGTCGCTCGCGCCGATCAAGGCGGGGGTGTTCCCGCTGGTGAACAAGGACGGCATGCCCGAGATCGCCGAGAAGCTCTACCAGGAGCTGCGCGGCAAGTACGCCGTCGAGATCGACGTCAAGCAATCGATCGGCAAGCGCTACGCGCGGATGGATGAGGCGGGGACGCCCTATTGCTTCACGATCGACGGTCAGACGCTGCAGGACCAGACGGTGACCGTCCGCTACCGCGACACTGCGACTCAGGAGCGAATCGGCGTCGACAAGGTGTCGCGGTTTCTCACCGACCACATCACGTAGCCTCACGTCCGACCTCGATGAAGGTCCACCGTCTCACGACCGTCGACGGGTTCATCGCCTTCGACCTCGACGAATGCCGAGTGAACGCGGGCGGGACGCGACTCGCTCCCGACGTGACCGAAGCCGAGGCATGCCTGCTGGCGCAGGCGATGACCTACAAGTTCGCCGCGCTCGAGCTCGAAATGGGCGGAGCCAAAGCGGTGATCCGCGCTGGCGGCAAGGAGCGCGCGGAGGCCATGCGCAGATACTGCGAAGAGATCCGGCCGCTGGTCGAGTCCGCGCGCTTTCTCACCGGGCCGGACATCGGCACCTCCGAAGAGGACTTCGCGCTGCTGCGCCGGCCCGGTGAGACAGGGGTACTGTCAGAGCGGATCGACGGTGTGCCGTTCGAAGACGTGCTGACCGGGTTCGGGGTGGTGGTCGCCGCCGAAGTGGCCCTCGGCTCGCTCGACGGGGCTACCGTGGCGATCGAGGGCTTCGGCAAAGTCGGAGGAGGGGTGGCGCGAGAGGCGGCGCGGCGCGGGGCGAAGGTGGTGGCGGTCTCCACGCTGGAAGGATGCGCGGTGGAGCCGAAGGGCTTCGACGTGTCGGAGCTCTGGGCAAAGCGCACCGAACACGGCGACCGCGTCGTGCGCCACGTCGGCGGCGAAGTCCGCGCTCCGAGCGCTCTCTTCGACATCGCCGCGGACGTCGTCGTGCCCGGGGCGCGCACCGGCGTGATCGACGCCGACCGCGCGCGGCGAATCGCCGCTCGCGTCGTGGCCCCGGCGGCGAACGTCCCCTACGTCGCCGGCACGCCGGAGATTCTCCGCGACCGCGGCATCCGCGCGCTTCCCGACTTCGTGTGCAACGCCGGAGCGGTGATCGGCTACATCTCGAATACGGTGACGTCGCATCGGGACATGCTCGCGCTCGTGGAGCGACGGATCGGCGAGATCCTGCGCCGCGCGATCGAGCATCCGCAGGGGCCGTTCGCGGGAGGATGCGCCGTCGCGGAGGAGTTCTTGCGTCGCTGGCGGCCGACTGCCGGCATGCCACAGCGCCGGCCGTTGGCGTAGCGATCGATCCACGTGCGCCAGCCGGAGCTACGTTGACGGCGCGCAGAGACGCCCGATAGAAACGTCCTATTCACCGACGCGAGGAGGTCGCATGTCCGAACGCAAAGACACCCCCGAGCAGGCGGAGTTCCGCGAGTACTGCCGCCGCTGGCTCGCCGAGAACCGCCCCGGCGCGCCGCGCTTCCGGCTGCCGCTGAGCTCGCCATCGAGGTGATGACCGAGGAGCAGCGGCGCTACCTCTGCGCCTGGCAGAAGAAGTGCTACGAGGCCGGCCTCGTCGGCTGCGACTATCCGAAGGAGTACGGCGGCGGCGGCCACAAGGGCTTCCAGCGCATCGCGAGCCAGGAGATGGCGCGCGCCGGCGTGCCGTACATGATCAACGTGATCGGCCTCAGCATGGCGGCGCCGACGATCCTCAACCACGGCACCGAGGAGCAGAAGCGCCGCTTCCTGCCGCCGCTGCTTCTCCGCCGACGAGATCTGGTGCCAGGGCTTCTCCGAGCCGAACGCCGGCAGCGACCTCGCGAGCGTGCAGGCCGTCGGCCGTGCGCGACGGCGACAACTGGATCATCAACGGCCACAAGGTGTGGACCAGCCTCGCGCACTTCGCGAGCTGGATGATCATGCTCGTGCGCACCAGCACGCGACGCACAAGTACAACGGCCTCACCTACTTCATCGTGCCGATCGCCGGCGCCAAGGGCGTGACCGTGCGGCCGCTCATCAAGATCACCGGCGAGACCGGCTTCAACGAGGTGCTGTTCGAGGACGTCGTCGTGCCCGACACGCTGCGCGTCGACGAGGTCGGCAAGGGCTGGACGGTCGCGATGACGACGCTGCTGCTACGAGCGCGGCGCCGCCGAGGGCGCCGGCAGCGGCGGCGGCGCGTCGCTCGACGACGCGCATCGCGGCGCTCATCGACGCTGGCCAAGCGCACGCCGCGCAACGGCAAGCCCGCGTGGGACGACGCCGGTGCTGCGCGACCGCATCGCTGCAGCTCGCGATCCGCGTCGAGGGCTTGCGGCAGCTCGCGCCGCCGCGCGCGCGTCGAGCCGCTCACCGACCACCCGATGCGCCTGCCGCTGCAGGCGAAGGTGCTGGTCAGCGAGCTGCATGCAGGACATCGCCGCGCGTCGGCGCTCGAGATCGAGGGCGCGCACGCGTCGCTCTACCTCGGCGACGAGCACGCGCCCGACGACGGCGCAGTGGCCGCTCGCCTACCTGAACTCGTACGGCATCACGATCGCCGCCGGCACCAACGAGATCCAGCGCAACATCCTCGGCGAGCGCGTGCTCGGCCTCGCGAAGTCGAAGTAGGAGAGCAGCGCGTGGCGCAGCCGAAGGACTTCGGCTTCGGCGCCGACGAGCAGATGCTGCGCGACTCGGCGCGCAAGCTTCCTCGACGAGAACGCCGGCGATCGAGAGGTCTGCGCGCGCTGGTCGCGCGCGATCATCAGAGCGCCTACGAGAGCGCGGTGCCGCCGGCGCGCGTGCGACGAGGCGCTCTGGCAGCAGATGGTCGAGCTCGGCTGGACGGCGCTCGCGCGTGCCGGAGGCGGCCGGCGGCGTCGGCATGAAGATGAGTCGCGGTCGCGGCGCTCGCCGAGGAGATCGGGCGCGCCGCGCTGCCGTCGCCGCTGATCGCGACGCTGATCGCGACGCTGCGTGCTGCGCGCGGCGGAGACGGCCGCGGCGCGCCGTGGCTCGAGCGCATCGCCGGCGGCGCGCCGGCGACGCTCGCGGTCACCGACGCGCGACGGCTCCTGGGAGCCCGAGGACACCGACGTCCGTGCGAGAGCGCGCCGGCGGACGGCGTCGTGCTCGACGGCACCGCGCCCTTCGTGCAGGACGCGCGCAAGGCGGCGTTCTTCGTCGTCGCCGCGCGCGAGCGACGGCGGCGTCGGGCTCTACGCCGTCCCCGCCGACGCCCCGGGCGTGACGATCCACCCCGACCGCATCGTCGACCTGACGCGCGATCAGGCGCGCGTCGACGCTTCGACGCGTGCGCGTGCCGGCCGGCGGCCGTCGTCGCCCCGGCGCCGGCGGGCGCGAGCCGCGCTGCGGCGCGCCATGCCGGCGATGCTCACCATCGTCGCCGCCGACATCGTGCGGCGCCGCCGAGTGGCAGCTCCAGACGACCGCCGAGTACGCCCGCGTGCGCACGCAGTTCGACCATCCGATCGGCTTCTTCCAGGCCGTGAAGCACCCGATCGTCAACATGATGATGGCGATCGATCGAGGCGCGCTCGCTCGCTCTACGCCGCCGCCTGCGCGATCGACAGCGAGCCCGACGCGCGCCGAGCGCTACGCGCGCATGGCCAAGGCGGCGGCGTCGGACGCGGCGGCCTTCTGCTCCGGCCGCTCGGTCCAGCTCCACGGCGGCATCGGCTTCACCTGGGAGTGCGACGTGCACATCTACTTCAAGCGCCAGAAGCACAACCAGATCTACCTCGGCGACGGCGTCTACCAGCGCGAGAAGCTCGCCGCTGCTGATGTAGGCCAAAGTCCACGCGCGTGGACTTTGGCCTCACGCCCGTATGGCGAGCGGGTTTGCGGGCTTTCCGTTGCGCGGTTTTGACCGACGCGACGGTCAGGCGTGACCGTGGCGGAGCAGCTTGCCCGGCGTGGCGCCGGTGCACCGCCGTCGTCCCGAAGGTCACCTCGCCGTTGACGATGATGGCCTTGTAGCCCGTGGCCCGCTGGACCCGGCGCCACTCGCCGCCGGGGAGGTCGTGCGACGATCTCGCCGATCCAGCGCGGGTCGATGTCGAGCTCTCCATGTCGTAGACGACGACGTCGGCCGCCGCGCCCTCGCGCAGCACGCCACGGTCGCGGAAGCCGGCGGCGTGGGCGGGCAAGGCCGACAGGCGGTAGTGGGCCTCCTCGAGCGTGACCTTGCCGCTCGTCGCGCACCAGCCACCGCAGAAGTCGGTCGTCCAGGCGCCGCCGGTGAAGAACTTGGTGTGGGCGCCGCCGTCGGACACGCCGGGGATCGTGTAGGGCGAGTCGTTGATCATCTCGGCCATGATAGTCGGCGTTGAAGCCGCGGTCGGGGCCGAGGAACTCGACCTTCAGGTCGCCGGCGAGCGACAGGTCGAGCATCACCTCGATCGTGGTGCTTGCCCTCGTCCGCGGCGATCTCGCCGAGCGAGCGGCCCGACGTACTGCTCGAGGTCGGGGCGGCCGGTGACGCCCTGCACGACGAGGTTGTCGGGCGGGCCGCCGACGCCGGCCTGGATGACTTGCGAGACGGCGAGTCGGCTTCGTCGGGCTCGCGCTCGACCGCCGCCCGCAGCGCCGGGTCCGCCATCTTGGCGAGCTTCTCCTCGTGCGTGCCGGTGGTGATCGTCGCGCCACGCCGGGCTGGCGTCGTAGAGGTTCCAGTGCTCGAGCGTGAAGGCGAAGCCGGTGCGGACGGTGGCGCTCTGGCCGTAGATCGGCAGGCCCTTGCTCGCAGCACCGCTCCAGCCAGTCGCAGCGACTGCGCCGGTGCGACGTCGGGGTCCTTGCGCGGCCGGCGACGATGGCGTTGTGCAGGATGGGCCGCTGGGCACCGCGGCGAGCTTCTCCAGGAAGGCCAGGTCGGCCTTGATGTGTCGCCGGTCGCCTGGGTGATCTGGATGAAGCCCTCGTCGCGCTCGGCCAGCACCTCGGCCAGGGCGAGGATGTCCTCGTCGCACATCGTGTCGGTCACCATCGGCGTGCCGTCGAAGTCGGCCTGGGTGGAGTTGGGCCCGAGGCGCTGGATGGAGAAGCCGCACAGGCCGGCGTCCATGCCCTCGTGCAGCAGGCGCTGCATCTCCTTGCGCTCCGCGTCCGTGGCCGGGCGGGTCTTGGCCGCCTCGAGGCCCATCACGTAGGTCATCAGCGACGCCGTCGGCATGTACTGGATGCAGTTCACGCCCAGGGGCGCGCGTCGAGGGAGTCGAGGTACTCGGGGATGGTCTCCCAGTCCCAGTGCATGCCCTGCCCATCGACTCGTACGGGATGGCCTCGGTGCGGGTCATCGTCAGCATCGAGCGCTCGCGGAAGTCGGGCTTGCACGGGCGCGAAGCCGAAGCCGCAGTTGCCGAGCACGACCGAGGTGACGCCGTGCCAGCCCGAGATCGTGCACTACGGGTCCCAGCGGATCTGGGCGTCGTAGTGGGTGTGCAGGTCGATGAAGCCCGGGGCGACGATCAGGCCGTCGGCGTCGATCGACCCGGTCGGCGAAGCCCGGCGCCCGGCCGCCGATCTGGGCGATCTTGCCGTCCTTGATCCAGACGTCGCCCCGGTAGCGTGGCACCCGGGTGCCGTCGACGATCGTGCCGCCCTTGATGTGGATGTCGAAATCTGCCATGGCGTCGCCTCCTCGTTCGTCGCGCGCGCGGACGGAATTCGCTCGCGGCAAACGTCCCCCCACGAACAGGTACCATGCTGCCTGCTTCGACTGTCAAGGAATCTCTTTGGCGCGCTGGGGTCGGCCGGCCGTCAGACCCACTTGACTCAGTTCCAATTTGGAACTCATAGCTCCCGGTATGCGCTGGAGCGACATCGGCGACCTGACCTGCTCGGTCGCGCGGGCGCTGTCGGTCGTCGGCGACCGCTGGACGCTGCTCGTCCTGCGCGACGCGTTCCTCGGCGTCCGCCGCTTCGAGGCACTTCCAGCGCGACCTCGGCACTGACCCGCCATCGCCTCGCCGACCGCCTGCGGAAGCTCGTCGCGGCACGGCATCCTCGAGCGCGTGCGCTACCAGGAGCGCCCGCCGCGCTTCGAGTACCGGCTGACCGAGAAGGGCCGCGACCTCTACCCCGTCATCGTCTCGCTCGCGCGCTGGGGCGACCGCTGGATGGCGGGCGACGACGGGCCGCCCGATCGAGCTCGTGCACCGCGGCTGCGGCCGCACCGTGATGCCCGCGCTCGCCTGCCCGGACTGCGGCGAGGCCGGTGACGGCGCGCGACATGATCGCGCGCGGCCGGGCCCCGCGCTCCGCGGGCGCCGACAGTCGCGACCCGCGAAGGAGGACTCCGTCATGAGCGCGACCCGAATCCGTCGATCCGTCCGATCTCGCGCACGCCGCTGCCGCTCGACGCCGACGACCTCGCCGACCGTCTGCGTGCTCTGCAGCCACAACTGCGGCGCTGCGCGTCGACGTCCGCGGCGGCGAGATCGCCGCCGTCCGCGCGCGACGAGCGAACCCGATCACGAAGGGCTACATCTGCAACAAGGCGTTCAGCATCCCGCACTACGTCGAGCACGCGCAGCGCGTCGCAGCATCCGCTGCGCCGGCGCGCCGACGGCACGCTTCGAGCGCATCTCGCTGGGACACGGCGATCGCCGAGATCGCCGCCAAGCTCGGCGACATCCGCGAGCGGCACTCGCCGCGCGCGATCGGCGCTCGTCGGCATCGGCGGCCAGGGCAACCACATGGACGCGCCGTACGGCGCTCGGCTTCCTCCGCGCGCTCGGCTCGCGGCGCTGGTTCAACGCCTTCGCGCAGGAGAAGACGCAGCACAACCTCCTCGACCAGTGGATGTTCGACGCCTCGCCGGCGACGTTCCTCCACGCCGACATGGAGCACGCGCGCTTCCTGCTCGTCCTCGGCACGAACCCGAAGATCTCGAACCGCGGCCACAACGCCACCGACACGCTTCAAGCGCTTCGCCGAGGACCCGGACGCGCACGCTGGTCGTCGTCGACCCGCGCGAGACCGAGACGACGCGCGGCGCGCATCGCCACCTGCGCGTGCGGCCGGGCACCGACGCCTACCTGCTGCTCGGCATGGCCGCGGTGATCGTGCGCGACGGGCTCGTCGACGACGAGTTCGTCGCGACGCGCACACGTCGGCTTCGACGCGCTGCGCGACGCGCTCGCCGCCGTCGACGTCGACGAGATGGCGCGGCGCTGCGGCCTCGACGCCGACGCGCTCGTCGAGACCGCGCGCGAGCTTCGCCGCGGCCGAGTCGGCGGCGATCTTCTACGACCTCGGCGTCGAGCAGACGCCGTTCTCGACGCTGATCTCCTACCTGATCCGCGTCCTGCTCGTGCTCACCGACAACCTCGGCCGCCCGGGCGGCAACGTCTTCCTCGAGACGCTCCTGCCGCCGGTGCACGGACCCGAGCCGCGATGCGCGAGCCGGAGCGCGCGCTCGCGTCGGGCATTCCGGCGATCCGCGCGCTCGGCAACGTCGGCATGTTCTCGCCGACGCTCGTGCCCGAGGAGATCCTGCTCGACCATCCCGAGCGCATGCGCGCGGTCATCGTCGAGGGCTCGAACCCGCTCCTCTCCTACTCCGACACCGCGCGCTGGCGCGAGGCGCGCGAGCGGCTCGACCTGCTCGTCGTCATCGACCCGGCGATGACCGAGACGGCGCGGCTCGCCGACTACGTGCTGCCGACGCCGGTCGGCTACGAGAAGTGGGAGATCGCCATCTTCCCGAAGCGGCTTCCCGGAGATCTACATGCAGGTGCGGCCGCCGGTCGTGCCGGCGCCGGCCGAGGCGCTGCCCGAGCCGGAGATCTACGTGCGCCTCGCCGAGGCGATGGACCTCTTCGGCGACCCGCCGCCGGAGCTCGCCGAGCTCGCGCCGCGCGCGCGCTCGACGCCCGACGGCGCGATGGCGTTCCTGGCGGCCGCGCAGCAGCTCGCCGCGGCCGAGCCGCGCATCGCCAAGGAGCGGCTGCTCTTCTGGAGCTACCGCACGCTCGGCCCGCACCTGCCGGCGCCGTCGCTCGCCGCCGTCTGGCTGCAGTGCGCACCTGAACGCGATGCTCCGCACGCGAGAGCGTGCTGCGCACGCTCGGCGCCGAGTGGGAGGAGCAAGAGCGCCGTTCGAGATCGGCGACCGAGCTCTTCCGCCGCATCCTCGCGCACCCCGAGGGCGTCGAGATCGCGCGCCAGCGATCCCGAGACGCAACCTCGAGGACCACGTCGGCTTCGACGACGGGCGCGATCCGCCTCGCGCCCGAGCCGATGCTCGCCGAGATCCGCCGCGCGATCGCGACGCCGCCGGCGCACGGACCCGGCGTATCCCGCTCGTCCTCGCCGCCGGCCTGCGCACGCGCTGGACGGCGAACACGATCCAGCGCGACCCGCGCTGGCGGAAGGGCCGCGGGCCGCACTGCGCGCTCAACCTCTCGCCCGCCGACGCCACGCACGCTCGGCGTCCGCGACGGCGACGCGGTGCGCGTCTCCACACGGCGCGGCGCGCTCACGATGCCGGCGCAGATCGACGCGAAGCTGCATGGCCGGCCACGTCTGGATGCCGAACGGCTTCGGCATGCAGCTTCGCCGGCGAGCGAGGGGCTGGTCGACGGCGCCAACCAGAACGAGCTGACCGACGTCGCCGACCGCGACCCGTTCACGGCATCCCGCACCACCGCTACGTGCGGTGCCGGGTCGAACGGATCTGAGCGTCGCTCAGTCGCTTGCCGGTTGGTAGCGCGGCGGCGTCGCGCTCAGCTCCGCCAGGGCTCGACGAGGATCTTGGCGTGTCGCTCGGGCGATGCCAGATCCTCGAAGGCCTTGGCGACGCCCTCGACGCCGACTTTGCCGGTCACCAGCGGCTCCACCGGGATCTTGCCCTCGGCGATGCCGTAGAGCGTGGCCGCGAATTCCTCGGGCGTGTAGCCGAGCACGAACTGCAGGTTCAGCTCCTTGTTGATGCCGAACATCGGCTCGATGTAGTCGCGCTCCATGCAGACGCCGACCACGACGATGCGCGCGCCGGGGGGAGCCGACGTCATGATCTTGTCGATCACGCCGGGAACGCCGACGCACTCGAAGATGACCGCCGGGCGCAGCGCGCGGTCCGGGCATCCACGGCGGCAGCACGGGGGCCTGCGAGGGGTCTTCCCAAGGCGCCGCTTCCTTCCAGCTCTCGTAGGGAGACCTTCTCCGCGGGATCGACCACGACGTCGGCGCCGAGCGCCACCGCGAGCTCGCGACGGCGCTTGCGAGAAGTCCGCGGCGACGATCGGCCGAGCGTTCTTGAGACGCAGCGCGGCGATGACGGCAAGGCCGACCGGACCGCAGCCGATCACCAGCGGCACGTCGTTCTTCTCGAGGCGGGCCTTCTCGACGGCATGCACGCCGACCGCCATCGGCTCGGTGAGCGCCGCGTGCTCGGTGGACAAGCCGTTCGGCACCTCGAGGAGCAGCCCCTCGGTGAGCCGCATGTACTCCCCGTAACCGCCGGGATTGTCGTTCGAGTAGCCGACGGTCTCCACGCCGCTCGGGCGGAGCAGAACGGGCATCGAGCACACGCGCGTGCCGGTCTTGAGCGCCTTCGTAGCGCCAGGACCGTGATCGACGATCTCCGCGCAGAACTCGTGCCCCATGACGATGTCGCGCGAGAGATCCATCACGAACGGGCCGCCCGAACGGCGCGCGCCTTCGACCAGCTTCTCGGCGTGCTTCAGCGCGTGCAGATCCGAGCCGCAGATGCCGCAGGCGAGCGTCTTGACGAGCACCTCTCCCGGGCCGGGCTGCGGCATGGGGAGATCGCTGACCACGAGCTTCTTCTGTCGCATGACGGTGGCGCGCATCGATCGGCCCTCTTCTCACTCGTGCTTGAGCACGACCTCTTTCCCCTCATCGGAGAGCAGCGGATAGGAGGCGCTGAGGATCCGCATCCGGGAAGATCTCCCCTGCCAGGCGGTCGGGCGTCAAGTCGAATCGACACGATCTTTCGAACGAGATAGGAAGCACGCAGATGTCCGGCACCGTCCATGTCGTGTGCGAGGGATCGATCGGGTGGATCGTCTTCGACCACACGGAACGGCGCAACGCGATCAGCCGCGATATGTGGAGCGCGATCCCGCCGGCGGCCAGGACGCTCGACCAGGACGACTCGGTCCGGGTGATCGTACTGCGCGGGGCGGGCGAGGAGGCATTCGTCGCGGGCGCCGACATCTCGGAGTTCGAGCAGCTGCGCACCGGCGACAGCGGCGGTCGCTACGAGGAGGAAAACCGCCAGGCGTTCGTGTCGCTGCAGGCAATCCGCAAGCCGGTGATCGCGATGATCCACGGCTACTGCATCGGCGGCGGCGTGGCGCTCGCGCTGTGCGCGGATCTCCGCTACGCCGCCGACGACGCCACCTTCGCGATCCCGGCGGCCCGCCTCGGCCTCGGCTACGCGCCCCACGGCGTCGAAGCCCTGGTGCGGGTGGTGGGCTATCCCGCCGCCAAGGAGATTCTCTTCACCGCGCGCAGGTTCGGCGCCGAAGAAGCCATCCGCAAGGGGCTGCTGAACGCGATGCTTCCCAAGGCCGAGCTCGAAGGCTTCGTCCGCAAGCTCGCCGCGGACATCTCCAGCAACGCCCCGCTCACCGTGCGCAGCGCCAAGCGCGTGATCGGCTCCCTCGCCGCCGGCGGCCGCGACCTCGAGGGCGCGGCCGAATCGGTACGCGCTTGCTTCGCAAGCGAAGACTACAAGGAAGGCGTCCGAGCGTTTCTCGAGAAGCGTCCGCCGAAGTTCAAGGGAAAGTGACGGCGCGCTTCGCCGCTCGCCGGCGGCGGGGCTCTCGACCGCCACGGATCTCGCGTTGACACGAGCGCGCGGGTCCACCTAGGGTCGACGATTCCCTGCGGAGGAACGGGCGACACGAGCGCAACCTTGACTTCGACATAGCCCCGCGACTAATCAGAACTGAGAAGCCGTATCACATTGTGAGACAGCCCGGGGAGGGCGCCGCGATGCCAACGGATCCACGTGGTCTCGTAAACCTCGACGAGGGGACGATCAGTCGCCTGGTCTATTCCGATCCGTCGATCTACGAGCTCGAGCTCGAGCGCATCTTCGCCCGCTGCTGGCTGTTCCTCGCCCACGAGTCGCAGATTCCCAAGGCCGGCGATTTCTTCGCCACCTACATGGGCGAGGACCCCGTGCTCGTCGTTCGTCAAGGCGACGGCTCGGTGAAGGCGTTTCTCAATTCCTGCAGCCACCGCGGCATGAGGGTGTGTCGCGCAGATCTCGGCAACGCCAAGTCGTTCACCTGCACGTACCACGGCTGGACGTACGACATGGGCGGCGCGCTGGTCGGCGTGCCCTACGAGGAGCACTACCGCGGGCTCGACAAGCGGCGATGGGGCCTTCACCCGGTCGCGCGCATCGAGAGCTACAAAGGCATGATCTTCGCCTCCTTCGATCCCGGGGCGCCGACGCTCGCGGAGTATCTCGGCGACATGGCTTGGTACCTCGACCTGGTGCTCGATCGTCGAGAGGGGGGCATCGAGCTCATCGGCGGCGTGCAGAAGTGGGTGATCGAGGCGAACTGGAAGTTCGGCGCCGAGAACTTCGTTCAGGACATGCACCACGTCGGGCCGACGCACTCGTCGGCGATCATGGCCTGGCTTCCGGAGGGCATGAGCCCGGCGGTCGTGGCGTCCGCCTTGAAGGAGGGCATCCAGGTCGATGCCGGCAACGGCCACGGCACGGGCTTCTTCACGGAGGGCGACCTCACGCCGCTCATCATGGGACCCGTCTGCGGCAAGTACCTCACCGTCGACAGCATGGCCGAGGCGGAGCGGCGCCTCGGACCGGTACGGCCGAACAAGATCAAGGCGGCGCACGCCACGGTGTTTCCTTCGATGTCCTATCTGCCGCAGGTGCAGACGCTGCGCGTCTGGCATCCGAAAGGACCGCAGCGCATGGAGGTCTGGGCGTGGATCTTCGTCGACAAGGCCGCGTCCCCCGAGGTGAAGGAGGCGTTTCGCGTGGCGACGCTGCGCAATTTCGGGCCGGGCGCCATGTTCGAGCAGGAAGACGGCGAGAACTGGAGCCAGTGCTCCGCCGCCACGCGCGGCTTCGTCTCGCGCCATCGGCACAGCAACATGCAGATGAGCCTCGGCGAGGAGCGCACGGACCCGGATTTCCCCGGGCGTGTCACCCATGTCTTCAGCGAGATGAACGGCCGGAGCTTCTACCGCCGATGGCTCGAGCTGCTCACCAAGGACACCAATGGAGAC
Organism: uncultured delta proteobacterium; assembly: GCA_963711395.1. Lineage (GTDB taxonomy): Bacteria > Desulfobacterota > Binatia > JACPRU01 > JACPRU01 > JBEVNX01. The sequence continues at coordinate 77,944 of CAVQEA010000014.1, read as the reverse complement.
GGAGCGAGCTGACATGGCGGACGCGGTGAGCCCGGAGCTGCAGCACGAGATCGAGCAGTTCCTTTACCTGGAGGCGGCGCTGCTCGACGAGGGGAAGTTTCACGAGTGGCTGGCGATCCTCGCCGACGACATCCACTACTGGATGCCGACGCGTTACAATCGCTCCCGGCGCGAGCGCGCTCTCGAGTTCAGCAAGCCGAACGAGATCGCCTTCTTCGACGAGGACAAGTCGAGCCTCAAGATGCGCGTCAAGCGCCTGGACACGGGGATGGCTTGGGCGGAAGACCCGCCGTCGCGCACGCGGCACCTGGTGACGAACGTGCAAATCCGCCCCCGCGCAGGCGGCGCCGAGTACGACGTGTCGTCGAACTTCCTGCTCTACCGCAGCCGGCTCGAGACCGACTTGAACGTGTTCGCCGGCCGCCGCGAGGACGTCCTGCGCAAGACCTCGGACGGCTGGCAAATCGCCAAGCGCACGATCCTGCTCGACCAGAACGTGGTGCTCGCGAAGAACCTGAGCGTGTTCTTCTAGCCTCGGGTGCGCTGCCTCGGCGGTAGCGGAGCGACCTCGCCACACACGGCGGTGATGCCGGCTCAGTTCTGCTGCTTCGCCAGCGCCTCGTGGCGGCGGCGCAACTCCTCGGGCGATAGATCCTCTTTGTGGGTGGCGAAGCTCCAGCGATGCCCGAAGGGGTCCTGGAAAAATCCGGAGCGGTCTCCGTAGAACTGGTCGGCGACGGGCCGGAGCACCGCGAGGCCGGCGGAGACCGCGCGCTCGGCGAACCGGTCGACGTCCTCGACGTAGATGTGGATGGTCACCGCAGAGCCTCCGAGGGCCTGCGGGCTCTTGATGTCCATCTCCGGGAACTCGTCGGCAAGCATGACGATCGCTCCCGCGATGCGCAGCTCGGCGTGTCCCACGCGGCCGTCAGGCTGCGTCATGCGCAGTAGCTCCGTGGCGCCGAAGGCCTTCTTGTAGAAGTCGATCGCCGCGTCCGCGTTGCGGATCGACAGGTACGGAGTGGCTCCGGCGTAGCCTTCCGGGATGGGCTTCACTGCCATGGGCAATCCCTCCTTCGCGCGTGCCGCGGAAAGACGCTCTCTCACTCCACGGGACGGATCGTCGTCGGCGGGGTTGGGTTCACCATCTCGTGCCCCCAAAAGCTCGGCTTGGGAAGCCGCAGCACCTGCCACTTCGAATCGTCGATCAAGAGGCCGCCCCAGCCGTACTCGATCTCGAAGCCGCCCGGCGTGCGTACGTAGAACGACAGCATACGGTCGTTCGAGTGCCGGCCGAGGTCCATGGAGAGCTGGATGCCCTGCTTGCGGCAGAGCTCGTAGGTGGTGCCGACGTCGTTCAGGTCCTTCACCTCGAGCATCACGTGATGCAGGCCGGCGAGCGGGCCCATGTGGCCGACAGCGACCGTGTGGTGGCGCGGGTTGCAGTGAAAGAAGGCGAGCGGGAAGGGGACGTCGATGAAGTCGCTGATCCGGAAGCCGAGCGTCTCGACGAAGAAGTGGCTTGCCGCCCCCAGGTCGGGCACCGCGAGGACGATGTGCCCGAGGCCGAGCTCCCCGGTGACGAATCCGGAGATGTCCCGCGTCGGCCGGAAGGACATGAGCGAGCGCTGGCCGTAGAAGAGCTCGTGGCGGGTTCCCCACGGGTCCCGGAACGCGGCGAGCCCTTCGACCCGCCGGCGGCGACGATCCTCGGCGGAGCCGTGATCGGCGCCGATGCCTGCGCGTCGCAGCTCCTCGACGGCCTCGTCGAGCGCCGCCGGACCCGACACTTCCCAGCCGACGTACTGGAGCTCGTCGCGCGCCGCCGGGTGCACGGCGATGCGATAGGCGCGCTCGTCGAGCCGCAGGTAGACGCCGTCGTCCGGCTCGGTCCAGAGCGGCGTGCCGAGGATCTCCGGGCCGAAGCGTTCCCATTCCTTGGCGCGCGCGCTGCCGACGCCGACGTAGCCTAGCGATGAGATCTTCATGAGGGCTCCCTAGATCTTCCCGGTCGTGAAGAAGCTCCGCGTCACCGCGTTGAACTCCTCGGGCTGCTCGTACTGCGGCCAGTGCGCGGAGTCGCCCTTCATCAGGTAGAGCTGCCCCCGCGCCACCTTCGCGCAGGCCTGGCGTGCGGACTCGACGTCGTGCACGGGGTTGTCGAGCGTCCACAGGAACAACGTCTCGCAGCCGATCTTCTCGAGCGGGATCAAAAACTCGTCGTGGCGCCCGATGATCCTCAGCACCGCCGGCGCGACCTCGCGCATGCCCGGCTGGGTGTAGAAGCGAAGGCGCGTGCGCACCAGCTCGTCGTTCAGCAGGTGATGATTGGCGGGATGGATGAGCCACTGCATGCGTGCCTGCACGCTCTCGAAGGTCGGCATCTGCCCGGCGTTCTTCTGCGACAGCGCCTTCAGGTTCTCGAGATCGGCGCGGCCTTTCTCGGTGAGGATGGGGATGCCCGCCGTGGTGTTCAGCATCAGGCGGTTGACGCGCTCCGGCCACCGCACCGTGAAGAGCGCGCTCACCCACCCGCCGAGGGATTCACCGGAGAGGTTGACCCGGCCGAGGCCGAGAGCGTCGCAGAGCTCGCGGAGGTGCTCGACGAACGTGAACGGCGTGTAGTCGAGGACTTTCTTCTCGGAAAGGCCGTGACCGACGTAGTCGTAGGCGATGGTGTGAAAGCGGTCCGAGAGCGGCACGACGTTCTTGGCATAGGCTTCGAGATGCCCGCCGATGCCGTGCAGGAACAACAGCGGCTCCTTGCCGCGCCCCGCCTCGGCGATGCGCACGCGTCCGAAGCTCGGCGTGTCGACGAAGCGCACCTCCGCTCCCAGAAGATCCAGCCACAGGCTCATTGCGTCCTCCGCTGCGCGGCGAGCTCGAGGGCCACGCTCTCGATCATGTCTTCCTGGCCGCCGACGGTGCTCGCGCCGCCCGAGCTCGACCAGGATGTCGCGCGCCGGCACGCCGTAGCGCTCGCTCGGCGCGCTTGGCGAAGCAGCAGGAACGACGAGTAGACGCCGGCATAGCCCAGCATCAGCGAGTCGCGGTCGATGCGCATCGGCTGATCCATCATCGGCACCACCAGGTCCTCGGCCACGTCCATGAGCTTGAAGAGATCGACGCCGGTGACGATGCCCATGCGGTCGCAGCACCGCGACGAACACCTCCAGCGGCGTGTTGCCCGCGCCGGCGCCGAGGCCCGCCGCCGAGCCGTCGATGCGACGGCGCCGGCCTCGATCGCGGCGAGCGAGTTGGCGATCCCCATGCCAGGTTGTGATGGCCGTGAAAGCCGATCTCCGTCTCCGGCCGCAGGCCGCTGCGCAGCAGCGCCGATGCGTGCGGTGACGTCGTCGGGCAGCATGTAGCCGGCCGAGTCCGTGCACGTAGATGCAGTTGGCGCCGTAGCTCTCCATCAGCTTGGCCTGCGCGGCAGCGTCTGCGCCGGTGATCATGTGCGCCATCATCAGGAAGCCGACGGTGTCGAGGCCGAGCTTGCGCGCGACCCCGATGTGCTGCTCGGAGACGTCGGCCTCGGTGCAATGGGTGGCGACGCGGATCGTCGCGTCGCCCCGCAGTCCACCGCCATCTGCAGGTGCGTCGACCGTGCCGATGCCGGGGATGCAGCAGCGCGGAGACCTTGCGCCCGCTTCATCTTCGGCACCACGGCCGCGCAGATACTCCTCGTCGTGTGCGCGCGGGAAGCCGTAGTTGACCGAGGCGCCGCCGAGGCCGTCGCCGTGGGTCACCTCGATCAGCGGCACGCCGGCCTCGTCGAGGCCCGTGGCGATCGCCGATCATCTGCTCGAGCGTGATCTGGTGCGCCTTGGGGTGCATGCCGTCGCGCAGGCACATGTCGTGCAGCGTGACGCTGTCTTGCCCCGCAAGGTCCATGACGGCGCTCCTGCGCCCCGGGCGCGGCTTGAACGCGCTCCTTCGCATCTCCTCGGCGAACATCTCGCGCGGTGCGCGCGCCGCCGCGGTCATGATGTCGAGGTTGCCGGCGTACTTCGGCAGGTAGTCGCCGCAGTCCCTCGACCTCGAGGAAGATCGACACGCGCTTGCCGTCGAACACCGGGCCGTTCTTCAGCCTGTAGCCGGGCACGTACGTCTGCACCTCGCTGGATCATCGCCTGCGATCGAGGCGGTGATCGCCGCCTCGTCGGGCTCGGTCTCGGTCAGGCAGTGGACCGTGTCGCGCATGATCAGCGGCGGCTCGGCGGGGTTGATGATGATGATCGCCTTGCCGCGCTTGGCGCCGCCGACCTTCTCGATGCCGCGCGCGGTGGTGCGGGTGAACTCGTCGATGTTCTTGCGCGTGCCGGGCCCGGCCGACTTCGAGGCGACGGTGGCGACGATCTCGCCGTAGGCCACCGGCTGCACGCGGCTGACCGCGGCGACCATCGGGATCGTCGCCTGGCCGCCGCAGCGTCACCATGTTCACGTTCATCGCGCGCCTCGCCGACGTGCTGCGCGCAGGTTGACCGGCGGCACGCAGTACGGGCCGATCGCCGCCGGCGTCAGGTCGATCGACGACGACGCCGAGCGCGTTGAGCTTGCGCGCGTTCTCGGCGTGCACGTAGGCCGAGGTCGCGTCGAAGGCGATCTCGCACGCCGTCCGCGCGCCAGGTGCGGCAGCAGGCCGTCGACGCCGTCGTGCGGTGGTCTTCAAGCCGAGCTCGCGCGCGCGCGCCAGGCCGTCGGAGCCGGGATCGATGCCGACCATCCACACCGGCTCGATCCGACGCGCTGCGCAGCAGCTTGTACAGGAGGTCGGTGCCGATGTTGCCCGAGCCGATGATGGCGGCGCCGAGCTTCATGGCAACGCTCACTCGAAGCGCACCGCGCAGTCGCCGATCCCGTCGATGGTGAGCTGCATGCGGTCCCCGGCTGCGACGGGCACGAGCGGACCGAGCGAGCCCGAGAGCACGATTTCGCCCGCCCGGAGCGACGATGCCGAGCTCGCCGAGCGTGTTGGCGAGCCACGTCAGGCGCAGGAGCGGCGAGCCCATCGACGCGGCGCCGGTGCCGCCGTGCCGATGATCGCGCCGTTCTTCTCGAGCCTCATGCGGCAGCCGAGCAGATCGACGCGCGCCGGCGAGAGCCGCGGCCGTCGCTCACCACCAGCATGCCGCGACGAAGCATTGTCGGCGACCGTGTCCTGGATCTTGATCTTCCAGTCGCGGATGCGCGAGTCGACGATCTCGAAGCACGGCCTCGACGCAATCGGTCGCCGCGAGCACGTCGGCCGACGTGAGGCCCGGGCCACGAGGTCGCGCTTCAGCACGAACGCGATCTCGCCCTCGGCGCGCGGCTGGATCAGGCGCTCGGTCGGCACCGCGCCGCCGTCGCGTAGCCAGCATCTCGGAGGTCAGGTAGCCGAAGTCCGGCTGGTCGACGCCGAGCATCTTCTGCACGGCCTCGCTCGTCACGCCGATCTTCTTGCCGACGTGCGAACGCCCTCGCGCTCGAGCTTGCCGCGCGACGATCGCGAGCTGGATGCGGTAGGCGTCCTCGACCGTGATCTCCGGCTCGCGCTCGGTGAGCGGCGCGACCGTGAAGCGCTCGCGCAACGCCCGGTAGAGCTCGTCGCCGTAGGCTCGATCTTGTCCGGAGTCCATGGGCTCTGCGCCTTACCGTCTCGTTTGCTCGCTCCCGTTGGTCGCGAGTCGTCTCCGCCCGTACATACTCGTGCTTTAGCCTCAGCCGAAGAGGGCCGGCCAGTAATTGACCCGCAGCTCGGTGCCGCTGATCGTTTCGGCTTCGTCCGACGCCAGAAACGCGACCGCGTTGGCGACGTCGCGCGGCGAGCCGAGCCGGCCCTGCACGCCGTTCTGCTCGCACCACACGAGCACTCGTTCGGCAGCCCTCGGTCATGCCCGAACGGATCGGACCGGGCAGGATCACGTTGGCGCGTATTCGCTGCGCCTTGTGGTCCTCCGCGAGGCAGCGAGTCATGGCGATGAGCGCGCTCTTGCTCGCCGAGTAGGCGACGAGGTTCGCGGCACCCATCGAAGAGCACGACGCGATGTTGACGATCGAGCCGCCGCCGGCGGCGATCAGGATCGGCAGCGAAGGCGCGCAACACGAGGAACGCGCCCTTCACGTTGACCGCGAACACGCGATCCCAGTCCTCCTCCGAGATGTCGAGCACGGTGCCGACCGGGCGGATCGCGGCGTTGTTGCAGATCGCGCGCAGTTGGCCGCCCGCCTTCGCCACCCAGCGCCCGAAACTTCGCGACCTCCGCGCCCGGCTGACGTCGCCCTCGTACACCTCGACGTCGAGCGACCGCCGCTTCGCCTCCTCGTGGGTCTCGCGGAGGTCCCGCTCGATAGAGACCGATGCCGCGCACCACGAAACCGTGCTCGGCGAGCGTCATCGCGATCTCGCGGCCGATGCCGTGGCTCGCGCCGGTGACGACCGCAAGCCTCTCAGTCCCGAATCCATGACTGATCCGCCGTCTTACATTACGAGATGAGATCTCCACAATTTGGGCGAGCCGCGAATGTCCGTCAAGCAGCGTTAGCCCGCCGTCCACGACGAGCGTCTGGCCGTAGACGTAGCTCGCGTCGGCCGAGCAGAGAAAGAGGATCGCCGCGGCGATCTCCTCCGGCGACGCGATGCGCGACGGCCGGGATCGACGGAATCCACTCTTCGCGGACCCGCCGCTGAAGTCCTCTCCCGCGTAAAAGCGCGCCGAGTCGGTGTCGACGTAACCGGGATTCACCGCGTTGACTCGGATCCCACGCGGCGCGAGCTCGGCGGCGAGGTAGCGGACCATCGTCTCCATCGAAGCCTTGGCGGCGCCGAGCGTGCCGTGGCCGGGGATGCGCCTTCAGTGTGTCGAAGCCCGAGACCGCCACGATCGCGCCTTCGCGGCCTGTCCATCAACGGCACCGCCTCCTGGACGCAGCGCAGAAAGCCCGAGACCGTGATCGCGAACGTGCGCTCGACGTGATGCGGCTTGGTGTCGAGGAGCGGGCCGGAACGCGGTCGCCGCCGCGTTGGCGACGAGCAAGTCGAGCGCGCCGAATCGGCTCGCGCACCTCGGCGAACATCGCCGCGATCGCGTCGCCGCTCTCGAGGTCGCCTCGACGGCGATCGCCGTTCCGCCGCCGCCAACGATTGCGTCGACGGTTGCGCGGCGGCCTCGCGACTGCGCCGGTAGTTGACGACGATCGCAGCGCCCTCGCGGGCGAAGCGTTCGGCCGTCGCACGGCCGATGCCGCTGACGCCCCGCGATGGCGCACCTTTCCGGCGAGTCTCATGCGATCGACGCTCCGCGGGTGGCCCGCGCTTCTCGATGAACGCCTCGCGACCGCCCGTCCACCGTAGCGCGATGACGACATCCCGGCGCCAAGATCCGCGACGGTGATGGCGATCGTCGGATGCCGTCCCGCTTGTCGAGAGGATGCTCATCACCCGCTCACTTGTACGACGTGAACTCGCGTCCGAACGTCTCGCGCGCGATGATCGCCTTCATGATCTCGGGCGTGCCGTCGCCGATCTCGAGGCCGATCACGTCGCGCAGACGCTGCTCGTGCGGCAGGTCCTGGTCGTAACCCATCCAGCCGTTGAGCACGATCGCCGCGTGAATCGCCTCGGCGGAGGCCTTCGGTCCGAGCCACTTCGCCATCGCCGCTTCGCGCGTGTGCGGCTGCCCTTGGTCGCGAAGCGCAAGGCACTGGTAGGCAAGCAGGCGAGCCGCCGACAGCATCGTCAGGTGCTCGGCGATCTGGAACGACACGCCCTCGCGGGTGGCGATCGGCTTTCCGAAGGTGTGCCGTTGCTTGGCGTACTCGATGGTCTCGTCGAGCGACTGCTGCGCGGCGCCCACACACGCGAGGGCGATCACCGCACGGTTGTAGTCGAAGGCGCTCATGGCCTGGATGAACCCGCCGCTCTCGTCGCCAAGCCGGTTCTCGACCGGCACGCGCACGGACTCGAAGGTGAGCGAGCCGCGCTGCGAGAGCCGCTCCCCGGCGGATCGGTAGACGCGGCGCGATACGCCGGGCGCATCGAGCGGCACGACCACGGCGCCGATGCCTCGCGCCCCGCCGCCTCCCATGCGGGCGAACACGATCGCGGCGTCTGCCATGCCGGCGAACGTGATCGAGGCCTTCTCGCCGCTCACCACGTAGCTGTCGCCGTCGCGGGTGGCCGTGGTGACGAGCGCCGCGGCATCGGAGCCGGCGCCGGGCTCGGTCAGGCCGAACGCCACGATATCGTCGCCGCTCGCCAGGCCGCGAAGCCAGCGCTCCTTGCACGCCGCGGTCGCGAACCCGGAGATGAGGTCGGCCGCGATCATCGAGAGCTGCACGAAGAGCGTCACGTTGTAGTCGCCGCGCGCGAGCTCTTCGGCGGCGATGCCGCCCATCACGTAGGTCGCCTCGGAGCCGCCGTAGGCAGCGGGGACCCGCAGCCCGGGAATGCCGAGCGCGGCCAGCTCCCGCAGTCGCTCGCGCGGGTAGGGCGTCCCCCGATCCCACTTCGAATACTCGGCGAGCAAGCGCTCGCGCGCGTAGCGGCGCAGCGACTCGGCGAATTCGCGCTCGGTGTCGGAGAATCCGAAATCCATCGAACCCTCAGCGGCTCGCCGCCGCGGCCATCTCGCGAAGCAGGAACTTCTGCACCTTGCCGCTCGCGGTCAGCGGCAGCGCGTCGAGCACGAGCAGCTGCTCGGGCCAGAACTGGCGCGTGACCTGCCGCTCGCCGAGGAACGCGCAGAGCTCGCTGAGCGAGGGCCGCGTGCTCCCGTCGGGCACCACGCAGGCGCAGCCGATCTCGCCGAGCCGCGGGTGGGGCACGGCGACCAGCGCCACGTTCCTCACCGCGGGATGGCGGATCAATACGTCCTCGATCTCCTTCACCGGCACGTTCTCGCCGCCGCGGATGATGAGGTCCTTGCTGCGGCCGGTGATGCGAATGAAGCCGTCGGCGTCGGCGGTTGCGCGGTCTCCGGTGCTGAACCACCCCTCGGGATCGAAGAAGCGCGCGGTGAAGGCGCGTCCCTGGCTGTAGCCGGCGAACATCGCGGGCGTGCGCGTCCAGAGCTCGCCCTCGACGCCAACCGGCGCCGCCTCGCCGTCGTCGCGCGCGAACGGCGACCTCGGCGCCGGGGTAGGGGGTGCCGTCGCTCGTCGGCGATCTTCGCAGCGGGATGGTGAGGGCTCACCAGCGTGACGATGCCCATCTCGGTCATCCCCCACACCGGGACGAGCCGGCACGACAGCCGCTCCACGGCGGTCTCGGCGAGCGGGCGCGGAATCGGCGCGCCGCCGCAGATGAAGATGCGGAGCGAGCTGGTGTCGTGGTCGGCGAGGTTCGGCGCGCCGAGCATGTCGGCGAGAAACGGCGTCGCGCCCATCGAGCAGGTGATGCGCTCGGCGTCGACGAGCTTCACGAAGTGAACGGGATCCCAGGTCTCCTGCAGCACGAGCCGCGCGCCGCTGCGGAGCGTCGCCTGCATGCCGTAGAGAAAGCCCGTCTGGTGTCCGAGCGTAGAGGCCATGTGGAAGACATCCGAAGGGGACACGCCGAGCATCCGCCGGATCGGATCGGCTCCTGCCGAGATCGTGTTGGCGGTATGCATCACGCCCTTCGGCTCGCCGGTCGTTCCCGAGGTGAACATCAGCTCGATGACATCGTTCGGGTCGGGGCGGAAAAGATCGAGCTCGGCGCGCAGCGCCTCGCGGTCGGCGCCGCGGTCGAGAAGCTCGTGCCAGTCGAGGAAGCCGCGCGGCACTCCCTCGCCGATCACGACCCGCGTGGCGAGCGCCGGGAAATCGCCGCCGAGCTCGGCGTACATCGCGGGATAGTCGAAGCCCCGGAAGCTCGCCGGCATCACGACCGCCCGGCTTTGCGCCAGCCGCAGGATGCTCTTCAGCTCGCGCTGGCGGAAAATCGGCGCCACGGGGTTGATCACCGCGCCGATGCGCTCGAGCGCGAGCGCGATGATGATGAACTCGTTCCAGTTGGGGAGCTGGACGGTGACCACGTCGCCGCGGCGAATGCCGCAGTCGAGGAAGCCGAGCGCCGCCGTGTCGGCCCTGGCGCGCAGCTCCTGGTAGCCGTAGCGGCTGCGCGCGTCGACGATCGCGGTCTTCAGTGGGCTCTCCTTCGCCCACTCGTCGACGAAGTCGTTGAGCAGCCGGTCGGGATACGCGCCCGAAGCTGTGTGCCGGTCGATGGCTTCCGCGGCGAGGGTGGTCTCGAAGAACATCGACCAGGGCCCGCTCAGCTGCCGCGAAACTTCGCCGGCCGCTTCTCGAGGAACGCCTTGAGCCCTTCGCGGCCGTCCTCGGTTCCGTAGAGGAACGCCACGGCCTGGCGCTCGGCGTCGAGGCCGCTCTGCAAGTCGGCGTTGCCGGCCGCGCGCACCAGCATCTTGGCCGCGCCGAGCGCGAGCGGCGGCAGCGCGGCGAGCTTCTTCGCCCATTCGCCGCGCCGTCTTCTCGATCTGCTCGTCCGGCACGACCGCGTTGGCGATGCCGTGGCGCGCGGCGGTTTCCGCGCTGATCGGCTCGCCGAAGAAGATCATCTGCTTGGCAATTGCCGGCGGCAGCAGGCGCGGCAGGCGCTGTGTGCCGCCCCCGCCCGGGAGCACGCCGATCAGGATCTCTGGCACGCCGAGCTTGGCGCTCTCGGCCATGAGACGGAGGTCGCAGGCGATGGCGAGCTCGCAGCCGCCGCCATAGGCGAGGCCGTTCACGGCCGCGATCGTCGGGCGGTCGAGCGATTCGATGTCGTCGAGGACCGCGTGGATGGAATCGAGAAAGCGCAGGAAGCGAACCGAGCTCTCGAGCCCGACCAGCTCGGCGATGTCGGCGCCGGCCGAGAACGCCCGGCCAGTGCCGACGAAGACGAGCACGCGGATCGACGAATCGGCGCGCACGCGGTCGACCACCGCGCGGAGATCGCTCACCATCTGCGGGCTGATCGCGTTCAGGCGCCGCGGCCGGTTGAGCCGCACCCAGCCGATGGAATCGACGACGTCGAATTGCAGGGTCTCGTACATGGTCAGACCATCGTCAGGCCGCCGCTGACGGACAGCGTCTGGCCGGTGATGAAGCCCGCGTCGTCGGAAGCGAGGAACGCCACCGCGGAGGCGATCTCGTGCGGCTCGCCGATGCGCCCGAACGGCACGGCGCGCCTGAGCGCCTCGACGAGCTTCGAGTTCTCCGGGGCGACGTCGCGCAAGAGCTGCGTATTGGTCGGCCCCGGACAGACGACGTTGACGTTGATGGAGTAGCGCGCGAGCTCTCGGGCAAGCGTCTTCGAGAAGCCAATCACGCCGGCCTTGGCGGCCGAGTACACCGCCTCACCCGAGGATCCGACGCGGCCGGCGTCGGAGCTCACGGTGACGATGCGCCCGCGGCGCCGTTCGATCATGCCGTCGAGCACCGCGCGGGTCATGCGGATCGGCCCCTTGAGATTGATGGCGAGCACCTTGTCCCACGTCTCCTCGCTGCTCTTCACGAACGGCTCGGCCTTGTCCCAGCCGGCGTTGTTGACGAGGATCGTGACCGGCCCGAGACGGCGCTCGGCCTCGGCGGTGGCGGCGCGCACGCTGGCCCCGTCGGTCACGTCCATGCGTATGCCGGCGCCGCCGATCGCCTCCGCCGTCGCGCGCGCCGTCGCCTCGTCGATGTCGAGCACCGCGACCTTCGCGCCCTCGGCGGCGAGCCGCTCGGCGATCGCGCGGCCGATGCCGCGGCCCGCGCCCGTCACCAATGCCACCGTGTCCTTCAAGCCTCGCATGGTGTCATCCTCCGATGCAGATCTCGTCGTCGACGATCGTGACCGGATACGTGGCGATCGACTCGATCGCCGGCAGGCAGGTCGGCTGGCCCGTGGCGATGTCGAACCGGCCGCCGTGCCACGGGCACTCGATCTCCGTCCCCTCGACGGTGCCCTCGGCGAGCGACGCTTTGCCGTGCGTGCAGGTGTCGTCGGTCACGAAGAACCGTCCCCCGAGATTGTAGACGGCGAGCGGCGGCAGGCCGTCCACCTCGACTCGCTTGACCGAGCCGGGGCCGATCTCCGAGGTCTTGCAGATCGCTCGCAACGGGTGGCTCCGCGAATCTTACAATGCGGTACAGAGTCTCACGCCTTCTATGGCCCGTGCGCCGACGCCGTCAATCCTCAGGCCGTCCTCGGGGCTCGCCGCAGCGGCCGATAGCCGAGCTCGCTCGAGAAGGCGTCGGCGACCTTCATCACCGCCCGGGCCAGAGCCGGAGCTTTGGCGCGCGTCACGCGAAAGGCCGGGCCCGCGATGCTCATCGACGCCACGACCCGCCCCGAGTGATCGCGCACCGGAGCGCCGACGCAGCGCAGCCCCTCCTCGATCTCCTCGTCGTCGATGGCGTAGCCGCGCTGGCGAATGGTGCGGAGCTCGCGCTGGAGGAGCGCCGGGGTGGTGATCGTGTTCCGCGTGTAGGCCTTGAGGCCGCGGCTCTCGAGCAGCGCTTCGAGGTTCCGCTCTGGAAGGTAGGCGAGCAGCGCCTTGCCGACCGCCGTGCAATGGGCGGGGTTTCGCTGTCCGACGCTCGACGGCACGCGCACCGTGCGCGACGGCTCGACCTTCTCGAGGTAGAGCACGCCGCCGCCGTCGAGGATGCAAAGGTGCGCGGTCTCGCCGGTCTCGGCGGCGAGCTTCTCGAGGTGAGGCCGCGCGCGCTCGCCGAGGCCGAGGCGCGTGAACGCCTTGCTGCCGAACTCGAAGAGACGGAGGCCGAGGCCGTACTTGCCGCCGTCCGCGCGGCGCTCGACGAGCCGGTGGCGCTCGAGCACCATGAGCAGGCGGTGAATCGTGCTCTTGTGGAGGCGCAGGCGCTCGGCGATCTCGAACAAGGAAAGGTCCTCGTCGCGCGCCGCCAGCGTCTCGAGGATCGCGACGGCGCGGTCGAGCACCTGCACCTGATAGGGAGACCCCTTCGACTTCGCCGCCATGGCGCACACTACGACAGCGCTTCGCCGGCTGTCCACGCGCCGCGGCGGCCGCATGGCTTCGGCCGCGGGAGACGACTAGACTCCGGCCCATGCCGCTCGCCAACGAACAGCTAGGCCGGATCCAGCGACAGTTTCGGCGCCAGGCGGACGCCTACGAGCGGCTCGCCTCGGTGACCGACGCCGCGGCGCTCGCACGGCTGGTGGCGGTGAGCGACGCCGGCGCGAAGGATCGCGTGCTCGACGTCGCCTGCGGCCCGGCGTTCCTCACCATGACGTTCGCCGAGCGCTGCGCGGCGGTCGTCGGCGTCGACGGCACGGACGTCTTCCTCGACCACGCTCGCGCCGCGGCGCGCCGGCGAGGCTTCGGGAACCTCCGCTTCGTACTTGGCGACGTCGAGCGCATGCCGATCGCCGATCGCGTGTTCGACGTCGCCGCCTGCCGCGCCGCGTTCCATCACTTTCCGAAGCCCGACCTCGTGCTCCGCGAGATGGTGCGCGTGACGCGGCCGGGCGCGCGCCTGCTGATCGCCGACCAGGTCTCCTCGGAAGACCCGGCCAAGGCCGCGCTCCACAACGAGATCGAGCGCCTCTGCGATCCGACGCACGCGCGGGCGCTCGCCGAGAGCGAGCTCCGCGAGATGTTCGCGTGTCTCGGGCTCACCGTTGCCTTCCGCGGGCAATCGACGATCGACTACTCGGTCGCCGAATGGATGTCGCACGGCGGCCCGGCGCCGGACGTGGCGCGCGAGATCGAGCGCACGATGCACGGATCGATCGACGGCGACCGGGCCGGTCTCGCCGTGCGCGTCGAGGACGGCGAGCTCCGCTTCAGTCACACGGCGGTGGCGTTCGTGCTACGGACGGTGAGCGGCTGAGAACGACGACGGAGGTCGAAGATGAGTGGGAGCCCGGAAGCGATCGTCAGGAAGTTTTGCGAGGCGTGGAAGCGCGGCGACATCGAGGAGCTGATGAGCTTCTTCGCCGCCGACGCCGTGTATCACAACATCCCCGTTCCCCCCGTGAAGGGCGCGAAGGCCATCCGCGAAGCGTTCCTCGGCTTCGCGAAGCTCATGGATTCGATCGAGATCGAGAACCTGCACGTGGCCGCGAACGGCAACGTGGTGTTCACCGAGCGCATCGACCACTTTCGTTGGCAAGGGAAGACCCTCGCCCTGCCCGTGGCTGGCGTCTTCGAGGTGCGCGACGGCAAGATCACGGCCCACCGCGACTACTTCGACTACGCGACGTGGATGAACGCCACGGGAATCCCGCTCGCCGCGCCGTAGAGTAGCTTGCTCATGAGGACGGTTCCGGCGTGGCTGGCGGGAGGGATTGCCGCGGGAGCCGGAGCGGCGGGTTGGGTTGTCGTCGGCCGCGTGGCTCATCGCCGCGAGGCTTGGGACAGCGCCATCTATTTTTCCGCGCTGCTACCCGCGCTCGCCGTACTCGTGGCCGTGCTCGGGTTTCTGTCGCCTCGCGGCGCCTGGCGCTGGGCCGTGTTGCCGTTCGCCGCTCAAGCTGTCGTGATGATGGCGCAGAACCGCGACTGGAGCCTGCTGCCGCTCGGGCTCCTGCTTTTCGCGTTCTTCGCGGCGGTGTGCGCAGTGCCCGCGTGGTTGGGAGCGCTCGCGCGGCGGTCGACCGATAGAGGCAATCGGCCCTAGACCGCCTCGCTCTCTCTCAGCTTGCCGATCTCTTCCCAGCCGTAGCCGAGCTCGAGGAGGATCTCCTCGGTGTGCTCCCCGTGCTCCGGCGGCGTGCGTTTCGGCTCGAGCGGCGTCGCCTCCATCGAGATCGGCGTCCCGGCGACCGTGAGGTCTCCGACTTCCGGATGGTGGATCGTCGTCAGGTATCCGTTCACCCACGCTTGCTCGCTCTCGAGAATGTCCTTGTACGCAGGCGACCGGCGTCGCCAGGATGTCCGCCTCGTTCAGCGCGGCGAGCCACTCCTTGGTGGTGCGCGTCGGGAAGATCTCGTCGAGCACCTTCTGGATCTTCTGCTCGCCGTAGAAGTTGCGGGTCTGGTTGTCGCACTCCGGATCGTCCTTCAAGATGCTCGATGCCGAGGATCGCGCAGAAGCGGGGCCAGCGCTTGTCGTCGACCCCGGCGAGGCAGAGCCAGCCGTCCTTGGTGCGAAACGCCCCCCAGACTCCGTGCAGCAGCTGATGCGCGCGCCCCGCGCGCTGCGGCTCCTTGCCGGAGAACGACGCGAAGGCGAGCTCGAAGGCCTGCATGGCGATGACCGTCCCGTAGATGCTCGCGCCGACCTTCTGCCCCTGGCCCGTGCGCTCGCGGACGAAGAGCGCGGCGAGCACGCTGGTGGCGAGCGCGAGCGCGCCGTTCGTGTCGGCGACCGCGGCGCCGGCCGCGAGCGGCGGATCCTCGGGCAGCCCCGTCTTGGCCATCAGGCCACCCGCCGCCTGCGCCAGCGTGTCGCGGCTCGGGCGATGCGTCCAGGGTCCTTTCGGCCCCCACCCGAACCCTGCGCCCAGATGAGGCGAGGGTGGCGCGGCGCGAGTTGCTCGTAGCCGAAGCCCAGCCGGTCGAGCACTCCGGGCCGGTAGTTCGTCAGCAGCACGTCCGACCGCTCGACCAGCTTGCTCAGGATCTCCCGGCCGCCGTCCTTCTTGAGGTCGAGCGTGATGCTCCGCTTGCCGCGGTTCATCGCCAGGAAGTACGGGCTCACGTGCCCGGCGCGGATCCCCGGAAAGAACGTGTCGGCGCGGAGCCAGCGGGAGAGGTCGCCGGTCTCGCGGTTCTCGATCTTGACGACGTCGGCTCCCATGTCCGCGAGATAGAGGGCCGCGTAAGGTCCCTGGATCTCCTGTCCGATCTCGACGACGCGAATCCCCGCCAGTGGTCCGGCCATGCGCGATCTCCTCTCGTCGTCGCGGCGAGAGCACGCCGCGACCGGCCGCCACCTTAGGAGGATCCGCAGTCGGGATCAACGCGCGAAGACGGTGGCAGCCGGAACGGAGGAATGCCAGTATCCGCGAGCACGCGCCCGCGCCTTTCGAGAAGGAGAAGACCATGGGTTTGCTCGACGGCAGAGTTGCGATCATCACCGGCGCTTCCAAGGGCATCGGACGGGTCATGGCCCTGCGCTTCAGCCGGGAGGGCGCGCGTGTCGTCTGCGCGGCGCGCTCGGCCGATCTGGTGAATGAGACCGCGGCGCAGGTGAAGAAGGCGGGCGGCCAGGCGATCGCCGTCGTCTGCGATGCGGCGGTCGAGGACGACGTGCGCCGCCTCGTCGCCGCCGGGGTTCAAGCGTTCGGCCGCATTGACGCGCTCGTCAACAACGCGGGCGACGGCGGCGCCACCAAGCCCGTCCAGGACTACACGATGGAGGACTGGCGCTACACGATCGACTCGTGTCTGACCAGCTCGTACCTCTGCACGCGGTTCGTCGTCCCGGAGATGATCAAGGCCGGGGGTGGGACCATCGTGAACATCTCCTCCGGCGCCGGCCGCCGCGGGCTGGCGTACCGCATCGGCTACTGCTCGGCGAAGGCAGGCCAGGTCGGCATGACGTACGGCATGGCGCTCGAGCTCGCGCCCCACAACATCCGCGTCAACTGCGTGGCGCCGGGCGCCGTCGAGGGCGACCGGATCGACCGCGTGATCGAGGGTCAGGCGCAGGCGCGCGGCATGTCCGCCGAGGCGGTCCGCGAGGCTTTCATCGATCGCTCCCCCTTGAAGCGCATGACCACCGCGGACGACATCGTCGACGCGACGGTCTTCTTCTGCAGCGACATGTCGCGGAGCATCTCGGGCCAGGTGCTGCCGGTCAACGCCGGCGAGCCGGCGGGGTGATCAACGAAGCGGATCTGTAGCCGCGAATTTTCCGCAGCTTGGGCCGAGTGACTGTCGCCAGGGAGGTGATGGATGTTCCCGTACCGCGACGAGAACGTGAGCCTCCGCGACCCCGATCGCGACCTTCGCCCTGATCGCGGCCAACGTCGCGGTCTGGCTCCTCGTGCAGGGCGCGGGCTCGCCGATGCCGCTCGCGACCTCGGTTTGCAACCTGGGGCTCGTCGCCGGCGAGCTCACCGAGCGGCTCGCGCCCGGCACGGCGTTCCCGATGGGCGACGGCCTCGTCTGCGTCGTCGACCCGGGCCGTCAACCGCTCCACCTGCTCACGCACATGTTCCTGCACGGCTCGTGGATGCACCTCCTCGGCAACATGTGGTTCCTCTGGATCTTCGGCAACAACGTCGAAGACTCGATGGGGCGCCTGCGATTCGTCGTCTTCTATCTCGTCTGCGGCCTCGCCGCGGCCGCTACTGCAGGTGTGCGATCACGCCCGACTCCGGCGTGCCGATGGTCGGCGCGTCGGGTGCGATCAGCGGCGTGATGGGCGGCTACGTCGTCCTCTATCCGTTCGCGAGGGTCTACGTGCTCGTTCCGCTCGGCTTCTTCCTCACGACGCTTCGCGATGCCGGCGTGGACGATGATCGGCTACTGGGCGCTCATCCAGTTCGTGAGCGGCGTCGTCTCGCTCGAGCGCAGGGGGAGCCGCGGCGGTGTCGCCTTCTGGGCGCACATCGGCGGCCTCATCGCCGGCATCGTCCTCGTCAAGCTCTTCGCGCGCAGCGACTACGTGGAAGAGCAGCTCGCCCAGCAGTGGGCGCCAAGCCGGCTCGGCTTTCGCTAGCGGAATCTGGCCGAGGGCTTCACCGCGCCCGGCGGTGCGGCTCCAGCATGAGTGTCGCGGTCGCCGCCGCCACGATGATGCATACCGTCTTGTCCGTGATCTCGACCAGCAGGTTGTCGAGGTGCAGCGCGATGTCCCACGAACCCAAGGCCCCCTGGAACAGCTCACGGAACAGCACCGACTTGTCGAAGGGGTTGCGGGCGCCATAAGCCAACGGCTCGAGCATCACCGCCAGCAACGTATTGAGGGTCCCGGTCACGATGCCTGCGCTCAGCAAGCCGAGCGGGCGCTCGACGTCGATCCAGCCGCGCCGCGCGAAGGCCCAGGTGAGAAGCGCAACGCTGACGCTGCTGACCGTCCATACAATCCCGGCAGAGCCCCAGACCGTGACGACCATGGCGGCGCAGTACAGCGCCCCGCCCAGGATTCCGGGAACGAGCCCGCCGGCGAGGACGCCGACCGACGTCGCCCAGGTGTCGAGATAGAACGGTATGCCGAGCGCGTTGGCCGTGCGCGCCGCGGCGTAGTCGAGGCTCGCAACCGCGACGGCGAGCGGCAGCAGACTCGCGATCGTTTGCGGTCGCTCCGTCATCGGCGGACCTGCGCCAACCCCACCAACCGAGAGATGAACACCGCCATGAAGAAGATTCCTCCGAGCGACTCGAACGTCGCGAGCGAGCGGGCCAGCGGGCCGACCGGGCGGATGTCGCCGAATCCGACGGTCATGAGCGTCGAGAAGCTGTAGTATATGAAGATCGCCAGGGAAGCCGGCTCGCCGCCGGTGAAGTACGATCCCGGCGCGGCGGCTTCGAGTAGCCAGCACGCATCCGCCCACACCAGTCCCATCAGGATGTAGACCGCAAGGCCCCCGTAGAGCTCCTCGGCGCTGACCTCTCCCGTATTCAGAATGCGCCGAAAGACGAGGGCGGCGATGTACGCGTAGAGGAACATCGTCGAGACGATGGAGGCGATCAGCATCGGCGCAGACGGCACGAAGAGATCGCTCCAGCGCGTGATCATCGCCGGCATGGCGAGAAGCAGCGCCGCCGCGAGCGCGCGTCGGGTCCTGCTGCTCGCGTAGGCGCCGGCGAGCATGATGGCCGTCGACAGGACGACGAAGATCGCCTTGCCGATCAACGTCTCGGACAACAGCGGGTACGTGACCAGCAGCAGAAGCAACGCGAAGAGCAACACGCGTAGGCCGCGCTTCATCTCCCGCTGGCGCAAGCTCTCGTGGCGATCGCGCGCCTCGGCTGCGCCTGTTCTCGTAACGGCGGTCACCGAGCTCGGCGTCTCACGGCCGCGAGGGCCGGCAGGAGCATCACGAGAGGCTGGGGAGCTGGACGCATGGAGCGGTGAGCGTTATGTAGCACGCCTCACCGACAGAGGAGGAACGATGCCGCTCCCATCGACTGTTCGCAGCTTCGCGATCGCGCTGTGCCTGCTGACGGCCGCGACCGTCCTCGCATCTGAGCTCGACCAGCTCAAAGACACGACGCCGGCGGAGCGCGCCAAGGCGCAGACCGCCATGATGAAGACCAAGCTCGGCCTGACGGACGAGCAAGCGGCGAAGGTCGGCGCCATCAACCTCAAATATGCCGAGAAGATGGATCCCATCATCAAGGGCTCCGAAGGGCCGCTCATGAAGATGCACGACGCTCGCGCCGTGGAAACGCAGAAGGAGGACGAGCTGAAGGCGCTGCTCTCGCCCGACCAGTTCCAGAAGTTCCAGGCTGCCAAGGACGAGATGCGCGAGCGCCTGTTCGATCAGATCCAGCAGCACCGCGCCCAGGGCGGCGGCAGCTAGTCGATGCGCATGATTCCCCGGCGCGGTGCGCTCACGCCGTAGCTGTCACGCGTCAACGTCACGCCCATCTCGGCCGACACGGCGCGGTGCTGTGACAGCGGCGTGCGCCGCAGTCGTTCCTCGATGGGCTTCAGCTTCTCGAAGCTTTCGATCTTCAGCACCCGCTCCACGAACGCGGCCGTGCGCGGCCAGCGAGCGGCATCGACGCGAAACCGCGCGAAGCCCGCGTTGCGAAAGAAGCACGCGATCGTGATGTCGGCGATGGAAAGCGCGCCGAATCGGAACCCTTGCTCCGGAGCCTCCGTCTCCAGGTAGTCGAGGACGTGGGGAATCTCCTCGCTCAAGGTCTTCTCCACCACCGCGGCGTCCGTTTGTTCGCCCCATACGAAGGGCTTGATGGCCACTTGGTTGAAGAGCCTCCAGATGAACACCTCTCCCATCCTTGAATCGGCAAATTCCTCCAGCCACCGCGCGCGAGCACGGTCGGCGATGTTCACGGGGTAGAGGGGGTTGGGCTGCGGGTAGCGGTCCTCCAGGTACTGGCAAATCGCGGAGGAGTCCGCGAGCGTGACTTGCTCGTCGATCAGGACGGGGATCCGCCGCAGCGGGCTCACTCGCGAGAAGCGGTCGTCTCCGAAGAAGGGGACGATGGGATCGATTTCGTATGGCACGCCTTTCAGATCGAGGCAGACCAGCACCTTGCGGACATAGGGAGAGAGGAAGCTGCCGATCACCTGCACTCGGCCGTTCATGGTCTCTCCCGAATGCGCCGATGGGCGTCTTCACGCAACTCCCCGCGCTATTTGCGCCGCACGACGTCCAAGGTGAAATCCGAGACCGTGCGCGCGGGCTCTTGGTCACCTCGGCGAGTGGTGGAGCCGTGACCGGAATCGTCCGAGCCCGACCGACCGTCGCGAGAAGATCGTCGCGTCGCCGAGCGCGTCGTTCCCGAAGCCGCTCATCGCCGACGGACATTCCCTGAGCCGCACCGCGTCGCCGACGCGAACGAGCTCGAGGCGGCGCTCGTGGTGCTTCGCCGCACCGGGTCGATGCGCGATGCTGACGATTGCGGTCTCGGCAAGGCGGGTGCGAAGCTCGCGGTAGATGTACCCCTCCGTCGCCTCGTCCAGGGCGGAGGTCGCCTCGTCGAGGAACAGCCAAGCCGGCGCGTGGAGCAGCGCGCGCGCGAGCGCGACGAGCTGCTGCTCGCCGGGCGACAGCTGCTGCGCCCAGTGCTGCACCTCGGCCAGGCGAGGCACCAGACCGTCGAGGAGGCACCGCTTGAGTGCGATCGCGATCGCCGCGTCGCCGAGTACCTCTGGATCGGATGGATAGGCGACGGCCTCGCGGAGCGAGGCGATCGGCAGATACGGGCGCTGCGGGAGGAAGAGCATGCGTCCGGCGGCCGGCCGTCGAATCTCTCCCCGCCCGTAGGGCCAGAGACCCGCGATTGCCCGAAAGACGGTGCTCTTTCCGCTGCCGGACGGCCCGGTCAGGAGCACGCGCTCTGCTGGTCGGATCACGGCGTCCGCGTCCCGGACGAGCGTCGCGCCGGAAGGCAGCGCGATGTCGACGTGGTCGAGGACGATCTCGCTCTCGGCGCGCGTGACGATGCGGATATCGCCGTCTCCGCTAGGCGCGGCGCAGGCCGCCATGCCCTGCTCGAAGGCGAGCAGGCGATCCATGCTCGCCTTCCATTCCGCGAGGTTCGAATAGCTGTCGACGAACCAGCTGAGCGCGTCCTGGACCCGGCCGAAGGCGGACGCGATCTGCATCAACGCGCCGAGCTGGATGGCCCCCGAGAAGTAGCGCGGGGCCGCCACCAGGATCGGGAAGACGGTCGCGGCCTGGCCGTAGCCCGCCGTGAACCACGTGAGACGCTTCTGCACCCGCAAGCGCCGCCACCAGTTGTCGAGGATCGCCGCGAAGCGCCTTCGCAGGCTTTGCTGCTCGAGCGGCTCGCCGCCGTAGAGCGCCACCTCCTCGGCGTTCTCGCGCAGCCGGACGAGGCTGAAGCGGAAGTCCGCCTCCGTGCGCTGCTGCTGTGCGTTGAGGCTGACGAGCGGGCGGCCGATGCGGTGGGTAAAGAAGCTGCCGCCGAGCGCGTAGAGAATCGCGGCCCAGACCAGGTAGGCGGGGATGTTGATCGTCCAGCCGCCGAGCGGCACCGCGAGCGGTCCCGACAGCGTCCACAGGATGCCGACGAACGAGACGAGCGTGACAGCCGCGTTCAGTAGCCCGCTCGCGAGCGACAGCGAGCCGCCGGCGAGCAGCTTGAGATCCTCGGCGATGCGCTGATCGGGGTTGTCGGTGCCGCGGTGGACATGCTCGAAACGGTAGTAAATTCGATCACCGAGCCAGCCGCGCAGGAACACCTCGGTGAGCCAACGCCGCCAGCGCATCTCGAGCGTCTGCGTCAGGTATTGCCGGTAGACGGCCGTGACGATGAACAGACCCGCGAGCAGGCAGAAGCGGCCGAGCTCATGTGTGAACGCCGCGTAGTCCCGCTGCTGGAGCGCGTCGTAGAAGGCGCGGTTCCACGAGTTGAGCAAGACCAGCACGTACACCGCGCCGAGATTGAGGAAGACGATGGCGGCGAGAAGGACCAGGGCGGTCCGTCTGTCTTCCGACCGCCAGTAGGGCATGAGGAGGCGCCACGCGTCGCGGAGAAACCGGCGGGGTTCGGTCGTCATGAAGCTCTCCCTAAGCGCAAGGGGGCGGCTCCAAGGAGCCGCCCCCCGGGGCATCACCGCAGCGGGATTGCCGCGGCGCTCACCGCGGTGTTAACGCGGCGAACCGTTCGTTGCCGTCGGCCGGGTGAACGAGAAGGAGGAGCGGCTTTTCCGCCGGGGTGGAGGCGATTTCCTTCTTCACCTGCTCGACGGTGGCGACCGACTTGCGGTTCACCTGCAAGATCACGTCGCCCGCCTTGATACCGGCCTCTGCCGCTGGGCTATCGTCCGACACACCGGCGACGAGCACGCCCGCGCCGGCGGGGAGCTCTCGCTGCTCTCGCTCCGCGGGGTTCAGCTCGCGAAGGGCGAGGCCCCACTTGCCCTTGTGCTCGTGTTCCTCCTGCGCGGTTTCATCGCCGGGCTGCTTGGTGACGGTTACCTCGAACGTCTTCGTCTTGCCGTCGCGCACGACCTCGACCGGAATCGACTTCCCGACCGCGGTTGACGCTACCAGCATCGGCAGAGCGGCGTGGTCCTCGACCGCCTTGCCGTCGTAGCGGGTGATCACGTCCCCGCGCTCGATCCCGGATGCCGCGGCCGGACCGTCTGCTGAAACCTCGGCGACCAGCGCGCCATGAGCCAGGTCCACTCCGAGCGACTGTGCCAGGTCGGGCGTGAGCTTCTGGATCGTCACCCCAAGCCAGGCGCGAGTCACGTGTCCGCTCTCCTCGAGCTCAGGCACGAGCTTCTTGGCGAGGTTGATCGGGATCGCGAAGCCGATGCCGACGCTTCCGCCGCTCTGGCTGAAGATGGCCGTGGTGATACCCACCACCTCGCCGCGATCATTGAACAGCGGCCCGCCGGAATTGCCCGGATTGATGGGAGCGTCCGTCTGGATGAAATCGTCGTATGGGCCGGCGCCGATCGCCCGCCCCTTGGCGCTGACGATGCCCGCGGTGACGGTGTTGCTGAGGCCGAAGGGATTGCCGATCGCGACCACCCAGTCGCCGACGCTCACGCCATCGGAGTCCCCGAGCCGAGCCGTGTGCAAGCTCTTCGCGGGATCGATCTTCAGCACCGCGAGATCAGTCTTCGGGTCGCGTCCCATCACCTTGGCCTCGAGCTCGCGCCCGTCGCTCAAGATGACGGTGATCTGCTTGGCATTCTCCACCACGTGGTTGTTGGTGAGAACGACGCCGTCCTTGCGAATGATGAATCCCGAGCCCGTGCCCTGCTGGGTGTATCCGCGGCCGCGACGCGGGGCGGAGAACCCCTGGAAGGGGTTTTCCTCGTCGCCGAACGTGCCGGGCGGAAATCCAGATGGCATGCCGTCCTCTGCGGCGGCCTTCACCACCGCCGTCACCTTGACGTGGACGACGGCGGGCGAGGCCTCGGCCGCGAGGGGTGCGAACGAAGTCGGCGCCTGGCCGCCGGTATGAGTGACGCTGGGCAACGGTTCCGGAGTGGCGGCCCGCGCTTCGTCCGGCGCCGCCGCCAGCCACTTCGTGGCGCGCGTCGACCGGCCGAGCGCAAAGCTTCCGCCGACCGCGGACAGGGCCAGGCCCGTCGCCAAAGTCTGCTTCAAGAATCCCGCCTTCATCGGTGGTTCCTCCTGACTGTTCGACGCCGGCGCCGGGCGCACGATGTGAGGGGAGGATGAGACGGAGATTAGAAAACTCTAATCGCGGCGGGGCGAGCGGCAGGAGAACGCGAAAGGTGGTGCCGATCCCGGGCGTGCTCTCGACCGTGATCTGGCCACCGTGGAGCTGGACGATGGAGCGCGCCAACGCCAGGCCGAGCCCCGCGCCGCCGCGAGTGCGAGCCGGATCGGCGCGGTAGAAGCGGTCGAAGATGTGCGCTTGGTCATCGGCCGAAATGCCGGGACCGTCGTCGCGCACCTCGACGATCGCGTTCCTCTCTCGAGTGCCGAGGGTGAGCTCCACGCGTCGGCCGGCGCCGGCGTACTTGATGGCGTTGTCGGCCAGGTTGAAAATCAGGCGGAAGAGCATCGGCGCGCTGCCGCGCACGATCGACGCTCTCGGGCTGGCTCTCGATGAGCGCGACGTCCGCGCGCTCGGCGAGCGCCCGCAGCGCCGGGGTCATGTCGTCGATCACCGCGGCGAGGTCGACGGGCTCCAGTGGGCGCTCCATGGCTCCCGCGTCGGCGCGGGCGAGAAAGAGCAGATCCTCGACGAGCGCGGCCAGGCGGTCGACCTCTTCTTGGCAGCTCTCGAGCACTCGCCGAGACTCCGTCGGGCCGGGCGCGGTGCGCAGCGCCACCTCGATCTCGCCCTTCAAGATCGAAAGCGGAGTGCGCAGCTCGTGCGCCGCGTCGGCGCTGAAGTGGCGGACGGAAGCGAACGAGCGCTCGAGACGCGCCAGCATCTCGTTCAGTACGGCGGCGAGGCGGCCGAGCTCGTCGTCCCGGTTCTCGGTGGCGAGGCGGCGAGAGAGATCCTCGGCGCCTATGCGGCGCGCCGCCGCGACCATCGCATCGACGGGCGCAAGCGCCCG
The DNA here is from genome assembly GCA_963711395.1 of uncultured delta proteobacterium. Lineage (GTDB taxonomy): Bacteria > Desulfobacterota > Binatia > JACPRU01 > JACPRU01 > JBEVNX01. The sequence goes on along the minus strand of CAVQEA010000014.1, from coordinate 53,338 downwards.
TCCCGTCAGGACCCAGCCTGCGGCCGCCACCGCGGCGAGCGCCAGCGGAAAGAGCCCGACCACGATGAGCAGGAAGCGCGTGCGTGCGGCTTGAACTCCGGCGAGCGGCATCGCCACCTGCACCAGATGGGCGACACGCCCGTCCTCCACGACGGGGTAGGTGAGCAGGCGGACCGGGCCCGCCGCGACCCCGGGCGCCGTCAGTGTTTCGAAGGTATCGCGCCCCTGCGCGGCGTTGCTCCGCGCGTCGGGACTGAGTGGCAGCTCGGTCTGGTCCCGTGGCCCCAGATGCGGGTCGGGGCGCCCGAGCGGATCGACGAGCCGGAAGAACCGCTCGGCGAACGCGGGACCGAGCAACAGCCCGAACGCCTCGTCGAGGTCGGGATCGGGCGGCTTCGAGCGCTGGCTGGAGGCCGCGATGACCTGGGCGATGGAGACGAGCGAGGAGTCGACGTTCGCCCGCAGCGTGCGGTCGAGCAACAGGAAGGCAGCCGCTCCGAGCAGCAACAGGAGCCCGCCCAGCGCGGCCGTGTACGAGAGCGTCAGACGCCAGCGCAGGCTCGCCGGCCGCCGCGCTCCCTTCACCGCTCGGGCCCCTTCAGCACGTAACCGGCGCCGCGCACGGTGTGCAGGAGCTTCGGCTCGAAGTCGGCGTCGATCTTGCGCCGCAGGTAGTTGACGTACACGTCGATGACGTTCGTGAAGGTATCGAAGCTCACTCCCCAGACGTGCTGCGCGATGATCGCCCGGCTCAGCACCCGCCCCGGGTTTCGCAGGAAGAAGTCGAGCAACGCGAACTCCCGGGCGGTCAGCTCGATCGGGCGCCCGGCGCGGGTCACTTGGCGCTTCGCCGGGTCGAGAGTCAGATCGGCGAGCGCGAGGCTGGGCGGCCGGCGCCGCGCTGCCGCGGCGCAGCAGTGCGCGCACGCGCGCGAGCAGCTCGTCGAACTCGAAGGGCTTCGTCAGGTAGTCGTCGGCGCCGAGGTCGAGGCCGCGTACCTTGTCGGTCACCGCGGCGCGCGCCGTGAGCAGGAGAATCGGCAGCTTGTGCTGATGCGCCCGCAGCTCGCCAAGCACGGCGGCGCCGTCGCGGCCGGGGAGCATGAGATCGAGGATCAATAGGTCGTGGTGTCCCTCGAGCGCGCGGGCGAGGCCCGTGTCGCCGTCGTAGGCGACGTCGACGGTGTAGTGCTCCGCCTCGAGGCCGCGCTGGATGAAGCTCGCGACCTTCCGCTCGTCCTCGACGACCAGGATGCGCATACGATGAGAGGCGAACCGCGTCCGCGGCGGCCAGGATAGCGAAGAGCCGGTCGCCTTGCGAAGTCTCGCGTCACATCAGCGAGACGCCTCACTCGGCTCCGACGAGCGTTCCCTTCTCGATCACCGAGCGGCGCATGAGGAGCACGAGGAACACCAACAGTGCGGCCACGACGGCCGACGACCAGAAGACGTCGAAGTACGCCAGCGACGCCGCCTGCTCGTCGCGCAGCTTCTCCAGTGACTTGAGCGCCATCTGGTGCGACAGGACCGGATCGCCGTTGCTCTGCATGAAGAACGCTTGTCCTTCCGCCAGCCGCTGCCCGACCGCGGGAACAGCGCGTCGAGCTGCTCGTTGAGCCGCAGCGTATGGAACTGCTCGCGGCGCTCGCAGGATCGTCTGCGCCAGCGAGGTGCCGACGCTGCCGCCTTCGTTGCGCAGCAGCGCCAGCAGGCCGACGGCGGCGCCGCGCAGCTCCGGCGGGATGTACAGGAACGCCGCCACGTTCAGCGGCGCGAACATCATCGACAGGCCGGCGATCACGACGACCCGCGGCCAGACCACCTGCCACGGGCTGATGTCCAGGTTCATCTGCGACATCCAGAAGTTGCCGGCCGCCATCGTCAGCAGGCCGGCGGCCATGAGATAGCGCGCGTCGACGCCGCGCGCCAGCAGGCGTGCCGACGATGAACAGCATGCGCGACGCGCAAACAGCCCGGCCGGCGACAGCACCAGGCCCGAGGTCGTCGCGTCGTAGCCGAACAGCGACTGCAGCAGTGCCGGGCAGCGTCGTCGTGTTGGCGTACAGCACGCCGAAGGCGCAGAAGATGATGATGCAGCAGGAGCGAAAGTTGCGGTCCGTCAGCGTCCGAAAGTTGATCAGCGGGTTGGCGATCCGCAGCTCGCGGTAGATCAGGGCCGACCAGGCCCGCGACGAAGAGCGCCGAGCAGCGTCTGCACGCGCCAGAACGGGTCGCCGAACCAGTCCCATTCCTGCCCCTTGCTCAGCAGCACCTCCCAGCAGACCATCGTCAGGCTCAGCAGGCCCAGGCCGAGCGTGTCGAACCGTCGTTGCTGGGCGCGCTGCGTCGGCGCGCTCGGCCTTCAGGTAGTCCGGATCGGTCACGACGCGCGCTGCACATCAGCGAGCGCGAGCAGGCCGACGGGCACGTTGAGGTAGAAGATCCAGCGCCAGCCGTAGTTGTCGGTGATGTAGCCGCCGAGCGTCGGGCCGACGACCGGCGCGAGCAGCGCGGCGATGCCGAAGATGGTCATCGCCGCGCCCTGCTTTTCGCGCGGAAAGGCATCGAGCAGGATCGCCCTGGCTGGACGGCTGCAGTCCGCCGCCGGCCAGTCCCTGCAGCACGCGGAACGGCGATCAGCGCGTTCAGGCTCGTCGCCATGCCGCACAGTCGCCGACGCGAGCGTGAACACGGCGATCGACAGCAGGAAGTAGTTCCGCCGGCCGAGCCGCACCGCCAGCCAGCCGGAGATCGGCAGGATGATCGCGTTGGCCGCGAGGTAGCTGGTGATGACCCACTCGCTGTCGGTCGCCGGCGCCGACAGGCCGCCGGCGATGTAGCGCAGCGCCACGTTGGCGATCGTCGTGTCGAGCACCTCCATGAAGGTCGGGATCACGACCGCCACCGCGACCAGCCAGGGACTGATCGACCGTGCGCGGCAGCGGCAAGGCCAGCGGCCGCGGCGGTCATCGCTGCGCGCGCGGCTCGGAGTCCTGCGCGGAGCCGATCGGCAGAGATGCGGCTGCAGCAGCTTGCCCGCGTTCGGGCCGGTCGGCTGCTCGTGCACGTGGACGTACGGCGTCACCGACAGGCCGATGAACAGCGGCAGCTTGCTCCGGATCGTAGTCGAGCAGGTCGATCCGCACCGGCAGCCGCTGCACGACCTTGACGAAGTTGCCCGTCGCGTTCTCGGGCGGCAGCAGCGCCAGCGTCGAGCCGGTGCCCATCGTGAAGCCGGAGATGCGGCCCTTGAAGACGCTGGCGCCTGCCGTACATGTCGACGTCCAGATCGACCGGCTGGCCGATGCGCAGGCTCGGCGAGCTGCGTCTCCTTGAAATTGGCGTCGATCCAGATCTCGGTCAGCGAGCGGACCGCCATCAGGCTCTGCCCGGCGACGACGTTGTTGCCGGGATTCACGTTGCGGCGCGTGACGACGCCGTCGATCTCGGCGACGACGTCGCAGTAGCGCAGGTTCAGCTTGGCCTGGTCGAGATTGCGCTGCGCCTGCAGCAGCTTGGCCTCGGCCTGCTTGACCGCGGGCGCGTCCTTCAGCGAGCTGCGCGTAGATGCGGTCGATGTCTGCCCTCGGATCGCGCTTGTAGAAGTCGGCGATCATCTGCCTGGGCGTCTTGTTGAACGAGTCGGTCACGCCGAGCTGCGCCGCGGCCTGGATCAGCCTCGCCTGCGCTTCCCGGACCGAGGAGAACGTCTGATCGAGGTCCGGCGGGCACCTGCGGCCAGGTCGTCGCCCGTCTCCGGCTTCGGCGGAAGGCCGAGGCCGACGCGGATCTGGTAGACGCCCTGCAGGGCCTCTTCGACTTCCGCCTGCGCGACGTGCAGCGTCTGCTTGCGGTGGTCGAGCTCCTCCGGCGTGACGGCGCCGGAGCTGACGAGCGGCAGCGCCCGGTCGTAGTCGGCCTGCGCCTTGCGAGCGTCGCCTTCTCGGATTCCAGAGCCGCCACCTTCGAGCGCAGCAGCGCAATCTGGTTGTCGACGTCCTCGATGGCGTGCTCCAGGTTGAACCGCAGGCTGCGCACCTGCCCCGCGACGCGCGCGCGCCTGGGCCTGTGCGGCGACCAGATCGGCCTGCGCCGTGTCGACGGCGGCCTGCGCGATGTCGACCTGCACCTGGTACGGCTCCTTGTCGAGCTGCACCAGCAGGTCGCCCTTCTGCACGCGGTTGTTGTCGTCGACCAGCACGCGCGCGACCTGGCCGGCGCACGCGCGGGGCGACGAACGTCACGTGGCCGTTCACGTAGGCGTCGTCGGTCGAAACCGTGCGCAGCGCGCTGAAGATCCATGGGACGCCGACCATCAGCACGACGAGAAGACCGGCGCCGCCGATGGCCCAGCGCCAGCGTTGCAGTACGCCGGACGCGGCTGGCACCGGCGCGCGCTCATGCGCCGTGCTGGGCGGCGGCGCCGTCGCCGGTGTACGGGCCTCGAGCGGGGGAGCCTGAGCTTGCGGCGATGGCCTTTCGTCCGTTGGCATCCCGTGAATCGGGATATCTTTTTCCGAGCGGCTTGGGAATCCGACTCCCGGAGTGCTTGCCGGTCTAGGAACGAGGGTCCAGCGTCAAGGAAAGGTGTTTGAATCCCAACACCACAGGGCTTTCGGTTTGCCGCAGCGCCTCTCCGGCCCCACGGCGGAGCGTTGCGAAACGATCCAAGAAAGCGTTCAAGGAAATTCTCGCTTCCGCGCGAGCCAGCGGCGCGCCGAGGCAATAGTGAATGCCCGCGCCGAACGCGGCATGGTTCCGGAGATCGCGATCGAGCCGAAACTCGTCCGGATCGACGAAAGCCTGCGGGTCGCGATTTGCCGCGCCATAGAAGATCGTCACGCGGTCCCCTTTGACTCATCCTGACGCCGGAAATCTCAACGTCGCGCGTCGCCCAACGAAACAGTCGTTGCACGGGGCTCTCGTAACGCAGAGACTCTTCGATCACGGTTTCGACGAGGCTGCGGTCTTCTCGCAGTCGTCGCCATAGATCTGGTCGAGCGCTCAAGACGTGCAAAAGGTTCCCGATGAGATTGGTCGTCGTTTCGTTTCCAGCGATCAGTAGCAGGATGCAAAAGCCGAGGATCTCCCAATCCTGCAAAGCCTCCCCCTCGACTTCAGCTTCGACCAACGCCGAGATCAAATCGTCGACCCCGCGCGTGCGTCGTGCGGCCGCCATCTGGCCAAAATATGCGACCATCTCCTGAAGATTCTGGAGCCGCTCCGTCGCCTGAACGGACACCGTCGAGAGAAAGGCGTCCGACCATCGCTTGAACGTGACGTAGTCTTCACCAGGGATTCCAAGCAGACGGGCAATGACCTTCACAGGCAAGGGCACGGTGTACGATTCGACGACGTCCCGTCCGTCCTCACCCATCTCATCCAAGAGAGCATTGGCGATTTCGGCGATCCAGGGCTCCAACGCTTCGACTCGTCTCAAGGTAAAGGCTCTGTTCACCAGCCTACGGAAATGCGTATGACGAGGGGGATCGTCCTGAATCAGCACCAACTTTGGCCCGAACTGACCGGCTTGCGGGCTTGCTGACGAGAACGTTTGATGGTCCCGCAGCGCGCCATAGACATCTTCATATTTCAGCAATCCCCACGACCAGACAGGCTCATTCCCGGTAGCTTCGCTGGCCGGAATACCAATGTAACGCACTGGGGATCGACTACGCAGGCAATGGTAGAGAGGGTATGGATCGGCGAATAGCGAACGGTTGGTGAGATCAGCTGGAGTGAAGGCAAGTGACGTCATCGTGGTGGCCGCGTGTGCGGGAGCATGATAGCCCTCGCGCCGACGAACTCCAGCAGGCGGCGGAGCCTGAAGAAGGAGCGCATCCGGATGGATCTGAACCTCGAGGACAAGATCGCCGTCGTAACCGGGGCCAGTAAGGGCATCGGCTTGGCGGTCGTCAAAGCTCTCGCCCGCGAGGGCGCCCGTGTCGTTGCAGGCAGCCGGACCACGTCCGCCGAGCTCGCGGCTGTACGCGATGGCCACGAGGTCACCATCGTCAACGTCGACCTGGGCACCGCCGACGGTCCGGCCTCGCTCGTCCGCGCCGCCGTAGACCGTCATGGCAAGATGGACGTGCTGGTCAACAATCTCGGCGCAGCCAGTCCTCGGACCGGATTCCTGGAAATCAACGACGCCGACTGGCGGCACGTGTTCGAGCTCACCTTCTTCAGCGCGGTTCGCGCGAGCCATGCGGCGCTGCCGCACCTTCTCGCTGCCGGCGGCGGAGCGATCGTCAACATCAGCTCGATCAACGCTCGGCTGCCCTTCCCCATGGTGGTGGACTACTCCGCGGCCAAGGCGGCGCTAGCCAACCTCACCAAGGCGCTATCAGAGGAATTTGCCCCGCGGGGCGTGCGCGTGAACGCCGTGGCCCCCGGCCCGGTGCGAACCCCGTTCTGGACCGATCCCGGCGGCTTCGCCGACGTCGTCGCCGCCGGTGCCGGCACCACAGCTCGGGCTGCTCTGGAGAAGGTGGTGCCGCGGAGCATGGGCATCTCTACCGGGCGGATCACCGAACCTGAAGAGGTCGCCGAGCTAGCCGTCTTTCTCGCGTCGCCCCGCGCTGCCAACATCACCGGCGCAGAGTTTGTTATCGACGGAGGGCAAATCAAGACCATTTGAACTGCCGTCAGCACCTCATTTTGCGGTTCCGCGAATGCGCTGAGACGTAAGGGAGCACGTGGTTTTCACCGGATTGAGGGCTTTCGCTTGCTCGCACTTCTCGAGGCTGTCGTATTCCGTGACTGATAGCGTGTCACTGCTCGAGTACCGAACCATGACGACGTTGTTGACATCGTCCGTCGCCGCCGAGAACAAATAGGTGCTCTCGGCGCAGCGCCACTCGAACTTCTGAACCGCCGGGTCGGGATTGGCGGCTGCGTGCTTGTCGAAACGCTTGCCAGCGTCCGTGCAGCTCGTCGAGTCGGGGAATTCCGCAGGGTCCATGAACAACGTCTCGAGCTTCCCGTCCTTGAGGAATACGGTGATTACGAGCAGCTCCTTCGCGTTCGCTTCGACCGCGACGAGACCGACGAAGAGCAGGGCGAGCGCCAGTTTTCTTTTGCTTGCCACGAGACCTCCTTCATCTTCGATGATCGATTCGACTGCTATTCATAGTTCACTTTCTGAATTTTGCTACGGCTTCAAATAATTCGCCTACGACGGACAGGATTCCCGCCAAGAGCGCAAGAAGAAAACCACCCATATAGATGAATCGGGAAGTCGCGGTGGGAAAAGTGCTGTTGACGTGGACCTGGTCAGGCCGTCGTGGATCGAAGCGGATGTTGACCTTGCCTCCGGGCACGAACCGCCGCAGGAACCGATCCAAATCGGAACGGAAGAAGCTGTGATAGACGAAATGGACTTCGGTGGCGGCTTCTTTCTCGCCGGCATTGAAGCGCAAAGTGGCGGTCCCATAGTAAGCCGGTGTGAGGCCTACGACGTCCATCCAAGCCGGGGCAGTTGTGAACTCACTTTTTACGGTCTGTGCCTGGGTGAACGTCCAATTCACGAATCGTTGCTCATAGCCTTCTTCCCAGTAAAGGGCGCCGCCGATCATGAACACGCAGAGAATGGCAATGGCCAATGCCACGCGCTGCGCGCCGTTGAGGCGATTCCACATACTGCGCACGATGGAGGAATCGGAGGCCATGTCACCTCTTACATGCTGCCCACACCTTTGGCACTCGGCCCGCACGAAAGCTGAGATCGCCGGGCGTCGACGATCGTCAGGACGTCGAGCCGAACCCGAGAGTCAGCCCCTTGTACTCGAAATCGTCGAGCAGGTGCTGCGCTTGCGCCTCATCGAGCGTAAGGTTCGGGAAAAGCGATCCCGTGTCGAGCCGAATGGTGTGCTCGCCGGGCGCGAGCGAGTCGGCGTCGAGCGAAATCTGATTCGTGCCGTTTTGCGCCAAACCGACGGTCGTGCCGTCGACTTGTACCGTATCGGCGGAGACGTTGCTGTTGCGAAAAGCGCCGCAGGACACGTCTGCGCATACCGCCTGGTTCACCCCGAACGCATCGAAGCTCAACACGAAGCTACCACCGTTCTCGTTGGCGAAGTCGATCTGCTCCTGCGTGAGCGTGAACGTGAAATCGGCGAACAGGCCCTCGGTCGGCAGGTCACCGCCGAAAAGGGTATTGTTCGAACCCCCGGATTGCCATCGCCGAGGTGATGCCGCCTCTCCTCGCCGGCCGCCTCGGGGGGCAGCGGCAGAGGCGGAATCGGTTCGGCCGGCGTATCACCGCGACACTCCTTCAAATCGACGACGCCCAAGCCGCCGTTCGGGTCGACCTTCACGAGGCCCACCTGCAATGCGAGGCATTTAAAGCGCAGGGCCACCGCGCCGCCGAATCGGGCGGCCGCGAAGAGCACGACCAGTCCGGCCACGATCGAAAGCGTGATGTATTCGAGGTTTCGATTGGCCGTCCATGCGACGCAGCCGATTCAGGGATCCCCCCGCCAGCGGATAGCGGCCGCAAAAGCCTGAAAGCTACATAACGGTTGATATCGGACGCAGACACGCTCGCTCTACGCCCGTTTCGGCGCGGAGGTGCCAAGCCGATGGTCGTAGTATCGGAGGGCGTGATCAGGCAGCTGGCAGGTTGGAAGCCCCGCTCCGTCGTCGAAAGGTACAGCATCAAGAACGAGAAGGACCTCAAGGAAGCTGCAGTCACAGTTGGATCGGCGCGAGAACTGGGGCCACGAAGTGGGGGCGCAAGCCGCTCGTCACCGCTAAGATACGAAAGCTCCCCGGAGAGGCGCGGCAGGTCGAGGGCGCGGGCGATTTGCTTTCTGCCTGCGCTCCCCGTTCCATCCGAGCTAGCCGTTACTTCGGTGAGCGATCAGAGTCGTTCTCCCCAACGCTCTCGATACGTCCCTGGGCTCCGCACAACGGGCAGCGCCGGGAGTCGGAGGCTGATGACACGATGCGCCTCTCTCCCTCATCGTATTGACAGACCCGTACCCAGTAATGGCTCTTCTCGCACGAAAAGTTGACTCTCTTCATCTCCGCCACAGCTTCGAAGACGATTGGAGCTTCGCGAGCACCGTGGCATCACCGGATCTCCAAGGGAATAGGGACCTTCCCGTACTGAAGCCGATGCCGTGGTCAGGCGGCGAGCACGGTAGAAAAGATTGCCCGCCGCGTGTGCTCCGCGTCCCAGCCGAGCCAGCCGCACGCCTCGTTGAAGCTGACCACGCCAATGTTGCCGTCCTCGATCCAGGCGCGTGCCGCCGCCACGTCGGCCGCCTTCGTCTTAGCCACCAAACCTTCGCCCCGCACGAGTCTGACCGCGTCGAACACTATCTCGGCGTAGAGATTTTGCTCCGGCCGGGCGGAAACGTTGCGCCAGAGCGGTACGGGGATCAACGGCTCTACGAACATACGCCGACCGTGGCAGGAGCGCGGGGCGCGGGTAATAGGGTGTTGCCCTGAGCAGCGCCGCCGCCAGAAGTCTAGGGGTTTTCCCTGATTCCGATCGTCGTTCGGCAAGACGACAATGACGCCAGAGCAATTTGTGCAGGGTTTCGATGATTGCGCACGTAAGTCATACCGTGAGCTGCCCGTCTTGCCAAAGGAGCTTTGAGCTCTTTCGAAGTGCGTGGTGCGGCCACGCTAACCCCTCGAAGCTGTGCCCTCAGTGCGGTAGGTGCGCGTGCGGACTTCCCGGATATGAAAATCCGCTCTTCTGGAAAGACGCTCCGGCAGTCTTTCAGCAGAACGGATTCACACAGCTGTTTCTCCTCTACCTCTGACTTCCGTCCATGCGGCGGCAGGTAGCAAGAAAGGCTTGACGCTACTGTCGTCGCATTAGTTCTTCGCGGGAAGGAGATCTCACAATGCATCCCGAGGTCGAACATGTCATCGAGGCGGTGAGCATGGAGAAGGGGATCAGCAAAAAGCTGATCTGGGAAGCGGTCGAGGACTCGATGCTCGCGCCGTGCGCGAGCAAGTCGGGATGCAGTTCAACGTCGAGGTGAAGTTCAACCCCAAGGTCAAGGAGCTCGAGGTCTTCAAGGTCTTGAGGGTCGTCTCAGTCGTCAACGACGCATTCACCGAGCTCACGGTCGAGGACGCGCGCGCCCTCTTCGACGTCGACGACGAGCTTCTCGAGAAGCTCGATCCTTACCTCGGACGCGTCGCCGCACAGGCGGCCAAGCAGAACCTTATGCAGCACTTGCGTGATATCGTGGAGGCCGACTGATGGCCATCGTCGTCCCTCTTGGCTCCTGGGCGGGAAGTGCACTCCGGCCCGAGCTGACGAAGCGTGTAGCGGCGGTGGTGTTCGCGGTGGTCGGCGTCATGCTCATTGCGAAGTAACGGCTTTCGGGTCGAAGTGGCAATGGTCAGTATGGTCACGCTGCGACAAGCGTCGGCGTGATCCGACCAGCAGCGGAGCTACACCGTTAGACGTGGCAGCGCGGTTGAGCATCAAGGGGGTCTACACACGGACACGTGGCACGGCAGCGGGTGTGAAGACGGTCACGTCCCCTTCATAGTTGCGGGGACAGGACGGCAGATTTTGAAGTGGGCTATCCTTCTTCGCTGATAAGGCGTACGGGTGAAGAAGCTGCGTCGGCGACGTGGCCGGCGCTACGGGGGGACCGCTGCAGTTCTCCCCCATTGTAGTACGGCTCGGATGAATCCGGGCCGCAAAAGGAGACGCTCATGCTTGGTGAACAGATCGCTGAGGGAACAGGGAAAGTCATCGTCCGCCGTGTACTTCCGGGCGACGGGCCGCCGCGCGTCGAGGTCTCGGGCCAAGGGACGGGAAAGCTCCTCGGCGTCGAGATGCGCGGGAACAGCACGTACACCGCAACGGTTCGCCCCGACGGCATCCTCTCCATCGAGGGACAGGGAATCGATATCGGCAAGGCGGGCGAAACAGCGAGCTGGAAAGGACAGGGAGTCGGCCAGCTCCTCGGCCACGGCGGCGTCCGCTATCGCGGCGCCGTCTACTATCAGACCCAGGCCGAGGTCTGGAAGGGTTTGAACGGCATCGCCGTCGTCTTCGAGTACGAGGCCGACGCCGACGGCAACGGTAAGTTGAAGGCATGGGAGTGGCGGTAGGTCTGGTAAGGCTGGTACGTCGGCAGTGAGGTAGCGAGCATACTCTGGTGGGGCGCCGAAACCTCGGCGTCCCACCGTGGCGACAATCAGGTTTGCTGGCTTAGAACTTCCCAGTTCGACATCCGACAGGGCCGCACATTCATGAGTCGAGCTCCTTCGGAAGCTTGATCGAAGGCCGAGCGTCACACGGAGGTGAGCGCGAGCGGCACGCGAGTCCATCAATTCCAACAGTCTCAGCCGGTGCAAGGCTGGCATCCGTCGGCTTGATTCCGGCGCGTTCTTGGCGCGCCATCGGGGGGCGCTTTACATGAATAAGCAAGTCGCAGAATTCGTTGGAACCTTCGCTCTTGTGTTTTTCGGCTGCGGGGCGGCGGTGGTCGGAAGCATGGGATCGGGCGTCGCCGCCATCAACCTGCTCGGAGTAGCGAGCGCCTTCGGGTTTGCGATCGTCGCGATGGCCTACGGCATCGGCCCGATTTCAGGCTGCCACGTCAACCCGGCGGTCAGCTTCGGGGTCTTCGTCGCCGGCCGCATGAGCGCGAGCGAGATGATCGGCTACTGGATCGCGCAGGTGTTCGGGGCGATCGTCGGAGCGGCGGTCCTTTACATCATCCTGTCCGGCAAGGCGCAGGGCTGGACGGGCGGACTCGGCCAGAACGGCTGGGGCGCAGGCTATCTTGGCGAGTACAACGTGGCTTCGGCCTTCGTCTTTGAGGTGGTCGGCACTTTCCTGTTCCTCGTCTGTATTCTCGGCGTCACGCATCCCTCTGCGCCGACCGGCTTCGCCGGCCTTGCCATCGGGCTCACGCTCGTCGTCATTCACCTCGTCGGCATCAACATCACCGGCACGTCCGTCAACCCCGCTCGCTCGATCGGCCCGGCGCTCGTTGGCATCGCGAGCCGTCCAGAAGCCGCCGCCAAGCTCTGGCTCTTCATCATCGCCCCGCTGATCGGCGCCGGCGCTGCTGGTTTCCTGTTCCAGACGGGCGGCGTGCTAGACAAAGCCAAAGCCTGAGCCGCACCGCTTCCTTCTTACATCCATCGACTAGCCTAGGCCGCGCGATCCTTGCGAAGCTCCTGCTCGAGGCGTAGCGCTTCCGACTCGTCCGCGCGCATGCCTTCCTCGGGATTCAAGGAGGCGAACTCGAGCACGCCCATGTCCTTGAACGCGGCTTGGATGCGCTTCCCCCAGAGCCCGATGCTCTTCAACGTCGGTACGATGCGCATGAACAGCGATCGGCGATAGAATCGCAGAAGCTCGGATTCCTCGACGTAGCGACAACATTCCTCGGCGTCGTAGTCGAGCTTCCGCCAAACTTCCTGCGCGAGGAAGCGATCGCGCAACAGATACGCTGCTTCGGCGCAGAACTGCTCACGTTCGTCTCGCTCCTTGTCAGTCAGCTGCGGATAGTGGTCGCGCAGCGCCAATAGACCGAACGCCACGTGACGGGCCTCGTCCTGCATCACGTAGGCGTTGACTTCGCGCGCGGTCGGCTCGGTCGCGTTGTCACGGATCGTTCCGAAGGCCCCGAGCGCCACCCCCTCGATCATGATCTGCATGCCGAGGTAGGTCATGTCCCAGCGCGAATCGCGGAGTATCTGGCCGAGGAGCTCTGCGAGATGCGGATTCATCGGGTAGGCCAGATCGATCTTCTCGCGCAGATAGCGTGAGTAGGTCTCGACGTGGCGGGCCTCGTCCATCACCTGGGTCGCCGCGTAGAACTTCGAATCGATCATCGGTACGGTCTGCACGATCTTGGCGGTGCATACCAGCGCTCCCTGCTCACCGTGCAGGAACTGGGAGAACTGCCACGCCGTCATGTGCCGCCGGACGTTGCCTCGTTCCTTCGCATTGAGGCGCTCCCACGTGGGGGAGCCGAAGATCGGCATGAACTCGTCGGGAACGCCGAGAGGATTCTCCATGTTGATCTCGCGTGTCCAGTCGATGCGTTTGCCGCTGTCCCACTGCAGGTCCTTGCCCTTTTGGTAAAGGTTGAGCAGCTTCTCGCGGCCGGCCGCGTAGTCGTAGTCGAAGGTCGTCTTCATCGAGTCGCCGGCGATGCTCCATGTTGGCTCGGCGAGCGCTTCGACGTAGCTCTGCATTTTCATCGTCTCTCCTACGATATTCCGAGGTAATGGCAGCAATGTCCCTCGTTCCGGCGCGCGATCCCAAGGTGATCATGAAGGCGGAGCGTAGTCGAGCTTTGAGACGATGCGGTGAGGTCGATGAAGGGCACTCACTGGAGGATCTCAGCCCCACCCATATCGCTCGATCAAGAGCTCGCGAAGTCCCTCCGGCGGTTCTCCTCTGAATCGAAGCTCAATGTCCCTCGGGTTACCCTTTCCGCTCAAGACAACCTTCAGCTCGTCGAGCTGCATATCCGATATGGCATCAAAAGAGAGCGCCGTCCTGAGCTGCAAGTGAACGAACATGTCACCGTCGAAATCATACGCAAAGTCCATCTCGGACAGCACGTCTTTTTTCCCCCTGGCCAGCACGCTCGGCCAGATCGGGCTCCAACATGGCCGATTTGTCATGGCGTCAACTTAACATGCTGTTCGGCACGCGGCGGGTCGGGTTCCGTAGAGAGCAGTACCGCGCTTGACGCCGCAGAACTGCGCGAAGCCGCTGTGACGGTGCTGCTGGAGTGGAGCGAGGGGAAGTCGTCGTCCGAGAGCAACGCTTCGCAGCGTCTCGGGTGATTGCAGGTGGCGCTCAGAAACCCCTCGGGATCGTCGGTCCAGAGCGTCGACAGCCGACAAGGAGCACAAACAACCCTGAACAGCATGTGCTCCACCTCCGTAATCGCGCGCCTTCGTTCACTGCTGGTGGCGCGGCCTGAGCACATACAAGTACCGTGGAAGACATGAATGCTATGAGGGGAGTCCCCTACCACTAACAAAGGTTCCGCCGGCGGGGAAGCTGTACGAGGTAGCTCCCCCTCCGGCCATCATGATCGAGAAGTCAGAGTCTCGGCAGCGAGAGGCGGCGTCTGATACGAGAAAGCTCGCTCTGGGCGCAGTGGCGCAGCGCAACAATCTGACTGCGATGGGTGAGCGCCTACGCGACTTTCTGATACCCGTCGGCCGTCTTCTTCACCTTCTTCGCTCTCGCCCACTGCGCCAAGCTCACTCCCGGTCGCTTTCCCAGCGAGCTTCCGGACGTCGTCGATCGTGAACTTGCTCGGCAGCTTGGCGAAGAACTGATCCGCTTTAGGAGGTCCCTTACGACGAGGTTTCGCCTTCCGCGCGGGAGCTTTCCCGCTCGCTGCTCGCCCAGCCTTCGGTGACTTGCCGACCACCCGTGGCCTGCCAGGGCCGCCCGACCCGAAGAGGTCGAGCCGGAAGCTTCGCTCCTCCGCAATGAGCTTCTCGAGCCAGTTTCTCGCCGCGCGGATCTCCTTGCGCAGATGTCCAAGCGCGCCCCTGCTGGCTTCACGGGCTTTCATCACCAACCCGAGTATGTCGATCCCGACCTTTTGCTTTCTTCTCCCCTTCGGCATTCGCCCTCCTTTTCTCTAAAAGAATGTCATTTGCGACTCGCTGGCCTGACAGTTACAGCTATGTCGCGCACGATCAAGCCTGGAAGATGCTGAACTTGGCGCACGAGAATGGTGAATCGCTGGCGCGACCGGCGATTCGTCTAAACAGAATTGACGATAGTTCGAGATCGCCAAGGACGGGGGCAATTCGAAGGCATCGTCATCAGAGTACCCAAACGCTTCGCGGTCTGCGCGAGACTTCAGTGAGGCCGAGTGAGGGCGGACAACTGCGCCTGCGCCATCGCCTTTTCGGCGGTATTCTGAGCCGGAATCGCCCCGAGCCAGTCCTTCGTCCTGGTGATCGCCTTCTCGCGGTTCCCGGCCAGATGATGAAGGACGGCTGCCTGGTAGAAGATCGCCGACCCGAGGCGGCGCGGGCCTTCGGGCAGCCAATCAGGGGCCGAAGACATGTCGACCGGTTCGATCACGTCCGCGATGCCTTTGACCTCGTGAATGGCGGCCTCAACGACGGCAGCGAGGTAGTGTGCGCAGCCGACGCGGTGGTACCACTCCATGACGTACCGTTTCAGCGCCCCCATTGCCTCCTTGAAGGCGTCGGGAGTCCGCCAACTCGAACGCGCGACGTGAAGAAGGATCCCGTTCGGCCGCAGGTTACCAAGCAGGACCAGTTCCAGATTTGCGCCCTCGAGCAGCATGTTGCGCCGGGAGGACGGGGAATCGTCGATCTCGCTGCCTGAGCCATGAAGGCCTGATTCCGCCCACCGGGACGGAGGCGGGCCATGAGTTGCCAGACCGTACTGCGCCGAGGCGCGCTGGTTGCCCGCGCCGTCTCTCGACGTGGCGGATCTTCCGCCTTCTCACTGTTTCATTTCCTGAACAAGGGTCGCTGCGAGATCTGACACGAGGGAGGGCTGAACCGTCAGACGCAGGTGAGCTCGAGCGGCACGTCGTGCAGGGACACGGCGGGAATTTCGCGCGGAGACAAGGAGATGTCACTTGAGATGTTCTCGCAGCCACTCGGGCCGGTTGGTCGTGATGCCGTCGACGCCCGCCGCGACGAGTTTCCTAGCCACGGCGTCGTCGTCCACCGTCCAGACGTAGAACTTCAAACCAGCCGCTTTGATCTTCGATGCGAACTCACGATCGATCGGAAACGTGTACTCCAGATCGAGCCCATCGAAGCCGGCGGCTGCGGCCCTTTCGACTAATGCTTCAACTGTCGGCATCGCTCCGTTCATCTCGGTTGCGGTGGACGCCAGCCAATATACTTCCAAGCCGGGGAACTGTTTCTTCGCCTGTTGCATGGTGGCGTAGTCGAAACCGATGATGGCGAACTGTGCCGATTTCTTGCCGGATGACGTGAGCACGTGTTCTAGTTCAGGCAGCGCCTCGGAGCGACACTTGATATCGACGAACAGACGTTTTCCATCTGGGATGGTCGCCACAGCCTCGGCGAGCGTCGGAAGTTTCTCCCCGGTCCATTGCGAGCCTTTCCAGGCTCCGGCGTCGAGCGAACGCAACTCGGCTATCGTCGAAGTCGCGACCCCAAGAGCCACACCGGTGGTGCGTTTAGTGTTGGCATCGTGAATCACCACGGCCTGTCCGTCTTGGGTAAGGCGTGTGTCGAGCTCGTCGGCGTCTGCTTTCTGCTCCCAACCGAGCTTAAACGACGCGACTGTATTTTCCGGTGCGTCGTGCGATGCGCCGCGATGCGCGATGATTTCGACGGCAGCGTGCGAGTCATGCACGAGCGGAAGCTTCAGAGCGGTAAGGACTAGTGCGCCAAGGACGAGAAGAGATTTGAGCATTCCGATAGGAGTCGTACCGGAATGTAGATCCTCTCTTATACCTGCACACCCACCCATGCCCATCCTCAAATCCGCGAGACTTCAGTATGCCATGTGTTGGGAAACTGAGCCACCGTGGGGAGGGAAAGAGCGGAAGCTTGCGAGGTTGTCGAGTTCCGGCGGATCGGCCCGAAAGGGCGGCGCTCAACACTAACCGTGCAAGCGTGGACCGTCGCGCTTTTGGCGAAAGTTCGCTCGATACGGTTGCGGTGATTGCTCCCCGAGCTGAGGGCTAATCTGCGCAGCAATGATTGCTTGGGCCTGCAGGTCCCAGTGTGGGTCTTCGCTGCCGAACCTGAGCGTCTCGGGATTGTCCCCGAGGTCAATCTCTAGAAGTCCGATTCCGTTCTTCTTGCAAAAGTCGCGCATCTCGTCTGTCGCGCTCGGTGGCAGGTCGGATAGGACGATGATCCGCTCGCCAGCTTGTAGCGCGAGGGACCGCGCCTCCAGGAGCAGCTTCTTCGGCAAGTCACCGAGTTCATGCACACTCGGGGTTGGGTTGCTGGACGCCGCGAATCGACGGTCAAGGAAATAGGGCAGATAGAATCGGTCGAGCAGGCGATGCAGCATGTTCCACGCGCCGATGGCGACTCTCGGGGGCGGCTTCAGCGTCAAATTCCCCGTCCTATCCAGAAAAAACACCGGCTTGTGCTTCTTGTAGATGTACGACGTACCGAGACGCTCCAGGGTTGCCGAGGAGACGAAGAAGAGCACCTCATCAGCGCCGAGCGTCCGCCCATCTCGGCGATAGGAGAGAATTTCCTGGTCGAGGCCGTAGCCGGGCACGGCGAGATTCCAGATCTCTCGGTCGGCGCTCTGCAGCCGATTGGAGACGCGCTCGTTCATGGGGATGCCCCAGCCGAAGATCACCGAATCGCCGTAGAGAAGCATCCTCTCGGTGCCGGGGTGCTTTACGACCATCCGAGGACCATCGCGGAAGCCTAGCGCGTTGATCGAATAGGTGACGTTGAAATACCGGGAGTGGTGGACGCCTTGCGCCCCTGGCGTCAGTCTCCAGCCGAGGTCTGCATCCGTTTCCAGCAGGCCCGGGGGAAGCACGTGATCGCGAGCATGCGGATCATAGAACCGCACCCAAGCCTCGGCACCGAGAAAGCCGAAACAAATGCCCACCAGCGTCATGGTCAGCCGAGAGAGAACCTTCCGGCCCGTGGAGCGAGGGGACAGAAACGGCCATCTCGCTCCGCGAGAAGAACAACCGAGAGTGCTTGGAGTGAAGGGCCTCGGACGCCTGTCCAACATGCGCCTATCCCGAACCTCTCGATGATGTTTCCAGAGCAACTGCTGTGCCGCTTCATCGCAACTCAGAAAACCTAGGTAGTTGGAATCCTTTCCAGCGTAACTCGGAGTCAAAATTTGGCACCGAGCCACGGAACGCCTCGAGTGGTGCCGGCGCCCTTGCTGAGACGCCCTCGCTGAATATGCGCCAAGAACTAGACCTCGGCGCGATCGCCGGGCGCATTCACGGGGTCGGCCATTTGTAAAAGGCCACTTCCTGAAGGGGGAATGGTGCATGTCGACTACCCCGGCGAGATCACCTTGAAAGTCAGGTACTTCGCTGATACCCGCAGCACAGGCCGGAATGGCGGAACTGGTAGACGCGCCGGACTCAAAATCCGGTAGTCGCAAGGCTGTGGGGGTTCGAGTCCCCCTTCCGGCATCAATCAAATCGCGATCTTACTTCGCTTCGCGGGCTACCCGCATTGCGCCTTCCGGACATCCGGGTTAACTCGGGGCGCCCACGGTACTCGTCTTCGCCGGCGAGGCCGCCTGTGACGGCCTCGTTGACGCGCGCTTCTAGCTCGGGCGGCTGCTCGCGCGAGAATGCCGGCACCTTGACATCGATGCGCGATCGCTTGCACCCCAGTCATCACGCCGCCGTAGCGGTCGACGCGCCAGCGTGCTGACGACATGTAGTAGCGGCGCATCAGGTCCGCTGCGACGCGTGCACACCGACCAGTCGGGCGATCGTTATCGCGAGATAGAGTTGGCCGACGATCGCCTCGGCCGCTGCAAGACCCCCGGCACCTGGCCACACAGGCGTGATGTCTCCATAGCCCACGGTCGTCAGGGTGATGAAGCTGAAGTAGACGAGTGCCGCACCCGGATCGTGGGAGGCACCCATCAGCCAGACAGCGGGGATGTTGAAGGATCCCGGGCGGACGAGCTCGAGGAGTACATAGACGTTGCCCCACACCAGGGCGAGGAGGGTGTACGCGCACGCCGCCCCTGCGATCGTGTCGATCGTCACGTCCGCCCGGCGCATGGTGCGCCACACGATGAGCCCCGTCGTGTAGCTGAAGAAGACGATGCGGAGTATCAGCGCCGCCACATGGATTGAAGCGGTACCCCAGTATGCCGCGAGCAGATGGACAACAATCGTTGGAACGAAGAGCACCACCGATGCCGCTCGCCCGCCGGCGGCCCACAGAGCCGACACCATGACGAGGATCGCCAGGCCTTGAGCGGCATGCAGGCCCAATTCGCTCCCAGCAAAGAGCGGGGCGATCATGAGCTCCGTGATGATCGACAGCAGCAGCAGCACGAAGCGCGGCGCTCGATCGAAGGTCAATTGGAGTGACTGCACTGGGTACCTACTGATAACAACGACCGGCATTGTCGTGATGCAGGAGTGTCATCAGCCGTGCGCCGTTGCCGGCCCGTGATCCCCGTTCGCTCGAATGGATCGAGCCGCAGGTTGACGAGGATCAACCAGTCGACCTTGACCGTGCCACCGTCAGAAGTCGATGGCCAGTCCGGCGAGCGGGCCGCGGAACTGGAGGTCGATACTCTTCGCGTTGTTCGATTTGTTGAAGTCGAGCAGGCGGTAACCCGCCGCCACCTGGAGGGAGCTGGTGTTGCAGATCTTCCAGGGCAGCTCGTATTGGAAGACCGAGACGATATTCCAGGCGAAGTCGGATCCTGTCTTGAAGGGCGCCGCGTCGCCTCGGAAGGACCAATCGAGCTTGTCGAAGAGGTTCAGGGTGATGCGTCCGCCGAGGAACGGATCGATGAGATCATAGTCGGCGTCGGCCTCGACCTTGCGGGGCGGCACCAGAGGGTTGCCCGCGGTGTTCACCTCGATCGTGTTGCGACTGTACGTGTAGCGCACGCCGAACATCGGCTCGATTCCGAGTGCTCGCGACTCGCCCACCGGTAATTCGAATACGCGATAGCCGATGACCGATTCCAAGAGCATGAGCCCCGTTCTGAGCTCGGACTCTGCACCCCGTGGGCCGCTGGCGCCCGGCTTGGTGAAATCGCCGGTGACGTCGAGAAAGGTTATGAACTTGTTGTAGCGCCCTTCGAAGTGCCCGCTCCCGCCGATGGCGTCGCCATCGAACAGCAGGTCGAAGATGTCGCTGAAGGTGACGTCGATGTTGGCTGAGAGGTCGCGAACTTGGGCGCTGCCGTGGACCTCCGAGAGCCACACGTAGGGAGCGACCGTGAACGTCCAGCCGCCGAGAGTTTGCTGTTGCGCCGCGTCCACGCGCGCCAGCAGCACGCTGAAGAGCAGCGCCCCACTCATAGCGAATCGTCTTTTGAATATCATTCTCGTCGTGCCCTTCCCTGATCTACGGTCCACTGCGTCCTATTCGCCTAAACGACCATCCAAGCGATTTTCCGAAGGAGCGCACATTGCTGGGGACATCTAGATTGCCTTCAAACCGGGCGCGCCCCATTGTCTCGGTTTCCGAGTCTCCATTGGCGCGCAAGCAGGAGCGACAGGACGGCGTGCAACGCCGCCGCGGGCCACAAGAGCGGCCCGACCCATTCACCGCCGATGCCGAGGGAGAGGAGATAGAGCGTCGCCAGGGAATTGTAGGTCAGCATTGCCCGGAGGGCGGAGTCCATGTTGCCGTCGGGGTCGCGTCCCGGCCAACACGCCATCCCGAGCGAGAGCAAGGCAAAGCCGCCCACGCGGCCGAGGGGCACACTGGCGCCGGAAATCTCGCCACCGAGCAGCACCCGGACGACGACGTAAGGCACGGTCATCAACGCGAGTCCCGTGGCCGCTTCAATGATCGAGGTGAGCTTGAGCAAACGGTTCATTGCATTTTGGGGAAAATGGCAGGCGCTCCTTCCGGAGCCGCCTGCCCTCGCAAAGGAGTCGTGATCGGGCGGCTACTCGTTGGCTTTGCCAACTGCTTCAGCCGCGGCCTTCTGATCCGTCGCCGTCAACTGCTCCGGCCCGAGCTTGAAGGTCAGCTTGTTGATCGTCCCGGTGAAGCGGAACGGCAGCTTGTAGCTGTCGTCGACCCCCGTGCGGGTATCAACCCCAACGTCGAAGGTCTCGTCAATGGTCATCATGAGCGGAATCGTGTGCTTGAGCGTCTTGCGGGCCAACTCCTTGCCATCCACCGTGAACACGCCCGTGCCGCCCTTGCCGGGGCCGGGGCCGTCGTATTTGAAGTCGAACACGAGCGTGTGTTTTCCCGGCTGGAGCGCACGGCCAAGGAAGTCCTCGCCGATGATGCCTCCCACGCCACCCTCCCAGCGGAATCGCTCCAGATCGAGGAGGTTGTAGACGAAGACCGGCTTGCCTTTTTGCAGGAAGAGGGCGTAGCCGCCGAAGCGGCCCCCGAGCGTCACGATCATGCCCTCCGCGCCGCCTTCGGGGATCGTCACGTCGGCTGTGATGGTATAGTCCCTGTCCAGAATGCTCGGAGCATTGCCGAGGGGAATGCCGGCATTCTCACCCGTGTAGGTGAACATTGTGTGTCCCGCGGTGGCGCTCGGTCGCGGCGTCAGTAAGCGCGAGAAGGCGGTGTTATCCAACGGGAAGACGTTGTATTTCGCCGCCTCTGTCGCGAACAATGCCTGCATCTCCTTCAACTTCTCAGGATTCTTGGCGGCGAGGTCGTCGTTTTGCGAGTAGTCTTCGGTGATGTTGTAGAGCTCCCATTTGTAGCCGGTGACGACATCGGGCAACTTGCCCGTTGCCAAGTCCCAGGGCGGGGCGAACGGTGTCGTATTGGCCATCCAGCCGTCGTGATAAATCCCGCGATTGGCGGCCATCTCGAAATACTGCGTGTCGCGCTTCGACGGTGCCTTCGCATTCGCCGCGTCGAACGTGTAGGCCATGCTCACGCCTTCGATGGGTCGTTGCTGGATGCCGTTGACCATGTCCGGCGCTTTGATGCCAGTGGCTTCAAGGATCGTCGGCACGACATCAATGACATGATGGAACTGGGAGCGAACGGCGCCGAGGTCCTTGATGTGGCCGGGCCACGAAATGGCCAAGCCCTGCCGGGTCCCGCCGAAATGCGACGCCACCTGCTTGGTCCATTTGAAGGGCGTATCAAAGGCCCACGCCCATCCCACCGCCATATGCGGGTAGGTCTTGTCCGAGCCCCAGTCTTCATAGTGCAACAACTGCAGGGCTTCAGGGGCATCGAGAATGCCGTTGTAGGCGGTGAGCTGATTGAAGGCGCCATACAGGGTGCCTTCCGGGCTGGTGCCATTGTCGCCGCAGATGTAGATGACCAGCGTGTTGTCGAGCTTGCCCATGTCCTCGACAGCCTGAATCACCCGGCCGATCTCATGGTCGGTATAGGCCGCGTAGCCGGCATGCGGTCCAGCGCCGGCGTCGAGATGACCCCGCCAAAGGTGCCCGACACGCCATAGCCCTGGTCATCGGTCATGATGAGTAGCACGTTGGGCGCGCCTTTCGGCGGCACCACGCGCGGCGGCCACCACTGCTTCGACTCCGTGGCGCTCTCCTTGATCACGCCGCCAAACTTCATCGGCGGAGGCGGAATTTGTCTTCCGTCGATCGTGGTCGTGGCGCTGGGCGAACCCAACTCGCCCGTGACCTGCTGCGCCGCGACCGGTGTGACTGCCAGTAGTGCGATGAGCGCAAGGCTTCCGTCGATGACTCGTCTCATTGTGCCTCTCCCTCGTTCTCGAAAAGCAGGCGGACGGCTTGCGGCGTCACGCCCGTCATAAGTCCTGGGTCTGCGATTTCTCAATGCGGGGTCGAACCTGGGTGGCTGCGCCCTGCGCTACCAATCCGTGGCGAGTACGTAGGCTTCGACGTCCTGCAGGCCCTTTAGACTGAGCGGTCGCGGCGTAAAACCCTGCGCGAGCTCGCCGAGCGTCGCAAGTGTGGACGCATCGACGAAGATTTCGCCGGCCAAGGCCTGTCCTTGCAGCCGCGCCGCGAGGTTGACGTGGTGGCCGATGATCGTGAACTGCCGCCGCTCACGCGTACCGAGTACTCCGACTGCGACTGTTCCCGTGGTGATGCCGATACCGGCGCCCAGTGGTTCGGCTCCGCCGCGACGCCTCTCGTCGTTCCAATCGCGCAGCTTGCTCATGATGGCTTGCGCAGCGAGCAGCGCGCGAACCGGCGCCGGGGTCTTGCGCTCGTCTCCGCCGGGCGTCTGATAGGGAATGAGGCCGAACGCGCCGAAGACGGCGTCCCCGGCCATCTTGTCGAGCCAACCACCGTGGTCGAGGATGGGCTGAACCATTGCCTGGAGAAGCTGATTCAGCGTCTGAAAGACGACCTGCGGCGGGTTCCGCTCGGCGAAGGTGGTAAAACTGCGAATGTCACAGAAGAGGAGCGAGGCCTCGCGCCGCTCGCCTTCCTCGTCTGGCACCAGACCACCGCGCAGCAGCTCTCCGGCAACGTACTTTCCCACGTGAGATTCGAGCAGCTGCGCCTGCTTCTGCTTGGTCAGGGCGAGCTCGTTTCCTTTCTGCTGCCACGCCACGCGCTCCTCCCGTTCGACGAGGGCCTCGACGCAGATGACGAAGTCGCAGCCGTCGCCGGGCAGGAGGTGGACATCCATATAACCGCCGCCGTCGATGTTGACCCAGGGGATTACGAACGGATCACTGGACGCTTGCAACGGCAAGAGGCCCATCAGGAGCGGCAGGTAGTCGACGATCGGCACGCCCGTCTGGAACCCCGAGAGTCCGTACAGCTCCAGCGCGCCGCCCGCCGCCGCCAGGTTGCCGTCCGGATCCACTTGCAGAAAGGCCGGGTGAAATTGCTCTTGCAGCAGCCGACTCAGATAGTCGGTCACTGCGGCGGGCCAGGCTTTCATGAGCCACGACGCGCCGGGCGGGTTCATCGCGTCGTCGTGTTTGAGAGGAGCATGCGCTCGGCGAGGGTGTGGAACGCCTCTTCGACGCCTTCGCCGGTCCGGGCGCTGGTCAGCGCCACCGACCACCCGGCGTTTTCGAGCTCGGCCAGGCTTTCCTGTGCGACGGTCCACTCGTTGCGCACGTCGAGCTTGTTGACGAGGGCGATGAACGGCACGTTGCCGATCTCGCCTTTGGCGCGCTCCTGGATGGAGCGCGCGACGTCGAGCGTCACCGCGCGTGTCCCGTCCACCACCAGGAAATAGCCGCTCGCGCCGCGGAGGTAGCTCATCCGAACCGAAGAGACATCATCCTCGCCGGCGATGTCCCAGAGAATCAGGTTCAGTGTCTCGTCGCCGACCGTGACGACGTGCTTGTCGATCTTGACCCCGACCGTGGAGAGGTAGGTGTCCGAGAAGATACTGTCGACGTAACGGCGGACGAGGCTGGTCTTACCCACGGCGAACGCGCCCAGCATGCAGATCTTCTTTTGCTGCATCACTCTCCGATGCCGACGGTGAACGATACGCGTCGGTTGATGGAGCGATCTTCGTCGGTCGTCTCCAGCTTCAAGGGCTCGAGCGGCCCGGCGCCCCTGACCGCCAACAGATCGGGATCGACGCCACGCGCCTTCAGCATGGAGCGCACGACCTCCGCCCGACCCGTGCTGAGGGCGAGGTTCGGCGTGTCTTTGCCCGTGGAATCGGCATGGCCGGTGATCGTCACGCGCGCGGTGACGCGCATCTCCCGCGCCACCCGCTCGAGCTCGAGCAGGTCGCTCGCCAGAGCGTCCATCTCGGCGTCCTGGCCGACCGCCGGCTTCGGGACGTTGTGATCGAAGTAGATCACGTGGGACTGGACGGCGCCCCGTACGCGCTCGTACTCCGCCATCTCGGGATCCTCGAGGCTCGCCAGGTCGAGCCCGGGGGATCCGGGCGGCAAGGTGCGCACGAGGGCACGAGCTCGCTCGATCCAGTGATGCGGCGCGGACCCGTCGGCGCGCACAGTGCCGCCGTCGAGCTTGAGGGACACGCCGGGGGGCGGCGAAAGGCTGGTCTGGTACCTTTTCAGCGCGAGGGCGGGGTCGAGCGCGAGATACGGCTGCCAATGTCCCTCGACGTCGGCCGGCGCCAAGTCGCCCGCACCCAGCAGCGTCGTCGGATCGGGCGCCAACGGGTCCCGCATGCCGGCCACCTGCCAGACGCCGTCGCGCCTTCCGGCGCTGGTGACGACGATCCCGGGCTCTGCTTCGAGCCGCGCGACGTAGTGGTCGAATCGCTCCCAAGCTTCGTGCCGCTCGTACAGCCAGTAGCCGCCGAGCACGAGGAGCAGCAGGGGCAGCGCCCACAGGAGCGGCGACAAGTGCTTTTCGGGGGCGCGCGCTTGCGCTTGCAGACACGGCCGCAGTTGCTCGGCGACGCCGCCGAACTCGGCATCGTCGCCGGCGAAGTTCACGAGTGCACCGCGCCACTCGTCGTGGATGGTCGCAAGCGCATCGCGGAGAGTGCCGTGGAGCGTTTCGGGGGGCGTGCCGCGAATGACGGCGGCGAGAAAAGCGAGCGCGCCTTGCTCGCACCACAAGACCTGATCGCCCAAGCGCAGGGAATCGAGGCCGGCGGCATCGGCGCGACCGAAAGAGTCCCGGACGAAATCCTGGATGGCGCTGAGCATTCCCGAAACGAGCTGCGGATCCTCGCTCGCGGCGTCGTCTGCCGCGACGTGGCTGATCAGGAGGCCGGTCTCCTTGTGGATCAGGAAGAGGTGCTCGACGCGGTAGACGAGCGTGTGGCGGAGCACCACGTCTGCGAACGTCGTCCCGGCGCGACGCGCCTCGAGCCGCCACATGAGCCCTCGCCAGGAGAAGCTATGCTTGAGGGCTTGGTTGAGGGATTGGAGCGTGTTCTCCAGGGTCTCCGCGATCGACTTGCGAATGCTGGCGCCCATCACCGGCGCAAAGATGTTTATGAAAATCCGCGGGTCCTTCTTGATCGAGCATTGCGCGGCGCGCTCGACCGCCGGGGTGAGCACTTCGCCCAACCGCCCGTCGCGCACCGCGGCTCGCTGGACGGCCATCGACAGCACGTCACTGATGGCCGCGGCCAGGCGCTCGGGATCGTCGAGAGTCCCGCGAAGCCGAGCGAGAACCGCGAGCTCCCGGTCGAGCAGGATGTGGCGGACCGCGTCGAGGCTCGGATCACCGCTCAGGGCGGGGATGCTCGGAGCGGTCGCGGGATCGACGTACCGGGCGATTCCGATCAGCAGGTTGGCGAGCCGCTCACCATTCGGCGTCTGCCCGTAGACTTCCGAATCCGTCCTGCGAGACGGCGGGGAATCCGACATGCCCGGCGCTCTGCTCGGCGTGGGTATCAGCTCCGCTCGCCGCCTCCGCCCTTGTTCGCGAACTGGGCTGGCAGCTCCTGGTTCAGACATCGCGCGACTTCGACGAACAAGCCGGCAAGCAGGGTCCGGTCCGTTTTCACCTCGCGAAGCTCGGCGAACATCCGATCGACGGTGGCACGCGCGTCGTCATTGCGGCGCTTGATCTCTTCACGCAAGCCCTGGACGTCGTGGCTGACCCGATCGCTCATGTCCCGCTCCAGGCGAGCGAGTTGGTCGGACAGCTGTCCCATGCGCTTCTCCAGCGCCTGGCTCGACTCGAGCAGTTTGTGCGCGAGCTCTTTGTCCGCGTCGGTTCGCAGATCCTTCTCCTCCCGAACCTGACCCGCGATCGATTCGAGCTGCTTCTTGAGGTTGACCTCCAAGCTACTCAGGCTTCGAGCGGCCTCGGATTCCATGTCGCGCAGCTTCTGTTGGAAGCCGTCCGCGAGCATCGAGAACCGGCGATCGTAGTCCTGCATCTGGTTCCCGAACAGGAGGTCGCGAATCTTGTCCACGCCCCGGGCATCGCCACTTCCCAGATCGAGAACGGGAAGGGCCTGCGGCCCGTTGGATCCTTCGGTTGTTTTTGGTGCCGATTTGGAATCTGCTGCCATGATGTCCGCCCTTTCGCTTTCGCCGCCGGTCTGCCCGGCGTCTGTCACTTGCAGTGCCGATGTATCGGTGTCACTCGCTCTCTTCATGCTCGCGTTCGTACCACAAGTCGTCGTCTGAAGAAGCTGGGGCTGCGTTTCGGTGGGGCCACGTGCGTTGGACGTGGCATAAGGATACGAACCGCACTATTGAGGCTTGAAGTAGCTTCTCTTCATCCCGACCGAAGCCTTTCCATGTTCTGCGATTCCTCGAGCAATGGTGATGACGCGCCTCGTCAGCCCATCGGCGAAGAGGTATGCCCGCACCCAGAGCGTTGTCAAGAAGCCGTGGAAGAAGGCTGGAACGTAGAGCCAGAGCAGCGAGTTTGCGGGGCCGAGCGAGATTCCGAGCCACGCCGTCGTGGCAATGATCAGCGCGCTCGGCAGCGGGAGCAGCATTCGGTCGAACGCCGCCTTTCGTACGACGATCATGCAGAGGAGCGTCGCGAACAGCGCGAAGCCGCTGGCGACCGCCTGGTACAGCACGTGCGGCAGCGGTCCCCAAAACGGGATCGGAATACCGAACCAGACCTCCGCGCTCAGGGCTCGAAAGGTGACGAAGCGAACGATCGTCATCGCCGAGAGCGAGACGAAGAAATACTTGTAGATGAACCTTTCGCGAACCGAGAGAAGGTAACCCCGCTTCGCGAGATAGATCAGTGAGATGCCAAACGCCTGCGCCGCGTAGTGCCAGAATACGGTGATGAGATAGAGGTAGACGAAGACGCTCGTGGCACGCGGAGAGACTAACCCGAGAAGGAAGAGCGGCAGACAGGTCAGCGTCAGCCAGATGCGATAGAAGGCAAAGCGATCTCGATCCTCCCCACTGCCCCAGATCCGTAGATGCGTGGCGGCGTTATGCGCGTCCGCGAAGAGATGCTGCCCGAAGAGAATGAGAATCAACAGAGACCTTTGCACGATCGTGTTCCCATCGAAGGGAACTCTCCAGCCGATCGTCGCGACGTTGACCCCGATCAGCAGCAGCGGCAGGCCTCCACAGACGAAGAGCAGGTCGACGACCGGCTGAACTATCCACGGATAGGGCGGTTGCCCTTCGGGCGAGATCCGTGGCCTCCCTTCTTCTGTCGGCATCGGGATTCGGAATGCTATAGGCCTTTGAGAAAGCGAGGAACTCAGATGGCGTATGACCCGACCAACGTCTTCGCGAAGATCCTGCGTAAGGAATTGCCGTGTGTGAAGGTGTATGAGGACGAGGCAACGCTTGCCTTCATGGACATCATGCCGGCGGTAGAGGGCCATACGCTGGTCATCACCAAGGAGCCGGCGCAGGATATACTCGATCTTTCACCCGACGGCGCGGCTGCCTTGATCCGGACGACGCAAAAGGTGGCCAAGGCGGTGAAGAAGACCTTCGCATGCCCCGGGATCATGCTGGTGCAACTGAACGGAGCGGCCGCCGGCCAGAGCGTGCCGCACATCCACTTCCACGTTCTGCCGCGCGCCGAGGGGTTGGACTTGAAGCTGCACGGGCGGTCGATGGTGGCACCCGAACGGCTCGAGCCCGTCGCCGCCAAGATCCGAGCGGCGCTCTGAGCCCGACGCACGAGCGCTGCAAGCTCGGGCGAGGGAGGAATGCATGAGCGAGCCGCGTCCGCTGCTGGCGGCTCGCGCCGGCGATCGCGGGAGCCCCCGTGATCATTTTGGCGGGGTTGATCGTCCTCGCCGGCGTTCTCGTCGCGTCTCGATGAGGACGAGGGGCGCAGCTGGATGTGGGGCGATGCGCTTCTCTCGATCGCCCTCGGCATCCTCGTCGGGTTGAAGCTCGCCTCAGCAGGCGCGGTCTTGCCGCGCGTCGAGCACCGCATGCGGCTCGTCGGTGCTCGCGTCGCCGCGCTGCGCTCGCGTATCGACGGCTAGCGCCGCGGCAGTCCCTTCGGCGTGCGGACAGGCTCAAAGAGCGCGCGCTGCGGTGCGAAAAGTGTCGGCGGCACTATTCGGAAGACCGTCAAACGTGCTACGAAAGACACGCCGCCGGTGCTTCTGATCAGCAACGCTCCCGCCTCGATCGTGGAATCTCCCACGATGCGCTCGAAGATGGCGGAGGCCTTCGTCCGCGGCACCGCTGGCTTGCTGCTCGCGGCCGGCGCGCTATCGGTCGTCGAGCATTTGCTCGGTCTGACGTTCCTGCCCGAGATCGCTCTGCTCGGACCGAGGGTCGCCGCGTCGCTGTCACTGCTCGCCGCGTCGCTCATCCTGGTATCGCGGGACGATGCCGGGCAGCGACGAATCGGCAAAGCGCTCGGCGTCGTCGTGGCGCTCGTCGGCCTGCTGACCATCGTCGAGCAGGTGCTTCTCGATGCCGGCCACGGCACGAGCGTGCGAACCGCGGCGCAGCTCGTGTTGCTCGGCACCGCCGCCGCGGTGATCGACGTGCAAAGCTGGCCGGGGCGGCGGCTCTCCGATTTCTTCGCCATCGGCGCGCTGTTCGTGGTGCTGGAGATCGCTCTCCAGGTGCTCTATGCCGCGAGCGGCTCCGTCGGGCCGCGGCCACCGATCGAGCTCACCGTGATCTGCCTCTTCGGTCTCGCGGCGGCCGCGCTTCTGTCGATCCGGCCCGACGCAGGGCCGCTCTCGCTGCTCGCCCGGGAGGCGCCCACCAGCGCGCTCATGCGCCAGCTATTGCCACTCACGGTCGCCGGGCCGGCGCTCGCCGGATTGATCGCGGTGATCGGGCAGCGGGACGGGTGGATGGATTCGACCGGCGCGATCTCCATGCTGGTGACGCTTGCCGCGCTCGTGCTCGCGGGGGTCGCCTGGATCGGGTCGGCTCGCCTGCGTCATGCCGAGCGCGCGCTCAGCGCGACCGAGGAGATGCACGGCCAACTGCTGCGGGAGACCGCCGTCCGCTCCGAGGCCGAGCGGTCGCGAGCGCACTATCGGCAGTTGCTGCGCGACCTGGAGGCGGTCGTCTGGGAGGCGGAGCCCGACAGTGGCCGACTGAAGTTCGAGAGCCCCGCGGCCGATGATACGCGCGGAGAGTCGCCGGACCACTGGCTCGCCGACGGGGACTTCTGGACGAAGATCGTCCATCCGCGTGATCGCGAGCGCGCCGCCGTCGAGTTGCTGGCCGCGGCGGATCAAGGCCGCGACTGCGAGTTCGAGTTCCGTGCCGTCAAAGCCGACGGC
Organism: uncultured delta proteobacterium; assembly: GCA_963711395.1. Classification (GTDB taxonomy): domain Bacteria; phylum Desulfobacterota; class Binatia; order JACPRU01; family JACPRU01; genus JBEVNX01. The sequence goes on along the minus strand of CAVQEA010000014.1, from coordinate 23,611 downwards.
GCGGTGCGCTGGCTCCGCGCGCGCCTCTATGCGGACGACGGGGACGGCGCCGGCCGCTGGCACCGCGGCGTCATGCTCGATGTCACCGAGCGCAAAGAGACCGAGCGCCGCCTCGCCGCGCAAAACGAGGTCGCGCGGGTGCTCGGCGACTCGCAGTCGCTGCACGCGGCGCTGCCGCGGTTGTTGAGCGCGCTCGGCACGAAGCTCGACTGGGATTTCGGCGCCGCATGGACGCTCGACCGCGATCTCGGCGTGTTACGCGCGATGGACGTTTGGCAGGGGTCGCCCGACCTCGGCACGACGTTCGCGGCAGCGACCCGGGGCCGCGCGTTCTCGAGAGGCGAGGAGCTTCCCGGGCGCGTGTGGGGGAGCGGCGCGACGGCATGGATCGACGACGTCACGAAGGAAGCAGCCTTCGCCCGCGGCGCCGAGGCGGAGCGCGACGGCCTGCGCGGCGCGCTTGGCTTCCCGATCCGCGTCCGCGACGAATTCCTCGGCGTCGTCGAGCTCTGGTCCCGCGACGTGCGTCCGCCCGATGAGGCGCTCGGCAAGCTTCTCGCGTCGATCGGGAATCAGATCGGCCAGTTCGTCGATCGCCGCCGTTCCGACGAACGCCATCGCGAGAAGAGCTCCGCGCTCGAGACCGTCAACCGCCTTTCGCCGACCTTCTCCGGTATGCTCGACGTCGACCGGCTGATCCAGGAGCTCACCGACGCGGCGACCAAGCTCGCCGACGCGCAGATGGGCACGTTCTTCTTCCACGGGCGCGACGGAGAGGGGTACAAGAGCTACACTTCGAAATCGGCCTCGCGCGACGCCCTCGGGCTCGACGCGCCGCGGCCGACGCGGTTCCCGACCCGGCTCTTCTCGAGCGACGGCCCGCTGCGCATCGACGACGTTCGCGCCACGGGCGGGCCCGCGGGCCTCGAGGGTCAGTTCGGCGGGACGGCGGTGGCGAGCTACCTCGCGGTGCCGGTGGTGTCGCGCGGCGGCCGCATCCTCGGCGGCATCGCGCTCTCGCATGCCGAGCCGGGTGCCTTCACCAAGCGCGAAGAGCGCATCGTCTCCGGCATCGCCGCCCACGCGGCGGTGGCGCTCGAGAACGCCGAGCTCTTCGAATCCGAACGACGCGCGCGGGCGGCGGCCGAGGCGGCGAGCCGCGCGAAGGACGAGTTCCTCGCAATGCTCGGGCACGAGCTGCGTAACCCGATCGGCGCGATCCGCAACAGCGTCGAGGCGCTCGAGATGTCGCAAGCGCGCAGCGGCGACGGCGCCGGGGCCATGCTCTGCTCGATCATCGCGCGTCAGACGGACACCCTGGCGCAACTCGTCGACGACCTGCTCGACGTCACCAGGCTGATCTCCGGAAAGGTCAGGCTGCGCACGCGGGTCGCCGACCTGAGAGAGCTCGTCAGTCAGACCCTCGAGTCGTTACGCGCCGCCGGCAAGGCTTCGCGCCACTTCGTGCACTTCCAGGGAGAGCCGGTATTCGTCGACGGTGATCCCGTACGCCTCGAGCAGATCGTCACCAACCTCGTGGAAAACGCCATCAAGTACACGCCCGAGGGCGGCGAGATAGAGATCGCCGTCGAGCGAGTCGGCGAGGACGCACAACTGCGCGTGCGCGACAACGGGCAGGGCATCGAGCCCGAGCTGTTGCCGCGCATCTTCGATCTATTCGTGCAGGGCAAGCAATCGCTCGATCGGCCGCGGGGCGGCCTCGGCATCGGTCTCACGCTGGTGCGCCGCCTCGCCGAGATGCACGGCGGATCGGTCGAGGCGGAGAGCGCGGGGACCGGGCAGGGAAGCGAGTTCCGGGTTCGCATTCCCGCCAAACCCGTCAGCGAAGCCGCGGCGACCGAGAGCGTGCCCGAAGCCGCGCGCGTCACGCCGCGCCGGGTGCTGATCGCCGAGGACCACTCCGATTCGCGGGAATCCCTTCGGTTGTTGCTCGAGGCCTCGGGACACCGGGTCGCGGTGGCGCGCAACGGCGACGAGGCCGTCGAGCTCGCGCTGGCCGATCCGCCGGAGATCGCCCTCGTCGACATCGGTCTGCCGGGGCTCGACGGCTACGACGTGGCGCGCGAGATCCGCGCGGCGGATTCGACCGACGCCGTCTACCTGGTCGCGCTGACCGGCTACGGCCAGCCCCTCGACCGTCGCCGCGCCCTCGAGTCGGGCTTCAACGAGCATTTCGTGAAGCCGCTCAACCGCGAGAAGCTGCTGCGTCTGATGGCGAGCGTGGAAGGGCCCGGCTACACCGCCGCGGAGTAGCCGGCGGACCGCGGTCGACGCTCAGAGCGCCGCGGCGTAGAGCCGCTGCGCGTCCTTGCGAAGCTCGGCGCGAAAATCGGGATGAGCCACGGCGAGCATCTCTCCGACCCGCTCGCGCAGGCTCTTGCCGCGCAGCCTGGCGATGCCCTGCTCGGTGACCACCGCGTCGACGAAGCCGCGATGCACCGTCGGCGTCGAGCCGAGCGGCAGCTCGGCGACGACGCGGGGCACCCGGCCGTCGGGACGGAGCTGTGACGAAGGCAGCACGATCACGGAGCCGCCGCTCCCCGTGGAGGCGCTGACCGCGAATGCGGGCTGCCCGCCCGGGCCGCTGAAAACCTCCGTGCCGCGCGTCTCGGAGCAGACGTTGCCCGTCAAGTCGACGAAGAGCGCGTTGTTGATCGCGGTGAAGTTTTCGAGCTGCAGCAGATTGCGCAGATCATCGGTGTACGTGAAGTCGTAGAGCTCGAAGACGGGGTTCTCGTGGATGAAGTCGAGATCCTCTTCCGGCATCTGCGCCAGCGCCGAGGCCACGACCTTGCCGGGGTGGAGCGACTTGTACTTTCCGGTGACCACTCCTTGGCGCACCAGGTCGGCGATGCCGCCCGGACAGAGCTCGGTGTGGATTCCGAGATCGTGCTTGTCCCCGAGGAAGGCCAGCAGCGCCGCCGAAACGTCGCCGATGCCGATCTGCAGGGTTGCCCGGTCCTTGACGATCTCGGCCGCGACCAGCGTGCAGATCACCTGGGCGGCGATCTCGGTCTCTTCGGTGCGCGGCGGGATCGGCGGCGCAGGCGGCCTGTCTTCGATCTCGGCCAGGCGGGCGAAGCGCGAGACGTGCACGCAGTTGTCGCCGCCCGTGCGGATGAACTCCGGGTGCACCTCGCCGATCAGCGTGTCGACGTGCCGGATGACGGTCGGGCTGAACCACGCGCCGGTGCCGAACGAACAGTAGCCGCGCGCATCGGGCGGCGAGATCGGGATCATCGCCACGTCGACGCGATCGCCGAAGCCCGGCGGCAGGCAGCCCATCCGCCACTGCGCGATCGGCACGTACTCGAAGCGCCCCGCTTGAACGGCAGGACGCTCGAAGGGCCCGGCGTAGAACGTGCGGATGCGAAAGCTCTCGAGGATCGCGGGATCGTCCCACGAGAACGGAGTGAGGTACGTGCTGATCGTCACGCCGCGAAGCTCGCGGCGGCGGTCGGCGAGCGCGCGGCAGAGCGTCATCGGCACGGACGTCCAGCCGCCCGCGTAGACGTGCTGCCCGTTCTGGATGAGACGCACGGCCTCGGCGGCGGTCGTGAGCCTGCCCCCGCAGCGCTCGCGCCAGCGGTCGTCACAGCGGGTCCTCATGACTCTCGCTCTCTATCCTTGCCCTCGCGCCGCGACAAGCGTATGCCGCCCGACGATGCAGGGATTGGAAGGCTTGCGCGTGCTCGAGCTCGGCGAGCGGGTATCGGCCGCTTACGCCGCGAAGCTGATGGCCGACCTCGGCGCCGACGCCATCAAGATCGAGGAGCCGGGCGGAGATCGCACCCGACGCCGCGGGCCGTTCCCCGAGGGTGTCCCGCATCCCGACAAGGGCGGCCTCTTCCTCTATCTCAACACCAACAAGCGAAGCGTCGTGCTCGACCCGCGCGCGGCGGGCGACCGGCGACGCTTTCACGATCTGGTCGCATGGGCCGACATCCTCGTTCACGACCATCCTCCGGCGGCGATCGCGGCCCGAGGGCTCGACTTCGAATCGCTCTCCGCGATCAACCCCCGCCTCGTCGTCGGCTCGATCACCCCGTTCGGCCTGACGGGCCCGCACCGCGACTATCGCGCGGAGGAGATCACGGCGGCGCACGCGGGCGGCTGGGCGTGGGTCAGCCCGGGCGCTTCGGATCGACCCGACCTGCCTCCGCTCAAGGCGTTCGGGCATCAGTGCTCCCTGCACGCCGGCATGAGCGCGATGGTGGCGCTGCTCGGCGCGCGCTATCGCGCAACGGAAACCGGCCGCGGCGAGCACGTCGACCTATCGGTGCAGGCGCACGTGGCATCCTTCATCGAGCAGAACCTCGTCTACTACACGTACTGCGAGAAGGTCTCGTCGCGTCTCGGCCAGCGCATGCTGTTCCCTTGGGGAATGTTCGAGTGCGCGGACGGCCTCATCTTCTTCGTGATCGTCGAGGAAGATCAATGGAAGCGGCTGATCGAGTTGATGGGTAATCCGGAGTGGGCGAGCTGGGAGATCTTCGAAGGGCTAGTGGGACGCGCCGACAACGCGGACGTGATGAAGCCCTTCATCAGCGAGTGGACTCGGGAATGGAAGGTCGATGACCTCTTCCGCGCTGGGCAGAAGCAGCGAGTTTGCTTCGCGCCGGTCCTGACGATGGCCGACCTCGCGAAGCAGGACCAGCTTCGCGCCCGCGATTTCTTCGTCGACGTCGCGCATCCCGTCGCCGGCACGCTTCGCCACCTCGGCCCGCCCTACCGCTTGCACGAGCCGTGGTGGCGCGTGCGCCGACCCGCCCCGCGTCTCGGCGAGCACGACGCCGAGATCTTCTCGAAGCTGCCCGCGGCTGCGCCCGCGGCGGGCGTGCAAGGCCCGCGAGCGCGCGAGAGGCTGCCCCTCGATGGCATTCGCGTCGCCGATTTCAGCTGGGTATGGGCCGGCCCTTTCTGTGCCATGCAGCTCGCCCATCTCGGCGCCGAAGTCATTCGAATCGAGTCGCAGGGGCGCTCCGATGCCGCCCGCCGGTTGCCGATCCTGCCGGTCGGCATGGAGCACACCCTCAACTGCTCCGGGTACTTCAACCAGTGGAACCAGGGGAAGAAGAGCGTGCTGCTGAACCTCGCCAGGCCCGAGGCGATCGAGGTGGCGCGGCGGCTCATCGCTCGTTGTGACGTGGTGGTCGAGAACTTCGCGACCGGGGTGATGGAGCGGCTCGGCCTCGGCTACGAGCGACTCAAGGAGATCAAGCCGGACATCATCATGGCGTCGATCTCGGGGTACGGCCATACAGGCCCGCAGGCGAGCTACATGGGCTACGGCCCCGCGATCGTTCCGCTCTCCGGGCTCGCTTCGCTCAGCGGATACTCCGAAGGGGGACCGAAGGAGCTCGGCATCTCGTACGGCGACCCGACGGGCGGGCTCACGGCGGCGGCCGGGGTTCTCGCCGCGCTGGTGGCGCGCCGCAGCACCGGGCGAGGGCAGCACATCGACGTCGCGCTCTGGGAAGCGACCGCCGCCTTGGTCGCCGAGGGATGGATGGAGTACTCGATGACCGGGCGCGCGCCTGACCGGCATCGGCAATCGCGATCCGTGGATGGCGCCGTGCGACTGCTTCCCGGCGGCTGGCGAGGATGCGTGGGTGACGATCGCCTGCGCCGACGACGCAGAGTGGCATTCGCTGGCGCGCGCCATGGGCCGGCCGGAGCTCGGCGCCGACCCGCGATTCGCCACGCTGCGGGACCGCAAGGCGAACGAAGACGCGCTCGGCGCGGAGATCAGCGCCTGGACTCGCACGCGCGACCGCTGGGAGATCACACGAATGTTGCAGGCGGCCGGCGTTGCGGCGTTCCCGTCGATGTCGAGCCGCGACCTCGTCGACGATCCGCAGCTCGTCGAGCGCGGCTTCTTCGCGCTGCCTGCCGCACGCGGAGGTCGGCGCGCGCACCCACGCCGGCATTCCGTGGCGGTTCGCCAATTCGCCGAACGGCGTGCGCTCGCCTGCCCCGCTCATCGGCGAGCACACCGACGCGGTCATGAGCGAGCTTCTCGGCATGACGGCTGAGGAGATCGCCCGCCTGCGAGCCGAGAAGGTCTTCTATTGATGAGGAGGTCTCGATGAAGTTCGCGCTGTTCGCCTGCAACATGGGGCCGTGCGCCGATCCGAAGGTCGCCGCGCGCGTGGCACGGGCCGCCGAGGCCGCAGGCTTCGAGAGCCTGTGGGTCGGCGAGCACGTCGTGCTGCCGGACCCGCAAGCGCCGCCGTCGCCGGTGCCGCCGATGACGTCGATGCTGGACCCGACCGTCGCGCTCACCTTTCTCGCCGCGCACACGGAGTCGGTCCGCTTGGGCACCGGGATCATCATCCTTCCGCAGCGCAATCCCTTGGTCCTGGCCAAGGAGCTCGCCTCTCTCGACGTGCTCTCCGGCGGGCGGCTCATCTTCGGCATCGGCGTAGGCTACCTGAAGCCGGAGTTCGACGCGCTCGGCGTCTCGTTCGCGCACAAGGGCGCGCGTACCGAGGAGTACCTGCGCGCGATGATCGCGATCTGGACGATGGACCAGCCGCGCTTCGAGGGCCGGTTCGCCAAGTTCGCGGGCGTGCAGGCGCGGCCGCAGCCGACGCAGAAGCCCCATCCCGAAGTGGTCTTCGGCGGCCACACCCCCGAGGCCTATTCGAGAGCCGCGCGGCTCGCCAAAGGGTGGTACGGCTTCGCGCTCGACGTCGACGCGACGAAGAAGTCGATCGCCGGCCTGCGCGCGGCATGCGCGAAGGAAGGCCGACGGTTCGAGGATCTCGAGATCAGCGTCACGCCGGCGCCGGAGCGCGAGCGCCTGGTCCTCGATCGCACCGCGGCCGAGCGATACGCCGAGGCGGGCGTGCACCGGCTGATCCTCTACGCACCGCGCGCTAGGGACGAGGCGAGCTTGCTCGCAGCGATCGCCGAAGTGAAGAGCGGATTGATCGGGAAGATCTGACCCGCCTAGAAGAGCTTGCGTGACGCAAATCCGTTGGCTTTCGTCATCGCGGGACGTGTGCTACCCCGGAGCCATCGTCGGGCGTGATGCTCGGTGGGTGAGAGAAAGGCCGCACACATGAAGCAAGAAGTCCTGCGAATCTTCCTCGTCGCTCTCGCATACGGGCTATACCTCGGGATGCCAGGTGCCGGGGCGCTTCCTCGGGTGGAGGCGGGGATTGCTTCACTCGACCGCAGCCATGTCCAAGAGGCGACTGACGATGAATCCGGCTCCGACGATTCGGGCGGCGACGAAGGGGAGGGGTCGGAAGAAGATTCCGACTGACGGAGCGGGGGGCGCCCTCAGCGCTTTTCGGCGCTGGCGCGAGCTCCGATTCCGATGGCGTTGGCGAGCGCTCGCTGGATCACGCTGATGCGCTCGACCTGACCGCGCGCCGCAAAGCGCTCATAGAAGCCCTCTTCTCGGAACTCTGGGACCATGCGCGCCCAGGGCTCGATCAAGTTCTCGAAGGCGCGTTGACGCTCCACGGCCTCGAAGGTCCTGGCTCCGCGCGCGCTGCGCAGATAGTCGCCGAGCACGCGTATCATCGCCATCAACGTCACGTCGGTGCTGACTTGATAGCGGGGATTGTCCCACGCCTCGCCGAAGATCCTGCGCACCGAGCGGAGGAAGTCGCGCATCACCTCGTAGAGCGCCTTGGCGTTCGGCTCGGCGCCGAGCAGCTTCTCGTTCTTGTCGGCGAGCCGGCGCAGTTCGCGGAACAGGCTCGCCTGACGGATCCAGCGCTCGGTACGCCGCCGGCGCCCGAGCATGTCCACTTTGCGATGGAGCGGCGAGTCGGTCTCGCCATAGGCCAGCGCCACCGCCTTGGCGGCGGCTTTCTCGACCGGCGTGGAGCGCTGCAACCGGTCGTAGAGGGCGATCAGGTGCGAGCGGTTGAGGCGCGTCGGCGTGGAATTGATGATGACGAACATCTCGACCGCGAAATCAGCTTGAGACTTGTCGAAGATGACGCACGGTACGTCGACCTTCTCGAGCGTGTCGGGTTGGCGGCGCCCGAGCACCTCGAGACCGGCGAGCCGGTGCTGACCGTCGATCACCAAGAAGGGCTCCTGCGGGTCGTGCAGATTGCCCATGAGCTGCGATGCGCCGCTGGCGTCGAACGCGAGCTTCTCGGGAGTATAGAGAAGAATGGCCCCGGGGATCAGCGGCTGGCCCATGGGATCGCTGTAGAACTCGGCGATCTGGCGGACCTTCCTCGCGTACGGCCGCCGCTGGAAGAAATCGCGACCGGACTGCACTCTACGGAAGAACGAGACGACGGATTCGTCGGCTTCCGGTTCGGCGTCTTCCTCGCCCTCGTAGGCCTTGCCGACGAATTGCACCTTGCGGAGCAGGTCCGACGCCCGGTAGGCCGCTAGGTAGAAGACGCTATCCTTCTGCTTCAGTCGGATCGCGAGCATGGCGTTTCGCCCAAGGACCGGCGATCGGGCCGGCTATTCGCGCTCGGTCGAGAGCGCGGCCTCGAGCGCGGTCGGGAACGTCGTCGTTTTCGCCTCGGGAGCCGGCTTACGAGTAGCGACCTTGGCAGCCGCCTCGCTCGCCAGCCGCTTGAGCCGCGGATCGGTCTGCTCCTCGCTGAACCGCCGCAGCTCCTCGCTGGCGGACTGATCGGCGATTTCGCCGATCGCGAAGATGCCCGCGCCACGGATGTCGGGGCTGACGTCCTGGCTCACGTACTGAAGAAGCGGCTTCGTGGCACGGGGATCGCCGATCTTGCCGAGCGTCATGACGATGCGCTGCCGGAGCTTGTCCCTGGTGCCGACGGTGAAAAGCTTCTGGATGAGGAACGGTGTGGAGTCCGCCGCGTGGAGCCTGCCGAGGTAGTCGACGGCCTTGGCCTCGACGCGGGGGTCGGGGTCGTTGACCGCTTGGATCAGGTACTCGATGGCTTTGGGGTCATTCGAGTCGCCGAACGACTTGACGGCGTCGAGCCGTTTGCTGGGATCGGTGTCATTCAGGCGACGGGCCCAATCGGCGATGTTCGGCGCCGTGCTGCGCTTTCGCGTATCGTGCTCCGGGCGACTCGTCGCCGGCTGAGCTGATCATGTCGGCCGTCGACGATGGCGACCCGCGACCGCTGTCCGCACCCGACATGCCGCCGCGACCGCCGTACTGATACTGCGCCAACGCCGCGGGCGCCGGCCAAAGGAACGCGAGCAGCAACCAGACGACGCTTGCACGAAGCCGCATAGAAAAGCTCTCCAGGCAAGCTAGATGCCGGATCGACTCCCAGAATTCAACTCGAACCGAGCCGTGGGCAGGGTATATTGCAGGGCAGTCATGAGCCGTGGGCTGCTGCCCTGGGGCGCCTGGGCGGTCGCCTTTGCCGCCACGCCCGCGTTTGCGGCCGAGGTCCGACTGCCGCTCACGGTCGAGGCTCCGGTGATCCGCGCGGCGCTGGTGCGAGACCTCTACAACGACCCGAACCAGCGCGCCGTCTTCTGGGGCATCCCCGGGGAGTGCAGTTTCTTCTATCTCGAGGATCCGCAAGTGGGGGGAGAGGTTGGTCGACTGCGAGTGACGTCTCGGGGGGAGGCGCGGCTCGGCACCGATCTCGGGGAAACGTGCCTTTCGCCGCTGGCGTGGGGCGGCTTCGTCGAGCTCTTCGGACGGCCCCGCCTCGACGGGTGGCTCCTGCGCTTCGAGATCGTCGACTCGAATCTCCTGAACGAGAAGCGGGAGAAAGAGTTTCTCACCGGACAGCTCTGGGACCGCATAAAGGAGAGCGTGCAGCCGCGGTTCGGGGCGGTGACGATCGATCTCGGAGGTCCGTTCCGCGACCTGCGCGAGTTCCTCAACACGGTGGTGGCGCCGGGGCACGCCGAGGAGGCGCGCCGAGCCATCGACTCGCTTCACCCGGTTGGGGTGAGCGCGACTCCCAAGGGGATCGTCGTCGAGGCCGCGCTCGACGTGGCCCAAGCCGCCGGATCGCAGACGCGTGAGGATACGGAGCCGCCGCTGACCGAGGCCGAGATCCTGGCGTTCACGGAGCGCGCCAATCAGTGGGACGCCTTCGTCACGTTCGTCATCAAGACGCTCGGCGCCCATTCGCTCAGCCCCGCCGCGCGTCAGGCGCTGCTCGAAACGTTGATCGACGCTCGTTACCAGGTCTCCGCCGCGCTGGCCGCGCCGTCGCGGCGGGAAGATCCCGTGCGGCAGCTCTTCCTCAAAAGCTGGGAGCGGCTGCGCCCGGTCGCGGACGACATTGCGAACGAGCTGCCCGGTGCCGAAGCGGCGCAGGTGTTGACGTTTCTGGCCGCCGGCGACGCGCTGAGGGTGCTCGATCAGGCGGGCCCCTCCTTCGGCATCGAAGTGTCGGCGGACGGCCTGCGACGGATGGCGCGAATGATCGCGCCGACGTCGCCCGGCGACCCCCTGGAATATAGCCCGGACATCGATCCGGTGCTTCGGCGCTTGCTCGGATTCGGAACGCCGCTGTCGAGCTCCGACTTCCCGGAGGTCGAGCCCCTTACCCGGGAGGAAAGACCCGCCGGCTCGGCTCCGCCTTCTCGGGATCGGCGAGGCGTGGGCTGACGCCGAGGCAGATCACACCCCAGACTGGAAGGGTTGGGTGGTCGAGGATCACGCCGACCTGAAGAGCTATCTCAGCCACGTCGACGAGCTGTTGCGTCGGGTCGCCGGCGCGGTCGTAGCTCGAGAGCAGCTCGCGCCGGCACGCAGCGATCTGTTTCGCAAGCTGCTGCCGGCAACCGCCTGGCAGGAAAGCTGTTGGCGGCAGTTCCAAACGCAGAACGGCAAGGTGACCTTTCTGCGCTCGAGCCGCGGCGCCGTCGGCATGATGCAGCTCAACGAGCGCGTCTGGCGAGGCTTCTACGAGATCCAGAAGCTTCGCTGGAACGCCGCGTACAACGTCGAGGCGGGCTCCGACGTGCTGTTTCACTACCTCACGATGGTGTCAGAGCGCGACGACGGGTCGAAACCGGTGGCCGTCCAGGCACGCGCGGCTTATGCCGGCTACAACGGTGGCCCGGCCGAGCTCCGCCGCTATCTCGAAGGGAAGGGACGCGGGGAAGGGGTCGCGAAGGTCGTGGACCAGCTGTTCGCGCCCAAGTTCGAGGCGATCGGGCAGGGCGAAGAATCACAGATCGCTTCGTGCTTCGTCGGCGGGGCTGCGTAGACCTCGAGGGCGACGACTCAGCGCGCGTCGCTGAGCCGCTTGGCGGCCTGGGTGGGGATCCATCCCGGAGGACGGTTGCCGGTCTCCGATTCGATCTTGTACCAGAGGCCGCTCGGGTCCTTGTCGACCACGTGGACTTCGGCGCCGGCCTTCAGGGTCGCGAGCTTTCGCGAGCTCATGTCCGGTTGCTCTCGCACGACCACGGGGTCGATGAGCTTGAAAGTACCGACTCGGAACCGCTGTCCGGTGCCCGCCGCCCCGCCCCCGCTCTTGCCGTGGAACGGATCCGCATACGAGCGGCGCACGTAACCATCCTCATGGCCCGTGGTCGAATGTATCTTGTACCACTGATCGAGGACTTCGACGACCTTCACCACGGTGTGCGCCCGCAGCCGGCGGATGAGATGCGCATCCGCGCTCGGCTTGGCGTAGAGGCCGGCGGGCCGATTGATGACGAAGTCGCCCGGCTGGTTTCTCAGGGCGTCATTTTCGGCAACCTCGGCTCGTGAGATCGACGTCACCAACAGCAGGACGAGCAGACCGATCAGGGGAATCGCTGCGCCGCGCCGACGGACCATCCGCATTGAATTAGGCGCTGCGCCCAGCCCCGTCAATGCTCGAAAGATCCACCTCACCAGCTTGACGGTTGCTTTGCTCCGGCACTAGCATCCCAGGTCCAGCGTCATCAGGGACGCTGCCGCGGGGGAGGTTCCGCCATGATTCTCGAAAGAACCATCGGGAAGGCCGGAACGGTCGCCGTCGGCGAGTTCACGCCGGACGGCAAGCTCGTCGCCTACAAGTCGAACGAGGCGTTTTCGGCCGAGTTGGCGATGATGGCGTCGCAGTTCGCGGCGACGGTCCGGATGTTTCTCAGCACGATGGCCGCGTCGTTTTCGCATCTCACGAAGCTGCCGCTGGTGCCGTACCAGGGCTTCATCTTTTCCGGCGGCGACATGTCGTCGGTCATCCGGCAAGACCACTGGGCGATCGTGCGTACGGCGCAATCCGAGTTCACGCCGCGGGCTGACGCCGCGGAGCGCGGACTGGAAGAGCTCGCGCGACTGCCCGGCGTGCGCTTGGCCGCGTACTACGCGAACGAGATCGGCGAGATCGAGTGTAAGCAGACGATGGGCCTGAGCCCCGCGGCGCGCGCAACGGCGACGGAGCTCGTCGCCTCGACGACCTCCGCGCTGCGCGGCTTGGCGACCGCTTTCGAGCATCTCTCGACGACGAGGTGGACGCCGGTGAGGAGCTGGCTCTACGCCGGGGGAGATTGGGTGATCGGAGTGAGCCCCTGCTGCTGGCTCCTCGCCCAGTCCGGCGAAGCGGATACGCACGAGCTCCATCGCGCCGTCATGCGCTGAGGCGCGCGTCGTGGCGACGCTACAGCGGAGGCACGCCATGAAAGTCAGCCGAAGATTCAAGAAGCTCTTGGCTGCGATCAGCCTGGAGGAGAGAACGCACGCGGTGGTCAACTTCGCGCGGCGAATCGCCGAGGTGAACGAAGGCGAGGTGATCCTGCTGCATGCCGTGCCCACTCAATCCTATCGGCTCCACCGCGCGATCTATCGTCCCGAGGAGGCCGGCGGAGCGAACGAGGAGCACGCCGAAACCGTTGCGCGGCAAATGCTCGAAGACCTCGCCAAGGAGCACCTCGGTCGCGTCCCCTGGCAAGTGATGACGCCTCACGCGTCGAACCCCGCCAGTGCGATCCTCGACGCCCAGCGGGAGGTGGACGCGGATCTGATCGTCGTGTCGAAGTCGACCGCAAGTGAGATCTCCGCGCGCATTCAAGGCGGGCTCCACGAGAAGCTGATTCGCAGCAGCCCCTGCGCGGTTTGGGGGGCCTCGTCCTTGCCGGAGTTTGCCGCGCAAGAATCGATGAAGAACGTCCTCGCGCCCGTCGCCTTCGACCGTGGCTCGGCCGCGGTCGTACGCCTCGCGGGCTCGATCGCCGAGGCGCAGCGCGGGCGGGTGCGGCTCCTTCATGTGATCCTGACCGAGCCCTCGTACCTGGAGGTGAACCGCGACCTCTACGGCTTCGCCGCCGACGAGCCGGTGAGCATCGCTCGGGCGGAGCGCGCGGCCAGAGAGCGGATCGAGCGCTTCGCGGCCGAGCAGCTCGGAGAGATTCCCCACGAGAGCACCGTCGCCGTGGCTTACGACCGGGCCAGCGCGATCCTCGAGGAGGAGAAGAGCTGGAACGCGAACGTGATCACCATGGGAACCGCAGGCCGGCGCGACATCGAACGGTTTCCTCTCAGCGGGTTCTTCCAGCTCGTGCTCGGCAGCACCGCGGAGACCGTGGCGCGCCGATCGCGCTCGTCCGTGGTGACGTTGCGGCTCAACGCGTAGTTCGTATAGATCGGCGCAATGGACTCAGGGCTTTCGGGCAAGGTCGCAGTCGTAACCGGCGCCGGGCGTGTCGGGGGCATCGGCGAGGCGATCGCGCGCTCGCTCGCCGCCGAGGGAGCGAAGGTCGTCCTGTCGGACATCGGCCGATCCTTCGAGCGCTTCCCCGACTATCAAGTGGCGCCGCGGAGCGAGATCGACACGATCCGCGCCGACCTCGCGAAGAAGGGCACTGAAGCCGAGGTGATCTTCGCCGACGTTTCGAAGGAGGAGGACGTCGCCGCGCTCGTGCGCCGCACCGTCGAGCGCTTCGGCCGCCTCGACGTCATGGTGAACAACGCCGGGATCGGGCTAGGCCTCGTGCCGATCACCGAGCTCACGGTCGAGGCCTGGCGCCAGAATCTCGACGTGATGGCGCTTGGCACCATGCTCGGCATCCGCGAATCGGCACGCCAGATGATCCGCCAGGGCGAGGGCGGAGCGATCATCAACGTCGCCAGCCAGGCGGGGAAGACCGGCTGGCCGCTGCTAGGCGCCTACTGCGCGGCCAAGTTCGCGATCGTCGGTCTCACACAGGTGGCGGCGAAGGAGCTCGGCCGCCACAACATCACGGTGAACTCGGTTTGCCCCGGCACGGTCGAGACCCCACTCCTCGATCTACGCGGCGGCCTCTGGGAGGCCTACTCGAAACTCTCCGGTCAGAGTGTCGAGGAGCTGAAGAAGTCGATCCTGCCGCAGATCCCGCTCGGCCGCTTCCAGAAGCCGCAAGACGTCGCGGACCTCGTGCGTTTCCTCGCCTCCGCGCAGGGACGCTACATCACCGGGTCGGCGATCAACACCACCGGCGGGCAGGAGATGCACTAGAGATTGTAGAACCGCGCGGCGTTCTGCTCGCGGATGTTCGCCCAGGCTTGCTCGGACAGCCCGGAGCACGCCCGCTCGATCTCGCGCACCAGGCCGGGGTAGGTGCAGTCGAAGTGCGGGAAGTCCGAGCCCCATAGGATCGTCCGCTCGGCGCCGAGCTCGACCATCGCCGCGACGGTTCGCTCGTCGGGGTCGAGCGAGAGGAAGCACTGCTCGAGGAAATACTCGCTCGGCTTCTTCTTCAGCCACGGCACGTAAGGACCCATCTTCTCGAAATGACCGTCCATGCGGTCGAGCCAGTAGCCGAGCCAACCCACGCCGGACTCGAGGAAGCCGACGCGAAGACGCGGGAACTTGGCGAGCACGCCGCCGCAGACGACGTCCATCGCCGCGGCCATGAGCTCGAAGGTGTGACAGACCATGTGGAAGAAGAACGGGTTCTTGTAGCGGTCGCCGCCGAGCGTGGGCATGCGCGTGCCGAAGCTCGAATGGATGGCCACCGGGATGCCGAGCGCTTCGGCCTCCTGCCAGAAGGGATCGTAGGCAGGATCGCAGAGACGGCGGCCGTTGAACGGATTGGGCCTGACGAACACCGCCTTGAAGCCAAGGTCCTTCACCACGCGGCGCATCTCGCGAATCGCCTCGTCGACGCCCTGGATGGGCATCGGCGCGACGGCAAACAGCCGGCGGGGATCAGCGCGGCAAAAGTCGGCCATCCAATCGTCGTAGGCGCGGCAAGAGGCGGCGGCCACGGCGGGGTCGCGGATGTCACCGTAGAGGAGCCAGAGCGTAGGGTAGAGCACCGCCACGTCGATGCCCTCTTCATCCATGAGCGCGAGCCGCGCTTGAGGATCGAACGCGGAGCGCGGAACGTCGCTCCAGCGCGCCCTGCGTGAGATTTCCGCGTCCGCCAGACCGCCCGGGATGCAGGTCGCCGCCACGTTCAGAGATCCCGAAGTCACGTTGGTGCCGTCGATCCAGAGATCGTCCGGCCCGTCTGCGTTGGGACGGATCTGGATCACGCGGTCGCGGAACGCCGGCTCCGTGTACTCCTTCCACACGACGCTCGGCTCCGCGACGTGCCCGTCTGCGTCGATCGTGCGTGACATCGCCGTGGTTCTGCGCGCTATCGCTCCCGAGTCGACCGGCTGTCAAGCGGAAGGCGGCTGCGACCGAAAGGATTTGCGAGCCTGACACCATCCCGCAAACGGCGAGCAAGTCGTCGGGAAGAAAAGCCGGCGAATTTGCGGTGGTTTCGGTGCGAAGCGCGCTCTACCCGCTTGCGGTGGCAGGAGTACTCGGCATTTGCCCGATGGGGCCGGCTGGAACGTGCCGGGGCCGCAAGCTACAAGTACGCGGTCGAGAACGTCTGCCACCCTAGCTCAGTAGGTAGAGCAGCTGATTCGTAATCAGCAGGTCGCCGGTTCGATTCCGGCGGGTGGCTTTACCGGAACCCCGCGATCCACACGGGGTTCCGATTTTTTGGGCCGGGCGGGACCGCTCATTAGCGTAACGGTCCCCACGACCGCCCCCACGACCACGGCCAATCGGGGGCACCCCGAAATGCGGGCTTTTACGGCCCCGGGACGTACCCATGCCGCCCCCACGGCCCACGACGGGTCGCAAACGGCCCCGGGGCGCGATTGGCGGGCGTTCCGGGGGTGTGCCGTGGGCGGATCGACGGGGCGCACAACGGACACGTTCGCATGGACCACCCGTTCATGGTGCGCTGGTGACGTGCACATCGCCGCGAAGCACGAAACGACGATCAGCAGTACGTAGAAAAGCGCGCCACTACATTCGCGTATGACGAACGGGATGTGGTGACGCACCACGTGGAAGCTTGGCGCACGGTTTCTTTCCACACGCACGCACGGTGCACCGACGGCGGGTTTTGCCTTCGCGGAAGTGCGTGAAATCACGACGGCGCACGAAGGAAGCGGACACGCTGTCCGTTTCCCTCGTCGAATGGGATAGGGGGCCGCTTTTCGGCGACGGATTCGAACACCGGACCCGGGGTCAACCGTTGGCAAGCGCGAGCGGTACGCCACTAGAATCCGACAGCGTAGAAAATCCTGGGACGAGGAGGATGGCATGAGGATAGGAGCTACGCGCCAAGCGGCCCAGCCTTCCACGGTGGCCACCCTTTCTTGTGAACTGCAACCAACTTGCTGGCAGGGACATCGATGCCTTCAGTAGCTCCTCGCTGGAGCAATCCTTCAGTTCTCGCCTTCGCGGCCGGAGGACGTGATCCCGTAGACGCGGTTAGCGACGCGCCCGCCAGATCACGATGGAAGCGATGGATCGCGGATGGTCGGGTCCTCCGTTCGATCCGTTGGCTCTTGCCGATCTGCTCGAAATCTCGGTGGTGGGTAGAGAAGACGTTCGGGATGCACGGACGGTAGCGACTCCATCCGGCGCTCCACTTATAGAATACAATCCGACTCGGCCTCGAGGCCGGTTGAGATACTCGTTGGCGCACGAGATCGCGCATACCCTGTTCCCAGATTGGGCAGCAGAAGTTAGAAAGCGTGCTCTGAAAAGCGAACTTGCGGCGGACGCCTGGGAATTGGAAGCGCTCTGCAACGTTGCCGCAGCCGAGTTCATCATGCCCATAGGCAGTTTCGCGGAGCTAGCATCAAGCGATAGCGGAATCGATGTGCTACGCGACGAACAGAAGCGTTTCGATGTCTTCAATGGAGGCACTCCTCATTCGAGCAGTACAACTTAGAAGTGATCCCTGTGCGATGTTTAGTGCTTCGAGAATTGAAGGCGGATCTAACGCCGGACGCTTTCGATTGGACTACATAGTCGGATCTCGAGGATGGACACCGAAGGACATTCAGCGGGCTCTGCTACTTCCGGAGCGAACTGTTCTTTCCCATTGTGCGGCGATTGGCTTCACGTGCAAAGGCGAGGAAACTTGGTCCACGGGTGGTCCATTCAGAGTCGAAGCGATTGGAATACCACCATATCCGCGTTCGATGACGCCACGTGTTGTTGGCCTCGCTCTGACGACTGAAGCGCTTTCGCGACCACCGGAGATTGAGTATGTCGTCGGAGATGCAACCAAGCCACGCGGGGATGGGCTCCGGGTCTTAGTACAGGTTGTAACCGATTCGGCTCTTACGTGGGGCGGCCATGGTTTCGCTGCAGCGGTTCGTCGCGCCTGGCCATCGGCACAAGAGGATTTCCGAAACTGGGCGGGCGTAGACAGACACGGGCTAGTGCTCGGTGAAACGCACTTTGCCTACGTCGAAGACACCGTCGTCATTGCGAGCATCATCGCTCAGCACGGATACGGTGCGTCAGCCAAGCCGCGCATACGCTATAGCGCACTCCGCCGCGGCCTAGAAACCATCACTGCGTTCGCGCGAGAGAACACGGTGACTGTTCACATGCCACGAATTGGGTGTGGATTGGCGGGTGGCTCGTGGGATGTCGTCGAGGAGCTAGTTCACCTGACGCTTTTCAGCGCCGGAATTCCCGTTACGGTCTATGACCCCCCTTCGGCGGGGTCGTCCACACGTAACGCTCCCGTACAGTTTCCGTTGATCGCTAGACACTAGCGTAGCGCGTCGCCCGACCAAAGCATGCCCGAGCGTGTTGTCGTGCTTTCCGGACCCGTCGCGTCAGGGAAGAGCACGCTCGCCGACCAGCTCGTGTCTCGCTTTCGCTTCGTGATGGTCAAGACGCATGAACTGATCAAAGAACTCGAAGCAAGACGTCCCATCCGAACGCCGTGCCCTGCAGAATGCCGGTGAGTCTGGACAGAGAAACGTCGGGCGCGTGGGTATCACAAGCACTCGAGCGGCTGTTGGCGAGAGAGCCAGAGTCGATCTCCGTCGTCGTGGATTCTGCTCGACTGAAACCACAGAGATGCTCTCCGTCAATACTACGGCCCAAAGGTATTTCATGTTCACGTTACAGCTCCGATGTCTGAGCTGGCCAAGAGGTATGCTCAGCGCACGGGCGCGATTAGTGAGCTTCCATCCTATGACGAGGTTCGCGCAGACCCCACGGAAGGCCAAATCGAGCGCTTGGCTGATGTCGCCGATGTTCTCATCAACACACAACTATGCACCGACCGTGACGTCCTGGATCGGGTGGCAGCCCGCCTGTTCTTGTATGGTGGATCGGTGACACCTTTGGTGGATGTACTAGTAGGAGGACAATACGGTAGCGAAGGTAAAGGCAACATCGCCGCCTACTTGGCACCTGAATACCATGTGTTGGTCCGCGTGGGCGGCCCTGCGAATGCTGGGCATACCGTATATGCCGAGCCTGAGAACGAAGTGTTTCATCATCTTCCGTCAGGGACACATCGAGCGCCGAACGCGACTTTGGTCCTTGGACCAGGATCCGTCTTGCGGGTCCCTAGCCTCTTTGAAGAAGTCCTCACGCATGGGGTCGAAGCTGCTCGCCTACGAATCGACCCCCAAGCAATGGTAATCGAGGACACGGACATCGAAGGTGAAGGTGTATTGAAAGAATCGATTGGATCAACGGGTCAAGGCGTCGGGCGCGCAACGGCACGAAAAGCATTGCGAACAGCGGCTACCCCTGCAGTCCGATTGGCGAGAGACGTGCCTGAGTTAGAGCCTTTCATCTTCCCAGCAGTCGAACTGCACGAGGATGCGTATGCGCACAAACGGTCGATTCTTCTTGAAGGGACCCAGGGGAGCCTTCTGAGTTTGCATCACGGTTCCTATCCTCACGTAACGTCCCGAGATACGAACATAGGCGGCTGTCTTGCCGACGCAGGCGTTTCCCGCTGCTCGCGTGTCGCCGAACTATGCTCGTGTGCCGCAGCTACCCCATTCGCGTACAGAGCCCGGAGGGCAAAACGTCAGGCCCCATGGGCCGTGAGATCTCTTGGGCAGTCGTAGCGGAGCGTTCGAAAGTCCCTCTAGATGAGTTGTTCCGCGTTGAAAAGACGACCACAACCAAACGAGACCCGCGTGTAGCTGAGTTTGGATGGGCAGACCTGCGTCTAGCGGCCTCCTTAAACGGCCCCACAGACATTGCGTTGACGTTTGCCGACTACATTAGCATCGAGAACCGCAAAGCACGCCGCTTCGAACAGCTGACTCCAGAGACGATACGGTTCATCCAAGAAATTGAGAGCGTCGCCAGTGCTCCAGTATCACTGATCGCTACCCGATTTCACTATCGCAACATCATTGATCGCCGGCGCTGGTAGTGACGCGGTCACTCTGGGCAACTTGCGAATGGGAGATGGTGTTACTCCGGACGAACTGGCAACAGCCTACCCGCACCTCTATCATATGGCGGCCATTGGTAGTTGGCCGAGCATCAAGCACAACGGCCTACTGAGTACTGAGTCATTAGTAAGTCTTTTTGAGTTGTCGCCGAAAGAGCGAGCCGAGCTCCTTACTAGACACCGGCCCAGAGGTGTGTCCATCGAGCATCCGCAGCTTGGGGTTGCGTGGATCCGCGACCAGATCCCGATGAGCGATGAAGGCTTAACGCGCTGTTTGCAGGATGGCTTAACGCCAAAACTCTGGTACGAGCTTTTGAATTCCAAAGTATTTTTTTGGCTCACCGAGGAACGTCTGGTTAGATTGCTCAGTGCAAAAGCGTACCGAGCAGATCGTCACACAGTTCTCGTTCTAGACACTCGCTCGCTGGTTTCGGAGTTCAGGGACCAGATAGTCCTCTCGCCGATCAATAGTGGCTGCACAAAGCCGTTTCCACATCCTCGCGGCCTGAAGACGTTCGCGCCGCTCACCGAGTATCCGTTCAGGAAATGGACAGCGAAGCGCAAGCTTGCAGATGCTGTTGTAGAACTCGCTGTCAATGGTGCGGTGCCTGACGTGGAACGATTTGTTATCGAGGTGCGTGAGCAACGAGGTAACCGCGAATCTAAAATCATTTGGAAACGGGCGCGTGACTAACGGTACGGTCAGGTGGGGTCATCACCCGCCTTCCGCGAAATCGCGCCGCCATTCGCGCAGAAGGCGCGGCGTTATCTTCCAGCGCGCGCAGGGCTTGCGACGGTCAGTAGGCCGTTGTGCTTGATGCTCGGCCAAGTAGTCCGTCGAGGCCGCGAGGGGATACTGTGCCAGGTGAGCGAGGAACAACCGCCGTCGCGAATCGCCATGGAACCCATCGGATTCACCATCGATTTGCCACGGGTCGGGGGGACGGTTTGGATCGGACGCCGTGGCGGGCCGTGGGGGCCGTTTCCGGTCGCATCCCGTGGGTGTCCCACGGGCGTCACGGACGGGGTTGGGGGGGTCGGTCGGGGCCGAATTTCACCCGCGCCCAACAAACCCGTCCGCGTCAGGCGCGCGTCGTGGTGCACGGGCGACGGGCACAAACCAACGTTGAATTTCGGAGCACCGCTCGGTACCTCTCCTGCGCGCGAGGCAAATTTCACGATGGCTCTGAAACCCGAGTATCCCGTACTTCACAACGATCCAGATGGAGCGAAAGCCGCCGCACTCAAGGGAGCTGACTTTCTCTTCGAGTTTGATCTCGAACTTTTTGCACACCGCACGAGCAGAAAGATCATCAAGAGATTTGCGGTAGACGATCGGACAGCGATCGATCTGAAGGCGTTCATCGCGCAACCCGCTCCCCCCGCCGAGAGCTACGCAGTTTTTACGGAGTCTCAGATTTCTCCGGCCACCTTGCACTCGTGGCTCGTTCGGCTCGGCTGGCTAACCAGCGCCACGCCGATCTGCAAATCGCTAGAACTGCGGAGGTGGATGCTCGATGTGGCAATGGTTGGCACCCGGGATTTCCGGTTTTCTTGGCGCGGCAGGCGGGGCCGTGCTTACCCACATTCTTGCTCCCTGGCTTCAGAGAGGACGTGATCGCCGCGCAGTTGCAGCGGCGATTGAGGCCGAGGTGCGCGCGTTAGTCGGCATGATGAAGCGACGCGACTATGTCGCGCAGTTTCGGGAGATGGCGAAAATTCTGCCTCTCCTGACGTTCATGTGGGTTGAGGGAGCGGCGGCTGAAGGGTGATGCCGCCGCAGCAGAGGAAGAGCATCGCGATCAGCGGTTTGGAAGAATGGAAGCCGAAGGCACGACGGGCGATCATACGCAGACGATTGTTGAAGCCTTCGACGACGCCATTGGTGAGGCGGTAGCTGACGTAGGCAAGGATTCCGTCGCGGTGTTTGCGGATGGTGCGGGCGACGCGGACGAAGGGCTTGAGACGAGAGCGCGACGCCCACGCGAGCCACTCCTTCAGTGCGCGTTCGGCTCGTTTGGGCTGACGGTAATCGAGGGCCTGGGCGAGCGTCTCCTTGAGCAAATAGGCCCGGTAGAGCGGTCGATTGGTTCGCTCGACCTGCTTGAGCTTCTCGCCCTGGCGGCGGGTGAGATCCCAAGGATTCTTCAGCAGCGCGAAGCGGCTGTGTTTCAGGGCGCGTTTCTCGGCGAGGTCGCTCAGGCCACGCATCTGCTCGCGACGCACCTGATCGACAGCGTCGGAGGCGAGCCGCTGAACGTGAAAGCGGTCGAAGATCACTTGAGCGTGTGGAGCTCGATGGCGGATGGTCTTGAGATAGCCGGCGGCCATGTCGAGCGTGATGCACTCGAGACTGCGCGTTCGCGCCGGGCCGAGCTCGTCGAAGAAGCGCGCCAGGGTCTCGGCGCTTCTGCCCTCGGCGGCCCAGACCACGCGCCGTTCGATGTGATCGACCACGACCGTGAGGTAGTGGTGGCGCTTTCGGTACGAGAACTCGTCGATGCCGATGAACACCAAGCCGTCGAGCCGCTTGGAGTCCAGGCGGCGCTCCACCACGCGCTCGACGATGGCGCCGACGCTCCTCCAGGCGATCCCGAGTAGCGTGGAGACGGTGGTCTTGTCGGTGGCGCGGGCGAGGTAGGCCACGAGCTCCTCGAAGGCCTCCGTGAAGCGGGTCTCCAGGCTCGCAGCCCACGAGACAGCCTCGGCGTGTACGCCGCAGCGGCGGCACTCCACTCGGCGCGGCGCATAGCGCAGCCACAGAATCACGCCACCCACTGCCAGATGCCTCCAGCGCCGCGCGGGCTGGCGATCGTACCCGGGAGCCCGCCGCCGACACGATCCGCATCGCGGTACGTGCCAGCTCGGGCGGACTTCGATCGTGACCCCATCCTCCTCGCTCTCAACGCCGCGAACGTGAATCCTGCTGACACCGAGCAGCTTCTTGGCTAACGTGGCAACGCGCACGGAGACCCTCCTGCTCCACTGTTTGGTTTGGCGATCAGCAGAGAAGCAGAAGTTTCCGTGCGTTTCTCTATCGGCGATTCTCTCGCCGAGAAGATTCCCTTCTCGGCCTGGTCGATCCCTCCGCGCGGGATGGCGACGGGGTCAAGGGTCGCCGAAGGCGAGGAGCAACGCGACCTTGCCCTTGAGGCCGTCGTCAGCCCGCGCCACCCCCGTCAGTGACCCACACGAACGTCAGGAGAGCCAAAATTCTGAGGGCGCAGGGGCCGGGAGGAACCTATCCCGACTGGCTGAGTCTCCCGCGGATACAACTCAACTATTTTGAGGTCTTCCAGGCGACCGTCAATCAGGTCGGTCTGATTTCTCCGGTCGCGCCCGAGGTTGTGGAGTTCTATGCGCGTGCGAAGGGATTTGTTGAAGACGTTCACGCGATCGGTGAGGGCCACGAAGCAAAGATTCCCAACATGCCACTCGCGGAGCGCTTCGAGCGCACGAGCCACTCTTCTTGAGGAGCTCATCGGATTCGCCGACGGCGTTCTCACAAAACTAAAAGCTATGGCGAGGCCCCGGTGGCCACGCTGCTCAATGAGATGAACGTGTGCGCCTCGCTTGTGGGCGAGGGCCGGAACTACCGGCGATCCGTCCGCGCTTTGCGCCACCGCCACCCGCCCCCTTTGCGGGCGGTTGCAACGAACGCGCGTGTTATAGCGTTCGACGAGTTGCGGGATGAAGTCTCGCGCTTCGAGCATGTCCAGCAGCACGTCGGGCTTCTAGCGCACGTAAAATTCGAAGAGATCGCCCCGAACCTTTTTGCGCGAGGTGTCGACAACCGCGTCCGCACGGTGCTCGGCGCGGGGCGTAGGCCGGAGACGCGCGCAGCGCTGCTCTCATCCCCTCGCGCGTGCAAATAGACTTCCAGGATTGGAAAATCGTCGTGACGCATGTCGCCTTGGCGCTCGACGAGCTTTGGAAAGCGCGCGAGGCAGCGAAGAAGGTCAACATGCCGTGCGCCCCCACGATCTACGATCGACCTGCT
>CAVQEA010000013.1:0-114039 GCA_963711395.1 uncultured delta proteobacterium | reverse complement strand
CGATGATTGTGGCGAGGATTGCCGGTCCCCTGGACTCGACCGCGTATCTCGAGCGCATGGACCGCAAGAGCGCGAAGCTCCTCGCTTCGCGACTCGCCCGTGCCGTCGAGCTGCTCGGCGCGTTGTGGGTATCGGCGTGGGAGGAAGCCGGCAGGCCGACGCCGCCACGCTTTCAGTAGGGACCAGCGGCTTCAAATCCCATCTTCCTTCGTCTCCATCATGCGAAACGCGCGCTCGACCTCGCTGAAGCGGAAGCGATGCGTGGTCATCGGCGTCGGATCGAAGCGACCGTCTCGATCAGGCGTAGCAGTCGCTGGATGCGCTCGCGGCCGCCCGGGCAGAGGGTGCCGCGGATCGTCTTGTTCGCCATGCCGAAGCCGTAGTCCGGCAGCGGAATGCGTAGCAAGTCCCCGGCTTCGCCATGGTAGCCGACGTTCGAGATCACCCCGCCCGGGCGCGTCGCGCGGATGGCGCTTTCGAACGTCACCGGTAGACCGACGGCTTCGATCGCCGAGTCCACGCCGGCCCGCCCGAGAGACGATGAACTCGGCCACCGCGTCGCCGGTCGCGGGATCCACGACCACGTCCGCGCCGAAGCGCTTGGCGAGTCGCTGGCGGTCGGGCCGTCCTTCGACTGCGATGACCAGCCCGGCGCCGCAAAGTCGCGCCCCCGCCGTTGCGCACAAACCGACCGGGCCTTGCGCGAATACCGCGACCGAGCCGCCGAGCGGGATGTCGGCCTGCTCGGCGGCGCCGAAGCCGGTCGTCATCATGTCGGTCGTGTAGAGGGCCTGCTCGTCGGACAGGCTGTCGGGGATCTTCGTTAGGTTGAAGTCGGCGTCGTTGACCAGAAAATATTCCGCCAGATTCCCCTCGCGCTGCGCGGTGAACTTGTAGCCGCCGAGCATGCCGCCGCATTGCGCGCTGTGGCCGCGCTGGCAGAAGTCACACCGGCCACAAGGAGTGATCGCACACACCGTCACGCGGTCGCCCGCGCGGAACCCCTTGACGTTCGCTCCGACGCGCTCGACGACGCCGACACTCTCGTGGCCGAGCACGCGGCCCTCGGGAAGCTCGATCACGCCACGTACGGTGTGGACGTCGGAGGAGCAGATGAGCGAGGCGGTGGTGCGAATCACCGCCTCGTCCGGACCCGCTTCCGGCTTCGGCTTGTCGATGACCCCGGTCTTGTTCTTGCCGAGAAATGCGAAGGCCTTCACGATGTGCCTCCTTCTTCCATCGGCAGGCATCGAGCCGAAGGCACCGGAGGGTGCAATCGGGCATCCTATGATGACGGATCGCTTGACGCTGACCAATCTTTCGACAACGAGGATGACCATGAACACATCCCTTGAGCTTCGGCCTCGGCCTGCCGAACGGGTTCCCGATCGGCGAGCCGAACCTCGACTTCGTGGTCTTCGCCGAGCGCGCGGAAGCCCTCGGCTACGATCGGCTCTGGGCGGGCGACCACGTGGTTTTTCACGTGCCGCGCTACGAAATCTTCACTACGCTCGCCACCGTCGTGACGCGCACGCGGCGGATCTCGATCGGACCAGGCGTGTTGCTTCTCTGCCTGCGCAACCCGGTGCACGTCGCGCAGGCCGTCGCTTCTCTCGACCGCCTGTCGCGGCGGCCGGTTCGTGCTCGGCGTCGGAGTGGGGGGCGAGCACGCGAAGGAGTTCGAGGCGTCGGGCGTGGCGCTGCGAGAGCGCGGTGCGCGAACCGACGAGGCGCTGGTCCTGTTGAAGAAGCTGTTGAGGGAGCCGAGCGTCGACCACAATGGCCGCTTCTGGACCCTCCGCGGCGTGTCGATGACGCTCCGCCCGCAGAGGCTGCCGGCGGTTTGGATCGGTGGTCGGTCGCCGGCGGCGCTGCGGCGCGTCGTCGCGTTCGGCGATGCGTGGCTCCCGGGCTTCGTCACGCCCGAGCGATACCGCCAGGGGCTCGCGACGATCGAAGAGCTCTGCGGTCCGGCGGGTCGGGATCCGGCGACGATCGAGCGGGGCATCTTCGTGTTCGTCGGCGTCGATCGCGACGCGTACAGCGCTCGCCGCCAGGCGGAAGAGTTCCTGAGCCGCAACTATGCGATGCCCTTCGCGCCATTCGCGCCGTACGTCGTTGCGGGCACACCGGAAGAATGCCTGGGCGGGATCCGCCGCTACGTCGAAGCCGGGGTCACGCACATCACGGTACGCTTCGCCACCGCCGAGCCCCTCCCGCAGCTCGAGCTCTGGAGCGCCGAGGTTTTGCCCGCCCTTCGAGAGGTGTAAGGGAGAGCTATGAGACTGACCAAGCCACGAATCCAGCCTCTACCCGAAGCCGACTGGGACGCGGAGATCCGCGAGGCGGTCGAGCCCGCGCGCAGCGGAGTCGGCCTCGGCAAGGTGCCGAACATTTTGGCGACGATCGCCCGCCACCCGAAGCTCCTCAAGCGCTGGAACGTGTTCGGCAATCACGTTCTGTTCAAGTCGACGCTGCCGCCACGTGAGCGCGAGATCCTCATTCTGCGCATCGGATGGCTCTGCCGCTCGGGATACGAGTGGGGACAGCACGTGCGGATCGGCAGGCGCGCGGGTCTTGGAGACGACGACTTCGCGCGCATCCGTCAAGGTCCCGAAGCGGCCGGTTGGGACCCCTTCGAGGCGACGCTCGTGCGCGCCGCGGACGAGCTCCACAAGGACGCATTCGTCAGCGATGCCACTTGGGCCGGGCTGGCCGCTCGCTACGACGACCGCCAGCTCATGGACGTGGTGTTCACGGTCGGGCAGTACAACTTGGTGTCGATGGTGCTGAACAGCTTGGGTGTCCAACTCGACGAGGGCGTGCAAGGGTTCTGAGATGGTCGGGCGCCTGGCTGGCAAGGTCGCGATCGTCACCGGCGCAGGGCAGACCCCCGGCGATACCATCGGCAACGGGCGTGCCACGGCGCTCCTGTTCGCGCGCGAAGGCGCGCGGGTGCTGCTCGTCGATCGCGACGAGGCGTCGGCGCGCGAGACCGAGGCGCTGATCGCCGGCGAGGGCGGCCAGAGCGCGGTCGCGGTAGCCGACGTCGCACGTCTCGACGACTGCCGCGTGATGACCGAAGCGTGCCTCGGTCGCTTCGGGCGCATCGACGTGCTGCACAACAACGTCGGCATCGGAGCGGGCGACTCGGGTCCAGTCCATCTACGGGAGGAGGACTGGGATCGCATCCAATCGGTGAACCTGAAGAGCATGTTCCTGACCTGCAAGTGCGTGCTGCCGGTGATGCGGCGGCAGGGAAGCGGAGTGATCCTCAACGTCTCGTCGATTGCGTCGATCTGCTCGGTCGGCATGCTTGCCTACAAGACCTCGAAGGCCGGCGTGAACGCGCTCACGCACTCGCTGGCGCTCGGCAACGCCGAGTACGGCATCCGCGTCAACGCGATCCTCCCCGGCCTGATGAACACGCCGATGGCGATCGAAGGCATCGTCGCGGGCAAGGGGGAGGGCGAAGGAGGAGGTGATCCGCACCCGCGACGCGCAAGTGCCCCTCGGCCACAAGATGGGCACCGCCTGGGACGTCGCTTACGCGGCGCTGTTCCTCGCCTCCGACGAAGCGAAGTTCATCACCGGCGTGCTGCTACCGGTCGACGGCGGGCAGAGCGCGCGGATCGGCTGAAGCGAGACCCCCCCGCGCCGACCCGCAAACCAGCAGCGCCCCGGGCCGCTCGCAGCTTTCTACCTGCAAGCCCGCTTTCTCGAAGGTCGGCAGCGTCTCGCGATTCGGATGGCAGCCGGCGAGCAGTCGAGCCCAGAGCGGCGTGGCGGCGTCCTGGCAGCGCGCGAGCCAACGCCGACGTGCACGCACGTGCTCGAGAAAGTGGAACCCACCGCCGGGCGCGAGCACCCGGCGGACCTCGTGGGCGGCCGCAGTTGGATCCGGGATCGTGCAGAAAACCAGCGTGGCGATCACCGAGTCGAACGACGCGGCGCGGAAAGGTAGCGCCTCAGCGCTGGCGATCACCAGATCGACCGGCTTACCAGCGCTTGCGGCGCGGCGGCGGGCGCGCTTCAACATCTCGGGATCGGGCTCGATGCCGACCACGCGCCGGGTGCTTTCGTAGAACGCGAGGTTGAGGCCCGTGCCGATGCCGATCTCGAGCGTCCTGCCGCGAGCGGCGGCGGCGATCCGACGGCGATGGGGACGAAACGTCAGCCGATCGAGCGGCATTAGGACCGAATCGTAAAGCGCCGCGAAGATCGGGTGACGCTCCATGTGTTCAGACTGCCGAGATGCCGCCGTCGACCATGTAGACGCCGCCGGTGAGATAGCGGCTGTCGTCGGAAGCGAGGAACAGCATCAGGTCCGCAACTTCCTCCGGCGTACCGTATCGCCCCAGGGAATTCCGCCGAGGATCTGCTGCTTTGCCTGCTCCGCCTCGCCCGGGGCGAAGCCGTCTTCCAGCGAACGCATCATGCGGGTCTCGATCGGCGCCGGATTGACCGTGTTGACGCGGATCTTCAAGGGGGCGCACTCGAGTGCCGCGGTGCGCATCAGGCCGATCACGGCGTGCTTGCTCGTCACGTACGCAGAGACCCCTGCGTAGCCGTGAATGCCGGCGACCGACGAGGTGATCACGATCGAGCCGCCACCCCGCGCCGCCATCCTCGGTATCACGTGCTTGAGGCCAAGCCAGACGCCGCGTACGTTGACGGCGATCACCCGGTCGAACGTCTCGACGGGGTACTCGGGAATCGGCTTTACGGCCCCCTCGACGCCGGCATTGGCGAGGTAGACGTCGATTCCGCCGTGGCTTTCCACGCAGCTCCGCACGTAGCGTTCGGCATCCTCGGGGCGCGTGACATCGGCGCACACGGCCGTCGCGCGCCCGGCGCCGAGCTCCGCGACCGCGCGGTGGAGCGGTTCCTCGTCGAGGTCGACGAGCATCACCCTAGAGCCTTCGGCGACGAAACGCTTCGCCGCCGCCAAGCCGATGCCCCGCGCGCCGCCAGTGATCAACGTGACCCTACCGTCGAGCTTTCCCATCGAAGCCTCCCGCCGGCACCGCTAGCGGAAATCGCGACCGATTTCGACCGCGCTGGCGCCATTGTTGACTCGTAGGAATCGAGCCCGTACCATCCGCTGCGAGCCCCATGAACGACGGCAACGAACAACGGCGCCGGGTCGTTGTGACCGGTCTGGGGCTCGTGACGCCGCTTGGCACGGGCGTCGAGAAGAACTGGGACGCGCTCATTCGCGGGCAGTCGGGCGTGGCGACGATCACCCGCTTCGACGCGTCGCTGTTTCCGACGCGCATCGCCGGCGAGGTTCGCGATTTCCGCGCCGAGGACTTCATCGAGAGGAAAGAGATCAAGAAGATGGATCTCTTCATCCAATACACGATGGCCGCTGCCGACATGGCCATCGCCTCCTCGGGTCTGAAGATTGACGACGCCAACGCGGCGCGCGTCGGGGTCATCGTAGGGGTGGGCCTCGGGGGGCTGCCGACGATCGAGGAGTACCACGGCCTCTTTCTCGAGAGCGGCCTGAAGCGCATCTCGCCCTTCATGATTCCAAAGCTCATCGCCAACCTCGCCCCTGGCCAGGTCGCCATCAAGCACGGCGCCAAAGGCATCAACTACACGCCGACCAGCGCCTGCTCCTCGGGTGCTCACGCCGTCGGCGAGGCCATGCGCATGATCCGCCACGGCTATCAGGATGCGGTCATCTGCGGCGGTGCGGAGGCGGCGATCTCGCCGACGGGCGTCGGCGGCTTCGTGGCGATGCGCGCGCTCTCCACGCGCAACGACGCGCCCGAGCGCGCGAGCCGCCCGTTCGACAAGGGCCGCGACGGCTTCGTGATCGGCGAAGGGGCCGGCGTGCTGATCCTGGAAGAGCTCGAGATGGCGCGGCGGCGAGGGGCGACGATTCTGGCGGAGGTGGTCGGCTACGGGACCAACTGCGACGCCTATCACATCACCCAGCCTTCACCGGAGGGTGCGGGCGCCGCGGCTTGCATGGCACTGTGCCTCGCCGACGGCGGCGTCTCTCCCGATGCGGTGCAGTACATCAACGCGCACGGCACCTCGACCGAGTACAACGACGCCAACGAGACCAAGGCGATCAAGCGTGTGTTCGGGGAGCACGCGGCGCGCTTGCCTGTGAGCTCGACGAAGTCGATGACCGGTCATCTGCTCGGCGGCGCGGGTGGGGTGGAGGCGGCTTACACGGTGCTCGCGCTCTCGCGCGGGGTCATTCCGCCGACGATCAACCACGAGGAGCGTGACCCCGATTGCGACCTCGACTACGTACCGAATGTCGCGCGCCGGGCGTCGATCGAGCTCGCGTTGTCGAACTCCTACGGGTTCGGCGGGACCAACGTATCGCTGGCCTTTCGCAGGGGCGCGCCGGCCGATTGAGAGCGGGCGAAGGGAGCGTCCTTCGCTAGGCCGCAAGCGATGCTGGCAAGAGTCCTCGGGGTTGGATCGGCGCTGCCGGCGCGGCGCGTGGAAAACGTCGAGCTCGAACGGCGCGTCGAGACCACCGACGAGTGGATCCGCTCGCGCACGGGCATCCGCGAGCGGCGGGTGATCAGCAAGGGCGAGCGGCTGGTCGATCTCATGGAGACCGCGTCGCGCCGGGCGCTGGAGGCAAGCCGCGTCGCCGCCGAGGAGCTCGACGCGATCCTCGTCGGCACCGTGAGCGGCGAGCACGTGTTCCCGGCCAGCAGCTGCGAGCTGCAAGCCGCTCTCGGCCTCGACCGCATTCCGGCCTTCGACGTCGCCGCGGCCTGCTGTGGATTTCTCTATGCCCTGTCGACCGCGTCGGCGCACGTGCGGGTGGGAGACTTTCGCACCGTGCTCGTGGTCGGAGCGGATGCGCTCACGACGATGACGGATTGGAGCGACCGGGGCACCTGTGTGCTGTTCGGCGACGGTGCGGGAGCCGCCGTCGTCCGCGCTCACGAGGGCGACCGCGGCGTGCTGGCGAGCGTGATGCACGCCAGCGGATCGATCGCAGAGCTGATTTACCTGCGGGTCGGGCAGCGCGGCGGCTACGACGCCGAGCCTCCACCGCCCGAAGCTTGCATTCGCATGCGAGGGCCGGAGCTCTTCCGCTGGGCGGTACGGTGTATGGGTGAAGTCGCGCTCGAGGCGCTCGAGCGCGCCGGTATCTCGCCAGCCGACGTCGATTTGGTGGTGCCGCACCAGGCGAATTTGCGCATCATCAATGCCGTTGCGGACAAGCTCGGGTTCCCAAGGGAAAAGACCTTCGTCAACGTGGAGACGATGGGCAACACCTCCGCGGCATCCGTGCCGATCGCGCTCGACGAAGCGGTGCGAGCGGGGCGGCTCCACGAGGGCGACATCATCCTGCTGATCGCCTGCGGCGGTGGTCTCACCTGGGCCGGGACGGTGTTACGCTGGTGAGGTCGCCGACGGCCGATGACCAGCGCTGGCTCTCTCCTCGACCGTAGGCTCGTCTTCGTCGCGGGGAAGGGGGGCGTCGGTAAGTCCACCGTGTCGACGGCTCTCGCGCTGTCGGCCATTCGGCGTGGCAAGCGTGTGCTTCTCGTCGGCCTCGACCTCGACGATCGCGGCCGCACGATCGCCGGGCTCCGCGAGCCCGTTGGAAACGAGCCGGTGGAAACGGGCGCGGGGTTCTTTCGCCAGAACGTCGAAGGCAAGGCGGCGCTGGAAGAATACCTCCACTTGATCGTGCCGGTACGGCGCGTGTTGCGCGCGGTCTTCGACAGCAAGGTCTACCAGTACTTCGTGGCGGCGGCGCCCGGGCTGAAGGAACTGATGGCGATCGGTAAGATCTGGTACGAGGTCGACCGTGGCCGGTGGGACCTGGTGATCGTCGACAGCCCGGCGACGGGCCATGCGCTGCAATACCTGCGCATGCCGAAGGCGGCCTGTGAGGCGTTCACGACCGGGCTTGTGCACCGCGAGGCCAAGCGGGTGTGGAGCCTGCTCACGGATCCAGCCGCGACCGCGGTGGCAGTGGTGAGCGTGGCGGAGGAGCTGCCGGTCAACGAAACGATCGAAATCTGCCGTCAGATTCGCGAGGAGCTGATCCTGCCGGAGGGCGTGCTGTTCGTGAACCGCTTTCATTCGCCGCGCTTCTCGGTGGCCGACGTCGAACGAGCTTCCCGCGGGTGGCGTCGAGGTTCGAGCGAGGCCCGCGACGCCCTGGCGAAAGCAGTGCTCGCCGCCGCGGACCAGGAAGTCGGCTGGGCGGCGCTGAACGAACATTGCAGGGCGAGGCTCGCCGCCGAGACGGGCTGGAGGCTCGTGATCCTACCGATGCTGTCCCGCGAGGAATTCTGCTTGGCCGACGTCGAGGCGCTCTCGGTCTTGCTCGACGAGGCCATGGCGGCGAGGCCGAAGATCCGCCGCGCGGAGCCGCGCCGGTGACGGCCACGCTGACGAGCGTCGTGGAACGCCACGACGTGATCGTCTGCGCCGGCAGTGGCGGCGTCGGCAAGACGACGACGGCCGCGACGATCGCGCTTTGGGGAGCAAGGCGCGGGCGGCGGGCGGCAGTGCTGACGATCGACCCCGCGCGTCGCCTCGCCGACTCGCTCGGTCTACAGCTCTCCGGAGGGATGCCGGCCAGCGTACCCGCTGACCTGCTGCGCGCGCACGGCATAGAGCTCTCGGGCTCGCTGACCGCGATGATGCTCGATCAGAAGAGCGCTTGGGACTCCCTCATCGAGCGTCACGCGCCGTCGCCCGAGGTCCGCGACCGCATCCTCCAGAACCGCTTCTACCAGCACTTGTCGCAGAGCTTCGCCGGATCGCAGGAGTACATGGCGGTCGAAGAGCTGTCACGGCTGGGGGACAGTGGCCGCTACGATCTGATCGTCGTCGATACGCCTCCGTCGCGTCACGCGCTCGAATTCCTCGAGGCGCCGCAGCGGCTCAGTGATTTCCTCGACCGCAAGATCATTCGATGGTTCGTCAAGCCTTACGTCTCGGCCGGCTGGTCGGCGATGCGACTCCTAAACCGCACAGCTGGCTTCGTCTTGCGCACGCTCGAAGAAGCAACCGGCGTGGCCGTGCTCGCCGAGATCTCGGACTTCTTCGCCGGCATGCAGAGCCTCTTCGAGGGCTTCGGCGAGCGTACGGAGCGCGTTTACCGGGTACTGAGGAGCCCAAAGACCGCGTTCGTGCTGGTATCGAGTCCGGAGGAGGAAGTGCTCGAGGAGGCGGAGTACCTGAGCGACAAGATGGCGGCGCTCGGTATGCCGCTTCGCGCAGTCGTCTTCAACCGCGTTCACGAGGAGTTCACCGCGCCGATCGACCGGGCCGACTTTCCGCGCGGCGACATCCGCGGCGGAGATCAGCAACGAGTCGCGGCTTGTTTAGCCCGGTCGGGGTTCAGGCCCGCGGACCTGGCCGAGCGCCTCGCCGCGAACTTCGTGGCCTACCAAGATGTGGCGCGAGGTGACTCGGTGCGCCTCGAATTGTTTGCCGCCGGCCTACGCCGTCAGGTGCCGATCGTACGCGTGCCCAACTTCTCCGCCGACCTCCACGATCTCGGCGGCCTTGCGCGCTTGCACCCGTACCTCTTCGATCGATCCGAGTAGATCAACGCGCGACGAGACGGCGAAGGAACGCACCAATCGACGGTGCGGCAGCCGGCGCCCCGGGAACTTCGTGAGGTGGTTGGAGAGCATCCCAGCTCCCGCACCCGCCACAGCGCGCCATCCATGCCTCGGCGCTTCGGCCGCAAACGGAGCAAAAATGCGGTCCGCCGTTCTCGGGCCAGGCCTCGAAGGCGGCTCGGAGCGACTCGAGAGCCGCCGACGAATTGCCGCGCCGGCGCTCGATCTCACCGCGCAGCAGCGCCGCTTCGGCCGCCTCGTGCTCCAGCGGGGCGGATTCGAGCGCACCGGAAGCCTCCTCGACCGCTCCTTGCGCGAGTAGAAAGCGCACGAGGCGTGCGGCACGCGGGAACGAGGGGTCGCGCATCTGGAAGCGCCGGTAGAGCGCGGTGACCTTGTTCGGCTGTGCGAGGTCGCCATAGAGCGACTCGATGCGCCCGAGCAGCGCCGGTACCGGCCGCAAACGCGCGGCGCGAAGCCACGCGCGCCCGGCCTCGCGATCTCGGCGCAGCTTGCGCAGCGTGTCCCCCATCGAGACGGCCGCGGGCACGAACGACGGTGCGTCGCCAAGCAGTGCATAGAGCTCTGCGACGACGTCTTCGGGTCGTTCGCGGCTGAGCGCTAGCTCGTAGCGCAACCCCAATCGGCGCACCCGTTCCGATTCGAGGTCGTACGGCTCACGAAGAAGGGCAAGGTAACGGTCCTCGGCCCGCAGAGCCTCGGCCCAACGCCGTTCGCGCACGTACGCATCCCGTAGCGATTCGGCGAGCCGGACGCTGTGCGGCTCGCCGGCGAAGGCGCGCTCGAGAAGCGCGCTCGCTTGGCGCCACTCACGCTCGCGCGCAGACACCGACGCCAGCATGGCGAGCAGCCGAGGATCGTCGGGATGAATCGCGAGCCCGTCCTCGAGAACCATCCTGGCCTCGTCGGCGCGATTCACGCGAAGCGAGGTCTCGGCCAGCGCCGCGAGCGCTTCGACGTCGCGCTCGCGGGCGGGTGCGCGGCGCAGCGCCCGCTTGGCGGGCCCCGGCCGACCGTGCCAGAGCAACTCGCGGCCAGCGGCTACGAACGCGCGGTTCTTCGCGGCGCGCACCTCGCGCCGCTTGCGGCGGCGCTCGCCGAGGGTCCACTGCGCTTCGCGTACGAGCGCGAGCGCGAAGATCGACGCGGCTCCGGCGAGGAAGCTCCCGAGCACCAGCAGAGGCAACGGCAGCGAGTAGCTTCGCGACGGTGCGATGCGCAGCTCGACCACCGTGGGATTCATGTAAAAGAGCACCCCGAAGCCGAGCAGCAGCGCGCTGACGACGAGGAAGCCGAGGAACCGTTTCAGCACGGGCGTCCCCCAGGGCGCTCAGTATCCTTCGGTGCCGGTGACGAAGGAACGCGCCTGCGAATAGTATGGCTCGGGAAGGCGCACGCGGGGCGCGCGCATCCACAACCCCTCGAGATCGTAGAACCCGCGGATCGGATGGTAGAAGATGTGGTTCACCACGTCGCCGTAGTCCATCAGCACCCAATGCCCGCGCGGGTAACCTTCGATCGCGTGCGCCCGGATGCCCTGGGTCGCCAAGCTTTCCTCGAGGTGCTGCGCGATCGCTCGCACCTGGGTGTCGGAACGTCCGGTGCAGATGAGAAAATAATCGGCCACCGTCGTCAACTTGGAGACGTCGAGCAACTTGAGATCGTAAGATTTCTTGTCGAGCGCGTAGCGCGCGCAGAGCAGGGCTCTCTCGAAGCTGTTCGTAGAGGTCAACCGATGGATTCTCCACTTCGATAGAGGCCTTGGTCGCGAATGTACCGCTCCACGTCGGCCGGAACGAGATAGCGAATCGATTGGCCGCGGCGCACGCGCTCGCGCAATGCGGTGGCTGAGATATCGAGCGCTGGGATGGAATGAAAATACAGGCGAGTTCCGCTGCGATGTCGATAACTCAGCGTGTCGGGATCATAACAAAAGGCCTCGCGAGCGGCAATCGGCAAGTGCTCAATCGAGACAGGCGCCGCGCGCGGCGGGCGGTTCGTGACGACCACGCTGGCGAGATCGAAGAGACGGGCGGCGTCCTTCCAAGTTTGCATCTCGCCGAAGGCGTCGATTCCGACGATGAAGAACAACTCCGCGTCACGGCAGGTCGCGGCGAACTCTTCCAAGGTATCGACGGAGTAGGAAACGCCGCCGCGGTCGATCTCCAGACCGGAAGCGCGAAACGCCGGATTGCCGGCAACCGCGAGTTCCACCATGTCGAGGCGTTGACGCCCGTCGGCCATCCGGCGGTCGGGCTTGTGCGGCGGGCGATTGGCAGGCACGAACGTCACCCGATCGAGGGCAAACGCTTCACGGACCTCCTCGGCGCTGCGTAGATGACCGAGATGAATCGGATCGAACGACCCGCCGAGAATGCCGAGGCGGTGCGCCATGCACCTATCCGCGTACCTGGCCGGAGCCGTAGACCAGATACTTGTAGGTCGTGAGCTCTCGCAGGCCCATCGGGCCACGCGCATGGAGGCGATTGGTGGAGATGCCGATCTCGGCGCCGAAGCCGAACTCGAAGCCGTCGGTGAAGCGCGTAGAGGCGTTGACGAACACCGCCGCGGAATCCACCGCCGACAGAAAGCGCCGCGCCGCCGTGTAGTCCTCGGTGACGATCGCATCGGCGAGCCCGGATCCGTAGCGCTCGATGAACTCGAGCGCGTCCTCGAGAGAAGCGACGATCTTCACCGCGAGGATCGTGTCGAGATACTCGGTCGCCCAGTCGCCTTCGGCGGCGGGCTTGACGCCGGGGGCGAGTCGGAGGGTCTCCGCGCATCCTCGCACCTCCACGCCTTCGGCCTCGAGCGCCCGCACGATGCGCGGAACGAATGATTCGGCGACGTCACGGTGAACGAGGAGGTTCTCGATCGCGTTGCACACGCCCGGCCGCGAGACCTTGGCGTTGATGCAGATGCGGCCAGCCTGGTCGAGATCGGCGAGGCGGTCCACGTAGAGCTGGCAGACACCTTCGAGGTGCTTGATGACCGGGATGTCCGATTCCTCTTCGAGCGCGCGAATGAGCTCCTTCCCGCCGCGCGGCACGATGACGTCAACGAGCTCCTTCTGTCGCAGCAGCGCTCGGGTCGCCGCGCGATCGGTGGTGCGAATCAGCTGGACGGAGGATTCGGGCAGGCCCGCGCGTTCGATCGCCGCGCCGAATACGTCCGCGATCGCGGTGTTCGTATGCAGTGCCTCGGAGCCGCCCTTGAGCACCGTCGCGTTGCCGGACTTGAGGCAGAGAGCCGCAGCGTCGGCGGTGACGTTGGGTCGCGACTCGTAGATGATGCCGACCACGCCGATGGGGATCCTCACCTGGTGGATCTCGAGACCGTTCGGTCGACGCCAGGCGCTGATCGATTCGCCTACCGGGTCGGGGAGGAGCGCGACCTCTCCGACGCCGGCGGCCATGGCTTCGATGCGCTCCGCATCGAGCGTGAGCCGATCGCGGAACGCCGCCGACGCCGCTGCGGCGGCCGAGAGGTCGCGCCGGTTCGCGGCCAGAAGGCTCGATGCGCCGGCTCGCAAGCCGTCGGCAACGAGTCGCAAGGCCTCGTTCTTGGCGGCCGTATCGACGGCGGCGAGACGCCGCGCCGCGCCGCGGGCGCGGATGCAGAGATCGCGGACGTGTGCTTCGACGTTGGCGTCTGGGCTCACGCGATCACCATGTCGTCGCGGTGGATCACCTCATCGCAGATCTTATAGCCGAGGATGGAATCGATGTCGCGCGTGTGGCTTCCCTGGATGCGGCGTAGCTCGGCCGCGCTGTAGCTGACGAGGCCGCGTGCGATTTCGCTGCCATCGGGCGCCAAACAGCGAACGCAGTCTCCGGCGCCGAAGGAGCCTTCGACGAGCCTCACGCCTGAAGGCAGCAGGCTCCGACCGTGGTCGCGTAGCGCTCCCACCGCGCCGAGGTCCAGATGCAACGTGCCCTGCGGGCGCAAGGTAAAAGCGATCCAGTGTTTGCGGCTCGTCAGACGATCCGCCGATGGCACGACCAGCGTACCCGACACCACCGCCGCGTCGAGCACCCGCCCGAGCGCGCCCTCGCGGCGGCCGTCTGCGATGATCGTGGCGATGCCGACGGCGGCTGCCTTGCGCGCGGCTTCGAGCTTGGTCGCCATGCCGCCGGTACCGAGGCGGCCCGCGTTCGCGCCGGCGTAGCGGTCCGCGCGTGAGTCGTTCGACATGACCACCTGCACCGGCTCGGCGCGCTCGTCGGTTTGCGGGTCGGCGGTATGCAGGCCGTCGACGTCGGACAGGATCACCAGGAGATCCGCCTCCACGAGCACGGCGACCGCCGCGGAGAGATTGTCGTTGTCGCCCAGCTTGATCTCGTCCACGGCGACGGTGTCGTTCTCGTTGACGATCGGCAGTACGCGCGCTTCGAGGAGCGCGCCGATGGCGTGCTTGGCGTTCAGGTAGCGCCGGCGACTGCTCAGATCCTCTCGCGTCAGCAGGATCTGCGCGACGTGGCGCCCGCGCGCTTCGAACGATTCCTTGTAGGCGGTCATCAGGTCGATCTGGCCGACAGCCGCCGCCGCTTGTTTCTCGGGAATCGTCCGCGGACGCTCGCGAAGCCCGAGCCGGGCACACCCCGCCGCCACGGCTCCCGACGTCACCAGCAAGAATTCGCGCCGCTCGCTGGCGAGCTCGTCGAGCTCGTGGACGAGGGAGCGAATGCGGCGCTTGTCGAGCCCTTGCTCAGCGGAGAGCAAGCTCGAGCCGACCTTGACGACGACGCGCCGTGAGCGCTTGAGAAGCGCCGGTTTGTGCGCGAGCTGGCTCACGATTGCGCGTCCGCGGCCGGGAGGGGGAGGGTTCCCCGCGCGCGTTCGACCGCCTCGCACAAAAGCGCGACCAGCGCGGCGATCCCGGTCCCGGCGGCCGCCGAGATGGCGTGCAGCTCGACGCCCCGGGCGCGGAGCTCGGCCGAGATACGGGCGAAGTTGGCGCGACTTTCGGCGAGGTCGATCTTGTTGCCGACGACCACTTGTGGGCGGGCGGCGAGCGTCGGCGCGAAGCACTCGAGCTCGGCATTGATGGCCGCGAAATCTGCCACCGGATCTCCGCCCTCGAGCGAGGCGAGGTCGATCAGATGAACGAGAATCCGCGTGCGCATGACGTGGCGCAAGAAGCGATGCCCGAGCCCTTCGCCGCGGTGCGCCCCGGGGATCAAGCCCGGAACGTCGGCCACGACGAACGAGCGGCCGTCGCCGCAGCCGACGACCCCTAGCTGGGGGACCAATGTCGTGAACGGATAGTCGGCGATCTTCGGTCGGGCCGCCGAGATCGCCCGGAGGAGCGTCGATTTTCCGACGTTCGGCATGCCGATGATGCCGACGTCCGCGAGCAGGCGCAGTTCGAGCCGCAGCCGGCGCTCTTCTCCCGGAGTGTTGGGGATGGTCTTGCGAGGCGCTTGGTTGGTAGGCGTGGCGAAGCGCGCGTTGCCACGTCCGCCTCGCCCGCCGCGCGCCACGACCGCTTCGGCGCCGGGTTCGGCGAGGTCAGCGATCAGCTCGTTGCTTTCGATGTCGAAGGCGACGGTGCCGGTCGGTACGGGCACGACGGCGTCCTCCCCGCGCCGTCCATGCTGGCACTTGCCGCGCCCGTGCTCGCCGCGCTCGGCTTCGATTCGGCTGTGAAACTTGAAATCGAGCAGCGAGCTGACGCCGCCGTCCGCGCGCAGCACGACGCTGCCGCCGTTGCCGCCGTCGCCTCCCGCGGGGCCGCCGTGCGGGCGATACTTCTCGCGCAGAAACGCGACGCAGGGCCGTCCGCCATCGCCCCCCTTCACCAAGACTTCGACTTCGTCGATGAACTTCATAAAAAAGCCCCCGGCGTCGTCGCGCGCGGGGGCTTCAGGAAGCAGCGCAGAACGCCGGCCGCGGGGTCACGACGCCGGCGGTTGGACGCTCACGCGGCGGCGGTCCTTGCCGAACCGCTGATACTGGACGACCCCGTCGATCAAGGCGAACAGCGTGAAGTCCCGGCCCATGCCGACGTTGCGCCCGGGATGCACCCGCGTGCCCACCTGGCGGACCAGGATGTTGCCCGCTCGGACTTGCTCGCCGGCGAAAATCTTCACTCCGCGCCGCTGTCCCGAGCTGTCCCGCCCGTTGCGGCTGCTGCCCTGTCCCTTCTTGTGAGCCATCGATGGCTACTCCCGCGACTGCCTCAGCCGACGATCTCGAGCACTCGCAACGTGGTCGTGCGCTGGCGATGCCCGCGCTTGCGCCGCTGGTTCTTGCGCCGCTTCATCTTGAACACCAGAATCTTCTTCGCCTTGGCGTGCTCGACGACTTTGGCGGTGACTCGGGCGCCGGGGACGGTTGGCGTGCCGATGCGAACCGCGCCGCCTGCGGAGGTGAGCAGCACCTCAGCGAGCTCGACGGTCGTCCCGCGCTCGGCCGGCAGCAGCTCGACCTCGACGAGGTCTCCAGGCGAAACGCGGTACTGCTTACCGCCTGTGCGAACGACTGCGTAGTCCATGACTGGTGCGGCGCCTTACCGCGCGATCATCTGCGAATCTGCAGGGTTTACAGTACCGTAGGAGGCGTGTCAACGTTGGGTCGTGAACCCATCTGACGAGCAGCCGATCGTCGTGATGATGACCGCGGGATCGGTGGAGAATGCCGAAGCGATCGCTCGCGCGCTCGTATCCGAGCGAATCGCGGCCTGCGTCAACGTCCTTCCCGGCGTTCGCTCGACCTACCGCTGGGAGGGGAAGGTGGCGGTCGACTCCGAGTGCCTACTCCTGGTGAAGACGGTGCGCGGGCGATTCGCCGCGCTCGAGGCCCGCGTGAAGAGCCTCCATACCTACGAGCTTCCCGAAGTGATCGCGCTCGACGTCGCCGCGGGGGCGAAAGCCTACCTCGAGTGGCTCTGCGCTGCCGTCAGCGCTTGAGGTTGATCGGCGGAGAGCCGGGTCGCTGCGATCCCCCTCCACCCCCGCCGCGCGCTTGCATGGCCCGCGGCGCGGCAGCGAGCTTGCGAGCATACACCGGGTCCTGAAGACGGAAGTTCGGTGCCTCCTTGTCGGCGGCCTGACCTTTCGCGATCTCGTCGTTGCGCAGCCGCAAGCGCAAGTTGTTGGCGCTGTCGGCGTTGGCGAGCGCCTGCTCGGCGTCGATCTTGCCGTCGGCGGCGAGCCGGAAGAGCGACTCGTCGAACGTCTGGCCGCCTTCGTTGGTGCTCTGCTCGATAGCCTCCTTCAGCGTGTCGATCTCGCCCTTCTTGATGAGGTCCTTCACGCGCGGCGTGTCGAGCAGGATCTCGAGCGCGGCGACGCGCTTGCCGTCGACGCCTGCGATGAGGCGCTGCGAGATGATGCCGCGCAGGTTCAGCGACAACTGCAGGTAGATCTGCGGGTGACGAATCGCCGGGAAGAAGTTCATGATGCGCTCGATCGACTGGTTGGCGTTGTTGGAGTGCAAGGTCGCCAGGCACAGATGGCCGGTCTCGGCGAAGGTGATCGCGGCCTCCATCGTGGTGTCGTCGCGCACCTCGCCGATCAGGATCACGTCGGGGGCCTGGCGCAGCGTGTTGCGCAGCGCCTCGTGGAAGGAGATCGTGTCGAAGCCGACCTCGCGCTGCGTGACGATCGACTTCTTGTGACGATGCATGAACTCGATCGGATCCTCGATCGTGATGATGTGACCGGAGGTGATCGAGTTGCGGTAGTCGATCATCGCCGCCTGGGTGGTCGATTTACCAGAGCCGGTCGCGCCGGTGACGAGCACGAGGCCGCGCTTGGTGAGCGAGAGGTCTTTCAGCACCGACGGCAGGTCGAGACTCGTCGAGCGTCGGTACGTTGAGCTTGATCTGCCGGATGACCAAGCCGACGGCGTCGCGCTGGCGAAAGACGTTGCAACGGAAGCGGCCGCGGGCGTCGAGCGCGAGTGCCAGGTTCATCTCCTTGATCTTGGCGAATTCCGCGCGCTGGCGCGGTCGGTCATCGCTTCGTCGGCGAGCGCGACGGTGTCCGCTTCGCCGAGCGCGGGCTCGTTGGCCGGCACCGCCACGCCTTCGACCCGGAAGACGGGCGGACTGTCGACGGTGAGGTAGAGATCGGAGGCGTCCAGCGCGAGAATGCGCTCGAGCAGCGGCTCGATCCGGGACATGGATCCTCTCGGCGGCGGCTAGGCGGCGGCGAGCTTGGCGCCGGAGAGCGCGGTCCCGGCCGGCGTGGCTCCGAACAGCACGGGGTTCGGGCTCTTCAAGGCGGCCTCCTCGCGGGTGACGACGCCGCGCGCGACGAGGTCCAGGAGCGCCATGTCGAGAGTCTGCATGCCGAGCTTCTGGCCGGTCTGCATCGTCGAAGGAATCTGGTGGATCTTGTTCTCGCGGATCAGGTTGCGCACCGCCGGGACGCCGATCAGGATCTCGCAGGCGGCGACGCGGCCGCCGCCCTTCTTCTTGCAGAGAGTCTGCGTGATGATCATCTGCAGCGACTCGGAGAACATCGCGCGGACCTGGTTCTGCTGGGCGGCGGGGAAGACGTCGATGATGCGGTCGACGGTCTTGGGCGCGCTCGAGGTGTGCAGCGTGCCGAACACCAGATGGCCGGTCTCGGCGGCCGTGAGCGCGAGCGAGATCGTCTCGAGGTCGCGCATCTCGCCGACCAGGATCACGTCCGGATCTTCGCGCAGCGCGCCGCGCAGGGCCGTTGCGAACGATTGCGTATGCGGTCCGACCTCGCGCTGGTTGATGAGCCATTTCTTCGGCTGATGCACGAACTCGATCGGGTCCTCGATGGTGAGAATGTGGCATTCGCAGTTCTCGTTGATGTAGTCGATCATCGCGGCGAGCGTGGTCGACTTGCCCGAGCCGGTCGGTCCGGTGCACGAGCACGAGGCCGCGCTCCTTCTCGCAGACTTCCTTCATGATCGGCGGCAGGCCGAGGTCGTCGAGCGTCATGACCTTGGTGGGAATCGTGCGGAAGACCGCGCCTTCGCCCTTGCGCTGCATGAAGACGTTGACGCGGAAGCGGGCGATGTCGCCGAGCTCGAAGGAGAAGTCGATGTCGAGTTTCTCCTGGAACACGCGGCGGTGGAGGTCGTTCATGATGTCGAACACCATGTTGTGCACCTCGTCCCGGGTGAGGTGCGCGTGCTCGAGGCGCTTCATGTCGCCGTGGATGCGCAGCATGGGCGGCTCGCCGCTCGCCAAATGCACGTCCGAGGCGCCCTCTTGTACGGCGAATGTCAGCAGTTCGGTGATGTCCATGAGTCCCCCTTGCCAACCGCTAGAGCGAAAGCCATGCCAGCGCCGAGGGATGCAAATCAGGAGGCGATTCAGGAACCTTCTGGGGCGCCTACGGTGTCGTGAGGGGTCTCTCGCCAATTTCATGGCGAGAGAGCAAAATTTGGCGCTCGGCGTCGGCGCCGGTTCAGCTGGGTTTGGCACCCAGCAGATTCGTGCCGACCGCGGCGGCGCCGAAGAGCTGGGGATTGGAGGACCGAGCCTGCGCTTCCTCGCGGGTGATCAGGCCCCTGGCGACAAGATCCTGCAATGCCATGTCTAGGGTTTGCATCCCCTGCTTTTGGCCGGTCTGCATTACGGAGGGTAGTTGATGGATCTTACCCTCACGGATCAGGTTGCGGGCGGCGGGAACCCCCATCAGGACCTCGCAGGCGGCGATGCGGCCTCCGCCCTTTTTCTTGCACAAGGTCTGCGTGATGATCGCTTGTAGGGATTCGGACAGCATCGTGCGCACCTGGTTCTGCTGCTCCGACGGGAAGGCGTCGATGACGCGGTCGACCGTCTTCGGCGCGCTCGACGTGTGCAGGGTCGCGAAGACCAGCTGGCCGGTCTCGGCCGCCGTGAGCGCAAGTGCGATCGTCTCGAGGTCGCGCATCTCGCCGACGAGAATCACGTCGGGATCCTCCCGCAGCGCGCCCCGCAGGGCGTTGGCGAATGATTGGGTGTGCATACCGACCTCGCGCTGGTTGACGAGAGCGCGTTTGGAGAGGTGCACGAACTCGATCGGATCCTCGATCGTGATGATGCTGACGTCCTCGGATTCGTTGATGTGGTTCACCATCGCCGCGAGCGTGGTGGATTTGCCCGACCCGGTCGGCCCCGTGCACAGTACGAATCCGCGTTCACGCTTGCAGATCTCCTTCAGCACGGGCGGCATGGAAAGCTCGTCGAGCGTGACGATCTTGCTCGGAATCACCCGGAAGACGGCCGCTTCGCCCCGGCGAGTCAGAAAGACGTTGACGCGGAACCGCGCGATGTCGCCGAGCTCGAAGGAGAAGTCGATGTCATACTTCTCCTGGAATACTTTACGCTGGCCGTCGTTCATGACGTCGAAGGCCATGTTGTGGACCTCGTCAGGCGACAGCGCCGCATGCTCGATCCGCTTGATGTCGCCGTTGATGCGCAACATCGGGGGCT
Source organism: uncultured delta proteobacterium (assembly GCA_963711395.1). Classification (GTDB taxonomy): domain Bacteria; phylum Desulfobacterota; class Binatia; order JACPRU01; family JACPRU01; genus JBEVNX01. Next base: position 94,038 of record CAVQEA010000013.1, on the reverse strand, counting down.
CGCCGCTCGACAAGTGAAGGTCCGAGGCGCCGTGGTGAACAGCAAAGCTGAGAAGCTCGGTGATGTCCACTCGCGAACTGTTAGTGTGCAGGAACGCGAGAGAATGTTCAACGGAAACTAGCGGCCAAAACGCCGACCCAGAGGTTCGCCACGGTGTGGTAGACCGCGGGCCCGAGCACCGATCCGCTGCGGGCGCGAAGCCAACCGACGAGCAGGGCGAAAAAGAACACGCGCAGCCGGGTCCAGTCGCCGGTGGCGAGATGACAGGCGGCGAAAAGCATCGCCTGGACGGCGAGACCCGGCCCCACGAAGGCGCCGAAGAGATGCCACGGCTTGCCGCAGGCGATGTCCCAGCGCGATTGCACGTAGGCGCGGAAGAATGCCTCCTCCGGAAACGCGACGATCAGAAACCCGCGTGCCAGATCGGCGAGGGGGCTCGTCGGCAGCTGCGGGGCGAAGGTCTTGTGCAAGAGGAAGGTCGACATCGCCGTGTAGCCCACCGCGTAGAGCGCCAGAAGCGCAACGCCGAGAACGGCATGGACGCGGAGCGGAGGCGGACAAATCCGCAGATCGAGCCCGAACTCCGAAGGTGACCTCCGCGTAGCGAAGATCACGCCGAACGGGAGGAGAAGCCAGAAGAGCGACGTATTCAGGCGCCGCGATAGATAGAGCGCCAGCGCCGTGGCGACCACCGTTTCCGCGAGAATCCACACCACGATCGGCGGCTCGCGGTAGACGGGCTGTCCATCGACAGGCTTCACGGATCGTCGCCTTTCGCCGATCGTGCTAGAGAGGGACGCAATGCTGATCGAGCAAAATCTCCGGGTCGTTACCGCGCCAAACCCCGGCTTCATGACGGGCGAGGGCACGAACCAATATTTGCTCGGCGCGAAGCAGCTGACGTTGATCGACGCGGCACTCGGAGCGGGGCCGAACCTCGACCACCTGCGCCGCGAGCTTGCCGAGGCGGGCGCATCGGTCGAGCAGATCTTGCTCACCCACATCCACCCCGATCACCTCGGCGGAGCGATGGAGCTGCGGAGCGAATTCGGGGCACGGCTCGGCATGCACGCGAGCCGCAAGGGATACGGCGGCGTCGAGCCCGATTGGACGTACGACGACGGCGACGAGATCTCCTTCGCGGGCGGCGCGCTGCGTGTGGTTCATACGCCGGGTCACGAGTCTGGGCACTGTTGTTTCTTCGACGCCGCGCGAGGCTGGCTGTTCACCGGCGATCACGTCGTCGGCCAAGGGACGGTCGTGATCGCTCCTCCCGACGGCGACATGGCTGCCTACTTGTCGTCGCTCGAGCGTCTGCTCGCACTACCGGCGCGACTGCTCCTCGGCGGACACGGTCCCGTGATCCGTGAGCCGCAAGCGAAGATTCGCGAGTACATCGCCCATCGATTGATGCGCGAGCGGCAAGTCGTCGAATGCTTGCACGGTGGCCTACGTACGATCCCGCAGATCGTCGCGCGACTGTACCAAGACGTCCACCCGGCGCTTCACGTCGTCGCCGAGAAGTCCGTCCACGCTCATCTGCTGAAGCTCTCCGCCGAAGGGAGGGCTCGCGGCGTGGGCGATTCGTTCTTCGCCGCCTGAGCGCCGACGGCGAGATCCGCCGGGATCGGCTCCGGGGTGAAGGTGGCGTTCGCCCAGATCCCCGCAACGCGCTTGGCCGCGGCGTCGACGGGCACGCCGAGCGCGACGACGACTTTGTCTCCGCGCCGTTCGAGCCAGTACGGCTCCTCGCCGCTCGCCGTGATGCGATCTGCCTCGGTGCGCACCGTCGACTGCGGGAATTTGTGCGCGAGGATGTCGCGCTCCGCGGCGAAGAACTCGCGCGCGGCGGCCTCCCCATCCCAAATCGACATCCAATAGATGTGCAGCGCGTCGCCATGCGCGTAGGCGATGAAGCGGTCGCCGTTCCACCCCGCCGCAACTTGCGTGGCACGGGCGGGATCGACGAAAGTTGCGACGAGGACGCGCAGAGTCAGCGCGCCGATCGTGTTCTGTTCGATGAGCGTCCACTGTTCCGGGCTGTGGTAGTCCTCGAGGCCCCCGAAACGCACCAGGGTGGGAACCTTGCGCTCGCCGAAATATTTGTCGGGCCACAGTACTTGCTCGGTAGATGTGGGCGGGGACGCGAGCAGGGCATTCACCGCATTCCAGCCTCCGCGCAGGAATGCGAGCGCGACGAATTTGGCTCCGGCCGAATATTGGAAGACCAGCTCCTCGCGCAGCACCGGGGGGGTGTCGGGGAGCATCTTTTCTATCTCGGTCGGTACGGCGCCGAGCCGGTCTACGAGATCGAGGAGCGTTGCTTCCGGTAAGCCGCCGAGGAGGTAGGCGAAGCCTGCGAGAGTGGCATCGCCCTCGACCACCGCGTGAATCGCCAACGAACGATCGTCGTTGGAGGGATCATCCGCCGCCTTGAGCGTGCCGAAATGTTGGTCTTGCAGGGCGTGGGTGAGCTCGTGGGCGAGAAGCATCTCGTTCACTAGATCGCGGCGCAGAACGAACTGCATCAGGTTCACGGTCCAGCCCACCGGCGGCAATCCCGACGGAACGAGAAACAGCTTTCCGGTCAGCGGATCGTAAAACCCGGCGATCTGCGCGGTGTAGAGCTTGACGAGGGCCTCGCCGAGATCCACTCCTGGCGCGAGCAGCCCGAGCCGCTCATACACACGCTGCAGCGCGCGCACCTGCTCCGGCGTGTATTGCCGAGCGATCTCTGCTTCGAGGTACTGGCGGAGCTCCTCGGCAGACTTCACCTCCATCGGCACGGGCGTGCGGAACTTCAGGCCGCGAACGTCCTCGAGCCCACGTTCGATCTTGCCGGCGGCGTCTTGGTTGATTTCGCCGTGCCGGACGATCGAGTAACTGCACGCCGGAACGAGCAGTGAAAGCAGCAGGAGCCATCCATGCAGATGGATGGCCCGCCGTCGCCCGTTCATGGGCGGATTTCTTCGACGATCATCGCTGGCACGCCGTTTTGTGCCAGCGTGCGAGCGCGCGAGGCGGCATCGTCACGGCGATCGAACGGCCCCAGTCGCACCCGATAGTAGAGCGAATCCGAGGTGCGCAATGGGGTGAGGTAGACGTTCTCAAACTGGTTCGCCAGCGCGAGACGCAAGTCGTTCGCCTTCACGCTGTCCTGAAATGCGCCTGCCTGAACCGCGTACGCCACGGTCCCCAGAGGACCGTCGGGCCCTTCGATGGATTCGACGCGAACCTGCGCGGTACCAGGGCCGACCAACGCGATCTCCCGCGCAGCGCCGTGAGACAGATCGATGATCCTGCCCTTCGCGAAAGGCCCGCGGTCATTGATGCGAACCTCGACCGAGCGCCCGTTCTCCAGGTTCGTCACTACCACGCGGGTGCCGAGCGGCAGCGTTTGGTGTGCGGCCGTCATGTCGCGCATGTTGTAGACCTCGCCGCTCGAGGTGTGGTTTCCGTCGAAACCCGGGCCGTACCAAGAAGCCGTTCCGACCTCGACGTAGTGCCCGTCTCGGGGGCCCGGATGCCAGTTCGAGAGCGGAGGCAGCGAACAGCCGGCGACCAGGAACAGAAGCGAGGGCGCGATCCCGATACCCGATCTTGCCCCCCGCGCGCACCCCGCCCCCATCCGCAGCATACCTATCCGGGTTACCAGACCCGCTGCAGCAGGTCTAGCCAAACGGAGGTTTCTTTTCCTTGGGCCGCTGGCCCTAGATTCGCCAGCCTGCCGCGAATCCTTCCCGGATCGCGCGGGTGATGCCACGCGATCCGCCACAGTCGCCGACCACGAAGAGCTCGCCCACCTCGCCCTCGAGCCGAGAAGCGAGCGAGCGTCTCGGGACAGCCCCCAGAGCGATGACGATACGGTCCGCACGCAGAGTGTGATGTCTGCCGTTCTCGTCCGTGCCGGTCAAGCCGGCGGCCGTGAACTCTCGAATGGAAAGGGGAACCACCGTGACGCCGAGCTGGCGGAGCATCGGGATCAGCGTCATCTGGCTGATGGGATTCACGTCCGCTGCCAGCGCTGTGCGTTCGACGATGGTCACTCGCTTGCCTTGCTGCGCGAGATACAACGCGACCTCGCACCCGACCAGCTCGCCTCCGGCAACGATCACCGAATCGCCGGCGATCTCGCCGTTCCGCGCGAGGTCTGCCGCCATCATGATGGTTTCGCTCCCGGCGTCCCGTATCGGCGGAACGATTGGCTCGGCCCCAATGGCGACGACTACCGCGTCCGCTCCGCAAGCTGCGACCTCGTCCGGAGTGACTTCCACGCCGAGATGGAGCTCGACTTCGAGTCGGCGAAGCGTGACACGATAGTAGTCGACCAACGCTCCGAGCTCGCTCCGGAACGGGAATCGCGCCGAGGCGCGCAACAACCCGCCGAGTTCCGGCTCCTTCTCGTAGACCGCGACACGGTGGCCCCGCTGCGCGGCGACGCGTGCCGCCTCCATGCCCGCCGGGCCGCCTCCGACCACCATCACCCTACGTGCCCGAGGAGCGGGTGACAGGTCGTGGTGCCGCTCCCTTCCGGCGCTGGCGTTGACCTGGCAGCCCACGCCCCGCAGCGCGAACAGGCCTCCGATGCATTCCTCGTTGCACTTCGTACACGGCCGGATCTCGGCGACCGCACCGGTTCTCGCCTTGTTCGGTAGCTCCGGGTCGGCGATCAGCGGCCTGCCCATGAGGATGAAGTCTGCGATCCCGTCGGCGAGGATCCTCTCGGCGAATTCCGGCCGAAAGTTGTTGCCGCTGGTGATCACGGGGATGCGCACTGCGCGCTTGACGGCGGCTACGTCCTCGAGCCACAGGCCGTGCGGAAAATAAGCCGGCGGAACGACGAACGGCGTCGTGTCGGTACAGCCCTGATCGATGCTCAGCACGTCGATGCCGGCCGCTTCGAGGCGCCGACACATCTCGAGCCCTTCGGTGCGAGTGCGAGCTCCCTCGAGCTTGAGGTCGATCGCCATACGAAAGCCGATCGGAACGCTCGCCCCGATGCGCTCCCGGGCGGCGCGGATGAGCTCGAGCGGGAATCGCAACCGGCCTTCGAGGTCTCCACCGTACTCGTCGTCTCGCCGGTTCCACAGCGGGCTCATGAACTGGTCGAGCAGGTACCCGCCGTGGTTGTGAATCCAGATCAGATCGAAGCCCGCGCACACCGCGCGCTCACAAGCGTCGGCGAAAGAGCGAGTGAGCGATCGGATTTCGTCGATGCTCAGCGGACGGCACAGCACCGTCGGATCGGCGAACGCGGGCACCGGCGACGCCGAAACGGGCGGATCGGCGGGCAACGCTCGATCGAGGCATCTCCCTTGGCCGATGGAAAGCTGCGCCGAGATCTTGGCGCCGAAGTCATGCACCGCGGCGGTCAATTCATGTGCGCGGGGAATGTTCAGGGCGGATTCCAGAGAGTTCGAAGGGAAGCTCGGCCATTTGGAAACCGTTCGTTCGACGGCGCATGCCTCCGTCTCGATGAGGCCAGCACCCCCTCGAGCGCGAGTCACGTACCAGTCGATCTGTCGCTGCGAGTAGCGACCGTCCGACTCGGAGAAGCCGGTCGCCATCGGCGCCATGAAGATCCGGTTCTTGATCTCCATCGATCCGATGCGCCCGGGCTGGAACAGGCGCGTAAAGCCGATGCCCATCGCGCGCTCCGCTTCTCGCAGCCGCTCGGGCAGCTACGATTCCGCCAGGACGTTGGCTTTCGGGTAACTGCGCACGTACTTGAGGAATCGAGCCAGCGCACGATCTGCGGGGACCAGTGCACCCTCGCGGAAGCGAATGGTGCTCATGACGGGCGTGTCCTGTTCGATGAGACCGACGAAGAAGGCCTCCGTCATCGCCACCTGCTGATCGCAGAACTCGATCGCCTCGGGCGTCTCCTCTCGCGGCCGCGGCGCGGCCGATACCACCCAGCCCCGCGTGTACCCGTTCGGTCGCGGGGTGCCGGTGTACATCGTGAGCATCTTCTGTCCCCCCATCGTGCCACGCAGGCAAATCGTATTCGTGCCGAAGACGCGGATTTTCTGATCGAAGGCGCCGAACTCGGGCGACTCGAACTGCGCCTCGTATTCGAGGCCGTGATCGACGATGCGCACGTCGTTGGGATCGAACTTGATCTTCAGACCGTGCAAAACCCGTAGGTGCTGAAAGTCGACGGAGTTGGTGAGCACCACCCAATGTTCCAATGGAAACTCCGTGACGGGTACGACCCGGTAGCGGAGGTCGCGCTCGACGAAGTCGGGAAACTCGGGCGACGGGTAGAGCGGCTCCGGTCCGTTGAACGCCCAAATGAGCCCCCAGCGTTCGACCGTGGGGAGGGCTGTGACGCGCGCCTTGGGCGGGATCGCATCGCCGCTCGGGATCTTGCTGCAGACGCCGTCGGCGCCGTAGTGCCAGTGATGGAAGGCGCAACGGAGCTCGCCCCCGACGACCTCGCCGACGCTCAGGTCGGCGCCGAGGTGCGCGCACCAAGCGCTCATCACGTGCGGCTCGCCGTCTTCCCCGCGCCAGACGACGACGCGGCCGTCGAGATAGTCGGTGCCGATGGCCTTTCCCGCCGCCACCTCCGAGGACTTCGCGACGGCATACCAGTTCTGCTCGTAGAGTCGGCTCACGCTGCCTTGCTTGGTTTCGCTCATTGCATCCCCCTTTGTGCGAGACCTTTCTCACTCCGCGAGAAGAAGTCCTTTTCTTTCGAGCAGCGGGATGAGCCCGCCCGCAGACAACACGTCGAGCAACATCGGCGGCCAGGTCTCGGCGCGAAGCTCCGTGCCCCGATTTTGGTTGCGAATCACGCCGCTCTCGAATTCCACCTCGAGCTCTTCGCCCTCCGCGACACCTTCCACCACGCCGCGCACCTCGAGGGCCGGAAGTGCGTAGTTCACGCAATTGCGAAAGAAAAGGCCGTTGATGGTTTCGGCGAGCACGCAAGCAATGCCCAGGTCTTTCAGCACCTCTGCGGCCGGGCGACTCGAACCGGTCCCGAAGTTCTCGCCGGCGACGATGAGGTCGCCCGCGCGCACCTCGCTCGCCCAGCCGGGACGGTCGGCCGAGAAGGCCCAGCGTGGGCGCTCGCGCCGCGGGAGAGAGATCGCGTGCATCGGCATGATGAGGTCCGTATTCACGTGATTGCCGAACTTCCAGACGCGGCCGGCGAATCTCATCGCGGTGCCTCGATCGTCCGCGGATCTGTGATCTGCCCAGTCAGCGCCGAGGCCGCGACCGTCGCGGTGGAGCCGATGTAGATCCTCGCGTCGGGGCTCCCCATGCGGCCCTTGAAATTGCGCGTGCTCGCGGTGAGACAGACCTCTCCCGGCCCGAGGACGCCAAAGTCGAGGCCGGCGCAGGCGCCGCAAGCGGACGGAGTGACCAGGCAGCCTGCTTCGATAAGGGTAGCAACAATGCCGCGCTTCGCCGCTTCACGGTAGATGCGCTGCGAGCCGGGTGTGACGATGAAGCGCACTCCCGCGGCGACCTGCTTGCCGCCGACGATGGCGGCGACGGTGGCGAGATCCTCCAGGGTGCCGTTCGCGCACGAGCCGACGAAGCATTGATCGATCTTCACGCTCGCGTGGAGCTCGCCTACCGCGACGGTGTTGCCCGCCACGGAGTCCGGCAACGCCACGCGCGGCTCGATTCGATCGAGCTCGACGCTGCGGACGTCCAGGTACGAGGCGTCGGGATCGGGCCGCGTCGGAAGGAACGGCCGGTCGGTGCGTGACCGCACGTGATCGAGCAAGGTGTCATCGGGCTCCCAGATCGCGAACTCCGCGCTCACCTCGGCGGCCATGGTCGAGAGCGTGCGCCGGGCGTCGAGACCGAGTGTCTCCATCGCGGCGCCGCCGTACTCCAGGTTTTGGTTCGCATGCGAGCCATAGCGAGCGGCGATCCACAGAAACACGTCCTTCGCCGTCACCCACGGGCGCAGGCGCCCACGGAACTCGTAACGGACCGTCGGCGCCACTCGGAACCATGTCTCGCCCGTGCAGAGAACGTAGATCAGCTCCGCGGGTCCGATCCCCCGAGCACAGCAGTTGAGGGCGCCTCCGCTACAGGTGTGGGAGTCCACGCAGACGAGCACAGTTCCCGGCAGCGCATACGCCTCGTCGGCCGCCACTTGGTGCGAGATGCCCTGAGTCGCCCCAACGTCGTGAAAGCGCTTCACGCCGTAGCGCGCGACGAACCGCCGGCCGGCTTGGAGAGCCTCCGCGGACTGGACGTCCTTCGCGGGAACGACGTGGTCGTGAATCACGACAACGCGTTCAGGATCCCAGACTCGGGACGGCCAGCGCCAGATGCCTGGGTAGAAGCCGATGTCGATCACGACCGCCGTGTCGACCTTGACGACGACGATTTCCCCCGGTGCCACGGAAGGCAGACCCGCCGCGTGCGCGAGGATCTTTTCCGCGATCGTCATGCCCATCGTCGATCCCTTGCGACCCGTGAGTCCGACCGCGCCCCTTCAGCGAGCGGCTCTCTCCGAGCGCTCCGTGCGTCCCGGTCTCTTCTCGAATCGCTCCTTCCCGACGGCGGCCGCTATCGGCCCGAGGATCGCACGGCGGCTCGCGCGCAAGTGCCGTCGCATGATCACCTCGGCGCCCCGGGGGTTCGCCGCACCCAGCGCCGCGAGCAGATCGTCGTGGTCTCGCTGTGACGTGGCAAGCTCGGAGGTGCCGATCGCGGAAAGAAATTGGTAGCCGATGAGCTGCGTGTTCAGTCGCTCGAGGAGCCTGACGAGCGTGCGGTTGCCGGTCGCCTCGGCCAGGCTGTGGTGGAATCGGGCATTGAGGCGCATGTAGACCAGTCGATCGCTCGCCGCCGCGGCCTTTGCGGCCTCGCGGTGGATCTCGCGAAGCGGCAGGAGAGCGCGTGGAGGCGCGGCGGCGGCGAGCCGGGCAGCCAGGCATTCCACGGGCTCGCGCACGACGTAGAGTTCGGCCAGGTCCGCCGGCGAGAGGCGTCGAACGCGAACGCCGCGGTGGGGCAGGAGCTCCACGAGATCGCCGGCGAGCAGGCGGCGAAGGGCTTCACGTACCGTGGGGCGGCCGACGCCGAAGTCGGCCGCAACCTCTTGCTCGACGAGATGTATGCCTGGAAGGATTTCGCCACGCAGGATGCGTTCGCGGATCGTGGAGACGAGGTGGTCGGAAAGTGGAGGTCGAACCATGTCAGCCGAGGCCGAGTGCGCCGGGGTTCATTCGGCCCTGCGGATCCAACAGCGCCTTGAGCTCGCACAAAAGCTCCCACGCCGCCGTTCCCTCGAGCGCCTCGCGAAATGGATAGAACTTTCCGATCTGGTGGTGCGCGCCGTGCATGTCGTGGAACAGGCGTACCATACGTCGGCGAAGATCCAGCGCGGCCGACGTCGCGGCTTCGTTGGGGGCAATCGCCGCCAGCGCTGCCATTCGCTCGGCCGATGCGACCTCTCGTCGCAGCGCGCTCGGGGAATCCTTCCAGTAGAGCACCGGCTCGATGCCGAAGACTTGATCGACGACGATGTAGAGGCGCGTCTCGAAGATTCCGTGACGGCGCATCAGCGGCTCGTTGTCGCGGAAGAAGCCATCGAGTCGCTGAACCGTTTCTTCGGCACGGGCGAGCGGCACGAGGCAATTGCTCGGGATCGAGTTCTCACCGTCGACCCCGATGATGAGCTGATCGACGGGGCGGAACGGGTCGAGGCGGTTGACCATCGCGAGCGTGCCCGGCAGCGGGCGACCTCCATGCCCGCGCGCGAGGCGGCGGACCGCGCGCATGGCCCGATCCGCCGCCGGTTGATCGAATCCATCGACGACGACCACCAGCGCATAGGGCACACCACGCAAGAACCGAAGCCCGCGCGGACTCACCGCCCGCGCGACCGTCATCGCGCCACCGACGACGCTCGAGCTCGAGCGCACGACCTCGCGGGCGAGCTTCCACGCATCTCGGAAAGCAGGGAGTGGCATCGAGGCCGCCAGATCGTTGTGGTAGCGACCCCAGGCGAAGCACTCCGACACCAGACCTTGCCGCGCGAGCTCGCATTGCGCCCGAACGAGCCCGAGCAGATTCTCGAACGCGAAGCACCCATATGCCGCGCCGCGTGGCAGCGGGTCGAGGCGGAGCGTCACTCGGGTCTTGATTCCGAAAGAGCCTGAATCGCCCAGGAACAGTCCGGTGAGATCCGGCCCGAAGTTCCGGAAGAACGGCTCCGTGCCGTGGGCCGCCCCCGTGCCCGTGTGGAGAACTCGGCCGTCCGCCAGGACCACTTGGAGCCCGAGAACGCAGTCGGCCAGGTGTCCTCTGCCGACGCCCGCAGCTCCTTGAGCGAGACCGCCGCCGACCGTGGCGTGCAGCCCCGAGAGCGTTCCGAGAAAGGGCGGCCGCATTCCCGAACCGCGCAGGCACTCACGAAGCCCCGCCCAGGTCATTCCGGTTTCGACCGTCACGTAGCGGTTCGCCACGGAGAGCTCGATCAGGCGGTTGATCCGCCGCAGATCGAGCACCATCGACCGAGGCTCGCTCGGCACGGCGGCGAGGGTGTAGGACATTCCGCCGCCGCGCGGGACCAGCGACATCCCGGCGGAGAGCGCGATGCGCACGGCGGCTGACACTTCGTCGGTGCTTGCCGGCTCGACGACGACCTCGGGGACGGCGAGCCGCTCCTCGGAAAAATCGAGAGCGCACAGCTCGAGCGACCGGCGATCGGTGCGAACTCGTCCCGCGCCGAGCAGGTCCACGAGTTGCGCCACCGCGTCCTGGACGGTGGCGCGCGCAGGGGCAAGCGCGCCGGACATGGCCATTGTAATTACAATTATGTATTACAATATCAATAGTCGCCGCCGCGCCGTGCCGGCGCTCTCGCGCGCTTCACGACAGATCGTCTTGACAGCATGCGTCACGGGCCGCTAACTGACCGCCGCCACCTCGGCGCGAAAGCGGCCCGCGCGAACCCGGAGGAGCATTTCCAGTCATGACGTCGACGATCCAGCAGGTGCGCAAAGTCGCCGTGCTCGGCGCCAACGGCGCCATGGGCTCGGGCAGCGGCGAGTTGTTTGCGGCGGACGGCATCGAGACGACGTTCCTGGCTCGGGATCACGAGAAGGCGAGGGAGGGACTCGAACGCGCGCAGTCGATGGCGAAATCCGAGCGTCTGAGCGACTTCGTCCGCCTCGGGACCTACGATCACGATCTGGATGGAGCCGTCGGCGACGCCGACTTGATCTTCGAAGCGCTCGCGGAGGAGCTGCCGCTCAAGCAGGAGTTCTTCGAACGCATCGACCGGCACCGACGCGCGGACTCGATCGTCGCCACGGTCTCCTCGGGATTGTCGATCGCGGCGATGGCCGCGGGGCGTAGCGACAGCTTCCGCGGCAACTTCCTCGGAATCCACCTCTTCAATCCCCCGAATGTCATCACCGGATGTGAGGTCATACCTCACGGCGAGACCGCTCCGGCCGTGATCGAGTTCGTGACTCGGCTTCTCGAGACGCGGCTCGGCCGCAAGGTCGTTCGCACGGCGGATCTACCTGCCTTCGCCGGCAATCGCGTCGGGTTCAAGGTGCTGAACGAAGTGGCTCAGCTCGCCGCGGAGCACGGCGTGGGCTTCATGGATGCCCTCGTCGGACCGCACACCGGCCGTGCCATGGCGCCGCTGGCGACGATCGATCTCGTCGGCTGGGACGTGCACCGCGCGATCGTGGACAACGTACATGCGAATGTGCGCGACGAAGCCCACGCTACGTTCGAGCTGCCGCCATACATGGCGCAGCTCTTGGCATCGGGTCATCTCGGCGACAAGACCCCGCAGAAGGGTGGCTTCTATCGTCGCGTAGGCGCCGGGAAAGCAGTGGAAGTCTACGTTCTCGACATCGCCCGCGGCGAGTATCGTGCCGCGCGTGACTCGATCGTCGATCCTCCGGATTTCGTGGCGCGAATGAAGCGCCTCAACCGGGTCGGGCGTTATCGCGAGGCGATGACCGTGATGATGGGGGCGAGCGGTTGGGAGGCCGATCTTCTACGAAAGGTCGTTCTGGGTTATGTTAGCTATGGCTTGAATCGAGTCGGGGAAGTCGTCGAGGCCGCGCGCGACGTGGATCGGATCATGGGATTTGGCTTCAACTGGGCCCCGCCGTCGGTGCTCGTCGACCTCATCGGTGTGAAGCAGGTGATCACGGCGCTCGAGCGCGCAAAGCTGCCGGTTCCGGGGGTGCTGGCTCATCACGGGCCAGGGCCGCTCTTCGTCGAGCCGTACGTCGACGTCGGGCGCTTTTTCGTCGGCTAAGAAGCAGGAGACGAGATCATGGCGAACCAACCCGTTTACATCCTCGGCGGGCATCAAACGGACTTCGCGCGCAACTGGTCGAAGGAGGGTAAGCACATCGCCGCGATGATCCGCGAGGCGGTCACCGGCGGCTTGCAGGCCACGGAGATCGAACCGCAGGACGTTCAGGTCGGGCACGTCGGGAACTTCGCGGCCGAGCTCTATTCGATGCAGGGCCATCTCGGTGCCTTCTTGCTCGAGGCGGATCCCGCGTTCGCGGGGATGCCGACCGCACGGCACGAAGCCGCGTGCGCTTCGGGCTCGATCGCGATCCTCGCGGCGTCGGCGGAGATCGAGGCGGGCCGCTACGACCTCGCTCTCGTGGTCGGCGTCGAGCAGATGAAGACGGTCGACCCCAAGGTGGGCGGCGACTATCTGGGAACCGCCGCGTGGTACGAAACCGAGGCAAAGGGCGTGGAGTTCCCGTTTCCGAAGTTGTTCGGCAAGCTCGGTGACGAGTACGACCGGCGCTTCGGTCTGAAGGACGAGCACCTCGCCCGCATTTCCGCGATCAACTACGGCAATGCCAAACGCAACCCGCTCGCCCAGACGCGCAACTGGTACATGACCGAAGACCACGCCAAAGCGACCGGCAAATTCAACACGGTGATTGGCGGGCGCATCAAGGTCTCGGATTGCTCGCAGGTGACGGACGGCGCGGCGTCGCTCTTCCTCGCGTCCGAGAAATACGCCCGCGCAGTACGCCAAGAGGCGAAGCTTGAAGCTCGAAGAGATCCCGCGGATTCTCGGTTGGGGTCACCGCACGGCGCCGCTCGAGTTCGCCGCGAAAGTGGCCGAAAGTCGGGACGACTCGTTCGTCTTGCCGCACACGCGCCAGGCCATTCTCGACGCCTTCCGGCGTGCCGGCCTGCGGCAGGTGTGGGACGTTCAGGGGATCGAGACCCACGATTGCTTCACGACCTCCGAATACATGGCAATCGACCACTTCGGCCTCACCGAGCCCGGCGAGTCGTGGAAGGCAGTGGAGGAAGGTGTGATCGACATGGGGGGGCGCATGCCGATCAATCCGAGTGGCGGCCTGATCGGTGCAGGTCATCCGGTCGGAGCGACGGGCGCACGCCAGCTGCTCGATGCGTGGAAGCAGGTAACCCAACGGGCCGGCGACTATCAGGTGGAGAACGCCCAGCGGTTTGCGACGCTCAATATCGGTGGGAGCGGCACCACGAGCTGCGTATTCATCGTCGGCTGCTGAAGCCGTGAACGCTCCCAGCGCGGAGCGGGGAGGGAGGGGAGGCCCGTGGAATCACCCTCGGCCAAGGTGCCGCCGCATAGTCTCGAGGCCGAGACGGCGGTGCTCGGCGGCATGCTGCTGGACAACACCGCGCTGGATCGCGTAGCCGAGATCGTCTCCGCGGAAGACTTCTACCGCGAGGCACACCGCAAGATCTTTCGCGCCGGCACCGAGCTGTCGCAGCGTTCCGAGCCGATCGACCTGCTGACCCTCACCGAGGCGCTCAAGGCCCGCGGCGAGCTGGCGGAGGTCGGCGGCGGGGCCTACGTCAGCGAGCTCGCGGATCGGGCGCTGTCGGTCGCCAACATCCAGTACCACGCGCGCATCGTGCGCGAGAAAGCAATCTTGCGCGGTCTCATCGCCACCGCCCAGGAAATCGTCGCTCGCGGTTACGAGGCGCGCGAAGAGGTCGGCCGCTTCGTCGATGAGGCGGAGCAGGCGATGTACCAGATTGCGGAGAAGAAGGCGCGCGGCTCGTTCGTCCGGGTCGGCGACATGATCACCGAGACGTTCCGCCACATCGAACAGCTCTACGAGCGCAAGGAGATGGTGACGGGAACACCGACGGGGTTCACGGACATCGATCGCCTGACCGCCGGCTTGCAGCCTTCGGACCTCATCATCGTCGCGGGGCGCCCGAGCATGGGCAAAACGAGCTTCTGCCTGAACATCGCCGAGCACGTGGCAATCGAAAAGGGGATCGGGGTCGCGGTGTTCTCGCTCGAAATGTCGAAGGAGCAACTGGTGCTGCGTATGTTGTGCTCGCAGGCGCGTGTGGATCTTTCCAAGGTACGAACCGGGTACTTGGCACAGAAGGATTTCCCCCGCCTGGCCGAGGCGGCGGGGCGGATCCACGATGCGCCGATCTTCGTCGACGATACTCCGGCGCTGTCCGCCCTCGAGCTTCGTGCCAAGGCGCGGCGCCTGAAACGCATGAAGGAGTCCAACCTCGGGCTCATCGTCGTCGACTACCTGCAGCTCATGCGGGGGTCCGGCAGCCGCGACGAGAGCCGCGAGCAGGAGATCTCGCAGATCTCCTCGGCCCTCAAGGCGCTTGCCAAGGAGCTCAAGCTACCGGTGATCGCGCTGTCGCAACTGAACCGCCAGGTCGAAAGCCGAAACCCACCGAAGCCGCGCATGGCCGATCTGCGGGAGTCCGGCGCGATCGAGCAGGACGCCGACGTCATCGCGTTCATCTATCGGGATGAGGTTTACAATCCGCAGAGTCGTGACCAGGGGATCGCGGAGATTCTCGTCGCCAAGCAGCGAAATGGCCCGATCGGCGAGGTACGGTTGGCGTTTCGCACCGAATTCACGCGCTTCGAGAACCTCGAAGAGTTGCTTTCCGAGCCCGCCGAAGGGCAGCCGTAGCACGTCCGCCGCGTGCGAACGCGACTGAGGACCGTGCGTCGGGCCCGCCGCCGATGCGGCGAAGCCCGACGCTTCGGTAGCTCAGCCCTTGAGCATGGCGCGCTCTTCGGCGATGAGCGGCCGGAAGGAGGGACGCTCGTGGATCGCGGCGAGGTATGCCGCGAGCTTCGGCCAGCGCTGGGTATCGACGCCGTATCCCGCGTGGAAGAGATTCACGAACATGGAAGCGACCGCGATGTCGCCGACGGTGAACTGCTTGCCGACCAGCGTCGTCGCGCCCGGAGCAAGCTGGCTTTCCAGATAGTCGAACATCGGCGGCAGCTCTTCCTCGACGGCCTTCTTGACGACGTCTTCATCGGTTTTCTGGTTGAAGAACTTCGGCCCCACGACCTTCTGGAAGAAGATCTTCGGTCCGATGATCGGCACGAGCCCGCCGTCGGCGTATTCCTCGAACCACAGCGCTCGAGCGTAAGGGACCGTCTCGCTCGGGTAGAGCGGCGGAGTCGGGCGGATGCGCTCGAGGTAGGCGAGGATGACCGACGAATCCGCCAGCGTGACGTCGTCGTCGCGATATGCCGGAACTTTTCCGAGCGGGCTGATCTTGCGGTACTCGGGGCTGACGTTCACGGGGATCAGCGGATCGTGATCGTAGGCGATACCCTTCTCGGCCATTGCGACGCGCACCTTGCGCACGAACGGCGATAGCGAGATTCCATAGACGGTCGGCATGTCGTTCTCCTTTGCGGGCTTCGCCCGCCGCCGAATTGTTAACCGTTGAGTTAACTACGGCACGGCGCCAACTGAGTCAAGGGGATCGGGCGCCGCCGAGACGCTCGAGCGCGATGCGCGCGGCGGCGGCGAAGTCCGGTGCGGCCGCGAGCGCGGAGATCATCGCTGCCGCGTCCGCGCCTGCGGCGATGACCTCGGGCGCGTTTTCGAAATCGATGCCGCCTATGGCGACGATCGGCAGCGACACGGCGGCGCGCACGTCTCGCAGCGCGCTCAAGCCTCGCGGCGAATAGCCCGTTTGCTTCGTCGACGTGGAGAAGATCGGCCCGAAGCCGATGTAGTCAGCTCCGCCGGCCGCTGCCGCGCGAGCCTGCTCGACGTCGTGCGTCGAGATGCCGATCCAGCGGTCAGCGCCGAGCAGGCGCCGTGCGGCCGCAAGCGGCAAGTCGCTTTGCCCGAGATGGACTCCGTCGGCGTCGCAGCCGAGCGCGACGTCGACGCGGTCGTTGATCAAAAGACGGGCGCCATGGTGTGCCGTCAAACGGCGGCATTCGCTGGCCGCGGCTAGGAATGCCGCAGCTCCGGCGTGTTTCCAGCGCAGCTGGAGCAGTCGCGCCCCGCCGCGCAGTAGGGCCTCGCTCCGGGGTACGACGTCATGGCCTGCCCCGCCATCGACGATCGCGTACAATCGCGACGGCAGGCGGCCGGTCATTTCTTTGCGCCCATGCCGAGCGCCATCATCTTCTTTCGCAGCGTGTTGCGGTTGATGCCGAGGATCTGCGCCGCACGCAGCTGGTTGCCGGCGGTGCGTTCGAGAATGAACTCGAGAAGGGGGCGCTCCACCCAGGACAAGGCGAGCGCGTGAAGATCCTTCGGGGAGACGTCTCCGTGGCTCTGAAACAGCTCCCGGAGGCGTCGCTTGAACAGCTCGTCGAGCGCGCCGTCGGCGCTGGAAGCGGCGGGCGCGGCGGCTTCGGACGCCAGCGGGAAGTCCGCGGCGGTGAGCGTCCGGCCACCCGCCATGACGCAGGCACGGATCAGCGCGTTCTCGAGCTCCCGGACGTTGCCGGGCCACGAATGCTCCACGAGCAGAGCCTCGGCGTCTGGTGCGAGGCCGCTGATCTGCACCTTCATCTCGCGGTTGATCTTGCGGATGAAGTAGCGAACGAGCTCGGGAATGTCTCCTCGCCTCGCGCGCAGCGGCGGCACCACGATTGGCACGACGTTCAAACGGAAGAAGAGGTCCTCGCGAAACTTTCCCTTGCGTACGAGGTCGGCAAGATCACGATTGGTTGCCGACACGATGCGCGCATCGGTACGCGTCGGCTCGCGGGCACCGATACGCAGGAACTCGTGCTCCTGAAGCACGCGCAGCAGCTTCGCTTGCAGTTCGAGGGGGAGCTCCGAAATCTCGTCGAGGAAGAGCGTGCCCCTGTCGGCTAGCTCGAATTTTCCGAGTACGCGCTCGACGGCTCCGGTGAAGGCTCCGCGTTCGTGCCCGAAGAGCTCGCTCTCGAGGAGCTCGCGGGGGATGGCCGAGCAGTTGATGGCCACGAAGGGACCGCCGCGCCCCGAGTGAAAGTGCAGCGCGCGCGCGATCAGCTCCTTACCCGTCCCGCTCTCGCCTTGCAGCAACACGGTTGCGTCACTGCCGGCCACCCGGCCGATGGTCTTGTAGATGTCTTGCATCGCCGGAGCCTTGCCGATGAGGCCGCTCCCTGGCGTGAACTGCGGCCGTATCTCCTCCTTGAGGTTCTCCACCATCAAGGAGAGCCGGCGCAGTCCCAGTGCCCGCTCGACGAGCAGCTGGACTTCCTCGATGTCGAACGGCTTGGTGAGATAGTCGAACGCGCCCCGCTTCATCGCCTCGATCGCGTTCTGCATCGTGCTCTCGGCGGTCATGACCAGAAATGGCACGTCGAGACCTTCGTCGCGCGCGTGCGACAGCAAGTCGAGGCCGGAGATGTCGGGGAGTCGAATGTCGACGATCGCCAGGTCGAAGCCGCCGGCCCTGAGCGCCGCGAGCGCGGCAAGCCCCTCGGCGAACGGGCGCACGTGGTACCCACGTGCTTCGAGAGCGCGCTTCAATACGAAACGGATGGACTCCTCGTCTTCGGCCACGAGGATGCGCGACTCGCTCACGACGGCGCCGGCTCCTTGTCCCAAGCGGGGAGCATCACCCGGAACAGCGTGCGACCCGGCACGCTTTCCACGCGGACCGAGCCGCCGTGGTCAGAGGCGATCCGCTGACAGATCGTCAAGCCGAGGCCGGTGCCCTTGGCCTTGGTCGTCACGAAAGGCGAGAAGAGATTGGCCGCAACCTCGCGGGGGACGCCCGGCCCGTTGTCCTCGATGTCGACGCGCAGCAGCCGCGTGCGTCCTCTATCCCGAGATCCCTGGGGCGTCAGGTGATAGTCGGTCTCGAGGCGCGTCGTGATTCGCACCTCGCGCTCGCCGGCCGGCGAGGAGGAAACTGCCTGCAACGCGTTTTGCAGGAGGTTCAGCACGAGCTGCGTCAAGGCGTCCGGATCACCTCGAACGTCCGGGAGGCTCGGATCGAAGATGCGCAACACCCGCACTCTCTCTTCACGGGCGGTCGCGTCGACGATCGCCAACACGTGATCGATCACACGGTGAATGTTGACCGCCTGTGGCGTTGCCCCCGCCGCGCGGACTCAGCTCGAGCAGCTGACCGAGAAGCTTCGAAAGCCGATCCACCTCACGGAGCACCAGGTCGACATACTCATGCGCAGGATGCGGGCCGATCTCGGCGCCGAGCAGCTGCACGGCGCCGCGGATGCCGCCGAGCGGGTTGCGGATCTCGTGCGCCAAGCCCGCGACGAGTGTGCCGAGATCCGCCAGGCTCTCCGCGCGACGCACGTCGGTCTCGAGGTTTCGCTGCAGCGACAAGTCCTGCAGGATGAGTGCCGTACCGGCGCGTTGCGCGTCGGCATCGAAGATGCCGGAAGCAGAGGCCCGAACCGGCATTCCCTTCTCCCAGAGCCCGCGAAGCGACCCCTCGGCCGAGACGCTGCGACGGTCACGACCGCCGGCCTCTTCGATCAGTTCGCTCACCCATCGCGATTGCTCGAAGATCTTCGTGTGATGCCGTCCGCGCGCGGCGCCGACGGAGCACGCGGTGAGCTGCTCGGCGGCCTGATTCATGGACACCACTCGTCCGTCACGATCGATTCCGACCACGCCTTCCTCGAGGCTGTCGATGATTTGGCTCCAGCGGTGCTCCGACGCGGCCGACTCCGCGGAGTCAGCGTTCCTCTTCGCCATTCGGAGCGACGCTTAACACGCCCCGGGGTCTTGGAATAGAAACCCCCCGGGCCGACGCCTCAATCGTCGCCGGAGTCGTTTCCGGCGTCACCTGCGGTGAGATCACCGCCCTCGTCGTCGGGCCCCTTGCCGGATTCCATTTCGTTGACCATCTCGTCGAACTCCTGGCCGCCGAACTCCTCGCCCATCTCCCTCCCCATCTTGCGCATCCAGCGGGCCATGCTGCGGGGATCATTCTCGTCGAGACCGGCGAGATTCGAAGGGTCGGCGAGGGAATCGAGCCGAGACTCTTCCGAACGCGCAGTAGCGAACCGCGATAGCAGGCGCGTGAGACTCGTCGAGCCACAATGCTCGCAGCGTTCGTCGACCTTTTCGCTGATCCGCAAGGTGAGGATCGAGACTTTCTTGCGGCATTGATTGCAGCGATACTCGTAGATGGGCATCTCGGACTCCTCGACGGCGTGGAGTATAGCGCGCCTCGCTTGACAGCGGGAGGGGAGCGCCGAGGGTGACACCCCTAACGAGCTCGGATAACATCGCGCGTCACATGAACCCGCCGCCTCTCGTTCCGGCCGGGCTGACCGAGGAATCACTGGAGGAGGCCCCGCTCCTCCGGTGAGGAAGACGCGCTGCGACGATCTCAGCCGTATTCTCGAGCGCGAGATCGACCGTAGGGGCGCCCTCGGGTGGGGCGCTTCCGGGCTTCTCTTGCTCGCCTTCGGAGCACTCCTGCCGAGCGGGTGTCGAGGGTATCCCGACCCTCCGGTGCCACTCGCATTCTTTTCCCCCGAGGAGTACGCGGTCTTCCAAGCGATCGCGAGGGCGATCCTCGGTCTCGACGCCGACTCGGTGGACGTCGCCGCATCGGTGGACGAGCTCGTGGCGCGGATGTCGAAGGGAGTCAGGCGCGACATCCGCTGGATGCTGCGCATCTTCGAGCACGGCACCCATCTCTTCGATCTCAAGGGCAAGCGGTTTTCGGGCTTGGCACGCGATGACCAAGAGCAATACTTGCGTGGTTGGATGCAGAGCTCGCTCGGTGCGCGGCGCATGGTTTTTCGCGCGCTCAAGTTGCTGGCTTCGCTCGGCTACTACGGTGTCCCCGAGACGTGGAAGGCGATCGGCTACGAGGGCCCTTGGCTCGGCCGCAAGACGGTGGAGAGGCGGTTCGCCTACGAGAAGCCGGCGCCCCTCGGCGCCTGACGCCACGAGCCCGCGATGATTCTCGACAGCTCAAGCATCGGCGGCGACGTGACGCTCGAGGCGGACGTCTGCATCGTCGGATCGGGCGCTGGCGGCTCGGTGGTCGCCGCCGAGCTGGCCGCCGCGGGCAAGTCGGTCGTGGTGCTCGAGGAGGGTCACTACTGGACGAGCGCGGACCTCACGCAGCGCGAGGAAGAGATGTATCCGCGTCTCTACCGCGAGCGCGGCACCAAGCCGACTGCCGACTGCGCGGTGCTGGTTTCGCAGGGACGTGCCGTCGGAGGCTCTACGCTGACGAGCTTTTGTCTCTGCTTTCGTACGCCCCACCAAATCCTCGCTCACTGGGCGGAGCGATTCGGGCTTGCCGAGCTCTCGCACGAATCGCTCTTTGCCCAGTTCGAGCGTGTGGAGCAGCGGATCCGCGTCTCCGAGATGGGGTCCGAGCATCTCAACGCGAACAACCGCGTGTTGAAGCGTGGCGCGGACCGTCTCGGTCTTCGCGGCCGCTTCCTGCACCACAATCGCATCGATTGCGTCGGGTGCGGTTACTGCGCCATCGGCTGTGCCTATGATCGCAAGGGCGACGCCTTGACCACGTACCTCGCCGCCGCCTCGAAGGCAGGGGCGCGCATCGTTCCGGACGCGTACGTCGACAAGGTGATCCACCAGCAGGGAGCGGTCGCCGGCGTGCGTGGCCGATTCACCCCGCGACAGGGCGCGGCCCGCCCGCGCTTCCGGGTGGTGGCGCCCGTCGTCGTGCTCGCCGCCGGTGCGATCGAATCGCCGATGCTGTGGTTTCGCTCCCGGCTCCCGGATCCTTATGGGATCGCGGGACAAACGCTGCACTTGCATCCCTACGCGGTGATTGCAGGCGTGTTCGCCGAGACCATCGCCGCTTGGGAAGGCCCACCGCAGAGCTACGTGGTCGACGAATTCCTGAATCTCGACAAGTCGATCGACGGTGGATTTCTGCTGCTTGCTGCCTCGGCGCAGCCGATCGCCGCCGCGGCACTGTTGCCCGGCATTGGACGAGACCACCGCCGGCTCATGGACGACTACGCGCGCACGGCGGGCATCGCGTTCTTCCTGCACGACCGCACCGTCGGCAGAATCTCGGCAGACGCTCGCGGCCAGGCCGTCATCGAGTATCGCCTGAACGACGATGACAAACACGACGTCATGACCGCGATGCGCCGCGGCAGTGAGATCCTCTTCGCGGCGGGCGCCCGCTCGATCGTCCTTCCCTACAACGATCTCGTCGAAGTCCGTCACCGGCCCGACGTCAAGGTGATCGAGCAACGGGGTATTCTCGCCAACGACCCGTTGTTCCTTTCGTTTCATCCTCAGGGGACGCTGCCGATGGGTCGCGAAGCGAAAAGCGCGATGGTCGACGCATTCGGAGCGGCCCACCACACGAAAGGTCTCTACGTCGCCGACGCGAGCGTGTTTCCGACGTCGGTGGCGGTGCCGCCGCAGATCACCGTGATGGCGCTCGCGACGCGAACGGCACAGCGCATTCACGGTGGTTGAGCGGCCACCGAGCTGCGACTAGCTCTTCAGCGCCCTGGTGGACATCCCTTGGTCGTTGAAGACCATCAGTGTGCGTTTGCCGCCGACGACGCTCTCGAGCGCAACCTCCCGACCCCAGAGCCGGTACAGGTAGCCGAGCGTGCGTTCGGCGTACTCGAGGTGCAGGTCTCGGCCGTCGTGATCGTGCTTGAGACAGAGGGTCCGAGTGTCTCCGTAGCCGCTGTCCTCGATCTTGACGACGGGCACCGTCCCCATGCCGACATTCTTGATCAGCGTCTCCTTGATCTTCTTCCAGCCGTCCTGGTCCGAGACCTCGGCGACCACCAGGTCGTTGCCCTTCGTCTGGTATTGGAAGAGGTCCATCTCGCGCATCAGCTCTTCGGTCAGAAAACGGCGGAGGAAGGAAGCGTCTCGGTCGGCCGCGCGTACTTCGAACATCTGCTTCAACCCCTCGCCCTTCGGCCGGTGAAACTCGCGGGCTTCGTCTTCGCTCGGGTCGTCGTATCGCCGGCGGATGTCATCCCAGATCTTCAGGCCGAGATGGTACGGGTTCAGGCCGCCCTCGAGCGGGCGCACGACCTGATTGTGCCGCACGATGAATTCGAGATGGAGAGCCTGCGGCAGCTCTAAGCTGTTGAGGATCTCGCGATGCCAGTAGCTCGCCCAACCCTCGTTCATGATCTTCGTCTCGATCTGCGGAATGAAATACTGCGCTTGCTCGTGGACGATCGTCAGCAGATCTTTCTCCCACTCCGCCAAGAATGGGTTGTAGTCCCGGACGAAGATGATGACGTCTTCCTCGGGTGAAGGGGGGACCTTCTTGAGGTCGGGTTCACGATACTCCTGGCGGCGATGCAGCGCGCGGAAGGGGTCCTCTCGCGGTCGCGCGTCATCGATGAGCCGCTGGCGCTCGGATTCGACGTCGAGCTTCTTGATCGCGAGGTTCCGCCGACATTGCAGCGAGAGCCCGTGCGCCGCATCGAGAATCGGCTCCACCTTCTCGATGCCGATGGAAGGGTCCTCGATGTACGTGCGCACCCGCGTGGCGTGCGCCTTGAAGGTCGACAGCGTGTACTCGGCCCGCGTGCGACGGAAGTTGAAGTTATTCTTGAAGAAGTCGTTGTGCCCGTAGACGTGGGCGATGGTCAGTACCTGAAGCGCCAGCGAATTGTCGCGCATGAGGTACGCGAGCGCCGGGCTGGAGTTGATCACCATTTCATACGGCAAGCCCGATACTCCATGGTCATAGAGCGTCTTCAACTTCTCGTACGCCTTGCCGTAGGACCAGTGTGGATAGTGGCTCGGCATGCCGGAGTAGGCCATGTAGCCGAGCATCTGTACGTGATCGCAGACCTCGAACTCTTGCGGATAGCAATCGAGGCCGAACTCCTGGACCTTCTCCCGAATGCGAGCGTCCCATCGTTCGAGATCTTTCAGGTCCCAGGTCATGTCCGTCTCGAGAGCCGAGGGTCTCCGCTCTCAGTTCGCCGCGGCGGTTTCTTTACCCCGGTCCTTGGCGAGCAGCGCTTTGAAGCTCGGCCAGATGTCCTCCTTGCGCTCGATGAGGAGCGTCTGGAAGTTGTCGGCCTCCAAGCGGCGAAAGATGTTCAGCATGGAGCTCTCGTAGTAGCGCGAGCCGAGCGGCTTGATTTCTCCGTAGCCGAACAAGTTGCAAACGTCGGCGAGCTCTTTGGCGGCACGTAGCGCCGCGGGATTGTCCGACTCGAAGTTGTCGCCGTCAGAGCAATGAAAGCTGTAGATGTTCCAGAGCGACGGATGATATCTCTCGCGGACGATCTCCAGCGCCTTGTTGTAACCCGCGGAGATGAACGTTCCGCCGGATTCACCCTTGTGGAAGAACTCTTCTTCGTTGACCTCGACCGCCTCGGTGTGGTGGCCGATGAATACGATCTCGACGTTGCGGTATTTCGTGGCGATGAACTGGTAGAGCAAGAAGAAGAAGGACCGCGCGAGGTACTTCTTCATCGTGTCCATGGACCCCGACGTATCCATGATGCAGATGACTGCGGCGTTGGATTCGCGTCGCTCGTCGGCGACGACGTGGCGGTACGTGAGGTCGTCCTCGTGGAACGGGAAGCGCTCGGCTTCCGCCTTGGAATCGCGGTGGCGGCGACTCGCCAGCTCTCGGCGCAACTTGGCGAGGACGGTGCGCCGCTTGTCGAGCCGCACGCGGATACCAACCGAGCGATACCCTTTGCGCTTCGACAGCCGTGGAGTGGCGATCTGGCGCAGCGCCTTGCGCTCCATGTCGGGAAGCTCGAGGTCTTCGAACATGATGTCGATGAGCTCCTCGAGCGTGACGTCGGTCTCGTAGTAGTCCTGGCCGGGCCGGTCGCCGGCGCGGTCCTCGTTGCCTTTCTGACCTTCCCGCCGCGCCTGGCCCACGACTTGGCCGGGTCGCGAGTCGCCGTCCCCCTGCGCGACGCCGGCTTCGTTCTCACCGTAGACGAAGCGGTACTCCTTGATCCCGCGCAGCGGAACCTTGATCACGCGGTCCTTGTCTTTGCCGATGATCGACTCCTCGGCGATGATGTCCGCGATGTTCTCGCGGATCGACTCGCGCACCTTCTGCCGGTGACGCAAGCGATCACCGGCCGAGCGATCGCTGCGTTCGGCGTCGGAGTGACGGTAGGGCCGGAAGATCGTGTCCACGGCCTATTTCATCTGCGGCCGTCGTGACCCATCGCGGCGCGTGATCGCGATGGCGACGTCACCGCGGCGTCAATCTTTCCATAGATTGTTCGCCGCATACTTGAGCACCACGTCCACGCAAGAGGGGCAGTAGCCGTTCTCGAGGAGGTTCTTGACCATCGCATTGTACTTCTCGCTCTGTTCCTCGTCGCGCGTGCGTGCCTTGGTGATGATGCGGCTGATGTCGCGTACCGAAGTCATGAGCTTCTTCTCGATCGCTTCTTTGAGCGGCTCGTAACTCTTGTAGCTGATGCGGTCACCTCGTCGGCTCGCCGCCCAAAGGTAGGCGATGACCTCCTGACGGAATCCCTCCGCAGCGGAGCCGATGATCGCGATCTGCTCCTCGATCGACTTGAGGAAGCCTTCGTCGGGCTGGAGCTCCTCCTTGGTGTTGCGGTCCTTGACCTTGGTCTTGTTCACGAACGCTTCGGCGTGATCGAGGTAGTTCTGGAACAGCGCTTCCGCCTGCTCCTGATACGAGTAGACGAAGGCGCGAGTGATCTCCTTCTCGAGCACCTCGAGGTATTCTTTGTGCAGCGTGTCCTGGAGGAACTCGAGGTACTGCTTGCGCGTGTCGTCGGCCAAATCGGCTTCCTTGACCATGCTGATCAGCGCTTCGCGGACGTTGATCGGATTGATGCAGTTGCCGTCGACGTTGTCCGAAAGCGCGTTGTCGAGGGCCTTCATGATGAAGCGCGTGGAGATGCCGCTCATGCCTTCGCGCTTGGTCTCGTCGCGAAGCTCGCGGACGTCGATCTTCTTGGTACGGCCCTTCTCGACGACCTCCTCGCCGTTGTAGAGCTTGAGCTTCGTCATCAGGTCGCACTTGCCCGTCGGTTCGAGCCGCGACAGGATGGCGAACTCCGAGGCGATTTCCAGAGTGTGCGGCGCCACATGGGCGCGGAAGTCCGAGTTGCGGATGATCTTCTGATAGATCTTCACTTCCTCGGAGAGCCGCAGGTTGTACGGGACCTTGATGACCACGATGCGGTCGAGAATCGCTTCGTTGGTGTGATCGGCACGGAACTTCTGCCACTCCGCCTCGTTCGAATGCGCGACGATGCAGGTGTCGACGTAGACCATTCCGTGTCGGCCCGGCGCCGGAATGACCTTCTCTTGCGTTGCGGTGATCATGGCATGCAAGTACTCGGTCTCGTTCTTGAAGACCTCGATGAATTCCGCCATGCCGCGATTGCCGACGTTCAAGGCGCCGTTGAGGTCGAGCACTCGCGGGTCCCCCTCGGAGTAGAGATCGAGCTTCGAAATGTCCTCCGAGCCGATCAGCACCGAAGTGTCTTGGTTGTTCGGATCCACGGGCGGTACGACGCCGATGCCGACGCGATTGCGCTTCGAGAACAGACGGCTGACGACCGGCACCTCCTCGTAGCGGCCGCCGAATTCCTCCTTCAGCCGATAGCGGCAGACGGGGCAGAGGTCGCCCTCGACGTGAACGCCGAGCATCTTCTCGAACTCTTTGCGCAGATGACGAGGGATCAGATGCAGCGGCTCCTCGAACATCGGGCAGTTCTCGATCGCATAGAACTGATCGCTCCCTTCGAGCCCGCGGTGCAGGCGCTCGACGAGCGAGCTCTTTCCCGAGCCGACCGGACCCATCAGGTAGAGCACCTGCCGACTCTCTTCGCCCTTCAGCGACGCGGCATGGAAGTAGCGAACGATCTGCGCGATCGTCTTCTCGATACCGAAGAACTCTTCCTTGAAGAAATTGTAAACCTTGACCGGCTCGTCTTTGTAGAGCCGCTTGGCGGCGCCGTCACCAGAGTCGTTGATGTCGGAGATGCCGGCGCGCTGGATGATGTCGTAGATGCGAGCGTGCGAGAGCTTGGGTAGGGTGGGTTCTTTCTTCAGGACTTCGAGGTACTCGATCAAGGTGCCGCGCCACAGCTTGCTCTCGCGCGCGGCGCGATCCTCCTTGATGATCCGTTCGAAGGTGCTGGTCCGGTGATCCATCAACGTCCCTCCTCGGGGCCAGCGCGGCTACGGTGTAGGGCTGGCGCCCCTCGACAGTGTATCGGACCCTTCGTCGTCACCGTCGATTCATCACCTGCGTAGAGTATATCCGCCACTGGAGAACGTCACAAGCATCGCGTGTCAAAAGCAGCCGCCGAGCGCCCCACCGAATCGACGCTGAAGAGCAGCGGCGTCGGCAACGCAAGCTCTCGGACGCATCCTCCTCACTTCGCGTCACGGAGGAACTGATAGAGATCCGATTCGAGGCCGTCGCTCGCGACCAGTCCATACGTCGTCGGCGGTCCTTCGCCGTCGAAGTAGGTAAAGACATAGATCCGATCGAGGCGGTCGATCTGGTCGTCGAGGGCCGGAAACACCTCGCGCGCGTGGCCGAGCTGATTCGTCGAACCGCGCTCACCGCTCTCGGTGCACCACACGCGCTTGCCCGTGGAATTCAGGAAGTCGGCGATGCCGCCGAAGGAGAGCTTCTCGAGCTGCTCGCCGTACCAGTGAAAGTTGTACACGTCGACGAAGTCGAGAAGTCCGGCGTTGACCATCCCTTGGTTGTAGTCGAGATGATTCGGGAAGCTCTGGTTGATACTCGTCGTCGCCGCGCCGACGACGGGTGCGCTGCTGCGTTGGCGGATCTCCGGGGCCACACGGGACACGAGATCGACGTAGTCCGCGGGAGAGCAGTCGAGCACGCCGGGGGGCGCAGCGCGGCCATTGCAGAACCCGTCGGGCTCGTTCCAGATCTCCCATCCCCCGATGCGCCCGTCGCGGCCGTAACGATCGAGCACGGGAATCACGTAGCGAGTCACGAACACGTCCTTCCAGTCCGGGCGGTTGGCCAACCATCCGGGGGCGTAGGCGAGGACCGGCAAGAGGTCCGTGTCGGGCGGGATCGCTGCGAGGATGGCGTCGAAGCGGGAAAAATTCGGCGTCGCCCCTTCGCTCGGTAAAAATCCCTCGTCGAAGAAGAAGCTCGTGCGAATGTGTCGCAGCCCGATCGTATTGCGTATGTCGTTTCCTTGGGCGGCGGCGTCGCCCTTTGGCATCGACACGAACTCGTTCTGCACGCCGAGCTTTTGGCGTGGAATGCTGCCGCCGCTTCCGAAGATCAGGTCGCCGAGATCTTCCGGACTGCCGTGGAGGCCGCTGCCACCACAGGCGCTGATGAGCACGAACACCAGCATGGCCTGCAGCGACCACCCCCCTTGCCAGCCCCTCAGAGTCTGCATCTCCACGTCCGCCGCGGCCCTTTAGGTATCATACGAAATACACCTCTTCGAGATGTGAACCCACGTGACGGTGCTACCGCTCGAACCGCTGCAAATTTACGTGGGCGGTTTTGTGGCAACGAATGGATACGTGGAAGTTTTGCTACACCAGGCAAGATACTGAAATCGCACGGAATGCAAATTCGTTGTGGCGGGCATGCCGTTTGAAACGTTAAATGGATAGGACCAGGAGGTAGTCATGGAAGCTACGGCGAGAGTTATCCCCTTGGGCAGTAAGCCTCAGCCAAAGGTCAGCGGGGGCGAGGCCACGGTGCTTAGCGCTTTGCCGATCGGCCCTCAGCTAGGCGCGCTCGCGGGCGTCATCGTCAGGATGCCCGACGAGCAACTCGACGCACTGGGCACGATTTTCAGCGCGAGCCCCCTGCGTAGAGTGATGACGTTCGAAGGGTACCTCGTGGCCAGAGGCTTTGGCTACGATCTCGAGTAATCTGGTCGCAGATAGCTCGGACGAAGACCCGCGCGAGCGGTTCCACCACCTCCGCAAGGCATCTAGCGGAGGCGTGTTGACGGAGCTGTAGGGGCATAGATAATGATCTAAATCGAGATTGTTATCTATGCGAGTCTCCCATCGCTGCGAATACGGGCTTCGCGCCCTTCTGGAGCTGGCGAAAAGCAGCGACGAGGGACCAATCCGCATCGAGGAGATTGCCCGCCGGCAGACGATTCCGAAGCAGTTCCTCGCCAATCTGCTGGTGCAGCTGAAGCGCGGCAGATTCGTGCAAAGCAAAAAGGGTCCGGAAGGTGGTTACTACCTTGCCCGACCGGCTCGGCAGATCAACGTCGGGGAGGTGGTGCGCTTCATAGACGGCTCCGTTGCGCCGATCCAATGCGTCAGCCGGACGATGGGCGAACGCTGTGAGATCGGTCTGCGCTGTGGCTTCTTCCCGCTCTGGCGGCGAGTGCGGGATGCCGTAGCCGAGATCATCGATCACACCACGATCGCAGACGTGGTCGAGGAGCAACTGCGCGAGGAAGCGGCCGGCGCCAAGGCGCTCATGTATCATATCTGAGGACGACGCTGGAGGTCTCGGAGGGCGAGCTCGTTTGCTTGGTTGGCCCCTCCGGATGCGGCAAGTCGACGCTACTCAACGTCGTCGCCGGTTTGGAACCAGCGAGCGCCGGGGTAGTGCGCGTGGCAGGCCAAGTCGTCTCGGGTGCCGGAGCGGATCGCGGCATCGTATTTCAGGAGGCCGCGCTCTTCCCCTGGCTGAACGTGCTCGAGAACATCGAGTTGCAGCGGCTGACCTTCTCGAGTGCGCTTCGCGCGGACGAAACAAGCCGTTGATCCTGGACCAACGCCGGCCATCCTGCGTCAAAAAATTGTCGCCAGGGGGTCTCTTCGTTGACCGCTTTGCTCGCAGTCTTGTAGGAGACACCGGAGAGAGCAAGGGCCTCCGCACGTTGCGGTGAAGCGGGTGCGCCAAGGCGCGAATGCTGCTGGCGATCGACGTAGGCAACACCAATACCGTGCTCGGCGTATACCGTGGCCGAGAGTTGTTCCGTCACTGGCGGTTGCAGACGGAGGCGGAACGGACGGTCGACGAATACGGCGTGCTACTGCACGGGCTATTCGAAGCAGCCGCCATGGAGCCGCGTATCGACGGGGTAGTGTTGTCGTGCGTGGTGCCGCCGATGCAGCGCACTCTGGAGGCGGTTTCCCGAGAATATCTGAAGGTCGAGCCTACGACGGTGGGGCCGGGCATGAAGACGGGAATGCCGATCCTCTACGACAATCCGAAAGAGGTCGGCGCGGATCGCATCGTCAACGCGGTAGCGGCGTACGAGCGGACACACGACACGACGGTCGTGGTCGATTTCGGTACGGCGACCACGCTCGACTACATCACGGCCAAGGGTGAATACGTCGGAGGTGTGATCACCCCGGGGCTAGGGATCTCGCTCGAGGCCCTCTACCAGCGAGCTGCCAAGCTCTACCGCGTCGAGATGGCGAAGCCGCCGCGAGTGGTGGGCCGGAACACCATCCACGCGATCCAATCCGGCATCGTCTATGGCTACGTCGCGATGGTGGATGGCTTGGTACACCGCATCCAGGACGAGAACGGCGTGAAGGCTCGCGTGTACGCCACGGGCGGCTTCGCCAAGCTGCTTGCGCCGGAATCGCAAACCATCGAGGAGGTCGATGAGTTCCTGACGCTCGACGGGCTGCGCATCCTCTACGAGC
This sequence comes from uncultured delta proteobacterium, assembly GCA_963711395.1. GTDB lineage: Bacteria > Desulfobacterota > Binatia > JACPRU01 > JACPRU01 > JBEVNX01. Next base: position 64,201 of record CAVQEA010000013.1, on the reverse strand, counting down.
GAAACCGATGATCGCCCACCAGTCCAAACGGGGGAGAACGACGCGATGTCGATCGAGGATGTGACCAAGGTACGCAACGTCGTGCTGATCGGGCAAGGCGGCGTGGGCAAGACGTCGCTTGCCGATGCCTTGCTGTTCGCGGCCGGCAAGGTGAACCGTCTCGGGCGGGTTGATGACGGCTCTTCACTCTTCGACTTCGAACCCGAAGAGACCCGGCACCGCGTGAGCATCTCGGCAGCCCTCCATCACGCGCCGTGGAGGAAACACGAGCTGACGATCGTCGACACGCCCGGCTACGCGAACTTCTTGAACGAGAGTCGTCAGGCGCTGCGAGCCGTTGACGGAGCGGTGATGGTGCTGTCGCCGAGCGGGCAGGTCAAGGTCGAGCTTCAGAGGCTGTGGGGATGGGCTCACGAAGAAGGGCTCGGCTGTATTGGGTTCGTCACGCACCTCGACAAGGAGAAAGGCGACGTCGAGCTGGCGCTCGAGCACGTCGGCAAGGCGTTGCAGATCCCGGTCGTGGCGCTCGCGTTGCCGATTGGCGCCGAGGCGGAGCTGACGGGCTTCGTCGATCTGCTGCGCGAGCGTGCGGTCGTCTTCTCCGGCGACACCGGCCAGTCCCGCGAAGAAGCGATCCCCGCGAGTCTAGCGGACGCGGCCAAACGGCTTCGTGAAAAGCTCGTCGAGACGGTGGCCGAAGGTAGCGACGAGCTTCTCGAAAAGTACTTGGAGAGCGGGTCGCTTTCACCCGAGGAGGTTCAGGCCGGTATACGTGCCGGCGTTCGCGCTCGGCGGTTCATCCCGGTTCTCTGTGGCTCATCCGTGAAGATGATCGGGATCCACGCGCTGCTCGACCTGATCGTCGATTGTCTACCCTCGCCCGTCGACGTCCCGCCGATGCGCGGCGCGAATCCCAAGAGCGGAGACGAGATCGAGCGTTCGCCGGATCCAGCGGCTCCGTTCTCGGCCTTCGTATTCAAGACCACGATCGACCCGTTCGCGGGCAAGCTTTCGATCTTTCGCGTCGAGTCCGGGCGTCTCAGCGCGGACTCTGGCGTGTTCAACTCCTCCCGCGACGCGAAGGAACGGATCGGGCAACTGCTGAGGATCGAAGGCAAAAAACAACAACCTGTCACCGAGGTCGTGACCGGCGACATCGCCGCCGCGGCCAAGCTCAAAGAGACGCTGTCCGGGGACACGCTGTGCGATGAGCGCGACCCGATCGTGTATCCTCCGCTGCCCGAAGCACCACCGGCGATCTCCTTCGCCATCGAGCCGAAGAGCAAAGCAGACGAGGAGAAGGCCAACCAGGCTCTGCATCGTTTGCTGGAGGAAGACCTGGCGCTGAGGGTGCACCGCGATTCTCAGACTCGCGAGATCATCCTTTCCGGATCGGGCCAGCAGCACGTGGAGATCGTCGTCGAACGGCTCAAGCGAAAGTACGGCGTCGAGGTCGATCTCAAGGCGCCGAAGGTTCCATATCGCGAGACCATCAAGGGAAAAGCCAACGCGCAGGGGAAGTACAAGAAGCAGTCCGGCGGCCGCGGACAGTACGGCGACTGCTGGCTGGAAGTGGAGCCGCTCGCGCGCGGCAAGGGTTTCGAGTTCGTCGACAAGATCGTCGGTGGCGTGATCCCGCGAAACTTCATTCCGGCGGTCGAGAAGGGAATTCGCGAGGCGATGCTCGAGGGGCACGTTGCCGGCTACCCGGTACAGGACGTGCGCGTCACTCTCTATGACGGATCCTTCCACACGGTCGATTCCTCGGAGATGGCCTTCAAGATCGCCGGTTCGATGGGCTTCAAGGCGGCGGTCGACAAAGCCAAGCCGATCTTGCTCGAACCGCTGGTGAAGCTCGAGATCACCACGCCCGACGACACCATGGGGGACGTCATCGGCGATCTGAACAGCCGGCGAGGCAAGGTATCGCAGGTCGTGGCGAAGGGCGGCGAGCAGGTCATACATTCGATCGTTCCGATGTCGGAGGTGCTGCGCTACGCTTCGGACCTGCGCAGCATGACGAGCGGTCGCGGATCGTTCACGATGGAAGTTCGCCCACTACGAGGAGGTGCCTGCTCACCTCACGCAAAAGATCGTCGACGCGGCGAAGGTAGCCAAGGAGGGCCAGAAGGGTTGACCCCGAGCCGGGGTCTCACCGGGGGTTCATGAGCGCGCCCGAGCCCGTGGACGAGTGCGCCGAGGCGCTCGCCGTGGCGAAGCTGGTCGTCGCCGGCGCCGACGACATTCGAGTTCCGCAGGATCTCCTTTCGGAGCCGAACGCGCCGCCGTCTGCTGCCGCGTCAGAGAAGGCGATTTGGCTGCGCATTCGCGTCATGACGGTGGGCCAAAAGGTGAAGCTCGCCTTCAACGGCAACAAGGACGCACGGACCGTTCTGCTCCGCGATACCAACAAGATCATTCCCCGACTCGTGCTGCACAATCCCGCGCATCACCGAGGAAGAAATCCTGATGCTCGCCAAGGACCGCAACGCAGACGAAGAGATCCTCCGCCACATCGCGGAAACGCGTGAATGGACGAGGATCTATGCCGTACGCGCGGCTCTGGTAGAGAACGCCCGCACACCGCTCGCCAAGGCGCTTCCGTTGCTACCGATGCTTGACGAACGCGAGCTGTCGCGGCTCGCGAAGAGTAAATTCGTACCGAACGTCATCGCGGTTCAAGCACGCCGGCTCCTCTTCCAGGCGCTGCAGCGCAGAAGGTGACCGCGACCCGCTAGGGGTCCCGGAACCGTGCACGGTCGCCGCCTCACGTTCGGCAGTTGCGGCTCATATCCCGGAGCGCTACAAACGCCCGTTGCTCCGCAGCACGACTGCGACAAGGAGAGTTGAGGCCATGGCGTACAAGCTGTCGAAGGTGCCGGCGGGAGACGCGATTCGTCTTCGCAACGGCAAGCTCGAGATTCCCGATCGACCGATCCTTCCGTTCATCGAAGGCGACGGCACCGGCCCCGACATCTGGCGTGCGTCCGTGCACGTCTTCGACGCCGCGGTGAAGAAGGTCTACGGCGGCAAGCGGCAGATCGCCTGGATGGAGATCTACGCCGGAGAGAAGGCGTTCAAGCAATTCAACAGCTGGCTGCCCGACGAAACCGTCGATGCGTTCCGCGAGTTCCTGGTCGGCATCAAAGGCCCGCTCACGACGCCCGTCGGCGGCGGCATCCGCTCGCTCAACGTCGCGCTGCGCCAGATGCTCGACCTCTACGTGTGCCTGCGCCCGGTGCGCTACTTCCAGGGCGTCCCGAGCCCCGTGCAAGCGCCCCGAGCTCGTCGACATGGTGATCTTCCGCGAGAACACCGAGGACATCTACGCCGGGATCGAGTGGAAGGCCGAGAGCGCCGAGGCGAAGAAGGTCATCGAGTTCCTGCAGAACGAGATGGGCGTCAAGAAGATCCGCTTTCCGCAGACCAGCGGCATCGGCATCAAGCCGATGTCCCGCGAGGGCAGCGAGCGGCTGATCCGCGCCGCGCTCGACTTCGCGCTCTCGCACAAGCGGAAGAGCGTCACCCTGGTGCACAAGGGCAACATCATGAAGTTCACCGAGGGCGCGTTCCGCGACTGGGGCTACGAGCTCGTCAAGAAGGAATACCAGGGGCGAGCCGATCGGGTGGGACGACTGCGGCGGCGAAGCCTCCGGCGGGGCAGATCCTGGTGAAGGACGCGATCGCCGACATCATGTTCCAGCAGTGCCTGACGCGCCCCGACGAGTTCGACGTGATCGCGACCCTGAACCTGAACGGCGACTACCTGTCCGACGCGCTGGCGGCGCAGGTCGGCGGCATCGGCATCGCGCCGGGCGGCAACATCAACTACGCTGACCGGGCACGCCGTCTTCGAGGCGACGCACGGCACCGCGCCGAAGTACGCGAACCAGGACAAGGTCAATCCCGGCTCGGTGATCCTCTCGGGCGTCATGATGTTCGAGCACCTCGGCTGGAACGAGGTCGCCGACGCGATCGTCCGCGGCATCGAGCGGAGCGATCGCCGCCAAGACGGTCACCTACGATTTCGAGCGGCTGATGACCGGGCGCGAAGCTGCTCAAGTGCTCGGAGTTCGGCCAGCGATGTCGAGTCGCGAGAACGGACTGCGATGGCACGCAAGAAGATCGCCCTGATCGGCGCCGGAATGATCGGCGGCACGCTGGCGCACCTGTCCGCGCTGAAGCGGCTCGGCGACGTCGTGCTCTTCGACGTGGTCGAGGGCCTGCCGCAGGGCAAGGCGCTCGACCTGCTCGAGGCGGGACCGATCGAAGGCTTCGACTGCAACGATCACCGGCACCAACGACTACGACGACATCGCCGGCGCCGACGTCTGCATCGTCACCGCCGGCGTCGCGCGCAAGCCCGGCATGAGCCGCGACGATCTGCTCGGCATCAACGCCAAGATCATCAACGACGTCGCCGACAGTCATCAAGCAGCACGCGCCGAACGCCTTCGTCATCGTCATCACCAACCCGCTCGACGCGATGGTCACGCTGATGAAGCGCGTCACCGGCTTCCCGAAGCAGCGCGTCGTCGGCCAGGCGGGCGTGCTCGACTCGTCGCGCTACCGCACCTTCGTCGCGATGGAGCTCGGCGTCTCGGTCGCAGAGCGTGCACGGCGATCGTGCTCGGCGGCCACGGCGACGACATGGTGCCGGTGCGCAGCTACTGCCAGGTCGGCGGCGTCCCGGTCGAGAAGCTGATCCCCGCCGAGCGTCTCGAGGCGATCGAGAAGCGCACGCGCAATGCCGGCGGCGAGATCGTCGCATCTGCTCAAGACCGGCTCGGCCTTCTACTCGCCGGCGAGCGCGGCGATCCAGATGGCCGAGGCGTATCTCTTCGACAAGAAGCAAATCCTGCCGTGCGCGGCGCTGCTCGAGGGCGAGTACGGCGTCGACGGCTTCTACGTCGGCGTGCCGGTGCAGATCGGCGCCGGCGGCGTCGAGAAGGTCATCGAGATCGAGCTCACCGACGACGGAGCGGAAGGCGTTCGCCGCCTCGGTCGAGCCACGTGCGGAGCTGGTCGAGCGCGATCGGAGCAAGGTTCCTCGCCGAGCGGCCGAACGGAGGAGCGCGTGAACATCCACGAGTTCCAGGCGAAGGAGATTCTGCGGCAGCTACGGCGTCGCCGTGCCGCGCGGCAAGGTGCGCGACGACGCCGACGAGGCGGCGGCGGCGGCGCAGCGAGCTCGGCGGCACGTCTGCGTCGTGAAGGCGCAGATCCACGCCGGCGGCCGCGGCAAGGGCGGCGGCGTCAAGGTCGTGCAAGAGCGCCGGCGGAGGCGCGCGAGTTCGCCGCGCAAGACTGCTCGGCATGCCGCTCGGTCACGCACCAGACCGGCCCGGAGGGCGGGTGGTGCGGCGCGTGCTCGTCGAGGAGGGCTGCGACATCGCGCGCGAGCTCTACCTCGGCATGGTCCTCGATCGCGCCGTCGGCCGGCCTGACGATGATGGCGTCGACCGAGGGCGGCGTGGAGATCGAGGAGGTCGCCGCGCGCGACGCCCGAGAAGATCCTGCGCGAGTCGATCGATCCCGGCCGTCGGCCTGCAGGCGTTCCAGGCGCGCAAGCTCGCCTTCGGCCTCGGCCTCCCGAAGGAGTCGGTCAACAAGGCGGTCGCCTTCATGACCGGCCTCTACGAGGCCTTCGTCGAGTCGGACTGCTCGCTGGTCGAGATCAACCCGCTGGTCCTCACGAAGGAGGGCGACCTGCTCGCGCTCGACGCAAGATCAGCTTCGACGACAACGCGCTCTTCCGCCACCCCGACATCCGCGAGCTGCGCGACCTCGACGAGGAGGATCCGACGCGAGGTCGAGGCGGCGAAGTCGACCTCACCTACATCGCGCTCGACGGCAACATCGGCTGCATGGTGAACGGCGCCGGCCTGGCGATGGCGACGATGGACATCATCAAGCACTACGGCGGCGAGCCGGCGAACTTCCTCGACGTCGGCGGCGGCGCCACCACCGAGAAGGTGACGGCGGCCTTCAAGATCATCCTCGCCGACCCGAACGTGAAGGCGATCCTGGTCAACATCTTCGGCGGCATCATGAAGTGCGACGTGATCGCCGAGCGGCGTCGTCGCGGCGGCGAAGGAGGTGGAGCTCGCGGTGCCGCTCGTCGTGCGGCTCGAAGGCACGAACGTCGAGCTCGGCAAGAAGATCCTCGGCGAGTCGGGGCTCGAACATCACTCCCGGCGAGAACATGGCCGACGCCGCCGAGAAGGTCGTCGAGGCCGCAGGAGGCGCGCGTCGATGAGCATCCTCGTCGACAAGAACACGCGAGTCGTCACGCAGGGCATCACCGGGCGCGACCGGCCCGTTCCACGCCCAGGCGTGCAGGAGTACGGCACGCAGATCGTCGCCGGCGTCACGCCCGGCAAGGGCGGCAGCGAGCTTCGAGGGGATCCCGATCTTCGACACCGTCGCCGAAGGCCGTGACGAAGACCGGCGCCAACGCCTCGGTCATCTACGTGCCGCCGCCGTTCGCGGCCGACGCGATCCTCGAGGCGGCCGACGCCGGGGTGGAGCTCGTCGTCTGCATCACCGAGGGCATCCCGGTCGCCGACATGGTGCGCGTGAAGCGCGTCATGGACGGCAACGAAGGCGCGCCTCGATCGGTCCGAACTGCCCGGGCGTCATCACGCCGGGCGAGTGCAAGATCGGCATCATGCCCGGCTACATCCACAAGCCGGGGAACGATCGGCGTCGTGTCGCGCAGCGGGACGCTCACCTACGAGGCGGTCCGTCAGCTCACCGCAGCTCGGCCTCGGCCAGTCGACCTGCGTCGGCATCGGCGGCGACCCGGTCAACGGCATGGACTTCATCGACGTGCTGCGCCTGTTCCACGACGATCCGGAGACCGAGGGCATCATCATGATCGGCGAGATCGGCGGCAGCGCCGAGGAGCAGGCCGCGGAGTTCGTCAAGCAGCACGTGAAGAAGCCGGTGGCCGGGTTCATCGCCGGGCAGACCGCGCCCCCGGGCAAGCGCATGGGCCACGCCGGCGCGATCATCTCGGGCGGCAAGGGCACGGCGGCCGACAAGATCGAGGCCTTCGAGGCGGCGGGCATCCGCGTCGCCAAGAGCCCGGCCGAGCTCGGCACGACGATGAAGGCCGGCACTAGGACGCGCTGAACCATGGAACGGACTCTCTCGATCATCAAGCCCGACGCGGTGGCGAAGAACCAGATCGGCGCGATCGTCGCGATGCTCGAGGCCGGAGGCCTGCGCGTCGCGGCGGCGCGATTTCTTCGCCTCTCGAAGCGCGACGCCGAGCGCTTCTACGCCGTGCACCGCGAGCGCCCGTTCTTCCAGAGCCTGACGACGTTCATGTCCGAAGGGCCGATCCTCGTCATGGTGCTCGAGGGCGAGAACGCGATCGCCAAGAACCGCGAGGTGATGGGCGCGACCGACCCGGCGAAGGCGACGACCGGGCACCATCCGCAAGGCCTTCGGCACCAACGTCGAGCGCAACGCGGTGCACGGCTCCGACGCGGCCGAGACGGCGAGGCAGGAGATCGCCTTCTTCTTCGGCGACCTCGAGATTCCCGACCGCGGCTGACGTTGCGCTCGGACGGTGAAGCAACGCGACGTTTCACCTGACGACGGTCTGCGCTGGCGTCTCGCAAGCTGCCAGCGCTAGAACGCGTGGAGGACTGCGCCCGTTCGCGATTTCCGCGACGGCCCGAGCGTCGCACGAGACGCAGCCGAAAGGAAGCGAGATCCCATGTCCGAGGACGAATCGCAGGATGAGCTCGAACGGCTGCGCGCGGAGAACGGAGCGTCTCAAGCAGCAGGCGACGAAGGCCGGAGCGTTGTCGTTCCGCGTCTCCGAGAAGGGAGCGGTTTCCGTCTACGGTCTCGGACGCTTTCCCGTCACGCTCTACCAGGAGCAGTGGGACAAGCTCCTCGGTCACGTCGACGAGCTACGCGGGTTCATCGAAGCCAATCGCGCGAGCTTGAAGAAGAAGGAAGCGCGCGTGCGCCGCCGATCACTCTAGCCAGGCCAGATCTCGCCGCTGCGATCCGCACCGGAACGTTCTGCGCGCACTCGCCTCGGCCGGCGACGGCCATCACGTGAGCGCCGAGGCGTCGACCATCTCGCCGCTCGCTTCCCAGCTCGGAGCGAGTCGTGCGCAAGCGATGTGGTGATCGTGGTCGAACGACACCCACCACCCTTCCTTCGCGGCGTGAGTCGAGCAGGCACTTCTTGGCCGCCATGGTCTCGAGGGGGTCGAGATCGAACGCCTGATTCCACGCCGGCTGCATGTGCGCGCGTGTCGGAGCGATGTCGCCGAGGTGCAGGAAGCTTTGGCCGCCATCGCGAAGATCGGACACTGATGGCTCGGGGTATGTCCGCCGGTGACCACCACGCGCAAGCGCGGGGTCAGCGCCGTCGGTCCGTCGAGACCTCGAGTAGGCCCGCCCGCTCGAGCGGCTCGAGGCACTCGCGCGCGTGCCGATACGCGGCCACTGCGCGCTCGTCGGCCGGCCGCTTGGCGCTCTCGAGCTCCATCCGCTGGACGAAGTATCGGGCTCGCGGAAACGTCGGCCGCAAGTGACCCGCGGTGGAGCGCGTCACTACGCCTCCCGCGTGATCGAAGTGGAGATGCGTGAGAACCACGTGCGTCACGTCCCGCGGCTCGAGGCCGAGGTCGGCCAACCGCGCGGGGAGGCCGCCGCGGCGCTCCACCTTGTAGATCGCCCGCTCGCGCTCGGAGAGCCGGTCGCCGAGGCCGGTGTCGACGAGGAATGACATCCTTCCCGTCCACCGCGAGCGGGCAGTGGAGGCTCATCGGGATGCGGTTCTCGGGATCGGCGGAGACCCGCCGTGACCACAGAGCCTTCGGCACCACGCTGAACATCGTGCCGCCGTCCATGGCGAAGAATCCGTCGTTGAGAAGATGGACTCGAACCGAGCCGAGCTCGATCATGACAGGGCCGCCCCGTAAAGATGGTAGAGGATCCAATACACGAGTACGCCGGTCACCGATACGTACATCCAGATGGGCAGCGTCAGCTGCGCCAGGCGACGGTGTCTCGCGAAGTCGCTGCGCCACGCACGGTAGAGCGTGAGACTGGCGAGCGGCACGACCGCGACCGCGAGCAAGACGTGCGACACCAGTAGCAGGAAATACGCGGGCCGAATCCAGCCGTGCCCCGGGAAGGCCGTCGAGCCGTGCTGCGCGTGATAGACGACGTACGACACGAGGAACGCGGTCGACACCGCGAATGCGCTGAGCATGCAGAAGCGATGGCGGGCGATTTGCCGCTTGCGGATGAACACGTAGCCTCCAGCGAGCAACAGCGCCGAGAGTGCGTTCAGCGAAGCGTTGAGAGCCGGAAGATCGGCGACGGTCATCGAGCCGACCGTGTCGAAGTGGAGCCGAGCTTGGCGAGGTCCGCGATCGCCGACTCGATCCATTCCCCGCTACCGGCGTCGTAGTAGCGACGGATGCGGAGATCCGCATCGACGAGGACGACTTTCTCGCTGTGCGTGATGACGCCCGCGAGCTCAGCGTCACCCGCGGGAGGGTCGGCCACGGCGAGGTGGAACCCTTGCGTGATCAACTGCCGCATGGTCCCGGCCGGTCCGGTGACGAAGAACCAGCGAGTCGGCAAAGCCCCGAAGCGGTCCGCATACGTCGCGAGCGTGCGCGTGGTATCGCGTAGCGGATCCACGGTGAACGAGACGAGGCGGACGCCGTCACCCAGGCGGCTTTGCAGGCGCGCCATTTGGCCTGAGATCAGCGGGCATGTACCCTGGCAACTGGTGTAGACGAAGTCGGCGATCCAAGGTGCACCCGTGAGATCCGCGCGGGCGAGCTCACGGCCGCCGCGCTCGGCGAGTGAGAAGTCGGGCACGAGGCCGAAGTCGCCGAGCTCCTCGACCTTCGCCGCCCGTGCCGTCGGCGCGCCGGTCCGGGCCACGTCGCCCAACAAGAGCGCGATCGGAAGCAGAAGAGCGAGCGCGAGCAATAGCCAGGGGAGTCGCTGGCCCGAGGTCCTCGCGACGTCGTTCATCGTACTTCCGCCGTGTGACGCCGCAGAGGTTAGATCTTGTCGGCCGCCATCGCCGCCAACAGCGTAGGCAAATAGACGAGCGAAGCAAAAAGCAGGCGCCGGGCGTCGACGAGCGAGCGCGTGCGAGCGAGTCGGACCGAGAACCCGAGCAACATGAAGCCAAGCACGAGCGCGACATAGAAGTAGTATCGCCCACTCAATCCGACGACGGTCGGCAGCAGCGCCACACTGAGCAATGCGGCGCTGTTGATGACGATCTGTCTCCCGGTGGAGCCGCCCTCGGGATCGATCACCGGCAGCAGCCGGATCCCCGCACGCGCATAGTCCTCGCGATACATCCGGGCGATCGCCAGCGAATGAGGCAGTTGCCACAGGAACAGAATGCAGAAGAGCACCCAGGCGCCGGCACCGAGATCTCCGGCCGACGCGGCCCATCCCGTGACGGGCGGGAGAGCCCCGGGCACCGCGCCGATCAGACTGCAGAAGGGTGTCCACCGTTTCATGGGCGTGTAGAGGAAGAGGTATGACGCGGTGGTCGCCGCCGTCACCAGACCCGGCAGCGGGCCGACGGCGAGAGCCTGGTACGCGATCCCCGCCGACGCGCACAGGCTGCCAAAGACCAGCGCCTCAGGCGGTAGAAGCTTGCCGGCCGGAAGTGGTCTCGAGCGAGTGCGCAACATGACCGCATCGAGGTCGCGCTCGAGGTACTGATTCAGCGCCAGGGTGCCCGCCGCCGCCATCGCCGTGCTCGCGAGGGTGTGGAAGAGAAGCCACTGGCCGGTCGGCTCGCGAGCGCCGAGGTAGAACCCGACCAGCGTGGCGAGGACGATCATCAGCACGACGCGCGGCTTTGCTAGGTCGAAGTACGCGAGCAGCCGTCGCCCGCCGGCGACCGGCACCGGAACGAGCCGCGCTTCCTCCGCCGGGATCACGCGTGCGCTCGCTCGGCGATCGGGTCGCCGACCCACGCTTCTGATGGCCTGCGACCGCGTCGGCAACGCAGCGTGAGGACGAGGCTCGTCGCGAGCAGCGCCGCCCCAACGGCGACGTGCGCGGTCGTCGGCAGCACGGCTTTTCGAGTCCAGATGATGGTGGCCCCGAGCGTGATCTGCACAGCGAGAAGGAAGACGAGCAACAGCGCCGGGCGTAGGCGCCGAGGATCGTCGCGATGCGCGGAGACGGTTCGGGCGGCGGTCGCGAACACGAGAATAGAAACGATGACCGCACCGACCCGGTGAGCGTACTGGATGCCGATCGCGAACGAGGCGATCTCGGGAAAGACCCGCCCGAAGGCCAGTGGGAAGTCCGGAATCGCGAGGCCGGCGCCCATGTGTCTCACGACGGCGCCGAGAAGAAGTTGCAGGTAGACCGCGGCGGTCGTGACGGCGCTCAGCGTGTCGAGGAATCGGTCGGTTCTGTGGCGGCGTTCGGTCAGCCAACTACGCCCGGTCACCAGCGCCAGTGCCACCGTGAGACAGAAAAAAGCCTGGGCGAGACCGGCGTGCGCGACGGATACCGCGGTCGGCAACCGCAACAACACCGTGACACCGCCGAGCACCGCTTGCAGCACGACAATCGCGAGCGCGAGGGCTGCGAGGCCCCGCACGGCGCCGCGCGGCTCCTCACGCCACGTCCACAATGCGAGGCCCGCGGTCAGCAAAGCGACGGCGCCGGCCGCCATGCGATGACCATGCTCATAGAGCACACCACCCACCATCGGCGGAAAGAGCTGACCGTAGGAGAGCGGCCAGTCCGGCACCGACAGGCTCGACCCGGTACTCGTCACCAGGCCCCCGATGAAGATCAGCGCCAGTGTCGCCGCGGCGGTGAAGACCGCGAAGCGATGCCGCCACGCATGGGATTCATTCGTCGGCCCGAAGGAAATGGTGTTTTCGGCGGACCAACTCGTCACAAACAGATCTTTCTCGGGGGGACCCGAGCAGGGGCGATGGACTACCATCGGCAGCGCGCCTTTTCAACGACGTCGTTGACACCCCACCCGGCCGTTGTTACCAACGATGGAGAGGAGACGATATGTCCGAAGGTCACGTTCACGGCGATCCGGGTCCCGCGCCTGGCGCAAGCGGGTCGGTGCTTTGCGTCACCGAGCTCGCCACCGAACGCTTCCGCAAGGTCATGGCGCAAGAGAAGCTCGGCGCCGACTACGGCGTGCGGGTCGCCGTTTCGAGCGGCGGATGCTCGGGCATGTCCTACTCCATGAGCTTCGAGAATCAGGCTCGGGAGGACGACACGATCGTCGAGCAAGACGGCCTCAAGCTGTTCATCGATCGCGAGAGTGCGCCGTATCTCGAGGGTGTGACCATCGACTACGTCGTCGGCCTGCATCGCGAGGGCTTCAAGTTCATCAACCCGAAGGCGGAGCGGACCTGCGGGTGCGGCGAATCGTTCGGCGTCTGAGAGGGCCAACGAGCGCGCGCTCGGACTGAATGGCGTCGCGCTCACTCGCCGTCTACGTCTCGAGCCACGGCTTCGGCCACGCCACACGCGTCGCCGAGGTCATCGCGGGATTTTTCGAGTACGTTCCGCGCTGCGCCGTGCACCTCCGCACGACGGCTCCGTCGTGGCTGTTTCCCGCGCACGACGCTCGGCTGCGAATGGACTCGGTCGCCACGGATGTCGGTATGGTGCAGCCGCACGGGCTGGAGATCGATTTCGAGGCCACGATTACCCGCCTCGACGAGCTCGAAGCACGCTGGAGGGAACGGGTCGCCGCCGAAGCTACGTGGCTTGACGACGTCGGAGCCGGCCTCGTGCTCGGCGACGTCCCGCCGCTCGCCTTCGCGGCCGCGGCGCACGCGGGCATACCGAGCGTGGCGCTATGCAACTTCTCGTGGGACTGGATCTACGGCTCTTACCAGAACCGCGATCCCCGCTTCGCCGCGCACGCCGAGCGCGCGGCGGGGTGTTACACAACCGCGCGCCGCCTCTACCGCTTGCCCTTCCATGCGCCGGCGCCGTCGTTCGCCGCGCGCGTAGACGTCCCGCTGATCGCCCGCCGCTGCCCACTGCCGCGGCGCGAAGCCCGCCGCCGGCTCGGCCTTCCGTTGGAGGGGCCGCTCGTGCTGCTGAGCTTCGGAGGCTTCGGTTCCCCTGCGATCGAGGTGTCGCGCTTCGCGGAGATCCGCGGCGTGTGCTTCGTCGCGACCGAGGCCTGTGCGAATGCACCGTCGAACCTCACGTGCCTCGATCGCCCGGGGCTCGACTACGCGATGCTGCTGCGCGCGAGCGATGTGGTGCTGACCAAACCCGGATGGGGAATCCTCGCGGCGAGCCTGGTGAACGGCGTGCGCGTTCTCTACGCCACGCGGGACGACTTTCCGGAGACGCCGATCCTGGTTCGCGCGTTGCAGGCACACGCGACCGCGCAGCAGATCACGCCGACGGAGGTCGCGAACGGAGAGATCCGCGCTCCGCTCGAGGCCCTGCTCGCTCGGCCCGTCGCGGAGACGCATCTCGCCGCCAACGGCGCAGCGCGCGTCGCGGAATTGCTGGCCGAGGACATCGCCGCGTGACGCGCTACTCGCTCCTGCTCCTCGATCTCGACGGGACATTGCTCGATACCCGGCTCGATCTGGTGCGCAGTACGAATCACGTGAGGTCGATCTTCGGGCTTCCGCCGCTCGGCGTCGACGAAGTCGAGCGGCTGGTCGGCCAAGGTGCGCGGATTCTCGTCGAGCGCGCGCTCGGCGCTGAACGCACAGACGTCCACGACGAAGGCATGCGGCGATTTCTCGAACACTACGCCGAGCATTGTCTCGATCAGACCGTTCCGTACCCTGGAATGGTCGAGTTGCTCGAGGCGTTGTCGCCGCTCGGTGTTCGCGTGGCCGTCGTCACCAACAAGCCCGAGGCATTGACGCGGAAGATTCTCGAGGGTCTCGGTCTGCTGGGTGGCATGGTGGCCGTGGTCGGCGGCGATACGTTTCCCGAGCGTAAGCCACACCCACAGGGGGTCGAATCGGTGCTCGCGCGCTGTGGTTCGCAGCGATCGCAGGCGCTGCTGGTCGGAGACTCGCCCGTAGACTTGGCGACGGCACGAGCGGCCGACGTCGGGTTTTGCGGCGTGCTCTGGGGCTTCGATCCGGAGCGACTCCGCGCGGCGGCGCCGGAGCTCCTGGTGCGAAACGCCGCCGAGCTCCAGGCGCTCATCCAAGGCTAGTCGATTCGCCGCAACGAAGCCGCCGGCCCGAGGCGAAAGATCGCGCCCTTCCGCTCGAGGCCGTCGACTTCGACGAGGTCTCCGCGGCGCATGCGCACGAACGCGTCGGCGACCGGCCCCGAGGTGCGCTTGAGCTGGGCGAGCACGATCCAGCGTCCGTCGGCGCAGAGATAGACGCGCCGCTCGCCCTTGAGATCGAGCACGTCGCTCACCACGCGCCAAACTCGTGACGACGGTGTCGCCGACGGCGCCGCCGCGAGCAGGAGATAGGAGAACTTGAGCGACTCCTTGCGCAGCCCGGTCCGCTGGTTGAGGCGGACGACGCGTTCGGGTGGATGCCAAGGGAGCTCCGCGATGCACCAATCGCGCGCGGTGGCGAGCGCGGGACAGGGGGCCTCGTGAAGGCAGGGTGCTCGAACGTGTAGCTTTCCCGAGGCGAGCCAGCGGTCGCGCAGCCGATGGAGATCGCGAGCCGTCTCCCGCAGCCCGGGCTCGATGATCACGACGGCACCCCGCGTCGACAGCAGGTCCTGCGCGGCGGCTTCGACGAGCCGTGCGGCTTGCTCCCAGCCGTTCTGCGTTTCCCGTATGATCTCGCACAGCACGTTGGCGGCGAGCACGAGATCGAAACGGCCTTTCGCCGCTGCAAGCGGAAAGAGCTCGGAGCGATCGACGACGAGATCGATGCGCAGGGGCTCGAAGGACACCGCCAGCCCTGGGACGAGCCGCGCGGCTCGCTCGACCAGCGCGGCGGAATCTCTCAGGCTCTCGAAAGATTGATCGAGCGCTACGGCGCGAACGGCCGGAGGGCCTGCGCTCGGGTGGAATGGTGCGCAGAAAATCGATCAACCCGACGATCGCCGTGCCCGGCCCGGAGCCGAGGTCGAGGCAGTGAAGCGGCAGTCCGGCGAGCCGAGTCGGGTCGTCGCGCAGCCATTCGCCGAGCGGCACGTGAATCTTCGGAAGATTGACGGGCAGATAGTAGTCGAGGTACGCGCGCCGCAGCGCCGCCGAGGACGCGTACGCGCCGCGCCACGGGCTGCGCCCGACGAAGAGGTCGGAGAGCTCGGCGACGGCGCGCGCGACGGCGGTCACGTCCGTCGAATCGCCGGCGACTTCGTCGATGATTTGCGCGAGGTCTTCGGGAAAGTGATAGACTTCCACGATTCTGCACCATAGGCTCGGACTGCCTCATGAAAATCAACGCCGTCAAAGGATTTCGCGACGTTTTGCCCGGTGAGACCGAGCTGTGGAGCCGCCTCGAGGACGAGGCGCAGAGGGGTCTTCCGCTCCTACGGCTACGCGGAAATTCGCATCCCCCTCCTCGAGCGCACCGAGCTCTTCTCGCGTGCCGCGGGCGAGACCACGGACATCGTCGAGAAGCAGATGTACAGCTTCGAGGACGTCGACGGCACCTCGCTCACGCTTCGTCCCGAGGGCACGGCGTCGGTGGTGCGCGCCTACATCGAGCACGGGATCTACGGGCGCGAGCCGGTTTCGAAGCTGTTCTACTCGGGGGCGATGTTTCGTCGCGAGCGCCCGCAGAAGGGTCGCTACCGGCAGTTCCACCAGATCGGTGCCGAAGTGCTCGGTCGAGATGACCCGCTGGTCGACGCCGAGTTGCTGGTGATGCTGGCCGACTATTTCGCGGCCCTCGGCCTCGCCACGGCGCGGCTCGAGTTCAACTCGCTCGGCGACGCCACGTGCCGTCCAGGCTATCGCGACGAGCTCCGTCGCTGGGCGCAGGAACGCAGAGATACGCTCTGTGCCGATTGCAACCGTCGGCTCGAGCGCAATCCGTTGCGCATTCTCGACTGCAAGGAGGATACGGAGAAAACGCGCGACGCGCCGGTGATGATCGACCGACTGTGCGACGCCTGTGCCGAGCACTTTGCCGCCGTGCGCGCGCGCCTCGACGGCGAGTCGATCGCGTACGCGATCAACGCGCGAATGGTTCGTGGCCTCGACTACTATTGTCGCACGGCGTTCGAGATCGTTGCCGAGGGCCTCGGCGCGCAGAACGCGATCGGCGGCGGCGGGCGCTACGACGGCTTGGTGGCGAGCCTCGACGGCCCCTCGGTGGCCGGCATCGGTTTCGCGCTCGGCGTCGAGCGGCTCGTTCTCGCGCTGGCCGGAGCGGAAGTGGCGACGGGGTTCGACCTGCTTCGTGGCTCCGCTCGGCGAGCGCGCGGAGGCGCGCGCGTTCCATCTTGCCCGCGAGCTGCGTCGTCGCGGGCTGCGGCTCGAGGTCGAACCCGGGCGAAAGAGCCTCAAAAGCCATCTGCGCCGGGCCGACAAGCTCGGAGCTGCGTTCGCGCTCATCGTCGGCGACGACGAGCTGACGCGAGGCGCTGCGCTGCTGCGAAACCTGCGCAACCAATCACAAGCAGAGACGCCGCTCGACGCCGCCTCGATCCTCAGTGCAGTGCGCGCCGATCATGCGGGGGGACGCTTTGAGCGACAGTCTAGGCACGTGGGAGCGCACCGACTCCTGCGGCACGTTGCGCCACGCGCACATCGGCCGCAAGGTCACGGTGATGGGTTGGGTACAGACGCTGCGCGACCACGGCGGCTTGCGGTTCGTCGACTTGCGCGACCGCTCGGGCGTCGTGCAGCTGGTGTTCAACCCCGAGCACGACCGCGAGTCTCATGCGCGAGCGGCCGAGGTGCGCGCCGAGTACGTCGTCGCGGCCCGCGGCGCGGTTGCCGCGAGGCCCGCGGAGACTCGCAACCCCAGCCTCCCGACCGGCGAAATCGAGGTCATGGTCGACGAGGTGAAGATCCTGAACGCGACGCGGCCGCTGCCATTTCCGGTCGAGGACGGTATCGAGGTCGCCGAGAGCGACCCGGCTTCGTTACCGCTATCTCGATCTGCGTCGGCCGAAGATGCAACGCAACCTCATGCTTCGTCATCGGCTCGCCAAGGCGGTGCGCGACTATTTCGACGCGCAAGGCTTCGTCGAGATCGAAACTCCCGCGCTGACACGACGCACGCCGGAGGGCGCCCGCGATTACTTGGTGCCGAGCCGCGTCAACCCCGGGCAGTTCTATGCGCTGCCGCAATCGCCGCAACTCTTCAAGCAGCTGCTGATGGTCTCGGGCTTCGACCGCTATTTTCAGATCGCACGGTGCTTCCGGGACGAGGACCTCCGTGCCGACCGACAGCCGGAGTTCACGCAGATCGACGTCGAGCTCTCGTTCACGCGACCGGCCGAAATTTACAGGCTCATCGAAGGACTGATGGCGCAGGTTTTCCGCGAGACGATTGGCGTCGACGTCGAGGTCCCGTTCCCGGTCATGACTCACAGCGAGGCGATGGGGCGCTTTGGCAGCGACAAGCCGGACACGCGCTTCGGTCTCGAGATCGTCGACTTCTCCGCCAGCTTTGCGGGATCCGGTTTCAAGGTGTTCCGCGAGGTGTTGGAGAAGGGGGGGGTGGTGCGGGGCGTGAAGGCGCCCGGTGAGCGCTTTTCGAGAAAGGATCTCGACGACCTCGTCGCGGCGGCGCCGAGCTTAGGTGCCAAGGGTCTGGTGTGGATCCGGATCAATGCCGACGGCTGGCAATCGCCGGTCGCGAAATTCCTTTCGGACGGGGAGAAGGCACGCGCGACCGCCGCCGCCGACTTGGAGATCGGCGACCTGTTGTTTTTGGTCGCCGACGAAGAAGCCACGGCCGCCAAGGCGGCAGGGCAACTCCGATTGCTGCTCGGCGACAAGCTCGGTCTCATCGATCGCTCGCGTTGGAGCTTTCTGTGGATCTCCGACTTCCCTCTGTTCGAGTGGAGCGTGGAGGAAAGACGGTGGGGAGCTGTGCACCACCCGTTCACGGCGCCTCGTGACGAGGATCTGACGGTCCTCGAGAGCGACCCCGGGCTCGCGCGGGCCCAGGCCTACGACCTGGTGCTGAACGGCTACGAGCTCGGCGGAGGCTCGATCCGAATCCATCGTTCGGATGTGCAGCAGCGGGTCTTCGCGGCGCTCGGCATCTCCGAATCGAATGCTCGTTCCCAGTTCGGCTTCTTACTCGACGCGCTGGCTTACGGCGCGCCGCCGCACGGTGGCATCGCGCTCGGTCTCGACCGCCTGGCGATGCTGCTCGCGGGCGAATCGTCGATTCGCGAAGTCATCGCGTTCCCCAAGACGCAGAAGGCCGCTTGTCTGATGACCGAGGCACCGAGTGCCGTCGAGGCGAAGCAACTGCGCGAGCTATCGATCAAGGTGGACCTGTGAGGCACTTAGGGATCATCGCTCTTCTTGTGCTGGCTCTCGGCTGCAGCCAGATGACCACGCCGCCATTGACGGTCAGGGCGGTTCGCGATCTTCCGCCGGTGCGAACCCTCGTCGTGGTGCCGGCGAGCGCCTCGCCGGGCATGACCGGCGAGGCGGCGGCGCAAGCTCCGCAAGCGGTGACCCTGATGCTGCGCGAAGCGGCCGCTCGCCAGGCGCAGTGGACGCTGGTGAGCAAGGAGAGCGAGCTCGCCGCCCGAGCGCAGCTCGCGGCGGATAGCCCCGAGGCGCGCGCGGGGGAGCTCGCTAGTCGGCTTCATGCTGACGCGGCCGTCACGGCGACCATCGCGACGTACCGAGAACGTGTCGGCAGCGCGTTCGGCGTGACCGAACCCGCCTCCGTCTCGCTCCAAGTGCTGCTGGTGCGCGCCGGCGAGAAGCTGGCGACGTGGCGCGCGGACTTCACGCAGACCCAGGAGCCGCTGACGTACAATCTGCTCAACTTTTGGAAGGTCACGCGTGGCGGGCCGAAGTGGCTCACCGTCGACGAGCTGGCGAGGATCGGCGTGGACGAAGCGGTGAACCAGCTAGCGGCCGCCACCCGCTAGAAAGCGGTGCGCCCGCGTGCGGCCTGCGAGCGCACGCTCGAGGTGGGTCGCGTGCGTTTCCCTTTGCGCCCGTGGGATAGGATACTTTTCCCGTGAAGCGCATCGGGATCGGGGCGTTGCTGGCGTTGCTGGCGACGCCGGCGCAAGCGGCCAGGATCTATACGATGGAGGTTCGAGGGCCGATCTTCACTCCCGTGCTGCAGTATCTCTCGATCGCTCTCGACCAGGCCGAGAAGGATCACGCCGCAGCGCTGCTCCTCGAGCTCGACACGCCGGGGGGCGCGCTCGATACCACCAAGGAGATCGTGCAGGCGATTCTCGGCGCGCCGGTTCCGGTGATCGTCTACGTGGCTCCGAGCGGAGCGGGCGCGACGTCTGCGGGCACGTTCGTGACCCTCGCGGCGCACGTGGCCGCCATGGCACCGGGGACGACGATCGGCGCGGCACATCCCGTGTCGATCCTGCCGAGCGACAAGCCGAACGAGGTGATGGAGAAGAAGATCGAAAACTACACCGTCTCCTTCATCGAAGCCATCGCTTCGCAAAGAGGGCGCAACGTCTCGTGGGCGGCCGAGGCCGTGCGCGAGAGCGCCTCTATCACCGCCGAGCAAGCGCTCGAGAAGAAGGTCATCGACGTTGTCGCGCCGTCGCGACGAGCGTTGTTGGCGGCGATCGGCGGCCGCGAGGTGAAGGTCGCGAGATGCGGTCGTGCGGCTCGATACCGCCGATCCCGAGTTCCACGAGATCGAGATGACTGCCGAGCAGCGCTTCTACTTCTTCGTCTCGCAACCGACGCTCATCTTCGTGCTGCTGGTCGCCGGCATGGCGGCGCTCTACATCGAGGTCACGCACCCGGGCGCAGTCGCGCCGGGCGTGATTGGAGCGATCTGCCTTCTGCTCGCGGCGATCGGCTTTTCGATCGTCCCCGTGAACCTAACCGGAGCGGCGCTCATGGGGCTCGGCGTCGTCATGCTCATTTCGGAGATCTTCGTACCGAGCTTCGGGGCGCTCGGCGTGGGCGGGCTTCTCTGCTTGCTCGCGGGATCGCTGCTGTTGTTTCGTACCGGCGAGGCGCCCGGTATCTACGTCAATCGCGGCGTGATTCTCGCCACGGGGGTCGGCTTCGCGACGTTGTTGCTCAGCGTCGGAACGCTGGTTGCGAAGAGCCAGCGTCGGCCGGTGACGGCCGGGCGGGAAGCGATGATCGGCGCGGTGGCCGTGGTGCGTCGGCGCCTCGCGCCGCGTGGCAAGGTGACGGTGATGGGTGAGATCTGGGACGCCGAGTCACGCGACGGCGTGACGGTCGAGGAGGGAGCGGAAGTCAGCGTGCTCGCCATCGACGGCATGCGGCTGCTCGTCGCGCCGCGAGGGAGGTCGTAATGCTGCTCGGGTTCGTCGGCTGGATGATCGTGCTCGCGCTCGTCTTCCTGTGGATGGCCGTCAACATCGTCAACGAGTACCAGCGGGTGGTCGTCTTCCGCCTCGGTCGACTGGTGGCCGCGCGCGGACCGGGGCTCGTGCTGATCATCCCGCTCATCGAGCGCGCTGTGCGCATGGATCTCCGCGTGGTGACGCTCGACGTGCCGCCGCAGGACGTGATCACCCGCGACAACGTGTCGGTGAAGGTCAATGCGGTCGTTTACTTTCGCGTGCTCGATCCCAACAAGGCGCTGGTGAACGTCGAGAACTTCATGTTCGCCACCTCGCAGCTCTCGCAGACCACGTTGCGCAGCGTCTGCGGCCAGGCCGAGCTCGACGAGCTTCTCGCCGAGCGTGAGCGCATCAACGAGAAGATTCAGACCATTCTCGATGCCGACACCGATCCCTGGGGAATCAAGGTGACGAAGGTCGAGGTCAAGCAGATCGACCTGCCGCAGGAAATGCAACGCGCGATCGCGAAGCAGGCGGAGGCCGAGCGCGAGCGCCGCGCCAAGATCATCAACGCGGAGGGCGAGCTGCAGGCGGCGGAAAAGCTCGCGGAGGCAGCGCACATCCTCAGCCGCGAGCCCGCGGCGATCACCCTGCGCTACCTGCAGACCCTGCGCGAGATCGCTGCGGAGAAGAACTCGACGACACTCTTCCCGGTGCCGATCGACCTGCTGAAGGCGTTTCTCCCCAAGCCGGAGTGAGGGAGTCAAGGCGCTTTCGAGAGGGCCTTCAGCTCGTCGACGCTCCCGCGCTTCCCGATTTGACAGCGCCGAGGGGCAGGGCGTAGGCTGAGTTTTTCGTCGATGCGTCGGCTTCGGTCATGAGAGTAGATACGGAACAGAAGCTCTTCGTCGGTCTGAAGCTCGATTCCGAGATGCGCCGTCTACACGCCGACGGCAAAGTCGCGCTCCGGCCGGCGTTCAAGCCCGGTGACCCGGCGCGGCTCGAGCTTTTCGACGTCAAGGGCGATCTCTTCATCGGTCGCGTCGTCGATGGGAGCCTCGCCTGCGATGAGATCGGTGACCTCGAACGCAACATCCGCAGTATCGTCGCGGTCACGTTCTCGGTTCCGAAGCCGTCGGGGCAGCTGCGCATCTTCGCGATTCATCGCAACGAGCTTCCCGCGAACCTCGCCGCCGCCAGTTGATCACCGGGCAAGCGGCGTCACGGCGACCTCCGGGGTTTCCAACAGGTCGCTGGCCGCGACCGACGCGCGCGATGCGGAAGCGTCGTCGAGGACCATGGCGTTCACCGAGAGATCCTGCTCGCCGGTCTCGAGCCGGTTCACGCCGCCGAGCGTGAACCCGAACGACGGCTTTCCTCGAGTCGGATCGTTCGAGTCGTCGAAATAGAGACGCTGATCGAGGCGCTGTAGCGACCCGCCGAGCCGCACCGCCAGGAGAAAGGCCTGGCCGCTCGGCAACATGAGCGCCGCCCATCGCACAGGCTGGCGCGTGAACGCGCGCTTCGCCTCGGTCATGGTGCCGTCGATCGGCTCCTCGAGCGTGCCGCTCGGGCCCACCACCCGGCTGTTGGCGAAGTCGCGAAAGTCGAAGTAGGCCGTCAGCCAACCGTCGGCCGGGACCAGCCGCGGCGGGATCCTGATCTTCACTCGCGCTCGAGCCTCGACGAAGTCCCGATAGAACAACAACTCGGCGCGGCCGCGTGCCTTGAAGCCGAGCGGCAGGCGGATCCAGTACTTCGCGGAACGGATCGTGCGCACGGGACCGTCGCGCCAGCCTTGGATGGAATATTCGAGGTCCTTCTCCGAGCGCTTGAAGTGGAAGAGCCCGGCGAGGATTTTCACCTCGCCGTTGGCGCGAACTCCGTTGAGCGTATTCTGGCCGTCCTCTCCTTGGCGACGGACGAGCACGAGGTGCGTCGGCAGCGGTCCGCCGAACCGCACCGTGTAGCGGTCCGCCCGCACCTCGTCGTGCACGGCGTCGTAGTGCACGTAGTCGTGTGGTCGCGCCAGCGGCGGCGGCACGTCGAACGCGCCGATGTACGCGAAGCCGGTTGGCGAGGATTCCGCACCGACGCGCACTTCGAGCCACTTCGTCGCTCCTTCGGGGAGCTTGGCGGGGTTGCCCTTGCCCCCGAGATCGCGATTCATGAAGACGATGACGTCGTTGTCGTCGAAGATTCCGGGGCTGTCGTCGCGCACCGGCTCCGGGCCGTCGTCGTCTGCCCAGTGATCGCGCCGGTCGCGCTCGTCGACTTGAAAGGGGATCGGAGTCGCGGACCCGTCTCGGAACGCGTACGCGCGGAACGATGCGTTGCGTAGCCCAACCAGGGACGGAGCACTCTTGCCGGTGACTTCGCTCGCGCCGATCTGCTTTTCGAGAGCTTCCGGCGCCGGGCCAGTGATCGTTTCGGCGCGGGCAGCGGTGAGGGCACCCGCCGCAAACAGCGCCAGAAGCAGAACTCGCGCGTGAGATCGCCGGCACCGACGGCTCGACCCGCAAAGGAAAGCAACTTGACTTGCGCGCCCCGGGAGCGGTTTCTTCTCGACGTCGGAGGCGGTCAATGGACTTCAACTACACGCCAGAAGAAGAAAGGTTCCGCAAGCGGGTGCGCGCGTGGCTCGACAAGCACCGGCCACGCGGAACCTCCACGTTGACGCGTGGGGCGTCGCTCGACGACGACGGCGAGTGGAACCGACTCGTCGCCTGGCACAAGGATCTCCACGCGGGAGGCTGGATCGGTCTGTCGTGGCCGATCGAATACGGGGGGCGGGGCGCCACGTTGATGGAGCAGATCATCTTCAACCAAGAGCTCGGTCGCTACAAGCTGCCAACCGGTTGCAACGTGCTCGGCGTGATGATGGCAGGCCCCGCGATCATGCACTGGGGACGGGAAGAGCAAAAACAGCGGCACCTGCAGAAGATCCTCGCCGGCGACGAGATTTGGTGCGAGGGGCTGTCCGAGCCCGGCTCCGGTTCCGATCTCGCTTCGTTGCAATGCCGCGCGGCGCCGGACGGCGACGACTTCGTGGTCAATGGCCAGAAGGTCTGGACGACCCTCGCCCACCGCTCGGGCTGGATTCAGCTCTTCGTGCGCACGGACGGCGAAGCCTCGAAGCACAAGGGCATCTCGTGTCTGCTCGTCGACATGAAGAGCCCGGGGATCACCGTTCGTCCGCTGCGTCAGATGACGGGCGGCTCAGAGTTCAACGAGATCTTCTTCGAGGACGTTCGCGTGCCGAAGGGGAACCTGCTGGGGCCGCTCAACGCCGGCTGGCAGGTCTTGATCACCACGCTCATGCACGAACGCGCCGGCATCAGCGAGCTCGGCTCCGAACAGATCATCGATCACCTCATACAGCTCGCGAAGACGACGCGGAGGGGCGCGCAGGCGGCCTCGAAGGATAGCTACGTGCGCCAGCAGCTGGCCCAGTTCGCCATCGAGGTGCAGGCGCGAAAGTTGAACGGGTTGCGGAGCTTGACCAAGCGGCTCAAGGGATCTCCGCCGGGCCCAGAAGGCTCGATCGGCAAGCTCTCCGCGACCGAGCTCACCAAACGCATGGCGAGATTCGCCGTCGAGCTCGCCGGGCCACGAGCCCTCATCGACGGCGCATCGCCCCACGCGCTCGATCGCGGGCGATGGCTGCAGGCGATCCTCTATTCGCCGTCGCTGACCATCGCCGGCGGCACGTCGGAGGTCAATCGCAACATCATCGGCGAGCGGATTCTAGGGCTTCCCAAGGAGCGCTGAGACGAGGTACCCGAGGGGCGCGTATGACCGTGAATCTGGGCATCATCGGCAAGAAGCTCGAGCCGTCCGTCTTCGAGTATTCGGAGAAGGACGTGATCCTCTACGCGCTCGGGGTGGGCTGCGGACGCGAGGACCTTCAGTTCGTCTACGAGAATGGTCTTCAGGTGTTGCCTACGTTCGCGGTCGTTCCCGCGTTTCCGGCCCTGTTCGTGATGGGGTCCGCGGTCGATGTGAGCCCTATGATGATCCTCCACGGCGAACAGCGGATCGAGCTCCATGCGCCGATCCCGCCGTCTGGGCGCCTGACCACGACGCCGGTCGTCACCGGAATCTTCGACAAGGTGAGGGGCGCACTCGTGGTCATCGAGACCGAGACCGTCGACGCTACAGGGAAGCTGCTGTTCAAGAACGTCTTCGGCGCGTTCGCACGCGGGGCGGGCGGCTTCGGTGGCGACCGCGGTCCGTCCACCTCGCGCAACCTGGTGCCGGATCGCCCTCCTGACGCAACGAGAGAAATGAAGACGCTGCCGCAGCAGGCGCTTCTCTATCGGCTTTCCGGGGATGTGAACCCGCTGCACGCCGACCCCGCGTTCGCCAAGATGGGCGGCTTCGAGACGCCGATTCTCCACGGGCTCTGCACGTTCGGCTACGTCGGTCGCGCGATCCTCGGCCAGTTTTGCGACGGCGACACCACTCGCTTCAAGGATTTCGAAGCCCGCTTCGTCGGCATCGTCTATCCCGGCGAGACCATCGTCACCGAGATGTGGCGCGAGGGAAACCGCGTCCTCGTTCAGGCGCGGACCAAGGAGCGGGGCGAGTTGGTGATCAACAACGCGGCGGCGACGGTGGCCTGAGTCGGCCCGCGCACTTCACTGCGCGATGATCTCGTACTGGCCGGCGTGAAAACTCTCCTGCGCCTTGATGATGATGCGCTTGGCGATCGCCTTCTCGAGCTGATCGAGTACGCGGCTCTCGGAATCGGAGAGAAAGGCGGCCACTGCCGGGCTCGTCTTGACGACCAGGCGGGACGAGTCGGCGGGAAAGGAGGCCCCTCGCTCCACCTTGCGCAGAATCTCGAAGGACACCGTCTCGGCAGATTTTGCCACCCCTGTTCCGTCGCAGTGCGGGCACGGCGAGCAGAGAAGCTGCTCGAGGCTTTCCCGCGCGCGCTTGCGGGTCATCTCGACGAGGCCGAGCTCGGAGATCTTGAGGATTCTCGTCTGCGCCTTGTCCTTCTGGCGCACCGCTTCCTGCAGCACGTCACTCACGCGCTGACGGTCAGCGGCGCTCTCCATGTCGATGAAATCGATGATGATGAGGCCGCCGATGTTGCGCAGGCGGAGCTGCCGCACGACCTCTTCGGCGGCCTCGAGATTGGTTCGTAGGATGGTCTCGTCTTGGTTCTTCTTGCCGACGTAGCGACCGGTGTTGATGTCGACGGCGGTCAATGCCTCGGTGCGATCGATCACCAACGTGCCGCCGGATTTGAGCCACACCTTTCGCTCGAGGGCCTTGTCGATCTGCGCTTCGATGCCGAAATGGTCGAAGATCGGCTCCGCCCCGTCGTAGAGCGCCAGACGGCCTTTGAGTCGCGGCGCCAGCGTCTCGACCAGCTCGAGCATTCGCTGGTGCTCGTGCGGCGAATCGATCCAGACGTGGCCGACCTCCGGCGTGAACAGATCGCGAACCGTTCGCTGAACTTGATCCATGTCGTAGTAGAGCATCGCGGGAGCGGACGCCGACTCGCTCTTTTGCGTGATGCGCTGCCACTGCCGCGTCAGAAACGCGATATCCGCTTGGATCTCGCGCTTCGATAGGCCCTCGCATACCGTGCGCACGATGAAACCGCCGCCGTCGGGCGGCCGCAGGGTCGTTACCAGTTCCCTCAGGCGCTTGCGCTCCTGCTCGTCGGCGATGCGGCGAGAGACGCCGATGTGATTCGTCGTCGGCATGAAGACCAGGTAGCGGCCCGCCAAGCTGATGTACGATGTGACGCGCGAAC
Organism: uncultured delta proteobacterium; assembly: GCA_963711395.1. Lineage (GTDB taxonomy): Bacteria > Desulfobacterota > Binatia > JACPRU01 > JACPRU01 > JBEVNX01. The sequence goes on along the minus strand of CAVQEA010000013.1, from coordinate 38,016 downwards.
CCTTCGTGCCCATCGGCTCTTTCGATACCTGAACGAGGATCTCCTGCCCGCGCGTGAGCTTGCTCTCCAACGGCAAGCGTCGCCCCCGTCGGCGCGTCCGCGCCGCATCTCCGACGACGACGTCGGCGCCTGTCCCCGCGCCGACCGCCGCCTCACCCGCGGACAGCTCGCCGGCTTCGCCATCGCCGGTCGTGGCGGGCTCGACGGAGTATTCCTCCTCGATCGCCAGGTCGCTCCCCGAGCGATCCATCGCCTCTGCCTCGTCCGTCGGCGCTTCGCCCTCGGCGGCGGTCTCGACGGCGAACGGCGGCAGGCCGGAAAACTCGTGTAGGAAGTCGGAAGCGTGCAGAAACGCCGCCTTCTCGAAGCCGATGTCGACGAACGCAGCCTGCATCCCGGGGAGCACGCGCTGCACCCGAGCCTTGTAGATGTTTCCGACCACCCCGCGACTACGCAGACGCTCGATGTAAATCTCAGCGAGTTGACCCCCTTCGGTGATGGCAACTCGGGTCTCCTGCGTCGTGCAATTGAGGACGATCTGTTTCTTCACGCGCTCGTCACCAAGGGTCGTCTGCCGGTCAGGCGGCTTGCCGCCGCATCAACGTCGTTTCGTGCGGAGGCAGGAACGTCCGCATGGGGCTACGTTTTTCGGAGGAAACAGGTCTAGACCGCTAGGGAGGGGAGTATAGGAGCGGCGGGGGTCGAGAGCAACGATCGTCGGCGCGGCGTGACGACGACGTGGGGGTAGCTTGACATCCCTGTCGACCACCGTTAGCGTCCGGAAAGTACCTGATCCTGCGGAGGTTTCGTCTTCGAGACGACCGTGCTGAACACCAAGGTCCTGGTTCTCAACAGGGCCTATCTTCCGATCCATGTCACTTCGGTCAGGCGCGCATGTTCGCTCCTCTACCAGGGTGTCGCCCGCGCCGTTAACGAGCAGTATCAGACGTTCGATTTCGAGAGCTGGTCTGCGCTGTCGCGATCGCGCAACGATGAGACCATCGGCCTCGTCGATCGCGCGATGCGGGTGCCGCGGGTCATCCTTCTGGTCGCGTATGATCGTGTTCCGAAGCGACACGTGCGTTTCAGTCGCTTCAACGTGTACGCGCGCGATCGCAACACCTGCCAGTATTGCGGCTGTGTGTTCCCGCGCGGCGACCTGAACCTCGATCACGTGATCCCGCGCTCGCAAGGGGGAACGTCTACGTGGGAGAATGTCGTCTGCTCGTGTCTGCGCTGCAATCGGCAGAAGGGCGGCCGCTCCCCGGAAGAGGCAGCAATGCGCTTGCTGCGACGTCCCCTGCGGCCGAATTGGACTCCGTTCGTGCTCGAGACCTGGAGCTTGCGGCGCCACCGCGAGTGGCTACCCTTTCTCTCCAGCGTGGACGCCGCGTACTGGAATGCCGAATTGGTGGAGCGATGAGGTCCCTCAAGATCTAGTGGTCTGAGACACCTCTCGCCACATTCTGTAGTACCTTCAGCTTGACTCTGTCCACCCCTGTGTGGGAGAGTCCCGACTATGCGCATTCGGCGCCTCGAGCTCGTCGGCTTCAAGTCCTTCGCGGATGCCACGAGCCTCGAATTCTCCAAGGGAATCAGCGGGATCGTCGGCCCCAACGGGTGCGGGAAATCGAACCTGGTCGACGCCCTGCGATGGGTGCTTGGCGAGCAATCGGCCAAACGCCTGCGCGGCGATGCCATGGAGGATTTGATCTTCAATGGCACGGAAGGGGGCCGCGGCCCTGCGGGTATGGCCGAGGTCTCGCTGATCCTCGACAACGACGAGCCGCTCGGCGACCTGGAAGACCCGTCCGAGATCGTGCAGCAGATGCGAGACGTGGCCGAGATCCAGGTCACCCGTCGCTACTTTCGTTCCGGCGAATCCGAGTATCTGATCAACAACCGGGCGTGTCGCTTGAAGGACGTGACCGAGCTCTTTCTCGGTACCGGCGTAGGCACCAAGGCCTACGCGATGATCGAGCAAGGGCGTGTCGGCCAGCTCGTGAACTCGCGACCCGAGGACGTTCGCTTGTTCATCGAGGAGGCGGCGGGCACCACGCTGTATCGGGATCGTCGCCTCGCCGCCGAGCGAAAAATGGAGCGCACCCGGGACAATCTCACGCGGGTCGGCGACATCCTGCAGGAGATCGACAGGAACATCGTGCTCTATCGCCGGCTGGCGAAGCGGGCGGAACAGTACCGGCTCTGTCAGCAGGAGCTGCGCGCCGTCGAGCTGCAGCTCGCGCGGCGCAGGCTCGATCGGCTCGACGCCGAGCTCGCCGACGTCGCTGCCCAACGCGGCTCGCTCCACGAGCGTGACGCGGAGCTCGCGGCGGCGATCGAGCTTCACGAGGGCGAACGCGAGTCGTCCCGAGGGAGACTGGTCGAGGCGGAGGCCGCGCGTCGAGATCGACAGGAGGCGTTGTTCCAGGCGCGCTCGGCGCGAAGCCAGGCGGAGGCGCGTCTCGAAATGCTCGAGCGCGAGGAGCTCGTCGCCGTCGATCAACGGACACGACTGCGCGACGATCGCGAGCAGGCTGAAGTACGGGTCGCGGAGCTCGCGGCGGAGATCGATCGGCGCGGCCGCATTCTCGACGAGCTCGTCGTCGACAATCGCGAAGGGGAGGGCCGCCTCGGGCGCGCAGAAGCCGCTCATCAGGAAGCGGAGCGACGAGTCGCTCGCCTCGCGGCGGAGGTGGATCAAGCAAAGACGGCGAACGTCGAGCACCAACGCGGGGAAGCCGAGATGCGCAATCGCCTGCGTACCGCCGAGGAGCGCGCGGCGGACCGGCGCCGGCGCCGAGACGCGTTGCGTGTCGAGATCGCCGACGCGGAAGCGGAGAACACGAGCCTGGCCGCGGAGCTCGAGCGACTCGACGCCGCGCGTGCGGCGATCGAAAGCCGCCTCGCGCAAGCGCGTACCGAGCTCGCACGGCTCATCCCCGTGATCGCCACGCGACGTGTCGAGAAGGCCGAGATCGAAGAAGCCTCGATCGCTGCCGCGGCGGGACTCGCCGAGGCGCAGTCGCGTCTGGCGGCGGCGGAGGAAGTCGAGCGGGGATACGGGCGGTACGACGAGGGCGTGCGTGCGGTGATGCGCCATCACGGGACCAAGCAGAATGGCGTGCTCGGGCTCGTCGCCGAGGTGATCGACGCGCCCCCAGAGTTCGAAAAGGCGGTCGCAGCCGTTCTCGCCGAGCGCCTGCAGTACGTCGTCGTCCGTACCCCAGAGGATGCTCGTGACGCCGTGCGCGAGCTCAAACAGGCGGGCTCGGGACGCAGCAACTTCCTCCCGGTGCAACCGCGGCGGGCACGTCCTGCCGATCCCGCCTCGGAGCCGCCCCGCGACGACTGCACGGGGCTCCTCGAAGTCGTGCGTGTCGAAGAAGGCTACGGCGACCTCGCCGAATGCTTGCTCGGTGACGCGGTGCTCGTCGACGACCTCGACCACGGCATCGAGCTGTGGCGGCGCAACGGTCACTGGCGCACGCTGGTGACGCGCGAGGGAGAGGTGGTGCATCCCGATGGGGCGATCGGCGGTGGAAGCTCGGCGCCGCGGGAGGAGCGCCTGCTCGCCCAGAGACGAGAGATCCGTCGGCTGCGCGACGAGGTCGAACGCTTCGCCGCCGAGGCGGCCGACCTCGACGCCAAGCGAACGGCGAGAGTCGCCGAGCTCTCGGCCGCCGAGAAGCAGGTGGCGGCGCTGGAGGAAGCTTCGCGAGCGCTCAGCATCGAGCGTGTGACGCTCGAGAAGGATGCGCAACGAGTGGCGCAGGATGGAGCCCGCGTCATCGCATCGCTGGGGCGCGCGCGCGCCGAGGACCAGCAGCTCGAGACTGAAGTCGCGGGTCTCGTCGAGGAGTCGGCCACGGCGGAACGGGCGCTGACCGAAGCCGCGGCGGCTCGGGGGGTCTGCGACGATCACCGTCGCAGCCTGGAGGCCGATCTCGGCGAGCGCCGCGTGGCGCTCGAAGCGGAAACGAGCGCGCTCATGGAGTTGAAGATCCAGCTCGTGCGCGCACGCGAGAAGCAAGACGCGCTTCGCCAAGGGTTGGAACAGATGAAGGGTTCGCATCGCGAGCTGACGGAGCGCGTCGAGCGGCTGTGCGCCGAAGCCGTCGCCGTCGAGACTCGCGCGGCGAGTCGCGCCGACGAGCAGGCTTCGATGCGGGTCGCGCTCGAGCAAGCCGCACGCCAGGAGACGGAGCGTCAAGCGGGCTTCGAAGAAAGCCGCGCCGCAGAGGAAGCGCTGCGCGCTGAGATCGACGCCGACGAGCGCCGAATCAACGATGTCCGTGCGGAGCTCGATCGGGTGCGTCAGGAGCGCGCAGCGTGCGACGTGCAGCTCGCGGAGCACCGCACGCACCGCGAGCACGCCGTCATGACCATGCGCGAGCGCTATCAGGTGGAGCTTGCGGACGTGGTGCCGGAGCCGGCGGACGAAGTGGAGCTCGAGGAGCGCTGCCAACGGCTGCAGCAGAAGGTGGAGCGCATGGATCGCGGCGCCGTCGGCGTCGAGGCTATGGAAGAGCTCGGCTCGATGGAGGAGCGCCGCGATTTCCTCGCCAAGGAGAAGGCGGACCTCGAACGCTCGCTCGCCGATTTGCAGAAGACCATCGCCAATCTCAACCGCATGAGCCGAGATCGCTTCTCCGAGACGTTCGCCGCGGTCAACGCCAAGTTCCAGGAGAACTTCCCGAAGCTGTTTCGGGGTGGTCGCGCCCATCTTGCGCTCACCGACGAGAGCGACCTGATGAACACCGGCGTCGACATCCACGTACAGCCGCCGGGGATGAACCTGCGCGCCCTGAGCCTGCTCTCCGGCGGCCAGAAGGCCCTCACCGCCGTGAGCCTGATCTTCTCCCTGTTCATGTGCCGGCCGAGCCCCTTCTGCGTGCTCGACGAGGTCGACGCGCCGCTCGACGACGCCAACATCGACCGTTTCAATCATATCGTTGCCGAGATGGGCCGCGATTCTCAATTTCTCATCATCACGCACAACCAGCGAACGATGGAGGTCGCCGACTGCCTCTACGGCGTGACGATGGAAGAGCCGGGTGTATCGCGGATCGTGTCGGTGCGACTGCAATCGGCGGCGTGAGGCGTCTGCTCTTCTCCCGCATCGGAGCCTAGGCCGTAGCCATGCCGCCCCTGCCGATCTCCGCCGAGGCGGCGCTTGCGGTGTGCGCGATCGTCGGCGTCGTGCTCGCCGTCGCGGCGGTCCGCGCGCTGCGCACCAAGCGGCGCGAAGCGCCCGACCGGCGCGAGGCACCGTCGCGTCTCGAGGAAGAGCCGCAAGCGGAAGTCGCCGCGCAGCGGGTGCGCGGGGCGCTCGCGAAGACGCGGGACGCGCTGCGGCGGCGACTCGCGGAGGTCTTCGGCGCCGATCGCAAACTCGACGCCATCCTCTCTTCCCTCGAGGAGGTGTTGCTCGCGGCGGACGTCGGCGTGCCGACCACCGCGCGGATCCTCGAGATCGTTCGCGCGCGCTGCGGCTCGGAGCCGGAGCTCACGGAAGCGAAGGTTCGTGGGGCGCTGCGTGGCGCGATCGAGGAGTCTCTGGGCGAGGCGCCGCCGCGGCCTCATACGAGCAAGCCTTGGGTGATTCTGGTTTCCGGCGTCAACGGCGTCGGCAAGACGACCTCCATCGGCAAGCTCGCCGCGCGATTCGCCGCGTCTGGGGAGCGTGTGCTGCTGGTCGCCGCCGACACCTTTCGCGCGGCCGCCATCGACCAGCTCGGCGTCTGGGCCGAGCGCGCAGGCGCCGACCTGGTGCGACATCAGAGCGGCGCCGACCCTGCGGCCGTGGCCTACGACGGCGTAAAGGCGGCGGCGGCCCGCAATGCCGACGTCGTGATCGTCGATACCGCGGGTCGACTACACACCCGGGAAAACCTCATGGAGGAGTTGCGCAAGGTGACCCGGGTGGTCGGCAAGGCGATCCCCGGCTCGCCGCACGAGGTTTGGCTCGTGCTCGACGCGACGACGGGGCAGAACGCGATTCACCAGGCCAAGGTGTTCTCCGAGGCGCTCGGCGTCACGGGGATCGTGATCACCAAGCTCGACGGCACCGCGAAGGGCGGAGCGGCGCTGGCCGTGCGCCAAGAGTTGGCGGTACCGATCGTCTGGCTCGGTGTCGGGGAAGGGGTCGAGGACATTCGCCCGTTCTCCGCCGTGGAGTTCGCCGCGGCGCTGCTCGGTGAAGATTGAGAGCAGATTTCGTCGGCTCGAGCGCGGCAAACTCGACGAGCGTGACTTTACACCCCAGAGGGCGTGTGGTACGAAGACCGGTTAAGAAGAGAAAACGGAGGAAGAATGGAAGCGGCGCAGGGGCGCACCCAGGAGATCGTCGGTCAATACAAGCTGCACGCGGCCGACACGGGTTCGCCAGAAGTTCAGGTGGCGCTGCTGAGTGCGCGGATCGGTCATCTCACCGAGCACTTCAAGAGTCACGTCAAGGATCACCATTCCCGCCGAGGGCTGCTCAAGCTCGTCGGCCAGCGCCGCCGGCTCCTCGACTACCTACGCCGGCGCGATTTCGGCCGATACAAGACCTTGATCGAGCGTCTGGGGCTACGCAGGTAGCCGCCTCGGGTCGGTTTTCGAGCCCTTTCTCGCGGTTTTCTTTTCGAAAAATTTACGGCGGTTGACGGTGGACGCTCGAACGCGGGCAGAGTCGCGACCGCAGGGCACAGGAGTCGTAGAGTCATGATGATCGTCGAACGGGACTTCCATGGGCGGAAGCTCTCCATCGAGGTTGGCCGGCTCGCCAAGCAGGCGAGCGGGTCCGCGCTGGTTCGCTACGGGGACACGGTAGTGCTCGTCACCGCCGTGGCATCCAGGGAAGCTCGCGAGGGAATCGATTTCTTTCCGTTGACCGTGGACTACCAAGAGAAGACCTTCGCGGCCGGCAAGATCCCCGGCGGCTTTTTCAAGCGCGAAGGACGCCCCTCCGAGAAGGAGGTGCTGACCTCCCGGCTCATCGATCGGCCGCTGCGCCCGAACTTCGCCGAAGGCTTTCACTGTGAAACCCAAGTGATCGCCACGGTGCTGTCCGCGGACCGCGACAACGATCCCGACATGATCGCGCTCACCGGCGCGTCGGCCGCGCTGCACGTGTCCGACATTCCGTTCCACGGGCCGCTGGCGGCCGTGCGCATGGGACGAGTCGACGGCAAGCTCGTCGTGAACCCGACCATCGATCAGCTCGAGAAGTCGGACGTGAACCTCGTCGTCGCGTGCAGCCGAGACGCCATCGTCATGGTGGAGGGCGGTGCGAAGGTCGTCGCCGAAGACGTACTGCTCGACGGGTTGTTCACGGCGCTCGACGCCTGCCAGGTCCTGTTCGACATGCAGGACGAGCTTCGCCAGGCGCTCGGCAAGCCGAAGCGCACGGTAGAGCCCCCGAAGCGGGACGAGAAGCTCTACGAGCGCGTGCGGGCGCTCGCCGTGCCGAAGCTGCGTGAAGCGATGAGCGTCTCGGGCAAGCACGAGCGCCGCGATGCGATGCACGACACCAAACGAGGCGTGCGCGAAGCGCTCGGCGCCGAGTTTCCGGACCGCGAGAGAGAGATCCGGTCGATGTACGAAGACGTCGAATATCGCACGTTCCGCGAAACCATCGTGCGCGAGAATCGCCGCGTCGACGGACGCGGTCTGAAGGACATCCGACCGATCAGTTGCGCCGTGGAGGTGTTGCCGCGCACCCACGGGTCGGCGCTGTTCACGCGCGGCGAGACCCAAGCGCTCTGCGTGACCACGCTCGGCACGACCTCGGACGAGCAGAAGATCGATGCGCTGCTCGGCGAGTACTACAAGCGGTTCATGCTCCACTACAACTTTCCCCCGTTCAGCGTCGGAGAAGTGAAGTTCCTGCGCAGCCCGGGCCGTCGCGAGATCGGTCACGGCGCGCTCGCCGAGCGAGCGCTCACCGCGGTCTTGCCCGACGAAGGAAAGTTCCCCTACACGATCCGCCTGGTGTCGGAGATCCTCGAGTCCAATGGGTCCTCCTCGATGGCGACGATCTGCGGCGGCAGCCTGTCGCTCATGGATGCGGGGGTGCCGATCCTCGCCCCCGTTGCCGGAGTCGCCATGGGGCTCATCAAGGAAGGCGACGAGGTCCGCGTCCTGACCGACATTCTCGGAGACGAAGACCATCTCGGCGACATGGACTTCAAGGTCGCGGGCACGGCCGAAGGCGTCACCGCCGTGCAGATGGACAACAAGATCGGCGGCGTCAGCCGCGAGGTGATGCGTGATGCGCTCTACCAAGCGCGCGAGGGGCGCCTGCACATCCTCGGCGAGATGAAGAAGGTCATGCACTCGCCGCGCGAGGAGCTGTCGACCTATGCGCCGCGCATCACCACCCTCAAGATCCGCGTGGACAAGATCCGCGACATCATCGGCCCGGGAGGCAAGGTGATCCGCTCGATCGTCGAAGAGACTGGCGCGAAAATCGACGTGGAGGACGATGGCACGATCTTCGTGGCGTCCGCCGACGGCGAGGCCATGAAGAAGGCGATCGAGCGCATCAATTCGATCACGGCCGAGGCGGAGATCGGCAAGATCTACAAGGGTAGGGTTCGCAAGATCATGGACTTCGGTGCCTTCGTGGAAATCCTCCCGGGCACCGACGGCCTCGTGCACATCTCGCAGCTCGCCAACCATCGCGTGGCCAAGGTGACGGACGTCGTGAACGAGGGCGATGAGATCTACGTCAAGGTGCTCGAGGTCGATCCCAAGAGCGGGAAGATTCGCCTGTCGCTGCGCGAGGCAGAGCGAGAGATGGCCGCGGCCGGTCAGAACTGACCGCGCTTGGCGGGCGGGACGGCAGGGCGCATGGTCGAGGTGCGGATCCGTCTCCTACGTCCCGACGCGGTGCTGCCGCGATACATGACCGAGCACGCGGCGGGAATGGATCTCGCCGCCGCAATCGATGAACCGATCACGCTCGCTCCACGCGCCCGGGTGCGCGTGGGGACCGGTATCGCGGTATCGCTGCCGGACGGCTACGAGGCGCAAATCCGGCCGCGCAGCGGGCTCGCCGACCGCCACGGCGTTTCGCTGCTCAATTCTCCTGGGACGGTCGACTGCGACTACCGTGGCGAGATCGGCGTCGTGCTCATCAATCACGGCGACCAGCCTTTCACCATACGCAACGGGGACCGGATCGCGCAGATGGTGATCGGCTCGACCGCGCGGGTACGATGGGTCGAAGTCGAGCGCCTCGACGAGACGAACCGCGGCGCCAGCGGCTTCGGGCACACGGGATAGCGCGCCGCCGCGCACCGGCGCCGGCGCCGGTCGGCGCGAGCGACGGTTCGAGCGCGCGAGCACTCGTTCTCGGCCGCGTTTCCCGCTAAAAGCAGCCGCGTGATCGATCGCTACTCCCGTCCCGAGATGGCCGCGATCTGGTCTGAAGAGCGTAAATTCGCTCTCTGGCTCGAGATCGAAGTGCTCGCTGCGGAGGCGCTCGCCGAGCGAGGGGAGGTACCGAAAGATGCGATCGACAGGTTGCGGGCGCTGCCCGCGGTCAGCGCGGCGCGCGTTCGAGAGCTCGAGCGAACGTCGCAGCACGAGGTCATCGCGTTTCTCTCGGCGCTCGCGGAGACGGGTGGCGATCCCGTTCGTTACCTTCATCTCGGACTGACGTCGTCGGACGTGATGGACACGGCGTACGCCGTGCAGCTGAAGGAAGCGGCCGATCGCTTGCTGGCGGGTCTCGACCGGTTGCTCGAGACCGTGAAGGCGCAGGCCATGCGCTACAAGCGCCTGCCGATGATCGGGCGCACGCACGGGATCCACGCCGAGCCGATCACGCTGGGACTCAAGCTCGCCCACTGGTGGGCCGAGTTGTCCCGCGATCGACTCCGCCTCGCCGTGTCCCGCGACGAAATCGCCTACGGCAAGCTTTCCGGCGCCGTGGGGACGTTCGCCCATTCGCGTCCCGAGATCGAGGGCTATGTCTGCGCGCGGCTCGGGCTGCGCCCGGAGCCGCTCGCTACGCAGGTCGTGCCGCGCGATCGCCACGCTGCGTTCTTCGGCGCGCTCTCTCTGCTCGCCGCGTCGATCGAACGCATCGCCGTGGAGATCCGCCACCTGCAGCGCAGCGAGGTGCTCGAGGTGCTGGAACCCTTCGGCCGCGGACAGAAGGGCTCTTCGGCGATGCCGCACAAGCGCAACCCGATTCTCACCGAGAACCTCTGTGGCCTGGCTCGCCTGGTGCGCGGCTACGGGCAAGTCGCTCTCGACAACGTCCCGCTTTGGCACGAGCGTGACATCTCGCACTCTTCGGCCGAGCGAGTGATCGGCCCGGACGCCACCATCGCCATGGACTTCATGCTCGCTCGGCTGACGGGAGTCGTCGAGGGGCTGGAGGTTCGACCGGAATCGATGGAGCGCAATCTAGAGCTGACCGGCGGGGCATTGTTCTCCGAATCGCTGCTGCTCGCGCTGGTGCGCAAAGGGCTGTCGCGAGACGCCGCGTACGCGCTCGTGCAACCGCACGCTCTCGCCGCTTCCGCGGGGCAAGGCACGTTCCTCGCCCTGGCGCTCGGCGATTCGGCGATCCGCCGCAAGCTGACCGAGGAGGAGATCCGCGCGATCATCGACGTCGAGCACGCATTGCAATACGTGGACCTTTTGTTCGACCGCGTCTTTGGCGTTTCGTAGGAGGGGTGACATGGAGAAGCGCGAGCTCATCTATGAAGGAAAAGCGAAGAAGCTTTATACCACCGACGATCCCGATCTGCTGATCCAATACTTCAAGGACGACGCCACCGCCTTCAATGCCAAGAAGCGGGGAACGATCGAGGACAAAGGGGTCCTCAACAACCGCATGTCCGAGATCTTTTTCGGCCTCGTGGAAACCGCGGGGGTGCGCACGCACTTCGTCGAGCGGCTCTCGGACCGCGACATGCTCGTGAAGCGGCTGGAGATCGTGCCGATCGAAACGGTCGCCCGCAACATCATCGCCGGCAGCCTCGCCAAGCGCATGGGCCTCGAAGAGGGCGGCGATCTTCTGCACCCGATCCTCGAATACTACTACAAGAGCGATCCACTCGACGATCCGATGATCAACGAGGACCACATCGACGTCTTCAAGCTGGCGACTGCCGCGGAAGTCGCGACGATCCGAACCATGGCGCTGCGGGTGAACGAGGTCTTGCGCCGCTTTCTCGACGGCCGCGGCATCTTGCTGGTGGACGCGAAGTTCGAGTTCGGCAGGCACAAGGGGGAGATCCTGCTCGGCGACGAGATCTGCCCGGACACCTGCCGCTTCTGGGACAAACAGACTCGCGAGAAGCTCGACAAGGACCGATTCCGGCGCGATCTCGGCAACGTGGAGGAAGCGTATCGCGAGATGATGTCGCGGGTCTCGAGTCGATGATGCTGGCAAAGGTGTACGTCACGCCCAGGCGCGGCGTGCTCGACCCGCAAGGCAAGGCCGTCGCGAGCGCGCTCCATGCCTTGGGCTTTGCCGAGGTCGACGACGTGCGAATCGGCAAATACGTGGAGATCCGAATCGGCGGCTCGCGCGACGCGGCATCGGCGCGCGTGCGCGAGATGTGCGAGAAGCTGCTCGCCAACCAAGTGATCGAAGACTTCCGCTTCGAGATCGGCGAAGACGGAGCCCAGCCGAGATGAAGTGGGGGGTCCTCGTCTTTCCCGGCTCGAACGACGACCAGGACGCGCTCTGGGCGCTCGGCGACGTCCTCGGGCAGGATGTCGTGGCGCTTTGGCACAAGGAGGCCGACCTCAAGGGCGTCGACGCCGTGGTCGCGCCGGGCGGTTTCTCGTACGGCGACTACCTCCGCTGCGGAGCCATGGCGCGCTTCTCGCCGGTGATGGCGAGCGTGAACCGCTTTGCCGAGGAAGGTGGCTTCGTGCTCGGGATCTGCAACGGCTTCCAGATTCTTTGCGAGGCCGGGCTGCTTCCCGGCGTGCTGGTGCGGAACCGCTCGCTCACCTTCGTCTGTCAGCGCGTCCGCGTGCGGGTCGAGAACGCCTCCAGTGCGTTCACTTCCCAGTGTCGGAAGGGTGAGATCCTGGAGATCCCGATCAAGCACGGCGAGGGGTGTTACTTCGCCGACGAAGGCACGCTCGGAGAGCTCGAAGCGGGCGGTCAGGTGCTGTTTCGGTACGTCGACGCCGCAGGTGACGCGACGGCGGCAGCCAACCCCAACGGGTCGCTTCGCTCGATCGCGGGCGTGATGAACGCGCGTGGCAACGTCTTCGGCATGATGCCGCACCCCGAACACGCCGTGGACGGCGCCGTGGGTGGCCGCGACGGCCAGAAGCTCTTTCGTTCCCTGATCGATCACTTCGAGCGCGGCAACCGTCCTGCGCGCTTGGCGGCGGACGGGCGACGGTAGGTGGGCGCGCGCGCCGCGGTCACCGTGGAGGCCGCCGCCGAGCACGGCCTCACGGCCGACGAGTGGCAGAGGATCTGCACCATCCTCGGCCGCACGCCCACCGTCGAGGAGCTCGGCGTGTTCTCGGCGATGTGGTCCGAGCACTGCAGCTACAAGAGCTCACGCGTGCACTTGAAATCGTTGCCGACCACGGGCCCGCGCGTCCTCCAGGGGCCCGGCGAGAACGCGGGGGTGGTCGACATCGGCGACGGTCTGGCGGCGGTGTTCAAGATCGAGAGCCACAACCACCCTTCCTTCATCGAGCCGTACCAAGGCGCGGCGACGGGCGTCGGCGGCATCCTGCGCGACGTGTTCACGATGGGCGCGCGGCCGATCGCCAATCTGAATTCGCTCCGCTTCGGCGCCATCGACCACCCGCGGACCGCGCACCTGGTCAAGGGCGTGGTCGCAGGCATCGGCGGGTACGGCAACAGCGTCGGGGTGGCGACGGTCGGAGGCGAGGTCTACTTCGATGCCGGCTACGACGAGAATATTCTCGTCAACGCGTTCACGCTCGGCCTGGTGCGCCGCGACCGGATCTTTCGCGCCGCGGCATCGGGAGTCGGCAACCCCGTCATCTACGTCGGCTCGCGCACGGGGCGCGACGGCATCCACGGCGCGAGCATGGCGTCGGCGGAGTTCGACGAAGATTCGGAGGAGAAGCGCCCGACCGTGCAGGTCGGCGATCCCTTCACCGAGAAGCTCCTCCTCGAAGCGTGCCTCGAGCTGATGGAGGGCGATTGCCTCGTGGCGATCCAGGACATGGGGGCGGCGGGGCTCACCAGCTCGTCGGTGGAGATGGCGGGGCGCGGCGGCCTCGGCATCGAGATCGAACTGGATCGCGTGCCGCAACGAGAAGACGGCATGAGCGCATACGATATCCTGCTGTCGGAATCGCAGGAGCGGATGCTGCTGATCGCCAAAGCGGGACGTGAGGACGACGTCAAGCGGATCTTCGACAAGTGGGATCTTCAAGCCGCGGTGATCGGCCACGTCAGCGACGACGGTCTCTTCCGCGCGCGCTGGCACGGGAACGAGGTCGTCCACATCCCTGTCGAGCCGGTCTCGACCCAGGCTCCGCTCTATCGGCGCTCGATCGAGGAGCCGAAGAATCTGAACGAGATGCAGGAGCTCTCGCTGGCGGACGTTCCCGAGCCCGCGGATTGCGACGAGGTGCTGCGCCGGCTACTGGCGAGCCCCAACCTTTGCTCCCGGCGCTGGGTGTACGGGCAGTACGACTCGCTGGTGCGCGGCCATACCGTGGTCGGGCCCGGCTCGGACGCCGCCGTGCTCCGCGTCAAGGGGACGCACAAGGGCCTTGCGCTGACCGTCGACTGCAACAGTCGCTACTGCCTGCTCGACCCCTACGTCGGGGCCGTGATCGCAGTCTGCGAAGCGGCGCGAAACGTCGTGGTGAGCGGCGCGCGGCCGCTGGCGATCAGCGATTGTCTGAACTTCGGCAGCCCCGAGAAGCCGGAGGTGATGTGGCAGTTTCAGCAAGCCGTCGCCGGCATTCGCGACGCCTGTGTCGCCCTCGGCACTCCCGTGGTGAGCGGCAACGTGAGCTTCTACAACGAAACGCAGGGTCGTTCGATTCCGCCTACGCCGACCATCGCGATGGTCGGTCTGCTCGATGACGTGAGCCGCTGCCTCGCGCAGGGATTTCGCCGCGCGGGGGACGTGGTGGCGCTGGTCGGGCGCACGCGCGAGGAGCTCGGCGGCAGCGAATACCTCGCCGTCATCCACGGACAGGTGCGTGGCGCACCGCCGTGGATCGATCTGGGCTTCGAGAAGCGTCTGCAGACGCTGATTCTCGACGTCGCGGCTGAGGGCATGCTGCACTCGGCGCACGACGTCGCCGAGGGCGGCCTCGCGGTGGCGCTGGCGGAGTGCTGCCTGACTTCTCCGGAGCGGCTCGGTGCGCGCATCGAGCTCGAGCAGAGCATGCGCACCGACCTGCTACTGTTCGCCGAAAGCCAATCGCGCATCATCGTCACGCTCGATCGACAGAATTGGCCGCGCCTTCGGGACCGTGCACAGCGGGAAGGCATTCCCGTGGAGGTGATCGGCGAGGTGAGCGGCGCTCGACTCGAGATCGGCGACACCGTCGATCGCGCGGTGGCGGAGCTCGCCGAGATCTGGGAGGGTGCTTTGGAACGTGCGCTTCGGGTGGTAGCATGACGCGCGCGGGGTGGGGCCGCGCTCGATCCGTCCATGCTCGATAGTTTTCACGAAGAGTGCGGAGTCGTTGGCGTCTACGGGCACCCGGAGGCGGCGAATCTCGTATATCTATCGCTCTATGCGCTGCAGCACCGGGGGCAGGAATCCGCCGGCATCGTTTCGGCAGACGGGCACGTGCTGCTCTCCCATCGCGGCATGGGGCTCGTCGCCGACATCTTCGATGAGGACGTCATCCGGCGGCTCGAAGGCGCGGCGGCGATCGGACACAACCGCTACTCCACGTCCGGCTCGACGTTGCTCAAGAACGCGCAGCCGTTCTGCGTAGACTATGTGGGCGGCGCGGTCGCGCTATCCCACAACGGGAACCTGACCAACTACGTCGAGCTGCGACGGCGGCTCGAGGCCGACGGTCGGATCTTCCAGTCAGGAACCGACTCCGAGGTCATTCTCCACCTGATCGCGATGTCGAAGGCCGAACGGCTCGTCGATCGCGTCGTCGAGGCGCTCGGAGAGGTGCAGGGGGCGTATTCGCTCGTGCTTCTTTCCGAGACCGAGATGATCACCGCGCGGGATCCGTATGGATTTCGGCCCCTCGTGCTCGGCCGCTTGCGCGGTGCGGAGGGCCCCGGCGAAGGCTGGGTGGTCGCGTCGGAAACCTGCGCGCTCGACCTGGTCGACGCCGAGTACGTACGCGAGATCGAACCGGGCGAAGTCATCGAATTCAGCGGCTCGGGCATGAAGAGCTATCGGCCGTTCGTGCAGGTTTCGCCCAAGCGCTGTGTGTTCGAGTACATCTACTTCGCTCGGCCCGACAGCCGCGTGTACGGCCGCAACGTCTATCAGATACGAAAGGAGCTGGGGCGGCGTCTTGCGCGCGTGCATCCCGTCGCCGCCGACATCGTGATCCCGGTCCCGGATTCCGGCGTGCCGGCTGCGATTGGGTACTCGGAAGAATCCGGACTCGCCGTTCGAGATGGGTCTCATCCGCAATCACTACGTGGGGCGAACGTTCATCGAGCCCCAGGACTCCATCCGCCACTTCGGCGTCAAGGTGAAGCTCAACGCGCAGCACGAGGTGCTCGACGGCAAGCGGGTCGTCATCGTGGATGACTCGATCGTGCGCGGAACGACGAGCCGAAAGATCGTGACGATGGTGCGCAACGCCGGGGCGCGCGAAGTCCACATGCGCATCAGCTCGCCGCCGACGACCGGCCCGTGCTTCTACGGAGTCGACACGCCGACGCACAAGGAGCTGATCGCCTCATCGCACTCGATCGAGGAGATCCGTGCCTTCATCGGCGCCGACAGTCTCGGGTATCTCGACGGAGGACGACCTCTACACGTTCCTGCGCGACGGTCAGCCGCGTACGCTTCTGCGACGCCTGCTTCACCGGGCGCTATCCGGTCCTGGTGAGCCCAGACGACGAGCAGCCGATCCAGCTCCACCTATTCGAAGCCAAGGAGCGCAACGTCCACTGAGCGAGCCCGCCTGACCCGCGAGGCGCCTCCGCTCGTCAGATCGCCACGACCTCCCAGCCGACGAACCTCGGCGGCCCCGCGAGCAGATCCCCCACCTTCCCCTGTGCATGTGCCTTGCGAAACGCCTCGCTCTCCGTCCACGCTCGGAACGACGCTTCGTCCTGCCACACCGTATGCGAAGCGTAGAGACGCGCACCCGCGTCGTCGATGGGGCCGCGCAGCAGGTGAAACTCGCGGAAACCCGGCACGCCGGCGAGAAAGGACTCGCGGTTCTTCCAGGCGTTCTCGAACTCGACGGCGCGCTCCGCATGTACGCGAAAGTTGTTCATCGCGATGTACATGGAACCCGGTCTATCAAAGGGCGTGCGATGACGTCGACGGCGAAAGAGCGCGCGCTCGATGCGTTTCGCCGCCGTTTCCGGCGCGATCCGGAGATTCTGGTGCGCGCGCCCGGTCGCGTCAATTTGATCGGCGAGCACGTCGACTACAACGCCGGTCTCGTGCTGCCGGTGGCGATCGATCGCGCGGCCTGGATCGCGGCGGCGCCGAGCCGCGACGGCCTGACGACGCTCGAAGCGGTCGACGTCGTGAGGGACCGTGCGCTTCACGCTCGATCAGCTTCCCGCGAAGATGGACGTGGCGAGAGCGCCACTGCCGTCGTGGGCACGCTATCCGGCCGGCGTCGCCTGGATCCTCGGCGATCGTGAGCTGCCGGTCGTCCCCGTCGATGCGACGCTGGCTTCGGACGTGCCGATCGGGGCCGGACTATCGTCATCGGCAGCCATCGAGGTCGCCTTCGTCAGGACTGTGGCACGCGCTCGGCGGCTGGCAGGCGGACGACCTCGAGCTCGCGCGCCTCTGCCAGCAAGCGGAAAACGTCTACGTCGGTGTGGCGTGCGGGCTGATGGATCCCTTCACGAGCCTGCACGGTCGGCGCGGGCACGCGCTGCTCCTCGATTGCCGGAGCTTCGAATGGAGGCTCGTGCCGCTGCCGGCTGCGACGGCGATCGTGGTCTCCGATACGCAGGTGCGTCGCGAGCTCGCCGCCTCGGAGTTCAACGTTCGTCGCCGGCAGTGCGAGGAAGCGGTGGCGATTCTTCGCCGTACGATGCCGAGCGTACAGACGTTGCGCGACGTCTCACGGGCGGAGCTCGAACGACGCCGCAGCGAGATGCCGCCCGTCCTCTTCCGTCGTGCCCAGCACGTCGTCGAAGAGATCGCGCGGGTGGAGGCCGTGATCGCCGACGTCGAGCACGGCGATCGAGCCGCGCTCGGACGGGCGATGACCGCCGCTCACCGGAGCGGAGGCGAGACCTCTACGAGGTGAGCTGCGCCGAGCTCGACGTGCTCGTCGAATCGGCGGTGCAAATCGAGGGATGCTACGGGGCCCGCTTGACGGGAGCGGGATTCGGCGGCTGCACCGTGAGCCTGGTCGACGTCGCCTCTACGGAGCGATTCTCCGCCGAGCTGTCGCGCCGCTATCGCGAGGCGACCGGCCGGACGCTCGACGTGTGGATCTGCTCGGCCGCCGAAGGCGCCGAGCGTCACTCGGCTCGGAGCGCTTCGCAGCCGTTCGCGGGTGAGCACCGTATCGCGACGCCAGTGAGCGTCGTCGCGCTCTGGTGTGTCGCGATTGTAGTGAAGGCCGCGGCTCTCGCGGCGCGCGATCGCCGATTCGATGATGAGCTCGGCGACGAGCGCGATGTTGCGGAGCTCGACGAGATCGGAAGTGACGAGGAAGTTCCAGTAGTACTCGTGGATCTCCTCTTGCAGCATGCGGATGCGCTTGCGCGCGCGAGACGAGTCGACGGTTCGTGCGCACGATGCCGACGTAGCTCCACATCAGCCGGCGGATCTCGTCCCAGTTCTGCGTCACCACGACCGACTCGTCGCTGTCGATCGCGCTGCCGGGATCCCACGTGCGGAACGTCCGGCGGCCGACGCGTGATCGGAGCGCAGCCGAGCTCCGCGACGTCGCGAGAGGCACGCTCGGCGAAGATCAGCGCCTCGAGGAGCGAGTTCGACGCCAGGCGATTGGCGCCGTGCAGCCCGTCATGGCCACTTCCCCGCAGGCGTAGAGACGGGGGATCGTCGTCCGCGCCGTAGCTAGTCGGTCGACCACCCCGCCGCAGCAATAGTGCGCGGCGGGCACGACGGGCAGCGGCTGCTTTCGTCATGTCGAGGCCGAACTCGAGGCAGCGGTGGTAGATGGTCGGGAAACGGCGGCGCACGAACTCCGGGTCGCGGTGCGAGATGTCGAGGTACACGTGCTCGTAGCCGTGCACCTTCATCTCGTGATCGATTGCGCGTGAGACGATGTCGCGTGGCGACGAGCTCGCCGCGTGCAGTCGTAGCGTTTCATGAAGGGCGTGCCGTCGGGCAGCCGCAGGATCGCGCCCTTCGCCGCGCAGCGCCTCGGTGAGCAGGAAGGATTTCGCCTGCGGATGGTAGAGGCACGTCGGATGGAACTGGAAGAACTCCATGTTGCCGATCGCCGCGCCGGCGCGGCACGCCATCGCGACGCCGTCGCCGGTGGCGATGTCGGGATTCGACGTATAGAGGTAGACCTTACCCGCTCCGCCGGTCGCGAGCACCGATGGCTCGCGTCGACGAAGCGTCTTCACCTCCTCGGTCGCGCGGTCGAGGACGTAGGCTCCCCAACAGGCGGGCGGAGCTCCGTCCACCGCCGGTCGAGGATGAGGTCGATCGCGATGTGGTTCTCGAGCACCTCGATTCTCGGCTCGCCGCGCACCGCGGCGATGAGCGCTCGCACGATCTCCCGGCCGGTGGCATCGGAGGCATGGAGGATGCGGCGGTGCGAGTGACCGCCCTCGCGTCCGAGATCGTACTCGCGGTCCTCTTGGTCGGCGCGGGTCGAGAAGCTCGTGCCGAGCGCGATGAGCTCGCGGATCCGGTCCGGACCTTCGCGGACGACGAGCTCGACGACGTCGCGGTGGCAGAGCCCCGCTCCCGCATCGAGCGTGTCTTCTACGTGAGCCGTCGAAGGAATCCTCGGGACTCCAAACCGAGGCGATTCCCCCCTGCGCATACGCCGTGTTGCTCTCGGCAGGCGATCCTTGGTGAGCAGCGTGACGGTGCCGCGCGTCGCCGCCTTGAGAGCGAAGAACAGACCGGCGATACCACCGCCGATCGACGAGCGTGTCGCTCTCGAACACGCATGAAGGTCGTGGATGATGACAACGACGCACCGGGATCGAGTCACAGGCGCCTGATTGCAGCCCGTGATTGCATCGCTGCCGGCAATCCTCTAAGTTGCCGCCTCTCGAAGAAGGGCAGCGAGCCGTCGCCTCGTTCGCCGCTCCTCTCGATCGTGTGGAACGATCTCCCGAACCTGCTCACGCTCGGCCGGATCGCGGTCGTCGTGATCATCGTTCTGCTTGCTGCGTGACGAAGGCGCCGGGCGGCCGGCGCGCTGGCGACGGGCTTCTTTTTCGTCGCCTGCCTGACCGACTACTGGGACGGTGCAGCTCGCTCGCAAGTACTCGATGACCACCACGCTCGGCAAGTTCCTCGATCCGCTGGCGGATAAGCTGCTCGTCGTCGGCATTCTCATCATGCTCGTCGGGATGTCGGGAGCCGCGCCCGCCGAGGTGGCTCGTCGTGATCATCGTCGGCCGCGAGATGGCCGTCACGGGTCTGCGCGCGATCGCCTCGGGCGAAGGACATCGTCATCCCGGCGGAGGAGCTCGGCAAGTACAAGATGATCTTCCAGATGTTCGCGCTGCACGGGCTGCTTCTGCACTACACCTACGTGGCTATCGATTTTCATCTCGTCGGCATGTACTTCTTGTGGATCTCGACGGTCGTGAGCCTGTGGTCGGGCGGCTTGTATACCGCCAAGGTGGCGCGCGCAGATCCGAGCGCAGCAGCGAGGGAGCGGAGCGGCATGAGCGTGAAGCGGGAGTGGGCGGCGGCACTCGTGGTGATCAGCGTTCGTGGCGCTGCTGACTCTACGCCTGCGTGAGCACCGGGTCCGGCTCGGATTTCGACGACGATGGGCTCACGGACAACACCGAAGACGTCAACAAGAACTTCATCTTCGATCCCGGCGAATCGGACTTCGCCAACCCCGACACGGACGGCGACGGCCTGTGCGACGGTCGACCCGATCACGAGCTCGCCGTCGTGCACCGGTTGCGAAGATTGCAACAACAACGGCTTCTGGGAGCCATGTCTCGGCGAGACAGATCCGCTGAACGACGACACCAACAACAACGGCATCCCCGACCGCGATGATCCAGCGCCGCTCGAGGGTCTGGACGATCGACTGTTCGCAAGGCAACGTGAAGCTCGCCTACGGCGCGAGCTTGCCGCCCGGAAAGCCGTTCCCTGTGCGCCGACGCCGACGCCGAGCCCTGCTCCGTTCCCGACCTCGACTCCGGGACCTCCTCCGCCGGTCACTCCGCTGCTATAGTGGGCGAGGCGACCCGGGTCGCGTCGAAAAAGGGTACGGCGAGCCTCGAGGCGTGCTGGAGCCCGCGGGTGAAATGGGTCTACCGAATCTTCGCGATCCTGAACGTCGCCAACGGGCTATGGATGCTGGCGGCGCCGGCGGGTTGGTTCGTGGGGATTCCCGCGGCGGTGCCGGACACCGGCGCGTTCAACCCGCACTTCGTTCGTGACCTCGGCGTCGCGTTCGTGGTGTGCGGAGTCGGCTTCGCTTGGTGCGCGGAGAACCTCGACGACGCTCTGCCGGTTCACGTCGGAATCACCTTGTTCTACGCGGGCCACGCAGCGATTCACGTTGCCGACATCGTGAGCGGGCGTTTGCCGGCGAGTCATTGGCTCATCGACCTGCCGGCCGTGTTCGCGCCCACGGTCGTGCTCTTGCTCATGGCCGTCGCCGTCCATCGTAGGACGCCGGCGTCGAGGTAGCCGCGGAGGGAGGTGACGGCGCCGATCGGCTACGCCGGAGGGTCGAACGGAAGCTTGCGGGCCTTCACGTGCTCCACCTCGATCACCAGAACGATGCGACCCTGCGGAGCGCGCCACGGGAACGGCCTACCCGTGTACTTCCGAGAGATCTCGTCCATCGTCGCGAAGTCCGTGTCGGGCCGCCGCTCGACGACCCGGCCGCGGATCATCGCTTCGTCGTAGGGATTGTGAAAGCCGATGATCGAAAGAGCGACACGGGGATCGCGAAGCGCGTTGCGCGCCTTGACCGTGCCTTCGCCGGTGGCGACGAGAACGTGGTCCCCGTCGCGTCCCACCCAAACCGGGTCGACCTGCGGCATACCGTTCTTCCGCAGGGTTGCGAGGTGGGCGAAATTCGGACCGTCGAGAAGCGCCTTGACGTCGTCGGGGAGTGGAGCAGCCATGACCTCGAGCATCACACCGGCGACTGACGGAGGCAAGAAGTGTCGCGATCCGATGGGGGCAGGGGCGGCAAGGACATTCCAAAGAGCTCCAAGGCGTGACGGCGACGGCGGCCGGCTCTTCAAGCGCGCAGCGCGCGCTGACGAAATCCAGCCGGTCATTGCCCCAGAACAGCTCGTCGTTGACGAAGAATGCCGGAGCGCCGAAGACTCCCCGCTCGATGGCGACTTCGGTCGCCCGCCGAAGCTCGTCTTTCGTGCTTTGGTCGTCGATCGAGCGAAGGAGTTCGCCCGGATCGATGCCGGCACCACGAACGACCGCCCGAAGAGCCGCCTCGTCTCCGAGATCCACCGCATTCCCCCACGCCGCCGAAAAGACCGCAGGGTGATAGCCGTCGAAGACCCCGAGCTTCTGGCTGGCCACCGCGCCACGCATAAGCCGCAGCGTATTGCCGAGGAACGGGAATGGATTGCGCTGGAAGGCGACCCCGTAGTGCTTGGCCCAGCGCTCGAGATCGCGGCTCATGTACCGGCCTTTCGCGGGGACCGCCGTCGGCGAGGAATTCCCGTCCGCCAGATAGCTGAACGGGCTTCCGGAATCGAAGAAGGGCTCCACGAGCGGTCGATTGTCAGGAGCCATCGGTACCTCACGTGTTTGCAGCTTCAGCGCCCCTGGAAACGCGCTTCGCGCCGCTCGATGAAGGACTGAAGACCTTCCTTGAAGTCCTCGGTGGCGAACACGGCCTTCTCGATGGACGAAATGGCCTCGACGGCCGCGCGCTCTCCCTGCTGGAGGTACGTCAGCGCCGCTGTCTTCGTCGCACGCAGCCCGAGGGGCGCGCATTTGCAGATCCGTCGCGCGATCTCCATCGCTCGCTCGCGGTGCTTGCCATAGGGATGGACCTCTTGCACGAACCCGACGCGCAACGCCTCCTGCGCGTCGAACTCATCACAGAGGAACAGGTGGTACATCGCGTTGCCCCAGCCTGTACGGGTGAGGTAGCGAAAGTGCGCACCGCCCAGCGGCGCGATCCCGCGCTTCGACTCGAGCTGACAGAACCGTGCGGTGTCCGCCGCGATGACGATGTCGCCCGCCAGCATCATCTCGATACCGATGGTGTAGGTGATGCCGTGCACGACGGAGATCACCGGCTTGGTGGTGCGTCTGTAGAGGGCGAACGGGTCGACCTGATCCTTCGGGATCGGCTTCGCCGTGGCGGTTGGGCCGAAGAACTTGGCCATGTCCAGGCCGGCGGTCGTGTGCTCGCCCGCCGGATCCAGGACAGCGACCCATAGGTTGTCGTCGTCTTCGAAGGTCGTCAGGTGAGCGGACAGCTGGGACATCAATTCCGGAGTGATGGCATTCTTCTTCGCCACGTTGTCGAGCGAGATCACGCAGATGTGACCCTCGGTGGTCATGCTCACTCCTGGCATCCTCTGTTCCATCGTCATCGCGTTCGCTCCTGAGATCGTGTGCCGCGCCGTCAAAAGCGCTCACTCATGCCGCGCTCGCCTGCGCCGTTGCGACCGCGCGAACCCGCGCCGACGCCGCTTCGGCGGCCTCGGCTTCGGGGCCGCCGACCGGTGCCAGCTGGACGGCGACGTTCTTGTGGTAAGGCGTCGCGGCGATCGGGTCGCAGTCGTCGTGCGCCGTGATGAGGTTGAGACGCGGGCCGTCGATGATGCGGCCGCCCGCGCCGTCGGGGTACGACTGACCGTAGCCGTGCGGCAAGGCGACGAGGCCGCGGCGCATCGACGGATCGCTCTCGACGCGACAGACGATGCGCCCCGTCCGGGTCGCGACGGCCATCCAGCCACCGTCATGGCCGCCGAGCGCCGCGATGTCGTCGGGATGGATGCGCAGCGCGCCGTCGGGGTCGGTCTTCCGCCACGCCGGAGTGCGGAAGATCTGGTTCGCGTTGTGCATGCGGCGCTGCCCGGCGACGAGCGTGAACGGGTACGCCGGATCGGGCGGCTCCGCGGCCGGGTCGAGCCGCGCGAGCCAGTCGAGCATCTCCGGCACCGCGAGGTGGATCTTGCCGTCGGGGTGCTTCACGAGCTGGAAGATCTCGTCGTACTCGTGCGCCGTGAAGACGAAGCCCGAGCGGCTGGCGAGCAGCTTCTCGAAGAGCATCTCGCCGAGGATCGGCGGTTCCGCGGTCGTCTCGAGAGCGCGCTGGACCGCGACCGTGTGCTTCCTCGCCGTCTCATGGCAGCCTGCGTAGAGCGGCGCCGCGGCGGCTGCACCGTCCGGTAGCGTCGGGCCGAGCGTCAGGTAGAGCAGCACCGGTGCGAGCGGCACGAGCTTCGGATTCTCTGCGAACATCTCGCCGGCGCGCTTCATCATCTTGCCGCGGTTCTCGGCGGCCAGCGCGCGCAGCTCGGCGAGCGCCTCGTCGTCGGGAAGCACGCCCATGGCGCGGACCACTCGGGTGTAGATCTCGGGCTCCGGGAGCGTCCCCGGGAGCGGCTCGAAGAGCGGCGCGCGGAGATGGAAGTAGTTCCGCGGCCACTCGAACGAGAACACCGTCGTCTCCCACTTCTCGTACTGCGCCGCGGCCGGCAGCACGTAGTCCGCGAGCTCCGCCGTCTCCGTGTACGCGACGTCCACGACGACCGAGAGGTCCAGCGCGCGAACTGCGGCCTCGAACCGGGGGGTGTCGGCGGTCGTGTTCGCCGGGTTGCTGGATTCCACCCAGAGGGCGCGCACGCGCCGCGGATCGTCGCTCAGGACCTCGTCGGCGAAGCGATTCGTCGGCAGGAGCCCGCCGATGATCTTCTGGCCGGTCACGTTCGAGCGCTCGCCCCGCGAGTTGCGATAGAGCGGCACGAGCCAGGTGTGGATGCCGTTCGTTCCCGGCCGGCCGAAGTTCCCGGTCGCCAGGTAGAGAAGCTTCTCGAGGTAAGAGTTCAGCGTCGAGTGCCGGGTTTGTTGGATGCCGAGCTCGACCCGGACGACCATCGACCGAGCTTCGAGGATCATGTCGACCGCGCGCTCGACGTCGGCGAGCGGTACGTCGGCGTGCGCCACCCACGCCTCGATCGGCGTTCGCCCGAGCACGGCGCGCACGTCGTCCCAGCCGACGGTGTGGCGGGAGAGGAACTCGGCGGCCTCGCCGCCACGCTTGAGGATGATCGCCAGGATCGCGGCCAGCAGGTAGGCGTCCGTACCGGGGCGAAGCGGCAGGTGGAGGTCGGCGACGTCCGCGACCTCCGTGCGCCGCGGGTCGATCACGATCATGCGGCGGCCGGGCGTCTTCTTGATCTCGTTCACCTCGTTCCGTGCCCCCTGGAAGCCGTTCGACAGCCAGGGATTGCACCCGAGCACGACGAGCAAGTCGGTGTGCTCGACGTCCTCCGCCGTGTGGCAGCGCTGGTCACCGAAGAGCCGCCCGTTCACCCAGAAGTCGCCGGTTTTTTCCTGCGAGAGCGCGGTGAAGTACTTCGTCGCGCCGAGCAGGTCGTAGAGCGCCAGGAAATAAGGGCCGCCGAGGTGGTTGCCCTGACCGCCGCCGCCCCAGAATGCGAACGCCTCGCCGTCGTGCTCGGCGTGGATCGCCTTCAGGCGAGCGGCGATCTCGGTGAAGGCTGTATTCCACGAGATCGGCTCGTGCGTGCCGTCGGAGCGGCGGCGAAGCGGCGTCGTCAGACGATCGGCGTGGTCACCGTACCACTGCAGACGCTGCGGCTTCTGGCAGAGGTATCCTTGCGACCGCTCGTTCGCGCGATCGCCGCGCACGCGCGTGATCTTTCGCCCCTCCGTTTGCACCTCGAGGCCGCAGTTCACGTAGCAGAGGATGCAGAAGGTTTGGTTCCAGGTCGGCTCGGGCATGGTTCGTGTCCTCCGCTCGTGCTCCGTGGGCGCTCACGACGCTGCTCGGTCGATCTTCTCCAGGTAGGGCTCGACGTCGGGAGCGAATGCGGGATGCCGTCGTAGACGATCGAAATGCGCGAAGGCCTGCGCGTATGCGGCGTCGTTCCTCACGCCGTCGAGAACCGGCGAGAGGCCTGCTCGCTCGAGCGGTTCCCTACGCGCCCGCTCGTTCGAGAAGAGCGCCAGCTCGGCGACGAAGCAGATGTCGGCTAGGGTCACCCCCTCGCCGACCAGGAAGCGGCGCTCCGGAAGCAGGGCTCGACTGATGCCGCCGAGATAGGTCGCGAGCGCCTCCTTGGCGCGGGAGTGAATCTCGGCGGACACGGACCCATCGAGCAGCGACAGCAAGTACGTTTGCGCATCGCGAGCGAACACGAGACTCGCGTCCAGGAAGCTGTCCACGCGCGACGCCTGATAGGCGCCGTTGCCATAGAGCGGGAAGCGCCCTTCGCCGAGCCGGGCGACGGCGCGCATGATGCTGTTCGACTCAAAGATACCGATGGTGCCGTCCGGGCTGAACGCGGCCGGAACGGTACCGAACGGATGCGCTTCGAGGAAGGCGGGAGTCTTTCGCAGCTTCACTCCCTTGAAGCCGGTTCGGCCGAGCTGCTCGCCCGCGGGCGTGGGCTCGTCGGCGGGCGAGAGCGGCCGCGCGTCGAAATCCCAGAGCCAGGATTGGAGCTCCGTCGGGGGCGCTCCGCGCACTTCGAGCTCGACGCCGCAGAGGCGAGCGGCGATCGTCGCCTTCCAGATCCGCGGGTTCGGCAGGTACGAGAAGATACGAAGCTCGGTCACGACATTCTCACCACGGCTCCGCGAACGGCCGGACCTCGACGTTGAACGACCATGCGCACCGGTCCTGCTGGGCGACGTGCCACACTTCCTCGGCGATCGCCGCCGGCTGGATGAAAAACGGGTCTCCCGCGGGCTTCGAAAACATCGCCCGGGTCCATTCGAGATCGATGACGGCATCGATCACGACGTAGGCGACATGCACGCCCTTCGGGCCGACCTCGCGAGCGATCGCTTCGGCGAGGATCCGTTGCGCCGCCTTGGTAGGCGCAAAACCGGCGAACCTCGGCTTGCCGCGAAGCGCCGACGTGTTCCCGGTGACGATGATCGTTCCTTCCCCCGCATCTATCATCGCGGGGGCCAGTCGCCGGGCCAGATGGAGAAGCGCCATCGTGTTGACCTGGAAGTTCCGATTCAAGACCTCGGGATCGATCTCCAGGAACGTGGCGAAAGCGCCGCCCACTGCGTTGTGGATCAGGACCTTCGGCGCGCCGAGGTCCGCGCGGACTCGTTCGATCGTGGCGTCGAGTTGCGCTTCGTCCGTCACGTCGCAGGCATAGCCGCGCGAGTGCTCGACCTCGCGCTCCAGCGCGTCCAGTCTGTCCCGGCTCCGGGCGAGCATCGCGACCGAGTAGCCGCCGCGGGCGAAACGGCGGGCGATCGCTGCTCCGGTGCCGGGGCCGACGCCGGTGACCAACGCGACGGGACGATCCTCCTTCATCGATTGCTCCTTTCCGTGCATCGGTGGACCTAGCGGCGCAGGCGCTCTTCGAGGAATCCGAGCCGGTCGTTGCCGAAGAAGAGATCGTCGCCGACGATGAACGTCGGAGAGCCGAAGACGCCGCGCTCGGCGGCGAGCGCCGTGTTCTTGTCGAGCTGGTCGGCGGATCCCGGTTCGTCGGCCGCCTTGAGGAGCGCCTTCCCGTCCAGGCCCGCCGCGTCGAGCCGCCCCGCCAAGAGCGCCCGGTCGTTCACGTCGAGACCCTCGCTCCAGAAGGCGTTGAAGACGGCGCGGTTGTACGCGTCCTCCACGCCCTGTTTCTGAGCAACGAGGGCCCCCTTCAGGGCAAGACTCGGGTCCGCCTTGAATACATGTTGGTTGAGTTGAAATGGCACGCCGTAGCGCGACACCCAGCGAGCGATGTCCCGGGTCGCGTATTTCAGCTTGTTGGCGCAGAGGACCGTCGTCGGGGCGTTGCCGACCTGCTTCATGAGATTCAGCAGGTGCATCGGCCAAAGCCGGAAGCGAGCGCCCGTTCGCTCCTGGAGAGCGGGCAACTGCGTCTGAGCGAGGTAGCTATAGGGGCTGACGAAGTCGAAGAAGAAATCGACGTCCTGCGGCATGGAGCCTCCCGGTGCTCGCGGGGGATTGCTATCTTCCCGGCCAGCGGTTAACTTGGATTTTGATGACGATCGTTACCAATCGGCGACAATCATGACGACTACTATCAAACGAGTCAATAGGACTTGAGGAGGAATTTCTTCGATGCGGGTGTCCAAGCAGGCGGCTGCCGAAAATCGACAAAGGATCCTCACCGCGGCAGCGCGCCTGTTCCGTGAACAAGGGATCGACGGCGCGGGCGTCGACGCCATCACCGAGGCTGCCGGCCTCACGCACGGAGCCTTTTACAGCCGGCTCGGATCGAAGGAGGCGGTCGTCGCGGAGGCGCTACGCCTCGTACTCGACGAGTCGCGCGAGCTATGGGCGCGCGACGCGAGCGAGGCAAAGGGGAGCACCGCCCTGGAGAGGATCATCGACCGCTACTTGTCACAGCGACATCGGGATTCGCCGGGCGCAGGCTGCGCGGTCGCGGCGTTCGGGCCCGACATCGCGCGTCAGCCGAAGAAGGTTCGTGACGTATTCACGGAGAGGCTCGAAGAGAGTCTCGAGATCCTCGCGGGGCTGGTTCCGGCGGAGACGGCGTCGCGCCGCTACGACGTGGCGATCCGGCTCTTCTCGGCGATGGTCGGGGCACTCATTCTCGCGCGCGCAGTAGGGGACGAAGCGCTCTCCCGACGGATCCTCAAGACCGTAGCCAAGGGACTGAAACCTAGATCAACATCATGAGGCCGGGTGACGAGCTCGTGCCAGAGGGTTTCGAGCGCCATACGCGCCGCAGCGGCCTCACAGATCCCTGGGAGCCAATTTATGCGCGGCCTTTCACCCATGGCGTCAGCCTGGCAAGCAGGGCCAGCGCAAAGTGGGCCAATGGCTCTCGAGATCCGCCCAGAGGTGATCAAGGCCGGTAAGTCGCTCTGCTTTGCGACAGCGCTGGTTCTGGCGGATGATTCGATCTGCGCCCAGGCCAGCGGCGTCTTCAAGGTGGTTTCCGCCTAGCGACCAACGGCAATCAGGCGAAACGGGACAGCCCGATCCAGTCCGCTACCAGGGCCGGCTTGTCGCCGCCTTCGATCTCTACGGTCACCTGAGTCTTGGCCATGATCTCCTTGGGTCCGCGCTCCACCACTTCCTTGAGCACGAAGCGGCCGCGGATCCGACTCCCCGCGCGAACTGGCGCCATCAGGCGCACACGGTCAAAGCCGTAGTTCACGGACATCACCGTTCCGGCGAGGGGCGGCTGGGCGTCGAAGGCCATCGGCGCAAGCAGAGACATGGTAAGGAAGCCGTGCGCGACCGTGCCGCCGAACGGGGTGGCTTTGGCGCGCTCCGGATCCACGTGGATAAACTGGTGGTCCTCGGTGACATCCGCAAAGCTGTCGATGCGCGCTTGCGCCACCTCGAACCAGCGAGAGACGCCGATCTCTTGACCAACCATTGCCTTGTACTTGTCGAGAGTGATTGCAGACATGAGCACATCCTCCATCTTTTGAGATTGGACGGCGATCCACCGGGGCTGACGTGATCACCGGGACTTTCGCGGCGCCCCGGCGGCTGCTCTGCCGCGAGGGCTACTCACCATTTCTCGACCCACGGTCGTAGCACGACTTCGAATGCCCAAGTCGACCGATGCTGGCGATGCAGCTGCAGATAGGTTTCCGCGATGTAGTCCGGGTCGGCCATGTTGTCGTCGACGGTCGTTCCCGCGAGTCGGTGCGCGCGGGTACCGTCTTCCTGTGTCCAGCCAATCGCGGCGTCGATCGGCACATTTGCGATGTGGATACCCTGCGGCATCAGCTCCCTTGCCATGCTCTGTGCGAGTCCCGACTTGGCATGACATGCCATCGCAAAGGCACCGCTCAACGGGAAGCCTTTCAGCGCTGCGCTTGCGTTCGTGAAGATGATCGTTCCTTTCGTGCCGTTGGCGTTGGGTTTGTTCTCGCGCATGAGTCGAGCTGCCTGCTGACCTACCAAAAACGCGCTGAACGCCGAGTTCCGAAGCGTGTCGAGCGCCATGCCCGGGTCGGCTTCGGTAATCCCCTTGCGAAAAATGCCGGCCACCCGGCCGTCGATGTTGTGCACGACGAGCGTAGGAGCCCCGAGGTCTCGAACGACATTCTGGAACAGCAGCTCCACGGCCGCCGGTTCGCTTGCATCGCACGCGTATCGGCGCACGCCGTGCGTCTTCTCCAGATTCTGCAGGACCGGCTTGTCCGGATTCCTGGCTGCGACGCCGACACGCATGCCGCTCTCCGCGAACAGCCTCGCGCAACTCGAGCTGATGCCGGGGCCGCCCCCAACGATGAGTGCAACGTCTTGTGAAGGTTGAGTGTCGCGTTTGTCGGATTGAGTCATGTTTCGTGCACCCCCGGATTCGTCTTCGATGTTCCTCAGTGATTCCACCATGCACGATCGGAGAACGCCCGCAGGTCGATCTCGTGCGTCCACGTGGATCGGTGTTGTTTCGCGAGGTGGACGTAGGTCTCCGCGATCTGCGTGGGAAGCATGAGTCCGTCATGCTCGTTGCCTCGGGTTTCTCTCAGCTGTTGGAACCTTTCCGGTCCCAGCATCTTCCCCAAGGTGTCGGGCGCATCCACGGCGCCGTCGATCACGATGTGGACGACGTGGATTCCTTTCGACGCAAACTCCGCATTGAGTGTCTGGCAGAGCATTCGTCGTCCTCCCATGGCAGCCGCATGGGAATGTTGACCGCCGTTGCCACGCATTGCCGCCGTCGATGAAGTCACGAGGAGCGTTCCTTTGCCTCGCGCTTCCATCAGCGGGCACACGGCCGACGCAAGGCGAAACAGACCGAACGTCCCCAGACGCCAGCCTGTCTCAAAAGCCTTGAGCGACGTGTCCTTCAACGCCCGATCGCCAATCTGGGCGCCCAGATTGTAGACGACGACTTCGATGGGACCGATGTCGGCCTCGATGGCGGCAACTCGCTCTTCGATGGAGTTTGCCTCGACGGCGTTGAGGAGAAATCCCGTTGCCGAACCTCCGTCGCTCTTGATCGCCTCCACCAATCGATTCAATCCGTCCGAGTCGCTGCGCCGACACAGACAAGCGTGATAACCCTCTTGGGCGAAGCGTCGAGCGACAGTTCCACCGATACCCGCACCGGCACCGATCACCAAACAAACGGGCTTCACGTTCGATCTCTCCTCAATGAAGGGGAAGTTCGCTCATTCATCGGCGAGGCAGCTAAAACGCACTTCTTTAGTCGAAGAAGATGCTTTGAGCCTCGCTGGTCGTCGGCGCAGTCGATCGACGCGCCTGGAGGTGGGGGGTTCATCGCGAGAATTCCTTCGCGTGCTGCGCGGCGTAGTTCGCCATGATCTTGTCGAGCTCGACGGTCGCTTCGAGTCGCTCGACCACTTCGCCGAGACGGCTTCCCGGGATTGCGCAGGTCATCTCGTCGGGCGGCATTCCCGTGCGCGCGCGGCTGAGCGCGCAGCCGACGCTCGCGGCGACCGCGTTTTCCTCCTTCGCGAGCGCAACGATGTGGCATTGCGGTCGGCCTTCGATCGCGAGATCGGGGATCGCACCTTGAACGCCCATCAAGCCGAGGCCGTCGACGCGAACGAGAACCACGTCCGGCATCGCGGTGCAATCCGCGAGGGGGCCGTAGGCGATCGACTCCGGCCGGACTCGTACGTGTGGCAGGCTTTTCATGGCCGGCTCGTCGACCCACCCGGCGGCGAGCACTGCCTTGACGTCATCGCGCGCCGCCGCAGTCGCGAGGTCCATCAAACCGTGCGTGTAGCTGCCGACGCTGCAGTTCGCGTGATCGCTCGCCGAGGTCGAGAACGCGCGTTCGTTTGCCTTCATCCAAAAGACGCAGCCTGCAGCAACCGCGCCGACCGGCGACGCCTCGCCCCCTCGATCGGAAAATGTGATGGCGATCGGCGCCGACTCGAGGCGGAGTGCGACGGTCAGGCGGCGGGCGAGATCGGAGAGGTCATTCATGTGGCAGCTTTTCGGGGCGTGCAGCAGGGCGCGGCGCAGGTCGGCGGCGCGGCCGGCACATAAGCGCGCGACTCGCTTCCCGCTCCGACGACAGCTTCGGGGGCGGCCGCGCTTCGCCGTCGTCGATCCGAGCCATCATCGCGATCCGGCCGTCGCGTCACGATCTCGAAGCGATGGTCGCCGATCTCGCAGTGAATCTCGATCGTGTCCGCGCCGATAGAGCGCCAGCGCGGATCGTCGGCACCATCGCACCGGACGCGGACCGCGCACGCGTCGGGAAGCTTCGTCACGCGAAACGTCGTGCCCGTCCCGCGCTTGGAAGGTGTCGCGGCATACGTCGCAATTCTCAAGTCGCCGCTCTCGGCGTCGTTCCAGGCCTCGCAGACGCCGAGGCTCGGATAGTCGACGCCAGCGACCGTTGGCTCGTCGAACTTCGCGAGGTTCGGTTGGTTGAAGACGCGCGACCACGCGCCCGGATCACCGAGCTCGCAGAGCATATGCAGCGCGGAAAGCTGGCCCCGTGGATACGGTTCCTTCAGACCGAACCACCAGCCGAAACGGTCGTTCTCGGAACCAAAGGTCCGCGGCTCGAACTCGCGCTCGGCGTGCTCGCGAATGCGCTTCTCGGTGACCGAGTCGCCGACCTCGCGTGCGATCAGCTGGCCGCCGGTCAGGAAGCGCGGGTCGGTCGCAAGATGCACGAGTGGCTTCTTCGGATCGTTCCAACCCAGCGCCGACATCGATTGCTCGTAGAGGAACTCGCCGAAGCTGCGGTTCTGAGGCAGGAGGTAGGGAACGATCGCCAGCGCCGCGTACGCCGTCAGCTCGTTCGGGAACGTGCAGACCTCGTCCTCGATTGGGTCGTAGTAGAAGGCGAACGCCTCGAGCCGCCCCCGCCTGTCGAGCCGCATGTAATGCTTCTTCGCGAATGCGACCCAGTCGTCGTAGACGACGTGGTACTGCTTGCCGTGAATCTTGTCGTAGAGCTGGAGGCCGAGCCCCGCGCCGCTCACGCAGAACGGCCAGATCTTCGTGTTCTCGCAGTGCGGACCCTGCGGGCGATCCCTCCACTGCAGGTAGATGAACTCGGCGATCTCGCCGTGCGTCCACTCGAAGCGCCGGTCCTGATAGCCGGTCATCGCGAACGGGCGCTGCCACTTCGCGTCGCCCGACACGTACGCGTAGACGGACAAGAGAAGGTTGAAGAAGCCACGGAAGAAGAGATTGCCGTCGGCGCCGATCGGATCGGGCTGGAGGCCCCAGGGCGTAACGCCGTTCGCGGTCCATCCCGGCGGCGAGTAGCGGCCACGCAGCCGCTCGGGGAGGAACACGAGCCACTCCGGCGGATAGCGATCGGGCGCGGGGTCGTCGCCGATCAGGGTCAGCCAGTCGATCGCGGCCCAGAAGGTGGTGTGCCGGCCGACGAGCTCGTCGGCGATCCGCGTGTAAACCTCACGCCACGCTGGCGTGACGTCGCAGTAGACCGGAAGCGCGTACGCCGTCTCGCCGAGATCGAAGCGCGGGAACGTGCACATCGGCGCCGTCGAGTCACGGTCCCACCAGGCGAGCGGCTCGCCCTTGCTCGACCAATCGTCGGGCGTGGTCGCCTTGTCCCAGATGAAGCGGAGCCAGCCGCGGCAGCGCTCGTTGATCTCGCGACTCGCCATCTCAGTACCGGAGCGCCGGCTCGCCGGCGACGACGCGCATCATCTTGAGCTTCGCGCGGTTCCGAGCGGCGTCTTCCCACTGCGGGTCGAGCTCCGCCGCGACCGGCTCGCGGGTGATTCGCTTCGCCCAGGCCGCGATCGTGTTCGGCTCGACGTAGGCACCAGGCGGCGTCGACCAAGCGGGACGCGCCGCGAGCGGCACGACCCATTGCGTGAGGTCGTAGAACCACATCGCGTGGAAGGGATTCCCTTCGATCCCGACCGTGCCGTCGAGCGCGCCGTCATAGATGCGGCTCATCGCGTTACGCGAGGCCAGCGCGGTAAGCGCCTGGCGGGAGTCCGCGAAGCGGATCGTGCAGTCGGCCGACGGCTCACGGCCTGATCGGCTCGTCATCGCACGGGCGCGAAAAACGAAGCGATGCGCGACGCCGTCGCCCGTCTCGATTCCGATCACCAGGTCGCGAGTGATCGCGGCGCGCATGCCGCTGATTCTGCGGCTTGCGGCCGACAGCAGCGCTCCGAGAACCGCGAGTAGAAGCCGCAGCGCCATGATGCCCGAGAACCGTGCGGCGACCTTCGTCTGTGGCATGGGGTCCTCCGATCGTTGTGGCGTTGCCACCGTCCAAGCGATGCGTTTACCTTTTGATTACGATCGCTACGTAAGCGAGCCCGATCATGAGCGCCTCCATCAAAGGAATCAAGTGGAGTGGCGGGCTCTACCATTGATCCGATCATCACGTCGGCAGCGCTGAATCGTTCACCGATCCCCATCAAGTGAGTCAAGCGCGTATCTGCGGTGAGCCACGCCGCGTGGAACGTACGGTAACCTCCCGGACGTTCAACAGCTCCCGCTCTACCGCCCCGATTCGAAGGGGGCGAGGGCGTCGCGATCGTCGGTCCATACGGTCGCGGAGACGCGGCGCGGGCCGCGGCCGATGCCTAGCACCATGACGGCTGCGACCATGCAGATGAGGCCGGCGGTCACCCATGCAGGTGTGTAGGTCGAGAGCTCGGTGCGCACGACGCCGGCGCCGAGCGCGCCGAGACCTGCGCCGATCTGATGGGCGGCGACGATCCAGCCGAAGACGATGGGACCATCGTCCGGTCCGACCGCGTCGGTCGTGAGCCGCACCGTCGGCGGTACCGTCGCGATCCAGTCGAGGCCGTAGAAGACGGCGAAGACCGGCAGGCCGAAGACCTCGATGCCGAACGCCGCGGGCAGGTAGAGGAGCGCCGCTCCGCGCAGCCCGTAGTACCAGAAGAGAAGCCATCGGTTGTCCTGCCGATCCGAAAGCCACCCGCTCGCCGTGGTGCCGACTAGGTCGAAGACGCCCATCAGGGCGAGGAGGCTCGCGGCGCGCACCTCGCTGACGCCGTGGTCCACACACGCCGGCACCAGGTGCGTGCCGATGAGACCGTTGGTGGTCGCGCCGCACACGAAGAAGCTGCCGGCGAGCAGCCAGAAGTCGCGCTGGCCGGCGGCGCGGGCGAGTGCGCCGAGCGCGTTCGCCAGCGGGTTGGCTCGCGGCAGCGCGACCGGCGGGTCGTCCGGGCTCGCCCCGTACGGCAAGAGGCCGAGGTCGGACGGACGATCGCGCACGACGAAGAAGACGAGCGGAATGACGACGAGAACCGTACCGGCGACGACGACCGAGACCGAGCGCCAGCCGCTCCGTCCGACCAGCGAGGCCAAGATCGGGAGAAACACGAGTTGCCCGGTCGCGGTGCTCGCGGTGAGGACCCCCATGACCAGGCCGCGCCGGGCAGTGAACCAGCGCTGGACGATCGTGGCGCCGAGGACCATCGCGGTCGTGCCGGTGCCGAGTCCGACCAGCACGCCCCAGAAGAGCACGAGCTGCCACGGGGCACGCATTGCGGTGGTGAGGGCGACGCCGGTCGCGACCAGCACGAGGGATACGATGACCGTCCGCCGGATGCCGACCGACTGCATGACCGCCGCAGCGAACGGACCGACCAGGCCGTAGAGGACCAGGTTAACCGAGACCGCCGCCGAGATGAGGGTGCGGTTCCAGCCGAACTCTTGCTCGAGCGGCACGATCAGCACGCTTGGCGTCGCGCGCACCCCGGCGGCAGCGAGAAGGACGACGAAGATGACCGCGGCGACCTTCCAGGCGTAGTGGACGGGGCGCCTCATGGAGCGGCCTCTCTCTCGGCGAAGCGGGCGCGGTTGTCGGAGCGCTGCGCAGTCTCGATGATGCCGCAGCGAACACTCGGCGTCGCGCTCGTCGCGGCGGGTGTCGTCGTCATGCGCCCCCGAGTGAGGACCAGAACTCGCGGAGCATCCTCGCGCCGCGGGAGGGGTCTTGGAGCGGCCACCAGTGGCCGAGGCCCTCGAGTCGCGCGACCTTCGCTAGCCGCTCCGCCGTCGCTTTGCCGATGCACGACGCGGCGCCCGTCACGAGAGCCGTCTTCATGGCGCTGCAACCTTCACAAGCTGCTTGCCGAGGTTTTCGCCGGCGAACAGTCGCCGCAGCGCCGCGGGCGCGTTCTCGAGCCCTTCGACGACGTCGACCTCACTCTTGATCTTGCCAGCGGCTGCCCACTGCGCGAGTTCGGCGATCGCCGCGCCGAAGCGCGCAGCGAACTGCATCACCAGAAACCCGCGCATCGTTCCACATTTGACGATCAAGTTCGTGGTGTTGGTGAGGCCCACCGCGTGCCGCAAGTCGTTGTACCCGGAGATCGCACCGCAGAGCGCGATGCGGGCGCCGACGGCCAGGTTCGCCAGCACGGCGTCGAGGATCTCGCCGCCCACGTTGTCGAAGAGACGTCGATGCCCCGCGGCGCGAACTCGCGCAGGCGGGCGCCGACGTCGCCCTTCCGATAGTCGATCGCCGCGTCGAGGCCGAGCTCCTTCGTCAGCCAGGCGCACTTCTTCTCCCCGCCGGCGATACCGATGACGCGGCAGCCCTTGATCTTCGCGATCTGCGCCGCGAACGACCCGGTCGAGCCGGCGGCACCGGAGACGACGACCGTGTCAGCCGCCCTCGGCGCGCCGACGTCGAGGAGGCCGAAGTACGCGGTGAGCCCGGTCACGCCGAAGAGCGAGAGCGCCGTCGGGAAATCGACGCCGGGCGGAATCTTCATCGCCGCGAGGAGACCGGATCCGTCCGTGGCGGCGTAGTCCTGCCAACCCCATGACCCGGTCACGCGGTCGCTCTTTTGGAAGCTGGGATGCTTCGATTCGACGACCTCGCCGGCGGACAGTGCGAACATCACTTCGCCGAGCGGAATCTTCGGGATGTACGTGTCGATCTCCATCCACGCGCGTTGCGCGGGGTCGCAGGAGAGCCAGAGGTTCCGCACGAGAAACTGGCCGTCGCGAATCTCGGGCCTCGATTCTTCCCGCCACTCGAAGTTGGCGCGGTCGACCATCCCCTCCGGACGCGACTTCAGCACCCACTTGCGGTTGTTCTCGGCCATCGGGTTCTTCCTCCTCGCGCGACGGGAATGTCGGCCGGCCGGTTAGCAGCTACCTTGTGAAATCACGACGTCATCAAAACAAGCTAATCATGACGATTGCAATTAATTCAATCAAGCGGGTGGCGGAACGGAAGGAGTCTTCGCTTTGAGGCTGCGGCATCGACGCTCGGCACCGACTTCCGCGCCAGCCGAAGAAGGTTCGAGCCGTCTCCGCGGAGAGACTCGAAGAGGGCTCCGGGTCCGCCTCCCTGGTGTCGGCGAAGGCGGCATCGCGACGCCGCGACGTCTGGATCAGCTCCACTCGGTACGGAGTCGACGACTCGCTCCACGCCTGATCCTCGAGAACGTGGCGAAGGCCGAAGAGCAGCGTCGAGGCCTAGGAATCCGCGAGGGGCTCGATCCGGAGATCCCCCGATCGCAGCGGCGTCGCAACGACCAGAGCGTTACCGTCGCGCTCGATCGTGGAGCGCTCGGCTCCCACCAGCGACCAGGCACGACCGGGTTCGGCATCTAGAATCCGAAAGGTTGTGAGAACGGCGGGGTCGGGTCGGTGGACGTCGAGTCGGAGGTGGAGCACGTCGTCGACCCACAGGGCCCGGGCGAGAGCCACGTTCGGGAAGTCGACTCCGACCGCTTGCGGGCACGCTCCGAGTGGCGCCGCGGACAGGCGGGTCCACGCTCCTGGCGACGCGGCCTCGGCGGTGGCGAGGAACGCGTTGTACTGGCCCCGTGGATGCCTCCTCACCCAGGCCGAGGCCCCAGGTGAACTCGCCTCGATCGTGATCCCAGATCGGTTCGAACTGCGCGTCGATCGCACGGCTGAGCCGTGCTTCGAGGTCGGTGATCCTCCATTCACGGCTCAGCGCGAGGGCAATCGCCGGTCCCCGCACGTCTCGCAGCCGTTCGAGCGGGTCGGCGGTGAGCCCCGCTCGACCTCGCTCGCCGCGTCAAACAGCCGGCGTGCGTCGTCCGGCACCTGCGCCGACGAATAGAAGCAGCTGAACAACGCCGCCCGCACCGGCAGTCGGTGGTGCACGTCGATGATCGGGTCGTAGTAGAAGGTCGTCTTGGTCGGCGCCCCGCTACCGGTGAGATCGAGGTAGTCGCTCGCCGCGCGTACTGCCACCACGGTGCGAACGCCTGCTGATGGTAGTCGGTGCCGTACCTGTTGTCGAAGAGCCTCAGACCGAGGCCCGCGCCGGCCAGTCAGAGTGGCCAGATCTTCGTGTTCTCTCAATGCGGCGGCCAATGCGGCGCCGCCTTCCATTGCCGGTTCAGAAGTGCGGCTACCGCGGCGTGGGACCACGTAAAGGTGTGCTCGCCGTCACGAATCATCTCGAACGGCTCGTTCCACCGGTCGTCGCCGATCATCGCGCGGATCCCGAGCAGTACGGAGGAAGAAGCCCTTGTAGAAGAGCATGCCGTCGGCAGCGATCGGTCCATCTGCAGGCCCCATGGCTCGATCCCGTTGGCGGTCCAGCCTGGCACGTCATAGTGCCCCCAAAGCTCGCGAGGGATC
>CAVQEA010000012.1:0-453694 GCA_963711395.1 uncultured delta proteobacterium | reverse complement strand
CATATAGCTCCTCCAGCCAGGCGGACTTGCCGCCGTGCTCGAGAGACCAGGTCAGGGAGACGTACG
The DNA here is from genome assembly GCA_963711395.1 of uncultured delta proteobacterium. GTDB lineage: Bacteria > Desulfobacterota > Binatia > JACPRU01 > JACPRU01 > JBEVNX01. The sequence goes on along the minus strand of CAVQEA010000012.1, from coordinate 453,628 downwards.
CGACGCCCAGGGCCTCCGCCCCGCGCTTCGCGAGGAGCAAAAGACCCCGGCGCTCGTCCGCGAACACTCCGTCGATGGCGGCGAGCAAAGCTTCGCCTTCGATGTCGATGGCGTGCTCGTCGAGCTGCCGCGCCAGCAGGTCGGCGACGACCAGCCTATCGGTCGCCGCGGCGGGAACGATGTCGATGGAGGGCATGAGCGCTCGGTTTCACCCGCGTACCACCGACGCTATCACTTTGGATCCTGGTCTTCGACGCCGCGCACGCCGCCACCCTGCCGCAGCACCCAGACGTTTCCGAAGTGTCCCGGCTGCGTCGCGATTCGCTCGAAGCCGAGCTTCTCGAGGACGCGTAGCGACGCGGCGTTGACCTCGTCGACGGCCGCGACGATCGCCTCGAAGCCCGCCCGCGAACGCGCGTATGCGATCGCGCCGCGTGCCATCTCGCCGATCTCGGGCTTGCTCCGGGCCGGAATCGCCACCGTGGCGCTCGCACCTGTCGAGCGGCCGTGACAATAGAGGCAAGCACCGGAGACCGACCCCGCCATGAAGTAGTTCGGCGGATCGTGCTTCACGCCTTCGCGGGCGACGTGAATATCGCCGAGCAGCGCTTCGAGGCCGCTCTGCAACTCGGGGTGGTTGGACGGCGATTGCTCGACGCCGATCTTTCGTATGGTGTCGTCCATGCCGCCGAGGAGAAGCTCCGCGCGCGTGCGGCGGGTCGAATCCGAGAGCGAGGGATCTGCGAGCACGCTGCGAAGCTCGACGGTCTCGCGGCCGAGAATCCACATCGAGGAGCGGAGCTTTTCCTCGGGCACGTACCGGAAATCGGCAGGATACGTGTGACCGCGGAAGAACTCCGGTAGCGTTTTCCCGCAGCCGGAGTGGCCGAGCACCGCCGCGATGGCGAGCGCGACGAAAGAGAGTCGCTTCGAGCGGGGACTAGTCGGGAGAGGTCTGCAAGAGATCACGAGGGAACTGTTGCACAGGGCGGCTTCGGAGGGGAGTCCTGGATCGCGGCGTTGGGTCGAGATGAGCTGGTTTCAGTGGCTTGTGCTGGCAGTGGCCGGTGTAGGGGTGCTCGCGGTAGGAGCGCTCGCCGCGGCCATTGCCTTCGGCACCTGCCGGGCGCCGGAGGAGATGACGTCGGTGAGCGACACGATGCGGCAGGTCGACTACAGCGAGCTGCCGCCGCTTCGCCACTTCACGGCACGGGATGGCATCACCTTGTCTTACCGAGCCTATCCGAACGACGGCGACCGGGTCGCGATGCTCATCCATGGCTCCTCCGGTGAGAGCACCGGCATGCATGCGCTGGCGCGCGGGATGGCCACCGCCGGGCTCTCCGTCTATGTGCCGGAGCTGCGCGGCCACGGCGCGGATGGGCGCCTCGGCGACATCGACTACTTGGGCCAACTCGACGACGACCTCGCCGATCTAATGGAGGTCGTCCGGCGCGACTATCCGCGGGCGGCCGTTAGTCTGGTGGGCCATTCGTCGGGCGGCGGCTTTGCGCTGCGCATCGCCGAGGGCCGTGCGAGCGGCCTGTTTTCCCGCTACGTGCTGCTCGCGCCGGCGTTGCACTACGGCGCGCCCACCTGGCGGCCCGACTCGGGCGGCTGGGCGCGCCCCTTCGTGCCTCGAATCGTCGGTCTGACGATCCTCCACCGGCTCGGCGTGACGTGGCTCGAGCATCTGCCGGTCGTGGCGTTCGCCGTGCCGGCCCAGGCGCCGGTCCGGCTGGCGCCGACCTATTCCTTCATCATGCAGCGCAATTTCTCGGCACCGCGCGATGATCTGGACCGGCTCCCGCAGGTGCACGCGCCGATCACACTGCTGGTGGGTGAGAAAGACGAGATCTTCTACGCGGATCGCTTCGCGCCGCTGCTAAAGCCCTGCGGCCCGAGATGCCCGTCAAGGTGCTCTCAGGCGTGGATCATATGGGACTCATCACCCGGCCTGATGCTATCGCCGCCATCGTCGTGGCGCTCGAATTTCTCTACCGCGGGCCGCCGATCGTCTCAAGAAGGTGTGTATGGCTGCATCCGAGCGCCATCTGCGCATCCTCGATGAGGGCCGGGCGGACTACCTGAAGGTCGATCCCGACGGCTTCCGCGATTGGGTCGGCGCCAAATCGGCGATGACGCCAAGCTGATGACGGCGGAGGCGGTGTTCTCGCTTCGTCGCCGACGGCGACTACATCACTTGGGAGTGCGGTCACCTGGACAGCGTGGTCCTTCGACGCTGCTTCGCGAGATCGTGCGTCAGAAGAAGCGCCGTCTCTGGGCTTGCGGCAAGTTCACCTGGGTGGCGGTGGCGTTCCTCGTCGAGGCAGGCTGCGTGGACCGCGCCGACATGGGGTTCTTCATGGGCGGTCCGGGCTTGAACCGCGCCGTCCTCGAGGGACGCCTGAAGATCTGGGAGTACAGCAACGTCGTCATGACGAATCGCGTGCGCGCCGGCGCCATGGGCCTCTCCTTCGTGCAGATCCGCTCGCTCGGTGGCAATCTTCCGAACTTCCCGCATTCGGCCGCGAAGCTGATCGAGGACCCGTACACCGGCGAGCCGACGGTCATCGTTCCTGCCCGAACCCCGACGTCGCGCTCATCCACGTGCATCAGGCGGACGTCTACGGCAATGCGCGAATCTTCGGCGCCGGCATCAGCGACGTCGATTCGGCGATGGCGTCGAAGAAGGTGGTGATCTCGACGGAGGAGATCATCGACACGGAGGACATCCGTCACAACCCGGGCCTCACGAAGATCCCTTTCTACGCCGTCGACGCCGTCGTGCATCAGCCGTTCGGCGCGTATCCGGGCGAGTGCCCCGGCCGTTATGCCTCCGACAGCGAGCACGTCGGCGAGGTCTTCACCGCCATGAACCGCGACAAGCTCGGCGCCTATTTGCAGAAGTGGGTTCACGCGTACGAGTCGGACGAGGAGATGCTCGAGAAGGCCGTGGGTCGCGCGCGCCTCGCCGGGCTCGAGCGCCGGTCGACGAGGAGGAAGTGTTCCGCCCATGACATCAAAGACCGCATTGCTTGCCCCGTCCTCTCCCCGACGGCCCGTGGAAGACCGCGCCCAAGGCCGCGAGCTTCGCGGGCAGATGCGAGTTCCAGGTCTCGATCACCACTCGCCTCATCGAGGACCAGAAGAACTACTGGGTCGCGGCGGGCGGCGGCCCGATGTATTCGGTGCTGCTCGCGCGCCGGCTCTACGCCCCGAACGCCCTCTACGTGACGGAGGACGGCATCGTCGGCGCCGACCCCGTACTGCCGCTCGATCCGGTGATGACCGTGGTGGCCGAGAAGCCCTCGTACCGGGCGCTCCAGTGGACGACGATGAACGGCATCGGCGACCACTGCGCCGTCGGCTACATGGACGTCGGCATCTCTGAACGCGCTCCAGATCGACCCGTACGGCAACATCAACTCGACCTGGGTCGGCGAACTACCCGACGAAGGGCCGGCGTGTGAACGGCCCGGGCGGCGCAGACACGATCGCCGCGCAGTGCCGCCGCGTGATCCTGATGACGGACCACCAGAAGCGGAAGTTCGTTCCCGAGGTCGACTTCATCTCGTCGCCGGGCTTCCTCGACGGATCGCCCGGCGCGCGCGAGCGCGCGGGTTTGCCGCGCAACACCGGACCCTGGTGGTGGTGACCAACTGGGCGCTGTTCGACTTCGAGGAGAAGACGCACCGCATGCGGCTGCGGGGCATCGCGCCGTTCATCACCGTCGACCGCGTGCTCGCGGAGATGTCGTTCGAGCCGCTCGTCGCGGACACGCTCGAGACCCTCGACGTGCCGACCGAGCAGGAGGTCGACATCTTCCGCGCCGAGATGGACACGGGCGGGCAGTACAGCGACGCGCGCGGTGGCTGGGTCGTCCGCGAGGAGGATCGCTGGAAGCTGGCGGCGGCCTGAGCGGAGGCGGCGCTCATTTCGCCAGCGCGATCTTCGTCTCGTAGGTCGTAGCCGGGCCGCGCACGCCCTCGATCTCGACCTCGGTCGGGGACCCGAGAGCCTCGCAACGGAAGCACGAGCGTCACGAGCTGCTTGGGATCGCCCACCGCTTCCGCCGACGCTCTCGAAAGCTCGTAACGCTTGCCGGCCGCGAGAATGAGCAGCCGGCTTTCGGCGTCCTTCGCCAGCGTCGAGTCGAGCCGGTCGAGAACGAGCGAGCCCCCCTGCATCCTGAGCCGAGGTACGAGTCGGCGGACGATCGCCTCGTCTTCGCGCCGCGCGATCTGGTTCGCGCCGGGGAATTCGACGGCGAGCAAGAGCGCCGTGACCGCGACGAACGTCGCGGCGATCCAAGGGCCGGAGAGTACGTCCCATCGCAGCGTCCGGCCGAGGTCGGTGAGCTCCAGATCGACGAGCAAGAAGCCGCCGATCGCCCCGCTCACCAGGAGGAGCCCGCTCAGCGGCGTCGCCAGACGGCCGACTCCGACCGTATCGATGACGAGCGCGGCGCCTGCCAGGCACAGAAGCGCGACGGTCGTGGCCCTGGCGGACGGACCATGAAAAAGGAGGACGACCAACGGGGGTGCGGCGAGCTCGAGAAAGATCGGCAGCATCGCGGCGTTCTCGTAGGCAGACGCCATCGCGAGGGATACGAGCAGCGCCGCGATACAAGGGACGATGGTGAGCCAGAACCCCGAGGAGAGGGAGTCGGGCGTCGCGACCGCCGGCACCGTGGATCGTGGGAAGGGCGGAAGTCGAAGAAACCAACGTCGCCCGCCGTCCGCATCGAGAGGCACCTCGGCGAGCTGCTCGTCCACGAAGCGGGCGGCGCAGTCGGCCGGATGGCGGCAGCCGCCTTCGAGTATCGCTGCCGGGTCGTCGGTCCACGCCGGCGAAACACGGCAGCGGTCGCAGGATACGCGCACGAACATGGTCGAATACCGCGCGTCGAGACCTCCCCCTTAAGACGCCCGTCGCTCACGGAAAGTTCACGTCGAAGCGCTTTGTCGCGGCACGTTTTGTGATAAGGCCCCATCAGACAACTCATGGGAGACCTTATGGAGACAGACATCCTCACCCGATTGCAGCGCCTCGAGCGCGACAATCGCCTTCTCAAGTATTCGTGCTTGGGGCTGCTCGTGCTGTTCTTCGGCACCTGCCTCGTCGCCGCGACCTCGACGCCGCCCATACCCGAGGAGATCGCCGCTCGGTCCTTCAAGGTCGTCGGCAAGAAGAGCGCGAACAGCGCGATCTTCGCAGCGACCGATGACGGATACGTTGGTTTGTTCTTCCGGGACACCAGCAACAAGCTGCGGTTCATGACTCTGATGACGCCCAACGGCGACACGACCGCGTCGTTCACGGACCCGAACACGTCGAAGAACCGTCTGGAGATCGGCGCGATCCCCGCAGACTCCGGCAAAGACTACTCGCTGCGGCTGCTCGACAGCGCGGGTTCGGAGATCTGGAAGCCGCCGGTACGAAATCAAGTCGCTGCGGAGGTCCCACGCTGAAGCGCGGCGCGCCTTGTACCGGTTTCTCGCTCTGTTCCTGACCGCGACGCTGCTCGGCGGCTGCGCAACGCGGGTGCCGCCCGGAGCGATCGCCTGGAATGGGTCGCTACCGACCTACGCTCCGAAGAGGCCTACGTGGCCCTCGTCGGACCCCGGTTATCTCAAGATCGAAACCGACACGGACCTGAAGCAAATCGGCCGAAGTACTTACTACAACGTGCGTCGCCCGTACGACGTCTACGCCGAGGATGGGCGGCTCTTGCGCGGGGACCTGTCCAATGCGGGCGGGCGTAGCGGCGAGGAGCCGATGCTGGTGAGCATTGCGCCGGGGCGCTACGTCGTCGGGACCATGGTCGGCACCGTGTACCGCAAGGTGCAGGTCGAGGTCGCATCGAACGCCGTCACCGAGGTTGCGGAAGACGCGCTGCGCGGCGCGAGCCCGGTCTTCGAGCATTGATCGGAGCCGACGCACACTCTTCGGAGAGCGACGCGTCGCCGCAGTCAGCCTTGCCGATCTCGGCCAACCGCTACTTCTGAATCGAGGCGATGTAGTCGGTCACCGCGTAGACTTCGGCGCTCGTGTGGCCCCTTTGCGAGAAGACCCGCCCCCACTTCGGCATCTCCGCGGACCGGTGCGCGCTCACGGGGCGCTCTCCGTCGATGAAACGCACGACCTCCAGGCGCGGGAAGTTGCCCCCGTTGCGCTCGCGGATCCGCGTCAGGTCGCTCGGCCGGGTCTTCAGCGTGCGAGCGGCGGGCCCATCGCCCGTTGCGTCGGCGCCGTGACAGGACGCGCAGTTCGCGGCGAAGAGTTGCCGACCCCACGCGATCAGCGACTTCGGCTCTTCGCCGTGGCCGTCGGACACCGATAGGACCGCAACCAGCAAAAGCAGCACGGCGCTCGTTCGCCGGACCATCTGTTACCCTCTCACCGGAACGGGGCCCGGATCAAGCGGGACCACGGCTCACCCGGGCGGTCGAACGCCCTCGAAAGGCACCGGCGTAGCCGTGCTCCGCAAGATCCTCCAAGACGCGGCCACGCTCCGGCTGGTATCAGTCGTCGCGGAGGACCGAAATCATGGAGCGCAAACCCGCTCGACTGCTGCGCGCGGCGAGCATCTTCGAGAAGCGCCGCTGGTTTTCGCAGCGGCTCAATCCCAGTTCCCGTTTTCAGGCATCTTCGCTGGCAGAGGCCGCCGGCCTCGAGCGCGTCGGCGTGTCGATTGCCTGGCTGCCGCCGGGAAAGGAGTCGTTCGCCTTCCACGCGCACCGCTACGAGGAGGAGTGGCTGTACATCCTCGAGGGCCGGGGCCTCTCGATCATGGGCGACGAAGAGGCTCCGATCGGCGCCGGCGACTTCATCGCGTTCCCGACGCCCTCCGTAGCCCACGTGCTGCGCAACACGGGTGACGCGGACCTCGTTTACCTGATGGGCGGCGAGAATCGCCCCGTCGAGGTGATCGACTATCCGCACCTCGGCAAGAGCTACATGCTGGTATCGAGGCAGGCGAGCGGAAAGCCGCGAACGGAATTCTACGAGCTCGGCGAGCCGGAGTTCCCGTTCGGTCCCGTTTGAGTCGACAGGACGGCTTCCGCCGGCGCCTTTCGGCTTGAAGAAGCGGCAGCAAAGTAGGAACGTCCCTCCATGAAAACCATGACGCTCGACGTGCGCGATCACGTCGCCTGGCTGAAACTGGCTCGGCCGGAACGGGCCAACACGTTCGATTTCGACTTCGTCGCGGACATCCGCCAAGCGGCGGAGGACTGCGCCGGCAACCCCGAGGTGCGCGCGGTGGTGATCACCGCCGAGGGCCGCTTCTTCTCCGCCGGCGGCGACGCCAAGGCGTTCCTCACGCTCGGCGACCGTCTGCCGCAAGCGGTGCTCGACATGACGGGACCGTTGCACGCGGCCGTGGCGCGCTTCGCGCAGATGGATGCGCCGGTGATCGCGGCGGTGAACGGCCCCGCCGCGGGCGGAGGGCTCTGCCTGGTGGCGATGTGCGACCTGGCGATCGCCGCCCGCTCGGCGAAGTTCATCCTCGCGTTTCCCGGCATCGGCTTCTCCGTCGACACCGGCGGTACCTACTTCCTGCCGAAGATCCTCGGCCCCCGCCGCGCTCTCGAGCTCATGCTCACCGGGAAGACGCTCGACGCCGAGGAGGCGCTGGCCTGGGGCCTGGTGAACCGCGTGGTGGACGACGGCGCGCTCATCGGCGAGGCGGAAGCGCTGGCGAAGAAGCTCGCCGCCGGCCCGTCGAAGGCGTTCGGCGCGATCAAGCGGCTCGTGCACTCGGGCTTCGTCGAGACGATGGAAGCTCACATGGACCGCGAAGCCCGCACGCTCGCCGAGATCACCCGCACCGCGGACGCGCGCGAGGGGCTTCGCGCGTTCAGCGAGAAGCGTCCGGCGCACTTCGTCGGTCGCTGACTAGGAGAGTCGCACCGGCATCTCCTTGATGCCGGCGACGAAGTTCGAGCGCATCCGGCGGATCGGACCCGCCGGGTGTGCCTTCGGATAACGGCGGAGAAACTCGCCGAAGAAGATGCGCAGCTGAAGCTCCGCGAGCCGCGCGCCGAGGCAGTAGTGCTGGCCGATGCCGAAGCCCAGGTGCCCGGGCTGCTCGCCGCGGGTCACGTCGAAGCGGAAGGGATCGGTGAACACGTCCTCGTCCCGGTTGGCCGAGGCGTACCAGAGGATCACCTTGTCACCCGCGCGAATCTGCTTGCCGCGGAGCTCCGTGTCGGCGACCGCCGTGCGGCGCATGTGCAGGATCGGGCTCACGTAACGCACGATCTCGTTCGCCGCGGTCGCGAGCAGCGAAGGGTCGTCGAGGAGCTTCTGCCGTTCGGCGGGAAACTCGTTCAGCGTGACGAGACCGCCCGAGATCGAGTTCCGCGTGGTCTCGTTGCCGGCGGCGACCAGCAGGATGAAGGTTCCGAGATAGCGCTCCTTCGTCATGGTCTCGCCGTCGACCTTCGAGTGCACGAGCATGCTGATGAGGTCGTTGCCCGGACGCGCGGCGCGCTCATCCCAGAGCCTCGCGGCGTAGGCGGCCATCGCCTTCATGTCGGCGGCCGTCACCTCGGGGCTCTTCCGCAGCTCGGGATCGTCCTCGGCGATCAGCGAGTTCGACCAGTCGAACAGCTTCAGTCGATCTTCCTGGGGTACGTCGAGCAGCTCGGCGAGCACCTGGATCGGCAGCTCGGCCGCCGCTTCGGTCACGAACTCGCACTCGCGCCTGCCACCGAGGCGATCGAGGATGGCGACGACGCGGCCGCGCACACGATCTTCGATCGTCTGCAGGCGCGGGGTGGTGAAACCGGGCGACACCAACCGCCGGTAGCGGTTGTGCTCGGGCGGGTCCATGCTGATCATCGGCGCGTCGGTCTCCTCGGCGCCGACGCCGGCGACGCCGACGACGTTCTCGTCGAACATACGGTGGCCGCCGTGCTCGCGCGCGGAGGAGAACAGCCGCGGGTTCTTGGAGATCGCGGTGATGTCGTCGTACTTGGCGATCGACCAGAAGCCGCGGCCGTCACGCTCGCGATTCCAGTGCACGGGATCTTCGCGCCGCAGCCGCGTGAACAGCTCGTGCGGCGTGCCCTGGAGGTAGAGGTCGGGATCTCGGAAATCGATCTCGTCGAGATTCATTTGGCGGGCCTCTTCGGGTTGGTCCAGCGCCGCTCGCGCTCGAGCTGGCCTCGAACGAGTGCCTCGAACGCGCCCTGCAGCGCGGTGCTCTTGCGCTCGCGGAGCGGGCCGCGCACCAGCTCGGCGACGCGCTCCTTGCGGCGCACGTTGTCGTCACGGAGCTCGCGGTACGAAGGCAGCGCCGCGGGCTCCGGCGCCTTGTTGGCGGGGTCCCCATGCGCGATCGCCAGGAACGCTTCGAGATCGCGCGCCTCCGCCCATTCGAGCGGATAAGCGTCGTCGACGACCGCCTCGAGGTGGGCGAGCACGCGCAGCACCGTCTTCGCCTGCTCGATCGCGAACCGATCGGCGAGGGCCGGCAGCACGATCTCTTCGAGCGTTCGCCGCGCGCCGCGGAGAAGGTCGCAGGGCTCGGGGGTCACGGCTTGCGTCCTCCGATGCCGAGGGCGAGGGCCAGCTCGGCGACGTAGCGGTGTGCGAAGGCGTGAATCAGGCTCATCGAGGCAGCGAGGTGAGTCGCCTTGCCGCGCGCGATGCGAAGCGTGGTCGCGTGCGCGCAGACGGCGAGCTTGTAGTTGTTGAAGATCTCATAGAACCGCAGCCGCTCCCGGTCGATCGTCCATCCGACGCCCGCCTCGTATCGTTCGATCATCTCGTCGCGGTCGAGAAGGCCGCAGGCGAGCCGCTGGCCGCTTGGGTCGCGGACCGCGAACAGGTCGTTCACCACCCAACCGAGATCTTCGTGTGGATCGCCGAGGTGGGCGAGCTCCCAGTCGAGAACGGCGGTGATCCGCCCCGAGTCGTCGTAAAGAAAGTTTCCCGAGCGATAGTCGCCGTGCACCAGTACGATGCGATCCGCCGCGGGCAGGTGGTCGCGCAGCCATTCTGCCGCGAACACCACCACCGGATGGTCCTCGACGCGGTCCTCGCGGTAGACGCGCTCCCACCAGGCGAGGCTCCAGGCCGCCGCCTCGGTGGTGGCGGCGCGCGGCACGTCGAAGGACGAGAGCTCTCGCGTCCGCCAGTCGATCCCGTGAAGTGCGACCAGCGCGTTCACGAATTCACGTGCCAGCGACTCGCGCAGCGCCGGCTCGTAGGCGATGCCGACGCCGCTCGGCCGCCCGCCGAGCTCCGGCTGCGGCCGTCCGCCGACCTTCGCCATGACCAGCGAGGACCGACCGAGGCGAGTTCCCTCCGCGTCCACCGCCACGGCACGAGGCGCGGGGAGTGCGCCCTCGACGGCCTGAAGGATCTGGAACTCGCGCAGCCGGTGCGTCTCGACGATCGACTCGCCCGGGTCGAGGCGAAGCAGCAGGCTCTGCGATCCCTCCGGCAGGGCGAGATCAAAGAAGAAGTTCTCCTTCGAAGCGCCGCCGGGTGCGCGCTCGAGATGATCGACTCGGGATCGTGGGCCGTAGATCTCGCGCATCCATCGCTCGAGCGCGGGTGAGACCTCCTCCGTCGTCGCGACGCGATAGGGGAGGGTGCGCCGCGTGGCCCGGGCGCGGAGGCACTCGTCGATCGTACGCTCGACCGTCACCTCATCCCCGCTGCTGCACGTGGCTGCGGTCGAAGAACTTGTCGGCGTGGACGTGCTCGGGCGCCACGCCCTTGGCGCGCACGATCTTCTCGGCGGAGTCGATCATCGGCGGCGGCCCGCACATGTAGACGTGATGCTCGCGGATCCTGGCTCCGAGCTCCGACGCCATGTGCTCGCTCACGAATCCGCGCGCGCCCAGCCAGTCCGACTCGTCGGGCTCGCCGGAGAGCACGGGGACGAACTCGAACTTGCCTCGCCATGAGCGCCGCAACCGCTCGACGTCGTCGAGGCAGTAGAGATCCTCCCGCCGGCGCGCGCCGAAGTAGTAGACGACGTCGCGCTCCACGCCGTCGAGAAGCGCCTGCTCGAGCACCGCCTTAACCGGCGCCATGCCGCTGCCGCCGGCGATCGCCAGGATCGGCGCCGCCGCCGGCCGGAGCCAGAAGTCGCCGTAAGGGCCGTGGCCTTCGAGGCGCTGGCCGACGCGGGCTTCGGCGTGGAGCCAGGTAGTGAACGTACCCCCGGGGACCAGGCGAACGTGGAAGCGCACCACGCTGACGGGGCTGGTTCCAGGCGCGCTGGCGAAGGAATAGCTCCGTGTCTCGCGGCTCTCGTCGATGATGACGCCCGGGACGTAGATCTCGCAGTATTGCCCCGCGCGGTAGACGACCGGCTCGTCGATCGTCACCTCGAGCTCGACGATGTCGTGGGTGAGCGGTGTCAGCTTGGTGATGGTACCGCTTCGCTCGACGACGGGGATGCGCTCGTGCTCCAGCGGAGGATTCGGGACTTCGAGCTCGAGATCGGAGCGGGGAAGGCTCTGGCAGGCGAGGATGAAGTTGGCCGACAGCTCTTCGGCCGACAGCGCGTAGGCCTTGTCCGAGAGCTCGTAAACCTTGCCCGACACGAGCCGGCACTTACATGTCCCGCAGGTGCCGACACGGCAGCTGTGCGGGAAGGCCACCCCCTTGCTGAGCGCCCATTCGAGGATCGTGGTTTCGCGCGGCACCTCGAGCTCGGCGCCGAGCGACGGAACCGACACCTTGTGCATGTTCGGGCCGCCACGGAACAGGCGCTTGAGCACGCTCATCGATCCACCGATCCCATACCAAGCCGGATAGCAAGTCGCGGTCCAAACGGGATCGCCGCGGAACGCGCGCGTCCGAAGCGAAAGCGCTTTGGACCAGCGGCGGGCGGAGCGGGTCGAGTCGGCAGCGATTCGTCGACCGTGCCGGTGAGGCGAACTTGCCCGCTTTCCCGTTGCCGCGCGCAGGGGTGACGTTGGCACGTCTCTTGGGAGTTTCCTCCGCGCGACGTATGGTAACCGAGGCAAGGGAGAAGCGGTCATGGACGTTCTTCGATACTACTTCGCGGCGCTCGCACAACTCGTCGGCATCGGCGGCATCCTAGCCGGAGGCGGCTGGGCGTGGCTCGGCGTGGCCCAGCTCCCGTTGTTCGCGGCCGCCGACTCGCTGCTCGGCGATGACCTGCGCACGCGCGACGTCCGGGTGAGCGATGCGGTCATGGACATCCCCGTGGTGATCTCCTCGATCCTCGGCCCGCTGACGCTCGTCGCGCTCGCCTGGAAGGTCGGGCAGGGAGGAACGTCGGCGGGGGCGTTGATCGGCATGATCGCCAGCGGCGCGTGGCTCGCGTTGGTGCCCGTCGTGCCCGCGGTCCACGAGCTCTACCACAAGCGCACACCCTGGAAGTACGCGCTCGGCACGTATCTCCAGTTCCCCTACATGGACTGCACGCGCAGCGTCGCGCACATGATGAGCCACCACATTCACGTCGGCACGCGGCGCGACGCGGACACGGCACAGCGCGGCGAGAGCATGTACTCGTTCATCGTTCGCACGATCCCCGGCAACTACAGCGAGCTCTACCAGATCGAGAAGGCGACGGCCGCGAAGCGTGGCCTCTCGGTCTGGTCTTGGCAGGGGAAGTTCACCAAGGCGGTGCTCGCGTACGTGAGCTTTCTCGTGGTGCTCCTCCTGGCCGGCGGCGTCGCCGGCATGGCGGCCGGCTTCGTGTCGTCGTTCATCGCCCGCCTCTGGGTCGAGGCCTTCAACTACCTTCAGCACTGCGGGCTCATCCGCGCCGAGGGCGAGCCGGTCGCGCCCCGCCACGTGTGGAATCATCTGTCACCGATCGGCCGCGTGGCCGCCTTCGAGATCACCAACCATTGCGAGCATCACCTCGACGCCTACGTGCCCTACTACAAGATGCGTCCCGACGTGGATGGCCCGCGCATGCCGAGCGCATTCCTCTGCTTCCTGGTCGCGCTCGTACCGGCGCTGTGGAACCGGCTGATCCTCTGGCCGCGCCTGCGTCACTGGGATGTTCATTTCGCGTCGCCCGCGGAGCGCGAGCTCGCCAGGCAAGCGAACCGCAGGGCCGGTTGGCCCGATTGGCTGTCGGAGTCGACTTCATCTCCGTCGCTCGCCCCGGCCACACGATAGGCGCCCGAGGAGCTTAACCATGGGAACCGTCGCGGAAGCTCGTCCAGAGATGCCCGACATGCGCGCCAAGCCTCGCCCGCTCGAAGGACTGCGGGTCGTCGATCTGTCGCGCTTCATCGCCGGGCCGTTCGCCGGACGCCTGCTCGCCGACCTCGGCGCAGACGTCGTCAAGGTCGAGCCGCCCGCCGGAGACGTGACGCGCCTGTTCGGGGTCGTGCGCGATGGACTGTCGGGCCTCTACGTTCAGCAGAACGCCGGCAAGCGCAACGTGTGCATCGACTTGAAGGCCGAGGGCGGCGCCGAGCTCGTGCGCGCGCTCGCGCGCGAGGCGGACATCCTGATCGAGAACTTCCGCCCCGGCGTGATGGACCGCGCGGGCCTCGGCTGGGAGCGGCTCTCCGCGGACAATCCCCGCCTCATTCTTCTCTCGATCACCGGCTTCGGGCAGACCGGTCCCGAGTCGCAGCGACAAGCGTACGCGCCGATCATCCACGCGGAGTCCGGATGGATCGGGCGGCGCGGCGAGCTGCTCGGCGAGGAGCCCCGCGATTCGGTGGTGAGCTTCGCCGACTCGATCACGGCGCTCCACGGCCTCGTCGGGTTGCTCGCGGCGGTGCATCTGCGCAACCGCACCGGCCGCGGCCAGCACCTCGACGTGGCGATGCTCGATTCGTGGCTCGCCACCGACGACTACGTTCACTACCTGCTCGACGGCGCACCCGCGCCGGTCTATCAAGGCGGCGAGGTGTTCGACGCGCCGGGTGGACCGCTGATGCTCAACCGCACGCTGCCTCACGTCTGGAAGCTCCTGAAGGCGGCGTATGCTCTGCAGTCGGATGAGCCGGCGAACGCCGATCAGCCGACCAAGGTGCGCTGCCGTCGCGAGGCCGTGGTGCGCTGGATGAGATCGTTCTCCGATCGCGACGCCTTGAAACAGGCTCTCGAGAAGGCAGACCTCGCCTGGGGAGAGGTGCGCACGTCGGCGAACCTGCTCGACTCGCCGACGATCGCGGCGCGCGGAATCGCCGCCTCCGTCGTGGACGGACGGGGAGCGACGCGCCTGGTGGTGCAGTCACCCTACCGGTTCTCCGACGCGGACTCGGGCGTGCGTGCAGGCGCGCCGCAGTTGGGCGAGCACAATGCCGACGTGCTCGAGGAATGGCTCGGGCTTTCCGCCGAAGAGGTCCGTCGGCTGGCGGCGTCGGGAGCCATCGCGCAGTGAGCTCGCGCCGCGCAGCGATCGCCGGCGTCGGCGAGACCGAGTACGTGCGCGGCGCCGAGGCGACGCCGGTGCAGATGATGCTCGCTGCCGCACGGGCAGCCCTCGCGGACTCAGGTCTGCACGGTAAGGACCTCGACGGAATCATTCCGCCGCCCGTCTACACGACCTCCGAAGAGCTGGCGGCGAATCTCGGCGCCGGCGGCCTGCGCTACTCGATCTGCGTCCACATGGGCGGGGCGAGCCCCGTCGCCGCGATCGGGCACGCGGCGCGCGCCGTCGCCGCCGGCTGGGCGGACGCCGTGCTCGTCGTCGTCGGCTGGAACGGCTACTCGGCGATGCGTCCGAAGCCGGGGGCGCGGCCGACGCGGCCGCTCGAGTTTCCCGCGCTGACGCGCGCCTTCCGTGACTTCTACCGCCCGTACGGCGCGGTGATGCCGGCGCAGCTCTATTCTTGGATCGCCACACGCTACCAGAAGCTCTACGACGTTCCACCCGAGGCGACCGGCGCCGTCGCCGTCGCGTGCCGCAAGCACGCGCAGCGAAACCCGCGGGCGCTGATGCGGGATCGACCGCTCCGTATGGAGGACTACCTGAGCTCGCGCTGGGTGAGCGAGCCGATGCGCCTCTACGATTGCTGCCTCGAGACCGACGGCGCCTGCGCGGTCGTCGTCACGACGAGCGAGCGCGCGAAGGATCTCGCCAAGGTGCCCGTCGAGATCCTCGGCGCCGCCGAGGGACATCCGTATCCCGCCGACGACATTCCGGCGCGCGAAGACGTGCTCCGCATCGGCCTCTACGACGCCGCGCCGCGCGCGCTCGCCGAAGCCGGCGTGCGCGCTGCCGACGCCGACCTGCTCGGCATCTACGACTGCTTCACGTTCACGGTGCTATGGCAGCTCGAAGCGCTAGGGCTGTGCGCGCGCGGTGAAGCCAAGGATTTCGTCAAAGGCGGCGCGATCGAGCTCGGCGGCCGCATGCCGGTCAACACCAACGGCGGACTGCTTTCCGAGGCCCACGTGTGGGGCCTCAACAACGTGGTCGAGGCGGTGCGGCAGCTGCGGCGCGAGGCAGGCGAGCGGCAGGTCGCGGACGCGGAGCTGGCGATCGTCACGGGATACGGCGACCTAGGCGACGGATCGCTCGCCGTTCTGGGACGCGAGCGATGAGCGAAGCGCCCAAGGCCACGCGGCCGCTACCTTCGCCCGACGATCCGCTGGTCGTCGAGTTCTGGGCGCACTGCAATCGCGGCGAGCTCTGCTTCCAGCGCTGCGAAGAATGCGGCACGTGGCGACACCTGCCGCGCTTCGTCTGCGCCAGCTGCGGCTCCGACCGCTGGAGCTGGACGCCGTCGAGCGGGCGGGGACGGATCTACTCCTGGACCATCACCCATCAGCCGCTGGTGAGGGGATTTCCTGAGCCCGTCCCCTACGCGGTCGTCGTCGTCGAGCTCGACGAGGGCGTGCGCATGGTGAGCGGGCTGCGCGGCCTCGAGCCGGCCAAGCTCACGCTGGATCTGCCTGTCGAAGTCGTCTTCGAGGCGGTGGCCGACGGCGTGCGCATGCCGTTCTTCCGTCCCCGGGTGTCCTAGGGAATCTCTCCACAGGGTCTCGGCCGAGCCGAATGGCTCGGGGGCGCGGAAAGCGGGGCAAAGTTTCGAAGCTCGCCTACGGCTCGCAAGACTTCGAAACTCCGCACCGCTTTCCGAAAGATTCGCCCCCTGCGCTTTACTTCGGCTCGGCCGAGACCCTGCGCAGAGCTTCCCTATCTCCAACCATTCTTCGCCTCGGCGAGGATTTCGGCCTACAATCCCCGGTCGCGACGATGGGGTCCGAGACCAAGCCGTCTTCCGCAGAAGAGCGCTACCGCATCCTGCTCGAGGTGTCGGAGGCGGCGAACGCGCAGCTCGACTTCACCGCCGTCCTCCAGGCGGTCTCGCGCGTCCTCGGGTCGGTGGTGCCGGTCGACGTGATCGGCGTGGCCACCGTCAACGGCGACATGGTGCGCGCCCATGGCATCCACGTCGTCGGCCACGAGCGAAAGAGCGGCGAGTCGTACGTCGCCGCCGCGGCGCGGGGCTTCGACGTCTCGCCGGAGAACTCTGCCGATCTCCTTCCCGCTCGCAGGGTCTGCCGTCGAGCACGTGGCGCGAACCGGCCGCGCGTATGTCGGCGAGGACCTCGTGACCGACAGGCGGTTTCCCGAGGACGAGCGCATGGTGGCGATCGGCGTTCACTCCTACGTGCGCGCGCCGCTCTTCGTCCGCGAGCGGCTGGTCGGGGTGATCATCTTCACGCGCCGCTCGCCGCGGCGATTCACCACCGACGAAGTGGAGGTCCTCGAAGCGGTGGCGCGGCCGATGGCGATGGCGGTCTCGAACTCGCTCGCCTACGCGGAGATCCGCCGACTGAAGGACCAGCTCGAGGCCGAGAACCTGGTGCTCCGCGAAGAGATCGACCAGGAATCGATGTTCGAGGAGATCGTCGGCTCATCGCGGGCGCTGCGCGAGGTGCTCGCGCGCGTCGAGAAGGTGGCGCGCACGGACTCCACGGTGCTGATCACCGGCGAGACCGGCACCGGCAAGGAGCTGATCGCCCGCGCGATCCACCGACGCTCGCAACGTGCCGCGCGGGCGCTCATCAAGGTCAACTGCGCCGCCCTGCCCGAGGCGTTGATCGCCTCGGAGCTCTTCGGGCACGAGAAGGGGGCGTTCACCGGCGCGCTCGCGCAGCGGCTCGGTCGCTTCGAGCTCGCCAGCGGCGGATCGATCTTCCTCGACGAGATCGGCGAGCTGCCGGCGGAGCTCCAGGTCGCGCTGCTGCGCGTGCTCCAGGAAGGGGAATTCGAGCGCGTCGGCGGCACGCGACGATCCGCACCGACGCGCGGGTGATCGCCGCCACGAACCGCGATCTCGTCGCGGGCGTCGCCGCCGGCCGGTTTCGCCAGGATCTCTTCTACCGCCTGAACGTCTTCCCGATCGCGATGCCGCCGCTGCGCAGCCGCAAGGACGACATCCCGATGCTCGTGGAGTACTTCGCCTCGCGCTACGCCGCACGACTCGGCAAGAAGCTCGAGACCATCGACCGCGCCACCATGGAGCAGCTGGTCGCGTATCCATGGCCGGGAAACGTGCGGGAGCTGCAGAACGTCATCGAGCGGGCCGCGATCCTCGCCGAGGACGGCGTGCTGCGCGTCGAGGAGGGCGACCTCCACCACCATCACCACGCCCCGCACGCTACCGAAGAGCGCAAGGCGATCCATCCTCATGCCGGCCCGGCCGTTTCGGCGGGCGGCCTTCGAGGCCAGGAGCAGCAACTGATCGAATCGGCGCTCGCGCGAGTGTCACGGCCAGATCTCCGGGACCCGCGGCGCGGCCGCGAAGCTTGGGCTACCGCCGACGACGCTAGAGTCGATGATCAAGCGCCACGGCATCGACAAGCGTCAGTTTCGCCGCTGAGGAAACGGGCCGGAGGACTGAAGTGCTGCCGGTAACACCCGATGACTTCGACGCTCGATCATCCCACGGTGAACAATTGCCATTGCCCTAGAGGGCTCTCAAAGACGTGAATACCCTGATCCCGAAACTCGATTCTCGATCCCGCCACCAGGTTCTTCGTCGCGCCCGACACCCAAATCTCACCCGCCCCGGCGCTGGCGAGAACCTGCTCGGCGATGGAAAGCGCGATGCCATCCAGCCGGTCGCCTTTGAGTTCGCATTCCCCTGTGTGGACGCCGGCGCGGATTTCGAGTCCCAGCTGACGTGAACCCTCACGGAGGCTCAGTGCACAGCGAAGAGCCCGTATCGGGCCATCGAACGTCGCCAGGCACCGATCGCCCGCCACCTCGCGCCCACGAAAACGGCTCAGCTCCTTCCGCAGCAGCGCCCGGTGACGCTTGACCAGACTTCGCCACGCGCGATTGCCCAGCTCGGCTGCTCGTCTCGTCGAGTCCACGATCTCCGCGAGCAAGACTGCTGGCGAGTATCCGATCCGCGCTTGTGACGCTCGTCGCGTCCCCGTAAGGAATTCTTCTACCGTCTCCGCGATCGCCTCGTGGTCGCCCGCGAAGAGAAGATGATCCGTACCAGGCATCTCGACGTACTTCGCATCGGGAATATGGTCGGCGAGGTACCGGGCATGCTTGACCCCGATGGCGCGTTCTCCGCGGCGGTGGAGAATCAGGGTTGGAACGTGGATCGAGGGTAAGACGTGTCGAACATCGATCTGCCAGTGACATGCGGATCAGCCCGACAGCCGCGGCGCCGGGTTGGCCGCCTGACCGCTGAAGTGGGCAAACGCCTGACGATTCTGCTCGCTGTCTGCGAAAGTCGGTGCCCACACGTCGAGACCGGGAAATCCATCGGCCCAGCGTTCCTCGATCATCGTTTCCGAGTTGCTCGGGGTTGTCTCGACGAGCCGCTCCGCGAACAGTCGTCCCACTCCGTCTTGGCGAAGGTCCCGTGGAGAATGAGGGCGGTCGTCCGCTCCGGGTAGGTGGCGGCGAACAGGAGCGACATCGGTCCACCTTCGGAGTACCCGAACAAGCACCGCCCGCTTGAAGCCCACCGCGTCCATGACCGCTCGCACGTCGTCCATCCGTTGCTCGAGCGTGGGCAGCTCGTTGATAGACACCGGGTCGGACATGCCGGTGCCTCGCTTGTCGAAGATGATCGAACCGGCAGAACGAAGCGAGACGCTCGTAAAACGCTGCTGCGAGCGGGAACTGCCATCGGGCTTCCACGTTCGAGGTCCACCCGGGTACCACTCACGAGGTCCATCGGACCGTCGCCGACCATCTGATAGGCGATGTGAACGTCTCCGCTCTTGGCGTACATTCGTTCCCGTTCGTGTGATGCGCCTGCTCACGTCCGGCTCCGGCCCGACGAAGCGAAATCCACGCCGGTGAACGGTCTCGACGTAGTGGGGCGAGCGCGCATCGTCGGTGAGCGCCTCGCGGAGCTCGTGGATACATCTGGTCAACGCCGCGTCGCTGACTGCGGTCTCCGGCCACAGAGCGTTGAACAGCTCCTCCTTGGTCACCACCCGCTCGGGCGCTCGGCGAGATAGCGCAGAACGGAGAAGGTCTTGGGCGTGAGCTTGACGACCTCCTGCCCTCGCCAAACTCGCTCCTCGCGCAGGGTCGAGTCGATAGGGGCCGAAGCGAACCGATTCCATCTCAATTCATTCCTTGGACCTCGCGGACGGCGGGCGGTGTCAGAGAAATGTCAGAGAAACATTCGAACCCTGTCAGGACTTTCCTCTCGGCCCGGTCTTTTATCAAGTCTCGCACGGAGACCATCAGGGTAAGGAGGAACTATGACGCTGAGACATCTCATCGCTTTCGGGCTGAGCGGGCTGCTGTGCGTGGCCTTCAACCCGGCCGCTCAGGCCACGAACGATCACGACAATCACGACGCGCCAGTCGGGCTGCTGAAGGCCGTGCGTGACGCCACGAAGGATTTCCGCGACGTGACGGTCGCCATGGGCGCCGGGTACGCGTCCCTCGGGAGCTGCGTCACCGGTCCTGAGCATGGGGCCATGGGCATTCACTATGCCAACGGTCCGCTGATTGGTGACGGGCTGATCGATGCGTCGACTCCGGAACTTCTCATCTACGAACAGCGCGGGTCGAAGCTGTTTTTCGTCGGCGTCGAATTCCTCGTCCTGGCCGATCAATGGGATGCCGGCCATCCCGGCGGCGAGCCGCCAGTGCTGATGGGCCAGCACTTCCAGTTCGTCGGCACGCCGAACCGCTACCGCCTGCCGGCGTTCTACGAGCTGCACGTGTGGGCGTGGAGAGACAATCGCTTCGGCACTTTCGTCGATTGGAATCCCGACGTGTCGTGCGCGGAATACAACCCGCAGTAGAGCGTTGGAACTTTGCCGATTGTGGATTGCGGAATGCGGATTGGCACGGACGTCAGCCCGCAGAATCCGCAATCCGCAATCCAACGGACTCCGACCAGCTTCAGCCGAGCCCGCTCGATCATCTGTTCGAGTGCTGCATCCATCCCTGGATGCGGTTCGAAGTCGACGTGAAATGAGTATCCTCAAATCGAACGAAGCTTCGGCAAACGAGGCGCCTCCGTCAGGATCCAGTCGAAGCGCAACGAACCGGAGGTTCATTCCATGATCGCTCGTTCGCGTGCAGTGGCTCTCGCCTCCGTCCTGCGGTTTCCTTCTTGGCTGCTTCCATCGTTCGGTCGTTCGCGACAAACCTCCGCCGGCGTAGCGGCCAATCGGCGTCCTGGGCTGCGCGCCGCAATCTCGCACGTGCAGCGGATGAGGAAATTCCCGGATAGCGAACCACAAGGTCCAGCAGACTCCGCCCGTGATCCCCGCAGCTCGTGATCGATCGCGATCCGACCGGCTGCGATCGCGAGCTTCCGGCCCGGCGCTGGGCACGATCACTTCGACGAACCCGTTCTTTCAGGATCTCGGCAGCAACGGCAGGACCTGCTTCACGTGTCATCAACCACAGAACGGGTGGACGATCAGCGCCCAAGCGGCGCATGACCGCTTCTTCCAGAGCGACGGCACGCGATCCACTCTTTCGGTTAGTCGACGGCGCGACCTGCCCGAGCGACGATGTCTCGACGCCGGCTGCGCGCGAGAAGGCCTATCAACTACTGATCAACAAGGGCCTGATTCGAGTCGGCTCTCGAATTCCCGCCAATGCGCAGTACGCGGTCATCGCAGTGGACGATCCATACGGATGTACGTCCGATCCCGACACCGGGCTCGCCAGTCCGACCTCCGGAATCGTGTCCGTGTATCGCCGCCCGCTGCCGACCGCCAATCTCGGTTTTCTCAGCGCGATCATGTGGGATGGGCGCGAGCCGTCGTTGGAGCACCAGGCACTCGACGCGACGCTGATCCACGCGCAGGCGAATGCTCCCGGCCCCGACGCCGCTCAGCAAGCGCAGATCGTCGACTTTCAATCGGCGATCTTCACGGCGCAAATCTTTGACGATCACGCGCGATCGCTGCACGCGAAGCGATCGACGTTGACGTTGGAAGTTCCGATCGCGGGAACGAATCCATCTGGAATGCGTTGAAGATTCCATAGCGCAAACGGGCGGTCCGTTCGCGCTGGCGGCATTGCTGCAGGACTTCTTCATCGGCATCAACGATCCGCTGGGGCTCAATCCCTGCGGGACACCGTTCACGGCCGACATCTTCAACCTCTACGCGGCGTGGACGAATCTCGATGGAAACGAGCGAGACGGACAGCTTCCGCAAGTCGATCGCGCGGGGCGAAGTGGTCTTCAACACCAAGCCGATCAACATCACGGGCGTAGCGGGTCTGAACGACGTGCATTGAATCAGACTTCCATCCCGGGCAATTGCGGTACCTGTCACGACACGCCCAACGTCGGCAACCACTCGGTGAAGGCACCGCTGAGCATCGGCGTCGCCGACGCCGACCCGGTCTCGGCATTGGACATCTCCGGATTGCCGGTCTTCACGATCGAGTGCACGAGCCCGGAAAGTCCCCTCTTCGGGCAGACGTTCCGCGTGACGGATCCGGGCCGTGCCCTGATCAGCGGCAATTGCGCCGACATCGGCAAGGTGAAGGGTCCGATCCTACGAGGTCTCGCGGCTCGTGCGCCGTATTTCCACAACGGCTCCGCCGCCACTCTGGCCGATGTCGTCGAATTCTACGAGCAGCGGTTCGATCTCGGCTCTACGGACGAGGAGAAGCAAGACCTCGTGAACTTCCTCGGCGCCCTCTGACTTCCCGAGCGAGCATGCCGCGGACGAGATCCGGGCGCAGTGCACGGCGGGAAGTCGGGCAATTTGGTTGCGCTGCTGCGAGCCCTGGGCTCTCCCAGGCCGGGCGCCGGTCGGATTTCGTCACGACGGATCGTGAGCGTTCACGACCCGTCGTGACGTTCGGCGAGCCGGGCCGCGCCAATCCTCGAGAAATCTTTGGCACGATCGTTGGAGTCTCCAGCGCCAAGGAACGAGACGTGCTGAAGATCGACATCGAAACCCAGGGCTCCGAGGCGGCGCGAGTCCGCCTCACCGGCGAAGCTGTCGAGTGACTACCTGCCGGAGCTCGAGCGGCTGGTCGACGGAGCGCTCGAGTCGGGACGCCGCGTCGGGTTAGACCTCGACGGCGTCACGCTCGCGGATCGCGCGGCGGTTGCGTTTCTCGCGCACGGCGCGGCCCGGGGCATCGGCCTCGAGCGCTGCCCCGCGTTTCTCCGCGAGTGGATTCGCGGCGAGGCGACAGTCACCGCAGCTTCCCCCCAGGTGCGTGGTTTCGAATCACGCGAGAACGCCCTCGAAAGGCAAGGAGAACGTTCATGAAATACCTTCACCGGATTCTTCCCGTCGTCGCCATTGCAGTCGCTCTCGGCGCCGCCATCTACCACGTCCGCGCTTCCGCGATGGAGCGCCCGCAGGTCGTCGAGCGTCCGGCAGTCCAGGACCAGAACGCGTCGGGCGCGCCGGGCAGCGTGCTGCCGCCGAGCTCGCGCTACTCCGGCAGCTCCGCGGGCAACTGAGACGGCAACGACGGCGGGGCGCTGGCGAGCGCTCCGCCGTGCGCCGCTGCGGGCGACCATCCGCGCCCGAAGCTCGCAAGGCTTGAAACTCTGCCCGGATAGGGAGTCTGATAGCGGACGGAGGAGGCAAGCCATGCAGCAGCTCAGCGGCCTCGACGCGTCGTTTCTCTACTTCGAAACGCCCAACGCCCCCATGCACGTCGGGGGCATCATGATCTACGACCAATCGACGGCTCCGGGAGGCCGGGTCACCTTCCGGGGAATCCTGTCGAACATCGAGAAGCGGCTCCATCTCGTGCGCTGCTTCCGGCAACGGCTCGCCTACGTGCCGTTCAACCTCGATCACCCGTACTGGGTCGAGGATCCCGACTTCGATCTCGAGTTTCACGTCCGTCACATCGCGCTGCCGAAGCCGGGCGATTGGCGCCAGCTCTGCATCCAGGCGGCGCGCCTGCACTCGCGCGCGCTCGATCACAACCACCCGCTGTGGGAGATCTACGTGGTCGAGGGGCTCGACAACGTGGCGGGGCTGCCGAAGGACAGCTTCGCGATCATCTTCAAGATCCATCACGCCGCGATCGACGGCGTCACCGGCGCGGAGATCGTCGCCGCGATCCACGACCTCGAGCCCGACGGGCGGCCGACGCCGCCGCAGGAGCGGTGGTCGGCCGAGGCGATGCCCGGCCCGCAGGAGCTTCTCGGGCGAACGATGCTCAACAACGTTCTCTATCCGTTCCAGTTCTCGCGCGTGATGGCTTCCTCGCTCCCGGCGATGGCGCGGCTGCGCCAGGAGCTCGCGGCGAGAGAGTTCAAGACGCCGGACCCCGTGCCGCGCACGCGCTTCAACGGCACGGTGACGCCGCATCGCGTCCTCGAGGGGCGCTCCTTCCCGCTCGGCGAGATCCGCGCGATGAAGGACTCCGTCGCGGGCGCCACGGTGAACGACGTGGTGCTGGCGGTGTGCGGCGGCGCGCTGCGCCGCTACCTGAGCGACAAGGGCGAGCTCCCCAAAGAGTCGCTCCTCGCCATGGCGCCGATCTCGGTTCGCAGCGAGGCGGAGCGCGGAGCCGCGGGCAACCAGGTGAGCGCCATGGTGGTCCCGTTGCACACCGAGATCGGCAACCCGCTCGAGCGGCTAGAGGCCGTGCACGAGGGCACCGTGCAGTCGAAGGCGCTGACCAAGGCCGTCGGTGCGCGGCTGATGACCGATTACAGTCGGTTCATTCCCTCGTCGCTCGCCGGCCTCGCCGCGCGCCTCTACACGCGCTTCGGCCTCGCCAACAGCGTCAATCCGTTCTTCAACACCGTGGTCAGCAACGTCCCCGGCCCGCAGCAGCCGCTCTACTTCTGCGGCGCTCGCCTGGTCACGATGTACGGCATGGGGCCCATCGGCGACGGCATGGGGCTCATCCAGGGAGTCTTCAGCTACTGCGGACAGATCACGATCGCGGCGACCTCGTGTCGCAAGCAGATGCCCGACCCCGCCTTCTACTCGCAGTGCCTGCAGGACTCCTTCGAGGAGCTGAAGCACGCGACGGTCGACAGGAGCGCGGTGCGCAAACCGCGGGCGGCCAGGCACGCTCCCGCCGAGAGCGCGGGTCAGGAGAGTGCCCCGAGGCATTGACGATTCGATCGCCACGGTCGCTCGCTCACTAGAGATAGCCCGCTTCTTCGGATAACCCTGCTCTCCACAGGGGAGGTTACGGGGGGAGATGAAGGTACTTTTCGTTCATCCGGGTCCGCTCATGTACACGAAGATCTATCTTCGGCTGGAGCCGCTCGGTCTCGAGTTGGTCGCGCAGGCCGCCAGACAGGCCGGCCACGACGTCCGCCTGCTGGACCTGCAAGTGGAGACCCATCGCGACTACTCGAAGAGACTCGACGACTGGCGACCCGACGTCGTCGCCTTCTCCTGCAACTACCTGGCGAACGTGCCGGAGATCGTCGACCTGGCGAAGATCACCAAGGAGAAGCTCCCCGGCTGCTTCTTCTTCGTCGGCGGGCACAGCGCGTCCTTCATCGCGCGCGACCTCCTCGAGCACGGGGCCGGCGCCATCGATTGCGTGCTGAAGGGCGAGGGCGAAGCGACGGTCGCCGATCTCCTGCTCGCCGTCGAGCATGACCGCAGCGCGCTCACCAAGGTCCCGGGGGTGGTCACGCCGGATGGCGAAGGGCCGGCGCCGCGCTTCGTGCGAGAGCCTGGACGACCTCCGGCCTGCCCGCGATCTCCTGCGCCATCGCCGCAAGTATTTCATCGGCGTGCTCGACCCGTGCGCGTCGATCGAGTTCTCCCGCGGCTGTCCGTGGGACTGCTCGTTCTGCAGCGCCTGGACCTTCTACGGGCGAAGCTACCGGATGGTCAGCCCGGAGCGGGCCGTCGAGGAGCTCGCCAGGATCCAGGAGCCCGGCGTCTTCATCGTCGACGACGTCGCGTTCATCCAGGCGAAGCACGGGCTCGAGATCGGCGAGGCGATCGCCCGGCGCGGCATCAAGAAGCAGTACTACCTGGAAACGCGCGGCGACGTGCTGCTGCGCAACAAGGAAGTGTTCCAGTTCTGGAAGACGCTCGGGCTCCACTACATGTTCCTCGGCATCGAGGCGATCGACGACGAAGGCCTGAAGATGCACCGCAAGCGCATCTCGCTCGGCAAGAACTTCGAGGCGCTGGAGTTCGCCCGGTCGCTCGGCATCAACGTGGCGATCAACATCATCGCCGACCCCGACTGGGACCGGGCGCGTTTCGCGGTGATCCGCGAGTGGTGCCTGGAGATCCCGGAGATCGTCAACATCAGCGTCAACACGCCGTACCCCGGCACGGAGAGCTGGCACACCGAACCGCGCCCGATTCACGACGCGCGACTACCGGCTCTTCGACATCCAGCACGCGGTGCTGCCGACCCGCCTCCCGCTGCCCGAATTCTACGAGGAGCTCGTGCGCACGCAGCAAGTCCTGAACAAGAAGCATCTCGGCTGGACGCTGCTCAAAGCCACGGCCGCGACCGCGGCGGGTCACCTGCTGCGCGGCCAGACGAACTTCGTGAAGATGCTCTGGAAGTTCAACAGCGTGTACGATCCGAGGCTGCAGCTCGCCGATCACCAGCGGCCGGTGAAGTACGAGATGACGTTACCCCCCTCGGCGCGCGAGAAGGTGGAGCCGAAGGAGCTTTACGTCTTGCCGCCTCGCGGTCGCCGCGGACGGGCTACCGACGACTCGACGGAGCAGTTCGTCGAGGACAGTCGCACCGGCACGACCGACTAGCGAAGCTCTGCCAAGATCCCGCTGGGGAGGGGATCACTCGTGACGAAGAACCTCTGGACAGTCCTCGAATCCATGCCGAGCAGGGAGTTCGAGCGTGCGGTTCGCGAGGCCGAGGACGCGGGACTGCAAGGCATCTGGATCCCGCAGGTCTTCAGCCCGCCGTTTCCCGCGATGGCAGCCGCGGCGATGGTGAGCACGCGCCTCAAGATCGGCAGCGGCGTCGCGCTCGCGTTCACGCGGAGCCCGGCCGAGACCGCGCTGTCGGCCCTCGAGATCGACATCCTGAGCGGCGGCCGCACGGTTCTCGGCCTCGGCACCAGCATCCAGGTGCTGAACGAGAAGGTGCACGGCGCCGTGTACGGCAAGCCGCTCGCGCATCTTCGCGAGGTGGTGCTGCTGGTTCGCGACGTGATCGAGCGCGGCCACACGGGCGAGGTCGGCGCCTACGAGGGACGGTACCATCGCCAGGACCTGAGCGGCTTTCGCCTCGGTGGGCCGCGGGTGCGGAAGGCGATTCCGATCTACCTCCCGGCGCTCTTCGAGGGCTCGATTCGCCTGGCGGGTGAGATCGGCGACGGTCTCGCGGGACACCCCGTATGGTCGCTGCGTTGGGTCGAGAACGAGGTGCCCCGTCTGCTCGCCGAGGGGCTCACCGCGGCGGGGCGGCGGCGCGAGGACTTCCACGTGAACCTCTGGAGCTACGTCGCGATCGATGCCGATAGACGGCGCGCCATCGACGACGCGCGCGCGACCCTGGCCTTCTATTCCGGGATCGCGCAGTACGAGAGGTATTTCGCCGCGCACGGTTTCGGCGACGCGGCGCGCGGCGTGGTTGCGGCGGCGGCCAAGGGCGACTTGCTCGCCGCGCGGGCGGCGGTTCCCGACGAGATGGTGACGACGTTCATGGTCGCCGGCACTCGAGACGAGGTGGAGAGTCGCATCGACAGGCTCGGCCGCGCGGCTGATTCGCTGACGCTCGTCCCGCCTGGCACCGCGGGAACGATTCCCCTCGAACGTGTGAGGGCCTATCAGCAAGCGATCGTCGAGACGTTCTATCCGCGCAGGCCATGAAGGCCATCCATTGCGTTCGATACGGTGAACCCGAGGACCTCGTCTTCGTCGAACTGCCGAGTCCGCAGCCCGGCCCGAACGAGGTCGTCATCGCGGTCGAGGCGGTGGGCCTCGGGTTTGCCGACGGTCTGAACGTCCGCGGCGCCTATCAGGTCAAGAGGCCTTTGCCGTTCATCCCGGGTAGCGAGGTCGCCGGCTCGGTCACCGCGTGCGGCGACGGCGTTTCATCGCATCTCGTCGGCCAGCGGGTGATGGCGCTGGCGAACGGTGGCCTCGCGGAAGAAGTGGTCGTCGCCGCGGACCAGTCGATCGCGCTTCCCGCCGAGTTCAGCTCGGCCGCCGCGGCGTCTTCCTTGATCAACTACTCGACCGCGATCTTCGGCCTCGAGTCCTGCGGCGGTTTGAAACCGGGCGAGGTGATCCTCGTCCTCGGTGCGTCGGGCGGAGTCGGCCTCGCGGCCATCGATCTCGCCAAGGGGCTCGGCGCCGAGGTCGTCGCGGCGGCGTCGTCTGCGGAGAAGCTCGCGGTCTGTAGCGCCCGCGGCGCGGATTTCCTGGTCGACTACAGCGCCCCGGACTGGCGGAAGTCACTGGAGCAGACGCTCGACGGGAAGAAGATCGACGTAGTCTACGACCCGGTCGGCGGTCAGTGGTCGGAGACCGCCTTTCGCTGCCTCGCCCCCGGTGGCCGCCATCTCGTCGTCGGCTTCGCGGGCGGGGAGATCCCCAGGATTCCGCTCAACCTGCCGCTCTTGAAGCGCGCGTCGATCGTCGGCGTCGACTGGGGCGGGCACGTGCGCGCCACGAAAGGTGCCGCGCGGGGAATTCTCGAGCGGATCGTCGAGTTGGTGAAGATCGGCAAGATCGATCCGCAGCCGACGTCGATGCACGCGTTCGAGCAGGCCCCGAAAGTCCTTTCGGACATTCTGAACCGCAGGGCGATCGGCAAGCCGGTGATCGTCGCCCCGGCGACGTAGGATTCGATCGCGGGTGCGCGCCGTCCCTACGGCACTTCGGACGATCGTCCTGTTCGGCTTCCTGCTCCTTCCTCTGGCGGGGGCCGGTCCCGTGCATGCCTCGCCGTCCGCGCTCGACGATCCTCCGCCGCCCTCGCAGGAAGTGTCGTTGCCGCTGAATTTCGAGCGCCGGACCGGCGATCTGGGAGAAATGGTGAAGCGGCGCACCATTCGCGCGCTCGTCGTTCTGGATCCTCTCGGTTTCTTCTATGACGACGGCTTGCCGAGAGGCGGGATGTACGAGGCGCTGCAAGCATTCGAGAGCTTCGTCAATGAAAAATTCCACACCGACGCGACGGAGAAGGTGGAGGTGACGTTTCTTCCCGTGAGGCTCGATCAGCTCGAGGCGGCTCTCACGGCGGGCATGGGAGACATCATCGCCTGCATGGTCGCCGTCACCGCCGACCGCGAGCGCCGCGTCGCGTTCTCGGTGCCGATCCGGAAAGACGTGAGCAGCATCGTAGTCACCGGCACCAAGTACGCGACCGTCTCCACGATCGCGGATCTCGGCGGCAAGGAGATCTACGTCAACCCGCTGACCGTGTACTACCAAAACTTACAGAAGGTGAACGAGTCGCTGCAACGGTCCGGCCAGGCGCCGATCGTGATCCGCGCCGCGGACTCGAACCTCACCGAGGATGATCTCGTTCAGATGGTGAGCGCCGGATTGATCCCGGCGACCGTCACGACCAGCCTGCGCGCCGATCTATGGGCGAGGGTTCTCCACAACCTCGAGCCGCATCCCGAGCTCGCCATCGACCGCGGAGCTTCCGTCGCCTGGGTCATGCGCAAGGACAATCCCCGACTGAAACAGCTCGTGGACGAGTTCGTCGAGTCGCACGCGGTCGGGACGTCCTTCGGCAATACCCTGCTTCGGCGCTACTTGGAGAACACCAAGTGGGTCGAGCATTCGACCGCGAAGCACGCGATGGACAAGTTCCGCGCCTTGGAGGCGATCTTCCGGAAATACGGCGCGGAGTATGATTTCGATTATTTGATGCTCGCGGCGCAGGGCTACCAGGAGTCGATGCTGAACCAGGACGTCAGGGGGCCACGCGGGGGCGTGGGGATCATGCAGGTCGTGCCCCGGGAAGCGGCGGCGAGCCCGATCGACATCGCGAACGTCTACGTCGCCGCGAACAACATCCATGCCGCGGCGAAGATGCTACGACACTTCGCGGACACGTACTTCATCGATCCACGAATCGATCCCTTCAACCGCGCTTTGTTCGTGCTCGCGAGCTACAACGCGGGGCCGACCCGAATCGCGCGCCTTCGCGAACGGGCGAAAGATCAGGGCCTCGATCCGAACGTCTGGTTCGAAAACGTCGAGCTCTTGGCCGCCAAGGACATCGGACAAGTGACGCTCCTCTACGTCCGCAACATCTACAAGTACTATGTCGCGTACAAGCTGGCGCTCGAAGAGGCGAAGCTACCGTAGTCTCGAATCGGGCATCTTGCATGAAGCAGCGAAGAATGAGCACAACAGCCGGGCTGGCACCGACCCCCAGTGCTTCACAGCGGTGGCGGCGAAGGATCGACGAGGAAGACGAGGGAGGACTATCGATGAGAACTAGAACGATCAGTTTGCTGGCGACGATCGCCATGCTGGGTTTCGTCCTGAACGTGGCTCGGGCCGAGGACAAGCCGGATGGAAGGTTGGAGCTGCACGGCGGCTCCGTGGCAGTCGGCATCGGATACAGCTGGGCGAGCGGCACGCTCAAATTCCAGGGCAAGACCTACGAGGTCGAGGTGAAAGGTCTCTCCGTGGGAGACGTTGGGGTCACCAAGGCCGAGGCAGCCGGAGACGTGTTCCACCTGGCAAAGCTCTCCGATTTCGACGGCAACTTCACGGCCGCTGCCGCCGGAGCCACGGTGGCAGGCGGCGCCTCGGCGAGCATCATGAGGAATCAGAACGGCGTGGAAGTCCGCCTGGTGTCCACCACCCAGGGGCTGAAGTTCACGTTTGCCGCTGAAGGCGTCAGCATGAAGGTCAAGAAGTAAGCCGAGCCGCTTTGCGTTTCCCGCTCGGGGCGCCGAGCGGGAAACGCGCTCATTTGACCGCCTTCACCGGCGGCGGCTGCCACGAGCCGTTCAATGCGGATTCTTTCGGCCAGTACACGCGCATGACGACGTAGATTGGTCCGTTCGCCGCGGGCAACCAGTTCGATTCCTGGTCCTTACCGGGTGAGTCCTTCTGGATGTAGAGGGTGAGCGACCCGTCAGCGTTCTTCTTCAGCTCGGGCAGGATCGGCGAATTGATCAGGTAGCGATTGAGCGGATTGTCGATCAGCAACTGCGTCTTGCGGTCGTACATCGTGACGGACCAGAACGCGTTAGCGGGCGGCAGTTGCCCCGCCGGAAACGTCAGAGTGTAGCGCTTGGAGCTGGTGTCGGGGCTCTGACCGTCACCGTCGGTGACGAGCATCGGATACAGCGCCTCGACGGCGTCGTTGCCGTAGATGCCGGCCATGGCGGCGGCCGCGCGGAGCGTGAAGTCCCCGGCAAATGCCTGTCGGTCGCCGAAGCCCTTGGTGGCGACGCGCCAGCCGTGCTCGTCCCCGCCGATCGTTCCGACGGCGTGCTTGATCTTCTCGAGCCCGGCTTTCACGCCAGATTCCATTTCCTGCTTTTGGTCCGGCGTGAGCTTGGAGACATCGAAAGGTTTCCCCGCCTCGACGCCGATCTTCGCGAAGCGCTCTCGCATGGGAACTTCCACGGCGGCCGCACCCGTCGCGGGGCAGAGCGTCAGCACGAAGTTCAGGTAGGCGAACGGGTCGGCATCGGCGGACTTCTTGTCGATCTTCGGCCACGCGATGGCGGTCGACGCGGGCGGCGCGGGCTTGTTCTGGAACTTCGAGAGCGGCTCCGCGCGGTATCCCGCCTGGATCTTCTTCACGTTGTCGAGGTCCGCCGCGTTGAAGAGCTGCGTGCGGACGATCGCGAGCGAGAAATCCGTCTCGCTGCGAAACACGTGGGTGATCCCGTCCGGCTTGTCGCCCTTCCAGGACGGCCCTGCGATCAAGCCGCAGGTGGCGCCGTTCCCGGTCGCGCGGCTTCCCATGTACCCGTAGTTGAACGTGTACATGTCGACGAGCTGCACCGAGAAGTAGCGACCCTTCTCGATCTCGGGGTTGCAGAAGACGAACGGCTCCGCCCGCAGGTCCATCGCGACGAATGAGTACGGCGTGTCGCTGTTCGGCGTTACCACCGCCGTGTCCTTCGGCGTGTAGACGCGCGCTGTGTTGTAGAGCTGGTTCGGCGAAGTCTTGTACTCGGGCGACGCCTTGTCGACGAAGTACTCGTAGAAGACCGCATAGTTCATGACCATCGGAAAGCCATAGATGAACGCTTCCTCGGCGATCTGCTTGGTCTCGCCCGCGGAGAGCTTTTCCTCCGCCGCCGCTGGCAAAACCATCAAGGTCGCGAACAGACCAATCCCTAGTGCAAACAGCCGATCCATCGATCCTCCTTCTCCGCGCGTCGAGCCGAACCCGCGCCGCAGAGGGCTTCCGATAGCCGAATTCGGCAGGCGAACCAACACACCCGGCGAGCCCAGCGAATCCTCCGTGCTCATTCCATGACGGCGACCAAGTCCTTCGCTCCCGATCCCCAGCGGGAGACCGACTTGATCGAGCTAGCGCGAGATTCCGAAGACGACCACCGGCGGCGCGTGTCCAACGGGACGTAGGGTTGCACCCGCCGACGGGCGGCGCTAGATCGGCCCGGTGGAATACGGAATCGTCTTCCCCCATCACGAGATCGGCACCGATCCCTCGGCGGTTCGAGAGTTCGCGGAGGGAGCGGAAGGCCTCGGCTTCACGCATCTGCTGATCTACGACCACGTGCTCGGCGCGGATCCGAAGCGACCCGGTGGCTGGTCCGGACCGTACGACAAGGACGTCGCCTTTCACGAGCCTTTCGTCACGTTCGGCTTCATCGCCGCCGTCACGAAGCGGATCGAGCTCGTCACCGCGGTGCTGGTGCTGCCCCAACGGCAGACCGCGCTCGTCGCGAAGCAGGCCGCCGACGTGGACCTGCTGTCCGGCGGCCGCTTGCGGCTCGGCATCGGCACGGGCTGGAACGAGGTCGAGTTCGAGGGGCTCGGCGTGAGCTTCCGCGACCGCGGGCGGCGCCAAGAAGAGCAGGTCGAGTTGATGCGCGCGCTCTGGAAGGAAGGCTCGCTGACGTTCAGCGGCAAGTATCACACGGTGACGCAGGCGGGCATCAACCCGCGTCCCCGTCGCCAGATACCGATCTGGTTCGGAGGGAGCGTGGATCCCTTGCTGCGGCGCGCGGCACGCATCGGTCAGGGCTGGCTGCCAATCATGGCGCCGAGTGACGCCGCCAAGGAGGCCATCGACAAGCTCAAGGGCTATCTGGCGGCGGAGGGCCGGCGCTTCGAAGATTTCGGGATCCAAGCCCAAGCACAGTTCCGGGGCGGGGACGTCGATCGCTGGCGCCGTCATCGCGACCGCTGGGCCGCGCTCGGCGCCACGCATCTGGCAGTCGCGACGCAGACCGCGGACCTCGCGAGCGTAGCCGACCACCTTCGCGCCGCCGAGCGCTATCTGAGCGCCGTCCGAGGCTGAGCGCGGTCTAGGGGTGGATGAGCGCCTCGGCGAGCCCGGCTAGCTGCTCGTCGTACTCCTCGAGCGGGGCGATCGGCGACAGCACGAGGTGCCCGACGCCGGCCGCGGCGAGCACCTCGACCTGCTCGCGGCAGTCGTCCGCGGTTCCAGCGATCGCGAAGCGAGCCGCTGCCGGAGCCGTCGCCGCGCCGTACATCGCACCGAGGCGCGCCGCGGTGCGCTCGACTGCCGCGGCGCGACTCTCCCCGATCCGCGCGAAGGCGACGAGCGCCGCCGTGAACCGTGCATTGCGCCGCTCGGCGTCCGTGACCTCGCTACGCATCTCCCGGATCCGCGACATGCGCTTGCGAAACCCCTCGGCGTCCACCAGATAGCCGATGTAACCGTCGGCGAGGTGAGCGGCGCGTCGCAGCGCCGCTTCGGAGCGTCCTCCCACCCAGATCGGCAGGTTGCCTTTGCGCGCCGGCGCGGGCTCGATCGGCGTCGGCGGCACCCTGAAGAATCGTCCGTCCTCGGGCGGCGCTTGCCCGGCCCACAGAGCCCGCAAGATCGGAATCGCCTCGTTGGCGCGCGCTCCCCGCTCGCCGAGCGGTACGCCCGCCACCGCGAACTCGCGCGGGAACTCGCCGCCGACGCCGATCCCGAGCACGAACCGCCCGCCGCTGAGCCAATCGAGCGACGCGGCCTGTTTCGCGACGAGCGCCGGATGGCGGAGCGGCAACAGGAAGACGCCCGTGCCGAGCAAGAGGCGCTTGGTACGCGCCGCGTAGATGCCGAGCACCGTGAACGGATCGAGAATGGGCTGGCTGAACGACAGATGGTCGGGCGTCCAGATCGAGTCGAAGCCCAGCCCTTCGACGCGCTCGGCGAGGTCGCCGGCCTCGGCCGCGCGGCGGATGCCCTCGACCGCGACGCCGATCTTCACGGCGTGCGGACTCGCACGACGTCGAGGCTGCCCTGCGTGAGGCGCTCGCGCAGCGCCTTCTTGTCGAGCTTGCCCACGCTCGTCTTCGGAACCTCGGCGACGAACGCGTACGTGTCAGGGTTCCACCAGCGCGCGACTTTGGGCGCGAGGTACTCGAAGAGCTCCTCCGCCGTGACGCTCTCGCCCGCGCGAGCGACCACGCAAGCGAGCGGGCGCTCGACCCACTTCTCGTCGGGGCGAGCGATCACCGCGGCCTCGGCGACCTTCGGATGGCTCGCGAGCAACGACTCGAGCTCGATCGACGAGATCCATTCGCCGCCGGACTTGATGACGTCCTTGGTACGGTCGCGGATCACGACGTAGCCCTCGGGGTCGATCGTGGCGATGTCGCCGGTGCGGAACCAGCCGTCGCGGATCGCCTCGCGGCCGCGGTCGTCGTTGAAGTAGGCGGCGGCGGTATTGAGGCCGCGAATCTCGAGCTCTCCCGACGTCGTGCCGTCGTGCGGCGCTGCCTTGCCGTCGGCGTCGATGATGCGCGCGTCGAAGGTAGGCACCGGAATGCCTTGCTTCTCGAGGATGGCGTGGCGTTCTCGCGGCGTGGTGGCGGGGCTCGTCTGCTTGACCCGCGAGACCGTGCCGAGCGGTGCCTCGGTCATTCCCCAGGCCTGGCGCATCTCGACGCCGAGCCGCTCGTAGCGGGCGATCAGCACCGCGGGCACGGCCGATCCCGCGCAGATCACGCGTTCGAGCGGTGCCAGAGTCCGGCGCGCGCTCTCGGCGAGCGAGGCCACGCCGCTCCACAGCGTCGGCACGCCGCAGGAGAACGTGATGCGCTCCGCGTCGATCGTGCCGAGAACGTCACTCGGCGCCAGGTTCGGGCCGGGCAGCACGAGCTTCGCTCCGACCATCGCGCCGACGTACGGCATGCACCAGCCCGCGGCGTGGAACAGCGGCACGGCGACGAGGATCGAGTCGCGCTCGCCGAGGCCGAAGCCGTCGACCGTCGACATCAAGATGGAGGCGTGCGCGAGCGAGCGGTGACTGTAGAGCACACCCTTCGGCGCGCCGGTGGTGCCGGAGGTGTAGCAAAGCAGCGCCGCCTCGCTCTCGGTGCCGTCGCGGAAGCGGAAATTCGGATCGCCGCGCTCGATCAGCTCCTCGTAGCGATACACGGGTGACAGCGAGGTCTTCGGCGCCGGCCCATCGCCCATCACCACGTAAGCCTGCACGCGCGGCAGCCGGGGCGCGATCGCCTCGAGCGCCGGCACCAGGCTCTCGTCGACGAAGATCACCCGGTCGTCGGCATGCGCCGCGATCCACGCGAGCTGGTCGGCGTGGAGCCTCAGGTTCAGCGTGTGGAGGATCCGCTGCGAGCCGGGCACCGCGTAGTAGAGCTCGACGTGGCGGTGCGTGTTCCAGGCGAGCGTGGCGACGCGGTCGAAGGGCGCCAGGCCGAGGCCGTCGAGCGCGGAGGCGAGGCGGCGCGCCCGCCGTCCGATCTCGCGCCAGCTCGTGCGGTGAATCCCGCCCGCCGTCCTTGTCACGACCTCGCGATCGCCGAAGTAGCGCTCGGCCCGCTCCAGGAACGGGGGTAGCCGGAGGGGCGGCGTCATCATCAATCCGTCCATGGGGTGACCTGCGGTCCTTGGCTCCGATTCTTGCTTAGAGTCGTCGACTGACGGGCACGAAGCAATGGGCGCGCCACTGAAGAAGGAGGACCTTCGCGACGTTTTGCGGGGGCTCGGGCTCGAAGGGGCCGAACCGAACTCGGCTCACGAGTCGATTCCGCATCGCGTTCCGGGTTTGACGCAACGCCTGGAGTGGGTGAATGAGTGGGGCGTGGATCCGCAGCCGCCCGCTCCATCCGAAGCGGCAGAGGGTAGCTTCGCGGCCCTCGGGCGCGAGCTCGAGGAGCTCAAGTCGCTGCGCGACGCGGTGTTCGCCGCCTCCTACGACGGCATCTGCATCCTCGACGGACAAGGTGTCTTCCTCGAGGTCAACGCCGCCTTCGAGCGCATGACCGGCATTCCCCGCGACCAGTGGATCGGGCGGCGGGTCGAGGAGATGCAGCGCCTGCCCGGCGTGCCCAAGAACTCCGCGACGCTCCAGGCGCTGCGCGGCAATCGCCCGGCGTCCACGCTCGTGAACGTACGCGGCGGCGAGCTGGTGCTGATCACCGCGAGCCCGCACTACGGCCCTGACGGCACGGTGCGTAACGTCATCCTCAACATGCGCAACATCACGCAGCTGAACACCCTCAAGTTCCAGCTCGAGCGCGAGCGCGGCTCGGCGAAGCTCGCTTCCCTCGCCGACGCCCGGCGAGCGTGGCTGCGCTCGCGGCTCGCCGACGCCGAGCTCGATGAGCTGGTGTGCGCCAGCGCGGTGATGGAGGATCTGCTGTCGACCGCCGCCGAGGTCGCCGACTTCGACTCGACGGTGCTGCTCGACGGCGAGACCGGCACCGGCAAGGGCATGCTCGCGCGCTTCCTCCACCGGCTGTCGCGCCGCGCGAGCAAGCCGTTCGTCGAGGTGAACTGCGGCGCGCTCCCCGAGAGCCTCGTCGAGTCCGAGCTCTTCGGCCACGAGGCCGGCGCCTTCACCGGCTCGCTGCGTACCGGCAAGAAGGGGCAGTTCGAGCTCGCCAACGGGGGCACGATCTTCCTCGACGAGATCGGCGAGCTGCCGCTCGCCTCGCAGGCCAAGGTGCTCAAGGTGCTCGACGACAAGGAGATCCGCCCGCTCGGCGGCTCGGCCTCGCGCCGACTCGACGTGCGCGTCATCTGCGCGACCAACCGCAACCTCCACGATCTCGTCGCCGCGGGCCGCTTCCGCGAGGATCTGCTCTATCGCGTCGAAGTGATCCCGCTTCACCTGCCCCCGCTGCGGGAGCGCCCCGAGGACAAGAAGGCTCTGCTCTACGCGTTCCTCGACCACTACAACCGCAAGTTCGGCCGCGACAAGGTGATCTCGCTCGAGGCCGTCGCGGCGCTCGGCAGCTACGATTTCCCCGGCAACGTGCGCGAGCTGCGCAACCTCGTCGAGCGGTTGGTGATGATGACGCGCGCCGAGGAGATCGGCGTCGAGCACTTGCCGCCGGCGATTCAGGCTTTGGCTTCGTCGCCCGCCGCGGCGGCCGCGCGCGAAGCGCTGGTCGAGGAGTCGCTCGCCGAGGTCGTCGACTATCGCGCCCGCGTCGAGAAGCTCGAGCGCCAGATGCTCTCCCACTTCGCGAGGTCGTGCCGCTCGACCTACGAGATCGCACGCCAAACGGGCCTCACGCAGTCGGCCGTGGTGCGCAAGCTCAAGAAGTACGCGATCAACTTGTCGCGCGAAGAGACGGGATCCTGAGGACGACGATGGGCGCGATCCTCGGCCTCGGCATGACGCACTTTCCGCCGCTCGCGTGGCAGGACGCGCACATGGCGGACATCCTGAAGGCACTCGCCGGCGCCCCGGGCGTGCCCGCGCCGTTCAAGGACCGGTCCCGCTGGCCGCGCGAGATGCTCGCGGAGCTCGCCGCCGACGAGGGGCTCGCCGCCGCTGCCGCGCATCGCGCGGCGATGGTCGGGGAATTTCGCCGCATGCGCGCACGGCTCGACGAGTTCCGTCCGCATTTCGTGGTGATCTTCGGCGACGACCAGTACGAGAACTTCCGCGAGGACATCGTGCCGCCCTTCTGCGTGCTCGCCCTCGAGGAGATCGAGATCCGCCCCTTCGCATCCGGGGCCGCGGCGATGCGGCCGAACGTGTGGGGCGAGCCGGCCGCGCAGTCGTTTCGCTACGCGGGTCATCGCCAGGGAGCGAAGCACCTCGCTCGCGGCCTCCTCGAGCGCGGCGTCGACGTGCCCTACGCCTACACGACGCTTCACCATGACGGCCTCGCGCATGCCTTCGCCAACACGCTGCTCTTCCTCGACTACGACCGGCAGGGATTTCCGCACGCGATCGTGCCGTTCCAGGTCAACTGCTACGGCTCGACGCTGCTCGGCACGCGCGGCGGCTTCAGCCACCTCATGAAGGAGCCCGCGGCCGGGTCCGCGGTCGTCGAGCCCGACCCGCCGGCGCCGGCGCCCTGGCGGTGCATGGAGGTCGGTGCGCGGATCGCGGAGACGCTTCTCGATTCACCGTGGCGGGTCGCGCTGATCGCCTCGTCGTCGTGGTCGCACGCGTTTCTCACGGCGCGGACGGGGTACCTGTGGCCGGACCACGCTTCGGACCGCCGGCTCGTCGAGGCGCTGCGCGCCGGCGACTACGAGACCTGGAGGAAGACGCCGCTCGCGGAGCTCGAGGCCGCCGGCCAGCATGAGCTCCTCAACTGGTACGTGCTCGCCGGCGCCATGGAGCGCCTCGGCCGGCGCCCCCGCGTCGAGGCCTGGATCGAGAGCTGGATCTTCAACTCGAACAAGTGCTTTGCGTGGTTCCCCGAACCATGAACCATCAAGGAGAGGTCATGAACCTGACGGCGCTCGTCGACGACGACCTTGCGCGCGGCGTCTTTCGCGTCCACCGCGCGACGATGACTTCGGAGGAGATCCTCGCCGCCGAGCGCGAACGGATCTTCTCGCGCGTGTGGCTCTATCTCGGCCACGCGTCGGAGCTCGCCGAGCCCGGCGCCTATCGCCGGCGCACCGTCGGCGGCCGGCCGCTCGTCTTCGTGCGCGGCTCCGACGATGTGATCCGCGCGCTCCACAACACCTGCCCGCACCGCGGCGCGATCGTCTGCCGCCAGGACGCGGGCGTGGCGAAGACCTTCCAGTGCTTCTATCACGCGTGGACCTTCGACAACCGCGGGCGCCTCGTCGGACTCCCCGACGAGGCCGCGTACGCGCCGGGCTTCGATCGCGCCGAGCGATCGCTCGCTCCGGTGGTGCGCCACGAGAGCTATCGCGGCTTTCACTTCGTGTGCTTCGACAGGGGCGTCGAGCCGCTCGCCGACTACCTGGCCGGCGCGCGCGAGGTGCTCGACCTGATCGCCGATCAGTCGCTCGACGGCTCGATGCGCGTCGTCAAGGGTGAGCAGCGCTACTCGATCCGCGCCAACTGGAAGCTCCTCGCCGAGAACAGCGTCGACGGTTATCACGCGGTGCCCGTGCACAAGAGCTATCTCGCCTACCTGCAAGGGACGGGCGCGCTGCTGCCCGGCACGGCCGTGGTGGCGGGGCGCGCCAAAGCGCTCGGCAACGGCCACGCCGTGATCGAGTATCGCGCGCCGTGGGGCCGTCCGGTCGCGCACTGGGCGCCGACCTTCGGCGAGTCCGCTCGCGGAGAGATCGAAGCGATCCGCGCCGAGCTGCGCGAGCGCCACGGCGCCGAGCGCGCCGAGCGCATCGCCGACTGGAACCGCAACATGATCATCTTCCCGAACCTGGTGGTGAACGACATCATGGCGGTGACGATCCGCACGTTCTCGCCGGTGCGCGCGGGGGAGATGGACGTGACGGCTTGGGAGATCGCGCCGGCCGAGGAATCGGGCGAGCGCCTGGCCCGCCGCCTGCACAGCTTCCTCGAGTTCCTCGGCCCGGGAGGCTTCGCGACGCCGGACGACGTCGAGGCGCTCGACTCCTGCCAGATCGGCTTCGCGGCCGACGGCGTCGAGTGGTCGGACATCTCGCGGGGCATGACCCGCGAGCCGCGGCCCGACGACGAGCTGCAGATGCGGAGCTTCTGGCGCGAGTGGCAGGCGCGCATGACGGGCACGCGCCGCTCGGATTGGTCGGATCAGAGGCCGGCCGCGTGACGAGCGAAGCGGAAGCGGCGCGCTTGCTTCTCCAGCTTCGCGTGGCGGACTTCGTCTCGCGAGAGGCGCGGTTGCTCGACGACTGGCGGCTCGAGGAGTGGCTCGCGCTCTTCACCGCGGACGCCCGCTACGTGGTGCCAGGCACGGACGACCCGCAGGCCGATCCGCGCCGCTCGCTGGTGCTGATCGACGACGACCGCGAGCGCCTCGGCTGGCGGGTGAAGCGGCTGCTCAGCGGCCACGCGCACCGTGAGTTCCCGTGGTCCCGCACGCGGCGGCTGGTTACGAACGTGCTCGTCGACGAGCACTCGGGCGAGCGCATTCGCGCCACCGCCGCGTTCGTCGTCTGGCGCTTTCGCCATCGCCACGCCGACCCGTTCATCGGTCACGCGGACTACGAGCTCGTCGAGGAAGGCGACGCGACTGCGCATCGCCTCGAAGCGTGTGATGATCGACCAGGAAACGCTGGCGCCGAACGGCGCCGTCAGCATGATTCTCTGACCGCTACGCGGTTGGATCCGGGGAGGCCATGTACGAGACACTGGACGTTCGCCGCGAAGACAGTTTGCTCTGGGTGACGCTCAACCGCCCGCAGCGATTGAACGCGCTGAACGCGCGGATGATCGAGGAGCTCGGGGCGCTGCTCGACGGCCTGCCGGAGGAC
The DNA here is from genome assembly GCA_963711395.1 of uncultured delta proteobacterium. Classification (GTDB taxonomy): domain Bacteria; phylum Desulfobacterota; class Binatia; order JACPRU01; family JACPRU01; genus JBEVNX01. Next base: position 413,502 of record CAVQEA010000012.1, on the reverse strand, counting down.
CGCGAGGCGCGCGTGGTGATTCTGCGCGGCGCCGGCAAGGCGTTCTGCTCGGGCTGGGACTTGAAGGACGAATCGGCCGAGGGCAGCCTAACCGGCTCGGTCGACGTGGCGCTGCGCCTGCAGCGGCGCTTCAGCAATGTGATCTTGCGCATGCGCCGCGTGCCGCAGCCGATCGTCGCCTGCGTGCACGGCGCGGCGACCGGCGGCGGCTTCTCGGTCGCGCTCGGCGCCGACGTGCGCATCGCGGGCGCGTCCGCGAGCATGAACTGCGCGTACATCCGTGTGGGCCTCGGCGGCTGCGACGCGGGCTCGAGCTACTTCCTGCCGCGCATCGTCGGCGCCTCGAACGCCGCCGAGCTGATCCTCACCGGCAACTTCATCGACGCCGCGCGCGCGGAGCGGATCGGGCTCGTGTCTCGCGTCGTTCCCGACGCGGAGCTCGAATCCGCGGGTCGCGCGCTCGCGAAGGACATCGTGCGCAACGCTCCGCTCGGCGTGCGCCTCACCAAGGAATGCCTGAACGTCTCGATCGACGCGGGAAGCCTCGAGGCGGTGATCGCGATGGAGGACCGCAATCAGATCCTCGCCGCGAACTCGGGGGATTTTCGCGAAGGGATGCGCGCGTTCGTCGAGAAGCGCCCGGCGGTTTTCCGCGGCCCCTCATCGTGAAATCCGCTCCCAGCACACTTGCGCGGGTGCCACCGCCCGGAAAGGCTTGCTGGGAGCGGTTTTGCGCGACTGGTGCGAAAAGTCTAATCGATTAGACTTTTCGCGCCAAGAGCGATCGCTCTCCGAGTCTCAGAGCTTCCCGCGAAGCTCGGCCAAGGCGGCGGCGACCTCGCGGCCCTTCGCCTCGATGATGTCGAGCAGCTCCTCGGGCGTTCGGGGGTCCTCGTCGCTCTGCGCGTTCGGATTGACCGCCTTGAGGTCGTAGTTCTTCGTCCTCGATCGCCTTGCGCGTCGACCGTCCAGCTCTGCTCGGTGTCGGTCCGCGTCGGGCAGCAGGCGAAAGAACTCCTCGAAGTGCGCGAGCGTCAGCGGGCGCTTCTTGCCGACCTTGACGTCGGAGAGATCGTAGTACCAGATCCGCTCGGTCGGGCTGCCCTTGCGTGAAGAAGAGCAGGTTCGTCTTCACGCCCGCGCCGGCCGACGAGAACACGCCGCCGCGGCAGGCTGACGATGCACCACAGGTCGCAGTCGTCGAGCAGCTTTCGCTTGGTCTGGACGAAGGCGTTCTCGTTCGTGCGGAACAGCACGCCCTCGTCGAGGACGATGCCGCAGCGGCCGCCGGGCTTCAGGCTGTCGATGACGTGCTGGAGGAACAGCACCTGCGTGGCGCTGGTCTTGTAGGCGAAGTGGGTCTGGGCCTCCTTGCCCTCCTTGCCGCCGAAGGGCGGATTCGTCAGCACGACGTCGAAGAGCGCCGGCGCGTCCGGCGAAGAGCCCGCCGTAGGTCTCCGCGCCGGTCAGCGTGTTGCCGTGCCAGATGTGCGGCTCGTCGATGCCGTGGAGCACGAGGTTGGCGAGCGCGATCGGGTAGATCGCGTTGTCCTTCTCGCGCCCGTAGAACGTGTGGCGCTTCAGCGTCTCGAGCTGTCCGCGGCGAGGTGATCTTCGAGTTGCCCGGCCCCGCCATGTGCTCGAAGCTCTGCGCGAGAAAGCCGCCCGTGCCGCAGCCGGGATCGTAGACCGTCTCGCCGATCCGCGGATCGATCGCCCTGCACCATCGCCCGGATGACCTCGCGCGGCGTGAAGAACTGCCCGCCGTCGTTGCCCTTCTCGCCCATCTTGAGGAGCAGCCCCTCGTAGACCTGGGAGAGCGTGAAGACGTGCGTCGGGTCGACCGTCTCGGCGCTGATCTCGTGGACCTTGTCGAGCACGTCGAGGAGGTTCTTCTCGGTGTCGATCCGCGTGCGCTCGACGCCGGACATGATCTCGCTGATGACCTTCTGGCGCGGCGTCGCGCTCGGCCGTTCCCGCAGCCCCTTGAGGTGCGGCAGCAGGTCGCCGTTGACGAAGCCGAAGAACGACCCGAGCGTGCCGTCGTCCCGGAGCGCCCTTCGCTTCGTACCCTCCGGCGCCGCCCAGTCGCGCCAGCGATACGGGCTCGGCGAGCGACGGCGTGAACTCGACGCCGAGCGCCTCGGCCTCCTCCGCCTCGCGCGCCTCGCGCTCGTCGAGGATGCGGAGGAAGAGGATCCAGGTCAGCTCCGGGACGTACTGCAGCGCGCCGGCGCAGTTCGAGCGGCGCATGATGTCGCAGATCGACTTGACCGCGCGCGTTCAGCGACTGCTGGGTGGTGTGACGCTTGCCGTCGGCGTTCTGGCGCATTTCAACTCTCGTCCGGCGGATGATCGATCGCCTTCAGGATCGGCTTCGAAAGGTAGATGCGCCCCCAACTCCTGCCCGATACTTCCTCGAGCAGGCCCTCGCGTTCGAGTAGCTGGACGATCTGTCGAGCGGTTGGATTGGTGACGTGGAGAATCGATTCAGCTCGCGCAACGGTGATGTAGGGGTTCACGAATAGCTCGTCGACGAGGGCGAGCGCCTTGCCGCGATCCCTCAGGCGCCGTCTCATGGCTTCCCGTAGATCCGTCAGCTTGGTCGCTTGATTCATCGCTCGACGTGCCGTCCAGCGGACACCTTCGAGAAAGTAGCCGATCCACCCGCGCCAGTCGCCATCGGTGCGGACTCGCTGCAGGCGCTCGTAGTACTCCTGTCGCCGCCGCTCGATGTATTCCGACAGGTAGAGCAGCGGCTGACTCAATCGTTCCCGCTCGGCCAGGAATAGAGTGATCAGCAGACGCCCGACCCTGCCGTTGCCGTCGAGAAATGGATGAATCGCTTCGAACTGCTCGTGGATGAGGGCGCATTGAATGAGATCGGGGACCTTCCCGCGGTTCTGGACGAAGCGCTCCCAGTCCGAGAGCGCCTCTTTCATCTCGCTCGGGGGCGGGGGTACGTACGGCGCCGTTTCCGGCGTGCAGCCGGCCGGACCGATCCAGTTCTGTGACCGTCGAAACTCCCCGGGCGTTGCGTGATCGCCACGCACGCCTCGCATCAGGCGTTCGTGGATTTCACGAACCAGGCGGAGCGAGAGCGGGAGCTTCTCCAACCTCTTGATCCCGTAGTCCAGCGCACGGACGTAGTTCCGCACCTCGTGCACGTCGCCGTGACGTGTCTCCGACGGGCCGGAAGCCTCTTCCAACAGGAGATCGGAGAGCGAGGCCCGGGTTCCTTCGATTCGCGACGAGAGCACCGCCTCGCGCCGAACGTACGGCGCGATCAGGAGATGCGGGTTGGGGAGGTGGCGGCCGAGCCCCGACAGCTCGCTGACCGCCGCGTCCGCCGCGGAGAGCGACAGCGCCACCTCGGCATCATAGACGAGCTTGGGCGGCAATGGGGCGGGAATGAACGCGGAATAGCCTTGCGGCGTCCGGATGACCCGGCCGGCTTCGCGCGCACGAAACTCCGAACGATTCATGGAAGTGACTCTGCAAGCATCCTAACAAAGACGAGAATGCTTTGAAAGAAACGAGCATCTTTCTTTCAAAGCTCTGCGAGCTTTGAAAAGCCCCTTTCAGAGCGCGCCTTCGAAGGCTCGACGGAGGAGGGCGGCGGGGAGGGCGTCGAGGGCGGAGAATTGCTCCTCGGAGCTGCTCGAGAAGGCGCTGATCCTCTACTACGCGGCGCAGAATACCTCGACGCCAGTGTGGGCGCGCACCACGATCTATGGAGCGCTCGCGTATCTCATCTCCCCGATCGATGCGATACCGGACTTCGTTCCGGTCGTGGGCTTCTCGGATGACCTGGCGGCAATGGCAGCCGCGATAGCCGTCGTGACGGCCTACATCACCCCGGAAGTGATCCGACGGGCGAAGCAGAAGATGGCGGAACTTTTCGGGAACGATGAGCCCCGGGAGACAGTTTTTCGCAACGCAGCTTAGGTGCTACACGGAGTCGGGAACGGCCGGCGGCCATAGCCGCCGTGCCGTTCCTGTGACAAGGCGATGCTTGCGTCGCCCGATACAATCGCGCGCTTCTCACTCACGCGCGCAAGGCGTGCAACATCGCCACGACCTGCGCGCCTTCCCCCACGGCGGCCGCGACTCGTTTCACGGAGCCGGATCGGACGTCGCCGATGGCGAAGACGCCGGGTCGGCTGGTCTGGAGCGGGCGAAGACCGGCGCCGACGTCCGCCCCGGTGCGGATGAACCGCTTGTCGTCGATCGCGATGTCGCAGCCGGCCAGCCAATCCGTGTTCGGGTCGGCGCCGATGAAGAGAAAGAGATGGCGGACCGGCCGGCGCGTTTCCTCTTCGGGACGTCGCCAGCGCACGGCTTCCAGCACGCCGTCGCGTCCCTCGAGTGCGCTCACCTCCGCGAGTGTCACGACCTCCACATTCGGCAGCCCCGTGATGCGATCGACGAGATAGCGCGACATCGTCTCGCCGAGGCTCGCTCGACGCACGATGAGAAAGACCTTGCTCGCACGAGACGACAGATACACGGCCGCTTGACCCGCGGAGTTGCCGCCGCCCACGAGGACGACTTCCTGCCCGCTGCACAGTTGCTCCTCGACGGGCGACGCCCAGTAGTGCACGCTCGTGCCCTCGAACTCCTCGAGGTTCTTCACGCCGAGACGCCGATAGCGCGCCCCGCTCGCGATCACGACGGCGCGCGCGCGGACCGTTTCATCGTTCGCGAGACGGAGCAGGAACTGCGGCCCGTTCGTCCCGGCCTCGTCGCTTCGCAGGGTCGCGGCCTCGGCGGGGATCGCCATCTCGACGCCGAACTTCTGCGCCTGGTTGTAGGCGCGCGCCATCAAGGCCATGCCGCTGATGCCGGTCGGAAATCCGAGGTAGTTCTCGATGCGCGCCGACGCGCCCGCCTGCCCGCCGAAGGAGCGGCAGTCGAGGACCAAGGCCGAGAGTCCTTCGGATGCGGCATAGACGGCGGCGGCGAGTCCTGCCGGCCCCGCTCCGACGATCGCGACGTCGTAGACCCTCGCGGGATCGAGGGGTCCGACGAGGCCGAGGCAGCGCCCGAGCTGCGCTTCGCCCGGGTTCCGCAGGAGCTGCCCGCCCGGACAGAGGACGATCGGCAGCTCGTCTCGCTCGACGTGGAAGCGTTGCAGAAGAGCCTGAGCGTCGGCGTCGGTATCGGGGTCGAGCTGCTGGTGCGGGTGCGCGTTGCGGCGCAGGAAGTTCTCGAGCCGCAGCACGTCTCCGTCGTCCGCGTGACCGACGATGATCGGCCCGGCTCCCGCTTCGATCAGTCCGACGCGCCGCAGGATCAGCGCGCGCATGATGCGCTCGCCGAGGCTAGCTTCCGCCACGAGCAGTGCGCGCAACTTCTCCGGTCGAATGATGAGCGCGTCGACCGGCGTCTGCGCGTATGCGTCGACCAGGGCGGGGCGACCGGAGAGCTGCGACAACTCCCCGAAGAATCCGCCGGGGCCGTGCGTGACGATGGCCTCTCGCCGACCGAGCTCGTCGTGCCGACTCACGGCCACCTCGCCGGCAAGAACGACGATCTGCCCGTGACCGACCTCGCCGACTCTGACGAGCGCCTCGCCCGCAGAATACGATCGTCGTTCTCCGAACCGGCTGACCCGCTCGATCTCGGCCGGCTCGAGGACGGGGAACATCTGCTCCCGCCGGTCTTCGATCACGGAGCGGTGGGTCGGCCGAGCGATCACGCCTGTCGGCATTCGTCTTCTCCGCGGCTCGAAGCATCCGCGAAAGCGAGGAATAGCGCCTTCGCCACCGCGAACCAAGAGGGCAACACGCTCGTGGTTGCTTCGCGAGTGGGTCGGTCATCATCCGGGAGAGAACCGGACCCAGCGTGCGTGATCTCTCAATCCTGTGGCATCGGCGCCGCGCATGCTCGCAAGCGGCGCGCGCATAGTCGGGCGACGTGCGACTGTCGAGGAAACGGCTGCGAGTCGATGTCGACTTCACCCGGGCCGCCGCGCCCCCTCCGATGCGGCGCCGACTCGCTCGATCGCCGCAATCCCGGTATCTGTCGCTGGTTCGGGAATTGCTGTCGCCAACGAAGAGAAAACGGAGAGCGCATGAGCGATCTATTGTTCGAGAAGCGGGACGGTGTGGCGCTTCTCACCCTCAACCGTCCGGCCAAGAAGAACGCGTTGACACCAGAGATGATGGTGCGCCTCGCCGACGCATGGACCGAGTTCCGCGACGATGGCGCGCTGCGCGTGGCCGTGCTCACCGGCGCCGGCGACACGTTCAGCGCCGGCGCCGACCTCGGCCGGCTGATCCCGCTCTTGACGCGCGCGCGCCCCCCCGACGACGAGTGGGACGCGCGGGTTCTCGCCGACCCGAAGATCTTTCAGGCGGCGATCCTCCGCAACTTCGAGCTGTGGAAGCCGGTGATCGCCGCGGTGAACGGCGCCGCGCTCGCCGGCGGCTGCGAGATGCTGCAGGCGACCGACCTCCGCCTCGCCGCTCCCGAGGCGAGCTTCGGTCTTCCGGAGCCGAAGCGCGGCATCGTCCCGGGCGGGGGCTCGCTCGTGCGGCTGGCGCGCCAGATCCCCTACGTGCGCGCGATGCAGATCCTGCTGACCGGCGACCCGATGCCCGCGGCGACGGCGCTCGAGGTCGGCTTCGTGAACGAGATCGTGCCCCGCGAGAAGCTCCTCGACCGCGCCTTCGAGCTCGCCGCGCGCATCGCCGAGAACGGCCCGCTCGCGGTGCGGAAGATCAAGGAGGCGGTGATCCGCAGCCAGGGCCGCCCGCTCGCCGAAGCGTTCGCGATCGAGGACGAGTGCACGCGGGAGGTCATGCGCTCGCAAGACGCGCGCGAGGGGCCGCGCGCCTTCATGGAGCGGCGCAAGCCGAACTTCACCGGGCGGTGAGCGGCTCCTCGCGCCGGTTTTCTACGCCGCGACGGTGGTCGGCTCGCACCGCACCTCGGCTTTGACCGAGTTGGCGATGTAGCATTCCTCGTGCGCCTCGTGGTGCATGGCCTCGTGCTCGGCCGCCGACGGCCGCTTCTCCCCGAAGAACGTCACCGCCGGGCGCAGTGTCACCTGCGTCATCGCAAGCTTCCCTTCGGCGTTCCGCGCCATGACGCCGATCGCCTCGTCGCGATAGCGTTCGACCGCGAAGCCCCGTTTGGCCGCGATCGAGAGGAACCACAGCATGTGACAGCTCGAGAGCGACGCGACGAACGCCTCCTCGGGATCGACGGCCTCGGCCACGGAATAGGGGAGTCGAACCGAATGCGGAGACGACGAGGCGGGAACTTCGATGCCGCCGTCGAATCTCCAGGAGTGTGCGCGGCTGTACCGGTTGTCGGTGAACATGGCGCCGGCGCGCCGCCACTCGATCGTCGCCGTGTACTCGCTCATCGAACCTCCGAAGTCATTCGCGCTCAACCCCTTGCGACCAACGGACGCCGCTGCCGATGACGTGCCGGTCGCGAAACAGCTGAAAGCAGAAGAGCAACGCGAGGGGAAGAAGCCCGAGGAGGAGAACTCGTCTCGACGCGGAAGAGGCTCGCTGCCATGAGTAGCGTAACGTTGGGAGACCCCAGGCGCCGACCGCTGCGTAGATCAGCCAGATCGGGGTCATCACTTCGCGATAGCGAGCCTCCATGAACGTCATGCTCAGTGCCGAGGCGTAGGTGATCAAAGGCAGCAGCAAGATCCATTTCGGCCGCTGCGAGGCATCGAGAAGCATGCCGGCGACCGCGACGGGAATCGTCAGCAGCGACCAGACGATCAGAATGCTCGAGTTGATCCTCTTGCTGCGTTCGAGCTCCGGCGGGTCCGGAGGCTCCAGGCCGGTCGACGACGTCTCTCGGAAGACGTGGACCACCTTGTCGTCGATCTGCGCGGTCGACGTGAGCGCGAGGCTCGGCACATAGTCGGGAGCGACGGAAATCCAGGCCAAGGTACGTCGCAACGTGATCCTCGCGTAGGCGATCGGGTTGTCCCGAATCCACGTCAACGCCCGCCGTCGAGCCTCAGGGGCACCTTGGGGCTCGTCTCGGCGCAGGTCGACCTCGTCTTCGAGAAGCATCCACCCGCCGTCGTACGCGTGCGGATTGTTGCCGAGATAGAGATTGTAGTCCCCGTTGTTGGAGATGAGCACGAGCGAATGGAGCACGTGATAATTCCGGTAAGCCCAGGGGCCGAGCACGACCACTACACCGACGACGAACGCGCCCGTGGTGAGAAGTCGCGCGAAGCGAGCGCCCGAACCGAAGAGCAACAGCCAAGCGCAGAGCCCGAGCCCGAATCCCGCCAGCGCCGGTCGAATGAGAATGGCGACACCGAGCATTAGGCCCGCGAAGAGCGCACGGAGGCGATGCCCGCGATCTTCGTCGTAGTCGGCGACCAGCACCAGCAGCACCGCCAGGATCGCAAGCGTGGCGGGAATCTCGGACAGCAGAGTACCCGAATAGGCGATGGTCGTGGGCGAGACGGCGAGCAGCAGGCCGGCCGTCAAGGCGCGCCGACGATCGAAGAGGGAATCGCAGACGAGGAACGTGAACGCGCAGCAAATGGCGCCGAGCACCGCCTGCACGTAGGCGATCGTGCGGCCATCGGTTCCCAGCATCGCTTCGACGCCGGCCAGGAAGACGGGGTATCCCGGTGGCGTATAGGCAGTGGGCTTACCCTCGTCGGAGATGAATCCGTGGCCGTCGAGCAGGCGTTCGGCGTGCTTAGCGTAACGTTCGGCGTCCGAGATCGGCGTGATCGTGGTCAAAGAGACGAAGAGCAGCCGCAGCAGAAGCGCGACACCGAAGACGGCGAACGCCCCCCGAGAAGTTCCGAGCCTGGTCGAAGCCTGCAACGGCGAAACCTTCCTTCGTTCATTGACGGCCCGCCGCGATCCACTCCACGCTGGTCAGAGCCTCGCCGAGGGTGCTCAGCGAGACTCTTGCTCCAGGCGCTTTTGCAACCGGCGCATGCCCCGCAGCCAGCGCTCCGCGTCGAGCGTCTTCTGCTCCATCCAACCCTGAGCCACCGCGTCGGTTACGATGAGAAACCGCTCCTCCTGTATCGCCGAGACCACCATTTCCGCCACCTCGGCCGGCTCCTTGATCGGGCCCGCGGCTAGTCGGGCGAACGGGGAGTTGACGTCGCCGAGCATCGGCGTGCGCACTCCGAGTGGAGCGAGCAGCGAGGTGCGGATGCCACGGTCGTGATACGTGATCGAAAGCCATTCCGCAAGGCCGACCGCCGCGTGCTTGGTGGCGGCGTACGGACAGTTCCCCTGCGAGGTGAGGATGCCGGCCATCGAGGCCGTCTGCAGCAGGTAGCCGGATCCGCGCTCGAGCATCCCCGGCAGCACCGCGCGCACGGCGTAGACGTGCGACATCACGTGGAGCTCCCACTGCTGCTGCCAGACCTCGAGTGGCGTCTCGAGCGGATCGGTGCCGTTGGCGATACCCGCGTTGCTGAAGAACACGTCGATTCGCCCGTAGCTCTTGTTCGCCGCGGCAACGAGCGCGTCGACCTCCTTCTCGCGGCGCACGTCGCAGGCGACGGCGAGACCGCCGACTTCCTTGGCGACCGCCCGAGCGCCGTCGCCGTTGAGGTCGGCGACGACGACCTTCGCTCCCTTGGCCGCGAAAGCGCGCGCGCAGGCCGCGCCGATGCCGCTGCCGGCGCCGGTGATCACGCTGATCTTGCCGTTCAAGTCCATGAAGCACCTCGTGGGTTCGTTTTGTTCAACGCGGGACTCTCGCGCGCCGCTCGATCGCTTGTCAACGAAGGATCGCGCGTCCAGAATCGCTGCTCCGATCGGAACCGAGCCGTGCCACGATGAGCGCCCCGCGCAACCACGAGCCGATCGTCGTCGCCGGCGGCGGCATCGGCGGTTTGGCCGCGGCGCTTGGCCTGGCGATTCAGGGCTTCCGCGTGCTCGTCCTCGAGCAGGCGCGCGAGTTCGGCGAGATCGGCGCCGGCATCCAGCTCGCGCCGAACGCCTGGCACGCGCTCGACGCGCTCGACGTGGACGAGCGCGTGAAGGAGCAGGCGGTGTTCATCGAGCGCTTGCTGATGATGGACGCGGTGAGCGGCGAGACGGTCATCGACGTTCCGGTCGGCGAGCGGTTTCGCGAGCGGTTCGGCAACCCCTACGCCGTCACGCACCGCGCCGACATCCACGGCGCGCTGCTCGACGGCTGCCGCGCTCGTGGCGAGCGGATCGAGCTTCGCACCGACAGCCGCGTGGCCGGGTTCGAGATCGAATCGAAGGGCGTGACCGTCGTGCTCGCAAACGGGACGCGAGTGAGAGGCGCGGCGCTGGTCGGAGCCGACGGTTGGAGCTCGGCGGTGCGCCAGGCGATCGTCGGCGACGGCGAGCCGCCCGTCTCCGGTCACATGTGTTACCGCGCGGTGCTAGGGGTCGAAGACATGCCCAAGGACCTGCGCTGGGCCGCCGCGACGCTGTGGGCGGGGCCGAGCACTCACATCGTCCACTATCCGCTGCGGGGCTGGAAGCTCTTCAACGTCGTGGCGACGGTGGTGCGCGAGACCGCGGGCAGCGGACACAACGAGGAGGCTTCGCCGGAGGAAGTGCTGCCGCTGTTCGCCGCGAGCTGCGACAAGCCGCTGACGATCCTGCGGGTGCCGAAGACGTTTCGGCGATGGATGCTGCGCTTCCGCGAGCCGGTCGACAACTGGAGCCGCGGGCCGGTGACACTGCTCGGCGATGCGGCGCACCTCATGCTGCAGTATGCCGCGCAGGGCGCGGCGATGGCGCTGGAGGATGCGGTGTGCCTCGCCGTCGCGGTCGGCGAGCGCGACGGAGATTTCGCGGCCGCGTTCCAGAGCTACCAGCAAGCGCGGCTCGTTCGTGCGTCGCGCGTGCAGCTCTCGGCGAGCCTGCTCGGCCTGCTCTACCACGCGCGCGGTGTGGCGCGCCTGGTGCGCAACGACATGTACGCGGGCTGGAGCGGCGACGGTCAGTACGACGCGTTCGAGTGGATCTACCAGCCCCCCGAGTACGTACGGCGGCTGGCGGGGTCGGCGTAGACCCGTTTGACTTCGAGGCTCCCGGCATCCATTCGAGAGAAAACGCCGAAGCGTTCGGTTGGAGGACCCGCATGACGCCGATGTCGATTTGGATCGATGGCCGCTTGGTGGCTCCCGAGCAGGCGACCGTGTCGGTGTTCGATCACGGCCTCCTCTACGGCGACGGCGTCTTCGAGGGCATCCGGATCTACAACCGGCGCGTCTTCCGGCTCGAGCAGCACCTCGACCGGCTCTGGGACTCGGCCAAGGCGATCGCGCTCGAGATCCCGATGGATCGTGCCGCGATGGTCGAGGCGCTCGCCGCGACGATCAAGGCGAACCAGAAGGCCAACGGCTACATCCGCCTGGTGGTCACGCGCGGCGCCGGCGATCTCGGCGTCGACCCGACCAAGTGCGCGAGACCGACCGTCTTCATCATCGTCACCGACATCCAGGTGTACCCGGCCGAGCTCTACGCGCGCGGAGTCAAGGTGATCACCTCGGCGACGCGCCAGGTGTCGCACGAGGCGTTCGACGCGCGCGTCAAGTCGCTCAACTATCTCAAGAACGTGCTCGCGAAGATCGACGCCAACCGCGCCGGCGCGCAAGAGGCGATCCTGCTCAATGCCGAAGGCTTCGTAGGCGAGTGCACCGCCGACAACCTCTTCGTCGTCAAGCACGGCGCGCTGTTGACGCCGTCGCCTCAGGACGGCGCGCTCGAAGGCATCACGCGAGGCGCTCTGCTCGAGCTCGCCGGCGAGGCCCGTATTCCGGCGCGCGAGAAACGGCTCACCCGTTACGACGTGTACACGGCAGACGAGTGCTTCCTCTCGGGCACCGGCGCGGAGGTCATGCCGATCGCGGAGGTCGACGGGCGGAAGATCGGCACGGTCACGCCGGGACCGGTGACGAAGACGCTCTCGGAAGCATTCCACGCGCTCGTGCGCCGGGAGGGCGATCCGATCTTCTGATCCCGCGCGCCGATCTTCGTGAGCCTGCCTTCGATGACAGAAGCGGGTGGATCTCGGCTCCCCCCTGCGCTGGCGGTCGGCCGGCCGGCGCCGCTGTTCCGGCTGCCAACCGCCGATGGAGCGAGTGTCGGCCTCCAGGACTTCCACGGCCGCAGGACCGCCATCCTCTGGTTCACGAAGGGGTTCGGTTGCCCGTTCTGCCGCCAGCAGATGTCTCACTTGAGGCGAGCCCTGCCGGCCTTCGAGCCGTTCGACGCCGTCGTGCTGCTGATCGCGCGCACGCCGCCCGCACGCGCGCGGGTGTATGCAAAGCATTTCGCTCTGCCGTTTCCGTATCTCTGCGACAGCGAAGGATCGGTGCGGACTGCCTACGGGCTCGGCGAACGGGCGAATTCGGCGGGCGACTACCTGAAGAAGGTGGCCGGGCGCTTGTGGAGCGGCCGGCCGCCGCCGAGTGACTTCGGCAGAAGCGGTCGCCTCGGCGGAGCTCCCGGGCTCCTGCCGTCGCCCGGTGAGCTCGTGCGAGCGCTCGCCGACGAAGACACCGGACTGTTCATCATCGACGCGGCCGGCACCATCCGATTCTCGAGCGTCGGCGTGTGGCGTAGCGCCGCCGGCGAGCGCTGGCAGCTGCCGAGCACGGACGAGCTCGCCGCCTTGCTGAAAGAGATCAAGCGGAGCAACTAGACCGGCGGGCGCCAGTCAGCGGATCCGCAGCCCCCGCTCACGCCGCGCGGAACGCGCCGACGAATTCGCGCCAGCGCTCCTCCGGCTCGTCGGGCCGAATCGGAGCGTAGAGCGAGACGCGGTCGAGGATGCCGTCGTAGCGCTTGCGGATGGCCGCGGCGAGAGAGGAGCGCTTCTCGATGACGGCGACCTTCTCGACGAGCGCGTCCGGCACGAGCTTCACCATCGCGGCCCACTCGCCGCGGCGCGCGTGCGCGGAGAGCTCGTGCGCGAGAGCGTCGTAGCCGAGGTGGTCGAAGACGGCGCGGTAGCTCGGCGTCGAGCCGTAGAACGAGATCTGCCGCCGGGCCTCCTCGAGCGAGCGATCCTGCTCCTCCTGCGTGTCGCCGGTTGCCGCGAAGACCGGCACGTAGAGCTGAATGTCGGCGGCGTTCCGCCCGGCTTTTTTGGCGCCGGCCGCGATCTCCGGCATCACCACGTCGCGCAGGTACGACACCGAATGCAGCGGATGCGCGTGGAAGCCGTCGGCGACCTCGCCCGTGGCGCGGCACATGCCCGGGTTCACGCCCGCGAACCAGATCGGGATGCGCGGATGATCGATCGGGCCGCCGCTGAACATCGGGTTCATCAGCGTGAAGCGGTAGTACGGCCCCTCGTAGGCGGGCTTGTCGCCTTTCTGGAACGTTTGCCAGATGGCGCGCAGGCAGCGCACGTAGTCGAGGAGCCGCGACACGGGCGGCTCGTAGGGCATCGAGTAGCGCCGCTCGATGTGCGCTCGCACCTGAGTGCCGAGGCCGAGGTGGAAGCGCCCCTTGGAGAGCGCTTGCACGTCCCAGGACGCCTGCGCCATCGACATCGGGCTGCGCGCGAACGCGACGGCGATGTTGGTGCCGAGCTGCAGCTGCTCGGTCGCCTGCGCGGCGAGGGCGATCGGCAGAAAGGGGTCGTGGCCGGCTTCGAAAGTCCAGGCGGCGTCGAACCCCATGCGCTCGTATTTGCGCGCTTCTTCGGCGACGGTGGCGAGTCCGCGGTGACCGAGTTGGGTGTCGAGCTTCATGCGCGGGGTCGTATCATAACGGGTGTACTTCACACGATACCGCTGATACGTCGCCGTCATGGACAAGCTCTTCGACATGACGGACAAAGTCGCGGTCATCACCGGCGGCAGCCGTGGGCTCGGCCGCGAGATGGCGATTGCCTTCGCAGAGCACGGCGCCACGGTGGTGGTGGCGAGCCGCAAGGCGGATGCCTGCGAGGAGCTCGCACGCGAGATCGAGAAAACCACGGGCCGCAAGGCGCTCGGCATCGGCTGCCACGTCGGCCACTGGGACGAGTGCACGAAGCTTGCCGAGGAGGTCTGGAAGCGCTTCGGTCGAATCGACGTGCTCGTCAACAACGCCGGCAAGTCGCCGCTCTACCGATCGCTCGGCGAGATCTCGGAAGACCTCTACGACAAGGTCATGGACCTCAACCTGAAGGGTCCGTTCCATCTCTCCGTGCTCGTCGGCGAAAGGATGGTGGCGGAGAACGGCGGAGTGATCATCAACGTGAGCAGCGTGGCGGCGGTGGCGCCGTCGCCCGTCGAGGTGCCCTACGGGCTCGCCAAGGCCGGTCTCAACAACCTGACGGTGGCGCTGGCCCGCGCCCTCGCGCCCAAGGTCCGGGTGAACTGCATCATGCCGGGCCCGTTCCTGACCGACATCTCGAAGGCGTGGGACATGAAGGCCTTCGCAGAGACCGCGAGGCGCGACATCCCCATGCATCGCGGCGGCGAGCCGAACGAGATCGTCGGCGCAGCGCTCTACCTGGCGAGCGGGGCTTCGACCTATACGACCGGTTCGATCCTGAAGATCGACGGCGGCGCGTCGCGCATGGTCGGCGGAGGATGAGTCGCCGGACCGCGGCAGGCGATGGCAGCAATCGCCGCTCTGCGTGACCCCGGTCGGGTCACGGAGTCGTGACGACCTCGATACGCTCGCCGGCCGCTAGCCGCGGCAGACGGATCTGCGCTCCCCGCACGTCGGTCCAGGGGACCCCGCCGATCGTCACCGGCCCGGTCACGGCCGGACGCGTCAGCGTGAGGCCGCGGAGCGGGTGGCCGGAGCGGTTCTCGATCCGCAACACCGTGCGCTTGCCGCGGGGGGCGGAGGAGACGACCACCCGCTCGGTCGCGAGCGCGAAGTCCACGATCTCCGAGACCGGCGCGATCCACAGCCCTTCGCGCCGGCGCGCAGCCGCCGAGGCGACGATCTCGCGCCACCCCGCCTCGCGTTCGCGCGACCGCACGATCTCGTTCGGGTGCGTCCATAGGCTGACGACGCCGCGCCGCGCTAGCACTTCGTCGATCGCGTTGAGCGCGATTCCCCGTTCGTCGAGCGGCTCGCGGATGTAGACGTCCGGAAAGGTCACGAGATCCGGCTCCGCCGCCACGCGATCGAGCTCGTAAGGATGTGGGAGCGGCTGGTGAAGACGCACCAGACTGCGAAACCCGAAACGCCTGAGAACCCCGAACAACTCTGCAGGAACGCCTTGGCTCGCCGTCCAAGGGAAAGAGAAGGAGCGCGTCGGGGGCAAGCCGAGAGTGCGCGCCGATCGCGTCCACTGCTCGAGGTCGGCGACCAGCTCGGGCTCCGAGACGTCGCGGAGCGAGAGATGCCCGAAGGTATGGCAGCCGATCTCCTCGCCGTGCCGCACGAGCTCGCGTGTGGCGCTCGCGAAGTACCAGGCCGGGGCCCGGGCCTCGGTGGTGCACGGGTCGTGGCGGTACCAGGGGTTCTGCTGCCAGTAGTCGGAACGCCACTCCTTGCCCGAACGGGCATAGGTGGGGTTGCCCCCGAACTTCTCGCAGCGCGGGTTACCCGGGAGCAGGTTGTAACCGGTGGCGTAGAACGAGCCGTGGATGCCGTATCGGTCGAACAGCGCGGTGAGGAACCGCGCGCCATCCCGCATGCCGCGCCCCATCGTCTCGGCCTTGGCGACCGAAGGCTCGCCGCTCGCCGTCACGTTGCTGCGCGCGTGGATCAGGCCGCCCATCGCGGACTCCCAGTCGAAGCTGAATGCCAGCGCCGCCCGGGCGAAGTCGGGGAAGCGCTCGACCGCCGTACCGCGTTCGACGCTGACCGAGAGCCCGCGCACGGTGCCGCCGCCGCCGCGCGTACGAATGTCCAGGCGCAGCGCGGAAGCCTCGGGGGGCGCCGTCGATGCCGCCTCCGTCCACCCGGCGCTTACCGCCGCGACGATCGGGTTGCCTACCAGGCGCTTCCTGGGGTCCTCCCAGCTCGCGACGATCTCGAGCGGACCGATGACCTCCGCTCGCCAGCGGTACATGACTCCCGGAGTGACGGCGATCGACGGGCTCGTCGCGTCCCCGCCGGCGCCCAGAACGAGGGTCGTCGGCGTCTCCGTGCGGGCCTTCCCACCCAGCTTCCACAGCGAGTGCACGTAACCGCCCCTGGCGATGCCGAACGGCGGCGAGAGCTCGAGCGCCGCGGCTCGCGATGTCGCGCCCGCGGTCTCCGCCGCCGCTACGGCGCTGCCGACGAGGAGCATGGCCACCACTACGAGCGTCGCTGCAAGAGCGGCGGACGGCGAACGCATGAAAGCGGGTACCTTTGCACCTCGATTTCCCGGTTGCAAGCGCGCCCGGCAAGAACGCCGACATGAGGCAGGAGCGGATGGTCTCAGGGCAGAAGCAGGAGCTTCCCGGTCGAGCGCCGCGAGGCGAGGAAGCGCAGCGCATCGGCGGCTTCGGCGAGCCGAAACGTCCGTCCGATCGGCACCGTGAGCTTGCCCTCGCGCGCGAGAGCGAAGACCGCCTCGAGCCCTCGGCGGTGAATCTGATGCATGCCGTAGACCATCGGCACCACGAACCCGCTCACCTTGAGCGACTTGGCGAATAGCCGCATCGGCTCGATGGCGGGTGCCGGGCCGCCGGCGCCGCCGTAGACGACGAGGTGCCCGAACGGCGCGAGGCAGCCGAGGCCCTTCTCCACAGTCGGCTTGCCGACCGCATCGAGGATCAGGTCGACGCCTCGCCCATCGGTCAGGCGCAGCACTTCCGCGGCGAAGTCGACGGCCTCGTAGTTGACGACGTGATCGGCGCCGAAGCCGCGTACGAAGTCGATCTTATCGTCGCTCGAGACCGTGCCGATCACTCGCGCGCCGGCCGCCTTGGCGATCTGTACGGCGGCGATGCCGACGCCGCCGGCGGCCGAATGCACCAGCACCCATTGTTCCACCGCGGTTTGATGGCAGGTGTGCAGCAGGTGCCAGGCGGTCAGCACGGCGATCGGGAACGACGCCGCCTGGTCGAAGCTGACGTCGTCGGGCAGCGGCATCACCCGCGAGCGGCGGATGCGCGTGTAGTCGGCGAACGCGCCCATGCCGATGTAGGCGACGCGCGCGCCCGGCTCGAGATCCCGCACGTCCGATGCGACGGCGTCGATCACGCCGGCCGCCTCCATCCCCGGCACGTCGGGAAACACCGGCTTCACCAGGTACTCGCCGCGCAGGAAGAACAGGTCGCCGAAGTTGACGGCGATCACCTCGTTCTTGACGACGACGGTCCCCGGCCGCAGCTCTGGGCGAGGGATTTCGCGGAGCTCGAGGACTTCGGGACCGCCGAGGCGATCGAACTGGACGGCTCTCACACCGCCCCGGAATCACGCGCCCGCGCGATGTCGTCCCACGAATAGCCGGCTTCGAGCATGATCTCCTCGGTGTGCTGGCCGAGCTCCGGAGCGGGAGGGGCCGAGGTGTGCATCTCCCCGTTGAGCGAGATCGGTGCGCCGGTCGCGGCGATCTTGCCGGCGTACTCGTGCTCGACGTCGACGACGTAGCCGTTGACGCGCGCCTGCTCGCTCGCCAGCACGGCGCGGTAGTCGACGATCTCGGTCGCCAGGATGTCGGCATCGTGGAACTCGGCGAGCCACTCGGCGGTGGTGCGCTTGGGGAAGATCTCGACGAGCACCTTCTCCATCTCGTCGCCGGGGATGAGCCGGGCGAGCCCGGCGAGCTTCGGGTCGTTCTCGAGGTGCTGGATGCCGGCGATCTTGCAGAACGCCGGCCAGTGTTTGTCGTCAACCGTGCCGATCGCGATGTGGCCGTCGCGCGTGCGGTACGCTCCCCACACCCCGTGCAGGAACTGATGGCCGACGCCGGCGCGCTCCGGCTCCTTGCCGGTGAAGCCGACGTAGCCGATCTCGAAGGTCTGCATGGCGATCATGGTGCCGTAGATCGACACGTCGACCTTCTGCGCCTGGCCCGTGCGCTCGCGCGCGAACAGCGCGGCGAGGATGCCCGTCGCAAGGGTGAGGCCGCCGCACTGATCGGCAACCGCGAACGGCGCCGGCATCAAGGGATCCGTCTTGCGGCCGCCCTTGGCGACGATCCCGCTCGCCGCCTGGGCGAGCAGGTCGCGGCTCGGGCGCTGCACCCACGGCCCGCGCGGGCCCCAGGAGCTGCCCTGCGCGAAGATGATGCGCGGATTGTGCTTCTTCAGCTCCTCGAAGCCGATCCCCAGCCGGTCGAGCACGCCGATCCGGTAGTTGGTGAAGATCACGTCGCATACCTTGGCGAGGCGCCGGATCAGCTCGACGGCCTGCGGATGCTTGAGGTCGGCGGTGATGCTGCGCTTGCCGCGGTTCATGGCGTGGAAGTAGTGCGACAGGTCGCCGTTGCGCGTCCCGGCGCCGCCGATCAGCTTGGCGAGGATCGAGCGGCTGAGATCGCCGCCTTCCTTGTTCTCGATCTTGATCACGTCGGCGCCGAGGTCCGCGAGCACGAGCCCCGCAAACGGTCCCTGGATCTCCTGGCCGACTTCGATCACCTTGATTCCTTCGAGTGGTCTCGACATCTCGGGTTGCCTCCTCCGCCGAAGATTCTTCAGGGTTCCATCGCATCACTCGATCGTCTGGTTCAAGCGATCCCTCGATTGAGACCGAGGCAACGGCATCCTCGCCGGCGTGACTGCTGGAAAACGGACGCGTCATCTACTCCGCGTCGCGCTTCAGCAGCCCCGAGATCCCGCCGCCCCGGACGAGGAGCCGCTCCCAGTACGTCCGGGGGGACTTCGCCGACTGCGCGCGATACACACGATCATTCCTCGTGTACGGCACCGACCTGCGTGCAGCGACGCCGCGCGCGCGGGCGGCAACGGATCCTGGCGGTGCGTCACACCCGCGAATCAAGCCCGGTCCCGGCAGGACCGCATCCGCTTCGCGCTCGCCATGCTGCCCCTGCCACGGCAGGCGCGCGCGCGCTGGCCAAGGACATGGGGCTCAACCCGAACAGGGTTGGCTGCCACTGCGACGAGCCCGTCAACTACGTGAGCCAGATCCAGAGCCCTACGACAGCTACGCCAAGCTCGTGCCGCTGCAGTAACCTCAGCCGGCGGCCCGCAAGCGTCTGCGGTCGTCAGGGCCCGATGAAGCGGATGGGCTCCTTGCCCTCGATGTGACTCGGCGTGAGCACGTAGGTCCCTTCGACCGTGGCATCCCATACCGATTTCGTGGTCTCTCGGTTGCCGACCGTGACGAGGTACGCGAGGCCGCTGGTCACCGCGCCGACGCACGCGAACGCGATCTTGGTCGGCACGTAGATCACATCCGCGGCAACGGCTCCCACGTAAGAGCCGACCCCGTGCTCCTCTTCTTGGCCCGCCGCTGCCGCGCCTCCGGCGGCCGCCCCGCCCACGGCGCCCGCGACGAGTAGAAAACAACCCGACGACAGCATGCCCGCGACGATCGTCCCGCACACCGCCAACCCCATCCCCATTCCCCTCATGCCGAGACCCCCTCCGGCCCGTCAGTGTTCCCTCACGCGTGCCAGCGCGGCGTCGAGATCGCCGAGACCCTTCGATCCGAGATCGGGGCGGACCACCTCGATCGGATCACGCAGGTCGTCGACGTAGCCGAGCGCGTACGCGCCTCGTGAATATCCCATCAGCCGCAGCAGGTCGACCGGCAGCGTGCGCGCGACCTCGAGCGGCACGGCGAGATACTGATTCTCCTCCTGGCGGAGCCACGACACGCTGTAGGTGATGTTGACGCCGCGGCGCGTGCGCGTGGAGCGATTCGCGCCGGCGCCGTGATAGACGCTGCCCGTGTAGATCAGCACCGAGCCCTTCTCCATCTCCGCGGGCACGGTCTCGGCGGCGTCGAGCTCGAGGCGGTCGTCGAAGCGGTGGCTGCCGGGGATCACGCGCGTGGCGCCGTTCTCCTCGGTGAAGTCGGTCATCGCCCAGAGCGTGTTGCACGACACCTCGTAGCCCTTGGGAAACGGGAAGAAGGCGAACGCCCACTGGTCGCGATGGATCTTCTGCACGGGCTCGCCGGGATCGATCGAGATCACCTGCGTGAGATGGAGCTGGAAGCCCGAGGAGTGCGCCAGCACCTTGTGAACCCCGCCGAGCACGAGCGGGTGGACGATGAGACCCTGGCAGGTGCCCGAGCGGGCGATCAGCGCGCCGGTACGCTTGGTGCGCCGGCCGGCGAAAGAGTCGGGCCCGAACGGGGTGGCGGCGAGGAACGGGTCGAGCTCGCGCTCGGCGCGGTCGAGCAGCGCGGGCTCGACGAGCCGGTCGACGATCGCAGCGCCCTCTTCGCCGAGCACAGCGGCGAGCTCATCGGCAGAGGTGGTGGCGGGCAAATGGCGGATCTTCATGGCGGCTCCTTGGTTCGTGGCGCTCTCTCGACCGGCACGTAACCGATGCGCCGTGAAATGCCAACCTACGAGCCCGGTTGAAAGCCCTCGACTTGGCTCCGCGCCTGAGCGAAAGAAGTTGGAATGAGCGTCGAGCTAAACGGCATCGCGCACATCCAGCTCACCGTCAACGACCCGGCCCGCTGCGTCCCGTTCTGGGAGAAGCTCTGCAACTTCCTCGAGATGAAGACGCTCATCAAGGGCGACGACATCGTCTACTGCATCGGCAGCCGCACCGGGATCCTGGTGAGCGGCACGCCCGCGGGCCGCGATCGCACCCCTTTCGATCAGCTGCGATCCGGGCTGCATCACTTTTGTCTGCGCGCGCGCAGCCGCGAGGACGTCGACGCGGTCTACCGGTTCCTGAAGGACGAGCTCGCGGCCGAGATCGTCCATCCTCCGGAAGACGGCCCGTTTGCCCCGGGCTACTACTCGGTGCTGTTCGAGGACCCCGACGGAATCCGCGTCGAGGTGAACCACGTGCCGGGCAAGGGTCACCTCGGACCCGGCGGCCGGCTCGGACCTGAGGGCGAGGGGACCGCGACGCGCTACGGAGCCGAAGGGCTCAAAGGCCCGTAGAAGGGGAGAGACCATGGTCGACACCACGCTCAGCTATCTCGCCGAGACCAACGACCGGCCCTACTATTTCCTCTACGAGCCGCCGCAGGGCACGGCGTCGCGGAACACGAAGGGAGACCGCCGGCCCGTGGCGGTCCACGACGCGCGAGTGCTCGAGCCGCCGCCTTCGCTCGACCGCGAGGGCTTCGAGCTCGCGCGCTTCGAGAGCACGATCGAGTCGTTCGAGGGAGACGCGATCCCCATCTACTACCGCGAGGTCGAGGAGCTGGTGAAGCGCGAGACCGGCGCGCGCCGCGTCGTGGCGTTCGACCACAACCTGCGCTCGTCGGCCCGGGGAGTGCGCCGCGGCGACGGGCCGAACGAGCCGGTGCGCTTCCCGCACAACGACTACACGGAAGCCTCGGGGCCGCAGCGCGTGCGCGATCTGCTCCCCGACGAGGCCGACGAATTGCTGGCGCGGCGATTCGCGGTGGTGAACGTGTGGAAACCGATCGGCTGGCCGGTCGAGGTCGCGCCGCTCGCCGTGTGCGACGCGCGCACGATCGGGCCGGGCGATCTGGTGCCGACCGATCTCCTCTACCGCGACCGCAACGGCGAGGTCTATTCGATGCGCTATACCGCGAAGCACCGCTGGTACTACTTCCCGCTGATGCGACCGGACGAGGCGATGCTGCTCAAGTGCTACGACTCGGCGCGCGACCGCGCGCGCTTCACCGCGCACAGCGCGTTCGACGATCCCACCTCGCCGGCAAACGCGCGCTCCCGAGAGAGCATCGAGGTGCGCACGCTCGCGTTCTTCTGATCAGCGCGCGCGGGGTCGCGCGCGCAGCTCTTGCTTCAGCACCTTGCCCATGGCGTTGCGCGGCAAGCGATCGAGGAACACCACGTCGCGAGGGTGCTTGAAGCGCGCCAGGCGGCCGTCGAAGAGCGCGAGCACGTCGGCGCGCGTGAGCGTGCTGCCGGCTTTCGCGACCACGAACGCGACGGGGACCTCGCCCCAGCGCTCGTCGGCACAGCCGACGACCGCCGCCTCCAGGACGGCCTCGCACTCGCCGAGCACGTTCTCGAGCTCGGCGGGCCGGATGTTCTCGCCCCCGGAGATCACCAGGTCTTTCTTGCGATCGTCGACGTAGAAGAACCCTTCGCTGTCCCGGTGCCCGAGGTCGCCGGTGCGAAGCCAGCCGTCGACGAGTGCGGCGTTCGTCGCGTCGGGATCGCCCCAGTACTCGCGAAGCAGGTTCGGGCCGCGGAGCACGATCTCGCCGATTTCGCCGCTCGGCGCCTCGCGACCCGTCTCGTCGAGGATGCGCGCCTCGCAGTGGATCGCCGGCTGGCCGCACGAGCCGGCTTTGCGCCTCGCGTCCTCGCGCCGCAGGCAGATCGCGACCGGCGCGCTCTCCGTCAGCCCGTAGACTTGCGTCACCGGGATGCCCCGCTCGTGCCACGCGCGGATCACGGCCGCGGGAATGATCGACGAGCCGGTGGTCACCAGCCGCAGGCTGGAGAGATCGGTCGAGTCCCACGCCGGGTGGCCCGTCATCGCCGCGGAGACCTGGGGAACCACCAGCAGCATCGTCGGCCGGTCGGCGGCGATCGCGCAGAGAGCGGCTGCGGCGTCGAAGCGCGGGTGCAGCGTCACGCGCGCGCCGGCGGCGAGCGCCGGGGTCGTGTGGATGTTGAGGCCGCCGACGTGGAACATCGGCAGCACCGTGAGCACGTGATCGGCGCTGGTCAGCTCGTGGGCGGCGATCGAGTTGCGGGCGTTCGACGAGAGCGCTCGCTGCGTGAGGAGCACTCCCTTCGGTCGCCCCGTCGCCCCGGACGTGTAGACGAGCAGCACGGGAGCGGAAGGCTCGACGGGCGGAAGGGCAGGGCCGGGCGCGGGCGGGACATCGAGGGCGTCGGTCCCGACCGTCTCGACGTCCACGCCGACCTCGCCGGCTTGCGCGCGCAGCTCGGCGCCGACGAATAGAACGTTCGGCGAGCAGTCGCGCAGGATCTCGCGGTGCTCGGGCGGAGCCAGGCGCCAGTTGAGTGGAACGAAGATCGCACCGAGGCGCGCGCAGGCGTAGAGCAGCTCGAGAACCAGCGGATGATTGAAGCCGAGGTAGGCGACGCGGTCCCCGGCCGTCACCCCCCAGCGCTCGCGCAGAAGGGCGGCCAGGCCGGCGACGGCGCGGTCGAGATCCCCGTAGGTGATCTCTTCGCCCTCGAAGCGGATCGCGACCTTCTCGGGACTGTCCGAAGGCGGAATCAGAAGCGGTCCTTCCGGATCGCGGCGTCCGGGTTCGGCCCGCGCCTCACGAGGCGTCGCTCTCGCCCGGCTCGTAGAGGCTCTCGCGGCCTAGGCGCTCCGCGCAGATCTCCGCGGTCCACGGCAACATCACCGAGCCGCAGCGGCTGTCGCGGTAGAGGCGCTCGAGCGGCATCGAGCGCATGATCGAGCGGCCGCCGCAGGTGCGCAGCGCCAGCCGGCAGAGGTCGTTCGCGGCTTCCATGACGGTGTACTGCGCGGCGTAGGCGCGCAGCCGCTCCTCCTTGCTCGGCCCGTACTTGGCTTCGCTCAGCACGCGCAGCAAGAGCGCCTCAGCCTGCTCGAGCTTCAAGCGCATCTCCGCGACCGCGAGCTGCTTGGTCGCGCTGGCGCGCGCCCCGGGCGGCGGCGCGCCCGGCACCTCGCCTCGAAGGTAGCCCACCGTGAAGTCGAAGGCGGCGCGCGCGATGCCGAGAAACGTCGGGCAGAGAGTCAGGAACATGTACGGCCAGTGATACGCCGCCTGGTAGTACGCGCCGGGCGGCAGCAGCAGCGCGGAGTCGTCGACACGCACGTCGTCGAGCTCGAGGTTGCGCGACACGGTGGCGCGCATGCCGAGGGGATCCCAGGTCCCCGTGACGCGGAAGCCCCGGCTGTCGGCGGGCACGGCGAGGTAGAGCGTGTTCTTGACGTCGGCCACGGCGTCGCCGCGGTCCTCGGTGCAGAGGATGCCGTAGTAGTGGGCCGCCCCGGACAGGGAGGCGAAGTGCTTGCGGCCGTCGATCCGCCACCCGCCGTCGACCCTCCGCGCGGTCGTGCCGAACGGCGCGCGGCCCGCGGCCGCGGCGTGGCTCGGCTCGGAGAACGTCTGAGCGAAGATCGCGCCCTCCTCGAGGACGCGGCGGTAGACGGCCCGCCGGTTGCGCTCGTGGCCGTCGCGGTCGGACGCCGACATTTGCAAGTCGTCCGCCATCTGGCTCGTCCACAGCATCGTGGCGGCGTGCATGTTGAAGGTGAGCGCGGTGGCGCCGCACCAGCGGCCGAGCTCGGCCGAGACCAGGCAGTAGCTCGCGAAGTCCGCGCCGAGCCCGCCGTAGCGCTCGGGAATCGTCAGCGCGAGAAAGCGGGCCGCGCGCAGGTCGTCGTAGTTCTCGAACGGAAAGCTCGCGGCCTCGTCGTACTTGGCGGCGCGTGGCGCGAAGCGGTCGCGGCCGAGACCGCGCGCGATCGCGATGAGCTCGCGCTGGCGTTCGCTGAGCGAGAGGTCCACGGCTGCGCCCGGCCTCAGCTCGGGAGGCCCGTCAGGAACTCCTGCAGCGCCGCGTCGAACGCCGCCGGGCGCTCGAGGTTGGCCAGGTGCCCGGCGCCGGGGAGCACTCGATACGACGCCTTCGGTATGGCCTGCGCCATGCGCTCGACGATGGCCGGCGATGCGACGCGGTCGCGCTCGCCGGCGAGCGCGAGAGTCGGACAGCGAATCGCGCCGAGGCTGTCGCGCCGGTCGAACGTCACCAAGCAGTGGAGCGCCGCGCGGTAGGCGTCCGACTCGATGGCCGACATGCACTCGACGGCTTGCGCGACGCCCTTGGGGTCGGGCTCGTCCCCGACGATGCCGGCGACCAGCGCCGGCGCGAGGTCCGCCGGCGTCTTGCCCTCGTCGAGCGGGCGCAGGCGGCTCTCCAGGAACTGGCGCTGCCAGTCGCTGCCCGAGGCGCCGAACGCGGGCGTCGTCGCGTAGAGCACCAGCGCCGCGACGCGATCGGGAAAGCTCGCCACCAGCTCCTGCGCGACCATCCCGCCCATCGAGTGTCCGACCACGACGGCGCGCTCCACGCGTCGCGCATCGAGGAGCGCGAGCAGCGCCTGCGCGAGCCCGGCGAACGTCATGCGTTCGAGCGGCTGGCTCGCGCCGTAGCCCGGCATGTCCCAGGCGATGGCGCGGGCGCCGGCGGCGAAGTGCTCGAGCTGGCCGGCGAACGCTCGGTGATCGCCGCCGATGCCGTGCAGGAACACGAGCGCGCGGCTGCCCCGGCCACGCTCCGCGCAGGCCGGGACGGGCGTCACCCGAGCTCTCCCTGGAGCTTGCCGTCTTTGACGACGATGCGGTCGTCCAGGGCGACGGTGCAATTGCGCAGCGGCAGATCGAAGTGGCCGAGCGTGTGGCGGCCCGCCACCTCGTTGGCGCCGGTCGAGTAGAGGAAGTTGCCGGCGAAGGCGCGCAGCTCCGTGCCGTTGAAGTCATTGCGGTCGTACATCGTCATCGCGTCCCAGCGCGCGGCGGGATTCATGCCCCAGCCGACGTGGCTCACCGCATAGGCCTCCCGGTCGCCCCAGGCCGCGAAGTAGCTCCTCGTCAGCTCGGCGTCGAGGCCTTCTCCGGCGATGTCGGTCACGTAGTCCGCTGCGATCGTCAGCCGCACCGGGCTTTCCAGGTAGCGCTTGAACGTCAGATTGACGTCGCCGCGGTCGAGCACGAGCGTGCCGTCGACGCTCTTCGCGCGCGGGAAGCACAGGCAGAGCCCGCCCGGCCAGTGAGTGATCGTGCCCGGGCGCGTCGTGTACCCCCAGCCGCCGCCGGCGACCGCGCCCTCGAGATTGACCGTGAGATCGGTGCCGGCGCGCGACGTCACGCGCATGCGCTTGGCGCCGCGCAAGAGCTTGATCCCGGCCTTCACCTTCTGCTCGTGCTGCTCGGTCGGCAGCAGGCGCTCGAGCGCCTCGGGGTGCTCGTTCGACACCATGAGCACGCGGGCGCCCGCTTTCAGCACGGCAGGCAGCTCTTTCGCGTGGAGCATCCCTTCGATCGTGCAATCGACGACGAGCACGGCGGCGCCGAGCGCGGCGATCACGGGCTCGAGCCCCTGGATGGCGTCCGTGGCGCCGGTCGACCGGATCGGCACCGGGCTCGTCTGCTTCGGCGTCGGCACCACCACGTGAAAGGCGCGCGCGCCGAGGCCGAGCGCGGCCAACTCGGCGATCTGCACGTTGAGTTGCCGCGACTGCGTCTCGGACAGGATCGCCACGGCGTCGCCGGCGCGCACGGCGCACATCTCGAACACGCGCCGGAAGGTGTCGATCCACTTGTTCTCGATGCGCGTCTCCATGACTCCCGCAGGCTATAGCACGAGAAACTCGCGAACCGTACGCAGGAAGATCTCGAGCTGGTCGTGATGCACCCAGTGGCCGCGCCTTGTCGATGTTGACGAGGCGTAGTCGCGGAAGGCCGTCGCGCGGCCGTCCTTCTCGGGGTCGGACGCCCACGACTCGGTGCCGCGCAGCAGCAGCACCGGGCAGGTGATCGCGCTCCCAGAGTCGCGCGCGCCTCGCGCATGTTGAAGAGATAGGGCGAGACCGCGCGCACGTAGTTGTCGAACTTCCAGAGGTACGTGCCGTCCTCGTCGCGGTAGGAGCCGTGCACCGTCAGATGGCGCGCCTGCTCGGCGGTGAGATGCGGGATTGGCCTCGCGCATGCGCGCGACCGCCTCGTCGAGGGTCGTGTAGCGGTGCGGGTGGCGCCGCGCGAGCGACTGCATCTCGCCGATCCACTCCCGCATGCGCTCGTGCGCCGGCGGTTGCTCGCGGATCATGCTGCGGGCGGCGGGCCGAGCCCCTCGATCGCGACGACCTTCTTCACGCGGTCCGGAAACGTGCCGGTGTACTGCAGCGCGATCGAGCCGCCGAGCGAGTGGCCGATGATGGTGATCGGGAAGACGCCGAGCGCGTCGAGCAGCTGGCGCGACGTCGAGCGTGTAGTCGATCATCGCGTAGCTCGCCGCCGATCGCCCACTGCGAGTCGCCGTGGCCGCGCAGATCGGGCGCGATGATGTGGTAGTCGCGGCGCAGGTCCTGCGCCACCCAGTCCCAGTTGCGCGCGTGGTCGCGGCCGCCGTGGATGAGCAGCAGCGGCGGCTTCTCCGGCGTTGCCCCAGTCGACGTAGTGCAGCTTCAGGCGCTGCGAGTAGAAGTAGTGCGACGTCGGTCCGACCATCTCAGCCATGTGCGCGGCACGATAGTGTGACCGGCGGGTCGAGACAACTCGTTCGAGTTTGACGGGTCGGGTGACGTGCGACTAGCATCGACACCTCGATGAACGACTGATCGGCCGCGGGAGGTCGAATGACGAGGGACGTCCTACGGGGAGCGATCGCCATCATCCTCCTGCTGGCGATGTCGACTCCTGCTTCGGCGCTGTGCAATCCGGACAGCCCGAACTGTTGCGGGGGCGTTCCGTGTCCAGAAGATCCGGGAGCTTCCGGAGGCCAAGGGGCAGGCCAAGCGCCCAGCCAAGCCGGCGGCTCTCCGAGTGTTCCGGAGCTCGATCTCGGCTGGCTAGGTGAAGGCGCGACACTCGTCATCGGCGGGCTCTTGCTGCTCACCGAGCGCCGTCGCCGCGGCTGAAAGTTCTCGCAGGCGGGAGTCAACGACAATGAACGGCGGACCCTTCTGGAAGCCGACGATGAGAAGCCCCTTGCCGAGTAGCGATCGCCATATGTTCCTCTGCTGCTGGCGACTCCGAGCCCTTCCTCGGCAATTTGCCCGCCAAACGATCCGGCCTGCGATTCACAGCTCCCGCCGCTGCGGTTTCCGAGTCCTACCCCACGAGTCGTCGACCCAGTAGAGGTTACCGTAGATGGCGAAAGCGGTTGCTTAGGCTGTGGCCCCACCCCGACCGTTCCCGCGCCACCGGCCGAAGGCGCCGAAGGACAGCCGCCGGCCGAGCAACCGCCGGAGCCTCCTACTTTCGGGGGGAACGAGTGCTTCGGCGACGGGTGCGTGCGCTCAACGAACGTTCCCGAGCTCGAGGGTGGAGGCTTGGGTGCGGGGATGACGTTGCTCGTGGGGGGACTTCTGCTGCTCACCGAGCGTCGTCGCGTCAGCTGAAGGCACACTGGATGCCCTCGCGTTCGCTCGCAGCGCCGACGCTTCCCGCCCAGGGCGGTTTCACCTGGTTTGAGATCTTCCGCACGAGTTCCCTCGCGCTTCTGCTGAGCGCGGAGGTCGCGATGTTCGCGCCGGCGCTTCACTCACGAGTCCCATCGAGTGCGGCGGTCCTCGCGATGCCGCGCGCGCTTCGGCAGGATGAGCTCATCGACCTGATCGTGGCGGTCCTGGCGGTCACCGCATTGTTCGGCTGGCGCAGGTTCCGCGACGAAGTCGGCGCCGACGGATGCGAGTCGATCCGTCGGGCGTGCGCCTGGAAGCAATGGCTCGGCTTTCACTTTCTCGCCATCCTCGCCATCGCGTTCTGGACGGGAGCGGGGACGCCGACCGGAGCGTCCGCGTCCGCCCTGGAGGGCCTGCCGGCGGGCGCGTGGCTCCTCGGTTGGGCGGCGCTCGCATCGACGATCGTCTGGACCTGGGCGGGGGCCGTTACCTCCCGTCCCATGCGCCGCACGTCGGCGGCGCTCATCGGCGGCGGGATCGTGCTGATTGTCGCGCTCCGTGCAGGCATGCACGCGCAGAGCCTCTGGCATGCGCTGCAAGAGCCGACGTTGTGGATGGTCTTTACGCTGCTCCGGATCGCCGGGTCGGATCCGGTCGTAGATCCCATCGCGGCCGTCGTCGGCACGCGCCGGTTCAGCGTCACGGTCTACGAGGGTTGCGCGGGGCTCGAGGGCATCGGCTTGATTTCGGTTCTAGTCGTGTCGCTCCTCTGGCTCGATCGGGACGAATACCGCTTTCCCCAGGCACTCCTCCTGTGGCCGCTCGGCATGGTCGCGATCTGGCTGCTCGACGTCGCTGCGCATCACCTTGCTCATCCGACTCGGCGAGTGGCGCGGAGAGCTTGCCGTCGCCGGCTTTCACTCGTTCGCCGGTTGGGTCGCGGTCAGCGCCGTCGCGTTCTCTCTCGCCATCGCCGGCCGCCGGCTTCGCTTCTTTCGCCGGCCGACATGCATCCCGGCGCCGATTTTCAGGGCCAATCCCGCGGCGCCGTACCTGCTCCCGTTGCTGGCGATCACCGCGACGACGTTGGTCACGCAAGGCGCCGACGATGGCCTGGACACGCTCTATCCAGCCCGAGTGATCATAGGGGGCGGCGCGCTTTGGTGGTTTCGACGGCAGATCGGAAGTCTGGAGTGGGCGGTCAGCGCCGAGGCCGTCTTCATCGGCGTCGTAGTGGCGGCGCTGTGGATCGCCTCGATGCCTCGCGAGGGCGCGATTCTCCTCGAGGCTCGTGGCGCCCGCCTCGGGGACGATCTTGCTCGCTTTTCACCGGGATGGGGGGAGTGCTGGTCGCTCGTTCGCATCCTGGGCGCGGTCTTCGTGGTACCGCTCGCCGAGGAGCTCGCGTTTCGCGGTTACCTGCTGCGCAAGCTCGTTTCCCGCGATTTCGAGAAGGTGCCGATGCGTCGCGTCTCTTGGTTCGCGCTGGCCGCGACGTCTATCGCATTCGGCGCGCTCCACCAGCGTTGGCTGGCCGGCACCGCCGCCGGTCTCCTCTTCGCCGCTGCGCTCTACCGGCGCGGCCGGCTCTGCGACGCCGTCGTCGCCCATGGCACGAGCAACGCTGTCATCGCCGGCTTCGCCCTCGCGACGGCGCGCTGGCCGATATTGAGCTGAGACGGGGAGCGCTACGCCCGTATGCCGACGCGCCGCGGCCCGCTCATCCCGTCTCCCGTGCTCTCTCTGCGTAGAAGTGATCGATGGCGTGAAGCAGGGATCGCACGGGAGCGAGCGTGACCCGCAATTCGCAGCCGCTGCGGAACTTGACCGCCGCGAGGCCGTCGACGTTCGACGGGTCGCCGATCGCCACCGTCAGCGTCGAGCCCGAGAGCCCGACCGGCAGGATCGCATGCTGGCGAGCGATCGCCAGCGGCACGAGCTGCAGCACCTCGGTCGTCGGGTCGGCGCTGGCGAGGTCGATGGTGGGCAGGCGATACTCGCGGTTGAGGCACTTCACGAGGTCGTCTTCGGAGATCGCTCCGAGGCTCACCAGGATCAACGCCAGCAGCCCGCCGTGCTCGCGCTGGTGGCCGGTGGCGATCGTGAGCTGCTCCACGTTGATGAGGCCGTTGCGGACGAGTGTCTCTCCGAGCTTGGCAGGTCGCCCAGCGGCGCCGACGGGGAGAGAGCGGACCGGTGCCGGCGCGCCTCGACTACCTTGCGCCGCGCTCTTCAAGCCGTCGTTCAGCCGCTGGCGGTTCTCTACCATCTTCATCTGCACGAGGTAGTTCGTGAGGCTCTTGCGGGCGGCGGACGACAGATCCGAGAACTGGATCGCCACGATCCCGGAGTCGGGATCCGACTGGCGCACCCTCCCCGTGCAGTCGATCGATTCCGTCCCGAGATGGAGATGCAGGCGCACGAAACTGTCGAACGGCATGGCTTCCGGATCTTCGAGCGTCACGCCGTCGAGCCCGAGATCGCGGATCGGCGCCGTCCCTCCCGGAAAGGAGGCGTAGTGGCCGTCCATGACGCGAACACGCGTCGACTTCCGCTGCTCGGGCGCATTCATTGTGGCCTCCTCGCCAGACGTACGATCGTATCGGGAGCTGCACGAAAGCTAACAGCCTGGAGCTGATCGCTCAAGCCGCGGCGGCATGGACCTTCGGGCGCCTGTCCTTCCATGGCCGCGCTTGCTCGAGCTGCGCGGCGAGCTGCAAAATCGTGGTTTCGTCGCCGAATCGGCCGGCGATCTGCACCCCGATCGGCAAGCCGCCGGCGCTCCAATGGAGCGGCAGCGACACGGCCGGCTGGCCGGTCGAGTTGAAGAGCGGCGTGAACGGCACGTACCCGAACACCTGCCGCGTCCAATCCATCGCCGTCATGCCCTTGCGATTCTGATCGAGCTCGCCGAGCGGCGCCGGCGGGCGCGCGATGGTCGGAGTCACCAGCGCGTCGATCTTCTCGAAGAACGCTCCCACCTGGCGCGACAGCGTGTTCGCATGGGCCAACGAATTGAGCAGGTCGAGCGTGCTGAATCGCTTGCCGTCTTCGTAACAGGCGAGCGTCACGGCCTCGAGGGTGTCGGGCCCCGGCTTGCGGCCGGTCGCGGCGCACACTCCTTCGACGGAGAGCACGGTGAACGCCGGTCCAGATCACGTGCACGTTCTTGAGAAACGTGTCCCAGTCGTAGCGCGGCGCATCTTCGAAGACCGTGTGACCGAGCTCCTTCAGCGTGCGCACCGTTTCGTGCACGGCCTTCTCGCATTCGGGGTCGACGCGCTGGCCGGACGCAGGCGTCACCGTCCAGGCGATGCGCATGGGTTTGACCTTGGCGCCGATGGCTTCGCGCCAGGGGCGCGCCGGGGGCACCGGATGGCTCGGGGCGCCGACGTCCGGACCGGCCACGGCGTCGAGCAGCGCGGCCGCGTCGCGCACGCTGCGAGTCACCACGAACTCGATGGCGAGGCCGCAGAGCGGGTCGCTGTAGTCCGGTCCGGTCGGCGTTCGGTCCCTGGTCGGCTTCAGGCCGACGAGGCCGTCGCACGAGGCGGGGATGCGGATCGAGCCGCCCCCGTCATTGGCGTGCGCGATCGGCACGATGCCCGCCGCCACCGCCGCCCCGGATCCCCCGCTCGAGCCACCGGCGCTCCGTCCCAGATCCCATGGGTTGTGCACGGGGCCGAAGAGGACCGTTTCGGTCGTCGGGTTGTAGCCGAGCTCGGGGGTCTGGGTCGTGCCGGCGAGCAGCAGGCCGGCGCGGCGGAACCTCGCCATCAGCTCCGTGTCCTCGGGCGGCATCATGCCTTGCGCGAGCCTCGAGCCCATGTCGCAGCGCACGTTCTTGGCGTGCAGCACGAGCTCCTTGATGAGGAAAGGCACACCCTGGAACGGCCCCTGCGGCAGGCCTTGGCGGATGGCCGCTCGCGCTTGATCGGGAAGCGTTTGCAGCACCGCGTTGATCTTCGGGTTCACTTTCTCGACGGCGCTGAGCGCGGCCTCGAGCAGCTCCTCCGGCTTCACTTCCTTGCGGGCGACGAGGTCGGCGAGGCCGAGGCCGTCGTGGCTCGTGTAATCCTGGAGCGAGAGCATGAGAGATTCCTCCTTCGTCGGCCTCATCCCATACTCCCGGGGCTGCGAAGAGGTAAAGGCGAGTGCTCGGCAGCGGAGGGGTTCTATGCTATGGGAAATGACTGGGGCGGCACCCCGAGCGCGCGCCGGCGCATCCCGCGAGCCTCGGGGGGTGTTCAAGCGAGAGTACGTCGACTCTCGAACGGAGGGATTTCAATGGGGACAGGGTTGCGGACTCTGACTGGCTTCGCTTTGGTGGCTTCGTTGTCCGGCGCCACGGGGTGCCTCGCGACGCGAAACTGGGTGACGAACAATTGGACCCGGTGCACGCGCAGCTCGGCGACGTCAACAAGCGTGTCGACGCGGCCGACGCCAAAGCCGATCGAGCGCTCGCGGGACTCGATAACCTGCGTCTCGAGGACAAGCTCGTCCTCGGCATGAAGGAAGGAGCGACGTTCGCCTTCAACTCGGCCGGTCTGTCGAAACCGGCGCAAGGCGAGATCGACCGCTTCTTCAAGGAGATGGACGAGCGGGGCGACGCGCAGGCATCCGCGGACAGGCGGGTGTACGTCATCGCCGGGCACACCGACAGCGTCGGCAACGCGGACTACAACTACGCCCTCGGACAGCGCCGCGCCGAGCGCGTGGCGGGCTATCTGGTGAGCCAGAAGGGCGTCGATCCGACTCGGGTTCACGCCGTGTCGTACGGTGCTTCGAACCCGCTCGCCGACAACAAGACGGCGGAAGGGCGGCGCGACAACCGGCGCATCGAGATCCTGGTCTATCAGCAGAAGGTGACCACCGCGACGCACTGAGCCTCAGTCGTCGGCCCCGGCTCGGAAGGCGATCTCCACCTCGAAGCCGCCGTCCGGGTAGGTTGCGCCCGCTGACTCGCGCCCCCATCCGCTCCGCCAGGCCGCGCACCAGCGCGAGGCCGATGCCGGTGCCCTTGGCGCGCCGCGTGAGCTCGTTCTCGCCGCGGTAGAACGGCTCGAAGATCCTGCCGCAGATGGCGCGTCGGGACGCCGGGGCCGTGATCGCGCACGGTGAGACGAAGCGCCGCCGTCCGCCCGCCGGCAGCGCGAGCACGATCTCGTTCGGCGCCGGCGCCGTTCGCGTACTTGACGGCGTTGTCGACGCAGATTGAAGAGCACCTGCATCGAGCGCGTCGCGCTCGAAGCGCACCGGCGGGCAGGTTCGTCGTTCGAGGTCGAGCCGCAGCGCGAATCCCGCGCCTTCGACGTGCGGCCAGACGAGCTCGGCGACCTCGCGGCACACCGGCGCCGACGTCGCCCCGCTCGAGCCGCGCGCGTCGCGTGCCCTTCTCGAGGCGCGAGAACTCGAGCACGTTGTTGATCAGGCGGCTCAAGCCGCTCCGACTCGGCGGTGATGTGCCGATAGTACTCGTCGCGCTTGGCCTCCGACGGGACCATGCCGTCGCGCAGCATCTCGCCGTACATGCGGATCGCCGTGAGCGGCGTCTTCAGCTCGTGCGGTGACGGCGGCGACGAAGTTGCTCCGCCGCTCGGCGTAGCGCACCACCACCGTCACCATGCGGTAGAGCGCGGCGAGGCCGAGCACGGCGACGGCGAGCGACAGCCCGGCGAGCGCGTAGACGTAGCCGGCGCCGCCGAGGCCCGGCAGCGGCGCGAGCGCGAGCCGCGCGCTCAGCGCGTCGAAGGGCTCGGCGAAGCGATGCTGGTAGACGCGGTCGCCGGCGATGCGCACGCTGCCGCGTGCCGCCGCCGGTCCGAACGCAGACGGTCGCGTACGCGCGCCAGCTCCGTCGCGCCGAGCGCCTGCTCGCGGAGCCATGCGCCGAGCTCGTCCGACGTCGAGCGAGAACCCCTGGCGATACGCCTTGCCGCTCGTGAACCACGGTGCGGTAGAGCATGAGGCGTGCGCTCCGCCGACGGTCCGGCCGACCATCGGCGAGAGCTCGAACCGGTCGCGCTCTCACTTGATCGTCCTGCCCGACGTCCGCCGCCGATCGAAGCGCCCACCTGCTCCTTTTCCTTGGTGCGCTCGTTGCTCCTGCGCCGCGGTCGCGTTTTCCGCGGCGGCTGGCTTGGCGTACTCGCTGGAGACCTTCGTCTGCCGCTCGGCGCGCTGCTCGACGCCCTTGTTGAGCGAGCGCAGCGCATCGTAGGCGGACACCGGCCCGTCCGCCTTGCGCTCGTCGCGAAGGCTTGCTGGACGCGGCCGCTGCGCGCGGGCCTGGTCGAGCTCGACGGTCGTGCCCGGAGCCTGGGCCTGGCCTGCCGCGCGGAGCTGCTCGGCGACCGCCGCGCGCCGCCCAGTAGGCGTCGACGGCGCGCGCGATCTCAGGTCGCTCGCCGAGCCGCGTCGCCGGTCGCTCCGCGGGACAAGTGCACGAGGCTGCCGTCGGGATCGAGCTGGAAGTAGCCGACCACGAAGGGCAGCGCCGGCGGATCGGCGAGCGGCGAGCGGGCCAGCACGCCCGCAGACTCGCCGGGCGGAGTGTACTGCGGCGCGTAGTGGCCGAAGGGTCGCTCCTCCTCGGTCGCGAGGAAGCCCGACAGCGCGCGCTCCATCTCGTCGAAGACGCGCTCGGCGACCGTCTGATGGCGCGCCTCGCGCTCGAGCTCGACGCTCTGCAGCGCGCGGCGCGCCAGCAGCGCCGCGGCACGAGCAGCGCCGCGGCGACGACGAAGAAGAGCAGGCGGAAGCGGCGCACCGTTCACCCCGCGAAGCGGTAGCCTTCGCCGCGCACGGTCTCGATCGGACCGCGTCTCGGACAGGCCGATCTTCTTGCGCAGCTTCGCGATGTGCACGTCGACGGTGCGCGTGTGGATCGTTCTCGACGTGGCTCATGCCCCAGACCTCGAGCAGCAGCGCTGCGGCGGCTGACGATGCGGCCGCGCTCGCGCGCGAAGAGCGCCAGCATGCTCGACCTCGCGCGGCGACAGCTCGACCGCTGCGCGCGCGCGTGCGACGCGGTCCGCGCCGCGGGATCGACGCGCCAGCGCCGCGAACGCGAACGGCTCGCGCGTCGGCCGGCGCCAGGCGCCCGCGCGGCGCAGCAGCGCCTCGACGCGCGCCATCAGCTCGGAGACCGAGAACGGCTTGGTCACGTAGTCGTCGGCGCCGCAGCGAAAGCCCTCGAGCACGTCGCTTTCCGCGCCGCGCGCCGTGAGCATGAGGATCGCGTGCTCCGGCCGCTTGCGCGCGCAGCTCGCGGCAGACGTCGAAGCCGCTCAGGCCCGGCAGCATGACGTCGAGCAGCGACGAGCGCGTAGCGGCCGCCGAGCGCGTGGCGCAGGCCTTCCTCGCCCGAGCCGACGCCGGTCGGCGCGTAGCCGTGAAACGCGAGCACGTCGCAGAGCCCGCCGCGATCGCGCTCTCGTCCTCGACGACGAGGATCGGCAGCTTCGTCGTCCACGCCTCGGAGTGTAGGCGCATTCGGCCCCCCGAAGCTGAACGGCGCGTAAATCGTCGCGCGCGGCTTTTACCGTCGTTTTACGCGAACCCTCTGCCCTTCGCGCGTTCTCACTCATGCAGAGTCGATCGTGAGCGGACGACGACCGTCCGCCGAGAACGAAAGGAGAGAAGCAAATGGAAACCAACGTCGAAGGCAGTGGCATGAGCGGCGCAGGCGCTGGTCGCGGTCGGCGCGCTCGTCGGTCGCGACGGCGCTGGCGGCAGCCGCCGCGCGCGGCAAGGGCGACCGCACCGGCGACGGATCCGACGCGGCAGCGCACGTTCGCCGCGCCGCCGACCGGCCGGTGTCGTTCACCGGCACGCTCGACCGCACCGCGGTGCTGGTCGGCGGCGCCGCGGCTGGTGCGCATGGAGCTCGTGATCGGCGCCGAGCCGAGCGAGGCGTCGCTCGGCGGCGCGCGTGCCGACCGACCTCGTCGTCATCCTCGACCGCTCGGGGTCGATGGCGGGCGAGAAGATCGAGCAACGCGCGCGCCGCGATGCGCGAGCTGGTCTCGCAGCTCGGCGCGGAGGATCGCTTCGCGCTCGTCGACGTACTCGAACGACCGCGCGCCTGGCGATCGGCCCGCGCCGCGGCCGACGACCCGCACGCGCAGAGCTGGCTCGCGACGGTCGCGACGATCGCAGCCGGACGGCGGCACCAACATGTCGAGCGGCCTCGACCTCGGCCTCGACATGATCGACCGGATGCGCGCAGCGGGGCGCGTGCCGCGCGTCATCCTCATCTCCGACGGGCTCGCCAACCAGGGCGACGCGACGCCGGAAGGCCTCGTCGCGCCGCGCCGGCCGCGCCGCGCGCGGCGAGTACATGCTGTCGACCGTCGGCGTCGGCGCCGACTTCAACGAGTACCTGATGACCGCGCTCGCCGACGCCGGCACCGGCAACTACTACTACCTGCACATCGCGGCGACGATCTCGGGAACGTCTTCGCGCGCGAGTTCGACGCGGCGCGGACGACGGTCGCCTCCGGCCTCGCGGTCGAGATCGACGCCGGCCGAGGGCGTCGCGTCGTCGATGCCGCCGGCTATCCGCTCGAGCGCGCGGGCGGCGCCGTGGTCTTCCGGCCCGGCGCGCTCTTCGCCGGCCAGGAGCGGCGCATCTGGGTGACGCTCGCCGTGCCGAACCAGGCCGCCGGCGAGCATTCGCTCGGCCGCTTCGCGCTCTCCTACAGCCGGGGCGCGGAGCGCTCGACGCTCGCCTTCGCCGAGATGCCGCGCGTCGCGTGCGTCGCGCGCGAGGACGACTTCTACGCCGGCGTCGACGTCCCGGCCTGGACGCGGTCGGTCGTCGTCGACGCCTACAACAAGATGCAGGAGGAGGTCGCCCGCGAGGTGAAGGCCGGCCGGCGCGACGCGGCGCATCGAGAAGGTGCAGCAGTTCCGCGACGAGACCGAAACGCTGAACGCCCGGCTGCAATCGGCCGACGTCCAGAAGAAGCTCGAGTCGCTCGGCAAGCTCGAGGCCGACGTCGCGGCCGTGTTCCGCGGCGAAAACCAAGCCGCACGCCAAAACGAGCTCAGCAAGGCGCAGAGCGCCGCCGCGCTCGACGAGCGGCGCGCCGGCGCCAAGCGCTGAGAAAGGGGAGGATGAACATGTCGCTCAAACTGTTCGATCGCATCGCCACGCTCGTCAAGGCCGACGCGCACGGCGTGGTCGAATCGCTCGAGGAGCGCTCGCTGCTCCTCAAGCAGTACGTGCGCGAGGCCGAGCTCGAGCTCACGCGCAAGCGCGCCGGCTCGAGGCGCTGCGCGACGAGGAGAAGCGGCTGCGCGAGATCGAGGCTCGGCGCGAGGAGGAGGCGCGCGCGCTCGACGAGGACGTCTCGCTGGCGCTCGCCGGCGGCAAGGACGATCTCGCGCGCTTCGCGATCCGCCGCTTGCTGCCGCGGCGGAGCGAGGCGAAGGCGCTGCGAGCGCGCGGTTGGCGGAGCTCGCGGCGCGGAGCCGCGGCGCTCGCCGAGCGCCTGGCCGAGCAAGAAAGCCAGTTCGAAGCGCTGCGCACGCGCGTTCGGGCGGAGCTCGCGCGAGAGCCGGAGCTCGGCTCGCCGTGCGCCTGGCAGGGCGAGCCCGTCGTCGCCGAGGAGGAAGTCGAGCTCGAGCTCCTGCGCCGCCGTCGCGCCGCCGAAGGAGGTGAATCATGAAGACGATCCGCGTTGCGCCTCGCGGCGCGTTCGCCAAGAGCCTGTGGTTCGCCGCCGTCTCGGCGGGCGCGCTGCCTCTGTGGCTGTTGCTCGCTCGGCCGATCCTCGGCGCCGACCGCGCGATCGGCGTCTATTTCGTCCTCGCCGCGGCGGCCTATCTCGGCACGATCGCGCCCGCACGCGGCCGCGCGCTCGCCGTCGTAGCAGCCGCTACGGCGGTCGGCGGAGTCGCGGCGCTTCTCACTCGCGCGCCGGGCGAGCTGGTTCTCGTCCTCGGCGTGCTCGTCGCCGTGGCGCGCAGCGGCTTTCTCTACCGCTGCGCCCCGGCGCGCGGCGTTGCGATCGAGGCGATCGTCGCCGGCGGCGGCCTGCTCTTCGCCCGCTTCCTCTTCGGCCCCACCGTGGCGGCGCTCGTCTTGGCCCTATGGGGCTTCTTCCTCGTGCAGAGCCTGTACTTCCTGCTCGGCGGAAGACACGGGGCGGCTGTCGCTCGGCACCCGGATCCCTTTCAGGACGCTTACGGCCGAGCGGTCGCCCTACTCGATCGCGGAGAAGGAGGGATCCGGCTCACTTGAGGCGGACGCCGAAATACTTCGCGAAGCGGCTGTTGTACTCCTCATCGGAGAGCTCGCTGCCCATGTCGATCCACTGCTCGTCGCTGATCTTCGGCCGGCCCTGGACCATGCCGATCGCATCTTTGCCGACGGGCCAGCGGAGGCGATACTCGTCCGTGGTGATCGCGGCGAGGATCGCCTCCGCGACCTGGTCGGGCTGTGCGGGGTCGCGGAAGCCCGCGCCGTAGAACTTGCCGTTGCGGCGCATGATCGGCAGATAGGGCGAGGTCTTGTCGAAGCGGGTCGTCTCGGTCGAGTTCTCGAAGATGTTCGTCATCACCACGCCGGGCTCGATGTTCACTACCCGAATCCCGAACCGGCGGACCTCGTGCGCCAGCGCCTCGCCCGCGCACTCGAGCGCGAACTTCGAGGCGGAATAGGGGATCTGGTTCGGGATCGATACCAGGCCGGCGATCGAAGTGACGTTGACGATGGCGCCGCGCCGCGTCGCTCGCGCATCGACGGCAGCACCTTCTGGATGCAGCGGATCGCCCCGAAGTAGTTGGTCTCGAACATGCGCCGGTGCTCGTCCTCCGGCGTCAGCTCGAGCGGCGTGGCGCCGCCGATACCCGCGTTGTTGACGAGCACGTCGACGGGTCCGTGGCCGGTGACCAGCTCGAAGGCGCCGTCCACCGAGGCGCCGGACGTGACGTCGAGGTCGATCACCTCGAGCGGCAGGTCGCCTTCCTTGGCGGCGTCGCGCAGCGGCCCGGCTTTGCCGAGGTTCCGCATGCCTGCGAACACTCGGTACCCGTTACGCGCGAGATGGAGGCTGGTGGCGAATCCGATGCCCGTGCTGGTCCCGGTGACGACGGCGATCTCCATGGGCGCCTCCTTACGCGGTCATGACTTATCCCGAGAGGCTTCGCCGCTCCAGAGGGTTCCTTCCAGGGCGCCGCAACTGTCGTGGCTCACGGCGCGACGTCGGCCGCCACGCCGGCATGGTCGGACGGCCAGAGACCGCTGCGGGTGCGGTCGGAGGGCTCGTCGCCCAAGAGATGCGAGCGGAAGGCGTCGCCGTCGGTGATCATGACGTGATCGATCCGCTGCACGAGCTTCGACTGCACGTTGCGGAGGTCGGCGTCCTGGCAGCAAGTGTAGCCGGGGTCGTTCCCGTGGAGTGCCGGCCAGGTGTCCGCCAAGCCGCCGCCGCCGCGGGAGCCGGGGCAGTGAGAATGTCGTAGGGGTTCGTGTTGTTGAACGGGCTACCCTGCTCCGTGAACGGCGGATCATCGGGAGCGGAGTTCAAGTCTCCGACGAGCACGGTCGGCAGCGCCGTAGCCAGCGGCCCGGCGATCAGCTCGAAAGCCTGCGCGCTGCGGTAGAAGTTGGAGAACGCCTCGAGATGGGTGTTCACGAACCGGAAGCTCCGCCTCTTGGCCACGACGTCTACCGCCGTCCACCCGCGCGTGCTGGTCACCGTGGAGATACCGCCGGCAATCGGCAGCGTGAGGTTGTTGGCGAAGTTCCCCGACAGCTTCGCGTCGACGTGAACGTCGCCGTCGCGGCGCACGAGGATCACGTCCCGCATGGTCAAGCGGATGTCGAACCCGAGCGCCGTCGGCGCCTCGAGATCGGCCTCCTGCTGCACGACTACCGGCCGGTATTGATCGCCGTGGTCGAGCTCGCCCAAGAGGAGTGCGAGGAAATCGTAGACGACGTGGGTTGCCGGTGTGCCGCCGAGAGCGGGCGGCCCGTCGGGCCGGCCGATGCGCCACAGGGCCACCTCTTGGAGTCCGACCAGCAGCGGGGCGTTCTTCTTGATCTCGAAAGCGAGCGCCCTCGCGCGCTCCGGGAAGTTCGTGGCACGAACCTGCTGCCAGATCCCGGTCGCTGCGGCGACGAGCCCCGGCAGATCCGGGGCGGTGACCGCCGGCGTGAGGTCTGCTCCGAGGTAGAGGTTACGCGTGATGACTCCGACCGGCCGCGACTTGCCGCCCGCCTCGGAGGAGAGCGGCGGCGACGCGATGAAGGCGATCAGAGCAACGTACAAAGCGAAGCGTGCGGGCGAGATGGTCACGGGATCCTCCATGGTTAGAGAGATCGATCGAGCCCTCGTGATTCGCGGAAGCCTCTCCTTACGCGCTCTCGGGCGCGAGATTCAAGGCTTCAGAAGCCCGGCGGCGGCTCGCCGAGCCCGGCGTAGATCCGCCCCGCTTGCTGGATGACGAACGGGCTGACGCGCTGATGCTGCGTGACCACGTGGACGTCGCGAAAGCAGCGTTGCAGCGGGCTCGCCATATGAATCGAGGAGCCGCCTCCTGCGTGGTACATCAAGTCGACGGCTGCCGCCGACTGCAAGGCGGCATTCGCCGCTGCGACCCGAAGATCGCAGCGCTGTGAAATCGAAAGCGATTCCCCGGCCGCGAGCGTCGAGTAGGCGCCGTCGAGCGCTTCGAAGAGAAACGCTCGCGCCGACCGCAGCCTCGACTCGGCCTCGCCGATTCGCTCCTGGATGGTGGTGATCTCCAACAGGGGACGGCGGCTTCCCGCCGGTGCCTTGTGCGCGCCGAGCGACAGCAGCTCTTCGATCGCCCGCCGCGCGATGCCGAGCGCCACCCCGCAGACCGCGAATCCGAGCGAGGTGATGATCGGAATCCGATAGAGCGGCCCGTCGAGCACGGGAGGTGTGACGCCGAGCACGATCGATCGATCCGCGGGCACGAGCGCGCGCTCGACGCGAAAGTCGTGGCTGCCGGTGCCGCGCAGGCCGGACACGTTCCAGGTATCGAGGATCTCGACGTCGCCCGCCTCGAACAGCATGAGTCGTTGCTCGGGCTGATCGCCGAGGAGGCGTGGCGTGTCGCCGTCGAACACTTGCGCGACGCCCGTGATCCAGCGGCCGTTGTGGATGCAGCTTCCCCACGGCCAGCGGCCGCTCACCTCGTAGCCATCGTCCACGATCGTGGCCTTGCCGGTCGGCGTGGTGGACCCGCAGGTGATTACCAGCGGATCGGAATAGATCGCGCGCGCGGAGCGCTCGGGCAAATAGCCCGCGAGCAGCGCGGTCGTCGCGCCGATCATCACGCACCAGCCGACCGAGCCGTCGAGGCGCGACACCTCCTCGATCACGCGCATGCACTCGATGGGATGGCGCTCGGGGCCGCCGTAGACCTTCGGCACCATGATGCGGAAGAGGCCCGCGCGCGCGAGCTCGGTCGCGAGGTCGTCGGGCAAGCGGCGCGCCGCTTCGCATTCGTCGGCGCGCGCCGTGATCCTCGCGGAGAGCGCGCGCAGCGCTTCGAGCTCGGCGAGCGGCGTGCGACGCGGGTCGAGCGGGGAGCGTGCGGCGCTAGGCGGATTCATGGCACCTCCGTTGGGCTCAGAAGCGCTGCATATCGAATGGGACAGCGCGCGCAAGCGTCGCCGCAGCGCTATGCTCGCTCTGCGACTTGCGGCAGAGTCGGCCCATGCGGACCGCCGTTCTCGGCCACGTCGAATGGGTGGATTTCGTACGTGTCGCGGCGCTGCCGCAGCCCGGTGAGATCGTTCGGGCCCTCGATGCGTGGGAGGAGCCGGCGGGCGGAGGAGGGGTCGCGGCGGTGCAACTCGCCAAGCTGTCCGGCGCCTGCACGCTCTACACCGCGCTCGGCGACGACGAACGCGGCCGGCGCGTGCGCGAGGAGCTGCCGCGCCACGGCGTGCGCGTCGAAGCGGCCGCGCGCGCCGAGCCGCAGCGGCGCGCCGTGGTCTTTCTCGAGGCGAGCGGCGAGCGCACGATCACCGTGATCGGCACGCGGCTCGCCGCGGCGGCGCACGACCCGTTGCCGTGGGACCGGCTCGGCGAAACCGATGCCGTCTACCTCTGCGCGGCGGATGCGGCTGCGGTGCGCATCGCGCGGCGCGCGCGCGTCCTGGTGGCTACCGCTCGCATACTGCCGGTGCTGCGCGAGGCCGGTGTGACGCTCGACGCGCTCGTCGGCAGCCGGCGCGACCCTTCCGAGAGCTATGCCGACGGCGATCTCAGCCCGCGGCCGAAGCTCGTGGTGCGGACCGACGGGGAGAGGGGCGGGGAGTTCTGGGAGGACGGCCGCGAAATCCGTCGATTCGACCCCGCGCCGCCGCCCGGGCCGGTGGTCGACGCCTACGGATGCGGTGACAGCTTCGCGGCCGGTCTCGCCTACGCGCTTGCCGATAGCGGCTCGACCGAAGCGGCGATTGCCTTCGCGGCACGCTGCGGCGCCGCCGCTTTGACGGGCCGCGGCGCGTTTCAAGGCCAGCTCCGGCTGGCCCGCTGAGCTGCGAGACCGAGCCGAACCAACCCGGTGCGACCAACAAGGATGCGCTAGGGCGGCGTTCTCTGGTAGGTTCGCGGGCCCATGGAGCGCGTGCCCGTCGCGATCGTCGGAGGCGGCCCCGTCGGGCTCGTCGCCGCTCTGGAGCTCGCGCGCTACGGCATCCGATCGCTGCTGGTCGAGCGGCACGAAGGCACCACCTGGCATCCCAAGGCGCGAAACCTCAACACGCGGACGATGGAGATCGCACGCGGCTGGGGCGCCGCGGTGCACGACGCGCTCGTAAGCATCAATCTGCCGCGCGCGTGGACGAGCCAGATCATCTATACCCGTACGCTCGCCGGCGAAGAGCTCGGCCGCATGCCGACGGCCGGGTTCTCCGGGCCCGGTCACGACGTCAGCCCCGAGGTGCCGCTGCTCTCTTCCCAAGACGTGTTCGAGCCGATCTTCCGCAAAGGCGCGGAGGCGACCGGGATGGCCGACATGCGCTTCGGCCACGAGGCCGGGCGTCTCTTGCAAGGAGGCGGACCCGACGACGACCGGGCGGTGATCGAGGTCACCGAGCGCGCCACCGGCAAGCGCTACGAGGTGGAAGCGGAGTTCCTGCTCGCCGCCGACGGCTCGGCGAGCGGCGTCCGCGAGCAGCTCGCGATCGAGCTCGACGGCCCGCGCGGCATCGCTCACTTCGTCAACGTGTACTTCCGCGCGGATCTCGACCCCTGGGTGGCGCACCGGCCGGCGCTGCTGTTCTGGGTCTCGAACGGCCCGGTGCGCGGCGTGTTTCAGCCGCTCGACGCGCGCGGGCGGTGGCTCTGTCAGATCGCCTATGACGGCACGCCGGCGACGTTCGAAAGCTACACGGCGGGGAAGTCGACCGAGTGGATCCGCGCGGCCGTCGGCGACGAGGCGGCGAAGCCCGAGATCCTCTCGATCGGCAGTTGGACGTTGAACGGGGTCGTCGCGCAGAGTTTTCGCAGCGGCCGAGTGTTACTGGTCGGGGACGCCGCGGCGCAGTTGCCGCCGATCGGCGGCTTCGGGGTCAACACGGGGATCCAGGGGCTCCACAACGTCGTCTGGAAGCTCGCCTTGGTGCGCGCCGGGATCGCGGGATCGGCGCTGCTCGATACCTACGAGAGCGAGCGGCGCACGGTAGCGCGCTACAACGTCGAGCGCTCGCTCGAGAACTCGCGCATGGTCGAGCGCATCAACGCCGCCGCGCGCGGTGAGACGGGTCAGGCGCTGTCGCCGAGCGAGGCGGTCGCGGCGTCGCGGCGCTACGGAAACTTCCTCGGCATGGAGCTCGGCTACCGCTACGAGTCCGCGGCCATCATCGCCGACGGCAGTGAGCCCGACCGCGTCGTGGACGAGGTGATCGACTACGTGCCGAGCGCGCGGCCCGGCAAGCGCGCGCCGCACGCGTGGATCGAGCGCGACGGGCGACGCTCGTCGATCCTCGACTTGTTCGGCGCGCATTTCACACTGCTGGTTGGCCGCGCGGGATCCGAGTGGCGCGAAGCCGCGAGAGAGATCGCCCGTGGTTGC
Source organism: uncultured delta proteobacterium (assembly GCA_963711395.1). Taxonomy (GTDB): domain Bacteria; phylum Desulfobacterota; class Binatia; order JACPRU01; family JACPRU01; genus JBEVNX01. Next base: position 369,368 of record CAVQEA010000012.1, on the reverse strand, counting down.
GGGGGAGTACCGCTGGTGCCGCATGTGCTGGGCGGCGATTTCGAGGACCCAGCGGGCCAGTTCGCGGAGCGCTATGGGATCGGCGCCGACGGCGCGGTGTTGGTGCGTCCAGACGGGCACGTTGGATTCCGTGGATCGGCGGGCACAGCCGAGCTCGATTCGGCGCTGCGTCGAATCCTCGCTCGCGCCGCGTGAAAGGGTCTCAGCGATCGAGCGTCAAGACGCCGGAGCCACACGGAACACGGTGCCGCCGGCGGTGACCACGTAGAGCTCCCCGGCGGCGTCCTGGCCGAAGCTCGTGATCGAGTCCCCCGGGGCGAGCTCCGGCCACTGGCGCTCGCCGCTAGCAGCGCCGCCGTCGACGCGCAGGCTGCGCACGAAGCCGGAGCAGAAGTCGCCGTAGAAGTACTGGCCCTGCAGCGCCGGAATCGCCGCGCCTCGGTACACGTAGCCGCCGATGACCGAACACCCTTCGTCGTGGCCGTACTCGGCGATCGGGAACGTGATGCCACTGCGATCGCAATCCGCGGCTCCGAAGCAAAGCGTGCCTTCGGTGCGGTTCCAGCCGTAGTTCTGGCCCCCGCTCCCGCGCGGTGCGAAATCGATCTCCTCTCGCGCGTCTTGACCGACGTCGCCGATGAGGAGGTCCCCGGTGCCGCGGTCGAAGCTGAAGCGGAACGGATTTCGCAGCCCGAAGCTCCAGATCTCGCCGCGCGCTCCCGCGCTGCCGAGGAATGGATTGCCCGCAGGGATCGCGTACGGGCTGCCGCGATCCACGTCTATGCGGAGCATCTTGCCGAGCAGCGTCGACAAGCTCTGGCCGTTGCCGAGCGGGTCACCTTCGCTGCCGCCGTCGCCGAGCCCGATGTAGAGAAAGCCGTCCGGCCCGAAGGCGAGCCCGCCGCCGTTGTGGTTCGCGAACGGCTGGCCGACGACGAGCACGTCGGCGCCGCTCGGACTGGCGACGTCGGGATTCGCGGAGACCGAGAAGCTCGCGACGTGCGTGTTGCCGGCGCCGTCGGTGTAGTTGACGAAGAACCGGCGGTCCCCCGGATAGCCCGGGTGGAAGGCGATGCCGAGAAGCCCTTGCTCGCTGCCACCCGACACTCTTCCCGAGAGGTCGAGGAACGGCTGGCCGAGCAGGACACCGTCGCGGACGACGCGAACGGCGCCGCCCTTCTCGACGATGAATTGACGCGACGGGTCGCCCGGCGGGCCGGCGAAGTCGAGCGGAAACGCGAGGCCGGTGACGAACGGCTCCAACTTCACGGCCGCCGAGGGCGAATCCGATTTCCCGCCGCCACCGCCGCATGCCGCAGCGAGCGCGGCGAGGAGCACGATCCATTTCCGCGAGCGAGGGCGCGAGCTCGAACTCATTGGCGTCGAAAAGTGCGGCTGATCCGCATCACCAGGTTCACAGGCCGACGAGGCCGGGCTCGACTTCCTCACCCCGCACGGTGACCGACGCGAGGTCGGCGGGGACGTGGCAGAGCCGGCTGAAGGGACCGAATGGCTTGCGCACACGGCGAGTCTGTCACGTTCGCCGCGCCACGCAAAAGCCCCGATTTTCGCTGGGTCGCTGGCGGGTTGGCGACGCGCGCGTTAGTCTCGACGACGGGGGCAGAGGAGGGGAGGCGAGCAACGCGAGGGAAGAGGCAGTGGCGGCCGGTCTTCTGGTTGCCGGTTTGGATGCTCCTAGTTCTCGTCGGCTGCCACGACCGGCAGAGCGAGACCGCTCTGCAACTGTGGGCGATGGGCCGCGAGGGCGAGGTCGTGCAGCGCCTCGTGCCGGAGTTCGAGCGCGCGCATCCCGGCGTGCGCGTGCGCGTGCAGCAGATTCCGTGGAGCGCGGCGCACGAGAAGCTGCTCACCGCCTACGTCGGCGACGCGATGCCCGACGTCTTCCAGGTCGGCAACACGTGGATCCCCGAGTTCGTCGCGCTCGGCGCGCTCGAGCCGCTCGACGAGCGGCTCGCACGCTCGACGGCCGTCGCCCGCGACGACTACTTCCCCGGCATCCTCGACGCGAACGTCGATCGACGGCGCGACCTACGGGCGTGCCGTGGTACGTCGACACGCGCCTGCTCTTCTATCGCACCGATCTGCTCGCGCGCCGCGGGCTATCGCCGCGCCGCCGCGCACGCTGGGACGACTGGGTCGAGGCGATGACGCGGATGCAAGAGCGGGCGGCGCGGCCGGCGATTCGCCATCGCTGCTGCCGATGACCGAGTGGCAGCCGCCGGTCATCCTCGCGCTGCAGCGCGGCGCGGCGCTGCTGCGCGACGGCGACCGCTGCGGCGACTTCCGGAGCGCCGCGTTTCGCGCCGCCTTCGACTTCTACCTCGATCTCTTCCGCCGCGGCCTGGCGCCGCGCGCCGGCGCAGGCGCAGGTCGCGAACCTCTACCAGGACTTCGCCGCGGCGTCTTCGCCTTCTACGTCACCGGCCCGTGGAACCTCGGCGAGTTCGCGCGCCGCCTGCCGCGCTCGGCGGTGCCGTGGGCGACGGCGCCGATGCCGGCGCCGGACGGCGACGGGCCCGGCGTCTCGCTCGCCGGCGGCGCGAGCCTGGCGATCTTCCGCGGCTCGCCGCGGAAGGACGCGGCGTGGCAGCTGGGTCGAGTTCCTCGCCGAGCCGGCGCAGCAGCTCGCGTTCTACCGCCTGACCGGCGATCTGCCGGCGCGCCCGAGCGCGTGGCGCGACCGCGGGCTCGGCGGCCGACCGCGACGCGGAGGCGTTCTGGCTGCAGCTCGAGCACGTGCGCCCGACGCCGAAGATCCCCGAGTGGGAGCGCATCGCCGACAAGATCACGCGGTACGCCGAGAGCGGCGATCCGCGGCGAGCGTCGACGTCGACGAGGCGCTCGCCGCGCTCGACCGCGACGTCGACGCGATCCTCGAGAAGCGGCGCTGGATGCTGCGCGCGAGGGCCGCGATGACCGCGAGCGACGATCCGTCTCCGCGCGCCGGCGGCTCGATCCCGGGCTGCTGCTTCGTCGCGCCGGCGCTCGCTGCGCGATCGTCGTCTTCTTCTTCGTGCCGGTCGCGGCGTCGCTGCTGCTCAGCTTCACCGACTTCGACATCTACGCGGTCGCGAGCTGGCGACAACCTGCGCTTCGTCGGGCTCGCGCAACTACGCGCCGCCTGCTGCGCGACCCGCTCTTCTGGATGGCGCTCCGCAACACGCTCTACTTCGTCGTGGTCGGCGGGCCGCTGTCGATCGCGCGTCTCGCTCGGCGCGGCGCTGCTGCTGAGCGCGCGGCTGGTGCGCTGGCAAGGGCGTCTTCCGCACGCGTGCTTCTTCCTGCCGGTCGTGACCACGCTGGTCGCCGTCGCGGTCGTGTGGCGCTACGTCTACCACCCGCGCTTCGGGCTCCTGAACCAGCGGCTCGGCGCGCTCGGCTCGGCCCGATCGACTGGCTCGGCGATCCGCGCTGGGCGATGCCGGCGATCATCCTGATGGCGGTCTGGAAGAACTTCGGCTTCAACATGGTCATCTTCGTCGCCGGCGCTGCAGAGCATTCCCGAGCAGCCTCTACGAGGCGGCGCGCCTCGACGGCGCGAGCGCGCTGGCAGCAGTTCCGCCACGTCACGCTGCCGATGCTCGCGCCGACGCTGCTCTTCGTCGCCGTGATGACGATGATCGGCTACTTCCAGCTCTTCGCCGAGCCCTACGTCATGACGCAGGGCGGGCCGGCGAACAGCACGCTCGAGCGTCGTGCTGCTGATGTACGAGGAGGGCTTCCGCTGGTGGAACATGGGCTACGCCGCGGCGATCGCGTTCGTGCTGTTCGCCATCATCCTCGTGCTGACGCTCGTGCAGCGCGCGGCTCGCAGGCGCGCACCGGAGGGCGGCGCGTGAGGCGGGCGCTCGCCATCGGTGGCGCTGCACGCGGCGCTGGTCGCGGCGGCGGCGCTGACGCTGCTGCCGCTCGCTCTGGATGGTCTCGGCGTCGTTCATGCCGACGGGCGAGGCGAGCGCCGTGCCGCCGCGGCTGCTGCCGAGCGCGCCGACGCTCGAGCACTACCGCGACGCTCTTCACGCGCCTCGACCTCGGCCGCGCACGTCGCCAACAGCGTCGCTCGTCGCGGCCGTGACGACCGCTGGTCTCGCTGCTGCTCAACTCGATGGCCGGCTACGCGTTCGCCAAGCTCCGCTTCGCGGGCCGCGACCGCATCTTCCGCGCTGCTGCTCGCCGCGCTGGTGATCCCGGCGCAGGTCGGCGATGCTGCCGCTCTTCCTGATGCTGCAAGCAGCTCGGGCTGGTCAACACCTACTCGGCGTCCTCATCCCGGGCATGGCGAGCATCTTCGGCATCTTCCTGGTGCGCCAGTACGCGCTCGTCGATCCCCGACAGCCTGCTCGACGCGGCGCGCATCGACGGCGCCGGCGAGCTCCGCATCTACTGGTCGATCGTGCTGCCGTTCTGCCGCCCGATCCTGGTGACGCTCGCCGATCTTCACCTTCATGGGCACCTGGAACGACTTCCTCTGGCCGCTCATCGTGCTCACCGACGGCGACCGCTACACGCTGCCGGTCGCGCTCGCGAACCTGCTCGGCGAGCACGTGCAGGACACCGAGCTGATGATGGCCGGCGCGGTGCTGACCGTGCTGCCCGTCGTGGTCGCTCTTCCTGGCGCTGCAGCGCTACTACATCGCCGGGCATCATGGGCGGAGCGCTGAAGGGGTGAGCGGCGTGGTGTTGAGCAAGCGCGCCAGAGCGCGGGTCGGCTCGCGGGCTGTCTGCTCTCGGGGCTCCTCTGCGGGAGCCCGGCGCGGCGGCCGCGCAGGTCATGCTCGACGACTTCGAGGACGTCGAGCGGCTGGACGGCGCACGCGTCGCCGAGGGCGCGACGCGTCGAGATCGCGCAGGACGCCGGCCACGACCGGCATGGCGATGCGCGTCGACTTCGACTTCCGCGAGCGGCGGCGGCTTCGTCATCGTGCGCAAGGCGTTCGCCCTGACGCTGCCGGCGAACTACGCCTTCACCTTCGAGCTCCGCGGCGAGGCGCCGCCGAACAACTTCGAGTTCAAGCTCGTCGACCCGACGGGCAAGAACGTCTGGTGGCGCGTGCAGCGCGACTTCGCGTTCCCGACGGACTGGCAGCAGCGTGACGATCCGCAAGTCGCGCCTCGAGTTCGCGTGGGGCGCGCCGGCGGCGCCGAAGCAGGTCGGCGCGATCGAGATCGCGATCTCGGCGCGGCGACGGCGGCAAGGGCTCGGTCTGGATCGACGACCTCGCAGTTCGAGGAGCGCGAGCCCGCCGAGCCAGTACCGGCGAGCGCGCCGAAGGTGCGCGGCGTCGACGCTCGCTGCCCGGGCACGAGCCGGAGCGGGTGCTCGACGACGAGCCGCAGACCGGCTGGCAGAGCGGCGCGCTCGCCGCGCGAGCAGTGGCTGCTGCTCGATTTCGGCGCCGCGCGAGTACGGCGGCCTGCGTCATCGACTGGGACCCCGAGCGACTACGCGACGGCGTACCGCGTCGAGGTCTCCGACGACGGCGAGCAGCTGGACGCCCGCCTACGACGACGCGCAGCCGGCAACGGCGGGCGCGACTACGTCTACCTGCCCGACGGCGAGTCGCGCTACGTCCGGCTCGGTGCTCGCAGCAGAGCAGCCGCGGCCAGGGCTACGGCATCCGCGCGATCGTCGGTGAAGCCGCTCGAGTTCTCCGCTCGCCGAACCAGTTCTTCGAGGCGATCGCCGCGGAGTCGCCGCCGCGGCACGTATCCCGAAGTACTTCTCCGGCAAGCAGACGTACTGGACGGTCGTCGGCGTCGACGGCGACGAGCAAGGAAGCGCTGCTCAACGAGGAGGGCATGCTCGAGGTCGAGCAAGGGCGGCTTCTCGATCGAGCCGTTCCTCTACGTCGACGGCAAGCTCGTCACCTGGAGCGACGTCGCAGCCGACGCAGGCGCTCGAGCGACGGCTACCTGCCGATCCCGTCGGTCACGCTGGCAGCGACGGCGACGTCGCGCTGCGCGTCGACCGCGTTCGCCGCCGGCGAGCCGGGCGCGTCGACGCTCTACGCGCGCTACCGGCGTCGAGAACCGGCGCGACCGAGCCGCGCGACGTCGGCCTCTTCCTCGCGATCCGGCCGTTCCAGGTCGTGCCGCCGTGGCAGTCGCTCAACATGGTCGGCGGCGTGACGCCGATCCGCGACGATCCGCTTCGACGGCCGGCGCCGTCTGGGTGAACGGCGACAAGCCGGTCGATCTCGCTGACGCCGCCCGATCGCTTCGGCGCCGCGACCTTCGAGGAACGGGCTCGCTGACCGACTTCCTGAAGGACGGCGAGGTGCCGCCGCAGACCGCCGTCGCCGACCGCTTCGGCTTCGCGTCGGGCGCGCTCGCGCTACGACCTGACGCTCGACGCCGGCGCGCAGGCGGAGGTCGCCGTCGCGGTGCCGTTCCACGACCGGCGACGACCTTCGTCGCCGCCGGCGCGGCGACCCCGTGCCCGAGGTGCGCGACCGAGCGCGCCGAGCGTGCGCCGCGGCTGGGAGCGAGCGGCTCGGGCGCGTCGAGCTTCGAGCTGCCGCCCGACGCGCGCGCGCATCGTCGAGCACGCTCAAGAGCACGCTCGCCTACATCCTCATCAATCGCGACGGGCCGGCGATCCAGCCCGGCTCGCGCACCTACGCGCGCTCGTGGATCCGCGACGGCGCGATCACCTCGACGGCGCTGCTCGCAGATGGGCTTCACCGAGGAGGTGCGCGAGCTTCCTCGCGCTGGTACGCGCCGTACCAGCTGCCGGACGGCACGGATCCCGTGCTGCGTCGACCGCCGCGGCGCCGACCCGGTGCCCGAGCACGACAGCAACGGCGAGTTCATCTACGCGGTCGCCGAGTACTACCGCTTCACGCGCGACGTCGGCTTCGTCGCACGAGATGTGGCCGCAGCGTCGTGCGCGCGGTCGACTACATCGACCGCCTGCGCGCGCCAGCGCACGACCGACGCAGTACCGGGCGCCCGGACAAGGTCGCGTTCTACGGCCTGCTGCCCGAGTCGATCAGCCACGAGGGCTACGCGTCGCACCCGGTGCACTCGTACTGGGACGACTTCTTCGCGCTGCGCGGCCTTGAAGGACGCGGCCGACGCTCGCCGTCGTCATGGGCGACGACGAGCGCGCGCGACGAGCTTCGCCGACGCTGCGCGACGCGTTCCGCGCCGACCTCTACGCCTCGATCGCGCGCACGATGGAGACGCACGCGCATCGACTACGTGCCCGGCTCGGTCGAGCTCGGCGACTTCGATCCGACGCTCGACGGCGATCGCGGTCGATCCCGGCGGCGAGCTGGCGAACCTGCCGCGCCGCGGCGCTCGACCGCACCTTCGAGCGCTACTGGAAGAGTTTCGCAAGCGCGCGCGACGGCGCCGAGAGCTGGGACGCGCTACACGCCCTACGAGCTGCGCAACGTCGACGCGCTCGTCCGGCTCGGCCAGCGCGACGCGCGCGCTACGAGCTCCTCGACTGCATGCTCGCGCGATCAGCGGCCGCCGGCGTGGAACGAGTGGGCGGAGATCGTCTGGCGCGACCCGCCGGCGCCGCGCTTCATCGGCGACATGCCGCACACCTGGGTCGGGTCGAGCTTCGTCCGCGCGGTGCGCACCATGCTTCGCCTACGAGCGCGAGGAGGACCAGGCGCTCGTGCTCGCCGCCGGCGTTCCCGCCGCGTGGGTCGCCGACGGCAAGCGCGTCGGCGGTGACGCGCCTGCCGACGTACTACGGCGTGCTGAGCTACAGCGCTCGAGAGCGTGGCGCCGGACTTGGTGCGCCTGCAGCTCTCCGGCGACCTCCGCCTGCCGCCGGGCGAACCTCGTCGCTGCGCCCGCCGCTCGAGCGGCCGCTGCAGGCGGTGCGCGTGAACGGCAAGCCGATTCAGACGTTCACCGCCGACGAGGCGGTCGTCAGCGAGCTGCCGGCGACGGTCGAGTTCGATTCGTCTCCGCCGCCGGCGACGCCGACGCCCACAAGCACCGCCGCCGGCCACCAAGCGTCCCGCGCAGAAGACCAAGACGCCGCCCGCCAAGAGCAAGCGGAGGGGCTGACGGCGCGGCGAGGACGTCGAAGCCTTTCCGTCCATCATCTCGCTGCGGTCGCGAGCGCCAGCCCGTTCTCGTCGAAGAGATGGAGTGCGCTCGGCGTCGAACGCGAGCTCGATCGGCTGTGCCGGGATGGGCGCGTGCATGGCGGGCAGACGGAGGATCAGACGGGCGGCATCCGGCGGGCGCCTGGCCGCCGTCGGTCGCACGGCGACGAGCGTCTCGTGGCCGAGAGCCTCCGTGTGCTCGACGAGCACGCGGAGCGATGCCTCGCCGGAGCGGCGCCGAGTCGTAGCGCTTCGGGCCGCACGCCGCCGGTGAGCCGCCGGCCGGCGAGCTGGGCCGAGCGACGCGGCCAGCGCGCCGTCCACGCCGCCGGCGAGGGTCTGCCCGGCGAGCTCGACCCGCGCTTCGCCCGGCCGCCATCGAGACGCGCAGCGGGAACAGGTTCATCGGCGGATTGCCGATGAAGCCGGCGACGAAGACGTTCGCCGGCCGCTCGTAGAGCTCGCGCGGCGTCGCGACCTGCTGCACGCGCCCGCGGTCGAGCACGGTGACGCGGTCGCCGAGCGTCATCGCCTCGACCTGATCGTGCGTGACGTAGAGCATCGTCGTCGCGGTGCGGCGCTGCAGCTCGCCGATCTCCGCGCGCACCTCGCCGCGCAGCTTGGCGTCGAGGTTCGACAGCGGCTCGTCGAGCAGGAACACCGTCGGCTCGCGCACCAGCGCGCGCCCCATGGCGACGCGCTGGCGCTGGCCGCCGGAGAGCTGCTTGCGGCAGCCGATCGAGCAGTTCGGCGAGTCCGAGGAGGCCCGCCGCCCACTTCACGCGACGGCGCATCTCGTCCGCGGCGAGACGGCGCATGCGCAAGCGGGAACTCGAGGTTCCCGCGCACCGTCATGTGCGGGTAGAGCGCGTAGTCCTGGAACACCATCGCGACGTTGCGCTCCTGCGGCGTCAGGTCGTTGACGACGCGCTCGCCGATGCGCAGCGTCCCGCGCGTCACCGTCTCCAGGCCGGCGAGGAGCCGGAGCAACGTCGACTTGCCGCAGCCCGACGGCCCGACCACCACCATCAGCTCGCCGTCGTCGACGCGCAGCGTGCAGTCCGACGACGGCGAGCGCTGCCGTCCGGGTAGGTCTTGTCGACGTGCTCGAAGTCGACGCTCGCCATCTCGGCTCCTAGACGTCCATCAGCGGGAAACGCTCTCGTCGAAGAAGTCCTCGTCGCCGAGGATCGGCAGCGCCCGCTGGGCGATCGGGTCGGCGGCGAAGCGCTTCTGGATGCAGTGGTCGCTTGAGGTAGGTTCGCGCGCGGAGATCAAGATCATCGACTGGTCGAGAGCGAGGTACTGGTGGGCGACCGTTCCCGGAGCGCGGATCGACCGCGTCGTAGAAGCCGTAGTCGCCGTAGACGTCGTAGCGCGCGGCGAGCTCGCGGAGATTCGGCGATCGCGGCCTCCGGCGCTCGCCGAGCGCCAGCGCCGCGGCGTACGGCGTGACCGCGCCGGGACCGTAGCCGAGCGAGCCGAGGACCTTGACGCCGTACTCGCCGTAGCCGTCGCCGGCACGGGTCACGCGCTCGGCGAGAGGCCCCAGACCGGATAGCCGAGCTCCTCGGTCGCGTAGCGGCGCTGCACGACGGCGTGGATCTCGGTCGTTCTCGCCGAGGCTCTTCGCGCGCGTAGCGCTGCTCGTCGAGCACGAGCGTCGGCATCAGCGCCTCGAACATGCTGCCGCCCCACGACGGCACGTAGTGCTCGCCACCCCACTCGTAGTAGCCGCTCGTCGACCGTCGTGGCCGCGGACGCGGTCTCGGTCCGCCAGTCCGCGCGGGCGCTGCGTCTGCCAGTCGGCCTCCGGCGGGTAGGTGCGGACCAGCGCGAACCAGTGCTCCTCGGGCACGTCGCCCTTGCCGATCGCGATCAGGCTGCCGAGGCGCGCCTCGGTGTAGAGCAGGCCGTAGTGGTACCGCGAGCGGCGTCGGCACGTTGACGTAGTAGCCGTGCGACATCTGCTGAGCGACGTCGTCGTAGAAGAAGCGATAGTCGCCGGCTCGATCAGCTCGCTCGGCTCGCTCGGCGAGCGCGGGGAAAGCGTTGCGCGCACGACCATGAGCCCGGCCGTGAGCCAAGACGAATCGACGAACGAGACGAAGTTGCTGGTGCGCTCGAGCGAGGTGGTGTCGTAGTAGTTGAAGAAGAAGCCGTGGTACGTCTCGAGCCGCTCGAGCGTGTCGAGCACCTTCGTCGATGCGCCGGGTCGCGTCGCTCGCGGAGACGAAGCCGAGCTCGTAGGCGGCCGACGATGGCGATCAGGTGGAGGCCGACGTTGGTGACGTTCGTGTAGTCGCCGACCCGGGAATCCGGCGCCTCGAGCGAGGGCGACAGCCGCACGTGATCGACCGGCAGGCCGTTCTCGCGGTCGGTGAGCGCGTCGAGGCCGCGCCAGGTGTCGCGCGCGAGCCGCTCGACGAACTCGCGGTCGTGCCGCGGGCAGCGTCGGCGCGGTCGACGAGCAGGCGCTTCGGCCAGCCGGCGAGGCGCTGCTTGGCGAGGCGCTGCGCCGCGGCGGGGCCGCCGACGGACGCTTGCCAGGCGAGCTTCTTCTGCGGCACCACCTCGTCGAGGATCGTCGGTCCCGGCCCACCGAGCTTGAGCAGTGCGACGTCGGCGATCGTATACCCGCCCCGGCGCGCGGAGCCGGCACGGCGCGATTCGAGAGCGAGAAAGAACGAGCGCAAGTGCTTCCACTCCGCGATGCCGGCCATGGTGTTGAGCGGCACCACGATCCGCTGCCAACGGTCGCTGATCCCCGTGATCACCGCGGTGCCGTCTTGCATGAGCCGCGGCAGATCCGGCTTCGGCCGTCGAAATCCGATCTTCAGCCCGGGGCTGAAGCCCGCCGCGTCTCCCTTGATCCAAAACTCGACGTGGTCATAGTCCGAAGCGTCGAGGTCGCCGAGGTCGATGCGAAAGCTCACTTGTGCCGCGCGCTCGGACTCGAAGCCGTAGGAGAGGTGCATGCAGTGGCCGGCGGTGCCGGACGGGCGGCAGTCTTGTTGGGTCCACTCGATACGACCCCGCGAGCGCTTCGGCAGCGTGTCGTCGAGGGTGCCGTACGATCGCACGCCGGGAAGCGCCTCGAAATCGTCGAGCACCAGACGCTTGAGGACCGGGCGCGAAGAAGGGGCGGCCTCACGCACGGCGCCGATCGAGCCGGCCGCCAGCGCCAGCAAGAGAACGAGTCGCGGTACCCACGTTCCCTGCCGAGATGACGTCGGCATGCAAATGAAGTATCCAGGTCGGCCTGACATGAAGACCCGTGTCCGCCGCCTGGTCGTCTCGGTGTCGTGTGCTCTCGTCTTGTCTTCGTTCACCCGTGCCTTTGCCGCGTTCGATTTCAGCGAGGTGATTCGGCGGGCGCAGGACCTCGCCAAGGAGCCGTTCAAGGACGAGCGCGGCAGCGTGCCGAAGTGGCTGCTCGACTTGAGCTACGATCAGTGGCGCGACATTCGCTTCCGTACCGATCGCTCACTGTGGCTCGACAAGAAGCAGCGCTTCACCGTGCAGTTCTTCCACCCCGGGCTGTACTACGACCACACCGTGATGATCAACGCCGTCGAGGCACGCGGCGTGCACCCGGTCCCGTTCTCGCCGAGCCAGTTCGACTACGGCAAGAACGACTTCGCGAGCCGTGTGCCGCAAACGCTCGGCTACGCCGGCTTCCGCGTCCACTATCCGATCAACAAGGCCGACTACCGCGACGAGATCATCGTGTTCCTCGGCGCGAGCTACTTCCGCGCCGTGGCCAAGGATCTCGGCTTCGGCCTTTCCGCCCGCGGTCTGGCGGTCGACACCGCGCTCCCGGGCGGCGAAGAGTTCCCGTTCTTCAAAGAGTTCTGGTTGGTGCGTCCGGCCGCCGACGCTTCCGAGATGACGATCTTCGCGCTGCTCGACAGCCGCCGCGTCGCGGGCGCCTACCGCTTCGTGGTGCGTCCCGGCGAAGAGACCGTCGTCGAGGTGCAGAGCAGGCTCTTTCCGCGCAAGGAGATCTCCAAGGTCGGGGTTGCGCCGCTCACCAGCATGTTCTTCCACGGCGAGAACACGCTCCGGAAGTTCGAGGACTTCCGGCCCGAGGTGCACGATTCGGACGGCATGTTGCTGAACTTCGCGAGCGGCGAATGGCTGTGGCGCCCGCTCGACAACCCGGAAAGCCTGGAGATCAACACCTTTCGCATGCCGAACCCCAAGGGCTTCGGCCTCTTGCAGCGCGATCGGGAATTCGACCACTACCAGGAGCTCGAGACCCGTTCCGAAGAGCGGCCGAGCGCATGGGTCGTGCCGAAGGGTGAGTGGGGCGACGGTCACGTCGAGGTGGTGCAGATCCCGACCAAGAACGAGGTGAACGACAACATCGTGGCGTATTGGGTTCCCGAAGGGAGCCCGCGCGCCGGAGAGGCGTTGACCTTCGACTACGATCTCTACTGGTATCGCGACGATCGCGATCGGCCGCCCGGCGGCCGCGCGGTCGCCACGCGGCGAGACCACGGTGCGGACGGAGGTGTGTATCGCTTCATCGTGGACTTCGAGGGTCCCCGGTTGAAGGCTTTGCCTCCCGAGACGGTCGTGCGCGGCGTCATCACCGTCGGCTCGGGCCAGGAGATCGGCGACGAGCTGATCGGCCAGCACGTGGTCAAGAACACGATCACCGGCGGTTGGCGGCTTGGCTTTCAGATCCGGCCGAAGGACAATACGCCGATTGACCTACGGGGCTATCTGCAGAAGGGCGACGAGACTCTGACCGAGACCTGGTCGTACACGCTGCGTCCGTAGAGTGGACTGTTACAATCTACTGGAGGCATGTCGGTGGCGGAACCGAAGGCGGCGGAGCAAGAGATTCCCGAGCCCGAGCGGCTCGCGGTCGGCGTCGAGTCCCTGCTGCATGATTGGCGGGGAGCATACGACCGTGCGCGCGGCTACCTGACGGCGCTCGGCGCCGGCGCCGCGGACCTGGCGCTGCGCGCCGTCTCCGACACGGCCACGGCGGTTCGCTGGCGCGACGGCGCGACCGCGCATGACCAGACCCTCGCCGCGCTCCGCAGGCTCGTCGTCGGTCGCGAACGCGCTCGCGGCGAGGACGAGCCGCGGATGTTTCTCGACTGGCGGCTGCGCCGCGTCTTCGGGCGCGACGCGAGCTGGCCCTCGCCGACGCCGCCGCTCGCGCGCGGCGCGATGCTCCCCCATCGACTGGTGCGTCGGGGGCTGCGCCGACGGCTCGTCGCGGCCAGCGACGCCGATCCTTGGCGGGGGCACGCGGCGGCGCGCGGCGGGCGGGTGCCGCGCGCGGTCCGGGTGATGCGGCTGCGGCTCCGCTGGGTGCGGACCGCCTTCTGGCGTCGCGCTCTTCTCCTCGTGCTCGTGCTCATCCCGACCATCATCGCCAGCGGGTTCATGTTCCAGGTGCTGCCGAACCAGGGCCGCGGCGTGCTCGAGCTGGTGATCGTGGTCTTCTTCGGCGCGCTCTTCGGCTGGATCTCGATCGGGTTCTGGACGGCGATCGCCGGCTTTCTCCTTCTCGTCACCCGCCGCGATCGGTTCGCGATCACGGCGGCCACGGAGGAAGAAGCGGCCGATCTCGGACCGCGCGCCCGCACCGCGGTCGTCATGCCGATCGCGGACGAGCCTGTGGACCGCGTGTTTGCCGGGTTGCAGAGCATGTACCGCTCACTGGAGCGCACCGGCAAGCTCGCCAGCTTCGACTTCTTCGTGCTGAGCGATACCGCCGATCCCTCCACGGCGTTGCGGGAAGAAGAGGCCTGGCTCGAATGGTGTCGAGCGGTCAACGGCTTCGGCCGCGTCTTCTACCGCCGCCGGCGCGTGCGCGTGAAGCGCAAGAGCGGCAACGTCGCCGACTTCTGCCGCCGATTCGGCCGCCGCTACCGCTACATGATCACGCTCGACGCCGACAGCTTGATGACCGGCGAGACGCTGGTGCGGTTGGCGCAGCTGATGGAGGCGCATCGCGAGGTCGGTCTCATTCAGACCGCGCCGACGTCGATTCGGGCGCGTTCGCTCTACGCGCGCGTGCAACAGTTCGCCAATCGCGTCTATGGACCGTTGTTCGCTGCCGGCATGCACTTCTGGCAGCTCGGCGACGCCCAATACTGGGGCCACAACGCGATCGTCCGGCTCGCTCCGTTCATGAAGCACTGTAGCCTGCCGCGCCTGCCCGGCAGGCCGCCCTTCGGCGGCGAGATCCTCAGCCACGATTTCGTCGAGGCGGCCATGCTCGGGCGTGCCGGCTATTCGATCTGGCTGGCGTACGACCTCGGCGGCAGCTGGGAAGAGCTGCCCTCCTCGCTGCTGGAGGACCTCGCCCGCGATCGGCGCTGGGCACAGGGCAACTTCCAGCACCTGCGCCTGGTGTTCGTCGAAGGGCTCTTCCACGTCCATCGCGCCTTGTTCCTGAACGGCGTGTTCGCCTACGTCTCGGCGCTGCTGTGGTTCTGCTTCCTCAGCCTGTCGACCGCCGAAGCCATCCTGCGCGTGGTGCGCGAGCCGGACTACTTCCCATCGGGAGCCTCGCTGTTCCCGCAGTGGCCCGTCTGGCGCCCGGACTGGGCGCTGGCATTGCTCAGCGTCACGCTGGCGATCCTCTTCGTTCCGAAGGTGCTGAGCGCGGCGCTGGTGTTCCTGCGCCCGGGCCGCGCTCGTCCCTTCGGCGGCGCGACGCGGTTCCTGCTGAGCGTCGTGCTCGAGTTCGTGGCTTCGAGCTTGTTCGCTCCGATCCGCATGGTCTTCCACACCAAGTTCGTGCTCACGAACCTCGTCGGCCGCGTCGTGGCATGGCGTTCGCCGCCGCGCGGAGACCAAGAGACGACGTGGGGCGAAGCCGTGCGTCGCCACGGCCTCGCCACGCTGTTCGCGACGGCGTGGGGCGCGGGCATCTACTGGCTCAACCCGCAATACGCCCGCTGGCTGGCGCCGATCGTCGGGGCGCTCATCGCATCGGTGCCGCTTTCGGTCTTCGTCAGCCGCGTGCGGGCGGGCGCCGTCGCGCGTCGCGCCGGCTTGTTCGTCACGCCGGAGGAGACCGTGCCGCCGCCGGAGCTGCTCGAGCTCGAGGCCAGCATCTCCGCGGCACGCCGCCGCGAGGAAGCCCTCGCCGTCGCGGAGCGCGACGGCTTCGTACGCGCCGTCGTCGACCCCTACGTCAACGCTCTCCATCTGTGGCTCCTGCGCAGGCCACGGTCCTTGAAGCCTTCGATCGACGAGAAGCGCTCGGTGCTCGCCGAGCGTGCGCTCGCCGAGGGCCCCGCCGCGCTCGACGAGCGCGAGCGCAGGATGCTGCTACTCGATGCACGCCGGCTCGAGGAGCTGCACCGTCACGTGTGGGAGCTCGACCGCGCGGAGCAGGCGCGCCTGTGGGGTCGTCCGGGAGCCGAGGTGTGAAGGGCGGCGAGTTCCCGCGAGGGTTTCTCTGGGGCTCGGCGACGAGCGCGCATCAGGTCGAAGGCAACTGCGACCGCAATCATTGGTGGGCGTGGGAGCAGGAAGGCCTGCGCGCCGAACCCGGCGGCTACGTGCGCGACGGCTCGGTGTCCGCCGTCGCCTGCGACTACTATCACCGCTTCGACGACGACCACCGGCTCGCCGCGGCGCTCGGGCACCACGCGCTGCGCATCTCGATCGAGTGGAGCCGGATCGAGCCGGAGCGCGGCTCGCTTCGATTCCGCGGCGATGGATCATTACAAGCGCGTCTGCGATTCCATGTTGCGCCACGGCCTGGTGCCGACGCTCACGCTCCATCACTTCACGAATCCGCAGTGGGCGCAGCGCGAAGGCGGGTGGGAGAACCCCGAGATGGCGTCTTGGCTGGCGCGCTTCGCCGAGTTCGCGGCGCGTGAATTGCGCGACCGCGTGCGGCTCTGGTGGACCATCAACGAGCCGATGATCGCGCCCGCGCTCGGCTACCTCGTCGGCATTCATCCGCCGTGTGTGCGGGACCCCGAGCGCGCTCGCACGGTCGCGCGCAACCTGCTTCGTGCGCATGGCGCGGCGTACGAAGCCGTCCACGAGGCCGCCGCGGATCCTGTGGAGGTGGGGCCGGTGATGGCGGCCATCTACTACGAACCGTTCGATCCCGCCTCGGAGGCCGACCATCTCGTCGCCGAGTCGAGCGACCGGTTCATGAACGAATGGTTCGCCGTCGGCTTGCGCGAAGGGATCATCGCGCCGCCGATCGGCGACGGCGAGCCCGTGCCGGGCCTGCGGGGTAGCTGCGACGTCATCGGCATCAACTACTACATGCGCGTGCTCTGCCGCGGCGACGGCCCCGAAGTGTCGCTGCTCGGCGCGCGGCGCGCGGCCGAGCCGCCCGATTTGGAAGACGAGATGGGGTGGGAGATCTTCCCCGACGGGTTGCGCCGCGTGCTCGGGCGCTGGAGCGCGCACGGGAAGCCGCTCTACGTCACCGAGAACGGCATGGCGACGCTCGACGATTCGGCGCGCACGCGACACCTCCACGCGCATCTCGACGCCGTACGCCGGTCGATCGCGGAGGGGGCCGACGTGCGAGGCTATTTCTACTGGTCGTTGATGGACAACTTCGAATGGGCCGAAGGTTATGCCCGCCACTTCGGGTTGGTCGCCGTCGACCGCTCGACTCTCGAACGTCGGCCGCGCCCGACCGCGTTCGTGTATCGCGACCTGATCGCCGCGAACGGCGCGCGTCAACCGCCGGATTGACGACCTTGCGTGCGCGCGCCGGGTGACGCCCCGGATCCCGCGTGGATGATCGCCACTTCGAGATCGGTGGAACCGAGCCGCACCACGGTGCCGTGCTCGAGCTTGGCGAAGACCACACGCTCTGGCGGCGTGCCGATCTCCACGCCGTTCGAGCTGTTCTCGTCGTAGATCGCGTAGCCGGACGGCTCGAGCTTGACCGTGGCGTGTACCCGCGACACCGCTGGGTCGCTGAGACGCACCTCGCAGTCGGGTTGGCGGCCGATCCGAATCGGGGTCTTCGCAGGCGAAAAGACGGCTCCCTTGTCGGGGCCGCGCACGACCGTGAAGGAGATCGACGGTTGTCCGACCGGCACCGCCGAGACGGCCGTGACCTCGCCGGCGTCGGCCGCGGGCACGGGCTTCACCTCGGTCGCGTCGAGCTCGCGCAGCACGCTCACCTTCAAGACGTTGTGACCGAGGTGGATGACGTCGCCGTCGCGCAGCACGTGGCGCGTCACGCGCTGTCCGACGTTGTCGACCTGCGTGCCATTGGCGCTGCCGAGATCGACGAGGACGAATTCCGCGCCCTCGCGCTCGATGGCCGCGTGCTGGCGCGAGATCTGCGAGTCGGCGAGCATGAGATCGCAAGATCCCGAACGCCCGATCAACAGGCGGGGACCTTGGAACGTCACGGTGATCGGTGCATCCGGCCCCTCGACGACAGCAATTTTGAGAGTGGCCGGCCCCGCCATGATCCGCTCCTCCCAACGGCGTACTTCTGGAACCAGCCGTCGAGCTAGATCGAGCAAACCTAAAAAATCGCTAGCACTCGGTCCGTCGTGGGGTCAAGACGGATTATTTCAACCTTCGCTCCGACGCCGGCTCGCTCTCGTCGTCCTGGTACTTGTAGAAGCCCCGACCGCTCTTGCGGCCGAGCCAGCCGGCGGCGACGTAGTTGCGCAGGATCGTCGGCGGGCGGTACTTGTCGTCGCCGAACTCGTGCTGCAGGACCTCGGAGATCGTCAGCACGGTGTCGAGGCCGAGCAGGTCGGCGAGTTGGAACGGCCCCATCGGATGGTTGAGGCCCAAGCGGATCGCCAGATCGATCTCTTCGACGGTGCCGAGCCCTTCGGTGAGCGCGAAGCAGGCCTCGTTCAGTTGCGGGATCAACAGCCGATTGACGATGAACGCCGGCATGTCCTTGGTGGTCACGATCGTCTTGCCGAGGCGGCGGGCGAGGTCGCAGGTGGTCTCGTAGGTCGCGTCGCTGGTTTGCAGGGCGCGCACGATCTCGACCAGCTGCATCGCCGGGACCGGGTGCATGAAGTGGAGACCGATGACGAGCTCGGGACGTTGCGTCGCCGCCGCCAGCTTGGTGAGCGAGATGCTCGACGTGTTGCTCGCGATGATCGTGCCGCGACGCACGATGGCGTCGAGCTCGCGGAAGATGCGCTGTTTGAGCGCGACGTCCTCGGTCACGGCCTCGACCACGAAGTCGCAGTCCGCGAGCGCGGCGAGGCCTGGCTGCGCGAGGACGTGGGAAAGGATCCGATCCGCTTCGTCGCCGCTGATGCGCCGGCGCACCGCGAGGCGAGCCACGGACTGCGCGACCCGTTCGTGCCCGGCCTTGGCATGAGCCAGGTCGCGATCGACGAGATGCACCTGATAGCCGTTGGTGGCGGCGAGCTGCGCGATGCCTCGACCCTGTTGGCCCGCGCCGACGACGCCGATCGTTCGAATGTCTTGCATTGCCGGTCCTCCTGCGGAGAGCTCCGAGCGCGCCCCCTTACTCCGCTGCCAGAGAGCGAGCATGCATCGCCGCCTTGTTCGCCCGAATCCGGGGCGGTGGCAGGTTGGCGCCGCTTAGGATTTGATATTCCGGGCCGGTAGAGCAAGCGTGACGATGGTCGAAGGATCTCGCGATCAGCAGCCCTCGAACGGCGGGGGTCGAAAGTGGCTGCGCCGAATCTGGCCTCTGGCGACTACGGCGGTCATCTTCGGCGCGATCTTCAGCCGCATACCGTTCTCGCGGCTGGCCGAGGCGCTGTCGCGGGCCGATCTCGTGCCGTTCGTCGCTCTGACGGCGGCGTTCTCGCTGACCTTCTTCGCGATCGACACGCTGGTGCTCACGCTCGCGATCCGCTGGTTTCACGGGCCGCTTCCCTATCGAGACCTGTTGCCGGTGCGGGCGTCGACGTACCTGGTGTCGCTGGTCAACACGCAGCTCGGACAGGGGGCGCTGGCGCTCTATCTCCATCGGCGATTTGGCACGCCGCTCGGCGCGATCACCGGAACCGTCCTCGTCTTGATCCTCCTCGAGATCACCCAGCTCATCGTGTTTGCCACCGTGGGCATGTTGCGCTTCACCGCCACGGCGCCGGCGGCCCTTTGGGTGGTGCCGGCGGGTCTTGCGCTCCTCTGGGCCGCCCTCGTGCTGTTCGTGCGACGTTCCTCTCGCGGCGCCGTAGCGGAGAGCTCGATGGCGCGGACGTTTCGTGTCGCCACGCCGACGCAGCTCCTCGCTCTTCTCGGTTTGAAGTCCATCACGTTCCTGCTGGCGCTCGTGGTGCACGGGCTCGCGCTGTCGCTGTTCGACATCCACATTCCCTGGTCGCGCCTGCTCGCCTCGCTACCGATCATCTTCATGGTCGCGGCCCTGCCGATCACCGTCGCCCATCTCGGCACGTCGCAGGCGGCCTGGATCTTCTTCTTCCACGACTATGCGCCCGAAGCCTCGCTGCTGGCGTACAGCCTCTCGGCCCACCTCACGTTCATGCTCGCCAACGGCACACTCGGGCTGTTGTTTCTGCCGAAGGCCTACGTCGATCTGGTGCTTCAACCGCGAGGCGACGAAGACGACGGCGCGCGACCGAGCCAGAACGCCACGAGCGTGTAGACGAAGACCGCGTCGGCGCCGCGAGCGACCGGGGCGCGCCCGAGGATCCCACCCGTCGAGGATTCGGCGACGACCCAGCCGACCAGTGCGTAGTAGAGAACCCCCGCGGCCTTCCCGGCGCGATCTTCGCGCACCCGCGGGGTGGAGTCGTCCGCATCGGCGGCGATCCTCCAGAGAAAGCGCCCGCCGAGGAGAGCAACGCCGGCCGGCACCCACGGCCCCATCCAACCGAGGAGGCTCGCGGCGGCGAGCGCCGAGAAGTTGAACAGCATGTCCGCGACGACGTCGATGCGTGCCCAGTACCGGCTGGCGGCGCGCGCGCGGCGGGCGAGCCGTCCATCGAGAGTATCCGACAACGCGACGAGCGCGTAGCAGCCAGCAAGAGCGGCCCGAAGCGGGGGCGTGGGGTGCGTGTCGGTGGAGTACAACAGCCAGAGGAAAGCGGGCAGCAGCACGAAGCGCGAGAGCGTCAGGCCTCGAGCGGCCAAGGCGAGCGCCCGGTTCGCGGGTGTGGCTTCCGTCACGAACTCCCATGTGGCATCACCCGGGTGCAGAGCCAACCGATGGATTCCGACATGTCGCGCGACCGGGTGCTCACGACGCTGGCCGTGCTCATGGGGCTACTGGCCGTTTCCAATCTGACCAAGCCCGTGTCTCAGCTGCTCGCGCCGCAGACCAACGCCGGCTTCGTGTTCTTCGGCTACCGCACGCATGGCCTCGCGAACGCCGTCCTGGGACCTCTCTTCGGCCTCGTGCTCGCGGCCTATTCTTACGGCGTGTGGACGATGCGGCGCTGGGTGGCGCCGCTGGCTGCCGCCTACGCGGTCTACGTGATCGTCAACCTGATCTCTTTCGCGCTCCATCCCCCGGCGGGCGACGAGACGCCGGCTCTCGGTCTCCTCGCCTACGCGTTCGTCGCGATCGGCATATCGAGCGGCGGCGCCGTCTACCTGCACCAGCGGCGTGAGGCTCTGCGATGACCGACGGTTCTGCCGGCCTGCTCGACGATCCGTGGGGCGGTTGTAATCCGCTCGATCCGGCGTTCCGCGACGATCCCTATCCGCGCCTGGCCAAGCTGCGCGAGCGCGATCCGGTCAACCTGACGCCGATCGGCATCTGGCGGCTGCTCCGCTACGACGACGTCGCGCGGCTGCTGCGAGACGTGCGCTGCGGCGTGCGCACGACCGACGGTATGCTGCCGGGAGTCGACGAATCGGATCCCGAGCCGCCGCCTCTTCATGCTGCAGCAGGATCCGCCGACCCACACGCGCCTGCGCAAGCTCGTCGAGCCGCGCCTTCACGCCGCGCGCGCTCGTCGCAGCTCCGCGACGCGATCCAGCGGGTCGTCGACGAATGCCTCGACCGCGTGCGCGCCGCGCGGCGAGATGGACGTGATCGCCGACCTCGCGCTGCCGGTGCCGGCGACCATGATCTGCGAGATGCTCGGCGTGCCGGCTCGCCGATCGCGATCGCTTCACCGTGTGGACCGCGGAGGCGACGCTTCGGGCTCGCCGCGCCGATCCTGCCGCCCGAGGTGCTCGAGCAAGGCGCGCGCCGCCGGCGAGTCGCTGGCCGCCTACTTCGAGGAGCTGATCGAGCGAGCGGCGCAGCGACCTGACCGACGACATCCTGAGCGGGCTGATCCGCGCCGAGGAGGAGGGCGACCGCCTGAGCACGGCGCGAGCTGATCTCGCAGTCGATCGGCCTGCTGATCGCCGGCTTCGAGACCACGATCGGCCTGATCGGCAACGGCATGCGAGCGCTCATCCGCCACCCCGGCCGAGCTCGCCAGGCTGCAAGGCCGCGCCCGAGCTGATCGACGCGCGCGGTCGAGGAGTGCCTGCGCTTCGACGGCCCGATCGTCGCTCACGTCCGCATCCTCCACGAGGACGCCGAGTTCGGCGGCAAGACGATCCCGCAAGGACTCGATGGTCTGGGCGATGCTGGCGGCCGCCAACCGCGATCCCGGCGCGCTTCGCGAACCCCGACCGCTTCGACATCGGCCGCGCCGACACCGACCACCTGGCGTTCGGCGGCGGCGCGCACTTCTGCCTCGGGTACCACCTGGCGCAGCTCGAGGCGCGCGCGGCGATCGGCTCGCTGGTTCGCCGCTTCGACGAGCTGCGCCTCGAGTCGGACACCGTCGAGTGGGGGCGGTCGCTGTTCCGCGTCCCCGCCACGCTGCCGATTTCCTTCCGTCGCGCCTGACCCGCCGCCGTTGTCAAGCGCGCCCCGGTGCAATAGACCGAGTGGCCGACGACTCGCACGAGGAGGACCACGACTGTGGACTTCGAAATTCCGGCCGACATTCAGCGCTACCTCGCCGAGCTCGACGATTTCATCGAGCGCGAGATCAAGCCGCTCGAGCGCGAGAACGACAACATCCGCTTCTTCGACCACCGCCGCGAGTGGGCGCGCACCGACTTCGAGCACGGCGGCCTGCCGCGCAAGGAGTGGGAGGAGCTACTCCTCGAGATGCGCCGGCGCGCGGACCGCGCGGGGCACTACCGTTTCAGCCTCCCAAGGGAGTACGGCGGCAAGGACGGCTCGCACCTGGCCATGGCGATCATTCGCGAGCACTTCGCGGCCAAGGGGCTGGGGCTCCACAACGACCTGCAGAACGAGAGTTCGATCGTCGCCAACCTGCCGATCGTGTTGATGCTTCGTGATTTCGGCACGCCCGAGCAGAAGCAGCAATACATCCCGGGAATCCTCGACGGCTCGGCGCGCATCGCCTTCGGCCTGACTGAGCCGGAGCACGGCTCGGACGCGACGTGGATGGATACGCGCGGCGAGCGGCACGGCGACGAATGGCGGATCAACGGCGCCAAGATGTGGAACACCGGCCTGCACGTCGCCACCCACGATCTGGTGTTCGCGCGCACCGCCGGCAAGCCTGGCGACGCCGCGCGGCATCACCTGCTTCATCGTTCCGACCAAGACCGAAGGCTTCAAGATCGAGGAGTACCTCTGGACCTTCAACATGCCGACCGACCATCCTCGCGTGTCGCTCACCGACGTCCGCGTGCCGGCCGACTCGATCCTCGGCGATCCCGCCGACGGCTTGGCGGTGGCGCAGCACTTCGTGCACGAGAACCGCATTCGTCAGGCGGCGTCGTCGCTCGGCGCCGCGCAGTATTGCGTCAACGAGGCGGTGGCGTACGCCAAGCATCGCAAGCCCTTCGGCCGGCCGCTCGCCTCGAACCAGGCGATCCAGTGGCCGCTGGTGGAGCTACACACCGAGGCGGCGATGCTGCGCCTGCTGATCTACAAGACCGCTTGGGAGATGGATCACATGTCGAAGCCCGACGTCGCGCGCAAGCTCTCGGATCGGGTCGCGATGTGCAACTACCGGGCGAACCGCCTGGTCTGCGACGCGGCCGACCGGGCGATGCAGGTGCACGGCGCGATCGGCTACTCGCGCCACAAGCCCTTCGAGCACATCTACCGCCACCACCGCCGTTATCGCATCACCGAGGGCTCGGAGGAGATCCAGATGCGCCGCGTCGCCCAGTATCTGTTCGGCTTCTTCCGCGACCGCTGAGGCGGGAAACGAGGAGGCCTGAATCGTCGCGCGCGGGCGCGATCAGTCCTGGCGGCCGGCGAATTGGATGAGCTCGATGCGATAGCCGTCCGGATCTTCGACGAAAGCGATTTCCGTACCGCCGTGCTGCATCGGCCCCGGCTCCCGAACGATCTTCGCTCCCTTGGTTCGCATCTCGGCGCACGAGCGGTAGATGTCGTCGACGCCGAGCGCGACGTGGCCGTAGCCGCCGCCGAGGTCGTAGCGCTCGGTGTCCCAGTTGTGGGTGAGTTCGAGCACCGTGTGGGTGTCCTCGTCGCCGTAGCCGACGAAGGCAAGCGTAAAACGGCCCCCTGGATAGTCCTTGCGGCGGAGCAGCCGCATGCCGAGAACGTCGCAGTAGAAGCGCAAAGAACGATCGAGGTCACCCACTCGAAGCATGGTGTGGAGCATCCGCATGAGACTTGTCCTCCGGCCCCTGGCTAACAATCGCGGGGCCCGCCGTCCAGCCGCGGAGCCGTTGCCGGGTGATCGCAACCGGGCGAAGATGCAGGCCGAATGACCCACTCTTCCACGTCGTCGTTTCACGACTTCGCGTTGATCCCCGAGCTCAGAGCCGCCGTCGCCGACATGGGGTACTCCCGGCCGACGCCGATCCAAGCGGAATCGATTCCCGTGGCGCTCGCGGGACGCGACCTGATCGGCTGCGCCTCCACGGGGACCGGCAAGACGGCCGCCTTCGTTCTGCCCATGCTGCAACGGCTGTCGACCGGCAGCCGCGGTCGCTGCCGCGCTCTGGTGCTCGCTCCCACGCGCGAGCTCGCGCTGCAGATCGACGAGCAGGTGCTCGCGCTCGGCTATCACCTGAGCCTGAGCGCGGTCTCGGTGGTGGGCGGCCTCGACATGCGGCCGCAGGAGCGCGCGCTGCGCGCCGGGGCGGAGATCGTCGTGGCCACCCCAGGCCGTCTGCTCGATCACATGCGATTCGGCTACGTGGATCTCGCGGGTCTCGAGATGCTGGTGCTCGACGAGGCCGATCGCATGCTCGACATGGGCTTTCTGCCCGACATCCGCCGCATCCTGGCGGCGTTGCCCGTGGAGCGTCAGACGCTGATGTTCTCGGCGACGATGGCGCCGGTGATTCTCGACCTCGCCCGAGCGATCCTGCGCGATCCGGTGAAGGTCCTCGTCGGTGCGCAGAAGCCGGCGGCCGGCATAGTGCACAGCGTCTACCCGGTGGCGGAAGAGAGGAAGCTCGCGCTTCTCACCACGCTGCTCCGCCGCGAAGCGATGCGATCGGTCTTGGTCTTCGTGAAGCGCAAGGTCGAGGCCGAGCGCCTGGCGCGCGCCGTGGTGCGCTCGGGCATCCGCGCCAACCGCATTCACGCCGACCGCGCGCAGGAGGAACGGATCGCCGCGCTCGAGTCGTTTCGCCGCGGTGACACCGCCGTGCTGATCGCCACCGACGTGGCGTCGCGCGGCATCGACGTCGAGGGCATCTCACACGTCATCAACGTCAACGTGCCGTTTTCGGCGGACGACTACATCCACCGCGCCGGACGCACGGCGCGGGCGGGCGCCGGGGGCGAGGTGATCACGTTCGTCGCGCCGCAGGAGGAGCGCGAGCTCCGCGACATCGAGCGCGTCATCGGCACGACGCTGCCACGGGTGTTCTTGCCGAGCTTCGATCACGGCGCGCACGAGCGCGTGCCGCCGCCCGTCGAGACGGCGCCGCGCGCTCCGGGTCGGTCGCGGCGCGGTGCCGCGCGCGGCCGTCGCGGCAGGCCGCGGCGTCCGTGAGCGCCGCGTTACGACAACGCGGCGTCGGGCTTGGGTTCGCCGCGTCGGGCAAATCGACTGGCTGCGGCACGCTCCGCGGTGGCGACGACTTCGGTCGCGGAGAAGGGCTTGCGTACGACGTCGAAGGCGCGCAGCCGCGAGCGCTCCGAGTCGACTTCGTGAGGAGGCACCGCGCTGACGATGACCACCTCGATTTCCGGATCGAGGTCGTGAATGCGCCGCAGCGTCTCGAAGCCGTCCATCCCGGGCATGCGCAAGTCGAGCGTCACGACGTCGACGGGTGTCTCGGCGAGGGTACGCAGCGCCGCCGCACCGCCGTTCGCGGTCATCACCCGGAATTGACTCTCGAGGACCAGGCGCAGCGCCTCCCGCGGGCCGTCTTCGTCGTCGACCACGAGCACGGTCGAAGGCTGAATCGCAACCATCGCGTTCCATCGAGCATACCTCATGCCAGGGTTGTCGATTCGACGGGCTTTTCGCGGCGACTCTTTTTGCAAGCCACGTGCACCGGATGGTTCACATTCGAACGGGAGCGCTTCCATTCTTGTCACCTGGGGGCTCGAGGCCCCCGCTAGACTCCGGGACGTGGGTGGATAGAGTGCGTGCTTCATGCCGTACGTCGAGCGTGACGGAGTGCGCGTTTGGTTCGAGGAGCGCGGGCGGGGAGCCGCCGTGCTGCTGACGCACGGATACGGCGCCACGTCGCGCATGTGGGAGCCGCAGTTGGAGACGCTCGCCGACAGATTTCGTTTGATCGTCTGGGACCTCCGCGGGCATGGCCGCTCCGATGCCCCCGCGGACGAGCGGCTCTATTCGGAAGCGGACGCCGTGGTCGACATGACGGCGATCCTCGACGCCTGCGGCGTTGCCAGCGCCGTGGTCGGCGGGCTCTCGCTCGGCGGCTACTTGTCGCTGGCGTTTCACCTCGCGCATCGGGGTCGCGTTCGCGCGTTGATGCTCTTCGACACCGGCCCCGGGTACCGTAGCGAAGACGGCCGGCGGCGATGGAATGCGATGGCCGAGGACTATGCGCGCGCGCTGGACGAGCGCGGCCTGGCGGCGCTCGGCAACGGAGCCGAGGTGCGCATGGGAGAGCATCGCTCCGCGCATGGGCTGGCGCTCGCGGCAAGGGGGACTCTGGCGCAGCGCGATGCGCGCGTCATCGAATCGCTGCCGGCCATCGCCGTGCCGACGCTCGTGCTCTGGGGCGAGCGCGACGAGGCGTTCATCAAGCCGGGAGAATACATGGCGGCCAAGATCCCCGGTGCGACGCGCATCGTCGTTCCGAACGCGGGACACGCGGCCAACCTCGATCAGCCGCAGGCGTTCAACGCGGCCATGACGAGCTTCCTCGAGTCGGTGCCGGCATGAGCCGTTCGCCGCGAGCCGAGACGCATCCGCTGCTGCGCGCTTGGACTTCGCGTCGTCCCGGCCAGCTTCTCGGCAAGGGCCATCCGGCCGGCGACTTCCTGGAGGCCTTCGATTGGACGCTGCTCGAAGAAGGCCCGGGACTGCTGCGCATCCGCGCACATCTACCGACTCACGTGCGAAACCCGCGTGGCCAGCTGTTCGGTGGTTTCACACCCACGTACGTCGACCTGGTCGCCCTCTTCACCGTCCGCGCCGGGGAGCCGCGGGAGGGGCGCGCTCATGGGTGGCTCGCCACCACCAACATGCGCGTCGACTACTTCGAGCCGATCGTCGGCACCGCACTTCTGGATCGACAGCCGGCTCGTCAAGCGGCGCGGCCGCACGAACTTCGTCGAGACCCGGTTCTTCGATCCAGAGGATACCCTGGCGGCCTTCGCACTGACGACGATGCGCGAGGTGCCTCAGGACCGTCCGCTGGGAGACGTGTGACGTGACCGGCCTGCTCGTCGCGAACCGAGGCGAGATCGCGATCCGCATTCTGCGCGCGGCCGCGGAGATCGGCGTGCGCGGCGTGGCCGTGTTCTCCGAAGACGACGCGCGCTGTCTCCACGTCGCCAAGGCGGATGAGTCGCGCGCGCTGCGTGGTGCCGGCCCGGCCGCGTATCTGGACGCGGAGCAGCTCGTGGCAGTGGCGCGCGAGGCCGGATGCGACGCTCTCCACCCCGGCTACGGCTTCCTCGCCGAGAACGCCGCCTTCGCGCGGCGCTGCGCGGAGGCGGGGATCGCGTTCGTCGGGCCGCGAGCCGAAGTGCTCGAGCTACTCGGCGACAAGGGCCGGGCGCGCGCCCTCGCCGAACGCTGCGGCGTGCCGATCCTCTCCGGCACCTCGCGCGCGACGAGCGTCGCCGAGGCCCGCGAGTTTCACGCATCGCTCGGGGCGGGGAGTGTCGTCGTGCTGAAGGCGCTGGCGGGCGGCGGCGGGCGGGGCATGCGGGTCGTCGGCTCCGCCGAGGAGGTCGAAGACGCCTATGCCCGCTGCCGCTCGGAAGCCGCCGCCGCGTTCGGCAACGGCGATCTCTACGTCGAGCAGTATCTGCCGCGTGCCCGCCACGTCGAGGTGCAAATCGTCGGCGACGGCACCGGCCAGGTGGCCCACGTCTGGGAGCGCGAATGTACGCTGCAACGCCGCCACCAGAAGCTCGTCGAGGTGGCGCCGAGCCCGACGTTGACCGACGGCGTACGCGAGCGACTCATCGCCGCCGCGATGCGCATGGCCGCGGAGGTTCGCTACGGGAGCCTCGGCACGTTCGAGTTTCTGCTCGACGCGGCCGACGCCGTCGAGCCGCGCTTCTACTTCATCGAGGCCAATCCGCGGCTGCAGGTCGAGCACACGGTCACCGAGGAAGTGACGGGCCTCGATCTAGTCGCGTTGCAGCTCCGGCTGGCAACGGGCGGGTCGTTGGCCTCGGTCGGGCTCGACCGCGCGGAGCTGCAACCGCCACGCGGTTTCGCGATCGAGCTCCGAGTCAACATGGAATCGATGGAGCCGGACGGCACGGTCAAACCGTCCGGCGGGACGCTCGCGGCGTTCGAGCCGCCCGCGGGCGGCGGCCTGCGTGTCGACTCGCTCGGCTACGTGGGCTACACGACGAGCCCGCGCTTCGATTCGCTGCTCGCCAAGCTGATTGTGCGCTCGCCGTCGCCGAGCTTCGCCGACGCCGTGCGGCGTGCCCGGCGCGCGCTCGCCGAGTTCAAGATCGAAGGCGTCCCGACCAACGTTCCTTTCCTGAGAGCGCTGCTGGGTCATCCGGACGTCGTGGCGAACCGGGTGAGCACGCGGTTCGTGGAAGACCACGCGGCGGAGCTCGTCGTTGCGGCGCGCGCCGAGATGCGAACGCTCTATTTCGACGGCGTACGGGACGAAGGACGCGGGCGCGTCGGGGCGCGCGTCGACCCGCACGATCCGCTCGCCGTCCTCCATCACGGGAAATCGGGACGCGCGGAACGCTCGCCCACCGGCGCCGAGCAGAGCGATGGCGGCCCCGGCGTGGTGAGCGCGCCCATGCAAGGGACGATCGTCGCCCTCGAAGCTCGCGAAGGAGATTCGGTGCGCGCCGGCCAGCCGCTTCTCGTCATGGAAGCGATGAAGATGGAGCACGTGATCGCTGCGCCCGTCGACGGCATCGTTCGCCGCATCGGCGTGGCGGCCGGCGACACGGTCTTCGAGGGGCACCCGCTGGCGTTCGTCGAAGAGGCCGAGGTGCAGGTCGGCGAGCGCGGACGGCGCGGCCGAGGTCGATCTCGATCACGTGCGGGCCGATCTCGGCGCGGTCGCAGAGCCGGCACGCCGGAGGACTCGACGCCGCGCGCCCGGAGGCGGTCGAGCGACGGCGCAAGACCGGGCAGCGCACGGCGCGCGAGAACGTCGAGGAGCTTTGCGATCCGGGGAGCTTCGTCGAGTATGGGCCGCTGGTGATCGCCGCGCAGCGCCGCCGGCGGTCGCTCGAGGAGCTGATCGAGAAGACGCCGGCCGACGGGCTGGTGGGCGGGGTCGGCACCGTGAACCGCGAGCTGTTCGGGCCCGCGCGATCGCAATGCATGGTGCTTTCCTACGACTACACCGTGCTCGCCGGCACTCAAGGCGTACAGAACCATCGCAAGAAGGATCGGCTGTTCGAGATCGCCGAGAAGCGGCGCCTGCCGGTGGTCTTCTTCACCGAGGGTGGTGGAGGCCGCCCCGGCGATACCGACGGGCTCGGCATCGCCGGCCTCGACTGCATGGCGTTCACGCTGTGGGGCAGGCTGTCGGGGCTGGTGCCGCTGGTCGGCATCAATTCCGGGCGCTGCTTCGCGGGGAACGCGGCGCTGCTCGGCTGCTGCGACGTGGTCATCGCCACACAGAACTCGTCGATCGGCATGGGCGGGCCGGCGATGATCGAGGGCGGCGGTCTCGGCGTGTTTCATCCCGACGAAGTCGGCCCCATGCCCGTGCAGACCGCCAACGGCGTCGTCGACGTGGCGGTCGCCGACGAGGCGGAAGCGGTCCGCGTCGCCAAGAAGTACCTCGCGTACTTCCAAGGCACGCTTCGCGACTGGGCAATGCGCCGATCAGCGCAAGCTGCGCGGGACGATCCCCGAGAATCGGCTGCGGGTCTACGACGTGCGCCGTGTGATCGAGACGCTGGCAGACACCGGTTCGGTTCTCGAGCTCCGCCGCGCCTTCGGTCTCGGCATGGTGACGGCGCTCGCGCGCATCGAGGGCCGTCCGATCGGCATCGTCGCCAACAACCCCACACATCTCGCCGGCGCCATCGATTCGCCGGGCGCCGACAAGGCCGCGCGCTTCATGCAGCTCTGTGACGCCTTCGATTTGCCCATTCTCTTCCTGTGCGACACGCCGGGAATCATGGTCGGCCCGGAGGTCGAGAAGACCGCGCTGGTGCGCCACGCGAGCCGGCTCTTCGTCGTCGGCGCGAGCGTCACGGTGCCGTTCTTCACGATCGTGCTGCGCAAGGGATATGGCCTGGGGGCGCAGGCGATGGCGGGCGGCAGCTTCAAGGCGGGGCTCTTCACCGTGGCCTGGCCGACCGGCGAGTTCGGCGGCATGGGGCTCGAGGGATTCGTCAAGCTCGGCTACCGCAGCGAGCTCGCCGCGCTCGAGGATCCCGCGGAGCGGAAGAAGCTCTTCGAAGAGATGGTCGCGCGGATGTACGAGCAGGGCAAAGCTCTCAGCACGGCCTCGCACTTCGAGATCGACGACGTGATCGATCCCGCGGATTCTCGGAAATGGATCCTCGCCGCGCTGGGCTCCGCCCCGGAGCCCGCACCAAGGCCGGGAAAGAAGCGCCCCTGCATCGACACGTGGTGAGCCGCGTCCCCGTCTATCGGCGATCTTGCCGGTAGCGGCCGAGCTCGTCCGTGAGCCAGTCCGCGCTGAGCACCCGCGAGCTCCCGCAGCGCACGAGGTACGACTCCCCGGTCGTGCTGCTTCGCGAGGCCACCAGGCGGATGAAATCCTCGGCCGAGCCGATGCGGCTCTTGGCGTACCCGTACTTGGTCGCGAGGTGCTTGCGCGCTGCGGCTCCGTCGGATTCGACGCCGTTGCGGACGAACGTGCAACCCGAGCCGCCGACGTAGTCGAGCAGGTGCTCGATTTCGTCAGCCGTGCTCGCGTGAGCCGCGACAGCGAGCATCGCACCCGCGACGATCACGACACGGACCCAGGTGCTCCAGGGTTTCACGAGGCCAGGATCAACTTCGGATTCGATTGCGGCCGCAAGCTCGTCATGCTGAGGAGGCGGGTCCGCTGGGGGATCACTTCGAGGGCGAGAGAAGCTGCAGCACGCGCTCGTCTTGCGGGATCATGGCCAGACAGACGTGGGTTGCACCCGCGGCGTAGTGCGCGCGGACACGGGCCCGAATCGATTTCTCGTCGCCCCACGCGATCAGCGCGTCGATCAAGCGGTCGCTGCCACCGTCTACGAAGTCCCCGTCGGCAAAGCCGTGATTCCTGAAGGTTCGTACGTAGTTCGGAAGCTGCAGATAGAATCCCAGCACCCCGCGTGCGATTCCGCGCGCCTTCGTGGCGTCGGTCTCGAGGATCGCCACCTGCTGCACGCAGAGCCATCTGTCGGGTCCGATCGCAGCGCGCATCCGAGCGGTTTGTTCGTGCGTGACGTAGACGGGATAGGTTCCGCTGGTTTCGGCGGCGGCGAGCTGGAGCATCTTCGGCATCAAAGCGGCGACGAGGATCGGAGGGTCGGCCGGCGGTCGCGGCGCCGAGTAAGGCGCGGCCTTCATCCGAGCCAGATAGTCGCGCATGAACGCGACCGGCTTTTCGTACTTGATGCCGAGCTGCGCCATCAGCGGGCCGTGACTGATCCCGACGCCGAGAATGAATCGGTCGGGGAACATCTCACTCAGCGTTCGCGCGGCGTTGATCATCGTCACGGGCTCGCGCTTCCAGACGTTGGCGATGCCGGTCCCGACGATCAGCTGGTCGGTGACGGTCAGGATGTGCGCGGCGAGGGCGAACGGATCGCGGCCGAACGCTTCCGGAAACCAGAAGGAAGAGTAACCGAGCTCTTCCACCTTGTGCACCAGCGAGGTGAGCTGGCGCGCGGTCAGGGAATCCGTCATTGCGAACACACCGGGCTTGGTCAGATCCATCGCCAGAGACTCCTCTGTGAGAATTTCGGCCGCGCCGCGGGACTATGAGCTCGGGTGCCGGCGACGCTCGAGAAAGGCTCGCATGGCCTCGCGCGCTTCTTCGCGCATCGAGCTCGTCGCCATGACCTCGTTGGCATGCGCGTAGGCGGCGGCGACATCCAAGTCGATCGTGTCGTAATAGGCGCGCTTGCCGATCGCCTTCGACTCGCGGCTGCCGCGGCTCGCGGCGCGCGCCAGACGCGCGGCCTCGGCGGCGAGCTCCCCGGCGGGCACGACGCGGTTGACGAGCCCCCAGGCGCAGCGCCGTCTGCGCGTCGATCGGGTCGCCGGTGAACAGCAGCTCGAGCGCGCGCTTGTGGCCGATGGCGCGCGACACCGCCACCATCGGCGTCGTGCAGAACCACCCGCCCTTGCCGCCGGGCGTGGCGAACGTAGCGCTCTCTGCGGCGACCGCGAGGTCGCAGGTGGCCACGAGCTGGCAGCCCGCCGCGGTGGCGATGCCCTGCACCTGCGCCACTACCGGCTGCGGCACCCGCTGGATCGTCCGCATGAAGTCCTCGCAGACGGCGAACAGCTTGCGCATCGCATCGAGACCGCGCTCCGCCATGTCGGCGAAGTCGTGGCCCGAGGAGAACACCGGCCCGGCCGCGGCCAGCACGATCGCGCGCACGTCCTCGCGCTCCGCGAGCGAGCAGAGCGCCGCGGTGAGCTCCAGCAGGTGTGCCTCGGAGAGCGCGTTGCGCCGCTCGGGGCGGTTCATGGTGATCACGCCGAGGTCGGCGTCACGCGAGACCAAGATGTCGCGGTAGGGACGGTCCATGGCTCCTCTTAGCACCCGGGGCGCCCCGAGTGAAAAGCCGCGCTCAGCTCGGATAGTAGACGGTGAGAAAGCCGTCGTCGTCGAGCCGGGCACCGTCCCCGGTCACGTACCAGCCGTCACGGAAGGGGCCGGGCGTCGTGCCGTCGTCGCCGGCATAGCCGCGCATCACGTTCGGACCGCGCACCCAGAGCACGCCGTCGTTGCCCGGCGCCAGCGCCTCTCCGCTGCGGCCGTCGACGATGCGCACCGATACACCGGGTAGAGGATGCCCGGTCGTGCCGCGCCGCGATCCCGTCTGGCGCTCCTTGCCGTGTGCCACGTCAGGAACGTTGAGCGACACGATCGGCGCGCATTCCGGCCGGCCATAGCCTTCCGCGGGCTCGATGCCGAACTTGGCGGCGAAGGCCTGCCGCGATTCGTCGGACAGTGCTTCGCCGCCGACCGCCGCGAACCGCAGGCTCGCGAGATCGCCGCGGCCGACGCGGTCGGTGACCTGCGAGAGCAACGCGGGAGTGACGGCGAGCAGCGTCACGCGCTCGCGCGCGCAAAGCTCTCCCAGGCCGTTCGCCGGATCGGCGAAGACCACGCGCGCGCCGCTCAGCACCGGCAGCCAGAGCGTGGTCGCGAAGCTCATCGCGTTGGAGAACGGCAAGAGGCCGAGGATCGCGTCCTCGCGCGTCACGTCGAGCACCTGGCGTAGCGCTTCGAGATTGGAGAGCACGTTGTGGTGCGAGAGCAGCGCGCCGCGCGGCTCGGTCGGCGTCTGCGGCGGATACGAGAACAACACGGTCGCCACCTGATCGACATCGCGCGCGCCTTGCACGAGGAAGCGAGCGACGAGCGCCGCCGGCAGCAGCGCGACCGCGGCGCAAACGAGCCACGACGAGGAAGCGCCGCTGGCTGCCTCGTCGAGGTCGACGATGCGAGCGCTGCCGAGCGCCGCCGCGAAGCCCAGCGACTCGAGATAGGCGCGACGCGTGAGGACGACGGAGACGCCCGCGCTGGCGATCATAGAGCGCGCGATCTCTCCCGGCGGCGTGGCGTCGAGGTTCACGGCAACGCGGCCGGCCAGCGCGGTCGCGAAGTTGGCGAGCGCCGCCTCGACGCCGGCCGGAAGCAGGATGCCGATCGCGTCGCGATCTCCCGTGCCGCCGCCGAACAGGACACTTCGAAGCGCGCTTGCCCGTGTCAACGTCTGCGCGAAGCCGAGCGAGCGGGACGAATCGACGAGCAGCGGGCGGCGGCCGAAACGACGAGCGGCACGAACCAACTCCACGCCGAGTGGCTGCTCGCGCTCCTTGCGGGCGGAGAAGGCCTCGGTCGACAGCTCCTGGATGCGTTGGCGGACCTCGAACGCCTTCGCCGTCGGCGGCATCGGCGCTCCGAAGATCACCGTGATCCGCCGGCGGATCCCCCTCGGCCACTTGAAGAAAAACTTCCCGCCCTCGTAGCTGAAGATGCTCCCCCAGATGCCCTCCACGTAGATCGGCACGATCGGGCAGTCGGCGTGCGCGGCGATCCGCTCGAAGCCGCGCTTGAACTTCAAGAGATTGCCCGTGCGCGTGATCGCCCCCTCGGCGAAGATGCAGACCACGTGCCCCTCGGCGATCTGCTGGCGGGCAATCGCCAGCGATTCTTCGGTCTTCTTCGGCGCGTCGCCGGCGGCGACCGGGATCGTGCCCATGCGGCGCAGGAACCAGTTGAGAGCCGGCCACTCGTAGTACTTGCGAAACATCAAGAAGCGGATCATGCGATCGCAGGCGGCGCCGATCAGCAGGAAGTCGACCCAGGACGTGTGGTTGGCGACGAACAGCGCGCCTTCGCGCGGGATGTTCTCGGCTCCGACGGTGCGTACCCGGTAGATCGTGTTGGTGAGCAGCCAGAGCACGAGACGCACCAGGAAATCGGGCAGCAGGTTCATCACGTAGACCGAGCCGGCGACCGTCAGCAGCGCCACGAAAAGGATGACCTGCGCCGTGGAAAGCCCAACGACGCTCGACAGCAGCCACGGCACGCCGGCCGCGCAGAGCACTGCTGCGAACGTCAGCACGTTCGAGAAGGCGATGAGCCTCCCCTTCATGCCCTCGGGGCTGCGCTGCTGGAGAAGCGCGTTCAGCGGCACCACGAAGAGGCCGGACGCGACACCGAGCAGCACGAGGTTGAACGCCGTTCGCGCGGGGATGCCGAGCGGCAACCGCCAGGATCCGCCGTCCGCCGCGAGCCCGAGATCGAACGCGCCGAGCGAGATGCCGAGGCTGCCGAGCGGCACCAAACCGATCTCGACGTGCCCGCGCGACAACCGCCCGGCGATCAGCGAGCCCGCCGCGACGCCGATCGAAAGAACGGCGAGGAGAATTCCCGCATCCTCCTCGCGGAGATTCAAGATATTCTTTCCGTACACGGGAATCACCGTGAGGAACAGCGATCCCAGGAAGCCGAAATAGGCGATGCCGAGCATCGTGTAGCCGAGCACGCGGCTCTTGCGCATCTCCCGCCAGTCGCTCGCGGCCGACGCCAGTAGGTTCCATACGAAGCGCGCCCGCGGATTGCCGGCGGGGGCGCGCGGAGCCAGCGCGACGACCGCCGTGCCGAGCGCCGCGACGCCCACGTACGTGAGGCCGGCGGAGACGAGGTGACCCTTGAACAAGCCGTAGACGTAAACGCCTGCGATCGACCCGGCGAGGATGGCGAGGTTGGTGGTGAGCTCCAAGACGCCGTTGGCGAGCGACAGGTTCTCGTTGGCGAAGATCTCGGGGAAGATTCCGTACTTCGCCGGACTGAAGAACGCGCTGTGGGTCGCCATCAGAAACAGAGCAAAGAGCAGGAGCGGCAGGCTACCGGTGGCAAATCCGAGCGTGGCTAGGCCCATCGCAAAGATCTCCGGCACCTTCGTCCAGAACAGCACGCGGTGCTTGGCGTAGCGGTCGGCGAGGTAGCCGGCGATCGGCGAGAACAGCAGGAACGGGATCGGGAACAGTGCCGTGACGAGGCTCGCGTAGAGCACCTGCGTCGCCTCGTCGGGGACCGTGGCGAGAATCAACATGACGAGCGTGACCTTGAAGGCGTTGTCGTTCGCCGCGCCGAGGGATTGCGCGAGCAAGAACGCATGGAAACGAGGGGAGCGCAGCTCGGTCACCGGCGCCGGGTCCATGTCCGCCATCTTTCCCGAAACCCGTCAGCCGCCACAAATCGACCGCTCTGTGTAGCGCGGTGGAGTGTTCACTAGGGCATGCGCGTGCGCGCGGGATACGCAGTGCCGCTGGCTCTCGCGGTGCTCGCCGCGGGTTGCTCGCGTGCCCGTCCGCCGGGTCCCGCAGGCTTGTCCGCGAGTCCCGAGAGGGGCGCCCGCCCGGAGACCGGCTACGCTTCGTTCTACTCCGGTCGCCATCACGGCAAGCCGACCGCCAGCGGTGAAGCCTTCGACGAGAACGCGCTGACCGCGGCGCACCGGAGCTTGCCGTTCGGTACGCGGCTCGAGGTCACCAACTTGGAGAACGATCGATCCGTGGTGGTGCGAGTCAACGACCGCGGCCCGTTCGTGTCTGGGCGGGTCATCGACGTCTCGCTCGCCGCGGCGAGATCCCTCGGCATGACGAAAGACGGCGTGACGCGCGTGCGCTTGCGACGACTCGAATGACGGCAAAGCTCCGCGCTCGATGAGCGCCGCTTGTCATCCTCCGCCGCGCTTGGAACAGTGCGCGGCAATGAGCGCGCCCGCGAAGGACGAGATCGATCGCTTCGTCGCGACGTTTCTCTATTCGTCCGAAGCATTCCTGGTCGACGAGGTGACCGCCATCGACCGCGAGCAGGGTGTCGTCGAGGCGCGCATGGACACGACGCGCCCTCTCCCCGTGTCACGCTTCCAGACCGGCGATCCGCTCGTACATCCGCGCCACGTTTCGGCGCCCGACATGCTGCTACTCACCGGCAACTTGGGCTGCCTGCATGCGTACTTTCTCCATGGATGTCGTTGGGACGAAGGCTGGGTCGGCTTCGGCAACCGCATCCATCGCGCCGACTTCAGGCGGCTGGTGACGATCGGCCCGCCGCTGTTCCTTCACTCCCGCGAGACGCGGGTGCGCCAGGGCGCCAAGCGCGTCGTGCTGCGCTACGAGTTCCGCTTTCGCCAAGGAGGGGAGCTCGCCTACTTCGGCGACCAGTCGGCGATGTTCGTGAAGGGGTTGACGCTAGGCGAAGAGGAGAGCTGACGGGACTACGGGCTCGCAAACCGCGCAGGAATCCACTCGAGAAGCCGGCGGCGTATCTCCTCTTCGACGCCGAGGAGTAGGTGACCGGCGCCGGGTAACACGACGACCTCGCCGTGGCCGGCGAGCGTGCGCACCGCATGGCTCGCCTCCACCGGGAGCAGCTCGTCTCGATCGCCGTGCAACAGCAGCAGCGGGACGTCGCCGAGAGCCGCCGCCGTCTCGCAGCCGGCGGACTGGGTGGCGAGCGTGACCACGCCGCGAGCCATATGACGGAGCGCCACCGCGGCGTTGATCGCCACGGCGCCTCCGAAAGAGTGGCCGATCATCACGAAGCGCCTGGCGCCGCTGCGGCTGGCGACGTCTGCCGCCGCGGCGAGATCGAGCGCGCAGGCTTCGAGCCGATTCGGCTGGCGGTAACCGACCCGGAGGGTGCCGATGCCGCGCGCCGCCAGCGCCGTGCCGAGATCGTGATACAGCGCGCGCGCGGGACCGAGGACTCCGCCCATGGCGCCGCCACAGGCGAGGACCACGTTCTCCGACTCCGCCCCGCCGTGCCAGAGGAGCGTCAGCAGCCCGCCCTGCGTGTAGACCTCGACGTGGCGGAACGCCTCGTCGATGGCGACTTCCTGGATCGCCAGTACGCGCAGCCGGTCGAACGGACGCGAACGATCGCCGGCTTCGCTCATTCGCTCACGCGGCTACACCAATCGACCGCCTCGTTCCAGCCGCGACAGCCTCGGTGCGCGCGCGGCGAAGTTCCGTCGTCGGCTTCACCCACGACAGGCGAGCCGGATTGACTTACCGAGCGTCGGATAATACGAGGTACGTACTATTCAGGGCTTGGGAGCATGAAGCCGGCACAGACTGTAGATCGCGTGGCCGAGATCGCGCGGTTCATCGAGACGCTCAGCGAGCGCTTCAAGGCCAACGAGTCGCT
Organism: uncultured delta proteobacterium; assembly: GCA_963711395.1. Lineage (GTDB taxonomy): Bacteria > Desulfobacterota > Binatia > JACPRU01 > JACPRU01 > JBEVNX01. Next base: position 331,869 of record CAVQEA010000012.1, on the reverse strand, counting down.
GTTCGCCACGCGGCTCGAGGTATCCGAGCGAGAGCTCGCGCTGCTCCGCGCGCTCGTCCGTGAAGGGCCGATGATCACCCGGGAGCTCGGCGGGCGCTTCGGAGTACCGGTGAGCACCATGACGGGCCTGATCGACCGCATGGAGAAAAAGGGCTTCGTGCGCCGTGTTCGCGACCGGCGCGATCGTCGGTCGATCGAGCTGGAGGCGACTCCCGGCGGGTCGCTCGCGCTCGCCGAGCACGCGCGCGGGATGGAGGCGATCGCCCGCGGCATGCTCGAGATGCTCGGCGACCGCGACCAGAAGGCGCTCATCGACATCCTGCGCCGGGTGCGGGACGGCTTCGAGCGTGCCGATCGGCTCGCCTCGGCCTGAAAAAAATTTGACTACAATGCACGACTCACGAAAGATCCATCAACCGAACTAAAGGAAAGGAATCTACCATGAGCAAGCCGACCCTCGTCACCGGTGCCAACGGACACCTCGGATACAACATCTGCCGCCTGCTCGCGGAGCGCGGCGAGCCGGTGCGCGCAATGATCCGCGCCACAGCCGACCCGAAGCCGCTCGAGACGCTCGGCGTCGCGATAGTGCGCGGCGACATTCTCGACGCCGCATCGACCGCGGCCGCCGTCGAAGGCGCGGGCCGCGTTCACCACACCGCCGCGGGCTTCCTCATGTGGGCGAAGGATCCGGAGCGGGAGATCATCCGTCCGAGCGTCGACGGCACGCGCAACGTCGTCGAGGCGGCAGCGAAGGCGGGCGTGGAGAAGGTCGTCTACACGAGCACCACGGGGACGATGGGCTTCGCGTCCACTCCCGACCGGCTGGTGGACGAGAGCCGCCACATCGAGAATCCGCACACGCACTACGTGCGCGGCAAGGTGGCCGCGGAGAAGGAGGCGTTCGGGATCGCCGAGAAGACCGGGCTGCCGCTCTGCTCGACGCATCCGGGCTTCATCCTCGGCCCGCGCTTCTTCAAGCTCTCCGAGTCCGTGCGCCAGGTCTCCGAGTTCCTGAACAACGGCATGCCCATGTACTTCGAGGGCGGCTTCAGCACCGTCGACGTGGAAGACGTCGCCCGCGGATCGCTGCTGGCGATGGAGAAGGGCGGCACCGGCGAGCGCTACATCCTTGCGGGAGAAAACGTCACCGTGAAGGGGCTCTTCGACATGCTTGCCGAGCTCACCGGCCTCAAGGCGCCGTCGATCAAGGCGCCCGTCCCCGTGCTGCGCGTGCTGGCGGCGGCGATGGAGCTCGGCTCCAAGCTCACCGGCTCGCGGCCGATGCTCGACCGCAGCCAGATCGACGAGTTCGCCGGCAAGTACGGCTACTTCGACAACTCCAAGGCCGAGAGCGAGATCTCGGCTATACGTACATGACCGCGCGCGACACGCTGCGGCGCACGGTTGCCTGGCTGCTCGACAAGGGATTCGTCGCCGAGGCTCGCAAGGGCCTCATGAAGCTCGATCCGTCGCTGACCAACGCCTACTGATGCTAGGAAGGCGCAAGGAGGTGCCCATGTACAAGATCGTCGCCCTCTGGTCCGCGCCCAAACCGTCCGACGTGCAGGCCTTCGAGGCCTACTATCGCGACGTGCACGTGCCGAAGGCCGTCGTAGTTCCCGGGCTTCGCAAGATCTCGCTGACGCGCGTCGAGACGGGTCTGGAGGGCGCCGCCGCGCCCTTCTACCGCGTCGCCGAGCTCTACTTCGACAGCCCCGAAGCGATGAAGGAGAGCGAGCACTCCCCGCCGTGGAAGGCTATGCGCGAGGACGCCGGAAAGATGATCGAGCGCTTCGGTGTGACGCTCACCGTTGGCCTCGGCTGGGAGCAAGACGGGAAGAAATGATGCACTAGGGATTCTGCCGGGAGTGATTCAAGGGCGCTCGCCGGTGAGACTACCCGTGGACTGCGAGCAGTCGTGGCGGAGGCGAGTGCAGATCCCACACAATCCCGATCTTCGACAGCGCCAACAACACATACCATGTCGTGTCGATCTCCCACCAAAAGAATCCCTGTCGGACGCTGCTCATGTAGTGGTGATGATTGTTGTGCCATCCCTCTCCCATCGTGAGCAGGGCAATCACCCAATTGTTGCGACTACTGTCCGTCGTGGCGTATCGGCGACTTCCCCACCGGTGCCCGAGCGAGTTCACCACGTTCGTGAGGTGGAAGACCACGACGCTCACGTAGATCACACCCCAGTACACGGCAGGCCAACCCCCAAACCAGAGGATCAAAGCGGACAATAGAAAGAACGGGGCAAGGTGGTGTCGATTGAGCCATTGAAGCTCCGCATACTTCGCGAGATCCGGGATCAAGTCGTAGCGGGTAGGCGAATTCGCCTTGTTGAAGATCCAGCCCATGTGGGAACTCCAAAAGCCCATACGCTCTGGAGAGTGTGGATCCTCTGCCTGATCTGCAAAACGATGATGGTGCCGATGGTTCGCTGCCCACCAAAGCACGCCGAATTGCAGGCCGTTCATTGTCGACAGAATCGCGAGTAAGAATTGAAACGTGCGGCTTGTCTTATAACTGCGATGCGAGAAGTACCGATGATTCCCGGCCGTGATGCCAAAGCCTGTCAGGGCATACATTGGGATCATCACGGCCAAGGCTCTAGGGGTAACGGGGGTGAAGAAGAACCCGGCGACCAAAGCCAAGTGAAGCGCTAGAACGCAAAGCGCTCGCTCAAAGTCGACCGCTTGGAGTGGCGGCATCACTACTCCTCTTCGAATCGAGTACTCGCAGCCAGGCCGCCCGCGAACTTTGAGGCTTCATGACCGAAAAGGCAAGCAAAGGGGTGATCTAAGGCGCGCTCTCCGGTGAGGCGTCGTCGCTGCTCAGATAGCCCGGCGGCTTGCCCGTGACGGACTCCACGGCGAGGAAGCCGGGCAGGACGCGCGTGACGTGAACCTTCGCGCCGGCGGGTAGGTACGCGATCACCGGCGAGGCCTCGTTCGGGTCGCGGAAAAGCGGCGCGCGGTAGCGGACACGGTACCAACCGGGGGCGGCGGCATTCCGCGGGCGCGGCTCCCTGGCTCCGGCGCGAGGAGCAGGCGTATGCGGCGGCTGTTCGCTAGCATCGACGCGCTCGCGGCGGGGCGGCGGGGTGGCCGACGGGGCCGTTGGTGTCGGCGTCGCAACAGCGGTCGCGGCCGGCGCCGCGGTCGCCTTCGCTGCCGTCGGCGTCGCCCCCGGCACCGGAATCAATCCGCTGCCGCGGTGGCGCTGCACGGCGATCAGTATGCCCGTGAGGACGACGATCGCCACCGCCGCCGCCACGATCGTGCCGCGCCGTTCAGCGGGTCGAGCCGGGGGCGGTTCGCCGGTCTGCCTCGGGCCCGGCTCGTTCGGCGCGGACGGCGCGCTCTTTGGCGGCGGAAGGATGGCGCCGCACTCGGCACAGAACCTCGCATCCAGTGAATTGACGTGCCCGCAGGAGGGACAGGATGCTTCGCTGGTAGCGCTCACGGGGAACCTTTCCGCACCGCGACCAGCGCGTCGCGAAGCTCGGCGATCTCTCCCGGCCCGAGCAGCTCGCCGAGGGGCACGAGGCGCTCGTCGCTGAGGCGCGATGGGTCCAAAGGAGCGAGCGCCGCGAGCCGCTCGACGATGTGCTCGCCGATCTGCGAGAGCGCAGGGCGGATCTCGCGCTCGAGATCGAGCGGGGCGGGGCCGATCGTGGCTCGCCTTTCCACCGCCTTGGCCTGTTCGATCTGCAGAAGAAAGAGTGCTCGCACCGACGCGGCGTCGAGCCCATGAGCGCGCGCCGTGCTCTCCGCGTTCGCGAGCACGGTCTTTTCCCGCGCAGGGTCCTCGAGCGGTACCCCGTGCTCGCGCTTCCACGCGGCGACGTAGGGCATGAAGGCGAGCCGCCGCGCGAGTTGATCGATGAGGTCGTCGAGGTCGTCGCGGGACGCGCGCCGTCCGAGCCAGCGGGCCCGCAGTGCATCGAGCCGCGGCTCATTGTCCGCGAGCCAGCGGTCGATGAGAGGCCCGAGCTCCGCCGCTCGCGCCGGAGCGATCCAATACACCTTGCGATCGCGAGGTGGCGCGCACTCGACTGGTCCCGGAGGCGGACCTCGCCAGCCGGTGAGCTCGAAGGAGTCGGTCACGACGGCGCCGACTGCTCCACCGGCGAGCAGCATCGGCATCGACGAGTTGTCGTCGACGGCGAGCACGGATTCGCTCGCAAAGCGGCGGCGCGCCCACGCCTCGAGCACGCCTCCCCGGTTCACGGCGACGAGCGCTGCAGCCGGGTCACCGACTACGCAGGGGCCGCCCTGCGCCACCGCGCGCGTCATCCGGCCGACCACCGCGCGGTCGGGGCGCCAGGTGACGCCGCTCATCGCCACGTCGAAGCGTCCGGCGTCGATCATCGAACGGAGCTCGGGCCAGCGGAAACGCACCCACTCGACGCGCATGCCGAGATGCTTCGCCAGCGCGTCGGCGACGTCGACGTCGAAGCCACGACCGTCGAGCGAAAACGGGGCATAGTCGCCGCTGGTGCCGACGCGGAGCACGCCGGGCCCCGCGCGAGTCGTCCCCGCCAGGGCCAAACCGAGCGCCATCGCGAATGCGATCCTCCTTGCCATCGCCATGGTTCTCTCCCATAGTCGAGCGCCGACACTTCTCGCCAGGGAGGTCGCACCGTGACGCGCCTTCGCATCGACTTCATTCCCGAGGCCGAGAAACACACGGCCGAGCTCCGCGGGGCGCGCAACTTCTGCTCGGCGGAAGCTTACGAGCAGTGCCCGACCGCGTCTCCGACGCATCAACCGGAGCTCTGGAACGAGGGGGTTTGAGAAGCCGGGGTCGCCGCCGGCGGCGCTCCCCGCCGCGTCGTCTCATCGCCCTTGTGACGGTGATCAGCACGGTTTCGTTGCTGCACATGGCCGCCGTATCTGCCCGCGGACAAGAGGCCAAGCAGCTTTTCGAGCAGACCTGCGCGATGTGCCATGGGACGGGCGGCAAGGGCGACGGGCCGACGAGTCAGTCGCTTCAGCCCAAGCCCGCCGACTTGACGGTCGTCGTCAAGGACAAAAGTGACCTCTACCTCACCAAGCTCATCACCGAGGGGGGGCCGGCCGTCGGTAAATCGCCGCTCATGCCCTCCTACAAGGGCATCCTGAGTCAGAAGCAGATCGAGAATGTAGTTCAGTACGTGAGGGGACTCGCCGCGCCGTGACCCGAGCGCTCTCGGCGAGAGCGTCGCCGCGTCGCGCCGCCCATCAAAACGTCAGATCTCCCGCTTGCCTAGGAGATCGGCGATGTATTCCGCTTGACGGATGGCGAGCGTCACGATCGTCAAGGTCGGATTGCATGCCCCGCCCGTGGTGAACTGGCTGCCATCCGAGATGAACAGGTTTGCGACGTCGTGCGTTTGCCCCCATTTGTTGACGACTCCGTCGCGCGGCTTCTCGCTCATGCGGTTCGTGCCGAGATTGTGCGTCGAAGGATAAGGGGGAGTCTCCGTGACTTTCGTGGCCCCTACCGCCTGATAGACCGCAGTCCCCTGTTTGTAGGCGTGGGCGCGCATGGCGACGTCGTTCGCATGATCGTCGAAGTGCACATTCGGAATCGGTAAGCCGAACTGATCCTTCTCCGTCGGGTGGAGAGTGACTCGATTGGTCTCCTGCGGCATGTCCTCGCCGATGAGCCACACCCCGGCCATGTGATCGTACTGATCGAGCAGTGCGGCGAAGTCGCGCCCCCACGCACCGGGATCCAGAAAGGCCGCTAGAAACGGAAGACCGAGCGAAATGGTTTCGATGTGATAGCCGCCCACGAAACCGCGCGCGGGATCGTTTCGCGCTTCGTCTTCGACGATTCCGGCCATCGTCGTGCCGCGATACATGTGCACCGCTTGCGGAAAGGCGGCGTAGACGCTTCCCGTCATGTGGCGCATGTAGTTTCGCCCGACTTGTCCGGAAGAATTCGCCAGCCCCTGCGGGAACGTGCTCGAAGACGAGTTGAGCAGCAGGCGCGCGCTTTCGATCGAGTTCGCGGCCACGCACACCGCGCGGGCCTTCTGTTCGACGTGCTTGCCGCTCTTTTCGGCGTAGACGACCCCCGAAACTTTCCCCTTGGCATTGTGGAGGATGCGCAGCACTTGGCACTCGGGCCGCAAGTCGAGCTTGCCCGTGGCTTCCGCTTTCGGGATCTCGGTGTACAGCGTCGACCATTTGGCGCCGCTCTTGCAACCTTCGAAACAGAAGCCGATTTGCAGGCAGCCGCTGCGTCCGTCGCGCGGTTGCGAATTGATCGCCATGTTGCCGGTGTGAACTTTCTTGTACCCTAGCTTGCCAGCGCCTGCGGCCAGCACCTTGTAATTGTTGTTCCCCGGCAACCGGGGAATGTCGTGCGTGCCGGTGACGCCCATCTTGTCCTCGGCGCGCTCGTAGTACGGCGCCAAATCCGCCAGGGTGAGCGGCCAGTCGCGAAGATTCGCGCCGGCAATGTCGCCGTAGGTGGTTCGCGCCTTGAGCTCTTCCTCTTTGAAACGTAAGGAGGCACCCGCCCAGTGCACGGTCGTGCCGCCTACGGCCTTTACGGTCCACGCTGGCAAGTTGGGAAAGTTTTTAGCCACGCGCCACGAGCCCGAGGTGGTGCGCTTGTCGAGCCAAGCGATCCTGTTGAACATCGGCCATTCGTCATTGACGAAGTCCTTGATCTCGATGCGTGGCCCCGCCTCGAGAAGAACGACCTGCACGCCCTTCTGGGAGAGCTCGTTCGCCAGAGTACCGCCGCCGGCTCCGGAGCCGACGATCACCACGACGCCGTCGTCTGTCAGCTCGTATTTGGCCATGTGTCGTACTCTCGCGCTATTCCTTGGGCAGCCAAGCGATGTCGTCGAAGCCTCGGCTGAGATAGCCGCCGAACTGCCAGGACGATCCTTGGTAGCCGACCTTCTTCCATACGTCCGGCAGATTGTAGGGACCGTCGGCGCCGATGAGTGCGCCGCGCACGGTTTGGAAGAACGGGGTGGTGTCCATGCTCTTTACCGTCTTCAAGGCTGACCTCGTCGCCGGCGTCGAGCCATTTTTCGCCCGCTGCGCGATCGAGCGAGGCGACGCCGTCTTGCAGCAACGTGGCAAAGCTAGCGTCCGTCTTTGCCTTCGCATCGAATCCTTGGATGGTTTTCTCGTACGCATCGTCGTCGATCGACTTACTCGGATAGAGGAGGCGACTCATCTTGAGCAAGGTCTTCGCCGTATGCTCGTCGATCTTTTGGAATGACGCCGCCCTCGCGGTCGAAGGAGAGAGCAAGATTGCCCCACCACCACTCGCCACGGCGGCACCGGCGACGACGAGCCCGCTCGTCTGCAAGAACTGACGGCGGTTGATGCCCTTCTCGCTCATGACGGAGCTCCTTCTGTAGGACGTCTTTCCGGCGTGCCGATCAAACCCTCCTGCGCGGCCGAATGCAAGGCTTGAAAATGATTGACAAAAGACAAGCAGAGTGCGAGGGCGAGCAGGTAACGTTGGGGCGCGACGAGAAGGCCATCCAACGATGGAAAAAAAGGCGGCGGTCGCCGCGCGAAATAGACCGCGCGACCAAGCACGGCGATCCTGTCGTTCGGGACCCTGTGCCCCCAGAGCGGCTCGAACGCTTCTTCCCGGCTTCGGCTGCCGCGTTTTCACCCTAATGGCGGTGGTCGGCTGGCTGACGACCTTCGAAGCTTCCGCGCATCGGGACCGAGGACCCGACGACCCTTGCCGGCGACAGGTCGGAGATTCGCTCCTCCATCTCACCCTCTATCAACCGCAATTCGATCCCGCCGGGGAGTATTGCGAAGAGGTGCCGCGCGCAGGGAAGACCATCGTGGTCGTGGATTTCACAGCCGGCGCACTACGGGAGACGCCTGTGAGCCTCGAAGTGGTCGAGACGCCGCTCTCCGGCAAGCCACAGACTGTATTGTCGCTCCCGGCGAAAACGTATTCGCTGGGAATGGCCGACACGGAAGCGCTCCTCAACGACGGCAACGACTACCTGGTGCGTGTCCTGCTCGAAACGCGAGGCGACAGCAAGTCAGACGTGCTGGATTTTCCGATTCGCGTGGCCGCGTGGTATCGAGCAATGCTGCTGCCTGCGTTGCTCGTCCTGGGGTTGCTGGCGCTGACCGCGATATCGGTCATTCATTACTATGTGACCGCCCGACAAGACGAGTCTCTGGCGGCATGATGAGCATCGAAGGGTCCAACAGATACCTCTAGGAGGAGGCATCCATGGCTCAATCACAAGCAGCACGGCAGGCGCCTCGGGAAACTGGCCAGGGCGCTACGACGAGCGCACGTTCCGTCAATCCGACTGATTGGATGGTCGGATGGCAGCCGTTGTTTTGGGGGTCGGCGCTGGTCATCGCGGCCAACGTGTTTCTCTGGTTCTGGAACTACAACTTCATGTTCTCGGCCGGCCTGAACTCCGCCAGCGTCGAATTCACCCGCTACTATCGCTCCTTGTTCTGGGGGCAGGTGATCACGTTGGGCGTATTTGGCGGCGCTTGGTTCGGGTGGTTGATTCGGACCGGACGCGCGATGGTCGGCAAGCCCTGCGAGCGCGCGGAAGAGGTACGTCGGATCGCGATTCTCTGGAGCATCATCGGGATCACCAGTCTGTCGATCTACATCGAGGCCAGCTTTTGGCCGAATTGGGACGGCTCTTGGCATCAGACGATGGTGCGCGACACCGCGCTCACTCCAACGCACATTCCGATGTTCTACTTCTTCTTTCCGCTTTCTTCGATACTCGCGGTCGGGGCCTACCTCTACGGCCGATTCCGTATTCCGGCGCTCTACGGAGCGGACAAGGGCTTTCCCTGGTCCTTCTTCTTGTTGATCAGCGCCGCGGTCCTCGAATGCATGGCGGTCGCGGCCAACGAATGGGGACATAGCCTGTGGATCTCCGAAGAGATTTTCTCGGTGCCGTTCCATTGGCCGTTCATCGTCTACGGATGGCTTGCCAGCGGAATGTTCGCCGTATGGGGGGAGACCATCCTGCGTCTCCTCGAGATCGAAAAGGCCGAAGAAGCTGCCAATGCAAGTACTCCCCTCCGACCACACGTCGTGGCGGGTTAGAGAAGGGAGGAGCGCATGGCTACGGAAGCAGGCGGCGTAGCAACCATTGCCGATGCGGCTGAGCTTCAGAAGCGGCTCGAGCTCAAGGCACTCCTGCAGAAGCCCTACAAGTGGATCGATCGCACCTGGGATTTGGTGTTTTGGGTGACGGCCATTTTCGTGGTCGGAGGCGCCGCGGACATCACGAAGCAGTTGTTCGCGGGAGATTGGGACTTCTGGACGGACTGGAAGGATCCGCAGTGGTGGCCGGTGGTCACCGCCTTCGCCACCATCATCATTCCGTCAGCTCTGCAGTACATCCAGTGGGTTGCGTGGCGATTTCCGACGGGAGCAACCTACACGTCCGTCTGCTTCTTCATGTGCGCGTGGATCGGGCGCTACTTCAATTGGCACGTGGCGGAAGCGTATCCCATGAATTTCGTCTGGCCCATTTCCACGGTGTGCGCCGGGATCATTTTGGATTGGACGCTGATGAAGAGCCGGAGCTTCCTGATCACCTCGTTCGTCGGCGCGCATCTCTGGGTAGTTCTGGTGTGGGCATACAATTACATTCCCTTGGCTCCTTTTCTGCAGCCGGTGCACTTCATGGACCACGTCTTGACGGTGTCCGACGTCCAGGGAATCGTCTACATCCGGTCACAGACGCCGGAGTACTTGCGGCTCATAGAGCGAGGCGCGCTGCGTAGCTTCTTGGGCGAGACGCAGTATGTCGCTCTCGCGTTCGGCGGAACGGCCGCCTTTGTCGGCTATTGGATTGGGCAGTTCATTGGGCGGTATCTGGCCGTATGGCCGATCCGGCGATACTTGAAGACTCTTTGAGGCGGCGTGAAGAAGGAGCGGAACTATCCAATGTATCGTCGCCGCCACACGTCCTGGCTGTTGGTATCGGTGGCTAGCTTGATCGCTCCAGCCATCGCGCACGCGCATGGTGCGGCGTCCGCGGATGAATTGGGACCCCCACTGCTCACCTCGGGATTGCTCGGATTTGCGAGCTATTGGGTGGTGATGCTTTGGCCTTCCTCTCGGAAAAATCAGAGTCCGCAATCTGGCTCGGAACGGCAGAACGAGATTGGCTCCCAGCTTCCCAAACGCAAACCGCGGAACGCTGGACGCCTGAAGCGGACGGCGCCGTCGGGTCAGGTCGGACCTGCTCGTGTCGTTCGGGGCCGTGCGGGTGAAGAGGAGAGCAGCAATGGATAGGCGCCTCCTGACGAGCCTCGCCGCCGTGGCCTTCGTAGCCGTAGCCGCAGTGGCCAGAGTCTTTGCCCACGGGGAGGCAGGTGACGAGCCGTTTCTCAAGAACTTGACGAGCGCCTTTTACGACGTGTCGGTATCACCCGCGGAAGTGCAGGTGGGCGAAGCGGTCACCGTTACCGGCAAAGTGAAGATCCTGGAGACTTGGCCCTATACGTTGCAGGAGCCTGGTATGGCCGCCATCGTCGCGGTCGTGCCGGGGCCGGTCTTTGCTTTGCAGAACCGAACGATCAATGGGCAAGCGTCGGTCGGCTCGTTTTTCGCCGAAAAGGGCGGGATCTACGAGTTCAAGATGACGTTGCTCGGCAAGGAGCCAGGGCGCTGGCATGTCCATCCCGGGCTTGCGGTCAAGGGGACAGGAACGCTCATCGGCCCCGGCGACTGGGTGACTGTTCGTCCGGGCGCGGGAAAGTTCGAATTTCCTCTGACGCTGCTCACCGGTGAAACGATCGAGCTCAATACCTACGGTGGACGATTCGTCTGGTGGTGGTCTTTCCTCGGCTTCGTCCTGGGTGTGGTTTGGATGCTGTATTGGACTCTCATGAAGCGGACGGTGACAAACCTCGCGGTCACGTCACAGCTTTCGCCGAACGACGACGCCCCGGATATCGGGCTCATCACGCCGCGAGACCACATGTGGATGAACGTCATCGCCGGGCTCGCGATCATACTGCTCGTCGTCGGCTGGACGTATGCCACTCGGAGATATCCGGTGCGCTGGGTGCAGCAAACCGACTGGATTTCGCCGCGTTCTCTCGTCGACCGGCGAAAGGATGGCCGAGGTGCACGCCAGCGGAGCGACTTTTGATGATGCGACCGACACACTGATCGTCAAGGCGCAAGTCAAGAATCTGTCCAAGAGCGACATCACAGTCAAACAATTCATCGTCGGGATGGCGACATTCGTCAACGGCGGGGATCAAGAACAGTCGAAAGCCGGTCCCCGCGATTTCGTCGGCCAGTTGGGAGTGGAGCCGAATGGTCCGATTGCGCCAGGAGAGACGAAGGATCTCACCCTCACGATCTCGAGCAGAATCTTCAGCGACGAACGTCTCGTGCCGATTCGCGCTCCGCAACAATTCCTCGCAGGGGTCGTGCGGTTTGTCGGCGCCGAGGGTCGTGAGGAGCTGGTGACGATGCGCACGAGCGTGGTGCCGACGCAATTCCGCGCGCGGTATCTGCCATAGGCGTGCGAGCTGGGGCGAGGGGGCGGCGGGGATGAAGCAGCGATGTAGCGACGGACCACACGTCGATCGGTCGGCCGTTGCACGGCGGGATCTTCTCAAGCTTGCAGGTGCTGCGGCGGCAAGTTTCGCGGTCGCCGGCCGGGCGTTGGCGGACGAAGCCAAGCGGCCGCCGAAGCCGGGGAACGTCGTCTCTGCGGAGCAAGCGCTCGAGCGCCTGATGGCAGGCAACAAGCGCTACGTCGAAGGGGTTACGCGACGGCATGATTTCCAGGCCGAGCGCGAAGCGCTGTCGACGGGACAGAACCCGTTCGCGGGGATCCTGAGTTGCGCCGACTCGCGCGTCGCTCCCGAGTACGCGTTCGACACCGGACGGGGTGACCTATTCGTCGTGCGCGTTGCTGGCAACTTCGCCACTGCCGACGGGATCGCCAGCTTCGAGTACGCCGTGCAAGTCCTCGCCACTCCTCTCCTCATGGTCCTCGGACACGAAGCGTGCGGCGCGGTCGGCGCAACGATCCAGTCGCTGCGGGATGGCGCCGTGCTTCCGGGTCATCTCCCGGCGCTGGTCTCGAGCATCAGCCCTGCAGTAAAGGCCGTACTCGACAAGCCGGGCGATACGCTCCAGAACGCCATCAAGCAGAACGTCGTCCTCAACGTCGAGAAGCTGAAGACCGCCGGCCCCATCATCAGCAAAGCCGTGGAGGACAAGAAGGTCCAGGTCGTGGGCGCGGTGTACAGTCTCGCCACCGGACGGATCGAGTTGCTGGGCTGAGACGCAGGCAAGCTCGCCGTCAAGGCGCAGGTGCCTGCTGCGGAGCGAGGATCGCCGCAAGAGTGGCGGGCGGCGGACGATCGTCACGTGGTTCCGTTGCGCGGCGGTTCCGATGAATCCCGACACGCCCCACGGCACCTGGATCACCACCGACATTCCCGGTCGACTGGATGCGCTCGGGTGGTCGCGGTGGCACCGGCGCGTGATCGTCGCGCTCGGGATCACGTGGATCCTCGACGGCCTCGAGGCCAGTCTCGTCGCAAACCTCGCCCCGAGCCTACAGGACCCCCGAGCGCTCGGATTGACCGCGACGCAGATCGGTCTGTCGAACACGGTGTACCTGGTCGGCCAGGTGATCGGCGCGCTCGTGTTCGGCTACCTGACCGACCGGCTCGGCCGCAAGCACCTTTTTCTCGTCACGCTCTCCCTCTATCTCGTTGCGACGGCGCTGTCCGGGCTTGCGCCGATCTTCGGGGTGTTCGTCGTGTTCCGCTTCTTCGCAGGCGCTGGCATCGGCGGCGAGTACTCGGCGATCAATTCCGCGATCGACGAGCTCGTCCCGGCGCGGTTCCGCGGCCAGATCGATCTCGGGATCAACGGCAGCTACTGGGTCGGCGTCGCGCTCGGCGCCGGCGTGACTCTGGTGTTGCTCGACTCCCGTCTGCTGCCGCTCGCGATTGGCTGGCGCCTCGCGTTCGGGCTCGGCTCCTTGCTCGGCCTCGGCATCCTACTCGTTCGCCGCGATCTGCCGGAGAGCCCGCGCTGGTTGCTCAACCACGGCTACGTCAGCGCCGCGGACGCTGTGCTGAGTCGCATCGAGGTTACGATTCGCGACGCAGGTGTCATGGTCCACACCCTCGAGATCAAGCCCGTGCGGATCCAGATCACCGGACCGGTCGGGCTGCGCCATCTCGTGCACACGCTCGTCTGCCGCTATCCCCGGCGCACGATCCTCGGCCTCGTGCTGATGCTCGCACAGGCGTTCCTCTACAACTCGATCTTCTTCAGCTACGGCCTGATCCTGCAAAAGTTCCACGGCGTCTCGCCCGCGGACGTCGGCCTGTACATCGTACCGTTTGCGGTCGGCAACTTTGCCGGGCCGCTGCTACTCGGCCGGCGCTTCGATCGCTGGGGGCGCCGCATCATGATCCCGGCGACCTACGCGCTCTCGGGCGTCCTCCTGCTCGCGACCGGAGCGCTGTTCGTCGGCGGATACCTCGACGCCATCACTCAGACGGTCGCGTGGTCGATCGTATTCTTCGTCGCGTCGGCGGCCGCGAGCTCCGCGTACCTGACCGTCAGCGAGCTGTTCCCGGTCGAGCTGCGGGCCATGGCGATTGCGGTGTTCTACGCGTTCGCGACACTGGTCGGCGCCGGCGCACCCGCACTGTTCGGCGCGATCATTGATACGGGCGAGCCCGGCCAACTGTTTGCCGGCTACGCGCTGGCTTCGAGCCTGATGATCGCCGCCGCAGTCGTGGCTCGCGTATTGGGTGTCGACGCCGAGGGTCGCTCCCTCGAGGAGCTCCGGCAGCCGTGATGTCCTGCGCCTTGCTTCCGGAATCGCGACTATGCTAGCGACGGCGAGATAGGGTCGCCAGCGGCTGAGGCGAACTTCGGGATCGCAGTCGATCTCGAGCAGAATCTCAGGGAGGTGAACGGTGCAAACGGCCTTGGCGCAGCGCATCGACGAGCTTGTCGAGCTCGGGTGGGAGCCGATCACGACGACCGAGACCAGCGGATCGGTCGTGGGACGCCGACCGTTCAACTGGTGGTTGTTTCTATTCGTCGTGATCTTCTTCCCGGTCTTCGGCGGCGCCCTCTATCTGATCTTTTGGCTCGCGACGTCTCGTGCGACTGTGTTTCTCCATCAAGACGGCGATCAGGTCCACGCCGCTGGCGATTTGTGGCTCGTGCACATGCAAGAGGTGCAGCGGGAAGCCTTCATCGCGGAGCGCAGACTGATCAAGGAGCGCGGCTTCCTGGCGGTGATGTGGCCGAAGCTGTTGGTCTTCCTCGCGCTGCTCATGATGTGGGTCTGGATACTCCACCGGTACTGGTAGAGCGGACCGCGCGTCAGTTTCCCCCGCCGCGGTCTGAAGGCCTCACCCAGGATCGCGCTCGGCGCCGGCCCCGCGTCGGAGGAGCCCGCGGTATGCTTCGCGGGCGGTTCGGTTCTCGTAGATGACGCCGTATACCTCGCGCGCGATCGGCACCTCGATGCCGTAGCGCTCGGCGAGCTCGACCACCACGCGGCTGGTCTTCACGCCTTCGGCGACCATGTGCATCTCGGACAAGATGTCGGCGATCGCCCGCCCCTTGCCAAGCTCCACGCCGACGTGACGATTGCGGCTCTGCGGGCTCGTGCAAGTGGCGATCAGATCGCCCATGCCGGCGAGCCCGGCGAACGTGGCGGGCTCGCCTCCCATGGCCACGCCCAAACGCGTCAGCTCGGCGAGCCCGCGGGTGATCACCGCCGAACGCGTGTTCGCGCCCACGCCCATGCCGTCGCCCATGCCGACCGCGATCGCGATCACGTTCTTCAGCGCTCCGGCGATCTCGCAGCCGACGACGTCGTGATTCGTGTAGACGCGGAAGACGCCGCGCGAAAAGAGCCGCTGTAGCTCCTTGACGATCGTCTCGTCGTCGAGCGCGACGACTGCGGCCGCCGCGTAGCCGCCCATGATCTCGCGTGCGAGGTTCGGTCCCGTGAGGACCCCGGCCGGATGGCCGGGCAATAGCTTCTCGATCAGCTCCGTCATGCGTAGGTGCGTCTTCTCTTCGAGCCCCTTGCTCAGGCTGACGATGGGGACCCACGGACGCAAATGGCGCTTCACTTCCTCGAGCACGGCGCGAAAGCCGACCGACGGCACACCCATGACCACGACGTCGGCGTCGCGGATCGTCTCCTCGATCGAGTCGCTGGCGCGCAGCGCCAGTGACAGGCGCGTACCGGGAAGATAGCGCTCGTTCGTGTGCTCCGCGTTGATCTCACGGGCGACCTCGCCGCGTCGCGCCCAGATCACCGTGGGCGATTTGGGCGCGACCAGCGCCGCCACAGTCGTCCCCCACGATCCGGCCCCCAACAGTGCGACTCGAAGTTGCATCGACTGGCCCGCGAGTTGCGCGACCGAAAATGCGGGGCTCCTATCGGACGATGAGACCTTCGAAATCCCCCTGTTCACGCCAACGGGCGAGCATTTCGTAAAAGGCACCGCGCCGTCCGGGTACTGGGTCTCGAGAAAGCCTTGCCCCTCGTTGTCCCTTCGCCATTGTAGTACCCCGGCGTGCAGACGTTCTGGTACGCGGTCATGAAGGTCTGGCCCGTCACCATCTTCACCCACTCCGCCTCGGCCTCGGGGGTGGGCTCGACCGACTTCGCGTCGCGAGCCTTCACCTGCGCGATGACGTGGGCGATGTGGTTGGCCTGCCCGTCCAGCATGTAGGTGAAGTTCGGCGCGAGGCCGGTCTGCGTGAGCCCCATGTGGAAGCAGGTTCGGGAAACCGTGGCTCAGGAAACCGTGGTAGGTCTCATCCCTTTCGCCCAGTAGTCGGAGAGAGACACGCCGTCACGGCCGTACACCTCGAACTCGGCGCGCCGCGTGTACGCCGTCCCGACCTCGAAGCCGGTCGCGAAGATCAAGCAGTCCACTTCGTACTCGACGCCGTCCACGACGACTCCGTTCTCGGTCACGCGATCGACGCCCTTGCCCTTGGTGTCCACGAGCTTGACGTTGGGCCGGTTGAAGGTGGGCAGGTACTCGTCGTTGAAGGTCGGACGCTTGCACCACTGCCCGTACCACGGCTTGAGCGCCTCGGCCGTCGCCGGGATCGCTTCACGGTCGCGGCGACGCGACCGCGAATCTCGTTCATCTTCTGGAAGTCGGCGATCTCCGCCAAGAGCGCCTTTTCCTCGCTCGGAGACGGCGCTGTCCGCTGCTTGAGCAGATCGCCGAGCTTCTTGAAGCAGGCTGGTCCACTTGTCGCCGACCTGATCTTCCTCGACGCGGGATCCCGGCCAAGAGGGCAGTGAAGTTGCGGTTGCGATAGGCCTGCCATCCGGGCTTGAGCGTCTTCACCCATTCCGGATCGGTCGGCTGTGTTGTTGCGTTCGTCCACCGAGGACGGCGTGCGCTGAAAGACGTAGAGCTGCTTCGCATGCTCGCCGAGATGCGGCACGCACTGAATCGCCGTGGCCCCGGTGCCGATGATGCCGACGCGTTTGTCGTTGAGTTTGTGCAAGCCGCCGGTGGTATCGCCGCCAGTGTAGTCGTAGTCCCAGCGACTCGTGTGGAACGTATGCCCCTTGAACTTTTCGATCCCGGGGATCCCGGGCAGCTTGGGCCGGTTCAGTGGTCCACTCGACATGATCGACAAAACGCGCTCTTGAACACATCGCCGCGATCGGTCGTGACTGTCCAGCGTCCGGCCTCCTCGTCCCAGCGCGCCTCTTTGACTCTGCGTCTGGAAGCAGGCCCGCTCGTAGAGATTGAAGTGCTTGCCGATCCGTTGCGCGTGCGCAAAGATCTCCGGTCGCGAAGGAGTACTTCTCCTTCGGGATGTAGCCGGTCTCTTCGAGCAGCGGCAGATAGAGGTAGGATTCGATGTCACACTGGGCGCCGGGATAGCGGTTCCAGTACCAGGTCCCGCCAAAATCCCCGGCTTTCTCGATGATGCGAACAGTTCGTGATCCCTACCTCTTGCAGCCGCGCCGCGGCCAACAGCCCGCCAAAGCCGCCGCCGACGATCACCACATCGAGTTCTTCGTGCAGCGCGGGGCGCGTGAAGCCCGGCTCGACGTAGGGGTCCATCTCGAAGTGCGCGTACTTGCCGGTGATTTCCTGGTATTGGTTGTTCGCGTCCGCGCGCAGACGTTTCTGGCGCTCGGCGGCGTACTTCTCGCGCAGCACGGCGGGATCGAAGCCGAGCTCCTCGGCAGTCGGGATTCCGTTCGGTTTGGTCTGCTCCACGGCTTCACTCATGGCGATTGCCCTCCTCTTCGATCAGGACGCTTCCCTCGGGGCGTCGCAATCCTTTTTCGCAGTCGTGTGAACGATGGCTCCCTTGTTCCCGCACCGACTTGCCACGCTAGTTCAACTCGGCAGCGTTTTGCCAGGGCAGGGCGCCCCGCAGTCAGGGGCGGACCCTCGCCTCAACGCATGGCTTTGCATGCCGCCTCGATGAAGGCGAAGCGACGGGGGCCGCCGTGCTGCGACCCGCGCTCCTTGGCGGCGGGTTCCTTTGGATCCATGTAAACCTCGCGCGGCATGGCACCGACCATCACGAAGACCATGCCGTCGGCGGGCTCGACGTGGATCCACTGACCGTAAGCGCCGAGCGCCATGAAGGAGCCGGGGTGATGCACCCACCACAGGTAGCCGTATCCGGTAAAGGCCGAGGTATCGAGCCGGGGCCGCGCGCCGATGTCCTTGTGAAAATTGGGCGCCGACGGCGCCGTCGCCTCCGCGGTCCAGCCTTTGGGCAACACGCGGACGCCGTCCGGAGTCACGCCGTCGTTCAACATGAGCTGACCGAAGCGGGCATAGTCGCGCAGTGACGCCCCACAGCAACTGCCGGTGATCTCCTGGCCGTCGTCCGATTCGAGCATGAAGTAGCCGTCCTGCTCCATGCCGGCCGGCCCCCAGATCTTCTCGGCGCAGTAGTCGGCGACAGTGCGGCCGGTAGCCTTGGCGAGGATGAGGCTTAGGAGAAAGGTGTCACCGGTGTTGTAGTAGAATTGTTCGCCCGCTGGATCGATGCGCTTCAGCGTCTTCAAGTACTTCGCAATGTACCCCGGCTGCCGCTCGGCGATCGGCTTGATGTAGTGGCGGGCGACGTCGGCGTTGAGATTCTCGTAGTCTTCCGTCCAGTCGATCCCGCTGGTCATGTTGAGCAGGTGGCGCAGCGTCACTCCCTCGTAGGCGGTGCCGGAAAAATCCGGGAGATACTTCGTCATCGCTTCGTCGAGGCTGCCGATGAGGCGGTCATGTAGAGCCGCGCCGATCAACGAAGACGCCAACGATTTCACCATAGACGAGGATTGCCACCGCCGTTGCGGGCTCAGACCGAGAGCATAGCGCTCGAGCAGGATCTCGCCGTGTCTGAGCACCAACAGCCCACTGAGATGCTCGTCGCGCATCAGGTCGCTGACGTCGCAGGTGCGACCCTGATCCTGAAAGCGCACGTCGAGCTCGCGCGCGGCACGCTCGAGCTCGCTCACTCGCTTGCCGCGCGGGATCGGCCGGGTCGCGAAAATGCGGTCCCAATGGAGGAAGCCTTCCGCCTGGATGGTCGGCGACCAGAGCAGAAAGTCCCCACCCAGGAGACGAGCCAGCCAACGCTCGTTGGACGCCGATGGTGTTTGCGCCGTCATCACGTGCCTCCCGCGACGTGCGTGCAGACGCCCGATGATTCACCGGGGTTGCTGAGTTCTATGGAGCCGGTTGGCTGGATTCAAGCCGTGTCTCGGCGTCGCGTCGACGGCGCCCGCCACGCCTAACCCCGCTAGCGCGGATAGCGCGCGCGCAGCCAGTCGGCGACGATCTCGAGAGCAGGCCTGCGATGGCCCTCGAGGTAGTGCGGCGCGCCTTTGATTTCGTGATACGACACGTCCTCGCTGCCTGCGGCATCGCGGATCGCCAGCCCCTGGCGTACGCGGATCTCGGTGTCGGCCGTGGGATGGAGGATCAGCGCCGGCACCTTGAGATGCGGCATGGTGTCGGCGAGCTTGGCGTGCGACGACAGCCCGGACCACGTCGAGAGCCAGCCGCGCGCCGTCATCGTGCGTGCCAGCCCGAAGCGCCCGTAGTTGCCGTCGAGAGGGTCCGGAAACGCGAACAGCGAGCCCAGCGGGCGGTCGTCGGGATCGATCGACAAGTCGAGGTACGCCGGATCCGCCAGCGTGCGGTAGATGACCAGGTACTTGGTAGCGACGGCGCGTTGACGCAGCAGGCGCCAGTCGCGCGGGTGCACCGCTTTGTCGACGCCGCGCAGCGCTTTGCCCGCGCGCTCCGCAGCCGCGATCGAGTCGCGCGCGATCGCGTCGAGCCGTGCCACGCGTGCGACCTGCGCCTCGCGGTAGCGCGCCAGCCACGCCTTGCCGTAGGAGCACGCCTGCGGCCATGGCCTCCAGCCGTTGTCGGGATCGTACATGTCGAGCTCGCGCACGACCGCTTCGGGATCGCCCTCGTCAGCCACCGACGGGTCGATCGCCTGCAGCATGAACACGCCCTCGCCCGGGTGCGCGGCGATCGCGATCCAGCCGTCTCCGCAGCTCGTCTCGCGCTGCGCGAGCGCCATCAGCGAGCCGCCGCCGCTGTTGCCGAGCAGCACGACCGCCTCGGCGCCGTGCCGCCGCATCTCGAGAGCCGCGGCCGCCACGTCGACGACGCAGTTCTCGTGCAGGCAATCGGTGTCGTTGTTCAGGTAGCGCGTCGCGAAGCCGAGCACGGCGAAGCCCGCCGCCGCGAGTAGCGGGCAGGCGTAGTGCACCGAGAAGTCGCCGCGTGGATGGGTGAGGATCACGGCGGTCTTCCAGCGTTCACCCATTGGCGGCGTCCAGAGAATTCCGCGCACCAGCGCGCCGTCGCCGGTGACCACTCGGATTTCCTCGCGGCGTACGGACACACCGGGGGCGTCCTCCGGGAGCGGCCAGAAGCCGAAGCCGAGCGGCCGCTTCTCGCCGAGGAAGATGTCGGTCATTTGTCCCTCCGCACGCCTCGTCAGAAAGGGCGTTTTGTGGGTGCCTCATCTATAGTACTTGCACACACGGGGAGTATCTCGACGGCCGCCGAGGGAATTCTTCATGGCGCAGATGCAGCATCGGTTCGTCACCACCAACGGAATCAAGATTCACTATGTCGAGCAGGGTTCCGGTCCGCTCGTCGTGATGTGCCACGGTTGGCCGGAGTCCTGGTACTCGTGGCGTCATCAGATTCCTTGGTGGGCGACGGCGTCGGGCTGGTCAACGCGCTCGGAGAATCGCAAGCGATCGTCGTGGGCCACGACTGGGGCGCACCGGTGGCGTGGCATTGCGCGTTGCTTCGTCCAGACATGTTTCGAGCTTGTGCGCTGCTGAGCGTGCCCTACATGCCGCGCGGTCCAGTTCCCCCGAGCGTCGCCTGGGAGGCACTCGAGGGCACGGACCAGAATTTCCACCAGAGCTACTTCCAGGAACCGGGGCGCGTGGAGCAGGAGCTCGATGCCGATCCGCGGCGATCGATGGCGATTCGCGGGAGAGTTCAAACGGGCGGGATTTCGCGGCGGCATCAACTGGTACCGCAACTTAGACCGCAATTGGCAGCTGACGCCGTTCCTCGACGGAGCGCGACTGCGTCAGCCCGCAAGCAGACGATCATCGCGGGCGCGGGTCACTGGATTCCAGCAGGAGCGCCCGAACGAGACCAACGAGCTGCGGGTGGAATTTGCCAAGGGCATCTAGCGCCTCGACCGGCGGAACCTTGTCGCTAGCCGCGCCAATGGATCAGCAGCGATACGACCATCGCGAGCAGGATTCCGCCGTACATGATCGCGTCGGCGATCCGCTGGCGTCGTGAATCGTCGGGATCGAGCACGAGGTCGAGCCCGCGGCGCAGTAGCAACCCGATCGCGAGCCCGAGGACCGTGATCCCGAGGGAGGCGAAGATCGCCAACTCGCACGCGCCGCCTTGAAACGGGAGGACGATCATTCCTGCAGCAATCCCGACCGTCCCGCACTCTGGCTGCTTCGCGAAGCATCCGGCTTTCGCCTGACTCCGCGTCGGCGCAGCAAACGGCTCACCACCAGCGGCAGGAACGTCATGACGCGTGCGCTCCGGCGCAAGCGCACGAGCTCACGTCCATAGCTTTCCGCGACGAGATCAAACGGCTCGCGTAGCTCCTCGGCAAGGAAGCGAACCCACTTTTCGTCCTCGCGCGCCAACGGCAGCTCCGCCTTGTCGGCGCCCGCTCTCGATACATCCCGATCGATTCCGTTCACGCGCGGCTCCAGAGACATCGGTGAATTTCTTGGTGAGGGTGAGAGCCCAGCAAAACGGACGGTGAAAGGATCGGCGTAGCCTGTTCGCGAACTCGCTCGGCAGCATAGTGGTTTTCCTGCTGCCCGGCCTTGATCGAAGGCGACAATCCATTGTTTAAACGCGCCATGGCGACGTCGCGGCAAGCGACGATGGCGGGGGTCAACGTTCTCGACCTCTTTAAAGCCCTCGAGCGCGTTCGGGTTCCCCCGGCGCCGCTGTGCCGGGCTGTCGGGCTCAACGTAGCCTCCCTCGAAGACCCCAACGCGCGGGTGCCGACCGAGTTGGTGACGCGTCTGCTCGCGCTTGCCGAGCAGCGCGCTCGCGACCCCTGGATCGGGCTTCATGCCGGCGAGCACAGCGAGCCTCGCGGCCCGCTCTTCTACATGATGCTGTCGAGCCCGCGAGTCGTGGACGGGCTTCGCCGCGCGCAGCGCTTCAGCGGCCTCGTCATCAACACGCTGCGGCTGACTGCCCGGACGGAGCGAGAGCTCGTGAGCCTGGTGTTCGGCACCGGTGACCCGGTTTTTTCTGCGAGTCGCCAGGCCATGGAGTACTTGCTGATGACGGCTGTGAGCGCGATGCGCCATGCCGTGGGCACGACCTTCCGCCTGCGCGAGGTGCACTTCCGCCACAATAGAGCCGGCAGGCTCGACGAGGCCGAGCGCGCCTTTGGCTGCCCGGTGTATTTCGGTGAACCCGACGACCGCCACATCTTCCCGCTCTCGGCTCTCTGGGCGGTGCCCCGCTTTCCGAATCGTTCGATTGCCGAGCAGATCGAAAAATTCGCAGCCGCGCTGAGCGTTCGCATCGCCACGCGAGCGACGACCTCCGACCTCGCCGAACAGGCGATACGAGCGCTGCTGGCTTCGGGCGTGCGTGCCAGCAGTGCGGCCGTAGCCCGCAGACTCGGGATGACCAGTCGGACGTTGCAACGAAGGCTCGCGGAGGAGGGGACCAGCTTTCGTGCTCAGCGCGACGCGATTTTGTGGGAAGCCGTGGAGGTGTTGCTGTCCAACCCGTCACTCAAGATCGAAGCGATCGCGCTGAGCGTCGGCTTCTCGGACGTGGCGGCGTTCTCGAAGGCCTTTCGTCGTTGGAAGGGTTATCCGCCGACGCGGCATCGCCAGAAAACGGCGGCAAGCTCCGGAGCTGCGCCGCCGACCGAAGCCGAGCGACGAACCACGACCTGAGGACCGATCGCCAGGCTGCCTTCCCCTCGACCCCGCGACGGAAGTGACCTTGACTGAACGCGTCGCGCGGGGAGATTGAAAATTCTCCATGGATCCAGAAACCCGCTACGCGACGTTCCGCGGCGACAAGATCGCCTACCAGGTTCTCGGCGCCGGCCCGGACCTCGTGCTTCTGACCGGCACGCTGACCCACGTCGACATTCGTTGGCAGGAGCCGCTCCATGCGCATTTTCTCCGCCGGCTCGCATCGTTCAGCCGGCTCATTCTTCTCGATCCGCGCGGCTCTGGCGCCTCGGATCCGATCTCGCTCGATCCGCTGCCCACCTGGGAAGACGAGGTCGACGATCTCGAGACCGTGCTCGACGCCGCCGCCTCGGACTGCGCCACGATCTTCGCATGCGGCGATTCGGGGCCACTGGCGATGATATTCGCCGCCATGCACCCCGATCGTGTTCGAGCGCTCGCGCTCGCCAACACCAGCGCCCGCTACGTGGTGGCCGACGACTACCCCATCGGCCTCACGGCCGAGCAAATCGACGGCTTCGTCGGGCGGATTCCGGACCAGTGGGGGACCGGGGAAGGAGTCGCCCACGAGGTGCCGAGCAAGCAACACGACCCCGACTTTCGTCGTTGGTACGCGCGATTCCAGCGGGCGGCGGCGCGGCCTCGAGAGCTCGTGAGCTACATGCCGATGGTGCACACGCTCGACGTGCGGAACGTGCTGCCCTCCATCCGCTGCCCGACCCTCGTTCTTCATCGGCGTGAGCGCGGCTGGGTCGGCCCCGATCACGGTCGATACATCGCCGAGAAAATCCCCGGGGCGCGCTTCGTCGAGTTGCCGGGTGGTGACCTGACGCTGGCCACGGAGCATGCCGAGGTGACTCTCGGCTTCGTCGAGGAGCTCGTCACCGGCTCGACGACGATCCCGGAGGCCGATCGCGTGCTTGCCACCGTGCTCTTCGCCGACATCGTCGGCTCGACGGAGCGGGCGGCTGCGATCGGCGACCGAGCGTGGAGGGACCTCCTCGAGCGCTACCATACCGTGGTGCGTCGAGAGATCGTTCGCTTCCGCGGCCGCGAGATCGATACGGCGGGCGACGGCGTGTTCGCCGCGTTCGACGGGCCCGCGCGGGCGATTCGTTGCGCCGGCGCGATGGGACGGGAGGTTCGCTCCCTCGGCCTAGAGCTTCGAACCGGCGTTCATACCGGCGAGTGCGAGCTGGCGGGCGACAAGATCGCCGGCATCGCGGTTCACGTGGGGGCGCGGGTGATGTCTCACGCCGGACCCGGCGAGACTCTGGTCTCGAGCACGGTGAAGGATCTGGTCGCGGGATCCGGAATCGAATTCGTCGATCGCGGGGCCTACGCGTTGAAGGGCATTCCCGGCGAGTGGCGGTTGTTCGCGGTCGCCTGAGCCTACGAGGCGAACGCCGGCATCACGTCCCCGGCAAGCAGATCGCTCGATTCCTGCGAGGTGGGGAAGACGACGTAGTACGTGATGCCGAGCTCCTCGAGTCGAGAGCGGAGCTCTCGCTTCACCTCTTCCGGGGTTCCGATGAGCAGGGTGGGAGAATTGCGCGCCGCTTCCTCGGTCGGGTAGCCCATCGACGACGCGGTCGCTTTGAGCATCGCATCCGCGGCGGCTTTGTCTCGTGACAACCCGACCAACACGAACCCGCCGATCGTGACGGAGTCGACGTCGCGCCCGGCTTTGCGGATCAAGCTGCGCAGCGTGTCGATGCGGCGCTTGAGATCGCGCTTGTCGAACCTCACGGCCGCCGGGGGATCCTTCAAGAGATCCTTGCCGTTGATGATCGGGGGAATGAGGTTCGCGATGTCCGCCTCCGCCGCCGTGATCGGCAGCAACTTGGATCCCGATCCTCCGACCATGATGGGGGGATGGGGCCTTTGGACCGGGCGGGGATTGTTGCAGGCGCCGTCGATCGAGAAGTATCGACCGCGATAGACGGGCTTCTCCTCGGTCCACATCGCCTTGATGAGCTGGATTCCTTCGCGCAGCTGATCGAGCCGCTCGACGTTCGACGGGTACGGATACCCGTGTGCGTCGTATTCGCTCTGTTGCCAGCCGGCGCCGAGACCGAGCACGAGCCGCCCGTTGCTCACCTGGTCGAGGGTCGTGGCGATCTTGGCGAGCAGCGGCGGCGGGCGAAAGGACATCGCCGTGACCGCGGGCATCAAGCGCACTCGCTTCGTCACGGCCGCAAGGGCGCTCAAGGTCGTGAAGCACTCGATCTGGGGGGTCTCCGACGATCCGAACGGAGAGAAGAAATGGTCGTTGATCGAGACGGCGTCGAAACCGCGCGCGTCGGCCCATTGCGCGGCGGCGCGAGCCTCCGCGAAATCACCCGTGGGCAGGAAGAGACTGAATTTGATCGTCTGCATGGCTTCGCCCCTATCTCACAGCGCCATCACTCGACTCGGATCACGACCTTGCCGAAATGCGCTCCGGAACGCAGGTGCTGATACGCGGCGGGCGCATCGGCGAAGGAAAAGACCCGATCGATCACCGGCGACAGCTTGGCGCGGCCGATCGCCCGATTCATCGACTCGAACATTTCACGACTGCCGACGTAGATTCCATCGACGTGGAGACTGCCGACCAGGATAGGGACGACCTCCACTCCTCCTGCGAATCCGGTGAGGATGCCGATCAGCGAGAGGCGCCCTCCCATGCGCAGAGACGCGAGCGACTTCTGAAACGTGCCGGGGCCGCCGACCTCGATCACGCGATCGACCCCGACGCCCCGCGTAGCCTCGCGAACGGGATCTTCCCAGTTGGGGGTCTTCTTGTAGTTGATGGTCGTCGTCGCGCCGAGCGCTCGAGCTCGTTCGAGCTTCTCGTCACTCGACGAGGTCACGATCACCTGTGCGCCCGCCATGACCGCGAGCTGCAGAGCGAAGATCGATACCCCACCGGTGCCGAGTACGAGCACGGTCTCGCCGGGACGCAGCGGATCGACCTCGAACAGGGCGTGCCACGCCGTCAACGCCGCGCAGGGCAGGGTGGCGGCATCGTCGAAGGACAGGTGATCGGGTATCCGCACGAGCCCGTCCGCGCTCGACGACACGTATTCCGATAGCATACCCTGCGTCGAACCTCCGCGGGCCGTCGCCATCTCGCGCTCGGTCAACCGTCCCGACACCCAGCCCTCGAAGAATGTCCCCGCGACACGGTCGCCGACCTTCAGCCGGTCCACTCCGGGCCCGACTTCGACGATCTCGCCGGCGCCGTCCGAAGTGGGGACCAACGGGAGGGGCAGGGGACCCGGATACATCCCCGAGACGACGAGGAGATCCCGATAGTTCAGCGAGACCGCGCGCACGCGCACCAGCGCCTGGCCGGGGCCGGGCTTGGGCGTCGGTGCATCCGCGGCCTTCAGGCTCTCGATGCCTTTCGCCTCGCGGAGCTCGTATCTCTTCATCGCTCGCCTCCCTGAGCCGTGTCGTGCTTCGTCGTGTGGAACGGACGGCGCCCCGCGTCGTGTCTCATGAACAGTCGCGCCCGGGGCGTTGCTCTCTTATGGCTGACGACCGCTTCGGCGCAAGACGGCACCGCCCCGCAGCCTCAGATTCGGAAATTTGGGGTGCGAAAGCTCGACCGGCGGCTCTTTCTGTGCTCGACAAGGGTATGGTGTCACATATAGGAATCGAGGTGAGCGGGGATGCATCCCCACGGGAGGACGCCGAATGAAGATCGGAATGCAGATGCTCTTCCAGAATCCGGGCACGATGAACGACACCGAGCTCTACATTCGCGAGCTCAAGGTAGCCGAGCTCGCTGAGCCGGTCGGCCTCGATACGGTCTGGAGCGTCGAGCACCACTTCGACGCCTACTCGATGTGCCCCGACAACACGCAGTTTCTGTCGTGGCTCGGGGGGCGGACGTCGCGAATCGGCCTCGGCACGGCGGCGGTCATCCTTCCTTGGAACAACCCGCTTCGCGTCGTCGAGAAGATGATCTTGTTGGATCACCTCTCGAACGGCCGGGCCGTCTTCGGCATGGGGCGCGGATTGGCGAAGATGGAATACCGCGGGATGATGATCGACATGAACGAAGCACGGGAGCGCTTCGACGAGGCGGCGAAGATGATCCTCGCCGGCCTGGAATCCGGCTTCGTCGAAGGGAACGGCCCCTTCTACAAGCAGGCGCGGACGGAAGTGCGCCCCGGGCCGATGCGCACCTTCAAAGATCGCACCTACTGCGTGGCGATGTCTCCGGACTCGGTGCTCGTGGCCGCGGAGCTCGGCGCCGTCATGATGGTGTTCTCGCAGTTCGGCGCCGAGGTCGTTAAGCCCACGTTCGACACGTACCGGGGGCACTTCCGCAAGTGTCACGGCGTGGCGGCCCCGGCCCCGTTGTTCGTCGACTTCATGTTCTGCGATGAGGACGCGGGCAAGGCCGAGGAGAAATCGCGGAAGAACATCGCCGACTACCTGCGTTCGGTCTTCGAGCACTACGAGATGTTCGCCGAGCACTTCGGCAAGGCCCGCGGCTACGAGGCCTACGCCAAGAGCACCGAGATGATGAAGACGGCGGGACTCGAGAAGACGCTCGAGACCTACGTCGAAGCCCAGGCCTGGGGGACTCCGCAGCAGATCCTCGATCGACTCGAGAAGCGCAGGAGCGTCCTCGGCGACTTCGAGATGAACATCTGCCCGAGCTTCTCCTCGCTGACCTTCGGCGAGATCGAGAAGAGCCTTCGGCTGTTCTCGAAGAAGGTCATGCCCGAGCTGCGCGAGTGGAGTGCCGTGCCGGAGCCGCGGCCGAGCGAATCGATCGGCCTCGGGGCCGCGAAGTAAGCACTCGAGCTGCTCACGTTCGGTTGACCGACAGGCCGCCGTCGGCCAGCGCCTCGGGCTTGTCGGCGAACGTCCGCGTCATCGGCGTGTCACGGGCAGAAGCGCGTTCACCCGCAGGTTTCGCGATCCGTACTCGGCTCGAGTGGGCTCATCGCTCGTCCAAGGCCGAGTAGTACGCGCCAAGCCCGGATGACGGGTCGGGGCGATCGCTTGACTACCGGGCGTGTCCCGCTGTCAATTTCATCGTCTGATGGCAGCCGAGGCCCCGTCGATCTCCCGGATCTTCGCTTCGCTGCGATCCGTCGTGCGCTTTCGGCGGTTCGAGCTCGATCCGGTGAAGCGCCGTCTCGCCCGGGTTGCGAACGTCGAAGATCTGCGCGCCGTAGCGCGCCGACGGCTGCCGCGGGGCGTGTTCGACTACATCGACGGCGCGGCGGAGGACGAGATCACGCTCGCCGCGAACTCCGACGCGTACCGCAGAGTCCGTTTCCGACCCCGGGTGCTGCGCGACGTTCGCGAGGTCGACCCCGCGACCACCTTGCTAGGACGAGCGGTGTCGCTTCCGCTCGTGCTTGCCCCGACGGGGTTCACGCGCATCGCCCATTCCGCCGGGGAGCTCGCCTTCGCGCGCGCGGCGGCACGAGCGGGGTTGCCCTACACGCTTTCGACGCTCAGCACGCGGTCGATCGAAGAGGTGGCGGCGGTCAGCACCGGTTCCAAGTGGTTTCAGGTCTATGTCTGGCGCGATCGCGGTCTGGTTCGCGAGATGGTCGAGCGCGCCGCGAGCGCCGGCTATGAGGCGCTGGTTCTCACCGTAGACACGCCGGTGCTCGGCAACCGGCAGCGTGACGTTCGCAACGGACTGACGCTACCGCCGAAGCTCGACCTCTCGACGATCCTCGACGGGGTTCTCCATCCGGGATGGACCTGGGACTTCGTCCGCGCGGAGCCGATCCGCTTCGCGAACGTGGTGGGGCGCTCCGTGGGCGACGGCGCTGACGCCGTGTCACTCTCGGACTACATCAACACGCAGTTCGACCCCGGACTGTCGTGGCGCGACGTCGAGTGGTTCCGCTCGATCTGGAAGGGGCCGCTCGTGCTCAAAGGGATCCAGACGGTCGAAGATGCGAAGCTCGCCGCCGCTGCCGGCGTCGCCGCAGTCGCGTTGTCCAATCACGGGGGACGGCAGCTCGACTCGGCCCCGGCGCCGCTCGATCTCTTGCCCGCGGTTGCGGACGCGGTCGGCGACCGACTGGAGATCATCTGCGACGGGGGTGTTCGCCGCGGCAGTGACATCGTCAAGGCGGTCGCTCTCGGTGCCCGGGCGTGCATGGCAGGCCGTGCGTTCCTCTACGGCCTCGGTGCCGCGGGGGAGAGCGGAGTCGATTGGGTTTGTCGATTTCTCGCCACCGGGATGCGTCGCACGATGGCTCTGATCGGCTCCCGTAGCATCGCCGACCTGTCCCGTGACTACGTCGCCGGCTGGACGCAGAACGATGGCGCGTACGAGGACGAAGCCGACGGATTTCCGTTCGAACCCCTGCAGACATGAAGCTCCTAGCGCGTGTCAGGTGAGTCCGGCGACTAGCCCTGGCTTGATCTCCTCCTGCAACGCCCGCACCGTTTCCGCGACTTTCTCCGGGGGATCGAACGCCAGGAAGAGGAAGTGGGTGGCGCCGAGACGGGCGTAGGGAAGCAGGCGTTCGACCGTCTTCTCACGTGCTTCGCGACTCGAGACGTCGATTCCGCCACGATCGCGGATCGTCAACTCGATCGTGCCGGGGTCGCGCCCGATCTTTTCGGCTTCCGCGCGGACGGCCTCGATCGTCGCGCGGCAGACCTCCACGGTACCCCCGCCGTGCCAGGCATCTCCGTAGCGAGCGACGCGGCGGAAGGCCGAAGGCGTATGTCCGCCGATCCAGATCGGCGGCCGGGGGTGCTGAATCGGCTTTGGCTCACACGCCACCCGATCAATCTGAAAATGCTTCCCGCGAAACGTCACCGTCGATTCCCTCCAGCAGCGCTGCACGACCTCCAGTGCTTCGTCGCAGCGGCCGCCGCGGCCCTTGAACGGCACACCGAGCGCGGCGAACTCCTCTTCCAGCCAGCCGGCGCCCACGCCGAAGATCGTACGTCCGCCAGACAGCACGTCGAGCGTCGCCCATTGCTTGGCGAAGAGGACCGGCTGTCGTTGCGGCAGCACGATGACGGACGCGCCGAGCCTGGCGCTATGAGTCACGCCGCAGATGGCGAGCAAGGTCGACACGGCCTCGAGGAACGGCGCATCGTCCGCGATCGGCATCTTGCCCGACGGTGAATACGGATACGCCGAAGCATACTCGCGCGGTACGATCACGTGGTCCGACGCCCACAGCGAGTCGATCCCTGCGGCGTCGGCGGCGCGTGCCATGCCGAGAACGCCCTCGCGCGTCGCCATCGGTCCGATGTGCGGTAGGTGCAATCCGAATTTCATTTCTGGCCCTCCTTCTTGGCCGAAGCACAAAAGCCGTCACAGAATTGCCGCAGGCAATAGTGAACGCAGGCACGGTCGGGTAGATTCTGCGGGTATTCCTAGTGATTTTTTCCGAGCACTCACTCGGCGGGATGGCCCGGAAGTTGCGTCACGCGTGCGCGAGAGGGCGTTCATGCGAGCATCCAGGACACTTCTAGCCACGATGTTCCTTTCTCTCTGCGCCGCGGCTTTTGCCGAAGGCCACCGAGACAGGCCAACCGGGTTTCCCGCCGGCCACGAAGAAGCGCTCGGGCCGCTGTATCAACAGAGGCCGACGCCCCTCAAACACGCGCCGGCAGCGGGGACCGACCCCATTCATCGCTGGAACCGTATCGCCATCGATGCCAGCGGTGTCGACCATACGCCGGTCGCGCCCGGAGAGACTCGTGTCTTCGGCGAGCAGCTCGGACCGGGTCGCGCGAGTCGAGCGATGGCGATCGTCCACATCGCGATCTTCGACGCCGTGAACGCGATTGCCGGCGGCTACCGCAGCTATACGGGCCTGACGCATGTCCCTCGCAGCACGTCGGTGAACGCAGCAGTCGCGCAGGCGGCGCACGATACCCTGGTGGCACTCTACCCGTCACAGGCGGACGACTTCGATGACCGACTCGCCGAAGACCTCAGGCAGATCCGCAACGGCCCGCAAAAGGCCGCAGGGGTGCATCTCGGAAAACGCGCCGCGGCTGCCATCCTCACGCAGCGCGTCGCAGATGGCTCGCAAATTCCCGAGCCCCGCGTCGGGGTCGATTTCATTACCAGAGACGAGCCGGGATACTGGCGCCAAGACCCCGTGAGCTTGATCCCGATTGCCCTCGGCGCCCACTGGGGCCAATGCAAGCCGTTCGTCCTGGCCAGAGGCGATCAACTTCGGACGCCGCCGCCGCCGGCGCTGGACAGCACGGAGTACGCTACGGCGTTCGACGAGGTGGTAGCCCTCGGTGGCGACGGCGTCGTAACCCCCACCGTGCGGACTGCGGAGCAGACCCAGATCGGCACGTATTGGGCCTACGACGGGACGCCGAGCCTCTGCGCGCCGCCGCGTCTCTACAACCAAATCGCCGTTCACATCGCCGACCAACGGCGCACCGATCCGGTACGGCTCGCCCGGCTACTGGCGTTGGTGAACGTGTCGATGGCGGACGCCGGGATGGCGATCTGGGACTCGAAGTACTTCTATCAATTCTGGCGCCCGGTCACCGCCGTGCGTGAGAGTGGGGATCCGACGTTCATGCCGCTGGGCGCGCCGGCGAGCAATCTGACCGGGCCGAATTTCACGCCGCCCTTTCCAGCCTATCCGTCTGGTCATGCGGGATTCGGGGGCGCCTTGTTCCAAGTGCTGCGGCGCTTCTATCGCACGGACCGCATCCCATTCACGTTCGTCTCGGACGAGTTCAACGGCGTGACGGTCGACAACCAAAACAACGTGCGCCCGCTGCTGCCGCGGAGCTTCGCCTCCTTGTCGCAGGCCGAGGAAGAAAACGGTCAGAGCCGCATCTATCTCGGCATCCACTGGGCTTTCGACAAGACCGAAGGGATCGCCCAAGGCCGAAAAGTGGCCGACTACGTTTTCGACCACGCCTTTCAGCCCGCGTACGGGCGCTGAAGACATCTCGATCGGCAGCGCTTCTGCGACGCTAGAAGCTCATTGTGTCGCGGACCGCCCTCGATGTAGCAGGAGTCATGGACCGAGCCGTCGAGGACTCGACGAAGGCGGCCGCGCTTGCCCGGCAGGTGGGCGTCGACTTCGGCGCCGCGATGACCGTCGCGCTCGCTTACATCGGTGACCGCCTGGGACTCTTCCGGGCGATGTCCGACGGCGCGCCGCTGACCAGCGCGGAGATCGCGGAGCGCGCTCACCTCGACGAACGATACGTGCGCGAGTGGGCGTCGACGATGGCGGCGGCGGGATACCTCGACTACAGTTCCGTCGACTCGACGTTCCGGATGAACGCCGAGCAAGCGATGGTGCTCGCCCGGGAGGACAATACGTTCTTCATGGCGGGCGCCTTCCAGTACGCCGTCGCCTGCTACCGGCAGATCCCCAGGTTGATGGAAGCGTTTCAGCGCGGCGGCGGGGTCGCGTTCGCGGAATTCGGTCCAGACATCGTCGAAGCGATAGAGCGCCTCTTTCATATCGGCTACGAAACCTGGGTCGCGGCGCAATGGATCCCGGCGGTTCCCGACGTACACGAACGCCTGAGGGCGGGATGCGAAGCGGCCGAAGTCGGGTGCGGGGCCGGTCAATGCCTCGTTCCGGTGGCTTCAGCATACCCGAATTCACGATTCGCCGGGTACGACGTGGACTATTACTCCCTCGAGCGGGCGCGGGAGAAGGCCGTTCGGGCGGGCATCGCCGACCGCGTCTCGTTCGAGCGCGTCGCGGCGGAAGATCTCCCCTTCGAGGGTCGCCTCGATCTCGTCATGGCCTTCAATTGCATTCACGACATGGCGCGACCGCGAGCCGCGCTTGCCGCCATCCGGCGCGTTCTCAAACCGGGCGGGGCCTTGCTGTGGTCCGAAGCGGACGCTTCCGACGAGCTCGGCGAGAACCTGAATCCCGTGGGGCGTGCGCTGTATGGGGCCAGCACGATGCACTGCATGACCGTGTCGCTCGCTGACCACGGCGAGGGCCTCGGCGTAGTGATCGGCGAGAACCATGCTCGGGCCATGGCCGAGGAGGCGGGGTTCACCCGCTTCGAAAAGCTCGAGATCAAGAATCCGTATCACCAAGTCTTTCTGGCTCGTCGATGACAGAGCCGGGACGGCTAGCGTGCGGCCTCCGCGGGCGCGATGAGGTGTGGCCATGACCTGTAGTTCGTGTGGTGTGAGAAACGTCGACTTTGCTTCGACTTGCTTTTCATGCCGCCACCCCCTCGGGAAGCTCGAGGCGGTCGCGGCCCCTGTGCCCTCGAGTGAGGAGCGACAATCGCGACCGCGGACGACTCCACGCGGCGGGGCTGGAAGCCCGAGCAGGGCTTTCGGTGCCCTGATGCGGCTGGCGCTCGTGGCGGCCATCGCTTGGGTCGTAGGGCGCGGGTTTCTGCGTAGGGAACCTCGGGAAACGGAAACGCCACAAACGGAACCGCCGGCGGAAATCGCCGAGGAAGCCCCACAGCGACCGGTCGCCGAAACCGCGCCGCCTGCGCCGGAGGCCTTCGTGGCGGAGGAGCAGAATGGCTTTCGGCTCGTACACTTCGAGTGGGGCTTGCCGAGCGCGGGACCGCACGGTTCCTTCCGCACCGGCGAGACGGTGACCGGCCGGAGCGAGATTCAGGGGTTCGGCGTGACCGAGGACCAGAAGATCGACGTGACCGTCGCGCTCGCGTTTCGTGACCCCACCGGAAAGCTCGTCGAGCCCATCTCGCCGTCCGTGCTCCGCCAGCCGAAGGAGTCCGACACGTTGTTCACGAGCTTCGACTACGCGATCCCGACAGGCGGGCCTGCCGGAACCTACGATCTCGAGATGGCGGTAGATGACGCCGTCAGTGCCCGTTCGGCGCGGTTTCACCGCAAAATCACCGTCGAAGCGGCGAAGGCTCGATGATCCGCTTCTGATCGGGCTCCCGCCAGCGCCGGCGGTTGGCGTAGAGTCGAGGTGATGCGCATGCTGCCGAGCGAGGCGCGAGTCGAAAGGGAAGAAAGGCTGCGACGTGATGTCGAGTCGATCTACGAGCAGCTGACCGACGGGCTCGTCCGGTCGCCACGGTTGACGGAGCTCGTGTATGCGGCGGCGGACCGCTATCCGGGCCTCGTCCCTACGCGTGCCGAGATGGCCGCCGAGCGCCAGCTTCCGCAGAAGGACAAGAAGGGCCTGGAGATCGATCAGGGCAGCTTCCTCGCCCAGGTGCTGGCCCACCCTCGCTGCGGCGCTCACTTGGTGCACGCGATGTCGCAGCCCAAGCCGGAGGCCCTCGCCGCGCTCGCCGAGTTTCGCGGCTCCGGCGCGCTCGACCTCGGTCCGGTGCGAGTCGATCGTCGCGGTCACGTTGGCCATGTGACGCTGCAGAACCACGAGTTTCTCAACGCCGAGGACGGCGCGTGGGCAGCGGCTCTGGAGACGGCCGTCGACCTCGTGCTCCTCGACGATGCGATCGAGATCGGCATCCTACGGGGCGCGCCTGCGTCGCATCCGAAATATGCCGGGCGGCGCGTATTCAGCGCCGGCGTCAATCTCACCCATCTGTATTGGGGGAAGATTTCGTTACTCGACTACATGCTCGACAAGGAGCTCGGCGCCATCGCGAAGATGTACCGCGGGCATGGCCTTGGCGCCTTCGACCAGGTCGAGCTGGAGGTCCGCCGTGAGAAGCCGTGGATCGCGGCGGTCGAGAGTTTCGCGATCGGCGGCGGCTGCCAGCTGCTTCTCGTCGTGGATCACATCGTCGCGGAGACCGGCTCGTACTTCAGTCTGCCGGCGCGCTACGAAGGAATCATTCCCGGGGTCGCGAACCTTCGCCTGCCGCGGTTCGTCGGTGAGCGGCTCACCCGAGAAGCAATCCTCTTCAACACGCGGTTCACCGCCGAAAGCGAGGCGGGGCGCCGCATTGCCGACGTCGTGGTGCCCGCCGCCCGCATGGACGACGCGATCGACCAGTCCGCCGCCGAGCTGCTCGCCGCCGGGCCGGCGAGCCTGATCGCCAACCGCAAGGCGCAGCGCATCGCCGCCGAGCCGCTCGACGTCTTCCGCCGCTACATGGCGAACTACGCTCGCGAGCAGGCGCTGTGCATGTACAGCGCCGCGCTCGTCGACAATCTCGAGCGCAATTGGAGGGCCAAAGAGCGAAGGCCGTGAGGCGAACCGCGCGTGTCACGCGGATGCCTTGGCCGCCGCCTCTCGCGCCCTGCGGACCGAGTCGGCCGTCTGATTGAAGAGGATCTTCCGGAAGCGCTCTTCTTCCTCTGGCGTCCGTTTTCGGTCGCGTAGCTCCTTGCCGACGTTGAACCCTCGGTCGACGGCGGGTCGGGCCTGCAACTCGTCGACCCAGCGCTTCAGGTGGGTGAACTTCTGCCACAAGGACTCGTCGATCAGGCGGCCGAGCAGCATGGCCCAGGGCCAGCTGATGATGTCCGCGATGGTATAGTCGGGGCCAGCCAGATAGCGGTGAACCGAAAGCTGTGCATCCATCACCCCGCACAGACGCTCGACCTCGCCGACGAAGCGCTTGGTGCCGTACTCGAGCTGTTTCGGATCGTCGGTCAGGCTCTTCGCGTAGTTCTTGAAGTGGTTCGCGTTTCCCATCATCGGCCCGAGATTCGCCATCTGCCAGTACACCCACTGCAGCACCCGGTAGCGCGCGTGGGGTTCCTTCGGCAAAAACTTGCCGCTCTTGTCCGCCAGGTATTCCAAGATGGCGCCCGACTCGAAGATCGCGATGGGCTCGCCGCCGCCGAGCGGGTCGTGGTCGACGATCGCAGGCATGCGGTTGTTCGGGCTCAAGCGGAGGAAATCGGGCTTGAACTGCTCGCCCGCGCCGATATCGACGGGAATGACCCTGTAAGGCATCCCGCATTCCTCGAGCATGATGGTGATTTTCCAACCATTCGGAGTCGGCCAGTAGTGGACGTCGATCATGGCGCGCACGATGCCCCGGCGGCGCATCCAAGGCAACCCGGTCGAGAGTCTTGAGGAGTCCGACCCGAGGAGGTACTGCTGGAAGAAGAGTCGCGGAACTCTCGCTGGGTCCCGCCGGTTCCGTTTCTCGAGGAGCATGTCGACGACGAGAAGAGCCTTTCTGTTGACCGGCGCCGGCGCGCTGCTTCTCGGCTTGCACCGAGTGGGGACGCGGCGTGCGGCGGCGACCCAGGAGGGCGCTTTCGAGGTCGTCAAATCGCAAGCGGAGTGGCAGCGGCAGCTCTCACCAGAGCAATTCGCCGTTCTTCGCGAGGAGGACACCGAGCGCGCGTGGTCGAGCCCGCTGAACAAAGAGCATCGCCCGGGGATCTATCGGTGCGCGGGCTGCGGCCTACCGGTCTTTTCGTCGGAAACGAAGTTCGAGAGCGGCACGGGGTGGCCGAGCTTCTGGGCACCCCTCGAGGATGCGATCCGCACCAAAGCCGAGGGCATCGAGTTCTTCTACCCTCGCACCGAGGTTCATTGCCGCCGATGCGGCGGACACTTGGGACATGTCTTCAAGGACGGCCCGCCGCCCACGCACCTGCGGTATTGCATGAACGGCGTGGCGCTCAGCTTCGCGCCCGCGGGCGCGACCGCTTCCGCAAGCTGATTCGATGAAGCCGCAGAAGCCAATCACGGTTTTGCTGCTAGGGATGCTGATCGCCGCGCGATTGGCGGCGGCCTCCACGATCGAGAAGGCCGCGTTCGCCGCGGGCTGCTTCTGGCACACCGAGGCGGCGTTTCGCAAAATCGAGGGGGTGATCTCGGTGACTTCGGGCTACACGGGTGGGACGAAGCCCAACCCGACCTACGAAGAGGTCTGCTCGGACAAGACCGGCCACGCCGAAGCGGTGCTGGTAGAGTTCGACCCCGCGAAGGTCTCGTACGAGCGGTTGCTCGACGTGTTCTGGAGCGAACACGATCCGACGACGCCCAATCGGCAAGGATGGGACATCGGCTCCCAGTACCGCTCGGCGATCTTCTATTATTCGCCCGCGCAACAGGCCGCGGCGCTCGCCTCCAAAGAGCGACTGGAAAAGAGCCATCGCTATCACAGTCCGATCGTGACCGAGATCGTCCCGGCCGGCCAATTCTATCGCGCCGAGGAGTATCATCAGCGCTACTACGAGAAGCATCCCGACGCCGAGGTCGGGCACGCCGAGTGGCCCGCGGCCGCCGCGTCGGCACGCTAGCTATTTCCGAGTCGTCCGTTCGCTTGCATCAACGGTGAAGCCCTCGTACACACCGTCAGCCGAGCGAGGCGAGAAAATGGCAACGACGAATCCGGCATTGGCGCGCCTGCGATCGATGCTCCGCGGAAACCTCGTACTCCCTGACGACGACGGCTACGACGACGCGCGCGCCGTCTGGAACGCGGCAATCGACCGGCGCCCGGCAGCGATCGCGCGTTGCGCCGACGCGCGCGACGTACAGCAGGCGCTCGAGGTCGCACGCGCGCAAAACCTTCTCGTCGCCGTTCGCGGCGGCGGGCACAGCTTCGCCGGGAAGGCCGTCTGCGACGCCGGCCTGGTGATCGACGGCAGCCCGATGAAGCGGGTGGACATCGATCGCGAGCGGCGCATTGCGCGCGCTGGCACCGGCTGCACTCTCGGTGACTTCGACGCCGCGACGCAGGCCGCCGGGCTTGCCACCACGCTGGGCACCGCGCCGCCGACGGGGATCTCGGGTCTCACGCTCGGCGGAGGGATCGGCTGGCTGATGGGCAGCTTCGGGCTCGCTTGCGACAACGTCGTCGGCGCCGAGGTCGTGACGGCCGACGGGCGAGTCGTGCGCGCGAGCGCCGAGGAGAATCCAGACCTCCTTTGGGGCTTGCGAGGGGGCGGTGGAAATTTCGGAGTCGTGACGGCGCTCGAATATCGATTGCACCCGGTGACGACGGTGCTTGGCGGCGCCATCACGTATCCCGTCGATCGCGCGGCGGACGTGCTGCGCGCTTACCGGGACGTCACCGACGGCGCGCCCGACCAGCTCGTGTGCATGAGCGGCATGCTGCCGCTCGCGACAGGTCCGGCCTTCGGGGTAGCCGTCTGCTGGAACGGCGATCCGGCGGAGGGAGAGAAGGCGATCGCACCGTTGCGCCGTCTGGGCAACCCGCTGCAAGACACGGTCCGTCGCATTCCGTACCTCGAGATCCAGTCGCTGCTTTCACCTCCGCCGATCCGCGTGTCGTCCTATGCGCGAAGCAACTTCCTCGCGGAGTTGAGCGACGGCGCCATCGATGTGCTGGCCGCGCGGGCGGCATCGCAATCGCCGATCATGACGCTCTTCTTCATGGAGCACCTCCACGGGCGGGCGAGCCGATCCGGCCCTGCCGACTCGGCGTTCTCCTACCGCAAGCCCGGCCACAACTTCGCGGTCTTGGCCTTGTGGTTCGAGCCGGGGCAGGGGGAAGCCGCAGCCGCGCATGTACGGAGCTTCTTCGACGACATGAGCCCGTTCCTCGCGCAGGACGTTTACTCGAACTACCTCGGCGAAGAAGGCGATGCGCGCGTGAAGGCGTCCTACGGGGCCGCTTGGGAAGGACTCGTCCGGCTCAAGCGGAAATACGATCCCGACAACGTCTTCCGGCTGAATCAGAACGTGAACCCGGCAGCCTGACGTCGCCGGTCGCCCCGGAGCTCCGGCGCTAGCGACGAATGAAGGTCACGGGCGGGGGGCCAGGCGCACCTAACGGTGGCGGGCCGGCGGGCCCTTGGATGAACCCGCTCTTCGACATCGGGTTGATCGCACGGCGCGGATGGAGGCGACTCCTTCCGAGGACAGGCCCAAAGAACCCGAGCGGGTAGAGGTACGTCGGCGCAGCGGACTCGACGACCTGAACGTTTTGCACGATCGACATCACCGCGGGATTCTGGGCCGTGCTTGAGGCGGCGTCGAGCCCGGCGCGGTATCCCCATTCGTAGCTCGTCTCGACCGACGGATCCGAGACGCGCTCCGACGCCGGCAAGGCGGCTTCCTCTGTCCGCGCAGACGAGGGCTCCGGTGAAGCGGCAACGAAAGTAGGCAGCGGCAGGTCCTTCACAACCGTGATCGACTGCGCCCGGTACTCCGCTGGCACGTCTTCGGGGTCGCTCACGTAGTGAGACACTCCCTGGAGATCCTGCCAGCCGTAGATCGCCGCATCGGCGATCGCCGGTCCCATGAGCAACCCGATCAACGGAGTCCAGAGGATAGCCCGCCACATGGGGGAATGATGAGACGCCGGACGAGTCTCGTCAAATGCCGAACCGCAGATCCTCGAGCCCCCCTCGGGTCGACTCGGCGATCATGGTATAGGGTATCCGGGCATGAGGCCGAGCTGCTTCACGAGACTCGCCGCGGCGACGTGGCTCGCGACTCTTGCGGCGGCGCACGCAGGGCTCCCGCGCGTCTTGTCGTACCAGGCGAAGAATCACATTGGAGAGAACGCCACCGTGTGCGGTCTCGTCGTCTCGACGGAGTTCGCCGCGTCCACCCAACGTACTCCCACGTTCCTGGATCTCGATCACCCGCGCCCGCGGCAACCGTTCACGATCGTCATCTGGGGTGACTACCGAGACAAGTTCGGAACGCCCGAAGTGGCGCTGGCCAACAAACGTCTGTGCGTGACGGGTATGATCCAGGATTTTCGCGGCACGCCGGAGATCGTCGCGACCGACCCGTCTCAGATCCATACGCAGTAGAAGATCCGCAGCGACCCGGGCGGCTGGATTCGCGCTGTCGCGCGGGCTATGAGCCGGGCTCGTCGGCAACGAGGCAGGGAATGTCCGATCGACCGGTCAGCCGCTTTCCGCTTCCTGACATCGAAAATCTTCCCGAAGACATCAGGGCGAGAATCCTCAAGGTGCAGGAGAAATCGGGGTTCGTCCCGAACGTGTTTCTCGTTCTGGCGAGGCGTCCCGACGAGTTCCGGGCGTTCTTCTCGCACCACGACGCGCTCATGGAGAAGGAGGGCGGCCTCACCAAGGGCGAGCGCGAGATGATCGTCGTCGCTACGTCCGGTCTCAATCAATGCCTCTACTGCGTCGTTGCGCACGGCGCGGTACTGCGTATCCGCGAAAAGAATCCGCTGCTCGCCGACCAAGTAGCGACGAACTATCGGAGCGCGGACATCACGCCGCGGCAGAAGGCCATGCTGGATTTTGCAGCGAAGGTGTCGCTCCGCGCTCACGAGGTGGACGACGCCGACGTCGAGGAATTGCGTCGCCAGGGCTTCTCGCTCGAGGACGTCTGGGACATCGGGGCGATCTCGGCGTTCTTCGCCATGTCGAATCGGATGGCGAGCTTGACGAGCATGCGACCGAACGACGAGTTCTACTCGTTGGGGCGCGTTCCGAAGGCGTAGCCCCGCGATCAACGACGATGGAGTCCAAGGAGGATCAAGCGATGTCAGGCTCGGCAGTCTCCGGCTCTTGCTTCTGCGGCGCGGTGCGCTTTTCCGTTCGTCCGCCGACGTTGTTCTGCGGACATTGCCACTGCTCGATGTGTCGTCGAAACCACGGCGCCGGCTACGTCACGTGGTTCGGAGTCGCGCGCGGCCAGTTCGCGATCGACTCCGGCGAGGCGAATCTGATGCGGTTTCGCTCTTCGGATCACGGCACGCGCTCGTTCTGCGGTCGTTGTGGAAGCTCGCTCTTCTGCGAATCCACGCACCACCCGGACGTCGTCGACGTCGTGCTCGCCAACATGGACGCTCCGATCGATCTTCGCCCGCAGTTCCATTTCTACTTTTCCGATCGCGTCGACTGGATGCCGGTGAACGACGGATTGCCGCGCTTGGGCGGACCGACGGGGCGCGAGCCTCTCGGCGCAGAAGACGCCTAGCGAACTCTCGTGGGAATGAGCAGCGGCGCGATGACAAGGAGGCTCGATGGAACTTGATCGCAAGCGGGTTCAAGAGTTCGCCCGCAAGCTCTTCGGACACTACACGAGCGGCATGCTGGCGCTGATGGTGGACGTCGGTCACAAGACCGGCCTCTTCGAGGCGGCCGCGAAAGGTCCCGCCACGAGCGAGGAGCTCGCCGAGCGAGCGGAGCTCGACGAGCGCTACGTTCGGGAATGGCTCGGCGCGATCGTGACGGGCGGGATCATGGAGTACGATACCGCCTCTCGCACGTACGTCCTGCCCGCCGAGCACGCGGTCTGCCTCACGGGCACCTCGAGCCGAAACCTTGCCGCCAATAGCCAGCTGCTGGCGATGCTCGCCAAGAGACTGCCGGCCGTCATCGAGTGCTTCCAAAATGGCGGTGGAGTGCCGTACTCGGAATTTCGCCCGGATTTCACGGACTACATGGACGCGTCCTGGCGGCTGCTCTACGACGGGTTGCTCATCAAGGGGTTTCTGCCGCTCGTCAAAGGACTTCCCGAGCGACTGACCGGGGGAATCCGCGTCGCGGACCTCGGTTGCGGCACCGGGCACGCGATCAACCTGATGGCACGAGAATACCCGGCGTCCGATTTCGTCGGCTACGACATCGCCGCGGATGCGATCGACAGGGCGCGCGCGGAAGCCAGGGACATGAGCCTTTCGAACGCTCGCTTCGAGGTCGCCGACGTGTCGCGCTTGCCGGCGAAGGACGAGTTCGACCTCATCACCTCCTTCGACGCGATTCACGACCAGCGAGATCCGGCGGCGGTTCTGCGCAACGCCGCCATGGCCCTCGCTCGCGAAGGTGTCTATCTGGCGATCGAGCCGCGCGCGTCGAGCAACCTCGAAGACAACGTGCAGAACCCGTTCGCGCCGTGGATGTACGGCGTGAGCGTCCTCCATTGCATGACGGTTTCGCTCGCCGTCGGCGGCGCAGGCCTCGGCACTGTTTGGGGCGAGCAGACCGCGCGGCGCCTTCTCGCCGAAGCCGGGTTCGGATCCGTCGAGGCCGTGGACGCGCCGGGGCCGCAGAACACCATCTTCGTTTGCCGTCGGTGAATCGAGTCGTCGCGACTACGCCAATCAGGGCGATCCCGCGAAGCCGTCGGTCAGCGTGCCGAGGAATGCCACGAGGGCGTCGATCTCCTGCGGGTCGAGCCTCGGCGATTCGCCGGGGTGGCGGTCGTAGGGTACTTCCTCCGTGTTGACGTTGCCTCGGTACTGCGGCGGGAGGTCGTCGAACTTGTTTCCGCCGGGGTACCACCGCTCGGGATTCGTGTCGCGAGTCACGTAGAAATCCACGAGCTCGCGAAGCGTCTGGAATCGGCCGTTGTGGAAGTAGGGGCCGGTGATGGCGACATTGCGAAGCGTCGGGACCTTGAAGGCGCCGCACAGCGACGGGTCCGAGAGATCCGTTCGGGCCGGTCCGCACAGTCCGAGATCGAAGAAGCCGCTGTCGCGGTTCGCTGGGATCGCACGGTTTCGCGGCACTCCGAGGTTGTCGTAGGTGAAGTCGGTGAACAGCGGGCGGCTGCCGGCCGTCGGATGGCAAGCCGCGCAGTTCCCTTTTTCGGGATCGGTGAAGAGGGCGAAGCCTTGGGCTTCCTGCGGTGTGAACTGCGCATCCCCTCGTTGCACGAAGTCGAACTTCGAGTCGAAGCGCCGGAACTCGTCGGTCTGCTCGTACGCGCCGAGCGCCTCTCGCAGGTGCCCGAAAGCGCGATCCGGATCGGCGAACACGTCGGCGCCGAAGATCCTGCGGAACTCCTCGGCATAGGGGGCCGCGGCGACCTTGTTCATCAACGTCGCTGCGTCCGGGTTCGCCATCTCCACGGGATTGAGCAGCGGCCGCACGGCCTGATCGACGAAGTTGGCCGCTCTGCCGTCGCGGTTCAGCCCTCCAACCGGGCCCGAGGCCGAGAAGGGCGGCGTGAACATCGCGTAGGCGAGGCTTGGAGCGTTGCGGAATCCGGCCGCGCCCGGTTTGGCTCCCGCTGATACGGCGCCGCCTCGAGGGTCCGCGAAACCGTGAGCCTCACTATGACAACTCGCGCACGCCTGGCCAGGCGGCTCGGAGAGGCTGGTGTCGTCGAAGATCTGCTCTCCGAGCTGTGCGAGCTCGCGATTCGGCGCACCTTCGCTCCCGCCACCGTCGCCGCCACCACCGCCGCCGCAACCTCCGACCACGCACAACCACAGCAGGGCGAGCAGCCCGAGCCAGCGAAGTTTGCTTCCCTCCATCGCCCGTCCTCCCGCGTCTAGTGCGCCAGCCCGCTCGGTGAAGCGTCGCGCGCCTCATGGGTCCTTCCGTACAGTGCCTCGCTTCCCTTCTTCACCAGCTCGGCGAGCTGTCGCGCCTCGAGGCAGAGCGTGACGAATCCCACCTGGAGATGAACTCGGCCGTTGCCGCACGCGCACACTCTGATCGAACCCGACTCTTCCATGGGCCTCCCGACTGAATTGAGAATGAAGTTGATAATCATTCTCAGTTGCCCATGGCGCCGTCAAGTCCGGTCGCGAAGAGGCGGCGCTAGGCGATGGGCCGCTCGCGAAAGTGCGTTGCGCGCCGCACCGGGGACGACCCGGCGGCGAAACGTCTCATGGCCGAGTGCGCTGCCAGCCGCTCGACGCGACGAAGCGCTCGTCGGCGTACTCGTGGGGGCCGGCTACCTCGAGGGCGGAGAACGAGACGGGCGCGCGCGCATGGCCTGGCGGGCGAGCGGCGGATCGATGAGCAGCGCCTTGCTCCACGCCTCGGCCTCCGTGGCGGTCGGGGCGAGCACAGTCGCCTGAGCCTCGTCCTGGAGCGTGAGCCCGGTTCGAGGATCGACGAGGTGCCCGATCGTGTGGCCCGCGACGCGCTCGTGCTTGCCGAGGGTGGCCGAAGTGGACAGAGCCGCGTCTCGCAGGATCAAGGATCCCTCGAGCGCCGCGTCCTGCTGGATCCACACCCGCCAGCCTGGTTCCTTGCCTGGGGGGCCGAGCGCCGCGACGCTCGACCCGCCGAAGTTGACGAGCGCGCTCTGTGCGCCCTCGCGGCGCAACACCTCGACCATACGGTCGACGGCATAGCCCTTGCCGACGCCGCCGAGCTCGAGCGCGCCGTTCGCCGGCAGCTCGACCTCGTCCGGTGGCCGCAGCCGGATCCGCTCGTATCCGACGGCACGGCGAGCTTCTGCGATCGCCGCGGGCGACGGCCATCGCCCCTCGCGGCCGGCTCGCTGCCACAACTGCACGAGCGGCGACACCGTGACGTCGAACGTCCCGCCGGTGGCGGCGGAGAGCTCGATGGACTGCTCGAGGATGCGGAAGAGGTCGGGAGGCACGGGTTGCGGGCCGGCGCCGGCGCGAAGATTGAGCTCGCTAAGCGCGCTGTCGTCTCGGAAGGAGCTGAGCTCGGCGTCGAGCCGACGCGCTTCGGCGACCGCTCGGCGAATCCACGCGCGTCCGGTTGCTTCGCTGGGCGCGTCGAGAGTGATCTCGAGCACGGTGCCCATGACGTAGTGGGCTTCGCGGAAGCGCCCGCCATTCTCCAAAAGACGCTTCGTCGACGGCGGCGGGGTCGGGTCGGGCTCGGCGGCGGCGTCGCCGATGGCCTCGAGCACGGCGATCGCCTTCTTCACCGCGCGCCCCACCGCGCGCGCCGACAGCGTGGCGCCCGCGATGTTGCGAATGTCGACCGAGGGGAGCAAGCGATCGTCCTCGCCCTTTCCCTGATACTGATCGAGAAAGCGCCGGGTGCGGATTTCGCCGCCGTAGGCCTCGCGATAGACCATGACGGCGACTCCCGCGACCCGCAGTTGCGGGTCGACGCCGATCACCAGCGTGATCGCGCGATGCTTGCCGACCTCCTCCACGACGATGGCGCGGCCGAGCCGGCGCTCGCCCGCGAACGCCGTCGTCACCTCGTAGCTCGGCTCCCAAATCGACGGCTTGAGGTCTCCGAGCCGCCGCGCGACCTGCTCGCGGAGCTCGGGCGTCGAGGCGACCTGTCGCCGCACGAAGCGATCGGCGTCGGGGAAGACGGCGCGCGGCGCTTCGTCGCTGGTCAGGTAGATCTGGTCGGCGAAGGCAAGGGCGGCGGCGCTGCTTGCCAGCGCCGCCGCCATCAGCAGGATTCTAGAAGCCGAATGCCGCACCGACGAGGAGCGCGTGCGCTTTGTCATCTTCGGTATCGAGATAGTTGGTGACCTCTGCGAGACTTCCCCGGTTGACCTGGGTGAACTCGTAGGCGAGCTGAAATACCACGAGCGGAACGGGACGGTACGAGCCGCCGATCGTGATCCGGTCGATGCGTCGGTCGTCCTTCTCGAGCCCCGTCACTTGTCCGGCGGAGAATGAGAGCTCTCGTATCAGGCCGTTGTACCAGCCCTGCTCTCCACGAACGACCGCGGTCAGCACGG
The DNA here is from genome assembly GCA_963711395.1 of uncultured delta proteobacterium. Classification (GTDB taxonomy): domain Bacteria; phylum Desulfobacterota; class Binatia; order JACPRU01; family JACPRU01; genus JBEVNX01. Next base: position 287,148 of record CAVQEA010000012.1, on the reverse strand, counting down.
GATCCTCGAAGTATCGGCCGAAGATCGACTTCTTCAGCCATTCGCGGACGGAAGCGATAGCGAGCTTCCAGCCAGTAGCCCTGTTTCGTGTCGGCAATGCTGTTGAGCGTGAACTCCATCACCGACTCGAGCTCCGCGCCGGGCAACGCGACCTCGTTGGCCAGCGCCTTGCCGGCGAAGCTGCGGGCGAGCGCGCTCACGTCGCCGAAATCGGAGTACAGATATTCGCCCTCGAGCTCCAGAGGCCCCCAGATCGAGAGACCGTCGGCGCCGGCCGAGGTGATGCTCTCGTTCGGCAGGAAATCCGGTGTGTAGCGTCCGCGATAGAACGATCCGGCAATCTCGTGTCCGAGGGCAGGGCTGTAGACGAGCCGACCCGTCACCGCCTTCGCGTCTTTGAAGTCCTTGCCGAACGTCCCGTTCTGGGTCGAGAACTCGGACTCGATCGCCAGCTCCCTGCCACCCTCTTCGTTGACGGTCTCGATCTCGGACTCGACCTCCGGCTGCAACACCGCGCCGTTCACGACGTAGAGCTGATAGCCGAGGTTGCCGTGGTCGCCGACCGGCACCTCGCCGTTCAGCCCGACGCCGAGCTCGTCCCATGCCGCCTTGACGGGCAGCACCGGGGCGCCGCGGTCGATGAGCGGCCGACGGGCGATGTCCCAGCGATTGTCGTCGTGAAAGAGGTTGAAGCGGCCGAGCGGGACGAGCACGGCGCCCGTGCGGATCTTGGCCTGCGGTACCAGCTCGAACTCCAGCCAGGCCTGCTCGAGCTCGATCTCCGACTCGTCCGTCCCGTCGATCGCCTGCTTGATCGTCAGGCCGCCGTTTTCGGAGATCACCTCACGCTCGAGCTCGAGCTCGCGGAAGCGCTCGAACTCGAGCTCGAAGTAGGAGCGCAAGCGCGGCGCGATGGCCGCATCGCCGGTCAGCACCAGCCGCCGGAGCGTGAACGTGGTGTTCTCCTCGGCCGCCGAGTTCGCCTCGAAGCGCGTCGAGCCGTAGCCGCCGATCTGCACGCGCTCGAGCAGGTTCTGCTTCCAGTCGCCCCCCGACGTGGTGGTGGGCTGCGTCGGCGCGGCCGCCTGCGCCGTGGGAGGCTTCGCCGCCGGCGCTTCCGCAGACGGGGCGGGGGCCGGGGGCTGCGATTGCTGCTTCTTGAGCTCCTGGATCTCCTGTCGCAGCTCTTCGATCTGACGCTCCAAGCGCTCCATCTTCTCCGCCGCGCTGTCCGCGGCCGCTGCGGGACGCCCTGCGCACAGCAACAGCATCGCCACGCTCAACGTACCTAGTCTTCTCATCCCGGCGCTCCTTCGATGAAAATGAAAATGATTTTCATTTTCGTATGTCGGAGTGAACGACGAGTCAAGCCGTCGCCGCACGGTATGCGTTGGCGCATCGCGCCATTGAACGACGGGCCTCTCCGACCGCGTGTCCCCGCTGCCGTCGCTGGAGCAGCGGATGGACGATGTGCGGGCGGTGATGGACGCGCCGCCGTCGCCGCGCGCGGCGATCTTCGGGATCTCCGAGGGCGGCCCGATGGCCATGGTGTTCGCCGCGAGCTATCCGGAACGGGCTTCCGCGCTCGTCTTGTGCGCGACGGACGATTGACCGGCCTCGCAGGCCGACATATGCGCGCGGAGAAGCGGCGCAACGCGAGAAGGGAGACTCCTCCATGAGTGACACGTATTCCGACCTCGACGCCACGAGCCAAGCGGAGCTGGTGCGGAAGAAGAAGGTATCGCCGCGGGAGCTCGTCGACGCCGCGATCGCGCGCATCGAGAAGCTCAACCCCAAGCTCAACGCCGTCATCATCCCTCTCTTCGAGAAGGCGCGCGCGCTGGCGGACTCCCGCGAGCTTCCCGAAGGGCCGTTTCGCGGCGTGCCCTTCCTGCTGAAGGACCTGGTGTCCACGAGCGCCGGCGACCCCAATCACAACGGCATGCAGTTCCTGAAGACGCTGGGCTTCGTCGCGCCGGCGGACACCACCATCATCGAGCGGTTTCGCGCCGCGGGGCTCATCATCGTCGGCCGGACCAACACGCCCGAGCTCGGCCTCGCCGGGACCACCGAGCCTTTGGCGTACGGGCCGTCGCACAACCCTTGGAATCCAGCGCACTCCACCGGCGGGTCGAGCGGCGGGAGCTCGGCCGCTGTCGCCGCGCGTCTCGTGCCCGCGGCGAGCGCGAGTGATGGGGGCGGCTCGATCCGCATTCCGGCGAGCGAGTGTGGGATCGTCGGTCTCAAGCCGACGCGCGGTCGGATCTCGACTCGGTCCACTGGCCGGGGAGTTCTGGCACGGGCTGGCGACGGAGGGCGTGGTCAGCTTCTCGGTGCGCGACTCGGCGGCGCTGCTCGACGCCATCTCCGGCCCCATGCCAGGCGACCCGTATTTCGCGCCGCCGCCAGAGCGACCGTTCGCCGCCGAAGTGGGCAGAACCCCGGAAAGCTTCGCATCGGGCTCATGACGCGCGAGCCCGCCAATCGCCGGCCGCTTCACCCCGAGTGCGTGAAGGCGGTCGAGAGCGCTGGCCGGCTGCTTTCGTCGCTAGGCCACCACGTGGAGCCCTCCTACCCCGCGGCGTACGACGAGGAAGCGATTCAAGGCTCACTTCATGACGGTCGTCGACGCGTCATTCCGCGCAGGCGATCGACATGATCGGAGAGCTCGCTCGGGCGAGAGATGAAGTCCGAGGACACCGAGCCGTATACCTGGCGATTCGTCGAGGACGGTCGGCGGGTGAAGGCGCAACAGTACATCACCGCCGCGGAATGGCTGCAAAGCTGGAGTCGCCGGATGGCGTCGTGGTGGGCGGAGGGTCACGATCTCCTCGTGACCCCGACCATCTCCGAGCCGCCTCCCGTGCTCGGCGATCTCGGAGGTCCGGGCGGCGATCCGCGCAAGAAGTGGCTGCGCAATCTCGAGGTCATTCCCTTCACGCCTGCGTTCAACGTCACCGGCCAGCCGGGAATCTCGCTGCCGCTCCACTGGACGCCGCAGGGGCTTCCCGTCGGCGTTCATCTGGTCGCGCCCTACGCTCGCGAGGACTTGCTCGTTCGCGTCGCAGCGCAGTTGGAGAGCGCCGCGCCCTGGGCGAGCCGCCGGCCGCCGATCTCGGCCTGAGCGAAGACGCGCGATCGGTCGTCGTGAGTCGGAGCTGCTCGGCTACATCTCGAAGCGTGTGCCCACGCTGTTCTGGACGAAGGCGTCGGGAAATCGCGCCGCAAGGGCGTGTGTGGCGCGCCAGCCGGTGCAATGCGCGGGCACGATCACATCGGGCGCGAGCGCCGCGAGCCCATCGCACGTCGGCTGAATGACCGGCTCGAAGAGCGGGCCGCTCAGGTGGAATCCGCCGATCACTGCGTGGATATGCTCCACGCCGGTCAAGCGCTTCGCGTAGCGCAGGATGTTCACCGCGCCGGCGTGCCCGCAGCCGGTCAGGACGACGAGCCCCTTGTCGCGCACGTTCACGATCATTGCCTGGTCGTCGAGGATCAGTGGATCGGGCACCCAGTGCCCCGAGCGCTCCGCCTCGTGGACGGCGAAGCCGGTCTCGAAAGGCGTGGTCCGGTCGACTTCTCCGGTGATCAACACCATCCCCTCGAAGAGAAACGAGGGCTGTCGCTCCTCGATGACCTCGAACCCGGCGCCTTCGAGCGCGCGCCGGCTCGTCGAAGGCAGCTCGATCGGCGAGCGGCCGGGGATGTTCAATCGGCGCTTCGTCCAGAATTCCGGATGGATCAGCACCGGCAGGTTCGGGCGGCCGACGGAGCGGATGAATCCGTCCAATCCAGCGGTGTGGTCGAAGTGGCCATGCGAGAGCACGATCACCTCGACGTCCTTCGGCGAGAGATCGAGCCGTCTCATGTTTTCCGTCATGCCGTCGGGCGACACGCCGGTGTCGAACAGGAAGCGGTGCGCGTGATCGCCGGAGCGAACGGTGACGAGAGCGGAGAAGCCGTGCTCGGCGCGCAGCGCGTCGATTCCCGAGCGACCTTCGAGGGTCTGTACGCCGACCTTGGGAGCTTTCGCGCCGCTGAGCAGCGGCCGCTTGGCCGGGCCTTGGTCGGTCAGCAGCATGTCCGTCACGTTGTCGCAGAGCGTGGTGATCGTGAGGGAATCCACGGGGGCGAGAGGGATGCGCTCGCGCGGCTCGCCTTGCGTCGCCGGTTCGCGTGGCGCGATGCGGACGAGCGAATGATGAGACGGATGGTGTTCGCTGCACATGGCGTCAACTCCACACTTCGCGAGCCACTTCGACGATTCGTCGAAGCTTCGCGTTCTGTTGCTCGAGGGTCAAACGGTTGCCGGGGGCGGTGCTGGCGAAACCGCACTGCGGGCTCAAAGCCAACTGGTCGAGATCGACGTAGCGCGCCGCCTCGTCGATCCGTCGCTTGAGTGCGTCCTTGGACTCGAGCTCGGGCCTTTTGCTCGAGACCAAGCCGAGCACGACGGATTTGTTCTTCGGTACGAAGCGAAGCGGCTCGAACGTTCCGGCGCGTGCGGTGTCGTACTCCAGGAAATAGGAGTCGACGGGGACCTCGTTGAACAGCATCTCGGCTACCGGATCATAGCCGCCCTCGGTGAGCCAGCCGCTCTGGTTGTTGCCGCGACAAAGATGCATGGCGACGTGCAACGACTGCGGGCGGTCCGCCAGGGCGTCGCTGACGAGGCTCGGAAACATCTCGTACAATCGACGCGAGTCCACGGCGCCGGGGCTCGTATCCTCGCGCCGCCTCGGATCGCAATAGAGCGCCAGGGGCACCTCGTCGAGCTGCACGTAGTGGCAACCCGCCTCGGCGAGCGCGCGAAGCTCGCTGCGGTACGCTTCTACGACGTCATCACGCAGCCGATCGGGGTCCGGATAGGCACGAGCGTCGAGGTTGGCGGGGTTGGCCGAGCAGGCGATCGTCGGCGACGGCAGTGTGATCTTGACGGTCCGCTCGGTGAGCGATTGCGCGAAGCGGAATTCGTCGGCGTGGACGGGGCTCCGCCACTTCAGGCGGTCGTGGATCTTCAGCAGGGGCACCGGGATGTGGTTCCCATCGTCGTCGACGAAGAACATGCGCTCCTCTTCGTAGTAGATGGAGGCGCCGCCGAGGCCTCGACAAATGAAGTCGGCGTAGAATACGCCGCGGCGAAACTCGCCATCGGTGATCGAACGAAGTCCGATCTCTTCCTGCATCGCGACTGCCTTGCGGACGTGGTCGTCCTCGAGGCGCTTCAAATCGGCGGGCGAAAGGCGTCCGGCCTCATGATCGGCGCGGGCCTTCAACAGCTCGGGTGGCCGCAAGAGCGAACCGACGTGCTCGGCACGAAACGGCGGGTCGTGGGGGGCGGAGCTTGGCATGGCAACCTCCTTCAGTGACCGGGCGGCGAAGAGGGTTCTACTACACAATTCAAGTTCGCACTCGCCGGCGATACCCTCGGGAACCACGTTCCGCTTGACGAGCGGCAGAGCTCAGCAGGAGCGCTCGGCCCGCCCCGGGCCAGAAGCGTTCCTAGAAGCTGTCCAGCGCATCGAGGTCGTCGATCGCGCAGGACATGCGGCGGATGAATTCGAGCGAGGTCTCCGGCGGCTGCATCGCCGGCGCATCCGGCGGCTGCCCGAGGGTTCCCGTCCACCAGGCGAGCGCGGCGAAAAGCTGCTGGCGGTAGCTGCGCCAGGCCTCTTCGAAATCGAGCCGCGGGCCGCCCGTGCGTGCCAGCTCCTCCAGGTAGTACTTCAGGAGGTCTCGCTCCCATACGCGACGGACTTCCGGTGCGCTGCCGGTCGAGATGCAATAGGCGAGGTCACGGCTCCAGTTGCCTTTGCACGAGTTCTGCCAGTCGTTGACACCCATCTCTCCCGCTCGGGTGATGTACCAGTTCTTCAAGTGCACGTCGGAATGAATCATCCCTCGCGGTAGGTTCTTGTGCATCGCCACGCAGCGCAGCGTGGCGGGCCACACTTCCGCTTCGCGACGGAACAGCCGCGGCGGGATCACTGCTTCGGCCTGCCGGAAGCCCCGCATGCAAGCGTCCGCGAAGCCCGCGTCCTCGGCGGTGATGGTGAAGAAGGTCTCCCAGTTCGAGAACACCGACAACGTGGTTTCGAGCTCCGGGCTCTGGTAGTACCGTCCGTGCAAGGTCGCGAGCAGGCGCATCTGACTCTGCGCGAGCTCGATCGTCAGGCGCGTGTCGATCTTGCAGAACTCCACCTCGCCGCGCAGATCGCGCAGGATGATGATCGAGTTGAGCGTGTGCGGATCGTAGCGCGCGAACAACGGCTCGGGGGCGTTGACCGCGAGCCCCGGCCGCACGACGTTGTAGAAGTTGACTTCCGCTTGAACGCCCTCGTTCATGCCGAGCATGTAGCGGCTCTCGAGGGACTGCGTGCCCTTGCAGAACACGGTCGCTGGTAGCCCGGCCGCCCGGCCCGCATCGTTCCAGCGAAGCTCGATCCGGCGCCGGTTCGACGTCCCGTCGTCTCGCGGGCCGAGTGCGTGAGATTCGACCGCCGCTCCGGGGATCCCGCGGCCGAGCACCGCCGTCAGCCACTGCGGCGTGATCGCTTCGTACGTGAAGGGCAGATCGTCCGCGGTCGCCGGCCGCTTCTGTATGTTTCGCTCTTTCTCGAACCGGGCCTTGATCTCAGCGAATGTGATCGTCATGGACCCTCCGTCGGCGGCGCGAAGTCAGCGACCTGGAAGTTTGCACCACCATATGAAAGACCGACCCCGGACTCCAAGAGGGAACCATCGATGAAGAAGACGAAGGCCGCCGTGCTCGAGGCTACCGGAGGATCGCTGCAGCTGAGGGAGCTCGACATCGAGCCGCCGAGGGCGAATGAGATCGCGATCCGCGTCGTGGCCTGCGGCATCTGTCACAGCGATTATTCCTGCATCCACGGGATCGTGCATTTCCCTCGCTTCCTCGAGCTTTACCGCAAGGGCGAGCTTCGCCTCGAGGCGATGATCACCTCGCGGATCGCGCTCGAAGACGTCAACGAGCCATTGACCGCGTGGCGCAGGGCGAAGGAGCGCGCTCGGTGATCACGTTTGGCTTGACAGCAACTTCCTGAAGGACGATCGGGGGGAGTCAACGTCTCGCATAGGAGGTCGGTCATGAAATTCATGTACTTCCCGCTTCCTGCACTTCCCGCCACGTTGGAGGATCGCCGCCGTGAGCGACCGGTCGCGTACCGAACGGAGCGCTGGCAGAAGATGTTCGAGGAAGTCGTCGAGCTCGCGCGTATGGCCGAGGACCTCGGATTCGAGGCGATCACCTTCCCGGAGCATCATCTCGCGACCGAGGGCCTGGAGATCGGCTCGATTCCGCTGCTCTCCCTCTATGTGGCCATGCACACCAAGACGATCAAAGTCGGACCGGTCGGCTACGTGCTCCCGGGCTGGGATCCCCTACGCCTGGCGGTCGAGATCGGCTGGCTCGATCAGCTGACGAAGGGGCGGACGATCGTCGGCATGGCTCGCGGGTACCAGACCCGATGGTTGAACCAGATGGGCCAGTTCCTGCACGTGGGCGCCACGGTCTCCGACCAGAGCGAGGTCGACCAAGCGAACCGGAGGGCGTTCGAGGAGGTATTCCACATCCTCAGGCTGGCGTGGAAAGACGAAGCATTCCGCTTCAAGGGCGAGTTCTACCAGTATCCCTATCCCTACGAGGAAGGCACGCCATGGGCGCCGACCGGCTGGACGACCGAGTTCGGCGATCCGGGCGAGGTCGGCAAGGACGGACGCCTGCACAAGATCTCCGTCGTGCCGAAGCCCTATCAGAAGCCGCACCCGAAGATCTTCCAGGCGTTCTCTGTGAGCGAGGCGACGATCCGCTGGTGCGCCAAGGAAGACATCGTTCCGATGATCCTGATGTCCCACCCGGAGGTGCTGCGCGGGCTCGTCAACGCGTACGTGGACTCGGCCGCGAAGGCGGGACGCAAGGTAGAGCGGGGCAAGTCGGTCGGCGTCCTTCGGCAGATCTACTTCGGCAGCGACGAGGAGGTGTTCCGGCTGTCCGAGACCGGCGCCGTGGGGCTGCTGTGGAAGCGCTTCTGGGGCCACTTTGGGTTCTGGGAGGCGTTCAAGAGTCCCGAAGAGCAGGAGTCGGGCAGGCTTCTACCGCCGAGCGAGTGGACGATCGATCGCCTGAGGAAGTTCCACTACGTCTACGCAGGATCGGTGAAGGACGTCCGCAAGGGGATGGACGCGCTGGTCGAAGCCGGCAATCCGGAGTACTTCGCCTGGTTGTCCGATCAAGGAATGCTGCCGCTCGACGTCGTGAAGCAGCAGCTACGCATGTTCGGCGAGCAGGTCCTTCCGCACTACCGGTCTTGAGCTCAATGCACGAAGATATCGCGGCATCTCCATAGGTTCCATTCGACGAGCGCGACCAGACTGGCAAGAACGACGTAATAGCGAACGTGCGCTCACAGAACTTCTGGGGAAATCAGCACCCAACCCCAACGGCGCCGGGTGATCAGTCCGTAGATGCCCGCTGCATACATGACCACGTGAGGAATGGTGGCGTACCACGCCGCCGAGCCGGTGAGGGCATAGCCGAACCATACGCGATAGACGCTCGAACAACGGACCATCAGGCGCGCTGAGTTCGATCGATCTCCGCTCCTGGTCCCACGTTCGTCTCCTCATCGACAATCGACGGTGATCGGCGCAGTCGCTGCACCCGTCCGCGCAAATCCGGCGCGCCGCGGCGCCTCGTCTGGGGCCGGCTTTCTACAGCGCCGGCGCCGCAAACGTATCGCAACGGTCCATCTCGCCGGCTTGAAAGCCGCGGGTGAACCACCGCACGCGCTGCTGCGATGTGCCGTGCGTGAACGCATCCGGGACGATGGCGCCTTGACTCTGGCGCTGCAGCCGGTCGTCGCCGATCGCGGTGGCGGTCGCGAGCGCTTGCTCGGCATCGCCAGGGTCGAGCCACTGGAGCCGCGCTTGCGCACGATTCGCCCAAACGCCCGCGAAACAGTCGGCTTGGAGCTCCTGGCGCACGAGCAAACCTTCGTCGCCTCTGATGTCGACGCCTTGACGGCGCGCTTCGTCCACGTCGCGGGTGAGGCCGAGCTGCGTCTGCACGTGGTGGCCGATCTCGTGCGCGATCACGTAAGCCTGAGCGAAGTCTCCTCCGCCTCCCAATCGCGCGCGCATCTCGTCGAAGAAGCTCAAGTCCAGATAGACCTTGCCGTCGCTCGGACAATAGAACGGACCGGAAGCCGCGCTGGCGCCGCCGCAACCGGAGCGCACCATGCCGCTGAACAGCACCAGGCGCGGTGGCTCGTATACACCGCCGCGGCTCTCGAAGAGGGCGGCCCAGGTGTCTTCGGTGTCGCCGAGGATCGCGCGCACGAAGTTGGCTCCTTGGTCGTCCGCTGGGGGCGCCTGGGATTGCTGCGAGTCGACCGGGAGATCCCCTTGAAGCTGCGCCATGATGCCGAGCATCTGCATGGGATCGATCCCGAGAAAATAGGAGGCGACTACGGCGAGCAGCACGCCGCCGGCGGAGAGCCCGCCGAGCCCGATGCCGCCCGACCTCCTCGCATCCTCGACGTTTTCGCTTCGTCTACCAAGCTGCCAGCGCATGGCTCCCTCGCGAATCGCGCGCTCCTGGGACGTCGTCGGGCCGCGACTGCGAAGTCATGCCACAACTCGCCGGTGGCGCGAAGCGCTTTGTGTGTCTAGCTCCCATAGACAGTGGAGGTCGACCGACGCCGCCCGAGGAGGGCTTGGGTGAGGTTGTTTGCCTCTCGCCTTGCAGATAATTCCTATGGACCCCCGCCGAGACTTTGATTGCGGCCGCGGTGCAAGGAGGTGCGCCAGGACATGACGGATTCGTCGCAAGGAAGGGCTGTTGCCCCGCGATCGTCGCCGCCTCGTCGGCGGCGCGTGGAGCTGGCCTTCCTGCTCGCGGCGCTGGTTGCGGGCTCCGCGACCGCCGATGCCCGCACGCTCTCGCTCGAGGAAGCAACGAGCGCGGCGCTCCAGTCCCATGAAGCGTTGCGCGCGGCGTCGGCGGAGGAACGCCGTGCCGCGGTCGCCGGCCGCCGCGCGTTGGCGATCCTCGGTCCGACCATCGTCCAGGACGGGTCGTACACCCAGGAGAAGGAGGGCATCAACTTCCCACCGTTGGCCGGAGTAGGCCCTTCCGGCTTCAACACGGTGGTCTTGCAACACTATGCAACCCGCGGGCTGTTGACGGTCGGCCAGCCCATCTACACCCATCAATACTGGGCTCTGCGATCGCTCGGCCAGCACGAAGCGGAGCGGGCGCGGCAAGGCAGCCGAGTGGCCCGCGAGAACGTCGTGGCCGCGGTGATCGAGGCCTACTACGAGCAGCTGCGCGCTCGCGCGCTGTCGACCGTAGCGGAAGAGACCGAGAAGCTCGCCGGGGTGGAAGTGTCGAATGCGGAGGCCCGCGTCGCAGCCGGCGAGGCGGTGAAGAGCGACGTGATCCGTGCGCAGTCCGAGGTGGCGCGCGCCACGCAGCGCGTGGTGGAAAGCCGGGGAGCGATACAGATCGCCAGCGATCGGTTGTCGCGCCTGACCGGTATCCCCGGTCCGTTCGAGGTCATCGAGCCGCCGCCCCGGCCGCTGGATGCCTCGTCGGTGGACCGCTTCGTCGAGCTGGCGCGCGAGCGCAACCCCGACCTCCAGGAGGCGACGGCGGCCGTTCAGTCGGCTCGGGACGAACAGGACCGGCTGTGGGCGACGCTGCTGCCGACGGTCGGCTTCCAGTTCGACTACCGCCTCGTCAACAACGAAGCGTTTGCCGAGAAGAACAACTTCTGGGACTTCATCTTCGCCGTGCGCATCCCGATCCTCGAGGGAGGCGGCAAGCCGTGGCTCGACTGGAGCGAGCAGCGCGCGCGCGTTGCCCGGGCCGAGGCCGAGCTGCAGGGCCTGAGCCGCGACGTCGAGCTCGGCGTGCGCCAGGCGTTCGTGAACGTGACGACGTTTGCGGCGCAGGAGGAGGCCGCACAAAGACAGGCTTCGCTGGCCGCCGAGACGTATCGACTGCTCTCGGAGCAATACACGAGCGGAGTCGCCACGGGGCTCGACGTGCTCGACGCGCTCACCGCGCGCGACTCCGCGGAGGCCAACCTGACGATCGTGCACTACTCTCGCGCATTGGCGGCCGCGTCTCTCGAGCGCGCCACCGGAGTTCTCGGCGAAGCGCTCGAGCCGCCGCAAGGAGGTCCGAGGTGAGGATCGGGCGACGGCTGATGATCGTCGCCGGGGCAGCGGCCGCGCTCGTCGTCGGCGCCGTGTTCGGCGTCCGATTGTGGCGGTTCTATCAGACCCACGTCTCGACCGACGATGCCTACGTGCAAGCCGACGTCGCGCTGGTGACCGCGCGCATCGACGGCACCATCATCGAGCTCCTCGCGGCAGGAGAATGCTCACGTCCGCCAAGGCGATTTGATCCTGAAGCTCGACCCGCGCGGAGTTCGTCCTCAAGCTGCGCGAGGCCGAAGCCGCGGTCGCGAACGCGATCCGTGCCGTGGAGGAGATGAAGGCCGCCGTGCTGACCGCGGAGAGCACCCTGGCGGTCGCCGAGGCGGAGTTCGCGCAGCTCCGCCTCGATCATGGGCGTGCCGAGCAATTGGCCGGCCGGAGGGACGTGGTGCCGAAGGAGCGCCTCGATCGTACGCGCAACGCGCTCCGTGCGGGCGAGGCGCGCGTGGAAGCCGCCCGCCGCGAAGTGGCCCGGCGCGCGCGCCGCGCTCGGTGTGCCGCTCGAGGCCCCGGCGACGGATCAGGCGAGCGTCCGTCAAGCGATGGCGGCGCGCGACGTCGCCGCGCTTCAGCTTTCCTACACCGACATCCGCGCGCCGATCACCGGCGTGCTGGCGCGGCGCTCGGCCGAGCTCGGCCAGCGGATCGAGAAGGGCCAGCCGTTGACCGCGATCGTGCCGCTGTCGCGCGTGTACGTGGGGCGAACTTCAAGGAGACCCAGCTCGAGGCCGGTGCGCGTCGGCCAGCCCGCGGAGATCGTCGCCGACGTCTATCCGAAGGTCGTCTACCATGGTCGCGTCGAGAGCCTCGCTCCCGGGAGCGGCGCGGCGTTCGCGTCTGCTACCGCCCGAGAACGCTACCGGTAACTGGGTCAAGGTCGTACAGCGCGTGCCGGTGCGGATCGCGCTCGACGAGCCGCCGCACGATCGACCGTCCGCTACGCGTTGAGCCTCTCGGTCGGTCGCCACGATCGACGTGAGCGGCGAGATTGCGGAGCCGAAGCACTCGGTCGCCGAAGCAGAGCCGCCCTCGCCGTGAGCCCGCTGCGCCCGCGAACAAGTGGCTTGTCGCCCTCGCGGCGATGCTGGCGACGATCCTCGAGGTGCTCGACGTCACGATCGGCAACGTCGCGTTGCCGCACATGCAGGCGAGCTTCTCGGCATCCGTCGACGAGGTGACATGGGTGCTCACTTCCTACCTCGTCTCGAACGGCATCGTCGTGCCGATGACCGGCTGGCTCTCGACGCTGTTCGGCCGCAAGCGCTTCTTCATGGGCTCGACCGTACTCTTCACGGTGAGCGTCGATGCTCTGCGGCTTGGCCTGGAACCTGCAGAGTATGGTCGTTCTTCCGAGTCATTCAGGGTATGGGCGGCGCGGCCATGATCCCGATGTCGCAGGCCGTGCTGATGGAGGCCTTTCCGCCGGCGCAGCACGGTCTGGCGATGGCGGTCTGGGGGATGGGCCTGATGGCGGCGCCGATTCTCGGGCCCGCTCTCGGCGGATGGATCACCGACAACTACAACTGGCGATGGATCTACTTCGTCAACCTTCCGTTCGGCATCGTCGCGCTGGCGCTGCAGGGCGCCTTCATCCCCGAGTCCCCGCACCAGACCCGGAAGATCGAGCGCATCGACTATCTCGGTCTGGTGCTTGTCGTAGTCGCGATCGGAGCGGGGCAGATCGTGCTCGACCGCGGCGAGCGGGCGGATTGGTTTGCGGCCACCTGGGTGTGGATCGTCAGCGGCGTGTCCATGCTCGCGCTCGCCTCGTCTGATCTCCTGGGAGATCCGCCACGAGCACCCGGTCGTCGACCTTTCTGCTCTTTCGCTATCGCGCATTCGCTGCCGGAGCGGCGATGAGCACGCTTCTCTCCTTCACGCTCTACGGGAGCCTGGTGACGTGGCCGCTCTATCTCCAGCAGGTCATGGGCTACCCGGCGCTGCAGGCGGGCCTAGCGATGGCCCCGCGCGGCTTGGCGACGATGACGAGCATGTTCTTCGTCGGCCAGCTGTACGGCAAGATCGACACGCGACTGATCCTCGCGAGCGGCTTCTTGCTCGTCGCACTCGGCAGCTACCGAGATGGCGCACTTCACGATCGAGTCGAGCTTCTGGACGCATGGTGTGGCCGTCGCTGGTCCATGGGCTCGGCATGGGTTTGACGTTCGTGCCGCTGTCGGCCACCGCGCTGGCGGCGGTACCGATTGCGCGCATCGGCAACGCTTCCGGTCTCTACAACTTGATGCGCAACACCGGTGCGTCGGTGGGCATCGCCGTCGCCGGCACCTTCATCGTCCGGCGCTCGCAGTATCCACCAGGCGGTCCTCGGCATGCACGTGAACCCGACGAACCCGATGGCTCAAATGGCGTTCAAGGGGGCGACCCACGTCGCCGCGGGGCGCGGAGCAGGGCCGGTCCACGCTGCGCAACAAGGGACGGCGATGATCTACGGGCTCGTGCAGCGCCAGGCGGCCGTGCTCGCGTTCTCCGACGTGTTCCTGATCCTCACGTACGTCGCGCTGGCGATGGTGCCGATGCTCCTGTGGCTCGGCCGCAGCCGCGGTGGCGCGGCCGGTGGCCGCGCATTGAATCGACGTCAGCGGGGAACGACGTAGCCGGCCGCCGGATCGAGAGACTGACACACGACGTCGCGAACGCCCGCGATCGTACGCGCTGCCTCGATCGCGCGCGCCTCCCACTGCGGCCCGAACACGACCCCCTCGAGGTATACCCGACCCTCGTCGCAGCGTACCCGGATCGTTGGTGTGTCGAGCTCCGGGATCTGCAGCAGCTCGGCGCGCACCTGTGCTGCGATGGCGCGATCGCGCATCGCCCGTACCGACTCGGGCGTCGATCGAAATGGCGGATGTCGTACGAACTCGGAGAGCACGGCGGCGTAGCCCTCGAGCGTTCCCCGTTCGGTGTTCAACACCACGTCGTAGCCGTACCCCGCGTTGCAGTCGACTCCGAGGACCTGCTCGAGCCGGGCCGCGGAGTCGCGGTCGTAGCGTTCGATGCGCTCCTCGGCTTCGGCGAGTGGGATCTTGGCTTCCCCGGCTAGCCGGGACGCTCGAACCGCGGGCGGCGCCGTCACCCGCACTCGCAGCGCATGATCCACCCCGCCGAAGAAGAACGGCGCGGCCCGCCCCGTGAGCACCGCGTCGTCGTCCGCGGCAAACGCGTAGACCACGGCCCTCAGGTAGGCGAGGTATTGCTCGCGGTCGTGATCGAACCGCTCCCAGAAGCTTGGACGGCCCTCCTCGAGTTGCGACAAGCGCTCCTCTTGAACACGGTAACGCTTGACTGCCTCCAGCATCAGCTCGCGGTCCGCGAAGCGATAGCCGAGGCGCTGGGCCAAGACGCGGCCGAGCACGGTGCCCCCGCTTCCCATCTCACGTGAGATCACCACGAGGCTCATCGAGGGTCGGCTTCTAGCGCGCCGCTTGGCGGGCTGGCAACCTGTCGGGCCGATACGGGCGCGAAAATCGGTGGCCGCCGCCCCGCCGTTGATGAAGTCTTGGTGATCACCGTAGATTGAGCACCCGAATGGAGCGAGCGGACCATCTCCGCGAGGAATTTGGGCTGTCGATGTCGAACGCTCGCGTGCTGTGGCGGGTCTCCCTGATCTGCTCGAGCGTGCTCGCCGGCTTGCTGGTTCTAGAAGTCGCCGTGCGTTTCGTCAGCGTCTTCGACAGAAACTACCTTGACGAGATGGCGTCGCCGCGCACGTTCGCGCCGGATCGGGAGGTCGAGCTCGGCGACTTGGTCCGACAGAACGCCGACGACTCGATCGTCTACGAGCTCCGGCCTGGAGCGCGTGGCCGCTTCCGCGGCGTGCCCGTCGCCATCAACACGCTCGGCATGCGGGACGCCGAGAGGGGTCTCGCGAAGGGCACGCAGACAGTGCGAATCGTCGGGATCGGCGACTCCCTCATGTTCGGCTGGGGCGTGCGACAAGAGGAGAGCTTTCTCTCGCTGCTCGAGCAGCGACTCAATGCGAGCTCTTCGCAGCGCAGCTTCGAGGTCTGGAATCTGGCAGTCCCTGGTTACAACAGCGTGCAGGAGGTGGCGACTTTCGCCGCCAAGGCAGAACGGATCAGGCCCGACCTGGTGATCGTCAGTTGGGTCGGCAACGACATGGAGCTGCCGACCTTTTTCGCCGAGCGGCCAAACGTTTACAGCCTGCGCCGCTCCTTCCTCTTCGACCTGGTCCGCCGTCGCTGGCGCGTGTGGCGCGGCAAGCGCGTGAGGTCGACGCTGGTGCAGGTGCCGTTCGACCAGAGCTCGCGAGACCCCAAGCTCGAAGCGGCGGAGGTGCCGGAGCGTTACCGCCCGCTTCTCGGTACCGAGAACATGCTGCAAGCCTTGGATCGGCTTGCGGGCCTCGCACGCGAACATCGAATCCGCCCGGTCGTCCTGTTCGATTGGAACTCGCCGCAGGCCGATCCCGCCCGAGCGGAGAGTCACTACTCGTCGAGAATCGCCGTCAAGCAGTGGTGCGCGGCGCGGGGCTATTTGGTGGTCGACACGGAACAGCGAGTCGTCCAGTACCTTCAGTCGAACCACCTCGATGCGAGCGTGTTGTGGCTTTCGGCGTCGGACCCTCATCCGAGCGTTCTTCGTCATCGCTTGATCGCCGAAGAGCTCGTCGATGCGCTGGTGCGTTCCGGAGCGATCCAGGGCCTGAAGCCGTCCCCGGCGGACGCTTCTCTGGCTCCGAACTAGTCCCTCGATCGCAGGCGTTGGGTAGAGATCTAGCTACGCGACGCCTTTGCGTGGAGCGAGGATGCGTTGACGCAATTGCGAAGCGCTTCGCCGCGTCTCAATCGGTCGACGTTTGCCGCCACGCCTCTGGCGATCTCTTGCAGCGAGCGGTCGGTGGCACCGCCGATGTGCGGGGTCGCGACGACGTCGAAGGAGAATAGGGGATCGAGCGGATCGGGCGGCTCCTGCCAAAACACGTCGAGCCCGGCTCCGGCGAGCTTTCGCGACGCGAGCGCCCCGAGCAGCGCTTCACGGTCGACCACGGGCCCGCGCGCGACGTTGATGAGAAACGCCCCCGGCTTGACGCAGGCGAGAGCCTCGCTGCCGATCAGGCCACGAGTCTCGTCCGTCAGCGGAGTCGCGACGACGATGAAGTCCGCCTCCCGCAGAGCTTCCAAGAGAGCCGAGACGGGGACGTGGCGATCCGCTTCGCCCTCTTCCGTTCCGCCCCCACGCCGAGATACCGCCACGATGCGGACGTCGAAGCAGCGCAACCGTCTTGCCAGCGTTCGGCCGATCGCGCCGAACCCCACGATCGTCACGGTCTTCCCCAGGAGCGTCGTTCCCACGGGGGCGCCGACTCGACGCTCGCGCAGATTTTCCTGCGCTCGCGCCCAGCGCCGAGCCAGCGCGAGCATGAGCAGGATCGCAAGCTCGGCGACGGAATCGGCGTTGGCCGTTTCACCGCTCGGGACGTTGGCGACGTAGACGCCGTGGCGAGAGGCGGCGTCGACATCCACCCCATCGAGCCCGGCGCCGAACTGCTGAACGAGGCGTAAGCGCGGCGAGGCGAGAGCTAGCTCCCTGACGGGCGCGATGAGCGGGACGAGCACTTCGACACGCTGGGCCAAGTCGGCGACCTCTTCCGACGAGCATTCGAGAATCTCGTCTTGTGGAAGCTCGGTGCGAAGCAATTCGACGATCTTGGTCGCGCCTCGGCGACAGAGGCAGACTCTCACGCCGATTGATTACACGCAGTCGAGCCGGCGTAGCAACGACGCTGCGGTTTCTCGGTTTGGCGCTGCGAAGGATCTCTATGGTAGCTTGTGGTCCGTGGTGAGCGGCGCCGCGCCAGGAAGAGCGTTCTTCCGCATGCGGCTCGGACCACTGATCGGCTTGGCATTCTTCGTCGCCGGCCTTTCTCGCTATCGGTCGTATTCGGACCGCGTAGTCTTTCGTCTCTGGTCGTACAGCTTCTTCCTGCTCTTCGTGGCGCCTTGTGCACTCTTGGTGCTCGCCGCCGCCAATTCCTTGAGGGCCAGCGTTCGGGGCGCGGACGACGCGCCGACGCCGGCCGCGTGCCTTTTGGACTTGGGACTTCTTTGTTGGGGCGCGGCGTATTTCCTGAGTGCCATCGATTCGCCCGCCATGGCGGGCCGGGTGCTGGGGATGAACTTCTTCGGTTCCCTGTTTCCTCCGGCGGCCGCACTCGAATGGTTTGCGCTCGTGCTGTTCTTTCTCGCCGGAGCTTTCGCGGCAAGCCAGCTCGGAGGGAAATGGATCAAGGTCGGGCTCGTCGCCGGTTCGATTCTGTTCCTCGCGCTGTTGGCGGAAGGACTCGCGCGGGTTAAGGCCGTGGTCGCGCCCGAGACTCAAGGCTTCCCGACTTATTCCACCGAGCTTTGGATGCGGCGTTACGTAAAGCTGAATCCGGAGGGCTTTCGCGACGCGCCTCATGCGCCGGTAGCGACGCCGGGGACTCGCCGCCTGCTGCTCGTCGGCGATTCCGTCGCTTTCGGCTGGGGGATCGTTCGGAGCGAGGACCGGCTCGGCGAGCAATTGGCGGAAAGGCTTCGCGCAAGCACCGGGCAGAAATGGGAGCTGCTCAATGCCAGCCGGCCTGACACCAATACGCTGGATCACATTGGGTTCCTGGAGCGGATGGTGTCCTACCATCCCGACGTCGTCGCGCTACTCTATGTTTTCAACGACATCAACTACCTCGAGCCGGCCGTCGATGAGGGCCGCCTCATGGGCCGAGCGTCCGAATCCAGCCGTTTCGATCCGCTCCGGATCTGTTTCCAGAACTTCTACGCGTTTCAGGAAGTGCTGGTGCGGGCCCGGTTTGCCTACTATTCGATGCACGGCGACACTCGACCCGACCCGTACCTGAACCCGGCGCTTCTCGCGAGGCACTTCGTGGACCTCGTACGCTTTCAATCGATCGCCACGCGTGATGGCGCCTTGTTCGAGTTGATTCCCATCAACCTCGAGTCGCTACTCGCACCGAAGCTCCGTGACCGCTATCGCCTGTTTCTGCAGCAAGCTAGTGCGGCGGGCTTGCCGACGTGTTCGCTGGAAGGAGCCTTCGACGGATCTTCGTTCCGAGACTTGACCGTGAACGTGATGGACAATCACGCGAACGAGAGAGCCAACCGTCTCGCGGCAGACGTCGTGGCGGGATGCCTCGCGCAACGGCTGGAAGGGTAAGGGTGCCGACCGCAGTGACGGCGCCTTGGGGTTCCGCTTGCGGCTGTGCTACGCGATTCGCTCGAAACGGGCCGCGCCTCGAAGCGTCGAAGGAGAACCGATGAAGAGCGTCGAAATCGACCGGAGCAAGCGTCTCGTCGAGCAGCCGCACACGGGCCACAACCGCTGGCATCCCGACATTCCGCCGGTCCTCGAGGTGAACGAGGGCGAGGAGGTGGTGCTAGAAACCCGCGACGCCCTCGATGGCCAGCTGCCCCCCTCCGCCACAGCCGCCACTCTCGGCACGATGGATGCGGGCGTCATCCATCCGCTCACGGGCCCGGTGCTGGTGAAGGGCGCGAAGCCGGGGGACCTTCTCGAGGTCGAGTTCGTGGACATCCTGCCGCAGCGGCACGCGATCTCGTGCATCGTGCCCGGGCTCGGCTTCCTGCGTGATCTCTACCATGCGCCCTACCTCGTGCATTGGACGATCGCGGACGGTTTCGCCACGTCGCCGGCGCTTTCCGGCGTACGGATTCCCGGCGCGCCGTTCATGGGCGTCATCGGCGTGGCGCCGTCGCGCGAGCAGGTCGCCGCGTGGACGAAGCGCGAAGGGGAGCTCTTGAGCCGTGGCGGGCTTCTCATGATGCCCGACCCGGCGGGCGCGGTTCCGAGCAAGGGTCCTGCGGCCTCCGAGGGTCTGCGCACCATCCCGCCGCGCGAGAACGGCGGCAACATGGACGTCAAGCAGCTCACCAAGGGCTGCACGCTGCAGTTGCCCGTCGCGGTCGAGGGCGCGCTGTTCTCCTTGGGCGATGCCCACTTCGCGCAAGGAGACGGCGAGGTCTGCGTCACCGCCGTCGAGATGGCGGCCACCGCTGCGGTGCGCTTCCGGGTGATCAAGGGCGCGGGCAAGACGTTGGCGCGCGGCCCGCGCTTTCGCCACCGCGACTACTTCGCTCCCCCCGAGTGGGCGGCGCCGAAGCGCTTCCTCGCCGCGACCGGCATGCCGATCCGCGACGACGGTGTGAACGAGGGCGAGAACCTCACGCTCGCCTGCCGCAACGCACTGCTCAACATGATCGACCTCTTGCAGGAGAAAGGCTGGTCACGGGAGCAGGCCTACGTCATTTCCAGCGTCGCGGTCGATCTGCGGGTGAGCAACGTGGTCGACGTGCCGAACTACGTCGTATCCGCGCTCATCCCGGAAGCGATTTTCGAGGGCTGACCCCGCTCCCGCCAACCTAGAAGCCGGCGGGTCGAGGGCAGCCGCCGACCATGGCGAGGAGGTGCTTCGCCACGTCGAGCGTGGTGCGATCGTGCAGATAAGGGCCGACGATCTGGATGCCGACGGGGAGTCCGTTCCTCAAACGGCCGACCGGAACGACGGTCGCGGGGAGGTAACACGCCCCGGCTGGAGCCATCCAGCGTCACGAGCTCCCAGTACGGGCGCTGCTCTCCGCCGACGCGAGCCAGCCGCGCGGCCTGTGGCTCGGAATGGTCGTGAGGAATGGCGGCGCAAGGCATGACCGGCAGCAGCACGATGTCCCACCGCTCGAAAAACTCTTCCCACCGCCTGCGCAGCTGCAGACGTCGTTCGTTGTGGCTGAGCCAGTCGCGATGTCGCAGGGCCAGGAGGCGGCGCGTGTTGGCCAGCGGAGTATCTTCCGTCGAGGCGGCGTAGGCTTCGATGCGGTCGCGCGAGGTCCCGCCCGCCAACGCTGCTTGCAGCAGAGCGGAGAACACGCCGGCGACCTTCTCCAGCGAAAAGTCGGGGCGAGCTTCGGTGTCGAGCGCCACGCCGCCGTCCATGAGCTTGCGTGCCGCGTTCTCCAGGAGAGCCTTGACCTCCGGCTCGATGCGGCAGGCGGGATCGTCAAGCCACGCTGCGACCCGATAGTCCGCGAGCTTCTTTCGTCGAGGCGGAGGCAGCTCCAGGCGCCAGGCGGGCTGCTCCCACCGGTTCGGGCCCGCCAGGATATCGAGACCCGATTCGAGGTCCTCGACGGTCCGGGCCATCGGTCCGACGACGGCGAGGTCGGCCAGCGTGAGGGTCCCGGGTGGCCCAGGGATCTGCCCGTGGGCTGGCACGATACCGTAGCTCGGCTTGTGCCCGACGACACCCGACATGTGTGACGGAAGGCGGATCGAGCCGCCGATGTCGCTGCCGATCTCCAGCGGAGTGAATCCACAGGCGAGAGCCGCGGCGGAGCCGCCCGACGACCCTCCCGGCGTGCGCGTCAGGTCATAGGGATTGTTGGTGGTGCCGAACACGTCGTTGTAGCTCTGCAGGTCGCCGGCGTAGATCGGCAGGTTGGTCTTGCCGAAGATCACCGCGCCGGCCTCGCGCACTCGTGCGACCGGCCAGGCATCTTCCTTCGGTACGAAATCGGCGAGCTCCGGCGCGCCTGACGTCGTGCGCATCCCCCCGGTTTGTAGAGAATCCTTGATCGTCATCGGTACGCCGTGCAACGGCCCGCGCGCTTCTCCTCGCGCCAGGGCACGGTCGGCCTCGTCGGCCTCGTCGCGCGCGCGGTCGGCGTCGATCGTGACGACGCTATTGATGGTCTTGTCGAGCGCCGCGACACGCCCGAGGAAATGCTCGAGCGCATCTCTGCTCGAGACCTTTCGCCGGCGTATCGCCTCGGCGAGATCGAGCGCGGAAACATAGTCGAGATCGGCCACGAGGGTCTCCTTCCATTCTTTCCGCGTCGGCCGCCGCTTCGCCGCTCACGGATCGAAGGTGGTGAGATCGGCGCCGTCATCCGCGACGAACACGGCCAGCAGCTTCGCGCGCTTGCTGGTGCTGGCATTCTCGCTCACGACGTGGTGCGCACCGGGGCCTTCGAAGAAGCTCTCACCCGCGTGATAGACGCGCGCGGGCCCGTCGTCGACCTGCGAGCGAATCTCGCCCGAAACGACATAGGCGAACACCACTCCCGCGTGATGATGAGGACCAGACTTACCACCAGGGGCGTAGTCGACCTCGACGGCCGTCAGGGTCTTTCCCGGGATGTTTGGCAGCTTCTGCGAGAAAGCCACGCGAACCTTGTCTCCGGCGGCCATCGCCGGCCGCGGTTTTGAGAGCGCTCCCGCAAGAGCGAGGATCGCCATGGGGGCCACGAGGCCGGCAAGCAATTCGGGCCGACGTAGCGTACTCATCATCGTTGACCTCCGTTCGACAACGGCACACGTCATGCCACGTGCGCAGAGCCGGCTGTCAAGAGATCTCGCGGAGTCCATGGGCGGCGAGCATCGCTGCATGGCGGCCGCCGCGATCGAGCGGAAGGCTCAGCGCCCTTCGGCCGAAGCCGAATTGTAGTGAACGACGGCGCCGCAGGCGCTCAACGAGCGGATGATCAAGTACGGGATGTCTATTTGCCACCAGGCGAAGCCGCTGCGTGCAAGCTGCGGGCTACGGTGATGGTTCTCGTGCCATTCACCGACCAGGAAGCCGAAGTACATTTGGTTGATCGGAGAGCCCTTGCCGGCCGATGCGAGCGAACCTCCGTGGCCGCGATAGTTGAAGTCTCGTAGCATGAACGAGAAGAGGAAAATCGCCGAAATCCACAGCACGACACCTTGCCACTCGGCAACCGCATACGCCGCGAGCAGCCAAAGCGCGTTGCCGAACACCGTGCGGGCGGCGTAGTGCCAGAGGTTCTCGAACGATCCCGTCTTGCGGAATGCTTCGTAAGAATTGTTTACGAATCCGATGTGCTCGAGGCTTTCCGAGACCCGCTCGAAATCCTGCCGGGAGATGTCGCGGTTCATCTTCTGGGTGGATTCGGCCGCGAAATAGCTGCCAAGCCAGCCGAGGTGCGGGCCATGGGGGTCGCCGGGTTGATCGGTCTTCGAGTGGTGAATCTCGTGAGGAAGGGCGTAACTCTCCTCTCGAAAGCCGAGAGGGTTGGTCCAGAGGAAGAGCCGAGCCAGCCAGAGACTGCGGAATCGGAACGCGCGGTGTGCGCAATAGCGATGGTACCAGACCGTGTTGTAGACGATCCCGATGGCGTTGGTCGCGACCAGCACGATGGCCAGATTCCGGAGTGAGAAGAATCGGGCGAGAAAGACCAGGAAGACGGCGAACGCCACTAGATGATACGCGGCCACCACCGCCGGGAGTAGGCGCGGGATACCTCTCCAGAAGGCGATGGAGTCGAGGAGCTCGATCCACACTTCACGCAACGTCGGTCGGCGCGGTGAAGTGTCGCCGTAGCCGTACGTCGGCTCCAACAGCAAGCCGGGCAGCGAGTGAAGCATCTTGTCCTGCATGGTTGCGCGCGATCTCCTTCGAATGTAGTCCCCGGAGTAGGCGAAAACAAAGCAAACCTCGCGAGGTCTGCCTGCCCGATAATCCCGACAAAATTCGGTCCCGGAGCATTTCGCCGGCGTGTTGCGATCATGTAATAACGAATGTGGGGGACGCGGCTTTTTGAACCAGGTAGCGCACGAGAGGCAGCGATCAGAGGAACCGCCGTTGACGGACGCGAAGCAGCGCGTGAAGAACCACTTCAGCGAGCGGGTGCGAGAGTGGGCGGCCAACTTTGCTGACCACGAGCCCCAATCGGTGAATGCGCAGACAGTTCTCTCGCGCCACAGATTCGTGATCGAGATGCTCGAGGCCGCCGTTCCACGCGGCGCGAAAGTTCTGGACGTCGGCTGCGGCACCGGCGAGATGGCAGCGAGGCTCTCCGAGCTCGGCTACGAAGTCTGGGGGGTGGACATCGCGGACCCGATGATCCGCCACGCCGCTCAGCGCTACGGGTCGTGCCGATTCCGCGTTGGAGACATCGAGCACATTCCCTTCGACGACGACACCTTCGACGCGGTGGTGTGCCTCGGAGTGATCGAGTATCTGCCCGATGACGGCCAAGCGTTGACGGAGATCCGGCGTGTGCTCAAGCCCGGAGGGAACGCCATCGTCTCCACCCCCAGTGCCCTCACTCCGTTGTACCGCATGGACCGTGCCTGTATGCAGCTGATGGACGTCGCGCGGCCTTTGTACCACATCGTGAAGTACCGGTTGCGGGGCCGGCGCCCGCCGGTTCCCGAGCCGCAGAACACGATCGCCGCGCGGAAGTACCGCCTGCGAAAATGGCTGGAGCGGCTGCGCTCGCTGGGATTGGAGCCGCAGGAGTCCCTTTGCCACGGCTGGGGATGGTACCGGAGCGAGCTCGGTTCCGTCGTCGAGCTCGTGTCTCGGACCGCCACGCTGTCTCGGCGAGGGCTCGAAAAATTGCTCGGCCAGGTCTCCCTTCGTCGAGCCGCGAACGCGCTCGTGCGCAGCCGCGTCCTCAACTGGCTCGCCTGGGAGCAGATCGTCCGCGTGTCTGCTCTCAAGTCGGGCGTTCTGGTGATGTCGGCGAACCTGTTCGACATCATCAACCTGTTCGGCGTCTCGGCGTAGCGTTCTTCGGGAACCGCAGCTACTTCACCGTGTAGTCGCGCGCCTCCATGCAGGCGGCGAAGGCTTTGTTGTATTCCGTTCGCAGCGACTGGATCTTGGCATCGTACTGTTGGCGTTGCGAGCTCACTTGCTGCTGGTAGCGTCGCTGTTCCGCGCTCACCTGCTGCTCGTATTGCTGCTGTTGCTGGCGCTGCGCGTCTCGACGGCGCACGGCTCCTCCGACGCCGCCGATCGCTGCGCCCGCGGCAGCGCCCGTGCCGGCATCGCCGGCGATGGCTCCGCCGATTGCACCCAGCGCCGCGCCCCGGCCGGCCCCGCGAATCGCGTTGGGCTCACCACGGATGCTGCCGCTCGAGGTAGGCGGCGGAGGCGCCTCTGGTGGGGGCGGCGCGGACGGAGGCGGAGGCGGATTGGCCGGGTCGAAGCCCGTTTGGTCCGTCGCCCAGACCGTGCACTCGCCTCTGTCCTTGTTCTGTCGCTCCTTCGACTGCCCCTTCTTCGGGTAGATATAGGTCGACGCCACCACGGCGGGACTGATCGCGAGTGCGATGACCAAGCTCAGCCACACGAGACGATTCGGTCTCACTTTACCCTCCTCCGTTTTGATCCCGTCCCCGGCTGGGAGAGATCTCGGGAAGCCTATCACCGGGAAATCTGCCAGACCACGTAATCGCCGCCGAGCCTCTTCCTTCTCGCATCTCTAAGAGCCGAGCAGCTCGACTTCGTCCGCTTGAATGTGCCCCTGGTCGTCGGAGCCACGCACCGAAGCCCGCTCGCCCTCGATGACGTCGGTGCATGCGGCGGGAGAAAAGTCTGCACGAACGATCGTCGTTCTTTCGGTGATGATGATGACGACGGTGAGCCCGTCCTGTTGTCGCAGCGGGAACTCCCCGCCATTGCCGCGACACTGCGCCGTTTCGCTCACGATGCCCGAGCTGACGCGCACCGAGAGGCTCACGTCGTCGCCGCAGCCGAAGGAGAGCAGAATCCACGGGAGCACGCCGACGCGCGTCGTTGGCAGCAACCTCGAGGCGCGCATCGTCTAGCTCGCGCGCAGCCGGAGCAGCGTCAGCCGGTCCGCTTCGCTCTGGTGTCCAAGCAAGCCTTCCGAGCGGTCCACGACCTCCAGCGCGCCGAGCTGACCGAGCGCGACTTGTGCCGAGGCCGGTGCCAGCACCCAGGTTTCGGTACCCTTCTGGAGCGCTTTCTCGAGGGCGTGAGGCCCGTCGAGGATCTCGGCAGGATGGCGGAGGTAGTAGAGGAGTTGGGTGCGGACGTTGTTTGGAACCGCGACTACGAAGAGGCTCGCCCCCGGCGTGATCTCGACATTCAGCCGCTGCGCGAGCGCCCGATGAGGGCCGTACGCGTCGAAGCGCGCGGCGATGACCCGTTGCACGGCGATCGCGATCGTCCACTCGAGGGCGAGCGCGCCAGCGATCACGATGGCCGGGCGTGCCCACTTCGCCACGCGCGGCGCGACATCGAGAATCCCCCGCGCCGCGAAAAACGCCAACGGCGGTAGCACAGGCACGAGATAACGATCGTGTTTGCCCGCGCTCACCGACAGGATCGCGAGGTCGACGGCGAGCCAGGTGAGAAGCAATGCGAACACCGGGTCACGTGGCCGCTCCTTGCCTAGCGAAACCGCGCCGGCGAGCGCGAACGGCGTCCACGGCAGCGCCATCCACGGCAACGTGTAGAGGTAGAAAAGGGGCGAGGAGCGCCCGAGCTCACCGCGAAACCGCGAGACGTTCTCTTCGGCCCAAGCATCGACGATTCCCGGATGCGAGAGATACGCGGCGAGAGGCCATGGCAGCACCAGCAACGCAAAGCAGCCGAGAGCGAGCGGATCGAGCAGAAAGCGCACGGTCTCGCGCCGTCGCGACGTCACCGAGAAGAGCACGACTGCCGGAACGATCATGACTGGGCCGATCGGCCCCTTGATGAGGAAGGCGATGCCTGCGGCGGCCCAGAATGCGCAGGCGAATCGACGCGCCCGTGCCGCTCGATCGTCGAAAAGGAAGCGGGCGAAGCTCCACATCCCAAGCGTGACCGCGCCGGCGAGGAGCATGTCCGGGTCCGCGAGCTGGCCGCTCACCAAAACGTAAACCGAGCTCAACTGTGCGAGACCCGTGACGAGGCCGAAGGTCGGCCCGAATCGCCGGGCCCCGAGGTCGGCGAGGAGCAGGGCGACCGTCAGCGCGGCGATCACGCTGGGGAGTCTCGCCGGCCACTCCGCTTCGCTCCCGAAGGCCGCCATCGCAGCGGCCATCGACCAATAGAGGACTGGAGGCTTCTGCAACCGCGGTCGCTTGCCGATGGTGGGAACGAGCCAGTTGCCGCTCTCGAGCATCTCACGCGCGCCCTGAGCGTAGCGCGCCTCGTGATAGTTGAACGCCTTCCCGCTCGCCGCGAGCGCGAAAAGCAGCGAGCCGCCGAACAGCATCATACAGGCCAGCGCGCGCAAGCCGAGAGCGAACTGCGTTCGGACTGCGGGCTCTCGCTCGGCGGTCACCGTGCTTGACCCTGTCATGCGGCGCATGCTACCGGCGGCCCCGCCGGAGTCAAAGACAGCGGTTCGCGAGCTTCATTTGACGCCGCGTCCAACGTCACGACATGGCATTCGACCGAATTTTCGCCGATCCCAACCGCAAGATCACCGACTTCTCGTTCAACGCCGAGACCGCGGAGGTCTTCGAGGACATGCTCGCCCGCTCGGTCCCGGGTTATCGGGAGATCCAGAGGATGATCTTCGAGCTGGCCAGTGATTTCGCGGTCGATGGCACCAACGTCTACGATCTCGGTTGCTCGACGGGGACGACGATCCGTAGCCTGGACGAGCTTGCGCAGCAGGTGCGGCTCGTGGGCGTCGATTCGTCGCAAGCGATGCTCGACAAAGCCAGCCGAGCCTTCGCGGCTTCTCCGTTGCGTCACCCGTACGTGCTCGCCTGCCGGAACTTGAACGACGGGGTGCACGTGGAAGAAGCCTCAGTCGTGGTGCTGAGCCTGACGCTGCAGTTCGTGCGTCCGCTCTACCGCGAACGCGTGCTCAGGGACATCCACGGCGGGCTCCACCAGAACGGTGGCCTCCTCTTCGTCGAAAAGGTGCTCGGCGAGGACTCGCTGCTGAACCGCCTCTTCATTCAGCACTACCACGAGTTCAAGCAACGCCACGGCTACAGCGAGATCGAGATCGCAAAGAAGCGCGAAGCCCTCGAGAACGTGCTCATGCCTTATCGCATGAAAGAGAACGAAGAGATGCTGCGTCAGGTCGGGTTCCGTGCCGTGGACGTCTTCTTCAAGTGGTACAACTTCGCCGGAGTCCTGGCTCTCAAGTAGCGAGTACGACGAAAACCTGATCGAAGCATCGCCGCATCCGCCTAGCCGACCGCCGCGGCGCGAAGCGCATCCCAAGCGGCGCGGACATGGCGTTCCTCCGTCCACGTCTGGCCGACCGAAAGACGCAACGTGAATCGGCCATCGAGCTTGGTGTGCGTGAGGAAGGTCCGGCCGCCCGCGTTCACGGTCTCGAGGATCCTTTCGTTCGCCTGATCCCCGCCGACGTGACGGAAGCAGACGAGGTTCAGCGGCGCGCGCGCGGCTAGTTCGAAGTGCGGGTCGCTTTCGACCCATCCCCGGAACGTTTGGGCGAGCTCGATGTGCCGCCGGACGTGGTGGCGTAGACCTTCGACGCCGTAGTGACGGATCACGAACCAGAGCTTGAGAGCGCGAAACCGCCGTCCGAGCGGGATTTGCCAATCCCGATAGTCGATGACGGCGCCCGACTCGGTGGCGCGATTTCTCAGGTACTCCGGCAGCACGCTCAGCGCCCGCACGAGTGAAGCCCGATCCGCAACCCAAAAGGCGTCGCAGTCGAAGTTCGTGAACATCCACTTGTGCGGGTTGAAGCAGTAGCTGTCGGCGAGCTCGAGCCCGTCGTGAATCCAGCGGTGCTCGGGGCAGAGCGCCGCCGTGCCGCTCATCGCCGCGTCGACGTGGAGCCAGAGACCGTGGCGCCGGCAGATCTCGCCGATCGATCGCAAAGGGTCGATC
This sequence comes from uncultured delta proteobacterium, assembly GCA_963711395.1. Classification (GTDB taxonomy): domain Bacteria; phylum Desulfobacterota; class Binatia; order JACPRU01; family JACPRU01; genus JBEVNX01. Next base: position 259,268 of record CAVQEA010000012.1, on the reverse strand, counting down.
GCGTTGGACGACGTCGTGCCGACGGTGGCGGAGACGAAAAACGGTCGCTTGCCCTCGGCGCGGTCGCGTTCGATCGCGGCCGCGAGCGCCCCGGGCCTCATGGCGTAGCTCTCGTCCACGTCGATGAGCCGGAGGTTGGCGCCGCCGATGCCCGCGATTCGAACGCCCTTCTCGATCGAGGAATGAGCCTGGTTCGAGGTGTAGGCGGTGAGCGTCCCGTCATCCCCTTCGCGGCCCGCCTGCCCGGCGGTCGCCCGCTCTCGGGCAGCGACCAGTGCGCACAGCGCCGAGGAGGAAGCGGTGTCTTGAATCACCCCGCCGCCGTCGGATGTGGAGAGGAAACGCTCCGGCAGGCCGAGCATTCGCACGAGCCAGTCCATGACGTGTGTTTCCACCTCGGTACAAGACGGGCTCGTCTGCCAGAGCATTCCCTGAACGCCAAGACCCGACGCGACGAGGTCGCCGAGAATTGACGGGCCGCTCGCGTTCGCGGGGAAGTACGCGAAGAAACCCGGAGACTGCCAGTGCGTGATTCCGGGCAAAACGATTTCGTCGAGATCGCGCAGTATGGCGTCGAAGGGCTCGCCCGCCTCGGGCGCGGCCGGCGGCAGCCGGGCGCGGATCTCGCCGGGCGCGACCTTCGAGAGAACCGGCAGCGACTCAACCCGCTCCATGTAGTCCGCGAGCCAGTCCACCACCTGACGGCCTCGCCGCCGAAACTCCTCCGGCGTCATGTGGAAGCTCTTTGTCTCGTCCATGTGCCCCACACTACGACTTGGCAGAGATCCCGCAAACCTTGATGGGCCGCGAATCCCCGGGACGGTCGGCTTGCGCCGCGACGAAAGACCGAAGTAGAGGATCGGCGTAGAAAGGAAACGAACATGCCAGGCAGACTTCAAGGGAAGGTTGCGCTCATCACCGGCGGCTCGTCGGGCATCGGTGAAGCGACCGCCAAGCTCTTCGCGCGCGAAGGCGCCAAGGTGGTGATCGCCGACGTTCAGCTCGAGAAGGGCAAGCAGGTCGCCGCGGCGATCCACGCCGCGGGAGGTGAGGCTTCCTTCGTGCGCGCGGACGTCAGTCGGGATGAGGACGCGAAGCAGATGGTGGACTTCACGGTCGGTCGCTACGGGCGGCTCGACGTGCTGTTCAACAACGCCGGCATCGAAAGCCCCAAGCCGGTGGTCGAGACCAGCGAGGCCGAGTGGGACAGGGTCATGGCGGTGAACGCCAAGGGCGTGTTTCTCGGCACCAAGCATGCGGTCGCAGCCATGCGCAAGAGCGGCGGCGGCTCGATCATCAACACGTCGTCGATCTTCGGCTTGATCGGGTCGCCGGGATTTGCGGCGTATCACGCTTCGAAGGGTGCGGTGCGATTGTTCACCAAGTCGACCGCGCTGGCGCACGCCAAGGAGGGGATTCGAGCGAATTCCATCCACCCCGGCGTGATCGAGACGCCGATGCTTCAGGAAGTGATCGCGTCCGAGCCCGATCCCGAACGGGCGAGAGAGGAATGGATGCAGGGTGAGCCGATCGGTCGCTTCGGGACGGCGGAGGACATCGCGTACGGGGCGCTCTATTTGGCCTCCGACGAGTCTTCGTTCGTGACCGGCGCGGAGCTCGTCATCGACGGAGGCTGGACGGCACAGTGATACGCGGTGCTGGCTGGAGGTGACCGGCGCGCGCGATCAGCTCGGGGTCGAGCTCGCTCGCGCCGCCTGCGCGCGCGGGCCCGTCTCCGGGAGGAGCAGGAAGAGCAAGGCCGAGCCCGCGTAGCAGGCCGCCCAAAAGGCGATCCCCGCGAGCGGCCTGGTAGAAGCGAGGGTCGACCCGATCACCGGTGAGACGAACCCTCCGGCGAAACCCGCGGTGAGAGCGAGCCCCAGAGCGCTTCCCGCGTAGGCCGGGCCGACTCCGGCAAGCTCGAGCGGCACGACGAAGAGGATCGCGACCACGCCCGCGGCGAGGCCCCACGCGATCATCACGGCGGCGAGCGGGGGACCGGTCACCACGGCGGCCGCGATCGCCACGGCAGCCGAGAGCAGCATGCCCGGCACGTACACGCGCTTGCGCAGCCCGATGCGGTCGGAAAGCGTGGGCAGGGCGAGGCTGCCGAAGATGTAGGCGAAGAGCACGAGGCTCACCATGCCTCCGGCCGTCGCCTTCGACATGCCTTGCACCTGCTCGTAGTACGTCGGCAGGTACTGGATCACGCCGATGTAACCCCCGAGGAAGAGCATGTAGGCGCCGGCGAGAATCCACACGGGCACGATCGTCGTGACGGCGCGGAGCGCGCTCAGCGCGTCACCGCCGTCGGGCGCGCCTTGGCGATCGCGCAGCGTCGCGAACCACAACATGCCGAGCGCGAGTGTGCCGAGGCCGAGCAGGCGCGTGATCCCCCGCCAACCGCCGAGGGGCTCGAGCAGGAGCGGGCCCACGGACAGCGCGAGTGCCTGGCCCGCGCCGTTGCCGGCCAAGGCCGCGCCGTTCGCGAAACCGAATTCGTGAGGGGAAAACCACTGGCCGAGCGCCTTGGGAAGATTCGGCGCCACGAGCGCGATGCACGCGCCGAAAAGCACCATCGAGCCGAACATCGAACCGAAGGTCGATGCCTGAGCGCGCCACAGGAGCGCCGCGCCCATCAGCAGCATCCCGCCGCCCACGACCTTGCGCACGCCGAGACGGTCGCCGAGGGCGCCACCCGCGATCGAGCACAGGAACGCGCCGAGCGAGATCCCAGCCCACAGCTGGGAAAAGTCGACGAGCCCGATCTTGAGATCCTGGCAGACGTTCGTGACCATGATGACGATGTAGAACCACGCCATGCCTGTCGGAAGGAAGTTCGCGAGCACGACCATACAGAGCACCCACCAGCGGTAACGCGGCGCCTCCTCGCTCATCGTCCCTCCCTCGGAATGCGGCCACCGGCGTTCGTGGCCGGCCAATCGCCAATCGCTACGTCGCGAGCCATACGGGATCGCCGAGTCGCACCTTCCCCGCCGCCTCGACGGCCGCGAAGACGCCGACGTGTCCTTCATGGTGCTGCGCGGCCGCGCGAAGAACTCGCAAGTCGCGCGGCAGCTCGGATTGCCGATGCGTCGTCATCACGCAACGAAGCGCCGGACGGAGCTTGGCGATCCTGACGCTTTCGCCCACCTCGAGAGCTCCCCGATCCAGCCGTCCTCCACGAAGCCCTCGGCCTCGGGCGCGGTTTCGACGACGATGTTCGGGCGAAAGCGGCGCGCATCGATTTCGGCATCCGCGCCGATCAACTTTCGCACGTGCGCCAGCGTGGCGCTGGTGAGCACGTGAATCTCAGCCGAGTCGAAGAACGTGCCCGCGGGCAACCCAAAGGTGTCGGGCAAGGTGGCGGCGGTTTGCCCAGGCACCATGCTCTCCACCGGGACGTCGCCGAAGACCGTGGCGGGGTCGATCTCAGCGCGATGGCGCTGGTCGCCTTGCGAGCGCTCCAGCGCCACGTCGCGACCGAGCGCCCTGGACAATACGGAAGATGCGTCGGTGTCCTCCGCGTGAATCGTCCGGCCGTCGGGCAGAGTGATGCGGAGCGGGGACAGCTTTTCAAGCGACGGGGGTCGGTCGTAGGTAGCGCGGAACTCCAACATCGCCGCCCATTTCTTCGCCGTGACGACGCGTCCGCTCGCCTCGCGAAGCGCGTAGGTGCGATCGCCAACGACGCCGCTCTCGGCGACGTCGGCTTCGCTCAGCCGTTCGCCGAGCATCGATTTCACCGGGTAGCGAAAGAGGTCCATCACCACCCCGATTTGGCGTCTCGCCATCGGTCGTTTTCCCGCGCACCCTCTTAGAGCCCATCTTGGAAATCGCGGCAAACGAAGATACCACGGTCGAACTGCGACGGCGCAAGAAAGGGAGGGGCCATGGACAAGAGTAACGTCGTCATTCCGGCAGGCCAGGAGAGCCTGTACGAGCGGTTTCACTTCGCACCCGCCATCAAGGACGGGGACCGGCTCTATTGTTCGGGCGTGATCGGAACCGGGCCCGACGGTAAGCCGTCGTCCGATCCCGAAACGCAATTCACCCAGGCCTTCGAGACGCTGTCGTCGGTGCTCGGAGCGGCCGGAGTCTCCTTCGCCGACGTCGTGGAGATGACAACCTTCCACGTCGGCCTGCAGAAGAACCTCGGCACCTTCATGAAGGTGAAGGACAAGTTCATGAAAGCGCCGTATCCCGCTTGGACCGCGATCGGCATCACCGAGCTCGCGCTCCCCGGAGGCCTCGTCGAGGTCAAGGTGATCGCGGGCCTTCGTAAGTGAGCGGCTGAGCCCGGGCCGCCCGGGTCAAGTGGCCGAGAGCCCGCCGTCGACCACGAGCTCCGCGCCGGTCACGTACTTCGAAGCGTCGGAGGCGAGGTAGAGAGCCGCCGCCGCGATGTCGCTCACCTCGCCGAACCAGCCGATCGGCGTCCTCTCTTTGAACGCCGTCTCCGCCGACGCGCGGTCGGGCGCCAGCTTCTGGGCCACGACGTGGTCGAGAAACTGCTCTCCCATCTTCGTCCAGATGACCCCCGGGTGGATCGAATTCACCCGCACGCCGAGCTTCAGCTGCGCGCACTCGACCGCAGCCGCCTTGGTGAGCAGGCGCACGGCGCCTTTCGACGCGCAGTAGGCTCCGAGTGCGGTGAATCCGCGCAGGCCGGCGACGGACGACAGGTTGATGATCGATCCTCCCTTACCGGAGGCTCCGCCGGGAGCCATCGCGCGGATCCCGTGCTTCAGGCCGAGGAAGACGCCCGTGACGTTCACCTCTTGAATCTGGCGGAAGTCCTCGACGGTGCATTCGGCTATCCGGGCCATCTTCTCGATGCCCGCGTTGTTCACCACGGCGTCGAGACGCCCGAACTTGCGAATCGCCTCGGCAACGGCGGCTTCCCATTGCCGTTCGTCGGTTACGTCATGCTTCAAGAACTCTGCCTTGGCGCCGCTCTTGCGAATCGCCTCGACCGTGCCGCGTCCGGCGTCTTCGAGGACGTCCGTGATCAGCACCGCGGCTCCCGCCTGCGCGAACGCCATCGCGATCTCGGCGCCGATGCCGCGCGCCGCGCCCGAGACGAGCGCCGCCTTCCCGTCCAGTCGATACGCCTTGCCGTAGTCCGCCATCTCGAGCCTCCTTCTTTCCTGCACGACGACCTCCCGATCGCCACGCATGTCCCGCCCTCGTCCCCCAGGGGGGCGCCGCCGTCAAGAGGGTCGTGGCCGACGTTGGCCCCGGCCTGCTCGCTCAGTCGATCGGATCGACGTCGAGACGGGCAACGATGCCTTGCAGGCCCTTCTCGGGCGCGGGATAGCGGGCCATCACCAGCGGGTCGTGACCGGGGATCACGTGGCGGTCGGAGTCGGCGAGCCCGCGCATCGTCCGGTAGCCGTCGATCACGTCAGCGACGGAATAGACGACAGGGAAGGGCGCTCGCTTCTCCATGTTCTCGTAGAAATGCGCCGCGTCCGAGGCCAGCACCACCCAACCGCGGGCCGTCCACACGCGTACACATTGCATGCCCATGGTGTGACCGCCGATGCGATGGAGCGAGACGCCGGGTACGAGCTCGCTGACGCCGTCGTGAAAGACGACGCGGCCCTCGAAGACGCGCCGCACGAGCGTGCAGACGTGCTCCGCCACGTAGGCGGCGGCGAACGGTTGCGGCTCGCACATGTGCCGGCCGGTCGCGTAGAAGACCTCCCGTTCCTGGACGTGAAAGCGGGCCGTGGGGAAGTCTTCGAGCGTGCCTGCGTGATCGTAGTGCATGTGGGTGATCACCACGCTCTCTACGCGGGCCGCCTCGATTCCGAGCATCGCCAGCCCTTCGCGCGGCAGCCGAAGCACCTGGCGACCGCGCTTTTTGCCTTCTCCGTGCTCGAAGCCCGTATCGACGATGATCGTGCGATTCGAGTTGCGAATCACCCATACGAAATAGTCGATCGGCATGACCCCCTCGTGGAGATCCGCAAGGATGATGTTCTCGCTGCGCTTGCGATCCTGTTTGGTGGCGTAGCGAACGGCGAAGATCTCGTAGGCATCGAGTCCGCTCATCTTCGTCTCCTCGTCCCGAGCGCTTGGTCCTTCCTGCGAATCCCTCGTGCGTGATAGGCGCGGAGGCCAGAAGCGAGCACGATTGGGCGAGGGAGGCAACGCCACGATGGACAAGCAGCTCTACGAAACCGGTCTGCGCGTTCGTAAGGAAGTGTTGGGCGCGGAATTCGTCGACCGCGCGATCGCCGGCGCGACCGACTTCAACCGTCACTTCCAGGAGCTCGTCACCGAATACTGCTGGGGCGGGGTGTGGGGATCGGAAGTCTTGCCGCGCAAGACTCGCAGCATGCTGAACCTCTGCATGCTGGCCGCGCTCAACCGCCCGCACGAGTTCGAGCTCCACTTCCGCGGTGCGCTGCGCAATGGCTGCACGCGGGAGGAGCTGCGCGACGTGCTCGAGCAGATCGCGATCTACTGCGGGATCCCTGCGGGCGTCGAGGCGTTCCGCATCGCCCGCCGCGTCCTGGACGAGCTGGACCAGGCCAAGTAGACGCCCGCAATGACGATTGCACGCGTCGGCTTCGTCGGCCTCGGCGCCATGGGAGGGCGCATGGCGGCGAACCTCGTCGCCGCCGGCTTCGACCTCGTCGGCTTCGACGCTGCGGGCACCGCCGAGCGACTGCCCGCGGGCGCTACGGAGGCAAGCTCCGCGCAGCACGTTGGCGCGGCCGCCGACGTCGTCCTGCTCAGCCTGCCGGACGGCGCCGCCTCGGCGGCGGTGACGGGGGGGCTCGCGGAATGCCGCCCGCGTCGCGTCCGCGTCGTCGTCGATACCTCGACGATCGGTGTCGCCGCGGCGCAGCAGATCCACCGACGCTCGCAAGCGGCAGGCCTCGGCTACGTCGACGCGCCCGTGTCCGGTGGCATCGCCGGCGCGGCCAATGCCACCATCGCACTGATGTTCTCGGGCAGCGCCGAAGAATTCGAGAGCTTGCGGCCGGTGCTCGGCGCCATCTCCAAGCGGCTGTTCCACGTCGGCACCGAGCCGGGGCAAGGTCAAGCGATGAAGCTTCTCAACAACTACCTGAGCGCGGTGGCCCTGACGGCGACGAGCGAGGCGGTGAGCTTCGGTCTGACTCAAGGGCTCGACATGAAGGTGATGCTCGACGTGCTCAACGCCTCGTCGGGACAGAACACGGCGACCTCGGACAAGTTCCCGAATCGCATCGTCCCGGGGCTCTACGACGCGCAGTTCCGCAACACGTTGATGCTGAAGGACCTGACTCTCTACGGCGAGAACGTCGCCGCGGCGGGCACCTCGAGCGACGTGAGCCATGTGGTGCTCGAAATTTGGCGGCGCTTCGCGACGGCCGAGCCGGGGGCGGATTTCACGCGCATCTTCCCCTTCGTGCGCGAGCAGCGCTGAGGTAAAGTCGAGATCGCCGCGATGTCCTCCGCAGAGCCGACCGTCTACAACCCGTATCTCCCCGGCGTGCGCGCCGACCCCTATCCGCACTATGCAGATCTGCGCCGGGAGGCACCCGTCCACTGGAGCCCGGCCGGGTTCTGGGTGTTCGCGCGCTATCGTGACGGCACGGCGATCCTCACCGACCGGAGCTTCGCGATGACCGAGCCGCGGGAGTGGGGCAACGCGAACACCTTCGAGTACGAGAGCGCGGCGTTCGAGCGAGTCGTCGAGAACCTCTCGCGCATGTTGCTGTTCAAGAACCCTCCCGATCACACGCGGCTGCGCGGTCTGGTGAGCAAGGCGTTCACTGCCCGCGCCGTCGAGGCGCTGCGGGGCCGCATCCGCGAGATCGTCGACGAGCTGCTTGCGGCCGTTCGCGAGTCCGGGCGCATGGACTTGATCGCCGATTTCGCCTACCCGTTGCCGGCGATGGTGATCGCCGAAATGCTCGGCGTACCCGCGGAAGATCGCAATCGCTTCCGTGGTTGGTCGCGCGATCTGGCGCCGACCATCGATCCGATGATCCTTCCCGATCAGCTCGAGCGCGCGGCCGCCGCCATCGATCAGTTCTCCGACTATCTCGCGCACCTGATTGCCGCACGGCGCGCGGAGCCGCGCGCCGACCTGCTTTCGGCGATGATCGTGGCGGAAGAGCAAGGAGACAAGCTCTCGCTCGACGAGCTCGTCGCCAACGCGATGCTGTTGCTGAACGCCGGCCACGAGACCACGACCAACTTGATCGGCAACGGTACGCTCGCGCTGTTGCGCAACCCGGGCGAGCTCGCCCGCCTGAGGAGCGATCCCGCGCTGCTCCCGGGCGCCGTCGAGGAGCTGCTCCGCTACGACAGCCCGGTGCAGATGACCGGGCGGTGCGCGCGGATCGAGCGCGTGGTGGGTGGCACGACGATCGAGCCCGGCCAGCAGGTAATCGTGCTCATCGGATCGGCCAACCACGACCCGGAGCGCTTCGCCGATCCCGATCGCCTCGACGTGCGCCGCGGCGACGACGAGCATCTCTCCTTCGGGGGCGGCACGCACTTCTGCCTCGGGGCGAGCCTCGCGCGGCTCGAAGGGCAGATCGCGATCGGCGCGATCGTATCGCAGCTGCCGAAGCTTCGGCTCGCCACCGAGGAGCCCGAGTGGCGCGAGACGCTGACGTTGCGCGGCTTGAAGTCTCTGCCGGTGGAGTTCTGACCATGACAGCCGTCACTCGATCCGTTTCTCTCGAGCGCCGCGGGCGTGTCGCGCTGCTCACCGTCGACAACCCTCCGGTCAATGCTCTGAGCCAGCACGTGCGCCAGGGCTTGCGCGACGGAGTGAAGGCCGCGACCGCCGACTCCGAAGCCGTGGCGATCGTCCTCGTGTGCGTTAAGCGCACGTTCATCGCAGGCGCGGACATCACGGAGTTCGGCAAGCCCCTCGCGGAGCCGGGCCTTCACGAGGTTCTCGATCTGATCGAGGGCGCGCCGAAGCCGGTGATCGCCGCGATTCACGGCACCGCGCTCGGCGGCGGTCTCGAGGTCGCGCTCGCGTGCCACTACCGAGTCGCGGTGAAGACCGCTCGCCTCGGGCTGCCGGAGGTGAAGCTCGGCCTGCTTCCCGGCGCGGGAGGGACGCAACGACTGCCGCGCGTGGTCGGCGTCGAGAAGGCTCTGGCGATGATCGTGGGAGGCGACGCGATAGGGGCGAGCGAGGCTTTGAAGGACGGCCTCGTGGACGAGGTCGTGGACGGTGATCTCACCGCCGCCGCCGTGGCCTTCGCCGAGAAGATCGTCGCCGAGCGCCGGCCCCTCAAGAAGATCCGCGACCTCGACGAGAAGCTCGCCCCGGCTCGCGGCAAGCCGGAGGTGTTCGCGAGCTTCCGCAAGTCCGTGGCGCGGCAGACGCGCGGGTTTCGCGCCCCCGAGCGCTGCATCCAATGCGTGGAGGCGGCCGTCAACCTGCCGTTCGACCGTGGCATCGAGCGAGAGCGCGAGCTGTTCCTCGACGTCCTCGGCTCGCCGGAGTCGAAGGCGCAGCGGTACTTCTTCTTTGCCGAGCGGGAAGCCGCGAAGATTCCCGACGTACCCGCCGATACGCCGGCCCGCGAGATCCACGCGGCGGCCGTCATCGGTGCCGGTACGATGGGCGGCGGGATCGCGATGAGCTTCGCGAATGTCGGGATTCCCGTGGCAGTCGTCGAGGTCGCGCAGGATGCGCTCGACCGCGGCCTGGCGGTGGTGCGGAAGAACTACGAGGCGACCGCCGCGAAGGGGCGCCTCACGCTACACGACGTCGAGAAGCGACTTGGCCTCATACGCGGCACCACCGACTTCGGCGCCGTCGCCGGGGCCGATATCGTCGTCGAGGCGGTGTTCGAGGAGATGCCGGTCAAGCAGCAGGTCTTCGCCAAGCTCGACGCCGTCGCCAAGGCCGAGGCCTTGCTCGCCACCAACACGTCGACGCTCAACGTCGACGAGATCGCTTCGGCGACCGCGCGGCCTGAAAGCGTCATCGGCATGCATTTCTTCTCGCCTGCCAACGTGATGCGCCTCGTCGAGGTCGTGCGCGGAGCAAAGACCTCCAAGACCGCGATCGCCACCGCCATGAGCGTCAGCCGGCGCATCCAGAAGGTGCCGGCGCTTGTCGGCGTGTGCCATGGCTTCGTCGGCAACCGCATGCTCGAGCAGCGCGGGCGCGAGGCCGACAAGCTGATCCTCGAAGGCGCTCTCCCCCATCAAGTCGACAAAGTGCTCTACGACTTCGGCTTCCCGATGGGCCCCTTTGCGATGCACGACCTCGCCGGTCTCGACGTCAGCTGGCGTATCCGCAAGGGACTCGGCAAGAAGTCGGCGGTCGCCGACCGCCTCTGCGAGCTCGGCCGTTTCGGTCAGAAGACGGGGGCCGGCTACTACCGGTATGGCGCCGACCGTGCTGCCATGCCCGACCCGGAGGTCGAGCGAATCATCCTCGAGTTCTCCTCCGAGCTAGGGATGAAGCGGCGACCGATCGCCGACGACGAGATTCTCGCGCGGCTGCTCTACCCGATGGTCAACGAGGGCGCCAAGATCCTCGACGAGAAGATCGCCATCCGTGCGAGCGACATCGACGTGATCTGGGTATACGGATACGGCTGGCCGATGTACCGGGGTGGTCCGATGTTCTGGGCGGACCAAGTCGGATTGCGGACGATCCGCGACCGGCTACTCGAATGGCAGCGGCGCGACGGCGACGTGTGGACACCCGCCCCACGCCTCGAGCGTCTGGTGGCGGAGGGCAAGGGGTTCCTGGGGAGCTAGCGGCGCCGACCCGGCGCGCCGTGTGAGCCGCACGAAGACCGGGAACTGGTGTACGCGCCGAGCGCACGACGGTGGGTGGGGGGATTGACGGGTCTTTTTCTCGGACTCGGATGGGACCGCGCCCAAATGGAAGCGTTTCAGACGCACCGTCTTCGGGCCTTGGTGCGCCATGCGTATGAGAACGTGCGGCACTACCGCGACCTCTTCGACCGTGCCGATCTGCAGCCAGACCACGTCCAGAGCTTGGCGGACCTGACGCGAATCCCGCTGACGTCTCGCTCCGACCTTCAGAGTGCACCCGCACAGGCCGTCGTCGCGCGCGGCCTCGATCCGCAAGAGCTCACGGTCCATCTCACCAGCGGCTCTCGGGGCCAGCCGCTGCGCGTGCGGCGCACCTGGTTCGAAGATCGGCTGTTGCAGGCATACCGGCTTCGAATCCTGTTTCGTCTCGGGCTGCGGGCGAGGGACCGCCGCGTCGCCGTCGTGTTCCTGTCTGGGAAAGCGCCCGGGCGCCGCGTGCGGACGGGGCTACTGCGCTACGAGGAGATCGATTGTTTCGCGCCGCCGCAGATCCTGTTGGCGCAATTGCGGAAGCTGCGGCCGGACGTACTGCGCGGCTACCCGGCGAATCTTTCCTGGCTCACCGGCTTCCTCACGGACGCGGACCGGGAGCAGATTCGGCCGAAGCTCGTCGTGACCGACTCCGAAACCATGACGACGGGCATGCGCGACCGCATCCGCGACGGATTCGGAGCGCGTGTCGTCGACTTCTACGATAGCCACGAATTCAACATGATCGCCTGGGAGTGCGTGGCGGGCGACTCCTACCACGTGTCCGACGCCTCGACCATCGTCGAGGTCGTGCGCGACGGACGGGCCGTCGAGCCCGGCGAGGAAGGCGAATTGGTTGCCACGGCTCTGCATTCGTTCGCCATGCCGTTCATCCGTTACCAGCTGGGGGACCTGGTCACACGCGGGCCTTCCCGCTGCGTGTGTGGCGCGGCGAACTCCACGCTCGCGGCGGTTCAGGGCCGGATGTTCGATCGCTTCGAGCTCCCGGGCGGTCGGAGCATTCACCCGTATCGCCTGGCCACTAGGCTGGTGAGCTCGGCTTCCTGGCTGCGTCAATTCCAGATAGTCCAGGAGGAGACCGATCGAATCCGGCTGCGGCTCGTGGTCATGACCGGCAGCGTTTTTCCCGAAGACTGGTCCGACGAGTTGCAGCGCGCCCTTGCCGTGAGCCTCGGCGAAGGAATTCGCGTGGAGATGGAGATCGTGGATCGAATTGCTGCAGAGCCGAGCGGCAAATTTCGCCCTTACTATTCGCTCGTGCCGGAGCGGCGCTCGGAGTCCAAACCGAGGGCCTGCTGAGGTCTCGAATGACGAGCCCTGCGAGAGCTCATGCGCGTGAGGAGACGCACGGCCGGACGTGGGACGAAATCTCCGACCATCGGCAACCGTCGTGGTACCTCGATCCGCTCGTCGCCGAGCAGAAGCGAATGGTCCACCTCGAGCTTTGCGGGCGATGGTCACCTGCGTGCGTGGAACGGGCGCTGAAGACCGATCTGTTCGAAGAAGCGTTCGGCGAGGACGCGCTCTTGCCCGAGCTCTCGGGCGCTGCGCAGACCTGGTTCGCGATGGACGTCTCGGGATCCACGGTGCGGAGCGCGAGATTCCGAGTGCGCGGACCCTCGGTGCAATTCCTGGCTGCGGACGTGCGAACACTCTCGCTGCGGACCGCCAGCCTCGATCTGGTGCTCTCCACCTCCACTCTCGACCATTTCGCCTCACGGCAGGAGTTCGCGGCCGCCATACGCGAGATCGCGCGCGTGCTGCGTCCGGGTGGGGTTCTGATCATCACTCTCGACAATTCGTTGAATCCGCTCTACTGGCCGCTTCGTTGGTTGAGCGAGACGCGATGGGTTCCCTTCCCGATCGGCTATACGCCGTCGGCACCTCGGCTCGATCAGTTGCTTGAAGAGGCCGGGTTCGAAGTCACCGCGCGCGCCACGCTGATCCACAATCCTCGGATCGCGTCCACGGTATTGTTTCTCGCGCTTCGCCGGCTGTTGCGCTCTCGCGCCGACCGCGCGATCCGTGGGCTACTCGCGGCCTTCGGGGTGCTCGAGCACCTGCCGACGCGGAGGCTGACGGCTTGTTTTCTCGGCGCTCGCGCAGTTCGCTCGAAGACGACACCTCACGATCAGGCGCTCACCGGCGTTGTAGGTGCATGACTCCGAGCGTCACATCGATTCGCCGAAGGTTCGGCCGAAGTCGCGTTGGTGGCGTGCCGACCGCCCTGCCGTCGGCGGAATCCCTGCCGACGCGCCAGCTCGAGCTGCCGATGGCGGAAGCCCGTCTCACGACTCGCGTGCCGTTGCTCGCCGGAGTCGTACACGTCTCGGCTTGGCTCGACCTCGATGCCCAGAGGGCGCTGGTCGACGACTTCCGGCGCTGGGCGTTGCCGCCGGCAGGCCTCCGGCACGCGCGCGTGCCGAGCGGTCATTTGATGAGCGTGCAATCGGTTTGCCTCGGTTGGCACTGGCGGCCCTACGCGTACTCGCGAACCGCCGACGACAGCGACGGCGCGCCGGTCAAGCCACTGCCGAGCGAGCTAAGGAGCTTGGCTTGCGCCGCCGTCGCGGCCGCCTACGGACCCGAGAGCGAGGAGGCCAAGACCTACGCTCCGGACGGGGCGATCGTGAACTTGTACACGGCCGGCGCCCGCCTGGGGCTGCATCAGGACGCCGAGGAGCCGTCCGAAGCTCCCGTCGTGACGATCAGCCTCGGCGATACCTGCGTGTTTCGTCTGGCGGGCGTCGACCGCCGCACCGGGCCGTTCACCGATGTCGAGCTCCGAAGCGGGGACCTGCTGGTATTCGGCGGACCCAACCGCCGCATCCACCATGGCGTTCCCAAGGTATTGGAGGATTCGGGGCCGGCGGCGCTCGGCCTGCCGTCGGGCAGGCTGAGCATCACCGTCCGCGAGACCGGGCTGGTCTGGTGATTCCGCCATCGGTCTTCCATCGCGCGTACTCGGCGGGCATGCACACGGCGCAAGGTCGGTAGCCGGCTCCGCGCGCGGAGCGCTCGTCGGCGAAGAAGACGCGACCCTGTCGGTAGCCGCCTCGGGCCAGCGCTCGCAACGCGGCACGGCAGTCGAGGCGGCCGTAGATGCGACTGCGACGATGGCCGCCCAGAGTCCCCGGCCGGTCGCTGCGGTATGGACGGCCATCCCCGCCGATCAACTGCCACGCTCCTCTGGGGGCCGTCGCGCTCACTTGGCGTCGTGGAATACGAGGCCGAGAGTACGGCGTCGCCCGGAGCGCAGCACGCTCACCCCGTGACGCATCGGCGCCGCAGACCAGCCACGAGAGGACCGCACGGGGCGATCGCAGGTCGTGAAGATCAATCCCTGTCCTTGACCGATCGCCGTGACGGTGCCGCGTGATTGAGCGCGCGGGCGTTGCTCGACGACCACGAACTCGCCGCCGGTGAAGTCGACGCCGGGCGCGTCGAGGCCGACGACCACCTGCAGCGGGAAGATCAAGTCCCCGTAGAGATCGCGATGCAGAGCATTCCAGTCACCGGGCCCGTAGCGGAGTAGCAGTGGCGTCGGGCGAGTCTGGCCCGCGTCGTGGCACTGCTCGAGCCATTTCTCCAGGTCGTCTCGCCAGGGAGCGGGTCTGCCGCATCGTTCAGCCCACTCGCGGGCGACCGGCAACAGGTGTCGCCAGAAGGCGATCCGCAGGCGGGAGACTATCGCAGGAATGGGTCGAGCGAAGTACCGGTACTGGCCCTGCCCGAATCGATAGCGGGCCATGTCGATGGTCGAGCGAAAGAGCTCATCCCGGTCGTAGAAGCCGGCGACCTCGCGGCATTCCGCTGCGGTCAAGATCGTCGGTGTGAGCGCGCACCCCAAATCGTCGAGCTCGGCGTGAAGCGCCTGCCAAGGCAGTGCGTCGACCCGCGGCGCGATCGGCAGCGCCGAGTCGGCTTTGCGCCTCATGCCGCGGCTTCCATCGCCAGCAGCGCGTGCTTGGCTTCGCTGCCGCCCAGGTAATCGCCGATCGAGCCGTCGCTGCGCACGACGCGATGACAAGGTACCACCAACGGTAGGGGATTGTGCGAGCATGCGCTTCCCACGGCGCGCGCCGCGCCGGGTTTGCCGGTGGCCTCGGCGACCGTCGCATAGCTCTCGGTGTGACCGTAAGCGATGCGGCGCAATCGCAGGAGCACCGTTCGGCGAAAACCGTGCGCCAATCGCAGGTCGATCGACAAGTCGAAGCTTCGGCGACGCCCCGCGAAATACTCATCCAACTGGGTTGCCGCGGCCTCCAAAGGACGCGCGGCGTGGAGAATCCTCGGGCTCACCTCGGCAGCGAGACGGGCAAGCACCGCGTCGTGACCCTCGCGGTCGAACGCAACACGCACGAGGCCTTGCGCGGTGGCGGCCAACAACAACCGGCCAAATGGGCTGTCCATGGTGCGGTAGGAAACGTCCAGCAG
Source organism: uncultured delta proteobacterium (assembly GCA_963711395.1). GTDB lineage: Bacteria > Desulfobacterota > Binatia > JACPRU01 > JACPRU01 > JBEVNX01. The sequence continues at coordinate 244,013 of CAVQEA010000012.1, read as the reverse complement.
ACGCTCTCGATCCGCGCGCTCGACGAGGCGATCGTGAAGGCGCTGATAGGCTTGCGTGCTCGGCGCGGTCGCGGTCAGCAGATCGCGGATCACCCGCGGGTAGGTTTGGACGCCGGCTCTCGTCATTTTTTTGCCCTCCTTCTCCCTGCGTAGGTCGCTCGCAGGTTCGCAATGCCGTCCGCCGCGCTGCGCCGCGCGGCGGCCTCGCTCGTCTTCAACAAAGCACCGACCTCGGCGTACGGCAGCCCGGCCAAATGGTGATAGGCGACCGCGCTGCGTTGCTTTGGCGGCAGCGCGTTCCACGCGGCGAACAAGTCGCCGTCGCGCCGCGCCGGGTCCGAGTGGCTCGAGGAAATCTCATCGACATCGTCGCTCGGTAGTGGCCGGCGAGCCGCGGCGCGGATTTGGTCGATCGCCTTGCGGTGAGCGATCGTCATCAACCAGCCGCGGATGTTGCTGCGCGGCCGCAGGCGCGGATAGGCGCGCAAGGCGGCCAGAAAGGTCTCCGCCCACGCATCGTCGGCGTCCGCCGGGGGCAGCAGGGCGCGGCAAACTCGCATCACCATCGGTCCATGCGCGGCCACGATCTCCTCGAATGGTTGCACCGTCATTACGATAACGCTTCGGCGCATCGACACGTGAGGTCGCTTCACAGGGGGGCTTCTACACGCGCGACATCGATGGCATGGCTCAAGCTTGAATGGAACGCGACCCGTGCCCGTCCATGGCTGGAGAGGCAGACACCCGCGTGATCGACGACGGAACTCGCAAGCCCCGATTGGCATCGATCGGAACGGCCCTCGGAGCGCACCGCTACCGGCAGGAGGAGCTGATCGAGGGCTTCCGTAGCCTGTGGACGGGGAGAGATCGGGAATTTGCGCGAGTCGAGCGGCTGCACCGTGCGGTCCGTGTCGATGCACGTCATCTCGCGTTGCCGATGGAGGCGTATCCGCTGCAGAGCTTCGACGAGGCGGCGCGCGTCTTTCTGCAAGTCGGTACGGATCTCGCGGAGCGAGCCGCTCTCGAAGCGCTGGCGGGCGTCGGGCTCGCGCCGTCCGACGTGGACGCCCTCTTCTTCACCACGGTGACCGGGGTCGCTGCGCCGACCCTCGACGTCCGCCTCGCCAATCGCCTGCGCCTTCGCTCGGACGTGAAGCGCTGGCCCTTTTTCGGGCTCGGGTGCGTCGGCGGAGCCAGCGGGCTTGCGCGCGTCTACGACTATCTGTTGGCGTGGCCCGATCACGTCGGGGTTTTGCTGTCCGTCGAGCTTTGTTCTCTCACGTTTCAGCAAGCGGATCGCTCCGTGGCAAATCTGATCGCCAGCGGGCTGTTTGCCGACGGCGCCGCGGCGGTGGTGTGCGTCGGCGCCGAGCGCGCCCGAACCATGGGACTCGGGGGGCCGCGAATTCTCGCCACGCGCAGCATCCTCTATCCGGACACCGAGGCCGCGATGGGATGGGAGGTCGGGGCAGCCGGCCTATCGGTAGTCCTGTCGCCTGCCGTGCCGGATCTGGTGCGCGAAAACGTCGCCGGGAACGTCGACGAGTTTCTCGCCGCGCATGGGCTCGAGCGCAGGGACGTCCGGGCTTGGATCTGCCATCCCGGCGGCCCGAAGATTTTGAGCGTGCTCGCCGACGCGTTGGGCCTCACGCAAGGAGAACTCGACGTCACGTGGCGCTGCCTGCGCGACATCGGCAACATCTCGAGCGCATCGGCCCTCTTCGTCTTGCGAGCGACCATCGCCGAGGGGAATTGGCCGACAGGCTCGGCTGGGCTGCTCATCGCCATGGGGCCCGGCTTCTCGGCGGAGCTGGTTTTGCTCCGCAATGCGGGCGACGGGTGACGAGCGAGTCGCTGTTCTTCCTGCTGCTCGCCGCCACCGCCGTCGAGCGCGTCGCAGAGCTCATCGTCTCGCGACGCAACATGGCGTGGGGCCTGGCGCGGGGCGGAAGCGAATACGGGCAAAGCCACTATCCTTTCGTGGTCGCCGCTCACGTCGCGCTACTCGTCGGCGCGTGGGCCGAAGTCTTCTTCCTATCGCGTCCCTTCGTGCCCCTTCTCGGATGGCCGATGCTGGCCCTCGTGATCGGCGCCCAGGCGTTGCGATGGAAGGTGGTGCGCACCCTCGGCCCTCACTGGACGACTCGAGTGCTGGTCGTTCCCGGGCACGTGCGGATCGATTCAGGTCCCTATCGGTTCATGCGGCACCCGAACTACCTCGCGGTCGTCGTGGAAGGATTCGCGCTTCCTTTGGTGCACTCTGCCTGGCTCACGGCGGCGGCGTTCTCGCTTGCGAATCTCCCGCTGCTTGCCTGGCGAATCCTCTGCGAGGAGAGGGCGCTGCGGGCGGCCGCTGCCGTGCGCCCGTGAGCGCGACCGGCATGCTCGATCTGCTGGTCGTGGGCGGGGGACCGGCAGGGCTCGCGACCTCGATCGAGGCGGCTCGTTGCGGGATGGCGGTCGCGGTGATCGAGCGTCGCCGCGGCGTCATCGACAAAGCGTGTGGCGAAGGCCTCATGCCGCCCGCGGTGCGGGAGCTCGGCGAGATGGGTGTGGAGCTTCCCGGTGGGCGACCGTTCGCTGGAATCCGTTACTTGGCAGACGGATCTGTCGCGGAGGCACGGTTCCGCGGAGGCTGCGGCATCGGACTCCGCCGTACCGCGCTTCACCAAGCGCTCGCGGAGCGCGCGGAGGCTCTCGGCGTCGTCCGCGTCGCCGGGGATGTCACGGAAATCCGCCAGACTGCGGACTATGTCGAAGCCGGCGGCCTTCGCGGTCGATGGCTTGCTGCCGCCGATGGTCTTCACTCGCGGATTCGTCGATCTCTGGGTGTGGCGGTGCCTCCGCGTCATCCGCCGCGCCACGGCATTCGCCGGCACTTCCGCACCGAACCGTGGTCCGACCTCGTCGAGGTGCACTGGGGGGAGCAGGCCGAAGTGTACGTGACACCCGTGGCCGAGGACCTCGTCGGGGTCGCCGTGCTATTCGCCGGGCGCGGCTCCTTCGATGCGTGGCTCGTGCGCTTCGCCGATGTGGCGGCGCGACTCGGCGCGGCGGCGAGCGAGCCGCAAGGAGCCGGCCCGTTCGAACAGAGGGTCGCCACGCGGGTCATCGGTCGAGTCGCGCTCGTGGGAGACGCGGCGGGGTTTCTCGACCCGCTGACCGGAGAGGGGGTAGGGCTCGGGATCGCGTCGGCGCGCGCGTTCGTGCGCTGTCTCGTGAACGGGGAGGGGATCGAGGCCTACGAGCGACGTTGGCGGGGCCTGACCCGCAGGTATCTGTTCATGACCGAGGCGCTGCTGCGCCTGCGACAAACCCCGGTACTGCGCCGACGGCTCGTTCCGGCGCTGCAAAGGTTTCCCGCCCTGTTCGATTCCGCGCTGCGATTCATGGTCGGTCCGAGCCGCTGACGAATTTCTTCGTCAGGAAATTCTCGGTTCGTCCGGAAGCTCGTTCCTTCGGCTTGCAGCCGACCCGAAGTGTCTGCGCAGCTGTCCGGCGACGGCGCGGATGCCCGAGAGCGAAGCCGCGAGGTACTCCTCGCGGCCGAAGAGCGTCTCCATCTCTCGGCAGATCTCGCTCCACGCCTGTTCTCCCGCTCGCGCGTGGATGCCTCGGTCGGCGAGGATCTCGACATCGCGGTCCGCCATGAGTACGTAGATGAGAACGCCGTTGTTGTGCTCGGTATCCCAGACCCGGAGCCGGGAGAACACCTCCAAGGCGCGCTCCTTCGCGGTTTGTCCGCGGAGCAATGGGATCGTGTCGATCGCAGCTTCGATCGCAAATACGATTTCACCTTCGTACTCGGCTTCGGTCTCGCGGATGGCTCGCTCGATGGCCGCAAGAGTCGCCGACGGAAAGGCGCGACGGAGTCCGTGCCGGCTGCTCGTCAGGTGCCGAAGAATTCGCGCCAGGCTCATGTCACCACCTTCCCGACGCACCGCCGCCGCCAAAGCCGCCTCCGCCGCCGCGAAATCCACCTCCGCCTCCGCCGAACCCGCCTCCGCCAAGGCCTCCGCCCCCGGTCCCGTATCTCGGACGGCTGCTCCATGAGCCGCTCGACCCGCTGAAGAGCGCGAGCACGAAGGCCGCGAGGCCGATCAGCAAGGCGACTGCAGCGGAGACCAGGAACGACGCGACCAGCGCCGTGGCGAGCCCGACGACGAGCGCGGCGCCCAACCTTCCGAAAATGGGTCGAAGCGCATTCGAAACGCCGAGCCCCAGGAACGCGAGGAAAAAGAGAAATGCGGATTGGTCACCGCCGCCTTCGTCGCCGCCCGGTGCCGGTGCCGGCAGCGCCTCTCCCTCGACGACGCGGATCATCCGGTCGATACCCGCTTCGATCCCGGCGCCGAGGTCTCCGCGTCGGAACTCCGGAGTGATGACTTCGCTGATGATCCGCTTGCAGGTCGCGTCGTTCAGCGCCCCTTCGAGTCCGTAGCCGACCTCGATGCGCATCGTCCGATCCTTCGTAGCGACGAGAAGGATGGCGCCGTCATCGACGCCCTTACGTCCGAGCTTCCAAGCCTCGGCGACACGCATCGAATACTGCTCGATCGCTTCGGGCTCGGTGGTCGGGACGATCAAGACCGCGATCTGGCTCCCGTGTTGCCGCTCGAATTCGCCAAGACGGTTCTCGAGATCGCTCCGCACGGAGGGGTCGAGAGTGCCGGTGAGATCGGTGACCCGGGAGGCGAGCGCGGGGACCGCGACCTCCGCGCGCGCGACCGGAGCCAGCGCCAGCGCGAGCAGGAGCAATGCCGAGGTTGGATCGGGCCTCAAGACGGTGGTTCGGGCGAACGTGCGACTAGTGCGCGCCGGCGGACCCACCGCCGAAGTCGACCTTCGGAGGTGTGGCCAGCTCCTTCTCGTTCTCGACCGTGAAGTTCGGACGGATCGGGAAGCCGAACATCTTCGCCGTCAGGTTGGAGGGGAACGATCGCACGTCGACGTTGTACTGCTGGACCGCGCCGATGTAGCGCTTGCGCGCGACGGCGATGCGATTCTCCGTCCCCTCGAGCTGCGCCTGCAGATCGCGGAAGTTGGCGTCCGACTTGAGCTGTGGATAGCTCTCCGAGACCACCAGCAAGCGCGACAGCGCCGAGGTCATCTCGCTCTGCGCGGCCTGGAACTTCGCGAACGCCTCCGGGTCGTTGATGAGCTCGGGGGTCGCTTGCATGCTGCCGATCTTGGCGCGGGCCTCCGTCACCTTGACGAGCACGTCCTTCTCCTGCGCCGCATATCCTTTGACGGTATTCACCAGGTTGGGCACGAGATCCGCCCGACGCTGGTATTGGTTCAGAACCTCCGACCAGCTCGCCTTCACCTGCTCATCAGCCGACTGCAGCGTGTTGTAGCCGCACCCGGCGAGACTCAGCAGCAGCAGCGCAGTGAAGACTCTCGCGGCATGACGCATCGGCCTTTCCTCCTCGACGCGCAGGTAACGCATAGGTTGCTCTCTGTTGGCAACCTGCGACAACCGACCTCGCGGTGGCGGTGCTTCGCCTCGCCTTCGCCGCCTTCACGTCGTCGCCGAGCCGCATCAGGTCTTGGACGTTTCGCCGGCGGCGCCTGCGAATGCAGCCCTCGCCGCTCGGGCGTCGCGATGGGTCGCGGTGAGCGCGCTTTGGTCGGCGTCTGCGAAGGACGTCGCGCGATGAAGCGCGCCGGCGGTCGCGTTCACGGCTTCCTTGACGATGCGCACGGCGCCGGCGGGCATCTCCGCGGCCCTCCGCGCGAGTTGGCGGGCGACCTCCACCGCCTGTCCGGGCTCCGCGACCTCCTCGACGAGACCCCACTGCGCCGCTTGCTCCGCGGCCATGCGCTCGCAGAGGATCGTGATCCGCTTGGCACGGGCGGGACCGACGAGGGTGACCAGGCGAGGCAGTGCGCCCCACTGCAGGTTGAGCCCGATCCGCACCTCGGGGACGTACAAGTAGGCGTCGCGGGCGATGACCCGCCAATCGCAGGCGATCGCAATGGCGACACCCGCGCCGACCGCCAGACCCTCGATCGCCGCGATCGTGATCTGCGGCATTTCTTCCCACGCCCGGCACAGACGGACGCCGCGGTAGAACTGCTCGCGCGCGGCGACGTCGTTGTCGGGACGCGTCCACGTTTCTGGATCCCGCAGGTCGATGCCCGCGGAAAACGCCTGGCGGGAGCCGGTGAGAACCACGGCGCGCGTATCGAGATCGTCGTGGAAATCGCGTGCCACGGCGGTCAGCTCGCGAATCAGCTTCTGGTTGAAGGCATTCAAGCTTCCGCCCCGGTCGAAACGGACCACGGCGATCCCTTCTTCTCGCTCCACGGATACGAATCGATCGTCCATGAGGTCCCCCTTTTTCCTGGCTCTGTAGCGTCGATGGCGGGAAACTTCGAGCGATCGTCTGCTCGCCGGGCGCGGGAAGGTTGTGGACGGCGCGCGACGATCCCTGCTCTACTCACGGCGTGCGCCGTCCATACCCGATGCTTCGGCGTGACGAGTCGGTGAAAAACCCGGCGACCGATATCCATGACCGAGACGATTCAAACGCTGCTCTTCCTGCTCGCGGTGCTCGTCGCCGTGGCCGTCGTCGCCGAAAGGTTGAGGATCGCGCCGTCGATCCTGCTGGTCGTCGCGGGAATCGTGCTCGCGCTCGTTCCCGGCCTGCCGCAAGTCGAGCTGGCGCCGGAATTCGTGCTGCTGGTGATCCTGCCGCCGCTCATCTATTCGGCCGGCGTCCAGATGAGCTGGCGGGAGTTCCGCTTCAATCTGCGGCCGATCGCTCTGCTCGCGGTCGGTTGCGTGCTGTTCACGACCTGCGCCGTCGCGGCCGCCCTTCACGGGCTGCTCGGCTGGCAATGGGGCGCCGCCTTTCTCCTCGGCGCCATCGTGGCGCCGCCGGACGTCGTCGCGCCGCTGGCCATCGCGCGGCGACTCGGTCTGCCCCGGCGGATTATCGTGATCCTCGAAGGCGAAGGGCTCGCCAACGACGCGACCGCGCTGCTTCTCTACCGCTTCGCCGTCGCGGCCGTCTCGACGGGTGAGTTTTCGCTCGCAGAAGCCGCCGGCACCTTCGCCCTGATCGTCGTCGGTGAGATCACCTGGGGCATCGTCGTCGGCCGCTTGGCGCTTCGGCTCCGGCAGTGGGCGCACAACCCGCGTGTCGAGATCACGCTTTCGCTGATGACTCCGTATCTCGCCTACTGGGTTCCCCAGCGGTGGGGCGGTTCGGGCGTGCTCGCAACCGTCGCGACCGGGCTTTACGTGAGCTGGAACGGGCCACGGCTGATCTCCGCGGCGACCCGGCTGCAAGGGATCTTCTTCTGGGATCTGCTCATCTACCTGATCGAAGGCTTCGTGTTTCTATTGACCGGGTTGGAGGTCCGCGCGTTGACCGAACGAGCGCACTCCTTCTTCGTGCGCGAGGTGCTGGTCGCCACCGCGATCACCTCGCTCATCGCGATCGCGGCGCGATTCATTTGGGTGTTTCCGGCGACCTATCTGCCACGGTGGCTGAGCCCGTCGCTGCGGCGGCGCGATCCCTCGCCCCCCTGGCAGATGCCGTTCGTGATCGCGTTCACGGGCGTACGCGGCGTGGTGTCGCTCGCCGCGGCGCTGGCGATTCCACTCGCGGCGACGGACGGCGCGCCCTTTCCCCGGCGCGATCTGATCCTGTTCGTCACCTTCGCCGTGATCCTCATCACGCTGGTCGGACAAGGACTGCTGCTGCCGAGCGTGATTCGTTGGCTCGGGCTGCTCCGCGGAGCGGCGGACGAGCAGCGGCACGAATGGCAAGCAGAGCACGCCGCGCGTGCGGCGGCGATGAATGCCGCGCGCCAGTATCTCGAAACGCTCGCGACGCAGCGTCAGCTGTCCGAGCACGTGGTGGCGCTGCTCAGCGCTCGCCACGAACAGCGAATGCGGCAGCTGCCGAAGGACCTCGAGCAGGGCCTCGAACAGGCTCGTGCGTTGAACGAACTGAAGGTGGAGCTGATCAACGCAGAGCGGGACTTCCTCCACGGGCTTCTGCGCGACGGCAAACTCACCGACGAGTCGCGTCGGCGGATCGAGCGCGAGCTCGACCTCGAGGAAGAGAGCATCGCCTGTAAACGGGGAGGCGAGACGCCACTCTGAGCGAACACCAGTGAACGACAGCGGAGGACTCATGCTTCGCACCATGATCGTCGGCAGCTTGCCGCGCCCGAGCTGGCTCGCGCAGCCGAGCCAGGTCTACACGTCGTACCGGCTCGAGGGCGATGGCTTGCGCGAAGCTCAGGACGACGCCGTGCTTCTCGCGCTTCGCGACCAGGAGGCGGCGGGGCTCGACATCGTCACCGACGGCGAGCAGCGCCGGCGCCACTACATCTGGGGTTTTTGCGAAGGCTTGACGGGCCTGGACTTCACCCGACTCGTCAAGATCCAGACGCGTGGCAATCGCTACGGCGCCTTGGTCGATGCGGCGCGCGTGGTCGGGCCGATCGGTCGGCCGCGAGCGGTGCTGGTCGACGCGCTGCGCTTTTTGAAAGATCACACGACGAGACCGGTCAAGGTCACGCTGCCGGGGCCGATGACCACGGCCGACACGCTCGCAGACGAGCACTACGGCAGCCGCCGAGCTTTGGCGGCGGATCTCGCCAAGGTTCTCAACGACGAGGCGTGCGAGCTCGCCGAGAACGGCTGCGACATCGTCCAATTCGACGAGCCTTGCTTCAACATCTACCTCGACGAGGTCGAGGAATGGGGTATCCGTACCCTGGAGCAGGCGGCGAGTCGGGTGAAGGCAAAAACCGCGGTGCACATTTGCTACGGGTACGGCATCCCGGTGGTACTCGCGTGGAAGACCAAGAACACCGACTGGAGCCACTACCGGCGTACCCTTCCCCTGCTCCGCACCGCCACGATCGACCAGATCTCCGTCGAGTGCGCGGCGTCGGGAGTCGATCCGTCCGTGCTCGAACTCGCTCGCGGCAAGGATCTGATGGTCGGCGTGATCGACGTCGGAACCGAAGAGGCGGAGACGGCACAGACGGTGGCGAGCCGCATTCGCACGGCTCTCGCGCACGTGGAGCCCGGCCGACTGTTTCCCTGCACGGACTGCGGGATGGTGCCCCGTACGCGCGCGGCGGCACGAGCGAAGATGAACGCGCTCGTCGAGGGGGCGCGCATCGTGCGGGCCGAAATCGCTTCGCAGTCGTCACGCTGAGGTGCCGTCGCCCGGCTGCTATCGGCTCCTGCCGCTCCGTGTGCTTCGATTCCGGGTGCGGCGCCGACTCACGGGCTCATTCACCCGGTCGCGCACTTGATCCCACTCGCGCGCACCGAATCGCTCGAAGAGCGCGCGTATGGGGGGCTCGTCCGCGTGCGTAGGATAGGCTCCCCCCGGTCTGAGCGCGGCGAGCGCCGCGTCGCACGCGGAGACGACGCGGCTGAGCAGCAGGCCGGGAGCGATCACCAGTCGGTAACCCAACTGCGCGACGGTAGCGAGGTCGACGAGCGGCGTTTTGCCCCCTGCGACCCAGTTGAGCAAGCAAGGTCCGTGAACCCTCTTGGGGATGGCCGCGATCTCCTCGAGCGTCTGAGGAGCTTCCACGAACGCCAGGTCGGCGCCGGCGTCGAGCGCGTCATTGGCTCGCGATACGGCCTCCTCGAAATCGACGACCGCGCGAGCGTCGGTGCGGGCGATGATCACGAACTCGGGGTCGCGCCGCGCTGCAACGGCCGCGCGTATCTTCGCCAGAAACGCCTCGCGGTCGATGATCCGCTTGTCGTCGAGATGACCGCAGCGTTTGGGAAACTCCTGGTCCTCGAGGTGGATCGCGGCCACGCCTGCGCGCTCGAACTCGCGGATCGTGCGCGTGACGTTCAGCTCGCTGCCGTAGCCGGTATCGGCATCCGCGATCACGGGAACGTCGACGACGGCGGCGATTCGCCGCGCGTTCTCGACCATCTCGGTCATTGTGACGAGGCCGTAGTCGGGGAATCCTGCGGCCGCAGCTGTGCCCGCGCCAGTCATGTAGACGGCCGGGAATCGCGCCTGGGCGATCAGCCGCGCCGTGATGCAATCGTAAGCGCCGGGGGCGACGATCAGCTCCGAGCGCTGCAGCAGCTCTCGGAACGAATTCATCGCCCGCCCCCTCCGCGAAACGCTCGCCGAAAGCATCCCGATTCGGACGGAGCCGACTGTTCGCTTCATCGCCACCTCTCTCGAGATGTTTCATCCCGCATCGATGCAGAACGCAACATCCCGAGAGGGAGAGGCTATCTCTCAGAGCCGACTAAGGCTTCACCTTGACGTTGACCTCGGCCAGGCGGGAGTTGCCCGCGGCATCGTACGCGATGACATCGACGGTCGCGCCTGTCCCACTCAACGTGACCGGACAGGAGTACGGAGGTGCGGTCTTCTGGCAAACGACCGAGCTGTTGATCAAGGTCTTCACCAGCGTGACGCCCACGTTGTCCGAGACGTTCTCCGTGATGGTCTGTGCCCCGGCGGCCACCGTCGCCCCGCTGGTCGGATAGGTGATCGTCACGCTCGGCGGCGTGGTGTCGGGAGTGCCGGGAGTGCTGGAACTGGACGTGGTGCCGCTCGCGGCCACCTTGACGTTGACCTCGGCCAGGCGGGAGTTGCCCGCGGCGTCGTACGCGATGACATCGACGGTCGCGCCTGTCCCACTCAACGTGACCGGACAGGAGTACGGAGGTGCGGTCTTCTGGCAAACGACCGAGCTGTTGATCAATGTCTTCACCAGCGTGACGCCCACGTTGTCCGAGACGTTCTCCGTGATGGTCTGTGCCCCGGCGGCCACCGTCGCCCCGCTGGTCGGATAGGTGATCGTCACGCTCGGCGGCGTGGTGTCGGGAGTGCCGGGAGTGCTGGAACTGGACGTGGTGCCGCTCGCGGCCACCTTGACGTTGACCTCGGCCAGGCGGGAGTTGCCCGCGGCGTCGTACGCGATGACGTCGACGGTCGCGCCTGTCCCACTCAACGTGACCGGACAGGAGTACGGAGGTGCGGTCTTCTGGCAAACGACCGAGCTGTTGATCAACGTCTTCACCAGCGTGACGCCCACGTTGTCCGAGACGTTCTCCGTGATGGTCTGTGCCCCGGCGGCCACCGTCGCCCCGCTGGTCGGATAGGTGATCGTCACGCTCGGCGGCGTGGTGTCGGAAGTGCTTCGGCTGACCGTCACCCCCACTTGAGCCGACATGCCGACGTTGCCGCGCCGCGTCCTGCGCTTTCGACTGCAGCGTGTGGTTGCCGACGCTGGCGTTGACGGTATTCCAATTGTACGTCGCCGACGTGCCGGAGAAGCTCGCGACGATTGCCCCGTCGATCATGATCGCGCCGTTGGCCACGCCGACGTTGTCCGAGGCGGCCACGCTGATCGCCTGCGTCCCACTGACGGTCGCGCCTGACAGCGGGCTGACGATCGAGGTGGTGGGCGCGATCGGATCCGGCGTAGGCGGTGCTCGGCGACGCCGTCGGGCTAGGCGTCGGAGGCGTGGCGGGCGACCCCGATGGAGGCGGCGCATTCGCTCCTGACTGCGCCGCATCGAGCGCGGCGAAGTCGACGCCGATATCCTTGCCATCGGTGGCCTTGCCCGTGAACGGGCTGGCGGATGAAAGCCTGTAGTTGTCGTTGGTCGCGTCGACGAATCCGACGGCCGCCATTGATGCGGGGGAAAAGTTGCCCGGATAGTTCGAGTAGATGCGCCGTCGTGGCACCGCCTGACGTCGGCAGGACCGGCGAATCGTCGCGTGAAGATGGCGCCGGGGAAGTAGTGCGGCGATGCGGCGTTGCCTTCCGCATAGTTGGAGCCGAAGACGCCGTAGGTGTTGTGGGGGGCGATGTTGTCGGTGAACTCGAAGCCCTGATTGGCCGGCGATCCGTCCGCCAGTCATGATCACGCCGGATTGGATGCCGGTGTTGTGACGGAAGGCTACGTTGTTCGCACCGCTCAGGACTTGGAAGAGCCGCCCATCAGCGTTGCCCCATGCGGGTCCATTCACGTCGTCAAAGAGGTTGTTGCGAACGAGCACTCGCGCAGTTCGCTGGCTGGGGTTGTCGCTATCGGTGGCCGAGATGTTCGACGGCATTACCAACATGACGCACGATGTTATTCGTGAACGTGATGTCCTGCGTCACCGACCACGGAGCCGTGCCGCCCTGATTTCGCGGCGTGACCAGGATGGCGAAGCCGGTCTGCCCGTCTTGCCAGTTGTGCTCGAAGACGTTGCCGTCGACGAGCACGCGCTGCGCGTTCTTGAGCTCGAGCAGATTCTTGACGTTCCACTGGATTCCTGCGTAGCTCGGGTCATCGACCTTCCACGTCAAAGGCTTGTTGAAGTAGTTGTTGCGGATCTCGATGTCGGAAGGCACGAGGTTTGGAATGCCCGGATCTGCGCCCCCGAAGAGCACGTTTTCGGAAGCGCCTTCGAGGTAGTTGTTCACGATCTTGAAGGGGCCCGAGCCATTCCACGAGGCGATGGCCTGTGTGTCGGTGTTAGTCTCGTGAAAGTCGGAGAGATAGGAATCGACCACGGCGGTGCGGGCGCTGTTCATCGCGATGCCGCGCCGGACGTTCCCAGTTGGCGTGCCGTGGATGTAGCAGCGATCGAAGACGACGTCGGTGGGTAACTGGCTGAGCGATCGTCAGCCGCCGTTTCCCATGGCGACGAGCCCGTACTGTTCAAGGAGGGTCGACGCCACGGTGGTCGTGATCTCGATGCCGCTCAGGCGGTAGAAGCTCGCGGCGGTGTCGAACGTGATCGCCGGAGCGTAGTTCGGGCTGACGATCTTCGCCATGAGGTTCGCGTTGTTCGGCGAGACGCGCGTGCCGCGGGCCGGCAACGAACCGTAGGCGGAGGTCCGAATCCACACCCATCCCGAGCCCGTCTTCTTCGGCAGCACGAAACTGCCGGTGAACGTCGCCCCCGCCGCAAGCTCGACCACGTCACCGGGAGCGGCTGAATTCAGCGCAGTCTGCAAGTTTCCACCAGCAGCGACCGTGATGGTGCGCCCCGTAGGGGTCACCGGCGTCGTATCGAGAATGACGTTCGGTCTCGCCGGCGGCTGCGCGGCGACCGCATCTACAGCAAGCGCCGCGAGCAATGGAAACACCGGCAGCAAACGATGGAACGAACGAATGGTATTCATCACGGACCTCCTCCGCGCAGCCACAACCACATCACCACTCGCGCAAGGCGTGGAAGCTCGCCTTCTGCAAACTTCCTAGCGGGTCAGGGCCCCAACGGTTCGAAGGGCGCCGCGCTCAGAGCGTAAGAACCAATCTCTGCCAAGGATGTCAAGCGATTTCTCCCCGAGGGTCGTCGAAAACGCGACACTGTCTGCGCCGAACGTGTGACGGTGTGACGCCGCGACGCGAAAAATCCTCGGTTTGACCGACGAGCCTCGCGCGCTGCGCGCGGGTACAACCTTTGCTTTGCTTTGTGCGGAGCCCACGATGGATACGCCGGCCAGCGGCGCGCCGCTTCGCGACGGCATTGAACGGCAACATCAAACGCTGCTGACGCTGCGTTGGGTGATGATCGTCGCGACCGGCTATCTCTTGCTCTTCTATCATCCGGTCAGCTCGCGAAGGCCGGCGATCGCCGTATTTCTCGCCGCGTACCTGGCCTCGAACCTGGTGTTCGCGGCGCTGCTTCGGCGAGTCAAGCAACCGCGCCTCCTGGAGATGGCGATCGTGGTGTTCGACTCCTCCGCGGTGTCGGTTGCGCTGCTCCTGGCCCAGAGCGGCTCGAGCGACTTCTTTCTGCTCTACTTCTTCGTGATCTTTCTCGCCACGCTGAGCGAGCGGGTGGAGCTGGTCGCCGTGGCGGCGGCACTCAGCGGAGCCCTCCATCTCTACACGACGGCCACCCTGTTCGGCGCCGCGGTCGTCTCGAGCGGTGAGCTGGTGCGCGTCCCCTTTCTATTCGTGGTCGCGTTGTTCTTCGGCCACCTCGTGGCGCGCGCTCGGTGTGCGGAGCGCGAGGCCGCGGAGGCTTGTCGGCGCGAAGCGATCATCGCCGACTTCGTGGGCGAGGTGGTGAGCGACTTCAAGGTGCCCCTCGGCGCCATCCGAGCGATGGCCGAGATCGCGCTCGAGACGCAGTCCGGCGTGCTGAGCCACGAGCAGACGGAGCTCCTCCGCCGAATCGATGCGAGCGCCCGTCACATGACCAAGATGGCGTCGAACCTCCTCGACGCGCGACGGTTCCAAGCCGGCGAGCTCGAGCTCCGCTGCGAACCCGCGAACCTCTTGGACGTGACGCTCGGCGCCCTGAACGTGGCTCGAAGCGTGAGCGAGTTCAAAGGAATCGCCGTCGAGCTCGACGTCGTTTCGATGCCCCCCGATGTCGTCATGGACGTCGGTTACTTGGAGCGCGTGATCTGGAACCTCGTCGACAACGCGATCCGCAACAGTCCTGCCGGCGGCGAAGTGATCGTCTCACTCGATCACCGCGACGGCCAGGCGGTCGTGAGCGTATCGGACGACGGGCAGGGCGTCCCGCGCGAGGATCTGCCGATGCTGTTCGACCGCCACCGCCCAGCTCGTCGTGGGGACTCTCGCAGCGCGAGCCTCGGTCTGTTCATCGCCAAGAAGATCGTCGACGCTCACGGCGGGACGATCGACGTGGACAGCGAGCCGAACGGCGGCACGACGATCACGGTGCGCTTGCGGCTGCCGGGGCCGACCGGCTTCGAGCTCGACGGACGGCGCGCGCGTCACGCGCTCGCCGAGTCATAAGCGGAGCTCCGCGCCGTCGACACGGCGCAGGCCACGGCGTACATCTCATGGGGTCTGCCAATGAGATCGACGATCGCGCAAACGGCGGGTGCGCTATTCGACCTGTTCGAGTCGCTGCGCGCGCTCTACGGAGCACGGGGCGTCGGCGTCGAATCGCTCGCGGGATTCGTCGAGGCCGCCCGCCGGGCCGCTGCCGGCGATCTTCACCCCGCAGTCCTGTGGTCGCTCCATGCGGCCGATACGCCGGATCAGGTGGCGCTCGTGCAGGGCCGGCGCCGTCTCACGTGGTCGGCCGCGAACGCGCGCATCAATCGACTCGCCAACGCGTTGGCGTCGATCGGCATCCAACCCGGAGATCGTGTGGCGATCATGCTCGGCAACTCGATCGAGTGGTTCGAGGCGATGGCCGCGTGCCAGAAGATCGGCGCCGCGACCGTGTCCGCCTCGTACCGGTCGACCGCCTCCGAACTGCGCTACCTGCTGGAGAACTCGCAGGCCGCGGCGATGTTCTTCGACCACGGCAACAGCGAAGTCGTGCGCAAAGCCAAGCTCGGACTCATCGACGACGGGCATGCGATCGAGGTCGGACCCGAGAGCCAGACCGAGTTCGAGCCGTACGAGATGTTCCTGCTGCAGGGCTCCGAGGATGAGCCGGCGGTCGAGCGCAGGCGCGGCGGCAGCCGGGCCATCCTCTACACTTCGGGAACCACGGGGAAGCCGAAGGGAGCGGTGCGTGACTTGTCGAAGGCCGGCGTGGGGCCTCTAGTCGGACTGCTGCGGCGTGTGCCGTTTCGGCGTTCCGATCGGCATCTAGTCGCGGCGCCGCTCTACCATGCGACCGCTTCCGGCTTCGCGATGATCCATCTCGGGCTCGGCGCGACGGTGACGGTTCTCGAGAGGTTCGACGCGATCGATTTCCTGCGCACCGTGGACGAGCAGCGCGTGACGACCAGCGCGCTGGTGCCGACGATGCTCCGTGCGCTCGTCGACGTGCCGGCCGCCGAGGCGGCGCGCTTCGACGCGTCGAGCCTCCGCATCCTGGTGAGCACGGGAGCGGCGCTGGACGAGCCGCTCGAGCGCGCCGTGGGTGCACGCTTCGGAGAGGTGCTCTACGACCTCTACGGATCGACCGAGATGGGGTACGTGACTGTGGCCACGGCCGAGGACAAGCGCGTGTGCCCCGGCACGATCGGTCGCCCGGTTCCCGGGGTCGACGTGGTCTTGCTCGATGAGCAGCATACGCCCGTGCCCGACGGCGAGATCGGCGAGCTCTTCGCGAAGAGCTCGCTCACCGTCGAGGGCTACCACGGAAACCAGGCGGCTACGCGACGGTCGCGCCACGGCGAATACTTCAGCGTCGGCGACCTCGCCGTGCGCGACGCGCGCGGATACCTGAAGCTGGTCGGCCGCAAGACGGACGTGGTGATCAGCGGCGGTGTGAATCTCTATCCGGCAGAGATCGAGGCGGTGCTCGCCACTCATCCGTCGATTCGTGAGGCCGCCGTGGTCGGGACGCCGGACGAAACGTGGGGCGAATCTCTCGTCGCGTTCGTCGCCGCCGAGGTCGGTGCGACGATCCCCGGCGACCGGGAGCTGGTGGAGTTCTGCAAGCAAAGCCTCGCCAGCTACAAGGTCCCGCGCCGCTTCGAGCACGTCGACGCGTTGCCGCGCAACCCGACCGGCAAGGTGCGGAAGGACGATCTGCGCGCGCGTCTCCGCCGGTGAGGCGCGGGAGCTTCGAGAAGCGCGGCGCTCAGGCTATACAATCGGCTCGTGGGGTGTCATCGGATCCGCGCTTGCAGCTGAGATCGTCGACCTCGCGGGCTTGGATGCGTGACCCGGCCGCCACGCTCGTGCTGGCCCTCGCCTACTACGTCACGGGGCGATTGGGTCTGCTGCTGGCGATTCCACCCGGCTACGCGACGGCAGTTTGGCCGCCCTCCGGCTTGGCCCTCGCCGCGATGCTGCTCTGCGGTTATCGAGTCTGGCCGGGCGTCGTCATCGCTTCGTTCGCGCTGAACGTTCCAACCGGGTTCGACGCCGGCCATGTGCTCGCCTCGATCGCGGCCCCGACGACCATCGCGCTCGGCGCCGCCGCGCAAGCGATCGTCGGTGCATGGCTGGTCGAAGCCTTGGTTGCGGATCCTCGAGCCCTTCTGCGGGAGAGTGACATTGGCAAGTTTCTCGTGCTCGCCGGGCCGGTGGCCTCGCTGGTGAGCGCTACGGTGGGCGCCGGCGTTCTGATGTCGAACGGCGTCGTGGCTCCTGGCGGCGCTTGGTTGACGTGGTCGACGTGGTGGGTCGGCGACGCCATTGGCGCCATGCTGTTCGCACCCCTCGTGCTCATCTGGCTCGCGCCGTCGCCCGATGCGCCGCGGCGCCATCTCTCGGTGTCGCTGCCGATGCTGGCGATGTTCTTGCTGGCGGTCGGCGCCTACGTCTACGCGCAGGGCTTGGAGCGCGAGCGTTGGCAGCGCGACTTCGCTCGACGTTCCGACGCCGTACTTCATGGGCTGCGTGAGAACCTCGACGGATATCTCGAAGCGCTCTACGCCACGCAGGGCCTCTTCACGGTGAACGGCGACGTGGACCGAAGCGGATTTCACGAGTTCACTGCAGGCTTTCTCGAGCGCCACCGCGGAATACGGGCGCTGGCCTGGGGTTTGCGAGTGCGCCGAGGTGATCGCCCGAGCTTCGAGGCGGCCGTCCGGCGCGAAGGATTCGCCGACTTCGAAGTCCGCGAACGCGATCCGCAAGGGGTCCTGGTCCGGGCGGCGGATCACGAAGAGCATCTCGTGCTTCGCTACGTGGAGCCGGTGGACCCCAACCGGCAAGTTCTCGGTTTCGACATCGCCTCCGAGCTGGGGCGTCGCGAGGCGCTCGGGCGTGCGCGCGACGGCGCGCAGCCGATGGCTGCGACGTCGCCGCTCGCCCTTCTTCAGGACGCGGGATCTCGCGGGGCGGGCATCCTGGTCTTCTGCCCCGTGTATCGCGTGTGGCCTCCGCCGCCGTCCGTGGAGGAGCGCCGCGGTACGCTGCGCGGCTTCGTCGTCGGTGTCTTCGAGATCGCCGAGATCCTGCGCGCACCACTGCGCGGGAAAGCGCCGGAGGGCTTCGAGCTCTCGGTCTACGAGGGTGCCGTCGTCGACCCGAGTCGTCTGCTCTTTCGCGTCGGCGAGACGGCTGCCGTCCCCGCGAAGCTGGCGGCAGAGCGACCGGTCACCAGTCTTCCCGTCGACATTGGCGGCCGGCCATGGCTGCTCTCGCTAGCCGGTCCCGCAGATTCCGAGCTGGCGAGCTACTCTCTGCACGTCTGGGCGGTGCCCATCGGCGGACTGTTGTTCGCGGCGCTGCTCGGTGCTCTGCTGCTGGTGCTCACGGGGCGGACTGCGTTCGTGGAAGCGACCGTGCGCAACCGCACCGGTGAGCTCGAAAGGGAAGCCGCCGAGCGAGCGCGCGCGACGGACGCCTTGCGCACCAGCGAGGAGCGCTACCGCATCCTGGCGGAGCAGTCTTCCGATTTCATCGCGCGGTTTCGCATCGACGGCGTGCTCACCTATGCCTCGCCCGCGTGTCGCACCCTGCTCGGCTACGCTCCCGAGGAACTCGTCGACCGCTCGTACTACGACCTCTTCCATCCTGCCGATGTCGACGTGGCTCGCGAACGGATTCGCGCCGCGACGGGTTCGGGTGGCGGGCTCATGGTCAGCTACCGCGTGCTACGGAAAGACGGGGAGTACGTCTGGCTCGAGACCGCGCTTCGGGTCCTTCTCCACGGCGCCGGCGGTGCGGCGAGCGAAGTCGTCGCCGTCTCACGCGACGTCTCGGAGCGCAAGCGCACCGAGCGCATGCGACAGGACCTCGTCGCCATGCTCTCTCACGATCTGAAGAACCCGCTGACCGCCGTGACGGGCTTCACCGAGATTCTGCGCGAGCTGCCGGCGGACGACCCTCAGCGCGACGAGTTTCTGGCGCGGATCGAGGCCAATGCGCACTCCGCGTTGACGCTGGCGATGAACTTCGTCGACGCGTCGCGCATCGAGAGCGGCTCGCTCGAGACGCACCCGGAGCCCGTGTTCTTGAACGAGATCGTCGAGCAGGTGCTGCGCCACCAGGAAAGTCGAGCACGGGTGAAGAGCATCCGACTCGACACTCGCCTCGATCGCTCCCGGCCGATCGCGCTCCTCGACCGGCGGTTGATCGATCGAGTCGTCGCGAATCTCGTCAACAACGCCATCAAGTTCTCACCGGCGAAGAGCGAGGTCATGGTCGAGACCGCGATGCGCGACGGCCACGTGCAATTGCGCATCAAGGACCAGGGACCGGGAATTCCGGTCGAGCAGCGCGCCAAGCTCTTTCAGCGGTTCAGTGAGCTCGGCAGCGGCCGGTCGGACTCGACCGGCCTCGGTCTGTTCATCGTCAAGACGCTGGTGGACGCGCAGGGGGGAACCGTGGTCGCGGAGTTTCCCCCCGAGGGCGGGAGCGTATTCGAGGTCTCCTTTCCGACCGTCGGCTAGCGCCTCTCCGCGCGCGGATCCCCCGAAGCAGGTCTGCAAGGCGAATGCCGTGCAGACCTGCCCGAGAGTACGCAGTCCTAGCCGTCCTTCTCTGAGGAGTCGGAGTGGTCGGAGGAACCGGAACCACCGGAAGAAGAATCGGGATGGTCTTCGCCGCTGTTCCCCTGCGTGCCGGTCTGGCCGTGACTCCCGTTCCCGTCTTCGCTAGTCCCGTTCATGCCGGTCTGGCCGTGATCGCCATCATGGTCCTCGACGTCGTCTGACTCGACCTCAGACCCATCCGGCATCTTCTGTTTCACCTTGAGCTCGACTTCGGCGGTGTTGCCATTGGCATTGTGGTCTTCGCAGTCCACGTCGAGCTCGCCGGTCAGGGTGGTCGTCTGTCCTTCCTGGACAGTCGCCGGAGTGGAGAGCGTCCCGGTCGGCAATGTCACTTGGACGACGTAGTCACCCGGCGCGAGCCCGGTGAAGGTGAACTCGCCGTCGGTGCTCGTGGTCGTCGTCTGTACGACTGCGCCACTCGGGTCCAGCAGGGTGACCATGACTCCGTCGGCCGGCACCGTTGGATTGCCGCAGGCGGTGCTTTGGTCGGCGTACGCGCTGCCGGCTCCGATCCACCCCGCTGCCCGGGCCAGCCACGCGGGCGTTCGCGTCGCGTGCGCGACTCGGACCGCGCCGCTGTGCGACAGCGAGCCGGTGATCTGCCCGGTGGCAGCGCTCCCGCTACTTCCGCCGCCTCCGCCGCAGCCGAGCGTCCACGCCAGCGCCGCACTGGCTCCAAGTGCTGCCGTCCATCTCGTTCGTCCGTTCATCGTGACCTCCTTCGGGCGCGTGCTGTCTCTTGGCATCATTCCTCGCGCCGCGCCGCATCGTCGAAGCTAGCCAACGGCGCCTAGGTTCGTCAAGAGAAAAATGGGAAAAATTCCCATTCGAATCATCTGGCGCCCCGACGTGCCCTGCGCTAGGATCGGCGCCGTGTCCCGCGAGAACGAGGAGGGATTACTGCGCGGCGCGGTCGAGACGTTGCGCCCGATCGTCCGGCGGCTGCTCGCCTCGGGGGTGCCTTTCGGGCTCCTCGAGTCGCGTCTGCGGGAGCTCGTGGTCGAGGTCGCGGAAGCGGATTTCGCCATCGCCGGGCGCCGGCAGACCGACAGCCGCATCGCGCTGGTGACCGGCATCAACCGCAAGGAAGTGCGGCGCATGCGGGCGCGGGCCGCCGAGCCTGCGGAACACGTTCCTTCCTTCGGCAGGAATCAGGCAGCGGCGCTGGTGAGCCGCTGGAGAGCCGACGCGCGAGCGACCGATCGCAACGGGCGACCGAAGCCGATTCCCTACAAGGCGAGCCGCGGGGCGAGCTTCGTGAAGCTCGCCGAACAGGTCACGGTCGATCTACCGGCGAGAGCCATTCTCGACGAGCTGGTGCGCAGCGGCGCAGTCGAGGTGCGCAAGGACGGCCATGTCGTGCTGAAGAGCGAGGCGTACGTGCCGAAGCTCGGGCGTCGCGAGAAGCTCGCCATGCTCGCCGAGGACCCCGCGGATCTCGTCGAGACCATGCTCTGCAACATATTCGACGAGCTCGGAGAGCCGCTGCTCCAGCGGCGCGTGTCCTATGACAACATCGGCGCCGAGGGCATCGCCCGACTTCGCCGTCGACTGCGCTCGACGTCCGAAGCGTTCTTGCGTCGCATTGATCGGCTGCTCGCGTCCTACGATCGCGACCGCACTCCCCGAGCGCCGGGCGGCGATCGGCGCCTGGCGGGCCTCGGGGTCTACTATTTCGAGTCGCCGCACGAGCGTCGGGCTCGGCGGCCGAGCGCTCGCGCGGGAACGGGCCGCGCTAAGCAGGAGTCGAAACGATGAGACACGTCCTTTGCCGGCTCACTCTGGCCGCGGCGATGGCAGCGGCCGTCGCCGCCTGCGACGGCGGCTCCAGCGGCACGGGAATCAGCACCAGCGCGCTCGGCAACGTGGCCAGCGTCAACACCGCGTCGCGGCCGGCGCCGGACCGCGCGAGGCCGACGATGATCGCGCGGCTGCTCGGCGGGCTCGGCTTCGAGCGCGAAGCGTTCGCGCGAGCGCCACTCGAAGGCATTCGCGTCACCATCGAAGGAACGACGCTGTCGACACAGACCGACGCGGAAGGGCGATTCGCCTTGCGCGGCAACTTCGCGGGCCCCATTCCGATGGCGTTCGAGCCGCCCGACGGTGGCCGGTCGAGCCTCGCGATCGTCGTCCCGCGCGGCGGCGAGCTGACGCTCACCGACGTTCGCCTCGACGGACGCACAGGTACGGCGACCGCCGATGGTCAGCACGTTCGCTTCGGGGGCCTGGTGAACTCCACCGACTGTCCGCAGAACTCCGCGACGATGGTGAGCCGCGAGACTCCCGGCGACGGCAACCGCTACACCGTGCTGCTCAGCAGCGCGACGGTGCGCGATTCGAGCGGGCAGCCCCTGGCATGCAGCAATCTGTTCGCGGGACAGTCCGCCGACGTGGACGGCGAGGTGGGCCACGACGGCGAAGTCGAGGCACATTCGGTGGAGGTCGAGAGTGAGTCCGAAGACAGAAGCGGGCCTGGAAAGGGAGGCCCGGCAGGAGCGGAGGACAACAGCGGCAAAGGCAGCAGCTCGGACGACGGCGGCAAGAGAGGATCCGGTGGCTCGAGCGGGGAAGTGGAAGATGGCGGCAAGGGCGGGTCGAGCGGCTCGGGCGGTGACGACGGCGGCTCGGGCGGTGAAGGCAGCGGCCACGGCTGACGTCACCGGGCTCGAGCCTCGTTCAAAAGCCGTGTCTTTTTCTCGCGCTTCCGCTATGAATCGCGCGGGCGATGGAGAAGTCCGAGTTCTACCGGGACGCCTACAAGGATTTTCCCGGACCGCTCACGGGTGTTCGCGTGGTGGAGGCGACGACCACATGGGCGGGGCCGATGTGCGGCTGCATCCTCGCCGACTTCGGCGCGGACGTCGTCAAGGTCGAATTGCCGGGGGGCGAGGTCACGCGGGGAATCCCACCATTCCTGCCGGGCACCGCGAGCCCGGTTTCGTACCTGCACGCCACCGTCAACCGCAACAAGCGGAGCGTGACGGTCGACTTGCGTCAGCCCGACGGAAAGGAGATCTTCCTTCGGCTCGCACAGCACGCCGACGTCGTCGTCGAAAACTTCCGCCCCGGGACGATGCAGAGGTGGGGCGTCGGCTACCGAGACGTCCAGCAACGAAAGCCGGACATCGTCTACGTCTCCGTGAGCGCCTTCGGGCAGTTCGGGCCGGATTCGGACTACGTCGGCTACGACCCCCTGGCTCAAGCCGCCAGCGGATTCATGTCGATCAACGGCTCGGTCGATGGAGAGCCCCTCAAGGCGGCGACGTTCCTGGGCGACGACCTCGCCGGCGTGCATGGCGCCCTCGGTGCGCTGGCCGCGCTCCGCCATCGCGACCAGACGGGGGAAGGGCAGCACGTCGACGTCGCGTTGCTCGACGCGATGCTCTTCCAATCGAACGGCTATCTGACGCTCGGCGCCCTGGACGTTCCGGTCAAGCGCTTCGGCAACGAGTATGCGTCCGTGGTGCCCGCGAACGCTTTCGCGTGTCGTGACGGGCGGGTCTACCTCGGCACGCTGCTCGACCCTCATTGGCGGGCACTCGCGCGACTGATGGGCCGGCCGGATCTCGCCGAGCATCCCGAGTACGCGACCGGGGCCGCGCGCTGCAAGCGGCGGGGGGACATCAACGCGCTCGTCTCCGCGTGGGCCGCCGAGCAGACGGTGGAGGAAATGCTCGCTCGATGTCGCGCCGAGCGTGTGCCGGTGGCTCCGGTCCGCGACTACGCGGCTGCGGCTCGCGACCCGCACGTGCGCGCGCGCGACATGCTGCAGGCGGTCACGCACGAAGGCGGGGCGACCGCGCCGATCACGGGGCCTGCGGTGAAGTTCTCGCGCTCGCCGGTGCGCATCCGCAGCGGCGCGCCTGCGCTCGGCGCGCATACGGACGAGGTTCTCCGCGAGCTCGGCTACGATCGAGCCGAGATCCGCGCGCTGCGCGCCAAAGGTGCGATCTAATAGAGTGTGCTTGACGTTTTTTGTTATAACGCACTATAACGCTATAACGAGTTATGGGACTTCGCGAGAAGCAGGCGATCGAACGGCGTGAGCGCATCCTCGATGCCGCACGGCGGCTCATCCGCCGCAGCGCGGGCACCGGCTTCTCGATGCGTGCGCTCGCCGAGGAATCGCAAGTCAGCCTGGCCACGCCCTACAACCTGTTCGGCTCCAAGGGCGGGGTTCTCTACGCGCTCCTCAACGCGTCTCTCGACAAGGTCGATCACGCGACCCACACGTACCGTTCCACGGACCCGATCGAGCGCGTGCTCGAGGTGGCTGGAGTCGCCGCCGACGTCTACGCGCGCGATCCTGCGTTCTATCAACCGCTCATGCAGTTCCTGCTCGGTGTGCGCGAAGTGGCGCATCGGCCGCGGTTCATCGCGCGCAGCCTCGCGCTGTGGAGTCGCACCGTACAGGCCGCGGTCCGTCACCGGCTGGTCTCCGCCGACGTCGCCGCCGGCCCGCTGGCGCGACAGCTGATGATCAATTTCGCCGGGGTGCTCGAGCTGTGGATTCACGAGGAGCTCGACGAAGACGGATTGCGCGACCAAGCGCTGTATGGTTCGACGCTCTTACTGCTCGGCGCCGCGCTTCCGGCCGCGCGCGTCCGGCTCGTCAAACGGCTCGATGCGATCGCCCGCAAGCTTCCCAAGGAACTCGCCGCGTGAGGGAGCGTTGCGACTCGGCCACAACCAACCAGTAGACTACAGAGGAGGCATGCCATGCACGTCGGGACAGCAGTGATTTTCCAGGGCGGCGGCGACGGCCGCACGGACCGCAACGTCTACCGCAACGAGCTGCGGCTCGGCGATCTCGCCGAACCGCTCGGATTCGAATCGCTGTGGGGCGTCGAGCACCACTTCACCGACTACACGATGTGTCCCGACGTCCTGCAGTACCTGACCTACTTCGCCGGGCGCACGCACCGACATCCAGCTCGGCTCGATGGTCGTCGTGCTGCCGTGGCACGATCCGATGCGCGTGGCCGAGCAGGTCGTCATGCTCGACCATATCTCGAACGGACGCTTCATCTTCGGCATCGGGCGCGGCCTCGGGCGCGTCGAGTTCGAGGGCTTCGGCGTGAACCAGGAAGAGAGCCGCGACCGCTTCACCGAATCGGCGCAGATGATCCTCGAGGGGCTCGAGCGCGGCTACTGCGAGTACGACGGCAAGTACGTGAAGCAGACCCGCCGCGAGCTGCGGCCCGCGGCCGTTCAAGTCGTTCCGCGGCCGCACCTACGCCGCCGCCGTCTCGCCCGAGTCCTCGAGCATCATGGCGAAGCTCGGCATCGGCATCCTGATCATCCCGCAGAAGCCGTGGGAGATGGTGGCCAAGGAGCTCGTACGACTATCGCCGCGTGTTCCACGAGGTGAACGGCACCGACGCCCCGCCGCCGATCTGTCGCCGGCTGGACGTTCTGCGACGAGAACGCCGACCGCGCCCAGGAGCTCGCCTACAAGTACATCGGCGGCTACTGGAAGACGGTCGTGAAGCACTACGAGCTGATCGGCGACCACCTGACCAAGATGAAGGGCTACGAGTCGTACGCGGAGATGCAGCGAGAAGCGTCGGCACCCGGCGGCGTCGACGCTATGACCGAGTTCTTCCTCAACCTGCAGATCTGGGGCACGCCCGAGCAGTGCTACGAGAAGATCCTCGAGATTCAGAAGCGAACGGGCGCCGAAGCGTACACCGCGGTCTTCAGCTACGGCGGCATGCCCTACGACATCGCCGAAGCGAGCATGCGGCTGTTCGCGACCGACGTGATGCCGGAGCTCAAGAAGCACGTGCCGGTCGAGGATCAGCTGATCGCGCGCGCGGGCGTCGGGCAGTACGCGGACGCCGCGGCGTTCCGCCTGCCGGCCTGAAGAGCGAGACGCGGCGGGACGGGTGGAACCCGTCCCGCCGCGGAACGTCGTACCTCGCGACGCGAGAGCGTCATTGCGCCCGGCGAGCGAGAGCCGTGGAGCGCGGAGTTGCACGGTGAGCGATTCGGCCGACTGGCACAAAGACGCGATCATCTACGAGCTTCACGTCAAGGCGTTTCGCGACAGCAACCGCGACGGCTACGGCGACTTCTCCGGGCTCGTCGAGAAGCTTCCCTACCTCGAAGAGCTCGGCATCAACTGCATTTGGCTGCTGCCCTTCTATCACTCGCCGCTGCGTGACGACGGCTACGACATCGCTCACTACGCCCTGATCCATCCGAGCTACGGCACGCTGCGCGACTTTCGACGCTTCGTGAACGAGGCGCACGACCGCGGCATCCGGGTGATCACCGAGCTGGTCATCAACCATACCTCGGACCAGCACCCGTGGTTTCAGGCGGCCCGTCGTGCCCCGGCACGCTCGTCACGGCGCAACTTCTACGTATGGAGCCACACCGCCCGGAAGTTCGCGGGCGCGCGCGTCATCTTCAAGGACTTGGAGAACTCGAACTGGAGCTGGGACCCGGTGGCCAAGGCGTACTACTGGCACCGCTTCTTCGCCCACCAGCCGGACTTGAACTTCGACAATCCCGCGGTGCTTCGCGCCGTCAAGCGCGTGATGCGCTTCTGGCTGAACCTCGGCGTGGACGGCATGCGCCTCGATGCGGTGCCGTACCTGTGCGAGCGGGAAGGGACGAGTTGTGAGAATCTTCCCGAGACGCACCGGGTGCTGAAAGAGCTGCGGGCCGAGCTCGACAAACACTACACCGGCCGCGTCTTCCTCGCCGAGGCGAATCAGTGGCCGCCGGACGTGCGGCCGTACTTCGGCGACGGCGACGAGTGTCACATGGCGTTTCATTTCCCGCTCATGCCGCGCATGTTCATGGCGATCCGTCGCGAAGACCGCACGCCGATCGTCGACATCCTCGCGCAGACTCCGAAGATCCCCGAGAGCTGCCAATGGGCGACGTTTCTGCGCAACCACGACGAGCTGACGCTCGAGAAGGTGACGGACGAGGAGCGCGACTACATGTTCGAGGCGTATGCGGCCGACCCGAAGGCGCGACTGAACCTCGGGATCCGCCGCCGCCTGGCGCCGCTGATGGGCGGAGGCCGTCGCCAGATCGAGCTGATGAACGCGCTGCTGATGTCGATGCCGGGCACGCCCATCATCTACTACGGCGACGAAATCGGCATGGGCGACAACGTCTACCTCGGCGATCGCAACGGCGTACGCACGCCGATGCAGTGGAGCGGAGACCGCAACGCCGGCTTCTCGGAAGGCGACACGGCGGCGCTCTTCAGCCCCGTGATCGTCGATCCGCTCTACGGCTATCAGTCGGTAAACGTCGAAGCCCAGCAGCGCTCGGGCTCGTCGCTGCTGTCCTGGATGAAACGGTTGATCGGCCTCGTGAAGCGCCATCCGGCATTTCGCCGAGGCAGCTTCGAGGTCCTGGAGCCCGCCAACCACAAGATCTTCGCCTTCGTGCGGCAGTTTCGCGACGATGCGCTGCTCGCCGCCAACAACCTGTCACGCTTCGCCCAGGCGGTGGAGCTCGACCTCGCACGATTCGACGGATGGACGCCGGTCGAGCTGTTCGGGGATACTCCGTTCCCGAGGATCGGCACGCGACCCTATCCGCTGACGTTCGGGCCGCACGGCTTCTTCTGGTTCAAGCTGGTCCCGCCGCGCGGAGCGATCGAGGTTCGCGAGGCGATCTCGTCAGCCGAGGCGTGACGCGCGACGCGCGGCGATCACGCTCAACATGGCGGCCGTCTCCCGCGGCGTGCGCAGATAGTAAGCGGCGGCGCTCGAGCGCGGCGGGTCCATGACCGCGACGGTGAGGTAGTTGCGGAACGCGCGGAACACTTCTTCGTCGGTGACGTCGTCGCCCACGACGCAGAGGCCGCCCGGTCGCAGCGTCCGCAGCGCCTCGTCGATCGCGTGATGCTTGCCCGCGCCGGACGGTCGAGCCTCGACGACCATGGCGCCCGAGAGGCATTCGAGGGGCGCTCCGTCCTCTCGCTCGCGTTCGACTTCGCGCACGAAGGCGGCGATCGCCGCGGCAGCACGGGCGGGGTCGAGGCCTCGCACGTGCAAGGCGATCGAGTGGACCTTGTCTTCGACGCGGCCCCCCGCACCGATCGCCGCGTCGAGTCGCAGGCGCAGCCGCTCGAGCGCGCGATCCGAGAGCGCCGGATCGAAGCGCAAGCGCGGCGGCTCGTCGCCGATCGCCAACTCGAGCCCGTGGAGTCCGATCCAGACGTGGAGGGGCGGCAGCCGGCGGCGCAGGTCTTCGATGGCGCGACCGCTCGCCACGCCGATCCGCAGCCGATCACCCTCCGCGGCCAGCAGGCGATCGAGCGCGTTTGCCGCGGTCGGCTCCAGCCGCGCCAGATCCGGTGTCGGGGCGAACGGGGCGACGGTTCCGTCGAAGTCCAGGACGAGGAGCGCATCGGGTAGCTCGGCGAAGCTCTCGAGAACCGCCGGCGCTTCCTCGAGCAGATGGCGCATCATCTACGAGTCGGGCGCGCGGGGCGCGGCGCAGGCTTCGCGCGCCCCTTGCTCGTCCTGGAGGCACGACCGCGTCCGCCGTCCACGGTGGACGCCGTGGCGAGAAACCAGCCAAGCCACCACTGCATGTCCTCGCTCATGACGCGCTTGCGCATCGCGCGCATCGCCGCGCGGCGCTCCGCGGGCTTCATCACCATGGCGCGCTCGATCGCATGGCACAAACCGTTCACGTCATAGGGATTGACGATCAGCGCCTCGCGCAGGCGCTCGGCGGCGCCGGCGAAGCGCGAAAGGATGAGCACGCCATCCTCGTCCGGGCGCGTCGCCACGAATTCCTGCGCGACCAGATTCATTCCGTCCCGTAGCGGCGTCACTAGCAACGCGTCGGCGGCGCGGTAGAAGACGGCGAGCTCGCGCCGACTGAAGCCGTGACAGAGGTAGCGCAGCGGCGTCCATTCCGCCGTCGACAGCCGTCCGGTGATGCGACCGACGATTCGATCGATCTCCTCGCGCAGCGCGCGGTACTCCGGCACGCTTTCGCGTGAAGGCACTTGGATCTGCACGAAACACACACGACCCTGCCATTCGGGGTGCTCGAGCAGGAACGCCTCGTACGCAGCCAGCCGTTGAACGATCCCTTTCGTGTAGTCGAGGCGATCCACGCCGAGGATCATGCGCTCCGTGCCGATCGCGGCACGCAGCGTGGCGACCTCCTGCAGCAGCGCGGTGTCGGACCCGTAGCGGTCGAAGGGCTCGGCTTCGACGCCGAGCGGGAAGCTACTGACGCGCGTGCGGCGACCGTGGTGCGAGACTTCGCCCCGGCTGAACGCCACGTCCGCCCCAGCCAGGGCGCGCGCACACTCCAGGAAGTGATCGGCGTACTCCGCGGTGTGAAAGCCGATGAGATCCGAGCCGAGCAAGCCGTTGACGATCTCGCGCGCCCACGGCAGCACGCCGAACACCGCCGGAGCTGGAAACGGGATGTGCCAGAACGTCGCAATGCGCGCCGAGGGCCGCAGCGAGCGCAGCATGCGCGGAACGAGCGCAAGGTGAAAGTCGTGCACCCAGGTGATGCCGCCGGCGGGCACGCTGCGGCTCGCCGCACGCGCGAAAATGCGGTTGACCGATTCGTAGGTGCGCCACTCCTCGAGGTCGAACTGCGAACGGGTGGGGAAATAGTGGCAAAGCGGCCAAAGACTCCGATTCGAGACGCCGTGGTAGTATTGCGAGACCTGATCGTCCGTGAGCGAGAGCAAGCGCAGGCGGTAGGCGCCTCCCGGCGCGGCGAGCGAGCGGATCGTCGGACGATTGCCGCGGGCAACGCTTCCAGACCAGGCGAGCCAGACGCCGCCGCGAGCGCGCAGCGCCCCATCGAGGGTACTCGATAGACCGCCGATCGACCGCACCAACTCGGTCTTACGACCGCGGCGACGGAAGGAAAACGGCGCCCGATTGGAGATGATGAGAAGGCGCTGCTTGCGCTCCGCCGAGCTTGCCATCGTTGCATCCAGGAACCGCGGCCGGCGAGGCGACGCCTTTCCCGTGTGCGTCACCTCGCGAGAGGAGTTCTACGTCGGGGTGCCTGCCGAACGGTGGATTGTGACCCGACCCGTCGCCGCGATCAAGGCGCGCGGACGGGGAAGCCCGAGATCGAGCGGAGGATCGTCGCAGATTGATCGCCAGCGGCGGTTGCGCCAAGGTGCTCTCTCAATCCGGAGTCCGAGGAGGCACCGTGGGCACAGCCGTCGCAGTCGTCACCGGCGCGAGCCGGGGGATCGGAAAGCAGCTGGCCGTCGATCTGGCGGAAGCGGGTTACGACGTGGTGTGCGCGGCCCGGTCGACCGAGTCTGCGCCAAGCCGTCTCCCCGGCTCCGTCGACGAGACCGCGGAACTGGTCCGCCAGAAGGGCCGCCAAGGGTTGGCGGTCGCGCTCGACGTCCGCGATGAGAAGGCGGTGGCGGATCTCGCGGATCGCGTGCAGGGAGAGCTCGGGCGCTGCGATCTGCTGATCAACAACGCGGCAGTCGCGGCGCCGTTGCCGGCGCTGCAGGACACCACGCGCCGCTGGCGGCTCGGCGTCGACGTCAACCTGAACGGGCCCTTCTACATGATGTACTACTTCTGTCCCCGCATGCAGGCGGGCGAGGGCAGGGTGATCAACATCTCCTCCGGCGCGGCGGTGACGCCGCAGTTCGGCCGACCGAACTACACCGCCACCAAGCGAGCGCTCGAAGGCTTGACGGAAGGGTTGGCGTTCGAGCTGCGCGGACGGGTTGCGGTCAACGCGGTGAGGCTCGATCTGCCGGTGTGGAGCGAGGGATTCGCGGCGACGCTCCCCGAGGATGCCGATCTACCCTTCGAGGACCCCGTGATCATGTCGGACGCCATACTCTGGCTTGCGGGACAGCCGATCGACTACACGGGACACGTCCTCGACATCACCGATCTTCGCCGGCGCGGCGTGGTGAGACCGTTTACCCCGCACGAGCGGCGCTAGCCGTGTTCACGGATCTCAGCGCCCGTAGCGGTCGTCGTAGCGGCGCTCTGCCGCGGCGTCTGCTTGGTCGCCGACGATCGCGCCGCCGAGCGCGCCCGCAGCCCCGCCGATCGCCGCTCCAGCGGCCGAATGGTGATGGATCTGGTTGCCGATGATGGCGCCGGCGCCGGCACCCAGCGCGCCGCCGGTGAGAGCCCCCTTCTCTCGGCCGCTGAGCGACCCTGACGCGCACGCGGCAAGGAGCGTCGAGAGCAAGAGCGTAGCTGCCGTCGCGATTCGCATTTGAACCTCCCGTGCTCTCGAATGAACACTCGGCTGGCGGCGTGCGTCGCGCGATTCGGCTAACAGTCCGGGAATGCTCGACTTGGCGGTGGTTTGCCGTTGCGGCTCGGTCAGCGCAAATGCAGCAGCCGACCGAGATAGCGGAAAAAGCCTCCGGCGCGCGCGGTTTGCACGGGTTTTTCACGAGCGGGGCGCGTGACCTTGGCGAGCTCGCGCAAGTTGCCGAGGTTTTCCACCATCGGTGAAAGATAGTCGGCACTGATTGCGAAGTTCAGATTTTGGCCGGAGCGCAAAGACGACGCCGCGACCCCGACCACCTGAGCTCGACCGTCGAGCACGGGTCCGCCGCTGCTGCCGCTCGAGATCGGCGCCGTGATCTGCAGCATGCGCACGCCGTCGAGCTTGCGCTTACCGCTGACGATTCCTTCGGAGAAAGTCCCCTCGAGATCCTGCGGGTTGCCGACCACGAAGATGCGATCACCGATCGCGACGCTGCCGCTGTCGGCGAGAGGCAGCGGTGCCGCGGCGAGCGACGGAACCGACAGCATGGCGAGATCCGCGACGTCGTCGACGCTGAGCGCTCCGGCGATCTTGGCCGCTTCGTGCTCGCCGACCAGCCGCACGCTGCCCGACACCGCGCCGCGCAGCACGTGAAAGCTCGTCGCAACCACGCCCTCGCGAATCACGAAGCCACTTCCCGAAGCGATCGGTCGCCCCTTCGCATCCTCGGTGGTGACGAGCACGACGGAAGCGAAACTACGGAGCGCGACGTCGCGGGCCGTGAGCGGGGCCGCGGCCTTCGACGAATCTTCGACGACACGGACCCGGCCACGTGAGGCATAGAGCACCCCCGCGGCTCCGCCCAAAACAGCAGACAATAGCGCGACTGCGACCAGCTGCTTCTTGGGCAACGCCGTTCCGTCCCTTTCAGTTGAGCAGCACGTGGCCGGCGAGCCCTCCCTCGAGGCGCGCGCTCAGCCGTTCGGATCCGATCATCCATCGTCGATCATAGCCACCGGGTAGTCGTCCGACCAGCGAGGTCGGCGGCAAATTGACCGCGTTTCACCCATCGTCTACAGGTTGGCGATGGACATGCGCGCCGCTGGAGCAACTCTGGTCGCTGGGTGGCTGCTGATGTCGCCGCCATTGATCAAAGATGCGAAGGCACCCGGCGGGTATCGTCTGGACTCGAACGCCAAGGTCGCCGATTGGAATCAGCTGTCGGCGCACGACTCGGCGACGGATTGCGAACGAGCGAAGTCTCAGCGCGCGCTCGATGCGATCTCGATGAGCCAGCGGCTCGCCGGCAAGAAGGAGGCGCAGGAGGAGCCGCTGGTGAACGAGGCGATGCATGCGCTGTGCGTCCCCTCCGACTACATCTACGGAGCGCCGCCCGACGAGGAGGAATCCACCGCGGCCCCTTCGCAGCTCTAGGGCGGGCGAGCGACAGGCATCGAGCTAGCGTTGCTCGATCACGAACGTCACCGGGCCGTCGTTCACCAGCTCCACTTCCATGCGTGCGCCGAACACGCCGGTGGCGGTGTGCAGTCCCGCGGCGCGCACGCGCTCGACGAGCCGCTCGTAGAGCGCCCGAGCCTCGGCTGGCGGCGCCGCATGGTCGAATGACGGGCGGCGCCCTCGATCGAGCCGCGCGGCGAGCGTGAACTGAGAGACGATCAGCACATCCGCGTCGACGTCGCGCGCGGAACGATTCATTTTTCCCGCGTCGTCCTCGAAGATGCGTAGGTCCACGAGCCGGTCCGCCAGCGTCTCCGCGCGCTCGCCGTCGTCTCCCTTCTCTACGCCCACCAGCACCACCAGACCGGCATCGATCGAGCCGGCGAGCTGCCCGTCGATGCGGACGGAGGCGCGCGCGCAGCGCTGCACGCAAGCGATCATGAAGATTTCGGCGCGCGAGCCCGGAAGCCACCCCCTGAGCCCTCGGCTCGGGGTGGCACATCTCGTCCCCGGACCTCGGCGTGCTCCCCGAATCGTCGCCGGGCCGTCATCAAGTCGTAACAGTCATCTGCTCTGATCCAGGCTCGCTTGGCGCGAGCAGCGCGGCGAGCTGAACGCCCGCGGCGGCGGGCCTTCGACGAAGGGAGAGCGAACATGCGGCTTGGGCAGAAAGTCTCCTTGACACTCGTCTTTCTCGGCTGGAGCGGCATGGCGGCGCCGCTTTGCCTCGCCGACGACGCTGTCACCTTGCAGGGTACCGGCGCAACGTTCCCGGCGCCGCTCTATCAGCGCTGGTTCAGCGAGTACAACAAGCTGCATCCGACCGTGCAGATCAACTATCAGGCGCTCGGCAGCGGCGCAGGTGTGAAGCAATTCCAGGACGGCCTGGTGAACTTCGGCGCCAGCGATGCTGCCATGACCGACGAGGAGATGGCGGCAGTCAAGAACGGCGTCGTGCTGCTACCGATGACCGCGGGCAGCATCGTTCTCAGCTACAACCTCCCGGGGGGACCGACGGAGCTGAAGCTCTCTCGCGAGGCGTATGTTGGGATCTTCCTAGGCAAAATCACCCAATGGAACGACGCGGCCATCGCCAAGGCGAATCCGGACGGGAAGCTACCGGACACCAAGATCACCGTGGTCACCCGCTCCGACGGCAGCGGAACGACGTTCGTCTTCACTTCCCACCTGAGCGCCATCAGCGAAGACTGGAAGAAGGGTCCGGGGGCCGGCAAGTCCGTGAACTTCCCCGTTGGCGTCGCCGGCAAAGGGAATCCGGGCGTGACGGCGCTCATCAAGCAGACGCCGGGCGCGATCGGTTACGTCGAGTTCGGCTACGCGCAGCAGACGAAGATGCCGATGGCCATCCTCGAAAATAAGAGCGGCAAGTATGTGAGGGCCGACCTCGAGACGGCGAAGAAGGCGCTCTCGGCCGTCGAGCTACCGGCGAACTTGCGAGCCTGGCTTCCGGACCCGGACGGCGCGGAGGCGTACCCGATCGTCACGTACACCTGGCTCCTTTGCTACAAGAAGTACGACGATCCCAAAGTTTCAAAGACGCTCAAGTCGGTGATCGAGTTCGGCCTCACGCAGGGGCAGTCGTACAGCGCCGAGCTCGGATACGTGCCGCTGCCAGAGAACGTCGTTACCAAGGTCCAGAAGGCGGTCGGCGAAATCTCGTGATCGCGAGCGAGGCACGCGTGATGCGCGAGCCCGCCGCTGCGCCTCCAGAGGACAGGCCCGCGGCAGCCTCCGCTGACATCTCGCAACCACCGTCGGCATTCGATCGCGGCTTCGATCGAGTGTTTCGCGGCGCCACCATGGCGCTGGCGTGGGTTATCATCCTGCTCGTCGTCTACATCGTGTGGGACATCGCGCTGGGTGGCGACTCCGGCGATCAGGAGTTACGGTGGAGGCTTCCTCACCGGGATGACGTGGGATACCAACCGCGCCGAGTTCGGCGTTCTTCCCGCCATCGTCGGCACGCTTTACAGCTCGGTTCTTGGACTGGCGTTCGGCACGGCTTTCGGCCTTGCGATCGCGATCTTTCTGAGCGAGGGCTTCCTAGCCTCGGGGTTGGACAGCGCGATCCGGGCGGCCGGCCTCGCAGAACGGCGGGGTTGGGCGCGGCTTCCCGATCTCGTACAAAGCC
Source organism: uncultured delta proteobacterium (assembly GCA_963711395.1). Taxonomy (GTDB): domain Bacteria; phylum Desulfobacterota; class Binatia; order JACPRU01; family JACPRU01; genus JBEVNX01. Next base: position 209,827 of record CAVQEA010000012.1, on the reverse strand, counting down.
TCCTGCAGATCACAGTCGAGCTCCTCGCGGCAATCCCGAGCGTGGTGTACGGTCTCTGGGGGATCTTCGTAGTCATCCCGATCGTTCGCCCGCTGGCCGATTGGCTGCACGGGCATCTCGGCTGGATCCCGTTCTTCTCAACGGCCCTCAGCGGTCCCGGGCTGCTGCCGGCCGCGCTCGTGCTCGGCATCATGGTGCTGCCGACGATCTCCAGCATCTCGCGTGACGCGCTGATCGAGGTGCCGCCGAAGATTCGCGAGGCCGCGTTCGGTTTGGGGGCAACTCGCTGGGAAGCGATCCTGGCGGTGATCGTACCCACGGCCTCGACCGGGATCTTCGGCGCCATCATTCTCGGCTTCGGCCGCGCTCTCGGGGAGACGATGGCGCTAGCGATGCTCGCCGGCAACGCGAACGTCGTCAGCTGGTCGATGTTCTCGCCCGCTAACACGCTGGCGGCGCTGCTCGCCAACCACTTCCCCGAGGCCGGTAAGGTCGAGGTCGGCGCGCTGATGTACGCGGCGCTCGTGCTCCTCTGTATTACGCTGGTGGTCAACGTGGTCGGCACGATCATCCTCGATCGCGCGAACGCCAGCTTGAAGGGGCTGCGCTGAATGGCCGCTCCGACGGATCCGCACGGGTCTCCCGACGAGATCGATCTGGCGAGCATCGAGTGGTCGCTGCGCCAGCCACGCTCGCTCTTCAGCTACGCGATGAGCCTACTCACTGGAATCGCCACGGTCGCCGCGCTGTTCCCGCTGTTCTCGGTGCTCTACCTGCTGGTGATGCGCGGCGGCCGGCAGCTCAGCCTAGCGATCGTCCGTGAGCTGCCGCCGGCGGCGATGATGCCCGGCGGTGGATTCGGCAACGCAATCTTCGGCACAGTGGTGATGGTAGCGATCGGCTTCCTTCTCAGCGTGCCGATCGGCGTGCTAGCCGCGATCTATCATTGCCGAATTTGGCCCAGAGACGCGCGCGGCGGCGGCGGTGCGGTTCGCCGCCAAGGTCCTGACCGGCTTGCCGTCGATTCTCGCTGGGGTGTTCGCGTTCGCTACCGTTGTGATCGCCACCGGCCAGTTCTCGGCTCCCGCGGGCGGCGTGGCGCTCGCGCTCCTGATGGTGCCGACGATCCTGCTGACGGCGGAAGAAGCGATCAAGCGCGTTCCAGCCAAGATGCGCGAGGCCGCGGTCGGCATGGGCGCCACGCCGACGCAGGTGGTGACGTGGGTGATCTTGCCGACCGCCCTGCCCGGCATCCTCACCGGGGTGATGTTGGCGGTGGCGCGCGCGGCGGGAGAGACCGCGCCGCTGCTCTTCACGGCGCTCTTCAGCGAGTATTGGATCAGCAACGTATCGCCGGAGTTCCTGCCGAAGGCGCTCAGCGATCTGATGAAGCCGACGGCATCGCTTGCCGTGCTCATCTACAACTTCTCGGCGTCGCCATTCGAAAACCAGATCGAGCTCGCCTGGACCGCGGCGCTGGTGCTCGTCGCCATCGTTCTGTTCGTCAACCTCTCGGGGCAGGCGCTCGCGAGACGTGCCGCGGAGACGCGCTAAAAGAGGAGAGAAGGTCATGTCATCCCCAGCCAAGGAGCTCGGCGATAGTGGGAAAAGTGCGGGCAACGGGGCCGGCAACGGCGCCGCCGACACGCTCATCCACTGCAAGATCAACGAGCTCTACTACGGCAATTTCAAGGCCGTTCGCGACGTCGACATCGCCATCAAGAAGGGCAGCATCACCGCCTTCATCGGGCCGTCCGGATGCGGCAAGAGCACGGCGCTGCGCTGCATCAACCGCATGAACGACCTGGTGCGCGGTTTCCGCTTCAAAGGCCACGTGCACTTCCGCGGTCAAGATATCTATCACCCGCGGGTCGATCCCGTCGCCGTGCGCCGCCACATCGGCATGGTATTCCAGCAGCCCAACCCGTTCGCGATGAGCATCTACCGCAACGTCTCCTTCGGTCTGCGCCTGAACCGTTTTCGCGGCAATGTCAGTCAAAAGGTCGAGCAGGCACTCCGCCAGGCGGCGCTTTGGGACGAGGTCAAGGACAAGCTGCACAGCAGCGGCTTGGCGCTGTCCGGCGGGCAACAGCAGCGATTGTGCATCGCGCGCGCGGTGGCCACCGAGCCTTCGGTCGTGCTGATGGACGAGCCCTGCTCGGCGCTCGACCCGATTGCCACGCGGCGAATCGAAGAGCTCATGCAGGAGCTCAAGAAGAAGTACACGATCGCGATCGTCACGCACAATTTGCAGCAAGCGAAGCGGGTCGCCGACATGACGGCGTTTCTCTACGTCGACACCTCGGGTGGCGGCCGCACGGGCTATCTTGTCGAGCACGGTCCGACCGAGGAGATCTTCGAGGACCCGAAGCAGCAGTACACCAAGGAATACCTCCGGGGCGAGTTCAGCTGAGGTCGGCTTCGGCCCAGACGCGGAGCCATTCGGCGGCACCTTGCCGATTCGATGTCTGCTAAGCTCCGGTCATGGAGCAGGCCGGTACGCGGGTGCACCGCTTTTACGCGGTCGCCTTCGAAGAGAATCTATCGCTCCGCCAAGTCGCTGCCGTCTTCCCCGAGGCGCGGGTCACGCCCCACGAGCTTCGCGTGCCCATTGCGCAGAACGGGACGTCGGGGGAGATGTACGTGTTCCCGTTCGGAGCGGTCGTCACCCGCGCCGTGCCCGTCGACCGGCGCGAGGCCGAGCTCGCACGTCTGAGCCGCGCGATTCCCAAGCTCACGACCAAAGTCATTCGCGAGGAGTACTCCGTTCTCGAAGACCCCGCTGCAGAGACCGGCATCGTAAACGGCATGCTGCGCGTCGATCGGCTGACGGCGGAGCGAGCCGGCATCGTCGCGCTCACCGTGGCGCAGAGCGCGGCGATGGAATACTACGAGCGCATCGTCGACGACCTCTTTCAGCGCACCAGCAAGCTCGGCGACCTGCTCGAACGCCGGGGCACGGTTCCCTACCGCTTGCGCCCGATGCACCGATTCATCGGCGAGGGCATCGGGACGCGGGCCGAGGTGCTGTCCGTCCTCCACCTGCTCGACAAGCCGGACGCGACTTGGGACGACCCGGCCATGGACCGCATCTACGACGACTTGCGCGCGGAGTTCGACCTCGGCGATCGCTATGCCGCGCTCGAACGCAAGCTGCAGAGCATTCAGGAGGGGCTCGTGCTGGTCCTCGACGTCGCGCGCGATCGGCGGATGCTGGTCCTCGAGGTTGCGATCGTCGTGATGATCGCCCTCGAGATCGTGTTGAGCTTCTTCCGGCTGAAATGAACGGGGCTAGCCTGGCGTCGTGCATGAGCCCTGGTCTGTAGTCGTGCCCATCCGCTCGAGGTTGAACAGGCGGTTTGATCCGCGATAAGGTGCGCGACTTCCGTTCATTTCGCGTGAATGCAGGGGTCCCGGGGCGAACCGTAAACGAAGGTGAGGCGATGAAGCTCAGCAAGCTGCAGCAAAAGGCCAAGTTAGCGGCCGCAACCGCCGAAGAGGCGAAGACGCGGTCGTCGTCGGCGAGCAAGGCACTGGAGCTGGCGCGCGAACAAGTACGCAAGGGGAAGCTGGACCTCAAAAAGGCGAAAAAGCGTGCAAAGCAGGCCAAGCATGATGCTCGGCGTGCCGCCGCCAAGGCGGCGAGCGTCGCGAAGAGCCTCGCCAAAGCCGAGAAGAAAGCGCGCAAGAAACAAAAGCCGCCGAAGGCGCGCCCGAACGCTCCCGGGGGCGAACAACCCGCGCGGTCCGCGCCGAGGCCGGCTGCCCGCCCGGCGCTCGTGGCGAAGCCCGCAGTCGCCGCCACCGCGAGCGGCGACAGCTCGGCGTCCTCGTCGCCCGAGAATTCATCGGCCGATAGCCCCGAGCTAACGGTCCGGTAACGACGTAAGCGCTATAGAAGCCTCAGTGGCTTCTGCGCCTCCCTACCGACGGTCGTGGGGAACATCTCGCCGTCGGTCCGCCGATCGCTCGGCGACGGCGTGGAGCCTCACGACATTCCGCCGCCGTGCGGTCGTCGACCTCGCGGCAGAGCTCGATCCGGACCCAGCGCACGGGGCGCACGTGGCTCGCCTGGCCATGGCGCTATTCGACGGCACGAAGCGGGTCCACGGCCTCGGATCACTTGATCGCGAGCTGTTGGAGGCCGCAGCGCTGCTCCACGATGTCGGAGCCTCCGTCAGCCGCTCGAAGCACCATCGCCATTCGCGCTACCTCATTCTTCACGCGGCGCTTCCCGGGTTCGACCGCGACGAGACGAAGTGGATCGCCGCGATCGCTCGGTTTCACACGGGGCGGACGCCCAAGCCATCGCATGCCGAATTGGCGGCATTCGAGCTTCGCGATCGCCGCCGGATCCTGCAGCTCGCGGCCATGTTGCGGATCGCCGATGCGCTCGACCGCAGCCATCGCGGCCGGGTGATGAGCTTGCGTGTCGTCGACGCGCCCGACGGCGTGACCCTCGACATCAACATCGCGGCCCGGGAAGAGGATCCAGGCCTCGAGCTTTGGGCGGCGGAGCACCGTGCGGAGCTATGGCGGCGCTGCTTCGATTCGACTCTGCGGCTTCGAGCCCGTCGGTTCAGCATTGCGGGGGGCCGCCATTCTCCCACCGGCGGCAAGGCCGCAACCAAAGCAGCATTGCACGTCGTTCGGGCTTGAGCACGTCGCGAACCGCCGGAGTCGCTCGCGACTCAGGCGCTCGCGCCCGTTGATCGTTCCCGAAGCTCCTGCGCGATGCGCACGCGGTCTTGATGCGTCCGGCCCTTCTGCAGGGCTTGGCGCAGCTTCTGCAATTGTCGCTTGCGCCGTTTCGCTCGGCGCGTTCGGCGCTGACGAATCTCCTTGTTGCGGGTAACTGCTCCCACGTCGACGTCCTCCCTGCGCGCGGCAGCCTACACGATTCGCGAATCGCGCACGAACGCAATTCGCGCGACCCCGGCAGGTATCGACGTCAGCTGGCTTCGCGCAGACCCTGCGAACGAAGCGAAATCGACGACCGCCGGCCGTTGACCCTGCGGAAAGGGAAGCGATAGACGCGAGCGCCGCTCGACGTTGCCTTCAACTGTTTCTCCTTCCACGCTTCGAGACCGCCACGCAGGAACTCGGGCTCGATTTCGAGCGCATAGCATATGTTCTCGAAGGCGAACGGCCACGCACTTCCTTCCGTGCGGATCCAGTCCTCCGCCTCGCGGAAGATGCGCTGTCCATGCCGGGTCGCGGCGCCGACGTGACGCTGGTAGGTCGCGACGGCTTCCTCGAGAACGGCGAGCATGAGCCGTTTCTCGCCGCGGTCCGATTGCTTTGCACCCGTTTGCTCGGTGAATTGCGACGGTAGAATGACCGCCGGGCCGAACAGGTTGGCGACCGTGTCTTCTGGAAGGACTTTTTCGGCAATCGCTGCCATTGGACGCATACCTCTTAGATGCCGCCTTCGAGTCGCGGGTTACTTGTCTACTCCGTCTCTATGCTTCGAAGATGTTCCCCACATCACAGCTTCGTTAAGAGCTACGCTGCAATTCTCAGAACCGAGCAGAGATGGTGCCAATCGCGACTCAAGCGGACGAGCAGAAGACTCCCCCGTAAAATTAGAATCTTAGGGATCCCCACACGCCGGCGAACCAGCGAGTGCAAATATCTATACGCGCCTCACGGCGCCGCCTGATGCCAAGGAAAGTTTGCTACTCAGCTCCTAGGCGAGCTCGGGCCTCACGGGATCACCCGGTCCGAATCCGCGTGATCTCAGTGACCGCGGCCCAATCCTGGCCTCCCATTCCCCTACGGACCGCTTCGCGAAACTTCTCGCAGACTACCTCTGCATGGCCGAGGGGCACGCGCGCCGCCCGAGCCGCATCGAGAATCAAGTTGCCGTCCTTGAGACCGCCGGCAAGCTCGAAGCCGACGTCGCGAAAATCACGCTCAGCAATTCGCGTCGCGTAGGCCTTGAGGCCTGGATGGGCGAGCATCATCTGAAAGAAGCCATTCAGCTTCTCGGCGTCGACGCCGCTTCTGTCGGCCAGAGCGAATACCTCGCCGATCACGTCGATCAGAGATACGACGAAGTAGTTGAGGCAGAGCTTGGCGCTATTGGCGACGGCGGGGTCGGCGCCGAAGTCCGTGACAGCGGCGCTCCAGCTCTCGAGAAGCGGTCTCGCGCGCTCGGCGGCTTGCGCGGGTCCCGCCACGAGAGTGACGAGCTTGCGAGCGGCGGCGGCGTCAGGCCTGCCGAGCACGGGCGCGGCGAGGTAGGCACACCCCCTCGCGGCGTGCGAGCGCGCGAGCTCCGTGGCGAGGGCCGGCGAGTTCGTGGTGGTGCCGACGTGAACGGCGCCGGTGTGCATCCCTGCGAGTAAGCCGTCCGGCCCGTCGACCACCGCGCGGACCGACGCGTCGTCCATCAGGTTCGTCACCACGATGTCGACCTCTGCAGCGGCTCGGCGCGGGGACTCGGCTGGGCGAGCACCGCGGGCAACGAGCGGCTCGGTCTTGGTGGCCGTGCGATTGTAGACCGTGAGGTCGAAGCCGGCCGCCAGCACGTTCGCCGCCATCGCCGACCCCATCTTGCCGAGGCCGATGAATGCTACCTTACGAATGGTTGCGTCCCGCATCAGATCCCCTTCCTCTCGATAGGCGCTCGCCATGCCGGAATCAGGCGGTGCCGGTCACGAGAAACTGCGGTAACACGAGCAGGAACGTGCCGTCTTGGAGCGAGCGATTCAGAGTCTCGAGGAGGCGGTCGATCTTCGCCGCCTCCATCCGCCCAGAGGCGCGCGCGTAGCTCGCCATGTTGAGGACGATCGGTGAAAAGTGGCCTCGGGTATCGGCACTGGCGAGGATCTGCACCCTGACGTCCGAGAAGCCGCTCGCCCGCATGGCGCCGTAGAGCTTGCGACCGATCAGCGGCGTGCGATACGCGACGCTCGCGGCCGCGAACAGCTCGCCGATTGCTTCCGCGCCGAGCGGCTCGACGGCGAGCATCCCCCAGTCGCTGTCGACGACGTGCAAGCGGCCCCCGGGCTTCAAGACGCGATGCATCTCGACCAGCGTCGCCCCGAGGTCCGTGACGTACTCTAAAACGTTCTTGGTGACGACCCGGTCGAGCGTGCGGTCGGCGAGCGGAATCCGGTCGTCGCTGATGTGATGGAAGCTGACGCGCTCACCCAACCCCTCGGCTGCGACATGCTCCGCGGCGCGGCCGAGGAACGCCTGGTTGACATCGACCGCGTGGACGTGACCGCCGGGACCGACCCGGCGCGCCAGCTCGATCGCCAGCCAACCGGGACCACAACCGTAGTCGAGAACCGACTGTCCGGCGGCGATGTCGGCGGGCGCGATCAGCGCGTCCATCTCCGGGCGCCAGCGGAACATCTGCTCGTAGGCATCGAGCCGGTCGGGCTCGATCGTCACCCAGTGATCTCGATAGTAGGTTTCGGGGCTTTTCATTGGCGCCGGTTCTGACAGAATCGCTCAAAGCTTGCGAGCAGGAGGACTCCTATGGGCGCCGCGATCCCTTCCCAATTCCTAGATCTGTTTCAGAAGAAGGCCTTCGGCAACCTCGCCACCCTGATGCCGGACGGCTCGCCGCAGGTAACTCCGATCTGGGTAGACTACGATGGTAAGCACGTGGTCCTGAACAGCGCGCGTGGCCGTCGCAAGGACAAGAACATGAAGGCGGGCGCGTCGGTGGCGATCGCCATCATGGATCCCGACAACCCGTATCGCTATCTGGAAGTACGGGGACGGGTAATCGAGGTAACCGAGCACGGCGCCGACGCGCACATCGACCGAATGGCGAAGAAGTACCTCGGCCAGGACAAGTACCCGTTCCGCCAGCCGGGCGAGGTGCGCGTCATCTACAAAATCGAGCCGAGTGCCGCCCGCGGCATTTGACGTCGCCGCAGCGTTCGGTCGCCTCCGCCGATTTTCCCGGGTGCCTCGCCGCTCTCACCGAGCTCTGCCGATTTTTCCATGCCTTTCTCGGCGCTTTCAGGACTGATATCGCTAGAGCTTCGGAGAGTAGACGCGCCACCCATGGACGACGCCTACGCGTTGCGACGTAGTCACCGGCTGAGCGACCTGTGGCTCGGGGTGATCGCCTTCTTCAAGCTGCTGAAGGCGACGTTGCTGGTCGGCGCCGGCGTCGGCGCGCTCGGGCTGCTGAACGCCCATACGGCGAAGGCGATCACGGGCTGGGCCACGGCGCTCGCCGCGGATCGCCACTACCACCTGCTCGACACCTTGGTGACCTACGTCATCGACGTCGACGAGAGGACCCTGCGACTACTCAGCATCGGCAGTTTCATCTATGCGATGCTATTTTACACCGAGGGGTTCGGGCTGTTCTTCGACAAGCGCTGGGCGGAATACCTGACGATCGTGACGACGGCGGGCTTGATCCCATTCGAGCTCTTCGAGCTCTTTCGCCGCGTCTCCCCGCTGAAGATCGAAGTGCTCGTCGTCAACGTGATGATCGTCGTCTATCTGGTCTGGCGGGTGACACGAAACCCCGACGAAGTGCACGAGACTCTCCGCGCCCAGGCCGTGGGGGACGGCTGAATCCGCTGGCGTTCGAGCCGCTGACGGCCGAGCGCGCCCGAGAGATCGGCGCCGCTCTCGAGGCCGAGGCGTTCCAGCGCTGGATGGGCTTGCGCTTCGAGGAGATCCGTCGCGGCTATGCACGCGTTCGCCTACCCCATCGTCCCGAGCTCTTGCAGGGCGGCGGCGTGGTGCACGGTGGCGCGATCGCCTCACTGATCGATTCGGTGGTGATCGGCGCGGTGTTCTCGCTCTTTCCGGAGCGACCGCGACGGGTTGCGACCATCGATCTACACGTTCACTTCCTCGACGTGGTCGTCGACGAAGACGTGATCGCCGAGGCGCGGGTACGCAGGCAGGGCAAATCGATCGTATTCGTGGAAATCGATGCGCTCACTCACGCGGGGCGCGAGGTGGCGCATGGCGAAGTCTCGTGCCGGCTGACGGCATGAGAGGGCGCGCCGCGGGCGAGGCTACGACATCGACGTCACTTCCTCTCATCCCGCCGAGGGGAACTTCGGCGGCCGTTTCTCCTTGATCCCCGCAACCCCTTCGCGCACGTCTGCCTGCATGAAGTTCAACATCTCGAAGGCCAGCGAGGCGTCGAAGATCGGGCTCGCCACGCGCAGCCAGTTGTTGAGCGCCCGCTTCGTCCAGCGCTGCGCATGCTGCGGTCCGGCGGCGAGCTTGTTGGCGACTTCCCAAGCCTTGTCGAGGAGCTTGTCGGCGGGCGCGCACAGGCTCACCAGCCCGATGCGCTCCGCCTCCTTGCCGTCGATGAAGTCCGCGGTGAGCAGGTAGTACTTGGCCTTCGCCATGCCGCAGAGGATCGGCCAGATGATCGCCGCGTGATCTCCCGCGCCGACGCCGAGGCGGAGGTGCCCGTCCGTGATGCGGGCGGTTTCCGACATGATGCTGACGTCGGCCATCAGCGCGACCGCCAGCCCGGCTCCCACGGCGACCCCGTTGATGGCGGAAACGATCGGTTTTTCGAGGTTGATCATGTTGTAGACGATGTCGCCGGCCTCCCGCAGGGCCTGTGCGATCGCGGTGGGGTTGCCCGCCATGTTCTCGACCATCTCGAGGTCCCCGCCGGCGGAGAACGCCTTACCGGCGCCGGTCACCAGTACGACCTTGACCTGCTCGTCCTCGTCGACCGTTTTCCAGATCTGCGTCAGCTCCCAGTGGAGCCGGGCGTTGGTCGCGTTCAGCACGTCCGGACGGTTCAAAGTGACGAGGAGGACGCCATTGGGCTTCAAATCGAACTTGAGATGTTGATATTCCTCGTAGGTCATGAGCGTTCCCTCTTTTCCGTGAATCGACCGCAGGCTAGGGCGGTCAAACGCGAGGAGTAGATCATGCCGACGGCTGAGAAAGCGAATCAATCGTTGTACGAGACCGCGGGTTCGGCGGCGCACCGAGCGGAGAAGACCCAGGTGGACGGCGGCGAGCTCGTCTCGCGGGTACTCGAGTCGCAGAAGGTGAAGTATCTCTTCGCGATCAACGGCGGCCACACGTTCCCGATACTCGCCACGCTGCGCGAGCACGGCATCAAGCTGATCCACATGCGCCACGAGCAGGCCTGCGCCTACGCAGCCGACGCGTATGCCCGCACGACCGGCACGCCAGGGGTGTGCTGCGTCACCGCCGGGTGCGGCCTCACCAACGCGGTCACCGGCCTGTGCGGCGCCGGTCTGGCTGGGAGCGCGGTCGTCTGCATCGCCGGCCAGCATCCGACGACGGAAGACCAGATCGGCTCCTTCCAGGAAGCGTACGGGTCCGAGGTCTGCCGAACGTTCACGAAGTTCGCCAAGCGGGTGCTCGATTGGTCGACGATCGAGGTGGATCTTCGCCAGGCGTTCCGCGAAGCCACGGTGCCGCCACAAGGGCCGTCGCTGCTCGAGATCCCGACCAACATCCTCTACGAGAGCCGGGACGCCTCCGAGCAGCGCCGCGGCGCCAAGGTCTTCTCACCCGACGAGCTGCGCGCCGCCGGCGATCCCGCCAAGATCGAGCGCACGATCGAGCTCCTCGCGTCGGCGGAGAGGCCGCTGATCGCCGCCGGTGACGGCATCTTCTGGTCCGGCGCCGCCGCTGAGCTACGCGAGCTCGCCGAGCTCACGGGAATCCCGGTGTACGCACGGCGAACCGGGCAGGGGGCAGTTCCCGAGGATCATGCTCTGGCGATCCGCGGCGTGTGGAAGAAGCCGTTCACCGGCCGCGCCGACGTCGTCCTGGCGATCGGCTTCCGTTTCTGGAGCGGAGAAAAGTTCGGCGAACCGCCGACGTGGAGCGACAAGGCGCACTACATCCAGGTCGACGCCACGGCGAATCGCATCGGGCTCCACGTTCCCGCGGAGGTCGCCGTCGTCGGCGATCCCAAGCTCGTGCTTCGCCAGCTCATCGACGCCGCCAAGCGGCTCGGCATCACCGCCAAGAAGCGCGCCGATTCGAACTGGCTCCGCGAGATCGGCGAGGTGCGCGCCAACTACGAGCGCACGATCGACGAGACCGAGAAGAAGACGCACGATCAGACGCCGATCCATCCCGACCGGCTCTGCCGCGAGCTTTGCGGGGTGCTCGACCGCGACGCCACGGTGATCATCGACAGCTTCACACTGTCAGGGTGGATGACGCAGTGGTTCCGCGCGCGCTTCCCGGGCCAGGTCGTCGACGCGGGGCCACTCGCGCCGGTCGGCCACGGCGTCGGCATGGCCATCGGGGCGCAGCTCGCGCGTCCGGGCAAGCAGGTGGTGCTGGTGATCGGGGACGGCGGGCTCGGCATCGGTGGCTTCGACATCGAAACCGCCGTCCGCTACGGGCTGCCGGTTCACACCGTGCTCTGGAACAACAGCTCCTGGGGGCCGGGCTTCGAGGAGATGCCGCTCCTCAAGGGCCGCACAGACCCGTTCAACATGTTGGAGGAAATCCGCTACGACCAGATGTTCTCGGTGCTGGGTTGCCATACCGAGCATGTCACGAAGCCGGGCGATATCCGGGGCTCGCTCGAGAGAGCGCTGCGTTCCGGCAAGACGTCGTTCGTGAACGTGGTCGGCGACAAGCGTATCGGGCACCCTCGGTTGGGCGGGAACCTTCTCGGGTCCACCCAGATATAGCGATGTACCGGACGGAGAGGCTCCCGGTGATGGCGATTTCACAGCCGAATGCAAAGGTGATCTAATTTCCGCCTAGACCGATGGCGCTTTCCACCGAGGAGTTTGCAAGCGAGCTCAGCCGCGAGATCCGCGCGCATCGCAGCTTCGGCGGCCACCCGTTGTGGCGGAGAGTCGAGGAAGGCGCGGTATCGCGGCCGGCGCTGCAGACGTTCGCCAAGCAGTTCTACCTGCAGGTGTACGAGTTTCCCCGGGCGGTGTCGGCGCTGCATTCCCGCTGCCTCGATGCGGGCGAACGCATCCGGCTCGCCGAGTCGCTGTACGAGGAAGAGACGGGTCGCATCTCCGGGGTCAACAAGCCGCACCCTGAGGTGTTCCTCGATCTTTTGCGCGGCGATCGGGCTCGCCCGACGGGACGTCGTGAGCGCTCAGCCGCTGCCGTCCACTGCGGCGCTGGTCCAGTGGTTCGAGTATTCGACGAAGATCCTTCCGTTTCTCGAGGGTGTCGCGGCGATCAATCTCGCCGCCGAGGGACAGGTGGCCGGAGCGTTCGGTCCGTTTGCGCGCGCTCTCGAGCGGCACTATGGCATCTCGCACGAGGCCGTCGCCTTCTGGGACGTGCACGAGATCGCCGACGCCGAGCATTCGGACGTCGGCGACCACATCGTCCTCAAACACGCGGCCACCGAACCGGTGCAAGCCGGCGTGCGTCGCGCGGTCGACACCTCGCTCGGCATGTGGTGGCAGTTCTTCGACGGCATCGAGCGTACGGTGGACGAGGAGTAGCACGCCGATGGCTGAGCGCCCTCTTTCACGGAGCCGCCCCGCGATCTGGCCGCTGCTCGCGCTATCGGCCGTGGCAACCGCGGTGCCGGCTTGCAAGTCGGATTCGGGCTCCGTTCACCGGGTCGTAGAATACGTGACGACCCCTTGCCCGTTCGGTACGGACCAAGTCGTCTCCACCGACAGCGGCACGCCCGGTCTGAAGAAGCTCAAGGAGAAATGGTGCGAGCACGTGGACGACCGCGGCGAGCGCATCCGTCACGGTCCGTACGTCGAGATCTACGAGGGAGGCGGGAAGCGCGAGTATGGCCGGTTTCGCGAGGGCAAGCGCGACGGCACGTGGACACGCTGGCACCCGAGCGGCAGGATCGACGCGATAACCCTGTGGGACAACGGCAAGCCGCTGAGCTTCGAGGCCTGGCACGACAACGGTCAGAAGTGGGAGCAGGGGAGCTTCGTCGACGGCTACAAGCAGGGCATGTGGAGCCGGTGGCATGAGAACGGCCAGAAGGAGACCGAGTCCTACTACGATCACGGCATCCTCGATCGGCGCTACACCATCTGGCACGACAACGGCCAGAAGGAGCAGCAGGGCGACTACAAGCAAGGAGTCCGCGAGGGTCTATGGGTGAGCTGGCACCGCAACGGCCAGAAGCGCCAAGAGATTCTCTTCCACGGGGGCAAGCCCGACGACTGGTATCGTGCCTGGCACGAGAACGGGCAGCAGTCCGAGCAAGCGCTCTTCCACGACGGCAAGCCGGAAGGCGAGTACTTTCTGTGGCACGACAACGGCCAGAAGGAAGAAGAAGGCAGCTACCACGACGGCGTGCTGGACGGTCCGATCACCGCGTGGGATCGCAGCGGCAACGTCTGGATGAAGACCGAGTACAAGCAGGGGTCGGAGGTCGAGCCCGGTCCACCGCTCGGAGATTTCGCCGCCCCACGAGAAGACGGGCCGAAGATCGTCAGGTGATGCAAGCTTCGCAAGCTTCCGCCCGGCGACGGTCCTCCTCGTTCTGATACTGCGGCGTGTCGTAGCGCGGCTGGCGATCGTCGCCGCCGGCCATTGCGCCGCGCTTCCAACCGTCGTCTTCGGTCCAGCGAAACGGCAAGAGCTTGACCGGGCCGGGCTCGCGAAGCGATTGAAACGCGCCGAGCGCCTCGAAGAGGATCGCTCGCTGTAGCGCCGGCTCGTTCGGCTTCCCGGTCGTGTGGCCGAGCGGAAAGTCGAGGAACGCGGCGCGCGGCGGATTCACGTGACGAGTGATGTCGAGCGCGCTCGACATGCAGAGCGTCGGGATGCCGGCTGCTTCGAGGGCTCTGGCGATCAGTCCGACGGACTGATGACAGACGGGTCAAACAGGGACGAGCAGCGCCGCGTCGACTCGGGCCGCGAGCAGGCGCTCGGTGATCCGCGGCGCCAGCTCCTCCGCCACCCGGCGCGCCGAATAGATGCCGCCCATGAACGTGTACGCGACCTCGGCGAGCGAGCCGACGACTCCCTCCGCGACGAGGCGGCGCAGCGTGTCGATCGGAAATACCACGTTGGGGTCCCGCCGCGCGTCGGTCAGGTCGTACGCGAAATGTGTGGCGCGTAGCTCCGCGGTCGGCACGTCCGTCGGTACTTCGCGAAACGTCGTGTCGTCGCGCCAGTGAAAGGCCACCTGGCCGCTCACGTAAATGCCCCCGGACGCGACGAGGCCGAGACGGCAGTCGGCGAGCGGCTTGGCGAGCGGCGTCCAGGGCGGCGGCTCGCTCCGCTTGTCGACCCAGGCGTAGGGTTTGTAGCCCAGCCGAGCGTAGTTTTCCCGGATGCGGGTGATGTATTCTACGGGCGCGGACATCGGCCTCACAGTCCGCATTTTGTACGCGGAAAGCAATGGCGTTGATCGAAGAGCTGAAGGAGATCACCAACGGCATCTACGTGCTCACCGTGCGCCACGGCAGGGTCCGCCACGGCATGTCTTCCTCTTGGGTCACGCAAGTCTCCGGGGAACCGCCGCTCGTCATGGCGTCGATCGATCAGCGCCACTTCTCGCATGGGCTGGTGCGAGCGGCGCGCCGCTTCGGCATGAACGTCGTCGGCCGCGGCGGCCGGGCGCTCGAAGACTTCTTCTACTCACCCGCGGCCAAGGCCGAGAACAATCTCGGGGGCTTCGCGACGATCGATTCTCCGAGCGGCGTCCCGCTGCTCGCCGATGCGCTCGCCGGCTTCGATTGTGCCGTCGTCGACGAGCGCGAGGCGGGTGATCACACGCTGTTCGTAGGCCGAGTCGAATGGGTGCGGCGAGGCTCCGTCGATACGCCGCTGACCACGCTCGATCTCGAGTACGTCTACCTCGGCACCGGCCGGATCGTGAAGCGGCGATGACCTCTCGTCCCGAGCTGCCGGTCCGCGAGATTCAGGAGATGCTCATCGAGCGCGGGCTCGACGCTTGGCTGCTGTGGGACTTCCGCGGCCAGAACCCGACCGCGGTCGCCGCCCTCGACCTCGCCGGGCACTTGCTCACGCGCCGCTGGGCGTACCTGGTGCCGCGCGAAGGCGAGCCCGTGCTGCTCGTGCATCGCATCGAAACCGGCAGCATGCCACGCCGAGCGGGGCGCGTGGCGACCTACGCAGGATACCGCGAGCTGCACGAGCGCTTGCGCGCCCTCTTGTCCGGTCGCAAACGCGTGGCGATGGAATACTGCTCGCTCGGCTCGATCCCGTACCTCTCGCGCGTCGACGCCGGGACCGTCGAGTTGGTGCGCTCCTTCGGCGTCGAGGTGGTGTCGTCGGCGGACCTCGTACAACACTTCCTCTGCCGCCTGAGCGCCGCGCAGATCGACAGCCACCGCCGTGCCGCGCTGGCCATCGACCGCGCGAAGGACGAGGCATTCCGCT
Source organism: uncultured delta proteobacterium (assembly GCA_963711395.1). Lineage (GTDB taxonomy): Bacteria > Desulfobacterota > Binatia > JACPRU01 > JACPRU01 > JBEVNX01. The sequence goes on along the minus strand of CAVQEA010000012.1, from coordinate 194,515 downwards.
TCATCGCCTCGCGCCTCCGCGCCGGCCGCCCCGCGCTCGAGACCGAGGTCCAGGCGGGCATCATGGACTGTTTCGCCCGCGAGCGGCTCGTCACCGATCACCCGCCGATCGTCGCCGTGGATTCGCACGCGGGAGATCCTCACTACGTACCGCGCGCCGAAGTGGCGCGGCCGTGCGCGGCGGGTGCGCTCGTGCTCATCGACCTCTGGGCGAAGGAGGACGACGCGGCCGCCGTGTTCGCCGACGTGACGTGGATGGGCTACGCGGGCGACCGCGCGCCGGCGCCGATCGGCGAGGCCTTCGACGTCGTCGTCGCCGCGCGCGACCTCGGCCTGGAGACCGTGCGAAGCCGGCACGCCGCCCGCGAGCCCCTCGAGGGATGGATGGTGGACCGCGCCGTGCGCGACTTCATCGCCGCGCGCGGCTTCGGCGACTCGTTCGTTCATCGCACCGGGCACAACATCGGCGCGCACGCGGACCACGGCGACGGCGCGAACCTCGACGATCTCGAGACCCACGACACCCGCTCCCTGGTGCCGGGGCTCTGCTTCTCCATCGAGCCGGGCATCTACCTGCCGGAGTTCGGCGTCCGCTCGGAGATCAACGTGGTGCTCGAAACCGACGGCCCGAAGGTCTATACGCCGGCGCAGCGAGAGTTGGTGCGGATCCTGGCATGAAGCGATTCCTCGGGATCGTGTTCGCGGTGGTGGGCGGCTGGATCGGGTGGAGGATCGGCATGCACATCGGGCTCCTCACGGCCTATTTCGCCAGCGTGGCAGGCACGGCGGGCGGAATCTTCGCGGGTCGCCGCTTCGCCGAGAACCTCCTCGACTGAGATCGGCGCTGGTTCTACGCCCCCGGCGTGCGGCCTGGGACGCGGCAAAAAGCCTATTGCAGTACCCCTTCGAACGGCCCTAGACTAATGTCCAGAGCGATTGGGGGGTCGAGGAGTGGGACGATGAAGACTCCATCATGCCTCTACGCTTCGCCCTCTGGGTTACGTTGTGGCTCCTGGCGCTGCCGGGAGCTGCTGTCACCCGAACCCTCGCTGACGTAGCGCCGCCTGGCGCGACCGACGAGTTCTTTCTCTACCCCGTGCGAGCGGGCGAGTCGCTCAGCGACATCGCGCGTACGTTTCACGTGTCAGTGCAGGAGCTGTCGTCGATCAACCACCTCCCCGAGGTGGACTACGTGCAGGTCGGCCAAACGATCCGTATACCCAACGCGTTCGCGCGCGAAGCTACCGAGCTCCGCGCCGAGCAGGCGCGTATTCTCGCAGACAAGAGCCGAGCGGAACGGCAATCGGCGCAGCGGCAACGAGAGCTAGCCGGCCTGCAAGAACGTGAGCGACAGCTCGAGGCGGAGAGAGGGGCGATTTCGGCCGAGCTCGCCTCGATGAGGGGCTGGCGCAACACCGCGAAGGTCGCCCTAGGCATCTGTCTGCTGGCGTTGGGGTGGGGGCTCAAGAACCGCGTCGAGCGCGCGCGCCTTTCGAGAAAGCACGCCTTCGTGTCCGCGCAGAACGCCGCGTTGGTCGTCGCCAAGGAACGATATCGCCAGGCGGCCGCGCAGCTCGAGCTGCGCTACCAAAAGCTCTACGGTGGGCTCCGCGATCCGGTCTCTCACACTGTTCAGGACGGCGTTGACCGCATCAGCGCCGCTTTCGGCGAGGGCGCAGCGGAGATCGAGCGACAGCTGGCGAGGCTGGAAGAGAAGCAAGCGAAAGACGGCGGATCTGCCTCCGCGGAGGAGAAGGGTCGTGCCTGGATTCCCCATCCCGTACGCGGGTTGCTCGAGCGTAACCCGCTCAAGTATCACACCCCATAGATGCGGCGCCTGCAGTTCTGGTTCGAGTTCGCGAGCACGTACTCGTATGTTGCCGCTTCTCGCGTCGAGCGGCTTGCCGACGGCGCGGGAGTGGCAGTCGAATGGAAGCCGTTCCTGCTCGGGCCGATCTTTCAACGCCAGGGATGGAATGATTCGCCGTTCAACCTCTATCCGGTGAAGGGACGCTACATGTGGCGGGACGTGGCGCGCCTTTGCGCCGCCGAAGGAATCCCGCTGCGGCGGCCTTCGCAATTCCCGCGCAGCGGCCTGCTCGCCGCCCGCGTCGCGAGCCTCGACGACGCGGCGCCCTGGCGGGCGGAATTCGCCCGGCGGATCTACGCGGCCAATTTCGCTGACGACCTTCACATCTCCGATGCGACGGTGGTGGGCTCGATCTTAGAATCGCTCGGGCTACCGGCCCGCCCGGTCCTCGAAGCCGCACAAAGCCCCGAGGGCAAGGAGCGCCTTCGACTGCAGACGGAGGAAGCGATTCGCCTCGGCATCTTCGGCGCGCCGAGCTTCGTCGTCGGTGACGAGCTCTTCTGGGGCAACGATCGCCTCGAACAGGCGATCACTTGGTGCGTTCAACGTTGAGCCTGCTCGAGAAGATCGCCGAGGCACGCATTCGCGACGCGATCGCGCGCGGAGAGCTCGACGACCTGGCGGGCAAAGGCCGGTCGCTCGAGCTCGAAGACCTCTCCACCGTTCCCGAGGATCTCCGCCCCGGCTATCTGCTGCTCAAGAATGCCGGAGTGCTACCCGAAGAGATGCAGATCCGCAAAGAGATGGTGACGCTCGAGGCGTTGCTCGACGCCTGCTCGGACCCGCAGGAACGGACGCGCCTGCGCGACGATCTCAACTGGAAGACGATCCGCTTCCGGGTGCTGATGGAACGGCGCCGCCTTGGCGCCCATGCCCCGGAATACCGCGCCAAGCTCATCACCCGGCTGGCGCGCTGAGCGGACCGCTAGGCGAATACTTCCTTCACCGCTGCGAAGAGCTCGCGCAGCGCCTTCTCGCCGTCACCGTGAAAGACGGAGCCATGCATCGTTGCCAGCGTCTTGGGACGGAGCGCGGCGAGGCGCGCGAACGTCGCTTCGGTTCGGCTCGTGTACGGGAAGTAGTTGGCGAGTGGACCCTTCTGAAAGTTCATCATGGATTGCCGGGAAAGCTCGACGAGCTCCGCGCCACCGAGCGGCGGGCGCTCGCCGTTCTGTTGCAGCAGATCCGTGCAGAACAGCGTGCGGTCGTCTTCCTCGAAGAGCATGCCCGCTTCCCAGCAGTGCGGCACGTGCGGGGTCGAGAGGAAGCGGAAGCGCCGCTTGCCGGTCTCCAGGACTTCGCCGTCGGCGAGCGGGCGCGCGGGACGGATGGCGAAGTCGTTGACGCTGACGATGGCCCCGACGAAGCTGCAAGTCGCCAGCGCATGGGGCGCGACGCTCAGCCATTCGTTGAGCGAGCCGCATTCGTCGGACTCGAAGTGGCTGAAGGCGATCCAGCGGATCGTGGCGGGATCGAGCACCTTGGCCACCGCGTCGCGCACGGCTGGAAACAGCGCCTTCATGCCCGTCTCGAACAGCAGCGGTTGTTCGTCGCGAACGAGAAACTGGCCGAACTCCAGGTCGGCCTCCGGCACGTACGTCGAGATTCGAAACACGTCCGGGGCGACTTCGCTGACGGTCGTCATCACTCCCTCCTCTTCCACAGGCGCTGCGAGGGGACTCGCAGCGCACGGTTGAACTCACCGGAACAGTTCTCCCAGGCGATGGTCGCCGTCAACTCGACGGCGCGAGGGCGACCCACATGCCTTGCACGCCCTTGGTCGATCGCCGGCTCGACGCTCGCCTGACTCGCTCCGCTGACTCTCGGCATCGTTCTTTCGCCTCCCGAAGACGACGCTGGCGTGCCGCGCGGGCCGATGCAAGGGAGGTGAGCGTCGCCGCTACATGCGAAACACGCCGTGCTTGGCGTCCGGAACCGGGGCGTTGCGCGACAGCTCGATGCCCAAGGCGAGCGCTTCGCGGGTCTCGACCGGGTCGAGGATGCCGTCGTCCCAGAGGCGCGCCGTCGAATAGTACGCGCTCGACTCGTAGTCGTACTTCTGGAGCACCGGCGCCATGATCGCGTCGGCCTCTTCCTTGGCCAGCGTCTTGCCCTGCTTGGCGAGCTGCTCCTGCTTCACTTGTACGAGCGTATGCGCGGCCTGCTCGCCGCCCATGACTGAGATCCGGCTGTTCGGCCACATGAAGAGCAGGCGAGGGCGGTACGCGCGCCCGCACATGCCGTAGTTGCCGGCGCCGTGCGAGGCACCGACGATGACGGTCAGCTTCGGCACCTGTGCGGTCGAAACGGCGTGCACCATCTTGGCGCCATCCTTGGTGATACCCTGGTGCTCGTACTTCCGTCCCACCATGTAGCCCGTGATGTTCTGCAAGAACACCAGCGGTGTCTTTCGCTGACAGCAGATCTCGATGAAGTGCGCCGCCTTCAAGGCGCACTCGCTGAACAGCACGCCGTTGTTGGCGAGGATGCCGACCGTGTAGCCGTGGATCCTCGCCCAGCCCGTGACCAGCGTGGTGCCGTAGCGCGCTTTGAACTCGTGAAAGCGGCTTCCGTCGACGATGCGCGCGACGAGCTCGCGGACTTCGTAGGGCTTGCGCGTATCCCACGGCACGAGCCCGTAGATCTCTTCGGGGTCGTAGGCGGGGGCCTCCGGGGCGACGCGCTCGAGGGGGAACTTCTTCGCGGCGGGCAGGTTCGCAAAGATCGAGCGGACGATGTCGAGAGCATGTGCGTCATCGTCGGCGAGGTGGTCGGATACCCCAGAGATGCGCGTGTGGACGTCGCCGCCGCCGAGCTCCTCGGCGGTCACCACCTCGCCCGTCGCGGCCTTCACGAGCGGCGGGCCGCCGAGAAAAATCGTTCCCTGATTCTTGACGATGACGTTCTCGTCGCACATCGCCGGCACGTAGGCGCCGCCCGCCGTGCACGATCCCATCACGGCCGCGACCTGCGGGATGCCCATCGCCGACATCAGCGCTTCGTTGTAGAAGGTTTGTCCGCCGTGCTGCTCGTCGGGGAAGATCTCGGCCTGAAGCGGTAAGAACGCTCCACCGGAATCCACGAGGTAGACGGTGGGCAGTCGGTTATCCATGGCGACGTGCTGCGCACGTAGCTGCTTCTTGACGGTGATCGGGTACATCGTACCGCCCTTCACCGTCGCGTCGTTGGCGATCACGACAGCCTCGCGGCCGTGGATGCGGCACACACCGGTCACCAGTCCCGAGCAAGGCGCGTCGTTGTCGTACATGTCGTAGGCGGCAAGTGGCGAAAGCTCCAGGAACGGGGTTCCGGGATCGATGAGCCGTTCCACACGCTCGCGAACGAGAAGCTTGCCGCGTTCGGTATGCCGCCGGCGCGAGTCGGGCGAACCGCCCTCACGCGCGGCCGCGAGCCGTTCGCGCAGCTTGGCGATCCCTTCCTTCATCCGGCGCTGGTTCTCGGCGAACTCGGCCGACCCGGTGCGCAGGTTCGAGACGATGCGGTCCATGGCGGCGTGTGGTTACAACAGGCGGGCGGGGGACTCCAGACCGCGGTCGCGGATTGCTGGATACGCATGGGATTGGAGTGCCGACCGTCTCAATTTCGTCGCTAATTGGTGCATTTTCGTTCGCCGGTCCGGGCGATTTCTGGGACTTTTCGCCGCACGACGGGGCGATGGGCGAGCCGTCCGGAGCGGCACGTAGCTTGCTGAACCGAGGGCATGCTCCGTCAAGCAGCAGTCGAGGACCTGACCGTCGACTTCCTCGTGCCGGCTTGTCTGGCCAGCCGCTACCGAGCGCGCCTCGTCGCCGTATCGTCGGCAGCGGCGGAGCTACGACTGTCGTTTTGTCCGAGCATGTTCCGCTCGGGTGACTTGACGGCCTGTCCCGCCGAGCTCTCGCTGATCGTCGGCGCCGCCGTGGTTCGCCGCCGAGGTCTCTTCGAGATCGAGGGCGCAAATGGTTGCAGCGCCACGACTGGGCGCTTCGCGTTCGAGGAGCCGGTCGACGGCGGCGACCTCGAGCTGCTGCGTAGCGCCTGTCTCGTGGCCGAGCCCTTGATCACGCCGCCCGACTCCGAGACGCACCGCGACGACCTGCCCGGCGCGCTCACCACAGCCGAGCAGAGCGGCCTGCCGCTCTGGCTCCGGCCGAGCGACAACTAGCAGACGCTCGCGGCGCCGATCGTGGTAGAAGGACCTTCCACAGGGGAGGCCTTCTGGTCGTCGTCGCCGACAACCTCCGCATCCCGCTTCGCGAGATCGAGTTTCGCTTCGTGCGCAGCTCGGGCCCGGGCGGTCAGAACGTCAATCGCGTCGCCAGCAAAGCCGTGCTGCGCTGGAGAGTGCTGGCGAGCCCGAGCATCTCGCAAGACGTTCGCGGTCGGTTCGTCGCACGCTTCGCCTCGCGAATCACCGCCGCCGGCGACCTCGTGCTCGCCAGCCATCGCCATCGCGAGCGCGAGCGCAACCGCGAGGATTGCCTCGAGCGGTTGCGTCGGATGCTCGCAGCGGTCGCCGCTCCGCCGGCGCCGCGACGCAAGACGCGCCCGCCGCGGAGCGTCGCGGAGCGCCGCCTGCAAGACAAGCGGATCCGCGCCGAAAAGAAGCGCGGCCGGCGTTCGCTGGATTGACGTCGGCTGCGAAAACCGATTCCCTCTGGCGCGTGGCCGAGCGGGGTGAAATGTCCATCGTTCACGCACGCGATGGGACGATGGTCATCCGTCTGGCGGGGACCTGGGATCTCGCCACCGGGATGCCTTCGCCGGATCGTCTAAGTCAGGAGCTGACCACCGGGGCGGCGCGAGCCGTCACGTTCGACATGCGGGAGCTGCGAGCGTGGGACAGCGCCGTCGTGACGTTCCTCGCGGGAGTCACCGAGGTCTGCCGCGAACGCGGCATCACAATGGACCGCACTGGGCTACCCGAGGGTATACAGCGCCTCCTCCGGCTCGCCGAAGCCGTTCCGGAAAGGCCCGGCGTGCGCCGCGGCGCCGACCGGCGGGGCCGGCTGGAACGGCTCGGCAGCGCCTCGATGGCTCTGGCCCGCACCAGCCGCGAATCGTTCGCCTTTCTCGGCGAGGTCACCTTGTCGATGGGGCGTCTGGTGCGCGGCAAAGCCCGCCTGCGCGTCCGCGATCTCATGGCGTTCGTCCAGGACTGTGGCGTCCAAGCTCTGCCGATCGTCACGCTGATCAGCGTGCTGGTCGGCATGATCCTGGCGTTCGTCGGAGCCGTTCAGCTGCTGCGCTTCGGCGCGCAGATCTACGTCGCGGATCTGGTGGCGATCGCCATGGTGCGCGAGATGGGCGCGATGATGACGGCAATCATCATGGCAGGCCGCACCGGCTCGGGCTTCGCGGCGCAGCTCGGCACCATGAAGGTCACCCAGGAGACCGACGCCTTCGCCACGCTGGGAATCCCGCCGATGGACTTTCTAGTCCTGCCGCGCTTGATCGCGCTATTGCTGATGATGCCGCTGCTCACCATCTACTCGAACGTACTCGGCATACTCGGCGGAGGAATCGTGAGCGTCGGCATGTTGGGCCTCACCCCTCTCCAGTACCTGCGGGGGGCGAAGCAGGCGCTGACTCTCACCAGCTGTGCAACGGGTGTCGGCAAGAGCTTCGTGTTCGGCGCGCTGATCGCCGTGGCCGGGTGCCTGCGCGGCATGCAGTGCGGCAACAGCTCGTCTGCCGTCGGTGACGCCGCCACCTCGGCTGTCGTGACCAGCATCGTATGGATCGTCGTCGCCGACGGGCTCTTCGCCGTGATCTTCAACCAACTCGGGATCTAGCGTGGGCGATGCGCACGTCACGGTCCACGAACTCACGCTCGCGTACGGCGAACGAGTGGTGCTTCGCGACCTCAATTTCACCGTCGAGCGGGGCAAGGTATTCGTCCTCATGGGCGGCAGCGGCTGCGGAAAGAGCACCGTGCTGCGTGCGTTGATCGGCCTCCTGGAGCCTGCCGCCGGCGAGATTTTCTACGGCAAGACGAGCTTCACCAAAGCCGAGCCCGCCGAACGCGAAAGCATCCTGCGTCGCCTCGGGGTGCTGTACCAGAGTGGCGCGTTGTGGAGCTCGATGACGCTAGCCGAGAACGTCGGGTTGCCGCTCGGCGAGTACACCGCGCTGCGTCCCGTCGAGATCCGCGAGGTGGCCTCGCTGAAGCTCGCGCTCGTCGGCCTGCGCGGTTTCGAGGACTACTATCCCGCCGAGATCAGCGGCGGCATGCAGAAGCGAGCAGGCCTCGCGCGTGCGATCGCGCTCGACCCAGAGATCCTGTTTCTCGACGAGCCCTCGGCCGGCCTCGATCCGGTGACGTCGCGCCTGCTCGACGAGCTGATCCTCGAGCTGCGCGACAGCCTCGGCGCGACCGTCGTGGTCGTCACGCACGAGCTGCCGAGCATCTTCACGATCGCCGACGACGGCATCTTTCTCGATGCCGAGACGCGCACGGCGATCGCCGGCGGATCGCCGAAGGAGCTGCTCGAGCATTCCACCGATCCGAAGGTCCACCGTTTTCTCACACGCGGGAAAGAGGACGGCGAGGGAGCGACCGTGCGTGGGTAGGCGCGCCAACCCCGCGCTGATCGGCGCCTTCGTGCTCGGAGCGATCGTCATCGCCGCCGTGGCGGTCATCTCGATCGGCTCGGGGCTCTTCTTCCGCAACACCCGCACGTTCGTGATCTTCTTCCAGGGGACGGTGAACGGCCTCGAAAGGGGAGCGCCGGTGAAGTTTCGGGGCGTGCCGATCGGCGAGGTCCGCGACATTCGCATCCTGTTGACCCGGGATAGCGCTCCCAATCGGCTCCCGGTCCTGATCGAGGTGGACAGGGAACGGCTCCAGGGGCTCGGAGCGAGCACGGACGCCACCAGCGACGAAAGACTGCACGAGCTCATCTACGACCTCGGCTTGCGCGCCCAGCTCCAGCAGCAAAGCTTCATCACCGGCCTGCTCTTCGTCGCGCTCGATCTCTTTCCGGACAGCAAAGCAGAGTTCGTGCTGCCACCCGAGAAAGCACCGTTCCCCGAAATCCCATCGTTGCCGACGACTCTGGAGCAAGCTCGAGCGAAGATCGAAGAGATCTTCGATCGTCTGAGCCGCATCGATTTCGATGCGCTCGCAAAGTCGGTGGGCGGGGCGATCGACGGCGTCAGTCGCCTGGTCAACTCGCCTGAGCTGTACGCGGACCTACAGGCCCTGCACGCGACCCTGGACGAAGTCCGCGGCGCGGTTGCCGATCTTCGGACGCACGTGTCGCCGCTCACCCACAGCGTCAACGACACGACGAAGGACCTGCGCGGCGCGGTTCAGCGGCTACAAGCGTCGCTCGATCGCTTCGACTCGCTCATCGATCCGAGCGCGCCGCTGCTCGGCGGCCTCTCCGCCACGATCGGCGAAGTCGGCGACGCCGCCCGGGCGGTGCGGCTGCTCGCCGAGCAAATCGATCGCAACCCCAACGTGTTGCTGACCGGAAAGAAGGCGCCGTGAACGGATCGCCGCGGCGCAGGCTCTGCGGTGCGAGGCTTCTGTCGAGCGCCTGCGCCCTCATCATCTCGACGACGATCGCGGCGTGCACCGTGCTGGCGCCGCGCCCCGATCCCTCGCGCTTCTTCGTCCTGACGCCGCTGTCGGACCCTGCGCCGGCGGTGCCTGGAGAGCACGTCGGTTCGCTCGGCGTCGGGCCGGTGCGTCTTCCCGGCTACCTCGACCGCCCCGAGATGGTCACCCGCGTCGAGCCGAACGAGGTCAGGCCTGCGGTCTTCGACTTCTGGGCGGGATCGCTGTCGCGCCAGTTCGAGATGATCCTAGCGCAGAATTTGCAGACCCTCGTCCACGCCGACCGCGTTCAGCTTTACCCGTGGTGGGGGGGGAAGGCGCCCGAGCTCGTGGTCGAGGTCGACGTGGACCGCTTCGAGCCGTCAGCGGACGGTCGCGCGGAGCTCGTGGCGCGATGGCGGGTACGCAAAGGCTCCGCGCTCGACACCCTGCGCGCCGGCGACTCGACGTTCACCACCACGACGACCGGCGGAGATCCGCAGGCCACGGCGACGGCGCTGAGCGGGCTGCTCGGTGACTTCAGCCGCGAGCTCGCGCAGGCGATCTTGGCGGTACGGAGCTGACGGAATCCTCACCGCGCCCAGCGCGGCGGCCGGCGCTCGAAGAAGGCGGCCATTCCTTCCTGCCCCTCGTCGCCGGCGCGCATCTTGGCGAGCATCTCGGCGGTGTAGCGCCGGCTATCCTCGGGGCTGCTGGTCGTCACTCGGGCGACGATCTCCTTCACGGAACCGAGCGCGCTTGGGCCGCAACGCTCGAGGTCACGGCAGATCGCGGCGACCGTCTCGTCGAGCTCGTCCGGCGCAACGACGTGATCGATCAATCCGAACCTACCCGCGTCTTCCGCGCTGAACGTCTCGCCCGTGAGAAACAACCGCTGTGCGCGAGCCGCGCCGACGCGACGAATGACGAAAGGCGAGATCATCGCCGGGGCGATGCCGAGCCGCGCCTCGGTGAACGCGAAGGAGATGCCCGTCGCCGCGATGCTGACGTCACACGCGGAGATGATGCCGAGAGCGCCCGCCATCGCCGGACCCTGAACGCGCGCGACCACAGGCTTCGGCGCCTGCACGATCTCGTAGAAGAGGCTCGACGTATTGAGCGCGTTGTCGACGTTCTCCTGAAACGTCGCCTGGCGCGACGCCTTCATCTCGTTGAGGTCCGCGCCGGCGGAGAACGCTTTGCCCGCTCCGGTGATGACCACCGAGCGCACCGCGGGATCCGCGACGGCCTCGCGCAGCGCTTCGCGCGCTTGGCGGACGAGCTCCGCGGACAGCGCATTGCGCACCTCTGGGCGGTCGAGGACGATCCAACGCGCGCTCGCCTTCTGTTCGGTGCGAACCAGGACTTCGGCCATCACGCCTCCCTCAGACCCTCGAGCTTGACGGACTCGAAAACCTCCACGGGTACGTCGAGCTCCATGCGCAGCAAGCCCTGGGCGAGCGTCTTTCCCTGATGGTCGACGCGTAGTGACAGCGTGCCGCCGCCACCGAGCGCTTCCTTCAGCACGAAGTTGAGGGCGCGCAGGTTCGGCATCTCGTAGCGGACCACGCCGCCCTTGCAGAGCCCCTTGTAGTATTCGGCGACGACTTCGGCGGTGAGCGCGCCGCGCAGGAACTCGTAGGCAGCATCCGAGCGGGCCGCCACGCCGATGTTCGCCGAGTCGCCTTTGTCGCCGGACCGGGCGTAGGCGATGGCGATGAGTCGCGCGTGGCGCGTGTCGTGACTGCGGCCGCGGATCGCCTGGGTCGGGCCGCCCGTGGAGCGTGCGGTCGCGGTCGGCTCGGCGGCGCCGTCGAGGCGCATCGACACCTCGAAGGGCGCGCTGGTGCGGCCGCCCTCGACCTGCACGCGAGCGTTCATCAGATGACGCGGCACGAGCGTGGGCCAGAACGCGAAGGCCTCTTGCACCTCGGGTCGCCCGCCGACCATGCCGAGTCCGGGAGGACCCTGTAGCCCGAAGCCGAGCAGAAGGCGCGAGAATTCCTCCACCTTGCCGCGGTCGCCGTCGCGGACGCCGAACCGGAGGATGCCCTCGTTCGGCGTGTGCTCCGGCGCGGCGCCGAGCCAGCAAGCGTCGAAGCCGATGAGGTCGGCGCGCGAGTCCTCGAATTCGTACTTGAGGCGTCCCCACAGAAGCTGCGCGAGATGCTCGGCCTTCTGACGGGTGCGCGGCCCCGAGAGCAGCACCATGCCGGTGGCGCGGTAGCCCCTGGTATAGACCGCCGAGACCTTGAGGTATGGCGGAGCGGGAAAGCCCTTGGCGCCGCTCACGCGCACGCGGTCACGCCCGACCTCGTCGAGCCTGACGCTGGTGAAGTCGCAGGTGACGTCCGGGGTCATGTACGCCTTCGGATCGCCGATCTCGTAGAGCAGCTGCTCGGTGATCGACTTGCGGTTCACCAGCCCGCCGGTGCCTTCGTGCTTGGTGACGACGAAGTCGCCCGTCTCGTCTATCTCGACGATCGGATAGCCGAACCAGCCCTTCTCGCTCCACAGCGGCACTTCGAGGAAGTCGGTGTAGTTGCCGCCGGTGGCCTGGCCGCCGCACTCGAGGATGTGGCCGGCGACCGTGCCCGCCGCGAGCCGGTCCCAGTCCGTCTCGTCCCAGCCGAACTCGTGGATCATCGGTCCGAGTGCGACGGCGGCGTCGGTGACGCGCCCGGTTACGACGATCTGCGCGCCTTGATCGAGCGCCTTGGCGATCGGGCGGGCGCCGAGGTACGCGTGCGCGCTCACGAGGTGGTCGGCGATGGTCGCGAAATCCGCGCCGGTGTCGAGATGGCGGAGCGACACGTCCTGTGAGCGCAGCGCGTCGATGCGCGGCATGAGATCGCCGCCGTCCACGATCGCGATCGGGATCGAGACGCCGCCGGCGCGGCAAAGCTCCATGATGGCCTCGCGGCACGCTTCGGTGTTGACCCCGCCCGCGTTGACGACGATGCGGATGCCCCGGCGGGCGATCTCGGGCAGCGCGCGGCGCAAATGGCCGATGAAGTCGTACGCGTAGCCGCGCTTCGGATTGGCCCGCCGCTGGCGTTCGAGGATGACCATGGTGATCTCGGCGAGATAGTCGCCCGTGACGTAGTCCACCTCGCCGCCGGTCACCTGGCGGTAGAGCGCCTCGGGATCGTCTCCCCAGTAGCCGCTGGAGTTGGCGATGCGCACCACTTTCATCGTTCTGGCCTTCGAGCGGGCGAGTCGGCGGCCGATCGCGCGCTCAAGCGTCAATGTCTATCTCGAATCCGTCGCGTTCTCCAGCGAGCCGTTTCCCCGCCGCGGACTCTTTGGTATGGCGGGCATTCGTACTTTCGATCGCCGGCGATCGGAAACGAGGAAAGATCGAGAGGTCATCATGCGAATCGCGGTTCTTGGCGGCACCGGCCCGGAGGGTCTGGGATTGGCCGCGCGGCTGGCACAGATCGGCGAAGTGGTGGTCATCGGTTCCCGCTCGGCGGAACGCGCCGAGGAGGCGGCGAAAGGCCTCCGCGCCAAGCTTCCGCACGGATCGCTCACCGGGGCGCTCAACGCCAAGGCGTCGGCCGACGCCGAGGTCGTCGTGCTCGCGTTTCCGTACGAGGGCATCGACGTGATCCTCGCCGATTGCTCCGCGCCGATGGCCGGGAAGATCGTCATCGACACGATCGTGCCGCTCAAAGTCGAGGGTAAGTTCTTCGGCGTGGAGCCGCCCCCGGAGGGCTCGGCGGGGGAGCGAATCCAGGCGAGGGTGCCGACCGCCAAGGTAGTGAGCGCCTTCAAGCATCAGAGCGCGCATCACCTGATCGACGTCGAGCATCGCATGGAAGGAGACGTCCTTCTCTGCGGCAACGACGACGCCGCCAAGACCCTGGTCGCCGGCCTGGTGAGCCGCATCAAGGACCTGCGACCCGTGGACGTGGGCGATCTGCGCAACGCGCGCGTTTTCGAAGCGATGACGGCGCTGCTATTGAACGTGAACCGCAAGCACAAGACCCGCGCCTCGGTGAAGATCCTCGGCGTCTGAGGACCGTCCGTCGTCAGGGGCCGCTAGAAGAGCGGGTTCTTACTTCGGGCGCGGCGCGGTGCGGCGGGTGACCAACCGCTTCACGTAGTCGACCGCGTCCTTCCCGCCGAGCGCCATGCCGACGGAGAAGAGTGACCAGCTCATCACCCAGCCGGCGAGGCCGAGGAATACCCGCGTCTTCACCGTCAGCGGCAGCAGCGCGATCACCAGGTACGTCGGGTAGATCGCAAAGCTCGTCACGACGAGCACGGAGCCGACCCGGAAGGACCTCTTTCTCCGACCCGATTCCGCCGGGCTGCTCACGCGCCGTCGTGCACTTGGAGCACCGCGGCGCCGCGCACGCGGTCGTGCTTCAGCTCGGCGAGCGCCTGGTTCGCCTCGCGGAGTGGGAACACTTGGACCTCCGTACGAATGGGGATCTTCGCCGCGACCCGCAAGAAGTCCTCGCCGTCAGCCCTCGTGTTGTTGGCGACGGTGCGAATGACGCGCTCCTGATAGAGCAGCGAGTAGTCGAGCGGGGGAATCTGACTCATGTGAATACCGCCTAGCACGAGCACGCCGCCCTTGCGGAGCATGCCGAGCGCGAGAGGAACGAGCTCGCCTGCCGGGGCGAAGACGATCACGGCGTCGAGACGCTGCGGGGGCTTGTCTGCGGGGCCACCCGTCCACACGGCGCCGAGCTCCCGGGCGAGGTCGCGGTGGCGCGGCTCGCGGGTGATTGCATAGACTTCGGCGCCCCAATGGCGCGCGACCTGAATCGCCACGTGGGCCGCCGCTCCGAAGCCGACGAGCCCGAGGCGCGACCCCTCGCCGATTCCCGAGAGCCGCAGCGAGCGAAAACCGATGATGCCCGCGCAGAGAAGCGGGGCGGCCTGCAGATCGGGGAATGCCTGCGGGATTGGATAGACGAATGCCTCGGGCGCGACCACGTACTGCGCGTACCCGCCATCGACGGTCCAGCCCGTGAACTCCGGTCGATCGCAGAGGTTCTCGCGACCGGTCGTGCAGAACTCGCAGACGCCGCAGGTGCGATGAAGCCAAGCGATGCCAACGCGCGCTCCCGGCTCGAAGCGTCGCGCGCGCGGCCCGCGGTCCTCGACGACGCCGACGATCTGGTGCCCGGGGATCACCGGCGACCGTCGGAGCTCGAGATCACCCTCGACGACGTGGAGATCGGTGCGGCAGACGCCGCACGCTCGCACCGCGACCCGAATCTCATCCTCGGCGGGCTCGGGGCGCGCGACGTCGCCCCAGACGAGCGGTTGCTCGCCGACGGGAGCCGGGCGGCGGAGCGAACAGGCGTTCATCGTCGCCGCTCAGCCCGCGGGCACCCAGTTGCCGTGGAAGCCGTACGGCACGCGGTGCGGCAAGCGGACGTCGCGCGATCGGCTCGCCGGTGATGTCGCGCGCGTCGAGGACGAGGAAGTCGCTCGCGTTGCGCGCCTGGTCGTAGACGAGGCGCGAGGACGTAGCCGTCGTCCTCCGCCGCGCTCGCGTGGCGCGGCACGAAGAGCGGCTCGCCCGACGCCGTTGCCGCGCGCCGAAGGCGCGCGTCTCGATCGTGCCGCGCTCGAGGTCGTACTTGCGGATCGCGGTGAACACCGGCATGCAGCGAGTCGTTGCCCTCGGGCCCGGTCGGCGGCCATGTAGCCGAAGCGGTGCTTGCGGCCGACGCGGCGCTCGTCGACGCGCGGGAACTCGCCGTCGCCGTCGTCGAGCGGCGTCGAGCGCGACGCCGCCCCTGGCGAGGTCGATCCGCCAGCGGTGCAGCCGCGCGACGTTCTTGTCGCGCCAGCCGGGATCGCGCGCCGCCTTGCGGCGCCATGAAGCAGCAGCTGCTCGTAGCGCGCGACGTCGAGGACGATCGCGTCGCCGTCCTCGTAGGCGTTCATCGGATGGAAGACGTAGCAGGGGTCGGTGTCGAACCAGCGCACGTCGGCGTTGCCGCCGCTGCGCGGCATGACGCCGATGCGCGTGCCGCGCTCGGGCTCCCACGAGAACAGCGCCGCCGCGCTGCGCGAGGTTCTCGAAGCTGAAGACGAGCGGGCAGAGGATGAAGATCACGTGGTCGCGCGGTGATCGCGAAGTCGTGCATCATCGACGGCCAGGCGACGTCGATCGCCTCGCTGCGCACGAGCGCGCCGCTCGCGGTCGGCGACGTGGTACTGGAGGTAGGGCGGGAACGGCGAGTAGCCGAAGAAGAGCATCTCGCCGGTCTCGGGGTCCATCTTCGGGTGCGCGGTCATCGGGCCCATCGAGCTTGCCGCCGAAGTCGTAGAGGCCGACGGTCTCGAGCGTGCACGGGACGCAGCTCGGTCGGCAGCGACGCCTCGACCAGCGCCAGCAGCTTGCCGGCGTGCGAAGACGATGTTGGTGTTGGCGGTGTTCTTGAAGCGCGGCGCCTCGGTCGCCGACAGGCTCGAGGAGGCCGGGATAGCAGCGCGCGGCCGGCCGCGCGCTCCTCGCGCAGGCCGTCGCTCTCGACCCAGCGGTTGCGGTAGGAGGCGCGGCCGTCCTCGATGTGGATCGCGTGGATCATGCCGTCGCCGTCGAACCAGTGATAGCGGCCGAGCGGCTCGAAGGCGGGGTTGGGGCCGTTGCGGTAGAAGGTGCCGTTCAGCTCGCGCGGGATCTCGCCGATCGACCTCGAGGTCGGTCGCCGTCGCCCTCCATGCGCCAGGGCGCGAAGTTGCCCTGCAGAAACGGATTGACGTCGGATTCGCGCTCGGCTCATGATGGCGTTCCTCCTCTCGCTGCGCCGGAGTCGCGTCGCGCGCGCGGCGGACGTGGTGAGTTGGGCGATCATGGCGTCGCGCACGAGCGCGATCGCCGGTGCGTCGGGCGTCCAGAAGCCGGCGATCAGCGAGCGACGTGACGCCGTGCACGGCGGCCCAGAACGCGGCCGTCGCGTCCTCGACCGGCGGCCGCGAGGCGACCGGCGTCGGCGATCGCCGGTCACGCGTGCGGCGCAGGCGGTCGTAGGAGGCGAGGCCGCCGCGGCGTCGGCCGCGCGTGGCGCGCGCTGGAACATCAGCCGATAGTGCGTCGGGTGCGCGAGCGCCGTACTCGACGTAGCGGTCGAAGCCCCAGCGCAGCGCCTCGACCGGATCGGCGGGCGCGGCGCGCCGCGGCGAAGGCGCGGTCGAAGTCGGCGAAGCAGTCGTCGACGACGCGGTCGACCAGCGCCGCCTTGTCGCCGAAGTGATGGTAGATGGTCGGCGGCGTGACGCCGGCGCGCGCGCAGACCTCGCGGATCGAGAGACCGCTCCTCGCCGACGCGTCGCGAGCAGGTGCTCGGCGGCGTCGAGGATCGCCCGCCGCGTCGCCTCCGATTCTTGATTGCGCGAGCGTGTCGGGAGCGGGGTGCCGGCCATGAGCGATCGTATATCGCCGCTATAGTAGCTAACGCAATGGGGCTCAACTCTTCAATAGACAAGACGTGAACACATAGGAGCGGTATAGCCTCGGCTCAGGGCGCCCGGGCCTCGCCGAGGTTCGCGAGCAGTGCGTGCACGGCTCTTTGCGGATCCGGCGCGCTCATGACCTCGCGGATGACGGCGACGCCGTACGCGCCCGCGGCGAGCGCCGCGCCGGCGTTCGCCGCGGTGAATCCGCCGACCGCGAACGTGGCGACGCCGTGCTTGCTCGCTTCGCGCAGCCGGTCGACTCCCTGCGGCGGGCCGAACGCCGCTTTCGAAGGCGTGGCGTGGACCGGTCCGAAAAGCACGAAGTCGCAACCCTCGCGTGCGGCGCGCTCCACTTCGGCCGGGGCGTGAGTGGAGCGCCCGATCGACGCTCGGGGGCCGAGCAGCCGGCGCGCCGCCTCCGTAGGAAAGGAGTCCGCCGGCAGCACGACTCCGTCGGCCCCGGCGGCCAGGACGACGTCGATGCGGTCGTTCACCAGGAGCTGCGCCCCGGCCTCTCGGCAGTCAGCGACGAGCGGCTCGGCGAGCGCGAGTAAGTCCCCGCCGTCGAGGTCCTTCTCCCGCAGCTGAACGAGTCGCGCGCCGCCCGCGAGTGCCGCGCGCACCACGTCTCGCAGGGGTCGACCGCGAGTCGCGGCGCGGTCGGTGATGACGAGGAGCCGACTCGGCAGCCGGCTACTCAATCATCTGCTCGAGGGGGCTCGACGCCGTGGCGTAGAGCTTCTTGCCGATGCGGCCGGCGAGAAATGCCTTGCGGCCGGCCTCCACGGCCAGGCGCATCGCCTCGGCCATGAGCAGAGGATCCTGCGCTCCCGCGATGGCGGTGTTCATCAGCACGGCATCGCAGCCGAGCTCCATCGCGATGGCGGCGTCCGACGCCGTGCCGACTCCCGCGTCGACGATCACCGGCACCTGGCTCTGCTCGAGGATGATGCGCAGGTTGTACGGATTGCGAATGCCGAGGCCGGAGCCGATCGGCGCCGCGAGCGGCATCACCGCGGCGCAGCCGATCTCCTCGAGGCGCTTGCAGGCGATCGGGTCGTCCATCACGTACGGCAGCACGGTGAAGCCGTCCTTGACGAGCACGCGCGCCGCTTCGAGCGTGGCGGGCACGTCGGGGAAGAGCGTCTTCGGATCGCCGATGACCTCGAGCTTGACGAGATCGCCGATCGCCCGCCTCGCGCGCCAGCCGGGCGGTGCGGATCGCCTCCTCGGCGGTGTAGCAGCCCGCCGTGTTCGGCAGGATGGTGTACTGCTTGGGGTCGACGTAATCGAGGAGATTCTCCTGGCTGGGGATCCGTCACGTTCACGCGACGCACCGCGACGGTGACGATCTCGGCTCCGCTGGCCTCGATGGCGCGGCGCGTCTCCTCGAAGGTCTTGTACTTGCCGGTGCCGACGATCAGCCGCGAGCGAAACTCTCGCCCGGCGAGCACGAATGGGTCCTTCAACATGCGTTTCTCAACCTCCGCCGACGAATTGCACGATCTCGATGCGATCGCCGTCGCGGATCGGCCGTGACGCGTACTCGGCGCGTGGCACGATGTCGCGATTCATCTCGACCGCGATCCGACGGCCGCCGAGGCGAAGCTCCGCGAGCAAATCGGCGATCGTGCGACCCTCGACCAAGAGCCGTTCTTCTCCGTTGATGACCACGGTCACGGATCTTTCCGGTAACGCCATTTCCGATTCTTTACAACCGCGGCCTGCCTGGGCAAAGACTCGTCGCAATCGCTGGAACGAGGTAAGGGAACGTCATGGCCAACATCCAACGCGCGCTCATTTCGGTGACGGACAAGGCAGGCCTCGTCGACTTCGCCAAAGCCCTCGCGGGCTTCGGCGTGGAGCTCGCTCTCGACCGGGGGGACGGCCAAGCTGCTACGCGACGCGGGGCTGAAGGTCGTCCAGGTGTCCGAC
The DNA here is from genome assembly GCA_963711395.1 of uncultured delta proteobacterium. Classification (GTDB taxonomy): domain Bacteria; phylum Desulfobacterota; class Binatia; order JACPRU01; family JACPRU01; genus JBEVNX01. Next base: position 175,740 of record CAVQEA010000012.1, on the reverse strand, counting down.
TACACCGGCCAGCCGGAGATCCTCGACGGTCGTGTGAAGACGCTGCACCCCAAGGTGCATGGCGGCCTCTTGGCGATCCGCGACAACGCCGAGCACCAGAAGCAGCTCGTCGCGCAAGGGTTCGGCCCGATCGACATGGTCGTCGTCAACCTCTACCCGTTCGAAGCCACCGTCGCGAAGCCGCAGGCGACGTTCGCCGACGCGATCGAGAACATCGACATCGGCGGCCCGGCGATGATCCGTTCGGCGGCGAAGAATCACGCTTTCGTCACCGTGATCGTCGATCCCGCCGACTACGCGAAGCGTGCGCGACGGAAATGGGCGCGACGCGGCGGCGCGGTCTCGGCCACCACGAATCGCGAGCTCGCCAAGAAGGTCTTTCGGCCGACCGCGCACTACGACGGGGCGATCGCCGACTACCTGGGCTCACTCGACGGCACGGGCGGCGAGCGCCAGCGCTTCGGTGAGACGCTCCATCTCGAGCTCGTCAAGGCGCAGGATCTCCGCTACGGCGAAAACCCGCATCAGGAGGCCGCCTTCTATCGCGAGGCCGGCGACGTCGGGCCGGAGCCTTCCGTCGCCAAGGCGTCGCAGCTCCAGGGGAAGGAGCTCTCGTTCAACAACATCGTCGACGCCAACGCCGCCCTCGAGCTGGTGAAGGAGTTCCGCGAGACCGTCGCCGTGGCCATCAAGCACACCAACCCGTGCGGCGTGGCGACCTCCGCAGTGCTCGCTGGCCGACGCGTTTCGCAAGTGCCGTGCCTGCGATCCCGTGTCGATCTTCGGCGGCATCGTCGGCACCAATCGCGAAGTCGACGGCGAGACCGCCGAGGAGATGAAGGACATCTTCCTCGAGATCGTCATCGCGCCGTCGTTCAGCGCCGAAGCCCGGCAGATCTTCGCGGCGAAGAAGAACGTGCGGCTGCTCGAGGTGCCGTTCGCCGAGTATCGGCCGAGCGGCCTCGACATGAAGAAGGTCGTCGGCGGCATGCTCGTGCAGGATCGCGATCTCGGTGCGCTCGACATGCGCTACTGCAAGGTGCTGTCGAAGCGACGCGCCGACCGAGGCCGAGCTTCGCGCGCTCGATTTCGCCTGGAAGGTCTGCAAGCACGCGAAGTCGAACACCATCGTGCTGGCGCGCGAGGACTCGGTGGTCGGGGTCGGCGCCGGGCAGATGAGCCGAGTCGATTCGGCTCGGTTGGCGGTGATGCGCGCACAGACGCACAAGCTCCCGACACGAGGGACCGTCGTCGCCTCCGATGCCTTCTTTCCCGTTTCCCGACGCGCTCGAGGTCTGCGCGGAGGCCGGTGCCACGGCCGTCGCGCACCCGGGTGGCAGCATCCGCGATCAGGAAGTCGTCGACGCGGCTGACAAGCACGGCATGGCGGTCGTGCTGACGGGCTACCGCCATTTCCGGCACTGAGAGAGCTCTCGACAGCTCCGAGGGCGGGATGAAGATCCTCGTGGTGGGCGGCGGGGCGGCGCGAGCACGCGCTCTGCTGGAAGATCCGCCAAAGCCCGCATCGTCGCGCGAGCTCTACTGCGCGCCGGGCAACGGCGGCATCGCCGAGATCGCGCGTTGCGTCGATCTGGCGGTCGACGACGTCGAGCCGGCTTTGTCGATTCGCGGTCGAGACAGGCGATCGACCTGACGGTGGTCGGGCCCGAGCTGCCGCTCACTCTCGGCCTCGTCGACGGCTCGAGCGGTGCGGGCTTCGCGCGTTCGGTCCGCGCGCGAGCGGCGCGAGCTCGAGGGCAGCAAGGCCTTCAGCAAGCATCTGCTCGAGCAGTGCCGCGTGCCGACGGCGCGCTTCGGCGTCTTCTCCGAGGTCGAGCCGGCGCGAGCCTTCGTCCGCGAGGTGCGACGGGGTGACGGTCGAATCGTCGTCAAGGCCGACGGCCTCGCGGCGGGAAAGGGCGTGAGCATCTGCGCGAGCGAGGCCGAGGCGTTCGCGGCCATCGATCAGAGTCTTCGCGAGCGGGCCTTCGGTGACGCCGGGTCGTCGATCGTCATCGAGGAGTTTCTCGAGGGTGAGGAAGCTTCGTTCCTCGCCCTCACCGACGGCGAGACGATCGTTCCGCTCGCCTCCTGCCAGGACCACAAGCGCATCTTCGACGGTGACCGCGGCCCCAACACCGGCGGGCATGGGGGCCTACTCGCCGGCACCGGTGGTGACGCAGGCGGTGCATGATCGGGTGATGCGCAAAGTGCTCGAACCCGTCGTGGCCGGGCTCTGCCGCGCGCGGCATTCGCTACCAGGGCGTGCTCTACGCCGGGCTGATGATCCGCGACGGCGAACCGAGCGTGCTCGAGTTCAACGTGCGCTTCGGTGACCCGGAATGCCAAGCCCTGCTCGTACGGCTGGAGAGCGATCTCGTCGAGGCGATGATGGCCGTTGTCGAACGGCGGCTGGCCGGCCAGCGATTGAATGGGATCCGCGCCCGTCGGTGTGCGTCGTGCTCGCCGCCGAGGGCTATCCCGGGGAGGTCGCCAAGGGCGACGAGATCCATGGATTGGAAGCACTGCGCGAGTGGCCCGACGGCGTCGTATTTCACGCCGGTACCGCGGAGCGGGGAGGCAAGCTCGTAACCGCGAGTGGGCGCGTGCTCGGCGTCAGCGCTCTCGGCGACACGCTGTCGCAAGCCATCGCCGGCGCCTACGGCGCGGTGGACAAGATCCGATGGCGGGGTATGCAATACAGGCGGGACATCGGAGCGCGGGCGCTCGGGAGGATGGGACCGTGAAGGCGAAACCACAAGTGGCGATCTTGATGGGCAGCGACAGTGACTGGGAAATCATGTCGGCGGCGGCCAAGCGGCTCGAGGCGTTCGGCGTCGCCTGCGACGTGCACGTGTTCTCAGCGCACCGTACCCCGCGAGCGCACCGCCGGATACGCGGCGAGCGCCGCCGAGCAGCGGCATCAAGGTCTTCATCTGCGGCGCGGGAGGCGCCGCGCACCTCGCCGGCGCAGTGGCCGCGCAAACGACCCTGCCGGTGATCGGCGTTCCGCTCGACGCCTCGAGCCTGACACGGCCTCGATGCGCTGCTCGGCCACCGTGCAGATGCCGAAAGGCGTGCCGGTGGCCACGGTCGCCGTCGGCGCCGCCGGCGCCGAGAACGCCGCGATCCTGGCGGCGCAGATTCTTGCGCTCGGCGATCGAGAGCTCGCCGACAAGCTGGTCGCGTTCAAGAAGGAGCTCGAGCAGAAGGCCGTCGCCGCGGACGCGAAGCTTGCAAAAGGCGCGCGCGGGTGGATGACGTCGAGCGCGCCGTCGCGGCGCTCGAGCGCGGTCGGCTGATCGTGTACCCGACCGAGACGCTGTACGGCCTCGGCGCCGACGCCACGCTCCCGGAGGCCGTCGATCGGCTCGCGGACCTGAAAGGACGCGACCGCGACAAGCCGGTGTCGGTGCTCGTCGCCTCGCGCGCGATGCTCGACGACGTCGCTTCCGCGGTCTCGCCGGTCGCCGAGCGACTCATCGACGCGTTCTGGCCCGGCCCGCTGACGATCGCGCTGCAAGCGGAGGCTCGCGTGCTCCATCGCCTCACCGGTGGAAGCGGCACGATCGCGGCGCGAATCTCGAGCCACCCGATCGCTCGAGCAATCGTCGCGACCTTGGGCCGGCCGCTGACCGCGACCAGCGCCAACCCGGGCGGCTCGCCTGCGGCGGGTGACATCGCAGCGGCTCGCGCCTACTTCGGAAGCCGCGTCGACGTCTACGTCGATGGCGGGCCGAGTGCGCCGGGCCCGGCCTCCACCGTCGTCGATTGCTCGGCGGCGGTGCCGCGCTTGGTTCGCGAGGGCGCCATTCCGCTCGATCGCATCGAGGCCGCGGCCGGGATGCGCGTGCGGCGCGAATGAGATAAGCGGCGCGCATGGCGATCGTTCGACCGTTCCGTGGCCTATTCTACGATCCGGCAGTGGTCGGCTCGATCGCCTCGGTGGTCGCTCCGCCCTACGACGTCATCGGCGGCGACGAGCAGCGCCGTCTGTACGATGCGAGCCCGTACAACGTGATTCGCCTCGATCTCTCGCGCGACAGCGATCGCTACGGTTCGGCGAGCCGCACGTTCGCGGAATGGAGGGAGCGCGGTGTGCTGGTGCGCGACCGCGAGCCCGCTTTCTATCTCTACGCACAGCGCCATCGCCTGCGCAGCGGCGAGGAACACGAGCGCTTGGGCTTTTTCGCGCGCCTTCGCCTCGAGGAGTTCTCCTCGGGAAAGGTCTTGCCGCACGAGAAGACGCTCGCCTCGCCCAAGGCGGATCGCCTGGCCTTGCAGCGGGCCTGCCGCGCGAATCTCAGCTCGATCTTCGGCCTCTACGCCTCGCCAGGCTTCTCGCTGGCAGACGCCGCCGCGCAGACCATCCGCGGCCCTGCGCTGGGCCGATTTCGAGGACGCCGCGGCCGTCCGCCATCGCTTCTGGTCGATCGCGGACGATGGGCTTCGAAGGATGCTGCAGGACGAGCTCGAGAGGCGCACGGTGTACATCGCCGACGGCCACCATCGCTACGAGACCGCGCTGCGCTATCGCGACGAGCTGCGCCGCCGAAAGCGGCCGGCGAAGCGGAGAGGAGCCGTTCGACTACGTGCTCGCGTATCTGGTGAACATGACCGAGCCTGGGCTCGTGGTGCTGCCGACTCATCGCATGCTGCGCGAGCTGCCGATCGAACCGGCCGACCTCGTCTCGCGGCTTCGAGAATACTTTCGTGTGGAGGAAGTGGCCCGCAGCGGCGAGGCGCGAGGGCTCGTCGATCGCATGCGGCCCGCGCGCCGGCGAGCGGCGGATCGGCGTCGTGCTGCGCGGCGAGCCCTCCTTCTTCGTGCTCGTCGCGCGCGACGGCGACAACGATGCGCGGCTCTCCGGGTCGACCGCGCTGCGGCGGCTCGACGTGACGCTGCTTCACGGCCTGGTGCTCGAAGGCGCGCGGAGCATCCTCCGACTCGACGCGCACCGCGAAGCCGAAGCGGGGCGATGGTCGTATACGAAGGACGAGGACGAGGCGGTCGCGCGGGTGGAGAGCGGCGAGATGGCGGCGGCGTTCCTGCTCAACGCCACGCGGGTCGACGAAGTACGGGCGGTCTCCGAGGCGGGCGAGATCATGCCCGAGAAGTCGACCTACTTTTACCCGAAGATCGCCACCGGTCTGGTGTTCAATCCGCTCGAAGACTAGCCCATGGAGCCTCGAGTCGTCGCGCTGGCGCCGATGCCGCCCGAGAAGGCCGCGTACGCGCTGGCCCGCTACAGCCGCTCGCCGGACGGCATCGAGGCGAGCCTGCGCTGGGTCTTCGAGCACTCGGCGGAGAAGTTCTGGGAGCAATTCTACTTCGACTATGGTCACTCCTCCATCGCCGATCTCGGCCACGCGGTGGTCTGCTTCGAGAACGTGTCCGAGCTCGCGGCGATCCACATCGAGGACGAGCGCGTGTGGGATGGACAGGCGAAGTCGAGCCGCTACCAGGACTTCGGCAAGCTCGGCTACCACGTGCCGCAAGAGGTCGGCGACGCCGACGTGGCCGCGTTTCGCGCGGCCGCCGACGGCCTGTTCCGCGCGTACCGCGACCTTCTTCCCCCCGTCGAGCGGTTGCTCCGCGACCACAACCCCCGTCCCGCCGAAATGAAGGAAGCGGTGTACGCGCGTAACCTGGCGGCTCGCGCCTTCGACGTCGTGCGCTACGTGTTGCCGCTCGCCGTACCGACCAACGTCGGACAGGCGGTCAGCATCCGCACGCTCGAGAAGCAGATCGGTCATCTGCTCGCTGCGCCCGTACGCCGAGGTGCGGCAGGTCGGCGAGCGCCTCAAGGCCGCCTGCGAGCGAGCCGCCGCTCGATCTGTGGGGCGAGCTCGGTGGCGCGAGCGCGGAACGTGATCCGCTGGCGCCGACGCTCACTCGCTACGCGCGCGCCAACCAGTACTGGCAGGAGGCCTACGACGCGCTCGCGAGCATCGCGGCCGAGGAGCTGCGGCTCGGTGACGCCGGCTCCGGCCCCGCTCGTCGAGCTCGCGCCGGAACATCCGCTGGAGGTCGAGATCGCCGCCACGCTCCTCTATCGGGTCAGCTCCTATCCCTACCGGCAGATCGTCGAGACGATCTCCGACTGGAGCGAGGCGAAGCGCGAGATCGGTCATCGAGGCGGCGCTTGCCGGTCGTGGCCGCGAAGAGCTGCTGCCGGAGCTGCAGTCGGATATCGGCCTCGTCTTCGACGTGCTGATGGACGTCGGCGGCTGGCGCGACATGCATCGGCACCGCCGCTGCCAGCAGGTGCGCCAACCCTTCACGTTCGCCCACGGGTACGAGGTGCCGGAGCTGCTCGTCGAAGCGGGCGTCGATGCCGCGTACCGTCGTGCCATGGACGACGCAGGTGCCGCGGCCGCGACGCCTCGCGCCGGCGGCCGCCGCGTATCTGCTGCCGTTCGGCCACCGCATGCGCTGTCTGTTCAAGATGGACTACGCCGAGGTCGAGTACGTGTCGCGCTTGCGCTCCGGCGTGAAGGGACATTTCTCCTACCGGCGGGTGGCGTGGGAGATGAAGCAGCAGCTCGCGGGCGCCATCCCTATCTCGCCGAGCGCATCGAGGCGACGCCGCCCTGGATCGAGGAGTCGCTCAAACGATGAGCGGAGAGCTCGAATCGCGCCCGTCGGCGCGACGGGGATGACTCCTCCGACCGCCGCGCCTACTTCGAATCGCACGAGGTGTGGGAAGACCTCTGGCAGGTGAGGAGGAGCGCGACAAGGAGTTCGTCGGCGCGCTCATCCAGATGGCCGCGGCGTTGCACCTGCGCTTCGAGCGCGGCGGCGGGCGAGGTGCGCGCAATCTGCTCGTCCGGCGCTCACCACGCTCGAGGGTTTCGTCCCGCGCTATCAGGGCGTCGACGTGGAGCGTCTCTACGGCGAGCTCGAGGCCTACGCCGGAGCGCGATCGAGGAGCGGAAGGAGCTCGAAGCGGGCTGGCTCGACCGCTGGCTCGCGCCGAAGATTCGTCTCCTCTGAACCGCCGGTTGGCGACCTACGCGTTCGCTTCGAGGCTCGCCATCAACTTGGCGAAAGCCCCGTCCGCCATCGCGCGCATCTCCTCGTCGGTGCGATCCTGCACGGGATGCGAGACGTACACGGCGGCGGGATCGAAGCCGAGCGCCTTCGCCTGCCGCTCCGCTCCGTCGAGGAATTCCGTGGTGGCGACGAACACGGACGGAAGGCCGCGCATCTCGAGGTCGACGATGTCGTGCACACTGCACGACGTGCACGACCCTCAATCGGCGAGGGCTTCGATCACCGCGTCGCAGCGGGTGGCGATCTCGTGGCGGAGGTCGACCGGCGCAGGCTTGGTGAACGTCGGCTTGGCGAAGCGGATCGTCGCGACACCGCGGGCGCGCAGCAGCGCCTCGAGGCGATCGAGAAACACGTTGCCGCGGGGCTTCGAGATGTCGAGGAGCGCCACGGTCTTGCCGGAAAGTGACTGGAGGCGTGCGACGCGCGCGCGCATCGCCGGCTGTCGCTCGCTGGTCGGATCGAGGAGGACGCGCCGGGGGGCGCCGTTGGTGCTCATGGTCGAATCTCCTTCATCACGGGCTCGCTGCCGCTCGCGCCGCTCACCCAGCCGCCGATCATCATCGAGAACAGGCCCGCCGCGCCGCCGCAATGCACGAGCCGCAAGCCTCCCGGTCGGAACTTCGACAGCGTGGAGCCGGCCAACTGCGCGGGCACGCCCTCGGCGATGCCGCCGGCACCACGGACCAGCTCCGCTCCGGAAATCTGCAGGAGCTCGTGGAGGCGAGCGACGACTTTCTCCTTGCTCCAGCCTGCCTGCCGGAACACGCGCGCATGCTCGGGACCGATGGCCAGTAAGCAGTCGAACGCCATGACGAGCTTGGCGTGGTGCAGCGTCCGCAAGCTCGCGGCAAGGCTGCGCGACAGCGATTCCGGATCGCGCGACAGCTGGTCGACGATCGCTCGCGGCCCTTCGCCGGTGAACAGCACTACGGTGCTCGTGCCCGGCGCGGCGCCGAAGTCGGCGGACAGCGGTGTCCAAGGCGAGCCTTCCTCGTCTTCGGCGAAGCAGAAGGCGATCTTCCCCGGGTTGCCGTGCGTGGCGCGGTCGACCTCGCCGGGACGGCCGCCGCCGACGTTTCGCACCACGAGCTGCAACGCGCGGCCGATCGTCAGGTTCGCGCGGTTCCCCTGACCGAAGACGTTCATCCCGGAGTTCATGCCGATGGCGCGGCGGATGGGCCCGTTGACGACGATCACGGGGCCCACGGGCATGGTTGTGGCGAGCACGCCGTGAATGTTGAACTGGTCGGTGCATGCGGCCTCGAGGGCGGCGAGCACCACGGGAAGATACTCGGGCTTGCAGCCCGCCATCACGGCGTTGATCGCGACCTTCTCGACGGTGCACTCGACGAGATCGGGCGGGACGACGGCCACGACGTCGTCGGGTCGCTGCGTCGTTCCCTGCAGCATGCGCATGACGCGATCTTCCGTCGGCGCCACCAGCGGCAGGCCGTCGCTCCAACCCCGCGCGAACATCGCTTCGTACTCGTCTTCGAGCGCGGCGAGCTCGACTCGCCGAGCGTGCAGGCGCGATCCAGAGAATCGCACCAGCAGGTCGGCCTGACGGTCGGGATCGACGGAGAGGGAGCCGCAGCCCGGGCGCCATTCCGGAAGCTCCAGTCCGAGGCCGCCGATTCCCGTCACGGTTTCCCATTCGCCGCGGTGCCAGCCGACGGCCCGGCCGGCGACACGCCCGTCGCGGATGCGGAGCAGGGTGGGGACCGTCTCGATGCCATGGCGCCAGGAGTATTCCAACGAGCCGTCGTCCACGACGCGCGTGCCGGGCGGGAACGAAGGGTCGTCTTGGCTGAAGACCGTGAGCTCCGCTTCTCGCGCCAGGCGCGCCAGCACGGGAGCGACGAGCGTGCAGGTCGGACACTCACGCTTGACGAACGCGACGAGGCCGGAAGGCAGCGTGGGGGCACCGGTGGACGGCTCGACCGACATCGGTGGCTACCGTAACACTCTCTCGTGGGTCGTCACAGCGGCGGCCTCGAAGCGCGTCGCGAAAGAGGCGTCGCGCGTAGACGCTCCGCTACACCCGCGCGTAGCGGCGTGGGAAAACGGCGCGAAACGTCGTTCCTCGGCCCGAGGCCGTCTCCAGCTCGAGCGTGGCATCGAGCAGCTCGCAGAGACGCTTGACGATCCGAGACCCTGTGCGCGCAAAGCTTGCGCTCGAAGCTCTCGAGCACGTCCGGGACGTGGTCGTTGAACTGTGCGCGAGACAGGGTCGAGGAGGTGGTGAGCTTCGGATCGAAGTCGACCGCGCGCTGCCAGGCGGCGAGGATCACTGGGCGGCGATGGCGTAGGTAAGACCCGAGCGCTGCGAGCGGCGCGCTCAGGGGATCGTCTTGCGGCATGGTGGGGTCACGGCTCGCCCTGATGGCTATCCGCATCGCTCGCGCGGGGCAACGGCCTCCCTTCGCCGTGGACCGCGGTTCCACGCCTGCCCCCGCTTCGGAGATTGACTCCGGAGATCGGTGGGACACCATGCGAGCCATGCCGAGCCTGATCGAAAGTCCGACCATCGTTGCCGCGGCTGGCACCCAGCCGAAGAAGATCGAAGAGTACGTGGGGCGTGCGAGCTCCGGCGAAGAGAAGCTCAGCGTGGCGCGGATGGTCTCGCCTGGCGGTTGGCTCGAGCCAGGGCAACGCCCGCAGTTCCGGGAGATCTCGGTCGTGCTGCGCGGCCTGCTTCGTGTCGAGCATGCCGGCGGCGTCCTCGACGTGCGTGCGGGTCAAGCGGTCGTCGCCGATCCCGGCGAGTGGGTCCGCTACAGCACGCCGGAGCCCGACGGCGCGGAGTACGTTGCGATCTGCCTGCCCGCCTTTTCGCCCGCGACGGTGCACCGCGATCCCGAAGTGTGACTTCGGAGCGGATCCGGCCAGCCGCGCCGGGAGCCTACGATCCCGTGGTGGCTCGCGCTGCGCGCTCGGCGATCCGCTCGACGACTCGGTGTGCCGATCGCACGGCTCCATCCTGCCAGCTGTTCATGTAGCTCATGTGCTCGCCCGCGAAATAGAACGGGCCATCGGCTTCGAGGAGCGCCGGATACGCACCACGCCACGTGTCGTCGGCCCAATCAACCCAACCGCCGCCCGTGAAGGGAATCTTAGACCACGCGACCGAGACGCCCTGGTCGACCTTGCGCCCGTAGCCCGGATGCACGCGCTCACCGTCGGCGATCGCGGCGGTGAGGCGCGCGTCTGGCGCCATCGCGGCGAAGCGCCGGCCGACCTCGTCGGACCAGACGTAGGCGCCGAGGAGGATGCCTTGCTCGCTGTTCAGCGCGCCGGAGGGATACCAGATCTGCGCGATGTCGCGGCTCGTCCAGCTGATGCCCCCGTAGATTTGCAGCTCGGTCTCCCACCACCGCGGCTTGGCGTGGAACGCGACCTTGACGGCCTGCGTGTAAGCGTTCGCGCCGGCTGCGATCGCGCGCTTGACCGGCTCCGGAAACTCCGCGTCGATCCGGTTCAGGACCGGAAGCGGAATCGTGCAGATGACGACGTCGGCGTCGGTTGCGGTCTCCGCGCCGCGCTTTCGGTCGCGCCACACGACGCGCGCGCCGCCGCCGGCACGGCGGAGCTTCACGACCTCCGCCTGATACGTGATCGCCGCGCCGAGCTCGCGCGCCAAGGCGCGGGTGATCGCATCCATGCCTCCCACGGGCTGCAGCATGGCTGCAGTCTGATCCCAGGCTTGGGGCACGCTCATCGCAAATCTCGCCGACGTAGCTTTGGCGATCTCTCGGAACGGCAAGGGCGGAAGAACGCGTCCCGGCTCGCGAGGCGTGATGCCCGGAGGCTCCGCGTGTCCGGCGCGCGAAGAGCCCATGTAGCGCAGATCGTCGTCGAGCGCTCCGAAGCTCCGCAGCAGATCGTGTACGTCGGGCTCCCTCGTGCCCCGTGCGGCGAGGGCCGCAATCCAGCCGCGCGCGTCGCTGATCACGCGCCGCGCCCGCTGCGGCTCACCGCCGAACGCTTCGTCGTCCTGCAGCAGCGCCGCGCGGTTCTCGTTGACCATGATCTCGAGCGGGACGTCGAGCTCGCGGCAGTACGACAGGATCGCGGTGTGATGTGGCGCGATGCGCGCGGGGCCCGGGTTGAAGTAGAGCTCCGGTTGCAAATCCCACGTCACGCGTTGAGTCGAATCCGTCTCGGTGATCGTGTCGCCGCCTCGGAGCGTCCAGGTGCGTCCGCCCGGACGATCGCGAGCTTCGAGCACGGTACAGGAGTAGCCGGCCTTCTTCAGCTCGTAGGCGGCTGCCATTCCGGCAATGCCGGCGCCGAGAACGACGATCCGCAGACCACCGGAATTGCGCGGGAGCGTGGGCGAGACCGGACTCCGCTCGGAGGAGGCGAGAAGGCCCATCGCATCGAAGGTGCCGTAGAGTGCCGCGGCGCCTGCGTGCCGTCCGACGAGGTGTATGAAACGCCGACGGGTCACTGCGGACATGCGCGTCCTGGCCCGGAAGCCGCCCTTCCTCCCCCTTCTTCCACGCAGCACCAACCTACGGATCGCATGCTGCGCGGGTCAACCCGGCGCGGGCGAAGCCGATGTGGCCGTGAGTGGGCGCGATTCGACGGGAAAGCGCCAATCGGTGATCATGGCCCACTGCGAAGATCACGGAGGAGGAGGCCCAGCAGAATCTTCGCCGCACGGTTTCATTGCGGCGTTCTGTCCTCCTGGACGAGCACGGTCCAACCAGGGAGCTCTGGCAATTCGATCTGCTTCCGGAACGTCGGCAGGAACTGGAGGGCGTAGCGCTCAAGATCAACCCTTCGACGAACGAGCACGAATCGAAGGTCCTTCGGCATGTAGGCCCGGAATTCGGATTCCGTCAAAGGAAATCCGGCCACTGCGCTGTCCTCTACGCCCACGGCACCCTGGTACGCCTTGCCCTCCGCCATGACCGAGATCAAAGCTTGGTGTGGGAAGTATGTTTGCTGCGGGTGTGCGCGGGCGAAGGCGTATCCCGTGGTCTCCGGATTGTGAGGCAGATCACGGAGTAGACGCGGCAAATCGAGGAACGCGCGGAACTGCAGAAGGGCAGCCCAGAGCGCGGCGATCAAGAAAAACCCGGGGACAAACCGCCGCTTCGAGTGACGTTCACGATCGAGCCGGAGTAGAGCGAGAATCGCGCCCAGCACTACGAAGTAGATCGTGTAGCAGAGTGTATTGACGCTACCACCGTATTTCACGCGCCCGAGAAGCGAGGCGGGCACGCCGAAAAGGGCCAAGGCCACGATCATGACCCAGCTATTGCTGGCCACCCAAGTCCGCAGCGAACCGGCGCTCCTGGTGACACTGATCGTAGTTGCAATGAGCAACACAGATATAGACGAGGAGGCTCGCAACAGCAGTTCCCGTGTCGCTTGCACGAGCACCCAGATTCCGCCGATTCCTCGCCATGGCTGAGAGAACGGCACCGTGATCGTATTGTGGATCATCGCCTGGAAATCGAGCGTGCAGGCCAAGACCGCGAGCGCTGCCGACCCGAGCCCGCCCACAGCCAGCAGATAGCGCACGCCGACCATTGCCCCGTCGACGGCCCAGAGATATGCGGCGATACCGAAGGGCACGAATATCGAGACATGCTTCGCGCTGATCGCCACGATCGTGGCCGTAGCGGACGCCAATAGGTGCATCGCCGTGCGCGTAGGCCTACTGAGAATGGCGCATGCGGCGGCCGATGCACCGACTGCCAGCGAGTCGGGGTGCACTCCACCAGCCGCTTCCCGCAGCACGTCCAACCGGTAGGTGTACAAGCAGAAAAAGGAGAACGCGGCCAGGCCAACCGGCCTATCTGCAGCCTCCGCCGATATGAGCCACAGCGCGGGCAAGAAGTAGACCGCCAGGGTCAGCACTGTCCCCGCTGAAACCGCGAGCGCCGGCGTCGGCATCAGCGCCGCGGGAGCGAAGAACAGAGCAAACATCGGGCCGTACGGATTCCCGAGGAGAGGTCCGTTGTCTGGCAGAGGATAGAGGCCGTAGCCGTGGAGCATGGCAGCAGAGATCGAGAGCCGAGCGTCGTTCCAGCCTGAGAACGGCGCGGCTAACACTTGTAAGGCGAGCCGAGTCATCGCTAGGAGGATGACCAGCCACAGAGCGAATCTGGCGGATACGCTGAACACGCCGGAGAGACGACCGAGAAGCCTTGGGGAGTCGAGCCGACTGGTCATGGCAGCGCGGTGCGGCCGCCGGGATCGAATTGACTCGACACCGGCCGGTCCACTACACGGAGCGGCGTGAAGGTGCAACGGCCGGGCGGAATGGCGGAGAGTACTGCCAGCGATCCCGGAACCCGGCTTCGCAATGAAGTTGAACCAATTGGGGATTGCCGCGCGATCTTCGATGGTCACAGTGGTCGCAGGTCCTTCATCCAGTTGGATCCGCGGCCGGGGTCACCTCCCGTCCGCCGCGGGCTCGACCCCTGCCACGACGTTCATCGTGAAGCGGATCCACCCTCCAACGGCTGACACGCGCCCTGCTCCGGCCGCAACGGAGGAAGACTCACCGCCCAGAGGGAGGCGGTTGAGGAAGGTCATCCTCTCGATCACCTCCGTCCTGCTTACCCTCGTGTCGTTGGAGGTCGGGCTACGTGTTTGGGGATTTGATCCGTTCGTCGACGTGGGCAAAGGCCGCGAAGCGATGATACGCCCTTCCGCGAATCGCGACCTGCAGTACGAGATGACACCCGGGGCGAAGGGCCGGGCTTGGGGCACCAAGGTGTCCGTGAACTCGGCGGGCTTTCGCGGACCGGAGCCTTCTCTGCGGGTCGGACACCGCATCGAGGTCTTGGGCGACTCCATTGCCTTCGGCAACAAACTGCCCGCTGGTGCCGAATTCTCCAGATTGCTCGAAAAGCGAATGCGCACGGCTGGCACGGACGCGGAGGTCTTGAATCTCGGCGTGGGTGGCTATGACGTGCTCCAAGAAGTCGCTTCTTTCAGTGAGAAGGGTTTGAAGTATCACCCGGAGGTTGTGGTGCTCACGTACTGCCTCAACGACGCTGGTATTGCATCCCCGAACCTCGACTACGTCTATCGACTGAAACAGTATGGGACCAACTTCTGGTCGCACCTCCGGCTCTACCAATTCGTGAGGGTCCAACTCGATCGAATCAAACTCGGCGAGTACGTGCGGACGCAGAACGAGCCAGCGGTCTTTCGGCAGACCTACCACGATCGCATCGACGCGATCGGCGAAGACGAGAAGGAGCTGCGTTCGCTGATGGAGAGCGCGGCCGCGAAGCCGTTCCCATCATCGTGGTATGCGAGCGAAGATCGCGTCGGCCGCATCCGCTATTCTCTCCGTCGGCTTCGCTCCGCGAGCGAGGCGGCTGGTGTCAAAGTCATCGTGATGATTGTGCCATGGCTGGAAGAGGAGGGTGGTCAGTACCCTCACCGCGTAGCGCACGAGATCGTCGGGCACGAGGCGCGGAGGCTCGGTTTCGATGTGCTCGATTTGACCCCGGCGTTCCTCGAGCGGGGCATGGAGTCGCTGCGAATCACCCCCGCAGACCACTGCCACCCGAACGCAGAGGGGCATCGCATCATCACCGACGCACTTCTCTCGCGCATCAGGCCGATCCTCACGCAACCTGCCGGCTGACGAGGTACACAGTCCGACATGAGCGCAGGCATCCCATCGCCCTTTGGGCGGAAGCCGCCGGGTGCCGCGGTCTCGCCCGTGCCCTTCAGCTCCTTCCGTCGGCATTCGACGGCCTTCGCCGTCGGGCTCGTACTGCTCCTTGGCCTCGCGATCCGCGTCTCCCTCGTAGCCCAGGACAAGCTCGGCCACCTCAAGGACACGAACCTGTTCCTCGGGTGGACGAAGGCACTGGGCACGGAAACGCTCGCCCGCTTCTACGAGACGCACGCGTTCTGCGACTACCCGCCGCTGTTCATGCTCGTGATGTGGGCGATCGGAAAGAGCGTTGCCCTGTTCGACGCCGCACTCTCTCACGACTATCTGCTCCGCGTCCTGCTCAAGACTCCGGCATGCCTTGCCGACCTGGCGATCGCGCTCGTTCTTCTCGCCGAGGGCCGCCGCCTGTTCGGTCCGCAGCGTGCCGTCGCGGCCGCGGCCCTGTATTTCCTCAACCCGGTTGCCATCTATAACTCGGCTTACTGGGGACAGGTGGATGCGATCCACGCCGCGTTTCTCCTCGGGGCGGTGGCGGCGGTGGGTCGCGGCCGGTTCGGACTCGCGGGTGTCGCGCTCGGGCTCGCCCTGCTGCAGAAGTTCCAAAGCCTCGCGCTCGTCCCGCTCATCATTTTCGAGGCCTGGCAGTACCGTCGCTGGCGCGGCCTGGGGCTCGTTGCCGCCGGCGTGTGCGCGGTCGCGTTTTGGCTGCTGCTGCCGTTCGGGTTGACCGGCACGCTCGACGACGTGTTGAGCCGGGCATACGTCCGTGTCGCCGGTCAGTACAACGAGCTCTCGCCGAGCGCCTTCAACGTCTGGCAGCTCATCGGGATGCAGGACGTCCCCGACACGAGCGTCCCGCGTGTGGTCGCGGTGGCGGCGGCGGGGGGGGCCGAGAGCGTGCTCGCCACCGGCGCTCCGCTCCTGTGGATCACGTGGCGGAGAATCTCGCTGGTCCTCTTCGCGTGGGCCGTGGCAATGATCCTTTCGCTGTACTCGTATCGTCCAGGTTCGATCAACCGCTACGGAGCGGCCGGTCTGCTCGCCCTGGCCTTTTTTTTCATCCCCACCGAGATGCACGAACGCTACGCCCACCCGGCGATCGCGCTGCTTCCACTCTGGGCGCTGGCCGGTCCGTGGCGCGAGCGGGCGTTTTGTCTGCTTTCCGCGCTGCTGCTGCTCAACCTGACGTTCATCCTGCCCGTCACCGACCTGGCCGGACACATCGCCGGGGCGATAGGCGTGGTCATGCTGTCGATGTTGATGATGATGGCTTGGGACCAGTCCTCGGGCGCTGCGGGTGCGATGGACACGATCACGTCACCCTTCGAGCCGGTCCCCACGCCCTCGCGGCTGATCCGCGTCTTCCGCTGGGCCACCTACGCAGCCCCGGTGCCGATGCTGGCCGTCGCCCTCGCCGTCGCGCACGGCGCACACGCCTCACATCAACAATCCGCGGACGCGGGCGTCCTCTACATGAGCGACCTGAAACCCGTCGCTGTCGAGCAGGGTCGGGGGGAGCTGAAGGCCGATCGATCCGTGCGCGGCGGGGTGATCCACTTGGGCAACCGGGTCCATCTCCGCGGTCTCGGCACCCACGCTCCTTCAAAGTTGATCTACGAGCCCCCCTCGCCCGGATTGACGTTCCACGCCACCGTTGGCATCGACGGCGATACGAACGGGCGAGGCAGCGCGATCGTCGTGGTCGAGCTCGACGGGCGAGAGGTCTATCGCTCCCCCCTTCTCATCGGCGGGGGTGAAGCCGTCGAAGTCGACGTCCCGCTCGGCGAAACCAAGCGTCTTACACTGCAGGCTCTGCCGACCAGCGACGGTTCGAACAGAGACCACGTGGATTGGGCGGGGGCGCGGTTGCAGAGAGAATGATTCGCTCTCCGAATCGCGTGGCGCGGATCCGACGTGATTCGACAGCGAACCGCCAATCGGGGATCATGGACGTCCGTGAAGATCGCCGAAGACGAGGTGCGGCAGGGCTTGCGCCGCGCCCGCTACATTACGACCCCTCGCGTCGAGACCGCCGTGTACGTGGCATTGGTCCTCGAGAAGCCATTGCTCGTAGAAGGTCCTGCCGGTGCGGGCAAGACCGAGCTCGCCAAGGTGCTTGCCGAGATGCTCGATACGGACCTCGTTCGCTTGCAGTGCTACGAGGGGCTCGACGAGGCTCGCGCTCTCTACGAGTGGAACTACCAGAAGCAGCTGCTCCGTTTGCAGGCCGACCGTACGCTCGCGCCGGACGCGTCGTGGGACGCATTGTCGAAGGACATCTTCTCGCGCGAGTATCTCCTCGAGCGGCCGCTGCTGCGCGCGATCACCGCTCCGCGGCGCGTCGTCCTGCTCATCGACGAGGTCGACAAGTCGGACGAGGAATTCGAGGCGTTCCTGCTCGAGGTGCTCTCCGACTTCCAAGTCTCGGTGCCGGAGCTCGGAACGATTTCGGCGCTTCACCGCCCCGTCGTCGTGCTGACCTCGAACTGCGCTCGGGAGCTCTCCGAGGCGCTGAAACGGCGGTGCTTGCACCTCTTCATCGATTTCCCGGGGGTTGAGAAGGAAGCAGAGATCCTCGCGCTGAAGGTACCCGAGGCGGACGAGGCGCTGCGCGATCAGGTAGCCCGGTTCGTCAATCGGTTGCGCAAGCTCGATCTCAAGAAGGCCCCGTCGATCGCCGAAACCCTCGACTGGTGCCGCGCGCTGCTGGCGCTCGGGATCCGTGGTCTCGACGCCGCCGCAGTGCGCCAGACGCTGAGCCTCCTTCTCAAGCATGAAGCGGACGTTCGCAGGGCGGAAGCGAAGATCGCGTCGGTGCTCGCCGAGTCGCGCCGCTGAGTGCCGTGCGCGCGGTTCTCAGCGAGTTCTTGCACGAGGTCCGGAAGGTCGGCATCCCGGTCTCGCTGGCGGAAGGCATCGATGCATTGCGCGCGGCCGCCGCGGTGGGTGTGGAGCGGGAGCACCTGCGCGACGGGCTTGCCGCCGCGATCGTCAAGGACGAGGCCGATCGGCCGGCGTTCGACGAGGCGTTCGACCGATTCTTCGCCGCGAGCGAGATCAAGGCACGCCGACGCAAGCGTGCAAGCCCCGGCGCCGACGGCGCGGCATCAGGTCGCCGAGGCGAGGCGGCGGGCAAAACGCCGGCGCTGCGCGAGACCCGTGACGAGCGACGGAAGGTCGTGCCGGCGTCGAGGGAAACCGCACCGAAACGCACCGAGCCGCGGCCCAGGAGAGACGCGGAGAGCCGCCTGCGCCGTCGCGCACTGCTCGCCAAGCCTTTTCGCGCGCTCGATTCTCGGGAAGCCGAGGAGCTCAACGCTCTCGCCGAGGACCTGGCGCGCCGCCTCCGCGGCCGGCTCCGCCGTCGCTTGCGCGCCACGCGCCGCCGCGGCCGGCTCGACTTTCGCCGTACGATTCGCCGCTCGATCGGGCGCGGAGGCGTGCCGCTCGACATCGAGCTTCGCCGTCGCCCTCCTGGCCGCGTCGACGTGGTGGCCTTGTGCGACGTCTCGGGCTCGGTGCGTCATGCGACCGACTTCTTCGCCGCGCTGCTCGGCCCCTGTCTGGATCTCTTGCGGAGCCTTCGCCTCCTCGTGTTCGTCGATCACGCCATCGAGGCGACGATCGAGGGTGGCAAGCTCGTTCCGCACGCACCGGTCGATGTCCACGCTTTCTCGGACCTCGGCCAGGTGCTCGTGGAGATCGAGCGCGGCGACCTCGCCCCGTTCGGGCGAAACACGCTGCTTCTGGTGTTGGGCGACGCCCGCAACAATCGCCGTCCGCCGCGCGCAGACGTTCTCGGTGGGCTACGCGCCCGCGTTCGAACGGTCTGGTGGCTGCTCCCGGAGGAGAGCGCCCGATGGGGCACGGCCGACAGCGCGATCGAAGCCTACCGGCCGCACTGCGACGTTTTGCTCGAATGCGCCAACGGTGCGGGCTTACTGGCGGCTCTCGACCGCCTGGGGCGATGAGATGCGCACCGGCGTGGACAGCGTGAACGAGCGTCCCATGGTAGGGTACTCGGCTTCGGCAAACCACGCCGTGAAGCGATCGGCCGCGGCGGCGGCATCGACGAGGAATCGATCGCCCTGCCGGCTCGCCTCGATCGACCGCCAGCGCGCCGAGCGGAAGTCTCGGCTTGCCGATTCCGCGCGCCAGACGAGCACCCGGCGCGGGGCCTCGTTGGATGCGATCGCCGCCTGGCGGCCGCCGATGTCGATCACCGAGAGCTCCGGCATCGGTCGACCCGCGCCCACGCGGCGCACGAACTCGGCGACCGCGGCTTCGGAGCGCGGGTCGGAGCCGGCGTCGTGCCCCGCGTTCGGCACGAAGAGCAGGGCCTTGGGGCCACCGAGCCCCGCCCAGTAGAAGTCGACCGCGGCGAGCTCCCAGTAGGGATCGTTCGAGCCGTTGACGACGAGCTTCGAGACACGGGCGAGCGCCGCGCGATAGGCGAAGGGATCGACCATCGAGACCAGCTCGCGGCCGCGCTCGGTGCCGATCAGCGCTTGCAGGCTCCGCTCCGTGTAGTCGCCGAGCATCTCGCTGTAGCGCCGCCAGACGGCCATCTGGTTCTTCATTTGCGCGCCGAAGTCGAGATTGTCGAAGACCATCGGCGCGATTGCGGTGACGCGTGGGTCGGCGACGGCGGTGAGCCAGCTCGTCCAGCCTCGCTTGGACGCGCCCGTCACCACGTACCGGCGCACCTCGCTCGCCATCGTGCCGCCGACCAGGTCGGGGATCGCATCCATCGCCTTCACCGCCGCCTTGGTCATCGGGAACAGCAGCGGCCAGACGGCGTCTCGGGTACGCAGGTACTGCTCGAAGCTGTAGGCGACGAGCGCGTCTTCGCTCTCGCCGAAGAGCGGCTGATTCGGGACGCTGCGCAGATACGCGGTGATCGCACCGGTTTGTTCGGCCAGGCGCCGCTCGTCGAGGGGTCCGTGGCGCGCGTCGCCGCCGATGATGAGCACGGCAAGATCCGAGGCGGTGCGCTGCGCCGGGACGACCACGCGAAGCTCGTGCTGCCAGGCGCTGCCCTGCCAGGTCTGCGAGACGAGCTCGGCGTCGATCTCGCGAGCGCCGCCGACGTCGCGCTCCGACCGCTTCTGCCAGCGCGTCGTCGGATCTGGGCGCGCGACGAAGTCGGCGAGCTCGCCGGCGTCGCCGCCCGTGCAACAGATCAGCAGAATCTGCAGGGCGATCCCTGCCGCCCGCGCCGCACGTTTTCGGAACCCCGTTGAGAGGCGCTGGGGGGATCGTCTAGTCTCGGCCTCGTGGATCGCGAAGAGCAGATGCGACTGCTGCGCAGCGCTCTCGCCGCCGTCGACCGCGGCGCGCCGCCCCTGGCGGAGCGGTGGTCGGAGAACGACCCCGTCGCTTACGTTTCCGCCGCTCGCGCCGAGCGCGAGCGCGACGTGCTCTTCCGCGGCGCGTTTCCCATCGTCGCCGGCTTGAGCTCGCAGCTCCCGCAGCCGGGCGACTTCTTCGTCGACGACCTCTCGCTCGTGCCGACTTTGGTGGTGCGCGACGAGAGCGGCGGGCTCAACGCGTTTGCCAACATCTGCCGCCATCGCGGCTCGAAGCTCGCCAGCGGCTGCGGCAAGCGAGCGTCGCGCTTCGTATGCCCGTATCACGGCTGGTCGTATGACACGGAAGGTCGCTTGCGGGCGATCCCCGAAGAGGAGGCGTTTGCGGGCTTGGACCGTGACGCGCATGGATTGGTCCGTCTCGCGATCCAGGAGAAGTACGGGCTCATTTGGGTGACGCCGAGCGGCACGAGCGGCCTCGACGTGGAGGAGCTGCTCGGCGGCCTGAGAGCCGATCTGCGATCCTACGGCGTCGAGCGCCAGGAGGTCTGTCAGACGCGCGTCGTTCGCCGGCGCATGAACTGGAAGCTCATGAGCGACACCTTCTGGGAGGCCTATCACATCAAGGTCCTTCACAAGGACAACGTCGCCCCGCTGTTCGTCCGCAATCTCGCGCTCTTCGACGCCTTCGGCCGCAGCCACCGTCTGGTGGGCGTGCATAGCTCGGTGGAGTCGCTGCGCGGGCGGCCAGAGGCTGACTGGTACTTGATCCCCCATGCGACGATTCTCATGAACATATTCCCGAACACCATCCTGGTGATGCAGACCGATCACATGGAGCTCTACCGCATCTTTCCGAGCGGCGACGGGCGGGCCGAGTCGCTCGTCGAGGTGAGCCTGATAGCGCCGGGAGGGCAAGCGGCGGGCCAGCGGCGCAGCTGGGAGAAGACGATGGACCTGTTGCTCGGCGTAGTCGATCAAGACTTCACGATCGGCGAAGGCATCCAACGGAACTTCGAAACCGGGCTCCTTCCTCGGGTGGCTTATGGACGCTGCGAAGCGGCGCTCGAGCATTTCCATCGCTCGATTCGTGAAGCCCTCGAGGAGGCGCGGTGACCGTGCGGGGCCGCTGATGGCGAGCGCTGTGCGGGTCGCTCGGGTCGACGAGATTCCAGAGGGCCGGTCGAAAAAGTTCTTGCTTTCGGTCGGCGGGCTCGAGGTCGAGTGCTTCGTCGTTCATTGGCGCGGCGAGCACCACGCCTATGTCAACAAATGCCGGCACATCGCCATGAGCCTCGACTGGGTCGAGAATCGGTTCTTCGACGAGGAACGACGCTTCGTGCTTTGCTCGACCCACGGAGCGTTGTTCGAGCCCGACTCGGGAGAATGCGTAAGCGGCCCGCCGTTCGGTAAGCGGCTCATCCGGGTGCCGCTCGAGACACGTGGCGAGGAGATCTGGGCGCGAACGCCCGACGACTTCGAAGACGTTCTCTAGGCGTCAGTCGGGGTCGTCGCCGAAGTGAGCGCGGATGATGCGCTGCTTCAGATACTCGAGCGTACCGAGATCCTCGAGGATGTCGCCGCCGGTGTCGTAGAAGAAGATCTCGCCGTTCTTGTTCTTGCCCACCGCGACGAGCCAGTCGAGTTCGTCGCGGTCCTCGAGGAGATAGTTGATCGTCTGCGAGACGCCCTTGACCGGAAGGATGCGGATGTTGGCTCGAACCTTCTCTTGCTTGGGCATGGCGGCGTGGATCTCCTTGCGAGGGGAGGATAGGGGTCGCCGTTTGGGGTGTCAATCGCACGTTCTCGGTCGGCGCTGGATAAACGCGCCGCGCCGATGCGGTCAGATCTTCGTGCCGGGCGGCAGCACGACGTTCTTGGCGACGATGACGATGCCTTCGTGGATCGAGTACCCGTTGCCTTCCGCTTCGACGACACCCTCGGCGTTGCGGATCACCGAGCCGTCACCGATGCGCGCGTTCTTGTCGATGATTGCGCGCTCGATCACGCAGTTCTTGCCGATGCCGAGCGGCCAGCGTGCCTCGTAGTAGTCGGCGCCGAGAAGCACCGTATCCTTGATCGTCGAGCCCGCATCGATCTGCGAACGGATGCCGATCACGCTGTGCTCGATCTTGGCGTCCTGCAGCCGACAGCCTTCGGCGATCATCGTCTGGCGGATCGAGCAGCCGGAGATGCGCGAGGGCGGCAGGTAGCGGGCGCGCGTGTAGACCGGCCAGTCGGGGTCGCCGAGCTTGAACGCCGGATCGGGATCGGTGAGCGCGATGTTCGCCCGATAGAATGCTCCGATCGTGCCGATGTCTTCCCAGTAGTCGTCGAAGGAGTAGCCGCGCACACGCTGGCGCTCGATCGCCCGCGGGATGACTTCACGCCCGAAATCGACCGCCGTCGAATCGCGCAGCACCTGCATGAGCGCCTCGCGGTCGAACACGTAGATGCCCATCGAGGCGAGAAAGCGCCGGTTCATGTCCCGGATGCCGGCCTTCTTCGCGGTCGCTACGTCGAGCTGGAGTCGGTCGACCATCGCCGGCTCGTGCGGCTTCTCCGCGAACTCGACGATCCAGTCGCCCTCCATCCGTAGAATCCCGAAGCCCGAGACGTTCTCGCGCGTGACCGGCACGACGCCGACGGTGATCTCGGCCTGGTTGTCGATGTGCGCCTGCAGGAACGGGCGATAGTCCATCTTGTAGAGATGATCTCCCGAGAGCACGAGCACGTATTCCCAGTCGCGCGACAGGAACCGAACCATCTGCTTGCGCACCGCGTCCGCGGTGCCCTGATACCAATCGGAGCTCTCCTCGGTCTGCTCGGCGGCGAGCACCTCCACGAAGCCTCGCGAGAACGGGTCGAATTGGAAGGTGTTCGAGACGTGACGATTCAGCGACGCCGACTGGAACTGCGTCAGCACGAAGATCTGCCGCATGCCCGAGTTGATGGCGTTCGAGAGCGTGAAGTCGATCAATCGGTACTTGCCGCCGAGCGGAACCGCGGGCTTGGAGCGGTAGCGAGTGAGCGGCGACAGCCGCGTCCCGCGTCCTCCGCCGAGAATCACCACCAGTACCTTCGGGCTCGTCGTCATCATGCGCGTCGATCGATCTTGCTCGCCGGGTGCCGACAGGACAAGAGGAAAGAGGGGAGCGACTCCTAACCGAAGGCAGGCCCCCGCTCCCGCAGGGTTTCGTCTACCATCTTCTGGATCGTCTCGCGCACCTCGTCGGCGAGCCTGTGCACGGACTCGGCGTCGGCTGCGTCTTTCGCGAGGCGATCTCGGTCGATGGGCTCGCCGAAGCGTAGGATCCACTTGCTCGGCAGCGGCACGAGGCCGAGCGGGCCGAGCCAAGGGAACGTCGGGGTCAGCGGAAAGTAGGGTAGGTCGAGGAGCTTGGCCGGCCACTCCCACGTGCCGAGCAGCGGGTGGGCTTCCTCGGCACCGATCACCGCGACCGGCACGATCGGGGTCGCGGTTTTCAAGGCGAGCGCCGCGAAACCGCCACGCCCGAAGCGCTGCAGTCGATAGCGCTCCGTGAACCTCTTCTGCATCCCGCGAAGTCCCTCGGGAAAGACGGCGACGACCTCTCCGCGGCGGAGCAGCCGTTCGGCGTTCTCGGGACTGGCGCGCACGCCGCCGATGCGCGTCATCAGCGAGGCCAGGAGCGGGGCGCGGAACACGAAATCGTGGACGAGCGGACGAAGCTCGCGCGCCGCGGGATGCTCGAGCCGCAGAGCGACCTTCAGCATGGCCCCGTCGTACGGGAAGATCGCACCGGAATGGTTCGCCACGATCAACGCCGCTCCCGACTCGGGGACGTTGGCGAGCCCGCGCGTCTCGACGCGCCACCAGCGACGGTACAGGAACACGAACAGCGGCGCGACGAATTCCTCGAACGCGGGATCGAGGCCGAACTCGTCAGCGCGTTCGGAGCCAGGGAAGCCGAGACGCGAGAGCCAGCCCTCGACGGCGCCTTGGCCCGCGCCGGCGCGACTCTTGGCGATCTCGTCGTCGAGCTCGCGGTCGAGACGAGCGAGCTCGGCGCGGAAACGATCGACGGCGACTGCCGGGTCCGGCGCGCGGCGACGGGCAGCCGCCGGCGCGCCGCGTGCCGACGAACCCAATCGTCGCGCGCGCTGCTTCACGGGGCGCACCACTGCCCAGCTATAGAGATTCCGTCCGCTCCGTCAACGTCGCGAAAGCACAATTTGACTGTCCGGAAACCGACGCGTAGCGTTTTGCCCGTGCCCTTTCACCCGATTCTCGACCGTCGCCTGTTGTTCGTCTCCGGCAAAGGCGGGGTCGGGAAAACCGTGGTGACCGCGGCGCTCGCGCTGCTCGGATTTCGCCACAAGAAGCGCGTCCTCGTCGTCGAGCTGTCGCCGCATGGACGGATGCGCGAGCTCCTCGGCGGGCCGCAGCCCGGACCCGAGCCCGTGGAGATTCAGCCGCGCCTCGAGCTCGTGCGCATCGATCCGCGGGGTGCGCTCGCGGATTTTCTACGGGGGGTCCTGCCGATTCGCGCGCTCCGCGAGCGGCTGCTCGCCAGCCACTCGTTCTCGATTCTCACCGCGGCCGCGCCGGGCATCGAAGAGTTCCTGACACTCGCCAAGATCGTCGAGCTCGAATCGATGGCTCGTGGCCTCTCCCGCCGGCCGCGCTACGATCTGGTGCTCGTCGATGCGCCGGCCACGGGTCATTCGCTGTCGTTGCTGGCGACCGCGCGCACGATGATGGAGATGATCCCGGTCGGGCCCATCGGCAAGACCGCTACGCAGGTGAGCCGTGTGCTCGGTGACGCGCGCCGGGCGGCCGCGGTGATCGTGACGATTCCCGAGGAGATGGCGATCAACGAAACCGTCGAGATCGCCTCGGGCCTCGCGCGTAGCGGCGCCATCGCCGTCGGGCCGCTGATCGCCAACGCGTTTTGGCCCGAGCGATTCACTCGCGACGAGACTCGCTGGCTCCTGTCGAGCGGAGTCGATGCGAGCGACCCGATGATCGCCGCCGGTCGCTACCACGTCGACAAGCGCCGGCGGGCAGAAGAGCAGGTCGCGCGTTTGCGAGCCGAGCTTCGTATCGAGCCCGTGAAGCTCCCGTTCGTGGTCAACGAGGCTCTCGACCGGCCGCATCTACGCCGTCTCGTCGGCGCGCTCGAACAAGCGTATCCCTTCGCCGCAACCGCCGATGCATAGGATCGAGTCGCTGCTGGCGCAAAAGAAGGTGCTGCTCTGCCTCGGCGGAGGCGGCGTAGGCAAGACCACGGTATCGGCGGCGCTGGCGCTGGCAGCGGCCCTCCGCGGGCGCAAGGTCGCGCTGCTGACGATCGACCCCGCCAAGCGCTTGAAAGATGCGCTCGGCATGCCGCATCTCGCGTCCGAGCCGACGCGCGTCTCCCTCGACGGGCTCGGTGCCTCATCCGGCGGCGAGCTCTGCGCGATGATGCTCGATGCCAAGCGCACGTTCGATCAGCTCGTCGCGCGCTTTGCGCCGAGCCTCGATGCCGCGGAGCGCATCCTGGGGAATCGTCTCTATCAATACGTCTCCGGAGCCTTGGCCGGCTCGCAAGAATACATGGCGCTGGAAAAGCTCTACGAGATCGCCACCGCCGACTCCTACGATCTGTTGATCATCGACACGCCGCCCACGCATCACGCCCTCGACTTCCTCGATGCGCCGCGGCGCATGGTCGATCTGCTCGGCTCGCGGGCGCTGCCGCTCCTGCAACTCCCTTCGCGCGCGCTCCTCGGCGTGGGCTCGCGCGTGGCGCAGATGGCGCTCGAAACGATTCTGCGCGCGCTCGAGCGTGTCACCGGCATGCGGCTGCTCGCCGAAGTCGCCGACTTCGTCGGCGGCTTCGAGGGCATGGTCGAGGGCTTTCAAAACCGCGCCGATGCGGTACGCCGCATCCTGCACGACCCCGGCACTGCCGCGTTGCTGGTGACGTCGGCCGAGCCGCTGACCGTCGACGAGACGATCGCTTTCTACCGGGAGCTCGACCGCGCCGGCTTGTTCGTCGGCGCCGTGGTGCTCAACCGCACGGTGCCCGAGGCCTTGCTCGCACGCGCGCGCAGGCGCGTGAGCCCCATCCCGGGAGAGCTTCGCCGCAAGCTGCGAGAGGCGCGCCGCGAGCTCCACGCACGGGCCGACCGAGATCGGCGCATGGCGGCCGCGCTGCGGGCGGCCGCGGCCGCGGTGCCGCTCGCCACGGTCCCTGACTTTCCGCGCGACGTGGCCTCGCTCGAAGCGCTGCGCGACATCGCCGAGGTCTTCACCCCCGCCGTCGCGCGGCGCGGCAGGGTCGTGGCGATCCGCGCCGGCGCCGGCGATCCCGCCTAGGCGCGCACGCCGTCCCCTAGCGAGCTCCCCCGGTGGAGTTCGGCGCTTCGATGCGTTTCGGCTTCGCCTTGGCGCGCGGCGGACTGGTCACGCGGGTCTGCTGTTGCGCCAGGATTCGGTCGAGCTTGATGTTCAAGTTCACGAGGCTGCCTTGGAGCGCCTCGACCTTCGTCGTGAGCTTCTTGTAGTCCGCCTTCGAGGGAATGCTCAGCAGGTCGAGAATCGTTTGCATGTTGCGGTCCACCGTTCCCTTCGTCGCCATCGCTTGCTCGACCGTCTTGCCGAGCAGGTCGGTGAAGCTCCGACTCGACATCAGCTCCTCGAGCACACGACTCATCTGCCCTTCGCCGGCTTCGCGCAGCCGCTGGAAGACGTTGCGATCATCGCGCGTCGCCATTGTTTCCTCGTGCCTTTCGCGGCAAGGTAGACGGGCGAGTATACGCGCCAGATGAGCGATCTCAATACCTTCCTCGGCTATCTGTCGGGCCTCAGGCTGCTTCGCTCCGAGATCCCGCTGCCGACGCTCGTCGCCACGATGATCGTCGTCAACATCTGCGACGCGGTGATGTGCCGGCTGTTCGCGCACAACAACGGCTACCCCAAGAACCTGTGGACGGCGATCGGTCTGGTCTTCGGCATTTGGGGCGTGGCGGCGTTGATCGTCATGCCAAAGCGCGAGAAGCGTTTCGCGTCGACATGATCCTCGGCATCGGCGTCGACCTCGCCGAGGTCGATCGGATTCGCGACGCTCTCGAGCGCCCGAGCACGGGGGAACGCTTCCGCTGCCGCGTGTTCACCGCGGGCGAGCAAGTGTATTGCGAGCGGCGGCGCGGCAAGTACGAGAGCTACGCGGCGCGCTTCGCCGCCAAGGAGGCGATGATGAAGGCGCTCGGACGGGGGTGGAGCCGCGAAGTGAGCTGGACGGAGATCGAGGTCACGCGCGAGCGCGGTGGTCGTCCGATGATCCGGCTGCATGGCCGGACCGCCGCCTATGCCGAGAGGCTCGGCGTGCGCCGCATCTCGCTGGCGCTCACCCACACCGCCGAAACGGCGATGGCCGAGGTCATCGCCGAGGATGGAGGGGGCTAAGAACTTTCAGATCGGGGACCAATGTGCTCGTCGCCTCCCGGCGTGGTCGCCTGCGCGCGCGAGAGCGGGGCCTCACTAGCAAGCTCCGCAGCTCTTGCACGTCGAGACGTCGCAGGGCGGCGTCTCGCGCTCGTACAGTGCCTTCTCGCGCTCCGTCCAAAGAAAGAGCTTGCGCACCCGGTGATCGATGAAGTCCCAGGGCAGCGGCTCCTCGTATGCGTAGGCGCGGTGCACGTACCAGTCAGGATCGACCAGCCCCGCGTCGCCGCGCCGCAGTAGTTGCCACCAGCGGTGGGCACCGGCCCGCTCGCGGTGGATCTTCTCGATCCAAAGTCCGACCCGTCGATCACCGCGCGACAACAGCGTCTGCAAGTACGCCTCGCGCGGTGACTCCCCCTCGACCGCGACGTTGGCGACCGCGCGCAGGCGCCGGCGGAGCCTGGCGAGCTTGGCGCGCGCGTCCGCGACGGACACCATCGGGTCCCATTGGAACGGCGTCCACGGCTTCGGCACGAACGTGTTGATCGACAGCGTGATCTTGCCGATGCGCCCGCGTTCCTTCCCGCGGCTGAGAAATCGCTCGCGGATGGCGAGCGTGAGGTCGGCGATGGCGTCGACGTCGGCATCCGTCTCGGTGGGCAAGCCGACCATGAAGTAGAGCTTGAGATCCTGCACCCCTTCGCCGACCAGCATTTCGGCCGCGCGCAGGATGTCGGGCTCCTTCAAGTTCTTGTTGATCACTCGGCGCATGCGCTCGCTGCCGGCCTCCGGAGCGATCGTCGCGCTGCGGTTGCGATTGCGGCCGAGCGCCGCGGCGAGCGCCGGCGAGATGCAGTCCGCCTTCAGTGAAGCCGGCGAAGCGCGCCCGCCGTGGGCATCGATCGTCTCGCAGAGATGCGCGATGCCGGGCACGCTCGCCATCTCGGCGCCGACGAGGCCGATCGTCGAGCGCACTTCGAGGCCGCGTAGCACGTCGCGCTCGAGGCTCTCGGGAGAGCGGGTGCGTAGCGGCCGGTACATGAAGCCGGCGGCGCAGAAGCGGCACCCCCACTGGCAACCCCGGCTCGCCTCGACGAGAAACATGTCGCCGAAGGCGACGTCATCGGCGAGGATCTGGGTCGTAGTCGGGAAGCGGTCGAGATCCTCGACGAGTCGACGTTCGACGGTGCGGGCCCCCACGTCGACGACCCTCGGCCCCTCGTAGCGCGGGGCGCCAAGCCGCGGCACGTAGACGCCGCCGACACTCGGGGCTTCGTCGAGAAGCTCGCCGCGCGACGCCCCGCGCTGGCGAGCGTCCTCGAGGAAGGCGAGGAACTCCGGGAGCATCTCCTCCGCCTCGCCGATCAGGAACAGGTCGACGAAGTCGGCGATCGGCTCGGGATTCAAGAAGATCGCCGAGCCGCCGGCGATCACCAGCGGATGACGCTCGTCGCGCTCGCGGCTCCGGAGCGGCAAGCCCGCACCCTCGAGCATCGCCGGCACGTTGAGATAGTCGGTCTCGAAGGAGATCGAGAGCGCGAAGACGTCGAATTCTCCGGCCGATCGCCGGCTCTCGAGCGAGACCACTCGCTCGCTGCCCGCGTCACCGTCGGGCAAGAAGGCGCGCTCGCAACGATAGCCGGGAGTGGTGGCGAATATCCGGTAGACAGCCTGAAAGCCGAGATTCCCCATGCCGAGCCCATAGCGATTGGGATAGGCGACGCAGACGCTCGTCCGTCCGCCGCGGGCCGGCGGGAACAGGGTCCGCTCCCGGGAGAGGACTTCTCGCGCGCGTTCTTCCTGGGCCCAGGACATCGAAGCAGGCTGCGATCGGCTACTTCGGCTTCGGCCGCGGCGTGAGGTCCAGATCAGGCGGCGGCTGCGAGGGAACCTTCCAGCGCAAGAACGGCTTGCCGTACGCCTCGTGATAGGCGTTGGCCTCTTCGACCGCGACCTCGAACTCGCGGTTGAATCTCTCGAGATCTTCCTCCTCGAGCGCGGCCATCATCGGCCCGACCTGCTTCTCGACGTACTGGCCGAGGCTCTTCTCGTACTTCGGGCGCGTCAGCGCCCCCAGCTCCATGAGCTTCTTGGCTTCCTTCAGCTGAAACTTGGCCAATGGCCAGTTCTTCGCTTGCGCCGCATAGTAGAGCTTCCACACACGCTCGCCGATTTCCGGCATGAGGCGCGCAAGACCGGGCTGCATGGCGGCGAGCTGGTCGCCGGAAAGCTTGCGACCTTGGGCGTTGTCGAACGCGACTTCGCGAACCCGTTGCTCGAAGCTCTTCTCCTCGGCCATCGGCCAGCGCCTCCTCTGGTCTTCATTGCAGGCGAACCGCGAAGGCTAAAGCAAGCCCACCTGCGTTACAAGACGTGCGCGGGGCTCCGAGACGAGCGCTCGCATGAGAGGAGCATCTTTTCAACCCAGCGGCAGCGCGCTAGACCTCGTAGCGTCATGAGCGCTTCGCTCGACTACTACGACATCGAGTCGCTCCTCGCACCGGACGAGCGGATGGTCCGCGACACGGCGCGGCGGTTCGTCGACGAGGAGTACCTCCCGTCGTGCGCGAGGCGTTTCGCGAGGGTTACTTTCCGAAGTCGGTGATTCCGCGCGTCGCGGCTCTCGGCTTCCTCGGCGCGAACCTGCCCGAGAAGTACGGTTGTGCGGGGCTCAACAACGTCGCCTACGGCTTGATCAACCAGGAGCTCGAACGCGGCGACTCGGGGCTGCGCTCGTTCGTCAGCGTGCAATCGTCACTGGTCATGTACCCGATCTACAGCTTTGGTTCCGAGGCGCAGAAGACGCGCTGGCTGCCCGCGCTGGCGAGCGCGCAGGCGATCGGCTGTTTCGGTCTCACCGAACCCGACTACGGCTCCAATCCGGGTGGCATGAAGACCCGCGCGGTGCGCGAGCGTGGCGGCTGGCGAATCTCGGGAACCAAGCGATGGATCACCAACGGCTCGATCGCGGACGTGGCGATCGTCTGGGCGAAGACGGAAGGCGACGACCCGAGGTCGATCCGCGGGTTTCTGGTCGAGCGCGGCACCAGTGGATTCAGCGCCCCCGAGATGCACGGCAAGTTCTCGCTTGCGCGCCTCGGTCACCTCCGAGTTGATCCTCGAGGATTGCGTCGTTCCCGAGGAGAACGTTCTGCCGGGCTCGGGCGGGCTCAAGTCACCGCTGATGTGCCTCACGCAGGCGCGCTACGGCATCAGTTGGGGCGCGATCGGCGCGGCCATGGCGTGCTACCAGTGCGCGCTCGACTACGCGAAGAATCGCAAAGTCTTCGCGCGGCCGATCGGGGGCTACCAGCTCGTGCAGCAGAAGCTGGTGACGATGGTGGCGGAGATCACCAAGGGGCAACTCCTCTGCCTCCGCCTCGGACGCTTGAAGGACGAGGGCAAGATGCGCCCCGAGCAGGTGAGCCTCGCCAAGATGAACAACGTGTCCCAAGCGCTGGCGATCGCCAGGTTGGCGCGCGACATCCTCGGCGCCAACGGCATCGCGGACGAATACCCGGTCATCCGTCACATGCTGAACCTGGAGACGGTCAACACCTACGAAGGCACGGAAGACGTGCACCGACTGACCATTGGTCGCGACGTGACCGGGCTCAATGCCTTCGAGTGATTCGCGCGCGCCGACACGGTTCGAGCAGAGCCGGCCGGCGAGCGTTTCCCTGTCGGCTCTGCGTCATCTTCGCAGACTGGCGGTCGGCGTCATCGGCGCGACGATTCTGGCGATCGGCCTCGCGATGATCGTGCTGCCGGGTCCCGCGACGGTGGTGATCCCCGTCGGCCTCGGTATCCTCGCCGTCGAATTCGCCTGGGCGCGCCGCATGCTCGAACGACTGAAGAACGGCGCCAACCACGTTCTCGGCAAGGGCTGAGCGCGGCTGGTTCGCCGCTCAGACGCGCGCGGGATCGCCGATCTTCACCAACTGCTTGCCGAGGTTTTCACCGGTGAACAGCCGGCGCAGCGCATCCGGCGCGTTCTCGAGCCCCTCCACGACGTCGAGCTGGTCCTTGATCTTGCCGGCCTTCGCCCAACTCCCGAGCTCCGCCATCGCCTCGCCGAAGCGAGCCACGTAGTCGAAGAGTAGGAAGCCGCGCATCGAAGCGCTGTAGATGATGAGATTGATGTAGTTCCGGGGTCCGGACATGTGCTCGAAGTCGTTGTACCCGGAGATGGCGCCGCAGAGCACGATGCGAGCCCCACGCGCCAGCTTGGCGAGCACCGCGTCGAGGATCTCGCCGCCGACGTTGTCGAAATACACGTCGACGCCCTTGGGGCAGAGCTCACGAATTCGCTCCGACACCTTCTCGCTGCGATAGTCGATCGCCGCGTCGAGGCCGAGCTCGCGCGTCAGCCAGGCGCACTTCTTCGCGCCGCCGGCGATGCCGATGACGCGCGCGCCCTTGATCTTACCGATCTGTGCGGCGAACGAGCCCGTCGAGCCCGCGGCGCCCGAGACGACGATCGTGTCTCCGGACTTCGGCGCACCGATGTCGAGAAGGCCGAAGTAGGCGGTGAGCCCCGTGATGCCGAGCAGCGAGAGGGCGGTCGCGAGAGCCACACCGGCCGGGATTTTCATCGGCGGCATGAGACCGCCGCCGTCGCTGACCGCGTAGTCCTGCCAGCCGAACGCTCCCGAAACGAGGTCGCCGGCACGGAAGCCGGGATGCTTCGATTCGACGATCTGGCCCGCCGACACCGAGCGCATCACCTCACCGATGGCGACCGCTGGAACGTAGGTGTCGCGCTCCATCCAGCCTCGCTGGGTGGGATCGCAAGAGAGCCACAGGTTGCGCACCAAGAACTCGCCGTCGTGGACGGGCGGCGGCGCCTCTTCCCGCCATTCGAAGTTCGCACGCTCGACGAGCCCTCGCGGTCGTGACTTGAGAACCCATTTTCGATTTTTCTCGGCCATGGCGGCGGCCTCCCAGCGGGGTGCGTATCCCCGCCCGCTAGCTATCGCAACAGGTCGTGGCAGCTCGCGGGCAGGACCGGAGGGGGGCGGTGCGCAGGCGGGAACTCACGCGCTTCGTGGCCGAACCACCAGGCGAGCGACGCACCGCAGCCATCGCCGTCGGGGACCGGCGGCTGCGCGCGGCATTCCGAACTGCCGCCGGGGCAACCCAGGCGCACATGAAAATGATCGTGATGCCCCCACCACGGGCGGATCTTGGCGATCCAGGGTGCGCCACGGGGCTCGAGCGAGCACAGCTCTCGTTTGACCGAGGCGTTGACGAAGATGCGCTCGACCGCAGGATCTTCGGCGGCAAGAGCGATGAGATCGGCGATCCGTGGCGACCACGCCGCGGTCAGGCGATGCGTGGCGAGGTCCACCACCGCCGGGAATCGTAGCTCCTCTCGCTCCGCGGGCGCGATCGGGTTCGACAGCGCCTGCGCAGGCCGCGTGTACGCGACGTCGACGTCGAGCCCGGACTGGTGACTACCGTGATCGCTCGGCGTCGGGCCGCCGCGCGCCTGCGCGAGGTCGCCGACCAGCAGCACGGGCAGCTGCTCCGCCT
Source organism: uncultured delta proteobacterium (assembly GCA_963711395.1). Classification (GTDB taxonomy): domain Bacteria; phylum Desulfobacterota; class Binatia; order JACPRU01; family JACPRU01; genus JBEVNX01. Next base: position 142,771 of record CAVQEA010000012.1, on the reverse strand, counting down.
GGGCGCGCTCCGCGAGCCTGCGTACGAAGTCGACGAGCACGGGATGACCGAAATAGCGATGGCGGTGGAGGTGCAGGACCTCGAACCCGAGGCCCTCGGGCGGCAATGCGACCGCGCCCTGCAGGCAGCCAGCGTTGTAGGCCCCGATAGAAAGCGCCGGCCCACTCTTCGGCGTGCGTTGCTGGCTCCAGCGCGCCGAGCCGTTCCAACCGCGATCTGCCGCAGCCGCCACCAGCGGCACCAGCACCGCCAGCGCAGCCAGCTTCCGTCTCATGGTCCGACGACTGGCTGCGCCTCGACCGGACTGTCCAGGGGAGGCGGCCCATAGTCGACGCCGGGCTTGCGCACGAACTGCCGGATCGGCTCCCTGGCCGCGCCGAGCACGCGCCCTTCGAGCACCGTGATCGGCACCGGCGGCCGAAGATCGTAGTAGTAGCCGCGCGACGCCAGCGAATACTCGTAGCGCCGCCCCCCGTACCAGAACTTTCGCTTGTGACCGCCCAGACGATGATCGCCTAGGCGCGCGTACTTGCGATGGTGAAGCACGAAATCGAAAAGCCGCACCGCGCGGTTGTTCACCAGCCGATGGCAGCCGTGTGAGAACCGCCGTGCGATCGACGTGTAGTCGACGGAGCCGTGCGTGCGAATCTGGTTGTCGAACAGGCCGCCGTCGGGGAGTTGTTTCAGGTGGATCGCCATCGCCAGGCCATACGCCGAGGCGAACCCCGGTCCCATCACCTCGGTATTGACCACGGTGATCGGTCCTTGCCTGCGGTCGAAGACCTTCTTGGTCACCAGATCCTTTCCAGGCGTCTTGTCCGGAGGCAGCCACGCCGGCGCCGCGACGATGTTCTTCCAGACGCGAGGCCCGACGTCGGAATTCTTGTACTTGAGGTAGAGGTGGCCGTCGGCGCCGAGCTCGCTGCGCCACGAGCCGATGGTCGTTCGCCAGCGTACCAGCGGGATCTTCTGCTCGCGCCAGGTCGTGTAGAGCGTGAAGGTCGGATAGCGCAGGCGCCGCTGCGCGAGTGGCTTGCCGCCGGCGCCGAAGGGGACGTCGTACCATACGTCGCCGCGATCGATTTCCGCGGAGAGGTCCATGAGCGCCGCATAGTAGGTCGGCAGCGGCGGGGGCTCGTACGCGACCTGCAGCGTCGCCAACGCCTGTGCGCTTTGCGCGCGCAAGAACGCCTCCATGTCCTGCGGCGAAGCGACACCCAGGCCGCCGAGCAGACCGGCCACGAAATCCCCGATCAGGTTCGGGACCGGATGGCGAACGCCCGCCTCGTCCACGTAGGTCGGAGGGTCGCCGCCCCTGGCGACCGAACCGTCCTCCAGGATTCCCGCGGCGTCGGCGACGCGCTCGGCGAGTATGCGCTTGAACGTTTCGAAATGGAGCTCGCTTGCCGGCCGCTGCAGCGCCTCCTTGGTTTCCCCGCTGAGGAAGCCCCAACCGAAGATGTCGTTCTTGCGTTCGAACCGCGCCAGCGCCTGGTGGGTCGCGAGGTCGAAAGCTTCCGGGGTGAATCGCTCGGGCGCGAGCAGCCCCTCGCACTGCAATCGATCCTGAACCGCGCGCACCGCGAGGCGGCGCTGCTGACCTCGACGATAGCGCTCGAGAAACGTCGGGTCGGCCGTCGGATCGGTGGCCGCGAGCTTCGCGGCAGCCTCTTCGGCGGTGAGATGCGCGGCATCTTCGCCGAACGAACCGAGCTGCGCGGCGACCCGGGTGGCATCGTCCACCGCTTGAGCGTATTCGCTGCGCGACTGCTCTTGGCTCTGGAAGCTGATCTCGAACCCCGCGGCGCGCAAGGCGCCGACGTCGACCGCATCGTAACAGGTCTTGCCGGAGTCCTGTGCGACGCGACGCGCGAGGACCGACAGCGTCGGCGGGATGCCGTAGACCTCGAGGAAGCCCGGCGCGCGCTCGCGCCGAACTCCCGCCCACGCCCGGTCGAGCGCGCGCTGCTCGTCGGGCGAAGGCTGGGTCGGGTCCGCGGAGCGCAACGCCGAGGGAACGCTCGACAGCACGGCCGCGCGGCCGGCGGGGCTCTGGAGAAAGAGCTCGTCCTCGGTGACGGAATCGTTGGCGAGAGCGACGAACGTCGCTCGGTAAGGATTTGGCTTCGACGGCTTCTCCGGCCCGTCGCTGTCGCTGAAGAGGAACGGCGCCCAACCGTCGGAAAGATCGACGATCAACAGCCGTTGGTGTTTCGCCGCTTCGAGCGTGTCGCGCCGAGGGCCGTCCGGACCGAGCACCCAGACCTCCCCCGAGGCGAGCGGTGGGAGATCATCCCAACGCGACGCCGCCCAGCCCGCAGAAGCTGCCAAGGCAACGGAGAGCAGCGCGATCAGAGCGCAGCGAACACCACCACACACGGTCCGCTTGGATTATATACGCTCCGATCCCGAGCGGAAACGAGAGGAGGGGTCGCGCGTCCTAGCTCTTCGCCAGCGGCGCGAACCGCGGTTCGCGCCGCTCGACGAAGCTCGCGACTCCCTCCTTGAAATCGGGCCGCTTGAGGGAGGCCACCATCAGCTCGTTCGATTCGGAGAGCGCCGTGGCGAGGTCGGTCTCGTAGTGCCGGTAGACCTGGTGCTTGATCGCCGCCATCGACGTGGGCGAGCATTTCATCGCGAGGTCGCGGGCATACGCGGAGACGGTGTCCAGTAGCTCTTGCGGCGCAACCACGCGATCCACCAGACCCATGGCGAGCGCCTCTTCGGCGAGTACGACGCGCCCGGAGAGCAGCAGGTCCAGCGCACGCGACGGTCCGACGACTCGGGGCAACACCCACGAGATTCCATGCTCGGCGATGAGGCCGCGACGGACGAAGGCGGTCGTGAGTTTGGCGCCGGCCGCCGCGAACCGCAGGTCGCACATGAGCGCGTGGACGAGCCCGAGCCCCGCGCAGGCGCCGTTGATGGCCGCCAGGATCGGCTTACGGATGGTCAGCGGGTACGTCTGTGGTTTGCGGGAGCGTGCCGGCGCCGTGCCCGATCCGATGCCGCGCAGCATGTCCATGTCCGCGCCGGCGCAGAATCCCTTGCCGGCTCCCGTGACGACGATCACCCGCACCTCGGGGTCGCCGTCGCAGCTTTCGAGCAGCCCGAAGTAGCGGTCTTCGAGCTCCGCCGTCCAGGCGTTGAGACGATCCGGCCGATTGAGCGTCAGCTTCGCGACGCCGTCTCGAAGGTCGTAGAGCACGACTTCATTGGCTGCGGGATTGGTCATGCGCACCTCCCAAGGAGCGAAGTCTTATCGCGGATCGAGCGCCGGTAGAAGCAGGTGGGCGGCGGTTATGCGGGGTCGGCCGCCTTCTCCCGCATCGTGACGAACTCCTCCGCGCTGGTCGGGTGAATGCCGATCGTGGCGTCGAACTGCGCCTTGGTCGCGTTGCCGCGCAGCGCCACGGCGAGCCCCTGGATGATCTCCCCGGCGTCCGCGCCCATCATGTGGCAGCCGACCACACGGTCCGTTGCGCGGTCGACGACGAGTTTCAGGAGCGCTTGCTCTTCCCGTCCGGAAAGCGTGTGCTTCAGCGGCCGAAACATCGAGCGATAGACGTCGACGCCCGCGAGCTGCGCGCGCGCCTCGGCTTCGGTCAGCCCCACCGTGCCGATGTTCGGCTGGCTGAACACCGCGGTCGGTACGTCGCGGTAGTCCATCGGCGTCGGATTGCCGCGAAACACGGTCTCGACGAAGGCGCGTGCCTCGGCGATCGCCACCGGCGTCAAGCTGAGGCGGTTCGTGCAGTCGCCGATCGCATAGATGTTCGGCACCGAGGACCGGGAGAGGGGGTCCACGCGCACGGCGCCCTCGCCGTCGAGCTCGACACCCGCCTGTTCGAGACCGATCCCAGCCGTGTGTGGCTTCCTGCCCATCGCCGACATCACCACGTCCGCTTCGACCGAGTCGCCGCCGCTGAGCCTGGCACCGAGGCCTGAAGATGTGCGCTCGATGCGCTCGATGGTCGTCTCGAAACGGAGGTCGATGCCGCGCTTGCGCATCTCGGCGGCGAGCCCGGCGCGCAGGTCGTCGTCGAAACCCCGCAAGAACAGCTCGCCGCGATGCACCAGCGTGACTCGCGCGCCGAGCCCGTGAAAGATGCCGGCGAATTCGACGGCGATGTAGCCGCCGCCGCCGATCACCACACGGCTCGGCAGCTCTTCCAGGTGGAACGCTTCGTTCGAGGTGATGAGATGCTCCCCGCCGGGGATCGGCGGCTTCCATGGCCAGCCGCCGGTCGCGATGAGGATCGTCTCGGCCGTGTAACGGCGGCCGTCGGCTTCGACCGTGTGCGCATCGACGAGCGAGACGTGACTCTCGATGATGCGCGCGCCGGAGCCCTCCAGAAGCCGGCGATAGACGCCGTTCAGGCGAGCGATCTCCGCGTCCTTTCGCCGGATCAGCGTTCGCCAGTCGACCCGTCGCTCGCCGACTGCCCAGCCGAAGCCGGCGGCGTCTTCGAAATCCTCGGCGAACTCAGCCGCATAGACGAGGAGCTTCTTCGGGATGCAGCCGACGTTCACGCAGGTGCCGCCGAGGTACCGCTCCTCGAACACCGCGACCCTCGCGCCGAGCGAAGCCGCGAGGCGGCTCGCCCGCACCCCGCCGGACCCGGCGCCCAGCGTGATCAGATCGAAGTCGTAACGGGCCATTGGGGGAGTCTACCCGAATCGCCGAGTTTGTCGTAGGAGTCTTCCCCAACCACCACGGCAGAAGGAGAACGCGCATGAACTTGCAGCCCGACGAGAAGACGCAACAGGTCCTGAAGAAGCTCAACGCCTTCATGAGCGAGCACATCTACCCCAACGAGGAGGAGATGCATCGCCAGCACGATTCACTGCCGGATCGCTGGGTGGTGCCGCCGCTTCTCGATGAGCTCAAGAAGAAGGCGCGCGCCGCGGGGCTGTGGAACCTGTTTCTTCCCGAGAGCAAGCGCGGCGGCGGGCTCACGAACCTGCAGTACGCCTTCCTGTGCGAGGAGATGGGCAAGGTGGGCTTCGCCGCGGAGGTGTTCAACTGCTCGGCACCCGACACCGGCAACATGGAGGTCATCGAGCGCTACGGCAACGAGGAACACAAGAAGCAGTGGCTCGAGCCGTTGCTCGCCGGCGAGATCCGCTCGGCGTACGCGATGACGGAGCCTGCCGTGGCTTCTTCCGACGCCACCAACATCGAGACGGACGTCCGCCGCGATGGCGATCAGTACGTCATCAACGGCCGCAAATGGTTCACCTCGGGCATACACGATCCGCGCTGCAAGATCTTGATCCTCATGGGCAAGACGGACTCGAAGGCCGAGAGGCACCGGCAGCAGAGCATGATCCTCGTGCCGCGTGACACGCCCGGCATCAAGCTGAACCGCTGGCTGCCCGTGTTCGGCTACGACGACGCGCCCCACGGCCATGGCGACGTGACCTTCGACAACGTGAGGGTCCCGGCGAAAAACCTCCTCCTCGGCGAGGGTCGGGGATTCGAGATCGCTCAGGGCCGGCTCGGTCCCGGTCGCATCCATCACTGCATGCGTACGATCGGCGTGGCGGAGCGTGCGCTCTCCATCATGTGCAAGCGACTGCTCAGCCGCACGGCGTTCGGCAAGCGTATCGCCGAGCATTCGGTCTGGGAGGAGCGCGTCGCCGACGCGCGCATCGAGATCGAGTGCTCGCGATTGCTGACCCTGAAAGCGGCCTGGATGATGGACACGGTCGGCAACAAGGAGGCGCGCACCGAGATCGCCGCGATCAAGGTGAAGGCTCCGATCATGGCGCTCAAGATCATCGACGACGCCATTCAGGCGCACGGCGGCGGCGGCGTGACCGAGGACTTCGGCCTGGCGCGGATGTGGGCGCACATGCGCACGCTGCGTCTCGCGGACGGCCCGGACGAAGTGCATCGCCGAGTTGATCGCGCGGATGGAGTTCCGCAAGTACATGTGAGCAGGCGGGCGGCCGGGAGGGGCGCCCTAGGGCATCTTCCACTTCTCGAGCAGGTTCTCCGGCTCGAGCTCGACGCGGGTCGACTCGAGGATGCGGCTCACCATGTTGAAGTGGCTGCAGCAGAGGATGAGCTCGACCGCCTGGCGGCGGCCGTAGCGGTCGAGGATCGCCTGAAGAGCCTCGTCGCTGAGCCTCACGTCCCGACTGATCTCCTCGGCCACGCGGCACAGAAGCCGGCCTTCGTCGTCGAGTCCGCGGACCGGGCCGTCGACGGCGATCGCCGCGATCTCCGCGTCCGTGACGCCGACCCGCCGGGCGAGCGTAGCGTGCTGCGTCCATTCGTATTTCGACCGCGTCACGTGCGCCACGCGCAGGATCGCGATCTCGCGCTTGCGCGGGGCGAGCTCGGTCGCGAAGAGCAGCGACATGCCGTAGTCGAGGAAGGGTTTCAGATTGGCCGGCGCGTTGGCCAACATGCGGAGGATGTTCAGCGCCGGCATCGAGTCGAGGACCTCGCGGACCTCGGGCGTGAGCTCGGCATCGGTCGGCAACGGGATCGTCACGGGCATCGGCTTCTCCTTTGCGGGGGCGGCACCCATTCATTTTCGGCGAGAATCGCGGCAGTTTGAAGGGGGAACTTGCGTTCCACGCGGTTTTGTTCGGAGGGTCATAGGAGTTCGACCATGGATATGAAACGGAGGAGCTTCATCGTGGGCGCGCTGGCTACGTTGCTGTTCGGCGCGCGCCGCGGCCGCGCCGAGGATAAGCTGCCGGCCGGCATCCAGCCGGTCACACACTCCGAAGAGGAGTGGCGAAAGATCCTCACGCCCGAGCAGTTCGCGGTGCTGCGCGAGGAAGCGACCGAGCCGCCGGGCTCGAGCCCGCTCGATCACGAGAAGCGCGAAGGGACGTTCGTCTGCGCCGGGTGCGAGCTCGCGCTGTTCACGTCGAAGATGAAGTTCGACAGCGGCACCGGCTGGCCGAGCTTCTTCACGACGATCGAGGGCCACGTCGGCACCAAGCGCGACTTCGCCCTCATCGTGCCGCGCACGGAGTACCACTGCGTCCGCTGCGGCGGCCATCAGGGCCACGTGTTCGACGACGGCCCGCCGCCGACGGGCCAGCGCTGGTGCAACAACGGCGTGGCGCTGAAGTTCGTGCCGGGGAAGGTCTCGTGAGCCGGCGAGATCTCGTCGGCACGTTGCTGGTTCTCATGGTCGTATCGGCGGGAGCGGCGCGCGGCGCGGACGCGCCCTCGCCGCCGCCGAAGACCGCCAAGGCGACCTTTGCCGGTGGCTGCTTCTGGTGCATGCAAGCCGCCTTCGAAGGGCTGTCGGGCGTCGTCTCCACCACGGTCGGCTACACCGGTGGGACGACCAAGGACCCGACCTATCAGGAGGTCGGATCCGGAGACACGGGCCACGTGGAGGCGATTCAAGTCGAATACGATCCGGACAAGGTGCGCTACGAGGCGCTACTCGACGTGTTCTGGCACAACGTCGACCCGACCGATTCCGCGGGGCAGTTCTGCGATCGTGGCACGCAGTACCGGTCGGCGATCTTCTATCACGACGACGAGCAGAAGCGGCTTGCCGAGAAATCCAAGGCCGAGGTCGCCAAGGAACTGCAGGTGCCCGACCCCATCGTCACGGAGATCGTGCCCGCCTCGGCTTTCTACCGCGCCGAGGAGTATCACCAGGACTTACTACCGCAAGAATCCGATCCGCTACCGTATGTATAGCAAGGGGTGCGGCCGCGACGGCCGCCGCGCCGAAGTCTGGGGCGGAGCCCCCGCGCACTGAGATCGTCAGTCGAAGAGCGCTCGGTAGCGTTCCTGGAGCACGTTCTTCTGCACCTTGCCCATGGCGTTGCGCGGTAGCTCGTCGATGAAGAACACGCGCTTCGGCGTCTTGTATGCGGCGAGACGGCTGCGTGCCGCGGCGATGACGGCGTCTTCGGCGAGATCTGGGAGATCGGCGCCGCGGCGCACCACGGCGACCGCCACTTCTCCGAAGTCCGGGTGGGGCACGCCGAACACGGCGGATTCCGCCACGCCCTCGACGCGGTCTAGGACTTCCTCGACTTCCTTGGGATAGACGTTGAGACCGCCCGAGATGATGAGGTCCTTGGCGCGACCGACGAGGTGTACGTAGCCGCGCTCGTCGATCCGTGCGACGTCGCCGGTGACGAAGAAACCGTCGGCGCGAAACTCGGCGCGCGTCTTCTCCGGCATGCGCCAGTATCCGCGGAAGACGTTCGCTCCCCGCACTTCGAGAACCCCGGTCTCACCGGCCCCGAGCTCGCGCCCTTCGGCATCGCTGATGCGCACCTCAACTCCGGGGAGTGGCGGCCCGACCGCGCCCGGCACTCGCTCGCCAACCAGCGGATTCGAGCAGTTCATTCCCGTCTCGGTCATTCCGTAGCGCTCGAGGATCGCGTGTCCGGTGCGCTCGTGGAAACGGTGGTGGGTCTCGGCGAGCAATGGCGCGGAGCCGGAGATGAACAGGCGGATGGGCGCGCACGCCTCTCGGGTGAGGCCCGGATTCGCGAGCAGCCGTGTGTAGAACGTCGGCACGCCCATCATCACGGTCGCTCGGGGCAGCAGGCGCACCACCGCGTCGGCGTCGAATCGCGGCAGGAAGAGCATGCGGGCGCCTGCGAGCAGCGTGCAATGGAGGGCCACGAACAGGCCGTGCGCGTGAAAGAGCGGCAGCGCGTGGAGCAGCACGTCGTCGGCCGCGAATGCCCAGAACTCCCGGAGCGTGCGACCGTTGGCCGCCAAGTTGCCGTGCGTCAGCATCGCTCCCTTGGAGCGCCCGGTCGTTCCCGAAGTGTAGAGGATCGCGGCGAGATCGTCGGCCGTGATGACCGCCGGCGGAAATTCGTTCGGCAGCGAAGCGCTGCGCTCGGCCAAGGAGCCGTCGGCAGCGGCGCCGAGGGTCAGGATCCTAGCATGGGAGCCGCCGAGCTGCTGAAGAAGCGTCTCGTCCTCGGGGCGACAGACGACGACGCGAGGCTCGGCGTCTGCGACGAAGTAACCGAGCTCCGCGGGCGTATAGGCGGGGTTCAACGGCACGTACACCGCGCCGAGCCGCAACGCGCCCAAGTAGAGGAACACCGCCTCGGGAGATTTCTCGACCTGCACGGCGACGCGATCGCCGTGCGCCACTCCCATGTCGCGGAGCAGTCGAGCGTACCGCGCCGAGGCGGCGTCGAGGTCCGCGTATGTGTAGCGGCGACCATCCTCGCACTCGATCGCGACTCGCTCGGGATGGCGCACGAAGCCCGAGCGAAAGAGGCTGTAGAGGTCGCGAGGCGACTCCGCCCCCTCGCTCACGAGGCCGGCAGCTCCTCGAGGGGGATCGAAACGTCGACAGTCGTTCCGCACGACGGCGCGCTACGGATCTCCACGTTGCCCCCGTAGGAGTGCACTCGCTCCTTCATGCCGAGTAGGCCGAGCGACGTGGAGTCGGCGACGGTGCGGTCGGCGATGCCGCAGCCGTCGTCGTGGATCTCGAGTCGCAACTGGCCATCGGCGATCCACAGCTGGACGTGAACGTTGGCGGCATGCGCGTGACGCGCGACGTTCGTCAGGGCCTCTTGGAGCACGCGGAACGCGGCCGTCGCCCTGCCGGAATCGATCGCTTCGTCGTCGACCGCCGAGCGCATCGTGCAGCGGATGCCGGTCTTCTGCCTGCCACTCCTCGACCTGCCACCCGATCCCCGCGGTGAGGCCGATGTGGTCGAGCACGCTCGGGCGCAGATCGCTGCAGATGCGGCGCACCGAGCCGATCGCGCGGACGATCGCCTTGGACATCGAATCGATCTTTTGGCGAAACGAGCTCGAGCCGGTCGTCGCCTCCTTGCCGAGCGCGGCGAGATCGAGCTTCAGCACCGTGAGGAAGCCGCCGAGCTCGTCGTGGAGCTCGCGGGCGATGCGCATGCGCTCTTCCTCTCGGATCTGCTGGAGGTGAGCCGAGAGCGAGCGCAGCTGCTCGCGCGACCGCCGTAGCTCCGTCTCCATGCGCTTGCGCTCGGTGATGTCGACGATCATGCCGATGACCACGGTCTCGCCTTGGATCTCCGTGAGCTCGCCCCAGATCAGCACGTCGCGAATGTCGCCCGATTTGCGCCGGAAGCGTCCTTCGACGTTGCGCACGGCCCCCTTGCGTCGCAGACGATCGAGCACCCGCTCGCCCTGGCTCGGGTCCACCCACAAGCCCAGTTCGTGGACCGTGTGACCGATCAGCTCCTCGCGCCGGAACCCGACGAGCTCCGTATAGCTCGCATTGACGTCGACGACTCTGCCTTCGGACAGCGTACGCAGGATGATCGCGACGGGGCTCGCCTGAAAGACCTTGAAGAAGCGCTCGTCGTAGCGTCCCATCCGGTCGCGTGCCGCCGCTTGGGCGCCACTGCCGCGCCGCGACGCGAGCGATCGCGGGGTCGCGTTACGGGGGATGGGACCGTTGGCCATGGGTTCCGCGCCGGATCCGCTCTGCCGCCGCCTCGGCAGCACGAGCTGTTAGTCGGAACGCGAAAAAATATCAAACGGCGGCGCTTGCGCGGAAACGGATCGGCATGCGCTTGATTCCGCCCACGAACGCGGATCGGACGCGCTCGACGGGGCCGGCGAGCTCGATTCGCTCGAGCCGCCGGAGCACCTCGGCGAAGATCGCGGCCAGCTCGAGGCGTGCGAGGTTGGCGCCGAGGCAGAAGTGCTCGCCGATGCCGAAGGCCAAATGCTCGTTCGGCGAGCGTCCGACGTCGAAGCGGAAGGGCTCGGGAAACACCTCCTCGTCCCGGTTCGCGGAAGGGTAGAAGAGGATGAGCAGGTCGCCCTGGTGGATCGTCTGCCCTCCCACCTCCGCGTCCGCCGCGGCGGTTCGGCAGAAGTGCACGACGGGAGACGTCCAGCGCAGCACCTCTTCGACGGCAGACGGGAGAAGCCCTGGATCGGCGCGCAACCGATGCTGTTCTCCCGGATTTTCCACGAAAGCGAGCAGACCGCCGGAAGTCGCGTTGCGGGTGGTCTCGTTGCCGGCGACGGCAAGCAAGAAGCAATAGGAGAGTATGTCGAAGTCGGCGAGCGGCTCGCCGTCGATGCGCCCTTGGTCGCGAGCACGCTCACCAGATCGTCGCGCGGCTGGCGACGGCGCAGAGCCACGTACCGCTCGAAATAGTCGAACAGCGAGAGCCGAGCTCGGTCCGCGGTCTCGAGCGCCGTCGCTCCACGGCGATATTCCGGCTCGCCCGGCGCGATCGCCCGGTTCGTCCACTCGAAGACGATCTCCCAGTCCTCGCGCGCCACGCCGAGCAGCTCGAGGATGACGGCGAGCGGCAGGCGGGCGGCGACGTCCGTGACGAAATCGCACTCGCCGCTGTCGACGACCGCGATCGATCGCGCGCGCCGCGACGTCGGCGACGATCTTGGCGGGAGAGCGCTTCGACGTGCGAGCGCAGGAACGAAAGTGCGTGCGGTGTGAACCGGCGATTGACGACGCCGCGGTATTTGCCGTGCTCCGGCGGGTCCATGTTGAGCAGCGAGCGCACGATCTCCTCGGCCCGCCGCTGCGGGAAGCGCTGAGACGAGAACACCAGGCGCGGCGCGTTGAGGAACGACCGCGGCTGGCGAGATACGCGGGCGACGTCAGCGTAGCGTGTGACCGCCCAGAACGGGTCGTAGCCCTCGATCTCCAGCCGGCGCATGGGTGAACGACGCAGCTACTTGCCAGGCGGCGTGTGGATAGCCGTGCGTCGCGTAGTGCTCCGGGCGCACGATGTCGGCGAGATCCGTCATGCGGCGGTTCGGCGAGCGTAGGCGTTTGCGCCGCCGTTGCCAAGACGGTCACATGCTTCTTTGCGCTGAGATTCCGGGTGGTTCGCAAAGGTCGACGACGCCTCGCCGTCGCATGCTACAGTCCCGTGACGATGGAAAGCTCAACGATCTGCGCAGCGATCACGACGAGCAGATGAACGTCGCCGCCGCCAATCCCGAGGTATGTAAGCGCCTGCGCCAGCGACTCGCGGCCCGCGCCGAAGCGGACCGACGCTTCAAGAAGTCTTCGGCGTCGTTGTGAATCTCGCCAAGCCGCACCTCGACGTCGGTCTGATGACCAACGCGCTCGAACCGATGCTCGCCTTTTGGCAGCAGGACGTCGGGCTTCGGTTTGCAGAGATGCTGCCGCTCGGCCGGGGGCTCCGCCAATATCGCCACGACATGAACGGTTCGGTGCTCAAGCTGAACCACGCCCGCGATCCGCTACCCCGCGACCGGCCGAGCGGTTACCGCGAGCTCTCGATCGCGCGGGACGCGGAGAGCCGTCGCCGCGTGCTCCGTGACCCGGACGGCAACACGGTCGTCCTCGTGCCGCGGGGAGCAGACGGCGTTACGGGCGTCGCGGTTCTGCTCGGCGTGCGTGACGAGGAAGCGTTCCATCGCTTCTACGGACATGCGCTCGGTTTCGAGCGGGCCGGAGAGAACGCGTATCGATGCGGCGATACGCTGCTGCGCTTCGCGGCCGATGCGCGCGCCCCGGCCGACGCGGCGTGGACGGGGCAAGGATTTCGCTATCTGACGATTCAGGTGTGGGACGTCGACGCGGAGCATCGCGGCATCCTCGAACGGGGCGGCACGGAGGGGCGGCCGCCGGTCACGCTCGGCGACGTGGCGCGCGTCTCGTTCGTGCGCGATCCCGACGGCAACTGGATCGAGATCTCGCAGCGCGCGTCGTTGACCGGTCCGCTACCCCGCTAGCGCGACGCCCGACCGCCGCTCGGCGAGCATGCGCGCGACCGTACGAAGAATTTCCTCCGCGGCGGACTCGGGAGGCTTGCCGCGGCGGTGGATGCCGCAGATCGCCGTCGTGGCCGAGTGGTCGAGGTCGGGCCGCCAGCGCGATCGCCCTTGTGGATCACGCCCGTAGGTCAAATAGGCCGACAGCGTGTCGAGGCCCGTGCCCGGCCGCTCGCCGATCAAGTGGACGACGATCTCCGGATCGAGCAACGCGCCGACGTGATATCCGGCGCGCACGCGGCCGTTGTCGATGACCACGTCCACTTCGCTCGGACGCGCCTCGGTCGAGCCGAGTCCGTGGCGTACGGCGGGCAGGACGTCGCGCAAGTTCTCGTTCACGCCGTCGGCGTTGAGCCCGTCCGAGACGACGATCTGCAAGCGGGGCCGCTGTGCCGGATGGAGCGACCGGATGCGCGCGGCATCCGCGTCCGCGATGCGTTCTCCCGACGGCGGATGCGCCAGGTAGTCGTCTCGATCGCGCGCGGCCGTGCGTACGCGAGCTGCGTGGTGACAGGAGTCGGTGATCACGCGAGGGGCGAGCATCGCATACAGCGCGCGACGAGCGTGCGCAAAGATCCGATCGAGGCGCTCCCGCGAAGCCGGCGGATCGGCGAGGTCGGCGCCGCCGACGTGGCCGAGGTCGAAGCCATCGTCTCGCAGGCGATCGAGCGTTCGACGCGCCTCGAGGGCGAGCGCCTCGCGGCTCGTCGCTCGCCACCGGCCTTGGCGTACGCGCCGTACAGTGAGGCGACTCGATCGCTGGCAGGGGAGTCGTCGACGAGCGCCCCGAGCGCCGTCAGACGTTTCTCCATCGCGGTAGCCATCCGCCGCCCTGTCCGTCCGCGAAGACGGGGATGTTCTCGAAAGGACGTCGTGAGATACCCCAGCATGGGGTCGGCGTTGCCGGCGACCGCCATGAGATATGCCGGAGCGCCTCGCTCGGTGATCGAATGGGTTCGGCGCGCGAGCTCGGCGGGCTCGACGCCCATGTGAAACGTCGAGCACACGTCGAGGCCCATGGTGAGGCCGTGGAGCTTCGCCATGACGAGGTCCTCGAGGCAAGCGCGCTCGAGCTGCGCGGCGCTGCGGAACACCTCGGGTCCGATGAATCCCGCGACGTCGTTGACGATCGTCCAGGTCCCCTGACAGCGCCGGCGGATGGCTCGCGCCACGCCGTACGTCCGCGCCTCGAGCGTGACCATGTCGATCGCCTCGGCGGCGCCGTTCGTCACCTCGGACCCCTGGCCCGTTTCGAAGTAGAGACCGTCGAATCCGGCCGCGAGCTCCGCGATGCCGGCGACGTCGAGCCCGACCATGCCCCCGAGCGCCTTCGACGTGCCCGCGAGGCTCTGGAAGCCGACGTCGACCCGAACCCGGGCGCGCGCCGCCGTCTGTTTGACGATGTCGGAGAGAACGCAATAGCGCGTCGGCAGCGCCAGGCGCTCGACCACATCGCCGAGCAGCCGTTCGAGACGCACGATCGAATCGACGTCGTCGCTCGCTGGGTTGAGCCCGATGATGACGTCGCCGCAGCCATAGGCGAGACCCTCGAGGATCGAAAAGAGGATCTCCTGCTCGTCGTCGCCCGGACTGTTGGGCTGGATGCGAGAGCCCAAGTGCGCGGCCGAGCCGATTGCGGTCCCCTCGCCGGGGAGCGGATTGGCGAGCGAGCGCGCCACGCGGGCAAGCTCTTCGTCGGTCATGATCTTCACCACGGCGGCAATCGCCTCGCTCGACAGGCCCGCGCGGCAGCGCTCCGCCCATCGCGCGCCCCCGGAGAGCAACGCGCGCTTCACCTCGCCGATCGTCAGCGGGCCGAGCTCTGCGCAGATCGCTCGGTCGAGCGCGTGCTCCAGCGCTTCGCTGACGCCGTCGTCGACGAGAGCCGCGGGGGCGATCTCGCCCACGCGCAGCGACGCGAGCGCCCGCCGGGCCTCCACGCGCACGTAGTCGTCGCGCGTACCGCCGAGCGGCAGATCCCCTTCCTTGAGCTCGTTGGCGAGCACGAAGGTGCGGAGGAGCTCGGCGCGGTTCATTCGGGCGGTGCCGGCAGGTTCGCGAAGATCGGGAATGCGGCGAGATACTCCATCTCGACGAGCTCGGCGCGCGGCGCGCGCCGCGTGATTTCCTCGCGGATCGGCCGCACGTCGATCGCTTTCGAAAAACCCGGCAGCCAGTCGTCGTGGTGGCCGAGGAATATTCGCCGGGGGCGCAAAAGCTCCACCTCGCGGGCGACGAACTGCGCGAGCGAGCCCTGGATCGGCTCGCCGTCCAGGTTGCCGCGGCCGGCCGCCGCCAAGATCGCCACGTCCGGCCGGAGGTCGCGAAGCAGGCTCGTCCAGCAGCCGGAGGTATCTTGGTAGAGCAACGATCCCTCCGGGGTCTGGAACCAATAGAGCAGGGGCCCGCCGTCGCCGAGAGCGCCTTGCGACGAGGCGCGCAGGTGATCGACGACTTCGGGGCCGAGCGAGCTCAGCCAGCCGAAGAGCTCCTGCATCCGCGCCTGGCGCTGCTGATGCGTGACGTCGAGATCGCCGATGCAGACCGCGTCGGCGTCGGCCATCAGGCGGTGCGACCACACGCACGAGTGCTGGCTCGGGAACACCTTCATCGTCACCGCACCGCTCAGGCGCACCGTTTCCCCGCCGGCGACCGCCATCAGCTGGCGGTCGGGGACGCCGACGGCCTGCAGCACGCGCACGGTCTCGTAGGAGCCCACCACCGTGGCGCCGGTGCGGCGCGCGATGCGTTCGGCGCCGTAGAGGTGGTCGAAGTGCGAGTGTCCGATCACGATCCATTGCGCCTCGCTGACGTCGTCGACGCCGAGGCCGATGGGTTTCGCGCTCGGCACGCGATCGAGATAGGCGTCGAGGAAGACTACCAGCTCACCGATCGTGAGACGGAACGTAGCGCAGCCAAGCCAGTCGAGCGTAGCGTTCATGCGGCCCTCCTTGCGGTGTACCCGGAGAACGGGTCTTGCGTCTCGCGCCGTCCGGTCGCACATCGGACGGGGATGCGACTTTCCGACTTGGTCGACACGTCGCGCAGCATAGCGCAGACGAGGGCGCGATCCTCCAAAATCGCGCGTCTGGCGGATTGCCTGCGACGGATGACGCCGGAGGAGATCCCGAGCGGGGTCGCGCTGCTGTCGGGATCGCCGCGTCAGGGCAAGGTCGGGATCGGCCCGGCGGCTCTCTCCCGTGCGAGCTCGGCGCCCGTTGGCAACGGGGGGCTCGAGCTCGTCGAGGTGGACCGCGCCTTCGGCGACATCGCCGCGATCGCCGGCCCGGGTGCCGAGTCGCGCCGCGGCGAGCGACTCGAAGCGCTGCTCGCTCGCGCCACCCGTGAAGAGCAGGAATTCCTGCTACGAGTCGCGATCGGCGAGCTCCGCCAAGGGGCGCTCGAGGGAGTCGTCAGCGGACGCCGTCGCCGCCGCGTTCGCGCTGTCCGGCGACGAAGTGCGGCGCGCGGCGATGACGTGTGGAGACCTCGGCGAAGTCGCGCGGTCCGCGGCCGAGCGAGGGTCAGCCGGCCTCGCCGCGTTCACGGTCGAGCTCTTTCGCCCGCTGCAGCCGATGCTCGCGCAGACCGCCGCCGACCTCGACGCCGCGCTCGAAGCGCTCGGCGAGGCTTCGCTCGAATGGAAGATCGACGGCGCCCGAGTCCAGATCCACAAGTCGGGCGGCGACGTCGCCGTCTACACGCGCAAGCGCAACGAGGTCACCTCCGCCGTTCCCGAGATCGTCGAAGCGGTGCGGGCGCTCCCCGCCCGACAGTTGATACTCGACGGCGAGGCAATCGCGCTGCGCGCCGACGGCCGGCCTCACCCGTTTCAGACGACGATGCGTCGTTTCG
The DNA here is from genome assembly GCA_963711395.1 of uncultured delta proteobacterium. Lineage (GTDB taxonomy): Bacteria > Desulfobacterota > Binatia > JACPRU01 > JACPRU01 > JBEVNX01. The sequence goes on along the minus strand of CAVQEA010000012.1, from coordinate 126,177 downwards.
GACGCCGCCTCGAGGTCGAGGCGCTTCGCGCCGAGCTCCCGCTCGCCACCTTTGCGTTCGATCTGCTGTGGATCGACGGCGCGAGTCTGCTCGCCGAGCCGGCCGCGGATCGTTGGGAAGCGCTGAGTCGCGCGTTGCCGGCTTCGCTTCGCGTTCCTCGGGTGCGCTCGGCGGACCGCGAGGTGGCCGGTCGGTTTCTCGACGCTGCTCTCGAGGCGGGGCACGAAGGCATCATGGCGAAGGCGCTCGACCTGCCGTACGACGCAGGCCGGCGCGGCCACGCGTGGCTCAAGGTGAAGCCTGCCCACACCCTCGATCTCGTCGTGCTGGCGGCGGAGTGGGGTCACGGCCGCCGCCGGGGTTGGCTCAGCAACCTTCATCTCGGGGCGCGCGGTGCCTCGGGTGAATGGGTCATGCTCGGCAAGACCTTCAAGGGCATGACCGACGAGATGCTCGCGTGGCAAACCGAGCGCCTGCTCGCACTGGAGGTGTCACGCGACGCGTGGACGGTGTACGTTCGCCCTGAGCTGGTGGTGGAGGTGGCATTCAACGACGTGCAGGCGAGCTCGCGGTATCCCGGTGGCCTCGCGCTGCGCTTCGCGAGGGTGAAGCGGTATCGTGCCGACAAGGCCGCCGCGGACGCGGACGACGTCGAGCACGTGCGGGCGCTTCTTTTTGGTTGCAGGGCTTCCGAAGACGGAGGGTGATGGAATGAAGGGGCGATGGTCGGCGATCTCAATCGTATTGCTGCTGCTCGCGATTCCTGCGCGGGGCGGCGACCTCGAAGATCTGGTGAGCGATGCTCGGTCGGCGGTGCTCGATTTTTCCGTCGACCCCAACACGAGCGGGTTCCGCGATGTCGCGCAGCAGGCCAAGGCGTTGCTCGTCATCCCCAGCTTGCGAAAGGGCGGTCTCATCTTCGGCGGCTCGGGCGGTAGCGGTGTGCTGCTCGCGCGCGATCCGCAGAGCGGAGCATGGAGCTATCCGGCGTTCTACACGATGAGCTCCGTGACGGTCGGCGCGCAGATCGGCGGCGAGGTCGCGCAAACGGTTTTCGTCGTCATGAGCGATCGAGGGCTCGATTCGATGTTGGCGTCGACCTTCAAGCTCGGCACCGCCGTCGAAGTCGCGGCCGGCCCCGTCGGCACGGGAACCAACGCTGCGACCGCCGACGTTCTCGTCTACTCCCGAAGCAAAGGCTTGTTCGGTGGCGCGACCATGGAGGGCGCGTGGGTAACCGAGCGCGAGGGCTGGAACCAGGAGTACTACGGCCAACCGATTCGCGCCGTGGAGATCTTGCGCGACCGCAAGGTCTCCAACCCTCAGGCCGACCCGCTGCGCGAGGTAGTCGCCAAGGTCACCGAGAGCGTTCCGACGTCGCAGACCGCCTCGAGCCCGTAACCGGCCAAAGCCGAGCACAGAGCCCGCTATCGCGCCGGGTGGGCGTGGCGATCGCCTGCGCGACGACGTCGGGCGAGGCGACGATCGTGACGCGCTCGCGGGCGCGTGTGACCGCCGTGTAGAGGAGCTCTCGCGTCAAGACGGGGGAAGGCTTCGGCGGCAGCACGAGGACGACCTCGTCGAACTCCGAGCCTTGGCTCTTGTGCACGGTCATGGCGAAGGCGGTCTCGGCCCTGGGCAGTCGCGACAGCGCAACCAAGCGACTGCCGCCGGCCGCGGCGTCGTCGGCTCCGAACAACGCCGTCTTCGCGCCCGTCGCGTCTCGCACCACGAGGCCGATGTCGCCGTTGAAGAGCCGCGTCGCCGGATCGTTCTCGGTGATCAGCAGCGGGCGGCCGACGTAGTAGGGCTCGTCGAGGCTCACCAACTCGCGGGCCGCCAACGCCCGTTCGATGGCTTGGTTCATGGCTTCGGCTCCGTCGAGCCCGCGCCGGTGGGCGCAGAGCACACGGAAACGACCGAAGGCCTCGAGCCGCCGCTCCGCCTCGAGACAAGCGGCGTAGCGGTCCGACGCGAGTAGGCCCACCTGGCGGCCGAGGGATCCCGCCGGCTCCACGAGCGTCACCTCGGGGAGGTCGGCCGCCCGCAACGCGGCGAGCGCGGCTTGCGCGCTCGCTTCCTGAATCGCGGTCGCCAGCGCGCCGATGCCGGGATGATCGCGAAAGCGGCGGCTCTCGCGCAGATGAACGATCGAGTCGGCGAGCGTCGGCGCCCCGTCCCGCGCCGGAACCTCGTCGCCGGCGACGGCTCGGAGCTCGGCCGCGGCGGCGACCGACACGCAAGTTCTCCGCTCGGCGCCCGCGCCGCCGCACATGTCGGAGAGCACCGAGCCGGCCTCGACGGAGGCCAACTGGTCGCGATCGCCGAGGAGCACGATGCGCGCCGCGGCGGGTACGGCGGCGAACAGGCGATTCATCAGCGCCAAGTCGACCATAGAGGCTTCGTCGACGATCACCGCATCCGTAGCGAGCGGCCGTTCGAGTCCGTGACGAAACGTACCGTCCGGCGCGGCGCCGAGCGCGCGATGGATCGTCGCGCTCTCGTCGCCGATCGCCGCGCGCGTCTCGGCGCTGACCTCCAGACCGTCGCGGTTCTCCCGCACCGACTCGCGCAAGCGTGCGGCGGCCTTGCCGGTCGGCGCCAGCAGCATCACCCGCGGAACGCGCGCGCCTCGGTTCAAGGCTTGCTCGACCAGCAAGGCGAGGATGCGCGTCACGGTCCAGGTCTTTCCGGTCCCCGGGCCGCCGGCGATGATCGTGAAGCGGCGAAGCAGCGCCAGCGCGGCGCCGATCCGCTGCCAGTCCGGTGTGTCGCTCCCAGCGGGGAACAGCCGGCGGAGACCGGCGCGCAGGACGCTCGTGTTCACGTCATCGACCGGAGCGCCGGCGCGGTCGATCACCCGCCTCGCGAGCTCGGTCTCGTGGAGGTGGTAGTGGCGTAGGTACACGCGCGTGCCCTCTACGACGAGCGGGGCCACGCCGGACGCGGGGCGCGTCAATGGGCTGGCGGCGACCGCGGCCGCCCAGGCGCCGGCGTCCGGAAACGCGTATCCGGTCAGCGCGTCACCGCCGTCCTCGACCCGCGGCGCGGTGTTGCCGAGCGCGGCGAGATCGAGGCAGACATGGGCTTCGCGGATCCGACGCGCCGCGAGCGCTGCGGCGAGCAGCACTTCCGGACGGCTTTCCCCGGCGATGCGACCGAGCGCGCGCGCGAAGTGGTCGTCGAGCGGCGAGATGACGCCGTGGAGGCGCAGCAGATCGAGCGTGGGGATCATCGGGCCACCTCGGCAGGGTCGTCGATCAGGCGCGACAGCGCCGCGATGCGCCGAGACGGCGGGCGATCGTAGAAGACGCCCGTCTCGCCGTCGCCCCCGGGCACGACGCCGCGCAGGAAGACGTACAGAACGCCTCCGAAGTGGCGATCGTAGTCGTACTGCGGCCGGCGTCCTCGCAGGTAGCGATCGAGCATGGCGACATAGAGATGGTACTGGAGGATGTAGTGGTGCGACGCCATCGCGACGGCGAGACGATCCCGGCGATACGCGCTCAGCGCGGGCCCGAGGAAGTTGGACTTCCAATCGATGAGGAAGAATCGGCCGGCATGCTCGACCACGAGGTCGATGTAGCCCCGGAGATAGCCGGCGACGTCGCGAAAGCCGAGAGCGGCCACACGATCGCCGTAGCCGATCGGCAGCGCGGCAGACGGGAACGCGGAGAACACGCCGGCGAGCGACTCGGGCCGCAGGCGCGACCGCGCGCTCTCGCCGCCGAGCGGAAGCGTGAACTCCATCTCGCTCGAGCGGCGCTCGAGCGGCACGTCGGCGAGTCGCAGCCGGAGCTCTCCCGCGCGGAGCGACGTGTCGAGCAGCCCTTCGATGGCTACCTCGAGCGGCCTCTGCCACGCCGGGGCGAACCCGAAGCCCGCCAGGCGCTCCTCGATCACTCGGCCGAGCTCCGATCGGTCGCGCCGGCCGAAGTCGATGCTTTCGAGGATCTCGTGAAGTAACGACCCCGCTCGGGCACCGGTGGGAAAATCCGCAAGCGCCGAGAGTCCACCCTCGTCGGCGTCGTCGACGACGGGCGGCCCGACGTCGACCTCGTCCACGTCGAAGCCTTCTCGCGCCGACGTGCTCACGCGCCGGTCTCCGGCGGCGAGCAGCGTGAAGCTCGCCGTACGCCACGAGCTGTCGAGCGTGCCGCGCTCGAAGTGAGCGATCTCGAGATCGCCGGGCAGCCGCGCGTGCGCCCGGTAGATGGGTTCTTCGAGCGAGAGCTCGCGAATCGCGATCGTCCCGCCGGAATCGCGCGCCAGGCTCTCGAGCTCGCGGAGCATGCTGGCGTCCTTGCGCGTGTTCACGTGCGGTGGAGCCAGAAAGTGACCCAAAGAAGATTCCTTGGCCCCCCTGAACCCTCCCCAGACGACCGAGCACTGATGCCGCGCCCGTGTCAGGGCGACGTAGAGCAGCCGCAGGTTCTCGGCCCGGACCTCGTCGGATGCCTGCTGCCGATGCGCCGCTAGATCAGCGGAGCCGAGGTCGAGCGCGATCCTTCCGGCGTCGTCGTGGTACCGCGGATGATCGAAATCGTCGCCGCGGAGCTCCGCCTGTTCCCAAAGATACGGGCAGTAGACGAACGGCCACTCGAGCCCCTTCGCCTTGTGAATGGTCGTCAGCACGACGGCCTCGGCGTCGCTCTCGAGTCGGATCTGTGCCTTCTCGGGCGCGAGCTCGCCGGTCGCGCCGGCCTCGTCGATCTCGCGCCGCAGCCAATCGACGAGCTCGTGCGGTCCACGATGGCCCGAGAGCGCCGATTCGTGCAGCAGCTCGGCGAGGTGGAGCACGTTGGTGAGGCGCCGCTCGCCCTGCGGGAGGCCGAGAACGACGGCGGCGATCTTTCCACCGCCAGGCTGCTCGTCATCGAGAATCCGGCGCATCATTCGCATGAAGCCGTGGCGACTCCAGTCCGCGTTCCATTCGAGGAAGCGGGCGGCTTGGCGGTCCCATTCTTCGTCCCGCCCGCCGAGCTCGCAGAGTCGATTGGCGCTCGAGCCCGATCAGCGACGTGGCGAGCGCGGCGCGCACCCGCTTGGCGTCCGTGGGATCGGCAGCGGCGCTCAGCACCGTCAGAAGATCGCGCGCTTCGTCGCTCTCGAACACGCTGCGGTCTCCGCTCAGCACCGCGGGCACTCCGAGAGCGTGTAGAGCCTCCTGGATCGTGCGCGCTTGAAAGTTGGTCCGGCACAGCACGGCGATGTCTCCCGGGTGCACGGGCCGCGGCGTAGCCGACGAACGTTCCGGAATCGCCAGCCGCCGCTCGAGCAGACGGACGATGTCCGTGGCCACGGCGCGAGGGAGCTCGGCGATGCGCTCCCGCGTGAGATGACCGCGAGGCCCTCGATCGTCGTCGCCGGCAAAGAAGAGGATACGCAGCGGCGCGGTCATCTCGTCCGGCGGCCCGAGCGCGTCGCTGCGGTCGGGCCGAGCCTCGACGGCGACGTACTCGATGCCGGGCACGAGAAAGGGATCCCGGTGGCGCCCGAAAAAGAGATTCAGTGCGCGCAAAAGCCCCGGGTCGGAGCGCTGGTTGATGGTCAGCGCGTGTCGCGCCGTCGCAGCCTCCTTGCCGACCAGGTAGGTGTGCACGTCCGCGCCGCGAAACGCGTAGATGGCTTGCTTGGGGTCGCCGACCAGCACGAGCGGCTCGCCGGCGTCCAGCCACACGCGCTTGAAGATCTCGTACTGCACCGCGTCGGTGTCCTGGAACTCGTCGATCAGCGCCGCCGCGTAGCGCGCGCGAATTCGTCCGGCGAGGTCGCCGCCACGCTCGCCGTAAAGAGCCTCGTGTACGCGCTGCAACAGGTCGTCGAAGGAAAGCAGCATGCGGCGCTGCTTGCGCCGAGCGGCTTCCCGTGGCGCCTCCCGTGCGAGCCCACGTTTGAGCGCCAGCTCACGAGCGGCGAGCGAGGCGACGATCCCGCGATCGATTCGCCACAGCTCCTCGCAAAGATCGAAAAAGCGGTGTGAGGGCTGCCGAAAGCCTTTCTTGGTCCCGTCGGCGATTCCGCCGTTGGTGAGGTGTCCGAGCCAGGACGCGCGATCGGCGACGGGCGGGGGACCCGAGAGCACTTCGCCGAGTCGGCGCGTCCACCTCTCCACGTTCGTGGGGCCATACGTCGTTCGCTTGAGCCCGGGCGAGTCGCGCAGGATCTTCTCGATGGCGCCGCGGTCGGCGGCCCAAGCGAGAAGCGCGGCGTCGCGCGCTCGTTGCCAGGGTGTGAGATCCACGAGCGGGGTTGCTGCGGCGACTTCCGGCACGATCCGCATGCCGGGGTCGCCGAGCACCTTGCGTACGAGACCGCCGAGGCTCGATGGCGCGAGACCGATCGCCGCGAGATGTTCGACGAAGCATTCGTCGGCGTCGGCGAGGGTGCGCACCCAGAAGTCGCGCAGGATCTCTTCTCGCAGCGGCCGTTCGTCGGTGAGCAGCTCGGCATCGAAGGGCACGGAGCTCTCGAACGCCTGCTCGTGAAGCACCCGTTGACAGAAACCATGGATCGTCGAGATCGCCGCCTCGTCGAAGCTCCGCAGCGCCAGAGTGAGCCGCGCGCCGTCGGCGGCTGCGTGCGCTCGCCGGCGAGCGAGCAGCTCGCCGAGATCGCGGTCGACACCGGCCACGATCGATGGATCCTCGCAGCCGAGCAGAGCCAGCGCGATGCGCGACCGGATGCGGTCGCGAAGCTCCGCGGTGGCGGCGTTCGTGTAGGTGACCACGAGGATCTGCTCGACGCCGAGCCCGCGCTCGAGCAGGAGGCGCAAGAACAGCGTGGTGATCGCGTGTGTCTTGCCCGTGCCCGCGCTCGCTTCGACGAGATGCGTGCCGCGAAGCTCCACGTCGAGCAGGCTCATTCGCTCGGTTCCCGGTGTTCGAGCAGCGCCGACAGCACTTCCTCGGCGAGCAGGCGGAAGCTCGGATCCCGATCCGGGCGGTAGCGCTCGCCGAAGAGCTTCCTCACGTACCGATCACGGGATTCTCCGCCGTGCTCCGCGCCGGCGGCAAACGTCGCGCGAGCCCTTTCCAGCGAACGGTGCTCGGCATCGGCCTCGCCCCGCCGCCGCGCCTCGAGGAGCTCGCGCACGAAAACGCGCGAGGCCTCCGGAAAGAAGGGCGGAGGCCGCTCCGCGGCTTGGCGGTGGAGCAGGACCAAGCGTTCGAGCTCGCGAGCCGCAGAGGCGACCGGCGTGAAGCGAGCTTCGACCTCCTCGTGCTCGTTGGCCGGCTGCCCGAGCAGGATCGTCCCGTGCGCGGCGCCCGCGGGGGCCACCAACTGCAGGACGAGATGGCGAAGCCAGAGCGCCAGCTCGTGTCTGCGGCCGAGCCGGGAAAAGCGCCAGCTCACCTGACCGCAGGCCCAGACGTCGCGCAACACGCCGTGGAGACGGAGACCGCCGACCTCGAGATCGACGGAAATCGGCTCGAGCCGCGCTTCGGCCGTCAGTTGCCGAACGCGATCGGCGATGCGGCGCGCGGCGGGCGCGACTCCGGCGTACACCGCCAAACCGAGAGCGCCGGGGGGCAACAAGCCGCCCGCCCGCAGCGCGGCGCGCCCCTCCTCGAGGCCGGCGCCGGCGACGAGCTCGGAGAGCAGGCGGTCTCCGAGACCCCAGCGTTCGAGCGCCTCGATCTCGATCGGCTCCCGGTCGGCGAGCAGATCTGCCTCGAGGCCGAGGAACAGGCCGAGTCGCTGCTGGCAGAACCAGCGCGAGGGATGGACGAGAAAGCGCTCGAGCTCGTCGAGGGATACCGAGGAGGACTCCGGGCGGTCATCGGAGATCGGGCCTTCGACGAAGCTCGGAGGCGTCGCGGCGCCGTGGCGTTCCGCACACGCCCCTTCGAAGGCGGCCGTCGAGTAGCTGAACAAGCGACGGTCTCTCCGATCTTTGCGGAACGCAGCCGGGCTGAAGGGCTGCAGGGGATGCTGCACGACGAGCCGGCGCACGAGCTCGGCGCGACGCGTGATGGCGTCCGCCTCGGGGTTCGAGTCGAGCACGAACGATTGCGCGAGCGCGTCGATCACGTCGTTCACCACCACCGACGGCGGGATCACGGAGTTGTCGCGGACGCTGCGCCCGACGTAGCTCACGAGCAGCCGCTCGCGGGCCGACAGCAGCGTCTCGAGAAATGCGTAGCGGTCGTCGTCGCGCCGGGAGCGATCGCCGCGACGCGGCTCCCTCGTCGTCAGATCGAAGCCCGGCGGCCGCGCGATGCGCGGAAACGCTCCGTCGTTCATGCCGAGCAGGCACACGACGCGAAAGGGGATCGAGCGCATCGGAACGATCGCGCAGAACGTCACTCCTGCCGAGAGAAATCCGGACGAGGCGGCCGCCTCGTCGATCTCGCGCGCGATCTCGGGGACGAGCGTTTCGACGTGAATCGGCTCCGTGAAGCCGGCGGCCTCCGCCCGCGCCGAGAGCGCGGCCAGACCGCGGCGGATGCGCCGATGCTGGTCGACCACGTCTCCGCTCGCGGCGATCATCCGGTCGAGAAGATCGCCGAGTGCACCGGCGAGCTCGGCGACGGGGAGAGGGCGCTGGTAGAGCGGCCGGAACGAAAAGAGCGTCTCGCAGAACTCCGCCAGCTTGCCGAGAAGCTCCCCTCGCGTGCCTTCGATGTCGTCGACCGGCAACACGCCGCCGAACAGCTCGCGGCCTCGGCTCGGCATCGCGAAACCGAGCAGCAGCCGGTCGAGACCGAAGCGCCAGGTATTCTCGCGGATCGCCAGCTGGCCCTCAGTCTCGCGATGCGCTTCGTCGATGCCCCAGCGGATACCGGCGCGATCGATCCAGTCGCGCACCTCGTCGAGCTCGTGGGCTTGAATGTCGAAGCGCGCCCGGACCGGTTCCATGGCGAGCAAGTCGAACACCTCGGGCGCGGACAGGCGCCCGCGGAGCGCTTCGAGGACGCGAAAGAACGCGTCGATCACCCGTTCCGAGGCGCGCGAGGCGCGATCGGCGACGTGGTACGGAATCGAGGGGCGGCTGCGATCCGCGGAGAACACCGCGTCGACGTACGGCGCGTACTCGTCGATCGAAGGGGCGAGAACGGCGACGTGGCGCGGCTCGAGCGTGGTGTCCGCGTCGAAGAGCGCGAGCAGCTGGTCGTGCAGGACCTCGACCTCGCGCATCGGCGAGTGGCAGGAGTGGATGCGGATCGACGAATCGGCGAGCCCGGCGCCTTCGGTGCGAAGCAGGCGCGCCGCGCGAGCGACGGCGAGCGGATCGACCAGGTTCAACACGTCGGACTGCAGCGACTCGAGCATGGTCGCAGGCTCTCCGGGCGGCGCCGGGTCGACGAAGAGCTCGCCCCGCTCGTCGTAGTGAACCTCCTCGAGGAGGTCCTGGAACTCGCGCCCGAGCTTGCCGAGAGAAGCGACCAGCGGATGCCCGCAATCGACGGGTGCGGGGGGAACGAAGTCGAGCTCTAGCTGTCCGCCCGGAGGTGTGCGGCCGATGCGCTTCCGTGCGACGGTTCCGCCCATGAACTCGCGCGAAGGCGTGAGCAGGAAGAGATGCACGTCGAGCCTGCCGGCGAGCGCCTCGAAGGCCCTCAGGTAGAGAGGCGCGAGTGTCGTGACACCGAAGACGGACAGCCGGGGCGGAAACCCCGGAATCCGTGCACCACGTCTAGAAAGCACGTCGATCAAGGCCTCGACGCGCGCCGCCAAGTGCGCCCCCGGCGCCTCGCGGGCGCATTCTCGCCAGAGGATCGGCTGCCACTCGCCGTCGCCGTCCCGGCCGTCACGCTCCCAGGAACGGATCAAATCGGGCCGGTAGAGCACGTAGCGGTCGAACACCCCGGCGATGCGCGACGCCAGCTGCATGCGGCGCACGCCGTGCTCGTCGCCCTCGAGATAGCTGCGGATCGGTGCGAAGGCGGCTTGCCCGATCAGCGCAGGGAGCAGCCGAGAGATCGTCCAGAGAAGAGCTTCGGGCTCGAAGGCCGCGGCGGCGGCCTCGGCTTCTTCGCCGAGGAGACGGCGGCTGACGTCGTTCAGCAGCGTGCGCGGGAAGGGAAAGGCGGGATTCGCCCAGACCCCGCGGCGGCGGGCGAGCTCCATCGACAGCCAGCGTTCCATGCCTTTGCCCTGGACGACGACGGTCTCGCGCAGAAAGACGTCGGGAAGCGGCGCCGAGACCAGCTCGGCGAGCGCGTCGACCAGGCGCTCCGCGCGGTTGCTGCGATGAACGGTGAGCACGGTCCGCGATACCTAGTGGATTGTAACAGCCAAAGCGGTGGTGGAGCGTGCGAGCAATCGTGGTCGTTGGCAAGGCGCGACGACGACGAATATGGCGCAATATTCGGAGGAGGAGCAACGCAGCCAGCGGCCGCGAGGGCCGCGCGATCCGCCGCCGCTTTGGCTGTTACAGTCCACTAGGCATGGGGCTTGCGTCGACCGTTGACGACGCTAGTCTAGTCGGTGCACATGAGAGCCTTGCGAACGTATCTAGACCTGCCGACGGCGGACGAGGCGCTGCCGGGTCACGCTCATCCGATGAGCGTAGCCGAGCGCCACTTCGTGAACGGCAACCGCATCGTCGCTCCGTTTCCGGAAGGCATGGAGACCGCGGTATTCGGCATGGGGTGCTTCTGGGGCGCCGAGAAGAAATTCTGGGAGGCCGAGGGCGTGTATTCGACGGCCGTGGGCTACGCGGGCGGCATCACCGCCAATCCGACCTACGAAGAAGTTTGCAGCGGGCTCACCGGCCACGCCGAAGTCGTACAAGTGGTGTTCGACCCGAGGCGGACCTCGTACGCCGCGATGCTGAAGGTCTTCTGGGAGAATCACGATCCGACCCAGGGCATGCGCCAGGGAAACGACGTCGGCACGCAGTACCGCTCGGCGATCTACTGCGCCACGGCCGCGCAGCGTGCGCTCGCCGAAGCATCGGCAGCCCGCTACCAGTCGGCTCTCGAAAGCGCGGGTTATGGGCGCGTGAGCACAGAGATCCGCGAGGCCCCCGACTTCTACTACGCGGAAGAGTATCACCAGCAGTACCTCGCCAAGAATCCGCGGGGATACTGTGGTATCGGCGGCACCGGAGTGGGCTGCCCGATCGGCGTCGTCGGCGCCGAGTAACCCTATTCGAATCGCATCTCGCGAACGTCCGAGGCGGGCCGCAGCGGCGCGGCGGTCGCCGCTTTGACGTCGTCGACCGTCACGCCCGGCGCGAGCTCGCGCAGCAGGAAGCCGTCGGCGTCGACGTCGATCCAGGCGAGGTCGGTGACCACGGACGCGAACGCAGCCGAGCGCCGTCGCGCGGGTAGGTCGAGCCGCTCGACCAGCTTCGAGCGGCCGTTGCGTCTCGAGGTGGTAGCAGACGGCGATGACGCGCGCGCCGCCGGCGGCGAGATCCATGGCGCCGCCGATGCCGCCGCTGCCGCCTTGCCCGGGATGCTCCAGTTGGCCAGGTCGCCGTTCGGCGGCCACCTGGAAGGCGCCCGAGCACGATCGGTGGACACGCGGCCGCTGCGCGCCATGGCGAACGAGACGGTCGAGTCGAAGTACGCGGTCCCCGGCACGCGGCGTCACGAGCTGTCCGCTGGCGTTGTAGAGGTCGATGTCCTCCTCGCCTTCGGGCGGAAACGCGCCGTAGCCGAGGATGCCGTTCTCGGCGTGCAGCGTGACGTCGCGGCCGGCGATGAAGTTCGACACCATCGTCGGCAGCCCGATGCCGAGGTTGACGTACTCGCCGTCGCGCGAGCAGCGCGCGACCTTCATCGCCATCAGGTCGGCCGGCAGGCCGGTCGGCCCGCCGTCGCGCAGCGGCGCGCCCCTCCGTGTCGGTCGTTGCGGCCGATCGACTTGCAGGATGTGGCGCAGCACGCCGATGTCGAGGTGCGTCGTCGTCTTCACGACGCGGTCGACGAAGATGCCCGGCGTCACCACGGCCTCGGGGTCGATCGCGCCGAGCGGCGACGATCTCCTTCACCTCGGCGATCGTCGTCTTCGCCGCCATCGCGAATGCCGGGGCCGAAGTTGCGCATGCCGCGGCGGTAGGTGAGGTTGCCGGCGGCGTCGGCCTGGTACGCCTGCAGCAGCGCGAAGTCGCGCGCGGATCGCGCGCTCGAAGACGTAGCGGCTGGCCGTCGAACTCGCGCTCCTCCTTGCCCTCGGCGACCGCCGTGCCGACGCCGGTCGGCGTGTAGAAGCCGGCCAGCCCGGCGCCGCCGGCGCGCACGCGCTCGATCAGCGTGCCCTGCGGCACCATCTCGAGCTCGATCTCGCCGGCCTTCACCTGCTCGCTGATCGGCGTCTTGAACGCCGGGTTGGTCGACGTAGCTGCAGACGAGCTTCCGGATCTGCTGCTTGTCGGCGAGGACGTTGAGCGACGTCGGTCCGCCGGCCGGCGTGTTGCAGATGACGGTCAGGTCCTTGACGCCGCGCTCGGCGAGCGCCAGCAGACAATCGGTCGGCCACGCCTGCGGCGGGCCGAAGCTGTGGACCAGGAGCGGAAGCGCCGTCGGCGACGTCGGCGACGGCTTCGAGCGCGGTGGCGCAAATCTGCTTGCTCGGCATCCGCTCAGCCCCGCTTTGAAACGATGTCCTCGAGCACCGGGCGCAAGTAGCGCAGGAACGCCGCCGGGTTCTCGCACATCGGGAAATGTCCCACGCCCTTCATCTCCGCGAACTTCGCGCCGGGGATTGCATCGGCGAGCGCCTTGACGTCTGCCGGCGTTGCGGACCAGTCGTATTCCCCGCCGAGCAGATAGACGGCGACCTTCTTGGTGTCGATGTCCTGAGCCTTGCCGGTCAGGTCGTGCTCGAGAGAGTAGTAGTCGAGGTCGCCCTTGAAGACCGCCGGCGCGCCCTGGCTGTAGATCCAGATGGTCTCCTGGCGGGACGGCTCCGGGCTCTGCGGCGCCATCAACGTGTACATCAGGCTCGGCTTCGAATCGTTGCCGAGCCGCGGGTGATGGAACCACGGCAACAGCGTGTCGGTGCCCTTGCTGGACAGCGCGGCCTCGACGCCGATCACGGCGCGGAACTCTTCCGGGTAGTTGAGCGCAAGGTCGCCGGCGAGGTGCCCGCCCATCGAGCAGCCCATGTAGACCGGTCGCTCGAGGCCGAGATCGCGCGCCAGCGTGACGATGAACTTCATGAAGAACGATTGCTTCAGGCCGTAGGGGCGCTTCCACCACTCGACGCCGAACGGCGGCAGCGACTTGCCGTGGTACGGCAGGTCGTGGGCGATGACGCGGAAACGCGACGTGATCCACTCGTCCTCGAGCACGTGCCGCCACTGCCGGCCGTCCGCGCCGGCGGTGTGCTGCAGGACGATCGGGATGCCGCGCCCGGCTTCCTCGAAGTACACACGGTACTCGACGCCGTCGATCGTGACGTAGACGTAGCGTCCGGTGACGTTGGCGAAGCGAGCCATCGGGTCCCTCCTAACGAAGCGGCCGGCGCAGCACGGCGATCACCCGGCGCAGCGCGGCGTGATAGGCGAAGAAGGATTCGACGTCGCCGCCGAGCGTGAAGCCGTGGCGGAACAGCGCCGAGGCGACGTCCTGGTAGAACGGCCGCGGGGTCTCGGCGAAGATTTCCTTCCACCCGTCCTTCGGGCCGGCGACCTCGAAGTCCCACGCGTCGAAGACCGTCGGCTGCAGATTCACGTTCATGAGCTCGCCGTCGCGCACGCGAAAGAGGTACGCCTCGTCGGGCCCCATGCTCAGCCGGAACGATCCGTTCCAGTAGCGTGCCGCGAGCCGGAACTCCGGATCCGCGTTGACCGCTTCGAGGAGCGCGCCTTGATTGGCGGCGGTGATTCGCTGGCTCATGACGGACCTCCTCCGATCAAGCGGGGCTTCGGTCGCACTTGCGGGGCGCGTAACAGGGATTTATGGGTCGGTCAATTCGAGAGAACCGGGGGCACGTCATGGGCGAAACGTCTGAACGGGAGATCACGCGAGCACTCGTCGGAGCTGTCCGCAACCTGCGATACGACGACCTGCCGGACGATGCCCGCGAGGTGGCGCGGCACTGCGTGCTCGATTTCTTCGGCGTGGCGCTCGCGGGCGCCCGCGAGCCGCTCGTCGATTTCCTCGTCGACGTGGTGGTCGAGCCAGAGAACTCTTCCGCGGTGAGCTTGATCGGACGTTCCGAGCGCGCGACGGCGGCGACCGCCGCGCTGGTCAACGGCGCCGCCGGCCACGCGCTCGACTTCGACGACGCGCACATGGGAATGAGCGGTCACCCGACCGTGCCCGTCTTGCCCGCCGTGCTGGCGCTCGCGGAGCAAACGCGCGCGGACGGCAAGGCACTCTTGACCGCGTTCGTCGCGGGCGTCGAGCTCGAGTGCCGTCTCGGTCTGCTGCTCGGGCCGCGTCACTACGATATCGGATTCCATTCGACGGGGACGCTCGGAACCTTCGGCGCCGCCGCAGCAGCGGCGCACCTGCTCGGGCTCGACGAACCGGCGTGGCTCCACGCGATGGGTCTGGCCGGCACGCAGGCGGCGGGTCTGAAGTCGACGTTCGGCTCGATGGGCAAGCCGCTCCACGCGGGGCGCGCGGCGTCGACCGGGCTCGTCTCCGCGCTGCTGGCAGAGCGGGGCTTCACGGCGGCTCCGAACGTCATCGAAGTCGCGCAGGGATTCGCCGCGACGCATGCAGGCGCGACAGGCAATGGCGCGGCGCTCGACCGGGTCGCGGGGCGGTTCCTGATCCGCGACACGCTCTTCAAGTACCACGCCGCCTGCTATCTGACGCACGCGCCGATCGAGGCGGCGCGAACGATCCGGGCGCGCGATCGCGTGAACGCAGAACGCGTCGAGTCGGTCGAGGTGACCGTCGCTCCGGCGCTGCTCGGCGTCTGCAACATCCAGGAGCCGGCGACGGGCCTCGAAGGCAAATTCAGTCTGCGCGCCACCACCGCGCTGGCTCTCCTCGGAACCGACACGGCCGAGCTCGCGACGTACAGTGACACGACGATGCGCGACCCGGCGCTGGTGCGGTTGCGCGATCGCATTCGCATCGTCACCGACCCGGCGCTGGCGACGACGCGCGCGAAGGTGAGCGTGGTGGCTTCGGGGGAGCGCTTCAGCGCCGACGGTGACACCGGCACGCCGGCGCCGGATCTGTCGGTGCAGCGCGCGCGTTTGCGTGAGAAGTTCGATGCGCTCGCGACGCCCGTACTCGGGGCGAGCCGCGCCACGGAGCTCGCCGAGGCGGCATTGCACGTCGACGAGCTGCCGGCGGCGAGCCGACTCCTCGACCTCGGTCGGCCAAGAGGCGGATGAACGCAAGTTCGGGAGATACAGGTTTCGAATCCCGACGGATGCGCTTCCTTGGAGAAGGAGTTGCGATGCCGTCGCCGATCGTCAGCTGGCAGGGACTCCGGCACGCTGCAGGTCGACCACCGATAGGAGCGGCGAAGAGTGCGTCACGTAGACGAACTTGCTGTCGGGACTGACGGCGATCGACCGCGGCTCATTGGCTACGGGCACCCTCGCGACCACCGCGCTGGTGCGAGTGTCGATGACCGAAACTGAGCTCGCGCCGTAGCAGGTCACGTAGACGAAGAGGCCGCGCGGATCCACGTCGATCCCCAGGGGCTCGGCATCGACCGAGATCGCCGTCATGGTTCCGCTGGCGAGGTCGACGGCCTGAACGGTTCCCGCAAGCCCGGTTGGCGTGTAGGCGCGAGTGCCGTCGGGACTCACGACAAGACCGACGGGGGCGGCCGTCAAATGGATACTTGAAACGACGCTGCCGCTCGCTGCGTCGAGAACAAGCAAGTTGCCGTCGGTGCATGCGAGCTTGCACCCCGCGACGAATACTCGGTTCCCGTCCGGGCTCACCGCCACGCCCACGGGATGAACCCCCCCGAGGCCATGGATGCCCGAGATCTTGTTGGATCCGGTGTCGATGACCGCGAGGTGATCGTCCATGACGCCGGCATTGGTCACGTACACCCACCAGCCGTCGCGGCTGACCGCGACCGCCGGCGTGCGCGTCGGCCGCTCCATCGACTCGAGGGATATGGTCTTGGTCAGGCTGCTGTTCGCCGTATCGAGTGCGAATAGCGACTGACCGGATAGATCGGTCACGTAGCCTCGTGTGCCGTCACGCGTCAGAGCGATCGCGTAGGGTCGCCCTTCCGTGTTGATCGTGTTGGCAATCTGCTTGCTGGTCAGGTCGACGGCGAGAACGCTGCCGGTCTGGAGCGGCACGAAGGCGCGCGTGCCGTCGGGGCGTACCGCCACGGCGGTACCGTAGTTGCTGAGCGGAATGGTGGTGACCGCGCCGGAAGTGCTCGTCTGTGCCCCGCCGAGCCCCGCGCCCGACGGCACCGAGCAGGCGGACGATGCGAGGACCGCGAGGACGATTGCCGCGGCGACGTTCCTTCCAACATTTTGACGCTCGTTCATCTCGCACCTCCCAGGGATCAAGGCGGATTCGTGCTCCAGCTCGACGTAGCCGCGCCCGGCTTCTCGCCCACGCCCCCAGATTCATCGTTTCCTGACGTCGGCTGCAAGGCGATCGATACGCGGGGATAGGCCACGTCTGCGCTACCCGGTATCCATCGCGCACTGGCATCGAGATCGGGTACCCGTCGCCGGCTCCAGGAATGGTGGCGTTCTCGCGCGCGGCTGGTCGCCGAGCGCGAGAACGCCGCGCTCGCGACGTCCTGAAGCGGCGGTTTCCTAAAGTCCAGGCGCCTGGACTCGGAAACCCGTATGGAATGCGGCCTTCCGCGATTCAGAGGAGAACGGTCGCACAGTCTTCGACGGACCGAAGTCGCGCACTAGCTCATTTGCCTTTCAACCCGTCGCGCCACTTGATGACTTCGAGCTCGCCTCGGACTGCGTCCTCGACGGGAACGACGGGGTGTACCTGGAACACGAATGAAGGGAGCATCGAGCAGAACTTGTGAATCGTCAGCGGATCATCACAGTCCATCAACATATGCCCGCCCCACTCACCCACACGGATCACGAAAAACTCGATCTTGAAATTGGCTGGCGCCTTCCATTGGGTAAATACCTCGAGGATTCGCTTCTGGGCATTCTCATACTCCATGGGTGAACCTTGCGGGCGTTCGAACCAGCTGAGCACGTACTTCATCGGCATCCTCCTTTTGGACGGTTGAACAATTTTCTAGTGGTCAGGAGATGCTGCGCCCGCCGTCGACCGCCAGGCAGACGCCGGTCAGGAAAGCGGCCTCGTCCGAGGCCAGGAACAGCACGGCGGTGGCGACGTCGCTCGGCTCGGTCAGTCTGCCGAGAGGGATCGTCGACAGCAATTGCTCGCGCACCTCGTCGGGCAGCGAGTCGACGCCGAGCGCGGTCTTCACGAAGGCGGTGTCGGCGGCGACCGGGTTCACGGCGTTGACGCGGATCTTGAACGGCGCGACCTCGCCGGCGAGGCCGCGCGTCAGCGTGACGACCGCGCCCTTGGTGGCGTTGTAGACCGTGACGCCGGGCCGCGGCGCCACGGCGCCGATCGAGGCCGTGTTGACGATCGCGCCGCCGCCGCGCCTCCGCATCACCGGAATCGCGTACTTGCAGCCGAGGAACACGCCCTTCACGTTGGTGGCGAACACCGCTCGTATTCCTCCTCGGGAAGATCCCACAGCCCCATGATCGCGGTGCGAGAATCCGGCGTTGTTGACCAGCACGTCGAGGCCGCCGAAGGCCGTGACCGCGGCGCTCGATCATCGCCTTCACCTCGGTCGACGCGAGACACGTCGGTGCGCACGAAGCGCGCCGCGCCGCCCGCCTTCTCGATCGCGCGGCGACGCGCCGACCGTTCTCCTCGTCGATCTCGGCGACGATCACGCGTGCGCCCTCGGCGGCGAAGCGCGTGGCGATCGCTTCGCCGAAGCCGGAGCCCGCGCCGGTCACGATCGCCGACCTTGCCGTCGAATCTCTGGGATCGCTCGCCGCGCGAGTTCGTCACAGCTTGATCGTCACGCACTTCACCTGCGTGTAGTGGTGCAGCGCCTCGATGCCCTTCTCGCGCCCGTAGCCGCTCATCTTGTAGCCGCCGAGCGGGGTCTCGACCCCGCCCGCCAGCCACTCGTTGACGTAACACCTGGCCCGCCTCGAGCCGCGCCGCGACGCGATGCGCGCGCGACGAGGTCGCGCGTCCAGATCCCGGCAGCGAGGCCGTAGTCGGTGTCGTTGGCGATGCGGATCGCCTCGTCCTCGTCGTCGAACGGCATCACGCAGGCGACCGGCCCGAAAATCTCCTCGCGCGCGATGCGCATGTCGTTGCTTCACGCCGGTGTAGATCGTCGGCGAGACGAACCAGCCTTCGCGAAGCTCGGGGTCTGTCGGAAGCGCGCCGCCGGCGGCGGCCACCGCGCCTTCCTCGCGGCGCGATCTCGTAGTACTCGCTGCACCTTCTCGTACTGCGCCGCGGTGGTCATCGGGCCGATCATGGCCTTGTCGTCGGCGCCGACGCGACACGCCTCGAGCGCCTGCACCATGCCGGCGACGAACGCGTCGTGGATCGACCGCTCGACCAGGATGCGCGTGCCGGCGAGCAGACCTGGCCCGCGTTGAGGACGAAGGCGCGCAGAGCGATCCGGGCACCGCCTGCTTCAGGTCGGCGTCGGCGAAGACGATGTTCGGGGGACTTCCCGCCGAGCTCGAGCGTGAGCGGGATGATGCGCTCGGCGGCGATCTTGCCGACCTCGCGTCCCGGCGCGCACCGAGCCGGTGAACGCGACCTTGCGGACGTCGCGGTGCGGCACCAGCGCCGCGCCGGCCTCCG
Source organism: uncultured delta proteobacterium (assembly GCA_963711395.1). Taxonomy (GTDB): domain Bacteria; phylum Desulfobacterota; class Binatia; order JACPRU01; family JACPRU01; genus JBEVNX01. The sequence continues at coordinate 107,440 of CAVQEA010000012.1, read as the reverse complement.
CGCCCGTGCCGGTGACCACGTTGAGAGCGCCCGGGCGGTAAGCCGCACTCCTCGACGGCGATCCGCGCGAGCTCGAGCAGCGACGCGGAGGTGAACTCCGAGGGCTTGGCGACGACCGTGTTTCCCGCCGCGAGCGCGGGCGCGATGGCGCGTGCCGCCTGATTGAGCGGCGCGTTCCACGGCAGGATCACGCCGACGACGCCGAACGGCTCGCGGCGCGTGTACGAATGATAGCCGGCGCCGAGATCGATCGTCTCGCCCGTGCGATCGCGTTCACGAGGCCGCCGTAGAGCTCGAAGTACTGCGCCGCGACCTCGATCTCGAATCGGCGCCTGGAACGCCGGCTTGCCGGTCTCGAGCGCGCTCGATCGAGCAGAGCTCCGCGCGCTTGCTCGCGGATCTTGCGCGCGATCTCGGAGAGGATCCGGCCGCGCTCGATCGGCCGGCGATCGCGCCACGCGGGAAGCGCCTCGCTTGGCGGCGGCCACGGCGAGCGTCGACGTCGGCGGCGTCGCCGCGCGCGACGTCGGCGATCTTCCCCGGTGACCGGATCGTGATCGTCGAGATAGCGGCCCGCCGTCGGGGCAGGGTGGGGCGCCCCGTCGATGAAGTGATTCCAGCGCTCCTTCATGTCGAGCTCGCCCCGAGAGCTCGCGCTCGCTCGAGCACGCCTTCGAAGATCCGCGCCGCCGCCGCGTCGACCAGCACTCCGCCCGCCCCGGCCGCGCCCGCGCCGGCCTGCTCCGCGGCGCGGTACGCCTCGTACATCTGCCGCGCGGTGTCGATCTCGTGGTCGTTGGGCGCGAAAACGTCGTTGGCGATCTCGATCTGACTCGGATGGATCGCCCACTTGCCGACCGCGCCGAGCATCGCCGCCCACGTCGCGTCGCGCCGGTAGCCGTCGGGATCCTTGAAGTTCGCGAACGGGCCGTCGATCGCGTCGAGCCCGTGCGCTCGGGCGGCGACGATCATTCGCGCGCGCGCGTGGTGCCAGATGTCGCCGGGGTAACGATCGGTCGCCGTCGGCGCCGATCGCCGAACCGCATGCCCTGGCTCGCCGAGAGATCGCCGAAGCCGAGAATCAGCGCCTCGAGGCGCGGCGAGCAGGCGGCGATCTCCTCGACCCGCGACAGCGCCTCGGTCTCCTCGATGAGCGCCTCGAGCCCGATCCGCCTCTTCAGGCGGAGCTTCTTCTCGAGCTGATCGAGCAGCGTCTCGAAGAACCAGACGTCGCGCGGCGCCTTCACCTTGGGGATGATGAGAGGTCGAGGTGCTCGCCGGCGCCCTCGACCACCGTGATGACGTCGCCGTACGCCCACTCGGTGTGCGCGTCGTTGACGCGCACCGCGCGGAGCTTCTTGCCCCAGTCGAGCTCGCTGCAGGCCGCGCACGACGTGGTCGCGCGCGGCGACCTTCTGCGCGGGCGCGACCGCGTCCTCGAGGTCGAGGAACACCAGGTCGGCCGCGCTCTGCGCCGCCTTCTCGATCATCTTGGGGTTCGAGCCGGGCGTGGACAGCTCGGAGCGTCGCAGGCGAATGCTCATGTCGTCTCCTTTCTCGATGCTGCCGTCTCGCGCTTCCGTCCCCGCCCGCCCCGTCGCGGCGCATGCCGCGCCGGGCTTCGCTCCTGCCGATCTCGGCGAGGATCTCCGCGGTGTGCTCGCCGAGGCGCGGCGGGCGGCGATAGATGCCCGCCGGCGTGCCGGTCAGCTTGATCGGCGTGCCGGCGAGCGTGATCGTGCCGTTGTCGCCCGGCGGCTCGACCTCGACGAGCATCCTGCGGAGCCACACGTGCGGGTCGGCGAAGACGTCGGCCGCGGTGTTGACCGGCCCGACCGGCACCTTGCCGCCGAGCAGCCGAACGACCTCCTTCTTGGTGCGCGCGCGCGTCCAGGTGGTGATGATCTCGGTCACGAAGGCGCGGTTCTCGGAGCGACGCCGGTTGTCCCTGGTGCGCTCGTCCGTCGACGAGGTCCGGGCGGCCGATGATGCTCGCAGAGCGCTTCCCAGTGATTGTCGGTCGGCGCGGCGATCGCCACGGCCCCGTCGCTCGTCTCGTAGACGTCGAACGGACAGAGCGCCGGATGACCCGAAGCCGCGTGGACCGAGCACGCGGTCGGCGCACGAATAGTTGATGACGATCGTCTCGCAGAGGCTGAGGATGGCGTCGTACATCGCCACGTCGAGGAACTGACCCTTGCCGGTGCGCCGCGCGGCGTGCACCGCGGAGACGACGCCGAGCGCCATCAGCGCGCCGGGGAAGATGTCGCCGACGCTCGCGCCGTTCGGATACCCCGGTCTGCTCCGTCGGTCCCGTGATGCCGACCAGTCCGCCCATGCACTGGGCGACGATGTCGAACGCCGGCCACTCCGCGTACGGGCTCTCGCCGGTGCGCGGGTCGCCGAAGCCGCGGATCGCCGCGTAGACCAAGCGCGGGTTGACGCCGCTGCAGCACCTCGTAGCCGACGCCGAGCCGGTCCATGACGCCGACGCGCGAGTTCTCGACACGGCGTCCGCGGTGACGGCGAGATCGAGGAAGCGGTCGCGATCTGTCGTCCTCTTCGCAGATCGAGCACGATCGAGCGCTTGTTGCGGTTGATGCTCGCGAAGTAGCCGCCGTAGTCGCAGCCCGCCGTGCGGTTCGATCCCGGCGGCGCGAAGTCCTTCAGCAGCGGCGCCATCGGCCGCGACATGTCGCCGCCGCGGCGGCTCGACCTTGATGACGTCGGCGCCGAGGTCGGCGAGCAGCGCGGTGCCGAACGGTCCGGCGAGCGCCTGCGTGAGATCGAGGATGCGGACGTCGGACAGCGGGCCCGGTGCGCTCGCGTCATCGGTCCGGCCCAGTGACTGCGCCGTTTGAGCAGCACCTCGCGCTCGCCCTCGAAGACGACCGTGCCGTCGTGCTTCACGCCCCAGTGCTTGAAGCGCACGATGCCGGCGTCGTCGCGATCGGCGTCGCGCTTCGAGAGCACCTCGGTGTAGGCGGTGAGCGAGTCGCCGTGGAAGACCGGCGCGCGGAAGCGGAGCTTGTCGAGGCGGAGCTCGGCGAGCGCATTCTCCGCGGTGTCCTGCGTGGCGAGACCGATCACGATCGAGCCGGTGACGAGGCCGAACACGACGCGCTGGCCGAACGGTCGTGCCTGCGCCCGGTGCTCGTTGTAGTGCGCGTCGGCCGTGTTCATCACCAGCTTGGTGACCATCTGGTTCTCGACCTCGCCGATGGTCGTGCCGCGCGCGTGGCGCATCTTCTGGCCGACTTCGAAGTCTTCGAAGTAGCCGTTCTGCCCGGTAAGGTTCGTCACCGCAGTGCGTCCTGCGCAGAGGTTGGAGCGGGAGCACGCTCGGCACGAATGGCTCGCCGCCGCGGAAACCCTCGCTTGCTCCTCAGCTCGCCTCCGGCTCGAAGTCTTCGTCGCGGCGCTCCGATTTCCGAAAGATCCGGCGGCTGCGCTTTACTTCGCGCCGAGCGCCCTCCCGCTCCAACCCTGTCACTGAGACGATGCTCATTTCTTCGGCCGCGGCAGATAGGCGTCGGAGATGATGCGCTGCTGGATCTCGGAGGTGCCCTCGAAGATCCTGGTGAGGCGCGCGTCGCGCCAGTAGCGCTCGAGCGCGAACTCGCTCGTGTAGCCGGCGCCGCCGTGGATCTGGATGCCTTCGCTGGTGACCTTCTCGGCCATCTCGCTCGCGAAGTAGCTTCGCCATCGACGCCTCGACGTCGTTCCTTTGTCCTTGGTCGGCGTTGTTCGCGGCCGCGTAGGGTCAGGTTGCGCGCCGCCTCGATCTCGGTCGCCATCCAGGCGATCTTGAAGCGGATGGCCTGGAAATCGCCGATCGGCCGACCGAACTGCTCGCGCGTCTTGGCATAGGCGATCGAATCCTCGAGCGCGCCGCGCGCCAGACCGACCGAGCGCGCGGCGGTGTGGATGCGCGCCACCGACAGCCAGCTCGCGGTGCGCTTGAATCCCGCCGAGGCGTCATCATCTTCGCGGCCGGTCAGGATGTTTTCCTTGGGGATGCGAAAGTCGTTGAACGACAGCTCCCAGGTCTTCCAGCCGTGGTAGCCGATCTTGCGCATCGGCGTGCCCTCGACGCCCGGAGGCAGCTTGCCGCGCTCCTTCGGGATCAAGAACTGGGCGATGCCGGCGTGACGGTGCTCGGGATCGTAGGGCTTGGCTCGCGCCACCAGGATGAGAAAGTCGGCGCCGTCGGCGAACGTGCACCACATCTTCTGACCGTTGACCACCCAATGATCGCCGGACGAGCTCGGCGCGGCAGCGGATCGAGGCGACGTCGGAGCCGGCGTGCGGCTCGGACAGCGCGAAGGCGCCGAGGCACTCGCCCTTCGCCATCTTCGGCAGCATCGTCGCGGCGATGCTCTTCGCTGAACCCGCCGCCGAGTCCGTTGCCGCGCGCGATGATGCTCGCCACGCTCATCCACGCGCGCGCCAGCTCCTCGGTGACCAGCACGTACTCGAAGATGCCGAGGCCGAGGCCGCCGTACTCCTGCGGAATGAGGATGCCGAAGTAGCCGAGCTCGGCGAGCTTGTCGCGGAGCGACATCGGGATCTCGCCCTGCACCGGATCGAGCTCGTTGGCGACGGGCAGCACCTCCTTCATCGCGAACTCGCGTGCCGATTCGAGGATCGCCTGGCGCTCGTCCGTGTAGTACGCAGCCGGAACGCGCTCGAGCACCCCGGAGAGTGCAGCTCATCCCGCCTCCTTCTTGGCGACGAGGTTCGTGCGGCGGAAGCTCACGACGACCTCGCCCCGCTGGTTTCGCCCCTCGGTCTTCCACGTGACGATCCCGAAGTTGGGGCGGCTGTCGGAGTGACGCTTCGAGACCACGGTGCTCTGCGCGGTGAGCGTATCGCCCGGGTACACCGGCCTCGCGAACTCCACCTGCTCGACGCCGAGGAACGGTCCGCCCGCCTCCGAGAGGTCTTCGACCGACAATCCGACCGCCGTGCACAGCACCAGCAGCGGATCGACGACGACGCCCGGATGCCCGTGCGCACGCGCGTACTCGGCGTTGAAGTAGAGCGGTGTGTAAGCGCAGCGCGAGCGTGGCGAACAGCGAGTTGTCGCCCTCGCCGAACGTGCGCCCCCAGTGGTGCTCGAAGACGCGCCCTTCGGCGAAATCCTCGAAGCGATGCCCCTTGGCGCGGAGCGGGAAGGCGTCGAAATCGGGATCGTCGGGCATGGATCGCGTTCCGCCGATCGTGCCCGCCTATGACACATTTCCGGATCGGTCAATCATGACGGAGGCCGTCTCACGACCCGGTCGCTACGCGCGCCTTGCCTCAGCAGTTGCCGGAGCGTAGTCGCCTTAGGGAGTCGTAAGAGAGGAGGCTCGAAAATGGAGACTACCGCAGCCGTCGCCGGCCACTATGGGAAGCAGGGGCTCCTCGAATCGATCCTCGACGCGCTGCGAGCTGCGGGGAAGAATCTCGAAAGGCTCACCGTCGAAGACCTCGCGACGTTCGATCACTTTCACCTTCGCGGTCGCGACGCGACGCTCGAGCTCCTGCGCCTCGCGGGCCTGCGCGCGGGCGAGCGCGTCATCGACGCAGGCGGTGGCATCGGCGGGCCCGCCCGCACGCTCGCCGAAGCCGGCTGCTCGGTGACCGTGCTCGACTTGACCGAGGAGTTCTGCCGCACCGGAGCCGCGCTCACCGAACGAGTCGGCCTCGCCGACCGCGTCACGTTTCGCCACGCGAGCGCGCTCGAGATGCCGTTCGCGGACGGAGCGTTCGACGCCGCGTGGACGCAGCACAGCTCGATGAACATCGAAGACAAGGAACGGCTCTATGGCGAGATCGCGCGCGTGGTGCGGCGCGGCGGGAAGCTCGCCATGCACGAGATCATGGCCGGACCGGAAGGCCCGCCGCACTTCCCGGTGCCGTGGGCATCCGTACCGACGATCAGCTTTTTGCGCGCTCCCGACGTCGTTCGCAAACTCATCGGCGCCAGCGGGTTTCGCGAGCGAGCCTGGCAAGACGTCTCGGCCGCGGCGCTCGCTTGGCTCCGCGAGCGGCTCGCGGCGACGCCGTCGTCGCCCCCGCCGCTCGGACTTCACCTGCTGCTCGGCCCCGCCGCGGGCGAGATGCTCCGCAACGTCGCCCGCAACCTCGAGGAGCATCGGATCGCCGTCATCGAAGCCGTGTTCGACCGCGATTGAGGCGCACCTCAGACCGCCGGGAGGAAGTAGAACAGCAGGCCGAGGATCACGTACACGGCCAGAAGCTGTACGCCTTCGAGCCAGTTGGATTCGCCGTCGCCGCAGATCTGTCCGGCGATGATCGCCGCGAACGTGACCGCCAGCACCTCGGCGGGCGTGAACACCAGATCCATCGGACGTCGGCGCGACGAACCGGCTTGCCAACACCAGAAGAGGCGCGACGAAGAGGGCGATCTGGATGCTGGAGCCGACGGCGATCGACAGCGCGAGGTCCATGCGATTTCGCATCGCCATGAGAATCGCCGTCGATTGCTCCGCCGAGTTGCCGATCACCGCCACGACGATCACGCCGACGAACACGTCGCTCATGCCGAAGACGTGCGCCACGTGCTCGACCGAGCCAACCAGGATCTCGCTCACCCACGCGATCAGCGCCGTGACGACGGCGAGCACGGCGAGGCACCTCGTCACGCTCCAACTCGTCTCGCCGCCTTCCTCGAGCGCGGCGGCCTCGGCGGGATGCCCCGCGAAGAGCTGCTTGTGAGTGCGGAGCGAGAACACGAGGCCTAGCCCATAGGAAACCATCAGCACGACCGCGACCTCGATGCTCAGGCTACCTTCGCGCGCCAGCGCTTCGCCGCCCGCCAGATGATGGTACGTCGCAGGCGCCAAGAGCGCGGCGGCCGCGAGCAGCAACATCGTCGCCTGGCTGCGGGCGGCGGCGGCGTTGAACGTCTGCGTGGGATGGCGAAGACCGCCGGCGAGCAGCGCGACGCCGAGCACCAGCAGCAGATTGCCGATGATCGCGCCCGTGATCGACGCCTTGACGATGCCGACCAGTCCGCGCCGAAGGGCGGTGAGCGCGATGATCATCTCCGCCGCGTTGCCGAACGTGGCGTTCAACAAGCCGCCGACGCCGGCCCCGGTGCGCTCCGCGAGCCGCTCGGTCGTACGCCCGAGCCAGGCGGCGAGCGGCACGATCGCCAGGCAGGCGGTGACGAAGATCGCCACGTGCGACTCGGGCGCCAGCCATTCGATCGCCACCGCCGCCGGCAGGAAGGCCAGCAGCCAATCGATGCGGGGTCGAAGGCTCACGGAAGAAGTCGTCAGTGTTGGCGGAGCGGTCGGAAGAAGGCGCGGATGTCCTCGACGAGCGCGCGCGGCTCCTCCATCGCCGCGAAGTGTCCTCCGGAAGCCATGCGAGTCCAGCGCTGCACGTTGTACGCGCGCTCGGCCCAGCGCCGCGGCGGCTTGACCATCTCGCGCGGAAAGATCGCGCACCCGGTCGGCACGGCGACTCGCAGGCCGCGCGGCGCGAACTTCCCGGCGTGCAGCGCTTCGTAGTAGAGCCGGCACGACGAATTCGCGGTCTCGGTCAGCCAGTAGATCATCACGTTGGTGAGCAGCTGGTCCTTGGTGAAGCGGCGCTCGACGTCGCCGTCGCAATCGCTCCAGGTCCGGAACTTCTCGACGATCCACGCGGCGATGCCGACCGGCGAATCGTTCAGCGCATAGGCGAGGGTCTGGGGCTTCGTCCCCTGGATCCGCTGATATCCCGTCTCGTCCTTGACGAAGCGCCGCGCATCGGCCAGCTCGGTCCGCTCCTGCTCCGAGAGATCATCGTCGGACCGTGGCTCTGTGTCGTCGCGAAACGCGATCACCATGTTCAGATGGATGCCGAGCAGCCGTGTCGGGATAGCGCGCGCCGAGATAGGTCGTGACCATCGCGCCCCAATCGCCGCCCTGCGCGCCGAAGCGTTCGTAGCCGAGGCCCGTCATCAGCTCCGCCCACAGCGCCGCGATGCGCTCGGGATCCATGCCGGGCTTGCGCGGGTGATCCGAGAATCCGTACCCGGGCATCGAGGGCGCGACCACGTCGAAAGCGTCGTTCGCGTCGGCCCCATGCCGCGCGGGATCGGCGAGCGGTCCGATGATGTCGACGAACTCCGCGATCGACCCCGGCCAGCCGTGGGTGATCAGCAAGGGGAGCGGCTTCGGCCCGACCCCGCGCTGATGAATGAAATGGATTCGCAGGTCGTCGACCTCGGCGCGGAACTGCGAGAAGGCATTCAGGGAACGCTCGGCGGCGCGCCAGTCGTAGCGATCGCGCCAGTAGGCGACGAGCTCGCGCATGTACGCGAGATTGGTCCCGTACGCCCACCCCGACTCGGGAATCTCATCCGGGAAACGGGTGCGCGCGAGGCGCTCGCGCAGGTCGGCGAGTGCCGCGTCGGGAACGGCGATGCGAAAAGGCTCGATTTGCACGCGCTGGTTCTATCGCCGAGGCTCGTCCTCGCGCCAGCCGCCGACGGGCTACGTCCCGCGCACGACCTTCTTCACGACCATCGCGGTAATCCCAGCGAGCGCGGCCCTGGCCAGCGGAGATGCCAGCAAGCCGGTGAGTGCGCTCGGCCCAGCCGCCTGGGTCGAAGGGACTTCACTCCCGCCACCGCCGAGAATGTCCCGCAGCCGCCCCGGAGTTTGATGCAAGCCCGTGAGCACCTGGCCGAGATCCCCCGGATCGGGTCCTACCCGCGAAGGCAATGACACACCCTTCGCCGCTGCCCGATCCTGAAGCATCTTGACGAACGCCGCACGCTCCTCCGGCGAGAACCGGGAGAGCGCCTCTTGGGCCGCCTGCGCGTATTGATCCGGGGGTACCGAGTGGGCCACCTGGCTGTAGCGGTCGACGACTTCCTGGTCAGAGTAGCCGTCGGACGGATGTCCCTGCTCGTACCGCGACACGAAGTCGGTGAAGAGCTTTTTAGCTTGTCCACTGCTGAGCAGATCTTCGAGAAGACCCATGATTCACTCCTTTCGCGTATCGAGTTTCTGCGATTCGCCTACACGCACCTAGGCCCCGCGCTGTTTCATCCGGTGATAGCCGAAGAGTACGAGCACCGCCCCGACGATCGAGGCGATGAACCCAGCACCTTGTCCGGGCCCGTAGAGGCCGACGAACCGGCCGAGAAACGTCGCGACGATCGCTCCTGCCATGCCGAGGACCGAGGTCATGAGGAAACCTCCAGGATCCGGTCCTGGCATGAAGAACTTCGCGAGCGCGCCGACCACGGCGCCGATGAGGATGATCCAGACGATCTCGAGCATCGTGTCCTCCTTCTCCGGTGCGTTGAACTCGGTCGTTCAGGGCTTCGGCGGTATGCGCAACACCTGGCCGACGTAGATCTTGTCGGGGTCCTTGAGCATCGGCTTGTTGGCCTCGAAGATCGTCATGTACTTCGACGCCGCGCCGTAGTGTTCCTTGGCGATCGTCGACAGGTTGTCGCCCTTCTTGACCGTGTAGAAGACCGATGCCTGCGCGGGGGAAGCGGCGGCTGCCGGAGCAGAAGTCGATGCCGCGGAGGGCGGAGCTGCCGCAACCTCGAGTCGATCGTCGACGCTGCCGACGCCGGCCGTGTTCCCGACCGCCAGCACTATCTTCTCCGCGACCTCTCGCGACGGGGCCTTGCCCGTCAGGACGGCGACGTCACCGTTGAGGGCCACGGCGAAGTCGGTGACGGGCAGCCCGAGCTTGGCGGGCACGTTCTTCAAGGCGGCCTGCCTCCAGGTCTGTTCCGCGACCTTGTCGTCCGGTGCACCCGTAAGCTTCTCGCCGACGCTGGCTATGAAGCTGAAAATCCCCATGGCGCGGTCCTCCTTTCGTCGTGCAACAGCCCCGCTTAGGACTCGGCGTGAAAAAATGCAACCCAGCCATCATTTCACCCGAGGGATATTGCACGGAGGCGGCATCCGGGGTGAGATGGCTCGGCGTGGTTCACGGAAACACCCTCGGTCTGGCACCGAGCGAGCTCGATTCCCTCGAGCGACTCTATCGGCGGCGCGTGCCGCCGGACCGCGTTACGAGCCCCGAGCTGGCGCGCGCACTGACCGAGCGCTCCGCGGGAATCGGCCGTCAAGTCGGCGTGCTGCTCAACCGACGTGGACAAGATCGAGTACGTCATCGTCGGCGATGCCGCGAAGATCTCCTTGCCGGATCTCGGACGACAGCGCGCGGGTGTAGGACGGTTGCGCGGCTTACGTTTGGTCCATACGCATCTACGAAGTGAGCCGTTGACGCGCGACGACCTCGTCGACCTGGCCATGCTGCGGCTCGATCTGGTCGCCGCCATCGGCGTCGAGCAGGACGGCCTTCCGGGTACGGTGCACCTCGCCCATGTCGTGCCCGACCGTCCCGACCAGCCCGTCGAAGCGCGGCCGCTCTGGGAAGTACGTCCCGCCGTTCGCTTTCACGATCTGGACCTCGACTTCCAGGCGCTCGTCTCCTCGCTCGAGGAAGAGATCGCGCGCTCCACGCGTCTGCGCGCGCCGGGCGGCAAGAACCGCGCGGTGCTCGTCGGCGTCGCGTCGGGCCCGCGCCGCCAAGCAGAGGAGTCGATGGACGAGCTGAAGGAGCTCGCTCGCACCGCCGGCGTCACCGTGCTCGACACCGTGTTGCAGACACGCAGGCCCGATCCGCGCACGCTGCTCGGCAGCGGCAAGCTCGAGGAGTTGAATCTGCGCTGCATGCAGTACGGCGCCGAGCTCATCGTCTTCGATCAGGATCTGACTCCCTCGCAGTTGAACGCGATCGCCGAGGCCACCGAGCTCAAGGTGATCGATCGCACGCAGCTGATCCTCGACATCTTCGCGCAGCGTGCGAGGAGCCGTGACGGTAAGCTGCAGGTGGAGCTGGCCCAGCTCCGCTATCGATTGCCGCGGCTGCGCGGCAAGGGAGATGCGATGAGCCGCCTCGCCGGCGGCATCGGCGGGCGCGGGCCGGGCGAGACCAAGCTCGAGGAAGATCGGCGCCGGCTGCGCGAGCGCATTCATCGGCTCGAGCGCGAGCTCGAAGCGATCGCCGTCAGTCGGTCGATGCGGCGAAAGCAGCGCGGCCGCAGGCAGCTCCCGGTCGTCAGCATCGTCGGCTACACGAACGCCGGCAAGAGCACGCTGCTCTCGGCATTGACCGGAACGCCCGCGTACGCCGACGACCTGCTGTTCGCCACGCTGGATCCCGCGAGCCGGCGGTTGCGATTCCCGCGCGACCGCGAGGTCATCGTCACCGATACGGTCGGATTCATCCGCGACCTGCCGCCCGATCTCACCGCCGCGTTTCGCGCCACGCTCGAGGAGCTCGAGGACGCCGATCTGCTGCTGCACGTCGTCGACGTCTCGGATCCGCGCTACGAGGAGCAGATGGCAGGCCGTGGATGCGATCCTCGCCGACCTCCACCTCGACTCGGTGCCGAAGCTCGTCGCGTTCAACAAGATCGACCGCCTGAGCGACGGCGCCGACACTCTGGCGAGCCTCTGCCGGCGCCATCGAGCCGTGGCGGTGAGCGCGCTCAGCGGCGAGGGGCTCGACCACCTCGTCGGCGCGGCGGACCGCATGCTGGGCGAGCGGCCGGGCGGCGATTCGCTCGATGGCGTCGTCGTCGACTGAGATGGGCGGTCGCGGCGGCCGCGGCGCTCGCGCACCGGGGCCTGGCGTGGTAGCCAGCCGCGCGGAGGCCATCTCAGGATGAAGACCGGAGCCGAATACCGACAGTCGTTGAACGACGGGCGCGCGACTTATTTCGAGGGCCGCCGGGTCGACGATCTTCTCGGACACCCGCTGCTCGGGCACTCCGTGGACCTCGTCGCGCGCGGCTACGATCGCTGGTACGCGCCGGGGGCAGCAGCCCGCAACCCGTTGATGACGATCCCGCGCTCCGCCGACGACCTGCGCGCGCGCATTCCCATGCAGCACGGCGCGGACATCGTCGCGCTGGTCACCTACCAGGCGGTGATGACGCTCACGACCGCCGCGGGGCGGATCGATCCGGCCCTACCGCGCTACGCCGAGCGCGTCCGCGACTACGTCGAGCGTGCCCAACGCGACGACATCCGCATCACCGAGTGCATCACCGACGCCAAGGGCGACCGCAGCCTGCCTCCTTCGAAGCAGGACGACCCCGACGCGTATACGCGCGTCGTGGAGCGCAGCGGCGACGGAATCGTCATCCGCGGTGCCAAGCTGCACATCACCGGCGCGTCGCTCGGGCACGAGCTCATGGTCATCCCCACCAAGGCGATGAAGCCCGGCGAGGAAGCGTATGCGGTCGCTTGCGCCGTGCCGGTAAGCGCGAAAGGCGTGAAGGTCGTCAACACCACGTTCGCTCCCCGCCACGAGGACTTGCGCTCGTTCCCGCTGTCCTCGCGGATCCACATGCCGGAAGGGTTCGTGATCTTCGACGACGTGTTCGTGCCGCGCGAGCGCGTGTTTCTCGACGGCGAGGTCGCCCACGCGGCCGTGTTCGCGCACTCGCTCGGTCTCTGGGAACGGCTCGGCGGCCTGTCCGACATGGTGGAGCAGGCGGACCAGCTGGTCGGATTCGCGCAGCTCATCGCCGAAGCCAACGGCCTGGCGAGCGTCACGCACGTGCGCGAGAAGATCTCCGAGATGATCATCCACGCCACGCTGCTGCGCGCAGGGCTCGAAGCCGCGGTCGCCGGCTGCGACATCGCTCCGGACGGCGCGGCGTTCCCCAACGAGCTCTACGTCAACGCCGCCAAGTACCACGCCGCGGCCAACTACAACCTGATGGTCCGCCACCTCCACGACATCGCCGGCGGCTCGGTTCTGACGGCGCCGGCGCCGAGCGACCTCGAGAACCCCGAGACCGGCCCGCTGGTGCGCAAGTACATGCGGACGATGGAGGGCGTCGACGGCGAGTACCGCCTGCGTCTGTTTCACGCGATCCGCGACGTCACGGCCGACGCGTTCGGCGGCTGGCGGATGGTGACCAACGTGCAGGCGGGCGGCGGCCTCTACGCGCAGCGCATCGTCACCCGCCGTCACTACGATCTGCAGGGGGCGAAGCAGAAGGCGCTGCGCGCCGCCGGGCTCGCGAAGGAGGACTAGCGCCGCGCGCTTGACCGCCAGGCGCCAGCTCCTTCATTCTGGCGGGATGCACCCGAACGAAGCGCTGACCCTCGACCAGATCCAGCTCGGCGAGCCCACGTTTTGGACTCTTTCACCCGAGGTTCGCGAGGGTGCGTTTCTCACCCTTCGTCGCGACCGGCCGATCTCCTTCCACCACGAAGTGGACGACCGGATCCTGCCGGCGGGGCCGGGGTTCTGGGCGCTGACGCGGCACGCCGACATTCTCTACGCGGGGACGCATCCCAAGCTCTTCTGCTCCGGCAAAGGCGCGACGTCGATCGCCGATCTTCCGCCCGAGTTCCTCGAGTTCTTCGGCTCGATGATCAACATGGACGCGCCGAAGCACGGCCGGCTGCGCCGGTTGGTGTCGACGGCGTTCACCGAGCGGCTGCTGTCGCGCGTCGAGCGCGAGGTGCAGGACGCGGCCGCACGGGTGATCGATAGTGTGTCGGAGAAGGGGGAATGCGATTTCGTCACGGAGATCGCCGCGCCGTTTCCGATCCGCATCATCTGCGAGATGATGGGCATCCCGGAGAGCCAGCACGCCTTCGTCTTCGAGCAGACGAACATCATCCTCGGCCTCGGCGACCCGGAATACACGCCCGACACGGCGGATCTGGCGGCGACGCTGCTCGGCTCGGGCGCCGCGCTCGCAGAATTGATGAAGGATCTGCGCAAGCAGCGCCTCGAGCGACCGACGGAGGACCTGACGTCCGTGCTCGTGCGCGCCGAGATCGACGGCGACCGGCTGACCGAGCAGGAGATGGGCTCGTTCTTCATCCTTCTCGTCGCCGCCGGCAACGAGACGACGCGTAACGCGATCAGTCACGGAATGAAGGCGCTCAGCGATTTCCCCGACCAGCGCCGCGTCTGGGCGACCGACTTCGAAGCCGTCGCCCCCACCGCCATCGAGGAAATCGTTCGTTGGGCCTCGCCGGTGATCTTCATGCGGCGCACGGCGACTTCCGACACCGAGATCGCGGGGCACCCGTTCCGCGAGGGAGACAAGCTCCTCTTGTTTTACAACTCCGGGAACCGCGACGAGGCGGTGTTCGCCGACCCTTACCGCTTCGACGTTCGCCGCGATCCGAACGAGCACGTCGGCTTCGGCGGCGGTCCGCACTTCTGCCTGGGGGCGAATCTCGCACGCCGAGAGATTTCCATCATGTTTCGAGAGATCTTTCGCAGACTGCCCGACCTCGAGATCACGGGCGAGCCAGATCGGCTGCTGTCTGCGTTCATTCACGGCATCAAGCACATGCCGTGTCGGTTCACTCCGGTTTCACGACGCGCGGCGCGCTGACCTCTGACGGCGCAGCGACCACCGCGTCGCCGACGGAGCCGCCGCGGCGCGTCCACTCACCCGAGAACTGCTGGATCAGCTTCGGCCATATTGCCGACGCTTTCGTGTCGAAGACCATCGTCGCGTCGGCGGCGGTCACGTGCCAGTCGCCGCGGGCGATCTCGCGGTCCAGTTGCCCAGCGCCCCAGCCCGCATAACCTGCGTAGGCACGTGCTCGGTTCATCTTTCCCGCCTTGCGGAACGCCTCGCGCAGGGCGGCGCGGCCGCCGCTGGCGTACACGCCGTCGAAAATCTCCTCCGACGACTCAGGCCGCTGCGCCGCGCGGATGAGAACGAGGATCAGATTTCCGGCGACCGGTCCGCCGAGATACACGGGGTCCGACCGGCCTCGAAGCTCTTCGACGTCGGGCAAGACGGACCCCAGGCGTACGTCCGCCGGTCGATTGATGACGACACCCATCGCTCCAGCCGGCTCGTAGACAAACAGCAACACGACCGTCTCGGAGAAGTTCGGATCGACGAGCTTGTGGCTGGCGACCAGGAAGCGCCCCTTTGCTGGTTGGGTCGGCGATGAGGTCCGCGGCGCCGACACCGCAGTCGCAGTGACCGTCCACTCCTCCCGTGGCGGAGAATCATGCCGTCGATTGGCTAGCGCGGCGAGCGCGCCGGGCGTGAATAGGCTCGCGGCAAGCAACAGACGAAGAGGTGAGGTGCTCATGCAGATGCCATTCCTTCGTAGCGCAGACGGCTCGCTGAAAGAATGACGGATGAAGAATACGCCCTGCCCGTGGCGGCCCGTACTTCTGCCCGGGGGCGAACCTCGCGCGCAGGGAGATCACGGTCATGTTCCGCGAGATCTTTCGCAGGCTGCCCGACCTCGAGATCACCGGCGAGCCGGAGCGGCTGCTCTCCGCGTTCATCCACGGCCTCAAGCACATGCCGTGTCGGTTCACGCCGGTTTCGCGACGAGCGGCGCGCTGACGCCTGTCCGCGAGAATGAGCGGGAGGTGCTGATTCGGCTACACCATCCCGCTCACCCTGATCGTCGTTGACGCGTTGCGCGCGTTCTCTACTGCGCCTTTGGGCTACGGAAGGATGAGCGTCCCCTCAGACGTCCCAGAAGAGTTACCGATGCAACGGCCTCCCGGATCACACGCCAAGAACGAACCGGTTCCTTTGGATTCGATCGTGCCTTGAGCGCCCGTCGCCTTTCCTGTGCCCCGAAAGATGAACGCCGTGGTGTCGAAGGTGAACGTGTAGCCGTCCGGATTGAGACAGAGCGTCCCCGCTTCAGGATACTCTACCCCGGTAAGGAGCTGATCGAAAGTGTTCGAATTGGTGATTACGCCCCAGTTTGCTTCATACGGGAACTCCGTGGTCCCTTGTGGGCACGTCACAGGGGACGAGAGAGGTGGAAGAAGCTCGGTCAGGCCCTCGGATGTGAACGGCCCTTGTCTACCTTTGCCTGTGCACTGGTTGAGGCTCGCCAGCCCGCCGTCCCCGTTGTTGTCGAAGGTCGAGGGGACGAAGCTGCAGGCGAACGTGGAGTGAATCTTCCTTTCCTTGGGAGCATCACCGCCCGCCCAGGCGGTAGCTACGGTCAGCGTCACTGCGGCTGTCATACACATTGCTAGCTCGTAAAAGCGCATAGCGCCTCCTCGTACTGTCTCGAGTGCTGGTTGAAATGCCACGTCCAGCTCGTGCTTCTTCGCCGGACGACCTCCGGGGCCATTCGAGCAAGACGGAGGGCCGCGAGCGTCTGGCGATGCACCCACCCTAAGCATGCCCGCCCCCTCGCTCATCGCAGGCACTCTGTTTTCCCCGGTCACACCGGCGAGATTCTTTGGACGCACCGGTCCCCTCCTGCGCCGATCCGATCTGCGCGAACTCGACGGACGTTCGCTCTCAGTCTCGGTGGAAGAGGCGGAACGAGCGGCGTTCCAATGGAACGCGGCGGGTCAGCAACGACCGCGAGATGTCACAACAGCCAGGTCGGCAGCGCCTCGGGATCGGGGAGGTAGGCGCACAGGTAACCCGTGCGAATGCAGGTCGCGAAATGGTGACCGAGAGCGGGATCCTGCTCTCGGATGGCACTGATCGAGGCGCGGATCGCCCTGCCGACGCGGCTCCGCATGCGCTCGGCGTGATCGCTCGATTTGCGCTCGCGCCCACCGAGGCCGAAGGCGGCCGATAACTGATGAGTCACAAAATCCATTTCCGTGCGAGCGCGCTCGGCGCGGCCCATGTCGTGCATTTCATCCGCGTCCGCGAGCTCGGCGCGCAACTCAGTCACGCGCTGACGCAATTCCGACCTTGCCTTCGAATCCAGCATCTCCCCCGCGTGACCGAGGTCGCTCACGACGGCCAAGCCGTCGGCACGCAAATCCGGGCCTTGCGCGCCGGCCGCCGTTACCTCTGCGATCGTCGTCACCAAGTCGCGGACGTGGAATTGCTCGCTTGGATGCGCCAGCAGATAGGCGATGTAGCGAAGTCCTTTCATGTCCTTCAGCCGGATCAGGCGGTCTCGATAGGCGATCGTCCAGTACTCCCCCTCCCTGCGGAACACGCCGCGCGTCGCATCCGGAGCAGGCGTGGCCCGAGGCTCGCGTCGCGTCGAGTCCTCGATGCGGCTTCGATCCGCGGCCACGTGATCGATCCATCGCTGTCCGGCGCCGTGGCGACGATAGATCTCGGTCGCCGCGGCGAGCTTTTCGATCGCTCGATCGTCTTCTCCCGCCGAGGCGATCGCTCGCCCCCAGCGATGCAGCACGTCGGCCTCCTCCCAGACGAGCGACAGACGGTTGAAGACCCCGGCGGATGTCGCAAAGCGGGCATCCGCGTCCGAATGCCTGCCCTCGGCTGCGGCGAGCACGGCCGCGGCCCGTTCCGAATGGGCGCCGAGGCCGCGCCAGTTCTCGCCGGCTGCGGTGATCTCGTCGCAGCCTGCGACTTGCTCGCGCGCAGACTCGAGTCGACCCAGCTCGGTGTACAGCAATGCCAGCTCCGGCCGCAGGTACATCTCGGTCTTACAGATCGGCTCGCCGGGGGCATAGTTCTGTAGGAACCTCTCCAGGACCACGCAGGCTCGAGGGTGCTCGCCGAGAGCGCGCAAGACGCAGGCGAGACTACGGCGCACGAAGATCTCAAAGCCGAGATGGACCTTGCAGGCCCACTCGAGCGCCCCTTTCAACAAATCGCGCTCACGTTCCCAATCTCCCTCGAAGAACGCCATCAGCGGAGAAAAGCCCGTCTCGGCGTAGAATTGACGCGCCGCCGGAAGGTCTCCCAGCCAGAGTGCAGCCAAGCCCAGTAGGCTGGACATGTCGCGACGCTGGGACCTGGCCAACAGCGGGCTCGCTAGACCCTGCTGCCAGCACTCTCGTGCTGAGCGGAGGTCCCACAAGTCGTTGTAAAAGCCGCCGACACAATAGAAGGACCAAAAGGCACGCAAAGGGTCGGTCATGGCGGGGATTCGCGCCCTGACCTCCTCGGCGAGTTTTTGTGCCTCGCCGATCCTGCCGGTCTCGAGCAGGTGGAGGCTGAAGGCGGCGGCATTTACGCACCATTCGTTGTTGGCACCCTCCCTCTCGGCGGCCTCCATCGAGCGCTGCGTATACTCGAGGGCCTCACGCACGCGAAACTGCTCGCGCGCGACTTGGCCGAGACCGGCGTAGACGCGGGGGACCAGCGTTTCGGTCTGCGTGCCCTGGCTCAGCAGCGACTCGGCTCGGCGGTAGTGCACCAGGGCGCGCGGGAGGTCCTTGTGAGGGCCCGCCATCGCCTGAATATGGCCCAATTTTACGTGCAACTGCGCGGCACGCGCTTCGTCTCCCACACGTTCGTAGAGCGACAGCGCCTCTTCGAGGAGCCCGAGGCCTTTCTTGTCGTCGACTTGGTAGAGGGTGAATCCCAGGTTCTCGAGCAAATCCGCCTTGCGCCTCACGTCGCCGCCATGCTCTTCGAACAGCGCCAGGGCCTTCTCCCAGTGAGAGATGGCCCCGTCGAATGCGTAGACCGCAAGGGCCGCGTCGCCGGCACGAATCAAATAGTCGATGGCCTTCTCGGGGATCTCCGCCTCGAGGAAGTGATGGCCCAATGCCGCGAGATGGGGCTTCAGCTCCTTCCCGTAGCGGTTCTCGATTGCCGCGGCGATCCCCGCATGAAGACGCCGACGATCGCTCGGGCCGATCTCCTGGTAGATCGCCTCGCGAATGAGCGCGTGGGCAAATCGCCGGCTCCCGCGCGACTCCGGCACGGTGACAAGACGCCGACGCGGTCCCCTTGGTCCAGCAGCAAACGCAGGTCTTCGGCGTCGCTGCCGCACGCCGATTGCAATACCCCGACGTCGAATTCGTTGCCGATCGCCGCGCCGACCTCCAGAATCGGAGCGCGCCGCGGGCGGGAGCGATGACAGGCTGCGGTGGATCGATTCGCGAACGCCCGTCCGGGATCTTGAACCGGTCAGCGCCGATCGGTTTGCCGTGGTCGAGCTCACCCTCGGCGATCAGCGATCGAACGACGCCGTCGGCGAATAACGGGTTGCCGTCGGTTGCCTGGTAGAGTGTCTCCACGAACCCTTCGTCAGCGGGCCGCCCGGTTCTGCTTTCCACGAGCTTCGCCAGCTCTCGCTTGCCGAGGCCGCCAAGCGGGATACTCAGTGCCTCGCGGGACAGTTCGCCGATCAGGCGTTGAAGATCGGCTGAGCTCCTGACCTCGGCGTCGCGGTAAGTGCCGAGCACGAAGATCTTCGATTCCCTCAGCCCGCTGGCGATGAAGCGAAGCATCTGCAACGAGGACTGATCGGCGTCGTGCAGGTCATCGATGACCAGCATCAACTGGTCGTCGAGGGAGAAGCTCCGCAGCAGCGTCGTCACCGAGTCGAAGAGCTTGAAGCGCGCCTCTTCGGGGTCCGGCGGATTCGAACCGGGCTCCTGAAGGGGCAACCCGAAAGCCTGGCGAATCTCAGGGACTATCGACGCGACGAACCTGACGTTGGCTCCCAGCCCTTCGATGTGGCGGGCGAAATGCGGTCTCGCGGCACAGCCGCGGACGATCTGAATCAACGGCCAGTAGGGAGGGGCGCCGGCTCCCTCCCAGCATCGTCCCCAGATCACCACGGCGCCGCGGCCGCGGCGATGGTCGAGAACTCATCCGCCAGCCGGGTCTTACCGATGCCCGGCTCACCGCTCAGTAGAAACAGCCGTCCGTGGCCTGAGATAGCGTCGGTCAAGCCGGCGTCGAGCTCCGCGAGCTCGCGCTCGCGCCCGATGAAGGATTTTTGCGAAGAATCGCGCTCCAGCTGCGCCCCCCGCTCGTGCGTGCCCTCGAAGTCCGCTGACCGGTGCCTGAGACCATATCGCCGCGGCCGGAAGCTGCAAAACGAAAAGCATCCCGGAGGCGGGCGCCTATCGTCCCCTGTCCGTAAAGCTTGCCGACCTGGCGCAACCCCTGAGACAATCGACCTATGCGTGGCCCCCGAGCGCCGTTACCGCTCAGCGAGCCGTGACCGTGGACGTCGTCGGAGAGGTGCGACGCTACGTGGCGGTGGTTCCGCCGTGGTTACAGATGGTGTTGTTCTACTATCTGGCCGTGGTGCTTGGTTCTTGGGCGAGGGGCAGGTTCTTGGAGAAGCGCGGCTTTTGGATCGCCGTGGTTGCTCTCATGCTGGCCGTATTCCTCGCGGCACGGGCGACGGGGATGCTCTACGGCGAGTTCTTCGGGCCGTTAGGCTGAGCCGGCGCGCGCACTCGGCCGCTTGGAGACTTCGCCGTGCCAGCGGCGTAGGCTCGCGCACTCGTCGGGCATCTTCTCGCCACCGAAGGCCGCGAAGTCGACGACGGCGAGCGTCGTCGCATCGGCCACCGTGAAGCGGTCGCCGGCGACGAAGGGATGTCGGGCAAGCTGCGCGTCGAACTTGCGGAAGAAGAGTTGCAGCCGCTGCTTGCCGCGTTCCACGAGCGCGGGGATCTGCGAGATCGACTCTCCTACGCCGGGTACGCCGCGGTCGGCGAACAGCGGATGGCGGTTGCGGAAGATCTCGGCGGCGGAGATCAACCCTTCTTCGTACGCACGGCGCTCCCACATGTCGACGATCGCGCGGTCCCGTGCGTTCACGCCCATCAGCGGAGGATTGGGATGCAGCTCCTCGAGATACCGACAGATGGCCATCGCCTCGCCGATCTGCGTGCCGTCGTCGAGCTCGAGCATCGGCACCGTTGCTTGCGGATAGCGGGCGACGTACTCGGGCTTGAGCCTTCCCTTCTCACCGCCGACGTCCTCCTGGGGTACGTCGATACCCTTCTCCGCGAGGTAGATGAGCACGCGGCGCGGGTTCGGTGCGCGATGCCAGACGTAGAGTTTCATCCGCCAGAGCTCGCCGCAGCCGACTCGTCCTTCTCAGCAGGATTCTTCACCGCCGCCTTGCGCAGCGCTCGCATCTCCACTCGCCGCGCGAGCTTCTTCTTCCGCTGGCGGCGGTGGCGGCTCTTGTCTCCGGTCTTGACGCCCATTTCTGATTCCTTTCGCTACTTCGCGTACGTCCGCTCGAGATAGGCGACGATGTCGGCGGACTCGAACATCGCGATGTCGTGATTCG
The DNA here is from genome assembly GCA_963711395.1 of uncultured delta proteobacterium. Classification (GTDB taxonomy): domain Bacteria; phylum Desulfobacterota; class Binatia; order JACPRU01; family JACPRU01; genus JBEVNX01. The sequence continues at coordinate 86,435 of CAVQEA010000012.1, read as the reverse complement.
GATCGACTAGGTAAGGTACCATCATCTTCCCCGATCGCGCGACGAAGGCTTCGCGGCGAGGGCTCCTCTTGGCGACGTTGTGGAGCAGGTAGGGGATCTCGAGCTCGCAGAGCGCTTCGCGGACGATGCGGCAAAACGGCGAGGCCTCGTAGCTCCAGAGCTCGAGCGGTTTGTCCGGCGACTTCGCAGGGCGATACGTGGCTCCCGCCCCTAGTCGCGCGGCGCTTGCCAGCATCGCCGACGCGTCGGTGAGCGGGCCGAGCGAGAGCGCCAGCGGGGCTCCGCCCGTGCCGTAGCGCTGCCAGAGATGTCTCACGATATCGTCGGACTCGTACATCTCGACGCCGGCGTTGACGTCGACCAGATAAGGGAATTGCTGCTTGCCCCCGCGACGCTCTACCTCTGCGCGAAACCGCGGGCCGCCTTTCGGACACGGATAGATCGTGGCGTCGAGGTCGAGGACGGACAGAGCTTCGCGCACCTTGCGGCAGAACGGGCAGGCTTCGAATTCGTAGAGCTCGAGGGGCTTCGCCGGTCTCGGGCCGAGGCGGCCGATCGCCGCGCCGTGGCCGAAGCGAGCCAGGGTCGCGAGCAGTGAGGTGGTCACGTCGAGAGCGCGGTTCATGGGGCGTCGAAGAGGCTCTATTTGTCACCAAGCCATATCCGCATCAAGGTGACCCTTCGTCCGTCGGCGCGCCGTGCGCCTCGGCCTTCGTGGATGACGGCAGCCAGCCGTAGTCCGATAGAAACTTCTGGAGCCGCTGGTCTTTGATCGAGAGCGGGTACAGCCAGTCGTCGACATAGGTACGCGTCCACCAGGCGCCGTTACTGCTCCCTGGTGGAGCGAACTCGTAGCGGAAGTAGCGCGCGCGGATGAAACGTGGCGGCCCCTGAGGGAAGGGATCGTTGGCCAGCAGGCTCAGCGTGCCGCGGTCGTTGTGTAGGAGCTTCCACACGAGGTGGACGACCCACGGCGCTCCTTTCGGCGTCGTCATCGCGGCGAACCAGATCTGCCAGTCGAGGCGCGGTTGGTAGGGCGAGATCACGCAGGGTCTGCGTTTGGGGTCGCCCGGCTTGCAGACGAATTCGTATGGCTTCCAGCGTGTCGATTCGCCGATCGTTTCGTCGCTCGTGCCCTCGAGCACGATCTCGTAGCGGACCTTGCCGACGCTGCCGAAGGCCCCGTAGGTGTTGACGAGGTCGAGTGAGCCGAACGACGTGTTCATCACCTGGCTCGGCGAGATGAGATTCGCGACCGGGCCGACGCTGAGGAAGGCGACGAGGGCCGCCAATGCCACGGCAACGCCCTGCTGCAAACGAGACGGCGCCGCGCTGGCGGCCGCCTCCGCGGCGCGCCGCACGAGCCGCTCGGGGAGCACCCGGGCGAGCCAGCTGATCGTCGAAGCAGGCGAGCACCGGGACGATCGTCAGATAGTTCAGGAACGACAGGTTGCCGCTGAGGATCAGGAAGATCTGAAAGCCGAGCATGGTGACGCCGGCGACGTGCCGGCCGATTCGCGGGCCGAAGGCGAGCCACGGCATGACGAGCTCGGTCACGTGGTTGAAGAGCACGCCGAAGCGATGGAACCAGCGCGGCGCGAAGTGCGCGTACCACGACAAGCGGGTTCGGGATCGGCTGGGTCTCGTAGTGGTAGTAGAGGCAGGTGAGATCTCGCCAGCATGCGTCGCCGCGGATCTTGATTAACCCGGCGCCGAGCATGATGCGGAAGATCAGCCAGCGAAACAGCCAGATGACGACGGTCGGCGGGGCGCGGCGCGGGAATGGGCGCGGGTCGAAGGGCGGGCAGAGAAAGATCGCCAGGAAGCCCGTCTCGAGGAGCTGGATCTCCCACCCGTAGCCGTACCAGACCTGGCCGACGTGGACGAACGACATGTAGAGCGCCCACAGCACCGCGAGCAGGATCGCGTTCGCGTAGCCGAGCACGACCGGAACCGCGAGGGCGCAGCCGAGCCAGGCGAGACGCTGGAGCAGCGCGTCCGAAGCATCGAGCCAGAACAGGCTCGGGTAAGTCTTGAATCCCTCCCAGCGAGAGCCGCGATAGAAGACGACGTCCTGGAGGAACGGGTGAATCGGCGTCAAGCCGTGCTCGCCGATCAGCGGCAGCACCTGACGCGCGAGCGACAGGAACGCGAAGAAATAGACGAGACCGAGGAGGCGCAGGATCAGGTAGCGCGTGAGCCAGTAAGTCGGCTGCTTCGCCACCGCGCCGGCCTGCTGCCCCGGACGCTGCTCAGCGGAACTTCGGCGGCCGCTTCTCGAGGAAGGCCTGCACGGCTTCCTTGTGCTCCACGCTCTTCCAGCATTCACGAAGCATCGCGTGCTCGCGCTGCTGGGCGGCTGCGAGATCGGTCTCGCAGGCGTTGCGCGCCAAGAGCTCCTTGGTCATGCGCAGCTGCGGATCCGGATTCGCGGCGATCTCGTGCCCGAGGTCGATCGCCGTGTCGAGCAGCGCCTCGGGAGCGACCAGGCGATCGACGAGGCCCCACGACGCCGCCTCGGCGGCGGGGTAGACGCGGCCGGTGAGGCACATCTCGCTGGCTTTGCCGCGCCCGATCCTCGCCGTCAGCAGGTGCGTGCTCGCCAGCTCCGGGACCAGCCCGACCTTGATGAACAGCATGCCGAAGCGGGCCTTCTCCGAACCGACGATCACGTCGAAGGGCAGGATCATCGTCATGCCGACGCCGACCGCGACGCCGTTCACCGCCGCCACCAGCGGCTTCGAGCGGCGACAAAGGTCGACCCAGTCGATTCCCGCCGGCATGCCGCCTTGACCATGAGCCGTGTCGCCGCCGGGGTCGCGGCCGTCGATGCGCTCCTTGAACGTCTTTTCCATGTCCGCGCCGGCGCAGAACCCACGCCCGGCGCCCGTCATGACGACGGCGCCGACTTGGCGATCCGCGTTGGCGCGCTCGATCGCGTCGACCTGCTCGAGGCTCATCTGGGGCGTCCAGGCGTTGAGCTTTTCCGGCCGGTTGAGCGTGATCAGGGCGACATCGCCCCGAGTCTCGTACTGAATTAGCTGGTAGGTCACGGGCTCAGCGCCCCTTGCCGTTCGGCGATGCGTAGTCGACGCCGATCTCCGGGTTCTGCATCTGGCCGCCGCAGGCGCGCGCCAGGCCCGGCGTGACCTCCTCCGCGAAGTACTGCATCTGAGTCTCGACCTCCTCGCCGCGAAAGCCGCCGTTCTCGAACCACGCGTGGAACATGAAGTCCTCGTAGCCACACTGTTCCTTGATCTTGAGGATCGCCTCGCCCACGTCGTCCGGCGTGCCGAACAGCGCCACGCCCTTGCGGAGCAGCAGCGCGGCGTCGACCTTCTTGTCGATCGCGTACATCGGCTCGTCGGCCTCGGCGAGCACGGCGGCGAAGCCGAACGGGCCGTAGTAGTCCCACTGCAGCTCGAGTGCGGCCTTGAAGCGGCTCGAGCTCTTTCTCGCGGCTGGCACCGGGCGGAACCAGGTGGATGTAGCGGCAAGTCACGACGCCGCGCCGGCGCTCCGCGTCCCAGCCGAACTTGAATCGGCCGCGGTTCAGGCGGTCCGGCCAACCGGCCTTCTCGGCCATCTCGTAGTACATCTCGATGTTCTTGCGCAGGCGGGAGTTCGGTTCGACGATGAAGTAGCCGTTGACGCCGCGCTCGGCGGCCCACTGGATCGAGCGGGCGCGTCGTGAGCGGCTCCCACACCTGCGGGTGCGGGCGTCTGCAGCGGGTTGCGGGAAGACCTGCAGCTCCTTGAGCGTCGTCGCGCTCTGCATGACCGGGTTCGGCCCGCCGTACGGGTCCGGAGGGCCGATCTTCAGCACCTCGTCGAGCTTTCGCCCCGCCTTGTCCGACGAGAAGTAGGCGATCGTCTGCTGGTGGTTCCAGCGCGTGAACACTGGCGGGATGGTGAAGAACTGCGCCCTGGTGGAGAACGAGGGCTTCGTCCAGCACTTCATGATGATCTCGTACGCCTCGTTGTAGTACGCGCGGTTTCGCTCCTGATCCTGGATCGTCGCGAACGGCCAGCCGAAGACTTCCGCTTCGCGAGGCTGGTAGCCGCGGCCGATGCCGAACTCGAGCCGGCCGCCGCGAGATCACGTCGAGCATGGCGGCCTGCTCCGCGATCCGCACCGGATGCCACCAGGTCACGATGTTGGCCGCTTGGCCGAGACGGATCCGCTTGGTATGCGCGGCGACGGCGGTCTCGGCGAGCAGCGGATTCGGGCTGAACTCCGCGCCCTCCGGCTGGAAGTGGTGCTCGGTCATGAAGAAGTAGTCGAAGCCGAGCCGATCGGCGAGGATGCCCTGGCGCACCTGGTTGACGAGCACTCGCTGGTTCGATTCGTGGACCTCGGCGAGGTTCCCGTCGTTGACGACGACCCCGCTCTTGGTTCGCACGCAGGGAAGGTCGCTAGCGCCGTTGTGAAAGATGCCGATCTCGAGCATGCATGGCCTCCTTCGGCTGAGCGCGATTACCGCTCAACTCGATTCGGCTTGCAAGCGTCACGCGGGCCCCGGTGACGGCGGACTAGGCTCCCGCGCGCAGTGCTTCCAGCACCTTGGCGGGGTGCTCCTCGGCGCTGGCCACTCGCGCCCAGTGCTTCTTCACTTTTCCGTCGGGCCCGATCCAAACCGTCGAACGGATTACCCCGACGGTCTTCTTGCCGTACATCATCTTCTCGCCGTAGGCCCCGTACTTCTCCATGACCTTGCGGTCGGGATCGGAGAGCAGCGGGAAAGCCAGCTTGTACTTGGCGGCGAATTTGCGGTGCGATTCGCCGCCGTCGGCGGACACACCCAAGACCACCGCGTTGTGCTTCTGAATCTCCTTCCAGTCGTCGCGAAAGCCGCAAGCCTCCTTCGTGCAACCGGGAGTATCGTCCTTCGGATAGAAGTAGAGGATCACGTTTTTGCCGGCGAAGTCGGCAAGCGAGACCTTCTTGCCGCTGGCGTCTTCGAGCGTGAAAGCGGGAGCCGGCTTTCCTTCCTGAATCGACACGTCACACCTCCTTCAGGCGAGCTTGGCGATCACCTGATCTGCGAAATCGTCGAGACCCTTGCGGATGGAATCCTCGTTGGAGCCTGCGGGCGAGACCATGAACCGTTGCACGCCGAGATCTTGAAACCGCTTCACCATATCCGGATCCGCCTTGGCACCGGCGCCCGAGGTGATCTCGATCTCTCGCGGGTCGCGGCCGACCTTGGCGCATTCTTCACGCAGCACGGCGAACAGGTGGTTGAGCGTCTCGCGATCGCCTCGGGCCGGGAAGAACCCGTCACCGTGGCGCGCTGCCCGCCGGGCAGCGGCTTCGGAGTGACCGCCGATGACGATCGGCACGCCCGGCTTCTGCACCGGCTTGGGATTCGATTCGACCGCCGGCCATCGGTAGAACTTGCCCGAGAACGGTTCGGGCGTGCTCTTCCATAGGGAGCGGAGCGCCCGGATCGCCTCGTCGGTGCGCGCGCCCCGCTCGTGAAACGGCACCCCCACGACTTCGAACTCCTCGGCAAGCCAGCCGCTGCCGATGCCGAGGATCACCCGCCCCTTCGAGAGCACGTCGAGTGTCGCGACTTCTTTGGCCACGTAGGCCGGGTGACGTTGCGGGAGGATCAGGATGCCGGTGGCAAGCCGGATCTTCTTCGTCACCGCGGCCGCGAATGCGAGCGGCAGCAACGGGTCTGGGATCGGGACGCTCTCCGCGCCCGGGATCTTGCCGCTCGGGCTGTAGGGATAGGGGGACTTGTAGCCGACCGGAATGACCACGTGCTCCACCGTCCACATCGATTCGATGCCGCGCTCCTCCGCTGCCTGAGCGAGGCGCGCCAGCGATTCAGGAAGCCCGAAGGGTCCGGTGTTGGCGAACATGAGCCCGAATTTCATGGATGCACCTTCCTTGTCGTCGACCTCGATCCCCTCTCTATAGGACGGCGCCGGCGCAGCGTCGACGGGGGGCTTGACGATTGCGGGATTCGGGCTCGCACGATAAGCGGGCGTTGATGAAGGGCCGCAACGCGGACGTCGAGAAGCCAGATCGCTCCGCGGTGCATCATGCGCTGCAAGAGGCGCTGCGAGCTCCCGACACGTTTGCGACCGCCCGCCAGGGCGCTACTCAGAGTCCCGGCGTGTGGAAGCGGTGGATCGCGCCGCTGGCCATCAGGCTCGTGCATTTCTACGCCGGGCCCCAGGTGGAATGGAACGTCGCGACCGCGCGCTCGCTCGAGGCGACGGTTCGCGCCCTCGACGACGGCGACCGATGGGTCGCTCAACTCGCCGAAGAGCTGCGCTTGGCCAATGAGCGTATCGTTCGGCTGGAGGCCGACCTCCGTGCCGCGCGCCAAGCCGAAGAGGATGCCCGACGAAAGCTCGCGCTGCTCGGCATTCGCTTGCGCCGCCTCGAGGAGGGCGAGCGCCCCGCCCCGTTGCCGAGCGAGGCGCGCTGACCGCCGATGCGCATCGCCATCGCGACGGCGCAGATTCCGTTCGTCGTCGGCGGCGCCGAGCAGTTGGCGGCCAGCCTCCGCGACGCGATCGTCGCCCACGGCGACGAGGCCGACGTGGTCGCCCTGCCGTTCAAGTGGTATCCGCCGGCCGAGATCCCGAAGCACGTGCTGATGGCCAGGTTGGCCGACCTCAGTGAGTCCAACGGCCGTCCGATCGACCGCGTGATCGCCCTCAAATTTCCCGCCTACTGCGTGCGTCACCCGCACAAGGTGATCTGGCTACTGCACCAGCATCGCGCCGCATACGAGCTCTGGGGAACGCCCGACTGCGATTTGATGCGCTTCGCAGAAGGGCCGGCCGTGCGCGACTTCATCCACGCCGCCGATCGGCGCTTCGTTGCCGAGGCGCGCGCCGTGCACGGTATCTCGCGCGAGGTCGTCGAACGGCTGCACGACTTCGCCAACGTCGACCCACGCCCGCTCTACCCGCCGCCGCAGCGCGCGGAGACCTTCCGTTGCGACGACTACGGCGACTACGTCTTCTTCCCGAGCCGCATCGAGCCCTACAAACGCCAGCTCCTCCTCATCGACGCCATGGCACGCGTGCGCTCGCCGATTCGCTGCGTGATCGCGGGGGCCGGCGCCGAGCCGGACATCGGGTTCCAGGTCGAGCACCGGATCAACGTCCACGGCTTGCAAGAGCGCGTTCGGCTCGCCGGCGAGGTCAGCCATGAGGACAAGATCCGCTACTACGCGGGCGCCTTGGCCGTCTTCTTCGGACCGATGCGGGAGGACTACGGCTTCGTCACGCTCGAGGCCTTCTTGTCGAGAAAGCCGGTCGTGACGTGCCGGGACAGCGGCGGCCCGCTGGAATTCGTCGTCGACGGCGTGAACGGGTTCGTGGTCGAGCCCGATCCCGATGCGATCGCGGCGCGGCTCGACGAGCTCTACTATGACCGCCGTCGCGCCCGCTCGCTCGGCGAGGCGGGCCTCGACACGTATCGAGCACGGGGAATCTCGTGGGAGACGACGCTAGGCCGGCTGCTCGCTTGAAGCTCGCTCACCTCGGCCCACTGCCGCCCATCGCGAGCCCCCTCGCGCAATGGGACGCGGCGTTGCTGCCGGAGCTCGCGCGGCATGCGGAAGTCGGGGCGTTCGTGGAAGGCTACGCTCCCGACGCTGCAACATTCGAGCGGATCCGCGTCCACGATCTCGCCGCGGTGCATTGGCGAAACGCGCTCTGCGCGTACGACCTGGCGATCTACGAGCTCGCCGACGACGCGACGGCGGATTTTACTCACGATGCCTTGTGCCAGTGGCCGGGAATTGTCGTACTGCACGGCGAAGATCCCCGCGCGCTGTTCACGCGCGTGCCGGCACTGCGACGCGCGGTGTTGGAGCAGTCGCTCGCACTGGTGGTGCGGGCCCCCGGGCTGCGAGACCGTCTGCGCGCCGCCGAGCCGTGGACGAACCTCTTCGCTCTCGATCACCGAGAACCCGGCTTCGCCGCCGTCGCCGCCGACCTCGTCGAGATCTGCACGACCATGCTGGCGAAGCGCGCCGGCTGGATCGAGGAGTCGCTCGAGACCGCGTGCGCCGAGATGCCGAGCTTCGCGCCGGGCGACGTGAGCGCCCCGTGGCGCCGGGAAGTGGACGAGCTCAGCCGTATCGGAAACGCCGAGCGTACGCGGTCGGCGCAGGCTCTCACGAATCGAACACGCTGAGGCGAAGCGCGCCGTTTCATGCGGCGACACATTTCAGGCACACTGGCCCAGGTCGACTGCAACCGAAAGGCGGTGAGGCGAGGGACATGGGCAAGGCCGAGGAACTGAAGCAACGGCTCGCCTCCGATCGTGCAACGGTGGGCGTGATCGGGTTGGGGTACGTGGGGCTGCCGCTCGCGCTGACCATGGTGGAGGCGGGGAAGCGGGTGATCGGGTTGGACGTCGACGCGGCGAAGGTCGAGCGCCTCGGGGCGGGGCAGAGCTACATCCGTCACATCGCGCCGTCGCGCATCGTGGCCGCGGGTGAGCGTTTCCACGCGACCACGGACTTCGTTGCGCTCGGCCGCTGCGACGCCGTCATCGTCTGCGTGCCGACGCCCCTCACCGAAGGCCGCGAGCCGGATCTCAGCTACGTCAGCAAGACGGCCGAAACCATCGCCGAGCAACTGCGGCCGGGACAGCTCGTCGTACTCGAGAGCACGACCTACCCGGGCACGACCGAGGAGGTGATGCAGCCGATCCTGGAGCGGGGAGGCTTACGGGTCGGGCGAGACTATCACCTGGCCTTTTCCCCGGAGCGGGAGGACCCAGGCAACCCGCGCTTCAACACCAAGACGATTCCGAAGCTGGTCGGCGGCGTGACCGCGGAGTGCGGAGAGATGGCGCGCGCTCTCTACGGGAGCTTTCTCGAAAACGTCATCGTCGTGTCGAACGCGCGGGTGGCGGAGTCGGCGAAGCTGCTCGAGAACATCTACCGCGCGATCAACATCGCGCTGGTGAACGAGCTGAAGATGCTGTTCGAGCGGATGGGCATCGACGTGTGGGAGGTGATCGAGGCGGCGGCGACCAAGCCTTTCGGGTTCACCCCATTCTACCCGGGGCCGGGGCTCGGCGGGCACTGCATTCCGATCGACCCGTTCTACTTGACGTGGAAGGCGCGCCACTACGACTTCTCGACCCGGTTCATCGAGCTGGCGGGCGAGGTCAACACGAGCATGCCGTACTGGGTCGTGGACAAGGTGGTCGAGGCGCTCAGCGAGGAGGGCAAGCCGATCAAGGGAGCGAAGGTGCTGGTGCTGGGCGTCGCCTACAAGAAGGACGTAGACGATCTACGCGAGTCGCCATCCCTCAAGGTGATCGAGATATTGGAATCGCGCGGCGCCGAGGTGAGCTACAACGACCCCTACGTGCCGAGCCTGCGGGCGCGCAAGCTCCGCCACTACGAGACGTTCGCCCTCGATTCGGTGGAGCTGGAGGAGCGAGCCGTGGCGGAAGCGGGGTGCGTGCTGATCGCCACCGACCACAGCGCCTATGACTACGACTGGATCGTGCGTCACGCGCGGCGCGTCGTCGACACCCGCAACGCGACCAAGAACGTGCGTCAGGGTCGGGAGAAGATCGTCAAGGCCTGAGAGAGGGCTAGTGTCCCGCGGCTTCGAGGAAGCGCTCGGCGTCGATCGCCGCCATGCACCCGGTCCCCGCCGCGGTGACGGCCTGGCGGTAGCTCGGATCCTGCGCGTCGCCGCAGGCGAAGACGCCGGCCACGTTGGTTTGTGTCGTCTTGCCCCGGGTCAAGATGTAGCCGCGCTCGTCCATGTCGAGCTGGCCGCGAAACAGTTGCGTGTTCGGCTCGTGACCGATGGCGATGAACACGCCGTCGCACGCCTGCCGCCGCTTCGAGCCGTCCCGCGTATCGACGAGCGTCACTCCGGTCACGCCCCCCTGCTGGGCGTCGCCGTGGATCTCGGCGAGGCTCGAGTTCCACACGAAGTCGATCTTCGGGTTGCGCTGGGCGCGGTCCTGCATGATCTTCGATGCGCGTAGCGTGTCGCGCCGGTGTACGACCGTCACCTTGGAGGCGAACTTGGTGAGGAAGTTCGCCTCCTCCATCGCGGTGTCGCCGCCGCCCACGACGAGCACCTGCTTATCCCGGAAGAAGAAGCCGTCGCACGTGGCGCACGCCGATACCCCGTAGCCCATCAGCCGTTTTTCCGATTCGATGCCGAGGAGCTTCGCCGACGCGCCGGTAGCCACCACCAGCGTGGCGGCACGCAAGGTTCGATCGTGAAGCTCGATCGCGAACGGCCGAGCGGACAAGTCGGCGCGGATCGTGTCGCCCGACGCGAAGATCGTTCCGAATCGTTCTGCCTGTTTGTGAAAAAGCTCCATCATCTCGGGGCCGAGCAGCCCGTTGGGAAAGCCCGGGTAGTTCTCGACCTCGGTCGTGATCGTCAACTGCCCGCCGGGCTGCGTGCCGGCGATCACCAGCGGCGCGAGATTGGCGCGCGAGGCGTAGAGCGCAGCGGTCAGACCCGCTGGCCCCGAGCCGAGGATGACCACGTTCCACTGCGTCTTGTCCGCGGCCATTGGCCCTCTATAGGGTATGGTTCCGGCTATGCAAAGAAGGGCGAGACTCAGTCATCTCGACGCACGCGGTCGTGCTCGGATGGTGGACGTCGGCGGCAAGCCCGTGACGGCCCGCGAGGCGGTGGCGCGCGGCCAAGTGAAGATGAAGCCCGCCACGCTGCGGGCGATCGCTGGCGGCCGGACGAAGAAGGGAGACGTGCTCGCGGTCGCGCGCGTCGCGGGGGTTCTGGCGGCCAAGCGCACCCACGAGCTGATCCCCCTCTGTCATCCTTTGCCCATCGAATCCATCGTGCTCCAGTTCACATGCGATCGTGCCCGGTCGACGGTGGCGGTCGAGGCGCGGGTGCGTGTCGCAGCCAAGACGGGCGTGGAAATGGAAGCGCTCACTGCCGTCGCTGTCGCATGCCTGACGATCTATGACATGGCCAAGTCGACGGACCGCGGCATGACGATCGGACGCATCCGCCTGATGCGCAAGAGCGGCGGGAAGAGCGGGACGTGGGCCAGAGGGGAAGCGATCGACTAACCCGTCAACGCGGCGGCCGGAACGAGAGCGGCCAGGTGACGACCACGGTGCCTGTCGGTTCTGGGAGATACCGCCAGTCGCGAATCTGGCTCAGTACCTGCTGTTCCAGGTGTGGCGCCTGGAGTTGGCTCGATACCATCGCCACCTCGCCGACGGCCCCGTCGGCGAGGATCTCGTAACGGACCACGATCACGCCGCGCAGGCGAGCGTCGTTGCGCAGCTCGTTGTCGTAGGCCCAGCGCAGGCCCGCGAGGTAGCGCTGCGTTCCTTGCCAGATCGACGCGTAGCTACGGCCCCCACCCGACACGGAAAACCCGCCCGGGCTCGTCCCGTCGCGACCCGTCCCGCCGCCACTTTCGCTTTCCGCTTCCCCGTCGTTGGCGGTTCCCCTGAGTGCGACGCCAGCGGACGGCGTGGCGGCGTCTCTTTGGTCAGGCGCTGCGGCGGCGAGTGCTGGCGCGACGATGGCGTTCGGCTCCCCCACGGCGATGGATGACTCTGGCGCCGGGCTCTGCCGCGCGGGTTTCTGAGGGACTCTCTTTACCTTCGGAGAGGGAATCACCGGCGCGACGTCGACCGGTTTGACCTCGCCGTCAGATGTTGCGGATGGTCCGGAGTCGGCGCTCTGCTCGCCCGGGGACCCCGAAGCCGGCCCCGGCCCCCCTCCGAGGATCGAAATCTCGAGCGGCGGAGATGCCATCTCTCGCCGGATCGCCCCGAAGATCAGCAGCGCGAATGCGAGATGCAGCAGCAGCGACAGCGAGAAAGCGAGCGTTCGACGCGGAGCTGGCCGATCACCACCGGAACTCGGCGCTGCAGCAGCCACGACGCGCGGGCCTCAGCCTTTGCGCATCTCGACGGAGATGGCGAACTTTTTCACCCCACCCGAGCGCACGATGTCGAGCAGACGGATCACTTCGCCGTACGACACCTTCTTGTCCGCGCTGACGAGCACCTGCACGTCGGGGTTGGCGGCGACTTCCTTCTGGATGAGCCCCAAGACCGCCGGTTCTTCCACGTGCTTGCCGTTGAGGTAGAGCGCGCCGGCGGGATCGACCAGGAAGTGAAGGCTGCGTGGCGGCGGTTCGTCCGCCTTCGAGACCTGGGGCAGCTCCACCTTCACGGCGGGCGCGACGATGAAGCTCGCCGTCACCATGAAGATGATGAGCAACACCAGCGTGACGTCGACGAGGGGTGTGACGTTGATGCCGGTGATCATATCGTCGTCGTCTTGAGAGGATCCAGCCATACTCAGGCGTTCTCGCGTAGCGCGCGCACCCGCGACTCGACGCGCGGGCCGGCCTTGAGGTGCGCCAGGATGATGCGCTCGATGGTCTCGGCGTTGGCCGCGAACTCCCGCACTTTCTTGGTGAAGTAGTTGTAGGCGATGACCGCTGGAATCGCCACCAGCAGTCCCATCGCGGTGGCGACCAGAGCCTCGGAGATGCCGCTCATCACGCTGGTTGCGCCCGGCGGCGTTGCTCCCCGCCTGTCCGAGCTCGTGGAATGCCTTGATGATGCCGAGCACCGTGCCGAACAGCCCGAAGAATGGCGCGTTGTTGCCCATGGTGCCGAGGATCATGAGATAGCGCTCGAAGCGCAGACGCTCGGCGACCTTGCGGCTCGCCATCATCTGCTCCACGGCCTGTTCGCCCTCGTCGAAGTACGTGAGCGCGACCTTGGCGATGCGCGCTTCCGCCCCTTTGGTGACGTCCGCGAGCGCGGCGGCGCCGTTCAGATCATCGCGGCCGAGGCGCTCGGCGAACGGCTCGATGAACCGCTCGACCGGCGTGCGGTTGCGCCAGAAGTAGATCAACCGCTCGATCATCACCGTGACCGAGAGAACGCTGGCGAAAATCAGAATCCAAAGAACCCAATCGCCGCCGATCAGCGTGAAGCCTTTCAGCGCCTCGGCCATCGTCCCGCTGTGCGGGAGCACCGGAGTGGCGGCTGCGGTCGGATCCATCGGGTATGTTCTCTCCTTGAGACGGTGGCGAGTAAGCGAAGATAAATCGGCCGTCGCGCAGCGTAACCGATTTCACCGTGCGAGGCTAGCAAGCCGTCGGCAAAACCATACGTCCGACGTTTCTTCTTGACTCCGCTCGCCACGAAGGAAGAAGGTGACTGCCACCACCGTCGGCCGCGTGCGATTTGCCCATGTCGCAGCGGATCGCGGATTGGCCGGCCGCAGAGCGGCCGCGAGAGCGTCTCCTCGAAGCCGGGGTTGAGGCGCTCTCCGACGCCGAGCTCGTTGCCCTGGTGCTGCGCAGCGGAGGGATGCGCGGCGAGACCGCGGTCGATCAAGGCAGGCGACTGCTCGCCGCTTTTGGGGGGATCCCCGGGATGACTCGAGCGACCGTAGCGGAGTTCACGCTTCAGGTCGGCGTCGGCGTCGCGTCGGGCGCCGCGCTGGTGGCGGCGATCGAGCTCGGCCGGCGCGCCGCACGTCACAGGGTGGACCGTGGTGGGGTCTTTCGCGGCAGCGCCGAAGTCTTCGAATACTTTCGCGTACGGCTGGGTTCGCTATGCAAGGAGGTGTTCTGCGTCTTGTTGCTCGACGCCAAGCACCGCAAGCTTCGCGAGGCACGGATCTCGGAGGGCTCGCTCACCGCCTCGGTCGTCCATCCGCGCGAGGTCTTCGCTCCGGCCGTTCGCGAGTCGGCGGCAGCGGTCATCCTCGTCCACAATCATCCGAGCGGCGACCCCTCGCCGAGCCCCGAGGACCTCGAGCTGACGCGCCGCCTACGGCAGGCGGGCGAGATCGTCGGGATCCGTGTCCTCGATCACGTGATCATCGGCGCCGAGCGTCACTTCAGCTTCGTCGACGCGGGACATTGGTAAGGCGCCTGGTATGATCAAGGCGACCGCACATCCGCGGCTAGCGCCTCAGAACGGGATGTCCTCTTCCTCGCCCGGTACCGGGGCGGGCTCTGCGCCGTCGGACTCTCGCGGTGTGCGCCCCGCCGCCGGCTCGACCGCCGCCGAGGAACTGCACGCGCTGCGCGATGACCTCGGTGATGTACTTCTTGTTGCCTTCCTTGTCGTCGTATTGGCGCGTGCGGATCGAGCCCTCGACGTAGACCTGTCGGCCCTTCTGCAGGTATTGGCCGCAGCTCTCCGCCTGCTTTCCCCACACCACGACGTTGTGCCACTCGGTGCGCTCCTGGCGCGTCCCTTCGGCGTCGTTCCACACCTCTGACGTGGCGACGGAGAACCGAGCGACGGCCTTGCCGCTTGGCGGTGAAGCGCACCTCGGGATCGCGGCCGAGATTGCCGACCAGGATGACTTTGTTGACGGACATCGAATGCTCCTTCTCGCAGTTTGAGCCGAGGTATGCACCGCTCGACGGAAGTGTCAACGTCGCCGTCCTGCGGATGAAACAGCGACGCTGCCGCCGAGCGCGTTGACTGTCTCGCGAGCCCCAACCTATATGTCTGCGAGTGAAGTCGCGGGCGCGCTTCGTGCACGTGGTGCGAGTCGCTCGCGGTGGTCGTCAGCACGGCGATTACCAGCTGCACCGTCACCCTCATCTGTCTCTTCGAGCAGGACGGCAAGGTCGGCTACCGCGTCACCCAGTGGTGGATGGCGTTCAACCTCTGGGCGATCGGGCGTGCGCGTGAAGGTCGAGGGCCTGGAGAACCTCGATCGCTCGCGGCCGTACGTCTTCATGTCGAACCATCGCTCCGCCGCCGACATCATCGCGCTCGGCATCGCGCTGCGGGAGTTTCAGCTGCGCTTCGTGGCGAAGAAGGAGCTGCTCAAGGTGCCGATCTTCGGCTGGGGCCTGCGGGCGCTCGGCAACATCATCATCGACCGCTCCAATCACGTGCAGGCCGATGCGCAGCTACGCGGTGGCGGGCCAGCGGATCCGCCGCGGCATCTCGGTGATGGTGTTCCCGGAGGGGACGCGCGGCGAAGGGGACGAGCTGCTGCCGTTCAAGAAGGGTGGCTTCGTGCTCGCGATCGAGACCGGCACGCCGATTGTGCCGGTCGATCGTGGTGAACACCGAGGCGGTCCTGCCGAAGAAGAGCTGGAGGATCGAAAGCGGCGAGGTCGAGGTCCGCATCGGCCAGCCGATCGAGACGGCGGGCGTGCCGGTCAAGGAGAAGAACCGCATCGTCGCGAGCGTCCGGGAGGCGATGGACGCGCTCATACGCGCGATACGCCCGAGCCTTCGCGGTCCGAGAGCGCGACGTCGTGAGCGCGTCCGGCGCAGCCGCCGGCAAGATTCGGATCGTCCCCCTCGGCGGGCTCGGCGAGATCGGCCTCAACCTCCTGGTCGTCGAGTACGCGCCGCGCTCCGATACGGTCGAGGCGGCGGTGGCGATCGACTGCGGCGTGATGTTCCCGAGCCTCGAGACGCCGGGTATCGACCTGATGATCCCGGACCTCGGCTACCTGCGAGAGCTCGGCGACCGACTGCTCGGCGTGCTCGTGACGCACGGTCACGAAGATCACATCGGCGCGCTGCCGTTCCTGCTGCGCGAGCGAGAGGTGCCGATCTACGCCACCGCGTTCTCGATGGCGCTCATCGAGGCCAAGCTCGCCGAGCACCAGGTGCTCGACAGGCGTCCCGCACGACGTTCACGGCGCGCGATCGCTGGCGGCTCGGTCCGTTCGAGGTCGAAGCGCTGCAGATGACCCACTCGATCGTCGACGCCGTCGGATTCGCGATCCGCACTCCGCCGGCACCGTCGTCCACACCGGCGACTTCAAGATCGACCACACGCCGATCGACGGTCGCGCCTGCGATCTCGCGCGCCTGGCCGAGATCGGCGCGGAAGGCGTGCTCCTGCTGCTCTCCGATTCGACCAACGTCGATCGTCTCGGCACCACGCCGTCCGAGCGCACCGTGCGCGGCGGTCTCGAGCGCGCCTTCCACCGGGCGGGGGGCCGGATCATGGTCGCGACATTCGCCTCCCACGTGCACCGCATGCAGCAAGTGATCGATCTGTCCCTGAAGTTCGGCCGCAAGGTCGCGCTCGCCGGGCGGAGCTTGGTCCAGAACGTCAAGATCGCGCGCGACCTCGGCAAGCTCGACGCGCCGGACGAGGCGCTCGTCGACATCGGCGATGTCGGCGCCCTGGCCCCATCGCAACTGACGCTGCTCGCGGCCGGCAGCCAGGGCGAACCGCGTTCCGCGTTGTCGCGCATCGCCACGGACGACTATCCGCCGATCGCCGCGGGCCCAGGGGACGTCGTCGTGCTGTCCTCGCGAGTGATCCCCGGGAACGAGCGCCCGATCACCACGCTCGTCAACCACCTCTGCCGGCGCGGCGCGGAGGTGCTGTGGGAAGGCACCCCGGACATCCACGTGTCGGGGCATGCAAGCCAGGATGAGCTGCGGCTCATGCTCCGACTCATTCAGCCGAAGTACTTCGTGCCGGTCCACGGAGAGTATCGGCATCTCGTCAAGCACGTTGCGCTCGCGGAGGAGACCGGCGTCGCGCGCGAGCGATGCTTCCTGCTGGAAGACGGGCAGACGCTGCTGATCGACCGCGACGGAGCGCGCCCCGGCGAGCGCGTCGAGGCGGGGCGGGTCTTCGTCGACGGCAAGGGCGTCGGCGACGTCGAGGAGGTCGTGCTGCGCGATCGGCGGCATCTCTCGCAGGACGGCCTCGTGCTCGCGATCCTCGGCATCCACCCGACCAGTGGCGCGATCGTCGCCGGTCCCGAGCTCGTGTCTCGCGGGTTCGTCCTCGAAGGGGCGCATCAAGCGCTCTTGCAGGAAGCGCGCGCGGCGATTCTGGCCGCGCTCGACGGGATCAGCCCCGAAGGCCGTGGCGACCCGGTGGAGGTCCAGGAATCCGTGCGTCGCACGCTCAAGAAATTCTTCGACAAGCGCCTGGACCGCCGGCCGATGATCCTGCCGTTCGTCATGGAAATGTGAGCGGCGCCCCGAGCCCTACTGCCCGGTAGGGGAGCGCCTTTGGAAGCGAAGCCGCGCTGCGAGGGCGGGTGCACCGTCCGAGACGTGGTGGAGCTTCGGGTTGCGGCTACCGAAAGAATGGCATATTTTTGGCAAAAGAATGCCTCGATCGCCCAACCCGCTGCCGACCGTGACGATCACGGTGTCGACGACGCCGCAGATTCAGAAGTATCTCGCGCGGCTGGTCGCCACCGGCCTGTTCGGCAAGAACGCCGCCGAGGCGGCGGAGCGTCTGATCGCGCGCAGCGTCGAGCAGCTCGGCCGCGACGGCGTGTTGCCGCGCCCCCGCGCGCGGCGCTAGATCCATGGCACGGGAGCGGGCGAAGGCGACGCGCGGTTCGTCGATCCCGGAGTGGTGGCTGCGGGAGGCCGGCGCGCTGTTCGCGGGCGGGGTTTCGTTGTTCCTGTTCTTGAGCTTGTGGTCGGGCCGGCTGACGGGTCAGGTCGGTAGCCATCTCGCGGCGCCGCTGCGCGAAGTCTTTGGGCTCACCGCATACCTCGTGCCTCTCGCCGGCTTCGCGGCCGCGGTCCATGCGCTGCGCAGGGGGCCGGCATGGTCTACGCTGCGGTGGGCGGCCGGGCTCGGGCTGATGGGCGCGGCGGCGATCCTCGTCGAATTGCCTCGGCTGCGGCTCCACGTGTCCGAGCTATGCGGAGCCTGCGTCGCCGCACCCGCTCGGCGGCATCGCGGGCCAGTTTCTCGCGGCGGTGCTGTGCGAGAACTTCGGCATCGTCGGCAGCTACTGCTTCCTGGTGCCGCTGCTGGTTCTCATGGTGCTCGCGACGACGTCGACGTCGATCCGCGACGGCGCGTCACGGCTCGGCGGCGTCGTACACCGCGCGGGCGAGCGCACGACCGGCTGGTTCGAACGCTGGCGGCGGGAGAGGCCACCCGAGATCGCGCGCGTGCCGCGGCCGGCCGTCGCCAAGCCGAACCAGCGCACGAGCAAGGGTGCGGTCGACCCGCCGCCCTCGATTCTAGTCGCCGAGTCACCCAAGCGCGCCGCCGAGAAGCGGAAGAAGCCCGCGCAAGAGGCGTTTCGCTTCGCGGGCAGCTTCAATTTGCCGTCGCTCAACTTTCTCGACCCGCCGGTCCATTCCGGGGAGCGCATCGACGAGCAGTCCCTGATCGCGAGCTCGCGGATCCTCGAGTCCAAGCTCGCCGACTTCGGAGTGGTCGGGAGAGTGACCGCGGTGCGGCCGGGGCCGGTGATCAACACGTTCGAGCTCGAGCCGGCTCCCGGCGTCAAGGTGAACCGCATCGTGACGCTGGCCGACGATCTATCGATGGCTCTGCGCGCGATGAGCGTGCGCATCCTGGCGCCGATCCCGGGCAAATCCGTGGTCGGCATCGAGCTTTCCAATCCGCGCCGCGAGACGGTGTTTTTGCGGGAGATCCTCGAGAGCGACGAATTCCAGAACGCCTCGACCTCGAAGCTGACGCTGGCGCTCGGCAAGGATTCGGTCGGGAAACCCGTGGTCGCCGACCTGGCTCGCATGCCGCACCTGCTGGTCGCCGGCGCGACGGGAACGGGCAAGTCGGTGTCGCTCAACGCGATGATCATGTCGATCCTCTACAAGGCCACGCCCGACGACGTGCGCTTCTTGATGATCGACCCGAAGATGCTCGAGCTCTCGCTCTACGAGAACATCCCGCACCTGCTCGACGCGAGTCGTGACCGACCCCCGCGAGGCTTCCGCGGTGCTCAACCGCGCGGTCATCGAGATGGACGACCGCTACCGGCTGCTGCGCGACAAGGGCGTGCGCAACATCGAGAGCTACAACCGCGTGCTCGAGTCCGAATCGGAGGAAAAGAGCGCCGGCGTCATCGAGCTCAAGAACGCCGAGCCGAGCGAGCCGATCGAGGGTTTGCGGGAAGGGGAGAACGGGCCCGTCGCCGAGAAGCTGGTGCATCGCCGGTTGCCCTACCTGGTGATCGTGATCGACGAGCTGGCCGATTTGATGCTGACCTCGGGACGCGAGGTCGAGGAGCAGATCACTCGCTTGGCGCAAAAGGCGCGGGCGGCGGGCATCCATCTCATCCTCGCCACGCAGCGCCCTTCCGTCGACGTCATCACCGGCCTCATCAAGGCGAACGTTCCGGCGCGCATCTCGTTCCAGGTGACGTCGCGCATCGACTCGCGGACGATCCTCGACTCCATCGGCGCCGAGCGTCTGCTCGGCGATGGCGACATGCTGTACATGCCGCCGTCGAGCGCGCGGTTGACGCGCATCCACGGTGCGCTCGTTTCCGAGCCGGAGATCCGCAAGGTCGTGGGATACCTGAAGGACCAGTCGCGGCCGGTCTTCGACCAGGAGTTCACCCGCGCCATCGACGAGGCGCACGAGGAGAAGGGCGAAGACCTCGAAGACGAGAGTCTCGCCGACGACATGTACGATCAAGCGGTCGAGCTGGTCGCCGAGAGCCAGCAGGCGTCGATTTCTTGGCTGCAACGCAGGCTCCGCGTCGGCTACAATCGGGCGGCACGTATGATCGAACGGATGGAGAAGGAAGGCCTGATCAGCCCCGCCGACGGCGTGCGTCCACGGGAAGTGCGCATGCGACGGAGCGAGACTTTGTGAGACGCCGGGTCTCGATCGCTGTCGCGGCGCTCGTGTGGCTCGTGGCGGGCGTCGACGGGGCGGGCGCGAAGAGCACGCCGTCGCCGCCGAAGGTCGCGGAAGTCGTCCGCAAGCTACAGGCTCGCTACGAGGCGACCAAGGACTTCACCGCCGACTTCAGCCAAACGGTCGAAGCGGCCACGCTCGGCAAGCCCTTGCAGTCGACGGGACAGGTCTTCTTCAAGCGCCCCGGACGCATGCGCTGGGAGTTCGCCGAGCCGGAGAAGCAAACGATCGTGGCCGACGGAAAGCTTTTGTGGGTGTACCAGCCGGAGCACCATCAGGTACTGAAGACGCCATTCCGCGCCGCCTTCCAGTCGGCCACGCCGATCTCGTTCCTGTTGGGAGTCGGCCAATTGAAGGACGACTTCGACGCCACGCTCTTGTCGAGCGATTCGTCAGACGCCATCCGGCTCAAGCTGGTGCCGAAGCACGAGCACGAGATCGGCGTGCTCGTCCTCGACGTCGGCCCACAGACGTACGACATCATCGCCGCGGAAGTGACCGATCCGCTCGGCAACGTGACGCGGCTCGCGTTCTCGAACCTGCGACGCGACGTCGGCCTCGACGACTCGAAGTTCACGTTCGACGTTCCTCCGGGGACGGACGTTGTCGAGCCCCCGGGAAGTTCGTAAGCTCGAGGCGATGCCGTCATTCGACGTGGTCTCTCAGCTCGACCTCCAGGAGGTCGACAACGCGCTCAACCAGGCGCGCAAGGAAGTGGCGCAGCGCTACGACTTCAAAGACTCCGGCACGGCGATCGACTGGGACAAGAAGGAGAAGATCACCATCGAGTCGAAGGACGAGTTCAAGGTCAAAGCGGTCGACGACGTGTTGCGCGAGAAGCTCGCGCGCCGCCACGTGGCGCTGAAAGCCGTGGACTTCGGCAAGATCGAGCCCGGACCCGGCGGGCGAGCCAAGCAAGAGATCCAACTGAAGCAGGGCATCGACGCCGATCGCGCCCGCGAGATCGTCAAGCTCGTCAAGGAAGCGAAGCTCAAGGTCCAGGCGCAGATCATGGGCGATCAGGTGCGCGTCTCGGGAAAGAAGCGCGACGACCTGCAGGCGGCCATCCAGGCGATCAAGGCTCGCGACATCGATTTGCCGCTACAGTTCATCAATCTCCGCGATTGAGCAGCGCCGTGCGGCGTTTTGACTTACGCCGCGTCCCCGGTTAGCTTCGGTTTCGACACTCTACGGCGATGGAGTCCGCCGGAACCGCGCCCGAAGTGCGCTGATGACTCCTGGATCCCGTACGGACCGATCCGTCGGGGGAAAGGAGTCGAGATGGAGAGCACCTGGTTCCTGGCCGCGACGTGGCTGGCTCTAGCCCTCGCCGCCACGCTACTCGCAATCTGGCTCGGCATCTCCACGGCGCTCTCCGAGATCGTCGTCGGTACTGTCGCCCAGCTCTTGATCGGCGCCTTCCTCGGCAGCGAAGCTCTCGGCGTCAAGGCTCCGTGGATCGGTTTTCTGTCCGGCACTGGTGCCATCGTTCTCACTTTCCTCGCCGGAGCCGAGCTTGATCCGCGGGTCTTTCGCGCCAAGTGGAAGGAGGCGAGCGCCGTCGGGCTCGTCGGCTTCTTTGCTCCCTTCCTGGGTTGCGCCGCCGCGGCGCGATACGGTCTCGGATGGTCTACCGGGCCGAGCTGGCTGGCGGGGGTCGCGCTGTCCACCACGTCAGTCGCCGTCGTCTATGCGGTGATGCTCGAGCTCGGACTCAACCAAACGGAGTACGGTAAGGCCATTCTCGCCGCATGCTTCGTCAACGACCTCGGCACCGTGCTTGCGCTCGGCGTGATCTTCTCGCCGTTCACGGTGCGCACTCTGATCTTCGTTGCCGTCTCGGTGGTCGTTTTCTCCATTCTCCCCGCGGTGACACCGCGCTTCTTTCGCCGCTACGGAAATCGCCCTTCGGAGCTCGAAGCAAAGTCTTGCTCCTCGTGCTGTTCGCGACAGGCGGACTCGCGGTTTGGTCGGGTAGCGAGGCGGTCTTGCCGGCGTACGTCGTTGGCATGGTGCTCGCGGGGACGGTTGGGAAGGATCACGTCCTGATCCGACGCCTGCGGACGCTCACGTTCGGCTTGCTCACGCCTTTCTACTTCATCCGCGCCGGCTCGTTCGTTTCGTACCCGACCTCGTGGCCGCGCCGCTCGGTTTCGTCGTGCTTCTGGCGGCGAAAATGGTTTCGAAGTCCGTCGGCTTGTTTCCCACTGTTCGCGCTTTCGACTACCGGTGACGAAGGCGTGTACTACATGCTGCTGATGTCGACCGGGCTCACGTTCGGGACGATCTCGCCCTCTTCGGCCTCAATCACGGGATCATCGATCAACGGCAGACAGCTTCCTCGTGGCCACCGTGATCGGGAGCGCGGTGGTCCCGACCATGATCGCCAACGCGTACTTCCTGCCGCGGCATCTGCTGCCCGCGTCGTCGATGCCAGGTGGCGCCCATGAACCCGAGGCACGCGTGGCATCGCAAGCCGTCGGGGATTGAGCGCTGGGGAGGTTCTCGATGTTCGCCACATCCTTCGTCGGCTATGGTGAGTCGACCCGATGATCCCCGCCACCAAACGATTGATGATCTACCTCGGCGAAACCGACGTCTGGCACCACCAGCCGGCCTACATGGCGATCCTCGAGTTCCTCAAGGGCGAAGGCTGTGCGGGTGCCACCGTGGTGCGCGGCATCGCCGGCTTCGGAGCGTCGAGCCGGATCAAGACGACCACCATTCTCCGGATGGCGATGGATCTTCCCGTGGTCGTCATGGTCGTCGACCGCGAGGATCGACTGCAGCGCATCTTGCCCCGCCTGAAAGAGATGGTCGGATCGGGCCTGATGACCGTCGAGGAGATCGGCGTCCTCAAGTACACGCCGATCCTCAGACAAGGATTGCCGAACGTCCAAGTGAGCGACGTGATGACGCGATCCGCACAGACGGTGACGCCCGATACGCCGGTCTCTCGTGTGCTCGAGATTCTCATCGACAAGGACTACACGGCGCTGCCGGTGGTGGACGCCGAGCGAAAGGTGGTCGGGATGGTGGGAGACAGTGATCTCCTCGAGTCCGGAGAGGTGAGCTTGACGTTGTCGATTCCTCGAGCGGGCGAGCGAGCGATCTTCGAGGACATGCTCGCCCGGCTTCGGCGCAGCGCGACGAAGGTCCGCGAGGTGATGAAGGCGCCTGCCGTGACGATCCGCGGGGATGCTTCGATTGCCGAGGCTGCCCGCCTGATGGTCGAGAAGGGATTGAAGCGCCTCCCGGTCGTCGGAGCCGACGGGGGGCTCGAGGGAGTGATCGGTAGGCTCGATCTGTTGAAGACGATGGCCTCCGTTCATCTTCCACACGAGCCCGTTGCGGCCCACGGGCCTGGGGCGGAGCCGCCTCACCGGATCGCCGACGTGATGTCGCGCGACGTGCCGGCTGTCGGCGTCGACGCGGGGCTCGACGAGGTGATCGACCTCGTCGTGGGATCTGCGGCCAAGCGCGTCGTGATCGTCGATGATCAGCGCAGACCCGTTGGGATCATCACCGACACGGACCTCGTGCAGCGCCTCTCGCCCGATGCAAGCGCGGGGTTCGTCGAACTGGTGCGCAGCAAGATCCCGCTCGAGTCGGTCGGTGGAGAAGCACGCCGCCATCTGTCGAAGATCCGCGGTACGCACGCGGGGGAAATCATGACGAGACCAGTCACGATGGTGGGCGAGGACACGCCGTTCGCTGACGCGTTGACGGTCTCCGCAGAGAAGCACGTGAAACGCTTTCCCGTCGTGGATGCCGAGGGACGGCTCGTCGGCATCGTCGGACGCATGGAGCTCCTGCGGGGATTTCTCGCGGCCTCGGAGCGTTCAGGCACCTGAGCCTTACGGATCGAGGGGACGGAAGCGGGTGCCTTGGCTCTACGTCGGTGTCGGCGCCTTTCTCGGCGCCAACGCGCGCTACTGGGTGGGCGGATGGGCGGCGGATCGCTTCGGCACGGCGTTCCCCTACGGCACATTCATCATCAACGTCAGCGGCAGCTTCGCGATCGGTCTCCTCGCCGCCTTCTTTGCCGAGCGCGCCTACTCGCCGAACTGGCGGCTCTTCCTGATGGTCGGAGTCCTCGGCGGTTACACGACGTTTTCAACGTACAGCTATGAGGCGCTGCGCCTCTTCGAGGACGGGGCTTACCTTTTCGGCGCGCTCTACGTGTTCGGTAGTCCGGTCGTCGGGCTCGCTGCCTGCCTTGCGGGAGTAGCGATCGGCAGGCTCGTGTAGCTCGACGGCGTGGCGTATTCTCGGACGCCTTTCCACGCCGCGGATCTTAGGTTGTCCGGATGCGGGTGCGGGCGCCCTTTGCTGTCGCTTCGAGTGGCAGCGCCTTGAACACGCGCCGGAGCCTCGCTACGCTGGCGACGAGTGACTGCCCGGAGCCGCCGAGTAACGATCCTGATCGCGCTTCTGATCTCGATCTCGGTCGACGCGGTATGGGCGGCGCCGGCGCGTGCGACCAAGGCAGTCGCGGCGGTGACTTGCTGCACCAAGTACTGCACGCGGCTTGCGGGCGTGGTCTGCAACAACGGCTGTTGCCCGCTGACCGGGAGCCCGGATAGCCCCGTGATTCAGCGAGACGGCGCGCGCGATCACACGGTCGTGAGCTCGGTCGCGCAGGGCGTGATCCTGGCGATTGCCGCGCCGCGCACGGAGGCGGGTGTGCTTCCCTCCCGCGACTGCACCACAGGCGATCCGCCGTCCCTCTTGCTACTGACGCGCACGCTTCGACTCTAGACGTCTCTCCCCACCGTGGCGCACTCGCGGGTGCGCTCGACCTTCGGCGCAAGTGCGCCGGGCTTCAGCAGGAAGGGAGAGAAGCGTGCGTACGCTCAAAAGTGGAATCGTCATCGCGCTGTGGGCGGCGATGATCGGGTCGTGCCGGGCCGACGAGCGGCCGACCGAAGTGCTGCGCCTGGCCGACGTGCTCGAACAGGCGCGACAGCAAAATCCCGGGCTTGCCGCAGCCCACGCGCGCGCCGAAGGCGCGCGCTACGTGCCCGAGCAAGCCTCGGCGTACGACGATCCGACGCTCAGTTGGGAGGCGTGGAATGCTCCGGAGTCGTTTCGCGTCGACCAGGCCGACAACAACATCTTCAAGCTATCGCAGAAGCTTCCCTTCCCGGGGAAGCGGACGCTGGCGGGGCGAGTCGCCGAGCGCGAGGCCGATATCTTGGAAGCCGAGGCGAGCGCGAGCGAGCTCGAAGTGCGAGCAGCCGTGAAGCGCGCCTACTACGGGCTGTGGCAGGCGCAGCGAAACCTACTCATATACTCGCGAGACAAAGAACTGGTCGGGCGACTGGCGAAGGTCGCGGAGCAGAAGTACGTCGTCGGCCAAGTCTCACAGCTCGACGTGCTACGGTCGCAGGTCGAGCTCACCCGTGTGATCAATCGTCTCGCCACGGAGGAGCTGTCAGTCGAAGGCGTGCGCGCCGAGCTGAATGCGCTCCTCGGTCGCCCACCGAGCGAGCCGCTCGGAGCTCCCGAGGACCCGCCGGCAGCGCGCTTGGCCGAAGCCGATGACGAGCTCGTCACGACGGCGCTTCACAATCGACCCGAAATCGCTGCGCGAGCGGCGGCGGTCGAACGCGAGCGTTCCAGGGTCGAATCGGCACGGCTCGACCGTTTCCCCGATTTCGAGGTTTCGGTCTCGCACTTCGTCAATTTCCAGAGCCGCGACGGCTTCGGGGCGATGGCAGCTCTATCGTTGCCGCTCGCGCACAAGTCGAAATACGACGCGGAGATCGGCGAAGCACGCGCTGCGGTGGCAGCCGCCGAAGCCGAGCAGCGCCAGATCGGCGATCGAATCGCGATGGAGGTCCGACGGGCCTTCCTGCGCGCACGCACGGCGCTTTTGCAGCGTGATCTGCTCGCGACGACCCACGTGCCGCAGGCAGAGCAGGCCTACGCCGCGAGCGAGATCGGCTACCGGACCGGCAAGGTCGACTTTCTTTCGTTCGTCGACAGCCTCCGAGCGGTGGAGTCGGTGCATCTCGAACATGCGCAAGCGGATGCGGAATTCGAGAAGGCATTCGCCGATCTGGAACGAGCCGTCGGGCGACCTCTCGAAAGAGGTGAAACGCCATGAGGCCATGCGCAAGGCTCGGTTCGTGCGTCGTTCTCGCGTTGCTCTTTTCGCGGGTATCCGAGGCCGACGGCCCTGGTGAGAGCGCGCGAGCGCCGATTCGGCTCGATGCCGACCAGCGGCAGCTCGCCGGCGTCACCTATGGCGCAGTCGAGCGGCGTTCGCTCGACAAGGTCATTCGCACCGTCGGGCGCTTCGATGTCGACGAGCGAAGGCTCACCGCCGTCACGCTGAAGTTCGGCGGCTACGTCAAGGATCTCTTCGCCGACTACACGGGAAAAGCTGTTCGCAAGGGCGAGCCGCTGTTGTCGATCTACAGCCCGGACCTGGTGAGCGCGGAACAGGAATACCTGGTCGCGCGGGAAGCGCAGAAAGCCCTAGCGGGGACGAAGGTGCCGAGCGCCGGTGAATCCGCCGCGTCGTTGCTACGGGCGAGCCGGGAACGCCTACGCCTCTGGGATTTGAGCGACCAGCAGATCAGCGCGCTCGAGGAGGCAGGGCGGCCGAGCCTCTACGAGACGATCCGTTCGCCTGCCTCGGGGATCATACTCGAGAAGACGGTCGTGGCCGGTCAGAGCGTGCAAGCGGGGACGGCGCTCTACCGAATCGCGGACCTTTCGACGATCTGGGTCTTCGGCGAAGTGTACGAATACGAGCTGCCGTTCGTCAAAGTCGGCCAAACGGCCGAGATCCGGCTCTCGTATGCGCCGGAGCGCGTCTTTCGTACGCGCGTGGCCTACCTCTATCCGACGCTCGACGCGAAGACGCGAACCGTGAAGGTGCGCTTCGAGCTCGAGAACCGCGACCTGTTCCTGCGCCCCGAGATGTACGGCAGCGTGGAGCTTCACGTACCGCTGGGCGAACGGCTGGTAGTGCCGAAGACGGCCGTGCTCGACTCCGGCCGCAGGCAGCGCGTCTTCGTCGCGACCGGCGACGGCCGGCTGACCCCCCGCGAGGTCGATCTCGGTGATCGCGTCGACGACTACGTGGAGATTCGCGCCGGCATCTCGGCAGGAGAGCGCGTCGTCACCAGCGCAAACTTCCTAGTCGACTCGGAAAGCCAGCTGCAAGGTGCGGAGAGCATGACGGGAATGATGGGGGCGATCGGCATGGGCGACCGGAAGATGGAGAGCGCGCGGCCGATGGCGATGGACGGCGCGGAACCCGCCCCAGCGATGGTGGAGGAGAAGCCCGTCGGCGATCTCCGCCTCGCCGTCTTCCCGGCCAGTGGCAGCGCGAAGATCGGCGAGTCCGCGATTCGCGTCCGCGTCCACGACGCCAGCGGCGCCCCCGTCAGACAGGCGAAGGTCAGGTTCGACTACACGATGGACATGTCGGGAATGGGGATCGTGAACGTTGACGCGAGCGAGGTCGACGAAGGCGTCTACGAGGCGACGGCGAAGTTCACGATGGCCGGGCCTTGGGGGCTGGTCGTGCAGATCGAACGGCCCGGCGAACCCACGCTTCGCGAAAAGTTCACGCTTCGGGTGAGCGGATGAAGCGCCCGCAATTCACTTCGGGGCGCGACGCCCATCGGAGCACGGCGCGGAGCGCCGAGCGGACGGGGGCGAATGCAACATGATCGAGCGCATCATCGAGTACAGCGCCCGCAACCGCTTCCTGATCGTGCTACTCGTCTCCTTTGCGACGGCGATCGGCATCCGATCGATGCGCGAGAGCCCGCTCGACGCGATCCCCGATCTCTCGGACGCCCAGGTCATCGTGTTCGCCGATTGGCCGGGTCGAAGCCCCGACATCGTCGAGGATCAGCTCACCTACCCGATCATCAGCACGATGATCGCCGCACCCAAGGTCAAATACGTGCGGGGGGAGTCGATGTTCGGCTACGCGTTCGTGAACGTCGTGTTCCAAGACGGCACCGACCTCTACTGGGCGCGAAGCCGCGTCCTCGAGTACATGCAAGGGATCACGGGCCGCCTACCCGAGGGCGTGAGTCCGCGGCTCGGGCCGGATGCGACGGGCGTCGGCTGGGTCTACGAGTACGCGCTCGTCGACAAAAGCGGCACGCACAATTTGGCGGAGCTGCGCTCCTTCCAGGACTGGTACCTGCGGTACTGGCTGGAAGCGGTGCCTGGCGTGGCCGAGATCGCTTCCGTCGGCGGCTTCGTCAAGCAGTATCAGGTCGAGGTCAAGCCGGCGACGCTGCTCGCCTACGGCGTGCCGCTCCGTCAAGTCACGGATGCAATCCGGCGCTCGAACAACGAGGTCGGCGGGCGCCTCGTGGAGTTCAACGGCACGGAGTACATGGTGCGCGGGCGCGGCTACGTGAAGTCCGTGGCGGACGTCGAGCGCATCGCCGTCGGCACCAACGGAAACGGTACTCCGACTCTCGTCCGCGACATCGGAGTCGTGCACGTCGGCCCCGACCTTCGTCGCGGCCTCGTCGAGTTGAACGGCGAGGGCGAGGCCGTCGGCGGAGTGGTCGTCATGCGCCACGGAGAGAACGCTCTGCGCGTGATCGACGGCGTCAAACGTAAGCTCGAGGAGGTGAGGAAGTCGCTACCCGCCGGCGTCGAGGTGGTGGCGACGTACGATCGCTCGACGTTGATCGAGGGCGCCATCGACACGTTGCAGCACACGCTTGGCGAAGAGCTGCTCATCGTCAGCCTGGTGATTCTCGTCTTCCTCTGGCACCTGCCGAGCGCGATCGTCCCCATCGTCACGATACCGGTCGCCGTCGCGCTGTCGTTCATCCCCATGGCCGCCATGGGGATCACGGCCAACATCATGTCGCTCGGGGGAATCGCGGTGGCGATCGGCGCCATGGTCGACGCCTCGATCGTGGTCGTCGAGCAGGCTCACAAGAAGCTCGAGCAGTGGAACGCCGACGGGCGACCAGGGAGCTTCCGCGGCGTCGTCGTGCAAGCCGCGAAGGAAGTCGGCGGCCCGAGCTTCTTCTCCCTACTGGTCATCGCGGTCTCTTTCGTTCCAATCTTCGCGCTAGAAGCGCAGGAAGGGCGCCTCTTCAAACCGCTCGCTTTCACCAAGAGCTTCTCCATGGCCGGTGCCGCGGTGTTGGCGATCACGCTGACGCCCGCGCTGCTCTCGCTTGTCATGCGCCCGGAGCGATTCCGCTTCCGGCCCGCCTGGCTCTGTCGGGTCGCCAACGCGTTGCTGGTGGGGACCATCCACGACGAGGAGACCCATCCCATCAGCGTGCCGCTCATGCGGATCTACCAGCCCCTCATCAAGGTGGTGCTGCGCTTCCGCTGGGTGACGGTCGGGTTCGCGGTCCTGGTCGTCGCCGCGACGGTACCCATCTATCTTCGCCTCGGCTGGGAGTTCATGCCGCCGTTGAACGAGGGGACGATCCTCTACATGCCGACGGCGCTACCCGGCATGTCGATCACCCAAGCTCGCGCCGCGATCCAGACGCAGGACCGCAAGATCAAGGAGTTTCCCGAGGTCGCGACCGTTTTCGGAAAGGCCGGTCGCGCCGAGACGCCGACGGATCCCGCTCCACTCAACATGTTCGAGACCATCGTTACGCTGAAGCCGCGGAGCGAGTGGCGCGCCGGTATGGACTGGGAGAAGCTGCTCGACGAGCTCGATCGCACCATCCGCTTCCCCGGCATGCCCAACATTTGGTGGATGCCGATCCAGACTCGCACGGAGATGCTCGCCACGGGCATCCGCAGTGTCCTCGGCGTCAAGGTTTTTGGAGCAGATCTCGGGGAGATCGGCCGCATCTCGCAAGAGGTCGAGCGCGCGCTCGCCGTAGTGCCGGGCACGCGCAGCGCGGTCGCCGAGCGGACGACCGGCGGCTACTACCTGAACTTCACGGTGAGGCGCGACGCGGTCGCGCGCTACGGACTCACCGTTGGCGACGTCCAAGACATCGTCGAATCGGCTATCGGCGGAACGAGCGTTGCGCAGACCGTCGAGGGCCGAGAGCGTTACTCGATCAACGTGCGCTACGCGAGGGACGAGCGGAGCGACCTCCAGAGTCTCGACCGCGTCCTCGTCTCCACGTCCGAGGGAGCGCAGATCCCGCTCGCCGAGCTCTGCGACATCTCCATCTCGACCGCACCTCCGTCGATTCACGACGAGAACGGGCAGATCGCCGGCTACGTATTCGTCGACGTGGCAGGGCGGGACCTCGGCGGCTACGTCGCCGAGGCGAAGCGAACCGTCGAGGAGCGAGTGAGCCTACCGCCCGGCTATCACCTCGAATGGGCGGGGCAGTTCCAGCACCTCGAACGAGCCCGCGCGCGGCTTGCCCTCGTCGTTCCGTTCACCTTGCTGATCGTCTTCATCCTCCTCTACCTAAATACCGCCTCGATCACGAAGACACTGATCATCTTGCTGGCGGTGCCGTTCTCGGCGGTGGGCGCGATTTGGCTGCTGTGGATCCTCGATTACAACATGTCGATCGCCGTCTGGGTGGGCCTGATTGCGCTCCTAGGAGTGGACGCCGAGACGGGCGTTTTCATGCTCCTCTATCTCGACCTCGCGTTCGAGAAGCGACGTCGGCAAGGCAGGCTTCTGTCGTCGGACGATCTGCGCGAAGCGATCGTCGAGGGGGCAGTCAAGCGACTGCGCCCTAAGGTCATGATCGTCGGAGTGATGCTGCTCGGCCTCTTGCCGATTCTCTGGTCGCAAGGCACCGGCGCCGACGTGATGAAGCGTATCGCCGCGCCGATGGTCGGCGGAATCTTGACCTCCTCCTTGCTGGAGCTGCTCGTCTATCCGGCTGTCTATTCGATCTGGCGGAGCCGCCAGATGGGTCGCGGATTGGCGCCGCTAGCGGTGTGAGCACGCGGGCGCTCGTCAGCCCGCTTTTCGCGATGATGACCGCCGCACAGGCGGAGCGCTTCTCGGTCCGTCAGACCGTCGATTGGGATGTTGATCGCCCCCCCCGATGCGGCCGCGCAAGTCACTCGCGCAATTCGGCCGGCGGGATCTTCGTGGGTGCCCGCCAGCGGCGGACGATCGACGGGAGCAGGGTGAGTCCCGCAAGCAGACCGAGAGCGAGAGCCGCCTTTCGCACGAGGTCTGGTCCGCCGGTCGCAGCCTCGCGGCCGACATACCCGAGATATGCGTAGGCGAGAGCGCCGGGTCCCATTGCCACGAACGACGTCACGGTGAACGTCGCGAGCGGAATCCGGGTCAGACCGAAGGCGTAGTTCAGGAGGTTGAAGGGAAAGATCGGCACAAGCCGCGTGAAGGCGACGAAGCGCCAGCCCTCCTTCTCGACGCCGACCTTGATCTCTTGCAGCCGACCCGAGACGCGTCGCTCGACGGCGTCGGCGGCGAGATAGCGGGCGACCAGAAAGGCCAAGGCGGCGCCGCCGGTTGCGCCGATCAGACTGAGCAAGGCGCCAAGCAGGGGGCCGAAGAGGGCGCCTCCCGTGAGCGTGAGCACCGAGCCCGGCAGGAAGAAGGCGGGGGCCACGAGGTAGAGACCGACGAACGCCAGCGGCCCCCACGGACCGAGCGCCGCGATCCATGCCCGAACACCTTCGCTCGCGAAGCGCTCGCGATTGAGAAAAGCGAGTGCGACGCCGATCGCCAGGACCCCCGCGAGCGCGTAGCGTGCGAGCCGCCTATTCACGGCGTTCTCATGCTCGACCGACCCGAGCCGGCGAGCGTGTACGCGCCTGCACCTCCCTCGAATGGGAGGACGAGCAGCCGTCCAAGGCCCAGGTGCTTTCGGTACTCCGCGAGCCCTATTTCGAGCCCGAGCTGCCCGAGCGCAGGCTCCGCACGATACGTGCCGCAGAGCCGGTCCCACCACGGGAACGCGAATCCGAAGTTCGAGTTGGTCTCGACGACGCGGCTCGAGTGATGGATGCGGTGCATGTCCGGGGTCACCACGAAGCAGCGAAGCCAGCGGTCGACGGCCTCGGAAATCGCGACATTGCCGTGGTTGAAGAGAGAAGCGGCGTTCAACAGGATCTCGAAGCGCAACGACCGCCAACGGCAACGCGCCGAGGAGGATGACGACCGCCGCCCTGACGCCCAGCGAGAGGAAGATCTCGATCGGGTGGAACCGTACCCCCGTGCTTGCGTCGAAGCCGAGATCGGCGTGATGAACGCGGTGCAGGCGCCACAAGGCGGGCACCGCGTGAAACATCACGTGCTGCAGGTAGATCGCGAAGTCGAGGGCAAGCAGAGTCAACGTCCAGGCCGCCCACGCAGGAAGCGGAATCCAGTGCAGCACCCCCACGCCGCGCTCTGCGGCCAGCACGGCAGCCGCGAACACGGTTCCCCCGGCGACGACTCGTGCGGCCAGGGTGTTCAGGAGGACGAGCCCGAGGTTCGCCGGCCAGCGAAGTCGGCGAGGCTCGCAGAGCTGCCGTCGCGGGCGCGCCCATTCCCAAATGGCCATCGCGCCGAATACGGCGAGAAAGGCACCGAGACGAACCCAGGGTTCCACGCTCATGGCTCCTGGCTCACTTCGATGGGAAGGCCTGAGGCTCGCCATTCGGGAAAGCCGTCGACGAGACGGCGCGCCCGCCTGCCGCGCGCGCGCAGCGCGGCCACCGCGTCGTAGGCCATCAAGCAGTAGGGGCCACGGCAATAGGCGACGATCTCCTGGTGGCGCGGCAGCTCTCGAAGGCGACGCTCGAGCTCTTCGAGCGGCACGGATACGGCCCCGGGAATGTGCCCGGCGCGATACTCCTCTTGGGGTCGGACGTCGAGGACGAGCACGGTGCCCTCTCTTGCTCTGCGCAACAACTCCGCGTGCTCGACCGGCTCGAGCTCGTCGCGCCGGCCAAAATACGTGCGGACGAGTCGATCGACCTCGGCGATGTGCTCCTCGGCGAGCTCGCGGACGTTGCGGAAGAGGTCGAAGACGCCCGGGCCGATCAGCCGGTAGTAAACGAACAACCCCTCTTTGCGTGTCTCCACGAGGCGGGCTTCGCGCAGGGTCTGCAAATGATGCGAGGTGTTGGCCACCGAGAGCCCCGTCGCGCGTGCCAGTGTCTCGACGGACCTCTCGCCCTGCGCGAGGACCTCGAGAAGCTCGAGCCGCTTCGGGCTCGCCAGCGCCTTGCCGATCCGCGCCAGCTCTTCGTAGAGGCGTTCCTTCGGGTGTCGAGCCATGGTCTAGTATTCAAGCAAGTACTTGAATATGATGTCCATGTCAATCGCCCACGCAGCGGCGCTAGCCCCCGCGTTGACCGGTCCGTCGGCTTTCGATACTGCGCGCCATCGTGAGCGCGGAGGGCGGAGCGGTGGCCGAGCTCGGGCATCTTTTGCCCGCCGCATCGGTGTTGCCGTTCGTGCTTACGCTGCTCGGCATCGCCATCATCCCGCTGCGCTGGCCGCACTTCTGGGAGAGCAACCGCAACAAGGGGTTGTTCAGCGCCGTGCTCGGCGTGCCGGTAGTCCTCTACGTGAGCACGTTCGACGCCGGCGTCGTCGCGCACACGGCGCTCGAATACGTCTCGTTCATCGTGCTGCTCGGCGCCCTGTTCGTGATCTCGGGCGGTATCGTGCTGCGCGGCGACCTCCGCGCCACGCCGGAAGTCAACACCGCCTTCCTGGCGGTCGGCGCGCTTCTCGCCAACGTGATCGGCACGACGGGAGCGAGCATGCTGCTGCTTCGTCCGTTGCTGCGGACCAATTGTCCGGAGCGCAAGCACGTCATGCACGTGCCCATCTTCTTCATCTTCGTGGTGTCGAATTGCGCGGGTCTGCTGACCCCGCTCGGCGACCCGCCGCTGTTCCTCGGCTACCTCCGCGGCGTCCCTTTCTTTTGGACGATGCGACTGTTCCCTCAGTGGCTGCTGGTGGTGTCGAGCTTGCTCGGCATCTTCTACGTGCTCGATCGACTCGCCGTGGCCCGCGAGGAGCCGGCGGCGACGCAGAAGGACCTGCGCGACTACCAGCCGCTGCGTATCGGCGGCGGCCTCAATTTCGCCTTCCTGCTCGGCGTGGTCTTCGCGGTGCTGTTCAGCCCGGCGCTTCCGCAAGGCTGGATCCGCGAGACGCTGCGGCTCGGCGCGATGCTGGCGATGGCGGCCCTCTCGCTCGCGACTACGCCCGAGGAGCTGCGCAAGGAGAATAGCTTCGGCTTCGGACCGATCCAGGAGGTCGCCGTGCTGTTCGCGGGCATCTTCGCGACGATGATCCCGGCGCTCGAGATTCTACGCGCGCGGGGTGGCGAGTTCGGGGTGAGCGAGCCCTGGCATTTCTTCTGGCTGTCCGGGGCGCTGTCGTCGTTTCTCGACAATGCACCGACCTACCTGACGTTCGCGGCGCTCGCTCAAGGGCTGCATCAGTACGGCCAGGCTGCGGTGGACATGGCGGGCGGCCCGATTCCGGAGCAGCTACTGGCGGCGATCTCCGCCGGCTCGGTGATGATGGGAGCGAACAGCTACATCGGCAACGGCCCGAACTTCATGGTGAAGGCGATCGCGGAGGAGCAGGGCGTCGCGATGCCGAGCTTCTTCGGCTACATGGTTTGGTCGAGCGCTATCCTGTTACCGCTTTTCGTCGTGGTGACTTTGGTCTTCTTTCGCGGCTGAGCCAACGCGGTTCTTGGTCGATCGTTTGACCGCGTACATCGCCGCGTCCGCCGCGCGAAACAGGCTTTCGGCATCGCCCGCATGATCGGGGAACGTGGCCACGCCGAAGCTGGCCGTCACCCCTGAGAGATCGACCTCTTCGCCTTCCAGCCGGTCGCATTCCTCGATCGCCCGCCGAATCGTCGTCGGCGCGTTGCACTGCTACCCCGGCATCCGTGTCGGGCATGGCGATCACGAATTCGTCGCCTCCGAAGCGGGCCGCGACGTCGCCGGGTCGCACGAGGCGCCCGATCATGCGGCCGATCTGCGCGATCGTGCGCGAACCGACGAGATGACCGTAGCCGTCGACGACCGCCTTGAAGTTGTCGAGGTCGAGAATGACGAGCGAGACGGGACCTCCACGGGCGATCAGCTGGACCAGGCTGCCGTTGAAGTGTCGCGTGTTGCCGAGCCCCGTCAAGTCGTCGGTGATGGAAGCCACGTAGGCCTGGCGATAGAGAGAGGCGTTTTCGATCGCGATCGCCGCGTGATCGGCGAGCGTCTGCGCCAGCCGAAGCTCCGCTTCCGTGAAGCGGGAGCCGTCCACCTTGTTGATGATCTGGATCACGCCGCGCAAAACTTCTTTGCTCACCATCGGTACGCAGATCATGGTGCGCGGTACGAGCCCCGTCTGCTGCTCCACGCCGGTGAAGTGCCGCGGATCGGTGCCGGCGTCGTCGAGCCGGACGGCCTGGCGACGGCGCGCCACCCACCCGGCGATGCCGCGGTCGGAGGGCAAGCGGAGCCCGTCGATGACCCCGGGCCGCATGGCTCGCGAGGCGCGGAACACCAGCTCGCGGCCGGCGGGATCGACGAGCAAGAGAGACGCCGCCTCGCTCGGCACGAGCGTGACTGCCCGGGCGAGGATGTGACGCATCGCCTGAGGGTCGTGACACAGGGAATCGGGATCACAGGCGTCACCGACCTCGGCCGCGAGCCCTTCCAGGAGCCGGCGGTTCGTCTCGTCGAACGGCATCGCATCGTAGCGATTCGCCACTTCGATGACCCCGACGACCTGACCAACCCGCCGCAGCGGGACGCAGAGCAAGCTCCGTGTCCGAAAGCCCGAAGCGTGGTCGATCTCGGCGTAAAAGCGCGGATCGCTCTCGACGTCGTTCACGATCACGCTCTCGCCGGTGCGCGCCACCCAACTCGCGAGACTCCGCGAGCGCGGCAAACGCCGGCCCACGACGTCGTTTTCCCGCAACGTCTCGGTAGCGGCGAACACCAGCTCGTCGCGCTCCCCGTCGTAGAGCATCAGCGACAGCGCCTCGGCCTGCGTCAGGCTCTTCAGGCGACCGAGCACGATGCGGAGGATCTCGGGCAGTTCGAGGGTCGAGGTGAGCGTGCCGATCAACTGGTTGATCGTGCGCAGCTCTCGGAGTTCCTGCTCGAGACTGCGCTCGGGGTCGCCGGGCGTCATCCTCTTGTCTCGGCGCTATCACAGGTGAGAAGGTGTGCCAACGCGTCGGAACACAGCTCTCGACGCCGGAGGTTGGAATGTTCGCGCTCGTCGCTACCTTGCCGATCCTGCTCGCCGCGGCGGCGCCTGCCTTTGTTCTACCCAAGGGTGGGATCGTCGATCTCAGCCATCCATACGATGCGCAGACGATCTTCTGGCCGACGGAGAGCGGCTTCGTGCTCGAGAAGGAGCACGACGGACAGACGGAAAAGGGCTACTACTACCGCTCGAACAAGTTCTCTTCCCCGGAGCACGGCGGCACGCACATCGATGCCCCCGCGCACTTCGCCAAGGACGGCAGCACGGTCGATGCGATTCCGCTCGACCAGCTCGTCGGTCCGGCGGTCATGGTGGACGTGTCGCGAAAGTGTTTCGCGAATCGCGACTACCGCATCACGATCGACGATTTCCGCGACTGGGAGAAGGCGCATCGCGAGATCCCGCCGCACACGATCGTGCTGTTGCGCACCGGGTTCGGGAAATACTGGCCCGATCGCAAGAGCTACCTCGGCACGGACGAGAGGGGCGCGGCGGCGGTCGCCGAGCTCCACTTCCCCGGCCTCGATCCGGCTGCTGCCGCGTGGCTCGTGAGCGAGCGGAAGATCAATGCAGTCGGTCTCGATACCGCCAGTATCGACTATGGGCAATCGAAAGGCTTCGAAGCGCACGTCGAGCTCATGACCCACGGCGTGCCGGCGATGGAGAACCTCGCGAACCTCGAGCGCTTGCCGGCGACGGGCATCACGGTGGTGGCCTTGCCGATGAAGATCGCCGGCGGCAGCGGCGGCCCACTACGCGCCATTGCCATCGTCGAACAGAGATGAGTGACCTCAAAGGGCGGCTGAGCGAGCTGGCGCGGCGTCAGGGCTTCGTGAAGATGGCGGTGGCGGCGGCGGAGGAGGACGCCGAGGCGCGCGCCGTTACGCTCGAGCGGGTGCGCCGGGGGAGCTTCGCGGGGTTGCCTTGGTTCGACGAGGCCCGCGTGCTGCGAGCGACGGACCCCAAGCGAACGCTTCCCGAGGCGCGCTCGTTGATCCTGCTCGCCGCTTCCTACTGGAAGGCTGCGCCGGCACGCCGTGAGCATGCGCTCACCGGCCGCGTGGCGCGCTACGCGTGGGGGCAGGACTACCATCGGGTGCTCGAGAAGCGCGCCCGCCCACTCCTGCGCCTGTTGGCCGATGGCGATCCCGGCGCGAAGAGCCGCGTGCTGGTCGACCACGGACCGCTCGCCGAGCGAGCCTACGCGCGCGCCGCTGGCCTTGGCTGGCAAGGCAAGAACACTATGCTTCTCTCCCGTGGCGTCGGTTCGTACACCTTCCTCGCCGCGATTCTCACCAGCGTCGAGCTCGACCCTGACGAGCCCGTTTCACAAAGCTGTGGTGCGTGCACGCGCTGCTTGCCCGCGTGTCCGACGGGGGCGCTGCGTTCGGAATACGAGCTCGTCAACGACCGTTGCATTGCCTACCATACGATCGAGAATCGCGGGCCGATCCCGCGTGAGTTCCGGCCCCTCATCGGCGACTGGGTATTCGGTTGCGATCTCTGCCAGGACGCTTGCCCGGTGAACGAGGGCGGTCGCGCGGAAGGGCTTGCCGAGTTCTCGCCCCGGCGGAGCGACGATGCCTTTCCAGATCTCGTCGAGCTGCTGTCGCTCTCCGAGGCGGAATTCCACGAGCGCTTCGCCGGGCGCCCGCTGCTACGTGCAAAATATGCCGGGCTTTTGCGCAACGCGTGCATCGCGCTCGGCAATCTCGGCGATCCGAGCGCGACATTGCCGCTGGCCGGTGCTCTCGACCACGCGGAGCCGCTGGTGCGCGGACATGCTGCATGGGCCCTCGGTCGACTGGGCTCGTACGTTGCGCTGCGTGAGCGTCTGGCGCGCGAGACCCACCCTTGGGTCCGCGAAGAAATCGCAGCATCGTTGGAGTGCGCTGGTGGCTGAGCAGCGCTTCAAAGCGGTGGTTCTCGATCTCTTCGACACCCTGGTGAAGTGGAGCCCGCATCGCCTCCCGCAGATGGAGATCCGCGGCAAGCGGATACACACCACGGTTCCGTGGCTGGTCCCCGACCTCGAGCAGGGTCTCGGCGAGGTGTTTCGGCTCGACCGATTCCTCGACGCATACCAGGCCGTGCTGAGTGAGATCGAGGCAGAGCGGGCCGCGGGCGCCGTCGAGGTCACCTGCCACGAGCGGTTTCGCCGCACTCTGGCGCGCCTCGACGGCGCGCCGCAGCGGGTCGAAGCGTTGGCGGAACGGCTGACCCGCAGGCACATGGCCGCCGTGCGGTCGGTCACCGCGGCTCCCGCGGAATACGCGGCCGTAGTGCCGCGGCTCGCTCGTAGGTTTCGGCTAGGGATCCTCTCCAACTTCGACGATGCGCGCACCGGCCACGAGATCATCGCGGACACCGGGGTGGCGCATTACTTCGAAGCGATCGTCATTTCGGCGGAAGCTCGCGTGCGCAAGCCGCATCCCGAGATCTTCCGCCAGCTCCTCGACAAGCTCGGGTTGTCGCCCCGCGACATTCTCTTCGTAGGCGACACCGCACGCGAGGACGTCGCCGGAGCGCACGCTTCGGGCATCCCCGTGGTCTGGCTCTCGGAGAACAAGGGGGAGTTCCCTTCCGAGGTGCCGGCGCCTGACTACGCGATCCCCAATCTCACGGCTTTGCCGTCGTTGCTCGGCGTCGACTGAGGCGGCGCCGTCTACAGCCCGTTCAGGAACTCGATGAGCGCGCGATTGACCTCGGCCGGGCGCTCTTGCTGCGTCCAGTGGCCGCATCCGGGGAGCATGACGAGCCGGGTCAGGTTCGGCACCAGCGGCCGCATGGCGTCGACGGGGATCATGGCGAGAACGCCGTCACGCTCGCCGGCGATGAACAGCGCCGGTTGCGTCACCTCGGCTCCCGCGAGTTCGGCGGTGAGCTTCCAGTTGCGATCGATGTTGCGATACCAATTGAGGCCGCCGCGAAATCCCGTGCGGCGAAACTCGTTGGTGAAATAGTCGAGATCCGCCTCGGCCAACCAGGCGGGCAGCTCGCGAGGATCGGGAAGTCCGTCGAGGAACTTCGCGGTTTTTGGCTTGCGCCAGAAATCGAGCGGCTCGGTGACGTCGCCCGATGCGGCGTAGAGGAAGCGTCGCATCGTCGACCGGACGTCGCCCTCGAGCTCGCGCTCGGCCACGCCCGGCTCTTGGAAATAGAGAATGTAAAAGAAATGCTCGCCTGCCATCGCGCGGAACATGTCGAGGGGCGGCAGCGGCGCGCGGCCGACGTACGGAACAGACAGCGCCGCAACTGCGCGAAAGCGCTCGGGATGGAGTAGCGCGCAGTGCCACGCCACCGGCGCCCCCCAGTCGTGGCCCACGACGACCGCCCGCTCTTCGCCGAGCGCATCGAGGAGGCCGACGGCGTCGTCGACGAGATGGAGGATGTCGTAGCTCTCGACGGCTTGCGGAGCGTCGGTTCCGCCGTAGCCACGCTGGTCCGGTGCCACGACGCGAAAGCCCGCAGCCGCGAGCGCGGGGAGCTGATGGCGCCACGAGTACCAAGACTCGGGGAAGCCGTGCAGCAACAGGACGAGCGGGCCCGCCCCCACGTCCGCGATGCGCATGCGGATGCCGTTGGCCCTCACCGTGCGCTGTTCCATGTATCCCTCCCCGCTGCTACCTATAGCAGCCTCATTCTCATGGCCCCTCGCAAGGTACATCTCTCGACCCTCGGCTGTCCGAAGAATCAGGTCGACGCTGAGGTGATGTTGGGGAAGCTCGTGGCCGAGGGCTACGAGGTCACGCTCGATCCCGCCGAGGCCGAAGTCCTCGTCGTCAACACGTGCAGCTTCATTCAACCCGCCAAGGAAGAATCGATCGACACCATTCTCGAAATGGCTCGGCTCAAAGCGGACGGGGAGGGCAAGAAGCTCGTCGTCACCGGCTGCCTCGCCGAACGATACGGCAAAGACCTGGTGGCCGAAATGCCGGAGGTGGACGCGTTCGTCGGCACCGGCGATTTCCTGCGCCTCGGCGAGGTGCTCGAGCAGATCGATCACCCGCCGCGCGCCGGCGCCCCGATCGCCTACGTGGGCGCACAGCACGTGCTTCCCGATGCCCGGGTGCCGCGCATCCTCACCGAGCCGAGCTATTCCGCCTACGTGAAGGTTTCCGAGGGATGCAATCATCGCTGCGCCTTCTGCATCATCCCGAAGATTCGCGGACCTCACGAAAGCCGCCCGGTCGACGACGTCGTCGCCGAAGTCGCGGGGCTTGCCGCCCAGGGCGTGCGCGAGGTGAATCTCATCGCCCAGGACCTGACGGCCTACGGTCGCGATCTCGCCGAACGCGCGACGCTCGCGGTGCTACTTCGCCGCGTCGCCCGCGTCGAAGGC
The DNA here is from genome assembly GCA_963711395.1 of uncultured delta proteobacterium. GTDB lineage: Bacteria > Desulfobacterota > Binatia > JACPRU01 > JACPRU01 > JBEVNX01. Next base: position 46,323 of record CAVQEA010000012.1, on the reverse strand, counting down.
ATCGACTGGATCCGCCTTCTCTATTGCTACCCGAACTACGTGACGGGTGACTTGCTCGAGACGATCGCCACCGAGCCAAAGGTCTGTCCGTACATCGACATGCCGCTGCAGCACGCGTCGGACCGCATGTTGCGCGCGATGCGCCGCGAGCGTTCGGGTGCGGCGCTGCACCGCTTGATCGAGCGCGTGCGCACGCGCATTCCGCAGATCGCGCTGCGCACCTCGTTCATCGTCGGGTTCCCGGGCGAGACCGAGAGGGACTTCGACGAGTTGTGCGCGTTCGTTCGCGAGATCGAGTTCGATCGCGTCGGCGTGTTCCGCTATTCGCGCGAAGAGAACACCGAAGCCGGCGACATGGCGGGACAGATCGACGAACCGGTGAAGCAAGACCGGTGGCACCGGCTGATGCGGCTACAGCGCGAGATTTCGCGACGCCAAAACCAGCGATGGGTCGGAAGGGTCGTGCCGCTGCTCGGATGCGGTGAGGATGAGAATGGGCGGCGCTACGGTCGCACAGCGGCGCAAGCGCCTGAGATCGACGGTGTCGTTTACCTCCGCGATGCTCCGCTCGAGCCGGGGGAGCTGGCCTCCGTTGAGATCGTCTCCGCGGGCGACTACGATTTGCTGGGTCAGAGGACTGCCCTCGACACGGACCGTGCGGGGGTTGACAGCCCGGGCTTTCGCCCTTAAATCGACGGCCCGCCTGGGGCGAGCTAGAGGACGACGACCGTGACCGTGCGCAAAGCCTTTATCAAGCAGGCCAAAGAAACGCTGCTCGACATGAAGGCGCAGGTGCTGCGCGGGATCCGCGACGACCTCAAGGAAGGTCGCGAGGGTCAGAAGGACGACGGTCGCGACACCTACGACGTCGCCAGCGAGGAACGTGACCGCGAGATCAATTATCTGCTCTCCGATCGCGACCGTTCGAAGGTTCACTCCATCGATCAGGCGCTCGAACGCATCGACGAGGGAACCTACGGGGTCTGCGAGACCTGCGAAGGTGAGATCACCGCGGAGCGCCTGAAGGTCATGCCGTTCACGCGGCTGTGCGTCCAGTGCCAATCCGAGCGCGAAACCGAAGCGAGGCGCAACCGCCGCGCCGAAGACCTCGGCGCCTTCCGGCGGATCGGCACGGGCGACGCCGAAGAAGAGAGCTGACCCCGTCGCGGGCTCAGCGCAGCAGCGGGTTCACGCGGCCAACCCAGTGCCCTAGTCCCAGGGCGTAGACGACCACCAGCCCGGCGAACGCGCTGGCGATCACCGTGGCAAGCCCGCGCACGGTGTCGAACGATTGGGCTTTGGCGATGCCGATGATGGCGAGGTACGCGCCGTATAGCGCGGCAAAGTACTTCACCACCGGGATGCCAACGCCGACGGCAATCGCCGTGGAATACGCGACGGCGCGGAACGTCGCTTCGTAGTCGCCGCGCCCCTCGAACAACTGCTGCGCGACTAGCGCCACGATGGCGCTGCCCACGAAGAGCCGAAGCAGCCCGATCACGAAGAGGCCCAGAAGCCCCCCAATTCCGCCGCCGAAAACCATGAATCCGATGCTGCCGATCGCCAGGCAGATCGCCGCGAATGCCAGCGGCGGTTGAAGGCCCCCCGCGGGGGGCAGCGATTCGAAGAAGGCACGTGGTTCGAGGATCACTCGCTTCCACGTGGCGCCGAAGCTCGCGACGGGATCGTTGGGATCGAACTCCGGCGAGGCCGTGGTCATGCGTCTCGTCCCCCCGGTGCGCTACATAGGGGCATGGCGCCGGGGAATCAAGGTGAAGGGCGCTCGCTGCTCGAGCGGCTATATCGCGCGGCGATCGCGGCCGTGGAGCCGGCCGCGCTCGTGCGCGCTCGCTTGCTCGCGGACAGGGGGAGGGCTCTGCGAATCGGCGAAAGGCGAACCATGCCGATCACGGGGCGAGCCTGGCTGATCGCTGTCGGCAAAGCCGCGGGGGCGATGGCTCGCGAAGCGGCGCACATTCTCGGGCCGTGTCTAGCGGGGGGCATCGTGTCTTCGCCCGAGAGGGTGCACGGTCTGACCCGAAGGTTGCGGCAGTTCGTCGCGGGTCATCCGCTGCCGAACCGGCAAAGCCTGGCGGCAGGGAAAGCCGCTTCGGGGATCGCCACGCGGGCGAAGCGTGGGGACCTGGTTCTCGTGCTGCTGTCGGGGGGAGCGTCGAGCCTTCTCGTGTTCCCCGCACCGGGCATTTCGCTTGCGGACAAGGTCGCGACCACGGACCTACTGCTGCGCAGCGGCGCGACCATCGGCGAGATCAACACCGTGCGCAAGCATCTTTCCGAAGTGAAGGGCGGGGGACTTTTGCGCCGAGCGGCCGCGGCTCGCGTCGTCGGATTGCTTCTCGCCGACGTGATCGGTGCGTCGCCGGCGGTGGTCGGCTCGGGACCGACGGCGACGGATCCGACGACGTTCGCGGACGCCCTCGACGTTCTCGCCCGCCGCCGCATTCTCGATCGGGTGCCGAAGGCGGTTCGTCGACACCTCGAGCTCGGACTGCGCGGCCTGCGCCGCGAGACCTGCAAACCGGGGGAACGGCGCGCGCGAAACTTCGTGATCGGCGACAATCGCCTGGCGCTGCAAGCGGCCGCGGCGCAGGCCGAGGCGCTCGGTTTGCGCAGTCGGATCCTCACCGCGTCGTTGCGCGGCGACACGGAACGCGCCGCCGCACGTTTCGGGGCGGAGTTGCGCCGCGGCGAGATTCCGAAGGGGCGGTGTCTGCTCGCGGGAGGCGAGACGACCGTCGCCGTGCGCGGCGATGGCCAAGGAGGGCGAAACCAACATTTCGCGCTGGCGCTTGCCGGTGAGATCGCTGGCCTCGAGGGGGTTCGTTGCCTGATCGCGGGCAGCGATGGGCGAGACGGACCGACGGACGCCGCCGGCGCGTTCGTCGACGGCACGACCGTACGGCGAGCACGACGCCTCGGTCTCGAGCCTCGGACTTTCCTGCGGCGCTGCGATTCTCATGCGTTCTTCGCCGCGCTCGGCGATCTCTTCCGTCCTGGGCTGACCGGGACGAACGTCATGGACCTCCAGATCGCGATCATTGGGCCGCGTGGCCGGCCGTGACCCGGCGTGCTAGTGGAGTGTGAGAGCCTCTTCGGCTGTTACGGTCCACCAGTTTCCCGCGTTCAAGATGGAACGGCTACGTCTCGGAAATCTTTTGCTCTTTTCAAGGCGAGGGACTGTTTGCAGGACGCCGCCACGTGTTCCTTCGCTTGGCCGGCTGCAACCTACGCTGCGTGTACTGCGACACCCCGGACAGCCTAGAGCGGACGGCGTCGTGCACGGTTCACGACCTCGACGGCGCGCCGCGCAGCCTTGCCAACCCGCTTACGCCGGACCGTCTCGGCGCACTCTTGTCACCCTTCCTCAACGCACCAGGTGTGCACGCGCTGGCGGTCACCGGGGGCGAACCACTCCTGCAAGCGGGCTTTCTCGCCGAGACGCTCTTGGCTACGCGCCCGCGCGTGCCCGTTCTTCTCGAGACCAACGGCACTTACCCGCGTCGCCTGCCGGCCGTTCTGGACTTCATCGACATCGTCAGCATGGACGTGAAGCTGCCGTCGAACTCCGGTGAGCCCGCTTCGTGGAGCGAGCATCGCGAGTTTCTCGCTGCGACCCGCGGCAAGACCCTGTACGTCAAGGTCCCGGTCGACGAGTCGACCCTGGATGACGAGGTTGACGAAGCAGCTCGCCTCGTGCGGGAGGAAGCGCCAGGCGTCACCTTCTTCTTGCAGCCGATCCTCACGCCGACGGCGCGCATGTGCATCTCTCCGGCCAGGTTGGAGCGATTCTACGACGTCGCATCGAGGCATCTCGCGGACGTTCGCGTGCTCCCTCAGGCGCACCGGTTCCTCGGAGTGCGATGACGGCTGAGGGAATGCGCCGCGACAAGCTGCGACGCATCGGTGCGGAGACGTTCGACGTGCTGGTGATCGGCGGGGGCATCAACGGCGCCGGCATCGCCCGCGAGGCCGCCCTCCGTGGACTGCGCACCGTCCTCGTCGACAAAGGTGACTTCGCGAGCGGCACCAGCAGCCGCTCCTCCAAGCTCGTGCACGGCGGGTTTCGCTATCTCGAGACCGGCGACATCGCGCTCGTGTTCGAGGCCTTGCGAGAGCGCGATCTGCTGCGACGACGCCTCGCCCCACACCTGGTAACCCCGCTTCGCTTCTTCTTCCCCATCTACCGGGGAAGCCCGCTGGCTCTCTGGAAGCTCCGCGTCGGGCTGACGCTGTACGAGGTGCTTGCCGCGTTCCGCAACATCGAGCGGCATCGTGGCGTGCGCCGCGAAGGGCGCGAGGGAGTCGAGCCGGCGCTGCGCGACGAGGGCTTTCTTGGAGGGGCGCTCTACTACGACTGCTTCACGGACGATGCGCGCTTGGTGCTGGAGAACGTCCTCGGGGCCGAGGAGGCCGGCGCGATCTGTCTGAACTACGTGGCCGTGGAATCTCTCGGAAAGGACGCGGCGGGCCTTCTCGACGGCGCCGCCGTCAGAGATCTCGAGGGGGCCGCAGGAGTCGTACACGTGTGCGCGCGCGCCGTGGTGAACGCGACGGGACCGTGGCTCGATCAAATTCGTGCGCTCGACGACCGCAGCGCGAAGCCGGTGCTACGCCCGACCAAAGGTGTCCATCTGGTCATGCCGGGCCGCCGCGTGGGCAATCGCAACGCCGTGGTTCTTCACGCCGTACGCGATGGTCGCCTGTTCTTCGTCATTCCCTGGGATGAGCACACGATCGTCGGCACCACCGACACCGACTACTTCGGGTCCCCCGACGCGGTCCGCGCCGAGGCCGAGGACGTCGACTACCTCCTCGAGAGCCTGAACTTTTATTTTCCGGCGGCGGGACTGACCGACCGAGACGTGGTCTCGACGTTCGCCGGCCTGCGCCCGCTTGTCGCCGGCTCGCGGCCCGAGGCGCCGTCCGAAGTGTCGCGCGAGGACGAGTTGTTCGAGAGCCCGTCGGGCTTGGTTTCGCTTGGAGGAGGCAAGCTCACCACCTACCGTCGCGTCGCAGTCAAGGTGGTCGACCGAGTCGCCCGGCAGTTGCGTGCGAGATTCGGCGTGCGAGTGCGCGCGCTTTCGGGCAGCGAGGCTCTGCCGCTTCCCGGAGCTCACCGAGCGGCCGAGACTTTCGCCGACGGGTATGCGCGCCTGCGCCGTCGATATGGTAGCCGCGCCGCGGCGCTGCTCGAGCAAGCGGGGGAGACTGCGTCGTCGCACGAGCTTCTGGAGCCCGGGTTGCCGGACATCCGGGCGGAGGCGTCCTTCGCGGCCTCCGCCGAAATGGCGCGCCGCGTGGAAGACGTTTTGCGTCGTCGCACGCAGCTCGCGCTGAAGGCCGCGGACGGTGGAGCGAGCGCGGCCGAGGTGACGGCAGAATTGATGGGGGAGCGCCTCGGGTGGAGTCGATCCACGCAGCAGCATCGAGCTCGTGAATACCTCGACGGGCGCGCCGAACCCGAGGCACATTGGCGGCGACGGGCGTGACGATGCCCATCAAGCCCAAGCTGTCGCGGCGCGAGAGCACGCAGGCGCGCGCGGACCGGGTGGCGCGAATCGCCGCCCGGCTTCAAGAAGCTTATTCCGACGCTACCTGTGAGCTCGACTACCGCAATGCGTGGCAGCTGTTGGTGGCGACGATCTTGTCGGCGCAGTGCACGGATAAAATGGTGAACCAAGTCACCCCGGCGCTTTTCGAACAGTTTCCCGATGCCGAGAGTCTTGCGCAGGGGCGTCTGTCGAAGATCGAAGGGCTGATCCGCAAGACGGGGTTCTACAGACAAAAGGCCAAGGCGATTCGCTCGAGCGCCCAGGATATCGTGGACCGCTTCGGCGGCGCCGTCCCCGATACGATCGAAGGGCTCACCTCGTTGCAAGGAGTAGGCCGCAAGACGGCAAGCGTTGTGCTCGGCACTGCTTTCGGAAAGCCGGCGGTGTTCGTCGATACGCACGTCAAGCGCCTGTCTCGTCGCTTGGCAATCACGCGTTCCGAAGACCCCGACAAAATCGAGCAAGATATTCGGCGGTTGCTTCCGCCGCAGCAATGGACCGAATTTTGTCACCGGCTCATCCATCATGGCCGCCGCATATGCTTTGCACGTAGGCCGAACTGTACCGGGTGCCCGCTAGAGCCGCTTTGTCCTCGAGTCGGCTTGTCACTACCTCGCTAACAGGCTGAAACGGCAGTCGTTTTCTTCCACTCGGAGCGAGCGCCTGCGGGCGGCTCAACGCCGCCCAGAGCCGTGTCCGCAATCGGCAGTGTGGAAAAAATCCTTGACAGTCGCGAATATACGGCCCTACACTCCCCGGCACGTTGCGGTGGTTGCGTTGGTTGGGGGTGCTCGATGGCGGTCTACACACTCATCGATCGTGAAGAGCTCGCACAGATCGTCGAAGACTATGGGCTCGGCAAGCTCCTGGTTACGGACGGAATTGCGCGGGCATCCGTAAACACTCACTATCTCGTCAACACCGCGCGCGGAAAGTTCCTGCTCAAGATCGACGAGGTCAAGAGCGAGCTCGAGGTCAAACGCGAGATCGACCTGCTGCTGTTCCTGCGTAAGCACGCGTTTCCCTGCCCCTCGCCGCTACCTGATCGCAAAGGCCGTCAATATCGCGAGTTAGGCGGCAAATGCATTTCCCTCTATCGACACATCGAGGGTGATACTTTCGAGCCGGGTGAGCTGAAGCTCGGGCAGCTCGAGAACGTCGGCCGCGAGCTGGCAGCCCTCCACCTCATCGGCAAGGGCTACAAGAAGGGTATCGACAACCGGTTCAGCTTCGAGCGCGTCTTCGAGGTCTACCGAGACGTCCGTGAAAAGCTGCCGACCTACTTCCGCAAGGTGACACGCACTCTCGACGAGGAGGTGGAATATCTCCACTTCTACCTCGAAGGGAAACTGCCGAAGGGGATCATTCATGGCGACTTGTTCCCGGACAATTTGCTCTTCAAGGGAGACAAGGTCGTCGGGATCCTCGACTTCGAAGCCGCCTGTCGAGGCAAGTTCGTCTACGACCTGGCTACCGCGGTGAACGCGCTGTGCTTCGACGAAGGCAAGTATCAGATCCGCCGGTTCGAGGCGCTGATCGCCGGCTACGAATCGCTGCGTACGCTCTCGCTCGCCGAGTGGGATGCCTTTCCGAACGAGCTACGCTTCTCGGCGCTGCGGTTCACGATCACTCGCTTGAAGGACTTCTTTCTACGCCCGCTCGACGATCGGTTGCGTGCAAGCAAGTATTTCGAGGAGTTCTACGACCGATTGCGCATCCTTCGCCGCGAAGAGGACGGGGGCATGGAAGGCCTGCTGATGGCGATGGCCACCGGCTACGACTATCGGAAGTATCAGAAGGTCAAGGCCTTCGAGAAGAAGAGCAAGTAACCTCTCCTGCTGACTCGCCGGGGGTTCCGGGTTATAGAATCGGCCGATGAAGGTGGTCCGCCCCCGCAGGCGTGCCGTCCGCACGCTGCGAATGGCCGGCTTGCCCGCGCTCGAGCCGCACGTTCGTGCGATTCTCGAGCACGTCGGCGAGGATCCTACCCGGGAGGGGCTGGTCAAGACCCCGGCTCGAGTCGCCAGAGCGTTCGAGTTTCTGACTCGCGGCTACGGACAGGACCCGAAAGACATCATCAACGGAGCTCTCTTCGTCGAGGACTACTCCGAGATGATCCTCTGCCGCGACATCGATTTCTTCTCGCTTTGCGAGCACCATTTACTGCCGTTCTACGGCAAGGCGCAGATCGCCTACATTCCCAAAAATCACATTCTCGGGCTTTCGAAGCTCGCACGCCTGGTCGAGGTCTTCGCCCGCCGTCTACAGGTGCAGGAGCGGATGACGACGCAGATCGCCACGACGCTGATGGAGGAACTCGACGCCCTCGGCGTGGGAGTCGTGCTCAGGGCGGAGCATCTGTGCATGCGCATGCGCGGCGTGGAGAAGCAGAACTCGGAGGTGGTGACGAGCGCGATGCTAGGTACCTTCCGTACGCATCAGGCGACGCGTCAGGAGTTCATAGCGCTCCTGCAAAACGGCAAGCGCTGAGCCACACCCCGCCGCGCGATAGTCGCCGGAGGGGCTAACGCTTGCGGGCGAGCGTCAGGCCATCGGCGATCGGCAAGATGACCGCATCGACCCGGTCGTCCGCGGCGATGAAATCGTTGAGCGCGCGGATCGCCCGTGTGGACTCCGATTGGTCCGCCGGATCGACGACTTTGCCGCTCCACAGCACGTTGTCGATCGCGAGCAGGGCTCCGGGTCGCAGTCGGGCGAGGATCTCCTCGTAGTAGGCGGCGTAGGACGTCTTGTCGGCGTCCACGAACGCGAAGTCGAACTGTGGGCCGGGCGCCATGGCGCGCAGGGTCTCGAGGCCCGGGGCGATCCGCAGGTCGATCTTTCGATCGATTCCCGTCTCTCGGAAATAGCGCCGCGCGATGGCGGTCCATTCTTCGCTGACGTCACAGCAGATGAGACGGCCGTCATCGGGCAGACCGCGGGCGATCGAGATCGCGCTGTATCCGGTGAACGTGCCGACCTCGACGGCCGTACGAGCTCCGACGGCACCGACGAGCAGGGTGAGAAACGCGCCCTGGTCGGGCGCAATCTGCATTTGCGCGATCTCTCCGAGCGCCGCGGTTTCTGCGATGAGCCGCTCCATCACGGGATCGCGCCGCACGCTGCGCCGCTCGACGTAGTCATGAAGCCCGGGAGTCATGGTGATGAATTTGTCGGACATGGGGGTCAGGGCTCCGAGGGCCGCTTCAGTGCGACGTCTCGCTCTTTTTGAGGTTGCGGATGTACTTCGACAGCTCTGCGTTGCCCTCGACCGCCTCCAAGAGCTGGGATTGGAACGTCGCGGCGGCGGATTCGAGGGGAGCCAGATCGATTGGCAGGTCGGTCCATTCACGGAGCTTGAGCAGAAGCGCGAGCGCCCCCCGCGGGTTTGGCGTCCCGGCGATGTAGTGCGGGATGGCCGCCCACAGGCTGAACAGCGGCAGCGATCGGCGCCGCAGCGCGTCGGCGAGCGCTCCGACGATCCCGGTCGGACCCTGATAGGCGGTTGACGAGACGCGCAGGCGCTCGAGAATCGAGGGATCCGACGAAAACCCGGTGAGCGGGACGGGGTCGGTGTAGAGGACTTCGGCAAGGAAGGCGCCGAGCAGCGCGACTCGCTCGATTTGCACCTGCTCGAGCAGCCGTACGATGAGGTCGCAAAAGGTGCGCCATCGGAGGTGCGGCTCCGGGCCAGTGGCGAATACCAGGTTTCGCGCGGCGGAGAACTGCCAGCCGGGCCAATCGAGCTGCCGCAGCTGCTGTTCGTCGAGTTTGACCAGCGGCCGCTGCACCGTGAAGTCGAAGAACTCCTCACCGTCGATGGTGGCGAACCTCTGCGCAGACAGCTGCGCCGCCACATATTGGACCGCGTTGGTGGCCGCCGATCCGGCGTCGCTCCATCCCGAGAATGCGATCAGCAGCGTGCGCGGGGCAGAGAGCTCCGGCAGGTTCTCGATGGTCAGTCCGTCCACGTCGGCCATTGTAGTCTCACCCTTCCGAGACGCCAAACTTCGGGGCCACGAAGCCGAGGCGTTCGTGCCAATCGAGATGCACCTCGATGTCGTCGACGTCGATCGTGCAGATGCGATCGCGTTGCAGCGCCGCCGCGATCTGCTCCTCCGTCCATTGACGATGGGCTGCCGCGGCGCGCAGCGCCCGCTCGAACGGAGCCCAATCGAACAGCAACCTATACCGGGGACGTCTCATGGTCGCTCCGACGGTTGGAGGATCTCGCCCGCCACATCACGGCATCGTCGCGGTCGATTCGCTCGGTACGGCCTTGAAGCCGCATGTGCTCGAGATGCGCCAGGGTTTCGAAGGTCGCCGGGAACAGCTGCTGGAGCGGACTCTGCGGCGTCAAGTCGAACGCCTCGAGCGCCACGTCGTAAGCCGTGCGGGGCCGGCCGCGCACGACGTCGAGCATCACCTCCATGCGGTACTCGTGGAACTCGACGAGCTGCGCCACACGCTTGCGGTGGTCGGAATAGACGGCTCCATGGGCGGGGAGCACGGTCTCGACGTCGAGCCCGCCCACCTTGCGCAGCGAAGAAAGGAAGTCGCCCAACGGATCGCCCCCGCCGTCCGCGCTGATGCCGACGTGCGGCGTGATCTTCGGCAGCAGGTGGTCCCCGACGATCGCGACTTTCTCTTTGCGAAAGTACATCACGCAATGCCCCGGCGAGTGGCCGGGGGTCCACACCGCCTCGAGCTCGCGCCCGCCGATGGCGATCTTCATGCGATCGGCGAGCGCATGGTCCGGCGCGGCGGGCTCGTACATTCCCTTCCAAAATTCGCCCCGGCTCGGCAAGTTGACGAAGGTCTGATTGGGGATGCCGTTGCGCGTGAGGAAGCGAGTCATTTCCGGGGTGCGAGGCTGCGGCAGAAAGCCTGCCACCTGGGCCGTCTCGAGCGGATGGAGGAACACCTCGGCATGACACAGCTCCCGATACGGCCGCGAAGTGCCGAAGTGATCGGGATGGTGGTGGGTGCAGATGATCTTCTTGATCGCCTGCGGAGGGCAGCCGACGGCCTCGAGCGCGGCGCGAAACGCGCCCATGCTTTCGGGCGTGCTCATGCCCGTGTCGATCAACGCCCATTCCGATCCGCCGTCCACCAAATAGACGTTGACTATCGTCGGTCTCATCGGCAACGGCAGATAGAGGAGATGGAAACCGGGCAGCACCTCCCGGGTCTTCGCGTCGATGGGCTCGGCCATCGACTACTCGTGGAGTGTGTCTTCGACCGCGAACGTCACTTCCAGGCGTACGCGCCAGCGGATCACCGAATCGTTTTCGACGAGAGCCACCGCATCGACCAGCTTCGCCTGACGGATGTTCTTGACCGTCACGGCAGCCCGTTTGATGGCCAGGCTCACCGCTGCTTCGATACCGACATCCGAAGTTCCGGCGAGATCGATGGTTTTCTCCACCATGACGGTGTTCTCCTTGCGCGTGAAACGTGACAAACGCAACGCGAGACTAGTGGCTGGGTCCCCCGAATTCAACACGGTCGCTCGCGGTGCCGCGGCGGCTCTGCTGCTCATTCTCAGGGCGACGAGCCCCGGATTCGCCGACGAGATTCGCAAATGGCGTGATGCGCAGGGCAACCTGCACTACAGCGTAGATGGTTCGGGAGCCGGGGCGGAGTCTGCCGCCGAGAATGACGACGTGCCGATCTTGCACGGCCGAGACGCCAGCCCCGAGGAGCTGTTCTCGGTGCGGGCGAGCTTGCGCCGGCGCGAAATCGAAACCAAGCTCAAGACGGCGGCGCACGCGCTCGAGCAGATCCGCGCCGACCTCAAGACCAAGACTGACGCGAGCTTCTCCGCCTGGGTGCCGGCGGCGACAGCGAATCCGCGCCAAGCCAAGGCTTCGCTCGATGCGCAGCGTGACGCCTACCTTGCGATGAGCCAATTCGAGCTCGAGAAAGCGGACGAGTTGCGCAAGCTCCGCCGCCGCGAGCGCGCTCAACTGAAAGAGATCATCGGCCTGTGGAAGGAGTTCGATGCGCTCGACGCCGAGATCTCGACGCACTACGGAGCCGCGCCTTCCTGGTGGCGAAGGCGGCTCGATTGCCTGAACTGTCCAACTCTAGCGGATGCGGAGCAGGCGCTGCGGGGCGGCCATGCCCCGCCGACTCCAGCCGACGCGAAGGCTGCGACCGCGAAGAACACGGATGAAGAGGACGACGAGGATGACGAAGAAGGATGGGAGAAGGCGTGGGATTGAGCGGTCCTTCTGACCACTAGGTGTAGTGAGACCTGCGCTTGAGCGCGATCGAGCGCTCGAGGCTGAAGATCTCCGTTCGCTCCCACCCATCGCCCTTCTTCACAGGCTTGAACCCGCGTAAGAGGGTCTCGGCGATCCCGAGATCGGCACGGCCGGCGAAGTCTCGCTTGCCGCGGATCTCTGTCGAAGCGAACAGCGTGTCGCCGGCGAACACGGGCCCGCTGTGGCGCCCGGTCGCGTACTCGACGTCACCGAGCGAGTTCTCGCCCACGTCGGGAGACGCCAGGCCGAGGAAGACGTTGAACGGAATCCCCCCGTAGACGATCAGTTGACCGCCGATGTATTTGGCGGGGTTTTGCTCGATCATGTACTGGTTGCTGTGCACCTGCGAGGTGTTGTCGAGTTGCGCCGTCAGCGCGATGTGCTCGGTGGTGATCGTGCGGCCGCGTGAATGCTCGATGATGTCCCCCGGCGTGAGGTCTTCGAAATAGCCCTCGTCGGCCGAGAGATGCGCGAGCGTGCGATACTCGCGAGCGGGATCGTACGGCGGAAGCGACAGCACGCAGTCGACGTGAGGCGAGGGGATCTCCGCGTCCTCGACGTTCGCGGAAGGGTCGCTCTTCCACACCTGAACCTTGCGTTCGAAGGTGATCGCCACCGCGCCATCCTGGTTCCTCGCCGTCGATCGCACGTGCACCACACCGCGATCGGGATCACGAGACGACGGTTTGACGCCGAGCACGGTCGTCTCGACCTCGATCGTATCGCCGATCAACACGGGCGCGCCGAAGCGCATGCCGATGTACTCGAGGTTCGCGCGAGCGTTCTCGGAGACGTCCTCCACCGTTTGACTGAAGGCGACGTTCATCACGAGCCCCGGCGGGACCACGAGGTCGCGGAATCCGTAGGCGCGGGCATACCTCGCGTTCTTCGACAGCGGGTTGGTCGTCATCGTGAACTCACTGAACGCGTTGAACAGGCCGGCGGTGATCGTCTTGCCGCGCTTGTGGCGAAAGACCTGCCCGACGCGGAAGTCTTCGAGAAAATTGCCGGTCTTCTTGCGGATCGTCGCCATCGAGCGCGGGGCCTGCGGGTCGTGCCGTTCGGCGTTATGCTAGCCGGGCAGGGAGCTGTCAATTTGCTCCCGAGAGTGAAGATCGGCGATCGCGAGAATTTCGCCGTCGAGAAGTCGCGCGCGGTTTACGACGCTTTGCTTACCGGTGTGAGGCGTCGCGTCACCGGGGCGAAATCCAGAGGCATCTCTTCCGCCAAGGCGGCCAGTCGCTTCAGGAAAATCCCCGCGTTCGCGCTCTGCGCCCCCGCGGGAAGAACCAGCAGCAGCGGCAAAGACTCGAGACGCGCCGAGCGGCGAGCCTTTACGAAGAGCCCGGCTCCCTCGCCGCCGAGGCGCGAAAAATCGAAGACGATGAGGTCCGGCTTGACGATGTCGAGGATCTCGTTTCCCTGCTTGAGATCCCCGGCGCTCGACACCGAACAACCCTTCGCCGTCGCCCAGGCGTTCAGCTTGAGGACGCTGTCCAACTCTTCACCGATGATCGTCACCCGCTTGCCGTTGCCGAGGAGTCCCGAAAGCGCGTCGATGAACGCGGGCTCCTCGAACGGCCGGATCAAGCAGTCGACGTTGGGGAAGACGACGCCCTTGGCGCTGCCCGGCTTGGTGGCGTAGAGCAGCAAGCCCGACGCAGCCAACGCGCCGTCGGTGCGGCTTCGCAGCAACCCTTCGAGGCCTCCTATCGTGGTGGCGAGCAGGTTGACCGCGGTGTATCCCGGCGGCTCGTTGAAGCCATTGCCATTCTCCGCCATTTGCGCCTGGAATCCCCCCACGTCACATGCTTGCACGAACGCGCTCAGTGAAGGTCCGGGATCGTCGAGCACCACGACCTTGCGGCTGGTGACGACTCGCTGGGGCGCGGGTTGCGCGGCCGACTTGACCACGGGCGTCGGTCTCATGGCGACCGGTCTCGGGACCGGCGCGATCGGTCTTTCCACTGGGGCCGCGGGCCGCGGGCTGGACTTCAGGGCCGCGAGCTCCAGATCACGCACCTCGATCGTACTCTGGAGCTTCTCGGAGAGCGCTCGCCATCGCCCGCTCTCGGCTTCGAGACCCTGCAGGTCGTTCTCCAATGCGGTGCCCCGCTGCCGGGCGCTCTCGAGCTCTTCGGCAACGCGCTCGGTTTCACCTTGAACGCGACGCGACAGCGCCTCGTGCTCGGCGGTCTTGGCGGCGGCCTCGCGCAGTTCCTCGATCGTTTGCCGGTGTTGGATCTCGAGAGCCTGCACCGCTTCCTGAAGCCGGTCGCGCTCGTCCTCTGCCGCCTTCGACCCCGCTACCAGTCTCTCGCTCCGTGCAGCCGCCTCCGCGATCCGCACCTCGAGCTCGTGAATCCGCTGATCCTTTTCGTCCCGCGTGGCCGCGGTCTGGCGCCGCATCGCCTCGATCTCCGCGGTCCCAGCGCGTGCCCCGTCCTCGAGAGACTGCACGCGTGCGTGGGATTGTGCGATCGCCGCTTCGCGATCGGTCACCTCACGCTGTAACGACTCGAGCTTCGCTGAGAGCTCGCCCACTTCCGCCGTGCGCCGCCCGAGATCGGCGGCGAGCGCCTCGGTAGTCTCGTGGGCCGCCGCACGCTCGGCGGCCAGCACCTCCACGCGTTCCCGCACGGCCGCGGCGCCCTCTTCGGAATCTCCGAGCTTGCGTTCCATCGCCTCGACGCGATGCGCGAGATCGCGCGCGGCCTCACGCTCGTGATCCGCGTCGGTGCGCGCGGCGACCGCCGCTGCCTGCTCGGCCGCGAGCGCCGCCTCGAGCCGGCTCACCGCTTCCTCGGCGGTTCGTCGCGCGGCTTCCGATTTCGCGAGCGTGGCGCGCAGTACGGAAGCGAAGTCGATCTGGCGCGCCTTCTCGGCCAAGTCATCGCTGGCGCCCTGGAGCGCATGCTCGAGCTGTTGCTGTCGCGCCTGCAGCTCCTTGCGCCCGAGCTCTTCCTCGAGCCGTTGGCGCTCGGCCTCCTCGCGCGCGTGGCGCGCTTCGGCGATTTCCGCCCGCAGAGTTTCCTCGCGCTGCGCGCTGCGCGCGAGGTCTGCCGTGAGCTCGCTGCCTTGCGACTGCGCACGCTCGAGGCCGGTACGAAGCTCGCCGATCTCGCGTTCGTAGGCGTGGGCTCGTTCCGCGGCGCTCGCTTGGGTGCCGCGGGCGTCGGCGAGCTCGGCTTCTGCCCGCTGCAGGAGGGCGCGCAGGCGCTCCGCTTCGGTGCGCGAGCGTGAGGCTTCCCCCTCGCTCGCTTCGATCGCCGAACGTGCACTCTCGAGCTCGCGCCCTCGCTGCTCGTGCTCGGCGCGCAGTGTCTCGCCGTCGCGCATCAGGTTCGCGCTGGTCTCCTGCAAGGTGCCGGCGCGCGCCAAGAGTGAATCGCGCTCGTGAGTCAGCGATCGAATCGACGCGCTCGCTTCGTCGAGGCGCTGACGGATCTCGGAAGCCTCGGCGGCGCGTCGGCGGTCGGATTCGTCGCGGGCCTCGTCGCGCTTGCCGAGCTCTTCTTCCGCCGCGCGCAGGCGGTCGAGCTCGGGCCGCAGGCTCTCGACTTCTGCAGTGAGCGCGCCGCGGGCAGACTCGGCTTCGGCGACACGCTTCTCGAGCGCGGCACTGCGCTGCCGCGATTGCTTCTTTTCGGACTGGGACGACTTACGCAGCTCCTCGAGTTGCGCGGCGAGCTGCTTTGCTTCGACTTGCGCGCGCTCGGCCTCTGCGGCTGCGGTCTGCCGCTCGCTCTGGTTCCGCTCCGCCTCGGCACGAAGCGTCGCGGCGTCCTGGATGACGCTTGCAAACGTCTGCTCGGCCACCCGGCGACGCTCGACTTCGCGTGCCAGCTCGGCACGATATTTCTCGGTCTCGCGCTCGATCTCGCGAACGATCTCCGAACGGCCGGCGAGCCCCGCCGAAAGCCGGTCGCGCTCGCGCTCCGCGGCGTCGAGGCGCGATTGCAGGCTCTCGACCTGTGCACGCAACTCGGTTTGTGAGATCTCCGTATTCTCCCGGAGCTGCGCAGAGCCGTCCTCGGCCGCCTGATACCGCGCGGCCGCTTTCTGCAGCGAGGCGGTGAGGCTTTCCCGGTCTGCGCGCAACTCGGCGATCTGCTCTTCCCGGCCCCGCAGGCCCTTGCGCAGTTCCTCGCCTTCTCGCTCGGCCGCGGACAAGCGCGATTCGAGATCGGCCCGGCTCGCCTCGCCGGTTCGTACCTGCGTCGTCGTGTCCCCGAGTCGTTGCTCCGCGGCCGCAAGCCGCTGCGCCAGCTCGGTGCGCGCCCGCTCGGTCTTTTCGAGGTCCTCGGCCGAGCGCTGCGCCGCTTGTGCGGCGGTCGACAGCTCTTCCTTGGCGCGCGCGAGCTCGACGGCCAAGTTGCGACCACGCTCGGTTTCACCGACGCTCTGGTTGCGCAGCAGATCGAGCTGCGAGCGCAGATCGCGCGATGCGATCTCCTGGAGCGCGAGCTCGGACTTGTAGCGATCACGCTCACGCACCGCTTCGGTGTGGCGACGTTCGGTCTCTCCCGAAGACGGCGCCGCTTCTGCGGCGCGTCGCAGCGATTCGACTTGGGATTCGAGCTCGCTGATTCGCGCCGTCAGCATGGCTCGATCGCGCACCCCTTCGTCGCGAGCCGGGGCGGTGGCCGGTTGGGCGGATGCGCTCGCGGGCCGGGCGGGTGTCTTGGGCGGCGGCCGAAGAGACGCACCGGCCATCTTCGCCACGTCGCGCAGTGCCAAGATGTCGGTTTCACGGATCACGCGCTTGCCGCTCGCGACGAGCAACAGCGCGCCCGTAACCAAGCCAGACGCAAACAGCGGCATCACGGCCGCATTGGTGAGGACGCCTTGGTCGCTGCCCTCGAGCAGCGTCGGAACGAACGGGTTCTCCTTCGGGCGGTCGATGATGTAGACGCGCCGCTGCAGCACGGCATGCAGCGGCATGTCCCAGACGCCGCTTACGCCGCGGCGGACCAGCCGCAGCGCGTCGACCGCCTGGGGCGCGAGCCCCTCGTGCGCGACCAGCGCAAGGCTCTGCGAGTCGGAATCATAGCGCAGCAGCGCCCCGTGGCGCAGGCGCACGCCCTCGAGGATCGAGCCGAGCAGAGCCGTGCCGCTTTCCTCGACCAGTAGCTGGGCAGTAAGCCCGCGTACCCTCTCGATGATCTCGGGTGGTATGGAAGCGGCTGGCCCGTCTCGGGGCGTGAAACCGGATTGCGGCAACTGCATGATTGGCGAACGCGGGACCCATGGTCCCCGTTCGCAAGTCTGCCCCTTCAAGGTAGGCGAGCACAAGCGTAGCCGGCCACGCCCCCGAAGGGTCCGCCTGCTGGCCGACCGGCGCCGAAGCCTGCCGGAGAGGGTTCGGCGCACCCGAGTTGCTCGGCTGCGGTGCGCGGGTGCCAGTCGTGCAGGCGCCTTGGGGTGGCGCCTCACCGCGAGGGGTGGCGGATGGAAAGGCGCTTCCAGGCGCCACAATTTGCCAGATCGCACTGCCTTCGACCGACGCATCTGCTTCTACGCGGCGAGGGGTCTCTGGTACTTTCCGACGCTGCCGTCAGGCGAGCATGAATTGGCTTCTCTCCATCCTCATCGGTCTGTTGGCGGCCGCGCTCGGTTGCTTCGGAGCCGGGGTCGTCGCGGGCTTCTGCGTCGGTTGGTATCGGATCTCGAGCTTCGAAGGGGCGTCCGGCTACTTCGTCGTCTTCATGGCTCTGATCGGGGCCTTCGGCGGGTTGTTGCTCGGCATCGTTTGCTCCCGCGTCGCGGCGCGCTGGCAGCGGCCCAACGTTCTCAAGGGGCTCGGGTTTGCCCTCGGGTCGACCGCCGGGATCGTGTTGATCGTCGGTGTGATCTGCCGGCTTGCCGCGGATCTGGCGCCACAGATCGACGGTCGCGATCTCGAGTTGGCGATCGAAGTGCGCGGCCCCGAGAGCTTCGTCATACCGGAGGCGACGGAACCATATAAGCCCTCGGCGGAAGTCATCGTCTTGAAATCGCGCGCCCAACCGACGGGCGAGCTGCGCCTCAACGAGGCGAAGCAGGTGGAGGGACGCTGGATCGTCGCCGCGACCGTGCCGCTGGAGACGAGCTCGTCGCAGAAATTCCTGCGAGTGTATTTCAACGAGCAATACAACGAGCTCTTCCCGCTGCCCCTTTCCTCGCATCCGAGCCGGCAGGACCTGGAATGGAGCCGCTGGGTCGAAGCCGGTTGGCCGGTAGACAAGGCGAAGCCGCCACCGGAGGCGAGCTTCACGATGCGCTACCGCGTCGAGCTCGTGGAACCGACTCCTCCCGGTCCCACGCAGGAGGAGATCGCCGCCCAGGCCGCGGCGGAAGACGAGGCCAAGTTCCGAGCCATCCGTGCCGACGCGCCGATCGAGCAGTGGCTTCCCTATACGCGATACGGCACGCCGGAGGCGCGTCTGCAGACCGCGATCCTCCACATCACGTCGCGCAAGGACTTCGTCGAGGAACTATCCGCATTGATGCGCTCGAAA
Organism: uncultured delta proteobacterium; assembly: GCA_963711395.1. GTDB lineage: Bacteria > Desulfobacterota > Binatia > JACPRU01 > JACPRU01 > JBEVNX01. Next base: position 27,981 of record CAVQEA010000012.1, on the reverse strand, counting down.
GAGCCGGAGATCCGGGTCGACGCGCTGCGCGTGCTCGAGCACGTCGATCCGCCGCCGGCCGCGTTAGCGACGCCCGTGGCGGAAGTCGGCCGCCAGATCGCAGAGTCGATCCGAGCGTTCAATGCCACCACACCCGAGCAAGACCCCACGTACCAAGGCGCAGCGGCGGTCGCGGTCGAGTTCTCTGCTTGGATGGTCGCGGTTCGCGCGCTGCAAGGAAAAGACGGTGTCGGATCTCACGCCCGAGCTCGCCGCCATTCTCGAGCTCGGCCGCGTGCGTCAAGACAGCACCGTGATGCGCCAGGACGTCGTGCGCGTGGCGAGCTACTATCTGCACGAGTGGGCGGGGACCGCGCCGCTGCCGACTGATCCGAAGCCAAGCGGCGACGGCTGACGGGATCGAAGGGCAACGCAATGTTGCGCCGCGCGCGGCGACCGCATAAGTTGTCGATCTGGCAAGGCACGGCGCCGTGGCCGAGTGGTTCAGGCAGAGGTCTGCAAAACCTCTTACTCCGGTTCAATTCCGGACGGCGCCTTTCTCAACATCCCTCGGTTCGGCGGCTTTGCTCAGAGATCGTGGCGCGCGAGGAAGGGACGCACGGCCGCGAGGAATCCTTGCGGATTGTCGCCCATCACCGAATGACCCGCAGCGGGCACGACGGCCGCTTCGCTCCCGCGAAGCTCGCGGAGGAAACGTCCCACTGTCTCTTCGGCGAGCACGTTGCTCTGCGCGCCGCGCACCAGCAGCGTCGGACAGCGGATGTCATGGACGCTCTGCCAGAGCTCCTCGAAGTCGCTCTGCAATCCGGGACCGGCGACGCCGGGGTCGTACTTGTACGTCCAACTTCCGTCCGGCGCCTGACGAAGCGCGTGGCGCAGGCGCTCCTCGATGTTCTGCCGTGATCGGCGAGGGTTGAAGGCGAGCGCACGTGCTACCGCCTCGTCGAACGTCGCGAACTCTCGCACCGCGAGCTGCGTCCGTACCGCCTCACGTCCCGCGCTCGCTACCGTGGGCGCCACGTCGACGACGACCAGGCCGCGCACTCGGTCCGGATGGACCGCAGCGAAGGCGAGCGAATTGAGACCGCCGAGGCTGAGCGCGACGAGCGTCGCCGCTCCCCAGCCTCGATCATCGAGGAACGCGCGGATGTCGGCGACGAAATCTTCGCGACGATAACGACCATCGGGCGCCCAGTCGGTGTCACCGTGCCCCCGCTGGTCGATCGCCAGCACGTGGTGGTCTCGCGCCAGATCCGGCGCCACCTCGTCCCAACTGTGCGCCGTCTGCGCGCCTCCATGAATCAAGAGCAGCGGTGAACGGGCTTCCGTGCCCCAGTCGAGGAAATGAAAGCGCAGCCCGTTGAGCGTCGTGCTGTGGTCCACCGGCTTCAAAAGGGCGCCTCCTCGCTCGCGCTTTCCGCGCCGAGCAGGAGAACCTGGACGACGCGATCCGCAGGCAAATGCGTTTCCCCCGCGGGAGCGATGAGCAACCCGTCGCCCCGCGACATCGAGCTCAGCACCGCCGAGCTTTGGTTGCCCGACGACGTGGCTAGCCACTGATCGTCCGTTCGCTCGAGTCGGCAGCGGACGAACTCCGTGAGGCCCTCCGTCTTCTTCAGCTCGTGCGTCAACCTCGCGGCCACCGTGGGCAGATGGATGGCCGAATGTCCCTCCATTCGTCGCAGCGCGGGACGCGCGTATAGATAGAAGCAGACGAGCGACGACACCGGATTTCCCGGCAAGCCGAAGTAAGGTCGACCTGCCAGCATGCCGAACGTCAAGGGCTTGCCGGGCTTCTGCGCGACCTTCCAGAACAAGCGCTGCACGCCGATGTCGTCCATCACCTTCTTCACGAAATCGAAGTCACCCACCGAGACGCCGCCCGTCGAGAGGATGACGTCGGCGCGCGCGGCCTCTTCGAACACGCGACGAATTTCCTCCGGCGAGTCGCGGGCGATCGGCAACAGTAGCGGAACCGCGCCGGCCTCACGGACGGCGGCGGCGAGCATGTACGCGTTGCTGTTCACCACCTGTCCGGAAGCGACCGGCTCGTCCGCCTCGACCAGCTCGTCACCCGTCGAGAGGATCGCGACACAGGGCCGGCGATGGACGAGGAGGAGGGTTCGGCCGACGGAAGACGCGAGGCCGACGTCTGCCGCGCCGAGGCGGCGCCCCTTGCGCAGTACGGTGTCGCCTGCTCGCACGTCCTCGCCCGGGTGACGAATGTGGCTGCCCTTCGCGCCGGCGATTTCCACGACGACGTCGTCGCCTTCCTTCCGCGTGTCTTCGACGCGCACCACAGTGTCGGCACCCGGCGGAAGTGGTGCGCCCGTCATGATCCGAATCGCTTCGCCGGCTCCGACTGCAGGCACGGAACGACTGCCTGCCGAGGAGGTGGCGGTTATCCGGAGCCGAGTGGGCGGATCCGCGAGGTCGGCGTGCCGGACGGCGTAGCCATCCATCGCCGAGTTCGCGTAGCCCGGCACGTCGCGCTCAGAACGGACGTCCTCGCCGAGCACGCGGCCGACGCATTCGAGTAACCCGGCCCGTTCGGTTCCGAGCGGAGCAACGGCGCGGACGACGAGGTCGAGCGCTTCGCGGACGGTGAGCACTTCTTCGCGTCTAGTCGTGGGGTCGTACAGAGTCAACGTGTGGGGACGTCTACGCTCCACGACCGTTTTGGCGGTCCCAATCCACTAGTAACGGGGAGATGGCCGCTGTATGGGGGAAGACCATGTCCGATCTCGTGCAGACGGCGGCAGAGCTGGAAGCTCCCGTGAGCCGTCGTGACGCGTTGATCGAGTACTTTGCCTCGGGTGCGAAGCCGCGCAGCGCATGGCGTGTCGGCACCGAGTACGAGAAGGTCGCCGTCGATCGCCAGACGGGCCGCGCGGCCCGCTACTACGGGCCGCGCGGCATCGAGACTGTGCTGCGTCGGCTCGCGGACCGGTTCGGCTGGACGCCGCGCCTCGAAGGCGAACACGTGATCGCCCTCGAGGGCCGCAAGGCCACGATCACGCTCGAGCCGGGCGGGCAGCTCGAGCTTTCCGGTGAGGCCTGCGACAGCATTCACTGCGCCGAGGAAGAGCTCACGCAGCACGTCAACGAGATCGTCACGGTCGCTGACGAGCTCGGGCTCGCGTTCCTAGGCCTCGGCATCCAGCCGCTCTCGCCCCTCGAAGACATCGAGTGGGTGCCGAAAGTTCGCTACGGGATCATGGCGCCCTACATGTCGAAGGTGGGGACGCTCGGCCACCGGATGATGAAGCAGACCGCGACCGTGCAGGCCAACATCGACTTCGATTCCGAGCGGGATGCCATGACCAAAGTGCGGGTGGCGATGGGGCTATCGCCGATTCTCACCGCCGCGTTCGCCAACTCCCCGATCAGCGACGGCAAGCTCAACGGCTACATGAGCTACCGCCAGCACATCTGGACCGATACCGACCGAGACCGCTGCGGGCTGCTGCCCTTCGCGTTCTCGCGCGATTCAGGCTTCGAGGATTACGCGGATTGGGCGCTCGACGTGCCGATGTACTTCATCCGCCGAGAGGGCAGGCTCGTGGACCTGACCGGTATGCCGTTCCGAGAGTTCTTGAAGCATGGCGCCGCCGGCCATCACGCGACCATGGGGGACTGGCAACTGCACCTGACGACGCTGTTCCCCGAGACGCGCCTCAAGACCTACATCGAGATCCGCTCCGTCGACAGTCAGCCGCCTGATCGGATGCTCGCCCTGCCCGCGCTCGTCAAAGGGGTGTTCTACGACGACGATTGCCTGCTCGGGGCCTGGGACCTGGTTCGGAAGTGGAGTTGGTCCGAGCGTCTCGAAGTATACGCGGCCGTGAACAAGGAAGCGTTGCTCGCCCGCGTCCGCGGCATCTCATTGCTCGATCTCGCGCGCGAGCTGACGGCGATCGCCCGCGTCGGTTTGACACGTCAGGATGTACGCAACGCTCGCGGCGAGAACGAGACGATCTACCTCGACGCGTTGGACGGCCAGCTCGCGCTCGGGCGTTCGCCGGCGCACGAGATTCGCGAGCGCTGGCAGACGGCTTGGGGGGAGCGTATCGAAGACCTCGTCGAGTTCGCCTCGTATCGTATGCAGTGAGGTTGCCTCCTCGACGGTCTGCGGAACTCGGTGGGGCGCGCAAAGCGCATCAGGCGCCGTTGAAGAACTTGGCGACCGCGGTCAGCGTTTCGTCCGTCGCGCCGACCACCAGCCGTGCAGGCGGCAACGAGCTCAGAAACACTTCACCGTAGGATTTGCGGGCGATCCGACTATCGGCGATCAGCACCACGCCCGTGTCGTCGTGCGAGCGGACCAGGCGCCCGAAGCCTTGACGCAGCTTGATCACTCCCTGAGGGAGGGCGTAGTCGTCGAAGGCACTGCCGCCTCGCGCCTCGATTGCCTCGGAGCGAGCCAGCACGATCGGATCGCTCGGCACGCGGAACGGCAAGCGACTGATCACGATCAAGCGCAGCCCCTCGCCACGGACGTCGACACCTTCCCAGAAGCTGTCCGTCGCGAACAGCACCGAGGTGCGATCACGGCGAAAGCGGTCGAGAATCGCGCTGCGACCCGCCTCGCCCTGCCGCCAAACGGGAAATCCGCGCGCGCGGAAGCGAGGCGCGAGCGTCTCGTGCGCGCGGGCGAGAGCCGCATGCGAGGTGAAAAGCAGGAAGGCGCCGCCGCCGCTCGCTTCGACGGCTCGCGCGACCACGTCGAAGAGCGCGGGCTCGTATCCCGGAGTGTCGGGGAAGGGAATGTCCACAGGTATCGCGATCAAGGCTTGATCCGCGAAGTGGTAGGGCGAGTCGAGACGCAAGCGCTCGACAGTGCCCTCGGGAAGCAAGTCGAGCCCGACACGCCCGGCGAAGTAGTCGAAGCGTCGCTCCACGGTCAGTGTCGCCGAGGTCAGCACCGTGGCCGAGAAGGCCTGAAACAGGCTGTCGCGCAGGCGAGGGCCGGCCTCGATGGGCGCGCAAGCGAGAATCAGCACCGCGGCGCGCGCGCCTCGGCGACGCATCGCGAACCAGCGGCAGATCTCACGGTCGTCGGCGAGGAAGTCGCCGAGATCGAGGGTGGTAGCAGACAGACGCGCGGCGACGGCCTCGAGCTGCTTGGCGAGAAACAGGGTGGCCTCCACTCCCGAAGCCGACAGCAGGGAGATGCGCTCGAGCACCGGTTCGATCGCCTCGACCAGACCGTCGACGCCGCGGACGAGGTCGCGCAACACCTGCTCCACGTTCCTCCATGCCGCGGTGTCGCGCACCTCGGCGACGATCCGCAGCCGTTGCTCGTCGCCCTCCGTGGCGCGCGGCACGAGCGGCGCGACCTCGAGCAACATGCGACCGAAGGCGGCCGTCGACAGGCGCGAGAGCTCGGGGATCCTGGTGCGCAGCGTCTCTTCGATCCGCTTCGCCGCGCTCTTCGCGGTCAGCCGGTCCTCGGGCGCGGATAGGGAGGCGAGCTTCTGCTGCAATGCCGGGAGCACACCGCGATCGCGCACGCGGGGATGCTGCAGTCGCCAGAGCAGCCGTTCGATCCGGCGCTCGGAAATCTCGGCGCCGAAGTGGTCCGTGGTGACGTCCTCGAGGTGATGGGCTTCGTCCACGACGAGCCGCGTCGCCGTGGGAAGCACGCCGCTCGCCACGTCGTCACCGAGCGCAGAGCGCAGCTCGAGATCGCTGAGCAGCAAGTGGTGGTTGACCACCAGAAGTTCAGCACCCGCCGCGTCCTTGCGAGCCTTGTAGAAAAAGCAACGCTCGTATTCCGGGCAGCGCGCGCGCAGGCAGTCGTCGTGCTCGGCGGCGACGGCGTCCCAAGCGTCGGGGCGGGGTACGAATGGCAGGTCGGCGAGCGTGCCGTCGGCCGTCGTGTCCGACCACTCGAGGATCGACTGAATTTCGCTGGCCATCGCGTCATCGAGAATCAGCGCAGGCGACGCGCGCACCTCGGCGGTCTTGCGCAAGCACACGTAGTTGCCGCGGCCTTTCACCAGCGCGGCGCGGAAAGGCAAGTCGAGATGGGCGGCGAGAAGCGGCAGGTCGACGCCTACCAATTGCTCCTGCAGGTTGATGGTCTGAGTCGAGACGATGACGCGCTCGCCGGTGTATCGGCTCCAGTGAATGGCCGGTATGAGATACGCGAGCGATTTACCCGTGCCGGTGCCTGCTTCGACCGCAAGTACGCCGCCGTGCTCGAACGTCTCCGCGACGCGCTCGGCCATGTGAATCTGCTCGCGGCGGTGCTCGTAGCCGGGTAGGCCTCGAGCGATCGGCCCGGCGGGCCCGAGCGTGGTCGCGGCCTGTTGCGCGCCGAACGATGGACCCTTCAACCGAGCTCGACCCAGTGCGACCCTTGCCGTCGCACGCGACCGATCGCGCGGGCGCTTGGTGCGCCCCCCGCCGCAAGATCGTCGAGCAACCGATCGGCGTCCCTCGCCGCCACCGCGATCAACAGGCCTCCGGAGGTCTGGGGATCGTACGCGGCCTCGCGAAGCGTCGCCGACACCGAAGCCGCCACCGTCACCTTGCCGTCGAGGTAAGCACGGATCCGCTTGCAACCCCCGGTCAGGTGACCGGCGACGACATGGTGCTCGAGCTCCGGGAGCAGGGGGAGGCTCGGCGCGTCGATCTCCAGCGTGACGCCGCTGCCTCGCGCCATTTCGTGTCCGTGCCCGAGGAGGCCGAATCCGGTGACGTCCGTGGCGGCATGCACGTCGTAGCGTAGCATCGCCTCGGAAGCCGCGCGGTTGAGCGTCACCATCGACGCGACGGCTGCGTCGTAGGCATCCGCGCCGAGAGCCTCGCGCTTGAGCGCGGTGGAGAGGATTCCGGTGCCGAGTGGCTTGGTGAGGACGAGGCGATCGCCCGGCCGCGCGCCGACGTTGCGAACGATGCGCCGCGGGTCGATGATCCCGGTCACCGCCATGCCGTACTTGAGCTCGGGGTCATCCACGGTATGGCCGCCGACGACGACGACGCCGGCCTCGGCGGCCTTGTCCGCTCCACCTCGCAAGATTTCGCTGAGGATCGACGCGTCGAGGTCCTTGGAGGGGAAGCAGACGATGTTCAGCGCGGTCTTCGGGATGCCACCCATCGCGTAGACGTCCGAGAGCGAGTTCGCGGCCGAGATCTCTCCGAACGTGTAGGGGTCGTCGACGATAGGCGTGAAGAAGTCCACCGTGTTGACGATCGCCAGATCGTCACGCAGGCGGTACACGCCGGCGTCGTCGGAGGTGGTCACTCCGACCAGGAGATCGGGATGCGACGGCTTCGGCAGCCGCTCCAGGATGTCGGCCAGGTCCGCCGGACCCAGCTTGGCGGCTCAACCGGCGGCCTTGACCTTCTCCGTGAGACGGATGCGCGGTCTCTGGTCGACGCGGTCGAGCTCGCGAGGCGCGCTCATATGCCCCGAGTCTAGTTGTCGGTGATGGAGGAAACAACGAGCCGTGGCTCAGCCCCGCCGGAGCTTGCGCTGATCCCCGACGCGGATCGTGAGGCCCGTGCGATCGAAGTACTCGAGCAAGGCGATCGAGAACTTGCGGCTGGCGCCGATCATGTCGCGAAACTCCGCGGCGCCGAGCGGACCGCCGGCGCGGATGCGCTCGGCGATACGCTCGCGCAGCCGCGCGACCGTCGACGCATGGTAGAAGAGATCCTGGCTCACCTTCGCCGCCTTGCCCTCGCGCTCGAGCGCCGCCAGCAGCTCGAGCACGCGCTTGAGCGGTAGCTTGAGGGTTTCCGCCAGCTGCTTCACGTCGGGCGGCGTGTACGCGCCGGCTTCGATCAGTGCCTCGATCTCGGCGGTCGCGGCGCGTTCCGGAGCCGCGAGCTTCACGCGGTGCGTCGGCAGGTGAACGAGGTTCTCTTCCCGGACGATCTCCCGTTTCGCCGCTAGGCGATCGACGATGCCGCGAAAGAGACGGTCCGCGACGGGATACGGCAGCTGCGAACGCAGCAACTCCATGTCCATGCCGGGGAGCAGAGGATGGTCCCTATGGTAGACGCCTAGCGCGGCCATCAGGGCGTCCCGCCACTCCGCCCAGCGGTCCCGCGTGGTGAGCGCGTCGACCGCGCCGCCGCCGGGCAGCGACTCGATCCGCGGATGAGACGCGATCGCTCGGACCGCCGCCTCGGAAAGGCCGGCGGCCTCCGCGAGCCAGCTCGGGGACCGGGCGAACTCTCGATCCATTTCGAGAAGCGCGAGTACGACCGTGGCGGGTTCCGCGGCAGCGACGCGCTCGAGAAGCGCCGGTACTCCCGGGTCGACGGCGCGATGGCGGGGCGGGAACGGATGCACGACGATACCGCCGCCGAGCGTGCGCTGCGCGCTCTCGCTCCTCAGGATGAACCGGTCGTCGCGAAAGGCGACGACCGGCGCCTGGCAGACGAGCTGCGCGTACGCACGCTCCTTGGGAGCGAGCTCGGTTCGGCCCCCTAAGATCACGAGCCGCGCCATGACCTCGGCGGTGCCGAGATGGACGCGGACTCGACGGCGGTTGGGCAGCGGCTTCTTGGCGAGCGGGCGAATCTCGACCGAGGCGTCGAACCGTTCGGTGGTCGACGTGATCGCCGGATGAACGATGACGTGACCGCGCAGCGACGTTCGCCCGCTCGATCCCCACGAGGTTCAGCGCGACTCGCTGGCCGCGCTCGGCGCGCGATACATCGTGCCCATGCACCTGGACCGTGCGCACGCGCGCTTCCTGACCACCCGGTAGCACTCGCACCGACTCCCCCGCAGCAATCTGTCCGGCCACGGCGGTTCCGGTGACGACGACGCCATGGCCCTTCATGACGAACGCGCGATCGACGGGGAGACGGAAAAGCCTCTCCGATCGCACGGCCTCGACCGACTTCAGTTGCCGCGCGATCGCGGCGCGCAGATCTTCGATGCCCTCGCCGGTGACTGCCGAGACCCCGCACGTCGGTGCTCCCTCGAGCATCGTGCCGAGCGTGAGAATTTCGATTTGCTCGTGGACCTCCGCGAGCTGCGCCTCGTCGACGAGATCGATCTTGGTGATGACCACGATCCCCCTCTCCACGCCGAGGAGATGCACGATGTCGAGGTGCTCCTCGGTCTGCGGCATGACGCCGTCGTCGGCGGCGACGACGAACAGCACGAGGTCGATGCCGTGCGCCCCTGCCAACATGTTCTTGATGAAGCGCTCGTGACCCGGCACGTCGACGACGCCGGCCCGAGTGCCGTCCGGAAGCACGAGCTCGGCGAAACCCAGGTCGATGGAGATGCCTCGCTCCTTTTCTTCCTTGAGACGGTCGGTGTCCTCGCCGGTGAGCGCTTTGACCAGCGCCGTCTTGCCGTGATCGATGTGCCCGGCCGTGCCGACGATGAAGGGCATCAGTCGCGCGGCACCAGCACGCGCAGGATCGAACACGCCGCGGAGATCGAGGAGAAAGCGGTTCTCGTGCACGCGACCGAGGATCGGGGGCCGCGCGGCGCGGAAGCGCGCCGCGATCGCGTCCGGGCCTTGTCGGTCGTGGCGGATCGCGATCACCTTCGTCGGCAGGGTTTCGGTCGGCAGCGCGCCGCTGCCGATCTCCGATCGCGAGTCGGCGAGCTCGATCTCGAATTCCCCGCCGAGCGCTTGCCGTAACAGCGCGATCGCCGAGCGGCCGACGGCTTCCATCTCCGCGATGGGGCGGGTCAGCCAGCGAAACGTCGGCAGCGCGCGCGGCAAATCCGGCGCGCGGCGATACAGCTTGAGGACCGCAGCGAGCGCCGCGAGGCTGAGCTTTCCGGGGCGAAGCGCGCGCTTCAGGGGGTTGGCCTTGATGCGCGCGATGGCGGCCGCGCGGCCGACGAGGATGCCTGCTTGCGGCCCGCCGAGAAGCTTGTCGCCGCTGAACGTGATCACGTCCGCCCCCTGCGCAACGCGTTCGGCGACCACGGGCTCCTTCGGCAGGCCGAGCGTGGAGAGATCCACGAGCGCGCCGCTGCCGAGATCTTCGATCACCGGGATGCCGCGCTCGCGTCCGAGAGCGACCAGCTCGGCGAGCGAGACGGCAGCGGTGAAGCCGACTACCCGATAGTTGCTGGTGTGCACCTTGAGGAGCGCCGCCGTGCGCGGTCCGATCGCGCCGGTGTAGTCGGCGACGTGAGTGCGATTCGTCGTGCCCACCTCGCGCAGCGTCGCGCCGCCCTTCGCCATCACTTCGGGGATGCGAAACGAACCGCCGATCTCGACGAGCTCGCCGCGCGACACCACGACCTCCCGGCCTTCGGCCAGGGTGTTGAGCGCCAGCAGCACCGCGGCGGCGTTGTTGTTGACGACGCTGGCGGCCTCCGCGCCGGTGAGCGCGCAGAGGTCCTCCTCGACCACGTCGTCGCGGTCGCCGCGACCTCCGGAGCCGAGATCGAACTCCAGCGCCGCGGCCCTGCCGGCGGCCCGCGTCAGAGCCTCGATCGCTTCCTCCGGAAGCAGCGCGCGGCCGAGGTTGGTGTGCAGCACGACGCCGGTCGCGTTCACGACCTCGATCAAGCGTTGCTCAGCCCCGCGCGCCACCTCCGTCACGGCGCGCTCCTCGATGGCGGCGTCGATCGATCCCCCGCCGATCCGGCCGGCGCGGATGTCACCACGCAGCGACTCGCAGGCGCGGCGCAGCGCGGCGACGACGAACGCGCGCGCGTGCTCGGCGAGCAGCGACTGCGCCCAGCCCGTGGCCAGCAGCTTGTCGATCGAGGGGATCTCCCCCAGGCGGTGCTGTCGCTCGTCCATGAGCGCAGCAGTATCCGCAAGACGTTCGCCGAGACAACCACGCGCGGGGCGCGGGATGGGAAGCGCAATTGACTGCCCGGGAGCGCGGCCGGAAGATGCTTTGCATGGCGCCGGCCAACGCCGAATCGATCGCTCGCGCCATCGTCGCGAGGCTGCGCGAAGCCGGGCACGTCGCCTACTTCGCCGGGGGTTGCGTGCGAGACAGGCTACTCGGCGTCGCGCGGCCGCACGACGACTACGACGTGGCGACCAGCGCGCGCCCCGAGGAGGTCCAGCGCTTGTTTCCGCGCACGGTGGCGGTCGGCGCGCAGTTCGGTGTGATCCTGGTGATCGAGGATGAGCTGCGGGTCGAGGTCGCGACCTTTCGGGCAGACGACGCCTACGTGGACGGCCGGCATCCCGTGGCGGTGCGCTTCACCACGCCGGAGGAAGATGCGGCGCGCCGCGACTTCACGATCAACGGCATGTTCGCCGATCCGTTCGACTGGCGGGTACTCGATTTCGTCGGCGGCCGGCGGGACCTCGAAGGCCGCATCGTCCGCGCGATCGGCGAGCCGCGCCGGCGCTTCGCCGAGGACCGCCTGCGCCTCCTGCGGGCGGTGCGCTTCGCCGCGCGGCTCGGGTTCGATGTCGAGCGGGAGACCGCCGCGGCGATCCGCGAGATGGCCCCGGCGATCCACGAGGTGTCGGCCGAGCGCATCGGCGAGGAAGTCGTGAAGATGCTCACCGAGGGCGCGGCGCGCCGCGCGTTCGAGCTCGCCTCGGAGCTCGGGCTGCTTCGCGAGATCCTCCCGGAGATCGAGGCCATGCGGGGCGTGGAGCAGGGCAAGGACTTTCACCCGGAAGGCGACGTGTTCACGCACACGATGCTGGCGCTCGGCGAGGTCGACCGTTCCTCGTTGCGCGGAGAAACGCTGGCCCTCGGGGTTCTCTTCCACGACGTCGCCAAGCGCGGGTGCGCCGGCAGCAAGGACGGCAAGATCACCTTCTACGGCCATTGCGAGCGCGGCGCGGAGATGGCGGAAGCGATCTGTCGCCGCCTGCGGCGCTCGAACGCGGTGAGCGAGCGCGTCGCGTGGCTGGTCAAGGACCACCTGCGGCTGTTGAACGCGCCGGATATGCGGCTGGCCACGCTCAAACGTTTTCTGCGGGAGGAAGGGATCGAAGAGCTGCTCGAGCTTTGCCGCATCGATGCGACCGCGAGCAACGGGAACCTCCGCTACTACGAGTTCTGTCGTCGCCGTCTCGCCGAGATCGCCGACGAAGAGCTGAGGCCCGCCGCGCTAGTGTCAGGCCGAGATCTGATCGCCCTCGGATACCGGCCCGGCCCGGCGTTCCGCGACATCCTTGCGGCCGTGGAGGAGGCGCAGCTCGAAGGCACGGTCATCACGCGGGAGCAGGCTCTCGAGATGGTGAGGGCGCGATTCCCGCCGCCGCTTTGACCTCGTAGCGGCGGCGTGAAAAGACCCGCGGGCCATGACCCTCGGCCAGGGAATCGTCTACGGCGCCGTACAAGGGCTCACCGAGTTTCTGCCCGTGTCGAGCTCGGCGCATCTCACGCTGTTGCCGTGGCTCGCCGGCTGGGAGGATCCGGGCTTAGGCTTCGACGTCGCGCTGCACGTCGGCACGTTGCTGGCGGTGCTGTGGTATTTCTGGCGCGACTGGTGGGCGATGGCGATCGCCGCGTTCGAGGGCTTACGCCGCGGCGAGCCGGCGGCGGATCGCGCAGGCGCGGCTGTTCTGGAAGATCGCCGCGGCGTCGGTGCCGGGCGCGGCTCTCGGCTTGGCGCTGGAGCACAAAGCCGAGGAGGCATTCCGCTCGCCGGCTCTGATCGCTTTCACGCTGGCGGCCCTCGGTGCGCTGCTCTACTGGAGTGACCGCCGCCCTGATTCGTCCGCGGGCGTCGATGCCATCGGTTGGAGCGATGCGCTGTGGATCGGCCTCGCGCAGGCCGGCGCGATCGTCCCCGGAGTGTCGCGCTCGGGTGTGACGATCAGCGTGGCGCGCTTGCGCGGCATCGGCCGCGAGGCAGCGGCGCGATTCTCGTTCCTGCTGTCGACGCCGATCATCGCGGGCGCCGCCGTGCTGAAGATCCGCGCGCTGATCGCGGCAGGCCATGATCCCGCGCAACTCGCGGCTCTCGTGTCCTCCGCGCTGTTCGGCTTTGTCTCGATCGCCGCGCTGATCCGCTACGTGCGCCAGCGGAGCTATCTGCCGTTCGTGCTCTACCGCTTCGGGCTCGCGGCGCTGGTGGTCTTCGTGTTGATCCGGCGCGCGTGAGGGCTCAGGGCAGCGTCTTCAAGCCCTCGCGTGGCGTGCCGACGAGGATCGCCATGTTCCCGTGGGGGTGCCGGTTCTCGTGCATCAGCTGGTGCGCTTGCGGGATCTCGTCGAAGGGGAACGACTCGAGAGAGGCAGGGATCGACCTTGCCGGCGATCACCAGATCGTTGACGCCGTTCGCCTGCTCGTCGTTGGCGAAGTGCGAGCCCTGGAAGCGCTTCTGCCGCATCCAGTGGTAGCGCAGGTCGAGCGTGGCGTTGTAGCCGGTGGTGCCGGCGCAGATCACGACCATGCCGCCGGTGTCGCAGACGAAGATCGAGGTCGGCACGGTGTCCTCGCCGGGATGCTCGAAGACGATGCGCGGGCTCTTGCGCTCGCCGAGCACGTCCCAGAACGCCTTGCCGAAGGCGCGCGCGCCCTTCAGCCACTTGTCGTAGGCGGCGTCGTCCTTCCAGTGCGGCAGCATGCCCCAGTGGTCGAACTTCTTGCGGTTGATGCAGCCCGGCGCCGAGCTTCTTGCAGAACTCGATCTTGTCGTCGCCCGAGACGACGGCGACCGGGATGCCGCCGGCCGCCTTGGCGATCTGGATCGCCATGGCAGCCGAGGCCGCCGGCGCCGCCCCAGACCAGCACGACGTCGCCGGCGCGCACGCGTGTGCGGCGGCCAGCCGTGCAGCATGCGGTAGGCGGTGGCGCCGACGAGCATGTAGGCCGCGGCCGCCTCCCAGGTGAGGTGCTTCGGCTTGGGCAGGCACTGGTGGGCCTGCACCTTGGTGAACTGCGCGAAGCTGCCCCAGTTCGTCTCGTAGCCCCAGATCCGGAACGTCGGGCGAACATCGGATCCTTGCCCGACTTCACCACGGGACGTTGCGGTCCCACATGCCGCAGTGGACGACGACCTCGTCGCCGACCTTGACGTTGCTGACGTCGCTGCCGACCTTGCAGACGACGCCGGAGGCGTCGCGAGCCGCCGATGTGGAAGTCGCTCCGGTTCGCCGCCTTCTGCCGCGCCTTGATGACGTCGATCGGGATGCCGAGCGCGGCCCAGACGTTGTTGTAGTTGACGCCGGCCGCCATCACGTAGACGAGCACCTCGTCGGGCGCGATGTCGGGCACCGGGACCTTCTCGACCTGGAACGCCTTGGTCGGCTCGCCGAAGCGCTCCGGGCGGATCACCTGCGCGTACATCCGCTGCGGCACGTGGCCGACCGGCGGCATCTCGCCGATCTCGTAGAGGTCCTTCACGAGGTCCTCCTCGACCGCTGGTTCCCTGCGAGCGCTCGGAAAACACCGACCTATAGCGCGGCCCAAACGTGACGCGCAAGGGACGCATTTGACAGTTCTCCGACACGCTGTTATCCGACCTTCACGATGCGGTCGCCGCGCCACTCCGGCATGCGCCTCGCCGGGGCACTGTTGCTCGCCGTGCTCGTGTTCGTGCCGCTCGTCGAGAGCGGACACAGTCATGCGAGTCGCGATCTCGCGGGCCCTTGCGCGACGTGCGTCGTCGCGCACCATTCGCCCGCCGCCATCGCGCCGACGATCGCACTGTCCGACGCCACTGCCGCGGCCGCCGCCGCGGTCGTCATCCCGAACCTCGCCCCCACGCACCGCGTCCATTCCCCGCGCCTCGGACGCGCGCCGCCAGCCGCCTCCTTAGCCGTCAGCACTTAGTAAGCCGCGGATCGCGCACCGTCCCACCGGCGCCCGGACCGCGGCGCAAGCTCTGGTCCGGAAGGGAGGAAGCCGATGGGACGCAACCTGGCAGTACTTGCGCGCACCGCCATGCTGGCGGGCGCGTTGATCGTGCTCGCGCCGATGCGCGCGGGCTCGGAAGACGGCGCGGAGGACAAGCAGCTTCGCAAGGAGCTCGAAACCGTCAAGGAGCAGCTGCGCAAAGTCGAGCAACGAATGCAGCAGCAAGATGAATTGATCCGCAAGCTGACCGCCGAAAAGCAAGCACCGCCGGTAGCGGCGGCGCCGCCAGCCGTTGCCACGGCGGAAGAACAGAAGAAGACGGAAGAGCTGAGACGACAGATCGAAGAGGATGTTGAGGAGAAGCTCCAGCCGGCGATCGCCGCCGCGAACAAGACGTTCCCGTCGCAGTTCAATCCGGCGATCGGCTTCGTCATCGATAGCGTCGGCTCATACACTCGGAAGAACCAGGCGAACTTCGAGTTTCGTTCCGGCGAGCTAGGCCTCTCGGCCAACATCGATCCCTTCGCGCGCGGCTACGCGATCATCAACGGCACGAACGACGGGATCGAGGTCGAGGAGGCAGCCATCGTCACGACCTCTCTGCCATACAACCTCACGGTCAAGGGAGGGCGCTTCTTCGCCGACTTCGGCAGGCTCTCGAAATTCCACGACCACGATCTACCGTTCGTCAACCGGCCGACGCCCCTCGACGAGTACGTCGACGGGGAATCCCAAGCCGACGGCGTCGAAACCAGCTGGCTGGTCCCGCTGACGTCGCAATACGTGGTTCTCACGGGCGGCTGGTACAACAAGATGGGCGCCGAGAACGACCGCGTCTCGAACACCGTGCCTCGCAACTTCTCGCAGTTCACCTACCTGGGGCGCGCCAACACGTACTTCAACCTCGGCGACGCGCATGGCGTCGATCTCGGCGTGAGCGACGCCTATACGCCGAAGGTCGTGGTCGACGAGAGCCACAGCCGCAATCTCTTGGACGTCGATCTCACCTACCGCTACACGCCGCTCAGTCAGTCCTCCTATCGTGGACTGATCTGGGGAAGCGAGTTCCTGTTGAACACCGAGGACCGGCAGCAGAACACGGAGGAAACAGATGCCAACCCCGATCTGCCGGCGGTGTTTTCCCGAGTGAACGCGTTCGGCATGTACACCTATCTCGAGGCCCGGCTCTCGAAAGTCTTCTATCCGGGATTCATGTTCGAGTACACGCAGGACATCAACGGGGTTAAGAGCGCTGCGGAAGGGTACTCACCGTACCTGACGATCTGGGCGTCGGAATTTCAGCGCTTCCGCCTGCAGTACACGCACGTCAGTCAGCCGGGGGGCGACGACGACCAGTTCTTCCTGCAGTGGACGGTCGTCATGGGTAGCCACGTGCACGGCTTCCGCGACCGATAAGGGAGTGACTCCATGAAACGCTTCATGCTCGTCTCTTGTGTCCTATCGCTTCTACTGTCCGGGGCTCTGACGGCTGCAGACAAAATCAGAGTCGTCGCGACGATTCCCGACCTCGCCGACTTGACGAGGCAGATCGGCGGCGATCTCGTCGACGTCTCGAGCCTCGCCACCGGCGTCGAAGACATCCATGCAGTGCCGATGAAGCCGAGCTTCGCGATCTTGATGAATCAGGCAGACGCCGTGGTGCTGCTCGGGCTCGAAGCCGAGCACGCGTTCTTGCCCGCCCTGCTCGAGGCGGCACGCAACCCGAAGATCCTTCGCGACGCGCCGGGATACATCGACTGTTCGGTGTACCTCACGCCGCTCGAGGTGCCGACACGGATCGACCGCTCGCTCGGCGATCAGCACCCCATGGGAAATCCCCACTACAATCTCGACCCCGTCTCGATGAAGAAGGCGGCGCGCGCGCTCGCGGACGGCCTGGGGCGGAACTACCCGGAGGATCGAGCGGTGTTTCAGAAGAACCTCAAGGCCTATCTGGAGAAGCTCGACGCGGCCATCGCCCGCTGGGAGCAGGAGGCCGCGCCTCTGAAGGGCAAGAAGCTCGTCAGTTATCACCCCGACATGGTCTATTTCGCGGAGCGCTTTGGCATGGATGCGGTCGGGACGATCGAGATCCGAGCCGGCATCCCGCCGACCCCCGGCCACATCGTCGATCTAGAGGACATGATGAGGCGCGAGAAGGTCGACATCGTCGTAAGAGAGCTTCACTACCCAGCCGAGCTGGCGCAGACCGTGGCGTCTCAGACCGGAGCCAAGCTCGTCGAGCTCCCCGCCATGGTCGGCGGCGTTCCGGAGGCCAAGGACTACATCAGCTTCGTTGACTACAATGTGCGGACGATGGTGAAGGCCGTGCAGGGGAGCTGAGTGCACGATGGCGCACTATCGCCGCAAAGTCGGAGCGGCAACGCTCCTGAACACCGCGATCTCCGCCGGAGAGGCTGGCGCGGCTCTGTACTGTGGTAGCCTCAGCCTGTTCGTAGACAGTGTTCACAACCTTTCCGACGAGCTCGCGCTGATCTGTCTCTACCTCGCATTCTTCCTGCCTGGGTATCTGGGCCGACAGTCTCAGCGCACGGCCAATTTTTTGAACTCCGCGGGCTTGATCGCGATCAGCGCAGGGCTCGTGTGGGAGGCGATGGAGAGACTTCTACATCCAGTCCCGGTGAGCGGATTGGTCCCAGTGGTTACCGGACTCACGGCAGCTGCTGCGAACTGGGGGGTGGCGCTCCTCCTACGTCAGCCGGCGCGCCACAATGCTGCGGTGCGCTTGGCGTATCTGCACAACCAGGGGGATGTCGGCGTGTCACTGGCGCCAGTCGCTGCGGGGATGCTGATCATCTTCACGGATCGTTCGATCTTCGATCCGTTGATCGGACTCGCTATCGCTCTATGGCTAGTCGCTTCCACAGTCCGTGAGCTGCTGACTTCGAGCGGCAGCTTACTGTGGCCCGAGCAAATGAGCTGCGTCCACGACCCAGGCGCCGTGGTCGGCCGATGTTGAGCCGAGGAGAAAGGGCTTGAAAGTCTTTGGCCTGATGCATCGAGGAATGACGCGGTATCGGGCATCGCGTTTTCTCGCGGTCTTGTTCCTGGGCGCGCTCGTATTGATCCCGCTGCTCGAGAGGGGCCACGGCCATGCCGATCTCGAGCGTGGCCGCCCGTGTACCGCGTGCGTTTTGGCTTGCCATTCTCCCGCAGCCAGCGTTCCGGTCGTCACAGTCGCGACGCCTGTCCTTCACCAGATGGGTGTCGCACTCGTGCCGTACGCTGCGCCGGCCCGGTCGTGCCAGTTCTCACACTCCGGGCGCGCGCCACCCTTCTCCGCCTTCACTGCTGGGGCTTAGCACTAGCGACTCGCGTCGCTTATTCGGTCGCCGGCGGCTCGCGGCTGTATTCGTGCGGTGGCCTGGGAGGAGGGTCGAGATGGAGGTGGTTCTCAGAAGGTGGAAGTCCTTTGCGCTTCTCGGGGTGCATTTCTTGTTCGCAATCTCGCTGACATGGTTGGTCGCTGGATCGGCTGAATCGTCGCGCGAGTTCAAGGTTGATCAACAGGCTACTCTCGAGGGTTTAAGACGGCAGATCGAGAGCACGGACACGAGCGTCGGTCCGCAATCCGCGGAGCAATCTTCGCGCGAAGCCTCGCCTGCGGCTCTCGAGCGGGGCGAGGGTGCATCCAGCGCTACGAATGTCCGGGAGATCACCGAGACCGTGAAGCCCGGGGATACGCTCGAGCTGATTCTGCGGCGCCTCGGCGTTTCCGACGGCGATGTGACGTACTGGTCTGCGGCCTCGAAGCTTCATCCGAGTCTTGCGCGCCTCGAGCCCGAGCACGACCTCGTGTTCCTATTGCCACGAGGCACGGATCGGGTTGCTGGCCTACAGTACGAGATGGCGCCGGACGCGGTGTTGGTAATGCGCAAAGAGGGCCGCACGATAGCCGGCCACGTGGAGCGCTCTCCATTTCAGCCTACGGTAAGGATCGTCTCCGGCGTGATTGAATCGAGCCTCTATGCCGCGGCGAAGCGAGAGGGAGTTCCAGACTCGGTGATCTCGAGCTTAGTCGACATCTTCGGCTGGGATGTGGACTTCCGCTCCGACCTGAGGCGCGGCGATACCTTTCGCATCAGTTACGAAGCCCCTGACTCGAGCGCCAATCCCAAGCTTCGGAGTCAACGCATCATTGCCGCGGAGCTGAACGTGCGGGGCAAGGTCTGGCGGGCCGTCTATTTCGAGGCCGAGGACGACGGCGGCCGGTACTATTCATCAGAGGGCAGGCCATACGGTCGCGCGTTTCTCCGTTACCCGCTCGAGTTCTCGCGAATCTCCTCGGTCTTCACGGACGCGAGGATGCACCCGATCCTAAGAACCGTAAGGCCACATCTAGGTGTCGATTTTGCGGCGCCGATCGGCACGCCGATCCGCGCCATCGGCGCCGGAAAAATCGTCATGGCACGCTGGGACGGTGGATTCGGCCGGACAGTTAGAATCGATCATGGGTTCGGTCTCTCGTCTCAATATTCACATATGAATGCGTTTGCTCCGGACATCCACGAGGGAGCCCGAGTGGAGATGGGCCATGCGATCGGTACGGTCGGCGTTACGGGCTTAGCCACCGGTCCTCACTGTCACTTCGCCCTCTGGCGTGCCGGTGCCTACGTCAATCCCTTGACCGCGAAGCTCCCCGCGTCGGCCCCTCTCGATCGGCGCTTCCAGGCGCAGTTCATCCGCGCGCGTGATGAGCAGCTCGCGGAACTCTCGGGAGACGCTAGGGTCTACAGCGTCGCCTCAAGGGCTCACGGCGAGTAGCCGCAACAGTGTTCGACCTGCTCCTCACAATCGTTGGCCAGACGTTGTGGGTGCTCTATGAGGGCGCCGTCTTCATCCTCGCCGGGTTTGCCATCGCGGGCGCGGTTCATCTCTTCGTCGAGCCCGATCGGATTGTCCGGTATCTGGGAGGGCGCAATCTCAAGTCCGCGGCGGTCGCGGCGATTCTTGGCGCGCCCCTTCCTCTCTGTTCGTGCGGGGTGCTCCCGACGGCTGTTTCGTTACGGCGCAAAGGGGCGAGTCCCGAATCGACTCTTTCCTTTCTCATCACCACACCCGAAACCGGGATCGATTCGGTCGCGCTGACGTTTGCGTTCTTCGGTCCCTTTTTTGCGATCGTCCGCGTGCTCACGGCGATCGCCACAGGGCTGGTGGCGGCGGCCCTGTCACTGCGTCATTGGCGGAGCCAAGAGCCGCCGCCGGAATCGTCGATCACGGAGTCCGACGCGGATCTCCATCGACACTCGAGCAACAGTTCGAAGGCCGCGAACGCCGGCTCAAAATACCGGCGCAGCGATGGCAGTTCCGTTCACGGCCTGGCTGCCTGGGTCCGTCTATGGAGGCTCGAAGGGCGCCGTGCCGCGCGCTACGCCTTCGGCGAGCTCTTGGACGAGCTCGCCTTCTGGCTGGTCCTCGCCATCGTGCTGACCGGAGTCCTTTCGGCGATCCTTCCCGCCGACTTCTTCACGCGGGTTTTTCCATCGTCGTTCGCGGCGATGGTCGCGATGGTGATCCTCGGGATCCCGCTCTATGTCTGCGCGAGCGCTTCCACCCCCCTCGCCGCCCTGTTTGTGACGAAGGGGGCGTCTTGTGGAGCGGCCCTCGTGTTCCTCCTCGTAGGGCCGGCGACGAACGCCGCCACCGTTGCGACCGTAGTTCGCCTGTTCGGTCGCCCGTTCCTGCGGATCTATCTCGGCGCGGTCATTGGCGTAGCGATCGCGGCGGGACTCTGCCTCGACCTGGTTGCGCCCGGTTTGGCGGCCGGCGTTCGGATCGGCGAGCCGACCGAGTATACCCCGTTGCACCTGGTCAAGCTGGGATCGCTCTTGCTTCTCGGTTGGCTGCTGATCGATTCCCTGCACCGGACCGGGCTACGACCCGGTTTTGCAGAGCTCGCTGGCAACGCGCGCGCGGCTGTGGAGGCGGTTCGCCAATTGGAAGCGCGCGCGGTGTTCTCGAACCGTGCGGTGCAAGGGATTGCGCTCCTCTGGTTGCTCTCGATACTGATCGGCGGCTTCTGGCGCGTGCCGATCGGTGAACGTGCCATCATCGAGCGGCTGGGCCGCGTCGCCGGCTCTCCGCGCGAACCTGGCCTTGCCTTTGTTGCGCCCCTCATCGACCGAGCCGAGCTCGTACGTGTCGACGAAGTGCGGAACCAACCCGTCGGGTATCGAACGGTAGCTCCCTTCCTCACGCGAGAGCCTGTGCCGACGGAAGCGTTCTACCTGACGGCAGACGAGAACGTGATCGACCTTCACGCCGAGGTCCAATACCGGATTGACGACCCGGTTCGTTACCGTCTCGAGGTCGCTGCTCCCGACGAGGTGGTGGCTGGATGTGTGCGTGCTCGCCTGGTGGAGGCGATGGCGACCCGACCGATCGACCTCGTCTACACGAATGGTCGGGTGGATGTGGAGGCCTGGCTCCTCGAGCAAGTGAACCGGGATGCCGAGGCAGTGGGCCTTGGCGTTCACATACTCAAGGTTCGTCTGCTCGACGTTCACGCACCCGCGACCGTCCACGATGCGTTTCGCGACGTCGCCAGCGCGCACGAGGACAGACTCACGACGATTCATCAAGCAAACCAGTATGCAGCCAGTCTCGTCGCCGTCGCGCGTGGAGAGGCGGAGCA
Source organism: uncultured delta proteobacterium (assembly GCA_963711395.1). GTDB lineage: Bacteria > Desulfobacterota > Binatia > JACPRU01 > JACPRU01 > JBEVNX01. Next base: position 6,601 of record CAVQEA010000012.1, on the reverse strand, counting down.
GGTGATTTCACAAGCGCAAGCCGAGTCGGTCGAGCGGCTCGCGCTCGCGTCGGGGAACGCCAAAGCGTTCGAGGCGCTCGCCGCCGAGCACAAGCGTTCGCCGGAACTCACCGAGGAGCGGCTCTATCTCGAGGCCGCTGAGCGGGTTCTGCCGGGCGCCCGCAAGCTCGTCCGGCCGAGCGGGGCGGCCAAGGGATATGAGTTCTGGTTCCGAGGGAACGGTGCACCGATCCTCTTCCCGCCGGGAGCGGCCGCGTCGTCGGCCGAAGGTCAGTCCGAGGAGAGTCTGCCATGAAGCGTTGGATCGCCGCCAGTTCGCTCGCCGCGCTCATCGTTGGAACCCTCGCCGCAGGGTTCGTGGTGAATACGACCGAATATGCAATCGTGACCCGCTTTGGCCGCCCCGTGCGAACCTATACGACGCCGGGGCTGCGATTCTGTGTGCCGCTCATCGATCAGGTCGTCCGTCTCGATGCGCGCCTACTCATGACGGAGCCGCCGATCGCGGAGTACCTGACTCTCGATAAGAAGAACGTGGTCGCTCGCGTCTTTCTCACCTGGCGGGTCGACGACCCGCTTCGCTACCTGCAGACCGTTATGCTCCGCGAGGTGGCAGAAGCCCGTCTGGCGGCGGTCTCCAGCTCCGAGATCGGGGCGGCGTTCGGGTCGGTGCCGTTCGAGGCGCTGGTGTCGACCGACCCGCAGAAGATGCGTCTCGGGACCATCGTGCAGACGATGGAGGGGCGGGTGCGTGAGACGGCTGCCCGCGAGTACGGTATCCGCCTCGTTTCCCTGCGGCTCGAGCGACTCGCCTTCCCGCAGCAGAACGAAGAAAGCGTATTCCAGCGGATGCGGGCCGAGCGCCAGCGGATCGCCAAGCAGTTTCGGTCGGAGGGTGAAGAGGCATCGCTCAAGATCCGCGCCGACGCGGATCGCGAGCGGGCGCGCATTCTCGCAGAGGCCGATCGCAAAGCGGCGGAGATCAAAGGCAAAGCGGAAGCGGATGCGGCGCGCATCTATGGAGATGCGCTCGCGGTGGACCCGGACTTCTACCGCTTCGTGCGTACGCTCGAGGCATACGACAAGATCATCGACAAGAATACGACCATCGTCCTGCCCGCCGATTCCCCGTTGATGAAGGGCCTCGTCACGGGGCCCGCGGCCGGGAGCACCCGGTGAAGGTCGAGCTCGCGGGAATCCGAGAGAGTTTGCGTCTTCCTTGGGTGCGCTCGGTCGTCGTTGGCGCTTTGTTGCTCGGCTACGGTGCGACCGGGTTCTTCGCCGTACCGGCAACGAGCGTCGCCGTGACCCGTGTCTTCGGCGCTCTCGTCGGTACCGCAGTCCCGCCCGGCGTGCACTGGTTTTGGCCGTGGCCATTGGGTCGGGTCGATCGTGTCGAGGTGACGCGGACGTTCATCATGCCGGTGGGTTATTTTCTCCTGAACGAGCCGCGCAGCGCACCCGAGCAAGCGTCTGTTGAGAGCTGGCTCACCGGTGACACCAACATTTTGCAGCTCCATGCGAGGATCGACTACCGGATTTCAGATCCGGTGAGGTTTCTCTTCGCCAGCGAGGCGCCAAGAGAGATTCTGCGCTACGTCGCCGGCTCGGCGTTCACCGAGGCGGCGAGCACGTTGCCGGTCGACGACCTCCTGACGTCCGGCCGCCTGGCGTTGATCGCGCGCGTTCGCTCGAGCGCCCAGCAGCAGCTCGAGGCTTGGGGCGTCGGTCTTCAGGTCCTCACCGTCAACCTCGAATCGATCGACCCGCCGCCGAGCGTCGTGACCGCGTTTCAGGACGTTCAGAACGCCCGCGCAGACCACGAACGTTTGATCTCCGAGGCCGAGACCTATGCGAACGGCCTGTTGCCCGTCGCGCGCGGCGAAGCGGAAAGGAAGCTCAGCGAGGCATTGATCTTCAGCGATCAGCGCTTGAACCGCGCCCATGGCGACGCTGAGCGCTTCGTCAAGCTGGCGGCGGAGCACCGCCGATCCCCGGCGCTGCTCGAGCGCCGGCTCTATCTCGAGACCACGGAGCGGGTGCTGCCGCGCGTCCGCCGATACGTCCTCGATCCCGGAACCGACGGCGCCCTGCCCATGCGGATCGTGGAGTGACTACGTCGGGAATCATCGCCGAGGACCGCGACCCTGATGCAAGAGCGCCGTGAGCGACTACGACACCGTCGGGTCGATGACCGCCGCCCGGGTGGGCGACCGATGCGGGCCCTTGCCGCTTTCCTCGTTCTCTCGCTCGGTGCTTCGGCTCTGGAAGGCTGCACCGCGCCGACGGGCTCCGGGACGCCGCAGGTCATCGCGAGCTTCTATCCCATGGAGTATCTGACGGAACGGATCGCGGGAGGCCACCTGAGCGTCGGCGTGCTCGTCCCGCAAGGCGCACAGCCGCACGACTACGATTTGAAGCCGAGCGATGCCGCGGGGCTGGCCCACGCCAGGCTCATCGTGCTGCAGGGCGCGGGGTTCGAGGCGTTCGAGGAAAAGGTCGTCCACAACGCGCGGCAAGCCAACATCCCTGTCGTGATTGCCTCGAAAGGAATACCGCTGCGCAAGGGGACCAACCCCGCGGAGCCCGGCTTGGACCCGCACACCTGGGTGAGCCCGACGACGGCCGCGATCGAGGCCCGCAACATCGAGCACGCGCTCGAGGCCGTGGACCTGGCCAATGCCGAAACCTACCGGGACAACCTCGAGTCGTTGCTGAGCGAGTTGCGTGGCGTGGATTTCGCCTATCGCGGCGCGCTCGCGCATTGCGCGAAGCCGAAGATCATCGCCGCGCACGCCGCGTTCGGGTACCTCGCCGCGGAATACCATTTCACGCAGTTCGCCATCGGCGGCTTCACGCCCGACGCCGAGCCCAGCGCCGCGAAGATCAAAGAGGCGACGGACCTCGCTCGGCGGGAGAACATCACGACGATCTTCTTCGAGACCCTCGTGAGCCCGCAGGTCGCGAAGGTGGTGGCGAACGAGATCCACGGCAAGACGCGGGTGCTCGACCCCTGCGAGGGCGTCACCCCCGAAGGAGCGGCTCGTGGAGAAACCTACCTCTCGCTCCTCTTGAAGAACCTCGACCAGCTCCGCGAGGCCATGGAATGCCGGTGAGTCTCGAGAGCCAATCTCCTCCTCCCATCGAAGTGAGGGACCTGAGCGTCGGCTACGGCGGCGGCGAGCTCGCCCTGGAGGCTGCCTCGCTCACGATCGAAGCGGGCGAGTTCGTGGGCGTGGTGGGACCCAACGGCTCCGGCAAGACGACGCTTCTCAAGGCCATCTTGGGCATCGTGCCGGCCGCGAACGGCGTGGTGCATCTGTACGGGATGCAGCTCGGGCGGTTTCATGACTGGCCGCGCGTCGGCTACGTTCCGCAGAACGCCAGCCAGTTCGACACGCGTTTTCCGGCCACCTCGTTGGAGGTCGTACTGCTCGGCCGCGTCGCTCGCCGGGGTCTCTTCCGGTGGCTGGGTCCGGGCGACCGGGAAAAGGCGCTCAAGGCGATGGGGGAGGTGGGTGTTGCCGATCTCGCGCGCCGTCTGATCGGAACCCTGAGCGGAGGTCAGCGCCAGCGCGTGCTCCTGGCGAAGGCCCTGGCGGGCGATCCGGATCTCCTCATTCTGGACGAGCCCACGACGGGCGTGGACCCCGAGAGCCGTGCGAGCTTCTACGAGCTGCTCGACCACTTGAACCACGACCATGGTCTCACCGTCGTGCTCGTGAGCCACGACAGGGGCGCCATCGCGGGCAGTGCGCACCGAATCGTCGCCGTCAACCGGACGATCGTCTTCGACGGTCCCCCCGGCCGGTTCCTCGAAGAGGAGAGCGCCTTCGCCGGCCAAATCGCGCTCCGCCACACCGCCGATCCCACGCGGCAGACCGACATCGGAGGGCATTGAGAATGCCTCTTCCCGGACTGACGGAGGTCTTCGGCTACGACTTCATGCAGCGCGCCCTCGTTGCAGGGCTCCTGGTCGCCGTCGTCGCGTCGGTGCTAGGCGTCTTCAACGTGCTCCGGGGTATGTCGCTGGTGAGCGACGGCCTCGCCCACGTGAGTCTCGCGGGCGTCGCGCTCGGTCTCGTTCTGGGTCTCTCTCCCATCTGGATTGCCCTCCTCGCCGCCGTCGGCGGGGGACTGAGCATCCAGGCTCTGCGAGCGCGGCAGCTCGTCAAGAGCGATACGGCCATCGGGATCATCTTCAGCGCCGGGCTCGCCGTCGGCATCGCGCTCATCAGCCACGGCGGGGCTCTCAACGTGAACGTGGGCAACTACCTCTTCGGGAGCATCCTCGCCGTGACCGGGACCGACCTCGTCACGGTCGCCGTCGCCGGTGCGGTCGTGCTCGCCGGGCTTCTCGTCTTCTACAAGGAGATGCTCTACCTCGCTTTCGACGAGGAGGCCGCGCACGTGAGCGGCCTTCCGGTCAGTACGCTGAATGCGGCGTTCACGATCCTGACCGCGATCGCGGTCGTGCTCGTCGTGCGCATCGTCGGCGTGCTGCTCGTGAGCGCATTGATGATCGTTCCGGCGGCGGCGAGCCTGCAGGTCGCGCGGAGCTTCCGGAGCGCTCTCGCACTGAGCGTGGGGCTCGGCATGGCCAGCGTCGTCGCCGGCCTTTATGCGAGCTTCGTGATGGACGTCGCCAGCGGAGCCGCGATCGCGCTCGCGAGCACGCTGGTCTTCGTCGTCGTGCTCGTGGCGCGCGCCATCGCGCGACGCTTCGCCGCGTAGGAAGGAAGGTCGATCATGTTGCTAGAGAGGGCCCTCGTTGGCCCGCCGAGGCGGACACGCCGAGCGCCGCGGATCGTGGTCCTCGGACTCGCGGCGTGTCTGCTACCTGCATCCGCGCGACCCGATGGCGGCGGCCAACCGCAGGCCGAAACGGTCCTCCGCGCGACTTTGCCAAACGGCCTCCGCGTCATCGCCGTGCAAAGCCGGCTCGCTCCCGTGGTGACTACGGTCGTCAACTACCTAGTTGGCTCCGACGAGGCGCCCGAGGGTTTCCCGGGAATGGCTCACGCGCAGGAGCACATGATGTTCCGCGGCAGCTCCGAGCTTTCGGCTGCGCAGCTCGCGGACATTACCGCAGCCATGGGGGGGAGGTTCGACGCCGACACGCAGCAGACCATCACCCAATACTTCTTTACCGTACCCGCCGAAGACCTCGACCTCGCTCTTCACGTCGAGGCGATTCGCATGCGTAGTGTCCTCGACTCCGAAGCGCTCTGGGACAAGGAGCGGGGTGCGATCGAGCAGGAGGTCGCTCAGGACCTCTCGAACCCCGAATACCTCTTCTACGAAAAGACGCTGGCTTCGCTCTTCGAAGGGTCGCCCCGCGCGCACAGCGCGCTCGGAACCCGGCCCTCTTTCGACAAGACGACGGGAACCATGCTGCAGGCGTTTCACGAGAGTTGGTATGCTCCGAACAATGCGGTTCTAGTGATCGTCGGCGACGTCGACCCCGCGGAAGCAATCGCGAAGGCGCGGGAGCTCTTCGGCGCGATCCCGGCGAGAGACGTTCCCGAGAAGCCGAAGATCCAGCTAAAGCCGGTAACGCCTGCGACGTTCGAGCTGAAGAGCGACCGCCCCTATGGGTTGGTCGCGCTTTCGTTCCGCTTCCCGGGAACGGACAGTTCCGACTTCGCTGCCGCAACCGTTCTCGAGGACGTGCTCGCCAGCCGGCGAGGTGATCTTTTTGCCCTGGTGCCGCAGGGGAAGGCGCTGTTCACGACCTTCGAGCTTGATTCGCTGCCCGCAGCGAGCATGGCCTATGCGCTCGCTGCGTTTCCGAGGGGAGCCGATGCCTCCAAGCTCACCCGCGAGCTGCGCAACGTGATGTCAGAGCTGAAGGAGAGAGGGGTAGCCGCAGACTTGGTCGAAGCCGCCAAGCGCCGCGCGATCACGAAAGCAGAGCTCGAAAAGAACTCCGTAGCCGATCTAGCCATGCGTTGGTCTCAGGCCATCGCCGCCGAGGGCCGGAGCTCTCCGGACGATGACCTCGACGCGATCCGGAAGGTCGCGCCCGCGGACGTGGATCGTGTCGCTCGCCAATACCTTGACCTCGACCACGCGGTGATCGCGGTACTGACGCCGGAAACGTCCGGCAAACCGACCTCCTCGAACTCCTTCGGTGGCCGCGAGTCCTTCGCGCCCGAGAAGACCGAGGCAGTATCGCTTCCCGAATGGGCGGCCGCAGTCCTGCGGCAAGCCTCGATCCCGCCGTCCGGCTTACACCCCTCCGTCACCGTCTTCCCGAACGGCCTCGAGCTCATCGTGCAGCCCGAATCGATCAGCCACGCCGTGCTGGTGCTCGGACACGTGAAGACGGAGCCGGGCCTGGAGGTTCCGAAGGGAAAGGAAGGCGTCGATGAAGCACTCGCGAAGCTGTTCTCCTTCGGGACCACGTCGCTCGATCGTGTGGCCTTTCAGCGAGCGCTCGACGATATCGGCGCGGAAGCGTCGGCCGGCGCAGATTTCTCGCTCGAAGTGCTCGCGGACGAGCTCGATCGCGGCGTAGCGCTTCTTGCGGACAACGAGCTTCATCCTGCTCTGCCCGAGGAAGCATTCCCCGTCGTGCAGCGACAACTCGCGGCCACGG
>CAVQEA010000011.1:145000-323428 GCA_963711395.1 uncultured delta proteobacterium | reverse complement strand
TGCAGTGCCGCGCTTCGTGGGAGTTCGTCGAGGCTCTCCCAAGACCGCGACCGGCAAAAGCCGCAGAAGGAAGAGCTGCGTCGTCGGGGCAAGACCGCGATGCCTGGGACTGTGAGGCCGCGGTACGTGGTCCGGTGCTGACCTAGACGACGAAAGGGGACGCACCGACGACTTCCTTCGAGCGGTGGCTGGACCACGTCGCAGCATCCGCATCTTCGATCGCAAGAAGCCGGTGGAGCGAGCGGCGATCCAGCGAATCCTGCAGGTCGTGCGCGTGGCGATGAGCTGCCCGGGCAACCTTCAGCCGCGAGCCATCGTCGTCGACCAGGACAAGCTTCCGGCCGCCGACCGCAAGACGCTGCTCGCCGCCGACAACTATCAGGCGGCGCACGCGCAAGCGCCTGATCCGGATCTGATCGGTGCGCGGACACCGGCGCCGTGCGGCCCGACACGTTTCGCGCACGCGTGCACGAGCTCATCGACGTCGGCGCGATGCCGAACTACGACGGATGGACGCACGAGACCGTCGACGGTCCTCATCCTGCGCGGCGAGATCGCCCCGAAGGGATGGCGAACATCGAGCAGATCATTCACGGCATGCCGCTCGAGATGAGCGCGTATGATCGCCAGGCAAGAGACGGTCGGCGCCTGCGCGATGGCCTTGTGGCGGCGGTGAACGAAGGGGCTCGGCGATCGTGCCCGGACAGTCGTCACGGTGCGGACAAGGCTCGAAGATGTGCGCCGCGCGCCGAAGCCGCCGGAGTCGTGGAGCACGATTTGGATCAGCTCGTAGGGCACCTCGTTCCTCGAGGACCGCGAGGCCGGCGGACAGCGGCCACGGCTGCCGTTCGCCGAGCTGTTCTTCGAGACGGACCGAGCTGGCGTCCGTTCCCGGCGCGACGAGCGCGTCGCGAAGGACCTCAGCGTGAAGGGCTGCTGCAGGCGCTGAGCCCCAAGCCCGGCCGGTTCGCAGGAAGCTGAAGCGCATCGGCCGCCAGCCGGGCCATCCGATGAGCGAGAAGCCGAGATGGACGAGTTTTCGGCGATGCTTTAGTCTGCGCGCTGGATCGAAGAACGTCTACCGGTACCACAAGCTTCCCGACGACGAGTGGGTGCCGCGCCTGGCGGCCGTGCGCCTCTTCTGCGAGCGCATGGGCAGGAATCCCGACGAGACCATCCTGCTCGGCGATCGACGAGAAAGGTGCCAAGTCGAGATGATGCGCCGTTCGAAGCAGATCGCCAAGAAGGTGACTGCTGATTCCGCGCTGCTGACTGGGATGGTTGTGCGAAGTCTTTCATCCATATGTGTGTGTAGTTGTTAGGCTGTACTAGAGGACGAATGACCGCGTCACGAGGCGCTCGGCGGCGCATGCTGCCTGCTGAAGATCGCCTCCCACCTGCGCACCTGGTGGATCGGCCGGGTGGCGGCATCATTTCGATTCGATAGACTCGACGGCAACCGCCATGCGACGGAAACTGGGCGCGGCGGGGCTCTCGAGGGAGAGGTGGTGGTGGCGAGGCTCAGACCGCTGTCGCGGCGCTCTGGGCGCCGCCGCCGCGGGCATGAAGCTTGACGATCATCATCCTCGCCCAGCACCTCCGGGCCAGAGTGCTGCGCAGATCACCCTCGTCGCCGGCCTCGTGGTCGCCGAGGCGGTGGAGAAGCACTCCGGGTTGCGGCCCGGTCGAGCCTGCCGAACCACGTCCGTCTGGGGTCGCTGAAGATCGCAGGGATCCTCACGGAGATGAGTCCGAGAGCGACCGCGTACTGCACGCGGCGTGCGGCCCGGCGTCAATCTCAACGCGGCCGAGCGAGGCGTTTCCCCCGGACCTGCGCGCCGTGGCTACCTCCATCCTCGCCGCAACCTGGGCGGAACGTGGAGCGGGCGGCATTCGCGGCGGACCTCTTCGATAGCTTCGAGCGGCTCAACGAATGAGTCTCTCGTGCGCGGGCTCACGCGCCTGCGCCTGCTCTGTACGACTACTCGATCCTGACCGTCAGTGGGTCAGAGTCGAAGGGGGCAAGCGACCCGTCGAGGCCAGGTTGAAGGAATCGACGAGGAAGGCGCACTGCGCCTGCGGGCACACTCGGCAGTCAAGAGCTACGCGCGATCGCCGGCGACGTCGACGCCAAGAAGCGCGAATGATCGCGCGGCCCCGAGCTCAGAAGAACGGACAACCCCTGCGCCTGGAGAGCCTGATGATCAAGCGGCTGATCCTGCTCTTCAGCCTGATCGACCTTCGGCTGGAGCTCCGCATCGTCGGCATCGAAATCCCCCTGGAAAAGCTCATCAACGGCCCGAACGTCAGGCGAAACTTCACGGCAGCGGTACGAAGCCGAGCGGGACCGCAACCACGGCATCGTCACGGTGATCGGGAAGGCAGGCGCTCCCACGAGCCGCCGCAGCCACTGACGATCGGCCAGTCCGGGGCTCTGCTCTTCGCTGCTGATGATGCCCACCGGGAGGATCGGTACGCGGTGCTCGAGCGCCAGACGCATGAACCCGAGGCCGAAGCGCTGCAGCTGGTAGGCCTTCGTGCAGCTCTGACGAAGCCGCGCGCCTCCTCCGGAAACACCATGACGATCTTCGCTGGTGCTCGAAGAGCTGGGCGGACTCGGGCGTCCCGACGACGAGCGGCTCGGCCATGACTCGTCGACAAGAAGGGGATCGTCTGCAAGAAGAACTGGCCGAGGCCGCGAGCCAAACTCGGCGTCGCCGCCTCGAGCAGAAGCGCCGTGCCGATCATCGCTGCGTCCCAGGGCGAAGGCATCGCCGGCGTGATCGGCTACTACGAACACCGCCCCCTCGGCAGGGACGTGCTCCAGCCCGGAGCCTCCGCGCGAAACCAATAGCGGTACGCGGCCGCCGTGAGCAGGTAGAGCGGTGACGTCTTCGTCGAAACCGAACGGGTCGTAGCCGGCACCCGTTGAGCCGTTCGGAAGCCCCGCGAGCGACGCGCGAGCTCCTCGTCGAGCTCGGCAAGCCACTGCGGCGCAAATCGCTGCGCGGAAACCAGGTGCTTGGGCTCGCTCGCGAGTCTGGCGGCGTCCGCTTCGCGGCGGCGCCGGCGCAGGCTCTCGGCGCTCGGTCGCGCTCCTCGGTCGATGCTTCGATGCCGACGATCTCCGCTCATGGTCGACGCGCCGGCCGAAACGATCGGCGAAGCGCGCTTGCAACCGCCGCCCCAGACGCGAAGACGCCGCGCCCGGTCGACCGAGCGCGGCGTCGTCGAACGAAGCGTTCGTGTCGAGAACTCCGGAGAGGGCGCCGGCGCCCCCGGCCTCGGGCTTCTCGTCACGATCGCCTCGGTGGTCAGCAGCAACCCGGCGACCGAGGCGGCGTTCTGCAGCGCGGCGGCGAACGCCTTGGTCGGATCGATGACCCCGTACTTCGACCAGGTCCTCGTACTCCTCGGTGGCGGCGTCAAACCGAGCCACCTTGGCTTGCGCACCTTGTCGAGCACCACCGAGCCTTCCCAGCCGGCGTTCTGCGATCGAACGCAGCGGCTCCTCGATCGCCCGTTCGACGATGGACACGCCGACCTTCTCCTCGTCGTTCACCTTCAAGCTGTCCAGCACGGCACTGAGCGACGAGAAGTGATGCCGCCGCCGGGCACCATGCCTTCCTTCACGGCGGCACGAAGTCGGCGCGGATGGCGTCGACGCGAGCCTTCTTCTCTTCATCTCGACTTCGGTGGCCGCGCCGACCCGGATGACTGGGCGACTCCGCCGACCAGCTTCGCGGAGACGCTCCGGGAGTTCTTCGTGATCGTAGTCGGATGTAGTCTCGTCCACCGAGCGCGGATCTGCTTCACCCGCCCTTCGATGTCGGTCTTCTTGCCGGCGCCGTCGATGATCGTGGTGTCGTCCTTGTCGACGACGATCTTCTTCGCCTTGCCGAGATCGTTGAGCGTGACGTTCTCGAGCTTGATGCCGAGCTCCTTGGTGATGACTTTGCCGCCGGTGAGGAAGATCGCGATGTCTTCGAGCATCGCTTTGCGGCGGTCGCCGAATCCCGGTGCTTTCGACCGCGACGCAAAAGCGCGAGCGCGCCGGCGGACTCCGTCGACCACGAGGGTGGCGAGCGCCTCGCCCTCGACTTCCTCGGCGAGGATGACGATCGGCTTGCCGCTCTTGGCGACCGTCTGAGCACGGCAAGAACACCTTCATCGAGCTGATCTTCTTCTCGTGGATGAGGATCAGCGGCTTCCGAGCACCGCTTCGATGCGGTCCGGATCGGTGACGAAATAGGGAGAAGGTAGCCACGGTCCAACTGCATGCCCTTGATCATCTTGAGCCGCGTCAGGCTCCGCCTCCTCGATGGTGATGATGCCTTCCTCGCCCCACCGTTCATGGCCTCGGCGATGATGTCGCTGATCGTCGAATCGTTGTTCGCCGAGATGGTGCCGACCGGGCGATCTCCTTGGTCCTTCGTTGACTTCGAAGAGCTTCTTCAGCTTAATGATGGCCGCGACGGCCTTGTCGACACCGCGCTTGAGCGTCATCGGATCGTGGCCCGCGACGATCGCAGCCTTCCGCGAATACGGCCCGGCGAGGACTGTTGCGGTCGTCGTACCGTCACCGGCGACGTCGGAGGTCTTTGACGCCACTTCCTCGACCATCTGCGCGCCCATGTTCTCGAACTGGTCCTCGAGTCGAACTTCCTTGGCGACGGTGACGCCGTCCTTGGTCACGCGGGCGCGCCCAGGACTTCTCGATGATGATGTTCTTCCTTCGGTCCGAAGCGTGACTCGTCACCGCGTCGGCGAGCGTCTTCATGCTGCGCAGGTCTCGTCGCGGGCCTCGGTGCCGAACTTCAAGATCTGCTGCCATGCGCAGCTCCTCCAGGTAGTGTGCGAACTTTACTCGACCACGCCGAGGACGTCATCCTCGCGCAGGATCGAGATGGTCTTCACCGCCGATCTTGATGTCCGTGCCCGGGTACTTCGCGAACAACACGGCGTCCCGAAGCCTTGACGCTCATGCACCAGCTTGCCGTCGTCGCGTCTTCCGGCCCGACGGCGACGACTTTGCCCTGCTGCGGCTCTTCCTTCGCCGTGTCGGGAATGATGATCCCTCCCTTGGACTTCTCGTCCTCTTCGATCCTTGACGACGATCCGATCGTGCAGCGGGTCGATATCGTCCGCCATGTTCTTGACCTTCCTCCTCTGAACTTTGGCGCGGCCTCGTTCCAGGCCTCGCCGCGGGCTCGAGCGAACGGGAAGCTTAAATGCGATCGCGTTCGGATCAAGGCCCTGCGAACTTCTCTTTCCCGGAAGGTCGGTCGCCGGGTCTGGCGTGATCGTCGGTGACGGAGCGGATCGCCTCCTGGAAATCCCGCTGTGAAGGAATCTTCTGTCGCGAACCTCTCGGCGCCAGGCGCCGCGAGCTCATCCTCGTGGACAGCTGAACCGGGGGATGATAGGCGAGGCTGATCGACGGACATCATGTTGAGCGTCTCGGCGACAAAGTCCGGATCTACTGCGCCGTTGCACGACGGCGGGAAGTTCTCCAGCGCCAAGCTCGACGGCACGCCGTACGTCATCGACTTGATCTGAAGGACTTCACCCGCTGGACGCAACAGGCGTGCACCTTCCGGGGACCGGAAGCCACGTCACCGCGGCCGGCGGCGAAATCTTCGGCGTGAGCCTCGAGGGCGTGGAAGTAGAAGGCATTCGCCGAGTCCTGCAGCTGAACTTCCTCTGGGTCGCCGACCTGGAGCAGAAGCTCGCCGCCGCTTTCGGCGTTCAGCGCCTTGGGACTGATCGCCGTTCGCCGAAGTGGGTGACGTTCGTCATCGATAGGCAAGGCGTGGTTCGCAACGTGATCGCTCCGGAGTTCAACATCGACAAGCACGTCGACGAAGCGGTTGCCGCGCTGCGATCGATGCCCCGAGCCTAGTCGGCCTCGGGCCGCGCGGCAAGCGCCGCGGCAGCAGCACACCGATCCTGCTACTACGGTCTTCGAGCGTTCGCCGACAAGCTGCTGGACGGCGGCGATCTTCGTCGAAGGTTCGAGGCTCCAGCCCTCGGTCGAGATCGGCGCGTGCACCGACCGCCTCGACGGTGGCGGGACGCACGCACACACGCCGTGCTTCGGCAATGTGTCGAGCGCGTTGCGAAAGACGATCGGCACGAGCGGACCTTGGCTGCCATCGCGAGATGGAAAGCGCCCTTCTTGAAGTGGCCGAGCGCGGCGTCGGGCTGCGCGTCCCTCTGGCGCGATGGCGACAGACAGCCCGTTGCGCAGCGCGTCGACGGCCGGCTCGATGGCGTCGACCGCTTGTCGTGGTCGACGTGATCGATGAACACCGTGCGGCTGGCGGCAAACATCGGCCCGAACAGCGGATTGCGCGCACTTCCTGCTTCGGCGACGCCGACGAAGTCGCGCCGCAACAGCTTGCAGAGCAGCAGCATGTCGACCGCGCTCTGGTATTGAAGATGAACACGGCGGGCGGCTGCGACCACAGAGTCATCTTCGCCGCGCACCTGCACGTCGACGCCGGCGAGCGCCGAACCGATCTCGCCCCAACGCTCGCCGCACGTTCATGGCTCGCCGCCAGCTGCCGTCGACGAACGCCGGCAGGCCGAGCAGCATCGAGGGACCAGCCGCGCACCGTAGAGCGGTACGTAGCACTCCTCCGGGCCCGGGACGCTGTGGGCGGTAAGCTGGCGATCGGCCAGCGGCGCTTCACGGCGATCTCGGCGCAGTCGGGCGTCGAACTGATTGGTCGCGGGTCGCCGACGATGGCGAACAGCGGCAGGCTCGCGGACGATCTCGTAGTAGTCCGTCGAGATCGACGTGGCGAGCGGGCCGCGAGCTCGCGCGCGTGCGACGCCTTGCCGTCCCCGTAGCACGTGGCTTCAGTACCGCGCCGGTGAACGTCCTTCCCGCACCTCGAAGAACGCGCGGAAAGCACGTGAGGGATACCGAGGTCCCGGCGAGAGGATCGATCTGGTAGAGGGTCGCGAAGGACACGACCGCTACCGTGCGCCTTCGACGCGGCGCCTCGACGAGGGCGCCAAGCTCGGCAATGTTCGCCGCGAGTCGCTCGGCGAAGATCCTGCTTGTCGATCGCCGCGAGATCCGCTTCGGCACGCCCTGGAGCGCCGTGGTGCGGGCGACGAACGAGGAGACCTGATCTGACCGAGCTGAACTGGTGATCGCAGCGGCCGACTCCATCATCGTGCGCGTGCTCATCCGGCCCGACACCATTCCGTCGCGGATGAACGCCTCGGCCGAGAAGCCGGCGAGCAGCAGGCGATCGACGTCGACGTATCGACGCTCGGCCCGGCGCGGTCGTTCGAGAATCTCTGGCGGATGAGGTCGGAGCGAATGGCTCACGGCGCGCCGAAAAGGCCTTTCAGAAGCGCGGCTTCAGGGCAATTGCCGGCGCAGCAGGCGAAGGTATTCGTCGCGCGCGACTGACGATGCGCCGAGCGAAGCGAGGCGGCTGGGCGGTAGCTGCACGTCGAAGAGGCGAACGCCAGTCGTCGCAGATGCTCGACGAGCTCGGCGAGGCCCACTTTCGAGGTGTCCGCTTCGCGGCGGAACATCGACTCCGCCGCGAAAGAATCGACCGATCGCGACCCTGTAGACGCTGCTGACGAAGACGCTCGCTCGCCCAGACCTCGACGCTGTGCGCCCAGCCGAGCTCGGCGCAAAGCGACGTACGCGGTCGTCATCGAGGGGTTGATCGACGTGCCCCGGGCGGTCGGCGCATCCCGCACGACGCCGTGCAGGCTCGATCGAAGGTGGCCTGGAACACGCCCCGCCGGCGCGTACGGCGCAGGCTGCGGGATCCGTGAAAGCCATCGAGCGGAAGGATGGCGCGAGGGTCGGGCGACCACCACAGCAGCCGCCCGTCTGCGCCCGGCCACGGGAAGATCCCCGCGCGGTAGGCGCCGAGCACGGTTCCGGGCTAGATCGCCGCCGGAGGCGAGCAGTCCGTTGGAAGCGCCGTGCGCGGATCCGGCATCCGATAGTGGCGGCGGCGGCTGGTGCGGAGGTATCGGTACGGCTCCTTCGACGCGCATCTATCTCGGCACGAGCCGCGCGCCCCCGCCGGAGATCGGCGGAGCCTTGCAATTGGCTGGGGGCTCGAACAGCTTCGTAGCCGGCTTGCCGAGCAGGACGTTGTCGAACGTCGTCACCGAGCGCCCGAACCGTCCGAGATTCGCAGGGGAGACCCTTCGAGGTCCGTGGCGCGCGACACATAGTGCTTCGTCGGCGTCCGGACACGATCGAGTCAGTTCGTACTCCCCGGTGGGATGCCCGTCGATCGTCTCGGAGGCGACGAACCGCTCCTTCGCGTCTTTGGACAACAGGCAGAGGCATGTCGCCCGCGCATGCCGTCGTCGATGGGCTGGACGATGAACCGAACTCGTCCGGCAGCAGCATCACACCTTGTCCCGACCGGGTATCGACGAACTCAGCGCCGCCTTCGCGCTGGTCACCTCGGATTCCGAACGAAAAAAGCGGCCCTTCAACGCGTAGAGCTTCCCGCGGGTCGGGCCGAGCGTCCTCACGCCGGCTCGACGTATTCGGCGGGTGCGTCGGGGACACCCAGCGCGTACGCGCTGGACGACAACACGACGAGCGAAGCCGTGGCTACGAAGAACGTTCTCGGGTCGCATGCCAGCCGATCAGCCGGCGCCCGGCCGAGCAGGAAGCGAGTCAGCTCGTCGACGACCAACACCTGGTCGAAGACGTCGTCGTGGCCGCGCTCCGGACATCCTCAGTAATCGCTTCGGCTCCGGCCGGCGGACGCGTACAGCCTCTCGCCCAGCTCATAAGGCACCAGCTCGTCGCGATCACCGTGGGCGCAGAAGAACGGCACCTTGAGGGTGCCCACCAGCGCGCTGCTGTCGAAACGATCGCCGGCCAGCGGAGCGAGCGGGCCATAGTGGCGCCAGGCGACGTCACTCAGACGCGTGAAGGTCGCCACGACCGCGACCGCCGCACACGGCCGGCGCGTAGCGAGGCGGATCGACACGGCGCCGCCCAGCGATTCGCCGAAGACAGGCGATGGGCACGGTCTCGCCCCGGTGCTCTCGCTCGCTGTCGAACGCGGCTTCCGCGTCCAAGTACACGCCGGCCTCGGTCGGCCGGCCCTCGCTCTTGCCGTAGCCGCGGTAGTCGTAGGCCAGCACATCGAGCCCGCGGGCTGCGAGGGCGACGAGCAGCGAGGCGCGATCGCCGATGTTGCCCCCGTTGCCGTGAGACCAGACGACCGATGCTCGCGCCTGCGGATGGGTTGCGTACCAAGCGTGAATGCGTAGGCCGTCCGCCGTGCGGATCCATCGCTCCTGCACACCGGGTGGAGGATCGTGCGAAAGCCGGTCGGGAAAGAAGACGAGCCGGTTGATCATCGGATCGCGAAGCGCGAGGAAGAGCAACAAGCCTGAGGCGAACCCTGCCAGTCGTCCCATATCACGGTTTCAGCGGACGCGCAGCGCGACTTTCCCGAAGTGCGCACTGGACTGCACGACGCGATCAGCTTCGGCCGCCTCGGCGAGCGGGAGCACGCGGTCGATGACCGGGCGAAGGCGGCCGTCCTGGAGCGCCGAGCCGAAGCGCGACACGAAGGCGCGAACGATGCTTTCCTTCTCCTCGATCGGACGCGTTCGCAGAGTCGATCCGACTACGCGCGCTCGCTTGAGCAGCAGGGCAGCGAGATCGATTTCACCCCGCGCGCCGCCCATCAAGCCGATGAGCACGAGGGCACCTCCCGTCGCGAGCGAGGTGAGGTTCGGCCCGAGATAGCGCGCGCCGATCGAATCGAGCACGACGTCGACGCCCCGACCACCCGTGGCCTCGCGCACCGCGGCCGCGAAATCTCCGTTGCGATAGTCGATCGCCAGGTCCGCGCCGAGATCACGACAGCGAGCGCATTTCTCTTCACTTCCCGCCGTCACGATCACGCGGTGGCCCGCTTCCTTGCAGAGCAGGATTGCCGCGGTGCCGACACCGCTGCCGCCGCCGTGCACCAGTACGGCGCCCCCGGGACTCGGCGCGCCGATCATGAAGATGTTCAGAAAGGCAGTGAGAAAGACCTCGGGAAGCGCTCCGGCTTCCACGTCGCTGAGAGCTTGCGGTACGTGCATGGCGGAGCCGGCGTGGACGACCGCCTCTTCCGCGTAGCCGCCGCCCGCGAGCAGCGCCATGGCCCGGTCGCCGCGCTTCCATCCGGTCGCGAGCGCGCCCACTTCGACGACTTCGCCGCGCACTCCAAGCCGAGAATCTTCGACGCGCCGGTGGGGGTGGATAGAGGCCTTGACGTTGCAGGAGATCCGCTCGATTCACCGCCGTTGCGCTCACGCGCAGGCGAAGCTCGTCCGGACCCATGCTCGGCGACGGTACGTCGCCCAGATGAAGCACCGACTCGTCGCCTGGTCGATCGAAGACGATCCCGCGCATGAGCTCTTCTTAGCCGAGTCACCGTCGCGAGGAAACGTCGGGTACCCGGTCCCTTGCGACGCCTCGATGGCGGCGGTAGCGAGTGGCTCGTGGTCCGAGCGGGGGAACCGGCGTCGCGCGCCGAAACCTGGATGGCGCAAGCTGTGGCCGAGGCGCGACGCGCGCAGCGGGTGGGGGAGGTCCCGGTCGGAGCGGTGGTCGTGGTCGGCGATTCCCTCGTGGCCCGGGCGCACAACGAGACGATTCGCGCCAACGATCCGACGGCCCACGCCGAGGTCGTGGCGCTGCGGCGGGCGGCGCGTCGCCTCGGCGTGCCTCGTCTCACCACCGCGGAGATCTACGTGACGCTCGAGCCCTGCGTGATGTGCGCCGGAGCGATGATTCAGGCTCGCATCAAGGGGCTGACGTTCGCGTGCCGCGACCCCAAGGCGGGCGCCGTGGCATCGCTTTACGCGCTCGCTGCCGACCGCAGGCTCAACCATCGCTTCACGGTCTGCGAAGGCGTACTGGCAGAAGAGTCGCGAGAGCTCCTTCGGTCCTTCTTCCGTGTGCGGCGCACGAGCGGCCGACCCGCGCGAGCTTGAGAAGGCGACGGTAGCAGCGACGATCAGCGCTCGGCGGATTTGGCGTCGGCGGCGGAGCGGGCTTTGTCGCCCCTCGACGAACCGGGCGCACGCCGTCCGGGTTGCAGCACCGCCCGCACCGCTTCGAGGAGCTCGGCTGGGAGAACGGCTTGGCGAGATACGAGGTGCAACCTGCTTGGAGCGCGTTACGCCTGTCCTCGGGAAGGCCGTGGGCCGTGGTGGCGATGATCGGCACGCTCACCCAGCGTTGATCCGAGCGCAGCGAACGAGCCAGCATCAAGCCATCCTCGGGGCCGCCCAGCGACAGATCGAGCAACACCAACGCCATGTCGTGCGAATGTTCCGCGAGGCGCTCGCGTGCCTCGCTCGCGGTGGCGGCGACACGCACGTCGAAGCGTCGACCGAGCACGGTCGCGGCATAGCGCTGACTGAGCTCGTCGTCCTCGACCAAGAGCACGGTGCGCTTCGTGCCGTTCGTCGGCTCGCCGCCTTCGGGCGCCGCCACGGCGGGGACCGAACGGGCATCGACGGATTCGCGGGCTCGTGCGAAGCGGATGGTGAACGTGGAGCCTTGTCCCTTTCGGCTTTCGACGCCGAGCTCGGCTCCGTTCAGTTGCAGGTAGTCGAGTGTGGCGGCCATGCCGAGACCCGTTCCCTGAAAGGGGCGCGTGTAGCCGACGGATCGGCGGGAGAATGGTTCGAACAGGTTCGGCAAAAGCTCGGCATCGATGCCAATCCCCGTGTCCCAAGCCTCGAGACAGAGGAGCCCCGTCGTGCTCTCGAAGAGACGAACGGCGATCGAGCCCATCGGCGTGAATTTCACCGCGTTGTCCAGGAGGTTCCACAGAGCCCGGGCGAGACAGTAGCGGTCGAACCAGGTCGTCGTCGCCGCGGCTTCGATGGAGGAGGTGAGCACCAGCCCCTTCGCCTCCGCCGCCGGACGGATTTCGGCGACGACCGTCTCCATCACCTCGGCGACGTCCAGCCACTCCGGTCGGGTGACGAAGGTTCCGGCTTCGATCTTGGAGACGTCGAGTACCCGGTCGATGGTGTCCACCAGTCGCCTGCCGGCGCGCTGGATGGCCTCGACGAATTGCCGCTGCTCCGCGTCCGCACCGCTGCCCTCGGCGATGAGCCCCGCGAAGCCGAGGATGCTGTTGAGGGGCGTACGAACTTCGTGGCTCACGTTGTCGAGGAACGCGGCGTTCAGGTGCGAGGCTTGCACGGCCTCGTCGCGCGCCCGCGCCAGCTCGTGCTGTGCGCGCTTCTGCGCGGTGACGTCGCGCGCTACGATGGAGACGGCGACCACGCTGCCGGAGTCGTCCACGACGGGCGATTGGGTGAGCGACAGCTCCATCGGGTCGCTCCCGCTTTCGACTCTGCGGACCTCGTAGTGCTCCACCACGGCGCCCTCGCACGCCTTGGCGAACGCGGCCTCCGCGCCGTTCTCTCCTCCCAACAGAAAGTCCGCCGGCTTGCCGAGCACCTGTTCCGCGGAGCGGCCGAACAGCCGCTCGGCGCCGCGGTTCCACGTCTTCACGGTGCCGTCCGTCGAGAGCGAGAAGATCGCGTCACCCGCGGATTCCACGATGGCGGCGAGCTCTCTTGCTCGTGCTTGCGGATCGCCGTGCGCCGGCCCGGGACGGCGTGGGCGCTCCATGGCACGGCGTACGGCGGCGCTGAGACGGGAGAGCCGATCCCGGAACAAGACGTCGGTCGCGCCCTCGCGCATGCACTCGACGGCCGACTCGTCGTCGGTCCGGTTGCCGATGACGATCAGCGGGACGTCGAGGCTCTTCTGTCTCAGCAGGCGCAGGGCAGAGACGGGATCGAGATTGGGTACGGAGTCGCTGCACAGAATCACGTCGAACGACGGACTGAGCGCGGCTAGAAAGGCGCCGCGGCCGGTCACGACGACGGCCTCGGGTATGAACCCCGAGGTGGTGAGCGAGCGGCTCAGGTGCTCGGCGCCGGCGGCGGAGCCTTCGGCGATGAGCACCTTCAAAGCACTACGCGCCATGGGGTGTACCCTGAGAGGTGGAAGCCATTGAGACGTATGCCGCTCCCCATGATAGCGGGTCACACGATCTCGACAAAGTGTCATCTGAAAAAGCCGCCGGAGATTCGCGAGGCCTGACGAGTGGGCTGCCTGCTTATTGAGTCAGTTCCTCACGCGCGACGCGCTCGGAGGGTCGACGCATGCGACGACCGTCGTTAGGCAGGATTCGTGCACACGTCAGGTAGTGAAAGCGCGCTGCGGGGCGGCAGCTCAGAAAGATAGCTCGATGGTCCGTTACGGTCGCGTGACGATGCTCGCGGTAGTGGTCTTCGCCATCCTTTGGTGCGTCGTTCCATGTGCCCATGCCGCTGGGATGAGCGAAGCGGCCGCGATCGCGCAAGGAAAGGCGCTGTACCTCGTCAACTGTGCGCGGTGCCACGGCGAGAGCGGTGTCGGAGACGGCCCGGACGCGGCGCCGCTCGAGGTTCGCCCGCCGGACTTTCGTCGCACCACCGTTTTGAAAGCGCACTCGGACGAGGAGTTGGTGACGCGGATTCGCAGCGGCTCGCCGCTGCTACGCCCGCTTCGAGCGATGCCCGAGAAAACGTCCGATACGGACGCGCTCTACGGCTTTCTACGGAGCATGCCTTCGATCGACTGGTCGGCGGCCGATCACGGCCGGGGGATCTTCCTGCCGTACTGCAGCCCCTGTCACGGTGCGTACGGTCACGGGGATGGCTTGGCGCTGACGGACGCGACTTCCCGACCTAGAGACTTATCGGGCCTCCAGTTTCAAAGAAGCGTCGACGACCGCGAGCTCGAGATTCTCGTGCGCCATGGCGGTCCCGGCATGCGCGCGCTCGATCCTCCGGTAGGGCTCGATCAGGCGGTGCCGCTGCGGAGCTTCGTGCGGCTTCTGTCGCCTGGCTACGAGCTCTACTACCGCTATTGCGTCTCCTGCCATGGGCCGCATGGAAGAACAGGGGAGGAGAAATCTGGCCGACGACCCCGGATCGTCTTCGACGAGGAATATTTCCAGAAGAACCCGTACCCTGACCAAGTGCGCGAGCGCATCTGGCACATGCTGAAGGGAGCTAGGCCGCCGATGCCTCACTTCGAGGCCACGCTGACGGCTGAGCAGGTGAAGGCGATACTCGGCTATCTTCGCTCGCTGCCGGCGCTCCCGTAGAGCGCTCGAAGGCTGGTGGAGGCCGCCACCTCGGGGCGCTGCCTCGCTCCGCAGCTCACGAGCGAATCAAAGACGAGACGGTCCGGCTACTTCTTCGCCTCGACTTTGACCGAGACCTTCTTCGTGGCGAGCTCCGTGGGCGCGGGCATGGTGATCTCGAGAACGCCCTTGTCGCAGCTCGCCTTGATCTTGTCGGCGTCGATCTTGCCGGGAAGTCGCAGGCTGCGCTCGAGCCTGCCGTAGGCGATCTCTTCGTGCGAAGATTCACCTTCCTTTTTTTCTTCCCGGTGCTTGCGCTCGGCCTTCACGGTAAGCACGTCGCCGACCACGCTGATGTCGACCTCTTTGGGGTCTATGCCGGGAAGATCCAAACGAACGACGAGATCGCCGTTCTTCATGAAGGTCTCCATCGCGGGACGACCCTTGCCCGCGAACGCCGTATCGGCGAACGGGCTTGCGGCCATGAACTTCGAGAAGAGATCATCGACGTCGCGATGCCACTCCTCGAGCTCGCGAAAGGGTTGCCACTCGGTTGGCTCCTGCCGTTTCCAGGGAAGTAGTGAACGCATTGCTCTTCTCCTTCTTGGTGACGATCGACAATGATAGGACGCTGCAAGGCGCGCACCAGTCGGAACCCTCAGTAGAGAAGAGCTGCATGAGCTGCGGAGTTTTCCGCCGGCGAGAATTCTCGGAGAGCGCAATTCCCGGAAATCGGAAGCATGGAAAGTCCCGGCGGGGGGCGAGCCCGGTGCGTAAGCGAATCTTCAGTGGGAGCGGCGATTGCAAGGCGATACGACCTGGTACTCGCGATGTCGCTAGGTTCATCGTCCGAGACGAGGGCATCGGTTCCGTGAAGTGGCGGGAGATCCCGTGAAGATCAGACGTGTCCTCGCACCCACCGATCTTTCGCCTCCATCCCTCGCAGCATTGGACGACGCCGTGGATCTCGCGCGCCGGTTCGGCGCAGAGCTGATCCTGCTCTACGTCCACGAGCCCCCGTTTGTCGGTCCGGATCCGGACCCTTACGTGGTGTCGCCGAGCTTCCAGTTGCTCTTCGCCGAGCAAAGACGGGTTGTAAGCGCGCAGATGACCGCGCTGCAGCGCAGGCTCTCGAAGAGACATGCCAAGTGCCGCGCTGTAATCGGCGAGGGTGGCCCCAGCGCCGAGATCCTCGCCACGGCTCGCAGGCTGAAAGCTGACCTGATCGTCATGGCCACGCGTGGCCGCTCGGGAGCGAAACGCCTGCTCCTAGGCAGTGTCGCGGAGCGGGTCGTGCGTGGCGCGCCGTGTCCGGTGCTTACGCTTCGCGCGCGATAGCCCGCTTCATGCCACTCGCTCTTGGCCAGCGTCCGCGAGCGACTCGCCGGACGCCGTGTCCTCTACCAATGCGCGCCACTCGGCTTTCTGCGGCATGAGCGGGGGCATGGCGGCGTATTCCGGCCGCGGCGTCGGCGCGCCGACGAAGTTCTCCTTGTCGCGCGTCACGATGCCGCCCTTCCGGAAGAAGGCATTGTAGATGGTCCAGTAGCTACGGCTGCGAGACCCGTCATAGGGAAAGCGCCGCAGCATGGACGGCACCGTGTAGAAGCCGTCGTAGGTCTCGAGGTACCCACGGTAGAGCTGGTCGGTCGAGAGGCCGGTCGGCTGGAAGACGATGTGCGACTGGTCGTACTTGTCCCAGTCGAAGGACACGATCTGGCGCCGCCGCATCATCTCGAACCAGTTGATGGTTCCGGGATAGGGCGTGAGGATCGAATAGCCGCACATGTCGAACTTGGACTCGACGGTGAACCGCAAGGTCTGATCGAACACGGAGGGCTCGTCGCCCTCGAAGCCGAAGATGAAAAGCCCGAGCACCATGATGCCGTGCTTGTGCAGCCTCTCGACCAAGTCTCGGTAGTCGTCGGGATTGTTCTGGCACTTGTGGACGCTGCGGAGCGTCGCCCGGGAGATCGACTCGAACCCGATGGAGAGCATGAAACATCCGCTCTCCGCCGCCAGCTCCAGCAGGCGCTCGTCGCGCGCCTCGCGGCTGTTGACCGCCGCCTGCCACTTGAGGCCTCGGCCCTTGAAGGCCTTCATGACCTCCATCGCCCGCTTCGGCGTTCCGAAGAAGTCCGCGTCGTTGAGCAGGATGACTCGCTCGTCGAGCTCTTCGACTTCGGCGACCAGCTCGTCGACGGGCCTGTAGCGGAAGCGCAGGCCGTACATCGTGGGCTCGGCGCAGAAGAGGCAGCCGTGATGGCAGCCGCGCGAGGTCTGGATGAACCCCTTGTTGATGTAGCGATTGCTCTTCAGGAGCGATTGGCGCGGCCGGGGCATCCCGACCATCGAATGCAGAGAATCGGCCTTGTAGACACCGGATAAGCGTCCGCTCGCGAGGTCGTCCAGGACTCGCGGCATGACCAGCTCGGCCTCTCCGACCACCACCGCATCGGCGTGCTTCAGCGCCTCTTGCGGCATGTAGCTCGCGTGAACGCCGCCCATGATCACCGGCGTGCCGCGCGCGCGGAAGCAATCGGCGATCTCGTACCCTCGCTTGACGTAGGACGTCATCGCCGAGATCCCTACCAGGTCGGCCTGCATGTCGAAGTCGATGGGCTCGATGTTCTCGTCGGTGAGGACGACCTCGTACTCGTCGGTCGGAATCTGTGCCGCGACGGTCAGGAGACCCGCCACGGGCGAGTACAGCGCCTTGCCGAAGAACAGCGGGCGGGTGGCGAACGTGTCGGCCTTCGGGTTGATCAAGTGGATCCGGCGATGCTTGGCCATGGGAACCTCGTTGTCCCGGGAGGGAGCGGGCGGCGCATCGTGCGCGCGCGGACCACTTCGGGCAATCCTGCATAGCCCGGGCCATTCCTGTCCGCAAATCCGGCTGCCTTTTTTTCGCGGCTTCGTGTCGGCATACTCCCATCGGGACCAATCCGCCATGAAACGAACGTCTTGGATTTCGCCGATCCTCGGCGCGGTCGTCACTGCGTCCTTGCTCACGAGTGGGGGTGCGCTCGCAGACGACCTCGTCGTCGAGGGAGTGAAGGCGCACGACGGCGCCCCCCTCAAGGTCGACCTGTGGAAGAATGATCTCGCTGCCAAGGTCTGCGAAATCGACACGCTCACCCTTCTCTACGGGCAAAGCTCGCAAGTGCAGCGTGACGAGGCGGGCCAGCCGGTCTCGTGCGCCAAAGAAAAGGCCGCGAAGCTCACGGATGGCACGCGCGTCGAGGAGCTCGCGCCAAGCGACTCGTGCAACACACGCCACCCACCGGGAACCTATCGTCGCGTCCGCGTGCTCGACGGGCCAGAGATGGGTAAAGTCGGGTGCATCAACGCATCGACGCTGGTGCACAAGAATCTGCCATAGGCGAATGATGAGAGAGTGCGGCTAGTGCCTCCGCACACTCGGCGTGTTCCCCGGTTGCGATTTCGCCACGTCCTCTCAGCGGTCGCCCTGCTGGCCGTCGGCTGCGCGCACATCGAACGCTCGGCGGCATGGAAACCTCGACCTGGGTTCTCTGGCTGGTGGTAGTGACTCAAGGTAGCCGCTTGTGGACGTCGCAGGGCACCTTCCAGTCGAGGGTGGAGTGCATGCAAGCGCAATCCCGCGCCCGAGAAGCGATGGAGCATTCCGAGAGGACAGACGCGAGCTCTTCCGTCGTATGTCTTCCCGGCAGTGGCGAGTTGCCGAAGTAGCCCCCAGGCCAGTCGCTGACGCTCGACTTCCGGAATTCAGTGCTTGCGCCGCGCGGGCTTCTCTTCAGTCCCCGCGTCCAGCGCGAGGATCTCCGCCGCCTCGTCCTTCTGGCTCTCGAGATCGGCGAGGAGTCCCTCGTCGCTCAGATCGAGCGGGCGCGAATGTTTCCAGTCGTGCTCGGCGACGTGACGCAGGCGCTTCAGCACGTGCTTGTCGTCCACCTCGATCGCCAGCTCGCGCCGGCTGTCGAAGCTGCCCGGGGCGAGATTGATCGAGCCGATGATCGCGCGTTTGCCGTCGGCGAGCATCATCTTGGCATGTAGCTTCAAGCCCTTCAGTCTGTGCACCTTGGCGCCGACGTCCCAGAGGATCCGCAGTCCCTCCACGCCCTCGATCAGCTTCCCCTTCTTCAGGGAATGCGCGGGGCGCGCCAGCACGTGGATCTTCACGCCGCGGTGCGCGGCGCGCACGAGGCGTTCGATGATGACCTCGTCCTGGTAGCGCTCGTTCTGCAGGAAGAGCGATTCCTTGGCCCGGTCGATGAAGTGCGCGATGCGGTTGCGCCCGTTCAGATTGCACCAGATCAAGTGCGCTCGCTCGCCCGGATCGAAGTGCTTACGATGCCAATCCGCCTCGAAGCATTCGGCAATCTCGTCCACCTCGTGGCGGTGTGCCGTGGCCACGGCGTAGTCGCGCGTCTCGGTGAGGTTCTTGGTCTCCCAGTTGAGCGACTTGACGAGCGCGGTGTCGTCGTCGACCAGCATCGACTTCTCGTGCGTGACGTCGAACGCGGGATTGCTGTCGAGCACCGTGACGCCAGCGCGCGCGAGCTTCTTGTGAGTCTCCTGGTTCTCGTGCTCCCCGCCACGGCGCACCGGGTTGAGCATCACGCGCACCTCGACCCCTCGTTGGTGCGCGGCGATGACCGCGGCGAGCAGCGAGGGATCCGAGAACACGAACATCTTGATGCGCAGCGACTTCTTCGCCGATTGAACGGCCTCGAGAATCGGCCGGGCGGTGTCGTCGGGGAGAACGATGAGCGAGCGGGACATCGGGTTCGGCGGCCGTCGGCGAGGTGTCACGCCGGCGTCGTTTCGGGCTCCTCTTGTGCGTGATGAAGCTCGGCGTACACGCCGTCGAGCGCCAGCAGCTCTTCGTGGGTGCCTTGCTCCGCCACCAGGCCGTCCTTCAGAACGATGATCTTGTCGGAGTGCCGGATGGTGCTCAGGCGGTGCGCGATGGTGATCACCGTGCGACCCTTCATCAGCCGCTCCAGAGCGTCGACTACCAGCTTCTCCGACTCGGTGTCGAGGGCCGCGGTCGGTTCGTCGAGGATCAAGATAGGGCTCCGGCGGATGATCGCGCGCGCGATGCCGATGCGCTGGCGCTGGCCGCCCGACAGCGTGAGGCCGCGGTCACCGACCACGGTGTCGTAGCCGTTCGGCATGCGCACGATGAACTCGTCGGCATTGGCGAGCTTGGCCGCCTCGATGATCTCGTCGTGGCTCGCCGAAGGCCGGCCGTAGGCGATGTTGTCGCGCACGGTGCCGCGGAACAGCACCGTGTCCTGCAGCACGAAGCCGATCGCGCCGCGCAGCCCGTGGAGCCTGTAGTCGCGCACCTCGACCCCGTCGATCGTCACGCTGCCGGCGTTCGGGTCGTAGAAGCGAGGGATCAGGCTCACGACGGTGGACTTGCCGCCGCCGGTGGCTCCCGACGACGCCGACCGATTGACCCGGCTCGATGCGGAAGCTCACGTCCTTGAGCACGGGCTCCTTCGGATCATAGGCGAAGGCCACGTGATCGAACACGATCTCCCCGCGGAGCGAGCCGGGATCGCGTGCGCCGGCTCGCTCCGGCACGACCATGTCGGCATCGAGGATCGTCTGGATGCGCTCGATCGCGACCGAGGTCTGGGCGATCGAGTTGCTCATCTTGGCGAGATCCTGCACCGGCTTGAAGAACTTGCTCAGGTAGGCGAGGAAGACGGTCAGCTCCCCCACCGTCATCGCGTCGGCGAGGATCAGCGCCGTGCCACGATAGAGCACGAATCCGGTGCACACCGCGGCGGTGACCGACACCGCCGGGGAGAGAAGGGACTTCACCTTTCGAGCGGCGAGCGCGGCATCGACCGTCGCTCGGCTGACCTCCTTCAGGTGCTCCTGCTCGACGGCTTCCGCACCGAACGCCCTCACCACTCGCGCCGACTCCAGACCCTGCTGCACCACTGCCATGATGTCGCTCTGGTGATGGCGCACCTCGTGCGTGGCGCGTTTCACGGCGCGGTTGAAGCGCGCCACGAAGAGCAACAGGAACGGCGTCACCGCCACCGCCACGAGAGCGAAGTCCCAGTTGAGCCAGAACATGATGCCCAGCATGCCGAAAATCGTGAGCAGATCGATGAGGATAGTGAGCGTTCCGGACGAAGCGAAGTTCTGGATCGTCTTCACGTCGTCGATGATGGTCGACAGGATCGTGCCGAGCTGGTGACTGTCGTAGTAGGCGAGAGAGAGTCGTTGGAGGTGGTTGTAGACCTGATTGCGCAGGTCGTACGCCACCCACTGGGCGGTGCTCTCGGTGAAGTAGTTCTCGACGTAGCTCGAGATCGCGCTGAGCAGGGCGATCAGCAGCGTGCCGACGGCGGCGATCGCGGCGAGCTCCAACCTGTCGCCTCGCAGCGACGAAATGTGGAAGTGCTCAAGCCATGCAGGTGGCTTGTGGGTGCCGACGACGTTGTCGAGGATGATCTTCAACGGCCAGGGAGCGGCGATGCTCATGGCCGTCTCCACGAGCATGGCGACGAGGATGACGAGCAGCCAGCCGCGGTACGGGCTCAGGAGTCCTGACACGAGGCGGAGCTTTCCACCGGCGGGGTGGTCGCTCGTCCGAGACGATCGGCTCGGAGCCGGGGAGGTATTGTGGCGGCCGCTCATGACGCAACCGTGATTAGCTCAATGGGGCGGGGCTGTGCGAGGGTCGTTCACCAAAATTGCCGCGCGATGAATCGGCGAGGGAGCGGTAGCGAACGATCTCCGAGACATGAGCACCGCGCCGGGCATATCCCCCGCCTAACTGGCCCGCGGTCATTCGGCGGAGCCTGGAGACGGCGACTCGTGCTTCGACGGCGACCGCGGTGCGGCACCTCTTCGCGATGGCCGAGGTGGCGAAGCTCAAGCGCAACGTGGAAGCCGAGATCCGCATCGCGTCGATCCCCGGCGATTGGAATCCGCCGGTCCCTGGGGTCCATCGACACCGTTGGCCACTCCCACAAGTCCGGCATGAGCCACGGATGCGGATAGGAAATAGCCGGCCGCCGCTCGTCGAAACGATGGCGCAACTTCCAAGGCGGACATGTGTCTGGCATCAACGAGGGATAGAGGAGCCCGCAGATGCCGAAACGCGCCCAGCTCGTGGTCACCACTTTCGCCTTGGCTCTGCTCGCCGCCGGCTGCATGACGGCGGCGGAGCACCAGCAGAGCCTCGGCTCGACCGCCGAGCGCGAAATGACGCTCGGCGTCGTGCAGAAGGAGATCCACACCGGTCTGACGCAAGATCAGGTCGCCGCGGCGCTCGGCTCTCCGAACATCGTCACGCGCGACGCCGAGGGCGAGAGACCTGGATCTACGACAAGATCGCCACCGAAGCGTCGTACTCGAACAGCAATGCGTACGGCACGATTCTCATCCTCGGCGCCGGCAGGAGCGCCGGCGCCGCCAGCGCGACGCAGAAGACGCTCACCGTGCTGATCAAGTTCGGGCAGGATCTGAAGGTGGAGACTTTCTCCTACCACTCGAGCAAGTTCTGAGTGCGATCGCCGATGTTCCGTCGTTCCTTCTTGTTCGTCGTGGCTCTGCGCTCGTCGCCGGCGGCTGCGCTTCCAACGCCAAGCCACCGAAGACGCAGCTCGAGATACGCGAGCTCCAGACGCACACCTTCGACACCAATGACGAGAAGCTGGTGATGAAGGCGATGTTGAACGTGCTGCAAGACGACGGCTACGTGGTGAAGAACGCGGTGACGGATCTCGGGCTGATCACGGCGACGCAGGAATCCGATCTCGCGCCCGGACGCTCCGGTGGCGGCGGCGGGCTCGGAGGCATCGTCATCCTCGGCGGCGGCGGTTGGGGCGGCGGCGGTTGGGGCGTCGGCACGCAGACGTCGGAGCCGAGCTTTCGCAAGACCGAGCAGATCGAGTTCACCGGCAACGTCAGCGAATTCGGCGAGCAGACGAAAGTGCGCGTCAGCTTCCAGCGCAAAGTTCTCGACAACCGCGGCGAAGTGGTCGAAGTCCAGCCCATCGACGACCGCGACTTCTACCAGAACTTCTTCTCGCGCATGGACAAGGGATTGTTTCTGCAAAACGAGAAGCTTTGAAGAAGGGGACGAAACGAGCGACATCCACGCGGATGCCTAGCAAGACCAGGTTCTTCGATGCCGTTCGCGGCTGGCGAGCCGCGGAAGTCGCGGCTGCCATTCTCCCGGCTCGAGTTAGCCGCGTACGGCCGCGGCGATCTCACGGAGCGCCGCCACGCCGGCGATGAGCCGAGGCCCCGGGCGGCCCATCAACGCCTCGGGAATGCAGTAGACGTGATCGCCGACGAGCGCCGGCAAGGAACGCCACGCGTCGCGGCGCCGGACGACGTCGGGACGGAGGTTCCTGGGCTCGATGCCGCACCACGAGACGACGATTGCCTCGGGTGCCGCGGAGATCACGTCGTCGTCGCCGACGGGTGTGCTCTGGCAATCGAGGTTTCCCCAAGGGTTCGCCGCGCCCGCGATTCGCAGCATGTCGGTCACCCAGGAGTGCTTCCCGGGAACAATGACCGGCTTCGGCCACCACTCGACGAGAATCCGTGGACGGGACGCAGGCTCGGCGACCGGATGCGCGAGCGCGACGCGCATCTCGGCTGCCAGGGCGCGGCCTCGCGCTTCGACGCCGAGCGCGCCGGCGATCCGCTCGACGTCGCCGTAGACGTCCTCGAGCGACTTCGGAGCGAGGACGAGGGTAGGGAGCCCCGCGCGCTCCAGCGCTTCGACGATCCTCTCGTGCCCCGGAACGGTGAGCGACGTGAGGACGAGGTCGGGCTCGAGCCGCTTCACGCGCTCGACGTCGACGCCGAGATCCGGACCGATCTTCGCCAGGCCTCGCACCACTTCGACCGGGTAGTCGGAGTGGTCGTCGACGCCGACGAGGAGATCTGCGCAGCCGAGCGCGCAGACGATCTCCGTGTTCGAGCAGGTGTGGCTGACGACTCTCACTACATCGAACGGCGATATCGACCTCCGACGTCGAAGAGGGCGTCGGTGATCTGACCGAGGCTCGCGACCTTCACCGTCTCCATGAGCTCGGCGAACACGTTTCCCCCCGAGCGTACGACCGCTTGTAGGCGGGCAAGCGCCTCGCGTGCCTTCTCGGGACGCGCGGCATGGAAGCACGCGAGATTCCGGAGCTGCATCTGCTTCTCCTCCTCGGAGGAGCGGAAGACGTCCTTCGGACGCGCTGAAGCCTCCTCGGGATCAGGATTCTCGAACGTATTGACGCCGACGATCGGCAGCTCGCCGGTGTGCTTCAGGGTCTCGTAGTAGAGACTCTCCTCCTGGATCTTGCCGCGCTGATAGATCGTCTCCATCGCGCCGAGCACACCGCCGCGCTCCGAGAGACGTTCGAACTCCTCGAGCACCGCCTCCTCCACGAGATCCGTCAGGTAGTCGATCACGTACGAGCCCTGCAGCGGGTTCTCGTTCTTCATGAGACCGAGCTCGCGGTTGATCACCAGCTGGATCGCGACCGCTCGGCGAACGGACTCGGCCGTCGGGGTCGTCACCGCCTCGTCGTACGCGTTCGTGTGCAAGCTCTTCGCGTTGTCCTCGAGCGCCATCAGCGCCTGCAACGTCGTGCGGATGTCGTTGAACGACATCTCCTGGGCGTGTAGAGAACGACCGGACGTCTGGATGTGGTATTTGAGCAGCTGGCTCCGGTTGCCCGCACCGTAGCGGTCGCGCATCGCGATCGCCCAGATGCGGCGTGCGACTCGGCCGATGACGTTGTACTCGGCGTCGAGTCCGTTCGAGAAGAAGAACGACAGATTCGGCGCGAAGTCGTCGATCTTCATGCCGCGCTTGAGGTAATGCTCGACATAGGTGAATCCGTTCGCGAGCGTGAAGGCGAGCTGGGTGATCGGATTCGCGCCTGCTTCGGCGATGTGGTAGCCGGAGATCGACACCGAGTAGAAGTTCCGCACGTCGTTCGCGACGAAGTACTCCTGGATGTCGCCCATCACCTTGAGCGCGAATCCGGTCGAGAAGATGCAGGTGTTCTGGGCCTGGTCCTCCTTGAGGATGTCGGCCTGCACCGTGCCGCGGACCGTCGAGAGGACCCGAGCCTTGATCGTCTGATACGTGTCGCGGTCGACGATCTCGTCGCCCGGGATGCCGAGGAGCGAAAGCCCGACGCCGTCGTGGCCCTCGGGAAGCTCGGCCGAGTAGCGCGGCAGGTCGACGCCCGCGTAACGCTTCAGCGCCGCGTCGAGCGTGCCGGTCTCCCGCAGGTGGCGCTCGACTTGTTGGTCGATCGCGGCGTTCAAGAAGAACGCGAGGATCATCGGCGCCGGTCCGTTGATCGTCATCGAAACCGACGTCGAAGGCGCGCAGAGGTCGAAGCCCGAATAGAGCTTCTTCGCGTCGTCGACCGTGCAGACCGAGACTCCCGAGTTCCCGACCTTGCCGTAGATGTCGGGACGAGGATCGGGATTGCGGCCGTAGAGCGTCACGCTGTCAAACGCCGTCGAGAGCCGGATCGCCGGCTGTCCTTTGGAGACGTAGTGGAAGCGCCGGTTCGTGCGCTCCGGAGGGCCTTCTCCCGCGAACATGCGGACCGGATCCTCGCCCTCGCGCTTGAACGGAAAGATCCCGGCGGTGAACGGGAAGGATCCGGGCAGGTTCTCCGCGCGAAAGTAGCGCGTGAGCTCGCCCCAGTCCTTCGTTCGCGGCAGCGCGACCTTCGGGACCTTCGAGTGGGAGAGCGTCTCCCTGTGATTCTGGACGCGGATCGTCTTGTCGCGAACCTGGTAGCTCTGTTCCTCCGCCTCGTAGCGGGCGCGCGTCTCGGGCCACGCGTCGAGCGCCTTGCGAATCGCCGGGTCTAGATCTGCGAGCGCCTTGTCGCGGCGCTCGGCGAGCGTCTTCGCGACCTCGGGAGCGGCGTCGCCGATGTCGGCGATCGTGCGCGCGATCGCGCCCGCGTCGGCGGCGCGCTCCGCGAGTCGTTCGCTCGTTCGGCGGTAAGCGCGCACCGAGTCGGCGATCTCCGCCAGATAGCGGACACGTGCCGGGTCGATCAGCGTCGGGATCGTCCCGCCGCCGTCGGCGTGCTTGCGTTGGTCGCGATCGAACTTCCGGCCTCCGGCCTCGACGACCAACGCACGGAATCGCTCGTACGCCTGGTCCATGCCGGGATCGTCCCACTGGTTCGCGATCGTCGCGACGACCGGCGTGTCGGCTTCGGCGAGGTTCGAGCTTGGACGATTCCGCCGCCACTGCTTGCGCACGTCGCGCAGCGCGTCCTTGGCGCCGCGGCGGTCTGCCTTGTTCAGGATCACGAGCTCGGCGAGATCGATCATGTCGATCTTCTCGAGTTGCGAGGGCGCGCCGTATTCCGGCGTCATCACGTAGAGAGGGACATCAACGAGATCGACGATCGAGGAATCGCTCTGGCCGATCCCGGCGGTCTCGACGAGGACGAGGTCGAACTTGGCCGCCTGGAGAACGCGGATCGCGTCGTGCACCGCGCCCGAGATCGCCCGATTCGTCTGGCGTGTCGCGAGCGAGCGCGCGTAGATCCGCGGGTCGTTGATCGAGTTCAGACGGATGCGATCGCCGAGAAGCGCGCCTCGCGAGCGGCGCCGCGTCGGATCAACGAGCAGGATGCCGATCGAGACCTCGGGAAAATCAAGGCGGAAGCGGCGGACGAACTCGTCGACGACGCTCGACTTTCCCGCGCCTCCGGTCCCGGTGAGACCGACGACCGGTGCGCGCTCGGCGCCGGCGGCTGCGTCGAGCCGTCCGCGAAGGGACTTCAGCGCCGAGTCGTCCGGTTGCTGATTCGCCTCGAGCCAGGTGATCAAGCGCGCCACCGCGACCGGATCGGACGGGGAGAGGCGCTCGACCTCGTTGCCGACGCGCTCGATCGTGCGACGGTTGCACTCGTCGACGATGGTGCGGATCATCCCCTCGAGTCCCATGTGGCGCCCGTCCTGCGGGCTGAAGATCCGCGCGACACCGTAGGCGTGGAGCTCCTCGATCTCTTCGGGAAGGATCGTACCGCCGCCGCCGCCGTAGACGCGTACATGAGCGGCGCCGCGCTCGCGCAGACGGTCGACGAGGTACTTGAAGTACTCCATGTGGCCGCCCTGGTAGGACGAGACCGCGACCGCGTGCGCGTCCTCCTGGACGGCGGCGTCGACGATCTCGTCGACCGAGCGATCGTGGCCGAGGTGGACCACTTCCGCCCCCTGTGCCTGCAGAATGCGGCGCATGATGTTGATCGCCGCGTCGTGGCCATCGAAGAGAGAGGCCGCGGTGACGACCCGCACCCAGTCCGGAGGCACGTGCAGGGGGATGACTTCAGCTTCGCCCGTTCGCACGGATCTTCTCCTGTTCACGGCCGTGGAGGTCGTCGACGCGCTTCGCGATGCGATGGAGGTAGCTCGTCATCTCAGAGCGAAGCTCTTCGAGATCGTGAAGCTTGGATTCGACGTCCTCGAGATGCTGGCGCAGCAGCTCTGCGAGCCTTTCCAGCATCGCCCGCGTCGAGCCGCGGATCGCATAGACGGCATTCAGATCGGAGATCTCCTGGAGAGACAGGCCGAGCTGCTTCAGCTTCTGGATGAAGCGCAGGCGCTCAATGTCGTCGGGTCCGTAGACGCGCCGCCCACCGTTTCGGCGTCGCACGCCGGGCAAGAGGCCGAGCTCCTCGTAGTAACGAAGGGTTCGGGGGGAGACGCCGGTCTTCTCGCAAGCGCCGGTGATCGAGAATCCGTCGGGTCGATTCATTTGCCAGTTGACGTTAACTGGCAAACAGGGCGACGTCAACAGCTGACCCCCACCCGTCACGTCCTCCGGTGATCGCGGTCCGCCGTGAAGTTCATCGGCGAAGCACCGCTGAGGGGCCGTCTAGACTAGCCCGCGAGCACGGCGATCAGGCTCGTTGTGACCTACGCGGATGCCGAGCCAAGAATACCGCGAGCTTCGATCGTGCTTCGGTCGTGATCCCGAGTACGCTCGACGGATCACACGATCGCCGGCTGTGACCGCCCTGAGGATTTTCTCTTCCCAGTGGATCCACTTCCAGGGAATCTCCGCGTGCTCAGCTTCTAGTTTCAGGTTCTTCTCCACTCGCTGGACGCGGCTCGTTGTGGCGCCGAGTCCGAGCCCTCACCCCGTGCGATTGCCGTCGACCTCTAAGCCTCTTCGGCGTGGCAGACGCAGTAGGACTCTGCCACTATCATGTCCGGGGCCAGTGTTAGCGAAAAGTCACTGCGAGAACGTCCGACTGATTCGATGATGCTCGCCGCGTCTATACTTTCGGTCGGATGGTGACGATGACGGAGCACCGGATCGCCATCACGCGAGCTACCTGGTCCCGGTTGTGGCGGGCGGTGACGGACTTCGCCAACTGCGAGATCGGCTGGCGCGCCCGAGGACTCTTCGCGCTACTCATTATGCTCCTTGTCGCGTTCAACGGGCTCAACGTATTGAACAGCTACGTCGGCCGGGACTTCATCACCGCCATATCGGACCGCGACTCGCCGCGGTTCACGCGGGAGGCCGTCACGTACCTGGGAGTGTT
This sequence comes from uncultured delta proteobacterium, assembly GCA_963711395.1. Lineage (GTDB taxonomy): Bacteria > Desulfobacterota > Binatia > JACPRU01 > JACPRU01 > JBEVNX01. The sequence goes on along the minus strand of CAVQEA010000011.1, from coordinate 295,698 downwards.
CGGTGCCTCGGCGCTCGTGGGCGCCTTCTATTCCTTCAGCGAGCAGCGGCTGGATCTGCTCTGGCGGCAGTGGCTCACCGGGCGACTACTGACGGCCTACCTCGACGGTAGAGCGTACTACCGCCTGAGCGCCACGGGCGTGCTCACGAGCCCCGACGAGCGCATCGCGGAAGATGTTCGCGCGTTCACGGCGACCACGCTCTCGTTCGTGCTCATGCTGAGCAACGCGACGGTGACCGTGGTCGCGTTTTCCGGCGTGCTGTGGTCGATCAGCCACACGCTGTTCATGGTTGCGGTCCTGTATGCCGCTTGCGGCTCCGCCCTGACCGTGCTCTTCGGTAGGCCGCTCGTCTGGCTCAACTACAACCAGCTCGACAAGGAGGCCGACTTCCGCGCGAACCTCGTGCACGTCCAGCAGAACGCCGAGTCCATCGCGCTCTTGCGTCGCGAGGCGGAGATCGGCGCGCGGCTGCGGCGTCGGTTGGACGACCTCGTAGCCAACATGCGACGAACCATCGGCGTGAACCGGAACCTGGCGTTCTTCACCAACGGCTACAACTACCTGATTCAGATCATTCCAGCGCTGCTCGTTGCCCCACTCTTCTTTCGGGGTGAGGTCGAGTTCGGCGTGATCACCCAGTCGGCTATGGCGTTTTCTACGTTGGTGGGCGCACTGTCGCTAGTCGTCACCCAGTTCCAGTCGATCTCTTCGTTTGCCGCCGTGGTCACACGGCTCGACTCCCTGGTGGATGCGATGGAGCACGTGCCGTCGCCGGCCGCACGGGCGATCGAGGTGCTCGAAGACGAGGCTCGCCTCGCCTACGAGCGGTTGACGCTTGTCGCGCCAGGCAACAACCACGCGCTCGTGACCGAGCTGTCGGTTTCGGTCCCTCGCGGAACGAGGCTCCTAGTCGTCGGGCCGAACGAGGCGGCGAAGGTGGCGTTGTTCCGCGCGACCGCCGGCATCTGGGAAGGCGGCTGGGGACGTATCGTTCGGCCCGGAGCCGCGCGCATCCTCTTCCTCCCCGAGCGACCGTACCTTCCCCCCGGAACGCTTCGGGAGGTTCTGTTGGGGACGGGACAAGAGAAGATAGGCGACGAGGAAATCCGCGGCTTGTTGCACCGACTCGGCCTCGACGCGGCGCTCGAAGGGACAGCCGGACTTGACGTCGAGCGGGACTGGAACGATGCGCTCTCGCTCGGCGAGCAGCATTTGTTGTCGGTGGCGCGGGTAGTCCTCGCCGCTCCCTACTTCGTATTCCTAGACCGGTTGCGCGCCGCCATCGAGCCTGCACGGTTTGATAGAGCCCTGAAGCTCCTCTCGGCCCGGTCGATCACGTATCTGACGATCGGGAATGGCGGCGACGCTCTGGACGACTATGACGCCGTCCTGGAAATCGTCAACGACGGCAGCTGGACCTGGACTTCGGTCGACGCAGACGCGAAGACGAAGCAAGCGGTGTGCGCCTGCCGACATGATGATCGCGTCGTCGCTCGAGAAGACCGAATTCAGCGCGGTTCGCGACGTTGCACACGGCGCTCGAGAACCTCCTCGTCAGCGCCGTCCGCGTCCGGGACGAGCTCACGCCCGTAGTACTCTCCGCGACGGACTTGTTCGCATGCGGGGCAGGTACCCCGGCGAGCGGCATCGATGGTGCTGTGATCGAGACGCCGCCACGCCCTTCGAGCAGAAACGCCCCGCAGCGCTCGCAGATCATCGGCTCCTGGAGCGCGTTCCCGTGCTTCTGCGCCACGGGGGGAACGCGCATGCCCTTGGCACCGCGTCGAACGCTGGCACGGACAGCGCCTTGTTTCGGTTTGGCCTTGGACTCTTCATTGCAACTTGAAGACGCGAGGATCTTGCCAAGCCAGCTTCGCGCTAACGAGTGCGGGCTTCGCAAGCGACGCGTTTCTTGAAATGAGGAAAACGAGCCTCCATCGTTCCCAAAAGCGCGATCAACGACTCTGAATTCTTGGAAGACTGACCAACGTGCGATTTCCGCTCCTACAGCTCCGCGACCGTATCCGACGTGAGCAACCGTCGAGCGCAAGCGCGGTAGAGGGCCTAGCCGCGGAAGTGGGACTGCCGCCGGCGGCGATCCGAGGCGTATTGTCGTACTACGCAGATCTACATCAGCGGGCGGAGGCGCTCCGCATCTGTGCAGGCACGTCCTGCGTGCTTTCCGGCGGTAACGAGCTTCATCGTCAGCTTTCGGCCGAAAGGACCCTGCGAGGGCGTGTACTGCGTGGGTTACTGCGACCGTTCGCCGGCCGTGCTCCGGCCGGACGGCACCGTGGTTGCCGATTGTGACGTCGAAACGGCCGAGTCGCTGTTCGCCGCCCCGGCCTCGGCATCCGCGGTGCCGAACATCCGCAGTCTCGTCGGTGAGCCGATCGTCACCGCGCGAATCTCCCGTGGCGACCACTCCACGCTCGAGCGGGCGCGCGCCGCTGGAGTCTACGAGGGGCTCGCCGTCGCGCTTGCGCCGTGGGCCTTCGGAGATCCTCGACGCCATGGAGCGTTCCGCGGAGCGCGGCCGAGGTGGCGCCGCCTACCCGACCGGGACGAAGTGGCGCGATCTGCGCCGCGACCGAGACCGACGTGCGCTTCGTGATCGCCAACGGAGACGAAGGGCGATCCAGGGTCGTTCATCGATCGCGCGCTCATGGAGGAGGATCCGCACGCGATCCTCGAAGGCCTCGCGATCTGCGCCTACGCGGTCGGCGCGAAGCGAGGCATCGTCTTCATCCGCTCCGAATATCCGCGCGCCTCGAGAAAGAGTCGAGGCCGCGATTCGCGACGCGCGGCGCGCCGGCATTCTCGGCGAGCGCGATCTCGGCAGCGACTTCGCCTTCGACGTGACGGTCTTCCCGCGGCATGGGCAGCTACGTGTGCGGCGAGGAGACGGCGATGCTGAACGCGATCGAAGGGTCGTCGCGGCGAGGTGCGCCTGCGCCCGCCGTACCCGCCAGTCGCGGGCTGCACGGCAAGCCGACCGTCGTCGACAACGTCGAGACGCTCGTCAACGTGCCGTGGATCATGCTCCGCGGGGCGCGAGGCGTTCGCGCGCTCGGCACCGCAGAGTCGCTCGGGCACGAAGGCGCTGTGCCTGAACCGCGGCTTCGAGCGCCCCGGGCATCGTCGAGGTCGAGTTCGGCACGTCGCTCCGCGAGTCATCGAGAGAAGCCGGCGGCGGGCGGCGCGACGGGAAGCCCGCTGGCCGCCGTGCTGCTCGGCGGCCCGATGGGCAGCGTCGTTCTTCCGCACGACGTGGGACGTGCCGGTCTGTTACGACGGCGATGGCGCAGCGCGACATCCAGCTCGGTCACGGCGGCATCGTCGCCGTCCCGCAGCGACGCCGACTTCGCGGCGCTGCTGCGCCATTGGCTCGCCTTCATGCGCGACGAATCCTGCGGCAAATGCGTGCCCTGCGGCATCGGCTCGCGCCGCGCCGTGGATCTCGCGACGAACCTCCACCGCGCCGATGCGCGAGACGCTGCTGCTCCGTCTCTGCGATGTGATGCGCGCACGGCAGCCTGTGCGCATTCGGGCAGCTCCTGCCGGGGCCCATTGCGCGCAGCTGATCGAGCACTTCGGAGAACGCATCTTCGCGAATCGCCGGACGAAACGGCATGAGGCGCACGCGATCATCGACGGCAACGACCGTCGAGGTCCGCGACGGCGACACGATCCTCGACGCCGCCCGGCGTTGCGGTATCGACGTTCCGACGCTCTGCTACCACCCGGGTCTCGCGCCGGAAGGAAGCTGCCGGATCTGCCTCGTCGAGATCGACGGCGAAGAGCGGCCCCAGGCGGCCTGTCATACGCCGCTCGCGCGCGGGGATGTCGGTGCGCACGACGAGCGCGGGGCTCGAATCGCTTCGGCGCGAGATCCTTGGCCTGGTGTCGAGTGAGCACGCGAGGGACGTTTCGAGGCGAACGAGCGAGGCGGCGAATTCGAACGGCTGCTCGCAACGGTTCGATGTAGCCCAAGTCGCCGTTCGGCCACCGTGCGCGAGACGGCGGCGATCGATCGCCAGCCACCCTACCTCCGCTTCGATCCCACGCGCTGCATCACCTGCCGGCGCTGCCTGCACGCCTGCGCGGAGATCCAGGGCCAATTCGTCTACGCGATCGCCGGCCGCGGCGGCGATAGCCCATGTGGTCTTCGGTCCCGGCGAACGCTTCGCGCGAGAGCGACTGCACGGCGTGCGGCGCCTGCGTGGACCACTGCCCGACCGGAGCGATCATCGATCGCGACCGCGAAGCAGTCGGACGCGCGGCGGCTTCGCGGTCGCATCGGCTCGTTGGTCGCGGTCACGGAGTCCGTCTGCGGCTACTGCGGCGTCGGTTGCCGCGTGCGGATCGAGAGCAGGCACGCGCAGGGGCTCCGGATCCGCGGCGTGCCGGAGGCGACCGTGAACCGAGGGCACCTTTGCGCGAAGGGCCGCTACGCGCATGCGTGGCAGAGCCACCCCGAACGGTCTGACGACGCCGCTGCTGCGTGAGAGTGCGAACGCTCCGGCCGGTCGGCTGGAGCCACGCGGTCGCGTGGCTCGCCCGTCGGCTTGCGCGAGATTCGCGACGCGCACGGGCCGGACGCGCTCGGCGTGATCACCTCGTCGCGCTCGACCAACGAGGCGGCCTATCTGCTGCAGAAGCTCTTCCGCACGGCGATCGGCACCAACAACGTCGACTGCTGCGCGCGCGTCTGCCACTCGTCGACCGCGCCCGCGCTGCAGCACGTAACCGGCACCGGCGCCGCCACGGCTTCCTACGCCGACATCGAGCGCGCGCGCTCGATCGTGCTCGCTGGGGCCAACCCGACCGAGGCGCATCCGGTGGTCGGTGCGCGCATCAAGCAGGCGGTGCTCCGCGGCGCCGGGCTCATCGTCATCGACCCGAGGCGGATCGAGCTGGCCGCGTTCGCCGACCTCCATCTGGCACTGCGGCCGGGTACCAACGTCGCGCTCTTCAACGCCATCGCGAAGATCCTCATCGACGAGGGCTCGTCGATCGAGAGTACGTCCGCAGTCGGTTGGAAGGTTTCGAAGACCTCGCGTCGCCTTCTCGACTTCGATCTCGCTCGAGGAGGCCGAGCGGATCACCGGCGTTGCGAGCTCGGACATTCGCGCGCGCCGCCGAATGCGATCGGCCGCGCCGGGCCTACGCTTTTCGTCCACGGCCTCGGGCTCTCGGAGCTCACCCAGGGCACGGCTTCGGTGATGACGCTCGCGAACCTCGCGATGCTGACCGGCAGCATCGGGCGCGCCGGCGCCGGCATGCTGCCGCTGCGTGGCCAGAACAACGTCCAGGGCAACGCCGACATGGGCAGCATGCCGACCCAGCTGACCGGCTATCAGCCGCTCGACGATCCCGCCGTGCGCGCCCGCTTGCGCGAGATCTGGGGCCAAGAGCCGCCGCTCGAACCGGGGCTGACGATTCCGGAGATGCTGGCTGCCGCGCGAGAACGGCGAAGATCCGCGCGCTGTGGATCCAGGGCGAAGACGTCGCGCAGAGCGATCCCGACGAGACCCGCGTCATCGAAGCCCTCGAAGCGCTCGATCTGCTCGTCGTCCAGGAGCTGTTCCTCACGCCCGACTGCGGAGCGCGCTCACCTCGTCCTTCCGGCCGCCGGCGTCCTCGAGCAGGAGGGAACCTTCACGAACGCCGAGCGGCGCATCCAACACGTGCGGCCCGCGGTCCATCACCGGGGGAGGCGAAGCCCGACTGGCGGATCGTGCTCGAGGTCGCGCAGGCGCTCGGGTTGCCGTGGTCGTACGGCGGTCCAGCAGACGTCATGGACGAGATCGCCTGCGTAGCGCCAGCGCTCTTCGGCGGCGTCGCTTACGACCGCCTCGAGGCCGACGGGCTGCAATGGCCCTGTCCCAGCCGCGACCATCCTGGCACGGCGACCGTTCACGAGGGCAGCTTTCTCAACGGTCGTGGCGAGCTGATCGCGGTGCAGTACCTAGCGAGCCCGGAGCATGACGTCGAAGGCTTCCCTTGGCTGCTGATCACGGGACGAGTGCTCCATCACTACAACGTCGGCACGATGACCCGCCGCACGCCGAGCCGAGCGCTGGCGCCCGCCGACGAGCTGCAGCTTCATCCCGATGACGCCGCGCGACTCGCGATCGCCGACGGCGACCGCGTCGAGATCGAGAGCCGGTGGGGGAGCACGCAAGTGCCGGCGCGATTGTCGCCCGCCGTTAACACCGGCACGGTCTTCCTCTCGTTCCATTTCCCAGAGACGCACGCCAACCGGGTCGTCGGGCCCCACCACGATCCCCGCTCGAAGTGCCCGCAGTACAAGGCAACCGCGGTTCGACTGCGCCGCGTTGCGTAGCCCTATACCGGCGATTTTCGCGTTCCTGACAAATGGCCCTCGCGGTCACGTACGTGCTAAGCGCTTGGCTGCGTGCCAGCTCAACCGCGCTCCTCCTTCGCATCGGGTTCTTTTGGCTGGTCCTATCGCTCCTCTTCAGTCGCTGGTCGCCTCGGCTTGGTTCGCGAGCTTGAGCAGACCGAGCACGATCTCGACCACGATGGAACCGATGGCCGCCTCGAATGACCATCGGCGGTCCCGAGGCGTGCTCGTGAACCAGGCAGACCTTCGCGAACACACCGCGCGTCCCACACCAGGAACGTCACCCGCGCACGAGTTGCCCGCTGAGGATCCAGCCGACCGCCGCCCCGACAGGGCGTCGTCGCTGCAAACCCCTTGCTCAGTGCCTACAGCGCGGGCTTGAGCAGTTCTACGCCCGGTTTGACGGCCAGCGCGCGCAAGCGATCGAGTTCCTCGAGGACGTCGTCGGGCAGCGGCGTGCCCGACGAGCCGGTCCACTCCAGGATCGTCATTTCCTCGTACGCGTCGAAGGCGCGCGCCGCGATCGCCGTGTGGGGCGCGGTACGAATCGCCGTTGCGAGATACCAGTCCGCGTCGGAGAGCCACGGCGAGGAGCGCACCGTCGCATCGGTGACTCCGAGCAGATAGTACGTCTCGGCGCGCACGAGACGTTCCTGCTTCGGGTCCTCGAGCAAGCGGTGCAGGATGCTCGACGCGAGTAAGTCGTCGATCAGGCCCGCCTTCGAGTACGGGTATTCGCGTGCACGCTTGCCGGACTCGACGAGTGAGCGCGCTTGGGCGAGCGACGGCGCGGAATCGACCACCTTGCCCTCGGAGCGCAAGGTTGTGAGCCAGGGTCCGATCTCGTCCGTGATGTCGGGCGGTGTCTCGGGTCGCTTCTCGAGTTTCTCGAGCAGCGCGGCGGCGCGCTTGGGATCACGCTTCACGCGCACGGCGACGATCAGATACTCCACGAGATCCGGCATGCGGACGGCCACGCCCGCGCTCGGCGCCGGGCCCGCGAGCTGCGCCTCGTAGAGCTCGAGCGCCTTGTCGAACTGGCGCGTCGCGACCGCGAGGCGCGCGCGCTCGACGGGCGTCAGCGCGCCGAGCTTCGCGTCGTCGATCAGCTTCGACGCGAACGGCGCATCTTTGTCCGAAGGCAGGCGCGAGTGACAGCCGATGCACGACTCCGTCAGGCGCAGCGCAACGAATCGGGCGTCGACCAGGCGGCCCGACGCGAAGCGAGCCGAGGCGCGGCGCGCATCGTCAGCCAGGATTGCACCGCGCGACGCGAAATCGGCGCTCGCAGAGCCGGTGTGCTTCGCGAGCGCATCGGCGTTCGCGGCGATCTTTGCGAACTCCGCACTCACGATGTCGCGGTCACCGGGCGTGGCGAAGCGCTCGCTCGAGAGACACCGCGGAAGGATCTCGCTCAGCGCCTTGAAGATCTCCCGCATCGCGGCGCGGGTGGCCGGATCGGCAGGCGGCGTCTCGTCCGCCCGGCCCCCCAGCGCGAGGACGAGGCAGAGACTAGCGATGTAGGCGATCGGAGCAAGACGGCGCATGCGAATCCCCCCTTCCGCGGAGAGAGGCATAGCACCGTGCGGCGCCGAGAGCCGAAGGGAACGAGCCAAATCTCCGCGGCGTAGCGAAATTTGCGTGCCCGCCGCCGGCGATGCGAGGTCGGCGGCATCGGCATCATGAACATCCTGCTCGTTTCCGTGACCGAGCGAACGCGCGAGATCGGCCTTCGCATGGCGATCGGTGCGCGTCGGCTGCACGTCCTAGCTCCAGTTCCTAACCGAGGCCGTGTTTCTGAGCGTCAGCGGCGGTATCGCGGGAATCGTCGTCGGGGTCGTGTTGTCCAAGGCGATCTCGCTGGTCGCCGGGTGGCCGGCTCCGATCTCCCCAACGGCGATAGCGGGCGGCTTTCTATTTTCGGCCGCGGTGAGGATCTTCTTCGGATACTATCCGGCTAGAAAGGCGGCGCGCCTCGATCCGATCGAGGCCCTTCGCTACGAGTAACCGCGGAAACCGCTCGAGGGGTGTGCCTCGAGGATGCTGGCATGCCCTGCGTATCGGCGTCTTGGTATCGTTTGCTTCTCAGAGCGACGCCAACTCGGTTCCCGCCACGCAGTCAGGCGAGGTAGCTCTCGTATCGCGGCGTCCACATCTTCGACTTCACGAATTGCAGCACGTCATCGGGCTCCGCGACGCCCGCGATCCCGTCGGCGAACGCAACCGCGGCCACCGCCGCGCCGATGGCCGCAGAGACTTCCCGGATATGCGCCAGCGAGGGATAGATCCGGCCCATCTCCAGGTCGGCCTCGGAGGTCTGCTGCGCCAGAGCCTTGGCAGCCTGCGCGAACATGCGGTCGGTGACGTGCTTGGCTTCGCTGGCGACGACGCCGAGGCCCACGCCCGGGAAAATGTACGAGTTGTTGCACTGGCCCGGAACGATCGTCTTGCCCCCGAAGTTGAACGGCGGGAACGGACTGCCGCTGGCGAAGATGGCCTTACCGTTCGACCAGGTGTACGCCTCCTCCGCCGTACACTCCGACTTCGACGTCGGGTTGGAGAGCGCGAAGATGATCGGGCGCTCGTTGAGACGAGCCATCGTCTCGACGACCGGCCGGTCGAACGATTTGGCGATCGTCGAGACGCCGACAATAGCCGTCGGCTCGAGCGCCTGAACGGCACCCACGAGGTCCGCTACTTGCCGGAAGTCGTGCGCGTAGCGGAGCTTGTGCTCCGCCAGGTCCTCTCGGCTGCGCACCACGAGCCCCTTCGAGTCCACGAACCAGCAGCGGCGCCGCGCATCCTCGAGTGTCAAACCCTCGTCGAGCAGCGCCGAGACGATGAGGTCGCCTATGCCGATCCCAGCTTCACCGGCACCGAGAAAGAGGATCTTCTGATCCCGGAGCGACCTCCTGGTCAGGCGCATCGCCGAGAAGATGCCCGCCAGCGTGACCGCTGCGGTGCCCTGGATGTCGTCGTTGAACGTGCACGCTTTGTCCCGCCAGTGCTTCAATAGAGGAAAGGCCGTGGTGTTGGCGAAGTCCTCGAACTGGATGAGGACCTTGGGCCAGGCCGCGCGAGCCGCGGTGATGAACTCGGACACGAACGCAAAGAATTCCGGGCCGCGCACGCGGCGCTGACGGAGCCCCATGTAGAGCGGGTCGGCCAGCAGCGCCTCGTTGTCCGTGCCTACATCAAGCATCACGGGAAGGCAGGTAGCTGGTTGGATGCCGGCGCACGCCGTGTAGAGCGAGAGCTTACCGATCGGGATGCCCATCCCGCCGACGCCCTGATCGCCAAGGCCGAGGATGCGCTCGCCGTCGGTCATGACGATCACGCGCACGTCCTTCTGCGGCCAGTTACGCAGGCTGGCCGCAACGTTACCGCGGTCCGCGTACGAGATGTAGAGACCGCGCGCGCGCCGGAAAAGATGACCGAATTGCTGGCACGCTTGTCCGACCGTGGGCGTGTAGACGATCGGCATCATTGCTTCGAGGTTGTCCGTCAACACGCGGTAGAAGAGCGTCTCGTTGCGATCCTGCAGGCTCACGAGATGGATGTAGCGCTCGACGTCGTTCTCCTTCCTGCGGTAGTTTTCGAGCACGCGCCCGACCTGCTCCTCGATCGTGAAGACATGTGGCGGAAGCAGGCCCTTCAGCCCGAGCGCTGCGCGTTCGGCTTCGGTGAACGCCGTGCCCTTGTTGAGGAGTGGATCGCGCAGCAGGGCGACACCCCGCGGCAGGCCGGGCTTGGGTTCGGGGGGGCTCTCAGTCACCACGGTCCGTGAGCTTGCGGCGCTTCGAAGAGCGGCGCAAGCCCGAAAAGGCGCACCCCGTCGCGGTCGCGTCGCGCGTACTCCTTCAGATCACTATAGCATTCACTTCGCAGTGAAATCCGCGGTCCTCGGCTTCTCTAGTCGTTTGAAATCTGCATACTTCATTCGGATGCTCTCGACGTGCGTGCCGGCCTGAAAGGCGATGTTCTCGTCCTTCTCTAGCTCGAGGTCGACGATCACCGGCAGTCCAAACAGAAGCCCGAATGGCGGCATCGCTCCTGGCTCGCATTCCGGAAAGATGCTGCTGAACTCCTCTTCTTCGGCGAGGCGGATCTGCTTTTCCCCGAGAACGGCGGCGAGCTTTGCGAAATCGATCTTCTTCTGCGCTGGCATCACCGCCATCGCAAAACCTTGACCCACCTTGATGACCGTCACTTTGGCATGCTCGCGTCCGGGCACGTGCTCGGCGGCAGCGACTTCTTGGGCTGTATATGCAGTGTGGTGCACGATCAGGCTGTACTGGACGGCGTTCTGATCGAGAAGCTGTTTCAGCTTGCCAAGCATACTGACTACCTCCTCTTGGTCTATCTAAGGCTCGCCCCCGTGCAGTGGATATTCATGGCATGAACCAGAGCACGGATCGTGCCGCTCTGATCCACGGTGACTGGCGGCCGGCTCCTTTCTGATACCGGGAATGAGCGGTCGACGAATTCTCGATTCGCGGAAGACCTTCGTGTCCCGCCGGAGGGCCAGCTACTGCTCCTTGAACGACTTGCCGACCCCAATGACGGCCTTCAAGCGCGTCGCTCCTGACGCCGCCCGGAATGTTTCGCCCTCTCGCTAGACTCCGACGCGCCCTCGAACTGACTCGCCTGCCGGCCGGAGGTGAGGAGCTATGCTTTCGTCGGAAATTCTCAGCGAGGCAGATATGAAGATCCATCAACTCTCGGCCGACGAAGCCATCGCCAGCCTCCAGAGCGTTCCCCTGGGATTGTCATCGGTCGAAGCCGGGCGCCGCCTGCGCGACCACGGTCCCAACCACGTGGAGGAGATCGCCCGCACGTCTCCGTGGCTGCGCTTTGTCGGAGAATTTTTTCAGTTCTTTTCACTCATCCTTTGGGTTGCTGCCGGCCTGGCGTTCACTGCCGAATGGATCGAGCCGGGGGAAGGCATGGCGAAGATCGGCTACGCCATCGTGACGGTGATCCTGGTGAGCGGGGTGTTCTCCTTCTGGCAGGAATATCGGGTCGAAAAAACCTTGGCCGCGCTACGGCGACTGTTGCCCCAAAAGGTAAAGCTCTTGCGCGACGGCAAGGTCATGCTGGGATCAGTGGAGCAGGTGGTTCCAGGCGACATTGTTGTGCTGGAGCAAGGCGACAACATCCCTGCGGATTGCAGGCTGGTCGAGGCGTTCGACGTGCGCGTCAGCAATGCCGCCGTGACCGGCGAATCGGTCCCACTGGCGCGGGACGCGGGCGCCTCCGACGCCGATGAGCCGATTCGCGGCAAGAACATCCTCCTAGCCGGCACCTCAATGGTGTCGGGCCAGGCGAAGGCCGTCGTGTTCGCCACCGGCATGCATACCGAGTTCGGCCGGATCGCACGACTCACCCAGACCGCTGGGACGGCTGTGTCTCCGCTGAGACAGGAGTTGGCTCGGCTCAGCCGATTGATCGCGCTGCTAGCGATCCTGATCGGGCTGTTTTTCTTCGCCATCGGCTGGCTAGCCGGTATTGCGTTTTGGAAGGACTTCATCTGCACCATCGGCATCATCGTCGCGATGGTCCCCGAAGGGCTGCTTCCGACGTTGACGCTATCGCTGGTGCTGGCCACCCAACGCATGGCGAGGCGGAGCGTTCTCATCCGCTTTCTGCCGTCGGTTGAGGCGCTCGGCTCGACCACAGTCATCTGCACTGACAAGACCGGGACGCTGACCCAGAACCGCATGACGGTCAGACGACTCTTCGTCGGGGGCGCGATGCATTCTCCGGCTGCAATCGACCTGGGCCGCGTGTTCGCAGAGCGTTACCGGGGTTTCTTCCTGACGGCCCAGCTGTGTCACGACCTCAAAGACACGGGGGAGCGAGGCGGTAAGACTTTCTTGGGCGACCCGATGGAGATTGCGTTGGTCGACATGGCGCGGCAAATCTTGCCCGCGCCATCCGCCTATCCCCGGCTGGACGAGATCCCCTTCGACGCCGACCGCATGCGGCTATCCGCGGTGCACGCGATGCCGGAGGGTCCCACACTCTACTGCAAGGGCGCGCTTGAATCCGTTCTGCCGTTGTGCGGCCGGATTCTGTCGGATGGCGACGCACGTCCGCTCGACCACGGGCTGCGGGAGCAGATTCTCACAGCCGAAGAAACAATGGCCGAGCAGGGCCTTCGGGTCCTTGCATTTGCCTACCGCCTGGTGGGCCGTCAATGGAAGCGCGAGTGCATGGAACAGGATCTGGTCTTTGCTGGCCTGGTCGGCCTGGAAGATCCGCCCAGGCCCGAGGTACCGGAAGCGCTGTCCAGATGCCGCGAGGCGGGAATCAGGGTGATCATGGTCACTGGCGATCATCCCCGCACTGCCAAGGCGATCGCCCGCGAGATCGGGCTCGCCGGCGCGGACGATCCGGCGGTGATCACCGGCGAACAGATGCGCACTCTCTCTGAAACCCAGTTGATGCTGGCTTTGGACACGCCCGACATCATCTTTGCCCGGGTCAGCGCGGACCAGAAGGGACGCATCGTTGAGGCGCTCAAGAACAAGAACCAGATCGTGGCCGTCACGGGCGACGGCGTGAACGACGCGCCGGCGCTCAAGAGCGCGCACATCGGCATCGCAATGGGGATTTCGGGCACGGACGTAGCCAAAGCAGCAGCAGACATGGTGCTACTGGACGACAACTTCGCGAGCATCATCAACGCCATCGAGGAGGGGCGCGCCGTCTATGAAAACATTCGGAAGTTTCTCACCTACGTCCTCGTGCACAATGTCGCCGAGCTCGTCCCTTTTCTCGGCTTCGCGCTGTTCAAGATTCCGCTGGCGCTGACACCTATCCAGGCGCTGGCGATCGACATGGGCACCGATTCGTTGACCGCGCTAGGTCTGGGCGTCGAACGGCCAGCCCCGCGGGTGATGCAGCGCCCCCCTCGGCCGCGAACCGAGGGGCTGATGAACTGGCCGCTGGCGCGGCGCGCCTACCTGTTTCTCGGGCTGATCGAGGCGGCTAGCGCGATGGCAGCCTTCTTCTTCGTGCTCCACGCGGGGGGCTGGAAATTCGGCCAGGAGCTTGCGCCCCAAGACCCGTTGTATCTGCAAGCGACCACCGCCTGCTTGAGCGCCATCATCGTGATGCAGATCGTGAACGTGTTCCTGTGCCGGAGCGCCTCGCGATCGGTCTTCTCGACAGGCTTGCTCGGGAACTGGCTGATCATTTGGGGCGTGGCCTTGGAGATCGCCCTGCTCCTGGTGATCAACTATACGCCGTGGGTGAACTCGCTCTTGGGTACGTCACCTATTGTGGGCGCGGTGTGGCTGTTCGTCATTCCTTTCGCCACCGGAATGTTCGTCCTGGAAGAACTTCGCAAGTGGCTTGTGCGGGGGCCGCTCGCCGACCGATCCGCGCGCCGGGGGGATCGTCGAAACGCCGAGGAGTGGTCTGGGAATGGGTAGGAGCGGTGCTGGAGGAACCACTCAACAGACCTGAGGCATGTTGGGCAACGCCGGACGCACTCGCTGGCTGGCCCGCGTGGGTTGCCGAATCCCCAACGCTTTTCAGAACATCTTTTCGAGTCAGAACGCAAGGCGTCCGTCGGTACTGAGATCTCCACTCGCTCGACGCCGATTCCGTCAAACATAAGCTTTGCGGCTGCGAGCGGATCACGCCTCGAGCTGTTGGATCACCACGTAAACCGCCTCCCCTTCGGGGATCGCATCGCGTCGTTGCTGGGTCCTCACCTGCGGCGGAGCAAGCGGCTGCGGGTCTTTGCAGCGCGCTCGAGGAGTGCGGAATCTTCGAGTGCTTTTCGATCGCGGCGAGGAGGCGTTCCTCGTGATGGCTGTACTGGCCGAGCGCGGTGCGGAAGGCGGACGACATGCGGGAGTCATCGCTGGTGAGCGCGAGCAACCGTCGGTAAATGTTGTCGAGCTCGAGCTCCTCGAGGTCAAGCGCGATGTCGAGTGCTTGGTCGAGCGTCGTCTCGAGCTTCGGGAAGTGCATCACCACGTGCTCGCGGATCGCGTCCAGCTTCCGTGCGTCGATGGATGGTTCCTTGCGCTTCGCGCCGGGGAAGGCGTGCGGCATTGTCGAGCAGTGCCGCGTGTCCGAGTTCTTCGTTCGCTAGCTCGCGCCACAATGGACCACACGGCTGTTGCGGCCATCGCTCGGCGAAGCTCGCGTAGATCTCAGCGATAGTACGCTCGATACCAGCGCAGTACCCGATGATCTCGCATAGTTCCATGATGACCTCCCAACAGCAGCTTCCATACCATGCACGGTAATTGAGCGCGCCCAGAATTTGCCATCTCGAAACCGAGAACGAGGCCCGCGTGGACCCACGAAGGCGCCGGTCTCGCCGAGAAGCTCGCAGTCGGTGGCGCCGCAGGCCGGGCAGGAGCAGCAGGGCTATTCTGACCGCTCCGACACGGTCGGGCACGCGGCGCGAGACGGTCGCCGGCATCGTTCAGCGCGGCGGGCGTCCGCGCCACTTCATCATCGCTCGTGTTGACGCCGACGCGTCACGTGCGCGGGGGGAAGAGGTCGTCCTTACGTCCCGCATAGCGCCGGGGATTCGTCTCGAACTCGTGCTGACAGGCGAGTGAGCAAAAGCGGTACTGGACGCCGTCCTGGCTCGATTCGAAGTCGACGAGGCTGGGATCGACCTCCGTCCCGCAGACCACGTCGGTGAGAGTCGCTGCCTGGGCGGGAGCCCGGCTGCTTCGCGGCGGCAAGGCAAAGCGTTCGACCGTCACACGGGGCTGAAGCGCGGCGACGTCCTCGCTGCGACAGAGCTGCGTGCCCTCGTGGATCACGGCGGCGGTGCCCGCCGCAGTGCCGAAGCGCGTCGCGGCCTCCAACGAGTCGCCGCGCGACAGGCTGAGCACCAGCCCGGCAACGAAGGAATCTCCGGCCCCGACTTTGCTGCGGACTTCGACACTGGGAGTGTGAGCCCGGACCGCTTCGGATTGCGTCACCACCAGCGCCCCGCGATCGCCGAGCGTGACCGCAACGACGTCAACGCCACCCGCCACGACGTCGCGCGCCGCCTCCAGGATCTGCTGCTCGTCGCGCAGCTCCCGACCGACCAGCCGAGCGAGCTCGTGCTCGTTCGGCTTGATGCCGTATGGACGCGCCTCGATGCCGATCTTCAGCGCATCATCGTCTGCGTCGAGGAACGAGCGTATGCCTCGCCGCCGGAGTTGGCCGATGATGCGCGCGTAGAAGTCGGTCGGGACGCCGCGCGGCAAGCTGCCACCGAACACCCACCAGGAGGCCTGCGGCCGGTGCCCGACGGCGAGATCAAACAACCGCTCCGCCTCCTCGAGCGTCACCCACGGTCCCGGGGCGCTGATACGAGTCTGCGTCCTGTCGGAGCGATCGGTGAGGATGAAGTTGATGCGCGTCTCCTGCACCACTTCGACCGACTCGAAGGGAACGGCGTGCTCGCGCAGCAGGCTCTTCACCATGTAGCCGGCGCCGCCGCCGGTGATTCCGAAAGCGATGGTGTTGCCCCCGAGCTCTTTCAGTACCCGCGATACATTGATGCCTTTGCCACCCGGATCGCGGCGAATTTCGCGCGCCCGGATCGCGTCATCCTTCACTAGGCGATCGATGAGAATGTGCTGATCGATCGACGGGTTCATCGTCAACGTCGCGATGAGCGGCAGAGACCCCCCTGTGTCGTGGGAATTGGTAGTGGTATTAGGATCTGAAATCGACGTGACTTCCGTTCGCGGGCGCCAGCACCCGATACCACTTTTTGCGCGAACGCTTCTACCCGGAATGCACCCGTTCTCCGCCCTTTCCGCCTCGCGTTCCAGACGGCCCAAGGTCGGAGTATAGGATCCGACAGCATCAAGGAAGGTGGGCGCACACATGGGCCGCGCAGTAGCAACGATCGACGGAAACGAGGCGGTGGCATCCGTCGCCCACCGCCTCAACGAAGTCATCGCCATCTATCCGATCACGCCGTCGTCGCCGATGGGCGAGTGGGCGGATCAGTGGGCGGCGGAAGGGCAGCCGAACATCTGGGGGACGGTGCCGTCGGTGGTCGAGATGCAGAGCGAAGGCGGCGCCGCGGGCGCGGTGCACGGCGCGCTGCAGACCGGCGCGCTGACGACCACCTTCACCGCGTCGCAGGGCCTGCTGCTGATGATCCCCAATATGTACAAGATCGCCGGCGAGCTGACGCCGACGGTGTTTCACGTCGCGGCGCGCTCACTGGCCGCGCAGGGCGCTGTCGATCTTCGGCGACCACAGCGACGTGATGGCGGCGCGCGCCACCGGCTTCGCGATGCTGTGCTCGGCGTCGGTGCAGGAGGCGATGGACTTCGCGTCATCGCGCAGGCGGCGACGCTCGAAAGCCGCATCCCGTTCCTGCACTTCTTCGACGGCTTCCGCACCTCGCACGAAGTGGCCGAAGATCGAGCTGCTCTCCGACGACGATCTGCGCGCGCTGATCGACGACACGCTGCGTGCTCGCAGCATCGCAGCCGCGGCGCTGTCGCCGGATCATCCCGTGCTGCGCGGCACGGCGCAGAATCCCGACGTGTACTTCCAGGCGCGCGAGACGGTGAACCCGTTCTACGCCGCCTGTCCCGACATTACGCAGAAGGCGATGGATGCAGTTCGCCGCAGCTCGTCGGCCGCGCGTATCGCCTGTTCGAGTACCACGGCGCACCCGACGCCGAGCGTGTCATCGTCCTGATGGGCTCGGGCGCCGAGGCGGTGCACGAAACGGTCGATGCACTCAATGCGCGCGGGGAGAAGGTCGGCGTGCTGAAGGTGCGGCTGTACCGCCCGTTCGATGTGCGCCGTTTCGTCGAGGCGCTGCCGGCGACGACCAAAGCGCTCGCCGTGCTCGACCGCACCAAGGAACCGGGCAGCGCGGGCGAGCCGCTGTACCTCGACTGCGTCAACGCGATCCACGAGGGCATCAGCAACGGCTGGGGCGACGCTCGCGGCGTTTCCCAAGCTGATCGGCGGGCGCTACGGGCTGTCGTCGAAGGAATTCACGCCGGCGATGATCAAGGCGGTGTTCGACAATCTCCTCAGCTGAGCGGCCGAAGAATCACTTCACCATCGGCATCAACGACGACGTCACGCACACCAGCCTCGACTACGATCCCGAGTTCTCCGATCGAGCCGGACAGCGTGGTCCGCGCCTGTTCTACGGTCTCGGGGCCGACGGCACCGTCGGCGCCAACAAGAACTCGATCAAGATCATCGGCGAAGACACGACCACTACGCGCAGGGCTACTTCGTCTACGACTCGAAGAAGGCCGGCGCGGTGACCGTGTCGCACCTGCGCTTCGGCCCCGAGCCGATTCGCTCGACCTACCTGATCACGCCGCGCCAACTTCGTCGGCTGCCATCAGTGCGGTCTTCCTCGAGCGCTACGACATGCTGCAAGAACCTCGTGCCGGGCGGGACGTTCCTGCTGAACAGCGCCTACGGCCCGGACGACGTGTGGGAGCAGCTGCCGCGCAGCGTGCAGGAGCAGATCATCGCCAAGCGGCTCAAGTTCTACGTGCATCGACGCCTACAAGGTGGCGCGCGACAGCGGCATGGGCGGGCGCATCAACACGGTCATGCAGGTCTGCTTCTTCGCCATCTCCGGCGTGCTGCCGAAGGACGAGGCGATCGCGGCGATCAAGAAATCGATCGAGAAGACCTACGGCAAGAAGGGCGAAGAGATCGTGCGGATGAACTTCGCCGCCGTGGACCACACGCTGGCGCACCTGTTCGAAGTGCAAGGTGCCGGAGCGCGCCGACGAGCACGATCGCGATGCCGCCGCCGTGTGCCCGCCGCCGCGCCGCGCTTCGTGCAGGACGTGATCGGCGACCGATGATCGCCGGGCGCGGCGACAGCTTGCCGGTGAGCGCGCTGCCGGCCGACGGCACGTATCCCACCGGCACGGCGAAGTGGGAGAAGCGCAACATCGCGCTGGAGATTCCCGTGTGGGACCCGGAGGTGTGCATCCAGTGCGGCAAGTGCGCGATGGTCTGCCCGCACAGCGTCATCCGCATCAAGGTGTACGACCCGCAGCATCTCGCCGGCGCGCCGGCGACGTTCAAGTCGCTGCGACGCGCGCGACCGCGAGTGGCAGGGCCTGAAGTACACGATCCAGGTCGCGCCGGAAGACTGCACCGGCTGCGGCATCTGCGTCGACGTCTGCCCGGCCAAGAACAAGTCGCAGACCCGGCTCAAGGCGATCAACATGAGCCCGCAGCCGCCGCTGCGCGAGCCGGAGCGCGAGAACTGGGATTTCTTCCTGACGATCCCGGAGATCGATCGCCGCCGCGTCAAGGTCGGGACGCATCCGCCAGCAGCAGGTGCAGGAGCCGCTCTTCGAGTTCTCCGGCGCCTGCTCCGGCTGCGGCGAGACGCCGTACATCAAGCTGGTGACGCAGCTCTTCGGCGACCGCATGATCGTCGCCAACGCGACCGGCTGCTCGTCGATCTACGGCGGCAACCTGCCGACGACGCCGTGGACGCAGAACGCCGACGGGCGCGGGCCGGCCTGGTCGAACTCGCTGTTCGAAGACAACGCCGAGTTCGGCCTCGGCTATCGCCTCTCGATCGACAAGCAACGGACGTTCGCCTCGCGAGCTGCTGAAAAAGCTGGCCGGCGCCGTCGGCGACGATCTGGCGCATGCGATCCTGACGGCGGAGCAGAAGGACGAAGCCGACATCTTCGAACAGCGCGAGCGCGTCGCCGCGTTGAAGGAGAAGCTGCGCGGCATCGACACGGCCGATGCCCGGCAGCTGCTCAGCGTCGCCGACATGCTGGTGAAGAAGAGCGTGTGGATCATCGGCGGCGACGGCTGGGCCTACGACATCGGCTTCGGCGGCCTCGATCACGTGCTGGCCAGCGGGCGCAACGTCAACGTGCTGGTGCTCGACACCGAAGTCTACTCCAACACCGGCGGCCAGATGTCGAAGGCGACGCCGCGCGGCGCGGTCGCCAAGTTCGCCGCCGGCGGCAAGCAGGCGCCCAAGAAGGACCT
The DNA here is from genome assembly GCA_963711395.1 of uncultured delta proteobacterium. Classification (GTDB taxonomy): domain Bacteria; phylum Desulfobacterota; class Binatia; order JACPRU01; family JACPRU01; genus JBEVNX01. The sequence continues at coordinate 276,331 of CAVQEA010000011.1, read as the reverse complement.
CGGCCTGATCGCCATGACCTACGGCACCGTCTACGTGGCGCGCGTCGCGATGGGCGCGAAGGACGAGCACACGCTGCAAGTCGTTCCTCGAAGCCGAGGCGTATCCGCGGCCCGTCGCTGATCATCGCCTACAGCCACTGCATCGCGCACGGCATCAACATGACCACGGCGATGCAGAACCAGAAGGCCGCCGTCGATGTCCGGCCAGTGGCTGCTCTACCGCTACAACCCCGAGCGCGCGGCGCAGGGAGAGAACCCGCTGCAGCTCGACTCGCCGGCGCCGAAGATCCCGTTGGAGAAGTACATGTACATGGAGAACCGCTTCAAGATGCTCACCAAGAGCAAGCCGGAAGAGGCGAAGCGGCTGCTGCAGGAGGCGCAGGACGACGTCAACGCGCGCTGGAAGCTCTACGAGTACCTGGCAGCACGAAAGAGAGCGGATGCTGAGTGGCACGGCAGCCGATGCACACTACCTCCACGAGAGGAGCGACGATGGATCTGACCACAACCTACCTCGGCCTGACCCTGCGCTCGCCGCTGGTGCCGTCGGCCTCGCCGTTGTCGGAGGAGATCGACAACATCCGGCGCATGGAAGACGCCGGCGCGGCGGCGGTGGTGCTGTATTCGCTGTTCGAGGAGCAACTGGTCCTGGATCGCTACGAGCTCCATCATCACCTCACCGAGGGCACCGAGAGCTTCGCCGAGGCGCTGACCTATTTCCCCGAGCCGGCGGAGTTCCATCTCGGCCCGGAGGGCTACCTGGAGCACATCCGCAAGGCGAAGGCCGCGGTCGACATTCCCGATCATCGCCAGCCTGAACGGCACTTCGCTCGGCGGCTGGACCGAGCTACGCCCAGGCAGATGCAAGCAGGCGGGTGCCGACGCGCTCGAGCTGAACGTCTACTACATCCCCACCGACATGCAGCAGACGGCGGAGCAGGTCGAGCAGACCTACATCGACATCCTGCAGGCGGTGAAGTCGGTGGTGACGATCCCGGTCGCGGTCAAGCTCAGTCCGTTCTTCAGCAACATGGCGCGCATGGCGCGGCGCCTCGACGACGCCGGCGCCGACGCGCTGGTGCTGTTCAACCGCTTCTACCAACCCGACATCGATCTCGAAGCGCTGGAAGTGCGCCCGCACGTCCTGCTGAGCACGCCGCAGGCGCTGCGCCTGCCGCTGCACCTGGATCGGCATCCTCTACGGCCGCATCCGCGCCGACATGGCGGCCACCAGCGGTGTGCATGACGCCGAGGACGTCCTCAAGCTGCTGATGGTCGGAGCCAACGTGACGATGCTGTGCTCGGTGCTCCTGCAGCGCGGCATCGAGCACATCCGCGCTGTCGAGCAGGGCATGCGCGAGTGGATGGAGACGCACGAGTACCGCTCCGTACGGCAGATGCAGGGCAGCATGAGTCAGCAGAACGTCGCCGACGCCTCGGCGTTCGAGCGCGCCCACTACATCGGCTCGTTGCACAGCTACAAGCCGACAAGAAACATGAACGACCGGTCCGATTGACGTATCGCGCCCTATCGTTCGCGTCTCCGAGTCTTTCCGCGGGACTACAACATCTCGACCTTCGAGGACCGCAAGGTCTCCGTCGCGAAGGTAGCTGCCGGCATGATGGGGGCTTCGAGAAGAGGCGAAGCGGGGGAGTTTCGAACAAGGCCGGAACCACACCAGGTGAAGCGAGCAACGCGGGTGCGAGTGCGTCGTCGTCTCGTCTCACTCGCCACGCGCGTTTCGACATGCTAACGGTCCCTGTTTTCGGGGCCGCTTCGAAAGAGGCGCTGACACCGGGGCGCCACCGGAAAGCCTTTCGAGGTGCTGAGAAGAGCGCAGAAGCCGGCGAGAGAATTGCGTAGACTCGACTTTGGAGAGGTGGCCGAGCGGTCGAAGGCGCACGCCTCGAAAGCGTGTGTACCCATCGGGTACCGTGGGTTCGAATCCCACCCTCTCCGCTTGAGCGCGTCGACGTTGGGCCGATCATCTCCGCCGAGCGTCGACGCGGCTCTTTACGCCGTCATCCCAACACCTATAGTGTCCCGGATGCGGGAGAGGTGCCCGAGCGGTCGAAGGGGCGCGCCTGGAGAGCGCGTGTACCCAAAAGGTACCGTGGGTTCGAATCCCACCCTCTCCGTGAACGACTCAGCGACGGCTTGTGAACGAAGCGAACCCGTGAGGCCCGTGAGTGATAGCTAGGTCCTACGCAAGAGGAGGCCGCGAACCCCGCCAGGTCCGGAAGGAAGCAACGGTACCGGCAATCCCTCTGTGCCGTAGGGCAACCTAGCTATCACTGACGGGCCTCGCCGTATCGCCATGAAGCTCGATTCCTCCGAACGCGGACTACCTCGTCCTGGCCCGCAAATACCGCCCGCAGCAGTTCGCGGACCTGGTCGGACAGGAGCACGTCACGACGACGCTGCGTAACGCCATCGCCAGCGGGCGCATCGCTCATGCATTCCTGTTCACCGGCATCCGCGGCGTCGGCAAGACCACCGCCGCACGGTTGCTCGCCAAGGCGCTCAACTGTGAGCGAGCCTCGCAACCCACCGCCGAGCCCTGCGACGAGTGCTCGAACTGCCTCGAGATCCGCGAGTCGCGCTCGATCGACGTAGCGGAGATCGACGGCGCATCGAACCGTGGCATCGATTCGATTCGCGAGCTCACCGAAAACGTCCGCTACCTGCCGATCAAGAGCCGCTTTCGCGTCTACATCATCGACGAAGCACACATGGTGACGCGGGAGGGCTTCAACGCGCTGTTGAAGACCCTCGAGGAGCCGCCGCCGCGCGTCAAATTCATCTTCGCGACCACCGCCGTCGAAAAGTTCCCCGAGACCATCGTCTCTCGATGCCAGCGCTACGACTTCAAGCGCATTCCGATCGCTCGCATCCGCGCCGAGCTCGAGCGGATCGCCGCCAAGGAGAGCCTTCAGCTCACCGACGCGGCGCTGTATGCGATCGCCCGCGAAGGGCAGGGCAGCATGCGCGACGCGGAGTCGCTGCTCGAGCGCCTGATGGCGTTTTCGGGTGAGACCATCGACGACGCTCGGGTCGGCGAGATCCTCGGCATCGCCGATCGGAAGACTCTGTTCGATGCGGTAGATGCCGTGCTGGCGCGCGACGCCAAGCGGGCCCTCGAAGTGGTCGACCAGGTCTACGAGTCGGGCCGCGACCTCGAGCGTTTCAGCCGTGACCTGCTCGAGCATTGGCGAAACCTCGTGGTCGTCAAGCTCGGAGCCGACGCGAGCGTCCTCGCCGACGTGCCCGTGGAGGAGCGTGAGGAGTACCGACGGCAGTCGGCCGGACGCGAGATCGGCGACCTGCAGCGGCTGTTCCGCATCGCACGCCTCGGCGACGAGGAGCTCGCGCGCTCCTCGGTGCCGCGCATGGTGCTCGAGATGACCATGGTGAGGCTGGCGACGGCCGAGCCGTTGCTCCCGGTGGACGAAGTGCTGGCTCGGCTCGACGAGCTCGAGCGAGACCTCGGTCGTGCTCCCGCCGTACCAAGCACGCGGCCCGCCGCGGTGGCGGCCCCGTCTACGCCCATGGCGCTACCCCGGTCCACCGATCCGGTGACACAGGGAGACGGCGAATCGGCGACGCCGTCGGCGAGCCCCCAGCCCGCACCAGCGCCGGCAGCGCGAGCGCCGACCGTAGACGGCCGCTGGGAGGAGCTTCTGGAATTCGTTCAGCAGAAGAAGCTCGGTCTTTACTTGAGCCTCAGTCACGCCCGCTGGTTGCGCGAAACGGCCGGCACGGTGGTGCTCGGCGTGGCGCGAGAGAAGTTTCGCAACGAGCTCGCGTCGAAGGCGACGCTCGCCCAGCTCGAGGATCTAGCTTCGGAGTTCTACGGCGCGCAGACCAAGGTTCGTGTCGAGGCGGTGGCCGAAGAGGCGGAAGCCAAGCCGCCGCCGCCGTCGGTCACCGAGTTGCTGGAGCATCCCAAGGTCAAGGCCGCTGTCGAGATCCTCGGCGGTGAGGTGCGCGAGGTGCGCCCGCGCCGTTGACGATGCGTGAGGAGGCGAGATGTCGAGCAACATCACCGAGATCCTCAAGCAGGCCCAGACGCTGCAATCGAAGCTGAGCGAGCTCTCCGCCGAAGCCGAGCAGAAGACCGTCGAAGCCTCGTCAGGCGGCGGCATGGTCACCGCGGTCGTCAACGGCAAGCTGCAACTGGTGAAGCTCCGCATCGAGCCTCAGGTCGCGACCGGGGGGGACCGAGAGATGCTCGAGGACCTGGTCGTCGCGGCGGTCAACGAAGCCATCCGCAAGGCGCAGCAGATGATGGCCGAGGCGATGACGCGCGTCACCGGCGGGCTCAAGATCCCCGGTTTCGGCGGCTGAGGAAGCATCTCCGATGGCCGCTCTCCCGGGTCCCTTGCAGCGCGTCGTCGAACGCCTTTCGCGGCTGCCCGGAATCGGTGAGAAGACCGCGACGCGGCTGGCCTTCTTCCTGCTGCGCGCGGACGCCGAGTACGCGCGCGCGCTCGCCGAGGCGATCGCGGAGTTGCAGGGCGAGATCCGCCTCTGTTCGCGCTGCCTGGCCTTCACCGAGCGGGATCCCTGCGCGCTGTGCGACGACCCGCGGCGAACCGACGAGGTGATCTGCGTCGTCGAGGATCCCGCCGACGTGATGGCGATCGAACGTGCCGGCGACTTCCGCGGCCGCTATCACGTGCTGCATGGAACGCTGGCTCCGCTCGACGGCGTTGGACCGGAACAGCTGAAGATCTCCGAGCTGCTCGCGCGGCTGCGGGATGGAACGACTCGGGAGATCATCCTCGCCACCAATCCGACCGTCGAGGGCGAGGCGACGGCGCTCTATCTCGCCCGACTCGTGAAGCCGAGCGGCGTGAAGGTGACGCGCATCGCACACGGTTTGCCGATGGGCGCGCGACGTCGAGTACGCGGACGGTGTCACCCTGTCGCGCGCGCTCGAGGGCCGCCGCGAGATGTGAGCGGCGCGCTCGCTTGAGCGTCACACCGGCGACGGTTACATTCGGCCGGTTATGCTCTCGCTCGTCGGCGTGTCGAAGCAATACGGCTCGCAGATCGTGCTCCGCGAGGTCGACTGGTCGGTAATGGCCGGCGAGCGCGTCGGTCTCGCCGGCGCCAACGGCGCCGGCAAGTCGACGCTGCTGCGGATCGTCGCCGGGCTCGGTCGAGCCCGACCGCGGCGAGATGTGCTTCCAGAAGGGAGCGACCGTCGGCTACCTGCCGCAAGAGATCATCGGCTCGCGCGGCCAGACCGTGCTCGCGTCGGCGCTCGGCTGCGTTCGACGAGATCCACGCGCTCGAGGCGCGCTGTCGTCGATCTCGAGGACCGCCTGGAAGCCGCCGATCCCGCTGCGCCGCCGAGCTACGCGACGACTGATGGAGGAGTACGCCGCGGCGCGCGAGGAGTGGGATCGTCGCGGCAGCTACGATCTCGAGAGCCGCGCCGAGGAGGTGCTCGCCGGCCTCGGCGTTCCGCGACGCCGACTTCACTCGTGACGTCGGCGAGTTCAGCGGCGGCTGGCAGATGCGCGTCGCGCTCGCGCGCCTGCTGCTGCGGCGCCCCGACGTGCTCCTGCTCGACGAGCCGACCAACCACCTCGACCTCGAAGCGCGCAACTGGCTCGAAGAGTTCCTCGCCGCGTACCCCGGCGCCGTCGTCCTGGTCGCGCACGATCGCTACTTCCTCGACGTCACGGTCGACCCGCATCAGCGAGGTCGCGCACGGCCGCCTCACCGACTACGCCTGCAACTTCTCCAAGTACGAGCTGCAGAAGGAAGAGCGGCTCGAGCAGGCGCGCCACGCCTACGAGGTGCAGCAGGAAGAGATCGAGCGCATCGAGGCCTTCATCCGCCGGTTCCGCTACCAGGCGTCGAAGGCGACGCTCGTGCAGAGCCGCATCAAGCAGCTCGAGAAGATCGAGCGCCTGGAAATGCCCGCCGGGGACGAAGAAGCTGCACATCCGGCTCCCGGCGGCGCCGCGCAGCGGCCGGTCCGTGCTCGAGCTGCGCCGACGCGCGCAAGAGCTACGGTGACCTCGTCGTCTACGACGGCCTCGACGCTCGCGATCGAGCGCGGCGAGCGCGTCGCGCTGGTCGGACCGAACGGCGCCGGCAAGACGACGCTCGTGAAGCTGCTCGCCGGCGTCGGAGCCGCTCAGCGACGGGCGAGCGCAAGGTCGGCCACAACGTCGAGCTCGGCTACTTCGCGCAGGACCAGACCGGAGTGCTCGACCCGGAGAAGACGGTGCTCGACGAGATGATGGCGTCGGCCCCGTACGACATGGTGCCGCGCGTGCGCGACCTCCTCGGCGCGTTCCTGTTCGTCGGGCGACGCCGTCGACAAGACGACTTCCGTCCTGTCCGGCGGCGAGCGCAACCGGCTCGCGCTCGCCAAGCTGCTGCTCGCGCCCGGTCAACTGCCTGCTGCTCGACGAGCCGACGAACCACCTCGACATCCACGCCAAGGACGTCCTGCTCGAGGCGCTCCACGAACTACGACGGCACGATCGTGCTCGTCGCGCACGACCGCTACATCCTCGATCGCTACCGCAGTGCGTCATCGAGGTCGGCCACGGCCGCGCGGTCCGCTATCTCGGCAACTACGAAGACTACCTGCGGAAGAAGGCTGCGGAGGAGGCCGCGTCCACGACTGTACCCCCTGCCGCGGTGTCACCCCGCGCTGCGACCGTTCGCCCGAAGGCGGAGCGGAAGCCGGCGAAGCCCCACAACGGCGCCGATACGGATCGCCTCACCGCCGAGATCGCGCGCTGCGAGGAGGAACAGGCGAACCTTTCGGCCGAGCTGGCGCGCCCGGACTTCTATTTGACGCATTCTGACCCCGATGCGCTGATCGCGCGCTACGCCAAGTTGAAGGGTGAGGTCGAAGAGCTCTATCGCCGACTCGACCAGGTTCTCGCTCGAGACTGACGGCTCGCTCCGCCGCGGATCGCGGGAGCAACCGGCGGCGTGGTCTCAGTGAAAATCGTGCGAGGGCGGGGCGGGGGCGCACAGCGGGATCGCCTCGAAGCGCTCGCCGCGCACGTGAATGACCCCGTCGACATTCTCGACCGGTCCCTCCACGAGCAGGATCGGCGAGGTGTGCAGCAGTGCTCGATGCTTCTCGAACACGTCGGGCATGACGACGGCGTTCGCCGTGCCGGTCTCGTCCTCGAGAGTGAGGAAGAGGAGGCCCTTGGCGGTGCCGGGGCGCTGGCGAACGATGACGTGGCCGACGACCTTCACGCGGCTGCCGCTGCGCACCCGGCGTAGCTCCGCGGCGCTCCGCACGCCACGGCCGGCGAGCTCCTCGCGAAGATGCGCGAGCATGTGCGGACCGACGGTCATGCCGGTGCCCGCGTAGTCGGCCACCGTCTCTTCGAGCGGCCGCATGGCGGGGAGCGGGGAGGGGGTGGCGCCGCTCGCTCGGTATAAAAGGCTCTGCGGGCGCGTATCGAGTTGCCCGAGCTGCCAGAGCGCCTCGCGCCGATCGAGGCCGAGACCGGCCAGCGCGCCGGCGTGCGCGAGCGTCTCGAACTCGACGCGGCGAAGCTCCGTGCGGCGGACGAAGTCGGCGAGCGATGAAAACGGCGCCGCGCGGCGCTCGGCTTCGATGCGTCGCCCCGCCTCTTCGCGGAGCCCTCGTACGTAGCGCAGGCCGAGGCGTACCGCGCCGTCTTCGAGGCCGCAGCTCCAATCCGATCGCGTGACGTCGATCGCGCGCACCTCCACGCCGTGGCGCTGCGCGTCCTTCACCAGCGTGGCGGGATGATAGAAGCCCAGCGGATAGCCGTTGAGCATCGCGCAGAGAAACGCCGCGGGGTGGTGCACCTTCAGGTAGGCCGAGGCGTAGGCGATCAGCGCGAAGCTCGCCGCGTGCGAATTGTGAACGACGAAGTCATTGGCCAGAAAATTATGATCACCTTCGATCTGAAGATCATACGTTTCGCGCCATCCCATCGGCTCGATGACGGTGACCCGATCCCAGTAGAGATCGGATTTCGCCAATCTCGCCAAAGCAGCCGAGCGAAAGTACCGGGCGAGCGAAGCAATGACCCATCGCATGTACCCGCGCTTGGCCACATCTGGAGAGCAGACGGCTCGAACCGAGATGCCGGCGCCTTCAGCGATTTCGTTCCACGTCACTTGCCGCCGGCGCCGCTCTCCGTCGATGAGCGCCTTTGCCTCCACGGGAATGACATCGCGCGATGAGCGCGGCACAGAGATTTTTGACAGGTAGGCTTCCGTGGCGTCACGTTTTCGCGGGTCGAGGAAGCGGCGCGCAATTCGCAGGCGAAAGCGCCGTAGATTCTTCTGACCGGTGATCGTGACCGTGAAGGCCGTGACGAATCTGTCGCGATACGGCCGAGTGCGCTCGTAGATTCGAGACACGATCCCGAGGCGGAGAAGAGCATGCTGAACATCTTCGGCCAGCCGTCGCGAGACGGTATCGTACGATGCGTGTCCGGCGAGTGAAATGTGGCCGTCGCCCTCCCACAGGCGCGCGAGCAGAAGAGCCAAGCTCGCGGCGTCGAGCTCGAAAACGGCATCGGGTAGATGCTTCGCGTGAGATCCAAGACCCCAGAGCCCGAGCTTCTTTATCCATTCCACGGCCCCGACCGGCCGGCGACCATCCTGGCGCCGAACGTGTATGCTGTAACAGCTGCGGTGACGGGCTACTGTGGCGCGCGTATTGTCGAATCGCTCGACGGCTCGAATGAATTCATCTCGATGTGATTCCGCAGCCGTGTAGAAGTAAAACGTCGTCGGGTGACACAAGTTCCCCTCGGCGATGAGATCCGCCAACACGATGAGTTGATGAGGTGCCCATCGCTTCCGTGCGAGATTCGGAATCTGCCTGGCGGTTGCAACGTGATCGCCGACCCGCAGTCTTTCTAGATTCCGCCATCCCTCGATAGTCAGGAAAGGGTGCTCCGCGGTCGCCATGATCTCCCGCCCGAGGGCAGTTCTGACGCGGAAGACTCTTTTGCTACCGCTCGCCAGTGCCTTCAGCACGCGACGCGGCCGAAGCTTCAAGTCCGCATCGCAAGCGAGGGTGACCTCGAGCCGCTCTCGGCCGAGCGCGACATCTTCGATCTTGATACGCCGGCCGCTCTGCGCATCGAGCACTCTGGTTTCGCCATCGACACACTCGGGAAATCCGTACAGCGCGAAGGAAGTGATCGCGTGTACGATTTCCTCCGCGGTCTTGCCGGTGATGCCGTTCTTCGCCATGCCGTCGCGCAGCCGTTGCTCGATGGCGTGCATGCGCTCGACCGAGCGCTTGAAGCCCATGGCGCGGCGCAGCTCCTCGGCTTCGCCGGGGGTGAAGCTCGCCGCCACCATGGCGATGCGCAACAATTGCTCCTGGAACAGCGGCACGCCGAGCGTGCGCCGCAGGATCGGCTCGAGCAAAGGGTGGGGGTAGCGCACCGGCTCGCGACCGGCGCGCCGGTTGAGATACGGGATGGACCATCTGGCCGACGATCGGTCCCGGCCGGATGATCGCCACCTCGACGACGAGATCGTAGAAGCGCTGAGGCTTCATGCGCGGGAGAGTCGCCATCTGTGCGCGGCTCTCGATCTGGAAGACGCCGATGGTGTCGGCCTTCTGCAGGGCGCCGTATACCTCGGGGTCGTCTGGCGGCAGCTGCGCGAGGTCGAGCTCGACGCCCTCGTGGCGGCGCACCAGTGGGATCGCTTCCTCGAGCACGGCCATCATGCCGAGGCCGAGGAGATCGACCTTGATGATGCCGAGGTCCGCACAGTCCTCCTTGTCCCACTGGATCACCACGCGCCCGGGCATGGATGCCGGCTCGAGCGGCACAACCTCGTCGAGCCTGCCCGCGGCGATCACCATGCCGCCCGAATGCTGGCCGAGGTGGCGGGGCAGGGACTCGATCTCGTCGGCGAGCCGGACCAGATGGCGCACGCGCGGCGAGTCGGCATCGAGCCCGGCATTCTTCAGTTGCTCGCCGAGGCGGTCGAAATCATCGCGGTAGCCGTGCGCGCGCAGGCATTTCGACAACCGGTCGACCTCCGCCGGAGGAAAGCCGAGCGCCTTGCTGATCTCGCGCACCGCGCTGCGCGCGCGATAGGTGATGACGTTGGCGGTCATCGCCGCCCCGCGCGCGCCGTAGCGCTCGTAGACGTGCTGGATGACCCGCTCGCGCTGCGTCGCCGCTCGGCAGGTCGAGGTCGATGTCCGGCCATTCGCCGCGCTCCTCGGAGAGAAAGCGCTCGAACAGCAAGTCCATGCCGACGGCGTCGACCGCGGTGATGCCGAGCGACGTAGCAGACGGCGCTGTTCGCGGCCGAGCCTCGGCCCTGGACGAGAATTCCTTCGCGACGGCAGAATTCGACGATCTCCCAGACGATGAGGAAGTATCCGGCGAGTCCGAGCTTCTCGATGATGGCGAGCTCGTGATCGAGCTGCGAGTCTAATCGATTAGACTTTTTGTCCCCGTAGCGGCGCCTGGCGCCTTCGAGAGTGAGGTGACGGAGGTATTGGTCGGCGGTGACTCCGGGCGGCAAGCGGAAAGTCAGGAAACCGGTAGCCGAGATCGGCGAGCGTGAAGCGGCAGCGATCGGCGATCTCGAGAGTGTTGCGGATCGCCTCGGGGACGTCGCGAAACAGCTCGGCAATCTCCGCCGGCGCCTTGAGATGGCGCTCGGCATTCGGCAATAGCCGCCGGCCCGCGCCGTCGAGGGTCAGCTTCTCGCGAATGCAAGTGAGCACGTCGAGCAACGGGCGGTTGCGACGCCGTGCATGGCGCACGTCGTTCGTCACCGCGAGCCGCACGCCCTTCGCTCGGGCGAGGTCGACGAGAAAGCGATTGCGGCGCTCTTCCTGCGGATCGAGATGACGCTGCAGATCGATCGCGAGCCGCTCGCCGAAGAGGCGTTGCAGGCGAGCGAGGGTCGCGCGTGCGGTCTGCGCATCACGCCGCGCCGCTGCGGCCGCGAACGGGCCGGACGTGCCGCCGGCGAGGCAGAAAAGGCCTTCGACGTGCGGCACGAGATCGTCGAGCGTAACGCCTGCCGGCCGCTTGCCCGCCCACGGCCCAGCACCGTGCCTCGGGCCGGCGGCGTCCCTCCCGAGCTTCCCTTGGGTGAGCAGCCGGCAAAGGTTCTTGTAACCCACGCGATTCTCCACCAGCAGGTAGAGGCCCGCGCCGGACTCGAGCACGACCTCGGCGCCGACGAGCGGGCGGATGCCCGCGTCCTTCGCGGCGCGGAAAAAGCGCGGCGCGCCGTACAGGCCGTCGCGGTCGCCGAGTCCGAGCGCCACATAGCCGAGGCGCGCCGCCTCTTCGATGAGGTCCTCGGGCAGGGATGCGCCGCGCAGGAAGCTGAAGGCGCTCTGACAGCGGAGCTCGACGTAGCGCTCAGTCATAGACTCCGTCCGCGAACCAATCGCCGCTGCGGTGCTCGCGAAAGATCCGGTACACGCCCCCGTCCGAGAGCTCGGCATCGTAGTAATCGCGGGCGAATGGAGAGTCCCGCCACCACTCGCCGGAGAGTCGCCAGGGGCCGGCGAGCGTCACCACGCGGCCGCCGAACTTCTCGTGATCCGCGTTGGCGCGGACGAAATCGGGACGCCCGCGATCACACATCACCTCGATCACCGCCGGTGGACGGAACGCGCGCAGCACCAGCGGGCTGCGGCCCCTCGATCCGTTGGCTTTCGTCCCGCCGGCCGGCGCCGCGACGCTGAAGCGAGCGAGGTGAAACGCTTCGGGCCGGTGCGAGTCGGCCACGGCGGGGTAACCGACACGATCGATTCCGGCAACGGCCGCGAGACGGGCGATCGTCAGTCCGAGGTCCTGCGGCGTGGGGCCCGCGGGCACGAACAGGTCGAGCTCGACCGGTCGCAGCTTCTCGGCTACGGCGGCGAGACGGAACCATTCGACCGCTGCCGGCGGGGGCCGTCGCTCGAGCTCGAGGCGAGCGAACGCGAGCAGCGCTTTGACCTCGTTGGTCGGCGCCGCCACGCGCAGGACACGCTCCTCACGACCGCCGCCTTCCAGGCGGAGCGCGAGCGAGAGATCGCCTGCGCGAAGCCCGCGAACCTCGAGACGCGCGGTCAATCGCTCGAGGGCGGCTCGCAGCAGGAACGACAGCGGCTCGAAGGAATCGATCGCATAGCCGCAATCCACGCTCTCTTCGAAGCGTTGCGGCCGGGATAGCGGAATCAGCGGTCCGTCGTCTTCGCCACGAGCGGTTTTCCACAGACGGATGCCGACGTCTCCGAAGCGCCAACCGACGGCCGTGCTGGGGAGACCCGCGAGCTGACCGAGCGTGCGAATGCCCCAGCGCTCGAGCGTGACCGAGACCTCCGGCGGCGGGTCGAGGATGGCCATCGGCAGCGCGGCGAGACGCCGCCGCTCCTCTCCCGTTTCACCGACGTCGACGCCTTCGCTCGCCCGAGCGGCAAGCCAGGCCACGGTCTTGGTGGAGGCGATACCGACCCGTCCCTCGAGCCCCACCCGGCGCAGGCGCGCCACCAGCGACGTCGGCCAAATGGGTCTCGGTGCCGAACAGCGAGCGCAGGCCTTCGATCTCGAGAAAAACCAGGCCGAGCGCCGCATTCTCGACGCGCGGTGAGAACGACCCCGCGACGTCGATCTCGGCCTCGGCGGCAGAGCGCAACGACTCGGCGCTCGGGCGGCGAACCACCAATCGATCGGAGATCGTGCGCGCCTCGGCGAAGGACAAGCCAACTCGTAGACCGAGGCTGCGAGCTTCCGCCGAGAGCGCGGTCAGCGGCGCGCGCGGATCGTCCCGCTCGACGGTCGCGACCGGTCGTCCGCGTAGATCGGGCTCGGCGCGCAGCAGCGCCGCAAGCGGAAAATCGACGACCAGGAGACAAGCAATGCGAGCCATCGTGGCGGCGTTCTCATGAGCGCAGTTCGACTTGCCGCTCGGGCCGCCCTTCGCGCATGCGCAACACTTCGGCCCGGCTGGCGATGCCGCCGAACAGGGGAGGGTGCAGCACATGCTGCGGCCAGAGCGGATGCTTCCCGTGCAGGGCTACGCAGAGCGCGGCGAAGCTGCCCGCCAAGCGCTCGCGGCTGAGCAGCACGAGCGTCACCCTGGAAGCGGAGGCGTGGCGGGCGAGCCGGGCCCAAGCGCTGCCGAAGCGAGCCACGGCGATCGGGGAGAGGCCATCGGCGAGATCGAGGACGACGAGCCCCAGGCCTTCGGTGCCGATGAGAATCTCGCTACAGCGCAGCGCCTCTCGCTCGTCGAGAGGGCGTACCCAGAGCAGCCGTGACAGACAAATGCCGGCCGCCTCGGCAGAGCGGGGCTCGAAACGATCACGGCAATCGACGAGCGCGGCGATCTCCCCGCGACCGGTCGTCGACGCCAAGAGCCCATAGGCGAGCGAGGTGCGACCCGAGGAAGTGGAGCCCACCACTTCGCTCAGCCGTGCGCGTGGAAATCCACCGCCGACGAGCTGATCGAACCGTGCGTTGCCCGACGGGATGCGCTCGTCGGGGTGTGAGCGGACCTGACCGAGGGTGACACCCTTAGGCAGCGATGGGAGCCGAGAATCAGCCGATGCAAGCGACACGAGAGCTTCTCCAATTTCACTGGTTTTCGCTTTATTTTCGCCTCGAGTCAAGCGCCCGTTTCGGCTGGAAGATCTCCGGGTGCCTACCTGACACGCGTGCGCGCTCGGAATATCGTGTAGGGGTGATCGAGGTCCGCGACGCGACCGAGGCATTGGGTCGCTGACCTGGATCCGATCGGACGGAGTCGATGGCTGCGTGGCGGAGACATCTTCTGGCGGAAGCTTTGACCCTGCTCGGGGCTGTCGTTCTCATCACCGCAGCCATCGCCTGGCGACTCGGCCAAGGCCCGATCGATCTCTCGTTCCTCAACACACAAATCGAGCAGCAGCTTTCGGCCATCACTCCAGGGATCGCGGCCCACATCCAGCGCACGGAGATCGCCTGGCTGCACCACCTTCCCGAGATCCGCGTGCTGGGGGCCGAAGTACGGCGCGACGGTGCGGTGCTGTTGTCGCTGCCGCAGCTCGGTATCCGACCGAGCCTGCGCGCCCTGGTCCGGGCGAACTTCGCGGTCGAGCGGGTGAACATCGCGGGGGTGCAGCTGTCGCTGTCGCGCGGGCCGGATGGCAAGATCCTCCTCGGCATCGCCAATCGACCCGCGCAGGCCCCGGTCGACCTCTCCGCGTTCTTGCCCGCCCCTTCGAGTGACGGGGATGCTCGTTACTTCAAGCGGATCCGCGTGCGCGACAGCGCGCTGCGCTTCGAAGACCCCGGCTCGGCGACGCACTGGACGGCGGAGGGCATTCACGTGGAGCTTCAGCGCGAAGCCGGCGGGTTCGAAGGCGTCGTCGATGCCCGAGTGAAGTTGGAAAGCCCGAAGGCGGCCGCGATCCACGGATTCGAGATGCCGGTGTCGGTCACCACCCGGCTGAAGGCCGGCGAGAATGGATCTTTCGGCGACATCGGCTTTCACGCGCGGGCGAGCGATGGAAAGCTCGTGCCGGCCGGAGATCCGGGCCCCCCGCTGCCGATTCGCTCCCTGTCCGTCGACGGTCTTTTCTCCAAGGAAACGGGCCGCGTCGAGCTCGACGAGCTCGGGCTCTCGATCGGCGGCGCAGAGGTGGACGCCACCGCCAGCTTGTCGCCTGCGGACGTTTCACACGGCCTCGAGCTCTGGGGCGAGCTGAAATCGTTGTCCATCGCCGAGCTCAAGCGACTGTGGCCTCGCGGTGCGGCGATCGGCGCGCGCGAATGGATCGACGCCAACATTCACGACGGCGGTGTGCCGAACGGCAGCTTCGTGATCCGCTTGCCATCGCGCGGGTCGACGCCGGGTCCACTTCCGGCGGACGCGGTCGACGTCAAGTTCGAGTTCGCAGGCCTCAGCGTCAACTACTATGGCGAGCTCGATCCGGCGCGCGGCGTGCGCGGCTCGGGCACGCTCAGCGCCGAGAGGTTCGAGGGCCACGTCGCCCAAGGGCAGGTCGGCGGCCTCGAGATGCAGAACGGTCGTGTGACGATCGACTGGGGTGGGCGAGTGGCGAAGCTCGAGGTTGCAGCAGACGTCGCCGGGCCCAGCGCCGCGGCGCTCGCCATCGTCGACCGCCCGCCGCTGCGAGTGGCGGAGAAGATCGGCATCGCTCCACAGGATCTAGGCGGCAGCAGCAAGAGCCACGTCGAAGTGACGCTGCCGTTGAAGGCAGGGATGGGTTCCGAGGACGTGCACGTCCAGGTGGACAGCGCGCTCACCGACGCGAGCCTCGCCAACCTGCTGCGCGGCCTCGGCTTCACCGCGGGGACGCTGGCGGTCCAGGTGCGGGATAGGAACGTCGACGTGGAAGGAGACACCACGTTCACCGGCCTACCCGGTTCGCCAGCGCCGGCTCACGCAAAGGTCTCGTTCAGGCCGGACGAGACGCGATCGGAGAATGGATTGCAGATCGACGTTGCGGGCCAAGACCTGTCCGCCAAAGCCAGTGCGACCCTCACGGGTGGCGCGCTGGCCAAGCTGACGGTCGCCGAGCTCCGTCTCGCTGGGAGCGAGCTCTCCGGCGTTCTCACCACGGAGGGCAGCAGCCATCACGTGTCCGTCCAAGGAAAGACCCTCGATCTGACGCGCATGCTCGAGACCGGGCAGCCCCACGGCCCGCTCAGCGAAATGCCCGCCGCTTACGAGGCAGACTTCAACTTCGACCGCGTGCTTGCGCGTCTTGCGCGTCTCGGGCTCGAGGTCTCCGGCGTGACCGGGCATCTGAGCAGCGCCGGCGGCCGGGTTCGTAACTTGCGAGCCTCGGGTGAGGTCGTCGGAGGAGGCCCCGTGCAGGTCGAGTTCGGGCCCCATAACGACAAGGACCGGCTGAGGATCCGGTCCGAGCGTGCGGGGCCGCTGCTCAAGGCGCTCGGCCTGTTCGAGAAGACCGAGGGCGGGCGCATCACGATGATCGCCGACATGGGCGAGGGCAGGTTGGGCGACAACTTCGCAGGCCGTGTCTACGTGAGGGATTTCAAGGTAAAGGACGCCCCCGTTCTGGCAAAGATCCTGAGCCTCGGGTCCCTCAACGGGATCGCCAACGTGCTCAACGGCGAAGGTTTGGAGTTTTCGCGTGCCCGCCTACCGTTCCGCTGGTCCGGGACCACGCTCGAGTTGAACGATGCTCTCGCCGTCGGCGCGATCGGCATCACCGCCGCTGGAAAGCTCGACCGCACGACCGGGTTGCTCGACCTCCGCGGGCGGGTGATTCCGGCCTACACGCTGAATTCGGCTCTCGGGAAGGTCCCCTTCATCGGCACGTACTTGGTCGGCGGCAAGGGTGAAGGGGTCTTCGGCATCGACTTCAGCGCGAAAGGCAGCCTCGACAAGCCCGAGATCAGCGTGAATCCGCTATCAGCTCTCGCCCCGGGCGCGCTGCGCAAGATGTTCATCGATCCCTTCAAGAGCGAGGACTCGGACACCTCGGCGTCGACTGCCCCGACCACAAGTGGTGATCAGGAGCCGGCTCCATAGTCCTCGCGGTTGCAGGGGCAGCAGGGACATGAGAAAAGGACCTGCTGATGTCTGTGCTAGCGAAGAGACGCGAGGGCAGCCGCAGCGAGACGCATCGCGGACCAGGGCTCTGAGCTAGCGAGACGCGCTTGTTCCCCGGTAGCTCAGTCGGTAGAGCGTCCGGCTGTTAACCGGATGGTCGCTGGTTCGAGTCCGGCCCGGGGAGTAGGAAAGTCGCGGGGTTACCTGCTCGGCAGGTAGCCCCGCGACGCAGAGGGGACCCGAAAGGCTCCCGTTCTCGAAACCCGCTGGGCCTGAGTCGGCGGTTGTTCGGTGGCCGAGCAAGGTCAAAGGGGCAGGATTGCTAACTCGAGAACGCCGGGGGCACTTGCTGGACTCTGCGCGAATCTCAAGCGACTACGTCCCTTCAACGCGTCGCGGATTGCAAGGCGCTGCAGGTCGCGGAGCGAGATAGTGGACTCGTAAGGGGACAACTCGCGAGCTCGGGTGGGAGCGGGACTTGAACCCACTCCAGGCAGCTGGCGCTCAATCTCACGAACGCGAAGGATCTCCAAGCGGTCACAGCGTTTCAAGCCGTTTCGGTGCCGTGCGCCGGCACGGCAAGAAGCGGTAGGAATAGGAGGGCGGGAAAAAACGGTGACCGTCACCCGTACCAATACTGGAAGCTCCCATCTCTCTACACCCGAGACCGGCGTGCCTCCTCGTATCGGGTCTTCCAGTTCAAATATTCCGCCGCTCCTTTGAGACCGGGGTACAGCGACTCACTGGTGATACCCATACCCGCCAATTCCCATTGAATCGCTTCGCGTGCGTCAGGAGGAATCTCGAACCACCACGTTTCCGTAGGCGGCTGAACCTCGTCTAACCTCTTGGTGGGATCCTTCCAGCAGCAGAGGACAGATCGCTGCGGGAATACCGTTTCGGAGACGTAGTAGGGCAGAAAGAAGACCACCCCGTGTTTCCAATACGGTGGACCGCTCCAGGGGGCATCGCCGACATCGTTCACGAAGTTGCGATGCCCGTTGGTACCGATCACGTAGCTCGGGAGTGGCTTGCCGCAGTCGTCGGTCGCGGGCTCTCCGCTGACGGCGAAGAATAGAGCCGCGGATGGAATCTCCGACCAATCCAAGAGGCGGGTGGCGAGGCCGTGGTGCCGCCCGACCACAGCCGTCTCCCAGATTGAGGGCTCGCGGTGGAGCACCTGCCAGACCCGCCGACGATACTCGTCGATGAGCTTCTTCTCGATCTCCAGGACCTTCGAGAGCTTGAGACCCTCGACCGGCCCGCGCTATCAGTTAGGGCAGGGAGGAGGGGCCAGCGGTCAGACTGCCCGCGAAAAGTGGTGGGATGATGCTCCGTTTGTTGTAGCCTCTCGACGATGCTCAAGAATTCGCGGACTGATCGGATTGTGTATTCGTTTGACAAGGACCTACCTCCCAAGAAGCCGCACCTATCAGGTTCACACGACCCGTGCTCTCGCGGCGCTGCTCCTCGTCGCGCGGTCTGGCGCGCTCGAGGTCGCGCCGGCGCCGCACCTTAGCGGTGCCGCTCCAGGCTGTTTCCGAAGCGTCCCGATCGGCGTCTTCGGCTGGTGGATGATGACGCTGTCAAGCCGGCAGTTTAGAGCGGGCCGCCAGGTAACTAGCTCGTAACGAAACGAGGCGGTGACTTCGGCGAGCCGGAACCGCGGTCGAGCGAGCCTTGGCTCAAGCGGGGATGCGTCCGTGCGACGACGCGCTCGCCGCGAGTTATTTTCGAGGTGATGTCTTTGGCGAGTGGTCCCCGAGTGGCCGACTTCGCCTGCTGCATTCTCGCCGCGCGCAGCCCCTGGCGGGTAAACCGGCGGGAACAAGCCACATCCGCCGCTCGAGGCTCGCGCTCCTTGTGCCGGAGAACGCGGAGGGATTATGGCCCTTGATCAAGGGCTGCCCTCCAAGGAGGAGGCGAGATGTTCTGCCCTTCCTGCAAGCACGAGAATCGAGCGGATCGAAAGTTCTGCGTCCACTGCGGCGCGGGGCTCGAGCTTACCTGCCGTTCGTGCGGCGCGAGCGCTCAGCCAGGAGAGCGGTTCTGCGGCGAGTGCGGGAAGCCGCTGGGCGCGACCGCGAAGGAAGCGACCCCGCGCGAGCCTCGCTCCTACACTCCGAAGCACCTCGCCGAGAAGATCCTGACCTCCCGGAGTGCTCTCGAAGGCGAACGGAAGCAGGTGACGGTGCTCTTCGCCGACGTGAAGGGCTCGATGGAGCTGGCCGAGCAAGTCGACCCTGAAGAGTGGCACCAGATCCTGCGAACGCTTCTTCCGGATCCTCACCGACGGCGTCGCATCGCTTCGAGGGGACGGTCAACCAGTACACTGGCGACGGAATCATGGCGCTGTTCGGCGCGCCGATCGCACACGAGGATCATGCCCAGCGCGCGTGTCTGGCCGCCCTCCATCTGCGCGACGCCTTGCGTGCCTACGCCGACGAGCTGCGTCGTACCCATGCGATGAGCTTCGCGGCGCGCATGGGTATCAACTCGGGCGAAGTCGTCGTCGGCGGATCGGCGACGATCTGCGCATGGACTACACCGCGCAGGGGCACACCGTCGGCCTGGCGCAACGCATGGAACAGCTGGCCGAGCCCGGTGCGGCGTATCTGACGGCGCACACCGCGCGGCTCGTCGAGGGCTACTTCGCGCTCCGATCCCTCGGGGAGTTCGATTTCAAGGGCGTGCGCGAGCCGCTCGGCGTGTACGCGCTCGAGGGGCTGGGAGCGTTGCGCACGCGGCTCGACGTCTCGCGGGCGCGCGGGTTCTCGAAGTTCGTCGGGCGCGTCGCCGAGGTGGCGACCCTGGAGGCCGCCCTCGAGCGTAGCCTTCAGGGGCACGGGCAGACGGTGGGCGTGGTGGCCGAGGCCGGCACCGGGGAAGAGCCGGCTCTGCTTCGAGTTCCTCGAGCGCTGCCGCGCCCGCGGCTTCACGATCCTCGAGGCGCGCGGCGTCGCCCACGGCCGGCAAGTGCCGCTGCTGCCGATGCTGGCGCTCTTCCGCGCCTACTTCGGGGTGCAAGAGCACGACTCGGAGTTGACCGTCCGCGAGAAGATCGCCGGGCGCCTGCTGCTGCTCGACGAGAGCCTGCGCGAGGACCTGCCGATCTTTTTCAACCTGCTCGGCGTACCCGACCCCGACCGGCCGCTGCCCGTCACGGACCCAGAGACGCTGCAGCGCCGCGCCTATGCCGCCGTCCGCGCCATGGTGCGTGCCGACGGCCAGCGCGAGAAGCCGGCGATCCTGCTCTTCGAGGACTTGCACTGGCTCGACGCCGCGAGCGACGCCTACCTTGCACAGATCATCGCGGCGACCCCCACGACGCGCGGCCTGAACCTGGTGAACTTCCGCCCCGAATACCGGGCGGAGTGGATGCAGACGCCTTCCTACCAGCAGCTGCCGCTGATCCCGCTCGGCGCGGAGGCGGTGCGCGAGCTGCTCGGCGACCTGCTTGGTCACGATGCGAGCGTCGCCGGCCTCTCCGGCTTCGTGCACCAGCGCGCCGGCGGCAACCCGTTCTTCGTCGAGGAGATCGTGCAGACCCTGATCGAAACGGGGGCACTCGCAGGCAGCAGAGGTGCGTACCGTCTGGTGCGCCCGGTCGACGATCTCGTGCTGCCGGCAACGGTGCAGGCGGTGCTGGCGGCACGCATCGACCGGCTGCCCGAGCGCGAGAAGCGGCTGCTGCAGCAGGCGTCCGTCATCGGCAAGACGTTTCAGGAGCGCGTGCTGATGCGCATCTGCGGTATCGGCGAAGCCGACTTTCACGCCGCTATTCGCGCGCTGCGCGAGGCCGAGTTCCTCTACGAGGAGTCGCTCTATCCGCACGTGGAATACGCCTTCAAACACCCCTTGACCCAGGAGGTGGCCGATCGCTCGCAGCTGAAGGAGCGCCGTGCCGAGACGCACGCCGCCGTCGCGCGCGTCATCGAAGAGCTGTCGGCCGGCCGGCTCGACGAGGAGGCGGCGCTGCTCGCGCATCACTGGGAGGAGGCGGGCGAGAATCTGGTGGCGGCGCGTTGGCACGCGCGTGCCGCGCGATGGATCGGAGTCAGTAACTACACCGAGGCGTACGTCCACTGGCGACGGGTCGTCGCGCTGATTTCTGACACGGAGGACTCAAGTGACGCGACCACGCTGCGCCTCGAAGCGCTGCGCACACTCCTCATGCTTTCTTTTCGCGTCGAGACCTCCGAGGACGCCGCTGCCGCCATGTTCGCCGACGGGCAACGCTACGCGCAGCGACTCGGCGACGACGCATCGCTGGCAGTTCTGATGGCTCTCTACGGAGCCTTGCGACAGAACGCGGGAGCCATACATGAATACCTAGCGCTCGCTGTTGAGGCGAGTCGCATCGCCGAGCGCAGTGGCGATCGCGCGGCCCGTGCGGCCGTGGACGTGGATCACTTCTATGCTCTCTACACGAGGGGACGGTTGAAGGAGTCCCTGTCGGTCGCGGAAGCTCTCCACGAGTTCGCCGCCGATGACGCGGGCTTGGGCGCCGAGCTGGTCGGCTACAGCCCCTACGTCCTGAGCTACGTCTTGCCCGTATGGACCCTCATCGAGATGGGATGCTTGCGTGACGCGGAGATACGGGCGCATCGTGGTCTCGAACTTGCGCAAAAGTACGGTCCAGAGGAAACGCGCGCTTGGGCCCACGGAGTTCACGTCAACCTAGCAGATGCCAAGGGCGACCTTGGTCCGGCCGCCGCGAATTCGGCGCGGCTGGCGACCGAGGCGGCGGAGCGTAGCGGCAGCGAGCAGGCGCGCGTGATATCGCATTTATGGCTTTCCCTTGCCGGCGCTCTGGACGGGCAGTGGAACGCTAGCAATCCCAGAAGCCGAAGAGGCGATTCGCGTGTGCCGCAGCAAGCGCATCGCCGGCGACTTTGCAGCGCAGATCCTCGCGGCTCATGCGCGTGCGCTCTTGGGGTCTGGAGATGCTCGGCAAGCGGCCGACGTGTCGGCCGAGGCTATCGTCGTCGCCAAGCGACAAGGCCAGCCCGTTCACCAATGCGAGGCCACGATCGCCCATGTTCGCTGTCTCCGTGCGCTTCAGGGCGCTGAGGGGCGTCAAGCGATCGAGATGCTCCTCGCGGAGATGTCGGAGCTCATCGATCAGACCGGAGCCGAGCGCTGGCGACCACACATCCACGTCGAATGCGCTGAGCTACACCGTCTGACAGGTGACACCGCGGCTGCCACGCGCGAGTTCACCGAGGCGCACCGGCTGTTTGCGGAGATGGGCGCGACGGGACACGCGGCGCGCCTCGCCCGAGAGACTCGCCGCGTGAGCTGCGCCGCCTGCGGGCACGACAACCCGCCCGGCAACCGATTCTGCGGAGGGTGCGGCGCGCCGCTCGAGAGACGCTGTCCCGCTTGCCAGCCGCCAACCCGCCGGACCATCGCTTCTGCGGCGGGTGCGGCGCTGCCCTTGAGGCTGCTCCGCTGCCGCGCGACCCGTCCATGGGCGGCAGCGACTCCGCGCGCCCGACCCCCGCTCCTACACGCCCGAAGCACCTCGCCGAGAAGATCCTCACCTCTCGAAGCGCCCTCGAAGGCGAGCGCAAGCAGGTGACCGTGCTCTTCGCCGACGTGAAGGGCTCGATGGAGCTGGCCGAGCAGCTCGATCCGGAAGAGTGGCACAAGATCATGGATCGCTTCTTCGCAGATCCTCTCCGACGGCGTTCACCGCTTCGAGGGCACGGTCAACCAGTACACCGGCGACGGCATCATGGCGCTGTTCGGCGCGCCGATCGCGCACGAGGACCACGCGCAGCGCGCCTGCTACGCGGCGCTCTCTCCTGCGCGACGCCGTGCGCGAATACGCCAACGAGGTGCGCGTGCGGCACGGCGTCCCGTTCGGCGTGCGCATCGGCCTCAACTCCGGCGAGGTCGTCGTCGGCAGGATCGGCGACGATCTGCGCATGGACTACACGGCGCAGGGGCACACGGTCGGCCTGGCGCAGCGCATGGAGGCGCTGGCCGAATCGGGGCACATCTGTCTCTCCGAGCACACGGCGCGGCTCGTCGAGGGCTACTTCCAGCTGCAGGACCTGGGACGCACCAAGGTCAAGGGCGTGGACGAGCCCGTCGGGCTCTTCGACCTCGAGGGCGTGGGGTCGTTTCGCACGCGCCTCGACCGCCCGCGCGCACGCGGCCTCTCACGCTTCGTCGGGCGCGACCGCGACATGGCCGTGCTCGAGGCCGCGCTCGAGCGCGCCCGCGGCGGCAGCGGGCAGGTGGTGGGCGTGGTGGCCGAGGCGGGCACCGGCAAGTCGCGCCTGTGCGCGGAGTTCCTCGACGGCTGCCGGGCGCGCGGCATTCCGATGCTCGAGGGGCGCGGCGTCGCGCACGGGAAGTCGATTCCGATGCTGCCCATGCTGGAGCTCTGGCGCGCCTTCTTCGGGATCGCCGACGGCGACGGCGCCGAGGCGACACGGGCGAAGATCGCCGGGCGGCTGCTTGCTGATGGACGAGAGCTTCCGCGAGGTGCTGCCCCTTCTCTTCGACGTGTTCGGCGTGCCGGACCCGGCGAACCCGGCCCCGGCGATCGACCCCGAGCAGCGCCAGAAGCGCCTGCACGGCGTGGTGAAGCGGGTGCTGCACGACCCGGCGTACAGTGGGGAGCGGGTGCTGCTGCTCGAGGACCTGCACTGGTTCGACGGCGCCAGCGACGCCTTCCTGGAGACGATCGGTCGAGAGCGTGCCCGCCACGCGCGATCTGTGGCTCGTCAACTTCCGTCCGGAGTACCAGTCGCGCTGGATGCAGCGGTCGTACTACCAGCAGCTGCCGCTGCAGCCGCTGGGGCCAGAGGCGATCCGGGCGCTGCTGCGCGATCAGCTG
Source organism: uncultured delta proteobacterium (assembly GCA_963711395.1). Classification (GTDB taxonomy): domain Bacteria; phylum Desulfobacterota; class Binatia; order JACPRU01; family JACPRU01; genus JBEVNX01. The sequence goes on along the minus strand of CAVQEA010000011.1, from coordinate 252,938 downwards.
GGGGAGGACCCGAGTGTGGCGGCGCTGCCCGAGACGATTCACGAGCGCACGAAGGGGAACCCGTTCTTCATCGAGGAGGTGGTGCAGTCGCTGGTGGAGAGCGGGCACCTGGCGGGAGCGCGAGGCGCCTACCGGCTGACGACGGCGGTCGAGGCGCTGGAGGTCCCGGCCAGCGTGCAGGCCGTGCTGGCGGCGCGCATCGATCGGCTGCCGGAGCGCGAGAAGCAGGTGCTGCAGACCGCCGCGGTGATCGGCAAGACGTTCAGCGAGGCGCTGCTCGGCCGGGTCGTGGCGAGCGTCGCGGCGATCGGCGAGACGGAGCTCAGCGCATCGCTCTCGGCGCTGGCGGCGGCGGAGTTTCTGTACGAGGCGGCGCTCTATCCGCAGCTCGAGTACTCCTTCAAGCACCCGCTGACGCAGGAGGTGGCGGAGCGCTCGCAGCTCCGCGAGCGGCGCATGCGGGTGCACGCGGCGGTGGCGCGGGCGCTCGAGGAGGCGGGCGGAAACCTCGACGAGCGCGCCGCGGAGATCGCGCAGCACTACGAGGAAGCGGGGGACACTGCGGCGGCGGCGCGCTGGCACCGGCGCGCGGCCCAGTGGGCCGGGCTCTCCGACCCGCGCGAAGGGTTGCGACACTGGCGGAGGGTGCGCGAGCTCGCGCCCGGCGTGGAGGACGTGAGCGAGCGGACCGAGCTGACGCTGCAAGCGTGTCATCAGCTCCTCTCCCTCGGCTGGCGGATGGGCGGCAGCGAAGCGGAGGCCGCGGCGGTCTACGAAGAAGGCCGCGCACTGGCCGAGCGCACCGGGGATCGCCGTGCACTGGCGATGTTGGCGGGCGTCTACGGCCTCGTGCGGATGAGCATCGCAGGCTCCGCGCTCGACTACGTTCGCTACGGCGAGGAGGGCGCACGAATCGCGGCGGAGTGCGGCGATCCGGCCCTGCGCGCGGCGGTTGGGACGTTCCCAGCCTTTGGGCACTTCATCGCAGGCGATGGCCGGGCGGCGCTGGAGTGGTCGGCGCGGGTCCTGGAGGAGGTCGGATCGGACAACGTGCTCGGCAAGGAGATCGTCGGCTTCAGCCCGCGAGCGGCCGCGTTCATGGCCCGCGTACGGCCCTCATGTATCTGGGGCGGCTGGAGGAGGCGTGGAGCCAGGTCAGAGAGGCAGAGCGCGTCGCGGAGGAATCGCGAGAGCTCGAGGTGCTGGGCTGGGTGCACATGTGCTGGGTGGACCTGGCCTACACGTGCGGTGGCACCGAGTCTGTCCTGGAGCACGGCCGTCGTAGCCTCGAGATCGCGGAGAAGCTCGACAACGAGTCGTCCCGAGTGTTTGCGTACCTTGCGCTCGGGACCGCGTATCTGATCGACGCGCAGCCCGCCGCCGCCCGCGACGCACTCCGCGAGAGTGTCGCGATCGCTCGTGATCGCCGCACGGGGCGCGCAATCCTTCCCTCGGTGCTGGCCATACTCGCGGAGGCGCACCTGGCACTTGGCGAACGGACCGAGGCCTTGGCCACGGCGCGCGAGGGCATCGATCTGGGGAGCGCCGGCGGCTGCCGCTACTACGAAGCGCATGCGCAGCTCGCGCTGGCCGCGGCCCTCCTGGCGACGGATGGCGTCGTGCCCCGCGCGGAGATCGAGTCCGCCCTCGAACGTGCCGAGCACCTGGTCGAGTCGATCGAGGGCCGCTCGCTGTCGCCGCGGATCCTGGAGATGCGCGGGCGCCTGGCTGCCGCGCTCGGTGACGCGCCGGCTTCCGACCGGGCGCTGCGGCAAGCGCTCGAGCTCTACCGAGCCATCGGCGCCACGGGGCACGCCGAGCGGCTGGCGAGGGAGCTCGGCGCATGAACTGCGCGAGGTGCGCTTTCCTCGCGAGAACAGGCTCGAATCAGCCAGATCGCTCCAGGGATTGGGTCCCAGAAAAACGCGAATTGTCTGGAATCTCACCGGACTTTTCAAGGGGTCTTTTAGCGAAAGACTCCCGAATTCTGGGCATTTTTCGCGAGTACCCCCCTGTATATCGCTGTCTGGCTGCGGCTTGCCTAGATCGCAGCCGTCGACCGCGATGGCGGGCCTGCCGCAATTTCTGCACTCGACCGTGAACAGAATTCACTGACTGCGTCACAATCACCGTAGAACGCAGATGGTCGATCTGCGTCCGGAGCCTCACGGCATGTCGCCGTGGGGCTCTTTTGTTTCGGCCCTTGGGAGGTGGCCCTATGGAAGACGTCGACGTCGTTCGACGAGGAGACGGACCGATGCTCTCGCCAGAGGAGGCGCGCGAGTACCTCACACTGCAAGACGTTCAGGACACGCTGCAGGAGATCCGCAGGCGCTACGCCAAGCGGACGTGCTGGCGGCGGAGGCACGGCCCTCTCCGGTTCCTCCGTGAGTGGATCGATGTCCTCGAGCACGAGGTCGCTCACGACCTCGAGGAATTTGCCCGCCGCACCAAGGTGGGTGCCTGGCCGATCCGCGTGGTCACCGAGAGGGAGGCCACGGTGGTCGGTCGCAACGGTCACAACGGCAACGGTTCACGGCCGGCGCAGGTCGCGCCGGTCACCACGCCGGTCAACCCGGCAGAAGGAGAGGCAGGCGAGCCGGGCCGACCGCTGCGCACCGAGGCCGAGGCGCGGAAGAAGCTCCGCGCGAAGATCAAGGCCATCTTGGGCAACCGCTACGTCGGGCCCGAGGAGGAGAAGCTCCTCGTCCAGGCACCGCTCGACTCCCTGCTGCAGAATCTCGAACTGCGCGGCAAGAGCGTGCGATCCTTCGAGCCGAGCATCAAGACCGCGCGCAAGCACTTCGGTCTGATGCGGGCCGTCGAGATGAACCCGACAGTGATCGAGCGCTTCCAGCGCGAGGAGCTGGGCGCCGAGAAGCCGAAAGCGAAGAAGACGATCAACCACGTCGGCGGCGTCCTTCGCCAAGCCTTCCGGCTTGCCCACAAGCAAGGCCGGATCTCGCGTGTTCCGCACTTCCCGATGCTCGACGAGTCAGACAACGTGCGACAGGGCTTCCTCGAGCCCGCGCAGTTCGAGGAGCTGCTGAAAACGCTGCCGAAGCATCTCGCCGATGCCGCCGAGTTCGCCGGGCTCACCGGATGGAGGAAGGGGCAGATCGCTAAACTCGAATGGACGCACGTCGACCGGACGAATCGCTTGCTGGTGGTGCCCGGGGCGCTCACGAAGAACCGCAAGCCGCAGACGCTACCTCTCGCTGGGCGGCTCTGGGAGGTGATCGAGAGGCGCTGGCTCCGGCGCGAGGTCAAGCGCAGGAAGCGGCCGGTCTTTCTCGCGCCGCTCGTCTTCCATCGAGGCGACGGGAAGCCACTCGGCGACATTCGCAAGGCCTGGGCGACGGCGTGCGAGCAGGCAGAGGTGCCGGGGCTTTTGTTTCACGATCTGCGCCGCAGCGGGGTGCGCAATCTCATCCGCGCGGGCGTGGACCCGCACGTGGTTATGAAGATCAGCGGCCACCGCACGCCATCGATGCTGCAGCGCTACAACGTGATCGACACACGCGATCAGCTTGCCGCCTTCGAGCAGCTCGAGAAGCATCTCGCCGAAGCGCCGCAGGGTAGCAACGTCAAGAAGATCCGCTGACGGATCAGTCTCCTTTTGGGCCGCCGCCTCGGAAGGTCCCGTGGCCTGCACGTTCGGAGGGGGAACGTCCGATTTGTCACCGGATGTATGGGGCTCTGTTAATCCGGGGCGGTACGGACTTTCCCTCATAGCATTCATGCCCCCCTGCGCTAGGACGATGCCGACGACAGCCTTCACGACACTGGAACAAAAAAGGGAGAACGCAGATGGCACTAGGCAAAGAGATGGGCGAGTTCTCGTTCAAACAGACCTCCGCGACATACGCGGCAGACGGCGGTAGCGTGAGCATCAACTTGGACGGCACCGCTACACGCTTCGGAACCGTTTTGGGCACACTGATTGCGCGTGGCGAGCCGGGTGCGAAGCAGGGCACATGCAGCTGGCGGTCGCAGGGCTTTCTCGAGAACGGCGACACCCTGGTCGGCATGGGCGAAGGCACTTGGCAGGAGAGCGGGAAGCACCAATGGCGGATTCGGGCCACCATCCAAATTTCCGACGGTCAGATTTTCGCCTCAGATGGGAAGCTGGACCTCGCGACGCGCTCGTTCTCCGGCAAGATGATCGAGTGGAGTTAGGTCTGGAACGTGTGAGGGATGTGTGAGCGGACGCATCCCTACAGCCGTTTGAATCCTTCGCACTCCACCGACGTATTTGCTGCAAAAAGTCTTGCCGGCTGCGAAGGATTCCTAAAGCCGTTAGGGCTGGTTTGCACACTGCGCCTACTGTTAACCGGATGGTCGCTGGTTCGAGTCCGGCCCGGGGAGTAGCAAAAACGGGGGGTTGGCCGATGAGGCTGATCCCTCGTTCCTTCCAGTGTCCGAAAACTGTCCGAGTTCTCATCGGCTGATGGTCACGAGGTTGGTGGTTTTCGGTGCGTCGGCGAGGTGATCGGCGACACGACGGAGAGCGTCGCGTTGATCCGCGCCAGACGTGATGTTGTAGCGCAGGAACATACTGACTGTGCGGTGACCCGAGATGCTCATGGCGACGGACTGTGGAACACCGGCCCGGACCATGTTGCGAACGGCGGTGCGGCGGAGGTCGTGGAACAGTTTGCCCGGGCACCCGGCTTTCTGACAGGCTGTCGCCCACGCCTTGCGGAAGTCTCCGCGGGGTTCGCTTTTTCGGTGGAAGACGAGCGGGGAGACGTGCGTGACGCTGTCGTTGTCCTTCCACTCACGGGCCTGCCAGCGCCGTTCGATGAGCGTCTTGAGGTCGCCTTCGAGCGGGATCAGGCGGCCGTGATCGTTCTTCGAGGTTCGGAGTCTCACTTCACCAGCCGCGCGGTCGACGGCATCCCAGCGCAGCGGCAACACTTCTCCCTTCCGCCACCCCGACAGGTAGGCGAACTCCGTTGCGTCGGCGTAGGCGGCGAGGAGGTTCCGCTTCACGGACTGGAAGTGATCGTGCTCGAAGAAGCCCTGCCGTGCATTGTCCTCGCGGAGCATAGGGAAGTAGGGGACACGCTACCAAGCCGAAGAGCTGAAGACAGAAGTTTTCGGACGTGCCCGAAAAGGTGTCCGCTTCGTCCGAGGTTTTCACGGACCATCCGGTTGTAAACCGGAGGCGGAGAGGGCGAAATTCGCTGCTTGCGATGGTCGGCTTGCGCGTCCCTAAACGCTTTGCCTACGCTTCGCGGGAATGTGCTAAGACCGCAACCGTATGGACCGTCACCACGCGACCGCTCTCGCCCTCCTTGTGCTCTTGGCTGGTTGTACGGAGTACTATCGGAACGTTCGCCACCCCGAATATGCAAACCCCGAGTTTCACCAAGACTTGTCCGAGTGTTTCCATAAGAGTACCTCTTCGCTGTCAACGTTGAGCGAAAGCCCTGGCGACTATAGTGTGCAGGTCGATCAGGACCTGGTTCGGCTGTGTATGGAAGAGCGCGGCTGGCAACGCGCAAACTAAGACACCTTTGTCGCCGAACTTCAGCCTGCTCGTCCGAGTGAAGAGCGCCGGCGGGTGGGCGAAGTAGCCCTGTCCGAGTTCTGTCCGAAAACTCTTCCCGACTCACCCCGGAACGCGGCCCTCCGTTCTCGCGCGAGAACGTCGAGAGATGCTCGTCTTTCTAGGGGTGAGTCGGAACTATTCGGAATGAGTCACGGCCCGAAAGCCGCTGTTAACCGGATGGTGAAGGTTCGGGAGCAGGGCCTGCGGGCGGGCCGGTCGGAGGAGACGGTGCGTAGCCGGTCACGGGGGACCACCTGCAACCGCACGCCCCCTGGAAGAGCGCCAGCGGCAAGGCGGAGACGGGCGGGCGGGAGCGCGCGAGCCTTAAATGGCGTCGCAGCCGGGTTCATCGAGATAGATCCTTACTCAAGCGCATCGCCGTCGAAACGGCGGAGGCGGCCATACCTACGGGCTCCCGACCTCACGGGCCCGTAATCTCAGAGTAATCCCGCGCCAAATACCCATTGCCCGCCCGGTTGCCTTCCATCTCCTCGTCGGCCGCCCTGGTAAAAGATCTGAGCGTCGAGCGCGAAGACGAAGTGGATGCGGCCATCCTCGGCCACAGCCTCGGCTGGTGGATTCTCGTCGAAGAAGATCTGATCGGTCAGGGTGCCGAGTAGCGTGCGGTCGGCTGAGAGGTTGCCGTTGTGCTGCCGCAGGAAGACCTCGACGCGCTTGCCGTCGCGGGTCATCACCGCTTCGATCTCGACGTTCTCTCTCCCTTCTGGCACCGTCCCCGCGTAGATCTCTCGCTTGAACTCCATGGTGAAGCTCTGGAACACACGCGTGCCGACGCGGCGCACGAACGGCGCGAAGCGATCCGCTTTGGCATTGAGCAGTGTGAGGTTGCCCTGACGGACGTCGGGAAGGTAGTCGGCGGAGCCGCGCGGGCCGGGATCCGCCCAAAGATCGGGACGGGGGAGCGACGCGAGGTCGCGCTTGCCGCCTTCCGCGGTCTTGTCGCTGTCGCCCGAGTCCCCTTTGGCCAAGGCCGGATCGCGCGCTAGCTCCGAGGGGCGTACGAAGAGGTCGCTCAGTCCGACAGGCGGAGCCGTCTGTGTCGTCGGCGATCGCGCTTGCGCGGCGGACTTGGCGAGCGCCGCGCCACGTTCTGTTCCCCGGGCATCCCCTCGGGCTTTCGTCGCCGGTTGGTCGGTGGCGGCTTGCTTGGCGTTGTCGGGCTTGGCCGTTTCCTGCGGGGGCTTCGCGGGAGGGGCAGGCTCGCCGCGCTTGATCATCTCTTCGATGGCGCGGCTGTCGCGATCGCTGAGAAGCCGCGCCTTATCGGGGGTCTCTGCGGGGCTGTCCGGCGGGCTCACGATCTGAGTCTTGGGCGGCGCGATCTTCGGCTCAGCCGCCGGCGCAGCCGGTTGAGCCTGTGGGCTTTGCGATTTCGATGCTGTGCGAGGAACGCTCTGCGGCTGCAGAATCTCGACCTGAAACGGCGCCGAGGCGGGCTCCGGAGCGTGTAACGATGTGGCCACGAACAGAAGCGCTAGGAGCACGTGAGCGAGGATCGAGAGCGCCAGCGGCGGAAGCAGACTTCCAGGCCGGTCGGTCTGCACGTCGGCGGCGTAGTCCATCGCTTCAGGGAGCATATACGAAAAGGGGGTTCGTTCTATCGTCGGCGACCTCAATCCACTGGGAGACGCTGGGCCGCGAGGATGCGATGACGATCGAAGGCACGGTCAACAAGACGGGGGACCGCTCTCGTCATCCTGCTCGCCGCAGCGACTTGGACTTGGAACTCGGGCTTCGGCGATCCGTGCACCGGCGGCCTCTTCATGCTCGGCCTGATCGGAGGACTAGTGACGGCGCTCATCTGGCGGCGTGGCGCTCAGGAGCGCCGCTGGTTCCTCTGCTGCTTCTCGAACTCCGTCCAGGGACCGGCAGGATACTGGCTCGGCGAGCGCGTTCGCGTGCCACACGTCGGTGATGCGCCGTTGACCATTGCGCGTCGCCGGCGGATTGTGCGCAACCTAGGCATCGTCGGCGGTGGGCCGTCGACGCTAACGATCAGGGAGGAACGAACCATGAACCGATGGAAAGTCGGCGACGTGACGATCACGCGCGTGGTCGAAGCGGAGGAGCTCTGGGACGGGACGCTCCTCTTGCCCGGCGCTACCGCTGATGCCGTAAAAAAGGAGCCAGGGCTCTTTCCCGCGTTCACGACCGAGGAAGGGCAGTTCAGGCTCAGCATCCACGCCTTCATCCTCGAATCACAGGGCAAGCGGATCATCGTCGACACCTGCGTCGGCAACGACAAGTCGCGCTCGATCCCGCAATGGGACCACCTCCACGGGCCGTTTCCCGAGCGCCTGATCGAGGCGGGCCATCCGCGCGAAGCGATCGACCGCGTCATCTGCACGCACCTGCATCTCGATCACGTCGGCTGGAACACGATGCTCGTGAACGACAAGTGGACGGCGACATTCCCGAACGCCAAGTACCTCGTCCACGGCACCGAGTGGGACTTCTTCTCGAAGACCGAAGACGAGTTCCTGAAGGGTCCCGTCGAAGACTCGGTGCGGCCGGTCATGGCAGAGGGCCGGTGCGAGCTTGTGAACGACGGCTACGAGATCACCGATGAGGTCTGGCTTGAGCCGACGCCGGGTCACACGCCCGGCCACAGCTCGATCCGGATCTCCTCGAAGGGCGCCGATGCGGTCATCACGGGCGACATGATCCACCACCCGATCCAGTTCCGGCATCCCGAGTGGGACAACAACTTCGACTGCGATGGCAAGCAGGCGAAGACGACGCGCCGCGCGTTCTGCGAGCGCTACGCGGAGAAGCCGGTCCGCGTCTTCGGCACGCACTTCGCTGCCCAGGGCGGACGGATCGTCAAGCAAGGCGCCGCGTTCGACTATCTCCTGGACTGATTTTCCGCCTCTCTAGTCATCCCGGGGCTCGCGCTGCAGAAGGCGCGCGAGCCCCGGGAACGTGACAGCATTCGCGTAGGGAAAGACTGGCGAATGCTGCGCTGTACTATGCGGCCTTGATCAGTCCGAGCTGCTGTAGCGCTGTAACACCGTCGTCTAGACCGACTTCCTCGGCGATCTTGCCGTCATTGAGGCGCAGCACCGTGGTCCCGGTGAAGTGCATCTTGCGGCCAGTCGCGGCTGGCAGCGATCCGACGAGGAAATCGCTGAACGCTGGGCCTGTGTGTGTGCCGCCACCTTCCCATTGACCTACGACAAAGTCACCCTCGGCGATCAACTCCGCGGTGCCCCAGAAGTTGAGGTCGGGGAACGCTTGGCGAAAGCCGTTCATAAACTCCTTGATGTCGGCGCGACCGCGGCGCGGCTCATGTAGCGAGTACTTGAGCAGCATGTCCGGCACGGCGAGATCGTCGACCACGTTCAGATTGCAGTTCTTCCCCCAGAACTCGGTGAACCAGCGACCGACGATGACCTTGTTGTCTTGTTCTTTGCCCATCGATTTCTCCTATCCCAGGCGCTCGTTTCGTCTGTGAGGTGTACGCAGCGACCGGGAGGAACGGGTGACAGCGAAAAGTCACGTCGACCGCGATGGCTGGCCTGCCGCAATTTCTGCCCTCGACCATGACCAGAATTCACCGACTGCGTCATAGTCACCGTACAACGCAGATGGTCGAGGTGGCCCTATGGAAGACGTCGACATCGTTCGACGAGGAGACGGACCGGGCGGGCGATCGCTTGCCGGACTCTGCGGGTGAGTGACCCCCAGGATTGGGAGCATGCGCGGTGTCGTGCTGGTTCAGGTCGTGCAAACCTGTTTCTACCGCAGGCACGCGCTGCTCTGAGCGGATCGAACGCTCCTCAGGCTAGGCGGAGCGGATCCGATCTGCGGGTGAGACTTCGACGACCTGCTCCTGCTGCTGGAGCCGCCACATCTGCGCGTACCGGCCGCCGGCCGCGAGCAGCTCGGCGTGGCTGCCGCGCTCGACGATTCGGCCGCCGTCCATCACCAGGATCTGGTCGGCGTCCATCACCGTCGACAGCCGATGCGCGATCACGAGCGTCGTGCGGCCGACCTGGATACGATCGAGCTCGGCCTGGATCGCCTTCTCCGACTGGGAATCCAGCGCCGAGGTGGCCTCGTCGAAGATCAGGATGGCCGGGTTCTTCAGAACGGCGCGGGCGATAGCCACGCGCTGCTTCTCGCCGCCGGAGAGCTTCAGGCCGCGCTCGCCGACCTCCGTCTGGTAGCCGTCGGGCATGCGCACGATGAAGTCGTGGATGTGCGCCGCGCGGGCGGCGGCCTCGACCTCTTCGCGTGCGGCCTCCGGACGGCCGTAGCGGATGTTGTAGAAGATGGTGTCGTTGAACAGCACCGTGTCCTGCGGAACGATCGCGATGGCGGCGCGCAGCGTGGCCTGCGTGAGCTCGCGAAGATCGCGACCGTCGATGCGGATGTGGCCGGCGTCGACGTCGTAGAAGCGGTAGAGCAGCCGCGCCAGCGTCGACTTGCCCGAGCCCGAGTGACCGACCACTGCGACGGTGCCGCCGGGGGCGATCTCGAAGTCGACGCCCTTCAAGATCTCGCGGCGCGGGTCGTAGCCGAAGCGCACCCCCTCGAAGCTCACCCGCGGGCGATCGGCGACGAGCGGCGTCGCGTCTGGCGCGTCCTGCACGTCCTGGCGCTCGTCGAGCAGACCGAACAGCCGCTCCATGTTCGTCAGCGCCTGCTTCACCTCGCGGTAGAGCATGCCGAGCATCGAGAGCGGCGCCGACAGCTGCAGCAGGTAGGCGTTGACCAGCACGAGGTCGCCGACGGTGAGCTTGCCGGCGACCACGTCGGCGGCGGCACGCCACATCATCGCCGTGACGCCGATCGCCACGATCATGGTCTGGCCGAGGTTGAGCACGGCGAGCGTCTTCTGCGACTTGACCCGCGCGTTCTCCAGGTGGCGCAGGTTCTCGTCGTAGCGGGCGGCCTCGTGGGCCTCGTTGTTGAAGTACTTGACCGTCTCGTAGTTGAGCAGCGAATCGACCGCCCGTTCGTTGGCGCGCGTGTCGGCCTCGACCGCGGCGCGGTAGAAGCCGGTGCGCCATTCGGTGATGGCGAAGCTCCATACCGAGTAGGCCGCCAGCGTGCCGAGCGTGATCAGGGCGAAGCTCCAGTCGTACAGCCAGACCAGCACGGCCGTGACCATCAGCACTTCTAGCGCCGTCGGCACGATCGTGTAGAGCGTCCAGTCGAGTAGGTCGGAGATCGCGCTGCCGCCGCGCTCGACGTCGCGGGCGACGCCGCCGGTGCGGCGGCCGAGATGGAATTTGAGGCTCAACCCGTGGAGGTGGCGGAAGACCTTCAGCGTGATCTGCCGCGAAGCCCGCGCCATCACCCGGGCGAACACGACCTGGCGGAGCTCCGTGAACAGGGTGACGCCGATGCGCGCGCCGCCGTAGGCCAGCAGCAGGGCGACCGGCAGCGTCCGCAGGCCGGGCTCGAGACCGAGGTGGTCGACGATCTTCTTGAGCGCGACCGGGACGAGCATGTTCGCGAGCTTGGCGCCGAGGATCAGGGCGAGCGCGAGCACGATTCGGCCGAGGTAGGGGCGCAGGTAGGGCAGCAGCTCGGCTACCACGGCGAGATCGCCGCGCGCATCGGCCTCGCGCGCGACCGGCGTCGCGCCTTCCTCGAGCTCGTCAATGGTCGTCGTGCCGTCGGGAGCGGGCGTGGTGTGTTGGTCGTTCATTTGTACTGCGTCAGGGCAAGGGTCGTCTGTCACGATCTCGGAAGCTACGGCAAGGCGGACACCCGAGACCCTGGTGAACACTCCGTCACACGCCGCGCTCAACTTCTTGGTGCTCGGCCGCCAGCCCCGATCGCCACGCGGCTGGATCACGCTCGGGGCCGTGCTGCGATCGAAGAGGGGGATAGAATTGGGCTCGTGGAGAAGAATCGCCCCCTCGCTCGCGTTCCGGCCCGCCGCGTGTTACAGGTTGTCTCCTCCGTAGGCTCCGCCCCCTCCAGTCATTCCGACTCGAGTCCCTGCAGCGGGATTTCACTCGTTCCTCTTCAGCCGGCGCCTCCCATATCACCCGATTGTGGTCGGCGCGGTGCCGTCTGCAATCCAGCAATCAAGGAGTTTTGATGAGTTTTCGGTCCTTCCCGCTCGACCCGCGAGTGCTCGCCGGCGTCGACGCACTCGGCTACACGCAGCCGACTCCCATTCAGCAACGAGCGATCCCGCCGCTTCTGCATGGCCATGACGTCGTGGGCATCGCGCAGACGGGTACCGGCAAGACCGCCGCGTTCCTGTTGCCGATCCTGAATCGGCTCATCGATGGCCGCGGCGGTCGCGTGCGCGCGCTCGTCATCGCGCCGACTCGCGAGCTGGCCGACCAGATCCATGACGCAGTTGGTGCCCTCGGTCGCGCGAGCGCGCTCACCAGCACGACTGTATACGGCGGAGCGCCATTTGGCCCGCAGGCGAGAGCTCTGCGCAGAGTCGACATCGTCGTCGCTTGCCCCGGCCGGCTTCTCGCGCATCTCGAAGCCCGCACCGTGAACCTCGATGCGCTCGAGGTCCTCGTGCTCGACGAGGCCGATCGGCTGTTCGACATGGGATTTCTGCCGCCGATCCGGCGCATCTTGAAGGAGCTTCCGGCGACCCGCCAGACGATGCTCTTCTCGGCGACGATGCCGAAGGAGGTCCGTATGTTGACCCGCGAAGCGCTGCGCGCTCCGGTCTCGGTCGAGGTCGGCGATGCCGCGCCCGCCGCCACCATCTCACACGCGCTCTATTCGGCTTCACACGGCGGCAAGACGGCGCTCCTCGTGGAGATCCTCGCCCTTGAGCGCCCGCAGTCGGTGATCGTCTTCACGCGTACGAAGCACCGGGCGAAGTCGCTCGCTCGGGACCTCGAGCGGAGGGGCTGCGCCGCAACGTCGCTGCACGGGAATCTCTCGCAGACGGAGAGGAGGAGGGCACTCGACGGTTTTCGCGGCGGCCGGTTTGGCGTGCTCGTGGCGACCGACATCGCTGCGCGGGGCATCGACGTCTCGACAGTCTCGCACGTGATCAACTACGACGCCCCGGACACGACCGATGCCTACACGCATCGGGTCGGCCGGACCGGGCGGGCGACCCGCTCAGGACAAGCCCTCACGTTGATCACCGACGAGGACTGGGGATTCGTGAAGGCGCTCGAGACCGTGCTCCGCGCTCCCGTGGAGCGGCGGCAGCTCCAAGCCGCCGCCCACCGGAGCCCGCATGTCGACCGCGTTCAGGATCGGCGCGGCGCGCAGATCGCGCGCCCGCACAAGAGCCCGGCGAAAGAGGTGGCGGGCCCGAGGGGAGGGGAGGAGAGGAAGTACGGCGCGGCGCGGAGGAGACTCTCCTCCGCTAGGGGCTCCAGGGGCTCTTAGCAGAACCAGGAACCGGTGGTTCGAGTCCGGCCCGGGGAGTGGAAAAGCTGAGGGAATCTCGGAGAAATCCGAGAGACCCTCAGCGCTTCATCGCTCGACGGGGCAGGATGGGGGAGCAGGCCATGATCACATCTTCAGCCAGACGCTCTTGATCTGCGTGTAGAGCTCGAGCGAGTGCTTGCCGAGCTCGCGGCCGAAGCCGCTCTGCTTGTAGCCACCGAAAGGCGACGTCACCTCGATCTGGTTGTAGCAGTTGATCCAAACCGTGCCGGCCTTGATGGCCCGCGCCACGCGATGCGCCTTGCTGACGTCCCGCGTCCATACACCCGCCGCGAGCCCGTAGAGCGTGTCGTTCCCCTGCAGCACGGCGTCGTTCTCGTCCTTGAATGGGATCGCCGACACCACCGGTCCGAAGATCTCCTCCTGGGCGATCTGCATCGAGTTCTTCACGCCCGTGAAGACGGTCGGCTTGACGAAATAGCCCTTCTTGAGATCACCGTCGTTCGCCACGTCGCCGCCCGCCTTCACCTTGGCGCCTTCCTTCTTGCCGATCTCGAGATAGCGGCTGACGCGATCGTGCTGCTCCTTGGAGACCAGAGGTCCGATCTTCGTCTCCGGGTCGGTTCCCGGGCCGATCTTCAACCCGCCGGCGAAGCTGCCGACTTTATCGGTGAACTCGTCGTAGACCTTCTCCTCGACGAAGAGTCGCGAGCCGGCGCAGCACACCTGACCCTGGTTGAAGAAGATGCCGAGCATCGCGCCGACGGTCGCCGCGTCGAGGTCGGCGTCGCGGAACACGATGTTCGGCGACTTGCCGCCGAGCTCGAGCGACACCCGCTTCAAGTTGCCCGCCGACGCCTTGAGGATCTCTTTGCCGACCTCGGTCGAACCGGTGAACGCGACCTTGTCGATCCCATGTGAGATGCGATCGCTGCGCCCGCGGTCTCGCCATAGCCGGGCAGGATGTTGACCACGCCCTTCGGCACTCCCGCCTCGAGCAGCAGCTTGCCGAGAAACAGCGCCGTGAGCGGCGTCTGCTCTGCGGGCTTGAGGACCACCGTGTTGCCGCACGCGAGCGCCGGAGCGATCTTCCACGACGCCATCAGCAGCGGGAAGTTCCACGGGATGATCTGACCGCAGACACCGACCGGCTCGCGTAGCGTGTAGTTGAAGAACTCCTCCGAGCTCGGATTGGTTTCCCCGTAGATCTTCGTCGACCAGCCGGCGTAGTAGCGGAACACCTCGGCAGCGCCCGGGATGTCGACGTTCTTCGATTCGAAGATCGCCTTCCCGTTGTCGAGCGTCTCGAGGAGCGCCAGCTCCTCCGCGTGCTTCTCGATGAGCTCGGCGATCTTGAAGAGCACCATCGTGCGCTGCGACGGCTTGGTGGCAGACCACCTGTCGAAGGCAGCGCGCGCGGCGGTCACGGCGCGCTCGACGTCCTCCTTGTCCGCCTCCGCTACGCGAGCGATGACCTCGCCGGTGGCGGGGTTCTCCGTCTCGAACGTCTTGCCCGAAGCAGCGTCTACCCATTTCCCGTCGATCAACAGCTGCTTCGGCACGGAGTCGAGAAGCTCGCTGTACTGTGCCTGAAGTGTGATTTTCGTCGCAGCTTGGCTCATTGCGGTTCCTCCTCTAGAGCCTCGCTACAACAGGTAAGGCGTGGTGTACAACACGTAAATTAAACTCCACGTCGAGCGCTCGCGTGACCTGACCCGAACGCATGCGTGGGTCGGGCGGCGGCCGTGCGGATGGCCGCCGCCCTCGGTCGTGATGCTCGCCCCGACGCGCTAGCGACTCGACCGTGTCGCATCGCGTGTCCGCAAGGCTATTCGAAGAGCAGCTGACGCCGGCGCAGCGATGCACCTCCGATGATGTGGAGGTTACGCTTCGTCCCGGTGCCTTCATCGAAATTCGACCGATCGAGCGCGATCACCTGCGTCCCCGTTCCGTCGGGATCGAAGAACGGATCTCCGCTGGGTACGGGTATGTCGAACGGCGTCGAGCCGGTGGTCGTGAGGTCGAGGTCGTGGTCGACGAACTGACCCCACGCATAGATCCAGTCGGACATGGACCGATCGTTCCGCGTCGCATCCCCCGCTTGCTCCTCGCCCTGCGCACAGACCGCGTTGCTGATCTCCCGGGCGCCGGGCCGGCGCTGGCCGGCCGGCTCCGAGAGGCCGTCCGCATACTCCGCGGGTGCTTGCCTCAGCAGCGCAGATCCTGCCTCTCCCCACGAGGGATGACGAGGGCTGTTGCGGCTGCCGTCGAACTCACGGAAGCCGCGGAGTCTGACCAAATTGCGCGCCGGC
Source organism: uncultured delta proteobacterium (assembly GCA_963711395.1). Taxonomy (GTDB): domain Bacteria; phylum Desulfobacterota; class Binatia; order JACPRU01; family JACPRU01; genus JBEVNX01. Next base: position 237,713 of record CAVQEA010000011.1, on the reverse strand, counting down.
TGCTTGGACGAGCCCGTCGACCGTCGGCGTGCGCCGTCCCGCCGCTTGCGTCCCCGCTCCCTCCGCATGGAAGAAGAAGACGTCGTCCTGGAGATTCGTGATCGTGGTGTTGCGGCGAATGACGTCCGAGAGCCGCGTCGCATTGAGCATGTCGAGCGCTTGTCCCGCGAAGATCCCCTCGTACCAGTAGCGATCGCCGTCTCGAAGCCGCTCGAACTGCTCGGCGATGATTCGCCGGAACGTCGGCCCCACGCTCGCGCCCGCCACGTGATCCTCGGCCAAGCCCCCCACCCACAGATCGACGTCGCTCACCGAACCGTAGAGCGTTGCGAGATTTTGCTGAAGCGCCGCGTCGCTGGTGATCTGCGCGAACGAATTCACCGGCGCCAGGCCGTATGTGCGGCGCACGGCGTTGTAGTCCGCGAGTCCGTGATCGCGGCCCCGCTGGATGTTCCGCGAGGCGAGATCGAACCCGCCCTCTCCAGGAGCGCCGAACAGAAAGTTCCTGAGCCCGTCGACGAGCTTGAGATCGACTTCCTGGGCGTTGTCCGTCGCGAGGTACTTCAAGATCGGGTCGGCGCCGACCTCGAGGATCGTCGCGGGATTGAAGAAAGCGTCGCGCAGCCCGATCTCGTCGCGCACCGGATTGCCGTCGTTGTCTAGAAACTCGACGTCGTCGTTGATCAAGGTGTGTCCGACGCGAAAGGCCGCTGTCGAGAACTCGTTGGCGATCCCCGCGTTCACGCTCGGGTTATAGCCGCGATACGGCTTCAGAGCGCCGGCGCCGAGAAGAGCCGGAAGAAACTCTTTGTACGTGATGACCTGCATCTCGGCGCCCACGATTTGCCGGGCCCATTGGTATGTCGTCTCATCATCGAGATCGGGGGAGAGCTTCACGATGGCCGCGGCGATCGAGTTGTGCTCGCGAATCCAAAGTGCATGCACCGCCGACAGCTCGACGTTCTCGTTGGCTCGAACGTCTCCGGCGAGAAAGAGCTGATCGTCCGGCACGATGTGGGCGTCGTTGGCGTTCGACAGCCCTGCGGTGTTGAACGGCGGGAGCCCGCCCGTGCTCGTCGCGAGCGCGCCCCCCGTGAAGGTGCGCAGAGCGGCTGCGCGGGTTTCGTCCGACCCATAGATTACCGATCCATCGAGATAGGCCGAGAGCTCATTCGTCTGTTGTCGAGGGTTCGAGCGCCCCATTCGGCCGTGCGTTTGCGATTGCGCGCCGAGAGGCGACACCGTCGCGGAAACGAGGACAAGGAACAAAACACCCAACTGCTTGCGCATGACGTACCTCCTGCAAAGCTCCGTGCCGCTGGCGCGCGCGCACGAATGCGCTGGCGTCTGAAGCGGAGGAGGACTGCTGGCCGACCTCCGCCCAGAATCGCTGCCGGGCGCGCCTGTCGTCGACTGAGGACGGCGCCTGTAGGCACCGTCTTCCGACTGACGCAGCATCCCCGAGGCGTCCACCGACGACCCCGAGGCGCCGCGGTGCGGCTAGAATGCCCCGGCTGGGCTAGTTGCTAATCTCGTACCGGCCCGTTGCAACGCGACCCGTGCAAAGCCGGGCCCACCGCATAGCGATGGAATCGTATCGCTGACCCGCCGTCCATGCAGTGAAGTGCGAGAAGGTTGAACTTACAACCCTCGCGGCCGATCGATACATCGCCACCAACTGCGTACGGTGACGAGATTGCGAGCTTGAAGCGCTCGAGCAACTCTCATCGTGCCGACCTCCGGCGTACTGACACGGGGTCGATAGCGTTCTCGTCAGCGACTGTCAACGAAAATCTGGTGATGGAACGAAGCCACGGCCACGCGTTGCACTCTTCGTAGTCTTCGTTGCCGCTACCCTGGCACCGGCTTGCCACGATCCGAACTCCGAGGAGGCAGGCCAGATCAAGGCTACCACGTTCTGTCGGCTCAACGTTGCGAAGCTGGCACTTGCGAAGGACGCGACCTGAACGAGCCGCTCAAGATCGACAAAGTAGGCGTAGGCTGGAAGTTCCAGATCGTCGGGAGCCTTCGGATAGCCGCGGACAAGATCGCATCGGGGACTACCTCCAATGCAATGGATCAGACTGCGAGATCGCGCGTGAGCCAATACCACGCCCATACGACTTCGGCGCAGTGCGCTTCAACGCGAACCAGTTCGGCATGGCGGTCCTGAAGTTTGACGCACAGTATGCGGGCGTGGTGATCGGAACCGTCGTCCAGGGAATGGGGCGCCGCAGAAGTGGATTCTTCCCCCGTCGTCGAGGGGTGAGGAACAGCTTTTACCCTGACCGGTTTGCTATGGACCGTTCGGTGGAATCGCCGAGACGTCCGCCAAGCATCGTCAGGGTTGACAACTCCTCTCGAAACCGGACACTGCACGCAGCGGGTTGAGGTAAGGTTCCGCCGCTCGAGAGGCTGGGACCCTTCGCGCCGGTGGCGTGGCGGCTGCGCAAGGCCGCGCAGAAGCTCGGAAGGTGAAAGCCTCAACCCGCCCTTTAACATCTTCCAGAGTCATCTCCGGTGCCCTCGAAGGCGTCATCTTTTCGACGGCAGTGACTTGCATTTGCCGGTGCTCCTCGCTGCCTCGTCGATAGACTCCGGGTTTCGCCACAGACAAAGCCGTTTCGATCGAGCAGGAGGCGAGGCCTGCTTCTTGCTGCTCAAAATCGCCGGCTGCTCGAAGAGAAGGCCGGGCAACTTCGGGCCTGCAGTTCAGACCGTAGAAGCGAATGAAGGCTGCGCGCGAGGCAACATCGATCGGGGAGAAGCTGATCGAGCTCGCATTTCAAGCAGATGCCCGATCGATGCGGCGGTACGCGGATGTAAAGCAGCGAATCGCGCGCGACTTGGTCACTTATGCGAACGCAATCATGCTGGACGAAGCCGCTATCGTGGTTCCCGAGCAGCGTTTGGCCCGCCAACGTGCGAATCGGGAAAGCGCCACAGACCTGGAAGTCGCGCTGAACAACCTGCCGGCGTGGTATCGCTGGTGCCTTCAGTGGTGCAGCGAGAAGCCCCTCGATGCGTCGAAGAATTTGCTCGGCCTCTGCAACGCGACCACGCACGAGGATGCCGAAGAGTGCATCGCGAACATCAAACGGTTGCTCAGGTTCGAACACCCATCGTGACCTGAGGCGATCCCCGGCCCAGAGCTCTCTTCGCGAAACGAAAGCTTTCTGCAATCTTCCTCGAGATGGGCGCCGAGAGGAGGGTGGGCGATTGCCTCTTGATCGCGTCCGCTTGGATACTGCTCGCCGCCTTCCTCCGCCCTCTTCAGAATCTGCCGTTCGTCGATGACTGGTCGTACGCCTGGTCGGTCGAGCATCTCCTCAAAGACGGCGAGCTCTCGATTCTCGACTGGTCCTCGAACCTCAATTTCGTGCAGGTTCTCTGGGGAGCCCTCTATTGCCTTCCATTCGGCTTCGCGTTCACGGCGCTTCGCGTGTCGACCGCCGTGCTCGCGGTCTTCGGTCTTTGCTGCTTCTACTTGCTGCTCCGCGAGTTGGACCTGGGCCGGCGGGAAGCGTTGGCCGGCACGGCAACGCTCGGCTTGAACCCGGTTTTTTTCATCCTTTCCTGGACCTTCATGACGGACGTTCCTTTCGTCGCGGTGATGATCGCCTCGACTCTTGCCATGACACGCGCCCTGCGAGGCAAAGCCAGCGGATGGCTGACCGTGGCAGTCATCTTCGCTTGCCTCGGCCTGGGGATACGAACGGTGGGTCTGGCGATGCCGTTCTCCATCGTCGCCGCGCTCATTGCTTGCGGCGGAATCGGTGAACGGCGCCGGGAGCTGTTGCTCGCGACCGTGCTTCCGACTTTGGCCCTCATACTCGTCGTCGGCTGGGGCCTGGGTCATACGGTGAAAATCGTGGACCTGGTCATGGTCAAAGGCTCCTCCGCGAACCGTCTTCGAGTGATAGGCTGGGCAATTCCTTTGCTGCCGAGATTCGCCTTGCTCGAAGTCGGCGCGGTGACGGGATCTCTCGGCATGGGGCTTCTTCCGCTCACGGTGGGCAGCATGACCGCAGAAGTGCTTCGCAGGGCGGCCGTATTCAGCCTCATTCTCGGCCTCTCCTTTGCCGCGATCTATGCGGTCGGCCTGCCGCTGCCGATCCCCTTGTCGGCGGGATCGACGTGGGCAATCACGGAGCTTGGCGCGACCGCGCGCAACGTACCGGACTTCGAACCGCCGATGCCCCCGACATGGCTGCCGTGGGCCGTCTCGCTGATTGCGATTGCATCGTTTTCGATCTTCCTCGCCAGAATCACCGCGCTACGTGGATTGAACGACGGCGAGACGTTCATCGCATGGCTCGCGGCGGCGCACGTCGTGCTGATCGCAATTCTCTGGCTGACGTACGATCGCTACCTGCTCGTCCTATTGCCGCTGGCAATTGTCCTCTTCCTTCGCGCCACTCCCATTCTGCGAACGCCTGCGGCCGCCACGGTACTGGTCGTCTTTGGCATCGTTTCGACGATCGGGCTACGCGATCATCTTTCGTACAACGGCGCTCTCTGGCGCGTGGTCGATGTGCTGCGCAGTCGAGGCGCTCGGGAGTCGGAGATCGACGGCGGCTATATGGTGAATGGGTGGCTGCAATACGCCCATCCCGAGCATGCTCCGCGCGACGCGGAAGGGGCAGTCTTCGTTCCCTGGATCAACGTCACCCGTACTCTTCGCTATCGAATTTCGAATCGCCCCCTCGAAGGCTGGCGGGTTCTCTCCGAACAGCCGTACAGCCGGTGGCTCGGGCCGTCCGGAAAGCTCTACGCTCTCCAGAACCCCGATGCCGACCCTCGCCAATCCGCGGGGCCCGCGAGCTGACACCGGACGCCGCTCAGCGTTGCGGCTTCTTCCAGATCCCTCGCTCGTGCATCAGGGCGATCTGCGTCTTGATCACCTTCTCGCGGTACTCGGCGTGCTTCATCGGCGCACGGTCGAGGTACAAGTTCTTCGGGTAGATCGGCTGCTCGTAGAGGATCTGGTAGAGCTCGGTACGCAAGTCCTTCATCCAGTTGTCCCACTGCGCGCGCGCCCGGTGGTCGCGCAGTGCTTCGACGTCGACGACCCCGCTCACGTACGTCGACCCGCCGCCGTAGTCCTGACGCCCGACCACTTGGCCCTTGTAGTTGATGATGAAGGAACGGCCGCCGAAGGTGTCGATGGGCGTCGTCTCTTCGGGGAACAGATAGTAGGTGCCCATGTTGGGGGCGACGACGTACATGTTGTTGTCGAGCGCTCGCGCGCGGCTTTGGATCTCGAACAGCTCGTTGCCGGTTCCGGGATGAGGGTAGGAGGCGCGATAGACGACCTCGGCGCCGTTCATGGCAAGTGCGCGAGCGTTCTCCGGATAGGAGCCCTCATTGGCCATCATGATGCCGAGCCGGCCGATCTCCGTGTCGACCACCGGCCAAAACGCCTGCAGGTTGCGCCCGTACTTCTCCACCCACCAGTCGTAAACGTCGTGCGGGCAGACCGAATGCTCCACGGGGAACAGCGGCGAGACCTTGTAGTGCTTGAGAATCACCTCGCCCTTGGGGTCGAGGATGAACCCGACGTTGAAGAAACGGTCCTTCAGATCGGGGTGGCGCGCCTTGGCCTGCGCCATGACGTAGGCGTCGTATTCTCGCGCGATCTTCCCCAGAGAGTCGGTTTCCTCGCCCGGAATGTCGATCGCCCCTTCGCGCGCAAACTCGACGTGGTCGAGATCGAGCACCTCGTCGTTGAATCCTTGCAGCGCGCCCTCGGGAAAGGCGATCAGTCGCACCGGCAAATCGAGGCTTGACAGCCAGGTGGCAGCCTTCACCAGGTGCGACAGATGCTCGAGGTTGACGGCGATGTCCTTGCGCGTGCGGATGCCGCGCACGCTCGGGATGAGGCCGACAGTGGTGTAGGGCTTGATCATGACTGAAGCGAGAAACGGGGCCCGACGCGTTCGAGCCCATGGGGCGCCGCAGTCAGATCGTCAGCGAAACCACTTGTCCTTCTCCCAGCGGAAGATTTCGGTGGTGTGAGTGTTGGTGATCGGCGTCTTCTCTGCTTTCGCGGCTTCTTCGGGAGTCTTCCCGGCCATGGAATAGACGAACTCCTCGTACTTGACGACGCCGATCGAGAACCCGTCCTTTGATTGGTGCGCTTCGCAGGTCTTGACCTCGCCGTACCCCGTGTAGGTCCCCGTGTGCAGGCCGTCCTTCAATATGAACACCAGCTTCGTAAGGTTATCGCGCTCCCGCTCGCGGAGATTCTGCTCCCAATGCTTGCAGAAGTCGGGAAACTGCTCGGAAGCCTTCTTGAACTCGCGGTCGCGCTTGGCGCGCTCCGGGGAGAGCTTGACGGCAAGCGCGCGGGCGTTCGCGCGCAGGGTCTTTTCCGTCGCCGGAGGCTGCGCAGCCGGTGCGGCCGGCGGATTGCCATCGGCGGCTGCCGTCTTCGCGGATTGTGCGCTGACGGGGGTGCTTCCGCTTGCGGCTCTCCCGCGAGCAGCCCGCCAGCGCTTTGGAGGTACGCTGCAACCGCCAGCGCGGCAGTCGTCAACCCTGCCTTTTTCATACGCATCCTCCCTCGTCACGAAAAGCAACGGCCACGGTCCCAAGGGGGACCGCGGCCGTTTGCTAGCGAACTGAGAACCTCCCTGCCTACTGCGGATTCAGCTCGCAGCGGCGGTTCTGTGCGCGCCCCTCCGCCGTATCGTTGGTGGCGACGGGCTTCGTCTTGCCGTAGCCATGCGCGACCAGGCGGCTCTCCGGAATGCCGGCCTTCTCCAAGTACTTCACGACGGCGTTGGCTCGACGCTCGGAGAGTTTCTGGTTGTACTCGAGGCTGCCGACCGAGTCGGTATGACCGTCAACGTCCACAGTCACGCCGGGATTGGCCTTGAGCGTCGCCGCGGCTTCATCCAACACCGCCGCATCGCCGGGGCGAATGTTGTACTTGTTGAAGTCGAAATGTACGCCGCGAAGAACCAGCTTCTCCTTGGCAGGAGGAGGCGGAGGAGCGGCGTGTGGAGGTGGAGGCGGTGCGGCAGCCGTCTGGGGCTTGCTGTACGGATCGCACACGAAGTGTCCGATGATGGCGCCGATCGCGCCACCGGCCAGAACACCGATCATGGCCCCGGTACCCGCTGGACCTCCCCGATTGTCGTCGTCGGCGACGGCGTACCCGATACCCGCGCCCGCACCGCCGCCGACGGCGGCGCCGGTCGCGCCACCGATCACGGCGCAGCGGCCCCAGGGGCGCTGCGGGTTGCACGCCATCAGCGAGCCGCCCAGGAGGACGCTCAAGGTGATAACCGCTATTGACCTCGTGAATGTTGCCCTTTGTCTCATCGACGCTTCCTCCCCCAAACGCTGTCTATTTAGGCGCCCAGACGAATGCAACATGAATAAGGTTCCACGCGTATAGTCCGGAACACAAAGAAAATAAAGCCCTACGAGGTTGTTTTCTCCGCCAGGTCGCGTAGTGGCCTTCCCCTGCTCCCGGCGGATCATCGGGTGGGGCGGGGGATGAGGAGGCGCTGGCCCACCACGATATGGGAGGCATCGTCGAGGTGGTTGGCGCTCGCCAGCTCGCGGTAGTCGATGCCGTAAGTCACGCCGATCCGGAAGAGGTTCTCGCCGGGCGCGACGACGTGATACGTGGCGTCGCCGCCGGTCGGCTCCGGGCGTGCAGTGCCGTTCGCGACCGCCCGCGCAGCAGGCTCGATGGAGGCTTTCTTCGTCGGCGGTGCGGTCTCGGGGGATGGGTGGGCCGCTTGAGGGCGCTCACGCGGTGGTTCCGGCAGCGTCGCACCAACCTCGCGTAGCTGTTTCTCCAAAGCCTGGGCTTTGCTTCGTAACCGCTCGTCCTCGTCCTGGCTGGCGTTCAGCTCGCGGCGCAGCGCGGCGACGCGCGCGCGTAGGCGCGCCTGCTCCTCCGTCAGCTCATCGGAGCGGGCGTTGTTGTGTGCGATCTCCTGGCAGAGCGCGGTGACCGCCTGAGTGAGGATCGCGAACTGCTGCTCGCGAGCGTCCGTCGGCATGGGGGTGGTGGGCGATGTGGCGTCGGAGGTGGTAGCCGGTTGCGCCGCTTCGCTCTGGGCTCTGCTGATCGCCCCTCCGCTGGTCACCAGCCACACGGCCACGATGACCGCGATCGCGACATTTCGATCTCGAACGGGCTGGGCGGCGGAGGGAAGAGTCAATCGAGGATCTCTCGGTGATGGTCGAGACGGGCTCGTCACGCGCTGGTACTCGCCTCGTGCTGGAACTCGGGATTGCACTAGCGAACCCGACAGAGGGTCGCAAGCAGTTTGCGGACACGCCGGCGGCGGTGGCTCTTCGGCCCGGTGCTTGTTACACCACGACCGACCGGAGGGTGCTGGAATCGCGGCGGCGCGGCACCTCGGACACGGAGGGAGCTTCGATGGTGGACGTGGAGAGCCTCAACCAAGTTCCGATCTTCTCGTCGCTGGATCGTGAAGATCTGCGCGAACTCGCCGAGTTGTCTAGGGTGGTACGCCGCGAAGATCAGCAGCTGGTGTTTCGCCAGGGTGACATCCCGGATGCGATGTACCTGGTGCGCGAAGGCCGGGTCGCGATCTCGGTGTGGACCGAAGACAACGAAGAGCTCGTGCTCGCCACCCTCGCAGACGGCGAGTTCTTCGGCGAGCTCGGCCTGCTCGACGGCTCGCCACGGACCGCCACCGCGAAGGCGATCGGACCCGTCGAGCTCATCGAGATCCGCAAGGACGAGCTGCTCGGCTTCCTGCGCCGCAATCCCGAGGCCGCACTGTCGATGATGGGCGAGATCGCCCGCCGCTTGCGCGGCGCCAACGCGCTGATCGAGCGTCGGGCAAGCCGCAACGTCAACGAGCTCATGGAGGAAACCTTCACGTTCGGCGACCGGCTTGCCGATCGCATCGCCCAGTTCGGCGGCAGCTGGGCGTTCCTCATTTGCTTCGCGATCACTCTTTGCTTGTGGATGGGGCTCAACAGTCTCGAGGCGATCTGGCATCCCTTCGACCCATATCCCTTCATATTCCTGAACCTGATCCTGTCCTGCCTCGCCGCCGTGCAGGCGCCGATCATCATGATGAGCCAGAACCGCCAAGCGACGAAGGACCGGCTGCAAGCAGACCTCGACTATCAAGTGAATCTCAAGGCGGAGCTACAGATCCGCAGCCTTCATCTCAAGATCGACGAGTTGCGCAGCAGCGAGCTGCGCGACTTCGTGGAGATCCAGCGCGAGCAGCTCACGTTGCAGCGCCAGCAGATGGAGATCCTCAAGCACCTCGCCGCGACTTCCTGATACGCCGCCAACGCGCGATTCGCGTGGCTCGGTGGCTTGACTGAGCGAGCGGGCGTGGCAGGCTTCGCCCGATGAGCGAGCTGCCGGTCGCCGTTGGCGTCGATTGCACGGAGCGCACGCTGGAAGTAGCGCTCTCCGACGGACGAACGCTTTCCGTTCCGCTCGTGTGGTTCCCGCGGCTCGCGGTCGCTAGCCCGGACCAGCGTCGCCACTGGCGATTGGTTGGGCGCGGCACGGGGATCTCGTGGGAGGATCTCGGGGAGGACATCTCCATCGAGGGCCTGCTGCTGAGCGGTTGAAGAGGGTCAGCTCTATGAAGTCGGTACATTGCGCCGCGATAGCGTCGCTGTTCCTGGCCACGCTCGCGTGGTCGTGCTCGACCAAGGTCCCACCCGCGGCGGTGGCTTGGGACCCGGGCGCTGCTGTGCTCATGCCGGCTGCCTCACCTTCGGACGAGGCGACCGGGGTCGGCTACTTGCGTGTCGATACCGACCGGGACATCCGGGTCCAAGGCAGCCTTTCCTACGACTACATCCGGCGGCCCTACGACATCTACGACACGGCTGGGACGTTGGTGCGCGCCAACGTGCCAAACCAAGGGTGGCGAAACGGCGAGGAGCCCGTCTCACTGTCGCTGCCGGCGGGCCGTTACGTCGTCGCGTCGATGTACGGAACGACCTATCGCAAGGTGCAGGTCGAGGTCGTCCCCGGCGAGACCACCGAGGTGACCGCGGCAGCGCTCAGCCAGGCCCCGGCAGTGTTCCACTGATTTCGAGCTAGCCTCGCTGCACGGCTCGACAGCGTCCGGCCGGACGTATAGACCTTTCCGAACGCATGGACGGTCTGCGGCGACTCTCGCCCAATGCCTGTGGCTCCCACCCGGCGCACAGCTCGCCTCCTGGTCTACCCCATGTGTCATAGAGAACGGGTGATCTGCCCGCTCTCGCGGCTCCGCGGTGCGATCCTCCCGCAAGCACGCGCGTCTGCCGTCTGAGGAGGAAGCCAATGTCAGGAAGCGCAACGTCGTCGCCGGAAGAAAAAGCCGCCCTCTACAAAGTCGGGAACTGGCTCGTCGACAACCGGCTCTGGGTGTCGCTCATCACCATCGCCTTCACGGCCTTCATGGCCTACGAGGCCAGTAAGCTGCAGATGTACACCAGCTTTGGCGACCTGCTCCCGCAGAACCACCCGTTCGTCAAGGTTCACAACAAGTACTCGCAACGTTCGGCGGCGCCAACAACATCGCGTCATGTTCGAGGTGAAGGACGGCACCATCTTCACCAAGGAGACGCTCAACAAGATCTTCAAGATGACCAGAGGTGGACGTCGGCCGGCGTCAACCACAACCAGATCGACTCCATCGGCCACCGCACCGTGCGCTACCTGAAGGTCGCCGCCGGCGGCACGCATGCGCGCCGAGCCGGTCATGCTGCGAGCGCCGCAGACGCAGGACGAGGTCGACGAGATCCGCCGCATCGTCCACAACGCCGAGAACATCTACGGCCTGATCGTCTCGCTCGACGACAAGGCGGCGCTGATCCGCGCCAACTTCATCGAGGGCCGCCTCGACTACAAGCGCATCTTCGACGACGTGAACGACAAGGTCATCGAGCCGTTCGAGGACGCCAACACCGCAGATCTACGTCGCCGGCGAGCCGCGCCTCTACGGCTGGGTCTACAACTACGCCGGCGACGTCTTCTTCATCCTCGTCGTCACCTACTGCATCGAGTGGGTGCTGCGCTGGATGTACTTCCACGACTGGCGCGGCGCGCTGCGTCCGACGATCACCGGCCTGATCGCGGCGTTCTGGGGCCTCGGGCTTCATCCACCTGATCGGCCTCGCGCTCGACCCGCTCATGCTGGTGATGCCGTTCCTCATCACCGCGCGCGCGGTGAGCCACGCCATCCAGATGCACGACCGCTACTACGAGGAGTTCGAGAAGTCCGGCTGGCACAAGCGGCGCGCCATCGTCGCCGTCGTTCGCCGAGCTCTTCGTGCCGACGTTCTCGGGCATCATCACCGACGCCTTCGGCGTGCTCGTCATCCTGCTGGTGCCGGTGGTCATGCTGCAGAAGCTCGCGATCACGGCGTCGTGGTGGATCCTGGCGATCACGGTCTCCGAGATGCTGCTGAACCCGATCGTCTACTACTACCTGCAAGGCGCCCGGAGCCCGAGCTGGTCGTGCTGCGCGAGCGCGGCGGCTTCCGCAAGCTGGATCGAGCGCTTCGTCGCACGGCCTGCTGACGCCGGCCGGCAAGACGGTCACGCTGGTCGTCGTGGGTCGTCGCTGACGCTCGTCGGCGCTCTACTTCATGCGCGGCCTCACCATCGGCGATCCGACCTCGGCCTCGCCGCTGCTCTGTGCGACGACTCGCCGTACAACGTCTCGCACACGCAGATCCAGGAGCAAGTTCGGCGGCGTCGAGCCGCTGATCGTCGTCGCCGAGGGCTACGACAAGGACGCGATGAAGGATCCGCAGGTGCTGCGCACGATGGAGAAGTTCCAGCGCTACCTCGAGCGCGATCCCGACATCGGCTACAGCTTCTCGCTCGCCGACATCATCCGCGCCGTCAACATGCGTCTTCCACGAGCTCGAGCCGAAGTGGGGCGTCATTCCCGACAGCTGGGTCGACGTCGGCGGCCTCTTCTTCATCTTCTTCTCCGGCTCGCCGCCGACCGAGACCGCGAAGTACGTCGATCCCAGCTACACGACGGCGCACGTCACCTTCTTCGCCAAGAACCACAAGGGCGACAACATCCGCCGCATCATCGAGCGCTGTCAAGACGTTCATCGCCGAGAACCCGATGGAGAAGGCCGACTTCAAGCTCGCCGGCGGTCTGATCGGCGTGCTGGCGGCGGCCAACGAAGAGCTGGTGCGCAACGACCTCCTGATGAACTTCCTCGGCTTCTTCACGATCTGGATCATCCTGCTCTTCACCTACCGCTCGTTCGCCTGCGGGCTCTACCTGCTCGGGCCGCTGATCTGCTCGAACATCATCGTCAACGCCTACATGGCGGTGAACGACATCGGCGTGAACATCCACACGCTGCCGCTGGTGACCGTCGGCGTCGGCTTCGGCATCGACTACGGTCTCTACATCGTGAGCCGCATCATCGAGGAGATCCGCGTCAGCGGCGATCTCGACGACTCGGTGCGCGAGGCGCTCGTGACCTCCGGCAAGGCGGTGACCTTCACGGCCGTCACGATGATCGATCAGCACCGTGTTCTGGATCACCTCGAACATCCGCTTCAACGCCGAGATGGGCCTGCTGCTCGCGATCTGGATGGCGATCAGCTACGTCGGCTCGCAGACGCTGCTGCCGGTGCTGATCCTGATCTTCAAGCCGAAGTTCATCATGCGCGAGAGTCCGCCGGCGACTGCGACCGCGGGAGCCGCCACGGCCTGAGACGCGACGCGCGAGGAGGCACGAAGCTCATGGAAATCAACTTCTCCAACGCAGGCATCTTTCTGATCTTCTTCACGATCGCCTTCATTCTCATGGACGAATACATCGCCAAGCCGATGCGCCGCAGCAGGCTCGAGCGACTGGCGAAGACCGATCCCAAGGTGCGCGAGGCGCTCGAGATCGCGGCGAGGGTCGCGGCGCGCGAAAAGGCCGGCAAAGCCGACTGATTCGCGAAGCGGGTGTCGAGAGGTGCCGGCCGCCGACGACCTGCGGGGTAAGGTCGCCTTGGTGACGGGCGCCAGCCGCGGTATCGGTCGCGCGATCGCCGTCGAGCTGGGACGAGCCGGACTCGACGTCGCCGTCAACTACAAGAGCCGGGCCGCGGAAGCCGCGGCGGTGTGCGCCGAGATCGAGCGGCTCGGACGGCGCACGGTCGCCGTCCAGGCCGACGTCGCCGAGGACGCGGAGGTGGTGCGACTGGTTGCGACGGTCGAGCGCGCGCTTGGCCACGTCGACGTGCTCGTCAACAACGCCGGCATTGCCCGCGTTCAGTCGATCGACGACATTGCCGAGGAAGACTGGGACGAGATCTTACGGGTGAACCTCAAGTCCGCGTTCCTGGTCACCCGGCGGGTGCTGCCGGGAATGCGTGCGCGGCGCTGGGGTCGGATCATCAACGTCTCGTCGGCGGCAGCGCACGTCGGAGGCGTCGTGGGTCCGCACTACGCCGCCTCCAAGGCGGGCTTGCTCGGCTTCACGCACTGGTGCGCGCGGGTGCTCGCCAAGGAGGGCGTGACCGCCAACGCGATCGCTCCGGCGCTGATCGCCACCGACATGATACCGCCCGGAGCGCGGCCGGACCTCATTCCCCAGGGTCGATTCGGGACCGTGGAGGAGGTCGCCGAAGCGGCCGCGATGTTGGTGCGCAGCGGCTACGTCACCGGTCAGACCATCAACGTGGATGGCGGGGTCTACATGACGTAGACCGATCTGCGCTCGGTTTGCTAATGAGTCCACGGGAGATCCCACCATGGCGCAAACGATCCTGTACGGAACGAACGAGGCGACGGTGGACGGCGCCAGCGCCGACGGTGAGCGACTGTGGGTGCCCGTCGCAGATCTGGCGCGGGCGACGGGGTGGGAATTGAAGCCGCAAGGCTTCTGTCAGGGCGAAGTGTGCGTACCGGTCCCGGCTGATCGCAAGGGCCAGTGGATCGACGAGAAGCGCGGGGTCGATCTGACGGCGTTCGCCGCCCACCTCGGCGAGGAGGTGGTCCACGACGCCGGCCATGCGGCGTGGTCCTTTGGCCCATCGGCTCGCGGTGGGGAGGCTGTTGGCGGCTCAGGGCCCGTTGCCGCTGCCGATTTCTCGCTGCCCGATCTCGATGGAAAGTTGCATTCGCTCTCCGCGTACCGCGGCCGCAAGGTGTTCCTCTTCTGCTGGGCCTCTTGGTGAGGCTGCCGTCACGACCTGCCGGTCTGGCAGGCAATCTACGCGCGCTATCGTGACCGCGGATTCACGATCCTCGCGGTCGCCTTCGACTCCGCGGGCAACGCCGCCGTCAAGGACTTCATCCGTCCAGCCGAGCTCTCACAGGACTTGTTCGCCTTCATGGGGTGGGATCGCTCGCTGTCCGACAAGGCATCCGCGCCGACGTATCCGTGTCTGATCGACGAGCGCCACATCGTCGCCGAGCGCTACGGGATGGTGAACGTGCCGACCGCGGTCTGGATCGACGAGGACGGGTTCATGGCCCGTGCGCCGGAGCCCGCCGGCGCGAGCGACATGTTCCGGGGCATGAACCGCGAGACCTTCGAGGTGCCGCGTGATGCGGCCGAGGCCGGCAAGCGCACCAAGTCGTTCTACGTCGAGGCGCTGTGCGACTGGATCGAGCGCGGCAAGCAGAGCCGGCACGTGCTCCCGCCCGAGGAGATACGCCGGCGCATGCGCGGACGGTCGCGCGACGATTCCACTGCCGCCGCGAGCTTCCGTCTCGGGCTGTGGCTGCAGGGGCGCGGTGAACGAGAGGACGCCGCGAAGCAGTTCGCAACGGCGGTGCGACTACGGCCCGAAAGCTGGAATTTCCGCCGGCAGCAGATAGTGCTTTCCGATCCGGCTCTCACCGGGCAGTTCGCCGCGACCCCCGAGTTCTGGCAAGCGGTCGACGCGCTCGGCGAGCAAGGATACTACTACCCGCCGATCCGCATGGAGGGAATTCCGCCGCCGCCGCGGCCCAGGGGCTCGTCCGCGGGCGGCTGACCTCCGGCGGTCCGGCTCGGATTCGCGCTGCGTCACGCGCGCCGTAGGATCGCCGTCAAGCCCGCGAGACTCCGAGTCCTGCCTAGCAATGCTCGAGCGCTCCGCGCGTTGTCAGAAGCGCGCCATGATCCCGCCGCGAACCTGGATCGGCTCGACGGGATGGAACACGTCCTCGAAGACCGACGCGGCGGTCGGTGCCACACGGGATTCATAGGCATAGTCGATATCGTGGTCGCGGCGATCGAGTATGTTCAAGACCTCGACGGCGACACGCCACGTATCGTTGAATCGATAACTGGCCGACCCGTTGAGCAACAATGTGGGGCTGGATGTGAAGATTCCGTCCGAGGTCAAATCGCGCGAGCCGAAGTAGCGCAGTCGCAGGCTCGTGGATAGTCCGTTCCAGTCATGGAACGTGGCTCCCGCCGCGATGACCAATCCGACCGCCTCCGGGACGCGCGTTCCGCCTGGACTGCCGGGCGCCGCATCGTCGGAATCCGTTGAGACGAAACGAGCAATCGAGTCCGCGACGTCCAAATCAAGGGCGAGATGCTCGAATGGCGTGAAGTAGTTCGCCCATTCGACACCGAAGCGGTTGCTCGCCTGCTTCGAAGGCACGGTCCCGCCGGTGTCGCCGGCCTGCTGGAGCTCGGAATCGCTGTGCAGGTACCACAGCGACAGCGTGCTTTGGAGGTTGACCACGGCCAGTGTGCGCGCGCCGATCTCCGCGCCCTTCGTCTGGATCAGTCCCGGGATGCTCTCAGCGGGTCCCCCGTGAGGATTCTCCGCCGAGATCGGTTGCTGCGTCGCCGTCGTGCCGCGCCCGTCGTTGCTGTGAAAGCCGAATCCGCCTTGCGCGTAAAGTTCCGTCTGCTTCCACGGTCCGAAGATCAAGCTCAGCTTCGGGCTGGGCAGCGCGCTGAAAGAGGTGCCGGAATTCTCCGGAATGTTCACGCAAGTCACGTCGAAGTACTCTAGGTCACCGCGCAAGGCGAGAATCGACCGGAACGCCGGCGCCCACTGGATCTTGGTTTCCGCCCAGAACCCGGACTGAGTGTCGGTGAATCTGTTCTTCAGCGTGGTGGCCGGTAAGACGGCAGCCGGGTCGGCGTTGGTGTCGAATTTGTCGGTGCGCACCCGAGCTTCGGTTTGGTAGAGGGCGTTTCTGATCCAGTCGTTCCGTACTTGCATGCCGAAGGTGGTGGCCACCGCGCGACCGGACCAGTCGTTGAAAATGGTGTGGCGTGCGTCGAGGCCGGCCACCCAGCGCGTGTCCGCTTGCTCGAACTGATCGCCTTTCGTGGTGTCCGTGAGGAAGTAGGTGAAATTGGAGAACAAATCGAGGTCGTAGTAGAAGCCGTACGCCATGATCTGCGTCGCGGAATTGTCGTCGACGCGATGCCATTCGCCCTGCATGCCGTAGCGCTCCGAGTTGCCGCCCGTGGTCTGGTCGAGGGTGCCGAAGAAGCCGACGAGCGGCACGGCGCTCGACGCGATTTGATCGCTCGAGTTCCACTTGCCGTAGTAGGCTCGCCCGGTGATGCTGACGCCGTTGGCGCCGTCGCCCTGGCTGTATGTCAGGAGCCCATTGAACTTTCGATAGTTGTCCGGGTGAGCCCAGGGGCCATCGTGGTGATACGCCTCGGCGCCGAAGAGCAGGGTGCCGGGGCCGAGCGTGTGCGAGATGCCGGCCACGCCGCGCGCGTTTCCATACATGCCGCCCTCCGCAAGGGCGAAGTTGTGGGGAAGGGCCTTGAAGAACACCAGGTGTGCCGACCCGGCTGAACCGTAGTTGCCGACATCCGCGTAATACGGCCCTTTCGCATAGTCGACTCGCTCCACGAGCTCGGGGATGACCACGTTCATGTCGGCGTACCCTTCGCCGTGCGCATGCGACGGAAGGTTGAGCGGCATGTCGTCGAGGAACACCGCGAAATCCGTGCCGTGATCGAGATTGAAGCCGCGCAGAAAGTACTGGTTCGCCTTACCGCCGCCGGCGTGCTGCGTGATGATCACCCCGGGCACGGTCTCGAGGACCTCGCCGCTGCGTAAGATCGGGCGATTTTCGAGTTGAGCCGAGCCAGTGGTTCCTTGACTCGCCGAGCTCGCGATCCCGATCAGGTTGTCCTGGCGGCCCTCGATGAGGATCTCGGGCATCGTCAGAGCGGTGTCCTCTTCCGCGAGCGCCACGCCTCCCCACCAAAGCGTCATCGCCATGACGCACAGGTGTTTCAGGATGCTCGTCGATCCCTCGGTTTTTCGCGTCCGTCCGAGAGCGAGCGTCGCGCTGGCGTCAAGCGAGATCCCTCCCGGTCGTCGTCATCGTCAGCTTTCCGTGCTTCACGCCTCTGGTGCTGATCAGCCGATCGGCGACTTCGCGGATCGTCTTCCCGAGCCCACGCACCACCAGCACCTCGAGGCAGTTGTCGTGGTCGAGATGCACGTGCATGGCCGAGAGGATGATCTTGTGAAAGTCATGCTGCAGGGCGGTCAGCTTTCTCGTGAGGTCGTGGAGGTGATGGTCGTAGACGATGGTCACGGTTCCGATCGCTTCCCGCTTGTCGTCCCAATCGTCGAGCACCAGCTTGTCGCGGATCAGGTCGCGCACCGCCTCCGAGCGCGTGTCGTAGCGCTTGCGCACCAACACTCGGTCGAAGTCGTTGAGGAGCTTGGGGTCGAGCGACACCGAGAATCGGACGGCCTGTTCCATACGGTCCCTTCCGCGGTAATACGTTTGTGACAGACGTATTACGCGACGCCCGGTTTCGGCGTCAAGCGAGAACGCGTGTGTCGGCGCGCTTCGCCGCGAGAGCGCGCGTGATCCGAAGTGCTACTGAAGGGCCAGGAACCGGTCGATCATCGCGTTCACCTGCGCCGGGACCTCGAGCTGGTGAAAGTGTCCGGCGCCGACGGTCTGTCCGATCACGACCTGGGGACACAGCTCACGCAAACGCGCGAGGTCGGCGAGCGGGCTTGCCGCGGCTAGGTACAAGAACGGCGCCTTGCACTTGCGCAGCGCGCCCTCCATATCGGCGCCGACGATGGCGTCCCAGCAACCGAGCGTCACGTGGTCCGGCGCCGACGTCATGTCCGCGAGGATCCGCGCCTTGCGGGCGGGATCGTCGTTGGCGATGAACAGCGCGTCGGAGAGAAACGCGCGATGCGCCGGCCGCCAATCAGGCTTGCGGAACTCGGCCGATACCGCCACGAGGTTGGCGGCGAGCGGCGCCGGCACGGCCATCGGCGAGTCGCAGACCACGATGGCGCCGGGCAGCTCGGGATGTCGCGCGGCCACTTCGAGGGCCGTCATGCCACCCATGCTGTGGCCGATCACCACGGGCTTCGTCAGGGCGAGCTCTCGACAGAGCCAGGCGACGTCGTCGGCGAACCCGGCGATCGTGTACGGTCCTTCCGGCTTGTCACTCTCGCCGTGCCCGCGGAGATCGACGGATACCACGCGATGTTTGCCAGCCAGGTGGTCCCGCTGCGGCGCGAAGTAGCTGCGATTGCACGTCCAACCGTGGACCAGCACCACGGGCGGCCCACCTTGGCCAGTTTCCTCGAAAGCAAGCTTGACTCCGTCACGCACCTTGAAGCCCATGGAAGCCCCCTCGCTCGGCTAGGTTCCTTTTCATGACGCTCGTCGCAACGCCAGAGCCGGCGTCGCCCGGCCATCGCTCAGATTCGCAGCTCGCCGGCGTGCGTCACGGCCATCGCCGCCGTGATCTCGTCGCCGAGATCGATTTGAATCGCTCCGTCCTTCAGGAGGTGCTGAAGGAGCGTAGAGACGTTGCGGCTGAACATCTGGCTCGCGTGCACCGCCGCGGTGCTCGGCAGGTTCAGTGGACCGAGGATGGTCACCCCGTGCGCCTCGACCGTCTCACCGGGCTTGGTGAGCTCGCAGTTGCCGCCGGTCTCCGCGGCCACGTCGACGATCACCGCACCGCGCTTCATGTGGCTGACCATCGCGTCGGTGATGAGCACCGGCGCGCGCTTGCCCGGGATCGCCGCGGTCGAGATCACCAGGTCCATCTCCTTGAGGTGAGCATCGAGCACCTCGAGAGTACGATCGCGCTCCGTCTCGCTTTGCGGCTTTGCATAGCCGCCCTTGTCCTGCGCGCCGTCCGAGGCCAGGTCGGCGGCGACGAACGAGGCCCCGAGGCTCTGCACCTGCTCGCGGGCCGCGGCGCGCACGTCGAACGCGCTGACCACGGCGCCGAGGCGCCGCGACGTGGCGATCGCCTGCAATCCCGCCACGCCGGCGCCGATCACGAAGGCCTTTCCCGGTGGAATGTTTCCGGCCGCCGTCGTCATCATCGCCATCAAGCGGGGCAGCGCCGAAGCGCCGAGCAGCACGGCCTTGGTGCCGGCGACGGTCGCTTGCGAGGACAGCACGTCCATCGATTGCGCGCGGGAGATGCGGGGCACGCGCTCGAGCGCGAGCGCGGTGACCTTCCGAGCGGCCAACGCTTGGAGAATCGCGTTGCCGTCGACCATCGGCAGCAGGCTGATGAGCACCGAGCCGGGCTCGAGGAATGACACCTCGTCGGGAGACGGCGGCTGCACCTTCACCACCGTGGCGGCACCGCTACAGGCGGCGCGCGCGTCGTCGACGACTCTGGCGCCGGCGTCTGCGTAGGCGCCATCCACCACCGCGGCGCTGCTGCCGGCCCCGCGCTCGACGACCACCTCGACCCCCGCCTTGACGAGCTTTGCCACCGCGTCGGGAAGCAGCGCGACGCGCCGCTCGCGCGCGGCCGTCTCTTTCGGCAAAGCGATCCGCATGGCTCGGGGGCGGGATATAGGCCGAAGGTCGGACGACCTCAAGCCCCGGGACGGCGATCTCGCAGCAGCGCCATCAATCGCTCCACGTTCGCGCGGCGACGCGCGGCGAGAAAGCCCAAGCTCGCCACGGTGAAGGGTGTGGCATAGTCGAGCACGACCTTCAGCCACGGGATCGAGCCGTGGAGGATGGCATCGCCGTGGTTCATGAAGGTGAGCCAGGTTCCGACGACGAGCATGATACGCGTCGCGCTCGGTACGGTCGCTCCGCGCAGGAACATGCGTGCGGCCTCCGAGTAGGTTTCCCAGGTGGCCGGTGCGGAACGTGGCTCGTTCACGTGCCGGCCATAGCAGATTCATGATCGCGCGACACAAGCCCTCCAGAGCACGGCTTGCGTCGCTGCCGGCGAAACGCCACACGCGCCGGCTCACCTATGAAAGTCGACTACGACGAGGAATCCGTAGAGCTCCACGCCCAGTCCCACGCGCCGCCGGCGCCGTGGTCGTCGCCACGGGCCGCAGCGACTTCTTGAATCAGATCAACAACGTGTTGGCGTTTCCCGGGGTGTTCCGCGGCGCGCTCGATGCCGGCGCGAAGGTCATCAACGAGCAGGTGAAGGTCGCCGCGGCTCGCACGCTTGCCGAGATCGTGATCGAGCCGGCGCCCGAACGGATCCTTCCCGTTGAGCGCGGGCGAAGCCTCTAGCCGACGTCGCGGCCGACGACCGACACGAAGCTCACGCACCTGCCCGGGCACGCCGCCGAGGTTGTGGGTGAGCCCGAGCTTCGGGTCGTCGATCTGGCGCGGGCCCGCTTCGCCGCGGAGCTGCAGCCACATCTCGTACATCATGCGGAGGCCCGAGGCGCCGATCGGGTGGCCGAACGACTTGAGCCCGCCGTCGGGATTCACCGGCAGCTCGCCGTCGAGATCGAAGAAGCCGTTCATCACGTCCTGCCACGCGGTGCCGCGCGGGCTGAAGCCGAGGTCCTCGTAGAGCACGAGCTCGGTCGGCGTGAAGCAGTCGTGGACCTCGGCCATGCTGATCTGCTTGCCGCGGGTCGGTGATGCCGGCCTGCTGGTAGGCGTCCTTCGCCGACGCCACGACCTCGCGGAACGTCGTGAAGTCGTAGTCCTGCGTCGAGTGGGCCTTCGCCCGGGCCGGCGACGAACGAGAGCGCCTTGATGTAGATCGGATCCTTCGTGTACTTGTGCGCGTCCTCGGCGCGCACGACGATCGCCGCCGCCGAGCCGTCGGAGACGCCCGAGCAGTCCATGATGCCGAGCGGGTCGGCGACCTTCGGCGAGTTGAGGATCGTCTCCATCGGCACTTCCTTCCGGAACTGCGCCTTCGGGTTCTTGGCGCCGTTCTGGTGGTTCTTCCAGGCGATGCGCGCCAGCACCTCCTTGCCCTTGTCGGCGTCGAGGCCGTACTTCTTGAAGTACGCGGGCGCGAGCAGCGAGAACGACGCCGGCGCCGTCATGTTGCCGAGCGTGCCGTCGTTCGGCGGGTCGGCGCCGACGAGACCCGAGAAGCCCGAGTCCTTGAGCTTCTCGACGCCGATCGCCATCGCGACGTCGTAGGCGCCCGAGGCGACCGCGTAGCAGGCCTGGCGGAGCGCCTCGGAGCCGGTGGCGCAGAAGTTCTCGACGTGCGTGACCGGCTTGTAGTGGATCTTCAGCGGCACCGAGAGCGTGAGCCCGGAGAGCTGGCCCATCGTGCCGAGCCAGTAGGCGTCGACGTCGTTCGGCTCGCATGCCCGCCGACTGCGTAGGCCTCGTAGGCGGCGTCGATCAGGAGATCGTCGGGACCCTTGTCCCAGTGCTCGCCGAACTGCGTGCAGCCCATGCCGACGATCGCGACGCGGTCTTTGATTCCGTTGCTTGCCATGATTCGTGTCTCCTGCGAAGCTCAGCGCTTCGGCCGCGCCTTCCAGAAGTAGTTGTGGACGCCGCCGGCGGTGTAGCATGCGGCGGAACGTCATCTCGACCTCGTCGCCGATCGCGACCTTCTCGGGCTCGCAGTCGGTCATCTCGCAGAGGAAGCGCCCGCCGCCCGTCGAAGTCGACGCACGACGTTCACCGTCGGCGGGTTCAGCGAGTACGCGAGCCGGTCGAGCGTGAAGGTGGCGACCTTGGCCGGGCGGTCGGCGAAGGGGTAGGGCTCCATCTGGTCGCGCGCGCGGCACTTGACGCAGACGCGCTGCGGCGGGAGCTGCGGCGTGCCGCAGGCCGTGCACTTGATGCCGACGAAGCCGAACTTCCAGGTCTCGGAGCGCAGCATCGGCGGACCGGCGGGGCGCTCGGGATCGGGACGGCGCGGCGGCTCGGTCGGAAGGATCTCGCGCCACTTGAGGTAGCGCGCGTAGGTGACGTCGCCCTTCGACTCGATCAGGCGCCCGACCGAGCGCGGCTGGGTGATAGCGAGCGGCGCGCGTCGGTCACGCGGAAGAGGACGGCGTCGGCGCCGTCGGCGGCGCTCGGCGACGAGGATGCGGTCGCCGGGCTTGGCGCGCGGCGAGCACGTTGGCGAGCATCGAGCGCCGCGTGCGCCGCGCCGGTCTGGCCGACGGTGAGCGCCAGCGGATCGGCGATCTGCGCGGGCGTCGAGCTTCATGCCGCGCGCGATCTCGTCGGCGGCGCGTGGGTTCGGCGCGTCGAGCACGACCTTGGCGAGATCGCTCGGGGCGCACCTTGGCCTTCGTCGAGCACGCGCTTGCACCGCCGTGCCGAGCAGCGGGCCGTAGGCTTGCGTCAGCGCGAAGCGCTCCTCCCAGGTGTGCGCGAAGCGCTCGTCCGGGCGCGCGCCAGGTGTCGAGGAACTCGCGCGTCAGCGACGCCGTCGCCTCGATCTCCGCGATCACGTCCTCGGATGCCGAGCACGAACGCGACGGCGCCGTCGCCGTTCTGTCTGCTCGGCCTTGCCCTCGGGCGCGCCGAGCCGACAGTCGGCGATGGCCGCGAGCGCGTGCTCGCGCGCCGCCGCGCACGCGTCGGCGCGCCTGCAGGAGCGCGCCAAGGCCCGACGCGCGTGCGAGCCGGTGAGGTCGGCGGCGCGGATCTCGAGCGGGAGCTGGGCCGCCGCGCCGACCAGCGCGGCGTTCAGCTTCTCGGCGTACGGCGGGGTGGTGGTGGCGAAGAAGCAGCGCCTGGACGGACGCGCCGGCGGGCGCCGCGCGCAGCGCGTCGCGGCGGCTTCGACGGCCATCGACACGCTGTCCTCGTCGAAGCTCGCGACCGCGCGCTCGCCCTTGCCGGCCGGGATGCCGAGCACCTGGGCGATCGCCGCGCGTTTCAGGCGGCGATAGGGAACGTAGGAGCCGTAGGAGACGATGCCGACCATGACCCGCATCAATGGCGGACTCGGCTGGCGAGGTCAATGTGAGCGCCGCGAGATACGATCGACCGCATCCAAAGATCGACCGAGCTCACTCCTTCGGGGACTGGCGCGACATCGTGCGGCCGGCGACCATGGTCGCGAAGGAGGCGCACCATGAACCTGCAATGGGCAAAGGGATGGCTCCAGGAGTTCACGCCGGCGGGGATCGCGAAGACCATGTCGACGATGTACGCCGACCAGGTGGATTTCGAGGACGTGACTCTCGGCCACAAGGAAAGCACGGCAGCCCGCGTTCAGAAGTTCTTCACCAGCTTCTCCCGCGGCCCGAGCCAGCATCGCTTCGTGGTCACCAACTGGGCCGGAGACGACAAAGGCGGCGCCATGGAATGGACGTGGCACTCCAAGCACGAGAGCGACATCTTCGGTGTGCCCGCGAAAGGCAAGGAGACGACGGTGCGAGGAATCTCCTATCTCGGGCTCCGCGACGGCAAGATCGTCGCCGAGCGTGACTACTGGGATTGCGCAACGCTCCTGCGCCAGCTCGGCGCGCTCAAGTAGGACCCCTAAAACCGGAACACGCCGTAGCCGGGGTCGCCGATCGGCGCGTTGAGCGAGCAGGTGATGGCGATGCCGAGCGCGTTGCGCGTGTCGACCGGATCGAGCAGACCGTCGTCCCAGAGCTCCGAGGTGCTGTAGTAACCGCTCGACCGCCGGGTGTACTCCTCGAGGATCGGCTCGCGGATTGCGGCGATCTCGGCCGCGGCGAGCGTACGGCCCTCGCGCTCGAGCTGCCTCACCTTGATCTCGCTGAGCACGCCCGCCGCCTGCTCGCCGCCCATGACGGAGATCTGTCCCTGCGGCCACATGAACAGCAGCCGCGGATCGAACGCGCGGCCGCACATGCCGTAGTTGCCGGCGCCGAAGGACCCGTTGACGATCACGGTGAACTTCGGCACCACCGACCCGATCTGCGCCATGATCATCTTGGCGCCGTCCTTGGTGATGCCACGTGCCTCGTACTCGCGGCCCACCATGTAGCCGGTGATGTTCTGCAGAAACACCAGGGGCGTGCGGTTGCGGTTGCAGAGATCCATGAAGTGCGCGCCCTTGAGCGAGCTGTCGTTGAAGAGCACGCCGTTGTTGGCGAGGATGCCGACGCGGTACCCCCAGAGATGCGCGAAGCCGCAGACCAGCGTCGTGCCGTAGGCCGGCTGGTACTCGTGAAAGCGGCTGCCGTCGACGAGGCGCGCGATGATCTCGCGCATGTCGAACTGAACTTTGACGTCTCGCGGAATGATCCCGTAGAGCTCCTCGGGGTCGTAGTAGGGCGGTTCGGGCTCCTGGCGCTCGATCTTGGCTTTTTCGGGCCGGCGCCACTGGGCGACGATGTCGCGCGCCATGGCGATAGCCTCGGGCTCGGTGGCGGCGGGATAGTCGGCAGTGCCGCTCACCTGCGTGTGGAGGTCCGCGCCGCCGAGCTCGTCGGCGGTGACGATCTCGCCGGTTGCGGCCTTCACCAGCGGCGGCCCGCCGAGGAAGATCGCGCCCGTGCCTCGCACGATCACCGAGTACTCGCTGAGGCCCGGGATGTAGGCGCCGCCCGCCGTGCAGTGGCCGACGACGATGGAGACCTGCGGCACGCCCATCTTCGATAACGTGCATTGATTACGGAAGATGCGTCCCGCGTAGTAGCGGTCGGCGAACAGCTCCGCTTGCAAAGGCAGGAAGCCGCCCGCGCTGTCGCAGATGTGGATCACGGGCAGGTGGTTCTCGATGGCGATGTCGAGCGCCCGGACGATCTTCTTGACCGAGAGCGGATACCACGCGCCGCCTTTCACGGAGGCATCGTCCGCCCGGATCACCACCTCGCGGCCGCTGACGATGCCGATCCCGGTCACCTGGCCCGCGCCCGGTACCTCGCCGTCGTACGCCATGTTGGCGGCCAGCGTGGAGAACTCCAGGAACGGCGTGCCGGGGTCGAGGAGCAGCTCGATCCGATCGCGAACGAAGAGCTTTCCCTGTCGCGCCAGGCGGTCGAGGTCTCGCTGGGGCCGGCGGGTCCGTGCCTCTTGCTGGAGGCGGTGAAATTCGGCCAGGCGCACGCGGTTGTGCTCGCGATTGACTCGAAAGCCCTCGGATTGAACGTCGACGTTGGATTGGATGCGCCGCATGGATCAGCTCGATTCCGGCTCGAGGCTGACGAGCGGCGCTTTGCGATCGAAGGTCGCGCCGAGCGGTCGATGCACGGCGCCGACCACGCCGTCGCGCCACGCGACGATCGCGGTCTCCATCTTCATGCTTTCGATCACCATCAGCGTCTGACCTCGCTTCACCGCTTCTCCCGGCGCCACCTGGACGCGGACGACGGTGCCGGGCATCGGCGCTTCCGCCGTATCCGCCGCGGCGCCGCCCGCCGTGGCGGTCTCGGCGAGCTCGTCGACGACTTCCAGCGTCCACGAGCGCCCAGCAGCGTGCACGTAAATCGCGTCGCCGCGAACGGCGATCCAGACGCGGTGAGCCACGCCGTCGACCTCGAGCCGGTGCTCTCCGTCGCCGAGAGCGCTCAGCGCCACACGGTGTCGCCGGCCGTCGAGCACGAGGTCGGTGCCGTCCGAGACCGGCACCAGCAACGCTTCGATGCGTGCGCCGGCGACGTGGAACGTCTGCTTCAAGTCAGTTTCTCCACGCACCCATCGCCGCGTAGGGCTGCGGAGCGTCGAGCGCCGCACGCCGCGCCACGAGCGCGGCGGCGGCGACGAGCGCGGCCTGTTCCGCCTCGCTCGGCTGCGGTAGCGAAAGCTCTTCGCCGTGTTCCTGCAAAAAATGGGTGTGTAACCTCGCCGCCGCGAAAGCCGGATGGGCGAGCACGCGCTCGAGGTACGCTGCGTTGTGGTCGACACCGAGAAGCACGAGGTCACGAAGCGCCTGGCGCATGCGCGCGATCGCTTGCCTGCGATCCGCACCATGCACGACGAGCTTGGCGAGCATCGAGTCGAAAGAGGTGGTGATCCGCTGGCCGGGGGAGAGCCCGCTGTCGAAACGGACTCCGGGACCGGAGGGAACGCGCAGCAGGGCGACCTCTCCGGTGGTCGGCGTATGACCGCGCTCCGGGTCCTCGGCGCAGATCCGGCATTCGATCGCGTGCCCTCGCGCAACGACGTCCGCCTGGCGAAACCCCAAGCGCTCACCGTCCGCCACACGGATTTGCTCGGCGACGAGATCGAGACCGGTAACCATTTCCGTGACGGGGTGCTCGACCTGCAAGCGCGTATTCATCTCGAGAAAGTAGAACTCTCCCGAGGGCGCGAAGATGAACTCCACCGTGCCGGCGTTCACGTACTGGACGGAGCGGGCGATGCCGACCGCGGTCTCGCAAAGACGCGCGCGTTGCGCGGCGTCGAGCGCCGCCGACGGTGTCTCCTCGATGAGCTTCTGGAAGCGCCGCTGTACGGAGCACTCGCGCTCTCCCAGATGGACGTGCGTGCCGTGACGATCGGACAGTACCTGTACTTCGATGTGCCGCGGGCGGTCGACGTAGCGCTCGACGTAGACCCGGCCATCCTTGAAGCTGCGCTCGGCTTCGCGGCGCG
Organism: uncultured delta proteobacterium; assembly: GCA_963711395.1. Lineage (GTDB taxonomy): Bacteria > Desulfobacterota > Binatia > JACPRU01 > JACPRU01 > JBEVNX01. Next base: position 211,041 of record CAVQEA010000011.1, on the reverse strand, counting down.
CGGCCTCGAGCTCTCCGTCCAACGCCTCGACCGAGCGCACGATGCGCATGCCTCGCCCTCCGCCGCCACCAGCCGCCTTGATCAGCACCGGAAAGCCGATCGCGCGAACGCGCTCGGCGAATGCCGCCGCGCTCCCGTCCTCCGTGGCGGACGGGGTGATCGGATATCCCGCACGCGCGACGAGCTCGCGGGCGCGAATCTTGTCGCCCATGAGGCGGATCACCTCGGCGGGCGGGCCGACGAAACAGAGGCCCGCCGCTTCGACGGCGGCGGCGAAGTCGGCGTTTTCGGCGAGAAAGCCGTAGCCCGGGTGGACCGCGTCGGCGCCGGTGCGGCGCGCGGCGGCGAGGATCGCCGCGACGTCGAGGTACGCTGCGACCCCGGTCGGCGCCGCGATCTCGACGGCTTCGTCGGCTTCGCGGACGGCCAGACCGAGGGCGTCGGAGGCGTGGTAGACGACCACGCTCTTCAGCCCCAGCGTGCGCAGCGTGTGCGCGATGCGCACCGCGATCTCTCCGCGGTTGGCGATCAATACCTTGCGAATCGACATCGGCAGTGCTTCTCAATCATGTTTTTGCCCGAAGTCAATTTCCGTGCTTGAGTACGCGGCGTGCGCCCCACCGCTTTCGAGCTCAGCGAGGAGCAACGCGCGGCTCTCGACGGCGCCGACCGCTACGCCCGCGAGCGGCTGGCGCCGCTCGCTCCCCGCATGGACGACGAGGAATGGTGGCCGGACGAGGAGTTTCGCGCGCTCGGCCGCGCCGGCTACTTCGGCATCACCGCGCCCGGCGAGCTCGGCGGCGCTGGCCTGGACCTCTTCACCAGCGGCCTCGTCGCGCAGGCCTTCGCGCGCTGGAACGCTTCGCTGTCGCTCTCGTGGGTCGCGCACGAGAACCTCTGTCTCAACAACCTCCTTCGCAACGGCGACGATCGGCTGCGTCGCCGCTACCTTCCTGGCCTCTGCGACGGTTCGACGATCGGCTGCTTGGCGCTGACCGAGCCGGGAGCGGGCTCCGATGCGCTCGGCTCGATGCGAACGACCGCGCGCCGGCGAGGGCGATCACTACGTGCTCAACGGCCGCAAGCTCTTCATCACCAACGGGCCGGTGGCCGACGTGGCGCTCGTCTATGCCAAGACCGATCCGTCGCGCGGAGCGCGAGGGATTTCGGCGTTCTTCGTCGAGACCGACTCACCCGGTTTCGCGGTGGCGCAAAAGCTCGAGAAGATGGGGTTTCGCGGCAGCCAGACCGCCGAGTTGGTCTTCGACGACTGCCGCGTGCCGGCCGAGAACCTGGTCGGCGCGGAGAACGAGGGCCACAAGGTGGTGATGAGCGGGCTGGACCTGGAGCGCGCGCTGGTGGCGCCGATCTCGCTCGGCATCGCCGAGCGGGCGCTCGACCTAGCCCTCGAGCACGCCAAGACTCGGGAACAGTTCGGCAAGCCGATCGCGAGCTTCCAGATGGTGCAGTCGCGCCTCGCCGACATGTACACGCTCGTCGAGGCGATGCGCGCGCTCAACTACCGCTGCCTGGCAGCCTGCAACGAGCTCGAGGTAGGGGCGGGGGGTCGCGGCGCGATCCACAAGCTGACCGCCGCCACGGTGATGTACACCGCCGACTCCCTGAACGCCGTGCTCGACCACGCCGTGCAGATCCACGGCGGCATGGGCTACATCTGGGAATCTGAGATCAATCGCCTCTACCGCACGATCAAGCTGCTCGAGATCGGCGCCGGGACGACCGAGGTCCGCAAGATGATCATCGCCGAGGAGCTGCTCAAGGAAGCGCGATGAGCGCTGCGGCGCTCACGGCACCGGTGCGTCGACCTCGACCGGAGGCGGTACGTACTGCTGTTTCGGGGGTCGCGCGATCTTGGTGAGCGCCTCGTCGACGAGGCCCTTGAGCCGCGCGTCGTTCTCTTGATCGCCGAGCTTGCGGAGGTCCTCCTGCACGGTCACATCGCCGATCTCGCCGAGCGCATAGATCGCCGTGCCGCGCACGGCCGCGTTGTCTTCTTGCGATAGGAAGTCGACGATGGGCCGGCTGGCGCTCGGATCTCCGATCCGTCCGAGTGCGGTCAGCACGTGCTGGCGAAGCCCGTCCGGGGAGCCCTTCAGGTAGAGCTTTTGCACCAACAGCGGCGTGGCATCCGAGGCGCGATGCGAGCCGAGATAGTCGATGGCCCGCAACTGCACGCGCAAGTCGGCGTCGCCCATGGCTTTGAGCAGATACGTCACCGCCTTCGGGCTGTCCGACTGTCCGAGGTCCTCGACCGCGAGCAGGCGGTCCTTGACGCGCGGAGAGTCGAGTCGGTGGCCGAACTGGTTCACGTCGCTGCCAGAGAGCGCCTTCGCATAGGGGCTGCGGGTGTCCGGGGGGCCGGTACGATAGGGGTTGATGCCGAGCTGCGCGTCGGCCGCCCGGGGTCCTGCCAACGCGGCGGCGAGCACCAGCGCTACGCTCGAGGCGCGCATACCTTCTGTGGATGCCGCAACCTTCCCGACGATGCAATGCGCGTAGCGCGTTCGGCGCGGGTGGATCTCAGTCCCGTCCGAGTGTTCCGAGCGAATACAGCATCTCCTCGCTCAAGAGCAGGTGGGCGGCGATCTGCTCCACGAGGTGGCGCTCGAGCACCCCTTTGGACGGCACCTCGAAGCTTCGCGGCACGACGTGCGCGATTCCGGGGGGCAGAATGATGACCTGGTGATCGATGGCCGTGATCGCCGTCGACACGTCGAGACCCGTGCGATCGTCGCTCGCGGAGCGTACTTCGACGGTATATTCCACCGCGTATTCGGCGACCGGACCGAGCCCGCGCTGTCGCGCCTTCTGCACGTCGGCGATGCGCGTCACCTCGCGTTCGAGACCCTCGGTCCCGGAGCGTGCGCGCTTATGCGCCCCCGCTTGAAGAGTGCCTTGCGACTGGTCCTCGCTGACGATGCGCAAGTTCGTCTCCTCGACGGTGGCCAGCGCCGCCTTCCAGACCTCGTCGTAGGATGCCTGGAACAGCTTCTGCTGGCGGTGCGTCGGCTCGGGAAGCTCCGGCAGCGGCGTGGGCAGGCAAGAAGCGAGGGCTAGCGCCAAGCACAACAGGTACGCCACCGAGTCAATCCTTCACGAGCAAGACCTTCGTGCGCTCGAAAGGCGGGGAGGTGTGGCGGGACATCCGGTCCTCGGGCTCCTTGGGCAGCTCCGCCGCGACCGCCTGGATGCGCTCGTCCGGGAGCGGATGGCTCGACATCAATCGCTCGAGCAACACGGGCTCGGCGCGACGCTCGTCCTGGATGTGCTGGAGCATGGTCACCATCGCGTGCGGGTCGTACCCCGCCGATTCCATCAGCTTGAGACCGAGATGATCGGCCTCGCTCTCCATCGAGCGGCTGTAGCGCAGCACGCCGAGAATGTAGCCGAGCCGCGTGCCCTCCATGGCGATCGGCGGGATCCCGCCGCCGACCGCCGACAGAGTCACCATCAGGATGAGCTGCGACAGCTCCACCGTGGTCATTTGCTCGGTGGCGTGACGAGCGGCGACGTGCCCCATCTCGTGCGCGACGACTGCCGCGAGCTCATCCTCGTTCTCGGCGAGCTCGATGAGCCCGAGGTTGACGTATACCGGTCCGCCCGGAAGCGAGAACGCATTGACCTCCGAGCTGTCCACCACCTTGAAGGTATAGGGATAGAGCTTGAACTCCGGATCCTCGGCGTGCTCGGCCAGCGTCTGCCCGATACCTTGCACGAGCTGGGTGAGGCGCTGGTGGCGGATCAGCGGCGTCTCCTTCTCGACCTCCTTCGACATTTGCTTTCCCATGCCGATTTCTTGATCCACCGAGTACATGTTCGGTTGGAAGCGGTTGATGCCCGCGGTGCGAAAGCAGCCCGTGGTCATCGACAGTACGAGTACGATGCCGAGCGCAGCGCGTCTCATGGCGAACCCTCCCCGAAAGTCAGGCTACGGACGTACGAAGGATAGAGCGAGAGCGTGACGCCCGCCGGCAGCTCGACCTCGAACAGCGTGGTCTCGAGGGTGCCGCCGAGCGTGTCCCCCTTGCGGGTGACGACCTGGGTCTTCTTCCCCTCCTCACCGAAGTCGATGCGCGCGACGTCGGCGAGCGGGATCTCCAGCGTCTGGCTGCCGACCTGGAGACGGAGCGAGCGTGTGCGCAGCGCGGCGCTGAACATGTCGCCGTTGCGCATCACCAATCGTGCCGCACCGACTCGCTCATTCGCGGCTCCGTGTTCTGCTCGGAAGCCGATCGCCTCGATCTTCTCCTTGCGGACTGCCTGCTTGCCCCGAGAGGTCGAGACCTCGATCTCGTCGTCGAGGAGGAGGCCGCTCAGCGTGTCGCCATTGGCGAGCACCGCCGTGGCGGTTCCCTTCTCGAGGTCGGCAAACTGGATCGAGGCGAGCTGCTGCCGCGGCAATTCGACGAGCCCGTAGGGTGCTTGCAGCCGGAAGCGGGAGGTAGCCACGGTCCCGAAGAGCGACCCCGACGGGCGCAGCTTGATCACGTCCTGGCCGGCAGGTCCTCGCACCTGACGCGCAAGACGTAGACGACCTTCCTTCACGACACTGTCTGGAAGCCGCGCAGTCCAGATGTTCCAGCTGCCCTCACCGAGGCGCTGGAAGGCCAGCGTCATTCCGTCCGGAGCCCACGCGGGGTGAACGGCGGGGGGGAGTATCGCGAGCTCGGTCGGCACACTGCCATCGGCGTTCGCTACCCAAAGGGTCGCCTCCGTGCTGCGACCCTCGGCGGGCCATCGCGTGAAGGCGAGCTTGGTGCCGTCGGGAGACCAGGCAGGTCGGGTGTCGTTGGCCGGCCCCGTGACGATCGGGAACGTCTTCTCGTCGGGAAGCGAAATGCCGTAGATGTCGTAGTTGCCGTTCACGTCGGTGGCGAAGGCAATCACGCGACCCGAGGGTTGCCACGCGGGGAACACCTCGTTCGCCGGAGAAGAGGTGAGCTTGCGCTTGCCGCTGCCGTCGGCGTTCATGATCCACAAGTCGAAGTTGCCGCCATCCTTCGGCAGCGCGACGTAAGTGATCTGTTTGCCGTCCGGAGACCAGCTCGGATGCTCCTCGAGACCGGGGTCATCGCTGAGCGGCAGAGGATTCTTGCCGTCGGCATCCATCACCCAGATGTCGCGAGAGCCGTTCGCCTCGGACACGAAGACGATCTTGGTGCCGTCGGGAGAGACGACCGGGTGATACTCGTCGGCCGGTCCGTCGGATAGCTTGCGGGCGTTTTTGCCGTCGCGGTCGACGACCCAGATCTTGCGCGTCGGCAAGAGGCTCGCCTTCTCCGCTGCGTGGCGAGCATGAAAGACGATGCGTCGACCGTCTGGAGTCCACGACGGCATGGCGTCGACGCCGGCATCGGCGGTGAGCTGGTGAAGATCCGTGACGGGCTCCCCGGCTGGCTCGTCGCCTTCCTCGCGGGCGACACCAGCGTCCGCGGCCAGCGCCAAGGCTGCGACGAGAATCGCCAGAGGCTTCACCACGGGCGCACCGGCGCGAGATTCTACTGGTGGACCGCAGTGGCGTGAAGGGGGGAAGTCGATTGGCGCACCGTGCCCATCGAGGCTAGTCTCGGCGCCCGATGGAGGCGGAGCGATGGCCTATACCACCGTCATCTACGAACGGATCGAAGACCGGATCGCGCGCATCACGCTGAATCGACCCGAGAAGCTCAATGCGATGAGCCCGACGCTGCTCGCGGAGCTCGACGACGCCCTCGACGATTTCACGCGCGACGCCGAGGCCAGCGTCCTGGTGATCCGCGGTGCCGGTCGCTCGTTCTGCGCCGGCTACGACCTCACGGCCGGCGGGTCCGGCGGCCGCTACACGGTCACGGAGGACCGCTGGGCGATGCGCCGGCTGGTCGAGCGCTGGCAGCGGCTATGGAACTTGCCGAAGCCGACGATTGCGCAGGTGCACGGCCATTGCTTGGCCGGCGCGACGGAGCTCGCCGGTCATTGCGACATCGTCTTCGCCGCCGAAGACGCGCAGTTCGGCCATCCCGCGGGAAGAACCCTCGGCGTGATCCCGACGCTGTCGATGTGGCCGTACCTGATCGGCATGCGGCGCACCAAGGAATTTCTCTTCACCGGCGACTCGATGACGGCGGCACAGGCCCTCGAGTACGGGCTCATCAACCGCGTCTGCCCTCGCGATCGGCTCGAAGAGGAGGTGCTCGCCTACGCCCGGCGCGTCGCCAAGGTGCCGATCGACATGCTGACGCTCCACAAGGCGGCGACCAACCGCTTCTTCGAGCTGATGGGCGTCTATGCAGCGGAACAATCGGCCTCGGAGTTCGACGCCCTCGCCCACCAAACGGCCACCGCGAAGGAGGAGACACGCAAGATGCGCGAGCGGGGCCTCAAGCAGACGCTCGCGGAGCGCGACGGATCGTTCGCCAAGCCGTAGTCGAGCCGCCTAGGGTTGCAACTGCTCGAGGGCCAGTTGCGCCGCCACCCACACCTGCCAGCAGACGAGCGCGGTGTAGAGCAGGATCGACACGGTAGCGACCGCGCGTCCGCGCGGACCGAGGGCCGGCGTGCGCCAAACCAGCGGCAAGGCGAGCGGCCCGAGCACGAAGAGCGTGAGCAGCGCGATACCGAGCGGCGTGTGGTACCAGGCGAGCCCTTGCCTGCCTTCGGCCATCAGTAGCGGCGGATCACCTGCTCGGCGAACTCCTTGAAGACCGTGCGCGCGGCGGCCATCGGCGGCAACAGGGCGATCTCCTTGAGGCCGGCCTTCTCGACCTCTCGAATGCGAGCGATCAGCTCCTCCGGCGTGCCGACCATGATCGATGCGCGAATCGTCTCTTCGTTCACGAAGCGGCGTTCCTCCGGCATCAGGAACGTGCAGTGTCCGTTGTGGAGCTGCAAGTAGCGCTTCGCCTTCGGCGTCTGCATCTTCTCGACGTAGTCGCAGTACTCCTGCCACACGCCTCGGAAGCCGGGCGGGATCGCGGTTTCGTTCTTGGTGAGCTTGACGATCTCGTAGGCGAAATGCAGTACCGCGGCGACCTGCGAGCCGCATTGCTCGACCACGCGATCCGAGTCGGCCTTCTCGCCCGGCTTGAGGACGACCGCGGTGGTGAGCGCGGCGGTGTGAAACGGCTGCGGTAGCTTCCGGCCGGCGCGCTTGGCTCCCTCGGCGACGACCCCGAGGTGACCGGTGAGCACGTCGGGGTTCTCGTTGGCGACCGACATGAGGCCATCGCCGAACTCTCCGACCGCGCGAAGCGCGAGCGGACCGTTGGCGGCGACGTAGATCGGGATGGGATGCTCGAGGTCGATGAAGTTGAGGTCCTGGTGCAGGAACTTGATCGTGCGTGTGACACCGCCGAGCGTGTAGTCGACCTCGCCGCCGGAGAGCAGCGTGCGCACGACTCGGAGGTACTCGCGGAATTCCCGGATCTTCATCGGGTCCATGCCCATCACGCGCATCGCCGTGTGACCCGTACCGATGCCGAGAAAAGTTCGCCCGGGCGCGATGCGGTTGATCGAGGCGATCGAGTGCGCCGTGACCGGAGCGATGCGCGTACCGGGGATCGCCACGCCCGTGCCGAGCTTGATTCGCTTGGTGTTGTGCGCCGCCAGCGCGAGCGTGGCGTAGCAATCGGACCAGATCATCTGCGAGTCCGGGATCCAGGCGCGGTCGTAGCCGAGATCCTCGCCGTATTTCACGAGCTGCCAGTCGTCGATCTTGGTGGCGACGAAGATGCCGAACTCCATAGTGGGCCTCCGCGAGCGTTCGTGCGCGCTCGCGCGCGCATCGGGTCACTCGTAGCGCAGCGCCGAGGATCGGATCGAGGCGCGAGGCCTTGCGCGCCGGGTAGAACCCGAAGAAGACGCCGACGGCGCCCGAGAAGAGGATCGAACCGAGCGACCGCGGGCGCCGAGAGCAGCGTCGGCCAGTCGGCGAAGAAGGAGATCGCTTCGGCGCCGGCGATGCCGAGCGCGGCCCCGGCGAGGCCGCCGACCATGCTGAGAGTGATCGCCTCGACCAGGAACTGCAGCAGGATGTGGCGGGACTTGGCGCCGACCGCCATGCGAATGCCGATCTCGCGCGTGCGCTCGGTGACCGAGACCAGCAGGATGTTCATGATGCCGATGCCGCCGACGAGCAGCGAGATCGACGCGACGCTGAGCAGCAGCTTGGTCATCACCTGGCTCGGCGACTCTCGGCGCCTTGGCGATGTCGGTCGAGGTTGCGCACCGTGAAGTCGTCGTCCTGCTCTGGGAGCGATGCGGTGGCGCTCGCGCAGCAGGTCGGTGATCTCGGTCTCCGCTTGGTCGACGACGTCCTGCGAGCTCGCCGAGGCGAAGATCATGTCGACGGTGCCGACGAACTTGGTGCCGAGCACGCGACGCTCGGCGGTGGTGAAGGGCATCAGCACGACGTCGTCCTGGTCCTGCCCCTAGCCCGATCTGCCCCTTGGCCTCGAGCACGCCGATGACGCGGAAGGGCACGTCCTTGATGCGGATCTGCGCGCCGACCGGATCCTCGCCTGTCGCCGAAGAGCTGCGTCGACGACCGTCTGGCCGAGCACCACGACGCGGTTCGCCGTCGCGTCGTCGCGCTCGGTGAAGAAGCTGCCGGCGGAGGCGGTCCAATTCGCGCACCTGCGGAGAACGACGGGGTGGTGCCCTGAGCCGACCGTCGACCAGTTCTTGTTGCCGTAGACGACCTGCACGACTTGACGGCGGAAGTAGGTGACGGCGTCGACCGCTGGGCATTCGCGCTTGATCGCGGCCGCGTCGTTGAAGCGTGAGCGTCGACACGCCGCCCCAGCCCGAACGAACGCCCGCCGCGGTGGTCGCACCCGGGCACGACCATCAAGCAGATTCGTGCCGAGGCTCTCGATCTGCTTCTGCACGGCGGCGTCCGCGCCCTGTCCGATGCTCACCATGGCGATCACCGCCGCCACGCCGATGATGATGCCGAGCATGGTGAGGACCGAGCGCATCTTGTTGCGCCGCAGCGCGCGCAGCGCCGCGTGCAGGCGTCATCCGAAAGAGCTTCATGGCGTGGCTGGTGACGAAGCATGCGCGAGCGCGTCGTGCGCGTCTTGCGGGGCCTGGCGCACGTCCGAAATCACGTGGCCGTCGCGAAACGTGATCACGCGTCTCGCGTAAGCTGGCGATGTCGGGCTCGTGCGTGACCAGCACGACGGTGATGCCCTGCGTGTGGTTGAGCTCCTGGAAGATCTCGAGGATCTCGATCGCTGGTGCGCGATGTCGAGGTTGCCGGTCGGCTCGTCGGCGAGCAGCAACGGCGGCCGGTTGACGAGGGCGCGCGCGATGGCGACGCGTTGCTGCTGCCCGCCGGAGAGCTGGTTCGGCAGATGGTGCTCGCGGTCGGCGAGCCCGACGGTCGCGAGCGCCGCCCGCGCGCGGCTGCGCTGCTCCGCGAGCGGCAGGTCGCCGTAGAAGAGCGGCAGCTCGACGTTCTCCAGCGCGCTGGTGCGCGGGATGAGGTTGAAGCTCTGGAAGACGAAGCCGAGCTTCGTGTTGCGGATCTCGGCGCGCTCGTCGGAGCTGAGCGTCGATACGTCGACGCCGTCGAGCCGATAGCGGCCGCGAGTCGGCCGGTCGAGGCAGCCGATGATGTTCATGAACGTCGACTTGCCCGAGCCCGAGGCGCCCATGATCGCCGCGAACTCGCCGCGACCGATCTCGAGCGAGACGTCGCGCGAGCGCGTGCACCGCGACGTCGCCGAGCTCGTAGATCTTCCACAGGTCGTCGACTTGGATGAGCGGGCTCGGCACGGCGATCAATGGAACCGGCGACCACCACCGCCGCCGCCGCCGCCGCATGAACGAGGGCGGCCGCTGCGCGTTGGGATCTGGTGCCGTCTCGGTCCGCTTGTACCCGACGACGACCTGGTCGTTCTCACGGAGCTCTCCGGAAACCAGCTCGGCGTAGCTCTCGTTGTGGACGCCGGTCTGCACTTTGACCCGCTTGAGGCCGCCGCTCGGCTGCGGCACGAACACCGCCAGGGAACGCCCATGCTCGCGATGGGCCCCGCCGTCTGCGCTCGGTGTTCGACCAGGCATCGGCGACCGGCTTGCGCTCGGTCCCGCGCCCGGCGAGCGCTCCGGACGGAAGCGCAACGCGCGCATCGGGACGCGCAGCGCGTCGTCGCGCCGCGGCGGTGACGATCGTGACGGTCGCCGTCATGCCGGGCTTGAGCTCCAGCTCGGGGTTGTCGACCGCCGACGACCACGTCGTAGGTCACGACGTTCTGCACGTTGATCGGCGCGTTGCGCACCTGCACGACCTTGCCGCGGAAAGTCGCGGTCCGGGATAGGCGTCGACGCGGAACGTCGACCGGCTGACCCGTCGTCACGTCGCCGATGTCGGACTCGCTGACGTTGGCGTCGACCTGCATCTTGGTGAGGTCCTGGGCGATCAGGAACAACGTCGGAGTCTGAAAGCTCGCGGCCACGGTCTGACCGACGTCGACGTTGCGCGACACCACCACGCCGTCGACGGGCGAGGTGATGTCGGTGTACGCGAGGTTGAATCTTGGCGGCGTCGAGATCGGCCTGCGCCTGCTGCACGCCGGCCTCGTCGAGCGCGAGCTGCGCCACCGCCTGGTCGAAGTTGCTCTTGGCGGTGTCGAGATCGTTCTGCGAGATCGAGCTCGCGCTCGAGAAGCTCCCGGTTGCGCTCGTAGGTGAGCTTCTTGAGAGTCGAGATCGGCCTGGTCCTTTCAGCACCTTGCGCCTTGGCGTTGGCGACAGCGGCCTCGCGCCGACTGCACCTTCACCTGGAACGGGGCGGGATCGATCTTGGCGACGAGCTGGCCCTTCGTGACACCGGCGAGTTGAAGTCGACGTAGATCGCCTTGATGGGACCCGACACGTAGGTGCCGACCTGGACCGTGGTCACCGGATTGACGGTGCCGGTCGCGGTCACGCTGGATGACGACCGGCCCGCGGCCGACGAGCCTCGGTGACGTAAGCCCTCTTCGCTACGGTCCTGGTAGCGGAAGTACGCGTAGGCGCTGGCCGCCAAGAGCATCACACCCGCCGCCAGCACGACTCGGCGCGAGAAGGCGTTCATCGTCTGCCTAGGGCGTCGGCGTCGCGACTGGGACCGGCTCCGAGGCCTCTTCTCCCGAAGATTGCGCCGTCGCTTGCTCGAGCGCCGCGACGGCCGTCTTGTAGTTCGACAGGGCCTGAACGTTGGCACCCGCGGCGACGGTGAGCGACGTCTGCGCGTCCGTGAGCTCGATGATGTTGCCGACGCCGGTCTTGTATCGTCCCTTCGGCGAGCTCCAGGTTTTCGTGCGCCTGCTGCAGGCCCTTCTCGGAAACGCGGATGGATTCGCTCGCGCGAGCGTGAGGTTCAGCACCGCCTGGCGGACCTGCAGCGCGATCTGCTGGCGTAGGCTCTTCTCCTTGTACTTCAGGTTCGACAGCGTGGCACGCGCTTCGCCGATCTGCGCGGTGGTCAGGCCGCCGTTGAAAACCGAAAGGTTCACCGAGGCGCCGATGTTCCAGCTCGATTGCAACGGGTAGTCGTCGCCGCTCCAGTTGTAGCTCGCGTCGCCGCTCACGTTCGGCAGGTAGTTCTTCTGCAGCGCCGCGATCTGCTCGCTCACCGACTCCTCTTGCAGTCGCTGGCTCAACAGCTCGGGACGGCGCTCGTACGCCACGCCGAGGGCCTTGTCTTCGTCGAGGCGTACATCGTGGCTGCCGAGCGTGTCGACGATGTCGAAGTCGAGAGGCCCGTCGACGCCGAGAGCGTTGCGCAGCGTCTCGACCGCGACGGCCACGTTGTTCCGAGCCGTGACCTGCGCGAGCTCCGCGTTGGCAAGCTGCACTTGTGCCTGCGTGACGTCGAAGCGCGTGGCGACGCCGACGTCCAAGCGTCCCTGGGCGAGATCGAGATGCCTCTGGCTTTGCCCCACGTTCTCATCGGCGACGCCGAGCAGGCGCTTGGCCGTGAGCAGGGTGAAGTACGTTTGCTTGACGTCGAAGACGACGGTTTCGCGCGTCGTCGACGCATCGGCCTCGAGCGACTGCTCGGTGGCTCGCGCCGCACGGATCGCGTCGAGGCTCTGGCCGAAATCGAAGAGAATCTGCGAAAGGTTGACGCCCGTCGAGTAGAAGCTGAAGGTCTGCGACCGGTTGCTGATTTGTCCCGTGGGTCCTCCCGGGCCGCCGGTGCGCGTGCTGACGCTGCTGTTGCGCCGGTTCGCGCTGTAGTCGGCGTTCACCTGCGGCAGCGCGCTGGAGATCGCCTGCCAGGTGCGCGCGCGGCCTGCGTCCACCACCGCGGCCGCCGCCTTGAGATCGGGATGATGCTCGAGCGCGATCTCGATGCACTGAGCGAGATCCTTCTGCGGCAGCGACTGCGCCGTCGCCGTCGCGACGGACAGCGCCGCGGTCAGCGCTACGAAGTGGAGCCGATCGAGCCTGCCCGCTCGCCGAGATCTGCCCCCATGCGGCGCCACGATCTGCGAGTCGAGCGGCATGTCCTGCGCGGACGAATTCGTCACCGTAGACGTTAGACGAAGACGATCTGCTGGACGTTAAGCGTGCTCCGCTCGCGCGCCCACCAGCGCCCTCATCGCGTCCGTGACGCCGTCGACGGTGAGCGGAAACATGGGGAACAAGCGACGCACGACCCGCGTCGTCTGCCAGCGGTCCCACGACTTCGGCGGCTCGGGATTGATCCACACCGTCCGCTCGAAGTGGCCGGCGATGCGCTGCAGCCACACGACGCCCGGCGTCTCGGTCGTGACCCGCGGATCGATGCCACCGTACGGATCCAAGAGCTCCGCCGGATGCATCGCCCCGTCGCCGACGAGCGCGACCTTCCACTGCGAATTCAGCCGACGCAGCACGTCGGCCGTCGGCACCGCATCGGCGCGAGACATGCGGGCGCCGCTGTACACGTGGTCGTACACGCAGTTGTGGAAGTAGTACGGTTGAAACTCGCGCAGCCCGTGGTTCTCGCAGAGCGCCGTCAAGAGCTGGCTCACCGGCTCGTAGAAGGGCTCCATCGTGCCCCCCACGTCCATCAGCAACAACAGGCGCACGTTGTTGCGCCGGGGCGGGCGGAAGACCAGCTCGATCTCGCCGGCGTTGCGGCACGTCTCGTCGATCGTCTCATCGAGATCGAGCTCGATCGCTTCGCCGGTACGCGTCAGCTGGCGAAGGCGGCGCAGCGACACCTTGAGGCTGCGCACGTCGAGAATGCGATCCGTGCGGTAGTCCTGGAAGCGTCGTTCCTCGGCGACCTTCATCGCCGAACGACCCCGCGCGGGCCCGCCGACCCGGATGCCGCTCGGGTGCTGGCCGCCGTGACCGAACGGTGACTTTCCTCCCGTGCCGACCCAACGGTCACCGCCGTCGTGACGCTCGGTCTGCTTCTCGAGCGTCTCGAGAAAGCGCCGCATCAGCTCGTCGGACGACAATCGCTCGAGCTTGGCGAGCTCTTCGGGAGACAAGTCGGGGAAGTTCTTCGGATCGCGCAGCCACTCCAGGATCTCGGCCGTCACCTCGTCACCGAGCGCGCCCTCCACGCCCTTGAAGACGCGAGCGAACACGCGGTCGTAGGCGTCGAAGTACGTCTCGCTCTTGACCAGGCACGCGCGGCCGAGGTGGTAAAAGCGAAGCAGGCTCGACCCGTGTAGCCCTTCCTCGAGCGCCTGCAGGAAGGTCCGCCACTCCTGCATCGACAGCGGGACGCCCTCGGCACGCAGGCCGTAGAACAGATCGAGAAACATACCTTTACTGATTGTATCGCGGCCCGAGATCCGCCCACCGCTTGGGATACTTGCCGCCTTGCTTGTCGTGGCGCATCACCGCGTCAACGTCCTGCTCCTTCTTGAGCAGCGCGCCGACGAAGGGAATGTGCGCTTCGAGCTGGTCCATGGAGATACCCGAGCGAAGCAGCGCGCTGATCCAATCGACGAGCTCGGAGGTCGAAGGCCTCTTGCGCAGCTCGGGCTGCTCGCGCAGCCAGTAGAACTTGATCAGCACCTGATCGAGCAGCTTCGAATCCAGGTGAGGATGGTGCACGTCGACGATCTTGCGCATCAGCGGGACGTCGGGGAACTCGATGAAGTGGAAGATGCAGCGGCGCAGGAACGCGTCGGGGAGCTCCTTCTCGTTGTTCGAGGTGATGAGCACGACCGGCCGGTGCCGCGCGACGATCTCCTCCTCGGTTTCGAGAACGGTGAACCGCATCTCGTCGAGCTCGCGGAGCAGATCGTTGGGAAACTCGAGGTCCGCCTTGTCGATCTCGTCGATCAACAGCACGTGCCGTTGCTCGGCGGCGAACGACAGGCCGAGCGCCCCGAGCCGGATGTAGTGGCGAATGTCGGCGACGTTCCCGGAGCCGAATCGACTGTCGTTCAACCGCTGCACGGTGTCGTACACGTACAGACCGTCGGCCGCCTTGGTCGTCGACTTGATGTGCCAGGAGAGCATCGGCATGCCGAGCCCTTCGGCCACGTGACGCGCGAGCACGGTCTTGCCGGTTCCCGGCTCGCCCTTGAGGAGCAGTGGCCGCTCGAGTGCGATCGCGCAGTTCACGGCGTCCACCAGGGGTCCTGACGCGATGTACCCCGGGGTACCTTGGAAACGGAGGAAGCCGTTGTTCTTCATGCTGAATGGATTATCTGCCGCTGCCCGCTCGTTCAAGCCGCCGGCTGCGGGCCCGCGCCGGCGCGGATCTCGGCGACCGCGCGAGCGATCGCGTCCAAACGGGTCACGACCTCGCGGAATTGCTGGGTCGCAAGGTCTGGCTTCTTGCCGATGAAGGAAATCGTCCCTCCGGGCTCGATCACCGCGCGCGCGACCTCCTCGAGGCTCGCAAAGCCTTGCTTGTGCGCCGCCGACACCAGCTCGGGAAGCGTGATCAGCTCGCTCTTCAGGCGGTCGGGTAAGATCTTGCCGTCGTCGATGAGCACGTCCGGGTCTCCTTCGATCAGGCGGTCGAGCCTTTCGTGACCGAACAACAGGCGCACCATCACGTAGTTGACGAGGAGCAGCGAGCTGGCGCCGATGATCGCTCCCGTAACCGTGTTGTCGTCGCCGATGATGCCGTTCTGCACGGTGTTGGAGAGGGTCATCAGCACCACGAAGTCGAAGGGATTGAGCTGCGCGAGCTCGCGCTTGCCGGCCAGCCGCAGGCTGACCACGAGAAAGAGGTAGATGATCACCGGGCGCAGCACCTTCTCGACGAAGGGCAGGTTCAGCACGAACAGATCCGCAAACAGCTTTGCCGACATGGTTCCTCCTCGCCGCTCTATGGCGAACGACCCGACCGATGTTGAAAGCAACCGGCTAGCGGATCAAGGTGCCGAGCTCCGCCGCCGAAGCTAGGCGAAGCTGGCCACCAGCCGCTCGAGGGCCGCGCGACCGCCGGCGAGAATCGGCGCACCGTCACCGGGCAACAGAGCGTCGAAATCGATCGTGCGCGCGACACGGGCGAGCGACTGCCGTAGCGCCGCGACATCGTCCAAGACGCTTTCCGGAAGCAGAGCGCATTCACCGGGCGGCTTGCCGACGCATGCATCGCCGACGACGAGAAGGCGGCGCTCCGGCCAGTAGAGGGCGACTTCGCCGGGTGACTTGCCTTCCACGCCGAGCGCGATGAAGGGGCCGATCCATTCACCGGCGTCGAGCCCGTCGTCGATCGTAGCTCCCTGTGACCGGGCGTAGGCCGCGTCGGCCGGATGAATCGCCACGCGCGCGCCCGTACGGCGGCGCACCTCCGCGCTCGCACGCGTGTGATTGCGATTGGTGAGCACGATGCGCGCAACGCCGATCCTCGCGAGCTCGTCGAAGACCGCGGCCGGCGCGTCGACCGGATCGACCACCAAATTCCCGGTGGGTGACGAAACAGATAGCCGTTGAAGTCGTAACCGTGGCGCTCGGAAAACCAAGGCCACGTGAGGACACCCGGCAAGATCTCTCGAAGCTCGGCCGACGCCATGGCGGCAAATGGTAGGCGCCTGCGCCGACGGCGGCAAGAGGTGGAGCCGGCGGCGGCGCCTGTGACACTATACGCCGCCGTGGCCGGGTCCATCGTCGTCGAGCGTCTCGAGAAGCGCTACGGGCAACGCCGCGCGCTCCAGGACGTCGCGTTCTCCGTCGGCGCCGGCGAAGTGGTCGGTCTCCTCGGGCCGAACGGCGCGGGCAAGTCGACGACGCTCTCGATCCTGGCGTGCGCGCTGCGCGCCGACGCGGGTACGGTGGAGATCGCAGGCCATCCGGTACCCGCAGAGGCTCGCGCGGCCCGCGGCGCGCTCGGCTACGTCCCGCAGCGCGAAGCGCTCTATCCACCGCTCACCGCGCGGGAAAACCTCCGCTTCTTTGGTCGCATGGCGGGGCTCGGCCCGCTGCTTCGATCGAGGCGTCGACGAAGCGCGCGCTGTCGCTCGTGGCGCTCGACGGTCGCGCCGACGAGCCGATTGCCGCTTTCTCCGTGGGCATGCGTCGGCGGCTCAACCTCGCCAGCGGCATCCTCCATCGACCCCACGTCGTGCTGCTCGACGAACCGACGGTCGGCGTCGATCCACAATCGCGAGAGTGTATCTTCGACGCCATCGCTGAGCTCGTCGCCGATGGGGCCGCGGTTCTCTACAGCACACACTACATGGAGGAGGCGGAGCGGCTGTGCGGGCGCGTGATACTGCTCGACGAGGGCCGCGTCGTGACGACGGGGACGCCAGGCGCGCTCGTCGCGGAGCTCGGCCGGGCGCCCGTGCTTCGCTTGCACACGCTTCGCTCCCCGCCCCGAAGGCTGGCTGTCGTCACTGCCGTCGGCGCGGCTCCTCGCGCAACGGGGACTCGAGTGCGAGATCGAGGTGCAAGCGGCGGCCAACGTCCTGGCCGTGCTGCTCGCCGCAGAGCGTGCCGGGGTCGAGATCCAGGATCTGCGCCTACGCCGCGCGAACCTGGCCGACGTGTTCTTCGCGCTCACCGGCCGCGCACTTCGCGACGACCCGAGCGGTGAGCCGTGATCGTCCGTGCGCTTCTCGCGGCCTTTGCCAAGGACATGCGGCTCCTGCTGCGCGACCCGGTGGGGCTCGTGTTTCTGACCGTCGCCCCGATGGTCGTCATCACCGTAGCGGGGTTCTCGCTGGCGAGCTTGTACGGCGCCGCGCCACGCGGCCAGGCGTCCTACCTCTTGCCGGTCGTCGACGAAGACGGAGGACCGGTCGGGCGCGCCATTCACGACCGTCTCGCAGCACGAGTCGATCGTCGACGCCCGATTCGTCGCCGGCCGCCCCGAGGCGTTGCGCATTCTCGAGCGCCGAGAGGCGGGCGCGGCGCTGGTGATCCCGGCGGGCGCGAGTCGCGCGCTCGCCGACGGGACCGCATCGACACTTCTGTTGCTGACCGATCCCGTCAAATACTTGGAGGTCGCCAATATCCGCGTTCTCGTCGAGGAGCTGCGCCACGGCGTCGAAGAAGAAGCCAGGGGCAACGGCGCCGCACGGATCGCCGCGGCGCGCGAAACCGCGGAGGCGGCGCGGCGAGGAATTCGTGCGCGTCATGGAGCAGACGCGTCACGCGTTGGAGGCGCTGCGCTCCCGCTTGAAAGATCCGCACGGCGAATTCGAGTCACGCAAGCGCCGCGCGAGGGAGCAGGCGGAGAGTGCCAGTTCGTGCCGCGGCGGCAGAGCGCGAACGGCTCGTCGCAGAACGAGCTCGCGCGCGACCTCGCCACGGTGAAGAGACTTCCTTGCCACACTGGTCGAGCGTGAGCGGGCATTCGAGGATTGGTTCACTGCCTTGCGCGAGGCCGCCGGTCGGCGGGCGGGCGACATACCCGCTCCGCCGACGCCCCCGACGGTGCCGGCGGAGCTCGCTGACCCTCGCAAACACCGACGCCGCGACGCTCGCGGCCCGGCTCTTCGCACCAGCGGCTGGCACGCCGCCGCTCCCCGAGATCGCGGACTTCGAGCTGCCGAGCATCGCTCTGCCGCCCCCGATCGATCTCCCCGCTCTCCCCGAGATGCCGCCCTCGGGCAGGCCCGGAAGCCTCGACATCGACGAGCAGAGCGCCACGGGAGCGCCGCGGCGGCTGAACACCTTCGATCAGAACGTCCCGGGGTTCAGCGTGACGTTCCTGCTTCTCGGGATGCTGCTCGGCGTCTCGATGGCGCTTCTCGACGAACGCGACTGGGGCACGCTCGAGCGGCTGCGATCGATGCCTGCGCCGCTGTCGGCGCTGTTGATCGCCAAGCTCAGCTCACGGATCGCCGTCGGCGTAGTGCAGATGGTGCTGCTCTTCACCGTCGGATGGGTGGCGTTCGGCATCTCGCTCGGCCCAGAGCCGTGGGCGCTGATGCTACCCACGTTCGGCATCGTGTTCGCCGGCACCGCGTTTGGCCTGGTGGTCGCCGGCATCGCCACGCAGCCGCGAATCGGTGCTCCCCCTTGGCTCCATCGCGATCGTCACGATGGCCGCGGTGGGCGGCTGTTGGTGGCCGATCGATTTGGAGCCTCGCTGGATGCGCTCCCTGGCGCTGGCGCTGCCGACCACTTGGGCGATGGCGGCTTACAACGACCTGATGATCCGCCGCCAGCCCTTCGTCGCCGCGCTCCGACCCACGGCGGTGCTGCTGGCGCACGGGACGCTCTACCTCGCGATCGGCCTGTGGCTCTTCGCCCGACGCGAGAGCCGCGACGGGTGATCCCGCGAGCACGGAGTGCTATCTGATGGCGATCTCGTCCAAGGAGGAAATCCGTGGCACTCGAAAGACAAGATCGCGGTGGTGACCGGGGGCGCTTCGGGGATCGGCAGAGCGATCTGCCTTCGCCTGGCGCAGGAGGGGTGCACCGTCGCCATCTGGGACCGCGACGCCTCCGGCGCGCAACGGGTGGGCGCGGAAGTCGCCGAGCTCGGACGGCGCGCGCTCACGGTCGAAGTGGACGTGTCGAGCTTCGGTGACGTCGAGCGAGCCGCGGATCGCGTGCGTCGTGAGCTCGGCAAGGCGTCGATCCTGGTGAACGACGCCGGCTTCGGCGAGATCGTCACGGTCGCACAGATGAGCGAAGCGCAGTGGGACAAGATGATCGCCGTCCACCTCAAGGGGACGTTCAACTGTACCCGGCATTTGGTGCAAGACATGATCGACGCGCGGTGGGGCCGCATCGTCAGACATCTCCTCCGTCGCCGGCCTGCGCGGAGCGGCCGGATTCGTCCACTATTCGGCGGCCAAGGCGGGCATCGCCGGCTTCAGCAAAGCGCTCGCGCTCGAGCTCGGCTCGAGCGGGATCACCGTCAATGCCATCGCTCCCGGGTTGATCGACACGCCGATTCTGAAACGCTCGGCGCTGCGCGACGAAACGATCACGGGCATGGTTCGCCACACCCCGGTCGGTCGTATCGGCGCGCCGCAGGACATCGCGGCCTGCTGCGCCTACATCGTGGCCGAAGAGGCGAGCTTCCTGACGGGGCAGGTGCTCTCGCCGAACGGAGGGATGCACACGTAGCAGCCGGGTCATTCGCCCGTGCTCTCCCACGACCGCGGCGGCGCATTCCGATGACTGACCCCTCGAACGTCGCGGCCGCTTTGCTCTCGGTCTCAAAAACCTCGCCCGAGGCGACCGCGCTTCGCGTCCGCGCCGGCGCCGAGTGCCGAGACTGGAGCTACGGCGAGCTCGCGGCCGCGGCGCGGCAATTCGCCGGTGCGCTATCGCAGATCCCCGTCGTCGAGGAGCAGCGAATTCTGCTCGCCCTTCCCGACTGTGCCGAGCTGGTGGTGGCGTTTCTCGGAGCGATCTGGGCGGGCGCCGTCCCCGTGCTGGTGAATCCGACGCTTCGCGCCGACGACTACGCCTTCTTCGTCTCGGACACGCGGGCGAAGCTGGTGATCGGCGAAAGCCGGGCGGCCGGCATCCTCGAGGAGGCGATCCTCGCCGTGGCTTCTGCCAAACGCGCCGAGCTGTGGACCGTGGCGCCCGGCGGCCGCGGCACGTTCGCCGATGCAATGCGCCGGGCTACGGAAGCCGTCGAGGCATTTCCAGCCGTGCGCGACGACGGCGCCTTCTGGCTCTACAGCTCGGGAACCACGGGTCGTCCGAAGGGGACGATTCACCGACACGCGGACATCATGCACGCCGTGGACAGCTACGGCAGGCACGTGCTCGCTCTCAGCCCTCGGGACGTCGTCTACTCCGCCTCGCGAATGTTCTTCGCCTACGGCCTGGGCGCCAGCCTGTACTTTCCCCTCGCGTGCGGCGCGACCGCCGTGCTGTCGCCCGAGGCGTTCGACGCCGGGCGCAGTTGGCAGCTCCTCGCGGAGGAGCGGCCGACCCTTCTGTTCGCGGTTCCGTCCGTCTATCGCGCGATGCTCGATCACCCCGCTGCGGGCCCCGAGGCGCTGGCGAGCGTGCGCCTGTGCCTCTCGGCGGGGGAGGGGCTTCCCGAATCGCTGTTCGAGCAATGGCAGCGCCGTTTCGGGCTCGAGATCGTGGACGGCGTGGGCTCGACCGAAGCGCTGCACATCTACCTCTCCAACCGGCCCGGCTCGTGTCGCGCGGGGACCCTCGGTACGCCCGTTCCCGGCTACGACGTGCGGATCGTCGATGAGAGCGGCCGCGACGTCGCGCCGGGCGAGCCGGGGATGATGCTGGTGCGGGGTGCGAGCTTGGCCGCCGGGTACTGGCGCCGGCGCGAGGCGACGGAGCGAGCCTTTCTCGGCGATTGGTTCGTCACCGGCGACCAGGCGGTGCGAGACGAGAGCGGCACGTACCGCGTGCTCGGCCGGGTCGACGACATGCTCAAGGTGTCCGGCCAATGGGTGTCACCGAGCGACGTGGAGGAAGCGATTCGCGTCGTGGAGGGAGTGGCGGACTGCGGTGTGGTGGGGGTACCGAACGCCGCAGGGCTGACGGAGCTCGTCGCCTGCATCGTCGCGGTGCGCTCGTGGACAACAGATCTCGCGGCTGCGGTCGAAGCTCGCTGCGCCGAGCGGCTGCCGCGGTACAAGCGGCCGCAGCGAGTCGTCGTCGTCGCTTCCTTGCCGCGCACGCCGACCGGCAAGCTGCAACGCTTTCGGCTACGCGAGACGCTCGTCGGGTGATCGACGGTCGCAACATCGGGCGTGCCCTCGCTCTGGTGAAGCGCGCGGTCGCACGATGGCGCGTGCCCGTGGTCGGCCACTATCGTCACGATCCCTACGAGACCTTGATCTCGTGCCTGCTCAGCCTGCGCACCAAGGACGAAACGACCGCGGCCGCGTCGGCGCGCTTGTTCGCTCTGGCGCGTTCGCCGCGCGCCATGCTCGAGCTGCCGCGCCCCACGATCGCACGCGCGATCTATCCGGTCGGGTTCTATCGCACCAAGGCCAAGACGATTCTCGAGCTGTCGCGCACGCTCGTGGCGCGCTACGGGGGCGCCGTGCCCGACACCTTGGAGGAGCTCCTTACCCTCAAAGGCGTCGGGCGCAAGACCGCCAACCTGGTTCTCACGCTCGCCTTCCGCAAATACGGCATCTGCGTGGACACGCACGTACACCGCATCAGCAACCGCTGGGGATACGTGCGAACCCGAAACCCGGAGGAGACCGAGATGCGCTTACGCGAGCGGCTGCCGCGCCGCCACTGGCGAACCTACAACGACTTGCTCGTCGCATTCGGCCAGAACCTCTGCCACCCGACCTCCCCCTGGTGCAGCCGCTGTCCGCTCGACAGCCAGTGCGGTCGCGTCGGCGTCACGCGCTCGCGCTGAGCGGCTCACCGGCCGCGCGGGCGCGCTCGAGTCGGGTGGCCTCGTCCTTCGGGAGATGGCGCGCGGCCAAGAGCGAGAAGCCGAGCGCGGCGAAGTTCGACACCAAGGCAAGGAGCATCGCGCGACGCAGATCGCCGAGCACGACGCTCGCGAAGCCGATCGCATAGGGGCCGAGGGCGAGCCCGATGAACGTCACCACGAGCAGGTACGCCGCCGTGGCGGAGCCGCGCATGCGGGGGAGCACCAGATCCTGAACGGTGGAAGCCGCGGGTCCGATCCACAGGGACGAACAGACCGAAGACGGAAAGGTGAGAGCGTACGCGAGAATGCGGTTCTCGGTCGTCAACAGCAGAAGCACGATCGGTACCGGCAGCACCGCCGCCAACATGCCCACATAGACCCGCCCGCGCGGTGAGAATCGGCGCCAAGAATCCGCCAGCACGCCGCCGAGCGTGATCCCCAGCCAGCCGCCGACCGCCGCGATCGCTCCGAGGACGAGCCCGGCCTGACGCTCGTCCACGCCATGGAAGCGAACGAAGAACGGCGGCGTCCAGAAGCCGATGCCGTAACCGAGAAACGCCATGAAGGAGAAGGCGAGCGTGCTGTAGCGAAGCCCGGGGGTGCCGAGGATCAGGGCGTGCGCCACCGGGTCGCGGCAGCCGAGGGCCTGCGTCCACGAGAACGCCGCGTAGACCCCGATGCCGAGGGCGATCCACTGAGACGGAGTGTGCGTGGCTCGGACGAGTAGGGTGGCGGTCGCGACGATGAGCGCCGCCCCGGTGAGGTTCCTGGCCAGCGCTCGTCGGCCGGCGCCGATCAGCGCCAGGTGAAGGAGCGTGAAGGGGGGCAGCACGGAGCGAAGCTCGAAGAAGAACTCACGAAACGGATGCGGCTCGGCCGGGCTGAAGATCCCATCGGCGGTGCCCCGCCGCGGCTCGCGCAACGTCGCGACCCACGCGGCGAGCAAAAGCCCCGGCAAGCCTGCCGTGAAGAACGCCGCCTGCCAGCCCCGCAGGCCGAAAGGGGCCACCCCGGCGAACGCATGGTCCCAACGCTCGACGACCCAGCCGCCGAGGCCGATGCCGAGCCCGGCGCCGATGTAGATGCCGCTCGAGTACACGGCCAACGCGGTCGCCCGTCGCGCGGCCGGAAAGGAATCCGAAAGGAGGGAGAAGGCCGCAGGCGATGCGCTCGCCTCGCCGATGCCGACGCCGAAGCGGGCGATGGCGAGCTCGGAGAAGTTGCGGGCGAGGCCGGAAAGCACCGTCATCAGGCTCCACGCCGCCAGGCCGACGGCGATGAGCTTGCGCCGATCCCACACGTCGGCGAGGCGCGCGAGAGGAATGCCGAATACCGCGAAGAAGACGGCAAAGGCGGTGCCGTAGAGAAAGCCGATCTCGGCGTCGCTCACCCGGAGGTCGGCTTTGATGCGCTCGGCGAGGATCGAGATGATCTGCCGGTCGAGAAAGTTGAAGATGTAGACGAGCACGAGCACGCCGAGCACGTAGCGTGCATTGCGGTCGCCGAAAGGCGGACGGGATGGAGGAGAGGTGGCCAGAGGCGCGAGGGCCTAACTTGCCGTGTCGGTCGGCGTCAATTCGACGTCAGCGCCCGCGCGAGAGGGCTCGAGCGGTCTCTCAGGCCTTGAGCGCGCGGATCTCCGCCGCGGCTTCGTCCACCGCCTGCAAGGCCTGAGGAAAGAACCCGGTCATCATGAAGAAGCCGTGGATGAGCCCGTCGTAGCGCTTGAGCTTCACCGGTACGCCGGCCTGCTTCAGCCGCCCGGCATACGCTTCGCCTTCGTCGCGTAGCGGATCGAACTCGGCGGTGACCACCATCGCCGGCGGCAGACCCTTCAGATCTCGCGCGCGCAGCGGAGACGCGTAGGGTTCGGCGCTGTCGCCCGTCCCACGTAGATAGTGGTCCCAAAACCACACCATGGAGTCTTTCGTCAGCAGATAGCCTTCGGCGTTCTGGCGATAGGACGCGGTCTCGTACGAGTGATCCGTGACGGGGTAGATGAGCATCTGAAACGCGATCGCCGGCTTCTTGCGGTCGCGAGCCATCAGGCTCACCACGGCGGCGAGATTTCCGCCCGCACTGTCGCCGCCGACCGCGAGACGGCGAGCATCGACGCCGATGGCGGCGGCGTTCTCGGCGACCCAGAGCGTCGCTGCGTAGCAATCCTCCGGAGCAGCCGGAAACTTGTGCTCCGGCGCCAGGCGATAGTCGACGGAGACGACCACCGCGCCGGCGCGTTTGGCGAGGTGGCGGCACACACCGTCGTGGGTGTCGAGAGTGCCGATCACCCACCCTCCGCCGTGGAAGAAGACAAGCACGGGGAAGGGGCCGCTTCCCTGAGGAGTGTAGATGCGCAACGGGATTTCACCGCCGGGGCCGGGAATGCGGCGCGAGTCGACCTTGGCGAGCGCTTCGGGCGCGCCGCCGAAAGCGGCAATGCCGGCAAATGCTTCCCGGGTCTCGCGCACGGGAAGGGAGCCGAGCGCGGGCATCCCGGAAGCGGCGAACTGGTCGAGAAATTCCTTGGACTTTGCGTGTAGCGGCATGACGGACCTCCTCGGGAGTAGCTCGGCTCCTTCAGTTCTTGCTCGGCGGGTTGTCGTTCCAGATGTCGCGATGGAGCTGCCACGATCCGTCGCTCTGGCGCTTCCAGACCACGACATACTTGCCGTTGGACGTCTGCGCCTCCTTACCTTCGGGCTGAGCGGTGACGGTGACCGTGCCGGTCTCGATCGCGTAGTCGCCGGCGCGCTCGACGTTGTCGGTGTGGAGGCCGATGCTCTTCACGCCGCCCTTGATCATCCCGCCGAAGAGCTGCTCCGCGCCGGCCCGGCCTGTGACCAGCGGGTGATTCGGCGGGAGAAGCATCGCGTCGCTCGTGTAGAGGGCGGCGATCGCCGCCGCGTCGCCGGCCTTGGCAGCGGCCTCCCACTTGGCGTTGGCCTGCGCGATGCCCGCCTTGGCTTCCTCGACGCCACTCGCCGCTCGCGCGTGCGAGAGCGGCAGAGCGAGGGTGAAGGCCACAGCCAGCAGCGAAAGCGTCGATCCTCTCATGGCTCCTCCATGGCGCGGGCGATGACTTCTGGCATCCACCGCCGGAGCGCGCTAAGCGTTCTCCGTCGCTCCATACCCGAAAATCAGAGCCGCAGACAAATGAAGAATCCCATCGAAACCCTGCTGCACGAGGAGAGCCGCTTCGAGCCCCCGAGCGAGCGGGCCGGCCGCAGTCTGGTCCCCGACTACGAGTCTCACTACCGACGGAGCCTCGCGGATCTCGAGGGCTACTGGGAGAAGATCGCCGGGGAATTCACGTGGTCGACCCCGTGGAAGCGAGTTCTCGACTGGCACTACCCCGACGCCAAGTGGTTCGTCGGCGCCCGCTGCAACATCACCGAGAACTGTCTCGACCGTCACCAGAGTGGCGAGCGCAAGAACAAGGCAGCGCTCGTCTGGCTCGGCGAAAACGGCGAGGAGCGGATCTTCACCTTCGGCGCGCTCCACCGACAGGTGTCGAAGCTCGCCTCGGGGCTCCGCGCCCTCGGGATTCGCAAGGGCGACCGCGTCGCGATCTACATGCCGCTGACCCCCGAGGGCATTTTCGCGATGCTCGCCTGCGCGCGCATCGGCGCGGTGCACAGCGTGATCTATGCGGGCTTGGGGTCGGGCGCCATTCGCGATCGTGTCGTCGACGCTGGGGCGCGGGTGGTGATCGCGACCGACGTCGGCTACCGACGCGGCAAGACGGTGCCCCTCAAAGCGATCCTCGACGAAGCGATCGCCGACGTTGCGGCGATCGAGAAAGTCGTCGTCCACCGCCGCGCCGATCCCCGCAGTCCGCTCGGGCGCGCGCGAGGTCGACTTCGACGAGCTGCTCGCCAGCGGCTCCCCCATTTGCCCCGCCGAGCCGATGGACAGCGAGGACTGGCTCTTCATCCTCTACACGTCCGGATCGACCGGGAAGCCGAAGGGCTGCGCCTACGTGCACGGCGGTTACATGGTCGGGCACCACCCACCTGTGGAAGCTCCTCTGCGACGTTCGAGACGACGACGTCTACTGGTGTACCTCCGACATCGGCTGGATCGTCGGCCATTCGGTGATGGTCTATGGACCGTGGTGCAACGCGACGACCATCCTGGTGCGCGAAGGCACCCCCGACTTTCCACATCCGGGCATCGTCTGGGAGATCGTCGAGCGCTACGGCGTCACCAAGATGTTCACCGCGCCGACCGCGGTGCGCATGTTCATGCGCTTCGGCGACGAGTGGCCCGCCAAGTACGATCTTTCGAGCTTGAAGCTCATCGCCTGCGCGGGCGAGCCGCTGAACCCCGAAGCGCTGCGCTGGGCGCACGCGCACCTGATGAAGGGGCGCGGTCCGGTGCTCGACAACTGGTGGCAGACCGAAACCGCTGCGCCGGTGATCGGCACGTTCTCCTCGATGCCCGCCAAGGCGGGCCGGCCGGCAAGCCATTTCCCGGCTACCGCGTCGAAGTGCTGTCGGCCGACGGAAAACCAGCGGCGCCGAATACCGGAGGCTTGCTCTGCATCCGCGGACCGTGGCCGCAGATGTTCCGCACCGTGTGGGGCGCCCACGAGCGCTATCGGCAATACTTCGGCCAGATCCCGGACGTATACGTTGCGGGCGACGTGGCAACGGTGGACGACGAAGGCTACATCGCCGTCCTCGGCCGCGCCGACGACGTTTTGAACGTTGCGGGCCACCGCATCGGCACGGCCGACGTGGAATCAGCCCTCGTGAGCCATCCGGCCGTCGGGGAAGCGGCCGTGATCGGTAAGCCGGACCCGATCAAGGGCGAAGCGATCAAGGCTTTCGTGTTGCTGCGCGCCGGCCGGGAACCGAGCGAGCCGCTGCGCGCCGAGCTGGTCGAGCACGTCCGCAAAGTCCTCGGGCCGATCGCTGCGCCGGCGGAGCTCGAGTTCGCCGCGAAGCTACCGAAGACGCGCTCGGGCAAGATCATGCGCCGCGTGCTGAAGGCGCAGGAGCTCGGCCTCGATCCCGGCGACGTCAGCACGATCGAAGAGTAAGCGATGGCGAAGCGGGCGGCGGCGCGCACGACCAACGCCGCGCGCAAGAAGCGTCTGACCCCGCGCGGCGAGCGTCGCGGGCCGCGTCCCGCCGAGGCGCCACTCTCCCTCGATGACCCGTCGATCGCCGAAATCGCCGAGCGCGTGCGCCAAGCGGGCGGCGCGGTCGTTGGAGCCTACCGGGATCCGCTCGGCGCCGGCCCGCTGGCGGTCGCGGTGTTGCCGCTCGCCGCGATCGCGCCGACGCCGTTTCAGCGCGAGCTCTCGCCGACGCACACTCGCCGGTTGGCGGAGCGCATCGAGCAGAGTGGCGCGTTTCTCGACCCCATCATCGCGGTGGCGGATCCGCAGAGTAGCCGGTTCTGGACCCCGAACGGTCGGCACCGACTGGCGGCGGCGAACGTGCTGGGGCTGCATTCGATCGTGGCGCTCGTTTCTTTCGATCCGCACCTGGCGTTCCGCATCCTCGCGCTCAACACCGAAAAAGCCCACAATCTCCGCGACCGCAGCCTCGAGGTGATCCGCATGGCGCGCGCCCTGGCTCGCGAGCGCCGCGGCGCCAAGGAATCCGACTACGCCGCCGAGTTCGAATCGCCGGCGCTGCTGACCCTCGGCATCCTGTACGAGGGAAACCGACGCTTCTCCGGCGGCGCGTACCTGCCGCTGCTTCGCAAGGTGGATCGCTTCGCGGCGGCGGCGCTCGGCACTTCGCTGCGTGCTCGCGAAGGCCACGCGGCGCGGATCGCCGACATCGATCGGCGTGTGGGAGCGATCGTCGACCGATTGAAGGCGCGCGGCTTTCGCTCTCCGTACCTGCGCGCGTACGTCGTGGCACGGGTGAATCCCGTCCGCTGGGTACGACAGAAGACCGCCACAGAAAAACCCCCGATGCCGCTCGGCGAGGCCTTGACCCGCATGGGGCGGAGCATTCGCGACTTCGACGTCGCTTCCGTCAAGTCGAGCGATCTGGCGATGCTGGCCGCGGTCGCGCCGACCGAAGCCGAGTGAGGCGCGCGGCCCGCTTCCGTGAGTCGCCGCGCGGCGACCCCGGCGTCACGCGGTCTGGGCGAGCGTTCCCGCGGCCGGCTCGACGTCCGCCAGCCAGCGCTCAGCGCGCTCGGCGTAGCGGCGCAAGCCAAGCTCGGCAAACGTCGCCCGTGCATCGAGGAGGTGGCGGTCTCGTGTCGCGCGATCACCGCGCAGTCGCGCGATCCACCCGAGGCCGAGCTTCGCGTGCGCACCCAGCGCCCGCAAACCAAGCTCTGCGGCAACCTCTCCGACCTGCTCGAAGCAGTTGACGGCCTCGGCGTGGTGCGCGGGGCCGAGGGCCGCGAGCACCTCCCCGAGCGCCTGGCGCGCCAACGTCTCGCGCAGGCGGCCCCCGGCGCGCTCGGACGCGAGGCGCGCGGCCTGCTCCGCGAGCGCCACCTCGCCGATGCTGAGCAACACGTCGACGATCGGCCGCAGGTAGAGCGAGAGATTGCTCGCCATCGCAAAGCCGCTCTCCAGCGGTCGCAGGTATCGCTCCGCGCTGACGCTCTCGCCTAGTTCACGCCGGGCGCCGAGCGCCATCGCCGCGCCCGTTCGGATCGCCGTGACGGCGCCGATGGCTTCGGCGATCTCCAGGCTGCGATCGCCCCACTGCTTGGCCTCCTCGTACTCGCCACGCATGAAGTAGAGCTGCGCCAGCACGGAGGCCATCGCGCTGACGGACGTACGGTTGTTCGCACGCACCGCGAGATCGTGCGTCGTCTTCGCGTCGGCGATCGCGGCGGCCACGTCGTCGCTGCCGTAGACGAGCATCGCGTTCTGCATCCACAGAGCCGCGAAATAGAGATCGCTCATGCGTTCGCGCTGGCCGGAGGCGTCGATCTCCGCCAGCACGCATTCGGTGATCCGTCGAGCCCTGTCGATTTGCCCGTCGAACAGGTAGCTCAGCCCGAGACCACGGGCGATGCGCAGCGCCACGCCGTCCAGGCCGTGCTTTTCCGCGAGGGCATACCCGCTCTCCACGAGCGCGAGGCCCTCGGCGAAACGCTCGCGGCTTCCGCTCATGGCGATCATGCCGTGATACGCACGGAAGCCCGCGGCGGCCTCGACGTCGCCCAGCGCTTCCGCAAGCTCGAGGCCCACCTTCGCCGTGTTCTCGATGTCGAAGGATGATGGCGCGGCGACGTACTGCACCGCCATGCGGCAGAGGTCGAGCGCCGCTCTCACTACTAGGCGCCGAAAGTCGTCGTCCACTTCCGCACCCTCGGCGAGCGATGCGAAGCCGAGCTCCCACGCCTGGCGGTAGAAGTCCGCCGCGGCCAGGTACGAAGGCAAATGCTCCGCGCCTCGAGCGGCGGCGAGCAGCGCCTCGATCGCCTTGCGCCGATTGTCGCTGCGCACGAAGTGATGGGCGATGAGGGCCAATCGCTCGGTGCTGTCTTCGCCGTGCTCGGCTTCGAGCAGGAGACCGATGCGCTCGTGAATCTGCCGCCGTTGCTTCATCAGCAACCCGTCGTAGGCGACTTCCTGCGTGAGACTCTCGCCGAACCGGTACTCGTCGTCGGAGAGCAGGTTCTTGCGGTGGAGGATACCGCGGCTCTCGAGCGAGGCGAGTACCGCCGGCACGTCGACCCCCTCGCCCTGCAGAAGCCGCGCGAGCTGATCGCGGTGGAACTGGCGCCCGAGCACGGAGGCCGCCTGCACCACGTGCTTGGCCTGGGCGCCCAGCCGGTCGAGGCGCGCGGCGATCACTTCGCGCACCGTACCGGGAATCAGCACCTCCTCGACCGGACGAGTCAGGGAGGCAAGACCGTTGTCCACCGTCACGTAGCCCTCCTCGAAGAGCGCGCGCGTGATCTCTTCGGCGAAGAAGGGGCTGCCTTCGGCCTTCTCGAGAATGCGCCCTTCGAGGCTCGGCGGGCAGGGATACTCCGGCCACCGCACGCACGATCGCGCGCGTCTCCTCGTCGGAGAGCGCCCGCAGGGAGAGCTGCGTGAGCGCCACCTGCGAGCGCCAGACCGCGTGGAAGTCCGGTCGATGGCTGAAGATCATCATGACCCGAGCATGGGAGAGTTGCGCCACGGAGAGCTCGAGCAGCTCCTGTGACGCCTCGTCGATCCAATGCAGGTCCTCGATGATCAGCACCACCGGAACCTGCTCGCTCACTCGCATCACGAGGTGCGCTAGCGCCTGAAACGTCTCGCGCTTGATCTCGTCGGCCGGAAGCTCGATGGGAGCCGAAGCGCCGACCAAGAGCATCCGCTTCAGAAATGGATAGATCTCCTCGAGCCGGGGATCGAACTCGCGGACCTTCTCGGCGATCTTCTCGGCCGCCCGAGCCGGTAGATCCGAGCTGGTAATGCCGAAGTACTGCTTGAGCATGACCACGAACGGCGCGTAGGGGATTCGCTGCTTGAGAGCCGAGCACCGCCCTTCGAAGAACGCGACGGACCCGCCGGCCAGGCTCTGCTTGAACTCGAAGAGTAACCGCGATTTGCCGGAGCCCGCGCCGCCGACGATGGTGACGACTTGGGGCGAGCCGGCGCGCACTCGCGCGAAGCAGTCCGCGAGCTGCTGAAGCTCGTGCTGGCGCCCCACCAGTGGGGTCAAGCCGCGAGCTTCGGCGGCGCCGAGGGTGGTGCTGATCTCGTTCCGTCCGAGGATCTCGTATGCGGTGACTGGCTCGGCCTTGCCGCGAATCTCGAAGGGGCCGGCGGTGCGCACCTCGAAGAACCCGCGCACCAAGCGGTACGTGGGCTCGCTCACCAGGATCGTTCCCGGCGTGGCCAGCGACTGCAGGCGGGAGGCGAGGTTGGTGGTATCGCCGATCGCCGTGTAGTCCATCTTGAGGTCGTTGCCGACGGTGCCGACGACGACCGGTCCGGTATGGATACCGATGCGCGCGGTGAGCTCGAGGCCGCGTCGGGCGTGCAGGCGGCGATTGAAATCACCGAGCGCCTGCTGGATCTCCCAGGCGGCACGCACGCCGCGGTAGGGCGCATCCTCGTGCGCCACGGGCGCGCCGAACAGCGCCATCATGCCGTCGCCGGCCAGCTGATTGACGATGCCTTCGAAGCGATAAATCTGGTGAAAGGCCAGCTCCAAGTACTGATCGAGGAGGTCGCGATATTCCTCCGGATCGAGGCGCTCGGCGATCGCCGTTGAGCCGACGAGATCACAGAAGAGCACCGTCACGAGCTTGCGCTCGCCGGCGATGGTCCCCTGAATGCCGCGGATCTTGTGCGCGAGATCCTCGGGAATGTGCCGGGAGAGACGGTCGAAACGGTCCTCGGCGGGGGGCGGAGCCGCAGGGGTCGGCGTGGCCTTCGGGGTTGCGCCGAGCGCAAAGCCACACTCCGGGCAAAAGCGAAACTCGGGCTTGATGGGCGAACTGCAGTTCGGACACGTCTCGGCGGTGCGTGTGCCGCACGAGTGACAGAATTTCGCGCCCGGAAGAAGCTCGCTACCGCAGCTCTGGCAGCGCATGGAACACAGTTCCTCTCGGGTCGCGTTGAGTCAAGGCCAGCGGCGCGCCGAGCCTCAGCGCTACGCTTCCCACAACAAGGCGAACGCCTGAGGGAGGTCCTTCGGCTCGATCGCGCGGTTGCGCGAGGAGAATTCCGGCAAGCACTCCTGGTAAGCGGCGTCGAGGCGCAGGTCACTGCCGTCCCACGTCGGCGAAAAGAGCGCCATGGATTCGGCGGCGAGCTCGGGCAGGTCCCGGTATTGACCGCGCTCCTTGAGGATCTGCGCACTGAGCGCGAACATCAGCAAGCCACCGGGGATCGCTCCGAGCGCCGTCGTCGCCATGGCGGGGTAGCAGAGCCGCGCGGTACGCACCCCGAAGCGCCGGCGAATCTCGCTCATCGATTCACGCTGCAGCTGCTTGGCTCCGGCGAGCGGACCCATCGCGTATACCGGGTCGTCCGCCGGATAGTCGTAATCGCAGAACGCGACGACGCTCTCCTCCGGGGCGAGAAGTCCAGCCTGCGCGAGCGCCTCGGCCCAGAAGAGCGACGACGTGCCCATGAAGCGGTTGGTGCGCTCGATGTCGGCCTCCGTCGCCACTTCGACGTCGACGAGGCCGAGCTTGCGCACGTTCTCGGGGCGCGAAAAGTCGGGCACCTGGAGAACCGGGTGAAACGCGACGTCGAGATCCTTCACCAGCGTCGGCCCGTGCTCCGCGTAGCGTTTGGTGGCGCCGGCCGCGATGCCGTTGACGAGATGCACGGCACGATACCGGGCCCGAAGCTCGCCGATGACGGCCTCGAGCGTCGAGGGACGAGTCGCGTCCTCGTTCCAGAACCGTGCCGTGAGCCCCGCTTCGGCGGCGGCCTCGAGCAGGGCCCGCACGTGAAAGAATCCGATCTGCAGCTTCTCGCTGTCGAAGTGCACGCCGTAGACCGCGGCTCGCTCGCCGAACAGCAGCTGGATCGCGAGCGCCCGGGTGATGCCGTTCGATCCGCCGAGGATCAGGATCGCCAGGTCGGAGCCGATGCGCGTCGACTGCGGCCGCACCAGAGCTCGCTGCTCGGCGAGGCGCGCGACGGCGGTCGCGTCACCGTGCGCCGCCAGCGACGTCGCCAGCGCGCGGCGGTCGAGGCCGCCGAGCGGCAGCTTCTTGAAGGTCTCGAGCGCCACGAGCGGCTCCTAGCGCGCCGCCGGCTGCTTGCCAAGCAGGCGTCGCGCAGCGCGTCTGTGTCGGTCGAGCGACGCTCGGGGATGTGGTACTCACACACGGCGGAGGTCGACATGCCGACGAAGCATCTCTTTCACGCCCGTTTGTCTTGGAAGAAGCCTCCGGACGGCGCCGGCACGCACCGAGTCGAGTTCGAGAACCGCCCGCCGCTCGAGGTGGCCGCGGCGCCGCAGTACAAAGGCGACCCGACGAAGCTCAATCCGGAAGAGCTCTTCGTCGCCTCGCTGGTCTCCTGTCAGATGCTCACGTACCTCGCGCTCGCCGCGCGAGCCGGCGTCCTGGTCTCGGCATACGAGGATCGTGCCGAGGCCACGCTGACGATGGCAGAGCGCCGCATGCGCATCACCGAGGTCGTACTGCATCCGCGCATCACGATCGCGGCGGCGGCCGACGAGGACAAAGCCCGTGCGCTGGTCGACGCCGCCCACGATGGATGCTTCATCGCCAACTCGGTGACGTGCACGGTACGCGCCGAACCCGAGATCGTGCGCGAGCCGTAGCCGGTCGGATCACGGCTTGCCGGTCGACGGCACGAAGCGGACTGGGAACAGCGTGCGGGTCACGGTGTGGCCGTCGCGAGACTTTTCGATGAGCAGCAGGTCCTGGACTCCGAAAAGCGGCCCCACGGGCACGACCGCGCGGCCGCCCGGTTTGAGCTGGGCGAGAAGCTCCCCCGGAAGCTCGGCCACGGCCGCGGTGATCAGCATGGCGTCGAAGGGCGCCGCCTCGGGCCAGCCGCGAAAACCATCCCCCGCGCGAACGCTCACGTTCGCGTAGCCGAGCGCGGCGAGCGTGCTCGCGGCGCGCTCGGCGAGCGCCGGTTGGATCTCGATCGTGTAGACGTGCGCGCAAAGGCGGGAAGCGACCGCCGCCTGGTAGCCCGAGCCCGTGCCGAGCTCGTAGATGCGCTCCTCGGGCTGGAGGTGGAGGGCGTCGGTCATGGCTGCGACGACGAAGGGCTGGGAGATCGTCTGCCCCTCTCCGATCGGCAGGGGACCATCCGCGTACGCGTCACGCTGCATGGCCGGCGGGACGAAGCGATGGCGTGGGATGCTGCGTAGCGCGTCGAGAAGGCGAGGCTCGGTGATCCCGCGTGCGACGATCTGCTGCTCGACCATCGCCGCGCGCTCCGCTGCCCGATCCTCGAGCGCCTGCGCGGCGGTGCAGAGCGCAACCACACCGAGCGCGGCAACGTGAGCCGAGAGGCTGAGGCTCGGCAGGGAGGCGCTACGAGGCAAGCGACTGCGGCGCGGGCGGCCGTCCCAGGATGGCCCGGCGGAACCGGCGGTCCCGGAGCTGCGATTTCAAATAGACCCACGCCGAGGAGCCGAGCTGGCGCAGGAACCGGGGTTCCTCGACGACCATTCGGACGATGCCGCGCAAAACGTCGAGCCGGCTGTAAAAGATCGAGTACAGACGGTGGAAGTACGTCTCGAGAACTTCCTCGCTGAGGCCGTTCGGCACGAACACGAAGTTCATCGCGTTCATGCGCTCCCATTCCTCGGCGAACGTGCCGTGCTCGCGAATGTTCGGATACGCGGGCGTGCCCGGATAGGGCGTGAACTTGGTCACTTGGCAAAGGTCGAGCTCGACGACGCGCAGGAACTCGGCGGTCTCTTCGAGCGTCTCGATCGTCTCCGTGGGATGACCGATCATCAAGTAGCCTTTGGCGCGTATTCCGGCATCGCGCGTCATGCGCAGCGTCTCACGCATGCGCGGCAGCCTCACTTCGCGCTTGACGACGTCGAGAATCCGCTGGGAGCCCGATTCGATGCCGTAGGCGATCTGCCAACAGCCCGCGCGCTTCATCAGGCTCAGGGCGGCCGCATCGAGCAGATTCGGGTGGCTGTTGCAGCTCCACGTGAACTCGAAGCCGTCGGCGATGAACGCCTCGCAGAGCTCGACGACTCGCTTGCGCTTCACCGTGAAGAGATCGTCGTAGAAGATGATGTGGCGCACGCCGAGATCCACGAGACGACGACAGTGCCGCAAGACGGATTCGGTCGAGTGGTAACGGCCGAGCTTGCCGGAGGTCGACCGATCGCAGAACGCGCACGAGAACGGGCAGCCACGGCTGGTGACCAGGGTGGCGACCGGAGACTTCCGATAACTGAACATCGACGGCCGAAAGCAGTGGGGGAACCCGGGGACCAGGTCCCACGCCGGGAACGGCAGGGAATCGAGGTCCGTGATGTACGGCGAGCGGGGATTGGCGACGACGGATTCGTTCGCGCGGTAGACGAGCCCGGGAGCGTCCTCGATCGCACGCCCTGCCTGTAGCCGGTCGATCAGCTCGAAGAAGGAGATCTCGCCCTCACCGACGATGCCGTAGTCGAGAGCGGGAAACGCCGCGAGCGTGCGCTGCGGGATCGCGCTCACGTGCGGGCCGCCGACCACCGTGACGACCTGCGGAGCGGTTTCCTTGATCAGCCCGGCGATACGTGCGGCGTTGGAGATCGAGATCGTGGTCGCGGAGAAGCCGACGACGTCCGGCCGAAAGGCGAGCAACTGCTCTGCGACGTGCGCGGGCGTGTCTCCGCTGCCCTTGGCATCGAAGATCACCACTTCGTGCCCGCGCTGGCGGGCGACCGCCGCGAGCACCAGCATGCCGAAGCCGGGGATGGACTCCTCGGTCTGGCGGAGCCGATCCATGCTACGATCCCAAAACAAATACGGCGGCTCGACCAGAGCGACTCGCCACGGCCGCGCGAGGGCGCTCATGCGGCGACCTATAGGAGAATCCCGTCGCGATGCCAAGCAGCGGCGCCGCGCCGGGCGCGTTTGCATTTGAGCGTGTTCTCGCTAGAAGCGCGGTGTGTCCGCCGAGCCCGATGAGCCGCGCTCGCCCGCGAGCTCTTGGAAGCTCGCGTTGAAGCTCGCGGTCAGCGGCGGCCTGCTCTTCTATCTTTCGAGGCGCGTCGATTTCCGGGAGATCGCCCGATTCCTCGCGCGCGCCGACACCTCGTTGCTCGCGCTCGCGCTCGCCCTCTATCTCGCGGGGCAAGCGCTCTCCGCGCTCAAGTGGCGACGGCTCGCCACCGCCGTCGGCTTCCGGGCCAGCTCGCCCCGCTTCGTCGCGTACTACTTCATCGGCATGTTCTTCAACGCGTTCGGCTTCGGCACGGTGGGCGGCGACGTCGTCCGCGCGTTCTATCTCGCCGGCTCCGAGGGACGACGGGGACTCGCGCTCAACACGGTGATCGCCGACCGCGTCAGCGGGCTTCTGGTGTTGCTCGCGATCGCACTCGGCGCGCTCTTGCTCTTTCGCCACTACGAGCTTCCCGCAGCGATCTACTGGGGGGTCGTCGGCCTGTCGTCCGCACTCTTGGCCGTTTGGAGATTGCTGCCGAGCCTGTTGCCGCTGGTCTTGGCGCCGGAGAACCGCTTTCGGCATTTGATCGAGCGCGATCTCGCGCCCTATTGGAGCGATGCGCGTTTGCTCGCTTCGGTTGCGGCCTTGTCCCTCGCGTTCCACCTCTCGCAAATCGGCGTCTTACTGCTGCTCGTCCGCGCGCTCGGCCTCGGCGTTCCGTGGTCGTATTGCTTCGTGTTCGGCCCGCTCGTGAACATCATGGCAGCCGTGCCCGATCAGCTTGAACGGCTTGGGGGTCCGGGAGAGCGGATACGTGTTCTTCCTCGCGCACGTCGGCGTGCCTCGCGACTCGGCGATGGCCTTCGCGCTCGCCTGGTTCGGGGTGGTGATGCTGGCGGGCGCGTTCGGCGGCCTCGTGTATCTCCTTCACCGTCAACCGCAGACGCGCGTGCGGGTTCAAACCGAGAGCGAGAAGTCAAGAGCGGGGAGGATGCGCTAAGCCGCATGGCACAAGGATCAGAGACAGAATCTGCTTGACAAAGATTCGACCGATCCATAATGTCGCGCAACTTTTAGGACGGAGGGTGGCCGTGACCAAATCGCAGTTCGTGGCGAAGCTGGCGGAGCAATCGGGGTTGTCGAAGAAGCAGGCGGATACCGTCCTCACCGAGATGGTGAGCATGATCATCGGCGCGGTGAAGAAGGGTGATGCGGTCAAGATCCCCAATCTCGGCGCCTGGAAGAAGCGCAAAACGAGCGCACGCATGGGGCGCAACCCGCAGACGGGCGAGCCGATCAAGATCCCCGCGCGCGTCAAGGTTCGCTTCAGCGTAGCCAAGAGCTTCAAGGAAGCCGTCCTCGGCGCGAAGAAGTAGTCCGGGCCTCGGCGAAGCTCGGCCACGGTCACGCACCCACGTCGTCGTATTCTTCGTCGCCGTAAGCTAGGGTCGTGAGCGCCGCGTGGCGTAGGCAGCGGCCGGGCGTCGCGCGCAACTGGTCCGCCGGCACGTCGTGGGCCGGTATGCCGTGCGCAACGCTTCTTACATCCTAGCCGCAGCTCTCCTCGCGTCGCAGTGGCTCGTCGTGTGGGCGCTCGATCTGCGGGGGGGACCGGTGCTCGACAGCTTGTCCGCCGGCGCCGCAATCTTCGGCGCGGCGTTTCTCTTGTCATGGGCCGCGGAGGCGGCGCAAACGGACATCCCTCGCGCTCTGGCGATGGCGTTCTTGGCGCTGATCGCGATTCTGCCGGAATACGCGGTGGACATGTACTTCGCGTGGCAGGCACCGCATCGCGAGGGCTATACCGCGTTCGCCACGGCGAACATGACGGGCGGAAACCGCCTGCTCATCGGCCTCGGCTGGGCGACCGTCGTGGCGACCGCATGGCTACGCACACGCGAGCGCTCCTTCGCGCTCGATCGCTCGCAATCGGTGGAGGTGTTCTTCCTGCTGGTCGCCACGCTGTATTCATTCGTCATCCCGTGGAAGCAGACGATCAGCTTGTGGGATTCGCTGATTCTCGTAAGCCTCTTCGTCGCATACATGATCGTCGCGGGAAGGGCCGAGCACCAGGAACCCGAGCTCGGCGGTCCGGCAGAGGCGATCGCGGCGCTGAGGACATGGAAGCGTCGCGGCGTGGTGACGTTCCTCTTCCTGTTCTCGGCCGTCGTGATCCTGGTGGCCGCCGAGCCATTCGCCGAGGGCCTGGTGGCGAGCGGACGCCAGCTCGGCATCGAGGAGTTCCTGCTCGTGCAGTGGCTCGCGCCGTTGGCCTCGGAGTCGCCCGAGTTCATCGTCTGCATCTTGTTCGCCTGGCAAGGCAAGGCCGCCGCCGGGATCAGCGCGCTCGTCTCCTCGGCCGTGAACCAATGGACGCTGCTGATCGGCATGCTACCCATCGTCTACAGCCTTTCCGCCGGCAGTCCCCTCGCCATGCCGCTCGACGAGCGACAGGTCGAGGAGATGCTGCTGACCACCGCCCAATCCGTTTACGCCGTCACGGTGATCGCCGATCTCCGCTTCAGCGTCCGCGAGGCCGCGCTGTTGCTCGCGCTGTTCGCCTGCCAACTGTTGCTGACCGACGCCACGATGCGCTACGCGCTTTCCGCGCTCTACCTGCTGCTGACCGCCGTCGTCCTCGTCCGCGGCGGTGCCGAGAAGCGCCGCGCGTTGCGCGAGCTTCCGGTCTTCCTCTTCGGTGGCGGCGACTAGCAGAGCGCCGCGGCGCCCTCAGCCGAGCGCGCCATCGGCCTCGAGGGCTACGATCTCGGCCGTGGAGTAGCCGAGCACGTCCCCGAGCACTTCGCGGCTATGCTGTCCGAGACACGGCGCAGGCGCGACGACCTCGCAGGGTGTAGCCGACAGCTTCCAGGGAATGCCCGAGTGGTGCCGCTTGCCGACTTCGGGATGAGGCAAATCCACGAAGAATTCGCGGCTCTTCAGGTGTGGGTCTTCGGCCACGTCCTGGTTGGTCATCGTCGGAAACGCGGCGACGCCCGCCGCTTGCAGCCGGCGAGTCGCCTCCTCGGGCGAGAGGGTCGAAGTCCAGCGCGTCAGCCGCTCTTCGAGATCGTCCTCGTTGCGCTTGCGGTCGGCGAGCGTGCCGAATCGCGGGCTCGACAGCTCGGCGTCGCCGATGACCGCGGCGAGCGAGCGCCATTCGTCGTCGCTGCCGACCGCGATCGAGACCCAGCGATCCTCCCCTTGCGAACGAAACACTCCGTGCGGCGCCATGTGGGGATTGCGATTGCCGTCGCGGGGTGGCTCGGTGCCGTTCATCTCGTATTCGAGGAGCGCCTCTGGGAGCAGCGTGGCCGAAGCCTCCCACAGCGATACGTCGATGAATTGCCCTTCGCCGGTCTGCTGCCGATGGCAGAGTGCGGCGAGCACCGCGATTGCGCCGTGCAGGCCCGCGGTCGGGTCGCCGTACGAGATGCCGACGTGCATCGGGGGGCCACCTTTGTAGCCGGTGACCGACGAAAAACCCGCCAGGGGCACGGTGGCCGGGCCGTAGGACACGAAGTCTCGCTCCGGGCCGCTGCGGCCGTAGCCGGAGATCGACACCATGATGGCGTCGGGGCGCAGCTTGCGCACCTCCTCGTAGCCGAGACCCATGCGCTCCATGACTCCGTTGGCGAAGTTCTCGGCCACGACGTCGCTTCGCGAGATCAGCCGACGCGCGACCTCGAGCGCACGCGGGCGCTTCAAATTGAGCGTCAGCGAACGCTTTCCTTGGTTGTATTGATTGAAGTATCCGCTGCGGTTCAGACCCGCCTCGAAGTCCGCGAAGGGAGGGATCAAGCGCGTCACACACGGACGATCGCGACACTCGACGCGGATCACCTCCGCACCGAGATGCGCGAGCTGCAACGTGCAGAACGGGCCGGCCCAAACCCAGCTGAAGTCGGCGACCCGTATGCCGGCAAGCGGTGGGCGGCTCATCGATCGGTCCTCACGCCAGCTCTCGCAGGATCTCGGCGGTGTGCTCGCCGAGTAGCGGGGCCGGCCGGCGCAGCGTCCACGGAGTCCGCGAGAGCAGGTACGGCGCACCCGGCGCACGGTACGCGCCGGCTCGCGGGTGGTGGAACGAAACGAAGAAGCCGCGCGCATTCAAATGCTTCGATGACCAGAGATCGCCCATCGTCGAAACCGGCGCGATCGGCACGCGCCGACGCTGCAACAGCTGATAGAGCTCCTGCACCGTCTGTTCGGCCATCCAAGCCGCGATCATCGGCTTCAGCGCATCCCAGTTGGCGGCGCGCTGCAAGCGGTCGCCGAAGATGTCCAGCCCTGCCCACTCCGGGCTTCCCATCGTCTCGACGAACGTCTTCCATTGATGCTCCTCGACGGCGCAGAGAAACACCCACCCATCGCGGCACTCGAAGAAGTCGAGCGGCTGGATCGGTTTGTTGCCGAGGCGCGACGCAATCATCTGACAGTAGGGCCAGAAAGGGTAGGTCAGCTCGAGGATCGTCACGAGGGATTCCTGCGCGGAGACCTCGATGTTTTGCCCGGCTCCGGTCGTCTCGCGCGCGAAGATCGCGCCGAGCGAAGCCACGGCCGCATTGAGCCCGACTTGGAACAGGGCCTGGTGCCCGAAGGTGCGCAGCGGAGGGAGATCGTCGGTTCCCGGGCCGCCGCCGTTCAAGCAAGCAAGGCCGCCGGCGTTCCACAGGTTGAGATCGTAGGCCCGGTAGTCGCGGTACGGCCCAGAAAGCCCGAAGGGTGAGATGGCCGTCGTGACGAGCCGGGGGCGGTCGCGTAGCACCTCCTGCGGCTCGAGACCGTAGCGTCCGAGCTCGGCGGGCGCGACATCGTGGATGAGCAGGTCGGCGCGATCGACGAGCTTGCCGAACCGGGCGCGATCGGCCGCCGATCCGAGGTCCAGAACGATGCCCCGCTTGTTGGCGTTGAGATAGAGGAACATGCCGCTCGTCTCGGGATCGACTTGTCCCCTCGGAAACGGTCCGAGCTTGCGGGTAGCGTCGCCGGCCGGCGGTTCGATCTTGACGACGTCCGCGCCGAGGTCGGCGAGCAGTTTGGCCGTGTACGCGGAAGCGAGGCCAGATCCCAGCTCGACGAGACGAAGATGCGAGAGCGCTGCGGCGGTCATCGAGCGCCCCTTAACACAGCGGGCCCAAAAGACCCAAGGGTCCGTTCAGTGGAGGGGCGTGGGCAGCAGCCGCAGTAGCTCTTTGGGATCTGCGGGCTCGTCGACCTTGCCGAGCGCCAGCATGGCTTCAGTGTGTGAATACTCTTCGACCGGCCACTCGCGCACCACGCTCCACTGCTCGCCCTCGCGCAGCAGTACGTGGAGTCGCTGCGGGCTCTCGGTGAGACCGACGGCGAGTCGGCCGCTCGGCGTCGTCGAGAACAGCACGTAGCCCGATCGTTTCAGCGTGATGAAGTGCATGGCGGCCGCGGATCGTAAGCGACGGGCGTGACCGAAGCAATGGATCGGGCGCGTTGCCAACGCACGGTGCCTCGGTTAGGAACGGCGAGGATGCCGGTCTTCGCCTACCAGCGGCGCGTCCGCTATGCGGACACGGACCAATTCCAGGCCGCCCACCATTCACGCGTCTATCTCTGGTTCGAAGAGGCTCGCACCGAGCTCCTGCGCGCCCTCGGCCGACCCTATCAGGAGCTCGAGAGCGCCGGCATCTTCTTCCCCGTGCGCGAAGGTGCCTGCCGTTACCGCGGCCTTGCCCGCTTCGACATGCTCCTCACGGTCGACATCGAAACCGTCGACGTGCGCGGCGCGAGCTTGCGCTTCGACTACCGCGTGACCTCCGCGGGTCAGCCGATCGCCGACGGCTACACCGTTCACGCCTGCATGGATCGCTCGGGAAGAGTCGTGCGGCTTCCGCAAGACATTCGCGCCCTCTTCGACAAGAGGGCCTGAGCCGGGCTCAGCCGCCGAGCTGGTACATGTCGCGATTTTCGGTGGAGCGCCCTTGGTGAAGCGCATGGCCCAGCGGCTTGCCGCTGACCGCCCGCAACAAGATCTCGCGCACCGCGTCCATGCCGCCACCCGAGCGAATCGCCCGCTTGACGTCGAGCTCGTCGTCGTTGAGCAGGCAGAGATGAAACTTGCCGTCGGCGGTGAGTCGCATGCGATTGCAACTACCGCAGTACGGCTCGCTCACGGGGCTGATGAACCCGACGGTGCCGCGAGCTTCGGCAAAGCGGAAGTTCCTGGATTCGTCGGCCGGGTGCTGTGTGGGAAGCGGGATCAACGCGCCGAGCGCCTCTTCGATGCGCCGGCGGGTTTCGACGTTGGAGACGTATCGCTCGCGCGCCGTCGCGCTCGCCTCGTCGGTGCCGAGCGGCATGAGCTCGATGAAGCGAACATGCCAGTCGCGCGTCGTCGTCAATGCGGCGAGCTCCACGACGTCGGCGTCGTTGTAGCCGCGCGCGACGACGGTGTTCAGCTTGATCGGCGTCAACCCGGCGGCCTCGGCGGCTTCGATGCCTTGCCATATGCGCGCCAGATCGCCCCAACGCATGATCTGGCGCACGCGCTCGGGATTCAGCGTATCGAGATGGATGTTCACGCGTCTGAGGCCCGCGCGCTTCAAATCGGCGGCCAGCGCCGGCAACAGAATTCCGTTGGTGGTCATGGCGACGTCGCCCATGCCGGGGATTGCCGCGAGCCGGCGGACGATCTCGACCAGGTCGACGCGCAGCGTGGGCTCGCCCCCGGTCAGGCGCACGCGGCGAAAGCCGGCGGCGATGGCCGCACGGCCGACGAGCTCGACCTCGCTCGCCGAGAGCAGCTCCGCGGGAGGCACGAACGACAGACCGGTCAGCGGCATGCAGTAGACGCAGCGCAGATTGCAATGATCGATCAGCGAGACCCGCAGATAATCGATCTCTCGCCCGAAGGCATCCTTGGGCATGACGCTTCTCAATACGCTCGATCGCGCAGCTCGGCGATCAACGTCTCGAGGAGGTCACGGTACGGCGTGTTTGGAAGCGACGCAAGGGAGTCGGCCGCCGCCTCGGTGTAGGCGATCGCTTGCTCGCGCACACGCTCGACGGCGCCGCTCGACACGATCTCGGCCAGCCCGGTGCTCACATCGGCTTCGCTCGGATCGTCTCGCCGCCACACCGCCACCAAGGCAGGGCTCCGCGGCAGCGCGAGCACGATCGGCAGCGACGGGTTACCGTCTCGCAGGTCGATGCCGATGGGCTTGCCCGTTCGCGAAGGATCGCCGACCACGTCGAGCAAATCGTCGACGAGCTGGAATGCCATGCCGATCGATTCGCCACAGCGCGCCAGCACCTCGATCCGCGCGCGCTCGGCACGAGCCAGACGAGCCGCGATGCGTGCCCCGGCGCCGAATAGGCAAGCGGTCTTGCGTCGGATGATCTCCTCGTAGTCGGCGACGGAGACCGAAGCGTTGCGGCGCAAGCGCGCCTGCATGATTTCGCCCTCGGTGAGCGCGATGCACGCCTCGGAGGCCCAGCGTACGATCGTCTCCTCGAAGCGACCACAGATCTGGAACGCCTTCGAGAAGAGAAAATCTCCGGCCACCAGCGTGTCGGCCGAGCCGAACTTGAGGTAGGCCGAGGCGCGCCCGCGTCGCATCTCGCCCTCGTCGATGATGTCGTCGTGGAGCAGCGTGGCGGAGTGGATGAGCTCGAGCGCCGCGCCGAGATCGATCATGTCGCGCGGGTCTTCACCGCCGCACGCACGAAAGATCGACATCGCCACCAACGGTCGGATGCGCTTGCCGCCCCCGCCGATGAGGTAGCTGGCGATCTCGGTCAGGCGTGGCTCACAGGAGCGGATCGCCTCGTGGATGGCGATTTCGACCGCGGCCATGTCCGCGGCGAGCAGGTCGCCGGCGGCGTGGCTTTCCGCGACCGAGGTTTTCGACGCGCTCTTCACCGCGAGGTCCGTGGAATTGCCGAGATATCAGCCAAAGGGTGCGCAATGTCAACGAACCGTCTGCGCCGCTCGTCGCGGAGCGATTTGTCTTTTCGTCTTTCGCACGCTAGCAGTCACGCCGATGTCCGTGGAGCAGGAGATTCGCGCTCGTCTCGATCGCGTGATGTTCCCGGGGTTCCGCCACAGCATCTTGCGTTACGGCCTCGTGCAGGCGGTGCGTTTCGAAGCCGGCGAGGCGAGCGTGACGCTGCTGCCAGTAAGCTCGCGCCCCGAAGTAGCCGAAGAGATTGCGCAGCGCGTACGGGAATCGGTCGGTTCGATGCCCGGTGTTCGGTCGGTGAGGATCCTCGCGGCTCCCGCGACACACGGCCAGCTCGCGCGCGGGCACGGAGCCACAGGCAGGCATTCCCGGCGTGCGGCGAATCGTCGCCGTGTCGAGCGCCAAAGGCGGAGTCGGCAAGTCGACGGTCGCGGTGAATCTCGCGGTCGCGCTCCACCGCGGTGGAGCGAGGGTCGCGCTGATGGACGCAGACGTCTACGGACCCTCGGCGCCGCTCATGATGGGGGTCGATGCGCGGCCGCGCTCGACGGGCAACCGCATCGCGCCGATCGAGCGGTATGGCGTGAAGCTGATGTCGATGGGCTTTTTCCTCGACGACGCCTCGCCAGTCATCTGGCGGGGTCCGATGGTGATGGGACTGATTCGCCAGTTCCTCCGCGACGTCGAGTGGGGCGAGCACGAATACCTCATCGTCGACATGCCTCCCGGAACGGGGGACGCGGCGCTGACGCTCGCGCAACAGGTCCCGATTTCCGGCGCGCTGATCGTCACCACGCCGCAGGAGGTCGCGCTCGCCGACGTCGAGCGCGGCATCGCGATGTTTCGCCAGCTGCAGGTTCCCGTCCTCGGCGTCCTCGAGAACATGAGCGAATACGTCTGCCCTGACTGCGGCGAGCATGAAGCGATCTTCGGGTCGGGCGGCGGCGAGGCGCTGGCGAAGCAATTCG
The DNA here is from genome assembly GCA_963711395.1 of uncultured delta proteobacterium. GTDB lineage: Bacteria > Desulfobacterota > Binatia > JACPRU01 > JACPRU01 > JBEVNX01. Next base: position 166,854 of record CAVQEA010000011.1, on the reverse strand, counting down.
GCGTACCGCTGCTCGCCAAGCTCGCGCTCGTGCCGGATGTGCGCGAGGCAGGCGACGCCGGCAGCCCGATCGTCGTGTCGGCGCCGGACCATCCGATCAGCCGGCAATTCGCGGCGCTCGCGCGCTCGATCGACCAGGCGCTCCGTGAAGCAGCGTAGTCACGCGACGCCGCCACCCTTGCTTTACAAGGAAAGGGGCGTCCCCTATAACCTCGGTCTTTAACTATGTTTTATCCAATCGGGAGTCGGTCGGGTCATGCCTAGAGTCCGTCTCGGAATCGTAGGCGTGGGAAACTGCGCCTCGAGCCTCCTCCAGGGCATCGAGTACTACCGGGACGGCGAGGGACCGAAGCAGGCGACCACCAATGGCCTCATGCACCTCGACCTGGCGGGCTACCGGCCAGGGGACATCCAGGTGGTGTGCGCGTTCGACATCGACGAGCGCAAAATCGGCAAGCCGCTCGAAGTCGCTGCCTTGGCGCAACCGAACTGCACGCAGCAACTCTATCCGAAGTTGCCGAACTACAAGGTGCGCGTCGAAATGGGGCCGATCCTCGACGGTTTCTCAGAGCACATGCTGCAGTACCCGCCCGAGCAACGCTTCTGCCCCTCTCCGGCGCCACCGGTCGACGTCTCTCAGGTATTGCGCGCCACCAAGCCCGACGTAGTCGTCAGCTACTTGCCGGTCGGCAGTCAGAAGGCCGCCGAGCACTACGCGCGGGCGTGCCTCGACGAAGGGGTGAGCTTCATCAATTGCATGCCCACCTTCATCGTCTCGAACCCGCAGTGGGCAGAGGAGTTCGCGAGAAAAGGGATCCCGGTGGTCGGTGACGACATCAAATCGCAGCTCGGCGCCACGATCGTCCACCGCAGCCTGGCCAAGCTCTTCACCGATCGCGGCATTCACCTCGAGCGCATGTATCAGCTCAACACGGGAGGCAACACCGACTTCCTGAACATGCTGAACCGCGAACGGCTGGACTTCAAGAAAGTTTCCAAGACCGAGGCGGTGCAATCGAACTTGCCAGAACGGATGGAGAGCCAGAACGTCCACATCGGCCCGAGCGACTACGTTCCGTGGCAGAAGGACAACAAGATCTGTTTCCTGCGCATCGAGGGAAGAGGTTTCGGAGGCGCGAAGATCGAGCTCGAGGCGCGCCTTTCGGTGGAGGACAGCCCGAACTCCGCAGGCGTTGCCATCGACGCCATCCGCTGCTGCAAGCTCGCTCGCGATCGTGGCATGGGTGGACCGCTCCTCGGCGTCTCTTCGTACTTCATGAAGCACCCGCCGCGCCAGGTTCCGGACGACGTCGCGCGCGATGAGGTCGAGCGCTTCATTCGCGGCGAAGGACCTGGCTGACGCCACCTCGAGCCCGACAGACGCTCCGCGGCCGAACGGCTTGAAGCATTCGCTACGCATCGCGGCGAGCCTCGCGCTCTCCGCGCTCTTTCTGTGGATCGCCGTGCGCGGCGTGTCGTGGCAGGAGACTTCGAGCGCGCTCGCCGCGGCGCGCCTCGGACACGTCGTGCCGATCTTCGTCATGTCGATCGTCTCGCTCTACTTCCGCGCGCTGCGCTGGGGAGTGCTCGTCAACCCCCTGGCACGGGTGCGGCGCGAGTCGCTGTTCTCCGCGACGGCAATGGGCTTCGCGGCGAACATGCTGTTGCCGCTTCGTGCCGGCGAGGTGCTGCGGCCGTGGTTGCTCGCGCGCAAGGAAGGGCTCCATCTCGCGCCGGTCGTGGCGACCGTCGCAGTCGAGCGCCTCTTCGATATGGCCACGTTGCTCTTCTTCTTCGGCGTGGCGACCCTGACGCTGCCGCTGCCGCCGGAATGGAAGCGCTACGGTTGGGTGTTCCTGGGTACGTTCTTCGTCTTCCTCGGCGTGCTCGTCCTGCTGCTCAGGTTTCCGGGCGCGACGGTCGGCGCGCTCGACAAAGCGCTCACCCCGCTCCCCGAGACGATGTCCAGGCCGTTCCTACGCGCCGTCCAGCAGTTCGCGGACGGGCTCGGCAGCTTGAGAAGCGGGGCCGCCATCGCGCAGGCCGTGGCGTACTCGCTCGCGGTCTGGCTCACGCTCGCAGTGACCTTCGGATTCGGCCTTTCCGCGCTCGATTTGCCGGTTCCCAGGATCCGCGGCGCGCTCTCGCTGACGACGATCGTCGCCATCGCGGTCGCCGTTCCCGGTGGGCCGGGATTCATCGGCATGTTCCAGGTGGGTTGCGAGGTGGGGCTCGCTCTCTACGGGGTCGGCAAGAGCCTGGCGTTCAGCTATTCGGTGCTCGTGCACGTCGTGCAGTTCGCTAGTATCGTGTCGCTTGGTCTATACTTCTTCCTGAGAGAGAATTTCACACTGCGCGAGCTCCGCGCCGAGGCCTCGATCGCTACCGGCGGCGAATCGGAAGAGCACTAGATGCCAACACTGAATGAAAGGACGGTGGTCCTCGGCCTTTCCGGTGGCATCGCCTGCTACAAGAGCGCCGAGCTGGTGCGTGGCCTCGTCAAAGAAGGCGCCAAGGTCCGGGTGGTGCTCACGAGCGCGGCGCAGCAGTTCATCACGCCGCTCACCCTGCAGACGCTCAGCGGAAATCCGGTGTCCACCGACACGTTCGATCTCACGCAGGAATCGGAGATCGGACACATTCGCCTCGCCGATTCGGCCGACGTGCTGGTGATCGCCCCGGCGACGGCGAACGTCATCGCCAAGCTCGCGCACGGCGTCGCCGACGACCTGCTCACCACGGTCGCGCTCGCGACGCGGGCGCCGATCGTGGTCGCGCCGGCGATGAACGTGAACATGCTCAAGAACCGCATCGTTCAAGCGAACATCGAGCGGCTTCGGCAGGTCGGCATGCAGGTCGTCGATCCCGAGGAAGGATTTCTCGCCTGCGGGTATGAAGGGCAGGGGCGGTTGGCTTCGTTGGCCGCGTTGATCGAGGCGATCAAGGGCTCTCTGACACCGCAGACGCTCGCCGGCGAGCGCGTGCTGGTGAGCGCCGGCCCGACGCGAGAGCCCATCGATCCGGTTCGCTTCATGTCGAATCGTTCGTCCGGAAAAATGGGGTACGCGGTGGCGGGCGCTGCGCGACGACGTGGAGCCGACGTGGTGCTCGTGTCGGGCCCGACGTCGCTCGAGGCGCCCCCCGGGGTCGAGCACATTGCGGTCACCACGGCCGCCGAGATGCGCGAGGCCGTGCTGCGTCGCGAGCCCTGGGCATCGGTGGTCGTCATGACCGCGGCAGTCGCCGACTACCGTGCTGCGAACCCGGCTCGTCAGAAGATCAAGAAGGGAGCCGAAACCCTCTCGCTCAGCCTCGAACAGACCCGCGACATCCTCTCGGAGGTCGGCGCCAGGCGCCGCGCGGATCGCGTGCTCGTCGGCTTCGCCGCCGAGACCGAACATGGAATCGAACACGCCCGGCGTAAGTTGCGCGAAAAGCACCTCGATCTGATCGTGCTGAACGACGTCAGCCTGGCGGACGCCGGCTTCGACGTGGACACCAACCGCGTGTGGTTGATCGGGGCCGAGGGCGAGGCGGAAGGCTGGCCGCTGCTCGACAAAGAGGAAGTCGCTTCGCGCTTGATGGATCGCGTGGCGGGAATGCGCAAGCCGAAACCGAAGCCGCAGGCCGAGGGACGGGTTCGGCGAGAGCGCGCTCTCGAATCCTAGCGGGCCACTCAGGCGGAGCCCGGCTCGGGGAGTCGGCCCTCGCGGCATGCCTGCTCGAAGGCCGCCGAGAAGCGGCGCTGGATGCCGTCGATCGGCACCTGGCGTCGCTGCAGCTCACGCAGCTTCTTGCGGACCTCCTTCGCCCGGCGCAGGCTCTCGTGGCCGTTCGGGTCGTGGCGCATCACCGCGGCGTGCTCGCCGTGGAGGAGCAAGTCGTGAATCGCGGCGATGCACAGGCGGTTGTAGTACCGCATTTCGCTCGGGGCCAGCTCGAAGCGCGATCGCGACGTAATGCGGCGCAGCGTGGCCTGCCAACGATGAAGATGCTGCAGCATGATCATCGATTCGAAGATCCGCTTGTTGGTGCGGAACGAAAACAGCGTCTTGCCGACGACGCGCTCGACGAGGGCGTCACACTCGAGGAAGCGCCGGCTCGAGACCCCTCGTAGCAGGTCACGATGTGCGTCCTCGAGATGAGCGTCGAACCGTGCTTCCCAATAGACGTGGCGGTGCGCCGCGCTCGGAAAGCTGCTGACGAGCTGCGCGGGTACGAAGTAGTTGTGCGAATAGGTGTCCGACGCGAGGTGAGTCAGGTAACCGTAAGCGAACGCACGTTCCTGGGGCGAGCGCGCGGCGTCGAGGACCTTCCAGCCGACGCGCCAGCTGTGGCAGTGGGTGTAGATCGAGCGGGTGTACCGCTTGACCTGCACGATGTCGGCGGCGATCGTTCCGTAGAGATACTCCCAGCGCTGTCCGAGCAGCAATTGTTGTAGCGCTTCGGGCAGGTTGGTAAGGTCCCGCAGAACCTCCGCGCCGTGATACAGATGGGTCACCGGGCCCCACGCCCAGGCGGAGTCCGGTAGAGCGAAGACGAGAACGGCGGCGCCAGCGAGGGCGAGCCAAGGCATGAGAGCCGAACCTACAATGGCGGAATCGACCCCTCAAGAGAAATTGCGGAGCACGATCCTCGGGTTCCGCGCCTTCGTCGAAGAGGCGAAGGAATCGTTCGCCGAGGGCTTCCCGCGCGCCCCGCGCAGCACCCAGCGGCCGCCAGCGCAGACCGTCTCCACCTTCGCCGCGCCGGCGCGATGCGCCGATCCACAGCAAGCGCTGCACGCGGTCCGCGAGGAGATCGGCGATTGCCGCCGCTGCAAGCTCGCCAATGGTCGCACGCACATCGTCTTCGGAGTCGGCAACCCCGGCGCCGACCTGATGTTCGTAGGCGAAGGGCCGGGCGAGGAAGAGGACCGCAAAGGCGAACCTTTCGTCGGCCGCGCGGGGCAGCTCCTCACCGAGATCATCACCAACGGCATGGGCCTGCGGCGCAGCGACGTCTACATCGCCAACGTCGTGAAGTGCCGACCGCCCGGCAATCGCAATCCCGAGTCTGACGAGATCGCCGCGTGCCAGCCCTTCTTGCTGTCGCAGATCGACGCCGTGGCTCCGAAAGTGATCGTCGCCCTCGGCAAGTTCGCGGCGCAGACGCTGCTCGGGACGACGGCGCCGATCAGCAAGTTGCGCGGACGCTGGTTCGATTTTCGTGGACGGCGGTTGATGCCGACGTTCCATCCGTCCTATCTGCTGCGCACGCCGAGCGAAAAGAAGGTCGCTTGGGAAGACGTCAAGCTCGTCATGCGAGAGCTCGACTTGCCACTGCCGAAGGCCGCGAAGTCGCGCCCGTGAAGTTCGCCGCGGCGGCTACAGCCATGCGGCTCGACGATTTCGACTACGAGCTGCCTGCGAGCCACATTGCCCAGCATCCGCTGCCGGAGCGGGGATCGTCGCGGCTCATGGTGCTCGACCGCGCGACCCGGTCGTGGAAGCACAGCCAATTCCATCGTCTACCCGACTGGCTGCGAGACGGCGACGTGCTCGTGCGCAACGACGCGCGCGTGATTCGCGCCCGGATGCGAGGAGAGCGCGCAGGGGGCGGCGAGGTCGAGGTGCTACTGCTCAAGCGCGAGGCTACGGCCCCCGATGGCGAGGTTTGGAGCTGTCTCGCGCGTCCCGGCCGGCGGCTGCGGCCTGGCGGATCGGCGGTTTTCCGAGGAGGCATCGGGGCAACCTGGCTCGACGCAGCCGATCGCGACGGCATCCGCCGCGTTCGGCTTGTCGCGCGCCGGCCGATTCTCGAGATCCTCGAGGAGGCGGGCGAAGTGCCGTTGCCTCCGTACATTCGCCGCGCGCCCACCGAGCGCGACGCCACAGCGTACCAAACCGTGTATGCGCGGAGTTCGGGCGCCGTCGCGGCGCCGACCGCAGGGCTGCATTTCACCGAGGCGGTGTTTCGCGTCCTCGCCGCGCGCGGCGTCGAAATCGTGAACCTTACGCTCGACGTCGGCGCGGGGACGTTCTTGCCGGTGCGCCAAGAGAACGGTCCGGAGCATCGCCTGGCAGCGGAGCGCGTGGAAATTCCCGCGCCGACGGCGACCGCCGTGGGGGCGGCCAAGCGCGCGGGTCGCCGGGTCGTCGCGGTCGGTACGACGACGGTTCGCGCGCTCGAAGGCTTGTTCCCGGATTCGACGCCGCAGGCGTGCGCGGGCGAAGTGTCGCTGTTCATCGTTCCTGGCCACCGCTTCGCTGTCGTCGATGCGCTGATCACGAACTTCCACCTGCCGCGCTCGACGTTGCTGATGCTGGTCGCGGCGTTTGCGGACCTCGAGTTCGTGCTCGCGGCGTATCGAGCGGCGATCGCCGAAGGCTATCGCTTCTACAGCTACGGCGACGCCATGCTGATTCTATGAGCGAGCGGCCGTTTCGCTTCGAGCTGCTCGCGTCCGACGAGCGTTTCCACGCCCGCCGCGGCCGACTCCATACGGCGCGTGGCCGAGTGGAAACCCCGGCGTTCATGCCGGTCGCAACGGTGGGCGCGGTGAAGGGGGTGACGCCTGGAGAGCTCCGCGCGCTCGGCGCCGAGATCCTGCTCGCCAATGCATATCACCTGTCGCTGCGTCCGGGGCCGGATACGATTCGAGATCTGGGCGGCCTATCGGCGTTCATGGGGTGGAACGGACCCGTGCTGACCGACAGCGGCGGCTTTCAAGTTTTCAGCCTCGCCGAGCTAGTCCAGCTCGAGGAGGACGGCGTGCGCTTCCGCTCGCACCTCGATGGATCGATGCAGCAGCTCACCCCCGCGCGGGTCATCGAGCTCGAGGAGGCGTTCGGCGCGGACGTCATGATGCCGCTCGACGATTGCCCACCGTTTCCGGCCGAACGACGCCGCGTCGAAGAAGCCGTCGCCCGCACCGGCCGCTGGCTCGAGGCATCGAAAGGAGCATGGCGCGGGCCGGGATCGTTGTTCGGAATCGTTCAAGGCGGCGTTCATCCCGACCTGCGGCGGCGCAGCGCCGAGCTCGCCGTAGCGCAGGACCTCCCGGGCTATGCCGTAGGCGGCCTGTCGGTCGGCGAGCCGCGCGAGACCTGCTACGAGATTGCCGCATCTACCGCGTTGGAGCTGCCGCGAGAGCGCCCTCGCTACTTGATGGGAACCGGCACCCCACAAGATCTCATCCGTCTAGTCGGTCTCGGCTACGATCTCTTCGACTGCGTGCTGCCGACGCGCAATGCCCGCAACGGCACGCTGTTCACCTCCGCGGGGCGCCTCAACATCCGCAACGCCCGTTTTGCGCGTGATGCGGCGCCTGCCGATCCACGGTGTGATTGCCCCGTGTGCCGTACGTTCAGTCGCGCGTACCTTCGCCATCTCGCGGTGAGCGGCGAGCTGCTTTCCGCGGTCCTCAACACCGTCCACAATCTGCGCTTCTATCTGAAGCTCTTCGAGGACATGCGCCGAGCACTTGAGGAAGGCAGATTTCCAGAATACACATCGCGACTGCTGCTCGAGTTTTCGGGAGAACTCGCGGGGACCGGATGAACCAGCTGATGCTCGCCCAAATGGCGGGAGGGGAGGGACCGTCGCCCTTCGGACCGGCCTTTCTGATGCTGGCGATCCTCGCGATCTTCTACGTGGTGCTGATTCGGCCTCAGCAAAAGCGCGAACGCGAGAAGGAAGATTTCCGCAACCGCTTGAAGAAAGGCGACGAAGTGACCGGCGCCGGAGGCCTGTTTGGCCGGGTCGTAGACATTCGCGCCACCGTCGTCATGCTCGAGGTGGCGCCGAACGTGCGCGTGCGCGTCGAGCGCCGCACGATCGAGCCGCTGGCCGCGGTACGGCCGGTGAAGGCCGAGGAAAAAGAGAGCGGCACCCCCACATGACCCGCAATCTCCTCTATCGCGCCCTGCTGGTAGTCGCGGCCACGCTGGCTGCCGTGGTGTACCTGATACCGTCCATGGTCTCGTCTCTGCCCGGTTGGTGGAAGTCGGTGCTCCCCGATCAGCCGATCCGACTTGGCCTCGATCTGCGCGGCGGCATGCATCTCGTCCTCGAGGTGCAAACCGAGAAGGCGCTCGAATTCAGTGTCGATCGATCGGTCGAAGATCTCAAGCGGGAGCTGCAAAACCAGCACGTGTCGATTGCCGGCGTCACGCGCGACGGCAGCCGATCGCTGAGGATCGACCTCGGCGAAGGAGGGAAGGCAGAGGACGTCGCGGCGATCATGAAGGAGCGCTTCCCGACCCTGCAGCGCGTGACCACCGACGCCGCACCCGGCCAGCTCCAATACACGCTCGTGCCGAAGGAGATCGAGCGCATTCAGGAATTCGCCGTCGAGCAATCGCTCGAAACCGTGCGCAATCGCGTCGACCAGCTCGGTCTCTCGGAGCCGATCATCCAGCGCAGCGGCGGCGATTCGATCCTCGTCCAGCTACCCGGCGAGACGGACCCGGAGCGAGCCAAAGGCATCATCGGCAAGACGGCCATCCTGGAATTCAAGCTGCTAGCGGAAAACAAGACCGTGGACAGCGTGCTCGGCGGGGAAGACCCCTGCCGCCTGCGCGATCCCGAACGGGGCCAGGCGCTGGCGCGCGCCGCCTCGCGTGCGGGCGGCGGCCTGGAGGTGCTCTGCGGCATGGAGACTGAGCCGCTCTCCGGACACAGTCGCCCGGTCGCCTACCTGGTCGAGAAGAAGACGCTGATGACGGGCGAGGTGATCGCCGACGCCCGGCCGCGGCCGGACACGAACGTCCCCGGCAACTATCTCGTGGAGCTTTCCTTCAACGCGCGCGGAGCGAATCTCTTCGAGGACATCACCGCGAAGAACGTCGGCCGCCGGCTGGCGATCGTGCTCGACAACACCGTCTACTCGGCGCCGGTGATCCAGGAGCGCATCGGCGGCGGCCGCGCCGTCATCACCGGCAGCTTCGACATTCGCGAGGCGCGCGATCTGGCCATCGTGCTGCGCGCCGGCGCGCTGCCGGCGCCGGTGACGATCGCCGAGGAGCGCACCGTCGGGCCGATCGCTCGGCCGCGACTCGATCCGTCAGGGCATGCTGTCCTTCGCGGTCGGCGGCGCTCTGGTGATCGCTGTTCATGGTCGATCTACTACCGCGGCGCCGGCCTGCTCGCCGACTGCCGCGCTGCTCATCAACGTCGCTCTTCATGCTCGCGGGCCTCGCCGCCTTCGGCGCGACGCTGACGCTGCCCGGCATCGCCGGCATCGTGCTCACCATCGGCATGGCCGTCGACGCGAACGTGCTGATCAACGAGCGCATCCGCGAGGAGCTGCGCGCCGGCAAGACGCGTGCGCGGCGCCGTCGAGGCGGGCTACGAACGGGCGTTGCCCGCCGATCGTCGACACCCACGTCACGACGTTCCTGTCCGGGCTCATCCTCTTCCAGTTCGGCTCCGGCCCGGTGAAGGGCTTCGCGGTCACGCTGTGCATCGGCCTCGTCACCACGATCTTCACCGCCGTCTTCTGTACGCGCGTGTGGCACGACTACCTGCTGCAGGTACACCAGATCCGCACGGTCAGCATCTGAGGAGTTGCAGCGATGTTCGAGCTCATCCATCCCGGGACCAACTTCGACTTCGTCGGCTACCGGTTCTACGCCGTGACCGCCTCGATCGTCGTGATCTCGCTCGGCGTCGTCTCGCTGTGCTCGTCCGCGGCGTCGAACTACGGCATCGACTTCGCCGGCGGCACGCTGGTGCAGGTGCGCTTCCACCAAGCCGGTGCCGATCAACGACATTCGCGCCGCCGCTCGAGAGCATCTCGGCGAGGACGTCACCGTGCAGGACTTCGGCGGCGGCAGCGGCAACGAGTTCCTCATCCGCGTGCTGCGAGTCGGATCCCGAGCTGAAGCGCGGGTTGCCGCAGCAGATCAACAACGCGCTCGGAGAGAGCTTCAAGGGGAAGAGCGACTTCGAGGTGCTGCGCGTCGAGACGGTCGGCCCGCGCGTCGGCGAGGAGCTGCGCAGCGGGCCGTGCTCGCCGTGCTCTTCGCCACCATCATGATGGGCGTCTACATCTGGTTGCGCTTCGAGTGGCGCTTCGGCATCGGCGCGGCCGTCGCGCTGCTGCACGACGTGATGATCGCGATCGGCGCGCTGTCGCTCTGCACTACGAGTTCGACCTGACCATCGTCGCCGCGCTGCTGACGATCGTCGGCTTCTCGGTGAACGACACCGTCATCGTCTCGGACCGCATCCGCGAGAACATGCGCAAGAATCGTCGCGAGCCGCTTGGCGTCGGTCATCAACCGCAGCATCAACGAGACGCTCAGCCGGACGATTCTCACGACCGGCACGGTCGTTCCTCGTCATGCTCGCGCTGTTCTTCCTCGGCGGCGACGTCATTCACGGCTTCGCCTTTACGCTGCTGGTCGGCGTTCATCGTCGGCACCTACTCCTCGATCTACGTCGCGAGCCCGATCGTGCTGTATCTCGACTTCAAGCCTCGGCGGGCGAGCCAAGGCGGCCGCGTAGGCGGAAGCCGCAAATGCAGGCGGACCAGCGAGCGCCGATGAAGCGGCCGGCACAACGCTGGACGCTCGAGGAGCCCGACGCGGCGCTGGTGTCCGCGCTCGAGCGGGCGCTCGGGCGTGCGTCCACTGCTCGCCGCGGTTGCTGGTCAACCGGGGATGCGTGCGACCCGGACGTGGCCACTCGCGTGATGGACGCCTCGCTCGTCCAAAGGCCTCCGCTCGCCGATGCTGTTTGCCGGACATGGGCCGCGGCCGCCGAACGCCTCGTTCGAGCCGTGCGCCAGGCGGGAGCGCGATCGCGATCTACGGCGACTACGACGTCGACGGCATTTCGGCGAGCACCGAGCTGTTGCTGTTCCTGCGCGAGCTCGGCTCCGAGCCGCTGCTGCACATTCCGCATCGCGTCAGGGAAGGCTACGGCCTGCATGTCGGCGCGCTGCGCTCGCTTCGCGAACGTGGGGCGCGGTTGGTCATGACCGCCGACTGCGGCGCCGCCGCGCATGCCGAAGATCGACGAGGCCGCGCGACTCGGCCTCGACGTGATCGTGTGCGACCACCACCAGAATCCCGTGACGCGCCCTCCCGCCCTCGCCGTGCTCAACCCGGTCGTGGCCGACGCCGGATTTCCGTTCGCCGGCCTCTGTGCGGCGGGCGTCGTGTTCTACCTGCTGCTGGGTACGCGCATGATGCTGCGCGAGAGCGGAGGACCGATTCCCGATCTTCGCCGCTACCTCGACCTGGTCGCTCTCGGCACCGTCGCCGACCTCGTTCCGCTGGTCGAGGAGAATCGCGTCCTCGTGAAGCACGGCTTGCGTGAAATCGCGCGCAATCCTCGGCCGGGTGTGCGCGCCCTCCTCGAGGTCGGTGCCGTGTCGGAAGCCACGGCGGATGCGATCGGATTCCGCCTCGGGCCCAGGCTCAACGCCAGCGGACGCCTCGCCGATGCAACGCGCGCGGTGGACCTCCTCGCGAGCGGCGAGCGACAGACAGCTCGTCGCTTGGCGGCCGAGCTCGATCGCCAAAACCGCGAGCGGCGGGACATCGAGGATGCTACAGCGGAGGAAGCCGAGCAGCTGATCGCCCGCTTGCCGCATGCTTCGCGGCGGAAGAGCTTCGTTCTCGCGTCCGAGGGGTGGCATCCGGGCGTCGTCGGCATCGTCGCCTCGCGGCTCGTCGAGCGCTACTTCCGTCCTGTGGTTCTGCTGGCGATCGACGGAGAACTGGCCCGTGGATCAGCGCGGGGCATTCCGTCCATCCATCTGTTCGAAGTGTTGCGGAGCTGCGCCGACTTGCTCGAGCGCTACGGCGGTCATCGCATGGCGGCCGGATTGACGATCCGCGCCGAACGCACCGCGGCGCTTGGCTGAGCGCTTCGAGACGGCAGTGGCCGCTGTGACCACCGATGCTTCGTTCGTGCCCGAGCTACGCATCGATGCGCGGCTCGAACTGGACTCCATCTCTCCCGAAACGTTGGAGGACATCGAAAAGCTCGAGCCATTCGGGCAAGGAAATCCCCGCCCGCTCTTTCTCGCCGAGCGGCTCGAGGTGGTGTCGAGTCGCGTCGTCGGAGAGCGGCATCTAAAGCTCGGCGTTCGGTGCTGCGGTGGCCGCAAGATCTTCGACGCCGTCGCTTTTCGGCGCGCCGAAGCGCGCCCGAACCCGGCACGGTCATCGATCTGGTCTTCACTCCCGAGCTGAGCGTCTGGGAAGGCTTCGAGAGGCTACAATTGATGGTTCGAGACCTTCGAGAATCATCAGCTGTTTCAATATCTTGAGTGGACTCATCGGGTTGTGGACAGATTTCTTGACCGTCATAATACGCGGTGTTAGAAATTTTCGTTGACCGCGGGCTCACTCCTCTCGAATAGCGTGGAAGGCTGCGCCGTCGCTGGGATAGAGTCGATGACGGAAAAAGACGATGTTCTCTTGAACAGCAAGGAGGTTGCGCGCCTCCTCGACCTGAGCCCCGACACCGTCAACGAGTTCGCCCGCAAGAACGTCTTGCCGGCGTTCAAGAAGGGCAGGCAGTGGCGGTTCCGGCGGCGCGACGTCGCATCGTTCAAGCGTCAGCTTCACGGCGCCACGGCCGCCTGAAGAAACGCAACGCCGAACGCTCGTCGAACACTTCATCGCCACGAACCGTTTTCTTGCGGCGCCGTTTGTGCAAAGGAATCCTCAAGATCCGAGGTGATGATGGCATACGCGGGAGCGGATCCGCATGAGAGCAAGATCTATTACGAGTTCTCTCATTTCTACGACCGGATTTTCACGCGGTTTTTCTTTCCCCGGATTCTCTCGACGATTCGCGGCCTGAAGATTCCCGCCGGCGCCAAAGTGCTCGAGGTCGGCGTCGGCACCGGGCTCTCGCTCTCCGCGTATCCGCAACACTCCGACGTGACCGGCATCGACCTCGCGCCCGAGATGCTGGAGCAGGCGCAGCGCAAGGTGAGGGCGGAAGGATGGCGCCACATCCGCCTCTTGCAGATGGACGCGCTCGATCTCAAGTTCGATGACGAGGAGTTCGACTACATCACCGCATTTCACGTGGTGAGCGTGGTTCCCGACCACTCGAGCATGATGAAGGAGATGGTGAGAGTCTGTAAGCCAGGCGGTACGCTCGTCATCATCAATCACTTTCGCAGTCAGCGGGCCTGGCTCGCCACCATGGTCGATCGGCTAGACCCCGTCACGCGTAAGCTCGGTTGGCGAACGACCCTCAAGTGCTCGGATCTATTCGCCGACGTCCCAGTTCACGTCGAGCGGCAATTCAAGACCTCCGAATCGTCGTTGTTCACCGTGGTCATCGCCCGAAAGCCGGAGCAATCGCTGGCGAGCGCGGCGCAGCTGGCGCACTAGGCGCCCGCTCTACTGTACGAACGTCTTCTTCGGCGCGAACGGGATGATGCCGCGGCGCAGCAGTACGCTGGCGTCTCGAGCGCCGCGCGTCACGAGCCAGCGCCGGTAGATGCGCAGCGTGTCGCGATCGCTGGCGAAGAGCTCGTCGAGGCTCATTTGTGACAGCACACGGACGAAATCGAGGAAGCGAGTGGACATCTCGCTGAACAAATCAGTCACCCCTCTGCCGACATGCATGCCCGAGAGGCTCGCCAGGCGACCGTAGGCAAGGCCACCGAGAGAGGTATAGTACTCAGGCCCGACCGCCGTGCTCTCGAGGCTCTCGGTGAATACCCCTGAAACGAAAAGCGCGGTGTCACCGACCTGCTTCAGCCGCTGGTAGCGCTCCGGCGGACCAACCTCGAGGGATTCGAGAAAATCGAGCGCGAGGGGACGGTCGAGAAGCCCCTCCTCGTGGCGTACGAACCTCTCGAGCAATTGCACGAGGTAGAACTCCGCCGTCTCGCTCGGCAGGACTCTCTGGTCGTCGCACGCTTGGCGCAGGAGATCGCGAAAGAAGTCCCTTGCGGTGCTCCGCAGTAGGCGCTCGCCCATCGCTGCTTCCATGAGTGCAGAATGGCGCCGCGCCATGCAAGTGTCGCCTTCACGAGCGACGTGGTGTCAGGGCGCGGGCGTGGGAGTCACCGCGGGTGCGGCGGGCGGCGGCTCCTCTTCCGGCGCCGGCGAGCCGTAGGGAGGGAAAAGCCCCGGAACCCGCGGTAGAAGGAGAACATCCAACTATCCTGGGTCGAGGAGACCAGCCCTTTGGCGTCGCGATAGAGGCTTGGATCGTTCACCAGCCGAGCGGCGGTGCCGCTGCCGTGGTTGATCTTCTCGGAGACCTCGGCGAGGTTTGCCGCCGCCCGGCGTAGATCGCTCAAGAGCGGCCTCACCATAGGCTCGGTCGAGAACGAGCTGGGGCAGGGCGCCCTGCGCGGCGACGAGCTTGGCGCTGAGGCTCGCCAGATCGCTCGTCGCTCGGTCGAGATTGGCGAGGACGCGCTGCGCCTGTTCGCCGCGTTTCAGGAGCACGCCGATCGCACCCTTGCCCGATTCGAATTCCTTGACGATGCGTTCGAACGTTGCCGCCGTGCCTTCCACGTGCGCCACTGTTCGCTGGAGGTCGGCGAGCGTGGTTGCGCCCTGCTCGCGGTTGTTCACCATCTGCCCGAGCAACCCTTCCCCGTGCTCGATCGAGGCCAAGACGTTGCGTGATGCGCGGCGCGAACGGCTCAGCGGCGCACCGAAAACCAGCGCCGTGGCACGATTCGCCATACGAGGGCGGCGAGGGGCGCGCCGATGAATCCGCCGATCAGCACCGCGCCGATCAACGAGCGCAGTTGTGGGTGCGGCGATGCCCAGCGCAGATACTGGTCGACGACGAAGAACGTGACGGCCGTGGCCATCGTCGCCGACCCGTCGCCGTCCATCCACTTCTCGACCGCCAAAGCGCCGATGATCCCCGTCACGCCTAAAATCGGGAACAACCATGAGTAAACCGCGGGGTAAATCTTCAAGATCGGCCAGAGCCAGGACCCCACGGCGGGATAGACCGCGACCCCAAGCCGTGACTCGAGCGAAGGGTCGATGTCTTGGACACGGAGCTTCGCGGGTGTCGCTAGCCATTTCACGTGGCGCTGCGAAGTATGCTGAACCTCGACGACCGTGGAGCCTCGCCGTCCCAGGCGCTGGTGGGCGAAGCTGTCCTCGAAGTTGCCCTCGATGACGGACGGCAGCCCCTGTACGGGCGCGACCTCGAGTCGATAGCGTCCGATACGATTCCCTTGACCCTGCTGCGAGACGAATCGCCCGTCGACGACCAAGGCGAGCATTCCGGCGGGCAGCGAGACGCCTTCGTCACCGACCCGCAGCGTACCGGTAGCGACCGGAGAGCCTGGGAAGTTGAATCGGTAGAACGTCGTGAAGAGGAGCAGGCTCCAGCCGAGGGCAAACGCAAGCGACGCCCGGCGGTGACGGGAGTCGTCGGCGAACAGGTAGTGACGAAACGAAGCGAACATCGTGAGCACGAGCAGCGCGCCAGCGACGCCGACGACGGCGACCGGTTCGGAAGAGAGGTCGGCGGCGGAAAGCAGCCAGAACAGCAGGCCGCTCGCCACCGAGACAGTCGGGATCACCCAGCTCTGCAGTGCCTCCGTCACCATGGCGCGGAAGATCGGCGGAGACTGCACGGCGCGGGCCTCCGCGGCGCTGCCGGCACGCCCCGGCCGGAGAGGAGGGGGCTTCTTCACGGCCATCGAGGCGTCAGCGGGTATCGAATGAGCGTTGCGCTGTCAACGAGGAGCCCGATGCGGTTCGACCGGGACCGGTAGGGCGCGTCCGCAAGCGTCCGGCGGCTCGGCGGGAAGGGACGAAAAGACCGCGAAGACCTCTTCCGATCGCACGAACGCGCGAAAGAGCACGGCCATGATGTCCATCTGCGACGCGTATTCGTCGAGCGCGCGTCCCTTGCCGTCCAACTCTGCGGCGCTCAACTCGAGAAATTGCCAGGTCGCACCTGCTGGCGATACCCCGGGAGGCGCCTGCAACTCCCCGCCCTCGGTCGCTCCGGGCCAATCGGGCCGATGCACCGTGTAGGCGAGGACTCGGGGCACCACGAAGTCGGGGTTCGACGAGCTCAAGCGACGCAGCGCGCGCACGACGAAGTGAAACGCGGCACAGTGGTCGGGGTGGATGTCCCATGGTCCCGTGACGGCGATCCAGTCCGGGCTCAGCCGGACGATCAGGCGCACGAGCTCGCGCTCGAGCGCGACCCCCGAGTACGCGGCATCGCGCGACATGCTCAGCGCATACGGGGGTCGGTCGTCGTGGGTGTACGGTGACACGAACGGGGTCGCCGAGCTCCAGGAGGTCGTCAGCAAGTCGAGAAGCCCACCGTCAGGAAATCCGAACGCGTACAGCCGCTTCTGACTCACCGAGATCGCTTGCAATGCACGCAGCGCTTCGTGCAGCCGTCGCTCGCCGTAGTCGACAAAGTCTTGTGGCCTGGGTTTCAGACGGTGGGTCTCGAGCTCGACGCCGTCCACGTAGCCGTCACCGCTCGTCAGATACGCAACGCTCACTCGCCCATGCTGCTTCTGCACGCGTTGCATGAGGCCCGCCGCCCCGAGAGTCTCGTCGTCGGGATGCGGAGCGACGACCAGCAGGCGCAGCCGCTTCGGCACCTCGAGTCGCGGGCGGGTCGACGGTTGCGCTGGTGACGTTTGCGCTGACGCCGCTCGAGCGAGCCACGAGAGCGTGAACGCCAACACCAGGAACGCTGCGCCGACGCGGCCGCCGCGCGCCACGCTCATCGCGTCGAGGGTTCGGGCGAGGGCGACTGGCGAAAGCCCTCGCGCCCTGCGGCGAGCATCGGCCGCAGGAACAGCAAGGTCAGCGCCAGCGGTAGAACGTAGTAGCTCGCTCGAAAGATCACCGTCGCCACGACCGCCGTCTCGAGCGGCACTCCGAATGAAGAAAACACGGCCGCCATCGAGCCTTCCACGATGCCGATCCCGCCCGGCACGAGATTGATGAGAGAGAGGAACACCCCCGTCGAAAAGCCTATCACCACCACGTGCATCGGCACCGGATGCTCGACACAGTGAAACGCCGCGTAGAGCGTCGCCAGCATGAGAAACCAGTCGACGCCGATGTAGAGAAGCGGAGGAATCATCTTGGCGCCCTGTGCGATCAGAAAGTCGATGCCTTCGTGGAGCTCCTTCTCGAAGAATTCGAGCCGAGCGCGGATCGCGTCTCCGCGAGTGTGGAAGGCGCGCGAAAATCGCTCCGGAATGCGCATCAGCCAAGTGAACAGGCGCTGGCGGACCGTTCGGGAAGCCACCAGCGCGACCGCCCCAGTGCAGAGCAGCAACGACAGCACGAAGAGAAACGCGACGATCCCCTCCGATCCACCGCGTAGCTGGCCGTCGAGCAGCAGGTTCAGCAATCCCCAGAAGAGGAACGCGAGTAGCACCAAGTTGGTGAGAAACGTCTGCGCGAGGGAAATACTGACCGCGCTTCCAGAGCTGAGCCCGTGCTGCTGAGAAAAGAAGTAGCTGCGTAACGTCAATCCCGACAGCCCCCCGGTCGAGAACACATAGTTGGCCGCGGTCGAAGCCAAGGTGATCTTGGAAATCTCGATAAACGGCAGCTCGAGCCCGGCCATCTGAGCGATTCGTTGATAGGAGAGCGCCATCGCTGCATAGCTCCCGGCGGTAAAGGCCACGGGCAACAGCAGCATGGCGGGCCGTACGCGGCGTGCGACTTCGACGATCGCTTTGCCGTCGCTCGCGATCACGAGAAGGGTGATGGCCACCATGGCGACGAACAGACCGAACCCGAGCCAACGGCGTGAGCCGGCGCCGGCGGCAAGTTCAGGGAAGACGGGCGGCTCGGTCATGGCATCGCGCCGACGGGTGGCGCTTGCGCGGCAAGGTAACACGCGACTTCTGGGCTGACAATTCGCGCCCTAGGCGCGCGCGATCACCTTACGATTCGGCTTGGCTTCACAGACGCTCCAAGCGCCGCTCGCGGAATGCGTACAGCGCGGCGGGACGGTGCGCGCCGCGACGCATTTGACTCAGGGGCCGCAACAGACCGGAGTCGAGGATCTTCTTGCGGAAATTGCGCCGATCGAGTGGTCGGCCGCCGATCACTTCGTAAACGTGCTGAAGCTCCCCGAGAGTGAAGCTTCGACCGAGCAAGCCGTAAGCGACGTTGGTGTATTGGATCTTCGCTTTCAGGCGCTCGAGAGCAGCCCGGGCGATGAGGTCGTGATCGTACGCGAGCGGTGGCAGCCCGCGAACGTCGAACCAGGCAGCCTTGGAATATTTCTTCCCGGGGTCGAGAGGCGAAGTCGCGGCCGGCAACAGCGCGAAGTATGCGGTCGACACCACGTGTGCCGTGGGGTTACGCGCCGGATCGCCGAACGTGTAGAGCTGCTCGAGGTAGAGGTTGCGAAGTGGGGTCTTTTCGATGAGCTCGCGTCTCGCTGCCTCGTCGAGGGATTCTCCCGCCTGCACGAGGCCGCCGGGAAACGCCCAACGCTCGCGGCAGGGACCATGCTTGATCGTCACCAGCAGCGCCTCGAGCGCATCGCCGCGCACGCGGAAGATCACGACATCGACGGCGGCGATGGGATGCCGCTGCGCCGAGCGCTTCACTCAACCGAGCTCGAGCATGCGCCGGATGGCCCGCTCCGCGCGCCCCCTCACGTTCTCGTCGAGAACGATCGGATAGACCATTCGCCGAAGCGACTCGGCCGTCTCTTCGAGCGTGATCATCTTCATGTACTGGCAGAGCTTGCAGGCCTTGTAGAACCGCTTCTCCGGCACCTCGAGCAGCAGCCGATCGGACAGGCCGCACTCGGTGACGACGAGGAACTCGCGGCCTGGCTCTCCTTGCGCGATAGCGCATCATGCCGCTGGTCGACAGCACGGCGTCGGCCAGCGCCAGCACGTCCGCGCGGCACTCGGGGTGGGCGAGCACCGTCACGTCGCGGCAGCGCCTCGCGAACGCGCCGAATCTGCTCGGGCGTGATCTGGTGGTGCACGTAGCAGTTGCCGTTCCAGGCGATGATCGTTCTTTCGCGTCTGCGACTGCACGTAGCGCCGCCAGGTTCTCGTCGGGGACGAACAGGATGTGCTCGGTGGGCAGCGCTTCGACGATCCGCACGGCGTTCGACGAGGTGCAGCAGACGTCGCGACTCCGCCTTCACGTCGGCGGTGGTGTTGACGTAGGCCGACGACCTGCCAGATCGGGATAGACGCTTGCGCAGCTCGTCGCGCCGCTCGGCCAGCGTCTTCGGCGGTCGACGCTGTCGGCCAGCGAGCAGCCGGCGCGCAGGTCGGGCAGGAGCACCGTCTTCTGCGGGTTCAGGATCTTCGCCGTCTCGGCCATGAAGTGGACGCCGCAGAAGACGATCACCTCGGCGTCGACCGTTGCCGCCTTGCGCGCCAGCTCGAGCGAGTCGCCGACGAAGTCCGCCACCTCGAAGATCTCCGGACGCTGATAGTTGTGCGCGAGCACCACGGCACGACGCTGCTGTTTGAGCTCGCCGATCTCGCCCACCAGAGCGGCAAGCTCGGCGCATCGCGCGCGATCATAACCCTCGTCGCCCAGGGGGCGAAAATGTTCCCACAATTCGCCGCCGGCGGCAGGGGCTACAGGGCTCGGCTGCGCGACCGTCCGTGAGTTTGCGTTCATTGTACGCATACTAGCTTGCGACGCGGGCCTGTCAAGGCCAATAGGCCGGTCGTTTGAGCGCGGGTTCGTGGCTCCCGCGCCGGCGGGAGCGGCGTGCTTCAGCTACGCCCCGCCACCGTCATCTTGGCGATTTTTATCGTCGGGGCGGACACCGTGGAACGGAACTCGAGGTCGGCGCCGATCGCATCGATGCTTGCCAGCATCGCGTTGAGGTTGCCGGCGATCGTCACCTCCTCGACCGGGAACGCCAATTTCCCGTCCTCGATCCACATCCCCGCGGCCCCGCGCGAATAGTCCCCGGTCACCGGGTTGATCCCCGAACCGATCAGCTCGGTGACGTAAAAGCCGCGACGCACGGAGTCGATGACCTGCTCTGGCGAGGCCGTGCCGGCTTCGAGGTAGAAATTCGAAATACCCACGCTGGGCGGCTCGGCGAATCCCCGCACCGCGCTGGCGGTCGATGCGGCGCCGAGCTTGCGAGCCGAGTAGGTGTCGAAGAGAAACGTTTGCAGCACACCGTCTTCGACGACCACGTTGCGCCGACTCGTGAGCCCTTCGGCATCGAAGGGTCGGGCCCCCAGGCCGGCGCGTCGCAGCGGATCGTCGACGATGCGGATCCCCCGAGGCGCGATCCGAGCCGCCGAGGCGGTCGCGGAGGAAGGACGTCCCGCGATAGACCGCGGAGCCACAGATTGCACTGCCGAGATGCCCAACCAAGCTGGCCGCGACCTCGGGGTCGAAAACGACCGGAACCTCGCAGGTCGCCATCGAGCGCGCGCCGAGCCGTCGCAAGGCACGCGCAGCGGCTTTGGCTCCGACGCTGCGGGGGTCTTCCAGACGCTCGCGGCTCCGAGCCGCGGTGTACCAGTAGTCGCGCTGCATCGTGCCGTCCGCCGTGGCCACGGGGACGACCGTCAACGCAAAAGAAGAGGACCTGTAGGCACCCTGAAAGCCGCGTGAAGTCGCATAGGAGAGCCGACGAGCCGAAACGGACACCTCGGCACCTTCCGAGTTCGTCAAGCGCGCGTCGCAATCGAGGGCCGCGCGCTCGGCGGCCTCCGCGAGTGAGAGCGCCTCTTGCGCCGTCATCGCCGACGCCGAAGGATCGAAGAGATCGAGCTCCGCGGGCCAAGGGGGCTGATCGCCGAGATCGGCCAGTCCGCTAAACGGATCTGCCGTGGTCGCGCGCGCCAGCTCGCGGCAATCCGCGACGAGCATCTCGAGCGATCGCGGCGAGAGATCCGAAGTCGACACGATCGCGCTCGAGTGACCGCGGAAGAGTCGAACGGCGAGTCGCCGCTCTCGCGAGCGCTTGAGCTTTTCGGTCTTGCCGAGTCGGACACCCACTTCGAGCCGGTCGCTTTCAACCGCCAGCACATCCCCTTCGACATCCCCGAGACCGCGGGCTAGCCGTAGCGCGATGTCGATGGCCTCGTCGAGCTCCATGCTCAGGTACGAGTGCCGCCGACGGTGATGCCGTCGATGCGCAAGGTCGGTAGTCCGACCCCGACCGGAACCAGCTGGCCATCCTTGCCGCAAGTGCCGATGCCTTCGTCGAGACGCAAATCGGATGCCGACGCGTGTGACTTGCTTCAGCGCCTCCGGACCGGTAGCCGATCAGCGTGGCACCCTTGACGGGTCGGGTGATGCGGCCGTTCTCGATGAGGTATGCCTCGGCCGCGGAAAAGACGAACTTCCCGCTGGTGATGTCGACCTGGCCGCCTCCGAAGTACGCGGCGTAGAGTCCACGATCGACCGACCGCAGCACGTCCTGCGGCGCCTCATCGCCGGCCAGCATGAACGTGTTGGTCATCCGTGGCATCGGAATGTGGGCGAAGCTCTCGCGCCGTCCGTTGCCCGTGAGCGGCATGCCGAGCAAGCGAGCATTCATGCGGTCCTGCAGGTAGCCGCGCAGGATGCCCTTCTCGATCAGCACGGTGCGTGACGTGGGTGTCCCTTCGTCGTCGAAATTGAGCGAGCCACGTCGGTTCGGGAATCGTGCCGTCGTCGACGATCGTACAGAGCTCGGAGGCGACTCGTTCGTTCAGCCGGCCGGTGAAGGCCGAGACGCCCTTGCGATTGAAATCCCCTTCGAGACCGTGCCCGATCGCTTCGTGCAGGAGGATACCCGGCCACCCCGGACCGAGCACGACGGTCTGCGGCCCCGCCGGCGCATCGACCGCATCGAGGTTGACGATCGCCTGACGTGCGGCCTGTCGGGTGAGATAGAGGTAACGGGGTAGGCCAGCGCTCGGTTCCACCTCGT
>CAVQEA010000011.1:0-135000 GCA_963711395.1 uncultured delta proteobacterium | reverse complement strand
CGAGCTTCGCCTTGAGCTGTACAATCGCCTCGTTGGCGTTGTGCAGTTCTTCCTGCAAGCGCTCCGACTGCGTGCGCCGCTCTCGCATCGTCGCTTCGAAGCGCTCCATCCAATCGGCGCCAGGAGCGATGCCGGCGGCGTTGCGCATGCGCTCCAGCGTGACTTCGAGCGATTCCCGTGCGCGCTGCTCCTCGGCTAGCCGCTGATTGAGGAAGAGGATCTGCGCACGTGCACCGTCGACGGATTGTGTGAGTGTTTGGACCTCCGCCGGCGAGCGCGACTCGGACACCAGGCGCTGGATCTCCTGTTCGAGAGTCGCGCGGTTTTCACGCTCGACGTCGAGCTCGTGTTGCAGCGAGGACACGAGCGTCTCGTCGATCTCTCCTACGACGGCGGGGGAGGGCGAGGGAGTCGGCGCGACCGGCGATGGTGCTGGCGACGGGGCCTTAGGCCCGTCATCGTCGGCCGCGACCGTCGATGGAGTGGCCGCGGGCGCCGGCTTCCCAAGCTCGGAAATGCGCCGCTTGGCGGCCTCGAGCTCGTTCTCGCGTTCGAGCAACGCGCGACGATGGGCGGCAAGTCGAATCTCGTATTCCTGCAGCCGCTGCTCCGTTTCTTCTCCTTGCGCCGCTAGCGGCGTAGGAGTCGAGAGCGGTAGCGCGGCGGGCTTGCGCGTCCGCGCTCGCGGAACGCGACCGGGCGTAGGTTGCGAAGCCGCCCCCGGTGACGAGGCGAGAGGCGTGGCGTCACTCGGTTCCGAATCGGCCGCTCGAGGAGCCGTCGCCACCTGAGCGTAGGACATCCACCAAGAGCCCATCACCAGCGCGACAATCAGGTGAAGGAAGGCCTTCGATCGAGGTGCGCTAGGGACCTTTTCCGTAGACCATCTCCGCGAGACGCTGCGCCATCGCCGCCTTCCCGCGCAATGCTTCATTCGCATCTTCGGCAGCCTTGAGCGCATGGCGCAGCGTCTCGTTGTCCTTCTGTAGCTCGGCCAACGTGCTGCTCTCCGCTTCGGGCGAGCCGCTCGCTTCGAGCCGCCCCTTGAGGCGGACGATGATCTCATTGGCATCTTTCAGTTGCGTGGCCAAGCGGTCGGCTTCCGACCGCCGATCGTTCAGAGCCTGCGCCAGGCGCTGGGCTAGATCCGTGTTCGGTTGACCGGCGGGGTCTTGCTGGGTTCGTGCCAACGCGCTCTCGAGATCCTCGCGGCTCTTGCGCTCGTCGGCGAGCTGATTGCTGAGCACCAAGATCTCGGAACGTGCGGACTGAAGGGCATTCCACACCTCCGTGAACTTCTCGTCGGAGCTGCCGCTCGCCGTGAGCCGCTTTACCTCTTCTTCGAGCGTCTCGCGATGCTCGCGTTCCATCGAGAGCTGTTCGCGGAGGTCGGTCGCCGCGGCTGGATCCTCGACGGCGGCAATCGAGGCGCCCGGTGCCGACGACTCGCTGCTCGTCGGCTGGTTCGGGCTACCCTCGCCGAGCTTTTCGACCTGCACACCGCGCGCGGCGAGCGTCGTCTTCCCCTGGGGGGAGCGCGTCGCGCGAGTCGGTTTCTTGTCTGGCGCCTTCCCGCCTGCCTGCTCTTGAACACGGTCCTCCTGAGCCTCGACGCCAGGGGTCGGCTGCTCGACTCCCTTCGTGGAGCCGTGAAGCTCGGGAACCTCACGGGAAAGCTCGCCGTTTCGCTGCCGCGTCTCGTCTAGCTCGGCTCGCAACTGCGTGGTCGCCGAGCGCGCGTCTATCAACACACTCTGCAGCGCTTCGAGCTTGCTCTGGGCAGCCCGTTTCTCCTCGTCGAGGGCCCGCTCACGATCCTTCGCGCTCGCCAGGTTCGTTTCTTCGCGTTGGCGCAGTTCGCGAAGCTCTGCCTCGAGCGTTTGGATACGTTGATAGGTTTCGGGAATTCCCTTCTGCGACACAGGCACGCTCGTGTTGATCGCCTGACGTCCGCGCTTTTCCTCGTCGAGGGTTTGTCCGTCGGGCCCGTCGCGATCGCTCGTTCGGGCGGCGGGCTGTGTCACGCCCGCGTCGCCAGCGACCTGCTTTGGGCCCCCGTGACCAGACTCTTCCTGTTTCGCGCGCCTTCGCTGCTCCTCCGCCCTGAGTGCTTGCAGCGTGCCGCGGACTTGGGCGAGCTCTTTCGCCTGCTCGTCGCGCTCACGAGTAAGCCGAGTGATCTCGGCGCGGAGCTGCTCGATCTGTTGCAGCAGACCGGCCGCGTAGGTACGCAGGTGCTCGACGTCACCGGGCGGCGGGCTTGGCGCGGAATCCTCGCCCGGCGCCGGTGTCGCGGAAAGGGTCGCCGCCAGGAGCACGGCAACCAACGCCCTCTTGCGCGAGGCGATCTCCCTCATGGTGGAGAGATCGATTCCATCACGGGATACGGATGATGCTCCTGCCGGCACGGCGCGTCGTTAGCGTGAAGGTACGTCCAGCGCCGGGAAAGATCCAGAAAAATCAGCGACGATGAACGAGTTCCGTACTCCGCGGAGTGAAGACAGAGGCTGTTGCCGAAACCGTCGCTTCTGGGATCGAGCTCGGTATCGTGAGCTGCCAGAATTTGGCGCAGGCGACCGCGGAACTCCGCGCTGGCCGGCGGAGGCGCATCCCCCGCCAGCAACTGGGCGAACAGTTGGTAGGAGGCCGCGATGCGCGGGCAGGTCGGATCATTGAGATCGAGATTCGTGATCAGATGAAGCCCCGCTCCGACCTCCGTGATTCCGATTCGCGCGCCATGGTTGGTGGCAATCCAAGCCTCGCGCGAATCCGCGACCAGCAAGTTGAACGGGTTGTAGGCCTCGGCGCTCTCCTGAGCCAGCGCCGCTCGCGCGGCGATCGCCGAATCGGCGCGCAGCATGCCGAGACAGAGCTGGCCGCGAGATCGTCGCGCGGCGTCGGCCGGCTCACCCGTCCGTCGATTGAGCAGTGCCGCTACGAGGCCGCGCCGATTCACACCTAGCCAAGTCCCCCCCGCGCGATCGTCCCGGCCGCCGAAGATCCCCGCGGTCGGATCGAGGATCGCGGGCGGGGAGGTGGGCCTGGCGAAGACCTCGTCGCGGTTGGCCGCCACGACGAGGGGATATTCCGCAAAGGCGCGAACGTAGATCGCAAGCGTACACACGACGAGTTTTCCTTAGACGCTCCTCGCGCCGGCGCGCAAGGCGGCAGCGAGCGTTCCACACGTCGACCTTCCCAGAACTCGCAAATTGTCTTCACTCCAGGCGTGTGGTAGCACTCTCGTCTCGGCGGGTCGTTGACACGGAGCCTGCCGCATCCAAGCAGGCCCGCATGTTCCAGACCATCGACGACGTCATCGAGCGCTTCGCCGAGCAAGCACTACATCTGCAACCGCGCGCATCGCGACCGTCGTCTACCTGGCCAGCCACCTCGAGAAGCCGATCCTGGTCGAGGGTCCGGCCGGCGTCGGCAAGACCGAGCTCGCCAAGGTGCTCGCCGGCGCGCTCGGCCACGAGCTCATCCGCCTGCAGTGCTACGAGGGCCTCGACGAGGCCAAGGCGCTCTACGAGTGGGAGTACGCCAAGCAGCTGCTCTACACGCAGATCCTCAAGGACAAGATCGGCGAGGTCATCGGCGAGGCGCCGCGACGCTGAAGGAGGCCGTCGACCGCATCGCCGCGCGAGGACGACGTCTTCTTCTCCGAGCGCTTCATCCTGCCGCGCCCGCTGCTGCGGGCGATCACGTCGGCCGAGCCGTCGGTGCTGCTGATCGACGAGATCGACAAGGCCGACACCGAGTTCGAGGCGTTCCTGCTCGAGGTGCTGTGCGACTTCCAGGTCAGCGTGCCCGAGCTCGGCACGATCGCGCGCCAAGCACATCCCGCTGCGTCGTGCTCACCAGCAACAACGCCCGCGAGATGTCGGACGCGCTCAAGCGCCGCTGCCTGCACCTCTACATCGACTTCCCGCCGACGCGAGCAGGAGCTGCGCGATCGTCCGGCTGAAGGTGCCCGGCATCGCCGAGACGCTGGCCGACGAGGTCGTCGGCGCCGTGCAGCGCGATCCGCAAGCTCGACCTCAAGAAGACGCCCGAGCATCAGCGAGACGCTCGACTGGGCGCGAGGCGCTGACGCTGCTGAACGTCGACACGCTCGACGAGCGCGCTGGTCGACGACACGCTCAGCACGATCCTCAAGTACGAGGGCGACATCCGCAAGGCGCAGGACGAGCTGCAAGGACTACGTCGCCAAGCAGCAGCGAGCCAAGCCGGCGCCGCCGACGCAGCCGTCGCAGCGCCGACGAAGGACGCCGCTGCACTAGCGAGATCGCAGCGCGCGGCACGCGTCATGCGTGGACGACAAGATCATCGAGTTCGTCGGCCTGCTGCGCCAGAACGGCGTGCGGGTCTCGATCGCGGAGAACATCGACGCGCTTCGCGCGCGCTGCGCGTGCTCGGCCTCGGCGACCGCGACGGCGTTGAAGGACGTGCTGCGCGCCACGATGGTGAAGCGCGCCGTCGACGTGCCGACCTTCGACGAGCTCTTCGACCTCTACTTCGCGGGCGTTCGGCGAGATCGTCAAGGCAGCCGCGGGCCGTTCGCATGGAGGCGCTCGGCAGCTCGACCCGGCGGAGTTCCAGCAGCTGCTCGAGGAGCTCGCGGAGCTGCTCGCAGAGCAGCGGCATCGAGCTCTCCGAGCTCGCCCAGGCGCTGCTGCAGCAACGACACCGGCGCGCTCGAGCGCATGCTGCGCGAGGCGGCGCGAGCAGGCCAGCGTGCGGGAGCATCGAGCGCTCGTTCCAGGAAGGGCAGTTACAGCCACGGCATGGCGCAGACGCTCGGCCTCGGCGACGTGCTCGCGACGAGCTCGAAGCAGCTCAGCGAGCAGCTCGGGCGAGGCGGAGCTCGATCCGCGGAGCTGCACGAGCAGCTGCAGCAGCTTCGTCGATCGCGGCTGCAGGATCTCGCGCGAGATGATCCAGCGCGCCGTGCGCCGCGAGCTCGAGAAGCGCGACCGGCGCAGCGCGAGAGCCACCGGCATGCAGAGCGCTCGCCGAGAAGAGCTTCTACTACCTCTCCGAGGACGAGATCCGCCGCATGAAGGAGGCGGTCACCAAGCTCGCGCAGCGCCTGAAGAACGTCGTCGTCGATCCGGCGCAAGCGCGGCCAAGCGCGGGCAAGTTCGACGTCAAGGACACGCTGCGCAAGAACCTGCAGTACGGCGGCGTGCCGTTCCAGATCCAGTTCGACCGGCAAGCGCAAGGACAAGCCGCAGGTGGTCGTGCTCTGCGACGTCTCCGACTCGGTGCGCAACGTCTCGCGCTTCATGCTGCAGTTCGTCTACTCGCTGCAGGACCTCTACTCGCGGGTGCGCAGCTTCATCTTCGTCAGCGAGATCGGCGAGATCACGCGCTCTTCGAGGAGAACGAGATCCACGAGGCGATCGAGCAGGCGCTCACGCGGCAACGTCATCAACGTCTTCGCGCACTCCGACTTCGGCCGCGCCTTCCGCATGTTCCACCGCGACCACCTCGCGCGCGGTGAACAACACGACGACGGTGATCGTCCTCGGCGACGCGCGCAACAACTACAACCTGCCGCACGAGTGGGTGCTGCAGCGACGATCCAGCCAGCGCGCCAAGCAGCTCATCTGGCTCAACCCGGAGAACCGCATGACGTGGGGCTTCGGCGACAGCGAGATGGATCGCTACCTGCCGTTCTGCGACGTCGTCGAGGAGTGCCGCAACCTGAACCAGCTCTATCGCGTCGTCGATCGCCTGGTGCGTGCACTGAGCGCGGCGCCAGCGGAGATTGCAAACCGGCCGACCTTTCCGTAGCAATGACCGAGTCGAGGAGGATCGCGTCGCATGAGCCGCGAGAACTTCATTCTGATGACCGTCGGCGGACTCACGCTCGATCCCGTCACCAAGACGCCGATCGTCATCCTCAAGGACTCCGACAACAAGCTGAACCTGCCCATCTGGATCGGCCTCCTCGAAGCGACCGCCATGGCGACCGAGCTCGAGGGCATCAAGATGGCGCGGCCGATGACGCACGATCTGCTGCGCAGCATCATCGGCGAGCTCGGCGCGACCGTCGAAGCGCATCGAGGTGACCGATCTGCGCGACAACACGTACTTCGCGCTCATCCATCTGCGACATCGGCGGCCGCGCGGTGACGATCGACTCGCGCCCGAGCGACGCGATCTCGCTCGCGCTGCGCACCAAGAGCCCGATCTACGTCGCCAAGAAGGTGCTCGAGAGCTCGAGCGTGCTGCAGCAGATGGACGAGGAGCAAGGACCAGAACCTCTCCAACGTCTCGCGCGACAAGTGGGCCGAGATCCTCGAGAAGATGGCGCCCGACGACTTCAAGTACAAGATGTGACGCGGGCCACGGCCCGCCGAAATCACGTTCCCGCAATCCATGGCCAAGGGCATCCGGCGCAAGGAGCTCAAGGAACCGGATGAGTTCCTGTCGCTGAGTCGGCGCTTCCTCGACTACGCGCGCGAGCACGAGCGCAAGCTCACGATCGCCATCTTCGTGATGGTCGGCGTCAGCGCGCTGGCACTCGGCGTGCGCTGGTACCGTGCCTGGCAATATCGCCAAGCGGAGGCTGCCTTCGGCGCCGCGCGGCTCGAGCTGTCGGCGCAAAGGCTCGACACGGCCGCCGAGCGCTTCGCCCGGGTCAGTGCCGAATGGCCGAGCTCTCCCTACGGCGAACTCGCGCTCATCTATCAGGGGAATTGCTATGCCGAGCTCGGCAAAGACGCCGAAGCCCGCGAGGCATACGCGCAAGCACTCACCAGGGCCAGGGACCCCGTGACGCGCCAGATCGCGAACTACAATCTGGGGCTCCTCAAGGCGAAGGCCGGTGACAAGGCCGGCTCGGCGAAGGACCTCGGCGCCGCCGCCGAGGCCGAGGGACCGCTTCGTGGCGCCGCCTGGTTCGCGCGCTTGAGCAACGCGGAGCAGTTCGTCGAGGACCTCAGCAAGGGCATGCAGGCAATCGACGAGCTCAGTCCCGACGCTCGCGAGTACGTCGAAGCGCAGATCGTCGCGCGCGCAAAGAGCGGCGCAAAATAGGCTCTACCTCAGGCTTTCGGCCCCGGCTTCCGTGAGCGACCCCTACGTCCGATAAGATATATTATGTAAACTAAACTGTAGCCCTAGGCTCACGCCGGTTTCGCCGCACGCCTTACTGCCCTTTTCTACGTCTCGCTTTCGTCGCCGCCGCCGTGGTCCGCAAAGCGAAGCTCGCTCTGTCGGCGGAGGTCGTCGAGCATGCCTCGCGCTTCGTCGTCGTTGGGATTCACGACGAGCGCATCCTGCAGGTACTGCATGGCGCTCCCGTGGCGGTCACCAGCCAACGCGACCCTGGCGAGGCCGCGAAGGATCTCGCCGTCGTAGCCGCGAATCTCTCCGGCCCGAACCCAGTGATCCTCCGCCTCGGTGAGATCGCCGGCGAGCGCATCGAGCGCCGCCTGACCTTTCAGCGCCTCGGTGTTCATCGGATCGAGCTTCAGTGCCTCGCGAAAGCTGGCGGCGGCCGCGCGGTTTTGACCGCGGGCGACGAGGGACCGCGCGATTCGTGCGAGGTTTTGACTCTCGGCCGGGAAGCGCGAGCACTCCACCCCCACGCGCAGCGCAGGTCCTTCTTGATCGACGCTGCGGACTAGGAATGCGGGGCCGAGATACCGTTCAACGTACTTGCGGATCTCGCCCGCCTCGGACACCGCACCAAGGAACACGGCGCCGAGCGAATCGTGCTTGTGATCGTCACGGCGAAGGATCAAAACGTGCAACGGTCGATGCATGGCTCGGGGCGGATCGAAGTTGCTCGCCGATCATACCTTCTCGTAGGGATCGAACAGCTTCTTGTACTCGTCGAGCGCGAAGCGGTCGGTCATGCCGGCGATGTAGTCCGCGACCACGCGCGGGATGGCTTCGCCCTCGACGATTTTTCGGTACACGTGCGGCGGCATCTGCCGCGGCTCGCTCAGATAGGTCTGGAATAGATCGGTCATGATGCGATCGGCCTTCACTGCCATGCGCTTCACCCGGTAGTGGTTATAGAGCCGCTCGAACAGCAGCCTCTTCAGCTCGGCGACCTTCTCCGCCATGTCTGGGCTGAACTCCACGAGCTTGGGCTTGATCGCCCACACGTCCTCGATCCGCTCCACGCGTTCGGCGCGCAGGCGGCGCTCGGTGCTTTCGATCAGGTTGGCGACGAACGCGTCGATGATCCGGCGAGTCGTCTGGTACCGAACGATGCGGGCGTCAGCCCGCGGAGCGGCGTCGCGAACATGTCCGTAGTGCTCGCGAAAGATCGCCGCCCCTTCGAGATCGGAGACGCTGATCATCTGTGACTTCAGCCCGTCGTCGATGTCGTGGGCGTTGTAGGCGATCTCGTCGGCGTAGTCGACGATCTGCGCCTCGAGCGTCGGAGCCTTGTCGGCGTCGAACTCCGCGACCTGCGGCCGGTCATAGCGAGTCGAGTGCTTGACGATCCCCTCCCGCACCTCCCAGGACAGGTTCAGACCGGGAAATTCGGGATAGCGCTCCTCGAGAACGTCGACGATGCGCATGCTCTGCGCGTTGTGCTCGAAGCCGCCGTGCTGCGCCATCAAGCGGTCCAAGATTTTCTCGCCGGCGTGACCGAACGGGGTGTGACCGAGGTCGTGAGCGAGCGCGATCGCCTCCGCCAGGTCTTCGTTCAGCCGTAGCGCGCGTGCGATCGTGCGCGTGATCTGCGCCGCCTCCATCGTGTGCGTGAGGCGCGTGCGGTAGTAGTCGCCTTCGTGATTGACGAATACCTGTGTCTTGTATTCCAAGCGGCGAAACGCGGAGCAATGAATGACCCGGTCGCGATCGCGTTGGAAGGGCAACCGGAACGGATGCTCGGGCTCGGCGTGCACGCGCCCCCGGCTCCGGCGGTTGCGCATAGCATACGGCGCAAGCGAGCCGTCCTCGATCGCCTCGAAGTCATCTCGAGTCAGCATGCTCTCACGGCGTATACCAGAAGCGGCGCGAGAATTCCGCGCCGACGGAAACGCTTCTTGTGGCGCCCCCCGTGCTTGAGATATGAGTTGCCCTCGATGCCGAAGGAGATTCAGGCACGGGTGACGACCGTGGGGCGCCCCCTGCGGGTCGAGGTCAATCTCGACGGCGCCTGGCTCACTCGCCTGAAGTCGGTCTTGCGGCACATGGAATCCGACGGCGGCACCTATCCGCTGCAGCGCTATCTCGAAGAGCTCATCGAGGCGGATATCGTGTACCGGGAGGCGATCCGCTGTCGCGGACCGTTCCTGCCGCGGGCGGACATCCTTAATTGGCTGCAGCGGCGACACGCAGGCCTCCCGCAGCGCAAGCTGGTTGCCGGCGGCTCTCGCCGCTAGGCGTCCCCCGACTTCGCTCGTGGGCCTCGCGACCGAGGCCTAGTCTGCTGCGGCGGGCGTCAGCGTCACCGCCACGCGTCGCCCGCGACGCGGGCCGTCGAGCTCGACGAGCATCAGCCCCTGCCATCGGCCGAGGCGGAGGTCACCCTTCTCGATCGGGACCACCTCGGACGGGCCGAGCAGCGAAGCGAGGATATGGGCCTGGGCATTGTTGTCGATGCGGTCATGCAGCCAGCCCTCGTGCTCGCCCACCATGCGGCCGAGCGCGGTGAGAAGGTCGACGCCGATGTTGGGATCGTCGTTCTCGTTGACGACGATCGCCGCCGTGGCGTGCATCACCATGACGTGACAGAGCCCGTGCTCGAGCCCGCTACGGCGAACGATCTCGCGCACGCGCTCGGTGATGTCGATGGTTTCGCGCTTCTTCGTCGTGTCGATCTCGAAGATCATCAGGATGCCACGCTCTGCGCGGCCATGTACTGATCCGTCATGCGCTGCAGCCGGTCGCTGACGATGCGCGTCAAGTTGAGAAATACTTTGGAGGCGATGCGTGGATAGCGTAGCTGGATACGCTGCAGGAACCGTTCGTTCACGGCCAGCACCTCCACGGGTTCGCTGGCGACGACGTCCGCGCTGCGCTCGTTGCGACGCACCAAGCCCATCTCGCCGAAC
The DNA here is from genome assembly GCA_963711395.1 of uncultured delta proteobacterium. Lineage (GTDB taxonomy): Bacteria > Desulfobacterota > Binatia > JACPRU01 > JACPRU01 > JBEVNX01. Next base: position 124,972 of record CAVQEA010000011.1, on the reverse strand, counting down.
ACGTCACCCCGCTTGTGGCTCGCAATCGCGCGACGGTCGGGTCCGTCACCGACGAACACGTCGACGGCACCCTGAATGATCACGTACATCTCGTCGCCCATCTCGCCGCGGCGCACGATGGGCTCGCCGGGCGCGAACCGCTTGATCTCGCCCATCAGCACGACGATGCGCGCCTGGGCAGGCCGCAGCCCGGAGAACAGAGGGATCGTGCGCGCGGGATCGCGACCGAGCTTCACGGCGAGCAGGTCCCAGACCGTGATGATCTTCGTCGTCGCGAGCACCGCCGGCAGCAGCACGAGGTTGGTGACCAACGCGGTCGCCATCGTCACACCGGTCAGCACGCCGAATTGCTGGATCGGCACGAAGCTCGAAAACGCGAACGTGAGGAAACCAAGGAACAGCGCCACGGTGGCGTAGATGATCGGCGCGCCGACGATGCGCAGCGTCCCAACGACGGCCGAGACCTGGTCGACCGCCCCTTTCAGCTCCGAGTTCAGCCTCGACATGTAGTGAATCGTCGAGTCCACGGCGATGCCGAGCGCGATCGCGGCGATGAGGCTGGTACCGAGGTTCAGGAAGATGCCCGACCAGCCCATCACTCCGAAGAAGATGAGAATCGGCAGCACGTTCGGCAGGATCGCCAGCAGGCCGACCTTCATCGACAGGAACATCAGCGACATGACCACGAAGATCACGCCGAGCGCGAGCGAGAGGCTCTGGATTTGCCCGGCGACGATATCGGAAGCCGTGCCCGTCAACAGCACGAGGTTGCCGGTCGGGGTCACCTTCAGCTTCGGAGGAAACTGCTGCCGCACGTAAGCGCGGATGCGATCGAGCGTCTCCTCGATCTCGCGCGACCCCGCGAGCTTGGTGCGCACCAGCACGGTCCCCGATTTGTAGTCGGGCGTCACCACCCCCTTGAAGGCCTTGGGGTTGGTGGACACGAGCTGCAGCACGGATGCGAGGTTGCGCGGCTCCTCCCAGAACGATTTGGGCTTCGCCTCCGAGGCGACCGGATTGCCCTGCTCGTCGACGGAAACGTCCCCCGCCTGCCCCTTGTTCAGGCCAGCCTCGAAGATCTCGAGGTAATCCACGAACGAAATGGTCGAAGTGATACCCGGCAAGCTCAGCAAGAAGTTCTCGAGGTCCTTCACCTCCTTCAGGACCTCCCAGCGCTTCATCGTGCCTTCCTCGTTGCTCTCGATCACCAGGTAGAAGGGATTGCTGCCGACGATGGTCTGGTTGATCATCTCGTTGTCGGAGCGCACCGTCGAGGTCGGCTTGAAATAGTAGAGGAAGTTCGAATCCACGTAGATGAAGAAGCCGCCGATGAGCGCGATCACGGCGATCACCCCAGACATCCACAGGATCGGCTTGCGAAACACGTAGTCGCGCTTGCCGAGGCGGGTGAGCGCATCGGACAGCATCGGCGATATCTTCCCCGAGCGCCGCGAGCGTCGCTCCACCGGCAAGAGCTGCAGGGCGGGTGGAATGAACGTCAGAGACGTGATGGTGAGAAAGATGATGCCGATCACGGCGAAGAGGCCGAGATCCCAGATCGCGGTGATTCGGTTCACCATCAGCGCACCGAAGCCGACCAAGGTAGTGAACGCCGAGATCACCAGCGGCGTCCAGACACGCTCGAAGGCGCGGATCATCACCAGCTCGCGAGCCGTGCCGAGATCGATCTGCTCGTAGTACCGTGCCATCACGTGGATGGCGTAGGAGCTACCGACCACCAGCAAGAGCGGCGGCAGCACGAAGGTGCCGAGCGTGATCGACTTGCCGGCGAGCACCATCACGCCGAGCGTCCAAGAGATCGCCATCAACACCGAGATCGCCGGTAGGATCACGCCGCGCACGCTCCGGAACGACACGCCGAACGCGATCAGCACCAGCACCAGCGCGATCGGCGTGAAGATCTGAAGATCGCGGCGCATCAGCTCCAGGGCCGCCTGCGTGAGATGCGCCGCTCCGGTGAAGTAGAATGTCTCGGGGCCGGTCTCGCCGTCGAGGATTTCGCGAATGTTGCGGTCGACGTTGAGGTCGTAATACTCGACGTCCGTCAGGTTCTTGAAGAAAACGTTGATGGGCGCGCCCTTGAAGTCGTCCGAGGCCAGGTTCTTGCCGTAGAGCGGGATCGTCTTGAGCTTCTGCTTCACCGTCGCGAGCTCCGCCTTGCTCGGCGGAACGTTCGGCAATAGGCGCGGAAGATTCACGACGTCTTCCGCCGGGTCAGGCGCATTGGTAATGCTCGCGACGCTTTGCACACCCTTCAGCTTGCCGATCCTCTCGGTAATCCGTTTGATCTTGGCCAGCGTCGAGTCTGCGAAGATGTCGTCGGCGCGCACCCCGACCACGGCAACGTCGTCGCTGCCGAACGTCTCGCGGACTTTCGCGTAGTACGCGATCGAGGGATCGCCCTCGGGGAGCACGCTGGAGAGCGAGCTTTCGACGCGGATCTGCAGCGCGAACCAGCCGAGCACCAACGTCATCAAGACGTTCGCCGCGAGCGGAATGATCGGGCGCCGCGCCATCCACTGGGCGAAGGAACTCATCGTGGACCGCGACTATACAAAGGGTGCGATCGGAACGAAACCTTCACGGGGCGGCGACCAGCCGCGCGACCGCGTCGAGCAAGGGAGACGGATCGGCGAGGTCGCGGACGACGAGGTCCGCGCCGGCCGCGGCAAGCTCGCGTTCGCGGTAGCCGCCGGTGGCCACCGCGAAGGCGAAGCAGCCATGAGCATGCGCGCAATCGATGTCGCGAGGAGTGTCGCCGACCACCACGACGCGCTTCGGCTCGACGGGAGCACCGAGGTGTCGCGCGTACTTTGCGATCGCCAGCGCGGCGAGATCGCGGCGGGTCGGGGCTTCCTCGCCGAACGCCGTGATCTCGAACCACGAGGGCTCGAGATCGATCGCAGCGAACTTCACCGGGATGGCTTCACTGTAGTTTCCCGTGAGCAAGCCGAGCGTGGCCGTGTCGCCGGCGCGCAGACGTGAGATGCCATCGTGAATGCCCGGCATGGCGCGCACCTGTGCTCGGCCTCGCTCGAGCTCGGCACGCAGCTCCTCGAGATAGCGGCTACGGAAACTCTCGTGATGGCGTGGATCGTCATCGAGGCCGTTCAATGCCGCGGCCTCCGCGAAAATCAGCGGGTCCAGGTGTCCAGACACGACGATGCCGTCCCAGCGAAAGTCGATGCCGAAGAGTCCCGCGGCAGCCGACTTCATCGCGCGCATGCCGGCGCCGCCGCTGAGCATCAACGTACCGTCTACGTCGAAGAGCACGAGCGGTCTAGGTGCCGACATCGGAAAATCGTATAGCATAGGGGAGACGTCGCGGAACCGACCTTCATGACGACCCCGCAATCCTCCTTCGACCCTGCGCTCTGCCCGCTCTGCCGCCGAAAGAATGCTTGCGCGATGGCAGCCGACCCCGAAGCTGCGCATTGCTGGTGTTTCGACGCGGAGATCTCCTCGCAAGCCCTAGACCGGGTGCCGGCAGAGGCACGCGGCGTGGCTTGCGTCTGTGCCACCTGCGCGAAGCGCGAGAGCTGGGACCCATAGCCCTGCCTTCCCTTCTCGTTCGAGTTTTACGAGAAGAGGCCCGACTTCCAACCCATCGAGGCGTCGTGCCCGCCGAAGAGACATTGCAAACCATCGCGTTAGACGATGGGACCGAGGTCGAGATCCACGCGCTGACACCCGCAGAAGCGTCGCAAGTAAGACCTGATTTCTTTACCTGGGACGAGTCGACGGTGCGGAGGGTCGCAGCGATCGCAATCGTCAAGCCACCAGGGATTCTCGAGCGCGACCTCACCAAAGAGGAGCGGGACAAGATCTACCGGGCCACCGGCAATGCTTGGTTGCAGGGATGGATTCGGAACAAGAGCGCGGGATCAAGCGCCGCCGCTCGGAAAGAGCAGCGCGAGAGCAAAGAAGCGCAGGCGATCAGCCCGAATTTCACAGCCGAGAAGCTAGAGGGCGACAGGGATACGATCGAGAATCGAATCGACGTCTACGAAGATCGCATTCGCGGCTGGCTCTTGAGGTGGGCCGAATATCTCAACTCCGTGAACGTCGACGATCGCAGGCACGCCGGCTTCGCCGTCCTTTCTCTCTCTCGGCGTATTTCGAAGCGTTCACGATCTTTCTCCGCGGACGAGATGCGCCTCGCGGGAAGTCTTCCGAGTTCTTCCGCGCGGGCGTCCTTGAAGTCTTCCCGGAGCTCAAGAACGACGATCATCGGGATTCCATTCTCGAGATCCTTTGGAAGGACGGCAGAAGCGGTCTCTTTCATCACGGCATTACGTTGCAGCGGATTCGGCTTCAGGATGACCTGGAAAAGGCCTTTCGGTTCGAAACGGATGCCGGCGGCGGGCGAGTTTTCGTGTGCCGGCATAGCCTGGTTTGGAGGCTCCTCGGCCATCTCGAGCGCTACGTCGTGCGGCTGCGAAACCCTGAAGAGGTCGCGCTCCGCAACAACTTCCAAACCGCGTGGAACCTCCTCCATCAAAAGTAGCCTCGAGCACGGGGCGGCTCAGGGCTCTGCCTTCCGTGTGCATCGGCGCGAAGGCGGCGGGCCCCCAAAGTTGCGGATTTTCCCGACGATAGCGCGGTTGCCGCAACCGATGCGCTGTCGGAGAGAGCGCGCCTCCCCTCCCCCGTCCGGTGGCTGCGACCTCGTCCGCGCTGCTAAAACTGGAGTTCGGTCACAGCGACGTGGAAGGATTCACCTATACGGACGAGCAGCAGCGAGCGATCCTCGATGCGCTGCGCCCGATCGAGCCGGACGCCCAGGAGACCGAGATCATCGCCCTGTTGACGCTCGCGGCGAGACACGGGCTAGCACAAGCGCTTCTCGTCGAAGACAAACCGTCCTCTCGAGAAGTGGGCAAGCAGCTCGAAAGGCTCTCGTCCTCGATCGGGGCGCTGGATCTTCATTGTCGTTCCTACTTGGACGCGCACCTGCGAGAAGCGCAGCTTGGAGCACTACATCGAATAGAGGCCGTCGTTGTCCGCCTAGCGCTCGTATTGCAGGGGTCGCTACGGCCTGACGATGGTGCACGCGCGCTGCTTCCCGGCCCGCCGCCCGAAGATTGGTGCGAAATCGACCTCTTCCGTGCTCGCGCGAAGGCGAGAGACGAAGCGGCCGTGCACTTCGTCCAACGCGCGGCCGAAATCTATCAACAGGCGACTGGAAGGTCGCCGAGTCGGCGAAACACCCGCGCCATTGGCGCCGACGGTTCCTTCTACTCTTTCGCTCTCGCCGCGATCAGGCCACCGCGGATCGTTCAACCGTCTCCCCAGGGTCTTGATTCGCTGATTCGGCGGGCGCTGAACGAGCTCCGCCCAATACCGCTACGCGCTTCCTAACCTCGCGCCGCGGTGGGGGATCCGGGATCCGCTTCTCAGCACTTCGTCAGCAAGCTGGGCTGGTCTTCGAGGGTCACCCTGCGAAGTCACCCGGACGGTTTCCCCTGCAACGTCTTCCGCACGGCGCTGGCCGGCTGCAGATCCTCGAGCTCGCGGTCCTTCCACATGTGCTCGCCTCGGATTACTGCGGCGATCGTCTCGGCGATATAACGGGTTCCTCGAGCGTTCGGATGATATCCATCCCTCACGAAGTAACCGGCCGCGTCGGGACTCTCGACGTGCATGGCAGGCAGAGGAACCAACGCGGCGTCCGTGCCAACCGCTTCGCGGATCGCTTGATTGTAGGCGTCGATCCGGAGCTCGTGATGGCTAAATTGTGGCCCATACGCGGCCACGACAATGAGGACGCTCGCTCCCCCCGCCTTCGATTCCTCGATCATCGCACGAACGTTTGCGACCGATTCTTCGAGCGGGACTCGGAACCGTGCGGTGGTCGGCGCGGCGTTCGATGACTCGCGAGGGTTGGGAAGCAGGCGCGAGGCCGCCCACGCAAACGTCTTGAAGAGCGCCGTGCGCATCAGCGCCTGCGCCCACGGGGAAGCCGCGATCGGCAGCAGCCGCAGGACCTGGCTGTCTGTGAGCCCGCGAGTAGGAAACAAATCATTCCAGCCGAAGTAGGTGACGACGAAGTCCGGCCGGAGCACAGGAAACCAGTGGCGGAAGAGGAGGAGCCCTTGCGCGGTGCTGTAGCCCGGTTGGGCCAGGTTGATGACCTCTACACTCCGCCCATCTTTAGCGAGAAAGCTCTGTAGCTGGGATCCGATCGTCTGATCGAAGCGGCAAATGTTCCAGCCGAACGCACAGGAGTCCCCGAGCAGCAAAATGCGGATACCTCCGTTTCGCGCACGTTCGCCAAGATGCTCCAAACCGCCGGTACGAAAGCCCTGACCGTCGATGCCTTCGTAGCAATAGACGGGAGCATTCGTGGGGTTGGGACGGACGCGAAAGATAAGATGCGGATCGGGAAACGTGAGGATGTTGCTCTGTACGCCGAATCGTTGCGACGTTCCCAATTCCTCGACGACTCTGCTCGGAAGGACGATGCGCGTCGCGGAGGGATCGTTGTGGTTCTCCAATGATGTGACGCTCGAAGCTTCGGTACCAGCGTATCGCCAAACCAGACGCAGCCCCGTCTCGAGCGAAAGCAGCATGGCTCCGGCGATCGCCATGCCGATCAGGAGATTCCGGATTTTCATGGCTCGGTGTTTTTCGGAAGCTGCTACCGCCGCTGGTCTTCGCCTACGCGAGAGTCTTCCCGCTTCAGGGTCCCCCCAAGCTAGCCGGCGGGATACTCGGCAAGACGGCAGCCGTCGGCGGTGAGAAGCGATAGCCGGTTCGTTGGTAGCAATCTGGTAGCGGAACTCGGCTCAGGTGACTTCGCTCAAGGCCTAAGATATTGAAATCCTGCTTACGCCCCCGTAGCTCAGGTGGATAGAGCACAGGATTCCTAATCCTGGGGTCGCGCGTTCGAGTCGCGCCGGGGGCACTGAGTTTTTTCCGCCCTACCCGTCTTCTGACCAACCAGTTTGACCAACTACGGTTTCAACAGCCCGCCAGAAGCTTCAAGAAACGCTCGCGCGTCATCCCGGCGGTACGAGTTGTTGAGATGATGTCCCCTCCCGACGGAATCGTACTCGGGGATGATCACCGGCCGGAGACGCCCTGCTTCTCACCCACCCAGTGACTTGTTCCCTTGCGGCTGCGCTTCTCGAAAGCGAAGCCGTCCGCTTCGAAGACGCAGTTGAGCCGCCGCCAATGGGTCGGCGCAATCCGGCTCACGAAGTGGAAGGGGAACTGTTTTGTGCGGCGATCACGAACGGCAGGGGGATGTGTACCTGCACCGAATTCTCATCCGCCGGCTCGTCGGGGGGCGCGTGCGCGATCCTCGACCAATCCCGAATCCTGAAGAAGCCTGAAAAATCGTGCCCCGCTTGATGCAGCTTTGCGTCGAGCACGAAGACGAGCGCGTCTTCGCCTGCCTACTTCGTCTTCGGACGTCCATCGCGCCAAGGTCTTCGGTCGCTGCGAGATAACCACCGGCATCAGCCTTTCGATCGTATCGTCGAGCAGGTCATGCCCAGAGCCGTACCGCTCCGCTCGGCGCGTCTTCTCGATCGTTGATAATGGTCCTCCCAGCGGTGAAGCTGACCTGCAAGCGTCCTGGCGCGCCGCTTGGCCCTCCATCGTCTTGGTCCCTATCCCGTCACGCGAGTTGGCTCATCCAGATCGAGCATCTAGCTCGGTCGTATCTACGATAGTCATCAACGGACCCATCTCTCGCCGACGTCGAAGATCGCCTCCTCGACCTTCCGGATCGCTACGAGCAAGCGCCAAACCCCGAGTGGACTTCACCCGCGCCGACCTTCAGAAACTCCGCTAGCTCGATCAAACGAACCGCTTCGCCCCTGCCGATCCTGCGCTGAAACGTCGCCGTACTGTGGAACGAGTACAAGTCGGCGGCGACGAGTATGACGACGCGCAGCCTCCGCTCGGACACGTTCCCGGCGCCCCGTCGCCAGCCGAGGGGAGACTCGAGATCTCCACGGCGGGCCCGGGCGGGATGTCCGCGAACGAGATGCAGCGGCCTTGCTTGATGAGGTAGCCGCGCTCGCGCACACAGAGCCCTCTGCGCCCCTCCACGACGTGCAGCAGTAGGTCGGCCCTCGCCTCGCGGGCGACGAGACTCGCGGGATGCGCAAGTAGCCAGGGAACCGGCTGCCGCCGCCGGCGAGCCGCGGCTTATGCCGCCCGCACAGGATCGCGAGGAGGTCATGCTCGATCGTGCTCGTGTTGCGGCCACGCCTGACGACGAGAGCCTAGTGCCGCAGCGCTTGCCCTCGCAGGGAAGCGTCCAGCCTCCGTAACTACTGCGGCTTCACTTCGATCGAGGTCTTCCTGACGGTGATCCAGTCGTCGAGTACGTGCTCGAGAGTGCCGTCCTTCTTCCACTGCTCGAGGACGCGGTTGAGCTGCGCGAGCAGCTCCGGGTCGTCCTTCGGGACCGCCCACGCAAGGTACTCGGTGGTCAGCGGCCGGAAGAGGCCCGACAGCGTCGGGCTCTCGTTCATGAGTCCCCCGGTGACGCGCCACACCGCCGGGGCGTCCTGGATGAAGAAGTCGATCTGGTCGTGCTCCAGCGCGGCGACGCCTTCTCTCGTGTCGGTATAGCCGTGCAGCTTGGCCTTCTTAAGATTCTCCCGCGCCCACTTCTCACCGGTGGTGCGCGAGACGTAACCGACGCGCGATTTCGTCTGATCCATCGCCGCCGGATCGCTCAGGTCGGCATAATCTGCCTTGCGCACTATTACCATCTGTCCGACGGTCAGGTACGGCTCGGTGAAGTTGACGTTCTTCTTGCGCTCCTCCGTGATCGACGTGCCCGACATCACCATGTCGATCTTCTTCGCTTGCAGGGCCGGACCGAGCTCCTCCCACTCCGTTTCGATGATCTCGACCTTGCGGTGGAGCGCGGGGCCCAGCCGTGTGGCGAAATCCACCTCGATGCCCTTGAGCTTCCCGTTCTGCTTGAACGCCAGGGGCGGATAGTTCGGCGCCATGCCGACGCGCAGCGGCTGCGGCTCTTCAGCCGCCGCGCCGCGGCCGAGGGCCGCAATCAGCGCAAAAGCCATCGCGGCGTGTCTCAGGGGATTACTCCACCGCACGTCGTGCATCATCTCCTCCAACTTCCCGCGCGGCTGCGCGGCTCGAGCGTTGTCGCAAGCGAGCCGTCGCCCGTCAATCCGACGCGCATGCGCCCGGCGCCCGTGTCGAAGGTTCTGCGGCCGATCACGATCAAGGGCTATCCGGCATGGGGTCCTGAAGCTTGAGGGCGGCGACCGCGGTCCGCGTTGCCTACTACGCAGCGACGACGGCGACCCTTTCGGCGTCTACTGGCTGAATGCTCAGGTGCCGCGCTCTCAGCCGCGCCGCTCGCGACCCCGCAAGGCTCCCTTCCCGCGCCGTTGGCACGGGCCGGGGATGCCCGGCTATGCTCATTCGGATGCATCTATCGTTGGTGATCTCTATCGTCTCCCTGGCGGTCGCCACCGCCTCGTACCTGCTAGCCAGCCGCGTCGAAAGGGACCAGCGACATCTTCGTTGGCGCTTTCGGAAACTCCGGTCGCAGATCGAAGCGCAAACCCCTTCCATGGACGCTTCCCCGCGAAACGACGATCGGGCCGAGAGGGAGCACCGACTTTCGCCTTGACTCCGTACGGCGCTGACCCATGCCGCAGCCCCGCTTCGAAGGTGCTGCCCGCCGATCATCGTGAACGGACGCGTCGGTCAGACGAGTCGCAGGCCTCGGGACATTCGTAGGCCTCGCGACGATACGCTAGCCCACGCCTCCTCGCGACCTTCAGTTGTAGGGGCGCGTCATCTGTGCGCACCCTTGGCGGGGTTCACGGCTTCGCATGTCGCGATACGACACGACACGACGCGCATGCCCTTCGGGCCTTTGCGCTACCCTTTGTCTGATCGCGACACTGCTCGGCGTGTATCCTGCGGACGCCGAGCATCTGCGGGCCGAGCACGGCACCCTCGTCGTGGCGGTGCGATGGCGACTGGGAATCGTCGTGTGCGCGGACCGGCGCCGTCTCGTCGATGGAGATCGCCACATGCCGTACCGGGACGACGTTCTCAAGATCGTTCCCGCACCGCCGTTCGGCCTTGCGGTGACCTACGGCACGACGGTCTACGGTCGCGAAGGCGGTCGACGATTCGATGCGCAGGAATCGGTGAAGCGTTACGTGGCTGGACTCGGCGGAGCGAGCTTGGTTCGCAATGCCGACAAGCTCGCGACTCAACTGCAAGTCGAGATGGCCGAGACCCTCGAGGAAGGGAATTTGCCCCCGCCACAGCCGAGACCGGGCGAACCCGGTGTTTTCGCCGTCATGCTCTTCGCTCTCGAACAAGGAACCGTACTCGAGATCCTCCTGGTGGGCGTGAGCTCCGAAACGGAGTTCAAGGTCCAGATCGTTCCACGTCCGGCGAACCAGTTCATCACCTTGCTCGGCCGCACCGCCGTCGCGTTCGCCATCCGTGGTACCGATCCCCGTTTCCAGGATCTTCGCAACGACCCCTGGGTAGGCGGCATGCTCATCGACTCGCAGCAGCGAGCGGTGGCGGGGTATCTCTCGAAACACGATGCAATGAAGTTCGGTCGACGGTTGATCCTGGCGACGAATGAACGGCTCGCCTCGCTGCAGGAGACCGAAGACGTGAGCGCCGACGCCGATTGTGCCGGTCTCACTCGACCCGACGGCTTCGAGTGGCTCCCTGACGTCCCTTGACCGATCGCCAAGCGGGCAACGGCGCTCGCTGCGCCGACGCTCAGTCGAGAGATCAGAAAGCTTCCTTGAACGGTCGAAGATCGACCTCGTGACTCCACGCGGAGCGCGGCTGGCGGTGGATCTGCCAGTAACACTCCGCGACGGCATCCGGGTCGAGCAATCCGTCCTCGCCGAGCTGCTGCGCGACGCCGGGTAGCGCGGTGAGCAGGCGATCGCCGCCGACGCCGCCATCGATGATCACGTGAGCGACGTGCAGGCCTTGGGGGCCGAACTCGCGCGCCATGCTCTGCGCGATCATCCTGAGGCCCCCTTTGGCGGCGGCGAACTGCGCAAATCGCGGCCGCCCGCGCATGCTGCCGGACGCTCCCGTGAAGATCACGGTGCCGCGGCCTAACGGAACCAAGCGACGCGCGGCCTCACGACCGACGAGGAATCCACCGAAGCAGTTCTGTCGCCAGATCTCCTCGAACTCTGCCGCCGGGAGCTCGCGGAAGTCCCGCGGGCGATTCAAGCTCGCGGCGTTGAAGACGACGACGTCAGCGGCTTCCCTGCCTGCACCCGGCGACATTGCCTGGTCGAAGAGCGCGACGACGTCCTTCTCGCTCGTGCTGTCGATCGTCACCGGTTCGGCGCTGTGACCCGCGGCGCGGATCGATTCGGCGGCGCGCATGATCTTGGCCTCCGACCGGCCGGCGACGAAAACGTGGTAACCCTCCGAAGCGAACCGACGGCACACCGCGGCGCCGATCCCGCGCTCGGCGCCGACGCCGATGACGACCGCGCTTCGCGTCTCCACGACGCTTTCCTAGCCCAGGAACGACGCCGATGACAGTGCCATCGGCTGCGGCGCGGGCGAACGGACGGCCTCGAGAACGCGGCGGCGCCGAGTCGCGCCAGCCTCTAGCGAGCGAAGTGATCGGAGCCTGTCTTGGCGAGAGGCGCGCGCGAAACGCGCGCCCGCTGCGGTCCCACTCTCGTCAGCTCCGACCCGAAACGAATCGTGAACGTCGATCCGGCTCCGACGCGGCTCTCGACGGAGATCGCCGCGCCGTTCAGATCGAGAAACCTCTTCGTCACCGCCAAACCGAGGCCGAGCCCTTGGTACGGGCGCGAGTCGCCCTGGGTCTCCTGCGAGAACGGCTCGTAGAGCTGATCGAGATACTTGGGATCGATGCCGATCCCCGTGTCGCAGACCTGTACGAAGAGGCGACGCTCGTGGTTGCGGACCAGCTTCACCGATACCATTCCCGATTGCGTGAACTTGATCGCGTTGTCGATCAGGTGGTCGAGCGCGAGCGCGAGACTGTACTCGTCGAACCGCACGCGCGCCGCCGGATCGTCGGAGGTGTACGCGAGCCGCAGGCCTTTGGCGTCCGCGTTCGGCCGCATCGCGGCCACGCGCGACTCGACGAACGGAGAGAGCGATATCTCCTCCGGCCGAAGCTGGAAGAGCCCGCGCTCGAGCTTCGCCATGTCGATGACGTTTTGGATCGTGCGTAGCAGCCGCTGGCAACCGCGCTCGATGCCTTCGACCAGCGGCGCGTCGATGTGCTCGCCGCGTGCTTCGAGGTGCTCGGCGATCAGGCCCGCGTAACCGACGATCGCGTTGAGCGGCGTGCGGATCTCGTGGCTCATGTTGGCGAGGAAGGCGGAGCGCAGCCCCATGGCGTCGCGGAGAGCCTGCCTGGCCTTGTCGAGCTCGGCGGCGCGCGACTCTCGCGCCCGGCGATGCGCGGTGGCTTTGCCGACGACGTCGATCACCTGCTTCGCTTCGAACGGCTTGTTCAACCAATCGAACGCGCGGAGTCGCATCGCTCGGATCGCATTGTTGTAGTCGCCGTGGCCGGTGATGACGACGACCTCCTGATCCGGGTGCTCGGCCTTGATGCTTTCGAGCGTCGCCACTCCGGAGATGCCGGGCATCTTGAGATCGAGCGTGACGACGTCGACCTTCTGGCTGCGAAGCGCTTTCAGGCCCTCTTCGCCGTTTCTGGCGGTCAACACGCGGTAGTAGGGATGGAGCGTGGCGCGCAGCGCTTCGAGCGGCCCTTCCTCGTCCTCGACGACGAGGACACAGGCGGAATTGGGAGATTCCGAATCCACGGTGCCGGACGCGCTGCGCATGATGATCCGGTCAATTGTGCTGCGCGAACCGTGCCCGCTTGCGCCGATCGATGAAATTCCAGCTTTCTGGGTGACTTAGCGGGCATCAACGACGCCGGAGTTCAAAAGTTTACGTACATTTCTGAACCGTGCGCTCACAATGCGGGTCGCTAGATGAGGATTCACCGACGCCAGCAGGAGCCCTTGCTCTGTCCGCGGAAGCTCGAATACGCCTCTCGACAAAGTTAAAGGCCACTTTTTGTCTTTCGAACTACTACCCCGTTTTCCCTTGCACGACGAGGCCTTCCCGTCGGATTACCCGCGCGGAAATGCTTAGGACGGGTCCGAGATCTCGGGAGGTCGGACGCTCGATGAATCCTTTGGCGGTCGCGCACACCGTGCGACGCGCGGTCGAAGCCCCGATCGCGGGAAACCAGGATCCATCGACTCGGCGTGGCGCGGCCCGCAGGGTACGAGCGGCGGCTTCCTTGCCGCGAGCGAGGCCGCCGCCTTCACAAGCCGCGCGCGCTCCGTGTTGCGGTCGCCCTGCGGCCCGGCCAAACACGATGCGGATGACGGCGGAGCGCGCCGATGGGCTTCAGGGCGAGATCTGGACGCTTTTGGGGGAACGACGAATAGCAATGAGCTTCTTCGGAGCCGGAAACTCCCGATGAGGCTCCGGAGGATGAAGCGATTCAGAAAGGGAGGATCCACGGATGAACTGGCACAGTAGATGGGTTTTGGCGGTGTGTGCGGCGGTGATTCTTGCGATCGCGCCGTATGCCAACGCCTCTCAGAGCTTCGACAATGACCGCGGCGACATCGCCGCGCGCATTTCGATGCAGAACACGTTTCAACACAACGGCGTCGACAGCATCAACTGGGTTCAGTGGCGGAACGAGATTCGCTTCGACATCAGGTACGACATCATCCAGCAGGGTGTCGGCGCCGGCTGGGGGCCGATCAAGCAGCTGAAGTTCAACTTCCTGTACCGAGGACGAATCGACCCGGTGTACATGGTCCGCGACTCCTACAGCAGACCGCGATTACGATCGCGGGAACTACACGTTCCCGGAAGGAAAGACGCCGCGCGAGTTGTTCTTCGACGTCGGCTTCGACGGCGCTCTGAAAGACCTGTCGATGCGTATCGGCAAGCAGCAGGTCGTCTGGGGCGAGGCCGACCTGTTCCGCTCGCTGGACATCGTGAATCCCCTCGACATCCGCCAGAACGGCTTCGTCGGCGAGGACTTCGCCGATATACGCCAGCCGTTGTGGATCGCCAAGTTCCTCTACAACTTCGGCAGCGTCGCGAGCTTCTGGAACGAGGCGGGAGTCGAGGCCTTCTACTCGCCGAACAGCCGGCCGGAGGGCAACGTCAATAACATCATCAGCGGTGAAACCTGGAAGATCAATGTCGATCAAAGCGTTCCGAATCAGAGGTTTGGCTTCAGCAACTTCACCCGGAATAGCGTGATTGACTTCAACCAAGTACGGCATCCTTGGGAGATCAACCGGCGTCGGCATACGCCGCAACGATGCGGTTGGCGTGGTGCAGAACGGCGACGGGAGCTTCACCGACTTCATGTACCGCATCAAGAACGACGTGCCGCCGTCCGAGCTATCGTTGGACGCCCAGATGGCTGGCGTCCGGCTGCTCGGCACGACGTACGGGAACGCATACTTCACGCTGAACTATCTCTTCAAGCGAACCGACGCCACGTCGGCGTCGGCGCTGGTTTCACAGCTTGGCGACCCGAACCAGGTGAACTTCGGGGCTCTGCAGCCGGCCGTCTTGAATCGAGCGGTCGAACAGACGCTCACCCCCGACCTCAACGGCAACGGGATTCCCGACGGCCAGGAACAGCAGATCGAGAACTGCATCATGAGCAAGTCTCCGACGGGTACCCCGCCTGGGCTCTGTCGTACCTCGGGGTTCACCCCCTGCTGCCCGGTGCTGGTGAGATCATCCTCGACCCTCACGGCATCAACCCAACCGTCGGTGTTCCTGGCAACAATTGGCATGGCTCGGTGAGGTCGGATAACAACGATCCGAGGAACGCCGTCGGTATCCAAGCCGGCACGAACGGGAACCCAGGCGATAAAGCGGCGCCGTCCGTAGCGGCCGGTACGAACCAGCTCAGGCAAACCAACCTCCCCACCGGGATGCCGATTCCGTGGGTGAATAGCCAGAACGCGGATTTAGCCTACGCTGATGGGCTTTCGCACTCGACGTTCTGTGCCGACATCCCCGCGTTCCATCCGTGGACGCACATCATCGGCGGCACGATGACGTACAACGACTACGAATACACCGGTCTCGTCTTCCGGCTCGAGCAGAGCTTCAGCACCAAGGAGCCGCGACAGTTGGGTGCCAACTCCCCGACGAGACTACTCCAGCAGCGAGAGGCCTGTACGACACCCACGAACCCCAGCGGATCGATTCTCCACCACGCCGGCGGCAATCCGGTCGTGGCCGTCGACAGCGCCGGCGTCCCGCTGACGCAGGGCTGCATTAGCGCCAGTGCTTGGACCGACTGCGAGGGACTTCGAGACCCGCCTCAAGCGCTACACGCAGACATGGCGCAGCATGGTCGGCTTCGATTACCTGCGCGCCATAGCACCCCAGGTCGCCAGGAACATGAGCAACCCGGTGCTACGCTCGCTGCTTGCGGATCAGTGGTTCTTCACCTTCCAGTTCCTGAACACTTACGACGCCCACGCGAACGACTCGGTGTCCAATGCGGCAACGTACACGGACAGGCAACCCCACTGGAATCCGTTCTTTACCGTGTCCGGGAGCGGGTTCTTCCTGCACCAGACGCTCGCGCCGATCTGGGCCGTTGCGGCGGACGCCTCCACGGGCTTCACGCCTCTCTTCTTCCTCCAGATCAAGTACTTCATCACTCCGAAACTCGAGCTGCGGGTGGGAGAGGTCCTCTACATGGGAAGCAAGAATGCCGAGAATCCGAGCGGTCTCAACTACTACGCCGACCGCGACAACTTCTACTTCCGACTCACGTACTACCTGCTGTAGTCTTCATCGGGGCGGAGGCCGACAGGCCTCCGCCCCCACCCCTCTTCGCTTCCACGCTAGCTCTTTCGATTGGACGCACCGCGCGCGCCATCGGCGCGACGGCGCGAGTGAAGCTCCAGGCCTCGCGGCGCCCTTCGCGTTTCTCCGACCGGATCGAAGTCGTCGCTCAGGGCGCGCTTACCGAGCCCGCCATCGCCTCACCAACGACCACGAACTCGGTGCGGCGGCTCGCTGCACGCGCCCACGGCGTCTCGGTTTCGACGAGCGGCTTCTCCTCGCCGAAGCTGATCGTCGACATGCGGGCGGGATCGATGCCGAGGCGAGCTAGCTCGGCCTTGACCGTCTCGGCGCGCTCTTTCCCGAGCTTCTTGCCGTAGTCCTCGGTACCGATGTAGTCCGTGCGCGCCAGGATCTCGACCTTGACGTTTTTCCCATCCTTCAGCTTCTGCGCGACGAGATAGCAGCGTCCACGACCGACGTCTGTGAGGGTCGCCTTGTCGAAGTCGAAATGCACGTCCTCGAAGGTGATCCGATCGACCAGGATCACGTGGCCGCGATAGACGACCTTCTCCTTACCCGGCTCCGCAAACGCCTGAAGGCGCTGCGGGCCGCTGTAAGCGATGCCCGCGAGGACGTTGTACGTGTTGACCGAGTTCGTGAGCCCAAAATCGACGGCACCTTCCGCCGCCAGGCCGTTGAAGAGCGTGTAACGAAAGCCGGTGAGGACCGCTTGGTACTCGTCCACTTCTTTGATCGTTCCGGTGTTGCCGCGATACTCCACGGTGGAGTCGAGGGTGCCGATCTGGTTCACCCACAGCGGCGCTTTGACGCCCGCCCCGAACTCCACCGCGTCGCGCATGTCGACGTCCGGAAAGCCCTGGCGGCGGAGCTGCGCGAACACCGGCTCCGTCTGACGGTCGAGGCGGAACACGTCGGGCTTGCTCGGGAACAGACCGCCGATGTTGACCGTCAGGGTCACCGGGTGGTCGCCCGGAAGCTTGAATAGGTCCTTGTCGACGACGGCCATCACATCCCCGCCGATGCTGTCGCCGTTGAAGGCCGTGTTGCGATCGAGCTGGGCGGGCAGCTGCTTGCTGCCGGTCGGCAGCTGGACCTGCCCGGAGATCGCCAGGCTGAACGGCATCGGACTTTGGCCCTCCTGGAACAGACGGAACTTCGGACCGATCCGCATGTCGCCGACCTTGTTCGCGGTGCTTTTCACGGTGCCGGTTCCGCCAGGAGCCTTCTGCTCGTTTTCGAAGGAGACATAGGGTAGCTGCAGCGAGAGCTCTAGACCCGGATCGGCCAGGACTCCTATCGTGCCGACGAACTGCCACTGGTCGACCGAAGTGCTCCGCCCCTGCCCGAGGTCATTTTCGAAGACATTGTTGCTGCCGACCTCGGTCCGGTAGAAGGCGCCCAAGGACACCTGCCACGGCGGAAGAGTCTTGGTCGTTGGAATCGCAAACAGTCCCGTCTCGCCCGTCTCCGTGGGCTCGAGCGGCTGCTCGGCGCGGACTGCGGTCGGAGTCGTGACGAGGCCGCATAGCGACGCTCCTAGGAAGATTCTCACTGCCAACCTACTCTTCATGTCCTTCCTCATCTGTCACCGCCTGCAGCGAGCGCGTGGGGAGGCCCGAGCGGAGCGCGCGGATTCTGTTACGGAGGTCCCGAGCTGTCAATTCGCCGGCCACTCATCACGACTCCTTCGGCGCGAGAATCACGGCGGCCAGCGGTGGCAGCCGCAAACGGATGGATTGCGCAAATCCGTGAGCGGGCTCACCCTGCGGCGCAATGGGCGAGGACGTCTCGAGCCCGCTGCCCCCGAACCGCGCGTCGTCGCTCGAGAGCAGACAAACGAGCTCGGTGGCATCCGGAACTCCGATACGGTAGCCCGGCTGCGGCGCCGGCGTGCAGTTGCAGATCACGATCACGTATTTGCCACCGCCGCGGCGGACGTACGAGACGACCGAGTTGTCGCGGTCGGAGCAGTCGATCCATTGGAAACCCGCCGGGTCGCCGTCGCACTCCCATAGACAGCGCGAGCGACGGTAGATCGAGCCGAGCTCCTCCAGGAAGCGCAGCAAGCCCGCCCGCATTGGATCGTTCGACAGCTGCCAATCGAGGCTTCGTTCGTGATTCCACTCCTCGTCCGGCGCCAGCTCGGTCCCCATGAACAGCAGCTGCTTGCCCGGGCGCGTGTACTGGTAGGCGAGCAGCAGGCGCAGATTGGCGAACTTCTGCCAGGTGTCGCCGGGCATCTTCCGCAAGAGCGAGCCCTTCCCGTGCACGACCTCGTCGTGCGAGAGCGGCATGCACGAACTGCTCGCGTGTACTCGTAGAGCATCGCGAAGGTGAGCTCGTCGTGGTGGTAGCGGCGATGGATCGGATCGCGCGCGAAGTAGCGCAGCGTGTCGTGCATCCAGCCCATGTTCCACTTGAACGTGAAGCCGAGCCCGCCCTGCGCGACCGGGCGCGTCACGCCGGGCCACGCCGTGGATTCCTCGGCGATCGTGAAGCAGCCGGGCTCCTCGTGCGCGATCGTCGCGTTCAGCTCGTGAAGAAATTGATCGCCTCGAGGTTCTCGCGGCCGCCGTAGCGGTTGGGCATCCACTCGCCCGCGCTTGCGGCTGTAGTCGAGGTAGAGCATCGACGCGACGGCGTCGACGCGCAGCCCGTCGACGTGGAACTCCTCGAGCCAGTAGAGCGCGTTGGCGACCAGGAAGTTCCGCACCTCGTTGCGGCCGTAGTTGAAGATCAGCGTGCCCCAGTCGGGATGCTCGCCGCGGCGCGGATCGTCGTGCTCGTAGAGCGCCGTGCCGTCGAAGCGGCGCAGCGCGAAGTCGTCCTTCGGGAAGTGCGCCGGCACCCAATCGAGGATCACGCCGATTCCGGCCTGATGCAGCGTGTCGACGAAGAAGCGGAAGTCGTCGGGCGTGCCGAAGCGCGCCGTCGGCGCGTAGTAGCCGGTGACCTGGTAGCCCCACGAGCCGTCGAACGGATGCTCCATGACCGGCAGCAGCTCGACGTGGGTGAAGCCGAGCCGACGGAGTGCTCGACGAGGCGCGGCGCGATCTCGCGGTACGTGAGCGAGCGGTTGCCCTCCTCGGGCACGCGCGCCCACGAGCCGAGGTGGACCTCGTAGATCGGCATCGGCTCGCGCAGCGCCTGGCGACCCGCGCCGCGCCGCTCATCCATTCGCCGTCGCCCCACTCGTAGGATCGAGGCGCGACCACGCGCGATGCCGTTCCCGGGCGGCCGCTCCATCGATGGCGCAACGGATCGGTCTTGACGCGCAGCATCCCTTCCTGGGTCAGGATCTCGTACTTGTAGAGCGCGCCCGGCGCGACGTCGGGGACGAAGAGCTCGAAGACGCCGGAGGCGCCGAGGTGCCGCATCGGGAAGAGCCGCGCCGTCCCAGCCGCAGAAGTCGCCGACCACGCTCACGCGCCTCGCGTTCGGCGCCCAGACGGCGAACGAGACCCCGTCGATGCCGTCGATGCTGCCGAGGGTGCGCGCCGAGGTGCTTCCACAGATCGCGGTGAGTGCCCTCGCCGAAGAGGTGCAGATCGAGATCGCCGAGCGTCGGCAGGAAGCGATACGGGTCGTCGCGCTCCCACGTCGCGCCGTCGGCGAAGTGAAAGCGCAGGCGGTAGTCGAAGGGCGGGCTCATCGAGGGAAAGAACGCCGCGAAGAGCCCGGCCCCGTCCGCCTCGAGGGGCCGCCAGCGACCCCCGGGGTACAGGCAATCACACGACGACCGCGTCGGGATGGAACGCGCGCACGACCGCGCCGCGCGCGCCGTTCACCTGTTCGGGATGGGCGCCGAGGATCGAGTGCGGGCTCGAGTGCGTGCCGGCGAGGAGGCGAGCGCGATCGGCGGGACGGATCACCATCGTTCCGCGCCGCGCGGTCGCTCACGACGCGTGCGACGTGCCTCGCCGAGCGCAGCAGCACCAGCGAATGTGCCGGCGAGATGCAGCGCCTCGCCGCGCAGCACGCGTCGCTCGGAGGAGGCCGTGTGGACCAGCTCGTGCCAGTCCGCCGGGCCGTCCGTCGGCGGCAGCCGGAAGGAGCGTGCGCTCGCGCCTCCGTTCAGCGCCAGGAGCAGCGTGTCGCCTCGATCGGCCGGCCGCGATCGTCGGTCTCGTCGGTGGCGCTGCCCGTCGATCAGCATGCCGAGCACGTGGTTCTTGGCATCGTGCCAATCGGCTTCCGTCATCTCGTCGCCGTCGGGGCGGAGCCAGGTCGACGTCCTTGGCGCCGTTCGATAGCTCGCGGCCGCGGAAGAAGCTGCGCCGTCGCAGCACGGGATTCGGCGGCGGATCGCGAAGAGCTGCTTCGTGAAGCGAGCAGCTCCTGCTGGCGCGGCGTCGAGCTCCCAGTCGATCCAGCTCGATCTCGTTGTCCTGACAGTAGGCGTTGTTGTTGCCCGTGCTGGGTGCGGCCCGATCTCGTCGCCGGCGAGCAGCATCGGGACGCCCTGCGAGAAGCGACAGCGTCGCGAGGAAGTTGCGCTTGAGCGCGATCGCGGAGCTCGCACCACGTCCAGCATCTCCGTCGGCCCCTCCACGCCCCAGTTGCGGCTCCAGTTGTCGTCGGTGCCGTCGCGATTGTCCTCGCCGTTGGCCTCGTTGTGCTTGTGCTCGTAGCTCACGAGGTCGTCGCAGCGTGAAGCCGTCGTGGCAGGTCACGAAGTTGATGCTCGCGTTCGGCGTGCGGTCGCTCGTCTGGTAGAGGTCGCTCGAGCCGGAGAGGCGCGAGGCGAGCTCGGCGACGTGTCCGGCGTCGCCGCGCCAGAAGCGCCGCACGCTGTCGCGGTACTTGCCGTTCCACTCCGCCCAGCCGATCGGGAAGTTGCCCGACCTGGTAGCCGCCGGGCCCGAGGTCCCAGGGCTCGGCGATGAGCTTCACCTGCGACAGCACCGGATCCTGGTGGATGATGTCGAAGAAGCGTCCCGAGCCGGTTCACGTCGTAGAGCTCGCGCGCGAGCGCCGGCGCCAGATCGAAGCGGAAGCCGTCGACGTGCATCTCGTGCACCCAGTAGCGCAGGCTGTCCATGATGAGCTGGATGGTGCGCGGGTGCGGCATGTTCAGGCTGTTGCCGCAGCCGGTGAAGTCGACGTAGTGGCGGCGGTCGTCGGGACGCAGCCGGTAGTACGCGGCGTTGTCGATGCCGCGCAGCGACAGCGTCGGGCCGAGATGGTTGCCTTCGCCGGTGTGGTTGTAGACGACGTCGAGAATCACCTCGATGCCGGCGCGGTGCAGGCGCTTCACCATCGTCTTGAACTCGGCGACCTGCTCGCCCGTCGGCCGCGGTCGCGTAGCGCGCGTCGGGCGCGAAGAAGCCGATCGAGTTGTAGCCCCAGTAGTTGGTGAGGCCGCGCTCGACGAGGTGCTTCTCGGCGACGAACTGGTGCACGGGCAGCAGCTCGACCGCGGTGACGCCGAGGCTGAGCAGGTGGTCGATGATCGGGTCGGAGCCAGACCGAGATAGGTGCCGCGCAGCTCCTCCGGGACGTCCGGGTGAAGCACCGTCATGCCCTTTACGTGACACTCGTAGATCACCGTCCGGTTCCACGGCATGCGCGGCGGACGATCGTCGCCCCAGGTGAACGCCGAGTCGACGACGAGCGACTTGGGAACATGGCCGCGCGCTGTCGCGGGCGTCGTTCGACAGATCCTGGCGGGGGTCGCCGATCGTATAGCCGAACAGCGAGTCGTCCCACGTCAGTCGGCCGCTGACGCGCGTGCGCGTAGGGATCGATCAGCAGCTTCGGCGGATTGAAGCGATGCCCGCGCTCCGGATCGTACGGGCCGTGGACGCGATAGCCGTAGCAGCTGGCCGGGGCGCACGTCGGGCAGGTAGGCGTGCCAGACCTGGTCGCTCCGTCGCGCATGCGTGATCCGCGCGGTCTCGAGGCTCCCTTGCGGATCGCTCGAAGAGGCAGAGCTCGACGCCCGTCGCGTTCTCGGAGAAGATCGCGAAGTTGACACCCTCGCCGTCCCACGTCGCACCGAGCGGATATGGGCCGCCGGGCCAGACGCGCATCTTGCGCTCCGCCATCGTGTCGCGGTTGTATCAAGGGCCGCGTATCGCCGCGACAGCCGCGCCGCGGGGGCTGTCGCTCAAGGGATCTTGATCTTGGTGACGCGCAGCCCGCGCGAGGTCCAGCCCACGTCGAAGCCGACCTCCATCCCCTCGACCAGATCTTCGATCCGTCTGCCGTCGAGGAACTCGACGAACGGCACCACGAACCGAACTTCCCGTCCGCTGCCCGTGCGTACGATGCCGTTCCCGCTGCCGTACTGAACGCGCAGGACCGTGCCGCGGTAGAACGGATCGGCGATGGCGAGTGGCGGCTCCGGCGCTCCGCGCGGCGGTTCGCTCAGTGGACCACTCCGGCGGCCCCCTCGGCGAGCCGCTGCATCTCTGCCACGCCCACACGGTCTACGAAGTCGCGGAAGTCCTCGCCGCTCACCCGCTGCTCGCGAAAGAACGTCGTCAGTGCGTCGATCACCTTGGGAACGCTGTCGTCCGGGAACCTTCCGCGCAACCGGTGCCCGACCGCGCCGCGTGTCTCGCCGACACGGCCGCCGAGCAAAATCGCACAGTGCGACTGCTCTCGTCCCTCTGCATCCTTGACCATCATACCGGTGAGACCGATATCGCCGACATGGTGCTGCCCGCAAGAGTTCGGACAACCGCTGATCTTGATGCGAAACTTGCCGAGCTTCTCCACGGCCTCACGAGCCGTCGAGAAGTGCCGCCGGATCCGCTGCGCCACGCCCATCGAGCGTGTCACCGCCAGGCTGCAGTAGTCCGCGCCCGGGCACGAAGTCACGTCGGTGAGACGGAGCGCGTTGCCTTCGGCGAGGTCCAGAGCTTCGAGTTCCGCGTAAAGGGCCTCGACGTCGCCGTCGGCGATGAAGGGAAACACGAAGTTCTGATCGTTCGTCGCTCGCAGCGTTCCGTTTCCATAGCGCCGACTGAGCGCGGCGAGCCGCCGTAGCTGTTCGGCGGTGACGTCGCCGAGCGGTAGCGTCGCGGTGACGCGGCGGTACCCCGACTGGCGCTGTGGCTCGGTGTTGGTGCGAAGCCACTGGAGGTACGCCTCGTCGCTGCGCGCCTGCGCGCTCCCTCCGCCAGGCCGGCTCCCCGGCGCGAGAACGTAGCCCGCGACCGCCGCCCCGAGCTCGGCGCGGAGCTCCGCTCCTTGCTCCCGCTGGATCTTTTCGAACTCGCCTTCGACCAGGGCACGGAATCGTTCCTGCCCCATGCGCTGCACCAGGAACTTCAGCCGTGCCTTGTGGCGGCTCTTGCGCTCGCCGTAGCGATGCTGGATGCGCACCACGGCCTCTGCGTAGGCGAGCGTATCCTCGGCGACCAAAAAATCGCGCAGTGCCACGGCGAGGTGCGGCGCGGCTCCCAACCCACCGCCCGCGAGCACGCGAAAGCCTCGGGCGCCGTTCTCGATCCGCGCGTAAAACGCGAGGTCGTTGACGACGCCTTGGGCCTCGTCGTCGGGGCAGCCCGAAAACGCCGGCTTGAACTTTCGTGGCAGCGTGATGTTCAGCGGGTGGAAGAGAAAATAGTCGTTGACCGCGAGAGCGTACGGAAACACGTCGAATGGCTCGCGCACGCAGGTCCCCGAGCAAGGCGAGACCGTGACGTTGCGCACCGAGTCCGCGCAAGCGCCGCGATTCGAGATGCCTACGTCCTGCAGCCGGTGGTAGATCTCCCGCACCGCTTCGAGAGGTATCCAGTGAAGCTGCACGTCCTGGCGCGTGGTGACGTGGAGCAGGCTGCGGCCCCAGCGCTCGCCGACGTCCGCGATGACCTCGAGCTGCTGCGCGGTGAGCAGCCCCCCCGTGACCTTGATCCGCTGCATGTGACTGGTGTGGTCGAGCTGGTAGTAGAGACCGTACGAAAGTCGTATCGGGCGGAACTCTTCCGCAGCAAGTTGTCCCTTTTGGAAGCTATCGACGCGGTCCGCGTGGGCGTCGATCGCGTCATGCAGGAATTTTTTCGAGGGAAGCATTGGACTCCGACTAAATATAAGTGACTAAGTTATACTTGTTATGAACGAGCAGCGTGCTCCAGCGAGGGCGCTGAGTCAAGCCCCCTTTTCGCCGTGCTCACACTGGCGGCGCGGCTTTTTCTAGTGTAAGAGGCGCCGTTTCACGTCACCCCGACGGGCTCGTCCCGGCGCGCCCGACCAGCTTCTGGAGCGTTCATGCGAAGACACCTCGAGACCCCTCCCCTGCTCGTCTCGCCCTGGCGGACCGTTTTTCGCAGCCTCGGCTTCCTACTCACGTTTCTCGCCGCTCCGGCTCTCGCCAGTGAAGCCGAGTTGGTAATCCCCGACCTTTCGTCGGTTACCTTCCTTGGCATTCCCGGCAGCGCGCTACTTTCCAGCGGGGTCATCGTGTGCGCTCTCGGCCTGGTATTCGGGCTGGTCATCTACCGCCAGCTCCAGGCCATGCCGGTTCACCAGTCGATGCGCGAGATTTCCGAGCTCATCTACGAGACGTGCAAGACCTACCTCCTGACGCAGGGCAAGTTCATCCTCATCCTCTGGAGCTTCATCGCCGTCATCATGGTCGCCTATTTCGGCTGGCTCCGACACTTCAGCGTCGACCGCGTGCTGCTGATCATCTTCTTCTCGCTGGTGGGCATCGCCGGATCGTACGGCGTGGCGTGGTTCGGCATCCGCATCAACACCTTCGCCAATTCCCGCACTGCCTTCGCGTCGCTCGCCGGCAAGCCCTTCCCGACCTACGCGATCCCGCTCAAGGCCGGAATGTCGATCGGCATGCTGCTGATCTCCACCGAGCTGGTGATCATGCTGGCGATCCTTCTACTCGTACCGGGCGAGTACGCCGGTCCCTGCTTCATCGGCTTCGCGATCGGTGAGTCGCTCGGCGCGGCGGCACTGCGTATCGCAGGCGGCATCTTCACGAAGATCGCCGACATCGGCTCGGACCTGATGAAGATCGTCTTCAACATCAAGGAAGACGACGCGCGAAACCCCGGTGTGATCGCCGACTGTACCGGCGACAATGCCGGCGACTCGGTCGGCCCGACCGCCGACGGCTTCGAGACCTACGGGGTCACCGGCGTTGCGCTCATCACCTTCATCCTCCTGGCGGTCAAAGACCCGACCGTACAGGTGCAGCTGCTGGTTTGGATCTTCGTCATGCGCATCCTCATGATCCTGACCTCGGCGGGATCGTACTTCCTGAACGAGACAATCGCATCTTCGCGTTACGCGAACGCCGACACCATGAACTTCGAGGCGCCGCTCACCATGCTGGTGTGGCTCACGTCGATCGTATCGGTGGTGGTGACGTACGCGATCTCCTGGCTGCTCATCCCGGACCTCGGCGGCGACCCAACGCTCTGGTGGAAGCTCTCGACGATCATCACCTGCGGAACGCTCGCGGGCGCGATCATCCCCGAGCTGGTCAAGGTTTTTACGTCGATGGATTCGACGCATGTGCGCGAGATCGTGACGGCCTCACGCGAGGGTGGTGCGTCGCTCAACATCCTCGCCGGCTTCATCGCCGGCAATTTCTCGGCGTACTGGATGGGACTGGCGATCGCACTCCTGATGGGCATCGCATTCCTCATCAGCACGCTTGGTGTGGGCCAGTTGATGATCGCGCCGGCCATCTTCGCCTTCGGCCTCGTGGCCTTCGGCTTTCTCGGCATGGGGCCGGTGACGATCGCCGTCGACTCCTACGGCCCGGTCACCGACAACGCGCAGTCGGTGTTCGAGCTGTCGATGATCGAGACGCTGCCTGGCATTCACGAAGAGATCCAGCGCCAGTTCGGGTTCCGTCCGGACTTCGAGGCCGCCAAGCACCACCTCGAGGCCAACGACGGCGCGGGAAACACCTTCAAGGCCACCGCCAAGCCCGTGCTGATCGGCACCGCCGTGGTCGGAGCCACGACGATGATCTTCTCGATCATCGTGCTCCTCACCAATGGCCTGACGGTCGACGTCGAGAAGCTCTCCATCCTCCATCCTCAGTTCCTGCTCGGTCTCATCATGGGCGGCGCGGTGATCTATTGGTTCACCGGCGCCGCCACCCAGGCGGTGGCGACCGGCGCCTACCGGGCCGTCGAGTTCATCAAGCAGAACATCCGGCTCGACGCCGGAGCCCAGAAGGCGTCGGTGGAAGACTCCAAACGGGTCGTCGAAATCTGCACCCAGTACGCGCAAAAGGGCATGTTCAACATCTTCCTCACGGTGTTCTTCTCGACGTTGGCGTTCGCCTGCGTCGAGCCGTACTTCTTCATCGGCTACCTGATCTCGATCGCCCTCTTCGGCCTCTATCAGGCGATCTTCATGGCCAACGCCGGCGGCGCCTGGGACAACGCCAAGAAGATCGTCGAGGTCGAGCTCAAACAGAAGGGCACCGCGCTGCACGCGGCCTGCGTCGTCGGGGACACCGTCGGCGACCCGTTCAAGGACACGTCGTCCGTGGCCATGAACCCCGTGATCAAGTTCACCACCCTCTTCGGCCTCCTCGCCGTGGAGCTGGCCGTAGAAATGACGCGCAACGGCCAGCAAACCCTGACGCGCGTGCTGGCCGCGGCGTTCCTCGCCACAGCGTTGGTGTTCGTGTGGAGGTCGTTCTACGCGATGCGGATCGGCAGCGGCCTCGATCACGCAGGCTCGGCGCTGCCGACGGAACATCGCTCGGCCGCGGCGTCGTAGCCTGCGCGCCGGGCTCAGGCCGGGGCGTTTGCGCCGCGTACCGGCGCGCCGCGACCGCCGAGTGTCGCATAGTCGAGGCCGGAGAAGGCTTCGACCTCTGACGATAGGGCCACGAACACCGCGTCGGCACTCGGCCAGCTTCGTGAGTCGCCGAGCGCTTTGCCGACTGACGCGATCAGTTGCCAGCCTTCTAGCGCGTCACCAGGCGGTGAAAAGGCGCGTCGGACTCTCTGCACACGTCCTGCGTGGTTGGTGAAGGTGCCGTCGGTCTCGGCGAAGGAAGCGGCCGGGAGCACGACGTCCGCATAGAGGGAAGTTTCGGTTCGTCGGATGTCGATCAGCACCACGAGCTCCAGCGCTTCCAGGGCGCTCTCGACGTTCTCGCGACCGAGATTGCCTATCAGGTCGGCGCCGAAGATGATGAGCCCTCTCAGTTTCCCTTCACGCGCATCGTCGAGCATCCGCTCCACGGCCTCGGGAGACGTCGGGATTCCCAGCGATTCGAGACCGCGGCGGTTTGGATTCTTATCGGCCTTGATCAGCAGATCGTCGCCCTGTGCTCCCGGCGGCGACCAGGCGTGGCCAGCGAGTCGAGCGCTCGAGCCGCCGAGCAGCTCGCGGAGAAGAAACGCTTCTTCATTGGTCGCGAACGCCGACACCACGCGCGCCGATCGCGCCCTCGCCCGCGTCTTTGCGGATCTCGCCGAGCCGCGTGGCCACCGTCTCCAAGGCCTCCTGCCAAGGCACGACGTGGAAGTCCTCCCCCCGGCGAACGAGCGGAGACTGCAAGCGGCCCTCGCCTTGAACCCGGTGATAGCCGACGCGCCCTTCGTCGCACATCCAGTACTGGTTCACGTCGGGGTTGTAGCGCGGCTGGAAGCGGAAGATCCGTCCCTCGCGGTGGTAGATCTCGATGTTGCAGCCGTTGGCGCAGCCGGCGCAGACCGACTCGGTGCGTTCGCAGGTACCAGACGCGGGCGCGGAAGCGGAAGTCGCGGCTGGTGAGCGCGCCGACCGGACAGATGTCGACGACGTTGCCCGAGTACGGGTTGTCGAGCCGCTTGCCGGGCGCGAGGTCGATGCTCGGCGTGGTCGCCGCGCTCGAAGACGCCGAGCTCGCTGGTCTTCGTGACCTCGTCGAGGAAGCGGGTGCAGCGCGAGCAGAGGATGCAGCGCTCCTGGTCGAGCATCGACGTGCGGGCCGAGCGGCGATCGCCTTCCGCTTGTGGACCTTCTCCGACAGCGGAAACGCGGCTCTGCTGCCGGTCGTAGTCCATGTAGTACTCCTGCAGCTTGCACTCGCCGGCCTGATCGCAGATCGGACAGTCGATCGGGTGGTTGATCAGCAGGAACTCGAGCACGGCCTTGCTGCGGCGACCTGGTCTCGCGTCGCTCTTGGTGTGCACGACCATGCCGTCGGTGACCCGCGTGTTGCAGGCGATCTGCAGCTTCGGGACCTTCTCGATCTCGACCAGGCACATGCGGCAGTTGCCGGCGATCGCAGAGCCCGGGTGCCAGCAGTAGTGCGGGATCTCGATGCCCAGCCGCTCGGCCGCCTGGATGACGGTGAGGCCGTCCTCGACCTCGACGCTTCCGGCCGTCGATCTCGACCGTGGGCATGGGCTCAGTGCGCGCGACTGCGGCTCGGCGCCGCGGCTCGGCTGCAGCGGGCAGCGGCCGAGCGCTCGCGTGCTCGCTCGAACTCGGCGCGGAACTTGGTGACGAACGCGCTGCGTCGGCATGGCGGCGGCGTCGGCGAGCGCGCAGATGGTGTTGCCCATCATGTTGTCGGCGATGTTCGAGCAGGAGATCGACGTCCGCCGCGCGTCCGGTGCCCGTCCTCGAGTCCGGTCGAGCACGCTTGTGGAGCCAGCCGGTGCCCTCGCGGCACGGCGTGCACTGCCCGCACGACTCGTGGTGGAAGAAGCGCGCGATCAGCTCGAGCGCGCCGCACCATGCAGGTCGTGTCGTCCATGACGATGATGCCGGCCGAGCCGAGGAACGAGCCCGGCCTTCTGCACCGAGTCCATGTCCATGGGGACGTCGATCTCGTCCGCCGTGAAGAGCGGCATCGACGCGCCGCCCGGGATGACGGCCTTCAGCTTCCGCCCGTTCGGGATGCCGCCGGCGTGCTCGTAGATGATCTCGCGCAGCGGCGTGCCCATCGGCAGCTCGTAGACGCCCGGCCGCTCGACGTGGCCGCGAGACGCAGTAGAGCTTCGGCCCGGGCTCTTCTCCGGGCCGATCGCCTTGGAACCACTCGGCGCCGCGCAGCGACGATGTGCGGCACGCAGGCGAGCGTCTCGACGTTGTTGACGATCGTCGGGCAGCCGAAGAGGCCGTAGCGTCGCCGGGAACGGCGGCTTGATGCGCGGGTAGGCGCGCTTGCCCTCGAGCGACTCGATGAGGCCCGGTCTCCTCGCCGCAGATGTAGGCGCCGGCGCCGCGGTGCACGACGACGTCGAGGTCGAAGCCGCGTGCCGAGGATGTTCTTGCCGAGGAAGCCCTTCGCGCGCGCCTCCGCGACCGCTCGCTCGAGCACGCTCGTACGCCGAGCGCGAACTCGCCGCGGATGTAGATGTAGGCCGTGTGGCACTTGATCGCGTACGCCGAGATGATGATGCCCTCGAGCAGCTGGTGCGGATCGTCCTCGATGATCTCGCGGTCCTTGAACGTGCCGGGCTCGCTCTCGTCGGCGTTGACGCAGAGGTAGACCGGCTTCTCGGTCTGCTTCGGGCAGGAAGCTCCACTTCATGCCGGTCGGGAAGCCGGCGCCGCCGCGGCCGCGCAGGTTCGAGGCCTTCACCATCTCGATCGAGCTGCTCCGGCGTGTGTCGTCGGTGAGCGCCTTGCGCGTGGCCTCGTAGCCGCCGTGCTGCTCGTAGACGTCGAGCGTGCGGAGGTCCGGGATGTCCCGGCAGCGCAGCAGGACGAGCTCGCTCATGAACGCGGGATCGATGGGACCGCGCTCAGGCGGTATCGGGCTCTACGACCTGGCGCGGAACGCCTGCTGCGTCGCGCTGGATCTTCCGCTGCAGCGCCATCAGCCCGTCGAGCACGGCCTCGGGCCGCGGCGGACAGCCGGGCACGTAGACGTCGACGGGGATGATGCGGTCGATGCCCGGCAGCGTCGTGTAGTTGTCGTAGAAGCCGCCGGTCGAGGCGCAGGCGCCGAACGCCATCACCCACTTCGGCTCGCGCCATCTGATCGTAGACGCGCTGCAGGATCGGCGCCTGGCGCATCGTGACGGTGCCGATGACCATCAGCAGATCGGCCTGGCGCGGCGTGAAGCGCGGCAGCAGCGCGCCGAAGCGGTCGATGTCGTAGGGCGACATCGAGAGCGACATGTACTCCATGGCGCAGCAGGCGGTGGCGAACGGGTACGGGAAGATCGAGTACTTGCGCGCCCAGCCGATCGCCTTTTCGACCTGCGTGACGATCACGCTGTCGCTGAGCAGCGATTCGGGCCCGGCGGTGTAGCCGACCGCTCCCGCTTGTTCCTTCACGTCGCGTGGCCCTCCAGCGGCGCCTATAACCCGCGGCCTCCCGAGCGTCAATCGCGCCTGGCGCGGCTTGCAGCCGCCGGAGCACGCGCCTATGCTCCGCGCCATGGACGCGTTCCGGAACGTCGCCGAGGGACTCGCGTACAGCGCGGAGAAGATGAAGAAGAACGCGCTGTTCGCTTCCCAGAGGTTTTTCTGCGACGTGTACGCTTTCGAGCCAGGCCAGAGTCAAGCCGGCCATCGCCACGCCGACTCTGACAAGGTCTACTACGTGCTCGAGGGCGCGGGCGACTTCGTGGTCGACGGTCGAGCGCGGCGGCTCGGGGCGGGCGGCATCGTCTTTTGTGCCGCGGGCGCCGAGCATGAGGTGGCGAACCCCGGCCCGCAACGGCTCGCGCTCCTCGTGTTCATGGCTCCACCGCCCCGGTGAGCTCGCCGAGCCAATCCGACGACGTTCGCCGCGCGAACGAGTCCTTCTACCGCGCCTTCGAGAGCCTCGAGGCAAGCCGGATGGAAGAAATGTGGCTTCATTCGGCGCGGGCGCAGTGCACGCATCCCGGCTGGCGCCGGCTCGTCGGCTACTCGGCGGTCATGGAGAGCTGGGAGCGCATCTTCGAGAGCACCTTCGAGATGTCTTTCGATCTGACTGCCGTGGAGATTTCCGTGGCCGGTGACGTCGCCTGGGTCGTATGCACCGAGAACATCACCAGCCGCACCTACGACGGGGTCTCGCGCTCCCAGGTCGAGGCCACCAACGTATTCGAGCGTCACGACGGACGCTGGCGCATCGTGCATCACCACGGCTCCCCGGTGTTGGCGATGCCCGGCCCCGAAGAGCCGAATCCGCATTTGCAGTAGGCCTCGAGCGCCTGACAAACTCGGGTGGCGGGTCATGGCGTCGTCCGAGCTACGCAAAATCGGCCGCTACAACGTCGAGCGTTTGCTCGGCGCGGGCGGAATGGGGGCGGTCTATCTCGCCGAGGACCCGGCGCTGAAGCGCCGATTGGCGATCAAGATCGTCCAGGCCGCCACCGGGCAGCAGGAAGTCTTGTCGCGCTTCCAGCGTGAAGCCGAGGTTTCGGCGCACCTCAACCATCCGAACGTGATCACGATCTACGACGTGGGCGAAGACCCGGCGGTCGGTCCGTTCATCGCGATGGAGTTCGTCGACGGCGCGAGCCTGGCCGACCTGACCCAAGATCGACGGTTGGCGACGGCCGAAGAGCGCCTGCGGGTGCTGATCCCGGCGATGCACGCCGTCGAGGCCGCCCACGCCGCAGGCATCGTCCATCGCGACATCAAGCCCGGAAACTTGATGGTGGGGCGGGACGGGCGCGTAAAGCTCATGGATTTCGGGGTCGCCCGCAGCGGCGATTCGGGCCTGACCGTCACCGGGTCGGTCATGGGCACGCCCTCGTACCTGGCGCCGGAGCAGTTGACGGGCGCGGAGCCTTCCGAAACCACCGATCGATACGCCTTCGCCGTCATGACGTTCGAAGTGTTTACGGGCACCAAGCCATACGTGGGCGCGACCACGGCCACGCTTCTCTACAACATCGCCCATTCGCCGCCGGCTTTTCCGGATTCGATGCCCGCCCCCGAGCGCGCCGTCTTCCAAAGAGCGCTCGCAAAGGAGCCCGCCGCGCGCTTTGCCGACTTGGCGAGTTTCCTGGCAGCGATGATCGTCGCTACCGTCTCTGATCACGGCACGCGGGACGGGTTGCTCGCCGTCCTGCGACCCGCCAGCGCTCGGGATCAAGCTGCGGCGAGCGACGGGTCTGGGGCTGCCATTGCCTCCTCGGTGGCGATCGCGGATGGCATGAAGCCGAGCACGGTCGTTCTGCTAGGCGCCGGCGCGATCGCCGGGATCATCTCCGTCGGCTATGGGGCGTGGATCTTCGGCCGATCCACTCCCGATCCTTCCGCGCGCGCCGTCGTTCAAGCAGAGCCAACGCCGGCAGCCTCGCCGGCCGCTCTATCGCTCGTCGCCCCGACCCCTGCTTTGGTTCCGGAGACGAGCCAGGTCGCGCTGGCCGCTACCCCGGCGCCGGTCCCGATCACGGAGCCGAGTGTGGCTCCGCAAGCCGGTGCTGCGAATCCCGCGGTGGCGGCCACACCCGCACAAAGCACGGCCCTCGCGAGCGTTGCGTCCGAGGAGCCGGTCGAGGCGCGGCGGCCGACCGGCGTCGAGCTTCGCAACGCGGTGCGCGACGCGCTGCGCGACCAGGGCATGAGCTACGTCGAGGTGCGCGTCGAACCGGACGGCCGGATTCGTCTCGCGAACCTCCGAGACGAGGCCGAAGCCGCCCGGGCCAGTGCCGTTGCGGAGAGCGTCAGCGACCAGCCCCTCAGCATCGAAACGTCGATTCGTACGGCAAAGCGGCCGGATCGCCAGCCACCGCGCCGCCCGCCAACACAGCACGTCGAATCGGTGGATCGTTCCGAATCGGCGCCGCCGGCCGAACCGGCTCCGGTCTGGGAGATCCATCGCGGCAGTTCCGAACAAACCGAATGAACGGGGAGGAGACCAGGGATGGGTAGGATGACGAATGTCGTAGGTGGAGCCCTCTGCTCGGTGATGATCGCCTCGTGCTCGACTTCGAGCGACTCGACGAATCAGATCCTCGGCGGCCTCGGAGGAGCCGCGCTCGGCGCGGGTATCGGAGCCTTGGCCACCGGCGGCGATACGACCGCCATAGTCGCGGGAGCCGCGGCCGGCGCCGTGGCCGGGTGGGCGACGGTCAAGCTCGTGCAGTATCACTCCGAAAAGACGCGCAGCGCGAGCGAGGAGGCAAAGGCCCTCGGGTATCGCTCCTCCGACGGCATGGTGGTCAAGATCCGCGGGGCCACCGTGAGCCCTTCGAGCGCACGGCCTGGCGACGACCTCGACCTGAGCATGAACTACGCCGTGCTCGCGCCCGAAGGCACCTCGAGCGTACCGGTCAACGAGACCTGGACGCTCGAGAAGGACGGGGAGAGACTCGCGTCGGTGCCTCCGAAGCAACAGAGTCGCGTGCCGGGTGGATGGCAAACGCAGGCGCGCATCGACGTTCCCAAAAACGCGGGCAAGGGAACGTACGTCGTGAAGAACCGCGTCGAGGCGGGAGACAGCTACGACGAGCGAGTCTCCACGTTCACGATCCGCTGAGAGCTCGCACCGCGGATAGCTCGCGGCTGCGCGCGCCACGGCGCCGCGAGCTGCTCGCCGCGCTCTTGCTGCTGACCGCTGCGGCGGCCGAGCCGCGCGAAGATCCCATCGCTGGCGAGGCCAGTCGAGCGCGCGCGGCGGCGGCACGCATCGAAATGGAACGCCCGATCGCTCCGGTCGGGCCGGTGACCCGGTTTATCAAGGCTCTCGGCGCACGGCTCGGCGAAGCGGCCGGCAAATCCGCCTTCCCCTGGCGCTTCGCGGTCATTCGCGATCGCTCGGCGAACGCCTTCTCGATCGGCGCCGGCCGCATCTACGTCAACGAAGGGACGCCGTTCGTATGCCGCAACGAGGCGGAGGTTGCGGCGATCCTCGCGCATGAGATGGGGCATGAGCTCGCTCTGCACTTTCGCCCTTCGTCGGGAGCGACTTCGTGGCTCCACGGAATGCTGGGCTCTGCGCCGGCGAAGGACGAAGTGATCGGCTCCGTGCACCAGCGAATCGATCCGGAGAAGGAGCTCGAGGCGGATCGCATCTCGATCGAGATCCTGCGCCGAGCCGGATACGACCCGCACGCTGCCGTCTCGGTCGCCGAGCTGCTCGGGGGAGGCTCCGAAGCACAGAAAGCCGATTTCGGCGGCGCCGAGCGGTTGCACAATCTCGAGGCGCTCGTGGCGGATTCGCCTCGCGGCGGCCGCGGGGACAGCGACGCCTTTCGCCGTTTGCGGGAGGAGGTTCAACCGGGCATGGAGTGAGCGAATTGACGCTACCCCGGCAAACCGGGTAAACGGAGCGGTTGCAGTCTCGAATCGGAGGCTTGACCGTCGATGCTCGTGCCGGCAACCCAACTCAAAGTCGGAACCATCATCAAGTATCAGAACGACCTCTACCGCGTGTCGCAGGTGACGCACATCACGCCCGGAAACTGGCGCGGCATGGTGCAGACCAAGATGCGCAACCTTCGCACGGGACTGTCGACCGAAAACCGCTTTCGTTCGGAAGACAAGGTGGAGAAGGTGACGCTCGAGCAACACGAGATGGAGTTCCTCTATCAGGACGACGACGTCTTCCATTTCATGAACACGGAGAACTACGAGCAGGTGGAGCTGTCTCGCGAGGAGCTCGGCGACGCCGTCGGGTATCTGACGGCGAATCTCAAAGTCTCGGTGGAATTCTTCGAGAGCAAGGCGATGGGCGTGGAGCTTCCGAAGACCGTAGACTTGCGAGTGACTGACGTCGTGCCGGCGATGAAGACGGCGACCGTGACCAACGTGCTGAAGCCGGCGACTACCGAGACCGGGCTCGTCGTTCCGGTGCCGAACTTCATCGAAACCGGCGCGGTGATCCGGGTCGATACCGAGACCGGCGCTTACCTTTCGCGCGCCAAGTAGGCCGCAAGCCGTCTGTCGAGCTCGGTGGCCGCTTCTCCTTCCGCCCGGCCCCTCTTGCTCCTCGGCACGTTGAG
Source organism: uncultured delta proteobacterium (assembly GCA_963711395.1). Lineage (GTDB taxonomy): Bacteria > Desulfobacterota > Binatia > JACPRU01 > JACPRU01 > JBEVNX01. The sequence goes on along the minus strand of CAVQEA010000011.1, from coordinate 90,257 downwards.
CGCCGTCAACCTGCTCAACTTCATCGATCGCCAGGTACTGTTCGCGGTCTTTCCCGCCGTCAAGGAGGACCTCGGTCTCTCCGACGCCGAGCTCGGTCTGGCGGGATCCGCATTCATCGTCGTGTACATGGCCGTCACTCCGATCAGCGGAATACTCGGCGACCGTTTCAACCGGCTACGTCTGGCGGCGCTCGGCGTCGGACTGTGGAGCGCGGCGACCATGCTTTCGGCCTCTGCCCGCAGCCTTTCACAGCTCCTAGTCGCCCGCGCCGCAGTCGGCGTCGGCGAGTCCAGCTACGCTCCCTTGAGCACGGCCGTGATCGGCGACTCTTTCCCGCCGTCGCGCCGCGCGGCGAGCCTCGCCGTGTTCAACGTCGCCGTGCCGGTCGGCAGCGCGCTCGGCTATCTGATAGGCGGGACGATTGCCGCGAGCTACGGCTGGCGGGCCGCATTCCTCGTAGCCGGGGCGCCTGGTTTGGTGCTCGCAGTCGCACTCGTCCTGCTCAAGGAGCCGCAGCGCGGCCTCATGGATCGCCCCGGCCGCGGCGCGCTCGGCGCAGAGAGCGTCGCGACCCTGCTGAACGATCCGGTCTTCGTCACGACGACGGCTGCCATGGCGGCGCTCACCTTCGTGCTCGGCGCGCTCGCTGCATGGCTTCCGACGTTCCTGATGAGGATTCACGGCCTTTCCCTCGCAGAGGCCGGGGCGAGCTTCGGGATGCTCACCGCAGTCACCGGCCTCCTCGGCACCGCGCTCGGCGGCTGGCTCGGAGATCGCGCCGCGCGTCGCGATCCTCGTGGCTACCTGCGAGTCTCCGCATTCGGCCTACTGCTCGCCGCCCCGGTCACGCTACTGGCCGTGTTGTCTTCTCATCCCGTCGTGTTCTGGAGCTCGACGGCGATCGCCGAGGTTCTGGTGTTTCTCAACGTCGGACCGCTGAACGCCGTCATCGTCGGCAGCGCCGCGCCTGCCATCCGCGCCCGCGCCGTGGCGGCCAACGTGGTCGCCATCCACCTCTTCGGTGATGCGCTCTCCCCCTGGCTTGTCGGCGCGCTCTCGGACCGATACGGCCTGCGATTGGGGCTTGCCGTGCTGGCGCCGATACTCCTCGTCTCTGGCGCGCTTTGTCTGCTCGCGGGCCGCTTCGTCGCCGAGCGGCTACGGCGCCATCCCTGATTCGCACAGAGCCCGGCCGCTAGCGGACCGCGCTCAGCTGGCCTGCGAAGGCGAGATATTTGCCGAGCCAGGGAACGACCGCGAGCAGCGCCACGCCCACCGCCATGGCCCGGAGCACGCGCACGCCGAGCAGCGGCGGCACGCCGCGGCGGATCAGCATCAGTAATCCGCACGCATTGGCTTTGAAGAGCAGCAGAGCTGAGCCCGTCCCGACGGTGAGCATCGACAACCGGAGCAGCGGATTGCCCTCCGTAAAGCCGAGCTCCAAAGCTTGGTAGGTGAGCAGGCCGTCGACTAGCTGGAGGAGCACGTTCAACGCGAAGAGCTTGCGCAGATCGAGCTCCAACGCATCGCTGGCCGTCATGATCGCATGCTCCCCTCGCGACGGTGCTTCATTGACGACTCCTTCCGGCTGCGTCGCACGCCCTAGGCGTGCCGTCAAGCAAAAGTTTTTCTTTGTCGTCGTCACGAAATGGCTCCTGCCGCGCGGAGCTCCGCGATCTCGCGGTCGTGGTATCCCGCCTCGCGCAGTACGGGCTCCGTGTGCTCGCCGAGCTCGGGCGCCGCGGCGCGGATCTCCGGCGGGTGTGGCCGACATATGCAGAAAGGGTCCCGGGGTGACGATCTCGCCCTTCTTGGGGTGTGTCAATCGACGAAGATAGCCGTTTGCGAGCGTATCGGGATCCGCGGCGATGTCCGCGTAGCTACGCACGGGAGCCGCCAAGACTCCCTCGGCGCGCAGTCGTCGCACCCATTCGCTGGCGGGCGCGGTCGCGAACGCATTCTCGAGCACCTCGAGCAACGCCGCTCGGTGCTTCAATCTTCGGCCGACCGAGCGGAAGCGCTCCTCGCTGCCGAGCTCGGGGCGACCGATGGCGCGGCAGATGCCAGGCCATGAATCTTTTACTTCCGCGACCACGAACTCACCCTCCGACCCGCGAAAGCCCTGCCATAGCGTCTTGACGAACGGATGCGAGCGTCCGGCGCGAGGCGACGGCGCGCGCGAGAGCACGTGATTCTGGAGCTCCCAGGCTTGTAAACCGAGTAAGCCGCCGATCAATGAGACTTGCACGGCCTGCCCTACGCCGGAGCGCTCCCGCGCATACAGCGCCGCCATCACCGCGAACGCGAGGTTGACGCCGCCGAGCGCATCGGCTACCGCCGCGCCGACGGGAAGGGCGTCGCCCTCGGGCAGCCCGGTGACGCTCATGATCCCGCTCTCGGCCTGCGCGATGAGGTCCACGCCGCCGGCGTCCTTCATCGATCCATGAGGCCCGTACGTCGAGACCGCGGCATAGACCAGTCGCGGATTGAGCGGCTGCAGATCCGCGTAACCCAGCCCGAGCTTCTCCATGGCGCCCGGCTTGAGGTTGTGGACGAGCACATCCATGCCCGACGCGAGCCGGTGGGCGACCTGCTGGGCCGCCGGCTTCGATAGGTCCAAGCAAATACTGCGCTTGCCGCGGTTGTTGACGAGAAAGAACGTGTTCACGCCGTCGATCTCGGCGAAATTCGTACGAGCCGGATCGCCGCCTGGCCGCTCGACCTTGACGACGTCCGCACCGAAATCGGCGAGCAAGGCGGCGCCGTACGGACCAGCCTGGTGCTGGGTGAAATCGAGAACGCGGATCCCCTGTAGGAGGGCCATATGCTCAGCGCAATACAGCAACGCCGCTGCCGAAGATACTCTCCACGGCGTCGAGCATGGCTTCCGACGCCACCACCCGCAGGTTCTCGGGAAGCTCGATGACGGTTTCGCTGTTGCCGGGTACGATCACGTGAAGGTACGCCGGGCATGATCCACGGTGCTGCGCCAAGGCGTCGCGCAGGCGTACCAGTTGGTCGTCCGTCAAGCACTCCGCGCTCACCTGCAAGTGCACCTGACGAACCGACTGCTCCCGCGCCGCCGCGAGTGAGCGAATTTCGTCGGCGATGATCTGCGAGCGCTCGCGGGCGACCTCGGCGCCCTCGGCGAGCGCGTCGCCTTCCTCGGCGCGTTGTGCGGGGTTCTCCCGCTTGTCGAGCGATCCGCTCACCAGCACCGGCTCGTCGCCGTGGATCGCCGTCTCGAACCTCCGGTATGCCTCCGGCCAGGCGATCACCTCGACGACCCCCTCCTTGTCCTCGAGAGAGAACGTCGCATAGCGGTCGCCCTTCTTGCTGTTCTTGGTCTTCACGGTGTGGATCACGCCGGCGACGGCGACTCGCTCCTGATGCGCGCGCCCTGCGAGGCTACCGGTCGACGCGTTGGTCAGGCGCAGCAGGTCGCGCTCGAACTTGTCGAGCGGATGACCGGTGAGGAATATCCCGATCGCTTCCTTCTCGGCGCGCTGCATTTCCTTTTCCGACCATTCGGCAACGACCGGGATCGGCGGCGGGTCCGTCAGCGCGGCGGCACTGGCGCCTCCAAACAAGCTCTGCTGGTCGGAGTTCGCGTCCCGCTCCACGCGCTCGGCCCAGCGCAGCATGTCTTCGGCCGCCGCCGCTAGTCGCGCACGCCCCATGCCGAGCGAGTCGAACGCACCACACTCGACGAGGTTTTCGATGAGGCGCTTGTTGATGACCAGGCCGCGCACCCGGCGGCAGAAGTCCGGCCAACGACGTGAACGGGGTCGTGCGGGCCGCCAGGATCGTCTCGATCGCTTTCCCGCCGACGCCGCGCACCGCGCCGAGCCCGAAGCGGATGTCGCCGCCGTCGACCGTGAAATCCTCGCCGCTCTGGTTGACGTCGGGTGGCAAAATGCGCGTACCGCGCGCGCGACAGTCCGCGATGTTTTTGTAGGTCTTGTCGGTATCTCCCATTTCCATGGTGAGCAGGGCGGCCATGAACTGCTGCGGAAAATGCGCCTTGAGATACGCCGTCTGGAACGAGACGAGAGCGTAAGCGGCAGAGTGCGACTTGTTGAACCCATAGGCCGCGAACGTCTCCATCTGATCGAAGATCTCGCCGGCAGCCTCGGCCTTGAGCCCCTGCTTCGCTGCCCCGGCGAGAAAGCGCACGCGCTCGAGCGCCATCTCTTCCGCCTTCTTCTTGCCCATCGCCCGGCGCAGGTTGTCGGCGTCCCCGAGCGTATAACCCGCCAGCACCTGCGCGATCTGCATGACCTGTTCCTGGTAGACGATCACGCCGTAGGTTTCCTTGAGGATCGGCTCGAGTGCGGCATCGAGGTAGTGGATCGGCTCCCGACCGCGCTTGCGTTTGATGAACTCCTCGACCATTCCCGAGTCCAGCGGCCCGGGCCGATAGAGCGCCAGGACCGCGATCAGATCCTCGAAGCAGTTCGGACGCAGATCCGTGAGGAGCTTGCGCATCCCTCCGGACTCCATCTGAAACACGCCGACCGTGTCTCCCCGGCCGAGAAGCTCGTAGGTCTTCCTGTCGTCGAGCGGGAGCGCCGCGACGTCCAGCTCGGCCCCGCCCTCCCGCGCGCGGCGGACCGCGTTCTCGATCAGCGTCAGCGTCTTCAGCCCCAGAAAGTCGAACTTGATCAGACCGATCGCATCGATCTCGTTGTACGCGTACTGCGTCAGCAACAGCCCGTCGGGATCGACGAACAGCGGCACGTCCTCGACCAAAGGACGATTCGAGATGACGATGCCCGAAGCGTGCTTGGTGGTCTGCCGGAAGAGGCCCTCGAGCTTGAGCGCGTTCTCGAAGAGCTCCTTCTCGCGCGCTCCACTGTCTCGCACTTCGCGTAGCCTCGGCTCCATCTCGAGCGCCCTATCGAGCGGGTAATCCTTGCCCTGTTTCGGCGCAGGGTAGAGCTTGGCCATGCGATCGGTTTCCGCGAAGTTGAAGCCGAGGACTCGGCCGACGTCCTTGATGGCTTGCTTTCCCTTGAGCGTGCCGAAGGCGACGATCTGCGCCACGCGGTCTTCGCCATACTTCTGCTTCACGTAGGCGATGAGCTCGTCGCGCCGCTCGAAGCAGAAATCGACGTCGATGTCGGGCATCGACTTGCGCTCCGGATTCAAGAACCGCTCGAACAGCAAGCCCGTAAGGGATCGGGTCCAGGTCCGTGATCGCCAGGGCATACGCCACCAGGCTCCCCGCGCCCGATCCGCGCCCCGGGCCGACGGGAATGCCGCGGCGCTTCGCCTCGTCGATGAAGTCCGCAACGATGAGAAAATAGCCCGCGAAGCCCATCTTGCAGATCGTGGCGAGCTCGAACGTCGAGGCGGTCGTGATAGCTCGCTTCACGCTCCGGGCTCCAATCGGGCTGCAGACGACGCGCGCTCAGCCGGCGCTCCAGACCATCGCGCGCCGAGCTCTCGAGGTGGGCTTCCAGCGATTCTCCGCGTGGGGTCTGGAAGACGGGAAACTGATAGCGCCCGAACCTGAGCTCGACATGGCATCGCTCGGCGATCGCCAAAGTGTTGGAAATCGCCTCGGGGAGGTCGCGGAAGGCGGCTGCCATCTCGTCGGGGCTTTTCACATAGAGCTCGTTCGTGCCGAGCTTCCACGCTTTCGGATCGTCCCGCGTCTTCTTCGATCTGGATGCAGAGCAGTATCTCGTGGGCCTTGGCGTCCTCGGCGCGGAGGTAGTGGCAGTCGTTGGTGGCCACCAGACGGCAGGCCGAGCTCACGCGCGAGACGGACGAGCTCGACGTTGGCGCGGTCCTGCGCGGCGAGCTTGTTGTCCTGGATCTCGACGTAGTAGCGATCGCCGAAGATCGCCGCGTACTCCTCCATCACCTTGCGAGCGCGCTCGAGGTTGTGCTCGCGCGATCGAGCAGTTCACCTCGCTCGAAAGGCACCCGGAGAGCGCGATGATACCCGCCGTTGAGCTCCGCAGAAGCTCCTTGTCGATGCGCGGCTTGTAGTAGAAGCCTTCGGTGAAGCCGGCGGTCACCAGTCGACAGAGATTCTTGTACCCCTCCTCGTTCATCGCCAGCAGGTCAGGTGGAAGTTGCCAGCCGCCTCGTAGTCGTCGCTGCGACCGATGCGATCGGTGCGGCTCTTGCGGCGCGACGTAGACCTCGCAGCCGATGATCGGCTTGCACGCCGGCTTCGACCGCCTTCTTGTAGAACTCGACCGCGCCGAACATGTTGCCGTGGTCGGTCATCGCCACGGCGGGCATGCCGAGCTTTTTGACGTGCGGGATCAGCGCCGAGATCTTGTTGGCGCCGTCGAGCAGCGAGTACTGCGTATGGAGGTGGAGGTGTACGAAGCTCATCTGAGCTCCGCGCGCGACGGGCGATGAGGCTGGCCTTGGTCCGGACTCGTCGCCGTCCACGGCGGCCAGCCTCATCGCCCGTCGCACCGTAGTCGTGTCGCCACCCTCGCGGGCCATCACTCCCACTCGATCGTGGCGGGCGGCTTCGAAGAGATGTCGTACGTCACCCGATTGACGCCGCGGACTTCGTTGATGATACGGCTCGAGATGCGCGCGAGGAGATCGTACGGCAGACGCGCCCAGTCCGCCGTCATGCCGTCGAGGCTCTCGACCGCGCGGACGGCGACGCACGTTCTCGTAGGTGCGCTCGTCGCCCATCACGCCGACGGTCTTCACCGGCAGCAGCACCGCGAACGCCTGCCAGATCGACGCTCGTCGATCGCCGGCGCGGCGATCTCTTCGCGCGACGATCGCGTCGGCCTCGCGCAGCACGGCGAGGCGCTCGGCGCTGACCTCGCCGAGCATGCGGATCGCCAGTCCCGGACCGGGAAACGGCTGGCGCCGGAGAATCGACTCGCGGAATGCCGAGCACGCGCGCCGACCTCGCGCACCTCGTCCTTGAACAGCTCGCGCAGCGGCTCGATGAGCTGACAGCTGCATGCGCTCGGGCAGGCCGCCGACGTTGTGATGGCTCTTGATCGTCGCCGACGGCCCCTTGAACGACACCGACTCGATGACGTCGGGATAGAGCGTCCCCTGGGCGAGAAAGCTCACGTCGGCGATCGAGCGCGCCTCCTCCTCGAACACCTCGATGAACGTCACGCCGATGATCTTGCGCTTCCGCTCCGGATCCTCGTCGCCGGCTAGGCGCTTCAGGAACCGCTCGGACGCGTCGATCGCGCGCAGGTTGAAGCCGAAGTGCTCGCGATAGACGCGCGTCACCTCGTGCGAATTCGTTCTTGCGCAGCACGCCGTTGTCGACGAAGATGCAGATCAGCCGATCGCCGATCGCGCGCTGCACCAGCGCCGCCGTCACGGTCGAGTCGACTCCGCCCGAGAGCGCGCAAACGACCCGGCCTCTGCCCGACCCGCTCGCGGATGCGCTCGCCACCTCGCGCTCGACGAATCCCTCCATCGTCCAGTCGGCCTTGCAGCCGCAGACGCGAAAGAGGAAATTCGCGCAGCACCTCGCGTGCCGCGCGGCGTGTGTGCCACCTCGGGATGGAACTGCAAGCCGAAACGGCGCCGCGCGGGATCGCGAAAGGCGGCGATCGGTGAGTTCGCGCTGTGCGCGATCGCGCCATACCCCGGGGGCATCGCTTCCATGCGGTCGCCGTGGCTCATCCACACCCGCTGGCATCGCCCGCCCTCGAGGCCCGCGAACAGATCGCGATCGTCGTCGATCGTCACGCTCGGCGGGTCCGTACTCGCGCCGCTCGGCGCGCGCCACGCGGCCCCCGCCGAGCTGGCTGAGAATGCCCATGCCGTAGCAGATTCCGAGCACGGGCCGGCCGTCGAGCAGCGCGGCGTCGAGCTTCGGCGCTTCGGGATCGTAGACGCTCGCCGGCCCGCCCGAGAGAATCGATGCCCTCGGGATCCAGGGCGGCGATCTTCTCGGCGCCGACGTTGAACGGATGAATCTCGCAGTAGACGCCGCGCCTCGCGGACCCGCCGTGCGATGAGCTGCGTGTACTGGCTGCCGAAATCGAGGACGAGGATCATGTCGGCTCGAGTCGCTCCCTCCGGTAGTTCGGCGCTTCCTTGGTGATCGACACGTCGTGAACGTGGCTCTCGCGGAATCCGGCCGAGGTAACCCGCACGAACTTTCGCCTTGCTGCGCAGCTCCTTCAGCGTCGCGCAGCCGACGTACCCCATGCCGGCCTTCAGGCCACCGATGAGCTGTTGGATGATGAACGTCAGCGGCGCCCTTGTACGGGACACGGCCCTCGATGCCTTCGGGAACCAATTTCATCGCGTCTTCCTCATCCTGGAAGTAGCGATTGCGGCTGCCTTCGCGCTCGCGCATCGCTTCGAGCGACCCCATGCCGCGGTAAAGCTTGTAGGTCCGGCCCTGATAGAGAATCGTCTCGCCGGGGCTTTCCTCGGTGCCCGCGAACAGGCTGCCGATCATCACCGTGGCGGCGCCGGCCGCGAGGGCCTTGGTGACGTCGCCGGAGAACTTCACGCCGCCGTCCGCGATCACCGGATACGCCCTTCGCCTCGGCGACCTTGACTGCCTCGGTAATCGCGGTGAGCTGCGGCACGCCGACGCCCGACACCACGCGAGTGGTGCAGATCGAGCCGCCGCCCATGCCGACCTTGACGGCATCGACGCCGGCGCGGATCAGCGCCGTCGTGCCTTCGGCGGTGGCGACGTTGCCCGCGATCAGTTGGAGCCTCGGAAAGCTTCGCTTGAGATCCGTCACGGCGTCGACGACCGACTTCGCATGGCCGTGCGCGGTGTCGATCACGATGACGTCGGCGCCGGCACGTACCAGCGCCTGAACCCGCTCGTCCCGATCCGCTCCGGTGCCGATCGCCCCGCCGACCCGCAGGCGCCCTTGTCCATCCTTGGAAGCATGCGGAAACTGGATCGTCTTCTGGATGTCCTTGACCGTGATGAGTCCCTTGAGCCGGCCTCGCTCATCGACGACCAGCAGCTTCTCGATGCGGTGCTCGTGGAGAATCTCCTTCGCCTTGTCGAGCGTCACGCCGGGGCGCGCCGTGATCAGCCGCTGCTTCGTCATGACCTCGGAGACCGGGCGATCGAGCCGCTTCTCGAAGCGCAAATCGCGATTGGTGAGGATGCCCACGAGCTCGCCGCCGTCTCGCGTCACCGGTAGGCCGGAGATCTGGTTGCGCCTCATGACGTCGAGCGCCTCGTGGATCGGCTGATCGGGACGGACCGTGACGGGGTCGCTGATCATGCCGCTCTCGGACTTCTTCACGCGCTCCACTTCTTTGGCCTGCGCGCCGACCGGAAGGTTTCGATGCACGATGCCGATGCCGCCCTCCTGCGCCAGCGCGATTGCCGTACGGGCTTCGGTGACGGTGTCCATCGCCGCGGAAACCAGCGGAATGGCCAGGCGGATCTCGGCGGTGAGCTGCGTCGAGATGTCGGCATCCTTGGGCAGGATCTCCGAGGCGGCCGGCACCAACAGGACGTCATCGAACGTGAGGCCTTCGAGCACCTCCGAGGGCATCATCGCGGAAACCTCCGGGCTTCGGGGTGAAAAAAAAGCCCGGACGGATCTCCGGGCTCGCTTTTCCGGTCGCGAATTTCGAAATCTGGAGCGACCATGGCTTCACCTAGCAGACGACTACCGATAAGACAAGATCGGTTGCACGACCCCAATATGTTGGGGTTGCACCCAGAAAGGTCGCTTTCGTGAACGTGCTCGCGATCGCCGGCAGCCTACGCGCCGACTCCTCCAATACGGCCTTCGTCCGAGCGGTCGTTGCCCTGCCGTTCGACGACACCACGGTGGCGATCTACGACGGGCTCGGTGAGCTGCCCTTGTTCTCGCCGGACCTCGATGACGAAAGCCCTCCGTCGAGCGTGGCCGCACTACGCTCGAGGCTGCGGCAAGCCGATGCCGTTCTGATTTGCACGCCGGAGTATGCCTATGGAATGCCCGGGTCGTTGAAGAACGCCCTCGACTGGCTCGTCTCCTCCGGCGAGCTCTATCGCAAGCCGGTGGCTGCGTTGAGTGCCTCGCCATCCGCGGCGGGCGGCGCACGGGCGCTCGCTTGGCTGCGAGACACGCTTGCCGCGTTGAACGCGACCGTCCCGCCGGAGGCGTCGTTCGCCATCCCGCTCGTCCGCATGAAGCTCAACCGCGAAACCATCGGCGACGGTGAGATGATCGCAAAGCTTCGCGCCGCGTTCGCGGCATTGCGGCGCGCCGTCGACTCGAGGCACCGCTGAGGAAGCTTCTCGAGGTCATGATCATCCCGTACAACGGCCAGACGCCTCGCCTCGCGCCCGACGCGTACGTGCACAGCTCGGCGCACGTCGTCGGCGACGTCGAAATCGGCGCCGCCTCGAGCGTGTGGTTCCAGGTCGTCATCCGCGCCGACGTGGAGAAGGTGCGCATCGGACGCGCCACCAACGTCCAAGACCACTCGACGATTCACGTCCGCAGCGAGCGCTGGCCGACGATCCTCGGCGACGGCGTCACGATCGGGCATCGCGTAGTGCTGCACGGCTGCACGATCGGGGACCACTCGTTGATCGGCATCGGAGCCATCGTTCTCGACGGCGCCGAGATCGGCAGCGAGGCGCTCATCGGCGCCGGCGCCGTGGTGGCCCCGGGAACCAAGATCCCACCGCGGGTGCTCGCGCTCGGCAGCCCTGCCAAGCCCGTACGAGACCTCCGGCTCGAGGAGATCCAGCAGCTCCATCACGCCGCGGATCTCTACGTCGGCTACGCCAGAAGCTATCGCGCTCAGGGGCTCTGAGCCGGGGCTGCCTCGACCTTCTGACACGACACCGTGCCCGCTCGGCCCGGTCGGGTAGCTTGCACGACTTCGCAAACGGGTAACGTTGCGACGTCAAGACCGCGCGCGACGTCGCAGAGACGCCGCAAACGCACGCGCTCCCCGAGGCGTTCGAGCAGCCGATCGAAGAGCTCGACGTAGGGCCCTCCCTCGACCTCCGCGTGTACGGTCAGCACCTCGAGCGGCACCTTCCGGACGGGGTGCAGGCGGTCTAACAGGCCTTCGCCACGAATTCCCAGTCCGAGCAGCTCGTCGATCGTCGGCAGCGTCGTCGGGATCTCGGGAAGCCGACACGCCGCGCCGCCGGCGCGCGGCCGATAGGGATGCGACCCGCGCGTGCTCGACTGGTACGTGAACGGTCCCCGTTCGATCACCGCGAGCGACGCGGCGCCGCACTGCCAGCCGGGAGCCGCAAAACCATCGGGCTCGGCGCCGACGATTTCGCGGAAGATGGCGAGTGACGCGTCGACCTCGCGCGCGACGGCCGCTTCGGGTGCCGAAACCGCATAGTCGTGCCAGTACACGTGGTCGTGCCCGTGCACGCCGAGCTCATGCCCCTCCGCGACGATACGGCGCAGCAGCTGCGGGAACGATCGCGCGATCGGCGGCGCCGGCAGCAGCGTACCGTACAGCGCCGTGCGCAGCCCGTAGAGACGCACGGCGTTGCTCTTGAGCATCTTGGCGGCGAATCCGCGCCGCGTGAAGAGGCGACGAATCGCCTTGCCCGAATTGTCCGGGCCCATGGCCACGTAGAAGCTCGCCTGTACCCGGCGGCGCGCCAAGCAGTCGAGCAGCCGGGGGATCCCTTCGCCGAGCCCGTGGTAGGTGTCGACGTCTACCTTGAGCGCCAGCTCGTCCATCTCACCCGGGCGAGGCGTGCCGGAAATAGTCGATGGTGCGACGAAGCCCTTCCTCGAGCGTCACCTCGGCCTTGACGCCCAGGATACGATGCATCCGCTCCACGTTGGGAACGCGGCGAGGGATGTCCTCGTAGCTCGGCCCGTAGACGTCCTGTTGGGGCACGAAGCGGATCGTCGACTTCGATCCACTGATCGCGATGAGACGCTCGGCGAGCTCACGGATCGTATGCTCGCGGGCGTTTCCGATGTTGAAGACCTCCCCCACGGCATCCTCGCGGACCCCGGCCTGCACCGTCGCTGCGATCGCGTCGGTGACGTAGGTGAAGCAGCGCGTCTGGGTGCCGTCGCCGATCACCGTCACTGGCCCCCCCCGCAGCGCCTGCCCGAGGAAGATCGTAATCACGCGGCCGACGTCGATGGCGTCGAGCCGCGGGCCGTAGACGTTGAAGTAGCGCACGACCGTGGTCTTGAGCCCCATTTTCGCGTACGCGAAGCAGAAGTGCTCGCCGACCGCTTTCGAAGTCGAGTAACACCAGCGATCGATGCGCGTCGAGCCGAGCACGCGGTCGTCGTCCTCGCTCCACGGGGTCTTGGGATTGCGGCCGTAGACTTCCGAGGTCGATGAGAAGACGACGCGCTTGCCGTGCTTGAAGGCGAGCTTCAGTACGTTCTGCGTGCCGTTCACGTTGACGTTCAGCACCTGATAGGGATCGCCGACGTAGTGCTCGACGCCGACCACGGCCGCGAGGTGGTACACGAGGTCGACGCGCGCGATCAGGCCTTCGAGGATCGCTTCGTTGAAGACGCTGTCGCGAACGAAGTGCACCCGCGGATCGCCGATGCGGTGCTTGACCTTGAGAGTCATGCCCGTATCGAGAATGAACACTTCGTCGCCACGATCGCAAAAAGCGTCGGTGAGATGCGATCCGAGAAACCCTGCCCCGCCCGTGATGAGAACTCTCATGCCGATTTCCCCAAGACGTCTCCGTGTCCGCAACCGCCGTGCGCCGCCCATACCGCCGCCGTGCTCTCGGCGCTCCCTTCCGGCTGTACCTTCTCCAGTCGCAGCGTTCCCCGACCGGTGCCGACGTACACCTCGCCGCTACGCGTGACTTCCACCTCGCCTGCGGCGATCGGCCGCGACGAATCCGCTACGCGAGCCCACCAGACGAACAGCCGGCGTCCTCGCCACCACGTGAAGGCCCCCGGGTACGGATGGGTGACCGCGCGCACCAGGTCGTAGATCCGCTTGGCCGGCACGCTCCAGTCAATCTCACCGTCCTCGGGCGTGCGACGCCCGTAGTAGCTGGCAAGCGAAGCATCCTGAACGAGGCGCGGCGCTCGTCCGGAGGCGAGCAGTGGATAGGCCTCGCGCATCAGTAGCCGCGCCGCCTCTGCGGCCTTGTGATGAAGGCTGAGCGCGGTGTCGTCGTCGACGATCGGAATCCTTCGTTGAGCTACGATGTCGCCGCGATCGGCCTTCTCCACCATGTAGTGAAGCGACACCCCGGTCTCCGTCTCGCCCTCGACCAACACCCAATTGATCGGTGAGCGTCCGCGAAACTTCGGCAACAGCGAAGGGTGCAGATTGAGCGCGCCCCGGCGCGGCACATCGAGCAACGCCGGCTTCAGCAACTGGCGGAACATGGCCGAGAAGAGGAAGTCCGGTGCCAGGCCCCGCACGCGCTCGACCACGTCCGGCGAGTTGACGTCCGGCGGCGCGATCGCCGGGATGCGATGGCGTTCGGCGAGCTCGCGCACCGACCGAAACCACACCTCCTCGCCCGGCGGATCCTCGTGAGTGATCAGCAGAGCGACCTCGTCGCCCGCCGCCAGCAGCTCCTCCAGACACACGGCGCCGATGTCGTGGTAGGCGAAGAGGACGTTGCGCACGCGGCTCGGCGCCCTACTCCGGGTGGCGGCGGATCGATTCGATCACGTACAAGGGCCGGCGGCGCACCTCGTTATAGATGCGCGCGACGTACTCGCCAACCACGCCGATGGCTATGAACAAGGCGCCGACGAAGAGAAACAGGATCGCGAACAGCGTGAACACGCCTTCGACTTCAGGCCCGACGAACAAGCGCCGGAGGAACAAAAACAAACCGAACGAGACCCCGGCGCCGGCGGTGAGAATGCCGAACAGCGTGACGAGCTGCACCGGGAGCACGGAAAAGCCTGTAAGAAAATCGAAGCCGAGCCGCATGAGGCGAAAGACGCCGTAACGCGATCGGCCGAACTGGCGCTCCTGGTGCGCGACCGGCACTTCCGCCACTCGCTTCGTGAACCGCGCAGCAAGCGCCGGAATGAACAGCGAATGCTCCCGCCAACGCAACACCCGCTGCACGATCTCGCGACGATAGGCGCGCAGCATGCAGCCATAGTCGAGCGCCGCCGGCCCGCCGCGAGCGGATATCGCCCGCACCATCCGGGAGGCCGCGCGCCGCGACCAAGAGTCCTTGCGGCGCTGGCGAACGCCGCCGACGACGTCGTAACCCTCGGCGACCTTGGCGAGCAGCTTCGGGATCTCCTCCGGAGGGTTCTGTAGATCCGCGTCGAGCGTCACGACCACCTTGCCGCGCGAGACCTGAAAGCCGGCGAGGACGGCGCCGTGCTGACCTGCGTTGTGGGCGAGCTCTACGACGATCAACGCCGGATCTTCGCGGCCGAGCTCCTCCAGGACCTGACGAGAGCCGTCGGTCGACCCGTCGTCGACGTACACGACCTCCGTCGAATCGCCTACCTGGTCGAGCACGGCGCGCAGCCTGCGATGAAGCTCGCGCAGGCTCGCCTCCTCGTTGAACACCGGGACCACGACGCTGACCGCTACGAGCCGCGACAGGGGCGGTTTGGACTCGGACGTCGCGCGCAGAGCCATCTGTTGCAAGGGCCCGTCGAGATCCCCGGGCCAATTTTTGATAGCCTTTCACCCCGGGACGGTCAAATGGGCCACCACGACGCGCTAGCCTCGTCGAGGTCGTGGCTCTTCGCTACGCGGGCTCGCTCCGGTCACCCGCCGCGTTCCCTTCGCTCCAGACCTTCACCCAGGGAAGCAGTCCGTAGGAGGGAAACGAGAGCACGAAGGTGAACGCGAAAAACCAGGCGAATCCGAAGCGTTCTGCACCGAATCCGCTCGCCATGGCGGCGAGTGTGCGCGTCAGCCCGAACAGCGCCGACAGAACCGCGTACTGGGTCGCCGCCTGCTCCTTCTGGCAAGCACGCATCAAGAAGGCGAGGAACGCGGCGGTGCCGAGGCCCCCGGTAAAGCTTTCCAGCGCGGACGCCGCATAAATTCCCGCGCGCCCGGCACCGCTCGCCGCCGCGGCCGCGTAGCCGAGGTTCGAGAATGCCTGGGCGAGGCCGAGCATCCACAGGCCGCGAAAGATGCCGAAGCGCGAGGTGAAGACGCCGCCACAGAGCGCGCCGAGAATCGACAGTGCCACGCCAAGCGTCGTCGAGACGAGCCCGATCTCCGCGACCGTGAGACCACGGTCGAGCCAGAAAGGCTTGACCATTGGCCCCATGGCGGCGTCGCCGAGCTTGTAGGTGAGTACGAAGAGGAACACGGCGACGGCTCCCGGCCGCGCCAGCCACGCGCGAAACGTCGGCAGCCACGGCGGAGGAGCCATCGACTCCACCGCGATCGTCGGCACCCGCGCGGCGCTCAGCGCGAGCGCGAACAGGATCAGCGAGGCGGCGCCAAATACCGCCCCCCAGCCGGCGAGGTCGGCGATGGCGACGAGCCCGCCGCCGCCGACGATCAACGCGGCACGATACGCCGAGACGCGGATCCCGTTGGCGACCCCTTCCTCGCCGCGCGCGAGAAGTCCGATCGAGTAGGCATCGATCGCGATGTCTTGCGTCGCGGACGCGATCGTCAGCAAAAGCAGCAGAGCCAAAAGCGCGGGGCCGACAGCCGTCGGGTCGAATGCCGGCAGCCCGGCCATCAAGACCCCCATCGTCAGCAACGCGCCGACGATCCACCGCCGCGAATGCCCGACGCGATCCACGAGCGGTGCCCACAGCACCTTCAAGGTCCACGGCAGGCCGAGGAGCCCCATCAGGCCGATCGCGCGCAGCGATACTCCGTGTACGCGAAAATAGACGGGAAGGTTGTCGTTGACGATTCCGAAGGGAAACCCTTCGGCGAAGTACAAGAGCGCAATCCAGGCGAGCTTGCGCCGTAGCGGCATGGGAGAGTCGGCTAGCCGCCGCCGGCGATCGGTCGCCGCGCGAGGCGCGGCGATTTGGCGGGCGCTTTGCGTGATCTGGCGGGCCGACCGCTCATTGCCGCCCGTGGGCGTGCCCGCAGCACGAACCTCACCGGCGTGCCTTCGAGCGGGAACGCCGCACGCAAGCGGTTCTCGAGGTAGCGGAGATACGCGGTGGTCACGTGCGCAGGATGGTTCACGAACAGCCCAACCGTTGGTGGAGCGCTGCCGAGAGCCGTGGCGTAGTAGAAGCGCGCGCGCTTGCCTCGCTCCCGTGGCGGCTCCACCGCCGACGACGCCTCGTGAAGCACCTCGTTCAGAAGACGGGTGGGAAGCTTCAAACGATGCGCCTCCGCGACGCGGCGCGCGGCGGGCAGGATCTCGTCGAGACGGGTACCACGAAGGGCCGACACCGCCACCCCGGGCACGTGCTCGAGATGAGGATAGACGCGGCGCGCCTCGTCCAGAAAGGTGCGCGGGTCGCGCGCGTCGGCGGGTCGTGCGTCCCATTTGTTGATGACCAGCACCAAACCCCTGCCCCGCTCCCAGGCCAGGCGCGCGAGGCGCGCATCCTGCTCCGTGATCCCTTCGGCACCGTCCACGACCAGCAGGCCAACGTCTGCCCGTTCGAGCGAACGCAGCGCGGAGGCGACGGTCGCTCTTTCGAGCCGGCGCTCGATTCGGCTCTGGCGACGAATTCCGGCCGTGTCGATCAACCACACGGCTTCCCCGTCGCCCGTCCACAGCGTATCGATGGGATCGCGCGTCGTGCCCGCGGTGCTGTCGACGAGCACGCGCTCCTCACCGAGCAGGCGGTTCAGTATCGACGATTTGCCGACGTTCGGCCGCCCGACGAGAGCGAGACGTAGCACCGATGTCTGCGCAGCAGCGGATTCCCCCCGCAGATGCGACACCACTCGGTCGAGCAGCTCGTCGATGCCCACGCCGTGCTCCGCCGATACCGGTTGCGGCTCGCCGAGCCCGAGCCGGAAGTACTCGTAGGCGAGATTGCGTTGGCCGGGCCCGTCGATCTTGTTGACGACGCAGAGAACCGGCTTGCCGCTCTCGGCCAGCAGTCGCGCCACGGCCACGTCCGGCGGCGAAAGGCCCGCGCGCCCGTCGACAACGAACAGCACGACGTCGGCCGCCGCCACCGCTTGCAGGCTCTGTGCGCGCACACGCCGGGCGAGCTCACGCGCGCTGCCGACCTCGAAACCGCCGGTGTCCGTGAGCATGAAGTCCCGTCCCGCCCAGCGCGCGCGGGCGATCAGCCGGTCTCGCGTGACCCCGGGCTCATCATCGACGAGCGCCCGCCGGCTGCCGAGGATACGATTGAAGAGCGTCGATTTACCGACGTTCGGACGACCGACGATGACGGCTTCGGGCAGCCTTCTCGCGCCGGCGCTCACAGGCCGAGCTCGGTCAACGTTCGCGGGCTCTTCGTCCAGTCGCGTCGCACCTTGACGAAGAGCTCCAGGAAGAAGCGCTTGCCGAAGAAGCGTTCGAGCTCCTGGCGCGCGCGTGTGCCGATTGCGCGGATCATCGACCCCCGAGCACCTATCAAGATCCGCTTTTGCGAGTCACGCTCGACGAGGATCAGCGCCGACACGACGTTGACGCCGGCCTTCTCCTCGAAGCGCTCGACCACCACCGCCGTGCGATAGGGGATCTCTCCCATGGTGGCCGCAAAGATCTGCTCACGGACGAACTCCTGCACGAGCGCGCGTTCGCTCTGGTCGGTCAGTTGATCCTCGGGATACATGGCTTCGCCGGCCGGCAGCAGCCTGGTCACCGCACGCTCGAGCGCACCGATGTTCTTCCCCGTCTTCGCGCTCACGGGCACGAGGTCCGCGCCGCGGATCTCGCCGCCGATGCCGTCGAGCAAGGGCACGAGCCTGGCATCACCGACCAGGTCGATCTTGTTGATCACCACGAGCCACGGATGCTTCGCGTCGACGACCGTGGCGATCACGTCTCGGTCCTCGTCGCGAACGCCCTCCGCGGCGTCGACGACCACGGCGACCGCGTCGGCGTCGAGGATCGAGCGCTGCGCGGTGTCGACCATGCGACGATTGAGCAGGCTCCGCCAGCGGTGAATCCCTGGCGTGTCGATCCAGATGACCTGGGCCTCCGGTTGCGTACGGATGCCGAGAACGCGTGACCGAGTGGTCTGAGGCTTGTCGCTGGTGATCGCGATCTTCTCGCCGAGCAAGCAATTGAGCAGCGTCGATTTGCCGACGTTCGAGCGGCCGGCAAGCGTGACCGTTCCACAGCGAAATTCACCGGTCGCGGAGGAATCCTTGGTCCCGAGTACCTGTGCCATTCCGGTCACAGAGTACCTGACCACCGTGCGCTAGTCTTCACCGCTCCACGCGCACGGGCCGCCCCTCGCGAAAGTCGCCATCCGGCCCCACCGCGACCGCTTCGCCGCCGGCGAGGCCGCGCTCGATCAGCGCGTCGCCGCCGATCTCTCGCCCGGCTTCGACCGGTCTGCGTATCAGGCGGCCATCGTGGACCAACCAGATGTACGTGTCGGCACCAGCGCTGCGAAGTGCGGCGTGCGGCACCAACACCACTGGTTTCTCGCGCGCGCCCGCCGCGCTCACGGGTTCGGCGAAAAACGTGATCCGCACGCTCATGTCGGGTACGAGGAGAGCGTCGGGCGCCGCGATGCGCACCTCGACCTTGAGCGTACCCTTCTGTCGGTTCACTTGCGGATAGAGCTTCACGACCTGCGCGCGGTAACGGTTCTGCGGATAGGCGTCGGGAACCACCTCGGCGCTCTGGCCGAGCCGAACGTTGCCCATATCCGCCTCGCTGACGTCGACTTCGGCGCGGATTTCCGACATATCGGCGAGCCGCAGCAGGTCGCCCGAACCGGCGAAGCCGCCGGGCACCGCGATCTCCCCCATACCCTTGAGCTTGGCGAGCACGACGCCGCGCACCGGCGACAGCAGGCGTGTGTCATCGAGGTTGGTACGCGCCTGCAACAGCTCGTTCTCCGCCGCCGCGACGCTCGCCGTCGCCACCTCAAAGCGGCTGTTCACCTGATCGAGCTCCTGTCGGGACGTGAAGCCCCGGGCGAACAGCTCCTGAAAGCGACCGCGATCTGCCTTGGCAAGCTTCAGATTGGCATGTGCCAGACGCAACGACGCCTCGGCGCGGCCGACCTGGGCGCGGTAGTCGCGGGCGTCGAGCTCTACGAGTAGCTGACCCACCTCGACCCGATCGCCCTCGTCGACCAAGAATCGCTCGATGCGCCCCGGAACCCGAACGCCGATCGCGATGTATTTCTCGGCGGTAATCAGATAGCCCGACCCGGAAAGCACCGGGCCCTCGATCGCTTCCTCTGCGCGTAGCTGGCGCGCCTGAACGACCCGGACACCGAGCGGCGCAGCGAGCACGAACCGATAGAGCCCGACGGCCCCGAGCGCGAGCACGAGCAAGGCGGCGACGATTCCCGCGTAGCTTCGAGCTCGTACCACGGCTGCCGGGGTCGACTGCCCTTCGCGGTCGATGCGGAGCGCGCGGAGTTGCTCTTTCAGAGTATCTCCCGCCACGGTCAGCGCCTCCGCAGCGCCTCGACGGGCGACAGCCGCGCCGCCTGACGCGCTGGCAACAGGCCTCCGGCAACCCCGAGGATCACCGCCAGCAGCAGGGCGAACGCTGCATTCTCGATCGAGACACTGAGGGCGACGGTCGCTGTCGTGAAGGTCCTCAAGTTGATCGCCACGCCGTGAAGGCCGCTGTTGATGGCGAACGCCGCACCTGCGGCGAGCGGCAAGCCCACGACGAACCCCCCGAGCGCGATCGCCAACGACTCGGCCAGAAACGAGATCGAGATCGAGCGTCGCGAGAAGCCGAGCGCACGCAGCGTGCCGATCTCCGTGATACGGCTCTGCACCGCGGCAAACATCGTATTCATCGCCCCGAAGCTAGCGCCGACCCCCATGATGGAGCCGAGCACCAGCGTGAGCGAGAGCAGAAAATTCGCGGAATCCGCCTGTTCACGGTAGTAGTCGATCTCCGGCTTGGCTTCGAGCGTCCAACGCGCGTCGCCGGCGATGCGCCGCTGGAGATCTCGCGGATCGCTCCCCGGCGTCGTTTTGAGGCGTAGGCCGGTATAGATCGCTCGGTTTGCGTCGTTCCAGAGATCGTTGACGTCTACCCAGACTTCGCTCTCGAACGAAGAGCCACCTGCCGCGAGAATCGCCGACCACCTTCCACACGTGGTGCCCGAAGTGCAGCTCGCCGCCGACGAAGGCCCCCGGGTAGCGAGCCGCGACGGCACGACCGACCACCGCCTCACCTGAGCTCGAGCGTGGCGCACGTCCCTCGATGATCCGCACGTTGCGATGCACCGCGAACGCCACCGGGCGCACGCCGCGCACCAAAACGTTCTCTCGCCCCCCGTCCTGGCGGTAGAAAAACGGTTGCACGACCATTTCGGGTGACACCATCGGAGCACCCGTGCCGGGATCGCTGGCGATGCCGGGAAAGTACTCGACCGCGCGGTACGCCTCGATCGGCACCATGCTCGAGCCGTCGTTGGTCGCGCCCTTGCGCGTCACGATCAAGTTATCCGGCTCACCCGTGGCGACGAGGGTCTGGCGAATGCCGGTGACGAGCGAAAGCATCACGGTCACGGCGAGCACGACCAGGGCCATCACGGCGACCGTGAGAAGCGCGCGGGTGCGGCGTTGAAGCAAGTTGCGCAGCGTGTAGGAGACGGGAATTCCGCCGCGCATCGGTTAGAACACCTCGCGAAGTGCCGCGGCGACCGGCTTGCGGGCGGCTCCCCAAGAGGGGATGACGCCCGCCACGACGCCAACGAAGACCGAGAGTAGCAAGCCCTCGACGACGTGCCACGGCGTCACCAAGAACATCGACAGTGGCCCCAAGCCCGGTCGTGCGCCGGTCGCGCCGATCTTGGCGAGGAGCTTCAGTACCGCGTAGGCCGAGAACGCGCCGACGGCTCCGCTCCCGACAGCGAGCGCGAGCGTCTCGGCGAGCAGTATGCCGAGCAGCGCGCCACGGCGGAATCCGAGCGCCTTCAGCAGCGCGATCTCGGCCGCGCGCTCGCGGATCGCCATGGACGCCGTGTTCGCGGTGATGAACACGACGGCCGCGACCACCAGGACACCTACGGCGAGGATGATCGAAGCGATGCCCGAGAGCGACCCGAGGAAGCTCTGGAAGAACGACTTCTCCGTCTCGCTGGCGGTCTCGGCGTCACTGTTTGCGAAGAGAGCATCGATACGTCGCATCACGTCGGCTAGGTTGTCCGGATCGTGGACGCGCACCCAGATCATCCCCGCCTGGTCGGCGGAGGAGCCTTTGGCACGCACCGCCTCCTCGAGATACGTACGCGAGAACAAAAACCACATCGGGTTGCCGTGCGGTTCGGGCAGCACGCCGACGATGCGGAAATCGAGCTCCACTGGGTAGATCGTGCTGCGTAAGCGTCACTCGGTCGCCGATCTTCCAGCGAAACTTGCGCATGGTCTGATAGCCCACCAGTGCCGCATCTCGGTGGCGGCGGAAGTCGCTGAGCGCCTGCGGATCGATCTGGAATTCGGACCAGATGACACCGACCGTGTCGGGGTCGACGGCGAAGTTCGGGAACAAGTTCTTCGGTTCGTCGTAGATGCCGCCGAACCAGTTGAACGACGTCGCCGCGCTGACGCCGGGCACTGCGCGGATCTTTTGCAGGTAGCCGTATGGCATCATGTAGGTGATGCCCGCCTTGTTGTGAACGAGGACTCGCGATCCCGATGCCAGACGGTCGACGATCGCCGTGAGCCCGCTCGGGAGTGTCAGCACCGCGCAGGCGAGGAAGATCGACAGTGCGATCGATGCCGCCGTGAGGATCGTGCGCAAGGGCTGCGTCGGATGTTGCGCCACACGAGCGTCCCGTAGGTCACGGTTGGCCGCGCTGAACGGCGGGCGGCGCCGGCGTTTGTTCGAGCGACGCCGTGGCTCGCGTCGCCTCCTCGCCCTCGAGCAGCCGTCCCTTGTCGAGGTGATAGATCTCGTCCACCCAGCGAATCGCGCGCGGATCGTGGGTGACCAGCACGATCGCCTTCTTGAACTCGCGATTGAGTTCCGAGAGCAACGCGAGTACGGCGTCGGCGCTCTTGCGCGTCGAGATCCCCGGTCGGCTCGTCGGCGACGATCAGGTCGGGATCGGTGACGATCGCCCGCGCGATCGCCACACGCTGCTGCTCGCCGCCCGAGAGAGTGCCGGGTAGCTGATCGAATCGCGCCTTGACGAGTCCCGACCACGTCGAGCGCGACCTCGGCGCGCCGACGTCGCTCGGGCACGCCGCAGGTCGGTCAAGTAGCAGCGGCAGCTCAACGTTCTCGCGCGCGGAGAGCACCGGGATCAGGTTGTAGAACTGAAACACGAGACCGACATGGCGCGCGCGCCAGGCGGCGAGCTCGTCCTCCGAAAGGTCGTTCAAGCGCCGCCCGGCGACCTCGACCTCCCCCTCGTCCGGTCGGTCGATGCCCGAGAGAAGGTTCAGGAGCGTCGACTTCCCCGACCCCGATGGGCCGACGAGCGCAACGAATCGTCCGTCGGCGATCGACAACGTCACCTGATCGAGGGCTTTGACCACGTCCGGTCCCCGCCGGAAGTGACGAGAGACGTTGGCGAGACGGATCATCGTCGCGGTTTCATGCGACCACACGCTCGGCAGCGATTCAAGGCACGGCAGCGCGTCCCTGGAGCCATTGACGCTGCCCGCGTAGGCGGCATAGGAGACTCCACGACGGCTGAGAGGGAGGTCGCCATGGCAGAAGTCCGTATTCGCACGCTCAAAGACGGTCCTTACGAGGTCCGCGGTGCCATTCAGTTGCTCGACGCCAACCGCGCCGAGTTCAAGCTGAGCGAGGATCCGATCTACCTCTGCCGCTGCGGGCAGTCGAAGAACAGGCCGTTCTGCGACGGAACGCACAAGACCGTCGGGTTCAAGGCCGAAGAACCAGCCCGCTGAGCTCGATGGACGCCAAGGCCGCCGCACGCGAGACCGTCGAGCGCGCGCGCCCCGCGCTCGTCTCGCTGAGCCACCGTATCCATGAGCACCCGGAGATCGGCTTCGAAGAAGAACGGGCCTCGGCGTGGCTTTGCGACGCGCTCGCGGAGGCCGGCTTCGCCGTCGAGCGTGGCGTTTACGAGCTGCCGACCGCTTTCGTGGCGCGCGCGGGCTCGGGGCCGTTGCACCTGGCGATTTGCGCGGAGTACGACTGCGCTCCCGGGTATCGGCCACGCCTGTGGCCACAACGTGATCGCCTCGTCGGCCGTCGGTGCCGGCTGCGCGATCTCGCGCCTCGCCGATGACCTCGGAGTGACCGTGAGCGTGGTCGGCACGCCGGCCGAGGAATCCGGCGGCGGCAAGATCCTGCTCCTCGAGCGCGGCGCGTTCGCCGGCGTACACGCGGCGCTGATGGTCCACCCCGCCCCGCTCGACATCGTCGAGCCCAAGATGCTCGCGTGGTCGCAGTTCGACGTTCACTATCACGGCAAGGAGGCGCACGCCTCGGCGTTTCCCGAGCTCGGCATCAACGCGCTCGACGCACTGACGATCGCGCAGACGGCAATCGGCCTGCTTCGCCAGCACATTCGGCCGACCGATCGCGTGCACGGCATCATCCTCAAGGGGGGCGACGCCGCCAACGTGGTGCCGGCGCACACCTCGGCGCGTTACATGGTCCGCGCGGACACCCTCGGCGACCTCGACGAGATTCAGACCAAGGTACGCCGCTGCTTCGAGGCTGGCGCGCTCGCCAGTGGAGCACGGCTGGAGATGCGGCCGGCGAGCCCGCCGTACGCCGAGGTGGTGCACGACGCGGAAATGGCTGCGATCTATCGCAGAAACGCCGAAGCGATCGGGCGTTCATTTCCCGACCTCGGCGATGCGGTGCGACGCCCCTCCGGGTCGACCGACATGGGCAACGTCTCGGTGGCAATGCCCGCGATCCACCCGACGATCGGTCTCGACTGCTACCCGGTGGTCAACCATCAGCCGGAATTCGCAGCTCATTGCGCCACGCCGATCGCGGACCAAGCGTTGTTCGACGGAGCACTGGCGATGGCGTGGACGGTGATCGATCTCGCGACCGACCCCGCCGCGCGTGCCCGGCTGATGCGAGCACGGGTGCAGTGACGGGCGCTCGCACCGGCAAAGTGCAGGCGTACACCGTGTGCCAGCAAGAGCAGCGAAGCGCTCACTGAGATTTACCGTCTCCGCCCATGCCCGAGACGCGCCCTTCGCGATTCCGCCTCGACCCGGCAATCCGCCCCGAGGAGTACGATCTTCACCTCGAGCCTGACCTAGAGGCCGGGACCTTCCGCGGCGAAGTACGCATCGAGCTCGCGCTCCACGCTACCCGCTCGGCGATCACCCTCCATGCGGCCGACCTGAGGATCACCCGCGCGACGATCGCCTCGGAGGGTACGGTGAGCGAGCTGCGGGTCAAACGGCAACCTGCTGACGAGACGGTGACGCTCGTCTCGCGCCGCGAGCTCCGCGGGCAGGCCGTCCTCTCGCTGTCCTTTTCCGGCAAGCTCGGCGTGCATTTGCGCGGGCTCTACGGCGCGACCGCGGAAGGGCGCCGTTACGCCTTCACCCAGCTCGAGGCCGCAGATGCTCGCCGCGTCCTCCCCTGCTTCGACGAGCCATGCTTCAAGGCGCGCTTTCGGATCTCCGTGACGACCGGCGAGGGCAACATCGTGGTGTCGAACGGCGCGATCGAGAGCGAGGAGCCGCTCGGCAACGGACGACGCACCGTGCGGTTCGCGAAAACTCCGAAGCTTTCGACGTACCTTCTGGCGATCGCCGTGGGGCCTCTCGAGGCGTCCCGCGTACATCGCCTCGGCGCAACCGAGATCCGCGTGTGGCACGTACCGGGCAAGGGGCGGCTCAGCGAGTTCGGGTTGGAGGCCGCGGCGCAGGCGCTCTCCCGGCTCGAGGCGTACTTCGGCATCCCCTACCCATACGGCAAGCTCGACCTCGTCGCCGTCCCGGACTTCGAAGCCGGCGCGATGGAAAATGCGGGCGCCGTCTTCTTCCGCGAGACGCTGCTGCTCCTCGATCCAGCGACCGCGTCGCTGCCCGAGCGCAAACGCGCCGCAGAGGTGATCGCCCACGAGCTCGCCCACATGTGGTACGGCGACCTCGTCACGATGGCGTGGTGGGATGACCTCTGGCTGAACGAGGCGTTCGCGACTTGGATGGCCTACAAGATCGTCGACGAGTGGAAGCCCGAGTGGCGCATGTGGCAAGGCTACGAGCACGATCGCGCCGGCGCACTAGCGCTCGACGCGCTCGCCAACACGCATCCGATCTACGCGCCGGTGCGGAGCGTGGCCGAGGCCACCGAGAACTTCGATGCGATCACCTACGAAAAGGGCGCCGCCGTGGTGCGCATGCTCGAGCACTACCTCGGCGCCGACACGTTCCGCTCCGGCGTTCGCATCTACATGCAGCGACACCGTGAGCAGAACGCCGTCGCCGCGGATCTATGGCGTGCGCTCGAGGATGCCTCGGGGCGCGAAGTGTCCCGGGTGGCGCAGGCATGGATCGAGAAGCCGGGCTTTCCTCTCGTGTCGCTGCGTCGCCAAGGGCGATCGCAGGTGCGCGTTCGCCAGGAGCGTTTCTTCTCCGACCCGCGTGTCGCCGCCGCCCGTCGGCGGGCGTCGTGGCCATTGCCACTGGTCATCAAGCGACCCGATACAAGCGGCGACGTGATCGATCGCTTCCTGGTCGACGGTGCCTCCGGGACGGTGAAGCTCGGCGCACGCCGCTCGCCGCCTTGGCTCTTCGGCAATGCAGCCGGCGGCGGCTTCTACAGGGTGCTTCACGAATCCCGCGATCACGAAGCGCTGGTGGGACGTCTCGGCACGGCGCTTTCCCCCGTCGAGCGGCTCGCACTGGTCGGCGACCAGTGGGCGCTCGTGCGCGCGGCGCGGGCGACGATCGAGAGCCTGCTCGACATCGTCGACGCCTTGGGCGGTGAAACCGACTACGACGTTCTCGAGGGGCTGGCCGGGCCGCTCGCCGTCCTCGACGATCAAGTCGTGGAGAAAGAGCTCCAGCAGTGGCTGCGGTCTTGGATCGTGCGGCGCTTCGGCGGCCAGCTTCGCGCGCTCGGTTGGACCGCGGGGCCCGACGAAGATGACCGCGAGCGGTTGCGCCGCGCCGCGATTCTCCGGCTCGTTGGCTCGATCGCCGAGGCCCCGGACGTGGTCGCGGAGGCCGGCGCCCGCCTCGACGCCTATCTTGCCGATCGCAGCTCTCTCGAGCCGAACCTCGCCGACGCCGTCGTGTCGATCTGCGCCCGCCAAGGAGACCACGCTCTCTACGAGCGCTACCTGGAACTGATGGCCAGCGCGCCAACGCCCCAGGAGCGCAGGCGCTTTCTTCTGAACCTCGCGTCCTTCCGCGCCCCCGCGCTCGTCGAGCGCACGCTGGAGGCCACGCTCGGTCCCGACATTCCCACGCAGGACGTCACCTTCATCTACATCAGGTTGTTCGGAAATCCTCCCGCGCGAGACGCGGCGTGGCGGTTTTTCGTGCGCAACTGGAAGCGACTCCGCGGGCGCATTCCTCCGCTCATGGTATCGCGGCTGCTGGAGTCGACTCCGGCGCTGCGCGATCCCCGCTACGCTCGCGAAGTGACCAGGTTCTTCCGCGCCAACCCGATTCCGGAAGCGACGCG
The DNA here is from genome assembly GCA_963711395.1 of uncultured delta proteobacterium. Taxonomy (GTDB): domain Bacteria; phylum Desulfobacterota; class Binatia; order JACPRU01; family JACPRU01; genus JBEVNX01. The sequence continues at coordinate 63,669 of CAVQEA010000011.1, read as the reverse complement.
TTCGTTCAAGCAGGCCCTCGAGGTGTTTCGCCTGAACGCCGAGCTCCGCCGGCGGATCGTTCCCGGCATCATCCGTTGGTCGAAGCGGCGAGGAGGATCCTAGCCTTTGATCACGCCGATCGGTCGGAGCTTGGCGACCTTGCGGCTGATGCCCGCGTGAGCCATGACGTCGACCACTTCGGACACTTCCTTGTAGGCCTCCGGCATCTCCTCGGCGAGCGCAAAGCGGCCACGCGCGAGCGCCGTCACACCACGCGCGCGCATCTCGCCGGCCAGGTCTCGGCCGTGCGCCGCCCTCCGGGCCGCTGCTCGCGAGAGGACGCGACCCGCCCCGTGGCACGTCGAACCAAACGTCTCCTCGCTCGCACGCTCCGTGCCGACCAGCACGTAGGAGCCACGTCCCATGTCGCCCGGGATCAGCACCGGCTGTCCCAGGTCGCGAAACGCCGAGGGCACATCCGGGTGCCGTGGGCCGAATGCTCGCGTGGCGCCTTTGCGGTGCACGCAGACCGTTGCAGCAGTGCCGTCGACATGGTGCTTCTCCATTTTGGCGACGTTGTGGCAGACGTCGTATAGAAGGCTCGCGCCGACTTCACGAGGCGAGAGGCCGAGGGAGCGCTCGAACACGCCGGCCGCGAGCGACATGATGACCTGCCGGTTCGCCCAAGCGAAGTTCGCCGCAGCAGCCATGGCCGCGAGGTAGCCGCGGCCTTCCGCCGAGCGGATTGGCGCACAGGCGAGCTGTGGATCGGGTACCTCGATGTGATGGCGCTCCATCGCTTTGCCCATGATCGCCAGCGAATCGTCGCAAACCTGGTAGCCGAGACCGCGCGACCCCGAATGCACGAGGAACGTGATGCGGCCGAGCTCGAGGCCGAAGCGCGCCGCTACGTCGGGCAGGTAGACCTCGTCGACGACTTCGATCTCCACGAAATGGTTCCCCGATCCGAGCGTGCCGAGCTGACCAGAGCCACGCTCCACCGCGGCGTCGCTCACGGCCGCGGGCTCCGCGCTGCGCAGACAACCGCCCTCCTCGGTGTGCTCGAGGTCACCCGGGTTTCCGTAGCCGTTTTCGATCGCCCACCCGGCGCCGCGCTCAAGCACGTGGCGCACCTCACCTGCCGTGAGCGGCGCGATCGCACCGCGCGCGCCGACGCCCGTAGGGATCATCGCGAAGAGGCCGCGGACGATTTCGGGGATGCGATCGCGGATTTCCTCGAGCACGAGCCGCGTCCGCACCAGCCGCACGCCGCAGTTGATGTCGTACCCGACGCCGCCTGGCGACACCACGCCGTCCTCCGCTCTCGTGGCCGCCACGCCGCCGATCGGGAAGCCGTAGCCCCAGTGAATGTCCGGCATCGCCAGAGCGTGTCCGACGATACCGGGCAGATGGGCGACGTTGACCACCTGCTGCAAGCATGGATCGGCCGCGAGTCCGTCCATTTGCCGCGCGGTCGCGTAGATCCGGCCGGGGACTCGCATACCTCCCCGCCGCGGAATCTCCCACACGTTGTCGCGAACTCTGCGGACTTCGACCGTCATACGTCGAAGATCACCTCGGCCTCGAGACCGCCTTGGGGCACGCTTTGCACGCACAGGCGATGGCGCGTCACGCCCTTCAGCTCGGAGCGGAGCTCGTGGCGCTTCGGGTCGAACGTTACGCCGCGCACGGAGGCCTCGATTCGGCCCGGCTGCAAGCTCGTCGAGACCATCACCGGGAAGAAGCCGCGAAGATCGAATTCGAGCAGCAGCGCCTGAAGCCAGCGCTGCACCGCGTCCTCGGGTGTCGTGAAGTCGATCCCCAGCCGGTGATCGACGAGGTCAGACTCCACGAACGTCACACGACCGATGAGCGCAAACATGCCTTCCGCGGCGTTCTCGAGGATCTGCCGCAGGTCGTCTCCGAACACTCGAAGACCGGCATCGGCGGTGTGCTCGAGGTCCTCGAATCTTTTGCGCGCCATACCCGTCGCCAGTCTCGCTCCAAACCCGGCCGCGGTCGATGGCGGCGTTTGCATCATCATGGCAAAGCTGCTTCTTTTCGCGCCGATGGCGAAACGCAAGCGGGCGGTGCCGTCCTCCCTCACCGACGCTTTGGTCGAAGACGTCAAGGTCGAGCGTTTCGACACGTTGAGCGGTCCCGACAGCCCCGAGGGGCGCGCGCTCGGCGCGGCGGTCGGCGCCAACGTCGCGCGCCACCGCAAGGAACGGGGCATCCTGCTCGAGCAGCTCGCCGAGCGCTGTGCGATCCGCGCGCCGCTACTCCGCGCGCTCGAGAGCGGGCAGGCGGTGCCGAGCCTCCGCGCCATTTGGAACCTCGCCACGGCGCTGAACGTTCCCTTCGGAGCGCTGCTCGCTGATACCGTGCTGTGGCGCGCCTCCGACCCGGATTTTCACATCCAGCGCGCGGGACGCGGCCACGTGATCTCCTCGGCCGACGGCCGGTTCCGCTCGCGGCCGCTCTTCTTCGAAGGTGATCCGCGCGCGCCGGAAGTCTACGAGCTGACGCTCACCCCGGGCTGTCTCGAAGAAGCCGCCGCGCATGCGCCGCAAACCTTCGAGCATCTAACGGTCATTCGCGGCCGGCTCATCGTGCGCTCGCAAGGCACCACGGCCGTGCTCGACGCCGGTGACTCGATCTTCTTCCGCGCCGACCTGCCGCATAGCTACGAGAATCCCGGCAGCGCGGACACGATCGCACAGCTGGTGATGAGCTACGGCCGCTGACGCTCCGACCCCGCGCTCGCCGCCTCCGCCTGGGTCTCGATGCTCGCGAGCGCGCGCAACGCCGCTTGTTGCTGCGCCTGCTTCTTCGATTTTCCCTCTCCCCGGCCGTAGAGTTTCTCGCCGATATTGATCTCGGCGACGAACGCGCGGTCGTGATCCGGACCACGGGTCTCCACGAGCGTGTACGTCGGTGTCTGACGGAAGAGCCGCTGAGCGATCTCTTGCAGTCGGCTCTTGTGATCCACGGGAGAGTCGCGGATGGCGCTGCGGAGCTCTTTCTCGAAGTGGGATTTCACCAAGTCGCGCGCCGCTTCGAAGCCACCGTCGAGATAGACGGCGCCGACGATCGCCTCGTAGGCGGAAGCCAGTATGGAAGGCTTGGTGCGCCCTCCGCTCTTTTCTTCCCCCTTGCCGAGACGAAGCTCCTGCCCGAGCCCGACCGCCGCCGCCTTCTCGGCGAGCACCTTGGCGTTCACCAACGCCGCGCGTCGCTTCGAGAGCTCACCCTCGTCGGCACGGGGGAAGCGGACCATCAGAAGGTCGGAGACCGCGAGGCCGAGCACCGCGTCGCCGAGGAATTCGAGCTGTTCGTTGTTGTCCCCAGCCCGAGCCCGGGAGGAGCGGTGCACGACGGCAAGCGCGAGCAACTCCGGACGTTGGAAGGAGTGGCCGATCCGCCCTTCCAACGTCTCTTCCGGACGGCTCATACGGCGTCGTCCGCCAGTATCGTCGCAGCGATCCAGCCGCCGCCGGCTACTTGATCGCCGCGGTACAGGACCACGGCCTGCCCGGGCGCTGCGGCGATCACCGGTTGCTCGAAGTCCACGCGGGCTCGCCCCGCGCTCTCCATCGCGATACGCGCAAGCACGGGAGGATGGCGGTAGCGAACCTGCGCGCAGAGCGTTTCACCGCGGTGAGCGGGCTCGCCCATCCATGTCCACCCACTGGCGACGACGGCAACGGCGCGCGGCGGCCGAGGGCCGACTACGACTTGGCTGGCCTCGGCGTCGAGTGAACGTACATATAGCGGCTCGCTGGCCGCCACACCGAGGCCGCGACGCTGACCGACCGTGAACGACTCGACACCGCCATGGCGTCCGAGCGTGCTGCCGGCCTCGTCGACGATCACACCCTGCTTGGCGCCCATCCCGCGGGAGCGCACGAGTGCAGCCGGATCGCCGAAGCAGAGGTCCTGGCTATCCGGCTTCGTCGCCACCGGCAAGCCGAGGGCCGCGGCATGACGGCGTACGTCCCCCTTCGTCCAGTCGCCGAGCGGGAACAACGCTCGCGACAGTTGCGTGCGACCGAGCGAGAACAGAAAGTAGGATTGGTCCCGCGCAGCGTCCCTCGCCCGGCAAAGCGCCATCCCGGCCGTGGTCGATCGCAATCGCGCGTAGTGCCCCGTGGCCACGAAATCCGCACCGCGCCGCAGGGCCCACTCGAGGAGCACCCCGAGCTTGAAATCGCCATTGCAGGCGACGCAGGGGTTCGGAGTGCGCCCGCGCGCGTACTCGGCCACGAAGGCCCGGACGACGGTGCGCTCGAAGGCTTCACGCTGGTCGATCTCCGTGTGTCCGATGCCGAGCGCTTCGGCCACGCGTGCCGCGTCGCGGTGATCCGAGCAGACTCGCGCGTCGCGACGTGCCGAATCCCACAGGCGAAGCGAGACGCCCTCGACCCGGTATCCGTCCTGGAGAAGCAGCGCTGCGGCGACCGAGCTATCGACGCCGCCGCTCATGGCCACTACGGCGAGCGGACGCCTCATGAGCGAACTCCTACTCGTCGTCTCCGGCCGCGCGACGAAGCTCGGCAGCCCTCGGTGCGGCCTGCGGCTCGCTCCGGCTCGACAGCTCCGCCACCTTCTTTTCCAGCCGCTCGACCTGCTCGAGCACGGCGCCGAGCGCGCGGCTCACCGGATCGGGGAGATCTGCCGAGTCGAGGTCGATGACGGGCTTGCCGCTCTCGGTGTGCTTGAGCCCTCCGGTCCGCACTACCTTCCCGGGAATGCCGACGACCGTGGAATGCGCCGGGACCGAGGTAACGAGCACCGAGCCCGCGCCGATACGGCTGTGCCGTCCGACGGTGATCGGCCCGAGCACCTTTGCGCCGCTGAAGATCGTCACCGAGTCCTCGATCGTCGGGTGGCGCTTGCCGCGGTGCGTGCTCGTGCCGCCGAGCGTGACCCCCTGGTATATGGTCACGTCGTCGCCGATCTCGGCGGTTTCGCCGATCACCACCGCCATGCCGTGATCGATGAAGAATCGCCGCCCGATCGTAGCGCCGGGATGAATCTCGATCCCCGTCAGGAAGCGTCCGAGATGGCTCACGAACCTGCCCGCCGTCCAGAGCCCCCGCGACCACAGCCAGTGGGCCGTGCGGTAAATCCACAGCGCGTGAAAACCGGGATAGGCGAGCACGATCTCCCATACGGAGCGCGCCGCCGGATCGCGCTCGAAGGTCGTCTGCACGTCCTCGCGCAAGCGCGCCCAGACGGAAATCGGCTCGGTGGGCTGGCTCATCCGCGTTCTTGGGAGGCCCCGCCTTTGGCCTCCTCGCGCCGCTTTTGCTCCGAGTAGAGCTTGTAGTCGATGGAATCGACGAGCGCCTGGCGGCTCGCTTCGATCACGTTGTGCGACACGCCGACAGTGCCCCAGCGCTCCTGCTCGTCTCCCGATTCGATCAGCACGCGGACCTTGGCCGCGGTGCCGCCCACGCCCGGCAGCACTCGTACCTTGTAGTCGAGCAGCCGCACGGCGGTGATCTGCGGATACTCCTTCGTCAGGACCTGCCGCAGCGCTTGGTCGAGCGCGTTCACAGGCCCGTTGCCGAACGCAACCGCCTGCTCGCGTCGGCCGTCGAGAAACTCGACGGCGACCGACGCTTCGGACGACGGCAGCTCGTTGCCCTTGTAGGTTTCGTCGATCACGCGGAACCCGATCACGCGGAAGAATCGCAGCTCGCCGTGGAGCGCCCGGTGCATCATCAGCTCGAAGGAGGCTTCGGCGCCTTCGTACTGGTAGCCGGCGTTCTCCAGCTCCTTCAGTTGCCGAAGCAGCGCCTGCACCTTCGGATCCTTCGAGTCGACGCGTCACGCCGAACTGCTCCGCCTTCTCGAGAATGTTCGCCTTGCCGGCGAGGTCCGAGATCAGCACCCGCTGCGCGTTACCGACCGCTGCCGGGTCGATGTGCTCGTAGGTCAACGGATTCTTGCGCACGGCGGCCACGTGCACGCCGCCCTTGTGCGCAAACGCGCTCTGGCCGACGTAGGCCTGGTGCTTCTGGGGCGGCAGGTTGGCGAGCTCATAGACGAAGTGCGAGAGCTCGGTCAGCCGGCGCAAGTTTTCGGCGCCGATCGCATGGCGGCCGAGCTTCAGCTCGAGCCCGGCGATGATCGAAACCAGATTGGCGTTGCCGCAGCGCTCGCCGAACCCGTTGATCGTACCCTGCACCTGTGCCGCGCCGTTCTCGACGGCCGTCAACGAGTTGGCGACGGCTAGCTCGCAATCGTTGTGACAGTGGATGCCGAGCGGGCGATCGACGGCCGCGGCCGCGGCGCGCGTGGCCTCGGAGACGAAGCCCGGCAGACTGCCGCCGTTGGTATCGCAGAGCACGATCGTGCTCGCGCCACCGGCTGCGGCGGCTCGCAGGCATTCGAGGGCGTAGGCGGGATCGTCCCGGTATCCGTCGAAAAAGTGCTCGGCGTCGAAAATCACTTCCCCCGTGTGCCGGCGGAGATACGTGACGGAGTCCTGAATCACCTCGAGGTTCTGCTCCCTGGAGATGCGCAGATCCTCGCGCACGTGGAGCTGCCAGGTCTTGCCGAAGATCGTGATCGCCGGAGTTTCGGCTTCGACGAGCTTGCGCAGGTTCAAGTCTTCCGTCGCCGCGGTCCCCGCTCGGCGCGTCATACCGAAGGCCGCGATCCGCGCGTGGCGCAGCTTCAACTTCTTGGCTTCGCGGAAGAATTCTTCGTCACGCGGGTTCGAGCCGGGCCAACCGCCCTCGATGTAGTCGAAGCCGAGCTCGTCGAGACGCTCGGCGATGCGCAGCTTGTCGGCCAGCGTGAGCGAGACGTCCTCTCCCTGACAACCGTCGCGCAGCGTGGTGTCGTAGAGACTGATGTGCTTCTTCCTCGTCGTCGTCGGCTTCATGTGCTTCGCGCCTCGGAGCGCGCCTCTTCGCTCACACGCCGGGCGATGAACGCATCGTGCAACGCGCGCACGGCGAGCTCGGTATACTTCTCGTCGATCACCACGGAGATCTTGATTTCGGAGGTCGAGATCATCTGGATGTTGATGCCCTCGGCGGCGAGCACCTCGAACGTACGAGCCGCCACGCCCGCGTGGCTCCGCATGCCGAGGCCGACGATGGACACCTTGGCGACGTTCGGATCACTGGCTACGCCGTGAGCGCCGATGGCGGCTTCGTCGCGCTTCAGGAGCGAAAGCGCCTTCTCGTAGTCGCCGCGCGGCACCGTGAACGTCAAATCCGTGGTGCCATCGGCCGAAGCGTTCTGAATGATCATGTCGACCACGATACCCGCCGCCGCGATCGGACCAAAGACCCGCGCAGCGAGGCCCGGGCGATCGGGGACGCGCAGCAGGGTGAGCTTGGTCTGGTCGCGGTCGTGCGCCACTCCCGACACCACGATGTCTTCCATATCCTTGTCCTCAGCCACGACCATCGTGCCCTCGCACTCGGCGAAGCTCGACCGCACGTGGACCGGCACGCGGTAGCGCTTGGCGAACTCCACGGAGCGGATCTGCAGGACCTTCGCGCCGAGACTGGCGAGCTCGAGCATCTCGTCGTACGAGATGCGCTCGAGCTTGCGCGCGCCCGGCACGATGCGCGGGTCGCTGGTGTAGACTCCATCCACGTCGGTGAAGATTTCGCACACGTCGGCCGACAGCGCCGCTGCCAGCGCCACCCCCGTCGTGTCCGATCCACCCCGGCCGAGTGTGGTGATGTTGTTGTCGCTGTCGACCCCTTGAAAGCCGGCGACCACGGCGATTGCGCCCTGCTCCACCGAGGCGAGAAGGCGGTGGCGATCGATCGAGCGGATACGCGCGCGGCCGAACGCCGAATCCGTGGAGATCCGCACCTGGTGACCGAGGAACGAGAGCGCATCGAGCCCGAGGTCGTGAAGCGCGAGCGCCAGCAACGCAGCCGAGACTTGCTCGCCGGTCGCCACGAGCGCGTCCCTTTCCCGCTCCGAAGGAAGGCGGGCCACTTGGCGAGCGAGCTCGAGGAGGCGGTTCGTCTCGCCGGCCATCGCCGAGACCACGACGACCAGCCGGTGGCCCTGCTTGCGGTACGACGCCACGCGCCGAGCGACCTCGCGGATTCGCTCGACGGTTCCGACGGACGTGCCGCCATACTTCTGAACGATCAGCGCCATGCGCGCTCGAGAGCGCCGAGGATTGCATCGGCCCGCGGACCTCGCCCCTCGAGACGCAACGTACGACGGTCGCCGTCGCCGAGGACAAAGTCGACCTCCAGCGTCCACGCGTCGGCAGGCGTCGATAGCTTTCGGTGCCATTCCACCGCAGTCACTCCGGTAGGGGACAGGTAGTCCGTAAGGCCGATTTCCTCCTCTTCACGCGACGACACCGGCTCGCCGAGTCGGAACAGGTCGATATGATTGAGCTGTAGCCGGCCCTCGTGCTCGGCCACGAGGGTGAACGAAGGACTATAGATGACATCGGGGTCGATATCGAGGCCCCGGGCTAGGCCGCGTACGAGCTCCGTCTTGCCGGCCCCGAGGTCACCGGAGAGTCCGAGGACGTCTCCCGGCACCAGGGAGCGGCCGAGGATTTCTCCGATTCGCACCGTGTCTGCCGCAGAGCGGCTTTCAACTTCGACGAGCATGACGACTCGGGCGCTTCTTCGGTTTGCCGTCCCCCCGTCCTACGGGGACCACACGCGGCGCGTCGAACAACCCTGCCTGCATCGCCATCAAAGAGGGAGGGAGCTCGTCGATGACATCCGAGGCGAGGAGTCCCGCTTCCCCCTGCGGCTTGCCACGCGGTCCGCAGCGGCGCCGTGCCAAAACACGCCTGCCTCGGCGGCCTCCATCGGCTCGAGCCCCTGGGCCAACAGCGAACCGATGATTCCCGCCAGCGCGTCGCCCATCCCGCCGCTCGCCATCCCCGGGTTGCCGGTGGGATTGATGGCCACCAGACCACCCGCTGAGGCAATCACCGTCCGGGAGCCCTTGAGCACGACGACGACGCCATGGCGCTCTGCGAGACGCCGCGCAGCTCCCACCCTGTCGGCCTGTACGTCCCCGGTCGAGCACCCGGCGAGGCGCGACATCTCGCCGGGATGCGGCGTGAGGACGATCGGGCTCCGCTTGTGCCTCAGGCATGAGAGATCGTCGGCGAGGCAATTGAGCCCGTCGGCGTCGATGACGAGGGGTGCCGGCGAGCGTGCGACGAGCCATTGGGTAAGCGCCCGTGTGGCCGGCGTCACGCCGATTCCGGGCCCGAGCACCACGGCATCCTTGCCCTCGAGCAGAGCGAGCAAGCGAGCCGGCCCCTCCGCGCCAAACGTCCAAGCGCCGCCGTCGTCGGGCAGCGGCTGCGTCATCAGTTCGGGAGTAGAGACCAATATCGCGCTCAGCGCGGCCGCGGGAGAGGCGATCGTCACGAGACCCGCTCCCGCGCGCAGCGCGGCGCGACCGCAGAGAGACGCGGCGCCGCTCTTGCCGGAAGACCCGGCCGCGATCAGCACGTGCCCGTAGGTTCCCTTGTGGCTGTCACTCGCCCGCCGCGGCACCGCCGCCGCGACCGAGTCCGGGGTCAGCAGACACGCCCGAGGCGTGGCGCTGGCGAGCGCGCGCGGGTCGAGGCCGATGTCCGCGACGACCACCTCGCCGGCGAATTCGGCTCCGGGATGCACCAGAAGACCGAGCTTCGGAAACCCGAAGGTCACGGTCACGGTCGCCTGCACGGCCGCCCCCAGCGCGACGCCGCGATCGGCGTCGAGGCCCGAAGGCACGTCCAGAGCGAGAATCGGAGCCGGCGAGGCATTCAGCGTCTCGACGATCGCGCGCGAGGACTCGTCGATCTCCCCGCGAAGACCCGTGCCGAAGAGGCCGTCGACCAGCACGCCAGCGTGACCCGCGGCGTCCGCGAGCGCAGCCGTCCCGCCGGGCGCGAGCTCGTGAAGCGGTCCTCGCATCCGCTTCCAGCGCAGCAGGTTCTTCCGCGCATCGCCTCGCAGGCGTTCTGGCGCAGCAGCGAGGAACACCGCGACAGGGACCCGCCGACGGCGCAGGTGTCGAGCGACGACGAAAGCATCACCTCCGTTGTTGCCCTTGCCGGCCACCACGACCACGCCGCGGCGCAACTCGTTTGCGAATCGCTCACGCAACACTTCCGCAGCGAGCTCGCCGGCGCGCTCCATCAGCACGTCGCCGGGCGTACCGTTCTCGATCGTCAGCGCGTCGAGACGACGCATCTCCTCGCCGGTGACGGCGAACAGGCGCCCGCGCTCCGCGCCGGGCGCGACCTGCGAATCGCGGCCCGGCTTCAAGCGTGCCGTCGCGCTTGATCGAGCGCGGTACGCATCTCGCGCACCGCGTTTTCCATGCCGACGAACACGGCGCGCGAGACGATCGAATGTCCGATGTTGAGCTCGACGATTTCGGGGATCGACGCCACCGGTTTGACGTTGTCGAGGTGCAAACCGTGTCCCGCGTTCACCTGGAGGCCCAGTGCGGCGGCCTGTCGCGCAGCCGATCGCAAGCGCATGAGCTCGGCCTCCAGCCGGTATGGGTCGCGCACTTCGGCGTACGTGCCCGTGTGAAGCTCCACGACCGTGGCCCCACTCTGCGCCGCGGCCTCGATCTGCCGCGGGTCGGGATCGATGAAAAGGCTGACCCGAATCCCGGCCTCTTGCAGGGCTCCCACCAGTTTGCCGAGCGAAGCGCGTTGACCGGCGGCGTCGAGCCCGCCCTCCGTCGTCAGCTCCGCGCGCCTCTCTGGCACGATGCAAGCGTCGTCGGGACGAATGGTCAACGCCTTGGCCTGCATCTCCGCGGTCGCCGCCATCTCGAGGTTCAACTTGCTCGCCACCGCGCCGCGCAGACGCTCGACGTCGTGGTCGTGGATGTGGCGGCGGTCCTCCCTCAGGTGGACCGTAATGCCGTCCGCGCCACCTCGCTCCGCCAGGCGCGCCGCCTCGACCGGATCGGGATAGCTCACCCGCCGTGCTTGGCGCAGCGTCGCCACGTGATCGATGTTCACTCCGAGGAGAATCCGCTGCGTCAAGGTCGATTCCTGGGGATCCGCCCGAGTCTCGAGCTAGTGAACACCGACCTCCTGCTCGAAGGCCATGATGATGTCCTCCGCGAGCCGCCGGATCACTTCGCCGTCGTCGCCCTCGACCATGACCCGGGCGAGCGCTTCGGTGCCCGAGTAACGGACCACCACACGCCCGCGCCGCTGCAGCCGCGACTCCGCGGAACGAATCGCGTGCTGCACGGCTCGCAGATCGGAGAGCGAGCGCTTTTCGCGGACGCGCACGTTGAGAAGTACTTGCGGCGTCCGCTGCATCACTTTGCGCAACTCGGACAACGGACGCCCGTGCTCGACCATCAGAGCGAGCACGAGAAGCGCCGTGATGAGACCATCGCCGGTCGTGGTGTGATCGAGGAAGACGAGATGACCCGATTGCTCGCCGCCCACGTTGTAGCCGCCGCGTTGCATCTCTTCGACGACGTAGCGGTCCCCGACGGGCGTGCGCACGACGCGGCCGCCGAGAGCTTCGATGGCGAGATCGAGGCCGAGGTTGCTCATCACCGTGGCGACCACGGTGTTGTTCGCGAGCGCCCCGTGGCTCAACAAATCCGCCGCGACCATCGTCAGGATCTCGTCGCCGTCGCAGACCGCGCCGGTCTCGTCCACGAAGATCGCTCGGTCGGCGTCCCCGTCGAGCGCGACGCCGAGGTGGCAGCCCTTGTCGATCACTACGCGGGCCAGCGACCCGGGATGAAGCGTCCCGCAATCGCGATTGATGTTCTCCCCGTCGGGGTCCACCGCCCAGTGTCGTGATCGAAGCGCCGAGCTCGGACAGCACCTCCGGCGCGACCCGGTACGCAGAGCCGTTCGCGCAGTCGATGGCGATGCGCAGCCCTTCGAGCGTGCGGTGGCGAGGAAATGCGCCCTTGGCGAAGACGTTGTACCGTCCGAGGGCGTCGTCGACACGAAACGCCTTGCCGATTTCGGTGGCCGTCGGCCGTAGCGAGTCGATCGAGTTGTCGGTGACCAGCCGCTCGATCTCGAGCTCGAGCTCGTCGGGCAGCTTGAATCCGTTGGCGGCGAAGAACTTGATGCCGTTGTCCTGGAACGGGTTGTGCGAAGCGGAAATTACCACGCCGGCGTCGGCGCGAAGGGTGCGCGTCAGGAACGCGATGCCCGGCGTCGGCATCGGCCCCACGAGCAGCACGTCGACGCCCATCGAACAGATGCCCGACGCCATCGCCTGTTCGAGCATGTAACCGGAGAGCCGCGTGTCCTTACCGATGAGGATCTTGTGGCGGTGGTCCTTCTTGTGAAAGACGTGTGCGACCGCGCGACCGAGGGAAAGCGCCACTTCAGCGGTCATCGGATAGACGTTGGCGACGCCGCGGATTCCGTCCGTGCCGAAAAGCCTTCTGCCACCGTTTTCACTCATCGCGATCGGGTCTCCTTGGTACGCTTCGGGCGCGCCGGCGTCGGCACGCCGGGAATCTCTACGGTCGTCTCGGGAGGTCGGATCTCCAGCACCTCGAGCCCCTGCGGCAGCACCGCCTCGATCCGCTCCGCGTGATAGCCGGCTGCAAGGCCGTTCAGGTCGACGTAAAAGTTTTCCGACGAGAGCCTCGCGTCGCGCAAGAGACGCTGCGGCCCGCGCACGGTTACGTCCACGCTACGGGGCCGTAGCCGGTACTGCGGCGGCGGATTTCGAGTCCCGATTTCCACGTTCCTGAAGTCTCGCGTCGCTACGATCTCCTCGAGCAGCCCACGTACGACGACTCGCTCCGGCGACAATCGCACGAGATCGGCGGGATGTTCGAGCGCGACCGTTTCTTCGAAGTTGCCGGTTGTCGTCGGAAGATGCAACGTGCCGGTCGGCACGTTGCGCAATGCCTCGACCTGGTTCGCTGGACCGCTCACGAGCACACTGGCGGGACGGATCTCCCCATCCACGACGCGAAAGCCTGGCGGCGTGGCCGCAGCCAGATTGGCCGCCACCGGCAGCGAGCGCTCGATCATGCGGTCGACGTCGAGGGTGACCTGAACGGGCGAGATCCGTGTCACCTGTACGCCGCGGGGTAGATTCAACATGTCGCCGTCGATCTTGAAGGACGTAGATCCTTTGCCGATGCTGGCGAGGTCGAGACGAATCCGTTCGCGCCGCTCGTCGATCGTGCCGAGGATGGTGCGAGGGCCGCGCAGCCGTACGCTCACCGAATCGGGGATCGGATTGGTGATCACCAGTTGCGCCGGCAGGTTGCGAAATTCGAGCGGCACGAAGATCGAGCGGTCGGCCTCGCGGGCGCCGAGGTTGACGAATCCCCACAGTGCGACCGCGAAGGCGATCGACGCGAGCTTCAGCATCCAGTTGTTGGTCAGCCTGCGCACGATCGTCTCGCGCAACGATCGCCAGTCCACCCGCTTCAATATGCTTTGGAGCGGCGCCACGTCGGACTCAGACGGCAAAGAGCTGCTGCAGCGTGCTGCGCAGCGTCCCGGCATCGAGGTCGCGGATGATCCGGCCCTCGCGCACCAGTGAGACCTTGCCCTCTTCCTCCGAGATGACGACGACGACGGCGTCCGTTTCCTCGGTGAGGCCGATCGCGGCGCGGTGGCGCGTGCCGAGCGTCTTGGATACGTTCGGATTCACGGTCAGCGGCAAGAAGCAGCCAGCCGCCGTGATCCGTCCCTGTTGGATGATGACCGCGCCATCGTGGATCGGCGAGGTGGCGAGAAAGATCGCCTGCAGCAGCTCCCGAGTGACCTTGGCCTCGATGCGCGTGCCGACCTCGATGTATTCGCTGAGGTTCACATCCCGCTCGAACACGATGAGCGCCCCGATCCTCTTGCTGGCGAGCAACACCGCCGCGCGCACGATCTCCTCGAGCACCTGACCCTGGGCCACCCGCTCGGCCGCGGAGAAGGACCGACCTGCGCCGACCTGCGTGAGCGCGCGGCGGATGTCAGGCTGAAAGATGATGACGATGACCAGGATGATCGAGGCCAAGAAGTTCGACAACAGCCAGTTCAAGGTGTGAAGCGCGAAGTACTGTGACGCCAGATAGGTGCCGAGCACGATCAGAAAACCGATCAGCATCTGAGCGGTGCGGGTGCCGCGCACCAGGTTGATCATCTGGTACGAAATGAAGGCGATGATGGAGATGTCGACGATGTCGGCGATGCGCAACGGGAAGGCCATGCGGCTCACCCGTGAGCGACGCCCCAGATCGCCTGCGCGACGCGCAGTGCCCGCGCCATCGGCGCCACGTCGTGCACCCGCACGCCGCGCGCACCGCCTGCGATGGCGATGAGCGACGCGGCGATCGTCCCCTCGACGCGCGCTCCCGGCGGCAGGTCGAGAAGGCTGCCGAGGAAGCGCTTGCGCGATACGCCGACGACGACGGGAAAGCCCAGCTCGGCGAGCTCGGAGACGTGCGCGAGAAGCGCCAGGTTGTGGCGCATCGTCTTGGCGAAGCCGATTCCTGGGTCGATCGCGATCGCGCTTCGTGGAATCCCAGCCGCGAGCGCCGCATCGATCCGCGCCGACAAGAATCGCTTCACCTCGGCGACGACGTCTCGGTAACGCGCCAGCCGGTCCATGGTCCGAGGCGTCCCCCGCCGGTGCATCAGGATGATGCCCGCTCCATGCTCCGCGACGACGCGCAACATGGCTGGATCGGAGGTCGCCCCGCTCACGTCGTTCACGATCGAGGCGCCGGACTCGAGCGCCGCAGCGGCCACGGCGGCCTTGGTGGTGTCGATCGAGATGGGCGCCAGTCCGCGGATCCGCTCGATCACCGGCAGCACGCGCGAGAGCTCTGCCTTCGCGCCCAACGGTGAAGCCCCGGGACGCGTCGATTCACCGCCGACGTCGATCACGTCGGCGCCGTCTGCCGCCATGGCGCGCGCGTACGCTACGGCGGAGGTGACGCGAGTGAACCGGCCGCCGTCACTGAAGGAATCGGGCGTGACGTTGAGGACTCCGAGGATGGATGGTCGGCGGAAGACGGCTAGCGGCGCGCGGTGGCGCGACGACCCGCGGCGCGTTCCCGGTCGCGGTGGAGTGAGGGTCTCGACCGCCTCCACCTCGTCATTACGAGGCCGCGGCAGCGACCGATTCGGGCGACTTGAGTTCCTCGGAGGCGCCGTACTGCTTGATGATGTTGTCGATGTCGGGCCCGTCGAGCGATTCCTTCTCGAGCAGGACCTCCGCCACGCGGTGCAACACCCGAAGATTGGTGGTGAGCAAGTTCTTCGCGCGTACGTACGCATCATGGATCAGGCCGCGAACTTCCTTGTCGATCTCCACCGCGGTACCTTCCGAATAGTCTTGAAGCTGCGTGAAGTCGCGGCCGAGAAAGATCTGCTCTTCCTTCTTGCCGAAGGTCATCGGTCCGAGCCGATCACTCATCCCCCATTCGCAGACCATCTTGCGGGCGAGCTCGGTGGCGCGCTCCAGGTCGTTGCCGGCCCCCGTCGTCATGTGCTTGAGGCAAAGCTCCTCCGCGACTCGCCCGCCGAAGAGAATCGCGAGTTGGTCGGTTAGAAACTCTCGTGTGTAGGTGTGGCGATCGTCGATCGGCACCTGCTGCGTGAGGCCGAGCGCCATTCCGCGCGGAATGATCGTCACCTTGTGAACGGGGTCCGTGCCCGGGATCAGCATGGCGACCAGCGCATGCCCCGCCTCGTGGTAGGCCGTGTTGCGCCGCTCCTCGAGCGAAAGCACCATGCTGCGGCGCTCGCTGCCCATCAGCACCTTGTCCTTGGCGAGCTCGAAGTCGATCATCTCGACCCGGTCCTTGTTCTTGCGCGCGGCGAGCAGCGCCGCCTCGTTGACCAGGTTCTCGAGATCGGCGCCGGCGAAGCCCGGCGTCTGGCGCGCGAGCAGCGAGATGTCCACGTCGGCGGCCACCGGCACGCGGCGCATGTGCACCTTGAGAATGCCCTCGCGCCCCTTGACGTCCGGCCGCGGCACGATCACCCGGCGATCGAATCGCCCCGGGCGAAGCAGCGCGGGGTCCAGCACGTCGGGTCGGTTGGTGGCGGCGATCAGGATCACGCCTTCGTTCGATTCGAACCCGTCCATCTCGACGAGCAGCTGATTGAGGGTCTGCTCGCGCTCGTCGTGCCCGCCGCCCAGACCCGCGCCGCGATGCCGACCGACGGCGTCGATCTCGTCGATGAAGATGATGCACGGCGCGTTCTTCTTGCCCTGCACGAACAAGTCGCGCACCCGCGAGGCGCCCACGCCGACGAACATCTCGACGAAGTCCGAGCCGGAGATCGAGAAGAACGGCACGCCCGCCTCGCCGGCGATCGCACGCGCGAGCAACGTCTTACCCGTGCCGGGTGGGCCGACGAGCAACATGCCTTTCGGGATGCGGCCGCCGAGCTTGGTGAACCGCTTGGGGTCCTTCAGGAAGGAAATGATCTCCTCGAGCTCCTCCTTCGCTTCGTCGATGCCGGCCACGTCCTGGAACGTGACCTTGTGCTGGTTCTCGGTCAGCAGCTTCGCGCGACTCTTGCCGAATGACATCGCCTTGCCGCCGCCGACCTGCATTTGACGCATGAAGAAGATCCATACGGCGATGAGCGCCAGCATCGGCGCCCACTGGATCAGGAAAAGCATGTACCAGGGTTCGCCGTCCTCCGGCTTGGCAGCGATCTTCACGCCCTTGTCACGCAACAGCTTGACCAGGTTCGGATCTTCCGGCGCGAAAGTCTTGAAGCCCTTGCCGTTGAGGTAGTGCCCGCGGATGTTCGGTCCCTGGATCGTCACCTCCTGGACGTCGCCCTTCTCGACCGCCGTGAGGAACTCACTGAAGATGATATCCGGATCGCGTGCCTCCTGGCGATTCAACAGGTTGAAGAGCAACAGCACCATCAACCCAAGAACGAGCCACAGCGCGACGTTGCGGGATACTTGGTTCAACTCTCCTCCGCCGTCCCTAACAGCTAACACATGGGGTTAGGGGCGGCAACGCGTCTCGCCCGCACCAGCAATAGCCGCTTGCTCCGCTTCCCGACGATCGCATCTTCGCTGCGAACCAGGCCTGGCACCCAAACGATCACGCCTCCCGCTGTCAGCACAATCCAGGTGGACCGCTCGACCCGGGGCACCTTGGCGTCGACGAAGACGTCTTGAAGCTTTTTGCTCCCGCCGACGCCGAGAGGTCTGATGCGATCCCCCGCCCTCGGGCTGCGCACCTCGAGTGGTCGGCCCTCGAGGCGACCGAGATCGAAGACGGCGCGCCAAGGCGACGGCTTCGCGCGGCGGTCCGTGACGCGCAGCTCGAATCGCCAGGCGCCCACGCGCAACGCCCCTTCGCGCGGGAGCTCGCGCACGAGCCGGCGGCGGCGAACCGAGGCGAGGGCCGCCCCCCAGCAGAGCCGGCCCCTGGCGCGGGTGACAACTCCGCCAGGCATGGAAATCCGTGCCCCGTCATGCCCTTCGCGGGCGATCGCTCGCGCCCGCTCGACGTGTTCGAGGCTCACCGAGCGCAGATCGCCGCGCTCGGCGGCGATCCAGAGGCGGATCACCCGCCGCTGCAGAGCCGGAGCAAGCCGCCGTAGCCGAGCGCAATCCAGCCCAAGTGGAGTTCGCATGCGGCGCAAGCGCACCCGTGCCACGGCATCGAGCGCCGCATCGTCTTCGCGAGCCAAGTCGGCCGCCCGTCCGAGCGCGCTGCGGATTGCAGGATTGAGCTCGCGGGCGAGAATCGGCAGCACGCGACGACGGATGCGGTTGCGCGTGAAACGCGGGCTCGCATTGCTGCGGTCCACCCGGTGACCGAGTCCACGGTCGCGGAGGAAGCGGATCACGTCTTCGCGGGCGACGTCGAGCAGCGGGCGAACCACGCCGTCGGCCCGCCGCCGCGCAATTCCTCCGAGCCCACCCAGGCCCGCCCCCCGAGCGAGCCTATGAAGCAGCGTCTCCGCCTGGTCATCGAGCGTATGCGCCGTGGCGATCGTCTGATACCGATTCCGCCGAGCGAGGTCGAAGAGCGCGCGGTAGCGCACTTCGCGGGCGCGCTCCTCGAGGTTGGCGCCCTGCGCAACCCGCGCCTCGGTTACGTAGACCTCGCAACCGAGCCGCGCGGCGAGCTGCTCAACGAATCGGCGATCTCGGCGCGACTCGCGCCCTCGCAGACCATGGTCGACATGGCCAACGCCGATGCGCCACGTTCCGGGATTCAGCTCGAGGAGCGCCGCGAGCAGCGCAACGGAATCCGCGCCGCCCGATACCGCGACCAAGATCGACTCGCGAGGCGCCAACAGGCCGTGTCGTGCGATCGCCTGCGCGACGCTGTCGAGGAACCTCTTCATGACCCGGCGGAAGGCTCCTCCGCCGCGCCACGATGCGCAAGCCTTCGCGGCTTGCCGCGACATGCCGCCCCGTGGCATGGCTCTCGCCTCATGGTCATGCGCGGTCTCGTGTTGTCGCTCCTTCTTGCCGGCCCCGCGCTTGGCGCCGGCTCAGAAGATCTCCCGAAGGAACTGCCGCCTGCCGGCGGCGATCAGCGGCGCGCGGTCTTGGAGCTCATGCGCCAGAACAAGCAGAAATACGGCGACGACGCCGCGCTCCTGCAGAGCTTCCTCTTGACGCACTCGCTGAAGGGCGAGGCCGTGCTCACCACCGAATCGACGATCCTCGGTTTCGAAGAGCTCGATGGCAAGAAATACGTCGCCTACCGCCTGCAGAGCGGCGTCGTGCTGAACGACAAGAACCTCGACCGCGATCAGCGGCTCGAGCACATCTGGCACGTCGTACTCGAGCGCGCGCTGCTGAACTATCCCAAGTTCACTGCCCCGAGTGACGGTCTCGCCGTGGAGATCCACTACAACCACCGCCCGTACGAGCAAGTCAGCGACCTCTACGACGACGACAACGAAGGTGCGGTCGAGCGGGCGAAATTTTACATCGCGTCCTCAGACCTCAACGACTTCCTCGCCCACCGCATCGGGGCGGCGGAATTCTTGGCGCATTCTCGCGTCCTGCTCGACGATCAACCGGTCAAGCTCCGACCGGCTGAGATCCCGGCTCCCGAGAAGCCGGCCGAGAAGGCCGCGGGACGGTGACGCGAGATGCGCCGCACGGTGCCGACGGCTTGCCCGCACGATTGCCCCGACGGCGGCACGCCGGAGCGCTTCGCAGACTACGGCCGCGCGCCCACGTTCTCCGACACGCTCGTAGAAGTGTCGGCGATCGTGTCGTAGTCGGCGGATTCAGTCGTCGAGGCGCAGCACGACCGCCGCGGCCGTGTCTCCCGCGGCGCAGCCGGTGAAGAGACCGATGCCGCCACCGCGCTCCCGCAGGGTCTCGATCAGCTCGACGATCGCCCGCGCACCCGTCGGCGCCTGCGGGTGGCCGTAGACGAGGCTCGAGCCGTAGCGGTTCATCTTTTCGATCGGCACGCCCGAGTGACGCGAAAAGTAGACGTCGTTCACGGCGAACGGATTGTGCGTGGTCACCGCGTCGAGCGCCTCGAACCCGATCCCGGCATCGGCGAGCGCTGCTCGCGCGGCCGGAAACGGCGCCTTCGGCATTCGGCCTTTCTCGACCCGCGTCGTCCCGAACGCGAGGATACGCGCCACGCCCTGCGCGCCGAGCAAACGCGCGCGCGCTGCGTTCGTGACGATCACGCCGGCCGCGCCGTCCGCCGGATGAGTCTGAGTACCGTACGTCACCACGCCGCCGGGCGTCACCGGCTTCAGCTCGGCGAGCGTCGCGCGACTCGTCGCGTGTACGCCTACGTCGCCGTCGATGACCTTGCCCTCGCCGCGCTTGCCTGTCAGCTCCACGGGCACCATGTAACGACGTTGAAACGCGCGATCGTCGGCGAGCGAACGGGCATACTGCTCGTAGCGAAGCGCCGTCACCTCGTCGATTTCTTCGCGCGAGATCCCCTCTTCGGCGGCAACCGCTTCCGCGGTATCCACCATGGCCTTGCCTGCCCAGGGGTCGAGCCGGAAGCTGTCCATCACCCAGTTCTCCGCGATCGGCGTGCCGCCGGGTGAAGAAGGCGAAGGATACGTCAGATGCGGTCCGTTGCTCGTACGATCCGTGAGGACGACCAAGCGCGCGCCGTCGTCGCCAGCCTCCACCGCCGTCGCAGCGTAAGCGACCGCGACGGCCGACGTCGCGCAGGCCTGAGAGATCATCGGTCCGCTGATCGCGACGCCGCCGAGCCGTGCCGCGACCGTCGGCGCACCGTAAAAGATTCCCGGCTGCGGGATCGTCCAGCCCAGCACGAGCTCGGAGATCTCGGCAATCGGTAGCTCGCGATCGCGCAGCGCTCGGCGGCAGACGTCCACGGCGAGATCGAGACTCGATACTTCGGCCAGGGGTCCCTGCCACCGCACGAACGGCGACGACCAGGCGCCGCCGAGTGGAATGCATGCCTTCTCGTACCTCATGCTTCTATCCGTCAGGCCGCGTTGAAGCGCACGTACTCGAAGTCGGCGGGACGGGCGTTGATGCCTCGCGCCGGCGGCGCGATCCAGCTCGCGAACTTGCCGGGCTCGGTGACGGGATGAGTCATCAAGCTCCGCACGTAGGCCTCGTCGTCGTCCGAGGGCAGCCACTCGCCGCTCGCGATGGCGGAACTCCTGTTCGCTGATCTTCTTCCCCTCGGGGTCGAAGAATACGCCGGCGAACGTACCGACATCCCGGTGGAAGCGCTCCGACGGCAGCCTGAACTTCACGCCGAGGTCGGCGACGACGCGGTTCCACTTGTCGACCGCCCCCTGACAGTCCTCGACGTAGGCGCTGCGGATCTGCGAGGTTCACCGCCAGGCGCGGAGCGACCTCGCGCTCGACGATCTGGCCGTCCTCGAAGAGCTCGACCGATGCCGCGCCTTCGAGCAGGACGTGATCGGCGTAGCGACTCTTCCTTCGGGCGCGCCCTTGAGGCCGCTCGCCGAAGTAGTTCGCGCCGTTCGTCGACACCTCGGAGCCGAACAGATCGAGCGAGACCGTGTACCAGAAGTTCAGGTAGCGCTGCAGCACGTCGAAGGGGATCGCACCCTCCTTTCTCGGGTCCTTCCCTTGTCGGGCAAGCTCCGCCGTCCGCTGTGCGATGCGCGCGATGCCCGTCTGTCCGACGAACATGTGGTGCGCTTCCTCGGTCAGCATGAACCGACAGGTGCGCGACAACGGATCGAACGCCGACTCCGCCAGCGACAGCAGCTGGTACTTGCCGTCGCGGTCGGTGAACGTCGTGAACATCATGAAGGAGAGCCAGTCATCGATCGGCTCGTTGAAGGCCTGCAGGATGCGCGGCTTGTCCGGATTGCCCGAGCGGCGCTGCAACAGGCCCTCGGCCTCCTCGCGGCCGTCGCGCCCGAAGTACGTGTGCAGCAGGTACACCATCGCCCAGAGGTGACGACCTTCCTCGACGTTCACCTGGAAGAGGTTCCGCAGGTCGTAGAGCGACGGGCAGGTCTTGCCGAGCTGCCGCTGCTGCTCGACCGAAGCGGGCTCGGTGTCGCCCTGCGTGACGATCAACCGGCGGAGCGGGTTGCGGTGCTCGCCGGGCACCTCGTTCCACACCGGCTTCCCCAGGTGATCGCCGAAGCCGATCGTACGATCCGCCTCGGGGTCGGCGAGGAAGATGCCCCAGCGATAGTCGGGCATCTTCACCATGCCGAAGTTCGCCCAGCCGCTGGAGTCGACCGAGATCGCCGTGCGTAGGTAGACGTCGCTCGATTGGAACCCGTCCGGCCCCATCTCGCGCCACCAGTCGAGAAAGCCGGGCTGCCACTGCTCGAGCGCGCGCTGCAGGCGCTTGTCGGAGGAGAGATCGACGTTGTTCGGAATCTTCTCCTCGAGAGAGACCGTGCTCATCGCGTCTGTCCTTTCAGGTGCGTCGCCAGTCGAACTCGGGGCGCTGACCCGCCTTGCCGTATACGGTGAGCGCTCCCTTCTCACCGGTCGAGTTCGGTCGCGTGAAGATCCAGTTCTGCCATGCCGACAACCGTCCGAAGATCTTCGTCTCCATCGTCTCGGGTCCCGCGAAGCGCAGGCTCGCCTCCATGCCGGTCAACGCGTCGGGGTTCATCGAGGAGCGCTCCTCGACCGCCAGCCGCACCTCGTCGTCCCAGTCGATGTCGTCGGGCGCGAACGTGACGAGGCCGGCGTCGAGAGCCTCCGCGGCACCGAACGGGCCATCGTGCGCGAGCAGGGCGGCGACTCGTGCTTCCTCGCCGAAGAAGCGGGTGCCGCAGGCGCGACAGACCCGAGCTCATCGGCAGCAGGCCCCCGTTCATCGGCGAGAGCTCGATCGTCGCCGGCGCTCCCTCGCTCGACGCCAGCATGTAGGAGCGATCGGCCGCGAGCGCCAGCTCGAAGAGCGACCCGACGAAGGCCGAGCCCGGCTCGATGATCGCGTAGAACGTACGGGCGGTGAGATCGAGCCGCTTCAGCACGCGCTTCTGGAGCAGCAGGATCTCGCGCACCAGCCAGTGCTCGCGGTGTTGCGATACCGCACGATCGACGGCGAGCACGGCCTCTCCGATCACCGCTCGTCCGAAGCAGCACGAGGCCGACCTCGGGCTCGTTCAAGCGCAGGTGAAGGATCGCATCGTCGAGCTCGCGCCACGCCGCGATCGCCCACGCCGACGGCGCCTGCGCGAAGGAATGCCTCGGGATCGCTCGGCTCGGCCCCCGCTGGAGCCCGAACCGAGAGCGTCGCGACACGTCTCGCGCGGTCGATCGCCAGCGACACGTGCCTGTACTCGATGCCGTCGGTGCCATCGCGCCGGTCGAGCGGCGGAAGCTGCGACCCCGTTCGCCATCCTGGGTCGATCGCTCTCGGCCGGCGAGCGCCGCGGCGCGCTCCGCTACCCGCCCCTCGAACCGCGAGCGCGGCACGACCTCGTCGACCAGCCGCCACTCGACGGCGCGCTTGCCGCGGATCGCCCTCGGCCGTCGTCGAGAAGAAGTCGGCGTGATCGCGACGGACCCGGCGCTTGTCGACGACGCGCGTCAGACCGCCGGTGCCCGGTAGCACGCCGAGAAGAGCGACCTCGGGCAGCGAGACAGCCGACGACCCGTCGTCGACGAGGAGGATCTCGTCGCAGGCCAGCGCCAGCTCGTAGCCCCCGCCGGACGCGGTGCCGTTCAGCGCGCAGAGCGTCGCGCACGTGCGAAGCTTCGACAAAGCTCTTCGAGATAGAGGCGGGTCTCGTTGGTGAACTTGCAGAAGTTCACCTTGAAGGCGTGCGTGCTCTGACCGAGCATGAAGATGTTCGCCCCCGCGCAGAACATGCGGTCGCGTAGCGAGGTCAAGACGAGCGCACGTACCGCAGGGTACGAGAAACGGATTCGCTGGATCGCGTCGGCGAGCTCGATGTCGACTCCGAGATCGTAGGAGTTGAGCTTCAGCGAATAACCCGGGACGAGCCCACCATCTTCGCTGACGTTCATCGCCAGCGTCGCGATCTCCCCGCGCACGTCGAGCTGCCAATGGCGATAGCGCGCGGGATCGGTGTCGAAGCGGACCAGCTGCACTGGGGCGCTTGTATCCGAGAGGGCTCGTGAACGTCAAGATTTATTTTGCTTGCTATCCAAATTTTGATAGCACTATATTGCTGAAACATGGAAAGGCTGCTGACCCGCCTCGGCCACGTGATCCGCCAGCTCCGCGAGGAGGCTCGCCTTTCCGTAGCGGACCTTGCAGCCCGCGCCGACCTTTCACCTCGGTTCGTTACGGAGATCCAGGCCGGCCGCGGCAACGTCTCGATCCTTCGCCTCGCCGCGCTAGCGGCCGCGCTCGGCACGACCACCTCGCAGCTCGTCGCCGCCGCGGAGGGTGAGGCGGCCGCGCCACGTGTCGTTTCCCTCCTCGGCGTGCGCGGCGCCGGCAAGAGCACGATCGGTGCGAAGCTTGCCGCTCGCCTCGGAGTCGAATTTCTCGAGCTCGATAGATTGGTGGAGGGCGAAGCCGGCTTGTCGCTCGCCGACCTCTTCGCCACGCACGGCGAAGAGTACTTTCGCCGACTCGAGGTCGCCGCGTTGCAGCGCCTACTTGCCAAGCGCCGCAGCGCCGTGCTCGCCACGGGTGGTGGAATCGTCGAAAACCGCGAAGCTTGGACGCTTCTCGCGGAGCGCACGACGACGGTGTGGTTGCGCGCCAGTCCCGAGGCACACTGGGAGCGGGTCATCCGCCAAGGCGACCCACGCCCGATGGCCGGACGCCCGGCCGCCAAGACCGAGCTCCGTCGGCTGCTCGCGAGGAGGGAAGCTCTCTATCGCCGCGCACGTCTTCAAGTCGACACCGTACGACATGGCATCGATGGCAGCGTGCGCTTCCTTTTCACGCGGATCGAGCCCGAGCGCGTCGCGAGCTGAGACAGCGGGGACCCGACCTTGTCGGCTTCCGAACCTTAGTATAGTTCTTGCCGGCTCGGGCGGCGTAGCTCAGGTGGCTAGAGCGAGGGTCTCATAATCCCTAGGTCCGTGGTTCGAGTCCACGCGCCGCCACTGATTTTCCGCGGAGTTACACGCTCCGCGTCCGCTTCTGATTCGATTTCTAGCTCGTTGGGTGCGCGGGGGGTGCGGATGGGCGCCGCCGCGCTAGGCGGCGCGATCGCGTCGAGGCGGTCCGCGGAGCTCCGATCGCTCGTCGGAATCCACTTGCCGTACACGTCCACGGTGATCTGAATCGACGAGTGCCCCGAGCTGGTCCTTCACCCACACGGGGCTTCGGCTTCCTGCAGGTGGAGCACGGCGAAGGTGTGACGGAGATCGTGAATGCGGCGGTGTCGGAGGCCGAGCTTGCGCAGCAGCGGTGCCCACACGTTGCGCCGGAAGTTGTCGGAGTCGAGCATCGCCGCGCCGTCGCGAGCTCTGCCTTGAGCACGTCGGCGAGCCCGGCCGACGTCTCGACCACGCGCGCCTTGCCGCTCTTCGGCGTCGTCATGCGACCGCCCGTGAAGTTCCGCTCTGATGAGGATGCTCCGGTTGTGAAAGTCGAGGTCGCCCCACTGGAGCGCCACCGTCTCGCCGAGTCGGAGCCCGGTTCGCGCGAGCGCCAGGATGAACGGGTAGAACCAGCGCCGCGTGTCAGCCCTCCCGAGCTTCGTGCTCCAATCGCGGCACGCCGCGAGCACGGCTGAGAGTTCTTCGGCCGTCAGCGGATCGGCTTGCTTCCGAATCTCCTCACGAGCCTGTAGAAGCTTCCCTAGGCGCGCGGCTGGGTTCGCAGGCAGGAGTCCGTCTTCGACGGCCTGGTTGAGGCAGCCCCGCAACGCCGAGAGGTGTTCTTGATCGTTCCGAGGGCGAGTTTCTGCCCTTCCCTGCCCTTCTTCGTGAGCCGGCGCTCGCGGAGCTCGGCGAGGAAGACTCGAACGTCCTCGCGGCGGATCCCGGCGAGCGGCTTTTCGCCGAAGATGGGCTTCAGATACAGGCGGAAGTCTCGCGAGTAGCTCTTCCACGTCGATTCCTTGCACGCCTGCTTCGCGTAGGAGTCGAGCCACCGGCCGAAATACTCGCCGAAAAGCAGCGGTGCCGGCGGCGGCTCTGCCTTCTTGTGCGGCTCGAAGATGACGTCGGCGCCGAACGTGAGCCGCGCCTCTCGAGGAGAATCTTCGCATGCTCCGCCGCCTCCTTCGATCCGATGCACTTCTTCTTCCGCTGGCCGTGCCAGTAGACGTAGAGCCACCACTTGCCGCCGCGCTCTTTGATCTTGAGCGCCACGTCTCTACCTCCCGAAAAGAACGGCTGCTCCTCTACTAGCTGCCTAGAAACTCTGCCGTCGTGAATCTCTCGAGTTCATTCAGCGGCGGGTCTTCTTTGCTCACATCGTGCCGCGGCGCTTCACGGAGCAGATACGAGACCAATGGACCTAGACCGATTTTCGCTTCTTCGCGCTGGCGCGAGGCGTTCTCATCTAGTTTGGCTCCGCGAGTGACTTCGATGAACTCACCAATTGCCCTTGCTCCGAGACACGCCAGTTTGAACAGTTTCCTGTCGTCAGAGGCCATGCCGTTCCCTCCCGTTCTCCCTCGCGGATCCTGACGGCCTCTAGTGCCCGCGGAGTCGTACCCTAGTGAGCGGCGCCCCTTTCACGATACGTTCACTTGCCGCCTGGCCTAGGCGCGGCGTAGGACGTGCATGCTTCATCCACCCAACGCGGTCCCGTTCTCTCCCAGACGGGGCCGCGTTTTTTTTCACCTCGAGCGCCGCACTCTTCCCGTGTGCCTCCACGTGAAGGAGAACACAGTCTCTCGCGTGACGGAGTCGATCTGTAGGTCGACGTCGCGCACCTGCCTCCAGTCCTTCGCTGGCCGAATTTTTACCCAAGTTACCGACTCGATCGTCATAGCGATCGAGGGCACCGAGGCATTTAGCTTCGGCTCCTCTCGACCCAGCGGCCCCGACTGCCTTTAACAGCGACCCGGTCGGGGCCGCGCCAATTTCTAGGCTCAGCACGCATACGACTCCCATGACGGCGCGAACCCAAGCGGCCTCCTCGTGGAACTCCTCCCACCGCCTGAGAACGACAAGTTCGGCTTCGTAGGCCTCGACGAGCACCGACTCGCGCTCACGCCACGAGCTGCGCACGATGACACGCGTCAGCCCGTCGGGGCCGGTGCGGAGGATGGTGGATTGCTCGAAGGTGCCGTCGAACATTCGCTATTTACCGAAGAAACCGCCGCGCGGTGTCGGTTCTGGCTCCGGTGTCCCGCTGGCCCGCTCCTTAGCCCTTTGAAATTCATCGATCGTTTGAAGAGCTTTGTCGGGCGGCGTGGGTTTACCCGATTTGGGCTTTGTTCTCCGTCCCAGGGCGTCACCGTCTGCACCCACGTCTGCATCCACGCCCACGTCTGCGTCCCCCTCGTCTCCCAGGCCCGCGGGGTCACCACCTTCACCGATGCCCCCCTCGTCTAGCTGAGCAACGGCGATGCGCTGTGAATGCGGGTTGAGGGTCGCGAGAGCGACCATCGTTGCCAGCAGATAGACACGCCCGAGACACCTGAATCTCATCAATCTCATTGTAGATACCTCCGTCACGCGCGAGGCCCGTGAATGGCTCGAACCCGTTGCCGAACATCACTTCTTCTTCGTAGCCTTCTCGCTCGTCGTCTTCTTCTTTTCGGCGCGGAGCGTCTTCTTGCGGTTCTCGAAGCCCCTGCTCATGCGGCCCTCGCTTTCCCCTCATCGACCTTGCGAAGGGGTGGCTTGCCGGCCTTCGGGGAGGTTCTCGAGCGCGGCGCGGAAGACGTCAGAGACGGCCAGCCTGCTAGCTTTCGCAAGGCGCTCGGCCTTCCAGGTTCGCCTCCACGCGAAACGCCACACGCGCGGGCTTCTTGATTGTCTTTGGTCTTCCGGCGCCCACTCTCTTACCACCCCTTGGCGACACAGACGCTATCCCCCGCGTTTGATTGTGTCACACAGATTCAGTCAGTATATCCTGACGAAATTGCGGCACCCTACCAGCCCCGCCCCCGACCGCGCGAGCGCAGCGAAGGTCGGGGTAATCCCTGATTGAGCGTGAAGGACGAGCCGGTGGATGCTGCTTTGAGCGGTCCCAGGGTGAGGTTCCTTCTTCCTTCCGGAACCATCCGCGGGGGTTTTCCTCCACCAATTAGCATCACCCCACGGAGCCCTGGGCCGTCCCTTTTTCATTGACAGGCGCCTCAATGAAGGACTCCGTGCGGATCTCGATCTACCATCACGCAACGCTGGCCTGGCTGGCTTGGCAGGAGGCGGAAGAGGCTGGCGATAGCAGGCGGGCAGAGAAGACGTTCCGCATCCATTGTTCGCCCCCCGTTCAAGGAAATCCGGCAACTATCTGCTTTTGTAGTCTCGGGTGCGCGCTCATGATCCCTAGGTCCGTGGTTCGAGCCTACGCGCCGCCCTTGATTTCCCGCGTGCTTACGAATCCTTTCCTTGCAGATTTCGCGGCTGCTAGTTTTTGATGTGGAATGGAGCCTTGGACACTCGTCCGCTTCTCGCTGAAAGAGGTCGAAGACGGGGTCGTCACCCGGCTGATGCGCGATCTCATGTCCTTTGCTCTCGAGGATCTCCGCGAAGTTGGCGTGTTCAGCTCTGAGCTGACTTCCCAGGGGAAGTACCTTTATTTCTCGCCTCGTGCGGCAAAAGCGTTCGCTTCGGCCCTCGCCGGGCTAACGATCGAGCGATGCGATCCGCCGAGCTCCCAAACGCTCTTGTGCTTCTATGGCGCAGCGGAATGTCTGCCACTGCCGGATGAGCGTGTGGAATGTAGAATTGCCGCGGATCCTCCGCCTGCAGGTCGGGTGGTGGAGTTGGTGGAACGGGAGGACGATTCGTCGGGGACACCAGGCGGGTGGTCTTCAGTCCGAAGTCAGATCGCTGGGCTGCTCCCGGAGATCCCTCGCGAAGAGTCGACGCCGCATTCCCTGATTGCTGAGGATCCTGATGCGCCCTCGAAGACATATCGCTTGCTCCGCGCGGCTCTCGTTGTGAGCGCTGCTACTGTCGTCATCGCTCTCGTTTCTCCCTACCTCGTATGGTTCGTCGCCCTGGTCGTTTGGTGACGACCGAGAGAAGCGGATTCGCTCAGACATCGCATACTTGCGAGATCCCGTTCGACCAGCCCAATCGGCACCTCGGTTTCGTTCGCAAGCTTCACGGCTGCTATCTTCGACTTCGATGAAGTCTTGGATGCTCGTCCGCTTTTCGAGCGAAGAGGTCGCGGCCGGAGTGATAGCCCGGCTGATGCGCGATCTCATGCCCCTCGCTCTCGAGGTCCGCAACTACGACGATGTCGGCGTGTTCAGCTCGGAGCTCGTTTCTCGGGAAAGAGGCGTATACTTCTCGCCTGGCGCGGCAAAAGCGTTCGCTTCGGCACTCGCGAAGCTGCGGGCCGAGCAATGCGATTCGCCGAACCCCGCGGCGCTTCAACTCCTGTATGGCGCGCGTGAATGTCTTCCGCCGCCGGACAAGCAACTCGGTGACGTAGAATCGCCACGGGTCCTCCGCGTCGACGAACTGATCGAGTAGTCGCGCCCTCCCCTATTCGTCTCGACCCTGTCCCCGCGCTCCTTGATCTACCGCCGGTGGGACACCTATGGTCCCCCGCCATGGATACCGACGATCTTTGCGGCCTTCCCCTCACTGATCTCTCCCGGCTTCTCGGCGACCGCACTGTCTCGGCTGTCGAGGCGACGCGCGCGTTGCTGGACCGCATTCGCCGCCTCGATCCAAGCCTTCACTCCTATCTGAGCGTTCTCGAGGAGCGAGCGCTCGCGCAGGCAACCGACGCGGACGATGAGATCGGAGCGGGCCGCCGGCGTGGCCCGCTCCACGGAGTGCCGATCGCGGTGAAAGACCTCTGCCAGACGGCGGGGATCGCCACGACGTGCGCGAGCCGGCTGCTCCGCGGCTGGAAGCCGCAGCGCAGCGCGACGGTCGTGGAGCGCCTCGAGGCCGCCGGCGCGATCCTCGTCGGCAAGCTCAATCTGACGGAGTTCGCGGTCGCCTGGTACCATCCTGAGCTTCCCGTGCCGCGGAATCCCTGGAACGCCAGCCTCTGGCCGGGAGCCTCCTCGAGCGGGTCGGGCGTCGCAACCGCCGCGGGGCTCTGCTTCGCGTCGCTCGGTACGGACACCGGCGGGTCGATCCGCTTCCCTTCGGCGGCGTGTGGCATCGTCGGCTTGAAGCCCAGCTACGGACGCGTGAGCCGTCACGGCGTCTTCCCGCTCGGCGAGTCCCTCGACCACATCGGGCCGATGACCCGCACCGTCGCCGATGCGGCGGCGGTGCTCGCCGTGATCGCCGGTTACGACCCGGCCGACCCCACTTCGCGTCGCGAGCGCGTGGAAGACTACGCCGCGGCGCTCGACCGCGGTGTCGGCGGGATCAGGATCGGCGTCGACGAGCGCTTCATCGGTACGGGGAGCTCGCCGGAGGTCGCCGCCGCGGTGCTCGAGGCGACGCACACGATCGAGCGACTCGGCGCCAAGCTCGTTCCGGTCGAGATTCCTGACGTCGACCCTTGCCTTTCGGCTTGGACGAAGCTCTGCGCAGCGGAGGCCGTCGCGACCCATGCGACGACTTACCCCGCGCGCGCCGTGGAGTACGGACCGGGTTTTCGCTCATTCCTGGATGTCGGCGCCGCGGTGCGCGGCGCGGACTATGCAAACGCGCATTTCATTCGCGAGCGCTTCGCGGGTGAGCTTCGCGGACTCTTCGACGAGGTCGATATCCTCGCGTGCCCGTCCATGCCTTCCAGCGCGCTGCCCGTCGTCGACATCCCGCCCGATGCCCGTGGCCTCGGCGACTCGAGCCCCCTGCTGCGCTTCACGGCTCCCTTCAACATGAGCCGAAACCCGACGCTGTCGCTTCCGTGCGGCCGCGCCTCGAATGGGCCGCCGCCGAGCCTCCAGCTCGTGGGGCGCGATCTCGGCGAGGCAACGCTACTTCAGGTGGGAGCCGCGTTCGAGAAAGCGACCACGTGGCACGGGCAGAGACCGAAGCTATGACCTAGAGGACCCGACGCCCCGCGAAGGGGTCACATCACAACGCCTTCCTTTGGGGACGGAGCAGGTGTCGGGTTTGAATGAGGTCTATTCGGCTCCCTCGCCGTATGGGAATCTACCGGGCCGCGCTCTCGAACGTCGCTCACGGGGCCACAGTCCGGAGGAGGCGACGTCCCGACGTAGAGGGTCCCGTTCGGCTGTCTACACTTCATCAACTCCGCCAGCGCCCCCGTGGGAAGCAGGAGCACCGTCGTTATCAGCAAGATTCGACGCACAAGACCACCGCTTTCTCTCGCCGACGACGAACGCCCTCCAGGCAAAGCTAGCTGGGCGCGCGCACCCATCTCAAGCGTCGCAATTTGGCGGGCTGCCCTGCCTCTCGTGATCGCTTCTCATCGTGCGGGGGCGGCGCGGGAATGAAACGCTCGAGAGGCCACGCTCTCGCAGGCTTCGAGCAGCGCCGCCAAAAATTCCCGTGGCCGATAGACGCATGCCGCGTGGTCGCCGTCCACGGGATGGATCGTCGCGCCGGGGATCGAATCGGCAAGCTTTCGCTGCGCCTCGGGCGAGACGAGCGCGTCGCGCTCGGTTACGACCACGGCGGCCGGAACGTCGACCGTGCCGATCCATTCGCGGGAGGAGAACGCGTGAATCGCACGAGTGGCTTGCAGAATCGCCCCCGGATCGTGCTCGGCGATCTCGCAAGCGACCCACGCGCGCGCCTCGGGGTTGGGAATGCGTCTCGTCAACCATCCCGACACGATCTTCCGGCGCATCGGCGCGGGAACCAAGCGGGCGCCGAGCGCGAGCCCAGGCACGACGGCCGGCACGACGACGTCCGTGAGGCCCTTGCGTGGGCGCCCGCGAAAATTTCGCGACGTGGCGCACAGGACGAGCCCCGCGACGCGGCTGCGGTGCCTGTACCAGAGCAGCTGCGCGACGGGCCCGCCCATCGAGTAGCCGACGGTGATGGCGCGGTCGATTTCGAGGCGGTCGAGCAACGCGGCCGCGTCGTCGGCGCAGTCCGCTAGGCGAAAGCGGCGCAGCGAATGAACACCTCGCCCATGCCCACGCTGGTCCAGCGCAACGACCCGATACCGACGGCTCAATCCGTCGAAGGTGGCATGCCAATTGAGCGCGGCGGTGGCGCCGAGCCCGTGCAGAAGCAGCACCGTCGGCGCGCCGGGCGGCCCGGCCGATTCGCAAACCCACGTGCTACCGCGACCAGGCAGGGAAACGGCTCGCCCGCTCGGAACGCCGGCGCGGGTCGGCTTGCTCACGATGCCCTAAATTCCACGCCGGCGCGAAACACTCAACTAGCTCCCGGTCGCGGGCGAAAAGCGCGAGCGATTGCGTTGCTCCAAGGGTTGATATCCTCTAATGGGCGCTCGACGCCTTCCTCTCACGCTTCCAACCATGTCCGCCGCTCAAGAGAACAGTGATTTCCACGTGCAATTTCAAGGCGTGGGCATGGCCTTTGGCCATCGCGTGGTCTTCGATTCCCTCTCGTGTGGCTTTCCGCGCAGCAAGATTACCGTGATCCTCGGCGGCAGCGGCTCTGGAAAGAGCACAATCCTCCGGCTCGTCGGCGGCCTGGTTAGGCCGCAGTCGGGTGTCATCGTCGTCGACGGCCAAAATGTCGTCGGTCTGCCGGAGCGGCGCATGTACGACGTACGCATCAAGCTCGGCATGATGTTCCAGGGCGGTGCTCTCCTCGACTCGCTCACGGTCTTCGACAACCTCGCCTTCCCGTTGCGCGAGCACTCGAACCTCACCGAGGCGGAGATCGCGGCGGAGGTACACGACCGTCTCGAGGCGGTCGGTATGGCGAACGTCGCGGAGCTACTCCCGGGGCAGCTCTCCGGCGGCATGCTGAAGCGGGCCGCGTTGGCGCGCGCGATCATCCGCAAGCCCTCGATCTTGCTCTGCGACGAACCCTTCTCGGGGCTCGACCCAGCTTCCACCAAGAGAATCGAGCGCCTGTTGGTACAGATGAATCGCGACCTGGGTGTCACGATGCTCGTCGTCTCGCACCACATCCCATCGACAATGCGAATGGCGGACCGCGTGCTGCTGCTGTTGCCGAGGGGCGCCGTGGAAGGTCGGCCCGGGGAACTGCGAGCACATTCGGATTCTCGCGTCACGGCGTTCCTCAACGAGGACCCGGACCTGGACGCCGAGCGACTGGAGGACCCGGATGAACCGCCTGCCGGGCAAGCCATTCGGGCCAAGGGTGGCTGGTGATGCGCGCCATCCAGGACTTGGGATTTCTCGCGATTCGTTTCGTAGATGATCTCGGCAAGCTCGCTCTCTTCACGCTGCAGATCCTTGCTGCGCGCTGCACACCGCCGCTCCGCGCAGGCGAATTCGTGACGGAGCTCTTCAAGCTCGGCGTGTTGTCGCTGATCATCATCTGCGTGAGCGGTATGGCCGTCGGCATGGTGCTCGGCTTGCAAGGCTACAACACGCTCGTGCGGTTCGGCGCCGAGCAGTCGCTCGGCGCCGTGGTCGGCCTCAGTCTGATACGCGAGCTTGGGCCAGTTCTCACGGCGCTCCTCGCCACGGGGCGCGCGGGCTCCGCCACGACCGCAGAGATCGGCACCATGGTCGCCACGGAGCAGCTCGACGGGCTGCGCATGATGTCGATCAATCCAGTCCATCTCGTCGTCACTCCGAAAGCCACCGCCATGATCGTGGCGATGCCGCTGCTTTCGGCGCTGTTCATCGTCTGCGGCCTATTCGGCGGCTACGCCGTCGGCGTCGGCCTCATGGGCCTCGACGGCGGCACGTACATGTCGAGCTTGCAATCCGCCGTCGATTTCCACGATGACGTGGTCTGCAGCCTGCTCAAGGCGCTGATCTTCGGGATCCTGGTCGGCCTCATCTCGACCTATCGCGGCTACACCAGCGCACCAACCTCGGCGGGCGTCAGCGCGGCGACGACGTCGACGGTGGTGGTCGGGTCGGTGAGCGTTCTCATCTTCGACTACGTCATCACGGCTCTCTGGGGGGTATGACGGATGACACGGTCTCCACTGCGCGATCTGCTCGTTGGATTGTTCGTCCTCGCCGGCTTAGGGGCGATCGCCTACCTGTCGGTGACGGTCGGCGGCCTATCGTACAGCGGCCCGGGTGGGCTCACGATCTACGCGGCCTTCGATCAGACGGGTGGTCTCAAGCCTCGGGCGCCCGTGGTCATCTCCGGCGTCAAAGTCGGCCAGGTGACGTCGATCGCGCTCGATTCGAATTCCCGCGCGCGGGTGGTAATGGATCTCGATCAGCGGCTCAAGCTGCCGACCGATACCACGGCCTCGATCGTCACCGCCGGAATCCTCGGCGATCGCTACCTTTCGCTTCAGCTGGGCGGTGACGACAAGCTCCTCGGCCCGGGGGACTCGATCACGTTCACCGAATCCGCCATCATCCTAGAGAGCCTGATCGGCAAGTTCATGTACGGACGCTCCGGGGCCGGCGCGGCCAACGATGGCAGCGGCAGCGGTGGCGGCGAAGCGCAAAAGAAGGGATCCTGAACGCATGGCGGATGTTTGGAAGCGACTCGCAGCCCGGTGGCTCACGACGGTTCTCGCATTGGCTCTCGTATCCCCAGTTCTGGCCGATGAGCCGCCGCCCTATCCCGGCACCCGGACCATGCCGCTCCCGCCGCTTGAGCCGGCCGAGCAGGCGCCTCTGGTCAAGGAGCACGACCCCTGGGAACCCTTCAACCGAAGGATGTTCTGGTTCAACGAAAAGCTCGACAGCTTCGTCCTCGCGCCCGCGGCCAAGGGCTGGGACTTCGTCGTGCCGAGCTACATACAAACGTCCGTGTCGAATTTCTTCTACAACTTGCGCTTTCCGATCACGACGTTCAACGATTTGCTCCAAGGGAAGGTTGTCTACGCAGCCTCCGACGTCGGTCGCTTTCTCGTGAACACTACTTTTGGCGTCGCCGGCTTCTTCGACCCAGCGTCGGAGGTCGGCTTGGTGTTTCGCTGGCAGGACTTCGGACTGACGCTCGGCACGTGGGGCGTCGGCACGGGTCCCTACGTAGTGCTGCCGGTCCTAGGTCCCTCCAGCGTCCGTGACGGGAGCGGATTGGTCGTCGACACAGCCGCGAGCATCACGCCCTTCTTCGTGGGCAGCTACTATCTCTTGGCCGCGCGCAGCGTTGACCTCGTCAACACACGGACCATCTACGCGGAGACCATTCAACAGGCGAGGGAATCTTCGATCGACTACTACACGTTCGTGCGCAACGCCTTCCTGCAGCGGCGAGACGCCCTGCTCAGCGATCGGGCAGCGGCCACGGAGCAGACCCACGAGGATCTGTACCACCCTGACGGCAATTGAGTGTTCGGCAAAGGCAGGAGGAAGATTGTCGTGAGATCATTCCGAGTTCTGGGCGATATCCGGGCTGTTGACGACGCTCCTCGCCTTGGCCCCTCGGACGACGCCGGCTGCCGGCTCGCCACGGGATGTGGTGCGCGCGATGAGCGACGCCGTCATCGCAGTCTTACGGGAGAAGAGCCTGTCCGCCGATGCCAAGCGGGAGAAAATCCGCGGCATCGTGCAGGGTTACGTCGATTTTCCGACGATGTCGCGGCTGGTGCTAGCGCGCAACTGGGCAAGCCTCGATGACTCCCAGAGGTCCCAGTTCGTCGAGGAGTTCAAGCAGCATCTATCGGTGACGTACGGCAAGAACGTCGAGTCGTACAACAATGAGAAAGTCGACATCATCGGCGACCGTGACGAGGGCCGCGGCGATTGGACGGTGCAAACCAAGATCCTGCGTACCGGCGGCGGCAGCGACATCCAGGTCGACTACCGCCTGCGGCAGGTCAACGGCGACTGGAAAGTCATCGATTTGACGATCGAGCGGGTCAGCTTGGTCTCGAGCTTCCGCTCGCAGTTCCAGGAAGTGATGGCGAACGGCGGCATCGACCGCCTCCTCAAGGTGCTGCGCGAGAAGAACGCGGCCGGTGAGCCGCTGAAATCATAGCGGGACGCAACTATTCTCGACGCGTCGCCTTTAACCGTCCCAAGGGGAGGAATCATGGAACCGCTGCAGCAACTCGGCCTTGCGATGGGTACCGCGTGGACGTCCGGGATCAACCTCTACGCAACTGTCGCCGCGCTCGGCATCGCTCAGGCGTCCGGCCTGGTGCAACTACCGCCGGGCCTCGAGGTCTTGGCGAACCCCGCGGTGATTGCAGTCGCGGTCGTCATGTACGTCGTGGAGTTCTTCGCGGACAAAGTGCCTTACGCCGATACCGGATGGGATGCCTTGCACACGTTCATCCGCGTCCCGGCGGGCGCTCTGCTCGCGGCACGCGCGCTCGGGCCCACGAACCCGGCGCTCGAAGTGGTCGCCGCGCTGGCGGGCGGCAGCGTGGCGCTCGCGGCCCATGGCACGAAGGCGACGGTAAGGTTGGCAATCAACACGAGCCCGGAGCCGTTCACCAACTGGGCGGCAAGCATCGCCGAAGATGTGGTGGCAGTCCTCGGCGTTTGGGCGGCTTTCAACCACCCCTACGTGATGCTCGCGCTGGTGATCGCCTTCCTTGCGCTGTCGATCTACCTGGTACCGAAGATCTTGCGCAGTCTGCGCGCGGTATTCCGCAAGCTCTTCGGCTATGATCGTGGTGCCGTCGCCGAGGCACCGTCCGTACCGGCGCCTCGCTGAATCACGCAGCGAACCATCGTCGACGATCCTGACCGCCTCGGGCCGAGTTTTCCGCAAGCGGCTTGCGGGGATTTCAGCCCGTGCGCACAATCTCTCGCATGCCCGCGGAACCGATTCCCGCTGCTACCGTGGTCGTGCTGCGCGACGCACTGGGGGGGCCCGAGGTGCTGATGGTGCGCCGACACGAGCGAGCCGCGGACTTCGCGGGAGCGAGCGTGTTCCCCGGTGGACTCGTCGACCCTTCCGACGCCGACCCCGATCTCGCGCCCCCGGCTAGCGGCTTTTCTCTCGCACGAGCCCTCGCTGCCCTCGGCGAGCCACTGGCAGAGACCGAGGCGCGTTCGCTCTACGTCGCGGCGTGCCGCGAGCTCTTCGAAGAGGCGGGCCTATTGCTCGCGCAGCGGGTCGACGAGGACGCGCTGCGGCGCTTGTGCGAGCGTCGCGCCGCCCTCCAAGCCGGGACCGAACGCTTGGCTGCGGCACTCGCGCGCGAGGGCTGCGTGTTGGCGCTGGCGCGGCTGACGCCGTTCGCTCGTTGGATCACTCCCGAATTCCAAAAGAGGCGGTGGGACACTCGTTTCTTCGTCGCCGAAGCGCCCGAAGGGCAGCAGGCGGAGAGCGACGGCACGGAAACGAGCGAGGCCGTATGGCTCCACCCCGCGGCGGCGCTCGATGCCTACCGAGCCGGTGATCACCTGTTGGCGCCGCCGACGTTTCGCGTGCTCGAGGAGCTCTGTGACTTTTCGACCGTGGCCGCCGCCTGCGCCGTGCTCGGTTCCGCCGGCCCGCCCCGCCCCATTCTCCCCGTGCCGCTGCGCGAGGCACCGACGCTGACGATGGTATACCCGGGCGACCGTGACTACCCAGGAGGCTGCGGCGGCGGCGGTCTCAACCGCCTCGTCCTCGAGGGCGGCCGCTGGAGGAGCCAGCGCTCGAGCGACTGAAGAGGTCGAGCTGCTGTGCCGCCGGCGGAGGCTCGGCCGTCCGTGGCTCCGCGGCCGCCGCGGTGGCGCCTCCCGCTCGAGGGATTTTCGCCCCGCTTTGCTCGAGCGCGCGCAGCAGCGAAGATTCGCGCGCATGGAACCCCAGTGTGTGGAGGGAGTGCGGCAGGTCGAGCAGCGTCATGTCGACGTGGTGGCAGACCTCGTGGAGAAGCGTACGAAGGAAAGTGCGCGGCTTGACGATGCGGCCGTTCGCGGCAGTCAACATCCACACGCGGATTTCGCATTCCCCGCCCTCGAAGCGCGTGTAGAGGCCATGGAACTCGCTTCGCCCTCTGCGAGGACGGGTGCGCAGCACCTTGACGCGGGGTACGGCGGCAGGCGCGCGACGGCTCCGGCCGTTGAGCGCGGCGCACACGCCGTCCACGAGCCGCTGGGCCGCTCCCCGTACTCGGGCCGCCATGCCGCCCTCGAGGGCGCGGACCACCTCGTTGGCTGCCGCCCCGAGCGCGGCGGCGGGAGCAAGCGGCAGCGTGCGACGCGCGTCGGAGCGGTCGTACTCCCGCTTCTTCTCGGCGCTCAACCCTCGATAGAAGGAAAGACGCACGGGCCGCTCGGGGTCACGAGAATTCTGCGGCAAAGAGCGTTTCGTACTCGACATTCACGAGGCAGAGGCCGTGTGGGGGAGCCGTTACCCCGGCAAGGGTTCGGTCGCGGGCGTTCAGCAGGCGCATGAAGTCGTCGAGCGTACGCTCCCCTCTTCCCACCTCGACCAGCGTCCCCACCACGTTTCGGACCATGTGGCGCAGGAAAGCCGTCGCGCCGATTCGATAGACGACGTCCGGGCCCGTGATCTCGCACCTGCTCTCGAAGACTCGCCGGACCGGATTCTCGGCGTCACAGTCTGCGGCCTGAAAGGAGCTGAAATCGTGTTGCCCGACCAGCGCCGCGGCTGCTTGCTGCATCGCCATGACGTCGAGCGGGTAGTGTAGGTGCCAGGCATGGCGCCGCGTGAACGGCGACGGCCACGGTGCGTTGCGGATGCGGTATTCGTAGCGCCGACTGCGCGCGTCACGGCGGGGATCGAAGTCCGCCGCGACGGGCCCGACGCGCTGCGCGACGATCCCGGGGCCGCACAGCGCGTTGAGCCCTCGCTGCAGCCGCGGGCAGTCGACGGCCCGCAGCGTCGAAAAGGCCGCCACTTGGCCGCGCGCGTGCACGCCGGCATCGGTTCGCCCCGCCGCATCGAGCCGCACACGCTCGCCCAGGATAGTCGCCAGCGCCTCTTCGAGCACACCCTGAACGGTCGGCCGATCCGGCTGGACTTGCCAGCCGTGGTAGTCGGTTCCGTCGTAGTCGAGAACCATGCCGATGCGCATGGCCGCTTCCACCGTCAATGCCTGAGCAGGATCCCTTCGGCGAGAGTGACGGCCGCCAGCGCAGCGCCCTGACGGACGTTGTCCGCGAGCGTCCAGAAATGCAGCCAACGGGAATCGTTCCCGTCCCGGCGCAGGCCCACCACGTGGATGGCGTCGACGCCGATGACGTCGAACGTGCTGAGCGCATCCGCCCCTTGATCTGCCACGACGACCAATGACGGCGCCTCGCGAAACACGCCGCGCACCTGGTCCGTCTCCACGGGCGAAGCGAGCTCGAGCGAAAGCGCCGCGGCCTGGCCGTGAAACATCGGCACACGGGCCACGTGCAGCGCGAGCGGAGCCGCAAGCCCGACGAGCGCGGCGACTTCTGCCAAAACGCGCGCCGAGACCGGTGAGTCCGGCGGCAACGGCGTGCTGCGAAATGCCCCTCTCGCGGCGCCCCCTTCCTCCTCTTCGCGCAGGCCGAGCAGCGCGATCGATTCCTCGCTCAAGCGTTCCACGGCTGCGTGACCAGACGCGGAAGCGGAAAGTAGCAACGTGGCGATGACACGGATCGGCCGCATCGCCGCGGCGTCGAGGGCACGTAGCGGCGCCACGATCATGCGGGTCAAGGGATCGGGCACTCGCACCCAGAGTCCGCCGCGGGCCGTGCGCAGCGCGCTTCCGAGATCAGCCGCTCCGAGCAGGAGCACGGCTTTGTCGGAAGCGCCGGGAGCGAGATCGACGACCAATGCTCCGCTCTCGGTGAGCTGCTCCGCGACGTCGCCGCTGACTTCCGCAGGCGCGCAGAGGAATGCCAGATCGATCTCCGGCAGCTCGTCGGGGAGCGCGTTCACCGGTCGCGTCTGCTCGTGGAATTCGAGTGAGGCACCGACTGACGCTTGCGAAGCGTAAAGCGTCAGCGTGCCGACGGGAAAGCTCCGCTCTTCGAGGAGCGCCACCACCTCGCGGCCGACCAGTCCCGTGGCGCCGATGACCGCGACCCGCAATGCGCGCGAATCGCTCACTTCGCGAGCGCTGCGAGCACCGTACGCCCCATCTCGACGGTGCCGATGGTCTTCGCCGCGGGTTCGGCGATGTCGGGCGTGCGCCAGCCGGCTGCGAGCACGCCTCTGGCAGCCGCTTCGATGCGAGCCGCCTCGGTCTCCGCCCCGAAGGAATGGCGGAGCATCATTGCCACCGAAAGGATCGTGGCCAGCGGATTGGCCTTGTCCTGGCCGGCGATGTCCGGCGCGCTGCCGTGAATCGGCTCGTAGAGGCCGCGCGGCTTGCCGAAGCGATTTCTTGCGTCGCCGAGCGAGGCCGAAGGCAACAGACCCATCGAGCCCGACAGCATCGCCGCCTCGTCGGTGAGGATGTCTCCGAACAGGTTCTCGGTGACGATCACGTCGAAGTCACGCGGCCGCCGGATCAGGTGCATGGCCATGGCATCGACGAGCACGTGCTCGAAGGCGACGTCGGGATACTCGCGGGCGACCTCGGTGGCGACTTCACGCCACAGCCGCGAAGTCGACAACACGTTGGCCTTGTCGACCGAAGCAACCTTCTCTGCGCCGCCCACGAGCGAGCTCGAACGCCGTCTTCATCACGCGGCGGATCTCTCCCTCGTGATACGGCATGGTGTCGACGGCTTCCCGCCCGTTCGCTCCGACGCGCCGCTCGCTCGGCTCCCCGAAGTAGATCCCCCCGGTGAGCTCCCGCACGACGACGAGATCGACCCCCTCCACGACCGTACGCTTCAACGTCGAGGCGTCGACCAGCTCGGGGAAGACTCGTACGGGTCGCAAGTTGGCGAACAGACCTAGTCCTTTGCGTAGCGCGAAGAGCGCCTGCTCGGGGCGCACCGAGGCACGCGGATCGTCCCACTTCGGACCGCCGACGGCGCCGAGCAGGATCGCATCGGCTGACTTCGCCTGTTCGAGCACGTCCGGACGGATCGCCACACCGTGCGCGTCGATCGACGCGCCGCCGACGTCGCCGCTCGACCAGCTCGACGTCGAGACCTTGGCTCGCCACCGCGCGCAGCACCGCCACCGCCTGGGTGGTGACCTCGGGGCCGATGCCGTCGCCGGGGAGGACGAGAATCTTCGCCTTCACCCTGCCCCTCTGCTACGGGCCGACGCTACGCAGCTGTTGCTGGTAGCGCTTGCGGTGCTCGAGCTTGTTCAGCGCGTTCACGAACGCCAGCGCGCTCGCCATG
Organism: uncultured delta proteobacterium; assembly: GCA_963711395.1. GTDB lineage: Bacteria > Desulfobacterota > Binatia > JACPRU01 > JACPRU01 > JBEVNX01. The sequence goes on along the minus strand of CAVQEA010000011.1, from coordinate 23,035 downwards.
ATGATGTCGGTGTGCGCGCCCTGGCCGGCCACCGCCACGCCGTTCTCGCGCACCAGGCAGGACACCTCGCCCTGCGCATCCGTGCCGCCGGTGATCGAACTCACGCCGAAGCGGTCGAGCTGGAGGTCCGCCCCGCCCGCGATCTTCTTGATCGCCTTGTAGCAGGCGTCGACCATGCCGTCGCCGGTGGCGTGGTCGATGCGCTCTTCGCCGTCGACGCGCAGCTTCACCGTGGCGTGCGGCACCGCCATGCTCGATGACGTCACGTTCAAGTAGACGAGCTCGTAGCGCTCCGGGATGCGGGTCGCCTCTTCCGCCATCAGCGACAACAGATCCTCGTCGTAGATGTTCTTCTTGCGGTCGGCGAGCGCCTTGAAGCGCTCGAAGGCCTTGTTCATGTCCACCTGTCCGGGCTCGACTCCCGAGCGCTCTTCAGCCGGTCGATGAAGCGCGTGCCGTCCGGAATGTTTGCCCAGAACGATTCGGTTCGACTGCAGCCCTACGGTCTCGGGCTTCATGATCTCGTAGGTCTCGCGGTACTTGAGGACGCCGTCCTGGTGGATCCCGGATTCATGCGCGAAGGCGTTGTCGCCGACGATCGGCTTGTTGATCGGGATCGGCTGGCCGATGATCTGCGAAAGCAGCCGGCTGGTCGGGTAGATCTGCTCGCTGACGATGCCCGTATCGACCTCTCCGAACACGTCCCGGCGCGTGCGCATCGCCATCACCACCTCCTCGAGCGAGGTGTTGCCGGCACGCTCGCCGATGCCGTTCACCGTGCATTCGATCTGCCGCGCGCCGCCCATGACCGCGGCCAGCGAATTCGCCACGGCCATGCCGAGATCGTTGTGGCAGTGGGTGCTCCACACCACTCGGTCCGCGCCCGGAGTCTTGGCGATCAGATCGCGGAACAACTGCGCTCGTACGCTCCGGAATCGCATAGCCCGTGGTGTCGGGGACGTTGACCGTCGAGGCGCCCGCCGCGATCACGGCCCCGAAAACTTCCACGAGATAGTCGAAATCGCTTCGCGAAGCGTCCTCCGCGGAGAACTCCACGTAGTCGAGATGCTTCTTGGCGAACGAGACGGCCCAGACCGCCGCGTCGACGACCTCTTGCCGGCTCATGCGCAGCTTGTGCTTGAGATGAATGTCCGAGGTGGCGATGACGATGTGGATGCCGGGATGAGCGGCCTTCTCCACCGCCTTGAGCGCGCGCATGATGTCGGCTTCCCGGGTTCGGCAGAGAGAAAGCACGACCGGCTGTTTGACGGCGGCCGCGACCTTGGAGACCGCCTCGAAATCGCCTTCCGACGAGGCTGCAAAACCCGCCTCGATGACGTCGACGCCGAGCTTTTCGAGCTGGCGAGCCATCATCAGCTTCTCTTCGACGTTCATCGTCGCGCCCGGCGATTGCTCGCCGTCGCGCAGCGTCGTGTCGAAGATCTTCACGCGCTCCACGGCCGTATGCGTTTGCCCGCTCATGTACTTGACCCTCCTCTTGGTCGCGTTCCAAACAAAAAAGCTACGGGGGAGAGCCGCCCGTAGCCTCGCGTCGCCTGGTCACGGGCGGGTCTTCCGCCCATGACGTCCTTCCGCTCTTATCCGCTGAGACCGCGGTCGGACGTGACGGGCGGGCTGCTAAGCAGCAGGCCCCGAAGCCCGAGAAGCAACAGTCCGATGGCGGTTCCCTTCTGCACGACGAGGGCCAGCATTACTGGCGGCTGAGCGTCCTTGTCAAGACGAGGCGGCGCTCGAGCGACCAGCGCTCGTCGCCGCCGCCAGACCCGATCGACGAAGCCGGCGGCTCCGTCGCATGACCCACCAGATCGGTCCGGAGATCAGGTAGAGCGTGATCGCGGTGAACAGCGCCACTTGCGGCTGCGCGATCACGAACTTCAGCACCACGATGATGGCGATCAGCAGCCAGAAGGGCTGCCGGCTGTGCCAGTTGATGTCCTTGAAGCTGTAGTACGGCACTTCGCTGACCATCAATCCCGCCAGCGAATAGATGAGCAGAAGCAGGATGACATGCTTGTGCGTCGCCCCCTCGCCGCCGAAGAAATAGTACAGCAGGACCGTCGCGACGATCATGTCAGCGGCCGCCGGAATCGGGAGCCCGACGAAGGCTCGCTTCTCCACCGATTCCACCTGCACGTTGAAGCGCGCCAGTCGAAGAGCGCCGCATGTGACGTAGAGGGAAGCCGCAAGCCAACCCCACGTCCCCCAGGGCTCGAGGGCCCACTTGTAGACCAGGATCCCAGGGGCCACGCCGAACGCCACGAGATCGGACAACGAATCGTACTCGACTCCGAACCTGCTCGAGGTGCGCGTCAACCGGGCGATGCGGCCGTCCAGCCCGTCGAAGACGTGCGCGATGAGCACCATGACCGCGGCGAGCTCGAAGTGGTCCGCGAGCGTCGAGATGACGGAATAGAATCCCGCGAACAGGCCGCCGGTGGTCACTAGATTCGGCAGGATGTAGACGCCGCGCCGCGCCGGGTGGTCACGCCCGCCGCGCCCAGAAAGCACGTGCAATTGATCCCTCATGCCGGGTACTCCGCGAGAATCGCCGAGCCTGCGCGCACACGATCACCGACGCGTACCAGGACGCGCGCCGAGGGTGACAAGTAGAGGTCGACCCTCGAGCCGAACATGATCAATCCGAACCTCTCCCCTTGCTCGACGTGCTGACCCGGGCGAAGGTGGCAGACGATGCGCCGCGCGAGCACGCCGGCGACCTGAACGAAGACCATCAGCCGCCCGCGGGCGTCGCGCAGCACGACCTCGTTGCGCTCGTTTTCCATCGACGAGCGCTCGTCGTACGCGGCGAGGAAGCGGCCCGCCGTGTGCTTCACCGAGACCACCTCGCCGCTCGACGGCACGCGGTTCACGTGCACGTTCGCCGGCGACATGAAGATCGCCACGCGCTGAAAGGTCTCGCCGGACACGGTCTCGGCCTGTGCTTCGCGATCGACGGCGACCACACGACCGTCCGCAGGTGAGACGACGTGGTCGCCGCGCGGCACGGTCCGCTCGGGATCGCGAAAGAACGCCGCCACGGCAAGCGTCAAGGTGAGCAGCAACAGTCCGACCCACCAGTAGCCGAGGAGATTCGCCGCCAGCGTCGCGACTCCGAGCGTCATCACCAAGGCAACCCCTTCCCGGGCGAGCTTCATCGTCGCGCGTGGGCGGGCTCAGTTCCTCGACTTGTCAACGAGCCTCTCGGAGGCGAGCCAAGGCATCATCCCGCGCAGCTGCGAGCCGACCTTCTCGATCGGATGGTTTTCCGCTTCCTTGCGCAGCTCTTTGAAGTGCGGCATGCCGCAGCGGTATTCCGTCACCCACTCGTCGGCAAACTTTCCGGACTGGATGTCGGCGAGCACCCGCTTCATGGCCTGGCGCACCTCGGGTCCGATGATCTTCTTGCCGCGGGTCATGTCGCCATACTCGGCGGTGTTGGAGATCGAGTATCGCATGTTCTGGATGCCGCCCTCGTAAATGAGATCGACGATCAGCTTCACCTCGTGAACGGTCTCGAAGTACGCCATCTCCGGAGCGTAGCCGGCGTCGATGAGCGTCTCGTAACCGGCGCGGATCAGTTCGGTGAGACCTCCGCAGAGCACTGATTGCTCCCCGAACAGATCGGTCTCGGTCTCTTCGCGGAAGTTGGTTTCGATGATGCCGGCGCGGCCACCACCGATCGCGCGCGCGTACGCGAGGCCGACGGCCTTCGTCTGTCCACTCGGATCCTGGTGCACCGCGAGCAGGCACGGTACGCCGCGACCCTTCAGGAACTCGCTTCGCACCAGGTGCCCCGGCCCCTTCGGTGCGACCATGAACACGTTGACCCCCGCCGGCGGCACGATCTTCTTGAAATGGATGTTGAACCCGTGACCGAACGCGAGAAACTTTCCCGCGCGGAGGCCGGGCTCGATCTCGCCCGGATACATCACGCTGGCGACCTCGTCCGGAACGAGCACCATGATGATGTCGCCCCACATGGCGGCCGCTAGCGTGTCCTTGACGGTCAAGCCGGCGTTGACGGCCTTCTGCCACGAGCCGCTACCTTCACGCAGCCCCACGCAGACCTCCACGCCGCCGTCCCGCAAGTTTTGTGCGTGTGCGTGCCCTTGGCTCCCGTAGCCGATCACCGCGACCTTCTTGCCTTGTAGGTCTTTCGGGTCGGCGTCCTTGTCGTAGTAGATGTTCATGCCACCTTCTCTTTCGACTGGCGGGCGCCCGGTCCCACCGTCTTTTGATTGCCGCGAGCGATCGTCACGCGTCCGGTGCGCGCGACCTCGAGAATGCCGATCGGGCGCAAGAGATCGATCATCGCCTCGATTTTCTCCTCGTTGCCCGTGACCTCGATGATGTAGGACGCCGACCCGACGTCGACGATCTTGGCGCGGAAGATGTCGACGACGTTCATGACCTCGCCGCGCGAGCGCTCCTCCGCGCTGACCTTGATGAGCGCCAGCTCGCGATCGACGGTCGCGACGTCTTTGAAGTCGGTGACCTTGACGACGTGGACGATCTTGTTGAGCTGCTTGGTGATCTGCTCGAGCACGAGGTCGTCGCCCGTGGTCACGAGCGTGATCCGCGACATGCTCGGGTCGAGCGGGTTGGCGGCGACGCACAGGCTCTCGATGTTGAACCCCCGCCCGCTGAACAAACCGGCGACGCGCGCCAGCACTCCGAACTCGTTTTCCACGAGGACGGAGAGCGTATGCTGTGGTTTCGTCAATCTCGGACCGCGGGCACCTTCTAGCGCGAAGCGGCCTCGATCGGTTTCGCACTCTCCCCGCGGTGCGCGGCGAGGATGGCCATCATGCGGTCCTTGCCCGCGAGTTTGAGCTTTTGGATCCGCTTTCTTTCAAGTTCCTCGTCCGGCGTGAGGTAGTGCTTGTGGTTGAGCGTGTCGAGCTTCTTCTTGAGATCCTGGTGCTCCGCATAGAGGTTGCGGAGCTCCGGCACCTGGTCGACCAGAGAAAGAATCTCGTCTTCTTCTCTCTTTTCCATGTCGCCTTCCCTCTTCCAGGTTGGTTGCGGTTTACGACACCGCGTTTTCGATTGTCAACGCGACGCTTCCGACGTTCCGTTCCGCCGCCGAGGCGCGCACGTAGGACGGAACCAGCGCCTCGAGACGGTCGCTCTCCCCGCGACGAAGGCGCCGCTCCCCGAGAAGCGCAACCGCGCCCCCGGAGGGATGAATTTCCTCGAAGGCGCCGATCGCCAGCCGGCCGCGCAAGGCCGAGAAGCTTTCCGGGTAACGCTCCGGCGCATCTCCGACGAGAATCGCGCAGACGCCGTTCTCGAGTCGCTCCGACACCCAGGCCACGGCCCGCTCGGGCGACAGCGCCACGTCCGGAGCGACGCGCTCCAATCCTCGTTCGCCACGGCGGAACGCAGCCACGTACGTCTCTCCGCGTCGTGCATCACTAGCAACCGCGACGAGGCCAAACCGTGCCGGCGCCACCGCGGCCAGGGCTTCTAGCGTGGCCACCCCGACCATGCGCGCGCCGCTCGCCAACGCCACCCCCTTGGCAAAGCTCAACCCGACGCGCAGCCCCGTGAACGAGCCGGGGCCGAGCGACACGGCAAGCCCTTCGACGTCGGCAAGCGCAATCGAGGCTGCTTCCAGCGCGCCGAGAACCAGCGCCGGCAGAGTTCCCGCGTGCCCCGTCCCAGATCGCTCCGATGTTTCGGCGAGCACTTCGCCGCCGCGTACGATTCCGACGGTTGCGTACGCCGTCGCGGTGTCGATACCGAGGACGGTCAGCGCCTCACCCCTGAATCCACCGATAGATGTCGTTGTAGACCGCGAACAGCATCAGGCTGACGAGGAGGAACAGTCCCACCTGCTGCGCGACTTCTCGCACTCGCGCTCCCACGGGACGGCGGAAGACCGCTTCGGCGGCGAAGAAGAACAGATGACCCCCGTCGAGCACCGGAATCGGCAAGAGGTTCAGTACGCCGAGGTTCACACCCAGAAACGCCATGAACTCGAGCAGGTGCTTGAAGCCGCTTTGCGCGCGTTCGCCCGCGATCCGCGCGATCGTAATGGGCCCGCCGATCTCGTGCGCGGAGATCCTTCCTTGCACCATCTTGACGAGCGAGAGCACGATCAGCTCGGAATAGAAGTAGACCTGCTTCGCTGCCAACCACGGCGCATCGATGGCCGCGACCTCTTCGGTATCGGCAGCGCGTTCGATGCCGATACGATAGGCTTCGCCGACGTTCTCGCCGAAGATGTTCGTCGTCGTCTGCTTCTCCGGGATGATGGTCACCTTCACCACGGAGTCGCCCCGCTGCACCTCGAGCGCCATCGGGTTGCCTTGGCTGTTGACCGTGCGATCGACCAGTTGATCCCAGCCGCCGATCGACTCGCCGTTCACGGAGAGGATGCGATCGTTGTTGATGAGGCCTGCCTTTTCCGCAGGAAGGCCACGAATCAGCCCTCCCACCCTTGCCTGCTCCGAAGGGACAAGCACGCCGTATAGCGCCGCAACCAAGACTAGGCAGATCCAGGAAGAAAAGATGTTGAAAAAGGGGCCTGCGAAAACGATCCCGAAGCGCTTGTAGAGCGGTTGGTGCGCGAAGGAGCGCGCCGGGTCTGCCACAGCCGAGGGGTCGTTCGCGTCGTCCTCGCCGAGCATCTTCACGTAGCCACCGAGCGGAACGAGGCTCAGCATGTATTCCGTCTCACCCACCTGTTTGCCGACGATCTTCGGTCCAAACCCGAGCGAGAAGCGCAGAACCTGTACTCCCGAGGCCTTTGCGACGAGGAAGTGGCCGAGCTCGTGAACGAAAATCAGCGCGCCCAGCACGAAGACGGCGGCGAGTGTGTAGACCACCAAAGTACCCATTGGATTCTCACCCCTTCGCTGCCGAAGCGGCTATCCGGCGACACGAAGTACGTTCACGTAATAGTAGACCAACACGACGGGAAACACGAGACTGTCCACGCGATCCAGCACCCCCCCGTGGCCGGGCAGAAGCCAGCCGGAATCCTTGGCGCCGAAGGCACGTTTGAGCAGTGATTCGCAGAGGTCGCCGAGCTGCGCGAGGAATCCGGCGACCAGCGATAGCAACACGATCTCGCGCCAGGGAATGCTCGGCAGCAGCACGAGCTTGACGATCACGCCGGCCAGCAGGTTCCCGGCCACCGAACCGATGCTTCCCTCGATCGTCTTCTTCGGGCTCACGGAAGGCATGAGCAAGTGCTTGCCGAAGAATCTCCCGGCGAAGTAGCCGCCGGAATCGCCCACCATCGCCACCGCCAACACGAACGTGACCCAGGACGGGCCGCTGCCCGCCGGATTGACGCGCAGCCAGATGAAATGGGGCAGGAACGTGCCAGCATACAGGACGCCCAGGAGCATGTGCCCGAGGTTGTTCACGGCCCCGGCAGGATCTTTGGATCCGATGAGGCAGCTCATGAGACCGATCGCCACCACCGCGATGAGGCTTGCGCCCATGCCGACGGCGCTCTCCATGGGATCGCCCGCCATGGCGAACGCGACCAAGGCGCCCGACGCGATGCCGAGGCGTTGAAGCAGCAAGCGTGCAGGAAACGCCATTTGGAAATATTCGATGAGCGCGACAAGGGTGAACAGTAGGACGACGCCGCGGTAGATCACGAAGGGCGCCGAGAAGATCAGCCACAGGAGGATCGGAATCGCGACCGCCGCGGTCGCGAGCCTAGCGGGCAGCACCTGGTCCTCCGGTGACGATGGGCCGCCCGCTACCGGGCGGCACCGATGCGCTCGCGCTCGACCTGTTCCGGCGTGCGACCGAAGCGGCGCTCGCGCCGCTGGAAGTGCGACAGCGCCTCGAGGAACTCCGCCTCGCGGAAATCCGGCCAGAGCGTCTCGGTGACGTAGATCTCGGTGTACGCGATCTGCCAGAGCAGGAAGTTGACTGATGCGCATCTCGCCGCTGGTGCGGATGAGCAGATCGGGATCGGGGATGCCGGCGGTGCCGAGATGCTGCGACGACCGTGTCCTGCGTCGATGTCCTCGGGGTCGAGCTCGCCGCGGCGCACCTCGCGGGCGATCGCGCGCACGGCCTCGGCGATCTCCTCGCGACCGCCGTAGCTGACGGCGAGGATGACGGTCATGCCGGTGTTGTCGCGGGTCGCCTCGATCGTCGCGCCGCAGCGCGTCCTGCACCGCCGCGCGGCAGCCGCCGCAGGTTGCCGATCGCGAGCAGCCGGATCTCGTTCTTCATCATCTTGCGCGAGCTCGCGTCGCCAGGTAGCGGCGCAGCAAGCGCATCAGCGCCGTCGACCTCGCGCGCGCGGCCGCTGCCAGTTCTCGGTCGAGAACGCGTAGAGCGAGAGGTACGGGAATGCCGAGGCGGCGCGCCGTCTCGACGACGGCGCGCACCGAGTCCTTGCCGCGGCGGTGGCCGTGCGATGCGGGTCAGCCCGCGCTGCGTCGCCCAGCGGCCGTTGCCGTCCATGATGATCGGCGACGTGGCGCGGCAGGCGCGGTCAGTCGGATCGAGCTCGCACCATCAGACCGCCATGATCTCGTCTTCTTTGGTCTTGAGGATCTTGTCGACCTGCTCGATGTACTCCTTGGTGAGCGCTTCGATCTTCTCCTGCGCCGCGCCGGTTGTCGTCCTCGGTGATGCTCCTTGTCCTTCTCGAGCTCCTTCAGCATCTCGAGGGCGTCGCGCCGGTGGCTGCGCACCGACACGCGGTACTCCTCGGCGACCTTGCGCGACGTGCTTGACGAGATCGCTTGCGGCGCTCCTCGGTGAGCTCCGGGATCGGGATGCGGATGATCTTGCCGTCGTTCTGCGGGTTGAGCCCGAGATCGGACTGCTGGATCGCCTTCTCGATCGCCGATCAGCGCCGTCTTGTCGAAGGGCTGGATGACCAGCAGGCGCGGCTCGGGCGCCGAGAGCGTGGCGAGCTGGTTCAGCGGCGTCTTGGCGCCGTAGTACTCGACGTGGATGCCGTCGAGGAGCGCCGTCGACGCGCGCCCGGTGCGCAGTGCGCGACGAGCTCCGTTCGAAGCGCCGCGAGCGTCTTCTCCATCTCCTGCTTGCAGATCGTCGAGGACGTCGCATCGGTCATGCGCCGCCTCAGCCGGGTGCACCAGCGTGCCGATCGCGCTCGCCGCGACACCGCCTTCTTGATGTTGCCCGGCTGCAGCAGGTTGAAGACGAGGATCGGCAGGCGGTTGTCCATGCACAGCGAGATCGCGGTCGAGTCCATCACCTTCAGCTCGCGGTTCAGCACGTCGATGTAGGTGAGCTCGTCGAAGCGTACGGCGCTCGGGCGTGCTTCGTCGGGATCGGCGTCGTAGACGCCGTCGACCTTGGTCGCCTTGAAGATGACCTCGGCGCCGATCTCCATCGCGCGCAGGCTCGCGGCGGTGTCGGTCGTGAAGAACGGGTTGCCGGTCCCGGCGGCGAAGATCACGACGCGCCCCTTCTCGAGATGGCGGGTGGCGCGGCGGCGGATGTACGGCTCGGCGACCTGCTGCATCTCGATCGCCGACATGCACGCGCGTCGTGCACGCCGAGCTTCTCGAGCGCGTCCTGCAGCGCCAGGCGTTGATGACCGTGGCGAGCATGCCCATGTAGTCGCCGGTCGCGCGGTCGATGCCGTGCGCGCTCGCCGGCGAGGCCGCGGAAGATGTTGCCGCCGCCGATGACGAGCGCGAGCTCGCAGCCGAGCGCGTGGACCTCCTGGATCTCGCTGCGCGAAGCGCGGCAGGACCGCCGGTGTCGATGCCGTAGCCGGCCTGCGCCCAGCCAGCGCCTCGCCGCTGAGCTTCAGGAGGACGCGGCGATAGCGCAGGCGCGCGGGCCGCGTCGGCGACCGCGGCCATGTGCGTCCGGCGCGCGCTCCAGCGGCGTTCTCAGCTGTTCGCGCGTCGACTGCTCGCCGAGCTGGAAGCGCGCGAAGCGGCGGACCGACGATGTTCTCGCCGAGCTTGCGCGACCGCGTCGGTGACGAGCTCGCCGACCGGTCCGGTCCGGGTCCTTGATGAACGGCTGCTCGAGCAGGCAGACGTCGGCGAAGAACTTCTCGACCTTGCCCGTCGACGATCTTCTCGATGACCTGCGCCGGCTTGCCGGACTGCTGCCGCCTGCGCGCGGTAGATCTCGCGCTCGCGCTCGAGCTCGTCCGCCGGCACCTCCTCGCGGCGCACGTAGCGCGGGTCGCGCGGCCGCGACCTGCATCGCGAGGTCTCGCACGAGCTGTCTGGAACTCGTCGCGTCCGGGCGACGAAGTCGGTCTCGCAGTTCACCTCGATCGAGCACGCCGATCTTGCCGCCGGCGTGGATGTACGAGCCGACCACGCCCTTCGGCTGGCGGCGCGCGCCGGCCTTCTTCGCCGCCGCGGCCAGGCCCTTCTCGCGCAGGTAGCCGGACGGCCTTCTCGACGTCGCCGCTGCGCTCTCGCGCGAGCGCCTTCTTGCAGTCCATGAAGCCCGCGCCGGTCTTCTCGCGCAGCTCCTTGACGAGCTGCGGCGCTGACCTCCACTCATGCCGCATCTCCCTCCGCCGTCGCTCGAGCGCGCCGCGTCGTCGACGCTCCGTCGCCGCTCGTCGTCCTCGGCTCCTGCCCTGCGCCGCGCTGGCGCTCCTCGTGCGAGGGCCCGGCCCTCGAGCACGGCGTCGGCGATCGCGGCGCAGAAGAGCCGGATCGCGCGGATCGCGTCGTCGTTGCCGGGAATCTTGTAGTCGATCAGGTCGGGATCGCAGTTGGTGTCGACCACCGCGACGACCGGGATGCCGAGCTTGTTCGCCTCCTTGCACCGCGATCTCTTCCTTCTTCGGATCGATCGACGAACAGCGCGTCGGGCAGCTTGCGCATGTTCTTGATGCCGCCGAGCGACGTGCAGCAGCTTGTCGCGCTCGCGGCGGATGCCGAGCATCTCCTTCTTGGTGAGCGCCTCGGCCATCGCCGGGTCCTCGAGCATCTCCTCGAGCTTCTTCAGGCGGTCGATCGACTGCTTGATGGTCTGGAAGTTGGTGAGCATGCCGCCGAGCCAGCGGTTGTTGACGTAGAACATGCCGCAGCGCTCGGCCTCCTCGCGGATGGCGTCCTGCGCCTGCTTCTTGGTGCCGACGAAGAGGATCGTGCCCGCCGTCGCGCGGCGAGGTCGCGGACGAAGCTGTAGGCGTCGCGGAACAGCTTCACCGTCTGCTGCAGGTCGATGATGTAGATGCCGTTGCGGGCCCCGAAGATGTACGGCTTCATCTTCGGGTTCCAGCGGCTCGTCTGGTGGCCGAAGTGCACACCGGCCTCCAGCAGCTGCTTCATCGTGACTTCGGTCATACGGCTCTCCTGCGGCTCCGTCTCGCGCTACGCTCACGTCTGAATCAGAACGCGGGCCGCATACCAGAAACGCCCGGCGCCGACGCAACGTCGAGCGCGTCCGGTCGCACGGAGCTCACTGGTTCATCGAGTCCAGGAACTCCTGGTTGTCCTTGGTGCCCTTGATCTTGTCGAGCAGGAACTCCATCGCCTCGACCGTGTTCAGCTGGGAGAGCAGCTTGCGCAGGATCCAGACGCGGTTCAGCGACCTCGCGCGGGAGCAGCAGCTCTTCCTTGCGGGTGCCGGACCGGTTGATGTCGATGGCCGGGAAGATGCGCTTGTCCATCAGGCGGCGGTCGAGGTGGATCTCCATGTTGCCGGTGCCCTTGAACTCCTCGAAGATCACCTCGTCCATGCGGCTGCCGGTGTCGATCAGCGCCGTGCCGATGATCGTCAGGCTGCCGCCGTCCTCGATGTTGCGCGCGGCGCCGAAGAACTTCTTCGGGCTTGTGCAGCGCGTTCGAGTCGACGCCGCCGGAGAGGATCTTGCCGCTCGGCGGCACGACGGTGTTGTAGGCGCGCGCCAGGCGCGTGATCGAGTCGAGCAGGATCACGACGTCGCTTGCCGTGCTCGACCAGGCGCTTGGCCTTCTCGATCACCATCTCGGCGACCTGCACGTGGCGCGTCGCCGGCTCGTCGAAGGTCGAGCTGACGACCTCGCCCTCGCACCGAGCGCTGCATGTCGGTCACTTCTTCGGGCCGCTCGTCGATCAGCAGCACGATGAGCACGACCTCCGGGTGGTTGCGCGGTGATGCCGTGCGCGATGTTCTGCAGCATCATCGTCTTGCCGGTGCGCGGCGGCGCGACGATCAGGCCGCGCTGCCCCTTGCCGATCGGCGTGAACAGGTCGATGATGCGCGTCGTGTACTCCTCGGGATCGTGCTCGAGGCGCAGCTGCTCGTTCGGATAGAGCGGCGTCAGGTTGTCGAAGAGGATCTTGTCGCGCGCGCGCTCCGGCTCCTCGTAGTTGATCGCCTCGACCTTGAGCAGCGCGAAGTAGCGCTCGCCTTCCTTCGGCGGGCGGATCTGGCCGGAGACGACGTCGCCGGTGCGCAGGTTGAAGCGGCGGATCTGGCTCGGCGAGACGTAGATGTCGTCCGGACCGGGCAGGTAGTTGTAGTCGGGGGCGCGCAGGAAGCCGAAGCCGTCGGGCAGGATCTCGAGCACGCCCTCGCCGTAGATGAAGCCGTTCTGCTCGGTCTGCGCCTGCAGGATCGCGAAGATCAGCTCCTGCTTCCGCATCGCTCGACGCGCCCTCGATGTTGAAGTCCGTGGCGATCTGCGGCGAGCTCGCTGATCTTCTTCTCCTTGAGCACCTTCAGATTGAGACCCGTACCGCTCGCCGCGGCCGCCTCCTCGGCGACTTCGGACACTCCTGGAGCGGCGGTGCCGTCTGGAACGGGGTTGCGGCGCTGTCGAGACATCCAAATCTCCTGAAATCCGGCCGGAGACGGCCAAGCGAACGGCGAAGGAAGGGCGTTGCGAGAGACGCTGAGGCCAATCGCTAGGTAATGAATCGAGCTCGGACTGTCAACTCCGCACCCGGCTTGCCACCTCCCGGCGCAGCTCACGCATCAGCTCGCTCAGATCGGCGGGAATCGGCGCGACGAGATGCAGCGGCGTGCCGGTGATCGGATGCGCGAGCGCGAGCTCGGCCGCGTGCAGCGCGTGGCGCGAAAAGCTGCGCGCCGGTCCATGCGCCGGTAGTGCTCGGCGCTTCCCACCGCCGTAGAGCGCATCGGCGAGCACCGGATGCCCCATCGCTGCGAGGTGCACGCGGATCTGATGAGTTCGCCCCGTCTCGGGCTCCAGTCGAAGCAGCGTGAGACCGTCGAAGCGCTCGACCACGCTGTAGCGCGTGCGCGCTTCGCGCGGCGAGCGAGTGCGAATCGACATGCGTTGGCGCTCGTGCGGGTGGCGGCCGATCGCCCACTCGAGCATCCCCGAGGTGCTGCGCGGCGCACCGAGCACGATCGCCACGTAGATTTTGTGGATTCGTCGATCGCGAAACGCGCACGACAGCGCCAGCTGCGCGCGCTCATGGCGGGCGACCAGCAGGACGCCCGACGTGTCCTTGTCGAGCCGATGCACGATGCCCGGGCGCTGCGGGGAGAGATCGTGCGACACGAGACCGCGATGGAGGAGCGCGCTCACGACCGTGCCTCGCCACGCGCCGGGCGCGGGATGCACGACCATGCCGGCCGGCTTGTCGATGGCGAGCAGATCCGCATCCTCGTAGAGCACGTCGAGCGGAAGGTCTTCCGGCTCGACGGTCGCGGGCGGCGGCGATGGTTTCTCCACCTCGATCGACTCCCCGCCCACGAGCAGATATCCCGCCTTGCGCGTCACTCCGTCGACTCGCACTCGGCCGGCAACGATCCAGCTCTTCACCTGCGAGCGCGTGAGAGCTGCGCCGCTCTTCACCAAGAACACATCGAGCCGCGTCTTGGCGGGGAGCCGCGGCACCGTCGAGTGCAGGGGGTCGTTCAGACCTTCAAGACCTCGCGCGCGCGCGCGGCATCCTCGCGAATCTGCTCGACCAGCTCGCGCGGCGAGGCGAATTTCATCTCGCCGCGCAGACGGTCGACGAATTCGACCCTTAGCGCCCGGCCGTAGAGCTCTCCGTCGAACTCGAACAAATGCGCTTCGAGCGTACGCGCTCGCCCCTGCCCGAACGTCGGGTTGCGGCCCACGTTGGCGACTCCGTCTCGCCGCTCTCCGTTCCATTCCACCCGCACGGCGTAGACACCGTCTGGCACCAGCACTGTGGTCCGCGGGCGCACGTTGGCGGTCGGAAAGCCGAGCGCCTGGCCGCGGCGGTCACCGCGGACCACCCGGCCCTCCACCGCATACGCTCGACCGAGCAGCCGCGACGCCAGGACGACCTCGCCCGCAGCCAGTCGATCGCGCACCGCCGTGCTGCTCACCGCGATTCCATCCACCGTCACCGGACCGACCACCTCGACTTCGAACCCGAGTCTCGCGCCCGCCTCCGCGAGCGTGGCGGCGCTCCCGCCGCGAGCCCGGCCGAAGTTCACGCTGTGACCGATGACGACCTTCGCCACTCCCAAGCGGCGCACCAGGTAGCGCTCGACGAATGCGTCCGCGTCGAGCGCCGCGAACGCACGCGTGAAGTGCTGCAGGACAACGATGTCGACGCCCGCGTCACGGAAGCGCGCCAGGCGCTCGCGAAGCGAGCCGAGTGCCGCGGGTGCGCGCGCCGGGGCAAGCACTGCCGTCGGATGCGGGAAGAACGTGATGAGGACGGCTTCGCCCCCGATCTCCCGGGCCTGACCCACGACCCGCGACAGGATCTCCTGGTGGCCGCGATGAACGCCGTCGAAGTTCCCGAGCGTGGCGACCGGAGACCGGAAACGCCTCTCACACGCCTCGAGATGGCGGATGACTCGCATCGGGGCGCGAGCGCGCCTTGCGCCCGCTAGGAGCTCAGCTCGGCGAGCTTCTGCCGGCCCCTCTCCGCCTCGGGGGAATCGCCGTGCTCACTGACGAGCTTCTGCAACACCAGACGTGCATCGACCTTGTCGCCGAGCTCGGCGAACGCGAGCGCCTGGCGCAGCAGCGCCGCTGGCACCTTGTCGCCCTTGGGGTACCGCAGCAGGACTTCGTTGAACTCGAGGATGGCGCGATTGTAGTCGCGGTTGGCGAAATAGGCTTCTCCGATCCAGTACTGCGCGTCGTCGGCGTACTCGGATTTCGGCGACTTGCGCACGAATTCGCGTAGCTTCTGGACGGCTCCACCAGTGTCGCCACGGCGCAGGAACTCGATCCCCTCGCGGTATTCCGGTGGGGCAGACGGCGGTACCGCAATCGACGCGAGCGGACCCTCCGTCACGGCCGGAGTCGCCGAGACCGGGGCAGAGACCTCGCCCTCAGCCGCCGGAGGAACCACGGTCGCGCTGCGCGCCTGCTCGAGCGCCGCCAGTCGTGCATCGAGAGCGTCGAGGCGCTGCGTCAACGCATCGACCTTGCCGCCATCCCCCTGGAACTTCATCGCCTCGACTTCGCCGCGGATCGTCTGCACGTCGACCTTCAGACCCTCGACCATCGCCTTGGCGTCCGCCGCCTGCCGGCGAGCCTGGGTCACATCTCCCCGCACGTCCTGCACGTCGGCTTGCGTTGCACAACCGAACGCCGCAAGGGATCCGGCGAGCACGAGCGACTGCAGGCGTCTCGAGCGCACGGCCGAAGCTACTGGAGAACCACCGAGTGCGCGCGCCGATTGCGGGCCCAGCATTCCTCGGCATCCTCGCGGCACAGCGGCAGCTCCTCCCCGTAGCTGATCGTCGACAATCGATCCGGCGGGATGCCGAGAGAAGTCAGGTAGTCCTTCACCGCTTTGGCGCGCTTGGCGCCGAGCGCGAGATTGTATTCGACCGTGCCGCGGTTGTCACAATGCCCCTCGATCTCGACCTTGGCGTTGGGGTTCTGCTTCAACCAGTCCGCGTTGTGTTGCAGCGTCGCACGGTCCTCCGTGCGCAGATCGTAACGATCGTAGTCGAAGTGGACGTCCTGAAGCGGGCCGCCCTCCGCAGGTCCGAGACCCTGCTTGAACTTGTCGAGGCTCCCGCCACCCATCTGACCCTGGCCGAGACCTTGTCCTTCCGCTTCGCCGACGCCGGGCTTCTTCTTCGCCGGGCAACCGGCCAATGCCACCGCCATTACGACGGCGCACAGCGCGATCGATCGTTCCCTCACTCTCTTCATTCTCAACCCCTCTCCGATCTGAACGAATTCGCGCGCGCGGCGTTCACGGAAGCCGCGGGGACCACGAGGGGCTGGTATCATCTCCTCCAGAAGTCGTCAATTGAACTTGGTGTTCGCCCGTGGTGTCGGCGAGGAACAGCGCCGGCTTCCCGACGCGAGTGGAGCTGAAGACGAGGTAGCGCCCGTCGGGAGAAAAGGAAGGATCCTCGTTGTTTCCTCCCGAGGTGATTTGCCGCACCTGATTCGTCTTGAGATTGAGCGTGAAGACGTTGAAGCCCTGGTCGCGGCCGACGTAGGCGATCAGATCTCCTTTCGGCGACCAACAGGGCGAGGTGTTGTACCCTCCCTTGAACGTCACCCGCCGCGGCGACGAACCGTCCGCGCCCATGACGAAGACCTGTGGCGTGCCGGTGCGGGACGAGACGAAGGCGATCTGGCCGCCGTCGGGAGACCACGTCGGGGAGACGTCGATCTCGCCGCCATTGGTGAGCTGACGCTGCACGCGGCCGGCTTCGTCGAGTACGAAGATGTCGGAGTTGCCGGCGCGCTCGAGGCTGATCGCGATCCATCGCCCATCCGGCGACCACCGCCCGCCGAGGTTCAGTCCACGAGAGCTCGAAAGCTTCTGCACCGAGCGCGCCGGGACGTCCGCGCGGTAGAGGCTGGCGTTCCCATCCATGAAAGACGTGAACAAGATGGATCCGGCATCCGGGCTCCAGGAAGGGGCGAGATTGATGGTGCGGTTGTTGGTGATGGTCGTCACGTCGTAGCCGTCGACGGACATCACGAGGATCTCCTTCGCGCGCCCACCCCGCCGCGAGGCGAAGGCGATCCGCGAATCGAAGGGTCCCGCTTCGCCCGTCAGGTAGTCCATGATCTTGTCGGCGAAGCGCCGCGCCATCCGATTGACCAACTCGGGGCTGCCCGTGTACCGCTCGCCACCGATCTGCGCGTGTTGAGCGACGTCGTAGAGCCGCGCCTCCACCGCAACGGTGCCAGCGGACTGCGAGACGCTGCCCTTTACCAGCGCCTTGGCGCCTATCACCGTCCAGTTCGCGAAGTTTATCTGCGAGACGTCGACTGGTGTGGGGCCTTCGAGGTACGCCTTCGGATCCAGTACCTGAAAGTATCCCGACAACTTCAAATTGCGCGACAGCACTTCCGCGAAACGCGCTCCGGCTTCCTTGCCGCCCCCCCCGTCGGCCAGAGGCGACACCGCAATCTCCAGCCGGGTCGCGCCCGGACCGACGATTCGCCCGGTAACCTGCCCCGACGCCTCACTCCCGACGAGCGCCATGACCACCGACAACAGACCGACCCACGAGCACCACCCCAAGGTTGCACCTCCCATTTGCTGCGCAGCTTGCTTGAACACCTTCGTGTCGGCGAAGTCCTCAACCTCCGGCCGCGAGCTCGCCCGACACGAACTCGAGGACGTAGTCTGCGAACACCTCGCGGTACTTCGCCGGCGGCGCGGGCAGCGGGCTCGAAATGCGGATCGCCCGCATCACCGAATCGTCGAAGCTCGAGTCGCCGGAGCGGTCGATCACGCGCAAGTCACCGATCTGACCGTCGTCGCCGATGCGAAAGCCGACGCGGATCGTCAGGTCGGGGTTGGCGCCTACCCAGGTCCAGTTCCTCTTGATCAGCCCCTCTACCTGATTCTTGTAGATGATGAAGTCTAGACCCGTGAGAACGCCGCCGCCGCCGCCCTCTCCGCCCGAGCCGAGGGCAGCCCGCTTCGCCTCCTCGGTGCCGCCTAGTCCGCCCGCCTTCTTGCTCGCCCCTTTCTCTCCGAGGCGCTTGATCGCTTCCTGGATGTCCTTGTCGCGCTCGATCTTGGCGAGCTCCGCCTTCGACGGCTTTGGCGTGGCCGGCGGCTTCTTGGGCTCGGGGTTGGGCTCTGGCTTCTTCGGCTCGGGTTTGGGCTCTGGCTTCTTGGCGACGTCCGGCAGCTTCACCACCTTTTCTTCGGGCTTCGGCGGCTCGGGCTTGGGCTCTTCGCGGCGTTCTGGCTGGGCAACGCTTGTGACGGGCTCGGCGCGGATCGGACCCTGAGGAAGCCGGCCGCCGAGCGAGCTCGGATCGACGATTTTGACCGTATAGGCGACGATCGGCGTCGGCGGGCGCATGGTCCATCGCCGCGAGACGAGCACGATCGCCACGCCAGCGGCGACGTGAAGGAACACCGAGAAGGCGACCATCCACGACAGCGTAGGCTCGGCACCGCGTCTCGCCAGCCAGGCGTCGCTCATTTCTTCTCGGTCGGCAGCTCCGTGATCATACCGAGGCTCTGCACGCCGGCCGCCTTCACCGCCGCCATGACCTGCACCACCTGGCCGTAGGAAACACTGCGGTCCGCGCGCAGGAACACCTGCTTGTCGGGCCTCAAGCGCGTCACCGCTTCGAGCTTCACCCCGAGGTCGGCGAGTGCGATGGCGTTGTCGTTGAGATAGATCGTACCCTTCTTGTCGACCGTGACGACGAGCTGTTCCTCCTCCCCCGAAAGCGCCCCTGCCTTGGCCTGCGGCAGCTCGATCGACACACCTTGCTGCAAGATGGGCGCGGCCACCATGAAGATCACCAGCAGCACGAGCATCACGTCGACCAACGGCACGACGTTGATCTGCGAGATCGAAGAATTCTGCGATCGCGTCTCGAAGGCCATTGCCCCTCACCGCCTAGATGAAGTGGCGCTCCGCGATGTTCAAGAACTCCGCCGAGAAATTCTCCATGTCCGCCGTGAGCACGCGGATTTCGCGGGCGAAGTGATTGAACGCCACCACCGCCGGAATCGCCGCCGCCAGGCCCACCGCGGTAGCGATGAGCGCCTCCGCGATTCCCGGGGCGACGGCCTGAATGCTCGACGACTGGGCCGTGGTGAGACCTCGGAATGCCGTCATCACACCCCATACGGTGCCGAACAGACCGACGAAGGGCGCGGTCGAGGCCGTGGTCGCCAGAAACGTCAGCGCCTTTTCGAGCCGCGTGACCTCCTGCGTCGTGGCACGGCGCATCGCGCGCTCGACGTTGTCGATGCCGCCGAGGTCCGTCGTCTCCGCCGCCGCGGCGGCGTCGCCCCAGGTGCCCGACTTCTTCGGCCGGGTGAGACGTTGCAGCTCTTGGTATCCCGAACGAAAGACGTGCGCGACCGGGCTCTGCTTGAGCTCGACGCTTGCGTTGTGAATCGCGGCGAGGTTCTTCGCTTCCCAAAAGATCTCGAGGAATCGCTCGCTCTGCCGTCTCGCCGCGTGCAGCTGGCGAAACTTGAAGAGGATCACACCCAGACTGCCGACCGAGAACAGGAGGAGCAGCAGCAAGACCAGCTGAACGACCGGGCTCGCGCCTAGGATGATGCTCACGATGCTTTGCTGCTGTGCGATCGTCGGCGACATGCGCGAATTCCGGGTAGTACAAGGCCCCCAGCGAGTCAACGCGCACAGTGGAAACCCGCGTCTGGTGCGGCTTGTTGCCTTGACGCACCCCATTGGGACGTGGAATACGGCGGCCAGTTTTCCACCCGCGGAGACTCAGAGTCGCATCCGATTTCGTTCGAGAGGATCATGAGCGTTCGCATAGGGATCAACGGGTTCGGGCGCATCGGACGGAACGTGCTTCGCGCCTGTCTCGCTTCCGGCTCCGACCTCGAGTTCGTCGCGGTCAACGACATCACCAGCCCCGCCACGCTCGCGCATCTGCTCAAATACGATTCCGTCCACGGCACGTTGGCCGAGGAAGTCGCCGTCGAGGGCGGCGCCCTACGCGTGGGCGGCGTGCCGATCCGGGTGCTCGAACAGCGCGATCCGGCGAAGCTGCCGTGGAAGGACTTGCGGGTCGATCTCGTACTCGAATGCAGCGGTCTGTTCACCAGCCGCGCCGAAGCCGCGGCCCATCTGCAGGGCGGCGCGAAGAAGGTCTTGATCTCCGCCCCTGCTCAGAAAGCCGACGTGACGATCTGCTACGGCGTCAACCACGCCGCGTACGATCCCGCCAAGCACGTGGTCATCTCCTGCGCGTCGTGCACCACGAACTGCCTCGCGCCGATCGCCAAGGTGCTGCACGAGCACTTCAAGATCCGTCAAGGACTGATGACGACCGTGCACGCCTACACCAACGACCAGCGAATCCTCGACCTGCCGCACGACGATCTACGCCGCGCGCGCGCCGCGGCGCTGTCGATGATCCCGACTTCGACGGGCGCTGCCAAGGCGATCGGCTTGGTACTGCCCGAGCTGGATGGCAAGCTCGACGGTACGGCGATCCGCGTGCCGGTGCCGAACGTGTCGATCGTCGACCTCACGGTCACGGTGGAGAAATCGACCACCGCCCGAGACGTCAATGACGCGATGAAGGCCGCCGCCGCGAGCTCGCTGAAGGGAGTGCTCGCGTACAGCGAAGCGCCGTTGGTGTCGACCGACTTCAACGGCAACGGCCACTCGTCGATCTTCGATCCGGCGCTCACCAAGGTGATCGATGGAACGCTGGTCAAGGTCTTCGCGTGGTACGACAACGAATGGGGGTTCTCGAATCGCATGCGGGACGTCGCATCGCTGATCGGCGCCTCGCTGCGCTAGGCCGGCTTGCATGACGCTGCGCAAGCTCGAGGAGGTCCCGGTCACGGGCAAGCGCGTATTCATCCGCGCGGACCTGAACGTACCCATTCGCGACGGGAAGATCACCGACGGCACCCGAATCGACGAGGCGTTGTCGGCGGTGAAATGGGTGATCGCCAACGGCGGACGTCCCATCGTCGCTTCCCATCTGGGCCGGCCGATGGGTAAGAAGGTGCCGGCGCTGACGCTTCGGCCGGTCGCCGAGTACCTGAGCGAGGTCTTGCACCTGAAGGTTTCTCTCGCCGAAGACTCGGTCGGCGAGAAGACGCTCGCGCAGAGCCGTTCGCTCGGGCCCCGCGAGGTGATGCTCCTGGAGAACCTCCGCTTTCACGCCGGCGAAGAGGCGAACGACCCGCGGTTCGCCCGCGAGCTCGCCGCCCTCGCGGACGTGTACGTGAACGATGCGTTCGGAACGGCACACCGGGCGCACGCCTCCACGGTCGGCATGGTGCCGTTCGTCGCGTCACACGCGATCGGTCCGCTGATGCAGCGCGAGATCGAGAATCTTTCGCCGCTGCTCGGCACGCCGGCGCGTCCGTTCGTGGTGGTGCTGGGGGGTGCGAAGGTCGCCGACAAGATCGGCATGGTGCGCCATCTCGTCGATCGCATCGACGCGCTGCTGATCGGCGGCGCAATGGCGTATACGTTTTTGCGCGGGCAAGCCGTCGAGGTCGGCGACAGCCTAGTCGCCGAGGAGGAGATCGATCTCGCCCGCGAGATCCTCGACGCCGCGGCGAAGCGCGAGGTCGCCGTACTGCTGCCGACCGACCACGTCGCGGTGCAGGAGATCGCCGCGGGGGCGGCTTCGCGCATCACCAGCCCGGGCATTCCCGTAGGTTGGAAAGGGGTAGACATCGGCCCCGCGACCATTCGGCGGTTCGCCGACAGGATCGTCCACGCGAAAACCATCTTCTGGAACGGCCCACTCGGGGTCTTCGAGACCAAGCCTTTCGATCGCGGTACCGTCGCGATCGCCACCGAGATCGCGCGCAGCGGCGCATTCAGCGTGGTCGGGGGCGGAGACTCGGCCGCGGCGGTTGCCCAGTCGGGCCATGCCGAGGAGATCTCGCACGTCTCGACGGGAGGCGGCGCCGCGCTCGAATTCCTCGAAGGACGAACGCTTCCCGGCCTCGCAGCGCTCGAGGCTTGACGCGTGAGCCGTACCGCGGTCATCGCCGGCAATTGGAAGATGCACGGCACGGTCGCGCAGACGCGCGCACTCGCCAGCGGCCTGCGGAAGCGTCTCGGGCAGCTTTCCCGCGATCGGCAGGTGGTGATCGCCCCTCCCTTCACCTCGCTCGCCGCCGCCGCAGAAGCCGTGCGCGGCTCGGCCGTCGAGGTTGCGGCGCAGAACGTCCACTGGGAAACAACGGGAGCGTTCACCGGCGAAGTCTCCGCGGTCATGCTGCTGGAAGCAGGCTGCCGCTGGGTGATCATCGGCCATTCCGAACGCCGTCAACACTTTGGGGAAACCGACGCGGACGTCAACCGCCGAGCCCACGCCGCGCTTGCCGCGGGCCTACGCACCATCGTGTGTGTCGGCGAAACGCTCGAAGAGAGGGACGCAGGCCGGACGTTTGACGTCGTTCGGCGTCAGGCCCGGGCCGCGTTGCTGGACCTTGCCGTCGCTGCTATACGGAATGTTTGCATCGCCTACGAGCCCGTGTGGGCGATCGGCACGGGCCGCGCGGCGACGCCGAAGCAAGCCGAGGAGGTTCACGCGGACGTGCGCCGGGTGGTTGCGGAAGCGATGGGCGCGGGCGAGGCGGAGCAATTGCGAATTCTCTACGGAGGAAGCGTCAAACCGGACAACATCGATTCCCTGATGGCGGAGCCCGACATCGACGGCGCGTTGGTCGGCGGTGCCAGTCTCGAAGTCGAGAGTTTCGCGCGCATCGTCGAGTTCCGCTCCTAAAGGAAGGCACCGTGATCGTCGCCATCACCATCTTGCACCTCGTCGCCTGCGTCTTCTTGATACTCGTGGTCCTCCTGCAAACCGGGAAAGGGGCGGAGATGGGGGCCGTGTTCGGCGGCGGCGGCAGCTCGACTCTGTTCGGCGCCAGCGGCGCGGGAAACTTCCTCACCAAACTGACGACGGCCACGGCAATCGTCTTTTTCCTGACGTCGCTCTTTCTCGCCTACACCTCGATCGCGCGCACGCAGCGGACTGTCTTCGATCAATCGCTTCCTGAGCCTCCGCCGCTGAACGCGCCCGCGCAAACCCCGAACGCATCGCCGAGCGACGAGAAGCCGGCTCCCGTCGAGCCGGCACCCCAAGCAGCGCCGCCGGCGGCCCAGTGAGACGATCGACCCACGCGAGGATGGCGGAACGGCAGACGCGCTAGTTTGAAC
>CAVQEA010000010.1:0-69983 GCA_963711395.1 uncultured delta proteobacterium | reverse complement strand
ATGATGGACGAAGGAGATGGGATTTTGAAGCCGCTAATCACCTACTGAAGGCGTGGCGGCGTCGGCCTGCCGGCTTCCTCCCAGGCCGATACCCACAACGCGCCGAGCAGCTCGACGGCGCGGGCGAGTCGCGAAGCGAGGAGCTTCGCGCTCTTGCGGTCCATGCGCTCGAGATACGCGGTCGAGTCCAGGGGGCCGGCAATCCTCGCCTCGCGGTCCGCGGCTAGCAGCTGCGGGGCCGTCTCGAAGCTCTCGGTGAGCACCACGAAGACGCGATCGAGGCCGTAGCTCGCCGCGCTCGCGGGCTTCGCTGACGCGCGGATCGCTCGCCGGAAGAAGTCTAGACGCGCGTCGACGAGCGCGTGCTCGACCGCCTTGTGGATCCCCGGGCTGCCGCTCTTCCGGCCGTCGTAGTCGGAGACCGCGTGCAGCGGCATCGTGGCGTCGGCGACGTAGTGCCCTCCGTACGCCGCGGTTCGCAGCGCGGCCGCCATTCGCGGGCGCGGATCTCCCGCACCATGCGCGCATGCTCTCCTCGATCGTCCACGGCACCGTGCCTCGCTCCTTCACGACCTCCCGCCGAACCGACGACCGCCGCGTGAGTACGAGCGTGGCAAACCCGCGAACGGCGGCGAGCCGTAGAGATCGAGATCGATGAAGTGCTTCACGGCTTCGGAACGCCCGTAACGCTCCTTCAGGACGGTGTCGGGCTCGACCGTCCAATCGGAGAGCTCCTCGCGATGGGCGCGAAAATAGGCGCGCAGCGGCTCGGGCAACGTCTCGATCGTGACTTCGACTATCGCCCGATGCGTGGCGAGTCCCCACCCCAAGACGATCCCCGGCGAAGCCGCTAGACCGAGCACTGCCAGCGCGCACCCCCACCACCGCCTCATCGCGCGCCGAGCCTGCCGTAGCCGTGCAGCCACGTCCACAGATAGACGGCGACCACGGCGACGAGTAGCGTCGCGACCCCGAAGTCACGAGGCGCGAAGCGTGAGCGCGCGAAGCTCGTGCGCTCCGTCTGCCGCCCGAAGCCGCGGGATTCGAGGGCCAAGGCCATTGCATCGGCGCGACGCAGCGCCCCCATGAACACCGGGACGACCACCGGCACGTAGCGGGTCAGCCGAGCGATCACGCCGCCACGCGAGAACTCGAGCCCTCGCGCCCGCTGTGCCGCGATCACCGATAGTGCCGAGCCAGAAATAGCGGCACCAGGCGAAACGCCATCGCGATCGTGAAGCTCATGCGGTACGGCATGCCGAGGGTGCGCAATGCCTCCGTGAACTCCTCGACGCGGGTGATCGAGAGAAACAGCACGCTCGCAGTCAGAAACGCCTCGAGCTTCAGTGCCATTCCCGCCGCATACTCGACGGCTTCGGCGCGCGGCGGCGGCGCCAAGCCTGCCGCACCCCGGCCGTAACCGTAGAAGAACGTCCACATGACGAAGTCGCCACCGGCACCGCGATGAACATCACCGCGAACCTCCGCACGTTGACGATCGCCCCGGCCAGATCAGCAGCACCCCCAAGAGCCATCGCCACCGGCGCTACCAAGAGCGGCCGATCGATGCCATAGACCGAGGCAAACGTGGCGGCGAGAATGCCGAGCTTCACCAACGGATGGAGCCCGTAGAGAAAGGTGTGGCGACCGAGGTAGAGGTTGACGTGCACGTCAGCTCCATCACGCGAGCCGCGAAGAGGACTTCGACGTCGACGGCGGCCGTGCCGAGCCGGTTTGCGAGTCGCGAGGCCTCCGGGTGGAACGAAGTCGGCGCTGCGACATAGCGCCTCGTCGGCGAAGAGGCTCTCGACCGGGCCGTCGTACAGAATGCGACCCTCCTGCAGAAGCACGGCGCGCTCGGCGTACGTTCCGCACCACCCAGGGCACGTGCGTGATCATCACCACCGTCTGTCCGGCGCGGTGGAGTCGCTCGAGCACGTTCAAAAGCGCGACGCTGCTCGCGAAAATCGAGACCGGTCGTCGGCTCGTCGAGGATCAGCACCGTCGGACGAAGCGCGAGGATCGACGCCACCGCCACCTTCTGCCGCTCGCCCTTTGCCGAGCAGGAACGGGTCGCGCCGCTCGAGCCCGCTCGAGCCCCACCGCGTCGACGACGGCGCGCACTCGCGCATGCCGTCTCCGGGCGCGCAGCCGACCTGTCGAGGCCCGAATGCGATCTCTTCCCCGACCGTCGCGGCGAAGATCTGATCGTCGGGATTCTGGAAGACGTAGCCGACCGTCGCGGCGCGCTCGGCGCGCCGAGCGCCGATAGCGGCTTGCCGCGCCACTCGATGCACCCCTCGCCGCCCTGCAGGAACCGCCGAGAGCCTGCGAGCGTGCTCTTTCCCGGAGCCGTTGGCGCCGATCAATGCCACCATCTCACCCTCGCGCGACCACGAAGATCGATGCCGCCGAGCGCATCCCGCTCCTGGTCCTCGTAGCGAAAGCGCAAGTCGCGTGCTTCGAGGATCACGGCCGGGCATGGCCCGGACGAGCGCGACGCGGCCTCGCGGCGTTTCGCCCTGCGGACGCGGGCGCCGTACGCGCCCGCCACGCGATCCACGTCGAGCGGCCAGAGCGGTAGCTCGAGACGCTCACAGACGGTTGCCAGGTCGGGCGGTCGCACACCGAGCGTCGCCAACTCGCCGCGGATGGGACAACACGTGCGTGGGCGCGCCTTCGATCACGACCCGTCCCTCGGCGAGCACGAGCCAACGGTCCGCGGCGGTTACTGCCTCGAGATCGTGCTCCACGACCAGCAGCGTTGTGTGCGCCGCGCGCATGCGCGCGAGCAGCGTGAAAAGCTCGCGGCGCCCGGCCGGGTCGAGGTCGGTCGATGGTTCGTCGAGTAACCACAGCTCGGGCTCGAGAGCGAACACCGCGGCGATCGCGAGCCGCTGCTTCTCGCCTCCCGACAGCGTCGTCGGATCGCGGCGCTCGAAGCCCGCGAGACCGACCGCGGCGAGCGCGGCGGTCGATCCGCTTCGCATCGCTCCGTGGATCGACGCCGAGCTGCTCCAGACCGAAGACCACTTCCTCCTCGACGCTCGTCGAGAAGAGCTGCGCCTCGAAGTCCTGGAAGACGAAACCGACGCGGTCCGCCAGATCCCGCGTGTGGAGCTCCTCTCCCGGCCGGCCGAGCACGCGCAGCATCCCCGAACCTCCGCCGGCTTGAGAGTCGGGACGATGCGGTTCGAGCACTTGAGAAGCGTCGACTTGCCCGGCGCCGCTGGGACCGAAGACGGCGACCATCTCGCCGCGCTGACACGAAGCGGACGCCGGAAGCGCTCGGCGGGCGGCGCCGAGTATACGTACGTCGAAGTCCTCGAGCGCTAGCGCCTCTTCGATCACAGGGAGAGAAAGCACACGAACGCGCCGACTACGAACGGCGACAGACCGACCCCGATTCGAAGGCACGGCTTGGGGAGGAGATATCGAACACCCGTACCCAGGGCGGGATCCAATACCCCGCGTAGATGAGGTTTCCCGCGACGTGACCGCCGAACGTGAACGCGCGGCCGCGGCGAGCCGTAGCGGCTTCTGGTGCGCGCTCGCCGGCTCTGCGACGAGATCCGTGTAGAGCAGGCCGCCTCGTTTTGACGCGGGGTGGAGCACGCGCAGCACCAGCGGGGCGAGCACGCCCGCGGCAACGAAATTGTTGCAGCAGCACGACGTTGCCGAGCACGGGGAACGGCACAAAGCCGAGCAGGTTCAAGCCCCAGCCGATCACCAGCGCGCACGCCGCGGCGGCGAGCAGTACGACGAACAGCATACGCCAGCACTCGCCGACGAGCGCGGCGTCGGATCGTCCGCGCCGAGTGCCTCCCACGCACGGTAGGGCACGAAGCCGTAGAGAAAGTTCCCCGCGAAACCGAACATGTCTCCCGGTCCGATGCCGCCGAAGAGATCGCCGATCAGATTGCCGATCGCGCTTCCCCACGCCGCCGCCGGTCCGAACGAGATCGAACAGATCACCGGCACCGCATTCGCCGGACGGAACTCGGTCACGCCCGGAATGATCGGCATCACCTTGAACGGGATCAGGATCGAAGCGTAGAGCGCCGCCGAGATCGCCGTGAACACCACCATGCGTGTATCCACGCCACATGTCACGAAGCTCACGCATGGGGACGTTCCTGATCGCCGTCCTTGCGAGCGTTTGGCTTTTGCGGCAATAATGCGGCTGCGTTGCAATCGGGGCGTCGTTCGTGCCCCTAACATCGTCGATGAACGCGCGTCAATCACTGATCTCCGGCGGCAGCCTGGAAGACAAATCCCGGCCGACGGGTTTCGCCAATCGCGCATCGTGCGTCTGGAGGGAACGCTTGGCGTCGGCGCTGGCGATCGCCGCTTTTGGTTGGAGCCGGCTTCGGGGTCTCGGGCTGCTCGGCCACCTCCTCGTCTCGCCGTCCGACCTGTGGATCGGTCTGGCTGTCGGCCTTCGGCGCTGTGCCTTTCGCTGCCGTTCTTCACCTCCGCGTGGGCATCGCGCGTGCTCTTGCTCCGGGAGATGAAGGGCGTGTGGGACGACCTGCTCACACCGTTCGGCAAGAGCCTCACGCTCGCGGAGATTGCCGCGCTGGCGGCGCTTTCGGGCATCTCGGAGGAGATCTTCTTCCGCGGCGCGGTGCAGGGTGAAATCGGCATCGTCGGCGCCAGCGTGCTGTTCGGTCTTCTCCATCCGTTGAACCTGAGCTACGTCATCTGGGCGTCCGGCCGTCGGCGTTGCGTTCGGGCTGCTCTTCCAAGCTACCGGCAGCCTGATCCCGCCCATCATCTGTCACGGCGTCTACAACCTGGCCGCTCTCCTCTACCTCCGCTACTGGTACCTCGGCGAGAGCCGCGACCAGCTCTTGCTCGCCCGATGAAACCATTCGGCTCACCTGAACGGGCGTTGCCGCCCTTCTCGCTCTCGTGCTTGCGGCGTGCTCCTCGGAAATCGTGCTGAGCGAGCAGGAGTACCACGATCTCGCAACGAACGCGGATGGAGAAGAAGGCCTACGACATCGCCATCCAGGACTACCAGCGGCTGCTCGAAGAGTATCCGTTCAGCGACTACAGCGAGGAAGCGCAGCTGAAGATCGGCCAGGCGCAGTACCTGAACAAGCAGTACGCGGAGGCGATCGCGTCGTTCCAAGACTTCCAGCGCATGCATCCGACCAATCCGAACATCGGCCTCACCGAATACTACACCGCCCTGGCGTACATGGATCAGATGGGCACCAAGGACCGCGATCAGCGCGCCACGGAGAATGCCCAGGCCCACTCTGCAGGCGGTGCTCACGCGCTATCCGGACAGCCCGTACACGGAGGAGGCGAAGAAGCAAGCTCAAGGAATGCCGCGAGCTGCTCGCGGAGCCACGAATACGCGATCGCCAAGTTCTACCTCATCTGGACGAATCCGGTCGGTGCCGAGGCGCGACTGCGGCGCCTCCTGGAGAACTATCCGGACACCGACACCGCGGGTGACGCGCTGGTCCACTTCGCACGATACTTCCAAAGCGCGGTGACCTCACGCGCTCGGCGCTCGCCTACGCGTCGGTGATCTCGCAGTACCCGAAGAATCCGGCCGCCGCCGAGGCGCAAAGCGAGCTCGATCGACTCAAGGCCAAAAAGATCTCGGTACCGGACGCGCCGCTTCCGGAGCTCGTCGAGACGCTCGGGCGACCGTCGATCGCCGTCGCTCCGCAGCCTGTCAGAGGTCCCGGCGCAGACCGCAGCGACCGTGCCGAGCCCCCCGCAAGCGCCGACGGCCGCTCGCAATTGACCATTGCCGATGGTAGCTTGCCCCCCTTGTATCCTCGGCGGACAAGGGTGGGAGCGACCACGGCGTCGTCGTGATCGTCGGCGTCGGCGGTCTGGGTTCGGCCGCGGCGATCGAGCTCGTCGTCGACGGAATCGATCGACTCGGCCTCGTCGACGGGGACCGCGTCGAACTCTCGAACCTGCACCGACAGTTGCTGCACGGTGCCGGAGACATCGGCCGCTCAAGGCGGTGGTCGCCGCGCAGAAGCTCGCCGCTCCGCAACCCGTCGTCGATCGAGCTCGCATGCCGAGCGGTTTTCGACCACGGCAGAACGCGGACGAGATCCTCGAGGATTCGACTTCGTGATCGACGCGACCGACAACGCGGCAGCAAAGTTCCGCTGAACGATGCTGCGTCGTACGTGCGCCGCCGCTCGTCCACGCGGGCGTCGTCGGCTTGCGCGGTCAGCTGCTGACGATCCTGCCGCGGGAGACGCGCCTGTCTGCGCTGTCTCTTCCCGGAGCGCCCGACGACGACGAGATCGCGTCGTGCAGCAGCGCGGGCATCCTCGGTCCGCTCGCCGGCGATGATCGGCGTCATGAGGCGCGCGAAGCGCTCGCGCTCGTCGGCGGCGACGAGGTGCGTAGCGCCGGACGCTTGATGACGATCGACTCTCGCACGTTTGGCATGCGCGAGATCCCGCTGCGTCGTTCCGCCCGCGGCCGACGTGCCCGCGTGCGAGATCGCGACGGCTCGCGGATCGCGGCCGTCGTGGAGGACGACGTGCGTTCAAGGAGACTAGATGAGCACGGTGTCGGCTTGAAATGCCGCGAATGCGGCTCGACTATCCCAAAGTCGCCGCGCATGTCTGCGAGACCTGCTTCGGTCCGCTCGAGGTCGTGTACGACTACACAGCGGTCGTACGGCGCATGACGCGCCAAGCCGTCGAATCTCGGCCGCGCAACCTCTGGCGCTATCGCGAGCTGCTGCCCGTTGGACGGGCGAGCCCAGCGTCGGCCTGCACTCCGGGTTCACGCCGCTGGTGCGTGCCGACCGGCTGGCGCGCGCGCTCGGCGTGCGCGAGCTCTGGGTGAAGGACGATTCGGTCAATCACCCGACGTTTTCCTACAAGGATCGCGTGGTCTCGATATCGATCTCCAAGGCGCTCGAGCTCGGTTTCGACACGGTGTCGTGCGCTTCGACCGGGAACCTCGCGAACGCGGTGTCCGCACACGCCGCGCGGGCGGGCCTCACCTGCTACGTCTTCATTCCCGCACGATCTCGAGAAGGGCAAGGTGATCGGGTCGGCGATCTACGGCCCGCGCGTGGTCGCGATCGAGGGCAACTACGACGACGTCAACCGGCTGTGCAGCGAGATCGCCGACAAATACGGTTGGGCGTTCGTCAACGTGAACATCCGCCCCTACTACACCGAGGGGGCGAAGACCTACGGATTCGAGATCGCCGAGCAGCTCGGCTGGCAGGCTGCCGAAGCACGTCGTGATTCCGACCGCGGGGGGAACGATCCTCCCGAAGGTCCACAAGGCGTTCAAAGAGCTTCGCGAGATCGGACTGGTCGACGACCCGATGCCGGCCATCTACAGCGCGCAAGCCGCCGGCTGCGCGCCGGTCGATTCAGGCGCTCCACCGCGGCGCCGATTTGATCACGCCGGTGAAGCCCGCGACGATCGCCAAGTCGATCGCCATCGGCAATCCGGCCGACGGCTACTACGTGCTGCGCGCCGTGCGCGAGACCGGCGGCTGGGGCGAGGCGGCGACGGATCCGGAGATCGTCGAGGCGATCCGACTCCTTGCCCGGACCGAGGGCATCTTCACCGAGCCGGCGGGCGGCACCACGCTGGCGGTGACCAGGAAGCTGATCGAGCAGGGCCGAATTCCTCGCGACGAGTCGATCGTCGTGTGCGTGACGGGCAACGGCTACAAGACTCTCGAGGCGGTCGACGGCGCGGTGGAGAAGCCGTTCACGATCGGCTCGCGGCTGGCGGACTTCGACATGCTCTACACGCAGCTCGGGGATCCGCCACGGCGCCGCGCCGCACTTCAGTGAGCTCGGGGGCGCGGCTATAAGGGCCCGAGCAGAAGGAGTCGAGCGAATGGCCAAGGTTCGGATTCCCACACCATTGCGAAAGTTCACGGGCGGAGCGGATGAGGTCGCCGCCGACGGCTCCACGGTCGCGCAAGTCGTCTCCGACATGGAAACGCGCTATCCCGGCATCAAGGAACGTCTCTGTGAAGCCGACGGGCGCGTGCGGCGGTTCGTCAACATATACGTCAATGGCGACGACATCCGCTTTCTCGCCAACCTCGAGACCGCCGTCGCGAGCAACGACGAAGTCTCTATCGTGCCCGCGATCGCTGGCGGGCGCTGAGCCCTCTCGCCATGCGTAGCGCGACGGCAGACGGCGCGCGAGTGCAACCGGTGACCCGCGAAGCGCCTTCGGTGCTCGATCTCGTCGGCAACACGCCGATCGTAGAGATTTGCAAGGTCACCCACGATCTCCCACGCGCCGTCAGGATTCTCGCCAAGCTCGAGGGCTTCAACCCCGGCGGCTCGGTGAAGGATCGTCCGGCGCTCAGCATGGTTCGCGAGGGCTTGAGGAGCGGCGCCTTGCGTCCCGGCAAGACGATCATCGACTCGACTTCGGGAAACACGGGCATCGCGCTGGCGATGATCGGCGCCGCGCTCGGTTATCCCGTGGAGCTCGTGATGCCGGAGAACGTCAGTCAGGAGCGCAAGAAGATCATCGCAGCCTTCGGTGCGAAAATCATCTACTCGAGCGGGCTCGAGGGCTCGGATGGGGCGATCCGGCTTTGCCGGACGATCTACGAAGCCGGACGAGATCGCTACTTCAAGCCCGACCAGTACAACAACGAGGCGAACTCTCTCGCCCATTTTCGCACGACGGGGCCCGAGATCTGGCAGCAAACGGACGGCCGCATCACGCACTTCGTCGCCGGCCTCGGCACCGGCGGCACGATCATGGGAACCGGGCGGTTCCTGAAGTCCAAACGGCGAGAGGTTCAGATCGTGGGGGTGGAGCCCGACGACGCCTTTCACGGGCTCGAGGGTCTCAAGCACATGGCGACCTCGATCGTACCCGGGATCTTTCACGAGGAAGAGCTCGACCGAAAGCTCGCGGCCTCGACCGAGGAGTCGTACGACATGGTCTACCGACTCGGTCGTGAGGAAGGCTTGGTCGTAGGTCAATCGTCCGGCGCGGCGATGCTCGCCGCGTTGGCGCTCGGCCGCGAGCTGCGCGAGGGCGTGATCGTGGTGCTGTTCCCGGATTTCGGCGACCGCTATCTGTCGACCAACCTGTGGATCGGCTGGCAAAAGCTGGGCCCGGCGGAGCCGGCGCGGTGAGGGCGGTCCGGGCGAACGCGCGCCGGACCGGCCGCTGCGTGCGCGAGAAGGTCTATCTCACGTACCCGGCGAAGCTCCTGAAGGAACCGATCATCTACCAACTCGGACACAAGTTTCACGTCGTCACCAACATTCGCGGCGCGAACATCTCGGCCGAGCTGGGGCTGGTAGCCCTCGAGATCGACGGCCCAGAGAGCGAGGTCGGCGCCGCCATTCAGTGGCTTTCGGAGATCGGTGTGAAAGTCGAGCCGATCGAGAAGAACGTCATCGAGTAGCGCGCGCCGAAGGATCCTCGCGTCGGACCGCGATTGCATCGCCGGGCCACGCGAGACATAACGGATCGGATCCCCTTCGAACGGAGAGTCGTGCATGTCCATCGATCGCCTCGACTTCGGCATCTTTCTCGCTCCCTTTCATCCCGTGCGCGAAAACCCGACGCTGTCGCTGCGCCGGGACTTCGAGCTCATCGAGCGCCTCGACGAGCTCGGCTACGACGAAGCGTGGATCGGCGAGCATCATTCCGGCGGCTACGAGATCATCGCCTGCCCGGAGGTTTTCATTGCCGCCGCCGCCGAACGGACGCGGCACATCCGCCTGGGCACGGGAGTGGTTTCCGTCCCCTACCATCACCCGCTCATGGTGGCCGACCGCATCATGCAGCTCGACCATCAGACGCGCGGACGGGTGATGTTCGGCATCGGACCCGGAGCGCTGCCCTCCGATGCGTTCATGATGGGGATCGACGTCGGCCGGCAGCGCGAGATGATGGACCAAGCAATCGCCGCCCTGGTGCCGCTGCTACGCGGCGAGCTCGTCGACATGGAGACCGACTGGTTCAAGCTGAAAGGCGCGCGGTTGCAGCTCCGGCCCTTTACCCGCCCACACGTCGAGATGGCAGTAGCCTCGCAGGTGTCACCGGCCGGTGCGCGCGCGGCGGGCAAATACGGGCTCTCGCTGCTGTCGATCGGCGCTACCTCGCAAGGTGGGTTCAATGCACTGGCCTCGAACTGGGAGATTTGCGAGAGCCGCGCCGCGGAGTTCGGCAGCACCGTCGACCGCAACCGCTGGCGCCTCGTCGGTCCCTTCCACGTCGCCGACACGCGTGAGCAGGCTCGCGAGGACGTCAAGTTCGGACTCGAGGCGTGGATGGACTACTTCCGTCGCGTCGCAGCCCTGCCGCTGGCTCCCGACGGCTCGATCGACGATGCCGTCGACGCGCTCGTCGCCAGCGGCCTCGCCGTGATAGGCACGGTCGACGACGCGATTCAGCAGATCGAGCGCCTGCAAGCGCAATCGGGCGGATTCGGCTGCCTTCTGCAGATGGCCCACGAGTGGGCCGATCGCCCTGCGACGCTGCGAAGCTACGAGCTCTTCGCGCGCTACGTCATGCCGCGGTTCCAGGGCTCTACCACCGGAACCACACGCTCGCGCGACTGGGCCGCCGAGAACCGCCCGACGTTCATCGGCGCGGCGATGAACGCGATCCAGACCGAGATCGTACGCCACGTGGAGGAGAAAGAGGAAAAGCAGCGCAAGGCGGGATGAGCTCGGCCCGATGCTGACGGATTCTCAGATCGAGCGCTATTCGCGCCAGATCGTGCTTCCCGAAGTCGGCGGCCGTGGGCAAGAGCGCCTGCTCGCGGCCGTCGCGATGATCGCAGGTGAGGGCGAAGGGGCGCTCTTTTGTGCGGCCCATCTTGCCGCCGCCGGCGTCGGCAAGCTCCATCTCGACGGCCTCGACGTGACCGCGCCGCTCGCGACGTCGCTCGCGCTGAATACCCGCAACGTCGACTGCGCCGTCGAGTTCACGCCCGTCGAGAGCGCGGATCTCATGGTCCTGCTCGGCGACGCCGCGCGTCCGGGCGGCGCGGCAAACGGCGTGCTCGTCTGGGGCCGGGAAGCCACCGAGGGCATCGTCGCGGCGCGCTTCCCGACGGGTCGCGGGTGCGTTGCTTGTCTCGCCGCGCTCGCAGACTCCGCGAAGACGTCCGAGGGATCCGGGCAGCTCCTCGGCGCGCTGCTCGCGGTACTCGGCTTGCAGGCCCTGCTCGGCATCGGCCGGACCGAACGAGCCGAGCTTTTTCGTCTTCCCTCCGAC
This sequence comes from uncultured delta proteobacterium, assembly GCA_963711395.1. Classification (GTDB taxonomy): domain Bacteria; phylum Desulfobacterota; class Binatia; order JACPRU01; family JACPRU01; genus JBEVNX01. The sequence goes on along the minus strand of CAVQEA010000010.1, from coordinate 58,754 downwards.
GGTCTCTCCCTGGTCGCCTTGCCTTTTCCTTCGCGCCCGGGGTGCCCCGTCTGCAGGTGACATCGAGCGATCGAGGAGAACGAAATGACGGAACCCATCGCCCCGCACGGCGGGACCCTGGTCCAGCGGTTTGCCGACGCCGACGAGCGGAGGAGCTGGCTCGCGCGGGTTACGAGCCTGCCGCAGATCACGCTCACCCGGCGCGAGATCTCCGATCTCGAGATGATTGCCATCGGCGCGTTCAGCCCGCTCGAGGGCTTCCTGGGCGAGACCGACTATGAATCCGTGGTCGCGCGCATGCGCCTCGCGAATGGCTTGCCGTGGACGATTCCGGTGACGCTCGCGGTGACGGCCGCCGAAGAGCGGCGCTACAACCCCGGCAGCGACGTCGCGCTCGTCGAAGAGGGGGGGAAGCCGCTGGCGATTTTTCACCTCGCCGAGAAATATCGACCGGACAAGAAACGCGAGGCTCTCGAAGTCTACCGCACGACCGAAGAGGCGCACCCCGGCGTCAAGGCGGTATACGACCAAGGGGAGTTCTACCTCGGCGGCAAGGTGACCGCGCTCGATCGGCCGAGCGACATCGAGTTCCAGTCGCATCGGCTCGATCCTCGACAGACCCGCGAGTTGTTCGCAGCAAAGAGCTGGCGGCGCATCGTCGCGTTCCAGACGCGGAACCCGATTCACCGCGCACATGAGTACCTGCAGAAATGCGCGCTCGAGAGCTGCGACGGGCTACTCGTCCATCCACTCGTCGGCGAGACCAAGGGCGACGACATTCCGGCGGCAGTGCGCATGGAATGCTACAAGTCACTGCTCCAGGACTACTATCCGGCCGACCGCGTCGTGCTCTCGGTATTGCCGGCCAACATGCGGTATGCGGGCCCGCGCGAAGCGATCTTTCACGCGTTGATGCGCAAGAACTACGGCTGCACACATTTCATCGTTGGCCGCGACCACGCGGGCGTGGGCACGTACTACGGCACGTACGACGCGCACCGCATCTTCGACGCGTTCTCGGCGGAAGAGATCGGCATCACGCCGCTCTTCTACGAGCACACCTTCTGGTGCCAGCGCTGCGAGGGTATGGCCTCGACGAAGACCTGCCCCCATTCCAAGGAGCACCACATCGCGCTCTCCGGTACCAAGGTCCGAGAAATGCTTTCGCGGGGCGAGCGGCCGCCGATGGAGTTCTCGCGGCCCGAGGTCGCGGACATCCTGATCCGTGCCATGAGGCAGCCGTGACCTTCGCCGATACGTATCGCTCGCTCGTCGAGCACCTCGTCACATGGGCGAAAGGTACCGCGCCTCATTTGACCATTTCCAAAACACGCGTTGTCGCATAGTAGGCCAGAGAGGGACAATTCCGCAGAATCCGCGCATCGGTTCTATGGCAGCCGTGAATCAAGCGTCTTTCTAACCAGGGGACGACGCTCACCAGATTGGTCGTCGGTAGAGTAAACGCTTTCGTCCGACACGAAGAGTACTCGCGCGCGTAGATCGCCAGCTCCTCGTCTGTCAAAGGGCGCTCAAACGGCGATACGTCGGGCGACTGATATGGCACCAAGCTTCTGAGCAATCGAATGGCGCGGGAATTTCTCACAGGTTCCTGAAATATCGCTCGACCCCCTTTCCGAAGCACACGTCTGGTCTCGCCAGCAGACAGCCGAAGGTCGAGATGGTGCAGGATCGCAATGCCGAACACCACATCGATTGAGTCACTCGCCAAGGGCAAGTCATGAGCCGAGCCCACGATCAGTTCGACACCAGACGTTATCTGATGGGCGACCAATCGCCGGCGCGTAACGTCGACTAGGTCGCGAGAAATGTCCAACGCAATCACCTGGGCACCAAGCCGCGCTAACACCAGCGTGTTCGTCCCGTCTCCGCATCCGTATTCGAGTATGACCTTACCGCGCACGTCTCCGAGGAGATGGAAGCAATATTCGAGCGGATAGCAGGTATCTGCGGGAGGACTGAGGTAGCGCGCGATCCGCGCTTCATCGACTCGAAGATCGCTGACGTCGATGCGAGATGCCTCGATTGCACTCCGCTCCGCCTCGGCGCCTTCCCGCTCGCTCAGGCGATTTGACGGTACATGCATCTGCGCTCCTCCTTCAGGCGTTTCTTCGTCCCCTTCGATTTCAGAGGTTCGAGTTCAACCAGCACAACGAAGACTAGTCTGATCTTTGTACCGCAGGGATCACGACGTCACGATCTCACCCTCGATCACTGTGACCGCCTGCCCTCCGATCTCCGTGCGCCCGCTTCCGTCTAGCACCCGTACGTGGACTCGGCCATCGCGCCCCAACTCGGTTCCTTGCGTGGAGAGATATTCGCGTCCGGTGCGTCCGAGCAGGCCGTGACGCGCAAGGTATGCCGGGAGCGCGGCGTTGGCGCTACCGGTCACCGGGTCTTCCGGAACCCCAGCCCTCGGCGCGAAGCAACGAATATGGATGGCGAACTCGCCGCGTTCTACGAAGGCGAAGGCTGCCACGCCGCTGAGCGAGTGGTCGCGGCTCAGCTTCGCGACCGCCGACATGTCGGGCTCCAGAGCCGCCACGTCGGTAGTGTCTTCGAAACGTACGAATAGCCAGGTCGGGCCGTTTCGCAACGCGGTCGGCACCGGAGACGCAGCGACCTGACGTCCGAGCGCAGCCGAGGCTGCCGCTTTCAGCTCCGCGAACTCCCCGGCGAACACCGCTTCCGGGGCCTCGACGTGGATCCACCGCCGCGGCCCCTCTCCCTCGACCCGCAACGGCAAGTTCCCGGCTCCGCACTCCTGCACCAGCCTTCCATCTTCCGGCACCACGACGTGCGCCTCGAGGACCGCATGACATGACCCGATGGTCGGGTGCCCCGCGAAGGGCAGCTCGTGCGTTGGTGAGAAGATGCGCACCCGGTACGCGGGCGGCGCCAGCGTCGACTTCAGAACGAACGTCGTCTCCGAGAGGTTCGTCCACGCGGCTACGCGCTGCATCTCCTCGGTTTCCAACCCGTCCGCGCCTAACACGACCGCGACCGGGTTGCCGAAGAACGCTCGCGACGTGAAGGCGTCCACCTGCTTGAATCGATACGTCGGCATCCGCCCCGAGGAACCTACATCCCTTTCTCACGCATGGAGCGTTCGTCCCAGAGATACAGGAGGTACCCATCAGGGTCCCTCAGCTCTGCGCCATACCCCCAGAAGAGCTTCTGCGGCGCGTTCTCGAACTTCAGTCCCCTCGCCGAGAGTGCCCGGTACGTCGATTCGACGTCGTCGACTTGAAGAGCGAACTTGCATGAGGGTGAGACCTCCGCGCCCGAGCTCTCCTCGAGAAACAACGTGAAGCCGGCGTCGTCCTTGAGGCCGACGGTCTTTCGTTCCGGAACGTCGATCTCGACTTGAAAGCCGAAGTTGTCCGTGTACCACACGCGCGAGCCTGCAGAGTCTCGGACCGGGATCGCTAGGTGATCAAGTCGAATCATTCGTGCTCCTCGCTCGAGGAATTGTGCCGATCTTCGTGTGCCCGTTCATGATACGTCGTCCTCGGTTCGATCACGACCTGCAGGCCGAGGCGACGGTCACTCCTCGAGCGGCTTTTTTCGTTTTCGCCTCGTCGTCTGCGGTGGAAGCGGCTCGGGTCCCGCGTGGTGCCCTTCCCCTGCCCCGCCGATCCACCCTCGCATCCATTCGGCTTGCGACTTGAGCGTCTCCCCGACGGTGTTCGACCACAGATCGAGGAGCTTCTGCGCGTCGCCCTCGTGCCCCCTCTCCGAGAGCAGCCGTTTGAGTCGGCGAATCGTCACTTCGGCCTCTTCGAGGCGCGCGCGTAGCGCTTCGTAACGCTCCAGCAATTCGACGTAACGCGATCGCGGCACTACGCCGATGGTCGCCCACAGCTCCTCGCTCCATTGCGTGAGCTTTTCGGGGCTCGGCGGCGTGATGCCGGCGGGCAGCCAACGGGCAATTCGCTGCGCGATCTTCTCCGGAGTGATCTCGGCATCCGCCAAGCTGCGCAGTGTCCCCTGCGCCGCGCGAGTACCGCGAGCCGCCTCCGCGAGGAGCCGGAACCAAGCTTCTGCGGCCTGCAGGCCGCGCTCGTCGGGAGGCATCACGATTCGAGGAGGCCGAGGCGTTCGAAGGTCGCGAGCAGCTCGGTCACGGAATCGGCCACGCTCAGGCGATCGGTGCGCAACACCAGCTCCGGCCGCTCCGGGGCCTCGTAGGGATCGTCGATCCCCGTGAAACCTTTCATCTCCCCCGCCCGCGCTTTCTTGTAGAGCCCCTTGGGATCCCGGCGCTCCGCCTCGTCGAGAGGGCAATCTATAAAGACTTCGAGGAACGGCAGCTTCGCTTCCTCGTGAAGCTTGCGCACCTGATCCCGATCCTGCCTGTAGGGGCTGATGAAGCTCGCGATCGTGATGATGCCCGCGTCGCTGAAGAGCTTCGCCACTTCACCGATGCGGCGGATGTTCTCGGCGCGATCCTCGGCTGAAAACCCGAGGTTGCGGTTCAAGCCGAAGCGGACGTTGTCGCCATCGAGCCGATACGCGTGCTTCCCGCGCGCGAGCAGAACCTTCTCCAGGGCGACGGCGATCGTCGACTTGCCGCTCGCCGAGAGGCCCGTCATCCACACCGTCAAACCCTTCTGTCCGAGGTTCGCGTGGCGCTCCTCGCGCGTCACGTCGCCCTCGTGCCAAGTGATGTTGGTCGCTTTCCTGACCGTCATCCCACTCTCCTGCGGTGCGGCGTCCGTCACCTTACAATACCCGCCGTCGCTAGCGAAACCGTGCGCCTGCCGCGAAGACGCCGAGCTCGGCGAGCATGGCGACGACCTGCCCGACGCTCACCCGCCGCAGACAGTCGTAATGACCGAAGCGACAGGTGCGCTCGAGACAAGGGCTACAAGCGATCTGTTCGTAGAGCACCCGCGTACTTGGACCGAGCGGGCCGGTACGCTGCGGGCGCGTCGAGCCGAAGATCCCGACGGTCGGAATCCCCAAGGCGCCTGCGACGTGCATGGCTCCAGAATCGTTGCCGACGAATGCGTCACAGTGCGAGAGCAACGCCAACAGGTCACCGACGTCCGTCTCGCCGGCCGCAATCAGGGCCGGAGCTCGGCTGGCCGCTGCGACTTCGGCGCAGCGGCCACGCTCCGACGGCGTGCCGACCAGCACGCACTCCGCACCACCCTTCTCACGGAGCTCGTCGACCAAGGCTGCGTAACGATCCGCCGGCCATTCCTTTGCCGGGCCGTACGCGGCGGCCGGAGCGAGTGCGATCAGTGGCCCGCCGCCGTGCCGTCGCTCCCCAAGCCAGGCTCGCATTCTCGCCCTCCGCGAAGGAGCCCCTACGATTCGGACGTCCTCGATCGATCCGTCGATGCCCAGCGCCTCGTGCAGCAAGTCGAGATAGTCGTGCGCTTGGTGGCGCGTGACCTCGGGGGGCCGCACGCGTACGGCGTCGGTCAACAGGAACGACCGGCCTTGCGCCACCACTCCCGCCCGCCGGGGGACGCGCGCCGCGGCTACCCACAACGCCGCCTCGAAGCTGCGCGGCAATACGACGGCGAGATCGAAGCGCCGAGCGCGCACCGCGCCGATCACCTTCCATCGATCCACGACACCGCGAGCGCCCGCGGCGATGCCGTAAGGAATGACCTCATCGATCTTTTCGACGCCCTCGAAAAAGCCGGCGAGCTCCTGCTTGACGAGCACCGCCAAGTGGGCCTCTGGATACGCGTTGCGGACGGCTCGCAGCGCGGGCAAGCTGATCACGAGGTCGCCGAGCCAATTCGGCTCCTTGACGATCACCCGGCGTGGTCGGCGGCCAGCGTGTGACCGCGCGATCACGGGCCGCGATGACTCGCGGTGCTCGTCCATTCTCGTCGAACAGTGGCGAATCGATTCCCGCCTCCGCAAGAAAACGGCTCCGCGCGCCAATGCCGCCGCGATTTTCTCGGAGCGACGCGCGGTCCGGTCGGTCGCGATTTGACCGTCCCCGCGGGCTCGGATAGCTTTGCCGCCTCGGGGCGTAGCGCAGCCTGGTAGCGCACCTGCTTGGGGTGTAGGTGGTCGCTGGTTCAAATCCAGTCGCCCCGATTCGGCGGAAACCCGTGCCCTGTACGGGTTTCCGCTTGCCCATCCCCGCGGGCCGCAAGGCCGAGCGGCGCTACGCGGCGTTCGTGCTGTTGATCGTCTTCTTGAGAACCTGACTCGGCTTGAAGGACAGCACGCGACGGCCGGAGATGACGATCTCCGCACCGGTCTGTGGATTCCGACCCTTACGCGGCCGTTTGGTGTGCACGACGAAGTTGCCGAATCCGGAGATCTTCACCTTCTCCCCGCGCTCCAGATGGAGCTTGATGACCTCGAAGATCGCCTCGACGACCTCCGCCGCCTCCTTCTTGGAGAACCCGTCCTTCTCGACCTTCTCGTAGATCCGTTCGACGATCTCCGCCTTGGTCATCGCCATGGCACCACCTATGAAGGCCGCGTGGCAGCGCTACGCGCCGCGAGGCTGTCTCGCCGTGACTCTACGCGCGGAGGGCAACCCCGAGCTCGCGCGTGATGCGCTCGATCAGACTCTGATGCAGCCGATTCACTTCCTCGTCGGTGAGGGTTCGGGAGGGATCCCGGTAGGAGATCGAGTACGCCAGGCTCTTCTTCCCGGCGGGCAGAGGATGGCCGCGATACAGATCGAACAGCCGCGCACTCTCGACCGGGAGGTCGGAACATACGTCGATTGTTTCGAGCACCGCCTGGGCTTCGAACGTTTCATCCGCCACGATCGCCAGGTCGCGCACGATCGCGGGGTACTTCGGCAGAGGTTGGAACGTAAAACGGCGCGGGAGCATACGATTCGAGTTTTGCGAAGTCAAGCTCGAATACCCATGCTTCGCCGACGTCGGCGGCCTTCGCGACCTCCGGATGGAGCCCGCCGACGTATCCAAGGACGTCGTCGGCACGCCATACCGTGGCCGCTTTGCCCGGGTGCAGGAACGAAGGCAGATCCCGCCGCAGCCAGCGCGCGGGCGCCACTCCGAGCCCATCGAGCAACGCCTCGACGACCCCTTTCGCATCGTAGAACGATTGCTCGCGGGCATCTCCGAGCAGACCACGTTGCGGGCACGGAGCCGAGCAGCACTCCGCCGATCGTCTTGTCGCTCGCGAATCGCCCCGTCGGTCCAGAAGACGTTGCCGATCTCGAACGCACTGAACCCAGCTTTCCCCCTGGCGGCGGTTGTGAGCCGCGGTCGCGAGAGAGGCCCGGCAGCAAGCTGATGCGCATCTGCGGCGCATCGGTGCTCATGGGATTTCGCAGGGTGATTCCGCGGCAGCCCACCGGCGCCACGCCAGGCATCCGACGGTTCCACTCCGTGGCGACGAAGCGGCGGCAGATCATCTCGTTCAGTCCCTGCGCGACGAGCAGCCCGCGCGCGCGGCTCTCGAGTCGGCGGGTGGGTCGGTCGGCACGCGCCGAAAGTGCCAGGCGCGGCTGCGTCGGTGGAATGCGATCGTAGCCGCCGAGCCGTGCGATCTCCTCGATGAAATCGGCTTCGCGCGTCAAGTCGGAACCGGTACGAAGGGACACGACACAGATAGCCTCCCCGACCGGTTGCCTTCACCGCGGCCGAGACGCGGCGCAGGAGTTGCCCGATCTCAGCGACTGGAAACGAGCTGCCGAGCATCCGATTCGTCCGCTCGCTTCGCACCAGCACGTCGAGCCGCTCCGCGGGATTCGGATAGGCGTCGACACGTCCCGCCGCGACTTGTCCGCGCGTGGTCTTGGCGAAGAGCTCCGCGGCACGATCCGCTGCTTGTGCCACAGCTTCCAGGTCGACCCCCCGCTCGAAACGGAGCGACGACTCGCTGCGCAGCCCGAGCCGGCGTGAGGTGCGCCGGATCGTCGCGGGCGCGAACCAGGCGGCCTCGAGGAGAACGTCCGTCGTGTCGGCACTCACCGAGCTCGCCGCCCCGCCCATCACACCCGCGAGCGCCACGGGACGCTCGGCGTCGGCGATCACCAGGTCGTCCGCCTCGAGCGAGCGGTCGACGTCGTCGAGCGTTCGAAACACGAGTGGCTCATCGGCGCGGCGCACTACGATTCGTCCGCCTGCCAGGCGCGCGAGGTCGAAGGCGTGCAGCGGCTGACCGCGCTCCAGCATCACGTAGTTCGTGACGTCCACCACGTTGTTGATGGCGCGCACGCCGAGCGCTTCGAGTCGGCTGCGCATCCACAGCGGCGAGGGGCCAATCTTTGCGCTGCGTATCACCCGCGCCACGTAGCGCCGGCAAACGTCCGGATCGCGGATCTCGACTCGGATGCTTTCCGCCGAGCCCGGCGCCTTCTCCGAAAGCCGCGCCGCGGGCACTCGCAGGCGTGCGCCGGTAAGCGCCGCGATCTCGCGGGCGATGCCGACGACAGACAGGCAGTCGCCACGATTCGGCGTGATCGCCACCTCGAGCACGACATCGGCCGTGCCGAGGATCGTCGCCATCGTAGTGCCGGGCATGGCCTCATCGGCGAGCCTCATCACGCCGTCGTGATTGTCCGAGACGCCGATCTCACGCTCGGATAGCAGCACTGCCGCCGACGCCACGCCGCGAATCTCCGCCGATTCTACCGTCGTGCCGTCCGCCAGCGTCGCTCCGGGAAGCGCCACCGCGACTCGCAACCCCGCCTCGAGATTCGGCGCGCCCGAGACCACGTGGAGGGTACCCTCCGAGCCCGCATCCACGGTGCACACGGCGAGCTTGTCGGCGCGCGGATGCGGCTCGAGGCCGACGATCCGTCCGGCGACCATGTGCTCGTAGGCGCCGTGCAAGGCGATGTTCTCGACCTCGAGGCCAGCCATCGTCAGCCGTTCGGCGAGTGCTTCCGCCGTCAGCTCGAAGGCCACGAACTCGCGCAGCCAGTTCAGCGAGAGCTTCAAAATTGCCTCAGGAAGCGCAGGTCGTTGTCGAAGAACAAGCGGATGTCGCCGATGCCGTACTTGAGCATCGCGAGGCGCTCCAGGCCCATGCCGAAGGCGAACCCGGATACCTTCTCGGCGTCGTACCCGACGAATGCGAAGACGCTGGGGTCGATCATTCCCGCGCCGAGGATTTCCATCCAACCAGAGCGCTTGCAGACCCGGCACGGCTCACCATTCGACTGTCGGCCGGAGCCGGCGCACATCACGCAACCGATGTCGACCTCCGCGGACGGCTCCGTGAAGGGAAAGAAGCTCGGACGAAAGCGCGTGCGAGTTTCGGGACCAAAGAAACGGCGCAAGAACTCGGAGAGTACCCCCTTGAGGTCGCCAAACGTGATGGCCTCGTCGACGAGAAATCCCTCCACCTGATGAAAGATCGGGGAATGGGTCATGTCGTCGTCGCCGTGGCGGTAGGCCGCGCCCGGCGCGATCACTCGCAGCGGTGGCTGGCGCGACTCCATGACGCGGATCTGCACCGGCGAGGTGTGCGTGCGCAGGACCGTGTCGTCGGAGACGAAGAAGGTATCGTGCATGTCCCGAGAGGGGTGATCGCGCGGGATATTGAGGGCCTCGAAGTTGTGGTAGTCGTCCTCGATCTCGGGCCCTTCCTCCACGCCGAACCCCATCTCGACGAAGATGCCGACGATTTCGTCGAGCACCTGGGTCAACGGATGCATGTGCCCGCGCGGGAAGCGTACTCCGGGCAGGGTGACGTCTATGCGCTCCTCGGCCAGGCTCTTCGCGAGCCGTTGCTGCTCGAGCCGGGCTCGCACCAGAGCGATGCGCTCCTCGATTTGGCCCTTGATGGTGTTGGCGAGCTCGCCCATCGCCGGACGCTCGCCCTCGGGGACTTCGCGCATCCCCCGCAGCACGGCGGTGAGCTCCCCTTTCCGCCCGAGCGCCCGCACCCGGATGTCCTCGAGCGCGGAGGGGTCCTCGCACTGGTCGAGAGCAGCCAACGTGGATTCGCGTATGCGTTCTAGAGCGGAGCGCATGAGGCGACGCTCACCGCTACGGCGACAATCGAGCGAATGCTCTTCCGTCGTTCGTGGCGAGGTTCCGAAGGCGATTCAGGCGGCGATCTTCGACTTCGCCACCGCGGCGATCTCGGAAAAGGCGGCGGGATCCTTCACCGCGAGATCCGCGAGCATCTTGCGATCGACCTCGACGCCGGCCTTTTTCAAGCCGTTGATAAGGCTCCGGTAGGTGATGCCGTTGAGACGCGCAGCGGCATTGATGCGCACGATCCACAGGCTGCGAAAGTCGCGCTTGCGCGCCTTGCGGTCTCGATATGCGTAGACGAGCGCCTTCTCCACCGTCGAACGTGCTTGACGGTAGTTCTTGCGACCGCCGATGACTCCCTTGGCGAGCTTCAGGAGCTTCTTGTGACGGCGGCGTAGCTTCGTGCCTCGCTTGACTCTGGGCATTGTCGTCCTCTTGGAAGGTTCGTCTAAAGATACGGGAGCAGGCTCTTGACCGCCCTCTCGTTCGCCGGCGCCACCATGCCGCCACGGCGGAGTTGGCGCTTCTTCTTGCGGGACTTGGTGGTGAGGATGTGCCGCCGATAGGCGCGGCTGCGCTTCACGCGGCCGCTGCCGGTGACTTTGAAACGCTTCGCCGCCCCGCGCTTGGTCTTCATTTTCGGCATCTTCAGGCTCCTCGCGATCCTACCGGAGCGACTTCCGTTCCGGGGGAAACCGCCACGCTATATCACACCCGCCGATCGAGGCCAGCCGCTCTACTTGGGCACCACCATCATCGACATGTTGCGGCCCTCGAGGCGAGGCTTGATCTCCTGACTCGCCACGTCCTCGATCTTGGACATCACCAGATCGAGCATCTCCTTCCCCTTCTCGGGATGGGTGATGGCGCGGCCGCGAAAGAAGACCGAGACCTTCACGCGCATGCCATCGTCAAGGAATCGGCGGATGTGATTGACCTTGAAATTCACGTCGTGCTCGTCCGTCTGGGATCCGAGCTTGACTTCTTTGACGACCACCCGTGTCGCCTTCTTCCTCGACTCGGCCGCCTTCTTGCGCTGCATGTAGCGGTACTTGCCGTAGTCCATGATGCGACAGACCGGCGGCACCGCCGTCGCGGCGACCTCGACGAGATCGAGGCTGCGCTGATTGGCGATCTCCAATGCTCGGGCCAGCGGCACGACGTCTTGCGTGCCGTCGGTGTCGATCAGCCTGACCTCCCGGGCTCGGATCTGCTGGTTGATGCGTACGGTCGGTGTGGGCATTGGCCTCGAGATAGGGCACCTCCGGGTTATGGGATGACGGGTTGCTTCGCCTCCTCGAGGAGACGAACGGTGATCTCCTCGACGGACATGACAGGCAGCTGTTCGCCACCGCGGACGCGAGGCGCGACCTTGCGCTGCGCGGCTTCGCGATCGCCGACCACCAACATGTATGGTGTCTTCTCGAGCTGCGCCTGGCGGATCTTGTAGCCGAGCTTTTCGTTGCGGGCGTCGAGCTCCACGCGCAACCCTCGGGCGCGAAGCTCAGCCGCCACCTCGGCGCCGTAGGCCTCCTGCCGCTCGGTGAGCGTCAGCACGCGCGCTTGCACAGGTGCGAGCCATAGCGGAAACGCACCCGCCGTGTGTTCCAGGAAGATAGCGAGGAAACGCTCGATCGAGCCGAGCAGCGCTCGATGAATCATCACCGGCCGCTCTTCCTTCCCCTCCGGGGATACGAAGGTCAAGTCGAACCGCTCCGGCAGCGCGTAGTCGAGCTGAATCGTCGTCAGCTGCCATTCGCGGCGCAGGGCATCGCGAAAGAGGAAGTCGATCTTCGGGCCATAAAACGCGCCGTCGCCGGGGTTGATGTCGAACCGGAGGTGATTCGCCGCGAGCGCGGCGCGCAACGCCTCCTCGGCGTGATCCCACGTCGCGTCGCTTCCCATGCGCTGCGCGGGACGGGTGGACAAAAAAACCCGGATATCCTCGAATCCGAAAGCGCGATGAACCACGCCCGCCATTTCGATGACATTAGTGATCTCCTCCTGCACTTGGCCGGGAGTGCAGAAGACGTGGGCATCGTCTTGCGAAAACGTGCGCACGCGCGTGAGACCGTGCAGCACACCTGATTTCTCGTAGCGGTGAAGCTTGGAGAAATCGGCGTAGCGAAGCGGCAGCTCGCGGTACGAGCGCTTCGCGCTCGCGTACACGAACGTGTGGCCGGGGCAATTCATCGGCTTCACGCCGAACTCGCGCTCGTCGATCTCGCAGAAGAACATGTTGTCGCGGAAGTTCTCGTAGTGACCGGAGCGCTTCCAAAGCTCGACGTCGGCGATTTGGGGCGTGATCACCTCTCCGTAGCCGTAGCGCTGATAGAGCGCGCGGATGAAGCCGATCAGGGCGTTGTAGACGAACGCGCCTTTGGGATGGAAAAAAGGGCTCCCAGGCGCGATCGAGTGGAAGCTCCATAGATCGAGCTCTTTGCCGATCTTGCGGTGATCGCGCCGTTTGGCTTCCTCGAGAAGCTCGAGGTGGCGCTTCAGGTCCGCCTCGGTCGCCCAGGCGGTGCCGTAGATACGCTGCAGCATGGCGTTCTTTTCGTCGCCTCGCCAATAGGCTCCGGCAACGCTGGTGAGCTTGAACGCGCCGAGCTTACCGGTCGCGGGCACGTGCGGCCCGCGACACAGATCCTTCCAATCGCCCTGCTGGTACACCGACACCCGGTCGTCGGGGATTCCTTCGAGGATCTCGACCTTGTAGCTCTCGCCCATCGCCGCGAAGAGCTCCATGGCGTCGCTCTTCGACATCTCGTGTCGTGTAACCGGCAAGTCCCGAGAGACGATCTCCTTCATCCTACTTTCGATGCGACCGAGGTCGTCCGGGGTGAACGGCTCCGGGCGAACGAAGTCGTAGTAGAAGCCGTCCTCGATGACCGGACCGATCGTCACCTGCGTACCCGGAAAGAGCTCTTGCACCGCTTGCGCCATGAGATGGGCGGTGGAGTGTCGAATGACCTCGAGACCGTCTTTGGACTCCGGCAGCACGGCCTCGACGACAGCATCCGGGGAGACCGGCGCCGAGAGGTCGCGCAGCTTGCCGTCGATTCGCGCCGCCACCGCCTTCTCGGCGGCCTTGCGGTCACAACGGGTGAGAGCGTCGCGCGCGGACGAGCCGGCTGCAACCACTGCCGTCGCTTCGACCCTCATGCGTGGAACGCGATCGTGCGGCGCATCAACGAGACGACCCGACGGCAGCGCACGACTCAAGGGATTGCGGCGAGATCATGGTAGGCACGGGCGGGATTGAACCGCCGACCTCTTCCGTGTCAGGGAAGCGCTCTCCCACTGAGCTACGTGCCTTCGTCGGGGCGGATCTGCGGGCCATCCAGTGCGCGCGACGTGCCTTCAACCAAACAATTTCCCTAGCAATGGTGCGTGTTTGTGTCAAGGTAGACTACGCGAGGCGTGAGCGGCGTAGTCGGCGACCTCGCGGCGCTCCTAAAAGATGTGGCCAAACGTCAGGTAGACGAGCGCCGTCTCTTCGTTGCTGAACCCGACGTCGATGCGTGCGAGGATGGCGTCGCCGAGCGCCACCCGCAGGCCGCCGCCGTAGCTGTAGCGGAAGTCTTGGAACACCCTGGGCAAGAGGTTGCTGTTGACCTTGAACTGGTCCGAGAGGTCCGTGTCGTCGAGAAAGACGCGCCCCATGTCACCAAACGCCACGCCATCGATGCGGACGCGCCAGAAATCGAAGAAGTTGAAGTCCAGGAGCTTCAGGCGGTACTCGCCGTTGATGACCACGTTGCTGAGCCCCAGGAAGCGATCCTGCCAGAACCCCCGCAGGTCCTGCGCGCCGCCGAGCGACGCGAATTCGTAGAATGGCGTGCTGCGGCTCTTGGTGTCGATGTACTGCCCGCCGACGCGCAATCCGATCACCTGACGGCGCGTGAGCAGCGGATAGAGATAGCTGGCGTCGGCGATGTAGCGCGTGAATTGGTAGTCGCTCCCGAGGGCCCTGTCCACGTGTTGCACCTTGACCATTAGGTTCCAGCCGCGGGTCGGCCGTGTGATCTCCTCGCGGTTGTTGTAGACGAGCGAGAACGCGATCGGGTTGGAGTATCCGCCGTTGATGCCGACGAGGTCCGGAAAGGCGGCGGGCGTCGACGGCGTCGAATCCTCGAGGTCGCCCGTGCCGATGTGCACGTGACTGAATCCGAGAGTGAGCGCCGCGGTGAGTCGCGGAATCGGCCGGTACGCGATCGTCGCCAGCGCGGAAAACAGCCGGTACGCGTTCGTCGATAGCGGGTCGGGACCCACGTTGTTGTTGCCGAGCCCGAAGAACTCCTTGGTCGGGTCGTACGCGTACTGTCCCTGCAACGCGACGATGACGGTGTCGTTCAGGAAGTGCGGGGCAACGATGGCGAGCGAGGCGTTTTGCTGCTTCCTGAGAGCGTACCCGCCCTCGAGATCGATCGTCAGGCCCGCCGGGGTGGCGTCGCGGTTGGTGAACTTGATGCCGCCGTTCGGCCCCTTCTCCGGGCTATAGCCGATCTCCGGCAACAACGCCCAGCGCTGGTTTGGCGTCGCCCCGCCCTGGACCCCCATCGCCCCCTGCTGGATCACGTCTGCAAGCAAGCGTTCGGTTTCCAGATTCTCGCCCGCGAGCGCCGACGATCCCGAGAGCGCGATCGCCAAGAGCCAGCCGATGAGCCATCGCGCGCCTACGTACGTCAACCCGCCTCCTTCCTCTGCTACTAGCTGCTGCAGCCGGGATGCGCATCTCTAGCCGGCCACGCGACGACTCGACTATAGTCGCGCGATGGCTCACAGGGACGAAGCGCTCACCGACCTCTCCATCGCTGCCGCGGCCGCGCAGTTGCGCGACCGCAAGCTCTCTCCGCTCGAGCTCACCGAAGCCTATCTCGACCGCATCGAGCGGCTGAATCCGGAGATCAACGCCTACGTGACCGTCACGCTCGAGCGTGCGCGTGCGGATGCACGACGTGCCACAGACGAGATCGCCAAATCCGGTCCGCGCGGGCCGCTGCACGGCGTGCCTATCGCTCTGAAGGATCTGTGCGACACCGCGGGGATCCGCACCACGGCGGGTGGAAAATTCTTCGCCGATCACGTGCCCAAGAACGACTGCACCGTGGCGCGTCGCCTGCGCGAGACGGGCTCGGTGCTGCTCGGCAAGCTCAACACCCACGAGTTTGCCTACGGCGTCACGACGGACAACCCGCACTTCGGCACGACACGCAACCCCTGGGACAAAAACCGAATCCCGGGGGGCTCGAGCGGCGGCTCGGGCGCGGCGATTGCTGCTTGGCTGGCCGCGGGCACGATCGGCACCGACACCGGCGGCAGCATCCGCATTCCGGCCGCGCTCTGCGGGGCCGTCGGGTTGAAGCCGACATACGGCCGGGTGAGCAAGGCGGGAATTTTTCCGCTCTCCTTTCTGTTCGACCACGCGGGCCCGATCACCCGCACGGTCGAGGACGCCGCCATCGTGCTCGAAGCGATCGCTGGATACGACGCCGCGGATCCGACGAGCGAGCGCGTCCCCGTCGATCACTATTCCGAAGCCGTCGGTCGCGGCGTCAAAGGGATTCGCGTTGGCGTGCCGCGCCGCTATTTCTACGAGCGACTGGACCCGGAGATCAGCGCGGCGGTCGAGGCAGCGCTCGGCGTCCTCGGCTCGATCGGCGCCACGGTACGCGACGTCGAGCTACCGAGCGCGGAGACGACCGTCAGGGGGCTCTTCGGCCTCGTGCTGGCCGAGGCGAAGCACATTCACGCCGAGCGTTTGCGTACGCGGCCGCAGGACTTCGGCGCCGACCTCGCCGAGATCTTTTCACAGCCGACGCCGAGCAGCACAGAGCTGATCGCCGCGCTCGACGCGTGCTACGCGCTCACCCGAGCGATGCGCGAAGCGCTGGAGAGCGTCGACGTGCTCGTGACGCCCACCACCCCGATCGCCGCCGTCAACATCGGGCAGCGGACCGTGCGCGTCGGCGGCGTCGAGGAGCCGCCGATTTTCCCGCTGATCCGCTTCACGGCGCCTTTCAACGCGACGCACCTGCCGGCGCTCTCGCTGCCTTGTGGGTTCACGCGCGACGGCCTGCCGATCGGTCTCCAAGTCGCGGGCAAGCCGTTCGACGAGTCGACGGTGCTTGGCGTCGGTGGCGCCTACGAGCGAGCAACGGATTGGCACAAGCGAAGACCGCAGCTGTAACCCCCATCACGCGGGACGGCCCGCGAACAACTGGCAAAGCGTGCCGTCGCTCTCGGAGATCGTCTGCGCCGGCCCATCGAGGCTCTTTCGAGCCGCCGGAGCGAGAGCCGCCGACGCGGCCACGCTCTGATCGAGGCGCGCGGCGACGCGCCTACGTATCAGCGAGACGATCGTCGAATCGTCCTCACGCGCCTCTGGAGCCGACACGACACGTACCGGGCCGAAACCTGCGGCCCGGAGCGCGTCGACGTGCTTCTTCGCGGGCTCGGTCGTGGAGCGCGACCATTCCTGCAGCGCGACATACCCACCGGGACGCACGACGCGAAAGAGCTCGGCGAAGATCGCGCTCGCGTCGGCGTTCTCGTCGAGCCCGTCGACGCTCCACGCGTGCGTAAACGACGCGGCGGCGGCGGGCAGGCGCTCGAACTCCGCGACGCCGACCGTAACCGCATCGTCGAGGCCCGCGCGACGGACGAGCAGGCGGCTTGCCGCGGCGCGCGCGCGGCTGCGATCGAGTGAGAGCACGGTGCAGCCGTGCCGCCGAGCAAGCCAGCGGGCCGGCCCGCCGAGCCCCGCCGCCAGATCGAGCACCCGCTCGTAGAAGCGGAAGATGCCGAGCTCGGACAGCCGTTCGAGGCGATCGGCCGTCGCGCCCTTGGGATGATCGAGACCGAAGAACGGCAGGTCGCGGGCCGCGGGAGTACGGCGCGTCACCTCGTTCACCACCGCGGCGAGCACGTCCGCGACGACGCGCGGTGCGGCCCCGCCGGCATGGGTTCGAAAGAGGTCCACGCACCTTCGATTATGCGGGCTTCACGCCAGCCTGGCGAGCACCTCTGCAACGAGCCAGGCAAGGTCGCCGTAACGGGCGTGTAACATCCCCGAGCGCGGATCGCTACGGTGGCGTCGGGGGCGTGATGTCGAGCACGCGGACGAGCGCCTGCGTTCCGTCCTCGTCTCCACCCGACGCCGCCAGCGCCGAGAACAACCGCTCCACGAGCGCCACGAGAGGGAGCGACAGCCGAAGCTCACGCGCCGTCTCGAGGACCAGCCGCAGGTCCTTCCTCGCGAGTCGCACCGGAAAGCCCGGCGCAAAGTCGCCGGCGATCATCTTGGGACCGAGGTTCGCGAGCTGCCACGAAGCCCCTGCCCCGCCGCCGACGGCATCGACGACGCGGGTCAAATCGAGCCCCGACGCTCGACCGAGCTGCAACGCCTCGCAAGTCGCCGCCAAATTGCCGAGCACGGCCACCTGATTGACGAGCTTGGTCGCCTGGCCAGCCCCGCTCGGCCCCATGTGGGTGATGCGCTTGCCGAGCGCGGCGAAGAGCTCATGGCAGCGTTCGAACGCACTCGCTTCGCCGCCGACCATGATCGAGAGCGTCCCGGCCTTGGCTCCCGACTCCCCTCCCGATACCGGAGCGTCGAGGTGCTCGATTCCGCGTTCGCGCAAACGTCGCGAGATCCCTCGAGTGGCGCTCGGCGAGATCGTGCTCATGTCGATGCTGATGGCTCCACGGCGCAAACCGGCGACTGCACCCGACTCGCCGAAGAGCACCGACTCGACGTCGACGGTATCCGACACCATGGTCACCAGAACGTCGGCGCCCGCGGCGACTTGGCTTGGGCTCGACGCCGATCGGCCGCCTGCATCGTTCCAGGCCGCGAGGCGAGCGGCGCTGCGATTGTACGCAGTCAGCTCGAAGCCCGCGCGCAGCAGGTTCCACGCCATCGGCCTCCCCATGATGCCAAGACCGATCCATCCGATGCGCGGCAGAACCACGGCCACCGTTCTCACCAGAAGTCACGCCTTGCGTCTACCCTTGCTCACGGAGATTGACCGACGCCGGCGGCTCGACGATGCTACGGATGTGTCGAGGCGCGAAGCGGAGGTCGCCGAGAGCGCGGTCGCGCCCCCGCCGCGATGGCCGCAATGGGTCACGGCGAGTGGTATCCCCCCGTGGCTTCTCGTGCTGCTCGCGGTGATACCGCCGCTGGTGTTCTTCATCGATCTCGGCACGCCATCGCTTTGGGATCCCGATGAGGGGCTTCCCGCGGAGGTGGCTCGGGAGATGTTGCTGACACGCCGTTGGCTCACCCCCCAGCTCAATTTCCTGCCGTACTTCGAGCGGCCTCCGGCGTACTTCTGGTTTCTCGCGGCCGCCATGCGTCTGTTCGGCACCCAGAACGAAGCGGCCATCCGGCTGCCCACGACGGTCATCGCCGTCGTGGGAGTGTGGCTCGTGGCGACTTGGGGATGGCGTCACTTGCGGCCGATCACCGGCGCTTTCGCCGGTCTCGTGCTGACGACGACGGCCGGCTACGTGGCCATCGGCCGGCTGGCGATCGAGGATGCGGTGGCGGGCCTGCTGTTGTCGATCGCCTTGCTCGGCCTGAGCGAGCCGTTGCTCTCGCGTCGCACGGGCTTTCCTTGGGTGTTCTACGCGGCGTTGGCGGCGGCGATCGCGAGCGTGGGACCCGCCGCGCTACTGCTGCCGGCATTCGTCGCGATCCCGTTCGCCTTGCTGATTCGCGAACCGGGCAGGCTTCTCGATTTGCGGCCCCTGCGTGGTCTCGGGGTATTGGTCGCGACGCTGGGCCCGGTATTCGCGCTCGCCGCCGCCAACGATCCAGGATACGTGAACGCGCTGCTCGGCGAGCACAGTCTGATCCGATTCCTCGATCCCAACTTCGACGACGCCCACTCCTACTCGCTCGCCGCCTTCCTGCTCATCACGTCTTTGCTCGCGCTGCCCTGGGGGATTTTTTTGCCATGGACGATGCGCGACGCATTGCGTAGCGGCGGCGAGCGATCCCCCCGCGCGCGGCTCTTTCTACTCGTCTGGCTCTTCGCGGACGCTGCATTCTTCATGCTCACGGCGGTGAATCTGGTCGCGTACGTGGCGCTCGCGCTGGTTCCGCTCGCGCTGCTCACCGGCAGGGCGCTGTCGCGCTTCGTCCGCCGTCCGCGCTCCGAGAGCGTGCTAGCCGATCCCGTGCCTCTTCGCCGCCGGGCTTCTCTTTCTCGTCGTGCTGATTCTACCCTTTCTGACTCGCCGCCTGTTGCAGAACGAGTTCCCGATCTATGCCGACAAGATCGTATTCGGCTTCCTGCTCATTCCCTTCGCGGCGGCGGGAATTGGGGCCGTGTTGCGGCGCAACCGCCTCGGCGCGCTCGGCGCCGTCGCCGCGTGTGGCGTCGTGACGCTCGTCGTCCTCTATCACTTCGGCTCCGAAACGGTGACGGCCTACAACAGCATGGAAATGCCGGCGGATTTGATCGCGCTACGGCTTCCACCCTCGGCGCCTCTGGTGAGCTACGGGACCACGAGCCATACGCTGGCGTTTTACTCGGGGCGCCCGGTTCGCCTGCTGCCCAACGTGCGTGACGCGAGCCCGCTGCTGAACGCGGATGCTCCGATCGCGTTGCTCACCAAGGAGCGGTACCTGCCCGAGGTGCGGGCCGAGCTACACCGAGCGCTCTACATCTGGTGGATCGGCGATTCGAAGAAGGTGCTGCTCGCCAACATCCCTCCCCCGGAAAACAGCGACCGGCGGATCCTGTTGCCGGCGTCCGCGGAACAGTAACTGAATGTTCACCCGCTGCGGGCGCCTCGGAAACACGCGCCAGGCTATCGGCGGCAATGCGCCACGACGTGCGATGCCCGATCTGCACCGTGCGCTTCGATCTGTTCGAGGCCTCGTGGTGCAACCACGCCGGCGACGAATCCTCGAAGGTCTGCCCGCACTGCCGCAATTGCGCCTGCAGTCTGCCCGAGTACCGTGAGCCGAGGCTCTGGAAGCAGGCGCCTTCCGCCTTTCGGAAACGGGGCTTCCGCCGGCTTTTCGTCGGCTATCTCTAGGCGGAAGGTTCGACCACCGGCGGCGGCGCGACCGGCAACGTCACCCGTACCGTCGTGCCGCGCCCGAGGGTGCTTTCGATGCCGAGCGATCCGCTGTGCGCTTGCACGATGTGCTTGACGATCGCCAGGCCGAGGCCGGTTCCGCCGAGCTCGCGCGAACGCGCACGGTCGACACGATAGAAGCGCTCGGTCAACCGCGGGATGTCCTTCTCGGGAATGCCGATCCCGTCGTCGCAGACGGCGATCTCCACCGCCGGCGGCTGCTCGCCGTCGAGCGTACGGGCCACGACGCGTACGCGACTACCGGCGCCGCTGTACTTGATGGCGTTGTCGATCAGGTTGATGAGCACCTGCTCGAGGCGGTCGCGATCGCCGAGCACCGCGGGCAGGTCGATCGGCCACCTCGGCGTGAACTTCCACGTTGCGCTCCTCGGCCTTGCGCTTGAGCATCTCGATCGGCGGCGGCATGAGCTCGGCCACGGAGAGCGCCCGTGGCCGGATCTCCGTGCGGCCGAGCTCGAGGTCCGAGAGCGTCAAGAGATCGTCGATCAGTCGCGTCAAGCGCTCCGAATGCCGTTGAATCACGCCGACGAATTCCGCGCGCGTGCTCGGGATCGCGCAGCGCCCCGCCGAGAAGCGTCTCGGCGTATCCGCGGATCGCCGTCAGCGGCGTGCGCAACTCGTGGGAAACGTTGGCGACGAAGTCCGCGCGCATCGCCTCGAACTGGCGAATGCGCGTGACGTCGTGGAGCATGAGGATCACGCCGAACCGCCTCGGCCTCCTCCAAGACCGCCGACGGCGCTCGCCGAGATCACGCGGTTCGTCTCGCGTCCGGGAAAGGTCGATCTCGCGCTGACGCGCGGCGCCCGACGCCCGCAAGCTTTCCTCGGTCAACGCGCGCGATCTCGGGGATTCGGCAAAGCAGGGACAGGTGCGCGCCCACCAGCGTCGCCGCGCGCCGACGAGCTCGAGCTGCTCGCGCGCGGCGCGGTTGCAGAGCAGAATCCGACCCTCGTCGATCGAGCACCACCACGCCGTCCACCATGCTGCGCAACACGGCCTCGAGCTTGGCGCGCTCCGCCTCGGTGCGCGCCAGCTGTTCGCGCATCTCGCGGGCGAGCTCGACGAGGTGTTGCTCGAGCGCGCCGAGCTCGTCCTCCTGCGCCGCGCCGGCGCTTCACCGCCGCCGGCGAGGATCTCGCGCGAGAGCGTTTCGATGCGGTGAATGCGTCCGGCGATCCGTCGCGAGAACGCCCAGCCGGAGAGCTCCTCCGAGCGGATCGCGGCGAATCAATCCGTAGGCGAGCGTTCGCCGCACGAGGCTCCGCGCGGAGTCGAGTCCGCGCAGCGGAAGCGCGAGCCGCACGAAGCGAAGCTCGTTCGTCCGCCGGTCGGCGAGCGCGACGTACAGCATGTCGTAGCCGAGCGTGCTGCTGAAGCGGGTCGACACGCCGGTTCCGCTCGCCCGCGCGCGTCGAGAACTTCGGGTCGGTCCGAATGATTCTCCAGCGACTTCGGAAGATTCCTCGGACTCGCCGATCACCCGCCCGTCATCGGCGATGACCGTCACCCGTCCACCGACCTCCCGCGCGTGCACGCGCGCAGAGTCGATCGAGCTCGCTCGCCGGCGACTCCCCACGGCAAGGCGTCGGCCGCCAGGCGCGCTTCACGCTCGAGCCGAGCGGTCAGTGCCTGTACGTAGAGTCGCTGAAAGGCGCGTCGACCAGTAGAGCGAGCGACCAGGACGACCGCCAGCACCACCGCGAACACCGGCGCGAGCAGCTGGATCGACAGCCGGCGCACGCTGGCATTCTCTACGACCGCGTCCCGGTCCTGCGCAACGGCTTGTCCAGGGCGTCCGGCTTGAACTTGTAGCCGACGCCGCGCACCGTCAGGATCAGCTCCGGGTTCGCGTCGTCGCGCTCGATCTGCAGGCGCAGCCGGCGCACGTGCACGTCGACGGTGCGCGGCTCGACGTGGGTGTCCGGTCCCCACACCAGGTCGAGAATGTCTCCGCGCGAGAACGCCCGATTCGGGTGCTGCACGAAGAAGCGCAGCAGCTCGAACTCGCGCAGCGACAGCCGCAGCGGCTTGCCGTCGAGGAAGACCTCGTAGGTGTCGAAATCGATGCGCAGCCGGCCGCGCTCGTAGACCTCGTGCGGGCGCTCCGGCGTCTGGAGCCGTAGGCGCGGCGCAGCACGCGCCTTGACGCGCGCCACCAGCTCGCGCGGGCTGAACGGCTTGGTGACGTAGTCGTCGGCGCCGATCTCGAGCCCGAGCACCTTGTCGACCTCGGCGGCGCGCGCGGTCAGCATCACCATCGGCAGCTTCGCGGTTCGCTCGTCGGCGCGCAGCACGCGGCAGACCTCGAGCCCGTTCATGCCGGGCAGCATGAGATCGAGGATGACGAGCTGCGGGCGCTGCTTGCGGGCCAGCGCGAGAGCCTGCTCGCCGTCCGCCGCGTCGAGCACCGTGAAGCCCTCCTGCTCGAGGTTGTAGCGCACGAGCTCGCGGATGTCCGGCTCGTCCTCGACGACGAGGATCTGCCGGCGGCTGCTCGCTCATTCGAGCTCGTAGTCTTCGCCGGGCAGCGACGTCGGAGTGACGGATGCTCTTGCCCTTGACCATGAAGACCACCATCTCGGCGATGTTCGTCGCGTGATCGGCGATGCGCTCGAGGTACTTCGAGATCAGCAGGATGCGTGGTCGCCCGAGCAGATCGTGCTGCGGATCCTCCGCCATGTACGACAGCAGCTCGCGAAACAGCTGGTGCGCGAGGCGTCGACGACGTCGTCGCTGTCGATCACCTGCGGCAGCGAGGTCGGTGTCCTCGCGCACGAAGGCGTCGAGGCTCTCGCGCAGCATCGCCTGCGCCTCCTTGGCCATGCGCGGGATGTCGATGTAGGGCTTGAGTGTCGGCTCTTCGTTCAGCTCGAGCGCGCGCTCGCAGATGTTCACCGCCATGTCGCCGATGCGCTCGAGGTCGGTGGTGATCTTGAGCGCCGTGGTGATCAGCCGCAGGTCGCGCGCCGCCGGCTGGTGCAGCGCGAGCAGCTGCAAGCACTCCTCGTCGATCGAGGACGTCGAGTCGATTGACCTCGTGGTCGCGCTCGATCGACGTCGCGCGCGAGGTCGGAATCGCGCTCGACGAGCGCGTCGATCGCGCGCGCGATCTGCTGCTCGACGAGCCCGCCCATCGCAGCAGCAGCTGCTGCAGCGTCTGCAGCTCGTCCTCGTAGTGTCGATCGGTGTGCAGCGTCATGGTCGATCTCCTCCGCGGTCATCCGAACCGACCCGTGATGTAGTCCTCGGTCTCCTGCTTCTCGGGCGTCGTGAAGATCTTCTCGGTCGGCCCGACCTCGACGAGCCGGCCCAGATAGAGGAACGCGGTGCGATCGGAGACCCGTGCCGCCTGCTGCATGTTGTGGGTCACGATGACGATCGTGTAGCGCCCGGCAAGCTCGTGGATCAGCGACTCGACCTTCGTGGTCGCGATGGGATCGAGCGCGGAGCAGGGCTCGTCCATCAGGATCACCTCGGGCTCGACGGCGATCGCGCGCGCGATGCACAGCCGCTGCTGCTGTCCGCCCGAGAGCGACAGCGCGCTGTCGCTGAGACGATCCTTCACCTCGTCCCAGAGCGCGGCGCCGCGGAGGCTCTGCTCGACCGCCGCGTCGAGCACGTCCTTGCGCCGCGTGCCGGCGATGCGCAGGCCGTAGGCGACGTTCTCGTAGATCGACTTCGGGAACGGGTTCGACTTCTGGAAGACCATGCCGACGCGCGGCGCAGCGCGACGACGTCCGTGCGTCCGGTCGTAGATGTCGACTGCCGTCGAGAAGGATCTGCCCGCGACCTCGACGTCGTCGATCAGGTCGTTCATGCGGTTGAGACAGCGCAGCAGCGTCGACTTGCCGCAGCCCGAGGGGCCGATGAAGGCCGTGACCCGACGCTCCGGGATCTCGAGATCGATCGTCCGGAAAGCGCGGTCTTGTCGCCGTAGCGCAGCGACAGGTTGCGAATCTCGATGATCAGCGCCTTCGGCTGGTGCGTTGGACCGACGGGGTCTCGTGCGCCCGCTCGACCCAGCGACGCGGAGCGCGGAGGCTTCACCTGGAAGTTGAGGGATCGCTCGGTGGCCACGGTCTCCATCGTCGGCTCCTTCCGCGTGAGCGGCGCAGTGCTGGACTCGTCATACGGCCGATACCTGCAGCCGGCTTGCGCAGCCGGTTACGGATGGTGATCGCCGTCAGGTTCAGCAGCAGCACGATCGCAGCAGCAAGAGAACGGTCGTCATGTAGACCATCGGCCGCGCGGCATCGACGTTCGGCGACTGGAAGCCGACGTCGTAGATGTGGAAGCCGAGGTGCATGAACTTGCGCTCGAGGTGGAAGAACGGAAAGAAGCCGTCGAGCGGGCAACGCGGGCGCGAGCTTGACGACGCCGGTGATCATCAGCGGGGCCACCTCGCCGGCGCCGCGCGCCATCGCCAGGATCAGGCCGGTGAGGATCGACGGCAACACGGCCGGAAGCACGACGCGCCAGGTGGTCTCGAACTTCGTCGCGGCGAGCGCCAGCGAAGCCTCGCGCACGCCGCGGGGAACGGCGGCCAGCCCTTCTTCGGTGGCGACGATCACCACGGGCACGGTCAGGAGCGCCAGCGTCAGCGATGCCCACAGGATGCCGCCCGTCCCGAACGTCGGCGTGGGCAACGCCTCGGCGAAGAACCAACGATCGATGCGTTCCGCCGATCGTGTAGATGAAGAAGCCGACGCCGAACACGCCGAAGACGATCGACGGCACCCCCGCGAGGTTGTTGACCGCGATTCGCACGGCGCTGACGAACGGTCCCTGGTCGGGCGTACTCGCGCAGGTACAGGCGGCGAGCACGCCGAGCGGCGTCGCGAGAACGCTCATGATGAGCACCATCATCACGGTGCCGAAGATCGCCGGAAACACCCCGCCCTCGGTGTTCGATTCGCGCGGCTCGGCCGTAACGAACTCCCACAACTTGGCGACCATAGAAGCCGCGCCTTCGCGAGCGTCACGACATCTGGTTCGGCCGATAAGCGCGCACGATCCGTCGAGCGGGATCCTCGAGCTTCCCGTCCCTCCGCGTGACCGCGACGAGCATCGTATTCTGCGCGTTGCCGGAGACGCGAGAGACGCTTCGACGCTCGCGCCGTACGGCGCCTCGAGCGCCGCGATGCGGTCCGCGAATCTCGTCGACGCGCCGACCGGCTCGTCACGCCGTCGGAGCTCGAGACGGCGCAGCGCCAGTCGCGCGCGCTCCTGTCCGTAGTTGGTTGGCGCCGATCTCATGCTTCTCGATCGAGCGAATCTCGTCGTGGAGGCGATTGGCCTCGGCGAGCCGCGGCAGCAGCGCGGTCCACGCGTCCTCCGGCCCGGTGGCGACGGTGCGGGCCGCATGGCGCACCGCGGATCGTGAACCCGAAGAAGTTTCCCCATTCACGGCGCTCCAGCGCCACGATGACTCGGCCGGGCGGTCTCGCCGCATGATTTTGGCTTCGTCGATCCAGACGAAATCCGATCCGTAGACGATCGCGATTCCCGCGCTTCACCTGGATCCGGTATCGAACCGGCGTTCCCGACGGCGGCGTCGGGGTTCAGGGATCGCCTCTCGCTGGGCCACCTCGCCGAGCACGACGCTGCCACCGTCGAGAGTGAACCGCTCGACGATCGCGAGGCCAGAAGAATCCGAGCCCGTTGACGAGGATGAGGAGCACCAGTCCCGCCACCATCAGCAGGCTGAGCGCCGAGCATCGCCCCGGCGAGCCACACGAACGGATCCCCGCTTCGCCAGAATCCGTCATAGCGTCCGGTACTTTTGGCGGAGCCGCTGCCGGATGAGCTCCGCGGCCGTGTTGACGAGAAACGTCATGACGAAGAGCGAGCAGCGCCGCGACGAACAGCACGCGGAACAGCGTCCCGCCGTCGAGGCGCCTCGGGGAGCTCCACCGCGACGTTGGCGGACAGCGCGCGAAACCCGTTGAACGGCGACCAGCTCATGATCGGTGTGTTGCCAGTCGCCATCAGCACGATCATGGTCTCGCCGACCGCTCGTCCGAAGCCGATCATGATGGCCGAGAAGATCCCCGGGCTCGCGGACGGAAGCACGACGCGCACGGCCGTCTGCCAGCGATTCGCGCCGAGCGCCAGCGAACCTGCCGTGAGGTGCGGCGGCACGTTCGCCAGCGAATCCTCGGCGATCGTGAAGATCACCGGGATCACCGCGAACCCCATCGCCAAGCCGACGACGATCGAGTTTCGCTGATCGAAGGTGACACCCAGAACGCGGACGCAGCCAGCGGCGGTAATCTCCGCCGAGCAGTGCCCCTCGAGCCATCCGCCGAGCCGAGCGACGAGGCTGAGCCCGCCGACACGACTGGAATGACGAGCAACAGCTCGGTGCCCGGCCGCAGGCGCGAACGCCAGCCGCCCGGCAGCGCACGCCAGCCCGAGGAGCGTGAGGAGCACGACCGCGCCGATGACGATTGGTGAGATGAACAGCCCCGGGATCACCCGCTCGATGTTGGGCGCCAGCCACAAGCCCGCCATGAAGCCGAGCACGACGCTCGGCAGCGCGGCCATGATCTCGACGGTCGGCTTGACGATCGCCTTCAGGCGCGGATGCATGAACTGCGAGGCGTAGAGAGCCGCGCCGAGCGCGACGGGAACCGCGAACAAGCAGAGCATAGAGGGTCCCCTTGAGCGTGCCGAACAGCAGCGGGGTCAGCGAGAGCTTCGGCTCGAAGTCGTCCGTGCCCCCGGTGGACTGCCAGACGTAGTCCGGACGGTCGTAGCCCTCGTACCAGACCTTGCCGAAGAGAGCGCGGAGGCTCACCTCGGGATGCGGGCAGTCGACGTCCCAGCGCAGCAACCGCCCCGCCGAATCGACGGCGACGAGCCCGTCGGCCTTGGGAGCAAAGCCGATCGTTGAGAGCGGTGCGCCGGCCTGGACTTCGACGAGGGTCTTGCCGGTGGTGGAGTACTCGAGGCGCAGCGCGCCGCTCGAATCCCCTACCCAGAAACCCCTGTGCCGCTGCGAAGGCGCGAACAGCGAGACCGGGCCGGCGAAGGCCGCGAATTCGTCGATGCGGGCGAGAGTCGGCTCGCCGCCGGCGCCTACGAGCTGCCACGTGCTGACGCCCCCCGCACTGTCGCCGACGACGAGTCGGCGACCGCCGAGAACGAAGCCCATCATCGTGATGCCGGCGCCGATCCGGCTCGCAGCGATCGTCGGCGCGTCGGCATGGATCTCCTTCGCGCGCAGGTTGACGCGAACGACTTCTCCGTGGTCCGTGCCGGCAAACAGGTCATCGCCCCGCTCGTCGACGAGTAGCGCCGTACTCGCTCCCTGCGCTCGCAGCTCGAGTGAGTCCCGCTGCTCCTTTCGGTCCTCGGCGCCAAGCAGCGAAGTTTCCACGGTGGTCCGGACCACGATCAAGGTTCGCTGATCGCCGATCGCAGCGGCTAGCACGCTGGCGCCCTCACGAGCGGCGTACGCCACCAGCCGAACCGGCCCGCCTGCCGGATCCACGACGACCGGATCGAGGACGCGAGCGACCGCGGCCGCCTGACGCGCCTCGGCCTGCGGGGCGCGGGACACGACCTCGATCGGCAGTACGCGACCATCCGAGAGACCGAGCGCGAGCTGACGATGCCCGCCCGACGAGGCGCTGGTGATCTGTGCGCGACCGAGCTCCGGTAGATCGAGCGTTTCCGACGGAGCCGCTCGCAGTGATCGTACGCAGCCCGGCCTCGGTCACCGCCACGGCGACGGTCCGGTATTCGTCGGTCTGGACGGCGAGCGTCCGGCCTTCGAGCGTGCCTGGCAGATCTTGTAGCCGGCTCACCGACGCCGGCCGCAGCAGTGGATACACTTCCGTGAGGATGACCAAGAGGATGGCCAGAATGGATCCGATGATGACCAAGCCGCCCAGCGTCACGGCGTGCCGGGCGACGCGGTCGAAGAGCTTGCGGCGGGCGAATCGGGTGGAGAAGACATGCAGCGGCACGCTGACCGGGCGCGCCGCTGCGGTGTCGTTGCGTGGAAACGGCCATCAGCCGGATTCAGTCGATCTTCTTGACGTCCTCTTCTAGGACCGGCGTCGGCAGCGGGAAGTATCCGTCCTTGAGAACCTCTTCCTGACCTTCCTTGGAGAGCACCATCTTGAGAAACTCGCGCGTCAGCGGATCGAGCGGCTTGCCGGTCGGCTTGTTGACGTAGATGTAGAGGAAGCGAGCGATCGGGTACTTCCCGGAGTACGCGTTCTCGGCGTTCGGTTCGACGCAAGCGCCCCCCTGCTCCTTCGAGAGCTTGACGGCTCGCACTCCCGGAGTCGAGTAGCCGATGCCGCTGTAGCCGATGCCGAAGCGATCGACGGTGACGCCCTGCACGACCGACGCAGACCCAGGCTGCTCCTTCACCTCGTCCTTGTAGTCGCCGTTGCCGAGCACGTGTTCCTTGAAGAAGCCGTAGGTGCCCGAGGCCGAATTGCGGCCGTAGAGGCTGATCGGGCGATCCTGCCAATCGCCCTTCAAGCCGACCTGGCCCCAGGTCTTGATGTCTTCCTTGTAGCCCAGACGGCGCGACTTCGAGAAGATCGCATCGACCTGCGGCAATGCTCAGGCATTCGAGCGGGTTGTCCTTGTTGACGAACACCGCGAGTGAATCGACCGCGACGCGGATGGGCGTCGGCTTGTAGCCGAACTTCTTCTCGAAGTCGTCGATCTCCGTGTTCTTCATGGTGCGCGACATCGGGCCGAGCTGGGCCGTGCCCGCGATCAGCGCGGGAGGCGCCGTGCTCGATCCCTTGCCTTCCACCTGGATCTTCACGTTCGGATAGAACTTGCTGAACTTCTCGCTCCAGAAGGTCATCAGGTTGTTCAGCGTGTCGGAGCCGACGCTGGAGAGGCTCCCGGAGATGCCGCTCACCGTCTTGTAAGGAGCGATGGCTGGGATCGACCCCGGCCGGGGCGGCCAGCCCGGGTGTCGCGCTCCCCACCATGTCGCCAGAGCCATCACGACCCGTGGCGAAGGCATTCCATCGAGGGACGTTTTCCATTTGTCTTCTCCTCGCCACCCTATCAGCAAGCTCGTTACGAGATTGTTACGAATCTGTTACCGATCCACAGAAAGCCTCAGAACTTCGCGATCATGTCCACCTGCCAGCGGACGGCGGTGTTCGTATTTAGGCCCGGTACGTTATCGACCGGCTTGGTGATCCACGCCGTAGACAAGAGCGACAGGTTCTTCGTCAGCACGTAACCCGCCTGCAGGTTGTGCCCCTTGACGTTGGTGCCGCCGATCGGCCCGAAGTCGCTGTCGGAGAAGGCCGAGATCATCGCGTCCGTGTCCAACTGCTGGTAGGCGTAGCTGAACCAGAAGTCGCACGGATCCTTGCTCAAACCGATCGTGAACCCACCTTGGTAGCCCTGGTCGGCAGCGGAGCTCCGGGCATCGGCGTTGATCACGTAGTCACCGAACAGTCGCACCGGCCACCGCGGCAGCCCCGTCGGGATCAGCAGGTCCATCGGGAAGTCCACCACCGTGAACGGGCTGATCAGCCGCGTGATCGTGATCGGCTTGGCGGGAGTGGTCACCTCCCCCGTCACCGGATCCACCACTGGGGATGTCATGCCGTTCTTGTTCGGTCCCGCCGTGGCCGGATTGACCGACTTGCCGCAGATGACCTCCTCGTCCGACAGCTGCACGCAGTTGGTGATCTGTAGGGAAGTATTGGTGTTGCGCGCCACCGCGATCGAGCTCGGGTCGTTGTAGTGGTAGACGGCCGGGGCGAGGTTGAACATGACCTTGTCGAAGGCCATGGAAGTCAGGCCCTGGAAGCCGTAGATTGCCGACTCACCGGTATTGGAGTTCTCCTGGATGATGAACTGGCCCATGTTCAACGCCACCGTGCGCAACCACCCCTCCTTCTGATCCACTACCTTGAGGGCCTCGAAGAACCCCTCCGGCGTCAGATCCTTGTCGAAGACCAGCATCGTGGGCGACGGGGGGACGTAGAAGGGCTGGTCGAACTTGCCGCCCGTGACCGTCAGCCAGGGCCGATCCAGGCCGATGGAATGTGACGGGGCGAGCTTGATGTAGGCGTTGGCGATGTTGATGCTCTTGAAGGTGAACTCGTCGGTGAAGGTCTGATTGTTGGAGATCGGGTCGTTGCCGTTGCCGCTGGCGAGCTTGAAGCCGGTTTCGATCTCGTCGGTCGGATTCACCCTGAAGCCGAAGCGCAGCCGGAAGCGCTGGCGGTTACGGTCACTGGTCCCGTCCTGGAAGAAGGACTCCTGGCGGATGCGCGCGTCGCCGAACAGCGTGACCATCTTCAGCCACTCGGGCATCTGCGGGATCGAGGCCAGGGCTTTCTCGGTGGCCGCCTGCTCCTTCTCCTTCGCCGCCTTCGCCTCGTTCGCCTCGGTCGCGTCGATGAGGTGCTTGTCCTTGAGGATGTCCTCGAGGTCCCTCGCACCAGCCGTGGTCGCGAGCAGGCAGATGGCGCTCAACCACACCAGCCTCTTCTTCATTGGATCTCCCCTCCTTCGGTCGGTCGAATTTGGCGCCGTTACAGCAGAAGCCCGTGAACGGCCGACATGCGAGTTGTGAATGTTCGATGAAAAGCGGTGCCCCGTGAGCCGCTCGACGCCCACCGAGGCGCGCTGCCGGGCCGTCTCAGTCCGACTTCACCAGGACTTCATCCGAGGCTCACGCCTCCGCAGCCGTCGGCCTGCTACCCACGATCCATGCGAATTGCTCGGACCGATCCGAGACCGGGAGGTGCCCCATGCTGGTGAGAGTTGCATGCATTCGCTGCCAGCTCGCTTCGCTCTGGACCGACGAACCGCGTTGCTTTCTCGCCACCGTGTGCCGAGATCCGCGCCGCTGCGAGGCGACGCTCCTCGACGAGGCCTTCGTGGCGACGCCCGATTCCGGGCGCGCGCAGCCGCCCGAAGAACCGCACGCAGTGCCGTAGCCACACCGCTCGCGGGAACCCGCCGTCGTGGCGGTTGCGTTCACGGGCGCTTCATGAAACGCTGAAGCGTTCGCCCGAGGGGGCTCTTCGAGTCGACGCATGACTCAGGCCGTAGCTCGCAACGACCCACAGGTCGCATCGGATTCCACCCCGGCCACGGCCACGCCGAGCACCTTTCTCAATCGCGAGCTGTCGCTCCTGCAGTTCAATGTGCGTGTGCTCGAGCAGGCTCGCGACCCGTCGACTCCTCTGCTCGAGCGCTTCCGTTTTCTTACGATCTCTAGCTCGAACCTCGACGAATTCTTCGAGATCCGCGTCGCCGGCCTGAAGCAGCAGATCGACGCCGGCGTCGCCAAGGCGGGCTCCGATGGGTTGCGACCCGACGAGGCTCTACCGCGCATCGCCGAAGCGGCGCGTCGGCTCGTGGTCGAGCAATACCGCGTTTTGAACGACCTTCTGCTCCCTGCGCTTCAAGCCGAGGGGATTCGCATTCTCAAGCGCTCGACGTGGAATGCGGCCCAACGACGGTGGGTTCGCGCCTACTTCGAGCGCGAGGTGCTTCCGGTGTTGACGCCGATCGGTCTCGACCCGGCGCACCCGTTCCCGCAGATCGTCAACAAGAGCCTCAACTTCCTCGTTTCCCTCGAGGGCAAGGACGCGTTCGGCCGGCCGAGCGAGCGCGCCGTCGTGCAGGCGCCGCGCGTGCTGCCGCGTTTGATCGCCTTGCCGAGCGAGGTGCGGGGCGCGCCCTACGAGTTCGTCATGCTGTCCTCGATCATCCACGCACAAGTCGAGGCGCTGTTTCCCGGCATGTCCGTCAAGGGCTGCAACCAGTTCCGAATCACCCGCAACAGCGATCTGTGGGTCGACGAGGAAGAGGCCGAGGACTTGCTGCGCGCGCTGCAAGGCGAGCTGTTCCGGCGAAACTACGGCGACGCCGTACGACTCGAGGTCACGACGAACTCCAGCGCCGCCGTGATCGACTTTCTGCTCGAGCGGTTCCAGCTAGCGCGCGACGACCTCTACGTCGTCGACGGTCCGGTGAACTTGACCCGTCTTTCGACCCTTTACGACCTCGTCGACCGGCGCGACCTCAAGTATCCCGCGTTCACGCCGAGCCTGCCGGCGGGGCTGGCGCGCAGCGACGACATCTTCGAGACACTGCGCGCACGCGACGTGGTGCTGCATCACCCGTATGAATCGTTCTCCCCCGTGGTCGATCTATTGCACCAGGCCGCGGAAGATCCGGACGTCTTGGCGATCAAGCAGACGCTGTACCGCACCGGCAAGGATTCGCCGATGGCGGCGGCGCTGCTCAAGGCTGCGCGCGCCGGCAAAGAGGTCACGGCAGTCGTCGAGCTGCGCGCCCGTTTCGACGAGCAGGCCAACATCGACCTCGCGCGGAGTCTCCAGGAGCTCGGCGCGAAAGTCGTCTATGGCATCGTCGGGTACAAGACCCACGCCAAGATGTTGCTCGTCGTGCGCCGCGAATCGACCGGGCTGCAGCGCTACGTGCACGTGGGGACCGGCAACTATCACACGATCAATACGCGCCACTACACCGACATCAGCTTGTTGACCTCGAACGAAGAGATCGGCGAAGACGTGCACAACATTTTCCAGCAGTTGACCGGGCTCGGGCGCGTCAGTCAGCTGAAGAAGCTCGTGCAGTCTCCGTTCACCCTGCATCAGACGCTCATCGAAGCGATCGAAGCAGAGGCGGAAGCGGCGCGGCAGGGGAAGCCTTCGCGCATTGCCGCCAAGATGAACGCATTGATCGAGCCCACGATCATCGAGGCGCTCTACGGCGCCTCGCGCGCCGGGGTGCCCATCGATTTGATCGTGCGCGGCATGTGCTCGCTCAACCCGGGCGTGGCGGGTCTCTCCGAGACGATTCGAGTGCGCTCGATCGTCGGCCGCTTCCTCGAGCACAGCCGGGTCTTCTATTTTCTCGCCGGCGGCAAGCACCGCACGTTGTGCGGCAGCGCCGACTGGATGCAGCGCAACTTCTTCGGTCGCGTCGAAGTGTGCTTTCCGATCGAGGGCGCAGCGCTGCACGAACGAGTCGTCGACGAAGCGATCACCACCTACCTCGAGGACAACTCCCAAGCTTGGGAGCTGCAAGTGGGCGGTGGCTATCGTCGACTGGAGCCCGAGCAGGGCGAGATTCGCCGCGCACAGGAAGTGCTGCTCCGTCGGCTCGCCCACGACACCGGATAGGTTCCCATGGAACAACCGACGCAGGCGCCGCCGGTGCCGTCCGTCAGGCGTCGCCGGGCTTCTTCGCGATCGCTACACCCTTCGGCGCGGGCCGATCCGCACCCCCTCGGGCCGCTGGTGGACCGGTATTGCGAGCGGCTCTCCTCGCTCATCGCTCCCGTACTCGCGGCCGACGACGTCGAAGCCGTGCACGACTTGCGCGTGGTGACGCGCAGGCTCGAGCAAGCCCTCGTCGCGCTATGTCCCGACGGGCCGCCGAAGCCAATCAAGCGTCTGCAACGGGTGCTGCGACGCACCCGGCGCGCGCTCGGGACGTGGCGCAACTGCGACGTCGCGCTGGAGATGGCGGCGAAGCGCCGCCGTCGCACGCGTAGTCCGCGGCGGCGCTCGGCCTGGGGCCTCGTGTACGACTATCTCGAGCAACGTCGCCTCGAAGAGTGTATGCGCGCCCGCCGCAAGCTGCTCAGCAAGGACCTGCGGAGCTTCGCGCGGCGGCTGCACACCGCGCTCCGCGAGCTGTTGCCAGCGACTCCCCCCGAACGCCTTCGAGCCTTGGTTCGGACGACTGCGGAAGCGGCGTGGGGTCAGTGGCGCGAGACCTGTGCGCACGCCGAGGCCGAGCGCGACGTCACGTCCGTTCACGCGCTGCGCGTCGCCACGAAACGCCTGCGCTATCAGGTCGAGCTCGCGCGTGAGCTCGGCGACGTCAACGCGGAGCCGCTGCTCGATTGGTGCCGCGCGCTTCAGGAGCGCCTCGGAGGCTGGCACGATCACCAGATGCTGCAGCAGTCGATGGCCGAGGCGTTGGCGCGTCCCGAGGCGATGCTCTCCGATCTGGAAGTCGCACAAGCGGGGCTCGCGGAGCTTGCGCGCGAACGCCGGGCGTTTCCGCCCGATGACCCGGCGATTCTCGCCGAGGCGCACGTCGAGGCCGGCCACGAAGCGATCGCTCACTGGCTCGGCGACCCGCACGACGGGACCGCTTCGGCGGCAAATTTCACGAAGGGGTAATCGTCGGGTCGCGCGGCGGAAACGCCGCCCTGCTCTACTCGAAGTGCCTGAGACGGCACTACCGAGTAGAGCGGAGGTCGCACCCGATGAGCGAGACCACCGACCGCCTCACCCTGCCGGCGTCGAGCGATGCCGCGGAGCCCATCGCGCCGCCCGCGGACCCCGCGACGTTGGCGCGCGAGGCGAGGTCGCTACCTCCATCGGCGGTCCTCGCCCAGAGTGGCGCACTGACGGTGTTCTTCGCCGCCGCCGAAGCCATCCCTCACCTCCTCTACGAGATCGGGCGGCTGCGCGAGGCCACGTTTCGAGCGATTGGCGAAGGCACCGGCAAGCGCATCGATCTCGATTGGTTCGACGCGCACTATTTGCACCTCGTGTTGTGGAATCGGGAGCGAAGCGAAGTCGTCGGGGCCTATCGCTGCGCGCCCACGGACCACGTCGTTCCCAGGTTCGGCGTGGATGGCCTCTACACCGCCAGTCTGTTCACCTATCGGAGCGAGCTGGTTGCGCGGCTCGTTCCCGCACTCGAGCTCGGGCGTTCCTTCGTCCGGCTCGAGTATCAGAAGACCTATTCCGCGCTGCTGCTATTGTGGCGCGCGATCGCCGAGTTCGTCGTCCGTAGCCCCCGCTACAAGTTGCTGTTCGGAGCGGTGAGCGTCAGCAACGATTTCGGAGCCGCCACGCAGCGCCGCATCGTCGAATATCTCCGCGAGCAGAGCTATCTTCCGGGCCTGGCCCGCTTCGTGAGGTCGCGGAGCCCGCTCCGCGCAGACCTCGCCGGCTTGTCTTCACCTCGGCGCCCGGGCGACCTCGCCGCGCTCGAACGGGAGGTTCTCGAGCTCGAGGGCGGAGCGCGCGGCGTGCCGGTGCTGCTGAAGCAGTATCTCAAGCTCGGCGGCCGCGTCCTGTCCTTCGCGCGTGACCCCGATTTTCGCAACAGCCTCGACGCACTCCTGCTCGTGGATCTGTCCACGGCCCCGATACGCATGCTCGAGCGCTACATGGGTCCGGAAGGGGCTTGCGCGTTCTTCGAGTACCATCGTCCGACCGACCTGCGCCGCGACGAAGCTTGGCCACCCGCATGACGTACGCGCCGCGTCGACCCGCATGAGGCCGAAGCAGCGAATTCAACGGCAACTCAGCGGCGTCGGCGACGTTTTGATCGACCTCTCCCGCAAGATCCATGCTCACCCCGAGCTCGGATTCGAGGAGGTCCGTGCGTCCGCATGGCTGGCGGCCGCCTTCGAGCGGGCGGGCTTCGAAGTCGAGCGCGACGTTTTCGGCATGCCCACGGCGTTCGTCGCGCGCGCCGGAACCGGCCCGCTGCATCTCGCCTTGTGCGCCGAGTATGACGCCCTCCCCGAGATCGGACATGCTTGCGGTCACAACTTGATAGGGGCCATGGCACTCGGCGCCGCCTGGGGACTACGCGAGCACATCGACGACCTCGGCGTGCGGCTGACCGTGCTCGGCACGCCGGCCGAAGAGCTCGGCAACGGCAAGGCGCTCTTGCTCGAACGCGGAGCCTTCGAGGGCGTGCACGCGGTGCTGATGACTCATCCCGCGCCGATCGACGTGCTCGAGCCGCCTCTGCTCGCGTTCGCTCAGTTCGAGGTCGAATATCATTGTCGCGAGGCGAGCTCTTTCACGCCGGCCGGACCCGGCGTCACCGCGGCCGATGCCCTCACGCTCGCACAGGTGGCCATCGGCATGCTGCGGGCCGGCCTCCGCCCGACCGATCGTGTGCACGGCGTACTGACCCCGGAGGGTTCCGTGCTCGGGTCGCCATCCTCCAGTGCAGCGGCGACCTACATGGTGCGGGCCCGGACTCTCGCCGAGCTCTTGCCGTTGCGCCAGCGAGTGTTGCGCTGCTTCGAGGCCGGTGCACTCGCGCTCGGCGCCGAGCTCGAAATCCGCGAGGCGCACGAGCCGTACGGCGATATGCGCCATCACCGTGACCTAGCCGAGACGTATCGGCGCAACGCCTGCGCGCTCGGTCGAGTCTTTCCCGACGTCGGCGCGTTGCTCACGCGCGGCACGGGATCGACCGACCTGGGCAACGTCTCCCAGCGCATCCCCGCGATCCATCCTGCCATCGGCATCGACTCGCTTCCTGCGGCGAACCATCAGCCGGAGTTCACCGCGCACTGCGTGGGTTCGGCGGCCGAGCGCGCCCTGATGGACGGTGCGACGATCCTCGCTTGGACCATCGCAGACGTCGCCGGTGACGAGGAGCTGCGACGGCGCTTGGCGACGCGTGCGGAGACGTGCGCGTGAGCCGTTGCGCAGCGCCTTTCGACGGCAAGCGCAGGATCTCTACAGACCGTCATGAGTGAAGACACGCTGAGCGCCGGAGCCCACCCGGGAATCATCCGCGCCGGCCTGCTTCGCGGGCGGGCTCAGCCGCGCCGAGCCTGTCGAGCGATGGGACGCCTCATCGCGGTCGCGCTGCTCGTCGGCGGAACGAACATCCTCTGGCGGGTCTCTTCCCGTCTCGTTCCGTCAGCGGAGCATCTCGCGGCAGCCCTCTATTCGCGTCTCGCAGCGCTCCTGGTACGTCTGCTCGGGATCGGCGTCGAGATCGACGGCCGTCCCCCCACGGGGCTGTCGGTGATCGTGGCCAATCACCGTTCCTACGTCGACGTTCCGCTGGTAATGTCGACGATGCCATCGGCGGCGTTTCTCGCCAAGATCGAGATCGCCGCATGGCCGCTGTTCGGCACCGCGGCTCGGTTCGCGAAGACGGTATTCGTCGATCGCAGCGACGCTGATTCTCGACGGCGCGCATTCGCTGCCTTGGGTGAGATGCTCGACCGCGGCGAGCGTATCGTGGTGTTTCCGGAAGGGACGACATCCGCCGGCCCCGGTTGTCGCCCGTTTCGCGGCGGCGCCTTCCGACTCGCCGCCGACCGCGATCTGCCCATCGTGCCCGTCGCGATCGTCTATCGCGATCGTGATGCTGTCTGGGTGGACGACTCGAGCTTCGTCACGCATTTCTTGAAATGCTTCCGGGCCCGACGCCTCGCCGTCTCGGTCTCCATCGGGCCCGAGATTCGCGGCCGGGACCCCGCGATGCTTCGGCAGCTCGCCGAGCACTGGATTCGCGGTCGCCTCGCCGCCATCGACGAAGCCGACTAGCCCGCCGCCGCGGCGGCGCTTGCCGGGTGCCATTTTTTCTGCTGCTAGGCACAATGGCTGGGCGGATATGAAGATCGCCGCGATCGACATCGGCTCGAACTCCATCCACATGGTGATCGCCCGAGTACGCCTCTCGGGATTTCAGATCATTGACCGCGCCAAGGAGATGGTGGGTCTCGGCCGCTCGACTCTCAGCACCGGTCGGCTGTCGCCCGCTGCGATCGACGTCGGATTCCGGACGCTCGACGCCTTCAAGCGATTGGCCGAGCAGCACGACGCGGATCCGATTCTCGCGGTGGCAACCAGCGCCGTCCGGGAGGCGAAGAACGGCGGCGACTTTGCGCTCCGGGTTTGGGACCGGCTCGGGCTCCACATAGACGTGGTCACCGGATCCGAGGAGGCGCGGCTCATCTTCCTTGCCGCCACGCACGCACTCGATCTACGCCGAGAGCGCGCCATCGTCATCGACATCGGCGGCGGCAGCGTCGAGATCATCGCCGGCGAGGGAAAACAGGTGCGCTGGGTGGAGAGCCTGAAGCTCGGCGTGGTGCGGTTGACCGAGCGCTTCCTCTCCTCCGATCCACCCGAGGAGCGCGAAATCGCCGCCCTGCAGGCTCACCTCGATCGCACGCTGCGGCCGATCTTTCGACGGGCGCGCTACTTTCGCCCGACCCTGCTCGTCGGCACATCCGGTACGCTGCTCAACCTGACGGCGATGGCCGCAGCGCTCGAGAGCGGTCGCTTGCCGACCAAGCTGCACAATCGGGTGTTGCGCCTACGTGGTCTCGAGGGCGTTCGCAAGAAGGTGCTCGGCTGCACCGCCGACGAGCGCGTCAACCTACTCGGCCTCGACGGCCGGCGAGCGGACCTGATCCCCGCGGGCGCGATCCTCGCCGAGACGCTGATGCGAGGCTTGCGATTGGGGCAGATGCGCGCCTGCGAATGGGCGCTGCGCGAGGGCATCCTGCTCGATTTCATCGCGGAGCACCCGGCGAAAGTCGCGGCCGCCGAGCGCATTCCCGACCTGCGTCGGCGGAGCGTGCTGGCCCTCGCCGAGCGCCTGCGCTCCGACGAGGCCCATGGACGTCACGTCGCCGATCTCGCCCTCAAGCTCTTCGACGCCGCGCGACGCATGCACGGACTCGACGGACGCGCCCGCGAGCTCTTGGAGTTCGCGGCGCTCCTCCACGACATCGGGCTCTACGTGAATCATGCGAAGCACCATCGCCATTCCCACTACCTCATCACCCATGGCGAGTTACGCGGCTTCACACCCGAGGAGATCGCGATCATCGCGTCGGTGGCCCGCTTCCACAAGGGAGCGCCGCCGAAGAGCTCCCATGAGGAGCTCGCGGAGCTGTCTCCAGACGCGCGGCGACTGGTCATCGACCTGACGGCGATTTTACGGGTCGCGGACAGCTTCGACCGCAGTCATCACGGCCTGGTGCGCGATCTGCGCCTCGTGCAACGCAACGGCAGGGTCCGGATCGAGCTCGACACCGCGGGACGCGATGCGGCTCTGGAGCTCTGGGGGGCGGAGCGCAAGGCAGACCTCTGGGAGAAGTGCTTCGAGGTCGACCTCGAGTTCGCGGTGAAGCGCCCGTCGCCGCGGGAGTCACGCGGGTGAGCGGCCTGCTCGAACGGCACGCTTATCCCGGCAAGCTGATCGTCGTCGAAGGCATCGACGGGTCGGGCAAGTCGACCCAGCTGTCCCTCGTCCATCGCTGGCTCGAATCCGAAGGCTACCGCGTCTTCTTCACCGAGTGGAACTCCTCCCGTCTCGTGCGCCGCGCCATCCGCCGCGGCAAGAAGAAGGACCTGCTGACTCCGACGACGTTCAGCTTGCTGCACGCCGTCGACTTCGCCGACCGTCTGACCTACCACATCATGCCTCCATTGAAGGCGGGCATGATCGTGCTCGCCGATCGCTACGTGTACACCGCCTTCGCCCGCGACGTCGCTCGCGGCGTCGACCCGCAGTGGGTGCGCGCCGTGTACTCGTTCGCGCCGCGTCCAGATCTCGCGCTCTACTTTCGCGTTCCGATCGAGATCTCGCTCGAGCGCATTCTCTCGGGCCGCCAGAAGCTCAAGTATCACGAGGCCGGCATGGACCTCGGCGTAGCCAAGGACCCGATCGAGAGCTATCGGCTGTTCCAGGGCCGCGTGCTCGAGATCTACGACTCGGTGGCGCGAGAGTTCGGCCTCAAGGTGATCGACGCGACGCCCGAGATCGACGAGCAACAGCGTCTGGTCCGACGCATGGTCCAGCGCGTGCTTCGCGGCATCGAGCCGGTGGCCAAGGCGATCTGACGTGAAGGACGCTCGCTTCTACGGACAGGGGCTCCCCTACAAGAACCTCGGCCGCTGAAAGGAAGTTTGATCGTCATCGAGGGCACGGACGGCGTCGGGCGTTCGACGCAGATCGAGCAGCTGAAGCCTTGGCTGGAGGTCCAGGGCCACGCCGTGGTGACGACCGGCTGGACACGCTCTCCGCTGCTCTCCGAAACCATCAACGAAGCCAAAGCGGGACACGAGCTGAACGTCACCACCTTCAGCCTGCTCTACGCGGCCGACTTCGCCGATCGCCTGGAGAACGAGATCATTCCGGCGATGCAAGCGGGGTTCGTCGTGCTCGCCGACCGCTACATGTACACGGCATTCGCGCGCAACACCGTGATGGGCGCCGACCCGGCGTGGACGCGAAGCCTCTTCGGCTTCGCGCTCGTGCCCGACCTGGTCCTCTACCTGCGCATCGACGTCGAACTCGTTGATCCCGCGCGTGCTCGACGGCAAGGGCATGGACTACTGGGAATCCGGCATGCACCTCGCGCTCGGCAGCGACATCTTCGACTCGTTTCGTAACTATCAGACGCACCTCATCCGAGAGTACAACGCGCTGGCGCGGGAGTTCGCCTTTACGACCGTCGACGCGCGCCAGCCGATTGCGGACATCCAGCGCCAATTGCGCGGGCACATCCGCCGCTTCCTGGACGCGCGCAAGGGTGGCACGCGTTTGGGTCGGGCCGAAGCCAAGGCCAGCAGCGACAAGCTACATTCGGCGTCGTGACGGGCGGGCACGAATGCCCGCCCAGCGAAGCGCACGCTCGAGCTTCGACAACCGCGACGGCCGTAGCGGATAGCGCCTTCGCAGAGCTTCGACCAGGCGTTCGAGGTCCGAATCGTCACCACCCAAGAGCTCGATCTCGACTTCGTAGAAGCGGCCGGGTGCCCTCGAGAAGGGGGGCTCACCGGGGCGGAAGAACTCGACGCAATCGAGGTCGATCTCGGCGATCGGCGCGGTGCCCGCGCGCCGGCGGACGAGCACGACGCGGCGGCGGGTGCGCGTACCGACGAGCGGGAGCAGGTTCCGATCCTTCGTCCAGCGCGAGAGCGATTCGCGAAGCCCGCGCGGGCGTAGACGGAGCGGCAGCGGCGGCATGCGCGGCAAGCGCCAGGTCGATTCGGGACGGCGATGGACTCCCGAAGTCACGACACCGGAGAGCTTCAGGGTGAGCTCGAGCCCACCCGAAGTCCTGCGCAAGCGCAGCGCCGCGCCGTGACGCAGTAGGTCCTTGGCCTCGGTGTCGAAGTAGACTGCTTCGAGATCCTGCGCCGCGACCGCGTGCAACTCGTACGGACCGAGCCGTTTACGCCGGGCGATCGCCGATAGAATGGCCGGACGATCGACCGCGAGCTTGGCCTCGACTTCCATTGCGATGCTAAAAGGCTCCTACCATGATTCTGTACATTGTCCGCCATGCAATCGCCGAAGATGTCGCGACCTCCGGACGCGACGCCGACCGCGCGCTCACGTCCGACGGAATCGCCAGGATGCGCCGCGCCGCAGACGGGCTCCGCGCGCTCGAAGTAGAGCTCGATCTGTTGCTCACGAGCCCGTATCGGCGCGCCGTGGAGACGGC
Organism: uncultured delta proteobacterium; assembly: GCA_963711395.1. Taxonomy (GTDB): domain Bacteria; phylum Desulfobacterota; class Binatia; order JACPRU01; family JACPRU01; genus JBEVNX01. The sequence goes on along the minus strand of CAVQEA010000010.1, from coordinate 17,440 downwards.
CGAGATCGTGGCCGCGTCGCTCGGCTCCGTGGAGACGCGGGTGCTACCCGAATTGGCGGCGGGCGCCGACATTCCCGTGCTGCTCGGCGCACTGCGCCCTCATCGTCATCTCCAAGCGCTCGGTCTGGTCGGTCACCAGCCCGACCTCGGGTGCTTGGCTTCGCAAGTGATGACGGGATCGCCGCACAGCTGCCCTCTGTCGCTCAAGAAGGGCGGAGTAGCCTGTCTGGAAATCGCGGCCGCCCGCGGTCCGCTGCGCGGCGAACTACTCTGGCTGGTCACGCCGAAGCAGTTGCGAGTGATGGGCGGGGGCTAGATGCCGCGCGAGCTCGGTCACCCATGCTTTTACGCGCGGTCCAGCTCCTCGTCGCTGCCGAGCACCTCGAGGAAGCTCCGGATCATCCGGAACGTGAGTCCCCAGATCGTGCGATCCCGATAGATGAAAGCCGGGAGTCGCATCGGCTGCCCGTCGACGAAGTGCTCCACGATCGATTCGTTGTTCGGCTCCGACAAGAACGAAAGCGGAACCCACAGGACGCTCTGCACCTCGTGATTCGGCCGCGGCCTGACGGGCTGTTCCAAGGCGAAGACGAATGGACGAATGACCAGTGGAAGGTGCCGTCCGCGGGCGACGCCCTGCAGCTCGTCGATCGGCGCGATCAGGCGCGCCTGGCGCCTGAGGTCGATGCCGATCTCCTCGTGCACTTCGCGCAGCACCGTGTCCAGCAAGTCGGGATCATCGGGATCCTTGCGCCCGCCGGGGAACCCCATGTGCCCCGACCACGGATCCTTCTCGTGCTCGGCGCGGTGAATGAAGAGCATGTGCAGGTCGTCGGGGCGCGGTTCGAGCAGTATGGCTACGGCGGCGCGCGAGGGATCGCCGTCTAGCGAGACCCGCAGCGGGCGATGTGCACGCAGGGCGCGCTCGACGACCCCGAGCTTTGCGAGGGCGGGCTCCACCGAGGGCGATCTTGCCACCGCCGGGACGACGATACTACTGCTCGGCCGGTTTGGGCGGCGAATCGTCGCCGAGGGCCGTTGCCGCCCGCTGGAAGGCTTCGCGCAGCTCCTCGTAGGTTCTCGTCACGGGGAACTGCGGGAACTCGCGCGCGACGATCTCGGGTGGACGAAAGAGAATCCCCGCGTCGGCCTCGGCAAGCATGGTCGTATCGTTGTAGGAGTCACCCGCCGCGATCACCCGGAGCGCGAGCGAACGCAGCGCGCCGACGGCACGGCGCTTGCCGTCGGGTTGACGCAGTCGGTAACCGGCGATGCGTCCGGCCGAATCGATCTCCAAGGTGTTGCAGAACAGTGCGGGCCAGCCGAGCTTGCGCATCAGTGGCTTGGAGAACTGATCAAACGTATCGGAAAGAATGACGACCGGAGCCCGCTCGCGGAGCCAATCGAGGAACGCTTGTGCTCCCTCGAGGGCATCCATCGAAGCAATCACCTGCTCGATGTCCGGGAGCTTCAAGCCGTGTTCGTCGAGAATCGCGATCCGACCCCGCATGAGCTTGTCGTAGTCCGGCTCGTCCCGGGTCGTGCGCTCGAGCGCCGGTATGCCGGTCTTCCTCGCGACCGAGATCCAGATCTCCGGCACCAGCACGCCCTCGAGGTCGAGGCAAGCGACGAGCATGTCGCCTGCGTTTAGCGCACGATATGCGCGAGAGCAAAGTGATTGACGGCGTTGGCGATCGCCGGGACGACGATCAAGCAACCTTCGTCTCGCGCAGCTCGAGCGCCTTGGCGTACTTCAGGAAGACGTAGAAGCCGGCGGTCGCGGCGACGAAGAACCCCGGCCAGCCTTCCAGAGCGCCGCGGTCGACCACCAGCGAACGGAAGAATCGCCAAAGTGGCCGCACCACGAGACGGCCGGCGTTGACTCGTTCGCGCTTCAGCGTCTCGACCGCGGAGATGTCGGTGAGCCGATTGACGGTCTGCAGGTGCTGGGAAACGTCGGCATACGTGAAATGGAGGAGGCTCCCCGTGAGTCGGCGTGTCCGTCCGTCGATCAGAACCTTCTCGTGGGGATTCACTCCTCCCCAGCGCGCCTTCTCGCGGCGGAACAGCCGCAGCCGGTAGTCGGGATACCAACCCCCACGATACCACCAGCGGCCCAGATAGTGGACGAGGCGCGGAATGTAGAAACCATCGACGTCCGGTGCGCCGTCGGCGAGCTCGTACTGAATCTCGGTGCGAAGCTCCGGGGAAACGCGCTCGTCGGCGTCGAGATTCAAGACCCATGGGAGCCGCGCCTGCTCGAGCGCGAACTGTTTCTGCTCACGGTATCCGGGCCAGTCTCGCACCAACACGCGCGGCGTGAACTGCCGGACGATGTCGAGCGTGCGGTCGGTGGAACGAGCGTCGACGACGACGATCTCGTCGCACCATGCCACGCTCTCGAGACAGGCGCGGATGTTGTCCTCCTCGTTGTAGCAGACGACGATCGCCGAGACCTTCGCCTGACGTTGCCCCATGGTGCCAGCCCAACCTCCGGGACCTGGGGCATTCTGTCAACCGGGCCTCATCTCTGCCGCGCAGCGCGAGCCAAAGGAGCCGTTCGGCCCGACCCCTGGTTTGACCTGGTCGCGAGAAACCGGTTACTAGAAGATCCGATGCGGCAATTCGCACATCGGGCTTGGCAGGCCTGGAAACGGATCGCCGAGAAAATCGGCCACTTTCAGGCGCGCCTGTTGTGGGGGTTCCTCTACTTCGTGTTGGTCGCTCCATTCGCACTCGGCCTGAAAGTCCTGGCCGACCCTCTGCGGATCAAGAAGCGGTCCCCGCCGAGCTGGTGGCTGGAGCACCCCCGTCAGACCCTGACTCTCGAGGAAGCGCGCCGGCAGTTTTGAACGTTCCGGGATGGGGCGGGACCCTCGGCGGTTCCCGCTATGCCCGTGCGTGGCGAGCTCGAATCTATGAGAATCCTAGGCATCTCCTGTTTCTATCATGACGCCGCGGCCGCCTTGATCGAGGACGGTCGGCTGATCGCGGCCGCAGAAGAGGAGCGCTTCTCGCGCAAGAAGCACGATTCTGGCTTTCCCGAGAACGCGATCCGCTACTGCCTCGAGGCGGGCGGCCTGACTGCGCAAGATCTCGATCACGTCGTGTTCTACGAGAAGCCGTTCGTGAAGTTCGAACGCATTCTCCTCACTGCCATGCAGAGCTACCCGCGGGCCTGGCGATCGTTCACCGAAGCCATGATGACCTGGATGGGAGACAAGCTCTGGGTTCGCGATCACATCCGCAGCCGGCTCGACATCGAGGCGTCGAAACTGCTGTTCGTCGACCACCACGGCTCCCACGCCGCCAGTGCCTTCTATCCTTCCCGCTTCGACAAGGCGGCGATCCTCACCGTGGACGGCGTGGGTGAGTGGACGACCGCGAGCCTCGGCGTCGGCGACGGGGCGAAGTTACGCCTGCTTCGCGAGATTCGCTTCCCGCACTCGCTCGGTCTACTGTACAGCGTTTTCACTGCGTTCCTCGGCTTCGAGGTGAATGAAGGGGAATACAAGGTGATGGGCATGGCCCCCTACGGCCAGCCCCGCCACGTGGACAAGGTCTGGAAGCTGATCGAGGTGTCCGCCGACGGCTCCTTCGGCCTCAACATGGACTACTTCGCGTATCACTATTCGCGCGACACCGGCTACAGCCCGAAGTTCCTCGACCTCTTCGGCGCGCCGCGCAAGCCGGGACATCAACTTTTTCACGTCGAGCTCCGGCTATCCGAGCTATTTCGGACCCAAGCCGGGCAACTACGCGGAACTCCTACGCGACAACGAGCACTACGCAGACGTCGCCGCCAGCATCCAGAAGGTTACCGAAGAGGTGATGCTGGCGATGGTGCGGGCTATCCACAAGGAAACCGGGCTGAAGCAGCTCTGTCTCGCCGGCGGCGTCGCGCTCAACAGCGTCGCAAACGGGCGCATCGTGCGCGAAACGCCGATCGAAGAGCTCTACGTGCAGCCGGCAGCGGGCGACAGCGGCGGAGCCCTCGGCGCCGCGCTCTACGCCTACCACGAAATCCTCGGCCATCCGCGCAACGGCAACGTCATGGACCACGCCTACTGGGGAAAAGAATACGCGGACGGTGAAGTGCGCGAGGCCCTGCAGCGCCGCGGCATCCGCTATGCGTACTTCGACGACGAGGACAAGCTCCTCGATGCAACGGTCGAGGACATCACCTCCGGCAAGGTGATCGGGTGGTACCAGGGTCGGTTCGAGTGGGGTCCACGAGCGCTCGGCAATCGTTCGATTCTCGCGGATCCGCGCCGCGCGGAGATGAAGGACATCGTCAACACCAAGATCAAGTTCCGCGAGCCGTATCGGCCGTTTGCTCCGTCGGTGCTCGCCTCCGAAGCGGAGCGATTCTTCGAGCTTTCTCACTGCGTGGATCAAGATGCCGCGCGCTTCATGCTCCTGGTCGTACCGGTCAAGAACGATGCGATCCCCGCGGTCACGCACGTCGACAACAGCGCGCGTCTTCAAACCGTCTTCCGCGAAACCAATCCGCGCTACCACGAGCTGATCCGACGCTTTGGAGAGGCGACCGGCGTGCCGGTGTTGCTCAACACTTCGTTCAACCTCAAGGGTGAGCCCATCGTCACGACGCCGGACAACGCCCTCAACACCTTCTTTGCGAGCGAAATGGACACTCTGGTTCTCGGCGGCCACATCGTGCATAAATCGGAGAACGCATGAAGAAGGCGCTGCAACGAACGGCTGGTCGGTTCGGGATCGTCGGAGAGTTTTTCAGCTTTCTCTGGGATCAAAAGCTTTGGTGGATGATCCCCATGATGACGGTCTTCATGATCTTCGGGCTGTTGCTGGTGTTCACCCAAGGCTCGGCCATCGCACCGTTCATCTACACACTCTTCTGAATCGGCGGGCCGGCCGCCGATCGTCAAGCTGCACGCGATGCGTTTGGCGCCGCGGAGTGGTGCCGCCATGACGCCCGCATCTCAGTGAGCAGCACGCATACGGATCGGCGGGTAGGCCGCTCGCTCATCCGTTCCCCCGCCGATTGGCGCGCCACGCTACCCGCGGGCGCGGCTCTCAACCGACACGCGGCGCCCGATCTGCCGGCCGTTCCGGCTCTCGCTAGCCGGCAGCGGCCCGCCGCTTCGGCGCCTCGCGCTTCGCCGGCGCCTTTTCCGCTTTCTTCGGTTTGCTCTTCTTCTTGCTTTCCTCGCCCCGCCCGGTCCACTCGATCAACGAGATCGGTGCGGCATCTCCCGCGCGAATGCCGAGCTTGACGATGCGCGTGTAGCCGCCCGGTCGGTCGACGAATCGGGGCGCGATTACCTCGAACAGCTTCGTCACCGCATCGCGATCGCGGACTCGATCGAACGCACGTCGCCTTGCGGCAAGGGTCGCTTGCTTCCCGAGCGAGACCAGTCGGTCGGCGAAGCCGCGCAGTTCCTTCGCCTTGGCGTCGGTGGTGCGGATGCGCGTCACACCGGATCAACGCGGTCGCGAGATTGCGCAGCAGCGCCTTGCGGTGCGCCGCGCGAACGGTTGAGCTTGCGCCCGGAATTCTGATGTCGCATGGCTCAGGCGCTTTCCTTTTCCTTCTGAATCCGTCGCCGCTCGAGTTCCTCGCGCGGCGGGAAATTCTCGAGCTTCAGTCCGAACGACGAGCCCCATGTCCGCGAGCATTTCCTTGATCTCGTTCAGCGATTTGCGGCCGAAGTTCTTGGTCTTGAGCATCTCGGCCTCGGTCCGCTGCACCAATTCGCCGATGTACTTGATGTCGGCGTTTTGCAGGCAGTTCGCCGCCCGCACCGAGAGCTCGAGCTCCTCGACTGGGCGGAACAGGTTCTCGTTCAACGCCTCGGAGGCAGCCGTCGGACGCGTCTCTGCTTCCGGCTGCTCCTCGAAGTTGATGAAGATCGAGAGCTGGTCCTGCAGGATGCGCGCCGCATAGGCCACCGCATCCTCCGGTCGCACGCTGCCGTCCGTCCACACTTCGAGCGTCAGGCGATCGTAGTCCGTTCGCTGGCCGACGCGCGCATTGGTCACCGCGTAGTTGACCTTGCGGATCGGCGAGAACGCGGCGTCGAGCGGGATGGTGCCGACCGGAGCACCTTCTTCCTTGTTGCGCTCGGCGGTGACGTAGCCGCGACCCGACCGGATCGCCAGATCCATCTCGAGATGCGCATCCTTCGAAAGCGTCGCGATGTGCTGCTCCGGGTTGAGCACCTCGACCGCCGACCCGTGAGTGATGGCGGCCGCCGTCACGACCCCTTCGCCTTTGACGTCGATCCGTGCGGTCTGCGGCACGTCCTCGCTGACCCTGACCCGCACTTCCTTGAGATTCAGCACGATGTCGGTCACGTCCTCGCGCACGCCAGGCACCGTCGAGAACTCGTGCAGCACGCCCTTGATGCGCACCGAGCTGATCGCCGCGCCCTGCAGCGAGGAAAGCAGAATCCGGCGCAACGAATTCCCGATCGTGATGCCGAAGCCGCGCTCGAGGGGCTCGGCGACGAACTTCCCGTAGTTCGAGGCGAGGCTCTTCTCTTCGAGATCGAGGCGCTTCGGCTTGATCAGATCCTTCCAGTTCCTTTGCAGCATATGACCTCCCTGATCGGGCGAAGGCTCGGGCGGTTCGGGCGTCGAGCCGGCTACTTCGAATACAGCTCCACGACCAGCTTTTCGTTGATGGGCGCAGTCAGGTCGGCACGCGCCGGCAAAGCCTTGACGCGACCTGTGAACGTCTGACGATCGACTTCCAGCCAGTCGGGGATCCCGCGGCGCTGCGACGCTTCGAGCGCCTCGGCAATGCGCGCGACCTGACGGCTCCTGTCGCGGACGGCGATGACGTCCCCGGCCCTCACCAGATACGACGGAATGTTCACCTTGCGGCCGTTGATCGTACAGTGTCCATGGCGAACGAGTTGGCGACCTTCGGACCGCGAATTGGCAAACCCCATGCGGTAGACGAGGTTGTCGAGTCGGCGCTCGAGGAGGATGAGCAGCGACTCGCCGGTGACGCCCTTGCCTCTCTCGGCCATGGCGAAGTAGCGTCGAAACTGCCGCTCCAGCACGCCGTAGATACGCCGTAGCTTCTGCTTCTCGCGCAGCTGGATCGCGTACTCCGAGAACTTCGCGCGCGCCTGGCCGTGCTGGCCGGGGGGATAGTTACGCCGTTCGATGGCACACTTGTCCGTGTAGCATCGTTCCCCCTTGAGGAAGAGCTTCACGCCTTCGCGGCGGCACAGACGGCAGACGGAATCGGTGTACCTAGCCATAGATCCTCTGCATCAGACTCTCCTGCGCTTCGGTGGGCGGCAGCCGTTGTGAGGAATCGGCGTCACGTCGCGGATCACATGAATCTGGAAGCCGACGGCCTGCAGGCTCCGCAGCGCGGACTCGCGCCCGGCTCCCGGTCCCTTCACGTATACTTGCACCGAACGCATGCCGTATTCCTGCGCTTTGCGCGCCGCGTTCTCTGCAGCGAGCTGCGCGGCGAACGGCGTCCCCTTGCGCGACCCCTTGAATCCCGACCGTGCCTGCGCTCGCCCAAGAAAGCGTGGCGCCTTGCGAATCCGTGATCGTGACGATCGTATTGTTGAACGTCGAATGGATGTGAACGACTCCCTCCGACACGGCCTTCTTGACCTTGCGCTTGCGCGGCGTTTTTTCGGGAGACACGGCCGCGCCCGCCGCGGCGGGCGCCGTCGCGGGCTGAACCTCGGGCTTCGCGTCCGGTTTCGCTGGTTCTTCCTTTGCCATCCCTGCTCCTACTTCGCCTGAGGTGGCGGCTTCTTCCCGGCCACCGTTTTGCGCGGGCCCTTGCGGGTTCGAGCATTCGTGTGGGTGCGCTGACCGCGCACCGGAAGATTTCGTCGATGGCGCAACCCACGGTAGGTGCCAAGGTCCATCAGGCGCTTGACGTTGAGCGCAATCTCGCGCCGCAAGTCACCCTCTACCTTGTAGCTCTGGTCGAGAATCGAGCGGATACGGGCGATTTCATCGTCCGTCACGGTGTCGGTCTTCTTGTTCCTGTCGATGTTCGCCTCGGCGAGAATCTTTCGGGACGAACTCCGGCCTACGCCGTAGATGTAGGTCAATGCGATCTCCATGCGCTTGTTGCGAGGAAGATCGACTCCTGCGATTCGTGCCATTCTTCGCTTCTCCGCTCAGCCTTGCCGCTGTTTGTGACGGGGATTCTTGCACTGAATCCGCACGACACCTTGGCGGCGGATCACCTTGCAGTCCTTGCAGATCTTCTTCACCGACGCTCGAACCTTCATGCTCGTCTCACTTTTGGCGGTACGTAATGCGCCCGCGCGAGAGATCGTAGGGGGAGAGCTCGACCGTCACCTTGTCGCCGGGCAGGATCTTGATGTAGTGCATGCGCATCTTGCCGGAGATGTGCGCGAGCACTTTGTGGTGGTTGTCGAGCTCTACGCGGAACATGGCGTTCGGTAGCGATTCGAGCACCGTGCCCGTGACTTCGATGGCTTCACCCTTGGGCATATCCTTCCCAGTTTAGCGCTACAGCTGAGTCAGTACCATGGGTCCGTCGGCGGTGATCGCCACGGAGTGTTCGAAGTGCGCCGAGAGGCTGCCGTCGCGCGTGACCGCCGTCCAGCCGTCGTCCTTGACGAGCACTCCGGGGTCTCCGAGATTCAGCATCGGTTCGATGGCGAGCACCATCCCCTCACGAAGGAGCCGGCCTCGACCTGGCTCGCCGAAATTCGGCACCTGAGGTTCTTCGTGAAGTCGACGACCGATGCCGTGACCTACGAACTCGCGGACTACGGACAGCCCCGCACCTTCCGCATAGCTCTGAATCGCGTGAGAAAGGTCGCCGAGCCGACTCCCCGCCTGAATGGTACGGATTCCCTGCCAGAGCGACTCGCGGGTCGCGTCGACCAGATGCTGCGCTTGCTCCGTGATGGCGCCGACCGGAACGGTCACCGCCGCGTCGCCGTAGTAGCCGTCGACGACGACCCCAAAATCCAGGCCAACGATGTCTCCCTCGCGTAGCGCCCGCGACGATGGAATCCCGTGCACGACCTCTTCGTTGATCGATACACAGAGGGACGCGGGAAACACGCGGTCGCCGACACGATAGCCCTTGAACGCGGGAAGGGCGCCACGCTTGCGCGTGATCTCCTCGGCGATGCGATCGAGCTCGAGAGTGGTGACGCCGGGTCGGACCTCTTCCCGGAGTCGCTGTAGAACTTCGGCGACGATTGCCCCTGCGCGTCGCATGCACGCGACGTCGTCCTTGGATTTGAGCTCGAGCTCCATCACTTCGTGTCGCGCAGCCCCTGAAGGATCTTGCGAAATACTTGCTCCGCGGTCCCGGCACCGTCGATTTCGCGCAACAGCCCTTTGCCTCGGAAGTGATCGTAGACCGGCGCCGATTGCCGCTCGTAGACCTCCATGCGCGCTTCGATCGTGGCTTCTCGGTCGTCGTCCCGCTGGTAGAGCTCGCCGCCACACCGATCGCAGACAAGCGCGGTCTTCGGCGGATTGAATCGCACGTGGTACATCGCCCCACATTGCTTGCAGGTGCGCCGTCCCGAAAGGCGAGCGATCAGCGCCTCGCTCGGCACGCGCAGGCTCACCGCCCCGTCGAGGTGCAAGTTTCGCTGCGCGATCGTCTTCTCGAAGGCCTCCGCTTGCGCCAGGGTGCGCGGGAAGCCGTCGAGCAGGAAGCCCTCGCGGCAATCGTCGGCCAGCAACCGCTCGTCGACGAGGTCGAGAACGACCGAGTCCGGCACCAATTCTCCGCGGTCCATGAACTTCCTCGCCTGCTTGCCGAGCGCGGCGCCGCTTTGGACCGCTCGTCGCAGCATGTCCCCCGTCGAGATCTGTGGAATCTTGAAATGATCTTGCAACAGCTTCGCCTGAGTCCCTTTGCCAGCCCCGGGAGGTCCCAGAAGAACGATTCGCACGCCTTCCCTACCCCTTTCGTCCGCGAATCCGGCCTCGTTTCATGAAGCCCTCGTAGTTGCGCGTCAGCAGGTGCGTCTCCATCTGTGCGACGGTGTCGAGCGCGACGCCGACGACGATCAGCAACGCGGTACCCCCGAAGTAGAAGGGAACATTCACCTGCCGAATGAGCAGCGTCGGCAGAATGCAAACCAACGAGATGTAGATCGCCCCACTCAGGGTCAGGCGCGTGAGGATGCGATCGATGTATTCGGCGGTCCGTTGACCCGGCCGAATACCCGGTACGTAGCCGCCATACTTCTTCATGTTGTCGGCGACGTCGGTCGGGTTGAACGTCACCGCCGTGTAGAAGTAGCAGAAGAAGATGATCAGCCCGATGTATACGACGTCGTAGAGGAACGTCCCCGGCACCAGCAGATCGGAAACCATGCGCGCGTATGGGTGCTCGATGAACTGCGCGATGGTCGCCGGGAAGATCAAAATCGAGGACGCGAAAATCGGCGGGATGACCCCTGTCGGGTTGATCTTCAACGGCAGGTGGGAGCTCTGGCCGCCGTACATCTTTCTGCCGACGACTCGTTTGGCGTACTGCACCGGGATCCGCCGAGCGGCGCGCTCCATGAAGATGATGAAGCCGATGACCGCGATCATGAATGCGACCAGGAAGAGCACCAGGAAGAGCGACATCTCCCCTTCCTTGAAGAACTGATAGGTCGTGATCGCCGCGGAGGGGAAGTTGGCGACGATGCCGGCGAAGATGATCAGCGAGATACCGTTGCCGATGCCGCGCTCGGTGATCTGCTCGCCGAGCCACATGATGAAGGCCGTTCCGGACGTCAGGGTGATCACCGTCATGGCGCGAAAAGCTCCAGCCGGGGTGAAAGACGACCGATCCGCCGCCGGGCGCCTGGATCCGTTCGAGCCCCATGCTGATGAACGTACCCTGGATCACCGACAGCACGATCGTTCCGTAGCGCGTGTACTGCGTGATCTTGCGTCGACCAAGCTCCCCCTCCTTCGAGAGCTTCTCGAGATACGGGAAGACCACGGTGAGGAGCTGGAGGATGATCGACGACGAGATGTACGGCATGATGCCGAGCGCGAAGATCGAGAAGCGCTCGAGCGCGCCGCCGGAGAACATGTTGACGAGACCGAGCATCGTGTTGCGTGCCTGCTCGAAGAAGGCCGCCAGCGCCTGACCGTCGATTCCGGGAGTCGGGATCGCCACGCCGATGCGATAGACGGCGAGCATTGCCAGCGTGAACAGTATGCGCCGGCGCAACTCGGGAACACGAGTCGCATTTTGAAATCCGTCGATCACGCCGTCTACGAGGTCGCGTCGCCTCGACCGTACCACCCGCGGCGACAATCTTCTCGCGCGCCTTGGCGCTCACTGCGGCGACCTTGATCGTCAACGCCCTGGCAATGTCGCCGTCGGACAAGATCTTGACCGGGCCTCGGCCCTTGACGATCCGCTCGCGACGCAGGGTCTCCTCATCATCACCGTCCCCGCCGCGGTAATCGCTCCAGCCGATCGAGCGACACGACCTGGTAAGGACCTGCCGCGGATTGCGGAAACCTCGCTTCGGAAGACGGCGAGCGAGCGGCATCTGCCCGCCCTCGAAGCCCGGCGTGACCTTGGCGCCCGTTCGCGACCCGGCGCCCTTCTGTCCTCGCCCCGACGTCTTACCGAGACCCGATCCGATGCCGCGGCCGAGCCGCTTGCGTTCCTTGATCGCGCCTTGGCGGGCTTCGAGCTTCTCAGATCAACCGGCACCGTTTGCGTCCTCCACCTCGACGAGATGCGCGACCTTCGGATCATGCCGACGACCGCGGCCGTCTTCGGCAGCAGGCGTTCATCGCCGATGCGCCGCAGGCCGAGACCGCGGATCGTCTGCCGCTGCCGCTCGGTGCTGCCGATCTCGCTTCCTCGCAGACGAACCCGAATCTGTGAATCCTTTGCCCTTCGCCGCCATCTTGGTTCCCTCAGCCGCGTAGCTCCTCGAGCGACTTGCCCCGCCGATCCCGCGATCTCTTCGGGCAGACGGAGACTGCGAATGCCGGCGAGCGTCGCCTTGATCATGTTGTGCGGATTGTTGGAGCCAAGACACTTGGTCAGCACGTTGCGAACGCCCGCGAGCTCGACGACGGCGCGTACGCCGCCGCCGGCGATGATACCCGTGCCGTCGGAGGCGGGCTTCAAGAGCACTCGCCCCGCGCCGAATATGCCGGTCACTTCAAATGGGATCGTGCCGCCGACCATCGGTACCGAGACCAGGCTCCGCTTCGCGCGCTCGATGCCCTTGCGGATCGCCTCCGGCACCTCGTTCGCCTTCCCCATGCCGAAACCGACGTGCCCGTTTCCGTCGCCGACGACCACCAACGCGCTGAAGCTGAACCGTCGGCCGCCCTTGACCACCTTCGCCACGCGATTGATCGTGACGACCTTCTCCTTGAACTCGAGGCCCTGGGGATCGATTCGTTCGATCGGTGCGAGCGCCATGAGGATGAGTCTCCGTTGCTGCTCAGAACTTGAGGCCGGCCTCGCGGGCGGCATCGGCGAGCGCCTTGATCCGACCGTGATAGAGAAAACCGTTGCGATCGAACATCACCTGCGAGATCGATTTTTCGAGACACCGCTTCGCGACGAGCTCGCCGACCTTCTTGGCGGCGTCGAGCTTCTTGCCGCCGCCCCGCAGAAGTCCGCGGACATCGTCGAGGCGGACACGAGGGTCGCCCCGGCCTCGTCCGAGATCACCTGCGCGTAGATGTGCTTGGCGCTGCGAAAAACACACAGCCGAGGCCTTGCATCCGTGCCGCGCACGCGGTCGCGCACCCGTTGCTGGCGACGCTTGCGATTGATCGTCTTCACGTTGTCGAACATCGACGTCTCCCAGAAAATCAGCCGCGCCGGCACCTGTCGTGCCCGCCGCCTTGCCCGCCTTGCGACGGATCGTCTCTTCGGCGTACTTGACGCCTTTTCCCTTGTACGGCTCGGGCGGCCGAAGCTCGCGGAGCATCGCCGCCGTCTCACCGAGAACCTGTCGGTCGGCACCTTCGAGCGTGATCACCGTCTGCTTGTCGACCTTCGCGCTGACTCCGGGTGGCAACTGGAACACGATCGGGTGAGAGAAGCCGAGCAGGAGTTGGATGAGGTCCCCTTTAACCTCCGCCCGGTAGCCGACGCCGTTGATCTCGAACATCTGCGAAAAGCCTTGATTCACTCCGTGGATCATGTTGGCGAGAAGCTTCCGCGTGAGCCCGTGTACTCCCCGAGCGACGCGTATCATCCTTGCGGCGAACGACCACCTTTCCGTCACCGATCTCGACGTTACCGCCGGCTCGATGCTCATATCGAGCTTGCCCTTCGGTCCTTCGACCTGGAGCGAGTCGCCGTCGACCTTCACCTTGATTCCTTCGGGAATGACCATCGGAAGTTTGCCGATTCGCGACATCGATGCTTTCCTGCTTCTCCCGTGCTCCGCTACCACACCGAGCAGAGCACTTCGCCGCCGACGTTCTCCTTGCGCGCCACACGGTCGACGATCACGCCCCTCGGCGTCGATAGAACCGAGAGTCCGAGCCCTTTACGGATCATCGGAATGTTTCGCCCGGCGACGTACACGCGTAGGCTCGGACGACTCACCCGTCGGATGCCGGAGAGCACCGGGCGGCGGAAGCGATCGTACCGAACGTGACACCCGCATGACCTTCCGGCCGTCGCTGTCGCTGACCATCACGTCGCGAAGAATGCCCTCTGCGACGAGCACGCGAGCGATCGCTTCCTTGAGTTGCGACCACGGCACGTCGGTCGAGTCCTTGCGTGCGCGGTTGGCGTTACGAATGCGAGTGAGAAGGTCGGCGATCGGATCGGTCATCATGACGAGCTCGTTCCTACCACGAGGCCTTGACGAGGCCTGGGATCTGTCCCTTGAGCGCGAGATGCCGCAAACAGATGCGGCACATTTGGAAGCGGCGGAAGAATCCCCGCGGCCGTCCGCATAGTGGGCATCGATTGTGCCGGCGCACCCGGAACTTCGGTTTCCGGATCGCCTTCATCAAATGCGACGTTCGAGCCACCGTTCCTCCTCGTTGAGCCTACGCCGCGCGAAACGGCACGCCGAGAGCCTTGAGCAACGCTCGCCCTTCGTCGTCGCTCTTCGCGGTCGTACAAATGTTGACCGTCAGTCCCTTCACCTTGTCGATCTTGTCGATGTCCACCTCCGGGAAGATGATCTGCTCGCGGATGCCGAGCGAATAGTTGCCCGCGTCCGTCGAAGGCCTTTTCCGAGACGCCCTTGAAGTCGCGCACGCGCGGCAACGCGATGTTCACCAGACGATCGAGAAACTCGTACATGCGATCGCCGCGCAGCGTCACCATGCAACCGATCGGCAGCCCTTCGCGGAGCTTGAAGTTCGCGATCGCCTTCTTCGCCTTCGTGATCACCGGCCGCTGTCCGGTGATCGCTGCGAGCTCCGCCGCCGCCGAATCGAGGATTTTCGCGTTCTGAATTGCCTCGCCGAGCCCCATGTTGAGGACGATCTTTTCGAGCCGCGGCACCTCGTAGACGTTCTGGTATCCGCGCTCCCTGCGGAGCGCCGGAATGATTTCCGAATGGTAGAGCTGTCTCAGTCGCGCCGGCATGTCGTTGCCTTCTTCCGTCAGCTGTCAATCTGTTCGCCGCACCCGCGGCACACACGCACGCGCCGTCCGTCGTCGAGCTGCTTTCGACCGACGCGCACCGGCTCGTTGCACTTGCACACAGGTACATGACGTTCGAGATCGGCATCGGCGCCTCTTTCTCGACGATCCCGCCGCCTCCTCCCTGGGGCCCGCGTGGCTTCTGATGGCGCTTGACCATGTTCAGTCGCTCGACGAAGACGTGCGCGTGGTCCGGTGCGACGCGAGTCACCTTTCCGCTCTTGCCTCGTTCGCGTCCCGCCACCACGAACACCGTGTCGCCCTTTTTGATCTTGCGCTTCGCCGTCATGATCACAGCACCTCGGGAGCGAGCGAGATGATCTTCATGAAGCGCTTGGCGCGCAGCTCGCGAGCGACCGGTCCGAAGATGCGGGTCCCGATCGGCTCGCCCTGATTGTCGATGAGCACGCCGGAGTTCGTGTCGAAACGGATGTACGAGCCGTCGGCGCGGCCGATCTCCTTGGCGGTACGCACGATCACCGCTTTGGCGACGTCGCCCTTCTTCACCTTGGCGTTCGGAATCGCTTCTTTGACCGAAACGACGACGACGTCTCCGATCGAAGCATAGCGCCGCTTCGACCCGCCGAGCACCTTGATGCACATCACCTTGCGCGCGCCGGAGTTGTCGGCGACGTCGAGGATGGTCTGGGCCTGGATCATACCTTGGCTCGCTCCAGCACCGTCTTCAGAGCGCCAGCGCTTGTCGCGGCTCAAGGGGCGTGTCTCCTCGATCCGTACGCGGTCGCCCACCTTGCACTCGTTCGTCTCGTCGTGGACCTTGTAGGTCTTCCGCGCGCGCACGAACTTCTTGTACTTCGCATGCTGCACTTGGCGTTCGATGGCGACGACGACGGTCTTCTGCATCTTGTCGCTGACGACCACCCCTTCCCGCAGCTTGCGGATGCCGCGCTCCGCGCTCATCGGCCCGCCTCCTTCTCGACTTGCGGCTTGCTCTGACGCGCACGCAGTACGGTCAGCACGCGCGCCAAGTCCTTCCGTGCGTGACGGAACTTCATCGGGTTCTCGTTCTGGCTGGTCCCCCTGCGCAACCGCAGGCGCAGCAATTCCTCGCGCAGCTCATGTTCCTTCACGAGAAGCTCGTCGACACTGAGGTCGGTCAGCTCCCTAGCCTGCATGCCGCGCGACCCTCCGGGTTCGTACCTGCGTCGAGAGCGAGAGCTTGCTGCCGGCCAGCTGCAACGCTTGGCGAGCCACTTCCGGGGTGACGCCTTCCATCTCGAAAATTATGCGTCCCGGCTTGATCACCGCTACCCACACTTCCGGCGCTCCCTTGCCCTTGCCCATCCGGGTCTCGGCCGGCTTCTTGGTGAGGGGCTTGTCGGGAAACACCGGACCCACACCCGACCGCCGCGTTTGATGTGGCGCGTGAGCGCCACGCGCGCCGCTTCGATCTCTCGCGCCGTGAGCCAACCGCGATCGACTGACTGTAAGCCGTAGTCGCCGAAGGCGAGGCTCGAGCCCCTCCACGCCAGTCCGGGGCGGCGGCCCTTTTGCATCTTGCGCCATTTGACTTTCGCCGGTTGCAGCATCGCTCATCTCAACCGCCGAGCGCGGCCTTCTGCTCTTCTTCCTCTCGGGTGAAGCCTCGCCGCGGAAGATCCACACCTTGACGCCGATCAGCCCGTACGTCGTCTTCGCCTCCGCGGTCCCATAGTTGACGTCCGCGCGCAGCGTGTGTAGCGGTACGCGCCCTTCGCGGTACCACTCGCGCCGCGCGATCTCGGCGCCGCCGAGCCGCCCACTGCTTTGGATCCGAATGCCCTGAGCGCCCATGCGCATGGCTCGGGCGACGCTTTCCTTCATCGCTCGACGGAACGCGACCCGCCGCTCGAGCTGCAACGCGACGCTCTCGGTGACCAGCTGGGCGTCGAGGTCCGGCGTCGCACCTCGTGGATGTTGATGTAGCGGCTCCTTGCCCGTCATGCCGGTCAACTCTTGCTTGAGCTTCTCGATCTCGGCGCCCTTCTTGCCGATCACGATGCCCGGCCGTGCGGTATAGATGTTGATCTTCGCCTTGTTGGCCGCGCGCTCGATCTCTACCTTCGAAATTCCCGCGTGGTAGAGACGCTTTTTGATGAAGCTACGCAGGCGGATGTCCTCGTGGAGCAGCTGTGCGTAGTCACGCTTCGCAAACCACGGGAATCCCAGTTCTCGATCACGCCGAGCCGGAAGCCCTTCGGATGCGTCTTCTGTCCCATCGTCCTACTCCGCGCCTTTCGGTCGAGCACGATCGTGATGTGGCTGGTGCGCTTGAGCAAAGGCGTGGCGCGTCCCTGCGCCCGCGGCAGGAAACGCTTCAGCGTCGGCCCAGGGCCGACCTCGATGCGCTTCACGAACAGCGAATCGACGTCGAGGTTCTGGTTGTTTTCCGCGTTGGCGATCCCCGACCGCAGCACCCTGGCGACCAGCTTCGCCCCCTTGCGAGGGGTGAAATCGAGCGTTGCAAGCGCCTCATCGACCGGTTTCCGCGAATCCGGTCGCAGACGAGTCGAACCTTTTGCGGCGAAATCCGCACGTAGTGGCCCAAGGACATCGTCTTCGGACGTAGAACCGGCGCTGCTCGGCACGTACGCGTTTCTTGGTCCGCCGCTTCGCTTTGTCGGCCCGAGCGCTCTTCGTCGATGGAGATTCCATGGATCTACGCTTTCGGCGCGGGTCCGCGGCGGCAGGCGCAGGCGCTGCCGCCGGCGCGAGCGCCGCCCGGGTCGACCTCACTTCCGCCTTACGGTCACCGGAGTGCCCGTGAAACGTCCGCGTCGGCGAGAATTCGCCGAGCTTGTGGCCGATCATGTTCTCCGTGACGTA
>CAVQEA010000009.1:0-145206 GCA_963711395.1 uncultured delta proteobacterium | reverse complement strand
TGGCGGGACGGCTCGAGAGTCCTGATTACCTCAACACCCGGGCAGTACGGACGGCCCTGCTTCCGCGCGGCGATCCCGCGCTACGCGAAGCCACTCCCGCTACCGTCGAGTCGCTGACCCTCGCAGACGTCCGCGACTATCATCGGCGTGCCTTCCGTCCGGACCTGACGAAAATCGTCGTCATCGGGGACATCACTCCCGAAGGTGCCCGGGATATATTCGCGAAGCATTTCGAGGGATGGAGGAACGAAGGACCGAAGCCAGACGTAGATCTCCCTCGGGTGTCTCCGAACGAGGCATCTTCCATCGCCGTTCCCGACACGAGCCGAGTGCAGAGCAAGGCGACGCTTGCCGCGACGCTCGGTCTCGTCCGCTCGGATCCCGACTACTATGCGCTCGAGCTCGGCAACCATGTCCTCGGTGGCGCGTTCTACGCGACACGTCTCTACCGAGACCTCCGCGAGCAGACCGGCCTCGTCTACTACGTCTCCTCGACATTCGACGTGCGGAAGACCCGCGCGTTCTATGGATTGAGCTTCGGCTGTGACCCCGCCAATGTCTCTCGTGCGCGCGCCATCGCCGTGCGCGATCTCGAGCGCATGCGAGTCGCCCCGGTGGATTCCCCCGAGCTCGACCAAGCCCGGGCGCTCCTGCTTCGCGAGATTCCGCTTGCGGAATCGAGCGCCGAGGAGATTGCCAGAGGCCTCCTTTCGCGGGCTACCGACGAGCTCCCACTGGACGAACCAACGCAGGCCGCGCGTCGCTATGTGGGGCTTACTGCCGAACAAGTGCGCAACGCCTTCGCCAAATGGATCCGTCCGGACGCGCTCGTACAGGTGACTCAGGGACCGACGCACCGATGATCGACGATACTGGGCGAGCTTGCGTGCCGCGCTCGTCCCGGTACGGTAGCTGCGTCGGTGGAGGCGGAAACCACTCGGAGAGCGATGACTCAAGTTACGAACGATCCGCAGCCCTCGATGGTTCCCGCCCGCAAACGGGTCTCGAGCGAACCACTTGTCACTTTGCGGGACGCAGGCTTCGGCTACGGCGGCGAGCCGGTCTTGGATCACGTCGATCTCGAGGTCGAGAGCGGTGAGTTCGTCGCTTTGCTCGGGCCGAACGGTGCCGGCAAGACGACGCTCCTCCGCGGTATCGTCGGTTTGCTGCCGGTACTGCACGGAAGTCTCGAATACGGATTCGACCGCGGCTCGAACCCTACTCGGCTACGTACCCCAGCGCGAAGCCCTCGATCCGATTTTCCCGCTGACGGCTCACGAGGTCGTCCTCATGGGGACGTATGCGCGAATTCCTCCGCTGCGGCCGGTCGGCCGTAGCGAGCGGCGGCTCGCATTCGAGTGCCTCGAGCGCGTCGGCATGCAGGCGGTCGCGGAGCAGCGGTTCTCCGCGCTCTCGGGCGGCCAAAAGCAGCGCGTGTTGATTGCCCGTGCGCTGGCCGCCGCGCCGCTTCTTCTCGTCCTCGACGAGCCGACCGCCGGCGTGGACCCGGGGGCGGCCTCTGCGATCATGGACGTCGTCGCGCGGCTCAACCGGGAGCGTGGGCTCACGGTGCTCCTCGTCACGCACCAGCTGCGCATGTTGCATGGGCTCGCCGGCGTCGTCGTCTGGGTGCAGGCGGGGAAAGCGACGCGCGGGGCCGCCGAGGAGATGCTGGCTCCCGAACGGGTGGCCGAGGTCCTCGGAGCGATCGGAGCGGGTGGATGAACCTCCTCCTGGAGATGCTGAGCCCCGCTTTTCTGCTCCGCGACGCTCTGGTGGGGAGCGTCCTCGTCGGCGCGGTCTGCCCGCTCGTCGGGGTCTACTTCGTGCTGCGGCGTATGATCTTCCTCGGCGTCGCGCTGCCGCAGCTTTCGGCGGCGGGCATCGCGTTCTCCTTCCTCGTCTATCGTCTGTTCGTCGGCGCTCACCAGCATTTGGAGATCGGCGAGCGTGTGCTCGCCATGCTCGGCTCGTCGGGCTTCACGCTCGCCGGGCTTCTCGTCCTCGCGGCGTTCGAGCGCCGCGGGCGTGACACCGTCGAGGCACGCATCGGCGCGACCTATGGCATCGCCGGCGCGCTGACGATCCTCTTTCTCGCGGCCGATCCGCACGGCGAGGCGCAAATGGTGAACCTCCTGAAGGGCGACTTGCTGGCCACGACCGGGACGGGGCTGACCGTCCTCACGCTCGTCTTCGGGGCCGTCGTGGTGGTGCTCTTCGCGTTCCGCAAGGAATTTCTGCTCGTCTCGTTCGACCGCGATCTCGCGATCGTCTTCGGCAAGCACGCGGGTCTCTGGGACACGCTTCTCTATTTCGTGAGCGGGGTCACGATTTCCTTTGGCGTGATGACCGCGGGTCCGATCGTCACGTTTGGCTTCCTCGTGATCCCCCCGCTTACAGCCCGGCTCGTTACCCGCCACATGCTCGCGTTCTCGCTCGCGTCGGCGGCGATCGGCGCCGTCACGGCGTTCGCCGGCTTCTACTGCGCTTATCGCTTCGATCTGCCCCTCGGCCCCGCGGAGGTGGCGGTCGCGAGCCTCGTGCTCGCTGTCGTCGGCGCCGCAAACTGGCTCGTGAAATCGTGAAGCCGCTTCTCTGGCTCTGCTTCACGCTCTCCGGGGCCGCGGCGCTCGGGCTGGAGCTCTTGTGGATGCGCTCGGCGTCGCTCGTCATCGGGGCGACGGCGGCAACGGCGGCGTCAGTGCTCGCGAGCTACTTCGCGGGGCTTGCCCTCGGCAGTCTCTTCGCCCGCGAAGCCCCTGCACGACCGATCCGCCGATACGGCGTCCTCGAGCTATCGGCCGCGGCGGCGGCCCTGTGGTCCTATGCGGTCTTCTCCACCGCTACCTCGAACTCCGCCGAGCGCCTTCTCAGCGCGGGAGGCGTGACCGCCCAGGTCGGTTTGGTCTCGCTCGCGATCGTCCCGGCGACGTTTTTCCTCGGCGCCACGCTGCCGACGCTCGGTCACGCGTTGGCGACACCCGAGACCGCGGGTTCTCGCGGTGGCCTCCTCTACTCGCTGAACACACTCGGCGGCGTCGTTGGCATCGCCGGGATGGGCTTCGGGCTTCCGGCGTGGATCGGCGTGCGCGCGAGCTACGTCCTGGCGGCGGCGACGAGCGCGTTCGCCGGGGTGCTTGCCCTCTGGATCGGCGACGAGGGAGTACGCGCGACGCCGGTGCCTGCGCCGCCGGCTGGTTCGCTGATTCGACTCCGCGCCGTCGCGGCCGGGGCGGGCTTCCTGGCAATCGGTCTCGAGGTCCTATGGGTCAAGCTTTTCGCGCAGGTGCTTCACAACTCCGTCTATTCCTTTGCGGCGGTGAGCCTGGTGTTCCTGCTGGCCATCGCCGCCGGCGCGGCGCTCGGCTCGGCGGCGCTCCGTCGTCTGGCTCCCGCCGGGCTCGCCGCCACGAGTCTCGTGCTGGCAGGGCTGACAGTGGCTCTGGGAGTGTGGAGCTTCGTGTGGTGGACGGAGGGCCTGCGCTATTTCGGAATGGAGACAGGTCTTCCCGAATACGTTACACGCATCATCGGCCTCGCTGCCGCCACCGCCGGCCCGACGGCGATCGCTTCCGGCGCGGTGTTGCCGGCGCTCTGGGCGGCGGCCGGCGATCGCGCGAGTGTGGCGCGGCCGATCGGCGAGCTCACGGCCGCAAACCTAGTGGGCGCGGTGCTCGGCGCTCTCGTCACCGCGTTCGTCGCCATCCCGATCGTGGGTATCCGACCGACGTTCCTGCTCGTCGCCGTCGCGTACCTGTGGTTGGCGAACGCGGTCGCCGGTCCGCGACCGTTGCAGCGTCTCTTCGGCTACGCCGCGCTGCTGGCGATCGTTGCTCTCGACCCGCTGCGTGCGCCGATCACCCATCTCGGATCGGGTGAGACGCTGCGCGCCAGTGCCGAAGGCGCCTCCGGAATCGTCACGGTCGTCGACACCGGCGATGATCTCCAGCTTCGAATCGACAACTACTACCTGCTCGGCGGCAGCGCCGCCGAGCGAAGCGAGCGGCGGCAGGGGCTCGTGCCGCTGCTTCTTCACCCCGCGCCGCGCCGTGTGGCGTTCATCGGCATGGCAACGGGGATCAGCGCGAGTGCGGCGCTCGCGCTCGGAGCTCACGAGACGAGCGTGATCGAGCTCGTGCCCGAGGTGGCGTCGATGGCCGGGAAGTACTTCGCCCCCTGGAACGCGCAGCTTCTCGAGCGCGACGGCGTGCGCCTCGTCGTCGACGACGGCCGGCACTACCTGGCGGCCTCCGCGTCGAGCTTCGACGTCATCGTTTCCGATCTCTTCATTCCCTGGCACGCGAACGCGGGGGCCCTTTACTCGCGGGAGATGTACGAGGCGGCGGCCGCGCGCCTCGCGCCCGGTGGCCTCTTCTGTCAATGGCTTCCGCTCTACCAGTTGACGCGTGAAGAGTTCGAGGTGATCGCACGTACGTTTCTATCGGTATTTCCTCAAGTGAGCCTGTGGCGGAACGATTTCTACCCGGATCGTCCCGTCGTCGGCCTCGTCGGATCTCTCGAGATCGTCCCGCTGGACCTGGAGCGCGCGGGCGAGCGTATCGCCGCGCTCCCCGATTGGGCGAGAGACTCCTTGCTGTCGTCGCCGCGCTCGCTCGCCATGCTCTATCTCGGGAACCTGTCGCTGGCGCCGGACGTCATCGGCCACGGACCGCTCAACACCGACGATCGGCCGTTGATCGAGTTTCTCGCGCCTCGCCTGACGCGCATGAGCGCCCAGGGCGATAAGGATTGGTTCACTGGCGAGGCGCTGGACGGCTTTGCCGAAGAGTTGGCGGCGCGGTCCATTGCAAGCGGCGACCGGACGCTGCCGGCAAGCGAAGCCGTCGCTGACGCTCGACGGGCAGGCGCGGCGCTCTACCGCTTCGCGCTCGCCGCACGGCGCGGCGACCGTGCCGCTGCCGAGCGCTTCGAGGGCGACGTGACCCGGCTCGTTCCCGAAGTCGTCGCCGCCGACCATGCCGAAGCTTCGGTCGCGGCGCTCGCAGATGCGCGTCGCAGTCTCGCCGAGCTCAAATCCGAGCAGGATCGGCTGCGGCGCCAAGTTCAAGAGATGGAGGCGCGGCTCCAAGACCGCGCGAAGGAAACGACCACGCCATGAGCCGCCGCTTGCCGTCCCTTCTGCTTTTGACGTGGCTCGCGGCCGCCTGTGCGAGTCCGCCGGCCCCACCGAGCTTACGCCCGGGACAAGCGATCGCCGTCTTGCCGCCGAACAACCGCAGCGGAGATCCGCTGCTCGTCGCGGGTGCATCGCTTCCTCGACCGCTACGTGTTCCACGCCGGGCGAGTGACCGTCGGCGACGTCCTCGCGGGCGAGACCCGCTTCCAGCTGGCCGAGCGAGGCGTTTCCGTGATTCCGGCAGCTACGCTGGCACAGGCGATCGACGGCCAGGTGCCGCAGAGCCCGCAGGCCGCGGGCGAGATCGCCGCGCGCGCCAAGCTCGAGGCGCTCGCGCTCTACCTGGAGATCCGCCGCTGGGAGCCCGACGCACCCACTCATCCGGCTTTCGTGATCGTCGGTGCGTCGGCGAGCCTCGTCGACCCGGCAAGCGGCAAGGTGGTCTGGCAGCTCGATCGACCTGCCGCGCCGATCGCGACGCCCGGGGAGGTGACGCTCGAGACCGCCTACGAAACCGCGGCCCGTAAGCTGGCCGCCGAGATCGTCTCCGCGTTTGGACGACGGTAGCGAGCAAACGATGCTGAGCCGAGGGGTGTTCTCGCGGTTTTCGCTGCGGCTCGCGATTCTCTAGAATGCTCGGGGTGGGGGTGGATGGGATGGGGATGGATCGAAGAGCGGTCTTGCGTCTCGGATTCGGCGTGGTGGCGTCCCTCGGGGCTTCTCCGGCGTTCGCTCGAACCGTCCGTTCGCCGCGGACGCTGGCATTCGACAACATCCACACGGGCGAGCGGCTCGAGGCGACCTACTTCGAGCGCGGCGCCTACCTGCCCGACGCGCTCGTTGCGATCGACAGGATCCTGCGCGACCACCGGACGGACGAAACCATCGAGATGGACGTCCGACTTCTGGACCTGCTTCACTCGCTTCGAGCGACCCTCGGCTCGCGCCGCCGCTACGAGGTCTTCTCTGCGTACCGGTCGCCTTCGACGAATGCGGCGTTGTTCGAGGAAGGATATGGCGTCGCCGAGCACAGCTTCCACTTGGTCGGCAAGGCGATCGACGTTCGGCTTCCCGACCGCTCCGTGCCCGCGCTACGGCGCGCGGCGGTCCAGCTTCGCCGCGGCGGCGTCGGCTACTATCCTCGCTCGGGCTTCGTCCACGTCGACGTCGGACCGCTACGCCGTTGGTAGCGGCGGCATCGAACCGATGCGTCGGCCTCGACGCGACTAGAATCCCGCCGCGGCGAGCACTCGTTCGAGCTGCGCCTCGGTCGAGCCGTAGAAGCTTTCGACGGTCTTGGCGCGCTTGAAGAAGAAGTGCAGATCGACCTCCCAAGTGAAGCCGATGCCGCCGTGCATCTGAATCGACTCGCCGCAGACCTTGCGCGCGGCGTCGCCCGCGTAGGCCTTGGCGCTGGCGGCGGCGATCGCCGCCGCGGGATCGTCTTGGTCCAAGCACCAGGCGGCGCGATACACGGCGGAGCGGGTCGACTCGACGCGCAGCAGCATGTCGGCCAGGCGATGCTGGAGCACCTGGAACGAGCCGATGGGGCGGCCGAACGCCTGGCGCGTCTTGACGTACTCGAGCGTGATCTCGAAGGCGCGACTCATCAGGCCGAGGAGCACCGCAGCGGCCGCCGTGGCGACCCGCGGATCGAAGCGCGCGACGAGAGCGGCGTCGGCGATCCGCTCGGCGGCGTGATCGAACGACACTCGGGCGAAGCGCTGGGAGACGTCGAGCGTCGGCATCGGCGACGCTTCGAATGGACGATCGACGCGAAACAAGCCCTCGGGCGTGAGCACGAGCAGGGCATCGGCGGCCGCGGCGAACGGCACGAAGTACTTGGCGCCTTGAACCCGCCCATTCCGGTACTGCGCGGCCGGCGGCGCAGTACCGGCCCACGGCGAGTCCTCGCGAGCGATGACCGCGAGTCGCTTTCCCGCAGCGATCTCGCGGAGCTCGCGCTCGTGGCCGCCCGCTGCCGCAAGCAGCGCCGCCGCGAGCATCACGTCGAGGTAAGGACCGGGAGCGCAGGCTCGGCCGATCTCCTCGAGCACGATCGTCGCGTCGATCGTGCCGAGCCCCTGTCCTCCGGCAGCTTCCGGTAGCTGGACACCCAGATAGCCCATCTCCGCGAAGCGCAGCCATGCGGCGCCGTCGAACCCGCGGGGTTCGTGCTCCATGATCCGGCGCGACGCTTCCAGCGGCAGCTCGGCGGCGAGAAACTCGCGAACCGAATCGCGCAGAAGGCGCTGCTCTTCGGAAAGCTCGAAGTTCACCTCGGCCCTTCCGGGAGGGCCAGCGCGCGCTTGGCGAGAATGTTGCGTTGTACCTCGGAAGATCCCGAGAAGATCGTCTCGGCGCGCGACCAGAGGAACTCGCGTCCCCAGTCGACCTCGGGCCGCGACAGCTCGGAAGCGCGCAGCAGCTGACCGCCTGGGCCTAGCAGGTCGAGCGCGGTCTCGCGGAAGCGCTGGTCGAACTCGCTCCAGTAGAGTTTCTCGAGCGACGCCTCGGGCCCCGGGATCTTGCCGTCGGCCAGCTCGGCGAGCATGCGCAAGCCGTTGGCGCGCAGCACCTCGTTCTCGACGACGAGACGACCGAGCTTGTCACGCACGACCTGGCCGGTCCGGCCGATCTCCCGGCACGCGGAGGCGAGCGCGGAGAGGTCCCGCTCGTAGCGCGCGGAGTAAGCCAGCGCCATGGCGCCTCGCTCGTAGGCGAGCACCGTCATGGCGATCTTCCAGCCCTCGCCGATCTTGCCGACGATGTTGCCGCGCGGCACGCGCGCTTCCTCGAAGAACACCTCGCCGAACTCGCTCTCGCCCGTGATCTGACGCAGCGGCCGCACTGTCACACCGGGGGTGTCGAGCTTGACGAGCAGGAACGATATGCCGCCGTAGCGATCCTTCGTGTCGGTGCGGGCGAGCACGAAGATCCAATCTGCCCACGGACCGAACGTCGTCCAAACCTTTTGGCCGTTGACGACGAACTCGTCGCCGTCGAGCCGCGCAGCCGTCTTCAGTGACGCGAGATCGCTGCCGGCGCCGGGTTCGCTGAACCCCTGGCACCACACCTCGTCCCCGGACAGCATCGGCGGGATGTAGCGGCGGCGTTGCTCCTCCGATCCATGATGAATCAGCGCCGGACCGAGCAACCCGATGCCGAGAAAATTGACGATCGGCGGCGCATCGGCGCGCGCGCTCTCCTCCTCGAAGATCGTCTTCTCGACGGCGGTGAGCCCCCGACCGCCCCATTCGCGAGGCCAGTCTAGGCCTAGATAACCCGCCGCGTGGAGCTTGCGCTGCCAGGCACGCCGTGTTTCGACGAGGCGGTCTTCGGTTGCGCCCGGCTCGCGGAGATGCTCGCGCCACGGGCGCTCGAGGTTGGCCGCCAGCCAGGCGCGCAGATCGTCTCGGAACTTCTGGTGCTGCTCGGAGAGTCGCAGATCCATGCAGGCGGCTTAGAGCGTGGCGGGGAGCGAGTCAATGCGACGCAGGTTCACGAGAACCCGCCTCGCCACAGTGGCCGTAGTCGGGTTGGGGCGCGTGTGACGACGTGCTAGGAGAGAGCCGGATGAACGCCACTCGAGTGCTGCACATCCTCGGGAGCCTGGCGGCGGCGTGGGCGCTACTCTTCGTGCGGTTCTCTGCCGGCGTGTTCCCGCCGACCGAAGTCGATCCGTTCGTTCACTACGCCTTGTTGCCGATCGCGTTGTTGCTCGCCGTCGCCAACGGCGCGGCGGAGGCCAACGGCTTGGGCTCGGCACTACGACGCGACTCGCTCTGGGGGCTCTCTGCCGCGCTGGCCAGCTTCGCCGTGCTGCACTGGGCCAAGGTCGTCTAGGGGTGATCAGGTCCAGAACTCGGGATTCGCCAGTGCTTCGGCGCCCATGTATTCCTCGATGAGCACGCGAGCCGCGCGGTAGATTTCTCCGAGACTGCGGAAGACGATCTCTTCCTTCCAGTCGCCCCGTACCCACACGTCGAAGGTGGGCTCCTCGCGATTGAAGTTGAACTCGAGGATGCGCTCGCCGACCGGCGTCCCCGTGATGATCGCCCGCAAGGATCGCCCGGAATCGACGATGGCGGCACGGGCGCCCTTGGGCAACGGCAGGGCGCGCTTCACTCGCTCGATCACCGGCTGCGGACAGCGTTCGTCGACCAGGCTGAGCAGCGCGAAGCCGTTCTCGGGGGGATCGGCAGCCTCGAGCAGCTTGGCGTTGAGATCGACGAGCCCCGCTCGAGCGCGTTCTTGCTCGAAGCCTTTGGCCGCGAGGTAGAACCGCGCCGCCGCCGGCGCCGGCGTACCCTCACGCCGTCCTTCACGGCCAGGCCGCTGCTGGTCGACCCACCACTTGATGGAATCCTGCTCGCTCTTCGTGCTCGGCATGCGTTGCTCGATGGAGGATACCGGTCGGCCTCTGCCGACGGCAATGGGGCGAGTTCCTCCCGCGCCGCGGCGGCGGGTCGCTCGCTTCCTAGCGACGGCGCGCGGCGACGCCCCTGTGGCCGTTGTGGCCGTTCACGCCCCGCACCATGCGATAGGCGAACGTGTCGGCCTTGCGCTCCGCATCCGCCCAGAAGACGAAGTGTCCCATCTCGTGGTATACGGTGTTGATCCAGCGCCGCTGCGAGTTGTACTTGCGCCCGCGCTTCCAGTTCTCGGGATGGACGAGGTGGATCTTGCCGTCCTCGTAGGTGCGACCGCCGCTCTTTCCCCAATCGAGGTACTCGAACCACACCACGCGCGGCGTGGGCAGATGGTAGAAGCGGCTGAGGCCCGCCATCGCGCGGCGGAAGTTTCCGGGCTTGTAGTCGACGAAGAAATGGGTGAGGAGCTTGTCGATCCGGCGCCGCTCGCGGAGCCCCGGCAAGACCATCTTCATGAGTCGGGTCGCTTGCTGAAGGAGTTACTCGAGCCGAGACGACTAGACCCGCGCCGGCGGCTTGTCAAATACCAAGTGAACCCGCCGCGGACACCGCCGGCGGTCCTTGACTCCGTGTACGATCAGCCATAATCGCCTGCGCGGTCCATGCCCGCGTCGCTCCCGCGTGTTGCGGTGGTCCTCTGTGTGCTCGCCGCCCCCGGCGCTCTCGCCATGCCGTTGAGTGTACCGTTCCTGCCCGCGGGATCGCGCGCCGATCTGGACGGCAAGCTCGAATTTCTCGATGTGGAGCGCACCGATTCGTCGAGCCCGTACCAGAATCCGCAAGGCAAGCTTCGCCTTCACCTCGCCGTGGATTTGAGCTCGCGCGTGAGCTTCGTCAGCGACGTGACGGGAACGGCGGGAGGTACGCCGCGAAACCCTTCCGGAGCGGGCGTCTACGACTTTGGCCACGTCAAGCAGGATCTCTCGCCCAGTCTTGAATTTGGCGAGGCCTATCTGCAGATCGACACGGCAATGCTGGAGTTCCGAGCGGGTCTTCAGAAGTTCGCGTGGGGCAAGCTCGACGAACCCCATGCCGGCGAACAGGCACCAAACGATCTATTGAGCCCGCAAAAGTTCTACGACCCGCTCCTCGAAGAGGAGAACGACCGCAAGGTCGGCGTACCCGCGCTCGCCTCCACCGTGTACCTCCCGCCGTCGCAGTCCCGATACTTGCCGTCCGATGTCCACCTGACGTTCGTCTGGCTGCCGATCTACGTGCCGTACTTGTTCCCGGACGAGGACGAGCGCTGGTACCCGCCGCTAGCCCGCGCCCCGCCACAGAGCGAAGTGATGGGGCTCACCGTCGACAACCAAACGAGCTTCGTAAACGCGCCCGTGCCATCCCGAACGCTGGATCACGGCACCGCCGCCGTGCGGCTGTCCGGCCAGGCCGCCGGCGCGGACTTCGCGCTCTATTACTTCGACGGGTTCGATCCGTCGCCTTCCCTCGACGCGTCCGCGCAGGGGTTCGTCCGCCTCGACCCGCTCTCCCCGCAGCGGATCGAAGCCCGCTCCGAAGTCGAGGTGTTCCCCGACTTTCACCGCATTCACACCGTCGGCGGCGACTGTGCGTACCGGCTCTTCGGCGCGACGCTCCGCGTCGAGGCCGCATATGTCTCCGGCCGCGGCTACGTCCGGAACCTCCAGGACGTCGTTGCCGGCGAGCAGGTCGGTCCGATCGACCCCGGAGCGCTGCTGAGCGGCGGGGAGCAGCCCGTGACCGTGATCCTGAACCCGGTAAACGTGCGCCGCGACGCCATCGAATGGGGAGCGGGCGGTGACGGGTTCGTCGGCGACACGTTCGTGCTGTTGCAGGTGAACCAGACGGCCGTGCTTCACAACGACGTGAACTTGATCATCAGCGACACCGAGACCCGCTTCTCGACGGCGCTGCGACGAAGCTTCTTCGACGATCGGCTGCGTGCGGAGCTTCTCGGCATTTACGGCATGCAGGGCGTGTACGGCGTGGCCCATCCCCGCCTGACTTACTCCATCAGTGATCACTTCGACGTGCGGGTCGGCTTCGTCGCCATCGCGGGTCACGAAGACTCCGTCGTCGGTCAGTACAACCGCAACGACCAAGGGTACCTACGCATGA
This sequence comes from uncultured delta proteobacterium, assembly GCA_963711395.1. GTDB lineage: Bacteria > Desulfobacterota > Binatia > JACPRU01 > JACPRU01 > JBEVNX01. The sequence continues at coordinate 133,539 of CAVQEA010000009.1, read as the reverse complement.
GGTTCCTGTTCTGAAAGCGCCAGACACCGGGAGCGACGGCTTCTCGAAGGATTGCCGAGCGCGGTCGGCGAGGCGCGGAAGCCGCATGGTCTACACGGTCTTGTCGATGCTGGCCGCGGTGGCCCTGCTCGCGGCGTCGCTCGCTCGCGCCGAGACCGCCCGTGACATGCTCGACCGGGCGAAGGTCGTGAACGACGCCCGCGAGCCCAAGGACAGAGCCCAGAAGACCAAGATGACGCTCGTCGATTCTCGCGGCGGGGAGCGTGTGCGCGACCTCGATATCTACGCGAAGAGCTACGGGCCTCGCGCGCGCCGAACGATCGCGTTCTTCCTGTCGCCGCCGGAGGTGAAGGGAGTCGGCCTCCTGTCCTGGTCCTATCCCGACAAGGACGACGATCAATGGCTCTACCTTCCCGAGCTGAAGCGCGTGCGTCAGATCAGCGGCTCGAGCCGCAAGCAGAGCTTTCAAGGCTCGGACTTCACCCACGACGACATCCATCTCCTCGACGACATTCGCGATTGGACCGAGACGGATGCGACGTCGAAGCTGGTACGGGACGACGAGACGATCGACGGGGTTCACGCCGCGGTGATCGAGCTGGTGCCACAGAACAAGGCGTACGACTACGCGCGGTTCTTGGTGTGGCTCGACCGTGAGGACGCCACGTTTCGCAAGATCGAGTTCTACGACAAGAAGGACGGCTCGCTGGTGAAGACCCTGACGTGGCGAGGATTCGAGACGATCGACGGCATTCCAACGGCGCGGCGCATCGAAATGGTCAACGCGAAGAAGGGGACGAAGACGTTGCTCGACGTTTCCGAGACTCGCTACAACCGCGGGCTCACCGACGAGGCTTTCAGCCAGCGCACGCTCGAACGTGGCCGGGTGGACTGACGATCAACTGCTGATCTCACGGTAATAGGCGATCAGGTCGGTCGCGCCCGGATCGATGCCGAGCTGCGAGAGCAACGTGGTGACTTGTCCGCGGTGGTGCGTCTGGTGGTTGAACAGATGCACGAGAGCAGGCTCGAGCGGGTGGCTGTAGCGCTTGCCGGCGAGGGTGCCGTACGCGATCGTCGCATCGAGACGCTGCTCGCTCAAGCCTTCGCAGAACTCCTCGATCGCCGTGTCGGTGGCGCCGCGCTCGCGCCGCAGCTCCTCGAAGTCCTCGTAGAGCTGCTGATCGAGCGAGCGGATCGGGAACTCCTTCCCCGTGAAGCGGCCGAGCCACGAGCGGTCGGTGAGCAGGAGATGGTTCAGGGTGCCGTGAATGGAACGGAAGAACGCCCCGCGATCGCGCTTGCGCTCCGCGTCCGGAAGCGCTCCGCACAGCGCGTAGAGTCGCTCGTTCATCCAGCGATTGTAGCCGGCCATCATGCAAAACGTTCGCGGCCGATCCATGGTTGTCTCCTTTGGCGGCGAGCGCTATCAGGCGGGCTGATTTGACGCTAGCTCGGCAGGATGCTGCATTCCCTTTGATCGCGCCCGACGGGCGCGATCCGTGACGCATGCTCTCAGGGCGCCGAGAGCCGCATCCGTCCGTCGTGTTCGTGTCCTCCGAGCTTGCGCCGTTCGCGACCAGCGGCGGTCTCGGCGACGTGAGCCGCGCGCTGCCGCGCGCGCTCGCCATGCTCGGCCATCGGGTCTCGGTGGTTCTGCCGCTCTATCGCGCGGTGCGGCAGCGCGGGGTGAAGCTCGAAACCGCCGGCGAGATCGCCCTTCCCGGGAGCGGGCGCTTCCGCGTTCACCATGCGCCCGGCGTCCTCGCGCCCGCTTCGCTCTACCTGGTCGAGCACGACGGGTACTTCGATCGTCCCGGCCTCTACGGGGAGTGGGGAGGGAACTATGGCGACAATCTCGAACGCTTCAGCTTCCTGTGCCGCGCCGCGCTGGAAACGGTCGCCGCGCTCGGGTTGCCGGCGGCCGTGATCCACGCGAACGACTGGCACTGCGGCCTCGTGCCCGCGTTGTTGAAGACCGTGTATGCCGATCATCGCGCGCTGCGAGAATCGACCGCGGTCTTCACCATTCACAATCTCGCCTACCAGGGGAGATTCGCCGCGGATCGGCTGCCGGCGACCGGCCTGCCGTGGTCGACGTTCCACTGGAACGGCGTCGAATTCTACGGTGGCATCAATCTCATGAAAGCGGGCATCGCCTATGCCGACGCCGTCACCACCGTGAGCCCACGCTATGCGGAAGAGATCCGCACGCCCGAGTTCGGCGAAGGCCTCGACGGCTTGCTGCGCGCGCGGGGTCCTGCGCTCGTCGGGATTCTCAACGGCATCGACGAGCAGGTATGGAATCCGGCCACCGACCGCCATCTGCCGGCGCGGTACGGCGTCGAAGCGCTCGGCGGCAAGCGAGTCTGCAAGCAAGCACTGCTCGCAGAGACCGGCCTAGCGGTCTCGCCGGATGTCCCGCTGGCCGGCATGGTGACGCGCTTCACTTCACAGAAGGGCGTCGACATCGTGCTCGGCGTGGTCGACGAGGTGCTCGACTGCGGCGTGGCGCTGGTCGTGCTCGGGTCCGGAGACCCCGGTCTGGAAGAGTGGGCGCGCGAGGTCGCGAGACGGCGTGCCGATCGGGTTGCGGCGCGCATCGGCTTCGACGAAGCGCTGGCGCACCGCATCGAGGCCGGGGCGGATATGTTCCTGATGCCGTCGCGTTACGAGCCGAGCGGGCTGAACCAGATGTACAGCCTCCGTTACGGGACCGTGCCCGTCGTGCGTGCCACGGGCGGACTCGACGACACCGTGCGCGATCCCGAGGACGATCGGGACGGTGCGAACGGCTTCAAGTTTCGCCGCCCGTGGGGCACGGATCTCGTCGCCGCCCTCGGGCGCGCCGTCGGCGCGTATCACGACCGAGGGGCTTGGGACCGTCTGATTCGCAACGGCATGACGGGAGACTTTTCGTGGCGCCGCTCGGCGCGCCGTTACGGCGACCTCTACCGCCAGCTGAAGGGTTGAACCCGCCCCGGTCCGGGGAGGCCGCGGGCCTGCGGACCCCGGTCGTTTTCCGTTGCAGCCGGCGCCGGGCTTGGACTAGCCTCGGAAAACACCCCCCGGCCCGTCGACGGGATTCGCAGTTGGCGGCGGACGCGAACCTGCGCTGCTGGCTGGCGCTGCGCTCGATGCGCGGCGTCAGCGAGGCAACGGCGCGCCGGCTTTTCGAGGCCCTCGGTTCCGTCAGGGCGGTGCTCGGCGCGGATGCCGCCGCCCTCGAGCACGTGGGCCTGCGGAGAGACGCCGCCAGGGAGATCACACGCTTCGCAGGTTGGGCCGACGTAGACCGCGAGGTCTCACGGGTACGCGACCTCGGCGCAGACCTCGTCTGTCTCGACGACGAGCGCTATCCCAGGGCCCTGCGCTTCATCGCGGACCCGCCGCTTGTCCTGTACGTGAAGGGACGGGTCGAAGCCGCCGACCTGGAAGCGATCGCCATCGTCGGGTCTCGCGCCGCGAGCCCCTACGGGCTCGCCGTAGCGGAGCGGCTGGCGCGCGAGCTCGCCGGGCGCGGCATCACGGTCGTGAGTGGCCTCGCAATCGGCATCGACGGGGCGGCCCACCGCGGCGCGCTTCGCGCGAGCGGCCGCACGATCGCCGTCCTCGGTTGCGGCATCGACCAGGTCTATCCGCGGCGCCATCGCGGGCTTGCGGGCGAGATCGCCGCGCGCGGCGCGCTGGTGTCGGAATTGTCGATCGGCACGCCGCCGCTGGGACCGAATTTTCCGCGACGGAATCGCATCGTTTCCGGGTTGGCGCTCGGCGTCGTGGTGGTCGAGGCGAACGAGCGCAGCGGCTCTCTGATCACCGCGCGGATGGCTCTCGAGCAAGGGCGCGAGGTGTTCGCCGTTCCCGGCGAGGCGGGCCTCGCGCGTACGCGCGGCACGCATGGTCTGCTTCGCCAGGGAGCGCGCCTCGTCGAGACCGCGGCCGATGTGATCGAGGATGCGCTTCCTTGGCGCCAGAGCGAGACCCCTGCCGCTGCCTCGACAGGCGAGGCAGCGGTCAGCGCGGACGCCGCAAAGATGCTCGGCGTTTTCGAGAACGTCGCGGAGCACGTGGACGGGTTGATCGAGCGCAGCGGCTTTGAGGCGGGGCGTGCGCTGGAGGTTCTTCTCGAGCTCGAGCTCGCGGGAGATGTCGTCCGCCACCCGGGGATGATGTACTCCCGGCGCGCCCGCTAGCCCGGGCGACCAACGTCCGCTACCATTCGGCGAAACATGGCGAAGAATCTGGTCATCGTCGAATCCCCCTCCAAGGCGCGCACGCTCACCAAGTACCTGGGCCGGAACTATCAGGTGAAGGCCTCGGTGGGGCACGTCGTGGACCTGCCTAAGTCCAAGCTCGGCGTGGATGTCGAGAAGGATTTCGAGCCCGAGTACCAGATCATTCACGGCAAGAAGAAGGTCATCGACGAGCTCAAAAAAGCCGCGAAAGACAAGGATAACATCTACCTCGCCCCCGATCCGGACCGCGAGGGCGAGGCGATCGCCTGGCACATCGCGCAAAAGCTCGGTCGCAAGAAGAACGTCTTCCGGGTGCGTTTCAACGAGATCACCCGCAAGGCGGTCCGCGAAGCGCTCGAGCACCCCACCGAAATCGATCGCAATCTGTTCGACGCCCAGACCGCGCGGCGCGTGCTCGACCGCCTGGTCGGCTATCAGATCTCTCCGCTGCTCTGGAAGAAGGTTCGCCGCGGGCTGTCGGCGGGTCGAGTGCAGTCGGTCGCCGTGCGGCTGATCTGCGAGCGCGAGAAGGAAGTCGAGGCTTTCCGGCCCGAGGAATACTGGTCCCTCGAGGCCCGGCTCGAGGGAGAGTCCCCGCCGGCGTTTCTCGCCAAGCTGTTCAAGATTCGCGGTGAACGGCTCGACAACAAGCAGCTGCGGATCGTCAACGGCGAAGAGGCCCAGACCCTCGTCGACGGCCTGGCGGGCGCGACATGGACGGTCACATCGGTCGAGCGGAAGGAACGCCGGCGGTTTCCCGCGCCGCCGTTCATCACTTCCCGCCTTCAGCAGGAAGCGTCGAGGAAGCTCGGCTACAACCCGAGCCGCACCATGCGCATCGCGCAGCGGCTCTACGAGGGCGTCGAGCTCGGGCCCGATGGCGCGGTCGGCCTCATCACGTACATGCGCACGGACTCGACGCGCCTCTCGGCTGAGGCGCTCGCCGAGGCGCGAGCGTTCATCGCCGAGCGCTATGGCAAGGAGTATCTACCCGAGAACGCGAACGTCTACCGCTCGAAGAAAGACGCCCAAGACGCGCACGAAGCCATCCGGCCGACCTCGGCCCAGTATCCCCCCGAAGCCGTCGCGTCGTACCTCAGCAAGGAGGACCTCAACCTTTATACACTGATCTGGAACCGCTTCATCGCCTGTCAAATGACGCCGGCGCGCTTCGACCAGACCACCGTGGACATCGCAGCGAAGGATCTGGTCTTCCGAGCCACCGGCCAGGTGATGCGCTTCGACGGCTTCATCCGCGTCTATACCGAGGGCCGCGACGAAGGAGCGCCGGTCGCCGAGGACGAAGAGGGAGAAGGGCGCGCGTTGCCCGAGCTCCATGAGGGTGATTCGCTGCGCCTTCTCGAGCTGTTGCCCGAACAGCACTTCACGCAGCCCCCCCCGCGATTCTCGCAGGCGTCGCTGATCAAGGAGCTCGAAGAGAAGGGGATCGGTCGCCCGTCCACGTACGCCACCATCGTCGCCACGATCCTCACCAAGGAGTACGTGCGCGAGGACCCGGAGAGGCGCCTGCGACCGAGCCCGCTCGGGCGCCTGGTGAACGATCTACTCGTCGGCTCGTTCCCCGACATCCTGAACGTCGAGTTCACGGCCGGCATGGAAGACGAGCTCGACGCGATCGAAGAGGGCAAGGAGCATTGGGTAGAAGCGATCCGACGCTTCTACGGCTCCTTCAAGAAAGATCTCGATCGCGCCGAGACCGAGATGCCGTCGGTCAAGGGCGAGGGACAGAAGACCGACATCGTCTGCGACAAGTGCGGCGCGCCGATGGTCATCAAATGGGGCAGGCAGGGCGAGTTCCTCGCTTGCTCCGCGTATCCCGAGTGCCGCAACACCAAGAACTTCACGATCGACGACGACGGCAAGATCAAGATCGAGGAAATCGTCGGGCACCCAGAGCCATGCCCGAAGTGCGGCAAGGAGATGCTGATGCGGTACGGCCGCTTCGGCAAGTTCCTCGGCTGCTCCGGGTATCCCGAATGCCGTCACATACAATCCCTCGCGGCGCCGCCGCGTTCGCTCGGCATCACGTGCCCGGAATGCGAGCAGGGAGACGTTCAGGAGCGCCGCTCGCGACGCGGCAAGACGTTCTACGGCTGCAATCGCTACCCGGAATGCAAGTTCGCGACCTGGGATCCGCCGATCCTCGAGGCCTGCCCGGAGTGCGGAGCCAAGTACCTCGTCGAAAAGGTGACGAAGCGCTCCGGCCGCGTCCGCCGCTGCGTCCGCGAAGGGTGCGGTTACAAGGAGCAGATGGAAGACGAGGCGGTAAGCGCCTGACGGCGCTCGGCGGTCGCCGACATGGCGCTTCGCGATCCTTCGGCTCCGGTGCGGATCGTCGGCGGCGGGCTTGCCGGCTGCGAAGCCGCGTGGCAGCTCGCTCGGCGCGGCGTGCCGACGCGGCTCTACGAGATGCGCCCGGCGCGCGGCACCGAAGCCCACTGCGGGGATCGGCTCGCCGAGCTCGTCTGCTCCAACTCGTTCCGTAGCGCTTCTCTCGACGCCGCGGTCGGTTTGCTGAAGGCGGAGATGCGCCGGCTCGGCTCCCTCGTCATGGAGGTAGCCGAAGCGGCGCGCGTACCCGCGGGCGCCGCCCTCGCGGTCGATCGCCAAGTCTTCGCCGACGAGATCACTAGGCGCATCGAGTCGGAGCCGGCGATCGAGCTCGTGCGAGAAGAGGTCCCGAGCCTCGGCCCCTTCGCCGACGACATTGTGATCGTCGCCACCGGCCCGCTCACCTCACCGGCGCTCTACGAAGATCTCCGCACGCTGTGCGGCCGTGACCATCTCTATTTCTACGATGCGATCTCGCCGATCGTGACCGCCGAGTCGATCGATCGTACGACCGCTTTTGCCGCATCGCGATACGGGACGGGCGGAGACGATTATCTCAACTGTCCTCTCGACCGCGCCGAGTACGATCGGTTCGTCGGCGAGCTGCTCGGCGCCGAGAAGGTGCCGGCGCGCGATTTCGAGAAGTGCATCTATTTCGAAGGCTGCATGCCGATCGAGGAGCTCGCGCGCCGCGGGCGGCAGACGCTTGCCTTCGGTCCGATGCGCCCGGTGGGGCTGGTCGAACCGCGTAGCGGCAAACGACCCTACGCAGTCGTTCAGCTCCGCCAGGACGATCGTCGGGCGACCCTCTACTCGCTCGTCGGCTTTCAGACCAAGATGACGTACCCCGAGCAGCGTCGAGTTCTGCGGTTGATTCCGGGGCTCGAGCGCGCGGAATTCGTTCGACTCGGGAGCCTGCACCGTAACACGTTCATCCACTCCCCCATGCTGCTCGAGCCGACGCTGGAGATTCGCGGCCGGAGCGATCTTTTCTTCGCAGGACAGCTGATCGGGGTCGAAGGTTACGTCGAGTCCGCGGCGAGCGGCCTCCTCGCCGGCATCAACGCAGCCCGGCGACGCAGCGGGCGACCCTGCGTGGCGCCGCCGCGCACCACCGCGCTCGGATCGCTGCTCGCCTACGTCACCGATCGTAGTCGCAAGGACTTCCAGCCGATGAACGCGAACTACGGCGTATTCCCGCCGGTGGTCGGTGCGATGCGGGGGCGCGAGAAGCGCGCGGCACTCGGGCATCGTGCCGCCAACGACCTGGAGCGGTGGATCGAGGGTGAGGAGGTCGATCCGGCTCCGCCCGAGGCCTCGAAGCGACGCTACGCCCCGTGATCCCTCGTGAAGCCGCGTGGCTCGAAGGGCTGCCAAACGCCGAAGCCGCGGGGATTGCCTGCCGTTGGTTGATGCCCTGGGCACGCGAACGCGGCGTCGCGGACGAGCTCGGCCGCTGGCTGTCGCGCGCCGCGGATCCAGCAGCCGCGGCGGCGAACTTCGAGGCTCTGCTTGCCCTTGGTTGGAACCCCAAGCCGAGTTTGATCGAGCCGCTGCTGCGGGTTTGCGGTGCGAGCCAAGTGCTCGCGGTAGTTCTCAGGTCCGTTCCCGGCGTCGATGCCGACTGGTTCGAGCGAGCCCTCGGGCGCGGCGCCGTGTCACCCGCCGAACACGTCGCCGCGATTGGTGACGCGGACAGAGCGCAGTCCCTCGCCGACGTGTCTGCGCGACTCCGTCGCCACAAGCGTCGCGAGGTGTTGCGCATCGGCGCGCGCGATCTTCTCGGTCTCGCCCCGGTCGTCGAGACCGTGCGAGAGCTCTCCTCCCTCGCCGAGGGCGCGACCGAGGTGGCGGTGAAGCACGCGCGACTCCAGGTTCTGCGGGAGTATGGCAACTTCGATGCGACCGAGGCCCTGCGATTCGTCGTGCTCGGCATGGGCAAGCTCGGAGGCGAGGAGCTGAACTTCAGCTCCGACGTCGATCTCGTCTATCTATTCGACGGAGGCCGCAGGGAAAGCTCCGGGGGAGAGCGTGGCACGGTCGCGGGAGCCCGGTTCGCCACCCGGATGGCGGAGATCGTGACACGCGCGCTCAGCGAGGTCACCGGGGAGGGTTTCGTGTTCCGGGTCGACTTGCGGCTGCGGCCCGAAGGTCAGAACGGCCCCATCGTCAACTCGCTCGGCGGCGCGATCACGTACTACGAATCGCTCGGCCAGACATGGGAGCGAGCGGCGATGCTGAAGGCCCGTCCAATCGCCGGCGACCACGACCTCGGCCGCTCGTTTCTCGATGAGATCGCGCCGTTCGTCTACCGGCGTTTTCTCGACTTCGACACCGTCGAGGAGATCGAGGCGATGAAACGCAAGGTAGATGGCAGCCGATCACGGGAGCGGCTCGACCGCGACGTCAAGCTCGGACCCGGCGGCATTCGCGAGGTCGAGTTCATCGCCCAGGCGCTGCAGCTCGTTTACGGGGGCCGGGATCAACGGTTGCGCAGTCGCTCGACGCTCGCCACGTTGCGGGCCCTCGCGGAACTGGGGCTGCTCGACCGCAGTGAATCGGCGAGTCTCACGGAGGCGTATCTCTTCCTGCGCGACGTCGAGCACAAGCTGCAGATCGTTCACGAACGACAGACGCAGGTCATTCCGCAAGACGCCCAAGAAGAGCGGCTGCTGGCGCGCCGGCTCGGCTACCACTTGAAGACGTCACCAGCCGGCACCGAGAGCGCGTCGCCGGCCGAGGTGGAACGCTTCCGCGACGATCTCAACCGCCATCGCACCACGATTCGCCGCTCCTTCGAGCTGCTGTTCCTCGGCGCGCGCTCCGAGGTTCGTCGAGAGGCGGACGACGACGTCGTGGCGTTGCTCGAAACGCTCGAGCGCGACCCCGCTGCGGAATCTCGGCTCGCCGCGATGGGCTTCGCCGATCCGCTCGCCGCCGCAGCGAACCTGCTCCGGCTGCGCGAGGGGCCGCCGTTCGCTCCCGCTTCGGCGCGGCGCAAAAAGGCGCTGTTCGCGCTGGCGCCCGCGCTTCTCGCCGCGATCCGCCAGGCGTCGGATCCGGATCAGGCGCTACGCAACATGGCGGAGTTGATTTCCGCGATCGGCGCGCGCACGAGCTTTCTCGCCCTCCTCGGGCAGAATCCCGAGACGCTCAAGCTGCTCGTCGGCTTGTTCGGAGCGAGCGCGTACCTCTCGAACTTCTTTCTGCGGCATCCCGAGCTGCTCGACAGCCTGGTGCGAGCCGACCTCGCGGTGGTGCGCAAGGATCGACCGTCGCTGGAGCAGGGTCTCGCCAGCCTGCTCGCCTCGGCGGGCGACTACGAGACGGAGCTCGATACGTTGCGGCGGTTTCACCACGAGGAGCTGTTGCGCGTCGGCGTCAACGACATTCACGGGCTGCTCGACGCGAGCCAGGTGGAGGAGGACCTTTCGATTCTCGCGGACGTTTGCCTCGGCGGCGCGCTCGATATCGCCGGCAAGGCGCTCGCAGAACGCTACGGCACGGCGCCCGGGCGCTTTGCGGTCCTCGGCATGGGGACGCTCGGGCGGCGCGCGCTCAGCTACAACGCCGACCTCGATCTCATCTTCGTCTACGACGGTGCTGCCGACGCCGCCTCGGGGATCAGCGTTCACGAGTACACCACCAAGCTGGCACAGCGGCTGCTGGTCGTGCTCCAGCTCACCACGCGGGAGGGATACGTCTACAAGATCGACACGAGGCTGCGACCCTCCGGATCGCATGGGCCGCTGGTCACGTCGCTCCAGGCGTTTCGCGAATACCACCGGACGGCGTCCGCGCTCTGGGAACGCCAGGCGCTCATCTCGGCTCGCGGCACGGCGGGCGACGGCGCGCTGATCGCGGAGGTGGAGTCCGTCACCGAGAGTTTCGTCTACGGCCGCGGCCTGAGCGACGAGGACGTGGCGGAGATCGCTCGCATGCGCGCGCGCATGGAGCAAGAGTTGGCCCGTGAGAGCGCCGGGCGCTGGGACCTCAAGACCGGGCGTGGCGGGCTCGTCGACGTGGAATTCGTGACCGAGATGCTGCAGCTACGCCATGGCCACGACCATCCGCGGGTGCGGCGCCGGCGCACCGAAGACGCGCTCGACGCGCTGCGTGACGAGGGTTTGCTCGCCGAGAGAAACCACGGCGTATTGCTCGACAGCTACCGGTTCCTTCGCCGCGTGGAGAGCCGGCTGCGCATCGAGCGGGACCAGGCGGTCCACGCGCTCGACCCCGGCGACCGCAAGCTCGCGGCGCTCGCGCGACGGCTCGGCTACGACGGGCCGGACGCGGCCGAGCGACTCCTCCACGACGTGGCGAGCACGCGCGATCGGATCCGTGCCGTCTACGACGGCTACTTCGGCGCTGCCCTCGAGCACGCGGAACGGCGGTTTGACTCACCCGAACGATCTCGTTAGCAATCGGTGCTTCCGGAGGCTGACGTGCAGAAATCCGAGAAGATCTGGATGGACGGGCGCCTCGTCGACTGGGACGACGCCAAGGTCCACGTGCTCACGCACACGCTGCACTACGGAGTCGGTGTCTTCGAGGGGATTCGCTGCTACCAGACTAAAGCCGGTCGCTCGGCGATCTTCCGGCTCGGGGAGCACAATCGCCGACTGTTCGACTCCGCCAAGATTCTCGGGTTGAAGATGCCGTTTTCGCCAGAGGAGATCGAGCGCGCTTGCGTCGAGACGGTGCGCGTCAACAAGCTGCGCGAATGCTACATCCGGCCGCTGGTCTTCGTCGGCGACGGCGAGATGGGCGTGCCGTCGGCGTTGTCCAATCCGGTGCGCGTTGCGGTCGTCACCTGGCCCTGGGGCGCCTACCTCGGAGACGAGGGGCTCAAGAACGGGATCCGGGTAGTGACCTCGTCGTTCGCTCGATTCCACGTCAACACGCTCATGACCAAAGCCAAGGCCGTGGGTCACTACGTGAACTCGGTGCTGGCCGCGTGCGAGGCACGGAGCGCGGGGTTCGACGAAGCGCTGATGCTCGACACCGATGGCTTCGTCGCGGAGGCCAGCGGTGAGAACGTGTTCGTCGTCCGTCGCGGGACGGTCAAGACGACTCCGCTGACGTCGATCCTCGAAGGCATCACCCGCGACTCGGTGATGCAGCTCCTCGCGGAGGCCGGCATCCCCGTGGACGAGGACCGCTTCACGCGCGACGAGATCTACATCGCCGAGGAAGCGTTTTTGACGGGCACTGCGGCAGAGGTCACGCCGATTCGTGAGCTCGACCGCCGCCCGATAGGCAGCGGAAGGCCCGGGGAGATCACCAAGCTCGTGCAGGACAAGTTCTTCGCGATCCTTCGTGGCGAGGACCCGCGCCACGAAGGCTGGCTCACCTACCTGTAGAGCGCGTCACGATCTCGGGTATCAGGCAGGATTCACCGCCGGCTCTGCGCGAACTCCTGGTACTCACGCACGTCGTCCGGGCTGCCGAGCGCGACTGCGACGCGCTGGTGAATGTCGACCGGCTCGATGTCGAGGATTCGCTCGCGTCCGGTGGTCGCCGCACCTCCGGCTTGCTCGGCGATCATGGCCATCGGCGCGACCTCGTAGAGCAGGCGTAACTTCGGCTTCGGGTTGGCCGGATCGCTGCAGTCGGCCGGATAGAGAAAGATGCCGCCCTTCAACAGCACGCGGTGGAAATCGGCGACGAGCGTGCCGATGTAACGCAAGCCGTAGGGCCGGTGCGTTGCCTTGTCCCTCGCCTTGAGATGCTGAACGTATCGGCGCGTGCCTTCGTCCCAGCTCTGCTCGTTCCCTTCGTTGAGGCTGTAGCTCGAGCCGCGCTTCGGTATGCGGACGTTCTCGTGCGAGAGCAGGAACTCGCCGAGCGAAGGATCGAGTGTGAAGCCGTGCACGCCGCGCCCCGCGGTGTACACCAACATCGTGCTCGACCCGTAGACGACGTAGCCGGCGGCGACTTGGTCGGCGCCTTTCTGCAGGCAGTCTTCGAGTTGTCCGTCCGTGCCCGGCGAGCGCTTGCGGTGCACCGAGAAGATGGTACCGAGGCTCGCGTTGACGTCGACGTTCGAGGAGCCGTCGAGGGGGTCGAATAGCAGCACGTACTTGCCGCGCGGATAGTGCTCGGGGATCGGGATGAGACCGTCGGCCTCTTCCGAGGCCATGCAGCAGAGGTGACCACCGTGGTCCATCTGCTGAAAGATTCGCGTCTGCGCGTAGTCGTCCAGCTTGGTCACCTGCTCGCCCTGGACGTTCTCCTTTCCCGTCAGGCCGAGAATGGCGGCGAGCCCCGCGCGATTGACCTCGCGCGAGATCATCTTGAAGGCGAGGATCAGGTCCCACAGAAGCCGCGTGAAGTCACCCGTCGCCGTCGGGTGGAGCGCCTGCTGCTCCATGATGTGGCGTTGAATCGTGACGATCTTTTTGATGCTTTCCAAGCAGCCTCCCTTGTTGCAAATTCTCGACGCCGCCCGCAACCGTCGGGCGGTCCGACGCCTTGCGCGTCCGTGGACCTTGTTGTATTCAGTCGGGTGGAGTTGGCCGCAAAAAAAGTGGGCCCCAAGCCCACTTTTTTATTTCAGGGGAATGGAGAATCGCGACAAGGTGATTGCGCTCGCTGAGCCAGTACTCGCGGAGCAGGGACTCGAGCTCGTCGACGTCGAGTTGCGCCGCGAGGGGCGGGGGCAGATGCTGCGCGTGATCGTCGACCGCGAAGGTGGCGTCGACCTCGAGCGCTTGTCGTCGCTGAGCCGCGAGCTCTCCGTGCTGTTCGACGTCGAGGAACCCGTCGCGGGGTCGTATACGCTCGAAGTGTCTTCTCCCGGAATCAATCGGCCGCTGCGCAAGCCCGACCACTTCATCCGATACCTCGGCAAGAGGGTGTGGCTGCGCAGCCACGTTCCTCTGAACGGGCAACGGAACTTCAGCGGCACGCTCGCCACCGTGACCGCTGGCGGCTTGACGCTTCGTGCCGAGGGAGGCGCCGAGACGTACATCGAATTTTCGAACGTCGAGAAGGCGCACTACGAGCATGCTTACTCGCCAGCGGACTTCGCCAAGCGCGCCCTTCCGCGCTGAGGAGACGTCCATGATGCATCCCGAGGTCGAACGCGTCATCGAGCAAGTGAGCAAGGAGAAGGGCATCAGCAAAGAACTCGTCATCGCGGCGGTCGAGGACTCGATGCGTTCGGCCGCCCGCAAACATTTCGGCATGCAGTTCAACATCGAGGTGAAGTACAACCCCGAGGTGAGGGAGCTCGAGGTCTTCAAGGTCTGGAAAGTCGTTCCGGTCGTGGCCGACGCGTACACCGAGAAGACGCTCGAAGAGGCTCGGGCGGAGCTCGACCCGGAGGCCGAGGTCGACGACGAGCTTCTCCAGAAGCTCGTCCTCGATCCCACGAGCTACGGTCGCATCGCGGCGCAGGCGGCCAAGCAGAACCTCATGCAGCGCCTGCGGGACGCGGAGCGCGAGATCATCTTCAACGAGTTCAAGAACCGCAAGGAAGAGATCGTCTCCGGCATCGTCACCCGCTTCGAGCGCAAGAACCTGATCGTGCAGCTTCGTCCGAACGTCGACGCGATCCTTCCCGAGAAAGAGCAGATCCCGCGCGAGCGCTACCGGCCGCAGGATCGGATCCGCGCCTACGTGCTCGACGTCGACATGACGAGCAAAGGGCCGCAGATCGTGCTGTCGCGCACGCATCCCGGATTTCTCAAGAAGGCCTTCGAGCAGGAAGTGCCCGAGATCTACGAGGGCATCGTCGAGATCAAGGCCGTGGCCCGCGAGCCTGGCGGCCGGGCGAAGATCGCGGTGGCTTCCAACGATCCCGACGTCGACCCGGTCGGCGCGTGCGTCGGCATGAAGGGCACGCGCGTCCAGGCCGTCGTGCAGGAGCTGCGCGGCGAGAAGATCGACATCGTCCCCTGGACACCCGATCCCGCCGAGTTCGTCTGCCGCGCGTTGGCCCCGGCCAAGGTCGCCAAGATCATCATGGACGAGGACGACCGGGGGATGGAGGTGATCGTTCCCGACGATCAACTGTCGCTCGCCATCGGCAAGAAGGGTCAAAACGTCCGGCTCGCGTCGCGGCTGACGACGTGGAAGCTCGACGTGCGCAGCGAAGCGGAAGCCGAAGAGGAGCAGCGGCGTGCCCGCGCCTCGCTGATCGCGATTCCCGGGCATCGGCGACGTCACCGCGGAGTATCTCCTCCAGGAGGGCTTCAAGTCCGCCGAGGAGCTCGCCGAATCCGACATCGAGACACTCGCGGAGATCGAAGGTGTCGGGCCGGAGCGTGCCGAGGCGGTGTCTGCAGGCTGCCAAGGAGCACGTCGCAGCGCTGCGGCAGGCAGAAGCGGAAGCGGCAGCCGCTGCTGCAGCCGCCGAAGCCGAGCGCGTTCGCGGTCTCTTGAAGACGCTCGACGGCGTCGACGATGCGGCCGCGGAGAAGCTCGCCGCGGCGGGGCTCGACTCGATCGAAGGCGGTGAGCCAGGCCGGTGCGGCGAAGATCGCCGCGCTCCTCGACCTCGGCGCCGAAGACGCGCAGCGCATCATCACGGCCGCCATGGCCGTCGCCGAAGCCGCCCGCCGAGCGGCGGAGGCGGAAGCCGGCTGCGTCTGCGGAAGCGGAGTCCGATGCGACGGGAGGAGACGCTTGAGGCGCGCTTCCCTACACGCGTCGACTGCGGTCGTGCACGGGGTGCAATGCTCGCGATGAGCAATCGTCACTGGCACGCTTCACGCTCGTCGAGGGGCGCCTGGTGTGGGACGGTGAGCGGCGCCGCCCGGGGCGCGGCGCCTACCTCCACATGCGACCAAGCTGCGTCGCTTCTTTCACTTCCCGAAAGCCCTTCCTGCGCTCCTTGCGCGCCTCGGTGTCGCGAACGGAGCGCACCCGATTCGTCGCGGAGCGATCGCTGAGCTAAGGGAATCCCGATGGCGAAGAAGACCCTTTCTGAGGCCGCAAAGGAGCTCGGGATCGAGCGCAAGGACCTTGCCAGCTATCTCGAGAAGCAGGGCAGGGCGAAGGTCACGATCAAGACCACGCTCACCGACGAGGAGGTCGACCGGGCGAAGGAAAACCTCGGGCTCGGCCCCAAGCCGCAGGTCCGCATCGGCGAAGAACGCGTCGTTGCCGAGAACGTGTTGAGTGAGGGCCGCGGCACCACGCGCGAGCGCGTCACCGAGCTGCGCACCACCGGGACCCTCATTCGGCGCCGCAAGGTCAAGGAAGTCTCCAACGAGCCACCCGCGGAGCTGCCGCCCGAAGGTGATTCGGTTCCCGAGCCGGCCGAGCTGATCGGCGAGTCGAGCGAAGAGGACCTTCCGCCGCTTCCCCCGGAGGTTCCGATTGCACCACCGCCTCCTCTTCCCGCGGCCGTCGCGCCGACGCGGCGCCGCCCGTCGCGGCGAAACCAGACGCGGCGCCCCCGCACGCGGCGCACCCGGAGCCGGCTGCGCCGCCTCCGCCATCACCCGCACGGGTGCAAGCCCAGCCCATCGCGCCGGCGCCAATACCCGGCGAAACGCCGATGCGCTCGGCGAGGGTTCTCGGGCGGATCGACCTCAAGAAGGTCGAGCCGCCTCGGGCGCCCGCGCGGCCGGCGGCGCCGGCCGTCGACGACCGGCGGGGTCGGCCTGACGTGGCTGCCAAGCCGGCGGCTCCGGCCGAAGAGGAGGCCAAGGACCGCAAGGGTCGCAAGAAGCTCAAAGTCATCAAGAAGGATCCGCTCGAAACCGAGCGCGATCACCGCACGGGTCGCATGCCGCGCAAGAAGCGGGCGCTGCCCGGCAAGGAGCAGAAGAAGACCGAGATCACCGTGCCGAAAGCGAGCAAGCGCGTGATCCGCATCTCGAACATGGTGCCGGTCGGCGAGCTCGCGAAGCAGATGGGGGTCAAGGCCGGCGAGGTGCTACGCAAGCTCATGGATCTCGGCGTGATGGCCACCATCACCCAGCAGCTCGACCTCGACACCGCGTCGCTCGTGGCCCAGGAGTTCGAATACGCGATCGAGAACGTCGCCTATGACGCCGAGTCGGCGATCGAGATGGAGCACGGGGCCGACGAAGGGCAAGAACCGGCGAGGGAGAGTCGGCCGCCGGTGGTGACGATCATGGGTCACGTCGATCACGGAAAGACCTCGCTTCTCGATTCGATCCGTTCGACCAACGTGACCGAGGGAGAGGCGGGGGGTATCACCCAACACATCGGCGCCTACAGCGTGAACGTGGATGCACGGCGCATCACGTTCGTCGACACCCCGGGTCACGAAGCCTTTACGGCCATGCGTGCCCGTGGCGCCAGGGTCACGGACATCGTCGTGCTCGTGGTTGCCGCCGACGACGGAGTCATGCCGCAGACGGTCGAGGCGATTGCCCACGCGCGCGCGGCGAACGTACCGATCATCGTCGCCGTCAACAAGATCGACAAGGGCGACGCCAATCTCGACCGCGTCAAGCGCGGTCTCGCCGACCACGGCCTCGCCGCCGAGGACTGGGGCGGCGACACGGCGATCGTGCCGGTGTCGGCGAAAACCAAGCAAGGGATTGCCGATCTGCTCGAGATCATCCTCTTGCAAGCGGATGTCCTCGAGCTCAAGGCGAACCCTGCGAAGCTGGCCCGCGGCGTCATCATCGAAGCCAAGCTCGAACGAGGGCGCGGCCCGGTGGCCACGGTCTTGGTGCAGGAGGGCACGCTGCACGCGGGGGATCCTTTCGTTTGCGGCACCCAGTACGGCCGTGTGCGGGCGATGATGGACGAGAAGGGACAGAAGCTCGAGGAAGCAGGGCCCTCGATGCCCGTCGAGATCCTCGGCCTCGCCGGCGTGCCGGAAGCTGGAGACGTCTTCAGCGCGGTCGGCGACGAGGCGACTGCTCGCCAGGTGGCGAGCGCACGGCTCGACAAGAAGCGGCAAGCGCAGCTCTCGACCACCAGCAAGGTGTCGCTCGAGGAGCTCTACGACAAGATCAAGAGCGGCGAGGCGAAGGAGCTGCGCGTCATTCTCAAGGCGGACGTGCAGGGATCCGTGGAGGCGTTGCAGAAGGCGCTCGGACTGCTGTCGAACGACGAGGTCAAGCTGAACGTGCTGCATGCTTCCGTCGGGGGCGTATCGGAGAGCGACGTGCTGCTCGCCTCGGCGTCTAAAGCGATCATCATCGGCTTCAACATTCGTCCCGAGTCCAAAGCCACCGAGCTCGCCGAGCGCGAAGGCGTGGACATCCGGCTCTACACGATCATCTACGAGGCGCTGAATGAAATGCGGTCCGCACTCGAAGGCCTGCTGACGCCGACGATCCGGGAGAAGGTGGTCGGCCGCGCCGAGGTGCGCCGTCCTTTCCCGATCCCCGGCGTGGGTACCATCGCCGGATCCCAAGTCACCGAAGGCAAGATCACCCGCGCCTCTCGGGTGCGGCTGGTTCGCGACAGCGTCCCGGTCTTCGAAGGCAAGATCGCGAGCCTGCGCCGCTTCAAAGAAGACGTCCGCGAGGTGACGTCCGGCCTCGAGTGCGGCATCGGGCTCGAAAACTTCAACGACGTCAAAGCCGGCGACGTGATCGAAGCGTTCGAGGTGGAGGAGGTGGCACGTCGCCTGACGCCAGCTTCGCCACGCGGCGGGGCACAGGCGGAACGAACGGCCTGATGCGCTGCGGACGTCTCGAGTAGCGAAGCTCTCCAGGCGGTCCCATGGTCGTGGGCGTCCTCCGCCTCGTCGTGTACATTCCCGAGAACCATTCGCTGAAGGGAAAGCGTGGAGTCTTACGCAAGATCAAGGCGCAAGTGTCGAACAACTTCAACGTGTCGATCTCCGAATGTGACGATCAAGACCTCTGGCAGCGGGCGACTCTCGGCGTCAGCCAGGTCGGGACCGAGAAAGGACAGGTCGACGGCGGCCTGCGGGCCGTGGTGAAGTTCATCGATGGCCTCGGGCTTGTCGAGGTCGCAGAGGAGAGTCTAGAGTTCCTGCACTACTAGTGGCTCGGAACCGTGGTGACGCCCGCCGCCTCGGGCCGCTGCCGAGACCGAGCTCCGAGCGCCTTCTCTCGCAACCATGCCCCGCCGTGTCGAACGATTTTCGGACCTCCTGCTGGAAACACTTTCGGAGCTCTTGCTCCGCGACGTGAAGGATCCGAGGATCGGTACCGTCACGCTGACGCGAGTCGACGTTAAGCCGGACCTCCGGCAGGCGCGAGTCGGCTTTTGCACGCTCGGCGACGCCACGGGCCGGACGAAGGCGCAAAAGGGTCTCGAGAGCGCGGCCAAGTTCATGCAGGGAAAGGTCGCGAGGCTGCTTCGCCTGCGCTATGCACCGGAAATCCACTTCGAATACGACGACACGTTCGAGAAGGCCGACGAGGTGGATCGCCTGTTGAAGAGCGTCCGGCCTCCCGACGAGCGGCAGTGAGCTCGCGCGACGGTATCCTTCTCGTCGACAAGCCAGCGGGTATCTCCTCGGCCGGCGTCGTGCGCGAGGTCAAGCACCGCCTGGGCGTGGTCAAGATCGGCCACCTCGGCACGCTCGACCCATTCGCCACCGGCCTCCTTCCGCTCGCGCTCGGAGAAGGGACGAAAGTCGTCTCCTTCTTGAGCCAAGAGCAGAAGTCCTACACCGGCGTTATCTCGCTCGGACGATCGACGCGGACGCTCGACTCGACCGGCGAAGTCGTGGAAACGGCGGCGGTGCCGCCGCTGGCGGCCGAGGATCTCGAGAGAGTCACTCGCCTCTTTCGCGGGGTCATCGAGCAGGTGCCGCCGATGTTCTCCGCAGTGAAGCGACGTGGAGTCCCGCTCTACGAGCTGGCCCGTCGGGGCATCGATGTCGACCGCGAGCCTCGGCAGGTGCAGATCGAATCGCTGTCGCTCGCAGTCCTCTCCTCCAGAGAGATCGCGATCTCCGTGCGCTGCTCGAAAGGGACCTACGTACGATCGCTGGCCTGCGACATCGCCGCGGCGCTGGGTACGGTCGGTCACCTCGCATCGCTCCGTCGCACGGCGTTCGGCTCGTTCGATGTCGCCTCGGCGATCCCGGCGCAAGACGTCGCGGCCGGTGCCGAGCTGCCGATTCTCCCGCCGCGCGTGGCACTGGCGGGATTGCGTGAGATCGAGGTCGACGAGCGCTCGGCAGCGCGGATCCGCAGCGGCCAGCAAGCGTCGGCGGCATGCTTGTCGCCCACTCCCGCGCCGGTCGAGGTCGCCAAGGTGATCAGTACCGGCGGCGCGCTCGTGGCGCTGATCGCTGAAGAGCATGGACGGTGGCGAATCCGGCGCGTGTTCGTCGAGGAGAGCGCGGCGCAAGCTCGCAACTAACGTTCTATCGGGGTAGTCGGTGATGGCGCACAGTCCCTTGACAGCGCGCGAAACCCGCCGATAGGTTATTTTTTGGTTACACCGTTTCGAATGCTCGCATCTAGAGGTGCCGAGAAGAAAGCAGGGAAATCAAGGAATCCAAAGCGTTTCGGAGAGTGGCGAGAGAGTCACTGGAGCAGCGTAGTGAGCGCCGGGCGACCGGCCTATGTAGGCTTGAGGACACGGGTGATGACCCATTGCGTCGCAGAGGTGAGTGGTTCGTAGGAGAAGGAATGCCCAGATCGTCGCAGGATTTCGCGAAGACTCCGCGTTGTGCAACGCCGCGGCGAGCACGATCGATTCCGCATCCGCTGCGAACCGTCGATATCTAGGACTTAGGCCTCCGCTCCATCTCGCTCCGTAGTCTCTCCCCCGTTGGCGCCTCCGACGCGCCTTGATCGATACGTTTCCCGGAAGGGAGGAGAGTTGATCTTTTTTGAGATCACCGTCGCATCAATCGTGATCGGCGCGGCGCTGGCGTTCGTGATCGATCGCGTGCGTCAGCGCCGCAGGTCTACGCAAGCACAAGAGGCGTCCGTCGCGGCTGCCAGGATCCTCGACGAAGCGCGAAAGGAATCGGAGGTCATCCGCAAGGAGGCCGAAGTTCAGGTCAAGCACGCGGCACTCGACGCTCAGCAGGAAGCGGAACGAGAGACGCGGGAGCGCCGCAAAGAGATCCAGCAGGTCGAGAAGCGGATCCAGGGCAAGGAGGAGGCGATCGAGAAGCGCCTCCAATCGATCGACGCGCGCGATACCGAGAACACCCGGCGCGAAGCGGCGTTACGGGAACGCGAGGCCAAGTCTCAGGAGCGGGAACGCGAACAAACCGAGGTTTTGCGACAGATCCATGAGCGCCTGGAACAGGTCGCTGGAATGAGCCGCGAGGAGGCGAAGCGGACCCTTCTCGAGGAAATGCTCACCGAGACCCGGCACGAAGCCGCCAAGAAGATCCGCCAGGTGGAGGAGGAGGCGAAGCAGGAGGCAGAGCGCAAGGCGAAGAAGATCGTCGCCATCGCCATCGAACGGTTGGCCGGAGACTTCGTTGCCGAGCGCACGGTGACCGTCGTGCCGATCCCTTCGGACGATATGAAGGGTCGGATCATCGGCAGGGAAGGGCGCAACATCCGGGCCATCGAGTCGGCGACCGGCGTCGACCTGATCGTCGACGATACCCCCGAGGCGGTGGTGATATCGTGCCACAACCCGATTCGGCGCGAGATCGCCCGGCTCGCCCTGCAGCGCCTCATCTCCGACGGACGAATTCATCCCGGACGCATCGAGGACGTGGTGCGCAAGGCCGAGCAAGAGCTCGACGCCAACATCCGCGAGATCGGGCAAAAGGCGATCTTCGAAGTCGGCATTCACGGCGTGCATCCCGAGATCGTCAAGCTGCTAGGCATGCTGAGGTACCGCTACAGCTATGCGCAGAACGTGCTTCAGCATTCTCTCGAAGCAGCGTTCATCTGCGGCGCGATGGCGGCGGAGCTCGGGCTCAACGAGAAGCAGGCCCGCCGCGCGGCGTTGCTGCACGACATCGGCAAAGCTCTGACCCACGAAGTCGAAGGCTCGCACGCGATCATCGGCGCCGAGATCGCGCGCAAGTACGGCGAATCCGCGAAGATCGTCAACGCCATCGCCGCGCATCACGAAGAGGTGCGTGCAGAGACCATCCTCGCGCCGCTGGTTGACGCGGCCGACGCGCTTTCGGGCGCGCGGCCCGGGGCGAGACGCGAGGTGCTGGAGAGCTACGTGAAGCGGCTCGACGACCTCGAGCGCATCTCGACTTCGTTCAAAGGCGTCGAGAAGGCGTTCGCCGTACAGGCCGGTCGGGAGGTGCGGATCATCGTCGAGCCCGGGGCGATCGACGACGACCAAGCGACGCTCTTGGCTCGCGACGTCGCTCGCAAGATCGAGAGCGAGATGACCTATCCCGGGCAGATCAAGGTGACCGTGATCCGCGAGACGCGGGCGTCGGAGATGGCCAGATGAGGGTGGGAACCATCACGGCGTCCTGCGTGCAAGAATGAAGATCCTCTTTTTCGGCGACGTCGTCGGCAAACCGGGCCGGCAGGCCCTCAAGATGCGCGCACAGGCCCTCGCCGCCAGCGAGGGCGCAGATCTGCTGGTCGCCAACTGCGAGAATTCCAGCGGCGGCATCGGCGTAGACCCGGGAAGCGCGCGCGATCTGTTCTCCATTGGCATTCACGTGCTCACCTCGGGCAACCACATCTGGCACCGCAAGGAAATCTACGATTTCTTGGATGGGTCGGACCGGCTGCTTCGTCCGGCCAACTTCGCGCCCGGTGTGCCCGGTCGCGGCTGGTCGATCTACGAGACCGCCAAGGGGCCGATCGCGGTGGTGAACCTGATCGGGCGCGTGTTCATGGCACCTGCGGACTGCCCGTTCCGCGCTGCCGATTCCGTGCTCGCGCTCATAGGCGAGCGCGCCAGGGTCGTGCTCGTCGACATGCACGCCGAGGCGACGTCCGAAAAGATGGGGATGGGCCGCTACCTCGACGGCCGCGTCTCGGCCGTCGTGGGCAGCCACACCCACGTGCAGACGGCTGACGAGATGGTTCTCCCGAAGGGCACGGCGTTCATCACCGACACGGGCATGTGCGGCCCCTTGGATTCGGTGATCGGCATGCGCACCGACCAGGTGCTGAAGCGTTTCGTCGACCAGCTGCCGTTGCGCTACGACGTCGGCGGGGGCCCGCCGCTACTGCAGGCGGTGGCGATCGACGTCGACGAAGCCACGGGCCGCGCGCGAGGGATCCGGCGCATTCGCGAGGTGCTCGAGGGCGCTGCGTGAAGCCGGTCGGCGAACAGCTGGCCATCCTGCGCCGCGGCGCGGTCGAGATCATTCCCGAAGACGACCTGGTTCGTAAGCTGGAGCGCGCCGCTCAGAACGGGAAAGCGCTGCGGGTGAAGCTGGGCGCGGACCCCTCGGCGCCGGACCTACATCTCGGCCATACGGTCGTGCTGCAAAAGCTCCGTGATTTCCAGGACTGCGGCCACCTCGCGATCTTTCTGATCGGGGACTTCACGGGGATGATCGGCGATCCCAGCGGGCGCTCGGAGACTCGCAAGCCGCTCGATCGGCAGCAAGTCACCGCCAACGCCGAGACCTACAAGAAGCAGGTCTTCAAGATTCTCGATCCGGCGCGTACCGAGGTGCGCTTCAATTCGGAGTGGATGGGGCGCATGGCGGCCGCGGACGTCGTCAAGCTCACCGCGCAGTACACCGTGGCGCGCCTCCTCGAGCGCGACGACTTCGCCCGGCGCTTCCGGGAGAATCACCCGATCGGACTGCACGAATTCCTCTATCCCCTCGTGCAAGGCTACGACTCCGTGGCGCTCGGCGCCGACGTCGAGCTCGGCGGGACGGACCAGAAGTTCAATCTGCTGGTCGGCCGGGAGCTGCAGAAGGCCGCCGGCCAAGAGCCGCAGGTCGTCGTCACGATGCCGCTCCTCGAAGGCACCGATGCCCGCCTCGTCGACGGCAAGCTCGTCGGGCAGAAGATGTCGAAGTCGCTCGGCAACGCCATCGGCATCGACGAGCCGCCAGCCGAGATGTACGGCAAGATCTTGGCGATCTCCGACGAGCTGATGCGCCGCTTCATCGAGCTGCTTTCCCGCGCCGAGAGCCGTCCCGATCCGCAGACGGCACCGATGGCGGCGAAGCAGGCGCTGGCCGCCGAGCTCGTCGCTCGCTACCAAGGCGCGGACGCCGCGCGCGCGGCGTCCGAGGCGTTCGCGCGCCGGTTTCAGCGCGGCGAGCTTCCCGCCGAAATTCCCGAGATCCGCTGGAGCGGCGACGGCGAGACGATCTGGGTCAGCCGATTGATCGCGGAGGCAGGGCTCGCCAAATCGAACAGTGAGGCGCGCAGGCTCGTCGTGCAGGGCGGCGTCCGCATCGACGGGCGATCGATCAAGGATCCGCAGCTCGAAATACCCTGTCGGGGAACGGTGCTTCTAGAGATCGGCAAGCGACGTATCACGCGCGTGCGATTCGACTAGCAGGGCGGCTTGTCCGCGGCGAAGCGCAGCCGAACGTAGTCCGCGGTCCATCGGCCGGCGCCGTCGCAGAGATCGGGCCGCAGCAGATCTTGGACCTCTTCGAGGAACGGCCGACGAGCGGAGACGGGCAGTGGGCGGGTGAAGCTCTCGGCAAAGGTCTCGAGCCATCCCGTCACGTCGCCCGGCAAGGGCGTGGGCCGCGGGAACAACGCGATCGACCGCACCACGAAACCGCGGGCGCGAAGCCTCGCGGCATAGTCTTCCGCCGTCGGAAAATACCATGGGTTCAGCGTGCGTGAGTCGACTCCCCGTTCGCCGAGCGCTCGATCCAGCGCAGCGACGATCGTGGCGACGCATCCGTGGCCGCCGCACTCGGCGACGAAGCGACCGCCAGAACGAAGCGCGCGCCAGACGCCGCCGATCACCTCGTCGGCACGCTTCATCCAGTGGAGAGCCGCGTTGCTGAACACGGCATCGAATTCCCCATCGAACTCGAGCTGCTCTCCGTTCATGACACGCGCGTCGAGGCCGAGGGCACGAGCGGCCTCGACTTGCGCGGTGCTGCCGTCGACGCCGACGACGCGGCAGCCGAGATCGGCGAGCTTTTTGGTGAGCGCACCGTCGCCGCAACCGAGATCGAGGATGCTCTCGCCGCTCCGCGGCGCGAGCAGCTCGACGACCGGTGCGCCGAGGTCGGAGACGAATCGCGCGTTGCGCGCGTAGCGCTCGGGATCCCAGCTCTGAGCGTTGCTCGTTCCTTCGTTGGTCATGGCGCGGGTAGCTTATCCTACGGGATCGCCGAAGAAAGCGGGGGCTCGCCGGACGAGCCCGACGCCGTCACAGCATCGTCACCAAGTCCGGAGCCGCGGCACGCAGCGCCGCGGCGGCCCGCGGGTCGTCGGCGAGCATGCGGAAGTCGGCGAACTCGAACCCTGGTCCGACGCTGCAGCCCGCCAGCACGTAGGCGCCGAGCGGTCGCGCGGCCTGCCAACAGCGAGCGGCGACCGTGTGCGTGGGCGCCACCGCATCGCCCGCGGGACCGAGGAGCGTGCGCTCGACGCGGGCGGCATCGGGCGGTGCGACGAGCAACTCGAGTGGGCCGCCCTCGTACAGATGCCAGACCTCGTCGGAGGCCACGGCATGCCAGCGACTCACCTGCCCCTCGACTAGCAAGAAGAAGATCGTCGTGAGGGCGCTGCGCGACGTGCGGCCATCGACCGGCTGCACGCGCTGCGGGGAACGGAACACCTCGCGATAGAAGCCGCCCTCCGGATGGGGAACGAGGGCCAGCAGGCGTACCAGCTCTGCGGCACGGGGGTGCATGGTCGAGGACCCCGTTCGCATCATCGCTTCCGCTCCGTCCGAGCCGATCACCGCTCCCGACGATCCGACTGCGAGAACATCGTCAAGTACTCAACGGGGATCTTTGCGTCAGCGCGCACGCCGTGCCGAACCCGCCGGCGAGCACGAGGACGTACCAAAGCGAAAGCGTGGGATGAGACGGCTCGAGCACGCCGAACAGGAGCAGCATCAGCCCGAGCGCTGAGGCGCAGGCGAGGCAAAGCATCGCAGCGGCGCACCATCGCCAGAGCCAACCGAGCTGTGCCCCGGCCGCGTCCAGCGCCAACAGCAGCGAGCCGGCGGCGAAGCCCGCCGGAAAGAGCACCCATGCGGCCAGCGGAGAGCGCGACGCGGACAGCAGGCCGAACGGGCGCAACACGAGAGCCATGCCGGCCGCCAGGCCGAGGGCCAACAGGATGGACCCGGTCACCTTCAGCATCGAGAACCTCCGCGGGAGGGCTTGCGTCCCACGGCGGGAATTATAGCGACCAGCTTCGTCCGGTGCGAAATCCGCTCAATGCAGCTCGATGCCGCCGTCGACGTTCATCGCCTGACCGGTGATGTTCACGGCGCTCGCCAGATAGACCGCCAGGCTACCGATGTCGTCGGGTGTCTGCGGGCGACCGAGGGGGATGAACGAACGCACCCAGCGGTCCCACGCCGCTTCCTTCGACTCTCCCGGCTGTTTCAGCGTGTCCGCCAGATATTCCCACATCTGGGTGCGCAGGATCCCCGGGCAGATCGCATTGACCCGGATGCCGTCGGGCGCGAGCTCCTTGGCGAGCGCATTGGTGAAGCCGACGACCGCGAACTTCGACGCGCAATAGTGGGCGAGACCGGGGTGGCCGTTCTTTCCCGCCACCGAAGCGATGTTGATGATCGCGCCGCCGCCGCGTTTCTTCATCAACGGGATGGCCGCCTGGCAGGCGAGGAACACCCCCTTCACATTGACCGCCATCGTCAGATCCCAAGTATCCTCTGCCATCCCCTCGACGGGGGCCACGCTCACCACGCCGGCGTTGCAGACGAGCACGTCGAGTCCGCCGAGCTGTCGGACGGTGTCTTCGACCATGCGGGCGACTTCGTCCTTGCGCGTCACGTCCGCGTGGATCGCCGTCGACCGCCGGCCGAGCGCGGCGACCTCGGCGGCTGCCTCGCGAGCCGCGGTGAATCCGCCGACGGCGCGGTCGCCGTACTGTTGCCCGGAAGCTGCCAGGCGTTCGACGTCGGCGATGGCCACGTCCGCCCCTGCCCGAGCCAGGGCGAGCGCGATGCCGCGCCCGATCCCGCGCGCCCCTCCTGTGACGAGAGCAGCCTTACCTTCGAGAGTTCCCATGCGGGCCTCCTCACGATCCGAGCCGCGGAGTCTATCATCGCCCCGCGCGCGTATGTCCAGCCGTCAGCGCTTCTGTGCGCCGACGACGACGAAAGCCATCACGCACTCGCGGTCGGAGGTGTTGTGCCACGCGTGCCGGGTGCCGTTCTGGATCATGCAGTCGCCGGGCTTGAGCAGGCGTTTGGCGCCGTCGTCGAGCTCGAGCCAAACCTCGCCGCGGATGACCACGCCGTAATCGACGGTCTGCGAGGTGTGCATGCCCGGCGCCTCCGGCTCCATGGTGCCCGCGAGACCCGGGAACGCTTCGTAGAACTCGCTCTGCGCCGCCGCGACGTCCAGCCCGCTCTCCGCGGCGCGCGTGACGTCGCTCTCCGGCGGAAACGTGACCACGACGAAGCCGGTGCCGCCGGGCGCCGGAAAGAAGGGGTGTCGCTTGGTGGTAGGCTCGCCGCTCGCCGGCGGCAGCGTGGGAACTCCAACGACCGACCAAACCTGGTCGATGCGGAAACGCGGCACGCCGCGCAATGCCACCCCGTGCGGCGGCTCGCCGTCGTGGACGAACACCGACTTTCCCGAGGCATCGTGGCCGGTAACGACTCTTCGCATTTCGACCTCCTTTCGAACCTCTCACCGTCCCGACTAGCACGTTCCCCCGCTCGACGTGCAAGTCGAAAGCACGCCCGTCCGCCGACGAGTCGACCGGACGTGCGCTCCGTGTCAGCGAAACAGCAGCCAGGAGAGGTATGCGATCAACAGCGTCACGATCGCGAGAATCACGACGATCGCTTTGCGCGCCCCGCCCACGAGCTGCGCGCTGTGTTCCTGGATGCGCTCGGCCCGCTCTTGGATACGCTCGGTCCGCTCGGCCTGGCGCCTTACCAGCTCGAACTGCTCGCGCTGCAGAGCCAGCCCTTCGGCCTGCTGCGCCAGCTGCCGAGCTTGGTTCGCGCGGATCTCCTCGAGGATCTCAACCGCCCGGCGAGCGTTCTCCTCGTCCATCGCCATCCTCAGCGGGCCACCGCGCCGATTTGCTGCAAGACGGACAGAAAATCCGCCTGGCTCCAGCGCTCGACGCAGCGACCGTCGCGAAACGCGAGAATCGTGATGCCGCCGAACTCGATCGGCTTCCCAGTGGGCGCGACGCCGAAGAACGGGCCGCGGTGCGTCCCTCGACAGGTGAAGCGACACGCGAGCTTGTCGCCTTGCTCGACGAAATCCTCCGCGGTGATGTGCACGTCTGGGAAGGCGGCCCAGAACGCCTCGTAGAATGCCCGGATGCCCGCCAGGCCGGGCTCGACTCCGGCATAGCCGTGCAAGACGCAACCCGGGTCGTAGAGCTGCAGATACGCCTCGCGACGATGCGGATCGCTGAAGTTCGAGAGCGCCGTTTCCAGAGCCTGTCGATTGGTCATGGTCGCTCAGAGCGCGGAGGAGTCATGAGGGCATGCTTACAACAACCGAGTCTCTCCGCCCAGCATGCTCAATCGGCGGCGGCGCGAGCCAGCAGAGCCAACTCCCGCAGCGTCGCAAGCCAGGCGTCCGTGGTAGGCTCGGGATTCCAGGCGTCGAGTTCCACCCAATCGGCACCGAGCTCGGCATCTGGCTTCGCGCCCCTGCGGCACGCGTCGGCGACGCGGTCACGGCCGACGCGCAAGCGCACGAGCCCAGTTCCCTGCGCGAGAGCGAAGATCTGCCCTCCGACCTTGCGCGCCGCGAACATTCGGTAGTGAACCCCGAACTCGGTTCCGCGAAGATCCGCGGTGACGTCTCTCAGTCGCTCGCCGAGATCCGGATGCGCGCCGAGCTCGCCGATCGGCACGTCGGACGCCGGGCGGAATTGCCTGGCCTTGTCGAGCCATGGTCCGGACAGCCCCGTCACGAAGCGCTCGAGGAAAGCCGCGAGCGGGTCATCTCTCCGGTCGACGGCGCTCGAGGGATCGGACGATTGGCCGCCGATGACGACGGACCACGGCCGCACGATCCAGCGCTTCACGAGCCCGGCACGCACATAGGGGTCGCTTCGGGCGAATCTCTCGGGGACCGACCGGTCGGCGCAACGGAACACCAGCAGCGCGCCATCGACCGGTTCCGCGAATGCGCCGGCGAGCACCAGCTCCCCGCGCGCATGCGAGGCGAGCGCCGCCGACAAGTGCTCGGCACGGTGAGGTTGGCGGCGCGTCAGGAAGTCGTCGACCACGTCGTACAAGAGAGCGAAGTAGCTCACGGTGCCGTCCTAGGACGCGAGCGAGACGACGAACTCGCGTACGACGCGCAAGAATTTCTCGTGATCGTCTTGGTAGACCGGATGACCGCACCCCGCAAAGACCTCCAGGCGGACGAGGTCCGGTGCCATCGCCGCGACGATGTCCTCGCTCTCACTCGGCGGCGTGATCGGATCGTCGCTGCCGGCGAGCACCAGCGTAGGGCAGCGAAGCGCGCCGAGAGCGCTACGGAAATCGAAAGTGTGCCACTCGCCGCGGAAGAACTGCATCGTCAGGTCGAAGTTGGCCGTGGTCAGCGCCCGAGCCATGACGTCCGGATCCTGCGGCCGGCGGTTGTAGAGCGGCAAGCAGATCTCTACGAACGCGTTCATGGTCTCGGGAGCAGGATCGTGGAGGAAGCTCCTCGCTGCATCACGTGCCGCGCTTCCACCCAAGCGCTCGAATGCGCCGAGCACCTGATCCGGGCGATAGCGCGCAGCCGTATTGCAGAGCACGAGCCCCTTGGCGTGGCCTGGATGCCGGATGGCATAGGCCTGCGCCACGAAGCCGCCGAAGGAGACCCCGAGCACGATCGGCGAGCGGATGTCGAGCGCGTCGCAGAACTCGCGAACGTCGTCGCCCCACCGCTCGAGGCATAGGCGATCTACCGCCCCGCGATCGCTTCGGCCGTTGCCGCGGTGATCGACGAAGACGACCTGCGCGACGTCTGCGAGAGATTTGAGCCAGGGCCGCAGCAACGAATGATCGAAGCCCGGGCCGCCGTGCAGAGCGACGAGCGTTGGCCTCTCGACGAGCGCCGAGCCGCGAGGCTCGAGCGCACCGCCCTCGACATCGAAGAAAAGACGGACATCGTCGACGCGAACTCGCATGGCGCGCCGAAGAATGTAGGCGACCGAGGGCCTGCCCGGCAATGGAGGCGCGGCCTACTGCCGCCCGCGCACCGATCGGGTCAGGCGGAGATGGGCCGGAGATCGCGACGCATGCGCGCCACCGGCACGTGAACGTCGCCCGGCAGCGCCAACTCGAAGCGCTCGGCGACCGTGAAGCCGGCGGCGGCGTAGAGTGGCTCTCCGGGTAGCGTGGCCACGAGCTCGAGGCTCCGGAAGCCCGCCGCGCCGGCCGCTCGGACACATTCGTCGATCAGGCGCCGCCCGAGGCCGTGGCGGGCCATGGGCGGATCGACGAAGAAGGCCCGGATCCGCGCCGGCTCGATCGCGGGATCGAGTAACGGGTCGGTTCCGGACTTCGCCTGGTCCCCTCCGAAGAGCGTGCGGCGGGCGCTCCAGCCGCCGCATGCGACGATGACGCCATCGAGCTCGACGACGAAGTAGCTGCCGTCTGCGATGAGCTGCGAATCGACGCCGAACACGTAGCGGACCGCTGCGTCCGTCTGCTCTGGCGTGTAGTACCCGACGCTGAGCCCGCGCGCGGAGCGCGCGATCAGCTCTTGCAACAAAGGTACATCCGACGGCTGCGCCCTCCGGACGATAGAGGCGCTAGACATTCCGAGCTGTTCCCGAACCGGCGTCAAGATCTCGTCAGGTACTCGCGCCACGGCGTCCAGTAGTATTTCTCCCAGCCCTGACTCACGCCTGCGTAGTCTTGGTCCGAGACGTTGACTTGGACGAGCTCGATGCGGCCGCCATCCCCTTGTGGCCAGAACGAGAGAATCAGCGTGGAGTCGACGTCGACGGGTGCGAAGTTGATCGACCGCCACGTCTGGACGATCAACCGCTTCGGCGAAACGTGAAGGATCGTGCCGCTCAAGCGATCGTCGAAGGCGCGAAAGCGCGCGCCCGGCTGTGCAGAGATCTCGACCGGAGCACCCGTGAACGCCGCGTGTGTGACGGCATCGAGATACATGTCGAAGAGACGGTCCGGAGACGCGGGCAGGAACGCGGCGGACTGGATCATGCGGGGCATGGCGAACGCTCCTCTAGCGGGGTTGTCGGATGTAAACGAAGAGATCTTCGGGATCTACGGGTCGACCTTCCGTTTCGAAGTACGAGACCAGGCGGTCGTGTGTTTCGAGCCGATAGACGACCCAGCGGCGCGGCGCGTTGGTCTCGAGGAAAACGGCCTCGTGATCGCGCAACCCGACCAACAGGCATTCCATAGTCTCCGCCTTCTCATCCCACGCTCGAAGACCGGGATCGAAGTGCTTGATGCGGAGGAAGACGTGCTCGGCTTCGCGCTCGACCGTCATCAACTCGTAGAAGAAAACGTGATCGCCTTTCCGCCAGCGGAGCATCGCCATCAGCGAGCCCGCGCCGAGCGGGCTCCAATATTCCTCGACTACGTCTTCGCCGTGGCGTCCCATCCAGTCGCCACGCAGCCAGCAGAGATCGGCCGGCGTGACGCCCTTCAAGCCCTCTCGGGGATACTTGCTCATCGCGGGCCCGTCCCGCGGACCTTCCCAGAAAAGCAGGCCCCGGGACAAGTGCGCTGAGAAACAGTCGACGGTTGCGTCCGGCGTGTGATACGGCGGAATCAGCGTGGACCGGGAAGAGCGTCGCAGGCTCGTGGAGCTGCGCTCGCACGAGCGGCTGTTGGACCAGGTGGGGATCGGGCCGGTCGCCGGCGTCGACGAAGCCGGCATGGGCCCGCTCGCGGGTCCGGTGGTGGCGGCTGCCGTCATTCTGCCGGCGGATCCGCTGATCGAGGGTCTCGACGACTCCAAGGCCCTCAGCCGCGTTGCCCGCGAACGGATCGAGGCGGACATTCGCCGCGTGGCGATCGCCATCGGCGTCGGCCTGGCGACCGTCGCCGAGATCGATTCGATCAACATCTATCAAGCGGGACTCGAGGCGATGCGTCGCGCCGTTGCCGCGCTCGAGCGCCAGCCGCGCCACGTGCTGGTAGACGGTCGCACCATCCCGGGGCTCGCGATCCCACAAATGGAGCTGATCAAGGGGGATGCGCGCGTCTACTCCATAGCCGCGGCGTCGGTCGTCGCCAAAGTGTACCGCGATCGCCTGATGCGCGAGCTCGAGCATGACCACCCGGGCTACGGATTCGCCGGGCACGTCGGGTACGCGACCGCCGAGCACCGCGAGGCCATCCGCCGCCTCGGCCCTTGCCCGGCGCATCGCCGTTCGTTCACCCTCCTTTGAAGGCAGCTCCATGGCGCAGTTGTTCCTGCGGCGCGCCGGGTCGGGTATCCTCCGGAAATCAGAGGTGACCAGCCCGTGGAAGTCGTGATGCCGAAGCTCAGCGATACGATGGAGGAGGGGAAGATCCTTCGTTGGCTGAAGAAGCCGGGCGACCGCGTCGCCATAGGAGAGGTGCTCGCCGAGGTCGAGACCGACAAAGCGGACATGGAGCTCGAATCGGAAGCAGCGGGCGTGCTCGCGAAGATCCTCGTCGCGGAAGGCGGATCGGCGGCGGTCGGCCAAGCAATCGCGCAACTCGCCGATGACGATGCCAAGGCCACGACGGCGAAGAACAAGACGGGCGATACTCCGGCCGAAACGCTTTCGTCGAAGCGCGACACCCCGCCGCCGAAGCCGGAGATTCGCGGACCTCGGCCGATCGTTCCACCGCCTTCGAGGCCCGCTCAGGCGCTCGGGCCTCGTCCCGCCGCGGCGCGGACGGAGCGGCCGCGAGCCTCTTCCCCGGCTCCGGCGCCGTCGCGCCCGACTTCGGCGCCAGCCCGTGGCCGCGAGGAGCTGTCGAAGATCCGCCGCACGGTCGCTCGCCGCATGGCGGAAAGCAAGCGGGAGGTGCCGCACTTCTACATGAGCGCCGACGTCGAGATGAACGAATGCGCGCGGCTCAAGAAGAGCCTCGCCGCCGCCCGCCCGGATGCCCCGGTCAGCTATACACACCTACTGCTGCGCGCGGTTGCGCTCGCGCTCGTCGAGCACCCCCGTATCAACGCCCGCTATGCCGGCGAGGATGCCGTGGAGTTCTCCGGCGCCGTTCACATCGGCATCGCGGTCGCGCTGGACGACGGCTTGATCGTGCCCGTCGTGCACGACTGCGAGTCGAAGGATCTGTTCGCGATCGCCGCGGCGGCTCGTACTCTGGTGGAACGGGTGCGAGCCGGCAAAGCGGAGAGCGGCGACCTGTCGGGCGGCACCTTCACGGTCTCGAATCTCGGCATGTATCCGATCGAGGAATTCGCCGCGGTCATCAATCCGCCACAAGCGGCGGTGCTCGCGGTTGGCTCGCTCGCGGAGCGCGCCGTGGTTCGCGACGGCGCGGTGACGGCGCGCCAGACGATGCGCGTGACGCTGTCGTCGGATCATCGCGTCATCGACGGCGCCGAAGCCGCGGCGTTCCTGCAGACCTTGAAGGAGCTGCTGGAGAATCCGCTGAGGCTCGTGCTGTGACGGTCGCGGCGTCCGCAGCGATTCGCGTTCTCGAGGTTGTCGACCTAGGCACGCTGGAATACGGTCGAGCGCTGGAGCGTCAGGAGGTCGCGCTCGAGGGCGTGCGGGCTGGGGGTATCGAGAAGCTGCTGCTCGTCGAGCACCCTCCCGTGTACACGATCGGCCGCGGCGGCGATGAGGCGAACCTTCGAGGCGCGCCCGAACGGCTCGGTGTGCCGCTCTTTCGGGTCAGCCGTGGCGGGGATGCTACGTTTCACGGCCCCGGGCAGCTCGTCGCCTATCCGGTCCTATCGCTCGATCAGGAGGGCCGCGACCTTCACCGCTACCTTCGCCGGCTCGAGGACGCGCTGATCCGCACGCTCGCCGGCTTTGGGATCAGCGGGACGCGAGTGGCCGGTCGGACCGGAGTCTGGGTCGCGGGGCGCAAGATCGCCTCGATCGGCGTCGGCGTACGTCGCTCCGTGACCTACCACGGGGTGGCGCTCAACGTGACGACCGACCTCGAATACTTCCGGGCGATCGTGCCCTGCGCCATCGCGGAGGTAGAGGTCACATCGATGACGCGTGAGCTCGGCCACGGGCTCGCGCTCGCCGAGGTAAGGGAGCGATTCGTCGATGCCTTCGCCGAGGTGTTCGCGGTGACGATCGCGCCGAAAAGGGGTGCCCCGGCGCGACGCGGGCGGGCCTACGCAGGGCGGATCTCCGAGGCCGACCCCGGCGTGAGCCAGGCTCGCAAGCCGCCGTGGCTCCGCGCGCGCGCGCCGGCGGGCGAGGGGTACTTCCGCACGCGGCGAATACTCCGCGATCTACGGCTGACGACGGTGTGTCAGGAGGCGCTCTGTCCGAACATCGGCGAGTGCTGGGCACATTCGACGGCGACGTTCATGCTGATGGGCGAGTCGTGCACGCGGAGCTGCGGCTTCTGCGCGGTCAAGCACGGCGCTCCTCAGCGGCTCGACCCGCTCGAGCCCGACCGGGTGGCGGCCGCGGTGGCCGAGCTCGGTCTCGAGCACGTCGTGGTGACCTCCGTGAACCGCGACGATCTCCCCGACGGAGGCGCCGCGCACTTCGCCGCCACCGCCCGGGCCATCAAGCGACGCGTTCCAAGATGCGCGGTCGAGCTGCTGATCCCAGATTTGCAAGGGGACGAAGCTGCGCTGCGGGCCGTGGTCGATTCGCCGGTCGACGTGCTCGATCACAACACCGAAACCGTGCCACGTCTCTATCCGAAGGTGCGGCCTGGGTCGAAATACCTCCGCTCTCTCGAGCTGTTGGCTCGCGCCAAGCGCATGCGCGCGGATCTATTGGTGAAGAGCGGCCTGATGGCCGGCCTCGGCGAGACGGACGAGGAACTCGTGGCGGTGTTCGGCGATCTGCGCGGCGCCGGCTGCGACATCCTGACCGTCGGCCAGTACCTCCGGCCCACGCGCGAGCACCTTCCGGTGCGCCGCTTCGTGACTCCCGAGGAATTTCACCGCCTGCGCGAAAAAGCGCTGGTGATGGGCTTCCATCACGTCGAAGCCGGCCCGCTGGTGCGCTCGAGCTATCACGCGTGGCAGCACGTGGCGCGCTCAGACGGTTGAGATTCCCAGCTCGTCGAAGCGCTTCTTCATTCGACGATTGAATTCGCGGCCGACGCGCCACTGCTGAACGGGTTTCGTCGTCAGCCGCGCACGGATCGTCATCGTGGCCGGGGTGAGCGCCTCCACGCCGAGGATCTCGATCGGTTGCAAGATGTCCGCTTTGAACCCGGGATCCTGCTGCATCTCCTCGCCGATCTGCGCCAAGGCCGCGAACACGCGGTCGGGGTCTTCACGCCGTGCCACCTGGGCCTCCACCAGGTAGCGCGAAAAATCCCGCGTCATGTTCGACACCAGGGTGATGCTGCCGTTGGGCACGACGTGCACGTTGCCCGCGAGGTCACGGAGCTGGATGGTGCGGAGTTGGATCGTTTCGACCGTGCCTCGCCGTCCTGCGACCTCCACCACGTCGCCGATGCGCACTTGGTCTTCGACGAGCAGGAAGAACCCGGAGATGACGTCTTTGACCAGCGTCTGCGCGCCGAAGCCGATCGCCAGGCCGCCGATGCCCGCCGTAGCCAGCACCGGCGCCACGTCGATGCCGGTTTCGTGCAAGACCATCATGCCCGCGGCGAGGCCGATGAGGATCGCAGCCGTGGTTCGCACCATGCCGAGGATCGTATCGGCGCGTTTGGTGCGCTCCAGCGAAGCGGTGGAGCCGACCAGCGCCTTGTGGAGTCTTGCGCTCAAGCCGCTCAATAGGCGGAGCGCGATCCAGGCGAGGGTCAGCACGATGACGATGCGCACGCCGGATGTGAGCAACCAGGTGGCGAATCGTTCGCCCACAAGGGCGAGCACGGGGGCGACGTGAGCGGAAAACTCCGTCGAGTGTAGGATGGTCGTTTCCATTTCTATCTCCATTGTGGCCCCCCTCGAACGGGCGGCTGGCGCGGTCGAGCGTGACAGAAACTACGCGCGGCGAAAATGCGTGGAGTTCGCCTTGAAAGGCACCGAGATCGGAGCCATAAGCCGAGAGTTTGTGATGTTGCAGAGCGACCAAACCGATCCGGCTGCTTGCCGGGTGGTGGGCATGTAGCTCCCTGACGCGGGTCCTCCCGTCACGGGGCGTTTCCGGGAGGATCCGTGGCCAGCGCAAAAGTACGCGCGGAAGTCCTGCGCAAGCTTCTCCGGGCGGGCGCGCGGTCGCGTATCGAGCGACTCGTCGATCGGCTGCACCCGCCGGACATCGCCGCGATGCTGACCGAGCTCGCGCCCGAGGAAGCGCGAGCGGTGGTCGACGTGCTGTTCTCCGCGCACCGCGCCGCGCGGACCCTGCGTGAGCTCCCCGGGGAGTTGCTGCCCCCCATCCTCGACTTGCTGCAGGACAAGCAGATCACGGAGATGCTCGAGCGCCTGCCGCCCGACGACGCCGTGGGCTTTCTCGAGGTGCTCCCCGAAGAGCGGCGGGTGCGCGTAGCGGCCGGCTTGCCGGCCGCCCGCAAGAGCGAGCTCGAGCGCTTGCTCGCATACCCTCAGTCGACCGCGGGCAGCCGCATGACCACGCGGTTTTTGGCGGTGCGCGAGTCCGCGACCGCGCAGGAGGCGATCGACGCCATCCGGCGGCACACGGAGGAAGAGGTCGAGCAAGTCTTCTACCTCTACGTGACCGACGACGAGGGACATCTGCGTGGCGTGGTGCCGATCCGCAAGCTCGTCACCAGCCCGCCGAAACGCCCTATCGGCGAGGTGATGATCGCCGATCCCGTATCCGTCCCGGTCTCGGCGGACCAGGAGGAAGCCGCGCAGCTGGTGGGCAAATACAATCTGCTCGCTCTCCCGGTCGTCGATGATCGCCATCATCTGCTCGGCGTCATCACGGTCGACGACGTCATCGACGTCATCAAAGAAGAGGCGACCGAGGACATGTACCGCATGGTCGGTCTCACGGAAGAGGAGCACATCTATACGCCGCTTCCGACCGTGATCCGTCGCCGACTACCGTGGATGGTCATCAACCTCGCCACGGCGTTTCTCGCCGCGTGGGTCGTGGGGCTTTTCGAGTCCTCGATTCACAAGGTGTCCGTGCTCGCGGTGTTCATGCCGATCGTCGCCGGGATGGGCGGCAACGGTGGGACGCAGACGCTGACGGTGATCACGCGGGGTATCGCCCTCGGCGAGATCGAGCTCGACGCGGGGTTGCGTCCGATGCTTCGCGAGATTCTCATCGGGCTGTCGATCGGCGCCGTGACCGGGCTACTGACGGCCTTCGGCGCCTATCTTTGGCGTGGCTCGCCGGTGCTCGGGCTGGTCCTGCTTCTCGCCATGATCCTCAACATGGTCGTCGCGGGTCTCTCCGGCGCCGCGGTCCCGCTGATCCTGCGCGCGATGCGACAAGACCCCGCACTGGGATCGGGAGTGATCGTCACCACCTTTACGGACGTGTTCGGGTTCATGAGCTTCCTCGGATTGGCCACGCTGCTGCTCAAGTACCTCGGTTGAAAGGGCCGATTCGCGGGCCAAGCGTCCCCGACCGCCGGCCTCCGGGGCGGTCGCCGAAAACGTGGCCCGAGAATTGCGCAAGCGAGGGAAATCCCTTAGAAGAGGCGTCTTAGTCGGTGCTCGCTGGGAAGAGGTGACAGAGACGATGAAACTCTACGACTATCCGCAGTGCCCCTTCGGACAGAAGGTACGAATCGTGCTAGTGGAAAAGGATCTTTCTTACGAGATGGCAAACGTCGACCTGCGCCGGGGAGAGCAGAAGCGGCCGGAATTTCTCAAATTGAACCCGTTCGGCAAGGTTCCCGTGCTCGTCGACGAAGAAGTCGTCATCTACGACTCCACGGTTATCAACGAGTATCTCGAGGACGAATACCCCCATCCCCGACTGTTGCCCGAAGACTCGCAAGGACGTGCCCGTGCGCG
Source organism: uncultured delta proteobacterium (assembly GCA_963711395.1). Classification (GTDB taxonomy): domain Bacteria; phylum Desulfobacterota; class Binatia; order JACPRU01; family JACPRU01; genus JBEVNX01. The sequence continues at coordinate 95,937 of CAVQEA010000009.1, read as the reverse complement.
GTCCCTGGAGGACTACGCGGATTTGGCTTTCATCCTCCCGGTCGGAGTGCTGATGAACGAAGTGCGCAAGCCCGAGGCCGAGCGCGACACGGAACGCATGCGCAAAGGCCGTGAGGAGATAGAGCGCGCTCTGGCGCATCTGAACGCGCAGCTCGGCGAACAGCAGTTCCTCGCCGGGGAGTTCTCGGTCGCCGATGCGGCGTTTGCGCCGCGCATGATGGTGCTGCGCGCCATCGGCATCGAGCTGAAACCGCAGTGGGAGCCGCTCCGGCGATGGATCGACCGACTGGCGGAGCGTCCGAGCGTGCAGAAGCTCGAGGGCCTCGAGGGCTGGCGGTAGCGGTACTCGGCTAGAATCCCTTCACCGACGGCGCGTGCTTGTAGAGGTGGTACACGCCGACGAAGCCGATCAGCACGACCAGCGGCAGTAGAATCAGCGGGGCGCGATCCGTCCACGCATTGTGAGCGTTGAGCATCATGAACACCAGCGGGACGGACATGAAGGTGTTGTGCTTCGAGCGGGAGCCGGCGAGCGCGACCATCGCGCGCGTCGGGCGCCTGGCCGGCCTTGATCGCGGTGATGATCTTTTGCTGGTTCGGCCAGATACGGAACCACACGTTGAACGCCATCGTAGTGCCGAACATCGTCCCGAGATGAATCGAGGTGGCACGGTAGTTGAACCCGCCGACGAAGCTCACAGAGAAGGACGAACACTACGGCGACGATCACGCCGGCCCAAAATTGCATCTGCGCGTCGGCAATCACCTTGGTGAGGTAGTCGTAGAGGAACACGGCTAGGAAGGTGACCAGGATCATCGCGATGGCGCCGGGACTCAGGACTACGAGAGCCCCGCCATGGTAGAAGACCATCAGTCAGCAACAGCACGCCCGTCACCCAGGTAAACGCCGCACCCCAGCGAAACCAATACAGCGCGCGGGGGCGAAGCTCGGGAATCACCTTTTTCCTGGTCTCCGCGTCGAGCGTCGGCTCGAACTGCGAGTTCACCCAGTTGAAGAAGTAGAGGTGACCGATCCAAACGATGCCCGCGACGACGTGAATCCAGCGGAAGAGTGATTCGATGAGGTTCATCACGACCATGACCAACCCTCCTGTCGCGAGACTCCGTTTTGTGTGAATCGCGGGATGCTGGCTCTGGAACTAATCGTATCGACATACCCGGTCAAGTACCGCTCCGCCGAGCGCGGGGCGCTGCCGTCGTCGCTACTCGACGTGCCTTCACTGTGCTACGCTCGCTCGAATTGTGCAGCTTCCTCGCACTGATCCCGCTGTTTCCCGCTCCCGAGCGTGGTGCTGTTCCCGCAAGTCCTGCTGCCGCTGCACATCTTCGAGCCGCGCTACCGCCAGATGGTGAAGGACGCTGCCGCCGGACGACGAGCTGATCGGCATGATCCTGCTGCGCGGCGGAGAAGACCCGACGGGATCCGTTCGCGATGTCTACACCGTGGGGTGTGCGGGACGAATGGTGCGCAAGGTCGAGCTTCCCGACGGGCGCTCGAACATACTGCTGCAAGGCGTGCGAGAGTTCGTGCCGTGCGAGCAGCAGTTCGATCGACCCTATCGCACGGCCACGGTCGATTGGTTGCCGCCCGTGGAGCGTGATTTTCGTCTCGCGGCCAACACCCGCCAGCGCATGGTGACATGTATCCGCGCCGCCATCGGTGAGAAGCAGGAAGGGGATCGGGATCCTCGCAGACCCCTCGGTGAGCGACGAGATGCTCGTCAACCTGTTCGCGTTCGCGCTCGACTTTCCGGTCGCGGAAAAACAGAGCTTGCTCGAGGTCGCGAACCTCTCGGCGCGCGCCGAACGGCTGATCGAAACGCTCGAGTTTCATGCGCTCGAGCGAGAGTTTTCGCCTTCGATCGAGTCGTCGAAGCTCCGCGTGCAGTGAGACGACCGCCGCTTGACCACCGGCCGATGCCCGATATAGTCGCGCGCTGATTCGAGCGGTCCAGAGTACGAACGGGCACATGAAGCGCCTCGAGCAAATGACCTTCTGGGAGCGGATCTACCTGCCCGAGATCGTGCGCGGCCTCGTGGTGACCGGGTATCGCTTCTGGCGAAACCTCGGACTCAACCTCGCCCATCAGGTCGGTCTCCTGAAGGATCGTCGTTCGATGGTCACGGTGCAGTATCCGGAAGAACGCAAGCGATACGGCGACCATTACCGGGGGAGCCACCGCCTGACGCTCAAGGAAGACGGCTCCGTGCGTTGCACGTCGTGCTTCCTCTGCGCGACCGCTTGTCCGGCCAAGTGCATCTACATCGAGGCGGCCGAGAGTCCGGACCCCACGGTGGAGAAGTACCCGGCGCGCTACGAGATCGATACGCTGCGTTGCATCTACTGCGGCTACTGCGTCGAGGCGTGCCCCTGCGACGCGATTCGCATGGATACCAACGTGCATCCGCGCATCTGGGGCTACTCGCGGCTCGACTTCATCGAGACCAAGGAAGTGCTGATGGAACGCTCGCGGGTGATCGCCGAGCGCGGCCGCGATGCGCTGATCGAGGACATGCTGAAGAGCTATCGTTCGTAGGAGGCCGCTCCGCTCCGGCCGCGCGAGCTTTCGAGCCGACGTTGCTGATCCTCCATTTCCTGCGCTCCGGTCTTTGGCGGTCTGTGGACGGCGAGAAGCTCAGGTTCTTCTTCGGATTCACGCCTCACCTCTACCTCTCGCGCGACCGTGCGCTATGGCGAGCGATCCCCTGGGGCGCCGCTCTCTTCTCGTCTCGCCGCGCCCGAGAAATCCTCGTCTGGCTCGAGTACCGGGTGGAGCTGTTCGACGGCAAATCCGGTTAGGTCCGCGCGGTTGATTCAGCTCCTAGCCCGCGTAGAATGGACCGTTCCGAGGTAGCGTCGATGCCGAAGACTTACAAAGAGATCATGAGCGAGGCGCGAAAGCTCGTTCCCGAGCTCTCGCCTGCCGAAGTCAAGCAGAAGCTCGATCGCGGCGACAAGCCGGTCCTCCTCGACGTGCGCGAGAAGGAGGAATACCGAGATGGACATCTGGAGGGCGCGCTGTCGCTGCCGCGCGGCTTTCTCGAGATCCGTGTCGAAGAGGCGGTTCCGGACCGTTCGACGCCGATCGTCGCCTACTGCGCGGGCGGTACGCGCTCGCTGATCGCCGCGCGCACGCTACGTGAGATGGGTTATGAGAACGTGACCTCCATGTCGGGAGGCTTCACGGGATGGAAGAATGCAGGCCTGCCGTTCGCCGCGGATCGGCAGTGGACGCAGGAACAGGCGACCCGGTACAGCCGCCATTTCCTGCTCCCCGAGGTCGGCGAGAAGGGGCAAGCCAAGCTCCTCGACGCCAAAGTGTTGCTCATCGGCGCCGGAGGGCTCGGCTCTCCGACGGCGCTGTACTTGGCTGCGGCCGGCGTCGGCACGCTCGGCCTCGTCGATCACGACGTCGTCGATCTCTCGAACTTGCAACGGCAAATCCTGCATACCAACGACCGCATCGGCATGCCGAAGGTGGACTCCGCCGAGCTGACGTTGAAGGCGCTGAACCCCGACGTGAAGGTCGTCAAGTTCCAGGAGCGGCTGTCGTCCGAGAACGTGCGGCGGATCTTCGAGGGCTTCGACATCATCGTCAACGGCTGCGACAACTTTCCCACTCGCTACCTCGTGAACGACGCGTGCGTGTTCATGAAGAAGCCTCTGGTAGACGGATCGATCTTCCAGTTCGAAGGGCAGGCGAGCGTGTTCTATCCCTATAAGGGACCTTGCTATCGCTGCCTCTTCCCCGAGCCTCCTCCTCCGGGGGCGGCGCCGAGCTGTGCCGAGGCGGGCGTCCTCGGGGTACTGCCGGGCCTGGTCGGCTGCGTACAGGCGCTCGAGACGATCAAGCTGATCCTCGGCGAAGGCAAGCCGCTGGTGGGCCGCATGATCCACTTCGACACCATGACGATGGACGTGCGCGTGCTCAAGTTGCGACGCGACCCGAATTGCGTGGTCTGCGGCGAGCACCCGACGGTGACCGACCTCATCGACTACGAAGGCTTTTGCGCCGGCGTGTCGTCCGCCAACGGGACGGGGAACGGTACAGGCCATCCCACCGCCGAGCTCGATTCGACGCGTCCGCACGCTTAGACGGAGACCCGTCAGCGCTGCGGTTTCGTCGCCGTAGCATAGTGAAGGCCGCGGCCTTCGGCGCGATACTTGCGCTCGAAGTTGGTGAGCGGTCGTTGCGGCGGAGTCGGACCGGGCTCCACGCGTGTCGTGAATGGAACGCGCGCGAGCTCGCCGAGCATGGCATCGAATCGATCGCGCACGTCGGTCGCGAGGTGCAGCACGCCGCCGGGCTCGAGTGTGCGCAGCAGCTCGGCCGCGAAGTCCGATTGCACGACGCGGCGCTTGTGGTGACGCCGCTTCCACCAAGGGTCCGGGAAGTAGAGATGGTAGGCTCGGACGCTGTCGTCGCGCACGAAGCGGGCGATGACGAGCGCGGCATCGGCGCATAGTACCCGCACGTTCGGCGACGGCGTGCGCGCCAGGCGCTCGGCGATTCGACGCGACCAGCGCGCTTGATTCTCGATGCCGAGCAAGTTGCATTGTGGATTGGCGCGCGCGTACTCGACGAGAAACGCGCCCTTTCCGGAGCCGATCTCCACCTCGACCGCGCCCTCGCGGTCGAAGAACGCTCGCCAATCGAGCTCGGGTTGAGAAGCGAAGACCACGCGCGCGCGGTTCGTATCACGCACGCAAAAAAAATTCTTGCAATCGCATTCAAGCTGCGTTACGAGCACGCCCTTCGAATCGAAGTCGGCCTCCGACTCCCTCACCGAGATGACGTGGAACGATTCCACCCGCCGCGCCGCCAAGACGGGGCCGCGGGTCGGGATTCCTCCTCGATGTGGACGAGCGTGTGGACGCGGCGTGCAAGCGCGGGAAAACGCAGGGCGCGAATGCGTTATCCCCATCTGTGGACAAAGGCGTTCGCGCGAGGGAGGCAGCGGTGCCGCAAGCAGTGTGGCAACAGAGCATGGACCGGTTGAAGGGGCGTCTTTCCGCAACCGAGATCGGTTGCTGGGTCCAGGCGATTCACCCGGTGGCGATTCAGGAGCGGCGGTTGTACGGCGAAGTGCCGAGCGTCCTTCATCTGGAGCAGATCCGTGCCCGCCTCGCGCCGGAGATCGACGGCGTCCTCGAGGAGCTGCTCGGTCCGGGCGCCGAGCTCGTGCTGTCGGTGAACAAGGACCGAGCGCGCCGCGGTGCAGAAGGCGCGCACGAAGAAAACTCACGGCCGAGCCCCTACTCGTTCGACAGCTTCGTCGTCGGCGAGAGCAACGCGCTGGCGCATGCGACCGCCTGTGAGGTCGCCGAACACCCGGGTGCGGCATACAATCCGCTCTTCCTCTTCGGGGGCGTGGGTCTCGGCAAGACGCATCTCGCTTCCGCCGTCGCTCACGCGCTCGGTCGCGGGCGCCCGCGCCGCGTCTCGCTGGTATCGGCCGAGGCGCTCGCCAACGAGCTGATCCGCGCCATCTTCGGCGGCGGGATCGATGCGCTCCGCAGCCGACTCCGTCAGCTCGATGCGCTGATCGTCGACGACATTCAGTTCCTCGCCGGCAAGGAGCGCATGCAGGAGGAATTCTTCCACACCTTCAACTCGCTCAAGGGTGCGGGCAAACAGATCGTGCTCGCCAGCGACCAAGCGCCGGGCGCGATCGCCAACCTCGAGGAGCGTCTACGCAGCCGATTCGAATCCGGATTGATCGCCGAGATTCGACCTCCGGACCCGACGCTTCGGGTGGCGATTCTCGAGCAGAAAGCGAAGTTCTTGCGTTTCGATCTGCCGCTCGATGTGACCCATTGGGTGGCGGAGAAGGTGGTGTCGAGCGTCCGAGAGCTCGAGGGGGCTCTACACCGCCTCGTCGCCGCTTGCCGTTGCAGCAAGCGCACCCTCGATCTCGGTCTCGCCAAGGAAGTCCTCCGTCCGCTGCTGCGTCCGGCGCCGGTCCGGACGCTGGAGCAAGTGCAGCGAATCGTAGCGGAGCGCTTCCACGTCACGACGGACGATCTCATCCGCCGCGGCGGCACCGGCAGTCTACGCATGCCGCGGCAGGTGGCGATGTACCTGGCTCGCAAGCGAACCAAAGCCACGTTCGCGGAGATCGCGGCCGGCTTCGGCGGGCGCGACCACTCGACGGTGGTGCACGCCGTCAAGCAGGTCGAGGCGCGCCGACTGGCGGACTTCGAGTTCGCGACGCTGGTCGACGGACTCGCGGAAAGGCTGGCCGCGGGCTCGGCTATAGCCGATTCCGCTCGATGAGCTGGCGGGCGATGATCGTGCGCTGGATCTCGTTGGTTCCCTCGCCGATGAGCATCAGCGGCGCGTCGCGGTAGTAGCGCTCGACGGGAAACTCCTTGATGTAGCCGTAGCCGCCGAGGATGCGCATCGCCTCGAGCGTGACCTCCTGGCACGTCTCGGAGGCGAACAGCTTCGCCATGCCGGCCTCGAGGTCGCAGCGCTCGCCGCGGTCCTTCTTCGCCGCCGCGGAATAGGTCAGAAGCGCGCGCCGCCTCGATCTTCGTGGCCATGTCGGCGAGCTTCAGCTGGATCGCCTGGTGCTCGCAGATCGGCTTGCCGAAGGTTTGCCGCTGCTGGGTGTAGCGGATGCGCCGCCTCGAACGCGGCCCGCGCCACGCCGACGGCGCGCGCGGCGATGTTGATGCGCCCGACCTCGAGGCCGGCCAGCACCTGCTTGAACCCCTGCGCCTTCTTTGCCGCCGATCAGGTTCGCGGCGGGCACCGCGTAATCCTCGAAGACGACCTCGCAGGTCTCGATGCCCTTGTAGCCGAGCTTGTCGATGTCGCGGCTGACGGTGACCCCGGGCCCCTTTTCGACGATCGAACAGGCTGATGCCCTTGTAGGGCGGGTCGGCGTTCGGATCGGTCTTCACCGCGGTGTCGAAGAGCGTCGCGGTCTCGCGCGTTGGTGATGAACATCTTGGAGCCGTTCACGACGTAGTGATCGCCCTGGCGGACGGCCGTCGTGCGGATGCGCTGCACGTCGCTGCCGGCGTGCGGCTCGGTGAGGCAGAGCGCGCGCACGGTGCTCGCCGCGCGCCATGGCCGGCAGATAGCGCTCGCTTCTGCTCGGCGGTGCCGAGCGTCTTCAGCACGAAGGCGAGCATCAGGTGGGTGTTGAGCACGCCCGAGAGGCTCATCCAGCCGCGGCAGAGCTCCTCGACGACCATCGCGTAGGTGGTGACGTCGAGACCGAGGCCGCCGTACTCGGGCGGGATCGTCGCGCCGAACAGGCCGAGCTCCTTCATGCGCTCGACCAGAGGAGTCGGGTACTCGTCGGCGTGCTCGAACGACGCTGCCGTCGGCATGACCTCGCGGTCGACGAAGCGGCGTACCGTGTCGACGATCTGTACCTGTTCGGGTGTAAGGGCGTGCACGGCATCCACCTCCCGGCTGCCACGGGTCTTGTCACGCCGCACCCTCGCGGGGCAACACGCGAGCGGGCGCACGGCGACTTTACCGTGCGCGCCTCGGTTGGCTAGGATGCTCGCGATGCGCGGGATGAAGGTGGCCTTGCTGGCGGTAGTGATGCTCGCCGCGGGGCTCGCGGTCGATCGAGCTGCGGCCACCGAGCCGCTCCGCATCCGCGTGTGGAAGGCACGGCACAAGCTGGAGGTCCTGAGCGGCGCCAAGATCGTTCGCAGCTACCGCATATCGCTCGGCGTCTCTCCCATCGGGCCCAAGACGGTGCGCGGCGACGGCAAGACCCCGGTCGGCGCATATGCGGTTTACGGCAAGCGGCCGAGCAAACGTTTCCGCTGGTTCCTCGCCCTCAACTATCCCGCGAAGGAGGACGCCGATCGCGCATTCGCGGCCAACCGTATTTCCGCCGACACCTGGGCAGACATCTGGGTGGCAGACAAGACCGGGCAAGAGCCGCCCTGGGATACTCCGCTCGGCGCCTTCGTCGGCATTCACGGCACGGGCGCCGGCGGGCGGACGGGGAAGCTTCGCCTGGCCTCCGATTGGACGGATGGTTGCATCGCGCTGAGCGACCGGGACATCGACGAGCTCTACGAGATGGTTCCGGTAGGGACGGTGGTAGAGATCCGCGAGTAGCGCAGCGTCAGCGGAACAGATCCTTCGAGCGCTCGCGGAGGATCTCGCGCGCGCTGCCCTCGCCCCGCTGGAACGGGTATCCGCGGATCAGCACGGATGGGATCCCGCGGTCCTTGTCCATGAGCAGCCCCGCCGCGGCGGCGAGCTCGTCGGCCGCGGCGACGACCGTGTGCTGCAGCTCGCGCCCGGAGAGGTCTTGCCTGCCACGGAAATCGAGCATCGGCAGGAAGCCCGCGACGCCGATTGCGACCTCGACGAGCCCCTCCCTCCAGGGCCGCCCGAAGGTGTCGGTGATGAGCACGGGCAGATCGAGCGACATGCGTCCGCGCAACCCGTCGCGCAATCGCCGCGCGGAAGCATCCGGGTCCTGCGGCAGCAGGATCACCGTCGAGTCGTCGAGGCTATTCGATTCGTCGACCCCGGCGTTGGCACACACCAGCCCGTGGTGGGTCTCGACGATCAGATGGCCTTGGTCCATGCGCACGATCCGTCTGGTCTCGGCGAGGATGACCTCGACGATGCGAGGATCCTTGTCGAGCTCCCGGCCGATCCGCTCGGCAACCGCCGATACCGTGACCGAGCGGAGGTCGGCGACCCTGCCCTCGGCCTTGGAGACGGCTTTCTGGCAGACGACGAGCAGATCGCCATCACGGGCGCCCGCGGCGCCGGCCGCGCTCGCAAGCAGGGCGGCGAGGTCGTCGCCTGGCCGGATCGCGGGGATGCCTTCAAGCGGGAAAAGCTGCAGCACGATGCTCAATGCCCTTGCAGCTCGCGTAGCAGCGCCAGCGCCGTCTGCGCCACTCTGACGCTCTTCGCCATCGTGTCCATGTAGATGTCCGCCGTCGCTACGGCCAACCCTCGACGCTCGAGCTCGCGTCGGGTCCTCGCATCCGCCGAATCGATCACCATCCCGTCGAGAAGTCCATCGTAGACCTCGGCGATGCCGAGCGGCGAGACGGGATGGCCTGCGGCTCGAAGCATGCGGTCGAGCGGACCTCGCACGGCACGCCCGCGGGCCACGGGACTGACGGCTACGAACGGCACCCGCCGCTCGCCGAGCGCCCGAGAGACGCCCGCCACGCCGAGGATCGGCCGGATGCTCGTGAAGGGATTGCTCGGTGGCAGCAGCAGCCCGTCGGCGCGTCGGATCACATCGAGGACCCCGGGCGAAGGCCGCGCGCGTCGTAGACCGCGATACGAAAGGCGGGCGACCGGGTCGCGCGCGCGGCGCCGGACGAAGTACTCCTGAAACGCGAGCGACCGGCCGCCGCGCGTATGCACGATCGTACGCACCGCGTCGTTCGACATCGGCAGCACGCGGCACTTCACTCCGAACGCGGCGGCGATCTGCGCGGTCACCTCGTGGAGCGGGTGCCCCGACGCCAGCGCGTGCGTGCGATAGATGTGGGTGGCCAAATCGAGGTCGCCGAGCTCGAACCAACCCGAGCGATAGAAGCGCCGGAGCGCGCCGAGCGCTCGCGCCGAATCCCCGGCGATCCCCCAGCCGCGGTCCCGCGGCGCGACCCCGGCGAGATTGTAGACCGTGGTATCGAGGTCGGGCGAGACGTGCAGGCCGTAGAACGTCTCGTCGTCAGCGGTGTTCACCACGATCGCGAAGTCTCGCGGTCGCACCAGCTCTTTGACCCCACGCAGCAGGCGCGCGGCGCCGACGCCGCCGGCGAGAGCCGTGATACGCGTTGCGAAAGAGCGTGCCAGGAGGGGCCTCTTGGCGATGAGCGCCGGATCGGAGCCGCCCGAGACTGAAGAAGCTCAGTTCTCGCCGGCGGCGCGCCGATAGGCCGGGTGCTCGAAGCGAAACGCGTCGGATTCGACGAGCCGTCGATACGAGCCGAACACCGCATCCGAATCGGTGATACGATCTAGCGCCGTCTCGGGATCTTCACCGTCATCGAAGCGTCGGCGAATGGAGTAGAGCGTCGAGCGCTCTGCGGCCACCCGACCCATGTCGCGGATGAGCGCGCGCAACCGCCGTGGCGACTGCAATTGCCCGTAGCTCGCTCCGGCGGAGGTGGAAATGCTTTCGTTGATGAGCGTCCCGCCCACGTCGTTGCAGCCGGCGCCGAGGAGATACGCCGAGAAGCGCGGACCTTCCTTCACCCACGAGGTCTGGACGTTGCGGAAGCTCACGCCGAGCATGATGCGAGCGAGGGCGTGCATCGCCACCACTTCGGCGGCGTCGGCGCCGCGTCGCGCCTCCGGCAGCAGGTGGCGGAAGGTCATCGGTGCTTCCTGGTGGATGAACGAGAGCGGCACGAACTCGGTGAATCCGCCGGTTTGGTGCTGTATGTCACGCAACAGCGTGAGGTGCTCGATCCAGTGCTTCGGGCGCTCCACGTGCCCGTACATGATCGTGGACGTCGTCCGGATGCCGAGCTCGTGAGCCGAGGTGATGACCTCGATCCATTGATCCCGAGTGATTCGCCCGGGTGCGATGCGGTCGCGCACTTCTTGGACGAGGATCTCCGCCGAGGTCCCTGGAAGCGTGTCGAGACCAGCTTCCTTGAGCGCCTTCAGGTAGGCGGGGATCGTCACGCCGGCGCGCACGGATCCGTAGAGAACTTCTTCGGGGGAAAATGCGTGGATGTGGATCTCGGGCAGCTCCTTCTTGATCGCCTTGCAGACGTCCACATAGAGCCAGCCGTCCATCTTGGGCGGCAAGCCCGCTTGGATGCACACCTCCGTTGCGCCGTAGTCCCACGCCTCGCGCGCGCGGCGCACCACCTCGGCCACCGGCAGTAGATAACCCTGCTCGGCGCGATGATCGCGGCTGAAAGCGCAGAACGTGCAGTGCTTGATGCAGACGTTGGTGAAGTTGACGTTGCGGTTCACCACGTAGGTGACGACGTCGCCGGCCTGGCGGCGGCGCAGCTCGTTCGCAACCTCGGCGACCACGCCGAGATCGAACCCGCGCGCGGTGGCGACGGTGAGCGCCGCTTCGCCGCCGATCTCCTCACCGTCGAGCGCGCGCGAAAGAGCATGGCGCAGCGCGGGCGCGGCTCCCGCCAGCGAACGGGAGAGTGTGCCATCAAGCATGCGAGCTCTCCGCAAGCGGCGACACCATCGCCACGACTCCCTCCGTCAGCTTCTCTTGTTCGTCGACGACCGCGCCGCGCAGCGTGGAATCGAGAAAACCTTCGCGCTCGACGAATTCCCGATAGATCGGCAGGCGTGGCACCAGCGTGAAGCCTTCCTCCGCGCAGGTCGCGGCGAGCTTCTCCACGTGCGGCCACGGCGCCTCGGGGTTTACGTAGTCCGCGGTGAGCGGGGAGATCCCGCCCCAGTCGTTGATGCCGGCGGAAAGCAACAGGCGGTGCGCCGTGGGGTTCAAGTTGGGCGGCGCTTGGATGTTCATTTCACCGCCGAGGATCAGCCGTGCGGCCGCAACCGTGCGGGCGATGTCGCGATCGACGGGTTCCGGGGCGTCGCGCATCGGGATCTCCGTTTTGCGCCTGAAATTCTGCACGATCACTTCCTGGATGTGGCCGTAGCGGTCGTCGAGCTCGCGGATGGCGAGCAAACTGTCGGCGCGCTCCTCCGCCGTCTCGCCGATGCCGATCAGGATCCCGGTGGTGAACGCGATCTTCAACTCACCCGCGTCGGCAATCGTGCGCAAGCGCACGGCGGGGTCCTTGTCGGGAGCCGCGTGATGCGGCCCGCCGCGCGCCATCAGCCGGGAGCTGACGTTTTCGAGCATCAACCCCATGCTGACGTTGACGGGGCGCAAGAGCTCGAGCTCCTCGCGGGTCAGCACGCCGGCGTTCGTATGCGGCCAGACTCGTTCCTCGAGGGCGATCTCGCAGCACCGATAGACGTAGTCTACGGTCGACTCACGCCCGAGCAACGCGAGCAGCGCTCGATATTGACGGAACGCGGTTTCGGGACGGTCGCCGAGGCACATCAGAGCCTCGCGGCATCCGAGCGTCGCGCCGCGGCGGGTCCAGCTACGAACCTCTTCCTCGGTCATCGTCCAAGCGCCGTCATCCCAGGGGTCTTTGCGGAACGTGCAATAGCGGCAGCGATCGCGGCACAGGTTCGTGACCGGTAGGAAGAGCTTCGGGGAATATGTGACGACGTGACCTTTGGCCTCGTCGCGGAGCTCCGCCGCGTGCTCGCAGATCGAATCGATCTCTCCATCCTCGGCATCGAAAAGCCGGATGGCGTCGGGTCGCTCGAGTCTTTGTCCACGCCGGACGCGGGCTAGCGTTTCGGACAGCGACGGCAGCGACCGCATTTCGGCGCAAAGATCGGAGCGGCCCTCCATCGTCACCGGCATATGGCAGGGGTCCCACCCAGTCAAGCCGGCGTACCTCCCCGGCGGATGCTGTGCCCTCCTGCCGGCAGGTTTCCGCTAATCGAGCGGGGCGATGCGGTAACGTCGGATCAGGCGCACGACCGGAATGTCGTAGCGGAGGTCGTGATCGAGGATGGCAAACAGGCCCTCCGCCTCCTCGCCGGAGAAGAGTTCCCGCACCTTCTCGCGAAGCTGCTCCGCCACCGACGGAGGTAGGCCGGCGAGCTGTACGTTGGGCTCCTCGCGGGACTCGTCGAGCAGCTCGAGCTCGTCGCTCGCGGTGGCGAGCAAGAGACGACGACAGGTCTGGATCAATGCGGCGATCTTGGGAACCGGTGCGGCGTGGGGATAGAGCGCCTCGTCGATGGTTCGGTGCAACGACTCCTCGTCGACGTCCACGGATTCGCGCTCCAGCACCATCCGGCCAGGCGTGACCACGTATTCGCGCGGCCCCGCGACGTCGGTGCGGCCGAACGAGACTACGAAGTCGTTCTCGCCGTCGCTGACGTCCCAGGTGATGCGGCACATCGGGTCCCACCGAGGATGCGAGATCATCTCCGCGTCGCTCGATCTGCGTAGCACCTGGAGTCGATGGTCGCGGTGGATGGCGAGAAAACGCTCGCTGTCGTCGGTTTGCGTCGGCGTCCCGTCGGAGAGATAGATCGGCGCCCGATCGCTCCGGGTTACGCGGTGCACCGCATGGCAATCGGTGCAGAATACGAACGCGCCGTCGATGAGATCACGCTCCGCGGCGGTCCAGCCGAGCAGTGTGGGTACAGGCATCCGGCATGTCTCTAGCGCGAGGTGAACAGGTCCAAACTCTCGTCGTCTTCCTGAAGCCTGGCGCGGAACTGTTCCTGCACGATTCGCACGTTGAAACGGATGGACTCGAGCGCTACGCGGTCGGGGTTCGTGAGCCAGTCCGCGCCGGCGCGCTCGAGCCGATCGACCGCATCGAGCACGGCATCGAGCGGTTCCACCACGCCGTGGGGATCTTGCGCGCGATTGCGGCGGCGCTCCTCCATGGCTTGTTCGATCGCGAGCAGAATTTGCTTCGATTCGAACGGCTTGGAGATGAAATCGAAAGCGTGGAGTCTCAACGCCTTCACCGCGCTCTCGTAGGAGCCGTATCCGGTGATGACGATCACCGGCAGATCGGGATCGATGCCGCGCATGATCGAGAGAGTGTTGTGACCCGCCAGCCCCGGCATCTTGAGATCCAAGGTGACGGCGTCCACGGGCTCGGTGCGGAGCAGGTCGAGCGCCTCTTCGCCGCTTTCGGCGGTGAGAACCCGATAGTCGCGCTGCAGGATCAGCTCGAGTGCGAGCCGCGGCCCGCGCTCGTCGTCAACCACGAGAACGGTAGGGCAAGGAGAGGGATCGGGGCTCGATGCGGTGGTGGCCAAATCCACGGCATTGCAGACAGCAGCTACCGTGCCACGGGGCGGTTGGCCAAATAGGCGAAAACTCCATGTCGATGGCCGACGTCAGGTGCGCTTCGTTCAAGAACGCACCGATCAACGGCCATTCTCGTGCGCTCTACTAGGACTCGTTCGTCACGATGCCGAGCTTGTCGATCTTGTATTTCAGGATCCGCCGTGTGGTTCCGAGGAGCTCGGCTGCGCGAGTTTGATTGTAGTTGGCGCTTTCGAGGCCGCGCAGGATCAACATTCGCTCGAAGATGTCGGTAGCCTCACCGAGGCTCCGCCGTCCGGTGCATACCTCCGTGATCAATCCGCCGAGAGGGCCGTCACCCGCAGGCGCTCGCAGCCGATCGCTGAGGTCGGCGACGTCTAGCTCGGTTCGGTCTGCCGAGAGGATCACCGCCCGCTCGATGGCGTTCTCCAGCTCGCGCACGTTGCCTGGCCAGCTGTACGCCATCACCCGATCCAATGCCTCACGAGTCAGACGCTTGGTGGGTGCGCCCACGTCCCGGCCCTTCGCCTCGAGGAAATGGTTCACCAGGAAGGGGATGTCTTCGCCACGCTCGCGCAACGTCGGCAAGTGAATCGAGATCACGTTCAGCCGATAGTAAAGGTCGGCGCGGAAGCGGCCGTCGTGGATCGCACGCTCGAGGTTGCGATTGGTCGCGGCGACGACGCGCACGTTGACCTGCAGGGGAGAGGTGCCGCCCACCCGGGTGAAGCGCTCCTCCTCGAGCACGCGCAACAGCTTCGCTTGCAGGTTGATCGACATTTCGCCGATCTCGTCGAGGAAAATGGTGCCTCGATGAGCTTGCTCGAAGAGCCCGATCTTGCGGGCGTGCGCATCGGTGAAGGCGCCTCGCTCGTGGCCGAAGAGCTCGGATTCGAGGAGGCTCTCGGGAATCGCGGCGCAGTTCAGTACCACCCACGGCTCTTCGGCTCGCGGGCTCTCCGCGTGCAGAGCCCGCGCCACGAGCTCCTTGCCGGTTCCGCTCTCGCCGGTGATCAGCACGGTGGTCTTCAAGGGCGCAACGGTTCGGATCGTGCGCAGTACGCCCTGCATCTGGGGTGATTTTCCCACAATCGCGCGCAGCGCCCCCTGCGAGCGGAGCTCGTGGCGAAGTCGCTTGACCTCTGCCTCGAGTTCGGCGCTGCGTGTCGCACGCTCGACGATGAGCCGCAGCTCGTCGACGTCGAAAGGCTTCTGCAGATAGTCGAACGCGCCGAGCTTCATGGCGGCGACCGCCGTCCTGACGGTCTTCGTGGCGGTGAGGATCACCACCGGAAGACCCGGATCGGTTGCACGGATGCGCTCGAGCAGCTCCATGCCGTCCATGCCCGGCATGATGATGTCGAGGAGGACGAGATGAGGTCGCTCGCGCTGGATCGCGTCGAGGGCGGCATCGCCTGAAGCCACCGTCGCGACGTCGTAGTCCGCGCTCAAAAGTATGCGAATCGATTCACGAACCCCCAGCTCGTCGTCGACGGCTAGGACACGTTTGCGGTTATCGACCATCCGACCCTCGCTCCGGGCTCGGCAAGGTCACCCGGACCTGTAGCTGATCTTGCTCACGAACGATTCGGCTCGAACCGCCGTTCCGTCGGATCAATGCCTCTGCCATCATGAGATCGAGCGACCAGGGAACGTTGCCGTTGCTCGCCTGGTCGAGTGCGCCGTGGAGCTTTTGCTGCATGCCACCGCCACCTCCGCAGTGGAACGTCAACTCGCCGCTCGGCGACAGTTCGACGGAGATCGGGGCGTCCACTGCGATTTCGCGAGACAGGCCCCGTATCAGCGACTTGAGCGCGAACGCGACCTGGTCTTCGTCGACCCGCACCACGTGCTTCGCGGAGAGGGCGCTCGTCTTGACGCGGTCGCGAATGCGTCCGTCCTGACTGTCGAGCGCGCGCTTCAGCGCCTGTGTGAGTGAGAGATTCTGAAGCTTCGGCTCTGCATAGCGGGAGAAACGCAGCAGCTCCTCGAGGAAGCCGTCCATACGATCGATCGCGTCGCGCGTCAGGCCCACGAACTTGTCGCGCAAACCTGGATCGTTGAGCAGCTGCTCGAGGTTCTCGCTGAAGGTCTTGATCGTCACCATCGGGTTCTTCAACTCGTGCGCCAGCTCGGCGACGATCAGCTCGAGCTCGCGAACCTCGGGCCCATTCGCGTGTGGCTTGGAAGCAGTCGCCGCCACGGGCTGCCGGGGCACTTCCGCGGCGGCCGGAAGCGACGGCGTTCGCCGCGAGGCGCGGGACATCTCGAAGGTGGCGATGCGTTGCCCCTCGGCGGAAATCAAACCCCGGGCGATCACCGCCGTCAGCTCGTCGAGGTTTCCAGGCCACTCCCGCTCCGCGAGTTGCCGAAGCGCGCCTTCGTCGATTGCCGGCTCGGCGAGCCCGAGCTCCTCGCAGAGCTGCGCGGCGATCACCGCCGCAATCGCCGGGATCTCCGCGCGACGCGTGCCCAACGAGGGCAGCGGGATCATCAGAACGGAGAGTCGGTGGCGGAGCGGGGGAAGCAGCTCGGTGCCTCGGGAACCCTCGTCGGACTGTGCGAGCAATCGGACGGAAATCGGTTGACCCTCGCGGAATGCGCCTTCGGTGCTCCAGCGCAACAGCCGCTCTTGGACCGACGCGGTCTGTCGCTCGATCCGCTCCACGTAGAGGGTCACGCGGTCGACACCGGGATCGTCGGCGAGCGCTGAGCGCAACCTGTCTTCAATCTCCGCAGGCCCCGCCACCGTCTGGCGGACCGATACGAACCCGCGCGGATCGCCTTCTGCGTGCAGGGCTCGACCGACTTCATACGCACCCGCCCCGGGACCACCGAGCAACCAGACCGGATGGCGCACCCGACCTGCTCGCGAGACAGCGGCGACCGCATCGGCAGTCAAAAACGGCGCCTGCAGAGCGTAGGGCGAACGCCCGGGCTCAGGAGCATCGTGACGATTCGCGGCCAGCGGAGATACCCCACCCCTCGATCCGGAGAGCCGCGGCGTTGCGGGAACGTGCGCCGGCGGTCAACGGACGTTCTCGAACCTCACATGGTGTCTTCGGCACTTCGGTCGCAGCGCGCCTTGATGAGCGGCAACGTCGCTGGCTCTGACGATGGCGTTTCCAAAGCACACTAAAAGGCTGGTCGTAGGCCTGTCAAGAAAAAGGGCTGCAAATCCGCCGCATAAATGCTTCAACGATTGCTGGGCATCAGATTGGGATAACGCCGCGCGCGCTGTGCCACCCAACCTCCCAGCAGGCATACCGATCCGAGGAGGACCATGAAACGGCCTCCGCTCTGTACCACTTGGTAGAACTCGAGCTTGGCGCGGGCTACATCGCGCTCCTGGCGCTCCTCGTCGGGGGGCTCGAGCAACTCGGCCTTCAGCCCCTGCCTCGAAAACCTGGGGCCGGGGTGCTGCTCTAGGTACTCGAGGTACGGTCTGGTGCGTACCGCGCCCGTCAGCCAGTTTCCGATTCCGAAAAGAACCAGCAAGACGCCGCCCACGATCAACATGTTCTTGTGAGGCGGGAGAGCCGTGGGCACGACGGCAGTGTACGACTCGTCGGCGCAGCTGCCAAGCGCGTGGCGGCGGCAAACCGGCGAATTGTGACGGCGGATCGCGTAGGCTATACGCAGTTTCCCGCTCGCAGGGAAGCGACGATGGACGGTGGTGTTTGGCAGGCCCTCGGTGTGGTTCCATACCCAATCGGCTTGGCGATTCAGCGCCAGCTTGCCGACGAACGCGCCGCGGGATTGCGGTCCGACACGCTGCTCCTACTCGAGCATCCCCCGACGATCACCCTCGGCCGGCGGGCGGGTCAGGAGGACGTGCTGTGGGGGGTGGAGCGTCTCGCCGGCGCGGGCATAGTGATCGCGCGCGCCGGCCGCGGCGGTCGCGCCACGTACCACGGCCCCGGCCAGCTGATCGGTTACGCGATCGCTCGACTGTCGAGCCATGGCCGCGGGGTGCGGCGCTTCGTTGCGCAAATGGAGGCTGTGCTGCTCGACGTCGCACAGAGCTTTGGCGTGACGGCTTCGCGGCGTGCAGGTCACCCCGGGGCCTGGGTCGGCGACCGCAAGCTCGCGTCGATCGGGATCGAAGTGCGCAGCGGCATCAGCCGGCACGGTTTTGCCCTGAACGTCGACGTGGATCTGCGGCCGTTCGCGGCGATCGTGCCGTGCGGAGTACCGGGGCTCGAGGTCACCGACCTGACGCGCGAGGCGGGATCACGCATCACCGTCGAGGCGGCGGCCTTGCGGGTATTGGCCGCATGGCGTCGGCGCTTTGGCGAGATCGTAGAGGAGGCGGCGAATGGGCTCGACGCTGCTGGTTGAGACGCGCGACCAGGTGCAATGGCTGACGTTGAACCGCCCCGAGCGGCGCAACGCGCTCGACCGCGATATCATGGCCGCCCTGCGGGAGGCCATCGTGAAGGGCGGCGACGATCCGGCCGTTCGCGTGCTCGTCGTCACCGGAGCCGGCGGCGCCTTCTCTGCGGGGGCCGATCTCAAGGCCACCAGGGAAGCACCGACCCAAGAGGACGTCCTCGAGGTCTATTACAATCCGGTGATCCGCGCGGTCCGTCACGCCAAGAAGCCGATCATCGCCGCGGTGGACGGTGTGGCGGCGGGTTACGGCTGTTCGCTTGCGCTCGCCTGTGACGTCCGCCTCGTGTCGGAACGCGCCCGGCTGTCGCTGATCTTCGTCAAGATCGGCCTCGGGCTCGACGGCGGCGCGAGCTACTTCCTGCCGCGCTTGGTCGGGTTGCGCGCCCACGAGTTGGCGCTGACCGGCGACATGGTCGAAGCCGCGGAAGCGGAGCGAATCGGCCTGGTGAACCACGTCTACCCGATCGAAGGATTCGCCGAGCGCGTACACAGCTACGCGACGCGGCTCGCCAGCCAGGCGCCGCTCGCCATGTCGAACATCAAACGGTTGATCGATCGCGGGGTGGATGCCGGCCTCGACGAGGTGCTCGAGACCGAGCGGTATCTCCAGCAAGAAGTTCTCCGCAGCGAAGACTTCAACGAGGGTGTGCGAGCGTTCCTGGAGAAGCGCACGGCGGTCTACAAGGGGCGTTGATGGACGACGCGAATCGTGAGGCGCTGATCGCCCGCATGCTCGAGGGCGACCGCGTCGCGCTGGCCAAGCTGATCACACGGGTCGAAAATCGCGATCCCGACACCCGCAAGATCATGAGCGCCATATACGAGCACGCAGGGCGTGCCTACGTCGTGGGCGTCACCGGGCCTCCGGGCGCCGGGAAGTCGACGCTCGTCGATCGATTGATTGCGCGATTGCGCAGCGAGGGTTCCACCGTCGGCGTGGTCGCGGTCGATCCCTCCAGTCCATTCAGTGGCGGAGCGGTCCTCGGCGATCGCATTCGCATGCAGGCGCACTTTCTCGACGATGGGGTGTTCATCCGCAGCCTTTCGACGCGAGGCCGCCATGGCGGCCTCGCGCGCGCGACCCGCGACGTCGTGCGCCTGCTCGACGCTTCCGGTAGGGACTTCGTACTCGTCGAAACCGTCGGCGTGGGACAGACGGAGCTCGACATCATGGAGCTCGCCGAAACCACGTTGGTGATCCTGGTGCCCGAAGCGGGCGATACCGTGCAGGTGATGAAGGCGGGCCTCCTCGAGATCGCGGATGTGTTCGTCGTCAACAAGGCGGACCGCGAAGGCGCCGACCGTATGGTCGGCGAGCTCGAGCGCATGCTACACATGTTGCCGGTACAATCCGCCTGGGAGGTCCCTGTGCTCGCCACCAAAGCCAATCAGGACGCGGGTATCGTGGAGCTGCTGGCCGCGATTCGCGGGCATCGAGAGCATCGCCGTGCTCACTCCGAATCGGAGCACGCCCGGCAGGGCCGGCGTCGGGAGGTCTACGACATCGTCGAAGAGGAGCTCGCCGCACGATTGCGCCACGCGATGAACGGCGATGCGTTCGAGGATATTCTCGCCCGGGTCGATCGCGGAGAGCGCGATCCGTATAGTGCCGCTGGAGAGGTTCTCGAAGATCGTGCGAGGTTGGCGGTGATCTTGAGCGTGGTGCGGGGCAGCTGACTGGAGCGGGGTCTTCGATGCCGGCCGCGATGGAGAAGTCGGGGACGCGCGCGGGACGATTAGTCGCCGTCGGCGACATCCACGGCTGCATCGACGAGTTGTCGGCGATGCTCGAGGCGATCTCACCGGCACCCGACGACACGATCGTGTTTCTCGGAGACTACGTGGATCGAGGGCCGAGCTCGCGCGACGTGATCGACCGGCTGATCGAGCTGCGCGATTCCGCGAGTTGCCGGACTGTGTTCCTTCGCGGAAACCACGAGGACATGTTCCTCGCCTTCCTCGGCGAGGGCGGTCGCCACGGCGATGCGTTCCTCTTCAACGGTGGGCGCATGACGCTGGCGAGCTACGGCGTAGCGGCTCATTTGCGGGGAGAGGAGGCTCGAGCGAAGCTACCGCAATCTCATCTCGCGTTTCTTCACGCGCTGCAGATGCATCATCTCGCCGATCCATTCTTGTTCGTGCACGCGGGGATCTCGCCGCTGCGCGCGCTCGAAGACCAGCGGGAGGAGGATCTGCTCTGGATCCGGGAGGAGTTCATTCGCAATCGCCATCGGCTGCGGCAGACCGTCGTCTTCGGACATACGCCGCAGCGAGAGGTGTTGTGGCACCTGCCGTTCAAGATCGGCCTCGACACGGGCTGCGTCTACGGCAACAAGCTGTCGAGCCTCGACTTCACGTCGGGAACGCTGCTGCAAGTCGAGCGTGCATCCCGCAACGTGAAGCGCCAGGACGTTTCTGCGGACGTCGCGCGTTTGAAGGCGCGCGCGCCACGGGCATAGTCCGCCGTCGGCAGGCGCCGGAGCGTCACGATGGTCGCCGCCGCATTCTCAAGCAAGGAGTCGGCGGCGTACCAACGCCGTGGCGATCGAGTACGACGACACGCCGTAGGCGACGAGGACGAAGACGTTGAGCCACGCATGCTCGGGCCAGCCGCCCGTCATCAGCGGCCGGACCAGCCACACGGCGTGCGTGAGCGGCAGCACCGAGGCGACTGCGCGCAGCGCCGGTGGCAAGCCCTGCAGCGGAAAGAACACGCCGCAGAACAACATCATCGGCGTGATCACCAGCGTCACGTAGTAGAGGAAAAACTCGTAGTTCTTGGAGCTCGCCGTGACGACCAGAGCCATCGCGGCGAAGCAAGTGCCGACGAGCAGGGCGATCGGTAGCACCAGCAGCACCCGCGGGCCGTGCACGATGCCGAGGGCAGCGGCGACGACGAGGATCGCCGCGGCGCTGAAGAGGCTCTTAGTCCCCGCCCAGATCGTCTCGCCCATGACGATGTCGTCGACGTCGAGCGGTGTGGCGAGCATGCCAGCCCACGTCTGCTGTGTGGTCATGCGCGTGTACGCGGAATAGAGCGCCTCGAACGTCGCGGTGTTCATCGCGCTCGAGCAGACGATGCCGGACGCCAGGAACGTGATGTACGGCATGTCTTCCATCGTTCCGACGAAGCGCCCGAGGCCGTAACCGAGGGCGAGCAGGTAGAGCAGCGGATCCCCGAAGTTTCCCACCAGCGAGGGCACCGACAGCTTGCGCCAGACGAGGAGATGGCGCTGCCAGACCGGGAGCCAGCGGGCGCTCGGCAGGGGCAACGTGGCGCTCATCCGTCGCGGAGCTCCCTGCCGGTGAGCTTGACGAATACGTCCTCGAGATTCGCCGGGCGGTGCAGGAAGTTGAGCTCGGGTCGTTTGCGCAGGTCTTCCAGCAGCGCTCCCTCGTCGCTGGCGTAGCAGAAGGCGGTCTCGCCGACTTGCTCGGTGCGGCTGCACAGCGTGCGCCCTCGTTCCTCGAGCCAGCGCTCGACGCGGGGACCGTAAACCTCAAGGACTTGGGGCTCGACGTGGTCACGCACCAGGTCCTGCGGCCGGCCGCTCACCAGGATCCTGCCGTGATCCATGATCACCAGACGATCGCACAGCCGCTCGGCTTCCTCCATGTAGTGCGTGGTCAGGATCAGCGTCTTTCCCTGCCCGAGCAGCGAGCGCAACCGCTGCCAGATCAGCTGCCGTGCCTGGGGATCGAGCCCGGTGGTCGGCTCGTCGAGCACCAGCATATCCGGCTGGTTGATCAACGCTCGCGCCAGGATCAACCGCCGCCGCATGCCGCCCGAGAGAGTGTGGATCGCCGCCGACGCCTTGGACTCGAGCGCCGCGAACGCGAGCAACTCGGGGATGCGTGCCGCGGTCGCCGCCTTGGGAAGATCGAAGTAGCGGCCATAGACCGACAGGTTTTCGATCACGGTGAAGTCTGGATCGAGATTGTCGCCTTGGGGGACGACACCGATCCGCCGTCGCATCAGCCGAGCACGGTCGGGAATCGGGAAGCCGAGCACCTCGAGTGTGCCGGCGGTGGGCGGCGTGAGCCCGATCAGCATGCGAAGCGTGGTCGTCTTGCCCGCGCCGTTGGGCCCGAGGATTCCGAAGCACTCGCCACGGTCTACGGAAAGGTCGATCGCGTCGACCACCGGACGGCCGTCATAGACTTTGGTCAGCCCACTTGCCACCACCACCGCTCTACCGTTGCGCTCGCTCATGATCGGATTCAGGATAACGACTGCGCATGCCGGCCATGTCAACGACCGACTTCGACCCATGCCCGCAGGGGTGGTTTGCAAGGGCATTGCGGATCGTCGCGCTGGTCGTGCTCCTGGTTGGCCTCGGCCGGCTCGTCGGAGGACCGATGGTGGCGAGAATCGTCGTGTCGAAATCGCAACGAATGCTCACCGCGTACGGCCCCGACGGCCGGGCCCTCAAGAGCTTTGCGGCCATCGTCGGTCGCGAAACGTTCGGCACCAAGGTCCGCGAGGGCGACGAGCGCACTCCAGAGGGCGAGTACTACGTGTGCTTCAAGAACCCCCGGAGCCGCTTTCATCTGTCGCTCGGCTTGAGCTACCCCAACGCCGACGACGCCGAGCGCGGCTTGCGCGAAGGATCGATCACGGCGGCGCAGTACCGAGAGATCGTCGACGCCCACCATGCCAAGCGTGTGCCGCCCTGGCAGACGCCACTCGGCGGGGAGATCTTCATTCACGGTGGAATGGAGGGTCGCGTAGGCACGGCGGGCTGTGTCGCCATCACCGATCCGGCGATCGAAGAATTGTTCTCCGAGGTAGCGCTCGGCACGCCGGTCGTCATCGAGCCGTGACATTCGTCGCCGGCGCCGTTACAGTGCGTCGATCGTCGTTGGAGGTGCCATGAGCGAGACCGGAGACCGCGTCCAATTCACCCGAGATTGCGAGGTCGTGCAGATCCCTGCTGGCCTTCGATTGACGCTGCCGCGCGGGACCGAGGCCGTCCTCCAGCAGGCATTGGGCGGCACCTTCACGCTGCAGGTGCCGAAGCTCGGCGCGCTGGTGCGACTCGCGGGCCGCGACGCCGATGCGATCGGTCTGCGAGCCGAAGCCGAGAAGCCGGCGGGGCCGAGCGCCGATGCCGGCGATCTCGAACGTCAGGTATGGGAGACGCTGAAGAGCTGCTACGACCCGGAGATCCCAGTGAACATCGTGGATCTCGGTCTCGTCTACGACTTGCGGGTCGCGCCGCGGCCCGACGGCGACAGCGCGGTCAGCGTGAAGATGACACTCACGGCGCAGGGTTGCGGGATGGGCGCTACGATTGCATCCGATGCGCAGCAAAGGATCGAGACGCTCCCCGGAGTAAGCGAGGCGCGGGTCGAGATCGTATGGGACCCGCCGTGGAGCCCGCAGATGATTTCGCCCGCCGGGCGCGAGAAGCTCGGCATCGGTTGACGGCGAAGGAGCCGTGACGGACCGGCACGTCGAAGTCGCGATCGCCGCCGCGCGTGCGGCCGGCGAGATCGCTCTGCGGTATTTCCGTACCGAGCTCACCGTGGAGACCAAACCGGATCGCTCGCCGGTCACCGAAGCGGATCGCGCTTGCGAACGTCGGATCGCCGAGATCCTGCGCGAAGCGTTTCCCGACTATGGCTTCTGCGGTGAGGAGATGGGCGAGCAGGCGGGGCGTGCCTCGAAGCGCTGGATCATCGACCCGATCGACGGCACGAAGAGCTTCATACGAGGTATTCCCTTCTTCGCGACGCTGATCGCGCTCGAGGAGGAGGGTGAGGTGACGGTCGGCGTCGTGCACGCGCCGGCGACCGGCGAGCTTCTCTACGCGCGCAAGGGCGAGGGCGCATTCGATGAAGCTGGAAAGCGGCTTCGGGTGAGCGATGAGTCGAGACTGTCCGCCGCGATGGTGAGCTTTGGCGGCCTCAAGATCTTCCGCCGCGAGGGCTACTGGGAGGCGATCGAGCGCGTCGTCGAGGCCACCGCCCGTCAACGCGGATACGGAGACTACCTCGGCAGCACCGCGGTCATTCGCGGCTGGAGCGAAGCGATGATCGAGCTCGACGTCAACGCGTGGGACCTAGCTCCACTCAAGATACTCGTCGAAGAAGCCGGTGGAAGGCTGACGGACGTCGGCGGGCGATCGACGATCTACGGAGGCTCGGCGGTCGTCAGCAACGGACGGATCCACGACGAGCTCGTCGAGATCCTGCGGTCGTCCTCGCCCGCTCGCTAGCCGTAGCGGCGCTCGAGCTTGATCGAGCAGGTGCCGGACTTGAGCTGTAGAGCGAGCGGACGGCTCGCCTCACCGGTGGGGATCGTTTGCTCGGCGCACGCTTCCTGATCCTGCTCCGGCCCGAGAAAGCCGCGGAACGCGAATACGGTGATCTCCGGCGCTTGAGTGTCGATCTCGACGACGAACGGCCCCGGGCCGGCGAGTTTCGCCTCGCCGAGGAAACGGCCGGGGCACTTCTTGAAGACGTAGAGCTGCGGCGAGCAAGCTTCGTATACCGCAACCCCGAGCGGCAAGCGGCGCAGAGTCGGGTAGCTACGCAGCGGCGCGGGAGTCGGGCTCTTGGCGGGCGCCGCGGGAGCGCTCGCAGCAGCGTGAGGAGCCGGAGTCGGCGTCACCTCGACTACGTCCGCGACCGTGCCGGACACCCGAAGGCTCTCGCCGGGGGGGATCAGCTTGGGTGCGCACGCCAACGCGCCGCCCAGCAGCGCGACCAGTGCAACGGCGTTACGGATGGCCCGCATGCGACCGAGAACGGCGAGGCTCACGAACTCGCGCGACGAACCGGTTTTTGCTTCGCCTCGTCCTTCGCGCCGAGCAGACCCGCCATGGCTTCGCGGATACTGTCGTAGCAACTTCGACACATTTCCGAGCGTGCGCTCCAAGCGGCGAGCGTGGGCCGCTCGCGCGATTCTACGCTGACCTCGACGAGCTCATCGGCCCCTTCGACCTCTACGTTGCAACGATCACAGTAGAACCGGACCATGGTGTTCTCCTTCGAGCGTCACCGTTGTGCCGGAATTCACCGCGAAAGGGAATCGGTCGAATGGCCCGGTTGACGTACGCTCTCTACGGCGGCGCATCGTCCCGCGCCGTCCCCGTCACGCGATGGCCATGCCTTCAAAGGCGGCGAAGCCGCGCGAGTTGCGCAACCACAACTCGACGGGATGGTCCCGGATGTAGCCGTGGCCACCCAGCACCTGCACCGCGTTGTCGCAGACTTTGAGAACCATGTCGGCGGCGTAGTGCTTCACGAGATAGGCCTCGCGCATGGCGTCCTCGCCGCGGTCGAGCTTCCAGGCGGCTTGCCAAAGAAGCAGGCGAGTCGCGTCGATCTCGATCGCCATCTCGGCGAGCATGAAGGCGATGGCCTGCTTCTGCGCAATCGCCACTCCGAACGCCTTGCGCTCCTTGGCATACTCGCGAGCGTAGTCGTACGCCGCGCGCGCGACGCCGACCGCCAGCGCGGCGAGCGCCACGCGCGAACGGTTCATCAGTCGCGCGAAGTCGATGCCGGCTTCGCCGCCGAGCCGTGCGGATCGATCGACGCGGAGCTCGTCGAGCGTCAGCTCGTGAGTGCGCAGCGCCTTGATTCCCATGTTCTTTTCGGGCGGATCGATCTCGAGTCCGGCCGCTCCGCGCTCGACGAGAAAGGCATCGACGGCGCGGTAGCCCTCCGAGGGGCTCGCAGCCTTTGGCCGGTCCGCGCGCCGGGCATACACCAGGAGTACGTCGGAGGCGTCGGCGAGCGGCACGAAGACCTTGCGGCCGCGCAGCACGAAGCCACCGTGCTCGGAGGTGGCAGTCGTCGCGAGCGCGGATAGATCGAACGTCATGGAGGGTTCGACGACAGCCGCCGTTGCGGCGCGGAACGCTTTCCCCGTGAAGCCGTGAAGCAGCCGTGCTTTCTGTCCCTCGGTGCCGTGCTCGATCAGAGGATAGAGAAGCAAGCGAGGCGCCAGGATGTGCATGGCGATCGACAGGTCCCCGTAGCCGAGTTCCTCGAGCACGATGGCGCCGGTCAGGGCGGACCGCGCATCGCCGAAGCCGCCGAAGGTCTCGGGGATCGCGCCGGCGACCAAGCCGAGCTCCCAGGCTTTGTCGACGATTGCCTGCGGCATCTCGCTTCGCTCGTCCGCGTCGCGAGCCGCGGGTCGCATCTGCTCGATCGCGAACGCCGCCAGGGTCTCGCGCAGCAGCGCTTGCTCCTGGCTCAGTTCGAAACTGACCATGACTTCACTCCTCTGCACGAGTGGCAGATCGACCGGCTCGATGATCCGACTCAATTGTGAAAGAGCGTTCGGATCTGCTCGGAAGAGGCGGTGGCTCGCAGTACGACGTCGGTTGCGGGATCGTCCTTGCCTGCCAGGAAGTCTCCGGGCCCCCGATACTGCACGAAGGTGTGGGGTGCCGTCTCGGTGAACCAGTAGGTAGCCTGTCCGGCGGCCCCGCGGGGACGTACGACGACCCGCAGGGCCGACAGCCGCGTACCGAGAGCGTCGAGCATCTCCTTGCCGTCGAACGTGACGTCGATCGGCACCGCGGAATTGCCGGACCAAAGGTGCGCCGGCAGCGGCGGCCGGTCGGGACCAAAGCTCGCCAGGGCGGTGCACAAGGCGAGGTACGTGTAGGTATCCGCCGGAACCTGCTCGGCGACGCCCGTCAGTGGATTCGGCACGCCGGACTGGAACACGACGGTAGTACCTTCGGGCGCCTCCTGGTGGCGGTGAATGCGGTGGAAGCCGAGCATCCGCATGCGCCCCCCTTCCTCGGCGAGCAGCAAGATCACTTCGCGGCGGTCGCCGTTTGCGAGAGGCAAGATCACGCTCGTCTTGCGGTAGCTGCGGCCGTCGACCACTGCGTCCTCCGCCTGCAATCGGCCGCTCTCGATCTGGCGCAGGAATTCCGGAAGCGGTCTGCTCGGCTCCGCCGGCAGAATCTCGAAGCTCACCCATAGCGGTCGCTCCGGAGGTATCGGGGCGGTGGGAAGCAGGTCAGCGACGGCGGCCCGCGGGGCCATCGCCAACAACAGGAGCACCGTCGCGGCTGCTCGTCGCTCGCGGCTCACCCCGCAGAACTTAACGAGAAAAGCGTCGCGCCGGTAGTACGGTCGTCTCGTGGCACCGAAGCAGGGAAAATCTCGCTCCCGCCACCCCCGAGCGGCCCGACGCGTATCTCGACACTGTCGTTGTTGCTATGAGTTTAGCGGGGTTTCGAGGGCACTACGTGCGCGGCATGCGCTTCAGAGCCGTATTGGCGCGCGCTTGGGTCATGCTGGCCTCGTGTGCTCCCGAGCACCACCTGGTGACGCGCGACCCCGCGGCAACCCGTACGTTTTGCCTGCGCAACGTTCGCGTATTCGACGCGCGGCGCGCGACGCTGCGCGATGGGCTTCGGGACGTGCTCGTTCGTGAAGGGACAATCACGGCGATCGCGCCTGCCGGTATGCAGGTGTCGGGCGCGCTCGAGATCGATGGCATGGGCGCCGCCCTCCCGCCGGGACTCGTCGATCTTCACGTGCATTTGGGCGGGGACCTGGCGGCTGGCGATTCCACGCCCGAAGCGCACTCTCGAGGCGTTCCTCTATGCGGGCGTGACGGCCGTCCTCGATCTCGGCAACTTGACGCCGGACGTATTCCGCCTGCGAGAGGCGATCCGTCGCGGCGACGTACTCGGCCCGCGATTGTTTGCCGCCGGTCCGATGTTCACGGCGCCGAGCGGTCACCCGGTCGCTCTGTTGCGGCTGGCGCTGCCC
Source organism: uncultured delta proteobacterium (assembly GCA_963711395.1). Taxonomy (GTDB): domain Bacteria; phylum Desulfobacterota; class Binatia; order JACPRU01; family JACPRU01; genus JBEVNX01. The sequence goes on along the minus strand of CAVQEA010000009.1, from coordinate 67,944 downwards.
TGGTGGCTGCGCTGGTACGTCGTCCCGCGGGGAAGCGCTGCGCGCTGCTACCTACGAGAATGCGCATTTTCTCTCCGGCGCGGAGGCGGACTTCGGCGAGATCGCCCTCGGGAAGCGATCCGATCTACTGCTGGTGGATGGCGATCCCGTAGCGGACGTCGCCGCGCTCGACCATCTTCGCGCCGCCTTTTTGGACGGCGCCCCGTTGCACAGACACCCGTTCATCGAGGGCGATTGACCATCAGCCGTGGAGCCGCTTATGCTCTTCGCGCAGGCCGCCTCATGCGCATTCCGCCCGTTCTCGGCGCGACCGTCTTGTTCGTGAGTCTGTCCCGAGCCGCGACTGCGGACATCATCGTCTGGCGGGATAACTCGGGTGTCAGCCACTACACGAACGACATCGCCAACGTCCCTTCCGAGTACAAGGCAGAGGCGATGACCGTAGCCAAGGATTGGGTGCGTGCTCGCCCCGCCGCGGAGCGGGTGCCCGCCGTCGCACCGGCGGCGCGCTCGAGAGACGCGGTCGCGGGCAGCGGGCCCGCGTCGCGCGATGCCTACGAGGCCGCGTACGTAGCCGGATTTCGCGCCGGCTCGCAAACCGATTCGGGCGCCGACACGGCGAGCGACAGCGGATCCGCCGTGCAAGGCGTCGACGCGTCGCCCCCCGCGATCCTGGAGGCAGACCGCGTCGTGGCGGTTCCGGTGATCCCCGAAGGGCACCGGCCACGCAAGTCAGATCATCGGGACGATCGCGAATAGAGAGCGCGCGCCCGCTTCTTCCGTCCCGAGGGCCGCGACTTCGGCTCGTCAACACCGTCGTGCGCGGTGCAGCGAATGCGGTCGGGCAACTCGTCGAGGCTCGCGATCACATGACGCGTCGGCGTTCCGCCGCGGTCGAGTCGAAGCGCCCGAAGGCCGGCGGCGATCGCGGCGCGTCGGTCGAGCCGCTCGGAGTCGCCGACGTGCAGCGTGGCCGCGGCGACGCTGCACGTCGCGGAGATGGCGGCATTGAAGAGGCGCCGGTCAGGCTTCGCGAAGCCCGCCGTGCTCGATAGCACGATCGCATCGAAAGACGAGGCGATCCCGAAGGCTTCGAGCAACGTCACGAGCCGCGTGTCGAAATTCGACACCACGGCGAGTCGTAGGCCGCCGGCGCGAAGGCGTCGCAGAGCGAGGCGCGCGTCCGGAAACAGTCGCCACGCCGCCCGGGTCGCGAAGTGCTCGAACAGCGCCGCGAACGCCTGCTCGATCGCTCGCGGGGATGTCTCCACCCCGGCACCGCGAAACGCATCGTCCATGAGGCGGTGCCACCACTCGCGCTCGAGCGCGCGGACTCTGTTCGGCGAAGCGCGGGGAAATGCCAGCGGCTCGGCGCGCGCGATGGCGGCCCGGAACGCGCGCTCGAGAGCTTCTGCCCGCGCGCGGATGCCTTCTCGCCGTGCGAACCGTGCATAGGTGTAGCCGACGGGCTCGCGCAGCGCGAGCAGCGTGCCGGTCGCGTCGAAAAAGACCGTGCGAATCACCTGGTCGGGTCTGCGCGCGGAGCGGGCGGTCGAAACCATTCGTCGACGGGCACCTGCCAGAGCTGGATGAGCACTCCGAAAAGCGATCTCGGGTGAAGAAAAGCAGTCCTGCGGTCCGGGGCGAAATCGACGCGATCGACGATGCGCACGCCGGCGCGCTCGAAGGGATCCAACGCGGCGTCAAGGTCTTCGACGTCGATCGACAAGTGATGCATCCCCTGACCTCGCCGCGCGAGGAAGCGCGAAAGAAAGCCGTCCGGCCGCGTGGGCTCCATCAATTCGAGACGATAGTCACCGATGCGCACGGTCATCAGACGAAAGCTGGGGTCGTAACCCACGTGCGGCTCGGCTTCGACGATCGCCGCGAAATGGCGTTCGAAGAAGCGTACGGCGGGATCGAGGCTCTCGAGCGCCAGTGAGAGATGATCGATCTTCCAGAGCACTCCGTGCTTGGTGGCCGTGCCGCCCCAGCTCGGCGCCGCGAGCGCTTGTGGATCGTTCTCTTGCCAGAATTGGACCAGCGTGCCGAAGGCCGAGCGTGGATGGATGAACGCGGTCTGGTCCCCATTCCCTTCATCGAAGCGGTCGACGATACGGATGCCATCGGCCTCGAGCCGTTCGAGGTGCGGCTCGAGCCGATCGATCCCGAGCGATAGATGGTGAAGGCCTTCACCGCGATTGGCGAGGAAGCGCTCGACGAAGCTTCCAGGCCGTGCGCTCTCGATGAGCTCGATCTTGAAATCGCCGATCGTGAAGTCCGCCCAGCGAAACTCGGGCGGATCGCCGTAGCCTTCTTGTCGGGGACGATTCTGCCGGGCAGGGAAATGCTCGAGGAAGAAGGCGAGGGCGTCGTCGATCGAACGTACCGCGATCGCGACGTGATCGACGCGAAGCCTTGGCGAGACCATCGGCGGAAGCTAAGAGAGCTCGTCAGTCGAGTCAATTCGCGCCGCCGACTTGACTTCCGTGGCCCGCCGACGTCCGAATCCGGCGACGCATGAGCCTCGAGCGCATTCGCATCGTCCTCGTCCGCCCGAAGAATTCGGGCAACGTCGGATCTGTCGCGCGGGCGATGAAGAACATGGGCCTTGCGGATCTTCGACTGGTTGCGCCGCGCGGCTATCGACCGGCTGGCGCTGCCACCATGGCCGTCCACGCCGGCGACATTCTCGCGCGCGCGGGCCGATACGATTCGCTCGGTGAGGCCATTGCCGATTGCGCCTGGGTCCTGGGTACGACCTGCCGGCCCGGTCCCTATCGTAGTCGTCCATTGACGCCGCGGGAGGCAGCCGCGGAACTCCTCGCGGTCGCTGCGGCAGATCCGACGGCGTTGGTGTTCGGGCCCGAGGATCACGGCCTCTCGAACGAAGAGCTGAAGCTGTGCAACGAGCTGGTGACGATCCCGGCAGACTCCGCCTATCCTTCACTGAACCTGGCGCAAGCCGTGCTCGTCTGCGCCTACGAGCTCTTCCTGGCGCGCCACCCCGCAAGAGCCACGGGTCCCACGCTCGCTACTTCGGAGCGACTCGAGCGAATGTATGTCCAACTTCGCCGCGCCCTACTGCGAATCGGCTTTCTCCACGGAGCCAACCCGGACCACATCATGTTCACCCTGCGGCGAGTGTTCGGGCGGGCCCGACTCGACGCTCGAGAGGTCGCGATCTGGCTCGGTATCGCCCGGCAGATCGAGTGGTTCGCCGAAAGCGGCCGCGCGGTGACGGAGCAGAAGCGGCGAAAGGGGCTACGTTTGAAGTAGCACCTCAGCGGTTCGCGCCGAGCTCAGGACAGCGTACTTGAAACCGGGTGCCGTCCGTCGAATAGGACAGCGTTTTGCCGGTTGCCGGATCCACGGGCACTCGCTCGAGATAGTTCGGCACCAATTCATCGAGGCGCGCCGGGGGATGCCCTTGCGCGCGCTGGTACGCCACGATCTTCCAATAGGTCTTGTTGACTGCCGCGCTGCAGCTGTTCGCGGGCAGGATGGCCTCGATCTCTCGATGTGCGCTGATCGTCTGTTCCCGGAACTGGAACAGCGCGAGCAGCGCCAACTGCGCGGCGGCGAGCAACAGGCCGATCCTGACGAACCGAGAGAAAGGCCGCCGGGCGGCTCGCCGGCGGGCGTCCGCGGCCTGGCGGTCCTCCTCCTGTGCCTGCTCGGAGAGCCCGCGAATCGCGTCTCGGAAGTCGTCCGGGAGGGGCCCCCCCGGCGGTGTGGCGGGACTGCTCGTCGCATCCACCTCTCGCCCCTGTCTCGCTGGCTCGTTCAGGTACAAACGCCGCCGACCGACGGGGTGATCTGCATGGGTCCGCCGTTCGTGACCGAGTAGCAGAGATCGCCTCGCAGGCTCGACGTCACCACCTGATATTGCGTGGGGGTCACGGTGACGGTCCCGAACGTTCCCGGCGAGGAGCTGGCTCCGGGCATATTCACTTGATCGACGGGCCCCGAGGTCGAGCCGTCGAGCGTGATGTTCAGGGTCTTCCCGCCCGACGATGCGAAATCCGCCGCCGGCATGATGTTGCGACAATCGACCGCCGCCGTGGTGTTGTACGCGTTCGTCTTGAACACCGAGTAGTTGGCAATCGCGAGCGCAGCGAGGATTCCGACGATCGCCACCACGACCACCAATTCGAGCAGCGTGAAGCCTCTCTGCTTCATAGTCCTCCCACTGGTTTGGTAACATCGTGACATATCAGCCAGGGGCCGCGCAAATCCCTCTCCAGCGTGTCGGCGCCGGCGCGGACCGCCTACTATAGGAATGCGGGAAACGCCGCAGGGACCCTGCCGAATCAGGAGCTTGCGAGCCGCGGATGATTCTGGTTTTTGTGGCCAGGAGGTTTGCGAGGAGCGAAAACAGGATGGGAACTTTCGTGAGGGTAGCGGCGGCGGGTGAGATCTCGCCCGGGCAGGGTAAGACGGTCGAGGTCAACGGCCGCGACATCGCGTTGTTCAACGTTGGAGGCACGTTCCACGCGATCGACAACACGTGCAAGCATCGGGGCGGATCGCTCGGCGAGGGCGAGCTCGACGGCACCGTGGTCACCTGCCCACTGCACGCCTGGACGTACGACGTGACGACGGGCGAATGCTTCGACGACCCTGCCTGCGGGGTCGATCGCTTCGCGGTCAAGGTCGAGGGCGACGAGATCCTCGTCGAGATTTGACGAAGCTATTCGCCTCCATCGACCAGGAAGGCCACGAGCAGGTGGTCTTCTGCCGTGACGGCGCCAGTGGACTGCGCGCCATCGTCGCGATTCACGATACCACGCTCGGCCCGGGTATGGGTGGGATCCGCATGCGTCAGTACGCTTCGGAATCCGAAGCGCTCACCGACGTACTGCGTCTCTCGCAAGCGATGACCCTCAAGGCCGCACTCGCGGGCCTGGCGTTCGGCGGTGGCAAAGCCGTGATCTTGGGAATCCCGCCACCCGACCGCCGCCGAGCGCTCTTTCGGGCGATGGGCCGATTCGTGGATTCCCTCGGCGGCCGCTACGTCCCGACGGAGGACATGGGCACGTACACCGCCGACATCGAGGAGCTTCGTGAAACCTGTCGCTACGGCGTGGGTGTAGCCGAGGCGCGCGGCGGTGGAGGCGATCCCTCACCGATGACGGCTTGGGGGGTGTTCTGCGGCATGCGGGCGGCCATCGACGCGGCCGGTCTCGAGCCGGGACCGCGGGGGAAACGAGTGGTCGTACAAGGCGTCGGCAAGGTCGGCATGGCGCTGGTCCGTCTGTTGATCGAGGCCGGCGCCGAGGTGGTGGCTTCCGACGTGGATGAGAGCCGGCTCGAAGAGGCGAAGGCGCTCGGCGCGGGCTCCGTCCCCAACGCCGAAGTGCATCGAGAGGCGTGTGACATCCTCAGCCCTTGCGCGACCGGTGCGCTGCTGAACGAGCGGACGATCGCCGAGCTCCGCTGCCGAATCGTAGCCGGTGGAGCGAACAACCAGCTCGCCACCGAAGACGACGACGCTCGCCTGCGGGCGCGCGGCATCCTCTACGCTCCCGATTTCGCGATCAACGCCGGCGGCCTGATCAACGTCGCGGACGAGCTCGGCCCCGGCGGGTACGACCATGAGCGGGCCCGGGCGCTCACCGAGCGCATCGAGCCGACGCTACGGCGCATCTTCGCCGAATCGTCTCGGAGCGGATCCCCGCCGAACACGATCGCGCTCCGGCTCGCTCGGGAGCGCATCGCGAGTCGAGCGCCCGTGTCGCGATGAGTCGCGGTCGAATCCGCATGTCTGCTACCAATCCCCTCGCCGATCTGGTACGCGCGCTCGGCGCGGTCATGCGTTCCTACGATGGCGTCGAGCTCGCGGAGTCGTTCGGCGATCCGCGGATCGAAGCGACCGATGCGCGCAAGGCCGCAGGGCTCTTCGATCTCTCGTCTCGTGCGCGTCTACGATTCCGTGGTCCCGACCGCGTGACGTTTCTCCACAACCTGCTTTCCAACGACGTCGCCGCCCTTCGCCCGGGGACGGGGTGCTACGCGACGCTGCTCACGCGGGAAAGCAAGGTCGTCGCCGATACCAACGTGCTCTGCATGGAGGACGTGATCGACCTCGAGCTCGATCGAAGCGTGAAGGACCGGGCGAGGGCACACCTGGAACGGTTCTTAGTTGCCGACGACGTCGAGGTCGAGGACAGGTCGGAGAAAGAGACGTCGCTCGGCGTTCACGGCCCCCGGGCCCCTGAGATCCTGCGAATCGCCTTGCCGGATTGCGGTCTTCCTCAGGCGGAGCTCGAGCACAGGCCGGCGACGATCGCGGGAGCTCCGATTCTCGTCGTGCGCGACGCGTGGACCGGCGATCCGGGTTTCGAGATCGTGACGGCACGTACGAGTGTAGCCGGGGTTTGGCGGGCGATCGCGACCGCCGGCGCGGCTTTCGGACTGCGGCCAGCCGGAATGGCCGCGGCCGACATCCTGCGACTCGAGGCGGGCCGGCCTCGGATCGGCGTGGACTTCGACGAGACCCACCTCGTCTTGGAGGCGGGTCTGGAGCGCGGCATCCACTTCTCCAAGGGCTGTTACCTCGGACAGGAGATCGTCGAGCGCGCTTCCGCCCGCGGGCACGTGAACAGACGCTTGGTCGGGCTGCGTATCGAGGGGGATCGCGTCCCGCAGTCGGGAGCCCGCCTCGCCGCCGAGGGTGCGGAAGTGGGGCGCATCACCAGCGCTGTGTTCTCGCCCCATCTCGGCTCGACGATCGCGCTCGGTTACGTGAGGCGCGCGGTCGCCGCGCCCGGATCCGGCGTTTCGGTCGAGCTCGGCGGCTCGACCGTGCCCGCGGTGGTGACGGCATTGCCGTTCTATCGCGGATGTGAAGATATGGGAGAGAAGAACTGACGGAGGGTCATCCATGCCTCAACTCGGAAAGCGCTACGTCTGCGAGACCTGCGGGACCGAGATCCTCTGCAACAAGCCCGGCGCGGGCAACTCGGGATGCTGCGGCAAGGATATGAAGCTCAAGGAGGCGAAGCCTCTGCCTTCATCGGACTAGCCGGATCCTATCCCGAGGGTCTTTCGTGCGACGGGCCGAGCGCGCGCCATCGGCGACAGCGGCTTCGCGCGACTCGTCGAAGGCCGACACGATCCTACTCGGCCGCGTGCACACCTCCGGCGCGGCCCACGGCTCGCACGATGCCGTGGCGGTCGTCGGCGATCGTATTGCGAGAGTCGGCGGCCGGCGCGAAGTCTTGGCGATACGGGGTCCGCGCACGCGCATCTTCGAGGCCCCGAACGGCGCGATCGTTCCCGGCTTCGTAGACGCCCACGTCCATCTCGTGGCGCTCGCGCGGCGCGCCTCGGAGGTCGATTGCTCGAAGGATCGGGCGCGGACGATAGCCGACATCCAAGCGATCCTTCGTCGAGCCGCCCTCGCGAAGCCCGCGGGATCGTGGATCCGCGCGTTCGGCTACGATGAGGCGTTCCTGGCGGAGAAGCGGCCGCCGACTGTCGCCGAGCTCGACGCCGCGGCGCCGAATCACGCCGTACGGCTGCTGCACCGCACCGGCCACGCGGTCGTGCTGAATGGCTTGGCTTTGCGCCACCTCGGCATGCCGCGGCGCGAGGTCATTCACGAGCCGGGGAGCTTGCTCAAGGGGAAGATTCCTGCGGCGGACCCGGGTGAGACGTCGGCGCTCCTCAACCGAGCCTCGTGCCGCTTGTCGGCCGCGGGCGTCACCATGGCACACGATCCGACGCCGGGTCAGGGAGAGGCCGACGTCGCTGCCCTGCGGGATTGGGTGAGCGACGGGACGATTCGCCAGCGCGTAGTCGCCTACGGCGATCTCGGTTGCTTCCACGGGCGGAGCGTTGATGCGGACAGTCGATTCATCCACGCCGGCGTAAAGATCGTCGTAGAAGAGCGAAGCGCGCCGGACGAGATCGCCGACGCCGTGGCCGCCGCGGATCGTGCCGGCGCGCAGATCGCCCTCCATGCCGTGGAGGGCGGGCCGCTCATCGTCGCCGTCGACGCGCTACGCCGTCTCGGCTCCGAGAGGGTACGACGCGGGAGGCATCGCATCGAACACGCGGCACTCTGCCCGCGAGCCCTGAGCGAGGAGATCGCGCGCATCGGGATCACGGTGGTCACCACCCCTGACTTCATTCGCCTCTACGGCGCCAAGTACGAGCGCGAGCTCGCGTCCGACCAGTGCGAGGCTCTCTACCCTTTGCAGAGCTTTCTCGACGACGGGGTCGCGGTAGCGCTCGGGTCTGATGCTCCCGTAGGTGTCTCTCGCCCCCTCACGAGCCTGCAAACCGCGGCATCGCGCGTCACGGCGGAGGGCCGGGTCCTCGGCGGCGCGCAAGCCGTCAGTCTCGCGCAAGCGCTGCGGCTCCACACCCAGGCGGGCGCCGTGGCCGCGGGGCTCGATCGTGAGCTCGGCGCGATCGAGCCGGGCAAGCTCGCTGACCTCGTGCTGCTGGACGCGGACCCGCTGGCGGCGATGGAGGTCGCTTCCACAGAGGTGCGAGCGACTCTCATCGGAGGTGAAGTGGTGTGGCCGACGTGAGCGGGTTTCACACCATCTTGTTCGAGCGCGACGGACCGGTCGCGTCGATCACTCTGAACCGGCCGCAGGTGTTGAACGCCTACAACACCGAGATGCGCGACGATCTCCACGGCGCGCTATCGACGATCCGAGTCGATCGCTCGGTGCGGGCGGTCGTCCTACAGGGCAATGGCCGCGCGTTCTGTTCCGGGGGCGACATCCGAGAGTTCGGGTCCGCCCCCTCGCCGATCGTAGCGCGGGAGGTTCGCTGGCAGCGCGACGTGTGGGGGTTGCTGCGCTCGCTCCGCCAACCGACGATCGCCGCGATCCACGGACACGCTGCGGGCAGCGGCCTCGAGATGGCGCTGCTCTGTGACTTCCGCATCGCCGCGCGCGGTGCGCTGCTCTCGCTGCCGGAAACAGGTCTCGGGATGATCCCCGGCGTCGTCGGCACGCAAACCCTCCCCCGCGCGGTGGGCGTGGGCCGTGCGCTCGATCTCGTGCTCACCGGTCGGATGATTGACGCTCGGCTCGCGCTCCGGATAGGGATGGTTGGCTCGGTCGTCGCGCCCGGGCGACTTCGAATCGCAGCGGCGCGCCTCGCACGACGGCTGGCGAAAATCGACGAGGAGCTGGTGTCCCGAGTGAAAACGCTCGTTGCGCGCGGGGCCGATTTTCCGCTGGCGACGGCGCTCGACTGGGAGCGGATCCTCGGGGAGAGGCCAAAGAGATGAATACCGCGAACTTTCTCAGCATTCCCGCCATGATGTTCGGCGATCAGGAGATTCTCGTGTTCGGCAAGCATCGCCGCTCCTACGCCGAGTTGCTCTCGCGTGTGCGGCGCTTGGCCGCTTCGATGCGGCAGGCGGGTATCGGACGCGGCGACGTGGTGGCCGCGCTGCAGACGAATTCTGACATATACATCGAGACTTATTATGCCGCCGCCACCGCCGGTGCGGTGTTCGTACCTCTCAACTATCGAGCCAAACCACCAGAGCTCGAGTACGCGATCGCGACGGCCAAGACGAAGATGATCTTCGTCGGCGACCGCTATGCCGACGTCTTCTCGCAGCTCGCACCGAAAATTTCGTCGATCAAGGAAGTCGTGGCCTACGAGACCGTGCGTCCGGGCTGGCTCCGCTACGACGAGCTGCTCGCGAACAGCGACGAGCTGGAGGATGCGGAGGTCGAGGAAACGGACGTCTCCATCCTCATGTACACCAGCGGTACCACGAGCCTGCCGAAGGGAGTGCTGCTCACTCACGGCGACTTCACGGCGTACGTGACCGACACGACGGAGCTCGCCGACGGCAGCGACGCGGCTCGGCCCTGGTGGCGGTGCCGTTCTATCACATCGCCGGTACGACGCAGATGATGACGACGATGTGGTCGGGTCGCCGCTTGGTGATCTTGCCGCAGTTCCAGGCGAAGGAGTGGCTCGACACCGTGGAGCGCGAACGCGTCACGCATGCGATGGTCGTGCCGACGATGCTCAAGCAGATCGTCGATCACCCGGACCTCGACGCGGCCAACCTCTCGACGCTGACGAACCTTTCGTACGGCGGCGCACAGATGCCGCTGCCGGTGATCCGCCGCGCGATCGAGCGGCTGCCCAAGACGATCGGCTTCGTCAACGCCTTCGGTCAGACGGAGACCACGTCGACGCTGACGATCCTCGGCCCCGACGACCACCGGCTCGAGGGGCCGCGCGAGGAAGTCGAGAAGAAGGTTCGCCGGCTCGCGTCGATCGGCAAGCCGCTGCCCGACGTCGAGTTTCGCGTCGTCGACGACGACGGCAAACCGTTGCCAGCCGGCGAAGTCGGCGAGATCGTCATTCGCACGGCGCGGATCATGAAGGGGTACGCCGCCGAGAGCGGCGCGGCGATGAGCCAGCTCGAGGGTGGGTGGCTCCGCACCCGCGACATGGGGTGGGTCGACGAGGACGGCTACATCTACCTCGCCGGTCGCAAGGACGACATGATCATCCGCGGCGGCGAGAACATCGCGCCCGCCGAGGTCGAAGCCGTGCTGCAGAGCCACCCCGAGGTCGAAGAGGTCGCGGTATTCGGTCTGCCGAGCGAAGAGTGGGGCCAGATCGTCGCCGCCGCGGTGGTGCCGAAGCGTACGGGAGCGCTGTCTGTCGAGGATCTGGTGGGTTTTTGCAAGGAACGGCTCGCGAGCTTCAAGAAGCCGGAGAAGATCGTCTTTCTCCCCGAGCTCCCGCGCAACCCCCTCGGCAAGGTACTGAAGAAGGATCTCAAGCAGCAACTCGAGGCGTGATGCGCCGCGCACGCGCTGTGGTCGGTTTCCACCGGCGCGATCATCTCGCCGAGATCGTTCTCGACCTGCGTTCCGATGACGGACGCTTCACGGCGGACTCCGCCGTCAGCTTCTCGGAAGCCTGTGCGCGCTGCGACGAAGAAGGTGTTTGGGTGGTGTGGCTGCGCTCGGTTGGCCGTGACTTTTGTCTCGGCATCCACGGCAATCGCGCGCAGTGGCCGCCGTTGCCGGCGGCAGACTTCGTCGCCGCGCTCGCCGCGGTGCGCCAGCCGGTGGTGACGTCGGTGTGTGGGCGCGCCGAGGCCGAGGGGTTCGAGCTCGCGCTCGCGGCCGACTTGCTCGTCGTCGAGCCCCGCTCGCGGTTCGTGATGCCGCAGGTGGCGCACGGCACGCTGCCCGCGCTTCGGTGGCACGCAGCGGTTGCCGCGCGTGATCGGGGCGGAGCGAGCGCTCCGTGCCCTGCTTCTCTGCGAAGGTCTCCAGGGCGACGAGCGCTCGAATGGGGTCTCGCCGCCCGGCTCGCGGCACGAGCGGACCAGGGCGCGAGACAGCTCGTGGCGGCTCTTCTCGAGCGCGGCCCCGTCGCGCTGCGCTTCGCCAAGGAAGCCGTGCGACGGTCACTCGACCTCGCCCTTGACGACGGTGCGCGTTTCGAGCACGACCTCTACGTGCTGCTGGAGACGACGCGCGACCGCGCCGATGGAGTGCGTGCGTTTCTCGCCAAGCGCAATGCCACTTTTCGCGGAGAATAGGAGGTCGGCATGCCGAACCAACTGGGAAAGATGTACGTCTGCGCCAAATGCGGCGCGCAGGTGATCGTCACCAAGGCGGGAAGCGGCTCGCTCGAGTGTTGCGGCCAGCCCATGGAGCAGAAGAAGTAGATGCCGCGGGTGCGCGCGCTCGAGGGCCGCGAGGCGGGCCTGCTGACGCGGCTCGTTCAGGCGGTGTTTCGATTGGCTCTCGGCCGCGAGCTCAACCCCTACAAGGTCGAGGCGCACGCGCCGCGCACCGTGCTCTCGTCGTTCCTGTCGAATACGCTAATGACGACCGGACGCTGGGCGCTCGGGGCCGATTTGCGTCAGTTGGTGCGCGTACGCGTGGCGGCTCTCAACGGGTGCCCCTTTTGAATGGACATCAACGCCGCGGTCGGCGGCGAGCGGGGTCTGTCGCGTGAGAAGATCGACGCCGCTCTCGGAATCCGCTCTGCTGACGAGGCCGCGCTTTCGACTCGCGAGCGCCTGGCTCTCGAGCACGCCGACCGGGTGAGCGCCACGCCCGTGAACGTTCCGGATGACTTCTTCGCGCGTTTGGCCGCGGAGTTCTCCGAGCGCGAGATCGTCGAGCTGACGGCGACCATCGCCCACGAGAACTACAACTCGAAGTTCAACCGCCCTCTGCGGATCGAAGCGAACGGGTTCTGTACGATTCCGCTGCCCTCGCCGGAAGAGCTGCAAGCGAGCAGGCACCCATGAAGGCCGCATGGCCTCCCGGGCGAGGACAAAGCCAGAGGTAACGATCTACACGGACGGCGCGTGCTCCGGGAATCCCGGCCCGGGCGGGTGGGCCGCCGTGCTGCGCTACGGTGACCACGAGCGCGAGATCTCGGGGGGCGAGGCGCGTACCACGAACCAGCGCATGGAGCTCCGCGCCGCGCTCGAGGCGCTGCGTGCCCTGGGGCGGCCCTGTCGCGTCAGGCTTCACAGCGACAGCGCCTATCTCGTGAACTGCTTCCGGCAGCGTTGGTACGACAAGTGGATTCGCAACGGCTGGGTGACGAGCGCCAAGACGCCGGTCGGTAATCGCGACCTCTGGGAAGAGCTCATCCGGCTGAACGGCGTCCACGACGTGGAGTGGGTCAAGGTCGCCGGACACGCCGGAGACGAGATGAACGAGCGTTGCGACGCCCTGGCGCGGCAGGAGGCGGCGCGCGCCGCGAAGGGCGCCACCTAGGCAACGAGCTTCGCGGAAAGGATCCGCGCGGTGTTGAACACGCGCTGGTCCTGGCGCAGCCGGCAGAACCCGGTCAGGTAACGTCCATCGAAGCTCGACGGTTCGACCACTCGGCGGGTGACGCCCTGGAAGCCGTCGTACTCGATCTCCATGGGAGTGTGGGCTTCGACGGCGGCGAGCAACAAGGCGCGGATCTCGTCGCTGTCGCGCGCCTCGGTGGGGGGCTCGGCGGTCCCTTTGGTCGCGCTGCCGCGCGCCCGCAGCAGCTTCTCGACCAGGGACTCGAGCTCTCGGGCGCGCTCGGGAGCTCCGGCATCCTCGCGGCGCGTGAGCTCGAGCGCGAGCGTTTCGTCGAGGGCGGCCAACGCCGAGAGATCGAAGTCGGGATCCACCTCGCGCGCCAGCTTCGTGGCGGCGCGCACCGCGGCGTAGAGCTCCTCGAGCTCGGCTCGCGTCACGGTGAGCTGCGCGCCGTGAGCGGTCACCTGGACCTTGTCCATGCCTACGGAGGAAACGCTGTAGCCCGCCTTGCGCAGCTCCTTCGCGAGCTGCCCGAGGTCGACGTTGGAGGTGAGTAGCGCGAGCTGATCGCCGATGCGGCGTTGGATGTACGGGGCAAACCGCGGATTGGCCTCGAGCTCGCCGAGCAGGCTGCCCTCGCGAGCCTCGACGTAGGGTCCGGCCACGCCGATGCGTACTTCGCCGTGCCGACCTTCGCAGTCCTCGACGAGCTGTCGCACCGTCGCCGGGACGCCGGTCGCGCTGACCGAATCGAGAAAGGCGAGCAGCTGCTCGGCCGAGAAACCACGGTCGAGTGCGTTCATCAACGAATCCCAGGTGATCGCGAAAGCGGTGTAGATGTCGACCGAGCGGAGATCGCTCAGGCGGGCGACGTTGAGGTAGATCGACGGCTCGAGATCGGGGGGAGCGAGAATCTCGAGATTCGGCTGCACCGTGATGCGCGCCGAGGAGTCGGCGAGCGAGGTGCCGAACGCTTCGACGATCGCCGGCCAATTCTCCGTCAGCACCAGGCGGCCGGTCGCGGTGACGCGGAACGCCTCGCGGTCCGAGGCGGCTGGAGGACGGCGCACCACCGGCTCGACGAGGCCGAGCCACGCGAGGGGGCCGCTCAACATGCGGCGCAGCAGCGCTGCCGCGGAGACGCGGCCGCCGTGACGAGCCATGCCGGGATCTTCGGAGGCCCGGCCGCGCGCTTGCAGACTACGATCGAGCCGCGCCAGCAGCGTACCGAGCTCGACTTGCTCGTCGGGGGGCGTGGCGAGCAGCTCCTCGCACAAGCGTCGGCGGCGAGCCTCGAGCGACGGGTCCGTCGACACGTATTCTCGGCGCACGAGCGACAGCACGTCGGGATCGGCGAGCGATTCGTTCCACAGCGGCGTACGCAGCCAAAGGTGATAGACCGATCGCAGCAACCGCTCTGGTTGCCACAGCCGCATCAGGTTCGGCCGGCTGATTTCCCAGCGGTCCTCGCCCTCGAACAGCACGCGGCGGTCGATGAAGAACACGCCGAGAAAGGCCGCGTACTCCTCGTCGCTGCGCCGTAGCAAGGGAGCGATCCGCTGCGTCGTCTTCTTGCCGATGCCGCCGGTCGCCACGCGCTTGGTCGAGGTGCGTTCGAAATGGCCGGCGAAAGTCAGAAGGTCGCGAGCCAGCGTCTCGAAGGCCTCGTTGCGCTGGCGGCGCAGGGGAGGGACGGCGAGCGGAGGGGTCTTGCGAGAGCCGCGGGAGCGGGTCGTGGTCTTGGCGGCGCGCGGCATGCTTCAGGCGGTTCCCGTGTCGCGGTCCGGCGCCTCTGCGGTCTCCGACGCCGGGGGACTCCAGGCGCGGATCTCGTATTGGTACCCCTGCTCGGTGAGGAAGCGCTGGCGGTTTTGTGCGAACTCCTGGTCGCGGGTGTCGCGGGTGACCAGCGCGTAGAAGCGCGCCTGGTTGGCCTCGGCCTTCGGCCGCAGGATGCGCCCCAGCCGCTGTGCCTCCTCCTGGCGCGACCCGAACGTTCCCGACATCTGGATGGCGACGTTCGCATCCGGCAGATCGATCGCAAAGTTCGATACCTTGGAGACGATGAGCAGGTTCAGCTCGGAGCCGCGGAACTTCTCGTAGAGCACGTCCCGCTCGGCTTGCGGCGTCTTGCCGGTGATCAATGGCGCCCCCGTCTGCGCGGCGATGGCCTCGAGCTGATCGATGTACTGGCCGATCACCAGCACTTTGTCGCCGCGGTGCTCGGCGAGCAGCGTGGCAAGGAGCTCGCGCTTCAGAGGATTGGTCGACGAGATGCGGAACTTCGCGCGCGCGTCTGCCACCGCGTATTGCCTGCGGGACTCGGGGGTGAGCGGGATGCGGATCTCCGTGCAGCGCGCGGTGGCGATCCAGCCCTGCCTTTCCAAGTCTTTCCACGGTACGTCGTAGCGCTTGGGGCCGATCAGCGTGAACACGTCGTCTTCGCCACCGTCCTCGCGCACCAAGGTCGCGGTGAGACCGAGGCGTCGACGGGCTTGCAGCTCGGCCGTGGCGCGGAAGACGGCCGCCGGCAGCAGATGCACTTCGTCGTACACGACGAGTCCCCAGTCACGCTCGGCAAAGAGCTTGAAATGGAGAAACTCCTCGTTCTTGCCGCGACGATAGGTGAGCAGCTGGTACGTGGAGAGCGTCACGGGGCGGATTTCCTTCTCGTGCCCGCTGTACTCGCCGATTTGATCGACGGAGAGATCCGTCTTGTCGAGGATCTCATCGCGCCACTGTCGGAGCGCGCTCACGTTCGCGGTCAGTATGAGCGTCTGGGTCTGTAGCTTCGCCATCACTCCGAGGCCGACGATGGTCTTGCCGGCGCCGCAGGGCAGAACGATGACCCCAGAACCGCCGCGGTTCGAACCGTCGGCGTAGAAGAGCCGCACCGCCTCCTCTTGATAACGGCGTAGGGCGAAGCCACGACCTGCGCTGGCGACGTCGCGCAGCCTGAGTCGGGAGCGGCGCGCCGTCGACGTAGCCAGCGAGGTCCTCGACCGGGAATCCCGACTTGATCAGACGCCTGCTTGAGCGCCCCGCGCACGCCCGGCTTCACGGCGAGAGCACCTGAGTCGAGGCGCGCTTCGATGCAGGGCGCCACAGCCGGAAGCCTGGCGATCTCGTCGAGCAGGTGGTCTTCGTCGGCCTTCAGAACGAGCCGGTCGGCTTCGTTCCGCACCAGGCGCAGCTTCCCGTAGCGCCCGACGATGTCCTCGATGTCGAAGCGGACGTTTTGCGGCACCGGATATTTCGAAAGCTCCTCGAGTGCGACGAGGATCTGAGCCGCGGCGAGCCCGGAAGCCGCGGCGTTCCACAGCGACAGTGGCGAGAGCCGATAGGTGTGCATGTGCTCCGGGCTCTTCTCGAGCTCCGCGAAGCGCGCAATGGAATCTCGGGCTTCCTCGTATCGCGGGTGCGCCGTCTCGAGCAGGATCGTTCGATCCGACTGGACGATCAGCGGGCCATCCGAGCGCTCTGCCAATCTACCTCCGGGCGGAAAAGGTCAAACTGAACTTATACATCGCGCCGCGAGCGCGGGGAAGGGAGGGGAACATCTCGCGCGCCATCGCGCGGTGAGCACGCATCTCGGCGCACGGCTACGGCTCGCCCGTGGCCGCGTCGTTGACTGCTTTTCTGCCAGTCGTTATACGATCGACGATCCCATGAAGACGATCGACTCGAAGTGGTGGCGCGGCGCGGGCCCCCCAGGAGGAAGATGAAGGAATTCATCCATTCGCTCCTGAGCGAAGCCTTCAAAGAGGCCAAAGAGGGGGGAGAGCTGAAGACATCGGATCTCCCCCCTCTTGCTATCGACGTTCCGAAGGATCCCGCCCATGGAGATCTGGCTTCCAACCTCGCGCTGGTGCTCGCGCGTTCCGAAGGCCGGCCGCCGCGGCAAATCGCCGAGGCGCTCGCTCGCCGCTTGCCGCGGAGCGACGACGTCGCCGGCGTGACCGTCGCGGGTCCGGGCTTTTTGAACTTCAAGCTCGCGCCGTGCTTCTGGTGGAAGCGATTGGCGGAGGTTTGCGCCGCGGGGAGCCGGTTCGGGCGCCGCGCGCCGCGCCGACGCCTGAAGATACAGGTCGAGTTCGTCAGCGCCAATCCGACCGGCCCGCTCACCGTCGGACACGGGCGAAACGCCGTGCTCGGCGACTCGATGGCGCGCCTGCTCGAGGCCTGCGGTCACGAGGTCGTGCGCGAGTACTACTTCAACAACGCCGGCCGGCAGATGCAGGTGCTCGGCGAGTCAGTGCGCGCGCGCTACCTCGAGCGTTGCGGCGTGGCCTCGAGCTTTCCGAACGATGGCTACCAGGGGGACTACATTCGAGAGATCGCGGCCGACCTCGAAGCCAAGCACGGCGCAACGCTGACGGACGCCGCCGATCACAAGCCATTCCAGCAACACGCCGAGCGGTCCATCTTCGCGGACATCACCGCCACGCTCGACCGCATGCGCATTCGCTTCGACGTGCACTTCAACGAAGATTCGCTCTACAGCGACGGATCGATCGATCGGGTCCTCGCCGATCTCCGCGCCGCCGGCGTCGTGTACGACACAGGACGGCGCTCAGTGGCTGCGCCTCGACGGCGCTCGGGTTGCCCGCGGACAGGGTCATCGTCAAGCGCAGCGGCGAGCCCGCGTATCGGCTCCCCGACATCGCCTACCATCGCAACAAGCTCGAGCGCGGCTTCGATGAGATCGTCGACGTGCTCGGCGCGGATCACATCGCGGAGCACCAGGAAGTGAGAGCGGGATTGCGTGCGCTCGGGCTGGACGACTCGCAGGGTGCGCGGCATCATCTATCAGTTCGTCACGTTGCTTCGCGCCGGCCAGTTGGTGAAGATGTCGACGCGGCGTGCCGAATACGTCACGCTCGACGAACTGGTCGGCGAAGTGGGTGCCGACGTCGTGCGCTTCCTCTTCCTGGCGCGCAAGGCGGATACGCACCTGGAGTTCGACCTCGAGCTGGCCAAGAAGCAATCGATGGAGAACCCCGTCTACTACGTGCAGTACGCCCACGCGCGGATCGCCAACATCGTGCGCAAGGCGCGGAGCGAAGGCGTCGGTGAAACCGCGCCAGAGGACGTCGCCTTTCAGCGGCTGACCCAGGAAGACGAGCTCGCGATCATTCGACGCCTCGCCGAGTTTCCCGACCTCGTCTCCGAGGCGGCGGCGGAGCTCGAGCCGCACCGGGTCACGTTCTATCTTCTCGACCTCGCCGCGGCGTTTCACGGCTACTATAATCGCAAGGAGAACCGAGTGGTGAGCGAGGACCTCGAACTGACGCGCGCGCGACTGGCGCTGGTCGGCGGGGTTCGACAGGTGATCGCCAGCGGGCTCGATCTGCTCGGCGTCAGCGCTCCGGACCGGATGTAGGAGAGACGGGGATGCAAAGGGAAGGCGGCAAGTTCGAGATCTCCGCTCGCGGGCGTGCTGTTGCTCGCGGCAGCGACGCTGGTTGCGAGCGGTGTTGTGTTCCTGCTCGGCATCTACGTCGGCAAGGGCATCGTCGAGACGCCGCATGGCTCAAGAAGGCCGCGTCGTGCGACTGCCGGTACCGACTCCCGGCGCGGCAGGCAAAAGCGACGAGGTCGACGTCACGTTCTGGGACAAGCTCGCCAAGGGCGAAGCGACGCCGGCGCCGGTCGCGCCGCGCCGACCGCGACGGCCGGTCGAGACCCCGCGTGCGTGTCGTCCCCGCGTTCGCCACGCCGCCGCCGACCTCGCGCCCGACCGAGAAGAAGGTCGAGGCCCGCCGACCGCCGCGCCGCCGCGGGCGACGCCGCCTGCCGGCGCCGAAGGCGGTCCCTTCCAGATCCAGGTGAACGCGATGGCCGACCGCAACCGCGCCGACGAGCTGGTCCGCGACCTCAAAGGACTCGGCTACAATGCCTTCGTCTCTCGGCTCGCGTCGCCGACAAGACCTTGTATCGCGTGCGAATCAGCGGACTCTCCTCGGCGGAAGCGGCGAAGCAAGCGGTCACGCGATCTGCGCGAGCAGGGCTATCCGAATGCGTTCCTCGCTGTCGGAGGGGAGCGAGCGGTGAGCGTCGTCGCCGGAGCGATCCGGCCGAGCTACGACGACTTCACGGCGCTGGCCGGCGGGGCAACGTCGTGCCGATCAGTCTGCGAGATTCTCGGCGACCTCGAGACGCCGGTCTCGGCGTTCCTGAAGATCCACCGGGGTCGCCACGGCTTCTTGCTCGAGAGCGTGCAGGGCGGAGAGAAATGGGGGCGCTACAGCTTTCTCGGCAGCGAGCCCGAGCGCATCTGGACGGCGCGCGGCCATGCGGTGGAGGTACGAACGCGCGAGCGGCGACGTCGAGCGGCGCGAGGTGCCGGACGTGCTCGAGGCGCTCCGCGAGTGGCTGCACGCCTATCGCCCCGTGTCGATGCCCGGACCTGCCGCGCTTCTCGGGCGGGGCCGTCGGCTACCTCGGCTACGATCTGGTGCGCGACTTCGAGAAGCTACCGGCGCGCGCCGTCGATGATCTCGCAGCTGCCGGAGGTCGTGCTGCTGCTCGCGGACCGGCTGCTCGTCTTCGACAACGTCACCCAGAAGATCCAAGTCATCGCCAACCTCTTCCTCCAGGAGGGCACGACCTGCGGGCCAGTCTACGACGCCGGCGTCGCCGGCGATCGAAGAGTGGCTCGAGCGACTGCGCGGGCCGCGTTCCCGAACGGATCGCGAGTCGCTTTCTGCGCGGGACAGGGCCGGAACGACTCCCGTGTTGCGCTCGAACCTCAGGCCAGGCGGAATACGAGGCGATGGTCAGGCGCGCGAAGGAGTACGTCCACGCCGGCGACGTCATCCAGGTCGTGCTCGCCCAGCGCTTCGAGGGCGAGCTACGCGCCCCGCCGTTCGACGTCTATCGAAGCCTGCGCTCGATCAATCCGTCGCCGTACCTCTTCTTTCTCGATCTCGGCGAGTTCGTCGTTGGCGGGGGCGTCGCCGGAGGTGATGGTGCGCGTCGAAGGCGGGCGAGGTCACCGTCCGGCCGATCGCCGGCACCCGTCCGCGCGGCACCGTCGAGCGGGACGACCTCGCGCTCGAGCGAGAGCTGCTCGACCGACCCGAAGGAGATCGCCGAGCACATCATGCTCGTCGATCTCGGCCGCAACGACGTCGGTCGCGTCGCCGCGATCGGCTCGCGTGGAAGTCACCGAGCGGCTGGTCGTCGAGCGCTACTCGCACGTCATGCACATCGTCTCGAACGTGCGCGGCCGGCTCGCGCCGGGCGAGGACGCGTTCGATGCGTTCCGCGCGACGTTTCCCGCGGGCACGCTCTCGGGCGCGCCGAAGAGTGCGGGCGATGCAGATCATCGAAGAGCTCGAGCCGGTGCGGCGCGGCGTCTACGGCGGAGCCGTCGGCTACTTCGACTTCTCCGGCAACATGGACACCGGGATCGCGATCCGCACCGTGCTCTGCAAGAACGGGCGGGTCTACGTGCAGGCCGGCGCGGGCATCGTCGCCGATTCGGTCCCGGAGCGAGAGCATCTCGAGTGCTTGAACAAGGCGCGAGGGATGTTTCAGGCGTTACGATTGGCGAAGCTGTGCAGGCTACGGCTACGGGAAGCCCCGAGTCTGACGCGGCCGTGCCGACCTGATCTCATGATCCTGATGATCGACAACTACGACTCCTTCACCTACAACCTCGTGCAGTATCTGGGCGAGCTCGGGGCCGAAGTCGTGGTGCGCCGCAACGACGCGATCACGCTCGACGACGATCGCGCGCGATGAACCCGGCCGCGGTGGTGATCTCGCCGGGCCCGCTGCACGCCGAACGAGGCGGGGATCTCGCTGCCGCTGCTCTCAGCGCTTCGCCGGCCGCTTCCCGATCCTCGGCGTTTGCCTCGGGCACCAGTCGATCGGCGCGGCGTTCGGCGGCGAGGTCGTCCGCGCCGACGCGCATCATGCACGGCAAGACGTCGCCGATCGAGCACGACGGCAAGACGATCTTCGCGGGCCTGTCGAATCCGTTCGACGCCACCCGCTATCATTCGCTGGTCGTCCGGCGCGAGCCACGTTGCCCGCGTGTCTCGAGATCAGCGCGTGGACCCGCGAGGGCGAGATCATGGGGCTGCGCCATCGCGAGCTGACCGCTCGAAGGGCGTGCAGTTTCACCCGGAATCGATTCTGACGCTCGAGGGTAAGCGCCTGCTCGAGAACTTCCTCGGACCGTCTCGGCTGACCTGACGTGACGATTCGCGAGGCCATCGCCGACTGCTTGAGGGCCGGAATCTCTCCGAGGACGAGTCTGCGGAGGTCGTCGGCGAGGTCATGGAGGGCGAGGCGACGCCGGCGCAGATCGGCGCGCTTCTCGTGCTGTTGCGACGCAAAGGCGAGACGGTCGAGGAGATCGCCGGCGCGGCGCGCGCGATGCGCGCGAAGGTCACCGCCGATACACTGCGCAGACGCGACCGTGCTCGATACCTGCGGCACCGGCGGCGACGGCTGTCGGCACGTTCAACGTCTCGACCGCCGCCGGGCTCGTCGCAGCGGCGGCGGGATGTGCGGTGGCCAAGCACGGCAACCGCTCGATCTCTGGCGCCGTCGGGGGCGCAGACGTGCTCGAGCGCCTCGGCGTTCGCATCGATCTGCGAGCCGAGCGAAGCGAGGCGCTGCTGCGCGAGACCGGCTTCGCCTTCCTCTTCGCCCCGCTGCTCCACGGGGCCATGCGCCACGCCGCAGGCCCGCGGCGCGAGATCGGAGTTCGCACCGTCTTCAACCTCCTCGGGCCGCTGACCAACCCGGCCGGCGCGCGCCATCATCTGCTCGGTGTGTTCGATGCGCGCTGGGTCGAGCCACTGGCCCGCGTGCTCGGCCGTCTCGGATCGGCGCACGCGCTCGGTCGTCCACGGCGACGACGGGCTCGACGAGATCTCCACCACCGCGGCGACGCGACGTGGCCGAGCTTCGCGGCGGGCGAGGTGCGACGCTTTCGGCTCGAGCCCGAGGCGTTCGGTCTGAAGCGCGCTCGCCTCTCCGACCTGCAGGTCGAGAGCGCCGAGCAGAGCGCAGCGATCATCCGCGGACGTGCTCGACGGGTCGAAACGGGACCGGCGCGCGACATCGTGCTCTTGAACGCCGGCGCGGCGATCTACGCCGCCGACCGCGCGACGACGCTCGAAACCGGAATCGCGGCGGCACGCACGCGATCGATAGCGGGACGTGCGCGCGACACGCTTGAGCGCGTGGCGCAAGGCACGAGCCGGGCGGAGGGCGCGCGTGATCCTCGACGACATCGTGGCGGCCAAGCGCGACGAGATCGTCGAGCACCAGCGGCAGCGACCGCTCGAGGCGCTGGTCGACGTCGAGCTCTATCGCGCTCCGCGCCGAGGCTTCGGCGCCGCCTTGGCCGAGCCGGGACGGGCGATCATCGCGGAAGTGAAGAAGGCCTCGCCTTCGCGCGGCGTGATCCGCGCGGACTTCGATCCGGTGAAGATCGCGCGAGGCTATGCAGCAGAGCCGGCGCGCGCGCGATCTCCGTGCTGACCGACGCGCCGTTCTTCCAGGGGAGCCTCGCGTACCTGGAGGCGATCCGGCACGTCGTCGGATCTGCCGCTGCTGCGCAAGGACTTCCTCCTCGACGCCTACCAGCTCCACGAGGCGCGCGCCTTCGGCGCCGACGCGGTGCTGCTGATCGCGCGCCATCCTCCCTGACGAGCTGCTGCGCGAGCTGCTCGCGGTGGCCGAAGCGCCTCGGCTTCGACGCCCTGGTCGAGGTCCACTCGCGGCGCGAGCTCGAGCGCGCGGCGCGCTGCGAGGCGCAGGCTCCTCGGCATCAACAACCGCGATCTGCGGACGTTCGTCACTCGCTCGAAGGTCGCCGAATCGCTGGCGCCGCTCGCACCACCGGGGGCCACGGTCGTCGCCGAGAGCGGCTTCAAGACCGTCGCCGACCTCGAGCGTCTCGAGGCGGCGGGGGTCCGCGCCTTCCTCATCGGTGAGACGCTGATGGCGCGCCCGATCCGAGCCGCGCGGCGCGAGCTCTTGCCTTAGCGAGTACGGTAGGAGGTCGGGTTTCGCACGAAGATATGGGATACGAGGATCGTCACCCTCGAGCGTTCGGTTGCGGTCGCGAGGCTGCGTTGCGTGAACGACGGTCGAGGATCGCGCACAGGTATGAAGATACGAGGCATCGTCGCCAGCGCGCGTCTCGGTTGCAGTGCGAAGCTTCGTTGAGAGATCGTGTCGGTTCGGGTGAAGATCTGCGGCGTGACCACGGTCGAGGACGCGCTCCTCTGCGCGGACGCCGGCGCCGACGCCATCGGGCTCAATTTCTGGAGCCGTTGCTCGAAGCGTCGAGTCGACGTCGAGAGCGTCGCGGCATCGCCCGCGCGTTGCCGCCGTCCGTGTTGAAGGTCGGAGTGTTCGTCGACGCCGACGGCCGAGATCGAACGAGCGATTGCCGGCGCATGTCTCGATGCCGTTCAACTCCACGGCCACGAGTCCCCGAGGCACTGTTGCGGCTTCGCGGTCCAGGTGATCAAGGCGATCTCGCGTGAAGCCGGAGGCGAATGGCCTGCGGCTGCATCGCGGAACGCTACGCGGTGGACTTCATCTTGCTCGATGCCGAAGCGGGCGAGCGACGCGGCGGCAGCGGAAGGAGCTTCGATTGGCGCGAGCGCCGCGGGCGTGGCGCCGGGCAGGCTGTTCCTGGCGGGCGGGCTGCGGCCCGACAACGTCGCCGAGGCGGTGCGCGTGGCGGCCCCGTACGGCGTCGACGTCGCCAGCGGCGTCGAGAGCGCGCCGGGCGCCAAGGACGCCGACGCTGGTGAGGGAGTTCATTCACAATGCCAAGCATGCCTGACCGCAGCGGCCACTACGGTGCGTTCGGCGGCCGCTACGTGTCGGAAACGCTGATGCCGGCGCTCCTCGAGCTCGAGGACGCGTACCGGCGTCGCGGCGCGAGCCGGCGTTCCGGGCCGAGCTGCGCCGCCATCTGCGGCACTACGTCGGCCGGCCGACGCCGCTGTACTTCGCCGAGAATCTGACGCGGCGGCTCGGCGGCGCGCGGATCTACCTGAAGCGCGAGGACCTCTGTCACACCGGCGCGCACAAGATCAACAACACGATCGGCCAGGGATTGCTCGCCAAGCGCATGGGCAAGCGGCGAATCATCGCCGAGACCGGCGCCGGCCAGCACGGCGTCGCGACCGCGACGGTGGCGGCGCTGTTCGGCATGCGACTGCGAGATCTTCATGGGCCGCGAAGACGTCCACCGCCAGTCGCTCAACGTCTTCCGCATGAAGCTCCTCGGCGCCACCGTGCGGGTCGTGGAGTCCGGGACGCGGACGTTGAAGGACGCGATGAACGAGGCGCTGCGCGACTGGATCGCCACCGTCGAGACACGTTCTACTGCATCGGCTCGGTCGCCGGACCGCATCCCTATCCGCAGATCGTTCGCGACTTCCAGTCCGTGATCGGCGACGAGGCGCGCCGGCAGATCCGCGCTGCGGATGGGCGCTTGCCGGACGCGCTGGTCGCATGCGTCGGCGGCGGCAGCAACGCGATCGGGTCTCTTCCATCCGTTCCTCGACGAGGCCATCGGTGGCGATGTACGGTGTCGAGGCGGCCGGGCGCGGGCTCGACAGCGGCGAGCATGCCGCGACGCTGGCGCGCGGTCACGTCGGCGTGCTGCACGGCAACAAGACCTACCTGCTTGCAAGACGAACTCGGACAGATCCGCACGACGCACTCGATCTCCGCCGGGCTCGACTACCCGGGCGTCGGACCCGAGCACAGCTACCTGAAGGAAGTCGGCCGCGTGGAGTACGTCGTGGCCACCGACGACGAGGCGATCGCCGGCACTGCGGCTGCTCGACCGAGACCGAGGGAATCATTCCCGCTCTCGAGAGCGCGCATGCGATCGCCTTCGCCGCGCGGCTCGCGCCGACGCTCGACACGGACAAGGTCGTGATCGTCAACCTCTCCGGCCGGGGCGACAAGGACATGGCGACCGTCGCCGATGCACCTCGGGAGTGACGCTGTGAAGGGAAGGTTACGGGCTACCGACCACCCGCTGCCGGCAAAGACATCACGGAAGTCTTGCGCAAGCCGACGCCGGTAGACGTTTCTCGACGTCGCGCATCGCGGAAAAATTCGCCGAGCTCCGCTCGCGCGGAGAGGCGGGCTTCATTCCGTTCCTGACCTTCGGCGATCCCGAGGCCGAGTTGACCGTTGCCGCTGCTCGAATCGCTCGACCGCGCCGGCGCGGACCTCATCGAGATCGGCGTGCCGTTCAGCGATCCGATGGCCGACGGTCCGGTACTGCAGCGCGCGGCCGAGCGCGCGCTCGCGGGAGGCGCCACGCTGCGCGGCTGCCTCGACACGGTCGTCGAGTTCCGCCGCGGATCTCGGACGTGCCGATCGTGCTTGTTCGGCTACTACAACCCGATCTTCCGCTACGGCCCCGAGCGACTCGCGGCCGACGCCCGGGCCGCGGGCGTCGACGGGGTTCTCTGCGTCGATCTGCCGCCCGAAGAGTCCGGTGAGCTCGATCGGCCGAGCCGGCGCTCAGGGCTCGATCTCATCTATTTGCTCGCGCCGACGAGCACGCTCGCGCGCATGCGCAAGGTGCTGTCGCGCGCACGTGGCTTCGTCTACTTCGTCGCCGTGACCGGCGTGACCGGAGTACGGCCGCGCTGCCCGAGAACCTCGAGACCCTCGTGCGTTCGGTGAAGCGGTTGACGTCGCTGCCGGTCGGCGTCGGCTTCGGCATCTCGACCCCGGAGCAGGCCGCGGCCGTGTCGCGATCTTCGCCGACGCGGTGATCGTCGGCAGCGCGATCGCCCGCGTGATCGAGAGCTGCCCGCCGGACGAGGATCTTCTCGGCGACGGTCGAGGCGTTCGCCGGGTCGCTCGCCGCGGCCGTGCATGGTGCGCGCACGCCGAGCGCGGAGGATCGGCGCTGAGCCCGCAGGCTCGCAAGTCGCGAACGGCGCGGCGCGGCGCCTGCGGATCATCCCTGGGTCAAGTGTCCCGGCTGCCAGGAGATCCTGTTCCGCAAGGAGCTCGAGCGTCAGCTCGAACGTGTGCCCGAAGTGCGGTCACCATCTGCGCCTGACGGTCGACCAGCGCCTCGTGCTGCTCGCCGATCGCGGCTCCTTCGAGGAGACCGACGCGCGAGCTCACGGCCGCCGATCCGCTCGGCTTCCAGGACTCGCTGCCCTATCCGCAGCGGATCGTCGGAAGCGCGGGCGCGCAGCGGTCACAACGAAGCGCTGCTGAGCCGGCATCTGCACGATCGAAGGACGGCCGATCGCGCTCGGCGTGTTCGACTTCGGCTTTCTCGGCGGCAGCATGGGCTCGGTGGTCGGCGAGAAGCTGACGCGCCTGACGGAACGCGCGCTCGCGCAGCGCTTGCCGCTCATCGTGGTCTCCGCTTCGGGCGGCGCGCGCATGCAGGAAGGCATCCTCTCGCTCATGCAGATGGCGAAGGTGAGCGCCGCGCTGGAGCGTCTGCGCGAGCAGGGCGTGCCCTACATCTCCGTCCTGACCGATCCGACGACCGGCGGCGTGGCGGCGTCCCTGGCGATGCTCGGCGACCTCAACCTCGCGGAGCCGGGCGCGCTGATCGGCTTCGCCGGCCCGCGGGTCATCGAGCAAACCATCGGTCATACCCTGCCAGAGGGGTTCCAGACCTCCGAGTTCCTACTCGCGCACGGCATGGTCGACCTGGTGGTGGAGCGGCGGGCGCTCAAGTCGACGCTGGCCAAGCTAGTGGCCTGGATGATCTGAAGGGTTCTCGAGGGCTCGCTTCGATGACCTACGAGGAAACCCTCGCGTGGCTTTACCACCTCGAGGTCAGTCGCGGCTGGGACCTGAAGCTCGAGTCGGTGCGCGACGCTTTGGCGAGGCTTGGTTCCCCGCGAGCAGCGATTTCCCGCCCTGCACGTAGCGGGAACGAACGGCAAGGGATCGACCGCGGCGTTCGCCCACAGCGTGCTCGCGCACGGCGGTGTGCGCGCCGGCCTGTTCACGTCGCCGCACCTCAGCGACTTCCGCGAGCGCGTCCGCGTCGGCGACGATCTGATCTCCCCCGATGCGGTGGTCGACCTCGTGGAAGAAATCCGTGGCCGGCTCGCCGGATCGAACGTGGAGCTCACGTTCTTCGAGTTCACGACCGCCATGACATTTCTCCACTTCGCGCGCGAACGCGTCGAGGTCGCCGTCGTCGAGGTAGGGCTCGGCGGCAGGCTCGACGCCACCAACGTCGTCGTGCCGCGTGCCACCGTCGTCACGACCATCGGACTCGACCACGAGCGCTACCTCGGCTCGACGCTCGACGGCGATCGCCGCCGAGAAGGCAGGCATCTTCAAGCCAGGCGTGCCGGCGATCGTCGGCCGCGTCGCGGGCGAAGCGCTCGACGTGCTGGCCGGCGTGGCCGCGGAGCGCGGAAGCTCGCTCCGGCTGCTCGGGCGCGATTTCCACGCCGAGATCGGCGAATCGGGCTTCGACTACCGCGGTCGGCGGACGATCCGTGGGCTCCGGCCGGGGCTCGCCGGCCGCTACCAGATCGACAATGCGGCGGTGGCGCTGGCGGCGCTCGAGGAGGGAGGCTGGCTCGAGGGGGCGGGAGACGACGCGGTGCGCGCCGGGGTCGGCGGGGTGCACTGGCCGGGCCGGCTCGAGGTTCTGTCGCGAGCGGCCGCGCGTCGTCGTCGACGGCGCCCACAATCCGGCCGCGGTGGCGGCGCTCGTAGACGAGCTCGGGTTCGTGGCGAACGGCCGCCCCGTGCACCTCGTGTTCGGCGTGCTCGCCGACAAGCGCTGGCCGGAGATGGCCGAGCGTCTCGCCGGCCGTGGTCGCCGACGTCGTCGTCGTACCCGTGCGAGAGCGTCGCTCGGCGGCGCCCGAGCGCGTCGCCGAAGCCTTCCGCGAATTCCTACCGACTCGCGTCGAGGCGAGCGCGACCGCGGCTGTCGGGGCGTTGCTCGACGATCCCGCCTACGCGAGTGATGTCAGTGCTGATCGCAGGATCGCTGTTCTTGGTCGGCGAAGTGCGAGCGCATCTCCTCGAAACGATGCGACAACTTCCCTAGTCGCGAGCTTCGTGGTAGACGCGCGCGACCGCGTCGGCCTCCCATGGATGCTCGCTTGCGCTTCTCAGCCCTGCTTGCCGTCACGCTGGCCGTGACCGGCATGCCGCGCACAATTCGCGCGGAGGATGCCGCGACACAATCGCCGTTCGGAGACCTGCAGGTTCGTTCGGCGCCCGACAACACCGAGATCACACTCGAACTGCGTTCGAAGATTCAGCAAGAGGATCGCACGCAGCGCCGGCCAGGCCTCTCCGCCACGGGGGCCGCGGCGCGCATCGCCGCGCCCGCGCGGGAGCTGACGCCCGAGCCCGAAGCGACGCCCATCCCGACGGCCGAAGCGCCGGCCGAAGGCGAAGCCCTCCCGACACCAACCGCCGTCCCGCGAGCACGCGCCCAGCCCGGCGCCGTCACCGCCACCGAAGTACACCTCTTCTTTCCAGGCGCGACCATCACCCGCCCGCGGATGATCACGGTCGACGACCGCATCATCCAGGAAGCGCGGCTGTTTCCGGAGGAAGGCGGCGTCAGCATGACGGTCGTGGCTCGTCGTCCGATCTACTACGTCGTGTCGCGCAGCGGCGACCAGCTAGTCATTCACGTCGAGGCGGGCACGTTGCTCGCCGCCGAGCCCGCCCCCACCGCCCCCACGGCGGAGAGGACCCCGGCCGTCACCCGCGGGGCCAAAGGGAAAACGCAGCGTCCGGGTACCGGCGTCGCTGGCGGAGCCATACAGGCGGGCGGGCTGGCGATGCCGAACGTCACCATGCCGGCGTTGAAAAAGGGGGAGGGGCTGACGGTCGACGCGGAGCATCTGTCGGCCGACGAAGAGAAGAACGAGATCGTCGCCAAAGGCCATGTGACGATCGGCAGAGCGGGCTCTCTGCTGACGGCCGACGAGGTCCGGGTCAACCGCGACACGCACATCGGCGAGGCCCGAGGCAACGTGCAATTCACCGACCCTCAGGGGTCGATCGAGGCGGACTGGTTCAGCGGCAACTTGGAGGACGAGACCGGAGAGCTGACGAACGGCACCATCCTGCTCAACGCCAACAAGCTGACGATCACCGGCTCAAAGCTGGAGAAGTCCTACGGCCAGACCTACCACATCGAGAACGGTGAGTTCACCACGTGTCAATGTGGCTCCGGAGCGCCGAGCTGGTCGATCGCCGGCAAGACGATGGACATCACGCTCGATGGCTACGGCATCGTCGACGACGCGAAAGTAAAGATCCTGGACACGCCGGTCCTGTGGTTGCCGAAACTGGCGTTTCCCGCGAAGAAGACGCGCCAAAGCGGCCTGCTCGCGCCGATCTGGGGATACTCGAAGAAGCGTGGATTCACCTTCACCCAGCCATTCTACGCGGTCATCAACAAGAGCGCGGATTTCACCATCGCGCCCAACATCGAGACGAACGCGCGGGTCGGCGTGATCAACGAGCTTCGCTACGCGCTCGACGAAAAGTCGAAAGGGATCGTCGACGTCTCCTACTACAACGAAATCTTCCGCAACAATGCCGACCAGGACATCGTCAATCCCAACGTCGCCTCCACGACGATCCCTGAAAACCGCTGGAGCGTCACCGCCGATCTTCGCCAGGAACTGCCTTTCGGCCTGCGAGCCTTCGCCGACTCGCTCGCCGTATCGGACGACTTCTTCCTGCGCGAGATCCCCACGTTCTCGTTCGACCCCGACTACGCACGCTCGCTGCGCACCAGCAGGTACACGTCGTCGACCGTCGGCCTCTACACGTTCTGGGACCACGCGACGTTCATCGCGCAGGGTGTCTACTATCAGGATTTCGTCCAGGACAGCGACCTGACGTTGCAGCGACTGCCCCAGGTTGAATTCTTCGCCTCGGATCGCTTCCTCGATCGACACGTGAAGCTCGGCCTCAATCAGCGAGTTCGACGACTTCGTGCGGAAGGATGGCTTCGACGGCCCGCGCGTCGACATCAATCCGCGTATCGAAGTGCCGTTCCGCTGGAAGGAGTACGTGAACGGCAATCTCGGGGTTCAAGGCCGCGAGACGGCGTATCATTTGAACAACACCGATCTCCTGCTGCCGGTCTCTGAGACCGGAGGTCTGCAGAATCTGGGCACCGACGTGCAGCAGCAGAATCTTTCGAAGAACCCGACGCGCGAGATCTTCCAGGCGAACGGAATGCTCGCCACGCAGATTTCTCGCGTTTTCGACGTCGGCGGCGAGCACGTGCAGAAGCTCAAGCACACGATCGAGCCCGAGGTCGACTACCTGTACGTGCCCGACGTGAACCAGGATGATCTGCCGACCTACGACTTCGTCGACCGCATCAATCGGCGCAATCTCTTCACCTACGGCTTCACGAGCCGGCTGCTCGCCAAGCTGGACAAGCCGCCGCCGGTGGATCGAAACCGCCCGCGGTCGCTCGGCGACATGAACTCCTTCATGGGAGTGGCGCCCTCGCCGTTCGACGACGAGAACACTCGCGGCGGGCTGGCGTCTTTGGGCAATCCCGACGTGTCGGGACCCACGCCGACGGGGCTCGGACCCAGCCTCGAAGACACCACCGGCAAGACCGCCACGGAGACGCAAGAGGGCGGGGCCCTCACGCCGCAGCAGCTCGCCGAAAAGCGCGACGAGGAGCGGGCGGCGACCTCGCACATCCAGGAATGGCTGCGTTTGCAGATCTTCCAGAGCTACGACATCCGGGACAACTTGCAGAGTTCGCAGACCGGGACGACCGAGACGACTTCCTCGAGTGATCACTTCTCGGACATCGACGCGCACCTGCGGATCACGCCGCGGGACTGGTTCAGCCTGATCTACGACTCGACCATGAACGCGCACGATCACCATCTGACCTCGGCGAGCGTGGGCTTTCTGCTCCGTGATCCACGCGAGCGCTCGGCCGAGGGCATCCTGCGCTCCGCGCAACGCGCGACGGCCGGCGTGTCGTATCGCTTCATTTCGGACGGCGTCCTCGAGGAGGTGGACCACACCCTGCTCGTGCCGCTCGCCGACACGCTCTCGGTGTTCTATTTGTTCCGCTACGACTCGCTCGCGCACGAGTTCCTCGAGAAGACCGGCGGCTTCCGTCTGACCTCGCAGTGTCAGTGCTGGATCGCGGACGTCTTGGTGACCGATACGATCAATCCGCAAGAAACCCTCGTGCGCTTCCAGATCACGCTCGTCGGTCTCGGGTCCATCGGCCGCACCCGCTGATGAAGGGCGTCATCCTCGCCGGCGGCCTCGGCACGCGGCTCCATCCGCTGACGCGCGTCACCAACAAGCACCTGCTGCCGGTCTTCGACCGGCCGATGATCTACTACCCGCTGCAGACGCTCATCAACGCCGGCATCGAGCACATCCTGATCGTCACCGGCGGCAACAACGCCGGCGATTTCCTGCGGCTGCTCGGCAACGGCAAGGAGTTCGGGCTCAAGCACCTGAACTACACCTACCAGGAGGGCGAGGGCGGCATCGCCGCCGCGCTTGTCGCTCGCCGAGCACTTCGCCGACGGCGAGCAGGTCTGCGTGATCCTCGGCGACAACATCATCGAGCGCAACATCCAGCGCGCGGCGGACGTTTTCGCGACGCCAGGCGCGCGGTGCGAAGATCCTCCTCGAAGGGGTGCCGGATCCGGAGCGCTTCGGAGTCGCGGTGCTGCGCGGCACGCGCGTCGCGCGGATCGACGAGAAGCCGCGCCGGCCGAAGAGCCGCTTACGCGGTCACCGGGATCTACATGTACGATGCGGCGGTGTTCGACGTCATCCGCGAGCTCAAGCCCTCCGGCCGCGGCGAGCTCGAGATCACCGACGTCAACAACTGGTACATCGCGGCGGGCACCATGACGTACGAGATCCTGCGAGGGCTGGTGGACCGACGCCGGCACGTTCGAGTCGCTCGCACCGTGCCGGCAACCTGGTCGCGCCGAGGCGGGGCGAACAAGCTGTAGGAGCAAGTCGCCAAGGGAGCGCGCGGGGCCCGAGGGCGCCGATCACGTCCATCGGCTGGGCGGCCGCGGTGGAACGGTATCGCGATTTCTGACATCTTCACCTCACCCGATGATCCAGGGCGTCCTCGTGAAGAAGCTCGCCGTCCACACCGACGATCGCGGCACTCTGATGGAGGTCCTGCGCGCCGACGACCCGTGCTTCGAGACGTTGACGCAGACGACGTACACCGTGGCGTATCCCGGCGTCATCAAGGCGTTCCACTGGCACAAGCGGCAGTGGGACATGTGGTTCTTCGCCCGCGGCATGGCGCAGGTCGTGCTCTACGACCTGCGTCGCGAGTCGCCGACGCATCGGCAGACGAACGTGCTGTACATGGGCGAGCGCGCGCCGCTGGTCGTGGCGATCCCGATCGGCGTCGCGCACGGCTACCGCGTGCTCGGCAACGAGCCGGCCGGGCTCCTCTACCACACGACCGAGGCCTACGACCCGGCGGATCCCGACGAGGAGCGCATTCCGTTCGACGTCCCGGAGATCGGCTTCGACTGGACGACGCGCTCGCGCTGACCCGCATGAGGCTCCTCGTCACCGGCGGCGCCGGCTTCATCGGCGCGAACTTCGTGCGCACGTGCTCGGCCGCCACGCCGACGACCGCGTCGTCGACGCTCGACTGCCTGACCTACGCCGGCAACCTCGCCAACCTCGAGTCCGTGCTCGAGACCCGCGCCATCGCTTCGTGCGCGGCGACATCGCCGATCCGCGGCGGTCGATGCGACGCTCGAGGAAGGCGTCGACGCGATCGTCAACTTCGCCGCCGAGTCGCACGTCGACCGCTCGATCGCCGACGCCAGCGCCGTTCCTGCGCACCAACGTCGTCGGCACCGGAGTGCTGCTCGACGCGCGCGCGGGCGCGGCGTGGGGCGCTTCCTCCAGGTGTCGACCGACGAGGTGTACGGCAGCCTCGGTCCGACGGGCGCGCCACCGAGGAGACCCCGCTTCGGCCGAACAGCCCGTACGCGGCGAGCAAGGCGGCGGCCGATCTGCTCGTGCGCGCGTACGCGCGACCCACGGGCTCGACGTCGTCGTCACGCGCTGCTCGAACAACTACGGTCCGTACCAGTTTCCCGAGAAGCTGATCCCGCTCTTCGTCACCAACGCGCTCGCCGACGAGCCGCTGCCGCTCTACGGCGACGGCGGCAACGTGCGCGACTGGATCCACGTCGAGGACCACTGCGAGGCGCTCGACCGGTGCTGCGGCGAGGGCCGTGCGGGGCAGGTCTACAACGTCGGCGGCGGCAACGAGCGGAGAACCGCGAGGTCACCGGGAGATTCTGCGGCGGCTCGGCAAGCGCGAGACCTGGTGCGCCACGTCGCCGACCGTCCGGCGCACGACCGCCGCTACGCGCTCGATTCGACGAAGCTCCGGCGCGAGCCGGCTGGGCGCCGCGGCGCACGTTCGCCGGCGGGCTCGACGAGACCATCGCCTGGTACCGAGCAACGAGCCTGGTGGGGGCCGGGTCAAGAGCGGCGCGTATCGCGGTTCTACGAGCGCAGGTACGGAGAGCGCTTGAATTGAAGGTCGAACCGACTCGCATCGAGAAGCCGTGGGGTCACGAGCTGATCTGGGCGCGCACCGACCGCTACGTCGGCAAGATCCTGCACGTCCGCGCGGGCGAGTCGCTGAGCCTCCAGTACCATCGCCGGAAGGACGAGACGATCCGCGTGCTCGCGGGGCGCATGCAGCTGGAGGCGGCCGCGGAGGAGGGCGAGGGTCACCAGGACGGTTCTCGAGCCCGGCGACGCGGTGCACATCCCGCCCGGGCTTCGCCACCGCATGACCGCGGTCGAGGACTCCGACGTGCTCGAGGTCTCGACCCCGGAGCTCGACGACGTCGTGCGGCTGCGAAGATCGCTACGGCCGAGCGCGATGAGCGGGGACGGGATCGCGCAGGCGACCATGGAGCAGGAATGGGTGACGTCAAGCGGGCGCTCATCACCGGCATCACCGGGCAGGACGGCTCGTATCTCGCCGAGTTGCTGCTCGAGAAGGGCTACGAGGTCTTCGGCATGGTGCGGCGCGCGAGCACCGAGAACTTCGAGCGCATCGAGCATCTGCGCGAACGCGTTCGCCTCGCGCAGGCCGACCTGCTCGACCAGCTGTCGCTGATCGAGCTCGTCCGGGACGTGCGGCCGGACGAGCTCTACAACCTCGCGGCGCAGTCGTTCGTGCCGACGTCGTGGACGCAGCCGGTGCTGACCGCGGAGTTCGACGCGGTCGGCGTGACGCGCGTGCTCGAGGCGATGCGGCTGGTCGACCCGGCGATCCGCTTCTACCAGGCCTCGTCGAGCGAGATGTTCGGCAAGGTGCGCGAGGTGCCGCAGCGCGAGACCACGCCGTTCCATCCGCGCAGCCCGTACGGCGTCGCCAAGGTCTACGGCCACTACATCACGGTCAACTACCGCGAGAGCTACGGGATCTTCGCGTGCTCGGGCATCCTCTTCAACCACGAGTCGCCGCGGCGCGGGCAGGAGTTCGTCACGCGCAAGGTCACGGACGCCGTCGCGCGCATCAAGCTCGGCGCTCGCCCGGAGCTGCGGCTCGGCAATCTCGACGCGCAGCGCGACTGGGGCTTCGCCGGCGACTACGTCGAGGCGATGTGGCGGATGCTGCAGCAGCCCGAGCCCGACGACTACGTGGTCGCGACCGGCGAGTCGCACACCGTCGCGCGAGCTGGTCGAGATCGCGTTTCGCATCGTCGGGCTCGACTGGCAGCAGTACGTGCGACCGACCCGAGCCTGCTTCGCCCCGCCGAGGTCGATCTGCTGATCGGCGATCCCGCCAAGGCGAACGCGCGGCTCGGGTGGCGGCCGCGGGTGACCTTCGCGGAGCTCGTCGCATGATGGTCGACGCCGACCTCCAGCGCTTGACGGCTGCGTCGAGGTGAGCGCCCGCTTCTCCCGCCGATGAGATTTTTCGTCACGGGCATCTCGGGATTCGCGGGTTGCCATCTTGCGTCCCATCTCCTCGAGGGCGGTCACGTGGTCGGCGGCATCGCCGGCCAGGACGGCGTGCTCGAGGATCTGCGCCACAGGCTCGGCGGTCGTCTCGCCTCCGCGGCGATCGAAGCCTGCGACATCCGTGACGGCGCGCGACTGCGCGGCGCCATCGCTCGAGCGCGCCCGGACGGCGTGTTCCACCTCGCGGCAATGACGTTCGTGCCGCGAACCATCGAGCGACCGGAGCTCGCCTACGAAGTCAACTTCCTCGGCACGGTGGAGCTGCTGGCCGCGGTGCGCGAGACCGCTCGAGATGCGCGCATCGTGCTCGTCACGACCGGCGAGGTCTACGGCGCCATAGACCCGGCGCGCGACCTGCCGATCGTCGAAACGCAATCGCTGCGGCCGCTGTCCCCGTACAGCGTCAGTAAGGCGGCGGCAGACCTCGCGGGGTTTCAGGCGTTTTGGTCCGACTCGCTCGACGTCGTGCGCGCGCGCCCCTTCAACCACACGGGTCCGGGACAGCCGCCGGAGTTCGTCTGCTCCGAGTTCGCGCGCGCTCTCGTCGCGGCGGAGAGCGCGACGCGACCTGCGACTCTGCGGGTCGGCAATCTCGACGTCGAGCGTGATTTCAGCGACGTGCGCGACATCGTTCGCGGCTATGTGTCGCTTTTCGAAAAGGGCAAGGCCGGCGAGGCGTACAACCTCGGCTCGGGAGCGGCCACCCCGGTACGCACGATCCTCGAGGAGCTGCGCGCGTTGTGCCGGACCGAGGTGCGCATCGAGACCGATCCGGCCAAGGTGCGGCCGCGTGAGATCCCACGCATCGTCGGCTCGCATCGACAAGATCGCCGCGGCGACGGCGTGGCGCCCGACGATCCCGCTGCGCCAGACGATGGCCGACTTGATGGACGACTGGCGTGCGAAGCTCGGCGGAGCGGCGCGTTGAGCGAACCAAGACGGCCCGGCGTATCCATCGTGTTGCCCGC
Organism: uncultured delta proteobacterium; assembly: GCA_963711395.1. Taxonomy (GTDB): domain Bacteria; phylum Desulfobacterota; class Binatia; order JACPRU01; family JACPRU01; genus JBEVNX01. The sequence goes on along the minus strand of CAVQEA010000009.1, from coordinate 32,192 downwards.
GTACAACGAGGAAGCGAACATCGCCGTCGCGGTGACGCGGATGATCGAGGCCACCGAGCCGCTGTTCGAGGAGATCGAGGTCGTGGTCGTCGACGACGGAAGTCGAGACGCCACCGCGCACCGCGTCGGCGAGATCGCTCGCACAGACCCGCGCGTTCGGCTGTTGCAGCATCCGGCGAACCGCGGCTATGGCGCAGCAGTGACCAGTGGGCTGCGGGCCGCGACCCGGCCGCTCGTCTTCTATACCGATTCCGACCTCCAGTTCGATCCGCATCAGATCCGTCTCTTGGTCGCCCGCATCGACGAGTTCGCGATCGCCATCGGCTATCGCAGAAACCGCCAGGACCCCTGGTTCCGCAAGCTGAATGCTTGGGCCTGGAACCGGCTCCAGCGGCTGACATTCGGTCTCGCCGTCCGAGATGTCGACTGCGCGTTCAAGCTGTTTCGCCTAGAGGTGCTCGAGCACCTGCCGCTTGCGGCCGAGGGAGCGTTCTTCTCCACCGAGTTGCTGTTACGTGCGCGGGCCGCGGGCTACACGTTCGTGGAAGTCCCCGTCGACCACTACCCGCGCCGGGCGGGCGCGCCGACGGGAGCACGCCTCGACATCATCGGCAAGGCGTTCCGCGAGATGTGGCGACTTCGCCGAGAGCTCAAGGACCGCCCATGAGGAGTGCATCCACCCGTAGCCTCAGCGCCGGGCCGGCCGGGCACGCGCTCTCGCTGGTGACGACCGCGACGGATCTCGTCCATCATCGTGCGTTGGTGACGGCGCTCCTGGTGCGCCAGCTGAAGCTGCGCTACCGCGGGTCGGTGCTCGGTTTCGTCTGGACCTTCCTGAACCCGCTGTTGCTGATGGCGGTCTATGCACTGGTATTTCGCTTCTACATGCGCATCGCGGTGCCGAACTACGCGCTGTTTCTCCTCGCCGGCTTGCTGCCGTGGACGTGGTTCTCCTCGTCGCTCGGCGAAGGGACGAACGCGATCGTCGGCGGCAGCGGGCTGGTGACCAAATCGCTGTTCCCGACCGAGATCCTGCCGGCCGTGGTCGTGCTCTCGAACATGGTCAACTTTCTGCTCAGCATCCCGCTGCTGTTGGTCGCCGGCTGGCTGTACGGCGTCACCCCCAGTCCGCTCTCCTTCGTGTTCCTCGTCCCGGTGATCGCGCTGCAGTGCGGCTTCACGCTCGGCATCGTGCTGGCGCTCGCGGCGCTCAACGTCCACTACCGGGACGTGCAGCACATCGTCGCCAATTTCCTCCTGCTTTGGTTCTTCCTCACGCCGATCGTCTACCCGGCGAGCCAGGTACCGCCCGAGATGCATGCGCTCCTGTGGGCGAACCCGCTGGCGATGTTCGTCGAGGCCTACCACGCCATATTCGTTGCGGCGTCCTGGCCGAAGCTGGAGACGCTGGCTATGTTGCTCGCCTACACGCTCGCTGCGCTGCTGGTAGGCGCAAAGATCTTCGATGGCTATCGCGACACGTTCCCCGAGCTCGTTTGAAGCCGACGCGCCGCTCGGCGACGCGAAAGGACCCGCCGAGGCGCCCGCGATCCGGCTCACGGGCGTGCGCAAACGCTTTCGCAAATATACGGTGCGCGGCGGCTACTCGACGCTCAAGACGTCGCTGGTGAACCGCATGTTCCGCCGCAAGTTCCCGGCGGGGAACTACCTCGACGTGCTGAACGGCGTGGACCTCGAGGTCGCTCCCGGGGTGACGCTGGGCATCATCGGCGCCAACGGGTCGGGCAAGAGCACGCTGCTGAAGGTCATCGCAGGGATCATTCGCCCCGACGGCGGCGTCGTCGAGGTGCGGGGCCGCATCTCGCCGCTGATCGAGCTCGGCGCCGGCTTCCATCCCGACTTCTCGGGACGCGAGAACGTCTACCTGAACGGCCTGGTCATCGGCATGAGCAAGGAGGAGACGGAGGAGCGGTTCGACTCGATCGTCGAGTTCGCCGGCCTCGCGGATGCGATCGACGACCCGGTCCGGACGTACTCGTCCGGCATGTACATGCGTCTCGGATTCTCGGTCGCCGTCCACGCCGACCCCGACGTGATGCTGATCGACGAGATCCTCGCGGTCGGCGACGAATCGTTCGTCACCCGCTGCTACGAGCGCATCGCCGCATTCCAAGGAGCCGGCAAGACGCTGGTTCTGGTTTCGCACAGCCTCGAGTCGATCGAGCGCTGGTGTCACGAGGCCGTGTGGATCGACGGCGGGCGCGTCGCCGCCCGCGGCTATCCCACGGAAGTGACCCGGCTCTATCATGCGGCGGTCGGCGGCGAAGGCGCGCCGCCCGCCGAGGGCGGATCGCTGCGCGACAGCTTGAGACCCGGACGTCTGGCGGCGGTGATCCGTGTCCTGGAGCCGCCTTCTCGAACCGCCGAGCCCTGGCATCACGTGGCGCGGGTGCTCCTCGAGGTCGAGAACGTCGGAGACACGGTCTGGCGCGCTTTGCCGCCGACTCGCCGCGGCACCGTCATGGTGGGCGGCCGCCTCTATTCGGGCGAGCGCTTTCTCGGTGAAACGCTGCGCGCGTTGATCCCTCGCGACGTGCATCCCTACGAGCGTGTTTGTGTGGAGTTCAAGTTCAAGCTCCCGGGCTCGGGGAACTATCGGGTCGACGTCGACCTCGTCGACGAGGGCATCTGCTGGTTCGCCGAGCGCGGGTCGACTCCTCTGCCGGTCGAGGTGACGATCTGAAGGCGCCGCTCCGCAACGCACGGCGCCGTGCGAGGATGTGATCGTGACCGTCCGAATCGAAGACATTCTGCAGCGCATCCGGCGCGACATCGAAGGCGCGGCTCGCGATGGCGAGAGCGATGCGACTCCGGTGGATGCAGATGCCCTGCCGGCGATCTCGACCCGCCCGGAGCTCGAGTATCTGAACCGCAACTGGTCGCTGTTCGACCCGCTGTCCGCAATGCGCTCACACAGGCGCCTACTCGGACCCATCGTGCTGCGCTTCAAGTGGATGTTTCGCCGCCTCGTCCTCGGCGTCCTCGATCGATACTTCGAGAAGGAGCGGCTGCTCCTCCTCGAGCTCGTGCGCTTCAACAACGCGCTCGCCGAGCGGAGTGACCGGCTGCTCCGCGAGGTGACCGAGCGCACCAAGGCCGTCGCCGAGCGGAACGACCTCTTCCTCGGTGCGCTCGATCTTCGCGTGGAAGCGCTGGAGGCGCGGCTGGAGATGGCCCGCGGGCTCGAGTCCGCGCCGCGCTCGGCCTCGCCCGCGGAGGATCGCGGCGAAGAGCTGCGAGCCGAGATGGCGGCGGCGCTCGGCGGCGACGTCGGTGCCCGCGTGCGGGCGTGCGCGCAGAGCCTGCCGGCCGGCGGCCGGATCGTGGTGCTCGGTTGCGGCGCCGGGAACGTGCTCGAGGCGCTCCGCGAGACGAGCGCCAACCTTCACGGCGTAGAGTCGAGCGCCGCGCTCGTCCTGCAGTGCCGGGCGCGCGGGTTCGATGTCGAGCTCGCTCTGCTCGGCTCCGCCCTCGAATCGCTGAAGGAGGAGTCGCTCTCCGGACTGGTCGTCACGCGCGTCACCGACCGCCATCCCGAGGACGGCTGGCCGGCGCTAGTCGCGGGCGCGTGGCGGTCGCTCCGACCAGGGGGAGTGGTGGTCTTCGAAGGGATCCGCGACGGCGATGCTCGCTTCGCGTGGTTGCTGGCGCGCCAGCGCTTCACCCTCCTCGGCGGCGCGGAGGCCACGGGCGCGGAACCCCCGGCAGCCGAGCGAGTGCTCGTCGGCCGGCGCGCCGAAGGCGCATGAGCGAGGCATCGCGGCACCGCTTGGCGTTCGTCGGCCCGCTTCCTCCTGTGCGTAGCGGCATCGCCGACTATGCCGCGGACCTGCTGCCGCTCGTCGCCCAAGACTTCGCCGTGGAGGTGTTCGTCGACGAGAACCATCCGCTGCTTCGCGTCGGAACGTACGGATCTCTTCCGGTGCGCCCCGCGCGGGAGCTCATCCGGCGAGCCAGCGAGTTTTCCCATGTCGTCTACCAGATGGGAAACAACCTCCACCATCGGTTCGTTCTCGAGCTCGCACGCGAAGTCCCCGGCATCGTCGTGCTTCATGACGTCGTGCTTCACCATCTCTACGAGGTCATCGCGGGCGTGGAGGACGCGTGGGACGAGTACGGTCGAGCGTTGCGCGAGAGCTACGGCCGGATCGGCGAGCGCGTGCTGGCGATGAAACGCTGGCGCATGGCTTCGGAGCGAGAGAACTTCACGCTGCCGCTATTCGAGTCACTCGCCGCCGCGAGCCGTGGGGTCATCGTTCACAACCGCTGCGCCGAGCGCGAGGTTCGCCGCCGTCTGCCGGCCTTGCCCGTGCGACGCATGCCGATGGGTATCCCGCTCGAAGGGAACGTCGATCGGCTCGAAGCACGCCGGCGCCTCGGCATCGGCGACGGCTCGGTGATCGTCGCGACCTTCGGCTTCCTGATCCCCACCAAGCGCATCGACGTTCTCGCGGCGGGCTTGGCACGGGCCTGGCGAGAATCTCCGGAGCTGCGCCTGGTGCTGATCGGCGAGGAAAGCCCCGGTACGAACCTCGCAGAGATCTTCTCCAGTGAGGATTTCACGAGCGGCCGGGTGGTGCACCGCGGTTATGTGAACGTGGAAGAGTATCGCGACTGGATGGCGGCGACCGACGTGGCGGTGAATCTCCGCTACCCGACCGCCGGGGAGACATCGGCAAGCCTGCTTCGCCTGCTCGGCGCCGGCAAATGCGCGCTGGTGTCGGCATACCGGCAGTTTCTCGAGATTCCTTCCCAGGCGGTGGTACGGATCCCTCTTGGCAACGAGGAAGAGGCGACGCTCGCCCGAGAGCTGGTCGCCTTGGCGCGTGAGCCCGAACGGCGGGCGCGAATCGGCGCGGCCGCGCGCGTCTTCGTCGCGACCGAGCACTCCATCGAGGCTGCGGCACGAGGCTTTCGCGAGGCGGTCGAGTCGATCGACGCGCAGATGCCGGCTCCGCGCCCGTTGTCGCCCCTCTGGAGATGCCCGAAAACGAGCCGCAGCGCCGCGATCTCGGGCAGCGCGGTGGCGGCGCGAGCCTGTGGACGAGCGCTGCGTCCGGGTTCACAGGCCGAGGTCGTGCTCCGCATACGCAACGAGGGTGATGCGCGCTGGATCTCGACCCCGGAGCCGTTCGGCGGCCAGGTGGCGGTCGGCGCCGAGGTGGTCGGCGCGCAGGGCGTGGTGGCTGCACGATCGCGGCCGGTCGCGCCGCCGCGAGACGTCGAGCCCGGCGACGAGTTCGCGGTGAGGCTGCTCTTTCGGGCTCCCGAGCTTCCGGGCCCGTACCGCTTGCAGCCGATTCTCCTCCACGTCGGCCGCGCCGGCCGCGTCGCCCTCGGCAGAGCGCTCGATCTCGCCGTGACGGCGGACGCTCCCTCGTGAACCGCGCTCTTCTTCTTCGGCGTCCGTCGGTTGCGCCATCCCTCCAATGATCGGCGCCCTGCTCCTCGTTGCGCTCTTCGGTGGACCGAGCCTCGCGCTGTTCGCGGTGGCTGTGGGCAACGGCGCGCAGCGCTGGCCATGGCCGCGAGGGCTGGTGATCGTCTTTGCGCTCGGCGCGGCCATGGCCGCGGTCGCGGCGGTCGCGCTCGGCGCCTGCGGAGTCTTCAGTTTCGCGGGGCTGCACGTCGCGACGAGCGTGCTCGCGGGGTCGATACTCGCGCTCGGAAGATTTCGTGTGGCATGGCCGTTCACCCGCGCCTCGAGGATGGAGTCCGCCGGCGTGCTGCTGGTGGGCATGCTCGCATCGGCGACTCAGCTCGGCCGACCGTTCGAAATGCTCCTCGGGGAGCGCGATGCCACGGTCTACACGGTGAGCGGCATCGGCCTCGCGCGGCAAGGCTCGATCGTGCTCACCGATCGGACCGCGGACCTCATCGGATCGGAGGCGATGCGCCGCTTCTACCCAGGACGCGGAGAAGGCTCGAGCCCGGGATGGATCCGCCTTCCACAACTCGTCAAGTATCCGGGGTTCTACTACCTGGACGCCGAACGGCGTTCGATCATTGCGCAGGGGCTTCCCGTGCTGCCGGCGCTGATCGCGATCTTCTTCGGCGCTTACGGCCTCGGTGGGGCATTCGCCGCCAACAACTTCATTGGCGTGCTTGCCACGCTGTCGGTCTTTGCCGCCGGTATTCCGCTCGTCGGCGAGCTCGCCGCGACGCTCGCTGCGAGCTTGCTCGCGCTCGACGCCATCCAGGTTTGGGCGAGCCGGTATCCGGTAGCCGAGATCCTCTTTCAGATGCTGCTGTTTGCTGGCTTTGCGGCCTATTTGCGAAGAGACCGCCTCGGCAGGTCGATCGGCGGGTTTCTGCTCGGCGTTACGCTCCTCACCAAAGTCGAGGCGGCACTCGTCCTCTTGCCGTTCGCGATCTACGCATCCGTCGCCTCGATCCGCGGACGGCCCGTACCGGGGCGCAGCTTCTGGATCACCTACGTTCCCACCGCGCTTGCGGCAGGGCTCTCGTTGGCGTGGTTTCAAAGCGACTACGTGCGCAAAGCATACGGCACGTTCGCGAGCCTCCACACACGGCTCTTCTACAACTTCTTCCACAGACGCGGCTCGTGGCTCGTCGCCGCCATGGCGCTTCTCGTGCTTCTGGCGGTCGTTGGCTTCGTGCGTCAGTCGCTGGCAGCTAGGCGGGGCCTCGCGCGACCGGTGGCGCGAGGGATGGCAGTCGGCGTGGTGCTCTTCGTCGTCTTCGGCTACTGGATCCGGCCCCACATGATGGGGCTCGTCGCGGGTCAGGGAAAGACCCTCGTGTGGCTGTCTTGGTACGTCAGCCCCTTCGTCCTTCTCGTCGGCTTCGCGGGCCTCGCGGAATACCTCTGGAGCCGCTCGAACGGCGAGACACTGTTCGTGCTGGCGGCTCTCATGACTCTCTCGGTCGTCTTCCTGCACTTCACGTTCGTGAACTTGATTCAGATCTACATGACCCGCCGTTTCGTCCCGGCGTCGCTCCCGCTGGTCGTACTCTTTTTCGGGTATGCGGTCGTTCGCTTGAGCACCTTGGGCGAAGGTCGACAGCGCGTCGCCGCGATGCTCCTCGGCGCGCTCGCCGCCGCGGCGTCGGTCACCACGGTCGTGAGGCGAAGCTACCCTCTCTACGGGCATCGCGAATACCCCGGCATCGCGGAGAACTTCACGCGAGCTCGCGGCGAGCCTGAAGAACGAGGAAGTCGTCTTTCTGAGTGACGGAGTGGCGCGGAACCTTCTCGGCCCCGCGCTCGAGTTCGTCTTCGGGGTGAGGACACTGGTGGTCTGGCCGCCCGGGTACGTTCGCGAGGCGCCGCTCATCCGGCAGTGGATCGACGACGGCATGGCGATCGGCGCGCTGACGGCCAAGACGCCGCTCGACGGGGTGACGGGAACCGAGGAATTCGAGACTGTCGAGCGTCCGGTGTGGTGGATCAGCGCGCTCGCGCAAGCAGAAGACCGCTTCCCGACCGAGGTTTCCGAAGACTTCACGACGATCAACCGCTACGCCGCCGGTCGCGGCTCCGATCCCGCTCTACGACCTTTGGAAGCGCGACGGCGAAAGCCTCGCGAGCACCTTGTGTCGCGACCGAGTGCGCCTGCTCGGCGGCAGCCGCTTCCTTGCTGCGGCGGATCCTCGCCGCTTGCCCGGCTTCTGGAGTCGCTGGCGCGGACCATGGGATATATCGTCGGCGATGCGGAATCGGGAGTATGGCAGAGCGCTCTGGAGGCATATGGGGCTCGCTTCGTCCGCCGCGAGCTCGGCGGTGTGGTCCTCTTCGACGAAATTGAGCCGCAGCCGGCGGGAACGCCGCTATCCTCGGAGGACTGGATCCTCGAGGCGAGCGACGGTCGGGGCTCCGAGCGGCTCGCCGTCGACGGTCGCCTCGACACGCGCTGGGCGAGCCACGCGCCACAGCGACCGGGCATGACGTTCACGATCGGCTTTCCGCGGCCGACCGACGTATCCTGGCTGAGGATTCGCATGGGCCGCTTCGCGACCGACCGAGCCCGAGGGCTCGCCGTCGAGACGTCGGTCGACGGCGCGACGTGGAATCGACAGGAACTACCCGGCGTGATCGAGGGCATCCGCTGGCGAGACGGCGTGCCCGAAGAGAACGCGGACGGCGATCTCGATTTGTGGCTGAACGCCGCCGGCCTGCGAGCGCTTTCGCCTCGTGAATCTGGGAGCGAGCTCTCGCTTCGACTGGTCGATCGCCGAGATCGAAATCGAGGGAAAGGCAGGGCGATGAAGCTCGTCGTGCAGATTCCTTGCCTCAACGAGGCGGAGAACCTGCCGCGCGTGCTCGCCGACCTGCCGCGCGCCATCGAGGGGATCGACCAGCATCGAAGTGCTCGGTCATCGACGACGGATCAACCGACGGCACGGCGGATGTCGCTCGCAAATGCGGCGCGGACCACGTCGTGCGGCTGCGACACCGCCAGGGCCTCGCACGCGTGTTTCTCGTCGGCCTGAGCGCCGCCGTACAGCGCGGCGCCGACGTGATCGTCAACTTCGATGCCGACAACCAGTATCGCGGCGCAGACATCCCGCGTCTCATCGCTCCGATCCTTGCCCAGGAAGCCGACTTCGTGATCGGCGATCGAGGGGTCGGAAACGGTCGAGCACTTTTCACCGACCAAGCGGGCTCTCCAGCGGCTCGGAAGCTGGGTCGTGCGCAAGGTGTCGGCGACCGACATTCCCGACGTCACCAGCGGGTTTCGGGCGCTTGTCGCGCGAAGCGGCGCTGCGCATGAACGTCGTCACCGATTTCACCTACACGTTGGAAACGATCATCCAGGCGGGAAAGCAGCGCTTGCGCTGGCCCACGTGCCGGTGGCGACGAACGCGGAGACGAGGCCGTCGCGGCTCTTCGCGTCGCACCTGGGACTATCTCAAGCGCTCGGCGGCTTCGATCATCCGCATCTACACGCACTACGAGCCGCTGAAGACCTTCAGCATCCTCGGTCTCGCGTTCTTCGAGCGTCGGGACCCTGATCGGTCTGCGCTTTCTCTACGACTACTGGCTCGGCCTCGGCCAAGGGAAAGTCCAGTCGTTGATCCTCGCCGCGGTGCTGTTGATCGTCGGTGTTCAGATCACGTTGATCGGCCTCATCGGCGATACGATCGCCGCCAATCGGCGTCTCACCGAAGAGATCCTCTACTTGCAACGGCGAGCCGCCAATCGCGACGAGCGACGAGACGGGCGGAGCGCGACGTGACTCCGGACCATTCGGTGACGTTCGTGCTTCCGACCTGCAACGAGGAAGGCGTGGGCGAGGTGGTCGCGGAGCTACGCCGGCTCTATCCCGACTCGCCGGTGCTCGTCGTCGACGACGGGTCGGTGGACGAGAGCGCGGCGCGGGCGCGGGCCGCGGGTGCCGAGGTCGTTCGCCATCCTTACAACAAAGGCAACGGATCGGCCGTGAAGACGGGCCTGCGAACGGCTCGCACCGAGTGGGTCGTGCTGCTCGACGCGGACGGCCAGCACCCCGCCGAAGAGGCCGGCCGTCTCGTCGAAAAGCTCGGCGAGTACGACCTCGTGATCGGCGCTCGGGACGCGAGCGCCGAGGTGCACTGGTGGCGGCGCGGCGCCAACACGGTCTTCAACGCGCTCGCCTCGTACCTGGCCGGCACGACGATCGTCGACCTGACCTCGGGCTTCCGTGCAGCGCGCCGCGCGTACATGCTGGAGTTCATCCATCTCTTTCCGAACGGCTTCTCCTACCCGACCACGTCGACGATGTCGTTTCTCCGGGCGGGCTACAACGTCGCCTTCGTGCCCGTGAGGATGCGCTTTCGTGAGGGAGGCGAGAGCAAGATTCAGCCGCTGCAGGACGGTAGTCGTTTCCTGCTCATCATTCTCAAGATGAGCACCCTCTACAATCCGCTGAAGTTCTTTCTGCCGCTCTCGCTCGCCTTCGCCGCCATCGGCACGGGGTACGGTCTGTGGACGTTTGCGGTCTCGGGAAAATTCGCCAACGGCGCCGTGCTCGCCTTCATGATGGCGATCTTCACGTTCCTCGTCGGGCTGATCTCCGAGCAGATCAATGCGCTGCGCACGGAGCGCCGCGATTCCTGAAGCCCACCGCCCTCGAGCCGTCCCACATGCGCGTGCTGATGATCACCACCTCGTATCCGAAGTATCCGGGCGACGTCACGGCTCCGGTGATCGAGAAGATCGTCTTCGAGCTCGCCGGGCGAGGCCACGCGGTTGATCTCGTGCTGCCGCGCCACCCCGATCTCGTGCTGACCGGCGGAAGAGAGCGCGGGCTACCCGTACGCTTCTTCCCCTTCTACGCGGGCTCCGGGAAGAATTACGCGTGGGGGTATGCGTCGTCCATGCGCGCTGACCGCGCGCTTCGCCCGCGAGCGATCGCCGCCGCGCCGGTCGCGTTCCTTGCCGGCCTTTCGCAGATGCGACGGCTCGTGGCGCGCGAACGCTACGACGTGATGCACGCGCACTGGGTGTTGCCGAACGGGGCAATCGCAGCCCTTGCGGCCCTCTCGGGGCAACCGCCGCTGGTGGTGAGCCTTCACGGCTCCGACATCTTCGTCGCCGAGCGAAGTGCCGCTCTCGCCCTGCTGGCGCGCTGGACATTTCGGCGCACGAGCTGGGTAGCCGCCTGCGCCGGCGACCTTGGTCGAGCGCGCGGTGCGCCTCGGCGCCGATCCAGCCCGCGTCGCTACGCTGCTCCACGGCGTCGACGTGGGAGAATTCGCGGGCGGAGACAGAGGCGCCTGGCGCGCGCGGACAGGCGCCGACGAGGGCGACTTCCTCGTGGTGGGGCTCGGGCGGTTGGTCGCGAAGAAGGGCTTCTCGCACTTGCTGCGTGCTGGCGCGTTGCTCGGCGCGCGCGGTGTCGCCGGTTCGCGTGGCGATCGGCGGCAGCGGCGATTTGGCGAGGCGTCTCGAGGCCGAGGCGGTCGAAGTGGCGGGCCGCGATCGGGTCCGGTTCCTGGGCGACGTGCCGCACGACCAGATCGGCGGTCTCCTTCAGGCCGCGGACGTCGTTGCCGTGCCCTCGATTCGCGACGAGAATGGCAACGTCGACGGCCTACCGAATGTCTTGCTGGAGGCGATGGCGGCCGGTCGGGCGGTGGTCGCGAGCCGCATCGCCGGCATCCCCGACGTCGTCGAGCATGGAAAAAACGGCTTGCTCGTTCCCTCCGGCGACGACGAGGCCCTAGCGGGGGCGTTGCATCGACTGTTCGCCGACCGTGACGCTGCGAGCGAACCTCGGAGCCGCCGCAATCGAGCGAGCCCGTGCGCTGTCTTGGAGATCGTACGGAGATCAGCTGCTCGCGGCCTACGAGCGGGTCGCTGCCGAGGCGCCAAGGGCGTGAACATCGATTTCGTTCAGCCGAAGTTCAAAGCGCCGACCGGGGCGGAGCGCTTCATCTTGAGTCTGGGGCGAGCTCTCGCCGCCCGCTCCTGCCGAGTGCGGATCGTGTGTCATCAATTCGATCCACGCTGCCGGCCGCTAGCCGAAGGCCTGATTGTGGACGAGAGCGGACTGCGGCTCGACTGGAGCGGAAATCACTATCTCGATTCGATTGCTTCCTACCTTCAGTGCTTTCGTCTGCGGCGGAGGTTCGCGCCGGACGCCGACGTGGTGTGCCTGTTCGGCCCTGCGCTGCCGTTGGCGGCGTTTCGCCCACCGCGCCCGGCTCGACTGATCCATTTCTGCTACGAGCCGCCCCGGGCGGCGGGCATAGATCGGGCTGACGTATTGGCTCGGGTGGGGCGCTGGCGTTGGCTGCTTCGCCCGGCGCTCGCGGCGTATTGCGCCATCGATCATTGGCTGATTCGCCGCGTCGACGACATCCTGGTCAGCGGGCCGTTTGCCGAGACCCTGATCCGTGAGGAATACGGGCTGCCGAGTCACGTGGTCACGCCCGGTATGACATTCGAAGCCGCGAGCGCTGACCGCTCGGCGGCACGTGTGGCGCTCGGCCTCAACGATCGCGACCGGGTCGCCTTGACCGTGAATTTTCTCCACCCCCGCAAACGCGTGGACCTGTTGCTGCGGGCTTGGGCGCAGGTGGAACGGCGCCTTCCGGCGGCCACGTTGTTGGTCGTCGGCGATGGCCCCGAGCGCGAAGCGTTGGTACGGACGGCGGAGAGTCTTCGGCTGAAGCGTGTCCGCTTTGCTGGCTACGTCAGCGAAGAGGCGATGGCGCACTACTACGCCGCTTCGGATCTCCTGGTACATGTTGCTCGTCAAGAGACTTTCGGCCTCACCGTCGTGGAAGCCGCCGCATTTGGCGTACCGTCCGTCGTCGTTGACGAAGGCGGTCTCCGATACACGGTGATTGACGGCGAGACGGGTCTTCGGGTGATTGCCGATGAGGCGGCGATCGTCGCGGGCCTCACGCGTCTCCTCGACGACGCCGAGGCGGCGCGACGGATGGGCGAAAGGGCCCGTGCCTTGATCGCTCCGCGTTATACCTGGCGGCGCGGCGCGGTGGAGTTTCTAAATGTTTGCGTCGCGGAGCCATCTCGCCCCGCACGCAAGTGCGGCTAGTTGCACTGGCTAGCGGCGCCGCTGGTTGCCTGCAGACCTCCCGAATTGCGAGCGTAGTGGAGATTCGACCACAGGGCACAGAGGTTCGCAGGCAGCTGCGTCAACGAATGCTGCGGATCCTATTCGATCGAGTTCCACCCGCCTGCTTCGATCGTTGCTTGGACGTCGGCTCCGGCGATGGTTTCCAGAGCGCGTTCTTGGGCCTCTACGCACGGTTGGTGGTCAGCACAGACATCCGGCTGGGTAAGCTCGCCTATCCACCTCGCGCGAATACGCGCTACTTGTATTCCGACGCCGAACAATGCCCTTTTCGTGCGGCATCGTTCGATCTCATTTTCTCGTCTCATTTGCTCGAGCATCTTCCCAATCTGCCGCGTGCGCTCTTGGAGCTTCGTCATATTCTCCGTGACGACGGGATGATGATCCATGTCGTCCCCTCACGCTTCTGGAAGCTTCTCGACTTTGGGCTCTTCTACCCAAGTCAAGCGGTTCACCTAGTCGAGAAGTACACGGCGCAGAGCACCGCCGTCCCAGGTCTTCGCGGGTCGTCCGGGAGCAACGTGAAGGGACCGGCGCAGGGATGGTGGCGGAGGTCGTTTTGGCCGCCGGTTCACGGCATCGCTCGGAGCAATCTAGCGGAGTTTCAGGGGTTCGATCCGCGGCGCTGGATGGAAGCGTTCGGGCAGGCGGAGATGGAGGTCGTTGGTGTGATGAACCGGCTACCCGTGCATTCTCCTTACCGCTTCGGTTGGGAACGGGCGCGGAGGTTGCTCGAACGGCTCGGCGCCACTTCCAGCGTAGCGTACCTGGTCGTGAAGGCGGGTACGAATCCTGATCGCGTGAGCCATTTTCTCGGTCGCCGAACGGCCCCGGGCGAAATGGCTTGGGCTCGTCGTTGAAGGCGTCCGGGCCGTCACGGATCGCATCCGAGGGAACGCCGATCGATGCGGACGTGTCGGTCATCGTCCCCACCTACGAGGAAGTCGAGAGCCTACCTCACTTGATCGTCGGCCTCTCTCCGTTGCGCGAGCGATTTCGCAACTTCGAGGTCGTGATCGTGGACGACGACTCCAACGACGGCACCGAAGCCCTCGTGCTGAAGCTCGGACTTCCCTGGGTGAGGCTCGTCATCCGCACGAAGGATCGCGGGCTGTCCAAGGCCGTCATCGAAGGCTTGGGTCTCGCGCGCTACGATACGATTGTGGTGATGGACGCTGACTTGAGCCACCCTCCGGAGATGGTGCCGCGTATGGTCGAAGAATCGCTGGTGCACGAGTTCGTCGTCGGCTCTCGATACGTCGAGGGCGGGCGGCTCGACCTGGACTGGTCGCCCCTCAGATGGATCAACTCGAGAATCGCCACCCTCATGGCCCGTCCCTTCACTCGGATACGAGATCCGATGTCCGGGTTCTTCGCCTTTCGGCGGGCGCTCTTGGCGCGAGCCGCTCCTCTCAATCCGGTGGGCTACAAGATCGGCCTGGAGCTCATGGTGAAGTGCGGCGTTCGCGACGTCGTGGAAATTCCGATCCACTTTTCCGATCGCAAGTACGGAAGGAGCAAGCTCTCTCTGCGAGAGCACGTCGCTTACGTCAGGCACCTGTGGCGATTGGCCGCGTTCAAAGTGAGCGATCGCGGCCGGCGAGGAGCCGGCGAAGCGTAGGGTCCTCCGCTAGACGGTCGCGGGGCGCGGCGGCAGCAGCAGCCACACGCCAGCGGCGACGACGCCATTCCAGACGAACTGCAGGAGGCAGAGCGACGATAGCGCGATCGTGTCTGCCGAAGAGATGCCGCAGGCACGCAGATAGCCGAGCAGCGCGACGTCGCGCGTCCCGAGACCGGCGACCGACAGTGGCAGCGCAGCGACGCCCGAAGTCAGAACGAACGCGACGAGCGACTGCGGCCAGCGCAGCGGCAGGGCGAGAGCGGCGACGAGGAGCTGGAAGCGAACCAGCGCGACGATCGTCGCCAAGATCGTCGCGCTGACGGCGGCTGGAGCGGATTGGTAGCAGCGCGCTCGCCGCGCGGGGAAAGCGCGGCAGCAGCGAAGTTGCGAGATCGAGAACGCGCCATCGAACCCTCCAGAGCGCGAGCACCGCGACGACGAGTAAGGACGCTCCGATGGCCTTCGATGCGCGCCCGTGAAGCCACGCCACGGAAACGACCAACCCGAGCAGCCCGAGCAGGGCGAGATCGTAGAGCCGGTCGATCGCGCTCGTCCACAGGCCGACGGACTTGCTACCCACGACCGGTGACAACCCCTTCCAGAAGTCGCCGACCGCCCCTGGCGTGAGTGAGGCCGCACCGGTGGCAATCGTGTACAGCCACAATGCCTCGCCGAGCGAGATACGCCGGCCGCACGCGCCGAGCAGGAGGCGCCAGCGCCAGGCTTTCGCCAAGAGGAGCGGTGCCACGAGGAACAGCGAGAGGGCGATCGGTTGCCAGCGCGCCTCGGCGAGGGAAGCCCAGACCTCTCGTAAATCGATCTGCCAGAGGAGGGCGATGGCGACGGCCGGTCCGACGAGGCGAATCCACCCGGGGATCCGCGAGGGGGGCGAAGCGTCTACGTGGGGATGCATTCGCGGCTCTCTTGATCCGGTGGGGGTGACCTTCTAGGACGTACGCGGCGAAGATGGAAGAGAGCCCGTCCGCGCAGAGTGGGTCGGCGACGGATCGCGATGGCCGCCGCCTTCACGTCGTGATGGTGATCCAGCGCTTCCGACCGTACTTCTCCGGGCAGGGTGTGCAGCTCGAGGAGCTTGCGCGCGCGCTCGTCCGGCGCGGCGCCGAAGTGACGGTGGTCGCGGCGGTGCGCGGCCGAGACGCGCCGCGCGAAGAACACAGCCACGGCGTGTCGATCCACCGGCTACGCTGCGACCTGCCGGGCCGAGGCGATTCGCGGCTGCGCCGCCGTCTGTGGTCGCCCACCTTCGCTTTGCGCACCCTCCTGCATCTCTCGGCCGGCGACGCTCCGATCAATCTCATTCACGTTCACGGCGCGAACGACGCACTGTATGCCGCCTGGGCGTTCGGGCGTCTTCGCCGCGTACCGGTGCTCTTCGAAATGACCCTGCTGGGGGTCGACGATCCAGCGAGCATCCGCGACTCGAAAAACTGGTTCGCCGCTCTTCGCTACGCGGCATACCGCCGCTTCACGGGTTACGTCGCGATGTCCCCCGCGCTGGCGGCAGCGTATCGTGAAGCCGGCTTGCCCGAGCGACGGCTGCGGTTGATCCCCCAGGGAGTCGACGTCGAGAGGTACCGACCGGCAGCCGATCGAGGGGCACTGCGCAGCGAGCTCGGCGCCGCCGCCGACGAGCCGGTGCTGGTCTTCCTCGGCTCTCTCGTCGAGCGCAAGGGCATCGACCTGCTCCTGGAGGCGTGGGGGCGGATCCAGCGGGCGAGACCCTCGGCGCGTCTCTGGCTCGTCGGGCGCGATCGATTCGAAGACGATGCCCCTGCCGAGCGATTCTTGAACAGCTGCCTGGCATCGGTGCCGCCGCAGGCGCTCGCCCGCATCCGTCGCTTCGGGGTTCGCGACGATGCCGAGCGCTGCCTGCAGGCGGCCGATGCATTTCTGTTCCCGTCCCGCCGCGAGGGCTTCGGCACGGCGATCGTCGAAGCCATGGCATGCGGTCTGCCCTGCGTCGTCGCGGAGCTGCGCGGGATTACGGACTACATTTTCGCGGCACCGGTCGAGTGCGGCATCGTCGTTCCTCGAGAGGATCCCGCTGCACTCGCGAACGCGGCACTCGCGATCCTCTCGGACCCGGCACGCGCCGCGGCCATCGGCGCGGCGGCGCGCGGGCGCGCGCGCGAGCGGTTCGCGATGGAGCGAATCGCCGACGAGTATCTGGCCTGGTATGCGGAGCTCGGTGGCAGCCACGGAGCAGCCCCGTGAGGATTCTCTACGTCGCCTCGGACATCCCGCTTTCCGAGCATCACGGCGGAGCCGTACACGTCCGGGAGGTCGCGGGCGGGCTCGCCGAGCTCGGCCACGCGGTGCGCGTGGTGGTCAAGGGACACGTTGGGGAGCCACTGCGAGGCGAGGAGCGCGGCTTCGAGATCCGCAGGGTGCTGCGCGGCGTACCGGGGCGCCAGCTGCGGCCGCTAGCCCTTCCGGCCGTCGCCCGCGAGGTCCGCGACTTCCGTCCCGACGCCGTCATCGAGCGCTACTACAATTTCGGGGGTGAAGGCATCGTCTGCGCCAAGCGTCGCGGCATACCTGCGGTCCTGGAGGTGAACTCGCCGCTGGTCGAGTACCGCGGCTCTGTGAAGGAGCGCCTCGACCGGCTTCTCGGCTCGCCGCTGCGGCGATGGCGCGAGCACCTGGCGCGAAGCGTCGACGCGTTCGTCACGCCTTCGGCGGCCATCGTGCCGAGCTTCGTACCGCTCGAGAAGATTCACGAGCTCCCCTGGGGAGCGAACACCGAGAGCTTTCGCCCCGAAGTTTCGCCCGCGCAGGTGCCGCAGGCCAAAGGGCGCGCAGTGGTCGCCTTCGTCGGCAGCTTTCGCCCGTGGCACGGCGCGCGCACGCTCGTCGACGCGGCGGTCGAGATGCGCCGAGTCGGCGAGAGCCTGCCGCTCTTCTTGATGATCGGCGACGGATCCGAACGAACCGCGATCGAGGAGCGTGCCCGCGCGCTCGGGGTCGGTGCGGACTTCCTCTTCGTCGGCACCCTGGCGCATGCGGAAGTCCCTTCGTACCTCCGACTCGCGCAGGTCGGCGTTGCGCCCTTCGAGACCAAGCGCCATCGCTACCTCGAGATCGACTTCTACTGGTCGCCGTTCAAGGTCCTCGAGTACATGGCGATGGCGCTTCCCGTGGTGACCATCGACGTGCCGGCGCTGCGCCGCATGGTCCGCCCCGGAGTCGATGGCCTTCTGTACGAGGAGGGCGACGTTGCCGGCCTCGCCGCCGCACTCGGCGACCTGCTTCGCTGGCCGGAGCGAGCCGCCGAGCTCGGGCGGGCCGCGCGCAGGCACGTCGTCGAGGAGTTCTCTTGGCGGGCACATTGTGCCGGCCTCGTGAAGATTCTGAACACCCTCCTCCAACCTCGCCCACCCGACGCGACCGCGCGCCCGCGAGAGGCTCGCTGACCTGGGCGCGCGCGAAGTGTGTCGAGAGGGCCCGCGAGCGGGGTTGCGCCTTCGTCGAGATCGGTTAACGTCGCGTTTGGATGGTGGTTGCTCAGGCCGCTCTGGCGGCGTTGTTGGTGGCGGCGATGGACGTGTGGCTCGTACAGTGGACGAGCCACCTCGTGCCGCCTTTGACCCTCGTCATCGACTTCGTGGCGAGCGCGATGGTGTTGGGGATCGTGGTCGTACCGATCGTCGCCGCGCTCGCCGTGGTCCGTCGCCGCGCCTCTTTGCGAGTGTTCCCCACCGCGATCGTCTTGGCGCTCGCGTTCTACGATGTGTCTCGAATTCGCACGGAGAAGATGTCCTGGCGGGATCCGACGAGTCTCGTGCTGTTCGCGATACTCGCGATCGGCTGCTGGAACGTGTTGCGGCCGGCCACGAAGCACGCGGGAAGGGCTTCCGCGGATCTCGTCGTCGCGTCGGTGCTGGTTGCCGCGACGGCAGCGACGTGGGCGGTGCTGCACGTGCCCGGGCGATTCACGCCGACGATCGTGGTGCTCGCACTGCTCGGCTCGGTGACCGCGGTGCAGGCGGCTTGTGGCCGGTGGTTGCTCGCGGGTGAGGGATCCGATTCGCGGCGAGCGATCCTCGCGGGTCTGTCGTCGCTCGCCGTCGCGATCGGGTTCTCGATCGCGAGCTACCCGTTGGTGCCCGGCGCCTTGAAGCTCGAGACGCGTCGGCGCGACGTGGGTACGGCGGCTGCGGCGGGGACGTTGCCGAACGTGATCGTGGTCGTCATGGACACCGTGCGCGCCGACCACCTCTCGCTTTACGGCTACGAGCATCCGACGAGCCCGCACCTCGCGAAGTTCGCCGAGCGTGCGTACTTGTTCCGACGGACGATCGCCAACTCCAACTGGTCGCTTCCCTCCCATGCCACGCTGCTCACCGGTCTGCTGCCGCATCAGCACGGCGCGCACACGGTGATCAAATCGATCCAGGAAAAGCGAGGCCCCGACGGCGCGATCCTCGGACAGGTCGGGCAGCGTCCGCTTCCGCCAAGCCAGAAGACGATCGCCGATCACCTGCGCGAGCTCGGCTACGAGACGGGCCTGATCTCCGCAAACTACGCTTGGCTCTCCGACGATTGGGGACTGGTGCGGGGATTCAACTACGTGGAGAACCAGCCGCGCTACCTGGTTGACTGGGAGCCATTCTGCGCCGCGTATTCGCGCCACCAGCCGATCGATGCGCTCACGACGCTCTGGGAACGCAATATCCGCAAGCCGTTGTCCGCAGATGAGATTCTCGACCAGGTGACCGACTTCCTCGGCCGGCAGCGCCGGGGTCCGTTCTTCCTACTTCTCAACTTCATGGATGCCCACGCTCCGTATGCCTCCGCGCGCCGTGTCGACGCCGTTCCGGAGATCCGCGAGCGGCTTCGTGGCGCGCGCTGGAAGGCGGCCAACCTCGAAGCCTACGACCGGAGCATCGCCTTCCTCGATCATCAGCTCGGACGGTTGTTCGAAGACCTCGAGGCCCGCGGGCTCTTCGAGGACAGCCTGATCGTCGTCACCTCCGACCACGGTGAGCGGTTTGGCCCGAGCGGGTTCGGCTGGCACGGTGACGACCTCTCGCAAGCGAGCGTGCATATCCCGCTACTGATCAAGATGCCCCGACAAACCAAGGGGGAGACCGTCGAGCGCCCGACACAGCTTGCCGACGTGGCGCCGACCATCCTCGAGGTGGCGGGTCTACCCATTCCGAGGGAATTCTTCGGTAGCCCATTAGGGGGGCAGTCGCGCGCGGTGATTGCCGAAAACTATCTTTCTGCCGGCTGGACCCTCGGCGACACGCTTCTCTCGGCAGAGACGATCGAAGCGAAGCTGCCGACCCAATGGGCGCTGTTCGACGGACGGTGGAAGCTACTGCGCGATGGAGGCGGCCGGGAATTCCTCTACGAGCTTTCCAACGATCTCGGCGAATCCGAGAATCTCGCGGCGGACCGTCCCGAGATCACACGGGAGATGGCAGGGCGGCTCGCGGCTCTCCTGCCTGCCAATGTGTTCACGGACTACCGAATACCCGTTGCTCAAGCCGAGATCTCGCCACTGGCCATCGAGAAGCTGAAAAGCCTCGGCTACGCCCAGTAGGTTCTCTAGAACTCCACGCCCATGCGGCGGCGGAGCGCGAGCGCGACGGCGGCCGAGACGGCGAGGAACACGGTGATCCATCCCGTCTTCCAGCCGAGGAAGTCGATCTCGAGCGGCGGATAGAGGATCTCGATGCGGCGCACGCCGAGAGCGCCGTCGATCGCAGCTTCGGCTGGGGCGAGAAAGAAGCTCGAGACGCTTGCGCTCATGCGGCGGGCCGGCGCGCCGCGGGCGGCCGTGGCGACGACGACTTCCTTGCCGACTCGCTGTCCTGAGACGAGCAGCGTGATCCACTGGTAGCCAGGCGTTTTGGCGACGACCCGCCAGCTCATCTCGCCCCGCTCGGCGATACGCACCGGTCCCGTCTCGATGACGATTCCGTCGGCGCCGTGCAGTTCGCCCGAGTCGAGCATCGCGCTCGTCCCGAACGCCTCGACGACGGCGCGCTCTCCGGGTTGCAGCGCGCGCGAGCCGTAGCGCGCGTCGAGCTGAGCGCAGACGAGGGCGAGCGGCAGGACCAACACGGTAAACGGGACCAGCGTGTGCCCGAGGTAGCGCGCCAGGGCGGCGAGAAACCGCGCCTGCGCTCGCAAGACGACCCGCGGGTGGTGCCGATAGAGGCGCACGGCGAGAAGCTCGGCTTGTGCCCGGCGCCGCGCGGCGCGGATCGCCGCCGGGTTCGAGGCCCAGCGGTAGACGAAGAGCACCGCGACGCCCGACAACGCGGACGCCGCCCAAAGCCCCCCCGTAGGCGTCCAGCGGTCGAGCGAGCCGAGCAGCAGATCGAAGAATCGTGTGAGGAGATCGTGTGCGACGATCAATCGATGTAGCCGAGCCCCTCGAGGCGCTTGCGTACTTGCTCTTCATCCTTCGCCTCTTCGAGGTGGCGAAGCTCGCGCTCGAGCATGTGCGTGACGAAATCTGCCACCGACGCGTAGCCGGCCTGAGCGGCGAATCTGGCGGCTCGGTCGTACAGCGGCTTGTCGACGGGTATCCGGCGCTTGCCGAAAGCGAACATCGGTCGGGCTCCTCTCAGTGGCCCAGGAAGGGGCGTCCTTTCATCTCATCCGGAACGGGGATCGAGAACTCGGCGAGCACCGTGGGGGCGATGTCGCGAAGCGACACGTCGACTCGTGTGATCGCTCGATTCGTCAGCAGCACTCCGGGAACCTCCTCCGCGGCCATGCAGTGATCGCCGCTCCACTTGCTCGTGTTGTCCTCGACGACGCCCGGCGGAACCTCGCCGAGCGCCGACGGGTTGGACACGCGATAGCCGCGCTTGTATCCGACGATGAGGTCGGGGGCCAGATCGCGGTGCTGGCTGCTGTAGATGACCTCGCTGCGGTAGACGCGGCTGACGACACGCTCGCCGTTCGATGGGTCGACCCAGGCGAGGAGGCGGGCGGTGAGGTCGGCGAGCAAGCCTTCGCGCTCCGCGGGTGTGACGACGCCGAAGCGCTCGCGCCCAGCCAGGTTCAAGTAGAGGCCGTTTAGACCGAAGCCGTAGGCGCGTGTCTTCGACCAGTCGACGTCGGCGAAGAGCTCGCGACCGGAGGTGGCGCCGGGCCGAAGCGCGAGCATCTTCTCGTCGCGGAGCCAACTGTTCAGGTGTACCGCGCGCGAGAACGGCGCAAAGCCGTGATCGGACATGACGAGGAGCGTCGCCTCCGAGTCTGCTGCGATCGCGCGCAGCGCCTCGCCGAGCGCCCGATCGAGCTCGCGATAGGCGTCGAGAATCGCGCTCGACTCCGCGGCCTGCGTCGGGGCGGTTCCACCTAGGTCGCGGGCGAGCGTTCGCCAAAACATGTGCGAGACCTGGTCCACACCGCCGAAGTAGACGAAGAGAAGGCCCGAACGGAAGCGGGTGAGCTCGACCTCGAAAAGCCTGCGGCGCTCGGCGTAGACGTCGCGGGCTTGCGCGAGGAACTCCTCGTCCGAGAGCATCCCGGCGGAAAGCGCATTCGTGTCCTCTGCCAAGCCCTGCGTGTAGAAGTGGCCGACGTGGTCGTAGAGATCGCGGCTGTAGTCAGGGGGCGTCGAAATCGGCAGCACCGGGCGGTCGGGGTCGATGTTGACCGGGCTCGCATAGAGTCGCAGCGGCGCGACCGACGCGACGTGGAAGCGGACGATGCCGGGAACGCTCACCAGATGCGGCACGAGATCGAAGGAGATCGGGATCCACCCGCTCCAATCGCCCTTGGCGAGCACGACCTTCCGCCCGCCGATCTCCAGCTTCACGGCTTGCGCCCGTCGATCGATCCAAACGTCGAAATCGCGCTCGGCATAGGCGCCGGTGGCGAGGAACGGATTCGGGGGACCCGGCAGCTCGGCGCGCGCGTGGTCGCGCTCGACCGTCACGGCGCGAATGACACCGCCCGAGACGCTTCGCGACGGCCCGTCCTTCGGGTCGGCGGTGAAGAAAAAGAAAGTGCGCGGCGTGCCGCGAAGATCGGGCGTGCCCATGTCGGAAAGGGTCCGCGCCTCGCTGCGCTCGGGCGGAAAATTGGCTGGAATCTTGACCACGGTCGCGGGAACCCCGTGCTCCTCGAGTATGTTCCAAAACGCCTTGCCGTGACGCAGCAGCTCGGTCGTTCCCGATCGGAGCGGCAGCGCGTAGGAGCCGAAGTGAAGCGTCCACTCGTCCTCCTCGACGCGCGAGGTCGAAAGGAAGGGCAGCAACGGGCCGCCTGCGGGGGGCGCCGGGTCGCGGTGGATGAAATCGAAGATGCCATGTCCGCCGGGGTCGAGGCCGGTGATGAACGTCGACCAGGCGACCGGGCTCTGCGGCGGAATCGTCGTGCCGAGGCGCTGGTAATGCCCCTGGGCGGCGAGCGCAGAGAACGCGGGGAGTTGCCCGGCGGCCATGAAGCGGTCGAGCAGGTTCGGGTCGACGCCGTCGAAGCCGAGGATCAGCATGCGATGCCCCGCGGTCGGGGCGGGCCTCGCGCACCCGGCTGCGAGGGCGAGGAATGCCGCGACGAGCGCCGCTCTCATGCGTCGAGCGAGACTCCGAGTGAGCGGCCTTCCATGTGCGCGGGCGGCGGCATCCCGTAGAGCTCGAGGATCGTCGGCGCGACATCGACGATCGACGGGGTCTCGGCGGGAATCTGCCGATTGCAGAACAGCACGCCGGGAACGAGGCGCGGATCGACGCAATGGTCGCCGCTCCAGCACTTCGCGTTGTCCGAGACCACTTCTCCCGCGACCTTGCCGATCGCCGCATCCCAGGAGACGCGGTAGCCGTCGGCGTAGCCGACGATCAGGTCGGGCGACTGATCGAGATACGGCCCGCGGTAGCGCCTCGCCATGTCGACCGCCTCGGCGATCATCCGCCGGTCACCCTCGGGATCCTGCAGCCCCTCGAGCTTGACCGCGATCTCCCGCTTCAGCAGTTCGGCCTCCGCGCTCGGAGTGACGATGCCCTGCGCCTCGCGCCCGCGCAGATTCAGATACAAGCCGGCGAGGCCGACCGCGTACGCACGCGTACGGCTCCAGTCCACGTCGCGGAGATACTCCGAGTCGCCCCGTGTACCCTCGCGCAGGGCGAGGTACCCCTCGCGCAGGAGCCAGGCGTTGAGATTCACGCCGCGGCGGAACGACGAGAACCCGTGATCGGAAAGCACCAGCAAGACCGTTTGTCGGATCGAGCTTGGCCCGCACGCGTCTCGATCAGGGCGTCCGATCGACGGTAGATCTCCTCGATCGCGCGCTCGTAGCGGGTCGCGATCCCCGGGCGGTCGGCGCGAGGGTCGGGGTCGGTGTAGCGAAAGAACATGTGCTGGATGCGGTCGGTCGCGTCGAAGACGCAGACCACGATGCCGGTTTGGGTCTTGTCGAGCGCGTCGAAGCAGCTGCCGCTCGCGCTCTTCTTGAAAGAGATAGGCTTGCTCGAGGAAGCCGTCTTCGTCGAGCGCGCGCTCGTTGAGCGCCCAGGTGTCCTCGGCGAGACCGAGCGTGGCGAATGGGCCGAGGAGCTTCGCGAGGTAGCTCGCATAGTAGCCCGGGTGCGAGATCGGCAGCGCGGGGCGTTCAGGGTCGATGTGAATCGGCGTCATGTAGAGCCCGAACGGCTCGAGGCTCGACAGGCGGAAGCGCACGATGCCGCGGGGTTTCACCCCGAGGCCCGTGCCGAATGTGAGTGGGATCCACTCCGAATATTTGCCGGGAGCGAGCCGAAGCGCTCGGTCGGCGATGGTCAGCTCGGCTTCACCGTCGCGAAGCTCGACCGTGAGCGGGATCTCGAGGGTGTCGCCGGGCCGCAACGGGTGCTCGGGGCCGGGAATCGCTCCGACGAGGCGGCGTCCCTCTCGGCGCAGCCGCACGTGAAGGCCGCCGGTCGTCTCAGCGTGCTCGGGCCGCTCCGTGAAGTAGGTGAAGCTGCCTTGCGTGCCGCGCAGATCGGGCACGCTCATTCCGGACAGACAGGTGCCATGAAAGCGCTCGGCGGGAAAGGTCGCAGGCACGCGCACGACCGAGCAGAATATGCCGTGCTCGCCGAGAATCTTCCAGAACGGCGGCGCCTTACGGAAGAGGCGTAGTCGTGGCCGCCCGAGCGGCACCTGAAACTTGCCGATGGCCAGCGAGCGCTTCGCCGGCTCGATCGCCGAGGAGGAGAGAAACGGCAGGTAGCTGCGCACGTCGCGAGCGAGGAAGTCGAAGATGCCGTGGCGCGCGGGATGGACGCCGGTCATGAACGACGACCACGCGACCGGTGAAAGCGGCGGATGGGTCGTCTGCAGGCGGCGGAATGCCCCTCTCTCGCGAGCGCCGCGAGGCTCGGCAGCTTGCCTTCCGCCATCCAGCGCTCGGCGAGCTTCGGATCCATGCCGTCGAAACCGATGATGACGACGCGGCGGGGGGCGTTTGCGGGCAGCTGCCGCCGACGGACCATGCGCCAGAGCAAACGCAGCGGATAGGACACGATCGTGAACGCCGCGAGCGCGAGCGCCCACAGCAACATGAAGAACGAGCCCACGAAGGCGAACCCGGCCCCGGGGCCGATGTAGGCCTCCGCCGGGCGTGCGGCGAAGAGCAAGACGACGATCGCTACGCCGAGAGCCGCCGGGCTCCACGATCTGTCGTCACGCATGGCAGTGATTGTCCGATCGGCCGCCGCAATATAGTACAACGTCGGAGGCTGCGCGATGGCGAAGGTTGCGATTCTCGGTCTCGATTCGATGCCGCCGGCGTACTTCTTCGGAACGTATCGCGCCGACATGCCGAATCTGGGGCGCCTGATGTCGCAGAGCCTGTGCGCGCACCTCGAGTCCACGAACCCGCCGATCACCGTGCCGGCGTGGACTGCGATGATGTCGAGCAAGGACCCCGGACAGCTCGGCTTCTACGGCTTTCGCAACCGCAAGGACCACTCCTACGACGGCTACCAGTTCGCGAACGTCGCGCTGGTCAAGGAGCCGCGCACTGTGGGACATCCTCGGACGCGCCGGCAAGCGCTCGATGCTCGCTCGGCGTGCCGCAGACCTACCCGCCGTCGGCCGATCGACGGCGAGATGGTCACCTGCTTCCTCACGCCGTCGACGAAGAGCGACGTACACCTACCCGCGCGAGCTCAAGGCGGAGGTCGAGCGCGTCGCCGGCGGCTACGTCCTCGACGTCGACGACTTCCGCACCGCCGACAAGGCAGGCGCTGCTGGAGCGCATCTACGACAAGACGCGCAAGCACTTCGCGGTCGGCGCGCCACCTGCTGCGCACCCGGCCCTGGGACTTCTTCATGCTCGTCGAGATGGGCGTCGACCGCATCCATCACGGCGTTCTGGAGCTACATGGATCCCGAGCATCACAAGTACGAGCCCGGCAATCCCTTCGAGCAGCGCGATGCGCGACTACTATCGCTACCTCGACGGCGAGATCGGCGAGCTGCTCGCCCTCCTGCCCGAGCGACACGATCGTGCTCGTCGTCTCGGACCACGGCTCGAAGAAGATGGACGGCGGCATCTGCTTCAACGAGTGGCTGATCGCAGAGGGATACCTCACGCTCGCCGAGCCGCCCGACGAAGCCGACGCCGATCGGCAAGGTCGAAGATCGACTGGAGCCGCACCAGGGCCTGGGGCGACGGCGGCTACTACGGGCGGCTCTTCCTGAACGTGCGCGGGCGCGAGCCCGTCGGGCACGATCGACCCCGCCGACTACGAGCGCGTGCGCAGCGAGCTCGATCGCCGGATCGCCGCGATCACGGATCCGCAGGGCAGGAACATCGGCTCGCAAGGCATACCGGCCCGAGGAGATCTACCGCGACGTCAACGGCGTGGCGCCCGACCTGATCGTCTACTTCGGCGACCTCGACTGGCGCTCGGTCGGCGCGGTCGGCATCGGCTCGATCCACACCTTCGAGAACGACACCGGCCCGGACGAGGCCAACCACGATTGGCACGGGATCTTCATGCTGTACGACCCCGCAGCGCGCAGACCAGCGCCGGACTTCGAGCACCTCCCGGTGTTTCGGATCTACGACGTCGCGCCGACGGTGCTCACCGCATTCGGCATTCCCGTGCCTCCCGACATGATCGGCGTGGAGCGGCACTGAGGCCCCGCCCGCGGCGAGCCAAGTCCCAACCCCGAACAACACCTCTGACCTAGAGATGGGCCGACTCGCGTTTGGTTGGCTGGCCCGCTTGTTCTTTGCTACTTCCGCATCGTGCCGGAAATCGAGGTGTCTCGGTTCGGGGAGCGGGCGATCCTGCTGGTGCTCGGCTTCGGAACGCTGGTCACGCTGCTCTTCGCGGCGCTGAACAACCTCGCGCCGCTGCAGGCGCCGCTCAGCTTCGCGCTGGTGTTCCTCGGCTACAACCTCGTCTTCTACGCGGCCGTGATGGCTCCCGCCCTCATCGCACTCGCTCTCGTGGGTCGCGTGTTCCGGGTCCACGGCCTCCCTGGAGTCGGCCTTGCGTTGCTGTCCCTTGCGCTCATCGCGCTCTGCACGATCGCCAATCGGAAGGCGGCGGCGAGAATCTTCGATCTGAGCGGCCCCGTGCGCTTCCGCTGGCTCACGCCGCTCGCCTTCTTGACCGGCGTGGCGACGCTCGCCAGCGCGGGCTGGATGCCGAACCGGCGTCTCTTCGTGTTGCGTCTGACGGGGGCACTGACGCTGGTCGCCACGCTGATCGCCTTCTGGCCGGGCTCGAGGTCGATTGCGACGGCAGTGGTCCCGCGCTCGTCGCCGGCGATCACGACTCGCGACCCTGCGAGCCGCTTCGTTCTGATCGGGCTGGACGGCGCCGACTGGCGCTACATGGAGCCCCTGATCGCCCGAGGAGAGCTTCCCCACATCGCCGCGCTCCGCGAGCGCGGGGCGTGGGGGCCGCTCAAGACGTTCCGCCCGACCAAATCACCCATCATCTGGACGACGATTGCGACCGGACGGTCGCCTTCGGTCCACGGTATCCGCGACTTCACCAGCCGCATGCTGCGCGGCGTGCACGAACCGCTATCCCCGCTGCGATACCCCGCTCACCTCAAACTCAAGCGACTCCACGCGATTCTCGAACGAACGGGGCTCGTCTACGACGGCCCGGTCGTGAGCGGCGCGCGCCAAGCCCCGGCGTACTGGGAGCTGGCGACCGCGGCGCGCGCACCCGTCGACGTCGTGAACTGGTATGTCACCTGGCCCGCGGAGCCGGTGCTCGGCCACGTCGTCAGCGAGCGCGTCTACTACTTCCGCTTCGCGGCGTACGGCGCCCCCCGGGAAGCTTCGCGCGTCACCTATCCCGAAGAGCTCTACGGCGACATCGAAAAGCTCGTGATGCGGCCCGACGAGGTACGCTTCGAAGACGCTCGCAGGTACATGGATGTCTCCGAACAAGAATTCGCGGCGATGACGAGAGCACGCGCTCGGGGAAAGACGATCGAGGGTGAATTCAACTTCATCTACTCGATGTCCGAGACCACCCGGCGCGCGGCACTCCGGCTGATCGAGCTGAGCCGCGCCGAGCACGGCGCGCCGGCCGATCTCCTCGTGCTCTTTCGCGACATCGATCTGGCCTGTCACGCCGCTCTGGCCGAGTCGGAACTGGTGGAGAACCACCTCGGCGCAAGTGCGGAGAGGATCCGCAAGTTCGGGCGCATGGTGAGCGAGGTCTACCGCGCCGTGGACCGGGCGATCGGCGAGATCACCGACGCGTTCGGGCCGGCGAACGTTATCGTCATTTCGGACCACGGCTTCCAGGTCGAACTAGAACCGAAAGCGCGCAAGCAATTGTACCATCACATGCGGTCGCCCGACGGCATCTTCATCGCTGCCGGCCCGGCGTTCTCTTCGCGGCGGATCGATGGCGTGACCGTGCTCGACGTGTTGCCGCTGCTCGCCTACCTCAAGGGCTTCCCCATCGCCGACGATCTCGAAGGCCGCGTACCCATCCAGGCATTCGATGCGGCGTTTGTCGCATCGCATCCCGCAGCCTCGGTCGCGAGTTACGGAACGCGGAACGCGCCGAGGATCGCGGTCGCGAGCAGCGGGGAGGCCGACGCGATGATGGAGCACCTGCGCGCGCTCGGCTATGTGAAATAGCCGACCCGCGTCTCGACGAAGGCGCAGCTCGACCCCCCGTTCCCGAGAGCGCCTGCCTATTGCGCGTAGCCAAGGCTCTTCAGCTTCTCTAGCGTGAGCGACGAAACCTCAGGTTGGGCGACCGGGGTGCGGTAGTCTGTGAACGCAGGGCGAGGCACGAGAGATGAAAGACGATCTCCGAGCTGCGTAGCGACCTCGGGACGACGCGACGCGAGATCGGTGGACTCCTGGGGATCGTCGGCGAGATTGTAGAGGAGATGTCGGCCGCTCGCGATGCGAAGAAGCTTCCAATCTCCGTCGAACAAGGCCCACTCGATGGGAACCCTGGAGAGCACCTCGTCTAGTGGGAATGACGTTGCCGTAACCTTCGGCGATCACGGCCCGGGAATTTCGCGCGAGTGAGCTGCCGAAAAACTCTTCCGGAGCTTGGAGGCCGATCGCTTCGAAGATCGTGGGAGCGACGTCGGCGAGCTGCGCCACGCGCGCGATGCTCTCGCCTTTTGTTTGACGCGGCATCTTGACGAGCAACGGGACGTGGATGTTGTCTTGCGAAAGATCGCCCCCATGCCATCCCGGTCCGGTCGCGAAGAATCTGTTTCCATGATCGGAAGTGATGACGATTAGGCTATCGTCGAACAGGCTTCGAGCCTCGAGCTCTCGAAGGAATAGTCCGAGTTGGTGGTCGAGGAAGGCAATGTTCCGGTCGTAAGTTTCGAGGTTCGTAGCACTCCACTGAGCTCCGCGAAGCCGCTGCTCAACCTCGGGTACCGCGCGCGCGCCGAGCGGGGAAGCGTAGTACTGGTGCGCATCCATAAAGTTGATGAAGAGGAAGAAGGGGGAGTGGGCAGCACCGACAAAATCCATTGCGTGCTTCGCGACGATGTGGGCCGAATATGTCGTGCTGTAGGATCGATCGTATACGTTTTGCAGCATTTCGATCGGTTGATGTCGCAGATAGGCGCCGCAAAAGGGTTCCCAAGCGGGGAGAGTTCTCGGACGGTTGTCGACGTAACCGAATCCTTCGGTTAGCCCCGACTCCGAAGAGAGCCACGCGTAGTTGGCAGCTACCAGGCCGGTCTCGTATCCATGCTCCTGGAGTCGGGCAGCGATGGATTTTCGGTCTAGAGGGGGCTGCGCGGTGACCGGCGCTACAGCTCCGCCGGCGAGCCGTCGAGGCGAGGACGACGCCGAGGTGATCCTATAGGCGCCGGGCTGATGAGGGAGGAGACCGGTGAGAAGGGTCGTATGTGAAGGAAGCGACCAATTCGAGTTGGAGATGGCGTTTCGGAACAGATACGCCCGCTCGGCGAATTGCGAGAGATGGGGACTCGTCGGAATTTTGTAGCCGTAGGTTGAGAGATGATCGGCGCGTACCATGTCCAAGACGATCACGATCACGTTCGGCAGGACACCCCGGCCGCCATCCAGCTTCGCCGCCTCTCGCTCGAGAAGCTGCGGTTTCAATAGGCCGGGCGCCAACGGATAACTCGCCAATGCGAAGACAGCGAATACGACGAACGACGCCGCGAGAGCGGAGATCTCTCCGCCGAGCGCCGAACGGCGCGCAAGAGCCAACCGGGCCCTCGGGAATAGCCATCGACTGCATGCCAGCTGGAGCGCGGTGAACGAGGCGAGCAAACCGAGCACCACGATCGTCGGCGTGAACGGCCCTCGGATATGGAGCGTTGCCCACGTAGCCGCTGTCGCTGCGACGATCAGATGCGCGGCGTTCACTGCGGATGCGCCCCCCGGCGGTCGACTTCCCTCGTCTTCTTGTACAGCGCACAGCGCGGATCGTCGCAGCAGGAGCCAAGAACCGATCCCCAGAATCACCATCAACAAAAGAGTCGCGGGATCCAGTAACGACAGCTTCTCCGTTCGAATCCGAGACACATTGTAGAAGCAGAGCGACAAGACGAGGGCGAGTCCAAACGAAAGCTCACCGGGTGCGACCCGCCGAAAGAACATCGCCCCGCCGATCGCGAGCAGGCTCGCGATCGGTACGACGAGCATCGCTAGCATCATTGCGGTAAAGGCGAAGTCGATGGCGAGCAACCCGGGCGGCACGGCATGGCTAGTCCACTGCGCCAACAGCGCCTCCATCGAGGCAACGAGCAGGACTGCCGAAAATCCGCGCACGACCAGCACGGGAAGCGATCGGATGATCCTCCGACCGCTTGTCTCGGGCACTTGTTCCATCAGAGACACCGACGTCGCGACGCCTTCAGCTGGCCGAGCGACCCGCAAAGCTGCAATCCGGCGGGCACAAGATAGCGAGAATCTTCTACTGTTCAAGAACGAACCCTGAAGACGGAGACGAGCATCGCCTTGCTGCCAAACGTCACGGCGATCTCTCGATGGAGGACGCCCCCAACCCTGTTTGGCATGTCAGGGTTGTGTAGAGAGATCAATCGAGGCGTCGGTACACTTTGACCCCTGCGATGGTGTGCTCCAGACGATACGAGCGGTCGAGCTCTTCGTGAAGCAGTTGGTAAAACGCCGTCGGCTTGTCGTCAGCCTTGATGATGTAGCGGGGCTGCTTCGCGAAGATCGCCCGGACCTCCTCCTCGGGGTCGATTCCGCTGAGATCCTTCCAGCGTTCGTCCGCTAGGTGCGGCGGCAGCGGGAAGCGCGTCGGTAGCCGAACCGGGAGCAGGTAGTAGAGGATCGGGTGGTAGTCGGCGACGTAGAGATAGTCGTCCGGTCCGACTCGAGAGCGGAGATATTCGGCGACCATGCTCGGTTCGTCCCCCCAGAGGACATCGCGCAGCGCGAAGCGGTGATAGAGTGTCCGGGCCGCTAACGAGAGCGGATCGTCTGCGGCGCGCAGCAGCGGACCAAGCAGCACGAGGACGAGCAGCAGAGCGGTTCTCGCCGGTGGAGCAGCCGCCTCCCCCCATTTGACCGCGGAACAAACAACCAGGGCGCAGAGCAGGCACAATGGCGGGGTCAGCGCCAGAAAGTAGTGAGCGAAGAGCCGTCTCATGGCGCACATGCCGAGGAACGCGAACGCGGCCCACAGCAACCCAACGGCGAGGCCGCGTCGCGTTCCGCGATCGAGCTCCCGGAAGAACACGAGATAGCCGGGTGCGAGCACGAGGGCGAGCCAGAGCGGGAAGCTCTCGGGTACGCGCCTCTGGATCATCAATCCGAGCTTCCCCAAGTCGATTCGGACCTCGCCGACATAGCGGGCGTTGGCCGCGAAGTTAGCATCGAAATAGTCGGCGAAATGGCCCGTGAGCACGAACGATGCGACGACGATGGCGAGCGGAGCGGCCGCTCCGACAGCGGCGAGCGCGGCGAAGCGGAGGAGCCGAGCCGGCCGCTCGCGTCCTCCTCCCCGCCACAACGAGGGAAGCAGAAAGAGGAAGAAGGCGGCCAGGTCGAAGACGACCACGTACTTCATCTGCACGGCAAGGCCGGCGAGCACCCCGAGGGTGAGCGGCAGGCTCGGCCGGTCCAGTAGCTCGGCGGCGTCGTAGGAGAGTGCAAGAAACAGGATGAGCAGCAGCAGCGGCGTGAAGAAGATTTCCACGTTCGAAGCCAGGCCGCCGTCGTTCAGCGAAAAGAATGCGTAGAGCATTCCGGCGACAATTCCCGTCGTCTGGTCGCGCAGCGAACGACCGAGCAGGAAGAGCAGCAGTGACGAGGCCGTCACCGCGAACCAAGCGAGAATGCGGATCGACAGGACGGTCCTGCCGAACACGATCTGGCCGAGGGCGAACAGATAGAAGATGCCCGGCGGCTTGTGATCCCAGATCTCGGTGTAAAGCGTGTGGCCGTCGAGCACGCTCCTGGCCATCAAGAGATAGAGGCTCTCGTCCCAGTTCTCGACGGAATGGAAAAACGTCGCACTGCGCAGAATCAGCACGAGGAGGGCGAAGCCGAACGCGACTGTCACGGTGAC
>CAVQEA010000008.1:0-86882 GCA_963711395.1 uncultured delta proteobacterium | reverse complement strand
GAGTCAAGCGCGTATTCCCGGCACGCCTCCCGAGCGCTACGTGGTTGGCGTCAACGGGGTCACAGGTGGTTGGCACCCATTGTCCTTTCTGATGGTCGATTCTTCGACGCCGTCTTCTTCTCGTCCTTCCGGGAGCTATTCGACCGATTTCGTCATGCTGCTGCGATCGCCGTAGACATCCCTATCGGCCTCCCCCGAGAAGACTTCACGCGAGGCCGATCTGGCTGCCCGGGAAATCCTGCGACCGGGGCGAGCCTCTAGCGTGTTTCTCATGCCGCCCCGGCATGTATTGGAAGCTGAGACGTACGCGGAAGCTCTAGCGGTAGCGATCGCCGCTGGCGGACCTGGTGTCTCGAGGCAGGCCTATGGTCTGCGAACGAAGATCTTTGAGGTCGCTGAGATTGCCGACGCCAACCGGAACGTGCTTGAGGTCCACCCAGAAGTCTCCTTCACGGCGATGAACTGGGAACAGCTCAAGTTCGGGAAGAAGACCTGGAACGGCCTGGTCGAGCGCCAGGAGATACTTCGGCGCGCCGGTATCAATCTGCCGGGTCTGTTACCCCACGGGGGCCGAGCCACCCCAGACGACGTGATCGATGCTGCAGCAGCAGCCTGGACCGCCGACCGATGCGCCCGCGAAATCGCCGGAACGCTGCCAAACGATCCTCCTCGAGATAGAAACGGCAGGCCGATCGCGATCTGGTATTGAGCGATATGGATACCCAGCGGACAAGGGATCGCGAAACCCTCGAAATTCTAAGAATGCTGCTCTACGCGCAGGATGAACTGTCCCGTGACGTCTGCCAGCGTGCCCGCACCGGTGTCTTCTGCAGGAACCCCGGATGGCTGGTCGAAAGATTTTGAGCGACCTACTATTCACTTCGATTGCTTTCGAGCTTAAACCACCACGGTCACCCGATCTCTGGAACTCCTTTGCGCATTGTTTGCGCTGACTCTCGAGACTAAGTCCTCTCAGACCTCGTCGCGCCTGAACGTCATGCGCGAACTGATTTCGCGCTTCGATGGATACCTTACCGAAACTGGCAAGACGCGCTCAACGCCGCGGTCGAGGACTTCAAATGCGTTGTGCGGCAGGTTGCCGGAGACTGAGACTGAGCAGTCTTGAACGTCGTGATGCCACTGCGATAGCTGGATCCCACAGAATCCGCCGTGCCATTTTTGACAGATCTCGATAGTCGGGCAACGATCAAGGGCTCGCGGGATCCCCTTGGGCTTCAGCCTTTGTGGATGCATTTCGGCCGTAAGGTAGTCGGCAACCTCACGACCGTGAGCAACTCTCTCCGCGGGTTCACGACACTGCTCCTCGGCTACTACTTCGCCGAGCAGGTCCGCGATCTCGACGGGGCGGGGGTTGAGTCAATTCTCAACGTGTTCCTGAAGTTTGAGCAGCTCGCTGCGTACACCCGGCTCTATATCAATCACGATCGGGATTTCAGAGGCATCGATCGAGTGGCTAAACGACTAGGGGAATGGCTTGGGATTGGTTTTTAGACCAAGTTTTGCGCCGATCACATCCGCCGCTCGATCATTTGAGCTATGTGACAACTAGTCATTTCAGAATTCCAAGATGCCTCGAGCACGATCCGGTGAAGGTTAAGGGAGCGTAGCGCTCGAGCAGCCGTAGCTGGCCGCCCTCAGCGTGTTGACGGGGCCCTTGCCCCGGCGTCGTCGCCGACCAGGTCGACGGCGTTGATCTTCAGAAGTAGAAAGTGCGTTAGAACTACGCCGGGAGGCGGCTATGGATCACAAAGTATGTGCGATCGTGGGGGCGGGCGAGGGCCTCGGGCAGTCCCTCGCAGCGGCGTTCGCGCGCAAGGGCTTCGACATCGCGCTGTTGTCGCGCTCGGAGAATGGAAGCGCGGCGGCTTTCGCTGCTGCGCGGCGAGCGAACCCGCAGGCCAAGGTCCGATTCGTCGCCGCCGATGCGGGCCAGCCGCAAACCGTGGAGGATGGCCTCGCGAGCTTGGTCAGGGAAACCGAGGGCGTCGACGTGCTCATTTACAACGTTCGAGGAGACTTCCGGCCGACGTCCCCGCTGGCGATCGAGTACTCCGAGCTTCGCTACATCTTCGAGATCGAGGTCGTAGGAGCGCTCGCGGCGGCTAAAGCCGTCATGCCGGCGATGATCGAGAAGGCGCGGGGCACCGTAATCTTCTCGAGCGCGACGGCAGCGTTCCGCGGCTCGGCGGGAAACCCGCTCTACGCGATTGGCAAGTTTGGTCTGCGCGCGCTCGCGCAGAGTCTCGCCAAGGCCTACGCGAAGGCCGGCGTTCACGTGGCCCACATTCGGCTCGACTGCGAGCTCGACGTGCCGATCGTCCGCAAGCTCATGGGCGCGAAATTCGATCCGAAGCATGCCGCGTCCACGGACGACGTTGCACAAACTTACCTGTGGGTGTGCGAGCAGCCGAAGTCGGCGTGGAGCAACGAGGTTGAGCTCCGCCCCTTCACCGAGGAGTGGACGTTCTGATCCAGCGTTGGAGACCCGAGGAGGCGAGAGATGAAGAGATACGGGCTTCGCGAGACGAACGGCATCGAAAGCCTGAGGATGGCCGGTATAGTGCCCGAAGTTGACGTGAGGTGGATCTCGGACACCGACACCCCTCTACCGCTCTACGCCCGCTTTGACGGGCCGCATTGCGGGCGTCCAGCCCGTGTGGACCACGCGCCCGGTAACGTCGAATCCCTGCGCCGGGACTTGCCGGCGCGTCGTCGTGGGGTATTGTCGGATGAGCCCAGTCCGCCGCCCAGGCAATTCCTGGGTCCCGAGGTGCGCCACGCGCCGCTGGAGAGCTGACCGATGAGCGACCGGCCGCCGACCAGCGAAGACCTGAACCGCCTGCCGACGGAGGAGGACCTGAACCGGCTCCAGGTGACGACGCTGCAGTACTACCTGCACGAGACCAACCCGGCCAACGGCCTGATCCGCGACAAGACCGACCCGACCGCCCCCGCCAGCATCGCCGCCGTCGGGCCTCGGCGCTGGCGAGCATCCCGGTGCTCGTCGAACGCGGCGTGATCTCCCGCGAGTTCGCCCCGGAGATCGTGCTGCGACGGCTGCGCTTCTTCCGCGACAGCCCGCACGGGACCGGAGCCGGACGCGACCGGGCTACCGGGGCTTCTACTACCACTTCCTGCGACATGAAGACCGGTCGCCGCGTCTGGGAGTGCGAGCTGTCGACGATCGACTCGGCCTTCCTGTTCGCCGGGATGCTCACCTGCGCCGCCTACTTCGACGCGCGACACCGAGGAGGAGGCCGAGGTCCGCCGGTCTGGCCGACGAGCTCTACCGCCGCGCGGACTGGCAGTGGGCGCTGAACGGCGGCGCGGCGGTGTCCCACGGCTGGCGGCCGGAGACCGGCTTCATCCCGCACACCTGGACGCGGCTACGACGAGGCGCTGCTGGTGTACCTGCTCGGCCTCGGCTCGCCGACGTTCCCGCTGCCGCCCGAGAGCTACGCCGCGTACTGCTCGACCTACCAGTGGAAGGAGATCTACGGCCGCGAGCTGCTCTACTCGGGGCCGCTGTTCACGCACCAGCTCTCGCATCTCTGGATCGATTTCCGCGGCATCCGCGACGCGTTCATGCGCGAGCACGGCAGCGACTACTTCGAGAACAGCCGCCAGGCGACCTACGTCCACCAGGAGTACGCGCGGCGCAACCCGCTCGAGTTCGCCGGCTACGGCGAATACTGCTGGGGCATCACGGCGACCGACGGCCCCGGCTTCGAGACGCGGCGGGTGAACGGCATCGAGCGGCAGTTCTACGGCTACCACGCGCGCGGCGCGCCCTACGGTCCCGACGACGGCACGCTGGCGCCGTGGGTCGTGGTCGCCTCGCTGCCGTTCGCTCCGGAGATCGTGATTCCCACCGTCCGCGCCATGGCCGCGGCTCGACCTCGGCGCGACGAAGCGCTACGGCTTCAAGCCGTCGTTCAACCAGACGTACGCGGTGCCGGACAGCCCGACGGGCTGGTGGGTGACGCCCTACCACTTCGGCATCGACCAGGGCCCGGTCATCCTCATGATCGAGAACTACCGCACCGGCCTGATCTGGGACATCATGCGCCGCTGCCCCTACGTCGTGGCGGGATTGCGCCGCGCCGGCTTCCAGGGCGGCTGGCTCTGAGAGCCCAAACGCCAGCACGCGTCGAGCAATACTCAGATCAGCGCCCGTATCAGCGTAAAGACGGTAGACCTCGCGCGGAAGTCAGGAACCCGTTCTCGCATTCGCCGCGCCGCGGTCGGCTAGAACGGTTGGCCCTGCGGTTCCACGTCCGCTCGAAGACGGGAGGATGAAGGAGCTCGAGGCCGAGGCGCTCCAGCTCACGTAGCGTGTGGAAGAGTACCGTCAGCGCGTGGCCGAGCTCATGGCTCGCCAGCAACCCTGAGCGAGGTCTGGCTGACGCGATCGGCGTCGATCCGCGCGAACTACTCGCGCCCGCGTAGGGACACCTTAGCCATCGCCTCGCTGTGGCATCCAATCGCCACCTGCGTCTACGCCCAACGCTTTCCTTGCGCGCAAAGAGGTGAAGGCGATATCGACAGCGATCAGCCCGTGAGCGGCCAAGGAATTTCTGTACGCTGTTCCTCCTGCGGCTTCGAGAACGCCAGCGGCATCAAGTTCTGCGGCGAGTGCGGCGCACCGCTGAAGCTCAAGTGCTCGGGCTGCGGCTTCGAGAATGCGCCCGGCATCAAGTTCTGCGGCGAATGCGGGAAGCCGCTCGCTGGGGCCGCGAAACCAGGACCGCTACCGGACCCTCGCTCCTACACGCCCAAACACCTGGCCGAGAAGATCCTCACCTCGCGCTCCGCCCTCGAAGGCGAGCGCAAGCAGGTGACGGTGCTGTTCGCCGACGTGAAGGGCTCGATGGAGCTGGCCGAGCAGCTCGACCCGGAAGAGTGGCACCAGATCCTGCGATCGCTTCTTCGCAGATCCTCACCGACGGCGTGCATCGCTTCGAGGGCACGGTCGAACCAGTACACCGGCGACGGCATCATGGCGCTGTTCGGCGCGCCGATCGCGCACGAGGATCACGCGCAGCGCGCCTGCTACGCGGCGCTGCAGCTGCGCGACGAGATCGCCCGCTACGCCACCGAGGTGCAAGCGCGAGCACGGCGTCGGCTTCTCGACCCGCATGGGCCTCAACTCGGGCGAGGTCGTCGTCGGCAAGATCGGCGACGATCTGCGCATGGACTACACCGCGCAGGGCCACACCGTCGGCCTGGCGCAGCGCATGGAGAGCCTCGCCGAGCCGAACACCTGCTACCTGACGCGCGGCGACGGCGCGCGCTGGTCGCGGGCTACTTCGCGCTCGACGATCTCGGCGCGTTCCAGGTCAAGGGCGTCGAGCGAGCCGGTGCGGCGTCTTCGAGCTCGCCGGCATCGGCGCGCTCGCGCACGCGCTTCGACGTGGCGCGCGCCCGCGGACTCTCGCGCTTCGTCGGCCGCGA
The DNA here is from genome assembly GCA_963711395.1 of uncultured delta proteobacterium. GTDB lineage: Bacteria > Desulfobacterota > Binatia > JACPRU01 > JACPRU01 > JBEVNX01. The sequence goes on along the minus strand of CAVQEA010000008.1, from coordinate 81,407 downwards.
CGCCGACATGCAGGCGCTCGAGGCGGCGCTTGGCGCAGGCGCAGGCCGGCAACGGCCAGGTCGTCGGCATCGTCGCCGAGGCGGGCACGGGCAAGAGCCGCCTGTGCTTCGAGTTCCTCGAGCGCTGCCGGGCGCGCGGGCTGACCGTCAACGTGGGCGCGCGCGCGTCGCGCACGGCAAGAACATTCCCTTCCTGCCGATGCTCGAGGTCGTTCCGCAGCTACTACGGCATCACCGACGCCGATCGCCGACCGACGTCGTGCGCGAGAAGATCGCCGGCCGACTGCTGCTGATCGACGAGAGCTTCCGCGAGCTGCTGCCGGTCGTGTTCGAGTTCTTCGGCGTGCCCGATCCCGAGCGCCCGCCGCCGCGCATGGACCCCGAGGCGCAAGCAGCGCCAGCTCTTCGCGGTCCTGCGCAAGGTCGTGCGCGCGCGGCAGCGTCGAGCAGCCAGCCGGTCACGCTGATCGAGGATCTGCACTGGATCGACGCCGGCAGCGAAGCGTTCCTGGAGCAGTGGGTGGACGCGATCGCCGGCAGCCGCGGTCTGCTGCTGCTGAACTTCCGCCCCGAGTACCACGCGGCGCTGGATGCAGCAAGTCGTACTACCGGCAGATCCCGCTGGCGCCGCTGGGCCCGAGGCGGTGCGCGAGCTGCTCGACGATCTGCTCGGTCACGATGCGAGCCTCGCCGGGCTTGGCCGACGACGATTCACGAGCGCACCGGCGGCAATCCCTTCTTCACCGAGGAGGTGGTGCAGTCGCTGATCGAGTCCGGCGCCCTCGCAGGGCACGCGCGGCAGCTACCGGCTGGTGACGCCGATCGCGCGGCTCGCAGTGCCGCCCACGGTGCAGGCGCTGCTTGCTGCCCGCATCGATCGACTCGGCGGAGCGCGAGAAGCAGGTCCTGCAGGCGGCGGCGGTGATCGGCAAGGAGTTCAGCGAGCCCGATCCTGCAGCGCGTGTCGTCCGATGCAGGTGCGCCGGCGTGCGCCCGCCGATCTCGCGCGCGGCGCTGCGCACGCTGAAGGACGCCGAGTTCCTCTACGAGCAGTCGCTGTATCCGGTGGCGGAGTACGCCTTCAAGCACCCGCTGACCCAGGAGGTGGCGCTGCGGCTCCCAGCTCCAGGAGCGGCGCCGCCGCACGCACGCCGCCGTGGCGCGGGCGATCGAGGACGCAGACGCGACACGGCTCGACGAGACGCGCCGCGCTGCTGGCGCATCACTACGAGGAAGCGGGCGAGGCTGGCGCCGCGGCGCGTTGGCACCGGCGCGCCGCCGAGTGGGTGGGGCTCAACGACATCAAGGCGGCGCTGCAGCACTGGCAGCGGGTGCGCGAGCTTGCCCGCCACGGTGGTGACGAACCGGAATCGACGGCGCTCACAATCGTGGCCTGTTCCCAGGCCCTCACCCACGGCTGGCGGCTGGGGGCGTCGGCGACGGAGTGGGCGGAGCTGTTCGAGGAAGGCTGCGCGGCCGCGGAGCGGGCCGGGGACCTGGCGGCCCTGGCGATGCTCAACGCCACCTACGCCGCGGTAGTGCGAGGCAACAATCAGGCAATCGCGCAGCGACGACGTACGTTACGCTGGCGAGGCGGTACGGATCGCCGACCGCACCGGCGACGCGGCGCTCCGCTGCGGGACGCGTGGCAATCTGTGTATTTGCGCATGCTTGGTGTGGACAGCTGCGGGAAGCGGAGCGCGTCGCCGACGAGGTCATCGAACTGGCGCGCGAAGATCCTCACGTCGGGCGCCCATGTGACGGGTTTCAGCCCCTTGCTGGCGGCGCGATAGATCCGCCAGCGCTGCATCGGCTTCACACGTGACCCCGCGGCGGCCCTGCGACGAGCTTCCGCCCCTGCGCCAGGTCGCTCTGGACAGCGGCTACCCGGAACAAGCTGCTCTGGATGGTATGGGGCGAAGCGGAGTTGAAATGCGCCCTCGGCAGCTGCGACGGCAGCGGGTGCGCTGGCGCAAGCCGCCGCGCGGCTGGCGGAGAAGCCTCGGCGTCGGGAATGAGGTCATGGCAGCTCTCACCCTGTGCGATGCACTCGCCTGCGACCGCGAGTGGCAGACCCTTGCTGGACGCGGCCGGTGACGCGCTACGACTGATCCGTGAGCGGGGCGCCCTGCGGCTGACTCGAGCCGAGTGTCCTCGCGCACATCGGCGCCGCGCAGCTCGAGCTCGGCGACCTGGAGGCGGGCCGCGCGGCGGCGGCAGAGGGCGTCGTCGTTCATGCGCGCATCACAGAGCGCGTGTGAACCCACACAGCTACGCGGTGCTCGCCCGCGCCCAGCTCGCGCTGGACGAGCCGGCAGCCGACATCGCACGTACACTCGACGAGTATGCGGCGCTCCTGGAGCGCACGGAGTTTCACCTCTTCGAGGGCGAGCTGCACGAGCTGCGCGCGCGTCTGGCCGATCGTGAGGGCCAGCAGGCCGAGAAGACCGCCGCCCTGCAGCGCGCCCACGACTGTTACACCCGCTTCGGCATGACCGCGCAGGCCGCACGGGTGGCGGCTGTCGCGGAGCACTCGGTATGAGCCTACTCGAGATCGTGCGCCAGGTGCGCCAGCACCTCGAAGAGAGTGGTCGCCTGTCCTACCGGATGCTGCGGCGAGAGTTCGCCCTCGACGACGAGTCGCTCGAGGAGCTCATCGAGGAGCTCGTCGACATCCAGCGGATTGCCGTGCGCGAGGACAAGGCGCTCGCATGGTCCGCAGACGCGACACCGAGCCGAGTGGGGGCTGAGCCACCCCCGTCACCGCCTCAACGGGACCCTCGCGCCTACACCCCAAAGCACCTCGCCGAGAAGATCCTGACATCCCGCTCCGCCCTCGAAGGCGAGCGCAAGCAGGTGACGATCCTGTTTGCCGACGTGAAGAGCTCGATGGACCTCGCCGAGCAGGTCGATCCCGAAGAGTGGCACAAGATCATGGATCGCTTCTTTGCGATCCTCTCCGAAGGCGTCCATCGCTTCGAGGGCACGATCAACCAGTTCACCGGCGACGGGATCATGGCGCTATTCGGCGCGCCGATCGCGCATGAGGATCACGCGCAGCGTGCGTGCTACGCGGCGCTCGCTCTCCAGGCGGAGCTTCGCCGTTATGCAAACGAGTTGCGACTCGAGAAGGGATTCAACTTCTCCGTGCGAATGGGCCTCAACTCCGGAGAGGTCGTGGTCGGAAAGATCGGCGACAACTTGCGCATGGACTACACGGCGCTCGGCCACACGGCAAGCCTCGCGGCGCGGATGGAGCAGATCGCCGAGCCGGGGAAAACCTACGTGAGCGAGCACACCGCAGCGCTCGTCGGCGGCTTCGTAACGTTGCAGGATCTCGGCCGCATGACCCCCAAGGGAGTGCAGGAGCCTGTCCGGGTCTACGAGCTTCAGGGGGTCGGCAAGCTCCGCACGAAGCTCGAGGTATCTCGCGCGGAGGGATTTTCGCGCTTCGTAGGCCGTGCCGACGAGATGGCCACGCTCGAGGCGGCGCTCACGCGGGCCATTGAAGGCAACGGGCAAATCGTCGGCGTGGTCGCTCACCCGGGCCTAGGCAAGAGCCGTCTCTGCTTCGAGTTCGCCGAGCGTTGCCGTGCTCGTGGAATCCAAGTCTACGAGGCACACGGGCTATCGCACGGGAAGGCTATACCGCTGCTTCCGGTCCTCGAGTCGCTGCGCGGCTACTTCGGCATCACCGAGCAGGACACGGCACAAGCAGCACGCGACAAGATCGCCGGCCGGATGCTCCTGCTCGACGAGACGCTCGCCAAAGGTCTGCCGATCATGTTCGACCTCCTCGGCGTGGCTGATTCCGAGCGGCCGGCTCCGCCCCTCGAACCTCAAGCGCGGCAGCGGCAGTTTCTGGATCTGATGCGGCAGATCGGCCGTGCGCGCAGCGCGCGAGAGCCGGCGGTCCATCTCTTCGAGGACCTCCATTGGTTCGACGGGGCGAGCGAGGAGTTCATCGCGCACCTCGTCGAGGCCTCACCCGGCAATCGGACACTCGTGCTCTTGAACTTCCGCCCCGAGTACCACGCGTCGTGGATGGAGCGATCCCACTATCAGCAGCTTCCGCTGATGCCGCTCGGCCCCGAAGCGATCGAGGAGCTGCTCCGCGAACTCCTCGGGGCGGATCCGTCGGTCACATCGCTCAGCACCCGGATCCGCGAGCGCACGGAGGGGAATCCGTTCTTCATCGAGGAGACGGTGCAGGCGCTCGCCGAGGCCGGAAGCCTCGAAGGGAAGAGGGGAGCGTACCGGCTGGTGCGGCCTGCTGACGACCTCGCTCTTCCCACCACGGTTCAGGCGGTGCTTGCCGCCCGTATCGACCGGCTCGGAGAGCGCGAGAAGCAGGTCCTACAGACGGCCGCCGTGATTGGCAGGAACTTCACAGAGCCGGTCCTGCGCCGCGTCGTGGAACTTCCCGAGGGAGATTTAGCCCGCGCGCTCGACAAGCTCGCGGCCGGGGAATTCATCTACGAGCAAGCGCTCTATCCGGAGGTGGAGTACATCTTCAAGCACGCGCTCACGCAGGAGGTCGCCTACCACTCGCTGCTCAACGAACGGCGCCTGACGCTCCACGAACATGCGGGGCAGGCGATCGAAAGCCACTTCGCCGGCCGGCTCGACGAGTATTTGAGCCAACTCGCGCATCACTACAGCCACAGTCGCAACACCGAGAAGGCGATCGAGTATTCACGACGGGCGGGGGAGCGTGCCGTACAACTCTCGGCGAACGTGGAGGCCATTAGCCATCTCACCCGAGGGCTGGAGCTGCTGAAGAGTTTGCCGGACACGCAAGAGCGGGCTCAACAGGAGCTCGCCCTGCTGATCTCCCTCGGCGTGCCGCTACGACCCGTGAGGGGATTTGCCTCGCCCGAAGTGGGCAAGGTGTACGCTCGGGCGCGGGAGCTTTGTCAGCAGGTGGGGGAGACACCAGAGCTGGTACCCGTGCTGCGGGGGCTCTGGGAATTCTACGAGCTGCGGGCGGAGTACAGGGCGGCATTCGAGCTTGGTGAACAGCTCCTCGCCCTGGCCGAACGGGTCCAGGATCGGGCTCTCTTGTTAACTGCCCATGATGTCATGGGCGACACCTCATTCTGGGTGGGCGAATTTCCGGCGGCCCGTGAACACCTGGAGCGGGGTTCTCGACTCTACGATGCAGAGGAACATCGCTCCCATGCCTTTCTTTATGGTTACGACTCCGGCGTGGCCTGCCTGGGCTTCGGCGCCTTTGCCCTCTGGTTTCTGGGCTACCCGGATCAGGCTCTTCACAGAGCGGGAGAATCGCTCACGCTGGCGCGGGAGCTCCGGCACGCGGCTACCCTCACGATAGCGCTGTGGTTCTCCGCCTTGCTCCATCTGTTCCGGAGGGAATGTCTGCTGGCACGCGAGCGGGCCGCAGAGGTGATGAAGATCTCGACCGAGCAAACCTTCGGCTTCTGGTTGGCGTACGCGACGGTCGGCCACGGCTCGGCGCTGGCGGAGACAGGGCAGGCTCAAGAAGGCTTGGCGCAAATACGGCAAGGCATCGCCGACTGCCGGGCCATGGGGCAGGAGCTCGAAGTGACACACTTTCTGGGTCTGCTCGCCGAGGCGCATGGAAGAGCGAACGAACCCGAGCAAGGGCTCGAGGCTTTGACCGAGGCTCTGGCGATCGTCGAGAGAACCGGGGAGCGCTTTTGGGAAGCTGAGCTGAACCGCGTGCACGGGGAGCTATCCCTCCGCATCGGTACATCCGCGACACAGGGACGTCCGGTCCTGGCTTCCGCTGAGGAATCGTTTCAGAAGGCGATCGAGATCGCCCGCCGCCAGAGCGCCAAGTCCCTCGAGCTGCGCGCCGTGACGAGTCTGAGTCGTCTTCTGCAGAAGCAGGGCAAGAAGGAAGAAGCTCGCCAGATGCTCGCTGAGATCTACGGTTGGTTCACCGAGGGCTTCGGCACGGCAGATTTGAAGGACGCGAAGGCGCTGCTCGAAGAGCTTTCGTGACGCTGATTCAAGATGCGCTGTAAGGACTGCACGGCCGAGAATCCCGAGAACGCCAAGTTCTGTCTGGAGTGCGGCGCTCAGCTCGGACATCGCTGCGCCGCCTGCGGCGCTGAGTTGCCTGCGAGAGCAAAGTTCTGCCTGGAATGCGGGAAGCCGCTCGCCGAGGCGACGAAGCCAGCGCCGCGACCGGACCCTCGCTCGTACACCCCGAAGCACCTCGCCGAGAAGATCCTGACGTCACGTTCCGCTCTGGAGGGTGAGCGCAAGCAGGTGACGGTGCTTTTCGCCGACGTGAAGGGCTCGATGGACCTGGCCGAGCAAGTCGATCCGGAGGAGTGGCACAAAATCATGGATCGCTTCTTCGCGATCCTCGCCGAGGGGGTTCACCGCTTCGAAGGCACAGTCAACCAGTACACGGGCGACGGCGTCATGGCCCTATTCGGAGCGCCTATCGCGCACGAGGACCACGCGCAGCGCGCGTGTTACGCGGCCCTGCATCTGAAGGACGAGCTCCGCCGCTACTCGGACGAGCTCCGGCTGACGCGCGGTCTCAACCTCTCGGTGCGAATCGGACTGAACTCGGGAGAGGTCGTAGTCGGGAAGATCGGCGACGATCTACGGATGGACTACACGGCGCAGGGGCACACCGTGGGACTCGCAGCGCGTATGGAGCAAATCGCCCAGGCTGGCTCCGCCTATCTCACCGACTACACGGCGAAGCTCGTCTCGGGCTTCTTCTCTCTACGCGATCTCGGGAGACTCGAGGTGAAGGGTGCGCAGGCTCCCGCCCACGTGTACGAGCTCACGGGACTCGGGACTCTTCGCACCCGCCTCGACGTGTCACGGACGCGCGGCTTTTCGCGCTTCGTGGGCCGCGACGAAGAGACGACCAGCCTTGAGGCAGCAATCGGCCGGGCGATGGCAGGCAACGCCCAGGTCGTGGGAGTCGTCGCCGATGCGGGCGTAGGGAAGAGCCGCCTCTGCTATGAGTTCGCCGAGCGATGCCGCTCGAAGGGGATCGCCGTCTACGAAGCGCATGCGGTCGCTCACGGGAAAGCGATTCCCTTTCTCACACTCCTCGAGTACCTGCGCGGCTATTTCGGCATTAGACAGCCAGATTCCGCGCTCGCCACACGCGAAAAGATCGTGGGGAAGGTCCTGCTGCTCGATCCCGAGCTGACCGAAGCCCTGCCGCTTCTGTTCGACCTCCTCGGCGTCTCGGACCCCGAAAGACCGACTCCCCAAATGGACCCCGAAGCCCGTCAGCGACAGCTCTTCGCCGCCATGAGACGCCTCACGCACGCGCGGAGTCGGCGAGAACCCACCGTGTCGCTGGTCGAGGATCTTCACTGGATCGACCGAGGAAGTGAGTCGTTTCTAGAGAATCTCGTAGAGGCATTGCCAGGCACACGCACCCTCCTGGTCGTGAATTTCCGTCCCGAGTACCACGCGGCCTGGATGCAGAGGTCTTACTATCAGCAGCTGCCGCTTGCGCCTCTCAGTGCAGGGGCGATCGAGGCGCTGCTGCGCGACATTCTGGGAGCGGACGCCTCGGTAGTGGCACTGCCCGAGCTCATCCGCGAACGCACGGGAGGAAACCCCTTCTTCATCGAGGAGGTTGTTCAGGCCCTGGTCGAGGACTGCAGTCTCGTCGGAGTGAAGGGGGCCTATCGGTTGGTCAAACCGGCCGAGGACGTCGCCGTTCCAGCCACAGTTCAAGCCGTGCTCGCCGCGCGGATCGACCGCCTGGAGAGTCGCGAGAAGCACCTGTTGCAAACGGCGGCCGTCATCGGCAAAAATTTGTTGAGCCGGTGCTCAAGCGCGTGGCGGGGCTATCGGAAGCCGAACTCCCCGAATCGCTCGGCAGGCTCACTGCCGCCGAGTTCATCTACGAGGAGGCGCTCTACCCACAAGCGGAGTATGCCTTCAAGCACCCGCTGACGCAGGAAGTGGCTTATCGCTCGCAGCTCGGAGATGGCCGGTCACAGACGCATGCGGCAGTGGCACAGGCGATCGCAGAGTTCTACCCCGAACAGCTCGACGAACGCGCTGCGCTCCTGGCGCATCACTGGGAGCAGGCGGGCGAGGCGCTCCGTGCGGCGGAGTGGCACCGGCGGGCCGCGTTGTGGGTGGGAAAGAGGAATCTCGCGGAGGCGGCACGTCACTGGCAGAAGGTGCGGGCGCTCGTAACGGAACTGCCCGAGTCGGCGGAGACCATTCCGCTTGCGTTGGAGGCGAGTCGAGGAATTCTCAACGCCGCCTGGCAAACGGGGATGCCGGACGCCGAGGCCGACGCCCTGTTCGTCGACGCTCGAGCACAAGCCGAACGCACGGGTGACCTGCGCTCCGTGGCGCTCCTTGAATGCTTCTACGGCGGGACCAAGGGGAGTCAGGGAGACGTGTCGAGCTTCGCCGCGCACACTTTCGAGAGCCTGCGTCTGGCGGAGGAGACGAACGAACCCGTTTTGATCGGAGCGATGCACGACTCGGTCATTTGGGCGCACATGGTACTCGGGCGCTTCGGCGCGGCTGAGGAAGCTTACGCGAGGGCAGTGGCTCTCCTCGGAGGCGATCCGATGGCCGGCATCGACCTCTACGGCATCAGCCCGTTGCTGAACGTGACGCACAACTGGCTTTACGTGCCGATCTTGATGGGTCGCTTTGGTGAGGCGGAGCGCGAGCTCAGACGCGCCTCCGAAGTTGCCAAGCAGCACCAGCAACCCGACATGCTCTGCAATATGGAGGCGATCACGGTCTTCCTCGCGCAACTCGGGGGAAACGTCGTCCAGCCTCTGGATCACGCTCGCAGCGCGACCGAGCTGGCTGAGAAGGTCGGCACCGTAATCGCGCGCGTCTACGCGGGCTGGGCACTCGGAATGGCTCATGGCCTCGCCGAAGAATGGCCGGCAGCCGTCGCAGCGTTAGAGAGCGCGCTGACGTTGGCGCGAGACCGCCGTGTTCTGTGGGCGGAGCCGTGGCTCCTGGCGAGCCTTGCGCGATCCTATCTCGGTACGGGCGATGCGCGGCTCGCTCGAGTGCGGGCGGAGGAGGCGCTGGCGCTGGCGCGGAAACACGAGACGCGACCGCAGGAGATCGACGCACAACTGGCGGTGGCGCGCGTCCGCCGGTGTGCCGAGGGCCTGTCCGCACGAACCGCGATCGAGGCCGCGCTGGAACGCGCACTCGCTCTGGTCACGGATACCGGCGCCAGGGTGTTCGAGCCACACGTGCACGTCGAGCGCGCCGCGCTGGCAATGCTCGCCGGCGACGAAGCCACGCACCACCGAGAGCTTCGCGAGGCGCACCGTCTGTTCCTCGAGATCGGCGCGCCGATCCGCGCTGCAGAGGTTGCCGAGGAGCTCGGCGTATGACGCGCGCCTCTCGCGGCGCTTAAATCACTCTGACCCGGTTTTCTGCATGGCCTGAGGACATGGAAGCCCAGAAAGTAGAGCGTAGGCTCGCCGCGATTCTTCACGCGGACGTCAAGGGGTACAGCCGACTCATCGGCGAAGACGAGCCCGCGACACTGCGCGTCCTAGGTGCCTATCTCGAGAAGATGAGGACCCTAGTTCAGCGCCATGGTGGCCGCGCAGTCGGTTCGAGAGGGGATAGCCTGCTCGCTGAGTTCCCGAGCGCCGTGGACGCCGTGCAGTGTGCCCTCGAGATCCAGCAAGGGCTGGCTGTCAGCAATGCAGAGTTGCCCGTCACGCGCCGAATCGAGTTTCGTATCGGAATCAATCTCGGGGAGATCGTCGTGGAGGGTGAGCAAATCCACGGTGAAGGGATCAACATCGCGGTGCGTCTTGAGGCGTTAGCCGAGGCGGGCGGCATCTTCATGTCGCAGATCGTGTACGAGCAGGTCAAAAGCCGCTTGCCTTTACAATACAAGTACATCGGGGAGCGCGCGCTGAAGAACATCGCGACGCCGGTGCGGGTATGGCAGGCAGCGACGAACGCTCACCCCGAAGCATCGAAAGGAGTTAGTCGAGAGTTCCGACGGCTGAACATACGCCCGTGGCGCTGGACCGTACTGGCAGGGCTGGTCATCGCGGGAGTGGCAGCGACTATTCTCTACGTGTCTTCCCCCTTCCGCGTTCTGCAGTCCACGCCCCGTAATGAAGAGGCGCAGGCCCCATCGCTGCCGCTGCCCGACAAACCCTCCATCGTCGTGCTGCCCTTTGTCAACCTGAGCAAAGACCCTGAGCAGGAGTATTTCAGCGACGGCCTCACCGAAGACCTTACCGGCGATCTCTCCCAGATCTCCAGCCTGTTCGTCATCGCCCGTAACTCGGCCTTCACCTACAAGGGCAAGGCAGTGAAGGTGCAGGACGTAGGACGGAGATGGGGGTGCGGTACGTGCTGGAAGGCAGCGTGCGCAAAGCCGACAACCAGGTGCGGATCACGGCGCAGTTGATCGATGCCACCACGGGCTATCACCTCTGGTCCGAGCGCTATGACCGGCCCTTGCAAGGACATCTTTGCGCTGCAAGATGAGATCGTGCAGAAGATCGTGACGACGCTGAAACTGCAGCTCACTTTGCACGAGCAAGGGACATCGTGCGCAAACACACCGACAACCTGGAAGCCTATGACTCCTTCTTGCGCGGGCTGGAGTATTTTTTGCGCTTCACGAAAGAGGCCAATGCCCAGGCGCGGCAGATGTTTGAGAAAGCTCTTGCCCTGGACCCACAGTATGCGGAGGCGTACGCATTCCTGGGTTGGACCTACTTGATGGAGTGGATCTTGCGCTGGAGTGCGGACCCCCAGACCTTGGAGCGCGCGTTAGCGCTGGCGCAACAGGCCGTGGCCCTGGATGACTCCCTGCCGGTAGCCCATTCGCTCTTGAGCTGGGTCTTTGCGCGGAAACAGCAGTATGACCAAGCCATCGCGGAAGGAGAACGGGCCATCGCCCTCGATCCCAACGATGCCGACAGCTATGCATACCATGCGCAGGCGCTGACCTTCGCGGGCAGACCTGCAGAAGCCCTGCGGGCGGTGGAGCAGGCGATGCGGCTCAACCCCCGCTATCCACCCTGGTACTTATTCGAATTGGGCTAGGCCTACCGCTTGACTGGGCGGTATGCCGAGGCGATCGCCGCGCAGAAGGAAGCCCTCAGCCGGAACCCCGATTTTATAGCTGCTCTCAATATCTTGACTGTCAGCTACTTGTGGCAGTGGGTCGCTCAACAGAGCGCAGCAGCCCAGACATTGGAGCCATCAGTTGCGGTGGCGCAACGGGCTTTGGCCCTTAATGAAGACTTACACTGGAACCATATGGTCTTGGGCTATATCTATCTCTATCAGCAGCAGTATGAGCAAACCCTAGCGGAGATGAAGCGGGGTGTGGCCCTCGCGCCTACCGAGGCTGGAACCTATGCAGCTCTGGCTGAGGTGCTGAGCGATGTGGGCAGGACGGAGGATGCCCTGGAGGCTGCGGCCCAGGCGCTGCGCCTGAAGTCTGAGGATGCGGCGGACGTATACTTAAAAGCGGTCGGCAATGCCTATGCAGTGGCCGGGCGCTACGAGGAGGCGCGGGCATCCTTGCAGCGCTTTCTCAGCCGCTACCCCAACATCCTGAGTGCTCACCTCACGTTGGCTGCGGTCTACAGCGAGTTAGGCAAAGAAGCAGAGGCGCGGGCTGAAGCAGCTGAAGTGCTGCGGCTAAATCCGCATTTCTCGCTGGCGGTGCACAGACAGCGAATGCCGATCAAAGATCCGGCGGTACTAGAGCGTCATATTGCTGCTTTGCGCAAGGCCGGATTCAAATAGAAGCCAGTACTCAGCCATCAGCCTTCGGCCCTGGGCAACACACGCCGGAGGCCCCGAAAAGGACTTGCTTCGCAGGTCGTGCGACAAACTGGGTGTCGGCTGCCGCTGCGGTCAGGTTCGCCCGAACGCTGAAAAATGTCTCTCGACGACCCACGGCGGTTCTGAAAATATCAGCGCCCCTCGGTATAGGAAAATGTGATCGTAGAGACAGCCTGCGCGTCATTTGGACCGACGCTTCGGTCATCGGGATTCGCTTCCTGCAAGATGGCTCAGATTAGTTCTTAAGGCCTTCAGATCTGGGCCTCCGGCAGGATTGATGGACCGGTCCGTATTCATCAGTATCGATTCCCCCCGGATGGGCCATCCATCGCAGGGCCGATCGCGCGAAGATTTGCCATGCTACGGCGAAATGGGCGAACACCTGATATGCGTGGGGAGGCACGTGGAAACAGGCGAATTGGTCGATAAAGCGTTGCGGTCAGATCCCTACTACCTCAACTACCAAGCCGACATTGGGTTCAAGCACTTACAACTGGACATGCGCGATCGAGGTAATTACGAGCTGAATCGGATGCTCGTCCAACAGCCGACCATCAACTTCGCCACCGGGCCCCGAGTCGAGGATCTCACGGACGCTGGCAATGACCGCGGCAGCGAGAATGGAGGCGCGACGTGGTTGGCATTGTCCAGAGCTCTGACCATCGCGCAGATCCGGAGAGGCTGGCAGCAATCTGATCCGTGTGCGGGCTGGAAAGATTACATGGGCCATGTGTTTTGAAACCCTGCAGCGGGTCGGAGTGTCTGAGTCGCCTTATTTAGCGTTGTATAAGCAATAAATTCATGACCAAGAAAGGGCGGTAGGTCCGCAGCCCTCAACGAAAGAGCGGAGCAGGTCGGGTGAGCGGCGTGCGTAGCGCGTAAGCTGCGTGACGTCATCGAGCAGATGGTCGATGATGAAGCGGGCAGCCGTTGGCCAGCTCGGCCTTGAAGTGATCCACCTGCTCGTCGGGATCGAGCTCTCGGGCATAGGCAGGGAAGCGATCGACGTGGAGCCTGGGATCGATGAGCGAGAAGGTCCCCGCACGGCGGGGCCGCGATGGATCGAGCCTCCGTCCCAGAGCAGTACAATGGGTCCGCGGCAGGTGCCCGAGGAGAACCGCAAGAAACAGGCGACCTCAAGGTGGGTGATGTTGTCGAGATGGAAGTGGCAGTAGAGCCCGAGGCGGTGGCGCGTACCGGCTACCGTTACGGCGGAGATCGCCGAGACTCTGTCTGGTCGTGCGAAGTGAATGAGAAGCGGGGTTTCGCCCCGTGGAGCCCAGGTGCGGCGCACCGTCGGAATGAGCAGAAAGCCGCTCTCATCCAGGAACACCAGGTGCGCCCTCAGGCGCGACGCTTTTTTTTAATCTCGACCCAGCGATGACGCTTCCAGCGTTCAGATGGCGGACTCGTTTCGCTCCAGGGCCCGGCGCTCGGGTTTCTGATAGCTCCAGCCGAGATCGGCCAGGATGCGGGTCACGTGCGCCGGATGGTAGTCGATCCCGAACTCCCGGCGGATGACGGCGGCGATCCGCCGGGTTGTCCAGAGGTCGTTTGCATAACCGTGCCGCAGGGGACCCCGCGCCAGAATCTTCGGCAGTCGCTGACGTTGCCGCTGCGTGAGCTTCCTGGGCCGTCCGGGAGCCGGCTTTGCGGCCAGCCCCGCTTCCCCCTTGCGCCGCCAGGTCTTACGCCACGACCAGACCGCGCTTATGGCTGCACCCACCATCCTCGCCACCGCCGTCAGCGAGTTGCCGGCCTCCAACAGCCGCACCGCCCGCCGCCGCCGGCGTTCCAACTCCGCCGGGCTTCCCTGTGGTCGCATTGCTGCCTGCTACCACAGAAAGGGAAAGGTTTCTATTATTTATGCAACGCTCAATAAGCACTCGTAGCGCGGCACAATCTTCGCGGTCGCGCGGGAAGGCGAGTTCAGCGTCTTCGCCGAGCACCGGCCGTAGAACGACGCCGCCGCTCCGCTAGAAGCCCGCGCTCTTGATCAAGTAGTTGATCGTGAAGGTGTCGGGAGTGTTCCAGTCGCGCGGCTCGTCCACGTAGCCGTGCCCCACGCCGGGATTGGGATAGAGGTAGGCGTCCGGCGCGTCCCACTTCGAGGCGTGATTCAGCTGCATGTCGACCACGCCGCCGTGGGAGGCGCCGACGCGCTCGTCCGCATGCGACGGCGGATTCACCGGTCTTGGTCGGCACGAGCTTGATCGAGCCGTCGGGCTGGCGCTCGATGTCGCGCGGCGACTTTCGCCGCGTCGCCGTACAGGTAGTAGGTCTTCCACAGCTGGCCGCCCTGGTCGTAGCCCTCGTTGAACTGGGCCATCAGCGACTCCTTGTCGATGTACACGATGCGCTTGCTGAACGCGTACTGGCTGAAGCCGCTCGGCGTGCCCTCGACGATCACGGTGTCGCGCAGCTCGTGGTTCAGGCAGCAGAAGAAGGACTTGATCCCGGACACGCCGTCCGGCTGGGCGCACCACGCTTCGCGCTGTGCGTAGCCGCCGGAGTGGAATGGCGTGAGCTGCTTGCGCGTGCCGAGGTACTTGAAGGTCCAGAACGAGAGCTTCGAGTTCCACGTCCAGACCGAGTCGATGTCGATGTCGGTCCCCCAGAACGCGTCGGAGCGGTTCGCCATCGACAGCCGGCGCACCTTCCGCAGCTCTGGGAGATAGAGGTAGGTGTCGTCGGGCACGTCGGGCGAGACGTAGCGGAAGTTGAGGGCACCCGAGCCCTTCAGGTCGTTCGGGTCGTGCAGCGGCCCCCACTGCTCGGTGTAGCCGATGGCGGGCTCGTGCGGCACGACGGGCTTCGGATCGAGCACGATCCGGCCGCGCCACATCATGCGCCGCCAGAAGCTCGAGCCGAAGAAGCGCTCGCGCTCGCCGCGGCTGTTGACGAGCTCCACGTTCCAGCCGACGCCGACGTTGTCGGTGTACTTCGGCCCCTGCTCGTGGTTCCACATCCATTTCGCGCCCGCTTGCGGGTCGTTCTCGTCGATGACCGGGAACGGGGCGCCGGCCACGTAGTTGACGATGTCGCGGCCGTCCGGGCTCAGGCGGACCTGGCTCGAATACTTCTCCGTCGCTTCCTTGTACACCGGCTGCCACTCGTACTTGCGGTACTCGGTGACCGGCATCGTGGCGCCGTGCTTCAGCATGTACTGCTGTGTCGGGTTCAGCACCTCGGCGTACTTCTCGGCGTTGTCCTTGTTGACGACCGTTCCGACGGGCGGGAACTCGGCCAAGGCGCGGGGCGGAGCGGCGAGCACGGTCACGGAGAGGGCGACGATCCGCAGGATGCCACATCGACCTCTTGAGGCTCGCGCTGCTTGCACGAGGGACTATCGCCCGTGATTCAAGGGCTGACCTCCAGCGTTCAAGGGAGCTTCCGTCGATGCTCTTCTCTGCCGAAACGACGATCGCGCTGGGAGAGAGTTGTGTCAACCCCCGGGAGGGATCTCTCGCCGCCGCTCAAGGCCGGATATAGGAAGAGCAGAGCCTAACAAGAAGGTCCGATGAGGGCACCACGATGGCAAGAGTGAAAAATCACGAAACAGTCTCCGTGATCGGCGCCGGAGCAATGGGAGCCGCCCTTGCGAAGGCGTTCCTCGCGAATAGATGCCGAGTCACGGTCTGGAACCGAACGGCGGAGAGGTGCAAACCGCTCCAAGCAGCCGGCGCGACCGTGGCAACGTCCGTGGCCGCGGCAGTGGGGGCGAGCCGGGTCATTGTCGTCTGCGTGATCAACTACGAGGTGGGCAATTCATTGCTTCGAAGGAAGGAAGTAGCCAGCCAGCTCGGCGGAAAGGTGCTTGTACAGCTCTCCACGGGGACGCCGAGAGAGGCTCGGGAGAGTGAGGCTTGGTCCAATAAGGTCGGCGTGAGTTACCTGGACGGGGCAATCATGGCCTACCCGAAGCAAGTCGGCTCGAAGGAATGCACGGTACTCTACTCGGGCTCCAAAGATATCTTCGAGGCGAACAAGGCGTTGTTGCTGAGTCTTGGAGGCGTCCCCATGTTCGTCGGTGACGATGTTGGACACGCCTCGACCCTCGATCAAAGCCTGCTGTCGAGCGCGGTCGGGGCCATCGTAAGTTTTCTTCATGGAGCAGCTATTTGTGCATCCGAAGGCTTCCCGATCAGCGGCTACGTCTCGGCGGCTGTTCCGCTGCTCTCGCTTCTCGAAGAGACCATGAAGACGAGCGGGGTGATGATTCAGAAGAGGAGTTACGAAGGCTCGGAGGCTTCGCTCAACACCTGGACGGCGGCGCTCGAACAAATTGTACGGACAAGCCGCGAGAATGGGGTCGACCGAGCCCTTCCGGAATTCCTGCTGGGTTACTTCAAGAAGGCACTGGCCGCCGGCCGCGGCTCCGAGGAAATCGCGGCGCTATTCGAGTTTCTCAAGAGCAAGAAGGGAGAGCAGAGAAGCTCCAAGAGGAAATAGGAGTCGACGAAGGTCTCCACTCGGCCGCACCGGGTGAGCCGGGCTGGTAACCTCCGGTGGGCCGGGCGCGCGCGTGCTCGGCTTGAATGTCCAAAGCCAGCGGGTCTATCGGTGTTGAGGCTGTGAGGAGCCGTCCATGCGTTGCGCAGCCTGCGGCTTCGAAAATGCCAACGGCATAAAGTTCTGCGATGAGTGCGGGAAGCCGCTAGCCGAGGCGACGAAGCCAGCGCCGCGACTGGTCCCTCGTTCATATACGCCGACACACCTCGCCGAGAAGATCCTGACGTCGAGGTCCGCTCTCGAAGGCGAGCGCAAGCAGGTGACCGTGCTCTTCGCCAACGTGAAGGGCTCGATGCATCTCGCCGAGCAGGTCGATCCCGAAGAGTGGCACAAGATCATGGACCGGTTCTTCCGGATTCTCGCCGACGGAATCCATCGCTTCGAGGGTACCGTCAACGAGTATCGCGGTGACGGGCTCATGGCGCTCTTTGGGGCACCGATCGCGCACGAGGACCACGCACGGCGCGCCTGCTACGCGGCGCTCCACCTGCGCGACGCGCTCCGCCGCTACGCCGACGAGCTGCGCATTGGGAAGGGGATCAGTTTCGCGGTACGGATGGGGCTCAACTCCGGTGAGGTCGTGGTCGGGAAGATCGGCGACGATCTGCGTATGGACTACACCGCGCAGGGCCACACGGTCGGGCTGGCGGCGCGCATGGAGCAGATCCGGCGCACGCCGATCCCGATCCACCATCTCGGAGCACACGGCGAAGCTCGTCTCCGGTTACTTCCAGCTCCGAGACCTGGGTGAAACCCGCGTGAAGGGGCTGAATGCGCTCTTCGGGGCAGGGGCCGTGCAACGAGCGCGCACCGTATCGGGGGAAGCCATCGCCCTCGCCAAGCGGCAGGGCCAGCCCGTCCACCAATGCGAGGCCACGATTGCGCACGTTCGCTGCCTGCGTGAGATCGAACGCGCCGACGCACGTCAAATCATCGAGACTCTCCTCGACGAAGTGTCGCAGCTGATCGAACAGACCGGCGCCGAGCGCTGGCGCCCGCACCTGCACGTCGAACGTGCGGAGTTGTGCCGCCTGGCGGGAGACACCGAGGCGGCGAGGCGTGAGCTCGCAGAGGCGCACCGACTGTTCGCGGAGATGGGAGCCACGGGGCACGCCGAGCGCATCGCACCGCTGCTCGTGGAGTCGGCACGATGAATCTCTCCGTCCGATGATGAATTCCTTCGCCCGCTGGCTGGTTCGCCACCCGCTCGTGGTCGTCGCGCGAACCTGCTCGTGACCGCGATCCTCGGTGTCTACGCGCTGCAGATCCGCATCGAGAGCTCGCTCGAGAGCGTGCTGCCCGCCGGCGATCCCGAGGTCGAGTACTACGCGAAGATCCGCGAGACCTTCGGCAGCGACGACGTCGCGGTCATCGGCGTGCGGGCCGACGACCTCTTCGCCGCCTCGACGCTCGAGAAGATCGCGCGGGTCACCGACGCCCTCGCGACGATTCGCGGCGTGGAGCAGGTCTGAGCATCACCAACGCGTCGGACCCGGCCGACGACGTTTCGACCGCCGCCGCGGCTCCTGCCGCGCATCCCGCCGACCCCGGGCGAGGTCGAGACGCTGAAGAAGAAGCTCGCGGCGATCCCGCTCTACGGCAAGAACCTCGTCTCGTGCCGACGATTCCGGGCGCGGCCATCAACGTCTTCTTCGAGAACCTGACCGACGCCCAGTACTCGACCTCGGCGTCGACGAGAGATCCGCGCGGTTCTCGCCGAGGAGGACGGCCCGGAGCGGTTCTTCTTCACCGGCGCGGCGCACGTGAAGCAGGCGGCCGTCGAGCTGATGCGCCGAGGACCTCGTGCGCTTCACGCCGATCGCGCTCGCGCTCGTGCTGGTCGTCGTTCTGGCTCTCGTTCCGGACCGTGCGCGGCGTCGTGCTGCCCGTGGTCTCCGTGCTGCATGGCGCTGTCTGGACGCTCGGCGTCATGGTGCTCGCGGGCAAGGCGATCACGCTCGGCACGTTCGATCCTGCCGCCGCTGCTGCTCGTCGTCGGCAGCTCGTACGCGATCCACGTGATGGCGCGCTACTACGAGCAGGTCGACGCCGGGGCGCCGCGCCGAGGAGCTGGTCGTGCGCGCCTTCGAGCGCGTCTGGCTGCCGCTCGCGATCTCGGCGCTCACCACGTCGTCGGCTTCGGCTCGCTGATGGTGAACCGCATCACCGCGATCTGGGACCTCGGCCTCTTCGCCGTGGTCGGCGTCGCTCTGCCTGACGGTCACGTCGCTCACCTTCCTCCCCGCGGCGCTCGCAGCTCCTGCCGGCCGGCCTCCGGGCGCGCGAGCGCTCGGGCAAGGTCTCGCCGATGCTCGCCGGCATCCTCGCGCGGCTCGGCCAGCGCGCCTACGCGTCGCGGCGCGCCGATCCTCTGGGCGTGCGCGGCGCTCGCGGTGCGCTGGCGGCTCGCCGGCGCGCGCCGCATCCGACGTCGACTCGGACTTCCTCTACTACTTCGACCCGCAGCTCCGAGGTGCGGCAGCGCGAACGAGACGATCAACCGCGAGATCGTCGGCAGCAACCTCTTCTACCTCGTCATCGAGGGAACCGAGCCGGCATCGCTCCGAGCGCTGGGAGGTGCTGAAGCTGATGAAGGACCTGCAGCGGCTTCCTCGCGCACGCTGCCCGGCGTCACGTCGTCGATCTCGATCGTCGACTACCTCGAGCTGCTCGAGGCGGGGTCGAACAAGGGACGGGAGACCTGGCGTCGCTCGACGAGCAGGGACGTCGTGCCGCGGCGAGACGCCGAAGACGCTTCTGGGAGGACCCGAAGAGCCTCGAGCCGCTGCTGAGCGCGGTCAGCAAGAGCCCCGAAGCCTTCAAGAGCGTCGTCACGCCGGACTTCCGCGACGGCGACCATCCTCGTGCGCACGAACCTCTCCGGCTCGCGGCAGATCGAGGAGACGCTGGCGCAGGATCCGCGACTACGTCGCGAGCACTTCCCCGCCGAGCTGCCGCGTGCACCTCACCGGGCACGCTCGTCCTCGTTCACCGGCACCGACCTCGGACATCGTCGCCGGGCAGATCGAGAGCCTCACGCTCGCGCTCGGCCGTCATCTTCGTCGTGATGGCGCTCATGTTCCTGTCGGCGAAGGTCGGCTTCCTCGCGATCCTGCCGAACGTCGCTGCCGATCGTCATCTTCTTCGGCGTGATGGGCTGGCTCGGCATCCTCCTGAACCTCGGCACGAGCCTGATCGCCGCGATCGCGCTCGGCATCGCCGTCGACTCGACGATCCACTACATGGCGCGGCTCAACCTCGAGCTGCAGGGCGAGACCGACCAGGCGGCGGCGATCGTGCGCACGCTCCGCACCGTCGGCGTGCCGATCGTCTACACGACGGTCGCGCTCTTCCTCGGCTTCCTCACCTTCGCGCTTCTCGAGCTTCGTGCCGATCCAGAACTTCGGCGTCCTCGCCGGGCGTCACCATGGTGACGGCGCTCGGCGCCAACCTCGTGCTGCTGCCCGGCGCTGCTCGCCACCACCAAGATCATCACGCTCTGGGACCTGCTCGGCGTGAAGCTCGGCGACGATCCGGCGCGCACGATCCCGCTCTTCGCGGGGCTCCGCCCGGCGCAGGCGCGCATCGTCGTGCTGATGGGCGAGATCAAGCGCTTCGCGCCCGGGCGAGACGATCGTCCGCCAGCGGCGAGCAGCGGCGACGAGATGTACGTGATCATCCAGGCGCGGCCGAGGTCTTCGCGGGCAGCGGCAAGCAGCGGCGGCTGCTCGCGCAACATGCGGCGCGGCGACGTCTTCGGCGAGATGGGCCTCGTGCGCCACAACGAGCGCAGCGCCGACGTCGTGGCCGCCGAGCCCGTCGAGGTGCTCGCCGTCGACCAGCGCTTCCTCGAGCGCATCCAGCGCCGCTACCCGCGCATCGCCTCGAAGGTCTTCCTGAACCTGACGCGCATCCTCAGCGACCGGCTGCAGCGCATGACGGAGCAGTACGTTGCCGTGCAATCCCCCGCCTCCTGAAGTCTCGTGTGTGACGTAGTGCGCGGAACCGTCCGAGAGCGAGGTGCTCGTCAAAGCCGAGCTTCCGGGAAGTAAGTGGGCGGCCTCTTGAAGTTGTTCGCCTCGTGCTCCTTGCGCGAAAGCGCCCGAAAGGATTATCGCCTGTAACCAAGGGCTAGCCCCAAGGAGGGGGCAAGATGGTCTGCCCTTCCTGCAAGCACGAGAATCGCGCAGGGCGAAAATTCTGCGTCCACTGCGGCGCAGGGCTCGAGGTCGGCTGTCCCTCGTGCGGCGCGAGCACCGAGCCAGGTGAGCGGTTCTGCGGCGAGTGCGGAGGCCACTGGCCGAGGTGGCGCAGGAACCGACGTCGCGTGAGCCGCGCTCGTACACCCCGAAGCACCTCGTCGAGAAGATCCTCACCTCCCGTAGCGCGCTCGAGGGTGAGCGCAAGCAGGTCACAGTGCTTTTCGCCGACGTGAAGGGCTCGATGGACCTCGCGGAGCGGGTGGATCCAGAGGAGTGGCACAAGATCATGGACCGTAGCGTGCGACACCACGGCCGCGCGCTTCAACCCCTCGCCCCGGATCGCCTTCTGCCCATGGCAGGTGAGTGCATTTTCGGAGGCCCGGCTGGTGGCGCCGCACGCGCCCCGGCAATATGAGCGGCCGTGGCCGAGCGCGGCTTCATCCTGACGCCGACCTACCGGGTCGGTGGCCGGCCGTCCCGAGGTGCACCTCCACGCGATGCTCGAGAGCGGCGAGCCGGCGCTCGTCGTCGACGACCGCGCTGCGTGCCGTACTTCTTCGTGCGCGGCGCGCGACGCGGCCGCGGTGCGCGGTCGCGAGGCGCGTGTCGTCGCGACCGACGCTGCGCACCTTCGCCGGCGAGCCCGTGTCGCGCGTCGAGGTCGGGCTGCCGCGGCGACGTGCCGCCGCTGCGCGCGCCGCCTCGCGCGAGGCGGGCGTCGAGTGCTTCGAGGCCGACCTCCGCTTCGCCTACCGCTACCTGATCGACCGCGGCATCCGCGGCGCCTTCACCGTCGACGGCGCCGTTCGAGCGCCGCCCGGGCGTCGGCCGCGTCTACCGCAACCCGGCGCTCGCGCCCGCGCGACTTCGCGCCGCGCGCTCCGCGTGCTCGTCGTTCGACATCGAGACGAGCCTCGACGGCGAGCCGGCTCTACTCCGATCGCGATGGCGGGCGCGGGCGGCGAGCGCGTGCTGATGGTCGGCGCCCGAGCCGGTCGCGGGCGCCGAGGTCGTGCCCGACGAGCGCGACGCTCCTCGAGCGCTTCCTCGCCCACGTCCGCGCCGTCGACCCCGACGTGCTCACCGGCTGGAACGTCGTGCGACTTCGACCTGCACGGTGCTCCTGCGCGCCTGCCGCCGCGCCGGGCTGCGCTGCGCGCTCGGGCGGACCGACGACGAGCTCGAGCTCCGGCGCG
Source organism: uncultured delta proteobacterium (assembly GCA_963711395.1). Taxonomy (GTDB): domain Bacteria; phylum Desulfobacterota; class Binatia; order JACPRU01; family JACPRU01; genus JBEVNX01. Next base: position 59,701 of record CAVQEA010000008.1, on the reverse strand, counting down.
ACCAGAACTTCACGCGCGAGTCGCGCGCCGTGCTCTGAGCGGCCGCGTCGTGCTCGACGGGCTGGCGCTGCTGCGCAGCGCCTTCATCCGGCTCGACGACTACCGGCTCGAGACGGCGGCGCAGACGCTCCTCGGCAAGCGGCAAGCTGATCGGCCCGGAGCACCGCGGCGCGCGAGATCGAGGCCGCCTACCGCGACGACCCGGCGCGCGCTCGCCGCCTACAACCTGGAGGACGCGCGGCTGGTGCTCGAGATCCTCGCGCGCACCGGCCTCGTCGAGCTGGCGGTGCGGCGGAGCCTCGCTGACCGGCATGCAGCTCGACCGCGTGAGCGCGCAGATCGCGTCGGTCGACTCGCTCTACCTGCGGCGCGCTGCGCGCGCGCGGCCGGGTCGCGCCGTCGGTGCGTGCGCCCGAGGACGGCGAGGCGGCATCGATCCGGGCGGCCTCGTGCTCGACTCGCGCCCGGGCCTCTACCGCAACATCCTCGTCTTCGACTTCAAGAGCCTGTACCCGAGCCTCATCCGCACCTTCAACATCGATCCGCTGACGCTACGTGCGCCGGGCGCGGCGCGGACGCGCGGTCGATCCGCACGCCGGGCGGCGCCGCCTTCCGGCGCGACGAGCCGGGCATCCTGCCCGGCGCTGGTGGCGCGCCTCGTGGCGACGAGCGCGCGCGGCGCGCGCCGCGGGCGACGCGGTCGGCGCGCAGGCGATCAAGATCCTGATGAACTCGCTCTTCGGCGTGCTCGGCTCGCCGGCGTCGCGGCTCTTCTCGCCGGCGGTCGCGAACGCGATCACGACCGCCGGGCCAGCACGTGATCCGCCTCGCCGCGGCGGCGGTCGAGGCGCCGCGGCCACCGCGTGATCTACGGCGACACCGACTCGCTCTTCGTCGACGTCGGCGAGCCCGACGCGGCGCGCGCGGCGGCCGCGCGCGCGAGGCGCTGCGCGCCGCGATCGGCGACGCGGTCGCGGCCGGCGCTCGACGCGCGAGTTCGGCTGCACGAGCCACCTCGAGCTCGAGTTCGAGAAGGTCTACGCGCGCTTCTTCATGCCCGAGGTGCGCGGCGGCGCGACCGGCAGCAAGAAGCGCTACGCCGGCCTGGTCGTCGACGGCGAGCGAGAGAGCTCGAGATCGTCGGCCTCGAAGCGGTGCGCCGCGACTGGAGCGAGGTCGCGCGCCGCTTCCAGCGCGAGCTGCTCGACGCTCGTCTTCCACGACCAGCCGGTCGACGACTTCGTCCGCGACTTCGTCGCCGAGCTGCGCGCCGGGCGCTTCGACGCGCGAGCTCGCCTACCGCAAGGCGATCCGGAAGCCGCTCGACGAGCTACACCAAGACGACGCCGCCGCACGTGAAGGCGGCGCGCAAGCAGGGCGGCGGCCGCGGGCCGCATCGTCACCTACGTCGTGACGCGCGCCGGGCCCGAGCCGGTCGGGCGAGACGACGGCGCCGCCCGACTACGAGCACTACGTGACGCAGCAGCTCCAGCCGATCGCCGACGCGGTCCTGCGCTTCCTCGCGGCCCCGACTTCGACGACGTCATCGGCGCGCGGCGCCAGCTGTCGCTGTTCAGCTGACGGCGCGTCACGGCCGGGCCTGCCGCTCCGCCAGCGCCTTCAGGTTGAAGAGCTGTCGTCGCATCATGATGAGGTCGAGCGGCGCGGCGGTGCAGCGGAACACCGCGCGGAGAACGGGCAGGGTAGCGCTGGACTTTCGCATGTTGAAGGAATCGGGTCTGGCCCATATACCGTCTGCCCGATGCGGGTCTCGTCGTCGGGGTCGCACTGCTCGTCGTCGCTAGAGGTGGTCAGATCGACTCTCAAGTGCGTCGCTGAGAACTAGGCGGGCCGGTCGGATTGACCGACACCTCCCGGCCGACGATAAGATCGAACCGCGGATGGGGACCTCGATCAGCGTTGAGTACGATCCGTTCGCTCCTGAGTTCCGCGCCGATCCGTACCCTGCGTACGAGCATCTCCGGCGCTCGGCACCTGTCCATTGGGCAGCACAGTCGAAGATGTGGGTCGTTTCGCGCTACGCGGATGTCCTCGCCGTTCTGAAGGACACCGCGCAATTTTCCTCCGATGCGATGGCATCGGTTCTCACCGGGTCAACCCGGCGCGCGAGCGGGATGCCGGGGATCCCCCGCCCGAGCGTGGTGACCAGCGATCCTCCAATTCACGCAGAGCTCCGTAACATGGTCAATCGCGGCTTTACGCCCAAACAAGTCTCGGCCTGGAAACCCGCCGTCGAAGTGACCGTAGGGGAGTGCGTCGATTCGATGCGCACGGAGCGCTGCTTCGACCTCGTTCAGCAGCTCGCCGTCCCGGTCCCGGTAATCGTCATCGCCACCGTGCTGGGCGTCGAGCCCGGGCGCTACGCCGACTTCAAGCGATGGGCCACCGTCATCACCCAGGGAATGAACGGTTCGAAGCGACATCTGGGATATCAGGGGAGCGGTGCGGCGGCGGCGAGCCGGGAGATGTCTGAATACCTGGGCGGCGTCATCGAACGCCGCAGAGGCGGACCGGGCACTGACGTGCTGAGCGTCCTGATGCGGGCCAGCGAAGGTGACGCGCTGACGGCACAGGAAGCGATCGATTTCGCGAACCTGTTGCTATTCGCAGGCAGCGAGACCACCGCAAATCTTATCGGCAACGCAATCAATGCGCTGCTTACGCATCGCGACGCGCTCGCACAGGTGCAGGCCGATCCGGGCCTCATCGGTGCGGTGATCGAGGAAACCCTGCGATGGGATCCGCCGGTACACTACATCTTCCGGCGCGCGATTGAAGACGTGGAGATTGCCGGCACAGGCATCGCAAGGAACTCGATCATCGCATTGTTGATTGCCTCGGCAAATCGCGACGAAGCGGCGTTCGGCGCGTATGCATCGAAGTTTGACATCGCGCGCGTCCCGGAGTCTCCCCACGTCGGGTTCGGATTCGGCGCCCACTTTTGCCTGGGCGCAGCGCTGGCCCGGATGGAAACTACAGCTTCGCTGGAACGCGTGGTTCCGCTGTTGTTGCGCGCCCGCCGCATTGACGCACCGCGCGAGTACATCGATTCACTCCAGTTCCACGGTCTCGCATCCATTCCGATGGAATGGAACTGAGGCGCTGGTCGAAGTAGATACTTCCGCGGCGCCGTTCATGAAACGCCGTGGTTCCCGTGGGTGAACTTGGGGAGTAGCCAGGCGCTTGACCTCCTGATTAGTTCGGAGCGAAACACCCGACGTGCGCGTCGTCGCGGACCAAGACCGCTGCGAGGGCAATGCGGTGTGCATGAAGATCGCTCCCGAGGTATTCCTTGTAGGAGACGATGATCGGGTGCGGCTTCTCGTCGAGCGCCCACCTGAGACGATGCGCTCCCGGGTCGAGGCCGCCGTCCGACGCTGCCCCCGTCAGGCGCTCGCCATCCGAGACTGACCTCTTCCCCTCCCGGTGGTCTCGGCTAGCCGAGCGTGCGATTGTAACCGCCGGGAGGATGCAATGGCACGTCCTCGAATTGAGATGACCGAAGTTCTCGCTGATCCGTTCGGTGCGCTTCGTCGTGTAAGGCGCTGCTGAACTCCTCGGCTCCAGCGGACGCCCCCGCGCTGTCCGATGGAGCTGGAGAGCGTCGAAGAGTAAGCCGGCGAGCATCCGACGTATCTGATTTACCGGTCCACGGCATGCAACGTAGCCGGGTCTTCGACGCGCTGCCGAGCGAGTCCGACCAAAGCCACCAAGCCGCATCCGCCAGCGGGAGGAGAATCACATGCCGATCGACTTCACACCAACTGCCGCGCAGGAGGAGCTTCGGAACAATGCCCGGACATTCGCGGCGACGGTGCTCGCGCCGCTTGCCGAAGAGCTGGCCGACATCGCGGACCCGGTCGAGTCGTTCACGCGAACGCGCGGCGCCTATCGAGAGATGGCAAAGGCCGGCTTCACCAAGTCGTATATTCCCGCTGCTGACGGCGGTCTTGGCTTCGGCATGATCGACTTCGCGATCGCGGCCGAGGAACTCGCTCGCGTGGACGTGAACGTCCCGACCACGTTGCTCGGCACGGGGCTCGCGCTTCAGCCGCTGATTCAGTTTGGTACGCCGGCGCAGCGCAAGCGCTTCCTCGCCCCCTTCGTCGACGACGGCGATGGTGCGCGTCTGGCCGCCTTTGCGTTCACCGACGTCGGCGGCGGCGCGAACTACGACAGCGACGATCCGCGCGCCGGGGTGCAGACGATGGCACGGCGCGAGGGCGATGCATGGATCGTGTCGGGCGAGAAACACTACACGACGAACGGCTGGGGCTGGGACGGCCATGGCGCTCACCTCTACACCGTCGTCTGTCGCACCGATCCGACCAAGGGCGCGCGCGAGTCGCTCGCGGTGATTGCGGTACCGGGCGACGTTCCGGGTGTCCGCGTGGTCGAGGCCTACGACAAGATGGGCCACCGCAGCGTCATCACGCCACGGGTTCATTTCGAAGACGTTCGCGTCCCGGCCGACTTCTTGGTGGGCAGGCAGGGCGACGGCCTCGACATTGTCTCGCGCACGTTCTCCTGGACGGCCGCGTTGATCGGCGCTGCCTGCGTCGGCGTCATGCGCCGCGCCTTCGAGATCGCGCTCGATTTCGCCCGGAGCGAGCGGCGACTGGGAACCGGCCCCGTCATCGATTACCAGAACGTCGGCTACATGCTGGCCGACGTGAAGATGCGAATCGAAGCGGCGCGCTACCTGACCTGGAAGGCCTGTCACTCGCTCGAGACGACGGGTGATCAAGAACTCGCGATTGAGACCAAGGTCTATTGCTCGGAGCTCGCGGTCCAGGTCGTTTACGACGCTATGCGAATCGTCGGCGTCGAGAGCTATACGAACCGCACACCGCTTGAGCGGCTGATGCGCGACGCACTCGTCTTCCCGCTCTACGACGGCGGCAACATGGGCATCCGCCGCCGGCAGCTCCACGCCATGTTCCGTGAAGCGAGCTTCGACTCGATGCGCGCGGCCGAGAACCGCGGGCGCTAGCCGTGCGCGACTCGCCCGTCCGACCGGCGAACATCTCGGGACCGAAACGTCGGTGACCGCATCGGGACCGTGGCGCTCTTCGAGGCGACTGTTCTCGGAGACTTGATTCGCAACACGGTAAGCTCGAAGGATACTTCATGCCAAAGCTCAAAGTCGGGGACATCGAGATCTACTACGAGATCCACGGCGAGGGCGCGCAGACGCTGGTGATGATCCGCGGACTCGGCTCTGACCTTTGCGCGTGGTATGAGCAGACTTCGGTCTTGTCGCGCGTTTTTCGCCTGCTGCAATTCGACAATCGCGGCGCCGGTCGCAGTGACAAGCCGACGACGCCCTATTCAATTCGCCAGATGGCCACCGACACGAAGGGGCTGATGGACTCGCTCGGAATCGAACGCGCCGCGATACTCGGCATCTCGATGGGCGGGATGATCGCGCAGGAGTTCGCGCTGAATTACCCCGACCGCCTCACGAGCTTGGTCCTCGGATGCACACATTTCGGGGGCCCGGAGGCTGTGTCCGCCGCACCCGAGATCGTCGCCGCGATCACCGCGGGGCCGAACGTGTCGGGGGAGAAGCTGGAAATGCAGCAGCGCGCCATCTTCTGCGAGGAGACCGTCTTGCGCCGACCGGAAGTGATGAACACGTTTCGTGAGGCACGCAGCCGATACCCCATACCGCCACGTGCTTTCGCCTGCCAGGTCGCTGCGGTGATGGGTCACGATACCTCGGAGCGCCTCCCCTCCATCCGCATCCCGACCTTGGTGCTTACCGGACGAGAGGATCGCCTGGTGCCGCCGGCAAACTCGCGCCTGATCGCCGAGCGAATCCCGGGCGCCGTCCTCCAGGAAATGCCCGGCGGCCATCTGTTCCTCGCCGAGTATCCCGACGACTTCAATCGAGCGGTCATCGCCTTCGTCAAAGCGCATCCATAGCTTCACGCGAACAGTCTCCACGTCGCCGGCGAGCACATCGTGACATCTCGTGGATCCTGCGAAGCTACATCGTGCCGTCGTCGTCGCGAGGACGTGGCCACCCGTTTCTTGAATCCTTGTAACCGGCAGGTTTAGGGTGCCTGCGGCCCTACAGGACCGTCGATGCGCTGCCCAGCCTGCGGATTCGAACGAGCGGCATAAAGTTCTGCGGCGAGTGCGGCGCATCGCTGAAGGTCAGGTGCTCGAGTTGCGGCTTCGAGAACGCTCTGGGGATCAAATTCTGCGGTGAGTGCGGGAAGCCGCTAACCGAGACTGCGAAACCCGCACCACCACTGGACCCGCGCTCGTACGCGCCGAAGCACAACGCGGCCCGTGTGGCGGCTATCCGCGGGGCCAGTCAGATCACTTTCCGCGCACGCAGCGACGCGATCGCCGCGGCATCCAGACCGAGCTCCGTTCGCAGGAAATCATCCGTATCGGCGCCGAGTCCCGGCGCCGGGGAATCGGGGACCGGCGCTTCTCCGTTCATCCGCAGCGGCGAGGTCCATATGGTGATGTGGCCGAGGCGCGGATCATCCACCTCGCGGAGCATTCCGCGCGCGCGGAGATGCGGGTCCGTCATCACCTCGGGTAGTTCCTTGACGCTGCCGCAGAAGACGTCGGACCCGTTGAGGATCGCCATCAGCCTGTCGCGCGTGTGGTCGCGCGTCCAGGCGGAGATCATCTCGTCGACCGCTTCTACGTTGGCAGCGCGCGCCCACAGCGTGGCGAAACGCGGGTCCTCAGCCAGCTCGGGACGTCCAACGAGCTCGCACAGCCGACGCCAACGACGGCTGTCGGCAGCGAGGATCAGCACGTAGCCGTCACTTGCGGGGTAGACGTTGTACGGCACGATCACGCCTCCGGGAGATCGGTTACCGGTGCGCGTCTCGGTGATCCCCATGCCGTAGTACGCGGCGATATGCGTTGTTAGTGTTGGCACCACCGCGTCCTGCAGCGCGACTTCGACCAACATCCCTTCGCCCGTGCGGTCGCGGTTTCGCAGCGCGGCGAGGATTGCCGCCGTCAAATGGATGCCGCCGAGCATGTCGACGACCGCTGGGCCTGCCTTCATCGGCTTGCCGCCGGCTTCGCCGGTGGTACTGACCACGCCGCTCATCGCTTGCACGACCGGGTCGAACGCGGGAAGGTCGCGATACGGTCCGCTGAGCCCGTAGCCTTTACCCGTCGCGTAGATGATCCGCGGGTTGACCGTGCGCAGCACCTCGTAGCCGAGGCCGAAGCCTTCCATCGCCCCGAACGCGAAGTTCTCGGCCACGACGTCCGCGCGCACGACCATTCGCTTGAACAGCTCGCGCCCTTCCTCGCTTTTGAGATCGAGGGTGACCGAGCGCTTGTTGGCGTTGAGGATGGCGAACCCGAGGCTAATTTCCTGGCCAGACGCACGGTAGAGCGGGCGCATCCCTTCGCCATGGCCGGGCGGCTCGATCTTCACCACGTCCGCGCCGAGATAGGAGAGCATGAGCGTTCCGTACGGTCCAGCGTAGAAGTGGGTGAGGTCGAGCACCCGAATGTCGTCGAGCGGGCGAACTGGCACGCATCACCTCGTTGACGCGCGGACGGCTCCCCCTACCGCGCGGCGAATCCTTAGATATACCCAAACTCGCGTGCCCAGCCTCATGATCCGTAGCACGAACCTTCTCAGACCATAGACGCCCGGAAAGCTCCGGTCGAGAAACGGGGTAAGAAAGGGGTAAGGTCAGAGGCGGCGCCGAGCCGGCGCCGAACCTCCCCCAGAGGTAGCCTCGCGGTGTCCGTGAATGGTAACCGAACACCTCATGGCCGGGAAGGCGACGACGAGACGAACGAAGAAACCCGAAAGCGTTCGACGCGATCGCCGCAAGAAGACCGACCCCTTTGCGAGGGCTTTGGTGGCGGTGACCCGGGTGATGCGCGAAGGCGCAGTCAAACATCCCGACAACGACTGGGTGAGGCGGACACCCGACTATCACCTGACGCGCGCTGAAGAGCACCTCCGCCTTTTGCACGAAGGCGACCAGCGGCAGGACCACCTGTCCCACGCAGCGACCAGATTGCTCATGGCGCTCACGCTGCGAGAGCTGAGCTGAACCCCCTTGCGGGAAGGAACTTTCTACGCGAGTCACTCTTGATTGCTGGCCGTCGTTCACGAACTTCGTGCTCTTCGTCTCCCTGATCATCATGTCCGCCGTGGCGGTCGCCGATGAGCGCGCAAGCTGGGACCCGCAGACGCTCGCGAGGGAGGACACGCTGGAATTTCTTACGGTAGGACCGCAGGAAGGCGAACACTGGTCGAGGGTGTGGGTCGTCGCAGTCGACGATCAGCTCTACGTGCGGCTCGGTAGCCGAGCAGCCTCGCGATTCGAGCAGAACACCACGGCTCCCTTCGTGAAGGTGCGGATTGCGGGTCGCGAGTTCGACCACGTGCGCGCGGAGCCTGCCCCCGAGATGGCGGAGCGAGTGGCGGCAGCGATGGCAGCGAAATACTGGAGTGATCTCTTGATCCGCTTCGCGAGGCATCCGCTCACCGTGCGGCTGAGCGTGCCCGTGGCATGACTCCTGGGCCGTCTTCAATGCAGGCAAGCAGAAGCGCAAACTGGTCCCCATTCCTGCTGGTTGGGCACACTGGTGCGCTATTGAAGGGGAGAAACCATGACGATTGAATTCGAATCGGCCGTCGAACTCGCACGCAAGATCCGCACGAGAAAGATCAGCTCGCGGGAACTTACTGATCTCTACATCGGCCGCATCGAGCGGCACGACGGTGCGCTCAACGCCGTCGTGGTACGCGACTTCGAGCGAGCCACGGCCGCGGCGAAGGCGGCCGACCAGGCGCTGGCCGCAGGCCGCGACCTCGGCCCGCTGCACGGCGTGCCCATGACCATCAAGGAGTCCTACGACATCGCCGGCCTGCCGACGACCTGGGGCATTCCCGAGTTCAGAGACAACATTGCAAAGACGGATTCGGAAACCGTGCGTCGCTTCAAGGAAGCCGGCGCGCACTTCATGGGCAAGACCAACGTGCCCCTACAGCTTGCCGACTTCCAGAGCTTCAATGACATCTACGGCACTACCAACAACCCGTGGAACGTCTCGCGCACCCCGGGTGGTTCCTCCGGCGGTTCGGCGGCGGCGCTCGCCGCGGGCCTCACCGCGCTCGAGAGCGGCTCGGACATAGGGGGCTCGATTCGCAATCCGGCGCACTTCTGTGGCGTCTACGGGCACAAGCCGACCTGGGACATCGTGCCGGCCCAGGGCCATGCCCTGCCCGGGATGCTGGCACCGCCGGACATCGCCGTGATGGGACCCCTGGCCCGCTCGGCCGAGGATCTCGCCCTCGCGCTCGGGATCGTCTCGGGGCCGGATCCGCTGAATGCCCGCGGCTGGAAACTCGAACTCCCACGACCGGTGAAGAAGAAGCTGTCGGAGTATCGCGTAGCGGTGTGGCCCACCGACAAACGGGCGCCGGTCAGCAGCGAAATCTCGGACCGGGCGCAGATGGTGGCGGACCGGCTCGCCAAACTGGGTGCCACGGTCTCCGACACGGCGCGGCCGGCCATCGATCTCGACGCGAGCAACGAGATCTATCTCTACATGCTAAACGGCGTGATGGCCGCCGGGCTGCCGGATGACAAGTTCAAGGCAACCCTCGCGCAGGTGGCTGCCCTCGACCCGAATGACAAGAGTCAGGATGCGCTGCTAGCCCGAGCGTCGGTGCAGCACCATCGCGACTGGCTGCGCTATCACAACTCGCGCGAGTCGCTGCGGCACGTGTGGGGTGGCTTCTTCAACGACTGGGACATTTTGATCTGCCCCCAGATGGCCACCCCGGCGTTCGAGCATGACCATACCGGCTACGCCGAACGTACGATCCGCGTGGACAACGCGGTGCAACCCTACTTCCAGCAGCTGTTCTGGGCTGGGACGATCACGGTCGCCTACCTGCCGAGCACGGTATTCCCCACCGGACCGTCACGCGAGGGACTGCCCATCGGCCTGCAGGCGGTGAGCGCGGAGTACAACGACTACATCTGCATCGATTTCGCGCGATTGGTGGCGGAGGAAATGGGCGGGTTCGTGCCGCCGCCCGGGTTTTGATGAGCGCGAGTTCCGGCCGTGGTACAGCGCGACCCGCGCGCATGAATCCCGTCGACGTTTCACTGTTGCGCCCCTACCACTGGGCCGTCTCCGACAACCGGCGCTGGGAGCGTTTCGAATGCCGCCCAGGCGATATCTTCGTGTGCACGCCACCGAAGTGCGGCACTACCTGGATGCAAACGATCCTCGCGAGCCTTCTTTGGCCCGATGGCGACGTCCCCGGCCAGGTGATGACGATCAGCCCGTGGATCGACGCCAACTTCTTCCCCATCGACGAGATTCTGGCACGGCTCGAGGCGCAGTCGCACCGGCGGTTCATCAAGACCCACACCCCTGCGGACGGGATCCCGTGGTTCGATCGCGCGAGCTACATCGTGGTCGGACGCGACGGTCGCGATGCCTTCATGTCGCTTTGCAACCACTACGAGCGCTTCAAGGGCGCTGTGCGTGAGGAGCTGAATGCGCGGGCCGCCACGGACGGGGTTCCGCCCTTGCCGGGGTGGGACGGTGACGTGCATCGGTTCTTCGGGGCATGGCTCAAGGAGGCAGTGATGTTCCACCACATCGCGAGCTTCTGGAGGAACCGGGGCAACAGCAATCTTGCGTTCGTCCACTACAACGATCTCAAGACAGACCTCGCGGGCGAGATGAGGCGGGTCGCTGCGTTCCTCGGGATCGAGGTGCCCGCGTCGAAGTGGGGCGCCGCCGTCGAACGGTGCACGTTCGAGTCGATGCGGGCGCGCGGCGACGAGATCGGCTCCTTCTGGAACTTCGAGGGGGGAGCCCAGAGCTTCCTCTTCAGGGGCACGAACGGCCGCTGGCGAGACGTACTGCGAGCGGACGAGCTCGCAGCCTACGCTTGCCGCACCGCGGAGCTGTTGCCGGCCGACGCGGCGACTTGGCTTGAGGGCGGTCGGGCAGCGCTGCGCGATAACGAGTGAGCCGCGATCGCGAAGGCGTATGTGAACCGCGGCTTCTAACTTTGTGTTTTGCCGAAGTCTATCATTGACCGAGACGGCCTCGATCTCGACGATGCGAGCCTGCTTGTGTTCGAGTTGCCGCACGGTGATGAGCCTGAGTCGTCTCGTTCAGACGCAAGACAAGAAGGAAGCTCACCAGATTCTCGCCGGTTCGACACCGCGGATTTGAAGGAGGCGAGGTCCTCCTGGAAGAGCTGTGGAGACAGCTCATTGTCGTCGCCCGTTTCTCGTGATCGGCCGCTGCTCTGCTCGCAGCAGATCATCGTAGCGAGGAGACCCATGTGCATGCCACGACTCGCGGCCGTCCTGCTTTGCCTGCTGACGGCGCTCAGCGCCGCCGCCGCGGCCGAGGGGCTATGGATGACGCTGCCGCCGACGCCGGCGCTGCCGCAGCCTCAAGAGAGCGGTCTCGTGCCGGTGAACGGCGTCAGGATCTGGTACGCGAGGCAGGTGCCTGCGCTGGCCGCGCACTACCAGGTGGTGGTCATGGACAGCCGCGGCCATAGCCGCAGCAGCCGCGACGCGCGCCCCTTCGACTACGACCTTATGACCGACGACGTGCTCGGGCTGACATGGCCGGGACCGAACCTCGCGCACGAATTGCGGCGGGGCGGCATCGCCGTCGACTGCCTGCATCCGGGCACCGTTCAGAGAGCGCCGCGGCCCGACTGTTGGTGCGAATCGACAAGTTCGCGATAGAAGGATCCGGCGGCTTCTGGCGAAGTGCTTCCGTGATGAGGGACTTCCATGTCTCCGCCCTGCAAAGTTGACGGAGTGGTGAACGAGGAGGACCAACGATGATTAAGCTGTATGGCTATCTGCCGGCGTGGGGCTGCTCCGACATGAGTCCCTACGTTTCCACCACCGACGCATACCTCCGCATGGCGGGGCTGCCGTTTGAAGTCGAGATCCTACCTCAAGGCGATCTCACGAAAACACCGAAGGGGAAGCTACCTTTTATTGTCGATGGCGACGGCACCACGGTTTCGGACACGGTGCTCATCGAGCAATACCTCAAGAAGAAATACGGCGACCGCCTCGACACAAAGCTTGCGAAGGAACAGAAGGCCGCGTCGGCCATCATGGCACGTGGCTTCGGCGAGTGTTGGTATTGGTTTGCGGTGCAGACTCGGTACCGACGGGACGAGGATTTCGCCGTTTACGATCCGCTCTGGGTAAAGTTTCTATCCTGGCTACCAGAGGAGCAGCGGCGCGAACCAGTGCGGCTGTTTCGCGAACATCTGCTTACGCAGTTCTGGCATCACGGTGCCGGCCGCAACTCGGAAGCTGAAATCGAGCAGATCGCATTCTCACAACTCGATGCGATGGCGGACCATATTGGCGACAAGAGGTTTTTTTTCCCTGGCGACGATCCGACCTCGATTGACGCCATCGCCTATGCCAACCTCGTGCACATCATGCTCACGCCGTTCCCGAGTCCAATCATCCAGTACGCCAATTCCAAGCCAGTGCTTCGCGCCTATGTGGATCGAATTTTCGACCGCTACTACTCGCATCTGCGCGCCGACCGTGAAGACGCGGCCCGCAGGCGCGCCGAATACGTGAAAGTGCGGAAGCCCTATACCGACGAATCGGATCACCTGTTGCGAGAGCTGTTCAATCCCCACAAACCGAAATTCAAGGAAAGCTGACCGCACGCCGCCGGCGGAGCGGAAACCTGAGGGTCGTAGGCTCTGCTCCATCCACAAGGCGCAGGGTAGCGAGTACCCGTGCGTGGTTCTGCTGGTGCGCACTACGTCATGCTGCAGCGGAACATCCTCTACACGGCCATTACGCGCGGGCGGCGGCTCGTGGTGCTGGTCGGCACCCGGCGTGCGCTGGCGATTGCCGTGAAGAACGACCGGATCGAGTCGCGGTTCACGCAGCTCGCGAGTCGGATCAGGTCACGAATCGGCACGAGTCGCGTGGCGTGAGAGGAAGACCTGCACTGGGGGTGAGCTTCGCGCTCTGCCTGCCGAGATGGCACTCACCGTAGCAAGAAGATCGATGTGCAGACTCGCGGCCGTCCTGCTGCTGACGGTGCTCGGCGCCGCCGCCGCGGCCGAGCCGCTATGGATGACGCTGCCGCCGACGCCGGCGCTGCCGCAGCCTCAAGAGAGCGGTCTCGCGCCGGTGAACGGCGTCAAGATCTGGTACGCGACCTTCGGCAGCGGCCAGCCGGTGATCCTGCTGCATGGCGGCCTGGCTCACGCCGAGTACTGGGGCAAGCAGGTGCCTGCGCTGGCCGCTCACTACCGGGTGGTCGTCATGGACAGCCGCGGCCATGGCCGCAGCAGCCGCGACGCGCGCCCCTTCGGCTACGACCTGATGACCGACGACGTGGTCGGACTGATGGACTTCCTCAAGATCGACAAGGCCGCGGTGGTCGGCTGGAGCGACGGGGCCATCCTCGGCCTCGACATGGCGCTGCGCCATCCCCAGCGACTCTCCAAGCTGTTCGCCTTCGCCGCCAACTCTGACCCGAGCGGGGTCAAAGACGTAGCGGCAAGCCGGGTCTTCACTGCCTTCATCAAGCGTGCCGAGAAGGAATACGAGAAGCTGTCGCCGACCCCCGGCGAATACACAGCGTTCCTTGACCAGATCAGCCGGATGTGGGCGACGCAGCCAAACTGGACGGCCGAGCAGCTCGCCCTGATCAGGGTGCCGATCTGGATCGTCGACGGCGACCATGACGAGGCGATCAAGCGCGAGAACACACTCTTCATGGCCGATCACATTCCCAACGCCGGCCTGTTGCTGCAGCCGGGGGTGAGCCATTTCTCGTTCTTGCAGGACCCGCAGCAGTTCAACGACGACCTACTTCACTTCCTTGAGCGCGTAAACGGACATTGAGCGAACGCGGGGCCGGCCACCGGCACACCCGCTGCCACCTCGGGGTCAACCCGCTCGGCCCACCTCGCGCGCACCCGTGGCGCCGCCGAGCACCTCGACCACCTCGACCGGCTGCTCCTTGCCCTTCACCGGCAGCACCGCGCGGCGCCCGAGCTGGAACTCCGACCCGAGGCGGGCCGCGGTCGCCGCCGGAGACCAGGATCGGTCGTGTCCATCTCCTTGTTCAGCCCCTCGATGCGGCTGGCGAGGTTGGCGGCGTCGCCGACGACGCTGTACTCGCTGCGCTGGTCGGGACCGATGCGGCCGGCCACGACGTCGCCGGTGTGGATGCCGATGCCGATGCGCAGCGGCGGCAGCCGCTCGGCCGCGAGCCGCGCGTTCAGCGCCGGCAGGCGCGCCACCATGTCGAGCGCGGCGCGCACGGCGCGCGCCGGGTCGTCGTCGTGCTGCACCGGCGCGCCGAAGAGCGCCATGACGCCGTCGCCGGTGAACTGGCGGATGACGCCGCCCTGGGCCTCGACCGCGGCGACCATCTCGGTGAACAGCCGGTTGACGACGCCGCACCAGGACGCGCGGATCGGTGTGCTCGGCGATGGTGGTGAAGCCGCGCACGTCCTGGAAGAGAATCGTCACCTCGCGCCGCTCGCCCGCCGAGCGGCAGCCGCCCGCTCAGCACGGCGGCCGCGACGTCGCGCGAGACGAAGCGGCCGAACGTCTCCTTGATGCGCTCGCGCTCCTCCAGACCGGCGACCATCTCGTTGAACGACGCGGGCGAGAAAGCCGATCTCGTCCTCGCGCCGCAGCGTCCAGCCGCTGGCGAAGTCGCCGGCGAGCACGCGCCGCATCGCCGCGACCAGCGCCTGCAGCGGTGCGGCGATGCCGCCGGCGATCATGCCGCCGACCAGCAGCGCGCCGACGAGCGCCGCCAGCGCCGATGCCCCGCCACCCGTTGCGGCAGCGCCGGCGAGCGGCCCGAGGGCGCGGTCGTACGAGTCCTGCACCAGCGCGAAGAGCGGCTCGCGGCAGCGCCGCGTCGATCGGAATCAGGATCGAGAGCAGCGCGCTCGCCCCTGCCGTCACCAGGAACGTCGAGCGCTCGCACTGCCGCCGCCGGCGCGCGCGCCAGCTGCGCCCGGATCACGCCGCGCGTCGCGTCGGGAACAGCGTCGCTGCGCTCGGCCGCCGGCCACGACGAGGCGAAGACGCGCGAGCGCGGTGAGCGAACGACACCGCCGGTGCCGGTGGTCGTCGTGCAGCTGCGCGCGCGGTGGCGTCGTCGATCGCCTCGCCGGCGAGCAGAAAGCCGATCGGGTCGGGGCCGAACACCGGCACGGCGACGAGCTGCACGAGGCCGCCGTCGACCTCGGTCGACCGCCGCCGCCGGCGCGCTCGGTGTCGATCGCCGCCGCGAGCGGCGGCCGCGTCACCGAGCGTCGTGCCGGCCGCGGCGCGTTCGCCGGCGAGTCGGCGAGCAGCGTGCCGGTCTCGTCGGTGATCCAGAGCAGGTCGACGCCGATGCGCTCGCGGTAGTTGACCGCCACCGACGCGAGCGTGTCGGGATCGTAGGTCGCGATGGCGCGCTTGAGCGCGAAGTCGCCGGCGAGCAGCGGTCGTCTCGCCGAGCAGGCGCTCGGCGCGCTCGGCCATCAGGCGCGCGGAAGACCTTGCCGGTGACCTCGAACTGGCGCCTTGAGGCTGCGCTCGACCCAGGCGCCGACCGCCGCGCCGATCACCCACAGCGTCGCCAGCAGGATGGCCAGGATCAGGAGCGGAGAAGGGCAGGAAGATCTTGCGTGCGCAGGCGGCGCCGCGCCCACCAGCCGCTCATTCGTAGCTCCGCGGCCGCGTGCCGCCGGCCGCGCGCGCGGCGCCGCGACGTCGAGCGTGAAGGTCAGCGGCGCGGCGCGCCGCGCCGACCGTCGACGCGTCTGCGCGTCGTCGTCGACCGGCGTCTTGCTGCCCTCGTGCCAGGCCACGACCGTCGTACGTGCCCGGCGGCAGCGTCGCGCAGCGTGAACGCGCCGCTCTCGTCGGTCATGGCGAAGTACGGCGTCGGCACGACGAGGATCACGCCCGACATCCAGTCGTGGATGTTGCAGCCGACCTTGACCGCGCCGGCTGGTCGAAGAGCACCGGCGGCGCCTCCTCGCCCTTGTAGAGCGGGATCTCGAAGGTCTTGGCGCGCGAGAACGAGTAGACGTGATGGTGGATCTGGTCGTGGTTGGGAAACGACACCTCGGTGCCGACGGCGACCGGCAGGACGTGCGGCACGAACTGCTTGTTGATCTGATCCATCACCGCCGGTGCGCGGCGTCGGCCGGCGGCGCCGCGCCGGCGAGGCAGCGGTCTGCACGAAGACGACCGCCTCGCGGACGCCGGTTGCCCGCCCGCGTCGACGACGCGACCGCTGAGCTCGGCGGCGCGCGCCGACGGCAGCACGTGCGAGCGACGGCGACGCGACGCGCCAGCGGCGGGCATCGCGCCGGCACGCAGTCGACGAGCAGCCGCGAGCGCCGCACGGGCCTCGATCTCGGACAGCATGCCGCTCAATACCTGAAGCGGTAGCTGACCTGCCAGCCGTCGTCGCCGGACGGCTCCGGCTGCGACGCGCTCGGACGGTGGCTGTCGACGGTGATGTACTCGAACGCCGAGCCGGTGGCGGAGCCAGAACTCGAACAGGTACGCGACCGTGACCGCCTCGCCGCGCTCGCGCGAGTTGGGCGGCTGGCCGTCGTCGTTCCGCGACCCGGAAGTCGTCGTAGCGCACCGTCAGGCGGTGCTTGCGCCAGCGGTAGCGAGACGAGCGGATAGAGCGCCTGGATGGTGCTGCTCGAGGCGGCGCGGCGCGGGTCGCGGTCTTGCCGATCAGATACTGGAAGATCACGTCGAGACCCGGCAGCGGCTGCACGGCGATGCCGGCGACCCCGTAGCGCGTCTCCCAGACGCCTGCAACGGCCTGGTTGCCGAGATTGTCGTAGTAGCCGAGGCGCAGCTCGCCGATCTTCCACGGATCGCGCAGATCGAGGCCGGCGTACAGCGCCGGCCGGCCGTCGCGCTCGTCGAACTCGTGTGTCACGGCTCCCGGCGACGGCAGCACGCATGGTGCTGTTCTCCCCCGCCAGCCAGTCGCTCAGCACCCAGCCGCGCTCGCGCGAGCAGGATGCCCTGCTGATCCGGTCCCCAGCCCGCGCCGCCGAACGCGTTCGACCTCCCAGTCGCGCGCCGTGCGCCACCATTCACCTTCGCAGGCCGAGCACGCGCCCCTCCTCCCACAGCCAGGTGTTCAGCGCCGACGGCGTGAGCGTGTAGCGCGGTGTCCACGCCGGGCCGGTGTGCTCGAGCGAGAACGGTCGGGTTGGACACGCCGGCGAGCAGCGCCCAACCGTCCGCCTCGTCGCCCCACTCCTTGCGCACCCAGCCCTCGACCAGGCGCGGCGCGTCGTGGTCGGGCCGACGTCGCCGCGGTCGTCGACGTCGCCGTCCCAGTTCACCTGCGCGTGCGCGGCGATGCCCCACGGCAGTCGCGCCTCCGGCTCGAGCGCGAGCTGCGCGATGGCGAAGCGCGTGACGCGCTCGAAGTGCCCGTCGTCGTCGACGCCGCCGTAGCGGGTCTTGCCCGGACCACGATCCTTCCAGCTCGGCGCCGGCCCGGCGCGCACGATGCGCAGGTCGAGCAGCGCGCGCAGCGATATGCTGCGCTCCGGCTCGACGGCGTAGTCGTCCTGCGCCAGGACCGCCGACGGCCCCGCGAGCGCGATCCAGGCCACGACCACGCCGGCGCATGCGCCCGACGGCCGGATGCCGATCCGTCTCCATTCCTCGCGCACCGATTGCCACCATCACGCTCGGTCGTGCGTGCGACCGAGCGCCTCAACGTCGCGGACGCTAGCATCGCGCGCCCACGCATGGAACCTCGCGCGGCGGTCCTGTTGCTCGTGTTCATCGGCATCCACAATGCCTGGGGCACGGTGACCTTCGTCACCATCTTCGGTTCGGCCGCCCGACGAAGACGTGTCATCGTCCCCTGGCCTCCTTGGGCGCACCTCGCTCATTCTCGGCACCATCGAGGCGCTACTCGACAACGGTGATGACCCCGAGGCGCTCGCGAGCGGTTATCTGGCTGCCGCCTCACCACGCCTGCGCTGCACGCCCGAACGTTTCACGGTGAACGGGGCTGGCCGCAAAACGACCAGCATGCCCGCCGGCGACCGATTTGCGGCCGGCCGCAAATCGGGCTTCCAGGCCGCCGCAGATGAAGCCGCGGCCAGAGCACGAGCGCCGAGCGGTAAGCGGCAAGAAATCCTCGCCGCCGCCCGCTCGCGGGGGGGGCACGTTGAGGCGAGTAGACACGTAAGAAGCCTCGCGTGCAGAATTAGTTTTGGGGCTGTGACGAGGCGAGGATGGTGCCTTGAGTTTCAGCGATAGAACCAACCGATTCGAGCTAGCCGCAGCAAAGCGAGCGGCGCTCTTCTTCTCGTGCAGGCGCGAAGCCGAATCTCGACGCCCTGTACGGCGAGTTCACGGGGAACTCTCGTAGCGAAACGGAGGATTCTTGGTCAAAAACTCCGCGACAATCCGAAATAAGATCGTCGACCCCGGGGGATTGCCGCGGCCCGAGGAGCCCACCAGGGTCCCGGGCAGGCCGGGGCCTACTCCCGGGGGTTTTCGCTTCCGAACGTTACGGGACGCTGAACGGGTCCTTCAGCGCGTCGCCAACCTGATCCTCGAGCGCGAGCGTTCAGTACTTGAGCGTGAGGTGACAATCGAGGGCCGCCGCGGGGCGAAAGGCGAGGGCGTCGAGTCGCGAAATCTGTCGCCGATGCCCGCACTGCGCGGGCTCTCGAATGAGGCGGCCGGGAAGATCATCAACGCGATCAACGCATTCATCATCTCGCGCCGCTTCCAAGACGAGGTGGCCGAGAAACGGCGGGTTGACGATCTCGAGAATCGTCTCGACGAGGCCCTCGCACTCGTCGACCGCTACCGGAAGCGGGTCGATGAGCTCGCCGCCTCACAGCAGGGGGATCACTGAGGATGGCAAAATCCGATTTGATCAAACAGAAGATCGAGGAACTGAAGCAACGGGCCTCTCGGGGCCTCGAGGAGATGCATCTGCTGTCCGGCGATCACAGCCGACCCCGCTGGTCGATCCCGGACCGGAAGATCGCGCTCAAGTATCTGCTCGCCGTGAGGCAGGGCGTGGATCCGCGTAAGTGGGCGCAGCTTAATCCCGCCGAATGGAACCGGCTGGTCGAAATCGCGCCCTTGAAGCAGCGTGATTCCCAGTCGACCTGGTGACCGTGGCTCGGCCGCGCTGACGAGCTACGCGCGTCAGTCCGCTGACGAGGGCTTATTCAAGATGGCCGTGCGCATCCGGGCGCGCGCGATCAAGCGATGCGGCGAGCTGCTCAAGACCTATCGTGCGCCGGGCGCATGTAGCGACGTGGAACCTCGGGTGAATGGTACTCCTAGGTTAACGCAACGCGAGGCGGCCTTCGCGCGGGCCACCTGAGACGGGCGGCGACGATCGCCGGCGACCGCGGCCGCGCCGATCGAAGCTGACCCGCCAAAGGCTAGGAGGCAGGCCGAGGCCGCGGAAGCATGACGCTTGATTTGTTGGAATAAGGTGATCGTTGGATCATCCCTCTCAGCTCAAACTTCGGACAAGGGCACAGGTCGGCCTCGCATTCGTAGGGATAGCGCTCCCAATGAACGCATGCGTGGTGGCCGCAAGCGCAAACGACGTCGTCGTCGTGGAACCTGTTCATACTCCCCCTCCTAGTTTGGATGTGCAGGGGATCGGTGGTGATAAAAGGCGAAACAAACGCCGAACTGCGTGGTAGCGCCAAAAACTCCACGAGGGCGAGTAGACCGTAGGGGGAATGCGTGGGCCTGTTTTTCGGCAGATCGCTGCACCGGCCCCCGACGTCCTGACGCGCGTCATCACGCGGCGGTCATGGGCGGAGCGCGAGTCGGTGCTCGTGGAAGCCGGGGAGGCGGAGCTGCTCGTGTTCCGGCGGTGGGAAGAGTTTCACCGGGAGGCGCTGGGGTACAGGCCCTCGTGGGGAACATATGCGTTCGCCGCCGGAAGCGCCGGAGTCCTCCAGCCTTCCTGATCGCGAATCTCGAGCATCTGCTCTTCTTTCAGGTTGGCGAAATTCCAGCCCTTGGCGGCGCTGTATTCCTGCGTAAATCGCATCCGCGCGCTGAGCACCGCAATTTCCTGCTCGATCTCCATGCTGACCGCCTCCGCGGCGGCTGCCGCAATTTCTTGGCTGGCAGACCCGCAATTGAAACCGGACTGATATATGACGTCGGATCCGCCGGCGTTGTTCCAACGCGACAATCCGTTGTCCAAATGCGCCAGCGTCAGCTTCACGAATTCGCTTTGAGGGCCATGGATACGATAGGATCGGCTCCGTGCATCAGTACCTCACCCGAAGATACGGCTTCACGGCTATGAGCACTCGGAAAGGCGACGGTACTGTCGAGGCCACGCTGACCCGCCGCTCACCTGGACTACAGCCGATGGAACCAGGTTGCCCGCCCGCGACAATGACGCTCCCTGACGATGAGCGATTCAGCGCAGCGACTCGATCCGATGTCTTCGCGGCCTGCAGAAAGCGGATTGTCGAGCTCGACGGCGAGATCCTGAGCGAGATTCCAACGCACGAAGATTAGCGGTTGTCGGCGCGACTTGGTTTGCGCCCCGCTGGCGGCTTGGATACCGTCCCTACTGCCTCAGGGGGGTCAGACGGCAATTCGTGCGTACCGCTTCTCGTCGCCACAAATCTCCATGCTGGAGCCGAGTTCATCGGCCCAACGCCTAGCGATTTCCTGTTCCGCTTCTCTCTCGATGTCATCAAGGAGCACTACCGCACCGCGCAGCAGCCGATGGCGCATCAGCGGAATCGCGCCGTACCGGCCACCAGGTGTATCCGCAGGCGGGCCGTCGCAGATCATCAGCGAAATCGTGGTTGGTGGGGATGCGGAAGGTACGTCATACCAGAAAAAGTCCCCGTGACTTTTGAGCGGCGCGTGCCAGAGCTGCACCGATCGAATGCGGAACCGATCGAGCACCGCCTGTGTACGCTCGCGCCATGCCGCATCGTGCTCGAGCGAGCACATCGTTCCCCCGTTTCGCTCGAGTGTGGCGCCGATCAGGACCGTCGTCAGGCCGGAACCGCATTCCAGGATTGAACCGCGATGGACCAGGGCATGTCTCAGACAGGCGCGCAGATATTCCTCGCGCGCCGTGAACCCCTCGTTGTCCCAACCGTAAATCAGTTCGGAAATCAGTCCCGGATTGCGTTGCCAGGATCCGACAGGATCCTCTACGTATTCCCTCATCGCTCGTGAGAAGATCCACGCCCGGCGCTTGCCGCGCAGGTACTCTCCGGACCGCGCCGGGAGCACGGCTCTGCCGATCTGCCTCAGAGAACGTCCCATAACGGGGGGCGCCAGCCCGAACAGGCACTCGGCGCGAAAGTGAATAAGTAGCGCGGAAGTTAGTACCAGCATAGCCCCCTTGTTCTTTGAGCGGTGAATTCGTGATTTCGGGACGATGAACGATGAAGCTAGGGTCTATGCTTCGGGCGGATTGACGTCGCGTGTCTTCGTGCGACGGCGAGGCGCACGTGCGGTCGGGTATTTTGGGCGGCGCCCTTGCTGGATGACAAGGTTCGACTACGCAGCCCGGGCCTCGGTAGGTCGGCGCCGGCTTACGGCTACCGCGGCTGGTAGAGCGGCTGGCGCTTCGCTCGGCACATCCTTGACCGAGGAAAGCTTCCAGAGCCATCCGATGAGCACGAACCCGACGACGTAGAGAATCGAAAGCAAGGCGCCCAGGATGATGAACGTAAGTCGCAGACTCGTACCCCCTCTCGAGCCAGAACCGGACATGGCGTTGCCTGATCGAGTTTCCTTCAATCAGGGGTTGCCCTTACGTCGAGTTCAACACGACCAAACGCCGCCGTCGTGCACCGAACGGTGAATTCGCGATTTCGGGATGTTGAACCAGAGGATCGCCCTGGCTCCTGCCGACAGAAGCTCGGGCGTGAGCGCGCCGCACGCCGACGGGCTGACGCGCGTCATCACGCGGAGCTCGTTGAGCGAGCGCAAGTCGTCGTCGAGGGTGAGGTTCAGTCGCGCGGACTCAAAGAGCGCTGTCGTAGCGCCTCCGCCCGCCTTGGATCACTCGAAACGACTGCCGGCGCCGTTCGCGCTCGAGGCGCTTGGCCGCCTCGGGCGTCAATACGCCCGCCGAGAGGCGTCACACCCAAACCATCCGGGAATGCTCTCCGGGTCGCTTCTGGGCCCCAAGTGAGCAGCTCCACCCAGGAGACCCCAGGAATCGAGAAAGCTGAAAAGAAGGCGCGCCTCACATCCTGCTCAAATGACCTGCGCATCGCGTTCTCAGAGCGGCGCATCTTCGGCGGCACGACTGCCATCGCTGAATCCTCCCGCAAAGCAAACGAGCGACGACAGGTTCGGTTGCTCGGACCAATCGCCGGCGGCTTGCCATTCGGCTTCGTAGCGCGTTCGGGGTTTTTCTCAATCCGGAATTTCCCTTACGTCGGCTTCACGGCGGTGTCTTACCGACCGCGATAGCCAGCGCGGCTTGCTCATCGCGGAGGTTTGGTGGAGTCATCGAACTTGAAGCTCGTCATCGAATTCGTGCTCGGTCTCGTGGTCGGCGCAATCGCTATCTTGTGGGTCGTTGCCGAGCTGATCGAGGATTGGTGGCGGCTAATGGCGCCCCAGCAGGACATGCCCGGCAGGGCTATGCAGCAACCAGTTTCAGTTGCCCATGCTCGTGTGGGTCGCGCTACCGAATGAGAAGCGGGCGAGCCGCCAGAGCGCCCATGCGTCGAGTCGAACGAATCTTTTCTCTTGACCTGATGAGGCGGCAAAGATAGTTCGGCGCGCGATGTAGGGCGGGGGTGGAGCGGCCCCGGAGCGTGAGTGCCTCTGGTTGAGCCCACGCTCACGGGGCCGCTTGGGGTGGTGCGGAGCAGCAAGTCTCCCACTAGGACGATGGTCAGTCCAGTAGGGGAAAAACCATCAGGATCTCGCAGCCAGGCTCGCTCGCAAAGGCCAAGGGGACAGTCGCGTCGAGGTCGTCCGCTTTGACTTCGCAGAGCTGGTCGGGAGCGGGTTCGGAAGTTTTGCTTTTGCGTCGCTACGCGACGAGGCCCTCTTCCTGCGCGTAGCTCCGCAGCACGTCGAGAGTGACGACGTCACCTGATGCAAAGCTCGAGTGATTCTGGTGGATGTAGTGAAATGGAACGAAGAACTTTCTCTTTTCGACGATCACGAACAGCCCGAGCGACATCGCGCTGGATACCGTGCACTTCTCGATTGGAACAAAATCCCTTTTCTCGAGCATCGCGTCCTCCTCCCGTCGAAGAATCGTGGAGGGTCCGAAGCGGGGTCCCGCGGGCAGGCAGAATTGCCTGCAAACAGAATTGGTCCCGCTGGACGGGCCGAAGAACTCTTCTAGGTCTTAGACGACCGAACGGTCAACCGGGTAAATGGTGAATTGATGATGTCGGGTTGGTTGCGGGCGAACCGGAAACGCTGGCTGTTCGTCGGAGCGGCGCTTGTCGGCTTCAACGGCTGCGCATCGCTCAGGCCGCGCCCCTGAGCCCGCGGCGCACGAAGCGAAGGCCGAGCTACTGGCGCCCGTCGTGGAGGAAGCGGAGGCGTCGGCTCCGGCTCCCGCCCCGCAGCGGCGCGTGCGGTCGGCAGGTGTGCAACTGAATCTGTGAGGGCGGCCCACGTTCCGCAGGTGACGGTAAACGGAGGGTCCGACTTCTGCCGGAAGGGGGGACCCTTCCCTGGGTCGCCCGAGAAGCATCGACCGGATGGCGCGAGCCTGTCAACCCGCAAAACAGCTCGCGCTCTCGCGCTTGCCATGGCGGGCGCGGCCTACGTAGAGTCCGGCTTCTTCAACCGCCGCATGGACGGATTCGTAGAGGTCGAGAGACTATGCCGCGAAAAGGAGAGCTCCCGATGTTTCACGACGATCTGCCGCCGGGAACTCAGATTGAGACGAACACCAACGCATCCGACGAGCGCTTCAAACAGATAGTTCCGTCGAGATCCCGCGGTGTGCTTGGCAATCGGCTCACCGGGGCGCGCGAATCATCCGGGCCCGACGATCTCTTCGAGGTGACCATCAACGGGATCATCTATCACATCCGCCGCAAGTACCTGGATCAGACAGACTAGGGTCGTAGCGGCTCCTTTTTGACTAGCTCGATCGAGGGGAACGGGGCGAACGGCAAGTGGTCTGATGGTATCCCATGGCGTCCCTTGCGGCTGGCCGTCGCATCGGCGCTGCGAGAAGCGATCCAACGATTCGAGGCCTCCTCGTAAGGACCGCCGATCCGAGGATCGGACTCGACTTCCCGCGAGCACTTCCTAAAATTCTCGTCGCGATCACGAAAGGAGACCCGATGGGAAACTTTCGACGCATCGTCACCGGCCACTCGGCCGATGGAAGATCGGTCATCGCAAGCGATCGGCGGGTGGAATTCGAGGCGATCCCCGGACTCGGCGGCGTCGTGCTCGGCACGCTTTGGGGCTCGGACGCGGCGCCTGCGTATCCCGACGGCGGCGGCGAGCCGTCGCATCACGCCTGGTTCCCGCCGATCGGCGGCATGCGGCTCGTCGAGTTCGTGCTGCCGCCGAACAGCTCCCCGAGCAACCCCGGGCCGCGGCCGTCCGAGCAGGAACTGGCCGCCGCCGAGAAGCTCGCTCCCGGGCTGCTGTCGCACTTCGACGACCGCAATCCGGGCATGCACCGCTCGGCTACGACCGATATGCTGTACGTGATCTGCGGCCGCTGCGTGCTCGAGCTCGACGACGGCTCGAAGACCGAGATCAGCGCCGGCGATGTCGTCGTGCAGAGCGGCACGATGCACCGCTGGCACAATCCCTTCGCCGAGCCGTGCCGCGTGCTCGGCGTGCTCGTCGGAGCGCGCTGGACGAAATGAGCGCCGCGGGAACTGCTCGAAAACGGCGAGGTACAGGAACCGTGCATCTCCGTATCTGGAGCACGTCGGCGACCTCGGGGCGGTTCGTCACGCCGGCGTTGATCCGCGCATCGGGCGGCCTCGTCGATGAACCCGACGAGATCATCGAAATGCTGCGACAGGAACGGGGCGGATTGAAAGAGGGGACGCTGCTGCGGCCGATGGCGTGCGCCCGCGAAGTGTTACGCCGACTTCGCGAAAAAGGTGACCGAACGCTACTGACTGCTGCTGGAAAGGCAGAAAGAGATGGATCAGGCGACCTGGCTTTCGCAGGTGAACGAGAAGGTGTTGGAGCCGGATCTGCCGATCTGCGATCCGCACCACCATCTGTGGGACCACCCGAATAGCCGTTATCTGCTCGACGAATTGCTGCTCGACACGGGCTCTGGCCACAACGTGGTATCGACGGTGTTCGTCGAATGCGCGTCGATGTATCGCGCCGATGGCCCGGAGGCGATGAAGCCGGTCGGTGAGACCGAGTTCGTCAACGGCGTTGCGGCGATGACCGCGAGCGGACGCTATGGACCGATTCGCGTCGCCGCCGGCATCGTCAGCCTCTCCGATCTCACGCTCGGCACGCGAGTCGGCGAAGTGCTCGATGCGCACATCGCGGTCGGGGTGCGCTTTAAGGGAATTCGGCACGCGGCCGGATGGGACGCGTCCGATGCGGTGCGCAAGTCGCACACCAACCCGACCGAGGGGCTGTTGCTCGATGCGACCTTCCGCAAGGGATTCCGCGAGCTCGGCAAGCGCGGCCTGAATTTCGATGCGTGGTTGTACCACCCGCAGATTCCGCAGCTGACCGACCTGGCGCGCACGTTTCCCGAAACCACGATCGTCCTCGATCACTTCGGCGGACCGCTCGGTATCGGTCCGTACGAGGGCAAACGCGCAGATGTCTTTGCGCATTGGAGGAAGTCGATCACCGATCTCGCGAAATGCGCGAACGTCGTTGCAAAGCTCGGCGGCATCGCGATGCCTATCAACGGCTTCGGCTTTCACAAGCGCGACCGGCCTGCGACGTCGGACGAGCTCGTCACTGCCGCGGGCGACTACTATCGCCATGCGATCGACTGTTTCGGACCGCAGCGCTGCATGTTCGAAAGCAACTTCCCCGTCGACAAGGCGAGCTGTTCGTATCGAACGTTGTGGAATGCGTTCAAGAAGATCGCGGCTGGTGCATCCGCCGCGGAGAGGGCGGCGTTGTTCCACGACACCGCCGCGCGCGTGTATCGGCTGTAATTCCCGCTATTCGAAAAGGAACGATGAAAATCCTGCTGATTCCGTATGGGCCGCTCGCCTACGGTCGTGGTCCTGAGCATCTCGTTCGGCCTCGCACTTGCCGCACGGCTAGCCGCTGATGCCAGTAACTGCTATTTCGACCATCTCGGATGGGCCGCTGGGTGCTGGATCTTCGGTTCCGCCGGGTGGCTCGTTTTCAGTTGGTCAGCTTCGCCAGAGACTCCTCCGATGGTTGAGGTTGGTTGCCTAGTTTGACAGCCATGCTCGCCACCAAGCCGATGGGCAATCATGGGTATCCGTGGATTCGCAATCAGCGGGGTCGCCTCTCTGGTCCGCTAAGGTGTCCACAAAGTGTCCACCTTGGGCCGCCGTGGGCGACCGTGGAAAGCACGGTTACGGAGAACAAAGCTGATTTCCCGCGGTGATCCGCCGTGATCGAACCTGATGAGAGGGCCCGAGCGCGATTGCTAATCCTGTGAACGGCTAACCCCGTACCGAGATTTCAAGTCCTTCCGCCGGCCTTTCAGCGACTTGTGCTTCGTCGTCCAGGGAACGAACCGGCGAAGAGAGTTCAAAAGTCCGGAACATGTCCTAAAGGTGTCCAAGCCCGTCGGTTCGGGCGAGGTGAGACGTGAGGTACGTCGCAGCTACTCGAGCTGAAGCGCTTCCCGCGGGTCCCGTCGCAACTCGCCTAGTGTGCACTATTGCGATCCATCCGATCAGGTGGCAAAAGGACCGAATCGTGATGGGATCGCTCGAGACGAGCAAAGGTGCTTACAAAAAATCTAGTACAATTCTAGTACAATCTGAGAGACCGACGATATCAATCGACCCTCTAAGTAGTTGAACTGAAATAACTATGCGGGAGTAGTTCAGCGGTAGAACGTCTCGTTGCCAACGAGAAGGTCGCGGGTTCAATCCCCGTCTCCCGCTTTTGATTTTGTTGAGAAATTTCGAGGGTTGTGCGGTCGTGGCGTTCTCCGGGGCGGTTCCGACGCCGCGGATGCGGCGCCCTTCGCGTGCGGCCGTGCCGTAGTGCTTCATGAGCGTCGCCTCGGTGATGCCGAGTTGGCGTCGCGGCGGCTTTGCCGGGGAGGCAGGCTGCCCGGTTGCGGACCTAGGCGGCGCAGGGACGGGCGAGAGTTTCCGAGCGCCGATGGCTCGAAACCTCGTGTTGAAGCTAGTTCCTCGTCGCGAATACCGCGCGCTCTATCTCCCACTCGCCGCTGCCAACGTACTGAAGGGTTACGAAGTAGCTGCGCCGGATCGGCTTGCCCAAGCCGCCGGGTATCTCGACATCCACCTCGGCATGGTAACGGGGCCGCTTAGGGCCGTCGACGAAACTCTCGGCGCCGATGCGCTTGGCACGTACGGGTTTAAGAACCTTCGCGCTAGAAATTTCGTACCGCCGTACGGCAGCCCTTGCCCGAGCCGCTGCGGCATCTAGCGACGGAAGATCGGATGCCGGTGTGGCCGCCGCGGCGGCCGGCGGCGTCGGTTCGGTAGGCGCCGTCGCCATCACCGTTGCTGGCAGGGTGGGATTCGGCTGCGTGTTGATCCAGGTTTGGGCGATCGGTCGAAGAGTCTCCGCGGCTATGGAGAGAACTACGACTGCAGCGAGCAGTCGGGCGAATCCCTGCCGACGGACCGAAGCCATGGCAGGATTTTCCGAGTAGACGCCAACCATCGACTCGTTGGGGCGGGACGTCAACGCTGGCTTTGGTCCTTTGGCCAGGGCTCGGAGGGAGAAGACAGGTAGTTCACCGAAAGGAAATGCAACGGCGTCATCACGATCCGGCTTCTCGGCTGTCGGAACCGCCTCACGCTTAAGCGCAGGATGGCCGACTAGAACAGTCTTGGCGGTCGCGAGAAGCACCCAAAGGTCGCGCAGGAGTGACGGTCTGGCGATCGCACAGAGGTCGTAGCGCATCTTCTCGATCTCGCTCGGAAGGTCTTGCGCGTAGCCTTGTCGGACCTGTGCCCACCCGGTCAGGCCGGGCCGGACGAGGGAACGGAGCGAGTAGTACGGGATCGAGCGAGCGAATAGTTCGTGGTTGGAGACCGGGTGAGGGCGGGGACCGACGAGGTCCATGTCCCCGCGCAGGATGTTCCAGAGCTGGGGCAGCTCGTCGAGGTGGAGCCTTCGGAGCCATCGGCCGAATGGAGTGATGCGTTCTTCATTGTCGCGCTCCCATTCCGACGATGTGCCTTTTTCGACGCGCATCGAACGGAACTTCAGGAGCCGAAACGGCCGACCGTGCAGCCCAACGCGCTCTTGAACGAACAGCACGGGACATCCTTCCATCAGGTAAATTGACAGAGCGATCAGGGCCATCACCGGTAAAGCCACCACCAGCGCCATGGCGGCCACGACGGCGCTCAGGAAGCGCTTTGTCGTACCGTATACGCGATTGCTGAGACCTGCGTGTGACACCAGAAGATGCAACGGTGTTCTCTCATCGAGGAAGATCTTGCCAGTCAGCCGCTCATACACCTCGTGCCCTGTCTCGACCGGGATGCCCCCGATCTGTTGCTCGAAGAGCTCGCATAAGGGTAGCTCCTCGAGAGGCGAGCGAAGGCAGACGACGATCCGTACGGGTTTCTTCTCTGCGATTACCGCGGAGGCTCTCGAGATCGTACGCAGCGACCGTCCTGGATTTTCGTCTCTATCGCTTTCGGTAAAGCGGATCGCCGTGTAGCCGCTACGCTCGAGCTCACGCGCCGCCGCCTGCGCCACCGCGCTCGTTCCGAAGACCAGGACGTTCCGACTGGGAGACGTTCGCGTAGCTGAGAGAATCGAACGAACACGCCATCGCTGCGAGAAGTAGAGGTGGGATGCAGCGAGCAGGAGAACGAAGACCGTGAGGAGCTGCGTATCGGATGGCCGCAGCGACGGGATCGCCAGGTAGAGCGGGAAGAGGATGAGCGCGGTGAGTGCGAAGGCGCGAGCGATACTTGTCTCGGGGGCGAAGATCGAACCGCGGCGAAGGTCGTATGCCCCGTTGAGATGGAACGCGAGAGCAAAGCAGAGGGCGGGAAGGACCAGTTTCTGAATTGTGAAAACCATCGGTCGCCCTTGGATGATGCGAACGATGAGGTCGCCTTGGCTACTCCACGACGGCACAGCTGTGGCCAAGGCCGCCCCGCGTATCGCTCATCAATTATCCCCGGACTCTGCTTCTGACAAGGTCCTAAACCAGGAATTCTTCAAAATGTTGCATACGGCCATGTGCATTTCGCTCGAGCGTGCTCTCGCGGGCTAGGTGGCCACGCGTGCGCACTGGACGAGTCCACGCCCGGACTTTCGCTTCCAGCTCGCTTCCGAAACGGATTTGCGGGCTCAGCAAAAGGACGATTGCCGACCGTCGAAGCGCCGTGCGGAGTCATGCGCCGACGTGCTCGGCAAGAAATCGGGCCTAGAGATCGAGCCTTTTTTATTCTCCGCTACTCCCGGTTGAACGGCCGCGGCGGCTTGGCGGCTTCGCGCCCCGCAATTTTGGGGATTGACACAGCGCAGGATCGTGAAAATCCTGAGTCAGGATCGTGAAGATCACGAGCGCGTCCGTGGTCTTAACAAATGTGGGAGCGGAGCGAGAGGATGCCACAATGAGACGACACGAGTTCTTGCTTATGGTCTTGGGCGCTACGATGCTTCCTACTTCGGCAATGGCCTATCTGGACCCTGTGAGCGGCAGTATCGTGTGGCAGATGGCGGTTGGGGGAGTGCTCGCCGCCGCTGCGGCGATACGGCTTTACTGGAACAAGATTCGCAAGTTTTTCTCGAAGAGAGACGTCAGCGATGATCGCCACGGTCGCTGATCGAAACATGCCAATCCGTGCGAGCATCGTCGTCACGGGGGGCAAAGTGGCAATTTCCATGGCCTCCGATCTCGGACGAATCGGCGACGCCACGTACTTCCGTTAGCGCGAGCTGCGGATTCGAGGGTCGGCGCGGGAACCTCTGACGGACCCGGTCGACGACGTTGACCATTCGTACCGTTGGGGATCGGCGAATCGCGGCGACAATGCCACGAGAGATCTCTCCCTCATCGTTTCGTGACCCGGCCGGCTACGTCTTCGTGGATGGAGGCGTTGTGAAGCGGGCTGTAACGGTACGCGGCGAAGCCGACTACCGCCGTCTCATGAGCTCCGGCCTCTACCGTCGCCTCGTGAGAGAATCTCTCTTGGTCGCTCACGAGGAGAGGGATGCCGCGGTCCGACGACCTCGCGAAGTCGCGACAGTCTTAATCCCAGAGCAAATTCCGATCATTTCCTACCCCTACGAATGGTGCTTCGGTCAGTTACGCGATGCTGCGCTACTCACTCTTCGGCTGGAGCACCATGCTCTCGAGCACGGGATGAGCTTGAAGGACGCCTCTGCCTTCAATGTGCAGTTTCGTGGTTCGCAACCCATCTTCATCGACACACTCTCATTCGAGCCGAATGATGGCGGGCCGTGGCCAGCCTACAATCAGTTCTGCAGGCACTTCCTGGCCCCATTGGCACTGATGAGCTATCTGGGGCCGATTTTCCACCATTGTTGTAAGCCCTCCCTAGATGGCGTTCCACTCGATTGTGCGTCCGCCCTGCTTCCTCGGCGCTCCTACTTTCGCTTCGGTCTGCTGGTTCACATACACCTGCATGCCAAGAGCGAGCGCAGGTACTCACAGTTCGCCGGTCCATGGCTGGAGAAGCCGAAGCAGATCGTCCCGGGCGTCGATCGGAAATCAGCGCTCGTAGAGTCGTTGCGCTCTACCATTGAGGGGATTCGAGTGTCGCGCAAGGCCACCGAATGGTCCGGCTACTACCGCCACACAGCCCACTACGGCAGGGAATCGGAAGCAGGCAAGAAAGAGATCGTGAGCCGGATGATCGATCGGCTTCGCCCGAGACTCGTGTACGACCTAGGTGGAAACACGGGAGAATATGGCCGGCTGGCCACGCGTCGCGGTGCTGCTTGTGTCTGCTTCGACATCGACCCGCTGTGCGTACAATCCAACTACGAAATATCCAAGGCGGCAGGCGACCCGCACATGCTTCCCTTGCTGATGGACCTGACCAACCCGACGCCGCCACTCGGGTTTCATCTCCGCGAACGGCTGAGCCTTCTGGAGCGCCATCGCGCGGACCTGCTTCTGGCGTTGGCCGTGATCCATCACCTGCGGATCTCGGGGAATGTGCCATTTCCCCGCATCGCCGCGTTTCTGGCTGATTTGGGCGAGCAGTTGGTCATGGAATACGTCCCCAAACAGGACGCGATGGTGCAGGGTCTGTTGCGAAGTCGCAAGGACACCTTCTTTGACTACGAGGACGATCTTGTCCTACGTGCGTTCCAGGAGCATTTCGTGATGGAGGAATCTGTGCCCATCCCCGCGAGCGGCCGCACGATCTACCTCTTCCGGAGGCGAATCGATGCGCCTAGGCGACAGTGACAGCTTATCGGGACGGATTTTCATTCTGTGCGTCCTCATCGCCGTGCCACTGTGTCGTCTGTTGATCGACCACCGGTACGGTGTCCTGCATCCGGAGGTCTTCGTGCTCGGGCTCGCGGTCTTCGCCGCCGCCGTGGCCGGGGCCTCCATCGCGACCAGACCCATCGTCTTCTATACGATGGTTCTGGTGATCATAGTCCTTCAATCCTCGAGTGCGGTTCATGTTGAGTTCTTCCCTCACGTGAGGGGGCTCTGGATCGTCCTCGGTGTCGCGGCTGCGAGCGGTGCCATGATGGCCGCGATGGGCAGCAAATTCTTCGCGGTACTGCTGGTCTACCTGGCAGGAGTGCTCTTCGCGGATACTGTGACAGCTCTTGCTGGGCCCGCCCGGGCTTTCATCGAAGGTGCGGAAGCAACGAACGGCGCGAGAGATGTCCAGCATGTTGTGTATATCGTCTTCGACGAGCTCATCGGCCTTGAGGGGTTTCCGAGTGACATCGAGGGGAGCCTTCAGGCGAAACGTGACCTCGAGGAAGTTCTTCTGAACAACAACTTCACCGTCTATCCCTCTGCATTCAGTAACTATAGGAGTACTTCGGATTCCATACCCAGCATCGTGAACAACCAGCTGTTGAAGTCGACGGGACAGTATTTCGGTCAGGACGAGCAACGAAGCGGTCTCAAGGAGAATCGTTTGTTCGAGACCTATCGGAAACGAGGGTACGCCGTCCGCGTCTACCAGTCCGACTATCTGGGCTTCGCGAAATCGGATGGCAGCTCGGTCGTGGCTCGCACCTACAAAGCCGAAGGTTTGGCAGCGATGCACTTGATTCAGATGGAATGGACTCAGCGACTGTATCAAATCGTGACGATCTATTTGCAGACCGACGAGTTGTGGTGGAGTGCATGTCAAGCGCTCCTTCCGGTTCGCCTTCAACCGTCTCTATACCGTATGGGTCCGCTGGCAATACGCGGGGTGTGGCCGTCCGCTCTCGCCTCCGACATAAAGACGGCGCGAGGAAACACGCTGTTCTTCGCGCATTTAATGCTCCCGCACTATCCGTACGTGTACCGAAAGGATGGAACCGTGCGAGGCATCGACGAGTGGTTCCACGACGCCAATCTCGACTTCTACCAGGAGGCGGAATACAGGCATTGGTACCGGGACTACATGGAGCAGGTGGAGTTTCTGACGGGCCAGCTGCGAGAGTTCTTGGGTGATTTGCGAGCAGCGGGAGTTTACGATTCGACGATGGTGATCATTCACGGTGATCACGGATCGCGGTTGCGCCTGCTGGACGTCGGGGAGCGTGCCGCGCGAATGAAGGTGCTCTTCGAGAGCCCTAGATGTCCGGTGGTCAGTCGATACGATTACGTGTCGGCTCCACCGCTACGGGATTTGCTGAACCGTTTCTCGACTCTCCTCGCGATTAAGCTCGCCGGCGCGTCGCATCCATCGGAGGTATCGACGAGGGGTAGTGTGCTGTTCTTCCTACGGGGGGTCGTCTGGCCCCCGCAGGATGCGAACGAAGGGATCAACTCGGTCTACTTGTTCGATGCGGAGGGACAGCCCCGGGAAATTCCTTTGCTGGCCATCTGGCAAGGCCAGAGCAGCGGCTAGGCGCTTCCACAGGATCGGGTTCGTCATCTGCGGTGCGTCGGAGAGCGAGGCGCGGGCCGAGCGCTAGCGGATGATCGACGCGGCCGATCGCGGCGCCGTCGAGAACTATCTGCGCGAGTACGGGCTCGGGAGCCATTCGCTCAGCGACGACTTCGTCAAGGGCCAGGGCGACAAAAGGCACCGTTGGCATGGGCGCCCACCAGCTGATCGGCACGCCGGAGCAGGTCGCGGACGGCCTCGCGTCGCTTTGGTTGTCGATCGAGGTGCTGCCGTGGGCGCCGGCGTTGCAGTGTGCAACGCGGCATTCCTGCGCTCCGCAACTTCCTGCTGCATCACCTCGTGGCCCTTTGCGTTTGTGACCGCCTGCGGATAGCGTCTTCGCCTACCGCGACGAGAGCCAGGACCCGTGATGGAAGCACACGAAGCCATCTGCGGCGCGATCGAAAATTTCCGCGAGACCGCGGTCACGGTCAGCCGTGCGATCCATTCGCGCCCGGAGCTCAAGTTCGAAGAGCGCTTCGCGGTCGAGCAATTGAGTCGAGCCACCTCCGCCCTCGGGCTTCGAACCGAAGTCGGCGTGGCCGGGCTCGAGACCGCTTTCCGAGCGGAGTTCGGCAGCAGTACGGGACCGACCGTGGCCATCTTCGCGGAGTATGATGCGCTTCCGAACGGCCACTCTTGCGGCCACAACCTGATCTCGGGAGCCGCGCTCGGCGCGATCGCGGGGCTCTTCTCGGTCGCGGATCAACTACCCGGTCGCATCGTCTTCTTGGGGACACCGGCCGAGGAAGGCGGCGGTGGGAAGATCCTCTTGCTCGAGCGAGGAGCGCTGGAGGGCGTCGACGCCGCTCTGATGGCGCACCCGATGGACATGGAGTGGTCGACGATGCCCGCGCTGGCGACGCGCCATCTCCGCATCACGTTCACGGGGCGCGCATCGCACGCAGCGCTGGCGCCCTGGGACGGATCGAGCGCGCTCGCCGCCGTCTTGCAGACCTTTCACGCCGTCGACATGGCGCGCCTGCACTTCCGCGACGGCTCGCGCATTCACGGGATCATCACCGACGGCGGGCAGGCCGTGAACATCATCCCGGAGCGGACCGAGTGTCTGTTCCTCGCGCGCGCGAGGACGAGCTCCCACGCGGAGGAAATGGCGCAGCGTGTGATCCGCTGCGCAGAGGCGGCGGGGATGGCCACGGGAACCAAGGCGGACGTGAAGATCGAAGGCGGCTACAAGAACCTCATCAACAACTTTTCGATCGCCCGTCGCTATGCCGCGCACACCGAGTCGCTCGGAACTCATTCGCCGGAGGCGCCGCAGGATCTGCCCACCGGCAGCACCGACATGGGCGACATCAGTCACGCGCTGCCGGCGATTCATCCGACGTTCGCCATCGCGCGTCGCGGCGAGGGGTCGTGCCACGAAGACGCTTTCGTGGCGCACGCCGATTCGAGTCGCGGCTACGAAGCGATGATCCGTGTCGCCAAGGCGCTGGCCATGACGGCGTATGACTTGCTCGCCGACGGAGAGCTGATGGCCGCGGCAAAAGCGGAGTTCGCTCGGCGAGAGGAGAGTTGAACGTCGCGCTAGGCGCGCCGCCGTTCAGCGCCAGAGCAGCGACGCAGCCATGGCGACGCCGATCACCACCACCGCTCGGCGTACGAACGTGCGCCCGAGCGCGCGTGCCAAGCCTGCGCCTCCGTAGCCTCCCGCGCTCGCGCCGATGGCCATCACCAGTGCATCCGACCAGATGACGCGTCCCGAGAAGCCGAAATAGACCGCCGCCACGCCATTGATGAGCAGCGCCAGGGCGTTCTTGACGCCGTTCATCTCGTGGATGTCCGTCAAGCCGAGCAGCGACAAAGCCGCGAGCATCAGGATGCCGATGCCCGCGCCGAAGTAGCCGCCGTACACGGCGACGAGAAATTGAAAGCCGACTGCGACGGCCCAAGGGGTGGCGTTGAGGGGGTCGTGGGCGGCCGACGTTGGCGACCGCCGTCCGGCACGATCTCCTAGGGCGAAGAGAGCCGTCGCAAACAGGATCAGATAGGGAACGATAGCCCCGAAGACGTGCGACGGCGTGCGCAGCAAGGCCGCCGCGCCGACGGCGCCGCCGGCGAACGAGGGAAAGAGCAGCATTCGAATCCCGCGCCGGCTCTTCGCCAGTTCGCGCCGGAAGCCGAGCGCCGCGCCGAGCGAAGCGGGCCAGAGGCCGATCGTGCTGGTGACGTTCGCGACGATCGGGTCGCGGCCGATCCAGAGTAGTGCCGGGAAGGAGACCAGTGTCCCGCCGCCCGCGACGGCGTTGATCATCCCGGCGACAAAGGCCGCCAGCAGTATGACGAAAGAGTCGAAAGACACGCGCACTACATATCGCACGCTCGCGGATCGGCAACGCGAAGCTCGGCTTCTGAAGCTCGGCGACTTGCGCCCGAGCGCCTGTGCGCGCTAAGCGAGCGAGCTAGCGGAGCAAGGGCATCGAGAAGCTTCTACCACTCGCCGAGAGAATCGCTGCGCGACTCAGGGACCGAGGAGAAACGGTCGCGATCGCCGAGTCGTCGGCCGGCGGTCTCATCTCGGCGGCGCTGGTGGCCCAACCCGGCGCCTCGGCCTTCTTCGTGGGCGGCGCGGTCGTCTACACGGTCGAGTCACGGCGCAAGCTTCTCGGGATCCCGGACGAGGCCGTGAAGGGCCTCCGCGCCTCGACCGAGGCGTATGTCCTTCTCGCTGCGCGCGCAGTCCGCGAGGGCCTCCAGACCAGCTGGAGTCTCGCGGAGAGCGGCGCATCGGGCCCGAGCGGGAATCGCTACGGCGACCCCCCGGGTCACGCCTGTGTTGCGGTCAGCGGCGCCGCCGAGCGCGCCCTGACGATCGAGACGGGCCGCGCGGATCGAGTCGAGAACATGGTCGTCTTCGCGGAGCGAGCGTTGCGGCTCCTCGCCGAGACGATCGGCGCTTGACCGGGTCGCGGCTCACGGGTGGCGCGGCGGCGGCTCGATCGTGTCGCCGCAAGTCGAACCGCATTGCGGGCACACGTATTCGTACTTGTCGCCGTTCGGCAAAACGAGCAGAAGGCGCTTACGCACCGGAACCGCCACCCGGCACTTCGGGCACGCGAGCAGTGTCGCGTTCATGCGCTCGAAGGAGGGCCTCGGCGCTCTTTCTCTCGTCATGCTCACGAGCGGATCGTCCTCTTGCTTGAGCGAAGCGAGTGAGCACTATACGAGATGCTGACAGGCCTGCAACGTCCGATCCGAAGCCGCCGACCGGCGCAGAAGGACTGGAGGAGATCATGGCGGAAGCAAACGTTCCCGCGAGCATGCCCGATTGGATCCAGAACCACGTACGACAATACCTGCAAAGCGGCGGCAAGGATGGCCACATGTGGGATTCGTCGGTCGTCGGTGGACCCGGCCCGCTGCCGACGCTCCTGCTGACGACGATAGGTCGCCGATCCGGCACGAAGCAGCTCGTGCCCCTCATCTACGGCAACACCGAAGGCGGCGTCGTGGTGATCGCCTCGAAGGGAGGGGCGCCGGAGCATCCCGGGTGGTACCGAAATTTGGCCGCGAAGCCCGACACCGAAGTCCAAGTGGGGACGGAGCGGTTCCGTGCGATTGCCTCGACGGTCGAGGGACCGGAGCGGGCGAAGCTCTGGGACTTGATGGTGAAGATCTATCCGCCCTACGTCGCGTACCAGAAGAAGACCGAGCGGAAGATCCCCGTCGTCATGCTGCGGCGCGTCGCTTAGGCCCGCTCTTCAAGCGTCTCGCCATTGTACCGAGAATTCGTCGCGAGAACGTCTCCTCGCCGACGGTACGCGCGAGAATCAGCGCGCCGGCCATGGAGGAGAGGGCGACGATCGCCTCATCGTCGCGGCGCGCTCCGCCGCGCCGCGGTGCGAGCTTCGCGAGGAGCGCGAGCGACTGCTTTAGGCCCCGGGTGAACGCGTCGCAGACGGGCTTGGGCTGGCGGGCAACGTCGGCGCCGAGGGCGGCGATCACGCAACCGTCGCCGGGAGAGTCTCGGTGCGCGCGCGCCAGATACGCGTCGACGACGTTCGCAAACGCTTGTCGCTTCCTCTTGCCCCGCGCCGTCGCTTCGAGCCATTTCCGCGATCTCTCGAGCCCCAAATCGATCGCCTCGGCCGTCACGCGCTCCTTGGAGCCAAACTGGCTGTAGAACGCCCCGTGGGTGAGACCCGCTCGCCGCGCAATGCCGTCGATTCCGGACGACGCGATGCCGTTCTCGCGAAAGAGACGAGCCGCCGCGCTCAAGATTCGGCGGCGGTTTCGCGCCGTCTGCTCCTTGGACACCCGCATCGCGATCTCCCCGGGCTTCGGGCCCGCTTGACTCGGTTGGTGACGAGCATCATGATCCCGCTCCAAACATGACGATCGTCATCAAAAACATACCGAGTCGTCGGGGCGCCAGCCAGTCACATCGGAGTCGATGCTCGGGAGGCCGCGTTGTCTGATCGTCGTCCGGTCGCGGTCGTGACGGGGGTCGGCCCGGGAACGGGAGGGGCCATGGCGCAGCGCTTCGCGCACGGCGAGCGAGCCGCGGCGCAGCCCGGAGCGTAGCCGCCGAGCGAGGGTCGAATCGGCAAGGAGGGTCGGACGTGCCGCCAATCTTGGAATTCTTCTTCGACTACGGGAGCCCTTTCAGCTACCTGGCCGACACACAGCTCGCGAGCCTCGCGCGGCGAACAGGCGCCGCCCTGAACTACCGCCCGATGTTGCTCGGCGCCGTGCTGAAGGCCACGGGCAACAGCTCTCCCATGACGGTTCCGGCCAAGGGCGCTTACATGGGGCGAGAGCTCGAGCGCTGGGCGAAGCGCTACGGCGTGCCCTTCGCGGCGAATCCGTTTTCGTTCCGCTCCAACACCCTGCGTTTGATGCGAGGAGCGACGGCCTGCCAGAGACTGGGGACGTTCGAGCCTTACCATCGATCGGTCTTCGATGCGGTGTGGGGAAAGCCTCAGGATCTCGGCGAAGAGGCGGTCTTCCGGCGTCTCCTCGACGGCGCCGGCATCGATCCCGAGCGGCTGCTGCGAGCCATCGACGACGAGGACACCAAGACCGCGCTGCGGCGCACCACGGATGAAGCGGTGGAGCGCGGAGTGTTCGGTGCCCCGACGTTCTTCGTCGGCGGAGAAATGTTCTGGGGCAACGACCGGCTCGACTGGGTCGAGGAGGCCCTGCGGCGCGCCCAAGGGAGGGAAACGACGTGACAACGGCAAAAGGGCAGGGGGTGGTACATCAGCACCCGAATGCCCGGACCGCTCCCTGGCCGCGGTCGAGCGTTCAACGACCGGTGGAGGAGGCTGCGACCGGATAGGAGGGATCGTCGTCCCGTGCTTCAACCGAGCCGAGCCGCCGGCGCCACACGTGGACGCCCATCACGAACGGAAGCAGAATTCCGAGAACGGAGTGAACGACGCTGGTAGCCGAGCGCAATCCTTCCTGACTGAAGTAGTAGAGGCCCCAGCCACTGACGACGAGGATTGCGCTGATTCCGACCAGCGCCAACCCCGACGGACGCTGGCGCTTCTTGCGCCAGCCGTTGGGCAGGTGCGCGGGCAGCAGCGAGCCGAAGACGAGAAGGAATGCCATGGCGGCCGCACCATGAAGCTCGAGCAGCAGGGGCGGCGGCGGAGCCGGGGCAGCGGCGTCAACGACGCCGCCGGCGAAATAGGTGAGGTAGAGCCAGCAGGCGCCGGAAACCCAGAGCAGCGCGCACACGCCGTAGAGAGCGCGCCGATGCGGGCGCGAGAGCCGCGCGGAATCGTCGGTCTCGGCTCGCCTCTTCGGCTTCATCGCCCCGATTCCATCATCGTTGAAAGTGAATTTCAGTATCGTCATGGTATCGCGCGTGTCAACCGCAAAAATTCGGGGCAGGCATCTGCCGCCGCAGCTACCAACTGTGGTAGGCGGATCCCGGGAGGCTGGCCGCTTGGAGCTTGCAATCGAAGGACCCGAGAATGTGGATGATCTGCCGCCGTTTTTTTCCGCGATGTGTGAGGACGGGCTCGGCCAGCGCAGGCGTGGCAGCGCTCCCCGACGGAGCCCCATGCCCGATTTCGTGAGGCTGCCGTGACGGCTCTGCTGCTCTTCGGGTTTCTGCTCGGCATGCGGCACGCGCTCGAGGCCGACCACGTGGCGGCCGTCGCCTCGCTAGCGACCCGGTCGTCGTCGTTGGCGAATACGATGCGGGTTGCCGCCGCATGGGGCATGGGCCACACCGCGGCGCTGTTGGTCTTCGGATCGGTCTTGCTCGGGCTCGACGCCGCCTTGCCGCCGAGCGCCGGTCGGGTGCTCGAGACCGTGGTCGGTGTGATGTTGATCCTACTGGGCGCGGATGTGTTGCGACGCTGGCGTCGCAAGCGAATCCACGTGCACGCGCATCGGCATGGTGACGGAAGACGCCATCTTCACTTTCATGCGCACGCCGGCGAAGAGAAGGTGGCACACGACTCCGCGCATCACGACCATGAGCATGTCGAAGGACTGTTGCCTCGCGCGCTGCTGGTCGGCGGCGTTCACGGAATGGCCGGCACCGCGGCGCTCACGTTGCTCTCGCTGCAGGCGCTTCACTCACTCGGCTGGGCGATCGTCTATCTCGCTCTGTTCGGCGCCGGAACGATTCTCGGTATGGTTTTCTTCTCGATCCTGATCAGCCTGCCATTGCGGCTCTCGGCGCGGCACCTGAGCTGGGCCGGCAGCGGGCTCGAGGCGGCGCTGGGCATCGTGACGATCGTGCTCGGGTGTTGGGTCGCATTGGCGGCGGCGGTGTTCGGCGTCGCGGCAGGCTGAGCGGTTCGGCAGCGGCTCTTCCCTGCGTCGTCGGAATGGCATACGCCTAGCACCATGAGCAAACAGGACCTCGAAAGCCGAGTTCAGCGCCTCGAAGACCTCGAGGCGCTGCGTGACCTGAAGTACCGTTACGCCACCTTTTGCGACGACGGCTACGACGCCGAACGTCTCGCCCCGCTGTTCACCGCGGACGCGGTGTGGGATGGCGGCACGCTCGGCCGCTTCGAGGGCCGCGACGCGATCCACGCGTTCTTCCTGCAATGCTCGAAGATCGTTCCGTTCGCCATCCATCAGGTGACCAACTCGATCCTCCACGTCGACGGTGACGGCGCCACCGGCCGCTGGTATCTGTGGGAGCCGATAGTGTTCACCGCCGGCAATCGCGGCTTGTGGATGGCCGCTCGCTACGACGACCGCTATCGGCGGGAGCGCGGCGAGTGGCTCTTCGAGAGCGTCAAGGTCGATCTGCGAATGCTCTCGCCCTACGAGGAAGGCTTCGCCAAGGTGAGGATCGCGGAGATCCCGCGCTGACTGCCTCAGGACCGTCGACTGGGCGCGGGCGGCATGCTGCTAGAGTCGCGGCGACTTCGGCGCCTCCGCCGAGGTGGCGCCTGCGAGGTGCGGGCTTGCGGCACCCGCCTCGACTGCGAGGAGTGGGGCGGTTTTGGCGTGATGCCACCAGGGGCCGACGAGGAGGTGCTGGTGGTCGGTGGGATCCCAGACGCCGATGTGGACGTCGTAGGCGCCTGGGGGCAGCTCCTCGGGCATGGTCAGATGCTCGGTCTGCTTGACGATCTCCTGGGGCTGCCAGGTGCGGGTGGGGTGGTCGGCGGGGCCGAGCACGTAGTCGTTTTGGAAATGCCCCCGTGATCCTCGCACGCGAACGGAGGCGGCGTAGTCGGCCTCCATGCGGCTGCGGGCCTTCCAGTAGTAGGTGATCTCGAGCTCGCGCGGCCCCGAGCTCTTGCGGTCGTAGCCGACCAGCTCCAGTGTCGCTCCGAAGCGCCAGCCCAAAGCCACCGTGGGCGAGAAGCGCTCGGTCTCGACCCGATCGATGGCCGCCGCGCCCTCGGGCTGGCCGTGGGTGCGGTAGAGCTCGCGTAGCTCCAGCAGCGCGGCGTTGGTCTCGGGATGGCGATCGATCTCGCGCCGCAGCCGGTGCTCGGCGACCTCGAAGGAGGTGGGGTCGGCGAACACCGGCGGCTGGAAGATCGGACCCGCGGAGGCCTGGCCGAACACGTCGAGCTCGGCCACCGTCCAGATCTGCCCGGGGAAGGTCGCGAGCAGCGTCAGGCGCAGCCACCGCGCCGGGCGCGGCGCAAACAGCACCATCTGCACGTCATCGGGCATCACCGACACTTGTCCGTCGGGGCGGAAGCTGATCGGGAAGTCCCAGCTCGCATCCTTCGCCAGCTCCCAGCTCTCACCGTCCCTCGAGGTCTCCACCAACAAGCGGCGAAAGGCCGTGTTCGCCTGTCCGCCCAGACCGAGGTAGACCCCGCTGATGGTCTCGTCGCGGCCCAGATCGAGCCTCAGCGACGGGTGCGACGACTCGTCGGCCGCCGCAGACCATCGCGTCAGCGGATCGCCGTCGAGCGTCAGGTCCGCGTCCTCGGCATCGGTGGTGGTAGAGATCTTCCAGCCCTCGCGCCCCAGCGGCGCCCGCGCCACGCCGTCGTAGTGGATCGGCCAGTACACCCGGTACCCTGCCACCCGTGCACGCTCATATTCCGTGTCCAAACTCCGCAGCGTGTCTTCCGCGCCGCTACCGGCTCCGTCGTAGAGAATGACAGCCGGGTTCTCGATCTTCTCCTCGTCGATCGGATAGCGGCGATTCTGGTAGTCGGTGACCACGACTCGATCGCGCGCGAGGAACGTGGTGATCATCGCATCGCCGTATTCGGCGTAGGCGAAGCGGATCGGGCTCCGCACGAGGTAGCGGCTCAACTCCTCGACGCGCCCCGCGAAGAAGCGCGAGGGTGCGTTCACGAAGTGTCGGTGCAGATCCAAGGCTTCGTGCGCGTACAGCAAGAGGAGGAGAGCGAGGGCGGTCGCGCCGCCGACGGGGCGGCGTGTGAAGAGCCAGTCGATCGCCATCGCCGAAAGCGGGATCGTGGCGGTCGCGAAGGGCACGAGGTAGCGCTCGAGCCGCAGCGTAGTCGGGCGACATTCGACGTAGACGATCGCGGTGACGATGGCGAACAGGAAGAGGCTCGCGATGGGATTGGCCTCTCGAACGCGGCCCGAGGCCAACGCCAGCCACGAGGGACGCAGTCGGATCAGAGCGGCGATGGTCGCGACGGCGACCACCGCCGCCAAGCCGAAACCGACCATGCCCCCGACGAACGCGCCATCGAGATCGCGCACGCCTAGCACTGCCGGAACTCCGCGCGTCAGCACCCAACCGAGATCGGCGCCGCGTCCCTTGCTCCCCGACAGAGCTGCCTCGCGGCTCAGCAAATGAAACGTCGCGAAGCGGCTCTGCAGATTGTAGGTCCAGAAAGGCAGACTCGCGAGGAAGAAGGCTGCGAGGGCAAGCCACGATGAGAAGCGACCGAGCAGCCGCCGATCCCAAAGGGCGAGGTAGAAGCCCGTCACCGCGAAGTAGGGCAGCAC
Source organism: uncultured delta proteobacterium (assembly GCA_963711395.1). GTDB lineage: Bacteria > Desulfobacterota > Binatia > JACPRU01 > JACPRU01 > JBEVNX01. Next base: position 17,016 of record CAVQEA010000008.1, on the reverse strand, counting down.
CAGCCAGTTGGTCCAGAAAGCAAACCCAGCGATCGCACCGATCGCCACGAGATGAGCGCCTTGGACGCGCGCCGACGAGGGGCGGTACACGAGGCGGAGCGTCAGCCAGAGAAGCAGGGTGCCGAGCGCGAGCGTCTCCGGATAACCTCCGAGCGGCATCATCTCGTGGTACAGAAGGTACGCGGGCGCGATGGCAGACAGCAGCGCGGCGATGGCCGCCGGGCGATCGCCACCGTACAAACGCGTGAGCAGATAGACCGCGATGGTGAACAGCACCGACCAAGGGAGCAGCCCGAACGACAAGGAGAACTCGTTGACGCCGAAGAGCGCGAAGAAGGGCGCGATCGACAGCGACTCGGTCGAGCCCATGTACGATTGCCCCCAGTAGAAGGCATAGAAGCGGCCGGCGAGCTCGTGCATCGCCATCAGCCCGACGATCGCCGTATCGTTGAAAGCCTTGCCGTCCAAGGCCTCGGCGACGTAGAGACGGACCACGATGCCGATCGCCACCGCGCCGCCCAGCAGCCAGGGGATGTGCCGCCTCGACTGCGCGCCCGGGAGCTCGTGTGTCGATGCGGCGTCCATGGAATCTACCGCGGCGCCTTGCCGTGTCATCGGGTTTCTACGTCGAAAGTAGTGTACCGCGCCAGATTTTACGTAGGAACGTGAATGTCGGCAAGACGCCGTGTCGCCGGTGGACGACCGCCCAAGTTCGACGAGCCGCGTAGGCCCGTGACGATCACGCTACCGGAGCGTACGCTCGCGCGCCTTGCCGCGCTTCACACCGACCGGGCCAAGGCGATCGTCAAGCTCGCCGACGAGGCATTTCCGGACGGCTCGAACGGTGGGAGAAGGCTCGTCGATCTCGTCCGAGTGGCTCCCGGCGCCGCCGTCATTTTGGTCGCTCCGAGTCGCTCGCTGCGGCGGATCCCGTGGCTTCGGCTCGCCGAAATCTCACCACGGCGGTATCTGCTGACGGTCGTATCGGGCACGCCGATCGAGTCGCTCGAGGTAGCCCTCCTCGACATCATGGAGAGCCTGCCGAAAAGTGAAAACTACGAGAGGGCGATTCTCGCCGAGCTCCGCGAGCTGATCGGCGCGAGCCGGCGCTCGAAGAAGATCAGCAAGTTCGAAATGCTCTACGTGAACCCGGCCGCGGCACGGAGCGCACGTCGCATCTAGCGGATCGTCAACGCCCCGTAGTCGCCGGTTGGCGAATCGCGAAGTTGCTTCTTTTCCAACCATCTGTCGCTCGGCCGGAGCTTGCCCTATATTCGCCGTGAGATGGCGGGCAGGACACTCTCCGTTCGTCCAAAGAAGAAGACGTTTCGAAATGCGGGTGAGCTGCCCGCGCGCTTCGATACGTCGGATCCTCGGCGGCCCAACTTTGCCGCCGGGCGCGTGGAGATCGACCTGCGCGAGTGCGCATTCATTCGTCCGGCAGCCGCGCTGTGGATCGTGACCTATCTGGCGCTTTGCAGGACGCATCAAACGCCCTGCCGCCTGCTGGTCCCGAGCAACATGAGTGCCTGCGTCTACCTCAAATCGGTGGGCGTCTTTCAGGTCCTGAAGGATCTGGGGGTGGAGGTCGACGACCGAGGGATCGGAGGAAGCCCCGGCTCCAATGTGGTGCTGCCGGTGACTCCCTTCCGCACGATCGCCGAGGTTACCGAGCTGACGAACCAGGCCTTCGAAAAGCTCCAGGCGGGCCACCGGACGCCCGCGGGCCTTGCGCCCGCCGTGACGGAGCTCTGGAGCGAACTCGCGATGAACGCAGCCGAGCATAGCGGGTCGTCGGTGGGTGCGTTCGGCTGCATCCAGTTCGTCGAGTTCAAACGCGGTAGGCGCTTCAGCTGTGTGGTGGCGGATGGCGGCATCGGTGTGAGAGAAAGCCTTTGCAAGAACCCTGCGCTCAAAGAACGTGTGAGCTACGACTGGGATGCGCTCGAGCTTGCCGTGCGCGAACGGGTGAGCGGGACGGGTGATCCCCATCGCGGGATCGGCCTGTACGGAGTCAGCGAGGATCTGAGAAAGCCCGATCATTCCCTGCTGCTCCATTCGGGCATGGGCTCGCTGGAGATACAGGAAAGCGTCGAGAGCCTGGCGCGTCGCACTCGTCTGTTCCCGGGCACTCTGGCCCACATGGCGATCCCCGCATGAGCACCGTGGAAGTGCGGGTCCACGACGTCCTCAAGGACAAAATCCTCGTGAGCCGCGAGTCGGCTCGCCAGCTCTGGGATGTCGTGCAACAGGCGCTCGCGGGAGCGGGCAAAGAGCCGCTGGTCGTCGACTTCGCGGGGGTCGAGGGTTTGGCGCCGTCCTTCCTCGATGAACTGCTGGCCGCCATCGATGCGCCCGACGCTCGGGCGAAGGACCACGAAGGGGCGAAACTGATCATCTCCCATCCGCCGGCGCGGCTTTCGCTCAAGTTCGAGGCGGTGGCAAGAGGGCGCAGCATGTCGATCGAAGCGCTGCCGGATGGCTCTTGGCTTCTAACCAAACGGCGGCCGGGCACTGTCGTCGGGCAGACGGGTGGACGCGCTGCGACATAGGGCGGAAGCCCCCGGCCCCGCGCAGGTCACTCGCAAAGCGACTTCTTCCGCTTCGTGCCCGCGGGCGGAGGCTCGAGCACGTTTCGGTACCTTGCCCTGAACCGCGCTCTTACACGCCGAAGCACGCCGCCAAGTCACTGTCCGTGATCGTGCGTCAGCTCGGGGGTGAGGTTCACGAACGGAACCGTGCCGCTTCCCGAGAACTGCGGCAGAATGCCGTTCCAGCGGTCGATCGCCTTCGACTGGACGAGCAACGGGTTCAACGTCTCCTGGAGGAGGCGGTTCGCCTCGGCCTGCGCCTTGGCCTTGACGAGCGTCGCCTGCGCATCGCCTTCGGCCTCGGCGACCTTCGCCTTGGCGAGCGTCTGCTGGCGCTGCAGCTCGTACTCCGCCTGCTGCGCCTGCTGCTGCGCGGCCATCTTCTGCTGCATCTGCGCCTCGATCGCCTGCGGCAGGTGGCTCGCGCCGAGGTTCACCTTGTCGACGACGAAGCCCATCTTCCCCATCTGCGTCCCGAGCTGCTCCTGGATCGAGTCTTGCAGCGCCGTGCGCTGGTTGGCGATGAGATCGGTGAGCGCCATCTGTCCGGCGACGTTCTGCGAGACGGTGATGATGGTGCGCCGGATGAAGGTGCGCTCGATGTCCTCGATGTCGGCGCCGCGGAAGGAGCGGAACACGTTCGCCGCCTTGTCCTGGCTGGTGTTGTAGGTGACCGAGATGTCCTGGCGGATGTGCTGCCCCTCGCGGGTCGGCAGGTCGATCGAGTCATCGCCTTGCGCCGAGCCCTCCTGTGAGCGCGCGACCATCGAGTAGGTGCGGAGCGCGATCGGATAGGACTGCACCTGGGTGATCCACGGGATCCGCCAGACGATGCCCTGACCGGCGGCGCGCAGGCTTCCCGACCAGCGGTTGAAGACGACGCCGACGTTGCCGGGCTTGATCACGGCAAAGGAGCTGTACACTGCGCCGAGCGCGAGGACCACGATCGCGATCGAGACCAGGCTACTCGCCGCGCGCGCCTGCGCGCGCGGGTCGAAACGCGCGTCACCGTTCGTCGCCACCAGTTCTCCTCGTAGACGGCGTGTAGACGCCGTCGCTGTTGCGGATGAGTGGAATGACCCGTCCGGCCCTGCGCCCCCGCCGCCGTAACATTCGCCGTTCGAGCGCGCGGCGCAGTGGCGTCAGCGCGACGTAGCATGCTGCGCCGATCACCAACAGGACTACGAGCTCGGCCGCGCCCATGGGGGGATTGTCACGGGCTTCGGTACCGGGCGTCAACCCGGACGCCGCCGCGTCGAAAAGCGGCGCAGATTGTCGCGATCGACGTCGTGCGCAGGGACCGTGATACTTGATAGCTTACTGAAATCACTGCCGGGGGAGGGAATCGAACCCTCCCCGGGAGTTACCCCCGAGGGGATTTAAAGAGCCGTCCGTCGCCAGCGGCATGCAACGAGCTGTAACGACCCGTAGTGGATTCCATGGGCCCTGCGTCGCGCCGATTGCAGGTAGTTGTAGTTCTCCGCTCGCGAAACGGGGCAGAACCGGGGCAAGCAAAGCGCGCGGCATGGGTCTACGGGAGTCTCGGCAAGCGGGCCCTGAAGTCGATCGCGCGCGATGGCTGGCCGAGTCCCCCAAGCCCGACCTAGTAGGCAGCACTTCCGGCTGCAAAACCGGATGCCGTCGGCTTCGAATTCGGCGATCGAGGCGAACGGGGAAGGGGGACGCGGCTCTCGACCCTTCGTCCCCGGCTCGGTATGGACAAGATCGCGAAGAGCCCTGCATGAGGGGAAGGGATGCGGATAGCGGCCACAAGGGCCTGAAAGCTACCTAACCGGTTGATATCGGACGCAGACACGGCCGCTCTAAGCCCGTTTCGACGGCCGACGGCCACCGCGGCAAGGAGGCAGGCATGTTCGCGTTCGTCGATACTCGCACATGGATTCGCGGAGCGGCGCTCGCCGCCCTGCTGGTCGTACCGCAGCGTTCGCTGGCGGCACAGGCGGAACAGACGCAGTTCGAGCTCTTCCCGAACCCCGCCGTCTTTCGCTGTCTCGCGGAGTTTCCCGACGATCCGTCGCGCCGCCCCAGGCGATCGTCACGGTGAAGCAGGGCAAGCTGAACGATCAGCTCACGATCAAGCTCAAGAACATCAAGGAAGGTCTCGGCTTCGACCTTTTCACGGTCGAGCGCAGCCCGCTCGAGTCCGACGGCTCCTCGGTCCACTCGTTCGCCAACTTCGGCCTCGCCTGGTACCAGTCGGATCTCGAGGTCGGGAAGAACCACAAGGACAACACGACCATCAAGACGATCCTGCTGAACCAGATCTTCGGCTTCGATGCAGCGGTCGGCCTGACGCCGACGAACACGTTTCACGTCGGGTTCTGGTTCGACTCGCCCGACGCGGCGACGGACTGCGGCTTCACCCGTTTCACTCCGTTCAACGGCGAGCACCACGCGGGTCCGGTCGCGATGATCAGCGTGCCGGACGCGACGACGCAGCTCGGACCGCTCTGCCTGCACCCCGACCTCTCGACGGACCCTGCCACCTGCAATCCGTAGTGACGGTCGGCGCGACGACGGCGGTCGAGTGCACGGGCGCGCGAGTCTTCGGCTCGCGCGCCCGATCGCGTTCGTGAAGAGTGCGCGGGAGAGATCAATGGCGCCGCCCCTATGACGAGTGCGGCAAGCGAAGCGCAGCGAGGTGGTGCGGCTCTCGGAACAGGTATCGCCTACCTCTTCTCGCTCGCAACGGGCGTCGGCTCTCTGATCGGTGGTTTGATTCGATGGCTCTTGTTGATGAACCGCAAGGTCTACAGATGCAGACGATGCGGCCTTATTCTTGAGCGAGCCTGATCCGCCGGCCCGTGTCCGTCTTCTGTCCGTGGACTCAGTCCAAATAGCCCCAAAACGCGGCGGCTGTTCTCGCGCGAAAACGGCGAAAACCGACCGTGCTTCTTGAGGGGAGTCGAAGCTAGTCGGGGCGAGTCGCGGCCTGGAAGCCGCTGTTGACCTCACGAGCCGTGATCTCAGAGTAATCCCGCGCCAAATACCCATTGCCCGCCCGGCTGCCTTCCATCTCCTCGTCGGCCGCCCTGGTAAAAGATCTGAGCGTCGAGCGCGAAGACGAAGTGGATGCGACCATCCTCGGCCACAGCCTCGGCTGGTGGATTCTCGTCGAAGAAGATCTGATCGGTCAGGGTGCCGAGTAGCGTGCGGTCGGCTGAGAGGTTGCCGTTGTGCTGCCGCAGAAAGACGTCGACGCGCTTGCCGTCGCGGGTCATCACCGCTTCGATCTCGACGTTCTCTCTCCCTTCTGGCACCGTCCCCGCGTAGATCTCTCGCTTGAACTCCATGGTGAAGCTCTGGAACACACGCATGCCGACGCGGCGCACGAACGGCGCGAAGCGATCCGCCTTGGTATTGAGCAGCGTGATGTTGCCCTGACGGACGTCGGGAAGGTAGTCGGCGGAGCCGCGCGGGCCGGGATCCGCCCAGAGATCGGGACGGGGGAGCGACGCGAGGTTGCGCTTGCCGCCTTCCGCGGTCTTGTCGCTGTCGCCCGAGTCCCCTTTGCGCCAAGGCCGGATCGCGCGCTAGCTCCGAGGGGCGGACGAAGAGGTCGCTCAGTCCGACAGGCGGAGCCGTCTGTGTCGTCGGCGATCGCGCTTGCGCGGCAGACTTGGCGAGCGCCGCGCCACGTTCTGTTCCCCGGGCATCCCCTCGGGCTTTCGTCGCCGGTTGGTCGGTGGCGGCTTGCTTGGCGTTGTCGGGCTTGGCCGTTTCCTGCGGGGGCTTCGCGGGAGGGGCAGGCTCGCCGCGCTTGATCATCTCTTCGATGGCGCGGCTGTCGCGATCGCTGAGAAGCCGCGCCTTATCGGGGGTCTCTGCGGGGCTGTCCGGCGGGCTCACGATCTGAGTCTTGGGCGGCGCGACCTTCGGCTCAGCCGCCGGCGCAGCCGGTTGAGCCTGTGGGCTTTGCGATTTCGATGCTGTGCGAGGAGCGCTCTGCGGCTGCAGAATCTCGACCTGAAACGGCGCCGAGGCGGGCTCCGGAGCGTGTAACGATCTGGCCACGAACAGAAGCGCTAGGAGCACGTGAGCGAGGATCGAGAGCGCCAGCGGCGGAAGCAGACTTCCAGGCCGGTCGGTCTGCAGGTCGGCGGCATAGTCCATCGCTTCAGGGAGCATATACGAAAAGGGGGTTCGTTCTATCGTCGGCAACCTCAATCCACTGGGAGACACCACCGATGCTCGAATCCGGAAATCCCGCCCTCAGCGCTGAACCCTTCGGTGGCGCTCGCTCGCTGGGCCGCGAGGATGCGATGACGATCGAAGGCACGGTCAACAAGACTGGGATCGCGCTAGTCATCCTGCTCGCCGCAGCGACTTGGACTTGGAACTCGGGCTTCGGGGATCCGCGCACCGGCGGCCTCCTCATGCTCGGCGCTGGGCGCCACTGACGACGCCGGTCTACGCCGCGTGCGAAAGTCTAGTCCTCGGCGGCTCTCGGCCGCAGCCGAGTCGAGATACCCAGGGATCGCGAGTCAGGCGATCTTTCTGACCTTCAGTACGCTCGGCGCTTTACTGTTCGCCCGTCGGCCAGGGGTCATCCGAGCCGTAGAGCGGTAGGGATTCCCTGCTTCATTGCGCGAACTCGCTGGACGCGGTCGGAGGAGGTTCGGCTGGCGGCGCGACGCTCAGGAGCGCTGCTGATTCCTTTGCTACCTGGTGGACAGAGCCAAGCGAATGCTCACTAAGTACTCCATTTCATAAGTACAGTGACGTATTCTGAGCGTGCGATTGCGGCTGACTTTTGGTATCCTCCTCGGCGGCGGAGGTGGTCGGTCGTATGCCGAGGAGAAGCCCATACGCAATCAGGTTATCCACAGAGCAACGCCGCGAGCTGGAGAGCAGGGCGCGGAGATATACGTCACCGTATCGGGATGTCATCCGTGCGAAGATCGTGCTCATGGCAGCCGAGGGTCTGCAGAACGACGTCATCGGGTCGCGTTTGGACACGCCGCGCCAGATCGTGAGCAAGTGGCGGAAGCGTTTCTACGAACTCGGTTTCCCCGGACTCGAGGAAGAGTTACGGGGCGGGGCGCCGGCCCGCTTTTCCCCCCAGCGTCGTCGTCGAGGTTAAGGCGCTCGCTTGCGAACTCCCGCACCGGCTCGGACTGCCTCTGTCGCGGTTCTCTCTCGCCGAGATCCAGCGGGAGGTTGTGGCCGAAGGCATCGTGGCTCAAATCAGCGGCACCACACTCTGGCGCTGGCTCAGCCGCGACGCGATTTGTCCCTGGCGATACCGAAGCTGGATTTTTCCCCGCGATCCACAGTTCGCCGCCAAGGCCGGCCGTGTGCTCGACCTCTACGAAGGCCGTTGGGAAGGCTCGCCCTTGGGCCGCCGTGACTTCGTGCTCTCGGCCGACGAGAAAACCAGCATCCAGGCACGCCTGCCCAAGCACCCTTCGCTCCCGGCAACTCCCGGCCGCTGCGCTCGCGTCGAGCACGAATACAAGCGCGGCGGCGCCTGGGCCTACTTCGCCGCCTGGGACGTCCATCGCGCCAAGGTCTTCGGTCGCTGCGAGAAAACCACCGGCATCAAGCCTTTCGATCGTCTCGTCGAGCAGGTCATGTCCCAGGAGCCGTACCGCTCCGCTCGGCGCGTCTTCTGGATCACCGACAATGGCTCCTCCCATCGCGGTGAGAAGGCCTGCAAGCGCCTGCGCGCCGCTTGGCCCTCCATCGTCTTGGTCCACACTCCCGTCCACGCGAGTTGGCTCAACCAGATCGAATTCTCGGTCGTTCAACGAAAGGTCCTCACTCCCAACGACTTCCACTCTCTCGCCGAAGTCCAAGATCGCCTCCTCGCCTTCCAGGATCGCTACGAGCAAGCCGCCAAACCCTTCGAGTGGACCTTCACCCGCGCCGACCTCCACAAACTCCTCGCTAGGCTCGATCAAAAACCTCTTCGCCCCGCTGCCTGATCCTGTCGCTGGAATACGTCACCGTAATTGTGGAATGGAGTACTAAGGCCCGGCTACGCACAAGGTCAGATGGCACACGTTTGGCCTACACGCCCCCAAAAGCCTAAGCCACCCGCCGGAATCGAACCGGCGACCTGCTGATTACGAATTCTCTACAAGACCCAACGGAGAGCAACCAGGAGCAACCAACTCCGCCTACGGACGACGATTCGGAGTGAGGCGAGGTGCTCGTGGTTCGGCCTGGTTCGTGGTGGTTTGGTAGCAGAGCGGTAGCAGGCGTCGTTTTTCCGACCGACGGTTTCGATCATGGCCTAACTACGCGCAACGCGATCGCCGATGCGGCTTTACGGGGCCCTTGGCGGTGCACAAGCTGAAACTCGGGCTGTGGGCCGACCGCTCTCTAAGCCTGGTCGCCCGCACGGATAGCCCAAGATCCACATCCGGCACGACGCTCGAAGCGACGGTCCCGATCCGGTTCACTTCCCAGCGGACGCTTGTCACCCATTCGTCGTGCTTCGAGCGTATTACTGGACAAGATGAGTCCACTCGAGGGGAAGGTGGCGATAGTCACCGGGGCGTCCAGAGGCATCGGCCGAGCGACGGCCGAGTGTCTCGCCCGAGACGGCGCATCCGTAGTGGTGAATTGTGCGACGAGTGTCGGTGAAGCGTTGCAGGTCGTCGACACGATTACCGCGCGAGGCGGCACCGCGAAGGCGATCGCAGCCGACGTCGCGCAGTGCGGCGATGTGCGTCGGCTCTTTCGCGAAACCGTCGAGACTTTCGCCAGATTGGACATCCTCGTCGCCAATGCCGGCCGTGCGCTCTTCAAGCCGTTCGTGGAGATCACTCAAGAAGAGTTCGCCCGCACCCATGCCGTCAACGTCATGGGGACGTTCTTCTGCCTACAAGAAGCGCTCCGCCACATGCGCGACGGAGGCCGGATCGTCTGCATCTCTACCATCGGCACGGAACTGAACGTGCCCGGAGGAAGTGCCTATTTTGCGACCAAGGCTGCCGTCGAGCAGCTCTGCCGCACGTTGGCGAAAGAGGTGGCTCCGCGCGGGATCACCGTCAACGTCGTGTCTCCCGGTTTCGTCGACACTCGGATGTTGAGGGATGGTTTCGCGGACATGAGTCCGAGCGCTCGCGACCAAGTCGTGGAGATGACGCCCTTGGCTCGTCTCGGGCAACCGGAGGACATCGCCGACGCGATCGCTTTTCTCGTCGGCGCAGGAGCAGGTTGGATCACGCGACAGAATATCGCGGTAGACGGCGGGATCATCAGCCGGTGATCCCGACTTAACGGAGGATCGATCAGATGGCACTTCTACTTTCAGGAAAGATCGCAATCGTCACCGGCGCAAGCTCCGGGATCGGCCGTGCGACGGCCGCACTCTTCGCACGCGAAGGCGCCAGTGTCGTGGTTGCGGGGCGGCGCCGGGCTGCGCTCGATGAACTGGTGATCGAGATCAAGGAGCGCGGTGGCCGCGCCACGGCGCTCGCGGGAGACGTGACGGACGAAGACTTCGCCGAGGCGCTGGTAGAACGGGCAACCACCGAGTTCGGGGGCGTCGACATCGCCTTGAACAATGCCGGCACGATGGGCGAGCTGGGCGTCTCCGTCCCGGACCTGCCGCGCTCGAAGTGGGACGATACGCTCGCTACGAATTTGACCAGCGCCTTCCTCGGCGCGAAGTACCAGATTCCAGCCATGCTGAAGCGAGGTGGTGGGTCGCTGATCTTCACCTCCACGTTCGTCGGCTATACCGTCGGGTTTCCGCAGACGGCGCCCTACGCCGCCAGCAAAGCTGCACTGATCGGCCTCACCCAGGCACTTGCTGCCGAGTACGGTCCGCGAAACCTGCGAGTCAACGCACTCCTGCCGGGGGGCACGGACACCCCGATGACGCGAACTTTCGCCGACACTCCCGACGCAGTTGCCTTCGTGAAAGGTCTTCACGCACTGAAGCGTCTGGCGGAACCCGAGGAGATCGCCAAATCCGCGCTCTACCTCGCTTCCGACTTATCGAGCTTCACCACGGGCACCGCGCTTCTGGCCGACGGCGGCGTGTCGATCAACCGCACCTGAACCGTCGCGCGCTTCGAGGATAGCCATCACAGGCGACCAGGCCGGAGGCTACATAACGCTCGAGCTACCCGCCGGAGTCGGACCGGCGACCCGCTGACTACGAATTCTCTTCAGGAGCTATAATAGCTCGCGCACGCCCTCGGCGACCTGGTCGGGCGTCCCGACCAGCGCTCTACGTCGGGGAGGAGATCTTCTTCAGTAAAGACCGGCTGCGAGACGTCGAGGAGATGATCGTCGTTTTCCAGTAACGGCGGCCCGGGTCGCATGCGTGCTCTGACACGATTCCAGCTCACTCCTTCTCGAGCTTGAAGACCATCACGGTCCCGCCTTTCGGGACGACAGTCTTGTGGTCGAGCACCGCGTCGAAAGCGTCCTGCATGCGCTGCGCATCGACGCCCCAGCCCGATTCCACAGCGACGTACTGCTCGCCGTCGACCTCGAAGCTCGTCGGGATGCCGGTCACGCCGGAGCTAGCGGGGTATTCCCAGAGAACCTTCCCACTCTTCGCGTCGAAGGCGCGGAACTTCCGGTCGTTCGTTCCACCCGCGAAGAGCAGGTCCCCGCCGGTCGCGAGCAGCGGTCCCCAGTTCATCTCCGGGAACTTGTGCATCCAGACCTGCTTCTTCGTTTCCAGGTTCCAGGCTTGGAGCTCACCGATGTGGTCTTTCGCCTCCGGTGCCATCCGGACGTTCTTCAGCACGCTCTCGAGCGGCACACCGATGTAGAGTTCGCCCTTCACGTATTTCGGCGTCTCGTACGTCATCTCGGAACAGAGGTTGTTGTGCGCCGGCACGTAGAAGAGGCCGGTCCGCGGGCTGTAGGCCTCGGGCGGCCAGTTCTTGCCGCCCCACGTCGAGGGACAGTAGCTGACCGTTTTTCCGATCTTCATGACGTGCTCGGGCGCGTACGTCGGCCGGCCGCTGTCGGGATCGACCGATGCAAAGACGTTCTGAGCGACGAAAGGCCAGGCGTCGAGGAAGTTGATGCGGCTCGGCGTCGGCTCGAGCAACCACAGGTATCCGTTCCGACCCGCGTGGACGAGGGTCTTTGCGGGCTTCCCGCCGCGCTTCACGTCGAGCAATAGCGGGGGCGAGACCTCGTCCCAGTCCCAGCTCTCGTTCCATTGGTACTGGTGGTAGCCCTTGATCTCGCCCGTGCTCGCGTTGAGCGCCAGGACCGAGCTCGAATAGAGGTTGTCGCCGGGACGAAGCTCGGCGGTCCAAGGCCCGGCATTGCCGGTGCCCCAGTAGGTAAGATTCGTCTCGGGATCGTACGTGCCCGTCAACCACACCGGCGCGCCACCGTGCTCGGTCATGCCCTCGGGCCAGCTCTCGTAGCCGGGCTCGCCTTTCCCGGGGATCGTGTAGGTGCGCCAGATTTCCTTTCCTGTTTCGGCATCGAGCGCAGCGACGAAACCACGGACGCCGAGCTCGCCGCCGGAGCTGCCGACGAGAATCTTCCCGTCGATCGCGAGCGGCGCGAGCGTGATGTAGTACCCCGCCTTCCAGTCGCCGATCGCGGTTTTCCAGAGCTCCTTGCCGGTCTCGGCGTCGAGTGCCACCACGAATGCGTCCGTCGTCCCGAAGTAGACGGCCTTCCCCCAGAGCGCGACGCCGCGGTTCGTCGGATGGAGCTGGAGCATCTCGTCGGGAATCGTTTTCTTGTAGCGCCAGAGCTCCTTCCCGCTCTTCGCCTCGAACGCGATCACCTGGTTGTTCGGCGTGGTCACGAACATGAAGCCGTCATTCACGATCGGCGGCGCCTCATGTCCCTCGTTCATTCCGGTCGCAGAGGACCAGGCGAGCTTCAGATGCTTCACGTTCTTGACGTCAATCTGCGCGAGCGGGCTGAAGCCCCAACCCGCGTAGTTGCCACGGTAGAGGAGCCAATTTCGCGGCTCTGGGTGGAGCAGCCGCTGCTTCGTCACCGGCGTATAATGCTCCGCCGCATGCGAGGCGGCCGGAGTCGCGAGGGCGGCGGCGAGCGCCGCAGCGACCAGGGTTCCGAAGAATAGTCTCATGCGTGTCTCACCCCCGACTGCCCGCATCACGGCGGGACTCTAGTCGATCTTCCTACGAACGCCCGGCGTCGCGCTAAAGGGGCCGGCGATCGCGAGCTCGCCGCGATCGACCTTGAGCGGGAGGCTCGGCAAGGCGCGCGGAGCCGGCCCACCGAGCACCTCGCCTTCGGCGCGCGCGTTGAACTTCGACGAGTGGCACGGGCAGACGATCGCGCCCTCGGCGGGAAGCCAGCCCGCGACGAAACAGGCCTCGTGCGTGCAGACAGCGGAGAACGCGAGGACGCCTTCCGCGGAGCGATCCCGAGTGAGTCTATCGAGGCTCGTCGGATCGGTGCGGACGAGTGCGATCCGGTTGAGACGCGACCCGTCGCGTATCGTCTTGGAGACGGGATCGACGGGGAGCGCGATCACCGGCCCGCCGTCGAGCGGGATGTCCGCGATCCGGAGAGGCGTCGTACCCTGCGGATCGGCGACCGCGACCAAGCGGTCTCCGGCTACGGGCGGCGCATCCGCTGCGGAGGCGTCGGCCCATGCACCCGAGACCCGGAGCGCGTGACGGAGCCCCAGAGCCGAACTGGCCGTCAACAGCACGAAGCGGCGCCGGTCGATCCGCGGACCGCCGCCTGGGCTCTCGTCGTCGTCGCGCATCCCACGCGCCCTCAGGACTTCGCCGCACTCAAACCGGGAATCCCGACGCTCTGGATGTGCAGCGCATTGTCACCGTCCTCGTAGCGGGGCAGGAGACCCCCGCTCCGCCACAGCCGGTATGCCAGAGCGGCGGAGAGCACGCGAATCGGGTAGTCGCGGGGAAGGTGCTGGAGATAGGGTTGGATGGTGACGAAGTCGCGCGCGCCGTACTGGGTCATGATCGCACGCAGCCCGCCATTGCGCGGGCCGATGTTGTAGGCGAGGAGCGCGAGGAAGACGTCGCCGCCCATCTCGTCGAGGTAGCCGCGCAGGGTGGCCGCGGCGACGAACGCGTTGTGGCGCTGATTGAGCGGATCGAGGTGATCGACGCGCAGCCGGCGTTCGGCCTCGGTCACGGCCGCCGCTGGCGGTGTCGTGATCTGGAAGAGACCGCGCCCGCCGTCGGCGCTGTCGCGCGGGTAGAACGCCGACTCGGCGGCGCCGACGCCCATCAGCACCTCGGGGTCCACGCCGAAGGCAGCCGCCGCCTCGCGGACCGTCGGCTCGTAGACGCGGGAGCGCTCGAGCACTCGCAGGAGCGCATCCCGATCGGCGCGGCGGTAGGCGGCGTAGACCTGATGCGCGAGTGCCTGGCGATGCGCCTCGGCCGATCCGCCGAGCCACAGGCGCACGCTCGCGACCTCGGCCTGGAAGACGGGCCCGGTCGCAAACCACAGGGCCCCCAGCGCGAGCAGACCGGCGAACGCGGCGGGTGACCAGGGCAGGCGGCGTGCCAGCCGAGTGCGCGCCGCGAGCCAGCTGCGCAGGAGCGTCGCCGCCGCGAAGCCGAGCGCCAACACGACGCCTGCGAACGCCAGGAGCTGGGCGAGCGGCCCGCGGCCGCCGAGCCAGCCGCGCAGCCCCCCGAGTGCAGCGAGGACCGCGATCAGCGCCGCGGCCAGGAGCGCCGTCGCTTCCAGCGCGGTCTGCGCCCACACCGGCCACGCGCTGCGCCTGCGCCGCCGCCGCGTCACAAAGTCACCTGCAATCGCCGACGAACCGTCAGGGCGTGGATCCTCAGAGGGCGCCATTGCTCGCCGCGTGATGCGTCGGGTTACCCGCGCCGATCGCGCAGCACCCTGCACTGAGGAGCGACACGTATTTGTAGGTTCATCGCGTGCCGATCAGCCCGCGAGCCTTCCGGTTCCGCTACGCAAGTGGGATTACGCTGATCGTCGATCTCGCCACCACCCCGATCCGTCCGGTTCGCGCTGGGTTCCATGCTGCTCTTGGGCGCATGCGCGGCGCCCGGCGGCAGCCCCAACCACGCGTGCCTGCCAAAGCGGCCGACTTCGTCCCTCGAGCGCGCCTTCGAGCACGAACAGCACAAGTCACGAGCCAGAGCACGACGAGCAGGCGCTGGACCCATCTCGTTAGCAGGAAGAATCCGGGCAGCGTGATTGGCAGGAAGGCAAAAATGAACGTAGGTTCGTGTGAGGCGATCCCCTTTTCGAGTTGGTTTGGGATGACAGAGGCGCAGTCAGCTAGCCCGATCTGGTCTGCGCCTTCAAATGCCGGGCTGGCGGCCTCATCGTGGCACCGATTCCCATTGCCTCCGATTCCACCTTCTGGTAGCTGACCGGCTCCCCCGACAGCCACATCACGAGACGCAAACCGTCGGTCCAGTAAGGATCACCCGTGTAATTCCCCCGCGGGCTCTCTGGCGTTGCTGCGCCCACACCCTTCGCAAACGCATAGCGGAGAAGGCTTTGCGAATAAAACATGTCTTGCATCAGGTACCAGCGGGCGTCATCCACTTCGGGATCAATTTTGTGGGTCGTAATCGTTTTGGTCGTCAGCCGCACGCCAATGTCGCGGCTGATCTGCCCCACCCAGACCGGCGCTGCCGTTCACGTTCACCGGGGCCTGCCACAAGCGCATGTGATTGCGCAGGTCGACATTACTGCGGGCTTTCTGGACCGCGACATCCTGGTGGCGGCCAAACACATACAGCGGCGAGACCGGGCCATACCGATACCGTGTACCGAAAAGGGAGGACGAGATCGTGCGCCAGATAGAACCCGTCGTGATCGCCTCGGTCACATGCCACCCCTGGCGTGCGAGGGCAGGGAAGAGGATCGCGCGTTCGCCGACGAACACCACATTGAGGGGATCGCCGGGAGTCTGGCGATCGCCACCGAGAACGCAGCACGGGAGCGTCTCGACCCACGCGCGGAAGGCCGCCTCATCGAGATTCTGCATTTCTTCCTCCGTGTACAGCTTCTTGCCCTGGAGTTCGTGGTAATCCGCCTTGAGGCCAGGAACGTTGGCCAAGAAGTTGAAGCGACGCACCTGCTCAGCGCTCCGCCGCCGAGCAACTCTATGCTTACAGTACTTGACCCCCTCGTCCAGGTTGGTGAACACGAAGCCTGACACCAGTTTCGCCCGGCCCGACCCATGTACAGGCAGGCGCAGCTTGCGGAAGTGCTCATCGATGCGCGCATTGGTCGCGCCGGTCAGCCAGCCATGGACTTGCCAGGCTGCCTCCATAGGGGAAAAATACTCGCGATCGATCACCATAGGCGGAACGACGAATCCGATGCTCTCGCGGTTCTGGACCTTGACCCACACTGGCTGGATGCCTCTGCGTGCCAAGTCGACACCCATGGCGTCGCGGGCTTCGTCTGCGGTGAGCGCGACCACGCTGACCTGTACGCCTCCCTCCGTCTTTGACTGCGCCCGCCGCTCGAATCCCACTTCCTCCAGCGGGCGGGGATTGAAGCGTGCGAAGCCGGGGATCGGAAACCTCGTCCGCAAAGTCTCCTCCTCTTACCTAGGGGACACCTCGTATGAAACGTCTCGAGTATCTAGCGAATCGAGGCCGACAGGGACATCTTCGCCGGAATTCTACTGAGCTCTCCGACAGCTCGCGGCGCGCTCATCCACACCGGCTGGATGGCGGCCTGCCGGTTGACGCCGATCCGAGCGAAATTCTGCGTCGGCTGGCATCGTCTTCGCGAAGCCGACGGAGAGCAACCAGGAGCAACCAACTCGGCCTACGGAAGAGGATTCGGAGTGAGGCGAGGAGCTCGTGGTTCGGGGTGGTTGGTCCTGGTGTGGTAGCAGAGCGGTAGCATCGAGCTGGGACGGTGCGCGGCGAGGTGACCCTACATCGTCAACGAGGACGACCTCCGCCGTGCCGCAGAACGAGTCGCCGCCGACCCGAGCGGGGCAAAAACGGGGCAAATTGCCGCGATCGACCGACTACGCAGGGACCGCGACATTTGATAACCTACTGAAATCACTGCCGGGGGAGGGAATCGAACCCTCACCGGGAGTTACCCCCCGAGGGGATTTTAAGTCCCCTGCGTCTACCGTTTCGCCACCCCGGCGCTAGTTACAAAATCAGTGTGTTACGTTCGGCTGAGTGCCTTCAACCACCTGCTTGTCATTAAAGTTGTCATTGTTTGGAGCTGCAAACGCCTCGCCGAGCTTGAGCGGGAGCGAGTGAAAGCCGGGGTCGCAGACGCGAGGCAGCGCGGTAAGGGGCGGGCGCGTCGAACAGGCCGAGCGGCTTCGCGCGACGATAGAGACGTGCAACGGCCCCTTCGGTCAAGGCGACTAAATGGGCCGAAACGACGATCGAGCTCGGCCTCACGCTAAACGGCGACCAGGCGCACGCAGTTGAATGATCTGGCGCGTAAGCTGGCGCCCGCGTCCCTTTGGGTTCGTCCCGCGCAG
>CAVQEA010000007.1:0-183240 GCA_963711395.1 uncultured delta proteobacterium | reverse complement strand
GATCGGCCAGTCTTCGGAGGAAGCTCTACGAGAAGGCGAAGCGGGAGCCCGACTACCGCTTCTACCTGCTCTACGACAAGGTGTACCGCGAGGACATCCTCGAATACGCGTGGAGGCTTTGCCGTGCCAACGGCGGAGCGCCGGGCGTGGACGGGGAGAGATTCGCGGACATCGAGGCGCGGGGCGTGGAGGAGTGGCTCGGAGGGCTCGGAAAGGAGCTGCGCGAGAAGACGTATCGAGCAAGCCCGGTACGCCGGGTGATGATTCCGAAGCCGGGCGGAGGCGAGCGACCGCTCGGCATCCCGACGATACGGGACCGAGTGGTGCAGACCGCCGCCAAGCTTGTGCTGGAGCCGATCTTCGAGGCGGACCTCGAGCCGAATGCCTACGGGTACCGGCCGAGGAAGAGTGCCCACGACGCGGTGCGAGAAGTGCACCGCAGCCTCTGTGAGGGGTACCGAGACGTGGTCGATGCAGACCTCTCGAAGTACTTCGACACGATTCCACACCGAGAGCTCATGGAGTCGGTAGCAAGACGGGTCTCGGATCGCTGGATGCTGAAGCTCGTCAAGATGTGGCTGAAGGTGGCGGTGGAGGAGACAGACGAGCGGGGGGGGCGGCGAATGACGGGTGGGAAGCGAAGCACGGCGGGGACGCCGCAAGGAGGCGTGATCAGTCCTCTGCTCGCCAACCTCTACATGAACCGTTTTCTCAAGCACTGGAGGCGGCAAGGGAAGGGAGAAGAGTTTCGAGCGCGACTCATCAACTACGCCGACGATTTCGTCATCCTGAGCCGAGGCCGAGCGGCCGAGGCGCTGGAGTGGACGCGGCAGGTGATGGGAAGGATCGGACTCACCCTGAACGAGGCCAAGACCAGAATCGTGGACGGGCACGAGGAGAGTTTCGATTTCCTTGGCTACACCTACGGACCCGAGAGGAGCCGCAAGGATGGCCACTGGTATCTCTCCGCCAAGCCGTCGAAGAAGAGTGTGAAGCGGGTGAAGGAGGCGGTGCGGAAAGTGCTCCGGCCGGGGAATCAGAACCCGTGGCCCGAGGTGGTGAGCCGACTGAACCGGATTCTGCGGGGATGGGCGAACTACTTCAGCCACGGGACCAGGCTCATGGGGTATCGAGCCGTGGATCAGTACGTCGCTCGAAGCGTACGCGACTTTCTCAGGCGACGACACAAGGTGCGACATCAGCGCGGCATCAAGCAGTTTCCGGTCGAGCGGATCTACAAGGAGCTTGGGGTCCAACAGACTTCGGTGACTGCATCTCCGAGCACCCGCGTGAGCCTTCGCGTGAAATCCAGTCGGAGAGCCGGATGCGGGAAATCCGCACGTCCGGTTCGATGAGCGGGGAGCGGAAACGGAGCCATGGAGCGGAGTGAGACACCGGCATCGACGCGAAAGCGGCCGGCGAACAGCTATCCCCGATCCCTACAGCCACCGCGCCGTCTCCTCGACTCTACCAGCCAGTTGCAGGGCGGCTGATTGATACAGTCATCGTGAAATTGAGCGATAGAGCGGGCGATGGGGCAGGTTGTTCGTCGCTCGCCGGTAGCGGCGAGCGGTTCCTGTGCCCGCCCTGCGCTTTACAGGGCGCACCTCGCCCCCGCCGGCAGCAGCTGGCGACGCACCTGATAGAGATTCGCCAGCGCAAACATCGTCTGCGCGCGGGCCAGGTTCTTCGCCAGGCCGCGATAGCGGACCTTGGCGAAGCCCCACAGCCGCTTCACGACGTGAAAGGGATGCTCGCCGCGGGCGCGGGTCCGCGACCGCGCCCGATTGATCGCGCGCCAGCGCTCGCTCAGCGGCTGCTTGGCGCTTGCGGCGCCGATTCACCCGATAGCGCACGCCGCGGGCCTCGAACGCCTGCCGATCGGCTTCCTTCCAGTACGCCTGGTCGCCGTAGACCACGCGCTCCTCGCCCGTGCAGCAGCTCGGGCAGCTGCGTGATGTCGGCCGCCGCCGCGTGCGTCGCCGTCACGCTGTGCACCGAGCCCTTGCGTGTCCGTCCCGACGTGCAGCTTCATCCCGAAGTGCCAGGTCTTCCCCTTGCGCGTCTGCTTCATCTCCGGGTCGCGCGTCTGCGCCGCGTTCTTCGTCGAGCTCGGCGCCGCGATGATCGTCGCGTCCACGATCGTTCCCGCTCTTCAGCAGCAGCCGCTTCTCGGTCGAGCAGCTCCTTCGACCGCCTCGAAGATCGCCGCCGTCAGCCGGTGCTTCTCCAGCAGGTGGCGAAAGCGCAGGATCGTCGTCTCGTCGGGCACCACGTCGTCGCCCAGCTCCACGCGGGCGAACCGCCGCATCGACTCGCTGTCGTAGATCGCGTCCTCGGCCTGCGGGTCCGACAGATTGAACCACTGCTGCAGGAAGTAGATCCGCAGCATCTTCTCCAGCCCCAGCGGCTGCCGCCCGCTGCCCGGCCTTCGGATAGTGCGGCTCGATCAGCGCGAGCAGCCGCGCCCACGGAATCACCGCGTCCATCTCGGCCAGGAACCGCTCGCGGCGCGTCACCTTCCCCTTCTGGCTCCACGCCACCGACGCGAACGTCCGCTGCTCACCCATCACCACACCTCCTCACACGTCGATCGACTTGCGTCCTTCTACCTCAATCGATCGACTTGTGCAGAGATTCCCTAGGCCTCCTTTCTTCGGCTTCTCCTAAATCCCAAGTGGGTTAGCAAAGCCCGGGAGAGCCGGGGTGAGTTCGACCTTTGAGCAGCAGAGAAAGACCATTGCTATGAGGGCTTCGGCACTGTGAAAACCGAATGCACGACGAGCGACAGTGCGCATCCGGTTGTTGATCCCCTCGACTGGACCGTTTGTCAGCCTGAAATCGATGTAGGCGAGGATGCCGTCGCGGTACTTCCGGATCGTGCGTGCGACGCGAAGGAAGGGACGGAGCCGAGAGCGGCTCGCCCAGCTGAGCCATTCCTGAAGAGCCTTCTTGGCGCGTCCGGCCTGCTGGTAACCGAGCAAGTGAGCGAGAGCCTCCTTGAGGAGATAGGCTCGATAGAGCGAGCGATTCGATCGCTGGATCTCGCTGATCTTGGCCCGGTCCTCGACGGTCAAGTTCCACTCACTGCGCAGAAGAGCGAAGCGGGAGCCTTTGATGGCTCGCCTGCGCTCCGGGTCGTCCTCGTCGCGAACCACGCCTCGGCGAACTGCGTCAACGGCATCGGAAGCCAGACGCTGAACGTGGAATCGATCGAAGACGATCTTGGCCTGGGGAGCATACTCCTGGACGACCTTGATGTAGCCCTCGGCCATGTCGAGCGTGACGACCTCGATCTTCCGAGCCCGCTCTGGGCCGAGCTCCCGGAAGAACGCCGCCAGCGTCTCTCCGCTTCTTCCTTTCGCTGCCCAGACGACTCGGCCCGTGACGTGGTCGACGATCACGGTGATGTAGTGGTGTCGTTTTCGGTAGGAGAACTCGTCGATCCCGATGAAGCACAGACCGTCGAGCCTGGAGGAGTCAAGTCGCTCGCCGACGATCCGCTCCACGATCTTGCCAACGGTGACCCAGGCGATCCCCATGATCTTGGTCACCGAAGTCTTGTCGGCCACGCGGGCCAGGTACGCCGTGGTCTCCTCAAACGTCGCGCTGAACCAGCCTGCGGCCGAACCCCAGGGAACCTGTTCGTTGACCACTCCGCATCGAGCGCATTGCACGCGGCGCGGCGCATACCGCAGCCAGATCCGCGTCGCGCCAACGTTGAGGTGCCGCCACTGCCGAGCTTCGCGCTGGTCGTAGCCTGGCGCGCGTTTTTCGCACCCGCTGCATCGCGGCTTCTTACGGCGTGGCCGCACGTCGAACACGACCCCTTCGCAGCCGACCTCAGCCGACTCCACCACGATGCCCGTGATTCCCAGAAGAGTTTGCAGTACTTTGGCGACGCGCACGGAGCCCTCCCTGCTCGACTGCCTGCTTGGTCGCTGACAGAAGAGCACGGGTCCCGTGCGTTTCTCTATACCCTTCCAACCCTTGCGCCCCTTAGCTCAGAGCCTCTTTGCTAACCCACTTCGGATTTAGGAGAGCCTTTCTTCGTGGCGGTTGAGAAGGAACGCCAAGAGATACGCGAGCAACGCGACCAAGACGAGTCGTTTCAGCCCGATCGCCATGGAGCCGACCTCCGCCAAACCGCCGCCAACCGCGCCGAGAAGGTTCCAACCGAACGCCTTGCCCGCGGCCTCACGACCGCCGAAGAGAACGCCAAAGCAGGCGCCTGCGAAGAAGATCGGCGTGCCGACGAACAGAACTGACGCAAAGAGCTTGAGCGCGATGTCGGAGCCCGCAAGGACGTGGACGGGCAGCCAATAGACCCCGCCGAGAGACAACACTAGCGCGACGAAGCAGCCGGTGAAGCGAAGCTCGATGCTGTTGGCGACGATAGTGGCAGCCAAAAGGGTGGCGAGGATCGATCCGAAGACGACCGCGCTCGTAAGCCAGGTGGCGCCCCAGAGGAGGTTCATCTCGGTCACCGCGCGGGTTTCCAGGAGCAGGAAGGCGAAACCGAAGAGGAACATCACCCCATCCACGTGGCCGATGCCAGCAGGACGCGATCGGATCTCTGGAGACGCCACGATGACAGCCGCCGTCGAAAGCAGAGCCAGCGCGATGAGGACTGACATATAGAATCGGCTGACGCCGCGCGACTTCAGATAAAGGTAGGGCCAATCGTCGGTGGGCATGTCGAGTGCCGTAGATGCGGCCCGGAGGAAGGCCGGGGCGGCTTCCCGGCGCTCCGCGCCGTCTAAGAGTGCGAAGGCGGGGCCGGCCAAATAGACCTTGTTGAAGAGCGCGTACTCTCCAGAGAGCACGTAAGGCACCTCACCGAACGCTTCTGTGATCATTGCGCGGATTCGTAGATCGATGACTTCCTGACCGACGCGAAAATATAGAAGGAGACCACCGCCCGCGCGGAGGAGCCTCCGCGCGGCTTGGAGCGATTCGACGGTATAGACGAACGTATCGAGCCGAGCGCTCGAAAGCGCTGACAAGCGCGTCATCGAGTCAAGCGTTCCAAAGACGATGAGGTCGTACCGCGAGCTTCCATGGGCGAGGAAGGAGCGTGCATCGGCGACGAACGTGTGTACTGCCGGGGAGTCGTAGGGTCGATCGGGGTGCAGGCGACCGAACTTCAGGATTTCGGGATCAATCTCGACGGCGTCGATGTGCGCCACGCCTTGATCGAGAAGGACAGCGACGTCATTTCCACTTCCCGCGCCGATGACCAGCGCGTCACGCACGGTGCCGAGGACGTGGTCGTATGGCCAGTGGTAGCCCTCACGGGTCGGATGGTTCGTCTGCAGCGGAGGGTTCGACCAAGCCATCGGTAGCGCGTGTTGGTGATAAGTGCCGTTCGCGAGCAGAGCGAACCCGCCTCCGCTGGGGTCCGCGACCATTCGGAGGGCATAGTAGGGGCTGTAAACGTCGCCGCGCTCGCCCAGTCGAACCACGACTAAGGCAATCGCCGAAACCAGGGCAAGAACGCTCAGCCGTCGCCGGTCTCCGCGAGCGAGCCAAAGGCCGAGGAGCGACACCAGACCGAACCACGTGATCGGAAAGAAGCCGAGGAAACTTGTCAGGGTGAACGCCAGCACTCCTGTGAGCGAGCCGAGGAGGTCGAGAGCGTAACCGACCAACGGCCGGCCCGCCTCACGAAACGCCTGCAGTCGCTCGCCGACGAACTGACCGAGTGGGACGAAGGTCGCTGCCACGAGCGCGAAGAGCAGGAGGATCGGCGGGCGGATGTCCCTGACTGCCGGCGCATCGCGGGAGAGGTCGTAATAGAGAAGATACATGAACTCGCTGCCCCGGTTCTGCGTGAAGATGACTCGCCCGAGCGCCACGGCGATCGACACGGTGATCAGCAACGCCGCCGGGAGACACCCGAAGAGGCTCCGTTTCCCAACGCGAAGCGCGCCGAGACCGAGGCCCAGGAATGCCGCGATCAAGATGAGGTTCGGGAAATAGCCAATGACCCGGACTTGAGCCGGCAGCCACCGGATGAATGCCAGCTCCAGGAAGAGTGCGAGAAAGGATCCGAGGAGCAGGTCTGCGGTTGCGCTTCGAGGACTCGGTTGCCGACTCACGTGATGAGCTCTGGGGCCGCTCCACGATAGGTCTTACCCGCGTCGTGGACGAGGCAGCGTATCGGCCACACGCATCGTGGTCGACTTCTCTCTAGGACGGCACTCCGAGCTCCCGCTCGATGATCTCGACGAGCTCCCGCTTGTTGACGGGCTTGGCGACGAAGACTCGACCGCCGATCGTCCCAGAAGGTCCGGCGAGCTCCTGCTTCGAGACCGCGGCCGTGAGGAACACGATGGGAACGTTCCTCAACTTTTCGTGGGTGCGCAGACGCGCCGCGACCTCTCCACCGTCCGCGTCCGGCATGATGACGTCGAGGAGAATGAGATCCGGCTCGAACTCGCAGGCTGCGGCGACGGCCTGCAAGCCTTCGTTCTCGACGCGCACCTCGTACTCGCCGCCTTCCTCCAGGTTGAGCTTGAGAAGGCGGGTGAACGGCTCTTCGTCATCGACCAACAGCAATCGCCTGGGCGGCATCATCGGAAGCTCCTTTCGTTCGCAGCGTGACGAGGACTTGGACGCCCCCGCGAGCGCGGTTGCTGAGACTGATCATCCCGCCGTGCATCTCGACGATTGCCTTGGCTACCGTCAAGCCCAAACCAGTCCCTTTTTTCGTGGGCTTGGTGGTGAAGAACGGTTCGAAGACTTTGCGCACGAGATTCTCGGGTATCCCCGTGCCGGTGTCGTCCACTTCGGCAACCACCACGCGCCCCATGTGCCGCACGACCTTGCTGCTGCGCGAACCGACGGGAAGGTCGGTCTCCGCCGAGGGGCGAAGCCAGGTCTTGACGCTCATCGTACCCCCGTGAGGCATCGCCTGGATCGCGTTGAGAAAAACGTTGAGGAACACTTGCTCCATCTTGCGCTCGTCGATCCAGACGGGCGGGAGGTCCGGCATCATCGCGCGCGCCACGCTGATGCGGCCGCGATCGAGCTCGTGTTTGACGAGCAGCAGCGCCTGTTCGATCACCGCGTTGAGATCCTCGTAGGTCGGTTCCAGCGTGCGCGGCATGGAAAAATCCAGGAGCCCGCCGATGATGCGATCCGCGCGCGTCACCGCGTATTCCATCTCCGCGAGCACGTCGTTTCGCACCGGGTCGCCGTCCTGGCGCTCGCTCAAGTAGTCGATCCCGCTCTGGATGATCGCCAGGGGATTCTTGACCTCGTGGGCCACTCCCGCCGCCAGCCGGCCCACCGATTCCATTTTCTCGGTCTGGACGACCTGCAGCTGTGCCGACTCGAGCGCCTCCTGGGTCTTCGTGGCGTCGGAGAGCGCGGTGCGTAGCGCCTCCTCACGACGACTGAGCTCGGAGTTGGCCTCCTTGAGCTTTTCTTCGATGCGCATGCGGTCGGTCATGTCGCGCATGAGCAGCGCGAAGCCGCGCAGGCGGTCGTCTTCGTCGCGCAAGGCCGTCAGCACCGTGTTCGCCCAGAATTTCGAACCGTCCTTGCGCAATCGCCAACCTTCGTCCTCCACGGCCCCCTCGCCGGCGGCGCGCGCGAGATGCTTGCGCGGCTTGGCCGCGGCGACGTCCTCCCGGATGTAGAAGCGAGAGAAGGGTTGGCCGACGATCTCCTGCTCGCCGTATCCCTCGATGCGCTCGGCGCCGGGATTCCAACTCTGCACCTGGCCCTCGGCATCGAGCATGAGCATCGCGTAGTCCTTGGCGCCGTCGACCATGAGCTGTAGCCGCTCCCGATGGCTGCGCAGCGCCGTCTCCGTTCTGGCGCGCTCGACGTCGACCCTGTAGAGCGAGCTGGCGCTCCACATCACCAGCATGCTGAGGGCGATGATCGTCGCCAGCGCGAGCAGCGACAGGCCGAACACGGTGCCGTAGTATCCGAACAACTGTCCGACGAAACCGAGCCACGCGAGCAAGGCCGGGGCGAGGATCGTCGCCGGCAACAGCCGCCGCGCCATGACGCCGCCCGCGGTTTCGCTGGCGACGATCCCCATGAACCCGCGGTCGGGCCGAGAGGTGAGAATACCTGCGGAAAGCAGGCAGAACGCCACCGCCGTCAGCACGGCCATGTGGGCGTAGTACCCGGTGCCGTGCAGCAGCTCGAGCGCGTAGAGATGCGCGAGATAGGCGAGCAGCGACACGAACACCACCGTGAGCGTGAGCGCTTCCACGATCCAGTGCCGGCGCGGGCGATCGAGCAGCGCCAACGCCGTGCCGAGCAGAAGGAAGTTCACCGCGCTGGTGGGAGCCATGCGGCCGGGCTGAGACGTCCAGATCACGTCGTGCGACTCGCGGAACAGCAGCTGGTCGATGCCGAGGTCCCACCCCATTGCATATTCGCTCAAGGAGGCGAGGCCGATCACCGCAGCGCCGAGCGCGCAGAACAGGGCGAGCCTTCGCCTCGAGTGGGGAACAGGTTCGCGCCGCAGTACCCACAGCGCCACGCCCGACAAGATGAGCCCGAGCGCATCGTTGGGCTTCATCGTCACCAGCCCGGGATACAGGCTCCTCAGCGTGGCGTTGTCGAACGTCCAGCCGACCAGAGCTCCGCCGCCGATGGCGATGGCGAGCATGCTCATGACTTCGGTGAACGATCCGAAGCGAATCCCGAAGCGACTCGAAGGGCGAGCGCTCGCTCTCCCCAAGCCCGACAGGGTCATTCGGGCGGCGTCCATCGCAGCGATCATGCCGCTGGTCGCGGCGCCTCGCAAATCCTTCCGGGGATCCCCGTCGGTCCTTTCCGTTCGCGACGTCCGATGGTTCGAAAGATAGGGGTTTTCTGCGTGGCGAGTGCCAGGCGGTGGAGCTATACGCCAAGCGATTTGCGAGGGAGGTCGTCACCCCCATGAGCGGACTGAAAGAGCTGACCGTCGCCGGCGCGAAGAGCTTCGCCGATGCCTCGGCACGCCATCGCTGGCAGGTTCCTGCAGACTACAACGTCGCGCTCGACTGTCTCGAGCGGCCGTTCCACAAACAGGCGGCGGTGGCTCTGTACTACGAAGACGACGAGGGCCACACGGCGACGTACACGTTCGGGCAGATGCGCGAGGCGAGCTGTCGGTTCGCCAACGCGCTGCGCTCCTTGGACGTCAAGCGCGGCGACGTGGTCGCCGTGCACACGCCGCAGCGGCCCGAAACCGCCATCATCCACATGGCGCTCTACAGGCTCGGCGCTATCGGGCTGCCGATCTCCAAGCTCTTCGGACCCGACGCCATCCAGTACCGGCTCGAGAACAGCTCCGCCAAGGCAATCCTCATGGAGCCCGAGACGGTGAGCAAGCTCGAGGAGGTACGCGGCAAGGTGCCGACGCTGAAGCACGTGATCGTCTGCGGGGGCAAAGCCGCCGGCTTGCCTGGCGGCGGCAAGGTCGACGGGCTCGACTTCGACGACCTCCTCGCCAAGGGGTCCGATCGCTTCACACCGGACCGCGCGCCGGCTGCGGAGGATCCGCTGCTCCTCATGTACACGTCGGGGACCACCGGCAATCCCAAGGGCGTGCTGCACGTCAACCGCTACGTGCTCGGTCACAACGGCATCGACTACTCGTACAATTTCCTGCGCGACGGCGACCTCTACTATAGTCCCGCCGACTGGGCGTGGGCCGGGGGCCTGCTCGACGGGCTGCTGGCGATCTGGCCGTACGGCACCCCCGTGCTGGCGTATCGCAGCAAGGCGCGCTTCGATCCCGAGGTGACGCTCCGCCTGCTCGAGAAGTACGGCGCCAGCGTCGGTCTCTATCCGCCGACGGCTTTGAAGACGCTACGCGAGATCAAGAAGCCGCGCGAGAAGTTCACCAAATTGAAGCTCCGCTGCATCGTCAGCGGCGCGGAGCCCGTATCGCCCGAGCTTGCGCGCTGGGTCGACGAGGAGCTGAAGGTCGAGTTCAACCAGGGATTCGGCCAGACCGAGGCCAACTACTTCATCGGCACCTGCGGCGCCATGGAGCCCTACAAGCTCGAGCCGCTCGGCAAAGCGTTTCCCGGCCACCGCGTCGCCGTCGTCGATACCGAGGGCAAGCCGGTGAAGCACGGGGACATCGGCGAGATCGCCATCGGACGTGAGAGCCCGGTGGTGATGAAGGAGTACTGGAAGAACCCGGAGGCGATGCCGGAGAAGTTCAAGGGCGAGTGGTGCGTGACAGGCGACATGGGCTACGCGGATGACGAAGGCTACGTCTACTTCCAGGGCCGCGGCGACGACGTGATCAAGACCTCTGGCTACCGCGTCGGGCCCGCCGAGATCGAGGCGAAGATCATCGAGGTGGCCGGGGTGGCATCGTGCGCCGTGATCGGGGTGTCCGATCCGCAACGTGGTCAGGCCATCAAGGCATTCATCAAGGTGCTGCCGGGCACGGAGAAATCCGACGCCCTGATCCGCCAGATCCAGGACCACGTGAAGAAGAAGCTCGCCGCGCACGAGTATCCGCGAGAGATCGAGTTCATGGACGAGTTCCCGATGACCGTCACGGGCAAAGTCCGCCGCCGCGATCTGCGCGAGGCGGAAGAGAAAAAGCGCAAGGCGGCGCACTGAAGGAGGCCACGATCATGAGCGCAGAAGCGAACAAGCAGGTCGTCATCGACTTCATGAAGGCCTTCACGGCCAACGACATGGAGAAAGCGCTCGGCCTGATGGCCGACGACGCGACTTGGTGGGTCGCCGGCAGCTTTCCGCTATCCGGCACCAAGACCAAGGCGCAGTTCAAGGAGCTGCTCGGCGGGATCGGCGGCGCCCTGCCGGGCGGCATTCGCCTCACGCCGAAGGCGTTCACCGCCGAGGGAGACCGGGTAGCCGTCGAGACCGAGTCTTACGCGAAGCACGTCAACGGCAAGACCTACCAGAACCAGTATCACTTCTTGTTCGAGGTCCGCGGCGGCAAGATCCGCGCCGTGCGCGAATACCTCGATACGATGCACGCCAACGACGTGCTCTGCACCTGACGCGCAGGCCGAGCGTCGCCGGCGGGAAGCGCGACCGAGCCTCAGCCGATGCGGAGCTTGTCGCCGGCGGCGCCGCCGCCCTTTTCGGTCTGCTTGCGCATCTTCGAGCCGTCGACGTAGTAGCGCTTGGCCCAGATGCCGGTGTAGGGCTCGCCCTCGCGCGGCATCCGCCAGGTCGTCACCTTGGCCTTGGAGAGCTCGATGGCGAAGAGGGCGCGCGGCTGGTCGATCGTCTCGGTGATGTAGAAATCCGCGGAGGCCTCGTCGACGTAGCGACACGAGATGCGGCGATAGAGGTCGCGCCAGCGGTCGTCTTGACCGTCCTCGTAGAGAAACTCGACGCGCCCCTCGACGATGATTTTGCGGTAGGTGCCGCCTTCCTCGTCGATCGTGATCGACGTGCGCGGGTCGCGGCGCAGGTTGCGGCCGAACTCGGAGTGCTTGCGAGGCGTGATGTGGATCTTTCCGCGCTCGTAGAGAAACCAAACCGGCACCACGCTCGGCGAGCCGTCGGCGCGCACGGTGGCGATGCGAGCGAGATGCTCGCGCTCGTTGAGGAACGCTTCGATCTCCTGCGGCGTCAGCTTCGGCATGACTTCCTCCTTTGATGGTGCACACCAGCTAGGATCGTGAACGGATCCAGCCGGTGAGCTGGCCGAGCGTACGCTCGGCGAAGGCCTGCGCTCGCACCCGCCACCACACCGAGGCCGGGACGTAGACCTCCGAGGGTGTCCATCGGGGATCGACGGGCGTGAGCCCCGGGCGTAGCAGTTGGCGGAACTCGTGATCGGTGGCGGTGCGCACGTAGACTTCGTCGATGCACTCCCATTGGCCGCACTCCTGCACGCGGCAACGCGAGTGGGACCCGCCGCCGGCGCCGAGCTCCGTCACGCGCTGCGCCGCGGGGTTGACCGCGAACCTGCGCCGCGGCAGCGCCTCGACGAGATCGCCGTGGCAACGGTTGCCGATCACCGCCCCCCGACAACGCACGGGGTAGGCGATCGTCTCGCAAGCGAAGTCGGTGCCGAAAAGCTGCTGCCACGACCACGCGATCGCGGCGACGGCGATCGCGGCGACGAGCCATCGCATCGTTGCTCGAGCGGCTCACGCTCGGCGCCGCCGCGAGGCGTTCACTTGATGGCCAGCGGGTTCACCGGCGAGCCCGTGCCGCCGACGATCTTCAGCGGCGCTCCCACGAAGAGGAAGTCGTATTGGCCGTCCTTGGCGCAGTCGTCGGCGAGGTCCTTGAGATAGCAGATCTCGTTGAACGGAATCCCCAGGTTGCGCAGCAGCGCGCCGTGAAGCGGAATGAAGATATTGCTCACGGACGACGTGGTCTGCTCGTTGGCGATCGTGTCGGTGGAGAACGACGGGATCTCCATCTCGTGGAACCACTTGATGAGAGCCGGCTCGTCGGTGATGCCGGGCTCCGCCATCCCCTTGTTCGGGAAGAAGGCCTCGGCTCCCTGCTCGTAGAAGAGCTCCATCCATCCGGTGCGGATCACCAGGATGTCGTGCTTCTCGATCTTCACCTTCTGCTTTTCCGCGGTCTTGTTCAGGTCGTCGAGCGTGATCTGCTGGTTCGCGGCGAGATGCTTCACGCCCTTGTAGCGGGCGACGTCGAGCAGCACTCCCCGACCGACCACGCCGTGGTCGGCGATCGGCTTGATCGAGCACTTCTTGAGGCCGCCGATCGTCGTCTTGGCGTCGTAGCCGTTGTAGAGCTTGTCGTCGTACCAGACGTGCCCGAGGGCGTCGTACTGCGTGGTGCCCTGCACGTACATGAAGATCACGTCGTCGGCGTACTCGAGGCCGCCGGGAAACTGCGGGGCGGCGTCGTTGTAATAGAATCCCTTGTCCATGTTCATCGTCTTCACGGGCTGCCCGCGACCCGGATAGATCGGATCTCCTTCTTTACGCCCGACCGGCACGCCGATCGCGAACGTCTTGCCGGAGCGCACCGCACGAGCGCCGCGCACCACTTCCTGAGGGGTGAGGAAGTTGATCGAGCCGAGCTCGTCGTCCTTGCCCCAGCGACCCCAGTTCGTCGGCATGTCGCGCAGGATGTCCCTGATGTGCTTGCCCTGACCTTGCTCTGCCATCTGCGATCTCCTCCGTTGAGGTTTTCCTTACCCGGCGAATGGTTACTCGCTTTGCGCGTCGAAGGGAACTCCACAAAGGCGGGGCCTCGAATATCCTTGGGACGAGAGACGTCTCAAAAGGGTATACGGGTTCGCCCGTTGGGCGTTGGCGACAGAGGTGAGATTGAAGATGAATTGGAAGGCGCGGGCGTTGACGCTGATCGTTGGTATCTCCTTGCTGGCAGGGGGCGGTCTGGTTACCCGCGCCGCCGACTGGTTTCCGTGGGGGCGCTCCCAAGCGACGCCGGCGCCGGACGAGACGCCTGCCGAAGCCCCCGCCACAGCGCCGCAGACCGCTGTGGCCCCGCCGACCGGCGGACCCGTGGGGCTGCCGTCGTTCGCCGAAATCGCGGCGCGCGCCGAACCAGGGGTCGTCAACATCTCGACTACGCAGACCGTGAAGAACGAGGGCATGCGTGGCTTCGGGCCTCCGGGCCCGGGTGGGCCAGGCCCCGGCGGGCCAGGCCCGAATCCGTTCGGCGGGAGCGACCCGTTCGAAGAGTTCTTCAGGCGCTTCGCGCCACAGATGCCGAAGAGCTTCAAGCAGCGAAGCCTCGGCTCCGGCTTTGTCATCAGCGCAGACGGCATGATCGTCACCAACAACCACGTCGTCGAGCATGCCGATGAGATCCTCGTGAAGCTTTCCGGAAGCGATCACCGCTACAAGGCCAAGGTGCTCGGCAGCGACCCGAAGACCGACGTGGCGCTCGTCAAGATCGAGCCCAAGGGCGACATCCCGGTGCTCAAGCTCGGCGACTCGGCCAACCTTCGGGTGGGCGACTGGGTGATGGCGATCGGCAATCCTTTCGGACTCGAGCATACCGTCACGGCGGGCATCGTCAGCGCCAAGGGCCGCGCCATCGGCCAGGGGCCTTACGACGACTTCATCCAGACCGATGCATCGATCAACCCAGGCAACTCCGGTGGACCGCTGCTCAACCTGCAGGGCGAGGTGATCGGCATCAACAGCTCGATCTTCAGCGAGTCGGGCGGCAACATGGGCATCGGCTTCGCGATCCCGTCGAACCTCGCAAAGAGCGTCGTCGATCAGCTGAAGACGCACGGCAAAGTGGTGCGAGGATGGCTCGGCGTGATGATTCAGGACGTCACCGAGGACCTGGCGAGCTCCTTCAAATTGTCCGAGCCGCGCGGCGCGCTGGTGTCGGGCGTGAAGGAGGGTGGACCGGGAGCGCAGGCGGGGCTCGAGGTAGGCGACATCATCGTCGAGTTCGATGGCAAGACCGTGAAGTCTTCGCACGAGCTGCCGACGCTGGTCGCCGCAACGCCCGTCGGCAAAGAGGTCGAGGTCAAGATCTTGCGCGAAGGCAAGGAGAAGACGCTCCACGCCAAGGTCGCCGAGATGCCCCGCGACTCCGAGGCCGGCAGCGAAGAATCGGAGGAGTCTTCGGGTGAGAAGCTCGGCGTGACGGTCACGCCCGTCACACCCGAAGTCGCGCGCGAGCTCGGCATCGAGGCCGGGACCGGCGTCTTGGTCCGTTCGGTGAAGTCGGGCAGCGTCGCGGAAGATGCCGGCCTACAGCCGGGCGACGTGATCCTCGAGGTGAACCGCAAGGCAGTGAAATCCGTCGAGTCCTTCAAGGACGCGGTAGGCGGAGCAAAGAAGGGCGAAAGCTTGCTGTTCTTGGTCCGCCGCGGTGACTCGACGGTCTTCCTCGCTCTCAAGCGCTGAGGAAGTTCGAGAGCCCCCCAAGATCCGTGTCCGGTGAACTGCCAGTACCGGGCACGGATCTCCTCCCCCTTCACGGCAAGCTCTCGCGCAGCACACGGAGAGCATTGGCGCCGAGGATCTTTCGAATGGATTGCTCCGTCACCCCGGCGTCGAGCATCGCTTCCGTGAGCACGTCGAGGCGGCTCGCGTCGAACGGCGCCCGCACCGCGCCGTCGAAGTCCGAGCCGAGAGCCACGAAGTCGTCGCCGGCGACGCTCACGGCGTGGCGGATCGCGCGCGCTACCGCGGTCGGCGTGTCGCCGCACACAGCCGTGGGCCAGTAGCCGATTCCGACCACCCCGCCGGCCGCTGCCACCGCGCGTAACTGGTCGTCGGACAGGTTGCGTGCGTTGTCGCAAGTCGCCCTGACCCCGGTATGCGAGACGATCGGCGGCCGGCGCACCGTCGACAGTACGTCGGCGATCGTCGCCGCCGACGCGTGCGCGAGATCGACCACCATGCCCCGCCTCTCCATCTCGGCGACGAGCTCGCGGCCTCGCGGCGTCAGCCCGCCTTTGCCGATGCCGTGCGCCGAGCCCGCGAACTCGTCGTCGAAGAAGTGCGCGAGACCGATGAGCCGCACGCCCGCCGCGAAGCAGTCGTCTAGAGCCGAGCTCCGGTCGAGCGCGTGCGCGCCCTCGATTCCGAGCAGCACGCCCGTCCAGCGAGGATCGCCGGCGCGGCGCTCGAGGAGGCGGTCGAGGTCGTCCCGGCTGCGTACCCACACGAGATGATCATCGTGCGCAACCAGGGAGTCGAGGCGCGCCGCTTGATGGAGCACGCGCTCCGTTGACGTTGACCTGAGGGGACCCCCATGATGTAGCGAACCTCGATGGAAGCGGGGCGTCCGAAGTTTCACCGGCGGCTCGTCGTCGAGATTCCCGGCGAGGCAGACCTCTACGAGAAGCTCAAAGCCTTTCCGTGGAACGCCACCACGGAGATCGATCGGTCACGGCCGGTCCAGAACTACTCCGAGGCGGCGTGCCAGGCCGCGCGGTCGCAGGTTTCGGGCGACAGCCCCGATCCTCTGATGCGCGACTTGATCACGCTCGTGCTACGCGACGAATCGCGACACGCGGGCTTTGGCGTGATCTATCTGGCCAACCGGTTCCGTGACGTCTCGCGCGCCGAGCGGGCTCGCATCGAGCAGTTCGTTGGCGATTTGTGGCGGCTGTTCCACGATGCGACCGCTTCGCCGTTCGGGGGCGTCAACGAATTCCTCGCCGACACCTTTGTCGACATCCGGCATCGACTCCAGCGCGTCGGGCTCGAGCTGCGCTGAAGGTGCGAGATCGCGGCTGCGAGTCGCGGGGATCGCGCTCGTCGTCGCGTGGGCTCTGGTTTCGTGCTTCAACCGACTCGGCGCGGCGCCCGTGTTCATCGCCAACGAGGCCCGCGAAGGCGTGTATGCGCGGGCGATGCTCGCCTCCGGGAATTTCGTCGCGCCGCTGGTGCCGAACCACCTCGAGAACGGCGAACGGATCCCTGACAAACCGCCGCTGTTCCACTGGGTCGCGGCGTCCGCCGCGTGGATGCGGGCTCGGCTGCTTGGCCCATCCGTGGCCTCGGGGGAGGAGCTGGCGCGCCAGTTCGATGAATGGGCGCTGCGCGCGCCGTCTGCACTGGCCGCTTCGCTGATGGTCCTCTCGACCGTCGTCGCAGGTACGCCGCTGGTCGGAGGCCGTGCGGCGCTGCTCGCCGGCGCCATGCTGCTCACCACCGTGCAATTCTCGTATCAGGCACGCCTCGGGCGTGTGGACATGCTGCTCGCGTCGCTCACCACGATCGCCACGCTGCTCGCCGCGGGTGCCATGCTCGAGCGCCGCCCGCGCTGGCTTTACGCTGCCGGCGCCGTCGCCGGCCTTGCCACTCTCGCCAAGGGACCGGTGGGCATGGTCCTTCCCGGGCTTGCTTGCGGCGCTTTCCTGGTGCTGGCGCCGCACCTCCCGGGGATGCAGACGTCGGCGCTGCGCGAGCTGCCGTGGCGCAAGGCGCTCGTCGCGTCGCTCGCCGTCGCGCTGCCGTGGTACGTGCTGTCGAGCGTGATGAGCCGCGGAGCCGTGGTGCGGTCGCAGATCTTTGCCGAGAACTTCGACCAGTTTCTCGGTGTCGGCGGCCGCATGCGCGAGTCGTTCTACCTGCGGCCTTGGCTTCTCGACTCGCTTCCCTGGAACCTCGTCGCGCTCATCGCGCTCGGCACGGTGTGGCGTCGGCGCGAGCCCGGGGCGGCATTCTGCGCGATCTGGTGGGGCGTCGTGCTCGCCTTCTTCCAGATCGCCGCCTACAAGCGCCGGGCGTACCTGCTGCCCGCTCTTCCGGCCGAGGCGCTGCTCGCCGGGTGGTACGTCGATCGCGTGGTCCTACGCGGCGCGGCGCTGCCGTCCGTGGAAGCTCGCGGCTGCTTGCGCCGCGTTGTACCCCTCGCACTCGCCTGCGCGCTGGCGGGGCTGGTCGGCGCCTTGGTCGTTCCGGCAGTCGTGCGAGCGTCCCTCGACAACGGCTCGCTCGGGCCGCTCGAGGCTGCCGTCGGCAGCGCCGGCGCCGCCGCCTCTCTGATTGCCCTCGGAGCGCTCTTGCACGCGGCCGGCAAGCGCGATTGGGGAGCGACTCTCGTCGCTTTCTTGGTCTGCCTGGGATTTTTTTATGCGGCGGTGATGCCGAGCGGCATGCTCGCGACGGCCAGGCGGCGCTCGTCGAAGGACTTCGTCGCGCGCATCGACGGGTCCCTGCCGGCGGGCAGCGAGCTCTCGATTTGCGGTGTCGGCGAAGACGCGAGCCTGGTCGTGCTCTTCTATCTTGCCAACCCCGAGCACGCGCAGGTGGAATCCGAAGAGTCATGCGTGGCGAACGCCGCTCCGGGCTTTTACTTGCTGTCGGAGGTGGAATGGCGCCGAGCCGCTCGCGGAGCGGATGCATCGCTGTGGCGCAGGCACTTCTCGGGGGAGCTGCGTGGCTCGAACGCACGCACGCGGGTCGTCTTCTCCGAGCGCCTACCTCGCGTCGCGTCAGAGCCTTCCGCGAGCTCGAGCGGGGCCGGTCGTCTTTCGTAGTAGCCGCTCGGCGGAGCCCGCGACCAGCAGGTCGGGTAGCGAGACCGACCTCCCGGTACCCGAGGTGCTCGTAGAACTGTCGCGCCGCGGTGTTGAAGTCGGAGACACAGACGAAGAGATTTGCGCTGCGCGCGAAGACCGCCTGCTCGACGACCGCGAGTAGCTCGCGGCCGAGGCCCGCGCCCTCGGCGGCGGCGGCGATCACGAACAGCTCGAGATAGTCGCCGAGCAGGAAGCCGAGCCGCAGCAGTGCGAAGCCGGCCGGTTGGCCTCCCCGCTCGATCACCCAGCCTTCGCGGCCGGCGAGCGGGACGGCGAGCAGTCGCTCCCAGTCGGCCGCCGCGTAGCCCAGCCGTTGCCAGGGATCGCGGCCGACGAGCATGGCCACCACGGGCGGGCGATCCTCCGCGCGGTAGGCGCGGACCGTCCGCTCAGCGCGGGGCTTCGCACCCATTCACGATCTCCGCAATCGTCGCCGGCCGCAGATGGCGCCGCGACAGCTCCGCGGTGAGATCGCGCACCACTTCCCGGGTGTGCCAGCCACGGCCGTTGGCGTGAAACAC
The DNA here is from genome assembly GCA_963711395.1 of uncultured delta proteobacterium. Lineage (GTDB taxonomy): Bacteria > Desulfobacterota > Binatia > JACPRU01 > JACPRU01 > JBEVNX01. The sequence continues at coordinate 164,757 of CAVQEA010000007.1, read as the reverse complement.
GAGGACGCTGCCGTCGTGCAGACGCGGCGACAGCGCGGTCACGATGTCGGCCGCGGACAGGCGCGGATCGGGGTCGCCCGAAGCGGCGCTCCAGAGGATGACCTGTTGGCCGAGGGCGTGCGCCACTTCCACCGTGGTGCCGTCGTACTCGCCGTAGGGAGGACGAAAGAAGGTCGTATGGATGTGATAGCGCTCGCGCAAGAGCTCCACGGGTCCATCGATCTCCTGCTGCTGCCCGTCGTGCTCGAGGCGGCGCAAATGGGCGTGGGCCTGGCCGTGCGTCTCGATCTCGAAGAACGGCACGGTGCGCAACCTGCGCACCGCGCTGTCGTGATGTTCGATCCAGTTGCCCGAGAGAAAGAACGTCGCGGGAACCTTGGCCGCCACCAGCTCATTCACCAGGGCGGCATCGAATCCGCTTCCTCGCCGCACGGGACAGAGATCGAAAGTGAGCGCGATCTCGTGGCAACCGCGTGGCAGCCGGCGGATCACGTCGTGATCAGGCACCGTCGCCGAAGCCGTCAGGGTCGCCAGCGAGAGGAGGCCAGCGGAGACTAGCCCCATGAGGTCGAAGACCGCCACTACCACGCCATGTTCCGCCGATCGCTCGGGCAGTCAACGACCGGATCAGGCTTGACTCACGTGGGAAGAAGTAGGTCACTCAGCAGTGTCGCGAGCGCCCGGACTTGGGAGGATACGATGAGCGAGGGAAAGAAGACGTTGTACGAGCGCCTCGGTGGTTACGACGCCATCACCGCCGTGGCGAATGACCTGCTGCCCCGACTTCAGGGCGATTCTCAGCTCGGCCGCTTCTGGGCGCATCGCGGCGAGGACGGCGTCAAGCGGGAGAAGCAGCTTCTCATCGATTTTCTTTGTGAGAACGCGGGCGGACCGATGTACTACAAGGGCAGGAACATGGCGCTCAGCCATCGCGGCATGCGCATCAGCGAGAGCGATTGGAACGTCTTCCTCGGCCACGCCGGGGCGACTCTGGCCAAGTTCAAGGTACCCGACGCCGAGCTGCGCGAAGTGGTCTCGTTCGTGCAAAGCCTCAAGAAAGACATCGTCGAGTGCTGAGCTGGCCGCGTGGCGGCCGCGAGCTCAGCGTTTGCGGCCGAATGCTGCGACGAGCTCGTTGACGCGGTCGGCGCGTTCGATCGTCACCGCGTGTCCGGCGCCTTCGAGCACTTCGAGGCGCGCGCCCGGGATTGCAGATGCGACCTGCTCGGCGTGGAACGCCGGCACCAGCGCGTCCTCGGCTCCGGCGATCACCAACGTGGGCATCGAGAGCCTCGCGAGGTCGGCGGCGCGCGTACCGAGCCAGGCCCCGAACGCGTGGGCTTGGCGGCGGAGAGTCGCGAGCGGCGTGCGCGCCGCCATCGCGCGAAGCGCCTGCGCGGCGGCTTCCCGCTTCGCCGTCTCGGCGAGGAACCGCCGACTCAGGAACCAGGGTAGCATCGCGCGGATGCGTCCTTCGGCTTGCGGCGCGTCGAATTCGAGGGACGCTCGCAGTACGGCCTCGAGGCGCGCATCCTGAGCGATGGGCGGGGTGATCAAAACGAGCGCCGCGACGGTGGCGGGGTGTGCGAGCGCGAGCTCGATGGCGATCGCCGCGCCCATGCTCGCTCCCACCACCGTGAGCGGTTGGCGGTCTCCCGCCGCCGCGGCGGCTTCTTCGGCCATGGCCGTGATCGTCAGCGAATCCGCGGGCATCGGTCGCGAAGCGCCGATTCCCCGCGGGTCGTAGGAGATCACGGTGAAGCTGCTGCGCAGATGGTCGATCTGGCGACGCCAGCTCGTCTTGTCGACGCCGAAACCCGAGATCAACAAGAGCGGCGGGCCGTCGCCTTCGACGTCGATCGACAGTGCAGGCTCGCTCGATCCCGCGCGCTCGACGTCTTCGACCGTGATGCGGCCTCCGGGTCCGCTTCCCGGGATCGATTCGAGATCGACGCCGAGCTTCTTGGCGAGCGCACGCGCGGCGGGGGCGGCCTTCACGCCGCTCTGCGGCTCGCGAGCCGGGACCGCTGCGGCGGCCGACGCGGAATCCACGGCGGCGCCCGCCCCGGCCGGCGCGCCCTCGAGCTCGGGGACGAAGCCACGCTCGAAGGCATCGCGGTCGAACGACTCCCCGGGATCGGCCACCGCGCCGAGCAGCGATCCGATCGGCACGGTGGTCCCCGTCTCGACGTAGATCGCGGCGAGCGTGCCGCCGCTGAAGGATTCGACCTCCACCTCCACCTTCTCCGATTCGATGACGAGGAGGATCTGCCCCTTCTCGATGGAGTCGCCGGTCCTGGCCCTCCACTCGACGACCGTGCCTTCGACCATGGTCAGGCCGAGGCGCGGCATCGTCACTGCCGTAGCCATGCGGGAGCCTCAGCCTTCGAGAGCCGAGTGTACCGCCTGCACGACGTGAGCGGGGGAGGGGATGTAGGCGTCCTCCAGGATCGGGCTGAACGGCACCGGACAGTGCGGCGCGGTGACCCGCCGGATCGGCCCGCGCAGCAGATCGAACCCCTTGTCCACCGCCAGCGCGGCGATATCCGTCGCGATCCCACAACGCGGTGTCGCCTCGTCGACGGCCACCAGGTAGCCCGTCTTGCCGAGCGACTCGAGCACGGTGTCCTCGTCGAGCGGCGACAACGTCCGCAAGTCGACGACCTCGGCATCGATCCCTTCGGCGGCGAGCGTTTTGGCCGCCGCCAGCGAGGTGTCGACCATCCGCCCGCAGGCGACGATCGTCACCGACTTGCCCGGCCGGGCGATCGCAGCCTTGCCGAGCGGCACGGTGTAGCGCTCCTCGGGGACATCGCCGCTCGTCGTATAGAGGGACTTCGGCTCGCAGAAGATGACGGGATCGTCGTCGTCGATGGCGGCGAGCAGCAGCCCCTTGGCGTCGTGGGCGTTCGACGGCACGACGGTCTTCAATCCCGGAATCGCCGTGGTCAAGCCCGTACAGCGACTGCGAATGCTGCGCCGCCGCCCGCAATCCCGCGCCGGTCATGGTGCGCACGACGAGCGGCACCTTGGCCTTGCCGCCGAACATGTAGCGAAGCTTGGCGGCCTGGTTCAACAACTGGTCGAGGCAGACGCCGATGAAGTCGATGAACATCAGCTCGGCAACCGGCCGCAAGCCGGTCGTCGCGGCGCCGACCGCCATGCCGACGAGACCGGTCTCGCTGATCGGGGTGTCGATCACCCGGCCCGCGCCGTACTTGCCGATGAGGCCCTTCGTCGCTCCCATCACGCCGCCCCAGGCGTCCTCCTTCTGGCCTGCCCCCCCGGCGATGTCTTCGCCGAGCACGATGACCGTCGGGTCGGCTGCCATCGCTTGATCGAGAGCCTCGTTGATCGCCTGTACGAAGGTTCGCTTGCGAGTTGCCATGACGGTCCCCCTCAGCTCTGGTACCGGACGTAGACGTCGGTGAGCAGCTCCGACGGATCGGGTGCCGCGCTCGCCTCGGCGAATTTCACCGCCTCGGCGATCGCCTTGGCGACCTGGTCGTCGACGGCCCGTAGGTCGTTGGCCTTGAGCTTGCCGTCCGCGACGACGCGCTTCTCGAAGTTGTCGATGGGATCTCGAGAAGCGCGGACCTTATCGGACTCCTCTTTCGTGCGATAGGTGAGCGGATCACCGACGTAGTGACCGAAGTAGCGATACGTCTTGCACTCGAGCAGCGTCGGTCCCTCGCCGCTCCTGGCGCGCTCGATCGCCGCCGACGCCTTGGCGAAGACGTCGAAGAAATCCATGCCGTCGGCAATCACGCCGGGAATGCCGTAGCTCGCCGAACGCGCTGCGAGGTCGCGGATGTTCACGTGGTACGCCACCGGCGTGGCCTCGCCGTAGCCGTTGTTCTCGATCACGAAGACGGCGGGCAACTTGAGGATCGAGGCGATGTTGAGGCTTTCGTGGAAGGCGCCCTGATTCGTCGCCCCATCGCCGAAGAAGGAGACCGCTACCCCGCCGCTCTTCAGGACCTTCGCGGAGAGCGCGGCGCCGATCGCCAACGGAATGCCGCCGCCGACGATGCCGTTGGCACCGAGCATTCCCTTGCTGACGTCGGCGATGTGCATGGAGCCGCCCTTGCCCTTGCAGACGCCGGACTGCTTCCCGAAGATCTCGGCCATCATCGCATTGAGGTCGACCCCCTTGGCGATCGAGTGTCCGTGACCGCGATGGGTGCTCGTCACGCAATCCTGATCGCCGAGCGACACGCACACGCCGGCAGCGACGGCCTCCTCGCCGGCGTACAGGTGGAGGAAGCCGGGGACGCGGCCCGCCTGCGAGAGCTCGTTCAGAGTCTGCTCGAAGCTGCGGATCGTCCGCATCGTGCGGTAGGTTCCGAGTAACTGGTCTCGGGACAGGTCCATGGGATCCACCTCCGGGGTCGCATCACTAGCAAACGCCTCCGGTGAAGGCCATCTTTACACGCACGGCCGTTCCCTCTACGCTCTTCAGCGTGCGGCGCCGCTACGTCCGCTTGGGAGTTGGTGCAGTCGTGGTGGCCGCATTCGCCTCTGTGGGCTACCTTCTGCACACGAGCTTCCAGGCGCAGAAGTCGAAGCAAGACGATCATACGAGCCTCGAGGGGATGCTTCCCGAGGCGGTGCAGTGGATCCAGAACTTCCACCGCATCGAGATCCGAGAGGGCAAGAAGTCCTGGGAGCTGGTCGCCGACGAGGCGCAGTATCTGCAGGATCGCAACCAGGTGTTGGTGCGCAATCCTCGCACCACGCTGTACATGAAGGACGGCGAAAAGGTCGTCGTGAGCGGCAATCAGGGAACCGTGGAGTTCTTGAACGGCAAGGATTTGCAGAGGGCGGTGCTTCACGATAGCGTCGAAGTTCACGTGCGGGGCTTCGTCATCCGCGCCGAGGAAGCCATCTACGAGCGAAGCGCCGAGAAGATCGTCGCCAACGGGCCGGTGACCATCGTTGGCGCGGAGCTGCAGGTCGCCGGAATCGACATGACAGTATACGTGAAGGACTCTCGCTTCGAGCTCGGCAAGTCGGTGCGCGTGACGGTGCTGCCGAAGACGGTGCAGGGCCCGCGGCCCTCGTAACCCGCTGCGATGTTCCTACGCCACGCTCGGCCTGCAGCGCTCGGGCTCGTACTCGCGCTCGCGACGAGCGGCTTTGCGGCAGGTCCCCCGAAAACTGACGCGCCGGCAGCGCCGGTTCGGGGATTTCGGCTTGACGTCCAAGAAAGAGCCCGTCCAGATCACCTCGGACAGGCTCGACTTCGACTACAAGAACCGCCGAACCGTGTTTCACGGCAACGTCGAGGTCATCCAGGGCGATGTTCACCTGCAGACCGACGTTCTCACGGTGGACTACACGCAAGTCGGCGACAAGCAGGAAATTCAGGCGGCCAACGCTGAGGGGCACGTAGTCATGACGCAGGGTCCGAAGAAGGCCACCGGAACCCACGCTGTCTTTGATCAGACCACCCGGACCGTCGTGCTGACGGGTAACGCGATGCTCGAGGAAGGCTCCAACCAAGTGAGCGGCGACAAGATCGTGGTCCATCCGGACGATTCGAAGATGGAGGTCATCAGCGAGAACCGTCGCGTCAAGGTGATCCTCTTCCCCGGGCAGGGACAGCTCGCAGGAGGTCCGGGAGACAAAGCCGGGGCGAAACCCAGCGCCTCGCCGACGCCCCAGCCGAGCCCCGCCGCCGGCGGGCAGCGCTGAGGCCCATTTTCGGCGATGGCCGTCAGCTCGAACAACCCGAGGCTGATCGCGAAGGAGGCAACGGCGCGCGAGAGCACCGCCCCGGCGCCGCGCATACTGCGAGCCGAAAATCTCACCAAGAGCTACGCCGGGCGGACCGTCGTCAAGAACGTATCGATCGAGGTGCGCAGCGGCGAAGTCGTCGGCCTGCTCGGTCCGAACGGAGCCGGCAAGACGACGACCTTCTACATGATCGTCGGCCTCACGCGCCCCGACGAGGGCCGCGTGTTTCTCGGCGATGCGGACCTGACCGAGCTCCCGATGTACCAGCGCGCCCGCTCGGGGATCAGCTACCTCCCGCAGGAGGCGTCGGTGTTTCGCAAGCTCACCGTGGAGCAGAACATCCTGGCGATCCTCGAGACGCTGCACATGAGCGCCGCCGAGCGCGAGGAGCGCCTGACGTCGCTGCTCGACGAGCTGTCGATCGCGCATCTGCGCAAGAACAAGGCGTACTCCTTGTCGGGAGGCGAGCGACGGCGCCTCGAGATCACCCGCGCGCTCGTCATCTCGCCGGTGTTCATGTTGCTCGACGAGCCGTTCGCGGGCATCGATCCGATCGCCGTGCTCGACATCCAGAACATCGTCGGCCAGCTACGCAGCGCGGCATCGGCGTCCTGATCACCGATCACAACGTGCGCGAGACCTTGGGAATTTGCGACCGAGCGTATATCCTGAACGACGGCGTGATCCTGGAGGAAGGCAGCCCCGTTCAGATCGCCGCGAGCAAGAAGGCGCGCGAGATCTATCTCGGCGAAAAGTTCCGGCTGTAGAGGCCGCTGAGCCGCGATAGCGTGTTGGACGATGGCGCTCGAGCCCAAGCTCTTCCAGAAGCTCTCCCAGCAGCTGGTGATGACGCCCCAGCTGCGGCAGGCGATCAAGATCCTGCAGGTGTCGCGGACGGAGCTGGAGTCGCTGATCGACAACGGAGCTCGAAGAGAACCCGGTGCTCGAGGAGGGGCAGGCGGACAAACCCGTGGTCGACCTCGACCCCGCGGAGCCGCGCGTCGATGGGGTGCTCGGCGAGGCCGAGCCGCCGCCCGAAGCTCCGAAGCCCGAAGCGGACAACGCCAAGGATCTGAAGGAGATCGACTGGAGCGAGTACCTCGAGACCTACGGCAACGAGTTCCACGGAGCGAGCTTCACCGACTCGGCGACGACGACGACCGGCGGCCGTCACTCGAGAACATTCTCACCAAGACTCAGGATCTCCTCGGCCATCTCGAGTGGCAGCTACGGCTCTCGAGCATGACCCCGGAAGAGGAACGGCTCGCGGCGCTGATCATCGGCAACGTCGACAACGACGGCTACCTCGGCGCCAGCGTCGAGGAAATCGCCAGCCTCGCGGAGGTGGAGCCCGCCAAGGTGGAGCGGGTGCTCGCCAAGGTCCAGGAGTTCGACCCGCCCGGCGTCTGCGCCCGCGACCTGCGCGAATGCCTGCTCATTCAGCTCCGCCAGCTCGGCTCCGGCGAATCGCTCGCGGCGCGGATCGTCGCGGATCATCTCGATGCCCTGGAAAGCCGCCGCTTCGACAAGCTGGCACGCGAGCTCGGCGTTTCGCTCGAGGTCGTGGTCGACGCCTCGAAGGTCGTGAGCTCGCTCGAGCCAAAGCCGGGACGCAACTTCGGCGAGGGCGAGGCGCGCTACGTCACGCCCGACGTCTACGTGCAGAAGGTCGGCGAGGAGTACGTCATCACGCTGAACGACGACGGCCTGCCGTACCTGCGGGTGAGCAGCTACTACCGCAAGATGCTCGGCGCGGATTCCTCGGGCGAAGCCAAGGGCTACATCCAGGAGAAGATGCGTGCGGCGAGCTGGCTCATCAAGAGCATCCAACAGCGTCAGCGCACGATCTACCTGGTCACCCAGTCGATCGTGAAGTTCCAGCGCGATTTCTTCGAGCGCGGGATCTCGGAGCTGCGGCCGCTGGTCCTGAAGGACGTGGCCAACGACATCGGCATGCACGAGTCGACGGTCAGCCGCGCCACCGCGAACAAGTACGTGCACACGCCGCAGGGAACCTTCGAGCTCAAATTCTTCTTCACATCGAGCCTGCGGTCCGGCGCGGGCGGCGGCGAAGACGTGTCGTCGGAGAGCGTGAAGCAGCGCATCCGCGAGATCATCCAAGGCGAGGACGCTCGCCGTCCCTACAGCGACCAGTACATCGCCGAGCTCCTCGCCAAGGAGAGCGTCGACATCGCGCGCCGCACGGTTGCCAAGTACCGCGAGATGATGGGAATTCTGCCGTCGTCCAAGCGCAAGCAGATGTTCTGATGGGTTCGCGTCGAGAGGGTGCCATGCAGGTCACGGTGACGTTCCGACACGTCGAGCCGACGGAACCGCTGCGACGGTATGCCACCGACAAATTGCAGCGCCTGTCGAAGTACCTGCGCGGCCCAATGGACGCGCACGTCATCTTGTCGGTCCTCAAGAAGAACCACCGGGCGGAGATCAACCTGTCGGCCAACGGCACTCCCCTGTTCTCCGAGCAGGAGACCAACGATCTCTACTCGGCGATCGATCTCGCGCTCGACAAGATCGAGCGACAGGTCAAAAAGCTGAGCGCGAAGCGCAAGAATCATCAGGCCGAGCACACGCTCCCGGGCTTGCGCTTGCAGGTGCTGTCGCCGGACCGAGTGGATGATCGCGGCGCGCCGGAGATCATCCGCACGCGGCGCATCCCGGCCAAGCCCATGTCCATCGAGGAAGCGGTCATGCAGATCGATCTCACCAACAACGAGTTCTTCGTCTTCCGCAACGCTCAAAGCGAGAGCCTGAGCGTGATCTACCGGCGAAAAGACGGCAACTACGGGCTCATCGAAGCCGACACAGCCTGAGCGCACACGCCATGAAGATTCTCGACATCCTGCCCCCGGAGAACGTCGTCTCGGATCTCCATGGAACGACCAAGCTCGCGGTGCTCGAAGAGCTCGCGGGCGCGCTCGCCGCAAACCATCCGGAGATCTCCAAGGACCGTCTCGTCGACGTGCTGCTCGAGCGCGAGAAACTCGGCTCGACCGCCATCGGTGAGGGAATCGCGATTCCCCACGGCAAGCTGCCGAAGCTCACGGGTGTCCTCGCCGCGTTCGGTCGGAGTCGCGAGGGGGTCGACTTCCAGTCGCTCGACGGCGGCCTGACGCAGCTCTTCTTCCTGCTGGTCGCTCCCGAAGATGCTTCGGGCGCGCACTTGAAGGCGCTCGCGCGCGTTTCACGGCTGCTCCGCGACAAGGACTTCCGCCAGCGCTTGATCGCGGCCGATGGCACGCAGAACATCTACCAGACGATCCGTCAGGAGGACGACAAATACTGAACAGCCTACGGTGCCCGGCGGTAGGAGCCGTGATCGGCTCTTCGGCGACCCGGGCGACGTTTCGCTCACGCTCGTGGCTCCGATGATTCCGCGGGTCACGATCGGCGAGCTCTTCAGGGCGACACGCGAGAACCTGCACCTCGAGCTGCTTGACGGCCGTCGCGGGCTGGCACGCGCCGTGGAGATTCCCCGTATTCAGAAGCCCGGCCTGGCGCTGGCAGGCTATCTTCCCCAGATCCATCCCGACCGTATTCAAGTCCTCGGCAACACCGAGATCTCGTACCTCGGCACGCTCTCGCGCGCGGCCGCGCGCAAGGCCGTGCGCACGCTGCTGCACGCCGGCGTGGCGTGTGTGATCGTCACCAACGGCACCCGCCCGCCCGCATACGTCTGCGAGGAGGCAGCGCGTGCCCGCGTGCCGCTCCTGCTCTCGAAGCTGCGCAGCGCGCTCCTCATCCGTGGTGTCACCGAATGGCTCGAGCGTAGGCTGGCGCCGCAGACGCAGCTTCATGGCGCGCTCCTCGAAGTCTTTCACCTGGGCGCGCTGATCCTCGGACAGAGCGGCATCGGTAAGAGCGAGGCTGCGCTCGACCTCATCAGCCGTGGCCATCGTCTGGTCGCCGACGACGTCGTCGTGGTGCGCCGCGACGGGCTCGCGAACCTCATCGGCTCGAGCCCGCGCCTGCTCGGCCACCACGTGGAGATCCGCGGTCTCGGCATCGCGGACGTCGAAGCGCTGTTTGGCTTCCTCGCCACGCTCGACGAGAGCCGCGTGGACCTCGTGCTCGAGCTCGAGGAATCGGGTCTCACCCAGGAGATCGAGCGCCTCGGGCTCGAGGAGGAGACATACCGCGTTCTCGACGTCCCGCTGCCACTGGTCCGCATCCCCGTCAGGCCCGGCCGCCCGATCGCCGTGCTCGTCGAAGTCGCCGTGCGCAACCAGGTACTCAGGCGCCGAGGAATCCATAGTGCGCGCGAGTTCTCGTCGCGCCTCGACGCCGTTCTGGCGGCGCCGAACGGAGCCCTGCGGAAGGCGGGACAAAAGGATGGCTGAGGACAAGCCGCGGGTCGTGATCGTTACCGGTCTCTCCGGCTCCGGGCGCTCGACGGCAATCCACATGTTGGAGGACCTCGGCTTCTACTGCATCGACAACCTTCCGGTCGTGCTCATGCCGCGCTTCCTCGAGCTCTGCGACGGGCTCGGGGAAGGCATCAACCGCATCGCCTTCGGCATCGATCTGCGCGAGCGGGCCTTCTTCCAGGAACTGCCCGACGTGATCGACCAGGCCCGTCGCCAAGGGCACCGCGTGGAGCTGCTGTTTCTCGACGCGGCGGACGAGGTGTTGGTGCGGCGCTTCAGCGAGACTCGTCGGCCCCATCCCTTGGCCGAGGGGGGCTCGCCCGTCGACGGCATTCGTCGCGAGCGTGAGCGGCTAGCGACGGTACGCCCGGGCGTGGACCGGGTGCTCGACACCTCGGCGCTCACCGTTCACCAGCTGCGCGAGGAGCTCACTCGCGCCTATGCCGACTACGGCGCCCAAGAGGGCATGTCGCTGTTTCTTTCCTCGTTCGGCTACAAGTTCGGGCTGCCGACCGACGCCGACATGGTGCTCGACGTGCGCTTCTTGCCGAACCCGTTTTTCGTCGAGGAGCTGCGGGCTCACTCCGGGCTCGAACAGCCTGTCGTCGGCTACGTGCTGGGGCGCTCGGAAACCAAGGAGTTCCTCAAACACACGCAATCGCTGCTGCACTTTCTCCTCCCTCGCTATCTGCACGAGGGCAAGGCGTATTTCACGCTGTCCGTCGGGTGCACGGGTGGTCGGCATCGCTCCGTGGTGCTGGCGGAAGAGATCGGCCGTCGTTTGATTGCAGCCGGCTATCGTGTGCAGGTGCGGCACCGCGACATTACCCGATAGACCGCGGGAGGATGGGATGATCGGAATCGTGGTGGTGACGCACGGGCGTCTCGGCGAAGAGATGGTGCGGACGCTCGAAGGCGTGATGGGTCCACTGGCGAGGATCGAGGCGGTGTCCACCGTGGAGTCGGACCCCGAGATCGTCAAGGCCAAACTCCGCCGCGTGGTCGAGCGCAGCGACGACGGCGACGGCACGCTGGTTCTCACCGACATGCTCGGCGACACCGCCACGAACTTGGCCCTCACCGTCACGGACTCACGACGCGCCGAAGTCGTGGCCGGCGTGAACATGCCGATGCTGCTCAAGGCAGCGAGCGCTCGCGGCACGATGGGCCTCCGCGAGTTTGCGGCCTTCATTCGTCAATACGGCCGGGATCACATCTTTTGGGCGAGTGAGCGCCGCCGCTCGACTGACGGCATGGTGCGCGGATGACAGAGCCGCGCGAACCGTCCCTGAAGGAGACCTTCGTGATTCCGAATCGCCTCGGCCTGCATGCGCGCGCCGCGGCGCTCTTCGTGCAGCTCGTCGCGCCGCTCGACGTCGACGTGTGGGTCAGCAAAGCCGGCGAGACCGTGAACGGCAAGAGCATCATGGGCCTGATGATGCTCGCGGCGGGTAAGGGGAGCTCGATCGACGTCGAAGCGCGCGGGCCCGCGGCCGAGCAGGCGATGCGAGCGATCGCGACGCTCATCGGCGACAAGTTCCGCGAGCCTGAATGAGATCGTTGCGCAGCGCGCGGTGCGTCGGGACCTGGTTGCTTCTCCTTCGTCCGTCCGATACGTAGAGGCTTTTAACGTTCGACTTCCGGCCGGGAGGTTCGATGGCCCTGAAGGATTTCTTTTTCACCTCTGAGTCGGTCTCCGAGGGACATCCCGACAAGATGTGCGACCAGATCTCGGACGCCATCCTTGACGCGTTGATCGCCAGCGACCCGCATAGCCGCGTCGCCTGTGAAACGCTCGCCAAGACGGGGATGGTGGTAGTGGCCGGGGAGATCACCACCAAAGCGCTGATCAGCTACCCGGACGTGGTGCGCAGCGTCGTCCGAAACATCGGTTACGTGTCTTCGGAGATGGGTTTCGATGCCGACACCTGCGCGGTGCTCGTCGCCCTCGACCGCCAATCGCCGGACATCGCCATGGGCGTCGACGTGGCTTCCAACAAGGAGCAGGGAGCCGGCGACCAGGGAATGATGTTCGGATTCGCGTGCGACGAAACTCCGGAGCTGATGCCGCTGCCGATCCAAATGGCGCACGAGCTCGTCAAACGCCTTGCCGAGATCCGCAAGCAGGGACGCTACGGATTCCTGCGCCCTGACGCGAAGTCGCAGGTGACCGTCGAGTACCGGGACGGCAAGCCGGTGCGCGTCGATTCGGTGGTGATCTCCACGCAGCATTCCCCGGAGGTCGCCAACGAGACGCTCCACGAGATGGTCGTCGAGGAGGTCATCAAGAAAGTCATCCCCGCACAATATCTAGACGCCAAGACGAAGTATCACGTGAATCCGACGGGGCGGTTCGTCACCGGCGGCCCGAAGGGAGATTGCGGGCTCACGGGCCGAAAGATCATCGTCGACACGTACGGCGGCTACGGCCGGCACGGCGGCGGCGCGTTCTCCGGCAAGGATCCCTCGAAGGTGGATCGCAGCGCCGCCTACATGGCGCGCTACGTCGCCAAGAACGTGGTCGGCGCCGGGCTCGCGAAGAAGTGCGAGGTGCAAGTCGCGTACGCGATCGGCGTTGCGCGCCCGCTCTCCGTGCTCGTCGATACGTTCGGCACGGGGATCATCCCCGACGAAAGGATCGTGGAGCTGGTGACCAAGAACTTCGACCTTCGGCCCGCCGCCATCATCGAGGCGCTCGATCTGAAGCGGCCGATCTACGAGCCCACGGCATCCTACGGGCACTTCGGTCGAACTCCCGAGCATGGCCGGTTTCCGTGGGAGAAGACCGATCAAGCGGACAAGCTACGCAAGGAAGGGTGGTGAGGATGGGTTCGAACGGAAAGCGCTACGACGTCGCGGACCTCGGTCTCGCGAGGCAAGGGCTGAACCGCGTCGACTGGGCGGACCAAGGCATGCCCGTGCTGCGCCAGATCCGGGAAGAGTTCGCACGCACGCAGCCACTCAAGGGGATGACGGTAGGCGCGTGTCTTCACGTCACCGCCGAGACTGCCAACCTGATGCGGACCTTCAAGGCCGGCGGCGCCAAGGTATTGCTGTGCGCCTCGAACCCGCTGTCCACGCAGGACGACAGCGCGGCGGCGCTGGTCAAGGAAGGCATTCCCGTGTTCGCCATCCACGGCGAGAATCACGACACGTACTACGATCATCTTCGCGCCGTGCTCGATCGGAAACCCGACGTCACGCTCGACGACGGCGCGGATCTGGTCTCGCTGCTACATACCGAATACGCGAAGGGCTCCGACCGCGTCATCGCCAGCATGGAAGAGACGACCACCGGCGTCATTCGCTTGCGCGCGATGGCCTCCGACGGCGCTCTCAAGATCCCCGTGGTGGCGGTGAACGACGCGGCGACGAAGCATCTCTTCGACAACCGCTACGGGACAGGACAATCGACAATCGACGGGATCTTACGTGCTACCAGCGTGTTGCTCGCCGGGAAGAACATCGTCGTCGCCGGGTATGGGTGGTGCGGCAAGGGCGTGGCGAGCCGGGCACGGGGAATGGGCGCGAACGTCATCGTCACGGAGGTCGATCCCATCAAGGCGCTCGAGGCGGCCATGGACGGATTGCGCGTCATGCCGATGGCAGAGGCGACGCCGATCGGCGACATCTTTGTGACGTTGACCGGTGATGCACATGTGATCCGCAAGGAACACTTGGCCAGGATGAAGGACGGGGTACTGCTCGCCAACTCCGGACACTTCGACATCGAGATCGACATCAAGGCGCTGAGAGCGATGTCGAAGAAGGTGGTGAAAAGCGTACGCCCTTCGGTCGATGGCTACGTCATGAAGGACGGCCGCACGCTGTATCTTTTGGGCGAGGGCCGGCTGGTGAACCTCGCCGCGGCCGAAGGTCATCCCCCCGCCGTCATGGACATGAGCTTCGCGACGCAGGCGCTGATGACGGAGTGGGCGGTGCGCAACGGCAGTCGCTCGCGGCTCGAGGTCAAGGTGCACGAGGTTCCGAAGGCGATCGAAGACCGCGTCGCCACGCTGAAGCTCGCCAGCATGCGCATCAAGATCGACCGGCTGACGGCCGAACAGGAGAAGTACCTGCGCTCCTGGGATCAAGGGACTTGACCCCGCTGGTCGTCTCGATCTGACGCGGGCGCCGTCCCTCCGAAGCGACGAAGGCCGACCTTCTAGAGAAGGTCGGCCTTCGTGCATCCGCCACTGATCTCGCGATCAGGCGTCGTAGTAGAGCGCGAACTCGTAGGGATGGGGGCGAAGCCGCATGGCGTTCACCTCGTTGTCCATCTTGTACGCGATCCACGTCTCGATGACGTCCTCGGTGAACACGTCGCCATTCAGCAGGAATTCGTGGTCCTTCTTGAGGTTGTTCAACGCTTCCTCGAGGCTTCCCGGCATCGACGGGACGTCCTTCAGCTCCTCGGGGGTGAGCGCGTAGATGTCCTTGTCCAGCGGCTCGCCCGGCGCCAGCTTCTTCTCGATGCCGTCGAGACCCGCCATCAGCATCGCCGCGAAGGCCAGGTATCCATTGCAGGTGGGATCCGGGAACCGCACCTCGATGCGCTTCGCCTTGGGTGAGGGCGAATACATCGGAATGCGCACTGCAGCCGAGCGGTTACGCGAGGAGTAGGCTAGGTTCACCGGTGCCTCGAAGCCCGGAACGAGCCGCCGATAGCTGTTGGTGCCGGGATTCGTGAAGGCGGCGATCGCCGGAGCGTGTTTCAGGATGCCGCCGATGTAGTGCATGCCGAGCGGAGACATGCCGCCGTAGCCGTCTCCGGCGAAGAGAGGCTTTTCTCCCTTCCAGATGGACTGGTGGGTGTGCATGCCCGAGCCGTTGTCGAGGAAGATGGGCTTCGGCATGAACGTCGCCGTCTTGCCGTGCTTCTTGGCGACGTTCTTGACGATGTGCTTGTACCACTGCAGGGCGTCGGCCATTTTCACCAGCGAGAGGAAGCGCATGTCGATCTCGGCCTGACCGGCGGTCGCCACTTCGTGGTGCTGCTTCTCGACGCGAATGCCGACCCGCTCCATGGTCATCACCATCTCCTGGCGAATGTCCTGTTGCGAGTCGGTCGGCTGAACCGGGAAGTAACCTTCCTTGTAGCGTGGCTTGTAGCCGAGGTTCGGGCCTTCGCTGCGGCCGGTGTTCCAGCGGCCTTCGACGGAGTCGACGTGGTAGTAGGACTCGTGCTGGTTCGTGTCGAACCGCACCTCGTCCAGAATGAAGAACTCGGGCTCGGGGCCGAAGTACGCGGTATCGCCGACGCCGGTCGACTTCAGGTACGCCTCGGCCTTGCGCGCGATGTGGCGGGGGTCGCGCGTGTACTCCTCTTTCGTGATCGGGTCGACGATGTTGCAGATCAAGGACACGGTCGGCGCTGCGGTGAAGGGGTCCATCACAGCGGTCGCCGGATCGGGTATCACGAGCATGTCGGAGGCGTTGATCGCCTGCCAACCGCGGATCGAGCTGCCGTCGAATCCGAGACCTTCCTCGAAGACGTCCTCGTTCACCTCAGACAGCGGCGCGGTGAAGTGCTGCCAGGTGCCGAGAAAATCCATGAACTTGAAGTCGGCGCAAACGGCTTTGTTCTCCTTGATGAACTTCAGTGCGTCCTTGGGACTCATCTTGCTTCTCTCCTCCTGAAAGTTTGCTACGGAATCGACGTGCGGCGAGGCGTCTAGATCGCGTCACCTCCCCGTTCCCCCGTGCGGATGCGGACGACGTCCTCGATCGGGAGAACGAAGATCTTCCCGTCGCCGATACGGCCGGTCTTGGCGGCGCGCTGGATTGCCTCCACCACCTGCGACACCTGTTCGTCGCTGACGATGATGTCGAGCTTCACTTTGGGAAGAAAATCGACGACGTATTCCGCGCCGCGGTAGAGCTCGGTGTGGCCCTTCTGGCGGCCGAACCCCTTCACCTCGCTGACGGTGATCCCCTGCACCCCGATGGCACTGAGGGCTTCTTTGACCTCGTCGAGCTTGAAGGGCTTGATGATCGCCTCGACCTTCTTCATGGCATGCTCCTCGTTGAACGCTGCGGTGAGTGCGCCGCGAATGGGCGCAGCAGCGCCGGTAAGCCATATGTTAAAGGCGAGGATTTTGTAAAGGTCTGTTCCATCGAGACCAAGGTCGCGCGGCGGTCCCTCGCAACTGCGACAAGAGCAACAGCTATGCCCGCTTTTCGTCTCTGCGGTATCGAGGGATTTCGCCGCTCGGCCGTGAGCGTTTTCGAGGCATTGATGCCTCTTTCATCACTCTTTCTTGCTTTCGAAGCGCGGCTCGGTGCCGGCGAGCAGGCGCGAGATATTCTCTCGATGCCGCAAAACGATTAGCCCCGCCATCGCGAACGCCGCGAGGGCAGTCGCTGACGGGTAGCCGAACGTTGCGACGGCGACCGCCGCGCTCAAGGTCGCGAGAATGGAGCTCAAAGAGACGATTTTGGAGCTCGCCATGGTGACCACGAAGACCGTGATTGGGATCGGCACGATCGCCGGCGCCATGCCGAGCAGCACGCCGACGCCCGTTGCCACTCCCTTGCCGCCTCGAAGACTCAGGAATATCGAAAACACGTGTCCGCAGAAGGCGGCGAGGCCGGTCGCCGCGACCACTCGGGCGTCGAGTCCGAGGGCGCGGGTGAGGAGCACGGGTAGCAGACCCTTCAATCCGTCTCCGAGCAGCGTCAGAACACCGAGCGTTCGGCCGGCCGTCCGAGCGACGTTGGTAGCGCCGATGTTGCCACTTCCTGCCGAGCGCACGTCGATACCGGCCAATCGGCCGAGGAGCACGCCGGTGGGAATCGAGCCGGCGAAATACCCGAGCGCGATGACGAGCAACGCGATCACGGTCTCAGATTCGTATACGCGGGCGGTGCGAGCGAGACCGGCGGCGGCTGAACACCGAGCCGAGAGCCCAACCGACGAGCAGCGACAGGCCGGCTACCGCGAACACGCCGACGGCTTGATCGCGTGGGGAGGTTTGGGCGGGGGGCGTTCCCGTGTGAGGCTCCACCAGGGCTGTCGGTAGGGCTTCGGCCGCCTCCTGCTTGTAGCCCCGGACCTGCTCCTTCAGACGGGCGACCTCGGAGCGGAGCTCGGCGAGCTCGTTCGACAATGCGTCGGCTTCTGCAGGCACGGTCGGCTCCGGGGTGGTCTCGACGGGGGCCTGAGTGGGCGCGCTAGTTGGCGGCGTCGTCGGGTGGACTTCAGGCGCGGTCTCGGCGCCGCCCCCCGCGATCGGCAAGACGTAACGGTGATGGACGTAGCCGCTCTTGCCGTCCGCGGTCTGGACGTTCGTCCAAGCCCCCGCAGCTCCGAGGATCGTCACACGATCCCCGGAGCTCAAGACGGCGAGGGGAGCGTCCTCGGTGCTCGGCCCGCTGCGCAGGTAGATCTTGTCGATGCCGCCGATCTCTCCCTGCTCGGCGATCGCCGCGAGTTCCGTCGTGACCAGCACGGCGAAGCTGGCCAGCAGAGCGAGGATTCGAGGCATGGTCGAAAATCGGGGTGAGAGGATTTGAACCTCCGACTTCACGGTCCCGAACCGTGCGCTCTACCAAGCTGAGCTACACCCCGAACCAAACGGCGCTTCCTAACACAGGGGGGAAGGGGCGTAAACCTGTCTGTCAGGCGGCGCGGCGTAGCGCGGCGATCGCTTCACGGTAGTCCGAGGCGCCGAAAACGGCGGAACCCGCCACCAGCACTTCGGCTCCCGCTCGCACGATCTCGGCGGCATTGCTGGGCTTCACGCCGCCATCGACCTCGATCGCGAAGCGGTGGTCGCCGGCGCGCTTGATGCGCGCCGCCTCGCGGATCTTGTCGAGAACCTCGACGATGAACTCCTGGCCCCCGGCGCCGGGGTGCACGCTCATCAGCAGCAGCGTGTCGATGTCCGGCCAGAACGCGTCGAGCACCGAAAGAGAGGTTTCCGGATTGATCGCCGCCGACGTCTTGGCTCCCCGCTCGCGAATCCGGCGAAGAGTCGCCGCGAAGTCTTCACATGCCTCGGGATGCACGGCCACTTGGTCAGCGCCCGCTTCGACGAAAGCGGCGATGTGCGGATCGGGCCGCTCCGACCATGAGGTGAACGTCGAAGAACTTCTCGGATCGTGGTCGGATCGCTTCGACCACCAAAGGCCCGATCGTGATGCTCGGCACGAAGTGTCCGTCCATCACGTCGACGTGAATCCAGTCCGCTCCCGCGCGCGTCACTGCCTCCACCTCCTCGCCGAGCCGGCTGAAGTCCGCGGATAGGATGGACGGTGCGACCAGAGTCATGGGCTGGAAGATACTGCACGCCTCACGCGGGTCAATCGAGCCGATCACCGCCTCGAAGAGGATGGCCGGCGAGAAACTCGCGCGCGGTGAGCCGCCGCTTGCCCTCGAGCTGGACCTCGAGAAGCGCGAGGCGACCGTTCCCCGCCGCCACCTCGAGACGGTCGCCCGCCGCCAGAACGATGGTGCCGGGAACGGCGTTGGGGGCCGTCGCCAAAGGCGCCGCGCGGTGGATCTTCATGGATCGTCCGGCGAACGTCGTGTACGCGCCCGGCCACGGAGAAAAAGCGCGCACTGCTCGAGCGATCTCCGTCGCTCCGCGCCGCCAGTCGATGGCTCCTTCTTCTTTTCGCACCATCGGCGCAAGGGTCACCTCGTCCTCGTTCTGCTTGCGTGGCACGACGTCGCCACGCGCCAGCCCGTCGAGCGCGTCGACGAGCAGGCGGGCACCCACCGCGGAGAGCCGCGCGCCCAGCGTATCCGAAGTGTCGTCCTCGTGAATCGGCACGGCTTCTTGCAGGAGGATGTCGCCCGCGTCCATCCGCTCGTTCATCCGCATGATCGTGATTCCCGTCTGCGTATCGCCGGCGAGGATCGCACGCTGAATCGGAGCGGCTCCGCGATGTCGCGGGAGGAGCGATGCGTGAACGTTGATCGCGCCGCGGGGAGGCAAGTCCAAGAGCGGCTTGGGAAGAATCTTGCCGTAGGCAGCCACGACGATCGCTTCCGGGCCGAGCGCTCGCATGCGCTCGAGGACGGCGGGGTCGCGAAGCTTCTCCGGTTGCTCGACCGCGAGGCCACGCTCGAGCGCCAGTTCCTTGACGGCGGAGGATCGCGAGACCTGCCCTCGACCTGCGGGGCGGTCGGGCTGCGTGAATACCGCATCCACTTGGTGCCCGCGCTCGAGAAGGGCGCGCAGCGACGCGGCCGCAAAGGACGGCGTGCCCATGAAGACGAGTTTCACGGCGGCTTCGGCGAGCGAAGAAAAACTCAGATGTGCAGCACGGGGCTTTTCGCCGCCTCTTCCTCGAACCGTCCCTCGCGAATCACCTTCTTGATCTTTCGCTTGTAGAGGTCGCGCTTCAGGCGGCTGATGCGATCGATGAAGAGCTTGCCATCGAGGTGATCGATCTCGTGCTGCAGGGCGACGGCGAGAAGCCCCTCGGCCTCGATACGCACTTCCTTTTCCTCGGGTGTGAAAGCACGTACCAGCACGCGAGCCGCTCGCGACACCTCGGCGGTGAAATCGACCACCGACAGACAGCCCTCTTCCCACACGAGCGAGCCCTCGGCGGTGACGATCTCGGGATTGATGAGCTTCAACAGGCCGCGACCCCGGTGCTCGGCTCGTTCTTCGGGCGAGTCGCAGTCGAGCACGATCGCGCGCTCGCCGAGCCCAACCTGTGGGGCAGCGAGTCCGACCCCCGGCGCCGCGTACATGGTCGTCGCCATCTCGTCGAGGAAGGCCGCGAGCTTGCCGTCGAGATTCCGCACTGGCGCGGCGACACGCTTCAGGATCTCATCGGGGAATTTGTAGATGCGCTGCATCGATGGTGGAAAGTATCGTCTTTCCGCCGTCAATCAAAGCATGCCGTAGGGATCGACGTCGACCAGCAGCCGCACGCCCGCGTCGCGCGCGCGTCGGCCTGTGGCTTCGGCCAGAGGACGCAAGAGCCCGTGCAGATCACCCGTGCTCCTCGCCTTGACGAGGAGCTGCCAGCGGAACCGCCCGCGCAGCCGCTCGATCGGAGCGGGCGCGGGACCTAAGATACGCGCGCGGCGGGCCCGCGGGAGGGTATCGTTGCGCTCGCGGAGAGTCTCGGCGGCCTTGCGAGCGCTCTGCTCGACGCGGGCGGCATCGACACCGTCGAAGCGCAAATTGGCGAGCCTCGAGAAGGGCGGGTAGCCGAGCGCCTCTCGGTAGCGGAGCTCTTCGGCGGCGAAGCCTGCAAAATCGTGGGCCACCGCGAATCGTACGGCGTAGTGAGTCGGACGATAGGTCTGTACGAGCACCCGGCCGGGCTGGTCGCCGCGTCCGGCACGTCCGGCCACCTGGGTCAGCAGTTGAAACGTGCGTTCGGCGGCGCGGAAGTCAGGGAAGTTGAGCGTCTGGTCGGGAGCGACGACGCCGACCAAAGTCACCCCTGGAACGTCGTGACCTTTGGTCACCATTTGCGTGCCGACGAGGACGTCGAAGCGGCCGGCGTTCCAGTCGCGAAGCAGCGCCTGAAGCGCGCCTTTGCGGGCCACGGTGTCTCGGTCCATGCGCCCGACCCGCGCTTGCGGGACGAGCTCCCGAACGACCGACTCCACTTGCTCGGTGCCGATGCCGAAGTCGCGCAGATGTGGGCTCGCGCATTGCGGGCAAAGATCCGGAGCGGGCAGCGAGTGATCGCAATGATGGCAGCGCACGCGTCGAGAGCGCAGATGGAACGTGAGCGTCACGCTGCAGTTCGGGCAGCCCATGACGTACCCACAAAGGGTGCATTGCAGGTAGTGCGCATAGCCGCGCCGGTTGAGGAACAGCAGAGTCTGCGAGCCGGCTGCGAAGTTGGCGCGGATGGCCTCTGCAACGCGAGGAGCGAAGACCGGCGGGTTCCCTTGCGGACGCTCCGTCTTGAGATCCACGAGCTCGACTTGAGGCAGCGGGCGGCGCTCGACGCGCTCGTGGAGCTCTAGGAGACGATAGCGGCCGCTTTGCGCGTTGTGATGGCTCTCGATGGAGGGCGTCGCCGAGCCGAGCACCGCGGGACAGCGGCAATCGCGAGCGCGGACGATCGCCAGGTCCCGAGCATTGTATCGCAGTCCTTCCTCCTGCTTGTAGGACCCATCGTGCTCTTCGTCGACGACGATGAGCCCGAGGTTGGGCACGGGTGCGAATACGGCGGAGCGGACGCCGACCGCGATGCGCGCCTCGCCCCTCGCGAGCCGCCGCCACTCGTCGAAGCGCTCGCCGTCGGAGAGTCCGCTATGCAGCACGGCGACGGCCTCTCCAAAGCGTCCGCACACGCGTTCGACGAGATCGTGCGTGAGGGCGATCTCGGGCACGAGGATGAGTGCACCGCGACCGACGCTGAGCGCTCTTGCGGCTGCTTGAAGGTAAACCTCGGTCTTGCCGCTGCCGGTGACGCCCTGGAGGAGAAACGTTTGAAAGCGACGCTCTTCGACGAGAGCGCCGATTGCGTCGATCGCTCGTTGCTGGTCGGCATTGGGAGTGAGCGGCGGCTGCACGGGTCCGGACGCCGAGAAGACGCGCCGGTACGTTTCAACGCGCTCGGCTTGCACGAGCCCGCGTGCGGCGAGCGCACGCAGCGAGGCGACCCTCAAGCCCTCGCCGAGCTCGGCGCCCCGAAGGCCGCCTGGGCCGGCATTCGCCACACGCTCGAGCGCGAGCCATTGCGCCTTGGCGCGGCTGCGGAGCTGCGTCTGTTCCTCGCTCGAGGCGGCGCGGCCGAGTCGCCAAACGGTCTCGTAGCGGATGTTCGCGTCGGCGCGCGGCTTGCGCTCGTCCAGGGTGATCCAGCCCGCCGCCGCAAGCGACCGCAGGGCATCGTAGAATCGCGACGCACCAGCGGCCCGAGCGAGCCCGCGGACTCGCGTCGTGTGCCCGGGGCGCAGGCGCCGCAGGATTTCGCGCTCGACCTTGCCAAGCGCCGCGAGGTCGGCCGCATCGGGCGTGGCGGCGAGGCGAACGGTGCGGTGACTCTCGGCGCGAAGACCAGCGAGGACTGCCGTCGACAGCACGTCGCCGAGCGTCGTCATGTAGTAACCCGCGGCGAATCGGCAGAGAGCGAGAACCTCCGGCGGCAGCAGCGGCGCCTCGTCGAGCACGTCCATCACCTCGCGAAGGCGCACCTCCGGCGCTTCGCCGCCGACCTCGAGCACGATACCGGTCACCTGACGGCTGCCGAGCGGCACGAGCACGCGCAAGCCCTCGTGGACGCGGGCCGCAAGGGACGGCGACAGCGCGTAAGCCAGCAACTCGTGGCCCGGGATCGGCGGGATCACCGCCACGCGCGCGATTCTCGCTGGCCCGATGCGCGTGCCGACGTCACTCACCGGGTGCCACGCCCTTGTGTTTTCGACTTTCTTGGGCGCATGCTGCTACAAGACGCACGTGCGCCGCCAACACAAGACATTCTGCACCCTTCTCCTGTTCTCGCTGTTGATGGTCTTCACCGGCGCGGGCTGTTCGTCGCACGTGACGCGAGCAGACGATCCCGCGGAAGAGAGCGTGCAAACCGCGAATGCCGCGAACGATGAAGAGGTGGTGGAGAGCGGTGACAACAGCACCCTCGAGGAGGACGGGGAATCTTCATCCCAGAAGACGACCGGCTTCCTCATGGCGATCGGCTATCTCGCGACGACGATTGGAATGACGATACTACCGCTGTTGATGATGTGAGGACCCGCGGCGGACGCCGCGCCCGTCGGTGGAATTGGATCACCCGCGGGCGACGGGGCCGCTCGTCGCGCAGCCGGGGCTATTGCGGAGGGTGAGCTCGCGCTGCGAGCGCCTCGCCACGCAGGATCTCGGCCTCGACGCGCTTGGCGATGTCGATGAACGCTAGCGCGAGTGGGTGCTGCGGTTCCGCCACCACGATCGGAACGCCGCGATCGCCGCCTTCGCGGACTTCCCGCACCAGCGGCAGCGCGCCGAGAAACGGGATGCCGAATCGGCGGGCCATCTGCTCACCGCCCCCGCTGCCGAACAAGTCATGCTTGGCGCCACACTTGCGACATACGTGGTAGCTCATGTTCTCGACGACGCCGAGCACGGGTACGTTGACTTCGCGGAACATCGTCACGCCGCGCTTGACGTCGAGAAGCGCCACCTCCTGAGGTGTGGTCACGATCACGCCGCCGGAGAGCGGCACCTGCTGGCAGATGGTGAGCTGCGCGTCGCCGGTGCCGGGCGGCATGTCGATGACGAGATAGTCGAGGTCCCCCCACAGCACGTTGCGCACGAACTCCACCAGCAGCTTGGTGATCATCGGCCCGCGCCAGATGATGGGCTTCGCTTCTTCGACGAAGAGTCCCATCGAGATCGCGCGCAAGCCGTACCGCTCGACGGGTTCGATGCGTTTTTCCTCGTCGGCGCTCGGCCGCTCCGTAAGACCGAGCATCACGGGTACGGTCGGACCGTAGACGTCGGCATCGAGGAGCCCGACCTCCCGACCGAGCTGGCGCAGGGACAGCGCCAGGTTCACCGCCACCGTCGACTTTCCCACGCCCCCCTTGCCGCTTGCCACGGCGACGATCCGCTTGACGTTGCCGACCTTCGGCTTCGGTCGCGGGGCAGCCCGGGGGACGGGCGGCGGCGGCTCGACCACGATTTCCACCATCGGCACGCCGAGCGTCTGCACGATCTCCACCACGCGGCGGCGGATCTCGCCGAGGACCTCTTCGTCGTCCGTGGTCGGTGCGAGAGTAATCGTCACCCCGCGACCCCCGACCTCTATGTCCTTGACGAACCCGAAGTCGACGATGTCGCGACTGAGACCCGGATACGTCACACGACGCAGCTGCGCCATGATCTCTTGTGGCGTCGGCATGGTACCGGAGAGCTACTCCGCGCCCCTCGGTGCTTCAAGGCGACCCGAGCGATCCCGGGTCAGGAAGCATCCTCGGCAGACACGGGTAACCCTTCGTCGGCAGGATTGACGGGGATGTACACGCGGAACTCGGCTCCGCCGCCCGCCGGGTCGACCGCCTCGATCCGTCCTCGATGCAAGCTGGCAATTTTGTGACAGAGGTAGAGACCTATCCCGAGGCCATGGTCCTTGGTCGTGAAAAACGGGTCGAAGATGCGTTCACGCATCTCGGGAGGTAGCCCGGGGCCATGGTCGCGCACGCCTACCACCACCTCCGGCTCGCCGCGAGTCTCCACGGCCAAAGTGACCACGATCTCGCCGCCGACCGGGCTCGCCTGGATGGCGTTCTTCATGAGGTTGATGAAGAGCTGCTTCACGCCCTCCGGATCGAGCGGCAGCAGCGGTACTTCGGCGAACTCGGTACGAATTCGAAGCTGCTTGCGGTGAATCTCGTCGTCGAGGTGTCCGATTGCCCGCATGACGAGCTCGGTCAGCGGCTGCACGACGCGGTTGGCGCCTTCGCTGAAGGCATAGCGCGTCAGCTCGTGCACGAGGAGCGCGATCTTCTCGAGATCCATTTGACAGGTCTTCAGGAACTGGTCGCGAAAATACGGGTCGTCGAACCGCTGCGGGATCAGGTCGAAGAAGGTCTTCAGCGACGTGAGCCGATTGTTGATGTTGTGGGCCAGGCCGCCCGCGAGGATGCCGAGTGACGCCAAGCGCTCGGCTTGCCGGAGCTCACCCTCGAGGCGAATCTTGTCGTGTCGCAGCCGCTGCCGCTCCAGGGCTTCGCGCACCACCAGCGGCAGCACCGCGAGATAGCCTTCCTGCTTCTGAACGAAGTCTTCGGCACCGAGCTTCATAGCCTCGACGGCGAGCTGCACGGAATCGGCCGTTGTGACGAAAATCACTGGGATCTCGAGCGAGCGGGCGCGGAACACCTTCATCAGCTCGAGGCCGTCCGTGTCGGGAAGGCGATAGTCGAGAACGATCAGGTCCACGGGGGGACCGGAGAGCCTCTCCAGCGCCTCTCCTCCAGTTTCGACCCAATCGACCTGAGCGGCGACTCCGCTGTCCTGCAACTCGTCGGAGATCAGCTCCGCGTGACGTCGATTGTCTTCTACGACTAGTACCCTCAGACGCTTCCTCCTCCCCACCCCGAGATGCTATTTTAAAACCCCTATCACGCCTTCTGACCGTCGGTTTCCTTGACTTGCAGGTGGCGCTGGGTCGAAACTACGCGGTAACGCTTGGCCACGACACGCGAAAAATCATCGCGCAACGTGATGCGAAATACAACCGCTAGAAGCAATCAAGAAGCGAAAGCGTACAAATCTGTCGATACATCCAGCGCAAACGGGCACCCAAGAGTGCTCATCACGGGTATGGGCTGTGTCACGCCTCTCGGCACCGGTGTCGATTCGTACTGGAATGGTTTGGTTGCCGGGCGGTCGGGTATCGGTCCGCTAACCACCTTCGACCCGACTCCCTACGGCACCAAGATCGCCGGGGAGGTACGTGAGTTCAAGGCGTCGGACTTTCTTTCCCAGCGCGAGATCTCGGGAAGCGCCCGTTGTGTGCACCTAGCGCTCGCGTCGGCGAGGATGGCCGTCGATGACGCTCGGCTGCAGTTGAAGGGGGTCGACACCTCGCGCACAGGGGTGTTCGTGGGCACATCCGTGGGGCCCCTGATGTATCAGACGGAGAACCACGCGATCTTCTTGGAAAAGGGAATCCGTAGGGTCCATCCGCTCTTTCCCGCCCTGTCCTACACAGGGGTGGTGGCCACCCAAGTCGGGATCTCCCTCGGGATTCGCGGGCCCGCGATCTGTGTTTCGACTGCGTGCACCTCAGCGACCGACGCGATCGGGATGGCGTGGATGCAAATGCGCGCGGGAATGATCGATCGAGCGATCATCGGCGGAGCCGAAGCTCCGCTGACGCCCTACCTGTTCGCGGGCTTCGACCGCCTCGGGGTCATGTCGCGCAGCAACGAAAACCCGCAGCGCGCGTCCCGGCCGTTCGCTGAGGATCGCGACGGATTCGTGCTGAGCGAGGGCGCGGCGATGTGCATCGTCGAGACCGCGGAGGCCGCAGCCGCTCGCGGTGCGAAGCCCATTGCCGAGATCGCCAGCTACGCAGCCACCTCGGATGCCTTCCATCCGTTCTCGCCGCTTCCATCAGGCGAGGAGGGAATCCGAGCCGTGCGAATGGGGCTGGACCAGGCGGGCATCGGGCCGGAAGCGGTCGACCACGTGAGCGCGCATGCCGTCGGCTCTCAGTCCAACGATCCCGTCGAGCTCGACATCATTCGAGGCGTCTTCGGGGAGGGGACCCCGCGCATCCCGATCACCGCGACCAAAGCCTTGACGGGCCATACGATGGGCGCTGCGGGTGCGCTTCAGCTGGTCGCCTGCGCGCTCACGATCCAGGCTTCCACGATACCGCCGACGATGAATCTCGGTACGGGGGATCGCATCCGCGGTTTCGATTTCGTGCCCGATCAGGCACGCAACGCGCCGGTACAGGTCGCTGTGTCCCCGACCTTCGGGTTTGGATCGAGGAATGCGGTGTTGGTGGTAAGGCGCGCATGAGCCACTTTGTCGAACATGCGCGGACTATTCTGGCGCGTGAACTCAACCTGGATGTGAGCAATTTATCGTCTCACCAGCGTCTTCGAGAAGACCTTGGTATGGATTCGATAATAGCGTTAAACCTAATCTTTGCTGCCGAGCGCGAAATGAAACTCGTCATCAAAGAGGAAGATGTCGTCCGTCTCGTTACAGTCGCCGATCTAGAACAGTTGGTGCGCAAGCTCTCTAGTTCTTAGTGCTGTGAGTGATGTGTACGGCCGCACAGCGAGAGCTACGTCGTTATTACTGTGCGCTTATCTCCGGCGCATAGGACCCTCCCTGCGCGTCGGCACTACCCTCCCGGAGGGACGTATCGCTATTGGAATTAGTGAGCCGTTGGAGCAGTTCATACGTATTCAGCAAGAATCCGGGCCTACTTTCTACACCCTGTGGACTCGCGATCAAATCAATCTTCTTTCAATAGGATTTTCTTCGCAAAGCTACCGTCTCTTCGCTCGCAGATTTCAGTACTTCGCCGACGATTCATTTGGTGGAGTTGTCATGCGAACCGCCATCGCGAGGCTCAGTGCGTCTGTGATCGCGATTAGCGAACGAGATCCCGCCGCGCGCCTACGCACACTAAAAAGCGTAGTAGGCTCGCGGCCATCTGCTTTCCTTGTGGTTGACGGCAGGGGGCCGTACTTCAGCATCGGTACTGGCATCATAAACCTAGCGAGTACGATGAAAGCATCCATCGTGCCCTGCGCAGTGGACTCGTGGCCACATGTGCCGCTCCGAGGACGATCCGCAAGTGTGCACGTGCCGCTTCCGAAGAGTCGCGTTCTTCTCTCATTTGGCAGGCCTCTGAATTTCGACGCCCGGCCCACAGCTGCTACAGCAGCTTCCGAAGCCAGCATCTTAAGGCAATCATTGTTGGCACTGGCGTCGACGAGTCGGCAAGTACTTTGGGATGCTACATGGCCCGACCGTGAAAGTGGCTGATCGTCAGTTTCGAGCTGTGCGACGTATGAACATCACACTGACTTCTCTTTTACCTGTGCCCGACGATACACTCGCCGAGCGTCGTGAAAAGTTCGTTTTAGGGCTCACATTCCGGGCCATCGTTGGGTGTGCCTTCGCCGCTTTGTTTATCTTCCTTGCGAAGGTCACTCCGCCACCGCATCCGCCTTTGACTGTTCTTCTGAGCCTTCTCACACTTCTCGGCATAGCAAACATCTTCTATTGGTCCGCAGGCGCTCGCCGGGGCTTCCCGTTGCGGGATTTCTACGGGCACTGGTCTGTCGATCTCATACTAATCTCGGCGATTGTATTTTGTATGGGAGGCACCCGCGTTCCGTATGTCTTACTATCGTACATGATGCTGGTCGTTACCTCTGCGACCTTCCTATCACAACGCGCGTCAATGATCGTAGCATCGGCGTCCACCTTCGCTACGCTCGGAATGTCGTGGCTAGAAGTTCACCACCTTATGGATCCCCCTATTGTATGGGCTACGCCAATGACAAAAGGTGCCCAGTTTATGTCATTGAGCTGTGCAATCTTGTTCTATTTTATCTTTGCATATCTCACGGGGACGCTAGCCGATCAACTCAAAAAGGCAAACACTGATCTACAGCGAGCACGCAACGAGATAGAAGCTCAAAATGCGCTTCTTGAACAGAAGGTAGCAGAACGGACAGAACAGCTAGAAAGGCGGAAGGCAGAGATCGAGGAATTCGTCCACATTGTCACGCACGATCTAAAGAACGTATCAGTGGGCGCATTGGAAACCGCTCGTCGGCTCCTTTCACTGGAAGGGCTTTCTCTGCGCGATCGGGCCCGGCGCTACGTTGAACATCTTCTAGAGGATACGCGTCGGATGAACGAGATGCTCATTCATCTCCTAGCGATGTTTAGGATTGACCACCACGAGGTTAATGGCCAACGAGTTCACGTTGGAGCGATCGCGAAAGCAATCCTACAAGGGCAAGCGCGACGGCTCGAGGCGAAAAGAATTGATGCGACGCTAGGAGAACTTCCGGAAGTCATTTTGGATGAAGCACAGCTAAAACACGTTCTGACAAATCTAATCGACAATGCAATTAAGTACGTTGGCGACAAGAGCGAGCCGCAGATCAGCATTGCCAGTGAGCAGCGGGAAGACGAATGGATCATATCTGTGCGTGATAACGGCGTCGGAATGCGCAGCGGTCAAAGCGAACGAATTTTTCAGTTGTATCACCGCGGGCCAGATCAATCGGTGGGAGGGGTGCTCCAGAAGGGTGAAGGCGTGGGTTTGGCGATTTCAAAGAAAATAGTCGAGCGCTGGGGTGGACGCATATGGGTCGAGTCGCAGCCGCAAGTAGGAAGTTGCTTCAGCTTCTCAGTTCCTCGCGCTGGTAGCTAAATCGCCATGATTCTTGCTTGGTCGCGCGATGAACGGCGGCTTATCTACCGCCATGGCCTTCTTATTCGTGGGGCAGCTTCCGCGACCTTCCTCGGGCTTTTTCTCGCGGTCGGGGCGATTGGATGGGGTAATGAGATCAGTGCTTTGGCATGGCTTGAGGCCTTGCTGCTAGCCTTAATTGCTATCAACCCAGTCTTGTGGGTCATTGGCAAAGCGAGAAATTTTGAGCTCGGGGATTTTAACGTCCACTGGGCGATCGATATTGGTGCGGTAACTGCAGCGGTGTATTTTCTTGGTAGCTTGGACATTCCGCTAGCAGTCTGCGTGTACATAATCATGATTGTTACGTCCGCTACCTTTGCTGATCGTAAGACGTCACTCCAATTGGCAGTGTGGTCGGCGGTGTCGCTTGTGCTACTTGTGGCAACGGAAGAGATGGGGATTCTTCGACACAATCACGTGGCGTTCGGTTCCCATCTAAACAGGGAGGGCAAGGTCGTCACGCTTGGGATTGCGATTACCTTGTTCTTTGTCTTCGGGTATATCGCAGGGACTTTAGCTGAACAATTAAGAAGGAAGGCAGTGGCGGTAGAGGACCAAAAGCGCAGGCTCGAAGTCGCCTATAGGAAAGAGCAAGCGTCCAGAGAAGGAATGGAACTGCTCTCGGCACTAGTTCAGCACGACGTCTACAGTCCTTTAGGGGTTGTTTCGGGTGCATGTAGCGAAGCTCTCCGAAGTTGTGAAGAGGGAGATTGGGCCACGTGCGAGCACTTTGTTCGGATGATTGCCGATCGTCTTCGCAGCATCGAATCCGCTGTCGCGACTTTGGGATTGTTTGAAATGGGAAGAGGGGGCGTCGCGGCACCAGAGGTTAACCTAAAGAGGATGGCGGAGGAGATCGTGGAGGATTTTCGTGCGGAGTGGACGGAGCGCCAAGTGCTTGTGACTTTGGAAGGAGAATGGCCACTGATATGTGTGAGGCGCCAGCATGTGTATCACGCATTGCGCAATCTACTGAGCAACAGTCTGAAGTCCGTAGACGACGATGGCGGTGGATGGGTAAAGATCATTTCGCGTCGGGGTGAGGCGGCCAGGGACGCGGCAACGTTGTCTGTGCTCGACAATGGGCCCGGCATGTCAGAAGAAGCATGTGCACGATTGTTTTCCCTCCCGAAGCTGAGTGAACCTCGAAAGTCGGGGGGCGGCTTCGGTGCCGGTCTGGCCCTGTCGAAAAACGTGGTGCAAAATTGGGGTGGGGACTTGACGTATCGGCCAGGCACGGGCGGTGGATCAAGTTTCACAATAACGTTCCCAAAAGAGACGGTTCTAAAGTGGCTCTAGGCTGGTTTTCATGTTCGGGCCGACTACCGAGGAACTCAGTGTTCTGATCAGTGCTGGGCTTTGGGATCCCCGAGGCACGGCGCCCGGTCTGAAGCGTTCGCCAATCAGCTACGTTCGGTTCGGTCGGTTTCGTTTCGTCGGCTGCCGTCGTGCTCTGAATCGCTACGTGACTGGGTGCGGGGATGGTCTTTGGTCGTGACGTTGAAGAGGAAACTCGCCCGAGTCTAGGTGCGATGAACGCGTTGGCGATCTCGCCAGAGAGGGCCGGCGCCGACGCACGCCGGGCGCGCACGATCGCGGCGCTCATCGGCACGGCCGCGTGGCTGGTCTACTTCGCAACCGCCGGCGGTTCCTTGGCAACGAGTGACGCGGTGGCCATGTTCGCGCAAGCGGACGCGATCGTGACGCGCGGCGAAATGGACGTGTCACGGTAGGATTCTTCAGAGGCCTGGCGAGGCGTCAATGGGCGGTACTATCTTCCGTTCGGCGTCGCCCAGCCCATCTACGACATCCCGTTTCTGCTCGCTGGCCGCGCGGTGTCGAAGGTCCTCGGCATATCCCTCGGCGACGCCGATGCTCTGCCGAAGGCGGCGGTTGCCTTGGGCAGCACGCTGCCGGCAGCAATCTCGGTGGCGCTCGCGTTCCTGCTCGCCTGGAGGCTGTCCTCTGATCTTCGCGCCAGCCTCCTGGCCGCAGCCGCTCTCGCCTTCGGTACGCTGCTCTGGCCGTACGCCAAGTTCGGAGTCAACGCGGCGCTCGCCACCGCGGCTCTCACGGGCGCGGTTTACGGCATCGGCATCGGTGGTCTCACCTCAAGGCGCGGAGTTCTTGCGGCCGGTGGCGGCGCGCTGGGAGTGGCGTGGTTGATGCGGCACGAGATGGCCGTGGCCGCCGTTGCCGCCCTCGTGTGGCTTGGCTGGCAAACACGCCGGCATCCCGCCAGAGCATCTTTGATGCTCGTTGCGATGGCCGGCGTTGTCGTGGCGGCGGTGATTTGGATGACGCTGAACACCGTCCATTTCGGTGATCCGCTGTGGTCCGGCTACCGTCCACCAATTTCGTTCGGCGGCACTGCTGCGTTCCTCATATCTCCATCGGGCGCGCTCGTGCTCTTCTCGCCCATAGCGGTCGCGGCGATTGCCTTGCTCCCCAGGCTGAAGAGCGGTGAACCGCTCCCCTGCTTGATGGCTGGCGTCACCTTCGCGCTGGTGGCCGTCTACGCTTCGTTGCAAGACTGGCTAGGCACACGCTCGGACGGACCGCGCTATCTCGTGACCCTGCTCCCGCTGCTGGTCGCACCACTGGCCTTGTGGTGGAAACGCGCGAGACACGGAGGCGGACGATTCCTGCTGACGGCGCTCATCGCGGTGAGCGTGCTCGTGCAGATTCCCGGCATCGTCGTCGACTTCTCGAAGGCGGGGATCGCCTTCGGCGAACCGCCGCAGGCCGTGCGTCGCGACGAATGGCGATGGTGCCCGATTTGGGTGAACGCTCGATTCGCGGCCGAGGCGGTCCCGGCGAACCTGCGCTACGCGACCGGATGGAGCCCGATCCCCTCGCGAGCAGCCGAAGCGCGGTCGCTTTCCGATCGACTGAGCTTCAGCCTGAACTTCTGGTGGCTGTATCTCCTCTACCTTGGCGTGCTGCCGCGCTGGGCAGCCATGGCCGCGGCGATTCTTCCGTTGGCCGGAGCTGCCTGGCTGGCCCTCGCCGCGTACCGAGAGAGCGCCGCGCCCACGTGACGGTGGTCTAGCGCCGACGCGAGGGCACCTTCCTCGCGGCCGGCTCCTCATCCCACCTTCGGCAGAATGTCCTCCTTCAGTCTCCTCAGATCGACGATGGTCTTCGCCGTGGGCACGCCTCGAAATGGCGGCCAGAGCAGTGGCAGCGTCAAGCCCGCATCCTTGTACCGCTTGAGGTTGTCGGTGAGCTGCTGAGGGGTGCCCGTCATACAAGGAGTCAGCTTCCCCTTCGGAGTCTGATCCGTCTTCTCGCTGGTGATGTCGAAAAACAGCATGCTCACGATCTCGAGGTCGTCGATCGACCGCGGAGTGTCGAGCATTTCGAGCTCTTCTTTGATCGCCGATCGCCACCGCGTGATTTCGTCGGGGGTGTCCTGGATTCCGATCCAGCCGGCCAATCCGTATTTGGCAACCCGCTTCGCCGCGATCTTCGGTACCCCGAGCCCGCCGAAGAAGATCGGCGGGTGAGGCTTTTGCACGGGCTTCACGCCGAAGCCGCATTTCGGAAACGAGGCAAACTCGCCGTGATACTCGAACAGCTCGTTCGTCCAGACACCCTGCATGATCTCGATCGTCTCGATGACGTGTTTGTTCCGTCTTTCGTAGATGTGCGCGGCGCTCGCGGCCTCGAACTCCTCCGGCATCCAGCCCGTTCCGACCCCGACGTTGACTCGTCCGCCCGAAAGGTGATCCCAGGTCGCTATCTCCGCCGCCAGGACACCTGGGGCGCGGTAGGGCGTGTCGATCACGCTGACGCCGACTCTGATCTTCTTCGTGATCGCCGCCAGATAGGGAATGAGCGCCGGCCCCTGGAAGAACTCGCCTCGTGCAATCACCGGCAAGGCACGAGGAAACTCCTTCATGAAACCGAACGGCTTGCGCAGCTCCCCTCGGTCGGATGCTTCCGGAACCACGACGCGGTCCAGAGTCCAGATGGAATCGAACTCGAGCTCTTCGGCGAGGTGAGCGAGCTCGACGATCTCGCTGACGGTCACCCTGTCCCTGAAGTTCGGCAGGTAGAGTGCGAGCTTCATTCGACCGACCTCCTGTTTGCCGTCTCGGTCACGTTCTAGCCGCGCCCGACGAACGGCATCTTCGTCGCCATGATGGTCATGAACTGCACGTTGACGTCGAGCGGCAGGTTGGCCATGTGCAGCACCGCGTCGCCGACGTGCTTCACGTCCATCAGCGGCTCGGGCTTGATCGAGCCGTCGGCCTGCGGCACGCCGTTCGCCATGCGCGCGGCGAGGTCGGTGAGCGCGTTGCCGATGTCGATCTGGCTGGCGGTGATGTCGTTCTTGCGGCCGTCGAGCGAGATGCACTTGGTGAGGCCGGTGACGGCGTGCTTGGTGGAGGTGTAGGCCACCGACATCGGCCGCGGCGCGTGCGCCGAGATCGAGCCGTTGTTGATGATGCGGCCGCCCTTGGGGTCCTGCGCCTTCATGATGCGGATGGCGTCCTGCGTGCACATGAACATCGCCACCAGGTTGATGTTCACCACCTCGCGGAACTTCTCGATCGGCAGGTCCTCCATCGGCACCGCCGGCGCGCCCATGCCGGCGTTGTTGAACAGCACGTCGAGGCGGCCCCACTTCGCCTTGAGCTTCGTCGAAGACCTTCTTCGACTTCCGCGTCCTTGGTGATGTCGGCCGGCAGCACCAGCGCGCGGTCCTTGGCGCCCGACTCCGCCGCGGTCTTCTCCAGCCTGTCCTTGCGCCGGCCGACCAGCGCGACGTGGTAGCCGTCCTTGAGCAGCGCGAGCGCCGCCGACTTGCCGATGCCGCTGCCGGCGCCCGTGACGAGCGCTACTCGCTTTTGCTCCACGACTGCCCCTCCGAGAGAAGCTGCTACGCCGATCGACCCGCCTCGCTCCTCGAACCACCGTGCTGCGGCCCGGCGAATTTCTCGGCGATGATTCGCTCGGCGTCGGCGACGATGTCGCGAAGAATGTCGGCGGCTGGTCGAATGTCGTGGATGCTCCCGGACCCCTGACCGGCGGGCATGAACGTTCGCTGCGGATCGCAGTCGCCGGATCGTCCCACGTAGTCCATCACGCCCTGCTCCGAGGAGTAGTTGACCTGATGCGGGAAAGGCTGGATCTTCGCCGGCTCGCGCTCGAGCGCGGCGATGTACGGGTTGCGGATCGTGCGCGCCGGCTTACCGGTATAGCAACGGGTGCGGATCGTGGAATCGTCCGCGGCTCGAACGATCGCCTGCTGATACGAAGGTGCGGCCGTCGCCTCGCGCGAAGCGATGAAGCGGGTACCGATGACCGCCCCCTGCGCGCCCAAGGCCAGCGCGGCAACCACGCCGCGTCCATCGACGATGCCGCCCGCGGCCAGCACCGGAATCTTCACGGTGTCGACGACCTGCGGCACCAGCGCCAACGCTCCGATCTCGCCGGTGTGGCCTCCGGCTTCCGTTCCCTGCGCCACGACGGCGTCCGCCCCAGCCTCCTCTGCTCGCACGGCGTGGCTGACCTTGCCGATCATCACCACCACCTTCATGCCGCGGGCATGCATCTCGACGATGAATTCGCGGGGCACGGCGAGCCCGGCGACGAAAATCTCGATCTTCTCCTCGAACACGACCTGCATCTGCGGGCGAATCATGTCGGGGATCGGAGCGAGCAGGTCGACGGCGAAAGCCTTGTCCGTCAGCTCTCGGGTCTTGCGGATCTCGCGTCGCAAGCCATTGGCGGACAAGGTCGCGGCGCCGATGACGCCGAGCCCGCCGGCGTTCGAGACCGCGGCGACTAGAGGCGCCATCGACACGCCTCCCATTCCGGCAAGCCAGATCGGGTACTTGGTGCCGAACATTTCGCAAATCGGCGTATGCAGCATCGTTTCGTCCTGTCCGATCAGCGCGCCGTATCGCCGGCCTCGCGGCGACGCTCTTTGCGGCTGCGCACCGCTTTGACGCGCCGGTCGAGCAGATCGTCCGCTCGGCGCAACAAACGTGGATCGCGGGTGTGCTTCTCGACCATGTAACTCAGGTCTCCGAGGTCGTGAATGAGGAACTGCATGGCCTGTTCGCGCCATACGCTGTCTTTGACGACCTGCATGAGGTCGACCACGACGTCCTCGAGCTCCGAGCTCTCGAGGTCGATCGCCATCTCGAGCGCGCGCTCGATGCCGACTGGCTGCTGCGCTTCGCGCAGGTACGCCGTGAGCAGCGAGCGCAAACGCACGACAGTGACTTCGTCGAACCAAATCTTGCGGTCGATTTCCAGCTTCGGGTCGTTTTCGATCATGCTCTCGACGAGCGCCAGGGCGCCGAAGTGACCGGCCTCGTGCCGCGCCATCGTCAGCCAGAACTTTCGCAGCTCCGGGTGCGCCGCATGGTGGGAGACGAACGCCGTGTACAAGGCCATGGTGCGCTTCTCGAGGTCCATCGCGATCCTCAGGACTTGGTGGACCGTTGTACGCTTGGCGGCGTGGCGCATGCTTCCGAGTTCCTACCAGAGAACGTCCGATCGAGAAAATCAGGGAACTCGCCGATCGAGCGTAGGACGCGCGTCGCGCCGGCGCGGTGCAACTGTTCCTCGGTGCCCGCACCCGTCAGGACGCCGATGGTCGCGATTCCGGCCGCCAGACCGGCGCGCACGTCGAGAGGGGTATCGCCGACGTTCAGGACCTCCGGCGGACGGAGTCCCATGCGATCCAGGGCGAGAAACAGAGCCTCCGGATCCGGCTTGATGCGTCGGACGTCGTTGCGGCGGACGATCGCGGCGAAGGACTCGCGGATTCCCCAGCGATCGAGAAACGGCAGCGGGCCCGATGACGAAGTCACCAGGCCGAGGAGCAGGCCGCGGTCGCCCAGCACGCGAACCGTCTCGACCGCGTCCGCCAGCGGTTCCACCTCGGTTCCGTAGCGCTCGAGCCAGGTCGGATACTGCTCGCGGTACAGGCGCGCGACGAACGCGTCGCGATCGGGTAAGTCCGCCGGCAGGAAACGCTCGTGAGGCACGACGCCGTTGGCGATCGCGTCGAGCACGGCGCCGCGGTCAGGGGCCTGACAGCGGGCCGCTGCCATGACCTCGCAAGACAGCCGGTAGAAGAACTCGATCGAATCCGCGATCGTTCCGTCGAGATCGAGAAGCACGC
This sequence comes from uncultured delta proteobacterium, assembly GCA_963711395.1. Classification (GTDB taxonomy): domain Bacteria; phylum Desulfobacterota; class Binatia; order JACPRU01; family JACPRU01; genus JBEVNX01. The sequence continues at coordinate 128,601 of CAVQEA010000007.1, read as the reverse complement.
CGCGTAACGAGGTCATGCTTCCGCTGCTCCGCGTCGCGCTCCGATGCGCTCTTGCCAGCATCGTTCGAGAACGGCGCGTAACTCGGCGAGCGTGCCGTCGTTGCGGATCACGCAGGCGGCGCCCGCGATGCGCTCCGCGTCGGGAATCTGGTTGGCGAGCCGCCGTTCCACCTCGGCGCGCGAGAGGCCGCGCGTGGCGACGACGCGTTCGACGGCCCGCTCGCGGGAGGAAGTGACGACCCACACTTCATCGACCAAGCTTTGCCACCCGGCCTCGATCAGCACGGCGGCTTCGACGACGATCGCATGGGTGGTGCCGCCGGCTCGCATCGCCGCGATACGCTCGCGGATCGATTCGGCGATGCGGGGCCAGACCAGAGCGTTCAGCTTCTTGAGCGAGACCGGATCGGCGAAGACACGGGAGGCGAGCTTCTTACGATCGATGCCACCGTCCGGGGCGACGATGTCGCTGCCGAAGGCCCCGACGAGGTCATGCCAGCATGCCGTCCCAGGCTCGTACACCTGATGGCCGACTTTGTCGGCGTCTATGACCGTCGCGCCCAGTTGGCCGAGGATTGCCGAGGCGGCGCTTTTTCCCGAGCCGATGCCCCCCGTCAGGCCGATGACCTTCACCCGAGGTCCCGGGTGGCGTCGCGGCGCCAAGCCGGTCGCGCACGGGCGCGTGCTACCCGGCGCAGGGCCGCCTCGATCTCGGGCAGGTTGAGGTCGGGCACCAGGGCGCTCATCGGCCGATTCGTCGACTGGATGGACCGGCAGCGGCCCTTGTTCGTCTTTGCGAGGTCTCCCGCCGCCCAGGATGAGAAAGAGAGCGCGCACGACCGGTGCGCCCAGGCGATTGTTCAAACGGCTACGGATATCGTCCTTCAGGAACTGCACCTCCTGCATCCACGTCGAGTCCGCGACGCGGACGAAGAGCTTCCCCTCCTCGATGCGCACCGGCTCGGCCTTGGAGGCGAGCAGCGGTCCGACGACGTCGCCCACACGTTCCACACGGCGTGCTCGCGCAGCCGTTCGCGGAACGGGCAGGCGGTCGACGAGATCGGCCAGCACGCTGCCCGCGTGGGCGATCGCGATGCGATGTCACGGCCGGAGAATAGGACCTCGGCCCCTGCCCTGGCAATCGCTGGCTCGGCGAACCTGCGGCGTCGATTCGGCGTCGGGCGAGCTCCACGCGGGTCGACGGTTATTCGCTTGACAGCACAAGATGTAGTGTCACATGATCGCGGGCACACTAGATATGCGTGCGTCGAGGTCGTCGGCGGGGTCAGTCCACACGAGGGGGAGACTTCATGGTGGGAGAGACGCAGCGTAACGAAAGAGAAGCGGTGGACGGCGGCCCTCGGCGTGAGTTCCAGGTGCGGCGCTATTTCACGCAGGCCGGCGTCGATCCGTTCTCCACCGTCGAATGGGAGCGGCGCAGCGCGGTCATCACCGGCGAGAAGGGCGACGTCGTCTTCGAGCAGCACGACGTCGAGATCCCGAAGAGCCTGGTCGCAGCTCGCGACCAACGTCGTCGTCTCCAAGTACTTCCGCGGCACCACTCGGCACCCCGCAGCGCGAGTCGAGCGTCCGCCAGCTGATCGGGCGCGTGGTTCGGACGATGCGCGGCTGGGGCGAGGCGCAGGGCTACTTCGCCACGCCCGGCGGATGCCGAGACCTTCGCCGACGAGCTCACCCATCTGCTGCTGCACCAGATGGCGGCGTTCAACAGTCCCGTGTGGTTCAACGTCGGCGTCGAGCCGAAGCCGCAATGCTCGGCGTGCTTCATCCTCTCGGTCGACGGACACGATGGACTCGATCCTCGACTGGTATCGACGCGAGGGGATCATCTTCAAAGGCGGCTCGGGCTCCGGCGTCAACCTTTCGCCGCATCCGCTCGGCGAAGGAGCGGCTCGGCGGCGGCGGCACGGCGTCGGGGCCGGTGTCCTTCATGAAGGCGGCCGACGCCTCGGCGGGAGTCATCAAGTCGGGCGGCAAGACCCGCCGCGCCGCGAAGATGGTGGTGCTTGAACGTCGACCATCCCGACATCGTCGAGTTCATCGACTGCAAGATGGAGGAAGAGAAGAAGGCCTGGGCCCTGATCGATGCGGGCTACGATGGCAGCCTCGACGGCCCGGCCTACGCGTCGGTCTACTTCCAGAACGCCAACAACTCGGTGCGAGTCACCGACGAGTTCATGAAGGCGGTCGTCGACGACGGCGAATGGACGACCCGCTTCGTCACCGGCGGCGAACCCTGTGAAACGCTTCGCGCGCGCGATCTGATGCGTCGAATCGCCGCCGCGGCGCACTTCTGCGGCGATCCGGGCCTGCAGTTTCACACCACCATCAACAACTGGCACACCTGTCCGAACACAGGACCAATCAACGCCTCGAACCCGTGCTCCGAATACATGCACATCGACGACTCGGCGTGCAATCTCGCATCGCTCAACCTGATGAAGTACGTCGGCGAGAGCCTCGAGTTCGACATCGATGCGTTCCGCCACTCGGTCGACGTGCTGATCACGGCGATGGACATCATCGTCGACAACTCCAGCTATCCCGACGCCGGAGATCGGCAAGAACGCCGGCGACTACCGCCAGCTCGGCCTCGGGTATGCGAACCTCGGTGCCCTGCTGATGGCCATGGGCCTGCCGTACGACTCGAAGGCCGGCCGCGAATACGCGGCGGCGGTCACCGCCTTGATGCACGGGGAGGCGTATCTCCAGTCGGCGCGCGTCGCCGGCGCGATCGCGCCCTTCGCCGGCTATGCGATCAATCGCGAACCGATGCTCAAGGTCATCGAGAAGCACCGTGCCCACGCCCATCGCCTCGATCCGTCGCTGGTGCCGCTGCCGCTCTACTCGGCGATCCGCGACGTATGGGACGAGACGCTCGAGCTCGGCCGCGCCAACGGCTTTCGCAACTCGCAGGCGACGGTGCTCGCTCCGACCGGCACGATCGCCTTCATGATGGACTGCGATACCACGGGCGTCGAACCCGACATCGCGCTCGTGAAGTACAAGAAGCTTGTCGGCGGCGGGCTGCTGAAGATCGTCAACAACACGGTCCCGCTGGCGCTGAAACGTCTCGGCTACGACGCCAAGCAGATCCAGGACGTCGTCGAGTACATCGATGAAATGGAGACGATCGAAGGGGCCCCGCATCTCGAGGCGGAGCACCTCGCCGTGTTCGACTGCGCGTTCAAACCAGCGCGCGGCACGCGCTCGATCCATCCGCTCGGGCACCTGCGCATGATGGGGGCGGTTCAGCCTTTCATCTCCGGAGCGATCTCGAAGACCGTCAACATGCCGACCGAGGTGACGATCGAAGAAATCGAGGCCGCATACATCGAAGCGTGGCGGCTCGGCCTGAAAGCGGTCGCCATCTATCGCGACGGCTGCAAGCGCACGCAGCCGTTGAACACGGGAAAGAAGGCGCAAGCCGTGACGCCGAAGGTGGCCGAGGAAGGTGCGGTGGAGTATCGGCCGACGCGCCGGCGGCTACCCTCCGACCGCAGCGCCATTTGCCACAAGTTCGATATCGCAGGGCACGAGGGCTACATCCACGTCGGCTTCTTCGAGGACGGCACGCCCGGAGAGATCTTCATCAAGATGGCGAAGGAAGGCTCGACGATCTCCGGTCTGATGGACACGATCGCCACGCTGACCTCGCTTTCGCTGCAGTACGGCGTGCCGCTGCGAGGCACTGGTTTCGAAGTTCAGCCACGTACGCTTCGAGCCAGCGGGGTTCACGAAGAATCCCGAGATCCCCATGGCGAAGTCGCTGACCGACTACATCTTCCGCTTCCTCGGGTCGCGGTTCTTGAACCCCGAGGTGAAGAAGGAGATCGGCATCGTCGAACGCGAGGAGGTCTCGCGCATCCACCGCGACGCCACTGCGACAGACCCCGCCGCGGCTCGCGGCGGTCTCGGAGCGGACCACACCTGCCGCGACACCGCCTACGCTCAGCTTCAACCCGCAGGCGGATGCGCCCACGTGCTCGGATTGCGGCTCGATCATGATTCGCAACGGCGCCTGCTACAAATGCTGGAACTGCGGCGCCACCAGCGGTTGCTCGTGATCGAGCGCTGAACGGCTCATTCGCGCCTCGGCTCGGCTGAGGGCGCGAGCTCCTCGATCGCGTTCTCGTGGCGCAGTCGCGAGAGCAGCTCCTGCTGCCGGCGCATCGCCACCTGAGGAGCGCGCTGTGGATTCCAGTGCAGCGGGCTCGGGAGGATCGCCGCGAGCATCGCAGACTCGCCGAGGGTGAGGGCGGACGGCGGCTTGCCGTAGTAGTGTCGGCTCGCTTCGCCGATGCCGTAGATTCCGGGCCCCCATTCCGCGGAATTGAGATAGAGCTCGAGGATGCGCTGCTTCGACAGCGTCTGCTCCAAGCGCCACGTCAGGTAGACCTCGAGCGCCTTGCGCGGAAGCGACTTGGCGCGCCAGAGAAAGAGATTGCGAGCGAGCTGCATGGTGATGGTGCTGCCGCCGCGCTTGTAGGCGCCCTTTTCGAGATCGGCCTCCAGCGAATCCTGGACCTGGTCCCAGTCGAAGCCGTCGTGTTGGAAGAACTTGGCGTCCTCGGCGCGAACCACGCAGAGGACGAGCGCGCGCGAGACCGCTCCGATGGGAGTCCAGTACGGGCTTTGCGGACCGATCGTCAGTGAGCGCGTTCCCTGCGGCGTCGGCACGGTGAGCACGCGAGCCGCACGGGGATCACGAAGCTCGGCGAGGCGAAGAAACCATGCCTCCCATACCACGAGCGCCGCCACGCCGATCGCGAGGGCCAGTACGGCCGCGCGGCGAATCTTCGTCGAACGGCCGCGGCGCTTGCGCTTCGACGTCACCGGCTGCCGGGCAGACGCGCTGCGAAGGAGCCGACCGCGCGCTCACCACCGGTCATGGTCGCGCCTCCCGGATGTTGACCACGATCCATCCTGCGCACGAGGCCCACACGCCCGCCGTCGCGGTCAGAAACATGATCGGGTAACCGGATGCCTGCGCGACGAGGCCGAAAGCGGGCGGGCCGATCATCTGACCGAGATCGAACACCGCCGTGAAGAAACTCATCGCGCTGCCCCGACGCCGGCGATCGGTGCCCTCGATCGCCATGCTCGAGAGAATCGGGAACAGGTACCCGTGGCCCATGCCGCACAGCAGGCCCGCCGCCCCGAGCCCGGCGAGCGCATCGAGACGCGCCACGAGATACATCCCGGCGCCGAGCGATGCGAGGGCGGGCACGAGCATGCGCCGCGGCCCGATGCGATCGGGCAAGTTCCGACCGAACGTGCGCAAGATCACCGCCGCGAAGGAATAAGCGAGAAAGAAGATGCTGGCCCGCTGAAAGCCGTTTTCTCGCGCGTACGGCTCGAGAAAGGCGAGGTAGGAAGACATCGCGAGCGAGAAGGCGAAGGCCGTTAGCCACACGCCGAGGCGGCTCCGTTCCGAAGCGATCCGCCAAAAGCCGTGCGCGCCGGCCTCGCCGGGCTCTGCGTCGGGTTCGTGCAGGCGCCACGTGAATACCAGAGAGGCGACGCTGAAAGCGATCGCCGCGACGAACATCGCCTGAAATCCCGAGCGCAGCACCAGCTCTTCACCGAGCGCGGGCGCGAGCGCAGCCGGCAGGATGCCCGAGATGCCGAACACCGCCAGGCCCTCGGTGCGACGTGTGACGGGCGAAATGTCGGCTGCGTACGTGAAGAAGGTGGTGAACAGCGCGCCGATCCCGACGCCGTGGAGAACGCGCACCGCCGCCATCCCGGCGCCGAGATCGTGCACGAAAGCGTAGAGCGTAACCGCCACGATGTTGAGCACGCCGCCGGCGCGGAGGATCCAGCCGCGGCCCCGCTCCGCCATCAGCCCGCCGAGCGCCGGACGCACCAGCACCGCGGCGGTCGGCTCGAGCGCGATCAAGAGGCCGATGCGCGCGGTCGACGCGCCGAGCTCGGCGAGATGCAGCGGAAACACCACGAACATCCAGAACCCCATGCCGAGCAGGAAGTGCGAAACGGAAGCCACCCAGAAGTGGCGCGTATACAGCGGCTCGACGGCCGCGACGGGAGCGGAGAGCGAAGAGCGCACAGGCGCCTCGTTAGCGGAGGGGCGATGGCGAGGGAAGGGAGGCGGCGCGGCTTGACATGCGTCGAAGCCTTTTTCAACACTCTCGGAGCTCGCTGGATGGGCCGGGAATCAGCGGTGGAAGCCGTAAAGTTCAGCCAGAATCATTTCTGGGTACGGGTCGATGGACGCCACGCGCGCGTCGGACTTTCGGAGCACGGCCAGATCGCGCTCGGGGAAGTGAAGGCAATCGAGCTTCCCGAGATCGGCGACCCCGTGGAGCGTGGCGAGCCGTTCGGCGAGCTCGAATCGCAGCATACCGTGTCCGAGCTGCTGGCGCCGGTCAGCGGCACGGTCATCGCCATCAACGTCGAGCTCGAGGACAGCCCCTCGCTGGTAAACGACGATCCCCACCACGACGGCTGGCTCGTCGAAGTCGATCTCTCCGATCCCGCGGAGCTCGATGATCTGATGAGCTCCGAGCAGTATGAGGCGCTCGTCGCCGAGGCTTGAGCCTTGGCTCGCAAGCCGGACAGCGAGGCCGGTGGAAATCTCGAAGCCCTTCCTACTCGCCCTCGGCCGGCGCGGAGGCGGAATCGCTCCGCGAATGGAAGTGATAAATGATCTCGCCGTCGCCCACGAGCCCGAGTCGCTCGCGTGCGAGTCGCTCGATGCTGCGGTCCGAGTGACGGAGGTGCAAGATCGATCGGCGCAATTCGTCGTTCTTGACGAGTAGGCGCAGCGTTTCCTGTCCGAGAGCGCTGCGCTCCGTGCGCATCTGCCAGAGTTGCACGAGGCCTCCGCTTCCGAAGATCGAGGATCCGACTAGGGCGGCGAGCAAGAGCGCTGCGAAAGCGATTGCGGGTCGGCGCAAGAGCGCTGGTATCACGTTGGGGAAAAGTGTACTCGCAACGCCGCGACGGGAGCAACCTACCGACGAGTGGGGCGAGGGGAGGCGGCCGTGAAGATCCAACGCATCGTCGCGCGGGAGATTCTCGATTCTCGCGGAAACCCGACCGTCGAGGTCGAAGCATGGGTGAAAGGGACTTGCGGGCGAGCTGCGGTCCCGTCTGGAGCGTCGACCGGCGAGCACGAGGCGATCGAGCTACGCGATGGAGAGGCCGATCGTTACGGCGGCAAAGGAGTTCGCCATGCCGTCGAGAAGGTGAACCGCACGATCGCGCCAGCGTTGCGAGGCAGAGATGCGCGGGAGCAGCAGGCGGTGGATCGACGGCTGATCGACCTCGACGGCACACCCAACAAGTCGCGGCTCGGCGCCAATGCCATCCTCGGCGTGTCGTTGGCGATCGCCAAGGCGGCCGCCGCGGCGCGCGATCTGCCGCTCTACCGCTACCTTGGCGGCGCCAAGGCGCGCACGCTGCCCGTACCGCTGATGAACATCCTGAACGGCGGTGCCCATGCGGACAACAACGTCGACTTCCAGGAGTTCATGATCGCCCCCGTGCGCGCGTCCCGCTTCGCCGAAGCACTGCGCTGCGGCGTGGAGGTCTTCCACGCGCTACGGGCGGCCTTGAAGAGCCGTGGGTACGTGACGGCCGTCGGCGACGAGGGTGGCTTCGCTCCCAACCTTCGCTCCAACGAAGAGGCGGTCGAGCTCATCCTCGAGGCGATCGATCGCGCGGGCTATCGCGCGGGGCGAGACGTCTTCCTCGCACTCGACGTGGCGGCCAGCGAGATGTTCGAGGACGGCGCCTACGTGTTCCGCAAGTCTGACGGCTCACGGAAGTCTCCGGCCGACATGGTCGAGCTCTACGGCGCCTGGGTGAGCCGTTACCCGATTCTCTCGATCGAGGACGGTATGGCGGAGGACGATTGGGAAGGATGGCGCTTGCTCACCGCCGCTCTCGGCCGCAAGGTGCAGCTGGTCGGAGACGACCTCTTCGTGACCAATGCCGAGCGGCTGCGCCGCGGCATCGACACGGGAGTGGCGAACTCCATCCTCATCAAGCTGAATCAGGTCGGCACGCTCAGCGAGACCCTCGACGCCGTCGCGATCGCACAACGGGCGGGCTACACGGCGGTCATCTCGCATCGCTCCGGCGAAACCGAGGATGCGACGATCGCCGATGTCGCGGTGGCGACCAACGCCGGTCAGATCAAGACCGGCAGCGCGTGCCGTGGCGAAAGGACGGCGAAGTACAACCAGTTGCTGCGCATCGAGGAGGCGCTCGGCAGGCGCGCCCGCTTCGCAGGTCGCGCAGCCTTCGCTCGCCACTGACCTTCGCCGTCACGTCGCCATCTAAAACGCGCTGCTACTCTGAAGAGGGCTCCCTCGTTGAACGACATTTTAGGAGCGAGAAGGTCCTTGGATTGAATAGCAAAAAAAATAGAAAAAGTTTTCCAAAATGGCATTTCTTCATTGACACCGCGGCGTTGCGTCGGATATAGGCCTAACATGTGGGGTGGTGGTTGGGCTTGCCTGTGAAGTGAGGGGCGTGTTGGGTGGACCAAGCTACTAGGAGGTAGAAATGGCAGCGAAGAAAAAGGCAACGAAGAAGAAGGCCAAGAGCAAGGCCAAGAAAAAGGCTCCGGCAAAGAAAAAGGCCGCCAAGAAGAAGAAGTAGCTACTCCGTACGCTTTCCTAAGGCTGGAAAAACAAGACTAGCGCCCTATTCCAGGCAAGAGATAAAAGGCCCACGGGCACGAATGCTCGAGGGCCTTTTTCTTTATGCGCGTTGCCCTCAGGACGCCTTGCCGTTCGCCGGCTTGAGGAACGTGTGAATGCCGCACTCGGTCTTGCCGGTGCCGCTCCACCGACCGGCGCGCTCGTCCTCGCCGGCGAGAATCGGCCGCGTGCATGGCGCGCAGCCGATCGACGCATAGCCCTTGTCGAACAGCGGATGCTCGGGGATCGAGTGCTCCTGCATGTAGCGATAGGTGTCGGCCGCCGTCCAGTTCGCTAGCGGATTCACTTTGTAGATGCCGCCTTCGTAGCGCTCCACCACCTCGATCGACCGCCGCGTCGCCGCCTGGTCGCGCCGGCGTCCGTTGATCCAGCAACGCATTCCGTCGAGCGCGGCGCGTAGCGGCTCGACCTTGTGGATCCGGCAACAAAGGTCGGGATCACGCTGGTAGAGATCGAGGCCATGGACTCGTGCGAACTCCACGCGCGGCATCGCCGCCCGCATCTCACGGAGGTTCAGGCCGAAGCGCGCGACGATCTCGTCGCGGTACGCGAGGGTTTCGGGAAAGTGAAAACCGGTTTCGAGAAAGACGACCGAGATCCCGGGCGCAATGGCCGAAAGCATGTGGGCAAGCACGACGCCGTCGTGCTGGAAGGAGCAGGTGAGAATGACGTCCGGCGCGAAGGTCTCGGTCGCCCACACGAGAATCTCTTGCGGGCTGCGGCGTTCGAGCCGAGCGTTCGCTGCCTCGAGGTCGATGGCCGCCTCGTCGCGGGCCTCGTCATTGGCCGTGTCCGCCATGAGAACGTGCGACGCTAACACGCGTGATCAGCCCAAACAATTGCGGATACGCGGCGGAATGAGCAGGTCGTGGAGCCGTCAGGCGCCGCGAAACATGAGAGAGCGGAGTCCCCGGGAACTCCGCCCTCTCAATCAACCCCGCACCTCCGCCCCGTCGCCACGACCCCTCCCGCCCCACCGTTGACCGGCACAGGGCGCGCCGGAATCGAGGTTCAAGCGACGGTGACGTTCTTGCGCGGAACGTCATCGAACAGAAAGCTCGACCGGTCCTGCTGTACTTTAGGAGCCTTGATCTGTTCAAGCCTCTCGCGTGTCTCGCGACGCGTGAGCTGGATGCCGTAGCTTTCGAGGATCAGGCGCACGCGATCGAACTGCCGCTCGATCGACTGCGTGACGGAGAGATAGCCGTGTTCGGCTGCGAGGCGGCGTTCCCAGAAGGCCAGGGGGTTCATGCGGAAGAAGGACACGTCGCTCTCTTGCGGCTCGATGACGATGACGTCGCCGCGGAAGCTCGGGTCTTCCTGAAACTCGCGTAGCCCGTACTGCAGCCGCGAGTGGAGTAGCGTGCGAAAGACCTGGTTCAGCACGGCGAGCAGGCCGCGCATCGCCAGAGGCACGCCGTCGAACACGTAATGGCCGTCGGCGGTGGGGCGCGGGATCACGCGATTGTAGATCGGGCGGAACGGGTTGTAGCAGACGACGAGCTGTGCGCCATGCTCGATGGCCACGTCGATGTTCGCCGTGCGGCGCACACCGCCGTCGACGTAATCGACACCGTGGATGCGCGCTGGCTTGTAGAAGCCCGGCAGCGCCGTGGAAGCCTGCACGGCCTGCGAGATCGTCGCCGAGCTGTTCTCGTTGTGACCGAAGACCACGCGCTCGGCGGTGTCGAGATTCATGGCGACGATGAACAGCTCCTTGCGCCGCGCGCGGTAGAGCACCTTGAAGTCGTTCGACATCTGGGTGTGCTCGATGTTTCGTCGCAGGTAGGTTTCGAGCGCGGAATTGTCGAAGATGCCGGACGGCATGTAGTCGAGCGGGAACGGAAGCTCGCGAGTGCCGACGATCGCGCGAGCGATCGGCGTCAGCAGTCGCGTGAGATTCGTGAGCGTCGGGGAGCGAACGTAGCCCCACAGGGGCTCGCGGAGATCCTCGGTGAGCTTGGGTGTCGCGGCGACGAGATCGAGGACCGAGCCCGGCACGAACATCGCGAGGTCGAGCACATAACGGATCGGCTTGGTGAAAAATTCTCGGAAATTCGGATTGTAGAAGTCGGCGGCCCGGAACATCGAGAACTTGTCCGAGGTGCCTTCGAGACTGCGGATCATCTCCGCGGGCGAGATGCCTGCGGCGAGCGGCGCCGCGAGAAAGGCGCCGGCGGATAGACCCACGTAGATGTCGAAGTCGGTGGTCTTGCGGTTGACGAGCAGATCGTCGAGCGCCTTCAGCCCGCCGACCTTGAAAGCGCCGCCGGTGACCGCACCTCCCGCGAGGACCAGCGCGACCTTTGCGTTCGGCTTGCGTACCGAGAGGTCGCTCTTCTGAATGATGGTGATCCCCATCGCCGGGCTTCCCGCCGAGAAATCTCAAACGCGCCCTCTGCGGGCGCGCCGCGAAGATCGTTTGGCGCGTCCGAGCAAATCACCGGATGACGTGAGGTGTCAACACGGCATCCACGAAGCCCGGGACGAATCGTCGGTGTTCGAGATCGCTGCGCGCGTCGTCGAGCGATTGCGGCGTCCCGAGATCGCGCCAGTAGCCCCGGTGGTCGAATCCAAAGATCGGCGCACCCTGTCGCACGAGCCCCGCGTAGACGTCGCGTGTGATGCTGAACACCGCGCGCGAAGGCATGTGCGCGAAGATTTGCGGCGACACGAAGTGAACGCCGCAGAACATGCGCCGCTCGAGCCGTCCGGAAAGCTGCTCCGGCTGTCCGAGGAAGCGCTTCACGCGTCCACTCGCGTCGAGGTCGAGGGCCCCGTAGCGCTCGGCATCGGGATCTTCGCGCACCACGAGCGTGGCGAGCGCCGACTCGCGCTGATGCAGCGCCCACGCGGCCGCCAAGTCCGGGTCGAGCAAGGTATCGCAGTTGGCGACGACGAACGGCCCGTCGCCGAGAAGCGGCCGGGCGCGGGCGATGGCGCCTCCGGTGTCGAGGATGGGGTCCTCGGCGGAATACGCGATACGCAATCCGTAGCGGGTGCCGTCCCCGAGAGCCCGGCGAACCTGTTCCGCGAGGTAGTGGACGTTGACGACCACTTCGGAGACGCCCGCCCGGGCGAGCATGCGAAGCGGATACTCGATCATCGGGCGGCCGCCGATCTCGAGGAGCGCCTTGGGCGTGGCGTCGGTCAGCGGTCGGAGCCGCGTGCCGACGCCCGCGGCGAGCACCATCCCTTTGCGCGGAAAGCGCATCAGCGAAGCTCGGGGAACGCGCGGGCGAGGAGAGCGTGGAGGTCGCCCTCCTTCGGCAGGTTGGCGAAGCAGCGCCGCAGCGTGGCGAAGGTGTGGGGCAGCATCGCCAGGTAGCCGGGCTTGCCTTTGACCTCCTCTAGGTAGTGGAACCTTCCGACGATCTTCAGCGACTTTTGCAGCACGAAGCAGTAGTAGCGAGCCCTGAAGCTCTCGGCGTCGAGCGCGGCACCGACGTCCGCGCGCCGCGCGCAGAAGTGGTCGAGGAGTGAGCGCTCGAGCGCGGGCGTGACGATGGTCGGGGTAGCTCGATCGTTGAGGAGCGTGGCGAGATCGTACGGCAACGGTGCAAGCAGCGCGTCCTGGAAGTCGATGACGCGGATCGAGCCCCGATGAACGAACAGATTCCAGCTGTGATAGTCGCGGTGGGTGAGCACGAGCGGCCCGTCGGCGAGCTCTTGGGAGATCTCCTCGAAACGGCGGCGAAGTCGCGCGCGATCGGCCTCGGTAAGCCCGCGTCCGGTGATCCCGTACTCGAGGAAGTGATCGAATTCCCAGAGGAAGAGCCGCGCGTCGAAACGCTGACGGAACGCGATGCATTGCGGATCGGGCCGCTCGGCGCCGGCCCGCTGCAGCGCGATGAGCTCGTCGATCGCGGAATGGAAAAGCGGCGCTGGATCCGCTGCGGCTCGTGCCGCGTCCCAGAGCGTGGTGTCGCCCACGTCTTCGAGCAGCACGAGGCCGCGCTCGAAGTTCGAGCCGTATACCTCGGGAACGGCGATGCCGCGGCTCGCGAGGTATCGTTGTACGTTGAGAAAGGGCATCTCGTCGGGCGATTCCAGAGTCGAAAGCTCGTCGGAGGAGATCGACAGTCCCGAGCCCGATTGCACCATCAAGACCGCCGTCGGCGGCGTGCCCGCCGCGAGGCTCAGCCGAAAATACCGCCGCGAGGACGCATCGCCGGCGAGCGGAGCGACATCGAGGATCGTTGCAGCGCTTCCCCAAGCGCTGCGGATCAGCAAATCGACGTCCTCACGGAGCTCGGGGAGCTGCATTTCGTGCGGGGTTACCAGAGATGCGGCGAAGCCGTCAAAGCGGCTCTCGGCCGCGCCAATCCTGCGCTAGACGGTTGCTTGAAATGGTTCCTCTTTGTGTCATAAGCGACGAGCTTCCTCATGAGCCCGTACGTCGCCGTCGTCATCCTCGCCGTGCTTGCCGCCGTCGTCGTCGGCGCGATGGTGTCGCTCAACACGCTGCTCGGGCCTCGGGCCACGAACCCCGTGAAGCTCTCCCCGTTCGAGTGCGGCAACCCGCCGACCGGCCCCGCGTCCGGGCCGCTTCAGCGTGCGGTTCTACATGACGGCGATCCTCTTCATCCTCTTCGACGTCGAGGTCGTCTTCCTCTATCCGTGGGCGGTGTTGTTTCGTGACCTCGGCTTGTTCGGCTTCGTCGAGATGGTGACGTTCTTGCTCGTGCTCAGTGTCGGCCTGCTGTACGCCTGGCGCAAGGGCGCGCTGGAGTGGGACTGAGCGCGTGGGGGGGCTCGTCGATGCGTTGCGCGCCCGCTTCGGCGACGAGATCGCCGACGCCCATGATCGGCTGGGGGACGAGACCGTCGTCGTGAGGCGCGAGCGTGCGACGGAGCTATTCCGGTTCCTGCGAGACGATCCCGAAATGGCATTCGACTTCCTGATCGATCTCACGGGCGTCGACTATCTGGGAAGGACGCCGCGGTTCGAGGTCGTCTGCCATCTGTTCTCGCTCTCCCGGCGCCACCGCCTGCGCGTCAAGGTCCCGGTGCCCGAAGAGGACTGCTGGGCGCACTCGCTGACGCCTCTGTGGAAGAATGCGAACTGGCTCGAGCGCGAAGCGTTCGACATGTTCGGCATCCGCTTCGAGGGACACGGGGATCTGCGACGCATCCTCATGTACCCGGAGTTCGAGGGCCATCCGCTGCGCAAGGATTACCCCCACGACCGCCGCCAGCCGCTCATCCCGGAGCGCGATCCGGTGGAGAATCCCTGGCCGCAGCGAGGTCTCGGAGCGGCCCGATGACGCCCGCCGCGCCTACGTCCGCCGCGTCGGTCGCGGACCCGATCCACGAGATCATGGAACTGCAGATGGGCCCGTCCCATCCGGCCTCGCACGGCACGATCAAATTCAACTTGAAGCTCGACGGAGAGACCATCGTCGATTGCGACGTCGAGATCGGCTACCTGCACCGCGGCTTCGAGAAGATGTGCGAGCAGGGAACGTGGACCCAAGTGTTTCCCTATACGGACCGGCTCAACTACGCTTCACCGCTGATCAACAACGTGGGCTTCGCGTTGACCGCCGAGAAGCTCGCCGGCATCGAGGCGCCCGAGCGCGCGCAATGGATCCGCATGCTCACGTCGGAGATCTCGCGAATCACCGATCACCTCACTTGCCTCGGCATGGGCGGCATGGAGGTCGGCGCGTTCACCGTAGGCCTCTACACCAACGAGGCGCGCGAATATCTCTACGACCTCGTCGAGACCATCACCGGCGCGCGGCTCACGGTGAGCTATTGCCGGGTGGGCGGCGTGACCAACGATCTGCCGGCGCACTTCGCCGACGCCCTCAAAGATCGCTTCGCGAAGATTCGCGCGGTGCTCGCGGACTGCGACAAGCTCTTGACCCGCAATCGCATCTTCGTCGATCGCATGTCGGGAGTCGGGCGCATGTCGGGTAAAGACGCGATCTCGTACGGCGTGACCGGTCCGCTGCTGCGCGCGACGGGCGTCAACTACGACGTCCGCAAGCAGTCACCCTACCTCTTCTACGATAAGGTCGACTTCGAAGTGCCGCTCGGAACGCAAGGCGACAACTACGACCGCTTTTTGGTTCGCTTCCACGAGATGGAACAGTCGATGCGCATCGCCGAGCAGTGCTTGGCGAAGATGCCGACCGGGCCGGTCATGATCAGCGATTCGCGCTTCGCGTTGCCCCCGAAGCGCGACGTCTACAACTCGATCGAAGGCCTGATGAACCACTTCAAGATCGTCATGGAAGGCATCCGCGTGCCGCCCGGAGAGGCGTATCAGGCGGTCGAGGGAGCCAACGGCGAGCTCGGCTTCTATCTCGTCAGCGATGGCAGTGGTCGGCCGTATCGCGTGCGCGTGCGCCCGCCCTGCTTCTTCGGCATGGCGGCCCTCGGTGACCAGCTCAAGGGTCTGATGGTCGCCGACATCATCACCACGTTCGGCATGGTCAACATGATCGGCGGCGAATGCGATCGCTAGGCGCGTAGACGAGGGGCGATGCCGATCCAATTCTCCAGCAGCGCGCTCGAAGAGTATCAGCGCATCCTCGGCAAGTATCCGGTCAAGCGGGCCGCGATCATGCCGGTACTCTGGCTGGCGCAAAGAGAGTTCGGCTACCTCTCCGTCGAGGTACAGCAATACGTCGCCGACCTCATGGGATTTCCCCTCGCCTGGGTGAGCGGACTCGCGTCGTTCTATACCATGTTCTACAAGAAGCCGATCGGCAGATACCACCTGCAGGTGTGCACGAACGTGTCGTGCATGCTGCGCGGCTCCGACGACATCTTGCGGGTGATCGAGGACCGGTTGAAGGTCGGTCTCGGCGAGACCACGGCGGACGGCAAGTTCTCGCTCGACGAAGTCGAGTGTCTCGCTTCGTGCGGCACCGCGCCGATGATGCAGGTCAACGAGGACTACCACGAAAACCTGACCCCGCGGGGCACGCTGGAGCTGATCGAGCGCTTGGCGCGCGGCTGAGCGGTAAATCTCCGATCGAGCGCAAGGGAGCGGATGGGACTGGAGATCGGCATCGCGGCGATCAAGGCTTTGGTGGTGCTGCTGATCGTGCTGCATCTCACGGTTTTTATGCTGTGGGTCGAGCGCAAGGGGTCGGCGCTGATCCAGGACCGCATCGGCGCCAACCGCGCGTCGATCTTCGGCGTCTTGCCGTGGAACACCGGGATCGTGAACACGCTGATGGCCGACCCGCTCAAGATGTTCACCAAGGAAGACATCGTCCCGGAGGGCGCCGACCGGTTTCTGCACTTCGTCGCGCCGTTTCTGTCCGTGTTCCCGATCTTCGTCACGTTCGCGTGCATCCCGTTCGGCGACGTGCTCCGCATCGGCGGCAGGTCGATCACGCTGCAGGTTGCCGACCTGAACGTCGGCATCCTCTACGTGCTCGCGATCGTTTCGCTCGGCGTCTACGGCGTCGTGCTCGGCGGCTGGGCGTCGAACAACCGCTGGGCGATGCTCGGCGGCATGCGTGGCTCGGCGCAGATGATCTCGTACGAGATGGCGATGGGCCTGGCGCTGGTGTCGATGGTGATGACGTACGGCACGCTCGACCTGCAGGCGATGGCGCGCGCACAAGGCGCCGGCCTCGGCACGTTCCTCGGGTTCGGGCGGGTGATCCTCGATTGGCTGCCGGCGTGGGGCATCTTCTACCAGCCGCTCGCGTTCCTGATTCTGTTCGCGGCCGGCATCGCCGAGAGCAAGCGCGTCCCGTTCGACCTGCCGGAGAGCGAGTCGGAGCTGATCAGCGGCTACTTCACCGAGTACTCGGGCGGCAAGCAGGCGATGTTCATGTTGACCGACTTCGCCGAGGTCGTGATCGTATCGGCGCTCGTCACCACGCTGTTCTTCGGCGGCTGGCAGGTTCCGTTCCTCACCCGTGACGGCTTCGCGTTCCCGTGGGGCGGTCGCGTCGCGCTGCCGCACTTGTTGATCGCCGTCGCTGCAGGTCGCGGCGTTCCTCGTCAAGGTGTTCTTCTTCTGCTGGTTCCAGATCCTGATCCGCTGGACGCTGCCGCGCTTTCGCTACGATCAGCTGATGCGGCTCGGCTGGAAGGGGCTGCTGCCGCTCGCGCTGGCCAACGTGCTCGTCACGAGCGTGGTCATCCTGCTCGCGCAATGACCATGGGAATCGGGGAGGTTATCTTCTTCGTCGTCGGCGCCGTCGCGATCGCCTCCGCGCTCGGAGTGATCCTCCATCGCAGCCCGTCTATTCGGCGTTGTCGCTGGTGGTGACGCTGTTCCTGATCGCCGTGATGTTCGTTCTGCTCGACGCGCAGCTGGTGGCGTTCCTTCAGGTGATCGTCTACGCCGGCGCGATCATGGTGCTGTTCCTGTTCGTGATCATGCTGCTCAACCTCGAGTCGAGATCCGGATGCGGCCGCCGACCTCGTGGCGCTCACGGCGCTCGGCGTGGGCGGGCTTGCTCGGCGCCGAGCTCGGCGGGTTCTTCCTGCGACGCGTCGCGCCGCCGGCCGTCGTTGGAGCCATCGATCCCGGGTTCGGCTCCGTCGCGGCACTGGGGCGGAGCGCTGTTCACCGACCACGCTGCTGTCCTTCGAGATCACCTCGATCCTGCTGCTGGTGGCCATGGTCGGTGCCGTCGTGCTCGCCAGACGAGGGCGCGGACTGACCGTGGTTCCGATCGAGTACGTATCTGGTCCTCGCCGGCGCGTCCTCTTCGCGATCGGCGCGTCGGGCGTGCTGGTGCGCCGCAACGTGATCGTCATCTTCATGTCGATCGAGCTCATGCTGAACGCCGTCAACCTGGCCTTCGTCGCGCTCGCCGCGCCGCTCCACTCGATGGACGGGCAGGTGATCGTGTTCTTCGTCATGACGGTCGCGGCGGCCGAGGCCGCGGTCGGCCTGGCGATCATCATCGCCTCGTTCCGCAACCGCGCAGACGGTCAACGCCGACGAGCTTGCCTCGCTGCAGATGGTGAGCACGACGCCGCGCTGCTGCGCTGGATCGTCCTGATGCCGCTCGCTCGGCGTGCTGTTCAACGTGTTCGTGGCGCCGCGACTCGCGCGACGGTCATCGTCGCTGGTCGGGCCCGCGGTGGTGGGCGTCGCCTTCGCGCTCGCCCTCGCCGCGTTCTCGCGCCTCTGGGCGCTGGCGGAGGGCGGGGCGCTGGTCGACCGCATGTTCTCGTGGATCGCGGTCGGGCACGTCCAGGTCGACGTCGCGTTCCGCATCGACGCGCTGTCGGCCGTCATGATCCTGATCGTCACCGGCGTCGGCTTCCTGATCCACGTCTACTCGGTCGGCTACATGGACGCACGACGCAGGATTCGGCGCGCTTCTTCGCCTACCTGAACCTGTTCATGTTCGCGATGCTGATCCTGGTGCTCGGCGACATCCTGCCGCTGCTGTTCGTCGGCTGGGAGGGCGTCGGGCTCTGCTCCTACCTGCTGATCGGCTTCTGGTACGACGAAGAACGCGAACGCCGACGCCGGCAAGAAGGCGTTCATCGTCAACCGCGATCGGCGACGCCGGCTTCCTGCTCGGCGTCTTCCTGCTGTTCTGGAGCCTCGGCGCGACGGGCGTGCGGACGCTCGAGCTTCGCCGAGATCGCGCGCGCACGCGGACGCGATCTCGCCCGCCGTCGCCACCGCCGATCGCGTTGCTGCTGTTCGTCGGCGCGACCGGCAAGTCGGCGCAGATTCCGCTCTACGTCTGGCTGCCGGACGCGATGGCCGGCCCGACGCCGGTCTCGGCGCTGATCCACGCCGCGACCATGGTGACGGCCGGCGTCTACATGATCGCGCGGCTGAGCTTCCTCTACGTCCTGGCGCCGACGGCGCTTGCACGTGGTGGCGGCGATCGGCGCGCTCACGGCGCTGTTCGCGGCGACCATCGGCCTCGTGCAGAACGACATCAAGAAGGTGCTCGCCTACTCGACCGTCAGCCAGCTCGGCTACATGTTCCTCGCCGTCGGCGTCGGCGCGTTCGCGCCGGCGATCTTCCACCTGATGACGCACGCCTTCTTCAAGGCGCTGCTGTTCCTCGGCGCCGGCAGCGTGATCCACGGCATGGGCGGCGAGCAGGACATCCGCAAGATGGGCGGCCTGCGCGCCAAGATGCCGATCACCTTCTGGACGTTCCTGATCGGCACGCTGCGCGATCGCCGGCGTTCCGCCGTTCGCCGGCTTCTTCAGCAAGGACGTGATCCTCGTGCAGCGCCTTCGCGGCCGAGTACGGCCACCCGCTGCTGTGGGCGATCGGCGCCGTCGCCGCGGGGCTCACCGCCTTCTACATGTTCCGCTGCTGTTCCTGACCTTCTTCGGCGAGTGCCGCGCCGATCGACCACACGGCCGAGCATCACTGCACGAGTCGCCGCCGGCGATGACCGTGCCGCTGGTCGTGCTCGCCGTGCTCTCGGTCGTCGGCGGCTACGTCGGGCTGCCCGGACGGTTGGCTGTGGGGCGACCGCTTCGGCGAATTCCTCGCGCCGGTCTTCGCGCTGTCGCACGGCGCACGAGCAGCACGTCGGCAGCGGCTCGAGACTGCGCTGATGGCGGCGTCGGTCGCTCGTCGGCGGCGGCCGGCATCGGCGCTGGCGTACCTCTTCTACGTCGCGCTCGCCCGAGATTCCCGAGCCGTCTCGCCGCAGCGCCTGCGCGGCGTCGTACGACGCTGCTGCTCAACAAGTACTACGTCGACGAGATCTACGACGCCACGTGGTCGTGCGGCCGACGTTGGCGCTCGCCAGCGTGCTTCTGGCGGGTCGTCGACGTCGGCGCTCATCGACGGCGTCGGTCAACGGGGTCGGCAGGTTGGTCGCAGTCGCCAGCAGCGACCGTCTGGCGGCGGCTGCAGACCGGCAACGTGCAGCACTACGCGCTCGATGTTGCTCGGCGGCGTGATCGCTGATCGTCGGCTACTATGCGCTGCGTTCAGCTGAGCCATGGATGCGCAACCGCTTCTCACCGCTCGCTGGTCTTCACGCCGCTGCTCGGCGCGATCTTCCTCGATGCTTCGTGCCGGCGCGAGCAGCGCACGTGGCTGCGGCGAGCGGCGTTCGTGTTCTCGCTCGTGCCGTTCGTGCTGTCGCTCGCCGCTGCTGGCGCTCTTCGATCCCGCGCGATGGCGACTTCCAGCTCATCGAACGGCACGCGTGGATTCCGCGACTTCGGCGTCCAGTACCTGCGTCGGCGTCGACGGCATCAGCTTGTTCCTCGTCCTGCTGACGACGTTCCTCACTGCCGCTCGTCGTGCTCGCCGGCCTGGGGCGACGTTCACAAGCGCGTGCAAGGAGTACATGATCCTCATGCTCCTGCTCGAGACCGGGCATGCTCGGCGCGTTCGTCGCGCTCGACCTGTTCCTCTTCTACGTCTTCTGGGAAGTGATGCTGGTCCCGATGTACTTCCTCATCGGCGTCTGGGGCGGGCCGCGGCGGATCTACGCGGCGATCAAGTTCGTGCTCTACACGATGGTCGGCAGCCTGCTGATGCTGGTCGCGATCCTCTACCTGGCGTGGCTGCATCGCGCAGGCGACCGGCGCGCATCAGCTTCGACCTGCTGCAGCTCTACGAGCTGTCGATCGCTGCCGCTCGCGACGCAGCGCTGGCTGTTCGCCGCCTTCGCGCTCGCCTTCGCGATCAAGGTGCCGATGTTCCCGCTGCACACCTGGCTGCCGGACGCGCACGTCGAGGCGCCGACCGGCGGCTCGGTGATCCTCGCCGGCGTGCTGCTCAAGATGGGCACCTACGGCTTCCTGCGCTTCGCGATGCCGCTGTTCCCGACGGCCGCGACGCGCGGCCGCGCCGTGCATCGTCGGCGCTCGCGGTCGATCGGCATCATCTACGGCGCGCTGGTCGCCATGGTGCAGCCGGACCTCAAGAAGCTGGTCGCGTACTCCTCGGTCAGCCACCTGGGCTTCGTCATGCTCGGGCTCGTGGCGCTCAACGTCGAGGGCGTTGCAGGGCAGCATCTACCAGATGCTCAACCACGGCCTCTCGACCGGCGCGCTGTTCCTCGCCGTCGGCGTCGATCTACGAGCGCCGTCACACGCGGCTGATCGCCGAGTTCGGCGGCCTGTGGAAGCAGTCGTGCCGGTCTATCGCGTCGTTCTTCCTGATCGTCATGCTGTCGTCGATCGGCCTGCCCGGCCTGAACGGCTTCGTCGGCGAGTTCCTGATCCTGCTCGGCGCCTTCCGCGCGCATCCGCGCTGTCGCGGTCGTCGCGGTCGCTCGGCGTCGTCCTCGGCGCGCGTCTACCTGCTGTGGATGTACCAGCGCGTGATCTTCGGTCCGCGTGACCCACGAGGAGAATCGCACGCTCACCGACCTCTCGCCGCGCGAGATCGCCGTCTTCGCGCCGATCCTCGTGCTGCTCTTCTTGATGGGCCTCTATCCGAAGCCGTTGCTCTCGCGCATGGAGCCGTCGGTCGCGGCGATCGTGGCGCACGTCGAGCGGCATCGGAAGAACTCGGAACCGCCGAACGCCGGGCCAGTGACGGAGGCGAGAGCCGCGGATCGGCAGCTCGGAAGAGCGCTATGATCTGCCCGACCGTCGACTGGGTGCCGTTGCTGCCGTTGCTCGCGGTGACGGCCACCGCCTTGGTGGTGCTGATCGCCGACCTCTTCATGGCCGGACCGGACCGCGACGCGCTCGCCTGGCTATCGGCGTGCTCGGCCTGGTCGCTGACGGCGGGCGTGTCCGCGATCCTTTGGGGGCACCCGGCGAAGACGCTTCGGCAACGCCTTCGTCATCGACGACTACGCGCTCTTCTTCGACCTGCTGTTCTGCGCGGCGAGCGTGCTCTCGACTGCTGATGTCGATCGACTACCTCGACGACGACGCCGATCCGCCCCGGCGAATACTACTCGCTCGTGCTGTTCGCGACGGCCGGCATGATGATGATGGCGGCGGCGACCGACCTGATCGTCATCTTCCTCGGCCTCGAAGTCATGTCGATCGCCGTCTACGTCCTCGCCGGCGTCTGGCGGCAGGACGTGCGCTCGAACGAAGCCGCGCTCAAGTACTTCCTGCTCGGCGCCTTCGCCACCGGCTTTCTGCTGTTCGGCATCGCGCTGCGTCTACGGCGTCACCGGCAGCACGCGCGCTCGACGCCGATCGCCGCGC
Source organism: uncultured delta proteobacterium (assembly GCA_963711395.1). Lineage (GTDB taxonomy): Bacteria > Desulfobacterota > Binatia > JACPRU01 > JACPRU01 > JBEVNX01. The sequence continues at coordinate 106,788 of CAVQEA010000007.1, read as the reverse complement.
ACCTCGCCCGCGATCGCGCGAGCAGCCCGACCCTGCTCTTGCTCGGCATCGGCGCTGCTGATCGTCGGCTTCGGCTTCAAGGTGGCTGCGGTGCCGTTTCACGTCTGGACGCCGGACGTCTACGAGGGCGCGCCGACGTCGGTGACGGCGCTCATGGCGGTCGGCGTGAAGGCGGCAGCCTTCGCGGCCTTCGCGCGCGTGTTCCTCGGCAGCCTCGCGGCGACCAGCGCCGATTGGAATACCGTGCTCTGGGTGGCTGGCGGCGCTGACGATGACGGTCGGCAACGTGCTCGCGATCGCGCAGCGAACATCAAGCGCATGCTCGCCTATCCTCGAGATCGCGCACGCCGGCTACCTGCTGGTCGGCGATGGTGGCGGGCGGCACGGCCGGCGGCGCCGCGCTGCTCTTCTACCTGCTCGCGTACGCCGCGATGAACCTCGGCGCGTTCGGCGTGGTGATCGCGCTCGGACGAGTCGGCGAGCCGAACGAGATCGATCGAGCGACTACGCGGGACTCGGCTTTCGCCGGCCGTCTGCTCGCGATGGCGATGGCTGCGTTCATGCTGTCGCTCGCCGGTATTCCGCCGCTCGTCGGGTTCGCCGGCAAGTTCTACGTGTTTCAGCGCGGCGGTGGAGAGCGGGCTACGTGGGCCTGGCGGTGATCGGCGTGCTGAACAGCGTGGTGAGCGCGTACTACTACATCTGGATCATCGTCACGATGTACATGCGCGAGGGCGCATTGGAGCCGCCGTCACTCGCCGCGCGCCCCTATCTGGCGGCGACCATCGGCATCGCCTTCGCCGCCACGGTGGTGCTCGGCGTCTTTCCCGCACTCGGCTTCGCCCTCGCTCGCGGCGGCATCTTGTCACTCGGTTGAGCGGAGCCTGCGCTCCGCCCCCACGTGGACGGCCCTTTTTCAGACCACTAGGCACGAGCCGCCGAGCGGAAGCGTAGGCGGTAGGCACTCGGCGCTACGCGCAGCAGGCGCAGGAACGCGCGGCGAAGAATCTCGGCGCTGCCGAACCCGCACTGCGCGGCGATTTCGTCGAGTCCATCGCCCGACTCCTCGAGCCGCCGACGCGCCGCCTCGATCCGCGCGCGCTCGACGAATCGCGCGGGAGTGGCTCCGACTTCGCGCGTGAACACGCGTGCGAAGTTCCGTTCGCTCATCGCAGCCCGCCGCGCCAGCGCCGGGATCGACAAGTCCTCCCCGAGATGATCGGCGATCCAAGCCTGCAGCGCTCGCAGCGGCTCTCGGTCTGCGGCCTGCACCGCGAGCTGCGCGCTGAACTGAGATTGTCCGCCCGGGCGCTTGAGAAACAGCACGAGCTGGCGTGCGACCCGAAGCGCGACGTCGCGCCCGTGATCTTCCTCGACCAGCGCGAGCGCGAGATCCATCCCCGCGGTGACGCCTGCGGAGGTGTACACGTTGCCGTCGCGCACGAAGATCGGGTCGTCCTCGACGATCACGCGCGGGTAGCGTCGGCGGAGCTCGCCGCAGACCTCCCAATGGGTCGTCGCGCGCCGGCCGTCGAGCAGCCCGGCCTCGGCGAGGAGGAACGTGCCGCTGCATACCGAGGCGAGCCGCCGCACGCGGCGCGCCATGCGACGGAGCCAAGCGAGCAGCAGCTCGTCGCCTAGTGCCGCGAACGTGCCCCGGCCGCCCGCGACGAGGAGCGTATCGATGCCGCCCCTGACGTCGCCGACCGCGCGCTCCGCCACCAACCGAATCCCCGAGGACGTGGCGATCGGCCCCGCGCGCCGAGCCAGTACTTCGATCCGATAGGCAGCCTCGGTCCGCGCGCCCCCTGCGCCGAGGATCCGCGCCGCTTGGCTGAAGACCTCGAGTGGCCCCGTGATGTCGAGCACCTCGGCGTCCGGGAAAGCGACGACCGCGATGTGCTGGCTCGCCGGGGCGTTCATCCCGATACCGCCGCACCCGACGGGAGATCCCGCGTGAGTTGCTCGAACATCCGGCGCACCATGTCGGCCACGTGGCCGGGAGCTTTACCAGGCGAGCCGGCGTCGAACGGCGGCTGCGGATCGTATTCGATGCCGAGCTGGATCGCCTGTGCGACGTCGTCCCCCGCCACGCGCGCCGCCAGCCGGAGCGCCATGTCGATTCCCGCCGATACGCCCGCCGCGGTGACGACCTTGCCTTGCTCGACCACCCGCTCCCCGGTCGGCTCGGCGCCAAACTCGCGCAAGCGGTCGAGAAACATCCAATGGGTCGTGGCGCGGAGCCCTCGCAAAACCCCCGCCGCGCCGAGGACCAGCGAGCCGGTGCACACCGAGGTCGTCCAGCGGGTGGTGGCATGGATCCGAGCGATCCAGCCCGTGATCGCCGGATCGCGTTCGGCGACCAGCTGGCCCGGTCCGCCCGGAACGACGAGCACGTCGGTCGAGATGACCGAAGCGAGATCGCGGTCGACGACCAATCCGAGCGAGCGCGCGTCGCTGCGTTGCACCCCGGTGGTCTTCGCCGTGAATTGAACGTGCGCGTCGGGCAACAGGCGGAGCACTTCATAAGGGCCGATCGCATCGAGCGCGGTGAAGTTGTCGTAGAGCAGGATGGTGACGTTCATCGAGCCTCCTCTGTGTCGTCCGCCGATCCATGCCAGGGATCGTGGTTGGCTGCCAGGCCATTCATCCAACGAAATCTGCCAATCGGGGTCGAGCGCCGTTGCGCCGCAGCGGATGCCTGGTTTATGCGCGGGACGTCTCATGCCGGAAGAGATCGAGGGCGAAATCGAGCGGCGGGCGGCGAGGACGGCGCAAACGACGCCTCCCGCCCGGGGGGACTGGCCGTTCGTCGCCGGCAGGCGGCTCGTGTTTCTCCTCGATGCGGCAAGCTCGATCGAGAGCCGCCTGCTCGAGCATTGGATCGACTCCCATCGGCCCGAGGGCATCAGCCCGGCGAGCTGCGAGCGGATCGCTATCCCGTCCTCGCGGCGCGGCGGCAGCGGCGCGGTGGACCGGCGCTTGGGGGACTGCCTCGCGGTCGGCGACGATCCGCTGCTCGCGCCCCTGCGGATCGCTTGGCTCCCGCCCGAGAAGGGCGGCCAGCGCGTGGTCGGGTTCTCCGACCTCGTCACGCTCGGCGACCCGCGCGACCCCGGCTGGCTTCGTCAGGCGTGGCTGCAGCGCGATCCGGATCGCTACCGTGTCGTGGTGGCCGAGCCGGCGCCGGCCACGACGCTGCGGTCGCGGTGGAAAGAGGGCGGCACGGATTCCACGTTGAGCCTGGCGGAATTCGTCGTGCGCCAAGCGCAGCTCGCCCTCGAGCGAGCGGAGCGCCGGCTTCGTGGGTCGCGCTACAAGGTTCCGCGTTTCGTTCACGAAGAGATCCTCGCCCGGCCGGCGCTTCGCGGCGCGCTGGCGTCGCTCGCTCGGGAGCTCGGCAAGCCGGAAGACGCCGTCGCCGAGCAGGCGGCGCGCTATCTGCGCGAGATCGCCGCGACGCATAGCCCCTATGTCATCGACCTCACGGCCAACCTCATCCGTTTGCTGTACACGCGCGGCTACAGCGAGCGGCTTCACTACGATCGAGCTCAGCTCCAAGAAATCTATGCACTGACGCAGCGCCACCCGGTGGTCTTCTTGCCGTCTCACAAGTCGAATCTCGATCACCTGGTGCTGCAGTACGCCCTCCACGAGAACGGCCATCCGCCGAATCACACGGCCGGCGGCATCAACATGAACTTTTTCCCGGTGGGGCCGCTCATCCGGCGAAGCGGGTTGTTCTTCATTCGCCGCACGTTCAAGGACGATCCCGTCTACAAGCTGGTGCTGCGCCAATACATCGAGTACCTGATCGAGAAGCGCTTCTCGCTCGAATGGTACATCGAAGGCGGCCGGTCGCGTTCCGGAAAGATGCTCCCGCCGCGCCTCGGGATGCTCGCATACGTCGTCGATGCGTTTCGCCAGGGGCGAGCCGAAGACGTGTACCTGATCCCGACGGCGATCACCTACGATCAAATTCAGGACGTCGGCGACTACGTCGCGGAAAGCCGCGGCGCCGCCAAGCCGCGTGAGAGCTTCGGCTGGATGCTGCGAGTGATTCGCGGCATCCGCGACCGCCTCGGCAACATCTACCTTCGCTTCGGCGAGCCACTCTCGCTCGCCGGGGCGCTCGGTGGTGCCGAGCCCAGCGCCGATCTCGAAGGGGATGAACCGAGCCTCGCCGTTGCCAAGATCGCCTTCGAAGTCGCCGTGCGAATCAACCGCGTGACGCCGATCACTCCCACCTCGCTGGTGGCGCTCGCGATGCTCGGCACGGATCGAGCGGTGACCGTCGAAGAAACCATGGCGGTGCTGCGCAACTGGCTCGACTACGTGCGCCGGCGCGGGCTTCCGACCACCGAAGAGCTGAGGCTCGACACTCCCGAGGGTGTCCGCGTCGTTCTCGAGGCATTGGTGAGAAGCAGGGTGGTGACGTCGTTCGCGAGAGGACCGCAGCCCGTGTACGCCATCAGCGAGAATCAGCACCTCGCCGCCGCCTACTATCGCAATACGATCGTGCACTTCTTCGTCAACTCGTCGATCTCCGAGCTGTCGCTGCTGCGCGCGGCCGAGGACGACACGGCCGACCGGGCGGGAGCATTCTGGACGGAGGTGCTGCGCCTGCGCGATCTCCTCAAGTTCGAATTCTTCTTCGCGGAAAAGGAGAAGTTTCGCGACGAGGTTCGCACGGAGGTGATGCTCACCGATCCGGACTGGGAAGCACGGCTCGCCGGAGGGCCCGAGGCGATCCACCAGCTCCTGCGCCGCTTTCGTCCCTTCACCGCCCACCGCGTCCTGCGGCCCTTTCTCGAGGGGTACCGCACCGTCGGTGACGAGCTCGCGGAGCTGCCTCCCGGCGCGCCGTTCGCAGAGCCGGGGTTCCTCGCGCGCTGCCTCGCGCGCGGCGAGCAGTACCGGCTGCAGCGTCGCGTGCAGAGCGTCGAGTCGGTCTCGAGCGTGCTCTTCGCGACCGCGCTGAAGCTGGCTTCGAACCGCGGCCTGCTCACGCCTGGCGGCGAGGGCCTGGCGGCGCATCGAGCGGAATTCGCCTCAGAGCTCCGTCGGGTAATGCGCCGGGTCGACGCGGTGGCCGCGCTGGCGGCGAGTCGGCGAGCGGGACTGATCGACTAGTCGTCCCGCCCGCTCCGTCACCTCGCCTGCTTGCCACTCGCCCGAGGCGCCGTCCGGCGTCTCACGCCTTGACCTCGCTGACGATCGCGCCGCCGTGGTAGTCTCGCTCCAGCGTCTTGCGACCCGACTCGTCCCAGTACGTCCAGCGCCCCTCCTGCTGGCCGTGCTGGTAGCTTCCCTCGACCCGCTTGCGGCCGTCGGCGTCCCATTCCGTGAAGGGGCCGTGCTTGACGGACATCCCGTTCGAATCCTGGTATTCGCACGATTGCTGGCGCGCCTGCGGGCCGCCGCGGAGCTCCGTGTCTGGAGGGCAAGGCCCACGGTGGCAGCCGAGCATGGCGATCGAAGCACAGGCCAGGCTCAGGGTGATTTTCATCGGCCCGCAGGCGCTAGCCGGAACCCGGCGCCGCGTCAAATCGACCTCGGGCGCGACGGTGCACGCAAGCCGCCGAATCGGCGAAAGTACCAGCGCGCAGGCGGAGGAACGGCGCGGCCGGAGACTTCTCCAGATTTCCGGACGAAAGCAGCCGCGTCCGCCTCGATGCCGCGGTACACCGCGGCGCAGACTCGGCGGGCCTCCGCTCCGATCCAGTGCTCGGGAAGAAGCTCCGCGGGAAGCTCCGGATCGCGAAGCAGGATACGGCGGTACTCGTGAATCGCCAGCACCCGCACCCGAAAGCAGAGTGGCGGCGAAGGGGTCGCTCCGCCGCCGAGGCGCTCGGCCAGCGGCGTGAAGCGGCGCACGTAGGCGCGATACTCGGCGGCGAGGTGACGAAGATCCCACGCCGAAGCGACCAGCTCGCGGACGGACGTCCGCCCTCCTGGCAATCGCTCGTCGCCCTTGGCGCGCAGCACGATCGCGTGCCGGCCGAGCCCCAGGTCGCGCAGCGCCAGCGCCAACTCGGCCACGTCGGCCGAGGGGTGCACGAGAACGGTGGGGGAGATCTCGCCGAACCCGTGCCAGCGAAGCTCGCGCCGGGCGCGGTCGCGGGCCTCGACGGAGATGTCACCGTGGCCGAGGACCACGATCCACCAGGTTTCGTCCCAAGAGGAAGGTGCCGCCGCGTAGATACGCCGCTCGGCGTCCGCAAAGCGATGCCGACTCGCCCGCGTCAAGCGGTAATCGCTTCGCCGGCCGGTACTCGTCGCCGTGAACCAATCGTCCGCGGCCAAACGGTGGACGGCGGTTCGCACCGCGCGCTCATGGATGCCGAAGTCGAGAAGCCAGCGGATCAGGCTGCCGAGCCAGATCGCGCCTCCGTGCGGCACCACGGCGTCGCCGAACACCGAGACGACGAGCGATCCGGCCCGCGGCGGGCGCTCGGCGAGCACGCGCGCCAGATGCGGCGCGAAGACGGCATCGGGTTCCACGGGCTGCTCTCATAATGACACAAATCGTTGACATTTTGTCCATGAATTTGTAACACGTCGAGGACGGGGGAGCGCCCATGGAAATCCCAGCGGACGACACGGCCGATCTCGAGCGCCACTTCCAAAGCCGGCTCGAGGCCGACGAGACGATCGAGCCCCGCGACTGGATGCCGGAGCGCTATCGCAAGCAGCTCGTGCGTATGATGTCGCAGCACGCACACTCCGAGGTGGTCGGCATGTTGCCGGAAGGCAATTGGATCACCCGCGCGCCGAGCTTGCGGCGCAAGCGGGGCCTTCTCGCCAAGGTCCAGGACGAGGCGGGACACGGCTTGTACCTGTACGGGGCCGCCGAGACGCTCGGCACGTCGCGCGACGAGATGATCGCGCAGCTCCTCACCGGTGCCGCCAAGTACTCGAGCATCTTCAACTACCCCACGCTCAGCTGGGCGGACGTCGGCGCGATCGGCTGGCTGGTCGACGGCGCGGCGATCGTCAACCAGACCACGCTCGCCAAGACCTCGTATGGACCGTATGCGCGCGCCATGCTGCGGATCTGTGCCGAGGAGAACTTTCACAAGCGCCAGGGCTTCGAGATCCTCGCCGCGCTGGCGACGGGCACGCCGGGGCAGCGCGCCATGGCGCAGGACGCCGTCGACCGGTGGTGGTGGCCGACGCTCATGATGTTCGGCCCACCGGACGAGGCCTCGCCGAACAGCGCGGAGCTCATGCGCTGGAAGGTCAAGCCGAAGCCGAACGACGAGCTGCGTCAGCGCTTCGTGGACCTCGCGGTGCCGCAGGCCAAGGCGGTGGGTCTGACCATTCCCGATCCCGAGCTCGCCTGGGACGATGACGGCAGCCATTGGCGGTTCGGCAAGATCGACTGGGACGAGTTCTGGCGAGTCGTGCGTGGCAACGGGCCGATGAACCGCGAGCGGCTGCGTGCTCGGGCCGAGGCGCACGAGGGCGGCCGCTGGGTGCGCGAGGCCGCCGAGGCGTACGAGGCCAAGCAGCGCGCGCGCCGGCCGGCGGTCGCATGAGCGCGGAGGCGCGGGCGGACTCGCAAGGTCCGCTGTGGGAGGTCTTCGTGCAGGAAGAAGGCGGCGCCGCGCACGTCCACGCGGGCTCCGTGCACGCGTCCGACCGGGAGATGGCGCTGCAGAACGCGCGCGACGTCTATGCGCGCCGCGGGCGCGTGGCGAGCCTCTGGGTCGTCGAATCGACGTCGATCGCGGCGACCGCGCCCGCCGACCGCGCCGCGTTCTTCGAACCGGCGTACGACAAGATCTACCGCCACCCGCAGTTCTACAAAGTTCCGCGCGGGATTCGAGGTCTGTGATGGCCGCCGACGAGCGAACCAGGGACCTCGCCGAGCTTCATTTGCGGTTGGGTGACGATCGACTGGTGCTCGGCCATCGTCTCTCGGAGTGGTGCGGCCATGCTCCGGTGCTCGAGGAGGAGCTGGCGCTCGGCAACGTCGCGCTCGATCTGCTCGACCAGGCCACGGTCCTCCTCGAGCGAGCGGGAAGCCTGGAAGGGCTCGGGCGCAGCGCCGACGACCTGGCGTTCTTCCGCGACGCCAGCGCGCTGCGCAATCTGCTGCTCGTCGAGCAGTCGAACGGCGACTTTGCCGCGACCATCGTCCGCCAGTATCTCTTCGACGTCTTCGATCTCCATCTCGCGTCGTCGCTCGACGTCTCGAGCGACCGGGCCCTCGCGTCCTTCGGCGCGCGCGCGGCCCGCGAGGCGGCGTATCATGCCCGGCACAGCCGGGAATGGACGCTGCGCTTGGGAGACGGCACGGAAGAGAGCCATCGCCGCATGCAAGCCGCCGTCGACGAACTCTGGATGTTCACCGGCGAGCTCTTCGAGTCCGACCCGCTGGTGGAACGTCTGGTCGCGGCGCGGGTGCTCAGCGATCCGCAGGCGCTGCGTGCGCCGTGGCACGACGCGGTGGCGGCGACGCTCCGCGAGGCAGGATTGACCGAGCCGAGCGACCCGATCTTTCGGTCCGGCGGGCGGCGGGGCATGCACGGCGAGTGCCTCGATCGGTTGCTCTCCGAGATGCAGAGCGTGGCGCGCGCCTTTCCCGGCGCGAGCTGGTAGAGCGTCGAATCGGCATGACCGCGAAGCCCCGAGCACGACCGCCGGAGCGGCACGAGCTCGAGCCGATCGAGCGCGCCTCGCTCGACGAGCTGCGCTCGCTCCAGCTCGAGCGGCTGCGGGCGACGCTGCGGCACGCGTATACCCATGTGCCGCGCTATCGGGAGAAGTTTGACGCGGCCGGCGTTCATCCCGACGATCTCCGCGCGCTCGCCGACCTCGCGCGCTTCCCGCTCACCAGTAAAGAGGACCTCCGCGAGACCTATCCGTTCGGCATGTTCGCCGTGCCGCGGGAGCAGGTGGTGCGGGTGCATGCGTCGAGCGGCACGACCGGGAAGCCGACGATCGTCGGGTACACCGCGAAGGACGTAGATACCTGGGCGAACCTCTGTGCGCGCTCGATCCGCGCCTCCGGCGGCCGCCCGGGCGATGTCGTGCACATCGCGTACGGCTACGGGCTCTTCACGGGCGGTCTCGGCGTGCACTACGGAGCCGAGCGGCTCGGCTGCACGGTCGTGCCCGTCTCGGGCGGCATGACGGAACGGCAAGTGCAGTTGATCATCGATCTCGGCCCGCGCGTCATCCTGATAACGCCGAGCTACATGCTGGCGATCGCGGACGAGTTCGACCGCCAGGGGATCGATCCGCGCAGCTCGTCGCTCGCGGTCGGGATTCACGGCGCCGAGCCCTGGACCGAGCCGATGCGCCGCGAAATCGAGGACCGCTTCGCGATCGACGCCGTCGACATCTACGGCCTCTCGGAAGTGATGGGCCCGGGCGTGGCCAACGAATGCCTGGAGACCAAGGACGGCCCGCACGTGTGGGAAGACCATTTCTATCCGGAGATCGTCGATCCGGACACCGGCGAAGCGCGCGCCGACGGCGAGCCCGGCGAGCTGGTGTTCACCTCGCTCACGAAGGAAGCGCTGCCGGTCGTGCGCTATCGCACGCGCGACCTTTCACGCCTTTTGCCCGGCACGGCCCGTCCGTTCCGCCGCATCGCTCGCATCCACGCCCGCACCGACGACATGGTGATCATTCGTGGCGTGAACGTGTTCCCGACACAGGTGGAAGAGATCGTTCTCGAAGATCCCGCGCTCTCCGGCCATTTCTTCCTCGAGGTGACCCGTCCGAGAACGCTCGACGAGCTCCGCGTCGTGGTCGAGGCGCGCCCCGCCTCGGGCGCGCTGGAGCGCGAGGAGAGCGGTCGCGTGCTGGCGGGCAAGGTCAAGTCGCGCATCGGCGTGAGCGTCGACGTGGAGGTGCGGGGGGAGGGCGGCGTGGAGCGCTCGCTCGGCAAGGCTCGGCGCGTCTACGATCGGCGCCCGTCGTGATCGACCTCGGCGTCGACCTCTACGATCCGCGTACCTACCTCGCGGGGCTGCCGCTCGCGGCGTTCGCGCGATTGCGCCGCGAGTGCCCTGTGTACTGGCAGGAGGAGCGCGCGATCCTGGATTGGCCGGCGGGGCGCGGCTACTGGGCGATCACGCGCTACGCGGACGTCGACTTCGTCAACCGCAGCCCGCAGCTCTTCTCGTCTCATCTCGGCGCCACTCAGATCCGCGATCCCAAGCCCGACGACCTCGAGTTCCAGCAGAAGATGATGCTGAACATGGACCCGCCGGCGCACTCGCGCCTGCGGCGCATCGTCAGCAAGGCGTTCACGCCGAAGAGCGTCGGCCGGCTCGAATCGGGCATCCGCGAGCGCGCTCGCGCGGCGGTCGATCGCGTGGCGGGCGAGGGGCGCTGCGACTTCCCTCAGGATCTCTCGGCTGATCTCCCGCTCTGGACGCTCGCCGACGTGATGGGCGTGCCCGGCGAAGACCGCCAGCTGCTCTTCCATTGGGCCAACCGTGTCATCGGCTTCCAGGACCCCGAGTACGCGCAGTACGACGAGCACGGCAAGCCGATCGATCCGAGGTCGCGCCGCGCGCTCGCGGATATGTTCGAGTATGCGCACCGGCTCGCCGACGAAAAGCGCCGCCGGCCCGGCGCGGACATCCTCACGGCGCTGTTGTTCGCAGATGCGGACGGCGAAGCGGTGACCGATGAAGAGTTCGAGAATTTCTTCTTCTTGCTCTCGGTCGCCGGGAACGAGACGCTGCGCAACTCGATTCCCGGCGGGATGCTCGCGCTGATCGAGCATCCCGTCGAGTACCGACGATTGCTCGACGAGCCGTCGCTATTGCCGAGCGCCATCGAAGAGATGCTGCGCTTCGCCAGCCCGGTGATGTGCTTCCGGCGCACCGCTCGAGCCGACACGGAGCTTCGCGGCGTGAGGATCCGGGCCGGCGACAAGGTCGTCGTCTACTACGCTTCGGCGAACCACGACGAGACCGTGTTTGCCGAGCCGGGCCGCTTCGACGTCGCGCGCAATCCGAACGATCACTTGAGCTTCGGCATCGGCCCGCATTTCTGCCTCGGCGCGTTCCTCGCTCGCTTGCAGATGCGGGTGTTTTTCGAGGAGCTCCTCTGGAGGCTGTCGGATCTGGTCCTCGACGGCGAGATCGAGCGCCTGCAGTCGAACTTTCAGTCCGGCATCAAGCACATGCCGGTGCGTTTCTCGCACGAAAAACGCTGAGCCGCACTTCGCGGCGATCGGGGCGTTGCCAGCGACGGGCCGCGAGACATATGGGGTAGCCGGGGAGCAGCCATCATGAAGCAGTGGATTGCGTTTCCGCGGATCGAAGGCGTGGCGTCGCGGCAGGCGCATGCCGACCTGCCGGAGGGCACGTTCGAGCGCGAGATCAGCAAGGAAGGCTTCTTCGGGCCGGCCACGCAGATGTATCACACGCACCCGCCGACCGGTTGGACCGATTGGGAAGGCCCGCTGCGGCCGCGGGCCTTCGACTTGAACAAGCTCGCCCGCCCGGCGGGGAGCCCGTGGCAAGCGGCGAGCTTTCTCTCCAACGGCAATCTGAGCATCCGCTTCTGGCAGACGCAGGAATCGATGGATCACTTGGTGCGCAACGGCGACGGCGACGAGCTCGTGTTCGTCCACGCCGGCCGCGGCGAGCTCTTTTGCGACTACGGGCACTTGACGTTTCGCGACGGCGACTACCTGATGATCCCGCGGGGCACGCTGTGGCGGATCGAATGCTCCGAACCGGCGACGATGCTGCTCGTCGAAGCCACCAACGGGAGCTACCGGCTTCCCGATCGCGGCATCGCAGGCCAGCAGGCGATCTTCGATGCGGCGATCCTCGACACGCCGCGCATCGACGATGCGTTCCGCGCGCAGCGCGGAGACGCCGCTTGGCGGGTGGTGGTGAAGCGGCGCGGGGCGCTCAGCACCGTGCGCTTTCCGTTCAATCCGCTCGACGCCGTCGGCTGGCACGGCACGCTCGCCCCCGTGCGCCTCAATTGGCGGGACATCCGGCCGATCTCGAGCCACCGCTTCCACGTGCCTCCGTCCGCGCACACCACGTTCGTCGCGGACCGCTTCGTCGTCTGCACGTTCTGCCCGCGCCCGATCGAGAGCGACCCGGGTGCGCTCAAGGTGCCCTTCTTCCACAACAACGACGACTACGACGAGATGATCTTCTATCACCGGGGTGAGTTCTTCAGCCGCGACGACATCCGTCCGGGCATGGTCACCCTCCATCCCGGAGGCTTCACGCACGGTCCCCACCCGAAGGCCTTCGCCGCGGGCGCCAAGCACGCCCGCAAGGAGACCGACGAGGTCGCGGTGATGATCGACACGCGCGACGCGCTCGACGTGTCCCCGCTCCCCGAAGGCGTGGAGTCGCTGCGCTACGTCGATTCCTGGAAGGGATGAAGCTCGGAGCTCTGAGAGAGCGGGGGCGCGACGGCGCGCTCGTCGTCGTATCGCGGGACCTCACACGCGCGGCGCGGGTGCCGGACGTGGCTCCGACGCTGCAAGCGGCGCTCGACGACTGGGCTGCCGTTGCCCCGCGCTTGCGCGAAGCGCACGAACGGCTCGAGGCCGGCACGCTCTCCGGCGCCTTCGCGTTCGACGTCTCGCAGGTCGTCGCGCCGTTGCCGCGCGCGTACCAGTGGCTCGATGGCAGCGCCTACTTGAGCCACGTCGAGCGCGTGCGCAAGGCGCGCGGGGCCGAGATGCCGGAAAGCTTCCGCACGGACCCGCTGATGTACCAGGGGGGATCCGACGGCTTCCTCGGTCCCCGCGATCCGATCCTGGCGGCGAGCGAGGACTGGGGGATCGACCTCGAAGCCGAGGTCGCGGTGGTCACCGACGACGTCCCCATGGGCTGCGACAGCACCGCGGCCTGCCGGCACGTCGTGTTGTTGCTGCTGGTCAACGACGTGTCGCTTCGCAACCTGATTCCCGCCGAGCTCGCCAAGGGCTTCGGCTTTCTCCACGGCAAGCCGGCGAGCGCGCTGTCGCCGGTTGCGGTCACGCCCGATGAGCTCGGCACGGCATGGGACGGGGCTCGGGTCCATCTGCCGTTGCGGAGCTTCGTCAACGGCGCGGCGATCGGCTGGCCGAGCTGCGCCGCCGACATGGCCTTCGATTTCCCCGCGCTCGTCGCGCACGCGTCCAAGACGCGCGCCCTCGGCGCCGGGACCATCCTCGGATCGGGTACCGTTTCCAACTATGATCGCTCGGTCGGGGTGTCGTGCCTGGCCGAGCAGCGCATGATCGAGACCATCGAGAGCGGCGTCGCGCGCACGCCGTTTCTGCGCTTCGGCGACCGCGTGAGGATCGAGATGCTCGACGGCGACGGGCGGTCGATCTTCGGCGCGATCGACCAGCGCGTGGAGCCCCATCGCGGCGGAAGGAGGAGCTCATGACGGCCAAGACCTTCGCATCCCAGGGAGATCTCAGCGAGAAGAAGGTGACGTTCGCCGAGCTCGGCGAAGGCGCATACGCCTATACTACGGAGGGCGACCCGAACTCCGGGGTCATCATCGGCGACGACGCCGTGATGGTCGTCGACGCGCGGGCGACGCCCGTGCTCGCCCGCGAGCTCGTCGCCGCCATTCGCACCGTGACCGACAAGCCGATCCGTTGGGTGGTGCTCACTCACTACCACGCGGTTCGAGTGCTCGGCGCCTCCGCCTATGGTGCCGAGCACATCATCGCGAGCGAGGCCACGCTCGAGCTCATCCGCGAGCGCGGCGCGCAGGACTGGGCGAGCGAGGTGCAGCGCTTTCCCCGGCTGTTCCAAGCGGCCGAAACCGTGCCCGGCCTCACCTGGCCGACGATCACCTTCGAGACGCGCATGACCGTGCAACTGGGCAAGCGCGTCGTCGAGATCTCCCATCCGGGCCGCGGGCACACCAAAGGTGACACCATCGTTTGGCTTCCCGAACAGCGCATCCTCTATAGCGGCGATCTGGTGGAATACGGCGCGACGCCCTATGCAGGCGACGCGTACTTCACCGACTGGCCCGGAACGTTGGCGCGCCTGGCGGCGATGAAGCCGGTGAAGCTCGTGCCGGGTCGTGGCGACGCCCTCACCACGGAGAAGGATTCGCAGGAGGCGATCGAGCAGACTCGCCGCTTCGTGAGCGAGCTGCACGAAGCCGTCCAACGGGGTCGCGGCGCGGGCCGTTCGCTCAAGAGCGTGTTCGATGAGGTGCACGGCGCGCTCACGCCGCGCTACGGGCAGTGGGTGATCTTCGAGCATTGCTTACCCTTCGACGTCAGCCGCTCGTACGACGAGGCCGGGGGCATCGTCGATCCGCGGATCTGGACCGCGGCGCGCGACGTCGAGATGTGGGAGGCGCTGCAGAGCTCGCCGCCCGCGTGAGCTCATGACGCAGGCATCGCCACAAGGCGCGTCGGGCGGCTACGAGCTGCCGGTCTATCCGTTCGTCCCGCCCCCCGAGCTCGGGAGGGGCGAGCGCAGGCGCTACCCCATCGTCATCGTGGGCGGCGGCCTTTCGGGCTTGACGCTCGCCTGCGACCTGGCAAACCGCGGAATCGATAGCGTTCTCCTCGACGAGGACGACACGATCGGAGTCCGCGGCGCGTCGTCCCGCGGAATCTGCTACGCGCAAAAGACGCTCGAGATCTTCGCGCGGCTCGGCGTCTACGATCGAATGCGCGAAAAGGGTGTCACCTGGTCCGTCGGCAAGACACTCGCCGGTCACGACGTCGTCTACGGGTTCAATCTCCAGCAGGCGAGCGCATCGAAGCAGCCGCCGTTCATCAATTTGCAGCAGTTCTACGTCGAGTGGTTTCTCGTCGATCGCATTCGCGAGCTCGGTCGCTGCGACCTGCGCTGGAAGAACAAGGTGGTGTCGGTTGCGCAGACGGAGGCCGAAGTGACCGTGACGGTGGAGACGCCGGCGGGTCGCTACAGCCTGCTCGCCGACTGGCTGATCGACGCGACCGGCGTGAACAGCAGGATCCGCAGCGGCTTCGGCTTGGACCCCCACACGTCACGCATCGCCGACCGCTGGTGCATCACGGACGTGCGGTTCAAGGAGAAGCTTCCGACCGAGCGCTGGACGTGGATCGAGGCGCCGTTCAACGAGAACCGCGCCGTGTGGCAGCATCCGATGGCCGATGACGTTTGGCGGCTCGACTATCAGATGCCGTCCGACTGCGACCCGGATTACGTGAGCCGCCGTGACGTGGCGGAAGAACGCTTGCGCGCGCACCTCGGAGACATCGGGTTCGAGCTCGTCTGGGTCGGCCCGTATGAATACCGCGATCACCTGCTTGACGAGTTTCGCCATGGTCGCGTGTTCTTCATCGGTGACGCCGCTCACGTCGTCAGCCCGTTCGGCGCGCGCGGAGGGAACGCCGGCATCCAAGACGCCGACAACCTCGGCTGGAAGCTCGCTCTCGTGATGCGCCAACAGGCTCCGCTGCGCCTGCTCCAGACCTACGACGCCGAGCGCCGCGCGGCCGCCAAGGAGAACCTCCAAGTCGCGAGCCGCACGGCGCGCTTTCTCGCCCCGCAGTCCGAAGCCGAGCGCACTCTTCGCCGGGCGGCGATCGAGCTCGCCCGCGATTGCCCCTTCGCTCGGCTGCTGGTGAATACGGGCCGCATGTCCGTGGCGAATGCATACCCGCAGTCGCCTGCGGTCGCCGGTGCCGGATGGTCGCTTCCCAACGTGCCGCTGACGCTTTTGGATGGCTCGTCGTCCGATCTGGTGACGCTCGCGCGGTCGGTGGGCACGATGTTCGTCGGAATTCTCTACGCACCGGCTCGCCGGGACCGTGCTTCGGGAATCGCGCGGCTGGAGGCCGAAGGGCTGCCGTGGCGATTCTTCGTCTGTCCCGGCGACATCGCCGACCCATCGGGAAGGTTCGGGGAAGTGCTTGGGGCGAAGGCAGGCGACTTTGCGCTGGTGCGGCCTGATCTCCATCTCGCCGCGCTGGTTCCGAACGCGAACGAGTCGAACGTACGACACGTGCTGCGCAGGGCGTTGTGCCTCGATAGCGCTGTCGTCGAGGTTTCGAAGAGCGGAGATGACGGCGATGCGCGTTGATCCGAACATTCCCGATCCCGACGGCTTCTACGCGGCCCTGGTCGCTGCTCATCAGGGTCTCACCGACGCGCAAAGTGCCGAGCTGAACGCGAAGCTCGTATTCCTGCTCGCGAATCAGGTTGGCGACCAAAGAACGCTGATCGAGTGCATCGAAACTGCTGCAAAAAGCTCGGGAGCGGTGCGGAGGCCATCATGAGCGCGCTACCGCACCGCGCCGAGCACGTCGGGAGCCTCCTCCGCCCGCGCGAGCTGAAGGACGCGTTCCGCGCGCACAGCGAGGGCAGGCTCGACGATCAGCGTTTCCGCGAAATCCAGGACCACGCGATCCGTGCTGCAGTCGCACTCCAGGAGGAAGTGGGCCTCGGCTCGATCACCGACGGCGAGTTTCGGCGTATCGCTTGGTCCACCGGATTCGTCTGGGCGCTCGACGGCCTCGAGCCTCGCGACTCGCTCTTCGAGTTCCGCGATGAATCGGGGGACGTCATTCGCTGGCAAACGTGCTATGCCGCGCGGCCGATCCGCAGGACGCGCGGCATCACGCTCGACGAGTTCGAGTTCGTTCGCCGGCTGACCGCTCGCGACGTGAAGGTGACGATGCCGGCGCCGAGCTTTCTCCACTTCTTCCGTGGCCGCGACTGCGCAGATCCCGCCGTCTACCCGGATCTGGCGGCGTTTTGGCAGGACCTCGTCGCCGTCTACCGCGCGGAGATCGCGGACCTCGGGCGTCTCGGCGCGACGTACGTGCAGATCGACGAGGTGCCGCTGGCGATGCTCTGTGACGACGAGGTGCGGGAGCGGGTCCGCGCCCGCGGCGAAGATCCAGGCGAGCTGGTCGGCGCCTACGTCGACGCCGTCAACCGTGCGATCGCCGACCGTCCTGCGTCGATGACCGTCGGCATGCATCTCTGCCGCGGCAACTTGCGCGGTCACTGGATGGCGTCGGGAGGCTACGAGGCGATCGCCGAGCGTCTGTTCAACGAGGTGCGCGTCGACGCGCTCTTCCTCGAGTACGATACCGCGCGCGCGGGTGATTTCTCGCCGCTGCGCTTCGTGCCGAAGGACAAACGCATCGTTCTCGGCCTGGTGAGCACGAAGACGCCCGCTCTCGAATCCCGCGAAGATTTGCTGCGCCGCTTGGACGAGGCCAGCCGATTCGTTCCGCTCGAGCGACTCGGCATCTCGCCGCAGTGTGGGTTTGCGAGCACGATCGGCGGCAACCCGCTCACCGAAGCGGACGAGCGCGCGAAGCTCCGCCGCGTCGTCGAGGTGGCCGAGCAAGTCTGGGGCTCGGCCTAGACCGCTGGACGGTCAGGAGGCCGCTTGAACCCGGGGAGCCCCGGTTCGCAGCGATGGGATCGGACGGCGTGCGACCTCCGCCGCCTCTTCGAGGGACACGCCCAAGCCGCGCAGTACCAACTCGGCGACCTCGCTGGCGATGGTAACGGACGCCCGGCCTTCGAGAATCGAGCGCAACGCGGTGACCGAGGTTCCCGCGATCAGGTCTCCGACGGCGCGAGTCGAAGGCAGATGGAATCGCTTACGGCGCAGTCCATCGGCGACGATCTGCTGGCGGATGATGCTGCGCGTCTGGTCGCGCAGGACCGGCAGGCTCGGCGCGTAGCGGGCCATGAACCATCCCCACAGCCGATCGACCTTGACGCGCTCGAGGAAGAGCCGGATGGCGACGGCGATCCGCTCCGCCGGGTCGTCGACACGCTCTTGGATCGCCGTCATCACCGCGCGAAACTCCTCGACCAAGCTCACGGCGACCGCGTCGAGGATCTCCTCGCGGGTGCGAAAGTAGTTGTAGAAAGTACCGGGCGCGACGTCGGCGGCGGCGGCGATCTCGGCGATGGCGGTGGCTTCCGCCCCCTTTTCCGCCATCACTCGCTTGGCGGCATCGAGAAGCTTCTTCCGCGTCTTCTCACGCTTGCGCACGTAGCCGGCCCGAATCGGGAAGGTCACCATATCTCGGAAAGTACCAAACGTCATCAAATTTGACAATACCATCGAACTTGACACAATCGTCAGAATTGTTTAAGCCGCGCCGATAACGTTCGAGGAGGGACCGTCATGCCGACCACCGCTGCACAGACCGCCAAATCCGCCAAGACCGCCGAGGGAGTGGAGCGCCCCGCGAGCCAGCAAGAGGCCGCCGAGCGTTCGATGATCAGCGCAATGGCAGTCAACGCGCTCGTGTCGATGGATCGCTCGCAGATCCTCGCGGCCGCTGGGCGGCTGGCGGCACGCGCCGCGATGGATCCCGGCCTGCTCGCACGGCGTGGCCTCGGGCTCGCGCGCGAGATCGTCGAGATCGTCGTCGGGCGTAGCGAGCGCGCTCCGGACGCCGGCGACAAGCGGTTCACCGATCCCGCCTTCGAGAGGCATCCGGGGTATCGGCGGGTCATGCAGGGGTATCTGGCGATTCGCGCCGCCTTGCTCGCGCTCGTCGAGGAAGTGGACCTCGACGGGAAGAGCCGTGACCGCGCGCGCTTCGCCCTGTCGCTGCTCACCGAGGCGCTGTCGCCGACCAACACGCTGCTCGGCAACCCGGCGGCGCTGAAGCGGGCGTTCGATACGGCGGGCGTCAGTCTCGCCGTCGGGCTCAAGAATTTCGTGACCGACTACGTCGAAAACGACGGCATGCCTTCCCAAGTCGATCGCCGCCCGTTCAAGGTCGGCGAGAACCTCGCCCTCACTCCCGGTCAGGTGGTGTTTCGCAACGAGGTCCTCGAGCTGATCCAGTACGCGGCGCAGACCCCCGAAGTCTTCGAGCGGCCGTTCCTCTTCATCCCCCCTCAGGTGAACAAGTACTACGTATTCGACCTCGCGCCGGGCCGCAGCCTCCTGGAGTTCGCGGTCAAGTCGGGCTTCACCACGTTCACCGTGAGCTGGCGCAATCCGACGCCGGCGCAGCGCGATTGGGGCCTCGGCGCCTACGTCTCGGCGCTGATCGAGGCGAGCGACGCCATTGGCGAGATCACCGGCTCGGAGAAGATCAACGTGATGGGCGCCTGCGCGGGGGGCATTACCACCGCGGTCTTCCTCGCTTATCTCGCCGACCGTGGCGACGACCGCTTCACGTCCGCGTCGTTCCCGGTGACGATGATCGACATGGGCGATCCCGGCATGATCGGCATCTTCACCTCCGAGGCGACGATCGCGTCTTCACTCCGCCAATCCGCGGAGAAGGGCATCCTTTCGGGATCCGACCTGGCGCGCGTCTTCGCGTGGCTTCGGCCCAACGATCTGGTGTGGAACTACTGGGTCAACAACTACCTGATGGGCGACAATCCGCCGACGTTCGACATCCTCTACTGGAACAACGACCCGACGAATCTGCCGGCGACCCTGCACGCCGAGTTCCTCGATGTCTTTCTCAAGAACTCGTTGACGCAGCCGGGTGCCGTGCGCGTGCTCGACAGGCCGATCGATCTCAAGAAAGTCACTTGCGACGTCTACGCCATCGGCGCGACCACCGATCACCTCACGCCCTGGGACGCCTGCTATCGCACGCCGAAGCTGCTCGGCGGCAAAGCGACGTTCGTGGCGAGCAACAGCGGCCACATCCAGGCCCTGGTGAACCCTCCCGGAAATCTCAAGGCGCGGTATTTCACCAATCCGGACCTTTCCGGCACCGCCGCGGAATGGCTCGAAGGCGCGAAGGAACAGAAGGGCTCGTGGTGGACGCACTGGGCCGAGTGGCTCGGCAAGCGGTCCGGGGCCAAGCGACAGGCGCCGGCGGAGCAGGGGAGCGCGAAGCATCGGCCCATCGTCGCGGCGCCGGGGCGTTACGTCCACCAGAAGCACAAGTAGGGGTTGCGGCGCGGCTTGCGCCGACGGCTCGTGGATGAAACAGTCCACGAAACGGACGGCGTGAAGGGCGCGAGCTCCATGGGCGGCGGCGCGGCGACCGCGCGGAAGGCGGCGGTCGCGTCGACCGAGTTCCTCGAGGTCGGCGGGATCCGCTTGCGCGTGTCCATCGCCGGGCACGGCAAGCCGCTCCTGTTGCTGAACGGCATCGGCGCGGCCTTCGAGCTGCTCGATCCTTTTCGGCGAGCGTTGGAGGGTACCGAAACCATCGCGCTCGACATGCCGGGCACCGGAGGAAGCGAGGCCATGCTCTTGCCGCATCGGCTGCGCACGTTCGCCGGCGTTCTCGGCAGCGCGCTCGATCTCCTCGGCTACGCGGCGGTCGACGTGCTCGGCGTGTCGTGGGGGGGAGTTCTGGCGCAGGAGTTCGCGCGGCGGCATGGGACGTACGTGCGACGGCTCGTGCTGGCCGCGACGACGCACGGTGTGCTCGGGCTCCCCGGCAACTGGCGCGCTCTCTGGGCGCTCATGACCCCCCGGCGCTACTATTCGCCATCCTACTTCGAGGAAGTCGCGCCCATACTCTACGGCGGCGCCGCGCGGACCAATCCGCGGCTGCTTCGCGAGCACGGCCACTTGCGCTTCATCCGGCCGCCCAACGCACGCGGATATTTTTACCAGCTCTTCGCGATCTCGGGATGGACGAGCTTGCCATGGATCCATCGCGTCGAGCAGCCGGCGCTGGTGCTGGCCGCGGACGATGATCCCATCGTTCCGCTGGTCAACGCGCAAATGCTCGCACGCCGGCTACCGAACGCCCGCCTCCACGTCGTCCCCGACGGCGGTCATCTGTTTCTGCTGACGCACGCGGCCGAGGTCGCGCCCATCGTCGAGCGCTTCCTCGACGAGTGATCGGACGTCAGGGGGGGACGGCACCCTCGAGCGCGCTCATCAGCCGGGCTTCGAAGTCCCGGTCGTTGGCATCGACCGCCTTGCTATGAGCTTTCTCTGGCATCCAGAGTACGCTGAAGGGCCAGAGAAAACCCGTGGCGGCGAGCTTGGAGTCGCCGACGTAGAACCCCGCGGCGCCGAACGGCAGGAACCCTAGTGCGGACGCGGTTCCGGGCGAGACCGATTCCGTGTACTTCACCTCCGGGTGTCCGAGCCTCGCGGCGCGGGCTTCCGCCTCCTCCTGCCGGCGGCTGGTCTGCGAACCACACCCGACCGCGAAGACGAGAAGGGCGACGACGGTCGTGCTGCGCGCTGAGGACATTGCAAGGCTCATGGCAGACTTCGACGAATCGGGAAGAGAGAAAATTCGCCGCCCGAGCAAACAACTTGACCGCCGGCCGGCAGTTTTGCTACCGAGGCGCGAGCCTAACTAGCGTTAGTTCGGCATCCGAACGATGCAAGCCGGCGACCTGCGACCCGAGATGCGCCAGAAGGTGCTCGATGCGGCCGCTCGCCTGTTCCGCGACAAGGGATACGCGGGAACCACGATGCGCGACGTCGCCGCGCGTTGCGGCATCCGGGCCGCGAGCCTCTACTATCACTTTCCATCCAAGGACGACATTCTCGCCGAGGTCTTCGACTACGGCGTGCGACGGGTGGCCGGCGCGGTCCGCGCGGCGGTCGAGGGCCTTCCGCAGCCGGCGTCGTCGTACGACAAGATCCGCGCCGCGGTGCACGCTCACCTCGAATCGTTCTTCGTGTACGGCGACTACACGGCGAGCAACATCCGGGTGTTCCGCCAGGCCCCCGCGGAAGTGCAACGAAAGAACCGCCGTCTCCGGGATCGCTACGAGGCCTACTGGCAGCGGCTCCTCGAAGACGCGCGACGATCGGGCGAGCTGCGCCGCGGCGTCGATCTATCGATCGCGCGCTTGTTCCTGTTCGGCGGCCTGAACCACACCCTCGAGTGGTATACGGCGCGCGGTATCTCGTTCGGCGATCTCGCCGAGCGCTATACCGACCTGATCTTCCGCGGCATCGGGAGGAGCGATGGCGCGACTACGTAGTCACATCGACGCGGCGTCACACACCTTCCGGGACAACCGCGCTCGCTTCGACGAGCTGTTGTCGACGCTGCGCGAACGCCAGCGATTCGTCTTCGAAGGCAATCGCGCGGCGCAGATCGAGCGGCACAGGGGTCGCGGCAAGCTGATGGTGCGCGAACGTATCGATCGGGTGATCGACGAGCATTCGCCGTTCCTCGAGCTGTCGACGCTCGCCGCCTGGGGGAAGTACGGCGGGGAGGCGCCGGGGGCCGGCATCGTCACCGGCATCGGACGCGTACATGGCGTGGCGTGCATGTTCATCGCCAACGACGCCACCGTGAAGGGCGGCACGTTGTTTCCCGAGTCGATCAAGAAGCATTTTCGCGCGCAGCGAATCGCGGCGGAGAACCGCCTGCCATGCATCTACCTCGTCGACAGCGGCGGCGCGTTCCTGCCGCTGCAGGACGAAGTGTTTCCCGACGAGCAGCACTTCGGCGGGACGTTCTACCAGCAGGCGACGTTGTCCGCCGCCGGGCTACCGCAGATCTCCGTCGTGCTCGGAGGGTGCACGGCGGGGGGCGCTTACGTGCCGGCGCTCAGCGATCAGGCGGTGATCGTCAAGGGCATCGGTCGCATCTATCTCGGCGGCCCGCCGATCGTGAAGGCCGCGCTCAACGAGATCGTCGACCCGGAGACCCTCGGCGGCGCGGACGTCCACGCGCGCGAATCCGGTGTCGTCGACTATCTCGCGCACGACGAGCCAGAGGCGTACGTCAAGGTGCGCGAGATCGTCGCTCACCTCAACTGGCCGGTCGCTGCGATGAGCCGAGCGCCGGTCGAGGAGCCCGCCTTCGACGCGGAGGAGATCACCGGCATCGTGCCCGTCGATGGCCGCGTACAGTACGACGTGCGGGAGGTGATCGCGCGCATCGTCGATGCGAGCGAGCTCGACGAGTTCAAGCCGCTGTACGGCGAGACGCTGGTCTGTGGATTCGCTCACGTGTTCGGGCACGCGGTCGGGGTCGTCGCCAACAACGGCATCCTGTTCTCGGAATCGGCGCTGAAGGCGACGCATTTCATCGAGATGTGCAACCAGCGGCGCATCGCGCTGCTCTTCCTGCAAAACACCACCGGCTACATGGTCGGGCGGGAGGCCGAAGCGCGCGGCATCGCCAAGGACGGAGCGAAGATGGTGGCGGCCGTGTCGTGCGCGAGCGTGCCGAAGATCACCCTGGTGATCGGCGGCTCGTACGGAGCTGGCAACTACGGGATGTGCGGGCGCGGCTTCCGGCCGCGCTTCTTGTTCGCCTGGCCCACGGCGCGGGTCGCGACGATGAGCGCCGAGACGGCGCAGACGGTGCTCGTCGACGTCAAGCGCGGCGGTCTCGGCGGCGAGTCCGTCACCGACGAGGAAATCGCCGCGCTGCGCGAGCGGGTCGCGGCGCAGTACCGCGAGCAGAGCGATCCCTACTACGCGACGGCGCGGATCTGGGACGACGGGCTGATCGAGCCCGCGGAAACCCGCAACGTGCTCGGCCTGTCGCTCGCCATCACGGCCGCGGCGCCCCCCGCGGATGGCGCGTTTCGCGTATTTCGCATGTGAGAGGTGCATGATTCGCCGCCTGCTGATCGCCAACCGCGGTGAGATCGCGGTGCGCATCGCGCGCACGTGCCGCCGCCTCGGCATCGAGACCGTCGCCGTGTACTCGGAGGTCGAACGGCGCGCGCTTCACGTACGCGCGGCGGACGCTGGCAGATGCATCGGTCCGGCGGAATCGGCGCGGAGCTATCTCGATGGACCCGCCCTGATCGCGGCGGCGCGCGCCACCGGCGCCGAGGCCATCCACCCGGGCTACGGATTCCTATCCGAAAATGCCGGATTCGCCGAGGCCTGCGCAGCCGCCGGCCTGACCTTCGTCGGCCCGAGGGCACGAGCGATTCGCGAGATGGGTTCGAAGGAACGCTCCCGCGCACTGGCGCATCGCCTCGGCGTGCCTACGGTCCCGGGGTATCACGGAGCGGCGCAGGACGACGGAACGCTCGCGCACGAGGCCGGTCGCATCGGCTATCCCCTGCTGGTCAAAGCGAGCGCTGGCGGCGGCGGCAAGGGGATCCGTCTCGTGGAGCGGCACGGCGATCTCGCGGCGGCGCTGGCGACGGCGAGACGCGAGGCGACGGCCGCTTTCGGCGACGCGTCGCTGATCCTCGAGCGCTATCTCGAACGAGCGCGCCATATCGAAGTTCAGGTGCTCGGCGACCGCCATGGTCGACGAACACATCTGTTCGATCGCGAGTGCTCGATTCAGCGCCATCATCAGAAGCTCATCGAGGAGGCGCCCGCGCCGCGTCTTGCCGATCGAGCTCGCGCAGGACTGCGCGAAGCGGCGCTGCGGGTTGCGGAGGCCATCGACTACGATTCCGCCGGTACCGTCGAGTTTCTCGTCGACGATGCGTCGGGCGACTTCTTTTTCCTGGAAATGAACACCCGACTTCAGGTCGAGCATCCGACGACGGAGATGCGTGACCGGGGTCGATCTCGTCGAGCTGCAGATCCTTGTCGCCTGCGGCGAGCCGCTCCCGGGCGTGGTCGGCCACGCAGAGCCGCAGGGCGTCGCGATCGAAGCTCGCGTGTGCGCCGAGCGTCCCGATGAAGGGTTTCTGCCGGCGACGGGAACCGTCCGCGTCTACGACGTTCCTGCCATCGACGGCGTCCGCGTAGACTCGGGCATCGTTTCGGGGAGCGAGGTCACGTCCCACTACGATTCGATGCTCGCCAAGATCGTCGCCCACGGCGCGAGCCGCGAAGAAGCGCGCCGGAGACTCGTTGCGGCGCTCGGTGGTACGCTGCTGTCGGGCGTCGACAGCAACCTCGACTTCCTGCGCGACGTGCTGGAGACGGAAGCCTTCCGCTCGGCGGAGATCTCGACGCGCTTCCTCGAGACCCGATTCGCCGCACAGCGCCGGACCGAGACGGAAGGGGAATCGAGCGCTCTCGATCGGATCGCCGCGGCGCTTTCCTGGGTCGTCCGAATCGAGAGCCGGCGGCGCGAGTCGGTGCCCGTGCCGTGGGACCGGCTCGGTCCCTGGCGGGTGACGCGACGGGCGGGTCATGAGGGCTGGACGGAGGTCGTGCTGCGCGCCGAGAATGGCGAGACCAGAACGGTTCGTGTCACCGCGGCGGAGAAGCGCTATCAGGTCGAGGATGCGAAACGCGTCTCGGTCGACGCTTGGTGGCCGGCGCCCGACGATCTGCGTCTCGAGATCGACGGCTTGCTTCACCGACGCCGTGTCGACCTCGGCGAGGACACGATATGGATCTCCGGCGGCTCCCATCATCGACGCTTCCAGGTCGTTTCCCGGGAGGCCCAAGTCGCGGCTCGCGAAGCCGGGGCGAGCGCCGATCCCCGCAACCTCGTCGCGCCGTTTCCCGGGCTGGTCACGAACGTGGAGGTCTCTCGCGGAGATCGAGTCGAGTCGGGCAGCGTGCTGGTGGTCATGGAAGCGATGAAGATGGTTCACCCGTTGCGCGCGGCGGGCGCCGGTGCGGTACGCGAGATCCATTGTCGCCCCGGCCGCACCGTCACCGCCGGGGAGCTGCTCGTGGAATTCGAGCGGAGTGGCGCGTGAATCGGTCGACGCACCCGCGCAGGAGGACGATGTGAGATCTCCCTATTTCAACGAAGAGCATGAACTCTTGCGCGCCCAAGTTCGTCGGTTCGTCGACGAGCTGGTGCGGCCGAACGGCGAGGCGTGGGAGGAGAGCGGGGAGATTCCGCGAGACGTGCTGCGGCGAATGGGCGACCTCGGCTTCCTCGGGATCCGCTATCCCGTCGAGTACGGCGGCAGTGGTGCCGACGCGTTGTCATCGGCGATCCTCGCCGAGGAGCTCGCGTACTCGAGCTTCGGCGGCTTTACCGTCACCGTCCTGGTGCACACGGACATGGCCTCGCCGCATCTCGCCGGCGCCGGCAACGACGAGCAAAAGCGGCGCTACCTTCCACGGATCGTCTCGGGCGAAGTGCTCACCGCCGTCGCCGTCACCGAGCCGGACGCGGGCTCCGACGTCGCGTCGATGCGTACCACGGCGCGGCGCGACGGCGACTTCTGGGTGTTGAACGGCGCCAAGATGTTCATAACCAACGGCGTCAGCGCCGACGTGGTGTTCGTCGCCGCCAAGACCGACACCGAGGCGAAGGGCTCGCGGGGCATCTCGATGTTTCTCGTCGAGCGCGGCACGGCCGGGTTCTCGGTCGGGCGCAAGCTGAAGAAACAGGGTTGGCGGGCCTCGGAC
The DNA here is from genome assembly GCA_963711395.1 of uncultured delta proteobacterium. Classification (GTDB taxonomy): domain Bacteria; phylum Desulfobacterota; class Binatia; order JACPRU01; family JACPRU01; genus JBEVNX01. Next base: position 80,652 of record CAVQEA010000007.1, on the reverse strand, counting down.
ACCGCCGAGCTGGTGTTCGAGGACTGCCGCATTCCCGCCTCGAATCTGCTCGGCGAGGAGAACCAGGGCTTCTACGCGATCATGCGCAACTTCCAGAACGAGCGGCTGGTGCTGTCGGGCATGGCGGTCGGAGAGGCGCACCGAAGCGCTTCGCCTGACGCGCGAGTACGTGAAGACCCGCAAAGCCTTCGGCGCCACGCTCTGGGACAAGCAGGCGATCCGCCAGCGTCTGGCGATGCTCGAAGCGAAAGTCGAGGCAGCGCGCCAGCTCTACTACCACACCGCCTGGATGATGAGCCGGGAAGTCGATGCCGTGCGCGAGGTGTCGATGATAAAGGCCTACAGCGGCGAGCTCGTGAACGAAGTGATGTACGCCTGCCAGCAGTTCCACGGCGGCTTCGGCTACATCCAGGAGAGCACGATCGAGCGCATGGTGCGCGACGCGCGCGTGCTATCGATCGGTGGCGGCGCCACCGAGGTGATGCTCGAAGAGGTCGCCAAGCGGAGCGACGAAGCGCGCCGCTGAGGCTACTGATTCACTCCGCCGTCGGGCTGGCGTCCTTCGAGATAGGCTTGCGTGTCGCGGATGACGTTCGCGATCCACCCGTTGTAGTTGCGATGGATCTTTTCGACCCCGTTCGGGTCCATCTGGTACATCATGTCTTTGCTCGAGACGTACGCGAACTCCAGAGAGCCTCCCGTGTAGGTGATTCGAGAGACGGCCTGGTGGGAGCGAACGTCGATGGTGGCGAGAATACTCCCGGGTTTCTCCTCGACATACGTCCATCCGCGATTCTGCAGCGCCTTCTCGAGCGCCTGCCTCACGGCTTGCTGATCCCGAGTCGGCGTGAGCATGACGCTGGGGTGGTCCATCTGCACTGCGCGACAGGCGATGCCCAGCGTCGCCGTGATCACCGCCAGCGCGAGCGGCATCGTTCTCCGGAGTCCACGCTCTCGCCCTCTGGGCCAGTGCGCCCTACGGAGCGCTTCTCCCACCGCACTCGTCGTATTCTCGTGTACGGTCGTGACCCGCATGATTTCACTTCTGAGCGGAGGGGACGTCTCAGCGGCGGAAGTTCCGCCGGTACGTGACGTAGTTCGCGCAGACGTACGCGCCGAGCTTCTCCCCGGTGCGCCGCGACGGCCAGTTGTCGTCGAGAACCAAGGTGTAGCTCAGATACTTCGCTCCTCGCTTGACGAGATCGAGATAGGTCCGTGCGGCCATCGCTGAGGTTCACCCCGCGGCCGCGCGCCGACTCGCGGACGCCGATGCCGAGGAAGTTGAGCTTCTCGTCGTCGCGCAACTCGCGTCCGGGCTTGGTGACTGCGAGAAAGCTGGTCTCCGGTACGACCACGAGAAATCCGACGGGCACGCCGTCGCGGTACGCGAGAAGCGAGGTGTCGAGCGCGCCGGCTGGAGCGAACAGGTCGAGGATCACCGCGATCTCGTCTTCGGAGAACGCCGACCAGCCCCAGTGCCTCTTGAAGGTATCGGCCCAGGTGTCGGCGAAGTGTGCGACCCGCGTCGACTCCGGCACGTCGGCGAGCGGGACGAGCTCGATCCCCGACCTGCGGCACGCCTCGAGCGCGCTCTCCCAGCGGGCGACCAGCTCCGGCGTCACGGCGATCTTGTAGTCGACCCAGCCCTTCTCGGTCTCGAAGCCGGCATCCTTCAACAGCGAGTGGTAGTAGTCGGGATTGTGACGAACCACCTGAGGCGGCAGCGAATCGTAGTCGTCGACGACGAAGGGCGTGTCGAGCATGCCCATGCCGGCGCGTGCGGCGTCGGCGCCCTGCGACGCGAGCCACTCGCAGGCCTCGTCCATCAGTTGGCGCGCGGCGTCGCGTCGGCCGGGGAGCGCCTCGAACATGACGACGTGGCCGAGCTTCTCGTTCCAGTGCCGCTGATAGCGCTCGTCGACGACCGCGAGGGCGCGTGCAACGATCGCTCCCTTCTCGCCGGCGATGAAGGGCTTCATCCTTCGCCCGGCGTTGAACGGGCTCTCGCCGAGCAGTATCGGCAGCTCGAGCTCCGCCGCCGCAGGCCAATGAGCGCTGCGCTCCTCGTAGACGCGGTCGTGGAAGCCCACGAACTCGGTCAGTGGGTCACGCCCGGTCGGCGTTTCGATGCGAACGGTCATGGCTCGTGCGAATGAAGACGCTCCGACCGAGCGGTTTGTATCACGCCGGAGATTCCTTGCGTAGGACCTCGGCTTCGAGTTGACCGTCTCCGCCCGGCGTGGGAGATCGCGTCCCACCGACCTGCCGGCGCCGGAGCCGTAGGAGAGCCCGATGGGAAGCGCTGTCAATCGCCAATGGATCTTTGCTCGCAAGCCGCAGGCCGAGGTAGGCCCCGAGCATTTCGACATGCGCGAGGGCGCCGTGCCCGAGCCGAAGACGGGGGAAGTGCTCGTCCGCACGACCCTGCTCTCGATCGATCCGGCGAGCCGCGCCTGGATGCAGGCAGTCACCTATCGCGCGATGCTGGCGCCCGGCGACGTGATGGCCGGATGGGGTGTCGGCGAGGTCGTCGAATCCAACGCCGAAGGCTTCGCGCGCGGCGATCTCGTGAGCGGCGATTTCGGCTGGCGAGAATTCGCCGCCTTGCCCGCGACCGAGCTCGCCAAGCACGACAAGAGCCGCCGGCCAGAGCATATCCTCGGAGTGCTCGGCGTCACCGGCCTCACCGCCTATTTCGGCATGCTCGATGTCGGCAGGCCACGCCCGGGCGAGACCGTGCTCGTGTCGGGCGCCGCGGGCGCCGTCGGCTCGATCGCCGGGCAAATCGCGCGCATCGGCGGCTGTCGCGTCGTCGGCACCACGCGCGGCGCGGAGAAGTGCGCGTGGCTGACGAGCGAGCTTCGGTTCGATGCCGCGGTCGACTACCAGGCCGGTGACGTTTCCCGTCGCATCAAGGCGGCGTGCCCGAACGGCGTCGACGTCTACTTCGACAACACCGGCGGCGAGGTGCTCGCCGCCGCGCTGGCCCGCATGAACCTCTTCGGCCGCGTCGTTTGTTGCGGCAACGTTTCCCAGTACGACACCGGCAAACCCGCCCCCGGTCCCGCGGGCGTTCCCGGATTTCTGGTGACGAAGCGCATCCGCATGGAAGGCTTCATCGTCATGGACTTCTACCAGCGCCGTGCGCAGGCCGAGGCCGCGCTCGCGGCGTGGATCGCCGAGGGAACGCTCATAGCGCCAGTCGACGTGATCGCGGGCTTCGACAAGTTGCCCGCCGCGCTCGCAGGCATGTTCGCGGGAAGGAACCGCGGCAAGCTGATGGTGCGCGTCTAGAGGACCCGGGCGCCCGGCCAGGGACCCCAAAGTCTACACGTGTAGACTTTTCCCGCAGGTCGCTGCAAGCCGTATCCCGCACGGGTTTGCGAGGTGCACGGCGCTGGAGAGTGCGCCAGATGCGGCTTTGCGGTGATCGATCAATGAGCCGCAAGGGGCGCGGCTCAGAAGAGCTTCTTGCTCCCCAAGTCGAACTTCGCGGTCATGCCGCCGTCGACGGGCAGCACCGCGCCGTTGATGTAGGAGGAGGCGGGCAGGACCAGCGAGAGGATACCCTGCGCGACCTCTTCGGGATCGGCGTAGCGCTGCAACGGCACCTTGCGCCGGGCGAAGCGCGCCTTGGCTTCGTCGGGGATCACCGCCGTCATACCCGTGTTGATCGGACCCGGGCACACGCAGTTGACGTTGACGCCCTGATGGCCGAGCTCGATGGCGAGCGAGCGGGTGAGGCCGATCACGCCCGTCTTGCTCGCCGTGTAGGGAGTCATCCCGTAGCTCGCACCGAGCCCTTCCGTGGAGGCGATGTTGACCACGCGGCCTCGCCGGTGTGCCTTCAACGATGGCAGGAATCCTCGCACGAGGCGGGCGGGGGCCGTCAGGTTGACGGCGAAGGTTTTTTCCCAGCTCTCCTCCCAGCCCTCTTCATCGAGCATCGCCGGAAAGCTTACGCCGGCGTTGTTGACGAGGATGTCCAAGCCGCCGAAGCGCTCGACGACCTCGCGGACCACGCGATCGATCTCTCGCGGGTCGGCGAGATCCGCGACTACGCCGATCGCGTCGCCGCCCGCGCCGCGAATCTCGACGACTACCTTCTCGACGGCGTCCCCCACGCGATCGACCACCGCAACGCGGGCACCCTCGTCCGCGAACAAGCGTGCGGTGGCTCGACCGATCCCGCTCGCAGCGCCCGTGACACAGGCGGCGAAACCGGAAATCGAGCGGCTGAGACGGCTGAGCTTGGCCATGGGCCCGACTATCCCGCCCGGGTGGCAGGCGCAACCTCTTCGGCGCTCGGAGAAGACGCGCGACCTTCAGCCGGCGCCGACTCGATTGGCGTGGTGCCGATGCCTGAGATATGCGAACCGAGGAGGCGCTACGATGACCGTCGAAGCAGACCGAGAAGAGATCCTGCGCCTGCACCGCGCCTGGTGGGAGGCGAATCGCGACTGGGACATCCCGAAGATGCGCTCGGTCTTCGCGGGCGAACGATATCTGCAGTACAACCTGAACGGTCACCCGTACTACGGTCTCGGCGAGAAGACCAAGCTCTGGGAAGCGCTCGACGGTAAGGTGAGGATACCCGACATCTCCGAGCCGATCCGCCTGCGTCTCGAGGTGGCTGGCGACATGGCATGGCTCGCATGCGAGAACGTCGTTCGCATCGAGCTCGCCCCCGGCCTCGAAGTCCCGGGCATACCCAAGACGCCTTTCCGTATCCGCTCTACCGAGATCTACCAGCGCGACGATGGCGTCGGGAATCGCCGCTGGAAGATGTGGCACTTCCACTGCTCGCCGACCGCCGGTGAGAGCGACCCACGGGTGCCTTTCGGCGACACCTACGCCAGCCGGAGCTGAGGCCATGGCGCGGGTGAAGGAATTCGGCATCGGCTTCGAGAGGGCCGATGCGCGGCGCCAGATGGCGTGTGCGCGGCTCGCCGAAGAGCTCGGCTACGGCACCTACTGGGTCCCCGAGGACTACTTCTTTCGCGGCGCGTTCGCGCTCGCCTCGGCGATCGCCTGCTCGACCCGCCGCCTGCGCGTCGGACTGGGCGTCGTCAACCCGTACACCCGCCATCCGGCGCTGATCGCCATGGAATTCGCGGCGCTGACCGAGGTCGCGGAGGGACGCACGGCCCTCGGCATCGGCGGCGGCGTACGTCACTGGATCGAGACCCAGATGCGCATTCCATACGCCAAGCCCGGGACGGCGATGCGCGAGGGCGTCGACGTCGTTCGGCGAATGCTGCGCGGCGAGTCGGTGACGTTCGAAGGCCAGGTGTTTCGCACGCATGAAGCGAAGCTGTCGTTTGCGTCGCCGTGCGCCGCGCCGCCCGTGTACCTCGGCGTGCTCGGCCCGAAGAACCTCGAGATGGCGGGGCAGATCGCCGACGGCGTGCTGCTCTCCGTGATGACGAGCGCCGCCTATGCGCGCTTCGCGATCGAGCACGTTCGTCGCGGCGCCGAGCGGGCGGGGCGTCGACTGTCCGACCTCGAGATCGGCGCCTTCCTTCTCGTCTCGATCTCCGAGGATGAGCGAGCGGCCCGCGAGGCGGTCAAGCCGTTCCTGGCCGCGCTGCTCGGCATCCTGGCGACAGAGCCACAAAACCCGTTGGTCGTCGCCTCCGGAATGCCGGCAGAGGAGCTGGCGAAGATCGGAGAGGCGTTCGGGAAGGGAACGTCGGCGGTCGAGCTCGTCTCGGACTGGATGATCGATACCTTTACGATCGCCGGTAGCCCCGCCCGCTGCCGAGAAACGCTCGACGAGATCGTCGCCGCCGGCGTGAATCATCCGATTGCCTTCGAGGTTCCCGGTGTGGATCCGGAAGTGACGATCCGCGCGGTCCGCGAGCATCTGATGCCACACTTCCTCGCATGAAGCCGCCGAGCTTCCTCTATGCCTGTCCGCGCTCGCTCGACGAGGCGCTGACATTGCTCGCCGAGCACGGCGAGGAGGCCAAGCTGTTGGCCGGTGGCCAGAGCCTGGTGCCGATGCTGAACCTCCGGCTGGCCGGGCCGAAGGTGCTGATCGATCTCAATCGGTTGCCCGAGCTGTCCTACGTGCGTCGTGACGGGGAGACGTTGCGGATCGGCGCGATGACGCGACACCGCGACCTCGAGATCTCCGTGGAAGCGAAGCGTGCCGAGCCGCTGCTCGCGCGCGCCGCCCGCGAGATCGGCCATCTTGCGATCCGCAACCGGGGCACGATCGGCGGCAGCCTGGCCCATGCCGACCCCGCCGCGGAATGGCCGCTCGTCGCCGCCGCGCTCGACGCACAAGTGACGCTCCGCTCCGCGAAGCGGGCACGCGCGCTTCGCGCGCGAGACTTCTTCGTGGGCCCTCTCACCACCGTGATCGACCCGACGGAGATGCTCACCGACGTGACGTTTCCAGCTGCGCGGCCGGGCAGCGGCTTCGGATTCTGCGAGCTCTCACGCCGGCCAGGCGACTTCGCGATCGTCGCCGTCGCATGCCGAGTGACGCGTGACGAGTCCGGCGTTTGCCTCGCCTCCACCCTGGCGGTCGGCGGCGCTCACGGCACGCCGATCCACGTTCCCGAGATCGACGGCATCCTGCGGGGATCGCGTGGGGAGCTCGACGCGCTGCGGACCGCGGCGGAGGTCGTCGGTCGCGCGGTCGATCCCGGCAGCGACGTCCATGGCTCCGCGGGCTATCGTCGCCGGATGGCGGCCGTGCTCGCGCGCCGTGCCCTCAGTGAAGCACTCGCGGAGGCTGCATGAGCAACGTGAGCGAGACACGCGAGGTCCGGCTCGTCGTCAACGGCCGCGAGGTCGTGCGCGAGGTGGCGGTGCGCCGGCTTCTCGCCGATTTCCTTCGCGAGGAGCTCGGCCTCACGGCGACTCGCCTCGCCTGCGAGCACGGTGTGTGCGGCGCCTGCACGGTGATCCTCGACGGGCGAAGCGTGCGGTCGTGCCTGCTCTTCGCGGTACAGGCAGACGGCGCCGAGGTGCGCACGGTGGAAGGCATGGCCGAAGGTGATCGCATGCATACGCTGCAGCAGGCGTTTTGGGATCACCACGCACTCCAGTGCGGCTTCTGCACGTCGGGGTTCTTGATGACCGCGCTCGAGCTCGTCGAATCACGAGCAAACGTCGACGAGGAAGGAGTGCGCCAGGCGCTGTCGGGAAATCTCTGCCGTTGCACCGGCTACGCCAACCTCGTCGACGCCGTGCTGGCGGTGGTCAAGGATCGGGCGTGAGCGGCGAAGGCTCGACGGCCAAGCTCCTCGGCGCACGCGTGCGGCGTGTGGAGGACCCGCGAGTGCTCCTCGGCCGCACCCGCTACGTCGACGACGTCCAGCTTCCGGGTGCGCTGTCTGTGGCGTTCGTACGCAGCCCTCACGCGCACGCGCGCATCGTCTCGATCGACGTCGCCGCGGCTCGTCCCGCGCCTGGGGTGCACGCCGTGCTGTCCTCGGCCGATCTCGAGAATTTTCTGCCGCCGTTGCGGGTCGACTACGACGCGGCGAGCGGCCGGCCGCCGTGTCGGAATGTGGCGTGGCCGGTGTTGGCTGCGGGAAAGGCCCGCTTCGTCGGCGAGGCTGTCGTCGCGGTCGTGGCCGAGCGTCGCGACCTCGCCGAGGACGCGTGCGCGCTCGTCGAGATCGACTGGGAGCCTCTCGAGCCGGTCGTGGACGTCGAGCGCGCGGCGCGAGCCGAGTCGCCGCGGGTGCACGAGGACTGGCCCGACAACGTGTTCCAGCGGGTCGAGAGAACGCATGGAGACGTCGCCGGCGCGTTTCGCTCGGCTGACGTCGTCGTCGCGGAGCGATTTCATTCGGGGCGGCATCTTGCGCTGCCGATGGAGGGGCGAGCAGTGCTGGCGTCCTGGGACCCTGCGGCGCAAGCGCTGACCGTCTGGGCCTCCACGCAGATGCCGCACGTGCTTCGCAGCGAGCTCGCTCGGGCGCTCGGCATCGGCGAGCATACCGTGCGCGTGATCGCCACCGACGTGGGCGGCGGGTTCGGTCTCAAGTCGCACGTGTTTCCGGAAGAGATCCTGGCGGCCGCGCTACCGCTACGGCTCGGCCGGCCGGTGAAGTGGATCGAGGACCGGCGTGAGCACCTCGCGGCTTCGCAGCACGCGCGGGATCAGATCGTGCGCGGCGAGCTCGCGCTCGCGAGGGACGGGACCATGCTCGGCCTGCGCGCGCACGTGACGTGCGATATCGGCGCGTACGTCGAGTATCCGTGGGCGACGTTCGAGGCCAACGTCACGGCGATGGCCATGCCAGGTCCTTACAAGCTGCGCGCGTTCGCGTTCGAGACACTCTCGGTGGCGACCAACAAGTGCTCGATCGGCGCGTACCGGGGCGTCGGGCAACCGATCGGGGTGCTGGTGACGGAGCGGCTCATCGACATGGCCGCGCGCAAGCTCGGCATCGATCGTGGCGAGCTCCGCCGGCGCAACATGATCGCTCGCGACGAACACCCCTATACGACGGTGCTCGGGACCGAGATCGAGAGCGGCAGTCATCGCGAATGCCTCGAGCGCGCTCTCGAGATGATCGACGCCGCGGGCATCGACGAGCGGCGGCAGGCAGCCCGCGCTCGCGGGCGTTCGCCGCGGCCTTGGCTTCGCGCCGTACGTCGAAGCGACCGCTCCCAGCTCGCAGGTGTGGCAGATGCTGGGCGCGGATGTCGGCGGCCACGAGCCGGCCCTGGTGCGCATGGAGCTCGACGGGCGCGTGAGCGTCGCGGTCGGGGTGAGCTCGCAGGGGCAAGGACACGAGACCACCTTTGCGCAGATCGCAGCGGATCGGCTGGGCGTCCCGCTTTCTGACGTTCGCGTGATAGAGGGTGACACGGCGTCGACGCCGCGAGGCTGGGTGACGGGCGGCTCGAAGAGCGCGGTTGCCACCGGCGGCGCAGTGCTGCTGGCGGCGGAGAAGGTCCGGGCCAAGCTGCTGCGGGCGGCGTCGCGGCTCGCGGAGATCCCGCAAGCTGATCTCGATCTTCGCGACCGCACGGTTTGCCGCGCGGGCGACGGCGCGCCCGTGCTCGCGATCCGGGACGTCGCGCGCGCGACGTGGCTGCGGCGTACGCCGTCGTTGCCCGACGAGGAGCCGGGCCTCGAGGTGACGGCGCGCTACGACCCGCCGCCGCTCACGCATTCGAACGCAACCCACGCCGCCGAGATCGAGATCGACGAGGAGACCGGCAAGGTGACGGTTCTGCGCTACGTCGTCGTCGAGGACTGCGGCACGATGCTCAACCCGGCAATCGTCGACGGGCAGATCCAGGGCGGGGTGGCGCAAGGCCTCGGCGGTGCGCTCTACGAGGAGATCGTCTACGACGAGAACGGCCAGCTCCTCACCGGCACGCTGATGGACTATCTGCCGCCGACGGCCGCCGACGTACCGCGCGTCGAGATCGCGCACATCGAGACACCGTCGCCGCACACGCCCGGTGGAATGAAAGGAATGGGCGAGGGCGGAGTGATCGCGGCGCCGGCGGCGATCGCCAACGCGGTGGCGGACGCGCTTTCCGATCTCTCCCCGCGTGTCAATCGGGTGCCGCTCACGCCGGAGCGAGTGCTGGCGATGATCGACGAAGCCAAGCGCCGTTGAGCCCGCGTCACTCGACGCACTGGCGCTCGATGATCGAGCGGACCACCGATACGCCGTCCTCGAACGCGCGTCGCGAAATGCTCTCGTTTGGTTGATGTGCCTCGGCGAAATCGCCGGGGCCGCAGAGGAGCGACTGCACGCCAACCGTTTGGAAACGACAGCCATCGGCGCCGAGCAGCGCGCCGGCGACCTTCTCTTTGCCGAGCGCTTCGCAGAGCGCGCGCTCGAGCGTCGTGCCACGCGGAGATTGCATCGCCGGGACGGCCATCGGCTCGCCGAGCAAAATCTCCGCGCGCCCGTGCGGCGAAGCCGGGTCGCGCGCGTCGAGGATCGACAGACGCCGTGCGATCTCGCGGTAGCCCTCCAGCGGATCGACACCCGGCAGCCCGCGGGTGCTCACCCGCAGAACGCACTCGTCGGCGATCACGTTCGCCGCCGATCCCCCGCGGATCGTGCCTAGATTGACGGTCGCGTAGGGCGCCTGCGGAAAAATGGATGCGAAGTGTGCAGAAGGTTGCGCCGCGAGCTCGCTCTGGTAGCGGCCGATGTCGGCGATCACCGCCGCCGTTGCGCCGATCGCGTTGAGACCGAGCTGCGGCAGGCCGCTATGCCCGCTTCGCCCCCGAACTCGCACGTCGAAGGCCGCAAACGACTTGTGCGCGTGATAGACCTCCCACGACGTCGGCTCGCCGATCCAGCAGAGCGTCGGCAGCGGAACGTCTCCGAGAAGCTCGCCGAGCACGGGCGCGAGGCGCTCGGCGCCGAGGCAGCCGACTTCCTCGTCGGCGGAGAATGCCAGCACGAGTGGACGGGAGAGACGCGCGACTCCGACCTCCCCGGCCGCGATCACCGCCTGCGCCAAGAAGGCCTTCATATCGGAAGAGCCGCGCCCGTAGACGCGCTCATCGCCGACCTCGAGCACGAGAGCGTCGCGCGTCCAACCCGCTTGCCCTTGCCAAGGCACGGTGTCCGTGTGGCCGGAGATCAACAGGCCACCGGGCTCGGCCGGGCCGGCGAAGGCGACGAGGTTGGCCTTGGTGACGCCGCCCGCCTCCCAGCATTGGCGGCGAATGAGAAAGTCTTGCGAGTCCAGCCGATCCGCGAGCAGATCGATGGCCCCGACGTTGCTGAGCGAGCTCGTGGTGTCGCAGGCGATCAGGCGACGGGTGAGGTCGACGAGCGCCTCTCTCAAGCGCTCACTCCAGGAAGCGTGCGCTTCGCCGAGATCGTGCCCATGGGTCGCGGCGGACTATACAGGGCGGCGCCGGCGGGTTGAAGTGATCGTCCCCGGCCCGAGACGCTTACGCGGCCATCGCCACCGGCGCCGGCTCGAGGACGAGCGCGACCACTTCGTCGATCGACGTCACCGGATGGAACTGCACGCGGTCACGCACGTCGGCGGGAATCTCCTCGAGGTCGGCCACGTTGGTCTGCGGCAGCAAGACTTCGGTCAAGCCAGCGGCCTCTGCGGCGAGCACCTTCTGCTTGACGCCGCCGATCGGCAGCACGCGCCCCTGCAGCGTGATCTCACCGGTCATGCCGATCGTCTTCTTGACCGGCCGGCCGGTGAGCAACGATGCGAGGGCGGTCACCATCGTCACACCCGCGCTCGGTCCGTCCTTGGGCGTAGCTCCAGCCGGCACGTGCAGATGGAAGTCGCGATCGCGGAAGCTCCGCTCGTCGATGCCGAGCGCGGCGGCTCGGCTGCGCACGTACGTGAGCGCGATACGCGCGGACTCCTTCATGACGTCGCCGAGCTGGCCGGTCATCACCAGCGCCCCCGAACCTTCCATCGAGGCTGCCTCGACGAACAGCACTTCGCCGCCGCTGCCGGTGACGGCAAGGCCGGTCGCCACGCCCGGCTGCGAGGTGCGCGCCGCCGCCTCCTGGAAGAAGCGTTTGCGGCCGAGGGCTTCGCGGAGGAAGGCCTCCTCCACTCGGATCGGCGCCTCGTGCTCGCCGGAGGCGACCGCGGTGGCTGCATGACGCAGCACCTTGCCGAGCTCGCGCTCGAGCTGGCGAACTCCGGCTTCGCGCGTGTAGTCGGCGATCACCTCGCGTAGCCGATCGTCGTCGATCGTCACCTCGTCTGCGCGAAGGCCGTTGCGCTCGAGCTGGCGCGGCCAGAGGTAGGTGCGCGCGATGTCCACCTTCTCCTCGCTGGTGTAGCCGTCGAACCGGATCGTCTCCATGCGGTCGAGCAGCGGCTGCGGGATCGTCTCGGCGACGTTGGCCGTCGCGACGAACAGCACCTGCGAGAGGTCGAGCTCGACGTCGAGATAGTGGTCGCGGAAGGAGTGATTCTGGGCCGGATCGAGCACCTCGAGTAGCGCCGCCGAGGGATCGCCGCGCCAGTCGGCGCCGAGCTTGTCGACTTCGTCGAGGAGGATGACCGGATTCATCGTGCCGGCGTCGCGCAGCGCGCGCACCAGCCGGCCGGGCAGGGCGCCGATGTATGTGCGGCGGTGCCCGCGGATCTCCGCTTCGTCGCGCACGCCGCCGAGCGACATGCGCACGAACTTCCGCCCCGTGGCGCGGGCGATCGATTCGCCGATCGAGGTCTTCCCGGTCCCCGGCGGGCCCACGAAGACGAGGATCGCGCCGGAACGGCGGTCATCGGGGATTCCCCGCTCGCGGCGCAGCTTACGAACGGCCAGATATTCGGTGATGCGCCGCTTCACGTCTTCGAGCCCCGCGTGGTCGGCGTCGAGCACGCCGCGTGCGCGCACGGGATCCAGCACCTCCTCGGACCGCGCCGCCCACGGCACGGCCAGCAGCCAGTCGAGGTACGTGCGGATCATCGACGACTCCGGGCTCGCCTCGCCCATGCGCTCGAGCCGGCTCGCTTCTCGCTCCGCCTGCTCGCGAACCGCGTCGGGCATGCCGGCCTCGGCGATCTTCTTGTGGTAGTCGCCCGCGACCGAAGAGTCGTCCTCGCCGAGCTCCTTGCGGATCGATTCCAACTGGCGGCGCAGGAAGAACTCGCGCTGCTGCTTTTGCGCGCCGGACTCGACGTCCTCGCGGATCCGCTTGCGGACCTGCAACTCCGCGAGCCGGCCCCGCTGCAGCTCGAGCGACAGGCGCAGGCGCTCTGTGACGTCGAGCGCTTCGAGCAGCGATACCTTCTGCTCGTACGTGAGGTCCGGGGCATAGCCCGCGGTGTCCGCGAGCGCACCCGCCCCGGTGATGGAGCGCAGGAAAGCGGCAAGCCGACCGTCGTCGCCGCGAAGCTCGAGGATCTCGTTCACCACCGCGCGATATTCGCGCTCGAGCTCGTGGGTCTTCGCCGGGGGAGGCAGGACGTCGGGATGCTCCTCGACATGCGCGTACAGCTCGCCGTCAGGCCCGGGCTGCGCGGCGCCGACCACGGCTCGGTGGAGCGCCGACAGGGCGACCGCTTGGGCTCTGCCGGGCATCCGCACTCGCTCGACGACCTTGGCGATGACGCCGACCTTGGCGTAGTGGTTGCCGTGGCGCGGCACGAGCAGGACCTGCGCCTCCTCGCCGATCGCGAGGGGCAGCGTGACGTCCATACCCGGGAAAACGACCGCGTCGTCTAGGGGGACCAGCCGGAGTAGGGTCTTCATCGCGGCGGAAAGTAAGCACATAGTTGAGGTTGTCAACCATCGGGCTCGTCGAATAAGATCGCATCGATGGTACCGCTCGAGGGCGCCTGCGAAGCGTGGAAGCTGCTCTTGCGGGTGGTTGCCGCCGAGCGCGCGCGTCTCCCGGCCATCGCGGCCGAGATCGGCCTCTCCGAAGCGCAATGCTCGGTGCTCGAAAACCTCGATCCGGCTGCACCGGTACCGATGTGCCGGCTGGCCGAGACGCTCGATTGCGACCGCTCCAACGTCACGGGCATCGTCGGGAGGCTTGAAACGAAGGGGCTCGTCGAGCGCCGTCCGGACGGCTCGGACCGCCGCGTGAGGAACCTGGTTCTGACCGAGGCCGGCCGCCGCCAGCGCCAGCGGCTTCTCGATCGTCTCGCCGAGCCGCCGGCGGGAATTCGCGCCCTACCGCGGGAAGAGCAGAAGCTCCTGCAAACGATTCTTCGCCGCGCGTTCGCGCCGGGCTCCGAGCGCTAGGCGGGCCCGTCGATGGTCTCGCGCCCGCGAGTCGTTCACTACTTCGATTACAAGAGCCCGTACGCCTACCTGGCGCAGCAGGCGACGGATGCGCTGGAGATCGAGGCCCGCGCCCTCGGCTTTGCGATCGAGCGCCTTCCCTACACTCTCGACATTCCCAGCTACTTGGGGGAGGCGCGGCTCGACGAGTCGGGGCGCGACGTGGTCGGAACACGCAACGCCCACCAGTGGCGGCGCGTACGCTACGCCTACATGGACTGCCGGCGCGAGGCGGCGCGGCGCGGCCTGGTGATCCGGGGCCCGCGCAAGATCTTCGACAGCTCGATCGCACACGTGGGATTTCTCTGGGTGGCGCGCGCCGGCCGGATTCAGCCGTACCACGATCGCGTCTTCGAGAAGTTCTGGAAGCGAGCGCTCGATCTCGAGAGCGTCGAGGCGATCGCGGCGGAGATCGCCGCCGCGGGCGTCGACGCGGTCGGCTTCGCCGACTTCCTCCGCGGGGAAGGGAGGGAGCTGCACGACCGGCTGCGCACCGAGGCGGAAGCGAAGGGAGTCTTCGGGGTGCCGAGCTACCTCGTCGACGACGAGCTCTTTTGGGGCAGCGAGCGCATCGACCGTGTCCGAGAGTGGATGGCGCAGACCACGTAGCGCGAAGCTCACTCCTTCAGGTCGAACCCGCCGCTCTCGAACTCATGTCCGTAGACGTCCGTGACGTAGTACTCGGACTGGTGCGTGGCCGGACGCGCGCCCCAACCGTACTCTTGGATCCAGCCGGACGGATTGCGGAAGTAGAAGGAGTACATGTGATCGTTCGAGTGCTTGCCGAGCGAGATCGTCACGGGGATTCCGGCCTTGCGCACCAAATCGTGCGTGAGACCGACGTCGTCGAGATTGTCCACCTCGATCATCAGGTGGTTGATGCGCCGTTCGGGACCGCCGACGCCGAAGGCGACGGTGTGGTCGCGTTCGTTGCAGTGCATGAACATCGGCGCCAGCACGCGCGGTCCCATCGCCACCTTGTATTCGACGCCGCCGCGCATGCCGAGCGCGCTGTAGAACCGGTACGCCGCCTTCGTGTCTCGCTGCCGGACGATACAGTGCCCCAAGCCGCCCGCGCCGGTCTTGAAGCGCCCATGCATGCCGCGGCCGGGGTGGAAGGGCTTGGCGAACTGCACCTCGGGCCCGTGGAAGATCTCGATCGGAGTACCATCCGGGTCCTCGAGCTTGAGGATCTCGAGCACGTGGCGCTCGGCAGCCTCCTCCTCCGAGCCGACACGGAAGCGGATACCCGACGTCGCGAGCTGTCGCTGCATCTCGGCGAACTCCTCGCCGCCTGCCACACGCAGCCCGAGATAGAGGAGGTCGTCGCTGGCGTCGTGATGTAGGGCTAGTCGATGGTGCCAGTAGTCCATGCGCAGATAGCAGCGGTCCCGCTCGCCCTCGTCGACGAGCTGGAATCCGACGATCTCCGTGGCGAACTTCTTCCACGCGTCGGGATCCTTGACGCCGATGCCCATGTAGCCAAGCTCCGTCACCTGGATCATGTTCTTCCCCCGTTCGGTTAGAGGACAGCCTCGATCAAGCTCGGGCCGCGCTCGGAGAGCGAGCGTCCGAGATGCTCTCACCAAGTCGTCCGCGGTCTCGACTTTGACGGCGGGCACGCCGAAGCCGCGTGCCAGCGCGCTCCAGTCGAGCACCGGCGGCTCGAGCGTGGTCAAGCCGCGAAGCTTCGGTCCCGGCTCGACGTTTCCGGCGCGCGCCGCCTCGATTTGCAAGATGCGATAGGCGCGGTTGGAGCAAAGCACCGTCGTCACGTCGAGGCTCTCGCGCGCCATCGTCCACAGCGCCTGGACCGTGTACATGCCGCTGCCGTCCGCCTGGAACGCGATCACGCGACGGTCCGGGCAGGCGATCGCGGCGCCGACGGCGGTCGGCAAGCCTTGTCCGATCGCTCCTCCGGTGAGCATCAGGCAACTGTGCGGCTTCGCGGCCGCGGCCAGCGACCCGTACGGGCCGCCCGAGGTCGCGGCCTCGTCGACGACGATCGCTCCGTCTGGCTGCAGCGCGGCGATCGCGGCGCCGAGGGTCGCCAGCGTGAGAGGACCCGTCGGAGGCGAAGGCACATCGGGAGGCGCAATCGCCGCCAGCTTGCCGGCGCCGAGTTCGTCGGCGAGCGCCTCGAGCGCGCTCGCGACGTCTTCTTCCACTTTCGCGAGTACCTCGAGGGCGCTCCCGGCAGGAGCGAGGCGACTCGGCACTCCCGGGTAGCCGAAGAAGGACACCGGATCCTTGGCGCCCGCCAGAATGAGCGTTCGGACTCCAGCGAGCGCCTCGTGGGCTTGTTCCGGAAAGTAGGGGAGGCGAGTCACCGCCGGGATGCCGACGCCACGCTCGATCCGTGCCGAAAACGTCTCGCTCAAAAGGCGGCAGCCGCTGGCAGCCGCGACGCGGGCGGCGGCCTCGAGGCCGCGGCGGGTGAGTGCCTGGCCGCCGAGCAGTATCGCGCCAGACTCCTTCCGGCGAAGCACGGCAGCGACGCGCTCGATGGTCGCCCCGGCGACGGTTGTGCGCGGCGAGGGGCTTCCGACACGCGCGACAGACCCACCTTCGCTCCACTGGCAGTCGGCGGGGACGGTGAGCGTCGCGACGCCGCCCGGAGGCTCGAGCGATCGACGAATGGCTTCGGCGGTGTCGGCGCCGAGCGTCTCGACGGAAGTGTTGGCCTTCACCCAGCGCGACATCGGGGCCGCGAGTCCCGCGATGTCGCTCGTCAGCGGCGCATCCGCCGCGAGGTGCCAGGTCGCCTGGTCGCCGACGATGTTCACCAGCGGCGTGTTCGCGCGCCGCGCGTTGTGCAGGTTCGCGAGCCCGTTTGCGAAGCCGGGGCCGAGATGGAGAAGCGTCATCGCCGGCTTGCCGCGCATGCGCGCGTAACCGTCCGCCGCGCCCGTGCAGACTCCCTCGAAAAGCCCCAGCACGGCCCGCATCCCCGGCACGGAATCGAGAGCGGTGACCAGCGGCATCTCCGTGGTCCCCGGGTTGGCGAAGCAGACCTCGACGCCGGCGCCGAGCGCGGTGCGGACCAGGCTCTCGGCGCCGGTCACTGAGCCTTCTCCTTGTAGAAGTCCGATCCGAGCGCGACGCGACGCACCGAATCCGTATCGGTCGGTTGATGCCCGACTCGATGCGCCGGAGCCGGGGCCTCGGCGACACGGTTCGACAGGCGCCCGAGGCCGCTCACCTCGACCTCGACGAGGTCGCCGACGTTCATGGGCCGCGAGTTCTTCGGCGTCCCGGAAAGGATGATGTCGCCCGGCAACAGCGTAATGAACCGCGACAGGTCGGCCAGGATGTAGTCGATCGGAAAAATCATCTCGGTGACGGCTCCCTCCTGGACGACGTTGCCGTTCAGGTAGGTGCGCACCGTCGGCTTTGCGCACGTCGACGCCGCGGACGATGCCCGGACCGATCGGGCAGAAGCCGTCCTGACCCTTGACGCGCAGCATCGAGCCCGCGTCGGTCTCGCGATAGTCCTGACAGCCGACGTCGTTCGCGGGGGCGAAGCCGGCGATAGAATCCCAGGCCTCGTCGCGACCGACGTTGCGCATCGGCTTGCCGATGATCACCGCGATCTCGCCCTCGTAGTTGAGGTACTTGTGCCCGGCCGGTCGCATCAACGTGCCGCGATGCGCGTTGAGCGCGGTCGTCGGCTTCTGAAAGTACGTCGGCGTCTCGAGCTGCGGAGCCCGGAACTCGACGCGTCGCGATTCGTAGTTCAAATGGATGCAGAGGATCTTCGTCGGGTCGCAGGGCGGCAGATAGACGGCGTCGCGCTCCGCGACTTGCCGGCCGTCGCCGAGCCGCAGCACCTCGCCCTCTGGCTTCACCCACTTCGGTTGGCCCTCGTGAAGGATCCGGCGCCATTCCTCTCTCGTTCCATCGAGTACGCTCATCTTCGAGCCTCCAGAATCAAGTTGATCTTCTGACCCCCCACGGGAGAAAGCTTCTCGGCGTCCCCGACCTGCTTCGCCGAGGATCGCGTCAACGAGACGCAGCGCGCGGTCCTTCGACGCGATCGCGTCGGCGATCGCGTAGTTGCGCGCGCCCGACGCGAGATAGAAGCGCTCGTAGAGCAGGTTTCTGCCTGCCAGCGCGCTGCCGAGGAAGTCCCACGCGAGGCGGAAGATGCGCGCTCGCTCCTCGGAGCCGGTCTGCTTCGCGCCGCGCAGGTAGCGGTCGATCAACGGGCGGAGCTTCGGGTCGCGGAGCTGCGCGGCGGTCGGCGTGGCGAGCAGATTGTGCGAGCCGATCAGCGTGAGGATCTCGCGCGACGCGCGGGAACCACGTCGGCAGCGCGGCGCGCAGCGCGGTGAGCGGCGCGCCGTTCGGGAACCAGACGCCGTTGCCGTACTCGAAGGCCTCGGCTTCCGCGCTGTGGATCGCGGCCCGCGCGAACTCGGCGTACGTCCAGATCTCGCCGAGCAGCTGCTTGGTCGCCGCCGAGACGTCGTTGATCGCTTCGGTCATTCGCGTGCCGAGCCCGTAGGCGAACTCGAGCTTGGTCTGCGCGCGGATCATCGTCTGCTGCATGACGTTCGGGTACCAGCCCGGTCGTCATCACCCGGTTGTAGACGTCGCGATCGGCGTCGATGAACAGCCGATCGCGCGGCATCTCCACGTCGTCGAAGATCACGAACGCGTCCTGCTCGTCGAAGCGGCTCGACAGCGGACGGTCGAAGAGGTTGGCGGGAGTCGGCAGCTGTCGCGGCAGAGGAACTTGAGCCCCGGCGTTCCCATCGGAATGCAGAACGAAAGCGCGTAGGCGTCGGCGCCTTCCGGCAGGGGATGCGCGGGGTAGACGGCGAGCTCGTCGGCGAACGGCGCGAGCGTCGCCAGAATGCGCGCTCCCCGCACGACGATGCCGTGCTCCGTTTCGGCCACCTTGTGGAGCGCGACGTCGTTGCCGGGCGCGGGCGCGTCGCCGGTCGCCTTGTCGATCGTCGGATGAACGATCGTGTGGGTGAGCGAGATATCCTTGCGGCGCGAGGAGCTTCTGATAGTCGACGAGGTTCGCGGCGCCACGGTCGCTGCCGTTCGGCGACCCATTCGTCGGCGCGACCGGCGAAGCCGGCGTACGTGACGTTCATGTAGTCCGGAGTTCGCCCCATCAGGCCGACGGTGAACTCGGCGGTACGCTGCAGGCAGCGATGGCGCCGCTCGAGGTCGGCGCGCGAGCGCGGGATCAGGTGGCTCACGTTGATCGGCTCGCCCGTTTCGGAGTCCGGCATCAGGCAGATCGTCCGCCGCCTGGTGCTGCAAGTCGAAGAGCTGCGCGAGCGTCTGCGCCGCGCCCGCGAATGCCGGGTGCGACACGACGTCCGCGACCCGGTCGTCGCCCACCCAGATCTCGCGCGGCTTACGAAGGCCGGCCAGGAATTCGCTTCCGGTGCGCGCACCCACGTCAGTGACCTCCTCGGGACGCTGCGGCGCGCGCAAGGCGTCGTCCCGGCGGCCGCAGTCCCTCGAGCTGCAGTGCGAGAGCGGCGCGCAGGGCCTCGTCGCGTCGCTCGGGCGACGCAGCGCCTCTCAGCCATCGCTGCAGCTGGTAGAAGTAGAGGGCGAACAGGTTGCCGGCGAGCTCGGCCGGGTCCACGGTCTCGGTGAGCTCGCCGGCTGCCTGTGCCCGCGCCGCCAATCGGGCGATGCCCCCCAGCAGAGTCGCCATGGTCTCACCGAGAAGGTGATGGCGGTCCTCGACGAAGGGCAGCTCCTTGACGAACACCCGGGCCAACCCGGGGTCCTGCTCATGGTGGGCGATGAGCGCGCCGAAGACCCGCAAAAGTTGCTCGAGCAGCCCGCCCGCGCCACCCATGACGAAGGCGTCGTCGATGACGCTGCGCATGTCCTCGGCGAAGATGGACACCAGCAGGTCTTCCTTCTTGCCGGTGTAGAGAAAGAGCGTGCCCGCACCGACGTCGGCGGCCTCGGCGATCTCCCGCGTGGTGGCTCGCTCGAAGCCCTTGCGGGCGAAGAGCCGGCGCGCCGCGCGCAAGATCCTCTCCTGCTTGTCGCGCTTGTTGCGCTCCCGCCGCGAAGAACCTCCGGGAGCGGGCCGCACCCGGCGGCTCGGCACTGTTCTGAGCGTGCTCATTTATGAGCCGGCCCGGATTTACTTCGTGGCGTCGATCGCTGTCAAGAGAATTTTTTCGCGCCGAGCCGATGAGCGCGCCGCGCCGAGTTTCGAGGGTCGCCTCGTTGCATTGTCCGGGATCTGATGATCGTCTGCGGGGTCGACTTCGACTGGGCGAACACCGAAGGAGGGACTGCCATGGCGTGGGACTTCGAGACCGAGCCGGAATTTCAGAAGGAGCTCGATTGGATCGAGCGATTCGTGCGCGAGGAGGTCGAGCCGCTCGATCACGTGCTCGGCAATCCCTACGACGTGCGCGATCCCGCCCGCAACGCCCTGGTTCGGCCGCTGCAGGCCGAGGTCAAGCGCCGCAAGCTCTGGGCGTGTCACCTCGGGCCGGACCTCGGCGGCCAGGGCTACGGCCAGGTCAAGCTCGCGCTGATGAACGAGATTCTCGGCCGCTCGCGCTTTGCGCCGATCGTCTTCGGCTGCCAGGCGCCGGACTCCGGCAACGCCGAGATCCTGGCGCACTACGGCACGGAGGAGCAGAAGAAGCGCTTCTTGAAGCCGCTCCTCGACAACGAGATCGTGTCCTGCTTCTCGATGACCGAGCCGCAGGGCGGCGCGGATCCCAAGGTCTTCGAAACGACGGCCAAGCTCGTCGGGCGATCAGTGGGTGCTCAACGGCGAGAAGTGGTTCTCGTCGAACGCGCACGTGGCTTCCTTCCTGATCGTCATGGCGATCACGGACCCCGAGGCGTCGCCCTACGAGCGTATGTCCATGTTCATCGTGCCGAAGGAGACGCCCGGCTTCTCGATCCTGCGCAACATGGCCGTCGGACTTCATGAAGGCGAGGGCAGCCACGCCTACGTGCGCTACGACGACGTGCGCGTGCCGCGCGACGCGATGCTCGGGCCTCGCGGCGGGGCGTTCGTGGTCGCGCAGACGCGCCTCGGCGGCGGGCGCATCCACCACGCCATGCGCACGATCGGTCAGGTGCGCAAGGCCTTCGACATGATGTGCGAGCGGGTGCTGTCACGCACCACGCAAGGATCGCTGCTGGCCGACAAGCAGATGGTGCAGGAGAAGATCGCCGATTCGTGGATGGAGATCGAGCAGTTCCGCCTCTTGGTGCTGCGCACGGCGTGGCGAATCGACCGCTACAAGGACTACCGCAAGGTGCGGAAGGACATCGCGGCGGTGAAGGCGCTGATGCCGAAGGTGTTCCACGATGTCTCGGCGAGGGCTCTCCACTTGCACGGCTCGCTCGGCGCCACGCAGGAGATGCCCTTCGTCGAGCAGGTGATCCAGAGCTTCCACATGGGACTCGCCGACGGTCCCACCGAGGTCCACAAGATCACCGTGGCGCGCCAGGTGCTCCGCGAGTATCGCGCCACCGCGGACCTCTTCCCGACGCAGCATCTGCCGAAGATTCGCGAGGCGGCGATTCGCAAGTACGCCGACCGCATCGAGCGGGAGGTGCGGGCGCAGTCCTGAGATGCCGCTCGCGGAATATCGCCGCAAGCGCCGCTTCGGCGTCACGGCGGAGCCCAGGGGAAAGATTGCTCCCGGCCGGCGTTCGCCGAAGTCGCTCGCGTTCGTCGTTCAGAAGCATCGCGCCAGCGCGCTCCACTACGACTTCCGTCTCGAGTGGAAGGGCGTGATGCGCTCGTGGGCGGTGCCGCGGGGGCCTTCGTATGATCCGTCGGTGAAGCGACTCGCCATGCAGGTCGAGGATCACCCGATGGAGTACAACGAGTTCGAGGGCATCATTCCGGTCGGCGAATACGGCGGCGGTACGGTGATGATCTGGGACCGGGGAACGTGGACGCCGCAGATCCCCGACGTCGACGCCGCGCTCGCCAAAGGCGAGCTCAAGTTCTCGCTCGAGGGGAGCAAGCTGCGCGGCTCGTGGTTGCTGGTGCGCACGCGCCCGCAGCACGGCGAGTCGAAGTCGGCTTGGCTGCTTCTCAAGCACCGCGACGAATGGGCGAACAAGGAGGACATCGCCGAGCTCGCGCCCCGATCGATCGTGTCGGATCGCTTGCTGATCGAGATCGCCAGGGACGAGGGCGGCGACATGCGCAAAGCGGCCGATGGAGATCCGCCTGCGCTGCTGCGTGAGATTCTCGCCAACCCGAAGCTGCTTTCTCCGACCAAGAAAGGGCGGAAGAAGTCGGTGTGGCATTCGAATCGGGCGATGTCCTAGGGAGGGATCATGAACGCTTCCATCGCAGGCAAGGTCGTCGTCATCACCGGGGCGAGCAGCGGCATCGGCGAGGCCACCGCGAAGCTCCTGGCCGCCGAAGGCGCGTCGGTCTCTCTCGGCGCGCGACGCAAGGACCGTCTCGAACGGCTCGCCGAAGAGATCCGTAGGGCGGGCGGCAAAGCACATGCGGCGGTTACCGACGTGGTGCGGCGAGCGGATGTCGAGGCTCTGGTGCGCGGCGCGCGAGAAGCCTTCGGGCGGATCGACGTCGTCGTCAACAACGCGGGGCTGATGCCGCTGTCGCCGTTCGAGCGGCTGAAGGTCGACGACTGGGACCGCATGATCGACGTCAACGTGAAGGGCGTCCTCTACGGAATCGCGGCGGCGCTGCCGATCATGAAGGAGCAGCGCAGCGGTCACATCATCAACGTCTCATCGGTCGCCGGCCACAAGGTGAGGCCCGGGAACTCCGTCTACGCGGCCACCAAGCACGCCGTGCGCGTGATCTCCGAGGGGCTGCGCATGGAAGTGAAGCCCTACGGGATCCGCACCACGATCATCTCGCCCGGCGCGGTTGCGACGGAGCTCGCCGACAGCGTGACCGAGCCCGACCTCCAGGAACGGACTCGCGCCCTGTACGCGATGGCGATTCCGGCGGACGTGATCGCAAGGGCGATCGCCTACGTCATCGCCGAGCCATCCGAGGTCGACGTGAACGAGATCCTGGTGCGTCCCACGGCGCAGGAGTTCTGAGGCTCGCAGCTGCTGTCCGTCAGTCCCACCATCGCCACCCGGGGAAGGCGATCGTCATCCCGAACCGGATGGTGGTCTGAGGCGCAAAGGGCGCGAACTGGCGATAGGCCATCCATTCGCCGGTCACGAAGAGGTTGATCGGGGGCAAGTCCCCGCGAACCCTGACGTAGCCGATCCCGAAGCTGAGCGGCAACGTCGTCGAGCTGTGGCGGCGCCAATTGATCGCCCACGTGGCATCGGCGGATTTCAGATAGAAGCCCCATCCGATGTGGGTGAGCAGAATCGGTTGAATCAGCAGCGTGCTCGTCGGGCTCCGATCCGGAGAAGTGTAGGCGAAGGAGATGGGGTTCTGGATCAGGCCGCCCAGCAAGAGCCCGGGGATGCCCTTGTAGACCGCCGCAACCCCGGGACCGGCTTGCCACGCGCCCTGTCCCGCGGTCTTGTGCGTCGCCGTCGGAAAAACGAACACCGGGCCGGCTCCCCAGAGCAGTCCCCTTTCCTTGCTGGAACCCGGGAGCACGGCGAAGTCGAAGAGCTGCGTGTCGCCGAGCTCGGTGCGCGTAGCGCTCCCTCTGCCCTCCGGTACCGTTACCAGCGTGACGCTCGGCCGGATGAGTTGGACGAGCGGAAACAGCGAGAATCTCGGGACGCGCGGGACGATCGCCCTCACGATCACTTTGTTGGTCTGGGCGTCGGTTCCATAATTTGCAGGCGTGTACGCGTCCTGAACGAAGATCTGCGGCAGGGTCGTCAGAGGGTCGTTGAATTCCTTCTCGAGCTTGGAAGCTTCCGCCTCCGGCGGCTCTTTCCCCTCCTCTTCTTCAGCGTGAGCGGCCAGAGCCCCGAAGAGCACCAGGCCAACCAGCAACGCTCGGAAGAGGCGGGTCATCATCGATCCTTGGGAGGGCGGAGAAGATAGTGGCGGGCCGAGAAGCGAGCAAGCAATCGAAATGCTCTGATGGGGAGGAGGTTCCCCGACGTTTGATTTCTTTCCGAGCCTCGTGGCCTAGTCGCCGACGAGAAGAGGAAGAATGCGCGAACGAGCCTTCGCTCCAGGCACCTCCGACTCGGCGCTCGAAGCCGCGCCCGCCGGCTACTGGCCGCGCCGCTGGATCCTCGTCGCCGGCTGCTTTCTGTCCATCGTCGTCTGCTACATCGACCGCGTGAACATCTCCTACGCCATTCTGCCGATGGCGAAGGAGTTCGGCTGGGACACCGCGACGCAGGGATGGGTGCTTTCGTCCTTCTTCATGGGTTACCTGCTGACGCAGCTCGCCGGCGGCTGGTGGGCTGCGCACATCGGCGGGCGCGCGCTGCTCGGCTTCGGTGTGCTCTGGTGGTCGCTGTTCACGATCCTCACGCCACTCGCGGCGTCGTTCTCGCTCGGCGCGTTGATCGCCGCGCGCATCGGTATGGGGCTCGGCGAAGGAGTGGCCTTCCCCGCGATCTACCAGCTGTTCGGACGTTGGATCCCGCTGCACGAGCGGGCGCGGGCGGCCGCGCTCAACGGCAGCGGGATTCCCCTCGGCACGGTCGCGGCGACGGTTCTCACGCCATGGCTCGCCGTGAGCTTCGGCTGGCCGGTGGTATTCTACGCGTTCGGCGCGATCGGCGTGCTTTGGTACGCCTTCTGGCAGGTCACTTCGAGCGAGCGGCCGGAAGACGCACCCGGAATCCATGCGAGCGAGGTGGCGTACATTCACGCGCACACGGCGGCTACGGCCGCCAAGCCGGTGGTGCCCTGGGGGCGCATCCTGCGCTCGGCTCCGGTTTGGGTTCTGGTCTTCAACCACTTCTGCTCGAACTGGGGCTTCTACGTGATCCTCTCCTGGCTGCCGCGCTACTTCGCCGACGTGCATGGATTGGATCTGAAGGGTGCGGGCTACGCGAGCCTGCTGCCGTGGCTCGTGATGTTCGCGATGGCGAACGTCGGCGCGCAGCTCGCCGACGGCCTTCTGAAGCGCGGCCGCAGCCTGACCTTCGTGCGCAAGCTCATGCAGTCGATCGGCTTCTTCGGGGCCGCCGCCGCGCTGTTGGCGATCGGCCAAGTGCATACGGTCCCGCTGGCCATCGGGCTGATGTCGATCGCGCTCGGTCTCGGCTCGTTCGCACTGTCGGGCTTCGGCTCGAATCACCTCGACATCGGCCCGCGCTACGCCGGCGCGCTGATGGGCTTGTCGAACACCGCCGGCACGTTGCCGGGAATCATCGGCGTGACCGTGACGGGCTACATCCTCGAGGCGACGGGCTCCTGGCCGCTCGTGCTCGGCATCGCCGCCGGCCTGTACGTCGTCGGAGGCCTGGCCTGGCTCGCGTTTGCGACGGGGGAGAGGCTCTTCGACTGAGAGCGCGAGACGCTTTCGATGGCTAGAATCGAATTCGGAGCAACGCTGCCTTCGATGAAGGGCATCGCGGAGTTCGCCCGGCGCGCCGAAGCCCTGGGTTACGACTACCTCGGGTGCGGCGAGCACATGATGTTTCACGGCCCGATCGGCAATTCCCTGATCGGCCTGTCGGTCGCGGCGGGCGTGACCACCTCGATCAAGCTGATGAGCTCGGTAGTGCTGCTGCCGCTGTATACGCCGGTGGTGCTCGCAAAGCTCACCTCGGTGCTCGACGTCGCCTCCGGCGGCCGCTACCACATGGGGATCGGCGTCGGCGGCGAGTTTGCCAAAGAGTTCGAGGCCTGCGGGATTCCCGTGAAGCAGCGAGGCTCTCGGGCGAACGAGGCACTCGAGGTGATCACCCGGCTGTGGCGCGAACCGAACCTCACGTTCGAGGGAAGATACTCGCGATTCGCCGGAGTCACGCTGTCACCCCGGCCGCTCCAGCAGCCTCATCCACCGATTTGGGTCGCGGGCCGGAAGGAGGCGGCGATGCGCCGGGCAGCGAGATACGGCGACGGATGGCTTCCGTACATGTACACCCCGGAGATGCTCGCAGAGAGCCTCGGTAAGATTCGCAAGCTCCGCCAGGAAGCGGGACGTGACGCCGAAGGGATGCGCGCGGGTCTGTTCATCTTCGCTTCGATCGGGAAAGACCGCGAGCAGGCGATGGCGCAGGCGGCACATGCGCTCGGACGTAACTACGCTCAGGATTTCTCGCGCATCGTGGAGAAGTACACCTTGTGCGGTACGCCTGGAGACTGCCGCAAGCGACTCAAAGAATACGTGGACGCGGGCGCACGAACGGTAATGGTCACCTGGGCGTGTGAGCCGGATGCGATCCCCGACAATCTGCGAGCATTTGCAGAAGAAGTGGCTCCCGAGTTCCGCTAGGGGGTTGCGAGACGAAGAGAGCCGCTCTGGTGCGCGGGGCCGATCCCGGGTAGAGGCGTTAGCCGTGTCGGAAGTCGGTCACGATCCGCAGCCGAAGCTCGGGGCGCGCTCGACGGCTCGCGAAGTGATCGCCGGCCACGACCTCCACGGTCGTGAGGCGATCGTCACGGGCGGGGCGTCCGGCATCGGCATCGAGACGGTGCGCGCGCTGGCGATGGCGGGTGCGCGGGTGGTTCTCGCCGCGCGCAATCGTTCGCAAGGGGAGGAGGTCGCCGCGCAACTGCGCCGCGACACCGGCCGCGAGGCGATCGAATTCGCAACGCTCGATCTGGCATCGCTCGGCGCTGTGAATTCTTTCGTCGCATGGTTTCTCGCGCTGCGCCGCCCCCTGCATCTCCTCATCAACAATGCCGGCATCATGGCGACCCCGTTTTCCCGCACCTCGGACGGCTTCGAGTCGCAGCTCGGGACCAACCACTTCGGTCACTTCGCCCTCACGGCAGGGCTCTTGCCCGCGCTGCGGGCCAGCGGCGGCGCCCGCGTCGTTTCGCTCTCTTCGCTCGGGCATCGCCGCTCGGACGTGCATTTCGAGGATCTCAATTTCGAGCGGCGGCCTTACGATCCCTGGCTGGGGTACGGGCAATCGAAGACCGCGAACGTTCTGTTCGCGGTCGGGTTGACCGCGCGTTACGCATCGGAAGGCATTTGCTGCAACGCCGTCCATCCGGGGGGCATCTTGACGGGCTTGCAGAAGCACGTCCCACGCGAAGAACAGATCCGCCTCGGATGGATCGACGCGGCGGGAGTGCCGCACCCGCGCTTGAAGAACGCCGAGCAAGGCGCGGCCACGTCGATATGGGCCGCGATCGCTGCGGAGCTCGAAGGGGTCGGCGGGCGCTATTTGGAAGATTGCGCAGTCGCCAAGCCGTGGTCGAAGGAAAAGCCGATGTCGGGCGTCATGCCGTATGCGCTCGATGTGGACCACGCCGAGCGCCTTTGGTCGGTCTCCGAGGAGCTCACCGCGCGCGGCCGCAGCGGTTCGTAACCTCGATGGTTGACGCTCAGGCGATCACCGAGCCGCTGACCAGACTGGTCCGTGCCAAGACGGGCGACGGCGCCGCTCGAGTGACGGAAGTGAGCGCGCTGCCGGGCCACGCAGGCTTCGGGTACAGCTTCATCCTCGAGCGAGGTCGCTCGTCGCAACCGCCCGAGAAGCTCGTGCTTCGCGTCGCTCCTCCCGACGTGCGCATCTCGGGGCCCGCGGACGTGATGCGTCAGGCGCGGATCATGGAGTCGCTCGCCGATACGGACGTCCCTGTACCGAAGATCCTTTGGTACGGCGACGAAGCGGATTTCTTCGCTCGGCCGTACTTCGTCGACGCGTGGGTCGACGGCTTCAAGCTCGTGGATCGTCCCGATCTACCGAGCGAGCGGGCGAAGTCCTTGGCGAGGCGCGGCGTGCGGACGCTCACGGCTCTTCACCGAGTGGATTGGCGGCCGCGAAGCGCTGCGTGGGGCGAGCCCCAGCCGCTGGCCGAAGAGATGAAGCGACTCGATCATCTCCTCGATCGTCCGACCCTCGATCCGGCGGTCGTCGCGCGAGGCCCCGAGCTTCGCGACAGGCTCCGAGCCTCGCTTCCCGAGTCGCCCCACGTCGGGTGCGTGCACGGCGACTTCCAGTGGACGAACATCCTGTTCGCCGAGGATCGCGTGGCGGCGTTGATCGATTGGGAGATCGCGCTGCTCGGGCCGACGCTGCTCGACCTGGGCTGGGTCTGCTTCTTCGCCGATCCACTGGTATGGGCGAACCGCCCCACGGTCCTGGCGGCGCCGCTCAGCCCCGAGGAGATCGTCGAGTGTTACGCCGCTCGCTCCGCCGCTCCGCCTTCGAGCAAGGAGCTCGATTGGTTCCGCGCCTTCGCGGGCTATCGCTTCGGCGTCATCACCTGCTTCAACGTGATGCTGCACCGGCGCGGCAAGCGCCACGATCCGCTGTGGGAAGAGACCGCCCTCACGGCGCCGCGCATGTTCGAGCGCGGGCTCGAGCTCGTCGGTTGAAGGACGCGGCTCAAGACGCGACCCGTCCGGTGACGCGCTCGAGAACGGCCCGGCAATCCTCGGGCTCTCGGTCACCGCGCCACGCGACGTGGTGATCGGGGCGCACCAGTACCAGCTTCCGCTCCAAGACCTTCAAGGCAGGCTCGGCTCGAAGCGAGACGACCTTCAGCGGCACGCCGGCAGCCGCAGCAGCCTCGCCAAATCCCGCGGCGGAGGTGTCGAGGGAGAGGAGCGTGAGGTCCGCGCCGAGATGGTCGTACAGCGCCGACCCGTCCCCGAGGAACACGTGCGGCAAGCGCGCGCCCGGCCACGTGGTCGGCGTGACGCGGAGCGGGTCGAACGGTGGGGGCGAGCTTCCGTCGTAACAGATGACCGGGGACGCCTCGTAGCGATAGCCGTGCTCGATTCCCCAGTACTCGTTCTCCGCGTTGCCGAGGCGCGCGATCTCGGCGCCGATCGCATCGTAGTCGGGCTCGGCCACGGCGAGCGCGGCGGCAAACAACTCGGCGATCCGGATACGCACGTCCATGTGGCGGCGCGAGGCCGGGCGGTTCTGCAGCGCGATCGGCCGCCGTTCTGCCTCGTAGGACTCGAGGAGGCGGGGACCTGCCCAGCCGTTGATCGTCGCCGCGAGCTTCCAGCCGAGATCCACCGCGTCCGCAACGCCGGTATTCATGCCGTAGCCGCCGGTGGGAATCACCTGGTGGACCGCGTCGCCGGCCAGATAGACGCGGCCCGCGCCGAAGCGCTCGGCGACCACCAGATGCGGTGACCACGAGTTGGCGACCAAGATCTCGAACTCGAAATCGCGTCCCGCCCAGGCGCGGAGGATCGCTGCGGGGTCTGCGAAGGCGCCGTCCGCGCCTTCGGGAAGAATGGTGTGGAGCGTCCAGGTGTCGTCGTCGTCCTGTGCGACGAGCGATCCGCGCGGGGTCTGCCAGTGCCACCAGGGCCCGTCGGGTTGCAGCAGGTCGCGGCGAGGCGAGCGGAAATGGATCGTGAAGGCGGCGCCGACGTCGAAGTCGCCGTCGAGCTCGATGCCGAGCTCCGCGCGCACGCGGCTGGCGCCGCCGTCGCAGCCGGCGAGGTAGTCGGAGCGCACACGGTCCTTGGCGCCGTTGGCGTCGGCGACGAGGGTGGTGACGCCGTCGGTGTCCTGCTCGAGCGACTCGAAGGCCCAGCCGAAACGGGAATCGACCAGCGGGTTCTCTTCGATGGCGGCCTTCAGCGCCGGCTCGACGACGATCTGCGAGACCCGCATGGGCGGTTCGCGGGTGTGACGTCCGTCGTTCTCGCGCGCCGCGACCGCGCGCTTCTCGAGCGGCGACGGATAGCGGAAGCGATGGAGCTCTCGCCCCGTGCCCGGACCGGACGTCGCCCAGACGATGTCGAAGACGTGGTCCTCCGGCACCGCGACCTTGCGCAGCCGATCGGCCAAGCCGAGCCGCCGGTAGAGCTCCATGCTGCGGCCGTTGGTGAGGTCCATCTTCGGATGGCGCGTGGTGGTCGGATTGCGCTCGACCAGCATCGAGCGCACGCCGTGGCTCGCCAGCTCGAGCGCCAGCGTCATGCCGACGGGACCGCCGCCGGCGATGAGGACGGGCGCCCGCGTCACGAAGCCGGCAAGACCTCGTCGACGACCTGGTTCTCGAGGAAGCCGATGCCGTCGATCTCGACGCGCACGCGATCGCCCGCCTTGAGGAATTGCGGCGGCTTCATCGCCGCGCCGACGCCTCCCGGCGTGCCCGTGAAGAACACGTCGCCAGGCTCCAGAGTCATCACTTGGCTGAGATGGGCGAGCTGCTGCGCGCAGTCGAAGATCAGGTTCTTGGTGTTCGAGTCCTGGCGCTTCTCGCCGTTGACGAACGTGCGAACGCCGAGGTTCCGTGGATCGATCTCGTCCGGGGTGACGATGTAGGGGCCGAAGGGCGCGTGCGTGTCGAACGACTTGCCGAGGGTGAACTGTCCGGTCCGCATCTGCCAGTCTCGCACACTGACGTCGTTGCCCGCGCAGTAGCCGAAGATGGCGCCGTCCGCGCGCTCGACCGGAACGTGCCGGCAACGCTTGGCGACGACGAAGACGAGCTCCGCCTCGTAGTCGAGCTTCGTCGATACCACCGGCCGCTGGATCGGGTCGTAGGGGCCGGTGACGGCGGTCACGGCTTTGGCGAACCAAAGCTGGTGCTCGGGCCGCTGCAACCCGGCCTCGGCGATGTGATCGGCGTAGTTGAGGCCGATGCCGAGGATCTTGCCGGGTCGCGGCACCGGGGCGAGCAGCTTCACGTCGGAGAGCTTGTAGTCTCCGGTCGGCTTCATCGCTTCGACCTTGCGCGACAGCTCGCCCCAGGCGGCGATGAGCCCGATCATGTCCTTCGGCAGTCCGGGGATGCGCTCGGACAGCGTCGTCACACGGTCGCCGTCCACCAAACCGAGCCGCCGCTCCCCCGCGATGGAAAACGTAGCTAGCTTCATCGTCTCTCCTGGCGCAGCGGCTGGGCGCCCCCGTACACGTTGATCTTCTCCCCGGTCACATACGAGTTCTGCGACGAAACCAGGAAGCGCACCACGTTGGCGACGTCCTCGGGTTGGCAGACTCGTCCGAACGGCATCGTGGAGTCGAGCTCGCGGATGTCCTTCACGCCGGCGACGGCCTTCGCCAAGCGCGTGCCCATCTCGGTCTCCACCAGGCCGGGGGCGACGACGTTGACGCGGATCCCGTAGCGGCGCTCTTCCTTGGCGAGCGTCAGCGCGAGCGCCTCGAGCGCCGCCTTGGCCATGTTGTAGGGCGCGCCGTTGCCTTCCATCGTGAGCGTAGCGACGCTGGAAATCATCACGACGTCGGCTCGGCCGCGGCCGCGCATGGCCGGCACCAGCAGGCGGCAGAGATGATGCGCCGAGATCGCATGCGTGCGCAGAACGCGCTCGAGCTCCTCCGGGTCCGTGTCCGCGACGGAGCGGCCGCGGCTGGCGATACCGGCGTTGTTGACGAGAATGTCGACCGTGCCGAGGCTCCGCTGCACCGACTCGACCATCGCTTCGTCGTCGGCCAGACGGTCGACGGAGGCGCAGAACGCCTCGGCGCGGCGCCCCATCGATCGGATCTTTTCGACGACCTCCCGCGCCGCGTCCTCGTCCCGCCGGTAGTTCACGGCGACGTCAGCCCCGTCCTCCGAGAGCGCGAGGCAGATCGCGCGCCCCACGCCGCGGCTCCCTCCCGTAACCAGCGCCAGCCGCCCTTCCAATCCGGCCATCAGATCACTCCCACCATCTGGCCGGGGACGAACGCCTCCACGGGGATACCGAGCACGCAGCGCGCGTAGGTGCTCGCGCGCGGGTCGGGAATCGCGAACGGGTGATTGCGCATCGCCATCAGGTCTCGCAGTTGCCGCTGAAAGGGCTTGTTCGCCTGCATGACTCCGCCGCCGCCGACTTCGAAGACTTGCAGAACCGCACCGAGGCACGCGCCGATCGCTTGCGCCGCTTCGTAGCGGCATCGCGCGCGGCGCTCGACCGGGATCTCCTTGCCGCAGCGGACGATCGCATGGAAGTCGCCCCAGGTCGAGCCGATGCGCGCGCGCGCGTCGGCGACGACGGTGAGCGCTTCGGACAAGCGCAGGTGGAGCGAAGGATTCGTCGCAGCCGGCGATCCGACGGAGACGCCGAAGCGGGTCCGTGCGTCTTCGACGAAAGCGTCGAGCGCGCCGGTGGCCGCGCCGATGGCCGGCGTGGCGATCGCGTAGGCGAACATCGAGAGCCACGGCAGACGGAAGTAGGGACCGGGGTTTGCGGCGCGGCCCGGGTCGTTCTGATGGTAGTTGTCGATGAGGCGGTGAGTGCGATGCTCGGGCACGAATGAATCGACGGTCAGGTCCTTGCTGCCCGTGCCCTGCAAGCCGGAGACTCGCCAGCTCTGGTGGTCGATCTCGAAGTCGCGCCGCGGCACCAGGAAGGTCCGGAACTCCGGCCCGCTGCCTTCGTCGGGGATGATGCCGCCGAGCAGCACCCACTGACAGAGGTCGACGCCGCTCGAGAATCCCCAGCGGCCGGTGAGCCGGAAGCCGCCGGCCGACGCGCTCGACCTTCCCCGTCGGAGCGTACGTAGAGGAAATGCGCGCGCCGGGATCGTCAGCCCAGACGTCCCGCTGGGCTTCTTCCGGGAAAAGCCCCACGTGGAACGGGTGCACCCCGACGACGGCCGAGACCCAGCCGGTCGAGCCGCATGCCGACCCGATGCGGACCATCCCCTCGAAGAAGCTCGCCGGATCGATCTCGAGACCGCCCCAGCGGCGCGGCTGAACCGCCCGGAACACGCCGGCTTCCGTGAGCGCCGCGATGGTCGCCTCGGGGATCGCTCCCGAGCGCTCGACCTCGGCGGCGCGCTCGCGGATCTTGTCGAGCGTCGCGGAGACGCCCGCCAGGTAGGCTTCGGATGGCGCGGCGTCGCTCGCCCGCGCTTCGGGCGCGCGGCTGCCGAACACCGTCACGTGCGGCGCGTCGTCGTTGCCGCGCACGATCGCGGCGCCGCGACTTTCGGATTGATCCGAGCGGAAGACGAGGTCGTCGACGGGCTTACCGGCGTCGTAGCGCGCCGCGAGCTCCTCCGGGTCGAAGCGCTCGCCGACCGGGTTCGCGGCGAAGGCGGGGCCGCGCATGAATTCGTCCGCGGCTTGCGAATCGAGCGCGTCGATCTGGAATTCCATCATGTTGCCGTCGGGATCTTGATAGTAGAGCGACAGCGTGAGCCCGTGGCGGATCGGCGCGGCGGGCAAGACGCCGTAGCTCTTCAGGCGCTTGTAGGTATCGACGAGCTCGCCCAGATCCTTCCATGTGTAGGCGACGTGGTGAACGCCGACGCCGCTTCCCTTCTTCGGCGCGCTGCCGTTCTCGACGGGTCCGAGGTTCAGGAACGCCATCCGGTGATGCTCCTCGTCGTAGGACAGGAAGGCGAGCTTGTCGTCCCTGTGTCGGACGGTGGCTTCGAACACCCGCGTGTACCAGTCGATCATCTCCTCGAAGCGGTGCGTCTGGTAGACGACGTGCGCGAACTTGCTCGGTGCTGCCATGGTGGTTTCCTTTGGGACGGTTGCGTCGTGAAGCCGATCCGGGTGCTATTCACCGAGAACGTTGAGAAGCGCCTGCCGGCGCTCGACCTCGACGGCGTGCAGCGCGCGGCGCAGGGCGGGGACGAGCTCCTCGCGTTTCGACACGCGCTCGCCGTAACCGCCCGACGCCTCTACATAGCGCTCGAGCGCCGGCATCGGCGCGAGATCCGACAACGAAGGCCCGCGGCCGGATCGCCAATGGCCCTGCGGGAAGAGGTTGTTCGCCGCGCTGTCGACCGCCCCCCAGCGCGCGTTGTTGAAGACCACGGTGAGGACAGGCAAGTCGTGCCGCGTCGAAGCGTGGTGGCAAGCGGCGGGGTTTGCGAACAGGTACGAGCCGTCGCCGACGCACGCGACCACGGTCCGCTCCGGAGCCGCCTGCTTCGCGCCGAGGGCCGCGGGGACTCCCCAGCCCAGCCCTCCCGCCGGTGGTATGAAGAAGTAGGTCCGCGGGCGCGTTCTCGCCAGCGGAGCCGGGGCGACCCAATACTCGTTGAAGAGGACTGAATCCGGGCTCAAGATCTCCCCGAGCGCGGCGCTGACGAAGTCTCTCGAGATGGCCCCCGTCTTCCCGCGTTCGGCTTCACGAGCGGACGCGCGCTCGCGGCGAAGCTTCGCCGCGCGCTCGACCAGACGAGTGCGTCGAGCGGGATCGACACGGCGCGCGCGGGATTCGAGCGCGGCGTCGAGGTCGGCGATCAACGCGGCCGAGGCCGCGACGATCGACAGGTCCGCGCGCTGGGTGCGCATCGGGTACCGCGTGAACGCGGGGTCCACGCCGCACTGCGCGACGAAGGCGTCGGGTCGGGGCTCGCCGTAGCGCGGCATCCACGGCACCTCGCATTCGAGGAAGCAAAGCGCATCCGAATCGGCGAAGATCGGCGCGAGCTGGTAGCCGAGGTGATGCGGATGGCCGGCGGGGATATTCAGGTAACGGGCCAGCTCTTCCACGTAGCCGATCGCGTGACGCTCGCAGAGGCGGGCGAGCGGTTCGACCGTGTCCGGGTCCGCGCCGCTCGCGGCCGCGACGATCACCGGCAACGCGGCCGTCGTCAGGCGCTCGGCGAGAAGCTCGACGGCGCGATGGTCGGCGCGCGGCGGCGTCGGCGGGCGAGGCAGCTGCCCGGCTTCGATCGCGCCACCCGCAGATCGTGCCAGCACCTCGCGCGGCAGCGTCAGATACACCGGGGCCCTTCGGCTCGCTCATTGCGACCGAGAGCGCGCGGTCCACGACCGCCTGCACCTGACAGGCGTCGCGAAGCTCGTAGTCCCATTTCACGAGCTCGCGCACCATGCCCGCCTGATCGAACATCTCCTGCGCCCAGTGGATTCGGGTATCGCGCGCGCCGAGCGGGCCGGACTCGAACAGCGGCGTGCGGCCCGCCGTGACGAGGAGCGGGATCTGATCGCGCGCGGCGTTCATCACGCCGCAGACTGCGTTCGCGGTCCCCACGCTCACGTGGAACATGACGGCCTGCGGCCGGCCGCTCATCAGGTAAGCGCCGTGCGCCATGCCGATTGCGAGATTCTCGTGGGCGGCGAGGACAGGCTCGGGAAACGGGGTGGACGGCGGTGTCTGCAGCCGACCATAGGCTTCGGCGAGCGGCGCGAAGTCGGTGCCGGCGTTCAGGTAGAGTCGCTCGATGCCTCGGGAGCGCAGCAGCGCGAGATATGCTTCGGCTACGGTTTGGAACACGGCTGGAAGATCGTCCGTCTGATTCGGCATTCGAGTCGCTGCCCGCGTCGTCATGAACGCTCCTTGTACGTCGCTACGAGAGCCGTCGATCCCGGATCGCCGTATCCTCCGGATCAGTCTGGGAGTCTACTACCTCGGGAGGTACCAACCTTCTAGCCTCTCGGACTCGAGCGACGGGCGTCTCGACCCCGGATCAGGCGTGTCTGGTGGACGGCGAGGCGAAAGGGTAGTGACACCGCCCACCAAGCGAGCCACGTCAGCGGCGAGGCGTCATGAACCCGCGCGCACCAGAGCTTGTTGCCGAGCCCGCCGATCGTGGGCGCGAAGACGAGCGGCGACTGCGCGAGGTGCACAGGGACCGGGACCCGATGCTCGCCGTAGCGAGCGAGAACAGCATCGAGGCGGGGAACGAGGTCGTGCGCGTCCGCAGCGTCGACGCACAGTCCGAGGATGCTCACGGATGGCCCGAGCGTCTTGTCGCGCCGCCGTGCCGCAAAGAACGCTTCCCAATCGGATCTCGCGTCGATCGTCGAGAGGATAGAGATGAGATCGACGACGTTCTTGATCTTCGCGCGGCCCAGCTCCATGTCGCGTAGCAGCGAGAGGATCGCGAACACCACTTCGTGCTCGTCCGAGAGCACGTCGTAGTCGTGTCCATGGACGGCGTACGATTGGCGGCGCTCCCAGATCGCGCCTTCGTCGAGTCGAAACGACGGATGTCGGGAGAGGCACCAGTGCAAATCGACTTTGGCGTGCGCGCGGGCGAAGTCGAAGGCGTGAACGAAGTAGCAGGTCAGGCGCTCATCGAGAATCACGCGCGACTTCGCCTTGTAGCCGGCTCCGGCGAGCACTCGAAAGGCGCGCTCGCGATCTGTCGCGGGGACGAGAAGGTCGAGGTCGACGAACTCGCGCCCATTGATGCCGCCATAGAAACGCGTGGCAAGGTACGGCCCCTTGAGGAGCATGAATCGCTGCCCGGCTGCGGTAAGGTGTCCGGCCAGCTCTTCGAGCTCGGCGAGGAAGTCGAGAGAGCGGGCCGTCCAGTCGCGGCGCCGATTCTCCAGCGCTTCGATCCGCTGCGGGGAGAACGAGCCGCGGAGCGGCGAGTCCTCGAGGGCGAGGAGAACCACCATCGAAAGGGACTGCGCGGCCGCAACGTCGAGAAAGGCGTCGAGTGGCGTCTCACGCGAACGCAAACAACGGGCGGCTCCCTCGTGGTCGCGTCGAGCCAGGCGGACGAAGAGAGCGATGTCATCCGCCGACGGGGCACCCATTACCGCCGCCATACGTGCCGAGCCGAGACCCGTCAAACGTCGCGGATTGGATCTGTGGGAGCTCGCGCGATGAACAGGATCGCTCGGACTAAGCGCGAGACCCGTCAGCGAGCCGATGGAGCAACGTTCATTTCGTCGCGGCGGGGCAGGTGGCGAGCGACGATCGCAGAATTTCGCCGGTGCAGCCCTTCGTCGAGCCGTCGAGCACTTCGACCGTGGCGAACGTCGTGGCCGACTCGAGGACCTTCACGGCAGTTCCCGGCGCTACGGCGCACTCGGTGAGCTCACGAAGCCGTTTCTCCTGTTTCGCCGGGTCCGCATCGCCCGTCACGGCATCGATGACTTCTTTTTGAGCTCCTCGCTTCATCACGGGCTGCCACCCGGAGGCTTTTACGTCGACGCACACGTTCTCCGCGCTGGCCGCTGGAGCTAGCAGCAGCAATGCGAGCGCGCTCAGCCGCAATCCCTTCATACCCTTCTCCGTCCATACACCCAACCACCGCCGAGCACGACCGTCAAGCGACCTCCGTCGGAAGTCGGCCCACGAGACGATTGGATTTTTTTGGGGGATGCCGCCGTCGTCACTGGCCGGCGGGACGTCAACCATTGTCGCGCCGTCGTGCGCGGGTAGCTTTCCAGGCGTGCAGCGAGCGGATAGTCGGCCGCCGTACCAGACGCCGCAGTAAGGCGGCCAGTCGTAGCCCAGAGCCATCCGATGAGCACGAACCCGACGACATACAGAAACGAAAAGAAAACGCTCAGGATGATGAATGCAAGTCTCAAACTAGTCATCCCTTGATGATGGAACATGATGAGCCCGGTGCTGATGAACGAGAGCTGGCCCTGCAAACGCACGTTAGATCGAGAGTCTCCGGTCTACTCCAAGGCGCGCCCGCACCTCGTTTGAGTCCACTCCAAGGAAGTCGCAGACATTGACGAAAGCGAACGGCCAATCGTACCGCTCGGATGCGATCCATTCGAAAGCTTCCAGCCACTGGCGGTTCGTCACGCTGGGGCGGGCTCGCTGAACACACCGCACGGCGTCTTCGAATACTGCCGCCACGAGAGATATCTCGGGGAGGAACACTCGCGTTCCACGGCGCGGGAGGTTCGCCGGAAAATCGACGCCGTAGTCGGCGATCGCAACATCATTGCTGGCCTGGAGATGGCCTCCGCGTCGCCCTTTGTCCCTGAACATTTGTCTACCCCGGTTGGAAGCCGATCTTCAACAGCGAACTAACGCACGGAGCGATGCGCGAACGCCATAAGGAAATCCCCGTATATGGAGCGCAATTGGCGAACAGCGTAGGGGTTTCTTCTGACTGTGGGCGGCGCTTCGATGTGAGAACGTCACGGAAGTATACGACGGCGCCAAGAGGAGGCCGGTTTTGAAAAACGACAATCACAAGCAGAACTCAGCCGTGGCTATCTACAATACGCACACCGACGCCCAAGCGGCCGTCAACGAGCTCCAGACCTCTGGTATCGACATGAAGCTGATCTCAATGGTCGGAAAGGACTACCGTACCGACGATCATGTCGTCGGCTATTACAAGACGGACAATCGTTTGAAATATTGGGGGAAGCTCGGAGCTTTCTGGGGTGGAATCTGGAGCCTCCTCGTCGGGGAGGCATTCTTCTGGATGCCGGGAGTCGGGCCGATCCTGGTGGGCGGCTCGCTGGTTTCGACGATCGTGGGCGCTCTGGAGGGAGCGACGATTCACAATGGCCTGACTGCGTTCGGATCCGCTCTTCACACCATGGGAATTCCGAAGAGCGATGTCATCAACTACGAAAGCGCTCTCAAGGCGAACAAGTTTCTGCTCATAGTCCACGGGACAAATGGTGAAACTTCCAAAGCTAACGAAATTCTCCGAACGACCGAGACCATCGAGTTCGCGGCGCACAACGACTGAAGCCATTGCAAGCTGAGGGATCGCGGAGCGCTAGCGTTGCGCCTCGTCGCTAAGGCTTGATTTCTTCCCAGCCTGTTACGATCAGGCCATTCTCGTAGAGGAACACCGGCGATTCCTTTAGAATTGCCGCAAATGCAGCAAGCTCGGCAGCCGTTTCTATCTTGACGGCGTGGTGGCTGCCGTCCTCGAGCTGCAGACTTGCGACGGCTCTGTTCCGGCCCGGTTCCCAGCCGATCACGTAGCTTTTAATTCCTCGTCGGGTCATGATGTGCTCCCTTCGGCTGCGGAGGAGTGCGCTTGTTCCCTGAAAGGCTCCGGAGCTGAGGATTCGTCCTCGTCGATATGATGCCCATGCAGGTCAACAAGTTCCCGGATCTCCTTCTCGTTCAGCGATTCCGCCTTCAGTAGCGCCTTTGCGAGTGCATCCAGCTTGCCCCGGTGCTCGGCCAGGAGCCGATCGGCTTCGACGTGAGACAGCTCGACGATGCGGCGGACCTCGGCGTCGATGACTTCGAGGTGGCATCGCTGTACGGCTGGTGTCGGAAGGCAGGCGGAAGACCCTCGTCCCGGGGTGCGACGAAGCTGATCGGACCGAGCTTCTCGCTCATCCCCCAGCGCAACACCATGTCACGAGCAATCTCGGTGACCTGCTGGAGATCGTTCTCGGCGCCGCTCGTCACCACGCCGTAGATGAGCTTCTCGGCCGCCCTTCCGCCGAGCGCGCCGGTGATTCGCGCCC
The DNA here is from genome assembly GCA_963711395.1 of uncultured delta proteobacterium. Classification (GTDB taxonomy): domain Bacteria; phylum Desulfobacterota; class Binatia; order JACPRU01; family JACPRU01; genus JBEVNX01. The sequence goes on along the minus strand of CAVQEA010000007.1, from coordinate 41,809 downwards.
GCAGATAGTCTTCGGCGTAGCTGGTTCGATCGTCGACGGGGAGCATGATAGGTCGCTCCTAGCGCCATGCCGCGCGGTACGATCGAGACGCGATGAACCGGGTCGCTGCCTGGCACCAGCAGCGCGACCAACGCGTGTCCCGCCTCGTGATAGGCGGTTCGCTCGCGATCGGCCGGATTGAGCAGAATGTTGCGGGCGGGACCGAGGGTGATCTTCTCCATCGCCTCGCCGAAATCCTCGGAGCGGACCGCGTTCGCGTCTTTGCGCGCCGCCCGCAGGGCAGCCTCGTTCACCAAGTTGCGCAGCTCGGCGCCGACTAGGCCCGGCGTCTCGGCGGCGATACGCTCGAGGGAGACGTCCGGGGCCAAGGGGACGTTCTTGGTGTGAACCTTGAGGATCGCGGTGCGGCCGGCTCGGTCTGGACGCTGCACCACGACCCGTCGGTCGAAGCGGCCGGGTCGCAGCAGAGCCAGGTCGAGCACGTCGGCACGGTTCGTGGCGGCGAGCACGATCACGCCTTGCCGAGAGTCGAAGCCGTCCATCTCGGTCAGGATCTGGTTCAATGTCTGCTCGCGCTCGTCGTGGCCGCCGAGCTGTGCGCCGCTGCCACGAGTGCGGCCGATGGCGTCCAGCTCGTCGATGAAGATGATCGACGGTGCGGCCTCCCGCGCCTGCCGGAAGAGATCGCGTACGCGCGAAGCACCGACGCCGACGATCATCTCCACGAACTCCGAGGCGCTGAGGCTGAAGAACGGGACGCCCGCCTGTCCAGCAACCGCGCGTGCGAGCAGCGTCTTGCCCGTTCCCGGTGCACCGACCAACAGCACTCCTTTCGGCACAGTCCCGCCGAGCCGTTGGTACTTGGCGGGGTTCTTCAGGAAGTCGACGATCTCGATCAGCTCGTTCTCGGCTTCGTCGATCCCGGCGACGTCGTCGAAGGTGACCTTCGGCTGCTCCTCACTGAAGCGCTTGGCGCGGCTGCGTCCGAGGCCGAACAGTCCGCCACCGGCCGCCGCGGCGCGGCGACTCATCCAGACGAAGGCGGCGATCAGCAGCAGGGTAGGCCCGAAGCCGACCAGCAACTTGAACCAAGATGAAACGTTCTCGTCGACCGCCTCGATGACCACGTCCTTCTCTTCGAGCAGCTTCTCCAGACCCGGATCGGCGAACGCCGGCCGCTGCGTCTTGAACCGCTTCGAGGTGCGCGGTTCGACCTGTTCGGGAGAGGGGTGAGGCCGGGGCATTGGCACTCGGCGGTTCCGACCTCGCGGGTGGAAAGGTGACTTCCGCCTTGAAGCTACCCTGAATCGAATCTCCCACACTGGTGACGTCTCCGACATTGCCTGCCTCGACCTGCTTCTTGAAGAACGTATAAGGGATCGTGATCGAGGATGGCTCCGGGAAGAACACTCGAATCAGCACTTGGTTCGCCATCAAGAAGACCAGGAAGATCACCCACCATGGCGGTTGCCACCTGAACGATCGACTGGGAGGAGCGTCCTTCGAGTCTTTCAGCCGATCGCCGCCCGGGGCTTCGTTATCTGCAGGCGCGTTTCCCATTGGCGCTGCTCACGCTTCCTCTTCGTAGTTCTCTGTCGATTGCCAAACTCGAGGGGCTACAGGCCCACGCCGCGCTCTTGGCAAATCCAGCTGCAGCGAAGCCCGTGGCGACGTGGGCGCAACGGAGATATGTGCTCTTGCCGCCTGGACGAAACAGGAGTCGCGAGCCGCTCAAGCACCGTCGCAGAGAGCGTCTTTTAGTCTCCATCGTCGCATGGAATGAGGCCGAAGTGCCTTCTCGCCTTCTCGTGGAAAGGCTCTTTCCGAAGTTACGCTAGCGGTACCCGCGTGAAGCTGAAATGCGGGAAATCCCCTATATCTGCGATGGCTCCCCGACCTGCCGAGCCGCGCTGGGTCAGATTGCCCATGCTCCGCGCGGCGGGCCAGGGGAAACCCCTATAACGGCCGCAGGTTGATTTGGTGTATGCTCGGTACGGGAGACAGAAGACGAAATGTACCGGACGAATCCGGGCACGGATCAAAACGAGCAGCTGGAGGGCGAAAAGGCGGCGCGGCGCGAAGCGGAATTAGCGCGGCGCGAAGCGAAGCGGCCCGTAGCGAAGCAGAGGCAGCGCGCTCTCGACTCTCATTTCTCTCCGAGGCGAGCCGGGTCCTCGGCAGCTCGCTCGACTACGAAACGACTCTCGGAAACCTGGCGCGTCTGGTCGTCCCGCAGTTCGGAGACTTTTGCGTGGTCGATCTGGCGGAAGAAGGGGAGACCATCCGTCGCGTCGCGGTGGCCGACATCGACCCGCAGCGAGAAGAGCTCGTGCGGAGGCTCGCACGCCAGCATCCCCGCGGCGTTCATTCGCGCCATGCCCATTCCAGGGTATTCTCGACCGGTGAATCCGAGTGGCTGCCGGAGGTCACCGATCGAGTTGTGTCTCGCCCTGCCGCAGGACGTCGACCCGGACGTCGTGCGTAGCTTGAAGTTCCGCTCGTTCATATGTGTTCCGCTTCCGATTCACGGGCAGATCATCGGGTCAATCAGCATCGCTCGCTCGACGCCGGGTCAGAGCTATGGCTCGGCGGATCTGGCGTTGGCCGAGGAGCTCGCACGGCGGGCAGGACTGGCGGTGGATCACGCGCGCCTCTACCGAGCTTCGCAAGAGGCGAATCGCGTCAAGGACGAGTTCCTGGCTACTCTGTCTCATGAGCTGCGCTCGCCGCTCAGCTCGGCTTTGCTGTGCGCTCAGATGCTGCGTCGCGGCATCCTCGATCGAGAAAAGACTGCCCGCGCCCTCGAGACGATCGAGCGAAAGATCAGTTCTGGAGGTGCGGCTGGTCGACGACCTCATCGACATCGCGCGCATCAACGCCGGGAAGATCTCCCTCGAGATGAAGCGGGTGCATCTCGCCGCGGTCGTCGACGCTGCGTTGGAGGGTGCCCGCCCCGCCGCGGAGGCGCAGGGAACTAGCTTGCGGTTCACGCCACACGAGATCGACGCTATCGGTCGAGGGTGACGAGGCTCGCCTGCAGCAGGTGGTGGATAACCTCCTCTCGAATGCGATCAAATTCACCCCGAAAGGGGGCTCGATCGACGTCGAGCTCGAGCGGGTCGGCGAGGAGGCGCGAATCACCATTCGGGACACGGGGATCGGGATCTCTGAAAAAGCGCTCCCCGAGGTCTTCGATCGCTTCCGGCAGCTCGATACGGCTTCGACGAGAAAGTATGGCGGGCTCGGGCTCGGACTGGCCATCGTTCGCAACCTCGTCGAGCTTCACGGCGGCAGGGTCGACGCCGATAGCGCCGGAGAGGGCCGTGGCGCGACATTCGCCGTCAGTTTGCCCTTGTTGTCTTCGAGCACCTATCTAGCGTCGCCTCCATCTGCCAACGGGGAGCGCCTCGTCGAGATGGAGCACTTGAGCGGGGTTCGGGTGCTGGTGGTCGACGACGATGATGACGCGCGGGAGTCCATGGCGACCCTGCTGACGACCTGCGGGGCGACGGTCACGACGGCGGCCTCGACTCGCGAGGCTCTCGAAGTCTTTCAGGGAGGAGCGAAGCAGCAGGACGTTCTGGTCAGCGACATCGGCATGCCCGGCCGCGACGGCTATGAGCTTTTGCGTTCGATACGGGCCCTGAGCTTGGACGCCGGCGCAATCGTGCCGGCCGTCGCGGTGACGGCGTATGCCGGCCCCATGGATCGGCAGCTAGCTCTCGCTGCCGGATACCGCTTGCATCTGTCGAAGCCCGTCGACCAAGAGGACCTGATTGCGGCGGTGGCCGAGCTTGCCGGAAGACGTCGCCCCGCACAGCGGGGAGCTCGGTAAGACGATGGAACGGGAATCGACCGTTTTCGTCGTGGACGACGACTCCGACCTCAGAGAATCCCTGGGCTGGCTCTTTGAATCCGCCGGCCTTCGCGTCAAGAGCTACTCGACGGCGCAGGAGTTCCTGGCCGACTACAATACCGAGGACCCTGGCTGCCTGCTTCTCGACGTGCGGATGCCAGGCCTCTCCGGCCTCGATCTACAGGAGGAGCTGAAGCAGCGCGGGATGCCGCCGCCGATCATCATCATGACGGGGCACGCCAAGGTGCCGATGGCGGTGCGCGCCCTCAAAGGTGGAGCGATCGATTTCATACGAAAGCCGTTCAGCGACCAGTCGTTGCTGGAGCGGATTCGCCAGGCGATCGACCTCGATCGCCGCACCCGGCAAGTGCGGATCGAGTGTACCAAGTTTGCCACACTGCTCGCCGACCTCACGCCGAGGGAGCGAGAGGTGATGAACCTCGTCATTGCCGGGAAGCCCAACAAGATCATCGCGGCTGATCTCGGCATCAGCCCGAAGACCGTGGAGATTCATCGCGGGCGCGTCATGGAGAAGATGCACGTGGGCTCTGTCGCGGAGCTGGTGCGTCTGGACTCGCTCTGTAGAACCCACTATCCGGAGGGCGTCCACTCCTCCGACTAGCGCGAGGAAGGATCCGGCGGGTCCCTCCCGGCTACGACTTCTCTCCCATTCTTCTTCTCGCGGTTCTCGCGGGATCGGTAGTCCCTGTCTCAGCTCTGTAGGGGACTTCCCTCATGGCCCTTCGCGTTCGCGTTCTTATCATTCGTGAGTCGCCAGGTGTGGCAGACCGCGTGAATCGGAACGCGGCTGGCTCACGGCTCGGACGGTGGCGGTCAAGCAATTCGAAGACGGAGGTGACTATGCATCAGAAGGTGAAGCCACTTCATGATCGGATGATCGTGAAGAGGTTGGCGGAAGAGAAACAGACCAAGGGCGGCCTCATCATCCCCGACACTGCGAAGGAAAAGCCGCAGCAAGGTAAGGTCGTCGCGGTCGGCCCGGGCAGGCGCGAGGATGGCAAGCTGTTTCCCCTCGACGTCAAGGCAGGCGACACGGTTCTTTTCGCCAAGTACGCGGGCACTGAGATCAAGCTCGACGACGAGGAGCACCTGATTCTTCGTGAAGAAGACGTCCTCGGCATCGTCGAAGGCTGATCGTTCGCCAAGTTCGACAAGGAGAGTATTCGATGGCTGCAAAGAGTTTCAAGTTCGGTACCGAAGCACGTGAAAAGATCCTCGACGGGGTGAAAATTCTGGCCGACTCGGTCACCGTGACTCTGGGTCCGAAGGGCCGCAACGTGATGATCGAGAAGTCCTGGGGCGCGCCCATCGTGACCAAGGACGGCGTCACGGTGGCGAAAGAGATCCAGCTCGAGGACAAGTTCGAGAACATGGGCGCGCAGATGGTGAAGGAGGTGGCGTCCAAGACCTCCGACGTGGCTGGTGACGGGACGACGACCGCGACAGTGTTGGCCCGGGCCATCTTCAGCGAAGGTTGCCGCATGGTGGCCGCTGGTCACGATCCCATGACTCTCAAGCGCGGCGTGGAAAAGGCGGTCGCCGCGATCGTCGACGAGCTCAAGAGCCTCTCCAAGCCGACGAAGGACCCGAAGGAGATCGCCCAGGTGGGCACGATCTCGGCGAACAACGACTCGACCATCGGTTCGATCATTGCCGACGCCATGGAGAAGGTCGGGAAGGAAGGCGTGATCACGGTAGAGGAAGCGAAAGGTCTCGAGACTGAGCTCGAAGTCGTCGAGGGAATGCAATTCGATCGCGGATATCTTTCCCCTTACTTCGTCACCGACCCGGCTCGCATGGAGGCGGTCGTCGAGGATGCATTGATCCTCATCCACGAGGCAAAGATCGGCAGCATGAAGGATCTCCTGCCCGTGCTCGAGAAGGTTGCCCAAAGCGGCAAGCCAGTCGTGATCATCGCGGAGGACATCGAGGGCGAGGCCCTGGCCACACTGGTGGTCAACAAGATCCGCGGCACGCTCGCCTGCGTTGCGGTGAAGGCGCCGGGTTTCGGAGATCGGCGCAAGGCCATGCTCGAGGACCTCGCGATCCTGACCGGCGGCACGGTGATCGCGGAGGAGCTCGGGATCAAGCTCGAGGCCATCAGCCTCGCGGACCTCGGCACCGCCAAGAAGGTGCTGATCGACAAGGACAACACCACGATCATCGACGGCGGCGGCAAGAAGGCCGACATCGAGAGCCGCGTCAAGCAGATCCGCGCCCAGATCGACGAGACCACGTCGGACTACGATCGCGAGAAGCTCCAGGAGCGGCTCGCCAAGCTGGTCGGCGGCGTGGCGCTGATCCGCGTCGGCGCTGCGACCGAGGTAGAGATGAAGGAGAAGAAGGCTCGCGTCGAGGACGCGCTGCACGCCACGCGCGCGGCGGTCGAGGAAGGCGTGGTGGCCGGCGGAGGAGTGGCGCTGCTGCGCGCGAGTAGCGCGCTCGTGGACCTCAAGGTCAGCGACGAGGAGAAGATCGGCGTGCAGATCGTCCGGCGCGCAATCGAGGAGCCGCTACGCTGGATCGCCCAGAACGCAGGCTGGGAAGGCGCCGTCGTCCTCGAGAAAGTGCGCAACGGAAAGGGCGCTTACGGCTTCAACGCCGCGAGCGAGGAGTACGAAGACCTGATGAAGGCAGGGATCATCGATCCGACGAAGGTCGTGCGCTCGGCGCTGCAGAACGCGGCGTCGGTCGCGAGCCTCCTACTCACCGCCGAGGCACTCATCACCGAAAAGCCCGACGAGGAGAAGAAGAGTACGAGCGTCTCCGCGGGCTCCGAATACTGAGTGTCATTGGTTCACGGGACGGGCCGCCGTCGCGGCCTATCCCGTGAGCCTAAATCTTTTTCCGGTTCTTCCGGGATCAGTGTGGGTAGAGATCGAGACCACCACAGTGGAAGTAGATCGCGGTCTTGAAGTTTTGGCGGTTGCGGAAGCCGCGAGCGGTGTAACGGATCCACTGAATCTTCGAGTTCAGCCGCTTCGCTGGCGGCGTTGGTGATCCCGTGCCGCAGTGTCGCGCATGATCGCGCTCGAGCCTCGTCGTGTAGCATCTGCGCCTGTGGCGTGACTCGGTTCCTGGCGAGATCGGCTCGCCCCGAAGTACCCGAGTGTCGGAAGTGGTGTCCGCGCCGACGCGCGACCGTTCGCTGTCGGTCGCCAGAGCCGAGCATCGATGGTCGCATCGCGCTCGGCGGTACCGCGCGCCGTCGGGAGCCGACCTCGAGCCCATTTCGATTCTCCGTGACCACGGTGCCGATAGCCTCTTCCAGGCCTCGCCCGGCCTTGGGACTCTCGCGTCGGATCCGTGCGATGATGAGTCTACGTTGCTGCGCTTCGTCCCGATCGACGCTGGGACGTTCGTCGTCGGCGAGCTACCAGCCAGCTCTCGCTTGAAGCTCGGCTCGACCGATCTCGATCGACGGCATGTCGTCGAGCAGTCGCGTTGGCGATGTCGAACGTTGTCGAAGAACGACCTGTCCTCGGCTTCGAGAATCCGCTCGAGCGGTTGCTTCGGAAGTTCGTCGGCGTCCCATAGGTCGTCCATCTCGAGGCCGTCGATCCCGCTCGCGATTGAGCAGCTGTCCTCGAGCCGCCGCCGCTTCGGACGTACAGGCCTCCAGGCTCCTCTCGCTCGCGGCCGTCCATGCGCACATCCGATCCACCCGTCCGAGAACTTCAGCGTCTCGCCACGGGATCGCTCATCGCCCGCAACGAATCGTCCGCCGCATCCGCCGCTCCGCCGACCGTCGCATCGCCCGCGCCTGTCCTCTCCCGCCAGACCAATCCCGATCCAGACTTCCGACTGTCGACCCTTCCTTCACTGACATCAGGAAGAACCTCTTTTTCCTTGCCCGGGGCGCCGGCCCGCGGCCGCTTCGTCGGCATCCCTCAGATCCGCTGGAAGATGTCAGTGTATACGGGCGCGGTGGTAGCCGAAACGATCGCTGGTAACCAGGCTGAACAGGGAAACCACGATCACTGCTCCGAGGATCGCCGGGAGCAGGGGTATGCCGGTCACCGATAACTGCGGAGCGATCTCGATGCGTAGTGCGTCCGTCATCAGCCATGCCCCTACCAAGCCTGCCGCAATGGCACCTACCCACGCATAGGGCAGCTTCCTGTCGGTAAGCCGCTCGGCCATCAAGCCGACGACGGCTCCGATGACGAGAAAGACAACCAGGTGTGTGAAGTTCATTTTTGGGACCTCCGGTGGCGTGTCAATCAGCTCCGAGTGACGCTACCCCTTGAGCGTCGTCGCGCAAGTAGGGACAACACCCTACCCGGAGCGTTCCGGGGGGAGACGGCTAGCACCGCGATCAGAAGCGGCTCGAACACAAAGGCCACGAGACCGAACGTGAGGTGTCTCGCCGCAGATTTTCGACCGCATGAGGGTTTTCCCTAATGTGCGGAACGCATCACCTGCACTAAGAGCACAAATCCACGCACCCGACCGCGACGCTCCGGACGGGGGACAGAATGACAGCGCGATTCGCTCATCACGTGCCCCCCCGCCACCCCACCCGCTCAAGTCAGGAAGAGGCGGGCACGGGAAGCCGTACGCGCCCATGGCTCGGGTAGGGTTCCGAGCTCCGTGAACCGCACGCGCAAGCTGTTCTCGCCTCAGTCAGATGCAACAACGCTGGACACCCTTCTTGAGCGTGAGGAGCTGTTGATTGAACAATTTGAACTCGTCGGTGAAGCCTCATATCGGCGGCGACAGGAGATCGAGCTAGAGCTTTGCGAAGTGCGCCGCGGACTCGAACTTCTGGGGCTCCGACGGAAAGCCGGCTTCGATGAATGAGGAAATCCGCGAGGCGATTCTTCTAGGCTTTCGAGGGATCGAAGAGCTTGCAGTGACTGCCGGGCGGAGAGAGACCCGCGGAACCTACGACACGGAGTCTCTGAGGAGAGCCGAGGCATGGCTCGCGACGGCACTCGACAAGGTGCGGCTGGCGAAGGCCCGGGGCGGTGAGGAGCGAAGGGTTTCCGCGCGCGAGACGCTAGCCGCCAAGGCACCGTTCCATCATCTCGCGACCTCAACCTCACCCTTCGTCTACTTCTCGTCCTCTACTTTGAGCCGAGGCGGGGATCGTCGCCCGCCACGCACTGCCAAGCCTGGATCGAACTTGCTATGTATTCTGCATTCGCCTTGTTCGTGGCAGCCAACTCATCCTGGCATTCCTTGAGCGTTGCGAACTTGTCGCGGGTGGTCCAGAGCGACAGCGGAGCGTCAACATTCCACTGGTGCGGTATGCTCCACGGCCAATACCGGGACCACCAAGCATTCTGGAAAGGTGGGGGTTCCACCAAGTACCATCCGAGCAGGATGAGCGCGGCGGCGTGCCGAGGGTTCAATTGCGGCGCTCCCGGGCGCCACGCACGACTGCACGAAGGCTAGAAGCCCATGCCAGATTTAGCAGAAGCAGTAGAACAGCCGCGCAGCTTGCCAGTACGACTGCGGGTATCCATTCGGACAGGGGCCTGGGTTGGAGAAAGAAATTGACCGCGAGAACCGCGAAGGTCGCGAGCACGACTATCGCGACCGCTATCGATCGTCGGCTAGCAAGTAAGCTTCCAAGCATTCTTGGACCGTTTCGTGCGGCAATCTTCTCTACCGTGTAGGCGCTTGACGACGGGAATGGCACCGAGGCGGTCCTGCTCATCTCGTAAACGGCCACCACCAGTAGTAGCGGCCGGCTTCGCGAGAATCCTGACGTTCTATGTCTAGGCGCGCCTGCTTCTCTTCCTCGTCTCTCAGCCGCTTATAGGAGGCGAGTCCTCTGCTGACGTCCCCGTCATCGCCCTGCTCAGAGTGAAGTAGATAGTGACTGGCTGCCTGCTGTGCGTTCAGTTGGTCGCGACCGTCTCTGTTCTGAGCGTCGCGAGCGTCGTGGAGCGAGCCCTGCTCGTCACTGGCTGACACGGGCGCAGCGATAAGCGAACAGGCGATGGGTAAAGCTGCGAGAAGCGACAGGCGATTTCCATGATTCATAAGCGAACGTCCCTAAGCCGAATGATGCGCCGAAGCACGCCGGTCGCAATAGGGTAAATCCCTTGGAGGTCTCCTCCCTACGATTTCCCAACGAACCAGCTAGCTAGGCAATAGCCATTGCCCGCGCCCCGCGCACGTGCGATGCTCCGCGTGAGTTGTTCGAGCCGTTGATTCCCCTTCCGCTCTTCCGCAACGTTCCCGCACGTCCGGAACTAAATCTCTACGCCGAGGTTGTGTTCGATGCGGTTAGACTCGTGCGTGGTGTAGGCTTAGTGGTTAAGACGAAGGCGTCCGACGTGGCGGCCGCACGTCACTGGATAGAGGCCGGTGACGTCGGTGTGGTCACGTTCGATGATTGTTGCGCCTGGCTCGGATGGGACACGGAACACACGCGCAAGGCAATCTTTTCTACCTTGCGCGCCGCCTGACGACGGCATCGGCTAGGCACGTCTCGGCTTTGCCGCGCTAGATTCCGGGATGAAATGGTCGCACCTGGACTCGAACCAGGGACCTCCTGTGAGAGCACTCGGCGTGTTGAAGCGTGACACGATCGTCTGGTTCTGGAATCGGCAGCCACGGCGACTACGATCGCCTGCTCTGAGGGCCATCCACACCCGGGGCATCCCTACGTCAACTACGGCATCTCCCACGGGTCGAGCTTCACACCCGCGCCCTTAATCGAATTGCGGGCGTCCATGATCAGCCTGCGCAGGTTGTAGTCCTTCGACGCGAGCTGCAGCGCCACCTGCTGCTTCCAGAGAGTCCTGGCGCCGTCGGAAACTTCGAAGGCAATCTCGCGACCGAGGCCTTTGGATTGAGCGACGCAGTCAAGCGGGGAGAACGCTTCGCGCAGAATCTCGAGCGCCTCCTCGATGGTGAAGGTTCGTCCCGTTGTTTCCGACACGGCTGAATCCTCCTACCGCAGTTTGCTAGTCGTAGCCGTTGTAGGGGCATTCGTCGTCCGCACGCAAACGCGGTGCTCAGCGTCGTTCTCTCTGAGCGCGCTGTTCCCCGTCGCGGCGGCGGTCTCGCCTGGAAGAGTGGGGCGTTCAGCTATTCGATCACGGGCTTCTGGTGGGGTTCCGCGTTCAGCGATGGATCGGAAAGGGTGTTAGGATGGCTGACTATGACGATCAAGATTCTGCACGTCGAACGCCAGACGGTTCCGAGCCGCGAGGTGCCTCTCGGCCGGACTACCGAGCCGGCGAGCACGTTTGGGATTGTCTCTATAGACGCGCAGTGTGACTGCGGTGAGATCTGGGAATCGACCAAGCTCGGGCGCGGCTCGTTCAAACTCGGGATCAGGCAAATCGCGATATCGTGCCCGAGATGCGGGGCGAACGACAAGATTCCCGACTCCGATATTCCTAAGGTAGCGTAGACCGCCCGGCTAGGCCGGTCGGGTTTTTCGCTTGGCAGGCTTCAGCGGCTTTAAACGGCGGCTCCCACGGCCCTTGCCCGACCACTTCTCCACAGCCATGCCGAGATTCTCGAGATCTACGGGCCGCGGAGGCGATCATGAGCGCGCAAACGAAGGCGGCGGCGCCTCCGGTGGAGGAGAGGAACTACGACGGCGAGGGGACGCTAGATGGCATGGGAACCGAGACCGTCACGGTGGGCGACAGTGAAGCTCGACCGGCAAGTGAACCCATGGCGAAGAAGAAGACAGGGCTCCGCGACGACCGGCAATCGAAGAGGAGGACGAGCATATGAGCAGGGGCTTCGAGAGCCGCAAGAAAGACGATCAGGGACGAGAAGAAGACCGGGAAGAAGGAGAAGCCGGCGAGGAAGAAGTGAGCTTCGCCCGTGATGATGTTCGACGGCACGTTCCAGCAAGCGACGATCCTCCGCACACCCTTCGGCGCTTCAGGACTGAAGCCATGCGAGAAGCAATCCCGCAATCAGGAGAGGTGCCGCTACGATGCCGCTGTGCAAAGGACCTGCGAAAAAGACGGCGAGCGCGGCCAGAACGAGCAAGGCTCCAGTTGTCTGGAGAGCGTGCCGGGAACCTTTGTGCGATGGAGTTTCATGGCCGAACCGCTGTCGTGCGATGAGATTGATCCGATGGCTGGTGGACCGAGTCAGAAGATTGCCCAGACGACCAGCATTAGTAGCGGAGAAGCTATCCACGCGGTCATCCCGACCCAGAAACGCAAACCTTTGTTCATCACTGCGTTCCCTTCTGCGAACAGACGTTCGCGGGCCGCTTCCACATCATCGTGCTCTCAGGCGTGTTGCCGACCTTGGCGATTTGCGTCGTCGAACTTCAATCAGAGGTTTCCCCTACGTGGAGATCGTCCCCTGTGGGGGGGCTCACGAGAAGCCAAGCGGGGGAAAGAATCGCCGAAGAACCCCGTAAAACTCAGGACGTCAGAACCGCGACGACGAAGAGGAATCCGAACAGGATGATGAGGTTTAGGACGAGGAGGGACCCATCCCGTATGCCAGGTGCACGTGCTGCTGGTGGCCTAGGCTCGGCTCGAGTCGAAGTGATCGGCTTTAGACATCGCGAGCAGACCGGTGCGAGTTCGCTCACCTCGTTGCCGCAGCCCGAACAGGAAATCGACGCCATCCCGCACGACGGGTTCGGCTAGGCGGCCCGGGTCTCAGTTGCTCGGCGCCGGATCGGCGGCTGGCGCTTCACTTGGTACACGCTTGACCGAGGAAACCTTCCAGAGCCATCCGATGAGCACAAACCCGACGACATAGAGAGTCGAAAGCAACGCGCCCAGGATGATGAATGTAAGTCGCAGACTAGTACCTCCTACAGGAGACCGGAGCAAAATTTCCGTTAGTGGACACAGGGGGCTGTTTGGTTCTTGAACAGACTCGCGCAAGGAAGTCGCGATGAACGAACGCGGCTGGTCGACGGTGGTGCGACTTCCACGAGAAGGTGCTCGGCTTCGCGCCGAGCTGGGGGTCCCGCGCGTGCTGATTACCCGCGCTGAGCTCCCGCTTGCAAAGCGGGCTTGGCAAGTATGCGCAAAAGGAGCCGACAGGGCTCGGTCTTCCATGAGCTTATCCCGCTATGTGCCGCTGCGGTCGTCTCGACGACGCACATCGCCACCAGGCGATTGCGAAAGCGATTCAATCGCGATTGGGCCGCGGCGCCGTTCCCTTTCGTGGAAGATTGATTCACTCGACGCGCCGAGGGGATCTTGCCGCAAACGCCTTCACGCGTTCCATCATCCGGGACCTCATAGTTCACGGTCGGAGTTTTCCCCAATAGGGGAATCCCCTTATGTCGCGATTGTCCGACGGGAGAAGCTTTACCGCGAGGCGCTCGGGTTCATGCCGAGCTGGGAGGCGTGGGCGAGCTGACGCCCAACGAGAGTCTAGTCGCGATGATGGGGTCGAAGACATTCGCCATAGCCGCGCCTGATCGAGACGATGTGAATACTTCGCCGAGCAAGGTTCCCGAGGTCACTGCAATCTTCTGGATCGTCAAGATCGCCGCCACGACTTTGGGGGAGACCGGCGGCGACGCGGTATCGATGTCGATGAAGCTCGGCTATCTCGCCGCGACGGGCATCTTCGCAGTGGTCTTCCTGCTCGCCGTCGGCGCGCAGATCGCCGCGAAACGCTTCCATCCCTTTCTGTACTGGACGACGATCGTCGCCACGACGACCGTCGGCACTACGCTCGCCGACTTCGCCGACCGCTCGCTGGGCATCGGCTACGCCGGCGGGACGGCGCTGTTGTTCGGGTTGCTGATCGCGTCGCTCGCCCTGTGGTATCGCACACTCGGCTCCGTGTCGGTGGATACCGTGAGCTCGCCCAGCGCCGAGATGTTCTACTGGGTGACGATCATGTTCTCCCAGACCCTCGGCACCGCGCTGGGGGACTGGACGGCCGATGACGCGGGGCTCGGCTATGCCGCCGCCGCGGCGGTGTTCGGCGCGCTGCTGGCGCTGGTCGTCGCAGCGTACTACTGGACGAATCTCTCGCGCACCGCGTTGTTCTGGACGGCGTTCATCCTCACTCGGCCGCTCGGCGCTGTGGTCGGCGACTTCCTAGACAAGCCGGTCGATGCGGGCGGGCTCGCGCTGAGTCGCTACTGGGCATCGGCCGTTCTGCTGGTCTTCATGGCCGCTTGCATCCTCGTGATTCCTCAGAAGCCGGCGAGCAAGCGCCATTGATGTCGATGTCCTCCGCTGCCGTTTACAAGGCGCTCTCGCTTGCTGGCGTCTCGTTCGCGGCTGAGCCTGAGTGCGACCGCGGCGCTCCGGGGACGAGCTCGTCGCCGCAGCCACCAACCTCGCGCCAGGCTCAGGCGCCGGCCATGCCGCCGTACATCCAGACCTCGCAGCCGTGGACCGTCATCCTCGACGCCGCGGGAAATCCGGCCGCGGTGATCGTCTACGAGCCGCCGTCGCGGCCGCCTCCGTCGGCGCTGTTCGGGGAGGTAGCCTCCGTGCCGCCGACTCTCTGGCGAGTTTCCGGGATGAAATGGTCGCGAACCAGGGACCTTCTGCATGTGAGAACAAAGTTCTCACCTCCCGCACCAGCCGAGATGCCAAGGTCCCGCGCGTGAGCAGCGCCGGCTCATTGGTTTCTGCAGGCAAGCACTGCTCGAGCGTTCCGGCCGGCCAGCGCGAGCCAATGCTCGAGCGCCGCACCATGCCTGGGCACGGGAGTCGCGGTCGCTTTCACCCCGATGCCGTGTAGGCGGCCGTTCCGTTCGAAGACCAAGTCCACCTCCTCACCGCAGCTGGACTTCCAGTAATAGAGGTCGGATCTTTCGCCGCGATGGCGAAGCGCCTTCGGCCACTCGGATACGACTGCGGTCTCGAGCAGCGCTCCGATGCTTGGCCCACGCAGGATCGCCTCCGAGGTGTGGAACCCGAGCAGGGATGTGACGATCCCGGGGTCGAGGAATAGAGCTTCGGGCTTTTGACGATCCGCTTCCCGAAATTCTTGAAGTAGGGCTTGAGCAAGTACACGAGCTCGCTCGCCTCGAGAACCGAGAGCCATTGTCGCACCGTAGGCGCGCTCACCCCGGCGTCACGGCCGAGCTCGCTCAGATTGAGGATCGAGCCGGTCCGGGCGGCGACCAGGGCGACGAACCGGTTGAAGGCGGCGAGATCGCCGACTCGCAAGAGGTCTCGGACGTCGCGTTCGAGGTAGGTCTGGACGTAGCCGGCGAACCAGAGCGAGCGATGCGGCCCGCCAAGGTCTGGCTGACCCCCTGCATCAACGGGAAGCTCTGAGATCCGGTGAGGAGCCAGCGCCCGGGCCGCCGATCGGAATCGATCCTCTCTTTCACGAAGTGAAGCAGCTGCGGCGCGTACTGAATCTCGTCGAGGATGACCGGAGGGGGATGGTCCGCGAGAAACCCAACGGGATCCTCGAGGGCGCGAGCGCGAATATCAGGCCGCTCGAGCGAGACGAAACGATGACTCTTGCCGAACTCGTGGCGGAGAAGCGTGGTCTTGCCGGATTGTCGTGGCCCGCAGATTAAAAGTACAACCTTCGATCTGCACAGAGTTCGGCCTCTCTTCCTTTCGAGCTGCGATCATCCTCGGGCACGGTCCAACCGTGGAGCGATGCTCGCCGCGCTCGACTGTATCTCGTCGCGCCGACTGGCGTATGCGTCAGCATCCGCCGCCGCGCGCCGTTGAAAAGCCCGGCGCCGGGAGTAAGTTTTCCGCGCCAGAGGGCGGGCATGAACCAATCGAAGCGCGAGCGGCGCCGTCTCGAGCGGGCTCGCAAGCGAAAGAACAAGCACCTGCAGGCGGTCGCCGAGGCCCGACGGGAGTCACATCTCCTGCGCGGCGTCGGCGCGGCGATCGATGCTGACACCGATCTCCAGGGCGGTGATACGGCCAAAGCGCTCTCTCGCGCGCGGAGAGCAGCCGCGCTACGCCCCCGCGACATCGAGGTCGCTTGCCTCTACGCCGATGCTGCGCGAGCGGCGAACGACCTCCGTGAGGAACGCCGCGCACTCGAGCACCTGTCCGAGATCGTCGTTCCCGATGCCACGCTGCTCATCCGCCGCTCGTACCTCGCTCTACAGACCGGGGATCCCGATCAGGCGCGGAATCTTGCGAGCCGCGGGCGCGCGTTGCTGCCGCGGCGGATGAAAAATCGGAAGCGATGGCTCTACATGCTGGAGATGGTGGAGGCCATGGCGGGCTCTCGCGGCGGCGCCGGGGAGCAATTCACGCTCGCGATCGAGCTCGGGAAGGGAGCCGATCCGGATGCGGCGGAGGTGCAGGCTCGGGAGGAGCGGCACAGGGATGAGACCTCCGTGTCTGGCGTGGTCCACGGGAGCGCCCAAATCCTTCGCGAGGAAGAGACGGCCAAAGTTCCCGAGGCGATCCCGCCTCTCGAGGTGCCGGTCGAGATCCCGCAAGCCATCGATGGGCTCGAAGCACTCGGCACGTGGGTAGGGTCGGACGGAGGCGCGGGCGGGTTTGCGTCGCTCGAGGACGTCGAGCTCGCCGGCCTCGCCGCGCGGATCCGCGATGCCGAATCCTATGACAGGCTCCTCGCCCTCGACCAGGCGCGTGACCTTCTGCGGCTCTCCCACCAGGAAGAGACGGCGCGGCGCGTTCTCGCCGGGCTTCTCGGGCGTGCGCTCCTCGCCGACGAGGTGGGCCTCGGCAAGACGATCGAAGCGGGGATCGTCCTGAAGGAGTATCTCCTCCGCGGCCGGGTCGAGAGCGCCCTGATCCTGGTTCCGCCTTCGCTCGTCGGACAGTGGCGGGAGGAGCTCGCGGCCAAATTCGCCATCGAGACTCGGACGACCGAAGATGCCGCGTTCCGCGCCGATCCAGACCGCTTCTGGGGCTCTTCGGGGGTGGCGCTGGCGTCGCTCGCCGCGGCGCGGAGCCCGAGACACCGCGAGTCCGTCACCGGGCGCTCGTGGGACCTGGTGATCGTGGATGAAGCCCACGTGCTGAAGAACGCACGCACAGAGGCGTATGCTCTGGTGTCGCGGTTGACCTCGCGTTTCCTCCTGCTCCTGACGGCGACCCCGGTCGAGAACCGTCTTGAAGAGCTCTACAACCTGGTGAGTCTCATCCGCCCCGGACACCTCGGCGGCCGCCGCGAGTTCCTCGGCCGCTACGACGACCGGACCGGAGGGGCGAGCGAGGCTGCGCGCCGTGACGTCCGAGCGCTCCTCGGCGAGATCATGATCCGCAACACCCGTGCTCTCTCGGGCGTCCGTCTACCACCCCGCTTTGCCCGGACGCTGCTCGTCACGCCGGACGTCGGCGAGGGCGAGCTGTATCGGCATCTGGTCTCGGCGCTGCGCGCCCTCGGGCCCGGCGGGCGGACGCGACTCCTCCTCTCCGTGCTTCTTCAGGAAGCGGGGAGCAGCCCCGATGCCGTGCGTGCAACCCTCGAGAGGCTCCGCGCCTCGGACGACCGACCCCGGGAGATGCTCGAGCGGCTGGCCCCGGCGATCGACTGCCTCGCTAGCGGGCTCCCCAGCGGGAAGGGCAGGGCGCTCCTCCAGATCCTCCGCGAGCGCGCGCCGACCGTGGTCTTTACCCGCTTTCGCGCGACGCTCGACTTCCTCGCCGCGACGCTTGCCGAGGCGGGCGTGGACTCCGAGCGCATGGACGGAGAGGTCCCCCAGCGGAGTCGCCGCGAAGCTGTCGAGCGCGCCCGGGAGCAAGGGTCCGTCCTTCTTTCCACCGACGTCGGCAGCGAGGGACTGAACCTCCAGTTCTGCCGCCGCGTCGTCAACTTCGACCTCCCCTGGAATCCGATGCGCATTGAGCAGCGAATCGGGCGCGTCCATCGCATCGGGCAGGAGCATCCTGTCGACGTGGTGAACCTTTGCCTCGCCGGATCGATCGAGGAGCGGATCCTCGAGATCCTCGATCAACGGATCAACCTGTTCGAGCTCGTCGTCGGCGAGGTGGAGATGATCCTCGGTTACCTCGAAGAGGAGTGCGAGTTCCACGACCTCGTCTTCGACGCCTTCGCCGATCCCGCAGAAGGACAGCGCGAGCGGACCTTCCAGCGGATCGGCGACGCCCTCGCAGCCGCGCGCAAGCGATACCAGGGAGTCAAGAGCTTCGACGAGGGTTTTTTCCGCAACGAATTGGGGGTCTGATGGAGCTCGTTCGGGAGTTCCTGGAGCGGACGATCGTCGCCGCAGGTGGCGTGGTGGAGGCGACAGAGGGCGCGCTCGACGCGCTTCTCCCGGCGGACGCGGCGCGGACACTCGGACTCCCCGAGGAAGCGCACATCCGGCTCCGCGGCGAGCGCGACGAACGCGAGCTCGACGGCCGTTTCGGGTCGCCGTTGGTCGAGCGCATGGTTCGCGAGCGCCTCGCGTCACCTCGAGTTGCGGCCGCCGCGCTCCCCGCCGAGCTGCCGCGTGCTCTTCCCGCCGACTTGCCCGTGCTCCTGAACGCCGTGCGTACCGGCGATCCCGAGGAGGTGCGCGAGCCCGCGCGCTATCTGGCTTGCGACGTTCATGTCGCGTTACACGGCGAAGAGGTCCGGAGCACGCTCGAAAGGGTGACGATTCGGCTGGCGGACGGCGCGCGAGTCCCCACCCTCCGTCTCGCGGGGGCTTATCCCGTCGACGCGTCGCCCCTCGACGAGGACGAGCGCCGCGGAGCGGTCGCCGCTCTCCGGGCGTGGATTCGAGACGCGGGACCGACGCTCCTCGCTGGCCCGCTCGAGACGCTCCGACGGCGCGCGGCGCGGGACCTCGAGCGCATGGCGGAGTACTTCGCGAGCCTCGATCGCGACATGGCCGCCGCCGTCGAGCGCGCCCGATCGGAAGAGGAGCGTGCGCGGCGCCTGGTGAAGCGCCGAGGCCTGGAGGCCGAGCTTCGTGAGCGGCGGGCACAAGTCCGGGAGCGGACACGCGCCCGTGTCTCGGCCTCTCTGGTCGCCGGGCTTCTCATCGAGACGGAGGTTTCGCGTTTCGACATTCCCCTCCGGCGCCGAACGCGCGATGGCCGCGTGGCCGTTCGTGCGCGTGCAGCCGACCGCGTGTTCGAGGGGCCGCGGTGCGCCGGCTGCGGTCTCGAGACAATGCGTCTCTACCTCTGCGATGAGCGGGTGCACGTCCTCTGTGAGGAATGTGGCCAGCATGGGCGTCTCGACTCGACGCGCTGTCGCGTCTGTTCGGGAACTCCACGCGGCGCGCTGACGGTCGCCGTTGAGGATCCGACGGCTACGCTGCACCTCGGCAGGTTCCGCGACCATTCCGGAGCATAGTCTCCGACGGCTACGCCGACCACCGATCGCAGCAGCGGCGGCGCTACCAGGTCTGGGTAGCGACGTCATCCACTTCGAGGGCGATAGTGCGACCGTCGGTGACTCGCGCGATCTCTCGCTGGCTGTCCTTAGAAGCGGTAGGATGCGACTTTTCCCATGGACGTACCCATCGAGTACGAGCTCATTCAACGGGCGACCCTTCTCGATCTCCAAGTCCTCGAGAGGATCGCTGAGCCCACTTTCGGCGATCAAAATTGGCACGTACGAATCCGAATTCAGGCGGACGAAGAGTTGATCGAGAGCGGTGCTCTATCGTTGATCTACACGCTCGGCATGCTCTCGTTTCACGACGCCCGCCCTCGTGGCGTCTCTGGTCAATGGTTCGAAGCTGCTGATCAATGGAGTGCGGCGGACATGCTCAGACACCTCGAATTTCGTCGAGGAGAACTGCAGTTCTACGCGGACTACGTTCGCGGTCGGTGCTTGAAGACTACGGTCGACGTAGCGAGCGACGGGAAAGTTCTGCTGGAGACCGTCAATCGTGGGCAGGCCGCTACCCGTTGGGTCGATCGGATTCGTGGAAGAAAGTTGCTGCAGGCTGTGCGTGCCGGCAGTGGCACGCGCAAGTAGAGGCGATGCTATCTCATTCCCAGACGATGGGTCGCCTCCACGAGCTCGGCATGGGGTTCTACGACTTCTCTTCCGAGCCAGGACACCATGCCCGGGGCGGGTTTGGAAACCCTGGTCGCACCGCTGCTTCCGGCCCGGCGAGGCGGTGCTCGCTCAGCTGCCTGCTTGACCTATGCGCAGGAGCTCTTCGGCTTCGTCCTCGCTGAGCTGCTCGGTCGTCCTCTCCAGCAGCAGTGCGGCAAGCTGCATCGGTTCGACCTTGGGACCTCCGTGCTCGCGAACCTTGGCGGTGATCCTTTCCAGCCGCCCGAGGGTCCGAGGGGCGAGCGGGACGAGTCGCCGCTCCGTCCAGCGTGGATCGGTAGGTCGTCCGCCCCCAGAGGGAACGCGGAATCTGGCTTCGACGTCGGCGAGCAATTGCATCGCGGCAAAGTAGCCACCCTTCGCGGATACTTTCCCCCTGCGCTCGGCGCCAAGCCTCCTCGCGATCTTGTCCATGTTGAGCTGTGTCTTCATTTTCTACCCCTCGACGAAATCCCGGATGGCAAAATACTCGTCGCCGACCACCAGCCCGACCTCTCCCTGCCGACCCTCGCGTCCCATGCTTCTGCAGAAGGCCCCGAGCTCGGCCAAGTTCTTCGCGTTCTCGATATCGATGGGCGTGGTATATCAATGCACCACGACCGGCTCGTCCTTGAGGAGAGCGCCACCGCGGTCGTCATCTCGCCAAATGCCCTTCGCCTTCGGGTAAGCCGTCGCTCCCCCGAAGACACGCCCGAACATCTCCAGAGCACGATCGACCCAGTGCCCCTGATCGATCGGCGTGGCTCCGTCCCGCTCGACACTCGGTACGAAGAGGACCACAAGGACCCGCTTGCGTCCTCCACGCAGTACCATCGGCCGCTTGGCTGGCTTCGTTCTTCTCTTCGCCACCGACGATCAATATAGATCGTGGGGGCTTGCGACGCAACGTTCCATGACCTCACATCGCTCGGCTGTGCGCATTATGCGAACCGAGCAACCCTCCCGAGCCGCGTTCAGTCCTCCGCCGTCACCCAGATGAAGGACTGGATGTCGATCATGTCGCGGGCTTCAGATCGCGCAGCTCCTTCAAGAGGATCCCTGAACGGTGCTGCTGGTCAATGCGCAACACATGAAGAACGTGCCGGGGCGCAAGACCGACGTGCGGGACCCAGCGATGTGCTGGGCGTCTCGGGGCGAGCAATGCTGGAGGCGTTGCTGCGGGGGACGACGGACCCGAAAGTGCTCGCCGAGCTCTCTCGCGGAAAGCTGCGCAAGAAGATCCCCGAGCTACGGCGTGCCCTGGAGGGCCGCTTCGCAACCCATCACCGCTTTCTGGTAGGGCGGATCCTTGCTCGCCTGGACTATCTCGACGAGGCGATCGAAGAATGTGGCCAGCAATCGAGGAGCTACTGCGCCCTTTCGCAGAGGTTGTTGAGCGCCTGAAGACCATTCCGGGCGTTCAGCAACGAACGGCCGAAGTGATCGTCGCCGAGATCGGGGTCGACATGAGCCGCTTCCCCACGGCGGCACATCTGGCGAGCTGGGCCGGGATGTGTCCGGGCAACAACGAGAGCGCCGGAAAGAGAAAGAGTGCCAGCACTCGCAAGGGCAACAAGTGGCTGCGGATGGCGCTGATCGAGTCGGGTCAAGCCGCCGCTCGCACTATCGATACCGCGCTCAGCGCGCGCCACCGCCGCATCATGCGCCACCGCGGCTACCAACGGGCGGTGGTGGCTGTCGGACACGAAATCCTGGTCATTTCTCACACCCTCATTACTCGAGCCACTACCTACCAGGAGCTTGGCCCTGCTTACTTCGATCGACGCCAGGCCGAGCGCTCCATCCGCCGTTGTGTCCGTACTCTCGAGCGCCTCGGTCACAAGGTGACTATCGAGCCCTTGGCTCCGGCCGCCTGATCGAGCCGTCATTTTCTAGGCAGCAGGTCGCCGGTTCGATTCCGGCGCGTGGCTTTCATTAAGATCTTATTTTTAATTGGCATTTCTCTTGCGATCATTGTTCGTAAACTTGCGACCGCGAATGTTTGACAGCCAAACTGACAGCCACCAGATTTTCGTGTGCGGGTGATGGATTCGCGACTCGTGCGGCTTGCGCCGCGCGGCGGGCGGGATGTTTGGTAGGTCGCAATGTCGTGCCGCGGAATACGGGAAGCTTCCAGGGTCACGGTCGCTTGCGGTGATCGCGAAAAACCGATCGAAACGTCGCGCTTCTCGACGGTCGTCTCCAAACTGCTCGAAGATGCGGAGGCGAAGCCTCTACGGCAGACCGAGCCCGGCCCGGATGAGCGAGAAGTCGAAGCGTTCAGTAGCGGGGAGGCGGGCCTCGTGGTTTTCCATGTCCTTTAGAAGCACGTCGACTTGCCCGCGGCCGATTATCGTGCGCGCGGCCTCGCGGGGACTCTTGCCGTTGAGTGCCGGCAGCGGCGCATCGACCCAATCGGTGTAGTGACGCTTTTTATACTCGAGGAGCAGTTGACCGGCATCCGGTGGTGGGATGGGGGAGGGAGCAGAGGTGCGGCCACCTCCTTTTTTCATCAGCGCTACGGGATCCGAGTGCTCGCGGGCACGGTGGCAGAGGAGGTCGCCGCAGGCCGACTCGATGTGGCGACGAAGATCGTCGGCACGACCAATCGAGTTTGTCTCCAGCCTGAGTCCCGCCTGCGAGACGCGGATCCGGCCCACCACCGTATTGTCCCAGCTCTTGTGCATGCGGTTACCGGGGCGGAGGACCGTGAAGCAAGGCTCTTCCTCGCCCTCGTCGGGCAGGTCGACATTCGCGAGCGATGCAAGGCGTGCGAGGACGTCGGCGCGCCGCTCCGGCTCGAACGCGAAATGGTCCGTCGTGAGGAGGAGAGGATCGCCGTCGGTGTTGTGGAGCTCCGCTGGAGCTTCCCGACGCCGGTCCAGGTCCGCCACTGCTCGCTCCCAGCGGGAAATCAAGTAACGGCCAAATCCTTCCTCACGCAGGCGCTCGACAGGGACGTCAGTCTTGCACCGAAGCCGCGAGCGAGCCTTGCGTACCACCGCCGCCGCTTCCAGCGGCGGCAGCGGGCGCGGATGGATGCCGCAGAAGACGGTAATTCCTTCGTACTCCACGACGCGTCCGAGAAGGGTATCCCGCAGGACCAATGTCTTTGACCCGCTCACCTCGACGACCTGGCGGTTCTCGGCGCTCAGGAGGTCCCTAACCGTAACGCTCCGCCCTGGGTCAACCGCGGTTACCTCCCAAACGCCTATCCACGCGCGGTGCTGTGCCCCGAGCCAGCCTCGTTCATCAGGGTGAAGCTGCCGGCCGGCGCTCTGCAGAAACCACTCAACGATGCTGCGGCCCTCGACGTGGAAACCGTAGACGGACCAAGGAACGGACAGCTGAAGGGCGGTCTTCGGATCGGCAAAGTCCTTGCCCGCACGGAGCCAGGCCTCGCCGAAGCGGCGCCTGGCGTAGCGACTCATTTCGATGACGAGTCGCTCGTCTAGCTCGTGGACGTTCGTTCGGCCTGAGGATCGCGATTCATTCTTTGATAGACAGCACTTCTTGTACTTCTTACCGCTGCCGCAGGGGCAGGGCGCGTTGCGCCCGACCTTCTGTGCCGACCTCTCGGGACGGTGTCCCGGTAGCTCATCGATTTCGAACATCGAGTACGCCTCATAGGGCGCCGTGAAACGCACCTCGAGATCGTTCGCGTCGCACCACGACTCGCAGATCGGCTCAAACTCCTTCTGCCGCAAGACGTTCCCGTGCTTGACGAAGAATGAGGCGAGGGAGGTGGCGACAGCCGCCGCGACGAGAACGTCACGCTCGCAAAGCGGACGAAGTAGGCCGTCGCGGTCGCGGTGTTGGAGGACCGGGTAGGCCTCCGGGCTTACGACGGGCCAGCCGTGTTGTGCGATCTCGCGGCGAAGCGAGGATGGAAGATCTGCACCACGCTCGAAGTTCAGCGAAAGAACGGCCGTGCCGAGGTCGACGGGACCAGTTGGGTTTCGCTCCGCGGTTTCGCCGAACACCTCGTAGGCTTCGAGCGATGGAAATAGCAGGAATCCAAGGCTCTGCCCGAGCGCCCCGATGACCGACAGGCAAGCCCCGTCCACATCGAGCGCTGGCACATCAACGCGGAGCACCTGACCGTCGTCCGCCACCTTCCACGGCGCGATGCTCCAGAGAAACTCTGCGGCGCGAAACAAACTTGAGACCGCCTCCACTGAGATCTTGCCGCCCTCGAGGTAGCTCTCGTCGTCGTCGCCGGCCGTAGCGCGTGCAAGGGAAGCGAGGACGGCGTCGAGCTCGGGTGTCGGGGCAACTGCGATCTCAACGCCTAGGTGTGCCGCGCGGAGCTCGTCCGCGAGTGCGGGGTCGGCGACACGGACGCGGTCAGGGCGCCGAGGAGAGCCTGCGAGCGGCCTTGCCGTTGCCGAACGCAGCGAGGCAGCGAAGGACACGGGTTGCCTCGGATCGACGACCTCGCTCCAGACGACCAGTCCATCGAGATTCTCCAGCCACAGAATCACGTCCGGGCGATACGGCTCCGCCTCCATCACATATCCCGGCATCGGCAGCCGCCCGCCTATCCACTCGCGTAGAATCTTCGAGCCGCTCAACGTCCCCCCTTCGAAGGAGTCGCGAGTCTTTCGCCGGCCTTCGACCACGGCTGGGTGCGTTGGTCAAGACGGCGTGCGAGGTGTCCAGTCGCAAATGATGAAGGCGTTCACCTGGAGCGCGACGCGGACCCGGAGCTCGCCCTTCTCGAGGTCTACGTCCTGCCATCGGAGCCCGAGGGCCTCGCCTTGGCGGAGCCCAACGGCGAGCGCGACTGAATAGAGGGCTTCCAGCCGATCGCCCTCAGCCGCCTTCAAGAAGACGGCGGCCTGCTCTGGATCGAGCGGAGTTATTTCCGGCCTCTGAATCCGCGGTGCTTCGACAAGGCTCGCGGCATTCCGAGCGACGAGGCCCCAGCGGAGCGCCTGCGCAAGGGCGTGGCGCAACACCTAGGAGAAAGGACGGTCGGTTACTCCTAACAAAATTCTAGCGTCCCGGGACGGTAATACCTCCGGCTTTCGACCTCCTCACCGCGGATGGGAGCGAAGAATCTTCCCACGTTGCGGATAGTGCCCTCGATCGTCAACACGTCATCGCGCCCAAGAGCGCGCGTGCCGGCGACAGTGTCAGCAGTGAGAGCGTGGTCTGGAGACGATCACGGGAATGCGCGGCGTTTCGATCGCGCGGAACGCGACTGCTGCTGCGGAGTGTAAGTCCGCGACAAGCAACGCTGCGCGTTAAGCTGCGGGCGAAGCGAGACCTCCGGAGTGTCGCCGCCGACCTATCGGCCAGCATTTCGGCCGGAGCTCTCGCTTCGCCCGCAGCGTCAATCACTTACCTGCGACGGAGCGCTTCGCGTGCAAGGCTGTGCCAGGATCCCGCGCTTTCCCGCGCTCGTCATGATCGATATTCCGCGTTTTCCGATGATCGTTTCCAGCCTTATCTCGCGATCGTCATGCCGCTCCGCCTCGAGAAGGAGACATCCCGTGAAGCGATACGACGACGGGCATCAAGACACCGTTCCTGAGTTCTATCAGCGCAGCGCCGGCCGAGCCGTCATCTGGATCGACGATGGCAGCGGCCGCATCGTGGACGAACTCGAAGTCGAAACGAGAATCCGGACCGGGAGCGACGGATGCCAGCTCTGCCACGAAGCGCTGGACGGCAGGGAAGCGCACGGTGAAGTCCAGTTCGATGAGCACGGGTGTCCGCGGCTTCTCTTTGGTCCCGGCGGGCCGATCTGCGCTGACTGCGTCGAGTGGGTCCGTTGGCTCCGTCACTACGCCGGACGTGAGCCCGTCTCGACGCCGCGGTTCGGAGAAGGCGACCTCGTCCTTCGAGCCGCCACCGAAGAGATCTATCGGATCCTGATGGCGAGGCTCACCGGGCTGGCGGCGGCGGGGATCTGGTTCCCGGCTTACAGCTGCCAGCGTATCGAAGTCAGGGGATCGGGTGGAGAGATCCTTCCCGCGTGTCTCGGCCTCGAGTTCGAGCTCGCGGACTTCGAGCTTCAGCCGCTGCCGCCGCGTTACGCCGTTGCCGCTCCTCGGACTGAGCCGATCGACGACGCCGCGGAGGTCATGGATCTCGTCGGCGTACCACCGAGGCTTCCGACGATCGAGTGTGCGCCGAACAATGCTCGGGCGCCGCGCATTGCGCAGCAGACTCGCCGCCTCCTGACTGGGAAAGGAGGTGGCACGTGATCGTCAAGTGGACCCTTCCGAGTTACCTCCGCCAGGATCAGGTCCGGGCGTTCTTCTCGGCCATCACGAGCCCTCGGGACAAAGCGCTCTTCACGACGATCTACCTCTACGGGCTCAGAGTCTCCGAGGCTTGCCTACTGCAGCGAGAGGACGTCGACCTCGAGCGGCGCACCATCCGGATCTGGCGGGTGAAGAACGGTTACTCGGGAGAGAAGCCGCTCTTCCGGACGCTCGTGCCGATTCTCAAGCGCTACCTCCGGACCCGAAGCGACGACAACGCGGCTCTGTTCGTCGGCAGACAGGGAAGGCTCTCGAAGCGCTGGGTACAGGCGCTCTTCAGCCGCTATGCCACACTCGCGGATCTCCCTCCCAACCGGAGGCACGTACACACGATGCGGCATTCCATGGCGACGCATCTTCTCGACGCAGGCGAGTCGATCGACTTCGTACAAGATCATCTCGGCCATCGAAACATCGAGTCGAGCCTCGTCTACGCTCGCGTGTCAGACCGGCGACGAAGCAAGGCGATCAGCAGGCTCGATCGGTCCCGTGAGATCGCGCTGCCGGCTTGACCGCGCCACGCTCTTTTTACACCTCACCAACCCGCGTCACCGTCCGCCCTTCTGTCACCTTTCAACGGCAGCAGCCCGAGGCCTTCGTGCCCCGCGGCTGCTGCCGTCTCGAGGCTTTTTTTTGGCGCCGAGTGTCCTGTGACCGGAGCTGCTGGGCCCGTCCGCGAGATGGGCTACCGCGGCAAGCTCCCGGTCGTGCGGATCGACCGGCGGGTTCAATTCGACGTTCGGGATCTCGACGAGCTGATCGAGAAGAGCACGGATGTCACTCCGGAGGAGATCCGATGAACCCTGGCGCGACAGCGCTCCTGCTTCTCGCGCTCGCCGGCGTCTCTCACGCGGGGCCGGGCCCGAGAACGCGCACCAGGTCGACGCTACGGGCTGGTGGGAGTGCGACCGAGGCTCTACGTCATGCGATCACGCCCTGGCGGGGCTGTGCCTTCCTGAGAGCGAAGTCGTGTAAAGCTTGAAGAGAAAGGGCGCCGCAGGAAGAAACGCGCATGCCGATCACGTCCTGCAGGAAGTGTGGGCAGATGGTTTCTTCGACCACGTCGAAATGCCATGCGTGCGGCGCGCCCATCATGCCCAGGCCGCTGTCGGCAGGAGCCCGGGCGATCCTGGCTCTTGCCGCGGCAATCCTGCTGGGCTTGATCGCGGCCTCCTTCCTGATGGGCGCGAAAGCAAACGCTGAATCGCCATCTCTCGGGCCCCACGCGGTTCCGGTTGATCGCTACGGCACGTGGACCTGTGAGCGGGATACCTGATGCGCGTCCGAGCGTGCGTGCCCGAGGAGGAAGCTGCGAGAGAACCGCAGGTGATCGTGTCCGACCTGCCGTCGGCGGGCGGCGGGTCGTTGCAGACGTCTACACTCACGGGATCCCGAGAGCCGATGAGCCGCTAGCGATGCTAACGCCGTGCTGGGAAGCTGACGCCCGCGGTGCTGCGACGCTGGGCGATGCCAGAAAGTTCTTGACCGCCGGACTCCATCGGAGGGAGCATGTGCCGTGTCGTTCTCGTTTCTGTTCTGGTGGCTCCTGTTCTGGTACCTCCTCCTGTCTCTCGCTGTCGCCTTTTACGCCGATCAGCGCGGGCGCAACGCATTCGGCTTTTTCTTTCTCGGCCTCTTCTTCACACCGGTCTTGGCCTTTCTCTTCGCCACGAATAACCCCAACAAGACGGCAATCGCGCAGCGTGCGATCGCGTCGGGAGCTAGGCAGTGCCCCTTCTGCGCCGAGCAGATTAAGGCCGAGGCGATCAAGTGCCAGCACTGCGGATCGGCCGTGGGCACCGGGGCGGCATACCGGTTCCGCTGCAAGCTCTGTGGCAACCGCTCACCGGACTCGACAACCGCGCTGTCTCATGCTGGCTCGACGCATGGGCTCCGTGGAACCGCGATGGATGAGTCGATCGGGAGCCTAGCCACGCCACGCGGCCGAGTCGACGCACCATCGAATCCGAACGCGGCAGCTCGCCGCGACGGTGACGCTCGCCGAGATGCTCCGCCTGTCGCCCAAACTGATCCGGCGACTCGAACATGAGCAGCGGCGCGGGTCGCTGCGGCCGATCCGCGGCGCGCGAAGCTAGCTTGACGATCGCTTCGCGGCGTACGCCACGTTGAAAGGCTCGCAGGGTGCGTGGGGCGAGTACATGGCGCCCTGGGGCGTAGCCGAGACGTTGCGCCTGGGTCTCACGGACGTGTTGCTCGGAGCCGGAGGCGGCTACACGGCGCGTATCGTGGTGTATGACGAGGGCATGCCCCGCGACGTGGGTGAGGCCGACGCGCTGCCGCTCCATTGGACCCTGGACCTTGGGACAAGACTGCAATGAATCCTTCGAAGATAAAGGTCCTCTTCCTCTGCACCGGCAACGCCGCGAGGAGCCAGATGGCCGAGGCGCTGGCCCGCCTCGACCACGGTGAGGTCCTCGATCCCGTGTCCGCCGGGTCGCGGCCGGCCTCCGGCGTCCATTCTCTTGCCGTGGACGTGATGGCCGAGCTCGGTTCCGACATCGCCGGAGCCCGTTCCAAGTCCGCCGAGGAGTTTCGCGAAACGGCCTTCGAGGCGGTCGTGACCGTCTGCGACTCGGCGGCGCAGGACTGCCCGACATGGCCCAACGCCAGGAGGATCGAGCACTGGTCCATCGAGGACCCTTCCTTCGAACCCGACCCCGAGGTCCGTTACCGGCGTTTCGTCGAGACGAGGGATGATTTGAGAAGGAGGATCGACTTTCTCGTCAGCGAGCTCACGGCACAAGAGAACGGACAACGCTGAGGGCTTTTTGGTCGAAAAGTCGAAGGTCAAAACTTTGAGGAGTCCATCCCGACTCTTCGACCTTGAGAAGCCCGCAGCGCGCTTGTACGACGACCCCGTCTACTTCACCTCGTGGCTGACGAGGCGGTGGGCCGGAGAGCCCCGCCGTGTGCTGCCGTTTGCTCGACTTCTTTCCTGGAGCCTTCGCTGCTGCGGCGGCCATGATGCCGGGATCGCCGAGCTCCGTGGGCAGGTCGCGGTGCTGGAGGAGCCGGAATTGTTCGTCACCGATGTTGGGGCTTCTTTCGCAAGCTGAGATGAACCGGCGACGCGCGGCGTGTATGCCACGCGCAGCCGCTGCCCGCCGGGGAGGCCGATGATTCATCGCTCAATGGACCGAAGCGGCCAAAACCGGCGGCCGTGCGCTTGTGAAAGCGCGCGTGGAAATGTTGTACTCGGCGGCTGCTGCCCGATCTACTGTCACCGCCGTCACCACGATGAGCTCCAGCCCTCCCCGCACCATTGACGTCAACGGCCGCCAGTTGCCGTTCGGCTTCATCGTGTTCGTGCTCGTGGGCATTTTCGTCATCGTGGTCGGGTGGGCGTCGGTCTACACGGTCGAGGCCGAAAGCGAGGGCGTGGTGCTGCGGTTCGGCAAACTTCTGAAGACGGTGGAGCCGGGGCTGCATTTCAAGTTGCCGCTCGGCATCGACGTGGTGACCGTCGTGCCCACGCGACGGCAGTTGAAGCTGGAGTTCGGCTTTTCCACGCCGGGTCGCACCAATCCCGACCAGGCCGGTGAGGAGCCGGAGCGGGAGAAGTCCATGGTCACCGGCGACCTGAACGTGGCGCTGGTCGAGTGGGTCGTGCAGTACCGCGTCGACGATCCCAAGCAATATCTGTTCGATGTGCGCAGTCCCGGCCAGACACTGCGCGACCTGTCGGAAGCGGTAATGCGCGAGGTGGTCGGCGACCGCACGGTCGACGAGGTGATCACCGTCGGCCGGCAGGAGATCGAGGATCCGCGCTGGCCCGGCTGCAGGAGCTCGTCAAGCTCTACCAGCTGGGCATCTTCGTGGATCAGGTGCAGCTCAAGAACGTCAACCCGCCCGAGCCGGTGCAGGCCTCCTTCAACGAAGTCAACAAGGCCCAGCAGGACCGCGAGAACGCGATCAACGTCGCCAACGGCGAGTACAACAAGGTCGTGCCGAGGGCCAAAGGCGAGGCCGACCAGACCATCAGCGCCGCCGAGGGCTACAAGCTCAAGCGCGTCAACGAAGCCGAGGGCGACGTCGCCGCGTTCAACGCGGTGCTGGCGGAATACGTCAAGGCGCCCGAGATCACGCGCACGCGCATCTACCTCGAAACGATGGCCGAGGTGCTGCCGCAGGCCGGGCAGAAGTTCATCGTGGACGAGTCGTTGCGCCAGCTCCTGCCGATCCTGCCGCTGTTGACGAAACCCGGGGAGGCGAAATGAGACGCGCCCCCCTCTTCGTCCTCGTCGTCCTCGCGATGGTGCTCTTCTTCCTGGCCAGCGCCTGTTACACGGTCTCGGAAACCGAGCAGGTCATCATCACCCAGTTCGGCAAGCCCGTCGGCGAGCCCATCACCGAGCCGGGCCTGCACTTCAAGATGCCGTTCATCCAGACGGTCAACCGGCTCGAGAAGCGCGTCCTCGAATGGGACGGCGCGCCGGTGGGATGCCGACCAAGGACAAGACCTACATCCACGTCGACACCTTCGCGCGATGGCGGATCAACGACCCGCTGCAATACTTCCTGCGCCTGCGCGACGAGCGCAGCGCCCAGTCGCGCCTCGAGGACATCCTCGGCAGCGAGACGCGCAACGCCATCGCCAAGCACGAGCTGATCGAGATCGTCCGCACCGACAAGGACCGCAAGCCGATGCTCGACCGAGCTTCAAAACCGGGCCTACCGGTGTGGGCACGATCGGCGTGCTGCCGCCCATCACCGTGGGCCGGCAAAGGTCGAGAACGAGATCAAGACCGCCGCCGCCGGCAAACTGGCCGAGTTCGGCATCGAGCTGCTCGACGTGCGCTTCAAGCGCGTCAACTACAACCCCGACGTGCTCGACCGCATCTACCAGCGCATGATCAGCGAGCGGCAGCAGATCGCCCAGCGCTTCCGCTCCGAGGGCGAGGGCGAGGCGGCCAAGATCGCCGGCAAGAAGAACGCGACCTGAACGAAATCGAGTCCGAGGCCTACCGCCAGGTGCAGACCATCCGCGGCGAGGCCGACGCCAAGGCCACCGAGATTTACGCCCGCGCCTACTCGCAAAGCCCGCAGGCCGCCGAGTTCTACGCCTTCATGAAGAGCATGGAGACCTACCGCAAGATCTTCGCGAAGGACTCCACGCTCGTGCTCTCCACCGACAGCGATCTGTTCGATCTGCTCAAGCGCGGCGCGGCGAAAGCGAAAAATCCTCCCCCGCCGGCAAGGTAAGCCGGACACTCTTGTCCGGCTGATGGTCAATCATTTGCGCCGCCTTGGCGTTTCAATCCGTCCCGTAGAGGAAACGGCCCAGCGAACTACCGGGTGAGCTTCACCTTATTGCCGTAGAACGAAACCGCTTCGCGGTAGACGGCGAAGGATGAGGGACCTGAGGGAGGAGACGGAGGGTACGCTGGAGGAAACGGGGGTGGCTTGGCAATCCTGTGGTTTCGCAGACCAACCAGGAAAGGAGCCAAGCCATGACCCCGTTACGTCAACGTATGATCGACGACCTCCGCATCCGCAACTACTCGCGAGACACCATCAACAACTACATCCGCCTGGTGGCGCGGTTCGCCGAACACTTTGGGCGCTCCCCCGAGCGGCTCGGTCCCGAGCACGTTCGCGACTACCAGTTGCATCTGCTCGCGAAAGAGACGTCGTGGGGGATCTTCAACCAGACGGTGGCGGCACTTCGCTTTTTGTACCGCGTGACACTGAAGCGGAACTGGCCCCTGGATCGCTTGCCCTACGGGAAGAAACCGAGACAGTTACCGTGCGTGCTGAGCCAGCAGGAAGTGTTGCAGTTTCTCGGCGCCATCACCCACCGCAAACACCGAATGGCGCTGACGACAGCATACGCCGCCGGCCTGCGCGTGTCGGAAGTCGCCGCTCTGCGTGTGCAGGACATCGACAGCGCTCGGATGCTCATCCACGTCCGGCAGGGGAAGGGTCAAAAGGACCGCATCGTACCCCTGTCGGAGGTATTGCTCAGGTCGCTGCGAGCTTACTGGCAGATATATCGGCCGAAAGTCTGGCTGTTTCCCGGGCAGAAGCCGGATAAGCCGCTTTGCAAGCGTACGCTGCAAGGCGCCTGCGAGCGCGCGTGTCGGGCGGCCGGCCTGAAGAAGCACGTCAGCGCACACACGATGCGCCACAGCTTCGCCACCCATCTGCTCGAAGCGGGCACCGACATCCGCACCGTGCAGGCCCTGCTGGGTCACGCCTCGCTGTCTACGACCGCGGTCTACGCCCACGTGCAGCGTCGGCTCATCATGGCCACGCGCAGCCCTCTGGACCTGATCGAACAGCTTTCCCCGACGCTCTGATCCAGGTCGGCCAGCGTGCCCGACACGTCGCCCACGCTGGGCGACGTCATCCGCCGCTTTGGCGCTGCCCT
The DNA here is from genome assembly GCA_963711395.1 of uncultured delta proteobacterium. GTDB lineage: Bacteria > Desulfobacterota > Binatia > JACPRU01 > JACPRU01 > JBEVNX01. Next base: position 9,387 of record CAVQEA010000007.1, on the reverse strand, counting down.
GCACGCGCGCCACGGCGATACGATGACAGCCGCCCAGAAGGCCGTCCTCTCGGCACTGGGACGCTGTCATACCGCGGCGCTCGGCGGCCATCTCTACCGCTGCGACCGCTGTGGCGCCGAGCACGCCGCTTACAACAGCTGCCGCAGTCGGCACTGCCCATCTTGCCTGGGGTACAAGAGCGCACGGTGGTTGGAAGCGCGAACCGATGAATTGCTGCCGGTTCCGTACTTTCACGTCGTGTTCACGGTGCCCCAGCAAATTGCCGCCGTTGCTTGGGCCAACAAGAAATTGGTCTACGAGATCCTGTTGCGCGCCGCGGCGCAGACCCTTCTCCAGATCGCTCGCGATCCGCGTCACCTCGGCGCCCACATCGGCTTTCTCGCCATTCTGCACACCTGGACACAGACGCTGCTGCACCACCCTCATATCCATTGCGTAGTGCCCGGCGGCGGTCTCTCGCCCGACCGTACACGCTGGATCGGCTGTCGCGACAACTTCTTTCTGCCCGTCAAGGTCCTCTCGCGCCTCTTCCGCGGCAAGTTTCTCGCGCTGCTCGACGCGGCAGCCAAACGCGGCGCATTACGCTTCACAGGCTCGACCGTGGCTCTGGCCGATTCCCGGGCCTGGACATCCCTGCTGCGCCAGATGTACCGCAAGAACTGGGTCGTCTACTCCAAGCCCCCCTTCGGCTCTCCAGAACAGGTACTGAAGTACCTGGCGCGCTATACTCACCGTGTCGCGATTAGCAACCGCCGCATCGGTTCGCTCACCGATGAACACGTCACCTTCCGCTACCGCGACCGCACTCGCGCCAACGCCATCCGTGAGATGAAGCTCGACGGGGTCGAATTCCTCCGCCGCTTCCTCCTCCACGTGCTCCCCAAAGCCTTCGTGCGAATCCGTCACTTCGGCTTGCTCGCCAACCGCGCGCGCAACACCAACCTCGCTGTGTGCCGCTCGTTACTCGGTACAACCTCGGCTGCACCGCGCAATCCCACGGAAACGCGCGATGACGACCAACCTGCCATCTGCCCTAAATGCAAAAACGGCCGCTTGCGCTTGGTCGCAACCCTCGCTCCCGTCGTTCCGCTTCAGCCGCACCGCGAGCCCCTCCCACCGCCCGACACATCTTGATGGTCTGCTGCACTCCAACATCTGCACCACGGCTAGCCGCCTCTACGGCGTCGATGCCCATCCTCGTCCTCGACCCCCGACACTTCACTCTCCTCGGCTTCACCGCCCGCCTTTCCATCTCCTCACACCACCCATCCGGTCTCGGCCGTCCTCGCCACTGCCGACGACCCTACGCTGCCACGCCGTGCCTACCACGCTCTCTCCTGATTCAATCCCCATAGCCAACGTCCTGCCACGCTCCACCACGCGGTTTCGTCCTACGCCCACTTTCCGACCCGGACCGGACCACCGTCGTGCCTCAACGCCCGAGTCACTGCCCGGTCCGCCTCGGAAAGAAGGCATCCGTAAGGCGCATTCGCGCGCGGTGCTGTCTCACCACGAATCACTCCAGCCGCTCGAACGCTCGTGCTCGAACGCTCGTGCCTTGCGCGAAAGCGCCCGAAAGGACTATCGCCAGTGATCAGGGGCTAGCCTCCAAGGAGGGGGCAAGATGCTCTGCCCTTCCTGCAAGCACGAGAATCGAGCAGGTCGAAAATTCTGCGTCCACTGCGGCGCAGGACTCGAGCTCAGCTGCCCCTCGTGCGGTGCGAGCGCTGAGCCAGGAGAGCCATTCTGTGGCGAATGCGGGAAGTCGCTCGCCGAGACCGCAACGCCCGCCGCTCCGCCAGACCCGCGCTCTTACACGCCGAAGCACCTCGCCGAGAAGATCCTCACCTCCCGCAGCGCCCTCGAAGGCGAGCGCAAGCAGGTGACGGTGCTCTTCGCCGACGTGAAGGGCTCGATGGAGCTCGCCGAGCAGGTCGACCCCGAAGAGTGGCACAAGATCATGGATCGCTTCTTCGCGATCCTCGCCGAGGGCGTGCACCGCTTCGAGGGCACGGTCAACCAGTTCACCGGCGACGGCATCATGGCGCTGTTCGGCGCGCCGATCGCGCACGAGGATCACGCGCAGCGCGCCTGCTACGCCGCGCTCGCATCTCCAGGAGGAGCTCCGCCGCTACGCGGACGAGCTGCGACTCGAGAACGGGACTCAACTTCTCGGTGCGGATGGGCCTCAACTCCGGCGAGGTCGTGGTCGGGAAGATCGGCGACGACCTGCGGATGGACTACACGGCGCAGGGCCACACGGTCGGCCTCGCGGCGCGGATGGAGCAGATCGCCGAGCCGGGGAAGACCTACCTGAGCGAGCACACCGCAGCGCTCGTCGACGGCTTCTTCACGCTGCGCGACCTCGGGCGCTTCGAGCTGAAGGGCGTGAGCGAGCCCGGTGCGGGTCTACGAGCTCGAGGGGGTCGGCACGCTCCGCACCCGCCTCGAGGTCTCGCGCGCGCGCGGCTTCTCGCGCTTCGTCGGCCGCGCCGACGAGATGGCGAGCGCTCGAGGCGGCGCTGGCCCGGGCCATCGAGGGCAACGGGCAGGTCGTCGGCGTGGTCGCCGATCCGGGCGTCGGCAAGAGCCGGCTCTGCTTCGAGTTCGCCGAGCGCTGCCGCGCTCGCGGTATCGCGGTGTCTACGAGGCGCACGGCGTGTCGCACGGGAAGACGATCCCGCTGCTTCCCGTCCTCGAGCTGCTGCGCAGCTACTTCGGCATCACCGAGCAGGACGCCGACGCAGAGCGGCGCGCGACAAGATCGCCGGACGGACTGCTGCTGCTCGACGAGACGCTCGCAGGAGCGCTGCCGCTCATGTTCGACTTCCTCGGCGTCGCCGATCCGCGAGCAGGCCGTCGCTCCCCGATGGATCCCGAGGCGCGGCAGCGGCAGCTCTTCGCGATCGATGCGGCGGGTCGGCCGCGCGCGCAGCCGCGCGCGAGCCGGCGGTCCATCTCTTCGAGGACCTCCACTGGTTCGATCCGGGCAGCGAGGAGTTCCTCGCGCACCTCGTCGACGGCCTCACGCCGGCACTCGGACGCTCCTGCTCGTGAACTTCCGCCCCGAGTACCACGCCTGCGTGGATGGAGCGATCCCTACTACCAGCAGCTTCCGCTGCATGCCGCTCGGCCGCCGAGAGCGATCGACGAGACCTGCTCCGCGAACTGCTCGGGACGACCCGTCGGTCGCAGCGCTCGCGGACCCGCATCCGCGAGCGCACGGGCGGGAACCCGTTCTTCATCGAGGAGATGGTGCAGGCCCTCGCCGGAGGCCGGAAGCCTCGACGGGAAGAAGGGAGCTACCGGCTGGCGCGGCCGGCTGACGACACTCGCTCTTCCCGGCACGGTGCAGGCGGTACTCGCCGCGCGCATCGATCGACTCGAAGAACGAGAGAAGCGAGTGCTCCAGACGGCGGCCGTGATCGGCAAGGAGCTTCACCGAGCCGATCTTGCGCCATGTGCTCCAGATTCCCGAGGCGGATCTGGCCGCGCCCTCGAGAAGCTCGTCGCCGGGGAATTCCTCTACGAGGCAGGCGCTCTATCCGGAGCTGGAGTTCATCTTCAAGCACGCCCTCACGCAGGAGGTGACTTACAATTCGCTTCTCAGGGAGCGGCGCCTGACGCTCCACGAGCAGGCTGGACAAGCGATCGAAGGCCTTTTCGCGGGTCGGCTCGACGAGCATCTGAGCCAACTCGCGCATCACTACTGCCACAGTCGCAACACCGAGAAGGCGATCGAGTATTCACGACGGGCGGGGGAGCGTGCCGTACATCTCTCGGCGAATGTGGAGGCCATCAGCCACCTGACCACTGCACTGAGGCTGCTCGAGACGCTACCCGACACTCCCGAGCGCGCACGACGGGAGCTCGCCCTGCTGATCGCCCTGGGCGTGCCGCTACGACCCGTGAGGGGATTTGCCTCGCCCGAAGTGGGCAAGGTGTACGCTCGGGCGCGGGAGCTTTGTCAGCAGGTGGGGGAGACACCAGAGCTGATACCCGTGCTGCGGGGGCTCTGGGAATTCTACGAGCTGCGGGCGGAGTACAGGGCGGCATTCGAGCTTGGTGAACAGCTCCTCGCCCTGGCCGAACGGGTCCAGGATCGGGCTCTCTTGTTAACCGCCCATGATGTCATGGGCGACACCTCATTCTGGGTGGGAGAATTTCCGGCGGCCCGTGAACACCTGGAGCGGGGTTCTCGACTCTACGATGCAGAGGAACATCGCTCCCATGCCTTTCTTTATGGTTACGACTCCGGCGTGGCCTGCCTGGGCTTCGGCGCCTTTGCCCTCTGGTTTCTGGGCTATCCGGATCAGGCTCTTCACAGAGCGGGAGAATCGCTCACGCTGGCGCGGGAAGCTCGGGCACGCGGCTACCCTCACGATAGCGCTGTGGTTCTCCGCCTTGCTCCATCTGTTCCGGAGGGAATGTCTGCTGGCACGCGAGCGGGCCGCAGAGGTGATGAAGATCTCGACCGAGCAAACCTTCGGCTTCTGGTTGGCGTACGCGACGGTCGGCCACGGCTCGGCGCTGGCGGAGACAGGGCAGGCTCAAGAAGGCTTGGCGCAAATACGGCAAGGCATCGCCGACTGCCGGGCCATGGGGCAGGAGCTCGAAGTAACACACTTTCTGGGTCTGCTCGCCGAGGCGCATGGAAGAGCGAACGAACCCGAGCAAGGGCTCGAGGCTTTGACCGAGGCTCTGGCGATCGTCGAGAGGACCGGGGAGCGCTTTTGGGAAGCCGAGCTGCACCGCGTGCACGGGGAGCTATCCCTCCGCATCGGTACACCCGCGACACAGGGACGTCCGGTCCTGGCTTCCGTCGAGGAATCGTTTCAGAAGGCGATCGAGATCGCCCGCCGCCAGAGCGCCAAGTCACTCGAGCTTCGTGCCGTGACGAGTCTGAGTCGCCTTCTCCAAAAGCAGGGCAAGAAGGAAGAAGCCCGCCAGATGCTCGCCGAGATCTATGGCTGGTTCACTGAGGGATTCGACACGCCAGATCTGAAGGAGGCGAAAGCGCTGCTCGAAGAGCTTTCGTAAGGTCGCTCAAGATGCGCTGCACGAGCTGCACGGCCGAGAATCCCGAGCACGCCAAGTTTTGTCTGGAGTGCGGCGCACAGCTCGGACGTCGCTGCGTCGCCTGCGACGCCGAGTTGCCCGGAGGAGCCAAGTTCTGCCTGGAGTGCGGCAAGCCTATCGGTACGGCTTCGCTCGGTCCAGCCCGCGATCCCCGCTCCTACACCCCGAAGCACCTCGCCGAGAAGATCCTCACCTCGCGCACCGCCCTCGAAGGCGAGCGCAAGCAGGTGACGGTGCTCTTCGCCGACGTGAAGGGCTCGATGGATCTCGCCGAGCAGGTCGATCCCGAAGAGTGGCACAAGATCATGGATCGCTTCTTCGCGATCCTCTCCGACGGCGTTCACCGCTTCGAGGGCACGGTCAATCAGTTCACCGGCGACGGCATCATGGCGCTCTTCGGCGCGCCGATCGCGCACGAGGATCACGCGCGGCGCGCATGCTACGCGGCGCTGCACCTGAAGGAGGAGCTTCGCCGCTACGCCGAGGAGCTGAAGCGAACGCGGGGACTGAGCTTCTCGGTTCGCATGGGGCTCAACTCCGGGGAGGTCGTCGTCGGCAAGATCGGCGACGACCTGCGGATGGACTACACGGCACAGGGGCAAACCGTGGGCCTCGCAGCACGGATGGAGCAGCTTGCAGAGCCCGGGAAGCGCTTACGTGACCGAGCACACCGCGAAGCTCGTCTCGGGCTTCTTTCAGCTTGCGCGACCTCGGCCCGTTCGAGCTGAAAGGCGTGAGCGCTCCGGTTCGAGTCTTCGAGCTGGAGGGAGTCGGCGCGCTCCACACCCGCTCGAGGTCTCGCGCTCGCGCGGCTTCTCTCGCTTCGTCGGACGCAGCGACGAGATGGCGAGCCTCCAGGCAGCTCTGGCGAAGGCGATCGGCGGGAACGGTCAAGTGGTCGGCGTGGTGGCAGATCCCGGGGTGGGAAAGAGCCGGCTCTGCATGGAGTTCACCGAGCACTGCCGCAGTCGCGGCATCGCGGTCTTCGAAGCGCACGGCGTCTCGCACGGGAAGGCGATTCCGTTCCTTCCGATCCTGGAGCTCTTTCGTGGATTACTTCGGCATCACCGAGCAGGACAGCGATCAGGCGGCGCGCGAGAAGATCGCCGGGCGGCTACTGGTGCTGGACGAGGCGCTGCAGGACGCGCTGGCCCCTACGTTCGAGTTTCTCGGTGTGCCCGATCCAGAGCACCCCGCTCCGCGAATCGACCCGGACGCGCGACAACGACAGCTCTTCGCCATCGTGAAGCGGGTGGTCGAGGCGCATAGCCGCCGCGAGCCTGGGGTCACTCTGCTCGAAGACCTGCACTGGTTCGACCGTGGCAGCGAGGCGTTCCTCGAGGTGCTCGTCGAAACGGCCACGACGACGCGGAGCCTACTCGTCGTAAACTTCCGGCCCGAGTATCCACGCGGGCTGGATGCAGAAGTCCTACTACCAGCAGCTACCACTTCGGCCGCTCACGGCCGAGAGCGTCAGCGAGATGCTTCGAGACCTGCTCGGAACGGATCCGTCGCTGGCCGGCCTCGCTGCCACGATCCGTGAACGGACGGGCGGGACCCCGTTCTTCATCGAGGAGATGGTGCAGACCCTCGCGGAAGACGGAAGCCTCGTCGGCACGAGAGGGAGCTATCGGCTGACTCGCCCGGTGGCGAATCTGGCGCTCCCGGCCACGGTCCAGGCGGTTCTCGCCGCGCGAATCGACCGCCTTCCGGAGCGTGAGAAGGAAGTGCTGCAGACGGCCGCCGTGATCGGCAAGGAAGTTCCCGAGGCGATACTGCGGCAGGTTTCGGCGGTCACCGGAGACGAACTCGCCGCCGCGCTCCGAACGCTGATCGCGGCGGACTTCCTGTACGAAGCGGCGCTCTACCCGGAGGCGGAGTACACGTTCAAGCATCCCCTCACCCAGGAAGTGGCGTATCACTCGCAGCTCGGCGACCGCCGCGCCCGCCTGCATGGCTCGGTCGCCCGCGCCATGCAGGCCGTCTACCCCGACAAGCTCGATGAACGCGCTGCGCTGATTGCTCATCATCTCGAACAGGCAGGTGAGGCGCTCGACGCCGCGCGCTGGCACGCTCGAGCGGCTCAATGGGCGGGCACGCACGACCGCGACGCTGCTTTGCGGCACTGGCAGCGCGTGAGGAAGCTCCTCGCCCCGATGACTGATTCGCAAGAGGCGATTGCGCTGGCGCTCGCTTCTCATATGCAGATGTTGAGCCTCTTTTGGATTCTGGGCGTCTCGGAGGAAGAGGCCGCGATCGTCTTCAACGAAGGAAAGACCTTGGCGAGTCGTGCCGGAGACGTCCGTGCGCTCGCATCCCTCAACGCGGGTTATGCCGGCATACGCCTCGCTCACGGTGCCGAGGACCACCTCGACTACGCCAGGGAGGCGGTACGGCTCGCCGACGAGTCCGGTGACGTCGCTCTGCGGCGTGTAGTCCGTGTGGCACTCACGCGCTCGTTGATGTTCGTGGGGCACTGGTCTGAAGCATTGACCTGCACCGAGGAACGCATGGACCGCCTCGCGTAGGATCAGACCCTCGGAATCGATATGCTCGGTTTCAATCCCTACACGATGCTCGCGGACTTACGGGCGGATGTGCCTCCTTGCGCATGGGTCGCACGGCCGAGGGTGTGCAGTGGTTTCGAAAACGCAATCCAACGAGCCCGCGAGGACCACGACCTTTTCATGCTCGGCGTCGCGATGCGCCGACTACGGTGGCAACTACTCGTGAGGTAGGTGACCCGCAGGTCGTGCTCGACGCATGCGCGACAAGGAGTAGAGCTCGGGGAGAAGGTCGGGGGCGCGACGACGCGAGCCTTCGCCTATGCACAGCTCGGACGTGCGTACCTCCGTGTCGGTTCGTACGCAGAAGCCGTGACGTCATTGGAGCGGTCGCGGGCAATCGCTCGGGAGTCGCATGCGGCGTTCGAGATCGAGCCGTTCGCGACAGCCATGCTTGGCGGAAGCATACGCATACAGTGGCGAAGCCGATCGTGCTCTGCGAACCGCCGAAGAGGCGGTGGCGGGAGCGCGTCAGCGCGCGCCTCGGGATGCTAGCCGTTCGCGCTGTTAGCCTTGGCGCGAGTTCTTCTGCGAACGAAGGGCCTCGCATCCCGAAGTGCGATCGAGGCGGCTCTGGAGGAACTGTCCCGACTCGCGCGGCAAATGGAACTCAAGACGCTCGAGCCCCTTGTTTGCCTCGAGCGCGCCGAACTGGCGCGGCTCGGCGGACGATGACGCGCCCGACGAGCGCGAGCTCCGCGAGGCGCATCGGCTATTCCTCGAGATCGGCGCGCCGATCCGCGCGGCCGAGGTGGCGAAGGAGCTCGCCGGATGAAGTGCTCCGGGTGCGGCCATGAGAATCGGGATGCCGCCAAGTTCTGCGAAGAATGTGCGGCTCCGCTCGGACGCAGGTGTGCAGGCTGCGATGCCGAGCTTCGCCCCGCAGCCAAGTTCTGCGACGAGTGTGCGCGTCCGGTCGCCGGCGCACCGTCGCCCGCACGCGACCCACGCGCCTACACCCCGAAGCCCTCGCCGACAAGATCCTGCAATCCAAGTCCGCCCTCGAAGGCGAGCGGAAGCAGGTGACCAGCGACTCAACACCTGCAAGCGGCATTATGACGGACCGACTGAGTCGCGACTGAAATGCGGCCTTGGTCGCCGACCGCCGGGGCAGGACTTTAAAAGACTCATACTTCTGCACCGAGAGGCAGCAGCGGCATTATAAGGAGCAAGAGATGACACCTCGATTTCCGGTGGAACGTGCGGAAAAACGGCAGGCGCTGCTACGCGCAGTCGAGAGTGTACGAGATGTCTTAGCGGCTGGTGTCAACGAAGGGGAAGAACTCCGCACCTTGCCGCCCGCCTCCGTTGCGGCCTTGCGTGACTCGGGGCTCTTCCTCCTCAAGGCTCCCACTGTCTTGGGTGGAGCAGAAGCCGACCCTGTGACGCAACTCGACGTCATCGAAGCGGTCAGCCACATCGACCCCGCCGCCGGCTGGTGTCTATTCCTGTGTGCGGACACTGCGGGCCTCAGTGGCGCCTTTCTTTCGGATGCCGCGGTGGCGCAAATCTTCCCCGGTGATCATGTACCAACGGTAGCCGGCACGATCATGCCAGGCAAAGCCGTGCCGGTGCCTGGGGGCTATCGTGTCACCGGGCGCTGGTCATGGGGCAGCGGCATCCGTCACGCCGAGTGGGTCTTTGGCAATACGCTCGTGGTTGGTGATGGTGAGGGTCGCCCTGAGACGCGCTTTTGCCTCTTCCCGATTGAACGCGTCGAGGTTCACGATAACTGGAACGTCA
>CAVQEA010000006.1:0-198908 GCA_963711395.1 uncultured delta proteobacterium | reverse complement strand
GCGACCGAGGGGTCCGCGGCGAAGATTCGCCGCGCCGCCGCGACATAGTGCGCGTCCTTCTCGAGGTGTAGGCGCTCGCCCGTGCCGATCCCGTAGCGGACGATCGCCGCGCGGATGTCCCGCATGAGGAAGTAGAGCGGCACGGCCAGGATCAGCAGCGTGACGATCACCGTGCTGTTCACGAACTGCACGAAATCGATGATCCGGCCGGGGAAGCCGAGGATCGGCTGCAGGTCGATGTCGAACATGCTCCCCTGTCGGCCGCCGAGCCGCTCGAGCGCCCGGATGCCGAGGATCCCGGCGCTCGCCGTGAAGAGGAGCAGAAAGGGGAGGAGCGCCCACCGGAGCAGGGGGGTCATTTCCTTGTAGAAGTGACTCGACAGCAGCCAGAACGGGATGTCCTCGTTCGGGTACACGGACTGCACGTCGTCGAGCCACTTGGCCTTCGTCCGCTCGGCGCTCCGACCCGCCGAGGCGACCACGCCACGCGTGATGAAGTAGCCGAGCGGCAGGCCATAGCGGTTACCGAAGTCGGGGAAGCGGTTGAAGTCGTCGTACTGGTTGCCGTGCTCGATCCAGACCGTCCGGCCCGCGATGGCGCGGGTGATGTGGACCACGGGCTCGAGGCGGACGTTGTAGCGGGCGAGCTCGGCTTTGTACTCGGGCACGCAGGCCAGATCGTAATCGTGGTTGCCGGGCAGGAGCGTGATCGTCACCCGCGCGCCGGTCTCGCGGAGCTGGCCGAACAGGGCAGGGTGCGCGGCGGCGATCGTTTCGAGCTTTGAGACGCCCTCGCGATCCGTCAGCTCCCAGAAGCCGAAGGCGTCGCCGACGATCACGAGCTCGGCGGGCTGTGGCCCCGCGGCGATCTCCGCCAGGAACGCCACCAGCTCGCGCTCGAACTGGCACTGAGAGAGTCCTCCGTCCCCCCCGATGTGGAGGTCGCTGATGAGGTAGTAGGTCGTCGGCATGCAAAGTGCCCCCTCGGGTTTGGGGCGCGAGCCTATCCCGGCCGGTGCTGCCAGCCAACGCTGCAAGGCGTCCTGGGGGAGGAGAATGGCGACCGTCCACGCTGGGATCGTCTCCTCGATGGCGACGCCGCGAGCCCATGCAGCTTCCCGGCGGCGCTGGATCAACAGGACGCATACGCCGGTCAGAAGAAATCTCTAGGCTGTTGCCAACTTACCTTCGCGTTCGGGTTTACCCTTAGTGGTGTCCCGTACCGTTTTCGCATACATCCATCTGGAAGCTCGGGCCAGGTAGAGCGGCGCGCTCCGCTTCGCATCAGGGAGGAGCTGCTCCCCGTCATGAGCAAGATGCTCGATGAATTCGGTGAAAGAGAAGGGGCACGCTGCGTGAGGCGCGCCGGCGGCGCCACCAGACCGTACTCATAGGGGCGAATCTTCATAAAACTTTACGGGAGCTCCCGCTTTCCGGCGACACGGAGCATTTGCTAGGTTTCGGATCTTCGTTCGGCAAACCGGTCGTCAAATGAATGGGGAAGAACACTATGCACGCTCAAAAAAAGTTTTCCTTCGCGGGAATTGCACTGCTTGCTTTGCTGGCCGTAGCGGTCGGCACTGCGGGTGCGCAAGAGAAGAAGCCCAACATCCTGTTCATCATGGGCGACGACATCGGCTGGATGCAGCCGAGCATCTACCACCAAGGCCTGATGGTCGGGGAAACGCCCAACATCGACCGCATCGGGCGCGAGGGTGCGAAGTTCATGACCTATTACGCCGAGCAAAGCTGCACGGCCGGGCGCACCGCCTTCTTCACTGGCATGACGCCGCTGCGCGCCGGCATGATCCCGCCGCAATTGCCCGGCAGCCCGTCCTACCTGCAGCCCGGCACGCCTGCGCTGGCCAAGTTCCTGCTCGATCTCGGCTACAACACCGGCGAGTTCGGCAAGAACCATCTGGGTGACCATACGGCCGCGCTGCCGACGGCGCACGGCTTCCAGGAATTCTGGGGTTACCTCTACCACCTGGACGCGATGCAGGGCGTCAGCTTCCCCGACATCAACAAGTCCCCGACCGAGCAGGCCATCGTGCCGCCGTGCAAGAACTCGCCGGTCCGCGGCCTCAGCGATCCCCCCGGTGCGGTGGATCCGAAGACCACGCTGTGCATGATGCCGCCGCGGCCGGTGATCGCCTGTACCTCCTCCGACGGCACCGACAAGAACCAGACTTGCAAGGACGAGGGCCCGCTGACGCTGGAACGCTCGAAGACGGTGGACGAGGAGATCTCGGCCAAGGTCATCGACTTCCTCGACCGCAACGATCCCGAAGAAGACCAACAAGCCGTTCTTCGTCTGGTACAACCCGGCGCGCATGCACATCACCACCATGCTGTCGGACAAGTACATGGACATGGTGGGCACCAAGGGTGGCAAGGATTGGGGCGTCAACGAAGCCGGCATGAAGCAGATGGACGACAACATCGGCGAGGTGCTGAAGAAGCTCGAGGACATGGGCCAGCTCGACAACACCATCGTCGTCTTCACCACCGACAACGGCGCCGAAGTGATCACCTACCCCGATGGCGGCAACACGCCCTTCAAGGGCGGGAAGTTGACCACCTGGGAAGGCGGCATGCGCGCACCGTGTGTCATCCGCTGGCCGGGCCACATCAAGCCGGGCACGGTCCTGAACGACATCTTCGCGTCGTATGACTGGATGCCGACCTTCGTCGAGATCGCCGGTGGGCCCAAGGGCAACGACCTCAACAAGCAGATCATGGCGGGCAAGTATCCCGGCATCGTCAAGACCAAGCTCCAGGGCGTCAACCAGCTCGACTATCTGACTGGCAAGATCGGCGACGTCGGCGCGCGATACGTTCTTCTACTACGGAGGCGCTGTCCCGTCGGCGGTGCGCTACAAGAACTGGAAGATCTACTTCGCGATGGCATCCGAGGCCGCGACCGGTGGCCTGATGGGGGTCCATACCTTTCATTGGCCGTTGGTCGACAACCTCAGGCGGGATCCCTTCGAGGGTTCCGTCGGTTTCGAACCGAAAACCCTCCTGGGCCAGGGCGGCGCACTTGCAGGACCCGCTACCGCCTACATCTACGACTGGAACATCATTCCCATCGGCCAGGCGCTGTGGCTGCAGGAACTCGAGTCCTACGGGCCGTACCCGGCGCTGCAGTCCCCGGCGTCCTACAGCCTGGCTCAGGTCCTCCAGGAGGTGAAGGATCAAATGGCGAAGACTCGCGCGAATGGAGACTAGGACGTAGCGAGTCAGTGATGAGCGGGCGGCCCGAGAGGGTCTTCTCTTGATCGAAGACGAAGAGCGGCTTGTTGCAGAGCTTGGCGAATTCCGCGCCCCACCCCGTGCCGCCCTTGACGGTATTGTCCTCGAGGATCTGGCCGACGACGTAGATCTCTTGGCCGTTGTTTACCTGGTGCCAGATCGTCTGGAGCACTTTTCGAAATAGCGGGGTCTCGCGGTAGTCGCGGTGCATGAGGCGGCTGACGTAAGCTGGCTCACGTCGCCGCGCTTGAGTTCGGCAGTCGTGAGGACTCGGATGCCGTCAGGGTAGAAGACGGTCTGGGAAAGCATGCATCGCCCGTAAATCGGGCCCGTCGTGGGACAGCCAGTGTCCGAGATGGAACGTTATGTCCCTTCCAGGCCCCTTGTACCCGCATCCCCTCGACCACTGAACTGCTCGGTCGCTTGCTCATCGTCAGGTCCGCAGCTTGCAGCACCAGTCCATCGTAGCTGCGGAGTGATCGTCCCAGCGAGCGAGTCCACCGCCTGGGTCACGGCGGTCTTCGCCATCACCACCGCTACTCGCCTACTCCCTCCGCCCGCACACCCCGCCGGCCTGGTCACCGGCGCCGCGAATGCCGGCGCGCAGGATCGCCAGGCTCGCTCGCAGCAACCAAGCGAGCGCCAGGGGGAGCACCGGGTACCAGATGGTCCGCCAGTCGAGACGACCTCCGAGCTGGATTGCCCCGCGCAGCGTAGGAGTCAGGTTCCACGACCACGCCGCCAGCGCGGCGAGCGCGAGCACGCCGCCGGTCAGCAGCCAAGACGGCGCGCGCCTCAGCAGGCGAGTGATCGAGCGCGTGCGCGGCGTGAGCTGCTCGATCCATGCCTTGCCAGTCGACGAACAAGGCATACACGATCAGGATCGGCGTGAAGGTCACGACCAGCAGCAAAGCGTTGAGCGCATGGAAGACCAGCGCCGCAGCGAGATAGGCGGCCCGCAAGCGACCGTCGAGCAGCACGAGCACGAACAGCGCCTCGAAGAGAAGCACCCCGTACCGGAACGACTGCGACAGCAGCGGGTGGGTAGCCACGAAGGGCAAGATCGCATGCGCGGGCAAGCCCTCGCGCGCTGCCTCGACGTTCTTGCCCAGTAGCAATTCGGTGACGAGGTCGGGCGCCGTCAGCCATCTGCCGAGTGCGACCTTGGCCAATGCCGCGCTGAGAAACAGCAGCACCAGTACCAGGAGCGCGACGCGCATCGGCAGCGCGTGGCGCCAGGAGTCGTCGGTCGGACTCGTCGTAGCTCGTCCCGCGCGGCGTGCCAGCAGCGCATCTAACGACCACGTGCCGCCCCACTGCGAGCCCAGCATGAACAGCGGGATGTAAAAGACCAGGAAGACGCTCGCGTGTTCGACCTTGCCGAAGCTCTGGTGGAAGGCCTCCAGCAGCATCCCGAGCACCAGCACGACCAGCGTGACCGGCCGCACGCACAAGCCCGCCAGCAGCAGCACCAGGGCGGCCACCAGGCACGACTCGATCACGCCCGGCACCGCGCTGGGGGGCCGCAACGGCACGACCCGAAGCACATCGACGGGCTGCCAGACGGCGTCCGGGAGGAGACCGAGGGCTGCGCCATCCACCCAGCTGAGGTGCCAAATGTAAAAGGCCGCGTAGATCACCCGGAACAGACCCATGCGCCCCGCGATACGCGCCTCCGGAGTGGTGAGCCAGCGCCGCAACCAGCGCCGGAGCTCGCGGACGAGAGCCACCGTCAGTGGCTTTCGGGCGCGATAGGGCGTGGTGCTCCCTGCGCAGCTCGGAGGCGGTTCGGCACGGGTATGCGGCCGAGCAGGGTCTCTTGTTCGGGCCGCGCGAGATCGAAGGGCGGAACCGCCATCGGGTCGACCGTCCACGAGAGCGTCCAGCCTTGAACCTCGACCACGTCCCTCTCCTCCAGCAACGGCCCCAGCCGACGCAACAGCACGCTGCGATACTGCTCGACACCGGGCTGCTCGACGAATGCTTGCGCGGCGATGCGACGCCCGAGATCGATCTCCACGTGAGTGAACAGCCTGGCCGGGAGCAGGTGCATGACTTCGCCATCGCGGCACACCAGACGCAGCTCGGTTTCCGAGACCCGTGGGGGTGGCGGCGGATAGCCCCTGGCATACATGGGCCAAATGATGAAGGGCCATGCTTCGTCACGGCCGTGCGCGGCCACGAGCAGGATGACGAGCGCCACGAGTAGCCACTCGAAGCGGCGCAGAAGCCGCACGTCATCTTCCGGGAGATCACCGGTTTCGGGGATCATCGGGAACTCCGCGTGCGAGGCGTCAACGTGACCTGTCGCGCATCCGGCGCATCAGATAGCGCATCGTTTCGCGCAGCCGCGATAGCTCCGGCCGGCGTTTGCCCCGCAGCGTGTAGCCCTGGTTGCGCCCGATGACCACGGCGAGAGGCAGTGGCGGATCGAGCTGTCGGTCGAACATCTCCGTGAGCTCGCTCACGAAGGCGGGCGAGCCCGCCGCTCGCGCCAGGATGAGGCAGCCGTCGCGGCGCTCCTGCCGCCGACGGGCGAGGTCGGCGGAAGCGTAGGCCGCCGATCGATCGAGGTGATCCTCGAGCTCGTTGGCGAGGCGCAGCAGCACCACCCGCCGCGTTGTCTCATCGTAGCGTGCGAAGCCTTCGACGTGGCGCTTCAGCTGGGCCGACGAGTTCCACGGCAGCTGATCGTAGGCGAAAACCAGTTGCTCCACCTCGGGGCCGGCCGCCTCTTGCAACCACGCGCGCCGCGAGTCGTGCGCGTTGCCCGCCCCGACGCGTCGGCGAAGGCTGTACGCTGCGTGGAGCAGCGCCGCGTGCACCACGGGCAAGGGCTGACCCTCGGCTAGCACGATGCTGGCCGTGCGCACGAGGTGACACAGGAACGGCTCGCCCTGCGGGCGGTAGACGCCGTCGGCGAGGCGCTCCGCCAGCTCGTGAGTGGCCCGCAGCCGGACCAGCGCGTCCGCGTCGAGGGCGGCGGCGATGGCCTGGTTCATGAGCTGAGGGTAGGTCAGGGCGAAGGAGCGCATCTCTGCTCCGGGGAGCCGCGGGTCGCCTCATTCGCTCCGGCGACGGTGTCGCGCAAGAACTCGTGTACGGCGGCCGCATGCGTCGAGAGGGTGAAGATCCGCGAAGTTGTCGGCGGTACCTCCTCGGCGGCGAGCCGGTCAAGACCTTCGCCATCGAGGAACCGCACCCACTCCTCGACGCCGTCGGCGAGGACGACGCCCGACATCGTGGGCAAGGGCAGGCCACGCGCTGCGAATGGGGTGGCCAGCACCGGCACACCGTTGTAGAGCGCCTCGGCAAACTTGATGCTCACACCGGCACCCGAGACGATCGGGCAGAGCATCACGTCGCAGGCAGTGAACACCTCGACGACGTCGTCGGCGAAGCCGTGCGCCACGATGCGTGGATCTGCGACATGCACGCTTGCGCTGCCCTCGCCGAAGAGGTGAACGCGCAGATCGCGTGTGACGCGCGGAAGCACCTGCTGCGCCAGCCATCGCAGGGCGGCACGATTGGGCCACCACGTGAAGTTGGCGAGAAGACCCGAGTTGCGGTGTTCCCTTGAGCCGCGCTCGTCGCCGGTGCGGTAGGGGCTCGTACTCGAACAGCGGCGGCACGTGCAGCGTTACGAGGCCGCCAGCCTCTGATCGTGCGTGTGCCTCGTCGGCCGCCGAGATGAACAGCACCCGCCCGACCGCCCGCATGCCGTCCAGCTCATAGCGCGCTGAGCTTCTCGAGGTCGCGCCGCAGCCGGCCGTGCGCGCAGCGCAGCGCCGCGGGGAGGCCATCGAGCTGGGATGCGAAGAGGTCGCGCTCGAGATTGTGGGCGTAGAGCAGCTTGGGTACGCGCGCTTGCAGCTGCGGCACCATCCAGAGCAGGTCACCGCCGTTGATCAGCACCAGGTCGTAGCGCTGCGTCGCGACCAGGCGTGCGACCGCGCGCCGGAACCGCCAGGTGTCGAGGAACAGGGCCTTGGAGGGCCACGCCGAGAGCGACGAACGCGCCGCAGCGATGAGCTGTCGCAGGAGGTGCGGCAGCGGGCTGCTCGGCACAACGACGTCGATCTCGGCGGCTAGCGGCGGTCGCCGCAAGAGCGAGAGCAACCCGCGGGTCGCGGCGCCTGCACCTCCACGATGGGGGCGTGGATCGACGATCGACGGGAACAGGATCCTCATGGGGGACGACGAGTGCCGCCAAGATCGAGCGTGGAGTACGCCTTCAGCGATACGCGGTCGTTGCGATCCCCTCATGGCGGAAGGCACTTCGCATGCCGCCGATCTCCAGCAGGTGGACAACGAAAGCAAGCACGAAGGCGATCGGCTGCTCAAACCAGCGCAGCCCGTAGTAACGGCCGGCCCGCAGGGCGTCCCAGCAACTGTCGACCGTACGGGCGAGGACAAAGAGCGGGATCGACGCGACGCCCAGCTTGGCCATCCAGGCCCAGGGCATGCGCGGATCGAGCTGACGGATGCGAATCGTCCCGTAGCCGATGTTGCGTCGGATATCGCGTTCCATCGCCCAGCCGGCGAACTCGTGCACCACGCACATCGTCGGCTCGAACAGCAGCTGCTCGCCCGCGCGCAGCATGGCCTCGGATTGTATGCGTGCTGCGAAGGGTCCTCCGTTCGTCGGCAACGGGTGTTCGAGGAAGACGGCGCGCCTGAAGATCGCGTTGTTGTTCGAGATGAACGTGGTCGGACCGGCCTTGCCCGGATCGAGATAGGCACGCGACAGCACGGCCAGAACACGTTGGTTGAGGCCGCGGCCCGCGTAGCGCGTGCGGCCGCTGATGACGGCCGCCTCGGGATGAGCGCGCATCGATGCGATCGCGCGGCGCAGCCAGTCGTGAGACGGTGTGCAATCGGCGTCGAGAAGCACGACGAGTTCCGCGGTGGCCGCACGCACACCCTCGTTCTTCAGATCGTACGAGCTGGTCGCAGGACAAGTCACGACCTTCAAAGAAGGCAAGATCGCCGTCAGGTCAGCGGGAATTCGATTCGCGTGCGCCCTTGATTCGACGAGCAGAACTTCAATCGGCTCGTCGACGTCCTGCTGAGCCAGCGCCCGGAGCGACGTACGGACGTCGTCCCATGCTCCGGCGTCGCCGGCTGCATAGTCCGAGACGACGATGACGCTGACGACGGCACTCATCGTTGCGCGCGCGAAGATAGAGGATAGGGAGGATCAGTACCCGTTTCAACCGCGAACAAGAGCCACGCAGTGCGACATACTCGAAAATCTTCGCCCGTGTCGACCGAGCTTCGCGACGACGCAGGATTGACGAGCCCCCCGGGCCGCGAAAGAACAAGGCTCTCAACCGCAAGTCGCGTCGAAAGGGAGGCCTCGCATGCTAGGAATCGTCGCCACGATCAAAGTGAAGTCCGGCGCAGGAGCGCAGTTCGAAGCCCTCGCCAAAGAGCTCGTCGCCAAGGTTCGAGCCAACGAGCCGGGGTGCAAGCTCTACGCGCTGCACCGGGCGGAGGCGCCCGACACCTACGTCTTCCTCGAGCGCTACGTCGATCAAGCCGCGGTCGAGGCGCATCGCCAGACCGACTACTTCAAGTCCATCGGACGGAGCATGGGCCAATTCATGGCGGGGCCGCCCGACGTTCAGCGCCTCACCGAGGTCGACTGAGCGGCTGCGCGGCCAAGGCGGCACTCATCGCCCCGACGATCCTCATCGCGGGCGGCGGCATCGGCGGGCTCACGCTCGCGATCGCCTTGCAGCGCCGCGGTGCCGACGTCGAGATCCTCGAGCAAGTGCCCGAGATGTCTCCCGTCGGCGCCGGGCGGCTCGCCCGCTACTTCGGCACCAGCGCCGTCTGGGTACTGCTGCGGGGCCGGAGTGAGGCGCTTCGCGAGGCGCGCGCGGCGGCCGGCTGAACGGACTCGCATCCCCGGCCAATGCGGCCGGAGCACCTCTCCCTACGCGCCTCCGCTCTGTCTGCCGTCGTCGCACGCCGCTCGGTAGTCTCGCATCGTCGGTCCGGCGATCGCAGGAGTGCTGGTCGCCAGCATCGGAGAAGGTTGGTGCTCTCTTCGTCAACGCAGTCAGTTACATCGCCGTGATCGTCGGTCCGCTCATGATGCAAGTGGAAGCTTCGTTGATGTACTGTAAGGGCGGACCAACGGCCGCCAGTCTTCGCGGCGCGTTACGGTGGCTCTCGGGGCCATTGCCTGCGTGGGAGGCGCGATCCCGTTTGGAATGCGGTTACTGAATCTCAGAGCAGAGGCGGGGCAACTGATGCGGGCTCAAGCGACACCAGGCGGCGAAAATCTCCGACAGGGTAAATAGGACGTCCAGAAACGCCGGGATGATCTGAACAGTCGGATCAAGTTGAGCGCTATTCGCTTGTGAGCGTCTCCATCGTTCTGATAGAAGTAGAATTGGATCAGAAATGGGTAAGGCGGTCTTCGGAAAGCTTAGGCCCGGCCCGCTCACTCTCCTACTTCTCGTATTCGTGCTCACGCTCGCAAGTGGGTACGGCTCAAGCGCTGGGTCTCCGGCGAAGCCACGCACGATCCGACAGCCCGTCGACGACGGCAATCGGACCATGCTCAAGGGCAACACGCGTCGAGAAGCGAACGCGAAGAACGATCGCGGTCGGGTTGCAGGCGACTTACTGATGGAACATATGCTTTTGCAGTTGCGCCGGTCACCCGAGCAGGAGCAGGCGTTACAACAGTTTCTGGATCAGCTTCACGCGCCGAATTCGCCGAACTTCCACCGATGGTTGAATGCGACGGAATTCGGAGACAGGTTTGGTCTAGCAGACGAGGACCTGAACGCGATTACCGATTGGCTTCAATCCCACGGTCTCACCGTCAACGTGGTGTATACCAGTGGGACGGTAATCGATTTCTCCGGAACGGCCGCACAGGTACGCAAGGCCTTCCACACCGAGATCCACAACCTCGACGTACGAGGTAAGAAACACGTTGCCAATATGAGCGACCCGGAGATTCCGGCCGCGCTTGCACCGGCGGTCGTCGGCGTCGTCTCACTGAACGACTTTCGCCCCCGCCCGATGAACCACCCCCGCGCCGAGTACACCTTCAGTTCAGGTGGTATCGACGAAGAGGCGGTGGTGCCCGCGGATCTAGCGACGATTTACAACCTGAATCCGCTGTTGAACGGAGGTTACTCGGGCCAAGGACAGACGATTGTCGCGATCGAAAATACGAATCTCTTCAGAACTTCGGACTGGACAGACTTCCGCTCGAAATTCGGCCTTTCCAAGTATACCTCGGGTTCTCTCACCACAGTTCACCCCCCGCCTCCAAGCGGTCCCAACAACTGTGCAAATCCTGGTGTCGTCGCCGGCAACGATGGCGAGGCGGCCCTCGATGTGGAATGGGCAAGCGCCGCAGCGCCAAGCGCCGCGATACAAGTAGCATCGTGTCGTGATACGGCCACGACGTTCGGCGGCCTGATCGCGCTCCAGAACCTCATCAATGCTAGCGGCCTGCGCGCCAGCCGTCATGAGCATCAGCTACGGCGAATGCGAGGCAGTGAACGGGGCCGCGGCGAATGCGGCGTACAGCTCCGCCTATCAGCAGGCGGTCGCTGAGGGCGTATCAGTCTTCGTCGCTTCGGGTGACTCGGGTGCTGCCGGTTGCGACAACAGCGCGGCGGAATCGACACACGGCATCGCCGTCAACGCGTTCGCTTCGACTCCCTACAACGTTGCGGTCGGTGGTACCGACTTCGGCGATACGTATGCCGGTACCAACAGCAACTACTGGAACACGGGCAATACCTCGACCTTCGGCTCGGCAAAGTCCTATATCCCGGAGATCCCTTGGAACGACTCGTGCGCAAATCAGCTAGTTGCAAGCTACGTCACCGGTTCTAGCACGACCTACGGACCAGACGGATTTTGCAATAGCGATATCGGCTCGCTGTCTGCTTGAGCACGGTTGCCGGAGGCGGCGGACCGAGCGGCTGCGCTACCGGGGTGCCGTCCAGCAATGGCGTCGTGAGTGGGTCTTGCCAGGGATACCCGCAGCCTTCGTGGCAGTCGGGTCTCATCGGGGTCCCAAGCAACGGTGTGCGCAACACTCCGGACGTTTCGCTGTTCGCCGCCGACAATCTGTGGGGACACTACTACGTCTTTTGCTGGTCGGACATTGCCAATGGTGGGGGCCCGTGCATCGGCGCTCCCAGTAACTGGGCTGGAGCGGGTGGGACGTCCTTCTCGGCGCCCATCATGGCCGGGATCCAGGCTCTGGTAAACCAGAAGACCGGGAGCCGCCAAGGTAACCCGAACTATGTCTACTACAGCCTAGCGGCCAGTGAGTACGGCGGCAGTGGCAGTAGTTCGTGCAACTCCAGCAATGGTGCGGACAGTTTTTGCACCTTCTATGATGCCACTACGGGCGACATCGACGTGAATTGTGCGCCGGGCTCCCCCGATTGCTACGACGCGTCGAGCCCGAATGGAGTGCTGTCCACCTCGGACAGCTCGTACTCACCGGCGTACGGCACCACGGTCGGCTGGGATTTCGCGACGGGAATCGGCAGCGTCAACGCTTACAACCTGGTAGACAACTGGCCACCGGCCGCATCCTCGCCAACACCGACGTCCGCGCCGATGCCCACTCCCACTCCGACTGCACGACCCACTCCGACTGCTACGCCCACGAGGCGACCGACCCACACGCCAACACCCACCCCGACCAAGCGGCCGACAAGGACTCCGACGCCGACGCCGACCAAGAAGCCTACCCCGACACCCACTCACACCCGGACTCCGCGACCCACGGCGACTGCTACGCCCACGAGGCGACCGACCCACACGCCAACACCCACCCCGACCAAGCGGCCGACAAGGACTCCGACGCCGACGCCGACCAAGAAGCCTACCCCGACACCCACTCACACCCGGACTCCGCGACCCACGGCGACCGCTACGCCCACGAGGCGACCGACCCACACGCCTACACCCACTCCGACTAGAAAGCCGACCAAAACGCCGACGCCGACTCCGTAGCAACCCACCGTGGGGCGTCGAGCAGCTTGAGGGCCTCGACCGCAGCGAGCGCGAGGGCGGCCATTCCGACAGTGTGCAGCCAGTCCGCCGCCCCGAGGGGCTCGGTGCCAAGGACGGACGCGAGCGGCGGCCAGACGACCGCAACGGCTTGGAGGAGGAGGCCGCCGGCAAGCGCGAGCCAGAACACGGGCGCGAGGCTACGCCGCATCCGCCAGAACGGCCGCGTCTCCGATAACGTCGCGAACGACTGGGCGAGGAGCGTGAGCGCGAGCGTCGCCATCACGAGCGTCTGGCCGCGCGGCCCATCGTGGTGTCCGCCGCCGGCGGTGTAGCTCCACACGACCACCGCGGCGACCACGGCGCTCTTCAGCGCGGTCCGGCCAGTGGCCCCCCAGGTCAGGATCGGCTCCAAGGGATCGCGTGGCGGACGCTGCATCAAGTCCCCGTCGCCTGGAATGAGAACGAGTGCGACCGCGGGAAAGATGTGGACGACGAGGTTCAGCCACAGGATCTGAAGTGGACTCATGGGCAGTGGCAGGTTCGTGACGACGCAAATCAGCATGACGACGATCGTCGCAAGGCTACACAGCAGCAGGAAGTGCACGGCACGGCGGATGTTCGCGTAGATCTGCCGCCCCTCCGCGACCGCCGCCGGGAGTGTCGAGTAGTCGCCGCTCGTGACCACGACGTCGGAGGACGCGCGCGCGACGTCCGCCGATCCGAGGCCGATGGCGATCCCGATGTTCGCAGCTTTCAATGCGGGCGCGTCGTTGATCCCGTCTCCCGTCATCGCGACGATCCGGCCGGCCTCGCGGAGCGCCCGCACGATCGAGAGCTTGTCCTCGGGCGTGACGCGCGCGAAGATCGCGGTGTTTCGAAGGTCCTCCCACCGGTGTTCCTGCACGTACCGGGCAAGCTCTGGTGAGTCGAGACAGAGGTCTCCGGTGCGGGCGATCCCGAGTTGGTTCGCTATGGCCATCGCCGTACTTTTCTGATCCCCCGTAACCATCACGGTGCGAATTCCAGCGCCACGAAGCGCTTCGATGGCACCGCGGACGTTCGCCCGCGGCGGGTCGATGAGGCCAACGAGTCCCGTCCACGTCAGGGCGTCTTCGGCCGCTTCGGGCGCGCTTGCGGGGTCAAACCGCCGGTACGCGAACGCCAGGACGCGGTGGCCCGATTCTCCGAGGGAGCGGGCATCGGCAAGCAGACGCTCGCGGCTCTGCGCGTCGAGCGGCACCTCGACACCGCGGACCAGGGCGCTCGCGGCGCGCGCCGCCACGGCTTCTGGAGAGCCTTTCACGAACGACCACAGACGGCCGTCCGGACCGCGTGCGACGACGGCCATGCGCTTGCGAGCGGACGAGAACCCGATCGCGCTCACGCGCTGGAAGCACTCGGCGTCGACGTTGCCCTTGGCTGCGAGCGCGAGGAGCGCGCCTTCGGTGGACGAGCCGTGGGCGTGCCAGCCTTCGTGGGACTCGAGCCGCGCGTCGTTGCAGACGGCGGCGATCTCGAGCAGCCGTTCGAGCGCCGCGTCTTCTCCGGGTACGACCGATCGGCCGCCGTCGAGAAATTCCCCCGTCGGCTCGTAGCGCTCGCCCGTGACGTCGAGGTCACGGCCGCCGGGGAGGACGACGCGCGTCACCCGCATGAGGTTCTCGGTGAGCGTGCCCGTCTTGTCCGTACAGATCACGGAGGTGCAGCCGAGCGTCTCGACCGAGGAGAGCCGGCGCACGAGGCTGCCGGCCTTCGCCATCCGCCGGACACCGGCCGCCAACGCGATCGTCGTTACGGCCGGCAGGCCTTCGGGGATCGCCGCGATCGCCAGGAGGACGCCCGTCTCGAGCATGAGCCAAAAGGGGCGGTCGCGCAGGAGCCCGAGAATCGTCACGAGGGCCGAGAGTCCGATGGCCAGGATCGCGAGCTGCCGGCCGAGCTGCTCGGCCTGCTTCTCGAGAGGCGTCTCCTCGCGGGTTTGACCGGCGACGAGCTTTCCGATGCGACCGAGTTCCGTGCCTCCGCGGATGCCCGTCACCACCATACGCCCCCATCCGCTGACGACGGTCGTGCCGGCGTAGGCCATCGACGTCCGGTCGGGCAGCGGAGCGGCGGCGGCGATCGGGTCCGGCGCCTTGGTGACGGGGACGCTCTCGCCGGTGAGCGCAGACTCGTCGACCTGCAGGTCGCGCACGGCGGCGATTCGCCCGTCCGCAGCGACGATCTGGCCGCCCGTCAGGACAAGAAGATCGCCGGGCCGCAGGTCGTCCGCAGGGATCTCCCGCTCGAGGTTTCCACGCACGACGCGCGCCGTCGGGGCGGAAAGCGCGCGGAGCGCACCGAGGGCGCGCTCGGCGCGGTAGTCGGTGATGAACCCGAAAACGACCGAGAAGACCACCGAGGCCGCGATCGCGAGCGCATCTCCCACATGCCCCAGCGCCAACATGACGGCGGTCGCGGCGATCAGGACGAGGATCACGCCGCCCTTGAGCTGGTTCCAAAATATGCGCCAGGGGCCGCGTGCTTCGGCGCCCGGGGAGTCGTCGGCCGGCCTCTCGGGCAGGGCATCCGGAGACAGGCCGGTCTCGAGATTCGTCCGAAGCTCCCGGGCGACGTCTTCGACTCGCCGTGCGTGGCAGGCGTGGGCTAGCGGCGAGGTGGGTGACGGGGTCATGTCGGTTCCGCTGATCGTGACGGGCCTCCCCCGCGGTGCGGGTCGAGGACAGGCTACACCGAGACGCGCAACCACCATCTCGCACGCGCTCTATGCGGCTTCACGCGGCGGCAAGACGGTGCTTCTCGTGGAGATCCTCGCCCGTGAGCGGGCCAGCTCAACGGTGTAACGCGATTGGACTTCGTCGATGACGCCTCACGTCGTCGCTCCGAACAATGCGCCGATGCCGGCCGTGACCGCCATCGCCAGCGCGCCCCAGAATCCGACGCGCGCGGCCCCGACGGCAGGCGACGAGCCTCCGGCGCGCGCGGCAATCGCGCCGAGACCGATCAAACACAGCAACGACGCCGCGGCGGTCACCACTGCCGAGCGTGGCGCAGGAGAGAGAATCACCGCCACGATCGGGAGTGTCGCGCCGACGGCAAACGAAGCAGCCGAGGCGGCCGCGGCCTGCAACGGTCGCGCGACGAACTTCTCCGACATGCCGAGCTCTTCTCGGGCGTGCGTCGCCAGCGCGTCGTGTCCCGTCAGCTGCTTCGCCACCGTACTCGCCAGCGTCGCCTCGAGTCCACGCTTCACGTAGATCGCGGTCAGCTCGCGCAGCTCCGCTTCTGGATCGGCCGCGAGCTCGACGCGCTCACGAGCGAGATCCGCCCGTTCCGTGTCGGCCTGCGAGCTTACCGACACGTATTCACCCGCTGCCATCGAGAGCGCGCCGGCAGTCAAGCCGGCAACACCCGCCACGAGGACCTCGCTCCGGCTCCCGTGCGCCGCGGCCACTCCGATCACCAGGCTGGCCGTCGAAACGATCCCGTCGTTGGCGCCGAGCACCGCCGCGCGGAGCCATCCGATGCGGTCTGTGCGGTGCCATTCACGATGTCGCATGAGCATATACCCCCTTCATCGTCCGGCTCCTTCTCCTGCAGCCGCCACATCTGCACGTACCGGCCGCCGGCGGCGAGTAGCTCGGCGTGGCCGCCGCGCTCGAGGATTCGGCCGCCGTCCATCACCAGGAACTGGTCGGCGCCCATCACCGTCGACAGCCGATGCGCGATCACGAGCGTCGTGCGGCCCACCTGGGATGCGATCGAGCTCCGCCTGGATGGCCTTCTCCGGCGTCGGAACCGTCGCCGCCCGGTTTCGAGTAAGATAGCGATCTTCTGCTCCTGTAGAAGGCACCTGAGGAAGTCTCGCGATCCGCCGTCTCTTAGTCCGGAGCGGATCGCATTGCGCGTTCCTCGGGCCCTGCGATCATAGCCTCATGGAGAAACCGCGTCACTTCGTCCGTCATCTGCCCCAAGGCCAACCCCGGCCTCTTTCGAACGGGGCCACCCGCCGTCCTTGCCGACGCTCGCGGCTCGATGATGGCACCCGCCCAACCGTCGCGTCGTCGGCACGACGGGCCCGATTTTTACGGCTGCCACCGGGCTAGTTTGCTGGGTCGTCGATCTGCGATCGCACATCGGCTGACTTAGTGTGCCCTCCGACGCCGGCTTCGCTCGCGGCACCTTGCGTTGCCCACGCCACGATCGCTTGACGGTCCTTGTCCGCGAGCCGCGCGGTGCGATGCATCATCGAATAGTACCAGGGAGGCATCTCGCCATTGTTCAAAGTTTCAATCGTCTCCTTGAGCTTCTTCTGCTGCTTCGCCGTGTCGTATCGCTGCCAAGTGGAAAAGTTGAGCTCCTCGCGTCCCTCGCTCACGTCGTAGGCCAGGAGCCATGAAACCGGGGCAACGTGGCTATACCAAGGCCACGTGGTTTCGTTTGAGTGACAGTCGTAACAGGCATCTCGTAGCGCGACCTTGACGTCCGCCGGCGCCGGCACGTCACTTTCGACAGGCGGGTTGGTACGGTTGATTCTCACGAATTGCGCCACGACCAAAAAAACCACGGCGATAGTGCCGATTGCTTTCAGTAGCCGTCGCATCGAACCCTCTCGTATTTCGTTAGGATTGCGGTGAGCTGCAAGGCGTTTCTCACTTCACGGTCTCGTAGGTCCCGCCAGGGCACTTCGTAGCGTCGAGTTGCGCCATCGTGTAGCCGCTGACGGTGCAAACGAAGTAGTCGCGTGCTTCGCCCTTGTGGAGCGCACCAGCGGCAGCGGTGAAAAGCTTGAAATGCTCCGCCTCCGCTTCCTTCGCGTACTCAAAGCTCTGCACTGCGTCTTGGTTGCCGTCCTTCTTCGCTTGCTTGATGAACCTCGGATACATCGTGTCGCGCTCGTAAGCTTCCCCTTTGCTGGCGGACTTCACGAGGTTTTGCTTCGTCGTTCCGACCACCGGTGTCTTGATGTCGGCGCGGGGCTCGGCGCCCATCTTCTTGATCACAGCGGCGTGGTTGTTGAGGTGAATCTCCTCGGCACGCGCCGTTGCCCGGAAGAGACTCGCTACGTCTCCGTAGCCTTCTTCGTCAGCCTTCTTCGCGAAGGCCAGATATCTCGCTCGGGCGTTGCTTTCTCCATCGAAGGCGGCCTGTAGATTCTTGAGCGTCGCATCGGAGGCGGCCGATGCTAGACCGGCACCTCTCGCGAGCATCACGGCTCCACACAGAAACGGCAGTACCGAGATTCTTCGCATTCTCATAATCCACCCTTTCTAGTTCGCAGGCGTCAACTTCAGAAAAGTGTCAGAAGCAACTGACATGCCCACCAATGGCGGTGATCCCGGCAGTGCAGTATTTCTCAGTGGAGAGAGCATTGGCCAAAAACAATTCTCGTTTGCAGGAACCGTGACGTCCCCTCCCGTAGGTCACCGAAGCAGACTCGCCAATGCCCGCGGCGACATCCGATTGTGGGCGATCCCGGTCGTGAGGCGGGTCGAGATGGGGATGTCAGCCGCGGGCGCGCGGCTGACCCATGATACGGATCCCGCCGACCGGCGAGAGCGCCGCATCGATCGTCGGGAAGAGCCCGCCGATCTCGCGGAACATCTGCTCGTCGAATCGCTGTCGCCGATGGCGGGCCGACGTTCGAAGCCGCGCTAGGGGGCGTCGGCCTCGCGCGCGTGCTCGGCGATGCGCTCGAGGAACCGCGCTCCGAGGTCCGCGAGCTTCTTCTCGCCGATGCCGCGCACGGCGCGCAGGTCGTCGAGGCACTTGGGGCGCAGCCTTGAGAGCTCGCGGAGCGCGGAGTCGTGAAGGATCACGTACGCGGGCACGCCGCGCTCGGCCGCGATCTCGCGCCGCAGCGCGCGCAAGCTCTCGAACAGATCTTCGTCGACGCCGTGCCACGACGCCTCCTCGATGCGGGTCGTGGCAGCCCTTCGGCTGCGAAGCTCGACCAGCTCGACGGCGCGCTTGCCGCGCATCACCTCCCACGAGGCGGCGTTCAGCTCGAGCACGGGGCGGTCGCCGCTCGAGCGGGCGAGCACGCCCGCGTCGATGAGCTGGTAGATCGCCTGCACGACGTTCTTGCGCGGCACGTCGCGCAACAGCCCGTAGGTGGATAGCTTGTCGTGCCCCCAGCGCCGCACCCGATCCGTCTCCGCTCCCGCGAGCACGTCGACGACGTGCTCGACGCCGAAGCGCTGCTCGGTGCGCGCCACGCAGGAGAGGATCTTCTGGGCGAGCACCGTAGCGTCGACGACGCCTTCCATCTCGCCGAGGCAGACGTCGCAGGCGCCGCACGAGGGCTCGCGGTACGCCTGGCCGAAGTACTCCGACAGGGCGGCGTGGCGGCAGCGCACGACCGTAGCGAAGCGGCGCATCTCGCTCGAGGAGCCGTGTGGAGTGCTCGATCGCGCCCGGCTCCGCTGCCGTTCTCCTCGTCGACCCGCTCCAGGAGCGACTCCCAGCGCAGCACGTCGGCAGCCGAGTAGAAGAGCACGCACTCGGCCTCGAGGCCGTCGCGGCCGGCGCGCCCGGTCTCCTGCTGGTAGTGCTCGATCGACTTCGGCATGCGCGGCGTGGACGACGCAGCGCACGTTGCTGCGGTCGATGCCCATGCCGAAGGCGACGGTCGCGACGACGACGTCGAGCTCCTCGGCGGCGAACGCGTCCTGCGTGCGGCGGCGCTCCTCGGGCTCCATGCCGGCGTGGTAGGGCGCGGCGCGGAGCCCGCTTCTTGGCCAGCGCACGCCGCCATCTCCTCGGTGTCGCGCCGCGACTAAGCAGTAGACGATGGCCGCCTCGCCGGCGTGGCGACCGAGCGCCTCGAAGCACCTGCGCGCTGCAGGTCGAGGCGCGGGACGACGCGATAGATCAGGTTCGGCCGGTCGAACGTGCCGACCAGGACCCGCGGATCGCGCAGGCGCAGCTGCGCGATGATGTCGGCGCGCACGCGTTCGGTCGCGGTGGCGGTGTAGGCGTGGAGGCTCGCCTCGGGAAAGCGCTCGCGGAGCGCGGCGAGCTGGCGGTACTCCGGCCGGAAGTCGTGGCCCCACTGGCTGATGCAGTGCGCCTCGTCGATGGCGAAGGTCGCCACCGCGGCGCGCGTCGCGAGCGCGAGGAAGCGCCCGGTGAGCAGCCGCTCCGGCGCGACGAAGACCAGCCGACAGCGGCCCGAGGCGATCTCGCGCTCGGCTTCGCGCAGCTCCTCGACGCTCATGCCGCTGTGCAGCGCCGCGGCCGGGTAGCCGCACTCGCGCAGCCCGTCGACCTGGTCCTTCATCAACGAGATCAGCGGCGAGACGACGACGTCGGTGCGCCCGGCGACGGCCGGCGGCACCTGGTAGCAGAGCGACTTGCCGCCGCCCGTCGGCAGCACCACCAGCGAGTCGCGCTGCACGAGGCCCGCCTCGATCGCCTCCCCCTGCAGCGGCCGAAGCTCGCTGAAGCCCCAGTAGCGGCCGACGGCGGCGAGCACCGCGTCCTGCGGCGACGCTTCGTTCATGCCGGCATCATGACGATCCACACACGTCCCTTCCAGGCCGTCGCCGCCGAGCCGGCTCCGCCGAAGCGATTCGTTTCGGCGCGCGACTTGAAAAGCGCGGTTGGCGACGACCATACTCCTCGATCGCGACTGCCCCGGCGGCGAGAAGAAGAATCGATGAAGATCTACGACTGGCGACTTGCCCCGAATCCGCGCCGCGTTCGGCCTCCAGGGCGAACCCGCTGAACCGCGCTGACGCCACGCCGCGGCTGCTACCGGACCGCGTTTCCGCAGCGACGCTCGTGTTCGCGCTCGCCATGGTCTGCTACACGGGGAACGGCAAGACGATCGGCTCGGGCGACACGCTTCCCGCTCGCTATCTGCCTTTCGCCATCCTGAATCGCGGGACCTTCCATCTCGACGATTTTCCGTTTCTCCATCATCGCAAGGCCTACTGGGTCCGGCGGATCGGCAACCACAGCGTGTCGTTCTATCCCGTCGGCGCCGCGATGGCCGCGCTCCCTTGGTACGCTCCGGCCATCATCGCGGGCGCTCAGCCCGGCGAGCGCAGGAGCGAAGATCTCGAAAAGCTGGCCGCCGCGGGCATCGTGGCGTTGTCCGTCGCGGTGTTGTTTGCCGCGCTTCGCCGGTTGACGACTCGCAAAGGCGCACTGTGGATCACGCTTACCTACGCGCTCGGCACCTCGAGCTTGAGCGTGAGCAGCCAGGGCCTCTGGCAGCATGGCTCGTCGCAGCTGGCGTTCAGCTTCGCGCTGCT
Organism: uncultured delta proteobacterium; assembly: GCA_963711395.1. Taxonomy (GTDB): domain Bacteria; phylum Desulfobacterota; class Binatia; order JACPRU01; family JACPRU01; genus JBEVNX01. The sequence goes on along the minus strand of CAVQEA010000006.1, from coordinate 178,383 downwards.
CTGTTTGGTGCGAGCGCGGCAGGGGGACGCGTGGTGGGCGGGTCTCGCGGGCCTCCCGCTCGCCTGCGCGGTCGTCTGCCGGCAGACGAACCTCGCGTTGTTCGTGCCGCTGGCGGGCTACGTCGCGCTGGTTCATCGCAGGCAGCTGGCGCTCTTCGCGGCATCGGCAGCGGTGCCGTTCGCGTTCCAGCTCTGGTACAACGCCACGTATCTCGAGACCTACTTCTGGACGCAGATCCCGTTGGGTTCCCGGTATTGGCGAGGGCAGGCGAAGAATACCCTGCCCGGGCTTCTCGTCAGCCCGTCGCGTGGGTTGTTCGTCTATTCTCCCGTTTTCGTCTTTTCGCTGGTCGGCATCGCTCTTGCGTTCCGCAGAGGGGGCGACGGCGTGGTCCGCGCCATCGCGCTCGGAGCGTTGCTCGTTCTCGGCGTATACTCGCGATGGTGGGAATGGTGGGGTGGCGCTTGTTACGGGCCGCGCATGCTCGCCGATCTCGCGCCGCTCCTCGCCTACGCGATCCATCCTTGCGTCGCCCTTCTCGAGCGCGTCCGCGCGTGGCGACTGGTATTCGCCGCCGTGCTCGGTTGGTCCGTGCTGGCGCACGCCGCCGGAGCGTATTGGTACGATGGCTCTTGGGACGGGAGGCTCTCGAGCGCGAACGACAGGCTCTACGCGACACTCTGGTCCTGGCACGACAATCCACTGCTCAATTCGTTCCGCGATGTGTCGGTGAGCGGGTTCGCGGCCATCGCTGGCAGCTTCGACCCAGCCGACCTCGCCCGAGAGCGCAGGCTTCGCGCCGAGATCCAGACGAGCTCGGACGAGGACCGCCCGTTGATCGCACTGCGCGATTTGCACGCGGCCTCGGGAGCGACGGCGGATGCCGCCGCGATCGAAGAGCTGCGCCGCTCTCGGTTCACTCCCGAGCATCGGCTCGATTGGCAGTTCGAAGATGAGCTCCTCCTGCTGGGGATCGACGGGCGCCCCCTCGGTACGCGGGAAATCGAGATCACCTTCTACTGGAAGGCGGCGCGGCAACCGACCGAGCCGTATGCGGTGTACACGAGGTGGAGCCGTGCGGAATGCGGCGAAAAGCGGGACCACATCCTCGGCTCACCCGGTCATCCGACCACGCACTGGGTGGCGGGACAGACGTTCAAGCAGCGATACCGGCTTGCCGTTCCCGTGCTTCGAGAGGGTGTCTGTGCCCTGCGCGTCGGAGTGTGGTCACCACGGACGGGTTCGCGGCTGCACATCCGCCATTGGCCGCTGTGGCAGCCAAGTCGCGATCTTCTCCACGTTTCAGCCGGCCGTGTCGCGGTCGACGCCGACGAGCGCGACTTTTTGCTCGCCGGAGACTGACCGATATCACCGCGGCGCTGAAAATTTCTGTGATCATCCCGGCAATCCTTGCGAAGGCGACGCTCGCACCGAGCCTTCCACCGCTCCGCCCGCACCTCGACCCGAACCCAGCCCTTCCAGCGGCCCCCCGCACTTGCGGCAGAATCTAGCCCCCGGCGTGGCCTCGGCACCACACGAGGGACACAGGGTGGCGAGCTTCGCGCCGCATCCCTCGCAGAAGTCGGAGTCCGGCGGATCCTCGCAGCCGCACGAAGGACAGCGAATCATGCCCTTTTTCTTTCTTGCACTTCCGCATCTATCGCACAGGAATAGAAGGAAGGAACAACGTCCGGGACACGAGCGATGCTTGTAACCACCCCCGCATCGTCATACGATGTATGACATGAAAGGTGCGGTTACGATCCGTCTCGACCGTGAGCTCGAGCGGTCGCTGAATCGAGTCTGCAAGCTATCCCGACGGAGCCGGAGCGAGGTTGTTCGGGACGCGCTACGGCGTCAGCTTTCCCTTCAAGCTTTCGAGGCGCTCCGCCGCCGCGTGATGCCCTTTGCCGAGGCGAGGGGCTACCTTACGGATGAAGACGTCTTCAAAGACATCTCTTGAGGGTCTTCCTCGACACGAACGTTCTCGTCAGCGCGTTCGCCACAAGAGGCTTGTGCGCGGACGTGCTGCGCCACGTGCTGGCCGAGCACGAACTCTTGACGGGGGAAGTCGTTCTCGCCGAGCTACGGCGGGCGCTGCGTGAGAAGCTCCACCTCGCGGCTGAAACGATCCAGGAAATCGACGCCTTGCTTCGCTCTCACCACGTCGAGCCGAAGCCCGAGCGACGTCCTGTAGTCGAGATTCGAGACGAAGACGATCTTTCCGTCTTGGCTTCTGCTCTCGCGGGCTTCGCTGACGTACTGGTGACGGGAGATAAGGATTTACTCGGGATTGCACCTAGCGTCCGTGGCTTGAGGATCGTCAACCCACGAGGCTTTTGGGCTCTTACGCAAAGGCGCAGACGGCGTCGAAAATAGCAGGCGGCCCTGCCCTCGGGCTTCTGGACTTCGACCGGCCGGTCATGGTCACTATCGACCGCCGCCCGTCGCGGCTCGCGTGGACGTCGACCAGCTCCTCGATGACCTCCCCCAAGGCGTCGTCGTCCAGCGCGAATTGCCGCCGTAGCATCCGCAAGGACAAGCGGCCGTTCTCTTCGAGGTGACGGCGCACCTCACGGACGACGTCGAGGAGATTCATCGCGCCGACTCCGCCAGCAGCGGCGCGATGCGCTCGGCGTGCCCCGTTGCTCCCATCGCCACGAAGAGGCGGTGAGCCTCGCGGAGCTCGCACTCACGGGTAGCCTCGTCGCCGCGCAGGCGCGCGAGCTCCGCCGAGATCTCGTGGACGATCGGCTCTCTACAGCGCGCCTCCGTCTCGTCGATCAGCGCGGATGCCTCCGCGAGGGTGCGCTCCACCTCGGCCGCGGAGCTCGAGGATAGATGGCATAAGCGCCCCATGTTGACATAAGGAGTAGCCGTTTACGTGAGTCGTGCGCGGGAGACGGCGAGCGGAGCGAGCCGTTCGAGGGAGCACGCATTCACGTAAACGCGGGTTGGACGAAGCCTTCGCGGCAGCGGGGTGGGGAGGTGTCTATGGGCACATCAGGCGGGCGATGGGGTCTGGCGAGAGGGTGAAGTAGAGCGGCGCGGGAGGAGTGATGGGGAGCGTGGGGGAGCGAGAGGACTCGACGAGCCTGGCGACGAGAGGAGAGCGGCAGGCGAGCTCGTTGAGGCAAGAGGAGTGCGTGGCGCCGTACGGTGGGCGATGCGAAGTGAGCTCAGTGGGGTCATGGAGGAGTCGGGTGTGGAGGTGGGCCGCGACAGTCGATGGGCAGTGGGCGACGCACCATGGTTGGCTGGTGACAGTTGGGGCAGCGACCGAGGTCGATGCCGGTCAGAGCGAGCAGCAGCGCGTCAAAGGGAAGCGCCACGAGCGATGGTGTGAGCGGCGGAGCGGCGGGTTGGTTGCGAGGGAGGCCGGCAGCGGTTGTGGCAAGCAGGTGGCGGGCGTCGGCGAGGCGTGTGTGGACGTTAACGGGGGCGAAGAGGCCGAAGTGACGGATCTTGACGAAACGGTTGGGAAGGACGTGCTGGAGAAAGCGGCGAATGAACTCGACCGGGTGGCACGACGCGGTGGCATGCCCGCGGGTGCGAAAGACGACGCGCGCGGGGTCGGCGTTGACGAGGCGGGTGTTCGAAATGGCGACGCGATGGGTGTAGCGACCGAGGTAGCGGTACACTTGCTCAGGTCCGCCAAAGGGACGCTTGGCGTAGACGACCCAACTGGTGTCATGCAGGCGCCGGCGTCGGCGACGAGCGGCGCGAGCCTCATCGGGGTCACGGAGGTGCCCGCGGGCCTGGAGTGCGGCGAGGCCGGCGAGGAATTTGCTGCGGAAGAGCGCGCCGAGCACATGGACGGGGAAGAGAAAGGTGGGCGGTGCCGGAATCCAGCGTGCGCCGTCGAGGGAGAGTCCGCCGCCGGAGACGATGCAATGGACGTGCGGATGAAACTGGAGTTCGCGGGTCCAGGTGTGCAGGACACAAGTGATCGCGAGCTGCGCGGAGTGCTTGAGCCACTTCGGGTCCCGGGCGAGCGCGTCGAGAGTGGTGGCGGCGCTCTTGATGAGCAGGTCGTACAAGCGTGCCCGATTGAGTCGGACCAGGCCGTGCAGCTCGCTCGGCACGGTGAAGACGACGTGAAAATACTGCGTGGGCAAGATGCGTGTCATGCGCTGCTGGACCCAGCGCGCCTGCCGCAGCGCCTGGCACTTGGGGCAATGGCGGTTGCGACACGAATTGTAGGCGGGCCGCGCGAAGCCGCACGCGGTGCACATCTCGAGATGCCCGCCGAACGCAGCGGTGCGACAGCGCATCACGTCGCGGGCGACACGCTCGCACGATGGCGTCGGGATGTAGCGTTGGCGGAAGGCCTCGAAGTGGTGGCGGAAGATGTCGGCCACTTCGAGTCTGGAACCCTCGACCGCTCTGCCCGACCCAGATCGGGCACACTGCACGGGACGGGCTCAGCCGATCGCGGTTCCCTGCGGCGTGCCGATGAGGTCGATCGGGCTCGGCACCTGCCGAAGCTGCCCGGTGGTCAGATGGAGATACTTCGCCGTCGTTTCCAGGTACGCATGGCCGAGCAAGAGCTGCACCGAGCGCACATCGGCGCCGGTTTCGAGCAGGTGCGTGGCGAAGCAGTGCCGCAGCGTGTGTGGTGAGACGCGCTTGTGGATACCCGCCTCGCGGGCAGCTTTGACGAGCACCCGGTGAATTGATTCGCGACTGAGCTGCGTCCCCGCTCGTTGTTTTGCAAAGCCCGGAAACAGCTCGGTACCGGGCGGCCGATACGCTTTCCAGTAGTTGCGCAGTGCCGCCAGCACCCGGGGGCTCAGCATCACGTAGCGCTGGCCGGTCTTGCCCTCGCGGACCCGGATGAGCATGCGCTGGCTGTCGATGTCGCTGGTCTCGAGGGTGGTGATTTCTCCCACGCGCAGCCCCGCCCCGTAGGCGAGCATGAAGATGGCGCGGTACTTGAGCGAGGTGGTCGCCGCCAGCAGCCGGGCCACCTCCGTGCCGCTCAAGATCTGCGGCACCACGCGCGGGGCTTTCGCTCGTGGGATGGCTGCCGAGAGGTCTCGACGCACGGTTGCCAGCAGCAGGCAGCGGATGGCACCGAGCTGGACGTTGCGCGTGCGCGGGCTGCGCGCTTTGTCCACGAGGGTGTGCAGATACCCTTCGATGTCCGTCCGCTTGACGGCTGCCAGCGGCCGATCGACGTGCGCGAGGAACTGTCGGGCGCACCGCACGTAGGTGTACACGCTGTTGGGTGCCAGCCCCCGCAGCGCCATCCACCTCCGCATCCGGTAGAGGCATTTCTCGACGTACGATTCGCGAACCATGGTTTCCCTCCGTGGTCTTGGGCGTCGTATTGACGCCGGGAAACCCTGATTCCCTCTTCAGCGATTCACATGCACACGCGGTCGGCCGCCGGGTCGCTCTTCACCCACGGGCACTCGTAGGACCGTCCTCGGGCTGCCGCGAAGCGGCTTCGTCCAAGTTCCGATCTCGGATGCGTCGGCACTTCTCGCTCTATCGCCCGATTCGACGGACGAAGTTCCCGGCCTGGGAGGAGGTCGTACCGAAGGGCATCCAGGTACGAGCTCCGAGTCTCGAAGAACGATCCAGGGTCGGGCGGGTCAGGCGGCCTTGGGTGGCCGGGGTAGCCGCGCGGTAAGAGCTGCGATCGCGTCGCGGCCGTCGAGCAACTGGCCGAGCGCGTCCCATTGCCCCTCGACGAGGCTCCGGCGCGTGCTCTCGGGCATTGCGCCGCGGATCTCCCGCCCACCGAAACGGACCACCGGGGATGGCGCCTCGAGGTCGATTTCCATCTCACGGTCCGGATGCTCCGCGATCCAACGAGCGAGCTCCTCTCGCTCGACGGGCTTTACCGTCACGCACGGGATGCCGAGCGTGGTGGAGTTCCCGAAGAAGATCTCGGCGAAGCTCTCGGCGAGGATGGCGCGGATGCCGAAGTAGTAGAGCGACTGCGGAGCGTGCTCGCGCGAGCTCCCACAGCCGAAATTGCGCCCGGAGACGAGAATGCTCGCGCCGCGGTGGCGCGGGTCGTCGAGCGGGTGGCCGAGTGATCGGCCGTGCTCGTCGAAGCGAACGTCTCGGAAGGCATGGGCTCCCAGACCATCGAACGTCACGCACTTGAGATAGCGCGCCGGGATGATGCGGTCCGTGTCGATGTCGTCCCCCGGCACGACGACCGCGCGGCCGCGAACGAACGCGATCTTGGCGAGCGCCATCAGCCCCTCCCCTCGATGCCGAACACCTCGCGGGCGTCGGCGATCTCGCCGGCGACCGCGGCCGCGGCGACCATCACCGGGCTCATCAGCACCGTGCGACCCGTGGGGCTTCCCTGGCGGCCCTTGAAGTTGCGGTTCGAGGACGAGGCACAGAGCTGGTCGCCGATGAGCTTGTCGGGGTTCATCGCCAGGCACATCGAGCAGCCGGCCTCGCGCCATTCGAAACCGGCATCGCGGAAGATCTCGTCGAGTCCCTCGGCGCGCGCGGCCTGGTCGACGAGCTGCGAGCCGGGCACGACGAGCGCCTTCACCCCGGGCGCCACTCGATGGCCGCGGATGTGACGCGCCACCTCGCGGAAGTCCGACAGGCGCGCGTTGGTGCAACTGCCGATGAACGTCACGTCGACCTTCGTTCCCTTGATGGGCGCGCCGGGCTCGAGCTTCATGTACTCGAGCGCTTCGGCGATCGATGCCTGGCTTTCGGGTTGGCTGCCCTCGACGGTCGGCACGCGCTCGTCGATGGCGATCGCTTGGCCCGGGTTGATTCCCCAGGTGACGGTCGGTGGCACGTCCTCGGCGCGCATCCCCACCACGTCGTCGTAGCGAGCGTCGGGATCGGAGGCGAATCCTCGCCAGCGCTCCACGGCAGCGCCCCAGGCGCCGTCGCGAGGCGCGTAGGGACGTCCCTCGAGAAAGGCGAACGTCGTGTCGTCGGGATTGACGTAGCCGCAGCGTGCGCCGCCCTCGATCGACATGTTGCAGATCGTCATGCGCTCTTCCATCGACATCGCCTCGATGGTCGAGCCGCCGTATTCGTAGGCGTAGCCGATGCCGCCGTTCACGCCGAGCGTGCGGATGACGTGCAGGATCACGTCTTTGGCGTAGACGCCGGGGCCGAGGCGGCCGTCGAGTGAGATGCGGCGGACCTTGAGCTTGCCGATCGCGATCGTCTGCGTGGCGAGCACGTCGCGCACCTGGCTGGTGCCGATGCCGAACGCGATGGCGCCGAAAGCGCCGTGCGTCGAAGTGTGCGAGTCACCGCAGGCGATCGTGATGCCCGGCTGGGTCAAGCCCTGCTCGGGCCCGATCACGTGGACGATGCCCTGCTTGCCGCTCGAAATGTCGAAGAGCGTGATGCCGTAGCGCGCGCAATTGTCCTTGAGCGCCACCATCATCTGCTCGGCCATCGCGTCCTCGAACGGACGGCGGCGCGTATCGGTCGGGATGATGTGGTCGACCGTGGCGAAGGTCCGTTCCGGGTGGGGAACCGAGAGGCCGAGCTGGCGGATCATGCCGAAGGCCTGCGGGCTCGTCACCTCGTGAATGAGGTGCAAGGCGATGAAGAGCTGCGTCTGCCCGTTGGGCAGCGTGCGCACGGTGTGCGCTTCCCACACCTTGTCGAAGAGGCTCTTCCCCATGGTGAACGCCACATTCTAGTCCGGGCGCGCCGGGGTGCAACGGGGCCTCGGTTCCCGTCGCTCAGCGCGGGCCCGACACCGCGGGCTCATCGCGAACCCACAGGCGCCAGGGCTTGTCGACGTATGCCCCGGCGTAGTCGATGCCGATGCGCGCCGTGCGCCGCACCTCGGACGGCGCAAAGGAACGGGCGGGGCGAATCGTTAGCGGGGATGCCGTCAGGTCCGCGCCGTTGAGCGTTCGGTCGATGCCGAAGGCACGGCAGAGATTGCCCGGGCCGCGAGCGAGTCGAAACGCGGCGAACCGCTCGGACTGCCCGCGCCGCGCGCGCATCGCCGCGAGACCGGCGGCCGGCGTCGCCGCGCGGATGAGCACGGCCTCGGCGACGCCGGCCCCGCGTGTCACGACGTTCAGGCAATAATGCATCCCGTAAGTGAGATACACGTACGCGTGGCCGGGCGGGCCGTACATCACCTCGGTGCGCGCCGTACGGCGGCCGCCGGCCGAATGGCAGGCGAGATCGCCAGGGCCGCAGTAAGCCTCGACCTCGACGATGATGCCCGCGGCAAAGCCGCGGCCGGTGCGGTGCACGAGCAAGCAGCCGAGCAGATCTCGCGCCACGCGGAGCGTGGGGCGATCGTAGAACGAGCGGGCGAGCGGCGGCGAAAGCCTCAGCGAATCTCCACCGCGAAGCGAACGTTCTTCTTCTGTCATGCCGTCGAGCACGATGTCTCGCCCGCCGCTGCGCATCATCCACTCGAGGCGATGGTCGCGATACTCGCGCACGAAGGAGCCGGACTCGATCAGCGAGCCGACTTGCTCGAACACCCCCATGGCTGCCTGCGCCTCGCTGAGACAGCGAGCGACGCTCGGGCGTTGCTGCACCCGCTCCATCCAGGCGGAGAGGCCCGAGCCCGCGGGCGGAGTGAAGCCGAACCCCCCGGAGCCCGCGACGTAGGGAACCACGCTCAGGTCTCCCCAGCCGAAGCCATCGCCGTTGAACCAGGAGCGCTTGCCGAGCGCCCGCTCGAGCCACGCGTGCACGCCGGCGATCTGCTCGCCGGCGCGTGCGGTGAGCTCCGCGGCGAGCGCGCCGCTCGCGCGGCGGAAATAGCGCACCTCGGCGAGCGCCCAGTTGATCGCCTCGTAGTACGTGTCGCAGAGCTCCTCGAGCATGCGTACGCGAGCGCGCTCGGCAGGCTCCTTCGGCAACATCGGCGGCGCCGGCCAGCGCTCCTCGACGTACTCGAGGATGATCGTCGAATCGAAGACGTCGAGACCGCCGTCGACCAGGCATGGGACTTCGCGCCGCGGGCTCGCGGCCTCGAACCCGGGATCGGAGCCGAAGAGGTTCGGGGTCACCGCTTCGAAGGGTACGTTCTTCTCGTAGAGAGCGATCTTGACCTTCTGAGCGTATGGCGAAAGTGGGTGCTCGTAGAGCTTCATCATGTCATCTCCTGAGGCGCGCGAGAGGCTCGCGATAGCGGAAAGCCTTCGCCGCCGTCAATCGCGGTCTCGAGAAGCCCGTTGCGGGTTCACGCCTGCGCTGCCAGACTCGACCCATGCAGGCCGCAATCGTCAAGCTCGTCGTGTTCTCCGATTTTCTCTGACCCTGGTGCTTCAACGGGGCCGTGCGCCTCGAGAAGATCGCCGAAGAGTTCTCCGGCAGGTGCGACGTTCGCTGGAAGAGCTTCTTGCTTCGTCCCTATCCCGAGCCGCGCACGCTCGAGGAGTTTCGCACCTACACCGAGTCGTGGCGCCGCCCGGCGGCGCAAGAGGACGCCGGCCGCTTCACGGTGTGGTCGACGGAAGAGCCGCCGCCGAGCCATTCCGTGCCGCCGGCGATCGCCGCGAAGGCCGCGGCGCGGCAGGGGACGGACGCGTTCGCGCGTTATCATCGCGCGCTCCTCGAGAACTACTTCCACTTGAACCACAACATCGCCGAGCCGGCGAACCTGGTACGCATTGCCGAGGAGACGGCCCTCGACGTGGCGGCCTTCGTCGCCGCGATGCGCGACCCTGCGGTCGGCAGCGAGGTGGTGGACGATCACAACGAGGCGGTCTCGCTCGGTATCAACGGCGTACCGACGGTGATCGTGGACGATCGCTGGAGGATCAGCGGCGCGCAGCCGCTCGAGGTCTACCGCCGCGTCGTCGAGATGCGGCTCGCCGGCGAATCACTTTCCTGACTCGTCGAGCGCTCGAAGCAGGCGCTCGAGCTCGCGCCGGAATACCGGGTCGCGCGGGTCTTCCCAGTCGCTGCCGCGGAAGTCGGCGACGAACCGATCCTCGCCGAGCCCTTCGACGGCGCGCGGCGCCGTGAAGTCGTCGATGCGCACGGCGATGACGATGCGGCGCCGCTCCGCGTGCTCCTTCTCGAGCGCCCGTGTCAGCGCGGCGCGGAGCTTCTCGTCCGCGGCCGCCGCTCGCGAGCCGAGCACTATCAACCGGTCGTGAAAGCGAATCCGCAGATTGAGGTCGGGGTTGTGCCGGCCGACGAGCTCCTCGGTCTCGCTGAAGTACCAGGCGAGGTGTCGATGCATGCGGAGGTAGGCGCGCAGGCGGCGGGCACGCGGCCGGTCGGCGTCGGCGAACAGCAAGAACAGTGCGTCGCCGACCAGCATGCCTTCCTCCGCCGCCGCCACCGACTTTAGATACTCGATCGCGAGCGGCGACAGCCCGATGCCCACCAGAAACGAGTCGGGAATGTCGCCCCGTGACATCAGGAACGCGTCCACGCCGAGTGTGCTCGGGCCGTCGTGCACAACCGCGTCGAGGCCGCGGGCTCGCGACAGATCCGAAGCGGCGAAGACGGTGAAGGCCAAGCGTGCGCCGTGGAACTCTGCCCCGTCGAGGTGGGACTCGCGGAGGTTGGCGCCGATCAGCACGGCATCGCGGAAGCTCGCTCCGCCGAGCTCGGCGCCGATCAGGTTGGCATCGTAGAGATTGGCGCGCTCGAAGCGCGCCCGCGACAGATCGGCGTCGGTGAGCAGCGCCTCGGCGAGGTCGGCGGAGCGAAAGTCGGCTCCGGCGAGGTGCGCGAGCGATAGATCGACTCGACACAGGCGCGAACCGTTGGCGAGCACGTCGGGCAAGCTCGCCGCACGCAGGCTCGCCCCGTCGAGCAGAGCGTCTCGGAGATCGGCGCCGTCGAGTCGGGCGTCCCGCAAGCACGCGGCGCGCAGATCGACGCCGTGGAGGTTCGAGCCGACGAGCCTCGCGCCGGTGAGATCGGCGCCCGCCAAACGCGATTCCCGCAGATCCTCGCCGGAGAGGTCCGCGCCCGCCAGCGAGCGCCCGCGTCGCTCGTTGCCTCCGTCCACGTCTGCGCCACTGCTAGCACAGCGGCCACGATCCCGTCAGCGCGCGGTCGGTCTTGCGGGGCATCGCGTCGAGTCGATAGGACTGTGCGTCGAATTCCAGGAGGTCTGCCATGTCGATCGATTTCACGCTCCCGCCGGACGTCGTCGCGATCCGCGACCGCGTGCGGCGATTCATGGACGATGAAGTGCGTCCGGTGGAGTCGCGTCTGCGCGAGTACGCCGACCCGCGGGCGGAGATCCAGAAGCTGCGCGACAAGGCCAAGCGCGAGAAGCTGTGGAATCCTCATCTGCCACCCGCGTGGGGCGGGCTCGGCCTCGGGCCGATGGCGATGGCGACGGTGTCCGCCGAGTGCGGCCGCACGCGCTGGGGAGCTTACGTGCTCAACTGCATGGCGCCCGACGAGGGCAACATGCACACGCTCCTACACAACGCCACGGCCGAGCAGAACGAGAAGTACCTGCGCCCGCTCGCCGAGGGAAAGGTGCGTTCGTGCTTCGCGATGACCGAGCCCGAAGTCGCCGGCTCGGACCCCACGCAGATCCGCACGAGCGCCGTGAAGCGCGGCGATCACTGGGTGATCGACGGGCACAAGTGGTTCACCTCGGGCGCCAACGGAGCGGCTTTCGCGATCGTCATCGCCAAGACCGATCCCGAAGCCGATCCGCCCCAGGCGCGTAATTCCGCGTTCCTAGTCGAGTGCGACAATCCCGGGTGGCAGATCGTGCGCGACGTCCACACCATGGCGGGGCACGGCAACCACTGCGAGGTGCGGCTCGTCGACTGCGTGGTGAGCGCCGATTCGATGCTCGGCGAGCGCGGCGGCGGGCACAAGCTCGGCCAGTTCCGACTCGGGCCGGCGCGCCTCGCGCACTGCATGCGCTGGATCGGCAACGCCGAGGTGGCGCTCGAGCTGCTCGTCAAGCGTGCCCTCGAGCGCCGCGTGCAAGGCGGCATGCTCGCCGACAAGCAGGCGATCCAGTGGATGATGTCCGAGTCGGCGATGGAGCTCTACGCGGGCAAGCTGATGGTGCTCCACGCCGCGTACCTCATCGAGAAGGGCTTGCCCTTCAAGCAGGAAGTCTCGATCGCCAAGCATCACGTGGCCAACATGCTGTGGCGGATCATCGACCGCGCGATCCAGGTTCACGGCGCGCTCGGCTATTCCAAGGATTCGCCGCTCGAGCGCATGCTGCGCCACGCCCGCGCCGCGCGGCTGGTCGACGGCGCCGACGAGGTGCACATGATGCAGATCGCGCGCAACGTCATCGAGGCGTTCGAAGAAGAGGGGACGACGCGGCGCGCGACGGGCTACGGACTCCTCTACTGAACGGTACGGACGGCGGCGAAGACGGGTTCCTAGTCGAGCGCGCCGAAGCGCGCGCGCTGCATCCCGAAGTTCACGATCTGCTGGATGAGCTGGGGATACGTGACGCCGGCCTTGGCGGCGGCCTGCGCGATCTCGTCATCGGCGGCGAGCGCCGGGTTGGGATTCACTTCGATCACGTAGATCTCGTTCGCGCCCGTGATGCGCAGATCGACGCGCGCGCAGCCCTCGAGTTCGAGCGCGCGGAACACCCTGCGGCTGATGCGCGCGATCCTCGCTTCGAGGCCGTCCGGCAGCGCGCCGGCGAAGGTGTTCTCGATGCCCCAGCGCTTGCGAAAACCATCGTCCCACTTGGCCTTGAAGGTGGCGAACTTGGGACGTTCCTCGGGGAATTTGGTGAACACCATCTCGCGCAGCGGCAGCACGCGCAGGCGGTCGACGCCGAGCACGCCGGAGTAGCACTCTCGCCCGTCGATGTACTCTTCGACCAGCGCGTCGGTCTGCAGGCTCTCGTGGAGAAACCGCACGCGCTCGCGACACGCTTCGTCGGTCTCGGCGAACGAGCTCTGCGCGATGCCGTCCGAGCCCTCCAGGCCGAGCGGCTTGACGAACACGGGGAAGCGCAGCGAGCGCAGCGAGCGGGGCGGCTGGCCGCACGGGAAATGCATGGAGCTCGGCACCCGGATCCGGTGTGGCGTCAGGATGCGCTTGGTGAACGCCTTGTGTCGGCAAATCGTCAGCGAAGCGGGCCGGCAACCGGTGTACGGCACGCCGAGCAGCTCGAGCAGTCCGGCGATGCTCGATTCGTGCTCGCGATCCTCGGCGAAGGCCTCCACCAGGTTGAAGACGATCTCCGGCGGGTGCGCGCGGATCTCGGCGATCAACGGATCGATGTGGTTGTGAATGCCGAGCAGCCGGACCTCGTGGCCGAGACTGCGCAAGGCCTCGGCGACGTCGCGCTCGCACTTCCAGTCCTCGAGCGCGAGCACCTCGCCGTAGTCGTCCTTGGGCGGCGGATTGGGAAAATCGAAGATGAGGAGGATTCTGAGAGCCCGTTTCATGGTCCCCGTTTGAGCCGCCCGGTGAACAGATAGTTCGAGACCAGCGCGGAGAGATAGGCGGCCATCTCGAGTCTTGCGCGGTCCTCGTCGCGCGGAACGCAGAGCTTGAGGCCGTCGCAGCGCGCGACCAGCTGTTTCAGCAGGCGATCCACGGTGAACTTCCGCTCCCGCGTCCAGAACGCCACCGCGTCGACGATCTGACCGCGATGGCGGCGCAAAAACCGCGAGGCCGGGATGGCGCTCGGTGCGGTGCGCTCGACGAAGATGCGCTCCAGGTCGGCGTCGAAGAAGCTCGGCGACTCCTCGGCGTAGAGCTTGCGCCGCCGCTCGTAGTGCGTGCGCAGGCGGCTCCGCAGCGTGCGCACGTCGTAGGTCTTGCGCCCTCGCGGGACGACGGGCCGCTTGCCGGCGAGCTCGCGCATCAGTCGATCGACGAACTCGAGCTTCCGCAGCGCCGGCCAACCGCGGTAGAGCGTCTTCCAGTCGATGCCGGGCGTCAGCCACACCGAGAACGTTTCGGCGAAGTCCTCTTCGGGATGGCTCTGGGCGTACCAGTTCTCGAGGTGGCGGACGAAATTGCGGCTGTACGGCTGGTAGCGATAGTGATCGCGAAATTCCTGGGCGGGCGAGCCGAAGGCGTTCTTCCAATCGTGTCGCTCGGCGAGCACGAACGCGTGGCACACCGCATGGCCGCATTCGTGGCGCAGAAAGCGCATCGTATCCTCGTGCCCGTCGCCGCCCTCGACCTCCATCATCATCTTCTTCTCGAGCTGCTGCAGGCGAGGGTGGGCGAGATAGAAGGGGATGGCGATCGCCGGCACGCCGGCGGGCGAAAACCACTCGTCGCCGAGGTAGCATCGCGGCCGCAGGCGGATACCGCGGGCATCGAGCTCGCCGTAGAGGTCGGCGACGCACGACTCGAGCGAGGTGTGCTCGATCGTCAGATCGAGATCGCACAGGCGGAGGTTCAAGAGCGCGTCGTCGGAAAGCTCCGACCAGTGCTCCCTCGCCGGTAGTGCTTCGCTCACGAGCCTTGTGTACCACTGTCGGCGCGGCGCCGCGACGAGCCGGCCGCGGGTTGCGGGCAATTCGCCGCGCGACTAGCATCGTCAGAGGAGACGCTTGCCGATGGACGAGGACGACGGCTCGAAGGGTCTCACCCGCAGGCACGTGATCACCGGCGCAGCCGACCATCGCCGCCGCCGGTGGGGTCGGGGCGGCGGCGTACTCCGCATGGCGGAACTCGACGTACCTGTTCCTCCTGCACGAAGCGCCGACGCACGCCGGTCGCGTGGACCCCGCGTGGCAAGACTCGCGCGTCGCTCGCTATCGCGCGCTCGGTCAGACCGGCATCGAGATGTCCGACATCTCGTTCGGCGGGGCCGGAATCGGCAACCCGCAGGTGGTGGCACGCGCCGTCGAGCGCGGCATCAACTACTTCGACACGTCTCCGGACTACAGCCGCACCGGCAGCGAACAAGTGATCGGCAAGGCGTTGAAGCCCCACCGGCACGAGGTCTTCATCGCCTCGAAGTTCTGCACCGCCGACGGACACCTGCCGAAGGACACGCCGGTCGCCGACGTCGTCGCGTCGGTCGAAGCGAGCCTTCGCCGCCTGCAGACCGACTACCTCGACGTCTGCATCATCCACGAGTGCAACACCCTCGACCGACTCATGGCGCCGACCTTCCACGAGGCGTTCGATCGCCTGAAGGAGCAGGGCAAGGTGCGCTTCCTCGGCGTCAGCTCGCACACGCCGAACCTCGAGCAGGTGATGCGCCACGCCGTCGATTCGGGGCGCTTCCAAATGCTGCTCGTCGCCTACAACTTCAAGAACTGGCCGGACCTCACCAACATCTTCCGCGACGCGCACGCGCGCGGCATCGGCGTGGTGGCCATGAAGACGCTGAAGGGGGCGCGCGCCAGCGTGCTCAAGAACTTCGCCGACGGCAAGCAGGCGTTCAGCCAGGCGGCGTTCAAGTGGGTGCTGTCGAACCCGGACGTCAGCGGTCTGGTGGTCTCGATCCAGGACTTCGAGCAGATCGACGAGTACCTCTACGCGTCCGGCAAGCCGTTCTCCGACGCGGACCTGGCGCTGCTCGAAGACTACGATCGGCGGATCGCGCACGAATACTGCCGGCCAGGGTGCGGCGAATGCCTCGACCACTGCCCGAACGGCGTGCCGATCGACGACGTGCTGCGCTATGGAATGTACGCCGAGGACTATGGTTGGCGCGCGCAGGCGCGCGAGCGCTACGCGGCGATCCCCGTCGATCGCAACGCTTCGCGCTGCGCAAGCTGCCCGGCCCCGTGCGAAGCCGCCTGTCCGTTCGCGATCGCGATCCGCGAGAAGCTCGTCCGCCTCGACCGCTCGTTCGCCTGAGCATCGCGCTGCCTCGCGGGCGTTTGCGCTGTGCCGGCGGTGTGCTAGGCGGGCCGGGGAGGAGGTCCGCCCGTGATCGAGCGAGAGAGCCTTGAGCAGCTGGTGGTTCGCTTCACCGATGCCTTCAATCGAGACGATCTCGAGCAGGTCCTCTCGATGATGTCGGAGGACGCCATCTACGACGAGTTCGACGGTCGACGGCACCAGGGTCGGAACGAGATCCGAGCGGCCTTCGAGCCGCAGTTCCGCGGCGACTTCGGGCGGATCCGCTTCGAGAGCGAGGATCTCTTCGTCGACGAGCGCGCCGGCCGCGCCCTCATCCGCTGGCGCTGCGTGATCGACAAGGGAGGCCGCGTGCGGTTCTGGCGCGGCCTCGACATCCTGCACGTGCGGGGCGGGCTGATCACCGAGAAGCACACGTACGCCAAGGCGGAGCGGCTGCGCTTGCAGGAGTCGGCAGAGGCTCGCCCGTGAAGCCGGGATGACCTACTCGATCGTCGCGCGCGATCCCGCCAGCGGCTGGCTGGGCGTCGCCGTCCAATCGCACTACTTCGGCACGGGCCGCGTGGTGACGTGGGCCGAAGCGGGCGTCGGCGCCGTGGCGACCCAGTCCATTCCCGAGGTTGCCTACGGGCCGCGCGGGCTCGAGCGGATGGGCTCCGGACGCTCCGCGCCCGAGTCGCTGGCAAGCCTGCTCGCCGAGGATCCGCAGCGCGCGCTTCGACAGGTGGGTATGGTCGACGCGAGAGGAAACGTGGCCGCCCACACCGGGGAGCACTGCCTCGCGGAAGCGGGGCACGCGACGGGAGCGCAGGTGAGCGTGCAAGCGAACCTGATGGAGCGCTCGACGGTGTGGGGAGCCATGCTGCGTGCGTACGAGCAGGCGCTCCCCGAGCCGTTTCCGTATCGATTGCTCGCTGCGCTCGACGGCGCCGAGCACGAAGGAGGGGACCTTCGCGGCCGGCAATCGGCGGCGATGGTGGTGGTTTCCGCTGCCCGCAGCGACGCGCCGTGGAGAGAGCGGCTGGTCGATCTGAGGGTCGACGACCATGCGAATCCGCTCGGCGAGTTGCGTCGCTTGCTCGGGTTGCACGTAGCCTTCGAACGCCTGGCGCGGATCTTCGTCAGCGGAATCTTGTTCGGACCTCTCTCCGCCGAAAGCCCCGAGCTCGTGCGCGCGCTTGCCGATCTCGAAGCGACGCAGGCGGAGCTCGAGCCGAACCGCGAACCCACCTTTTGGCAGGCCGTGCTGCTCGCCAAGGCGGGTCGGACCGCGGACGCACAGGTCAAGCTGTCGCGGGCTTGCGAGACGAATCCGCGATGGAGCTTGCTGGTGAAGCGCCTGGTTCCCTCGGGCATCGTGCCCGCGGATGCGCCGCTACTGGCGACGCTTCGTAGCTGAGCGATCGGAAGCGGGCGATGCGGGGGTGGGTGTCTCGCTGCTACCGGCGAATCGTGTCGTCTGAAGGAGGGAGGTCTCCCATGAGCCTGGCCACGAAGACGCGCTTTCCGGGCGAGAACTCCGCGTATCGCGCGGCTCGCGACGCTCTTCTCGGAGCGGAAGCCGAGCTGCGCCGTCACGTCGAGCGCGTCGCCGATCTCCGTCGCAAGCTCCCACTCGGCGGAGAGGTCGTCGGGGACTACGCGTTCCAAGAAGGTGCCGCAGATCTCGACGACGTGACGACGATCCGAACCGTACGATTATCGGAGCTGTTCGCGCCGGGAAAGAACAGTCTCGTGCTCTACAGCTTCATGTACGGACCGGCGATGGAGAAGGCCGTGCCCCATGTGCACCGCCATGCTCGATTCGTTGAATGGCGCCGCGCCCCATGCGGCGCAGCGCATCAATCTCGCGTTGGCAGCGCGTTCGCCGATCGAGCGCATTCGCGCGTTCGCTCGCGCGCGGGGATGGCGCAACCTCCGTCTGCTTTCATCCTCTGCGAACTCCTACAACCGCGACTACCACGCGGAGGCGCCCGATGGGTCGCAGCTTCCCATGCTCAACGTGTTCGTGAAGCGGGACGGAGCGATCCATCACTACTACGCGACGGAGCTATTGTTCGCGGACCCCGAGGCCGGCCAGCATCCCCGCCATCTCGATCTCATCTTCCCCCTGTGGAACCTCCTCGACCTCTCGCCGGAAGGCCGAGGAGCCGATTTCTTCCCGCGCCTCGCCTACGACTGAGTGCGGACCTCGATCGTCACCTCCGGGGTCGCGACCACGACCGTGCCGTAGAGCGGTGCGAGCACGAGGCCGCTCCTTTTGAGCCGGCGACCTTCTACGATACGCTGGATCGAGAGGAGGATACGCCGGCATGCCTGAACGCGCGCCGTCCGCCGAAGGGACGGAGAAGATCCTCGCCGTCGACATCGGCGGCAGTGGCTTGAAGGCGGCGATCGTCGATCGGGCAGGGCGCATGCTCACCGAGCGTGTTCGCGTGCCGACACCCGCGCGTGCCACGCCGCGCGCGGTACTCGGCGCGCTCGCCCGGCTCGTCGGGCGCCTCGCCGTCGACGCCTCGGTCGATCGGCGTGTCCGTCGGCTTTCCCGGGCGTGGTTCGCCACGGGGAAGGTGCTGACGGCGCCGAACCTCGGCAACGGGTGGGCGGGCTTCGATCTTGCCAAGGCTCTCACCAAGCTCTGGAAGAAGCCGGTACGCGTCGTCAACGATGCCGACATGCAGGGACTCGGAGCGGCGGCGGGCAGGGGGGTGGAAGTGGTCGTCACGCTCGGCACCGGCTTCGGCTCGGCGCTGCTGGTCGATGGTGAGCTCATGCTTCACCTCGAGATCGCCCACATTCCTTTTCGCGGAGGCGAGACCTACGACGAGCAGCTTGGGCAGGCCGCGCGCAAGAGCGTCGGCAAGAAGCGGTGGAACCGCCGCGTGCAGAAAGCCATCGCGGCGCTGCGCACGCTCACCAATTTCGACAAGCTGTACATCGGCGGCGGCAACTCGCGCCACGTGACGATCGCCCTTCCCGCCGACGTTCGACTGGTGTCGAACGAGTACAGCATGAAGGGCGGCGCGGCGCTTTGGCGCGACCGCCCGCGCTGACGCACCGAGAGCGGGCTCGCTAGAACCGCAGCGTCAGCTGCATCGAGACGGTCTGCTCGCCTTGCTGTTGATGGCCGCTCTGCCGCATGAGGCTGTACTGCAGCTTGTATTGCAGGTGGCGGTCGAAGCGGTAGCCGACGCCCGAGTCGATGCGCCAGGCGTTGCGGTCCCAGGGGATGTCGCGGCCCTCGCCGTTCGAGATCTTTCCGAACAATGCCTGGTTCCAGCGCAGCGCGCCGAACCACTGCGGCGTGACCTGGTACTTGGTCTCGACGTAGTAGGCCACCGCATCGCAGTCGTCGACGTTCGGCACCTCGGTGCGGGAGGCGAAGAACTCGCTCCATACCTGTAGGTGGCGCCACGAGTACGCAGCGTCAGCACCGAGGAGCGAGTGAGAGTAGTCGCCGATGTGCTTGCCCGCGGGAAGCGTGCTGGTTGCGGATTCGAGCAAGTAGCTGCCGTAGCTCCCGGACACGCCGACTTGCCACGCCGCCGCCGGGGCCCAGCCGACGTGCCCCGTGACGGTCGGATGATGCCAGTGTCGATAGCGGAGGTCCCACTTGCCGGGCCGCGAGGCGAGCGATGCGTTCTTGAACTCGACTCCATACTCGAGCTGCTGCCAAGCGCCGAGCACGGCGGCGCCGCTCGTGTAGCTCGGGCCCCATAGGAGAGGCAGCCATTGGGTCTTCTTGTCGGCGACGTTTCGCCGCGACAGGAAATTGGACGGCGAAGAAGGCGCGGTGCGGTCGGCGAGGATGGTGACGTTCTCGTACGGCAGCGGAGCGTTGATCAGCGGGTTCAGCCACGAGTCGTGCCGAGCGACCCAATTGCCGAACACCGTGGCGAATTTGCCGATCTCGACCGCGACGCGCGCGTCGTCGAAGGGCGTGTAGCGGAGCCGGTATTCGT
Source organism: uncultured delta proteobacterium (assembly GCA_963711395.1). Classification (GTDB taxonomy): domain Bacteria; phylum Desulfobacterota; class Binatia; order JACPRU01; family JACPRU01; genus JBEVNX01. The sequence goes on along the minus strand of CAVQEA010000006.1, from coordinate 158,694 downwards.
CGAATCGTACAGAGGCGGAATCCTCGCGCGGGTCGAAGCCACGGTCGGCGCGCAGCTGGACCGTGTTCGAGAGGTGGTCGCCGAGCCTGCCGTCGAGAAAGAGCCACAGTCGGGGGTTCGCGAAGTCGTTGTTGCCGCCGAAGATGAGGCCGGGCGGCTGCTGGTCGAGCCGGTACCCCTCGATGTCGAACAGCCCGGATAGCTGAACCTGCGCGCGGCCGTCGGCGCTGGCCCAGCGCAGCCGCTCGCCGAGCTCGTCGAGTATCGCCGTCTGCGCGCTCGCAGCCCGAGCGGCGAGAGCCACGAGGAGCGCGGGCACGCGCGCCCAGCTCATGACGTGCCGGACGCGAGTCACTCGCTGACCCGGAACGCCGTGGTGGCGCCAGTGAACCCCTTGAGCGTGAGACCCGGCAGTGGGTCGGCGGCGATCTTCCCGGTGATACGCGAGCACGTCGTCTCGTCGACGAAGATCTCCATCGGACCCGCCGCCGAGCAGAGGCGGGACGCGAGGTTCACGCGCTCGCCGAGCACGGTGTAACTCAAGCGATCGTTCGACCCCATGCGGCCGGCCACCACCGTGCCCGAGGCGATGCCGATGCCGATGTCGATGCGATAGCGCGACGTCTCGTTGATTCGCCGCCGCGCCGCAATCATGCCGCGCGCGCACTGAACGGCGCTCAGCGCGTCGCCGCCGTAGCTCTTGGGAGCGCCGAACAGGGCCATCACCAGGTCGCCGACGAATTTGTCGACCACGCCGCGATGCGCGTACACGACCGCGGTCATCGCAGTCATGTGCTCGTTGACCAGCTCGACCGTCTCGGCCGGGCTCATGCGCTCCGTGAGAGCCGTGAAGCCGCGGATGTCGCAGAACAGCACCGTCACGTCGCGGAGCTCGCCGCCGAGCGCGAAGCCGCTGCTCAGGAGCTCGGCGGCCACCTCCTTGTCGGTCACCAGGTCGAGCAGGTTTCGGTAACGCTCCTTGAGCTCGAGCCCGCTCGCCATCTCGTTGAACGAACCGGCGAGACGGCCGAGCTCGTCGCGCCTGCGCACCGGCACCTGGATCGAGAAGTTGCCGCGCTGGATCTCCGCGGTCGCCGCCACGAGCTCGCGGATCGGCACCGACAAGCCGCGCGAGATGCGCAAGCTCAGTGCCAGCGCCGCGATGAGGCCGAGGGCGCCGAAGCCGAGCACCAGTCGGCGCAGCCGTGCCTCCTCGGAGAGAGGCTCGGCCAGCGAGTAGAGCGATACCTGTTCCGCAGGCGGAAACCCCGCGCCGTGTGGCAGCGCACGAAACAACACTTGATGCGGGACGCCGTCGAGCGCGATCGGCCATTCGCCGCTCGTGCTCGACATCCTGCGGGCGAGCTCGCCGCCCACTTGTCGCGTCGCCGCCTCGGACAGTGCCTTCGAGTAGAGCCTACCACCCACCCAGAGCGCGCCGCGCACCGACGTCGAATCTCCGGCCGGCGGCGACTCCGCGAGCGCGAATCCGATGGCCAGGGTGCCGAGCGAGCGCCCGGCGACCGGATCGACGATGCGCGTGAGCACGACCTCGTGAAGCTGCGGATGCCCGTCGCCGGCGAGCGCGAGGTAGCCGAAGGCTTGGGTGTCGGCCTCGCCCATGGCGCGCGCCGCAGCCGACAGCGAGGCCTCCGCCTTCTCGCTCGAGCCGCCATCGAGCGCACCGGCGCGCGCGTCGGGAGGCGGAATGACCGCGCCGTCGTGGTCGATCAAGCGGAAGAACGTCGCCGGTCGCGGCGCGGCTTCGGGGGTCATCACCTCGCGCAGCTCGTCGAAGGCGATCTGGTAGAAGAGCTCGACGTCTCGCTCTTCGAGCGCGGCGACGAGGCGCACGGAGCGCGCGAGCTCCAGGCATTTGTCCTTGATCGCCGTGAGGCGCGCTTGCTGCGCGGCGGAAAACAGATCCGCTTCCGCACGGAACCGCTCGCGGAAGATCTTCGCATAGGTCGCCGCCACGGCCTGCTGCGTCACCAACAGGGCGGCGCCGGCGACGCCGGTGACGACCAGCATCATTGCCAGGAAGAGCTTCCAGCGGAAGCTCAGAGCCGCGCCCGAAAGGCTCATGGGAAATCGGCGTGAAGCGTGCTGCCGTCGACGAGGTCGACCGGCCGTTCCCACACCGTGCTGTCGTCGACCCAGACCTTCAGCACCTGATGGCCGGCGGGAACGCCGTCGAGCCGGTAACGGCCGCCGGTCGACGTCTTCGCGAAGTACGGAGTATCCAACACCAAGATCCAACCGCGCATGTGGTCGTGGATCTCGCAGAACAGCTTCACGAGCCCGGGCTGATCGAAGACGAGGTCCGCGGGTTGCTCATCTTTGCGATAGCGGCCGAGATCGAATCGCTTCGGCCGCGAATACGAGAACACGCTGTGGTATTCGTCGTCGAGATTCGGGAACGTGACCATGCTGCCGCGCTCGATCGCCAGTAGCCCCGGCGCAAACTGATAGTGATGCTGCGCCATCTCGGCGGGGCGCGTCGCGCCCTGCGCGCGGGGGGCGGTCGTCTCGACGAAGACCACGGCGGCCGGCGCGTCGGGAGGACCGACGACGGCGCCGGGCTTGGCCAGCTGGCGTGGATTCGGCAACGGCGCGGGCGGGCGCTGTGGGAGCGTCACGGTCCCCTCGATCGCGGCGCCCGCGCCCGCCCGTGATGGAGCCCCGAGCATTGCCCATGTGACGAGCAGAGCGACGAGCGCCGCTCGCGCGCCTTTGCTTCGCGCCATCGACGTCGCCTTTTCGCAAAAGGAGGGCGAGTTTGCGAACGGACCCTCTCGATTTTCGTCGACAACGATCGTAGGGACTGTGGTTCGCCCCGGCGGGCGAAGGAGAGCCCAATGGCATACGAGCAAATTCTCTATTCGGTCGAGGACCGGGTCCTCACCCTCACGCTCAATCGACCGGACCGGCTGAACGCCTTCACGGGGGTCATGTGTCGCGAGCTGATCGATGCCTTCGAGCGCGCCGATGCCGACGATGCCGTGCGGGCCGTCATCGTCACGGGCGCCGGGAAGGCATTCTGTGCCGGCGCCGACCTCGGGGGCGGCAGCCAGACCTTCGATTCTTCGGCGCGCGGCAGCCGAGAGTCGATCGAGGAGCATCGTGACGGAGGCGGGCTGCTCACGCTGCGCATCTACGACAGCAAGAAGCCGGTGATCGCGGCCATCAACGGGGCCGCGGTGGGCGTCGGCATCACCATGACGCTGCCCATGGACGTGCGCATCGCATCGACGAGCGCCCGCGTCGGCTTCGTCTTCGCCCGGCGCGGCATCGTACCGGAGGCGTGCTCGAGCTGGTTCCTGCCACGCCTGGTCGGCATCAGCCGCGCCGCCGAGTGGGTCTACACGGGGCGCGTGTTCGCCGCCGACGAAGCGCTGAGCGGGGGCCTGGTGAGCCGCGTCGTCGAGCCCGCGGACCTGCTATCCACCGCGCGCGCCCTCGCGCACGAGATCGCCGACAACACGTCGGCGATGTCCGTGGCGCTCACCCGTCAAATGTTGTGGAAGATGCTCGGCGCCGACCACCCCATGGCGGCGCACCGGATCGACTCGAAGGCGATCTATTGGACCGGTCGCGCGGCGGACGCGCGCGAAGGCGTGAGCGCGTTCTTGGAGAAGCGAGCCGCGAAGTTCACGCTGAAGCCGAGCGCGATGCCGGAGTTCTATCCTTGGTGGCCGGAAAGAAAGTTTCGCGAGTGAAGCGAGGAACTCCGTAGCGATGGCCCAACAGTTCATCTTCACCATGAAGGACCTGCGGAAGGTGTATCCGCCGAACCGCGAGGTCCTCAAAGGCATCTGGCTCTCGTTCCTTCCCGGCGCGAAGATCGGCGTGCTCGGCGCCAACGGGGCCGGCAAGTCGACGCTCCTGAAGATCATGGCGGGCCTCGAGAAGGAGTTCCTCGGGGAAGCCTTTCCCGCGGCCGGCACGCGCGTGGGATACCTTTCGCAGGAGCCGACCCTCGATCCGCAGAAGGACGTGCTCGGCAACGTCGAGGAGGGTGTGGCCGAGGTTCGCGCGCTGCTCCGGCGCTTCGAAGAGGTGAGCGCCGCGATGGCCGAGCCGATGTCCGACGATGCGATGCAGAAGCTGCTCGACGAACAGGCGGCGCTGCAGGATCGCATCGATGCGGCCAACGCCTGGGAGCTCGACCATGCGCTCGAGCTCGCGATGGACGCGCTGCGGCTGCCGCCCGCCGACGCCGAGGTGGCCAAGCTTTCGGGCGGAGAGCGCCGCCGCGTCGCGCTCTGTCGACTGCTGCTGCAGAGGCCCGATCTGCTGCTGCTCGACGAGCCGACGAACCATCTGGACGCGGAATCGGTGGCTTGGCTCGAGCGCCATCTGCAGGAGTACGCGGGGACCGTCGTGGCAATCACCCACGACCGCTACTTTCTCGACAACGTCGCCGGCTGGATCCTCGAGCTCGATCGCGGCGCGGGCATTCCTTGGAAGGGAAACTACTCTTCCTGGCTCGAGCAGAAGCAGCAGCGTTTGGCGACCGAGGAGAAGCAGGCCTCGGCGCGTAGCCGCACGCTCGAGCGCGAGCTCGAATGGGTGCGGATGGCGCCGCGGGCTCGACAGGCGAAGAGCAAGGCGCGTCTCAAGGCTTACGAGGAGATGCTCTCCGAAACCGGTCCGCAGCACGCCGAGAATCTAGAGATCTCGATCCCACCGGGCCCGCGCCTCGGCGACCTGGTCGTCGAGGCCAAGAGTCTCCGCAAGGGATACGGAGACCGGCTGTTGATCGACGACCTGTCGTTCTCGCTGCCGCGGGGCGGGATCGTCGGCGTGATCGGCCCCAACGGGGCCGGCAAGACCACGCTGTTTCGCATGATCACCGGCGAGGAGACTCCCGACGCCGGGACGCTCCGTCTCGGCGAGACGGTCGAGCTCGCGTACGTCGATCAAAGCCGTGATGCGCTGGACGCCAAGAAGAGTGTTTGGGAGGAGATCAGCGCCGGCGCCGATCGGTTGACCGTCGGCAAGCGCGAGGTCGCTTCGCGTGCCTACGTCGCCTCGTTCAATTTCAAGGGGAGCGATCAGCAGAAGAAGGTCGGCGAGCTCTCCGGCGGCGAGCGCAACCGCGTGCACCTGGCCAAGTTGCTCCGCCGCGGCGGCAACCTGCTGCTCCTCGACGAGCCGACGAACGATCTCGACGTCGATACGCTGCGCGCTCTCGAGGACGCGCTCGTCGACTTCGCCGGCTGCGCGGTCGTCATCAGCCACGACCGCTGGTTTCTCGATCGCATCGCCACCCACATGCTGGCGTTCGAAGGCGACAGCCGCGTGGTGTGGTTCGAGGGCAACTACCAGGACTACGAGGCCGACCGCCGGAAGCGCCTGGGTGCGGAGGCTGACCAACCGCACCGGATTCGATATAGGAAGCTCTCTCGCTGAGACGACAGGAGGGGACATGAAATACGCGCTGACGATCTTTCCGACCGACGAAGCGATCCGACCCGACGAGCTCGCACGCGCCGCCGAGGATCGCGGCTTCGAATCGCTGTTCTTTCCCGAGCACACCCACATCCCCTGCTCGCGCAAGACCCCGTATCCCGCGGGCGGCGAGCTGCCGCGCGAATACACGCGAACGCATGATCCTTTCATCGCGCTGACGATGGCCGCGGCGGTGACGAAGAAGATCAAGCTCGCCACCGGCATCTGTCTCGTCATCGAGCGCGACCCGATCACCACCGCCAAAGAGGTGGCGAGCCTCGACTACCTCTCGGGCGGCCGCGTGATGTTCGGCATCGGCGCCGGGTGGAACGTCGAGGAGATGGGGAACCACGGCACGGACTTCAAGAGCCGCTGGCGGCTCTTGCGCGAGCGCGTCGAGGCCATGAAGGCGATCTGGCAGCAGGACGAGGCCGCGTATCGCGGCGAGCTCGTCGGGTTCGATCCGATCTGGTCGTTTCCGAAGCCCGTGCAGAAGCCGCACCCGCCGGTGTTGCTCGGCGGCCATGGACCGAAGGCGCTAGCGCGCGTCGTGCGTTACTGTGACGGCTGGCTGCCGATTTCGCTGCGCGCCGGCGATCTCAAGAAGGAGATCGGCGAGCTGCGCGAGGCCGCCAAGAAGGCCGGGCGCGACCCCAAATCGATCTCGATCTCCGTGTTCTGGGCCCCGCCCGACCGCGCCAAGATCGACGCGTACGAAGAGATCGGGGTGGACCGTGCGATCTTCGCCTTGCCTCCGGCCCCGCGCGACAAGGTTCTGCCGATCCTGGACAGCCACGCCAAGCTCGTCCGTTGAGGAGGGAACGGTGGCCGACGTCGAGCTCAGTCGCCGCGATTCGATTCTCACCGTCACGCTGAATCGCCCGGAGAAACGCAATTCGATGACCTCCGGGCTGCTGGCTCGGCTCGTCGAGGTCTTCGAGTCGCTGCGCGACCAAGGCGACGTCCGCGTGGTGGTGGTGCGCGGCGCCGGCAAGTCGTTCTGCGCCGGGCTCGATCTCGGCGAGATGGCGGCGGCGCGCGCGTCGAGCGGGGCGGTGGCGCTCGCCGAGATCGAGGACGTCTTTCCACGCGCTCGAGCGGGTGCCGCAGGCGACGATCGCGATGGTGCAGGGCGAGGCGATCGCCGGCGGCTGCGAGCTGGCGCTGCATTGCGATCTCCGGGTGGCCGCCGAAGACGTCAAGTTCGCGATGCCGCTCGCCCGCCTCGGCCTCGCGTTGCCGTTCCCGCTGATCCAGAAGCTCCTCGACACCATCGGCACCGCGCAAACCAAGGAGCTGCTGTTCACCGGAGAATTCTTCCGCGCGGAGCGCGCGGTCGCGCTCGACATGGTGAACAGGATCGTGCCGCTGGCCGACCTCGAGCGCGCGACGTACCAGCTCGCGGACACGATCGCCGCCAATGCGCCGCTGGCGATCGCCGCGATGAAGCGCGCCATCTTTCGCGCCAATGCGTTTCGCCGCACGATCGAGCACGAAGACTACGAGGCGGAAGTGGCGCGCGTCGCGCGCAGCGAAGACGTCGTCGAGGGAGTGGCGGCGATGCGCGAGAAGCGCCCCGCGCGCTTCCAGGGCAAGTAGTCGTCTCTATCGGCCGGCGAGGGAACGGCGGATCGCCTCGTCCTCGACGCCGAGCGCGCGAGCCACTTCGATGCCCGCGAGCAAGGCGTAGAGCGCGCTGTCGCCGACCACGTCGACGCCGACGGCGAAGCTGTCGCCCTGCACCTCGAGGCGAAGCCCGTGCGGCTCATACCGCGTCTGGTCGCGTCGGTAGGTGCGCACGCGTGGCAGCGCGGGGTCGATGGCGGCGACGAGCCGGGGGTCGTCGCCGCAGAGGATGACGGTACCGCCGCGGGCCGATACCCGCTGCGCGAGCCAAGCCACCTCCCGCTCCACCGTGTCGAGGAACGAGAGATCGTTCGAGAAGCTCGGCGCGAGCGGCGTCAGCACGAGCACGTCCGGCATCACGGCCGCGCTGAGCGTCTGCGCGTCGCCCTCGTGGCGCAGCCCCATTTCGAGGATCAGCACGTCGAGGGGGCGGGCGTCGAGCAGGCCGTGCGCGGTCGTTCGGCCGATGGCCGCCACGGCTGCGAAGAGCGTCGACGAATCGACGGAGGTGTCGAGGATCGCGAGCGGCAGGCCGAGCTCGGTATTGTACGAACGCGGATTGGCCCGCACCCGCAGCGTCGGCTCGAGCATGCCGCGGAGCCAGCGCTTCATCACCGTCTTGCCCTGCAGGCCGGCGATGGCGACGCAGCGTGGGCGCACGCGTGCGAGATAGCGCCGGGCGAGCCAGCCGAGGTAAGTGATCGCCGCGAGGCGCGCCCGGGGGAACAGGTTGGAGCGCCGCCACGAGGGCGGCCCGGAGGGCGCCGCGGGCTGCGCCGCGAGCGGCAGGCGATCCGGGTCGGCGGTCTTGGCGGGCACCGGCTTGCGTGTCCCGCCATGGAAGTAGTCGGCGAGTCTCGCGAAGGCTTCCGTGATCTCGTCTCTCCTTCGGCTGTAAGAGATTCGCAAGTGCGCCTCGCCGCTCGGGCCGAAGGCGATGCCGGGCACGAGGGCGACGCGGCCGCGTTCGAGGATGTCGCGCGCGAGCCGGCGGGAGTCGCGAGCCAGCGGCACGGTGTCCTTGACTCGCGGGAAGACGAAGTAGGAGGCGCTCGGTTTCTGGTAATCGAAGATGTGCGAGAGCTGATCGAGATGCCCGAGCGTCAGGTTTCGCCGCTCGAGGAACTCGCGCCGAAATGCTTGGACCGTCGCGTGGCCGAGCTCCAGTGCGGCCAGCGCGGCGTACTGCGAGACCACCGGAGCGCAGGTCACCAGCGCGTCGTGGACCTTGAGGATCTCGGCCACGTTGCGGCGGTCCGAATGCAGGAACCCGATGCGCCAGCCGGTCATGCCGTAGGCCTTCGAGAACGAAAACACGCGCACCACGCGGCCTCGCGCGGCTTCGATCCGCGCCGGCGTGAACAGCTCCGCGTCGTTGTACAGAAAGTCCTTGTAGACTTCGTCGACGACCAGCAGCAGGTCGCGGCGCTCGGCGATCTCGACCAGCCGCTCGAGCTGCGCGCGTGAGTAGACGGTGCCGGTGGGATTGTTGGGGTTGCAGAAGAGCACCGCCACGGTCCGTCGCGTGACGGCGTGCTCGAGCGCGTCGAGATCGAGCGCGAAGTTCTCTTCCTCGACGAGCGGTACGAACCGCGGCGAGCCGCCGGCCATGCGGATCACCTCGACGTACGACGGGTAACTCGGCGAAGGCACGAGGACCTCGTCGCCGGGCTCGAGAACGGCCAGCAGCGTGGCGGAGATCGCTTCGATCGAGCCGCAGGTCACCACGATCTCGTTCTCGGGGTCGTAGCGCATGCCTTCGCGGACGAGAGCTTCGGCAATTGCTTCGCGAAGCTTCGGCAGCCCTGGCGTCAGCGAGTAGCGGCTGCAAGCGCCGCTGGCGATCTTCTCCTGCACGTATCGGCCGATTGGCTCGGGCGTGTCGAAGCTGGGGATCCCCTGGGCGAGCGAGACGATGCCGGGAATCTGTGCGGCCCGAAGCTCCATCTCCTTGATCAGCGAGAGCCGGAGCGTCGCGGTGCGCGGGAACAAATTCCGCAAGCTCGATGGGCGCGGCAGCGCTCTCATGGCGGAACGTCCTTCGCGGCCAGCGCTTCGAGGGTCACGTCGCCGAGCGCGTCACGTTCGGCGGCCCTCTGCGCCGCGATCAAGGATGCGATCGACGCAGTCGGCTCGCGCGCGCCTCGCGGATCCTCGGCGGCCTGGCGCACGGCGGCGAGGATGTCGACCACCGCGATCTTGCCCGGCGGCCGGGCCGGCAGGTAGCGGGGCGCCCCCGTCGGCCTCGCCGTCGGCGGTCCCGGCGACGAAAAAGCGGCCTTCACAGAGGAGATCCAGCGCCGCGCCGACCCAGGAATCCGGCATGCCGAGGCGCTCCGCGAGCTCTCGGCGCGTCGCCCCGCCATGGCCCGCGACAAACTCGACGGTCGCCGCGCGCGCTACCTCGAGCACCACCTGCGATCGGCCCACGTCGCCCCGCGGGAACGCATCGCTCGGCCCGCTCGGGCGCGCCGCTGCATGAGCGACCTCGGCGCCGTACAAGACGATCATCCACGAGAGATAGAGACCGATCATCATCACCGGGATCGCGCCGATGCCTCCGTAGACCTTGCTGTAGTGGACTACCTGCGAGAAGTAGAGAGCACCACCCGCGTTGTTGAGCTGCAACAGCGTGCCCGCGGTCACGCCACCGAGGAGCGCCGCGCGGGAGGGGACGTGGGTGTTCGGCAGGGTCCAATACAGAAGCGTGAACCCCGTGGAGAGAATGACGAGCGGTGCCGCTCTCCAGAAAAGCCGCGCGGAAAGCCCGCCGGGTAGGTGACCGAGCACCGCCGCCACGGCGTTCGATCCCGTGATGCCGAGCGCGAGGAACAGGAAGATCGGCCCGAGCGTGACGCCCGCCCAGTAGTACACGACCCGCCTGGCGAGCGTCCGTCCACGAGTGATCGTCCAGATGTCGTTCAGCGCTCGCTCGATGGCTGACAGCAACGAGATTCCCACGCTAACCAGCGTGATCGCGCCGAACGCACCGAGCGCGCCGGCGTCGATGCGATTGATGGCTTCCTGGATGCGAGCGAAGGCATCCTGGCGCGCGTTGGCGGCCTCGTCCGCCGAGAGATAGCGCAGTTGCGGCACCACGTAGTCGAGAAATCGATCGATGGCATGGAGCAGCACCTGAGGGTCCTGGTTGCGGAGCACGCCTTTCGAGATCGAGAGCACGACGGCGAGCAGCGGAACCAGCGCCAGAAGCGACGCATAGGAAAGTGAAGCCGCTCGAACGCCCCCCCGATGCGCGTGGAAGCCTCGCACCGCCCGTACCCAGGGCGACAACGCCGAGCGGTCGAGGCGGGAGAGCGTCGAGCCCCACTCGGTCAAGCGCTTCCACACGAGTGGGTTGCCCGGTGGGGCTCGCGGATGGGCCGCTTTCCCTGCCCGCAAAGCCTCTTCCGCTCCGCCTCTCCCGCTTCTGGGCGGGCAATCCACCCGGCCTCGACGGCGGCGGTCCGGCGGGTCAGAAGCATGCGGGCATTCCCGCGCGACTCCTAAGCGAACGCTCGGCTCGAAGTCAAATTCGTGCCACCCAGCCCCCCCTTCACCTGTCTTCCGTTTGCGACGCCTTTCTCCGGTGTGCTAATCACCCGACCAGGGAGTCATTAGAACTCCGAGGGTTACTTCTCCCCTGGGCGCGGATTTGCGTCGGGGCGGACTTGGTGGGGAGCAGAACAACTTGGCATTCTTGCTTTCGAAGGTACTGGGTAGGCTTTTCGCACGCGAGGGTCGGTACGTCAGTCTGGACATCGGTTCGAGTTCCCTGAAGCTGCTCGAGGTCGAGGGCGGCTCGAGCCAGCTGACGATACGCAACTACGGCACCGCCGCGCTGCCGCCATCGGCGATCCAAAACAACATGATCGTCGAGCCGGACGCCGTCGCCGGGGCGATCCGCGGTGTGTTGCGCAAAGCCGGCATCTCTTCCAAGGAGACGATCACCGCCGTGCCGGGGCCCGCGGTGATCATCAAGAAGCTTCAGCTGCCGAGCCAGGCGCCGAACGAGCTCGAGAATTCCGTGCTGTTCGAGGCTGGGAACTTCATCCCCGAGAGCCTCGAGAACGTCAACCTCGACTACATGGTCACGGACGTTCTCGAGAAGGAACGGCAGTACGAAGTGCTGCTGGTCGCGGTCAAGCGCGACATCATCAACAGCTATACGAACACGCTGCAGCTCGCCGGTCTCGAGCCGACGGTGGTCGACGTCGACTACTTCGCGCTCGAGAACATGTACGAGCTCAACTATCCGGCGCGGGAGAATCAAGTGGTGGCGCTGGTGAACATCGGAGCGCGCTATTCCTGCATGAACATCCTGCGTGGCGGCCGCTCCACGTTCACGGGCGACGTGCCGGTCGGCGGTAAGGAGTTCAACGACGCACTGGTTCGCAACCTGGGAGTGAGCGTCGCCGAGGCGGAGTCGATCAAGCTCGGCAACCATCCCTCCTATCCCGCGGACCAGGTCGAGTCGGTTCTGCAGCCGGTGAAGGAGTTTCTCGCGGAGGAGATCCATCGCGCGCTCAGCTTCTTCTGGACGGCCGCCACGGACGAGCAGATCAGCTCGATCCTCATCTCCGGCGGCACGTCGCAGGTGCCTGGCTTGGTGACCCTGCTGGGCGAGCGGCTCGAGGTTCCGGTGCAGGTCGTCAATCCGTTGACGAACGTGACGCTCGGAAGCGGGGTCGATCGGAACGCGCTGGCGAAGGATGCAGCATCGTTTGCAATCGCCGTGGGGCTGGGTGTGCGGCGGCCGGGGGACAAATGATCCGAATCAATCTGCTTCCTGTCAAACAAGCCGCGCAGGCGGAGCGGCAGCGTCAGGAGATCACACGTGCGGGCCTCGGCGTTCGGCCTGCTCCTCGTGTTGGCGGTCGCCGTCCGACTGCAGCAGGGTCGAGAGCTGGCGGCCGCGGAGGAGCGCATCGGCGAGCTCGAAACCGCGCTTCGCGCGCTCGATTCGCAGGTCCGTGACGTCAACGATCTCGACGCCAAGAAGAAGGCGCTCGACTCCAAGCTGAAGGTCATCGCCGATCTCGGACGCAAGCGCGTCGGCCCGGTCGGCGTGATGAGCGACCTCGCCCAAGCCACGCCGGACCGCGTTTGGCTCACGGATTTCTCGGAGGCCGGCGGCTCGGCGACCATCACCGGACAAGCGGTCGACAACCAGATCGTCGCCGAGTTCCTGCGGAACCTGTCGACGTCGCCGTACTTCACGACGGTCGACCTGGTGGAGACCACTCAGGATCAGGCGGGTGACATCAAGCTGCGCAAGTTCATCGTCCGGGCGAGCATCAACTACGCCGCCGCCCCGAAGACGGCCGAGGCGCCGGGGAGCAAGTCGTAAATATGAACGACCTTCTCGAACGCTTTTTCGGGCTCACGGCGCAGATGCGCCTCGGTGTCTACATCGGCTCCGCGCTGCTGTTGGCGGCCGTCTATTGGAACTTCTTCTACTCGCCGATGTCGACGGTGTTGCAGGAGAAGACGGGCCGGGTCCAAGACCTCGAGGCACAGCACCAGAAGAAGACCCGCATGGTGGCGCAGCTCGAGGCGCTGCGCCAAGAGGTGAAGGAGCTGGATGCCAAGCTGCGGGAGGCCGTGGCTCAGCTGCCCGATCAGAAGGAGATTCCGGACCTGTTGTCGACCGTCTCGTCCCTCGGCCGCGAATCCGGGCTGGAGATCTTGCTGTTCCGGCAAAAGCCCGAAGTGCTACAAGACTTCTACGCCGAGGTCCCGGTCGAGATGCTGATGAAGGGCACGTACGCGCAGCTCGACGAGTTCTTCAACAAGGTCGGCAAGCTGAACCGGATCGTGAACGTGAAAGACATCAGCATGAAAACCCCTGTCGTCACCGAGGGCCGCGTGCTGCTGAGCACGAACGTGACGGCCGTCACCTTTCGCTTCCTGTCGGAAGAGGAGCGCGCGAAGATCGCCGCCGAGCGGGCGAAGAAGGAGCACCAATGAGCGCGAAGCGCGCCTTTGCGGTGTGTTCCTTCGTGGCGCTGCTCGGCCTGCCGGCCGCGCGGGCCGCGGACGCCCCGGCGGCAGCGCCGACGCCTCGTGCGACGCTCGGCGTCTTGCCGACCCCGACAGCCGCACCCGGGTCGCCGGCGGCAGGGCTCCGCGATCCCTTCCGGCCCTTCAATCTCGCGCTGCGGCCGAAGCCCGTCGAAACCCCCCGGACGCCTCTCGAACAGTACGACGTCGGGGCGCTCAAGCTGGTTGCCGTGATCTACGATACGCAGAATCCCAAGGCCATGGTCGAGGACGATACGGGCCTCGGATTCACCATCGGGGTGGGCACCAGGATAGGCAACCAGGGCGGGGTGGTGAGGATGATCGATCCGGAGCGGGTCGTCGTCGAAGAGGAATTTGTTGATTTTTACGGAGAAAAGAAGAAAAGCGAGATCGTACTGAGGCTCAAACCAGAAGGGGAGAAGAGGCCATGAGCGGACGGAGACCTTGGGGCGGTTACGGGTTGGCGCTCGGTCTGGCGTTGTCTGTTGCGGGTTGCGCGACGAAAGCGAGCCCGCCGCCTCCGGCACCTACGGTCGCCTCCGACGCGACGCCGGAGACGGCGAAGCCGCCTCCGGCGCCAGTCGCCGAGGCCGAGGACGCTGATCTCCGCGTCAAGGGGGTCAAGCTCGTCCAGGACGAGGGCCAGACGGGTCTCTTCATCAAGCTCTCCCGGGTCCCCGACAAGGTAGAACACTTTACTCTGTCGAAACCGACCCGCCTGGTCATCGACGTGCACGGTCCGGTGCCCGACGTTCTCAGGTCGTTCGAGCGGCCCGTGAGGGACGATACCAGAGTTTCGGCGGTGCGCGCCGCCAAGCAGGATGGTCGGCTGCGGATCACCGTCGACCTCAAGGGGCCGGCCCCGAAGTACACGGTCAACGATCTCAAGACGATGGTCGTCGCGTTCCTCGGTGAGCGAAGCGGCTCGCCGTCCCCGGCGAAGTCCGAAGTGCTCTACGCCGAGGGTGGTGAGACGATGGGCGTCGCGCAGGCCGACGGGCCGCGAATGGAAATGGCCGGCGTCGAGGGGCCGACGCCGGATAGGCCCGGAGGTGAGGGCGGCGGCGGACGCGCGACCAGTCGCACCTACACGGGCCAGAAAATCTCTCTCGACTTCAAGGACGCGGACATCCTGAACGTGCTCCGCATTCTCTCCGAGGTCGGTGGCGAGAACATCGTCGCGACGGACGACGTCAAAGGCCGCATCACCGTGCGACTCGTCGACGTCCCCTGGGACCAGGCTCTGGACATCGTGCTGCAGGCGAATCGCCTCGACAGCGTCAAGGTCGGCAACGTGCGGCGTGTGTCCACCATCACCCGGCTGAAGGAGGAGCGCGAGGCGCAGCTCGCCGCGGAGAACGCCGCCAGGGAGCTCGAGCCGCTCAAGACGGCCTACATCCACGTCAACTACATGAAGGTTACCGGCAAGGAGACGCTGCCGACTCTGTCGACCAGTGGCTCGCTCGGTGGTGGGCAGCAGCAGGTCTGCCAGAACACGGCCACGCAGGGCCAAAGCGACCAGGGCGACAAGATCGCCGACGAGGTCAAGGACGTACTTTCCGAGCGTGGCAAGGTGCGAGTCGATGCCCGCAGCAACACGATCATCGTCCGCGACATCCAACGAGGCATCGAAGCCGCCCGGGACCTGATCGCCAAGCTCGACGTGCCGACGCCGCAGGTATTGATCGAGTCGAACATCGTCGAGGCGACGGACACGTTCGCCCGCGATCTCGGTATCCAGTGGGGCTACCAAACCGCTTACTCCAACCAGTTCGGCAACGCGACGGGCCACGATTTCCCGTCAAGCGTTGTGCTCGGCGGCAACGCCATCGGGGCGAACGGGCTCAACCAGGGCGCCGCGCCGGGTAACGGAACGCCGTTCACGGCCCCACCTGGCTTCGGTACCGGCGCGACCCTGGGTCCCCTGGGGGTTCCCGCGGTGCCGGTTCCGTTCATCGCCGACTTCCCCGCGAGCACGGTCGGCCCCGGCAACGGCTCCACGTTCGATCTGGCCCTCGGCTCGATCGACGGTTCCAAACAGTTGAACGCGCGGATCACTGCCCTGGAGAACGAGGGGAAGGCCAAGGTGATCTCGCGGCCGAAGGTGACGACCGCCAACAATCAGATCGCCTGCATCGCGAGCGTGCTCATCCAGCGCGTGAGGCTGCCCAGCGCGGGAACCATCATCGGCGGCGGCGGCGGCGCGCAGGCGGTGGCGTTCCAAGACATCACCACCGGCATCATCCTTCAGGTGGTGCCGCAGGTGTCCGCCGACGGGTTCGTGCTCATGCAGCTCCGGGTGGTCTCGAGCACGCCGGGAGCGACCACTCCGCCTGACAACATCCCGAGCACGATCGACCGCGAGGCGAGCACGACGGTGCTGATCAAGGGCGGTGAAACGCTGGTGCTCGGCGGGGTGTTCCGCGACAACAGCCTCGATCAGGAGAACGGCATTCCCTGGTTCCGCAGCATTCCCGGCCTCGGCTGGCTCTTCAAGCGCATGCTGCGCAACAACGTCCGAGAGGAGCTGCTGATCTTCCTGACCCCGAGAGTCGTGGAGGGAAGCGGTTCGTTGATCGCCGCGCAGCCGACCGCGCAGCAGCTCTGGGAGCATCACAACGAGCCCGCGGTGGAGCAGAAGAACTGGAAGAAATAGTCTTCGTTCAGTCGTGGTAGCCCGCGGGGGCAGGCGGAGCACGCCTGCCCCCGCTTTTTTTCGTGGCAATTTGTCTTGATCGGTGGATTCGGTTAGACGGTAGGGTTCGCCATGCTGCGCTTCTTCACCGCCGGAGAGTCGCACGGGCCTTGCCTCACGGCCATTCTCGAGGGCTGCCCGGCGGGCTTCCCGATCGACGCATCGGCCCTCGACCGTGACCTCTGGCGCCGCCAGCAAGGCCATGGGCGAGGCGGGCGGATGGCGATCGAGAAGGACGAGGTGACGCTCCGCTCCGGGATCCGTTGGGGCGAGACGCTCGGCTCGCCCGTCACCCTGGTGGTCGAAAACCGAGATTGGAAGAACTGGCAAAAGAAGATGTCCGCCGATCCCGCCGATCGCGATCCGCGCCTCGCGGTGACGCGCCCGCGGCCGGGTCACGCCGATCTCACCGGCGTTCTCAAGTACAACCACGACGACGTGCGCAACGTCCTCGAGCGCGCGAGTGCCCGTGAAACCACGGCCCGCGTCGCGGTCGGGGCGTTCTGCAAGCAGTTGATCGCGCCCTTCGGCGTGAGCGTCCTCGGCTGGGTCGCAGAGATCGGCGGCATCGCGGCAGATCACTCGCGGCTCTCGCCGCAGGAGATCTTCGAGCGCGCCGAAGCTTCCACGGTGCGCGTGGCGGACCCTGTCGCGGAGGAGAAGATCGTCGCCGCCATCGACGAGGCGAAGAAGCGCGGCGACACGCTCGGCGGCGTCGCCGAGGTGGTGGCGGTCGGCTTACCCCCGGGGCTCGGTAGCTATGCGCACTACGACCGCAAGATCGACGGACGGCTCGGCGGCGCCTTGCTCAGCCTGCAGTCGGCGAAGGGGGTCGAGGTCGGCCTCGGCTTCGAGATGGCACGACGGCCGGGCTCGGGGGTGCACGACGAGATCTTTCTCGACGAGGCCAGCAAGGCGTTCGTGCGCCGCTCGAACAACGCCGGAGGCACCGAAGGCGGAATGACCAGCGGCGCGCCGCTGACGGTCCGCGTGGCGTTCAAGCCGCTGTCCACGCTGATGAGCCCGCTCCATTCGGTGGACGTGCGCTCCAAGACCGAGGCGGTGGCGGCGATCGAACGGTCGGACGTCTGTGCGATTCCCGCCGCCGCGGTCATCGCCGAATGCGTGGTCGCCTTCGAGCTCGCTCGCGCGTTCCTCGAGAAGTTCGGTGGCGACTCGCTGGTCGAGATCCGCCGCAACTACGAGGGCTACCTCGAGCAAGTTCGCGCCTATTGAGCCGGCCGTGCGCAACGTCTTCCTCACGGGATTCATGGGCACGGGGAAGACGGCCGTCGGCGCCGCGCTCGCCCGGCGCCTCGGCCGTCGATTCATCGACCTCGACGAGGAGATCGAGCGGACCTCCGGAGAGACCGTTGCGGCGATCTTCGCGCGCCACGGCGAACCCGAGTTTCGCGAGCGGGAACGCCGCGCGCTGGCGCTCGTCTGTGCACTCGACGAGGCGATCGTCGCCACCGGCGGCGGCGCCGTGCTGGATTCACGGAATCGTTCCTCGATGCGAGCCTCGGGACGGATCGTTTGCGTGACGGCCGACGTCGACACCATTCTCGCTCGCCTGGGAGGCGGCGAAGACCGCCCACTGCTCGCGGGCGCGCCCGATCGCGCCGCGAAGGTCAGGGAGCTGTTGTCCGCGCGCGCCGCAGCGTACGCCGACGCGGATCTGACGGTCGACACGTCGGGCAAGACGGTCGAGGGCGTGAGCGGCGAGATCGCCGATGCGCTCCGCGGCTTGGAAACGTCCGCCGCCACGCGAATCTCGCAGCGAAGCTAGGCGGACTCACAGCGGCATTCCCGCCAGCTCCTCGGCTGCCTCCATCGTGAGGGCAGCGCCGATGCGATCGCTCCAGCGTCTCTGCTCGGTGAGATCCCTGCCGTGGTCGGTCTGCCGATCGTACTCTTTGCTCAGCTGCGCGGCCCGATCCGTGTGCTTGGCGGTGCGGTCTTCGGCCCGCTGCGAAAGTTCGGTCCCGGAAGGCGCGCTCAAGGAGGCGAGCTCGCGCGCCAGCGCCCGCGCCGCGAGCACGACGATGTCGTAGTGGCCCTGCTCGTGGCGCAGTAGCTCGGCAGAGCCCTGCGCCTCGCGGCGAACCACCGTGCGTGCCGGCTCGGGCGCGACGATGATCGTGAACGCCGGCAGGCGATACGCGCCGGCGAAGCTCTCCATGCGCAGCGGCCGGGGAAAGGAGATCTCGGCCGCGATGTGGGCGTCCTCCGAGTCCGCCAGCGAGTCGACGCTGCGGAAGAGTGACCACGTGAGCCGCGGCGGGTCGGCGCGCACCACGATCTCGGCGGGGCTCGCCGCCGCGACCGAAACCGAGAGCCACACGATGATGGAGAGTCGCGCAACGCGCCCGCGGACCAGAGCCACGCCGTGTTTTGTGCCCGAACCACGCGCCGATAGCGACGGCGTGCTTCCACAGCGGGTGGCCGGCGGCGTGTTTGCGGCGACCTGCAGATTCGGCCATGATCGCAGTAACCGGTCGGCGTGCGACGGCGCTGTCGGCTCGCCCGAGCGGTGCGGCGAGCCCCGTCGGCTAGACTCGATGAAGCAGGCAACGTTCTTTCTCGTCACCGCCTTCGCCATCTCGACCGTGTCTGCGTGCGGCGCGCCGGCGAGGCCTCCTGCCGCCGCCAAAGGCGATCTGCCCCCGCACGCCGTGGTGGTCTCGTACGGATTGTGGAGCTGCGAGCGCGGCTACTTGTTGCGCAACCGCGCGTGCGTCCCGGAAGAGGAAGTTCTTCGCGAATCGCAGTTCGAGGTGTTCGGGGGGCCGCCGCCCGTCATCGACGAAGAAGCTCCCCCGAGTCGCGAGGCGCGGCTCAGCGCCATGCCCGGGTTCCAGTGGAACGAGAGCGATTTCCCGCCGCGGCCCGTGGTCGAGCACCCGTTCTCTCTCGATCCGGCCAAGCTCGCCACGGTGATCGGCGAGCCCACTTCGTACTTGGTCCCGCAGGGCCAGACCCTCTACGAAGCCGCTCGCCACCTCGGCCTCGGCATCAATCAAGTCGCCCTCGCGTTGCCCGACGTCGATCTGCTCAAGCCGCCGGTGAACGAGGAGATCGATTTCCCGACCTGGTGGGTGCTTCCCGAGGCCGATCATCAGGGGCTGGTGATCAACATTCCCGAGATGCGCATCTACTACTTCCCGCCATCGAGCCCCGGCACCGTGATCACCTATCCCGTTGGCCTCGGACGCCTCGATTGGCGCACGCCGATCGAACGCTTCAAGGTCATCGACAAGGCGGTCGACCCGCCGTGGGTCATCCCGGCGAGCATCCAAGCGGAGCACGTCCGCGAGCGCGGCGACGCGCGCACCATGATCCCGGGCGGCGACCCCGACAATCCTCTCGGGCACTACCGCCTGCGCCTCGACCTTCCGCTCTACGGCATTCACGGCACCAACATCCCGTGGGGCATCGGCATGCAGGTGACGCACGGTTGCGTCAGGCTCTATCCCGAGGATATCGAGCGGCTGTTCCCGTTGGTGCCGCTGGGAACGCCGGGCGAATTCGTCTACCAGCCGGTGAAGCTCGGCGCGCGTGGCGGCGAGATCTACGTCGAGGCGCATCCGGACGTCTATCAGACAGGATTCAACTACGTTGCCGAGGCGATGCGGGTGCTCACCGCCAAAGGCTGGTCGCAGCTGGTCGATTGGGAGTTGCTGAACAAGGCGCTGGAGGAGCAACGCGCGCGGCCGACGCGGATCTCGAACGGCTCGGCTCCTCTGCGCGCGGGGCGGCGTCTTCAAGCGCGAGGCGCGGCGACGTCGCCGCCGTCGTGAGCGGCCCGAAGGCGAGAGGAAGCCGCGGTTGATGGAAGAGATTCGGGTCTCGCTCGGCGACCGATCCTACCCGATCGTCATCGGCACCGGCTGGCTCGCGCACGTCGGCGAGCGGGTGCGAGAGGTGGTCGGGCCCAAGGCGATCCGCGCGGCGGTGGTGAGCGATTCGCGGGTCGCCCCTCTCTACGTGCCGAAGGTGAGCGTCGGGTTGCGCGCCTGCGGTTTCACCGTGACCGAGATCCAGATTCCGGAGGGCGAGCAGCACAAGAACTTGGCGTGGCTGGCTCTCCTCTACGACCGGCTGATCGAGGCGCAGATCGACCGATCGTCGCCGGTGGTCGCGGTGGGTGGAGGCGTGGTCGGCGATCTCGCCGGATTCGCGGCGGCGACGGTGCTGCGCGGCGTGCCGATCATCCAGGTGCCGACGACGTTGCTCGCCCAAGTGGACGCGGCGATTGGGGGCAAGACCGCGATCAATCACGCCGCGGGGAAAAATCTCATCGGAGCGTTTCATCAACCGCGCCTGGTGGCCATCGACGTGGATACGCTGCGGACGTTGCCGCGGCGCGAATACGTCGCCGGGCTCGCCGAGGTCGTGAAGTACGGCGCGATTCTCGACGCGCGGCTGTTCGAACGGCTCGAGGAGAACGTCGATGGACTGCTTCGACAGGATCCCGCGCTCCTCGTCGGCATCGTCTCGCGTTGCTGTCGCCTCAAGGCCGACGTCGTCGAAGCGGACGAGAAGGAGGGGGGCTACCGCGCGGTTCTGAACTTCGGCCACACGATCGGCCACGCCATCGAGACGCTGACGGAATATCGCCGGCTGCTTCATGGCGAAGCCGTCGGCATCGGCATGATGTGCGCCGCCCGGCTGTCGCGCGCGGCTGCGTCTTTGCCGCGCACGGAGGTCGATCGCATCGAGCGGCTGCTCCGTGCTCTCGGCGTGCCCACTCAGGTCCCGCCGGATTTGCACCGCGAGCAGATCGCCCTGGCGATCGAGGCCGACAAGAAGGCGTCCGGCGGCAAGATCACCTTCGTCTGTCTCGAAGCGATCGGCAAGACGCGCTTCGTGCCGCTTTCGGCGGCCGAGATCGCGGCCGCCGCGCTCTAGCGAGCTAGAAGACGAACCGGATCAGCAGCGCTCCAAGAGAGAAGACCGCGAGAAAGCTGCCCGCGGCAATGGCCAGCAACTCGATGACGGTCGGCTCCGCGGCGTCGTCCGCCGCGGAGAGCCACGCGGGAGCGGGTTCCGGTGAGCTCGTCGGAGCTGGCGCGGCCGTGGCGGCGGGCGGCGGTGAGGCGGAGGCCGCGGCCGGCGGGCTTGGCCGCGGCGGCGGCTCGAGGGATCGGGTCGTGCTGGCGGTCCCCGAGGGGCGTTCGCTCGGCGGCGCCTGCGCGGGCCGAGGAGGGGGGATGGGCTCCGTCGCCGGCGGCGCGGCAGGTCGCGCCGCCGGCGTCAAGGCGATCGTCGCATCCGCGCCCGCGTCGGGCGCCGGGGCGAAAAAGCGCATCTCGACCGACCCGACTCGGACGAGGTCCTTGTCCTGCAACACGCGCGGCGCGCTCAATCGCTCGCTGTTGACGAACGTGCCGTTGGAGCTGCCGACGTCCTCGATCGTGACTTCGCTCCCCCTGCGGCTGATGCGCGCGTGGCGGCGTGATACGCCGCTCGAAGGGATCGCCCACTGGCATTCCGAGGCGCGCCCGACGACCACTTCACTCGCGGCATCGTCGAGCTCGAGCCGGCGCTTGTCCGCCCCACTCTGGATCTCGAAGTACGGGTTCGCAGCCATGGCCGTCAGCAATACGCGAGCACGACGGTGACGTTGTCCGGGGCGCCCTTTTCCTTGGCGAGGTCGATCAGGCGCGCGCTGGCTTCTTCGCCCTTCTGGAAGTCACGCAGGGTGGTGACGATGGTCTCGTCCGGGACGGGGCGCGTCAAGCCGTCCGAGCACAGCAGGAAGACGTCTCCGCCGGCGATGTCGAGCAGCCGATGATCCACCTCGACGTTGTCCTCGGCGCCGATGGCGCGAGTCAGCACGTTGCGCATCGCGGCCTCCTCGGAGGCCCAGGAATGATCGCGTGTGAGTTGCACGAGACCTCCTTTGCGGTAGCGGTAGATGCGACTGTCGCCGACGTGTGCGACGTGGGCGCGGCGGCCGCGGACCCACAGCGCGACGATCGTCGTGCCCATGCCCGCGAGCGCGGTGTCCTGTGCGGCGGCTTGACGCACGCGTTGGTTGGCGAGGCGTATCGCCTGCAGCACGCAGTCGCGCTCGCGCGTCGCGCGGCCGAACGGCCAAAAGGAGTTCGGCGCCTGCACGCGTTCCGACACCGTATCGACCGTGATCTTGCTCGCCACCTCGCCGGCGGCGTGCCCGCCCATTCCGTCGGCGACGATCGCGAGCCCGCGCCCGACGTCCGTGAAGTAGCTGTCTTCGTTGTTGGTGCGCACGAGGCCGACGTCGCTACGAGCGTATAGAGCTACTTTGTCCATCACGGGCATCGACCGGTGGGGCGCCTACATACCCTCAGTGGTATCCGGCGAGCAACTTCCGCGGGCGCGCCCGGGCGGCGACGCGCACGGTGCCCTCGTCAAGGTCGGCGGAAACTGGTAGCGGGTGACCGGCGTGCTCACGACGGAAGTCTCGGGTGCACCGGATTTGTCCGCGGATCAAGCGAACCCGGAAGGGGAGGTGTACCTGCCGATCACGCACGCCCTCGTGCACGACGCATTTCGGCGCCGCGGGTCGGCGGTGGCCGTTGATCCCGTAGCCGCGCCGAGGTCCGAGCGGTGAGTCAATCTCGCCGACTCGGACGTTACGAGCTTCTCGACGTTCTCGGGCACGGGGCCATGGGCGTCGTCTACAAGGCGCACGATTCGTTCCTGGATCGCATCGTCGCGGTCAAGACCTATCGTCAGGACGTGCCGATCACCGACGCCGTGAAGCGCCGCTTCGAGCGCGAGGTGCGCACCGCCAGCAAGCTCAATCACCCGAACGTCGTCGTGGTCTACGACGGCGGCCTCGAGCAGGACGTGCCGTATCTCGCGATGGAGTTCGTCGAGGGTCCCACACTCGCGGACGAGCTCGCTCGGCACAACCGCCTGCCGCTCGACCGGGCGTTGTACATCATCCGCAAGATCGCCGAGGGGCTGGCATACGCACACGCGCACGGCGTCATCCACCGCGACTTGAAGCCCGCCAACATCCTGCTCGCCGGCGGCACGGAACCGAAGATCGCCGATTTCGGCGTCGCCAAGCTGATGTCGTCGGCGAGCGCAACCGCATTGACGTCGGCCGTCGGCACGCCGAGCTACATGGCCCCCGAGCAGATCGACGGTAGCGGCGTCGACGTGCGCAGCGACGTCTTCGCGATGGGCATCCTCGCCTACGAGCTGGTGACGGGCCGACAGCCCTTCGTCGGCGAGGGCTGGACCGCGGTGATGTTCCAGATCATGAACGTCGAGCCCGAGCGGCCGACGGCCGTCGATGCGAGCTTGCCCGCGGCCGTGGACGGCGTGCTCGCTCGCTCGCTCGCCAAGGACCCGAGCAAGCGCACTCCCGACGTCACGACGTTCGCGAAGGACCTCACCGACGCGCTGACGCTCAAGGGTGCTTCGCCGCCTCCGCGCTCTGCGGCGCCCGTGGAGGAGGATTCACGAAGCACGCTCGACGGCGGCGATTTCGAAGCGTTCCGCGATCTCGCGCCGCGTGGACGCGAGCGCTCGATCGCGGGCCCGGTGATCGCGGTCGTCGTGTTGCTGGCCGCGGTGGCGGCGCTCGCGGTCTATTTCGGCGGCGCTCAGCGCGTGTCGCTTCCGCAGGGTGCGCCGATCGCCATGGCGACCGTTGCCCCGCCCACGGAAGCTCCGGCGCCCGCACCGACCACTGCACCGACGACTGCTCCGACGGCGGCGCCCACGGCGCGCCCGGCGACGCCGGTGCCCACGGCCCGTCCCGTCGAGAAGCCGACCGAAGCGCCGCGCGCCGAGCGCACGATCGCGAAGCCGAAGCCGACGGCAGCGCCCGTGGCCGTGAAGCCGACCATCGCCGTCGCGGCGCGCCTCGAGCCGACGCGGCCTCCCGTCGTCGCGCCCCCGCCGCCACCGCCGGTGTCCGCGAGACCGACCGTCGACGTCATCTCCGATCCGCCCGGCGCCGACGTGCTCGTCGACGGCGCCGTCAAGGGGCGCACGCCGCTCAGAATCTCCGACCTCGAGCCCGGCAGCTACCACTTCGAGGTGCGCAAAGAGGGCCGCACGTCGTATCGTCAGGCGACCGAGCTCGATGCCAACGCCGACTACACCATGAAGGTGTCGCTGCCGATCATGGTGAACTCGCTTCGCGTGCTCTCGCAGCCTGATGGTGTGGACGTCAAGCTGAACGGGGTCGCGAAGGGCCGCACGCCGCTCACCTTGAGCCAGCTGCCGGACGGACACTACGATGTAACCGGCGAGCTCGACGGCTTCGAGCCGCAGACGCTCGGGGTGGAGCTCCGGAACGGAGAGCTCCAGGAGGTGCGGTTCAAGTTCGGAGCGAAACCGGCGGAGTGACCCCGGAATCCTTGACTGATCGGCGGAAAACCCCGTAGAGTGCGCTCGACCCGAAGGCAGAAGGAGGAAGACTAATGGGCACGGGTAGGATCTTCGGGAGCATCACGATATTCGCTACGATCGTCGCTCTCGCGACGTGGAGCGGGTGTGGCGGAGGAGGTTCCAACGACCAGGGAATCTCGTTCCGGACCCTGGGCTTCGTTCAGGGCGACGTGACGAGCGGACCGCAACCGAACTTGCCTGACAGCGGTCGCTGCGCGTCGCTGCTGGACACGACGATCGATTCCGAACGACAACAGCGTTCCCCCGACGGCCTGCTGGATGGCGGATTCCTCGGCCTCCAGAACTCGATGTTCCAGGGCATCAACGTCGACCACATCGACCTCTCGTATCACATCAACGGATCGGGCCTGGCGATCCCGAACGACGTGTTCGCCCTCTCGGTCCGCTTGGGCCCGGTGACCGGTTCCGAGATCAACGCGACGGTCGGAACTGCCAACCTCGCCACGGTCTACAGCCAGATCGTCATCGTCAGTCCGGCGATCTTCAAGTTCATCAACGACAATTCGAGCCGTCTGCCCGACCTTCCCTTCACTCTCGTGGCGAGCGCCACCGCGGTGGGAACGGCGGACAACGGCGACGTTTTCCGGTCGAATCGGTCGACCTATCAGGTGGTGTTCACGGCGTTGTCGGGTGGCTGCAATCAGCCGACACCTACGCCGGGAGAATCGACTGTGGGTGGAACGGGGACGGGAGGGTGACATGAAAAAGCCACTCATGATGGTGATGTCGTCGGGCGTCGCGGTCGGAGTGGGCGCCGCTCTGATCGCGTTGTATTCATCGTGTGGGAGCACCGGCGGCGGCGCGAACACCGGCACCGCCGCTTTCGGCCAGTTCGTCAGCCAGTCGTGCTCGCCCGAGGGACAGACCGGCGGCGGCAGCTGCTTGAGCCTCGCGGTTCCGAACGCGGTACCCGCCGACGGCAAGACCATCTCGGGATTTCGTGCTCAGCTGGTCGACGGAAGCGGCAACCCGCTCGGCGGCGTGAAGATCTGCTTCGCCTTCGAGAACCCGGGCGTGGCCAGGATCGTAGAACCGACGAACGCGTGCGGCTTGACGGACGGCAACGGCTTGATCTCCGGCCAGTTCCAGGACGGCACGCAACCCGGCAGCTTCCAGCTCGTGGCAACGGCGCAAGCCGGCTTCGGCTTGCAAGCAAGGCGAACGATTTCCTTCTTCAATCCGGCACCGGCGGCGGGGGAGGCGGTGGGCTAGGACCGGGTGCCGTCAGTCAACCGTGCGCGACCGACACTGACTGCAACTCGGCCCTGTTCTGCAGCTTCAACACCACCTGCTTCCCGGGGCCGTCGCAGTGCACGCAGAAGGTCACGACGGGCGCTTGCTGTGCGAACGTAGAGTGCGCGTCGGGAACATGTGACGCTGGCACGTGCCAGGCGAGCACTTCTGGATCGGTCGGTCCCGGTGGAGCCTGCACCTCCACCAACCAATGTGGCGCCGGTTTTTGTTGCGACACTACCGGAACTCCTGGAACCTGTCAGAACTCGGCAAATCTGGGAGTCACCTGCCGACCTTGAACGACGAGCTTCTCTGTCTCTTCGAACGAAGGGCCGGCTCGTCCGGCCCTTCGTTTCTCTGCCCGCGATGGAAAAGATCCTCCTGCTCCACGGCCCCAACCTGAACATGCTGGGCAAGCGGGAGCCCGCGGTGTACGGCCGCCAGACTCTCGACGACATCGTCGCGGCGGCGCGAAGCCTGGCGGGCGAGCTCGGCGTGGAGATCGCGAGCCACCAGTCGAACGTCGAGGGCGATCTCGTCACCAAGATCCAGACGGCGGCGAGCGAGTTCGACGCGATCGTCTTCAACCCCGGCGCCTACACGCACACCTCGATCGCGCTGCGCGACGCCGTCCTGGCGGCGGGGCTGCCCGTCGTCGAGGTGCATCTCTCGAACGTCCACAAGCGCGAGGAATTCCGCCACCACTCGTTCCTCGCCGGCGTCGTGGAAGGGCAGGTCGTGGGCTTCGGCATGGAAAGCTACCTGCTCGGCCTGCGCGCCGCGGTGTCGGTCTTGCGCAGCCGCCGGCCGGTGCCGCCGCGCGCCCGGCCGGCGCGCAAACGATCGACGCGGTGAGGAGGCGGCGGACGGTGGGGAGGGGGTGGCGGCATGTTGAGGGCTAGGGACGAAGTGGCTACACTGCCGCGCTCTATGGGGCGGAGCGGGAAGCGTGACGCGTCCAAACCATCGGGCGGCGCGGGACCGACGCGATCCGCATGAGCGACGTCACCGCGCTCATTCGCCTGATGGACGAAAACAAACTCGCCGAGATCGAGATCGAGAGCGCGGGATCGAAGATCCGCCTGGTCAAGGACCGCGGGCCCGCCAACACGGACGCCGCGCCTCCGCCGGCCGAAGGGGCGGCCCCAGCGGCCGGCCAAGTCGCGGCCCCCGACCGCGCCTTCGACCACTGCAAGGCGATCATCTCGCCGATGGTCGGGACCTTCTACCGCGCGCCGACCCCGGAAGCGCCGGCGTTCGTCGAGACCGGCTCGATCGTCGAAAAGGGCGACACGCTCTGCATCATCGAAGCGATGAAGATGATGAACGAGATCGAGGCCGAATTCCGCGGCCGCGTGGCGCGCATCGTCGCCGAGAACGGCCAAACCGTCGAATACGGCGAATCGCTCTTCCTGATCGAGCCGCTGTAAAAAGCCATCGGACTGTTGACAACTGTCCGATAGGTTAGTATCCCAACCCTGTACTAACCGAGCGGTCTGTAATGGTCTGGGTGGTGGCGAATTCAAATCTGGCGCTCGTGAAGTATTGGGGGAAGACCGACGAGGGCGCCAAGCATCCTGCGGGCCCGAGCCTGTCCGTGACCCTCGACTCCCTGAGCACCGTGGCTTCGGTGGAGCTTTCCGACGACGCAAAGGAGGATCGCGTCGAGGGGCTGCCTTCGCCCGCGGCCGCCCGCGTGCAGGCATTCCTCGCCGAGTTTCGCGCCCGCTTCGGCGTGCGCAAGCACGCCCGCGTCTCGGTCGCCTCGAACTTCCCGGTCGCGGCGGGCCTCGCTTCGTCCGCGTCGACGTTCGCGGCCCTTGCCAAGGGCCTCTCGTCGGCGGCGGGTCTCGGGCTCGAGGGGCAGGCGCTCGCCGACTTCGCCCGTCTCGGCTCGGGCTCCGCGTGCCGCTCCGTGTACGGCGGCTTCGTCGAATGGCGCCCGCAGGGAGACGGCAGCATCGTCGAGCCGGTGGCGGCGAAAGATCACTGGCGGATCTCCATCCTGGTCGCGGTGACCTCGGAGCGGCCGAAGGCGATCGGCTCGAGCGCGGGAATGCGCCGCACCGCGGCGACGTCTCCATACTATCGCGCGTGGATCGAGTCGGGGCCGGCCGATCTCGAAGAGGTCCGCGCGGGCATCCGCGAGCGCTCGCTCTCGCGCGTCGGAGCGGCCGCCGAGCGGAACTGCATGCGCATGCACGCCGCGGCGATGGCCGCCGTCCCGCCGCTCCTCTATTGGGAGCCGGCGACGCTCGCGGTGATGCGCCGCGTCTGGGAGCTTCGCGAGCGCGGTGTCGAAGCCTATTTCTCGATCGACGCCGGGCCGCAGGTGAAGGTGCTCTGCGAGCGCGCGTCGGCGAGCACCGTCGAAGCGGCGCTCGCGGCGGTGCCGGGCGTGCTGCGCGTGCTGTCGGCGGAGCCCGGCGACGCGCCACGGATCGTGCGGGACCCGCCCGCGTGGGCGGCGCGGCCGGCGGCGGCGCCGCCGCCGGCGCAGGCCGTGGCGTCATGAGCGAGGTCGAAGTTCACGCGCCCGGCAAGCTCTTCGTGATCGGCGAGTACGCCGTGCTGTACGGCGAGCGGGCGCTTCTCGTGGCGCTCGACGCCGGCATCGTGGCACGCGCCGAGCCGAGCCGTCGCTGGCGCCTGCGCGCGCCGGACCTCGGCGTCGATTCGCCGCTCGAGGACGTTGCCACAGGCGGGGGCGCCGCGCTCCTCTGCGCGGCCGCCGCGGCGGCACGCGAAGAGTTCCGTGTCGCGCAGCCGTTCACGGTGACGGTGCGGGGGTCGACGGCGGGCTCGCGTCGCAAGCACGGCCTCGGCGGCAGCGCCGCCAGCGTGGTGGCGATTCTCGCCGCCTTGGCTGCGGTCTCCGGCGTCGACGTCGAAGGCGAGGCCGCGCGCCGCAAGCTGTTCTCGCTCGCGCTCTCCGTTCACCGCGCACACCAGCGTGGCCGCGGCAGCGGCGCCGACGTGGCGACGAGCGTCTACGGCGGGTGGGTCGATTACGCGATCGAGGGAGCGGCGGCGCGCATCGCGCGCGCCACGCTGCCCGAGGACGTGCAGCTCGCCGCCGTGTGGAGCGGCGTGGCGAGCGATACCGCGCGCGCGATCGACGCCTTCGAGCCGCGCGTCCATCTCGGCGCGCTGCGCGCGGTGCTCGAGCGGTTTTGGCAGGCGATCGGCGTTGCCGATCGCGATGGCGTGCTCGGCGAGATCGACGCCTATGGTCGCGCGCTCGAGAGCTTCGGCGCCGGCGCCGGGGCCGAGAGCATCGCCAGGCTGAGCGCGGTCGCACGCGCATTCGGCTGGGCCGCCAAGGGTAGCGGTGCGGTGGGGGGAGACTCTGCGATCGCCCTCAGGTTCGGCGACGGCGAAGTCTCGGCGCTCGAGGAAGCTTGGCGCGGCGCAGGCGCTGAGCCCATCGACGCGTCGATCGACGTCGCCGGAGTGCGGGTGATCGCCGCGGGGTCTCGGGAGGAGCTTCATGCGTGACGTCACGATCGAACGTCGCAAGCGCTCGCACCTCGATCTTTGCGCGAGCGGCGACGTCGAGCATCTCGACAAGACCACACTGTTCGAGGAAGTCGACTTCGTCCACGACTCGCTGTCGGAGATCGACCTCGCGGACGTCGACCTGTCGGTGGAGATTCTCGGCCGCAGGCTCGCCGCGCCGTTCCTGATCACCGGCATGACGGGCGGCACCGCGGACGCCGCCACCGTCAACCGCGACCTCGCGCGCCTGGCGGAGCGATTCCACATCGGTTTCGGCCTCGGCAGCCAGCGCGCGATGCTGCGCCGTCCGGAGCTCGCCTCGACGTACTCCGTGAGGCGCGAGGCGCCTTCCACGCTGCTGCTCGCCAACCTCGGCCTCAACCAGGCGGCTCAGACGGCGACCGCGGAGATCCGTCACTTGGTCGACGTCGTCGGCGCGGACGCGCTCTGTCTTCATCTCAATCCCGCGCAGGAGCTGGTGCAGAAGGAAGGCGACCGCCAGTTCACCGGCGGCTTCGCCGCGCTCGAGCGCATCGTCGCCGAGCTCGGCGTCCCGGTGATCGTCAAGGAAACGGGTTGCGGCATCTCGGCGAAGGTGGGCCGTCAGCTCGAGCGTGCGGGGGTCCGCTACGTCGACGTCAGCGGCGCCGGCGGCACGTCGTGGGTGCGGGTCGAGGATCTGCGTGGCGACGCGCGCAGCCATGCGCTCGGCCAGTTGTTCCGTGACTGGGGGATCCCCACCGCGGCCTCGCTCGTGCAACTGCAGGGGAGCGGGCTGGTGCGCATCGCCAGCGGCGGCATCCGCAACGCGCTCGACGCCGCCAAGGCGCTGGCGCTCGGCGCCGAGATCTGCGGCTTCGCGCTGCCCGTGTTCCGTGCCTATCGCAACGGCGGCCTCGATGCGGCGACGTCCTTCCTCGAGCAGGCGATCGAAGGGTTGCGGGTGGCGATGGTGCTGACCGGCGCACGCACGTTGGACGACCTCCGCCGAAGCCGGGTCGTGCTCGGCCCGCGCCTCGAGCGCTGGATCCACAACGAGGGATGATGATGACTTCACGTATTCCCGGATTTCATCGCCTGTCGCGCCAAGCGCGACTCGAACAGCTGGCGCAATCGGCCGGTCTCGACGAGGCCGAGCTTCAACTCCTGCAGCACGGCGAACCGCTCGATATGGCCACCGCCGACTGCATGATCGAGAACGCGGTGGGGGTGTTCGGCTTGCCGCTCGGCATCGCGGCGAACTTCCTGGTGAACGGCAAGGACGTGCTCGTGCCGATGGTGACCGAAGAGCCCTCCGTGGTGGCGGCGGCCTCGAACGCGGCGCGGCTCGTGCGCGCCGGGGGCGGGTTCACGGCCGACGCGGACCCTTCGCTGATGATCGGCCAGATCCAGCTGATCGACGTTCGCGATCCGCACGGCGCCGTCGTGCGGCTGCGCGCCGAGGCCGCGCGGCTCCTCGAAATTGCCCGGCGGTTGCAGCCGCGCATGGTCGCAGCGCGGGTGCGGCGCGCGCGAGCTCGAAGCGCAGGTCGTCGCCGACGGCTCCGTCGCCGTACACATCATCGCCGACGTCGGCGACGCCATGGGTGCGAACGCCATCAACACGCTGGTGGAAGGGCTCGCTTCCGAAGTCGCCGCGATCACCGGCGGAACGGTCAATCTGCGCATTCTCTCGAACCTCTCGGACCGGCGGCTGGCGCGGGCTCGAGCGATGATTCCGTTCGAGGTGCTGGCTGCGGACGGCATGTCGGGCGAGACGGTCGCGCGCCGCGTCGAGAGCGCTTCCAACTTCGCGGCCGCCAGCCCGCACCGCGCGGCGACGCACAACAAGGGCGTGATGAACGGCATCGACGCGGTGGCGCTCGCGACGGGCAACGACTGGCGCGCCATCGAAGCAGGCGCTCACGCCTACGCCGCGCGCGACGGGCGCTACGGACCGCTCGCCGTGTGGAAGGTCGAAGGCGAGGGGCTGTGCGGCCGATCTCGAGCTGCCGCTCGCGGTCGGTACGGTCGGTGACCGCATCCGCATCAATCCGCGAGCGCGCCTGGCGCTGCGCGTTCTCGCCGTCGAGGGAGCTCGCGAGCTCGCCGCGGTGATGGCGGCCGTCGGCCTCGGCCAGAACTTCGCCGCGCTGCGCGCGCTCGCCACCGAGGGAATCCAGCGCGGTCACATGACGCTTCACGGCCGAGGGGTAGCCGCCGGGTCTGCGAACGGCGATAGTGCGCCCGACGGGCCGCGTCTCAGCGCATGAGCGATAGCGGCTTCGGAGCCTCGCCGGGGAAGGTCATTCTTCTCGGCGAGCACAGCGTCGTCTTCGGCGAGCCGGCGATCGCCGCTGCGATCGGCCGGCGGCTGGAGGTTCGCATCCGCCGCGACGGCGTTCGGCAGTCCGCCGGCGATGCCAAGCTCGAGGAAGCGCTCGTCGTCGCCGCTCGCGAGCTCGGCCTCGATGCGGCGGCGCTGTCGGTGGAAGTCCGCTCGACGATTCCGCCCGCCTGCGGGCTCGGTAGCTCGGCCGCGCTGAGCGTCGCCCTGGTGCGCGCACTGGCGGACTTCGCCGGTCTGAAACCCGCCGCCGACGCCGTGCGCCGGCACGCCAGCCGCGTCGAGGACGTCTTCCATGGCACCGCCTCCGGAGCCGACGTCGCCACCTCGTGGGACGGCCACATCATCTGGTTCGAGCGCGGCGATCCACCGCGGATCGAGCGATTGCGGGCGCGCGAGCCGTTCGATCTCGTCATCGCGCTGAGCGGCGAGGTGCGCAGCACCGCCGGGCCCGTCGGCCGGCTTCGCCAGCGCCACGGCGCGCGTCCCGATCTCTACGGCAAGTTCTTTCGGCTGGCCGGCGACCTGGTGCGGGCGGGGCGCGGGGCTTTGGAAGAAGGGGATTGGCAAACGCTCGGTGCGCTGATGGATACCGCACAGGGGCTTCTCAACGGCTTCGGGGTTTCGACGCCGACCCTCGAGCGCATGATCGCAGCGGCGCGCGGCGCCGGGGCGCTCGGTGCCAAGCTTTCGGGCGCGGGCGGGGGCGGCGCGATCATCGCGCTCGCTCCCGAGCGTGCCTCCGACGTGGTCGACGCGCTGCGAGCCGGCGGCTTCGAGGCGTTCTCCTCGCGTATCGGAGGTCCCATCGAGGAGGTCACGGATGCAGGGGCGAATCGCAGAAGCGCGTGAGCTCGACGACGAGCGCGGCGCGACCTCCGATCTCGCCGCCGGCGTCGGACGCGCCGTCGAGCGCGCGCAGCAGCGCTTTCTCGCGCTGCAGAGCGCCGAGGGGTACTGGCACGCGCCGCTCGAAGCCAACGTCACGATGGACGCGCAATACGTCTTCTTCAACCGCTTTCTCGAGCGCTCGCGGCCGGAGGTGGAGGAGCGGCTGGCCGAGCACATGCGCGCGACCCAGCGCGCCGACGGCAGCTGGGCGCTCTTCGAGAACGGTCCGCCTCACCTGAGCGTCACGGTCGAGGCCTACGCGGCGTTGCGCATGCTCGGGGCCGGTGAGGGAGACGCCACGCTCGAGCGTGCGCGGCGCTTCGTGCTCGATCACGGCGGGCTCGAGCGCGCCGGAGTGTTCACCAAGGTCTTCCTGGCCTACTTCGGGGAGGTTCCCTGGAGCGCGGTGCCGACGCTGCCGCCGGAGCTGATGCTGGTGCCGCCGCGGAGCGGCTTCAGCATCTACGAGATGTCGAGCTGGGCGCGCGGGACGGTGGTGCCGCTGCTCGTGCTGATGAACAAGAAGCCCGCGGCGAAGGCGCCCGCCGGCTTCACCGTCCGCGAGCTCTATCGTGACCCGTCGCGCGCCGGCGAGATCTACGTCAGCCGTCCCGCCTCCACGTTCTCGCTCGACAACGCATTCCTGATCGCCGACCGGCTGCTGAAGCTCTGGGATCAGATGCCGTTTCATCCGCTGCGCCGCCGCGCGCTGCAAGCGGCGTGTGATTGGACGATCGCGCACCAGGACCGCAACGGCGGCTGGGGCGGCATCCAGCCTCCGATGGTCAACGGGCCGATGGCGCTGAAGGTTGCCGGGTATCCGGCAAACCATCCGGCCATGACCAAGGGTATCCAGGCGGTCGACGACTTCCTGATGGAGATCCCGACCGGACATTTGATCGCCCAGCCCTGCGTCTCGCCGGTATGGGACACGGCGCTGGCCGCCAAGGCGCTGCTCGATTCCGGGATGGCCGAGGACCATCCGGCGCTCGTCAAAGCCGGGGCCTGGCTCGTCGAGCAGCAGATCTTCGCGCCGGGCGACTGGTCGATCAAGAACCCGACCCTGCAGCCGGGCGGCTGGGCCTTCGAGTTCGCCAACGATTGGTACCCAGACGTCGACGATTCGGCGGTCATCCTGATGGTGCTGCGCCGTATCGCCGACCCCGACGTGCGGCGCAGGGAAGCGGCGATCAAGCGCGGACTCACGTGGACGCTCGGCATGCAGAGCCGCGACGGCGGCTGGGCGGCGTTCGACACCGACAACACGCTCGACGTCTTGAACCGGATTCCTTTCGCCGACATGAAGGCGATGATCGATCCGCCGACGGCGGACATCACCGGTCGCCTGCTCGAGCTGATGGGCTCGTACCACTTCGACGTCAGCGATCCCCGCGCGGCGCGTGGAGTCGAATTCCTGCGCCGAACGCAGGAGCCCTCGGGGGCGTGGTGGGGGCGCTGGGGAGTGAACTACATCTACGGCACGTGGTCGGTGCTGGCCGGCCTCGCCGCGATCGGCGAAGACCTCGGCGGCGAGCCCGTGCGGCGCGCCGTGGCCTGGGTGAAGTCCGTGCAGAACGACGACGGCGGATTCGGCGAAGACTGCCGCTCTTACGACGACCCCTCGCTCGCGGGCAGGGGGCCGAGCACGCCGTCGCAGACCGCGTGGGCGATTCTCGCGCTGCTCGCCGGCGAAGCCGAGGTGAGCCCCGAGCTCGTGCGCGCGGTCGAGTACCTGCTCCGTTCGCAACGCGAAGACGGCTTGTGGTGGGAGGACGAGTTCACCGGCACGGGATTCCCGCGTCATTTCTATCTCCGCTACTGGATGTACCGCGCGTACTTTCCGCTGATGGCGCTCGGGCAATTCGCGCAGCGCCTGGCGGATGGCCGCAAGGGTTGAGCGGTGGCGGTCTCGGTCGATCGCGAGCTCTCGTTCCGCTATTGCCTGCGTCTGGCCCGGCGCCATCCGGAGAACTTCTTCATCGGCTCGCTGTTCCTGCCGCGCGACAAGCGACGGCACCTGGCCGCGGTCTACGCGTACGCACGTCTCGCCGACGACATCGCCGACGGAGACCTGCCGACCGCCGAGAAGCTCGGCGCGCTCGATTGCTGGGAAGCCCGGCTCGACGCGTGCCTGCGCGGCGTCGCGACTCATCCCGTGTTCGTCGCTCTCGCCGAGACGATCCGTGAATGCGAGTTGCCGGTCGAGCCGCTGCGGGCGCTCCTGCGCGCGTTTCGCTACGACTCGGCGTTCCGGCCGTTCGCCACGTTCGCGGACCTCCTCGACTATTGCCGCAACTCCGCGAACCCGGTCGGGCGCTTGGTCTTGTCGCTGTTCGGCTATCGGGACGAAGAGCTGTGGGCGCTCTCCGACTCCATCTGCTCGGCGCTCCAGTTGACGAACTTCTGGCAAGACCTCGGCATCGACCTGGGGCGCGGCCGCTGTTACGTGCCGCTCGAAGACATGGAGCGCTTCGCCGTGAGCCGTCGCTCGCTGGGGGAGGGCGAAGCACAGGCGGGCGTGCGCGAGCTCTTGCGCTTCGAGGTCGAGCGGACTCGAGAGCTGTTCGCCCGCGGCCTACCGCTCGCCGACCGCGTCGACCCGCGCGTGGCGCGCGAGGTGCGAATGTTCGCCAGCGGAGGGCTGACGATCCTCGAGCACATCGAGAAGGGGGGCTACTCTCCCGTGCAGCGCCGGCCTTCGCTCACGGCCCGGGACAAGCTCCGCCTGCTGGCGCTCGGGCTGGTCGGCGCTTGATGGAATCGATGCTCCACTCCAATCTTGCGAATGATTTCGACTTTTGTCGCGCGGTGATCCGCAAGAGCGCCTCGAGCTTCTATTACGCGCTGCGCTTTCTGCCGCAGGCGCGGCGCAAGGCCCTGTATGCCGTCTACGCGTTCTGTCGGGCCGTGGATGACGCGGTCGACGAGGCTTCGGCGGCCGACGCGGCCCATCTCGTGGCCGAGTGGCGCGCGGAGCTCGATCGCTGCTACCGCGGCGCCCCTCTACACCCCGTGACGGCGGCGCTGGCTGCGGCAATCGAGCAGTTCCCGATCCCCAAGGCGACGCTCGGAGCGGTGATCGATGGGGTCGAGATGGATCTGGTGAAGCATCGCTACGCGACGTTCGCCGAGCTCGAGCTCTATTGCTGGAGAGTCGCGTCGGCGGTCGGCCTCGCGTCGATCGAGGTGTTCGGGTACACGAATCCGGCGGCCCGCGACTACGCCGTCGACGTCGGTCTCGCGCTCCAGCTCACCAACATCCTGCGCGACATCTCCGAGGACGGCGAGCGCGACCGCATCTACCTGCCCGCCGAGGACCTCGAAGCCTTCGGCGTGACGCCCGAGGACCTGCTGCGGGGCGTGTACAACCGGCGCTTCTGCGAGCTCATGGAGTTCGAGAGCGAGCGCGCCAGGGGCTACTACCGCTCGGCGGCGGCCAAGTTGCCGCGAGAGGACGCGGCGAGCCTGCGTCCCGCCGAAGCCATGCGACGCACCTACGAGGGCGTGCTCGATCGCATCGTCGAAGAGCGCTACTTCGTGTTCGGCCGCCGGCTCGGCCTGTCGCGTGGCCGTAAGGCGGCGCTCGCGGCCTCGATGTGGGTCGGGTCGCTGCTGCCGTGAAGCCGAGAGTCGTGGTCGTGGGGGGAGGTTGGGCGGGCCTCTCCTCGGCGCTCGCGCTCGCCGAGCGCGGTGCGGAGGTTCGAGTGATCGAGAAGCGCGCGATCCTCGGCGGGCGGGCCTACTCGTACCGGGCACGCGAGGCGGGTCACGCGGTCGACAACGGCCAGCATCTCTTGATGGGATGCTACGGCGCCGCGCTCGACTTTTTACGGCGCATCGGCGCCGAGGACCGCATCGAGATCCAGCCGCATCTGAGCGTTCCCTTTTTGCACCCGGATCGCGGCCTGGCCATCTTCCGCTGCGCCGCCGCGCCGAGCCCGTTGCACCTGACGGTCGGCGCCCTGCGCTATGCGCACCTCGCGCCGCGCGAGCGGATGGCGCTGCTCGTTGGCGGCATGCGCATCGCGCTCGTCTACCGCGGCGGCTCTGGCGCCACGGTGTCGCAGGCGCTCGCCGCCGCCGGCCAGAACGACAATCAGCGAACTTGTTTCTGGAATCCGCTCGCCATCGCGGTGTTGAACGAGCTTCCGGAGCGGGCTTCGGCAGACCTTTTCGCGGAGGTGCTACGGCGGGTCTTCTTCGCGCGTGCCGCCGCGTCGCGCATCGTCTTTCCCCGAGTCGGGCTCTCCGAGCTTTGCGCCGAGCCGGCGGCGCGCGCCATCGAAGCGCGCGGGGGGGTGATCGAAATGGGCCCGGCCGCCCACGGTGTGATGGTCGAGAACGGGCGCGTCACAGGCCTCATGATCGAGGGCCATCGCGTGATCCCCGCCGACGCGGTCATTCTCGCGGTTCCGCCGCCGGCGCTGGCAGCGCTGCTCGGGGAGCAGCACGCCAAGGCCTCGGGCGTCGGCGATCTCTCGGCTTTCAAAACGGCGCCGATCGTGTCGGTGCATCTCTGGTTTCGCGCGAGCTTTGCTTCGCCTCGCATGGCCGGATTTCTCGACGGCCCGATCCATTGGCTCTTCACGCCGCCGATGCAGCCGGAAAGTGGACGATACGTGTCCCTCGTGGCGAGCGGAGCCCACGAGCTCTCCCCGAAGCCTCCTGACGAGATCCTGGCGATCGCGCGACGCGAGCTCGCCCGCTACCAGCCGCAGACGCGCGAGCTCGAGCTCGCCGATTCGCTCGTCGTGAAGGAGAACGCCGCCACCTACGCCGCGACCCCCGGCGAGCAGGCGAACCGTCCGCAGACGCGGACGGCGCTGCCGAACCTGTTTCTGGCCGGTGATTGGACGGACACCGGGTTGCCGGCCACGCTCGAGAGCGCGGTGGTCAGCGGCGATCGCGCGGCCGCAGCCGCTGCGGAGTTTCTCTCCGCGCTTTGAAGGCACTCGAGGCATGGAGCCTATGCTGGGCAGCGGCGATCGCGTTCTCGATCACCGCCGCTCCCGACTGGTTCTCGTTGCTCGTGTCGCGACCCGAGAGCCTCGCGCCGATACACGTCGCGCTGCCGGCGCTCGCCTTCCTAGTGGTGCTGCGCCCGCCACGGCGCTGGCTCCTCGGACTGCTCTGCGCATTGCAGGTGCTGCACCTCGCCGACGGATTGCCGCACGTGCCGAACCATCGTCTCATCCTCGGGTTCATCGATCTCGTCTTGCTGGCCGCGCTCGTTTGGCCGCCGAGGGACGGTGACGCGTGGGACGGCTTCGTGCCCGCCGCACGAGCGATCACGGTCTCGCTCTACGCGTTCGCATTCTTTGCGAAGCTGAATGGCGATTTCCTAGACCCCCGGTCGAGCTGCGCCGCGCTGTTCTACGGCAACGTCACCCGCTGGTGGCCGCTGCTGCCCGACGGACCGGCGATGCGCATGGTCGTCATCGGCGCCACGCTCGTTACGGAAGGGTTTCTCGCGGTTGGTCTCTGTGTGAGGCGGCTGCGTCCGGCCGCGGTGCTCGTCGGATTGGTCTTTCATCTGTTGCTCGCGCTCGACGCGACCAAAGCGTTTCTCAATTTCTCCGCCGTGATGTTCTGCTTGCTGCTACTCTTCTTCCCGCGCGCGTTCTGGGAATCCGTCGCGCATGAGCTCGAGCGGCGGGGGCTGCGCCCCGCTCTTGGTGCAGGTCTCTTGGCGATCGTCGTCAGCGGCCTTTTCGCCGCCGTCGATTGGCAGGCGCGAAGCCTCGCGTACGTGTGGGTGCGGCAAGGCGTGTGGAGCGCCTACGCCCTGGCGCTCACCGTGTTTGCGCTCCACTGGTGGTTCTCAGCGTTTGCGCCGGAGTTGCCGTTGCCGCGCCCGAGCGTCGCGGCGAGCGTGCTCGTCGCGCTGGCTTGGCTGAACGGCCTCTCGCCGTACCTGGGCCTCAAGACGCGGACGACGTTCGACATGTACAGCAACCTGCGGCTCGAAGCCGACCGTTCCAACCACTGGCTGATTCCCCGCAGCCTCGACGCGTTCGGGTGGTTGCGCGACCGCGTGACGCTGCTCGAATCCGACGATCCGCTGCTGCGTGCCGCGTACGCCGAGACCGGTGAAGAGCTGCCGTATTTCGAGCTGCGGTCCTATCTCACCACTCACCCGCAGGCGCACGTGCGCTACCTGCGGGCCGGCAAGGTGGTCAGCGAGGTCGGCACGAACGAGCCCGTGGCGCTCGTGCTCCGCAAGCTGGTGATCTTCCGTCCGCTCGGCGAACGGAGCCGGCGTGAATGCATATGGTGAGATCGACGACGTCGCCTTGAGACATCTGGCCTACTGTGCCTTAGTGAAGCGGCGGTGTTTCGCAAAATCCTAGTCGCCAATCGCGGCGAGATCGCGGTGCGCATCATCCGCGCGGCGCACGCGCTCGGCATCCCGACCGTCGCGGTGTTTTCCACCGCGGATCGCGAGGCGCTGCACGTGCGCATGGCCGACGAGCGCGTCTGCATCGGGCCGCCGAGCCCCGAAGAGAGCTACCTGAACATTCCCGCAATCGTCGGCGCCGCCATGACGCTCGGCGCGGACGCGATCCATCCCGGATATGGGTTTCTGTCGGAGAATGGGGATTTCGCCGAAGCCTGTCAGAGCTCGGGGATCACGTTCGTCGGGCCGCGCGTGCGCGCGATTCGGCTGATGGGAGACAAGCCGCGGGCGCGTAAGATGATGGCGCGCGCGGAGATCCCGGTGCTGCAGGGATCGCTCGGCGCGGTGAGCGGCGTCGAGGAAGCCAGGAAGGTGGCGCGCAATGTGGGCTTCCCGGTTTTGGTGAAGGCAGCGGCTGGCGGCGGCGGCCGTGGCCTACGCGTCGCGCACGACGACGCCGAGCTCTTGCGGGTGTTCCAAGTCGCGCAAGCGGAAGGGGAAGCGTCGTTCGGCCGCAGTGAAGTCTACGTCGAGAAATATCTCGAGGGCGCGCGCCACGTCGAATTCCAGATCGTCGCGGACCATCACAAGTCGAGCGTTCACTTGGGTGAGCGCGACTGTTCGATCCAGCGCCGCTACCAGAAGATCATCGAGGAAACGCCGTCGACCGCGCTCGACGAGGAGCTGCGGGCCCAGATGGGACGGGTCGCGGTCCGTGCCGCGCAGGTCGTCGGTTACAACAACGTCGGCACCGTCGAGTTCCTGCTCGGCTCCGACCGCCGGTTTTACTTCATCGAGATGAACACGCGGCTGCAGGTCGAGCATCCGGTCACCGAAGTGACCACCGGAATCGATCTGGTCCAGCAGAGCATCCGCCTGGCCGCCGGAGAACGGCTAGAGATCGCGCAAGACGAGGTCGAGTTCCGCGGCCACGCCATCGAGTGTCGCATCAACGCAGAGGACCCGGAGACCCAGCTGCCGAGCCCGGGAACCGTGAGCACCTTTTTGCCGCCAGGCGGTTTCGGCATCCGTGTCGACACCCACCTGCGCTCGGGTTACACGATCCCGATCTACTACGATTCGTTGATCGCCAAGGTCGTCGCTTGGGGTCGCTCTCGAGCGGATGCCATCGCGCGCATGCGCGCGGCCCTGGCCGAGTGCATCATCGAGGGCATCAAGACGAACATTCCTCTGCACCTAAAGATTCTCGACCACCCGGAGTTTCTCGCGGGGCGCACGCACACGCAGTTCCTCGCGGCGCTGACCGGCTGAGCGCTACACCGGCGGCATCACTTCAGGATGCCGAGCAGGTTGCTGTAGTCGTCGCGCCAAAGCACGCGCCGCTCCGGCGGGGGTGCTACGCGTGCGCCGGCATCGGGGATCGGCAGCGAAGCCAGCGAGCGCTCCTCGCGGCTGAGCAGCGCCCAGTGCGCCTGGAACGAGCCTTCGGCGGGCACGGCGTCGCTGTTGACGAAAACGATGTGAGCCCCCAAAGCGTCCGCCGCCGCGGCGACCACGGGACGGAGATCGAGCACACGGTTCGAGATGTGGATGGCGAGCACGCCGCCGGGCGCGAGTCGCGCGAAGTACACCCGGAACGCCTCTTCGGTCAGCAGGTGAACCGGGATCGCGTCACTGGTGAAGGCGTCGGCGACGAGGATGTCGTAGCGCGGCGTATCGTCGCGTTCGAGGGCCAAGCGGGCATCGCCGACGCGGACGTCGATGCGCGCCGCCGAGTCGGCGAGGAACGAGAACTCGTTCTTTGCCAGGCTCACCACCAGCGGATTGATCTCGAAGAAGCGAAACTCGTCGCCGGGGCGACCGTAGGCTGCGATCGTGCCGACGCCGAGCCCGAGCACGGCGACTCGGCGCGGCGCGTCATTGCAAAACGCGGACAACACGATGCCGATGCCCGATCGCGGGCTGTAGTAGCTGGTCGGCTGGCGCCGTCGCGGCGGGCTCGTGAATTGAAAACCGTGGTCGGTGAGGCCGTGGACCAAGTGACGGCGTCGGAGGGTCTCCGAGACGTCGTCGATCTCCACGACGCGCAGCGCGCCGTAGAAGTTGCGCGCGGCCAACCGCGAGATGGAGGTGGCGCCACGCGCCGCCACGAAGAGCAGCGCGGCGATCGCCAAGGTCGTTTCGAACCAGGCAAGCCACCACCAGCGGGAGGCACCAAAACGCTGCGGCGATTCCGCGACCACGGACAACGCGGCGACGACGAGGCAGGCGACGATGGCGACATGAAGCTCGAAGTAGAGCGGAAACACCAGCGGGGCGATCAGCGCGACCGCCGCGCCGCCGAGCATGCCGCCGAGCGAGATCATGAGATAGAATCGGGTGAGGTGCTCGCTCCGCGGGCGCAGCCGGAAGAGCTCACCGTGGCAGACCATGCACGCCGCGAAGAGGTGCGTCGCGTAGATCGCGATCGCGATCCGCACGGCCAGCGACGAGCGGAGAATGACGGCGTAGGTGGCCATCGCCGAGGTGACGAGAAGCGCTGGAAAGTAGAATGGACGGCGATACCAGCGCTCGCCGGCGAAGCATAGGATGAAGCTCAGCAAGTAGAGGGTCAGCGGCAGCAGCCACAAGAACGGGACGACCGCGACGTCCTGACACATCTGATTGGTCGCGGCTAGAAGCAGCGCCGAAGCACACGCAGGCCAAACACCGTAGAGAAGCATGCGCGAGTGACCCGGCGGCGGATGGTGAGCGCCCACGACCGGGGCGCGCGTCAACTCCCTGGCGCGCAGCGCCGCCACGGCGACCAGAACGACGTAGGCGACGTACAGGCACGACCACCCGACGAGCTGGCGACGCGAGGTGAGCAACGGCTCGACGAAGACCGGATATGACAGCAGCGCGACGAGCGACCCGGCGTTGGAGAAGGCGTACAAGCGGTACGGCGACTCTTCGCGCAAAGCCGCCCACGACTGCAGCAGCGGACTCGCCGCGGCAAGCGCAAGATATGGCAGGCCGACGGACATCGTCAGAAGTGCAAGGATGAGGGACAATGGTTCCTCGTCGCCGCTCGGCTTCCAACGGATGCTGACCTCGAGCGGCAGCCACAACGACGCGACGACGAGCAGCGCCACGTAGGCCGCCGCCTGACGCCGCGGCGTCCAGCGAGTCACCATGCCGTGCGCGCACGCATAGCCGGCGAGCAGCAGCGTCTGAAAGAAGAGCAGGCTCGTCGTCCACACCGCCGGCGATCCACCGAACCAAGGCAGAATCGCCTTGGCGATCATCGGCTGGAGTTGAAACGACAGAAACGCGGACAGCAGGCTCGCTGCAGCCAGAGCCGCCATCACGCCCGTTCGACGTGCAACAGGTCACCGGCTCGAGTCGCGGAGCGGTCGATGGTGCCAGGCGGCAGTTCGAGGGCGGCCCGAGCCCTACGGCCGCCGATCGCGAGCCGCCAAGGCGCGACGGCCTGGATGGTGCGAACGACGGCGCACTCCCGGTCGACGAACACCACGTCGATGGCGAACCTCATGAAGAACATATGAATGCTCGAGCAGGGCTCGAGCCACAGCCCTTCGCCTTCGCGCAGCGGCGGGTGGCCGAGGAGCCCGCGGAGACGAGAGCCGAGGCTCACCGCGAGGACGATTCGGTCGCCGAGGGATCGATCGGAGCGGCGGTTTCGGACTCGCACGATATCGCCGTCCCGTTTTGGCGCCATTTCGATACAGTGTGCGGATCGGATACGACCAGCGGGAGCAGCTAACGCGGGTAAGTAGCCGGAATCACAGGATCATATCCATGGCACGCCCGCTGCTCTCTGGGCTCGTATCTCAACATCATTGAGGCGCTCCCCGCGTCGGGGAGCGAACGACTAGGAGGTCGATGCAATGAATTTCCTTAGCAAATCGATGCGTAACCAGAAAGGCCAGGGCATGATGGAGTACGTCCTGATTGCCATCGTCATCGGCCTGATCGTCCTGTTCGTGGCAGCAAAGTTCGGCGGCTCGCTGCGCAAGCGCTTCGAGGCTTCGAAGGACACCGTCGACAGCACGAAGATCACCGACGCCGAGGTCAAGCCGAAGGCGGAGAACTAACCGAGCGTCAGGCTCTCGATCGGCGGGGAGGCGCCCGGCCGGGGCTGGGCGCCTCTTCGACGCTGCGGGGGTGAGCCCTGTAGAATAGAGGGCGGAGTGGGTGAGTGGCGGAGCGGTCGCGACAGCGGTGTCGCGATGATGGAGTACGTCCTCATCGCGATCGTGGTCGGTTTGATCGCGCTGTTTGTGGTCTATCGCTTCTCCGGCTCGCTCGGCGCGCGGTGGAAAAGCGGGTCCCGTCAGTTGGAAAAGGCGACCATCGATTCCGCCGCTGATGCGAAGGCCCGCTCCGGGATCGAAGTCGCGGAGGGGCAATCGGCTGCGGGTCGGACCGAGCCTACGCCCACGGAGGCTGCGGAGCCCAGTGATGGTAAGATTCATATCGGAAACTTCGCGTTCGACCTCTC
Organism: uncultured delta proteobacterium; assembly: GCA_963711395.1. Lineage (GTDB taxonomy): Bacteria > Desulfobacterota > Binatia > JACPRU01 > JACPRU01 > JBEVNX01. The sequence goes on along the minus strand of CAVQEA010000006.1, from coordinate 115,670 downwards.
CACCGTCTTGTGGCTGGGGCTCGGATTGGTGGCGGTGACGGTCGCAATCGTGGTGCGAATTCTCGGCGCGGGGGCGATGGAGAGCAAACCGAAATCATGAACAGGTTGGGGTCGGTCGCCAAGCGGCGAACGTCGCGGGTACGGCTAGCGTGCGACCGCGGACAATCGATGCTCGAGTTCGTGTTCGCCGCGATGCTGGCGATCACGATCATCCTCGGCATCATTCAGATCGCGCTGGTCTTCAACGCGCACCACATGGTGCAGCTCGCCGCCTTCAACGCCGCGCGCGCGGCGATCGTGACGCGGAATCCCGACGGCAGCAAGCCCGAAGAGCCGACGACGCTGACGGAGATGAGGCGCAAAGCGAAGCTCGCCGCCTTCCTCACGCTGCTGCCGGTTCTCCCCGACTTGCACGCGCTCATGCCGACGAGCCTCGGCAGCAGCCCCAAATCGATTCAGGATCTTTTGACGCTCGACCCTGGGAACCCGGCCGTGGGAGGCTTGCCCGGAGGTGTGGCACGCGCGGCCGGCGTGCTGATGGACTACTTCCTGATCAACGTCACGTTCGTGCGCCCCGAGCAGGGCGGCGACGCGAAGGACATGAAGGAATCCGAACTCAGGGCCATGGACCCCGCGCGGGGTCGCGTCGAGTTCGACGATCGCGCGCAAGCGAACAACAATCTCATCAAGGTCGTGGTCTCGTGGGACTATCCGTTGGTGATTCCGTTCGTGAACGCCATCTTCTTCGCGGCGGCAAACCCGAACGCTACCGCCATTTTGTGGCTCGCCTCCCACCCGCAGTACGCTGCCGCGAACCCCATAACCACGCTGGAGGTGATGTCGGGCGATCCGAGCGTGACACCGGTGTGGGGGCTCGGCATCGACTACGAAAACACCATCATTCGCACCGCGGGCAGCGGTGCGCTGGCGGATCTGGCTCGCCGCAGGCTCTATCGCGTGCCCGTGAAGGCCTCGTACATCATGCGCATGCAATGGGACCGCATGCCATGAGCACGCTCGAGAGCTCGACGATGGAACGACGAATGGGCCCGCGAAGGCGCGTCGGGGACCCGCAATCGGGCCAAGTCATTCTTCTCTTTCTCTTCTTCCTGCTGCCGATGACGATGATCATGCTGTCGGTCTTCAACGTCGGCCAGATCGTCGCCGAGAAGATGAAGGTGCAGAACGCGGCGGACAACGCGTCCTACTCGGCAGCCGTATGGGAAGCGCGGGGCATGAACCTCACCGCCTACACGAGTCGGGCGATGGTCGCGAACTACGACACCATGGCGACCTTCCTCGCGGTCTGGTCGATGATGGACGGGCTCGACGGGTTTCTATGGCTCCTGGAGACGGTTTCACAGTTCATTCCCTTCGTAGGCCCCGCGATCTCAAGGGCGGTAGGGGTACCGCACCAGCTTGTCGGTATGGCCAACTTCGGCACGGCGAAGATGGTCGGCGGGAACGGGAAGAAGGGACAGATCGGCATCCTGCGGCCGATCGAGATCTACACCAATTTCCTGAGCTCGATGCAGGTCGTGCTTTACGTGGCCACCCAGTTTGCGCGGGGGGAAGTCATTAAATCGATCGCCTGGAGCGTCGATCCCAAGATCCAGTACGATACGATCGCCGAGCTCCCGAACGCGTTCAGCCTCGATAACCGCATCAAGTGGGACAAGACCAACAAGGAGAGAGGCCTCCGGCTCACCACCGAGCGATCGTTGAACGCGTTCTCGAACGGCGAATCGCTGCGCGACTCGCTCAAGAACATCCTACCCTTTGGACTCGGCAAGCTCTTGAACAAGAAGATATCCTTCTTCATCTGCGACTTCGGCATCGAGCTCGGCCCCAAGGGCTTCAACGGTCCGCCGTTCGATCACAAGACCGGCAAAGTGAGTGGCCCTGACCAGGACGGCGACACCGTCATCGTCGACCAAGACAAGCTCTACCAGCACGACTTCACAGGCATCACGATCCACCTCTGCTTCTCGCTCGAAATTGGGCACCACAGCGACGACGCGAAAAACCTGAAAGGCATCACGCCGCCGCACATCTTCGACGTGACGCCACCCGCCAACCACAAGTCGAAGCACGCCGAGAATTTCGAGAACAACGGGATAGACTGCACCTCGCTGGGAGCGTTCGGAGGCGGGGGTGGGGTCCCCCCCGGACTCGACAAGCTGCAAAAGCTCGAGCCCGCGCAGAAGGAGTGCGACGAGCAGAACCAGAAGAACAACGACGACGATCCCAAAAACGACCAGTTTCCACCCATGGCGACGGTCGACGGCAAGGTGATTCCGTGCAAGAAAACTTTCGGCTTCCCGACGTCGGTCGAGCAACAAACGGAGAGTGCCGTCGACAGCGCGAAGGGCGCGGCGGTCAAGGGGCTCGGGTCGAATCCTTGCGCGACGATTTACACGTGGGGCACCAAGCTCGAGGAGGTGAAGGTCACGACCTACCGCGGTGACGACTCGGTGAAGGACGGCCGACGGATCGAAGGACCCACCGTGTTCGTCTACTTTCGCAAGAAGGCCAACGTGCTGCCGCTCTGGCAGGGCTTCGGGCTCGACAACGGTAACGACCTCGAAGCCTACTCGATGGCGAAGGTGTATTACATGCAACGGGTCGGCGACCGTAAGGACACTCCGTGCTCGCCGGGGCCGGGCACGGGCAAGATAAAGAAGAACAACGCAGGCGACCGCTCCGAGTGCAACCGCGAGTCGCTGTTCAATCCGTTCTGGTCCGCGCGGCTCGAGCGCCCGAACCTCGGGGTCGACCTGCTGCACTGACGATGGTGGACTTCACGACGAGCTTGCGAACCCTTGCGCTCGCGCCGCTTCGCGACGCTCGCGGCCAGTCGTGGGTCGAGACGGTGGTCATGCTGCCCGTCATCGTGGCGCTGTTGCTCGGTCTGTTCTACATGCACGATCTGGTCACGGTGCGCATCCGTGCGATCCAGGCGGCGCGCTTCGTCGCCTGGGAATCGACGTGGTACGCCCGCGACGACAGCACCAACCCGTTGAATCCGGCGATGAAGTCGCCGGACCAGCTGAAGACGCGACTAAAGCAGGTCGGCCTCGGGTTCGGTCTCAACAAGGTCGACGTCATCAAGCGGACCATCGGAAAGTATAACTCGGACCAGACAGAAGGAATCGATCCCGAGCTGTTCGTGCCGTGCCCGGTGGCCAACCTGTTCGGTGGCACGTGTGGGGCCGTGGGCAAGGACAAATCGCAGGACTTCATCGGCGGAATCGCTAGAGGTATGTCCGGGATTCTCAATGGCCTCGAAAAGTTGGCCGGGAAGGCGTCGTTTCCGTTCCAGGATCTCATGGCGATGAACACGAACTGGGACAAGGAAAGTACCGGGAGCGTCTATACCTCGCTGGTGATCTACAAGGTCGGCTTCACCGGTTTCTTCCAATTCTTGGGAACGTCGAAGATCGTCCAGACCGCGAGCGTGCTGAGTCACCCTTACACTCTGCGGCGTGTGAACAACCAGCAAGAATACGAGGAGCTGCTCGGTGATCCCTGCGACGAGGTATTCGGGGACACCAAGGGCCACGTGGTGAGGCTCTGGCTGTTCCCTTCTGGCGGCGTGATCCCGATCTCCAGCGGAGGCGACAGCGCGGAAAAGGCGGCGGACGCCATCAAGAAGGTAGGCGGCGCCGTGAAGTGCGTGGCCGGGGCCATCGGCAAGCTCGGCGGCGGCCTCGATAAAGCTCTCGGTACGTCTCGGCTTTCAGATGCCAGACGGCACCCTCAAGGAGTATCCCGAGCTCAGCATGCCGACGAAGACCGGCGTCAAATCGAGCGACAGCTCCGGCGGGTCGCTCGGCAAGAGCTGCGGCGAAGGCGGCGGAGGGGCGATGGGCGTCGGAGGGGGTTGCCCATGAGGGAACGCAGCAAGGGCGTGAGGTAGAGCGATGCCAGGATCGAGCGTACCCCGTTGGTTCCGTATCGTCCTGATCGGCGTTTTTCTGCTCCTCTGCGGCGCCATGCTTCTTCTCCAGAACGGCGGAGTTCGCGACGCGCTGGCAAGCTCGCTCGCCGAGCGGATGGTCGGGCGCTACGCACCAGTGATGCGCCAGACCGTGGCGTTGCCACGGGGTATCCCCGAGCCGCCGGACGGCTCCTACACTGTGAACGGGATGCTCGTCGAGTACCACACGATCCCGGTGCCGGTCGGCGCCGCGGAGACCCTTCGCCGCTTCGACGAGGGCTTTCGCCAAACCGGCTACGTCACGCGAATGATCGACGTCATGGGCAAGCCCACGCTTGCTGCGATCCACCCCGAGACCAAGATGCTGCTCACCGTTCGCCCGGGGTTCGACGCTGCGGGAGAGCCGACGGTGCGTCTTGCCCAGCAGAACCTATCGAAGCTCGATCCCAAGTTTCGCGCCGAAGCACCGGGCCTGCCGGTCATCCCCGGCGCGCGCAATCGCGTGCTGGTACGCTGGGTCACGGGCTCTGCGGCGACGAGCCTGACCTACACGATCAGCGACAGCCCTCGGAACGCCGCTGAGTACTACGCGAAAGCGCTCGCATCGCGTGGATGGGGGCCGTCGGGCACGGCGGGGGACCCGCCCGTCGGCAACTTCAAGATGCTGTTCTTCGAAAAGGACGGCGACGAGTGCACCGTCGTCGCGGGACCCGGCGGGGGTCCTAACGAAACCGTCGTGATGCTGACGCTCACCGCGGCAGGAGGACGGGGATGAAGAGAACGCTCGCGCGCATCCGTGACCGCTGGAAGAGCTCGCGGCTCGGCGACCAGGGCGGGCAGGCCTGGATGGAGTACGTCTTGCTCACCGTGATCCTGCTCTGCGGCACGATGCCGCTGATGTCGGTGCTCTTCCAGCGCGCGATCAAGGCGTATCTCCTTCCCATCTATTTCTGGGTCAGCTTGCCGTTCCCATGAGCACGTCTCGCGGGCCGCTTCGCGTTGCCCTCGCAAAACCGACTATCCTATAGCGACGTCAGTCAGGGGAGGTGGTATGCAGAGTCGGACTCCGATCATCGCAGCACTGGTGGCCGGACTATTGGCCGTGGTGCTTCTCAACCTCTACATCGGCAGCGTACAGGAGAAGCTGCAGCCTAACATGACGGCCGTGGCCGTGTCGGCGCGCGCATTGAGTCCCGGCGCCGTTCTCGACGCCAAGGACATCACCCAGGCCTTCCGGCCGACGCAGGCACTACCGAAACTCGCCGTCAAGTGGGACGAGCGCGCGCTCTACCTCGGCCAGCGGCTTGATCTCCCCGTGGTCGAAGGCGACTACCTGCTGGCCACCTACTTTGGAGGAGCCGCCATCGCGGCACAGCGGTTGTCCGAGAAGATCGACGCGAAGACGACGCAGCGGGCGATCACGATTCCCGTGACGGACGAGACCTCGCTCGAACGGTCGCTACGGCCGGGAGACCGCATCGACTTGCTGTTGACGTACACGAAAGCGGAATTCGGCGCTGCCAAGACTACGACAACCGGGACCGTCGTGTCGAAAATCGTCACCGCGCCGCTGCTCGAGAACGTCTACATCGTTTCCACCGGAGAGTACGGCGTCGTTGCCCAGCAGTATTCGACGATTACCATCCTGGTTTCTCAGGACGAGGCGAAGCTCCTGGTGTGGGCGATGAAGCTCGGCGATTTGGCGGTAATCCTGCGCAACCCGAAGGACTTGACCATGACGGACCGCACCTTCATCGCCGGCGACACGGCCGACCTCGATTCGCTCGGCAAGCAGCCCCCCCTGCGGCCGGCGGACATCGTTTCCCAGCAACACACGGGTGTGGGACAATAACCTGAGCCCTGCGCCAGACGGTAGCAATGATCGAGCTGCGGATCGAGGACGAGCAAGGTAACGAGCTGCGCAAGCAGACGCTCGAGGGCGACGAAATCGCAATCGGGCGCGCGCGCACGAATCAGGTGTCTCTCCCAACGAGCTCCGTGTCCGGGACGCACGCGCGTCTGTATCGCGAGAACGGCCAGTGGCTGATCGCCGATCAGCAGAGCACGAACGGGACGTTCCTCAACGGGCGGCCGGTCGAGATGCCGATACCGATCTGCGACGGAGACCAGATCCAGGTGGGCTCATTCAGGCTATGGCTGGTATCGGGAGCCCCGCGCGCGGCGGGGCCATCTACCGTTCCCGAAAAGGCTCCGGCGAGCTCGCAGCCGCAGAAGAGCGCCGAGCAAAGCTCCGAAGAAAAGGTGCGCGAGATCAAGTCGCGCATTCACAAGAAGCTGATCGAGTTCCTCGATCTGCGCTGGGTGGATCTGTCCAAGCTCGCCGAAGCTCAGATCCGCGAGCAGACTCGCAGCGCGATCGAGAACATCTTGCGCGAGCTCGCCTGGGAAATCCCCGTAGGGCTCAATCGCGAGGAGCTCATCAAGCAGGTGCTCGACGAGGCGCTCGGCCTGGGTCCGCTCGAGGACTTGCTCGCCGACGACCAGGTCTCGGAGATCATGGTCAACCGCTTCGACCAGATCTACATCGAGCGCAAGGGCAAGCTGACCCTGTCGGACAAGAAGCTTCTCCAGCAACCAGGCGGTGCTCGCCGCGATCGAGCGCATCGTCGCGCCCGATCGGTCGGCGCATCGACGAGAGCTCGCCGATGGTGGACGCGCGCCTCAAGGACGGCTCGCGCGTCAACGCGATCATCCCGCCGCTGGCGCTCAAGGGGCCCGTGCATCACCATCCGCAAGTTCACCAAGACCCCGCTCACGGTGGACGATCTCGTCCGCTTCGGCGCGATGACGCGCGGCATGGCGGACTTCCTGAGCCTCTGCGTGACGCTGCGCCGCAACATCGTCGATCTCCGGCGGCACCGGCTCGGGCAAGACGACGCTCCTGAACATGCTCTCGTCGTTCATCCCCGACGGACGAGCGCATCGTCACCGTCGAGGACGCCGCCGAGCTGCAGCTGCCCAGGAGCACGTCGTGTCGCTCGAGTCGCGCCCGCCGAACCTCGAGGGCAAGGGCGCGATCACGCATCCGCGACCTGGTGAAGAACTGCCTGCGCATGCGGCCCGATCGCATCGTCGTCGGCGAGTGCCGCGGCGGCGAGGCGCTCGACATGCTGCAGGCGATGAACACCGGCCACGACGGCTCGCTCACCACGCTGCACGCCAACACGCCGCGCGACGCGCTCGCCCGCCTCGAGACGATGGTGCTGATGGCCGGCATGGACCTGCCGGTGCGGGCGATCCGCGAGCAGATCGCCTCCGCCGTGCACATGATCGTGCAGCAGGCGCGCTTCGCCGACGGCAGCCGCAAGGTCACCGCCATCACCGAGGTGACCGGCATGGAGGGCGACATCGTGCAGCTGCAGGACATCTTCTACTTCAAGCAGGACGGCTTCACGGCGGAGGGCAAGGTCCGCGGCCGCTACGTCGCGACCGGCTACATCCCCCACTTCTACGACGAGCTGCGTCAGCGTGGCTTGCCCGTCGACCTGTCGATCTTCCGCGGGGAGGAGGCAGCGTAGATGGGAGAACTGCCGCTTGCTCCACTCGTCTACCTGATGGTTGGCGGCTCGGTGGCGGCGATCGTCTGGAATCTCTGGAACGTGTCGCAGACGGCGTTCGCGGAGTACCGCGCGTCGTACGTCGCCGAGACCGAGTCGTCGCTGGGGGACATCTTCTCGACGTTCTCGGCGGAGCGGGTGTTTCAGCTGAGCCTGCTCGCCGGCGGCGTGATCTTCATGCTGTTCCTGATGGCGATCAACTGGGTCGCGGGCCTCTTGTTCGGGGGCGCCGCCATCGTCGCGCCGCGCATGGCCTTCAACATCCTGCGCGAGAAGCGTCGCGCGGTGATCTCCGAGCAGCTGGTCGACGCGCTCGGGCTGCTCGCGAACTCCGTGCGCGCCGGCCTCACGCTGCCGCAGGCGATGGAGATCCTCGTCCGCGAGATGAAGCCGCCGATCACCCAGGAGTTCGGTCGCGTGCTGCAGGAATACCGGCTCGGCACCGACTTCGATCAGGCGATGCTCAACATGGCGCGGCGGGTGGAGAGCCGCGACCTCGACATCCTGGTGAACGCGGTCATGGTGACGCGCCGCAGCGGCGGCAACGTCGGTGAGATCTTCCAAAACATCGCGGCGACGATCCGCGAGCGCATCCGCATCGAGGGAAAGATCCGTGCGATGTCTGCGACCGGCAACATGCAGGCGCTCGTCATGTCCGGGATGCCTTTCGGTGTCCTGATCGCGCTGTGGTTCATGCAGCCGGAATACGTCTACGCCATGTTCTCCACGACCATCGGCTTAGTGGCGCTTTCCTTGGTGATCGCGATGGTGGTGGCAGCGTTCTTCTGGATCCGCTGGATCATGGACATCGACATCTGAGCGGGGCAAGCGATGGATTCACAGCTCTTCCTCTACGGCACGATGACGGCGGCGACGGTGTCGATCATGCTGTTCACGTATGTCCTCGTGGCAGCGCGATCCTCCGGCCACGTGCTCGCCACCGAAAGCGGTCGCTCGCTCACAGCGGGCAGCCCGCTCATGGGCATTCTCCTGCATCTGGCGCGGATCATCGCGCCGTTGCGCGCCGGAGTAGTCAACACGGTCGCGGGAAGGGAGCTCGAGCGCAAGCTGCGCAAAGCGGGTCAGCCGTTCGGGATGACGGTGCCGGAGTTCGTCTGCTTGCGCTACGTAGCGGCGGTCATCGGGTTCGGCTTTGGTTACTTCGCGTCGGTCACGGTGTTGTCGGGGCCGAGCTGGCCGCTGATGATCGGTATGGCGATCTTCGGCTACGTCTATCCGACCACCCGGTTGAACAACGTGATCTACAATCGCATGATACGCATCTTCCGCGATCTGCCCTACGTGCTCGACATGCTGACGCTGTCGACCGAAGCCGGCCAAGATTTCACCTCGGCCATGAAGACCGTCATCGACAAGGGCACGCCCGGTCCCCTGCTCGAAGAGTTCCGCATCGTTCACCAGGAAGTTACGCTGGGCAAGACGCGCTCGGATGCGTTGCGCGCGATGGCCAAGCGCATCGACTTGCCGGAGGTGACCAGCTTCGTGCTGGCGTTGATCCAAGCCGAAGATCTCGGCACTTCGATCGGCAAGGTGCTGCGCATCATGGCGGACCAGATGCGCGTCAAGCGATCCACGCTGGCCGAAGAGATGGCGGGGAAAGTTCCCGTGAAGCTGATGATGCCGCTCATCCTGCTGATCGTGCCGGCGGCGTTCATCGTGCTGCTGTTCGGTCCGGTGTATCTCTACATGACGGGTCAGTCGCTCGAATGAGGGTTGCACCCGAGGACGTTCAGGAATACCGCTTCACGGTCGTTCGCGGCGCCGCGCCCGGGTCGCACATGAGCTTCGAAGGCGGCGTCCGCAACGTGCGCATCGGACGAGCGGCCGACAACGACATCGTCGTCGGCGACCCGACCGTGTCCCGCCTGCATGCTCGCGTCGAGCTCCGTGCCGATGGCTGGTTCCTCTTCGACGCGGGATCGAGCGCCGGCGTCGAGAAGATGGGATTCCGCATCGGTTCGTCGCCCGAACCGCTGGAAAGTGGAGACGAATTCAAAATCGGCGACACGATCTTGAAATTCGAGGTTGTCGCCAAGAAGGGCGCCAAGAAAGTGGATGCTGCGGCCGCTCCCGCCGCTCCGGCCGCTCCGGGCCTGCTCACCCGCGTGGGCCTCGGCTCGCGACGCGTGCAGATCCTCGCGGTCGCCGTGCTGGCCGTTCTGTCGTTGCTGCTTCTTTGGCCGAGCGCGCCCGGTCTTCCGCCGCAATCCACCGCGTCGGTAGGAATCAACTACGCTTCGCTCGTCGGCTGGCTGCCGGGCGTCGACGACAGCCACCTGGCCGGTGCGACGTTCGAGGTGCCGATCGAGTCCGACGGCGTCGGACTCTACTTCGCGGTCGCCTCGCAATATGGTGTCGAGGTGCGCGTCGGCGATCGCGTGGTCGGTTCGATCCCCTCGGGGAGTGGCTGGCAGGGCTATCAGCTCGTCTTCCTGCCGCGCGCGTTTAGCCGTGAACCGAAGCTTCTCGTGTCCTTCCGCAACCAAGGGTACGACCCAGCGAAGCATGATGCGGATCCCGATAGCGCTCCGAGCTGGGCCGTTCGCAACATGTTCCTGGCTCGTCTCTCCGGCGCGTCCTCGTCTCCGGGCCAGCTCGCCGACGAGCTGCAGGGTACGCAGGGAATGGCGCAGCGGATTACCGACAACGTGGGGTTTCGCGCCGCGATCGTGCAGGCGACGCGGCGCGCGCTCCTCGGCGCCATGAAGCTGGCGGGCCAAAGTGCGGTGATCGTGCCAATCCCGCGAACGGTGGCCGTGCGCATCGCAGACCGCATCGAATCTGCGCGCACGAACCTGACCGCGGACAAGTTCGACGCCGCACTGCGCGATCTGACGGCCGCACTCGGCGCGGCCGACGCCGAGCTCGCCCGCGAGTATCAGCGGCTGGTCAACAACATCACGCTCGCGCGCAAACGTCAGGCGACGGATGAAGAGGTCGTGATGCTGGCGACGATAATGCGGCTGTTGCCCGATCTCACCGACCCGCGCCGCCGTGCGTACGCCGGCGACGTCGAGTCGCTCGCCGGCCCGCAGGCGGTATTGTTCAATGACACCTTCGACCGCCTCGGTGAAGGCGTGTCCGGGTAGCGAGGATGTGAGCGATGATCATCACGGTGCAGGATCCGCAAGCAGCCGAGTCGCGCAACCTCTCCTTCGACAAGCAGGAGATAGTCATCGGCAAGCATGCCGACTGCGACGTCGTGCTCCCGAGCGGCAAGGTCTCGCGGCGCCACGCGCGCATTGCGGTCGGTGACGGCGGTTTGTTGATCGAAGATCTGCGCAGCACGAACGGGACGCTCGTCAACGGCGAGGCCTTGTCCGGCGTGCGACCGCTCGGCGATCGCGACGAGGTACGCATCGCCGATTTCGTCTTGCGCATCGCTCGCGGCGAGACGAGCGACCGGACCGTCATCAAGAAGGAGGCGCCTCCCGCCGCCGACTCGGCGACCACAGCAACGGCCCCGGCAACCCCGGCGGCTCGGGTTGCGCCTGCGGCTGCCGTGCCGCCGTCGACCAGCGCGGCGTCCGCGCCGGCCGTCCCGCCAGCGCCCGCCAAGCCGAAGGAGAAACCGGAGACCGAAGAAGCCAAGAAGGCCAAGATGTTCTGGGCGTCGATGCAGAGCTTTTTCGAGCCCATATGGGGCTACATCGACGATCCCGGGGTCTCCGAGATCATGATCAACGGGGCGCAGGAGATCTTCTTCGAGCAGAAGGGTAGGCTCGTGCGCTCCGAGATCATCTTCAGCGAGGAGGGGCTACGCGCCGCGATCATGAACGTCGCGCAGTTCATGGGCCGGCGGATCAATGAAGAGAATCCGTATCTCGACGCGCGGCTTCCCGACGGCTCGCGCGTGGCCATCATTCTGCCACCGTGCTCACGCAAGGGGCCGTGCATCGCCATCCGGAAGTTCGCCAAGGAGCGAATGACCCTCAAGGACCTGGTTCGATTCGGCGCGCTCAGCGACGACATCGTGCAGTTTCTCGACATCTGCGTGAAGCTGCGCAAGAACGCGATCGTCTCGGGCGGCACCAGCTCGGGCAAGACGACGCTCTTGAACATCGTCTCGGCGTTGATCCCGGACGATCAGCGCATCATCGTCATCGAGGATTCCGCCGAGCTGCAGCTGCAGCAGGAGCACGTGCTGCCGCTCGAATCGAAGCCGCCCGACAAGCACGGCAAGGGCGAGGTGACGCTGCGCGAGCTCGTACGAGCCTCGCTGCGTTTGCGGCCGGACCGTATCGTCGTCGGCGAGGTGCGCGGCGGTGAGGCGCTCGATCTTCTGCAAGCGATGAACACCGGTCACTCGGGGTCGCTGGCCACCATCCACGCGTCGTCGCCGGCGCAGACGCTCTCCCGCCTCGAGACCCTGACCCTGTTTTCCGGGCTCGACCTGCCGATCGTCGCGATTCGCGAGCAGGTCGCCTCCGCGGTCGACATGATCATCCAGGCCGCGCGCTTGCAGGACGGATCCCGTAAAGTCACACACATCTCGCAAGTGTTGCCACTCTCCACCGAAGGGCGCTATCGAGTGCAGGACATCTATCGGTTCACGCGTACGGGTACCGAGGGTGGGAAGATCCTCGGTGAGCATCGCGCGGTCGGCAACTTGCCGACGTTTCTCGACGAGATCGAGCTGTCGGGCTTCGAGCTGCCGCCGTCATTAAAGGAGATCGCCGCTCGTCCGGAGGCGCGTGCCGCCATGGAGCACAAGGACTCGGCGCACTGACCTGGCGTGGCAATTCGGGAGGACCAGTTGGCCGAACAAAAAAAGCCGGAGTTGGATTCCGACAAGACCATCGTAGACGTACGGCGGCCGACGCCTGCCGCCCCGGCCACGCCCGATAGCGACCGTACGGTCGTCGCTCCCGTCAACCCTGCGATACGCTCGCCCGAGCGCCCGGCCGACGAGGGTGCCACCGTGATCATGGGCCGACCGACGCCGCCAGAGGATTCGGATCGGACGGTCTTCTCTCCGCGCGCTGGTGCGCCTTCGGAGGCGGCCGACCGCACCGTCGTTCGCCAAGGCGGTGCTGCCCCGACGCCGGCGGCAGGCGACGCGCAATTCCAGCTCGTCTGCCTCTCAGGCCACGCGCGCGGCAGGCAGTTCCCGCTGAGCGGGGCGGAAGTCTTGATCGGCTCCAATCCGAGCTGCCAGTTGAAGTTTGCGGGAATCGAATCGGTGCACGCCAAGCTGGTTCGCCAAGCGGACGGCTACGAGCTGTACACCGTCGGGACCCTCGGCTCGGTGGTGATGAGCGGCGGCCGCAAGCCCACGCGCGCGAACCTCAAGCCGGGCGACCTGCTGAAGATCGGAGATGTCGTTCTGCGCTATGCGCGGGTGGGAGAGGTCTTCTCCGCCGAGTACGAAGAGAAGCAGTTCCAGGGAGGCGGGCTGGCGACTCTGTTCGCGCCCGAATATCGGCTCTACCTCGGGCTCGGCGCCGGAGTCCTGGTGCTGTTGGCGGCGCTGCTGCTGTGGCCGTCCGCTCCCACCAAGACGGTGGTCAAGCAGACCTCCGAACCCTCCGCTACGGACAAGGCGCGGCAACAAGAGATTACCGCGTTGCTGGAAACAGGCGAGGTGTTGTTCAACGCTGGCAAGTTGCTCGCGCCGCCGGATCAACCGGATGCGGATAATGCCTTTGCGAAGTTCAACGAGGTGCTCGCCCGCGAGCCCGGCAACGAGAAGGCGCGGGCCTGGTTGAAGCGCATCGACGAGGAGCGCGACAAGCAGCGCAAGGCGCGCGAGGAATCGGAGAAGGCGCGCATCGCCCAGCAGCGAGCTCGCGAGGAGCAGCAGCGGCGCGATCTCGAGAGCCGGATCCAGCCGATCATCCAGCAAGGGGACGCCTATTTCGACAAAGGTCAGGTGACCGAACCGGTGGGTACCAACGCGCTCGCCAAGTATCGCGAAGCGCTGAAGATCTATCCGGAAAGCTCGGTTGCGCAGGAGCGCGTGCAGAAGGCGGTCGACTACTACGTCGCGAAGGGCGACGAGCTGCGAGACAAGAACGATCTCTGGGCGGCGCTCGAGAGCTATCGCAAGGCATCGCGCGCCACGTCCGGCAAGGACCAGGAGGTGGAGCGGCGGATCCAAGAGCTCGAACGCCAGCTGCGTAGCGGCATGGCAGGCTCGACCGTGAAGCTCGTTCTCTATCGGGACGAGCGCGGCCAGTTGTTCGTCCTCGACGACATGGACAAGGTCCCCGCGCGCTATCGCGACCGCGCGGTCGAGGTACAGCCGGTTGCGCCGAAACCGAGCGGCGGAGGCGCCGAGTGACGGCGGGACGGTGCGAACAGCGCGTTTCGTCGCGTCCGCCGAGCGACGAGTGATCTTCACGATCCATCGGGAAGGGGCCGAGCCGCGCTCCGTGACGGTGGCCGGCGCCGAGGCGCTGATCGGCAAACATGCCGACTGTCACGTCGTTCTCGACGATCCGATCGTCTCGCGCCGCCACGCGCGCGTGGTCGATCGCGACGGCCGTTTGGTGGTCGAGGATCTGCGGAGTACCAACGGCACGCGCGTCGGCGGACGTGCGGTGGAAGGAGAGATGGTGCTCGAAGCCGGTGACGCGCTCGAGATCGGCCCGTATCGGGTCTCCGTGACACTCGAAGCGCCGACTGCGGTCACGCCTGTTGTGCAGGCTCGCACGATCCACAGTAACGCGGCCTCCGGGATCGCGGTGCTGTCGCCGTTCCTCGCTGACGATTCGATCAGTGAGATCATGGTGAATGGTCCGGATGAAATATTCGTCGAGCGCGCCGGCGCGCTCGAGGAAGTTCCCGGGCGATTCGAATCCGTGGACGCGCTACGCGACGCGATCAGCCAGATCGCAGCGGAGGTGGGGCGCTCGATCGACGAAAAGCGGCCGCTTCTCGACGCGCGGTTGCGCGACGGCTCTCGCGTGAACGCGGTGCTGCCGCCGCTCGCGGTCCGCGGTCCCTACTTGACGATCCGCCGGTTTCCGAGCCGGCGGCTTGCCGGGCAGGACCTGGTCACAAACGGAACGCTCAGCGCGCCGATGCTCGCGTTCCTGCAGGCGGCGGTCGTCGGACGCATCTCGATGCTCGTCTCCGGAGGTACGGGCTCGGGAAAGACCACGCTTCTCGCCGCGTTGTGTGGATTCCTGCCGGACAAGGAGCGCGTGGTGACGATCGAGGACGCAGCGGAGCTTTGTCTGCCGCTCCGTCACGTGCTTCCGCTCGAGAGCCGCCCTCCCGATGCCGCTGGCGAAGGCGAGGTGGCGATCCGCGACCTCGTGCGCAATGCGCTACGCATGCGCCCCGATCGCATCGTGATCGGTGAAGTACGCGGCGCCGAGGCGCTCGACATGCTGCAGGCGATGAATACAGGGCACGAGGGTAGCCTGTCGACGATCCATGCGAACTCACCCCGCGAAGCCTTGCACCGGCTCGAGACTCTGGTGCTGTTTGCTGGAACCGAGCTTCCGCAGCGCGCGATCCGCGAGCAGATCGCCGGCGCGATACCGCTGATCGTACACATCAGTCGCCTGAGCGGCGGACGCCGCTGCGTGACGGCGATCACCGAATTGACCGGTCTGGAGAGCGGTCAGTTTACGATGGGAGACATCTTCGCGCTCGATTCCGGCGCAGCGACCGCAAAGGCGACGGGTTATGTGCCGCGCATCCGCGACCGGCTCGTCGAGCGTTCCGTGCCCGTCGAGCGTGCGTGGTTCCAGCCGCCCAGCGCCTGACGTGAGGCTCGACCCCGCGGGGCTGGCGGCCCGCTCATTGGTTCGGGACGGACTTCGCGGTACCCGTCAGGCCCTGATCGTTGACTTCGACGTGGCGGTTCGGGTCGATGATCGTCACGTTGGTCGTCGCCTTCACCGCCCCGTAGCGGGCGCGCAGCGAAGCGCCAAGATGCTTCATCATGAACAGGACGGCGAGGCCGATGACGATGAGGATCAACGCGTATTCCATCATCGTCACGCCGGCGTCCTTGGAAAGTCTGGTCATCGTAACATCGGCTCGCGAGCGCAGCGGCCGTCGCGTCGCTGAAAACGGCTCGGTATCCGCATACTAGCCCGGCTCGGGCGCCGCCGATAGCTCCGTCAGGGAGAGCTCGTCGAGTTGACCTAGGAGTTTTGCCGAAATCTGACTGCGCGTGATGACCGAGAAGTCGTCGGAATCATCGTGGAGCCCGTGCGACGCGATGAGCTCGCTCCCATTCTCGAAATGGAGCACGAGGCCCACCTCTCGCGGTTGAGCTGTCCAGGTTGCTCTGGCTGCTCGGCGCTTGATGACCGTGACCGACAGCACCCTGCGGCGGACCATCTCGCGGATCGGTTCACTACTGTAGACCGGGTCGGTGGCGTTGACCGGGTAGAGCTCGCGATCGTCCATGATCTGGTCGCCGGCGCTTAGTCCGCCAGCGCCCTTTTCCAGCCAAACCGTGACCGAGATGAGAGAAGGCTGACTGCCGAAGCCGAGGACTAGCCCGGAGTCGAAGGTGGCGAGCAACGGTCCGGCGGTAAGCGAGAAAACCAACGACGGCGGGATGCGCAGCTTCGGCGCCGCCTCTTCAGCGGGCCACCAACTGTAGCGCGTCAGGTCCGTGACGACTGCTCCCTCGAGACTCTGCAGGATCGCCTTACGTTGCGAGGGCACGGCCTCGGCGTGCGAGCTCGAGGTCGTCACTGCGACACCTGCCCCGAGGTCGTGTTTCCCTGCGCCACCTGGATCAATAGGTCGATCATACGCAAGTTGTTCTTCGAAGGCTCGGTACCTGGATGCACGTCCAAGGGGTCCGCGATGACTACACTGCCGTCGCTGCCGATCAAGAACTGCAGATCGTCCACCTTCACGTTCTTGGTGACCAGCAACTCGCGGATGCGCTGCAGGTCCTCCACGCTCTTTTGGTTCAACAGCGCAGAGTCGCCGACGATCCGTACTTTGCCTTTCTCCAGTTTGACGACAGTCTTCGATCCGGTCGCATAGCGCTTGAACACGATCGCAGTACGGCCGTTCACCGTGGTCGTGCCCAGGACCTCGACTGTCGGTAGCCCTTGCGCCTCGAGCTCCTTCAGCAAAGCGATTTCGTCGTCGAGGGAGTCCGCAGATTTACCCTCTTTGAGCACACCGATGGCTACGTCATCCCTCCCATTCACGGTGTACACATCCTTGTTTCCGCCCGAACCGAGCTTGTCGCCCAGCGTGGCGTCCTTGAAATCGGCGGCGCTGAGCTCCGCGAACGGGCGGTCCTTGAGATCGCTTCCACCGCCCGCGGGTTGTTGTACGGATCCAATCTGCTCGCCCGGAATGCCTCCTTCGGCAGGCTTCGGCGGCGACTCCACCGGCGCTTCCTGCCCGGCATTCTCCTGCGGTTCCTGGCCTCCTTCGCCGACGTTCGTCGCGGGTGCGGCCTCAGGCTGCGTCGGCGATTGATGTGTATCACCGCTGGCCTCGGCCGCACCGGTCCCCGCAGGCGCGGCAGCTTCGGTCGGCGGATGGCCGTTCTCGGTGCTCTCGCCGCTCGGGGAATCGCCCTCTCCACCCCCGCCGCCGCCGCCCGCTTCCCCACCACCGGCAGGCGCGTTCTCTTCCCACGAATCCTGAGTCGCGGCGATCGATCGCGAGCCGGGTACGGCGAGGCCCACGATGAGCACGAGAGCCAGGGTGTGAACGAGCTGCGATCGACGCCGCGAGCCTTTCACGACTGTTTCTCCGATAGCGATCATAGAGAGCTCAAGATCCATGCCAACCATCAAGGCCTCGATCTGGAAGCGGTTACCGCGATCGGAGGTGTATCGAACCTAGGACGGGTGTATCCGAATTGCACCGCGAGGCCGACGCGCGAGGCCCTCCGTGCGCAGCGCATCGAGCCTCCATGCCCGACTGCGATTCGACGAGCGCTGCGGCCGCTAAATCGCCGCGCTGACCGCGTCCTCGGACGCGCCGCGCGGGCGGCGCGCTCTCGAGCGGCGCGTACGATCGCGCCGCCTCGCCCACGTAGAGCTGCTTCGGTCGGGCGATCTTCTGTTCCGCATCCGTCACCAGCTCTGCCCACTGCGCGAGCCAGCCGGCGGTGCGCGGGATCGCGAACAGCACCGGGAACATCTCGGGCGGGAAGCCCATCGCCTGGTAGAGGAGCCCCGAGTAGAAGTCGAGATTCGGCACCAGCCGGCGCGACACGAAATAGTCGTCCTCGAGGGCGACCTTCTCGAGCTCGAGAGCCACGTCCATCCAAGGATGGCGACCGGTCACCTCGAACACCTGGCGCGTGAGCTCCTTCATGACGCGCACGCGTGGATCGTAGCTCTTGTAGAGCCGATGGCCGAAGCCCATCAGGCGCCGCTCGCCGCTCTTGAAGCCGGCGATGGCTTCGCGCACGCGCGCCGGCGAGCCGATCTCGGCGAACATCCGTACCACCGCTTCGTTGGCGCCGCCGTGGCGCGGGCCGCCGAGTGCGGCGACGGCCGCGGCAACGGCGGAATAGGGATCGGCGTGCGCGCTCGCCACGCAGCGCAGCGCGTTCGTCGAGCAGTTCTGCTCGTGGTCGGCGTGAAGCAGGAACAGGACGTCGAGCGCGCGCTCGAGCACCGGATCGACCCCGTAGCGCGCCTCTCCCTTCTTGAACATCATCGAGAAGAAGTTGCCGACGTAGGAGAGCTCGTCGTCGGGGTCGACGTACGGCAGTCCGCGACTGTGCCGGTGGGCGTACGCGGCGAGCGTGGGCAGCTTGCCGATCAGGCGGCGGGTCTGCAGCCGGCGCGATTCGACGTCGAGCACGTTCGCCGCGTCGGGATAGAAGGTCGAAAGCGCGCCGAGCGTGCCGACGAGCATCCCCATCGGCGCCGCGTCGTAGCGAAACCCCTCCATGAACTTCTTGACGTTCTCGTGCACCATGCGATGCACCGTGACGTTGCGCGTCCACATCGTCAGCCGCTCCCGGTCCGGAAGCTCGCCCTTGACGATCAGATAGGCGACCTCGAGGTACGTGCTCTTCTCGGCGAGCTCCTCGATCGCGTAGCCGCGGTAGCGCAGTACGCCGCGTTCGCCGTCGACGAAGGTGATGCGGCTCTTGCAGGCGGCGGTGTTGAAGAGCCCGGGGTCGTAGCAGACGAGGCCTGGGTCGCCGTCGCCGGCGCGGATCTGCCGCAAGTCCGTGGCGCGCAACGCGCCGTCCTCGATCGGCAGCTCGTAGCTCCGTCCCGTGCGGCGGTCGACGACCGCGAGGCTCTCGACGTCGGCGTGGCGCCGGGACGCGGCAGGCATGCTCATGGCGGTTCCTCCCGTGGCGAACTCTGTCCCTCCCCGTGTGCTGGATCAACATGTATTGATTGATCAATGCATTCGCGTGAATCGTGCCGGCAGGCCGGAGGCGATCGCCGGGCGCCGACGAGGCTCCCGCCGCGTCGCCGTCTGGCCGGTCACTCCCGCAGGGCGAACGTCTTGATGAGCCGGGCGAGATACGTGCGTTGCAGGCCGAGCAGCTCCGCGGCCCGCGTCTGATTCCCGCCAGCCTGGTCGAGCGCGCGGCGGATCAAGGCCTTCTTGTGCGCCTCCACGCTCGCGTGGAACGCGCCGATCTCCGCGTCCGGGCTCGGCGCGGCGTCGTCTGTCGTCTTGAGGCCGAGGTCCTCGGCGACGATCTCCGGCCCCCGCCCGAGCACGACGGCCCGCTCGATGGCGTTCTCGAGCTCGCGCACGTTGCCCGGCCAGCGGTGACGGCGAAGCAGCGCCATGGCGTCGGGCGAGATCCCCGAGATCACCTTGCCCGTCTCGGCGCCGTACTTGCGCAAGAAGTGCTCGGCGAGGTCCGGCACGTCCTCGCTGCGCTCGTGGAGCCGCGGCAGGCGGAGCCGCACCACGTTCAGTCGATAGTAGAGGTCCTCGCGGAACCGCCCGGCCTTCACGCCTTCCTCGAGGTCGCGGTTGGTGGCGGCGATGACGCGGATGTCCACGCGGATCGTCTTGGTGCCGCCCACGCGCTCGAACTCGTGTTCCTGGAGCACGCGCAGCAGCTTGGTCTGCAAGGCCGCGCGAATGTCGCCGACCTCGTCCAGGAAGATGGTGCCGTTGTTGGCGAGCTCGAACTTGCCGGGCTTCTGCTGGTGCGCTCCGGTGAACGCTCCCTTTTCGTGGCCGAACAGCTCGCTCTCCAGCAGCTCCTCGGAAAGCGCCACGCAGTTCACGGGGATGAACGGACGCGCGGCCCGCGGGCTCCACGCGTGGATCGATCGCGCCAGGACTTCCTTGCCCGTACCGCTCTCGCCGAGCAGCAGAACGGTGCTCTTGCTCTCGGCGACCTTGCGCGCCTGCTCGACGAGCTCGCGCATCACGCCGCTCGAGCCGATGAGCGTGCGCCCGCCGGGCAGCGCGGCACGCAGCGCGCGATTCTCTTCGCGCAGCTCGCTGCGCTCGAGCGCCTTCTGCACCGTCAGCTCGACGAGGCCGGGTTGGAAGGGCTTGGCGAGAAAATCGAAGGCGCCGCGGCGCATCGCCTCGACCGCTTTCTCGATCGTCGCAAACGCGGTGATCACCACCACCGTCGGCGGCAAGCTCTCATGGCGCAGTCGCTCCAGCACCGTCAGGCCGTCGGCGCCCGGCAG
Source organism: uncultured delta proteobacterium (assembly GCA_963711395.1). Taxonomy (GTDB): domain Bacteria; phylum Desulfobacterota; class Binatia; order JACPRU01; family JACPRU01; genus JBEVNX01. The sequence continues at coordinate 95,553 of CAVQEA010000006.1, read as the reverse complement.
GTCGAGATCGAGCAGCATGAGGTCCGGCAGCTCGCGGGCCGAGATCTCGAGCGCCTTCAACCCGTCGGTAGCCTCGAGCAGATCGTGCCCGCGCGCCACCAGCCGGTCGGAGAGGATCGTGCGGATGTCGGGGTCGTCGTCGACGACTAGGATGCGCGCCATGTCTCGCCGCCTTCGCTCTCGCGCTCGGCCTGCGCGCGGAGCGGCAGGACGACCGTGAACGTGCTGCCCTGGCCGACGGCGCTGGCGACGGTCAACCGCCCGCCGTGCATCTCGATGAGCTGTCGGCTGATCGGCAGGCCGAGGCCGCTTCCGGCCCCGCCTCGTCCCCGGCTGCGCTTCACCTGGTGGAACTTGTCGAAGATGCGCTCGACCTCGGCGGGCGGGATGCCGGGGCCGCTGTCTTGCACGGCGACCGTCACCCATTCGTCGTCACCGCTCGCCGCCACCTCGACTCGCCCGCCGCGCGGGGTGAACTTGATCCCGTTGTGCACGAGGTTCATGAGCACGCGCGAGATCTTGTCGCGGTCGGCGCGAATCACCAGCGACGGCGGACCGGGCGACGCGATCGTCACGCCGCAATCTTCGGCGACGGGCTTGAGGGCCTCGAGGGTCTCGTGAATGAGCGTGTCGAGCCGGAAGCGGGTGGCGCGGATCTCTTCCTTGCCGGCCTCGATGCGCGACAGGTCGAGCAGCTCGTTGATCAGCCGCAGCAACCGGTCGCCGTTCTCCTTGACCCGCAAGAGGTAGTGCCGCGGTCGCTCGTCGAGAGGTCCGGCGATGCCGTCGAGCAAGTTGTCGGCGGCGCCGATGATCGAGGTGAGGGGAGTCCGTAGCTCGTGGGAGACCTTCGAGACGAACTCCGACTTCAGGTCGGAGAGCTCCTTCAACTTCTGCGCCGCTTGGTGCTCGCGCTCGAACGCTTCGGCTTGCAGCAACGCCACGCCGAGCTCCAATGCGATCTGCGACAGCACTTCGATCTCCGCGGCCGAGAACGCATCGCGCCTGCGGCTGCCGAGGTTGAAGGTGCCGATCACCTCGTCGCCGACCACCAACGGCAGCACGATCTCGCGCCGAATCGCCGACATGCTGAGCGTATCCTCCTCGACGCTGGCGAACGGCACGTCGAAGACGGCGGGCTGGCGGTGCTCGAGCACCTCGGAGAATCGCGAGGCGGAAAGCGGGATCTTCTTGCCTTCGCGCATCGCCTCCCACTTGCCGGAGATCGCGAATACGGTCGCCGTCTGCGGATCGGTGAGGCGGGCGATCGAGGCCTGGTCGAAGTCCACCAGGCGCCGGGTGCCGTCGACGACCGCCGCGAAGATGACCTGGAAGTCCAAGCTCGAGTTGATGGCGTTGGCGACGGAGTGGATCAACGAGAGCCGCTCGTTCGCCTGACGCAGGGCGTCCGTGCGCTCCGCGACCTTCTGCTCGAGGTCGCGCGCCAGCTCTTCGAGCTGGCGAACCTTGTCGCGCAGCTGCACGCGCATGCGGTCGACCTCGTGACCGAGCGTGCCGAGCTCGTCGGAGCTCGAAACGAAGACCGCCTCGTCGTAGTCGCCCCCGCCGATGCGGCGGGTGGCGGCGATCAGGCGGTCGACGGCGCTGGCGATCGAGCGCCCGAGCACGGCGGCGAGCGCCACGGCGATCACCGCGAGCGACGCGAAGCCCACTTGGACCCACCAGTCCCAGGGCGGCATGGACAGCAGGAGGATGGCGGCTGCGACGATCTCCAGCGCATAGATCAAGAGCTTGCCGCGAATCGTGAACACGGTCGCTCTCTAACACAGCACGGGCCGATCCTGGAGCGGGGCGGGCTTTTTCTGTATCCCCGTGGCGCATGGCGGAGGCGGTCGTGGCGGCGGAAGGGCTCGGCAGGCGGTACGGCGCGCTGCGCGCGGTCGTCGACCTCGACTTCGAGATCCGCGCCGGCGAAAGCCTGGCGATCTTCGGCCCGAACGGCGCCGGCAAGACCACACTCGTCAGGTTGCTCGCCACCCTTTTGCGTCCGACCTCGGGGCGGCTGCGGATCTTCGGAGAGGAACGGCCGCGGCCGGCGCTGCGCCGCCGCATCGGCTTGCTCAGCCACGGGAGCTTTCTCTACGGCGAGTTGACGGCCAGGGAAAATCTCCGCTTCTACGCGGCCCTCTATGGCATCGCGGACGCCGAGGCGCGCATCGCGGCCATGCTCGAGGAGGTGGAGGTCGAAGCCTGGCAAGAGCGCCCGGTGAAGACCTTCTCGCGCGGCATGGAGCAGCGCGTCGCGCTGGCGCGGGCCTTCCTGCACGACCCCGATCTGCTGTTGCTCGACGAGCCCTACAGCGGCCTCGATCCCCGCGCCGCAGATCACCTGCAGGGGATCCTGCAGAGATTCCACGGCCGCGCCAAGACGATCGTGCTCACCACACACGACATCGGCCGCGGGCTCGAGGTCTGCGACCGCGCGGCGATCCTGCGCGGCGGGCGCATGGTGTGGCAATCGGGCCGCTTCGTGCCGGGCCTGCAGGAAATGGCGCGTATCTACGAGCGGCAGGCCTCCGCGTCGTGAACGCCGTCTGGCAGATCGTGCAGAAGGACCTGCGGATCGAGTTTCGCTCGAAGGCCGGGCTGGCGGCGATCTTCGTGCTCGGCCTGCTCGTGCTGCTGATCTTTCAGTTCGCCGTGCCGGAAAAGCCGACGCCGGAGTCCGCGGCCGCCGCGTTGTGGATTTCCTTCGTGTTCGCCGGCACGCTCGGCGCGCAACGCACCTTCCTGCTCGAGCGCGACAATTTCTGCCTCGACGGCCTGAAGGCTGCGCCGATCGATCCCTCCGCCATCTTTCTGGCGAAGATGCTCGGCACCCTGATCACGCTGACGATTCTCCAGGCCGTGATGGCGCCGCTCACCGCGGTGTTCTTCGCCATCACACCCGCCCGGCCGCTCGGCTTCGCCCTCGTCTGCCTGCTCGGCAATCTCGGCTTCGCCGCGCTCGCGACGTTGTTCGCCTCGATGGCCGTCGGCACGCGCGCCCGCGAGATCATTTTGCCGCTGCTGATTTTCCCCGTGCTCGTCCCGCTGTTGATCGCGGCGGTCAAGGCGTCGGCGGTGCTGCTCGGCGGCGCCGGCGAGGCCGGGGTCTGGGTGCGCGTGCTCGTCGCCTTCGACGTGGTTTTCACGGTCGCCGGCTGGCTCTTGTTCGAGCACGTGTTGCGAGAATAGAGTCGGCCGCCGTGCTCGCCAAGCGCCTCGACGATCTCGCCTCGCTGCTGCTTCCCTGGCTCGCCGGGCCGGCCATGGCGCTGGCCCTCTACCTGATCTTCATGGTGGTGCCGACCGAGCGCGATCAGGGAATCGTGCAGCGGATCTTCTATTTCCACGTGCCGTCGGCCTGGACGGCGTTTCTCGGCTTCTTCGTGGTATGCGGCGCGAGCCTCCTCTACCTCTGGCGCGGCAGCCCCGTCTGCGATCGCATCGCCAGGGCGTCGGCCGAGATCGGCATGGTGTTCTGCACGCTGGTGCTGCTCACCGGGCCGATCTGGGCGCGGCCCATCTGGGGAGCCTGGTGGACGTGGGACCCGCGGCTGACGATGACGGTGATTCTCTGGACGATCTACGCCTCCTACCTGCTGCTCCGCGCCTTCGGCGGCGGCGAGGATCAAATCGCGCGGTACGCGGCGGTGCTCGGCATCGTCGGCGCGATCGACATCCCGCTGATCGTCGTTTCGGTTCGGCTGTGGCGGGGCATGCACCCCGCGGTGATGATGTCGCGCGACCCCCAGGGCGGGCTGCGCGACCCCTCGATGCGTGTCACGCTGCTGGTCGCCGCCTTGGCGTTCGTGCTGGTCTACGCGTGGCTGCTGCGGGTACGGCTGCGCACCCTGTACGTCGCCGACGGCGTCGCCCTGCTCGAGCGCGAGATGCGCCCTTCGTGACCATGGAGCGCTTCCCGTATCTCTTTGCCGCCTATACGATCGTCTGGGTCGTGCTCTTCGCCTACGTGTGGTCGCTCGATCGGCGCAGCCGGCGCGCCGAGCGCGAGCTCGATGAGCTTCGCCGAGCGCTCGAGCGCGAGCGGCGCTGAGCCCGAGGAGCCGCCTTACACCGGCAGCGCCGCCTGATACTCCGAGTTGAGGATCAGGTCCGCGTAGCGGGCGGGATCCTCGAGGATGCGAATCAAGCCGCGGGTGACCGCCATCAGCGGGTCCTCGTCGATTCGTACCGCGAGACCGAGGGCGTCGCGCAGCCGGCCCGACCAACCTCGCAGCAGCGCTCCACCGCCCACCATGGCCCCGCCCTCGCTGAGGACGTCCCCCGCGAGCTCGGGGGGGAGGTTCTCGACGGTGCGCCGGATGGCCTCGACGATCTGCGACAGGATCGGCTCGAGCGCGCCGCGGATCTCGCTCGCCTGCACGGACAACGTGCCGGGGAAGCCGGTCCGCACGTTCATGCCTTTCAAGGACACCGGCTCGTCGGGCAGGGTCGCGACCACCGAGCCGTGGGCGATCTTGATGCGCTCGGCCGTCATCTCCCCGATCGCGAAGTGGTGGTGCGAACGGAAATGGTCTTCGATCGCCTGGTCCATGGCGTTGCCGGCCATGCGCAGCGACTCGCAGTGCACGATGTTGCTCAGCGAGATCGCCGTCGCCTCGGTGGTGCCGCCGCCGATGTCGACGATCAGACAGCCGCGCGGCTCGGCCGATCGGCAACCCGGCACCGAGCGCCGCGGCGAACGGCTCTTTGACGAGGTCGACGCGGTGCGCTCCCGCCGCCAGCGATTCCCGTCGCAGACTCTCCATCTCGACGGGCGTGGCCCCGTGCGGCACGCAGATCACGATGTGCGAGCGCTTGATCCAGCGCCGCTCGGTGGCGACCTCGATGAAGTGGCGGAGGATCTCGCGAGCGGCCTCGAAGTGAGCGATGACGCCGTCGCGCAGCGGTCGGACGATCTCGATCGTCGGCGGAACGCGCCCGAGCATGCCGCGGGCCTTGTCGCCGTAGGCGATCACCTCGCCGCTCTCCCTGTGCACCGCCACCGCCGACGGCTCGCGCAGCACGACGCCGCGGCCGACCACGTAGACGACGGAATACGTGGTCCCGAGATCGATGGCGATCTTCACGGTTCGTGGATTGTAACAGCCAGCACGGTAGAACTACGCACGCGGGCGAAACTGCGGCAGCGTGACGTCGGGGAGCGGCTGCTCGAACACGACCTCGACCGGCAGGCCGATGCGCAACCGCTCGAGCGCACAGTCGACGAGGTTGGTGAGCATGCGGCCGCCTTCCTCGAGCTCGACGACGACGACGGCGTACGGCACCTCGGCGGCGAAGCCGGGGTGATAGACCTGGTGCATGACGTTGAAGCTGAAGATCGCGCCGCGCCCGGACGACGGCGACCCACTCGGCGTCGCGCGCCGAGGCAGCCGCTGCAGAGCGTCGCGCGCCGGGAAGCGGAGCGCGCCGCAGCCGCGTGCAGCGCTGGACGACGAGCTCGTGCCGCTCGCGCGCCGCGGCGAAGAACGGCGCGCAGCTCGCGGCGTGATCGCCGGGAGCGGCTTCGGCGCGGCTGTCGGTCATGACGGCGAGCGGGCTCGAAGCACCAGCGTCGAGTGCGTCGAGAGAACGCCGCCGTTGCCGGTCACCAGCGCGACGTCGTGCTTCGCGCACCTGGCGCGCGCCGCCGTCGCCGCGCAGCTGGATCACGCCTTCCGAGACCGGCGTCATGCCCCACATGTAGAAGCTCGAGAGCTGGCCGCCGCCGGTGTTGACGGGCAGCGCGCCGCCCGGGCCGATCGATCCGTCGGCGACGAACGGCCCGCCCTCGCCCTTCGCGCAGAAGCCGTAGTCCTCGAGCGTGACGAGCACGGTGAACGTGTAGCAGTCGTAGAGCTCGACGACGTCGACGTCGGCGAGCGTCGATGCCGGCCATCGCGAACGCCGGCTCGCTTGGCGAGCGGCGCGCCGGAGGTCAGCGTCTCGGTCGGGTCGCCGCCGGGATGCCCCTGGCCCATGCCCCAGAGGTAGACCGGCGGCTGGCGCAGGTCGCGCGCGCGCTCGGCGCTGGTGACGATCACGGCGAGCGCCGCCGTTCGAGACCAGGCAGCAGTCGAAGAGGTGGAACGGCTCCACGATCCAGCGCGAGCGATGGTAGTCGTCGAGCGTGAGCGGCGCTGTCGTGGAACTGCGCCGCCGGGTTCCGGTTCGCCCACGCGCGCTCGCGCGACGGCGACCGCGCCGAGGTGATCCTGGGTCGTGCCGTAGAGGTGCATGTGGCGCCGCGCGACCAGCGCGTACATGCGCGTTCACGCCGAACTGGCCGTAGGCGGCGTTCGAGGCCGCGCGCGAAGCCGTAGGCGGCGGCCGAGCCGCCGCTGCCGCTTGCCGCCTCGCCGGCGGCTTCGGCGGCTTCAGCGGCGCGTCGGAGAAGACGCAGGCGACGGTCGTGCAGAGGCCGGCGGCGATCGCCTGCGCGGCGTGCTGGATCATCGCGCCGCGGTCGCGCCGCCGAGGTTCATGGTCGCCGAGAGCCGGAGATCGCGGAGCCCCAGCGCCTGCTGGAGCTGGAACGAGCCCATCGCCGTGTCGCCCCAGGCGAGCCCGGGATTCAGCAGCAGGCCGTCGAGGTCGCGCCGCTCGAGGCCGGCGTCGTCGAGCGCCAGGCGCACGGCGTCGACGGCGAAGCCCATCGCCGAATCGTAGACCGCCCCTTGGCGTGAGGCCGAGGCCGGCGATGGCGGCTCTTCCCTTGAGACGATGGGCCATGGAACGGAAGGGTGAACATTCCTATACTCGGTGGATGACTCCGAGGGAAGAGACGCTCGCCGAGTTGCTGGCCATTCACTCGGTCTTCTACCGACCACGGAAGCCGTTCGTGCTCTCCTCGGGCGCGACGAGTCCCTTCTACTTCGACTGCAGGCGCACGACGATGTTGCCCGCGGCCATGCCATTGATCGGGCGCCTGGTGTTCGAGCGCATCCGCGGCGCCGTGGACGCCGTCGGCGGCCTGACGATGGGCGCCGATCCCATCGCCTGCGCCGTCGCCTACTACAGCCAGAGTCGCGGGCAGTCCGATCGCGGCGTTCACGGTTCGCAAAGAGGCGAAGGCCCACGGCATGCAGCGTTGGATCGAGGGCGCGGTGGCGCCGAAATCGCGCGTGGCGATCGTCGAGGACGTCGTCACCAGCGGCGAATCGACACTGCGCGCGATCGCGCGTTGCCGCCAGGAGGAGCTACGCGTCGAGCGGGTCGTGGTGCTCGTCGATCGCGAAGAGGGCGGGATGGAGCGTATCGCCGCCGAGGTCGGTGCGGCCGCCCCTCGGCGCTGTTTCGCAGGAGCGAAGATCGACGCGATCTGGAGGCGGCTTCACCGCCGCGGCCCGGTGCGGGCTTCACGTCGGGCCTGAAGGCGCGAGCCGCCAGGTTCCGCCGATCTCGCGGATGACCACCCGCCGGGAGTCTTCCCCGGCCGCGGCGAGGAGCCTCCGCATCGCCTCGCCGAGCGGCTCCTTGCCGAGCCGAAACGTGTCCCAGTGGATGGGGATCAGCGCTTCGGCGCCGCTCGCCAGGAACGTCTCCCAGGCTTCTTCCGGCGTCTCGTGGTTCCAGACCCACGGGTCGTAGGCGCCGATGCCGAGGATCGCCACCGTGACGTGACGCGAGCGCGCGTATTCGGCGAGCTTGCGGCTGAATGCCGTGTCGCTCGCAAAGAGCACGCGCACATCCCCGCGGCTCAACAGGAATCCGTCGTAGCCCCGCCAGCCGTCCCATGGCCAGCGACGCCCCCAGTGACTGACTTCGACCGCCTCGATCGTCACGCCGCCCGCCTCGACGGTCTTTCCCCACGGCAGCTCGACGACTTCGGCGTACCCGAGGTCGCTCACCAGGTCGCGAGTGCGCTCCGGGACGACCAGCATCGGCGTCGCGCTCAGGCGGGCGAGCGACGGACGGTCGAGGCTGTCCATGTGGGCGTGCGACACCAGCACGGCATTGAGCTTCGGTAGCTCCTCTGCCGTCAGCGCGCAGGCCACTTGCCGCTTCGGGCCGATCGTCAGCGGGCCGAGCGACAGGCCGATGCGGGCGTTCAGCGTCGGATCCGTCAGCAGCATGGTGCCGCCGAAGTCGATGAGCACCGAGGCGTGCCCGAGGTAGGCGAACGTCACCCCGTCGCCGGTCCAGCTCGCGGGTTGCGGCCGCTGCGGCGGGGCCGGGGGCGAGCAAGCGACCACCAAGAGCGCCAGCGCGAGCCACGCGCACGCCGGTCGCGGGGAACGCCGATCGAGCGAGCCACGCGGCACCACGCTTGCAGTTGAAATGGTCGGTGTACGGGTGAGGCGCATCGCGGGGGAGAAAACATGAGCCTTTTCAGTCGTAGAAGCGAGGAGTCGATTGCCGATTCTTGGCAGAGCGTCGAAGAGATGACGCCGCGTTCGGCCGAGCCAGTGGCGAGTGAGGTCTACCTCGTGGAAGCAGAGGACGAAGAGCGCAACGGTCGAATCGGCAAGGGCAGCCGCGTCGTCGGCACTCTCCGATTCGAGGGCAGCGTGCGCATCTACGGGGAAGTGGAGGGCGAGATCTTCGCCGGCGACGCGGTGATCGTTCGCCGGGGAGGTCGAGTGGCCGGCGAGATCCGGGCGAGCCGGGTGGTCATCGAGGGAGACGCCACGGCCGACGTCTTCGCGCGCGATCGGGTCGAGCTCGGTGCGACGGGCAGGCTGGTCGGCAACATCGTCTCGCCGCGGCTGGTCATGCACGAGGGCGCGGTTTTCGAGGGTACGTCCGCCGTGGGCGAGCCCGACCGCGCCGCCGCCGTTACGGCGTCGCGCCCCGGGCACGACGAAGCGCCCGCGGAAGATGCGCTCCCCCTCGCTTCCTGACTACAGGCACGCACGTCCCCGTCTGGTTGTCGGTGACAGCGGCTACAGATCGTCCTTGAGGATCCCGAGCTGCAGCGCCTCGTAGACGGCCTCCGCCCGCGAGCGCACCTCGAGCTTCCCGTAGAGGTGCTTCACGTGGCGTCGTGACCGTGTGCGCGGAGATGCCGAGAAGCTCGCCGATCTCCTGGAACGTGAAGCCCTTCACGAGCAGCCCGAGCACCTCGTGCTCGCGCTCGGTGAGGCCCGGGCATTCCGCCTCGGCCGCGCGCGTCGGCACCGGCGCCGCGAAAGCGTCGCAGGAGATGGCGCGCGATCGCCGGGCTGATCGGCGAGCCGCCCTGCACGAGCTCGCGAATCGAGTCGGCGATGTAGCGATCGGTGCCGTCCTTCAGCACGTAACCCGGTGGCGCCCGCCTCGATCGCCGCGATCACGTGCTTCTCGTCGCCGAAGACCGTGATCACCATCGCCTCGGTCGCGGCGCGCGGCGCTTGAGCTCGCGGATCAGGTCGATGCCGCTGCCGTCGGGAAGGCCGAGGTCGACCAGCAGCACGTCGGGCCGCGCTCGGCCAACCGCTCGCGCGCCTCGCGGCACGACGCGGCCGCCGCGACGAGCCGAGGTCGGGACGCGCTCGATCGCGCGCGCAGCCGGTCCGTGTCGCGGCGTCGTCCTCGACCAGGAGCACCGTGTGGCTCGTTCGGCCGCGTTACTCACGTCCTCTGGCTCGGCGTTGTATCTCCTAGGCGGTCGGCGTCGAGCCGCACCCATGAAGCCGAGCGAGAGTAATCGCGGCCCGTCGGCGCATCCCGTGAACGCGGGATGGCGGACGGCGCGGGCTCGGGTCCGCGAGCGGCAGGGTGAGACGCACGACCTCGACGCCGCCGTCGGCGATCGCGAGGAACGCGGCGGCGCGCCGTCGCGGTCGACCCCGGTTTGGGCGCGCACGCGCCCGCCCGCTCCGCGCTCGATGGCGTCGGCGAACGCGCGCTGCACGAGCCGCAGAATGCGCAGCACCGCGTGCGGCGTCAGATCGGCGAGCGGCGGCAGGTCGGCGACCCGCCACTCGACCGCGACTGCCGGCCGCGTCGAGCCGCGGCTGCATGCGGCTCCGCAGCATCGCGAGCGCCGGCACGCAGCTCGCCGTCGAACGGATCGAGCGAGTCGACCACGAGCCGGAGGTCGTCGAGCGCCGCGCGCACCGCGATCGCTGAAGCTCCGCCGATCCGCGTCTCCGGCCGCTCCGTCAGGGCGAGCGTCGAAACGAGCTGCGAGCCGAGCCCTTCGTCCATGTCGCGCAGGATGCGCTCGCGCTCCTCCGAGAGCACCCGGGCGCGCTCGGTTCGCGGATGTTCGCGTAGCTCGCCTCGACCTCGGCGGTCTTCTCGCGCACGCGCTGCTCGAGGGTCGTCGCGAGCGCGCGCACCTCGCGGAGCGCCCCGACGAAACGCCGCACCAGCACCCAGCCCATGCCGACCACCGCCACGAACGCCCCGTACGGCGGGCACCGTGAGCCCGCCGCGCGGCCGGAAGCCGAGCTGCATGACGAGGTCGGCGAGCACGAGCCCGACGACCGAGAGCGCGACGACGAAGACGACGTTCAGCTCGATCGCGTCGGGATAGTCGCGGAGACGCGGCAGCACGCCGCGGAAGAGATAACAGCTCGCGCCGAACGCGAGCGTCAGCCAGAGATTCACGGCGAGCGGGTCGAAGAGCGGCGACCCGCTCGCCGCGAGCCCGCCGAGCGCGACCGACCCGGCGATTCCCGCGAGCATGAGCCCGCGCTCGGCGCGCGGCTTGGCGACTGCCGATGAAGCTCAGCACGAGCCGAACCGCGAAGATGCCCCACCACCCGATCGCGACGGGAAGAGCCACGTCCACGCCGCGACCGATACCGGAATGTCGACGACCACGAGGTCGACCTCGGCGAGCACCCATGCGACGGCAGCTGAGCGCAAACCAGCCGTAGTACCGCTCGTGGCGCCAGAGCGCGACCAGATCGCCGCGGTGAAGACGCGACCACGAGCCGGAAGACGATGAGGGTCCAGAGCAGCGTCCGCCGGACGAACGTCGCGCGCTGCTCGACCGGCGCGAGCACGTCGAGGCGAGCGACGGGAGCGCGGCAAGAAACCCGTTGCCGGGCCGATCCGCGACGACCCGCACGAGGAGCTCGTTCGTCGCCGCGACGCGCGCGCGCGCGCCGAACCGGCAAGAGCAGCGGCCGGTTCGAGTTGCGCGCGACGGGATCGTCTACGCGACCGCCGTCTGCCGATCCGCTCGGCCGTTCACGTAGACGGCGGCGTTCATCGCCACCGCCGGCAGGTAGACACCCCACCGCTTCGCCGTCGCGACGGCGTCGAAGCGCAATCGATACCACGCTTCGCGGACTCCGGTGCCGGCGTAGGCGCCAGTCGTCGGGCAGCGTCACCGGGCGCCAGCGGCCGCTGCGGCGGGAACCAGCGCGCCTCCGCGGCGAGGAATTCCGCCCGCTCGAGAATCCCGGGCGCCTCGCGGCGACGAGCGATGACAGCCAGGCAATCGGCAGCCAGGTGCCCGGCGTCGCCGCGAGCAGCGCGAGCCAGCGCACTGACGTTCGCGCCCCGGGTCGTCCGACCGTGCTCACGCCGCGCTCGCCTCGTCGACGGGAATGCGCAGGCGCACGCACGTCCCGCGAGTCGCCCGTCGATCTCGAGCGCACCGCCGATCGCCGCGGCCCGCTGCCGCATGTGCTGCAGGCCGCGGCCCGGGGGCCGCGGCTCGGCGATGCCGCGCCCGTCGTCGGCGATCTCGACGTAAACGCGGCGACGGCCGGCGAGCGTTCCTCGCGTCCGTCCGCACCGTGATCGTCCGCGCGCCCGCGTGCTTCAGCACGTTGGTCACCGCCTCCTGCAGCACGCGCAGAATCTGCAGCACCTGTGGCGCGCCGAGATCGGCGATGCGCGGGAGATCATCGACCCTCCACTCGACGCGGATGCCCGCCGCTTCGAGCCGCGGCTGCATGCGCGCGCGCAGCATCGCGAGCGCGCCGAGCAGGTCGCCGTCGAGCGGCACGAGCGCGTCGATCATGAGCCGCAGGTCGTCGAGCGCCGCCCGCACCGCCGGCCGACCGCCTCGCGCGACTGTGGTCGCCGTCGAGCAGCGCCAGCGTCGAGACGAGATGCGACCCGAGCCCGTCGTGCATCTCGCGCATGATGCGCTCGCGCTCGTCGGCGAGCACACGGGCGCGCTCGACGGCCTGCAGGCGCTCGTAGCTCCGGGCGAGCTCCTCGCGCTTCGCCTCGACGCGCGCTTCGAGGTCGGCGACCAGCGCCGCGCACTCCCGGAGCGCGCCGGTGAAGCGTCGCAGGAGCGCCCAGCCCATGCCGAGGAGGACCAGCGGAGCGGCGTAGGGCAGGAAGTAGTCGTACGTCGGGCCTGCGAGACCGAGGAAGATGAGCCAATCGTGGGCCGCGCAGCCGACGACGGTGAGCCCGAGCACGGGGACAATACGACGTCGAGTCGTCCGCGCGCTCGCGGCAGCAAGCGTACGACGAGGCTCACGGCGTATGCGCCCACGAACAGCGCGAGCGTGATCCAGACCCGACGCCGCCGTGCAGCCACGGCGAGCCGAGCAGGGTCATGAGCACGACGAGCATCGACCCGGCGAGCCCGAGCGCGGTGAGGCGCGCGTTCGAGACGCCGGTCCCTCACCCCACGAACGCGAAGAGGAAACGGCGTCTGCAGCACCACCCACGCGACGAGGGCGAGGTACCAGAGGCCCCACCACGTCCGTGGTCCGCACGGGGCGTGGACGACGAGCAGCGTTCGAGGTGGATGGCCGCCCACGCGAACGCCGCCGCGGCGAACCAGCCGTACGACGGCTGCTTCGCGCCACTGCACCCAGAGCGCGCCGTGAAGACGCCGATCATCAGCCAGGCACAGCGTGATCACCCAGACCGCCTCGACCTTGAGCACGTCGCGGCGCGCGAAGAGCCGGGCGAGCGCGCGATGCGGTCCGACGTAGACGAGCGCCGAGCAGGCCCGTGTCGGGGAGATCCGCCTGCAGCCCGACACGAGCGAATTCTCGCCCCGAGAGACGAGCGGCCGGGGAAGGGAAAGAGCAGCGGCCGGCTCCAGTTGCGCGCGATGGGCTCCGTGAGCTCGCCGCCGTCGCCGACGAGCTCGCCGTCGAGACAGACCGCGGCGTTCATGCTGAGCGCGGGCAGATAGACTGCCCATTCCTGCGGCTCGATGCGACCGCCGGGGAAGCGGAGCTCGTACGTGGCCACGCGGGTCCCGCGGCTCGTCACGCGCCAATCGTCGGGGAGCGCGCGCCGTTCTCCGGGTTGATCCGCGACGCCCGCAGCGAACCGCGCTTGGCGCAGCACGCTCACGCTCGGCGGCGGAACCTCGGTGTGCAGCCAGGCAAGGAGCGGCCAGAGCGAAGCAGGAACGGCAACGAGGGCGAGCGTCCGTACCGTCGCCCGAGCGCCCGCTCCTGCTGTTGTCGCAGACCTCACGATTCACGCCCGCCCGAGAGAAGACGGGCGGGCGCTACTTCTCTAGAGGCATCGCGCGATCGCGAGCAAGCCGACGGCGGGTGGCGCCGATGCGCCACCCGCAAAAGCACGAACCGAGCCCGTGCCTCGCTCAGGACTCGTTCAGGGGGAGCTGCACATCGTCGTCGTAGGCGGAAAAGATGGGCGACAAATCACGACTCCATCCATGATTCCACTACCACCGGCACAGGCTTGCCCCAAGGTTGGAAAACCGTCGAGGTCGATGACGCCGTTGCAGTTGCCGTCGCGGCCGTCGCAAAGCAGCTCGTTGGCGTTCAGGTCGCCGTTCGCGTCAAGTTCGATGCCGGGCACTCCGCGGTAGTCGCAATGCCAGCCTTCCGTCCCCTGGCAAGCGACGGGGATCGATCGGCCGGCACAGACGCCGAGCGAGCTACAAATCTGGGGAGGAGCTTCGAGGTCCTCGTCCACTTCGCCGTCACAATCATCGTCGACGCCGTTGCAGACCTCGGCGGTCGCTAGGCAGATCGACAGCGCGCGCTGGGCGATGCGGCCGTCGTCGTCGGTCACCTGGACGCGGAAGCTCGCGTTGCCTGGGGAGGTCGGCATGCCCGCGATTTGGCCGGTGGCGGCGTCGAGCTCGAGCCCGGCGGGAAGGGTGCCAGTATCGAGAGTCCACTGGTAGGGCGTACGCCCTCCGGCGGCGTCGACGGTTCTCGGAATAGGGTGCACCTTGCTCGGCGCTCGGCAACGAGCGTGTCAGGATGGCAGGACCGGAATCAGACGAGGTCCCGGGATCGCCCTTGGGGCCCTGTGCTCCAGCGGGACCGGCAGGACCGGAGGGGCCAGCCGGGCCTGCTGGTCCTGCTGACCCCCCTGGTCCGGCGGGACCGGCCGGGCCGGTCGCCCCGGCAGCTCCCGTATTCCCGGCAGGGCCCTTTGGCCCAGCAGGGCCCGCCGGCCCTTGCTGATTCCAGGAGACCCAGCTTTCGTTCCTCTTGCACTGGCTCGCGCTGGTCACCTTGCGCATCTCCCCGTCGTATTTGTCGTAACACGCCGTGATCTCGGTTCCATGAACGTCGCCGGCGAAGATCGGCGCGCTGACGACAACGAAGAACGTCACCACCCGCATCGATGGTATGGCCATTTTCGTATTCCCCCGAGTCTGGAGGAGTACTCCGGCGAACCGTCGACGCGGTATCCCGCGAACACGGGATAGCGAAGCGAAGAAACTGACCCCGGTCAGTTTCCCCCGTAGCGATCGTCGGTCTGCTGGATCAGGTGGTCGAGCAGACGCTTCTCGGCGGCCCGGTAGGCGACCTGGCGCATCATCTCGTGGCCCTGGTGCGCGATCGGTATGGAAGCGAGCAGGCCGACGACCTCCGTCGGTGAGATGCGATCGATGGCGCCCTCCATGTTGGCGAGCACCTCGGAGGGCACCTCCGCGATGTCGACCTGCCGCAGCGATTCGAGCAGCGCGGCGAAGCGGTCCTCGAACTGCTTCTTCGCCTGCTCCTTCTCCTCCGCGCTACATTCGACGTTCAGCTTCTTCGCGGCGCGGTCGAACAGCCGGTCGAACGCTTGCAGCATCGCTTCCCTTCCTGTCATGGGTCCTCCCGGAGGCCGGACATGGCAGCCGTGAATCTAGGTTCGAAATTCCTGCGAGGCAACCTGCAAGACGGCGTGCTGACGGTGACGCTCGACCGGCCCGAGCGCCGCAACGCCTGCACGATCGAGATGTATCACGGCATCAAGGAAGCCGCCGTCATCGCCGAGAAGGACCCCGGCGTGGACGTGTTGCTGATCACCGGCACGGGCGACGTGTTTTGCCCCGGTGGCGACATGAGCCTCGAACCCGAGAGCGGCTCTTACCTCGACCGCGAGACCGACCGCTGGGACATGGTTCCCTTCGTGCAGCTCGAGCGCTGCTCGAAGATCGTCGTCTGCGCGGTCAACGGCCTGTGCCAGGGCGGTGGCCTCGACATCGTGCTCACGAGCGACGTGTCGGTGGCGAGCGAGCGGGCGCAATTCCGCGCCCCCGAGCTGTTGCGTGGCATCGCCGACTGCTGGCTCTCGGCGCGTCTGGCGGCGCACGTGGGCGTGGCGCGCGCCAAGTATCTGCTGTTTTCCGCCGCGACGCTGACGGCGGCCGAGGCCGTCGCGATGGGGCTCGTGTCCAGAGCGGTGCCCCACGCGGAGCTCGGCCGCGCGGTGGCCGAGGTCATCGCGCAAATCCGTCAGACGGCTCCCGTGGCGCGCGGTCGAATCAAGCGCGACTTGAATCGCCACCTGCCGCGCATCGACCTCGAAATGTTCACCGACTCTCTCGCCTCCGAAGAGGTGGCCGAGGGCCTCGCGGCATTCACCGAGAAGCGGTCGCCGCGCTGGGCGCGGACCTCTTGAGGATCTCCGCCGCGAGCGCTTCGGCGATGATCCGATAGCCCTTGTCGTTTGGGTGGATCGGGTCTTCGTCGGGTCTGTCGAACAGCGTCCTGCCGCCGCCCCCGTCGAAGTCGGCGGCGAGATCGACGAGCGGCAGTCGCTCTTCCTCGGCGACGTCGACGACCACACGGTTGTATTCCTGGCGTAGGCGCGGGACGCTGTCGCCCTCTGCGACCATTCCTCGTTTCACGAGCCACTGCGGAGTCTGGTCGCCGTCGAAGCCGGCGGGCGCGGTCAGATAGATCGGCGTGAAGCGTTGCTCGCGCCCGAGCGCCGCGAAGCGCTCGAGCACGGCGCGATACTGCTCGGGAGGGACCTGCAACGAAGCGTGGCCGAGCCAGCTTCGCAGGAACACCAGCCCGCGCGATGCGGCTTCCCACAGGTAGCTGCGAAACCGCGCCGGTTGCTCGCGGGCGACACGGATCTTGAACCAGGCCCGTACCACGGAATCCTTCTCCCGCCACATGTCGTTCCAGCCGTAGTAGATGGTGACGATGTCCGGGTCCAAGCGGGCGAGCTCGCGCTCGAACCACTCGAGTCCATGGAGCGAGCTATAGCCGATGACGCCGCCGTTCAGCACCTCGAAGCGCCCGGGCGCGGCTTTGTCGAGAAGCGCCTGCAGCATCTCCGGGTAGGGATGCGGGCCGCCGAAGGTGCACGAATCGCCAAGGCAGAGCACGCGGGTGACTCCCGGCCGCTTGGCGACGGACACGTCCGACCCGCGCAGGCCGAGCGCGTTGATGCGCACGCCGGCTTCGGGAAACGATGCCGAGCGGCGGTTGCGAAACGTGAGGATCGGGTCGTACTCGACGAAACGGCCGACCTGGTTGCCGCTGTAGTGCCCGTAGCGGACCTCGTATCGGACTCGATCGAACGGCACCAAGCGAAAGAAAATCTCGCCCGCCGCGAGCCCGACGAACAGCCCGCCGGCCGCCAGCGCGAGGCGCCGTGGCCACGAGATCCGCCGCGAGCCCGTCATCGCGCCGGGCGTCGCGGGCGTTGTCTCGTCCCCCGTGGAGACCGGGAGGCACGACGCTCGGCCCAATGGCCGATGGCGGAGAGCGCGCGCCCGAGCTCTCGGCCTTCCGCCGTGAGGCGGTATCCACGGCGGGGCTCGACCTCGACCACGCCGGCTTGGCGCAGCTCCGCGAGCCTGCGGTTCAGCACGCTCGGCGACATCGCATTGCAGCGCTCACGCAACAGGCGAAAGGTGAGCGGCCCGCCGCGGAGCTCCCAAAGAACGCGTAGCAGCCAGCGCCGGCCGAGAAGGTCGAGGACCGCAGCGACGGGACGATCCCCGCGCGCCCCGCGTCCGCGAACGCGTCGCGCGACCGCCGAGCTCCGTTTGGACCTTCTCCAGCGCCGCATCGTCGAACCAGGTTGGCTACGAAACCGGTAGCGGCTGTGCCTCCCGTGCCAGACCGCCGAGGCCTCAGTATCCGAGGTCTTCGATCTCGTCGTCGTCGAAGCCCACGAAGTGCGCGACTTCGTGGACCACCGTGCGGCGGATCTGCTCGCGGATCTCCACCGGGCCGCGATAGTTGTCGACGAGCGGCCGGTAGAAGAGCGTGATGCGGTCGGGCAGCATCATGCCGAAGTCCGTGCGGCGCTCGGAGAGCGGACAGCCCTCGTAGAGTCCGAACAGCGTATGGCGCCGCGGGTCGAGTCCGGCGTCGAGGATCTGTTCGTGCGTCGGCTCCTCGGCGACGAGGACGGCCACGTTCGTCATGCGAACGCGAACCTCGCCCGGCAGCGTGTCCAGCGCCTCGGAGACAAGACGTCGGAACTTGCGCCGATCCATGGCTCCAATCTGCCCCCACCGCGTTACGTGTCAAGCGTCGACGAGAGCGTGCTCGGCCACTTCGAAAGTCGTGCGCCTCTTGGCCTAGTGCGCCCGCGGCGGCGAGAAGAAGCTACTACGACTTCGCCCCGTCTAGCGTGCGGAACGGTTTCTTGCCGCGTCGCTCGCGGCGCAAGAGCACGTACATCGCGCCGCTGCCGCCGTCGTAGGGGCGCGCGGACGAGAAGGCGAGCACGCGCCGGCCGAGCTCGCCGTGAGTGAGCCAGTGTTTCAGGCGATCCTTCAGGACCGGGCGCTGATCCGGGGAGTTTCGGCCGCGACCGTGGACTATCAGGACGCAGCGGCGCCCGACCACCATCGATCGCAGTACGAACTCGTGAACCGCCTGCTTGGCTTCCTCGGCCGTCATGCCGTGAAGGTCGAGATGGGCTTGGTACGCGAGCTCCCCGGCGCGCAGCCGTCGCAGCACCCGGGGATCGAGGCCGACGACCATGCCCTCGACGTGCTCGTCGGTGTCGCTGACGTCGAAAGACGACAACGCCCGCGACCAGGTCGGCGAGCTCGGCCAAAGCGGCGTCGTCTTCACGGACCGGCGCTTTCCGCGCGCTGCGCGGGGACGTCGCGGCGGCCCGGTCGCGAGCGCCCGGCGGGATCGGCACGGCTCCGCGCACCGCCGCGCGGAACAGCTCATCCTCGTTTTCCGCGACCGGCGGCGTCGGGGCGGTCACGGCGGCCGGCCGAGGGCGCGCCACGCGCGGGCTTGCCTTGGGGCGCTCCGGCAGCGGCCCGAGACGCCGCGCGAGGTCGCGAAACGGCGAGTTGAACGGCGGCGCATCGTCGCCCCGTGCGTCGCGGCGGCCCATGCCCTCAATGCTACGGAGGCAGCCTCAAAAGACAAGCGAGGCGCTTTTCGCTAGCTTGCCGGCGCGATGTACGAGCGCAAGGACCGCCTCTACCGGAAGGCGAAAGCGCAGGGGCTGCGGTCGCGCGCCGCTTTCAAGCTCGAGGATCTCGACCGCGGCTTGCTCGGTCCGGGGCACCGCGTCGTCGACCTCGGTTGCTGGCCGGGAGGCTGGCTACAAGTGTCCGCGCGGCGCGTCGGTGAGGCGGGGAGGGTGGTGGGCGTGGACACCCGAGCGATGGCTCCCCTCGGGCTGCCGAACGTGCGCGTGGTGCAAGGCGATGCGGGCGACGACGAGGTCATCGACGAAGCTCTGCGCGAGCTCGGCGGCCGTGCCGACGTCGTGCTGTCGGACATGTCGCCGAGCCTCTCCGGCGTGCGCGATCGCGACGAAGCGCGCGCCAGCGACCTGGTGCGGCTCGCGCTCGCGGTCACGGCGCGGGTACTCCGCCCGGGTGGAAGCTTCGTCTGCAAGATCTTCATGAACTCCGAGTACGGGGAGCTGCGCGACACCGTCGCGCGTCGCTTCCAGAAGGTCTCGACCACGCGCACGGACGCGACCCGCAAGGGGTCTGCGGAGCTCTACCTCGTGGCGCGCGGATTCAGGGGGACGTTCCTACCTTGATTACCTTTCTCGCGAGAAAGGTAATCAAGGTAGGAACGTCCTCTACTTCAGCTGCTGCTTCCACTCGAGCACGCGCGCTTGATTGGCGGCGGCCTCGGCGTCGGCGATACGCCCGGCTCTCTGGTAGAGCATCGACAAGCCGGTGAAGCCGAGCGGGTCGTCCGGCGTGGCCTCGGTGGTGCGCTTGGCGGCGTCGATCGCGGCTTCGAGGTCCCCGGCCTCGGCGTACGCCATGGCCAGGCCATGCAGCGCGTCGACGAAGCCCGGATCGACCGATAGCGCCGCGTTGTAGGCGGCGATGGCCTCCTCGTACTTCCCTGCGGCGAACAGGTCGATCCCCCGGTCGTAGTGCTCGTCAGCGGTCGGCATGCCCGCCGGTCTATGAAAGTAGCGCTTGCGCCGCAAGCAGCTTGTGGGCTAGGGGGGACGGCAGCACCGCGTCACAAGGTCAGGGTATGCCGAACTTGCACCGGCTCCCGCATGCTTTTGTGCACGAGATCCGCTGGGCGGCGGTCGCCATTGGCGATTTGCGAGAGTTTTCCGGGTAGAGCGCTGAGGTCCGGGAATTGCTAGACCATTCCTCTATGGTGCTGATGGGGCGGCTGTGGGCTCTGCTGCTGGCGGGTGTGATGCTCGGCGTGCCCGCTGCGCGCGCCGAGATCCTGGTCATGCAGAGCCCGGACGGCCGCACGCTCATCACCAACCGCGGGGCCCGCAGCGGCTACAAAGTCATCTCGCGCCATCGCGAATTCTTCGGCAGCTCCGCGATGGGGATGTACGCTCGGGTCGGTGGCGACCCGGCGAAGTACGAGGAAACGGTGACGAAGACGGCCAAGCGCTACGCGCTCGAGCCGTCGCTGGTGAAGGCGGTGATCCGCGCGGAGTCGAACTTCGATGCGACGGCGATCTCCTCGAAGGGGGCGATGGGCCTGATGCAGCTCATGCCCGACACCGCCCGGATGCACGAGGTGCGCAACGCCTTCGATCCCGCCGAAAACATCCACGGCGGCGTACGCCACCTTCGCTACCTGATGGACCGCTACGGCGGGAAGCTCGATCTCGTGCTCGCCGCCTACAACGCCGGCACCAAGCCGGTCGACGAGTGCCGCGGGATCCCACGCATTCCCGAGACTCAAGAGTACGTTCGGCGCGTGCGCCTGTTCCACGTCATCTATCGCCAGAACGAGGCCAAGGCCTCGCGGCCGGCGCCGGTGGTCGCGCGCGCGGAGCTGCCGGCCAAGCCTTCGAGCGACTAGGCCTGGACGAGGCCGCGGCGGTAGAGGTGCTCGGCGACGAGCACCGCGCCCTTGGCCGCTCCCATCTTCGTGTTGTGGGAGACGAGCAGGAACTTCACGCCGTTGTCGAGCACCGGCTCCGGACGGATCCGGCCCACCGACGTCGCCATGCCCCCCTCGGCGTCACGATCGAGGCGCGGCTGGGGACGGAAGGGATCGTCGTGTACGACGATCCAGCGCCGCGGGGCCGAAGGGAGATCGCTGCCGCCGTCGAACGCCCGCATCGCGTCGGCGACCGCTTGCGGCGTCGCCGGCGTGTTGAGCGATACGGAAACGGATTCGGTGTGCCCTTCGAGAACCGCGGCGCGCGTGCAGGTGGCGCTGACCACGAGGTCGGGCTCGCGCAAACCGCCCTCGCCGAGCGTGGCGAAGATCTTCCGCGTCTCGCGCGCCACCTTCTCCTCTTCTTTGGGAATGAACGGCACGATGTTGTCGACGATGTCGAGCGCGACCACCCCGGGCGAGCGTCCCGCTCCGGAGATGCCCTGCATCGAGGTGAGCAGCACCTTCTTCACGCCGAAGGCGTCGTGGAGGGGCTTGAGGGCGATGACCAGACCGGTCGTCGTGCAGTTCGGGATCGGCGTGATGTAGCCGCGCCAACCGCGCCGCTCGCGCTGCAGATCGAGAAGCCGCGCGTGGTCCCAGTTCACTCCCGGAACCAGGATCGGCACGTCGTCATCGTAGCGGAACGCCGAAGCGGTGCTGACGACGGGAGCCTTGCGCGCGTAGCGGGGCTCGAGCTCTCTCGCCACGTCGGCCTCGACGGCCGAGAAGACCAGGTCGACGCCGTCCGCTTCGAACGTGGCGCTGTCTTCGACCTCGAGATCGAGCAAGGAGGACGGCGGCTCCACCTCGCACCACCAGCGCCGCGCGCCCGTCTTGGGGTCGCGCAACGCCTCGCCGTAGCGCTTGCGGGCGGAGCGCTCCGAGCCCACCAACCGCGTGATGTCGAACCACGGATGACCGGCGAGCGCCGCCACGAACTGCTGCCCGGCGATGCCGGTGGCACCGACCAGCGCGATCTTCTTCTTCGCGGCCATGAAGCGGTCTACCTTAGAGAGGTCCTGCGAGCCACTCAAGAGCGGGGCGACGAGCCGATCGCCCGCTGCTCGGCCTGCGTCGCCGGCGCGCGAACGCGCCGGTGCAGCGGCCTCCCGGTCGAGATGCGCACCGGCACACCGCTCTTCTTCTGCAGCGCGTCGTCGAGGAGATCCGCGTCGATCAAGCCGTCCCAGCCCTTGGCGCGCAGGCGCACTTTCGCGTCGGCCGAATAGTCGAAGCCGGTATCGTAGATGTCGGGATGGACCTCGACGAACACGTCCCCGTCGCGCGCGCCGACCTTGACGGGCTGGTAGACGATCTCGCCCGCGACGCCGACGGGCACGATCGTGAACAGCCGTTGAATGTCCTCCGGATAGAGGCGGATGCAGCCGTGGCTGACCTCCATGCCCACGCCCCAGGGAATGTTCGTCCCGTGAATGCCGTAGAGGGGCAGGGAGAGGCGGATGCGATAGCGGCCGAGCGGGTTGTCGGGCGCGCCTCCCGGGATCTCCTTGCGTGCATCGCCGCGCTCGCTGATGTGCTCGGCGCGGATGCTCTCAGGCACCACCCACTTCGGGTCGACCGTCTTCTCCGTGACCTTGAACTTACCGGTGGGCGTGCGCCACTCGTCACGGCCGAGGCCGACCGGGTAGGTGACCGCGGTGCGCAACCCACCCTTCAGATGGGGTGGAAAGTAGTAGAGCCGCATCTCGGGGATGTTGACGACGACGCCTTGGTTGGCGCTGTCCGGCAGGATCCACCAGGTCGGGAACGAGACCGTCTCTCCGTCTGGCGGGAGCCAGACGTCGACGTCCGGGAATGCTCCGGTTACCTCATTGATTCCGAGGCCGAGGTGCCTGGCCACGTCGTAGAGGGTGTCACCCTTCGCGAAGGTGTAGCTCCGCGGCTCGCCGATCACCGTGCTCGGCTCTGCGGCCTCGACCGTGAAGCTGTACGCCGCGAGGGGTCGGGGGGGAAAATCGCTCTCTTCCCAAGCTGGCGCCGACGCCGCGCCGGCGAGTAGCCCCGCCGCGATGACGACCGCGATCTTTCGCTTCATCCGCTGCATCCTCCGCCCCGTAAGCCCCATTCACAGGTAGCCGGCGACGTCTGCCAAGACAAGCTCCGGCGGCGCGTCGCGCCGCGGAAAACCATTTGTGATTCCCGAGCGCCGCGTTTTAAGATGCGCTCGCGCGGGGAAGCCGAGGACGATGACGATCGCAGACGAGGCTCCGGTCCGTTTGATCGCCGCCGGATCCATCGTCCGCGGCCGGCGCACGCTGATCACGGCCCTGCCGCTCGACCGCATCCGCCCGAACCCCGACCAGCCGCGGCGGCACTTCGACGAACAGAGCTTGGCCGAGCTCGCGGAGTCGATCCGCCAGCGCGGCGTGCTGCAGCCGGTGATCGTCAGGCGAGAAAACGACGGGCAGTATCTGCTGCTCGCCGGCGAGCGTCGCTACCGCGCTTCGCGGCTCGCCGGTCTCGACGTGATCCCCGCGCTCGTGCGCGACGACCATCCGCTCGAGATCGCCATGATCGAGAACTTGCAGCGCGAAGATCTGACGCCCCTCGAAGAGGCGCTCGGCATCGCGGCTCTCATCGAGGCGCAGGGCTATACGCACGCCGAGGTCGCGGACCTGCTGCACAAGAGCCGCCCGCACGTCAGCAACACGCTCGCGCTCACCCGACTGCCGAAGGAGATCCAGGACGAGTACAACGCCGACCCGAGCGTCTCGCGCGACATCCTCATCAGCGTCGCTCGCCAGAAGGACGAGCAGGCGATGCTGGCGCTGTGGAAGCGAGCGAGGCTCGAGCGCTTGTCGGTGAAGACCTTTCGCGAGGAGCTGTCGCCGCGGACCGACGGCGCCCCCGAGGTCCGCCAGGCGATCAACGCCGCTCGCCGGCTCGGCCGCAAGCTGGCCGTCTTGCCCGAGCAGATCGACGCCGAGCCGCGATCGCGGCTCGAGCGCACGCTGCGGCGCTTGCGCAGGAGGATCGAGCGCATCCTCGGCAGCGATGGCGGCGGCGAAGGCTGAGCTCGGCAGGGCGGCGCCCGTGTCCCCGGCACGGTTGCGACGCTCGACCCGAGCGGCTAATTCTCGCGCTGGGGAGCTGAAATGAACCGTCGTCCACTTTCCATGCTGCTCGGCCTCGCCCTCGGCTCGTTCCTCGCGAGCCCGGCGGTCGCGGGCTACCAACTGACCGACAAGGACGGCGACCGAACTCTCGTGTCCAAGGGACGGGTCAAGGAGCTCTCGGGCGCGGGCGGGGGCCCGCAATCGGTCTTCGACCTCGGCGCAGCGCGCGCGTGGATGTCGAATCCCGACCGCGGGGTCTATTGGGAGGGCACCATCGACGAGCTGTGCACCACGATCCGCGACACCACCGCCGCGATCGGCAAGGCCATGCACGACGCCATGGAGGAGCAGCTCTCGAAGCTTCCTCCCGAAAGCCGGGCCAAGGTCGAAGCGCTGCGCAAGCAGCTCGAAGCGAACCGCAAGACCGACGAGGGCAAGACGGGGCCCGGGGTGGTGAAGGTCGAGCGCACGGAGGAGACGGCGACGATCGCGGGGCAGCCGACGCGCAAGTACAGCGTGCTCGTCGACGGCGCGCTCTACGAGGAGGACTGGCTAACGACCGACCCCGCGCTCGCCAAGGAATTCGCGCTCGACAGGGCTTCGGAGCTGATGAGCCGCGTGTCGTCGTGCGCCATCGCGAGCGACCCGGATCCGTCCCATCCGAAGGGCATCGACGAGGGCAAGATCTACCAGAAGCTCTATCCGCAAGGATGGCCGCTGAAGACGGTGGCGTACGCGGGGGGCAAGTCGCACACCAAGGCCGAAATCACCAAGGTCGAAAAGCGCGACGTTCCCGAAAGCGAGTTCAAGCCGCCCGCGGGGTTTCGCAAAGCCCCGCTCTCCGAGGTCATGTTCTCGGGCATGAACGGTGCGCCGGAAGGGAGCGAGCTCTAGAGTGGACTGTAACAGAAATCTCGAGCACGATTCGCCCGCGGGACGCTAGCGTGGCTCGTGCCGTTCTGTTCGACTACGGAGGCACGCTCGACGGCGAAGGCTGGCACTGGTTCGACCGCATGGCGTTTCTCTACCGCCGCGCCGGCTGCGAGCTGCCCGATGCCGACATCAAGCAGGCGTTCTACGCCGCCGACCACGCGGTCGCCGAGGAAGCGCGCCTGCGCGGTTACGGGCTCCGGCCGCTCATCGAGCGCCACGTCGCGCTGCAGTTGGACGTGCTGGGGCCGGCGGCGCGCCGGTTCGCCGACGACGTGATCGAGGGATTCTGCGACATGACCGTCGAGGGCTGGGAGCGCTCGCGGGCGTTGCTGTCGCGCCTGCGGGGGCACGCTCGGCTCGGCATCGTCTCGAACTTCTACGGCAACCTCGAGGTGTTGCTCGAAGAGGCCGGACTGGCAGCGGCGCTCGATACGGTCGTCGAGTCCGCGCACGTCGGGGTGGAGAAGCCCGATCCGGCGATCTACCGGCTGGCCGCCGAGCGGCTCGAGCTGCCTCCCGCGGAAGTCGTCATGGTCGGAGACAGCTTCGAGCGCGACGTGCGTGCGTCGCGCAGCACGGGCATGCGCGCCATCTGGCTTCGCCGCGGCGAGGCCGAGCCGCCCGAGCCCGGCGTCGCCGACCGCGTGATCTCGCACCTGGCCGAGATCGACCCGGTCAGGGACGTGGAGCTCGCCGGTTGAAGGCGGGCATCATCGCGGCCGGCTTGGGCGAGCGCTTCCGCGACGCCGGCATCGCCACCCCGAAGCCGCTCCTCGTCGTCGGCGGCAAGACGCTGCTCGAGCGCGCGGCCGAAGCGGTCGCCGAGGCCGGGGCCGAGGAGATCGCGCTGATCGTCAACGCGGAGTCGCCCGAGGTCGCGAGCTACGTGCGCCAGCGCCGCTGGCCGGTCCCCGTCGCGCTCACCGTCAAGACCACCCCGAGCTCGATGGAGAGCTTCTTCGCGCTCGAGCCCTGCTTGCGAAGCGAGCCGTTCCTGCTCACCACGGTCGACGCCATCACGGCGCGAGGCGCGCTGCCCGCGCTGGCGGCTGCGGGGCTGGCGGCGGGCCCGTGCGGCACGCTCGCCGTGACCTCGTTGGTCGACGACGAGAAGCCGCTCTGGGCGCGGCTCGGCGCCAACGACGAGATCCTCGCGCTCGGACCCGCGGCCGCGGGCAGCGGCTGGGTGACGAGCGGCGCCTACGTCTTTCACCCGGGCGTCTACGATCACGTGGACGAAGCGCGGCGGCGCAAGCTCGGCCGTTTGCGCGAGTTCCTCGCCATGCTTCTCGAGCGCGGCGAGCGCCTCTTCGGTCACCGCGGCGGCGATTCGATCGACGTCGATCGGCCGCAAGACCTCGAGGCGGCGGAAAGGTTCCTCGAGGCTCATGCCTGAGGCGCTGGGAATCTACCGCGAGGAGCGGTTCTCTCCGGGAAAGGTGGCAGACGATCGCGCCATCATCGACCTCGCCGCGGCCGAGCTCGGCCGCGCCGGCGTCGCCGTCCGCATGGCGCCGGGCGAGAGCTTGCCGAGCCTCGATCGACCTCCCGCGCTCGTCTTCGCGATGTGCCAGAGCCCGGCGGCGCTCGAGTGGATGGACGAGGCGGCGAAGCGTGCGATCGTGGTGAACCACCCGTCGGCCATCCGCGCCTGTTATCGTGCGAATCTGCTCGCCCGTCTCGACGAGGCGGGCGTGCCGCAGCCGCCGTGGGCGGTCGCCGGCAAGGAGCCGCCCACCGAGCTCGGCGGCGGGGTTCTGGTTGAAGCGCGGCGACGTGCACGCCATGGAGGCCGGCGACGTTCGACGCGTCTTCTCGGCCGACGAATGGGCCGCCGCCACCGCCGAGTTCCACGACAGGCAGATCCGTGGCGCGATCGTGCAACGGCACGTCGAGGGGGCGGTGTACAAGTTCTATGGAGTCGCCGGCGGATTCTTTCGCGCCTACGGCCTTCCCGCGGCCAGGAGAGCGCGGCGCGGGCGCTCGCCCGACGTGCGGCCGCGGCCCTCGGCCTCGAAGTCTACGGCGGCGACGGCGTGTCGCGCCGACGGAACGCTCGTGCTGATCGACGTCAACGATTGGCCGAGCTTCTCCCGCTGCCGCGAGCGAGGCGGGCGCCGCGATCGGCCGCCGCCTGCTCGAGCTCCTCGACATGCCGTGACGCTCATGAAAGCCAAACAGAATCCGCCATCCGTCCCCGGGCCTGAATCGCGGCGTATCTTCGCCGAGGAGCAGCGCCTCATCGCGCCCGGTCTGCAGCGCATCGCGCTCTTGTCCGAGCTCACGCTCACCTCGGGCCGCGGTGCGACGGTCGAAGATGCCGACGGCAACCGCTACGTCGACTTCTTCGCCGGCGTGGCGGTGGCGAGCCTCGGCCACTCGCATCCCCACTGGGTCGCGCGCATGGAAGCGCAGATCCGCACGGATCTCCGTCGGCAGCTTCACGACCGAGAATCGCCTGGCGTTTCTCCAGAAGCTCGCGGCGGTGACGCCCGGCAAGCTCGACCGCGCGCAGCTCTACTCGAGCGGCGCGGAGGCGGTCGAGGCGGCCATCCGCCTCGCCAAGTCGTACACCAAGAAGTACGAGGTCGTCGGCTTCTGGGGCGGCTTCCACGGCAAGACCACGGGCGTGATGGGCCTGATGGGCGACGAGGGCAAGCACGGCTGGGGTCCGCTCCCGGGAGGGCGATTTCTCACGCCGTACGCCGACTGCTACCGCTGCCCGATCGGCCTCGAGTACCCGAGCTGCGGCGTGGCCTGCGCCGACTTCGCGCGCAAGACCATCAAGAACGCCACCTCCAACGCCGTCGCCGCCGTGCTCGTCGAGCCCATGCAGGGCACAGCGGGCAACGTCGATTCCGCCGCCGGAGTTTCTGCCGGCGATCCGCGACATCGCTCACGAGGTCGGCGCGCTGCTGATCGCCGACGAGATGATCACCGGCTTCGCGCGCACCGGCAAGATGTTCGGGGTGGAGCACAGCGGCGTGGTTCCGGACATCATGACGACCGGCAAGGGCATGGCGAACGGCTACCCGGTGACCGCCGTCATCTCGACCGACGGAGATCTCGTCGCGCCGAACCCTGGGCGAAGCCCTCGGGCGCCTCGTCGAGCTACGGCGGCAATCCGCTGGCCGCCACCGCCGCGCTCGCCACGCTCGAGACCGTGCTCGACGAGAAGCTCGTCGAGCGCTCGGCCATGCTCGGCGAGGAGATGAAGGGGCGGCTGCGCGCCATGCAGGAGAAGTACGAATTCATCGGCGACGTGCGCGGTGTCGGCACTGCTCGTCGGGCTCGACCTCGTCAAGGATCGCAAGACCAAGGAGCCGCTCGCCCGGCCGGTGACCGAGCGCATCTTTCTCGAATGCCTGCGCCGTGGGCTCTTGCTGATGGGCTACATGCCGCGCGTGCGCATCAACCCGCCCCTGACGATCACGCGGGAGGAGATGGACCAGGGGCTCGGCGTTCTCGACGAGGTCTTCGCCGAGGTCGCCCGCGACCGCAGCTACCGGTGAAGAAGTATCGCGGCGCGATCGTCGGCTTCGGCAGGGTCGCGGAGCTCGGGCACCTGCCGGGCTTTCGCCTGGCCGCGGGCTTCGAGATCGTCGCGGTGGTCGATCCTTCGGAAGAGCGCCGCGCGCGAGTGGCTGCGGCGCTGCCGGGGGCGCGCGCCTATGCGGATTTCGCCGTCGGCGGCCGAAGCCGAGGCGAAGCTCGACTTCGTCGACGTCGCCACGCCGCCGGGCTTTCATGCCCAGGCGGTGTCGCAGGCGCTCGCGCGCGGGCTCCACGTGCTCTGCGAGAAGCCGCTGGCCGTCGATCTCGGTGGAGCCGCCGAGCTCTCTCGCGTGGCGCGGCGGAGCGGGCGCACGCTGTTCACCGTGCACAACTGGAAGTACGCGCCGCTGATGCGCCGCCTGCACGGCTTGCTGCGCTCCGGGGCGATCGGCGAGCTCGGCGAGATCGAATGGCAGGTGCTGCGTCCGAACCCGCCGCAAGGCGCGGCCGACGCGGGATGGCGCCTCGACCCCGAGCAGGCGGGCGGGGGCATCCTGATGGATCACGGCTGGCACGCCTGTTACCTGATGCTGTTCCTGACCGGCCGCGTGCCGCGCTCGATCCTCGCGCGTCTCGGCACCACGCTCGGCGTCGGCGTCGAGGACACCGTGGAATGCGAGGTCGATTTCGGCACGCTGCGCGCGCGCATCGAGCTCTCCTGGGGCGCAGCCGAGCGACGCACCGCGGGACGCGCCCGCGGCTCGCTCGGCGAGGTGCGATTCACGGACGACCGGCTGGCCGTCGCGGTCGGCGGCAAGGCGCCGGAGGAGACGCGGTTCGCTCCGGCGCTGTCGGCGAGCAGCTATCACCCGGAGTGGTTTCCCGCGCTGCTCGAAGACTTTCGCGCCGAGATGCAGCATCCCGAGCGTCGCGGCCGCAACCTCGGCGAGGCGATGCGCGTCGCGGAGATGATCGGCGCCGCGTACCGCTCCGGCGGTCACACGGTTCCGCTCGCCGGCTCCGTCGAGCCGGGGGTGGTGAGCCGCTGATGGCCCTCGATCTCAGCGGCGGCGCTGAACGCTTGCCGAGCAGTCGGATCGTGATCTGGTGTACGGGCGTCGGCTGGCGGATCGGCGGTTTGGAGCCGTGGCGCCGCGCGCTCTTCACCGCGTGCCGCGCGGGTTTTGAACGGTTGCTGGTCGTCGCGACCGGCCCCGAGGCGTCCATTCGCGGCTTGCTCGCCGCCGACCCTCGTCTCGGAGACCGGCAGTGGGAGGTCGTGGGGCCCGACCAGTGGCTCGATCGCGTGCGGCGAGACGGAGGACGCTGGGTGGTCTTCACGGATCGCTGGATCGTCGACGCCGGCGCACCTGCGCGACCTCGCCGCGTCGCGTGGAGAGCCGGCGGCGGCCGCGGCCGACGGGCCGTTCTCCGCCGATGCCGAGGCGCTCGCGGCGCTCGCCGCCGACGGTTGGGCGCCGGACCGGCGGCGTGCGCACGCGGGGCGCATGCTCGCGAAGCCCGCGCTCTACGAGCACGTCGTCGCCGCCGCCGACGTCGCCGGCGCGGAGGACGCGCTGTTCAGAAGCCTGGCGCGCAATACCGGCAACGCCTTCGCGCGCTACGTCGATCGGGCGATGTCGCAAGCGATTTCGCGACGGCTGGCACGCTGGCCGATCACGCCGAACCAGATCACCTGCTTTTCCATCGCTCTCGGCATCGTCGGCTCGCTTCTGCTGCTGCGCTCGACGTATGCCTTCGGCCTCCTCGGCTCCGCGCTGTTCCTGGTCTCGACGATCATCGACGGCTGCGACGGCGAGATCGCCCGCTTGAAGTTCCAGGAATCGCGCTCGGGGGCGAGGCTCGACGTCATCGGCGACAACCTCGTGCACCTGGTGTTGTTCCCCTGTGTCGCTTTGCGCGCGTATTTCGCCGACCCCGGCGGCCCCTACGTCTGGCTCGCCGCCGTCGCGCTGGCGGGCGTGGTCGCGTGCTGGCTCGCCGTCTACTTCGTGATCGTACGCCGCCGTGCTTCCGGGCGCGCGGCGGCGCTCTTCGAAGCATTGGCCAACCGCGAGTTCGCCTACGTGCTCTTTGCCTTGGGCGTGGTCGGCAAGCTCCACTGGTTCGCTTGGCTGACGGCGATCGGACTCTGGGCGTTTCCGCTCGGCCTCGTGGCGCTCGCCCGGCTCGACCGTTGAGGGGCGGACGTTTCGGCTGTTACAGTCCCCTCATGCCCGCTCGCGATTTCCGCTGTCCGACCTGCCGGCAGACGGTCGCGTGGGAGCGAAACCCCTACCGTCCGTTCTGCTCCGAGCGGTGCAAGTTGCGCGATCTCGGCAACTGGGCGTCGGAGAGGTACCGCATCGCGGGCGAGCGACCGCCGGACTCCGAGACGCCGGACGACGACGAGAGCCAATGATCCACCCGACCGCGGTCGTCGATCGCCGTGCCGAGATCGATGCGAGCGCCTCGATCGGGCCCTACGTGGTGATCGAAGGGCCCGCGCGAATCGGCGCCCGCACGCGGATCGCAGCGCATGCCGTCGTCACCGGCGGGGCGGAGATCGGGGCCGACAACGTCATCCATAGCGGGGCGGTGATCGGCGACGTGCCGCAGGACGTCGCGTTCGCCGGCGCGGAGTCGTTCCTGCGCATCGGCGACGGCAACGTGTTCCGCGAGCACGCGACGATCCACCGCGGCACCAAGCCCGGGAGCGAGACGCGCATCGGCGACCGCAACTACTTCATGCAGAACAGCCACGTCGCCCACAACTGCACGATCGGCAACGAGACGATCGTCGCCGGCGGCGCGCTGCTGTCGGGCTACGTCGAGCTCGGCGACCGCGGCTTCGTCTCCGGCAACTGCGTCGTCCACCAGTTCGTGCGCATCGGCCGGCTGGCGCTCTTGCGCGGGCTGTCGCGCACCAGCCGCGACGTGCCACCGTTCTGCATCATGGACGGCACGCACACCGTGCGGGCGATCAACCTGATCGGGCTGCGCCGCGCCGGCTTCTCGGCGGAGTCGATTCGCGCCGTCCGCGGCGCCTTCAAGGCGCTGTTCTTGCGCTCGCGGAACTTGAAACGCGCGCTCGAGGAAGTGGACGCGACGACCTCGGCCGAGGTGCGCGAGCTCGTCGAGTTCATCCGCGCCTCGCGCCGCGGCGTGTGCTTCGGGCCGCGCAAGCCCGATTCGGCGGCGGCGTCGGCGGACGACGACTGAGCGGGTCGCCGGGCCGCCGCGTCCTTCAACCGAACAGATCCCGCCCCTGCTCGCAGATCGCGATCACCGCGGGATGCTTGAGCTTGCGCTCGACCGAGACGGCGTAGAAGCGGTGGCGAATCGCTTTGACGCGACCGACGACCTGCACGCGGTGGCGCCGGCGTATCTCGCCTTCGATGGCCGCCGGCGCGGGGAAGACGCCTTTTCCGTCCTCGCCGAAGGCATTCATCAGCTCCGAATCATCGAACTCGCCGACCACGGTGGGACGAAGGTTGCGAGAGAACAGCCACTCGTCCAAGACCCGCCGCGACGTGGAGTTGGCGCCCGGCAGGAGCAGCGGCGCGCCGTCGAGGGATCGGGGAAAGCCGCGGCGGAGAGCGGCGGCGAGCCGCGCCGCGCCGAGAAACGTCGTGCCGCACTCGCCGAGCAGGTGGCTGAACGCGCGCACCGCAACGCCGGGGCCGACCGGCGCGTCGGCGAGCACGAGGTCGAGCTTGTGCGCCGCCAGCTCGCCGACGAACTCGTCGACCGACTTGTCTTCCCGGCACACGATGCGGAGCGGCGCGCCGGCGCGAGTCGCGGGGTCGAGCAACCGCCGGACGATCGCTTTGGGAAGAACGTCGGCGACGCCGATGACGAGGCGCATCGGCCGATCGCTCGGCCGCCCTTTCAGCGTGTGCAGCAGCTCCCGTCCGAGGGAGAACATCTCGTCGGCGTAGCGGAACACGACGCGTCCCACTTCGGTGAGCACGAGGTATCGACCCCGGCGCGCGAACAGGCGCTCGCCGAGCGTGCGCTCGAGCTGGTGAATCTGGCCGCTGACGGTCTGGGGGGCGAGACGGAGCTCGTCGCTCGCGCGCGCGACGGTGCCCTCCCTGGCGACCATCCAGAAATAGAGCAGGTGGTGGTAGTTGAGCCATTCCATCGCCGCGGATGATAGCTCGAAAAAACCGGTGAATCGATACGAAACTATCTCATTGTCGATGATTGCTCCGCACGCTACAGCCCAGAGAGCCGGCGCGAAGCGATGCCCCGGCAGGAGGTCTCGAATGAACGTGCAACTACGTGGCCAGGGAACGGACGTGAGCATCGCGCTGCGCCTCCACGCGGAGCGCTGCCTCGTATTCGCGCTGCGGCGCTTCGCGAGGCGCATCGATCGGGTGACCGTATGGCTCGAGGACGTCAACGGTCCGCGCGGGGGTGTGGACAAGCGCTGCCGGATCGCCGTGCGACTACGGCCCGCGGGAGCCGTGTTCGTCGCGAAGAATGCCGCCGACGCCTTCGCTGCGATCGGCCGGGCGGCGGGTCGAACGGGTTCGGCGGTCGCGCGCAAGATCGCCTTGCTGCAGGAGAGAAGACTGGAGGGTGACGATCGGGGCGGGGCAAGCGAGCCGCTCGCGCTGCTGGTCATGCAGCACGGAGAGGAAAGATGAGCGGGCTTCACGGGTTTCGCTACTCGCCGTTCATCCATTGCCCCTCGCTCTGTCCCTACGATCCGCCGGCAGAGCTCTTCCGCGACGACTACGATCCGGCCCGGGAGAGGGCCTGCGCGGGGGTTTGCATCGAGCACTGCTCCGCGACGTCGGAACACGACCGGCCGTGCCTCGCGGAGTTCGAACGCAGGCGATTCTCGGTCGCGGTGGCGCGGCAAGCCCCCGCGAGCGGCGCTCGCCTGCCAGTGCGGGCGAAGGAGCGACGCTCTTGGGGATAGAGAGCATCGGCACTCCCGCCCTCTGGGCGGGATTCAGCGCGTTCGTGCTGGCGATGTTGGCTCTCGATCTCGGCGTGGTCCACCGCCGCGCGCACGCGGTCGGGGTCGGCGAAGCCCTGGTTTGGAGCGCCCTGTGGATACTGCTCGCTCTGTTTTTCAACGTCGGGGTGTACTTCTGGTTCGGCTACGAGCGCGCGCTCGAGTTCCTCACCGGCTACGTCGTCGAGAAGAGCTTGTCGATCGACAACCTCTTCGTGTTCTCCGTCCTCTTCTCGTCCTTCGCCGTCCCGGCGGCGCTGCAGCATCGGGTCCTGCTCTGGGGGATCGTCGGCGCGCTCGCGATGCGCGCGATCCTCATCGTCGTCGGCACGGCGCTCCTGCAGCGGTTCCACTGGCTCGCCTACGTCTTCGGGGCGCTGCTGGTGCTGACGGGCATGCGGCTGCTCGTCCAGCAGGGCAGCGAGCCTCGTCCGGAGCGCAATCCGCTGTTTCGCCTGCTCCGTGGAATCGTCCCCTCGGTCAGCGACTACCGCGGTCCCCGCTTCTTCGTCGTCGAGTCGGGGCGCCGGTACGCCACACCGCTGTTCTTGGTTCTGCTGGCCGTCGAGGCGACCGACCTGGTCTTCGCGCTCGACTCGATCCCCGCGATCTTCGCCGTGACTTCCGATCCGTTCATCGTCTTCACGTCGAACGTCTTCGCCATGCTCGGCCTTCGCGCGCTGTATTTCGCTCTCGCCGACATGCTCTGGCGATTCCACCGGCTGAAGGTCGGCTTGGCGCTCGTGCTCGTCTTCGTCGGCGGCAAGATGCTGGCCGAGCCCGTCTACCACGTACCCATCGCCGTCTCCCTCGGCGTGACGGCGGCGCTCATCGGCGGCTCGGTCGCGGCGTCACTGATTCGCCCGCGCCAGACGCTGCCGGGGGCTCGTGAAGCTCGGGAGCTCGACCCCGAAACGCTTCCCCTGGCGCGACGGCGGGCGTAAAGCAGGCACCATGCGAACCCGAGCCCTTTCGACCAAGCTCCTCTGTTTGCTCTTCGTCGTTCTCGTTGCCTCCCCCGCCGCGGCTGCGGAGCTGCCGAAGAATCTCCAGGACCTCCTCGCCTCGAGCCCCTTCGTCTACATCTCGTCGACGCGTAAGGACGGCACGCTCTCACGCCCCGCGGAGATCTGGTTTCTCTGGCACAAGGGATCGGTCTACGTCGGCTCGGCGCCGACGACGTGGCGAGCGCGGAGAATCCGCTGGGGGCGCCCGCAAGCGAAGATCTCGATCGGCAAGTCCGACGGTCCGTCGTTCACGGCGACCGGCGCGATCGTGAACGAGCCCGAGACGCAGGCGATACTCCTCGAGACCTACGCGAAGAAGTACCCCGACGGCTGGGGGAAGTGGGAGGAGGACTTCCGCAAGGGGTTCGCCGACGGCAGCCGGGTGCTCATTCGCTACACCCCGAACTGACGATCATCCCTTCGGCGCCGATCAGGCCCACTCGTGCTGCTGCACGGGCCGATCGGGTTGGCGCATGCGCCGCTGGGAGAAGTTCAGAACCCACGACGCGAGGTTCGCCTTCGTGAGCCGCTTCGGCAGGCGCCGCACGATCGACGGCACGGCGTAGAATTCGTCGTAGAGGCCTTGCACCGACCGTTCGAGCTCCTGCGGCGAGCAGTAGGTCGGCTTGATGTCGCAGACGTTGCCCGGCGTGCGTCGCATCCCCTCCGAATCGAGGAGTCGGCCCTCGCGTTTCATGCGCTCGTAGAGCGGCGTCCCCTTGTGGGGGCTCAGGATGTAGAAATAGGCGACGGGCACCTTCTGGCGCTTGAGGAACTCGAGCGTGGCGGGAAAGACGCCGGGGTTCTCGCTGTCGAAGCCGAAGACGAAGTTCAAGGAATAACTGATCCCCCGCTTGCGGAGAGAGGAGAGGATCTCGTCGTAGTCGCAGACTTTGTTGAACCGCTTGTTCATCGCCGCGAGCGTCTCTTGGCTGATGCTCTCCATGCCCATGTTGACGTGGAGCAGGCCGCTGCGCGTCGCGAGGTCCATGAACTCCTCGTCGCGGCACACGTAGGTCGTCCAGAGAGTCGACCAGCGGATCCGCAGCGGGATCAGCGCTTCCATGAGCTCCATGGCGCGCGCGCGCTTGCCGGCGAACATGCTGTCGGCGAAGAACACGTTCTTGGCGCCGATGGCGCGGATCTCCTCGACGACTTCCTCCGCCGGCCGGCAGCGGTATTGCTCGCCGATGTAGAAGCGCTCCGAGCAGAACTCGCACTTGAACGGACAGCCTCGCGAGAATTGCACCGAGAAGGTCTTGAAGAGGCGCAGGCGCGGCAGGCGCATCAGCTCGTAGCGAGGCGTGGGCAGCCCGCCGAGGGGGTGAAAGCGCGGCGACCGGTAGATCTTGTTCAGTCGTCCGGCGGCGGCGTCCGCGAGCATCCGCGGCCAGAGGTCCTCTCCCTCGCCCGCCGCCACGCCGTCGCAGTGCTCCGCCGCCTCCTCCGCATGGAAGAAGGTGTGCGGGCCGCCCATGATGACGGGGATCTTGCGATCGCGAAAGCCGCGGGCGATGTCGTAGGCGCGCTGCGAGTTGAGCGTCCAGGTCGTGATCGCGACGAGGTCGACGTTCGCGCGGAAATCTACGTCCTCGATCTGCTCGTCGACGAGCTGAACGTCCCACTCCTTGGGAGTGAGCGCCGCGAGGTAGGGAAGCGTCAGCCCGACGAGGCTCCGCGAGCGGGTCTTGTAGAGAGCCGCGCTCGAACCGTTGCCTCCGTTGCTGCTGTCATCGTTACGATAGTAGGTTGGCTGGATGATGAGCAGACGTGGCTTCGCCACGGCTTAGGCTCCTTTGTTCCTCCGGCATGACCGATCGGCGGCCGTCGTAGGCGATCGTCTTCGAGTGGATCGGTGTCGCGCCGGAATGCCCACGACGGCATGACGCCGGAGAATAGCGCCGGGAGGGGGCTCTTGCTAGCCGGGGGCGTCGAATACCGTCGCTTCATGGCGCCGCAGCCGCGCGCGCAAACCTCGGCGCTCTTGGCGACGGCGCGGCGGTAGGCAGCCGAGGGGAGCCAGTGTACCATCCTAGTCCGTCCCCTACGGCCATGAGCGTGCGTCGGTTCTTCGAACAGATCTACTGGGCGCTCGAGCGCCGCATCGCGCCGGGCGCCGAGTCCTCTCAGAACGTCTACGCGAGAATCGTCAAGGCGCATCTGCGCCCGTCTACGAGGTGGTTGGACCTCGGATGTGGTCATCAGCTGTGGGGGGATTGGATTCCGGTGAGCGACGAGGTGCGCCGTGTCGCCTTTCTGGTCGGCATCGACCCTGACGTGCGGAGCCTCGAGGCCAACGACGTGATTCGTCACCGCGTCGCCGGGCTGAAGCTACCCTTTCGCGACGGGTCCTTCGATTTGATCACCGCCAACATGGTATTCGAGCACCTCGAGGACCCGATGTCCGTCCTGCGGGACATCGGGCGAGTTCTCGCCCCCGCTGGACTGTGCATCTTCCACACGCCGAACGTGAAGTACTGGCAGGTCGCCGTGGCGCAGCGGCTTCCGCAGTTCGTGAAGGAGGCGGTGGTCTCTTTCAGCGAGGGACGGCCTGCCAAGGATGTCTACCCGACGTTCTACCGCATCAACACCGAGACTTCCGCCAAGGAGCTTGCCGAGCGCGCTGGGTTCCGCGTCTGTCGAATCACGATGTTGAATTCGTCGTCGACCGCGAGCATCTTCCTGCTCGGCCCGTTCGTCGTGCTGGAATTGCTCTGGATTCGGCTCACGCGCCGGCCGCAGTTGAGGGGGCTTCGCTCCAACATCATCGCCGAGATCCGTACCAACGGCACCGCCTCCGCGTCTACGCGGGATGAGGATGCCGTCGCCAAAGCATAGGGTCGCCGTCCAAGCCGAACCGCGCCCCGGCTTCGCCGCCGTCTCAGGAGGTCGGCAGCCCGAGCCCGCGCACGGCGATGATGTTCCGTAGGATCGTCGAGGTGCCGCCCATGATCGTGTAGCCGGGAGCGAAGGTCAGCGCGCGCGCCAAGCGCCCCTGGAGAGCGTCCATGCCGAAGATCTGGCCCGCCAGCGCGGCGATCTCTTGCTCGAGCTCGGTGGCGAAGGCCTTGGTGAGCGCGGACTCCTTGTTCGGGACCACGCCTTGGGTGAGCAGCCACGCCACCCGATAGATGAGCCAGCGGCCGATCGTCAGCCGGGTCTCGATCGAGGCCAGCCGGTCTCGCCACAACGGGTTCGCGGCGAGGCCCGTCTCCTTGGCGCGCGCGACCGTGTCGCGGAACACCCGCCAGTTGCTGAGCAGCCGCTCGATGCCGCTCCTCTCGTAGTCGAGCTGCGAGGCGATCTGGTACCAGCCGCGATTCTGCTCGCCGACCAGCCAGCGGCGGTGGAGGCGCACGCCCTCGAAGAAGATCTCGTTGAAGTGATGCTCGCCCGCCATGTCGACGATCGGCCGCACGGTGATGCCGGGCGACTTCATGTCGAGGAGGAACTCGCTGATGCCCTTGTGCTTGGCCGCGCGCGGGTCCGTGCGCGCGACCAGGTAGCAGTATTCGGCCTCGTGCGCGTTGGTCGTCCAGATCTTGTGGCCGTCGATGACGTAGAAGTCGCCGTCCGCCACGGCGCGCGTGCGCAGCGACGCCAGGTCGGATCCGGCGTTCGGCTCGCTCATGCCGATGCAGAAGAACAGCTCGCCCCGCGCGATGCGCGGCAAGAGCTCCTGGCGCTGCTCCTCGCTCCCGTAGGCGAGCAGCGCCGGGCCGATCTGCCGGTCGGCGAGCCAGTGGGCGCCGACCGGGGCTCCGGCGCGCAGCAGCTCCTCGGTGATGATCAGCCGCTCGAGGTACGAGCCCTCGGCGCCGCCGAAGCGCTTCGGCCAGGTGTAGCCGATCCAGCCGCGCGCGCCGAGCGCCCGGCTGAACTCGCGCGAGAAGCCGACGATCCAGCCGTCGTCGCGGGCGTCCTCGGGGCGAAGCGTCTCGTCGAGAAAGGCGCGGACTTCGTCGCGCAGCGCGGACTGGGCGGCCGTCAGGGCGAAGTCCATCGCCCCACGCTCACTTGCCCGGGCTGATTACCCGGATCGACTTGATGACCACCGGCTCGACGGGAACGTCCTCGTACGTTCCCTTGGTGGTCGGTCTCGACGGCCTCGATCTTCTGCACGACCTTCGAGCCCTCGATCACCTTGCCGAAGACGGCAGTAGCCGTAGCCCTGCGATCGTGTCGTCCTTGTGATCGAGGAAGTCGTTGTCCTTGGTGTTGATGAAGAACTGGGCGGTGGCGCTGTCGACGTCGCTGGTGCGGGCCATGGCGAGCGTGCCGAACTGGTTCTTCAGGCCGTTGCCGGCTTCGTTCTTGATCGCGGCCTTGGTCGGCTTCTGCTTCATGTCGGGCGTGAAGCCGCCGCCCTGGATCATGAAGTGCGGGATCACGCGGTGGAAGATCGTGCCGTCGTAGAACTTGTCGTTCACGTAGGCGAGGAAGTTCTTCGACCGTGGCCGGCGCCTTGTCCTTGTAGAGCTCGATCTTCACGTCGCCCGCCGACGTCGACATCAGCACGATCGGATTGTTCGGGTTCTGCGGCTTGCCGTCTTCGGCCATGGTGCACCCCACCTGAATGGCCCCGATGGCGAGCACCAGCGCGCCGACGAGGGTTGCCGATTTCCGAATCATCCCGCGGGTGTTTTTCAGATCCTCCGCGGAAAAGCAACGTGGCTTTTCGTCGGCCCCTCGCGCGCCCGCTACTGAGCGGTGAGACCGCCGTCGACGGCGAGCGTCGTTCCCGTCACGAACGAGGAGGAATCGGAGAGTAGCCAGACGACGGCTTCGCCGATCTCCTCGGGCGCGCCCACTCGTCCCATCGGGTTGATGCCGAGCAGCGCGCGCATCAGGCCCGGGGCGCCGGCGGCGAGCCGATCGACCATCGGCGTCTGGATCACCCCGGGGCAGACGGCGTTCACGCGAACGCCCTTCTTAGCGTAGTCGAGCGCGCACGATTTGGTGAGGCCGACGACGCCGTGCTTGCTCGCGTCGTAGGCCGGCATGGCCTTGGCGCCCACCAGGCCGGCGACGGAAGCGGTGTTGACGATCGCGCCCTTGCCTTGCTTCAGCATGGGGGCGAGCTCGGCGCGCAGGCATCGCCAGACGCCGATGAGGTTCACCTGGATCACGCGCTCGAACATGTCGTCGGGATAGTCGCCGGTGGCCGCGATCGAGCCCTCGATGCCGGCGTTGTTGAAGGCGCCGTCGAGACGGCCGTAGAGGTCCACCGCCTTTTCGACCGCGGCGTCGACGTCGGCTTGGCGCGTCACGTCGCAGCGCGCGAACGCGGCTTGTCCGCCTTGCTTGTGGATCTCTGCGACGGTGCTCTCGCCGGCGTCGGCGGACACGTCCGCGAGCACGAGAGCAGCCCCTTCGCGTGCCGCAACCAGCGCCGTCGCTCGTCCGATTCCCGAAGCTGCTCCGGTGATGAGCACCGATTTGCCGGCGAGCCTTCCAGCCATGTCAGATCTCCTTTCGTCCGCGCCGAGGGTTTAGTGCGGAG
Organism: uncultured delta proteobacterium; assembly: GCA_963711395.1. GTDB lineage: Bacteria > Desulfobacterota > Binatia > JACPRU01 > JACPRU01 > JBEVNX01. The sequence continues at coordinate 56,116 of CAVQEA010000006.1, read as the reverse complement.
CCGAGCGTTGCTCAAGGGCCTGGCTTTCCGCTAAACGCCCCGCGATTGCCACCACGGAGGTGAAGAAATCATGAAGGAGCCCTGGACTCACCATGTGCGCGTCGTCAACGGCTTTCGCATGCACTACGTGATCGCGGGCTCGGGCCCGGCGCTGGTGCTGCTGCACGGCTGGCCGCAGAGCTGGTACGAGTGGCGGAAGGTGATCCCGGCGCTCGCCGAGCGCTTCACCGTGGTGGCGCCCGATCTGCGCGGGCTCGGCGATTCGGCGAAGCCGGTCGGCGGCTACGACAAGCGCACGCTGGCGACCGACGTGCGCGAGCTGGTCGCGGAGCTCGGCTTCGCCAAGATCGGCGTGATGGCGCACGACTGGGGCGGGGCGGTCGCGTTCTACCTTTGCTACGACAACCGCGAGCTGGTCGATCGGCTGTTCATCCTCGACATGATCCCCGGCCTGGCGCGCGCGGGCGAGCCGATTCCGCTCGAGGTGGCGATCCGGCTTCATCACGTGTTCTTCCACGGCGGCAACTCGGACTTCGCAGCGAAGCTGGTGAGCAAGGACGTTGCGGGCTTCATCTCGCACTATCTGACGACGACCGAGTACAACTACAGCCCGGCGATCTTTTCGCCCGAGGACATCGCCGAGTACGTGCGCGTCAACTCCAATCCGGGGTCGATCCGCGCGGGCTTTCAGTACTACGCGACGGGGCTCCGCGAGGACACGGTGAATCTGAAGAACGCGACACAGAAGCTCGACGATCCCCGTGATCGCCTGGGGCGGGGCGGCGCTGCTCCGCGACATCGTGCCGCACTGGAAGGCCGTGGCCGAAAACGTCACCGGCGGCATGGTGGAGGAGTGTGGGCATTTCATCCCGGAGGAGAAGCCCGAGTTCGTGATCGAGAAGGCGCTCGAGTTCTTCGCGCCGCTCGCCAAGCGCTGAACGGGCGGCGAGGGTTTCAGCGCGCCGAGTCTAATCGATTAGACTTTGGGGCATGAGATGCAGTGCGCCCCTGTGGTTTGTGGCCTTGGCGTCGTTGCTCCTCCCGAGCGTCGTTCTTGCGGAGAGTGCACCTGGCTCGCCGCCGCCCGAGTGCTGGGAGGGGCCGCGCGACTACTATTCCGAGGGGGAGGGCGCGACGGGCGGCGTGAAGCGGGCCGAGGAGCGGCTGCAGATCGATCACGTGTCACAGGCGCTGCCCGAGCCGATGGTGGTCTCGCCGAACGGAGCGTACGCATATCATCTAGGCTTTACTCCGAGCGGTCCTGCTAGCGGAGCGTCGCGGGTCGAGCTTCTCGTGTTCGCCGAGCGCCCGTACCTCGTGCGGCTGGTCGCGGGCGACGTGTTCAACGCGATCGACGACCATTGGGTGAACGGCAAGCTTCTCTACTTCCGGCTGGCGCTCGGCCGCGTTCAATTTCTCGATCTGATCTTCGACGTCGAGCGGGAACGAATCGTCTTCGGCGAGGCCGGTGCGTTCGGCGACCTCGTCTTCCAGCAGGCGAAGGCTTCGTGCGCGACGACGGAGGTGGGGCCGAGCTGCGCGAAGCAGTGTTATCACTTGCCGCGCAAGCCGGCTCCGAAGCGTGGAGACTGAGCGTCCTTTGCGCGGGCGGCTCGATGGTCCGCCGCGTGTGGCGGCCGTGCTGGCAATCGCCTGGTTCGTCGCGATGGCTTTCGCAGAGAGTGACGCCGGGGTGCCGTTCCCGCGATGGATGGTTCTCGCGGGGATCGGGCTTGTGCTGCTCGGGTGGTGGCTGTTGCGGTTCGTGGTCGCGGCGGTCGTAGGGAGGAGAAATCCCGGGATCCTCTTCGCCCACGCTCTGGCATGGGCGGTGATTCCCGCGATGGTCGTGGCCGCGGTCGTCGTGGGGAATACGTTCGTACTCTTGCGGGCGCGGGTTTGGTCGAGCTCGCGCGTTTTGCTGAGGAGCGTGGCGGATCTCGAGGGGATTCCTGCGGATGACTTGCGAAATCGGCCGCAGCGGGTCGGGTTGTTTTGGGTGCGCGAGTTTCAGCGCGTGGATTCGGAGCTGCGGTTCATCACGACGGAGTGCGGGTTGGTGGATACTTGCGGGATCATCTACTCGCCTGCGGGAGCGCCGGTGCATCGCGGGGAGGATTCGTTTGCGCATTTGTATGGGGGGTGGTGGCATCTCTATCAGAGTTGGTGAGTTTGCTTCCCGGGGGATTGCGAGACTCGCGCCATGCTTTCGCATGTCACGAGTCTCGCAGCGTTCACGGAGGAGAGAGGACCGTTCACGTGGGACGCCTCGGCTCCTTTGCGCCGGCTGTCACCGGCCTCCCCTTTGGTTGAGAGTCCGGCGACAGCCGGCGCAACCAAAGGAGTCTCCGATGACGTTGAACGATTCGATTCCCTTCGTCCTCGACCATGAACGGCTCGAGGTCTATCGGGTCGCCCTCGAGCTGCACACGATCTGCTGTGCGCTATTGCCCTCGCGTGGGTTTGGAGTGCTTGCGCGATCAGCTCGAGCGGGCTTCGCTCGGCGTCGTGTTGAACATCGCCGAGGGTGCTGGGCGCGGCTCGGCTGCGGACAAGCGTCGGTTCTACGAAATCGCGCCTGAACCGCCGAGTCGTTAGCTGGCGATGATCTCGTAGAGACCTTCGATGAGTCGATCGAGTTCCTCGGGAGCCAGGCTGGCAAGTTTCTTCCCGAGGCACTGCACTTCGAGAGTGCGGATTTGGCTGATCTTGACTGCAGATGGCTTCCCCCGACTGACCGACTTCACTTCCAGTGTGAGAGGGAAGCCGGCTCGCGGCGGCGCGACTCGTGAGCGCCATCGCGATCACCGTACCCGAGCGTGCGTTGAATACATCGGCGCTGATTACGACCGACCGGCCGATGGCCGGTTTGCTCGTGTCCTCGGGTCGGGCTGAGGTCCGCCCAGACGACGTCGCCTCTCAGAATTCGGGTCACTCGGAAGGTCCCCCGCCAACCCCTCGTCAGCCAGCTTCTGCTCTACCTTGGGATTCCGCTTCGCGCACTCCCGAGCGAGCCTACCGCGATCGAGGCGTTCCGCTTTTCTCGCACAGCATCTTGGATGGCTCGGCACGGTTCGGGAACCTCTTGTTCGCCACTCGCTGGTCGAGCCGTTCGAGGAGGCGTTCATCGTGGTGATCGCCAACTTTCGCGGCACCCATGGCATTCTCTCCGGTATGATGAATACTCATACCAAGAGTGCCGCCGGCTAACAAGTGGTTGGGAGAAACATGCCGGAAGAGATTCCGCCGTTACATCATGGCGTCGATCATCCACGACTGGGACGCGGATCATTGCCGCAGGATCTTGGCGACGTGTCGTGCGGCGATGCCGTCCTCCGCCAAGCTCCTCCTCGTAGAGATGGTCATTCCACCCGGAAACGCGCCGTTTTTTGGGAAGCTGCTCGACCTCGAGATGCTCGTCTGTTTCGGAGGCCAGGAACGGAGCGAGGAAGAGTATCGCGAGCTCCTCCGTGCGACGGGCTTTAGGCTGACGAGAGTCGTTCCAACGCACACGCCCTCGAGCATTCTGGAGGCGGTACCCTGCTGAGTGGCCGCCGGCTAGCAAGGGCTTGCAGCTGACAATGAACAGCTCGGTTCAATTGAATCCGGTAGCGTTTTGGCGTCAACCTTCTGTGCTTCAGCGGTAGCGGTCAGTGCTGTTCGTTGCAGCAGAAGCCCGATCCGTTAGCCAGCTCAGAGTCTTCGCCGCGTCACGGGAACCAGGTGATTTCGAATCCACGTGGCCAGCTCCCGCTCAGCGACCTGGTTCCCCGCGACGCCCAACATTACCTGCACGACGTCCGTTTCGGGAGCTTCGAGCCTGTATGCGTTCAGCTCGACAAAGATCGCCATCGCGAGAAACGCGATGCGCTTGTTCCCGTCACGGTAAGGGTGGCTCGTTGCGAGGCCCCAGCCGTAGGCTGCTGCGAGCGTCGCCAGATCACTCTGCGGCTCGTAGCGCCAACGCTGCTTGGCACGCGCGACGGCAGATTCGAGCGCATTCTCATCGCGCGTACCAGGTAGCCCTCCGTGTTCTCGCAGCTGATCCAGATGGACAGCATCGAGAACGAGGCGGTCGACCCATACAGGCTCGCGCCGCCGTCGCGGCATCGCCTACTTCGCCAATTCCCGAAGCGCGTTGCGATACTTCTTAGAGGCGCGGCGAGCGATGATGAGCGCTCGCTCGACGTTAGGGTCGTAGGGTGTGAGCAGGATCCCGTTGTCGCTTTCGACCGCCAACACTCGATCTCCCGGTGCGAGATGAAGTCGGTCGGCCATGTCCTTCGGTAATGTGGCGCCGATGGACCCGCCAGCCCGGCGGAGTGTAAGCTCCTTCACCATGCTTCTCGGTAGCATTTTGGTGCTACACTCGCAACAGCCGGCGAACCGGCGCTTGGAGCAGACCGGCGCGCGATCAGCGCGCTTCGGCCGTGCGTCGTGGGCGCCGGCAGCTCAAGCGCTGTCTCGCTAACCTCCGGCTGACCCGATGACCAAGGTCGACTACGACCAAATCGCGAGCTGCTACAACCGGCGATACGAGTTGCACGCGTATCCAGGAATTCGCGCGACTCTCCGCGAAATCGCCACCTCGATGCCGCAATCACGCGTGCTCGAAGTCGGCTGCGGCACCGGCGAATGGCTTGCTGAAGTCGCCTCGATCGGGTGCGATGTCGCTGGCATTGATTCCTCGGAGAACATGCTGGAACTCGCACGCACTAAGGTCAGCGCCGACCTTCGCCAGGGTGCTGCCGAGTCTCTTCCGTGGCCGAATGGCTCGTTCGATCTCGTAGTCTGCATCAACTCGTTGCATCATTTCGTGTCACCGATCACTGCGTTGCGAGAGGCGTTCCGGGTACTTCGGCCCGCTGGCAAGTTTCTATCCATCGGACTCGATCCCCATGAGGGCGGTGGCCGCTGGTATGTCTACGAGTTCTTTCCTCGGAGTCTCGCAATCGACCGCGAGCGCTTCGCCTCGAAGTCGCAACGCGTGCGCTGGCTTCAATCCGCCGGGTTCCAAAACATCAGCGTGAAGGTAGCTGACCGTCTGGAGCTATCGGCGTCGTTCGACGAGGCGGTTCGTGACGGAGTTCTGGAGCACACATTCACCTCTCAGCTCGCCGTCTTATCCGCCCGCGAATACTCTGCCGGGTTGGAGCAGATCCGACAGCATGCACAGGAGGAGGGCTTCCGACTCCATACCGAACTGGCGCTCTATGCGACCTCGGGTGAGCGGTTGGGCTGAACGTCCGCTGCTTCGCCCCCGGTAGGAACGAGAGCCAACGAGGGCGTGTAGGAAGGATCATGGGGACGAGCGAGCTGCTTCTGCGGCGAGCCTTCGAAGTCTTCGCCTCCGATACCGAGATGATTCCATCGACGACGCTCCGCAGCGGCAACGCGATCGACGGGTACGCGGAGCCCATACCTTACGATCCCGTAGTCGATGAGCCCACGGACGCATATCTCGAGCGGTATGCGTTCTGGGGCGTGGCCTATCTAGATGCGGCGTCCTGGAGGCACTATCTTCCGCGTCTCGTTGCCTACGGGCTTCACCATGTGGGAAGCGATCGTCACATGGTCGTCGACGCTCTGCTGTCATCCCTGCGGCCGCCCGATCGGACACCTCCCGAGTCCGCATCAAGATCTCGCGATGCAGGTCCTCGAAGAATGGTGGTTGCCGAATGCGTTATATCCGGGCCGTCCGTAGCGTGTCCGACGCCGGGTGCCGCGATCAGGGTCGAAACGAGTAACCTAGAGGCTCTGCACGCGGAGCTCGCGGGGAAGAGCTACAAGTACGCTCGGCCGGGGCTCGACGAGCGGCCTTGGGGGAAGGAGATGTCGGTGAAGGACCCGTTCGGGAACCGGCTCACGTTCGCGAGCAGCCGCGCCAAATGATCGAGCACGCGTTCACCCTGGAAACCGATCTCTTCGAGGCGACGACACCCGGTCCACATTTCATCAACCCGCGCTGCTTCGGCGAGGACTTCGCCGCTTGGCTGCGAGAGCGTCTCCAGGCGCGCGGCGTGGATGCTTCCGAGCCCATTCAAGAGGACTGGGGCTGGGTCATGATCGCGCCGTTCCAGGGCCATCGGTTCACTCTCTCGATCGGGATCATGGACGAGTCGATCGGACGAACGCCCGCGGAATGGCGAGCAGGGGTCGCGTACGAGAAGCCGCTCAACGGGTTCCGGGCCTGGTTTCGTTCCCCGCCAGCTCAAGAGCTTTCACAGGTAGCGCAACTGCTCGACGAGATTTTGCGCGCAGAAGAGCGTATTCACAACGTCGTCCGCCAATGAGGGCGAGGTGCGGCGGGAACGGCACCGGCCGACCGCTCGTGCGAGGGCTCGACCAGATCGATGACCGTCCGCGGCATTCGCGTCAGCGCCATTCTCCTTCTCGTGATCGCGGTGATCGCAGGGGCCGGTCTGGCTGCCGCGATTCGCTCGGGACCGAAGCCTCTCCAGGGTCCCCGGAAGTGCTTGGCCACGTCGATCGAGGCTGGAGCCGGGACACTGTTGCTCGGGTTTCTCGCCGGCTGGCTGCCTCGTTGGAGCAATTCGCTGTTCGCCACGCTCCTGTTGGCTTGGGTGGCCAACGTCACGGCGGCGGCCGTGCTCGGCTGGAAGGACGATCGACGCCTCTTCGGGCGGCTCGCGGTCGGCGCCCATGTGATCCTCGTGGCATGGGTCATCGGCGAATTCGTCTACTTCGTCTGCTGCGATCCGAGCGACTAGATTTCACGGGACGCTTCGGCGCCGAGAGGTGGTGAGCGCGAGCTCGTTGACGTCTCGTCCGGGACGGCGAGCCGTGGTAGGGTCGTCTTGATGCGGGACCTCAGTCGCCGCGATTTTCTCGCTTGCGGAGCTGCGTCGATTGCCGGGCTCGGTTTCGCTCCGCTCGCGCGCGCCGCGGTCCCGGACGCGGAGGCGCCAGGCGTGCGCGGCTTCCGCGAGCTCGGCAAGACCGGGATGAAGATCTCCGACGTCTCCTTCGGCGCGAGCCGCCTGCGCGACGGACGAGGATCTCGTTCGCCACGCGTTCGACCGCGGCATCAACTACTTCGATACCGCCGAAACCTATACCGGCGGGGCGTCCGAGACCACGATCGGCAACGCGCTCAAAGGGAAGCGTGACCGGGTCTATCTGACTTCGAAGACCGAGACCACGGGCACGACCTCGCGCGCCGAAATGATGCGCGCGCTCGAAGGCAGCCTGCGCCGGCTTCAGACGGATCACGTCGACGTCTACTTCAACCACGCGGTGAACGACGTGGCGCGCCTCAGCAATCCGGAGTGGCCGGAGTTCGTCGCGGAGGCGAAGCAGCAGGGCAAGATCCGTTTCGCGGGCATGTCGGGGCACGCGGGGAAGCTCATCGAGTGCCTGGACTACGCCATCGACCACAAGCTCGTCGACGTCGTGCTGGTCGCCTACAACTTCGGGCAGGATCCCGCCTTCTACCAGAAGCTGCTCGGCGGCTTCGACTGGATTGCCGTCCAGACCGACCTGCCGCGCGTGGTTCGCAAGGCGAAGGCCGCCGGCGTCGGCGTCGTCGCCATGAAGACGCTCATGGGTGCCCGGTTGAACGACATGCGTCGGTACGAGAAGCCGGGCGGCACGTTCGCGCAATCGGCCTTCCGCTGGGTGCTCTCCAACTCCGATGTGGACGCGCTGATCGTCTCGATGACGAGCGAGGCACAGGTCGACGAGTACCTCGGTGCTTCGGGGTCGAAGACCGTCGCGGCGGCGGAGCTCGCGCTCCTGGCGCGCTACGTGGCGATCAACTCGTCGACCACCTGCCGGTTCGGCTGCGACGCGTGTGAGTCATCGTGCCCGGCGGGCGTGTCGATCGCGGACGTGCTCCGGGTGCGCATGTACGCCGAGGACTACGGAGACGCGCTCCTGGCGCGCGAGGAGTATTCGCGGATCGGCGAGCCCGCGGCAGCCTGCCTTTCGTGCGCGACGCAGGCGTGTGCACGCGCGTGCCCCCACGGCCTTCGGATCCCGGAGCTGACCCGGAGCGTTGCCAGAAGACTCGCCTCGTGAACGTCCTTCTTCTTCGTGAACGCTGCGACTCGTGACATGCGAGAGCATGGCGTGAGTCCCGCAATCTCCGCGGAGGGAACCCGATGAGCGCCTACATCCCGAGGCTACCCGCGACCGCGCCGACGGAGCAAATCGTGAACGGCCTCCAAGAGCACGGCGCCGCGATCGTCGAGGGAGTGATCTCGCCCGACCTGCTCGCGCGCTTCAACGCCGAGCTCGATCCGCTGCTCGAGCAGAGTGAGCCCCGACCGCCGCTATCTGAATCCGGCGATCGACCATTTCTACGGAGACCGCGTGCGGCAGATCACGGGAATGGCGGCGCATTCACGCGTCTTCGCCGAAGAGATCCTCTGTCATCCCTTCTACGCCTCGCATCTGCGACGCGGTCCTGGGGCCGAATTGCTCGTCCTATCAGTTGAACGTGGCGCAGGTGATGGATCGAGGGCCCGGAGCCGACCAGCAGATGTTGCATCGCGACGAGGCGGTCTGGGTCCATCTGCCGCAGCCGCATCCGGAGGTGGAGCTCGCCTCGGTGATCGCCCTGGTCGACTTCAGCGCGGAGATCGGTGCGACGGTCGTGGTTCCGGGGAGCCACCGCTGGGAGCGCGACCGGAGCCCCAAGCGCGACGAGTTCGCCTGCGCCGAAATGCCGGCCGGCTCGGCCGTCGTCTACCTGGGCTCGACGATCCACGCCGGCGGACGGAACAGCACGGCGGACCGCTGGCGCCGCGGCATGCACATGAGCTTCGTGGTCGGCTGGCTCCGCACCGAGGACAACAACTACCTGAGCACGCCGCCGGCCGTCGCTCGCACCCTGCCGCGGCGCTCGCAGGAGCTGCTCGGCTACGCGGCGCACGACGCGATCGCGGTCGGCGGCGGCTACCTCGGCACGGTCGATCTGCTCGATCCCATCGAGCTGCTCGAGCAGGGAAAGCTCTAGCGGCTCTCGCATGCGATGGAGACGCCGGAGACTCAGTACGCGAAAGGGCGAGACGGATCTCGTCGCCGGGTCCGGCATTCGGTTCGTGGAGCGCGGAGCGTGCGCTCAAGGGTGTGCCCGGCGAGTGGGCGCTGTACTCCGTACAGACGTGACGAGGCTCGGGCCCTGATCTCGTGGAGGGGCTAGCGAAACAGCGGTGAGCACGCCGCGGCGATGCGCTCGACGTGACGGTGGTCGGTGCCGCAGCAGCCGCCCATCACGCAGAGCTGCGGCAGGCGCCGCTTGAGCGCGGCGTGCTGCTCGCCGAGCTCGTCCGGATCGCCGACGTCGAGCTCGGCGGAATCGTTCAGCTCGGCGTGGCTCTTGCACGAGGCATTGGCGCGCAGTCCCCGGATCCTCTGCGTCCACGGTTCGGCGGCGGCGAGGACGCCCTCGAAGTGCGTGGGGTGCGCGCAATTGATCATGTAGTAGGACGGATAGCCGGCGGTCGCGGCATCGACCTGCTCGATCGCCTGGCCAAGCGCCTGGCCGGTCGGGAGCCGGCCATCGGTCTCCACCGTGAACGACAGCGCGACCGGCATGCCGGCCGCTTCGGCCGCTCTGGCGATTCCGACGGCCTCCTCCGCGTAGTTCATGGTGATCGCCGTCACCATGTCGGCGGCGGTGGCCGCGAACGTTTCGACCTGCCGGCGGTGGTACGCTTGCGCCTCGTCTGCGGACATCGCCTGCGCCGGCACGTATCCGTCTCCGCGCGGGCCGATGCAGCCGCTGATGACGACTTCCTTCGAGTCGGTCCTCCGTTCGTCGCGGATCTCTTCGAGCAGGCGGATCGCCTGGCGGTTCGCCTCCGCCAGGGCGTGCTGCGAATAGCCGAGCCGCGCCCCCCAATCCGTGCTCGCGCGCCAGGTGGCGCTCTCGAGGATCAGACCCGCGCCGAAGCGCTCCGCCAGCGCGGCATAGGTGCGGAAATACTTGCGCAGAGCGGCTACGCCCTCGGGGCGCCTGAGTAGATGGAAGGCGGCGAAATCCGGCAGCTCGAGCCCTTCGAGGAAGATGAGCGTCGTCTCGATGCCACCGTCGGTGAGGAAGAGCCCGCCGCCGAGCTGAGGCAACGCGCTCCGAAATCGAGCCATGTTCCGCTCCTGCCTCCTCTGGCTTGTCGCCGGGCGATTTTCTATCGAACATGGCGGCAAAGATCCATTTGCAAACGTGCCAAGGAGGCCTCGATGTCACACCGCAACGAAGACGTTCTGCGCAACGCCTACGCCGCATTTTCCCGCGGGGATCTCGACGGGTACCTGCAGCACTGCACGGACACCATCGTCTTTCACGTGCCGGGCCGCACGCCGATGTCGGGCACTCACACGCGCGCACAATTCAAATCCTTCATCGGTCGACTCATGGAGCTCTGCGGCGGCACGTTCCGTGAGACCGTCCTCGACGTGGTCGCCAACGATCGTCGCGGCCTCGTCCTGGCCGAGCACGAGTTCCAACGGAAGGGCCGAGCCCACATCTATCGCACGGCGCACATCTACCGCATCGAGGACGGCCGGCTCGCCGAGTTCCGCGAGTACCCGGAGGATCTCTATGCGCTCGACGCGGCCTGGGCGTAGCGGGCTCGAGGGCGGCGAGCCGCGGTCCGCACGCCGCGCGGATCAGAGTGCGATCGCGGCCAGGAAGACGGCGATCATCACGAAGGCGGTGGCGACCTTGACCGCCGTACCGACGGCGAAGCCGATCCACGCGGCCACGCCCGCCTTGCCTGCCTGGAGCAGGTCTCCGCGAACGGTGAGCTCGCCGAGCACGGCGCCGAGAAAAGGTCCGACGATCATTCCGGGTAGACCCATGAACACGCCGAGCAGCGTGCCGAGGGCGGCACCGGTCATCGCGCGAGTGCTGGCGCCGATGTGGCGGGCGCCCAGCACGGTCGCGAGGAAGTCGATCACGTAGCTCGCCAGCGCGAGCGCGCCGATGACTGCAAGCGTCGGCATCCCGACCCGCGCGAATCCGTCGGCCCACGCCGCGAGCACGAGCCCGGCGAGGATCAGCAGGTGCCCGGGCAGTCCCGGCAGCACGACCCCCGCCAGCCCGACGATCACCAGAACGATGGCGAGTAGCCAGAGGAGGAGGGTCATCGCGGACGTCCAGGGATATCGTATCCGACGGCTCCCCGGTATCCTCGCCTCTCCGAGCCGAGGAGGTTTCGATGCCCGAACCGAAAAGCCCCGTCGCCATCGACGCCGCCAGTGCTCCGCCACGCACGCGGCCTTCGAACTACCCGCAACCCTTCGCCTCGCGAATGGCGGGCCGAGAGAAGCGGCCGCTCGGCGACCTGTTCGGTCTCACGAACTTCGGCGTCAACCTGACTCGTCTCGCTCCGGGCTCGGTGTCGTCCCTTCGCCACGCGCACTCGAAGCAGGACGAGTTCATCTACGTCTTGCAGGGCCGCCCCACGCTCCGCACCGACGATGGTCGCACGCAACTCTCGCCGGGCGTGTGCGCGGGCTTCAAGGCGGGGACGGGGAACGGTCATCACCTGATCAACGAGACCGCGGAGGAGGTCGTCTACCTCGAGATCGGCGACCGAACGCCCGGGGACGAGGGGACGTATCCCGACGACGATCTGGAGGCTCGGCTCGTGGATGGCAAGTGGCGCTTCGTCCACAAGGACGGCACGCCGTACGGTCCCTAGTCAGGGTCGTCTAGTATCGAGAAACGCCCTCGACGGTCCCGCCGGAGAAGTCGACGAAGTACTCGGACTCGGGGTCTTGCGGGGACGTGAAGATCAGCACGAAGATCCCTTCGTCGTCTTCGTCGGCCTGAAGCCCGTCGAGAGTGAACGTAGCGCCACGTGCCGATTCGGGCCACTTGTCGCGCTCGGGAGAGTCGGCGAGCGCCTTCTGCGCGAGCTCTTCCAGCCGCCCGAGGTCGCTCAGCAATCGATCGAGGAAGGCGATTTCCTTCGCCGCCGGCCCGGTGCGGCCGCCCCAGAGGGCGATCTTGAGCGGCGTGCTTCGTCCCGGGCGCGCGATCGCGCCCTCCCAGAGCATCTGCTTGTCGGGGGTCCACCGCCGCGCCGTGAGCTCGCCGTGGTGCTCGGTCGCGATCGTGTGCTTCTCGCCGCTACGGAGCTTCTCGAGAAGCGAGCCGAGCAGCGAGCGAAGGGAAAACCCCGACTTCCGGGCCGCGGAGCCGAGATCGGCGTGGCAGACGCCGCAGCTACGCAGCGCGGGAGAGACGTCGAAACCGCAGCTCGGGCACCTCGGCATTGCACCTCCTCGGATTCGAATGACGGCGCTCGATTCCGTAGCTTAGCGGCGGAGACGAGCTCCACGAAACCCCGACGGGCCGAGTCGGGCCGTCGCGCGACGTTGCAAATCCGCCGCCCTTCGGCATGCTTGGGTCCGCGACATGGGCCCGCTGCCACCCGAAGAGCGCGTCAAGGCGGTGCTCGCCCGACCGAAAGCGGGCGGCAGCGTCACGGTTCGCGGGTGGCTGAAAACCGCACGGCACGCCAAGGGCATCTCGTTCCTGGAGATCTCCGACGGCTCGTGCTTCGCCGGCATCCAGGCGATCGCGGAGCCCGCGCTCGCGAACTACGAGACCGAGGTGCGGCACTTGCAGGCGGGGAGCGCGGTGGTGGTCGAGGGTGAGCTCGTGGATTCGCCCGGCAAGGAACAGCGCTTCGAGATCCGCGCCGCGCGCGTCGCGTTGGTGGGCGACGTCGGCTCCGACTACCCGCTGCAGAAGAAGCGGCATTCGTTCGAGTTCCTGCGCACCATCGCGCACCTGCGCACGCGCACCAACACGTTCGGGGCCGTGCTGCGCGTGCGCGACGCGGCCGCGCGGGCGATTCGCGGCTTCTTCGAGGGCCGCGGCTTCGTCGAGCTCAACGCGCCGATCATCACCGCCTCGGACTGCGAAGGAGCGGGCGAGATGTTTCGCGTCTCGACGCTCGATGCCGCCTCGCCGCCGCGCGACGGCGCCGGCGCCGTCGACTTCACGCGCGACTTCTTCGGCCGCGAGGCGCGCCTCACGGTGTCCGGGCAGCTCGAGGCCGAGATCGCCGCGCTCGCGCTCGGCAACGTGTACACGTTCGGGCCGACGTTCCGCGCCGAGAACTCCAACACCAGCCGCCACCTCGCCGAGTTCTGGATGGTGGAGCCCGAGATGGCGTTCTGCGACCTCGCGGGCAACATGGAGCTCGCCGAGGCGTTCCTGAAGCACCTGTTCCGCGCCGTGCTCGACGAGTGCGAGGACGACATGAAGTTTTTCGCCGAGCGCATCGACAAGTCCGCCGTCGAGACGCTCGAGCACATCGTCGCGTCGCCGTTCGCGCACCTCACCTACGCCGAGGCCGTCGACATCCTCGCGCGGAGCGGCAAAGCGTTCGAGTTCCCGGTGGAGTGGGGCAAGGACCTGCAGAGCGAGCACGAGCGCTTCCTCACCGAGGAGCACGTCAAGCGGCCGGTGGTGGTCACCGACTACCCGAAAGCGATCAAGGCCTTCTACATGTACGTCAACGACGACGACCGTACCGTGCGTGCGATGGACGTGCTGGTGCCGCGCATCGGCGAGATCATCGGCGGCTCGCAGCGCGAGGACCGGGCCGACGTTCTCGAGCGGCGGCTCGTCGAGTGCGGGCTGCGGGTGGCCGACTACTGGTGGTATCTCGATCTGCGCCGCCACGGCTCGGTGCCGCACGCGGGCTTCGGGCTCGGCTTCGAGCGCGCCGTGCAGTTCATCACCGGCATGCAGAACATCCGCGACGTGGTGCCATTCCCGCGCGTGCCGGGCTACGCGGAGTTCTAGTGCGACTACGGTGGGGAATCCGTCCCCTGACGCAGAGCATGAGATAGATAGTGGGTCGCCGTTGCGCGCTGTGATAGCGGCGATGACGCCCGAGGAGGCGAAGCGATGGCCGATCCGATCCTGGTTGCCAAGGCCGAGCACGATCTCTGCCTGTTGCCGCAGATGGCGAATCGCCACGGGCTGGTCGCGGGCGCGACGGGAACCGGCAAGACGGTGTCGCTGCAGGTGCTGGCCGAGGGCTTCTCGCGGATCGGGGTGCCGGTGTTCGCTCCCGACGTCAAGGGCGATCTTTCGGGCATCGCCAAAGCCTGGAGGCGACGATCCGAAGGTCGCCGAGCGCGCCAAGCAGCTCGGGATCGAGGGCTACGCACCCTCGGCCTCGCCGGCGGTCTTCTGGGACGTGTTCGGCAAGAGCGGCCATCCCGTGAGGACGACGATCTCCGACATGGGGCCGCTGCTGCTTGCTCGCCTGCTCAACCTGAACGACACGCAGTCGGCGGTGCTTGACGCTTGTCTTCAAGGTCGCGGACGACAACGGGCTCTTGCTGCTCGATCTCAAGGATCTCCGCGCCATGGTGCAGTTCGTCGGCGACAACGCCAAGGCGCTCACCACCGCCTACGGCAACATCTCGGTGGCGTCGATCGGCGCGATCCAGCGCGGGTTCCTGTCGCTCGAGCAGCAAGGCGGCGAGAAGCTCTTCGGCGAGCCGGCGCTCGACATCGACGACCTCATGCAGACCGACGCGTCGGGGAAGGGCGTCGTCAACTTGCTCGCCGCCGACGAGCTCTACCAGCGGCCGATGATGTACGCGACGGTGCTCATCTGGCTGCTCGCCGAGCTCTTCGAGCGGCTGCCGGAGGTCGGCGATCGCGACAAGCCGAAGCTCGTGGTGTTCTTCGACGAGGCGCACCTGCTGTTCAAGGACGCGCCGCAGGCCCTACAGGAGAAGATAGAGCAGGCCGTGCGGCTCATCCGCTCCAAGGGTGTCGGGCGTATACTTCGTGACGCAGAATCCGCTCGACGTCCCCGATGCGGTGCTCAGCCAGCTCGGCAACCGCGTGCAGCACGCGCTGCGCGCGTTCACGCCGCGCGATCAGAAGGCCGTGCGCGCGGCGGCGCAGACGCTGCGGCCGAATCCCGCTCTCGACGTCGAACAGACCATCACCGAGCTCGGCGTGGGAGAGGCGCTGGTGTCGCTGCTCGACGACAAGGGCCGGCCTGGCGTGGTCGAGCGCGCCAAGGTCTGTCCGCCGCGGGGCCACATCGGGGCGATCGGTGCCGACGAGCGGGCTGCGATCATCGCCGGCTCGGCGCTCCGCGGCCACTACGAGCAGGCGGTCGATCGAGAATCCGCCTACGAGAAGCTCAAGGGTCGGGCGGAAGCGCAGACCACGGCGGGGCCGGCGCCGGCCGGTACGGGTGCGAGCGCGCCGGGCGGTGGCGGAAGCGTGCTTCGAGACGTGCTCTTCGGGACGACGGGACCGCGCGGCGGGCGCCACGAAGGGATGATCGACGTGGTCGCGAAGAGCGCGGCGCGCGCCGCGGGTAGCCAGCTCGGCCGGCAGATCCTCCGCGGCGTGTTCGGCTCGCTGCTGCGCGGGAAATGAGAGGGGACGTTCCTACCTTTGTTACGTTTCTCGGGGCCCATGGGTGCAGTCCGTGACTCGGAGAAACGTAACAAAGGTAGGAACGTCCCCTCCTTGACAGCCTGCCTTGCGGCCCCCTAAACCATCTGCCCACATAGCGGTCAGGTCGCCGTCCCCGAGCCGATGGGGCTCGGGAGCGGGAAAAGGGAAGCCGGTGGGAATCCGGCGCTGCCCCGCAACTGTAAGGGCGGACGAGGCGAGCAAACCAAGGGTCACTGTCCTCGCATCGAGGATGGGAAGGCCGCTCGGCCTCGGCTGATGCCCGAGCCAGGAGACCTGCCTGACCGGCGCTGCCGGAAGCCCGTTGACGTCCACGCGTCAGCGAGCCGGCGAACCTTCCGCAGGGGAAGGTGGCAGGGTGATCTCGCAAAATCTCAGCGCTTCATCGTTTTGCCGAGGGATCGCTTCGTCTGCCGTTCCCCCGATCGGTTCGCCGTGGCTCCGGCCATGAGCCCGAGGGGGATCGATGAAGAAGATCGGCAAGTTGGGCTGTGGCGGCGGCCGTCGCCTTGGTCGCGGCGTCGGCGCGAGCGGATGACGGCGCGCAGAAGCCGGTGACGGAGCTGGACATGGACACGCTCGTGGTGTCCCCGACGCGGTCCGAGCAGCGCATCGTCGAGACGGCGCCGTCGATCACGGTGGTCACGGGGAAGGAGCTCGAGCAGAAGCAGGTGGTCACGGTCGCCGACGCGCTGCGCCAGGTGCCGGGGGTCAACGTCATCGAGAGCGGCTCGCGCGGGTCGGTGACGGCGGTGCAGATACGCGGCGCCGATGCCGATCAGGTGCTGGTGCTGATCGACGGCGTGCGCGTCAACAGCACCACGCTCGGCGCCTACGATTTCTCGCAGCTCACGCCGGAGAACATCGACCGCATCGAGGTGCTGCGCGGCTGGGGCGGCACGCTCTACGGCTCGGAAGCCGTCGGCGGCGTCATCCAGATCTTCACGCGCCGCGGCGAGGGTCCGCCGCACGGAGCGATCTCGGCCGCGGGCGGCAACGGCTCGACCGACCGCGAGGTGGGCGAGTTCGCGGGCCAGACCGGGATCGTCTCGTACTCCGCGGCCGTCTCGCACATCCACACCGACGGCTTCAAGTCGGAGAACGACGACTACGAGAACACGGTGGTGAACGGACGGCTCGATGCGGATCTCGTCGAGAACGGCAGCGCCCAGGTGGTCTTTCGCATCGGCAAGTCCGATTTCGGCAACGTCGACAGCAACAACTTCCTCGCGGCACCCGATCCCAACGCCCGGCAGGAGGATCGCTACGACGTCGTGCGCGCGAGCTGGGCGCATTCGCCGCTCGAGGCGTTGCGCTACAGCTTCGCGTTCTCGTATGCCCGCGACGACCAGCATTTCGACGACCCCGCAGACGTTGCGGAGACCAGCTCGACGACCTCGGAGTTCCTTTCGAGGACGATGGGGGGCGACGGCAACGCCACGCTCACCTGGCTCCGCGGCAAGGCGGAGAGCACGTTCGGCTTGGAGTACGAGAACCAGTTCGGCGACGCCGACTCGCTGACGACCGATCCGACCTTCGGCGATTTCAGCTCGAGCTTCGACGATAGCGTGGGCAACCTCGCGGGCTACACCCTCCACCAGCTCTTCCTCGTCGATCGACGCCTGGTGCTGACGGGCGGCGTTCGCGTCGACGACAACCAGCGCTTCGGGCTCGCCGTCAGCCCGTCCGGGGGCGTAAGCTACCTCTTCGCCGCCACGCAGACGCGGCTGCGCGCGACGTACGCGCAGGGCTTCAAAGCGCCGTCGCTCAATCAGCTGTTCTTTCCGGGGTTCGGCAATCCCGATCTCGACGCCGAGCACAGCTGGGAGGTCGACGCCGGCTTCGATCAACCACTGTGTTGGCGAGCAAGTGCTCGTCTCCGCCACCTACTTCCATCGCCATGTGAACGACTTGATCGTGGGGGTGCCGCAGGAGAGCGGACTCTTCCTCGCCGAGAACGTCGGCCAATCGACCGTGGACGGCGCCGAGGCGGTACTGGACGCGGAGCTGATCCCGGGCATTCGCCTCGGCGGCGAATACACGTATCTCAACATCGACGCTTCGATAGACGGCCGGGTGCGCAAGCCGAAGAACAGCGGATCCGTGTACATGAGTGTGGAGCGCCACGCGCTCTTCCAGGGCGGCGACCTGCTCACCGTCGACACGCGCCTCTTGGTCATCGGCGACCGCCAGGACTTCGACCCGTCCGCAAACTTCGCCGCCCGCAACAATTCGGGCTATGAAAGAGCCGACCTCGCCATCGCGTACTACTGGCCACTCCCGGGAACGATCGTCAGGCGCTTGAAGATCTTCGGCCGCATCGAGAACCTCTTCGACAGCGACTACGAGGAAGTGCTGGGCTTCGGCTCGCGGCCGCTCAACTTCCTGGCGGGCCTGGGGGCGGAGTTTTGAAGGGACGCGCGTGCGCGATGATGCTCACCGCGTTCCTCGCGAGCGGCGCAGCCGCGCGGGGGAGGCTCGGCGCATCGTCGCGCTCGCGCCGTCGGTGACCGAGACGCTGTTCGCCGTCGGCGCCGGCGCCGACGTCGTCGGCGTCTCGGATCTCTCCGACTATCCCGCGGAAGCGAAACGCATCGACCGCGTGGGCTCCTACATGAAGCCGAACGTCGAGGTCGTGGTGGCCCACCGCCCCGACGTGGTCATCGCGGTGCCGAGCCCCGGCAATCGCGAGGCGGTCGAAGCGCTCGTCGCGCTCGGCCTCCACGTGGTGGTGGTGGAGGAAGGTCCGACGCTGGCCGACGTGCAGGCCGCGATCCGGCGAATCGGCGACGAGGCGGGGCGCTCGGAAGCGGGGCGATCGCTCGCCTCGCGCATCGCGGCCGAAGTCGACGCCGTGCGCCGACGGGTGGCGGGGTTGCCGCGGCGGCGCACGCTGCTGATCGTCGGCGAGAATCCGTTGATCGCTGCGGGCGGCGAGAACCTGCTCGACGAGCTGCTCACGGCCGCCGGCGCGCACAACGTCGCCGCCGCGCTCGGACGCTGGCCGCGGCTGTCGGTCGAGTTTCTGGTCTCGAGCGCGCCCGAGGTGATCATCGATTCGAGCATGGGCGACGAGAGCGGCGCCAATCTGTCGTTCTACGACGGCCTCGGCCTAGACGCGGTGAAAGCCAAGCGCCTCTATGCGATCCGCATCGACGAAGTGCTACGGCCCGGGCCGCGTGTCGGCGAAGGACTGGAGAAGCTCGCGCGGTTGGTTCACCCGGAGGCATTCGCCGCCGCTGCCGGCCAGCCCTGATGCGTCGCGACGCTCGGTTGACCCCTCAGCGCGCCGGCATGGTGCTCGCCATGCTGGCCGTCATGCTAGCGCTCTCCATCGTCGGTGCGACGACGGTCGGCGCCGTGCACGTCGACATCGGCCGAGCGCTCGATCTGTCGCGCGCGGACAATCCCGACTTCGTGATCCTGTTTCGCACCCGCTTGCCCCGGGTGCTGCTCGGCGCCGTCGTCGGCGGCGGGCTGGCGGCCTCGGGCGCGGCGCTGCAGGCGCTGCTGCGCAATCCGCTCGCCAGCCCCGACGTGATCGGCATCTCCGGCGGCGCGTCGGTCGGAGCGATCGCCGTGCTCGCGCTCGGTGTCGCCGGCCCCGCCTGGGTCGTCGTCCCGGGCGCTGCCTTTCTGGCGTCGATCGCGACGCTCGCGGTGATCGTCAGGCTCTCCACGATACACGGACGACTCAACCCGTACTCGCTGCTGCTCGTCGGCGTGATCGTCAACACGATCGCGGCGGCGCTGATCATGCTGGTGACGGCGCTCGTCGATTCGCTGCGCGCCCAGGGCGTGCTCGTCTGGCTGTCGGGGAGCTTGGCGCAGCGGCCCTACTCGCTGGTCGCGACCGTGGGCGCGCTGTCGGTGGCGGCGGCCGTCGTGCTCTGGGCGCAAGCCCGCAGCCTCAACCTGCTGGCGCTCGGCGAAGAGACCGCCGCGCAGCTCGGCGCCGACGTGGCGAACGTGCGACGGTCGGGCTTTCTTGCTTCCGCGCTGCTGGTCGGCGCGGCCGTCTCGGTGAGCGGCGTCATCGGCTTCGTCGGCCTCATCGTTCCGCACTGCCTGCGGCTGGTGGTCGGCTCCGACCAGCGGCTGCTGATCCCGGCTTCGTTTCTCGGCGGCGCGGTGTTCCTCGTCTGGGCCGACGCCGCGGCGCGCACGCTGCTGGCGCCGACCGAGATCCCCGTCGGCGTGCTCACCGCCCTTTGCGGCGGGCCGTTCTTCGTGTTCCTGCTGCGCCGCCAGGAGGAAGGGCGGGGACTGTGACGACCGAGGCGATGCTGCGCCTCGACGGCGTGAGCTTCGGATATCGCGAGCGGCCGGTGCTCCACGACGTGTCGCTCGAGATCTACCGCGGCGAGCGCTTCGGCGTGCTCGGCCCGACCGGCTCCGGGAAGTCGACGCTCGTCCGCCTGCTGTCGCGCGTGTTGCGGCCGAGTCAGGGCCGGATCTCGCTCGGGGGCCGGGATCTCGTCGAGTATTCGCCCTCCGCGCTCGCCCGCCGCGTCGCCGTCGTGCCGCAAGAGACGGCGCTCGACTTTCCCTTCTCGGTGCTGGAGGTGGTGCTCATGGGTCGCGCGCCGCACCTCGGCGGCTTCGGCTTCGAAGGCGACCGCGATCTCGACGCGGCGGCGCGAGCGATGGCGCAAACCGGCGTCGGCGACCTCGCCGGGCGCTTCTTCCACGAGCTCTCGGGGGGCGAGAAGCAGCGCGTGGTGATCGCCCGCGCGCTCGCGCAAGAGCCGGAGGTCTTGCTGCTCGACGAGCCGACCACGTTTCTCGATATCCGCCACGTGGTGGAGATCTTCGAGCTGCTCACGCGGCTTTCCGTGGAGCGCTCGCTCACGCTGGTGATCGTGCTCCACGACCTCAATCTGGCGGCCCTCTATCTGACGCGGCTCGCGTTCTTGAAGGCCGGCCGAGTGGTCGCCTGCGGCGCGCCGGACGCGGTAATCGACTACCGCACGATCCGCGAGGTGTACGAGACCGACGTCTACGTCCACCGCAACGAATTGACGGGCAAGCTGAACGTGCTGCCGCTCGGCAGCCTCGCGAAGGAGCGCCCGCCCGCGTGAGTCGGCTTGCCGGCGAGCTCCTGGCGGCGCTGCGGTTCCTCACCCGCTTGCCGCTGCCGGCGCGCACGGCGCCTGCCGGTTTCGGCGCCGCGGCGTTTCCGCTCGTCGGCCTGCTGCTCGGCGGCGTCGGGCTCGCCGTCGATCGTCTGGCGGCGCCGCTTTCCCGCCGCGCTCCGGGACGTCTTCGTGTTGACGGCCTGGGCGTGGGCCACGGGCGCCATTCACTACGACGGCCTCGCCGATACCTTCGACGCGCTCGGCGTCGCCGGCCGCGAGGAGCGCCTGCGCGTGATGCGCGACGGCGCGGTCGGCGTGTTCGCGGTGCTGTCGGTGGTGCTCGCCGTCGCGGCCGAGCTGGCGGCGCTCGGCGCGCTTCGCGGCGCCGCCCGCACCGGCGCGCTGCTGGCGGCTCCCGTGCTCGGCCGCTGGGCGATGGTGGCGAGCGGGGCGGGCGCGCCGAGCGCGCGACCCGATGGGCTCGGCGCGGCCTTCGTTCGCGAGGTCGGGCGGCGCGACCTCGCGGTGGCCACCGTGCTGTCGCTTGTGGTGGTGGTGCCCGCGGCCGGCACGCGCGGCGGCCGTGGCCTGGCTCGTCGTCGCCCTGTCGGCCGTGGTGCTTCGGCGGTTCGCCACGTCTGCGTTCGGCGGCGTCACCGGCGACGTGCTCGGCGCCGCGGGGCTCCTCGCCGAGACGTTGACCCTCGCGGTGTCGGCAAGCCGATGAGCAAGCTCCGGTCGCGCCCGCTCGTTCTGGTGACCGGCGGCGCTCGCTCCGGCAAGAGCCGTTTCGCCCTCGAGCGCGCCGGCGGGCTCGGGCCGCCGCGGGTCTTCATCGCCACGGCCGAAGCGGGAGACGAGGAGATGGCGGCGCGCATCGCGCGCCATCGCGCCGACCGCCCGCGGGGCTGGCGGACCGTCGAAGCGCCGCGTCGCCTCGCGCCGGCGCTGCGGCGCCTTGCAAGCGGCGTGGTGCTGGTCGATTGCCTGACGCTCTGGCTGGCGAACCTCATGGACGACGACCCGGGCTTCGATCCCGTGCCCTCGGTCGATGAGCTGCTGCGAGCTCTCCGGGCGCGGCGCGCCGCGGTCGTCGTCGTCACCAACGAGGTGGGATTCGGCATCGTGCCCGAAAGCCCGCTCGGACGTGCGTTCCGTGACGCCGCGGGCTTCATGAACCAACGCGTGGTCGAGGCGGCCGACGAAGCCCATCTCGTGGTCGCCGGCCGAGCGCTGCGCATCAAATAGTGGGGACGACATGAAGAATCTCCTCGACGTCACCTCGCGGATCGCGCCGCCGAGCGCGGAAGCCGGGAGGGCGGCGCAGCGCATTCTCGATCAGAAGACCAAGCCGCTCGGCAGCCTCGGCCGGCTCGAATCCATCGCGGTCCGGCTCGCCGCGATCTACCGGACGACGAGCTTCACGACGTCGCCTCGTGCAGTCGTCGTCATGGCCGCGGATCACGGCGTGACGCGCCAGGGCGTCAGCGCCTATCCCGCCGCGGTGACGGCGCAGATGGTGCACAACTTCGCCGCGGGAGGAGCGGCGATCAACGTGCTGTCGCGCCAGATGGACGCCGCGACCGAGATCGTCGACATGGGCGTCGCCGGAAGCCACGCTTGGCCCGCCTCGGTGCGGCGCTGCGCGCTCGGCGCGGGCACCGCGGACATCAGCGAGGGAGCGGCGATGCGCGACGACGACGCGCTGCGGGCGATCGCGACCGGCGCGGCGATCGTGGCGGAGCTCGCGAGTCGGGGATGCCGGATCGTCGCGACCGGAGACATGGGCATCGGCAACACCACGTCCGCGGCGGCGTTGACGTCGCTCTTCACCGCGCGACCGCCGGCCGAGGTGACGGGCCGAGGTACCGGCGTGGCCGACGACGCCTTCGCACACAAGATCGCCGTCGTCGAGCGGGCGCTGGCGGTCAATCGGGCGTCGCCGGAGCGCCCGCTCGAGGCGCTGGCGCGGCTCGGCGGCTTCGAGATCGCCGGCTTGGTCGGGGTGATCCTCGGTGCCGCCGCGGAGCGCATGGCGGTCGTGCTCGACGGCTTCATCGCCGGCGCCGCCGCGTTGGTGGCCGTCGCGATCGCGCCGCTCGCCCTCGACTACCTCTTCGCCGGGCATCGCTCGGCGGAGTCGGGTCACTCGGCCGCGCTCGGCGCTCTCGGCTTGGAGCCGATCCTCGATCTCGGCCTGCGGCTCGGCGAAGGCACCGGCGCGGTGCTGGCGTTGCCGCTGCTGGACGCCGCCGCGCGGGTGCTCGCCGAGATGGCGTCGTTCGAATCCGCCGGCGTCAGCGGGCCGGGAAGCTAGGTGCGCGGGCGTTCTCCGTGGGCCCCGAGGCAGCTATGATCCCCGCGCGTTGGAGATCGCCGGCTGGCAGAGCTTCGCGTACTTCGGGCCCGCGCTCGCTCTGTTGCTGAGCGCCGGCGTCGTCGCTCTGCTCGCCTGCTTTCAGCGTCTCGATCGCAGCGAGCTCGGCGAGCTGGCGATCCTCGGCGCCTCTGTCTCGGTCCTGCTCGCGTCGCGGCTCGCGGGTTCCGGCGAGGTGTGGATCTTCGAGCGCGCGCTGATCGTCGACGACTTCGCGATCTTCTTCACGATCGTCGTCGGCGTCGTGACGGTGGCGAGCCTGTGGATCTCGCTCGAGTCGCCGCCGCCGGCGAGCCGTGACCATGGATGGTCGTGCGCGCTCGTCCTGCTGACCGCAGTGGGTCTCGATCTCATGGCCGGGGCGGCGAACTTGTGGATGGCGTACCTGGCCGTGGAGCTCGCGAGCCTCGGGCTGTGGACCCTGTGGCTCGCCCAATCGAGCGATCCCCCGACGAGCGCGCGGCGCGCCGCCGCCGTGGGTGCATCGCTGGCCATGCTGGGCGCCGTGGCGTGGCTGGCGGGCTTCGCGCAGTCCGCCGACTACGAGCTCGTGCACGCCCGCCTGGCGGGCGTCGGTTCGGTCGCTCGAGTGCCGCTGACGATCGCGGTCGCCGCGATGCTGCTGGCGCTGCCGGGCCGCGTGCTCGTCGCGGGGTGGGGGAGGGCGGATCGCGAGTCTCTCGCGCTCGATGCGCTCGTCGCCGTGGGTTTCGCCGCCGTCGGCCTGGCGTTCTCGACGCGCATCCTCCTGCCGGTGTTGTCGACTCGCGCCGCGGGAGGGCGCTGGGCGGAGCAGCCCGGCCCCGACTGGGCGTGGCTCGTCGGAGCCTGCGCGGCTGCGGCGATGACCATCGGCAACCTCGGCGCGCTCCGCGAGCGCTCCGTGCGCCGCGTGCTCGTCGCCACGGCGGCCGCGCACGTCGGGTACGCGCTGCTCGCCGTGGCGTCGGCGACCGACGCCGGCCTACGGGCCGCTCTGTTCTACGTGGTGGCCTCGGGGTTGTCGGCGATCGGCGCGTTCCACGTCGCGGCGCTCATCGAACGAGCGCGGGGAAGCGACGACCTCGCGGCCTGTCGGGGCTTGCTGCGCGGTGGCGGCTGGTCCCTCGGGATCGGGCTCGGCGTGTTCCTGCTGTCGCTAGCGGGAGTCCCCGGCCTGGTCGGGTTTCCCGCCAAGCTTCAGGTCTTGCAGGCCGCCGCGTCGGCGCCCGACGGCTTCGTGGCCGTCGCGCTCCTCAACTACGGCTTGGGGTTCGTCGCGTACTGGAGGGTGATACGCCGAATGCTCGAACGGGCCGACGTCGCGCCGCCGGCGCGTCTACGCGCCTACGATGCGTGCCTGATGGCGTCCCTAGGGGTAGCGGCGGTCGGGCTCGGCTTGCATCACACGCCGCTCCTCGAGCTGGCGAGCCGCTCGGTCCACCTGCTGCCTCGCTAGCCGGGAAGATAGAGCCCGCCGTTGACGTGGATCGTCTGTCCGGTGATGTAGGCCGCCTGCTCGGAGAGCAGGAACGCCACCGCGTGGGCGATCTCCTCGGGCCGTCCGGAGCGGCCCACGGGGATCTGTGACTTCATCTTGGCGAGGATCTCCTCGGCGACGACGCCGCGCAGTCGCTCGTGCCAGATGAGGCCGGGGGCGATGACGTTGACGGTGACGCCGTGCGGGGCGAGATCCAGCGCCGTCGAATGCGTGTAGCCGATGATGCCCGCCTTGGCGGCGGCGTACGGCGACTGGCCGGGTCCGGGGTGATACGCGTAGACGGAGGCGAAGTTGACGATGCGGCCGAAGCCGCGCTCGACCATGGCCTCGCTGAAGGCGCGGGTCATGTAGAACGTGCCGAAGAGATTCACTCGCAGCACGCGCTCCCACGTCTTCGAGTCCATCTTCCAGACGTCGGCGGCGCCCTGGATGCCGGCGTTGTTGACCAGCCGATCCACGTGCACGCGCTCCTCGTCGAGCACGCGCTTCAGGTCGTCGACCTGCGACTCCTTGGTGAGGTCGACGGGATGGAACTCGATGCGCGGGCGCCTGCTCGGGGCGAATCGCTCGAGCCAGGCGGGTAGGTCTTCGGCGCGGCGATCGCAGGCGATCACGTCGCCGCCGTCGTCGAGCAATCGATCGACGATTGCGGTACCGAGGCCGCCGAGGGCGCCGGTGACCAGCGTAGCGGTGCGTTGGTTCGTCATGACCGCGGTTCTCGAACGCGCTCGACCCCGGTGTCAATCGCCGAGCTCGGCGAAGAAGGCCAGCACGGCCTCGCGGTGCTGCTTGGCGCCGACGGCGGTCATGTGGTCCTTGCCGGCGAGCCGCACCACCTTGGCGTTCCCCATGGCCGCGGCGAGCGGCTCGGGATCTCCCGCGACCTCGTCGCGGGCGCCGACCGTGAACAACACGGGCAGCGTCACGGCGGCGAGGTCCGTCGCGTCGAGCTCGCGGATCGGCCTGCGCCAGCACGCCGCGAGGGCGCGGCGGTCCGCCTGCATCTGGTCGGCGAAGCGGCGGTAGAACAGCGCTCCTCGTGGGAGACCGCTCGTGTCCTCGGACTCGAGCGCGCGCGCGACGATCTCCCGGTCGTAGCGCGGGCCGCCGAAGTCACGGAACTCGATGCCCATGCCGGCGAGGACCGAGGCTCGGACGCGGGCGGGGCGACGCAGCGCCACTTCGAGCGCGACGCGCGCGCCCATCGAATAGCCCATGATGATCGCACGCTCGACCGCGGCGGCGTCGAGCACGGCGACGGCGTCTTCCATCAGGCGTTGCGGACCATAGTCTTCGGGATCGTAGCGCTTCTCGCTGTCGCCGTGCCCGCGCTGATCGTAAGCGATCACGCGGTATCCGGCGCGACCGAGCGCGTCCATCCATCCCGTCTCCTGCCAATTGCGCCGCGCCGTGGAGGCGAAGCCGTGGATCAGCAGCACGGGTTTGCCTGCCCCGGTCTCGGTCCACGCAAGCGCGCAGCCGTCGGCGCCGTGCGCGCTCTTCATGCCGCGTTCTGGATCATTCGTCGGGCTCGTGGAGAACGTGAAATCGTAACCGGCCTCAATACTTAGCGCCGCTTCGGTGGGCGTGTAAACGGCCGGGCCGCGGCCTTCGTCGAACGCTTCGCAGGGATCGAGATCCCCGCAGGAGGAAGCGAGATGAACATTTCGAAGAAGCTGACGGTGTCCGGCGCGCTCGTCTTGGCGCTCGCGCTCGGCGCGCAGGCGGGCGAGATCCGCCGCGACTGGCGCGACATCCATCGCGATCGCGTCGAACTCGGCCGAGACGTTCGCAACCACGATTGGACGGCGGCGAGGGACCAGCGTCGCGACCTCGTAGGGGACTACCGCGACCTCCGTGCCGACCGGCGGGATTTGCGTGCCGACCGCCGCGAGCTCCGCGCGGACCGGGTCAGTCTCGGGAACGACTATCGTGACGTGTACCGCGATCGGCGCGAGCTCCGCGCCGACCTGAGAAGGAACGACTATGCCGCTGCCCGCGTCGAGCGCCGGGATCTGCAGAGCGACTACCGCGACGTCCACCGCGACCGGCAGGAGCTCGCCGGCGACTGGCGCGACTACCGCTACGACCGCCGGTGAGGGGACGCGACGCGCCGGCTACGGATCCGCGCGAAGACGGGCGGGACCTCGCGGAGAGATCCCTCCCGTTGTCGACGACCATGGGACGATGGAAAGATGACGACCTGACGTGGAGCTCTCCGATGAAGCGCTCTGCCGACGAGTCGGGTCGCAGCGCGACGAAGACGCATTCGAGCGCTTGGTCGAGCGTCACCAGGCGCGCGCCTATCGCCTCGCCTGGTCGATTCTCGGGGACGCCGACGAGGCCGAGGACCTGTCGCAGGAAGCCTTCCTGCGCTTGTTCGAGCGCGCATCGAGCTTCGACGGCCGCGCGAAGTTTTCGACCTGGTTCCACCGCATTCTCGTCAACCTCTGCCTCGACCACCGCCGCCGGCGCCGGAGCTGGCTCGGGCGCTGGCTTACGACCGACATCGACTCCGCGCCGAGCGAGGCGCTCGAGCGCCAGCCAGCGCCGCCCGAAGACGACCCTGCCGCGCGGGCCGCGAAGAGTGAGCTGATGACGAAGGTACGGCAAGCGCTTCGTGGGTTGTCGCCGCAGCAGCGCGCGGCGCTGGCGCTGCAGCTCGAGGAAGACCTCTCCACGAAGGAGATCGCCGGCATGCTCGACTGTTCGGAAGCCACGGTACGCGTTCATCTCCATCGCGGGGTGAGCGCGTTGCGCAAGGTCCTGGCGGAGGGATGAGGTGACGCGACATCCCGAGACCGAGCTCCTCCCGCACCTGCGCGGCGAGCTTCGCGGGGAGGAGGAAGAGAGCGTGTCGCGGCACTTGCGAGAATGCGCAACTTGCCGCGAGAGCCTCGAGGAGATCCGAGGCGCCCTCGAGGCGTTGCGCGCCGCGCGGCCCGTTCCCCCCGAGCCAGATTGGCGCCGCTACCGGGCGGAGCTCCGCCGCAAGCTCGCCGCTCGCTCCACGCCTCGCTGGAGCTGGGGGGTGCCGCGGCTCGTCCCGATCGCGGCGACCGCGGCAGTCGCCGCGATCGGCCTCCTCCTGGTGCTTCGCCCGAGTGTCCCGGAATCGCCGGGCGGCGAGGAGCTTCCCTTCCAGGAGGTCGCCATCGGCGGCCATCTCGACATGCTGCGCGACTACTCCGTCGCCGAGAACCTCGACTTGCTCGAGGATCTCGACGTCGTGCAGGACCTCGACGCGCTCTCGCCATCGAGCGGCGCGAGTAGCGGATGATGAATGCGCGCGTCGAAGCGGTCGATCGGTCGATGGGTCCTGGCGGCGGCGCTGCTCACGCCGGCCACTTCCCGAGCGCAGGCGGCGGAGCAGCGCGGGGCCGCACCGGCGGACCCGGCGCCGGCCGAGATGTTGCTCGAGCTCGATCTGCTCGCGGACCCCGGGTTCGACCGACGCTCGGTTCGTGGCGAGAGCGCTTCGCCGGGCGGGCGCGAGCCGCTCGAGGATCTCGATCTCGGCCCCGATTCCGACGAATCGAGGCCCGAGCCGCAATCGAGGGGGCGTTGACGTGAAGAGCCGCCGGCTGGCGATTCTCGCCATGTTGCTGGGAGCTTTGCTCGCCGGTTCGCCGGCACGCGCGCAGGCGCAGACGCCGGCCGATCGGCCGGAGATCGAGGGCCTCGACCGGCTGAGCCCCGAGGACCGCGCCACCGCCGAGCGACAGCTCGAGCGCTGGAAGCGAATGACGCCCGAGCAACGGGAGCGGGTACGGCGCAATTTCGAGATGTGGAGGCGCATGACGCCCGAAGAGCGGCGCGCGGCTCGCGAGAGCTTTCGACGGTTCCGGCAGATGCCGCCGGACGAGAGAGCGCGCGTGCTGCAGGATTTCGAGCGCTGGAACGAGCTTCCGGAGTCCCGCCGCCAAGAGCTCGAAGACTCCTATCGCCGCTTCCAGAGCTTGCCCGCCGAGCGGCGTGCGCGGATTCTCGAGCGCCTCCACCGTTTCCAGTCGCTGTCGCCGGCCGAGCGCGAGCGCCTGCTCGAGAACTGGAAGCGCTGGCAGCAGATGTCTCCCGACGAGCGCAGAGCGCTGCGCGAGCGCTGGCGCGCCATGCCTCCCGAAGAGCGCCGCGAGGCGTTGCAGCGCCGGCTCCGCAGCCGCACTCCGACTCCGTAGCGAGCGCGGAAAGGAGGGACTAGCGGAGCGTGGCCACCACGGCCGCGAAATCCTCCGGCGGGGAGCTTGCGAGCTCGAAAGGCCTGCCGTCGCGCGGGTGGGGAAGCTCGAGGCGCGAGGCGTGGAGCATCAGGCGCGGCGCAAAGCCGCCGGATACGGCGCCGTATTTGGTGTCCCCGAGCACGGGGTGGCCGATGGCCGCGAGATGCACCCGAAGCTGGTGCATCCGTCCAGTCAGAGGTTCGAGCTCGACCAGCGACGCACGCGGCGAGATCGTCTCGAGCACACGGTAGCGCGTGACGGCTTCCTTGCCGTCGTGCGCAGGCACCGTGCGCAGGTGCCCCTCGGCGAGGGGCAGGCGGATCTCGCCGGGCTCGGCGGAGGGTGCGCCGGCGACGAGCGCGATGTAGCGCTTGGCCACGCGCCGGCGCGCGAAGTTTTGATTGACGGCGCGCGCCGCGGCTTGGGTCTTGGCGAACAGCAACAAGCCCGACGTCGCGGTATCGAGGCGGTGAAGCGGCCAGAGGGGTACCTTGCGGCGCTCGCGTCGCCGCAACAACTCCTCGGCGAGCTGCAGCGCCGTGCCCGACTTGCGTGCGAAGGTCGGATGCGACGGCGTGCCGCTCGGCTTGTCGATGGCGAGGAGCATCTCGTCCTCGTGGACGATCCGCGAAGGCTCGAGCGCCGCGGACTCGGTCGACGGGAACGATTGCAGATGGCAGACGACCTCGGCGCCCGCGGCGACGGGCCGTGATTGCACCAGCACGCGCCGGCGGTCGATCGAGACCGCACCCGCCGCGATCAGCGCCCGGGCGCGGCGGCGCGAGAGCTGCGGGATGTGCTCGGCGAGCAACACGTCGAGCCGCTTGCCGGCTTCCTCGGCGCGTACCACCAGTCGGTGGCTCGCGACCGGCGACGTTGTCTTTTCGCTTTCCATGCGAAACAATCGATTCCGCTCTTATGCCAGAAGGAAGGTTCACCGTCGCCGTCGCGCAGATCTCGCCGCGCCTCGGCGACGTCGAAGCCAACCTCGCGCTCTACGAGCAAGCGATCACGCGAGGCCCGAGGGCGCGGCGTCGACCTGGTGGTGTTCCCCGAGCTCAGCCTGACCGGCTACTTCCTGAAGGACATGGTGTCGCACGGTGGCGCTGCGCCTCGACGCGCCCGTGCTCAGGCGCTTGCAGAAGCTCAGCCGAGAAGATCGCGATCTTGGTCGCGGGCTTGGTCGAGGAGACTCGGACGTTCCGCTTCTACAACGCCGCCATGCTCTTCGACGGCGGCGAGCTGCCGCACGTGCACCGCAAGGTCTACCTGCCGACCTACGGCCTGTTCGACGAGCTGCGCTACTTCGCGCGCGGCGACCGCGGTGCGCGCCTTCGACAGCCGCTTCGGCCGCGGCGCCATCCTGATCTGCGAGGACCTGTGGCACCCGTCGACCGCCTACATCGCGGCGCTCGACGGCGCGCTCACGTCGCTCTGCCCGTCGGCGAGCCCGCTCGGGGCGTGTCGAGCGCGGCGAGCGAGCAGGACGACAACGCCGCGCTACTGGGAGCTGCTGAACGCGCGTCTACGCGCCGAGTCGTTCGGCATGTTCCTCGTCTACGCCAACCGGGTCGGCTTCGAGGACGGCGTCGGCTTCTGGGGCGGCTCCGAGATCCTCGACGCCGCGCGGCGAGCGCGCTGGCGCAAGGCGCGCTACTACGAGCCCGACCTGATCGTCGCCGAGATCGACCTCGCAGCGGTCGCGCGCGGCAAGCGCATCGCGGCGCCGCTGCTGCGCGACGAGGACCTCGACCTCACGATCAACGAGCTGGTGCGCATCCGCGGCCGCGCCACGCGCCTCGACGCCAAGGGCGAAGTGGCGGTGCTCGAGCCCGTCGCCGGCCGTGCCCGCCGCGCCAAGCGCTGACCACGCCGTGATTCCCTGCAACAGCGCGGTGCTGCGGCGCATCCTCGTCGCTTTCATCCGCGACGAGGTGCGCAAGGTCGGCGTCGAGCGCGTCGTGCTCGGTCTCTCCGGCGGCGTCGATTCGAGCCTCGCGGCGTTCCTCGCCGCCGAGGCGCTCGGCGCCGAGAACGTGCTCGGCATCCGCATGCCGTACCGCACGTCGAGCCCCGAGAGCCTGGAGCACGCCGACGCTGGTCGTCGCCGCGACTCGGCATCGCCATCGCTGACCGTCGAGATCACGCCGCAGATCGACGCCTACTTCGAGCGCTTTCCCGACGCGGACGACGCGCCGGCGCGGCAACAAGATGGCGCGCGAGCGCATGACGATCCTCTACGACCACTCGGCGCGCTGGACCGCGCTGGTGCTCGGCACCAGCAACAAGACCGAGCTGCTGCTCGGCTACGGCACGCTGCACGGCGACATGGCGTCGGCCGTCAATCCGCTCGGCGACCTCTACAAGACGCAGGTGTGGGCGCTCGCCGCGCGCGGTCGGCGTGCCGAGCGCCGATCGTCGACAAGCAGCCGTCGGCCGACCTCTGGCAGGGGCAGACCGACGAGCGCGAGCTCGGCTTCGCCTACGCGAGGTCGACGAGCTGCTCTACCTCATGGTCGACGAGCGCTACTCGACCGCGACGAGCTCGACGCGGCCGGCTTCGCGCCGGCGTTCGTCGAGCGCGTCGCCGACATGGTGCGCGCTCGCAGTTCAAGCGCCGCCTGCCGGTCATCGCCAAGGTCTCGCAGCGCACGATCGACCGCGACTTCCGCTACGCGCGCGACTGGGGCCGCTAGTGTCCGCCGGGCCCGGCACGCTCTACGTCGTCGCGACGCCGATCGGCAACCTCGAGGACGTGAGCGAACGGGCGCTCGCGACGCTGCGCGAGGTCGACCTGTATCGCGGCCGAGGACACGCGGCGCACCGGCAAGCTGCTCGCGCACTACGGCATCGACAAGCCGCTGCACCAGCTACCACGACGCGGTCGAGCGCAAGAAGGCTCCCGAGCTCGTGGCGGCGCTGCGCAGCGGCGCTAGCACTCGCGTTGGTGTCCGACGCGGGCACGCCGCTCGTCTCCGATCCCGGCTACCGGTCTGGTGCGCGCGGCGCTCGACGCCGGCGTGCCCGTGGTGCCGATCCCCGGGGCGTCAGCGCGGTCACGGCGTTGCTCTCGGTCGCGGGCTTCGCCGATCGACCGCTTCGTCTTCGAGGGCTTCCTGCCGCAGCGCGAGGGCCGCCGGCGCCGGCGCCTCGAAGCGCTACGCGCAGAGCCGCGCACGATCGTCTTCTACGAGTCGCCGCACCACGTCTTGCGCACGCTCGGCGAGATCGAGGAGATCCTCGGCGACCGCGAGGCGGTCATCGGACGCGAGCTCACCAAGCTCTTCGAAGAAATCCTCCGCGGCCGGATCTCCGCGCTGCGCTCGGAGATGTCCGCGAAACAGCCGCGCGGAGAATACACGATCGCGATCGCCGGAGGGGACGCTCCTACCTTTCCAACCTAACCAGGACCGCGGGCCGTATGTCAGCTCGTCCCGCGGGATGCGGTTTCAGCGCAGGAAGGGTGAGAGTTCATGAGCGCGGATATTGTCGAGAAAGGCGTTGCTTCCGAGAATTCTCCCTTGAGCTTTCTCCCTGCGGGTACGCTCGGCGAGCTTCGCGATCTCCCTCCACACCTTTCCACGCCGAGTCATCTCGCGCATCGCCTTCTCATCGAGTCCCTCGACGACGAAGGCACGGGAGGCGAGCCGGGCGGAGTCGCGATCCGATCCGAACGCGGAGAGTACGTGGTCGACGTCAAGAAAGCGCGCCGCCTGCGTGCCAATGATCGAGGCGTGGCCGGTGGTTGGATCGTGGTCGAGCTCGTCGACGCTCGCCACGATGCCAGCTCGGCGATGGTTGAATGAAACGGCGTAGCCCGTGAGGAGAGAGCTCATGGCGCGGCTAATCGGCTGACTGCCGGTACGCGCGAGGATGTGGAAGTGGTTCGGCATCAAGGCGAATGCGAACAGACGTAGCGCCCCTGCCTCGACCAAGCGATCGAGGCGGTCGAGGAAGTCGAGCCGGTCACGCTCGGTGATGAAGATCGAGCGTCGCTCGATTCCCCGCGCCATCAGGTGATGGAGGGATCCGGGCGCGTCGAGTCTAGGCCCCCGCGGCATGAGTCTACGCGCGCGGGCGCCGAGGGAGGGCGGCGGAGCTCTTCTAGCAGCTAGACGCGGTGAAGCGGAAGAACAAAATCACGGGACGCTCGCAAGGTTGGGAAGGTAGGAGCGTCCCTAAGCCGACGGCCATCGTCCGAAAGATCTGCTTCGACCCCCTTGGTCGGCGACGGGCCGTCGTTGTAGTGCATCTCCCACGCAGACCCGCAAAAGGAGAGAGCCATGGGATTCGTCAAGACCGCTGAAGAAATCAAACGCATCCAGGCGTCGCTGCGCGAGCCCAAGTTCTACAGCGCACAAATGGTCACCGTCGAATACCGGACTCGTCCGGAGATCGTCCGTCGCGTGCTGCCGCCGGGTCTCGAGCCGACGGCGAGACCGATCGTCAAGGCCATGATCGGGAGATGGGGGCGCAGCAACTGCGTTCATGCGTTCGAGGGCGGCGGTTTGTACGTCGAGGCCCGCCACGGCGAGCACGTGGGCGACTATTGCCTGGCCATGCCCATGTCGACGGACGCCGCGATCATCTACGGGCGCGAGCTCTTCGGCGAGCCGAAGAAGCAGGCGACCACCACCCTGGACCGGCGCGGCAACCGCATCCGAGCCAAGTGCGTGCGCTACGGCAAGCCGATCCTCGCGATCGACGCCACGATGGAGAAGAAGGAGCCCCTCGCCGAAGGCGGCTTCGTCAACTTCCACTACAAGTTCTTGCCGAGCGCCGACGGCGCGGGCCTGCAGTGGGACCCCGCGCTCGTCATGGCCACTTTCAAGACCACGGTGACGCACCACGAGAGCGGTCGCGCCAAGCTCACGCTCGGTAACACGGTGCACGATCCGCTGGCCGAGATCGAGATCGTCGAGATCCTCGGCGCGAGCTACGTCGAGGGCGACATCGACAGCCGCTGCCGGACGCTGGCGACGGTGAAGGCCGCGGAATTCTTGCCGTACGCCTACGGCAAGGTCGACGACTGGAGCGCGCTCGACAACCTGAGCGAGCGTCCTTGGAAGAAGGTGCGGGTCGCCTGACCGGAACCGTAGCGCGGCGCCGGCAGCGCGCCGGCCTCGGCGAGAGCGGAAAGCACGATAGGCGATGCTTCGCTGGGTCTTGCTCCTCGTAGCGCTCGCCTGCTTCTACTGGGCCTACCAGCGCGGCGTGCAGCCGATGAGAAACGCATCGAGTC
Source organism: uncultured delta proteobacterium (assembly GCA_963711395.1). Classification (GTDB taxonomy): domain Bacteria; phylum Desulfobacterota; class Binatia; order JACPRU01; family JACPRU01; genus JBEVNX01. The sequence goes on along the minus strand of CAVQEA010000006.1, from coordinate 22,280 downwards.
GGAGCGAGCCGAGCCCGACGCTCGCGCCCGGAGGCCGCCCCGGCGGGGGGTTGAATCCCTTCGTCACGGACACCGACATCGACGCACCGCCGCAACGCTAGGGGACGTTCCTACTTTGCTTACGTTTCTCTCCCCAAAAAGGGGGAAACGTAAGCAAAGTAGGAACGTCCCCTTCAGTCGACGTAGAAGCCCGCGTACTCGCCGCTCGCCGCGCCGCGTGTCACGTCGACTCGCGCCACCCGCGCGGCAGGCGGGCCGATGCGGCACCAGGCGACGAATCGCTCGAGGCTCTGTTCCTCGCCTTCCGCGACGATCTCGACGGCGCCGTCGTCCAGGTTTCGCGCTACGCCACTCAGGCCGAGCCGAACGCGCCTCGTCGCGCGCCGAGGCGCGGAAGCACACGCCTTGCACCCGGCCGACGATGCGCAGCTCGATGCGGGCCAGCGCCATCGCTTCAACGCCGCTCGGCGAAGAGCACGCCCCCGTCGGCGAGGGCTCGTACCCGGGCGTCATCGAAGCCGAGGTACTCCCGCAGCACCGCGCCGTTGTGCTCGCCGAGCAGCGGCGCGTGGAGAATCGGCAGGTCGGGAAACGCCGAGAACTTGAGCGGAAAGCCCGGTATCGTCACTTCGCCGAGCAACCTGTCCGGCACGCGGCGCACCATGTCCCGCGCCGCGAAGTAGGGATGGGTCACCGTATCGGCGACCGACAGCACGGGTGCGGCGGGCACACGGTGGCGCTCCAGCGTCTCGAGCACCGCGCCGTCCGTGGGGAAGGTCTTCATCCAGCTCTCGAGGATCTGGGTCATCTCCGCGCGGTTCTGGCCGCGGAGGGCCCCCGTCGTGAAGCGCGGATCGGTGGCGAGCTCGGGGCGACCGAGCGCCTCGACCATGCCTGGCCATTGCCGATCGAGCACCAAGATCGCGATCCATCCCTGCGGCCCGTGATAGATGCCGTACGGCCCGACGAGCGGATGCTGCGATCCCGCGCGCATCGGCACGTAGGCGCCGCCGCTGTTCGCGTACGCCTGCACGTTGGCTTCGTGCGTGTGGTAGAGCGCGTCGACCATCGAGATGTCGATCCACTGGCCCTGCCCGGTGCGCAGGTGGTGGAAGAGCGCCGCCGAGATGGCGCCGAAGGCATGAACCCCGCTGAAGACGTCGGCGATTCCCGCGTGAACGAACTGCGGCGGCCCTGCCGCATCGCCGGTCATGTGGCAGATGCCCGAGAACGCCTGCGCCATGAGATCGAAGCCGACCTTGCCGGAGAGCGGACCGGTGCGACCGAAGGCGGAGATGGAAGCCATGATGAGATCGGGCTTCACCTTGGCGAGGTCGTCGTAGCCGAGGCCGCGCTTGTCGAGCACGCCCGGTCCGAAGTTCTCGACGACGACGTCGACCTTGGCGACGAGCCCGCGCAAGATCTCCAGGGCTTCGCGCTTCGACAGGTCGAGGCAGAGGCTCCGCTTGCCGCGGTTCTGCTGCACGAAGTAGATGCTGCGGCCGTCGCGGACGAGCGGCAGCGTACGCGACGGGTCGCCTCCCGGCGCGATCTCGACCTTGACGATCTCGGCGCCGAGCTCGGCCATGAGCCGCGTGATCGTCGGCCCCGCGAGGTACTGCGTGAAGTCGAGCACCTTGATGCCGGAGAAGATCCGGCCGTTTGCCGCTGTGGTCATGTCGTTCTCCCTGAAGGGTTCAAGCCTCGCCGACGAGGTCGAGAAAATCCTTTTCGGACAGCACCTCGAGGCCGAGGTCGGCCGCCTTCTTGAGCTTCGAACCGGCCTCTTGTCCCGCCACCACGTAGTCGACGTTCTTCGATACTGCGCGAAGCGACCGCGCCGCCGAGGCGCTCGACCCGCGCTGCCGCTTCGGGACGGCTCATCGCGCCGAGGGCGCCGGTGAACACGAAGCGCTTGCCCGAGAGCTTGCCGCCGCGCCGCTTCTGCCACGTGGGTTTCACGCCGGCCGCGAGCAAGCGGTCGACCTCCGCGCGATTGCGTGGCTCGGCGAAGAACTCGACGATCGCTCGCGCCACCTCGGGCCCGATGTCGCGCACCTCGCGCAGCTCCTCTTCGGCGGCGCCGACGATCTTTCGGACGTCGCCGAAGTGGTCGGCCAGGGCCTTGGCCGTGGCCTCGCCGACGTGCCGGATCGACAGCCCGTTCAACAGCCGGTCGAGCGTGGTGTCCTTGCTCGCGGCGATGCGCGCGAGCAGGTTCTCCGCCGACTTCTCGCCCATGCGCTCGAGCTCGACCAGGTCCTCGAGCTTCAGGTGGTAGAGATCGGCGAGATCCTCGACGAGGCCGGTCTCGACGAGCTGGTATACGAGCTTGTCGCCGAGGCCGTCGATGTCGAGGGCGTGCTTGCCGGCGAAATGTTTGATGCCGCCCTCGAGCTTGGTCGGGCAAGCGACGTTCAGGCAGCGGTAGTAGACCTCTTCCTCTTCGCGGCGGACGCGGCCGCCGCAGCGCGGGCAGTGGACGGGCATGACGAACTTCCGCTCCGCGCCCGTGCGACGCTCGGGGAACGATCGCAGCACGTAGGGAATGACGTCGCCCGCGCGCTCGACCAGCACCTCGTCGCCGATACGGATGTCCTTGCGCTCGATCTCGTCCATGTTGTGCAGCGAAGCGTTGGAGACGGTGACGCCGCCGATGGGAACGGGCGATAGCGTCGCGATCGGCGTGATCACCCCGGTGCGGCCGACGCTCGGCACGATGTCGAGGACGCGCGTCTCTTTTTGGCGCGGCTTGAACTTGTAGGCGATCGCCCAGCGCGGCGAGCGGTCGCGCTGCCCGAGCCGGCGCTGCAGCGCCAGCGAGTTGACTTTCAGCACGACGCCGTCGATCTCGTAGGGCAAGCGGTCGCGCGCGGCCTCCGTCTCGTCGTAGTAGCGGAACACCTCGTCGAGCGACTGGCAGCGGCGGTTCTCCGGGTTGGTGCGCAACCCGAGCGCGCGGCAAGCTTCGAGGAAGTCCCAGTGAGTGGCGACCTCGAGGCCTTCGAGAGAGGCGCTCGAGTGACAGAAGACCTCGAGGGCTCGCGATGCCGTGATGCGCGGATCGAGCTGCCGTAGGCTGCCGCCGGTGGCGTTGCGTGGATTCATGAACTCCGGCTCGTCCCTCTCGACCTGCTGGGCATTGATCTTCACGAATGCCTGCTTGGAGAGAAAGACCTCGGCGCGGATTTCGAGTCGGGGCGGGATCTCACGGCCGCCTCCCGGGCTACGCAGGCGCAGAGGAATGCTGCGGATGGTCTTCAAATTCGCGGTGACGTCCTCGCCGGTGGCGCCGTCGCCGCGCGTCGAGCCCCGGACGAATCTGCCGTTCTCGTACACCAGCTCGATCGCCACGCCGTCGAACTTGTGCTCGGCGACGTACTCGATCGGGCCCGTCGTGGCTGAGAAAGCGGCGAATGCGCGCCTCGAACTCCTCGACCTCGTCGCGGTTCATCGCGTTGTCGAGCGACAGCATGGGCACGCTGTGGCGCACCTTGCCGAAGCGCTCGCTCGGCTGCGCGCCCACGCGTTGCGTCGGCGAGCTCGCATCGGCGAGCTCGGGATGCGCGGCTTCGAGCTCGGTGAGGCGCCGCATCCGCGCATCGTACTCGCTGTCGGAGATCTCGGGGCGATCGAGCACGTAGTAGAGGTGGTTGTGTCGTTCGAGCTCCTCGCGGAGCTTCGCGACTTCGGCTTTGGCGCTCGGCGAAGCGCGCGGCATGGCAGGACTATAGATCGAGAAGCACAAAAACGAAGGCCGCTGAAGGGAGAACGGATCCTTTTCCCTCTTCAGTGGCCCCGGGCGACCCCAGAGAGTCGCCGATTGCGGTGCTCGCAACGAGCCGAGCACCAATGGGGACCCTAGGACTCTCCGGGTAGGGAGTCAAGGTGAAAAATCGCGCTGCGGGAATCTCGGGGCGCGCCGCCGCCGGTACGCGCTCTTTCAGCGTGCGGCGAACAGCGGATCGTTGTTCTGGGGGCGATCCTCGGCGCCCGGGGGGGAAGCGGCTTTGTCCTGCTTGGGCTTGGCGTTTGCGGGCAGCTCCGCGGCCGCAACGTCGCTCGCCGGCCGTCCATTGCAGTCGAGGTAGGTGTATTCCTTCATGCCCGCCTCGTAGTCGTCGAGCAACTTCACGCCTTCGCTCGGCTTGAGGCGACCCTCCTTCACGGCCCGCTCGACCTGCTCCTTCATCGACTTGATCAGCTCGCTCTCGTGGTACTGTACGTCGGCGAGCACCTGCGCCACGGTGGTGCCAGGGATGACTTCCTCGATGTAGTAGCCGCCGGGCTCGGTGGGATCGAGGAAGCAGTGGACTCCGTCGACGCGGCCGAACAGGTTGTGCAGGTCGCCCATGATGTCCTGGTAGGCGCCGATCAGGAAGATGCCGAGGTAGTAGGGCTCTCCCGCCCGCAGCGGGTGCAGCGGCAGCGTCTCGCGCACGTCGTTGACGTCGATGAACTTCGAGATCTTGCCGTCGGAGTCGCAGGTGATGTCGACCAGAGTCGAGGGCCGCGAGGGCGTCTCGTTCAGCCGGTGGATCGGCATGATCGGGAAGAGCTGGCCGATCGCCCAGTGGTCGAGCAGCGACTGGAACACCGAGAAATTGCAGAGATACTGGTCGGCGAGCTGCGTCTCGAGGGCTTCGAGCTCCTCCGGCACTCGTCGTCGGCCTTGCGCATCGCCGCGATGCCGCGGCAGATCTCCCAGAAGAGGGTCTCGACCTTCGCCTTGTCTTCGAGCGAGCAGATAGCCGAGCATGAACAGCGACTGCGCCTCGTCCTTCTGCTCGAGCGCGTCGTGGTAGGCCTCGAGCGTGGTGCATCGCCGCGAGATTCTTCCGGATCTCGCGCAGTCCCGTGACGACGTCGTGCTCCTTGCGCTCGGACGGCTGCGGCACCGCGGGCACGTCGCTGCCCTTCTCGATCGAGCCGAACACCTGCACGACCAGCACCGAGTGGTGCGCGACGATGGCGCGGCCGCTCTCGGTGACGATGTCCGGGTGCGGCACCTGCTCGTTGTCGCAGACCTTCTGGATCGCCAGCACGACGTCGTCGGTGTACTCCTGGAGACTGTAGTTGGTCGAGCTGTCGAAGACCGAACGGCTGCCGTCGTAGTCGACGCCCAGGCCGCCGCCCACGTCGATGTACTTGACCGCGAGACCCATCTTGCGGAGCTTGGCGTAGATGCGGGCCGCTTCCGTGACCGCCTGACGGATGGCGCGAATGTCGGAGATCTGCGAGCCGATGTGGAAGTGGAGAAGCTTGAAGCAGTGGAGCCAGCCTTCCGCGCGCAAGCAGCTCGACCGCCGCCAGCAGCTCGGCGGTGGTAAGGCCGAACTTCGCGTGATCGCCGCTCGAAGCCTCCCACTTGCCGCGGCCTTTGGAATGCAGCCGGACGCGGATGCCGAGATCGGGCTCGACGCCGATCTCGCGGGCGACGCCGAGGATCTGGCGGAGCTCCGAGAGCTTCTCGACGACGAGGATGACGCGCTTGCCGAGCCGCTTGCCGGCGAGCGCGATGCGGATGAAGAGCGCGTCCTTGTAGCCGTTGCAGATGATCAGCCGCTCGGCGCCGCTCACCATCGAGAGCGCGGCGAACAGCTCCGCCTTGCTGCCCGCCTCGAGGCCGAAGTGGTACGGCGCGCCGGCGTCGAGGATCTCCTCGACGACCTCGCGCAGCTGGTTCACCTTGATCGGGAACACCCCTTGATATCGTCCCTGGTAGCCGAGCTCGGCGATCGAGCGGCGAAACGATTCGTTGATCGCCTCGACGCGGTGGCGGAGGATGTCCTGGAAGCGGATCACCAGCGGCAGCCGCAGGCCCCGGCGCTCCGCTTCCTTGACGACGTGGATGATCTCGACCGCGCCGCCCTTCTCCTTCTGCGGCGAGACGGTGACGTTGCCCTGGTTGTTGATGTCGAAGTACTTGATGCCCCAGCGCCGGACGTTGTACGCCTTCAGGGCATCTCGCTTGCCCCATGAGGTCTCGAGCGCCGACATCGACATACCTAGATAGCGGGTCGCGAGTCGGGTGTAAACGAAAACGCCCCTGGCAGCGGTTCTGGTTCGTCAGACCGCCATCTGCGGGCGGTACTCGTCGAAACGCCGGCGCAGCACGTCGGAGACCTCGCCGAGCGTGACGTAGGCGCGCACCGCGTCGACGATGAACGGCACCAGGTTGTCCCGGCCCGATGCGGCGCGATCGAGCGCCTCCATCGCGGCCGCGGCGCGCTTCGCGTCACGCTTCGCTCGCACCGCGCGCACCCGCGCCCGCTGCTCTTCCTCGAGCTTGGGGTCGATGCGCAGGATGTCGGTCGGCGCTTCGCTCTGCTCGGTGAAGTCGTTCACGCCGACGACGATCTCGCGCTTCTTCTCGACGTCTTGCTGGAAGCGGTAGGCGGCGTTGTGGATCTCGCGCGCCTGGAAGCCTGCCTCGATCGCCCGCACGGCGCCGCCCATCTTGTCGATGCGCTCGAGGTATTCCTCGGCCCGCTTCTGGATCTCGTCGGTGAGCGTCTCGACGAAGTAGCTGCCGGCCATGCGGATCGATCGTGTCGGCGACACCCGACTCGTGGGCAACGACCTGCTGGGTGCGCAGCGCCAGCTTGGCCGCGCTCTCGGTGGGCAGCGCGAGCGCCTCGTCCTTCGAGTTGGTGTGCAGCTCTGCGTGCCGCCGAGCACGGCGGCCAGCGCCTGCACGGTGACGCGCACCACGTTGTTGTCGGGCTGCTGCGCCGTGAGCGTCGAGCCGGCGGTCTGCGAGTGGAAGCGCAGCATCCAGCTCTCGGCGTCCTTGGCGCCGAAGCGCTCGCGCATGATCTTCGCCCACAGTCGCCGGGCGGCGCGGAACTTGGCGATCTCCTCGAAGAAATTGTTGTGAACGTTGAAGAAGAAGGCGAGACGCGGAGCGAAGTCGTCGACGGTTTGGCCGGCGGCGAGGGCCGCCTCGACGTAAGCGATGCCGTTGGCGAGCGTGAAGGCCACCTCCTGCACCGCGGTCGAGCCCGCCTCGCGCATGTGGTAGCCGCTGATCGAGATCGTGTTCCAGTTCGGCACCTGCTCGGTGCAGAAGCGGAAGATGTCGGTGATGATGCGCATCGACGGCACGGGCGGATAGATGTACGTGCCGCGCGCGATGTACTCCTTGAGCACGTCGTTCTGGATCGTGCCGTTCGACCTTGTCCCACGGCACTCCCTGTTTCTCGGCCACCGCGAGGTAGAGGGCGAGGAGGATCGCGGCGGTGGCGTTGATCGTCATCGAGGTGGAGACCTTGTCGAGCGGGATGCCGCGGAAGAGCGTCTCCATGTCGTCGAGCGAGTCGATCGCCACGCCGACCCTGCCGACCTCGCCGCTCGCCCGGGGATGGTCGGAGTCGAGACCCATCTGTGTCGGCAGGTCGAAGGCGACCGACAGGCCGGTCGTGCCGCGCGACAGCAGATAGTGGTAGCGACGGTTCGATTCCTCGGCGGTGCCGAAGCCGGCGTACTGGCGCATCGTCCAGAACCGCCCGCGGTACATGGTCGGCTGCACGCCGCGTGTGAACGGGTACTCGCCCGGAAATCCCGCGTCGCGAAGATAGTCGTACGCGGCCACGTCGGCCGGCGTATACAGGCGCTTCACTTCGATGCCGGAGCTGGTCTCGAACTTCTCGCGCCGCTCGGGAGACTTCGCGAGCGTCTTCGTGACGGCACGCTTCTCCCATTCCTGGCGCGCTCGTTCGACGTCGCGCGGGTCGGCCATCGCTCGAAGGTAGGACGGGTATGGCGGGGAGTCAACGCGAGCCGCGAATCGGGGTCGCGGGCTGTTGCTGGGTGACGCAGTGGATCGCGCCGAGCCCCTGGACGAGGTCGGCGCACGGGATCGGCGCGATTCGCCGGTCAGGAAAGAGCCGCGCGAGGGTATCGCATGCGGCGGCGTCGCGCTCGTGGCCGAAGACGGGAACCAGCACCGCGCCGTTGCCGATGTAGAAGTTCGCGTAGCTCGCCGGCAGCCGAAGACCGTCGTGGTAGATCGCCGGCGGCATCGGCAGCGACACGACCTCGAGAGGCCGGCCGTCCTCGTCCTTCATGGTCCGCAAGCGCTCGAGGTTCTCGCGCAGCGGACGATAGTTTTCATCCGCCGGATCGTCCTCGATCGCCGTGACCACCGTGCTCGGGCCGACGAAGCGGGTCAGATCGTCGACATGCCCGTCGGTGTCGTCGCCGACGATGCCGTCGCCGAGCCACAGGACGTTCGATGCGCCGAGAAAGTCGCGGAGCTTGGCCTCGATCTCGCGCCGTGTCAGACCCGGATTGCGATTCCGATTCAGCAGGCACGACTCGGTGGTGAGCAACGTGCCGCGGCCGTTGACGTCGATCGAGCCGCCCTCGAGCACGATTCCGGGCCGGAAGATCGGCAAGCCGAGCGTCTCGTTCAGGCGTGACGGGACCGCGTCGTCGAGATCGTACGGCGGATACTTCCCGCCCCAGGCGTTGTACTTCCAGTCGGTGATCGCCGGCCCACGTTCCGAATGTACGATGAAGATCGGGCCATGGTCGCGCATCCAGGCGTCGTTGGTCGGAATCCGCCAGAAGCGCACGTTCGGGCTCTCGCAGCCTCGGGCGCGCAGCGCCGCCCGCGCGGACCTCTCGAGCTCGTCGCTGCCGGCGAGGATGTGCACCTCCTCGTGCTCGTGGAGCGCGGCGACCATGTCGGCGAAGATGCCGGGCATGCGATCGAACTTGCCCGGCCAGGTCTCCGGGTTGTGCGGCCACGACAGCCACGTGGCCGCGTGCGGCTCCCACTCGGCGGGCATGCGATAGCCGAGGGAGCGGGGCGTCGCGCTCATTCGTCGAGCAACCGGCGGGTGATTCCGACGTACGAGTCGATGCGTCGGTCGCGGAGGAACGGCCAATGAGTCCGGACCTCGTCGATGCGGTCCAGGTCGCACGGCACGAGCAGCGTCTGCTCCGCGCTCGTCGAGGCGCGTGCCAGCACCCGGCCGAACGGATCGGCCACGAACGAGTTGCCCCAGAAGGTCAGGCTGCCTTCCTTGCCGACGCGATTCACCGCCGCGACGAACACGCCGTTGGCGATGGCGTGGGTGCGCTGCGCGGTCTCCCAGGCGTCGCGCTGCGCCTCGTTGACGGCGGCCGTCTCGCCGTCGAGCCAGCCGATCGCCGTCGGATAGAAGAGGATCTCGGCGCCCGCCAGGGCCGTGAGCCGGGCGCCCTCCGGGAACCACTGGTCCCAGCACACCAGCGTGCCGATGTTGCCGTGGCGCGTGGCGAAGCTTCGGAAGCCGAGGTCGCCGGGCGTGAAGTAGAACTTCTCGTAGTACAGCGGATCGTCGGGGATGTGCATCTTGCGATACTTCCCGGCGATCCGTCCGTCGGCGTCGAAGACGACCGCGGTGTTGTGATAGAGCCCGTGCGCGCGCTTCTCGAAGAGCGAGGCGACGATCACCACCTTCCGCTCCCGGGCGATCTTGGCGAGGACCTTCGTCGTCGGCCCGGGGATCGGCTCGGCGAGCCGGAAGCGCGCCACGTCTTCCGTCTGGCAGAAGTAGCGCGAGCGAAAGAGCTCCTGCAGGCAGACGACGTCTGCGCCGTCCCGTGCCGCGCGGCGGATGCGCTCCACCGCCTTGTCGAGGTTGTCGGCGGGCGCGTCGCCGCAGCGCATCTGCACGAGCCCGAGGGTCACCGCGCGGGAATTCTTTGATCTGCGCGGCATGTCCTTCAGGATTTGAACGCCAGGAACAGCTTGGTGATGCTGTCCTTGGCGTCGCCGAACAGCATCATGCACTTCTCGTTGTAGTAGAGCTCGTTGTCGACGCCGGCGAAGCCGGGCCGCATGCTGCGCTTCAGCACGATGATCGACTTGGCGCGCTCGACCTCGAGGATCGGCATGCCGTAGAGCGGGCTCGATCTTGTTGGTCTTGCGCGGCGGGGTTGGTGACGTCGTTGGCGCCGACCACGAGCACGATGTCGGCCTCGGCGAAGTACGGGTTGATCTGCTCCATCTCGTAGAGCTGATCGTAGGGCACGTTGGCCTCGGCGAGCAGCACGTTCATGTGGCCGGGCATGCGGCCGGCGACGGGATGGATGGCGTACTTCACGTCGACGCCGCGCTTGCTCGAGCATGCTTGCGCCAGCTCGGCCACGCGCGTGCTGCGCCTGCGCCACGGCCATGCCGTAGCCGGGCACGATGATGACCGAGCGCGCGCTGTCGAAGAGGCACGGCAGTCTCCTCGGCGGCGATGCTGCGCACCGTCCCCTTGGCCTCGCGCGGCCGGTCGCCTCCGTCCTCGGTCGACCTTGCCGAAGGCGCCGAACAGCACGTTCATCGCCGAGCGGTTCATGGCCCGGCACATGAGCAGCGACAGCAGGAAGCCCGAGGTGCCGTCGAGCGAGCCGGTGATGATCTGGATCTTGTTCATCAGCACGAAGCCCATCGCGGCGTCGGCGAGGCCGCCGTACGAGTTGAGCAGCGCGATCACGACCGGCATGTCGGCGGCGCCGATCGGGATGACGAGCAGGAGGCCGAAGCACGAGCGCCAGCACGACCATCACGTAGAAGAACGGCGTCGCCGACGGCGACGACGATCAGCGTAGATCGACAGCCGCGACCATGACCGCGAGCAGCGTGAGGTTGGAGACGTTCTGGCCGCGGTAGGTGATCGGCGCGCCCGGGCAGCAGCTCCTGCAGCTTGGCGGCGGCCATCAGGCTGCCCGTGAACGTGAGCCCGCCGATCATCACCTCGAAGCCGAGCGCGCGTCATCGTCACGCGCGTCGAGCTGGCGCCTGGTAGCGGAAGTACTCGGAGACGCCGACGAGCGCGCCGCCAGCGCGCCGAGCGAGTGCGACAGCGCGGTGCGCTGCGGCACGGCGGTCATCGGGATGCGCAGGCCCATCGTGCCGCCGACCACCGCGCCGATCGGCCAGGCCGACGCGATCCAGCGGTAGGTCACGATGTCGGGGTGGAAGAGCGTGCCGACGACGGCCAGGAACATGCCGAACGCGGCCAGGAACATGCCGCGGCGCGCGCACTTGGGCGAGCTCAGGCCCTTCAGGCCGAGGATGAACAGCACGGCCGAGACGATGTAGGAGTAGCGCAGCGCGTCCGCGGCGAGCTCGTCGCGGGCCTCGGCATCGCCGCTCGGCCGGCTTAGTCACGTAGAGCAGGCCGACGACGACGACGACAGCGCGCCGAAGCACCAGCAGCATCGTGCGCTCCCGGCGCCGCTCGATCTCGCCCTCGTCGCCCGCCGTCTTGAACATCGCAGCATGCGGTCGGTGATCAGGAAGCCGCCGACGACGTTGGTCGACGAGCAGGTGACCGCGATGAAGCCGAGGAGCGTGCACACCCAGCCGGGACCTGTAGTCGCTGCCGGCGACGACCAGCGAGCCGACCAGCGAGATGCCGGAGATGGCGTTGGTCGCCGACATGAGCGGCGTGTGCAGCAGCGGCGGGACCCGCGTGATGATGTGGTAGCCGAGGAACCCGGCCAGCATGAAGATGTAGAGGCCGACTTCGAGCTCGCTCGTCATGAGAGCGGTCTGCTACTCCAACACCAGTAGGACTTCTCCGGACTCGACGGCCTGGCCTCGCTCGACGTGGATCTCCTTCACCTCGCCCGCCCCCGAGCTCTTGATCTCGTTCTCCATCTTCATCGCTTCGATCACGAGCAGGCCCTGCTTCGGCTCGACGCGTTCGCCGACGCGACCAGCACGTCGATGACCTTCCCGGGCATGGACGCTTTGACCTCGCGCCGGCCGGTCGCTCGCGGCCGCCACGGGCGGCGGCGCGCCGCGCGCGCTCCTCGGTGAGAAGGCGGAAACGGAAGCGCCGGTTCTCGAGCAGCACGTCGAAATCGTCGGCGGATCGGGTCAAGCTGACCTCGTGGTTCTTGCCCTCGATCAAGAGCGAGAGCCCGCCCGCGACCACGCGGGCATCGACGAATTGCTCGAGCCGTCGATGCGGATCCGATAGAGCGACGATCCCGCGGGCTCGACCTCGACTCCAACCTCTCGATCGTCGAGCTTGGCGACGAACACCCGGGACATGGACTAGCTCCGAAGACCTTCTCGGCGGGCGGCGCACGCCACGGCGACGTGCCGTCGTCGACGGTGCGGCGGCCGAGGTCGGCCGTGACGCATCACCGTCGAGCGCCGCGATTGCCGCCGCGACGATGGCGACTCGCTCGAGGCCTTCGCCTCGCGCCGGCAGCCCCTTGAACTCCTGCGGGATGAAGCCGGTGTCGATGTCGCCGGCGCGGAAGCGCGGATGGCGGAGCACCCAGCGATGGAAGGCGATGTTGGTGATCGGGCCGACGACCACGTACTCGGCGAGCGCGCGCAGCATGCGGCGCGATCGCCTCCTCGCGCGTTGCGCCCCAGGCGACGAGCTTCGAGATCATCGGGTCGTAGTGGATGGTCACCTCGAAGCCCTCGTAGACGCCCGGGTCGTCGCGGATGCCGAGGCCGCTCGGCACGCGCAGCGCGTCGATCTTGCCGGGCGCGGGCAGGAAGTTGTTCTCCGGATCCTCGGCGTAGATGCGGCACTCGATCGCCCAGCCGCGCTGGCGGATGTCCTTCTGGCCGGAAGGGCAGCGGCTGCGCCGGCGGCGACCTCGATCTGCGCCCGCACCAGGTCGACGCCGGTCACCATCTCGGTGATCGGATGCTCGACCTGGATGCGCGTGTTCATCTCGAGGAAGTAGAAGTTCCGCTTGGAGTCGACCAGGAACTCGATCGTGCCGGCGCCGACGTAGTCGACGGCCTTGGCGGCCTGCACGGCGACCTCGCCCATCGCCTCGCGCGTCTTCGGGTCGATGAGCGGGCGAGGGCGACTCCTCGATGACCTTCTGGTGGCGGCGCTGGATCGAGCACTCGCGCTCGTAGAGGTGGACGACGTTGCCGTGCGTGTCGCCGAGGACCTGCACCTCGACGTGGCGCGGCGGTGATGATGCCTTCTCGAGGTAGACGCGGTCGTCGCCGAAGGCGGGCTTCGCCTCGCGAGCGCGCCGCGCCGCAGCGCGGCACGGATCGCCGGCTCGGACTCGACGAGGCGCATGCCCTTGCCGCCGCCGCCGCCGGCGGCCTTCAGCATGACCGGGAAGCCGATCTTCGCGCGGCCGAGACGACCTCGTCGTCGGCGTCGAGCGTGCCCTCCGAGCCGGGGACGACCGGCACGCCGGCCGCGATCATGCGCCGGCGCGCCGCGACCTTGTCGCCCATCGCGGCGATCGCCTCGGGCGACGGCCCGATGAAGGTCGAGCCCGGCCTCGGCGCAGGCCGCGGCGAAGTCCGCGCGCTCGGAGAGGAAGCCGTAGCCCGGGTGGATCGCCTCGGCGCCCGGCGCGCTTGGCGACGGCGATCAGCTTCTCGACGACGAGGTAGCTCTCGCGCGGCGGCGGCGGGCCGATGCGGTAGGCGTGGTCGGCCAGGCGCACGTGCAGCGCGGTCGCGGTCGGCTCGGAGTAGACGGCGACGGTCTCGATGCCGAGCTCGCGGCAGGCGCGGATGACGCGCACCGCGATCTCGCCGCGGTTGGCGATCAGGACCTTCTGAACATCGGGTCGGCACGGCAGCCGGCGGAACGGTCTTCCCGGAGCGTCGCAGTCACCGAGCCGCGCTCAGAGCGGGATGTTGCCGTGCTTCTTCGGCGGGTTCTTGTCGCGCTTGTTCTGCAGCATCTCGAGCGCGCGGATGAGCCGCGGGCGCGTGTCCGCGGGCAGGATGACCTCGTCGATGTAGCCGAGCTCGGCGGCCTTGTACGGGTTGGCGAACGTCTGCCGGTACTCGTCGACGAGGCGCGTCCGCTCCCGGTCGCGGCGTTCTTCGACTTTGCGGATCTCGTTGCGGAAGATGATGTTGACCGCGCCGTCGGGGCCCATGACCGCGATCTCGGCGGTCGGGGTAGGCGAAGTTGACGTCGCCGCGGATGTGCTTGGACGACATGACGTCGTAGGCGCCGCCGTAGGCCTTGCGCGTGATGACCGTGATCTTCGGCACCGTCGCCTCGCAGAAGGCGTAGAGCAGCTTGGCGCCGTGCGTGATGATGCCGCCGTACTCCTGCGCGGTGCCGGGCAGGAAGCCGGGCACGTCGACGAAGGTGACGAGCGGGATGTTGAAGCAGTCGCAGAAGCGCACGAAGCGCGCGCCTTGATCGAGGCGTCGATGTCGAGGCAGCCGGCGAGGCAGCGCCGGCTGGTTGGCGACGATGCCGACCGGGCGGCCGCCGAGGCGCGCGAAGCCGACGACGATGTTCTCGGCGTAGTCGCGCTGCACCTCGAAGAAGTAGCCGTCGTCGACGACCGCGGTGATGACGCTCGCTGCATGTCGTAGGGCTTGTTCGGGTTGGCGGGGATCAGCGGTGTCGAGCGCTCGGGTCGCGGCGGTCGGCGGGTCGTCGTCGTCGGGCGCGAACGGGCGGGTCCTCGAGGTTGTTGCTCGGGCAGGAACGAGAGCAGCTCGCGGATCATCGCCAGGCAGCTCGCGTCTCGTCGGCGCGCCGCGAAGTGCGCGACGCCGCTCTTGCGTGGTGTGGGCGTGCGGCGCCGCCGAGCTCCTCCTTGGTCACCTCCTCGTGCGTCACCGTCTTGATGACGTCGGGGCCGGTGATGAACATGTAGCTCGTCTGCTTCGACCATGAAGATGAAGTCGGTGATGGCCGGCGAGTAGACGGCGCCGCCGGCGCACGGGCCCATGATGGCGGAGATCTGCGGGACGACGCCCGACGCCGAGCATGTTGCGCAGGAAGATGTCGGCGTAGCCGGCGAGGCTGACGACGCCCTCCTGGATGCGCGCGCCGCCCGAGTCGTTGAGGCCGATCACCGGCGCGCCGATCTTCATCGCCAGGTCCATGACCTTGCAGATCTTCTCGGCGTACGCGCCGGAGAGGGTGCCGCCGAAGACCGTGAAGTCCTGCGAGAAGACGAAGACGAGCCGGCCGTCGATCGTGCCGTAGCCGGTGACCACGCCGTCGCCGGGGATCTTCTTCTCCTCCATGCCGAAGTCGGTGCAGCGGTGGGTCTTGAACCTGTCGAGCTCGACGAAGCTGCCCGGGTCGAGCAGCAGCTCGATGCGCTCGCGCGCGGTGAGCTTGCCCGCCTCGTGCTGCTTGCGCGATGCGCTCCTCGCCGCCGCCGACGCTCGGCTTCGGCGCTGCGGCGAGCCAGTTCGTCGAGATTCTCCTTGACTCCCATGGACTTGCGTCTCCTCGGGAGCTCCCCGACGCGAAGCTGGGTGACTATGCTACGTCCGCGTGGGTTTTCAAGGCAGCTTGGTCGACGCGATGTTCGCGGTAGGTCACGTGATCACCGACCGCGACGCCGTGCGCCGCCGCGAAGCCCCCGTTCACCTCGAGCACCACCGCGGACGGCTCGCCGACCCCGATCGGCGTCAGCGAGAACGGCTCGGCGTTCGGGTGGATGCCGACGATACGCCCGTCGCGCGACGATGAAGATCATGTCGAGCGGAATTGAGCGTGTTCTTCATCCAGAACGAATGGTCCTTCTCGGCTCGAAGACGAACAGCATCCCGTGATCGGGCTGCGAGATGGTTCCGGTACATGAGGCCGCGCGCCTGCGTGCTCCGGAGTGTCGGCGACCTCGACGGACACGCGACTGGACGTGCCGTCCTTGCGGGCTGCAGCACGACCGCCGGGCGACTGTCGCGGCAGGCGGCGAAGAGAACGAGCAGCAGCGGCGAGCACCGGCCCGACGGTCGGTTGCAAGGGTCGACGGCGTAGTCTACGCTAACCTCCGCGCCCTCACTTCGGAGGACCTATGGTCACGGCGATCGTGTTCACGCTCTGCGTCGTCGCCGCCCTCGGTCTCTTTGTCTATCAGCTCTGGGGCCGTTTCAACGTGCTCCGCGCGGCGGCGCCGGCGGAGCGCTTCGACCGCATCGCCGAGCGCATCCAGGCGGTGCTGGTGTACGCCTTCGGACAGAAGAAGTTCGTCCGACCCGAGGCGGCGATCGTCAGCGAGCAGACGGCGGGCTGGATGCACTTCTTCATCTTCTGGGGCTTCACGATCCTCGGCCTCCAGGTCGTCACGATGTTCGGGCGCGCCTACAGCGACCACTTCTACGTGCCGCTGTTCACGCCCGGACCTGCTCGGCGGTCCGTACCTGCTGCTAAGGACATCGATGGAGGTGCTCGTCTTCGGTGGCGATCGCCGTCGCGCTGGTGCGCTGGGTGCATCACCCATCCGGCGCGCCTCTACGGATACGAGCCGGCCGAGAGACCGCTGCGCAGGGCAGTCGCACTGGGAGGCGTATCTGATCCTCTGCTTCATCGGCACGATCATGATCGGCGGGCTCGCTCTACGACGGCGGCCGCATGGTCGTCCACGGCGAGCGATCCGAGCGTCGCAGGCCGAGGCCGCGTGGGAGCCGTTGTCGCACGCTCGTCGGGTCGCTCTCGCTTCGCCTGCTCGGTGCCGCGGCGGCGGTCTACGCTCGGCAACGTCGCGTGGTGGGTGCACAACCTCGTCATCCTGGTCTTCCTGAACCTGCTGCCGCTGTCGAAGCACTTCCACATCATCACCTCGCTGCCGAACGTGTTCTTCAAGCAAGCTCGAGCCGACCGGCGCGCTGTCGCAAGCAGGACCTCGAGAACGCCACGACGCTTCGGCACCTCGCACATCAACCAGTTCACCTGGAAGCAGGTGCTCGACATGTACAGCTGCACCGAGTGCGGCCGCTGCTCGTCGCACTGCCCGGCGACCGCGACCGGCAAGCCGCTCGCGCCGCGCCAGCTGCTCCTCGATCTGCGCGACTACCTCTACGAGCACCAGGACGAGGTCATCGAGAAGCGCGTCGGCGCAAGCGGCCAACGGCGACGGCGCCGAGCCGCCCGAGGTCGGCGAGAACATCGTCGGCGCCGGTCATCCACGACGACGTGCTCTGGGCCTGCAACGTCTGCCGCGCCTGCGAGGAGGCGTGCCCGGTGATGATCGAGTACGTCGACAAGATCGTCGACATGCGCCGCCACCTGGTGCAGGAGGAGTCGCGCTTCCCGACCGAGCTCGACGCGCACCTTCAAGGGGATGGAGACGCAGTCGAACCCGTGGGGCATCGACGCCGAGAAGCGCGTCGACTGGGCCGAGGGCCTCGACATCCCGACGCTCGCCGACAAGCCCGACGCCGAGTACCTCTACTACGTCGGCTGCGCCGGCGCCTTCGACGACCGCAACAAGAAGACGACGCAGGCGTTCGCGCGAGATCCTCAAGAAGGCCGGGAGTCGACTTCGCGTTCCTCGGCAAGCGAGGAGCTGTGCAACGGCGAGACGGCGCGGCGCCTCGGCAACGAGTACCTCTTCCAGACGATGGCGCAGATGTGCGTCGAGATGCTCAACGGCTACAGCGTCAAGAAGATCCTCACCAACTGCCCGCACTGCTTCAACACGATCAAGAACGAGTTCCCGCAGTTCGGCGGCAAGTACGAGGTCATCCACGCGACCGAGTTCGTCCAGCAGCTGATCGCCGCCGGCAAGCTCGCAGTTCGACGGCGAGTTCGGCAAGCAAGACCGCCTACCACGACTCCTGCTACCTCGGCCGCTACAACGACGTCTACGACGAGCCGCGCGACGTCCTCGCGCAAGACCGGGCGTGCCAGCTCGAGGAGATCGGAGCGCCACAGCAACTTCGGCATGTGCTGCGGCGCCGGCGGCGGCCGCATGTGGATGGAGGAAGAGCCCGACAAGCGCGTGAACCTGCTGCGCACGGAGCAGGCGCTGGAGACCAACCCCGAGACGATCGCCGTCGCGTGTCCCTTCTGCATGACGATGATCGACGACGGCATCAAGGCGAAGGACCTCGAGGAGAAGGTCCAGGCCCTCGACGTCATGGAGATCGTCGATCGGGTGAGCGCGAAAACTCCGTGACGGTGGGTCTCAATCGCCCGAGAAGACGGTAGCTCCCTCGCCCGAGCTCGCCGCGGAGCGCGTTCCCTCGTGACGTTGTAGATGAAGCCGCTCCACGTCGGGGGCGGCGACGCCGAGCGTTCTTTGCGAGCCCGCTTTCGCTCTGCATCGTCGAGCGTCCGTTCGAAGACGATCTCACCGTCCTCGATCTCTTCGAGACGCCCCAAGCCGACGAGGCTCTCGCCCTTGCGGATGCTCTAGTGCGCCGTTCGGAGTCCATCGAGACCGCGGTGTCGGGATCCCTGCCGCGGTGGAGATAGGAGATGTCCACTGCCGTCACCGGGACGGCGATGACGCACGACAAGGTCGAGACGGCAAGCAAGGTTCTCGACGACACGATGCCCTCCTCATTCGTTCCCGATCGGATTTCCAAAGATCTCCCGCATCGGTCGGGCCACCGACGCGATCCCGTTCCGGCAGGTTTGGCTCGCGTAGACGTTGTAGCTCACGAGATCCGTGTGCAGTGGAGACGACGTGCCTCTGTACGGGCCGGCCGAGTAGGCGCTCACCTCGTGGACGAGCTGTCCGTCCTTCTCGACCAAGCGGTTGATGCTCCGCCCGATGGTGAACCAAGAGAGGTGCTGACTGAACTCGCCGCTGAAGTCGTCGACGATGTTCAACGAATTCGGTCATCAAGAGATACTTCGGTTGGTCCTGGACCGCGACGAACCGCGCGAATTCCGCGTATCGGAAGCCGGGCGACGCGAAGCTCGCGGTGTCCGGAGCGAACCAGTCGGCCGGAGTCGCCGAGGGTTGCAGCTTCACGTAGGCGCCCGTCTCAGTGACCGGGCCGAAGAGATCTCGTTGCCCGTCGCGGTTTACGTCGCGCTGCGCGGCGGTTGCGCCGACCACGTCGAAGAGTGCGCCCTTGTAGCAGTCGTAGTCGGTCGAGTTCCCGAAATCGACGAGCTGCGGCTCGAACACGTCTCTCGCTCCGAAGGCGATGGCATCGTTCTCGGTGAACGACGGTCCGAGAAGTGGTCCGCGGAAAGCGACGATCACCGAAATGTCTCCGACCTTCACCGGGATCGGGCTCTCGCTGAAATCGAAGTCGAGCGGCTGCAGCTCGCGGCCGATCGATACGTTCTCGAGTGGTTTCGAGACCGCATAAGACGGCTCGGCGTCCAAGCCCGCAGCCGCTGGATACAGCAGGGGATCCGCGAGGGATGCCTTGCGGTAGCGCACCACGGCTTGGACCGTCCCGGTTCCCGTCTCGGCGGCGGGGGTCGTGTTGCGGACCTTGACCTTGAGCTTGGTGAACGAACCGTTGCCGTCTGGTAGGGCGCCACCAGGTACGTGAACCTGTCCGGTGGCGCGATCTCGAGAGTCCCCCGGAAGAAGTGGTCGATGAGCCCCGCGCTGTAGCCGACGGCGCGCGGAACGAGCAGCGCGAGTGCTGCATCGAAGGTGAGGCGATTCAGCGCATAGCGGGGAAGCAGCCCATCGGCGGCGAGATCCGCGCTGAAGACCGAGTAAGTGCTGGTGCGGGGATTGAAGCCTGCTTGGATCGTGTACGCATCGTCGTACGGCGTACCGATGAACGTCATGGTGCCGTTCAGATTCCGCCCCGGGCATGACCGTCTGGACGTCCACCGTACTGGTCTGCGCCCCCACGCCGTTCGGCGAAGGGAAGCCGGGTGCGGGCCCGAGATTGTCGGGAGGGCCGACGAAATTCGTTCCGGCGCTGACGAAATTGCGGTTCGAGAACTGGCGATGCCTCGCCCGATCTCGTCGTCCCAGTAGTCGCGCGGGCGAGGAAGCGAGACGTTCGCGTAGCCCGCGTAGCCGAGCTGCCCCGTTTTCGCCAATCCATCGGCGTATGCTTCGTAGAGACTCTTTGGTCCCAGCAGACCGAGCGTGAGCGGACACGTCAGACCCGCGTGAGAATCGTTCCGGGTGTGCTGCGGCTGGGCCGCGTCTTGGATCAAGTGGATCACCTGACCGACGTCGTAACGTCAGGGCCAGGCTCCGCTGTCGCTCCGTGTCGTTCTCGGCGGTGAGAGCGCTCCAAAAGTAGTCCTGAGCGTCGGAATACGAGTTCTCCTGCCCGTTGAACGAGCCCCGATCCTCGAGCCCCCAATCGACGGAGGGAGCCCCTGGATGGCTCCGCGCGAGTAACCCGCGTTGCCGAGGGGGTTGTAGAAGTGGTTGCGGACTCGTGAATCGCAGTCGGAGTCGCCGTCTTCGACGACGCTGCCTTCTTCGATCCAGCGGCAGCGGTGCCGTCGTTGATCTGTGGCCTCGCGATCGAACCGACGGACAACTTGGAGGACTCGTCGAGTTGCAGCGTCGCCAAAACGGAGGCCATGAGGGAAGATGATTCCGTGGCCGCCAGAGACATCCTCCAACGAGTATCGGTGTCGTAGGCGTACGAAGACTCGAGCGCAATCACGGAACAGGCGACGAGCAGCGTTAACTGTCTCACTGGTGGACCTCCGAATGTGTTGCCAAGTCTCGAACGTGGTCGAAGAACGCAGGGGCGATCCGTCGATAGAGCTCGCTCTCCTTGTCGATCTCGTTCAGCAGGCGAGGTTGGAGCTCCGAGAGCGAGAGCACGGTGCGCAGTGCGTCGACTCGTTGGGCGCCCGTTCCGACGAAGCGCTGGAGCTCTACGGTCCTTCCGGTCCAGTCCGAGCGGCGTACGGCGGCGTTGCTGTCCGCTTCGTTACTCAGGAATCGATGCTGGTAGCCGCTTTTGAAGAGTAGCAGCCACGGAGCCGTGTCGAGGACCGCGTACGCCGGTCGCCGTTTGGACCCCATTTGCCGAAGGTGAACTCACCGTTCGCATCCGTGACGGTCTCCTCCACGAACAGGGGCCTGTGGTGCCCACCGTGCCCGATGCCGCCGCCGTAGAGCTTCCAATCCGCGACGACCGCCGCGCCATCGACGGGCTGGCCCGTGTCGGCGTCGATGACCCGCGCCTGGATCACCTCGCCCCAGTAGAGCGGTGGAGCGAAGACGCAGCTTGGCAAGACCATGGCGAGCAGAAGCAAGAGCCCCATGCGCTCGGTCTCTCCGGTCAAAAACTGTCCATGCGCCAGACGCCGTCCGCGTCGCGCAACAGGTAGACGAGGAAGATCTTGGTCTCGCCGTCGATCGCCCGCGCGACCGCATACTCGAGATAGCCCGGCCCCTCCGACACGAACTGCGGGATCGGAATACGACGCGACGATCGCCGGCAGGTCGGAGCTCAGATCATTGAAGATGGGAGCGTACTTCTCCCCGGCGCGCACGTTCAGCGACTGCAGCGCGGCCGCGATGTCGCGGCGCGCCAACGACGCCGTCATGGCGTCCCAGACGCTGTGAAACAGCGAGTCGCGCCCGTCTCCGGAGGTCACTTCGATGGCGGCGGCAGCCTTGTAGACCTGCCCGTTGCGGTCCGTAATGGTCGTCAGCGTGGCCACGTAGAGGCCGGCGTGCGTGTACGAGTTCTGCACGGCCGAGGGGGGCTTCTTGGTGGAGAAGTCGTCCCGTCCGTCGCCGTCGAAGTCGATTGCCAGCTTCTGTACGGGCTGGCTCGGCCGGAAGCCGTACGTGAAGGTGACGACCAACGGGCTTGGGCCGCTGGTGACGTCGGCATTGAGGACCAGGTCGGGCGCGGCGCCTGTGGAGCCTACGGTCACGGTCGCCGTCGCGGTCTGGCCCGTAGGGCTCGTGGCGATGGCCGTGATCGTGTTCGATCCGGCGATGAGCGGCAAGGCGTTCGAGCACGAACTTGCCGCCGGAGGCATAGGCGACTCGGCCGTTGACTGTGATCCCCGTGTTGGGTGGTCCTTGAAAGGTGCCGCGCACGTTGGTTCGATTGGCGCCGAGGCTGGCCCCGTTGGCGGGATCGAGGATCGCGATGCTGACGGCGCCGGGCGCGGGGTCGGCGCGCGGTTCGCGATCGGCGTCGGCGTGCGCGTGAAAACCGGAGTCGGCGTCGCCGCGATCGTGGGTTTCGGGGTGGGGGTCGGCTTGCGGCGCTTCTGGCCCACGCCTCCGAGACGATGCCGAGCGAGAGCGTGAGCAGGATGACGAGGGGGATCTTTCGCAGCTCCATCTTCGCGTCACCTCGCGAGCATGCGCGAAGAGAAGAGCAAGCGACGTTCCGCGTCGCGCGCTGAGCCAAGCGCGCGAGTGGGCGGATGTTGCGCTAGCGAAGGATCGGGAGACGACCGGTTCCGCTCGCCGAAGCGGGCGGAGCGCTCGAAAAAGCTTTCTGCGGCTCAGCGAGCGATGCGCGAGGCGCGCCTCACGACCCGCCCTGCCGGCGTCCGCGCTCTTGGATGGACTGGCGGCGTGCGGCGACGTCAGCCGCGCTCACTTGCTTCACGTGCCGCGGCTCGCGTCGCGCTCCAGCGCGATCCCCTCCGCGAACGGCCGTG
>CAVQEA010000005.1:0-698605 GCA_963711395.1 uncultured delta proteobacterium | reverse complement strand
CCCCCAGGCTGCCTCCTTTTGCAAAGGAAGATTGCAGGATGACACCCTTCGGCAGGCTCAGGGTGCCCCGAGCCTGTCGAGGGGCAGGATTACAGGACGTGAAATCCTTCCCGCAATCCTTCCGACAATCCTTTCTGCAATTCTGCCATTCTGCAATCCTGCAATGACCCGATCTCGCCTTTCGATCCCTCGCGATCAGGACAACGTCATCCTGACGATCGAGGGTAAGACCGTCCGCCTCACCAACCTGCGGAAGATCTTCTGGTCCGAGCTCGGTCTCACGAAGGGCCACCTGCTCCAGGACCACGCGGACGTCGCCGATTACCTCCTGCCGCACCTGAAGGGTCGCGCAATGGTGATGCGGCGCTATCCGAACGGCGCGGCCGGCGAGTCATTCTTCATGAAGCGCGCGCCGAGCCCGCGTCCCGAGTGGATTGAGATCTGTTCGATTGACCACGGGCTCAAGGGCACGATCGACTTTCCAATGATTCAGGATCGCGCGTCGCTGATGTGGGTGGTGAACCTCGGGTGCATCGACCTCAACCAGTGTAACGCGCGCAGCGACGACATCGACCGCCCGGACTATCTGCACTTCGATCTCGATCCGGGTCCGGCGTCTCTCTTCGATCAAGTCTGCGAGACGGCCCTCGTCGTGCACGAAGCCCTCGAGACGCTGAAGATTCCGTCGTTTGCCAAGACGACCGGGTCGAAGGGGATTCATGTGTACGTCCCGATCGTGCGGGGCCCCGAGCAGAAGGACGTGTGGCTGTTCACCAAAGCGCTGGCCACCGAGCTTGCCACGCGTCACCCTGCGCTCATGACAGCGGAATACCGGGTTGCGAAGCGGCCCCGGGGCCGCGTGCTCGTGGATTACAACCAGAATGCGTGGGGTCGAACGCTCGCGTCGATCTATTCGGTGCGGCCGCGGCCTGAAGCGGCCGTGTCGACTCCGGTGACGTGGGAGGAAGTTTCGGAAGGACTGCGCATTACTGACTTCACCGTTTTCAACGTGCCGGCGCGGCTGCAAAAAATTGGCGATCTCTGGAAGCCAATTCGTCAGTCGGAAGCGGTTCGATCTCAGCAAGTACCTCTGAAACAGGCACTTTGTAAGACTGAAGACCACAGCCGCCTCTTGCTATTCCGCGCTTCAACACGACGCGTAAATGATGCATTAAGTCGATATTTATCAGCGCTTAACCAGTTGTTCTCCATACAAAACGGCTGAGTTAGGCTCGTCAACAGCCGACTTGGCGGCCCAACCGCACCGGAGGAAACAGCAACTACGTGTACACGGCGCTCGGCGACGGCTTCGGCGGCTTCAAGCTGGGCTCGCTGCAGAACTACGGCCCTGGCTGGAAGGAATACCGCAACCGCAGGGTGTACATGGCGGACGTGAGCGGAGATGGCCTGGAGGACCTGCTGTGGCTCGCGACCTGCCCGGGCGATCCGTTCTGCGACAACGGCGGCTCCCAGCTCGTCCGCGTCGGCCTCTCCAACGGGAACGGCACGTTCGCGGTCACATCACCCCAGGACCTGGGGTTCGGCTACTGGTTTCCATTCGACCTGGAGCGTGGCGACGTCAACGGCGACGGCAAGGTCGACCTCCTCCTGTACGCGCTGAGCCGTCCGTACGACACCGGGAGCGTCGCTTCCGGCGTCGTACACGAGCTGCTGTCCGACGGCTCGGGCGGCTTCTCGGTCTCCCCGCTCCAAGTGCTGCCCGGACGCCTCTGGAAGGGACGCGTCACCCCGGAGCTGGTGGTCGGCGACGTCACCGGCGACGCCAGGGCGGAGCTCGTCTGGATCGACTCCGACCTCGGCAACGATCACGACCGGATCGTCGTGACCGGCGACCTTCCGGCGACGACGACCACCACCCTCTATCCGACGACCACCAGCACGCCGACCGCGTCCGCGACGACCACCACGACGCTGCCCGCTGCGGCTGATTGCGTCGCGCTGCCGGGGCTGGACGGGCCTCGGTGCCTCTGCGGGCGCGGTCTCGCGACCGGACTCTGCGCGGCGGCGAGCCTGCCGCGCAAGATCGGCACGCTGCACGGGAAGGCGTGCGCTCTGCTCGACCGCGCCGCGGATGCGAGCGGCAAGCAACGCAAGAAGCTGCTCGGCAAGGCGCTGGGGCGCTTCCGCACGCTGTCGCACGCCGCAGGCAAGCGCGGGGTGCAGAAGGCGCTGCCGTCGGGGTGCGGAGGCGAGCTCAAGGGAAGCCTCACGACGCTGCGCGACCTGACGAAGGAGCGCAGGGCCGCGCCCTGACCGCCCCGGTGTGCCGCGCCGCGCTGCTCCTCGTGATGGTCGCGGCGATGGGCTGCGTGCATACCTCCGGAGACCCGGCGGGCACCCCGGCCTGCCGATCATGCGCAACGTCACTAGCGAAAGGGCAGCGGCGCCGGCAGACGCTCCGGGCAGGCGGGGGATGGGGCGAAGGGCAAATCGTCCCTTTGAAGGCTCCATCTGCTCAGGGAGCGGCGCACACTGCGTAGGGGACGACCGTGATGGTGCCGGTGGCGGAACTGTTGACGATCGTCACGCGCCAGCCTGTCGGGGTGGCGCCGGGAATGGGATACCGGCCTGCGGCACGTCCTGTGAGCGCCCTGCAGCTGGGCCTCGGGGAACCGGCCTGCAATCGCGACGTCAGGTGATCCAGGCGGTGTCCCGTCAGCGTCGGGCGGCGGACGCGTGTTGACGCTCGACGGCGGCGCATGGCAATCGGCCGGCATGGCGATGGTACGGACTGGACGACGACGGGCGCACGCTGCGCGCTCGCGTGCGGCGGTTCATCGAGGAGCAGGTCGTTCCCGCCGAGCCCGCCCTGGCGCGCTACGCGCGCCTCTATGATGGCCCCGACGAGGTACACCGGATGGTCGTCGCGCGCCGTCTGCTGAAGGACCCCGTAGGCGGGACGCCCTGGGCGTGAGCGACGCAGCCGTGCCGACGTCATCCGCACGATGACGGCTCACCCCCGATCTCCCCGGCTCGCGCTCCTGCTGATGCCGATGGCGGCCGCCGCGCTCGCGAGCGAGCCGCGCCATCCGCTGGCGCCACCCGATACCTCCAGTCCGCGCGCCACGCTGCAGAGCTTCCTCGATACGATTCCCGAGTTCGAGCAGGCGTTCATCGCGTATCGCGACGCCCCCAGTCGCGAGCGCGCGCTCGAGATGATGCGGGTGCGCGCACGCGCCGTGCGCACACTCGACCTGAGCGCCGTCCCACCGACCGCCCTGCGGGAGCGCGGCGGCCAGGCAGCCGTCCTGCTCTGGGAGGTGCTGGCCCGCATCGAGCTTCCGCCGCTCGAGGAGGTCCCGGGCGCAGACGCGTTCGGGCCGGACCGTCCGCGAGCGCACTGGACGATCCCGGGGACCGAGATCACCATCGCGCGCATCGCCGAGGAGCCGCGGGCCGGCGAGTTCCTGTTCAGCGCCGACACGATCGCCCGGCTCGACGAGTTCTACCAGGCGGTACGGCATCTTCCCTACCGCCGGCCGATGCCGATGGGCTCGCCGCTCGCACAAAGCGTCGAGATCACCGGGTGGCTCGTCCCCCCCGCCCTGGTGGCGGCGCTGCCGTCCTGGTCGCGGGTGCTCGTCCTCGGGACGCCGCTCTGGAAGCTGCTGGCGAGCCTGCTGGTCGTCCTGCTCGCGACGGTCGCGCTGCTGCTGGTGCACCGGTGGGTGCGGCCACGAAGCTGGTCGGATTCGTCGCCTGCGGCGTACTGCCGCCGCCTGATCGTGCCGCTCGCCGCGTTCCTGCTCGCCACCTGGCTCAAGGTCGGTCTTCGTCCTGCAGATCAACCTCCAGGGCGACGTCGCGCAGGTCGCGGAGATCGCCCTGTCGATCGTGCGATACCTGGCAGGGGCGTGGGCGGCGTATCTCGCGGCGATGTTCCTCGCGGAGTCGATCATCAGCCTCACCGCGCATCCCCGACGAGGGCCTCGACGCGCATCTGCTCCGCCTCGCCGCCCGCATCACCGGGCTCGTCGGCGCGAGCGCAGTCGTCGCCTACGGCGCACGGGACCTCGGGATCCCCCTCGCCGGCATCATCGCGGGGCTCGGCGTCGGCGGCCTGGCGGTCGCGCTCGCGGCGCAGAGCACGGTCGGCAACCTGCTCGGCAGCTTGAACCTCTTCGCCGATCGACCGGTGCGGGTGGGCGACTCGTGCCGCTACGGCGACCAGGTCGGCACGATCGAGGAGATCGGCATCCGCTCCTCGCGCATCCGCGGCCCCGATCGCACCGTGACGACCGTGCCCAACTCCGAGCTCGCCCAGATGGCGATCACGAACTACAGCCGGCGCGACCGGATCCTGTTCCAGAAGCGGCTCGACCTGCGCTACGAGACGACCCCCGACCAGCTGCGCCTGCTGCTGATCGAGCTGCGCGAGATGCTCCTCGCGCACCCGCGGGTGAGCCCGGATCCGGCGCGCGTCCGCTTGGTCGACCTCGCCGCCTCGTCGATCCAGGTGGAGGTCTTCGCGTACGTCCAGACGTCGGACTGGAGCGAATTCCTCGACGTCCAGCAGGACCTGCTGCTCCGCATCATCGAGCTGGTGAACCGGGTCGCCGCCGGCTTCGCGTTCCCGGCCCAGACCGAATATCGGCCGCGCGATCCCGAGCTCGACGCGGCGGACGCGGCGGCCGCCAGCGCGGAGCTCGCGTCCAGGCGGGCCGCGAGCGCATTGCCGCTGCCCGAATTCGACACCCGGCGGCGCGAGGCGAAGTGAGCACACGAGCGCGATCGACGGTGCCAACCACTGGCTGCAGCTTTCCGCGCCGGCGAAGGTCAACGCGTTGCTGCTCGAATATCTGCGCTGATCGTTGACGGCGCGCGCATGACGCTCGGGAGGGGAGGGTTCGCATGTCCAGGGTAGACGAGCGTGAATCACGCGTTGTATGCGCGCGCCGGGTCGCGGATGAGCTGGCATCGGCGGCTCGTCGTACCCAAGGAGGGCGTGCATGAACGAGCGCAGGATGTTCACCGCGATCGGCACCCTGATTCTCGTGGCCTTCGCCTCGTCGGCTGCGGCGCAGCCTCGGCCCGCGGCAGCGAGTCACCCCGAGCGGGAAGCCTACTTCGGCGAGACCCACGTGCACACGAGCTGGTCGTTCGACGCGTACGTTTTCGGCAACCTGAAGGCCGGGCCGGAAGACGCCTACAAGTACGCCATGGGTCAGCCAATCGACCATCCGGCCGGTTACAAAGTGAAGATCACCCGACCGCTCGATTTCATGGCGGTGACCGATCATGCCGAGTATGCGGGCACCGTTGCGCTGGCAAACGATCCGAGCTCGGCGATCAGCAAATTGCCCATCGCAGAAAAGCTGAAGGTCCGGAGCAAGGAGGACATCCAGCGCGTGTACCTGTTTCTGGCGACTTCCCTTCTCGCGAGCAGCCGATCCAGGAGCTAGCGAACCCCGAGGTGGCGGGCAGCGTCTGGAAGCAGGTCGTCGCCATTGCGGACAAGTACTACCAGCCGGGAAAGTTCACGACCTTCGCGGCGTATGAGTGGAGCTCGACGCCCGACAATCGCAACCTGCACCGCAACATCATCTTCAAAGACTCCAGCGAAAGTGCCGGAAGTTCCCTTTTCTGCCATCGACTCGGATCATCCCGAGGACCTCTGGAACTGGATGGAAACCCAGCGCAAGGCAGGCGTCGAGGTGCTGGCGATCTCGCACAACGCCAACCTGAGCGATGGCGTCATGTTTCCCCTCGAGGTCGACAGCAAGGGGCGACCGATCGACGCCGCGTGGGCACGGGAGCGCGTGAACAACGAGCCGCTGACCGAGATCCATCAGCTCAAGGGCACGTCGGAGACGCACCCCGCTGCTTTCCCCCAGCGACGAGTTCGCCGACTACGAGACTACTGACCTACCTCCTGGGCGGCGTGGAACGGACCCCGAAGATCCACGGGAGCTACATCCGCGAGGCCTGGCAGAACGGCCTGGCAATGGACGAGAACCGCGGGGCCAACCCGTACAAGATGGGAGTCGTGGGCGCGAGCGACTCACACGACACGGCTTCCGGCTACAGCCAAGCCAACTACTTCGGCGGCCACGGGTTCCTGGACGCCACGCCCCAGAGCCGTTTGAGCGGCAAGAAAGAGAGTGGGCTGAATGTCGGTCTGCTCAGCACTGCCGGGCTCGGGGGCGTGTGGGCGGAAGAGAACACGCGCGAGGCCATCTTCACGGCCATGCAGCGGAAGGAAACCTTCGGCACCAGTGGCGTGCGCATCAAGGTCCGGCTATTCGGCGGCTGGGATTTCCGCCCCGAGGTGCTCGATCAAAAGGACTGGGTGAAGACCGGGTACGCGAGGGGCGTGCCCATGGGCGGCGACCTTCCCAAGAAGGCCGGGAACGCACCGACCTTCATAGTGTGGGCGGTCAAGGACCCCGACGACGCCAACCTCGACCGCATTCAAATCGTCAAAGGCTGGACCAAGAGCGGTCAGATCTTCGAAAAGATCTACGACGTGGCATGGTCCGGGAATCGCAAGCCCGATCCGGCCACCGGGAAGGTCCCTGCGGTCGGCAACACCGTCGACGTCAAGAACGCGACCTACACGAACAGCATCGGGGCGGTCGAGCTCAAGAAGGTGTGGAGCGATCCCGAGTTCGATCCCAGCCTGCACGCCTTCTACTACGCCCGTGTCCTGCAGATTCCGACTCCACGATGGACCACGTACGATGCGAAGAAGCTGGGCGTCCCGCCACCGAACTTTGCGCCGGCCACGGTCCAGGAGCGTGCCTGGACCTCGCCCATCTGGTACTCGCCGTCCGAGGAGGACGCGCACAAAGGCGAGAAGAAGGGCCTGACCGTTGCCGAGCTCCAGAGCAACGGCGGGGTGGCTCTCGACGACGCCCAGCTGACGGCGTTGGTGGTGGGAAAGACGTTCAGGGTGCGGAACCAGGTAACGGGCGACCGCTTCGAGATCCTCTATGGCAAAGATGGCCGCCGACTGATCACCAGCGTGAACGGCAAGCAGCCCGACGCAGGAGAGATGGGCGACGTTCTGCACAGTGGTGAGCTGGGCTCGCCCGCTCAGTACGAGATCAGCGGTGGTCGCATCATCACGACCATCCAGATGACTCCATTCGAGGTCAGGGTCTACAAGCTGGGCGACCGATATGTGGCCGCGCGAAGCAACGAATTCGGCTACGCGAACTACGAAGTCGAGGAGGTCAGGCAATGACATGCGGAACCCTCGAAGCAGCGTAGTCACCGCGCCGAATCCGGTCGATTCATTGCCCGGGACGTCACACGATGCCAGCGTGAGGGCTCACCGCGCGGCGCGAGGAATCCGTTGGCTGCGCGACCCGCTCGTACAGTTCCTGGTCATCGGCGTCGCGCTGTTCCTCGTCTACGGAGCACTGAATCATGGCGGCAGCCGACCAGGCAGCTCCTACCAGATCGCGCTCACGATCGACGACGTCCGGCAACTGCAGAACACGTTCGCCGCGCAGTGGCAGCGGGCTCCCTCGCCCGAGGAGATGCGAAGCCTCGAGGAGAACAGGGTCCGTGAGGAAGTTCTCTACCGTGAGGCCTTGCTGCTCGGCCTGGACAAGGACGACGTCATCATCAAGCGCCGCCTGGCGCAGAAGATGCAGTTTCTCGCCGAGGATGTCGCCGCCGCGCATCAGTCCACGACGGCGGAGCTCGAGGCCTGGTACGAGAAGAACAGCGACCGGTTCGCCTTGCCGAGCCGGGTGAGCTTCCGGCATCTCTATTTCTCGCCCGACCGGCGCGGCGAGCGGGCTCACGACGATGCGATGAACGCACTCGTCGAGATCGGAAGAGAGCCGGAAGGGCCGAAGGCAACGACCGACCTCGCCGATCGGTTCATGTTCCAGGATCACTACGCGGATCTCACACCGAAAGACCTGGAGAGGGAGTTCGGGGCGCAATTCGCCTCGGCGGTCCTGAAGCTCCAGCCGGGGTCCTGGCAGGGGCCCGTCGAGTCGGGCTACGGCTGGCACCTGGTATTCGTCGATTCCGTGATCCCCGGCCGCATTCCCGCTTTCGAGGAAGTGGAAGAAGACGTGAAGGGCGCGTGGCTGTCCGATCAGAAGCGCGACGCGTGGCAAAGGGCGTATGAACAGATGCGCGCCAAGTACACCGTTCTTCTGCCCGTTCCCGCCGAGTCGCAGTCCGCAGGCGCTACGTCGGTGTTGACGGAAATTCCGGCTCCATCG
This sequence comes from uncultured delta proteobacterium, assembly GCA_963711395.1. GTDB lineage: Bacteria > Desulfobacterota > Binatia > JACPRU01 > JACPRU01 > JBEVNX01. The sequence continues at coordinate 690,398 of CAVQEA010000005.1, read as the reverse complement.
GGCGAGGGCCCACCGTGAGTGGCCCGCTCACGCGTTTGGTCTGGTGCGCGGCCAGCGTGGTGCTCGCGGTCTCGGTCGCGTCGGCCCACGAGGCGCGGCCTGCCTATCTCGAGATCACGGAGACCACGCCGGGGCAATTCAGCGTGCTGTGGCGCACGCCGACGATGGCGGGCATGCACCTGCCGGTGGTGCTCAGGCTCCCCGACGGCGTGCGCAATCTGCGAGAGCCCAGTGTACAGGAGCTGGCCGATTCGCTCGTGGAACGCCGCTTCGTCGAAGCCGGACCCGATGGTCTCGCGGGCAAGCGCATCGAGTTCAGCGGTCTTCGGATGACCATCACCGACGTGCTCGTGCGCGTGGACCTGCTCGACGGGAGGAAGTGGACGGCCATCGCACGTCCATCGCAGCCCTGGGTGGAGATCGCAGCGTCGCAGACCTGGGTGGGCGTCGCGGCCACGTACGTCGTGCAGGGAGTCCGGCACATCCTGCTTGGCGCCGGATCACATGCTGTTCGTTCTCGGCCTGCTGCTGCTCGTCTCGAACCGCTGGATGCTCCTGAAGACCGTGACGGCGTTCACCGTGGCGCACAGCATCACGCTGGCGATCGCCACGCTCGGCTACGCGGAGGTGCCGGTGCTGCCGCTGAATGCCGCCATCGCGCTGAGCATCCTCTTTCTCGGCTCCGAGATCGTCCGCTCCTGGCGCGGCGAGACGAGCTTCACCATCCGGCATCCGTGGGTGGTGGCGTTTGCCTTCGGACTGCTGCACGGCTTCGGTTTCGCGAGTGCGCTGACCGGCGCGGGTCTGCCGCGGAGCGACCTGCCGCTGGCGCTGCTCGGCTTCAACGTCGGCGTCGAGCTCGGTCAGCTCGGATTCATCGCGCTCGTTCTCGCGCTGGAGCAATTCTTTCCGCGTCCTCGAGGTGCGCTGGCCGCGATGGGTGCAGGCGCTCCCCGGGTACACCGTCGGCTCGCTCGGAGCCTTCTGGACGGTGCAACGCTCGCGCTCTGCTTCTGGCTGCGCGATGACAGCGGTGCGTCGGCGGTGTTGGCAGCGAGTGGCGCCAGTCATCGTGCTGCTGCTTTCGTCAGCGCAACCCGCGTTCGCGCACGTTCAGAAAGGTGAAGCGGCTGGGTTTCGAACCGGCTTCCTTCATCCGATCTCCGGGTTGGACCATGTGCTCGCGATGGTGGCCGTCGGGCTTTGGGGCGCGCAGCTCGGCGCTCCTGCGATCTGGCTCTTGCCGGTCGTGTTTCCGATGATCATGGCGACGGGCGGTATGCTCGGGCTCTTGGGCGTCCCGTTTCCCGGCATCGAGTACGGGATCGCGGCTTCCGCCATTTTGCTCGGAATCGCCGTTATGCTCGAAGCACGTCCTCCGCTTCCGGTGGCCGCGACGCTGGTCGGATTCTTTGCGGTGTTCCACGGGCACGCTCACGGAACCGAGCTTCCGCCGGGCCAAAGTGCGCTGCTCTACAGCATGGGCTTCGTCATCGCGACCGGCTGCTTGCACGCTGCGGGGATCGCGATCGGCACGGTTCACCGATGGTCTTGGGGACAGGACCTCGCTACGCGTCGCGGGTGTCGTCGTCGCGGTGGGCGGCATCTTCTTCATGTGGAAGGCACTCGCGTGAAGAACCGGACCGCATCCCGTTTTCCGGTCTACACGATCGTACGCTGGCGGCATTCGCGTTGTGCCCGCCGGCGGAAGCGCATCTGAATTCGACCGGCATGGGGCCGATCTACGACGGGTTGGTGCACTTTCTCACGAGCCTCGAAGATCTAGTCCCCGTACTCGCGCTTTCGTTGCTCGCCGGATTGCGCGGTGCGAACCATGGACGCAGAGCGCTGTTCGTTCTCCCGGGCGCGTGGTTGCTGGGAGGATTTCTCGGCTAGCGCGTCGCGCTACGAGCGGTAGCGCCTTCGTGCCGTCGATGTGGTTTCTGCTACTCGGTGGATTGCTGGCCGCAGACGTCGAACTCTCCTTGGGCGCGGCCACGGTCGTGGCCGCGCTCCTTGGTCTTCAGCGTGGATACTTGAACGGAGCCGGGATGGGAGCGCCTGCAGCGCGCGGTCGGCACTCTCCTCGGGCTCGCATTTCGCAGTGTTCGTTTTGGTTGCGCTCGCTGCCGCGTTCGTCGTTCGGTTGCGCGCAGAGTGGGCTCGAATCGCCGTGCGCGTGGCGGGAAGCTGGATCGCTGCCAGCGGTATCCTCATGCTCGGTTGGGCGATGCGCCTACCTTAGCCTGATCGAAGGCGCGGCAAATATCGATGTCCAGTTCCGTGGCCCGCTGGTCGGATTTGCAATCGACTTCTGAGGGTGACGGGAGCGGGCTGGGCTATGCTCTCTCGGCAGTTCTCACGACCAGTCTTCCGTCCCTCTATTCCCAGCTGAAGCGAACCCCGGCGAGGGCGGAGTGGATGTAGAGATTCGCGTCGGCGTGGATCACGCCCGCTTCGATGTCGCGGTCGACGGACGTCGTGAAGTAGTTGAAGCGATACTCCGCGAAGATCCCCCAATGCGGGGTGAACTCCCAGGCCACGCCCGCGCGCACGTCGGCGCCGACGTCGACGGCGTCATCCGAGACTCGGTCACCCGACTGTAGGTCGAGCTTCCGCCGATGCCAGAAGATGCCAGGGCCGGCTCCGACGTACGGCTGGAGTCGTCCCGCTGGATACTCGGAGCTCTCGCACAACGGCAGCCGTGCCAGCACGAGCGGCGTCACCGGGACAGTCTGCACCTTGGCTTCCTGGAGTATCGCATTGCTGTTCTTGGCGTCGGCGTGGAGCTGATAGTAGGAAGCATCGACCGCGAACCCAAGCCAGGGAACTGGCGCTTAGCCAATAACCGAATCGGCCGCCTACGGTGAAGTCTGCGACGGACTTTCCGTTGTTCGCCTCGAGCTGGCCGTTTCCGACGTTCACGTGAATGCTGGGGTCGACCCAGAATACAGCGCCGCTGTAGAAATCGGCGAACCACTCTGCAGAAGCCGGGGCTGCCGCGCCGAGCATCATCAGAGCCATCACCACCCACAGCAATCGCGGAAATCGGGTCACCATAGGCCCTCCTTTTGGATGCAGTAGGCTACTGCACGGTGAGAGTTTGTCGAGACGGCTCGCGTAAAGAAATCGGACCAGCCCCGCCGCTCTGCTGTTGAAGCTCTCGATTCCGCCTCATCGCTGAGCCTCTCTGAGCCAGGAGTCGCCGTCATCGCCTCTGGTCGATCTGAGACGCGCAAGCCTACACTGCTGCCTCGGCTAGCGAAGTCTTGCTACCCGCCGCAAGGACTGGGTTCAGAGGTAGAGGAGAAACAGCTGTGTGAATCCGTTCTGCAGAAAGATTGCCGGAGCGTCCTTCCAGAAGAGCGGGTTTTCATATCCGGGAAGTCCGCACGCGCACCTATCGCACTGAGGGCACAGCTTCGAGGGGTTCGCGTGGCCGCACCACGCACTTCGAAAGAGCTCAAAGCTCCTTTGGCATGACGGGCAGCTCACGGTATGGCTTACGTGCGCAATCATCGAGCTTCACGCAGATCGCTCTGACTGTTGTCTTGTCGAAGGACGCTCGGAATCAGGGAAAACCCGTATGGGGGTCATGACCACGTCGCCTTTCCCAAGCAACACCGCCGCCGCGTGTTGTCATCGGGGGGACCGATGGCGGCTCGTCCTTGGCCCTATATTAGGGTTGTAGTCGAAGGTCGCCTGATGCCGCCCCCAGACCCTCGCGGTCCTCGGTGCCTACTCGCGACCTTCCGAGTGGTCTGCCTCGCAGGTGAGCGGACGGTGAGCACCGGACAACCAGCCGTCTGCACCACCCGTTCCGCCACGCTGCCGATGAAGACGTGCGACAATCCGGTTCGACCATGTGTGCCGATGATGATGAGGTCGGCAGAGCCTTCCCGCGCCCTCTCGACGATAGCTGCTGCGGCGGTGCCCTCGACAACGATGCTCCGCGCTCGAACTCCTCGTTTCCCGAGACGTGCCACCTCGCGAGCGAGGGCGGCACGCGCCGTCTTGTTTTGCGCCTCGACCACGGAGGCTACCGCTCCCGCGCTCAGAATGTCTCCGCTCCTGTAAAAGGGCTCCACAACGAAAAGCAAAACGAGTTCTGCCTGAAACGCCTTTCCGAATTCTGTTGCCAGCTTCAGGGCTGGCATCGACGCCTCGGATAGATCCGTGGGCACAAGGATTCGTTTGATGCGCATGGGCAGCCTCTCCGCTCCGATCTACGGCAACACGATAGGAGCGCGCACGCTCAGCCGCACGGTGAGCGAATGCCTCGCGAAACGGATCAAGAGATCACTCCAGTATTTCGCCGCCATCGCGGCGGCCACGCGCTGCGCCATCTCTGGGGCAGGCTCCGCGCGCACATGGTCGAACTCGCGCCCCGCGATCCGCACCTTCACGAATGGAGCCGTGGTGTTCTTCTCGAACCGCGCGGCTGCTCGCCGACCGAGGCGGACGTAGAGCTGATCGTCGACCGCAACGACCCACACCGTCGACCAGTGCTCTCCCTCCTGCGGCCCGACGGTCAGAAACTGAAGGGTGCTTTCCTTTGCGAGGTCGGCGGGTCCCAGCGCGCGGCCTCGTCCGCGACCACCACGGTCGAGATGCCGATCAGACGCAGGGCGAGCAAGACGTTCATCACCCCAGCTCTCGCAACGTCAAAGCCATGAGCAGCCGCGTCGCCGCGTGGGACAGGTGGTCCTGCTGCTGGGCTCCTTCGTACAAGAGACGGAGGTGCTCCTCGGCGCGCGCGAGGTGGTAGTCGGGCGTCCGCCTCACCCAGTCGTTGTCGGGGTGTTTGACTGCGCCTTCGCGCATCACGCGGGCCACCGCCTTGAAGGCGCGCACAAAGAGGTCGGGCGGCGCGCGTCGATCTCGTCGAGCGCTTTTGGGCTTCTTCGTTCGTTTCGTCGTCTTACGGGCCATGAGGTCGGTTACCACTCAGGGCCACCGCGAGGCTACCTCCGGGCCGAGACGCCAGCGAAATACGGAGTCTGGCAGGCGCTCGAACGCCGATGTTATAGCCGCGTCGGTACCCAGCGACTTCGAGTTCTGGACCTTGAAACAGGGCGCGAACGGTCTCACGCGGATCAGCGTTCGCGTCGCCGCACTGGTCGTGCTGTTGAGCTATTCGATGCTCGCGGCCCGCCCCGAAGTTCTGGTTTTCGCGGGCTCATCCTCGCGCAGCTCTTCGTCGAGCGGCAGGGGCACCAACGGCTGCAGAAGTGTGTCGAGGCCGGCGAGGGCGAACGAGGCGACGATCAACACCACCGGGACACGGCCCGCGTATGCGTCGAGGGTCACCCAGCCGGCGACGAGCGGGACAACGATCAGCCCCATCGCCAGAGCTGAAGCGCCGGTGACGAGAGGATCGACCGACACGCGAAGGCGCAAAAGCCGTGCGGCCAGGATGAACGATAGAAGCAAGGTGATGCTGCCGAACAAGTACGATGGGATCACGATCAGCCAGTGCAAGCTTCCCACGAATTCCTATCTCCTCATCGAGCGCTACGAGGATCGCCATATCTCATTCAAGTACACAAGGTTAGGTAGGTTTGGTGAGCCGACAGACACAGACAAGGTCGAGAGCCATGAGCCAGGGCCATCGCTTTCAAGACCGTGCACTCCGCTGAGGCCTAGACGCTGCTAGGACGAATCGAGGGAAGCCGCGAGAGCCAAAGTGAAGAATCGAGCGCGCCCTGTGGAATCGGCCTACTCAACAGGAAGAACCGGGTCTCTCCGCATAACCACTCGCCGTCTGGCGCTGGCGTTATCGAGAGAGAGTCAGGCTGAGCGCCATGAGAGTGCAGATCGCACGCCTTGCGTTCGCGAGGCGCGCATTCGGCGAATCGGCGAAGGCCCGTCGGAGGTTCACCGGATGGTCGTGGCTCGCGCCCTCCTGCGGTGAAGGGGTCCAGCGATTCAAATCCCCTCGCTCGACTCGACTTCATCGACGTGGACGGTACGCTGATCGCTCCCGATGCTCCGCTGCGCTCTCGCTAGGCTCCGCCGCGCCCTCGACCTGGCCCGTCTCTTCGACCTACCCGACCGGCATCCCGATCGGATGATCGCGGCGTCGATCGTGCTCTACGTCGGCTTGGGCATCATCATCGCCATCACGGTGTGGAACCACTGGAAGGCGGCGCACCGTGAGGTGTAGCCGCCATTTCGCTAACGCGAGCGAACGCAATTTGTTGCGCAAGCTTCGCGCAAATCGTTTCTAGACGAGGCCCTCTTGTTCGGCGAACCTGCGGAGGACACGCAGCGTTGCGGTCGCACCCGACTCGGGCCTTTCGGTGAAGGGCTGCATGGACTGGGTTTCCACAAAAGCGCGTCGACCATCAACGTAGAGGAAAACGCCGAGGCTGGTGACGAGATGAATCACGCCCGTGATCGTCACGTATTCGTCGCCGTCTTGGCTGGGCAGGCGCTGTGCTCTCTCCGCCGTCGGTTCTCTCCGGGTGACTCGAAGACGGCTAGCGAAGGTTAGACTAAGTTCCGCGAAGCGCTCCGGATCACACCGAGCTTGGAGTCTTGCGCGTGCTGACTACCCGCCGTGAGATCCCGCCTGCAAAGCAGGCTTCGAAAGCACGCGTAACAAAAGTCGACAGGGCTCGGTCTTCCACGAATGTATCCCGCTCTGTGCAGCCGCAGTCGTCTCGACTATGCACATCGCGACCAGACGATTGTGAAAGCGATTCAGGCGCGATGGGGCCGCTGCCCCATTCTTCTTCCTGGAAGGTTGTTTCATACGACCCCTCCTCCCCTGGCGTGGCCCTTCTCGCGCGCAAGAGTCTACGGCTGGTGCGTCTCCGAGAAGTGAGCCAAAGGGGCTCCTAGCCCAATTCACGTATGATTGTCTAGTAGAATATCAAACGTCGCCGTTGACCATCGGCACGCCCACAGCCCGGGACCAGCATCCTATCCCCCCCACGCGAGATCCTAGCCTTGGTGCATCTCCACGCATCCAGCTCGGCGTAAACCCGAGCGCCTCGCGGTCGAACTCGTTCCACCGCCTGAAAACGACCGGCTCCGGATCGCGCGCAGCCGCAATTGCGAATTTGGAAACTCCCCCACCCGTCCGTTATCTTCTGATCACATGGCACGTCGCCAACGGAAACCCAGGATCGCTGGCAGACACGCGGCGCAGCGGAAGGGTCACGCGGCCTCGACCGGAGCGAGCGTCCGGGCGCAATACCGCTTTGTAACCAACGCTGGCGTTGGCTCTGACCCCATCGCCGCGATCCCCGGTCTCAGCGATCGCGAGCGCGCCGAGTTCCGCGCCGCCTTGTGCGCCGTGCGAACACCTGAGGGTCGCGAGGAAATCATCCGCGCCGCGAGAGAGACGGGCGAGGGAAAGCGCGATCTGATTAGACTCTAGGACGCAGTCGGGATACTAGAGTTTCGATTCCGCGAAGAGCCGCCGGGTCGGTAGATCCGCTGCCACGCACGCCAGGTGTTGCAACCTCGGCGATCATGCCTAGTACCTCGTCTTGCTGCGTCTCTAGTGATTCCTCCGACTCGCCAACGATGACAGGTTTGGATGAGCGCCCGCATGGGCACAGCTCGACTGGCTGAACTTTTTCTTTGCCGACGTGCGCGGCGAGCTCGGCCCCTACGTACACGTCTTCCTGCTGACTCAGGCCCACTGGGACCAGGCGACGATCGGCGCAGTGCTCACCGTGAGCGGCCTGACCGGTTCGCGCTTCACACGCCGATTGGCGCTCTTGTCGACGCCACCCGCTTCAAGCGCGGCTTGCTCGTCGAGCCTTCGAAATCACGGCGACGAACGCCTCCGCACTTCGCGCACGAGTTCCTCAGCGGGGCTGTGCGAGAAGTCAAGGCAGTCGTCCCTCCCAACACCAGCTATTGCCTGCCGGAGTAGGCCCCGTCGTGGTTCCCGGACACGAACAGCTCGCTCGCACGGGTGGCTTGTAACTGCTGTAGGAGAACGTCCCCGCCTTCGGATTCGAGCGTTGGACACTATCGCCGTCTGATCGGCCATGGAGGTCTGTCGGAGGGGCTCACCACTCGCGCATGAAAATGGCGATCAACAGACTCGCTGACGGCCACATCACGGTGCACGATATGACGCTCGCGTCCGGCGAGTCCCGCGCACACGCTCGGGATCGTTTGAACCTTTGGCCGGTAGCGGGCCGGGGAATACTTCGACGTCGGTGTCTAGTCGCTGCCTTCGTCGGTCGCGATTTCGCCCAGGATTTCGCCGTCAAGCTCCAGGATGTGTTCCTTGCAGGCTAGCAGCGCGCCTAGTTGGGTCGTCGAGCTGAAGCGCTCATCTTCAGGCTCCCCCGTCGCTGCTAGTGACGTACCCGGCTGCTTCCGCTGCGCCAGCCCTGGCGACCGTCGCGAGAGCGTTGCTTCGTAGTTTCCGTCGTCCTTCCTGATGCAGACGGCGGTGAAGCAATATGTTCGGCTAAGGTATTGAACTACGCAGGTCCTGCTCACGGACAACCCCCGGCTCCAAAGGGACCAGCCAGCGCCAGATTCCCATACGGCTGTTAGAAGCCCGCGACCGAGGCCAGCACACGCTCCCGAATGTCTCTCCGGCGACTCCCAACGCAGCTCGGTCGTCTCGGACGCTCATTTTGCGGTGCCGCCTCGCCTCCCTAGCGAGGCTTCATCGGACGTTTGCTTCTTCCGCGTGGTTTGCTTTTTAACGGCGCGCTCCCGATCGCTAGAACGGCTCTTTTCCGATTCGCGGGGCCTCGGTTTGCGCTGGCCACCTGCGAGGCGAAAAAGAGCATCCCTGACAACTTGGCCGAGGCTTACGCCCTTTGCGCGCGCGCCCTTCTTTGCTTGCTCAAGCACGCCTCGATCTACCCAGGTCGTGAAATTCACCGGGTCATCGACGATGCGCGGCCTTCCTGCTCCCACTCTTCGTCCACCTCTGGGTGACATCGTCCGCTACCTCAAGCGATTTGATAATTCAAGGGAAGAATCTAAGAGTCAGGAGACCCCGGCGACACTACCAGCCGCTCTCGCCACCGACCGCGCGAGATGAAAGCGCCGCATCTTCATTCGACCTGACCGAGCCCGCGCGGCGCTGACGGCAACGGCGACCGAGTTGTCCCCAGGAATTCGTTACGTTGACGGTCGTCGCAGTCGCTGCGGTCCTTCGCGAGTCGAATGCGAGCGCACTCGGCGCGCCCCAGGGAACACTGAGTGCCGGATTCATGGTTCACCTCGATTTTCGAAAGAGCGCTATTTTTGTGCCGGGTGAGCGCCCGCCGTCAAGGAACAAAAATGTACTTCGGAGCGGCCTCGCCTCCCACCGACTCGGGATGAAACTAATAGGCAATAGACTGAACGGAAGCTTGTACCATCGGGGTGGCGCTTCGGTGTTCTTCGCGCTGCCGCCAGTGCGAATGTGAGAGGCGCTCGAAAGCTTGGGGAGTGAGATCACGGACGACGACGATTTGGAGAACAGTCAGATTGCGCGGGGATGGCAATGGTGAGCCACGCCCGGCAGTCGCAGTGAATCGCGAGATCGTGGATAGGTTCCGAGCCAGCGTAGCGCGCGACACGCCACGGCTCGGGGGCTTCACCGTGTGCGTCGCCAACGACTAGAGCGACGCATGCCGAATAAGCTTTCCATACTGGCCCAATGCCGAGTTACCCGGCGGTCTCAAAGCCCACGGCGGCGATCCGGGTTGGACGGGCGGAACGTCACCTTGCCGGTGCCTTCGCTTCTCGCACGTCATCGCTTGAGCCCCTCCTCGATCGCCGCCTTGACGCGGAGGACCAGAAGTTGACCTCGTCCACGCGCCCGTTTCCCGCGAGCGCGGACAAGAAGTCGAACCACGCTTTGTCGGTGAGCGCGATGAAGGGCAGGTGGAGTTGCCCCGGTTTCGTAGACGCCTGACCCAGAAGTCGAACCACGCCTTGTCGGGGGCGCTATCAAGGGCTGCGGGCCAAGGTGAATTCCGTTGACGTCGGAAGCACGTAAGCCCGGCCTTTCGACCCGATCCGGACGAACGACGCTACGATCACTTCCCACACCGTTTACGTGGCGATGCAACAGTCCGCGGACTTCCTTGCTACGTGTTGCGCTCTACGATTGTAAAACACCGCTATGGACAGCGATGATGATCCCCCGTTTCTCCACCGCTTCGTGCGCTTGTCCGTGGCAGCTGACCACCTTCGCGACACGCTTCTTATTGAGCCTTGCATAAGTAATAGAATTCATGACCGAAGAAAAGACGGCAGGTCGGAGCCTTCAACGAAAGATCGCAGCAGGTCGGGTGAGCGGCGTGCGCGGCGCGTCGATGAGTGAGATCGTCGAGCAGATGGTCGATGATGAGAGGACAGCCGTTGGCCAGCCGGCCTTGAAGTGGTTCCAGACCTGCTCGTCGGGATTGAGCTCTGGGCATAGGCGGGAAGCGATCGACGTGGAGCCTCGGATGACGAGCGAGAAGCTCCCGCACGGCGGGGCCGCGATGGATCGAGCCTCCGTCCCAGAGCAGGACAATCGGCCCGCGCAGATGGCGAAGGAGAAGCCGCAAGAAATAGGCGACCTCGAGATGGGTGATGTTGTCGAGATGGAAGTGGCAGTACAACCCGAGGCGCTGACGATGGGGGCTGACGGTCACGGCGGAGATCGCCGAGACTCGCTCGTGGTCGTAGCGATGAATCAGCAGCGGGGTCTTCGCCCCGTGGAGCCCAGGTGCGGCGCACGGTGGGAATCAGCAGAAAGCCGCTCTCGTCCAGGAATGCCAGGTGCGCCCTCAGGCGCGACGCTTTTTTTTAATCTCGACCCAGCGATGACGCTTCCAGCGCTCGATGGCCGACTCGTTTCGCTCCAGCGCTCGTCGCTCGGGCTTCTGATAGCTCCAGCCGAGATCGGCCAGGATGCGGGTCACGTGCGCCGGATGATAGTCGATCCCGAACTCCCGTCGGATGACGGCGGCGATCCGCCGCGTTGTCCACCGGTCGTTCGCATAGCCGTGTCGCAGGGGACCCCGCGCCAGAATCTTCGGCAGTCGCGACGCTGCCGCAGCGTCAGCTTCCTGGGTCGCCCCGGAGCTGGCTTTGCGGCCAGACCCGCCTCCCCCTTGCGCCGCCAGGTCTTACGCCACGACCAGACCGCGCTGATTGCCGCACCCACCATCCTCGCCACCGCCGTCAGCGAGTTGCCGGCTTCCAACAGCCGCACTGCCCGCCGCCGCCGGCGTTCCAACTCCGCCGGGCTCCCCTGTGGTCGCATACCCGCACGCTACCACGGAGAGGAATGGATTTCTATTACTTATGCAACGCTCAATAACCTCAATGTGACGAAAAAGCGGGACTGATATTGCGGAAAAGAGAATGGGAACGGCCTTCATTGTGGTAGATTCGCGGTTGCGAGCCAGCGAACTTCCCAACAAGGAAAGGCCATTCCCAATGCGGTGGAGGAGAGCGGATTTGCGGGGGCGGGTCAACGGCAATCTGCAGTTGCGATTCGAGCACAAGGGGCTCACGTCTTACGCCGGGCTGGAGTTTGTTCGGCGCTACTTCGCGATGATCGGGCTGGTCGGGATGCTGCGCCGGGAGCTCGGAGCGGTCATGCCGCGGAGCGACTTCGGCGCACCGACGATGGTGCTCGTGATTCTGGCGCTGCTGATCAGCGGCGGGAAACGCCTTCGCCATTTGCTCTACCTCGATGGCGATCCGATCGTGCTGCGGTTCTGTGGGCTGAAGCGCTTGCCGTCGCCGCGCACGGTCGGTCGCTGGCTCGCTGAGTTTCGAACGAGACATCTGCCTCGACTCGCCTGGATCAACGCCTTGGTCAGCGCCCGCGCAATTCGGCAGACCAGCACGCGCCGGTTGACCATCGATGTCGATGGTTCGGTCGTTTCCACAGGACTCCAGGTCCAGTGGGCTCAGAGAGGCTTCAATCCTCACCGGCGCAAGGTGCCGAGCTACTACCCGATCACCGCTTACGAGGCGCAGAGCGGCCAGGTCCTGCGAGTCCAGAACCGACCGGGGAACATTCACGACGGCAAAGCAGCGATCGGCTTTCTGCGCTCGGTCCTGACGCAGATCGCCACCACGCTCGGCGGTGGCTACGAACTCGAATTCCGCATGGACGGCGCGTTTTTCCGCCGCGAGATCATCGCGCTGCTCGAGCAGCACCGAGCCGAGTACGCCATCAAGGTGCCCTTCTACCCGTGGACCGGACTCAAGGCCCTCGTCCAGCAAACCGCAAACTGGCTGCGCGTCGACGACGAAGTGTCGTGCGCCGAGCAGCGCGTCGAGCCGGCGCGGTGGGGACGGCGGCTGCGAGTCGTGGTGTATCGGCGGCACGTGAAACACGAGACGGCGAAGAACTTCCAACTTGATCTCTTCGATCCCAGTAACGGGCACTACGAATACTCCGCGGTCGTCACCAACAAGGGGCTGAGCGGCCAAGCGCTGTGGGCGTTTATCTGCGGCCGGGGTGTCCATGAGAAGATCTATGGGGAGCTCAAGCGCGGATTCGCCTTCGATTCCGTGCCGACGATGCGCTACGCCGCGAACAGTGCCTGGCAGTTGCTGAGCGTACTGGCATTCAATCTCATGCGGACGTTTCAAATGGCGACCACCGCTGAGCGTAGATCGGCGACTCGAAAGCGCCGTACTCTGTACCGCTTCGAGGCGATCCACAGTCTGCGTTACCTCTTTCTCCACCGTGCCGGGGCCCTCGTGCGGCCCGATGGCTACCCGACTCTCGATGTCGGGTGCGCACCGGCTGTCGTCGATCGCTTCAAACGACTCGATCGTCTGCTGAAAGCAGCGTAGCTTTTGTCACATCAAGGTTAACCATCGCCTGTTTCTGTCATCGCCGAAGAACTTCAACGATCCTTTCGACTGCAAGATCGCCTTCTCGTTCGCTGGTTCGGAGCATGATTGGCACCGGTCCTTTGCCGCCATGTTTGCGCGGCGGTTTCCGCATGAGAGCCCAGAAAGGCGCGCAGTGCTTGTGGAGGAGGCGATCCAGAGTGGGCGGTACAAGGACCCACAGCACCAGGAGGCGTTTCTGAATTTTCTTCAGAATGAGGTCGATGCTGCGGGCGTTGCCTGCTTCTCACAATGGCGAACGACATCCTGATGTGGTCGCACTACTCGGACAAACACCGAGGCGTCTGCCTCAAATTTGCAGGAAATCGCTTTGAGAACGTCATCGGTGAGGCGCAACGGGTCAACTACAGCGTTGACTTCCAACTGCCAAGCGTATGGGACAATCCTGGCATCCTCGTCGAGTACGCCGTGCTGAGGAAGGCCGAGTGTTGGAGGTACGAGAAGGAGTGGAGGCTCGTCCGGCCCGGTGCGGCAGGAACCTTCGCCCAATTCGATCCGAGGTCTCTGTCGGGGCTCATCTTCGGCTGCTCGATGCCCCAGGCCGCGAGGAGCCGCGTGCGCGGATGGATCGCGATGCTCCCCCATCCCATCGAGCTATTTGAAGCTCGCAGGATTCGCGACACCTTTGCGCTTGAGATCGTTCCTCTCGAACCAAGGAGCGAAGAATGACGGACTGGCTCAGCTTCTATACGCGCTTCTTCCAATCGGCAGCTGAGGCTGAACGTTTCGTCAATTCATGCGAGGCGCAGGCACCGCCAAACGACGTCGGCAAGATCATCATGCATCAGGGCCAGCGGCTCATCTCCCTCGCGGAAGACATCCCTCAGCTTCGCCCAAGCCGCGAATCGCTACAGGTGTTCTTCTTGATTGTTTGCGCCGAGGCCGTCGGAAAGCTCTCCGCTGGTCCATCGGCCTCGCTCGGATCGCGTCAGGCAGTGCGTACCTTCTTCTGCCAACTGGTCCCCGAGCCCCATCGTACTGCTCTGGGGCGGGGCTTGACAGACCTAGGTCATGAGCCCCTCGGAGTCTCAGCCGCCTCCGACGCCTTCTACAGCATCCGGTGCTCGGTTGCGCATGAAGGTAACTACTGGAAGCTTCGCCGATGGGCGGCGCGGAAGGCATGCCGATGGTCAATGCCCAGCCCGAGGTCATCGCGAGGCTGACGTCGAAGGAGTTGATCGAGATCGTTGCTCACGGGTGCATCCACGCGGCCAATAGCGCTTGCGCTCGAGTACTGGATCGGGAGGCGAACGCATGAGTTGCCCTGCGACGTCCGTCGTTCTTCCTCCACTCGTAGAAGCCGTCCGCCACGACGAGGCAGCGATGCCGTCGGAAGGCGTCCCGGAACATCGGTGACGTGGGCAAGGTCTCGGCCCGTGCGTTGATCGGCGCGAGCTTCGGCTCCTTGGCTGTGGGCGAGACGAAGCCCCAGCGCATCGGTCCCAGGCGCTTCTCGCCGTTGACGGAGATGATGGTCTCGACGATCTGGCTCGGGGCGACGGTTTCTCTCTATGGCATATGATCGAATGCCACAGGCTCGGCCATCGAGTGCGCGGCGCGCTATTTTCGATCGCTAGGCGGTCGCGCCACCGTCGACCGCGAATTCTGCGCCGGTAATGAAGCTGGCGGCATCGGAGGCCAGATAGAGCACCATCCTCGCGATGTCCTCCGGCTGACCGATGCGCGCAATCGGGGTTGCACGCACCATCGCGTCGTTGAATGCCGCCGGATTGTGCTTCAGCATCGGCGTCTCGATCACGCCCGGATGTATCGAGTTGACGCGGATGTGATCGGCGGCAAGTTCCAGCGCCGCACACTTGGTCATTCCGCGCAGCGCCCATTTGGTCGTGGCATAGGCGAGCATATTCCGCACGCCCCTCAGTCCCGCGCCCGACGATATATTGATGATGGAGCCGCCGCCTGATGCTCGCATCGCGGGTGCTGCGGCCCGCATGCCTAAGAATGGGCCGCGCTGGTTGATCCGCGTGATCTCGTCGAACTCCTCGTCGGTGGTGTCGAGCAGCGATCGCATTCTGTAGATGGCGGCGTTGTTCACCAGGATATCGAGGCGACCGAACCGCCGCGTGGTAGCCTGGACTACCCGTTCCCAGTCCGCCGCGCTGCTCGACATCGTGCGATGAAAAAGCCGCGAGGTCGCCGAGGGCCTCGGCAACGGCTCCTCCTTCCGGCAAAACGTCGGTCAACATGACCTTAGCGCCTTCTGCAACAAAGAGCCGCGCCTCCGCCTCTCCCTGTCCGCGCGCGGCCCCGGTAACGATCGCGACCTTCCCATCAAGACTGCCCATCGTCGTCTCCCAAATCAGCTAGGTGGCATTTTCCGTCGCCCCTTCATTTCGAGCGGGTTTTAGCACATGCGTACCAGCGTTGCCCGCCCACCTCCGCCAAGAACGGCGAGGCGATGCTCCTCTGGATCGACTAGCCTGGGATCACGACCGGGAGAAGACGCTCTCGATGTTTCCTCCGGTGCGACCAGGTCGGTAGCCTCATCTCACACGCCGAGATGCTATGCTGCGTCAGGTCGCGCAGCCGGTGGTCTGCGCCAAGGAGAGCGAACATGATCCAGCGCTTCGACCACGTCACCATCGTCGTCCGTGACCTGGACCAGGCCCGCCGGTTCTTCGGCCTCCTCGGCTTCGCCGAGGACAAGGCGGTGGTGATCAAGGGTCCCGTGATGGACGCCTACATGGGCGTGCCGGGCATCGAGGCGGACCACGTGACGCTGGTCCTGCGCGGCGTCATGCCCCGGCTCGAAGTGCAGCTCCTCCGCTATCGGCACCCTGAGCCGCTGGCCGATCCCAATATCGAGCGGCTCGAGAAGGTGGGCTTCAACCACGTGTGCTTCGCGGTGGACGACATCGAGGCCGAGGTCGCTCGGCTCCGCGCGCACGGGATCGTCATGCGCAACGAGCTGATGGACTTCCACTCGCGCAAGCTGATCTTCCTCAAGGGGCCGGAAGGCATCACGGTGGAGCTGTCTGAGTGGGGCGAACCGGCTCGGCTACCGGCCTCTGGTGGGAGCGGCTAGGCCCAGCGCACTCGAACAAAGCGCGCGCTCGTGTTCGGGCGGAGTTTACGACGGGGCTGCTGCTCGGAGTATTTTGTTTCGGTGACCCGTTTCACGCCCATACCGCTCGGGCGTCGCGGCGAGCCCTTCGGCATCGCGGTATCTGGTTAGGCGTCACGGAGGCGAGCTCGCCCCGGCGGGAGCAAGCAGCAGCACACGATGTCGACTGACGACGCCGTTGGCGGGTAATTTTTTCGACAGCAGTTTCATGCTGTACCGATCGGTCGGCGAGCCCTTCGCGTCGATCTGCTTCCTTCGGCCTCGCCGCGGCTCTCATCAGACCATCACGAAAGCGGTTTCGACTCATGGAAATCAAGCCGAGGAACTGCTCTCCCGGCCTTTGTGCCGCATCCTCGTGTCTCGATTCACCTCCACACCGCTCGGGCGTCGCGGCGAGCCCTTCGGCATCGCGGTATCTGGTTAGGCGTCACGGAGGCGAGCTCGCCCCGGCGGGAGCAAGTAGCAGCACACGATGTCGACTGACGACGCCGGTTGGCGGTCGACTCTTGGCAAAAACAGGCCGAGACCACCTGGTTCATGACCGACCGATTGATGACAAGAATCAAGAAGTCGGTGACGATTCCGCCTTCGTAGCCACCCCTCAAGCTTGCCAGGCGGAGGTTGGATTGCTGTTGGAAAAGCGTTGGGGAATAAGCGGCGAAAGGCGGGGAATTCTGGGAAACGGCGGAGAACGCTGCGGATCACGACGCTACGCGTAAACCCGCGTCCTGCAAGGCTTAGCCCGCATTTTTAACAACTTGGCGAAAGCACCTCCGGCAGATTTCAAGACCGGTGCCTTCAACCGCTCGGCCACCCCTCCAAAGAGAAAAACTCCGTCGTCACGGTACATTCTCCGAGCCGCGACCACCAGCTCATCACCCGTTGGGACCATTCTGAGACCGCTACGCCTCACGCGGCGTGTTCGTCGCCCGCCGAACAGACCGGCGATGGCTCTGCCTTGCTCTCGGTGCCTCGCAGCGCATTCGCGCCCGTGGCTAGCAAAACATCACTTGGGCTCGAGGTACTTCAGCCAAAGATTCCCGAGCATCAGAAGGACGAAGACGGCGTTCAGCAGCATCCATAGCCTCAAACGCTGACGAGCCGCAGCATCGCCGCGCCGGAGCGCCAGGCGCAATTGGGGACCATCCCGCAGAATCGCCTTGCAGCAAATGAGGGCCGCAAAAGGGACGAGCGGAAAGTGAAAGCGGGGGTCGCCGATAAACGCGACGGCCATGAGCAACAAGTAGCCGCCCACAAAGTAGAATAAGGTAACGAAGGCGCGATCGGGCCCCGGGCTCAGGAGTCCGAGTATGCAGCCGCTGGTGACGAGCACGTACGCCGTATTGGCCAGAGCCAGCAAGGCCAGCGTCGTCACGAGCGGGACACGGGCGGCGACTCCCTTGAGGTTCCAGAGAACACCGTCCGTTTCCAAGGCGAAGAAGTATGTGACCTTCTGGACTGCGCGCCTGACGGCAAGGACCGGCTGGGCGCGAATCGCTTCCCACCCAAGACGGTACCCACGGGACGAGCTATATCGTGTGCCATCCTTCAAGCAATCGGCCACGCCGGGCGGATTCGCATAACCACCGAAAGCCTCGCGACGGTTGCCGATGAAGAAGTTGTATCCGCCCGTCGACGAAAGGTCCGTCCACGTGCCGAACTCACGACGGTTGCGGATAAGCCAGGGGCTCAATACTCCAAGGGCCGCGCACAGCACGGCAGTTCCAAGCACGGCGGCGCGGCGCGCTCCCGCGCCGTTGCCGAAGTACCACAGGGACGTCAACGGAGGGAGCAGAACCAGAACGGGTCGGGTGAGGATGGCCAGTCCGAAGACGACGCCCGCCAAGAGCGCGCCGATTTCTCCGCTACGAAGACTCCAGAGAAGCAACGCGCCCCCGCCAAAAAGGAGGAGCGTAAAGAGCGGCTCGGTGAGGAGCAATGTTTCGTAGAACACGTGGGTGGGATAGAGCGCAACGACAAGCCCCGCCAGGCGACCGATCGAACGGCCGAACGAGCGCTCGCCGACCAGGGTTGCGAGCGCGCTCGTCAATATCCCGACGAAAATGTGGAGCCCGATGCCCCCCCACGGGGGATGGATGCCGAAGAGGCGGTACACCGCGGCCAGCACGAACGGGAATCCCACCGGCCAGAAATCGGCAAGTTGACCCGTTTCGTCGACGAAGCCTTGTCCAGTCGCAAGTCGTACGGCGTGTCCGGCGTATGCGATCTCATCGAAACGATACTCCCGTCCGTACATGGCCGCCGCCCAGGCAACGCGACTGCTGACCGCCGCGAGTGCGAGCACCAGCAACCAACGTGCGACGGATAGCCGAGTTATCGCGGCAACAAGACGGCCCAAAGGTAGTGAGTCTCCTGCTCCCGTCGGCACGGGCGACTCACTTCTCGCCGCCCTCGAGTCCGCAGCGCCGAGCGTTGGTCTTGAGCGACGAGAACGGCCCACGTCACACGCGCCTCGGCCCGTGTCGCCGTGATCGCCTCGAACACGGCCACCATCGCCGCCACTTGGCTCTTGCCCGACTGCCGCCCGACGATGGCGACGGCTTCGCTGTAACCGCCCGGCCTCGGCGCACGTACGCCAGTGTGGGCGGGGAACGTCTCGAGTTTGGCCTCGCTCATCGGCAAGCGGTAGCCGGCGGCCTCGAGCAACGCCTTGGAGCGATGCTCGTTGTGCGTGCCCTTCCCCTTCCCGTTCGCGCGGAAGGTGCTCCCCTTGAGACCGGTGCTGAGACCACGACCACTCAAGACTAGCCCCGACAGTCCCGACTGAGCACTACAAAAACCCTGATTTCCCGGACTGAGCCGACTAGGACGGAGGACAGCACCTTTTTCAAGACCGGTGCCTTCAACCGCTCGGCCACCCCTCCGGAGAGAAAAACTCCGTCGTCACGGTACATTCTCCGAGCCGCGACCACCAGCTCATCACCCGTTGGGACCATTCTGAGACCGCAGAGCTTCGCGTGCCTTTGCGTTCACGCCTTCTCCTCGTCGGGGTAGTAGCGCGGTCACGCGGAGCATGTCACTCTGGCGCTGCTTGATCGCCCTAGATCGCACCCGGCGGTTCACGCTCGCGGCGACTTGTATGTCGTTCCCAGTGCTGTGCGTCCTGTCGGGCTGCATCGATCATTCACTCGGGCGACCGTACTCCGGTACCGCATCGTTGCTTGCGATGAGAAAGCCTCCTTGGTCCTGCTACGGTGCTGCGCCGACCAAAACTTCGGCGTTTGTCGAAGGAGTAGGCTTCGGCACTGCCTTCTCGGGTGTCGCCGTTGCAAACGCGATCGGAGAGACGTTGATCCTCCCCGTGGATCTCGTCGCGACGCCCAGCGAGACGCCCCCCTTGCCCCCACAACTGCCTTGCGACGCGCAGCCGCCCCTTGCGCAAGAGCCATCGCGCGCGCAGCCGCCTTCTTCTTGAACCTCCGGTAGAACCGAAGAGATCGGGCCTCGAGCGGTTCCGAGTCGACGCGCCTTTCCCGTGAAACCGTGGCGCGCGACTAGCTCGCGAATGAGCTCCTGATGGGGGAAATCGGTTCATCCCTCTGGCGCACCAGGAATTCCGATACTCGAGCCCCGGCGCGGAGTCTCGCGAGCCACTCGTCCGGGTTGTATTCGACGCCGATCGGATTAGCCGCAAAATGGGGGCTCGCCATGAAAGCGTTCGCCTCTTCGTTCGAACCGTAGCTGTCGACCTGAAACTCCATCTGGTTGCCGTCGGGATCCGCGTAGTACATCGAGACCGTGACGCCGTGGTGTATGCACCAGTAGGGCTTGATGCCCTGCTCCTTGAGCTGCGCATAGTTCTCGAGCAAGTCGTTCAAAGAGCCATAGGTATAGGCGACATGATCGACGCCGATCATGCCGCGGCGATCCATCTCCGTTCGTTCGGGCCGCACGACGTCGAGGTTCACGAACGCGAACCGATGGTGCTCGTCGTCATACGTCAGGAAGGCCAGCGCAGGGTTCTGATGCTGGATCTTGGCGTCGAACACCGTCTGGTACCAGCGCAGCATCTGCTCGAAGCGGCGGGTTCGGTAGACGACATGAACGAACTTGACGGGTCGGATGCGAGGCATGAGCTCTCCCTTGCTCTAGACGAGCTGGAACTCCCCGCTCCTCGGGGTCGTCCTGCTCCTTAGGGGGCAATACGCCCGCATGCGGACATCCGTCAATCGCGCGGTCGAGCGCAGCGGGCTTCCCGTTGCACGCCGCGAGCCGTCCCGTTATGTCGCCCACGGAGGTACGTCATGCCGAGCACGCAATCGAACGGTCTGGAAATCGCCTACGAGGAGAGCGGCCCTCGCGACGGACGGCCGCTGGTTCTGGTGATGGGCCTTGGGGCCTCACTGGTCTTCTGGGACGACGGATTCTGCGAGATGCTCGCCAAACGCGGGCACCGTGTGATCCGTTTCGACAATCGCGACGTCGGCCGCTCGACCAAGCTCGATGCGCTCGGTGTGCCGAACGTGATGGAGGCGATGAGCGCGCTCGCGAGCGGCAAGACGATCGCGGGGCCGTATCTCCTGTCGGACATGGCGCGAGACACCATCGGTCTCATGGATGCCTTGGGGATCGAGCGCGCACACGTGGTTGGCGCGTCGATGGGAGGCATGATCGTTCAGACGATGGCGATCGAGCATCCCGCATCGCCTGCGCTCGATGACTTCGATCATGTCGTCGACCGGAAGCCCGAACCTGCCCCTGGGCAAACCCGAGGCGATGGCGTTGTTGGTGCGACCGCCGGTCACCGAGCGCGCCGCATACGTCGATCAGGCGGTAGAGGTTTGGCGGGTGATCGGCAGCCCGGGTTTTCCCTTCGACGAACAACGAGTACGGACGCGCGCGGCCGCGCACTTCGATCGCGGCTACCACCCCCCGGGCGTAGCCCGGCAGCTCGTTGGCGTCGTCGCCTCCGGAGATCGGACGGCGTCGTTGGCCAAGGTTTCTACGCCAACGCTCGTGATCCACGGCGCCGACGACCCGCTCGTCCCGATAGAGGCCGGGAAGGCCACGGCGGCCGCCGTTCCGGGCGCGAACCTCCTGTCGATCGAGGGCATGGGACACGACATGCCGCCTGGGGTCTGGCCGCGAATCGTCGACGCGGTCAGCGAGCTCACCGCCAAGCACTAGACTGCGCTGCGCAGGAATGCGGGCCTGCGGAGCGCATGGGATCCCGATCCAGCGCCTGCGATGCGAATCGTCGACCTCCATAACCACATGGTCACCGAGGAGGTCGTACGGTTCCTCGTCGAAGAAGGCCGTCACCTCGCGACCCGCGTGGTGGAGGGACCAAACGGCCGAACGGCCGAGATCGGTGCGGCGAGCACCCGACCGCTGAGCGCTCGCATGTGCGACCCCGCGGCGCGGCTGGCCGACATGGACCGCCTCGGCATCACGACCCAGGCGGTGTCGGCAACCCCGTTCCTGCTCTACCCCGCTGCGCCGCCCGATCTAGCTTTGGCCCTGGCGCAGGTGAACAACGAATCGCTGGCCGAGGTCGCGCGCCGGCATCCGGATCGGTTCGCTCCCTTGGCTTCCGTGCCGCTTCAAGATCCGGAGCGAGCGGCCGCCGAGCTGGAGCGCGCCGCCGGTCTCGGGCTTTGCGGCGTGGAGATCCCGCCCGCGACGCCAGAGCTGGCGTTCGACGATGCGCGGCTCGAGCCCTTCTGGTCCGCTGCGGAAGCGCGCCGCTTCCCGGTCTGCATTCATCCCTTCGACGCATCTCCGAGCGGGCCGTTCGCCCGCTACCAGCTCGCGCCGCTCGTCGGCAACCTGTACGACACGGGCCTCGCGGCGACGCTCCTCATTCTCGGAGGAGTGCTCGAGCGTCATCCCGCGCTCGAGGTCGTCCTCTATCACGGCGGCGGCGCGTTTCCCGCGCTGCTCGCCCGTCTCGACAAGGGGCACGAGCTCTTCGACGTCTGCCGCGCGCATGCACCGAAGAGCCCGTCCACATACGCCGGGCAATTCTTCTTCGATACGATCGCCTTCGATTCGCGCTGGCTGCGTCATCTCGTCGAACGCTTCGGCGCGGGGCGCCTCGTGCTCGGCAGCGACTATCCGCTGCCGCTCGGGCCACAGGATCCGGTGGCGGAGATCCGGGCGCTTGCGCTCCCGCCGGATGACGAGCGACGGATTCTCGGCG
This sequence comes from uncultured delta proteobacterium, assembly GCA_963711395.1. GTDB lineage: Bacteria > Desulfobacterota > Binatia > JACPRU01 > JACPRU01 > JBEVNX01. Next base: position 668,307 of record CAVQEA010000005.1, on the reverse strand, counting down.
GCAACGCCTGCCGCCTGCTCCGCATCGAGGACTCGGGAGGAACCCACGCATGAAGCTCGCAGGCCGCGTCGCCATGGTCACCGGAACGAGCCCCAACATCGGCGGCGGCATCGCCGAGGGACTTGCCGCAGAAGGCGCAGCGGTCGCCTGCGTCGATCTCGATCCGCGCAATGCGGAAGACTGCGCGGCGGCGATTCGAGCCCAGGGCGGCCGCGCCCTCGGCGTCGTCGCGAACGTCACCGCCGAAGAGTCGGTCACCGAGGCCGTGCGGCGCGCCACCGAGGAGCTCGGACCCATCGACGTGCTCGTCAACAACGCGGCGATCTTCGACCAGCAGGGCGTGCTCGACATGGAGCACGCGCGCTGGCGCCGACAGCTGGCTGTCATCCTCGACGGGACGTTCCTGTGCACCAAGGTCGTCGCCAAGCAGATGGTCGCACGTCGCCGCGGCGGCGCGATCATCAACGTCATCTCGACCGCGGGGCATCAGGGGCAGCCGCGCAACGTCGGCTACTGCACGGCGAAGGCGGGGCTCTTGAACTTCACGCGGTCCGTGGCGATGGAGCTCGTGGGCCACGGCATCCGCGTCAACAGTCTGACGCCGACCGCCACCGACCCGCGCGAATCGCTCGAGCGAGCGGTGCGTTGGGGACGCGAGCGCCCTTCGGATGCGATCGTGGGCCTCTTCGAGAGCTTTCGCCGCAACATCCCGATGCAATCGCTGCCGACGCCGACCGACTACGGGAAGGCCGTGGCGTTCCTCGCTTCGGACGATGCCCGGTACATGACGGGGGCCGACCTCCGCGTCGACGCCGGCGCGGTGGCCCGTTACTGGGCATGGAACCCCGCCGAGTCGGCTGCCGAGCCGGGGCTCAAACAAGAAACCTGAGGCCTCGCCTTCCCGCGTCGCCCCGCGATCGTGCGAGTCGTTGACAGGCATCCTCGCCCTCTTGTACTTAACTCTATAGTTATTTAACTAGAGGGTTCATTCGATGACCGACCATTTGAGCGCCACGTTCGCCGCCCTCGCCGATCCGACGCGGCGGGCGATTCTCGCCCGCTTGGCCGCGGGCGAGGCTTCGGTCACCGAGCTCGGCGAGCCGTTCGCGATCAGCCTTCCGGCGGTCTCCAAGCATCTCAAGGTGCTCGAGCGCGCGGGCCTGATCGCCCGCGGTCGCGAGGCTCAGTGGCGGCCTTGTCGGCTCGCCCCAGCCCCACTCAAGGACGCCATGGAGTGGCTGAACCGCTATCGACGCTTCTGGTCCGCGCAGCTCGACCGCCTCGCGGCATTCGTGGAGGACGATCCATGCCCACCAAGCCGAGTCTCACGATCCGCCGGCGGCTCAACGCGCCGCCGGCAAAGGTCTACGCCGCCTGGACGGATCCGCAGAAGGTAAAGCGCTGGTGGGGGCCGCGGGAGACTGACGAGACGGTGCACGTCGAGGCCGACGTGCGCGTGGGAGGACGCTTCCGTTTCGTCATGCGTGGCTCCGGCAACGAGCGGCACGACGTCAGCGGCGTCTATCGCGAGGTGGTGCCGGACGAAAAGCTCGTCTTCACCTGGGCGTGGCATACGACGCCGGAGCGCGAGTCGATGGTGACGGTCTCGTTCGAGAGCGACGGTGACGGGACCATCCTGAGACTGACCCACGAGCAGTTCTTCGACGAAGCCGCGCGCGACGGCCACCTCGAAGGATGGAGCGGCGGCCTCGACAGGCTCGAACGGCAGCTCACTGCTGCGGCAGCAGCACCGGCTTGACAACCTCGCCCGACAGCGACGCTCGCTCCGCCTCGTCGACCTTGGCGAGCGGGAACTTGCCGATCAGCCGGTCGAAGGGGAAGCGACCCTGCCGCCAGAGGTCGATCATCTGCGGGATGAAGCGCTGCGGGACTGCGTCGCCCTCGAGGATGCCCACGACCGTGCGTCCGAGCTCGAGCGAAAGCGGGGGAAGCACGAGATCCGCACCGCGTACGCCGACGAGGCCGCAGACCCCGAGCGGCCGCAGCGCCATGATTGCGCCGACGATCACCGACGGAACGCCGGTCGTGTCGAACGTGTAGTCGAGGCCGCCGGCAGCGAGCGCGAGGATCTGCTGCGCGACGTCTCCCGCCTTGCCGTCGATGGTGTGGGTGGCGCCAAGCTCGCGAGCGAGCGCGAGCCGCGATGGATGGAGGTCGACCGCCACGATCGTCGTCGCTCCCGCGACCCGCGCGGCCATGATCGCAGCGAGGCCCACCGCTCCGGCTCCGTAGACCGCGATCGACGACCCGGCGCGCACGCCCATGGCGATCAAGACCGAGCCGGCGCCGGTCTGGATGCCGCAGCCGAGCGGCCCCAAGATCTCGAGGGGCAGCGCGCGGTCCACCACCACCGCGTTGCGCGGGGTGGCGATCGCGTGCGTGGCGAACGACGACTGGCCGAACCAGCGCGCCCCGATCGGCTTGCCGGCCGCGTCCGTAGCAGGTGAAGAGCCGTCGAGGTTTCGGCCGCTCAGATTTCGGGGAAGGAAGGTCTCGCAGTAAGCGGGATGTCCGCCGCGACAGCTCCTGCAGGTCCCGCAACTGTCGAAGGAGAGCACCACGTGGTCGCCGACGGCGATGCCCGCAACCTCGCCGCCGACCGCCTCGACGACACCGGCTCCTTCGTGGCCTGGAATCAATGGCAACGGGGCCAGGGCCGCGAACTCCGGAGCTCGCGGCACCATGTCGGTATGGCACATACCGACTCCCGTGATGCGCACGAGGATCTCCCCGGACGCCGGACCGGCGAGCTCGAGCGATTCGATGGAATACGGTGCGTCGCCCGCGCGCAGCACCGCGGCGCGAATCTTCACGCGCTGGCCGCGGGGACGATATGAACCGCCGTGCGTCCTTTGAGATCGACGTCGAGGGTCGCCCTGCCCTGCTCGTCCGCACGGAACGCACCGGCACCGCGAAGCTCGTAGGCAGCCCCGGGCTTCAACCGTTCGATGCCGATCTTTTGCGTTCCCGCCCCGGGTCCCGGATAGAGCACGAGCTCGAGGTCGTCGCCGTGACTGAACGCTTTGGCGACGAGCACATCCGGATAGCGCGCGTCGGCGAGGATCGGTCCGTCGAACACCGACTGCGGCGGACCGACGACGAAGGACTTGCGGAAGTCGCCGGTGCGCATGAGACCACCTTCGACTCCCCAGGTGTTGGCCAGGTTCGAGCCCTTCGTGTAGCAGGCCACGCCGTTTCGCGAGAAGCCGCAATCCTGATCCATCGAGCGCTGCGCCGCTTCGGCGAGCTCGTCGTCGCCGAACTCGCGCGCGCTCATCAGGATCGCGACGTAGGCGAACAGCGATCCCGGCCGGTAGTTGCCGGGGTCGATCTTGTCGATGAACGAGAGCAGCTCCGGCGGCAGCGTGAGCCGCGGTTTGCCCTCGGCGTCCTTGCCGATGAAGAAGCCGAGCTCCTTGCGGCCGATCGCCCACAAGCGCCGGCCGAGCTCGGGAGAGAACACGTTGGCGAAGAACGCGAACCCCGCTTCGCCCGAGTAGAAGGGCATCGCGAGCCCCGTCCAGTAGGAGCGCAAGCCGTACAGCGAGCCCTTGCCGTCGGTGAACTCCTTGTCGAGCATGTCGAACCAGCGCGGCATGACGTCCTTCACGTACGTCGTGCCGTAGAGCCGATCGTGCGTGGCGACGGCCGACATGCCGTACATGTTGCAGATCGGGTAGACCCAGTTCGGCTCGCACGGGAACAGGCAGAAGTCCGACCGCTCGAAGTTGTCCATCACCGCTTGAATGATCGTGTGATAGTCGTGGCGGTACCTCGTGCGCTCGTTCAGCCGGAACGTGAGCGAGCCGGGCTCCGCATAGCGCCGGTCACCGGAGTTCAGCATGTACCCGCCGACGTGCATGCCGTACCAGCCGGTGAGCATGATGTTGTCTTTGCGCGCGGGATCGAAGTCGTTGAAGTTGAGGTGTCCCCACATCGATTCGTAGACCCAGTACGCCCCACACCTTGCGCTGCAAGTAGGTCTCGACGAGGTTTCGCTGCGCCTGAGCGAGATAGCCGTGGAAGCTCGGCGTGTAGTGGCACTGCGCGAGCCCGAGCGCGAACCCGAGGTGATTGATCTGGTAGCGCAGAGCCGCGGGCTGGAACTGATCGATGATGTCGTACCCCTGATACTGTCCGATCGGCTGCAGAGCGCGGTCGAGCACGTAGCGAACCGAGGCGAGCTGCTCCGGCGTGAGCTCTCGGCTACCGGGGGTCTGCTCCGTCGTGATCCGTTGGCCGACCTCCGCGAGCGAGGTTCCGTAGAAGCCGCGGCGCGCCTCCAACCGCTCGCGGTCCGCCGCACGCTTGCGCGCCCCGCGATACTGGAACACGCCGAAAGTGATCGCAGCGAAGAGGGGCGCGAGAATCGTCGCCGGCGCCCAAACCGCAGCGCCGACCATCGAGCCGGCCAGCACGGCGCTGCCGAGCCAGACGGTGAGCGGTGCCACCACCATCCCCGCCCAGAACCATGCGACGATCGAGAACCAGAACACTCCGACGGTGAGCGGAAACAGCAGCGAAGCCCATCCGCCGACGGCCAGAAAGCCTGCGCCGGGCATGAACAGGCCGAGTCCGAATGCCCGCCATCCCGCCGACATGCCCGTGAGGGTCGGCAGCAGCGCGAGCACGCAGAGGAGGCCATAGACGATCGCGTTGCGACGATGGCGTGACGTCGTCACGGGACCCTTGGTGCCGGGGCGTAGCTCGAGCTCCCCTTGCGGAACGCGTGGCTCCTCGCGCGTCAGGTGGGGGACGTCGGCCACGTCACCTTTCCACGCGAGCGGAGGAGTCAACGAATCGGGAATCTCTCTGATCGGGCTTGGATGGCTCATGAGATGACCTCCAGTTGGAAGGAAGCTCTTCCCCTCAATCGTGCGACGTGGAAGCGCCTGAGCTCGACGCGGACTGCACGCGGTCGAGCGTCCCGTGGTCGACGCCAGAGGTTCGTTGATCGACCTCGCCATGCCCAGCATGGGCGAAGTGCGCCGCCACATGTCCCGCGTGCCCCCAGAGCCCGTATGCGACGCCGAGAACGATCGCCGCCTCGATGGCAGCGGCAACAGCCAGCCCGCGGAGGGACCAGCGGCCGAGGAGCCGAATGGAAGAACGGGTCGGTTCGACGCGGCGAGCCGAGGCAGGCTCGAGCCGCCACTCCACGGCCAGATTCCTCGCTTCGGACCCTTCGTCCGCGCCGAAGAGCGCGCGCTTCACCACGCGAAGCGCGACGAGGAGCTGCGCCACGATGACGGCGGCAAATGCGCAACAAGGCAAGAGTCGGAACCCCCTCCGCCAGAACCTATGAGGAATGGGCGGCGAGGGCAACTCTCGGCCATTCCCGCGAAGCCGGGCCGGGCCTTCCGTTGCAAACGACCGTCAGCGAGGCGCGAGCGCGCAGCTCACCAGCGCCTCTGCGCCGATGCCATGCTCCGTCCTGACCTCGACTCGCACGTCGGCCAGTTCGCGCGAGTCCTCGCGCTTGCGGGCCACGACCTGCGCGCGCGTGCGTATCGTATCGCCGACGCAGACGGGTGCGAGCATGCGCAGGCGCCGTTTCAAGATCGTCGATCTCGGCCCCGCCCAGTCCGTCACCACGCGGTCGGCGAAGCCGTGGAAGAACATCGTATTGAGAAAGGAGTCGCGGGCCCCCTGGGCGCGGGCATAGTCTCGGTCGTGGTGACCGGGAAAGTAGTCGCGCGTCGCGGCAGCGTCGTGAATGCACAGGCGTAGCGTGACCGGCAACACCACCTCGGGGAGCGAATCCGTAGCGGCGGTGCTCTCGCCCGGCGTTGAACCATCCACGCTTCGCTTCGCCACCTCGCCGTCGGTCCGGTAGCGGAACATCACGTTCTGGTGCCGGGCGACCATCTCGCCTCGCTGGTTGCAGTAGGTCACGTCGCTGGTGATGAAATGGCCGGCGCCGAGGGCGGTCTGTTTTCGCGGCGTCACGTCGGTCACGGCTTCTTCCACCGACAGGCGATCGCCGACGAGAATCGGGGCGAGGAACTCGCTTTGCGTCGAGACGTTGATGATCGTGTTCCCCGGCAGCGGCACCTGGGTCGACACAGTCGGCGGATACCCGAGCGCGTCCGGCCGCCAGAGCGGCGGCATCGACCAGACGAAGAGCATGCCGGGAGGAGATGGAACGGCGCCGAAGAGAGCGCGCGCGAATGCTTCGTCCCAGTAGAGCGGATTGCGGTCGCCGACGAGCGCGCAGAAGTGCTTGATCGCCGGCCAGTTGACCTCGTCCTCGCACGCGCGCGGCGGAAGCTTCCGCCCGATCCAGGAGCGACCTTCCGCTTCTTCACCGTAGACCAGCGCGAGGCCGGTCTCCGTTTCATCGAGCAGGCTCATGCGCGTTCCCCGTCGTTCGTCGCGATCGGCCGGAACAGCGGGACGCGGAATCCTCCCTCCCGTTCCTCGAACACCACCTCGACCGCGAGATCGATCCTCACCTGCGCCGGCGAGATGCCGACGACGTTCGTCATCATCTGCGGCCCTTCCTCGAGCCGCACCACGGCGAGCACGTACGGCACCTCGGCCGCGTAGGACTCGAAGGGTGCCTGATGAACGACCGTGAACGTGACCACCCGGCCACGACCGCGCGATTCGACCCACTCGAGATCCGTTTTCCAGCAGCGCGGGCACCACGCGCGGGGGTAGTGGATGAAGCGTCGCACAGGACAGACAGCGCTGCAGCAACAGGCGGCCCGCACGCGCACCGTCCCAGTAGGGTCGCGTGGTGTCATTCACTCGCGGCAGCGGCTTCGCCGTCTTCACGGCTTCCTCGCCAGCACGAGCGTGCAGTGCTCCGCCATCATGCCTCCGTAGGTGTGGACGAGCACCACGTCGGCGTCCGCGACCTGGCGCGCTTCGGCCCTCCCCATCGTCTGCAGCGCGCCCTCGACGACCATCGACATGCCGGAGGCGTCGCCCGTGTGACCGAAGGAGAGAAGCCCGCCGTACGTGTTCACCGGGAGAGCACCGCCCGGGGCCCCGCGGCCGTCGAGAAAGAACCGGCCGCCGTCTCCGGGAGCTGCTAGCCCGGTCTCTTCGAGAAACATGATGGGATTGATCGTGAACGCGTCGTAAATCTCGGCGACCCGTACGTCTCTCGGCCCGAGGCCGGCCGACTCGTAGGCCTGGCGGGCCGCAACACCCGCCCCCATGGCGGCGAAGTCGCGCGACTGGCTGATCGGGCCGTGATCGTGGTGCTCGCCGAAGCCACGGATGTACGCGGGCTGCACGGCGATTGTGCGCGCGATGTCGCCGCGCGCGACCAGGAAGGCCGCGCCGCCTTCGCAGGGCACCGAGCAGTCGAGCAAGTGGAACGGCTCGGCGATCGGGCGCGACGCGCGCACGTCGGCGATCGTCAGCGGTCCCTGCGCACGCATGAGGGCATCCGGATGGCGAAGCGCCCACTGGCGGCTGGAGACCGCGACCGCGGCGAGCGCGTCGCGCGTCGTACCGCGCTCGTGCATGTGGCGTCGGGCCGCGAGCGCGTAAAGTGCGGGGATGAACGTCCCGTAGATGAACTCGAAATCGGGATCGCTCACCATGCGTGCCATCGCCTCGGCGCCGCCGCTGCCGACTTTGGGGAACTTGCCGGCAGCGACACAGAGGACCGCGTTGGCGCGGCCCGCGGAAATCGCCAGCGCCGCGCGCGACGCCATCAATGCGTAGGTCGCGCCACCGGCGTTGAGGGTCTCGGCGAAGATCGGTTGCAGGCCGAGCGAGTCGGCGAGGCTTTCGTGCACGAAGATCTCGGCGCCGCTGCCGAGCGCCATGCCGGCGGGCGCGACGAGCAGGCCGTCGACCATCGTCGGGTCGAGCCTCCACTGCTCCAGGAATGCGCGCACCACCCGCTCGTAGAGATCGACGACACCGAGCTCGGCAAAGCGTCCCGGGCGGATCTCGGTGGCGGCGGCGATCGCTGGCTCGCGCGTCATGGACGACATCAGCGGGCTGCGGCGAGCTCGAGTACGAGCCGGTAAAAGAATTCGAGCCCCGGGCGCAGGCTGGCGACCGGAATCCGTTCATCGACGCCGTGCGCGCGCCGTGCGTCCTCCTCCGTGAGCGCGATGGGATTGAGGCCGTACGCGGGGATGCCCGCGCGCGCGGAGAAAACGAGAGTCCGTCGCACCGAGCGACAAGATGGGAATCACCGGCGCCGAGGGCCACGCCTCGCCGGCGATCTTCCGCACCGCCGCCGGCGCCGCCCCTTCGACGTCTGACGCGGGGCCGGCGCCGAACGGCTCGAGCATGTCGATCGTGAGACCCGGATCCCCAGTCACCTCGCGCCAAGATCCGTCGCACGTCGTCGATCGTCTCATCGGGAAGAATTCGGCAGTTGACGTCGGCATGCGCCTCCGCCGGGAGCGCATTGACGCGCGTCCCACCCGCGACGATCGTCGCCACACACGTGGTGCGCAGCGCGGGTCCGAGCATCGGGTTCTGCTCGATCGTCGCGAGCACCGCGGCCGGGATTGCGTCTTTCGAGTCCGCGGCCGTGCGCAGCGCCGCCGCCACCGCCGGTGGCTCGACGGCGGCGCGAGCGCGAAAGTAGGCGCGCGTTACCGGCAGCATGCGGGCCGCAAAGCGATACGCGCCGAGCCGCTGCAGGCCTCCCGCCAGCCGATAGATCGCATTGTCCGGCTTCGGCACCGAGGAGTGCCCCGTCGTTCCCCGCGCCGTGATGCGGAAGTCCTGGTAAGTCTTCTCCGCGGCTTGCAGGCCAACGAAGCTGACCTTGCCGTCGTCGCCGAGGCGCAGGCCCCCGCCCTCGTTGAGCGCGAACTCCGCCTGCAGCGACTGCCGACGATTGGCGAGCAGCCAGCGCACCCCCTGGCCGCCCGACTCTTCGTCTCCGGTCAGCGCCAGGATCACATCGCGGCGGAGCCGGGTGCCGGATCGCCGGAGCATCACCATAGTCTCCAGCTCCATGAGGGCCATGCCGAGATCGTCGCTCACACCGCGGCCGACGAGGAATCCGTCGCGTTCGGTGACCTCGTGAGGCGGGCTCGTCCACGGTTGGCCCTCGGCTCCCACGACGTCGAGGTGCGCGAGCAGCAGCAAGGGCTTCTCGCTGGCGTCGCCCGAAAGGCGCGCGACGAGGTTCTTCCGCCCCGGCGCGAACTCGGTCACCTCGTACGGAATCTTCTCCTCGTCCAGGCGGGCAGCGATGATGGCGACTGCGCGAGCTTCATTCCCCGGCGGGTTGGTGGTGTCGACGGCGACCAGCTTGGCGAGCAGCGCGCGAAAGTCGGCGATCGAAGCGTCGTAGTCCGCGCCACCCGCGAACGTCAGCCGGGCGACCGCCGACATCGTGCACACGACGGCGCAGGTCGTCAGCAATCGGCGCATTCATCCTCCCTCACGCGAGCATCAGGTGCGCGAGCGCGAGTAGCACACCCACCAAGCCGCCGACCACCGCGCCGTTCAGCCGAATGAACTGCAGGTCGGCGCCGACGCGGCTCTCGATCTGCTCGACGAGCTGATCGTCCGTCAGGCCTGTCAACCTCGTCTGGACAATGTCGCCGATGACATGATGGTGCCGACGCACGAGATCGACCGCGGTCGAGCGCGCCCAGCGGTCGAAAGCCTCGCGATGCTCCGCGTCGTCGAGATACCCGGAGATGCCGCCGCGAAGCATTTCGTCGACGAGCTTCGACAGGCGACTCGCCGGGTCGTCGAGCTCCTCCTCGATCTGCCGGCTCAGCCGCGTGAGGCCCTCGCGGACGAGCGGCGCCGTCTCCAGAGATTCGAGGAGCGCCGCCCGCACGCTCTCCACTTGCGCGATCGCCCCTGGCTCTCCCTGCGAGAGGCGAGCCGCGAAGCGCTGCAACCCGCCGACGGCGAAGCGACGCAGCGGATGCTCGGGATCCTCCACCGCCGCGGACAGCTCCGCCGAAGCGTAGCCGAGCGCCGCTTCGACGACCGTCCGCTGCACGACCTTGCGGCGGAGCAGAAAAGGCACTACGCGATGACCGCTCTGGCGAAGCGCCCGAGCCGAGCGCATCGCCCACCAGTGCAGCTCCTGAGCGGTGCGCGGCCGCTCGGCGAGGTTCTTGAGCGAGAGCGCGAGCGAGCGAAGCGCCTGGCCGGCCGCGGGGCTCTCCGCCGCGCGGGCGAGCCAGTGGCCCGTGCCGGCGCCGACAGGCAGCTCGCGGAGCTGGCGTACGATACCCCGCTCGGCGAAGGCCACGACCTCCTCTTCCGTCAGCACTCGCGCGACTCGCCGGATGAGGTCGCGCACAGGTCCGCCGAGCCGGGCGACATCGCGCGGGTCGCGCAGGAGATCGACAACCAATTCACTGGGAGTGACCCGAGCGAGGTATTCGGAGATCACCTCGGGCGACAGCCACTCCTTCTCGATGGTCGAGCGAATGCCCTGGATCAAACGCTCTCGCTGGTTCGGGACGATCGCGGTGTGCGGGAACGGCAGCCCGAGCGGGTGGCGGAACAGCGCCGTGACCGCGAACCAATCCGCCAGGCCACCGACGACGGCCGCTTCGAAGCCGGCGGCGACGACCATCATCCAAGTCCGCGCGGAGGGCGCTGCCCCCGAAAGCAACACCGCCCGGGTGAGCACAGCCCCGATCACGGCGACCAGCAGCGAGACGGTGCCGACGTAGCTTCGCCGAGGCACGTCCGCTGGCTCGGGTTGCATCGCTGTCCAGTGCCTACGAGAAGCCGTCCGAGGACGCAAGGCTATTTCCCTCCGTCTCGTAGCGTCGTAAGTACGAAGCCATGGAGGATTGGCTCGCCCAGGCGATCGTGCGCGGCTCCCCCGACGCGATCGTGTTCGCCGACCGCGAGGGCATCATCCGAGAGTGGAACACGGCGGCCGAAAGGATGTTCGGCTACGCCGCGGCGGAAGCGATCGGCCGGTCCCTCGACATCATCATCCCGGAGAGCCTGCGCGCGCGGCACTGGACGGGCTACCACGAAGTCATGCGTACCGGGACCACGCGCTACGGCAGCGAGCTGCTGTCCGTTCCGGGGGTGCGCGAGGACGGCACGCGGCTATCGCTCGAGTTCTGCGTAGCGCTCGTCCGCGCCCCGAGCGGCGAGCTCGCTGGCATCGTCGCGACGTTGCGCGACGTGACCGAGCGTTGGCGGCGCGACAAGGAGCTCCGCGAGCGCCTCACCCGCCTCGAGAAGCGGACGGCCTCATGAAGATCAAGATCGGCTTCGGTCTCGGTACCACCGCGGGCGCGAGCCTCGACGCCGCTCGCTTCTGGGAGATCATCGATACCTGCGAGTCGCTCGGCTGGGACTCGATCTGGTTCTCGGAGCGTGCGAGCGGCGGCACATTCGGCCCGATCGCTTCCATGGCGGCCGTCGCCGGCCGCACCCGGCGCCTCAAGTTCGGCATGAGCGTGATGGTGTTGCCGGGTCGCAATCCGGTGCTGCTCGCCAAGGAGCTGGCGACGATCGACGTGTTGTCGAACGGGCGGCTGGTCGCGGCCTTCGGCCTCGGCGTCGAGGACGCGCGCGAGCAGGCCGTGTTCGCGGTCGATCGCGCCGAGGCCGCCGGCCGCACCGAGGAGGCCGTGACGCTCATCCGGCGCCTGTGGACGGAAGACAGCGTGACGCACGAGGGCCGTTACTTTCCCGTCCGCGACCTCCGCCTGCAGCCCCGGCCGGTGCAGAGGCCACACCCCGACATCTGGTTCGGCGGTCATTCGCGGGCGGCGCTGCGCCGCACCGGCCAGCTCGGCACCGGGTGGCTGCCCTCCTTCATCACGCCGCAGGAATACGGCGCGATGGCGAAGACCGTGCGCGAGGTCGCGTCCACCGCGGGACGCAAGATCGACGACGAGCACTTCGGCGCGCTCATCGGTTACCTGCTGCCCGAGCACGAGCGCGCCGCCGAGCCGTTCTTGAAGCTCATCGCGGCGCGGCGCCCGGGGATCGATCCGCGGAGCCTCGTCGTCTTCGACACGAATGGAGCGCTCCCCGAACGGATCGAGGCGTTCATCGCCGCGGGAGCGAGCAAGTTCGTGCTCGTGCCGCTGGTGGCGCCGCCGAGCTGGTCGGGAGCCCTGTCGAAGCTGTTCGACACCGTGGTTCGCCCTCTCGAGGGCACGCGCTGACCGACGTGCGCCGTCCCTCCTCGCAGGCCCGCGAATGACGAGAGTCGCTCGCACGGGACTGATCGCGCTCCTTCTCCTCGTCTCGGTTCGCTCCCTTGCCGCCGCCGACACCCTCGCCGACGTGCGTGGCCGTGGCCGGCTCGTCTGGGGCGGCGACCAGGAAGGCGGCGGACCGTACGTGTATCCGAGCGACGACGACCCGAGCCGAGCCGTCGGATTCGAGGTCGACCTCGCCGCCCGGCTCGCCGGGTATCTCGGCGTCGCGCCGCAGTTCTTCCAGGGGCCATGGGACAAGATGCCGGAGCTGCTGCGTACCCGGAAGGTCGACATCGTGCTCAACGGCTACGAATGGAGCGCGGATCGGCTCGCCACCATGGATGCCACGATTCCCTACTACGTCTACGGGCTCCAGCTGCTGGCGCGCGCCGACGACGCCTCGCTCGCCGCCCCGGCCGACCTCGCCGCGCGGCGGCCCGACGGCCGCAAGCGGAGGCTCGGTGTGCTCACGGGCTCGGCGGCCGAAGCGTACGCTCGCAGAAGAGTTCGGCGCCGCGGTCGAGGTCGTCTCGTACGACGGCAACACCGACGCGCTTGCGCGAGGTGGAGACCGGCAAGCTCGACGCGACGCTCCAGGACACGCCGATCGCCACGTTCTACGGCCCGCGCTTTCCCGCGCTGCGCGCGCTCGGCGCGCCGGTCGGCCGCGGCTACTACGTGATCTACGTGCGCGAAGGGCGAGACGGCGCTCCTCGCAGCGCTGAACGAGGCGTTGATCGCGATGATCCGCGACGGCGAGCTCGAGCGCATCTACCGCCGCTGGGGCATCTGGGACGACACGCAGCGCGAGCTCGGCGAGGTCGCCGAGGCCGGGCGGTTCTACGGACACGCTGCGGCCGCCGACGCGGCCGCAGGCTCGGAGGGTCCTGCCACAGCGGCGACAATTCGCCCCGCAGACGCCCGCGCGGCTGGGCCGTGGTGACGCGCTACGGCTCGACGCTCCTCGAAGCGGCGGGCCTGACCGTGATCCTCTCCGTGCTGTCCTTCCCGCTCGCCATCGCCGCAGGCCTGTTGATCGCGCTCGGCCGGCTCTACGGCCCGCGCTGGCTCCGGCCGCTGCTCGTCTCCTACGTCGAGTTCCTGCGCGGCACGCCGCTCATGCTGCAGCTCTACTTCATCTTCTTCTTCCTGCCGGAGATCGGCATCGCGATGCCCGCGTTCTGGACGGCGATCTGCGGGCTCGCCATCAACTACTCGGCGTACGAATCGGAGATCTACCGCGCCGGCCTGCAGGCGATCCCACGCGGGCAGATGGAGGCGGCGCTGTCGCTCGGCATGTCACGGCGTCTGGCGCTGCGGCGCATCGTCGTGCCGCAGGCGGTGCGCATCGTCATCCCGCCCGTGGTGAACGACTTCATCGCGCTCTTCAAGGACACTAGCGTCTGCTCGGTGGTGACGCTCGTCGAGCTCACCAAGCGCTTCTCCGTGCTTGTCGCAGAGCACCCAGGCGACGGTGGAGCTGATGATCATGACGGCGGTGCTCTACCTGCTGATGAGCACGCCGCTCTCGCTGCTGTCGCGCAGGCTCGAGCGGCGCCTCGAGGCCGCCGGATGATCGCGGTGAGGGAGATCTCGAAACGGCTCGGAGGCCTCCCCGTGCTCGACCGCGTTTCGCTGACGGTTGCACCCGGAGAAGTCGCCGCGCTCGTCGGTCCCTCCGGTTCCGGGAAGAGCACGCTCCTGCGATGCATCAACGGGCTCGACGGCTTCGATTCGGGAGAGGTCGAGGTCGGCGCTTGCCGGATCGGCCCCCATCTCGACGCGCGGCGTGACGCCCGCTTGCTGCAGAACGTGCGGCGGCGAGTCGGTTTCGTGTTTCAGCATTTCAACCTGTTTCCACACCTGAGCGTCCTTGGGAACGTCATCGAGGCGCCAGTCCACGTGCTCGGTCTCGCGCGGGAAGAGGCCATGGCTCGAGGTCGGCGGCTGCTCGAGAGGGTGGGATTGCGTCACAAGCTCGATTCCTGGCCTCGCCAGCTTTCGGGCGGCGAGCAGCAGCGGGTGGCGATCGCGCGAGCCCTTGCCATGGAGCCCGAGGTGATGCTCTTCGACGAGCCGACGAGCGCTCTCGATCCCGCGATGGCCGCCGAGGTCATGGCAGTCATCTCCGACCTCGCGCGATCGGGACAAACCATGCTCGTCGTAACCCACGCAGTCGAATTCGCGATCTCGGCCGCCAAGGTCGCGCACGTCTTGTGCCAGGGGAGGGTCGTGGAGAGTGGCCCCCCCGCCGAGGTGCTCTGCAAGGAATTCCGAGCCTAGGCGAGCGATCGAACGACAAAATCGACCGTGGAAACCACCGGCCGCCAGCCGGGGATTTTTCCCCGAACCGTGGAGATTCTCCGCAGATGGCACCTGGGGATCGCGCTTCGAGTGACAGAAACTTACTGAAGATCAATATGTTGCATGCCGCGATCACCCTGTCAGACGGTATGTGCATTGCACCTCTTGAGGTTGGATTCGTAGCTAGAGTGAGCGCCAACCCGCAACAGAGGAGGTATCGATGAAGAAAGCAGTCACGTCCTTCGTGGCCGCCCTGATCGTCGGCCTGCCGCTCGCGGCTCTCGCGGAGATGCCGCCCGCAGGTACCACGATCACCAAGGACAACCTGGACAAGTACAAGGAATCGCTGACGGCTACGCAGCAGTACTTCGTCCGCAACGGGATGACCGTACCCGTTATCGAGTACAGGAAGTACGATTGGCCGCCGAAGTACAAGGAAGCAACCGAGAAGTATTCGAGCCAGGTGAAGCTGTCGCCCGACGGCCGCGACATGCTGAACTACGTCGCCGGTGCACCGTTCCCGACCATCGACGACAACGACCCGGCAGCCGGTGCAAAGTGGATGTGGAACCACGAGCAGAAGACACCGTACACCGACAACGTCGGCTGCGGCTGGAACGTGGAACTCGTCAACTCGGCCGGCACCCGCGAGCGTTTCTTCGGGTCGAACTTCTGGCGGCGCATGATGTGGCGTGGCCGCATGTACATGGATCCGAAGCCGACAGTCGCACATGACCCCGCGGTCGGCTACACCGAGCAGTGGGGACCGCTGCATGACCCGAACGACCTGAAGGGCTCGGGCGTGCTCAACTTCCGTTACGTCTCCCCGGACGTTCCAGACGATTCCTACCTGTACCTGCCCGAGCTGCGGAAAGTCCGCCGCCTGTCGATGGCCAACCGGTCCGACGCGTTCTGGGGCACGGACATCGACATCGACTCGATCTGGACGTGGAACTCGAAGCTTTCCTTCTGGACCTTCAAGTTCCTGGGAATTCACAAGCTGTTGGCCGCCTTCCATGCGGGCGGTTATGCCCAGCGTGAAGCCTGGTGCGCTCAGCCGGACGGCACGAGCGGCATCCGGTCGTTCGTGTGGTGCGTACCGCACGAGCTGCGTGAGACGGCCGTGGTGGAAGGGACCCCGACGGGGTTCTCCCAGTACGCGTTCTCGAAGCGCGTTCTGTTCATCGACAAAGAATCGTTCATGGCCCAATTCAACGAGGGCTACGACCAAGGCGGACAGCTGTGGAAGTCTTGGTACATGATGTCCGACACGGGCACGATACCCCACGGCATCGAGAGAGCTGCTGACGGCTCAGTCAAGGTCGTGGAGACCAGGACCGTCAACCCACCGAAGTACGAGTGGGATCACATCTTCCCGAATCACGGCGGCGTGGTGGACATGCAGCTGAACCACACCTCCAAGTGGGATTGCCCGGATGGGTATCTCTATCCGAACATCGGCGTGAAGCACTGGTACCACAATCAACCGCGTGACTGGAACACGCCGGACAACTTCACCATCAACTACCTGATCAAGAGCGCGGGCTTCTAAGACGCTTAGGGCGATCGAGGCGCGAGCTCGTAATCGAGCTACGAATCCATCGAGGGGCTGCCGGGAAACCGGCGGCCCCTTTTCTTTCTTCGCCGACGGATCCTCTACGACGTGTAGGCGGAATTGAACTTCACGTAGTCGACGCCGAGATCGCAGGTGAGCATGCTCGCGCGTTCGCGGCCGGCGCCGAGGTCGATGTCGATGGAGAACTCCCGGCCCTTCATCACGGCTCGCGCTCTGCGCTCCGACGTTTTGCCGGTCGGCTTTCCGGCGCGCGCGACGACGATGCCGCCGATGCGGATGCTCGTACGCGCCGGACGAAAGCTCGCTCCCGAATAGCCGAGCGCGCAGGCGATTCGGCCCCAATTCGGGTCAGCGCCATAGAGAGCCGTCTTCACCAGCAGGGAATTGGCCACGGCCCGCGCCGCGCGATCGGCATCCCGACGAGAGCGGGCGCCGCGCACGGCGATGCGCACGAGCTTCGACGCTCCTTCCCCGTCGGCGACGATCATGCGCGACAGATCGGCGAGAATCTCCGCGACGGCGTCGCCGAGCTGACGCTCGGCCGCCGACCTCGCCTCGACCATCGCTTCCGAAGCTCCGCTGGCGAGCAGCAGAGCGGTGTCGTTCGTGGAAGTGTCCCCGTCGACCGAGATCGCGTTGAACGAATCGGCGAGCCCGTCGTGGAGGATGCGCTTCAGCACGGCAGCGTCGCACGCGGCATCCGTCATCACATACGCGAGCGTGGTCGCCATGTTCGGATGAATCATCCCCGCGCCCTTGGCAATGCCCGCGACCGTGACGCGCCGGCCTCTCACCCGAAGTGTACGCGCCGAAACCTTGGGAAACGCATCGGTCGTGCGAATCGCCTCTGCGGCGTCCCACAGGCCCGCCGACGAGAGCTTCAGTACCGCGAGTCGCACGCCGCGTGCCATCTTGTCCCAGGCGAGCGGCAGGCCGATCTGCCCGGTCGAGCACGGCACGACGCGGCTTTCCGGAACGTCGAGCAATCGCGCCGCCAGCCGGCAGCACTCCTCCGCGCGCTTGCGTCCGGGGGATCCGGTTCCGGCGTTGGCGGACTTCGTGTTGACGAGCACGCCGTGCAGAGCCCCGGCGCGCAAGCGCCGGCGGGCGATCTCGACCGGCGGGGCTGCGAACCGGTTGGTGGTGAACGCCCCGGCCGCGGCGGCGGGGCGCGGCGCGAAGATCAGCGCGACGTCCTTCTGGCCGTCGCTCTTGAGACCGCAGGCGACGCCGGAGAAAAGAAATCCCGGGACACGGATGTCTTCATGACGCACAGCCAGTTTCATCGGCGCCGGGGTTAGCGTTGTCGGCGGGGTCCGTCAATGACGGCGCCATTCAGAGAAGCGCCATCAAGCCCCCGAGTTGAGCTGCGACC
This sequence comes from uncultured delta proteobacterium, assembly GCA_963711395.1. Classification (GTDB taxonomy): domain Bacteria; phylum Desulfobacterota; class Binatia; order JACPRU01; family JACPRU01; genus JBEVNX01. The sequence goes on along the minus strand of CAVQEA010000005.1, from coordinate 650,897 downwards.
GTCAGCTCCAACCCGCGGCGCGCCCAATTGGGACGCTATGTCCCGTGACACTTCTTGTACTTCTTGCCCGACCCGCAAGGGCACGGATCGTTGCGTCCGACCTTTTCCGCATCTCGTTTGACGGTCTCGGTCTTGAGGGTCTGTCCGCCGGCGGACATCTGCGTTTGACGCTGTTGCTGCTCGGCTGCGCGACGCCTCGCCTCGAGACGCTGCATCATGGCGAGCGTCTCGGCGGAGGGCTGGTCCGAGGGCAGCTGCTCGTCGGCGGGCGCAGACGGGCTCGCTCGCCGGCTCGACGATGCGCACTCGAGACGGCGCCTGCTGCTGTTGCGCGACCTGTACCGTCGCCATGCGGCTGACGACCTCCGACTCGAAGCGCCCGAGCATCGAGCTCGAACAGGTCGAAGCCTTCCTTCTGGTACTCCTGCAGCGGGTTCTTCTGGCCGTAGCCGCGCAGGCCGATGCCCTCCTTCAGGTGGTCCATGTTGAGGAGGTGGTCCTTCCACAGCGCGTCGAGCGTCTGCAGCATGATCGAGCTTCTCGAGCTGCCGCATGACCGGCGGGCGTGAAGCTCGTGCTCGCGCTCGCTCGTAGAGCCTGCGCGCACGCGCTCGACGAGCACGCTCCTCGCAGCGCCTCCGACGCGTCAGCGCGCTCGCGCTCCTCGTCCGGGAGCTGGAGGCGGAGGTTGAACTGCGCGAAGACCGCGTCGTCGAGCGCCTTCCAGTCCCACTCCTCCGGCGCGCGCGTCGCCGTCGACGTGCCGACGCGACCAGCGTCCTCCGCGAGCCCCTCGGCCATCTCCAGGACCTCGTCGCTGCAGGTCCTCGCCGCGAGAGCAGCTCGCGGCGCCGGGCGTAGATCGACCTCGCGCTGCTTGTTCAGCACGTCGTCGTACTCGAGGAGGTGCTTGCGGATGTCGAAGTTGTGCGCCTCGACCTTCTCCTGCGCGTTGGCGATGGCGCGCGTGATCAGGCGGTGCTCGATCGGCACGCCCTCCTCCATGCCGAGGCGCTCCATCAGGCCCTGGATGCGGTCGGCGCCGAAGATGCGCAGCAGGTCGTCCTCGAGCGAGAGGTAGAAGCGCGACGAGCCGGGATCGCCCTGGCGGCCGGCGCGGCCGCGCAGCTGGTTGTCGATGCGCCGGCTCTCGTGGCGCTCGGTGCCGAGGATGTGCAGGCCGCCGGCCGCCGACCACCTGCTCGCGCTCCTCGGCGCACAGCTCGCTGGTACTTCGCGCAGGATCTCCTCGAAGCGCGCCTCGTAACTCCTGCGGCGCCTTCTCCAGCTGCTCGCGGATGTCGTCGATCGGCGCGCACGTACTCCTGCCGCTGCGTCCTCGTAGCGCGGCTGCGGCGTCGCCGAGCGCCTTCTCGAACGGCTTCCGACGGCTACGTGTTCCTCTTCCGCGGCGTGGCGGGCGTCGACCGCCTGCTGGTACTCGTCGCGCAGCGCGTCGGCGCAGCTCGCCGTTGCCGGCCGACGCGCGCCCTTCGACGAGCACGCGCCGAGCTCGAGCTGCGACAGGCCGCGCTCGTACTCGGAGCGCGCGCTCGTCGAGCTCGCGCGCCGCCTCGTCGCTGCGGCGCCCTCGCTCGCCGACGCGCAGCGCCGCGTCGCACCGCTCCTCGAGCAGCGCGTCGAGCGCGACCCGCGCGGCGGCGAAGTCGGCGGCCGCGTCCTCGACTTCGGCGCCGCCGGCGTCCTGGAGCGCCGCCTCGAGCTCGTCCTTGACGCGCGCGTAGCGCCTCGGGATGGCGTCGCGGTCGCGGAGCGCCGGGATCAGCTCGACCGAGCTGTAGCTGCTCGTAGCGCGCGCGCGCTTCGCGGTAGGGCGACAGCTCGAGCAGCTTGCGGTGCGGCCTCGGTCAGCGCGCCGCAGCGCCTCTGTGCGCTGCTCGCTCGAGCGTCGGCCAGCTGCGGCTCGTAGTGGTCGCGCGACGCGCTCGCACCTCCTCGTCGTACTGCTCGCGCAGCTCGCGCAGCGCGTCCTCGTAGCGCTGCCGCGCCTGCCGGCGCCGCCCAGCTTCGCCGACGCGCTGGATCCACTCGTTCTCCATCTCGGCGCGCGCCAGGAACTCGGGGTTGCCGCCGAGCAGGATGTCGGTGCCGCGGCCGGCCATGTTGGTGGCGATGGTCACCGCGTCGTGGCGGCCGGCCTGGGCGATGATGTTGGCCTCGGCCTCGTGGTTGATGGCGTTCAGCACGTTGTGCTTGACGCCGCGCCTTCTTGAGCAGCTTCGAGACGCGCTCCGACTTCTCGACCGAGATGGTGCCGACCAGCACCGGCTGGCCGCGCTCGTGGCACTCCGCGATCTCCTCGACCACCGCGTCGAACTTCTCGCGCTCGGTCTTGTAGACGACGTCCGGCATGGTCGATCGCGGATCATCGTCTTGTTCGGCGGCATGACGACGACGTCGAGCTTGTAGATCTTCTTGAACTCGACCGCCTCGGTGTCGGCCGTGCCGGTCATGCCGGCGAGCTTCGTGTACATGCGGAAGTAGTTCTGGATGGTGATCGTCGCGAGCGTCTGGTTCTCGCGCTCGATGCGTCACGCCCTCCTTCGCCTCGACCGCCTGGTGCAGGCCGTCGGACCAGCGCCGGCCGGGCATCAGCCGGCCGGTGAACTCGTCGACGATGATCACCTGGCCGTCCTTCACGACGTAGTCGACGTCGCGCTTGAAGAGCGTGTGCGCGCTGCAGCGCCTGGGTGACGTGGTGCAGCGTGTCGATCTGGCTCGGGTCGTAGAGGTTGGGGACGCCGAGCATGCGCTCGACCTTGGCGATGCCCTCCTCGGTCAGCGTGCGCGCTGAGCGGTGCTTCTCGTCGACCGTGTAGTCCGACGCTCGCTTGCGTGCAGCGCGCGGGATGATGCGGTCGATCGTTGTAGTACTTGTCGGTCGACTCCTCGGCCGGGCCCGAGATGATGAGCGGCGTGCGCGCCTCGTCGATCAGGATGTTGTCGACCTCGTCGACGATGGCGTAGTGCAGCTCGCGCTGGACGTACTCGTCCAGCGATGAACTTCATGTTGTCGCGCAGGTAGTCGAAGCCGAACTCGTTGTTGGTGCCGTAGGTGATGTCGGCGCGGTAGGCGTCGCGCGCGCTCGACCGGGCGCAGGTTGAGCAAGCGGTAGTCCTTCGGCGATGTAGCTGCGGGTCGAAGAGGAAGCTCGCGTCGTGGATGATCGACGCCGACGCTGAGGCCGAGGGAGTGGTAGATCGGCCCCATCCACTGCACGTCGCGGCGGGCCAGGTAGTCGTTGACCGTGACCAGGTGCGCGCCCTTGCCCGGTCGAGCGCGTTCAGGTAGAGCGGCAGCGGTCGCGACCAGCGTCTTGCCCTCGCCGGTCTTCATCTCGGCGATCGTGCCCTGGTGGAGCACGATGCCGCCGAGCACTGCACGTCGAAGTGGCGCAGGCCGATGGTGCGCCGCGACGCCTCGCGCACCGCCGGCGAAGGCCTCGGGCAGGATGTCGTCGAGCGTCTCGCCGTCCGCGAGGCGCTTCTTGAACTCGTCGGTCTTGGCGCGCAAGCCTTCGGCGCTGAGCGCCTGCATCTCGGGCTCGAGCTCCGCGATGCGGGAGACCGTCGGGCGGACCTTCTTCAGCATCCGCTCGTTGGCTGTTCCGAAGATCTTCTTGACGAGGCTGATCACTACGACGCTACGGCTCGCTGCTCGCGCGGCGGCTCGGCGATCGGGCCACCGAGAGCCCCCTCTCGGCGATAGCGCTCGAACAGACGGCCCCACTCCGTCCGGCGAAACTCACGGATGCGCTGCTGGCCGATCGTCGGGTACCACAAGAGATCGTGATAGATGTTCGACGCCATCGGCGCCCAGACCACCAGCGGCGAATGCAGGGCGAGCTTCTCGAGGAAGCGCAAAGATCCCTTGCGCAGCATCTGGTCGCCCCAGATGACGAAGCTCCTCTTGGTTTGGAAGCCGAAATCGACGCCCGACACGTCCTCGCCGACCACCTCGATCTCCCGCGGATCCGCCACGCCGAGGCCGCGCTCGTGGCACATGCGCAGATAGGGGATCTCCAGCGGAGGGAAGCCCATCATCTTGGCGGCGATGGCGTCGATCGCCACGCTGTCGGCGCTCGCCAAGATGTAGTTCTTCACGCGCGGAAACATCGTGCGCGGCCCGGCGCCGTCGCCGGCGACCGTGCCGTCCATCACCGCGAACACGCCCGGATGAATCTCCTTCTGCATCATCACCAGATCGACCATGACCTCGTGGATGTACTTGTGCGCGTAGTGCCGGACTTCCTTGAGGAGGCCTCCGAAGGCGTTCTTGATCGCGCCGGTGGTGATCGAGTGCCCGTGCGTCTTCACCGTCGGGAAGTGGATGATGCTCTTGCCGACGTACATCTTGGGAATCTCGATGCCCTCCGGGAAGATGTCGTTCAGCTTGAGCAGCGGCGATTGAAACTTGTAGACGGTCCACTCGACCTCGGGGAGCGGTTGGAACTCGAGACCGTAGCGCCGGAAGATCGGCTCCCAGAGATTGTTCTGGCAGCCCTCGCGTGGATTGGTCACGACCGTCTTGTTCTCGACCGGGAACAGCCTCTCGCGCGCATAGCCGTCCTCGAGCAGCGTACGAACCACGCCCTCGAGCTGCCATGGTTCCGTCGAGCAGGCAGGAAAGTATTGGGTCCAGGAGAGATTGAGCTTGAGCAACGTGTCGCCGGCCGGGGCGACCGCTTGGGAATATCCCGCCAATCGCATGACGTTGCCGTAGTCCTCGAGGACGGACTCCGGCTTCGTCTTCACCACCGCGACTAGTGAGCGTACAGAAGCCATATCACCGTTCCGATCCAGCAGAGCACGTTCACCCAAAGCGGTCGGTCGGTGAGCAGCTCCCGCGTCGGGTTCCCGCCGCCCTCGCGCTGATGGACGAGATATAGGTAACGGAAAATCCCATACAAGACAAAGGGCACCGTCAGGTACAGCGAATCGGTGTGGAGCTTCTCGCGCACCTCCGGCGACACCGAATAGATCGCATAGGCGAGCACGGTGGACGCCGTAACCACCGAGATCATTTGATCGAGGAAATACGGGCTGTATTCGCGCAGCGAGCGACGATGCGCGACGGCGTTTCCCTCGAGCAGCTGCAGCTCGTGGCGCCGCTTGCTGAAGCCGAGGAACAGAGCGAGCAGGAACGTGCAGATCATGAGCCACGGCGAAACGTCGACATCGATCACGACGCCGCCGCCGACGGCCCGCAACACGAAGCCCGTCGCAATCGCCATCACGTCGAGGATGACGACGTCCTTCAGCACGAACGAGTACGAGATCTGCAGCACGGCGTACGCGACGATCGTCAGCGCGAAGTGTGGACCGAGCCCCAAGCCAATGGCGAGTCCGCCGCCCGCCAACAGCGCGGCGACGAGGAGCGCCGTCGCCGGCGTGACGCGCCCCGCGGCGATCGGTCTCAGGCGCTTGCCCGGATGGAGCCGGTCGCTCTCCGCGTCTTGCACGTCGTTCATCAAGTAGGAGGCGCTCGCCACGCAGCAGAAGCTCACGAAGGCAAGCGCGGCCAGCACGACCGAATCCGCGAGCAACAAATGCTTCGAGAAGATCAGCGCCGCGAAGACCAGCAGGTTCTTGACCCACTGGTCGGGACGCAACAGCGTCAGCCACTCGGCCGCGCCCGCGGCAGAGGCCGCCGCCCCCTGCCCCGTCTCGCTCATCGCTCGATTCGCACCGCCGACTCGACGCGCTCGCCGAGGAAGCGGCGGCCGACCTTGATGAACCGGTCCGGAACGTCCGTGACGAAAAAGCTCGCCACGCCGCGCCCGCGCCGGCGGAGCTCGCCGCTCTCCTTGAGCGTCTCGCGAACCTCCCGGGCAGTCTCTTCGGCCGAATCCACTAGTCGCACTCCCTGCCCCAAAAAGCCCGCGATTGCGTCTTTGAGCAACGGATAATGCGTGCAGCCGAGGATCAACGCGTCGATGCCGCTCTTGCGCAGGCTTCCCAGATAGAGCGCGATCGTGGCGTGGGTGACCTCGTTGTCCGTCCAGCCTTCCTCGGCGAGCGGCACGAACAAGGGACATGCGCGGGTGTAGATCTCGAGCTGCGGTCGTAGCCGCTTGAGTGCCCGCGTGTACGCGCCGCTGGCAATCGTCACCTCGGTACCAATCACTCCCACGCGTCCGTTGCTCGTGCTCGCAACCGCCGCTTTCGCTCCGGGTTCGATGACCCCGACCACCGGGACGCGACATTCGGCGCGCAGCGCGTCGAGCGCCACCGACGACGCCGCGTTGCAGGCGACGACCAGCAGCTTGATGCCCTTCTCGATCAAGAACGCCGCGTTCTCGAGGGAATAGCGCGTCACCGTCTCTGGGGACTTGTCGCCGTAGGGATAGCGTCCGGTGTCGCCGAGGTACACGAAGCTCTCCGCCGGCAGTAGAGCGACGAGCTCGTGCATGACGGTCAGGCCGCCCACCCCGGAGTCGAAAATGCCGATGGCGTCGCGGGCCACGGGTGAGCCCGTACTATACCCGTCCTGCGTTTTCCATTTGCCGCGAGGCCGAACCGGTCCTGCGGTTTTCGCGACTCGACTCATGAGCTCCGCTCAGACGATGCCGACCGAGCGCCCAAACCGACGAGCCGGGTCATCGCTTCGATGACTGCGTCCCGCCCTTCGCCGCTCGGCGCCGAAAATGTCAGCCACGGGCCGAGGCCGGCCTCCTCGAGAACACGCAGCCGCCGCCCGAGCTCTCCTCGCGGAACCTTGTCGACCTTCGTCGCCACGCACAACAGGCTGACCTGTCGCGATGCCGCGAAGTCCGCCAGCAGGCGCTCTTCCGGCTGCGGATCGCGCCGCACATCGAGCAGCAGTACGAGGCCACGCAGCACCTCGCGCGTGCGCAGATAGGTCTCGACGTCGATTGCGAGCTGCCGCCTGGTCGTCTTCGAGACCCGCGCGAAGCCAAATCCCGGCAAATCGACCAGCACGAATCCTCTTTGGCGCTCGCGGAAGAAATGGAGCCGCTGCGTTCGCCCCGGCGTCTTGCTCACCCGGGCCAGATCGCGACGGCCGCCGACCACGTTGAGCAACGACGATTTGCCGACGTTGGATCGCCCCGCGATGGCGATCTCGGGAAGCGCTCTCGCGCGATGCTCGCTCGGCGGCGGCGGCGTCGAGCCCAGGTACTCGAGGTCGAGACGGCTCAGAAGCGCGCAGGCTGGAGTTCGATCGTGAGGCCGAGGACCTCGGCGAGCAAGAAGTAGAGCACGAGCGACGCCACCAGCAGCACGCCCAAAGCGCCGAGCGCGACGCCGGACGTCACCACCAGCGCGAGGAGCACGCCGAGCGCTGTGAATGGTGACAGTGCCCGAGGCCCGGCGAACGGACGGTTCGGTCGCAACATCGGCAACAGGCGTGCGATCTCGCCATCGTTCCAAAAATGCCGCCACAGATCGCCGGCTTGGTCGCGAAGCAGCGCGAACAACGACGTCACTGCATGGCCTCCGCTCCGATCGAGATCAACAACACACCGTCGGGATTGTAGGGGCCGCCGACCCAAATGTTTCCTCGATTCGGCACCGTGAAATCCGTGTCGAGTGGGGGCGGGCTCGTGCCCTCGATCAACAGCACGCGCAGCCTCAGGCGGTCTTCCTTCAGGGCCACGGGCAGCACCTCGAGGTAGCGGCCTCCTGGGATCTCGAAGTTGTTGGGAAGGCCGAACGGACAGTGCCGTTCCTCATCCTTCACCAGCCGGTACGACGTGTAGTGGAAGAGGCCGCGCAGCTGGCGGCGGTAGCCGGTGAGACGCTGATCGAAGTCCGAGCCGCTGTCGGTGGCGAGCACGGTTCGTACTCGCAACGACACTTCGCTGCCGGCCAGCGCCAGCCGCACGCAGGCCACAAGCAGCAGCGCTGCGGACGGAACCAGCCAACGGCGCGCAGGTGCTACGACGAACGTCATGGTGCGCCCTCGGGCTCGTAGCTCGCCACCCAGATCGCCGTGGTGTGCTCGGCCGGTTCGCTCCAAACCGCCACGTGCGGTGAGCTCGATTCGATGCGATCGATCTGCGCGTGATTGTCCGCCACACGGATCGAGTCGGACGGCGCGGCGGCGGGCCAGAACAGCAGTGCGAGCGCAACGGCCAGCACGCCGCCGACGGCCAGGGCGGGAACCCTCAATCCCCAGCTCGAATCCAAGACTCGATCCCGCAGCCTACGAAGCAGCGAGCTCGGCGTCGGCGCGAGGCGAGACTCGACGCGATGCCAGAGCCCAACGACGTCGATGCGGTCCGTCTCTGTCTCTACCGCCCGTTGCAAGAGCGCCTGTAAGCTCTCCGCGTGCTTCAGCTCGACGCCACAGGACTCGCAATGGCTCGCGTGCATGGCCATCGCTCGCAGCGAGTGCGCGTCCATCTCGCCGTCGAGAAAGCCGTCGAAGCGCCGCACGAAATCGTGACAGTCGGTTTCTCGGTCGAGCGACACGGCGGTCAAAGACCTCTACAGTAGATCACGCAGCTTCGCCTGAAGCTTCTTGCGTGCGTAGTGGAGGCGGCTCATGACCGTCCCCTTCGAACACTGCATGACCTTGCTGATGTCTTCGTAAGACAGGCCTTCGATCTCACGAAGAATGATGGCGGCTTTGTGCTCAGGCGTCAACTCGCCGATGCTCTGCAGAATGCGCGCACCGAGCTCGCGCCGCTCCAACTCGCGGCGTGGATCGGTTGTGCGGTCGGAGTCGACGACAGTTTCGTCGATCGGGTCGGAAGGAAGGACCTCGGCCCGGCGGGCTTGGCGGCGACGGAAGTCGATCGCGACGTTCACGGCGATCCGGTAGAGCCAGGTGTAGAAGCTCGACTCGCCGAGGAAGCTCGCGAGGTTTTTGTGGGCGCGGACGAAGGTTTCCTGGGCGACATCCATGGCGTCGTCGCCGCTCCCCGTCATGCCGACGGCGAGCGCCAGCACCTGTCGGTAGTAGCGCTCGAAGAGATCGCGGAATGCTTGTTGATCTCCCCCCCGACTGCGTTGGACCAGGTCCCAGTCGTCTCGTTCCAATGGCTCACGTGGATTGGACGGACACGAAGCCCGCGAAATTCAGGGACCGCCCCGCCTCAATGGATCTCTGCCCAGCTCGATCCTATCCCGACGGCGACTTCGAGGGGAACCGAGAGCTCGGCCGCTCCCTCCATTTCCTCACGGACCAACGCCGCGACGGCGTCCACGTCGGCCTCGGGGGCCTCGAGGATCAGCTCGTCGTGCACCTGAAGAATCATTCCCGCGCCGCTCCCGGCCGCGGCCAGGCGGCGGTCGATCGCCACCATCGCGGCCTTGATGAGGTCGGCGGCCGTACCCTGGATGGGAGTATTGACCGCAGTCCGTTCGGCGAACTGCCGCACGCCGCCTTCCGTGCTCGTCAAGTCGGGGATGAAGCGCCGCCGCCCGAGAAGCGTGGTGACGTATCCCGTCTTGCGCGCCTGTTCGAGCGTGGACTCGACGTATTTCTGCACGCCAGGATATCGCGAGAAGTAGCTTTCGATGTACGTCTGCGCCTCCTCGAAGCTGATGCCGAGCTCCTTCGAGAGGCGCGACGGGCCCATGCCGTAGAGGATGCCGAAGTTGATCACCTTGGCGGCGCGGCGCTGATCCGGCGCTGACGAGCGTCGGATCGACGTCGAACACCTCCGCCGCGGTGCGCACGTGGATGTCCTCGCGGTTGCGAAACGCCGAGATCAGCGTCGGCATCGCCGGTGACGTGGGCGAGGACGCGAAGCTCGATCTGCGAGTAGTCGGCGGAGATCAGCAGTTGACCCGGCGCCGGCAAGAACGCTGCGCGGATGCGCCGGCCCTCCTCGGTGCGGACGGGAATGTTCTGCAGGTTCGGCTCGCTCGACGAGAGCCGGCCGGTGGCGGCGACGGTCTGGTTGAAGGAGCAGTGAATGCGGCTGGTCGCCGGATCGACCAGCGCCGGCAGCGCATCCACGTACGTCGACTTGAGCTTCGAGAGGCTACGGAAGTCGAGGATCTTTTGCGGCAGCGGATGCTCGCGAGCGAGACGCGTGAGCACGTCTACGTCGGTCGACAGACCGGTCTTGCCGCGGCGGACTCCGCGCGCCGAGATCTTCAGCTTCTCGAACAGCACTTCGCGAAGCTGCGGCGGCGAGTGGACGTTGAACTCGCTGCCGGCGAGCGCGTAAATCTCGGTGAGCAGCGCGCGCAAGCGCGCGTCGAGCTCGGCGCCCATGGCCGCCAGCCGCTGCGTATCGATTCGCACGCCGCGAAGCTCCATGCGCGCGAGCACGGTGACCAGCGGCATCTCGATCTCGGCGAAGAGCCGCTCGGCTCCCTGCTCGGCGAGCTTCTCGCGCAGCACCGCGGCGATACGCACGACCGAGCGCGCGCGCTCGGCCGCGGCCTCGCCGACGCGGTGCTCGCTGTCTTCGAGCCCCGTGACGAGCGCTCGACCGAGATACTCGAGGGCGAGGTCTTCGACGCGATGGCTCTGGCGCGAAGGGTTGACGACGTAGGATGCGACCCCGACGTCGAGCTCCGCTCCGGCGAGCGCCACGCCCTGCCGAGCGAGCAGCAGGTGCATGCGCTTCAGGTCTGCACCGATCTTGGCGATGTCTCGAGAGCCGAGCCAAGGAGCCAGGTCGGCGGCGCGGAGCTCGCCGCCGAGCGTGATGACGTACGCCTCCGTCTCTTCGGTGGCGACCGCGAGGCATTGCAGCGATCGGTCCTTCGCCTCGATCGACTCGAGGGCGATGCGCCGCTTCGTCGCCAGAGTCTTCTCGAACAGCGCGAGCTCTGCCTTGGTCTCGATCCAGCCCGTGGTGCCGCTTTTGGTGGGCTCTCGCGGCGCGACCAGCGGGATCTTCGACTGGAAGCCCAGCTCGGTGAACAAGGTGCGCAGCGAGACGTAGTCCGGCGCCTGGATGCGGAGATCGTCGAGCGTGACCTCGACGGGGACGTCGGTCTTCAAACGGGCCAGCTCGCGCGAGGTGCGCGCCGACTCCGCTTGGCTTTCGAGCAACTCGCGAATGCGCTTGGCGCCTCGCAGGTCGAGCTTCTCCACCTCGTCGACGCGAGCGAGCAGCTCGTCGAGCGAGCCGAACGCCTGGATGAGAGCCTGCGCCGTCTTGTCGCCGATTCCCTTCACCCCGGGGATGTTGTCGATCGAGTCCCCGGTCAGGGCCATCACCTCCACCACCTTCTCGGGCGGGACGCCGAAGCGCTGCCTCGACGTCGGCCCGGCCGATTCGGCGGGGCTCGAGCGTGCCGCCGCGACCGCCGCTCGGCATGTAGAGCGACACGTGAGGACCGACGAGCTGCATGAGGTCCTTGTCGCCGGTGACGATGACGACATCGTTCGACGGCGAAGCAAAGCTCCGCGCCAGCGTCGCGATCACGTCGTCGGCCTCCACGCCCGGGATCTCCACGCAGCGCAAGCGGAACGCCTCGACCACCTTGCGCACGTACGGCAACTGGGGCCGGAGCGCCTCCGGCGTTGGAGTGCGGTTGGCCTTGTAGTCGTCCGCGATCTCGTCGCGGAACGTCGGGCCCGCCGGCGTCGAAGACGATCGCGATCGCCTCGGGACGCTCCTCGTTCACGAGCTTGAGCAGCATGTTGACGACGCCGAGGATGGCGTTGGTCGGCAACCCGTTCTTGTTGTTGAGCGGAGGAATCGCGTGGAACGCACGGAAGATGTAGGAGCTGACGTCGACGAGGTACAGCCGAGACACCGGGGTCAGCATGGAGGCAATGAATAATCCCGCGACGGCATCGTCAATAGCGCCGGACGGTTGCGCGCATCGCGGAATCGGGGGCGTCTCATGTTGACTTCGACGGGGCCGATGGCTAAGCCGAGCGCGACTCGCGGGCGCGAGCTACGACGCATGATCGAGGTCCGCAACCTCACCAAGCGGTACGGCGACCTCACCGCGATCCGCGACATCTCCTTCAGCGTCGCGCGCGGCGAGATCCTCGGCTTCCTCGGCCCGAACGGCGCCGGCAAGACGACCACGATGCGAATCCTCACCGGCTTCATGCCGGCGAGCGCGGGAACGGTCACGGTCGACGGCTTCGACGTCTTCGAGAACTCCTTCGAGGTGCGCCGGCGCATCGGCTACCTTCCGGAGAATCCGCCGCTCTACACCGACATGACGGTCGAGAGCTACCTCGACTTCGTCGCGCGCATCAAGGGCGTGGCGCGAGCGAAGATCGGCGAGGCGACGGATCGTGCTCTCGGCGTCTGCGGCCTCACCGAGGTACGTCACCGGCTGACCGGGCATCTTTCGAAGGGATACCGACAGCGCGTCGGCCTGGCGCAGGCGCTGATCCACGATCCGCCGGTCCTGGTGCTCGACGAGCCGACGATCGGCCTCGATCCGCGTCAGATCATCGAGATCCGCAAGCTCATCCGCGAGCTCGCCGGCGACCGCACGGTCATCCTCTCCACGCACATCCTCCCCGAGGTGTCGCAGATCTGCGAGAAGGTCGTGATCCTCGCCGGAGGGCGCATCGCGCTCGAAGAGCGGATGGAGACGCTGATGAAGCAGGGCGTCAGCTTGGAAGACGTCTTCCTGCAGGCGATCGCCAAGGAAGAGGAGGAGCACCCCGAGGAAGCGGAGAGCGCGCCGCAAGCGCCCGCGCCGGCCACCGAGGGGGCGCCGTGAAGAACGCGCTGACGATCGCGGCTCGGGAGCTCCGCTCGTACTTCGTGTCGCCGGTCGCCTACGTCGTGCTGACCGGGTTCCTGCTGCTCTCCGGTTGGTTCTTCTTCAACCTGCTCGCGCGCTTCAGCTACCTCTTGCAGATCTACTCGGGGCTGCAACGCGGCGGCGCAGGAGCTCGAGCGACTCAACCTGAACGAGTTCGTGATTTCGCCGCTGCTCCACAACCTCTCCGTCGTGCTGGTGATCCTGATCCCGGTGATCACCATGCGCACCTTCGCCGAGGAGAAGCGGGTCGGTACGTTCGAGCTGCTGCTGACGTCGCCGCTGCGCGTCGGCGAGATCGTCGCCGGTAAATTCTTGGGCGTGCTCGGCTTCGTCACGCTGATGCTCTCCCTGACCGGGATCTATCCGCTCCTGTTGCTCGTCTACGGCGATCCCGAGATCGGCATCATGCTTTCGGGGTACCTCGGGCTGTTCCTGGTGGCCGCGAGCTTTTCTTCGATCGGACTTCTCACCTCGTCGCTCACCGAAAACCAGATCATCGCGGCGGTCTCGTGTCTGGTCGCGCTGCTCCTCCTCTACGTGATCAACTGGCCGGCCGACACTTCGACTCCGGCGATCGGAGCGGTGCTCCACTACCTCTCGGTGACCGAGCACTTCAGCGAGTTCGTCAAAGGAGTCATCGACACCCGCGCGCTCGCCTACTTCCTGTCGCTGATCGGCGCGGCGCTCTTCCTCACACACCGTTCCGTCGAATCGCTGCGCTGGAGATGAGCACGAGCGGTCGACGGAGCGAGCGGCTCCGCGGGAACCGGCAGGTCTAGAGATGCAGGGAAGCCAGACGAGCCTCGGGATCCTGGGCCTCACCACGCTGTTCTTCGGCGCCGTCGCCTACGCCATCACGCAAGATCTCGGCTTTTTCGTGGTCGCCAACGTGCTGTTCGGCGTCTTCGCGCTCATCGCCTACGTGGCCTCGGCGCGAGAGACACTCGGGACGTTCCTCGGCGAGCGGTCGACGAAGTTCGGCGCCAATGCGGCGCTCTACTCGGTGCTGTTCCTCGGCATCCTCGTGATGGCCAACTTTCTGTCCGCCCGCCACTTCAAGCGCATCGACACTACCGAAGCCGGGGTCTACAGCCTCTCGCCGCTCTCCGCGAAGTACGTGAAGGACCTCACTCAGGACCTCGAGCTCGCGGCGTTCGTCGAAACCGGCCGTGATCCGGCGATCGAAGAGCTCTTCAAGAGCTACGCGCAGGAGTCGGCTCACGTGAAGTATCAGGTGGTCGATCCCGACAAGAGCCCGGACCTCGCTCAGAAGTACAACATCACCACCTACGGAACGATCCGCGTCGGGTACGGGGACCAGTCGACGCTGGTGAGCAAGGGGGACGAGGAATCCGTCACCAACGCGATCATCAAGGTGACGCAGACCACGAAGAAGACGGTCTGCTTGATCGAAGGCCACGGCGAGCCCGAGGCCGCCGACGCGGACGGCCCCAAGGCCTTCGGCGGCTTCCGCACGGCGCTCGAAAGCGAGAACTACATCACCAAGGCCGTGTTGCTGGCCTCGCAGGAGAAGATGCCGGACGAATGCAACCTGGTGATCGTGCCGGCGCCGGTGAAACCCTACCTGGAGCCGGAGCTGAAGCACTTGAAGGACTACCTGCAGGGCGGCGGGCGTGCGGTGTTCCTCCTCGCCGCGCGACGCGGGCCGGAGCTCGTCCCGCTGCTCGCGGACTACGGCATCCGCGTCGGCAACGACGTCGTCGTCGATCAGGTGCTGCGTCTGTTCCAGGGACCCGCACTGGGGGTGGAGCCGATCGTACAGAGCTACGGTCGGCACCCCATCACCGAAGGCTTCACGCAACGCACGATCTTCCCATTCACGCGCTCCGTCGACGCTTCCCCGGAAAAGAAGCCGGGAATCGAGGTGACCTCGCTCGCCAAGACGAGCCCGTCGAGCTGGGCAGAGGCGGACCTCGAGGCGTTGTTCGACAAGGGGCAGGCCACACTCGACCCCAAGACGGACCGCAAGGGCCCGATCTCGGTCGCGGTGGCCGCTACGGTCACGACCAAGCAGGGAGACAAGGACGTTGCGTCGCGCCTGGTCGCGTTCGGCAGCACGGAGATGGTCGACAACAAGTTCCTCAACAACCTCTACAACCGCGATCTCATGCTCAACGCCGTGAACTGGGCGGTCGGCGAGGACAAGCAGATCTCCATCCGGGCGCGTGCGGTGCGCGCGTCGCGCATAGCGCTCACATCCGAGCAGGTCACACGCATCTTCTACCTGTCGGTGTTGATTGCTCCGGAGCTGCTTCTTCTGCTCGGCATCGTCGTATGGAGTCAGCGCCGCAGCCTGTGACGGCGAGTCGATGAAATTCCGCAACACCCTGGCGCTCGCGGTGTTGTTCCTCGCGCTCGGCAGGCTATCTCTACTTCGTAGAGAACCCACGCCACGAGCAGGCAGCGGAGCAAAAGAAGCTGGTGAGCTTCAAGCCGGACGACGCGAGCGAGGTCACGCTCACGTATCCTGACCGGCAGATCGTTCTGAAGAAGACCGGCGCCGGCTGGCGGATCCAGAAGCCGCTCGACGTCGAGGCCGATCAGGTCGCCGTGACGAACCTGATCCGGGCCGTCGCCGACGCCGAGGTCAAGCGCACCCTCGAAGGCGGCAGCACGGCGCTCGACGTCTACGGCCTCGACAAGCCGGAGGCCATCGTTTCCGTGGCACTGGCGAACGGCACCAAGCTGCCGTCGATTCGCGTCGGCAAGACGGCGCCCGTCGGGTTCTCGGCCTATGCCCAGCTCGAAGGCACGAGCGACGTGAAGATCGTTCCCTCGGTGTTTCAGACCGGCGTGAAACGGGAGGTCAAGGATCTGCGCAATAAGGCGATCATCGACTTCCAAGATGCCGACGTCCGGCAGGTGGAGATCACCACGCCGCAATCGACGATCCACCTGGTTCGTCAAGGAGACGGGTGGGCGCTCGAAAAGCCGCTCGCCGCCAAGGCCGACACGACCGAGGTGACCTCGTTTCTCTCCGCACTGCGCGGCGCGCGCGCCGAGGAGTTCGTCGACCAGCCCGCGGCACTCGGAGAATACGGTCTCGACGCGCCCCGGGAAAAGGTCGCGGTGCTCACCGGCGAAGAGCTCGCGCGCAAGGAGCTATGGCTCGGGGCCGAAAAAGCCAAGGATTCGAAGAACGTCCTCTGGGTGAAGCGACCGGACGCCGATGTCGTCTACGGCGTCGGGACTTGGACGTGGAACGGCCTCAACAAGGAAGCCGTGACGTTTCGGGACAAGACCGTGCTCGCGTTTGACGCGGCGAGCGTCGGATCGATCGAGGTCATGCGGCGCGACGGCGAGGTCTTTCGCCTGACGAAGGAAACGGCGCCCTCCGCTACGGGAACGCCAGCGCCCTCCTCCACGCCTTCGGCCGAGCCGGCAGAGGCGGCCTGGAAGGTCGACGGCGTCAAGGATTCCAACGCGGCCGCGATCCGCGACCTGGTCGCGGACCTGCACGGCCTGAAGGGCTATGAGATCGCGGCCGAGAAGCCGACCGATCTCGCCGAGTACGGCCTCACGGAGCCCAAGGTGACGTTTTCGCTGATCGACGGCGGCGGTAAGCCGATCGGCCGAATCCTCGTGGGTCAGGTCAACGGGGGCGGAGACAAGACCGAGGCCTACGCCATGGCGGAGGGCGGCGACGTCGTGCTCCACCTGCGCGGCTATCTCTACGACCACCTCGACAAGAAGAAAGTGGACTTGAGCACCCCGGCGCCCACGCCTGAGCCAACGGCAGCCGAGCCCTGACCGCACACTCGAACAGTGTCACCGCTTCTTACAAGGTGAGGGTGAAGTCGTCGACCAGCGCGCCCGGCAGGCGCGCGCTGTCGGTCGAGCGCTGCGAGTACGTGCTCGGGTCGAGGATCATCTCGCGCTCGGCGGTCAGGCCGACCAGGTTCTCGCCGAGCATGCGGTAGACGGTCTCGTCGAAGCGCATGACGTTCGAGCGGCGCCTGGATCTCGCCGTTCTCGACCCAGAACGTGGCGAAGCGCGTCATGCCGGTGGTGCGGCAGGCGGTGCGGTCGGAGATAGTTCAGGTACCAGAGGTTGCTGACGTAGATGCCCGTGCCGAGCTCGCCGCAGAACGTCGTCGCGCGGCGATGCTCGCCGGCGCCGATGTCGAGCGACTGCGGCATCTCGCTCGCCGAGGCGCCGTTGGTCGGCACGCCGTACTCGGCCGCCGAGCGCGGCGACGACCAGGCAGTCGCGGTAGGCGCCGTCCTCGATCAGCGACAACCTGCGTCGGGCCGGATGAAGCCCGCCTCCTGGAAGTCGGGCGCGATGCCGTCGGCGGTGTTCTCGACGAGCGCACGACTCGCGATGCAGGCGCGCGCCCTCCTCGACCATGCGCAGCAGCGGCGTCGTCTTGGTGCGGTGGGCGCGCAGGCCGAAGCCGCCCCAGCCGAGCAACGCCGAGGAGCTCGGCCAGCGCCGCCGGCGCCAGATAGACGCGGTAGCGCCCCGGCGGGATCGTGCGCGGCGGCCGCGCGAGCGAGCTGCGAGCTGCTGCGAGCGCCGCTCGACCTTGCGGTCGAACGCGTCGTGGCTCCCACTCGAAGCCGGCGTAGCTCGCCTTCACCGCCTTGTCGGCCGAGTGGAAGAAGCTCCAGTCGAGGTTGAAGCTGCGCGCTGGCGTACCAGTTGCGCTGGCCGAGGGAGTTGGCGAAGCCGCGGTAGATCGCCGCCGGCCGCGTAGATGCCGACCAGGTCGCGGCCGCGCGCGCCGCGCTGGATCGCCTCGACCGCGTCGCCGCCGTCCGGCAGCCGGCTCTCGCAGACGGCGCTCGATCGAGCGCGGCTCGGTCGCGTACAGCAGGTACGGATCCTCGGGCAGCTACGCGCGCAGCGTCGCGCAGCTCTCGACCAGGCGAGCGACGCGAGCGCCGTCGCGTCTCGGGGTCGCCGCCGAGCGTCAGCGCTGCCCGCCGGCGTGGCGGCGGCCCTCGATCAGATCGACCGACAGCGAGCGCTGCGTCGACCGTGCCGGCCTGGCGCACCGCGCCGTGGTTGAAGCGCACGAAGTCGGACTCCTCGCCGTGGAAGCTCGCGAGGTGAGACCTCGTCGCCGCGCAGCAGGCTCGCGAGATCGCGTCGGTCGACGCTCGTGGAAGTAGCTCTGCCATCCGCGTGTCACGCGCCCGCCGAACACGTCGACGTCGCCGAACAGGCAGGCGGGCGACGCGTGGCCGACGCGGATCACCTGGTTCGGCTCGCCCTTGCCGCAGTAGGGCGTGCCGAGCACCTCGCACGGTGTCCGGCGCGACCGACGCCCTTCAGGCTGCGCCAGAACGTCGCCGAGATGCCGCGGTAGTTCGGGTTCTTCACCACCGCGGCCAAGCGCCCGTTCTCGATCAGCCGCGCCCATTCGCAGCCGAACTGGAACTTGTTGCGCGAGTCGTCGATCGACCAGGAGCAGTTCGTCTTCATGTAGACGCCGCGCTCGACCGCGCCGACCATGTCGTCGAGAGTCGCCGTCCCGGCTTCGAGGTTGAGGTTCGCCATGCGGTCGATGGGCGGACGATTCCAGCTCGACGCGCGCGCGTTGGCGACGCCCGGCAGGCCGGCGCGCACCTGCGACGACTAGACCGCCGAGCGGGCGAAGCAGAATGCCGCGCGCGGATGATCTCCTCGCGGCGTCGCCGGCTCGCCCTCGTCGTCGAACGCGTAGCTCGCGAGCTCGCCGCGCCGCGTCGGATCGAAGGTGACGTTCGAGCAGCTCGGAGCCGTAGCGATAGCGGCCGAACATGTCGAGCGTCACGAAGCTGCGTCCCGGCGTAGTTGCGCTCGTCGCCGAGAATGCGGTCGAGCTCGAGCGGATGGCCGATCGATTCGTGGATCTGCAGGATCATCTGATCCGGCGCGAGCAGGAGATCGCATGCGTCCCGGTCGGGCAGTTCGGGCGCCGCGAGCAGCTCGAGCGCCTCGGCCGCGATGCGCGCGGGCGCCTCGAGAAACCCGGTCTCCTCGAGAACCTCGAGGCCGCCCTGGCGGCAGTAGGCGTGGCCGCCGAACGTGCGCGTCTGCGTCTCGGCGCCTTCGTTGGCGCTCGCCGAGAGCGTCGGCAAGACGAACGCGAAGCGCTGGCGCAGATGGCCGCCGTCGGCGCGCACGAGCAGCGTGTCGCGTTCGCCGTACCACAGGCCCGCCTCCCAGTCCTCGATCGCGGCGTGTCGCTTCAGGCGTTCGTTCAGACCGCGCAAGAGCTCGATCTTGTCGCCGGAGAGACAGGGCGCTCCAGGGCCGAACGCACGGGGCTCGCATATTCGCCGGTGCGCGGCGGCCGGACGAGAGCAGCCGGATCGACGAGGCCTCGCTGCACGCATCGCGATCGCCCACTCGCGAGCACGTTCCGACGGCGCGCCGCAGACCGGACAGCGTCAAATCCGGTGGTCGCGGCGTACCCCATGCCGCCGTCGCTCGAACACCGTGATCATCGCCCCGACGTCGAGCGACGTCGAGGGTGGCTGCGCCACGCCGCGCCGTACGCTCAGCTGCTCGTCGCGCTCTTCGACCAGGCGGAGCGAACAGAAATCCACCGCCGGGGCGGCGGCGCGAAAGCGCCGTTCAACTTGGTCCCACACGACGACTCTCCGCCATGCGCTCGGTCGCGCAGAACCCGACCAGCCATTCTTCGAGCGCCGCCACGCTGTCCCCGCGCCCGGTCTTGCTCGCGACGTCGATGTCCGCGAGCTCTTCGATCGCGCGCCGTAAGCGCGCTGACGAGAACGCCTTCGACGCGCTGATCACGTGATGCACGCGGCCGGGCGGCACGCCGAGCAGCGCCGGCAGGTTGGCGCCGGCCGCTTCGCGTGCGAGCAACAGACGGCGAACCTGCGCGACGAGGGCGCCGACCAGCGCCGGCGGCTCGCCGCCTTCGTCGAGCAGCCGCCGGAAGACTCCGATCGCACGCGCCGCCTGCCGAGCGGAAATGGCGTCTTGCAGCTCGTAGATCGCGTGCGGGCGCGAAGAGGCGACGTGCTCGGCGACGGTGTCCGCGCCGATCGTCATTCCTTCTCCGACCACGATCGACAGCCGCTCGAGCGTCGAGCGCAAACCCAAGAGGTCGCCCCCGACCAGCTCGGCGAGCTCGCCAGCCGCACCCCGGTCGATGCCATGCCCGAGGCGGCGCGCCTCGTCCCGGATCCAGGCCCCGAGCCTGTCGCCGCGCGGCGCGGCGAACTCGATCTCCGCCCCGGCGCGAGCGATGCGATCGAAGAGCTTGATGCGTTTGTCGAGCTTCTCGTCCCAGAATACGATCGTCGGTCCGCCGGCCCTCGCATCGAGAGCGACCGCGAGCTCCTCCGCGTCGGCTTTGGCCAGCTTGGCGGCTTGACGCACGACGATCGCCGCGACCGGATCGAGAAGCGATAGGTTCTGCTGCGCCTCGAGAACGTCGCGCGCTCTGACCGCGCCGAAGAAGCTCCGAACCGTGCCCCGCTCGCCGCCGGCGGCTCGGCGAATCTCCTCGAGGGCGTCGGCTTTGAGCAGATCCTGATCGCCGACGAAGAGATAGGCGGAGCGAATCCTTCGCTGACGGAGCTCCCCACGAAACGTCTCGAAGTCCACGCAGCGAAGTCTACCAGCCGCGTGCGCCTGCGGGAACGAGGGAATCGACGACGACGCCGAGGTGGCGCTCGACCCTAAAAGTCTTCCATCATCTGGTTGTAGAGGTCGCGGGAGAGACTTTCGATCAGGCGCTCGTTGGCCTCGCGTTTGGTGCTTTCCGAGAGCTGGACGTCGGTGAACTGCTGCAGGTTGTTGGCGTTCACGGTTTGCTGGCTGAACTGCGACGAGCTCGTCACCACGACGCCCGGAACCGCGCTGAAGTCCTGCACTTCGCGCTGGCCAACCGTCTTCCAAAGAAGCTTGCCGTTGTCGCGCCGCCGCAGCTCGAGATCGACCGACATGCTGATCTGGTACTGCAGGGCTTCGTCCCGCGAGCTGAAGGACACAGGACGCGAGTTGTATTCGCGCACGCTCCCGAAAAGCTCGGCATCGGCGTTGCCCGATGACACGGCCTCGAGCCGTCCATGGGTCGCAACTTCGTCTTCGAGCGCGTCGAGAAGCAGCTTCTCGATACCGACTTCGCGCGTCATGTTCTGGATGGGACCGAGGCTGATCGTGTGGATCTCCGGCGGTAGCCGGTTGCCCGTGCCGGCGAAGTGATAGCCGCATCCCGTGGCGAGCCAGAGGGTGCAGGCGGCAATCGAGCAGAATCGGGGCGTCGCTGCGCGGCTCATCTTCCGACGTCAATCTCCATCATACGACGGTCCCGTTCAAGAGCGGTCACGCACGACCGCGCTCAGCGAGCCACCAGATTGAGCAGGCGGTCGGGTACGAAAATGGTCTTCGCGACGGCCCTCCCATCGAGAGCGCGGGCCACGGCGCGAGGGCCTCGGCGGCGGCACGTACGGCAGCCTCGTCGGCGCCGCGAGGCACTTCGACCGTACCCCGCATCTTGCCCGAGACCTGGATCGCGACCGTAACCTTGGCGTCGATGGTGAGCGCCGCCGTCGAACTCTGGCCAGGGCTCCTTGCAGAGGAGCGTAGCGTGGCCAAGATGCTCCCAACGCCTCTTCGGCCACGTGAGGCGCGAAGGGAGCGACCAGGCGAACGAGCGTCTCCTGATCCTCCGGGCTCGCTCCCTTCGACTGCAGCTCGCCCACGTATTCCATGAGCGCGGAGATCGCCGTGTTGAACTTGAGCGCCTCGATCCGCTCGCCGACCGCGCGAATCGTCTTGTGGCGAAGCTGGCGGTTCGGGTCGCCCAGCACGCGCTTAGGCTCCTCGACGATGCGCCACACGTTGTGCACGAAGCGCACCAGGCCGACGATTGCCCGCGTGTCCCACGGCTTTTGCTGCTCGAAATCGCCCATGAACATCTCGTAGAGGCGCAGCACGTCGGCGCCGTGCTCCGCGACTACGTCGTCGGGATTGATGACGTTGCCGCGCGACTTCGACATCTTCTCGACCGACGCTTGGAGCTTCTCGCCGGTCGACTTCGAGAATGCCTCGCCGCCGCGGAACTCGACGTCCTCGTAGCCGTGCCAGCGGTCGGCGCTGTCGCGATACGCGTACGCGAGAACCGTGCCCTGATGGCGAAGCTTCGCGAACGGCTCAGGCGTCGAGACGTAGCCCGCGTCGAACAACACCTTGTGCCAGAAACGCGCATAGAGCAGATGCAGCACCGCGTGCTCCGCGCCGCCGATGTAGATGTCGACCGGCATCCACTGCCGCTCCGCGTCCGCGTTCCACGGCTCGCGGTCGTTCTTCGGATCGAGGAAGCGCAGATAGTACCAGCACGAGCCCGCCCACTGCGGCATCGTGTTGGTCTCGCGTCGTCCGTCGCCCCCACACTTCGGGCAGGGCGTGCGGATCCAGTCCTCGATCGTCGCGAGCGGGCTCTCACCGTTGCCCGAGGGCTCGAAGCGCTCGACCGCGGGGCAGGGTCACCGGGAACTCCGAGTCGGGGACCGGAACCACGCCGCAGCGCCCGCAGTGCACGATCGGGATCGGCTCTCCCCAGTAGCGCTGCCGCGAGAAGATCCAGTCGCGCAGCTTGTAGCTCACCTTCGGAGCGCGCGAGGCCCTCGGCGGCCAGCGACTTCGACGACGGCCTTCTTGCCGGCGTCGGAGTCGAGACCGGTGTGCGGCCCGGAGTTCACCATCACGACCCCCGGCCCGTCGTCGACGAAGGCGCGGTCCGCGGCGATGGCAGTGCCGTCGCTCGGCGCGATCACCCGCACGATCGGCAAATCGAAGGCCTCGGCGAACTCGAAGTCGCGGTAGTCGTGTGCCGGCACAGCCATGATGGCACCGGTGCCGTAGCCGGCGAGCACATAGTCGGCGATCCAGATCGGCACCCGCGCACCGTTCACGGGGTTCACGGCGAACGCGCCGGTGGCCACGCCCGTCTTCGTCTTGGCCTCCCGAGGCGCTCGCGCTCGCTCTTGTTCTTCGCCGCTTCGACGTACGCCGCAACCGCGTCTCGCTGCCGCGGCCGTCGTCACGGTGTCGACCAGCGGATGCTCGGGCGCGAGTACGACGTACGTCGCGCCGTAGAGCGTGTCGGGGCGCGTGGTGAACACGACGATCGGCGCGCCCGCGCCCGGCGATCCGTCCGCGACCCGGAACGTGACGTCGGCGCCCTCGCTTCTGCCGATCCACTCGCGCTGCATGGTCAGCGTACCTTCGGGCCAGTCGAGGCGGTCGAGGTCGGCGAGCAACCGCTCGGCGTACGCGGTGATGCGTAGGATCCACTGGCGGAGGTTCCGCTTCTCGACGAGCGTGCCGCAGCGCTCGCAGCGCCCCTGCTTCACCTCTTCGTTGGCGAGGCCGGTGCGATCGTGCGGGCACCAGTTGATCGGCGCGACGTCCTCGTACGCGAGGCCACGCTCGAACAGCCTGAGAAAGATCCACTGCGTCCAACGGACGTACGCGGGATCGGTCGTGTCGATCTCGCGCGACCAGTCGTACGAGAAGCCGAGCGAGCGGATCTGTCGCTTGAAGTTGGCGATCGCCGTCGCGGTGGTCTTCGCCGGGTGAACTCCCGTGCGGACCGCGTAGAGCTCGGCCGGCAGGCCGAAGGCGTCCCAGCCCATCGGGTGGAGCACGCGAAAGCCGTTGGCGCGCTTGAAGCGGGCGAGGACGTCGGTGGCGGTGTAACCTTCGCAGTGGCCGACGTGGAGCCCCGCACCCGAGGGATAGGGAAACATGTCGAGGATGTAGATCTTCGGCTTGGCGGGGTCGAGGTCGGTCGCGAACGCATCTTCCGCCTCCCACCGCCCCTGCCATTTCGGCTCTGCGGTCTTGTGGTCGTAGGGCATGAAGTCCGTCGGATTGGCGCAGAGCTTACGGCTCGGCGGGCTTGGGGGATTCGCGGCGCTCGCGCACGCCGAGGCGGCCGGCGATCTGATCGAGGATCCCGTTGACGAACTGCGACGACTCCTCGCCGCCATAGCGCCGCGCGATCTCGATGGCTTCGTCGATCACCACGCTGGTCGGAACGGCGGTCCTGGGGACGCAGAAGCTCGCAGGTGGCAATGCGCAGGATGCTGAGATCGACTCGGGAGAACCGCCCCAGGCTCCAGTTGTCGGCAGCATCGGCGACCAGCTCGTCGATGCGGCCGCGCTCGGCGAGCACGTCGTGCACCAGCTCGAGGGCGAAGCCACGGGCCGCCAACGGTGTGTCAAAGTGCTGCCAGAGCAGCTCGATCGCCGCGGGCGACGAGTCACCGGTCAGCTCGACGCGATAGAGTGCTTGCAGCGCCAGTTCACGACCTCCGCGCCGCGAGCTCATCGAAGGGCTTTCCCGCGAATCGCGCGCTGCACGCGCACCATCTCGATCGCCGTCTGTACCGCTTCGGCTCCCTTGTTGCCCTGCCCCTCGTTCGAGCGCTCGATGGCCTGCTCCACCGTGTTGGTGGTCAGGATGCCGAACGCCATCGGCACGAGCGCGTCGAGCATGCTCTGGCCCACCCCGTCGGCTGCCGCCTGTGCCACGAAGTCGAAGTGCGGGGTGTCGCCGCGGATCACCGCGGCCAGGCAGACGACCGCGTCGCATTCGCCCGTACGAGCGAGCTCACGAGCCGCGAGCGGTACTTCGAATGCCCCTGGAACCCGGACGAGGGTCACGTCGGCGTCCGCCACCCCTGCCTCGCCGAGCGCCCGCAGGGCGCCGGCAAGCAGGCGCTCGGTGATGTAGCCGTTGAACCGCGCAACCACGATTCCGACGCGGAGGCCGGTACCGTCGAGCGTGCCGATGAGTTCGCGAGGCATGATTCGTCCGAACGAGTCGGCGGCGGCGATGTCAGGTGAGCAGCGGCAGCGTGCTGAAGAAGTGGCCGAGCTTCTCTCGCTTGGTGCGCAGATACTCGATGTTGTCGTCGTGCGGCGTCGATTCGAGCGCGATGCGTTCGACCACCTGTACGCCGTAGCGCTGTAGCCCGGCGATCTTCCTCGGGTTGTTCGTCAGGAGTCGAGCCCTCGACACACCGAGCTCGCGAAGAATCTGCGCGGCGATCCCGTAGTCCCGCAGGTCTTCCTTGAAGCCGAGATCGAGGTTCGCCTGCACGGTATCGCGACCTCTGTCTTGCAGCGCGTACGCACGGATCTTGTTGCCGAGGCCGATGCCTCGTCCCTCCTGGCGCAGATAGATGAGCACCCCTCGCTCCTCACGGGCGATCTGCACGAACGCCTGTTGGAGTTGATCGCCGCAGTCGCAGCGCAGCGAGCCGAACACGTCGCCGGTCAAGCATTGCGAATGGATGCGGACCACCACCGGCTCGTTTCCCGCGACCTCGCCGCGCACCAGCGCCACATGCTCGTAGGGATCGACCTCGCTGCGATAGGCGATCGTCTCGAATTCGCCCACGGGCGTACGAATCGAAGAAGAGGCCACCCGAGTGACGACCGTCTCGAAGCGCAGACGATAGCGCACCAGCGAATCGATCGTGACGCGTGGCAGATTGTGGCGCTCGGCGAACGCCTCGAGGTCCGTATCGTGAGAGATTGCGCCGTCGTCGCGGAGTATTGCGCAGGTCACGGCCATCGGTGACATCCCGGCCAATCGAGCCAGGTCGACGGAAGCCTCCGGAATTTGCGGACGCGACAGCACCCCGCCTCGCCGCACCTGCACCGGAAGCACGTGACCCGGCATGACGAGATCATCAGGCGCGGCGCTCTCCGCGACCGCCGCGAGGATCGTCGTCGCACGATCGGCGGCCGAGATCCCGGTCGACACTCCTCGCTTCGCCTCGATCGACACGCCGAAGGTCCTACGTGCGCTGCCTTCGCCGGCCACCAAAGGGATGCCGAGCGCGCGGAGCTTCTCCTCGGTGAGCGCCAGGCACACCAGACCGCGCGCGTGGGTGGCCATGAAATTGATCGCTTCGGGGGTGACACGGGTGGCGGCCAGACAGATCTCCCCGCTGCCGTCCCGCTCGTCGACGACGACCACCATTCGGCCGTTGCGCACGGCGTCGAGCATCTGGTCGAAGTCCATGTCCCGCCGATCCTAGCGTTTCATCGGGTTTTTCGGAAGCTAGGCCTACCCTGGACCAGGAAGTCGGCGCCGAGGCGCTCGACCCTCGCGTCGGCGATGGCGAGCGCATCCGCCATGCGCCGCAAACGCATCGCGGCGACCATCGGCCGGCCGTCCCCACCGAGGACCTTGGGGGCGAGGAACACCGCGAGACGGTCGACGAGGCCGGCGCGCAGAGCATGAGCTGCGAGCACTCCCCCGCCCTCGATCAGCACGCTCTTGACCCCATTTTCGGCAAGGTCACGGAGCACGCGGCGTAGGGATCCCGTGCGAGTCTCCCGCGCCGTGACGGACCACCACGCCACGGCGCCGCAGCCGCTCGGCTTTTGCGCAGTCGTCTGCGAGCGTGTAGAGCCGCGTTCGCTGGGGGTCCCGTGTGAACACGCGCGCCGAGGTCGGGCACCGCAAGCGTCCGTCGAGAACCACGCGCAAGGGGTGGCGACCGCCGCGCAGCCGGCACGTCAGGAGAGGATCATCGGCGAGCACGGTCTCGGAGCCGACGACGACCGCGTCGAAGCGATTGCGCATCTCATGCACGCGCCGCCGCGCGGCTGCCCCAGTCACCCATCGCGAGTCTCCGCCGGCGCTGGCGATCCGTCCGTCGAGCGTCGCGGCAAGCTTCAAGACGACGAACGGTAGGCCGCGGGTCACGTACTTCGCGAAGTCTTCGTTGAGCGCTTGGCATTCTTCCTGGCGTACACCGACATCGACTCGCAGACCCGCGCGCCGAAGCTGCGCAACGCCGCGGCCGCGCACGCGGGGATTCGGATCCAGCGCGCCGACGACGACGCGGGAGATCCCCGAGCCGACCACCGCCGCGACACACGGGGGGGTGCGGCCGAAGTGGCAGCAGGGCTCGAGCGTCACGTAGAGCGTCGCTCCTCGGGCACGTGTTCCGGCCTCGCGGAGCGCGAAGACCTCCGCGTGAGGCCCGCCGGCGCGCCGATGGTAGCCGCGGCCGACGCGCCGCCCGCCGCGCACCACCACGGCGCCCACCGCGGGATTCGGACTCGTGCGGCCCAACCCGCGCTCCGCCAGCCGCAGCGCCTCGCCCATCGCGCGCAGGTCGGCTGCGGCGCGCCGGCGCTCCGCCGGCGTGGTCACACCCTCGCCTTGTGCTTACCGCGCCCGCCCTTCGCGGCCCCTTCATCCCGGGTCGACTGAATGAGATCCTTCAACTCGCGCATGAACTCGTTCACGTCCTCGAACGAGCGATAGACGGAGGCGAAGCGCACGTAGGCGACCTTGTCCAGGTCGTAGAGCGCCTTCATGATCGCTTCGCCGATCACCGAGCTTGCGACTTCCTTTTCGCCGCGCTCCTGCAGCATGCGCTCGATGCGGTCGGCGGTCTGCTCGATGCGCTCCATGCTGACCGGCCGCTTCTCGCAAGCCTTCTTGAGACCCGCGACGACCTTGAGACGCTCGTAGACCTCCCGCCGACCGTCCTTCTTGACGATCATCGGCAGCATCTCTTCGACACGTTCGTAGGTGGTAAAACGCCGCTCGCAGCGCACACATTCGCGCCGACGGCGGATGATGTGGCCGTCCTTACTGAGACGAGAATCGATGACTTTGTTTTCGAGGTCTCGGCAGAAGGGGCATTTCATCTCCGGTCACTTCTTGTGCTCCTCGATGTACTTCACGACGTCGCCGACGGTACGGATCTTTTCGGCGTCTTCGTCCGAGATCTCCATTTCGTACTCTTCCTCCAGCGCCATCACGAGCTCGACGATGTCGAGCGAATCGGCACCCAAATCCTCGATGAACGAGGCCTCCGGCGTGACTTCCTCTTCGCCTACCCCGAGGTGCTCGCAGATGATTTCGCGTACTCGCCCTTCGGTGTCTTTAGCCGCCGCTTCGGCACCCGCCATGTTCGACCTCCCGTTGAGATTTGGGCGTCCCTATCACATCGACTCCGTCAGGAATAGGGAGCGATGAGCTGACGGCCGGCCGCCGCGACTCGGCGCCGGACCTGCATTAGTCGCGCTTGCGCGCGTCCCCCTCGTTCTCCGCTTCCGCCTCTTCGCTTGCTTCGGCGCGGACATCGCCGTTGCGATCGGCCTTGCCGTCGCGGCGAAAACGGCCCTTCAACTGCTGCCAGAAGCGCCCTCCCCGGCGTGGCGCCATGCCCGGCAGCTCCTGCATCTCCGGAACGGCCCGAAGCCCGCCGGAGATCTGCGCGATCAGGTTCTTACGGCCAGATTCGGCGCCGACGCGGATCGCGTTCTTGATCGCCTTGGGGCTCGAGGAACCGTGGGCGATGATCGTCACGCCGTTCACGCCGAGGAGCGGCGCACCACCGACGGCGTCGTAGTCGAGGGCGTCGCGGATGCGCTCGAGATCCTTGCGGAGCAGCAGATAGGCGAATTTCGTCTTGAGGTTTCGTTCGAACATCTGACGAAGCAGGAACTGTACGAAGCTGCCGAGGCCTTCGAGCGACTTGAGGATCGCGTTGCCGGTGAAGCCGTCCGTGACGGCGATGTCGACGTTGCCGGCGTTGATGTCGCGACCCTCGATGTAGCCGACGTAGTTGAGCGGCATCTGGCGCAGCACACGGTCCGCGGCGCGAGTGAGCTCCGTCCCCTTGGTCTCCTCCTCGCCGTTGCTGATGATGCCGACGCGTGGCGAGAGAAGCCCTCGGACGCATCGGCCGAACACATCCCCCATTACCGCGAATTGAACGAGGTTCAGCGGCTCGCACTCGACGTTGGCGCCTGCATCGAGCAGCGTCACGTGCCCGCGCCGCGAGGGCAGCTCGAGCCCGATGGCGGGGCGATGCACGCCGGGCAGATTGCCGAGCAGCATGACCGCGGCCGCCATCGTCGCACCCGAGTTGCCGGCGCTGACGAAGGCGTCGGCTTCACCGGACTTCACGAGCTCGACGCCGACGCGGATCGAGCTGTCGCGTTTTCGGCGCAAGGCCTCGACGGGGCTGTCGTCCATCTCGACGACCTGCGAGGCATGGCGGACGTCGATCGGCAAGCCGGCACCCTTGCGACCGAGCTCGTGGGTAATGACGTCTCGGTCTCCGACGAGAGTCACCGGGATCGCCAGCTCGCGTGCTGCGGCGATGGCTCCCTCGACCACTGCCTGGGGAGCATGATCGCCGCCCATGGCGTCGACAGCGACGGTTTTCATGGCGCGAAACGCCGAGGCGCCCCGAACGGCGCCGTTCGCTCAGTCCTCCGCGATCTCGACGACCTGACGGCCGCGATATTGGCCACAGTGCACGCAGGCACGATGGCGCTGCATCGGCTCGCCGCAGTTCGGACAGGCGACGGGTTGCGGCGCCACCAAGGCGTCGTGGGCGCGTCGCTTGTTTCGTTTTTGACGGGACGTTCTTCGCTTCGGTACAGCCATGGAGGTCTCCGGGTGGATGCCGCGATCGATCGGGGAGCGCGACTCAGCGCTTGAGGGCGCGCAGCACCTCGAGTCGAGGATCGCTCCACGTTTCGTGGCAACCGCACTCGCCGGCATTGCGATTCACGCCGCAGCGCGGACACAGGCCGCGGCAATCTTCTCGGCACAGGGGTTTGGTCGGAAGAGCGAGAATCAAGGACTCGCGCACCAGGGGCGCGAGGTCGACCTCGTCGCCCGCGTAGAAGCCAAACGACTAAATCCTCCTCGGTGAGCTCCCCCTCCTGCGCACGATCGCTTTGCGGCTTCAACACGAAGGTAAAGTCCTTGCCGAGGGTGAACGGATAACTCTCGAGACAGCGGGCACAGGTTCCCGAGACTTGTCCTTGAAATCTTCCTTGAAAGAAGAGATCGGAACCAAGCCGATAGAACGAGACGTTCACGGGCACGCCACCGCGGAATTGATAGTCGACCGGCCCGCTCTTGGCGAGCGCCTCGTTGATCTCGCAAACGTCTTCCACGAACGCAGCGTCCTTCTCCGTGTCCTTGATGTCCTCGACGTGAATCTTCACGGCAGCCCCTCACTCATACGCCGCACGGGAAGGCGAGTGGGATCCCGGAATATAACGTGAGGTCGATGACAAGGAAAGCCCGCCGCCAGACCTGTAAATCTCATGCGTTGGGGTCACCGCCGCGTAGGCGAAGATGCCGCTCGATTCGCCGCAGCCGTTGCAAGATGTCCGGCAAGCCTACCCACCCGGCGACCACCCGACGCCACAGGCGAATGTCGAGCGCCGGCAGGCCCGAGGCTACGGTGGCTCCCGGTGGAACGTCGTTCGGCACGCCTGACTTCGCGCCGACTCTCGCTCCGGCGCCGATCGTCAGATGCCCTGCCGCTCCCACTTGCCCGCCAAGCTGCGCTCCGGCTCCGATCTGCGTGCTGCCGGCGAGCCCGACTTGCGCGGCAAGCAGCGCACCCTCGCCGACGTCGCAACCGTGGCCGATTTGCACGAGATTGTCGATCTTCGCGCCGCGCCGGATGCGGGTGGCGCCCACGGCGGCGCGGTCGATGGTCGTGTTCGCGCCGATCTCGACGCCGTCTTCCAGGATCACCGTACCGGTCTGGGGAATCGCCCGCACCCCGCCCATACCATCGGGCAGATATCCGAAGCCATCACCGCCGACGACCACGCCCGGCTGGAGCGTGACGCCATGCCCGATCGTGACACGCTCGCGCACCACGGCGCCGGCAAAGGCCGTGAAGCGATCGCCGATCGTGACCCGAGGGTAGATGACGACATGAGGATCGAGTCGCGCGTCGGCCCCGATCGTCACGCCGTCCCCGACGAAGGCGAACGCGGCGATCGAGGCACGGGGGCCGATTCGGGCGCTCGACGCGATGCGCGCGCCGGGATCGATGCCAATGGGCGGCCGGTACGGCTCGTGGAAGAGCTCGAGCAGTCGCACGAACGCTGCGTAGGGATCGCTGGCGCGCAGCGCCGCCCG
Organism: uncultured delta proteobacterium; assembly: GCA_963711395.1. GTDB lineage: Bacteria > Desulfobacterota > Binatia > JACPRU01 > JACPRU01 > JBEVNX01. The sequence goes on along the minus strand of CAVQEA010000005.1, from coordinate 620,277 downwards.
CCCCGCCACCTCCACGCCTGGAGCGACGATCACGCCCGCGGCGCGCGATCCCGCAAGCCTGGATTGATAGCGTGGGTTGGCGACGAACGTGACCTCGGCCGGCCCCGCATCGTCGATCGTCGCAGGGCCGGTGATCTCGATCGACGGGTCGCCTTCGAGCTCGCAGCCGATTCGCCGCGCAAGTTCGCCGAGCGTCATCGGCTTTCGCTTATCGGATCGATCCGGTGATGACAACGCGGCGGCGGGACGATGGCCACGCTGGCGCTGACCCAGGGCGAGTCTAGGGCGCCTCGCGTCGGCGCGGCGTCATTGCATTTGCACGACTCCTACGGAATCATTGCCGGCTCGGCCATGGAGCAGATCAAGATCGACTTCGACAAGACCGGCGGGCTGGTGCCGGTGATCACGCAAGACGCGGACAGCGGTGAAGTCCTCATGCTCGCGCACATGAACGAACAGGCGTTCGAGGAGACGATTCGCAGCGGGCGCGCCGTCTACTGGAGCCGGCGGCGCGGGCTATGGCGCAAGGGAGAAGAATCGGGCAACCACCAGGACGTCAGCGCCATCTACGTCGATTGTGACGCCGACACGATCCTCCTCAAGGTGCGCCAGCACGGTGGCGCCGCTTGCCATACCGGAAGGCGCCATTGCTTCTACCGCGAGCGGGCGGGCGATGGGTCGTGGCGGACGATCCTCGAGCCGGTGTTCGATCCCGAGAAAGTCTACGGGGCCAAGAAGTGAACGGCGAACGCGTGCTGAAGCTCGGGCTTCCGAAGGGGAGCCTGGAGCAGGCGACGATCGAGCTGTTTCGCAAGGCGGGATGGAAAATCTCCAGCACCGAGCGCAGCTACTTCCCGTCGATCGACGACCCTGAGATCCGCGGCGCGCTGATGCGCCCGCAGGAGATGCCGCGCTACATCGCCGACGGCACGCTCGACGCCGGCGTGACCGGCAAAGACTGGATCGTCGAGAACGGCGTCGAGCTGACGATCATAGCCGATTTCGTGTACTCCAAGGTGAGCCGACGCCCCACTCGCTGGGTGCTCGCGGTGCCTGCCGAGTCCCCGATCCATCGGCTAGAGGATCTCAAGGGGAAGCGGATTGCCAGCGAGATGACCAACTTCACGCGCCGCTACTTCGCCGAGCGGGGCATCGAGGTGCACGTCGAGTTCTCCTGGGGCGCCACCGAAGCCAAGGCCGCCGACGGCCTGGTCGATGCGATCGTGGAGGTCACCGAGACGGGGTCGACGATCCGCGCTCACGGCCTGCGCATCATCGCCGATCTCCTCGAATCGAATCCACAGCTGGTCGCCAACCCCGCCGCGCTCGCGGACCCTTGGAAGCGAGAGAAGATCCACCAGATCGAGCGACTCGTCATGGGGGCGATGGCGGCCGAGAGCCAGGTCGGGATCAAGATGAACGTTCGTCATGACAATCTGGAAAAGGTGATCGCGCTGATCCCGAGCCTCACCGCTCCGACGGTCGCCAACCTTCATCCAACGCCGAACCTCCACGGCGAGCACTGGCTCTCGGTCGAGAGCGTGATCTCCGAGGCCACGGTCCGCGAACTGATACCGAAGCTGCTCGCCGCCGGCGCTGTCGGAATCATCGAGTATCCCCTGAACAAGGTGTTGTGAGGTGATCATCCTCCTGAAACCCGACGTCACACTGGATGGCCCGGAGATCGAGCAGGTCTTGCGAGCGCTCCGCGCCTATCCCGGGGTGACGACGCGTACGCACGCCGAGCGCGGCCAGACTCGGTCGGTCATCGAGGTCCACGTGATCGGCAACACCGCGGCGATCCCCAAGGAGCCGCTCGAAGAGCTGCCTGGCGTGCAACAGGTGGTGCGGGTTTCCGACCGCTACCGACTCATCGGCCGCCACAAAGGACAAGTGGAGAGCCTCGGTTTCGAGTACAACGGCGTGCGCTTCGACCAGGAGTCGTTGCACGTGTTCGCTGGTCTTTGCGCGGTGGATTCGCGCGAGAACACCGAGCAGACGATGCGCGCGCTGCATGAAGCGGGCGTCGTCACCACGCGTATGGGCGCGTACAAGCCGCGTACCAGCCCCTACGATTTCCAAGGGCTCGGGCGCGAGTGCCTACCCTACGTGTTCGGTCTCGCCGGCAAGTACGGCATCCGCGTCATCGCCATGGAGGTGACTCACGAGCTGCAGATCGAGGAGATCCGCTCGGCGTTGCGCGCCGCCGGCGATCCGACCGGCGTGATGCTGCAGATCGGCACGCGAAACGCGCAGAACTTCGAGCTTCTCAAGGTCGTTGGACAGCAAACGGAGTTTCCCGTGCTTTACAAGCGCGGCATGGGGATCACGCTCGAGGAATCGTTCAACGCCTGCGAGTACGTGGCGAGCGAAGGCAACCGCCGGATCGTGTTCTGCCTGCGCGGCGTGAAAACCAACCTCGGCGATCCGCACCGTAACTTCGTCGACGTCGCACAGGTTCCCGCGGTGAAACGGCTGACGCGCCTGCCGGTGTGCGTCGATCCCTCTCATTCTGTCGGTCGCCGCGAGCCGGCGCCCGACGGCATTCTCGACATCCAACACATCTCGGCGCAGGCCGTGATCGCCGGCGCCAACATGCTACTCGTGGACTTTCACCCCGCCCCGGAGATGGCTCTCTGCGACGGTCCGCAAGCGCTCCTGGTGCGCGACCTGCGAGCCTATGTCGAAGACGTGCGCATCGTGCGCGAGGCCTACGAGCGTCGCCGCGCGCTCGCCGCGGATCCGCCGCGCTGAGGCGGCGGTACACGACTCATCGAGGAGACGTGCCATGACCGAAGAGATCCTGCTGCACCAGTACGCCGTATCCCCGTTCTCCGAGAAGGTTCGCAAGATCCTCGCTTTCAAGGGGATGCGCTGGCGCTCCGTCGATCAGCCGATCATCGCCCCGAAACCCAAGCTCGTTGCGCTGACCGGCGGCTATCGGCGGATTCCCGTGTTGCAGATCGGAGCCGACGTCTACTGTGATACCGCGCTCATCGCCCGTGTGCTCGAGGAGCGCAAGCCCGAGCCGTCTTGCTTTCCCTCGGGGAACGTCGGCGCGTGCGAAATCCTCGCTCATTGGGCCGATCATTCGTTGTTCATGGCAGCCGTACCACTCGGGCTCGTGAGCTTGCTCCCCACCCTCCCGCCGGAGTTCATGAAGGATCGCCAGGCGATGTCGCCTGCGTTCACGGTCGAGAGCGTCAAGCAATCGCTACCGGATTGCCGCAGTCGCCTTCTCGCGGCGATGGACTGGCTGGATTCACAGCTCGCGGGCCGTGACTTCCTCTTGGGCTCGTCGTTCAGCGTTGCGGACGCCGCCTGCTTCCACCCTCTGTGGTTTCTGCGCAGTAACCCCGAGGCGTTCATCGTTGTGAGCGAGCGACCCGCGCTGGCCCGGTGGTTCCAGCGCGTGGACACCATGGGTCACGGTGACGTGTCGCCGCTCGACGCGGACGAAGCCCTGGCGATCGCCCGCCATAGCTTGCCGCTCACTCCCGAAGGCACGGGGGGCGGCGATCCGAACGGCTTGAAGCCGGGAGACCGCGTCGTGGTAAGCGCCGACGACTACGGTTCCGAGAAGGTGACCGGAGAGCTGGTCCGAACGAGCGCGCAGGACGTCGCTTTGCGGCGGGAAGACTCCGCGGTCGGCGAAGTCATCGTCCACTTTCCGCGGATCGGTTACCACATCCGCCGAGCGTGATCCCGCCGATCACCGCGAGGTGATCGGAACGTGGCCCGGCAGCGAACGAATCCGCTCGAGCCAGCGGAGCACGGCGGGAAATCGAGCGAGCTCGAAGCCGCCTTCGTCCGCGACGTGCGTATACGCGTACAGCGCGATGTCGGCGATCGACGGGCCTCCGCCGACGAAATACTCGCGCTCCCGCAAATGCCGCTCCATGACGCCGAGCGCGTCGTAGCCGAGCTTCTGTTTCTGCGGCAACTGACGCTTGCGCTCTTCGTCCATGCCGAAGAGGTGAAGCCACGCGCGTGCCACGGCGACGTAAGGCTCGTGACTGTACTGCTCGAAGAACATCCACTGCAGCACTTGCGCGCGCTCCCAGCGGTCGGCGGGCAGGAACCGCGTGCCCTCGGCGAAGTAGAAGAGGATCGCCCCCGACTCGGCGAGGAGGCGCCCATCTTCGAGCTCGATCAAGGGAATCCGGCCGTTCGGATTCTTCGCGAGGAACTCGGGCGTGCGCGTCTCGCCGCGCGTGATGTCCACCTGGACCAGCTCGTAGGGTATCGCCAGTTGATGCAACAGCAGACGGATCTTGTATCCGTTGCCGGAAGGGAGGAAGTCATACAGGCGAATCATCGCGGCGGCGACGAATAGAACGCCGACGGCAGCTCCGCAAGGGTACGCTGCGCGCGCGGCCACGCATGAACTATCGGGTAGTGGTGGAGCCCTCGCCCATCGACGCCGAGGTGGCGGGCAGCGAAGCGAATTGACGGTAGGCCTCAAGCGTTGCGCGGGCCGTCGCGTCCCAGCTGAAGCGACTCGCCTGACGCACGCCGGCTTCGATGAGCTCGCGCCGGCGCTCGGGATGATCGAGCAGCGAGAGGATCGCTTCGGCGAACTCCGAGACTTCGCGCGGATCGACCAGCAGCGCAGCGTGGCCGAGCACCTCCGGGAGTGCGGTCCGGTTGGCAGCGACCACAGGCGCTCCACAGGCCATCGCCTCCAGCGGCGGCAGACCGAAGCCTTCATAGAGGCTCGGATAGACGAACACGGCGGCTCCGCCGTAGAGCGTCGCCAGCTCTTCCTCGGGGATGTAGCCGACGAGCCGCACAAGATCTTCGAGCCCGAGTCTCTTCAAGCGCGAGACCAAATCGGCAAAGTCGGGATCGTCACGATAGCGGCCGGCGAGCACGAGCTCGGTTTCGGGGTGCTGCGCGACGATGGCGCGCATCACTTCGAGCAGGAACGGCACGTTCTTGCGACGGTCGATGCCCCCGACGTACAGAAGGTAGCCAGCTCGTAGTCGATGCCGGCGGCAAAACGCGGTGACGTCCGCCTCGGCGGAAGGAGCGAGGCCGGCCCGTACGGCCAGCGGGGTGACGGCGATGCGCTCACGCGGGATGCCCAGAAGTCGCACTGCGTCGTCAGCCGTGTACCGCGAGATCGCGATCAGCCCGCGCGCTCGCCGCAGCGCGCGACGCTCGAGCCAGCGGCCGGCGAAGAAGCGCACGCGGCTCTTGCCGACTCGGTAGAGCGCCGGCAACCGATGCGGGATGAGATCCAAAATCGTCACCACGTAGGGACGATCGAGGGCCGCGGGCGCATCCGTTTGCGAGCAGAAGTGGAACAGATCGAAGGGCAGAGCGGGCAGAGCCCGCGACCAGTAGACGTGCTGTCGCACGTGAGCGGCCTGGGGGCCCAGCCAACTGAGCCACGACGGCGCGCCGACGCGATGTAGGCGCTCCGCCCCGCCCCGTCCGATGCCATCGAGCTCGCCGTCGGCGTCGGCTAGAAAGCCGATGTGTCGCTCCACGTCGAGCGGCAGCATCGCCTCGAGAAGCGAGCGGACGTAGCGGCCGATGCCACGGCCCTTGTGCGATTTGAAGCCTTGTTGCAGGCCGCGGATGTCGACGCCGACGCGCGGCAGCGTGCTCACGATCGTTCTCCGCATGCGCGCTCGACCGCCCGCCGATAGACGCCGAGGATGCGTTCCCAGCCGCACTCTGCTTCGACGAAGCGCCGGCCTCGTTCGCCGAGTCGCTTCCCTTCCGCCGAGCGCACGCTGTCGAGCGCGTCCACGAACTCCTCATAGCTCGAGTAGGTGAGCCCGCCGCCGCTGCGCGCGCACTGGCCGGCCACGGCACGGCTCCGCGAGTTGGCAACGACCGGAGTGCCGAGCTTCCAGCTCTCGAGCATGACCAGCGAGAGGCTTTCGAAGGGCGACGGCTGAACGGTCGCGGCCGCCTCGGCGAATGCTTCGAGCTTTTCCGCCTCCGAGAGATAGCCGACCGCCTTCACGCCCGCGAGCTGCGGCAGCCGCATGTGTGCCTTGCCGGCGAGAACCAGCGTGAGCTCCGGCGCTTTCGCGGCCCGGTAGCGAGAGAAGAATTCGAGAAGCTCGGGGATCGCCTTCCATACATCCAGACGGCCCGCATAGAGGACGAATTCACCGAGCCCGTGGCGACGGCGGAAGCTGCCATCCCGGGCGGGCTCGGCGAGCTCGAGGCCGATGCCGGCGATCTCGCCATCGGCCTCGATACCGAACCTTTCGCGCGCCAGGTCACGTTCCTCGGGAGTGTTCCAGACGAAGGTGCGCGCCGCGAAGAAGAGCCCGCGAAAGATGTCGAAGCGCGCCGGCGGCTCGTCGTGGAGCGTCGGCACGAGCACGCTGTTGCCGGCGACGAGCGGCAGCCCGAAGTAGGTCGGATAGTAGAGATAGGTGAAGAACACGAAGGCGTCGAAACGCCGCGCATTCTTCTTGAGATGGTCCAGTAGCTCGGGCGTCCGCGGACCCTGCCGAATCATCCACGCGATCTCGTCTTCGACGGTATGCGCCGTCCGGTAGAGCCGCTCCGAGAGCCGCCCGAAGCTACGGACCCAACGGCGGCTCGCGACCGGGAAGCGCCGGACGCGCACGCCGTGCAGCACGGTTTCGCCCGCCGGCAGCTCGTTCCTCCACGTCAAGTAGTCGACGGCCGTGGTGGTGAGCACCTCCACGTCGGCGGTGACGCTGAGCCGTTCGGCGACGCCCCGGCAGAGCGTCTCCGAGCCGCCGTCGATCTCTTGGCCATAGCGCTGCACGACGAATGCGACACGCCGGCGTGGCGAAGGCTCCGCTCGCCCGACGCTCACGGCCATATCGCGTCGACGATCTGCCGCAACCGCGGTTGCACCGACTCGGGAAGAAACGCACGCACCCGGTCGCGACCCGCGGCGATCAGCGATTCACGAACCCGGCCGGGTTGGCAGACGAGGCCGGCGAGCTCGGCGATTTCTGGGAAGTCCTTGCGCAGGACGAGCGCGCCGGCGCCGCCGAGCGTCTCGGGGACGGCGCCGGCGGCGTAGGCGATGATCGGCACGCCGAAGTGCATCGCCTCGAGGAGCGGCACGCAGAAGCCCTCGTGCTCGCTCATGCTGAGATAGACGTGCGCCAACCGGTAGTAGGTCACCAGCTCGCCCTGCGTGGCCCGGCCGGCGAGCGCGATTCCCGAGAGACCGAGGTCGTGGATGAGCTGGCGAAGCGCCACCGAATAGATCTCCATGTCGGTGTCGATGCCGACGAGGAACAGGCGGCTGTCGGGGTTGATGCGGCGGCGATAGAAATAGAAGACCTTGAGAAGATCCTCGATCCGCTTGTTCGGGACCAGCCGCCCGACGTGGAGAAAGTTCACGTGGCCGTCGCGGTAGGCGCGCTCGAGGCGCGCGATCGGCCGCAGCGCGTAGCGGTCGGGGTCGAGCACGATCGGGAACACGATGCTCTTCTCGAAGCCGAGGGCTTCGAGCTCGCGGCGGTTGAACTCCGAATCGGCGACCGCGAGCGTCGAGTGCGGACGCAGCGCCGCGAGCTCCTCGCGCCCGCGCGCACAGAGCGCCGCGACCTGCGCATTGATGCCGCGAAAGAACTCCGGCGGCGTGATGTTGTGGTACACGAGGATCCGCGGATTCGGCAACAGGCGATACACGTCGGTGACGTCCGAGCCGATAGAGAAATGGTAGACGACCGCCGTGTCCGCGCCCGAGTGCTGTCGGAGCTCACGATACGAACGGGCCTGGCCGGTGAGCTGCCGATCGACGTGCTCGGCGAAGATCTCCGAAGCGAGACCCATGCCGCGCAGCAGCCGCCGCAGCGTCAGCGCCTGCTGCGAGATCGCGTCGCCGAACGCCAGGTTCGGCACCAGTTGATGCACGGATCGTGTCAAACGCACACCCCTACCGTCGGACCACGAGCTATCGCCGCTCTCGCTCGAGCAGCTCCCGCAGCACGAGCAACAGGTTCCAATTGAAGTCGCGCTGACGCGAAAGCTGCGCCTCGGTCAGGAATCGCAGCAGCCGTCGCACCAGGCGTTTGACGGTGACGAGAACGGGACCGATGATGGGGCGGTGAGACGTGATCGGTGCCTCCCGATCGACTTCCCACGTCACGCAGCAGCGCCGAAAGATCTCCGAAGCGACCTCGTCTCCGTCGAAGGTGTGAAGCCGCATCGCGGCCACGCGCGCGACCTCGTCGCGATCGATCACCCCGCGTTCGTAACGGTCCGCGAGACGCGTGCGTACCATCTCCTCGGCCTCGAGACCGATCTCGCCAGCGATCCGGAAGGGCGACGCCGGCGCCGTCATGGAGAATTTACGATTGAGTCCAGGGCGTGCTCGAAGCGTCGAAGCACGGTCGGCCACGCGTAGTTGTCGAGCACGTACGCACGGCCCTGGCGCCCCATCTCCCGCGACTCTTCGGGATGGCGGCGCAGGTAGTCGACCTCGGCGGCGAACTCGAGCGGGCTGTCGAAATACAACCCGCCGTTCGATAGCGTCACGTGATGGCGGGTGACCGCGCATCGACCGTTCACCAGAACCGGCGTCTCCTGCAGCCACGATTCCATGAGTACGATGGAAAACGACTCGTTGACCGAGGGCTGGCAGACGGCGAGCGCTCCGGCACAGGCCGCGCTCTTTTCTTCTTCGCTGAGCCGCGGCAGATCGACGACGCCCTCGGAGCGTGCCGCCGGATCGATCGCGCCGTCGCCGGCGACCACCAGCGCGAGACCACGGCCCCCGCCCCGGCAAGCGCGAAAGCACTCGAGCAGCAGCGGCAGATTCTTCCCCCCTCCTTGCGCCCGAAGTAGAGGAGATAGTCTCCGTCGACTCCGTAGCGCGAGCGAAACGCCGCGGCTCCGCTCACCGCCCGCTCTACGGGGTCGAACCCGAAGCCCACGACCGGAGCATCGCCGGCGACGCCGAACAGGCGCCGGGCCAGCGAGCGCTCGGGCGCGCTGTTGAACACCGCGCCCCGGACGCTTCGAAAAAGATGCTCGACGATCTTCAAGTAGGCGAACGGTTCGTCGTGCAGGCAAGGGATCAGCACCGAGCGGCGCGGATCGATCTGCGAGCCGAGCAGCGTGGTGCCGAAGAGATACGGAAGGAATATGAACGCGTCGAAGCGGTCGCGTTCGGCGTCGAGGTAGGAAAATAGCGGCTCCGAATTGACACTGGACGCCGCCCACTCGAGCTCCTCGTCGAGATCGAGCGGAAAGCCGTCGGAGAGGCGTTGCTGCACGGCGAGGAAGCGTCCGATCTCGCGGTCGGAGACCGCGAAGCGCCGCACGGTCAAGGCGCCCCGCTGCTCCGCGCCCGGCTCCAGGACGTTCCTCCACGTGTGGTGATCCCGCGCGCAGGTGGTGAGCACCTCGATCGCGAATCGCTCGGGCGGCAGTCGCTCCGCGAATCCGCGCGCGAGCGTCTCGGCGCCGCCTACGATCTGCGCGCCGTAGCGCGGCACGACGAACGCGATCGACCACCGCTCCTTCTTCATCGGCCGCTTACGTAGCAGATGGCGCCGCGGCGAACCACGGTGTTGCGGATTGACTTTGCATCGGCGCCGTTCCGATAACGCCCCCATGGCGGAGGAGACAAGCGACGTCGTCCGGCGCCTGCTCGCCGAGCTCGGTGCGCGCACGCCGATCTCGGATGCGGAGCTACGGTACCGTCTCGAGCCGTTGCGTGCCGACCGCGCGCATGCCGTGGCAGTGTTGATCGATCTCCTGCGTGAGGACGACGGAGCGCACCGACTGGTCGCCGCCGCGCTGCACGAGCTGGCGACCTTGGAGGATGCCGCGACTCTGGTCGCGGCGTTTCGCGACCGCCGCGGCCCGAGCGGGCCCGGGCCGACGTCGCGCAGGTCCTCGCGGGCGTCGCCGCGGACCGGCTCGAGACGCTGCTCGAGTCGCAGGAGATCCACGAGCTCAGCCTGCTGTCGATCGACACCTTGCTCGATCGGCTGTGCGATCGCTCGGGCATGGCGCAGGTCGTCGAGCTCTACCGCGGCTCCTCGCCGAGCGAACGCCGAGCGCTGCTCGATGCCCTCACGGAGGCGACGAACCGGCCGAACGCACGCGTCCGCCTCGGCGTCGCGCTCGACCCGTTGTTTCCCGAAGAACCCGACGCGTCGCTGCGGGCGTCGATGATCCGCCGTGTGGTCGATCGCGCCGAACCGGCGAGCGCGCGCGCTCTCGGCCGCTGGCTCGGACGCGTGCACGGCGCGGACCGACGTCGCGTGCTCGAGGCGCTGCGGCGCCTCGAGCATCTCGGCATGCGCCGCAGCGCTCGCAACCTCGAGGCGTGGGTGAGCGGCGTCGATGCGACGGGTAGCTTCAACGTCGGCATCTCCTTTCCGGGGGCGCTCGAGCTGCGGGACATTCTGCTCGCCTGCATCAGCGTCGACGCCGGCCTACGCGCCGTCAACGTGATCACCGCCGTCGGCGCCGAGACCGCCGGAGAGATCGGGCGCGCGCTCGAAGAAGGGCAAGCGATTCCGATCGCGCCGCTCGACGTTGCCGCCGCCCTCCGCCACATCGAGAACGCCAAGCGCCGCACGATGGAGCTCGGGCGGACGCTCCCCGACGGCTTCGCCGCCGCCGCTCCCTACCTCCGTCGGCCGCTGGCCGTGGCGCGGGCCGTCGATCGGCCGCACGCCGCTTCTCCGCCGTTCTCGCCTGCCAACGCGACGCTCCTCGACGTTCCGGCCTACGGATCGTGGACGTTCGGCCACGCGGAGCTACCGGTGCCGCGGAGTCTGGCTTCGGACGAACCGCTGTCGTCGCGTCGGCTGCGAGCAGCCGTGCGTGCCGCGCTGCGGACCCTCGAGGGAAGCGCGGCGGCGACGCGACTGGTCGCAATGCTGCAGCATCAGAGCGAAGTCCACCGGCTGCGCTCCGAGTCCACCCTGGCGGCCCGCAGCCTGGCCGCCGCCCGCGAGATCACGGAGCGAGGCCTTGCCGCCAGTGCCTTCGCACGACGTCTCGTCGAGCGGTCTGTGCTCGCGACCCTGGTGCGAGGCCCGAAAGCTCCGCGCACCGACGTGCGCGACGTCTTCAAGCGCCGCATCGAACAAAGCTCGGCGCTGCGTCGGCGCGCCGTGGCGGTGCTCGACCTCGCCGAGGTCTTCTACCGTCAGCTCGAAAACTCCAACGAGCGTTGCGCACCGGGCGACCGATTGACCCTCGCGCAAATGGAGGTCGTGTCGCTGAGCGCAGCGATGACGTGCGCCGTCGAGCTCTCCCGCGACGCGACCGAGCAGCCGCGCCTGCCAGGCATGGAGGGTCCGCAGCGCGCGTCGGTAGCCGTGGTGCGCGGCCGCATTCGAGCCGAGGCCACCCGGCTCGGCCTGCAAGCCGCGCTTCTCAGCGACATCGCCGCGGCCACGGGACTCGTCGACGAGAGGGCTTCCCGTCTGGCTACCGCTTTGGTCAGCACCGCGTGCTGGTTCACCGACGAGGTGTGCTTGCGCCGCTGCCGTCGTGCTTGCTTGCTCGATCCGGAGTCGGACGGTCGCGCGCTGTTCTTCGATCCCCGTCATCCGGCGGGACTCGACTTCGCCGCGGGGGATGACGCGCCGGCTCGCTCGGCCGGAGCCCTCGCCCTGCGGCATCACCTCGCGCGGCAGCTCGAGGAGCGAATCGACTCTGCCGCCTCGTTCGCCGCCGCCGTGGAGGTGCTCGCCTTGCCGGTGCGTGGAGCGGAGCGCGCTCGCCAGCGGCGAGCCGCCGGCCGCCTCGAGCGACTGCGGCTGCTTCGCCAGGAACTCGAACGTACCGAGGAAGACCCGGCGTGGCTCTACGCGCTCGTCGAAGAGATGGAAGAGATCACACGCGATCTCTCCAAGCTCCATCGCATGCTGCTCGGCTCCAGCGTGGCACGGCTCACACCGGCTCCGGAGCAGTTCACGGGCTTCGAACCGTATCCGGAAGCGCACACCGTCTGGCGTCGCTTCGAGCGTTTGCTGCGCCGCCTCGGGCTCGTCGGGCTTCCCCTGCGAGCGCTCCAAGCGGCTGCAGATCGCTATGTGAGCCCCGCGCCGCTGACAGCCCTCCTGGCAGGCGCCGCCGATCGCAGTACCCGTCATGCGCTGCAGCGGCTCGCGGAAAACGCGGCGGAATTCTGGAACCACACGCCACGGAGCACGCTGGCCGCCCGTACGCCCGCCCAAGCGGCCGTTCCAGGACCCTAGCCGCTTGGGGGTCCGCGTCGTCGTTTGCTAGTGTGCTACCCGCGTTCGCATGCACGCGGAAAGGAGTGACCGTTCATGCGCACCATCGGCGAGGTCTTGGCGTCCAAGCGTCTGCGCGAAGTGGTCAGTGCGGATGTGAGAGACACGGTGCTGGAGGCAGTGCGACGCATGGACCAGGCGAACACCGGCGCCGTCGTAGTGCTCGACGGAGACCGGCTGGCCGGCATCTTCACGGAGCGCGATTTGATGCGACGCGTGGTGCTGTGTGGTCGTGACGTCTCGCTCACGCCGCTAGCGGAGGTGATGACGCGTGACCTGGTGTTCGCCGAGCCCGGCGAGCCCGGCGAGGAAGCCATGAAGAGGATCACGCGGCATCGCTGCCGCCACCTGCCCGTGGTCGACGGCGAGCGGCTCGTCGGCGTCGTCTCGATCGGCGATCTCCTGAAGGAGATCAGCGACGAGCAAACGGTCGAGATCAAGTTTTTGAAGGAATACATCTACTCTCGCTGACGGCACGTTCCCATTGCCGCGCGCAGCCGCTACCATGGGGCCGTGGCGCTGACCGCCACAGAATTGGCACTCGGAGAGGCCGCTCGTATCGAGGTCGACGACCTCGGGCTGCTCTTCGCCGTGCTCCCGGAACGACTCCGTGATCCGCTCGGGAGCGGAGACGCGACGTCGCTGCTCGAGATCATCCTCGATCTCGGGCGAGCGCCCGAGGCGCGCTATTCGTACGGGGCGCGCGCCCTCGGCGAGGAACCCGTTTCGCGCGAGGACATCGATTTCACGATCGCTCGTATCGGCAGCTTCGGTTCGGACAATCGCGCCGGCATCGCCGGCACCCTGCACCGCATCGCGGCCTTGCGCAACCGGCGGGGACACGTGGTCGGGCTCACCTGCCGGGTCGGGCGCGCCGTGAGCGGCACGATCGCCATCGTGCGCGACCTCTTCGCCCGCGCCGAGAGCGTGCTGCTTCTCGGTCGCCCCGGCGTCGGCAAGACCACCTTGCTGCGCGAGGCGGCCCGCGTGCTCGCCGACGATCTCGGCAAGCGCGTGGTGATCGTCGACACGTCGAACGAGATCGCCGGCGACGGTGACGTCCCTCACCCCGCCATCGGCAAGGCCCGGCGGCTACAGGTGCCGAGCTCCGAGCTGCAACACGCCGTCATGATCGAGGCGGTCGAAAACCACATGCCGGAAGTGGTCGTCGTGGACGAGATCGGCACGCACGCCGAGGCTCTCGCGGCGCGCACGATCGCCGAGCGTGGCGTGCAGCTCATCGCCACCGCGCACGGCAACACCCTCGAGAACCTGGTGGCGAACCCGACCCTCGCGGACTTGGTCGGCGGCGTCGAGGCCGTCACGCTCGGCGACGAGGAGGCGCGACGCCGTCGCACGCAGAAGACGGTGCTCGAGCGGCGAGCGGCGCCAACCTTCGACGTGCTGATCGAGATCCAGGGTCATCGGCGCTTCGCGGTGCGGGACAACGTCGCGGCGGCGGTCGACGGTCTGCTCGCCGGGCGCCTCGAACCGCCGGAGATCCGCGAGCGGCGGGAAGACGGTGGAGTGGAGATCCACACGCCGCCCGCGTCTTCGCCACGTCGTCCGAGTGGCCGCGGCGGCGAGGAAGCGCATCACGAGGCGCCGCGGCGGATCTTTCCATACGGTGTCAGCTTCAGTCGCCTCGAACGGGCGGTTCGCGCGCTCGGCGTGGCCACCGCGGTCACCCCTCATCTCAAGGACGCCGACCTCGTGCTGACTCTACGCAGCCAGCTGCGCAAAGCGGCGCCGAAGCTCGCCGAGGCGCAGCGCAGGGGCGTTCCCATCATGGCCATCAGCAGCAACACGCAGGCCCAGATCGAGGAGCTGCTCTCGAAGCTCTTCGCGGTCGGCCACTCCTACGAGGCGGCGCGGCGCGAGGCGGAGCATGCCGTGGAAACAGTGCTCGCCGAGCACCGCCCCGTCGTGCTGGCCCCGCGCCCCGCGCCCGAGCGGCGGCTCCAGCACATGCTCGCCGAAGACCGTGGCCTTGCCTCGGAGAGCCGTGGACGGGAGCCGTTCCGCAGCGTCACGTTCTACCCTGCGATCGCTCCCCCGCGGCCCGCATGAGCTTCTGACCGGCTCATTGCTTCGGGTGCAAGGCCAGGAGAAGCCATCCCGTCAGCAGCAGCAGGCCGCCGGCGGGCGTCACCGCTCCGAGCCAACGTTGCTCGCTCAGCGCGAGCAGATAGAGGCTTCCGGAGAACACCACCGTCCCCGCCAAGAAGCACCAGGCCGCACGCTCTGCGCCGAGCAATCCGGCGAGAACTAGAGCCAGGGCGTGGTACATCTGGTAGCGAACGGCGACCTCGAAAGTCTCCAAGCGGGCCGCGGCGACGACGGATTTGAGGCCGTGCGCTCCAAACGCTCCGGCGGCGACGCCGCCAAGGCCAAGCAACCCGCCGACGAAAGTCCAGTTCATCCTGCGCATCAATCACGCGGGGTAGTCGACTTTCGCCGCTACCCCGCGTGCATTTGGCCCTGCGTCAAAACGTGCCCGCCTTACTGGGTCGTGACGCTGATCTTGCGGGGCCGCGCCTTCTCAGCCTTCGGCAACTCGAGCTCCAGGACGCCGTTCGCCATGCGTGCCTTGATGGCGTCGAGATCGACGTCGCTCGAGATCGAGAACCGCCGCACGTAGTTGCCTACGTTGTACTCGGTGTAAACGGGCGCGAGCTCTTTGTAGTCCTCCAGGGCGACCGTGCCCTCGATCGTGAGCACGCCGCTTGCGAGGTCGATGTCGATGTTCTTCTCGTCGACGCCGGGCATGTCTGCACACAGCCACAACGCGTTGCTGGTCTCGTAGATGTCGACGTCCGGCTGATACGTGCGGCCCGGGCGGGTCGGTTCCTCGCGATTGACTTCCTGCTTGTTTCTTACCGCGAGCTCTTGATCCACCATTTTCGTTTTCCTTTCCGGGAGCGCAAACGCTCAGGCCGCCTGAACGGCGATCTGACGCGGCTTGGCTTCCTCCTTCTTCGGGATGCGAACGTTGAGAATTCCGTGCTTGCAGCTGGCCTCGGCGCGCGAAGGGTCGAGATCGGCGGGGAGCTGCACCGACCGAGAAAACTCACCCGTGCCGCGCTCCCGGCGATGGAAGCTACCGTTCTCCGGAGCCTTGCCTTCCCGCTTTCCAGAAACCGTAAGCGTTCGGCCGCGCGTCTCGATCTGGATGCTCTCCGGCGGAACGCCCGGCACCTCCATCCGCAACACGTAGCCGTTCTTGTCCGTGAATATGTTCATCGCGGGATATACCCCGCGCCCGGACGGCCCCAGCTCGAAGCCAAACGGGCTCTCGAATACCCGCGCGAGCCCACGTTGCAACGACAACAGAGCGTCTACGGGATCGAGATCGGGAGAGAATCGAAACAATGCCATAGGACTGACCTCCTTACCTTTCTTCTCGCGATCGCTGCGGAAAAGGTAAGACCGACCCAGCGGTCGTCAAGGGCGCGAGACGGCTAGGTGGGGTCAGATCTTCTTGCGCTGCCGTCCGAGGTAGTCGACGAGCAGGTACTCGCCGAGCCGATCGGGGCGCGTGTAGAGCGCGCGGCCCTTGTTGATGCGGGTCATGCGCTCGACGAAGGCGCGCAGGCTCGGGCTGTCGTCGAGCATGAAGGTGTTGATGGTGATGCCGCGGCGGGTGACGCGCTCGACCTCCTTCAGCGTCTCCTGCGCGGCGCGCATGCTGATGCCGCCGAACGACAGCGGCCACTCGCAGTAGAGGCGGCCGCGCGAGAAGTACGCCGTCGGCTGGCCGTCGGTGATGACGATGATGTGCTGGTTGGTGCTCGGGTGGCGCGCCGAGCAGCTCGCTGCGCCGAGGCGCAGGCCGTCCTGCAGATTGGTGAACGGATCGCCCATGTTCCAGCTCGCCTCGGGCAGGTCGCGCAGCTTCAGCTCGACGGCGCGCGTGAAGAAGCCGACGATCGCGAAGTAGTCGCGCGGGTAGCGCGAGCGGATCAGGCTCTCCATCGCCAGCGCGACCTTCTTGGCGGCGGCGAAGCGGCCCTTCCCAGCTCATCGACCAGCTCATGTCGAGCAGCAGCACGGTCGAGGTGCGTGGTCGCGTGCGTCGGTCGTCGTAGACCTCGAAGTCGCTCGGGCGCGAGCGCGAGCGGCGTGCCGCGGCTCGCGGCGCCAGCGCCTTCTTCGAGCGTGCCGACGAGGTCGAGGTTCAGCGGATCGCCGTAGCGGTAGGGCTTGCGTCTCCTCGGGACGGAGCTCGGCCGCGCCGCGGTGGTCGGTCGTGATGGCCGCCGGCGCGGTCGCGCAGCAGGCCCTGGTAGATGTCGCGCAGCGCGAGCTGGCCGATCTTGCGCACGCCCTTCGGCGAGAGCTGCACGCGGCCCCTCGCGGTGCATGCAGGTAGCCCGACGTCCTGCGAGCAGCGCCATCATCTGCCGCAGCGTTCTGCGAAGTCCTGCGCGCGCCTCGTCGCCGAGCAGCTCGCGCAGCTCGTCGAGGTCGACGCGCTCGAGGTCGCCGCGCGAGCAGGCTGCTCCTCGAGCTGCTTGCAGGCGCTCCATCTCGCGCATCAGCTCGAGCGCCTCGCTCGTAGTCGAGCGCCTCGCGGCCCGTGGAACAGCTCGCCGTAGCGGCGCTGGAACTCCTCGAGGGCGCGGATGTTCGTCGAGCTCCTCGAGCAGGTGCTCGAACTCGGCGCGCGCCTGCGTCGTCCTCGAACTCGTAGTCGCTGCAGCTGCTCGATCGCCTCGGACAGGCGGTGCGGCAGGCTGTCGAGGAGCGTCGCGCTTGGCGCTCGCGCGCGCTCGCTCGTCGCCGGCGCTCGTCGAGCGTGTCGCGCTCGAGGTCGAGCAGCTCGTCGAGCTTCTCGGCGCATCTCGTCGAGCGCGTGGTCGAGGTTGAACTCGCGGTAGCGCTCGCGCATCTGCCTCGCGCAGCTGCTCGAGGAAGTCGTCGAGCCCGATGACGCGCATGCCGTCCCAGCTCGAGCGCCCTGGCGCAGCAGCCAGTCGAGCGCCTGCTGCACGTCGTCGGTGTACGAGAGGTACTCGGAGAGCTTCTCGAAGACCTGCGTCGGCGGTCAGCCGGACCCGCTGGCGTGCCGTCCCAGGCGGTGTAGCGGACTGCGCAGCATGGCCGCGCTCAGGCGCGGTACGCGTAGCGGCCGCCCTCGCGCGTCCTTGTTGAGCTTCTGGTGCAGGTGCAGGCCCTTCGAGGATGAACTCGGTCGGCGGCGGCCATGAGCGCCGGGGCTCTCGAACGGGCCGAGCGCGCGCGATCGCCTCGCGCAGGCCGGGGATCGCCGCGGATGCCCTCGAGGTACTCCTCGGCGCGGCATCGCGTCGCGACACCTCGACGCCCCAGCCCGCCTCGAAGTACTCGATGACGCGCTTCGAGATCGTCGACCGTGACGATGCTGGTCGAAGACCTTCGAGGACGGCGCGGTTGAGCAGCCGCTCGATGAGGTCGCTCGCCTTCTTGCTCCTCGCCGGCGTACTCGAGCTCGATCTTGCCCGCGGTCGACGCGAGCACGCGCGTGCAGGTCGGTGAGGCGCGGCACGATCTCGCGCTCGCCGAGCCGCACGGCGCGCTTCTCGGCGTTGCGCGATCACGCTCTCGTAGTTGTTGATCGTGACGCGCACGCTCACGCCCGAGGCCTGGTTGATCTCGTTCGAGGCGCGCGCCTCGAAGGTGAGCTGGGCGAGGATCTCCTTGATGAAGTCGGGCACGCGCAGCGGCGCGGCCGGCGCGGTCGAGCGCCGGCACCTCCTGCTCCATGATCGCGATCTCGTCCTCGATGCGTGCGCGGATAGTGGGTGCGGATCTGGACGTCGAAGCGATCCTTCAGCGGCGTGATGATGCGGCCGCGGCTGGTGTAGTCCTCGGGGTTGGCGCTGGCGACGATCACGACGTCGAGCGGCAGGCGGATCTTGTAGCCTTTGATCTGGACGTCCTTCTCCTCCATCAGGTTGAAGAGGCCGACCTGCACCTTCTCGGTCAGGTCGGGCAGCTCGTTGATGGCGAAGATGCCGCGGTTGGTGCGCGGGACGAGGCCGTAGTGGATCGTCTCCTCGTCGGCGAGGTAGCGGCCCTCGGCGACCTTGATCGGATCGATCTCGCCGATCAGGTCGGCGATCGAGACGTCGGGCGTGGCGAGCTTCTCGCCGTAGCGCTGCGTCGCGCGCCGAGCCAGACGATCGGCAGCGCGTCGCCCTCGCGCGGCGAGCGCGCGCCGGCACGCGCGTGCAGATCGGCGCGAACGGGATCGTCGTTGATCGCGCAGCCGGCGACCGCCGGGACCGCCGGGTCGAGCAGCGCCGGCAGGCCGCGGATGATGCGCGACTTCGCCTGGCCGCGCTCGCCGAGGAACACCATGTGGTGGCCGGCGAGGATCGCGTTCTCGATCTCGGGGATGACGGTCTCGTCGTAGCCGATGATGCCCGGCAGGATGCGCTCGCCGCCGCGTCAGCCGTGCGAGCAGGTTCCGGCGCATCTCCTCGCGCACCGGCAGCACGGTGATGCCGGCGCGCTTCAGCTCTCCGAGGGTGCTCTGCGGGCTCATGTGCGGGTCGGGTCCGCGCGATTATAGGGGCCGCTTCCAGTAGGGGCAACCCGGTCACCGTGCACGCCGGCGTGGCGACGAGCGGCTGCGCCGTGCGAAGCGACGATGCAGGCGATCGTAGGTGTCGAGCAGGTGCTCGGGCATGACCTTCACCGACGCCGACGGTCGGCATGAAGTTGGTGTCGCCGTCCCAGCGCGGCACGACGTGCCAGTGAAGATGGTCGGCGATGCCCGCGCCGGCGGCGCGCGCCGAGATTCATGCCGAGGTTCATGCCCTCGGGCCGAAACTCGCGACGCACGGCGTCGGCCGCGACGCGCAGCGTCGTCGGCCAGTGTCGGCGTGCTGCGCGTGCGGCAGCGCCTCGAGAGCCGCCGACGTGCCGCCGCGGTGCGACCATGAGATGGCCGCTGGTGTACGGGAAGCGGTTCAGCATCACGACCGTGGAACGGGTCGCCGACAGGACGAGGCTGTCGCGGGCGTCGCCCGCGGACGGCAGCTCGCAGAAGATGCAGCGCGTCGGCGTCGGCGCCGAGATCAACGCCATCCGCCACGGGCCCAGAGCACCTTCATGGCGCGTAGGCGGGGCATCGGCTCGGCGCCTCACGAGCGGCGCGCGGACGGGCTAGCCGGAAGCGGCGGCCGAATGCCGCGGTCACCCTTCCTGGAACTCCTCGCCGCCGCCGACCGAGCTGCCGCCGTCGTCGGAGTCCGGAACGGGCGCCGTCGACGCGCAGCTTCAGCTCCTTGCCGACCTTGAAGAACGGCACGCGCTTCGCGGCCACCGGCACGAGCGCGCCCGGTCTTCGGATTGCGGCCCTCGCGCGCCTGGCGATGCTTCACGACGAAGCTGCCGAAGCCGCGGATCTCGATGCGCTCGCCGCGCGCGAGCGCCTCGGTCATGCTGTCGAACACCGCGTTCACCATGACCTCGGCGTCGCGCCGCGGAGAAGCGCGGGTAGATGCTTCACGACCTCGTCGATCAGATCGCGCTTGGTCATCTGAACCGCCTCCCGGGTGTCCCGCGATTCGTGGCTCATGAC
Source organism: uncultured delta proteobacterium (assembly GCA_963711395.1). Classification (GTDB taxonomy): domain Bacteria; phylum Desulfobacterota; class Binatia; order JACPRU01; family JACPRU01; genus JBEVNX01. Next base: position 600,486 of record CAVQEA010000005.1, on the reverse strand, counting down.
CGGCCGCCTCCGGCATCAGCGCAGAAGCGGCGCCGCCGTATACGAGTTGGACGTCCGAGACGCGCCGGAACGCCGAGCAGGTCCCGCCGGCGACGAGGCCGAGCGAGCAGACGCCACCACCACGGCTCGTCGGCGCGAGCGCGCATGCGTCGACCGCGCGGCTCGCCGGTCGATCCCGGCTCGCGCTCGGCGGCGAGCGCGACCGCGTCCTCGAGCCCGCCGAGCTCGTCGACGAGCCCGCAGCTCGTGCGCCTGCTCGCCCGGAATAGATCCGGCCGTCGGCGAGCGCGCGCACCTGGTCTTCGGTCATGCTTGCGTCCCGCGGCGACCGCCGCGATGAACTGCGTGTGCACGTTGTCGATCATCTCCTGGAAGAAGCGCGCGCTCCTCGTCGCGTCATCGGGCGCAGCGGCGAGCCCGATGTCCTTGAACTTGCCCGCCTTGATGACACTCCGGCTGGACGCCGAGCTTCTGCAGCAGCCCTTCGACGTTGCCGAGCTCCATGATCACGCCGATCGAGCCGGTGAGCGTGCCGGGGTTGGCGACGATCGTGTCGCAGGCGCTGGCGATGTAGTAGCCGCCCGAGGCCGCCACGCCGCCGAGCGACGCGACGACCGGCTTGCGTCTCGCGCAGCGCGCCGGACCGCGTCGTAGATCTCCTGCGAGGGCGCCACGCCGCCGCCCGGCGACTCGATGCGCAGCACGACCGCGCGCGACGCCGGCGTTCTTCGCGAAGCCGATCGAGCGCCTCGACGACGTCGTCGCGTCCTCGATGACGCCCTCGCACCGTCGACGACGCCGACGCGCCGTCCGAGCGAGAACGTCGCCGAGCTGCCCTCGCTCGCCGAGGTAGCGCGAACGCGGCGAGCGCCGAACGACCAGGACGAAGCCGAGCGCCGACAGAACGCGCACGATCGGATGCCCTCGCGCCATCGGATGCCGGTCGTGCCATCGCGAGCGGCGCTCCGTCGGCCTTCGTCGTGTCGATCGCCCTCGTCGCGGTCGAGGCGCAGCTCCTCGCTCAGGATGTCCTCGAACGAGAAGCGTCGAGCCCTCGCGCTCGCGGCGCAGGTAGGTGTCGACCTCGTCGCGCTCCTCGCTGCGACGCGAGCGCCTTGATGCTGAGAGCCGATCCGGCGCTCGCGCGGGTCGACGTTGGTGACCTCGGCCTCGACCTCGTCGCCGACGCTTGAAGAGCTCGCGCGGCTTGTCGACGCGCTCGGTGGAGAGCTGCGAGACGTGGATCAGGCCCTCGATGCCCTCCTCGATCTCGACGAAGACGCCGAAGTCGGTGACGCTGGTGACCGTGCCGTGCACGCGGCCGCCGACCGGGTAGCGCTCGCGGCATCGCGCTCCAGGGATCGTCGCGTGAGCTGCTTGACGCCGAGCGAGATGCGCTCGTTGTCGACGTCGATGCCGAGCACGACCGCCTCGACCTCGTCGCCCTTCTTGTAGAGCTCGGAGGGGTGCTTGACCTTCTTCGTCCAGTGCAGATCGGAGATGTGCACCAGGCCGTCGATGCCCTCCGTCGACGCCGACGAAGATGCCGAAGTCGGTGATGCTCTTCACCTTGCCCTTGATGTGGCTGCCGACCGGGATGGTTGATCGCGCACCATCTCCCACGGATTCGGCTCGGCCTGCTTGAGGCCGAGCGAGATGCGGCGGTTGCTGCGGGTCGACGTCGAGCACCTGCGACGTCGACCTCCTGTCCCGCGGCTCGAGCACCTTCGACGGATGGCGTCACGCGCTTGGTCCACGACATCTCGGAGACGTGGATCAGGCCCTCGATGCCCGGCTCGAGCTCGACGAAGGCGCCGTAGTCGGTGAGGCTCACGACCTTGCCGTGCACGCGCGTGCCGATCGGGATAGCGGTCGGCACCGTCGTCCACGGGTCGGGCATGATCTGCTTCATGCCGAGCGACACGCGCTCGCGCTCGGGATCGTACTTGAGGACGACGACGTGCACCTGGTCGCCGACGTTGACGACCTCGGACGGATGCGCCGACGCGGCCCCACGACATGTCGGTGACGTGCAGCAGGCCGTCGATGCCGCCGAGATCGACGAACGCGCCGTAGTCGGTGATGTTCTTGACGATGCCCTCGAGGATGACGCCCTCCTCGAGCACCTTCAGCGTCTCCTCCTTGAGCGACGTCGCGCTCGCGCTCCAGCACGGCGCGGCGCGAGACCACGACGTTGCCGCGCGAGCGGTTGAACTTGAGGATCGCGAAGCGGCCGCGCTGGCCGATGAAGCGATCGAGGTTGCGGGCGGGCCGGAGGTCGGCGTGCGAGCCGGGCAGGAATGCGGCGACGCCGATGTCGACCTTGAGGCCGCCCTTCACCTTGCCGACGATCGTGCCCTCGACGGCGCCGTTGCGCTCGAACGCCTGCTCGATGTCGCGCCACACCTTGAGCTGCTCGGCCTTCTGGCGCGAGAGCGACGATGCCGCCGTCCTCGGACTCGTCGAGGCCTCGAAGTAGACGTCGATCTCGTCGCCTTCCGTGACCGTCGACGTCGCCGTCGCGGTCGCGGAACTCGTGGATCGGGATCTGCCCTTCGGACTTGTAGCCGATGTCGACGGTGACGTGATCGCGGGTCACCTGCACGACGCGTCCCCGGACGACCTCGCCCGGCTTGACCGCCCGCAGGCTCTCCTCGAAGAGCGCGCCGAAATCCTCCACCTCCTCGCGTTTGGGCGCGCTGAGCTGGTGGTCCTTGTCACGATCCATCTAGTCTGGGGTTCCCCTTTCCCGATCTTCGCTTAGCACGCTTGCTACCCCCGCGTAGCGGGTCTTCTCGGAAGGATTCACAGCGGTGGCAGGTTAAGCCTCACTTGTCTACATCCCAGAGCAAGGGGTTTCAAGGCTTTTGTACCCGTGCGCCGCGCGACCGCAGCAGCGCGTGGCAACGTTCGAGCATTCCTCGATGACGGCCGGCGGCGCCAGCGTGGTGGTGTCGACGCGCACGGCATCCGCGGCCGGCGTAGCGGCGAATGTGCGCGCTGCTGGTCGCGCCGGTCGCGGCTCTCGATCTCGGTGACGATGGCCGCGAGCGACGCGGGCTCGCCCCGGTCGGTAGCTGCTGGCGGCGGCGCCGGCCCGCTCTTCGCGGAGTCGCGTCCAGATAGAACTTCACGTCGGCGTCAGGGAACACCACCGTGCCGATGTCGCGTCCTTCCATCACCACGCCGCCGCCCGACCCATGGCGCGCTGCGCGGCGACCAGGCGCTCGCGCACCGCCGGGTCGCGTCGACACCTTGGACGCCCATTCGCCGCGGCTTGGTCGCGGATCGCCGCCGTGACGTCGCGGCCGTTGGCGAGCACGGACTGCGCGCCGCCTGCGCCGTCGACGAAGCGAAGTCGAGAGCCTGCCGCAAGCGCCCCGAGCCGCTGGCCGTCGTTCGGGTCGACGCCGCGCTCGCGCGCGAGCACGCCGACGACGCGGTACATGGCGCCGGTGTCGACGTAGCGTAGCCGAGCCGCCCGCGCGAGCTCGCGGGCGACGGTGCTCTTGCCGGCGCCGGCGGGACCGTCGATCGCGACGACCAATCCCTTCGGCCCCATCGGACGCACTCTAGGCCGGTGTGCGCAGCGACTCCAAGCGCTCGAAGAAATCCGGAAACGTCTTGTCGACGCAGCCGGGGATCGCGGATCCGGACGCCGGGCACCTTCAGGCCGACCAGCGCGAAGCTCATCGCGATGCGGTGATCGTCGTAGGTCTCGACTTCGCCGCCGTGCAGCGCGGACGGCTGGATCTCGAGCTCATCGGCTGACTCGTCGACGCGCACGCCGAGGCGCCGCAGCTCGGTCGCCACGGCGGCGACGCGGTCGCTCTCCTGACGCGCGCGTATGAGCGATGTTGCGGATGCGACCGGCGACGAGGCGAACGGAGCGAGCGCCGCCGCGGTGGGGAGGTGTCCGAGATCGCCGTTGAAATCGGCGTCGATGCCGCGAAGCCCTGCTGCCGCGACACGATCACGCGCTCCGGCTCGAAACGCACCTCGGCGCCCATCGCAGCCAGCACGTCCACGAACCGGACGTCGCCCTGCAACGAATCGCGGCCGAGGCCGTGCACGCACCACCGCTCCGCCGAGCAAGAGCCGCGGCGGCCAAGAAATAGTGGCGCTCGAAGCGTCGGGCTCGATCGCAGTTGGCCGGCGCGGTAGCGCTGTGCCAGCGGCGACGCGGATGCTCGTGCCGTCGCGCTCGATCGCGACGCCGAACGGCCCATCAGCGCGAGGGTCATGTCGACGTACGGCGCGCTCACCAGCGGGCCGTCGATGTCGAGCCGAACGTCGTGCCGTGCGTAGGGCGCCACCTGCAGCAGGGCGACAGGAAACTGGCTCGAGCGCCCCCGACGACCCGCGTCGCTCCCCCGCGAGACCGGCCGCCTCGACGACCACCGGCGGGCAGCCGTTGCCGTGCTCGCTGCGCGCCGCCACGCCGAGCTGCCGCAACGCATCGACCAGATCCTCGATCGGCCGCTCGCGCATGCGCCGATCGCCGTCGATGCGGTAGCGACCGCGACCGAGGCACGAGCGCCGTGAGGAAGCGCATCGCCGTGCCGGCGTTGCCGACGAAGAGCTCCGCCTGCTCGGCGCGGCAGCTCGCCCCCGCGTCCCTCGACGTGGATCGTCGAAGCGCCGCGATCCCATGGACGGAGAAGCCGAGTCGTTCGAGCGCGGCCACCATGTAGCGCGTGTCGTCGCTGAAGAGCGCGCCGCGGAGCGTGCTGTCGCCGCCGGCGAGCGCCGCGAGCAGCAGCGCGCGGTTCGTCAAGCTCTTCGAGCCGGGCAGCACGGGCGCAGCGCGAATCGGCCCCGCCAACGGTCGAATCTCCAGCGCAGGCCCGCCGCTGCTCGTCACGAGCGGGGATCCTTGAGACGAGTGCGGGCGAGGCGCGATCGCGTCAGCGCCGCTTCGAGCGCCGCGGCGTCCTCGCGTGCGATCGAGTCGCGCAGTCGATCGAGCTCGTCGCGAAACTCGTCGATCGCGCGCAGCACGTCGGCCGTTGTCGAGAAAGATGTCGCGCCACAGCTCCGCGGGGCTCGCCGCGACGCGCGTCGTGTCGCGCAAGCCGCCGCCGGATCGCCAGCGGGTCACGACCTGCGACGCGGGCCGATTCGATGGCGCCCACCAACGCGTAGGCGACGACGTGCGGCAGGTGGCTCACCAACCCGAGCAGGCGATCGTGATCGCGCCGCCGGCATCATCTCCACGCGCGTGCCGACGCCTTCCCAAAGCGCCCGTGCACGCCCCAGAGCCGTGCTGTCGGTGCGCGGTGGGCGTCAAGATGCACAGCTGGCGCTCGAACAGGTCGGGGAGCGCGTTGGCGGCGCCGGAGTGCTCGCTGCCGGCGACGGGATGGCAGCCGACGAAAGGCGACGGAGGCCGAACCACGGCCTCGAGGGCCGCGACCACGCTCGCCTTGACGCTGCCGACGTCGGTGACCACGGTCCCCGGCCGCGCGTGCGGCAGGAGGTCCATGGCGACCGCCGCCAGCGCCGCACCGGCACGGCCAGCACGATGAGATCCGCGTCGCGCGCCGCCTCCGCGGGCGTCAAGCTGTAGCGGTCGACGATGCCGCGCTGCTCGGCGATCCGCAGATTCGCCTCGCTGCGGCCGAAGCCGACGACCTCGCCGACGAGCCCGCGGCGCGGGCGGCCAGACCGAGCGAGCCGCCGATCAGGCCGACGCCGACGATGGCCACGCGCTCGAACAGCTTCGTCACTTCGGGGATCTCGGTGGGGAGAGAGCCGGTCGGCGGTCATCGCCACGGGACCTCACTGCGACAGCGCCCCTTCCAGCGCTCGACGAATCGTCGGTTTTCTTCAGCGGTGCCGACCGTCACGCGCACGTGCTCGGGGAAGCCGTAGACCGGCACCGGCCGCACGATGACGCCGCGGCGCAGCAGCGCGCTCGTACACCCCGCCGCCGTTGCCGACTCGCACCAGGACGAAGTTCGCCCAGCTCGGCACGAACGCGAGGCCGAGCCGCGTGAACTCGCGCTCAGGAAAGCCATGCCGTCGCGATTGACGCGGCGGGTGCGCTCGACGTGCTCGTCGTCGTCGAGCGCCGCCAGCGCCGCGACCTGCGCCAGCGTGTTGACGTTGAAGGGCTGGCGCATGCGCTTGAGCACCTCGATCAGCTCCGGGTGGGCCGACGCCGTAGCCGATGCGCAGGCCGGCCAGGCCGTAGATCTTCGAGAACGTGCGCAGCGTGATCAGCAGCTGATCGGGCCGCAGATAGTCGAGCGGTGCGGGGATATTCCGGGTCGCTCACGTACTCCGCATACGCGTCGTCCAACGATGACGACGTCCGGCGGCAGCCGCGCGAGGAGACTCTCCCATGCGCGCGGCGGAAGATCGTGCCGGTCGGATTGTTGGGATTGGCGAGGAAGACCAGCCGCGTCGACGGCGAACCGCGTCGGCGATCGCCTCGAGGTCGTGGGTGAAGTCGCGCAGCGGCACCGCGCGCGGGAATCCCCGCGGCCGCCTGAACGACCAGGCGATAGATGACGAACGCCTGGTCCGACATCACCGCGTCCTCGCCGGGGCGCAGGAAGGTGCGCACGACGAGCTCGATGATCTCGTTCGAGCCGTTGCCGAGCGGATCTGCTCCGCACCGACGCCGAGCTTCGCCGCCAGCGTCTGCTTGAGATAGAACCCGCTGCCGTCCGGGTAGCGGTGGACTCCCGCGAGCGCCCGCGCAGCGCCGCGACGGCTCGCGGCGACGGACCGAGCGGATTCTCGTTCGAGGCCAGCTTGATCGAGTCGCGGATGCCGTACTCGCGCTCGACCTCCTCGATCGGCTTGCCCGGCGGATACGGCACCAGCGAGGCGAGCCAGGGCGGAATGAGATGCTGCAGGCTCATCGCCAGACCGGGTAGCTGCCGAGCACCTTGAGCATCTGGCTAAGCTCGTGGAGCTTGGCGAGCGCGCGCGTCACGGGACGCTCCAAGCGGTGGCCGAGGAAATCGAGGAAGAAGACGTATTCCCAAGGTCGCCCCTTCAAGGGTCGTGACTCGATGCGCGTCAGATTGATCTTGTTCTCTGCGAAGGGCTCGAGCATGTGGTGGAGGATTCCCACCTCGTCGCGGATCGAAAACACCACGGAGGTCTTGTCGTCGCCCGAGGGATCGGGGGAATCATCCGCGGCGATCACCACGAAGCGCGTCGCGTTGAAGGAGACGTCCTGAATGTCTTCGGCGATGGTCTCGAGGCCGTAGACGTCTGCGGCGAGGGCGCTGGCGATGGCGGCCCCCTCCGCGTCGCGCGCCGCCTCGCGAGCCGCGCGTGCGGTGCTCGCGGTCTCCTGGAGCGTCGCCCGTGGATGATGTGTGGCGATCCAGCCTCGACACTGTGCCAAGCCCTGCGGATGCGAATAGATGCGGCGCACGCTACCCGCGTCGCCCGATCTTCGAGAGTAGGCAATGATTGACGTCGAGACAGATCTCCGCGGCGATCTTCACGGTCGACTCGAGAAAACGGTCGAGCGTATGTGTGACCGTGCCGTCGGTCGAGTTCTCGATCGGCACGACGCCGAACTCTGCTTCCGCACGCTCGACCTCCTCGAACACCCGCGGGATCGAGTCGGCGGGAACGAAGGTCGCGGCGGCGCCGAACTGCTCGCGAGCCGCCATGTGCGTGTAAGTCGCCTCGGGACCGAGGTAGGCGACACGGATGCCACGCTCGAGCGATCGGCACGCGGAGATCACCTCGCGAAAGACCGCTCGGACGACCGCGGCGGGCAGATCGCCGCGCTCGCGGTTCAGTCGGTCGAGGATCTTCTTCTCGCGCGCCGGAACGTAGACACCGCGGCCGTCGGCGGCCTTGGCTCGGCCGATCGCGCGCGCCGCCGCCGCGCGGCGAGCGAGCAGGCGCAGCATCTCGTCGTCGATGCGGTCGATTCGTCGCCGCAACCGGTCGATTGGATTGCCGGACATTTGCCGTAGCCCTTGGCCGAAGAGCGATTGCGTAACGCAAGCCGCCCGCCACTGCAAGGTCGCCGAGGCGGCCGCTGCGAACCGCCCGCGCTACGCCGCGACGAACTGACCCATGCGGCGGAACTTCTCGTAGCGAAGATCTCGAAGGCGATCGGCGGGTCCGGCGCGACAGCTCGGCCAGATGACGATCGAGCGCCATACGGAGCGACTCCATCGCCTCGCGAGGGTGACGGTGGGCTCCCCCGAGCGGCTCGGGCACGACTCTCGTCGATCACTCCGAGAGCAAGCAGATCCTTGGCCGTCAGGCGCAGCGCATCCGCGGCCCGGGCGACCGACTCGGCGGTCTTCTGCCGATAGAGGATCGACGCGCACCCCTCGGGGGTGATCACCGAATAGCAGGCGTACTCGAACATCAAGATCCGATCGCCGATGCCGAGCGCCAACGCGCCGCCGCTTCCTCCCTCGCCGATCACGCACACCACCACCGGAACCCTCAGTGCAGCCATTGCGCGGAGATTCCGAGCGATCGCCTCCGCTTGACCGCGCTCTTCGGCGTCCAGGCCCGGGAATGCGCCTTGGGTGTCGATCATGGTGACGATCGGACGACGAAAGCGTTCCGCGAGCCGAAAGAGACGCAGCGCCTTGCGGTATCCTTCGGGCCTCGGCATGCCAAAGTTCCGTCGCAGCTTTTCCTGCGTCGTGCGCCCGCGTTGATGGCCGACCAGCATCACCGGACGGTCCCCGCAAGCGCGCAAACCCGCCGACGATGGAGGGGTCGTCGGCGAATCCACGGTCGCCGTGGAGCTCGGTGAACTCGTCGAAGATCTGGCCCGCATAGTCCAGAGTCTGCGGCCGATCGGGATGGCGCGAGAGCTGCACTCGGTACCACGGGCTGAGCTCGCCGTAGAGCTGCGCCTCGAGGTCTCGCCCCCGTGTTTCCAGCTCGGCGATGTCCGCGACCGGTGACTTGCGCGCGCGCGCCTCTTCGATCTGCCGGTCGAGCTCTTCGAGAGGGCGCTCGAAGTCGAGATAGGTCGACTGCATGTGCCGCGTGATGATCGACGAACCGCGGTCGCATTACAATGGCGCCTCGCCCTCCGTGAGGAAGCGCCGCACCTCGTCGACGATGCGCTGTCGATCCTGTCGCGGGTCGCGCCACACCCCGTCCGGCTCGGCGCGGAACCACGTGCGCTGCCGTTTCGCCAAGCGCTCGGTGCTGCGCACCAGGTCCTCGAGCCCCTCTTCCTCGCTGCGCTCCCCGCGCAGTACCCGACCAGCTTCGAGATACCCGATGCTCCGCATCGCTCGCAGATCGGGGCCAAAGCCGCGGGCCCAGAGCGAGCGCACCTCCTCCAACAGTCCGCGCGCAAATAGCTCGGTGGACCGCGAACGGATATGCTCCTTCAACGGCTGTACGCCCGGGTCAACGACCAGGTAGAGAAACTCGCCGAGCCGCTCTCGGAAGCCGTGCCGGCGCTGATGCTCCGACATCGCTACGCCCGTGGCGAGCGTCACCTCGAGGGCGCGCAGCAACCGAACCCGGTCGTTCGGGTGCACGCGCGCCAAGACTGCTGGATCCAGGCGACGGTTCCAGCGAGCGAGCGTGCCGGGACGCTCGTCTTCGAGTCGTGTGAGCGCCGCCCGCAGCGCCGCCAACGCGCGCGGCACTGCGAACAAACCTCGCGAAAGCGCGCGGAGGTAGAGTCCCGTGCCCCCGACGACGATCGGCAGCCGGCCGCGCGACGCGATCGCCGTCACCACGGGTCGAGCGAGCTCACGGTAGCGGGCGGCATCGAAGCGCTCGTTCGGATCCGCGACGTCGAACAAGTGATGCGGTACCCGGCGCCGGTCCTCGAGCGGCGGCTTTGCCGTGCCGACGTCCATGTAGCGATACACCTGGCGTGAGTCGGCGTTGACGATCTCGCCGCCGAAGCACTCGGCGAGGGCGAGGGCGAGCGAGCTCTTCCCGGATGCGGTCGGCCCTGCGATGACGAGCCAGCGCAAGGCCGTCTACCGTCCGAAGCGCCGCTCGAGCTCCGCCCGCGACATCCGCCGTGCCACCGGCCGGCCGTGCGGGCAGTTGGAGTTGCGCTCGATTCGATCCATCGCGGTGAGCAGGCCGCGCATCTCGGTCTCGCCGAGCCGTTGTCCCACCCGAACCACCGAATGGCAGGCGATGGTGGCGAGCAGCGCGTCGGTGCGTGCTTCCAGAGCGCGCGAGCGATCCGTCTCCGCGAGATCCACCGCCACCGCGCGCAGCAACGGAGCGACCGACGCCGCCGGGAACAACGCCGGCACGGCGCGAACGAGGACGGTACGATCGCCGAACGGCTCGATCTCCAAGCCGCAGGCGGCGAGCTCGTCGGCCGCGCCGGCGAGCAGCTCCGCTTCGCCCGCCGCGACTTCCACCGGCTGTGCCATCAACATCGCCTGCACCTCGACCTGGCTTCGTAGTCGCGCCGCGCGCAATCGCTCGAAGGCGACGCGCTCGTGGGCAGCGTGCTGATCGATGAGCCAGATCTCGCCTTCGCCTTCGCACACGAGATAGCCGTCGAAGACTTGTCCGACGACACGCAGCGACGCGAAGAATCCGGGCGCTTCGAGTGACGACGGCTCGCCGCGCACCGCAACAGGCGCGGAAACCAGTCGAAGAGCTCGCGGAGCCGCGGCGGAGGCGTCGGGCGCGCTCGACTCCGTCGCATACACCGACGGAGCTTCGGCGACTTGCCCGGCGTCGGTTAGCCGCGCGCGCGTCTGGAGCGCGTCGCGCACCGCCCGCCCGATCGCCTCGTGCACCGCACGCCCGTCGCGGAACCGCACTTCGAGCTTCATCGGGTGAACGTTGACGTCGACCTCCTCGGGCGCCACCTCGAGCAGCAACACCGCCCCCGGATAGCGCCCGCGGGGCAACAGACTTGCGTATGCCGCCATCAGTGCGTGTTGCAGCAAGCGGTCTCGCACCAGACGGCCGTTGACGAAGAACAGAATGCTGCGCGAATGCGAGAGCGCGACGTGGGGATGGGTCACGAAGCCCGAGACGCGCGCGGCGCCGGCGAACTCCACGGCGCGCATCTCGGCTTCGATCTCCGCCCCCAGCACCCGCCGGATGCGCTCGCGGGGGCCGGCGGGCGGAAACGTCAGTGGGACACGCTGGTCTTGCCGCAGCTCGAAGGCGATCTCCGGCCTGGCGAGCGCGAAGCGCCCGACGAGCTGCGCGACGTGGCCCGCTTCGGTCGTCGCCGCCTTGAGAAACTTGCGCCGCGCGGGAGTGGCACAGAACAGATCGTGCACTTCGATACGGCAGCCGGGAGGAGTGCCGGCATCTTCGACGACCACCGGTTTCCCCGCGTGCAGCCGCACATGGGTCCCGACGTCGGCATCCCGTCGACAAGTCCAGAGCTCGACCTCGGCCACCGCCGCGATCGACGGCAGGGCCTCGCCGCGGAAACCCAGGGTCGAAATACCATGGAGATCCTCCGCGTCGCGAATCTTACTCGTCGCGTGGGGCTGGAATGCGACCACCGTATCTTCACGGGCGATTCCCTCGCCGTCGTCGGTGACGGCCACGCGCGCGCGTCCGCCCTGCGCGATCTCGACGACGATGCGGTGCGCTCCGGCGTCGAGCGAATTCTCGACCAGCTCCTTGACCACCGACGCAGGGCGCTCGATCACCTCACCCGCGGCGATCTTGCGGGCGACCGAGTCCGGTAGAACGCGAATGCTCGGCACGGGACGAACCTAGCGGCGACCGCCAACCACCCTCGGAGACGTTCTTTGCTCGGCGCCCGCGGCCGCGTGGCGACGTCGACGAGACGTCACAAGACGTACTTGGCGTTCTTCTTCTGCATCCACGCGTCGACCTCGGCCCTCTTCTCCTCGTAGCCGCGTCTACCGGCCATCCCGTACGTCAGTCGCTTCCCTTCTTCGATTCCCGGCTGATTGAAGGGATCGACTCGATAGAGTCCCGCCATCAGCACCGTCATCACCTCGACCAGGTACATCACCTGCCCAATCGTGAAGGCGTTGATCCGCGGCACGCGGAGCGTCGTCGTCATGCGACCGCGCGCCGCAAGCGCGATCTCGGTGGCGCGCTGCTCGAGGTTCAACAGCTCGCCGAGCGTGCGCCCGCCGAGGTAGCCAACGCTCTCGAGGTCTCCGTAGCCTTCGGGAATCTCGAGTCGCGCTGCGTGATCCTCGACCCGCACGAAGGTGATGATCTTGTCGTTCGGTCCTTCCATGAAGAGCTGCAACTGAGAGTGTTGATCGCTCGCCCCGACTGCGCGCAGCGGCGTCAGGCCGTTGTGCACCACGCGACCATCGAGGTCGAGCTCCTTGCCGAGGCTTTCTGCCAAGAGCAGCGCACTCCAGTCCGCGAAGCCGGCGAGAGCATCGGAGTAGGGCATCAGCACGTGTACGCTCTTCTGGCGCGCGACGTGCGCAAGGTAGTGGACGGCGCCGAGCAGATACGCGGGGTTCTCGAACAGCGACGGCGCCGAGCATCGTTCGTCCATCGCCGCCGCCCCGGCGAGCAGCTCGTTGACATCGATGCCCGCAATCGCGGCTGGGAACAAACCGACGGCGCTCAACACCGAGTAGCGCGCGCTTACGCCCGCGGGAATGGAGAGCGAGCGGAACCCCTCGTCGTTGACGATCTGGCGTAGGGCTCCCGCGTCCGCGTCGGTGGTGATGACGACGCGCCGGCTGTAATCCACGGCGCCGAGCACCTTGAGCAGGCGTTCGCGGACGATCAGGTACTGGGCCATCGTCTCCGCGGTCTCGCCCGATTTCGAGATCACGTTGAAAGTCGCACGATGAGGATCGACCTCGTCGAGGACGGCTCCGAAGGTGCTCGGATCGACGTTGTCGGCGATGATCAAGCGGGCGCCGCGCTCCGCCGATCCCGGATGGCTGCCGTGGAACGGCGGACAGAGCGCGCCGTAGATCGCGCGAGTGCCGAGCACCGAACCGCCGATGCCGAGAACCACCAGCGTGTCGCTCTCGGCTTTCACATCGCGGGCCAGCTCCACGATTCTCTGCACCTCGCGCTTCTCGTAAGGAAGGTCGCGAAAGCGCATGGCATTGCTCTTGCGCTTTGCGTCCATCGCGGCGTGCGCGCCGGCGACGTGCTGCTCGAGCGCCGCGAGCTCGTTCTCGTGCAGGCCGCCATCGCCGATCAGAGCGTCGAGCGCGCCATTGACGTCGACCCGTACGGCCATCTCGGTGCGCCAGCGCTTCCTCCGGTAGTCGGCCATCGGCGGGAGCGGAGTGTAGCAGCAGCCGGATCGACTTCGATAGGCTTCCGCGGAGCCAAGCGGACGACCGCTTCAGCGGCCGACGCGGGCGGTGTACATTCGCCTCGTGGGGCGGATTCTCGATCGTGACGCGCTGCGGGCGGCCCTCGCGGAGGATCGTCGCGCGGGCCGAACGATCGTCTTCACCAATGGCTGCTTCGACCTGCTCCATCTCGGCCACGTCCGCTCGCTGCGCGAGGCGCGCCGGCACGGCGACCGGCTGGTGGTCGGGCTCAACAGCGACGCCTCGATACGCCGGCTCGGCAAAGCGCCGGGGCGTCCCATCGTCGGCGCGGCGGAGCGCGCCGAGATGCTCGCGGCGCTCGAGGGGGTAGACTACGTTTCCATCTTCGAGGAGGACACGCCGCTCGAGCTCATCCGCGCGGCGGAACCCGATGTGCTCGCCAAGGGCGGCGATTGGAGCGAGAACGCCATCGTCGGAGCCGATTTCGTACGTGCGCGCGGCGGGCGCGTCGAACGCCTTCCATACCATCCCGGCTTGTCGACGACCGAAGTCTTGCGCCGAATTCGCGGGGCGTGAAGCGAGGTCACCTCCCGCGGGCGTGCAAATTGACCTCGGCTCGAGAAAACGCTAAAGCGTCGAGATTCCGGGCGGCACGAAAGGACGACGATGGCGCGAAGCTGCGAAGTTTGCGGAAAGCACCGCTCCGTGGGCAACAGCGTGAGCCACGCTAACAATCGCACCAAGCGAACCTGGCAGGCGAACCTCCAGATGGTGCGCGCGAAGCTACACGGCGGCGTGCGCCGACTGCTCGTCTGCACACGCTGCCTGCGTAGCGGGAAGATCGAGAAGGCCGCCTAGCTAGCGGCCGCATCGCCAGGGTCGCGCGCGAAGCCGCATCCGCCGCGACGCGCGGGGTGGGTCTCAACGCGGGTGCGGGCGCGTAGCGCCGACGCCTATGCGGCGATCCGGCTCACCCGCAACACGCCGCGAAGCTTCCCGATGTTGCGCATCACGTGGTTCAAGGCGTCTGCGCTGGTCACCATGAGATCGAAGCTCGACACCGCCTGCTCTTGGCCATCGGTGCGCACCTCGGCGCGGGTGATGTTGACGCCGCCGGAGCTGATGACCTTGGTCATCGCGGCGAGCATGCCGGGCTGGTCGACGCAGACGACCTCGACCTTCACCGGCCGCGGGGCGCCGCTCGCCGGCCCACACCACCTCGACGCGGCGCTGCGGATCGCTCTCCAGCACGCGCGGGCAGTCGCCGAGTGCACGGTGACGCCGCGGCCGCGGGTGATGAAGCCGACGATGCGCTCGCCCGGGCAGCGGATTGCAGCAGCGGCCGAAGCGCACCAGCACGTCGTCGACGCCGCTCACCTGCACGCCGCGCCTTCGGCTCGGCCGGCTGCACCAGGCCGGAAGAGCTTCTGCAGCGTGCCCTCCGCTTCGCTCGCGGCGCTCGCTGCGAGCTCGTCCGGCGGCAGCAGCTTCGGCGAGCACCTGGTGCGCGCGTGATCGGCCGTAGCCGACCGCGGCGATCAGCGCCTCCTCGTCCTTGCAACGACGAGCTCCTCGAGCGCGCGTCGCGAGCTGGCCGTCCTTGCGCAGCTTGCCGAGCTCGAGCTGATGGCGGCGGAGGTCGCGCTCGAGGATCTCGCGCGCCGACGGTCGACGACTGCGCGTGCGCTGCTGCGCCTTGATCCAGGTGCGGATGCGCTCCTTGGCGCGCGGCGTCTTGACGATCTTGAGCCAGTCCTTGCTCGGCGTCTGGCTGCGTGGTGGTGACGATCTCGACCGTGTCGCCGCTCTGCGAGCTGGTAGCGCAGCGGCACGAGCTTGCCGTTGACGCGCGCGCCGGCGCAGTGCTCGCCGACCTCGCGAGTGGATGCGGTAGGCGAAGTCGATGACCGTGGCGCCCTCCGGGAAGTTCAAGCACGTCGCCCTTGGGCGTGAAGACGAAGACCTCGTCGCTGAACAGGTCCTCCTTCACCGAGCGCAGGAACTCCTGCGGATCCTGGAGATTCTGCTGCCACTCGAGCAGCTGGCGCAGCCAGGCGAAGCGCTCGACGTCCTCGAGCCGCGCACCGCTCGCCTGCCCTTGTACGTCCAGTGCGCGGCGATGCCGTCCTCGGCGACGCGGTGCATCTCGTGGGTGCGGATCTGCACCTCGATGCGCTCGCCGTAGGGGCCGATCACCGTGGTGTGCAGCGACTGGTACATGTTCGCCTTCGGCATCGCGATGTAGTCCTTGAAGCGCCCGGGCACCGGCTTCCAGTTCGCGTGCACGACGCCGAGCGCCTCGTAGCACTCGCGCACGCGAGTCGACGAGGATGCGGAACGCGACCAGGTCGTAGATCTGGTCGTAGAGCAGGTTCTGCGTCTGCATCTTCTGGTAGATCGAGTAGAAGTGCTTCGGGCGGCCGGTGACCTCGCGCCTCGATGCCCGCCTCCTCGAGCTTCTTGCGCGAGCACGGTGCTGCACGTCGCTTGATGTAGCTGCTCGCGCTCGGCCTTCTTCTTCGCGACGTTGCGCTTGAGCTGGTAGTAGACCTCCGGGTGCAGGTAGCGGAGCGCGTTGTCCTCGAGCTCGCTCTTGATCCAGTAGATGCCGAGCCGGTGCGCGAGCGGCGCGTAGATGTCGAGCGTCTCCTGCGCGATCTCGCTGCTGCCGCTCGGGCGCGCAGGTGCGCCGAGCGTGCGCATGTTGTGCGTGCGGTCGGCGAGCTTGACGAGGATGACGCGGATGTCGCGCGCCATCGCCAGGATCATCTTGCGGAAGTTCTCGGCCTGCTTCTCCTCGCGGCTGGTGAAGTTGATCTGGCTGATCTTGGTGACGCCGTCGACCAGCGTCGCGATCTCGTCGCCGAACATCGGCTCGACCTGCGTCGAGCGTCGTCGAGCGTGTCCTCGACGGTGTCGTGCAGCAGACCGGTGACGACGCTCGGCACGTCGAGCTGGAGGTCGGCGATCAGGCCGGCGACCTCGAGCGGGTGCGACCAGATAGGGCTCGCCCGACTGCCGCTTCTGCCCGCGGTGGACGTCGCGCCGAGAACTCGTAGGCGCGGCTGATCATCGCGAGGTCGGCCGCGGGATTGTAGGCTTGACGCGGCTGATGAGGTCCTGGAGGGTCATGTCGGCCGCCTAGTCTCGCACCACGACCGCGGGAGCCAGGTCAGGCTAGGAGCCGCGAGACGCGACGCGCTCGGCGGCGACGATCGCCGCGAGCAAGCGCACGCTCTCGTCGACGTCGCGATTGACGAGGATAGTAGTCGTACGCCGGTAGCTCCTCCGCCTCCGCGCGGGCGCGCGCGAGGCGGCGGCGAATGACTTCGTCGTCGGTGCGGCGCGCGCGCAGCCGTCGCTCGAGCTCGTCCCAGGAGGGCGGGAAGACCATCACCGCGACGGCCATCGTCGGCATACCGTTGCTTGAAGCGGCGAGCGCCCTGCACGTCGATGTCGAGAAGCATGTCGCGCCCGCCGGCGATCGCGTCGTCGAGCGGCGCGCGCGGCGTCCCGTAGAGAGCGCCGTGCACCTCGGCCCATTCGGCGAACTCGTCGGCGTCGCGACGTCGCTCGAACTCCTCGCGCTCGACGAACGTGTAGTCCCGTCCGTCGACCTCGCCGGCGCGAGGCGCTCGCGTGGTGCACGACACCGACATGTCGAGGCCGGGATCTCACGCAGCGCGCGGCCGGAAATCGTGCTCTTCCCGGCCCCGGACGGGCCGGAGACGATGAAGATGATCCCGTGGCGGTCGAAGCGCAGTCACATCCAAGGCGTGAATCCTCCCCGCCCGTCAGCTCCATCCGCCACCACGGTCGAGATCGACACGGACTCACTCGACGTTCTGCACCTGCTCGCGAATCTTCTCCACCTCGCCCTTGGCCTCGACCACCAGCCGGGTGAGACGAGGTCGCTCGACTTCGACCCGACGGTGTTGATCTCGCGTTGCACCTCCTGCAGCAGGAAGTCGATCTGCTTGCCGACCGCGTCCGCGGCATCGAGCAGATCGCGCAGCCCGCCGAGATGGCTGCGCAGTCGTACGATCTCCTCGGTCACGTCGCCGCGCTCCACCTGGAACGCCGCTTCTTGGACGATGCGGCTCTCGTCGACCTTGCCCTCGAGTAGCTCCCGCATGCGCTCCTCGATCCGGCGCCGGGCGCCTTCTTGGCTCGCCGCCGCACGCTCCGCCATGCGGCCGGCGATCCCTTCGAGGGCCGCGATGCGCTCGCGGACGTCGTCCGCAAGATGAGCTCCTTCACGCGTGCGGGCGCGGTCCAGCTCCGTCAGGGCGGTCGACAGCGCGCGCATCAAGACCGAGCGCTCGCGCTGCGGCGTCGTCGAGTTTTCGCGCGGACGGTAGAGATCGGGGATGCCTTTGAGAAGCGACAGGTCGATCTCGCCGGCGAGCCGGAGCGTCCGCTTGAGGCTGCGCAATTGCTCCACGTAGGCTCGCGCCAGCTCGACGTCGATCTCCACCCGCGGCCGGTCACCGCTCGCCGCCGCACGGTTGACGTAGACCTCGACGCGGCCACGTTCGACCCGCTCCTGCACGGACTTGCGAACCTCACCTTCCCAGGCGGCGAATTCCTTCGGCAGCGACAACTTGAGATCCAAGAAGCGTTGATTGACGCTCTTGATCTCCACCGAGATGGAACCTCGGGATCGAGCGCCGAGCGATAACGTCGCGGCTCCGAAGCCCGTCATGCTCTTCATGAGCGATCCATGGAAGCGATCTCGGCGAGCAGCTCGCCGGCGGACACGGTGGCGGTGCCGAGCTTGCCGACGACGATGCCGGCGGCGCGATTGGCGAGCACCGCCGCGTCCTCGAAGCTCGCCCCGGCGGCCAGCGCCAGCGCGGCGCTCGCCAGCACGGTGTCGCCGGCTCCGGTGACGTCGAACACCTCGCGGGCGGCCGTCGGGAAGTGCTGCATCGGCCGACCGCGGCGGAACAGCGTCATGCCTTCCTCGCCCCGCGACATCAGCACCGCCTCGCAGCGCCAGCGCTCGAGCAGCGTCTCGCCTGCCCGCTCGAGCGAGCGTTCATCGACGATCTCGATGCCGGAGGCGAGAGCGGCCGCCTCGAGATTCGGCTTCACCAGCGTCGCGCCCGCGTAGTTGGCGAAGTTGTCCTTCTTCGGGTCGATGAACAGCATCGGCTTGGAACGGCAGCGCGCGGCCAGCTCGCTCAGCAAGGCGGTCGTGACCACGCCCTTGTTGTAGTCGGACACGACCACGCCGTCGACCGAGCCGAGCTGCCGCACCACGCGCGCCACCACGGCGCGCGTCAGCGCTGAATCGGGCCGGCCCGACTCGCGATCGAGGCGAACCACCTGCTGCTGGTGGGCGAGAATGCGAATCTTGCGGATGGTCGCGAACCGCGCGGCTCGTACGACGCCCCCGACGCCGACGCCGATCGACCCGAGCTCACGCGTCAGCCGCCGGCCGTGCGCATCGGTGCCGACGACACCGACCAGCGACGCCTCGCCGCCGAGCGCCCGCACGTTCGCCGCGACGTTCGCGGCGCCGCCCAAGTGTGCGCTCTCTCCCGTGACGCGCACGACGGGCACCGGGGCTTCGGGAGAGATGCGGCTCACGCGTCCCCAGATGAACTGATCGAGCATGAGGTCGCCGACGACGAGCAAGCGCGTGCGCGCAAAGCGGCGCACGACCCTCTCGAGACGCCGCCTCTGACCGCTTCGTCGCGTCACCGCGCGCGCTCCAGGCCCACGAGCTCGCGCTGCGAGCGCGCCGGCGCGCCCGTGCTCATGCGCGCAACAGGCGCCACAGCTGACCCTTGATCTTCCTGTCGCGCAGGCGCTGCAGCGTCTCGATGTTCGTGCGAATGCCCTTGCCCGGCACGATCCAATTCGAGTGGCCTGCGGCGTGCCGTTCGATGCGGTCGATCAAGTCGCTCTGAAGCGATTCGGAAACGTAGAACTTCGGCAGCAGAAGGTTGTCGTCACCGTCGATCTGACCGTCACGACGGGCGATGTCCACCATGCCGGTGCCGGGAAGAATCCGTATGCCGGTGAATGCAATGACCGCGGTCGGGCGCAGCTCGTCCATCAGCTCGAGCGTCTGCTCGACGGTTTGTGGCGTCTCGCCCGGGCCGCCGAAGATCAAGCTGTGAGCGAACTTGATGCCGTACTCGTGACAGAGCCGACTCGCCCGGCGCAGATCCTCGGCGTCGAACTCCTTGTGCAGGTTGGCGATCATGGTCGCAGCGCCGGAATCCGTCCCGAACTCGACGCCCTTGCAGCCGGACGCCGCCATCTTCCGCACCAGCTCCTCGTCCACGAAACGCGGGTTCAGGTATCCCGACCACTCGACGTCGAGCGCGCGGCGCGCGATCTCCTCGCAGACGCGCTTGGCGTGCGGCAGCGGAAAATTGAAGATGTTGTCGACGAAGAAGATGTGCCGAACGTCGAAGCGCATGCGCAACGACTCGATCTCGTCGACGACCCGCTCGGCGCTACGCATGCGAACCTTCGTGCCTTCGATCAGCGGGTAGCTGCAGAACACGCAGTCGAAGCAGCACCCCCGCTTGGTCTGCACGTTCATGCAGCCGCCGCGCTCGTAGTAGCGCGCGACGTCGAAGAGCTCGCGGTCGGGCAGTGGGGTGGCATCGAGCTCTTTGAGACGCCGGATCGACGACACCAACAGCCCTCCGTTGACCCGCTCGCAGGCGAACGACGCATTGCTACGAACCGCGTTCCCATTTTCGATCTCGCCGAGCAGCCAGGGGAACGCCTGCTCGCCTTCGCCGACGACCCCGTATTCGGCGTGCAACTCCTCGAGGATCGTGCTCGGCATCACCGTGAAGCCCGCGCCGCCGAGCACCACGGGAGCCGCGCTCGCCTCACGCACCCACGACATCAGCGAGCGATAGTCGTCGATGTACGAGCTGTTGTCGGGATAGGCGGAGTTGTCGAGGTTGCGTAGCGAGATGCCGATCACTTCGGGCGCGAGGTCCCGAATCGCGTCGGTGACGAGCGTGCGTGCATCGGCCGCGAAGCAAAGATCGACGGCTTCCACCTCGTGACCGGCACGCCGCGCCGACGCCCCGACGCACGCCGGACCGATGGGATAGACCGGATCCGGGATCTTCTCGGTGTTCGCCGAGATCAGCAGCGCGCGCATGTGACGACGAACGTAGCGAAAAAAGCCGACTCTTCACAACCGTGCCCGTGTCAGAACGGCTGTCCGACACCGAACAAGACCTGCGCGTTGGCGCCGCGATCGGCCCGCGTGGCGACATCGAGGTAGAACGTCGTCGGAAAGAACCCCATGAAATCGTAGAACAGGTTGAGCCCGCCGCCGACGCCGACGGCAAAATCCGCGGGGTCGTAGAGCCGTCCGGAGCTGTTTGAAACTTGGCCGGTGTCCACGAATATCTTCGCCTGCAGTCGGCGCGCGATCAGCAGTTCCTCGAAGTTCCAGTCGAGCCGCCAGGGCAGCATGTAGCGCACCTCGGCGCGCACCAGAAAGATGCCCTTGCCGAGCTGCTCCTCCGCACCGATGCCACGGATCGAGCGGAACCCGCCGAGGCTGAACAGTCCCTGGTTGGGGATCGGCCCACTATCGGTGGTCGCGGTATAACCGTTCATCAGTTGTCCGGCGACGACCGTGTCCTCGCGGAGGGCACGCGTGACGGTGAGGCTCCCGCCGCCTTGCACGAAGCCGAAATCGCTGCCGAGCGCGCGATCGTAGCCGTCGAAGAAGAGCCGCACGTGGTGCGAGGTCGACGGGTTCTCGAACCAGAACGCATCGGAAAAGTTGTACCGTAGCCCGAAGCCGCCGAGGTGACCGCTGGTGCGCTCGGCGGGTTTCTGCTTGTTCTCGAAGGAAGAATCGAGATCGACGAACGTGTAGTACGCGAAGAGATTCTGCCGAAAGAGGTTGGCGTCGATCGGAGTCCCGCCGTGCCACTGGGCGCCGGCGTCGAAGCCGGTCCCTCGACTGGTGTAGAAGCCCGCGATCGCGAGATCCTTGCGATAATCGTAGCGGCGTCGGCCGACGAGCAGCGTCGAGATGCCGAACTCCGTCGACGAGACTTCGACGTCGGCGCTGTCGAGCAGCAGCTGGAATTGACCGGGGACTCGATTGTCATCGAGCCTGGTCTCGACCACTTGCCGCGCGGGGTCGAGTCGCACGGCTTGCACGGGCGCGCTCGTCGACAGCGTCTTCTGCGTGTGTTCGCCGTCGAGCTTGACGGACGCGATCTCCTGCGAGCCCTCGTGCTCGAGCCCGACGTCGAGCGCGTCCGGACGATTCTCCGCGCTTTCGCGGTCGATTCGGAAGGTCGCCCCGGAAGCGTCCCCCGGATTCAGTCGTACGTCGTCAAGCGCGTAATTCAGCGGCACGTAGGGCCGCAGCCACGCGTCGAGGAACGCCGTCGCCCCGAGGTCGCCGAGAAGCGTACGCATCGGCTCGTCTCTCCGGCCGTACTGCGCGACCAGCGCGGTGAACCCGTCGTGGCCGAGCAGCGACTCGAGCTTGCCGAACAGCAAACGGCCCGGCGGCCGTCGCTCGCAGAATCCCGACAAGCGAATGGCGAGCGGATCATCGGAGGTACTCGCGGGGTAGAACGGCCGGACGAAAGGAATTCGCGGGGCCGTGTCGAAGCGATCGACGATCGCAAATACGTTGAAGAGCCGGATCCAATCCTGGACCTCCCGCCCCGAGCGGAAGCGTTTCTGATAGAGCTCGTCGGCGCGGCGCCATGCGAGGCCTTCCGCGACCCATCCCGCGTCTTCGGGAGGCTCGCGAGTCGCGGCGGCGGCTCGCTCCTCGTCGAGAAGCACCGCGTAGGCGAGCTCGCGCTGATGGAGCGGGCGGAGCACCGGAAAGATCTCGAAGAGCCGGTCCGAGACGAACACCATCCCCGTCGCCGCCGCCGAGGGGTACCAACGGAGCGGGAGCCGTACGACGGTGAGGTCTTCGGAGGCTTTCGACTCCGAGAGAACGTCCGGCAACGTGTCGACGAGCGCGTCGAGCGCATCCTCGTTCCGCGAGATGCGGTGGGCGAATTCGTCGCTCGGCGTGGAGTAGACGTGCACCGAGCGGCTGCCGACGCGCAGGGATCGTTCCGCGAAGGGCGCGCGAGAGAGCACCAGCGATGCTTGCCGGTCCATGGTGGCCTCGATCGCTGTCTGCGCGTCGAAGCGCTTGCCGCCGAGGAGCAAATGACTCTCCGGGGGGATCGTCAGGCTGACGGTGACGCGCGCCGGGCGGGGACAGTGGCTCTCGCCTGCGGCGGGCTGCGGATACCATCCCTCGGCCGCGATCAACAGATCGCCCGTCGATCCAAACGAGTCGAGCAGGTTGGGCAACCGCGTGCGGAACTGCACTGTCAGTCGGGTCTCCTCTCCGACATTGAGCGCGCGCCCGAGATCGACCGCCACGATCGTCCCCTCGGGCATCGCGGCGACGGGCTCAGATCGCCACGCGAGCGCCGTTCCGCCTTCATCGACGGCGGTGAGCTCGGTCCCTCCCGCTCGATAGGACCCGCCGGCCACGAGAAAATGGCGCGCGAGATCGTCCATGCCGTCGATGGAGTGAAATCGGTTGGCGAAGAGCAAAAGCTCGATCGAGCGGGCAGGCTCGGGCCCTGGGTTACGCCAGCGAATCGTCACGGCCCCTTCGATCTCGGGCGCCGCGAACGCGAGCCGCGCGCGGATCGTCAGCTCCACGGGCTCGGCCGCGACCGCCTCCCGCAGGGAAGCCACGCAGAGTCCGACCGTCACGAGGGCGGCAATCCGGAGGACGCGGGCGGTCAACGGCGCCTACACACCAGAGCCCCGACGGCAAATCAACCGAGCCCCCGTCGGCCTCGGCTTCGCAGCCGAATCGGCGGAGGGTCGCCGGTTGCTCGGGAGCGAGAAGCCTGTCTGAATCGGCCCGTGAGCTCGGCAAGCCTTCTCCCGGATTGGCTCGTGTGCCACCCAGGCGGGGCGCCGCTCCTACTCGTCGCGCCACACGGGGGACGAAGAGCCAAGGCAAGCGCGCTCGATCTCGAGGACCCGCGCAAGGTCAATGACCTGTACACCGCCGAGATCACGCTCGAGCTGGCGCGACGGCTCGACGCGCCGGCGATCGTCAACCACGCCGAGGACCGCAACCGATTGGATCTCAACCGCGTGAGCGACGTACGCGAGCGCGCACCGTGGCTGCTCGATCTCTTGCTCGACTTCGCGCGCCGACAGATCGCCGAGACCGGAGAAGCGGTCATCCTGTTCCTGCACGGTTGGAACGCGATCCAGCCCTACTGCGACGTCGGCATCGGCGCGCGCCTAGCCGGCGGCGAGCTGGTACCGGTGCGGCAAGGTGTGCCGACGATCCCAGCGCGGTTCCTTCCCCGTTTGGCTCGCTTCGCCGATGCCTGCCGACGCGGCGGCATCGAGGTCACCGTCGGCGACCGCTATCCGGCGGCGGGCCGCGACAACATGATGCAGATCTTCACGAGGCGATTCGCAGCCGACCACGACCCGCGGATCGCCGAGTTGGCCGCGCTCGGCGCCGGCGGGCAGATCGCAGCGGTGCAGCTCGAGTTGGCGGTGCCGCTGCGCTGGCCCGGCGCGCTGCGCAGCCGATTGCTGCACGCCGTCGAAGCGCTCGCCGAACGGGCTGGCGCCGAGGCTTCGTTCCCCGAGGCCTGGACGAGGGCGGCGCGCGCAGGACCGCGCCCTGATCCCCATTCGCTCGCCGTCGAGTTTCACGACGGCGGCGCCGGGATCGGCGGATTCGCGGCGACGGAACAGCTCGCGAGCGGGCGTCGTCAAGGGCGATTTCTCGTGTGCATCGGCGCCAATCGGCTGGGTCTTTTCACCGGCGAGCATTCCACGCCGCTACACGATCCCGGCGAAGCTTTGCGCTGCTGCGGCCTCGAATGGAATCGAGGCGGTTCGGGAGAGCTGCAACTACGGTTCGACGGGCCGTTTCTCGCATTCCCCCGCACCGATCCCTTTCTCGATCTGGAGGCCGGGCTCGCCGAAGCTCACCTTTCGCACCTCGAAGCGAGGCTGCTGTGGCGGCCGCGGGCAGCCGGCGCCCGACTCGGGCACGTCGAGGGCGAAATCCGCTACGATGGCTTGACGACCCAAATCTCGGCGCCCGCGGCGGTTCGCGTCGGCTCGCGGGCCGAATCCCGCTCCTGGCTCGAGCGCACCGCGCTCAACGTACCCCTCGGGTCCGAAACCTTTCTCTCCATCGTTTCGCTCCGTGGCCGCGAAGAGCACGTCGAGGGAGAGATCGTCCACGAGGGCCGCGTGGACACGCTGGTCTCCGGTCGGGTATCGGTTCGCAACCGGCCGGACGGGCTGCTGCCGGAGGCATGGAAAATCGAGGCGGCGAGTCGATCGGGCACGTTGCGTGTTTTTGGGAACGTGACCTACGCGGTCCCCGTGGTTCGCCCGACACCGGAAGGAAAGCTATTCACGGTCTTCGGACTCGCTCGCTTCAATGCCGACGGTCGGGTCGGCTTCGGCACCTTCGAGCAGAGCCGCAGGATTCCTGCGCAGAAAGGAGCAGTCCGATGATCGTACGCCGTGCTGCGTGGATCGCCCTGGGGCTGGTGACGGCGGCGGGGCTGGCATGGGCGGTGGGCGACCTGCCGCTGACGGTCGACGTCGAGAACTCGAAGGGTCTCAAGGCCGGGGACTCGGTCGTGTTCGAGGGCAGGCCGATCGGTCACGTCGACGACGTGGGCTTCGGTGCGCGCGACACGGTGGAGATTCGCGTGATGATCGACGCATCCGAGCGCGACCGCATCCACGAGTCAGGCGCCTTCGTGGTCAATGAACCGGCAGCGGGTCGGCAGCCGAACGTCGAGTACTTCGTCATCGACACGAAGAGCCCGCTCGCCGCGCCAAACGCGCGGTTCGAGGGTTTTCGCTCCGTGGCCGAGGTCTGGCTGCGCCGCGGACGCATCAGCGCCGACGAACTGTCGCGCGCGATGGCCCAAGGCGTGGATCAATTCCGGCGCAATCTCGAAGAGCTGCGGCGCTCGCCGGAATGGGCAAAGTTCAAGGATCAAGTCGCCCGGCTCTCCGCGCAGCTGACCGTCACCGGCGAACAGCTCACGCGCTTGTTGAACGAGCAGCTTCCCAAGCTGCAGAAGGAGCTCGACGACTTGTACGCCGAGTACCAGAAGGAGCTCGAGGCCGCGACGCGCGAGCGCAGCCCGGCGGCAAAGCCCTGAGCCTCTCGAGTGCGGTCGCCTCGCTCCGCCCGGCGGCGGTGGTAATCCACCAAGGTTTCTTCCCAGCTTCCACCGTCGATGGTACGTTTCTCGGAGCCTTGACGGATCGCGCGTACAGCTCTGACGCCTTCAACCGCCTACCGTTTCGGGAGCAGCTCGATGCGCTCTACGGGATCTCCGCGCTGGAGCGGCGGGATCTCATCCTGTCGGCGCCGAATGCCCAGCGGTTGGTGCGGTCGTTCGCCGCCGAGAGCCTGTTCCAGACTTTGAAGGAAGTCGGCCTCGAGGACGGCGGCGACCTCCTCGCCCTGGCCTCCGGAGACCAAGTCTGCGCGCTCCTCGACCTCGATTGCTGGAAGAAAGATCGGCTGGAGACCGCCACGCTGCTCGACTGGCTCGAGGTGATCGTCGAAGCCGGTGGTCGCGCCGTAGGGGAGCTGCTCAACGCCGTCGACCGCGACCTCCTCGTCTTGCTGCTCAAGCGGTTCGTCCGCGTCCACAGGCGGGATGACCCGGAGGAGCCAGAGGACGATGCCGAAGGCCCGGAGATCTTCGAGCTCGACGAGCACTATCAGATCCTCTTTCACCGCTGGGATGCACGCTCGGCGCTCGTCCGCAACCTCATCGAGGCGCTCTATGAACGTGACTACAGTTACTTCATCACGGTCATGGAGGACACCTCGTGGGGAGTGGAAAGCGACCTCGAGGAGGCGGCGTTCCGGATGCGCAACGCGCGCCTCCAGGACCGCGGCTTCCCCGACTACTACGAGGCTCAGGAGATCTATCGGCCGCTGCGCGCGACCGATTTGGCGCCGCGCAGCGAGCCGCTCGGCCGCGCGGCGACCGAGCAGGATTGGGCCCTGGCGCAGGATCGAGCCCTGGCGCTGCCGGAAAGCGGGGCGTCGTTCTTTTCGCAGCTCCTCCACGCCGGGTTCTCCGGGGAGGCCGCGACAGAGCTTCGTCACGAGCTCGCCCACCTCGTCAACCGCGTGTTGGTGGCCGACGGCGTCGACTTCGCCGCTCGCGATCAGGTCGCCGAGAAGATCCGTGTCGCACACGACACGGTGAATTTGGCCCTCGAGACGCTCTCGGGTGGCGACCCCAAAAAAGCCGTCCGTCTCCTCGAGAGACACTACGTGCAGCACCTCTTCCGGGTCGCCTGGAGCATCCTGCTCGATCGCCGCAAGTCGGCGAAGCACGTCGTCGAGACGCTCGGCCTTTCCGCCACCCCGGACGGCCTGGGTTTCCTCGACACTCCGTACCGCGAAGCACTCGGCGGCCTGCTACGCATGAAGCCGACCTTCTTCGAGGGACTCGACCGGCCCGGGGAGATTGGTTACCGCCCGTTCGCCACCACGCAGGATCTGAGTCGCACGCAGGGGATTCTCGACGATGTCGCCTCGCTTCGAGAGGCCTGCGTGCGCCTGCTCGGTCAGGCGCCGGGGGACCTCGTCGCGCTGCGTCCGCGTGAGGCCGACGACTTCCGCATCAGCGCGGTGCTGCTGACAGCCTTCGCGCACTTCGCGCTCGGCCGAGCGCCGACTCTCCAGCCGATCGAACCAACCGAGCTCGGCGAGCTCCGCCTCGCGACGCTCGAGCCGACGACGGGAAGGCTCAAGATCGACGTTCGCGATCGCTTCCTCGGCGCGGTCTCCGGTGCCAAGGGGTTCCTCGAGTTCAGCTTGAACCGCTTCGAGGAGGAATTCCTGGCCCTCGCGCCGGACCGGCCCGTGGACCAGCGGTTCGTCACCTGCCTGATGATCCGGGTGCTGCGCAACGGCACGCGCTCGCATCCGTCGCCGGCGTGAACCCCGGCCCGGAGCGCTGCCCTCACGCGCCGACCTGTGTCCCTTGCCCGCTGCGCGGGCTCTCGTACCGGCAACAACTCGCTCGCAAGCACGCGATCGTGAAGATGGCGCTCGAATCGGTGCCGGCGCTCGACGGTGTGGTGCCCGAAGAGGTCATCGGATCTCGCGATCTCTTCGGGTATCGCCACGTCGCCAAGCTCGCCGTGCGCCAGCGGCCCGACGGCACGCTTCGGGCCGGAGTCTACGCGCCCGGCACGCACCGGCTGGTCGACGCCGAGGGTTGCGCGGCGCAGCACCCCGCGCTTTCCGGCGTTCTCCGCACCGCGCTCGAAGAGGCGAGCCGACTCGGTATCGACGCCTACGACGAACCGACCGGCGAAGGTGAGCTCCGCTACCTGGTGGTCCGCTACGGGGCCTGGCGCCGGCGCGTGCAGCTCGTGCTCGTCACCGCGCGGCGCGAGACCGATCGGTTGCGAGAGCTCGCCCGGCGTATCGCACGGCGCGAGCGGCTGCTCGGCGGCGTCGTGCACAACTACAATCCGGAACGCGGCAACGTCATCTTCGGCCCCAGGTTCGCCACCTTGCGGCCACCGGCAGTGCTCGTCGAGCGCTTCGGTGAGCTCGAGCTCGCAGCCAGTCCCGGCGCGTTCCTACAGGTGAACCCATGGACGGCCCGACGCATCTACCAGACGGCGCTCGAATGGGCAGCGCCGGGGCGCGACGAGCGCGCTCTCGATCTCTATTGCGGCGTCGGCCCTTTGTCGCTCTCGCTCGCCGCGCGTGCCGCGTTCGTGGTCGGCGTCGAGGAGTCGTCGCGCGCGATTGCCGACGCGCGGGCCAATCAGCGCCGCAATCGCCTCTACAACCTGCGCTTCGAGGAGGCTGACGCCGCGGAGGCGACCGCGCGCTTGCGCGCTACGATGGGCACGTTCGACATCGTCACGCTGAATCCGCCTCGCAAGGGGGCCTCCCCCGCCGTGCTCGAAGCCATCGCCGCACTGTGCCCGCGGCGCGTCGTCTACGTCTCCTGCGAACCGCGGACCCTGGCGCGCGACCTCGGGCGCTTCGCGGAGCTCGGCTACAGAACGGTGCGGGTACGGCCCTTCGACATGCTCCCGCAAACCGAGCACGTCGAGACGGTGTCGCTGCTGACGAGCACGCCCTCGGAAGGGCAGCGTTCCTAAAGCATGATCCGCCGTCGCGTACACGTCGCCGAGGGCCGCTCCGAGCGTGTCGATCGCCTGCTCGCCGCAGCGATCGTCGGCGCCTCTCGCCGACGCATCCAGCAGTTGCTCTCCGCGCATCTGGTGCGCATCGACGGCCGCATCGTCCGCAAGGGCGACGTGATCCGCGGAGAACGGATCGTCGAGGTCGAGCTACTCGCTCCGCTACGCGTGGAGGTCGTCGCCGAGGCCGAGCCCGCGGTCCCGTTGCTCGTCGAGGATTCGAGCTTCGTGGCCCTCGACAAGCCAGCGGGGCGGCCGAGCCACGTTCTGCGGACCAGCGACCGCGACTCGATCGCCAATTTTCTCGCAGCCCGCTTTCCCGAGTGCGTGGCCGCGGGCGATTCGCCCCTCGAAGGCGGCTTGGTGCACCGACTCGACACCGCGACCTCGGGTGTGATCGTCGCCGCCCGGAGCCGCGATGCCTGGCTCGCCCTGCGTCGGCAATTTCGCGAAGGTACGATCGAGAAGCGCTACCTCGCGGTCGTGGACGGCACCCTGCTCGAGCCCGGCGAGATCTGCCGGTCGATCGCGCCCCATCCACGCAGTCGCCGCAAGGTGCTGGTGCTGCAGGAGGGCGAGAGCTCTGCGCATGCCAGGACCGCGGTCACCCGCTATCGTCCGCTCGCCACCGGCCGCCATTCGACGCTTCTCGAGGTCGAAATCCCGACCGGTCGGATGCATCAGATCCGGGCGCATTTCGCGGCGATTGCGCACGCGGTCATCGGCGATGCGATCTACGGCGAGCGGGAAATCGCTGAGGGCCGCCACCTCTTGCACGCGGCGAGACTCGGATTCGATCATCCGCGGGACGGCAGCCGAGTGATCGTCGAGACCCCTCCACCCGCGGATTTCGTGCGCGCGCTCCACCGCCTCGGCCTGCCCCTGCCGCCTCGGCGCTAGCTCAGGGTTTTCGCGCTCCGTTGCTCCCGCCTGCCCGTACGATGCAACCGGTGGCGCAGGTCGCGCATCCCTCGCCTGCGTCCTCGCCGGAATCGACCACGTAGCCGAGCGCCTCGAGATCGCCGACGTCGACCCAGCGAAGCTCTCCCTGCAACCGCTCGTCGCAGTGGAGGCATCGGCGAACGCCCTCCGCATCCACGCCGTCGTCGGGGTACGTGAGAACTTCCCGGCGGCACTCGGGACACCGGCCGAGCGCGAAGTCACCCGCCTCGAGGAAGACTCCGGCGGTGGCGCTCATCGCGGCGCCTCCGCCGGCAAGGGCTCAGGGCGCGCGCCGAGTCCCATCGCGGCGAGCTCGCGCCTCACACGCTCGACGTGGGTCGCTTCCCAGTAGAGATGGCCGCAGCGCGGGCAGCGACGGAAACTCTGCTGTGTGGCGAACACGAACTCCGGCACGCGGCCGGAGACCTCGTCACGCGGCACCACGGCGAGCTCCGTGTTGCAATCCACGCAGCGCCGGAACAGCTCCGCAGTTGCGTCGATCGCGAACGCGTCGACCACCTGTCGTAGCTGAGCGCGAAAGCCGTCGTCCGCGATCAGCAGGAAGGGCGGCGCCTCGCGGCCGCGCGTCACACGGCGGTCGCGGGTGAGAATGATGCGGCCTTCCCGGCGCGCTGCGGCGAGCAAGCCGGCGCCGGAAAAGTTCGTGCCGTACAGCACGTCACATCCGAGGATGCGGAGCCAACGCGCGAGGCGGCCGAGCGTCTTGTCGGCGACGAAGCGTGAAGGCGTGTGTGAATCCACGGCGAGGCACGAGCGCATGCGCTCGTGCCCTAAAGGTAGTGGAACGCCACCCGCCCTTCAACGGCGGCGGAGCGATCGTTCGCCTACTTGCGACCCCCGAACAAGCGTCCGAGCGGGTCGTAGAACTGGTCCACCACGCGCTCTTTCAGCGGAATGATCGCGTTGTCGGTGATCGTAATGCTCTCGGGGCAGACCTTGGTGCAACATTTCGTGATGTTGCAGTAGCCGATGCCGCTGCGTCCTGTCGCAGCTCATCGAGACGATCCTCGGTGTCGAGCGGATGCATTTCGAGGGCGGCCGTATAGACGAAGAAACGCGGGCCGATGAACTCGCTCGTGGAGGTGATGATCGCGCAGGACGTGGCAGACATCCTGGCAGAGAAAGCACTCGATGCACTTGCGAAACTCCTGTACGCGATCGACGTCGCGCCTGCGCGATCCGCCACGTTCCGTCCGGCGCGTCGGGCGGACGCGGCTTGAAGGGCTTGATCCTCTTCTTGACGCGGAAGTTCCACGAGACGTCGGTCACCAGGTCCTTCAAGCGGGGAAATGCGTGCATCGGCTCGACCGTGACCGGCTCCTCGAGCGGCAAGTCGGAGAGCCGGGTCATGCACATCAGCTTCGGCATGCCGTTGATCTCCGCCGAGCACGAGCCGCATTTGCCGGCCTTGCAATTCCATCGCACGGCGAGGTCGTTGGCCTGCTCCGCCTGGATCTGGTGAACCGCATCGAGCACGACCATGCCCTCGGAGATCTCGGTCGTATAGTCCTGGAAGTCTCCGCCGGATGCATCGCCGCGCCAGATGCGGAACGTCGCCTTGGCCATCTACTTCATCTCCTCAATGATCTGCTTCAGGTCGGCGCGCATCTGCGGACAACGGCTGGCGCACGATCTGCATCTCGCCATCGGCGCCTCTGCGGCAGATCACGTTGAATCCGGCATAGGTCGCGTCCTTGTTGCGGGAAATCCTCGCGGAAATGTGCCGCCGCGGCTCTCCTTGCGCTCGAGCGCCGACGCGCGTGACCGCCTCCGAGCACGGTCAGCAGGTTGGAAAGGTCCATCGCGGTGTGCCAGCCGGGATTGTACTCCCGGTTGCCGGGAACACCGACCTCGCTCGCCCGCTTGCGCAGCGCGAAGATTCCCTCGAGGGCGCGTCGCATCTCGCTCTCGTTGCGCACGATGCCGACGAGCTCCTGCATCATCTTCTGCAGATCGTACTGCACCTGGTAAGGCCCTTCGCCTCCCTTTCGTTGTCGTTCGAACGGCGCGAGCGCGTCCTCCGTCACCGAGGCGACGCTCGCCTCGTCGATTCTGCCGGGGCGGTTCCCGCGTGCGAACTTCGCCGCATGGTCGCCGGCCCGCTTGCCGAACACCAGCAGGTCCGAGAGCGAGTTGCCACCCAGGCGATTCGCGCCGTGCAAGCCCGCCGCGCATTCGCCCGCCGCGAACAGCCCCGGCACGGTCGACATTTGCGAATCGGCGTCCACGCGGATCCCGCCCATCATGTAATGCGTGGTCGGGCCGACCTCCATCGGTTCCTTGGTGATATCGATGCCGGCGAGCTCCTTGAACTGGTGGTACATGCTCGGGAGCTTCTTCTTGATGTGCTCCTCCGCATTGGGGATCTTCTCCTTGATCCACGCGATGTCGAGGAACACGCCCCCGTGCGGACTGCCGCGGCCCTCGTGCACCTCGCGGATGATGCAACGGGCGACGTGGTCGCGGGTCAACAGCTCCGGCGGACGCCGCGCGTTCTTGTCGCCCTGCGTGTAGCGCCAGCCTTCCTCCTCGTTGTCCGCGGTCTGGTTCTTGTAGAGGTCGGGGATGTCGTCGAACATGAACCGCTTGCCGTCCTTGTTGCGCAGCACGCCGCCCTCGCCGCGCACGCCTTCGGTCACGAGCAGACCGCGCACACTCGGCGGCCACACCATCCCGGTGGGATGGAACTGCACGAACTCCATGTCGATCAGATCCGCGCCTGCCTGATAGGCGAGCGAGTGGCCGTCGCCGGTGTACTCCCAGCTGTTGCTGGTGATCTTGTAAGCGCGTCCGATGCCGCCCGTCGCGAGCACGACGGCCTTGGCGCGGAACAACCGAAAGCGGCCACGCTCACGGTCGTAGCCGAAAGCGCCGACCACCCGGCCATCGTTGAGCAGCAACTTCAGAACCGTGCACTCCATGTGCACGTCGATGCCCTGGTGAATCCCGTGGTCTTGCAGCGTGCGGATCATCTCGAGGCCGGTGCGATCGCCGACGTGGGCAAGGCGCGGATACTTGTGACCCCCGAAATTGCGCTGCAAGATTCGGCCATCGCTGGTGCGATCAAAAAGCGCTCCCCATGCCTCGAGCTCCCGGACACGATCCGGCGCCTCCTTGGCGTGGAGCTCGGCCATGCGCCAGTTGTTGAGGTACTGCCCGCCGCGCATGGTGTCTGCGAAGTGCACCTTCCAGTTGTCGCGGTCGTCGACGTTGGCGAGCGAGGCGGCAACACCACCCTCGGCCATCACCGTGTGCGCCTTGCCGAGCAACGACTTGCAGACGAGGCCGACCGACACGCCTTGCGCCGCGGCCGCGATCGCCGCGCTGAGACCGGCGCCGCCCGCGCCGATCACCAGCACGTCGTGATCGTGCGCCTGGTACTCGGCCATCAGAGGAGCCTCAGGTCGCTCCACACGCCCATGGAGCACATGCGGATGTAGAAGTCCGTGAACCCGACCGAGAACAGGCTCATCCACGCCCACAGCATGTGGCGGCGGTTGAAGGCGCTGACGCAATTGTAGCACCGCTCGGCGAGAGGAGCGCGCGATAGCTGATCGATGCGGCCGCCGACGAGATGACGCAGCGAGTGGCAGCCGAAGACGTAGCCGCTGATCAACGTCACGTTGATCGCCATGATCAACGTGCCAAGGCCGATCCCGAACGACTCGTGACCCGCGGCATCCTTCCACCAAAGCGCTTCCCAAACGTCGTAGGAAAGGATGACGTTGAAGACGAGCGCCGCGTAGAGGAAGTAGCGGTGAATGTTCTGCAGGATCAGCGGAAACGTAGCGCTCGCCCCAGTAGCTCGAGCGCGGCTCGCCGACCGTGCACTGCGGCGGATCGGCCCAGAACGCTTTGTAGTACGCACCGCGGTAGTAGTAGCAGGTCAGCCGGAACCCCGCGGGAAAGACCAGAATCAAGAACGCCGGCGAATAGCGCAGGAAAGACGGCCACCAGCTCGGCCGCGGCCCGAACCAGGCGTGCGGCGAGTCGCCGAACAGCTCGGGGGAGTAGAACGGCGAGAGGTAGGGACCGTACGTGTAGTGCTCGCCCTGGATCCCCGCCCACGTCGTGTAGACGATGAACGCCGAGAAGCCGAGAAACACCGCGAGCGGTTGCAGCCACCAGGTGTCGCGCCGCGCGGTCTCGCCAAATCCCCGCCGGCTGAGGGAAGTCGCTACAGTCGCCACCGGTCGTCCCCCGTGTGTCGCACGAAATCGCCTCCGTTGAGATGCTGGTGAGCGTTCTAGTAAGCTTTGGGAGGCCCTTCAAGACGGGCCCGGCGAGGGATCGGCGTCCAGGACTTGAAAGCCCGTTGCGGCTGGAGGGGATGTGGTGATGGCGTGGCGTGCCTGCGTGGAGGCGGGATGATCGAGCTCGAACGGCTCACCAAGCGATACGGCGCCTTCACGGCGGTGGACGGTCTGTCGCTCGAGGTCGCGCGCGGCGAGATCTTCGGCTTTCTCGGCCCGAATGGGGCCGGCAAGACGACGACGATCCGCATGATGATGGGTCTGTTGCGACCGACCGAGGGGCGCATCCGTCTCGGCGGCTTCGACCTCGCCGAGCAACCCATCGACGCGAAGCGGCTGTCCGGGTTCGTGCCGGACCGGCCGTTCCTCTACGAGAAGCTCACCGCGGTCGAGCTGCTGCGTTTCTGCGCGGACCTCTACGAGGTCCCGCCTCGCGTGCGCGAAGGTCGCCTCGAGAAGCTGCTCGGGATCTTCGATCTCTCGGAGTGGGGAGACGAGCTGATCGAAAGCTTCTCGCACGGCATGAAGCAGCGGCTCGCGTTTGCCGCCGCACTGCTGCACGAACCACAGATTCTGGTGGTGGACGAGCCGATGGTGGGGATGGACCCGCGCGGCGCCCGGGTGTTGCGGTCTCTGCTGCGCTCCTTGGCGCTCGGCGGTACGACGCTCTTCCTCTCCACGCACAGCCTCGAGGTCGCCGAGGCGCTGTGCGACCGCATCGGCATCATCCAAGCCGGCCGACTGATCGCGATCGGCACGCTCGACGAGCTCCGCTCGCGTGCCGGCGATGCGCAGCGACTCGAGGAGGTGTTCCTCAAGCTCACCGGGGCCGAGGATCTGGTCGACGTCATCGAGGCGCTGCGCGCTTGAGCGGCCTGTCCCTGCTTCGCCCGCGATGGCTCGCGCTGCGCGGCCGCTGGCAGCGAGCCGAGCGCCGGGAACGGCGACGCGCGGCGCTGCTCGGCGGGCTCGGCGTCGTGTTCTGGGCCGCGATCTTCATCTTCTTCGCCCGCGTTCTCGCGTATTTTCAAGGCGTACCGGAGCTCGGCCCCGTGCTCGCGGAGCGGCTGCTGTCGATGGTGCTGCTCTCGTTCTTTTCGATTCTGCTGTTCTCCAACGTCGTCACCGCGCTGTCGACCTACTATCTATCCGCCGATCTCGGCCTCCTGCTCGCCTCGCCGATCTCTGCGGCTTCGCTGCACACGGGGCGATTTTTCGAGACCCTGTGGGATTCGTCGTGGATGATCGTGCTCTTCGGCTTGCCGATCTTCCTCGCGTATGGCGTGGTCCACCAAGCCAGCCCCGCGTTCTACGTCGCCGTGCTAGCGGTGTTGCCGCCATTCCTCGTGCTGCCGTGCGCACTCGGCGTCGCGGTCACCATGGCGCTCGTGCGCGTGTTCCCGGCGCGTAGCACGAAGGACGTCTTCCTGCTTCTTTCCGCCGTCGCAGTCGCGTTGCTCTACGTCTTCTTGCGCTTCCTGCAGCCCGAACGCTTGATTCGGCCGGAAGCCTTCGCAGACTTCCTGCAGTTTCTCGCGGCGGTACAAGCTCCGGCGTCGTCGTGGCTGCCGAGCACCTGGGCAGCCACGACGCTGATTCCATTCTTCGCGCCGAGACCCGATCAGCACCCCTATCTTCAGTACGCCGCGCTCGCCAGCACCGCCGCGGCGGCGTTCGTCGGCTCGGCGATCTTGGCCGAACGCACCTACGCCATCGGCTGGTCTCGCGCTCAGGAAGGCCGCCGCGCGAGGTTGACGCGGCTTCCCGTGTGGGATCGCCTGTTCGCCAGCTTGCCGATCTCGGCGCAGGCACGCGCCCTGGTGCTCAAGGACTTGAAGACGTTCGTGCGCGAGCCGACGCAGTGGTCGCAGCTCGTGCTCCTCGGCGCGCTGGTCGTGGTCTACATCTACAACTTCCGCGTGCTCCCCCGCGCGGGGGCCTTCATGGCGCAGTTCTACCTCGAGCACGCGCTCGCGTTCCTGAACCTGGCACTCGCCGGCTTCGTCACCGCCTCGGTGGCGGTGCGCTTTCTCTATCCGGCGGTGAGCCTCGAGGGCCGCGCGTTCTGGGTGGTGCAGAGCGCTCCCCTGCCGCTGCGTCGGGTTTGGTGGAGCAAGTTCTGGAGCGGGTTGCCGCCGCTCGCCATCCTCGGAGTGCTGCTACTCGTGCTCGGCAATCGCGCGCTGGGGGTCGGCGCCGTGACGATGGCCATCTCTGTCATCACGTTGCTGCTCATGACGCTCGCCATCGCGGCGCTCGGCCTTTGCCTCGGTAGTATCTACCCCCAGTTCGAGTATGAGAACGCCGCCAAGATCCCGTCGAGCTTCGGAGGGGTCGCCTACATGATCCTCGCGATCCTTCTCATCGGCCTGAACGTCGCGCTCGAAGCATGGCCGCTTTGGATGGTGCTGCTTACCCGCCTCCTCCATCGCTCCCTCTCCGCTGCGGAGCTAGCCGGCATCGTGACGAGCTTCGCGGCCGTCGCCGCCCTCGACCTGGCCGTATTCGCCGTGGCGACACGATCGGGCATCCGGGCACTCGAGGAGCCGCGGTAGTAAGCCGAGCGAGCCGAACCAAACCAGCCGGCGGGCTGTATCGATCGCGCTCTTCTCGATTGGGCCATTTTTGTACATACGATCTGTTTCAAACCCCGCAGATCGAGCCATCCGATTCTCGCCCGAATTCCGTCGGCTTATCCCAGCGAAAGCATTTGCTACCGGCGGCCGAATGACGCCGAAGACGGAGTCTTTGTACCTACATCGAGCCATTTTTGTACATAAGCCCGTCCGTGTCCTCTTCCGAAGAGCATAAAAGCACGGATAAGTCGGAGCATTCAGTATCAGGGCCCCTGGCACGCTGCCTGCTCACAAACCCTGGTTACCTATGGCGTTCCAGAGGGTAGCGATGCGCATGCGTGAGAGGGGTTTCTCGCTCCTGTACCTCATGGTCACCACCACGGTGGCAGGCATCATAACCGCCGTAGCTATCCCGAATCTCTCGTCGGCGCTGCAGGCTCACCGCCTGACGGCCGCCCTACGTACCACCGTCGGCTGCATTGGTGTCGCGCGAAGCACAGCAGTCACGCGCAACCAACAGGCCCGAATCTCGCTCAGCGGGGACGGCACTACGCTCACGGTGCAGGTCAACTCAGGCGGCACCTGGACATCCGTGGGAACTCCCGCGGTCCTCGAGGGCGGCGTGACGGTATCCAGCGTGTCGCCGAGCGGCGGACTTCTCTTCAGCGGTCAAGGAACCGTCGGGAGCGCCGTGACGGTCACGGTGCAGAATGACGTACGGCGGATCCCGCCAGGTGGCCGTCTCGCTACTCGGCGCGGTGGAGGTCTCCTGAATGAAGCGCGTGCAGGCTCAGAGCGGAGCAAGCTTCATCGAGGTGCTCGCCGCCGTTAGCGTCTTTTCGATCGTCGTGATCGGGCTATCGCCGGCGCTGCTCAGCGCTCGCAAGGTCGCCGAACTCGGCAAGAACCAGTCGATCGCGACGGCGCTGGCGCAGGACAAGATCGAGCAGCTGCGGGTTTCTTCGACCGTCAGCAGCGGCAGCGATGGACCGTTGCAGCCGAACGGCGCCAGCGGCGGCATCTTCAGCCGGAGCTGGACGGTATCGGCGGACTCGCCGATCGACAACGTCAACCGTGTCACGGTGACAGTCACCTGGCGCGAGCGTCCCAACACCAGCTCGGTGACACTCGTCACGTTGGTGCCTTCGTGAGATCGCCGCGCTCGCGTTCCCTCGGCGTCGCGGGCTTCTCGATGCTCGAGCTCCTAGTCGCGGCGGGGATCTCTTTCGTGCTCGGTGCCGCCGGGTTTTTCTTCTTCCGCACCCAGCTGCGCTCGCTCACGGACCAGGCGGCGGGGCTCGACGCCATCGAAGGCGCGCGGGCGGCGCTCGATTTCATGGCGAGTGACATCCGCCTGGCGAGCCTCAAGCCGACCGGGAGCTGTAGCACCTGCGGCGCGGGCCTTAGCGGCGCGCAGTCCACCACCATCACGGTTGCTTGGGATGCGAACTCCAACGGCACGCTCGACGCCAACGAGTCCATCACCTACGCGTACGATGCGAGCGCCAAGGCAGTGACGCGCACCATCAATGGTACGACTTCGACGTTGATTCGCAACGTCCCGAGCGGGGGGCTGTCGTTTCAGTATTTCCAGAGCGACGGCAGCGCCGCGGCGATGTCAGGCAGTCCGGCGGCGGTGACGACTCCGGCGAACGTCACCACCGT
This sequence comes from uncultured delta proteobacterium, assembly GCA_963711395.1. Lineage (GTDB taxonomy): Bacteria > Desulfobacterota > Binatia > JACPRU01 > JACPRU01 > JBEVNX01. The sequence continues at coordinate 562,596 of CAVQEA010000005.1, read as the reverse complement.
GCTCGTGACGGTGCAAGTCCAGGCGGCGAACGCGACGACCCCTTGGACTACCCTCCTTTCGAGCCGGGTGACGCTGCGAAACCGCGCTTCGGCGCTAGCGAGGCTATGAACGACATGACTACTCGGTCTGTGACGGGCGGCGAGCGTGGCTCGTCGATGGTGTTCGCGTTGCTCGTGCTGTTCGCGATTCTGACGCTCGGCGTGGCGGGGCTTTCGAGCGCGGGCTTCGGTGTGACCCTTTCCAACAACTACCGGACCGGGGTGCAGGCGGAGCAGGCCGCCGAGTCGGGGCTCATCCACGCCGTGAAAGCGATGAACAACACAGGCGGGGTCATCAGCTTCCTGACCGAATTCGCCAACACGAGCAGCTGGAACGGGCTCGGCATGGGCACCTCGCTCACGATGCCGAGTTACTCGAACATTCAATACACGGTGAACTATCTGAACAGTCCCGCCCCGACCGCGACGACCATGTGGATCACGTCGTCCGGGCAAGCCCCAGGACAATCGCAGCGCACCGTGAACGAACGCCTCGGTCTGATCCAGCCCTACAGCTGCGGAGCGATCGACATGCCGAGCTCCGGAATCAGCGCCAACTTCAATGGCAACGCCTTCTCGGTCGACGGCAACGACTATGCGATCGGCGCGACGACTCCGACCTCCGGTTCGACCTCAACCCTCGGGATCAGCACGCGCACCCAGACCGACGCCGACACGGTCGTTGGCGCGCTCAGTAACCAGCAACAGGACAACGTCGCCGGCACACCGGTGACGGGTCAGGTGGCGAGCATCGGTCCGTGCACTGGGCCATCACCGACGCGCTTACAGAGCATCGTGAGCACGATCCTCAGCCAACCGTCCCCGCCCGTTGTCTCGCTGTCCGGAGGAAACGTCAACGGCAACGTCACGCTGGGCACGGTCAACTCGCCCCAGATCACCTACTATTCAGGTAGCACGACGATCAAGGGCAACGGCAACGCGAGCGGCTCGGGCATCCTGGTCGTCAACGGCGGACTGACGATCCAAGGCAGTTTGGACTTCACCGGTCTCATCATCGTCCTCGGCACCACGCAGATCACCACGGTCACAGGAAACGCCACGGTCTACGGCGCGATCTGGACGACAGACCTGTCGCTCAGCGTGGGCGGCAGCGCCGCAGTGCGCTACTCGACCCCCTCGCTCGCGCTGGCCAACTCGATTCCCGGTGTGAATCAGCCGCTCTTACCGCAGAAAGTGCAAGTGCTCGCGTGGAGCCAAGGATGAAGACGGCCTCGATTGCGCAGACGGTCGCAGTTGCCACCGCGGTCTGGATGCTCGGTGTTCCCGCGGGCCACGCCTACGTCGACGTCGAGCTCAACAGCGGGAGTCACGTGAAGGGCGAGTCGTACTCCTCCGAGGGCGGCAAACTCGTGGTGTACCGGCCGAGCGGCGCCGTCGAGCTCGATCGCTCGACCGTGCGCTCGATCCGTGAGATGGAAGGGTCTTCGAACTACGAAGTGGCCCCCGCATCACCTGCGGCTTCGGCGGCCCCTGCAGCAGCAGCGCCCGCCCCGGCACCGCCCATGGCTAGAGTCGAGACCAAGGATCCAAAGGAACGGGACAGCGAGCTGTCGCACCAGCTCATGCACATGCGCCTAGATCGGCTCGCAGCTTCGCAGCGCGGCGACCAAGAAACGCTGAAGAAGCTCGACAAGGAGATCGGCTCGCTGCAGAAGGAGCGGGTCGAGAACTACAAGAAGGTCGACCCGTCCTTCGATCCCGAAGCTTCCAAAGCAGTAGCCGCGAAGTCAGCCTGACTTTGCGGTACCCGGCGCAGCTCGCGCGCCGCTTCGCGCACGCGTTCGAATGGGTCGCCGCCCCGCGCCACCGCCTCGCGGATGTCTTCCACAGCGCGGCGCAAGCTCCCCGCTCGGTCGTAGAGACGATCGAAGACCTCGAGATCCTTGAGGTAGATCCGCTCCTGCAGCAGGCTGGCGTTGTTGATCGGCCCCGCGGCGAAGTCTGCGTTGCGCCCCGGACTGAGGCGCAGAACGCGGAAGTTCTCGCGGATCTCCTCGAAAGCACGCTGGCGGCCTTCTTCGAGCACGGGGCCCGCCGGCTTCGTATCGTAGAAGACCTCGAGCGCGGCCAAGCTCTTGGCGAAGAATCGGGAAATCGTCAGCGTGTCCTGCCAGTCTTGCTTCGCTGTTCGGCAGGAGTCGCTCGCCGAGCGCTCGCCCGCGCAGAAGAACTCGATCGCCGCACGGTATCCGGCGAACGTCGCCATCGACTCGTCGAACGCCGTCTCTCCGGGCAGGAAGAGCGTGTTGTGCAAGAGCTCGTGGAAGATCACCTGCGCGAGCGTGACCTCGTCGTGCCTCAGCAGTGGAGACGGCAGGGGGTCGTCGAACCACCCGAGGGTCGAGAACGCGATGGCCGGTCGCACGTAGGTGTCGTACTGCTGGCGCTCGAGGTCGGCGACCATGGCCGCCGCGGCACGCTCGGAAAAAAAGCCGCGGTAGGGTACGCGGCCGACGATCGGAAACCACCAAGTGCGCGGCTCCAGCCGGTCACGGCGCGCCGCCGTCAGCAGCTGGACCACGGCGCTGCCATCCACCACGGAGACCGTTCGGAAGCTCCCGCCGACGCGGAACCCGAGCTGCTCGGCGGCGTACTGACGCACGTCGAGCACCAGCTCGAGCTTGCGCTTGGTCGCCGGCGGCAGCTCGGGCTCGGCGAGTTTCTGCTCGATGTCCTCTCGGCGCCAGAGGATGCGAGCTTCCTCATACGCCGCACGCGCGACGTAGCCCGCCGAGCAGCCCGCGGCGCCGACGCACAACAGGGCGAGCGCGATGGCACGCAAGACCCAGACCGCACCGGAGCTCGCCGGCGAGTGGCGGCTCATGGCTCGACGGCTTCGCTCGCGGCGGTCTCGGGCGCGGGGTGCCCTGCGAATTGCAACCGATAGAGCTTGGCGTAGATGCCGCCTCGGGCCAGCAGCTCTGCGTGGGTGCCGCTCTCCCGCAGCTCTCCGCGATGAAGCACGAGGATGCGATCGGCGCGCTCGATCGTCGATAGACGGTGCGCGATCAGGATCGCCGTCCGCCCGTCGAGCAGCGTCTCGAGCGCCTCTTGAATCAATCCCTCGGTCTCGGGATCGACGCTCGAGGTCGCCTCATCGAGCACCAGGATCGCCGGGTCGTAGGCCAGCGCCCGCGCGAAGGACAGCAGTTGGCGCTGGCCCGTCGAGAAATTGTTGCCGCGCTCGCGCACCGGCTCCGCGTAACCGGAGGGCAGCTCCGTGATGAAATCGTGAGCACGCACGGCGCGCGCCGCGGCCTCGAGCTTGGCGCGATCGATCTCGCTGCGTCCGAGCGTGATGTTGGCGGCGACGTCTCCCGAGAAGAGCATCACGTCCTGCAGCACGATCCCCACGCTACGGCGCAGCCGTTCGAGCTGCCACTCACGGACGTCGACGCCATCGATTCGCACGGCTCCCCGTTGCACGTCATAGAAGCCGGCGAGGAGCTTGATCAGCGTCGTCTTCCCCGAGCCTGTGGCGCCGACGATCGCCACGGTCTCCCCCGGCGCGACCGAGAACGACACGTCGCGCAGCACCCAGTCTTCGGCGGCGATCGCCCCGTCCTTCGGCCGCTTGTACGAGAACCACACCGAATCGAAATCCACGCGCCCGGCGATCTGCGCCGGCGCGTGACGGCGCGAGGCGTCGTCCGGCACCGGCGTATCGAGCAACTGAAACACCCGCTCGGCCGCCGCCATCGCCGACTGCATGACCGCGTACTTCGTCGAAAAATCGCGAATCGGAACGAAGAACTTCTGGATGTACTCCACGAAGGCGACCAGCGTGCCGAAGGCGATCGCCCCCGCTACGATGCGCCCGCTCGCGTACCACACCGTCAGCGCGATCGAGATCGAGCTCACCGCCTCGACGAGCGAGAAGAGCGCGGCCTCGTACATGTTCGACAGGTGATTTGCCTCGCGATGGGCGTCGTTCAACTCATCGAACTCGCGAAAGGTACGATCCTCACGAACGAAGAGCTGAACGATCGCTATGCCGGAGATGTGCTCTTGCAGAAAGGCGTTGATGCGCGCGATGCGCTCGCGGATCAAGCGGTACGACTGGCGGGCGCGGATGCGAAAGAAGTTGATCGCCAACGCCATGAGCGGCATCAGCGAGAGCGTCACCAGCGCGAGCGTGACGTGGAGGTGAAAGAGGATCGCCACGATGCCGAGTAGCGTCAGCCCGTCCATGGCGATCGTCAGCGCGCCGGCGGCGAACATCTCGTTGATGACGTCGGCGTCCGTGGTCATGCGCGTCACCAGACGCCCGACCGGATTGCGGTCGAAATATGCGATCGGCAGCCTTTGGAGGTGCGCGAACACGTCCACGCGCAGGTCGGACAGCGCCCGCTGCGCCACCAACATGGTGAGATAGTAGTTTCCGTAGAAGGCTATGAGCTCGACGATGGCGGCCAGAATGAACAGCATCGCCATGCCGGAGAGGCCCGCCAAATCCCTCTCCGCCATGTAGCGGTCGATGGCGATCTTCAGGAGGTAGGGTTGCGTGAGCAACGCGACCGAGGAGACGAGCAGGAACAGAAGCGACAGACCGAACGTGCCACGGTAGGGGCGTACGTAGCCCCAGAGCCGCAGCATCAGGCGTAGATCGTAGGCCTTGCCGGTGATCTCGTCGCGATCCATGGGACCGGCGCCGCCTTCGCTCATAGCGTCTCCAGCTGGTCCTCGACCATCTGCTCCTCGAAGATCTCGGCGTAGACTCCGCCGCGGCGGAGCAGGCTCTCGTGGGTGCCGCTCTCGACGATGCGACCCCCGTCCAACACCAAGATGCGGTCCGCGCCGCGCACGGTCGATGCCCGGTGCGAGATCACCAGCCGCGTGCGGTGGGGGAAGGCGTCGCGCAGCTCCCGGAGAATCCGTCGTTCGGTTTCGCTGTCGACGCTCGAGAGCGAGTCGTCGAAGATCAGCACCTTGGGATCGACGGCGAGCGCTCGAGCCAAGGTGACACGCTGCTTCTGTCCGCCCGAGAGGGTGATACCGCGCTCTCCGACCATCGTCTCGAGGCCGCGCGGCAGCGCCGCGAGATCCTTCTCCAGACCGGCCACCTGCGCCGCCCAGCGCACCTTGTCGTCGACGTCTCCGTTACCGGTGAGGCCGTAGGCGATGTTCTCGCGGATGGTCGTCGAGAACAGAAAGGGATCCTGCGGCACGACGCCCATGGCTCGGCGCAGCGTGGCGAGCGACAGAGAGCGCACGTCGCGGCCGTCGATCCGTACGACGCCGCCCACGGCGTCGATGAGCCGAGACAACAAGCTGACGAGCGTGGTCTTGCCTGCCCCCGTTCGACCGACGATCGCAACGGTCGCCCCCGCCGGGACCTCGAGCCGCACGTCGCTCAACACCTGCCGGCTCTTGCGGCCGGGATAGGCGAAGCTCACGCCGTCGAACTCGATCTCCCCGCGCTCGATCGGCGCTGCAGCGCCTGCGTCGCCGGCGCCGACGATCTCGGGCTGCGCCGAGAAGATATGATCGAGACGCTTCATCGAGGCGCGCCCTCGCTGCAGGATCGACAGCATCCAGCCGAGCGCCAGGGTCGGCCAGGCCAGCAAGTGAAGGTAGGCGATGAAAGCGACCAGAGCGCCGATGCCGAGGCTGCCGCGAATCACGAGCCAGCCTCCGAACCAGAGGACGACGAGGATCCCCACGCTCGATACCATCTTCATCACCGGGGCGATGAAGCCGCGCACGCGCGCCAGGGCGAGGCCTTGCTCCTGGAACTCGTTGTTCATCCTCCGGAAGCTTTCCACCTCGGCGTTCTCGAGCGCATAGGCCTTGACGACCGTCATCGCGGAGAGATTCTCCTGAGCGCGCGCCGAGAGCGCCGCGAGCCCTTCCTGCACCTTCACGGTGCGCTCCATGAGCGTGCGCGACAGGCGTTTCACGATCCACAGCACGACCGGGTACGCCGTGAGCGACAGCAACGTCAGCGGTAGGCTGATCGTCACCATGATGGCCACCGCGTAGAGGTAGTAGATTGGCGTGTTGACGAAGTTGAGGATTCCCGGCCCGATCATCATGCGCACCGCGGCGATGTCGTTCACCAAGCGCGACATCAGATCGCCCGTTTGGTTGCGCTGATAGAACGACGCCGAGAGCGTCTGGAGGTGCGCGAACAAGTCGTTGCGAAGGTCGTACTCGATGTCGCGGCCGATGTTGAAGATGAGAAATCTCGAGAACGTCCGCGCCACCCCTGGACGATCGCCAGACCGATGATCAGCAGTACGAAGAACCGCACGCCGCGAAGCTCACGATCGTGCTCGATCACCTCCACCGCTCGCTTCAGGAAGAACGGGATGACCATCGCCACCGAAGCCGTGACGAATAGGCACACCAAGCCGAGCACGTAGCGCCGGCGGTAGCGCCACATGTAGCCGTAGAGGCGGTGCATAATTGCCGGGAGTCTAGCCGCCCGGTGCGTCCGAAACCAGCGCCCCGAGCGCGTTTGCCGCTTCACGGGCGCGGCGGTCGCAGCCCTCGCGTCTCGACGTGGCGGCTTTACATCGGGCGACCCCTCCCCTACACACCGCTTCCATGCGGCGTGGCGGTGGCCGGCTCGGTGCCGGCGACTCGGTAGTCTTCATGGACCGCAAGCATCGCCGCTACCTGCGGACCCTGCGTCCGGGCGCGAAACTTCGCGTGCGCGACGGCGACGTCGCCTGCGACGCCCTGATCGGACTCGATGACGGCGCGCGCGTGCAGAACTCGGCGAACGAGGCCTTCCTGGTGCTGCGTCCAGGTTACGCAGATCTGGTGCCGAATCTACCGCGTCAAGCCCAGGTCATCTATCCGAAGGACGCCGCGGCGATCCTCGTTTGGGGTGACGTGTTCCCCGGCGCCACGGTGATCGAAGCCGGAGTCGGCCCCGGCGCGCTGACCATCGCGTTGCTGCGGGCGGTGGGACGCGAAGGCCGAGTCGTCTCCTACGACTGTCGGCAGGACCACATCGAGATGGCCCGCAAGAACGTCGCGCGATTCTTCGGCGAAGCGCCGACGTGGACCGCGAAGCTCGGCGACGTCTACGAATCGATCGACGAGACGGAAGTCGATTGCATCGTGCTCGACGTGCCCGAGCCGTGGCGCGCCCTGCCCTCCGCCGCCGCCGCGCTTCTCTCCGGGGGCGCGCTGATCGGCTACGTGCCTACCGTGCTGCAGGTCAAATCGCTCGTCGACGCGCTTCATGAGCATCCCGCGTTCGGCGCCATCGAGACCTTCGAGATGCTGCAGCGCTTCTGGCACGTGAGGGAAGTGTCGGTGAGGCCCGAGCACCGCATGGTCGCGCACACGGGCTTCGTCACGGTGGCACGCCGCCTGGCGACACGGGCCGGCTGAGCCACCCGTCCCGAAAACCGGCCTTGTCACCCCGGGACCCGTGTAATAGCTTTTGAGCGGAATTCTCCGATCGCCCCTCCCTCGGGCCCGTCATGTCCAGCACTCGAGATCCCAAAGAACCCACCGCCGAAGAGCTCAAGGAACAGAAGTTCTACGGCTTCGAGGAGGACGTGAGCGGCATCGTCGTCCCCGAAGCGCTGCCGTTGCTACCGCTGCGGGGCGTGGTCATTTTTCCGTCGGCGATCGTCCCTCTGCTGATCTCACGGGGAAGCTCGCTCAAGCTCGTCGAAGACTGCCTGGCAGGCGAGCGCATGCTCGGTCTGATCGCGCAAAGGAATCCCGAGGAGGAAGCGCCGGACCCGAGCGGCCTCCACGCGCGCGGCACCGCGGGTCGCATCCTCAAGATGCTCAAGTACCCCGACGGCAGCATCCGCATCCTCGTGCAGGGGCTGCGGCGGCTGGAGGTCGCCGAGGTCACGCAGCGCGAGCCCTACTTCCAAGCCCGCGTGCGACTGCTTCAGGACCAGTACCAGCCTTCCAAAGACCTCGAGGCGGTGCAGGCGAACATGGTCAATCAGTTCGCCAAGTTCGTGTCGATGATCCCCTACCTGCCGGACGAGCTCCAAGTCGTGGTGATGAACATCAAGGATCCCGGCAAGGTCACGGATCTCGTCGCCTCGAACCTCAACATCTCGCTCGACGAGAAGCAGGACCTGCTGAACAGCACGGACGTCCGTTCCCGGCTCGAGAGGCTCTCGACGATCCTCAACCGGGAGATCGAGCTGCTCGAGCTCGGGCACAAGATCCAATCGCAGGTGCAGACGGAGCTGAACAAGAATCAGAAGGAGTTCTACCTCCGCCAGCAGATGAAGGCGATCCAGAAGGAGCTCGGCGAGGGCGACCAGCGCTCCACGGAGCTCGAGGAGCTGCGCAAGAAGATCGAAGACGCCGGCATGCAGGAGGAGGCTCGCAAGGCGGCCGACAACGAGATGGAGCGTCTGAAGATCATCCCGCCCGAATCGGCGGAGCACACGGTGGTGCGCACCTACCTCGAGTGGCTGGTGAATCTGCCGTGGTCGAAGTCGACCGAGGACAACCTCGAGATCCCCCACGCTCGCGGGGTGCTCGACGAGGATCACTACGATCTCGAGAAGATCAAGGATCGCATCCTCGAGTATCTCGCCGTACGCCAGCTCAAAAAAGACCCCAAGGGCCCGATCCTCTGTTTCGTTGGCCCCCCGGGGACCGGCAAGACGTCTCTCGGCAGGTCGATTGCAAGAGCGATCGGCCGCAAATTCCAGCGCATTTCGCTCGGCGGCGTGCGCGACGAGGCTGAGATCCGCGGCCATCGTCGCACCTACGTCGGCGCCCTGCCCGGCCGGATCATCCAAGCGATCCGCAACGCGCAGTCCAACAATCCGCTCTTCATGCTCGACGAGATCGACAAGCTCGGCATGGACTTTCGCGGCGATCCCGCCTCGGCGCTACTCGAGGTCCTCGACCCGGAGCAGAACTTCACCTTCGTGGATCACTATCTCGACGTGCCGTTCGACCTTTCGAAGGTCATGTTCATCACCACCGCGAACTACCTCGAGCCGGTGCCGCCGGCGCTGCGAGACCGCATGGAGGTGATCGAGCTCGCCGGTTACACCGAAGAAGAGAAGCTCGAGATCGCTCGGCGCCATCTGATCCCCAAGCAATCGAACCGAGAACGGCCTCGTAGAAGACAACATCGAGTTCCGCGACGACGGCGTCCAAGAGATCATCCGCAGCTACACGCGCGAAGCGGGCCTCAGGAACCTCGAGCGAGAGATCGGTCGGGTATGCCGCAAGGTGGCTCGCGGCGTGACCGAGGGGAAGACCGAGCGCGTGGTGGTCGATGCGGCGCGCGTCCACGAGTTCCTCGGACCGGAGCGCTTCTTCTCCGAGGTGGCGGAGCGCGTGCACGAACCGGGCGTGGCCACCGGCCTCGCCTGGACGCCGAACGGCGGCGAGATCCTCTTCATCGAAGCCTCGCGCATGACCGGCAAGAAGGGCTTGACGCTCACCGGCCACCTCGGCGAGGTCATGAAGGAGTCGGTGCAGGCCGCACTGTCCTTCATCCGCTCGCACGCCGAGAGGATCGGTCTGGCCGCCGACTTCTTCGAGAACAGCGACCTCCACGTGCACGTCCCGGCGGGCGCGATCCCGAAGGACGGGCCCTCCGCGGGCGTGGCGATGGCAGTGGCGCTGGTTTCCCTGCTCACCGGCCGCATCGTCCGACATGACGTGGCGATGACCGGCGAGATCACGCTGCGCGGCAAGGTACTGCCCGTCGGCGGCATCAAGGAGAAGGTGCTCGCCGCGAAACGCGCCGGCATATCCACGGTCATCCTGCCGAAGCGCAATGCCAAGGATCTCGAGGAGCTCACCGAGAGCGTTCGTCGAGAGATGACGTTCATCTACGTCGAAACCATCGACGAAGCCCTCGAGCGCGCGCTCGAGCCGAAGGCGGAAGCGCCGACTGCGGAGCAGGCCTTGGCGGCTCGCAAGCGAGCGGCGTCCTGAGACGTCCCGGTCCACACACCGGGAGCGTGTGGTGAGGAATGCCCGGTAGGCCCGTGCTTCGAGCAAGCTCCGCGCGATGACGGCTCGGCATTCGGACTACGACGTCGTGGTCGTAGGCGGCGGCCCCGCCGGCTCGACGACCTCCGCGTTGCTCGCCCAGGCCGGCCGTCGTGTGCTCGTGCTCGAGCGCGAGCGATTTCCGCGCTACCACATCGGCGAGTCGCTGCTCTCCGCGACGCTGCCGATCCTCGCGCACGTGGGCGTGCTCGATGAGATCGAACGGCACGGCTTCGTGAAGAAACCGGGGGGCACGTTTCTCTGGGGCTCCAGCAAGAATCCATGGACCTTCTGGTTTCGCGAAGACCCCGGGGGCTACCCGCACGCGTTCCACGTGCTGCGCTCCGAGTTCGACGCGATCTTGCTCCGCCATTCGTCGCGCCAGGGCGCAGAGGTGTTGGAGGGAACGGCGGTGGAGGAGATCACCGGCCTCGGCCCCTTCCGGGTGCAGGCACGAACCGCGGACGGCGGCGTTCGAGTCGTCGAGGCGTCTCACGTCGTCGACGCCAGCGGCCAGCAGGCGCTGCTCGGCCGCCGGCACGGCTTGCGAGAGTTCAACCCCTTCTTGAAGAACCTGGCGATCTGGAGCTATTTCGCCGACGCCGCGCGCATGGATGGGTCGCTGCGCGACAACATCCTGTCGGCCGCCCACCTCGAGGGATGGTGCTGGTATATCCCGCTCCACGACGGAACCATCAGCGTCGGAGCGGTCGTCGACGCCGCTCGCTGGAAGGATCGGACTCGCCCCGAGGGGTTGCAGGAGACCTATCGCGCTCTGATCGACGGGTGCCGGCCGGTGGCGGAGATGCTACGCGGCGCGCGCCAAGTCGCTCCGGTGCGGCTGATTCGCGACTACTCGTACTCGAGCTCTCGCTTCTTTCACGGCGAGGCGCTGCTCGCCGGCGACGCCGCCTGCTTCATCGATCCCGTGTTTTCGACCGGCGTCCACCTGGCGTGCCTCTCGGGCTTGCTGGCGGCCGACGCCTTGGAGGAGGCGTTGCGCGGCCGACGCGACGCAGCCGCGGTCCTCGCCGACTACGACGAAGCATATCGGCGCGCCTTCGAGCGCTATCGGCGGTTCGTCACGTTCTTCTACAACCACCACGCCGATCCCGATTCGTATTTCTGGCAGGCCCGTAAGCTCGTCGACTTGGACGGAGCGCTCGAGCTCCGCGAGGCGTTCGTACGGCTCGTCGCCGGCACGGGTGACATTCCGGACCTGCTCGCGGACGTTGGTCAAACCGACGAGCGTTGGACCAAGAGCTTGGCCGCCGAGCAGGCGCGATCCGCGCCCGGCATGCACCTCATGCGCGTCGCGGCGACGCTGGCCGAGATGCGCCGGATCGCGGCGGGCTCGAGCTGATCGCGCTACCTCGGGCCCCCTCCAGGCCGGCCGCCGCGTTGTCCCCCCGGGCGGAAGCCAAAGGCGATGTCCCGGTTGATCTCCACGCGCGGCGTCTTTGGCGGCGGCACCGGCGCCCACATTCGGTCATAGACGCGCTTGACCTGCAGTCGCAAGGCTTCGAACTGCGCGACGTCGTCCCGGGCGGCCTCGAGCGCGGCGCCGCTGACGCGCGTTTCCCCTTTGCGCGTACCCTGGGTGAGCTTCACCTCGATGGAACCGTCGGCGAGGTGATGAAGCTGGAACGAGAGCTTGCGGTCGATCCGTCGTGCGATCTTCTGCATGAGCTCGATCTGAGCGGCGTTGACCGTGAGCATGAGTCTCCTTCCCCGACGGCCGCGAAATCCCTCCGAGCCGGCGAGTTCCTTACGATGTCCCGCAAACTCTCATCGCTACCATTCCGATGAGGGCACGCGCAAGATGAGCTTTGCAAAATGAGGCGACGCCTGCGGAACCTGCTCGCCGAATGGTGTTTGGCAGCACTGCGCGACGCGCAGGCGCCGGCGCGATTGCAGGCCCTAGCCGCCTTCGCCAAGCGGGCGGACGAAGCAGGGCAGGCCGAGGGAATGACGAGTGAACAAGCGGGCCTTCTCGCCTCGACCGAGTGCTTCGCGGTGAACGGCGTAGCCGTGTGCCTCGCGCCGGATCTGATGCGCGACTTGCCGGTGCTGCGGTTGCGCGCCCGGCTCCTCGTCGAGGCAACCGCCAAGAGCCAAGCGCGCTGCGGCTCTTCCGCGGCGCTCGACGCTGGTGGATCGTGGTCTCTCTGCGCGGCGGCCGTGCTTTTCAATGCGGGGCTCTTCTTCGAGGCGCACGAGCTTCTGGAGCGCGCTTGGCGCGATGCCGCGGACGATCTCAAGAGCCTGCTGCAGGGGCTCATCCAGGTGGCAGTCGGCTTGCAGCATCAGGCCGACGGCAACGTCCGGGGCGCGCTGAGGCTCCTCGCCGCAGGGAACGAGAAGCTTCGCCGCTTCCGGCCTGCCGCGCGGGGCGTGGCCCTCGAAAGCTTCTGTGCCGACGTCGAGCGGATCGTAGAGCGGTTGCGCGCGACGCCCGGCGCGCCGATCGAGACGCCTCGGCTCGTCGTCGCTCAGGCGCCGTCCGAGAGCACGCGATAGCCGGCGCCGGAGAGGCGTGTGACGATCTCCGGCACGTGGTCCCGCCCTCGAGTCTCGAGCTCCACGGTGACCAGCGTTTCGAGAACCCCGACGCCGAGACGTCCGCGGTCGTGCTGGATGTGCTTGATGTTCGCTCCCGCACCGCCGATGACCGCGGCGAGCGCGGAGAGCGAACCGGGACGGTCGGTGAGCACGGTCGCGAACCGAAAGACGCGGCCCTGCTCCGCCAGGCCGAGATTGAGTATGCGGTCGAGCACGTTGACGTCGATGTTTCCACCGGAGAGCACGACCGCGACCCGGCGGCCCGCAATCGCGCGCCGCAGCGGCCCGAGGCACGCGGCGAGCGCCGTCGCCCCCGCACCCTCGACGACGAGCTTGGCGCGCTCGAGCAGCAGCAACACGGCGGCGGCGATCTCGGCCTCGCTGACGGTGACCGCGCGCCGCAGCTCGCCTCGCAGGACACGCCACGGCCGGGCGCCCACCGAGGAGGTGGCAAGGCCGTCGGCGATCGTCGCACCCGGCGTAGCGCGAACCCGTCGGCCGGCGCGCAAGCTAGGCACCAGCGTGGAGGCTAGCGCGGCCTGCACGCCGATCACGCGCACCCGCGGGTCGGACGCCGCGGCCGCTGCGATTCCAGCGGCCAGTCCCCCGCCACCGACCGGCACGACGATCACCTCGACGTCGGGAAGCTCCTCGAGTATCTCCAGTCCGACCGTCCCTTGGCCGGCGATGACGCGGTCGTCGTCGAACGCGTGCACGAGTGTGGCGCGGCGACGGCTCGCAAGCTCGGCGGCATGGCGAAAAGCCGCCGCATAGTCCGCCCCGGCGAGGACGATCTCGGCCCCGTAGCTGCGCGTCGCCTCCACCTTGGCGATCGCCGCGCTCGTCGGCATCACCACGGTCGCCGCGGCGCTCGCGATGGAAGCGGCATAGGCCACTCCCTGCGCGTGATTTCCCGCCGAGGCAGCGACCACGCCGCGACGACGCTCCGCGGCGCTGAGACCGAGGATGCGATGGAGCGCGCCCCGCGCTTTGAACGACCCCGTTTTTTGCAGGTTTTCGCACTTCAAGTGAATTTCGGCGCCGGTCATCCGGCTCAACGTGCGGCTCGGCGCGAGCGGCGTGCGCAGCACGTGAGGCGCGATGTGCGCACGCGCCGCGACGATCTCCGAGAGGGCGACCCCGTTCATACGTTGAAGCGGAAGTGCACGATGTCTCCGTCGGCGATCTTGTACTCCTTGCCTTCGAGACGCGCCTTGCCCGCCTTCTTGCATTCCGCCTCGCCGCCGTAGCGCAGGAAATCGTCGTAGGCGATCACCTCGGCACGGATGAAGCCCTTCTCGATGTCGCTGTGGATCTTGCCCGCGGCTTTCTGCGCCGGCGTTCCGCGGGCGATCGTCCAGGCGCGGACCTCGTCTTCGCCGGTGGTGAGGAAGCTCACCAGGTCGAGCTTGCGGTAGGCCGCTTGCACGAAGCGGTCTCGCGCCGAGCGCTCGAGGCCCGCATCGCGCAGGAAGGGCGCCTGATCCTCGGGGGCCAGCTCCGCGATCTCGCGCTCGATGCGCCCCGCCATCGCCAGGCAGTCGCCGCCGTGGCGCTCGACGAGCTCGACGAGTGCCGGCGGCAGCGGCATGCTCGCCTCCTCGTCCGATCGGTTCAGCACGACGAGCAACGGCGCCCGCGAGATCAGTGAATATCCTGATAGAATCCTCGCCTCTTCGGGCGGGATCTCGAGCGTGCGCAGCGCCTCGCCGTTGCCGAGAGCCCCCACCAAGCGCTCGAGCACGGCGTGCTCTCGGTCCTTCTTACCTTCTTTGCCGAGCCGCTCGAGGCGCTTGTCGAGCACGGCGAGGTCGGCGAGCAGGAGCTCCTCGTCGAGACGCACGAACTCCTTCTCCGGGTCTGCGGCGGCGCCGGAATAGGCGTCCGGAAAGCCGCGCACCACGGCGGCGACGGCGTCGGCATCGCGGAGCTCGGCCAGCAGCGGTGCCGAGAGCACGGTTGCCTTGTCGGGGCTCGCTGCGTCCGCCGGCAGCACGTCGACGAAGACGACGCTCGCGTAGGTGGTCTTCCGCGGACGGTAGATCTTCGAAAGCTCGTCTACCCGCGTGTCGGGCACGCGGATGATGCCCCGCGCCGCCGTTCCACGGGACGCCGTCGAATCGGCGAGGCCGGTCAGCGAGTGGAACACGGTCGTCTTGCCGACACGGGGAAAGCCTGCGAGCACGACCTTCATCGAATCTCCGATCTTGAACTCCCGGAAGCAAAAAGCAAAGTTGCACGCCGAGGGGATGATCATGCGCCTACGCACGCTCCGACGGAGCGGCGCTGAGGCTTCGCCTAGATGGGCGGCGGACCAAAGCCGCGGAAGCGGCCGCTTCGACGGTCCTTCTCGACCTCCGTGAAGAGGATCTTGGCGGTGCGACCGTCCGGCAGCTCGATGTCCTTCGCGTAGTGCACGTCGGGTCCGAGAGGCGGGATCGCGCTACGGAACGTGCCGCGCCAGGAATCGGGAGAAAGCATGATCATGCAGATCGCCTTCACCCTGCGACCGCCCTGAATGATGATGACGGGACCGTCGTACCCCTTGATCGCCATGGTTCACACGCGGGCTTCGTTTTCAGGGCTGATGGATCGCAATACTTTCTCGCTCGACCCGAGAGGCGTCACCGCGACGCCTGCACGTCCTTCATGTCGGCGACCAGGAAGTCGCGTAGCCGGCGCTTCAGCCGCTCTTCGATTTGTCGGACCCGCTCGCGGCTGATGCCATAGATCTCGCCTATCTCCTGGAGCGTCTTCGGCTCCTCGGTGAGGAGCCGCTGCTCGAAGATCGTTTGGTCCTTGCCGGACAGCGTCTTGCCGAACTCGCGCATGCGCTCCGACACGGCGCGTTGGTACTGGGCGTCGGCGACGGCATCCTCGGTCGTTTGCGCGCTCGGCAGGAAGTCGAGCATGGTGCCCTCTTCGCCCGCCGTGATCGGCGTGTCGACGGAGACGTCGCGCGCGTTCATACGCTGCTCCATCTCGATGACTTCGCTCGGCTTCACTTCGAGCCGCCGGGCGATGAGCTTGGGAGTGATCTCGAATCCCTCGGCTTCGAGCTTCTGCTTCTCCTTCTGCAGGTTGAAGAACAGACGGCGCTGGGCTTGTGTGGTGCCGACCTTCACCATGCGGAAGTTGTTCATCAGGTAACGAATGATGTAGGCGCGGATCCACCACACCGCGTAGCTCGGGAAGCGAATGCCGCGATAGGGATCGAACTTCTTGACGGCCTCCATGAGCCCGATGTTGCCTTCCTGGATGAGGTCGAAGAGGTTGCGGAACGCGCTCTCGTATCGACGCGCGATCATCACCACGAGCCGCAGGTTCCCGGTCACCAGGCGATAGGCGGCCTTGAGATCGCCGTACTCCTTGTATTCGACGGCGAGGCGATGCTCCTCCTCCCGGGTGAGCAGCGGATAACGTCGAATCTCCGCGAGGTAGCGGCCGAGCGAGTCCTGGGGGACGAGCGCCGTCTGCTGCTTCGGCTCCTCCTTCTCGGCAGCCGAGGCGCCGCTCCGGCGCGGCATCGATCTCGTCCGGATCGAGCGCTTCTTCGCCCTCGTCGAGGTCGGGTCTTTCCGGTGCGTCCGCCATATCCCTCCGGCGCGGCGTCAGCCACCGAAGGTAGGGCAATTCCCCGTGCGGCTCAACGCCCGGCGGCGCGGCGAATCTCTTCGATCAGCGTTTCCAGGATCTTGCCGAACTGGCGCTGCATCGCCAGCATCTCCTCGCGCATGTGCACGATCACCTCGGCTCCGGCGAGATTCACTTCCAGCTCGTTCATGAGCATCATGGCCAGCCGTGCCTTGTCGATGTCGTCGTTCGAGACCACCGGCTCCTCGTCGAGCGTGTATTTGATCTCGATGAGCTCCTCGCGAGCGAGCCCCTCAAGCGCGTTGCGATCGATTCCGTATTGCGCGGCGATTTCGCTCAGGCGGACGTATTTCATAGCTTGAGATTCTTCCGCGGACTCTCACCGTAGAGCTGCTCGAGCGCTTCGACGGCGCGGCGCGTCTGGTCGCCGCCATCGCGCGGCACCTGTACGAGAAGCCGAACGTAGAGATCGCCTGTCACGTTGTTTTTCGCATCCTTGACGCCGCGGCCCCGCAGGCGAAGACGCTGGCCGCTCTGGCTCCCGGCGGGAATGCGCAAGCTCACGTCTCCGGCGGGCGTCGGTACTGTGACCGAGGCGCCGAGCGTCGCTTCGCCGACCGTCACGGGAAGATCGAGGTAGAGGTCGGAGCCACGCCGTTCGAGAAACGGGTGCGGCCGAAGATGAACGTGAATGAAAAGGTCTCCCGGCGGTCCTCCGTTGCGACCCGGCTCGCCCTTTCCCGCCAAACGGATCTTCGATCCTTCGTCGACGCCTGCGGGAATCTTGACGTTCAAGCGGTCGACCTCTTCGGATTGACCGGCGCCGTGACAAGTCGGGCATTCCTTCGTGTAGACCTGGCCGGTCCCGGCGCATCCCGGACAGGTGCGACCAAACGGGATCGGACCTCCACCCACGCGGACGTGACCCCGGCCTTCGCACTGCGGGCACGGCCGCGCTCCTTGGCCGCCGGCGCCTTTGCACTCGGGACACGGCACCGGCTTGCGGAGTGAGATCGTCTGGCTCACGCCACGAATGGCGTCGAGCAGATCGAGCTCCAGCGGAGACTCGAGGTCCGCACCCCGGCCTGCGTCGCGGAAGCCACGCCGCCCCACCCCCCCGCCGAAGAGATCGCCGAGATCGCTGAAGACGTCCTCGACGCTCGAGTACTTCCCGAAGCCCGATCCCGGGCGCCCGCCCGCGTGCGATTGCCATTCGCGATACTGACGGGCCTTCTCGGGGTCGAAGCCGCTCTGCAGCCCATCGAAGCCGAACTCGTCGTACGTCTTGCGCTTCGCCGGGTCGGATAGCACGTCGTAGGCGAAGGAAATCTCCTTGAACCGCTCCTCGGACTGCTTGTTGCCCGGGTTGACGTCGGGATGATGCTTGCGGGCGAGCTTGCGGTAGGCCTTCTTGATGTCATCCGCGGTGGCGCCACTCTTCACGCCGAGTACCTCGTAGAGGTCCTTGCGAGTCGCCATCGTCAGGATCCACCCATGCTTGCGCGGCCCGACCCGCCCCGATAGAACTGGCGAGAACGGGAGACGCCAATGGCACGCATCACCGTCGAGGACTGCCTGGAGAAGATACCCAACCGCTTCGAGCTCGTGCTCCTCGCGTCGAAGCGCGCCAAACAGCTTTTGAAGGGGGCTCGGCCTCTCGTCGAAACCGACAATAAGGACATCGTCACCAGTCTGCGAGAAATCGGCGCCGGCAAAGTCCGGATGGTGTACCCGAAGTAGCTAGACCGTCTAACGCCACTCGCCGCCAAGGTAACCACCCGTCGCCGGAATTCAACCGCACCGAGCGCCGGGCGTCATTCCTCGGTTTCGTCGCCGTTGTCCGCGCCTTCGCGGACGTCGCGAAACCCCGAGCGAAATCCTCTACCGGTCGCCTCCACCCGCCGCTCCTCCAGCTCGCGCCGCCGCTCACAGTCGACGCAGCGGGTGGCGAACGGCAGGATCGCGAGGCGCTCCTCGGCGATGTCCGCGTCGCAGTCCTCGCACAACCCGTAGGCGCCTTGGTCGAGCCGCCCGAGGGCATCATCGATGCGGCGGAGCTCGCGGCGCTTCATCTCCAGGCGCTCGAGCTCGACGTCCTGCCCGAGCACCGAGACCGAGCGGTCGCCGATCTCGATCTTCTCGTCTCGAGACGTCGAGCGCGTCTTCTCCGAGCCGCTCGCCGAGCTCGCGCCGCAAGGCGACGAAGATCTCGGACCGCTTGGCCGCCAGCATTCCGGCGAGACGATCGTGGCGAGCGCTCATGGCTCCGTCAAGGTTGATCCTCGCGGCCGGGCTGTCAACCGGCCACGACCCAATGGAGAAAGAACTCGCGATTGCCACGCGGGCCTCGCAGCGGCGATTCCACCAAGCCGCGCTCGGCGAGGCGCAGCCGACCGGCCACGGCGCGCACGGCGTCGATCGCCTGCCGATGCTGCACCGGGTCGCGCACCACTCCGCCCTTGCCCACCTTTCCCTTGCCCACCTCGAACTGCGGCTTGACGAGCGCCACCAGGTCGGCGGTTGGTGCGCAGCAGCCGCGACACCGTCGGCAGCACCAGCGCGAGCGAGATGAACGACACGTCCACGACCGCCAGCCCGACCGCTTCGGGGATCGCGGAGGCGGGCAGCGCGCGAATGTTCCGCCGTTCGATGACCACGACCCGGCCGTCCTGTCGCAGCCGCCAATCGAGCTGGCCGTAGCCGACGTCGATGGCATACACCCGCGCGACGCCTCGCGACAGCAAACAGTCCGTGAATCCGCCCGTCGAGGCGCCGACGTCGACGGCGGTTCGGCCGCGGACGTCCAGGCCGAGGGCATCGAGCGCACCCGCGAGCTTGTCGCCGCCGCGGCTGACGAAGCGCGGCCGCTCGCTGACGGCGACGATGTGCGTCGGGCGCCACGGTTTCGGAGGCCTTGTGCGCGACCTGATCCCGGATGCGGACAGCGCCGGCGAGAATGAGCCGTTGCGCTTCCGCGCGAGACTTCGCGAGCCCGCGAGAGACGAGCAATACGTCGAGCCGGCCTTTCGACGCCACGGAACCAGTCGGCTACAGCGCACGCCCGACGATCCGTCGGGCGATCTCGCGTAGCGGGTCCGCTGAAGTCCCGAGCTCGCCGATGGCGCCGACGGCGCGCTCGAGCAGCTCGCCGAGCAGCTCGCGGGCACGGGCGACGCCGAGCACGGCGGGGACGGTAGCCTTGCCGAGCGCGCGGTCTCGCTGGACCGTCTTGCCCGTGGTCTCCGTGTCGGCGGTCTCGTCGAGCACGTCGTCGGCGACCTGGAACGCCAGGCCGATCGCTTCGCCGTAGCGCGAGAGACCCTCGAGCGTCGGCGGGTCGGCGCCGCAGACGAGCCCGCCAATGCGTACCGAGGCGCGAAGCAGCGCGCCCGTCTTTCGCCGGTGGATCGACTCCACGTCGGCCAGTCGAACGGCGGCCCCTTCGGCAAGAATGTCGGCGGCCTGACCGCCGACCATTCCCGCCGCGCCCGCTGCGACCGCGAGCTCCGCCGTGGCGGCGAGGCGGCGCTCTGCCGGCACGGCGCTCGAGCCGTCGCTCACGAGCACGAAGGCTTCGGTGAGCAGGCCGTCGCCCGGCCAAGATCGCCATCGCCTCACCGAATACCTTGTGATTCGTCGGCCGGCCGCGGCGCATGTCGTCGTCGTCCATCGCCGGCAGATCGTCGTGGATCAAGGAGTACGCGTGCACCATCTCCACGGCGCACGCGAAGGGCAAGAACGGGCGTAGGTTCCACGCCCACGGCCTCCGCGGCGGCGAGCACGAGCACCGGACGGATGCGCTTGCCCGGCGACATCAAGCTGTACTCCATGGCCTCGAGGAGCTTCGGCTCGACCCTGGCTCGTTGTCACGCACCCACCCGGCGAGCGCCGCGTCGACCTCCGCGGCGCGTCGACGAAGATATTCCTCAATCGCCACGCTTCGGGTCCTCCATGGCCCGCAGCTCGGACTCACCCGCGGCGTTGCGCGTCAGCACTTCGAGCCGCTTCTCGATCTCGTCGAGCTGCGCCGACAACGCCCGCACCAGCCCGATACCCTTTCTCGAACAGTGCGAGCGCTTCCTCGAGGGGCAACTCGGCCCCCTCGCAGCTTCTCGACGATGCCCTCGAGATCCCCGAGACGCTCTTCGAACTTCATGATTCCCCTCCTGGCGCCGCTCCCGGGTCACGCGACAACAAGGCCGCGGGATCGATGCGAGCATCCCCGACCCGCACGGCGAAGTGGAGGTGCGGACCCGTGGCGCGGCCGGTCATCCCTACCTTACCGATTTCCTGCCCCCGATCCACCCACGCGCCCCGCTGGACGGCGAGCTCGGAGAGATGAACGTAGAGTGTGAACAGTCCGCACCCGTGGTCGATCACCAGGGTGTTGCCGGTGAAGAACAGAGCGCTGGCGAGCACCACGCGGCCGCGGTTCGAGGCGCGCACCGGTGCTCCCTCGGGCGCGCGGAAGTCGATGCCCGCATGCGGACTACGCGGTTCGCCGTTGAAGAAGCGACGCAGGCCGAACGCTGAGCCCGGCGAGCCGTCGGCGGGCAGCAGGAACGAGCCGCGCCAATAGGGTTCCGCGGCGGTCTTCTGCCACAGGGCTGCGAGCAAGCGCTGCTCGCGCTCGATACGAGCGAGGGTGGCCCGATCCGGCTCGACGTACGACTTCGGCACCGTCAGCCGCTCCTCCGGAAATTCTCGAGGCACCACCTCGAGGGCGGCGCGCAGCCGCGTGCCGTCGCGGGCCTCGATCTCGATCGGATAGCGACCCGGGGGCCGGCCGAGGTCGACGCCGACTAGCGCCAGTGACTCTCCGTCGACGGTGAAGAAGCGCAGGCGCAATCCGTCGAACGTGCCGTGGGACGGCGGCGTGTCACTGCGCACCACCGCGAGGCCGCCGACCGCGACGCTCGCGGGCTCCACTCGTAGCGAGTGCGCACCGGCCGGAGCGGACGCGACGACGAGCGTCAGTCCGGCGGCAGTCGCGGCCAGTCGTTCACGCATCACCCTCCTCGTTCCGCTCGACGCGGGCCCACAAGCGCCCCCGCGCCAGCCGGATGCGAAGTCCGATCTCCGACCGATGCCTCGGTCGCCGCTCGCAGCGGCCGCTCGGCGCCTTCCTTCCACACCACCGCATAGCCCCGCTCGAGCACCGCGAGCGGCGAGAGGCTGGAGAGCGAAGCGGAGAGCCGAGCCACACGCTCGCCGGCGATCTCGCGCCGGTGGCGAATCGACGCCGACAGGCGAGGCACCGCGTCCGCGATTCGCGCGCGCTCGCCTTGCACGTGCCGGATCGGCGACGCGAACCACATGCGCTCCTCGACGGCCATCAGCGACTCCCTCGCGGCCGCGAGCGTACGGCGCGCGGCGCGGCGTAGCCGCAGCTCGATGTCGACCGCTTCGGCGCGGGCCGAGCGAACCTCGCGGCGCGGATCGCGCAAGCGCGCGTGAAGGGATCGAAGATGACGGCGATGGGCCTCGAGCCCGCGGCGCATGGCGAGGCCGAGCGCATAGCGTTGGCCTTCGAGCGTGCGCTCGAGATCGACTCGGCGCGGCACGACGAGCGCGGCGGCGGCCGTCGGCGTCGCCGCGCGGGCGTCGGCGACGAAGTCGGCGATCGTGAAGTCGATCTCGTGGCCGACCGCCGACACGACCGGAACGCGCGACGCGGCGATGGCGCGCGCCACCACCTCCTCGTTGAACGCCCAGAGGTCCTCGAGCGATCCGCCACCGCGGCCGACGATCAGCACGTCGACCTCGCGGACCGTGCACAGCTCGCGGATGGCGTCGGCGATCTCGCGCGCGGCGCCCGTCCCCTGCACGCGCACGGCGGACGAACGACACGCGCCGACGGCAGACGCGGCCGCAGCGTCGCGAGCATGTCGTGGATCGCGGCGCCGCCGAGCGCGGTCACGATGCCGACGCAGCGCGGCAGGCCGGCAGCGGCCGCTTGCGCTCCGGCGCCGAAGCAGCCCCTCGGCCTCGAGCCTCGTCTTCAGCTGCTCGAAGCGCGAGCCGGAGCGCGCCGAGGCCGCGCGGCTCCAGCGCGTCGACGTAGAGCTGGAGGGTGCCGCGCGCCGCGTAGAGGCGGATGCGCCCGCCGCGCCACCACCTCATGCCGTCGCGGGGCGAAACGGCAGCGCCTGCGCCGGCGCTGCGGAACATCACGGCCGCGAGCTGGCTTCGTCGTCCTTCAGCGTGAAGTAGAAGTGGCCGGACGGGGCGGCGCGCAGATTGGAGATCTCGCCGGCCACCCAGACGCCGACCGAGCTCTCCCTCGAGCGTCTCCTGGATCAGCCGCGCCAGCTCCGTGACCGTGAGGACGCGCGGCGCGGGGGCACCGAGCGGACCGAGGCGCTCACCCGGTTTCAGTGTTCGACTGGTTCGTCAGCGCCTTGAAGACCTGCCAGCTCTTCAGCAGCTCGAGGGCGCGGTCGAGCTGCGGATCCGGCCGAGCTCGCCTTCGCGGACGTCGCGACCGTCGCGCCCGCGGCGGGCTCGGCGGCAGGGGCCTTGGAGCCGGGCCCCGGCGCGGCCGGCGCTTGGATCTCGCTCGGCTTGTCCGGTTTGCTCGGCTGCGGCCGACGTCGCCCGTTGCCGGTGCTGAAGTGGCGCGCAGGTTCGCCTCGCGCAGGAAGTCGCCGCTCTCGCCCTGCGCGCCGGTCGGCTTCGCGAGGCCACGTCGTTGGCCATGACGATGTCGGGCGCGATGCCCGTCGCCTGGATCGAGCGGCCGCTCGGCGTGTAGTAGCGCGCCGTCGTGAGGCGCAGCGCCGAGTTGTCGTCGAGCGGCAGGATGGTCTGCACGGAGCCCTTGCCGAACGTCTGCGTGCCGAGGACGAGCGCGCGCTTGTGGTCCTGCAGCGCGCCCGCGACGATCTCCGAGGCGCTCGCGCTGCCGCCGTTGACGAGCACGACCATCGGGAAGTCGACGTAGGTGCTGGCGCTTGTGCGCGAAGTACTTCTGCTTCTGATTCTCGAGACGGCCGTCGGTGTAGACGATCAGGCCGGAGTCGAGGAACACGTCGGAGACTTGCACCGCCTGGGTGAGCAGCCCGCCCGGATTGTTGCGCAGGTCGAGCACGAGGCCTTCGAGCTTGCCGGCGTCCTTGTTCGAGAGCTTGCGACGCGCCTTCTCGAGGTCGTCGTCGGTGCGCTCCTGGAACTGCGTGACGCGCAGGTAGCCGTAGCCCTTGTCGAGGACTTCGCGACTTGACGCTCTGGATCTTGATGACCTCGCGCGTGAGCGACGACGTCGAACAGCTCGGCGAGCGCCCTCGCGCTTGAGCGTGAGCGTGACCTTGGTGTCCTTCGGGCCGCGCATCTTCTTCACGGCCTCGACCAGCGTCATGTCCTTGGTGAACTCGCCGTCGATCTTGAGGATCTGATCGCCCGGCCTTGATGCCGGCGCGGTACGCCGGCGTGTCCTCGATCGGCGCGACGACGGTGAGCATGCCGTTGCGGTTCGTGATCTCGATGCCGAGGCCGCCGAAGCTGCCCTTGCGTGTCGACCTGCAGCTCCTTGTAGAGCTCCGGCGTGAGGTAGGCGCTGTGCGGATCGAGCGAGGTGAGCATGCCGTTGATCGCGCCCTCGATCAGCTGCTTGGTCGGACACCTCGTCGACGTAGTTCTTCTGGACGATCGCGAGGATGTTGGTGAAGATCTCGAGGTTCTCGTAGGTCTCGCGAGCGACCGCTTGGACGGTCTCGGCGCCTCCGGCGGCGAGCCAGAGGGCGGCAAGCAAGGCGATCGGCAGTAGGAGGCGTCGCCTTGGCTTCAGAAAGGACATCCCATCTCTACCTCCGGGGGGCGATAATTGCTCGATCCTACACCGCGCACGTTGAACCCGCAATGCGACTATTTGCTCCCGCCCGACGCCGTCTTCGCACGCACAACCGAGCGATCGCACGTCACTTTGCTTGCAAGCCCGGATCGATTCTTCTATAGGGCGAGACTTCGTCGAGACCCACGGCGAGCCCCTATGATCTCGCTCCGCACGTTGCTCACCGCGAGCCAGCTGGGGCTGTTGGCGGTCGCCGCATTGCTGTCCGCGAGCACCGTCAACGCCGTGCTCGCGGGGCGTTTTCGTGACGCTCCGAAGCTGCAGGCGAGCGCCTCGACGAGCGTCGTGCCGGCCGCGAAGCATTCGCTGGCCTACTACCAGCCGATCACCGCGCGGGACTTCTTCAATCCGCCTCGCGCCGAGCCCGAAGGGCAAGGGCAGGCTGCGGAGTTGCGAGCCAAGCTCCTCGGAACTGCGCCGGGAGCCGGGATGGATTCGTTCGCCATCATCGAAGACGACGCGAACAAGACGCAACAGCTCTACCGCGTCGGCGACAAGCTGCAGGACCGCACCCTGACGCGCGTCGAATGGGACCGGGTAATGTTGAAGGGGGTGGCGGGCGAAGAGGTGCTGCGCATCGTCGAGCCATCGGGACAACCGCATCAACCGGCGGCGCCGTCCGTCGCCAGTGCGGGCGGCGTGCAGCAACGGAGCGATACCGACTTCGTCATCGACCGCAGCGAGATCGACAAGGCGATGGATAACTTGAACCAGGTCTTCACGCAGATGCGAGCCGTCCCCCATTTCCAGGACGGCAAAGCGGCCGGCTTCCGACTCTTTGCGATCAAGCAGGACTCCGTCTTCGAAAAGCTCGGCCTCAAGAACGGCGACGTCGTCAGCCGCATCAACGGCAACGAGCTGACCGATCCCGCCCGGGCGATGTCGCTCATCCAAGAGTTGCGCTCCGAAGGCCGCATCACGGTCGACGTGAACCGGAACCGCCAACCGACCACGCTGACATACGAGATCCGGTGAGACCACGCTCCATCGCTCTCGTGCTCGGGGCGCTCGTAAGCCTGTGGGCAGCCGTCGCAGGGGCTCAGGAGCCGGGGATGGACCCTCTCCCCGTTGCGGCGCCCGCCGATGCCGCCACTATAACGGCGGATCCCCCCATCCCAGACCCCGTGGCATACCCTGCCTATCCTCCCGCCGTGACGGCGCCTGCGGATCCCCCCGCTACGGCACCCGCACGGCCGACACCGAACGCCGCATTGCGGAAGCCCTCCGAGAAGCAACTCATCACCATGGACTTTCAGGACGTCGAGATCGGCGTGCTGGTCAAGTTCATCAGCGAGATCACCGGCAAGAACTTCATCCTCGACGAGAAGGTGCGCGGTAAGGTCACCGTCATCTCGCCGACCAAGATCTCGATCGAGGAAGCCTACCGGGTCTTCCAATCGATCCTCGAAGTGAAGGGCTTCACGACGCTGCCCGCCGGGCCCGTTACCAAGATCGTGCCCGTGCGCGAAGCGCGTGAGTCGGGCGCGCCGCTCTCGACGAAGACGCCCTCGGGAGATCAGTTCGTCACCCAGCTGGTGCCGCTCGCTTTCATCGACGCGAGCTCGCTGGTGCCGATCCTCCAGCCGATGGTCTCCAAAGACGGCCTCGTCAGCGCGTACGACCCGGCCAATACGCTCGTGCTGATCGATACGTCGTCGAACATCGAGCGGCTGCTCGCGATCATCTCAGAGCTCGACATCGAGCTGCCTGAGCGAGGCATCGAGATCATCCGGCTCGAGAACGCCTACGCGACCACCGTCGCGCAGACGCTGCAGCAAGTGCTCGACGCCCAGGTCGAGCGCGGCGGCCCGAAGAGCGTCCCCGGGCAGCCCCCTGGAAGGCCGGCGCAGCCGGCCCCCGCAACCGGCAGCGCGCCGAGCTTCAAGATCCTCGCGGATGAGCGGACCAACTCCGTGATCGTGCTCGCCAATCCCGCGCAGATGCGCATGATCCGCTCGCTCGCCAAAGATCTCGACAAGAAGCTCGAAGGCGTGTCGAGGATCCAAGTGTACAAGCTCCAGTACGCCAACGCGTCCGAGATGGTCGAGGTGCTTTCCGAGCTGATCAGCGGGGGGGCTGGCGGGGGCGGGCGGGTTGGTGGGTACGGACCGGGGAGCGCGACGAGCAGCCGCCGCTCCACTCGCCAGCAGCAGCAGGAGCGTCAGTCGATCTTTTCGCGCTCCTCGTCCTCGCTCGGCACCCCGGGGAGCAGCTTCAACCGGCCACTCGGCGGGGCGGTGGGCCCGGGCGGGACACAGGGACAGACGCCCGGGGTAACGTCGGCCACCGGCAGCGGCGGCGAATTCGTCGGCGAGGTGCGGGTGACCGCCGACCCGTACACCAATTCGCTCCTCATCAGCGCCGGCCCGCAAGACTACGACGTGCTGAAGCGAGTGATCCAGCAACTCGACATCCCGCGCCGGCAGGTCTTCGTCGAAGCCATCATCCTCGAGATCGCTCTCCAAAAATCGAAGGAGCTGGGATTCGAGTACCAGGGGGGTACGTCGCTCGGGAACGACGCGCTCGGGCTCGCGCGGCTGAACCTGAAGAACCTAAACCCGACACTGACGGCGCCGGGGTCGATCTCGGGCCTGGTGATGGCCGCGGTCAGCAACCAGACGATCACGCTCCCGGACGGAACCGTGGTGCCGGCTCAGGTGGCGCTGTTCACGGCGCTCGAGTCGGATACCGACGTCAACATCCTTTCGGCGCCGAACATCCTCACGTCCGACAACCAGGAAGCCGAGATTTTGGTCGGCCAGAACATCCCGTTCATCGCCAGCCGTGCGACAGACCAGACGAACCTCTCGAACACTTTCGCCACGGTCGAGCGCCAGGACGTCGGCATCACCTTGCGGCTGACGCCGCAAATCTCGCAAGGCGACGTGGTGCGACTCGATCTCTACGAGGAAGTCTCCGCGGTCGTGCCGAACCCGCCCGTCGACCCCAACATCGCCGGTCCGACGACCACCGTGCGTTCGGCGTCGACCACGATCGTCGCGCGCAACGGTCAGACCGTGGTACTCGGCGGCCTGATCTCCGACGCCACCACGAACGCCGTCAGCAAACTGCCGTACATCGGCGACATCCCGGTGCTCGGCAACCTCTTCAAGTTCAACAACGACAACAAGGACAAGATCAATCTGCTGATCTTCCTCACCCCGCACGTAGTCCGCGACGAGGACGAGCTGCACGACCTCTCGGTCGATCAACGTGACCGCTTCCGGCGTTACCTGCAGCAGCAGAGGACGGGGCCGCGGCGCAGGGAGCAGCTCGACGCGCCGTCGTGGCAACAGGCAACCGCCGCGCCCGTGACGGGGGAACAAGCCCCCCTGCCCATGCCTCCGCAGCCGGCGCCGTTCTCCGTGGCTCCCGTGCCGACGCCCGCACCGGCGCCGCAGGCCGCCATTCAGCCGCGGTCGCTCGCACCGCCGCCAACGCCGCCGGCTCCCATCGTGCCGAGCTCACCGAGCGCGCTCGGCATCCCGACGACCGACCACCACTTCGCGGTCCTGCTGGCGCTCTTCGAGAAGGGCAGCGCGCCTCCCGAGCTGCAGGCGACCAACGGCTTCCTGATGGTTTACACGCCCACCGCGGCCGGAGACTTCTTCGTCAAGGGAAACACCTACGAATACGTCACGCCCGCCTACGAGGCGAAGTACAAGGCGCTCGAGGTGTTCCCCGACGCGGCGACGGCACTCTCGGTCTATCCCGAAAGCCGGCCGCTCGACGGGGGAGGCGCCGTGGTGCGCTGGCGGCCGATCTCGGCCGATCTGCTGCGGTCGATGATCGCCGGCGCCACGCCCTGGAAGCGAGTGCCCTGATTCTCGCAAGCGGCCATCGGCTTTCCGCTCCGGCGCCTTGTCGGTACAATCGGCCGCGATGAACGGCCTCGAAGCGAGCCTCGTCCGGGACGCGGGCATCGCCACGGAGATTCTCGATCGCGCACGCGAGCGCCAGCGCGACGGCAAGGGCCTCGGCGACGTGCTGCAGGAGATGGGCGCGATCGACGGCGGACCGTGGGGCGAGATCCAGGCGCGCCACTTCGGGCTGCCGTTCGTCGGCACGCTGCCCCAGGAGGCCGTGCCGCCGAGCTGATCTCCCTCCTGCCGATCAACTTCGCCAAGCGCTACCAGCTGCTGCCGGTGCGCTCCGACGGCGAAGTGGTGCCGTGGCCACGGCCGATCCGAGCGTCGACCGGTCCGATCGACGACGTGCGCCTGCTGCTGCGCAAGCCGATCCGCGTCGTCGTCGCGCCCGGCGCCGGTCGATCGTCGACGCCATCAACCGCGTCTACGACCTCGCCTCGGGCATCCGCCTCGGAGCTGATGGACGGGCCTCGACGAGGAGCGCCTCGATCTGATTGGCCACCGAGCTCGAAGAGCCGCGGACCTGCTCGACGCCGACGACGAGGCGCCGATCATCCGCCTGGTCAACTCGCTGCTCTTCCAGGCCGTCAAGGACCGCGCCAGCGACATCCACATCGAGCCGTTCGAGCGCGACCTGACGGTGCGCTTCCGCATCGACGGCATCCTCTACGACATCATCTCGCCGCCGAAGCGCTTCCAGCCGGTCATCATCTCGCGCGTCAAGATCATGGCCGGCCTCAACATCGCCGAGAAGCGCCTGCCGCAGGACGGCCGCATCCGCATCAAGCTCGCCGGCAAGGACGTCGACATCCGCGTCTCGACCGTGCCGACGGCCTACGGCGAGCGCGTCGTCATGCGTCTGCTCGACCGCTCCGCCACGCATCCTGCACGCTCGACGAGCTCGGCCTCGACGGGCCAGAAGCTGGAGATCGTCGACCGGCTGATCCACCAGACGCCACGGCATCATCCTGGTCACCGGCCCGACCGGCAGCGGCAAGACGACGACGCTCTACGCCGGCGCTGTCGAAGATCAACACGACCGACAAGAACATCATCACCATCGAGGATCCGATCGAGTACCAGCTCGCACGGCGTCGGCCAGATCCAGGTCAACCCGAAGATCGAGCTGACCTTCGCCAGCGGCCTGCGCTCGATCCTGCGCCAGGACCCCGACGTCATCATGGTCGGCGAGATCCGCGACGCCGAGACGGCGGAGATCGCCATCCAGGCGGCGCTCACCGGCCACCTGGTGTTCTCGACCCTGCACACCAACGACTCGTGCGGCGCCGTCACCCGCCTGGTCGACATGGGCATCGAGCCGTTCCTGGTCGTCGTCCTCGGTGATCGCCGTGATGGCGCAGCGCCTGGTGCGCCGCGTCTGCCCGGCCTGTCGCGCAGCGAGCTACGCCCACCGCCGAGGAGCTCGCCGAGCTCGGCCTCACCGCCGAACGCCTCGGCGGGCCAGCACCGTCTACCAGGCCGGGCCCGGGCTGCGCGGAGTGCAAGCAGACCGGCTACCGCGGCCGCACCGGCATCCACGAGCTGCTGGTCGTCGACGACGAGGTGCGCAGCTTGATCATGAAGAGCGCCGACGCCGCCACGATCCGCCGCGCGGCGACGCCGCGCGGCATGAACGACGCTGCGCGAGGACGGCGCCGACAAGGTGCTGCGAGGGGCTCACGACCATCGAGGAGGTCCTGCGCGTCACGCAGGAAGATCTCGTCTGAGCGACGCGCGCGGGCTGAATTTCCGACGGCGCATGCGTCGAAGGCGGCGTCATGCCGGTCTACGCGTACAAGGGCTGAACCGAGACGGGCGCAACGTCAGCGGCATCATCGACGCCGACAGCGCCGAGAGCGCGCGCGACTGAAGCTGCGCCGCTCGGGAGTCTTTCCGACCGACGTCTGACCGAGACGCGCGAGACGAGAGCCGCGGCCAGCGCGCCTTCGAGGTCGGCTGAGCCGCCTCGTTCGAGCGCATCAGCGCCGCAGGACCTCGCGCTCATGACGCGCCAGCTCGTCGACGCTGTGTCGGTGCCGGCCTGCCGCTGGTCGAGTGCCTCTGCGGCGCTGATCGAGCAGGTCGAGGCCGAGCGGCTGAAGCGCATCCTCGTCGCAGGTGCGCGAGCGGGTCGTCGAAGGCGGCATCGCTCGCCGACGCGCTCGAAGGCGCATCCCGCAGTCTTCAACGATCTCTACGTCAACATGGTGCGCGCCGGCGAGGCGAGCGGCGCGCTCGACGTCGTGCTGATGCGCCTGGCCGACTACACCGAGACGACGGCGCGGCTGCGCGCGCAAGGTGCGCATCGGCGCTCACCTATCCGATCCTCATGGTGCTCGTCGGCAGCGGCATCCTCTTCTTCCTGCTCTCGTACGTCGTGCCGAAGGTGACGCGGATCTTCGAGGAGACGCACGCCAGATCTCGCCGCTGTCACGCGTGTGCTGCTCGCGATCAGCGGCTTTCTGCCGAACTACTGGTGGCTGATCTTGTCGTGCTGTCGCTCGTGGTCGCGGCGATCGCGGCTCGCGCATACGCGCGCACGCCGGCCGGGCGGCTGCGCTTCGACCGCTGCGTGCTGCGCATTCCGTACTTCGGCAAGCTGCTGAAGAAGGTCGCGCTGGCGCGCTTCGCGCGCACGCTGTCGACGCTGCTGCACGAGCGGCATCCCGCTGCTGCCGTCGCTCGACATCGTCAAGAACGTCGTCAGCAACATGGTGCTCAGCAACGCCATCGAGACGGCGCGCAACAGCATCCGCGAGGGACACAGCGATCGCCGCCCCGCTCAAGAAGAGCGGCCTCTTTCCGCCGCTGCTGTCCACATGATCGCCGTCGGCGAGAAGAGCGGCGAGCTCGAGCAGATGCTCGGCAAGGCCGCCGACGCCTACGACGAGCGAGGTCGAGGCGCGGTCGCCGCGCTGACGCACTCATGCTCGAGCCGATGATGATCCTCTTCATGGGCGGCGTCGTGCTGTTCATCGTGCTGGCGATCCTGCTGCCGATCTTCGAGCTCAACCAGCTCGTACGCTGAGACGGCGATGGTTTGCCGGTCCGCGGGCTGCCTGGTATCGTGACCTCGCGAATTTCCTTGCTTCACCCGCGTCGAACCCTCCGGAGAGAACCGATGCACCGTCACTCGCTCGACCCGCCGGGTTCACGCTGATCGAGATCATGGTCGTGGTGTTCATCCTCGGCCTGCTCGTCACGCTCGTGTCGGTGAACATCATCGGACGCACCGACGACGCGCGCGTCACCAAGGCGAAGGCCGACATCAAGGCGATCGAGCAAGCGCTTCATCTCTTCAAGCTCGACAACGGCTTCTACCCGACCACCGACGAAGGCCTGGCCGCCCTGGTGCAGACGCCGACGGGCGCGCCGAACCGCGCAAATACAACCCCGACGGCTACCTCCACAAGATCCCAGAGGATCCGTGGGGAAATCCCTACGTGTACTTGAGCGACGGCCAAGGCTTCGTTCTGCGCTGCCTCGGCGCGGACGGGGAGGAAGGCGGCGAAGGCAAGAACGCGGACATCGACAGCCGCGATCTCGGATGACGCCGTGAACAATCGGCGCCGCGACGAGCGTGGCTTCACGCTGATCGAGCTGTCGATCGTCGTGCTGATCATCGCCATCGTCGCTCGTATCGCCATGCCACGAATCCGCAGCATCACCGCCGCGGAGCTGTCGGCGGCGACGCGCCGGCTCTCCGCCACGACTCGCTACCTGTACGAGGAGTCCGCGCTGCGTGGTACGCCGCTGGTGCTGTTCTTCGATCTCGACCGGCAGGAGTACTGGGTGGCGCGCACGGAGGAAGGCAGCGGCGCACTGGTCGAAGATACCGACTTGCTCGCTCGCCGCGTCACGCTGCCGTCCGACGTGCGCATCGCCGATGTGTTCGTGCCGGGCACCGGCACGTTTTCGCAGGGCCTGGTGCCGACGCGCTTCTACCCCGAAGGGTACGCCGACCGCTCGGTGATCCATCTCGTCGACGACGGCGGCCACGCCTATACCCTCGAGATCGACCCGGTGCGCGGGCGAGGCGAAGTGTCAGAGGGCTATCGCGACGTCGACTCCAGCTCGCAATAGCGCCTTCACACTGCTCGAGGTTCTGGTGGCCGTAGCGGTCCTGGCCACTGCGCTCGTGTCACTGCTCTCGCTGCACACGCGAAACGTTCGCACCATCGCCTACGACCTGCGGCTCGCGCGCGCCACGCTGCTCGCGCAGGACCTCATGACGCGCGCGCTCACGAGCGATGCGTTTCCCGACCCGGCCCGCTCGAGCGGGGACTTCCCGAGTGATCCCGACTATCACTGGGAGCTGGTAGTGCTGCGAGGCCCGACGCGCGAGCTCGAGGACCAGCTGCGCGAGATCCGCGTGCGGGTCTTCTGGGACGAGAACGACCCCGATGCCGTCAAGCTGGCGACCTTCGTGCGGAGGCCGGATCAGTGAGTGTTCGCGACCGGCGGGGCTTCACGCTTCTGGAGATCACGGTCACCTTGGCGATCCTTTCCGTCGTGCTCGCCATCGTCTACGGGGTGTTCTCCCAGACGATCGCCGGCAAGGACCTCGCGGAACGACGCGCCGACGAGTCGGCCGGCGCGCGTGGCGCGCTGGCGCGCATCGCCCGCGACTTGGAGAGCGCGCGACCGTTCATCTCCACGGTTCCCGCGCCGGCGCAGGCCGGAGCTCCGGGTCCGACGCCAACGACCCGCTCGACCCTCGTCCCGCAGCGTGGCCTGTTTCTCGCGCGCGTGCACACCGAAGGGAGCGCGGCGCTCGACGACATGGCGTTCACGACCTTCTTGCGCCGGCCGACGGCGACGGCGTTCGCCGCCAGCGACCTCGGCATCGTGCACTACTTCGTGGGCGCGATCGAGCCGCGATCCGAGACGCTCGCCCTCTACCGCGAGACCGTGTTCTCGCTCAGCGGCGACGCGTTCGATCCCGACAAACCGAATCCCGCAGCTTCGACGATGATCCTGCCGGGCGTGACCGGGCTCGACTTCCGCTTCTTCGACGGCAGCGACTGGGTGGAAAGTTGGGACTCGACGGATTCACGCAACTTCGCGCCGGCCCCGGTCGCCGTGCAGATCGTGCTGAGCGTCGCCGATCGGGACGGAAACTCCGAACGCTACCTGACCTCCATCGACGTGCCGATGGCACGCCTGCTCAAAAACGCCCAACCCGTCGGCCGCCCGATGCCCCGGCCGTGAAGCGCCGTCGCCAGCCCGCGGGCGTTGCGTTGCTCATGACGCTCTTCGTCGTGACGCTGCTCACGATCCTAATCGTCGAGTTCACCGATTCGACGGAGGTGGAGGCGCACCTGACTCGTAATTCACGGTCACTGCTTCAAGCCCGCTATCTGGCGCGGGGCGGCCTGGCCCTCGCCGAGCTCGTCCTCAAGGTGGATTTCGCGGAAAAGACCAAGAACCCGCCCGAGCGTCCCAACGTCGAGAGCTTTCTCGACCCGTGGGCGCAACCCTTTCCGCCACGCGAGATCGGCGAAGGAGTTGGCGAGGCCTCCTTCCGCATCGACGACGAGTCGGCGCGCTTCAACCTGAACTCGTTGGTGACGCGCCCCGGCGTAAACCCCGTCGTCCTCGAAGCCCGCAAGAGTCTCTTTCAGGGCGTGCTCGCGTCCCTCGGCCTCGACATCAACTTGCTCTTCCCGCTGGTCGACTGGCTGGACCCCGACGACGAGGTGAGCGGCAAGAGCGGAGCCGAACGAGAGTATTACGCGGCTCTCACGCCTCCCTATCAGCCGCGCAACGGCCGCCTGCTCAACGTGGACGAGCTGCAGCTCGTGCGTGGCTTCGGCGATCTGACTCGAGAGCAGTGGGCCGCCTTGCGTACGATGGTCACCGCGCTGCCCGTCGAAGACCTGCAGATCAACCTGAACACCGTCTCCGAGCCACTGCTCGGCGCACTGCTCACTGTGGTGGACAATGCGGTGGGCGCGAGGGCCATCGTATCGCAGCGCGACACGAAGCCCTTCTCCGATGCGCGCGAGCTGAACGACATCCCCGGCTGGACGCAGCTCCCCCAACAGGTGCGCGGGTTCTTCAGCTTGCATAGCTTCTACTTCACCATTCACGCCGTTGGCACCGCCGCCGACGTCAGTCGTGGAATCGCCGTGCTCGAGCGGCGCAGCGGTCTGCGCCTCGAGGTGCTCGACTGGAGAGACGAGCCGGCGATGGTTTCCTTGACATCGCCGGGACCGTCCGATGGATTCCCATCCACGAGCCGCTGAATCATGCCGAATCGGATCTTGGCACTCGACCCTCACGGTGCGCAGCTGGTCGCGGTGGTGGTGGAGACCAGCTTTCGCAGCTACCAGGTCGTCGGTTTCTTCGCCGAGCCTCGCGATGCCGAGGCGCCGCTCGCCGAGCAACTCCACTCCTTCGTGACACGCCATGGGATCGCCGCCGACACCGTGCTGTCCGCGCTCCCCGGACGGGCGGCGACCTACCGCATCCTCGAGCTGCCCTTTCGCGACTGGAGAAAGCTCGCACAGACGGTGCCGTTCGAGCTCGAGAGTCAGGTGCCGTTCGCCGTCGAAGACGCGGTGATCGATTTCCAGATCCTCGAGAAGACCGCAGCCGGTGCGCGCGTCTTCGCCGCGCTGGCGCCGCGGGCCAAGGTCGAGGAGCACCTCAAGGTCTTTTCGGAAGCCGGCCTCGATCCTGCGGTCGTCGACTTCGCACCGCTCACTACTTTAAACGTCTTGCAGCTTTTCGAGGGCGAGCGGCCCGACCGCTACGCATTTCTCCATGTGAGCAGCGCGCAGCAGGGCACGCTCGCGCTCTATCGCGGCAGACAACTCGTCGGCCTGCGCGTCATCGACGTCGCCGGCGAAGCGGCCGCGCCCGGGCTCGCCCGCGAGGTGGCGTGGGCGCTGAAGAGCCTCAACGGAAGCCTGCGCGGCAACGACGAGGCTCCGCCGCCGTTGCTGATCGGCGGGGCCTCCGGAACGGAGCTTCCGGAGCTACTGCGCAATCGAATGGGGCTCACGGTACAGCGTCTCGAGGATCTGCCGCTGCGTCAGATGCCCGCCGCTCTGCAGGGGCGGCAGGGCATCTACGCGCCGGCACTCGGGCTGGCGTTGCGCGAGGTCTTCGACGAGCCGACGATCGGCTTGAACTTCCGGCGGGATGCGTTCGCCTACCGCCGTCGCCAGGAAGAGCTACAGGGCGCCGCGCAACGACTCGGTGTTCTTTGCGCCGTCGTGGCGCTGCTCTTCGTGCTCTGGCAGGCCGTCTCCTACTACGAGCTTTCGGGCCAGTATGAGCAGGTGCGTGCCGTCGTGCGGCAGGCCTTCCGTGCGGTGTTGCCCAGCACGCCGGTGGTCGACGAGGCCGAGCAGCTCGCCCAGGAGATCAAGAAGCTGCAGAAACAGCAGCAGCAGCTCGGCTTCGGGCCGAGCGGCCCGATCTCGCCGTTGGAGATCCTGCGCCAGCTCGCTGAGCGAGCGCCCACCGACCCTCGCCTGAACGTCGACGAGCTCGCCATCGACGCCGACGGCGTCCATCTGCGCGCCAAGACGTCGTCGTTCGAGGCGGTCGAGAAGATCCGGCGCAAGATCGCCGAATCGCCGATGTTCGCCGACGCGCAGGTCAAGGATCCACGGACCACTCCCGATGGCAGCGTCGAGTTTCGCGTGAACCTGTCGTTTCCCAAGGGGGCGGAAGGATGAAGTGGCCCTCGCTCGCCAACGTACAGCATGCCTATGGGCGGCTGGCGCCGCGCGAGCGGCTGTTCGTCGCCGCGGGCGGCGCGGCCTTTCTCGTGTTTCTCGTCTTCCTCGCCGTGTACGAGACCCAATCGGCGAAGAGCGCGATCCGCCAGAGGATCGTCGCAAAGCAGCACCAATTGGAGAAGGTCCAGACGTTGAGCGCCACCTACCTGGATCTCAAGCGGCAGACGGAGACGCTCATGGCCAAGGAGGCGGGCCGTGCGCCGAACTGGCTCTATTCCACCCTCGATGGACTGGTCGCGAAGAACCTTTCCCGGGACAAGGTGTCTTCGATGGCGCCCTCCTCGAAGACCATCGGCGAACAGTACGTCGAAGAATCCGTCAACGTGCAGCTGATCGGCATCACGCTGCCCCAGACCGTCGCGCTGCTCTACGAAATCGAGCAATCGGCGAGTCCGATTCACGTCGCGCGGCTGCAGATGAAGAAACGAGTGACCGATCCCTACCAGTTCGACGTGAGCTTCACGGCTTCGAGCATCAAGACCGCGAGCTGAGCCCGATGGCTTCGGAGACTTCCGGCTTCGCGGGGCGACTCACCCAACTGTGGGCCCGACACCCGTTCCGCAATCGCTCGGCGATCGGCTATGCAACCTGGACGGCGGCCTGGTTCCTCATCTTCCTCGTGCTGACGTTCCCGCACGACCTCGTGGTGCGCCACTGGACTGACGAGATCACCGCGCGCTCCGGCTGGCGCCTGCGCTTCGAGGACGCGTGGTTTCGCCCGTGGAGCGGCTATCACCTGACGCAGGCTCGACTGATCGCGCCGGGCAAGGATCTCGAACCGTGGGTCGCCGCCGAGCAAGTCGGCGCACGCCCGTGGTGGACGGCGCTGCTGCGGGGAGGCGTGTTTCCAATCTTCTTTTCCGGCGGCGCCTACGCGGGGGCCTTCGAGGGATCGGTCGATCCATCCGGCATCTTGGATCTCTCGTGGAGCGACCTGCAACTGTCGGAATACCCGCGCCTCACCAGGCTGCTCGAAGGTACGTGGGTCGGCAATCTTTCCGGCGAGATCCATCTGGGCGGCAAGGGGGATTTCAAGAATCCCGACGGCCGCGCGCACCTCGGGCTGTCCAACGCCTCGCTCACCCAGGCAAAAGCGCAGGGGTTCACGATCCCGGATCTGCACTTCGCCAACGGTGAAGCCGACCTCGAGATGAAGGGGAACCGCATCGACATCCGCTCACTCAAGCTCTCGGGGTCGGAGGTCGACGCGGAACTCCACGGGCAGCTCTTCCTTTCGGCAAGCGGGAGCCCCGTGTTGAACGCCGCGCTGACGTTGCGGCCGATTCCGGGCGCCAGCGGGGGGCTGGAGCCTCTGCTCGTGCTTCTCAATCACAACCAGAAGCCGCCCGGGGGGGGCTATTCGTTCAATCTCTACGGCCCGCTCGCCGCGCTGCGCGTGCGCTAGTTCTCACCACGGCGCCCGCTGGCGTTCGCGGGCTCTACTGCGAAGCGGTCTCGACCGGCTTGGTCTCTCCGCCCTCGACGGCGATCCCGAGATAGACGCCGTTCACCGCGGGCCTCGCCCACACCACGCGTCCGGCGAGCAACCGCGGCTTGTCGCCCTCGAGAGTGATCGACGCGCGCTTGCCGACGAGGTTTCGGCTCGCTCGCTTCCCGTCGATCCGCACCTGCGCGCCGGTGTCGGAGAAGTCGATGATCCGGCAACCGACGGCTTCTTGCCCGAAGGAGATCAAACCTCCGCCATCCGCATTGCGTCGTTCGGGTCCAGGGCGTTCCATCACTTCACTCATCGCTGCGTTCGGCGTTCCTCGGCGCTCCAACAATACGCCGGCCGACGGTGGCTTCGAGTGTAGCACCGCGGTTCTCGCGTACAAGTTATTTTCTTGCGAAACGCTCGAGCTCAGCTCGCGAGCTCTCGGTAGAGCTGCTGCAGCAGCGCGACGTTGTCGCTGTGCCCCGTCATGCGCGCCACGACGCGGCCGCGGATCGGCCGGCCGAGCAGGTAGAAGTCGCCGAAGATGTCGAGGATCTTGTGGCGCACGAACTCGTCGCGGAAGCGCAGCGGCGTGTTCACGACGCCGTCGTCGCCGACCAGGATGCAGTTGTTGCAGGCGCCCGCCGCTCGCGAGGCCCATCTGCTCGAGCGTCTCGATCTCCTTGACGAAGCCGAAGGTGCGCGCCGGCGCGATCTCGCGCGGAACGCTCTCGGTGTCGGTGAGCCGGAAGACGTACTCCTGGCGGCCGACCGGCGCCGGGTAGTCGAGCGTGTAGTGCACCTCGAAGCCGTCGGCCGGCTCGATGCGGATGCCCTTCGCCGCCGCTCGTCGCGATCGCCGACCGCGTAGCGGCGGTCGATGACGAGCTCGTCGACGCGGCTCGCCCTGGTCGACGACGCCGCGCGCTCTCGATCAGCGCGCAGAACTCGAGCGCCGAGCCGTCGAGGATCGGCACCTCGGCCTGCATCTTCACGAGCAGGTTGGTGATGCCGTAGCGCGTGCAGCGCCGCCAGCAGATGCTCGACCGTCTTCGCGACCATGCCGCCGTGGACGAGCGTCGTCGCGTAGCCGGTCGAGTCGACGTAGTCGACGAGCGCGGGAATCGTCGTCGCCGCGCGAGATGCTGCCGAAGACGATGCCGCTGCCGGGCGGCAGCGGCTGCAGGATGAGCCCGGTGCGCGACGCCGGAGTGCAGCCCCTGGCCGTTCACGACGACGCTGCGCGCGATGCGTGCGCTGCGCCCACGGCCACGGCGCGCGGCAGACCGGCGCGCGAGCGCGCGCGCCGGCGCTCGGCGGCGCGTCGCCGGCGTCGACGCGGCCGGCGATCGCCGCGCGCTCGAGCGCGCGGTCGACGACGCTGCAGCAGCGCGTCGAGCGGGAACGGCTTCTCGAGGAAGTCGAAGGCGCCGAGCGGATGGCCGCGCACCGCGGTCTCGATGGTGCCGTGGCCGGAGATCACGATGATCGGCGTGCCGGGATGGCGCGTCGCGCATGCTGGCGCAGCAGCTCGATGCCGTCGATCTCCGGCATCCAGATGTCGACGATCGCGAGGCGCGGGACGCTCCGCTCGCGAGCAGCTCGAGCGCGCCGCGGCCGTCCTCCGCCTCGAGCACCTCGAAGCCCTCGTCGGCGAGCACGCCGCGCAGCTGTTCCGGATCTGCTCCTCGTCGTCGACGATCAGGATCGTTCTGCCATGTGCATCCCCCTCCGCGTCCGCGGCGCTAGTGCAGGACGATCTGCGCGAGCGGCCCTTGCACCGGGAACTCCATGACGAAGCGGCTGCCGTGCGGCTCGTTGTCGCGCACGCGGACGAAGCCGCTGTGATCGGCGACGATCGCCGACACGATCGCGAGCCCGAGACCGGTGCCGTCCTGCTTGGTCGAGAAGTACGGCTCGAAGAGCCGCGCCTTCACCTCCGGGCGTCATGCCGAGCCGTTGTCCGCGATCTCGAGCGCGCACGATGCCGCGGGCGCGGCGACGTAGCGCGGTGCGCACCTCGATGCGCGCGCGCCTTGGCGCATGCGGCCGTGCGCCGCAGGCCGCGACCGCGTTGTCGAGCATGTTGATGACCGCGCGCTTGATGCCCTCGCGGTCGAGCTCGAGCGACGGCAGGCTCGGGTCGGCGTCGAACGTCGAAGTCGATCTCGCGATGGCCCTCGCGGAAGAGCACGAGCGCCTCCTCGACGAGCGCGTTCAGGTCCTCGGGCGTGTGCTCGCCGGCCGGCATGCGCGCGAAGGTGGAGAACTCGTTCACCAGCGTCTTCAGCTCCTCGACCTGCTGGACGATCGTGCGCGTGCACTCGTCGAAGAGCGCCGTCGTCGCGCAGCTGCGCGGCGTAGCGCTTGCTGCAGGCGCTGCGCGGAGAGCTGGATCGGCGTCAGCGGATTCTTGATCTCGTGCGCGATGCGGCGCGCGACCTCGCGCCACGCCTCCATGCGCTGGACCTTGAGGATGTGCGTGACGTCCTCGAAGAACAGCACGGCGCCGGGCGGCGCATCGTCGCGTGAGCCCGGGTCGCGCAGCGGCGCGGCCGCGGCGAGCAACGTGAAGGCTTGGTCCGCTTGCACGACCTCGACCTGGCGCTCGCCCTGGGTCGCGCCGGTCGCCAACAACTCCCGCAGCATCTCGCGTACCGGTTCGAGCGCCGGCCGACGAGAACTTCCGCGAGCCCGACGGCCGCGCGCGTGCGCCGCGGGAATGTCGAGCAAGCGCTCCGCCGCCGAGTTCAACGTGGTGATCGTGCCATTCGGCGTCGACTGCCACCACGCCCGCGCGGATGTTGCCGAGCACGGTCTCCATGTGCCGCCGGCGCTCCTCGAGCTCGGCGTTGCTGTCTTCAGGTCGCCCGTCATCTGGTTGAAGGCGGACACCAGCGTGCCGATCTCGTCGTCGCCGCGCGCCGTCGATGCGATACGTCGCCAGTTGCCCTGCGCGACCTCGCGCGTGCCTTCCGCGAGGTGCTGGATCGGCACGGTGATGCCCTTGGCGAGCGACAGCCCATCCAGGTGGCGGCGAACACCACGACCAGCGTGACGAGCGTCAGCGTCAGCAAGTACGAGTTCTTGATCGGTTGCTTGAGGAGCTTGAGCTCTCTGTACTCGCGGAAGGAGCGCTCGATGTCTTCGGCCTTCTGGGAGAGGCTGGTCGGCACGTAGCGGTCGGCGACGACGGCGCCGATCGTCTTGCCGCGATCGGCGATCGGCGAGGCGCCGCGCACCACGTCGCCGTCGCCGAGCGGCTCGATGCGCGTGACGCCCTCTCCGGCCGCCAGCCGGTCGAACGACTCGCCATCGGGCGCGACGGTGATGCCGCTCGCCGCGGCCTTGGCGACCGCGACGGCGAGAAGCTCTCGGTTCGGCGAGAAGACGTACACCGCCCCGAGATCGCGATCCGCGCGCCGGCCCTCGAGATACCGTTCGAGCTCGGCGTGCCGCCCCGGCTCCATCAGCCCGCGGCTGGCGATCGCCGCGGCGATCTCCCGCGAGCGCGCCAGCACCGTGCTCGCCGTCTCTCGGTAGAAGGCCTGCACCACCTCGTGCGAGCCCTCCAGCGATTGTTCGACCTGGACGTCGAACCATTTCTCGATCGAGTTGTCGATGAAGTTCGTCGACGCGATGAACAGCAACACCGCCGGAAAGAGCGACAGCCCGACGAAGGCGACGACCAGGCGCGTGCGTAGATGCGAGCCGAGGATTCGCTGGCGTCGCTCAAGCGTCAGCTTGACGAGGTTGCGGCCGACCAGGAAGACGAACACCACCAACAGCAGCACGTTCAGATTGATGAGCAGGAAGAACGTGAGGTGGTTCATCAACGACTGCGCGCTCGAGAACTGCGGCAAGCGCGCCTCGAAGACCGCGAACAGGAACACGCCGAGCGCCACCGCCGCGATCAGCCAGGCGTCGCGACGACTGCTGCGCGCGTCGGCGGCCGCGTCGATCTCCAAGGGGGTCGGTTCTTCGGGGTTCAGCGTGCTCATCGCCGCTCCGCGGCTCAGCGGCGTAGCAGATACATGAGGAGGCTCAGCACGGCGCTCACCACCAAGCACGACACGAGCGGGAAGACGAACGTGAAGTTCTCGCGTCGAATGACGATGTCGCCGGGAAGACGCCCCAGCCAGGGAACCCGCCCGGCCGCGATCAGCACGGCGCCGAAGGCGCACAGCACGATCCCGAGCAGGATCAACGCCTTGCCGAGGTCGGTCAGCACTTCAGAACAGGCCTCCCTGCGATCCCTTGCTGGGTTCCCTGCCAAGATGCCGCCAGGCGTTGGAGGTTGCAACTCGACCCTTCGCGGTGCGCTGCAGGAAGCCGATCTGCAACAGATAGGGTTCGTAGACGTCTTCCAGCGTGTCGCGCTCCTCGCCGATCGAAGCGGCCAGCGTCTCGATGCCGACGGGGCCGCCGTCGAACTTGTCGATGATCGTCACCAGCAGCGTGCGGTCCATGGGCTCGAGGCCGATGTCGTCGACGTCGAGAAGCTTCAACGCTTCACGCGCCACGCTGCGACGGATGACGCCGTCGGCGCGCACGTCGGCGAAGTCGCGCACCCGGCGCAGAAGCCGGTTGGCAATGCGCGGCGTACCTCGCGAGCGGCGAGCGATTTCCGTCGCGCCGTCCGTCTCGAGCGGCACCGAGAGAATCCTCGCGGAGCGCGCCAGGATCGCCTCGAGCTCGGCCTCGGCGTAGAACTCGAGACGAAAATCGTTGCCGAAACGGTTGCGCAGCGGCGCCGAGAGCAGACCCGCGCGCGTCGTCGCGGCGATCAGCGTGAACGGCTGCAGCGGAATCTTCGACATGCTGGCGCCGGGGCCGTGGCCGATCACCAGGTCGAGCTTGAAGTCCTCCATCGCGGGGTAGAGCACTTCTTCGATCACCTTGTTGAGACGGTGTACCTCGTCGATGAACAGAACGTCGTGCGGCTCGAGGCTGGTGAGAATCGCCGCCAGGTCGCCGGCGCGCTCGATCATCGGTCCCGACGTGGTACGAATGTTGACCCCCATCTCGCGGGCGACGAGGTAGGCGAGCGACGTCTTGCCGAGCCCGGGAGGCCCGTGGAAGAGCAGATGATCGAGCGCCTCGCCGCGGCTGCGCGCCGCGGCGACCATGAGTTGAAGGTTCTCCTTCATCCGCTCCTGGCCGACGTAGTCGTCGAATCGCAGCGGCCGGAGCGACTGATCGGCAGCCCGCTCGTCTTCCCCACCGGTCGCGCGCAGCGGTCCCGTCCGTGACGGGCTCATCGGCGCAGGCTCCGCAACGCTTCCCGGACGACGTCCTCGAACGCGGAGAGTCCCGATCCCATCGCGCCTTCGACCGCGGCCGCGGCTTCGGGATCCCGGAAACCGAGGTTGACGAGCGCCGACACCGCCTGGGAAGCAACGTCGTTCATCGCGCCGTCGCGCTTCGACGGGCGATCATCGGGCAGCATGGCGACCTTGTCGGCGAGCTCCACGAAAAGGCGCTCGGCGGTTTTCTTGCCGACTCCCGCGATGCGCGTGAGGCGCACGAGATCGCGGCGACGAATCGCCTCGCGCAGCTCCGCGCTCGGCATACCCGACAGGATGTTCAACGCCAGGCGAGGGCCAATCCCCGACACCGATTGCAGGAGCTGGAACAGCAGGCGCTCGGCTGCGTGGGCGAATCCGAAAAGTTGCAGGGCATCCTCCCGCAGATGCGTGACGGTCTCGAGCTCGATCTCGCTGCCCTCGGCGGGCAGCGTCGCGAACGTTTGCGCGGACACGAACACCTGGTAGCCCACCCCTCCGACGTCGATGACGACTGCCTCGTTGTCGCGCTGGCAGAGCCGCCCCCGTAGCCGCGCGATCACAGGAGCGCCCCGCGACGCCGCCCTGCGATGCCGAGCGATTGCATCCGCCAGCCGATCAGGTGACAGAGCGCGAGAGCCAGCGCGTCGGCCTCGTCGGCGCGCGCGGCGGGGGGAATGCCGAGCCGCAACGACACGCCGCGGACGATCTGCCGCTTGTCGGCACGCCCGTAGCCGACGACCGCCGATTTCACCTGCGCGGGCGCGTACTCGAAGACCGCGACGCCCGCGTCGGCGGCGGCGATCAGCACCGCGCCGCGCGCCTCGCCGAGGCGAAAGGCGCTTTGCACGTTGTGGGCGACGAACGCCTTCTCCAGAGCGAGGGCCGCCGGCGCGTAGAGCCGGCAGAGCGCGACGACCCCCGAGCGGATCTCCCCGAGTCGCTCGCCGAGCGGCTTTGCCGAACCAAGCTCCAGCGCGCCGCTGGCGACGTGGCGAAATGACGCCCCTGCCCGTGTGACCACGCCCCAGCCGGTCACGACGGTGCCCGGATCGACGCCGAGCACCCGCACCTCGTCCTGGTTCACGCTGCCGACAGCTTCTCCAGCTCTGCGGGGTCGACGTCCAGATTTGCCGAAACGTTCTGCAC
The DNA here is from genome assembly GCA_963711395.1 of uncultured delta proteobacterium. GTDB lineage: Bacteria > Desulfobacterota > Binatia > JACPRU01 > JACPRU01 > JBEVNX01. The sequence continues at coordinate 519,088 of CAVQEA010000005.1, read as the reverse complement.
GTCGTCGTGGTCCTCGAGCGCCTCGAGAAACTTCAAGGCCGCGGCGGCCGGCGGACCCGTCAAGTGAACGCTCGAGCTCGGCACCATCGTGACCTCGGCGCCGCTGATCCGCAGTCCGCCGCTCTCGACGCCCCCGCGCACTGTCTCGAAGCTCTCCGGCGAGCACACGACTTCGAACGTCTCGCCCGCGTCCGCAACATCCTCGGCGCCGGCGTCGAGCACGAGCTCCATCACTCGGTCCTCGTCGGCGCCGCTCTTATCCACGTGAATCACGCCGCGTTTCTGGAACATCCACGCCACGCTGTTGGCTTCGCCGAGGTTGCCTCCGTGCTTGCTGAAGAGGAACCGGAGCTCGCTCACCGTGCGATTGCGGTTGTCGGTGAGCACGCGCGCGATCACTGCGACGCCGCCGGGCCCGTACCCCTCGTAGTCGATCTCCTCGAACGCCTGACCCTCGAGCTGGCCGCTGCCCTTCTTGATGGCGCGGTCGATGGTGTCGTTCGGCAGGCTGGAAGCCCTCGCGGTCAACACGGCGGTGCGCAGTCGCGGGTTGGCGTTGAGGTCGCCGCCGTTGCGCGCGGCGACGGTGATCTCCTTGATGAGCTTGGTGAACAATTTGCCCCTTTTGGCGTCCTTGGCCGCTTTCTTGTGCTTGATGGACGACCATTTGGAGTGACCCGACATCGCGAGAGGCCTCCGGGCGTACGTACCACATTCCCCCCGGCGCAGCGAGTTGGCGACCCGAGGCACGCGCGCGTGCTCGGGCCGCGTTTCCGGCTCAGAACACCGGCGCAAGCCGGTTCAAGATCAGGCCGAGGACCAAGAGCGCCCCGGCGCGCCGGGTGAGCACGAAGGCGGCGCCGACGTACCAGAGAGGCCAAATCGGGTAGCGAGGCGGGGGCGCGGCGGGGCGGGGCTTCGAGTACACCTTCCAGACCTTGGCGAAGAGCGGCAGCGATGCGAGCGAGAGCAAAACCCAGGCGCCGAGCACGCCGGTCGCCACCAGCGCCACCACGATGACGTAAAATGAAACCATGAGCGCACGGTTGAGCGCGAGCGCCGACCCCGATCCCAGCAGCACGGGCAGCGTGTGAATGCCCTTTCGGGAGTCGTGCTCCAGCTTGTCGACGTGCTTGCCGATCAGCACCGTGGTCACCAAGATCGCGTACGGCAACGACGCGGCCCACACCCACGCCGGGATCTCGCCCGTCGTCACGTAGTACGTGCCGCCGACCATCAGCGGCCCCCAAACTACGAACACCCCGAGCTCACCGAGACCGTGGTGCTTCAGACGAAGCGGCGGCGCCACGTAAAAGACGCTGATGAACAGCCCGGCCGCGGCGAACGCGACCACCGGCCAACCGCGCGCAGCGAACAGATAGGCGAGCACCGCGGCGCCGATCCCGTTGAACGCGGCGATCGCGCCGACCAGTCCCTGCCGGCTGATCCAGCCCGCGAGCACCGGATGCGGGGCGTAGAGAGCGCGGGGCGAATCCGACTGGTCCACCCCGGCCGCGAGGTCGAAGTAGTCGTTCATCAGATTGTTGCACGCATGGGCCGCTACCAGGCCGAGCAAGCTCACCGCGAAGTATCGCCAGTCGGCGCGTGGGTTTCCCGCCGCGAGCAACCCGCCGATCAACCCGGCGGTCAACGTCATCGGGAATACCGAGGCGCGCGTGAGGATCAACCAGCGCGACACGAAGTCCACCGGCTTGCCCTCGGAGAGATTGCTGGTGGCCAGCACCTCTTTCCAATTCGCGACGTAGGAGCTCACGGACCGGCTACTCTAACAAGGGGCGCGGAGCGGCGCCAAGCCTTGAGGCGCCGGGCGGGCTCCGATACCTTGGAGCTATGCGGCAGTTCTTCTGGGGATTGGCCTTCGGCGCAACCGCGGTCTACCTCTACGCCAGCTACGGCGACGAGCTGCATCGATTCCGGCGCTACACGCTGCAATGGCGCGACTGGGCGGTGACGCATAGCGACGGCTACAGCGCCGGCAGCGACAAGCGGAAGAAGTAAGCGGCGCGCCGGCCGCGCGAACGGCAAAGCGGCAAGCCGCGGCGCGCGAAAACGCGATGAACCGCAGAGGCGAGATCGCCATGACGGTCGACGAGCAGGCGGCCTTCCTCGCCCGGTCGAGAACCGTCATGCTCACCACCATCGATGGGCGCGGCTATCCGCATTGCGTGGCGATGTGGTTTGCGCTCATCGACGGCGTGGTGCACATGACGTCGTTCCGCAAGGCTCAGAAGGTCGTGAACATCCGGCGCAACCCCAAGGTCTCGTTGCTCGCCGAATCGGGCAGCGCCGGCGACGCGTCGGCCCCCGACTTGCTGCGACGCCAGGCCGCCAAGCGCGTGGCCATCCGTATCCACGCGGAGCGCGTCGCGAGCTGGGACCATTCGAAACTCCGTGGCGCCTATTGACGGCGCGCGCCGGCCTGCGACCGACGCGGTGACCGGAAGTCCGCCGCCGGGCGCTTCGCGTGGGTTCCGACGCTCCGCGGGTGGCGTCAGCTTGGCGGTGCTCGCCAGTCGCGTGCTCGGCCTCGTCCGCGAGGTGGTGTTCACCACGCTCTTCGGCGCAGGCCGTGAGCTCGACGCATTCATCGCGGCATTTCGCATCCCCAACCTGCTCCGCGACCTCTTCGCCGAAGGAGCGCTGTCGGCGGCATTCGTCTCCACGTTCGCCCAGAAGCTCGAGCGCGAAGGTGAGAAGCCCGCGTGGGAGCTTGCCAATCGAGTGCTCAACAACCTCGTCTTGGTACTCGGCGCGATCGTCGTCGCGGGAATCGTCGCCACGCCGTGGATCGTCGACTGGATCGCGCCCGGCTTTCGGAGCGAGCCGGGGAAGATCGAGCTGACGATCACGCTGACCCGAATCCTCTTTCCCTTCCTGTTGCTCGTCGCGGCCGCTGCCGTGGCCATGGGGGTGTTGAACGCTCGCGCCGTCTTCCTCGTGCCGGCCTTCGCATCGTCCTTCTTCAACATCGGTTCCATCGTCGGCGGCCTCGCCTTCGTCGCCGTGCTGTCGCCGAGCTATCTCTCGGGGAACGAATGGTGGGGCGGGCATGGCGGCGCGGTACCGCATGCCTCGTACGAGGTCGTCGCGGCGCTCGTCGGAATGGCGATCGGCACTCTCATCGGCGGAGCGTTGCAATTCCTCGTGCAGCTGCCGGCCCTTCGCCGCGTCGGGTTCCGTTACCGTCCGATCGCCGGCTTTCGCGATCCCGGCGTCAACCAGGTGATGCGACTGATGGGTCCGGCCACCCTCGGCATCGCGGCGGTCCAGATCAACGTCGTGGTCAACACCTACTTCGCCTCCGAGCTCGGCAACGGGCCGGTGTCGTGGTTGAGCGTCGCCTTTCGCCTCATGTACCTGCCGATCGGCATGTTCGGCGTGGCGCTCGGCACGGTCGCACTGCCCGCACTGGCGCGCTCCGCCGCGCGCGGCGACCTCGGAGCGTTCCGCGCGAGCCTCGGGGAAGGGCTTCGCCTGCTCCTGCTCCTCTGCTTGCCGGCGGCGGCCGGCCTGGCGATCTGCGCGGAGCCGATCATCGCCGTCATCTATCAGCACGGGCGCTTCGGTCCCGACGATACGCGCGCCGCGGCGCTGGCGCTGTCGGCGTACGCGGTGGGGCTCACCGGCTACGCCGCCATCAAGATCCTCGGGCCCGCGTTCTTTGCGCTGGACGACGCGCAGACGCCGATGAAGGTGAGCGTCCTCTCGGTGGCCGTCAATCTCGCGAGCAACTGGCTGGCGATCCGCGTGCTGCATCTCGGACACGGCGGGCTCGCGTTGTCGACGTCGGTTGTCGCACTGTGGAATTCGGTGTTGCTGCTCGCGCTGCTACGGCGCCGAACCGGCATCGGCTCGCTCGGGCTGCGCTCCACGTTGCTGCGCACCGCGTGCGCGACCGCGGTGATGGCCGCCGTCTGCTGGATTTGGCTCCACGTCCTCGGCGAGGCCGCGGGATTCGCGGCGTCGCTCACCCGAGTCGCCACCACGGTTCCGCTCGGCCTCATCGCCTTCTACGTGACCGGTCGCGCGCTCGGCATCGACGAGCTGCAACACCTCTCCGCAGCGCTCCTTCAAACGTTCGGGCGCCGATCCTCTTGAGATGCTCGCCGGCGGGCTGCTACTCCGCCGCCGGCGGCGCTTCGACGGCGACGACCGTCACCTTGACCGGGGCGCGGACTCCCGCGCCGAGATCCACGGTGGCGACGTGCTCGCCGAGCGTCTTGATCGGGCTGTCGAGGTGGATCTTCTTGCGATCGACCTCGAAGCCCTGCGCGGCCAGGGCCTTTTGAATGTCGAGGTTCGTGACCGAGCCGAACAGCTTCTCCTCCTCGCCGGCGCGCGCGGCAATCGACAGGGACAGCGAGCTCAGACGCTGCGCCTCGGCTTGATTGGCCTTCTGCACTTTGGCCCGCTTGGCCGCCAGTGCGCGCTTGCGGTGCTCGAGCACGGCAAGATTCTTGGCGTCGGCCTTGAGCGCGAGACCCCGCGGCAACAGATAGTTTCGCGCGTATCCCGACTTCACCTTCACCACGTCGCCGATGGTTCCCAAGTTTTCCACGTCCTGCTGCAGGATGACATCCATGGGAGTTCTCCTAGTCTTCCTCGACGGCTCGCGGATTCAAACGACGGAAGTCGGCCCAAAGGTCGAGCACCCCGACGAGCGTCACGACGGTCGCGACCAGCCATTCCAGCACGATGAAGAGATAGACGAGACCGACGAGCCAGAGCGGCGAGCGCCAGCGCCGCATGTAGAACTGCGCGATCACCAGACCCTGACAGAAGTACACCGCGAGCAGCACGGCGAAGAGATCCGCGGCGAGCCAGGCGACCACCCCCCCGGCGAGGAACGCGCCGTAGCCGCCGGCAATGAGCATCCAGACGAGCTCCGGCGGGCTCTTCCAGCGGGTCAGGTCGCCGAACATCGGCGCGAGACCCTGAGCGCGCTGGTGGCGGCGCAGCAAGTCGACGTTCAGCAGCGTGGCGGCGGCGATGGCGATGACGAACAACGCGGGCGTGAGACGAAGCGTCCAATCGATCACTCGCACGCTGCCGTCCTCGAGCTGCCGGACCACGTCGGCAGCGAGCCCCGCGTGCTGGTACATGCGAATCGCCTCGGAGCGCATGTCCTCGAGCGATTGCCGGAGCTCGCCCAGCAGCGCCGCCGGCGAGGCGGTGGCGAATACGACAGTGAGGATCGCCGTGGAGACCAAGACCGTCACGACGCCGATCGTCACCTCGATCGACCAGTCGCGCTCGAGAACGATCGGCACCAGCAGCGTCATGAGCCCGAAGCTCGTCAGATAGAACACCGCGGCGGGCGCGCCCGCGCTCACGGCCGCGAAGACGGTCACCAGAGCGACCAGAGCCAGACGTTGGGCCTTGTGAGCCGCGGGCATGCGTAGTCCGGGCTGCGGCGTGAGCACCAGCAGCACCACCCCCCCGACGGGCAGCACCATGCCGACGCTGAACAGCAGCGCGCTGGCAGCCGCCGCCCGAGCGAACGAGCGTAGAGGAGTACGGGGAGAGAGGAACTGTTGGTCGACCATGCGCGGCGGGCTCAGAAGGTGGACGAGGCGAAGGGAAGCAGAGCGACGTTGCGCGCTCGCTTCACGGCCGTGGTGAGCTCTCGCTGGTGGCGCGAGCAGTTGCCGGTGATCCGGCTCGGGATCAGCTTGCCGCGCTCGGTGATGAAGCTGCCGAGCAAGCGCACGTCCTTGTAGTCGATCGGCACCCTCTCCGCACAGAAGCGGCAGACCTTGCGCCGCTGCATGCGGCGGCGGAACGGCATCTTGTCGTCGCCCGGCCTGCCGCGGCGCTTGCCGCCACTTCCGGAACGCCCCCTTGCTGACTCCATGAATTCCTCCTCGTCGAGCGAACCATCACTCTTACAACACGCGCACGGAGCGGGCCAGTATCTCGAAACGGCTCTGAAGAGCCGCGCCCGGCCCGCGCCAGCGCCGCTCGGTGAGCGATCCGACGATCTCCACGGCGCTCCCCTGCACCAATTCGGGCGAAATCGCGCCCTCCCCGAGCGCAACCACGGTCACCAGGCAGCCGCTCACCGCGGGGTCATGCGGGCTCGGCTCGACCTGCAGCCGAAACTGCAACACCGGCGTGCCAGCCGGGGTGCAGCGCCGCTCGGGCGCCGAAGCCACCGTGCCCGCCAGATCGATCCGGTTCACCCACGGCACGGCGTTCCCCGCCAGCTCGATCAGCGCGTGTCCTCGAGCGACTCGCCGTCGAACCCACCCTCGTCACGGTCGGGCCGTGGCCGGCGCGGCGGCAGCATCTTCTTCTGTATCTGCCGCACGGTGATGAAGCGCAGCACCTGGTCGTTGAGCTTCAACTGGCGCTCGAGCTCCGTAACCGCCTGCGGCTCGCTCTTGTATTCGACGAGCGCGTAGAAGCCTCTTCGTTGCTTGCGGATCGGATACGCGAGCTCCCGGATCCCCCACTCGTCGATCTTCTTGATCTCGGCGCGGCCGGCTTCGAGGATGCCGCGCACCTTCTGCACCGCTTCCTTGCAACCGGCCTCGCCGAGGTCGGGGTGCAAAACCGTCAGTGTCTCGTAGTCGTACATCGAACCTCCTTGTGGTCTGTGGCCCGCGCCGATCCACGGCGCGAGCAAGGAGCGCGAGCGGACCGTGGGCTATCCGGCCTCGGCCTTGCGCGAAGAATTGAAGCGATTCATCGCTGCGCTGATTCCGTCACACAACGCGACTTCGGCGGCGTCCGCCGCGCGCGCGACCGATTCGGACAACACCGACGCTTCTTCGGGCGTCAGGGAATCGAGCAAATACTCCACGTTCGCGGCGCGGCTCCCTGGCCGCCCGATGCCGACGCGGATTCGCGGGAAGGCCTTGGCGCCGAGCGCCTCGACGATGGATTCGACGCCATGGTGTCCGCCCGCTCCGCCGCCCTGCAAGACCCGCAAGCGACCGACCGGCAGATCCAGATCGTCGTAGACGACGAGAAACTGCTCCGGCTCGATGCGCAGCGCCCGTCGCGCGCGCTGCACGGCCTCGCCGGTGAGATTCATGTAGGTTTGCGGCTTCATCAGCAGCACGCGCTCGTCGCGGATGCTTCCCTCGGCCACCGCCGACTTGTATTGCCGCCGCGAGAAGCGCAGGCGATGGCGCGCGGCGAGCTGGTCGAGCACCCAGAACCCGACGTTGTGACGACTGCGCTCGTACGACCCACCTGGATTGCCGAGGCCCACGATCACCTTCATCCAAGCGAGGCGAGCTACTCGCCCTTCTTCGCGCCCTCGGCGGGCTCGGCGGCAGGCGCCGCACCCTCGGCGGGCGCCGGTGCGCCTTCGACCGGCGCGGCTTCGGGCGCGACTTCGACCTTCACCTCCTCGACGGTCGGCGGGGACACCGTCACGACCGTGAAGTTGGTCTCGTAGACGGGCTCGACGCCCGCCGGAAGCTGGAGCTCCTCGACGTGGATCGAGTCGTGGATGCCGAGAGCGCCGACGTCGACCTCGAGGAACGCGGGGATCTCGGTCGGCAAGCACTTCACGCCGATCTCGCGAACGATCGGCTGCAGGATCCCGCCCGCCTCGACGCCCACCGGCTTGCCGGTGAAGTGCAGCGCCACGGTGACCTCGAGCTTCTTGGTGAGATCGACTTCGTAGAAATCCGCGTGCAGCACCGCGCCGCTGACCGGATGGCTCTGCACCTCGCGCAGCAGCACCATGCGACTCTTGAGCTCAGGGGCCTCCGACTGGAACTGGATCAACGCCGAACCTTCGAGAACGGCGATCTTCTTGGCGAACTCCTTCTCTTCCATTTGCAGCGGGATCGCCCCGTTCTTCTGGTTGGGGCCGTAGAACACGGCGGGAATCTTGCCGCTCGCACGGGCTCGGCGCGCCGAGCCCTTCCCGGCCGCACTGCGCGTCTCGACGGTGACGGAAACGATTTCCATGGTCCTCCCCTACGAAAGAAACAGCGAGCTGATCGATTCCTCGTCGTGCGTCCGGCGAATCGCCTCGGCCAGCAGGTGCGCCACCGAACGCACGTGGACCTTGCCGCTCTGCGCGGCGGCCGGACCGAGCGGGATCGTGTCGGTGATGACGATCTCCTCGATCGCCGACGCCTTCAGCCGCTCGATCGCGGGGCCGGAAAGCACGCCGTGGGTACAGCAGCCGATCACGCGCCGGGCGCCGGCCTCGCGCAGCGCCGTGGCCGCGGTGACGATCGTCCCCGCCGTGTCGACGATGTCGTCCACGAGAATCGCCGAACAGTCCTCCACGTCACCGATGATGCGCATCTCGGTGACCTCGTTCGGCCCGGGACGGCGCTTGTCGATGATGGCCAGGCCGGCGTCGAGTCGCTTGGCGACCGCGCGTGCCCGCTCCACGCCCCCGGCGTCCGGACTGACGACCGCCACCCGGTCTCCCGTCACGCGCTCGCGGATGTAGGGCAGAAGGACCGGCGTGGCATAGAGATTATCGACGGGAATGTTGAAGAAGCCCTGGATCTGACCGGCATGCAAGTCCATCGTCAGCACGCGGGAGGCGCCTGCCGTGGTCACCAGATCGGCGATCAGCTTGGCGCTGATCGGCACGCGCGGCGCGACCTTGCGGTCCTGCCGGGCGTAGCCGTAGTAGGGCATGACCGCCGTGATGCGCTTCGCGGAGGCGCGCTTCAGCGCGTCGAGCATCAAGAGCAGCTGCATCAGGTTGTCGTTGCCGGGCGTGCAGATCGACTGCAGCACGAAGACGTCGCCGCCCCGGACGTTTTCGTCGATCTCGACGAGAATCTCTCCGTCGCTGAACGTCCGTACTTCCGCCGCGCCGAGCCCGACGCCCAGATCTTGCGCCACGGCGGCGGCGAGCGCCGGGTTGGAGTGACCGGCAAAGAGGATCAGCTCGTCCTTGGCTCTCTCGTTCATCACGCGCGTTCGGGAAACACTGGGCGGGAAGGATTCGAACCTTCGATACCGGTTCCAAAGACCGGTGCCTTACCACTTGGCGACCGCCCACCACCTCAGGGTTGAGACGCCAATCCGCTCGATCGTCACTCCATCCCGCTACAGGGCTCTCGTCTCGATTCCGGCTCGGGATCAGAAACAAGTCATCGTATCGGCGCCCTGTAAAACTGTCAACGACGCGTGGACAACGTGTTTGCCGCGTGACACAACGCGGCGTCGTGGAGGCGTTCGAATCGGCGGCGCGGCTCGCCGTCGACCGCGCCGGCGCGATCATCAGGCAACGCTGGCACGAAGCGCGGCGGATCGAGCACAAGTCGACGGCGATCGATCTGGTCACGGAGGTCGATCGGGACTGCGAAGCAGCGATCCTCGATGTGCTCACCTCGGCGTTCCCCGAGCACGCCGTCCTCGCCGAGGAATCCGGTCGCCACGGCGCGCACGAGTTCGTCTGGCTCGTCGACCCGCTCGACGGCACGACGAACTTCGCCCATCGCTATCCTCAGGTATCGGTCTCGGTCGCGCTCTCCAGGGGCGGGCAGACGATCCTCGGCGTGGTCTACGATCCGGTGCGTGAAGAGCTCTTCAGCGCGCGGCGGGGCAGCGGCGCCCGCATGAACGACCGGCGGTTGGAGGTCTCGGCGACGCCGGACCTCGGCTCGGCGCTCCTCGCCAGCGGCTTCCCGTACGACCGCAGGCAGCATGCGGACTACTACCTCTCGTTCTTCAAGGGTTTCATGATGCGCACGCAAGGCGTGCGCCGCGCCGGATCGGCGGCTCTGGACCTCTGTTGGGTCGCCGCCGGCCGAGTCGATGGATTCTGGGAATGGAAGCTCAAACCGTGGGACACCGCGGCCGGAGCGCTGATCGTCGAGGAGGCCGGCGGCCAGATCAGCGACTTCGAGGGAAATCGCTTCGATCCTTTCGCCGAGCAGACGCTGGCCTCGAACGGCAGGATCCATCAACAGATGATCGACGTGCTGCGCCCGCTCCTGTGACGTCGTCGACGAGGCGGCCACGATGTAGTATTCGCTCCCGTCGCTCGCCCCCGTGGTGAAATGGATATCACGGCAGCCTCCGGAGCTGCAGGTCCAAGTTCGATTCTTGGCGGGGGCATCCTGGCCCACATGGCGGCGTGCCGAGACGGCGTTTCCTCCGCGTTTCATCATGCCAATTCCCCTCCTTGCGTTCACGCCGACCCGCCACTACACTCGCCTTCGGTGCTCGGCGGCAGCACGTTCGGCCGGGAAGGAGGGGGGCGATGGATCTTCCGAAGTGCCAGAAATGCAACAACGGAATTCTGATACCTCTTTCGGACTACGGGCAGGAGGGCTCGTCCGTGCTGTTCAAGGCGTGGGTGTGCACGAACCCGGAATGCGGCTTTTCGCTACGCGTCGATAAGGGCGAAGTCAGTTACGGCAAGAAGGTCGACCACAAGCATTGAGCACGCCCCCGAACACCTCCCGCCTCCCGCGTAATCCGTGGGGACGACTCGCGCGATCGAGGCGTAACGCCTAGCAAGGGAAAGAAAGGATAGTCTCATGGCCGCGCGCACGTTCACACTCGAGGAGTTGCCGGGGATGAAGGGCAAGGAGATCGGCGTCTCGGACTGGCACCTCGTCACGCAGGACGAGATCAACAAGTTCGCCGACGCGACCCTCGACCATCAGTGGATCCACATAGACCCTGAGCGCGCGCGCAAGGAGTCCCCCTTCGGCGGCCCCATCGCACACGGCTACTACACCCTTTCGCTGGCACCCCATCTGATGGAACAGATCATCGCGGTCAAAGGCATCAAGATGGGCATCAACTACGGGCTGAACAAGCTCCGCTACCCGGGCCCGGTGCGCATCGGCAAGCGCGTGCGCCTCAAGGCGAGCCTCGCGGACGTCGAGGACATCGCCAACGGCGCGGGCGCTCAAGTCACCGTAACCATGACGTTCGAGGTCGAGGGCGAGTCGAAGCCGGGGTGCGTGGCCGAGGCTCTCTACCGCTACTACCGCTAGCACCTCTTCGCGGAGCGCCGTCTCTCGACGGCGAACGAGCCCGACCGGCTCACGCGGCTGCTTCGCCGCGGATGTCGACCTCGAACACTCCTTCGGGGTGAAGGCCGAGCCACGAGGCGATCCAGACGCCCCAGTACTTGGTCGCGAGCGCGGATTCCACGCGTGTCCGCTGCGTCTCGTCACTGACCAGCCGCGCATGGCCCCGCAGTCGCAAGTCGGCGATGTCGAGCAGGACTTCCGGGTTGGCGGCCACGTTCTTCGGCCAGTCACGGCCCATCCGTAGCGTACCGAGGTACACCCGGTTCTCGTCACCCACCACGAACCAAATCGTCACCGCGTGCGGCTGCCCGGTCTTGCGACCGCGAGTGGTGATGCGGCAGGTGGCGCGGTGCCGCAGCGTCTCCAGCTTCTTCTGCCAGTGAACCATCGTGGCGGAGAATCGGGCGGGTCGTCAGGCGCGACCGCCTTGGGTGAGCTTCTTCAGGTCGAGAATCTCGTCGAGCTTCTTCTCCGGCAGGAGCTTTTCCTCGAGCACTACCTGCCGGATCGACACGTCGCGGGCGACCGCCTTCTTGTAGACGGCGGCGGCTTTGTCGTAGCCGATGACCGGCGCCAGCGCGGTCACGAGCTGGCCCGTCAACTCGGCGTACTGGCGGCAGCGCTCGACGTTGGCCTTGATGCCGCTCACGCATTTCTCGGCGAACACGCGGCTCGCCGACGCGGTGAGCTCGATCGATTCGAGCAGGTCGTGGGCGATCACCGGCATCATGACGTTCAAGTCGAGGTTGCCGTTCATGGCCGCAATCGCCACCGCCGCGTCGTAGCCGATGATCTGTGCCGCGACCATGTTGACGGCCTCGGCGATCACCGGATTGACCTTGCCGGGCATGATGCTCGAGCCGGGCTGCGTGGCCGGCAGCTCGATCTCGTTGAGGCCGGTGCGCGAGCCCGAGGCCAGCAGACGCAGGTCGTTGGCGATCTTCATGAGCCCGACGGCGATGGTGCGCAGTGCCCCGGAGAGCTCCACGGCGCCGTCGCGGTTCTGCATCGCCTCGAAAGGGTTCTCGGCTCGCTGAAAGACGAGACCCGTGAGGCGATTGAGCTCCTGGATCGCGTGGGGCGCAAAACGTGGGTCCGCGTTGATGCCCGTGCCGAGCGCCGTGCCGCCGAGCGGGAGCTCGGCCACGTGCGCGCGGCAGTTCTCGACGCGCCGAATGCCGTGGCGAACGACGCTCGCGTAGCCGGAGAACTCCTGGCCGAGCGTCACCGGCACCGCGTCCTGGAGGTGTGTTCGACCAGCCTTCACGACGTCGGAGAACTCCCGGGCCTTGGCTTCGAAGGCCTCGGCGAGCATGCGCAACGCAGGTAGTAACCGACGCTCCACGGCCTCGAGCGCGGCCACGTGAATCGCCGTCGGGAACACGTCGTTGGTGGACTGCCCCATGTTCACGTCGTCGTTCGGGTGGATCGACTTGTCGCCGCGCCGGCCGCCGAGGATCTCGATCGCGCGGGTGGCGATCACCTCGTTCATGTTCATGTTGCTCGAGGTCCCCGAGCCCGTCTGGAAGACGTCGACCACGAACTCGCCGTCGAACTTTCCGTCGGCAACCTCACGCGCCGCCTCGAGAATCGCCTTCGCCTTCTCGGCGGACAGCAAGCCGAGATCGGCGTTGGCCTTGGCCGCCGCGAGCTTGACGAGCGCGAGCGCTCGCAGGAACGGCCGGCCGAAGCGCAGCTTCGAGATCGGAAAGTTCTCGACCGCTCTGGCCGTCTGCGCCGCATAGTACGCGTCCGCGGGTACCTGCATCTCCCCCATGCTGTCGCGCTCGATGCGAAACTCGGACATGGCGTCGCTTCCTTTCCTGCGTTCAGTACTGCACGATCGAATGGACCTGGGTCGGCGCCAGGCGCTTGCGCCCGCCGAGCGCGACGAGCTCGATGACGAATGCGCAGGCCACGACGTCGCCCCCGGTGCGGCGCACCAGCTCCATCGTCGCGAATGCGGTCCCGCCGGTGGCCAGGAGATCGTCCACCACGAGCACGCGACTGCCGTGGCGAAACGCGTCTTGATGGATCTCGAGCCCGTCGCTGCCGTATTCGAGGTCGTACCGCGCCTCGTAGGTGGCGGCGGGGAGCTTGCCGGGCTTGCGCACGAGCGCGAGACCCGTACCGAGATGGTACGCCACCGCCGCGCCGATGATGAATCCCCGCGACTCGATGCCGACGACGACGTCGACCTGCTTCAGGAACGGCGCACAGACGCGCTCCACCGTCTCGCGAAAAGCCGGTGCGTCGAGCAGCAGCGGCGTGATGTCGCGAAACAGGATGCCCGCCTTCGGGAAATCGGGGATGTCGCGAATGAGCGCCTTCAGATCCCTCACGACGCCTCCTTGGGACCAGTCCACGGCGGGAGAAAGAACAGCGGATTACGCGCGACGTTCTGGATACGCACCTCGAAATGCAGGTTCGGGCCGGTGGTGCGCCCGGTCTGCCCGACGCGCGACACTTCGTCGCCTTGGCGGACGACGTCGCCCTGCGCGACCTCGTTCTTCTGGTTGTGCGCGTAGACGGTCGACAAGCCTTCGGCGTGCTCGAGGATCACGATGTTCCCATAGCCAGGGATCTGATCGCTGTAAATGACGCGTCCGCCGCGCGACGCATAGACCGGCGTACCCTCGGGAGCGGCGATGTCGACGCCGTCGTGGAACGTGCCGCCCCGCGGCCCGAACCCGGACGTCAGCGTGCCCGAGCGGATCGGCCAGCGCAGGCCGTTCGGCCCAGCCGGCAGCTCGCTCGGCGCCGGAGCGCGCTCCGAGGTCGCGAGCGGCGCGATGATCTCCACCGGCAAGCGGCGCGTGGCGCCAGGAATGAAGATCCGTTGCCCGACCTCGATGCGCGCCGAGTCCGCGATGTGGTTGGCGCGGGCCAGCTCGCGGTAGTCGACGCCGTACGCCTTGCCGATGCGAAACAGGTTCTCGCCGCGACCCACCACGTGGACGATCCCCGGTCCGCGCTCCGCGGTTCGCGTGGCGCAGGCGGAGAGCCAAAGAGCGAGCGAGCAGAGTACCGTGATGCGCAGGCAGCGTCGATTGCGGCCAAGGTCACCCCGCCCAGCCATGCCGGCCGATCAGCTTGACGAAGCGACACTCGCCGAGCGCCTCCTCGTGGAAGCCCTCCACGCCCCTGCGAATGCGCATCAGCGTCTGCGACTCCTCGGGCCCCATGGGAACGACCAACCTTCCGCCGACGCGAAGTTGCTCGAGCAGCGGCCGCGGCAATTGCGGAGCCGCGGCCGTGACCAAGATCGCATCGTACGGCGCGTGCTCGCTCCACCCGATCGTGCCGTCCCCCACCTTGATGAGCACGTTGTAACTGCCGAGTGACTCGAGGCGCTGGCGCGCGGCCGGCACGAAGCTCGCGAGGCGCTCCACGGAGAATACGCTCTCGGCGAGCTCGGCGAGGATCGCCGTTTGGTACCCGGAGCCGGTGCCGATCTCGAGCACTCGATCGCGCTCCGTGAGCTCGAGCGCCTCGCTCATCGCCGCGACCATGTAGGGTTGCGAGATCGTCTGCTTCTCGCCGATCGGCAGCGCCTTGTCCAAGTACGCGCGATCGCGCAGCGCTTCCTCGACGAACAAATGCCGTGGCACCTTGCGCACGGCCTCGAGCACCCGCGGATCGCGCACGTTGCGGGCGCGGATCTGCGAGTCGAGCATCTTCTGCCGCGCGCCCTCGTAGTTCAGGGCCAACGGAGCTCCATGCGTTCCAGCTGCTCCCAGCACGCGTGGTTGGTGAGGTCGATGTGAATCGGCGTGACGGCAATCATCCCCGCGGCGATGGCGGCGAAATCCGTGCCCTCCTCTTCGCGTCCCTCGACCTCGTCGCCGCCGATCCAATAGTACGCGCGCCCTCGCGGATCGACGTGTTGTGTGATCGCATCGCTGTATCGTCGCCGGCCTTGGCGCGCGAGGCGGAAGCCCCGCGGCTCTTCGCCGTCCGGCGTCTCGGGGACGTTGACGTTGAGCAGCGTGTTCGGCGGCAGGCCGGCGCCCATCACGTAGGAAACGAGCCGCTCGACGAAGCGCGCCGACGCGGCGAAGCGGAAGTCGCGCCGTGCGGCGAGCGAGATGGCGATCGACGGGATACCGAGCAACATGGCTTCCATCGCGGCGGATACGGTCCCCGAGTAGTGGAGATCGTCGCCCAGGTTGGCCCCGCGATTGATCCCCGAGACCACGAGCTGCGGGCGGCTCGGCGACAATGCGTGCACGCCGAGGAGCACGCAGTCCGTCGGCGTGCCATCCACCGCGAACCACCCGCTGCGGATCTCTTCGACGCGCAGCGGTCGGTGCAGCGTCAGGGAGTGGCTCGCGGCGCTGCGCTCACGATCCGGCGCGACCACCAGGACGTCATCGAGCAACGCCATGGCATCGCTCAGCGCCCGCAACCCCTCGGAATGGATGCCGTCGTCGTTCGAAACCAGAATCATGAGGCGGCTACGCTCTACGTAGTCGAAAGCCGCCGCGTTGTCGATCGAGTTTCCGACCTCACGTACAGCTTGGCGGCTCGGGAACGGGTATGGTAGAAGGCAGGAGTCAAGGTCGGGGTTACGAGGATCCAGCTCCCAAAACAACCCGGTGTTCGCTGGGCGGGCTCATGCCCGCGGTGCCGGACCTCGAGCGCGGCCCCCGTCCCGCTACTGCGGCCGAACACAACCGCGGTCCGCACGCCCGCCGCCTAGCAGGCGCGGAGCAGAAAAGGGAGAGAGCATGAAGATCTACGTGGGGAACCTGTCCTACCAGGTGACCGAAGACCAGTTGCGCGAAGTGTTTGCCGCGCATGGACAGGTCGATTCGGCGACGATCATCAAAGACAAGTTCAGCGGTCAATCGAAAGGTTTCGGCTTCGTCGAAATGGCGAGCAAGGACGAGGCCGAGGCGGCGATCGGCGCGTTGAACGGCACCGACCTGCAAGGACGTCGCATGAACGTCAACGAGGCACGCCCTCGGCCCGAGGGCGGCCGGAGGGAAGGCGGCGGCGGTGGCGGTGGTCGTGGTGGCTTCGGTGGTGGTGGCGGCGGCGGTGGTGGGGGGCGCGGCGGGCGCCGCTGGTAGAGCCTCGCCGCGAGCGTTGGGGCCGGCCGCCGCGCGCCGTGCCTCATTGTAGTTCTCTCAGCAACCTCAATTCCTCCTGCTTTCCGATCCGTTCTCGCCCGATGGGAATCGCGTCGTGGCTCTGGTATTCATGGCCGGGTCGATGGGAGTGGCGCCGTGAGCCGACTCGAGGGCGTGATGCGTGTACTGGTCGTGGTCGCGGCCACGTTTCTGCTCACGGAGTGGGTGCACTTCCGGCTCGGAGCGCCGCCGATTTTCGAGCTCCTCGGCCGCCGTGATTCCGGAGTCGCGCGCGGGCGCGATCCCGACGCCGTCACCGAGTCGGAGTTTCAGACGTACCTACGCGTCCTCGAAGCGATGCAGATGAACCGTTCGATGCCGATCGACGACGCCGTCCAAGCGGAGCACCTGCCGCTCGAGAAGTTCCGCGAGCTCGAGCAGCGCGTGCAACGCAACGAGGTACTGATCGACCGCGCGCGCCATGAGCTGCGCGAGCACGCCGAGACGCTGTGGAAGGCCGTCGGCCCGCCGCGCGATCACGGTTGAGAGGCGGCCTCTTGCCTACGCCGGCGCCTGCCGCGGCGCAGCGCGCGAACGACGAGCGCTACGAACAGCAGTGCCGCCGGCACCAGGCTCTGCGCGGGAGCATTCGGGTCTACCGCGCACCCACCTCCACCTCCGCCTCCGGCGGAGCGGCCGCCCCCGGAATCGTTACCGCCGGAGCTGCCACCGGCGGAGTAGATCGTTTGGATCCCCGCTTGATCGTCGGCGGTGAGAGTTCGATGCGTCGTGTTGCCCGTCGTGTCCTCGAAAAACATCACGACCTGGGGCCCCAGCGTGTTCTCGTGCGCCAGTCCGGCGAGATGGCCAACCTCGTGCGTGGCGATGGCCTGCAGATCGCCGTTCGGGTTTGACGGGTCGTTCGTTCCGGCGGGGAGCACCTGCAACGGAGTCGCGGTGTTCAGCTCGATGTCGACGTCAAAAATCTCGCCGCTTCTGCTGTCGAACGTGATGATGCTCTGCCCGAACGTGTCCGCGGCGTCCGCTCCGAGCGGCACCCAGAAGATCGTGTTTTGCCCATCTTGCCCGTCAGCGCCCCCGTGCGACTGCCCCGCGAGCTGAAACGTGATGCCGTTGCCGCTAGCGCCCTGCCACGTCGAGAAAGCTGCGGAGATCGCGTCGCGCGCGGTGGAGAACGAGAGACCCGAGCTATCCGAGTTGATGGAATAGGTGACCGGGAATGCGCCCCATGCGAGCGGTGCTCCGCTGTGCGGACAATTGACGCCGGGCGCTTCGTCGCAATGCGACTCGTCCGTGGTTTCTCGCTGGAAGGCGCCGAGCGAACCGGCCGTCAGAAGGCCGCTGGCGAGCATCGCCGCGGCGATGCTCCTCCTCAATTGGCACCTCCGAGCTCGCGGATCACCGCCTCGAGCGGCTTGCCGTCGACGGCTTGGCCGAGCTCGGGGGTCTCGACGACCGGGCGCACGCCCTTCGCCACCGGAGCCCAGCTCCCCGAGTCGTCGGGGTGCAGAAACAGCAGGTACTCGCCGCCCGGCTCGAGCATGAGCACGCTCGATACCTTCTGCGCGAGGCCGTCGACGGTGCCGCCGCGCTGCCGCACGATCACTGCGTCCCCTTGTGGCGCCCCGCGCACGAGCCGCAATACCGAGAGCTCGCAGTAGCTGTAGATGCTCCCGCCCTCCCAACGGCTCGAGCACGAGTCGCAGCGACCCACCACTTGCAGCGGCGCGCTGCGCTGCGACTCCGACAGCACGTTCGCCGCACAAACGCTCGCCATGCCCACGCAGAGGGCCACGGCCTTTCTCGCGATTGCAGCATTCATCGCCGCGATTGTAGCGCTCGGACGCCCGACGGGGAACGCCCCATCTCGGCCGTCGTTTGACTCGGCCTGGCGGACCCTTTATCCGGTCATCATCCGATGAAAATCCGCGACAAGCTTCTGCGCGAGCCGCGGACGTTCTCGTTCGAGTTCTCCCCTCCTGGCACGCCCGAAGCCGTGGCGCGCCTGCTGGAGACCGCTGACCGCCTGCGTGCTCTCGAGCCGACGTTCGTCTCGGTCACCTACGGGGCGGGAGGATCGACTCGGCGCAACACCATCGACGTGGTCGTCGACCTGCAGACCGAGCTCGGTCTGACTGCCGCGGCGCACCTGACGTGCGTGGGACACAGTCGCCCCGAGCTGCGGGAGATCCTGCGCGAGCTCGCGGCCCGGGGTATCGAGAACGTCATGCTGCTGCGCGGCGACCCTCCTCGCGATCAACCGAGCTTCACACCCGCGCCGGACGGTCCGGCCAACGCCTGGGAGCTCGTGACCCTCGCCCGGTCGGTCGGCGACTTTTCGATCGGCGTCGCCGGATATCCCGAGGGTCACCAAGAATGCCCCGACAAGCAGCGGGACCTCGAGCACCTCAAGCACAAAGTCGACTGCGGCGCGGATTTCGTCGTCACGCAGCTCTTCTTCCGTAACGAAGACTATTTTTCGTTCGTCGCGCGCGCGCGCGCGCTCGGGGTCGGCTGCCGGATCGTGCCCGGCATCATGCCGGCGCTCTCCTGGGGACAGGTGCAGCGTATGGCCGAGCGCTGCGGCGCCAGCATCCCCGCCGAGCTCGCTGCGGCGCTCGAAGCCGCGGGCGACGACCGGGCCCGGTCCGAGCAGGTGGGCACCGATTGGGCTCGGGCGCAATGCGAGGATCTGCTGGTGCGCGGCGCGCCGGGCATCCATCTCTATACCTTGAACCAGTCGCGCGCCGCCGAGAAGATCTTCGCGCACCTGCGCGAGCGCGTCGCCTCGCTGGTACCACCAGCCCCTCAAGGCCGTTGAACGGGGCCCTGGCGTGGCGGCCGGGGAACGGCTCGACGCCGGTTCAGTCGCCCGGTGGCTCTGCCTCGCAACGGTCGCGCTTGTCGCGGAACCGTGCGCAGGCGCGTTCGAGCGTCGGGGCGCGCTCGACGGCGCTCCACAGGCGCTCGGCATCGCCGCGCGCATCGGCCACCGCGGCGACGACCGCGCGGTGGCCCGCGGCCGCCTCGTCGAAGCTTCGCCAGTGGAAGATCGCGAACGGATACTCGGAAGAGGCCTTGGCGGCGACCCACGTGCGATAGTAGATGCCGGCAGCGCCCGTCACGCCCTCGAGACAGCCCGCGCCGCGCAGCTCGGGCGGGGCGATCTCGCGAACGGTCTCGACGACGCGCAATGACTCGGGCTTTCGCCCGGCGACCTCGGAGCGCAGTCCGACGTTCCAGGCACGCGGATCGCGACGCCATCGCTCGCGCACGCAGCTCGAATCGTCGCCGCAATCGGCGACCACCGCCGCGGCGTAGGCGTCGGGATCGAAGGGCTGCGAGCGGTCGCAACCGCTGAACCCGGCCGCGACGAGCATGAGCGCGGTCAGCCCGCCGCGCACGGCTCGCTCACTGCGCGCGACCGTGCTCACGCAATACCCGCTCGAGTGCTTCGCGCTCCGCGGGCTGGATTTCCTCCGCGGGCGCGGCCTTGTCCTCGCGGACGGCTCGACCAGGCACCGGGATGATCTCCGAGCCGCAGCATCGCCAAGCAAAGAAGACGTAGACGAGCGCTGCTCCCGCCAGCGCGCCGAGGAGCCACAGCCACCGGCTCCTCCGCCATCCCTTGCGTCGCCTGCGGCTCACCGAGCCCCCGATGCCAGCCGGGCGACGGCACGCCAGCCACTGATGCGGTCCCAGTCGCCGACGCCGTTGTACCAGCGAATGCCGACGCCCTGGAGGCGCGTCGAGCGGGCTGCGACCGCGAAGCCGAGCGTCGACGCGGGGCCGTAGAAGAGGCGCGCCGCGGTCTTCAACCTGCGAAGCTTGCGGCCGAACCACGAAGCGGCGACGCACCGTGAATACGCGGAGACGTCCACGTCGCGCCGCGCCAGCGCGGCGACGATCGCTTCGGCCGCCGCCCGCCCGTATTCGAAGGCATACGAGATGCCTTCTCCCATCAGCGGATCGCAACCGGCCGCATCGCCGACGAGCAGCGCACCGGGCGATGCGATCGGGGTCCGCGGCTCATACCAGCGGATCGGGAACGCCTCGAGCCGCGCCGGCGTGGCGCCGAGCTCGCGCGCGCGGCCGCGTACCAGGTCCGGCAGCGAAACCGCCTCGCCGCGATCGAGCGCGTAGGCGCCGAGGTTGACGTGCAGTCGCCCGCGGATCCAGCAGGGGAACTCCCAGAGGTAGCCCTTGAGCCCGCGCGGCACGGCGCGGAAGTCGAACACGTAGCGCGCGCCGTCCACGTCGCCGAGCTCATCCAGAGGCAGGTCGCACATCACGGCGCGACCGATCGCCGCGTGCTCCGGCGCGAACAGGCGGCGGCGGACGACGCTGCCGGAGCCGTCGGCGCCGACGACGATGCGCGGGCGGATCTCGCGCCGCTCGGTGAAGACCCGCAGCGCCCCGCCCTCTCGTCGCACGTCGACGACCTTTTCGTCTTCGTCGATCGCCACGCCGCGCTCCCTCACGCGCGCGGCGAGCAACGCGTCGAACTCGCTCCGCCGCACCACGGCGCAGAGGCCGCGCTCGCTGTAGCGAACCTCGCCCTTGGGAATGCGCGCCGTGGCGTGGTCGACCGTGACGTGCGGCACCGACAGCGTGATGCCGAGCTCGCGCAGGCACGCGAGCGTGTGCGGGATCAGGCCGCCGGCGCACACCTTGTGCCGCGGATGGCGCTGCTTCTCGAGCAGTAACGCGCGGCGCGCGACGTCGGGAGCGAAAGCCGCGAGATGAAGGGCGAGCGCGGCCCCCGCGGGCCCGGCGCCGACGATCAGGACGTCGGGGGAATCGAACACCGCCTGAGCCCCCTCTCGACGCGCGCGAGGGCGCGTCTCAGCCCGCGTGCGGCCGGACGTTCTCGCGCACCCAGTGCGACGATCTCCTCGGTGGTCGCGCCCGGCGTGAAGATCTCGCGCACGCCGACTGCTCGGCGAGCGTGGGGATGTCCTCCTCGGGGATGATGCCGCCGCCGAAGACCGCGATGTCGCCGCCGCCCGCGTGTCGCTGCATGCGATCGAGGATCGCCGGGAAGAGCGTCATGTGCGCGCCGGACAGGATCGAGAGCCCGATCGCGTCGACGTCCTCCTGGATGCGCCGCCTCGGCGATCATCTCGGGCGTCTGGTGCAGGCCGGTGTAGATCACCTCGAAGCCGGCGTCGCGCAGCGCGCGCGCGATGATCTTGGCGCCGCGGTCGTGCCCGTCGAGCCCGGGCTTGGCGACGAGGATGCGGAGCGGCGCGCGCTCATCGCCTCAGACCAGGCGGGTCGCGGTACTCGCCGAAGACCTCGCGGTAGACGTCGGAGATCTCGCCGACGCGTGCACGCCCGTCTTCACCGCGGCGATCAGATCGGCGGCATGAGGTTCTCGCCGCTCTCGCAGCGCGTCGCGGACGCGCGCGAGCGCGCTCGCGCGCCGTCGGCGCCGTTGCGCGCGCGCTTCACGCGCCGCACGCGGTCGGCCTGCTGCTCCTCGACCTCGGCGGTCAATCGCGCAGGAGCTCGGGTCGGCGCGCTCCTCCGGCATCTGGTAGCGGTTCACGCCGACCATCACCTTCTCGCCGCGGTCGAGCTGCTGCTGGTAGCGATAGGCCGCCTCGGCGATCTCCTTCTGCGGGATAGCCGAGCTCGATCGCGCGGATGATGCCGCCCAGCTCGTCGATGCGCTCGATGTAGGCGACGCGCCTCGCGCTCGATGCGGTCGGTGAGCGCCTCGATCGCCTAGCTGCCGCCGAGCGGATCGACGATGTTGGTGACGCCGCTCTCCTCGGCGATGATCTGCTGCGTGCGCAGCGCCACCATGACCGCCTGCTCGGTCGGGCAGCGCCAGCGTCTCGTCCAGCGAGTTGGTGTGCAGCGACTGCACGCCGCCGAGCACGCCGGCGAGCGCCTGCATGGTGACGCGCACGACGTTGTTGAGCGGCTGCTGCGCGGTGAGCGAGCACGCCCGCCGTCTGCGCGTGCGTGCGGAGCAGCAGCGAGCGCGGGTTCTTGGCGCCGAAGCGCTCGCGCATGATCCGTCGCCCACAGGCGGCGCGCCGCGCGCAGCTTGGCGATCTCCTCGAGGAAGTCGTTGTGCAGGTTGAAGAAGAACGACAGCCGCGGCGCGAAGTCGTCGACGGCGAGGCCGCGCTCGACGCCGCCTCGACGTAGCCGATGCCGTCGGCGAGCGTGAACGCCAGCTCCTGCACCGCCGTCGAGCCGGCCTCGCGGATGTGGTAGCCGCTGATCGACACCGGGTGCCAGCGCGGCGCGTGCTCGCGCGCAGAACTCGATCATGTCGACGACGATGCGCACCGACGGCTCCGGCGGGCAGATCCACTCCTTCTGCGCGATGAACTCCTTCAGCATGTCGTTCTGGATCGTGCCGCCGAGCGCGTCTCAGCGGCACGCCCTGCTCGCTCGGCGATCGCGAAGTACATCGCGAGCAGCGACGCTCGCCGTGCAGTTGACCGTCATCGACGTCGTGACCTGGTCGAGCGGGATGCCGTCGAAGCAGCGCGCGCATGTCGTCGAGCGTCGAGACGGCGACGCCCTCGCGGCCGACCTCGCCGAGCGCGCGCGGGTGGTCGGCGTCGTAGCCCATGAGCGTCGGCATGTCGAAGGCGGTCGAGAGGCCGGTCTGGCCCTGCGCCGAGGAGGAACTGGAAGCGCTCGTTGGTGTCCTCGGCGGTGCCGAAGCCGGCGAACTGCCGCATCGTCCACAGCCGGCCGCGGTACATGCTCGGGTAGACGCCGCGCGTGTACGGATACTCGCCGGGGTGGCCGATGCGCGCCGTCGTCGGCCGGCAGATCGTCCGGCGTGTAGAGCGGCTCGACCTCCATGTCGGAGACCGTCGAGAAGCGGCCGGCCGCTCCTTCGTCGGATAGCTCTTCTGCAACCACTCGCGCTTGGTCATCGATGATTTCCCGGAGGCAAAAAGCCGTTGGCGACGTTAGCCGGAATGCGAGGCTTTGAAAAGCTCCCGCGCGGCGCCGGGCTTGCCGCGCTTGCGCGGTCAGGGCTTCTTGACGTGCAGGTGAAGGATCTTGCCCGAGACTGTCGCCACTGGCTCCCGGCTCTCGACGCGAAGCAGAGCAGCTTCCCGCCACACGCGTGCCATCTGTTCCCCTTCCGGACCACGCGCGAGGCCCTTCAGAAACGTCGCTTCGACCGCCTTGGGGTTGATCTCGCCGACGACCGGATGCACGAGCAGGCGAAGGACCGATCGGCCGTCTTCGGCCTCCTCCTCGAGCAGCTGATAGTGCGTCGGGGCGCCGCCGAACTGCTGCGGCAAGACTTCCTCGAGAACGCGGATCACGTCGGTATCGAGGAAGTTCATTCCCTGACAGGTGAGCTTCTCGTAGCTGCGGACCTCGTGGAGGTGGGTCGTCCACCCGAGGCGCTCCATGGGACACCCGCAGAAGCGCGACTCGACCGCGGCTTGATCACCCAGCGAGACGTTCAGCATGACGAAAGGCATCGTCGGCCGCAGAGAAGACAGAAAGACGGCCCGCGGAGGATGCCCGTGGAGCTCTGCGTCCGACCCCGTCTGGATGAGCGCGTGGAGATCGTCGAACAGGTGGACGTCATCCGGCGTTCCCGGCGCCAAACATCCGTAGCCGATGGGACCGAGCTCGATGGCTCCGTAGCGCGGCTTGGCGTCGGCCCCTGACCGTTGGATCTCTGCAAGACGGGCCGCCGTGATGGGTTCGCCGGCGATCTGCAGCTTGGCTCCGCGGAGGTCGATCCCCTTCTCGACCGCCGCCTGGCACAGCCGCACCGCCAGGCTCACGGCCGTGTTTAGATACGGGGTGAGCCCTGCGCGGATCGTGTCGGCCATCCACCGCGCGATGACCAGGGGCGCGTCGAGAGGCGCGTACTGCAGGGGTGGCAGCCGGGCCCCAGCGAGCAGGCCCGTCCAGCGCAAAGCGCGAGCGTTCCAGCGGTAGCGCGCGCTCGTGCGGGGATCCATGGGCGAGAACCAGCGCGCGAGCGGCGCGCCGAAGCTGCTCAGCTCGAGGAGCCTGAACGTCCCACCTACGCCCGGAATCTCCCAGTCGGCCTTCAGCCAGTCGCCTCCGCCCCGCGCCTCGAGGCTGAGGCCCGTGTTGATACCGCAGGTGCGGGCAAAGGCCAGGTCGAACGCGACCGTGGTCCCGTGACCCCGGCTACCGCTGCTTCGCGCCATGAAGTGCGTGCCGGCAAGCGGGTTGCGCAGCAGGCTCGGATTGACGGCGATCGTCCGGCCCCCCCTCATGGCAGGCGATCGCCCTTTGAACTCATCCACCGTGAGGAAGACTCCTCGTCGGTAGAGCGCGCGAAGTGCACCCTCTACGCCGTCTCCGGCGACCAGCCGCTCGAGATCTCCATACTCGCAGCCGGCGATGCGCAGCAGCTCGCGGTACGGGCTCGCCGGCTGCTCGTAGATCGCGTGCCGGGCGAGGGCCAGGAAGTCCGCTTCGCGACGCTCCCGGCGCTGGCGCAGCGTCGCCCGCGCCTCTTCGGGCGTGATGGGATGGCGCAGGAAGGACGGCAGGCGGGGGAAGAACCGCAGGGCTGCGCTCAGCTCATCGCGCAACATGCGAAGCTCGCGCGCTACGCTCACGAGGGCGGAGGTACTCTACCTGCCGCTGAACTTCGCCGGCCGCTTGCCGAGGAACGCGGCCATGCCTTCGGTCCGGTCCTCCGTCGAGAACGTCACCGCGAAGGCTTCGGCCTCGAGCCGCAGCCCGTTCTCGAGATCGAGGTCGAGACCGTGCCCGATCGCCATCTTGGCCTGCGCGAGCGCGACCCTCGGCTTGGCAGCGAGCATCGCGGCGAGCTTGGCGGCCTCGGCGAGCAGTGCCTCCGGCTTGACGACCCGGTTGACCAACCCCCATTGGCGGGCGGTCTCGGCGTCGATCATCTCGCCGCCATAGACCATCAGGCGCGCGCGGGTCGCGCCGATCGTGCGCGCCAGACGCTGCGTCCCGCCGAATCCGGGAATGATGCCGAGATTGATCTCCGGCTGGCCGAAGCGCGCCTTTTCCGAGGCGACGACCAGATCGCACGCCATGACGAGCTCCATGCCGCCGCCGAGGGCGAAGCCGTTCACCGCCGCGATCACCGGCACCGGCAAGTCCTCCAGTGACGACGTCAGCCGCTGACCGAGCCGCGCGATCTCCTTGGCCTCGACCACGCTCATCTTGCTCATGGCGGCGATGTCGGCACCCGCGACGAAGGCCTTCTCGCCTGCGCCGGTGAGAATCAGCGCGTGCAGGCTGCCGTCGCGGCGCACGTCGCGCACGCAGCGCAGCATCTCGCGGAGCGTCGGCGGGTTCAGCGCGTTCAGCGCCGGCTGCCGGTCGACGGTGAGCGTGGCGATTCCGTCGGCGGCCTCGAAGCGGATGTTCTCGTAGGGCATGTCCGCGCCTCCTGCGAGGCCGCGGGTATCACGACATGGCGGAGGCGTCGAGAAATTCGGGGCGGTATCAGCCCATGGCGACCGCATTCCCAGTACTTGGAAAGCGTGTGGGAGCGGAGTATGCGTTCGTGCGCCTTCGAACCGATATCGTCAGCGCGAGGCGGCAATAGCGGAGACCCTCTTCAAGGACAGCAGTTCGAAACCCGGAAGGTCAGCGATGATGCGAAAGACAACAGGGACGAGCGGCGCGAAGCAGCGCGCCTTCCGCGTTGCTCCAATCGGCGCTCGCCAAACGTCCGACGGTCCAGGAACGCCTGGCTGCCGGCAAGCGCTTGCGAAGCCGGGTCCCGCACGCAGCCCATGCGGAATACGAGCCCCCAACGCGCCGCGACCCGATCGCAATCCTCGAAGCGCAGGGCAAGACTCGCCTGCCGGATCTGCTGCCGATCCGCCACGCGCGCATGCTGACGTCGCCGTTCGCGTTCCTGCGGGGCGCGGCGGCGGTCATGATCCGCGACATCGCGTCGGCGCCGGTCACCGGCCTCACCGTGCAGGCTTGCGGCGACATGCACGTGTCGAACTTCGGTGCGTTCGCCTCCGCGGAGCGCAATCTCATCTTCGCCATCAACGATTTCGACGAGACGCTGCCCGGCTCCTGGGAATGGGACGTCAAGCGCCTGGTCGCGAGCGCCGTCGTGTGCGGGCGCTTTCTCGGCTTCGACAAGACCGATTGCGAAGCCGCCGCCCGGCGCGTCGTCAGGGCCTATCGCGAGCGCATGCGAGAGTACGCGAAGATGGGCTTCCTCGAGCTCTGGTACTCCGAGATCGACGAGCGCGACGTGCTCGGCGCCTTGTCGCGCCGCGCGCGAAAAGCTGCCAAGCGGATCCTCGCCAAAGCACGCGGCCGCACGCACATGCAGGTCTTCGACAAGCTGACGGGTCGGGTCGGGGGCCAGCCGCGGATCCTCGAGGATGCCCCGCTCATCACGCGTGAGAAGAAGACCCAGGCTGGCCTGACGATCCTCGAAGCCGTCGACCGCTTCTTGCGTTGCTACACGGATTCGCTCGCCTTGGACCGCCGCGAGCTCCTCTCCCGCTACCGGCTCCTCGACGTCGCCCGCAAGGTGGTGGGCGTAGGCAGCGTCGGCACGCGTTGCTGGATCATGCTTCTCCAGGGCGCGACCGAAAGCGATCCGCTGTTCCTGCAATACAAGGAGGCTCAGGCTTCGGTGCTCGCGCCTTACGCGAGCGTGAAAGCGCCGTACACGAACGAGGGCCAGCGCGTGGTGGCCGGCCAGCGCCTCATCCAGGGCGCTCCCGACATCCTCCTCGGCTGGGGCGAGGTGAGCGGCATTCAGTTCTACGTGCGCCAGATGCGCGACATGAAGGGCGGGATCGAGTTCGAGCCCGGCAAGAACCCCAACTTCGTCGAGTACTGCGGCCTCTGCGGCTGGGCGCTCGCGCTGGCGCACGCCAAGTCCGGCGACGCCGCGATGATCGCCGGGTATTGCGGCAAGAGCGAAGCACTGGACGAGGCGATGGCCGCATTCGGGCGCGCTTACGCCAAGCAAACCGAGCGCGATCACGAGGCGATGGCCGCGGCGGTGAAGAGCGGCCGTCTCGCGGCGGCGAGCAAGTTCTGACGGCTTCGGGGTCGCAGTCCCCTAATACTCCGGCTTGAAGTCGAACCGGTGCGTCGCCTCGATGCGCCGCATCGTGCGCGTCTTCGAGCGCATCACCACCGAATTGGTGGTCGCTCCGCCGCGGAAGAACCGCACGCCGCGCAGGAAGTCGCCGGTCGTCACGCCGGTCGCCGCGAACATCACGCTGCCGTGCACGAGATCGCCGAGGGAATACTTGCGCGACGTGTCTTGGATCCCCGCGGCGGCGAGCGAGCTCGCCTCCTCGGCGTTCGAGGGGAGAAAGCGCGCTTGCAGCATGCCCCCGAAGCCGCTGAGGCCGGCAGCGGCCAGCAACGCCGAGGATGCGCTGCCGACCCCCATCGCGAGGTCGATGCCGCTCTCCGGACACGTCGTCGCCAACGCCGCCGAGACCTCGCCGTCCGCGATCAAGCGGATGCGCGCGCCGGCTTTGCGCACCTCGGCGATCAGCTTGCCGTGGCGCGGCCGGTCGAGGATCGCCACGGTCAAGTCCTCGACGTAGACGCCGCGCGCCTCGGCGAGCGAGTTCAGGTTGGCGCTCGGCGAGCGGTCGAGATCCACGACGTCGCGGCCCTCGGGGCCGACGATGACCTTGTCCATGTACGTCCGCGGACAGCGGAGGAATCCGCCGTCTGGGTCGTCCGAGATCGCCACCACCGACAGCGCGTTGGCAGCACCCGTGGCGCAGGCGATCGCGCCGTCGATCGCATCGACGGCGATCGAGAGCTGCTGGCCGCCGCCGCCGAGACGCTCGCCCTCGAAGAGCGGCACGCCGTCTTCCTCCTGCCCCTCGCCGACGACGACGCGGGCCTCCACGGGGATCGCCCGAAACGCCCGCTGAATCGCGCGAGCAGCCTCGAGATCCGCCGTCACTTCGTCGCCGCGGCCCACCGACCGAGCGGCGGCCAGCGCGGCGGCCTCGGTGACCCGAACCACTTCCAGCGCCAGGTTCCGATCCATGCGCGGGCACAGCCTGCGGCGGCCGGGCCGTCGGTGTCAACTGCGAAGAATGAAAATTCGCACAGGCCGCCGTGGGCTCTCGGCCGGCTACAGGCGGTCTTCGATGCGCACGAACACCGGCTTGCCGCTCACCACGGGCAGGCGGCGAATCTCGTTGAGCGCGCCCCGCAGATTGCGCTCGAGCGCCTGGTGCGTGCGAATGACGATCGGCACCGAGGTGCCGCGCTTGCGATCCTTCTGAATCACCGAAGCGATCGAGATCTGGTGGCGGCCGAGGATGCCGGCGATGCGGCCGAGCACGCCCGGCCGGTCGAACACCAGGAACCGCAGGTAGTACTCGCATTCGAGCGCGCCGATCGGCCGGATGCGCGCACGGCGGAGCTTCTTCCACGGCATGCCGAGCGGCGCCGAAGCGTCGGCGCCGCCGCGGATCCTCGCGTGCGCCACCTCGACGATGTCGCCGAGCACGGCCGTGGCGGTCGGCAGCATGCCGGCGCCTTCGCCGACGTAGAGCGTCGGCCCGAGCGCCTCGCCTTGCACGTGCACGGCGTTGAAGGCGCCGCGCACGTCCGAGAGCAGGCTCCCCTTCGGGATCATCGTCGGATGCACGCGCGCCTCGATCGCCTTGCCGTCGTCCTTGGCGATGGCGAGCAGCTTGATCACGTAGCCGAGCTCGCCCGCGAAGGCGACGTCGAGCTGGCCGAGCCGCCGGATGCCCTCGGCGTGGATCGCGTCGACCGGGCAGCGGGCGCCGAAGGCGAGCGCCACCAGGAGCGAGAGCTTCTGCGCTGCGTCCGTGCCGTCGACGTCGAGCGACGGGTCGGCTTCCGCCAGCCCGGCGGCCTGCGCCTCCGCGAGCGCTTCTTGGAATTCCGTGCCGCGGTCGGTCATCGCGGTGAGGATCGAGTTGCAGGTGCCGTTGACGATTCCGTAGATCGCCCGGTTGCGATCCCCCGCCAGCGCCTGGCGCAGCACGCGGATGATGGGAACGCCGCCCGCCACGCTGGCCTCGAAGCCGAGCCGCACCGAGGCTCGCTCCGCGGCCTCGAACACCTCCCGGCCGTGCGTGGCGAGCAGCGCCTTGTTGGCGGTGACGACGTCCTTGCCGGCCGCGATCGCGCCGAGCAGCAGGCTCTTCGCCGGCTCCACGCCGCCGATCAGCTCGACGACGATGTCGATCGACGGATCGGCGATCAGACGGCGCGCGTCGGAGAGGATCCGCCCGCGCCCGAGCGAGACCTCGCGCCGGCGGCGCGGATTCCGCACCGCGGCGGCGGCGATTCGCAGGCCGCAACCGAGCCGCTTGCGGATCATCGCTTGATTGCGCTCGATGAGCTTGGCCACGCCGGTCCCGACCGTGCCGAGCCCGAGCAGGCCGATCATGATGTCGCCCGGCATCAGCTCCAGCCGGCGAAGTGCGCCGGAATGCCGCGGATGTCGCTGAGGAGCTCGCGGACCAGGCCGTCGGGCGTGGCCCGCGGGAAGCTCAAGAAGACGCGATCCGAGAGCCCGCCGAAGCGCTTGCGCAGCGCGCCGACGAGGCCGTCGTACGGCGCCACCGCCGCGAACGTCTCGACCATCTCGTCGGTGACCACCTTGGCCATCTCGTCCCAGCGGCCGCGCTTGGAGAGCTCGTGCAGCTTCGCCGCCTGCTCGTCCCAGCCGTGGAGCGACAGAACCCCCGAGTAGGTGCGGGTCGAGCCGTAGAAGGCCACGCGATAGCGGGTCTCCTCCACCGCGCGGCGCACCTCGTCGGCGTCCTTGCCGGTGGCGATGAATCCCCCGCCCCAGATCTCGAATCGCGCGCGGTCGCGCCCGGCTCGCCGCAGGCCCTCTTCGATCGCGGGCAAGCACACGGTCTCGAGATAGCGCTTGGTGCAGAAGCCGTGGAGGCGCACTCCTTCGCACACCTCGCCCGACAGCCGCAGCATGTAGGGCTGGACCGCAGCGATCGTCACCGGGATCGGCGCGAGACCCGTCGGCGGCGGAGAGAATTCCGGCGTCATCAGCGTGAACTGGTAGAACTTGCCCTCGTAACGAAGCGGCTCCTTTTGTTCCCACGATCGCCAGATCGCGCGCAGCGCCTCGACGTACTCCTTGAGGCGCGGCCCCGGAGATTCCCAGCGCACGCTGAAGCGCCGCTCGTTGTGGCCCTTCACCTGAGTGCCGAGGCCGAGCACGAAGCGGCCCCGCGAGTTGCGCGCCAGATCGTAGCTCAAATTGGCGACCATCATCGGACTGCGCGGGAAGGCAATCGCCACCGCCGTGCCGAGCCGCACGCGCTCGGTCGCCGTGGCGGCGAAGGCGAGCGGAATGAAGGGATCGTACTGGATCTCGGGCGCCATCAAGCCGCCAAAGCCGAGCGCCTCGCCGCGACGCGCCGCTTCGGGGATCGCTCGCCAGTCCTCGAGCGGGATCATCGTGTCGATTTCCATGGAGGAATCTCCGTCGGACAGCGGTTAGCGTTCCGTCACGCGCCGCGCAAGCGTGCGGAAAAGAGCGCCGAGGAGCGGCACACCCACCAGCCGGTTGCGCAGGCGCACGGCCGTCGACGCGTAGTGACGGGCGAGCTCGGCGCGCGCCGAGGCGAGCTCCCGCCCGAGCCGCTCGTGGTCGGCGAGCCGAACGTCGAGCTCGCGTTGCGACGCCTCGCGGTCGCAGAGCCAGCGGTCGAGAGCGATCCATTGCCGCTCCCAATCACGCACGTAGCGCGACGCCGCGCGCCACTCCCGATCGCCGTCGCCGGCGTCGAGCGACCGCCCCTCGTCGATCACCTCCTCATAGATCGCGATCCAACGGTCGACGGCGGCGTCGAGGCTCGCCGTGGCACACACCCGCCGCGACACGGCCGCGGCGTCCGCCGCGTCGTAGCCGGCGATCTCCTCGGCGACCGCATCGGCGTCGAGCCGCCGTTGCAGCAGACGGCGGCCGAAATTCAGGCGGCGCATCTCGTCGAAGCGCTCGCTCTTCACCAGGGATCCGAGACGCTCCGCGCCGCAGACGATCACCGCTGCCCCGACCGCCATCGCCTCGAGCGCCGAGCGCCCGCGCGCGAAGACCAGGTCGTAGTCGCCGAGGATCGCCTCGGGCTTCGAGACCGCGCGGCCCGCCGCCGCGCCGACGGCGTCGAGCGCGATCGCATGGCGCCGGCACGCCTCGCGGATCGCCGGCAGCGCGTTCGCTTCGCTGGCGAGGTTGCTGAACACGAGCGCCCGGCTCGGCTTGGGCGGCAGCGCCGATCGTCCGCGGAACCGATCGAGGTCGACGAAGTTGAGCAGCACCTCCACGCGGCGCTCCTCGATGCCGGCCTCGAGCATGAGGCGGTCTCGGCAGGTGTCGTCGACGGCGACGTAGCGCAGCAGGCGGGGGAAGCGTGGAGGCTCGTCGCACCACGCCTCCCAGTCGTGGCAGACGAACACGGCGGGGACGCCGGGATGGCGAAAGAGCGCGGCCATGACCTCGGGATGGTGCTGCCCGTGGATGACGTCCGGACGGAACGGAGCCTTGTCGAGATCGTCGATCACCGGAACCGTCGCGGCGCGAATTTCCTCGGCGATCTCGCCGAGGCGCGGGCTGTAGACGAGGGGGGCATGGCCACGGCGCTGCAAGGCGAGGGCGAGGTCGCGCACGTACGCTTCCGTTCCGGTCCGCGACGCGAGCGTCAGGTTGGTGAGCAGAACGCGCAGCGCCATCAATGGGCGCCCCGGCGAGCGAGCTCGTCCAGGGCTTGCGCCACCGGCCGGACGTGCTCGCCATAGCGCAGCACCCGCTGGTAGGCGCCCTCCTCGGCGCGCTGCGCGCCGTACGTCTCGTAGTACGGGCGCTCGTGCCCCCACTCGGGATGGGGCATCCGCGCGGGTGACAAGCATTCGACCCGGAAAGCCTCGCGACCGAAGGCCTCGAGCGCCGAGTCGACCTCGGCTCGGAGCTCCGCGTAGCGACCCGCTGCGCACGCCTTGCGCTCGAGCGCGGCGTCGTCGAGCTTCAAGAGCACGCCCTCCTCTCCGACGGCTTCGCGGCTCTCGGCGGGATCCGTGCTTAGCGAGAACTCGAGGTTGGTGATCGCCCGCCCCACGCGGGGCAGCGCCCGGGCGTGGGCGCAGTCGACGATCATGCGGCAGAGGTCGTGCGTCGGGTTGTACCCTTCGATCGCGTCCGCGGCCATCGTCTCGATGCCGCGCTCGACGAGCAGCTCCTCGAGCTCGCGGGCCAGCGCGAGGAAGACCTCCACCCGGCCGTCGAGCACGGCCTGGTAGACGTCGCGGTCAGTGAAGCGCCCGTAGATAGGACCGGGCACGCCTCCGGCTTGCGCGAGAACGGCGGTCGTCGAGGCCAGGCGCGAGCGCCCTCTCGACCCCGAGCCGTCGGTGAGAACGCACACGACCGGCTTTGCCAGCTCGACCCAGTGGTGCACCCGCAGCTCGTGACCCGGATGCGCGACGACGAGAGCGGCACTGGTCGCGTGCCGCGCCGACGCGGTCATTGCGCGGCGGCGATCTTGCTTTCGCCGATGCGGCCGGCGCCGAGCGCACGGCGAATGCCGCGCACGGCCTGACGCGTGCGATGCTCGTTCTCGATCAAGGAGAAGCGCACGTACTCGTCGCCGAATTCGCCGAAGCCGATCCCGGGCGACACCGCCACCTTCGCCTCGCGCAGCAACATCTTCGAGAACTCGATCGAACCGAGCGCGCGAAACTCCTCCGGGATGCGCGCCCAGACGAACATCGTCGCCTTCGGCCGCTCGATCGGCCAGCCGGCGCGGGTCAAGCCGTCGCACAGCACGTCGCGTCGGCGCTGGTAGGTGCGGCGGATATCGGCGACGCACTCCTGCGGCCCGTTGAGCGCGTGGATCGCCGCGACCTGGATCGGCGCGAAGATGCCGTAGTCCGTGTAGCTCTTGAGGCGCGCCGAGCGCGCCCACCATCTCGCGATTGCCGACCGCGAAGCCGACGCGCCAGCCCGGCATGTTGTAGCTCTTGGACAGCGTGAAGAACTCGACGCCGATATCCTTGGCGCCTTTCACCTGCAGGAAGCTCGGTGGCTCGTAGCCGTCGAACGTCGAGGTCCGCGTACGCGAAGTCGTGAATCACCAGCATGCCGGCCTCGCGCGCGAACTCGACGACGCGCTCGAAGAACGGGCGCTCGACGACGGCGGTGGTCGGATTGTTCGGGAACGAGAGCGTCAGCAGCTTCGGCTTCGGCCAGCACTCGCGCACGGTGCTCTCGAGACGCGGGAGCAGCTCGTCGACCGGCAGCATCGGCGGCGTGCGCAGGTCGCGCGCCGGCGATGATCGCCGAATAGGGGTGGATGGCGTAGGCGGGGCTCGGGCAAACGACCATGTCGCCCGGGCCGAGCAGCGCCAGGGCCATGTGCGACAAGCCTTCCTTCGCGCCGATCGTCGCCACGATCTCGCTGTCTGGGTCGAGCTCGACTCCGAATCGCCGCCGGTACCAGTTGGCCATCGCCAGACGGAGCTTCGGGAGGCCCTTCGAGAGCGAGTATCGATGGTTGGGAGCCTTGCTCGCCGCCTCGACGAGCTTCTGCACGATGTGCGGCGGGGTCGCCCCGTCGGGATTGCCCATGCCGAGGTCGATGATGTCCTCGCCGGCTACGCGGGCGCGGTGCTTGAGCTCGACCACCTCCGCGAGGACGTAAGGCGGAAGGCGTTTGATTCGCGGAAATTCCATGGATTTCCAAGATTCTTGATGGACGCCCCAGGCAATGTCAATTGAAGCGCCGAGGCCCTAGTGACGCTCGACCGCCTGCCGATCGCGCTCGGCGCGATGCTTTGCGCCGCACTTGCGCTCCTCTGGTGGCTTGCGCCGGGCCTGCCGACGGATGGCGCCGCCGCGCAAGCCGCCGCCGACTTCGCCGCTTCTCTCAAGCGGCAGCGCTCGATCGTCTGGCCGCTCGGCGTCGGCACCTCGATCACGACGCTCATCGTCCTCATGCGGCACGGCTCGCTCCGCTCGCGGCGCGGAGCCCTGCAGATCGGCGCCGCCGCGGCGCTGCTCGCTTCGGGCGTGCTGTCGAGCCTCGCCACCGAGCCGGCGGCAGCCCGGATCGTCGAGCTCCTCCGCTCGGGCGGCGCCGCCGACGCCGCTCAGCCGCTCTATCGACAGCTCGGAATTGCCTATTCCCTTCATCTGGCTTTGTCGCTCGCTGCCCTCGTCTGCCTCGTCGTCGCCGACCGGGAACCTCTACCCCTCGAGACACCGGGCTCGGCGGGCGGGCTCTCGCACCACCACCGCACGCTTCTCTTCCTCCTCGGCACCGCGACTCTCTTCCAGGGCTACGACACCTTCATCGTCTCGATGGCTCTGCCCTACATCGGCCGAGACCTCGGCGCCTCGGAGAGCGCCCTCGGGCTCGCGCTCTCGGTGATCCGCATCGGCGCGCTCTCCTCGATCGTGCTCGGCCGCGCCGCCGACAGGCTCGGGCGCCGGGGCCTGTTGCTCGGCACCGTGCTCGCCTACACCGGCGCGACCGTAGCCACCGGACTGTCGCGCGATCTCGTCGAATTCGTGGCGTGCCAGCTCGTCGCCGAGGTATTTCTCGTCACCGAGCTGTCGCTTGCGCAGGTGGTGATCGCCGAGGAGTTCCCCGCCCGCGCGAGGTCGCTGGGACAGGGCTTGCTCGGCACTTTCGGGGCGCTCGGCGCGGGAATGGCCGCGGTACTCTTCCCGATCTTCCAGGAGACGGCTCTCGGCTGGCGGGGACTCTACTTCGTGGGCGTGGCGCCGCTGCTGATGGTCGCGTATCTACGCCGCTCGCTGCCGGAGACGCGCCGCTGGCAAGATGCGCGCGAGCGCGGCGACACGCTCCACGGCAGGCTCGCGGAGCTCGCGGCTGGCTCGCACCGGCGGGACTTCCTCGTGCTGGTCGGCCTCTCCTTCGCGCTCGGCGCGAGCGCCGCGCCCGCCTTCGGCTTCGCCTCGTACCGCGCGACCAACGCCTTCGGGTGGTCGCCGTCCGACGTGAGCGCGATGGTGCTCGTCGGCGGCGGGCTCGGCATGGCCGGATGGTTCGTCGCGGGCTGGCTCGGCGAAAGTCTCGGGCGGCGGCGCGTCGGCATGCTGTCGTTCGCGGGCATCGGCGTGGCCGTCTGGGCCTACTTCGGCACCCGCTGGCTCGCACCCTGGTTCGCGATCCTAGTCTTCGCCGAGGCCGGCGCCACGGTGGCTCTGAACGCGCTCGGCACGGAGCTCTTCCCCACGCACCTGCGAAGCACCGCGAAGTCGTGGATCACCAACGCCGCGGTGGTCGGCGCGATCGCCGGCATGGGATCGGTGGGCGCGCTCGGCGATGCCCTCGGCGGGGCCGACGCCGTGATCCGTCTGCTCGCGCTGGCGCCGATCGCCTCGGCGGCGGCGCTCGTCGCGCTCCCGGAGACGAGCGGCCTCGAGCTCGAAGAGATCGGGGACGTTCCTACTTTGGCTACGTTGTCCCCTGGAGGAAGGTTGCCAAAGTAGGAACGTCCCCGATCTCAGGTCCACGGTGCGTCGCTCAACACCGCGAAGGCCTCTTCG
Organism: uncultured delta proteobacterium; assembly: GCA_963711395.1. Taxonomy (GTDB): domain Bacteria; phylum Desulfobacterota; class Binatia; order JACPRU01; family JACPRU01; genus JBEVNX01. The sequence goes on along the minus strand of CAVQEA010000005.1, from coordinate 483,446 downwards.
ATCGAGCCGGCCGTCCTCCACAACCCCGCGTGCTCGGGATGAGCGAAGCCCTCGCGAACGATGTCGTCGACCAGCGTGCGGAGCCCCTTCCAGAAGCCGCCGATGTCGATCAACACCAGCGGCTTGTCGTGCAGGCCGAGCTGCTTCCAGGTGACGATCTCGATCGTCTCGTCGAGCGTGCCGAGCCCGCCGGGAAGAACCACGAATGCGTCGGCGAGATCGAACATCGCGCGCTTGCGGTCGTGCATGGTCGGCACCACGCGCAGCTCGCTGAGGCCGGTGTGCGCGACCTCGAGGCCGCGCAGGAACTCGGGAATCACCCCGACGACCTCGCCGCCCGCGGCGAGCGCCGCGTCCGCGAGCAGGCCCATCAGACCGATCCGCCCGCCGCCATAGACGAGCCGCCATCCGCGAGCCGCGATGGCGACGCCGAGCGCGGCGGCCGCTTCTCGGTAGACGGCCGCGACGCGGCTCGACGAACCGCAGAACACGCCGAGAGACGAGATCACCGCCGGCGACGCTACGCACGCCCTCGCGGAGGGTCAAGCCGACCGGATATAAGCGCCTCATGCACGACATCGCCTTCCGAACCGCCCTCGACCTCGCCGCGGCGATTCGCCGGCGCGAGATCGGCAGCCGAGAGCTGCTCGAGCACTATCTCGCGCGCGTCGAGCGATTGAACCCGAAGATCAACGCCGTGGTCACGCTCGACGCCGAGCGCGCGCGGCAGCGCGCCGACGAAGCCGATCGTGCGCTCGCGCGCGGCGAGGCGCGCGGCCCGCTGCACGGCGTGCCGATGACCATCAAGGACACCTTCGAGACCGCCGGGATCCGCACGACGGCGGGCGCGCCGGTGCTCTCGCAGCCACGTCCCTTCGCGCGACGCCACCGCGGTCGCGCGACTCGTCGGCGCCGGCGCGATCGTCTTCGGCAAGACCAACGTGCCGCTCTTCGCCGGCGACCTGCAGAGCTACAACGCGATCTTCGGCACCACCAACAACCCATGGGACGCCGGCGCGCTCGCCGGGCGGCTCCTCGGGCGGCGCGGCCGCGGCGCTGGCCGCCGGCCTGACGGCGCTCGAGCTCGGCAGCGACATCGGCGGCTCGATCCGCAACCCCGCCCACTACTGCGGCGTCTACGGCCACAAGCCGACCTACGGCGTGATCCCGATGCGCGGCCACATCCCCGGTCCGCCGGGCACGCTGGCGGACGCCGACCTCGGCGTCGCCGGGCCGCTGGCGCGCGACGCCGGCGATCTCGAGGCGGCGCTCGACGTGCTCGCCGGTCCCGACGAGGCGCGCGCCGTCGCTTGGAAGCTCGCGCTGCCGCCGCCGCGGCGGACACGCGCTGCGCGACTACCGCGTGGTGGCCTGGCTCGACGATCCCGGCCGCGGCGATCGACGCCGAGCTGCGCGAGGTCTTCGAATCGGTCGCCGAGCGGCTGCGGCGCGCGGGCGTCCTCGTGGACGACCGCGTGCGCCCGGTCGCGGATCTACGCGAGGTGCAGCGCAACTACCAGAAGCTCATGTGGCCGATCGTCGCCAGCGGGCTCTCCGAGGATCAATTCGCCGGCTACGTGCGCACCGCCGAGAGCGCGTCCCCCGACGACTCGAGCCGCGACGCGCTGTTCGCGCGCGGCGCGACCATCCGCCACCGCGACTGGCTGCGGCATCGACGAATGGCGTGCGCGCTATCGCGCCCGATGGGCGGAGCTCTTCCGCGACTTCGACGTCGTGCTCTGCCCGATCATGCCGACCGCCGCCCTGCCGCACGACCACCGCGAGCCGGCGGCCGCGCGGACGCATCGTCGTCAACGGCGAGCCGCGCGCCTACTGGGACCAGTTGATCTGGGCCGCGGCGATCACCACCGCGTATCTTCCCGCCACCGTCGCCCCGGTGGGGCGCACGGGCAGCGGGCTGCCGGTCGGCCTGCAGATCGTCGCTCCCTACCTCGAAGACCGGACGTCGATCGACTTCGCGCGCCGGCTCGCCGACGTCGCCGGCGGATTCGAGCCGCCGCCGGGCTTCTGAGCCAACCCCTAGCCGACCTGAGCGAGGCCGAGCCGGCCGCGCCAGCGATGCTCCAGCACCTGGCGCACGCCGCCGGCGCGAGGCCCGGGTCGGCCGCGAGGTGAGCCTCCGCCTCGCGGCGCGCCTCCTCGAGAAGGCGCACGTCGCGCACCAGGTTCGCGGCGCGGAAGTCGGGCAAACCCGCCTGGCGCAAGGCCGAGCAGCTCGCCCGGACCGCGCGTCTCGAGATCGGCCTCGGCGATGCGCGCGCCGCTGGTCTCGCGCTCGAGGAGCTTCAAGCGCTCGAAGCCTTGCGGGCCCGCTCGTCCCGTCGAGACGAGCACGCAGAGCGACTGCGCGGCGCCGCGGCCGACACGCCCGCGCAGCTGGTGAAGCTGCGCGAGGCCGAACTGCTCGGCGTGGTCGACGACCATCACGGTCGCGTTCGGCACGTCGATGCCGACCTCGATCACGGTGGTGGCGACCAGCACCTGATGATCGCCTCCCTGAAAGCGGCGCATCACCGCGTCCTTCTCGTCGCTCTTCATCTGCCCGTGCAGCAAGCCGAGGCGATAGCCGCGAAACGCGCCGGTGGCGAGGTCCCGCGCCATCGCCTTGGCGCTGCGCAGGTCGCTCGCCTCGCTGTCCTCGACGAGCGGAAACACGAGATACGCCTGGCGGCCGAGGTCGAGCTCCGTGCGCACGCGCTCGTAGACGCGCTCGCGGTCGCGCTCGCGCACGACTCGCGTCTCGACGCGCTGGCGGCCGGGCGGCAGCTCGTCGAGGAACGACAGGTCGAGGTCGCCGTAGAGCGTCATCGCGAGCGTGCGCGGGATCGGCGTCGCCGTCATCAGCAGGATGTCGGGGTTGTCGCCGAGGCCCTTCAGCGCCTTGCGCTGCAGCACGCCGAAGCGGTGCTGCTCGTCGATGATGCCGAGTCCGAGCCGCGCGAAGCTCACGCCCTCCTGGATGATCGCGTGAGTGCCGACCAAGAGCTTCGCCTCGCCGGAGGCGAGCGCCTGGAGGATCTGGCGCCGCGGCGCGCCCTTCACCTTGCCGGTGAGCAGCACCGGCGCCGACGCCGAGCGGCGCGAGCCACGACGACGACCGTGGCGTAGTGCTGCTCGGCGAGGATCTCGGTCGGCGCCATCAGCGCCGCCTGGTAGCCGCACTCGATCGCGACGAGCGCGGCGAGCAGCGCGACGATCGTCTTGCCGCTGCCGACGTCGCCCTGCACCAGCCGATTCATCGGATGGGGCGCCGCCATGTCGCGAGGCGATCTCGCCGAGCACGCGGTCCTGCGCCGCGGTCAGGCGAAACGGCAGACGCGCGCGCAGCCGCCGCGCGAGCTCGCCGCGGCGGGCGAAACGCGATGCCGGGCTCTCGACGGCGATCGAGTGCTTGCGCAGCATCATGCCGAGCTCGAGGAAGAAGAGCTCGTCGAAGACGATCGAGCGATGTGCCGCGGAGCGCCGCTCGTTCAGCGCCTCCACGTCGGCCTCGCGGCTCCGGCTCGTGCACGCTCGTGAAACGCGGCGGCCAGGTCGATCAGGCGAAGGCGCTCCGCGATCGGCAGAGGCAGCACGCTCGGCAGTCGCGCGCCGATCTCGCTCCGCGCCGCGCCGACGATCTTCCGCATGGCGCCGAGCGACATCTCCGTCGGCTTCTCGTAGATCGGCACGACGCGGCCGAGCTCGTCCTCGGCCCCTTCGAGCACCTCGACCTCGGGATGGATCATCTGACGGCGGCCGTAGCCCATCTCGAGCTTGCCGTGCAGCACCACGCGCGTGCCGACCTTGAGCTTGGCGGCGAAGTACGCGGTCTGGTGAAACCAGGTGAGGGTCAAGACCGCGCCGCCGTCGCTGGCCTTGGCCTCGAGGATGCGCCGGCGGTGCCGTCCGGCGTAGGAAGTGCCGGCGGCGATGATCTCCGCCGCCACCGTGGCCTGCTGGCCGGGCACGAGCTGCGCGATCGGCGTGAGCGAGCGGCGGTCCTCGTAGCGAAACGGCAAGTGATACAGCACGTCCTCGACCGTGGCGATGCCGAAGCGAGCGAGGTCCGCGGCGCGCTTGGGCCCGACGCCCTTCAGGAACTGGGCCGGCGCGGAAAGGAGCTCGAGCATCGACGCGACGTCGCCCCCGCTCGCCGCGTAGACGGGCGGCGGCGGCGGCGGCGCCGGCGGATGCTTCAACCGCTCGACCTCGCGCAGCCCCTCCTCCGCCCGCCGCCGGCGTGCTTCCTCGGCGTCGAGCGGGAAGTCGGCGAGCAGCGCGCGCAGGCGCGCGAGCGCACCGCGGTCGGCCTTGCCTTCGGCGGCGGCGCGATCGATCAGCTCGAGGATCCGCTTGGTCGGCAGCGCGTTCGCCGCGAGGCGGCGCGGATGCGCCGTCGAGAGATAGCGCAGCGGCGGCTCGACGATGCGCACGAGCTCGTCGACGGCGGAGGATTCCGCGATCTCCACGCTTCTAGATCTCGCCGTGGCTCACGTCAGGGTGGCCGCTCATCCGAGGTAGACGTTTCGGCTGTGCCACTCGAGCTGCGTTTCGGCCGGTTGCTCCTGCGGCGACTTCGGCACGCGGATCCTGGCGCCGTGCAACGGGTAGTACGTCTTGCCGTTTTCGAAATCATCTTTCAGTCGCCGGCTGACCTCGAATCGGAGGTCGGGGGTCACCGTGACGTAGCCGCGATCGAAAAGTCGATGAAGATCGGACCGGAGCAGAAGCCCGTTCGACACGTCGTGCCCGCCGCCTTGGGCATACGGGCGAATGTGAGCGGCTTCGAGCACCGGCAGAGAATGCTCTTCCGTCAGGGCACAAGCCCGGCTGTACGCGTCGGTGACGGCGATGCGAAAGATCCCTTGTCCCAGACGCGGCCGCACGAGAATCGCACTTCCGTAACGGGGCTCCGACTCGCCGCTCGAACTTACCTGCTGCTTCGCCCCTTCCTCGTGAGCGAGGCATCGCTGCCACACGCGCAATCCCTCGCCGCTCGTCAGGTCGTAGGACGCTCCCTGCATCGTCTGCCGCGCCCAGTCCGAAGGTTGATCGATCCACTGGTCGCGATCAAAGAAGACGGGCTGCGAGATCATCAAGCATCCAATCGAGTAGTCGGCTCGGGGATTCGTGTGCGAATCGCGTCGATATTTCTCGATGCGCCGGCGCATCGTTTCGAAGTCTGGAGCGCCGTTCTTCGACCCGAAGGATTCCCACGCCAGCCACGCCGGCAATATCGAGCTGCACGCGAAATACCCGAAGCCGGCGATGGCGTAGTAGGGCTTCTTCAACTTGAAGAAGAACGGCGCTCCGGGGGAGACCACGCGAAACCCGCGGCTCCCAGACGGCTGCCAGAAATTCACCTCGTCGAGCGCGGGCTGTTCCGCGAGGTACGCATACCAATCGAAGTCGGTGTTGGCGACGTAGCCTCGAATGGCGCCCCCCCGATCCGCCACGAGTCTACCCGTGTAGACTTTTTCCGCTGATCGCTGCAAACCGTGTCCGGAGCGGGTTTGCGAGCCGCACAGCCCTGGCGAGTGCGCCAGATGCGGCTTTCAGGCGACCGAGCGCGGAATCGAGGTCGGCGAGCAGCCCCGGAGGCAGGGTCTCGAACGCCGCCGCTCGCCGGCGGAACGCCGCGAGCGACGCCGCCAGCGCGCGCAGCGTATCGTGACGCTTCTTGCCGCGCGCGCGGAACTCGTCGATCTCGCGCGCGGTGAGCTTTCCCGTCAGCGCCTTCTTGCGCAGCGCTTCGAGCTCCGCGCGGGTCTTCGGCTCGAGGTCCGCGTGCTCGAGCTGTCTCTCGATCCACATGAGCCCGTAGGCGTCGGAGAGCTCCGGGATGAATCCCTTGGGGTGGCGAGCCAGCCAGTCGCGATGCCTGAAGCGAATCCAATCGTAGATCTGCAGGTAGCGATAGAGCGAGGCGCGTTGCAGGCCGAGCCGCTCGGCCGCGTAGCTCTCCATGCTGTCGTGCTTGAGCGCGCGGTAGAGCTTCTCGTCGCGCACCTTGGCGAGCAGCGCGGCCGCGCGGATGTAGGAGATCTGCACATTCTTCAAGTGTCCCTTGAGGACGAACGTGATCTGCGCGGCGCGCTGTGCAGGCGTGATCGGCCGGGCCACGCCGAGCCCTTAGCGCGGCGCGCGCCGGCGGTTCAAGCGACGCTCGTGCGGCGACTACCGAAACTTCGCCGTGTAGGTCTTGTTCGAGCCGGGCGTGGCCTTCTCGTGGGTTTGCGCGCCGCCGTCGCTCCAAGATTTGAACAGAAGCGTCGTCCCGCCGGAGGCCTGCGGCGACAGCGCTCCGATCGAGCGCCGCATGCCGACCACGCTGCCGAAGGACGCCGGAGCGGTCACCGGTTGGCCGTCTATCGTGAGCTGGAGGCCCGTCGGCTGCGAAGCAACCGTCAGAGTCACGACCCTCGGTCGCACGTCCACGAACGTCGTGGCCTGGGCGCCGGCCGAATCCGTCACGGTGAGGTGTATGCGGTAGAAGACGTTCGTAGACGTCTCGCCGCGATTCGGGATCACGACCGAGCGCGATTTCACATCGTCGATCGGCCCCAGAAACGGATGCGTGTGGTCGTCGTGGTGGAAGACGATCGTCCAAGAAAACGCCTTCCCTGGAAGGAGCCCATCTTCCTTGTCCGTCGCGGTGCCCTTGATAGAGATGGTCGCACCCGCGCGATAGAGAGTGCCCGCCTGCGGCGCCGTGATCATCGCCACCGGCGGAGTGTTTGACGCGACGGTGAGCGTCGCGGCGTTGCTCTCCGTGCTGCCGAACGAGTTGCTCACCCGACAGCGGAACGTCGCGCCATCGTCCGACGGGGACGCCGCAGGAGTCGTGTACGTCGCTTGCGTCCCGTTGGCGATCGGCGAGCCGTTTCGCTCCCATTGATACGCGAGCGGCGCCGCTCCCGAAGCGCTGATCCCGAACGTCGCCGTCTTGCCGACCTGTACGGTGCGATCGACCGGGTTCTGCGTGATCGACGGCGAATTGGCGAACTGGATCGTGCCGACGCCGCCCCGACCCCTGTCGAGATAGTAGAGCAGACCGTCGGGCCCGACTTGCAGGTCGACGAGGCTCGAGAAACCGGAGGCGAAGTTCGAGACGGCGTTGCCGCTCCCCGGATCGAGCCGTCGGATCCAACCGCCGCAGAGGTCGGCGAAAAAGTAGGAACCGACGAACTCCGCCGGGAACTGCGGCGCCGACGGGCGATAGAACGCGCCGCCGGCGATCGCGCATCCCTCCGCATGCGAATACTGATAGATGGGGTCGACGAAGGACGCTCTCGGCGGATTGCAATCCCCCTCGCACGTCGGCCAGCCGTAGTTGGCGCCGGCCTGGCCTTGGTTGATCTCTTCCCAGGTGGACTCCCCTACGTCGTTGATGAACATGCGCCCGGTCCCGGGCTCGAAGGCGAACGTGAACGGATTGCGCAGGCCGAGCGCCCAGATCGCGCGGTTTGCCCCCGTGGCGGTGTTGAAGAACGGGTTGTCCGTGGGGATCGTGCCGTCGGAATTGTAGCGTAGGATCTTGCCGAGACGGTTCGCGAGCGTCTGCGCGTTCGCCGAATTCGCGTTCTCACCCAGCCCGACGTAGAGCTTGCCGTCGGGTCCGAAGTGGAGCGCTCCACCGTTGTGGTTCGTCGCGCTCGACAGCGGCTCGAAATCGGCGAGCACGACCTCGCTGCCGGGCTGCGCGACGTCGCCGTCGGCGGTGAAGCGGCTCAATCGGTTGTGAATCGGCGCCGTCGGCACGGTGTAGTAGACGAAGACGTGGGGCGTGGAGGGGAAGTTCGGGTGGAACGCGACGCCGAGCAGCCCGCGCTCGCCGCTGGACGTCGTCGAGACGCTGAGGAACGGAGCGGCGAGCAGCGCGCCCTCCTTGACCACGCGAAGTTTCCCGCTCTGCTGACAGACGAATATCCGGCCGTCCGGCGCAATCGCCATCGCGGTCGCATTCGAGAGCCCGGTCGCGACGATGGCGTCGCTGAACCCGCTGACCAGCGTCGTCCCTCGGGCCGGCGTGGCGAGGCGAACGAGAATCGCAATCGCACCGAAGAGGGCACTGGGCCTCCGGCCCCTGCGCTGCTCGCCCAGCCCGGTTCGTCGCATCACGATCCGAGGAACATAAAGCTGCGGGAGGCCCAAATCTAGACGCAATCTTCGTCATCTGGATCGCTCGCGGACGGCGCGCCGGGGCGTCGGAAAAATCACTCGCACCCACCGGACTCCGCTCGGCACCGAATCGCAGCCGTATCAGCGGACAGTGGTCGGTGCAGCCTCCGCGTGTTGTGGCAGCGCGTCGACGATCTCGTGCCAGGGCGCTTTGGACGCGACGAAGATGTGGAACTGCGGCCGGATTCCGGGGTCGTCGTCGAGCGAGCCCATGGGCACGACGGCGATCCCCCGCTCCCGGTCGATGCGCGGCATGGCGGAGCCGCACGTCCGGCAGAAGACCTGCGTGAAGAACCGCGCCTCGGGAACCTTGTAGGATCCGCGATTGCTTTCGCCCCGGGTGAACCTGACCCCGTCGGCCGCCGTGAAGAGATTCGCCGCATGGGCGGCGGAGCGGGCGCGCCGGCAGCGGCCGCAGTGGCAGTTCACGGCACGCAGCGGCTCGCCCTCCAAAACGAACGTCACCGCGCCGCAGAGACAACTGCCGCGCACCGCGCCGGGCGGGTCGAGCGGCGGCCGGTCCGGCACGACGGGAGCTTCGAACCCCGCCGGGAACGCGTCGAACTGCGCGAGGTCGTCGCGGATCTCGTGCCACGGCGCCTTGGATGCGACGAAGATGTGGGCGATCGGACGCACACCGGGGTCGGCGGCGAGATTGCCGGCCGGCGTGAAGACGCGGCCTTCGAAGGCGGCCTCGGACGGAACCACCGATCCGCACTGGGCGCAGAACGAGCGCGAGAATCCGCCAGACGATGGCCAGCGCACGACGTGCTCGGCGCCGCTCAGACGAAAGCGATCCGCCGGCCCTGCGACGTAGGTGGCGAACGGCGTGCCGTGGCTCTTGCGGCAGCGCGAGCAATGACAATGCGACATGAGCTCGAGCGGGGCGTCGATCAGCCAGGAGACCCGCCCGCAGAGACAGCCGGCTTCGTTCACGGCACTCGCTAGCCCATGAAGAAGACGTTCAGCTTGTTGCCGTCGAGGTCGCGGAAGTACCCGGCGTAGAAGCCGTCGCCGCGCGGCCCGGGCGCGCCCTCGTCCTTGCCGCCGAGCGCGAGCGCCTTGGCGTGCACCGCGTTCACCTGCTCCTTGGAGCTCGCGGCGAGCGCGACCATCACGCCGTTACCGACGGTCGCGGGCTTCTTGTCGTACGGCTTGATCACCGAGACCATCGGCGTGTTCGGCGCCTTCGCCCACGCGATGAACGACTCCATCTCCATCGCCCGCTTGGCACCGAGCAGGGCGAGCAGCTCGTCGTAGAACTTGGCGGCTCGCTTCAGGTCGTTGGTTCCGAAAGTCACGTATCCGATCATCGAGAGCCCCTCCGTCCGTCGAGACGCTCGACGATTGCCACGCCGAGCGCCCTCAAAGCAACGGTGTGTGCTCAGCGCGCCGCGGAATGGTAGTCCTGCAGCGCCCGCACCGAGAGCTCGCCCCGCTGCAGCATCTCGATCCCCTCCGCCGCCGCCGCGGCCCCGGCGATCGTCGTGAAGTACGGCACCTGGCGCTCGAGCGCCGTGCGGCGGATCGCTGAATGAGTCCATCGAGGCTGCCGCGCCCTCGGGCGTGTTGATCACCATGGCGATCTCGCCGCGGTTGAGCGCGTCGACGCTGTGCGGGCCGCCCTCGCGCACCTTGTTGATGCGCTCCACCGCCAGCCCGGCTGCTTCCAACACGCCGCCGTACCGGACGTCGCCACCAGGCCGAATCCACATTTGGCGAGGCGCCGGCCGATCTCCACCGCGGCCGGCTTGTCGGCGTCGAGCACCGACAGGAACACCTTGCCGGAGAGCGGCAGCACGGTGCCGGCGCCGATCTCCGCCTTGGCGAACGACATGCGCGAACGAGCCGTCGATGCCCATCACCTCGCCGGTCGATTTCATCTCGGGGCCGAGCAGGGTGTCGACGCCGGGGAACTTGAGGAACGGGAACACCGCTTCCTTGACGCTCACGTGGCGCGGCACGATCTCCTCGGTCACGCCGAGCTCGCGCAGCGTCTGGCCGACCATGACGCGCGCGGCGATCTTGGCGAGCGGCCGGCCGATCGCCTTCGACGACGAACGGCACGGTGCGCGACGCGCGCGGATTCACCTCGAGGATGTAGACCACCGACTTCTTGACGGCGAACTGCACGTTCATCAGTCCGACGACGCCGAGCTCGCGCGCCAGCGCCACCGTCTGGCGGCGGATCTCGTCCTGCACGGCTTTCGGGATCGACTTCGGCGGCAAGCTGCAGGCGCTATCGCCGGAGTGCACGCCGGCGCGCTCGATGTGCTCCATGATGCCGCCGACCACGACGTCGCGTGCCGTCGCGCGACGGCGTCGACGTCGACCTCGATGGCGTCTTCGAGGAACTCGTCGATCAGCACCGGATGCTCGGGAGACGACGCGCACGCGCTTCGCGCATGTAGCGCTCGAGGTCGTCCCGCTCGTAGACGATCTCCATGGCGCGGCCGCCGAGCACGTAGGAGGGCCGCACGAGCACCGGGTAGCCGATGCGCTCGGCGACGCGCGACCGCCTCGCTCGCCGAGCGCGCCATGCCGTTCGCCGGCCGCCGCAGCTCGAGCTTGGTCGAGCACCTCCGCGAAGCGCTCGCGATCCTCGGCGCGGTCGATCGAGTCGGGCGACGTGCCGAGGATCTTCACGCCCGCTTGCTCGAGCGGCACGGCGAGCTTCAGCGGCGTCTGCCCGCCGAACTGCACGATCACGCCCTCGGGCTGCTCGCGATGGACGATCTCGAGCACGTCCTCGAGCGTCAGCGGCTCGAAGAACAGCTTGTCCGAGGTGTCGTAGTCGGTCGAGACGGTCTCGGGGTTGCAGTTCACCATCATGGTCTCGAAGCCGTCCTCGCGCAGCGCGAAGGCGGCGTGCACGCAGCAGTAGTCGAACTCGATCCCCTGCCCGATCCGGTTCGGCCCGCCGCCGAGGATCATGATCTTGCGCTTGCCCTTGGCGCCGAGCGCCGCCGATTCGTCCTCGCCCTCGTAGGTCGAGTAGAGGTAGGGCGTGTACGCCGCGAACTCCGCGCCGCAGGTGTCGACGGTCTTGTAGACCGGCGCGCACGCCGAGCTCGGTGCGCCGCGCGGCGCACGTCGCTCTCCGTCTCGCCGCGCAGATGCCGCGATGCGCCGGTCGGAGAAGCCCATGCGCTTCCAGCGCGCGAGATTCCCGGCGTCGAGCACGCCCGGCTGCGGCGATCGCCCGCTCCTCGGCGATGATCCGCCGCACGTTCTCCAGGAACCAGGGATCGATCTTGCGTGAGCGCGAAGATCTCCTCGCTGGTCATGCCGCGGCGGTACGCGTCGCCGAGGTACCAGAGCCGGCGCGCGTTCGGCACGCGGAGCTTCTCCTCGAGCTCGCGCCCGCGACATCGTCTCGGCCGCGGCCTCGGGCTCGAAGCCGGACGCGGTCGACCTCGAGCGAGCGGATCGCCTTCTGCAGCGATTCCTGGAACGTGCGGCCGATCGCCATCGCCTCGCCGACCGACTTCATCTGCGTGCCGAGCACGTCCTGCGCTTGGCGGAACTTCTCGAACGTGAAGCGCGGGATCTTGGTGACGACGTAGTCGATGGTCGGCTCGAACGAGGCCGGCGTCTCGCGGGTGATGTCGTTCGGGATCTCGTCGAGCGTGTAGCCGACGGCGAGCTTGGCGGCGATCTTGGCGATCGGGAAGCCCGTCGCCTTGCTGGCCAGCGCCGAGGAGCGCGAGACGCGCGGATTCATCTCGATGACCGTCAGGCGCCCGGTCTCGCGGATGCACCGCGAACTGGATGTTCGACCCGCCGGTGTCGACGCCGATCTCGCGGATGATCGCCAGCGCCGCCTCGCGCATCACCTGGTACTCCTTGTCGGTGAGCGTCTGCGCCGGCGCCACGGTGATCGAGTCGCCGGTGTGCACGCCCATCGGATCGAAGTTCTCGATCGAGCAGATGATGACGACGTTGTCCCGCCGGTCGCGCATCACCTCGAGCTCGAACTCCTTCCAGCCGGCGATCGATTCCTCGATCAGCACCTGCGCGGATCGGCGAGGCGTCCACGCCCCACGACGACGGCGGCTCGATACTCCGCCTCGGTCTCGGCGATCGAGCCGCCGGTGCCGCCGAGCGTGCGCGACGGGCGGATGATCGCCGGCAGGCCGACGTCGCGGAGCACCGCCGCGGCCTCGTCGAGGCTCGTGGCGAAGCCGCTCTTCGGCACCTCGAGGCCGATCCGCAGCATGGCTTCCTTGAAGAGGTCGCGATCCTCGGCCTTGCGGATCGCCGCGACGTTGGCGCCGATGAGCTCGACGCCGTAGCGCTCGAGCACGCCCCGGCGCGCGAGCTCGAGCGCGAGGTTCAGCGCCGTCTGACCGCCGACGGTCGGCAGCAGCGCGTCGGGGCGCTCGGCGGCGATGATCTTCTCGACGATGTCGGGCGTGATCGGCTCGATGTAGGTGCGATCGGCGAACTCCGGGTCGGTCATGATCGTCGCCGGGTTCGAGTTGACGAGCACGACGCGGTAACCCTCCTCCTTCAGCGCCTTGCACGCCTGCGTGCCCGAGTAGTCGAACTCGCAGGCCTGGCCGATGACGATCGGCCCGGCGCCGATGATGAGGATGGTCTTCAGGTCTTCGCGCTTGGGCATCGCTTCAATTCGCTCCCCTCGCCGGGGAGAGGGTCGGGATGCGTGACGGGCGCATCATGTCGTTCTTCTCTCCGCTCAACAACGGGCTTCGGCGCCGCCCGTCGATGCAGCCGGTAGCCTCGGTGGAGCAGCGCCACGCCTGCCCAAGCGGCGAGCGCCGCGAACGGGTACGCGAGCGCCCGGGGAAACAGGGCGCAAAGCACCGCGATCGTGCACGCCACCACGCCGCTCATCGTGGCGAGCCGCGCCTCGACGGGCTCGAGCACGCGACGGTTCGTGAACGCGGCACCGATCGTGTTGCCGACGCGGATCGCTCCGGCGGCCGCGCGGCCCGCGCTGCCGCGACTGCGCTTACCGGGGGCTCGCCGGTGACGAGGCTCGCCGGGGGCGGCGAGCTTGCGGCGCCGATCGAGGACCACCTCCGTGGCGTTCTCGAGGTCAGCCAGGTACATCGCCTCCATCTCGCCGGCGAAGCCTTCGTTCTCGACGACGGCATCGAGCTCGCAGTTGCCGAACCAGCTCGCGACGTTGAGGTTCGTCGATCCGACGCGCGCCCAGTGCCCGTCGGCGACGGCGGTCTTGGCGTGGATCATCGTGCCGTTCCATTCGAACACCCGGACGCCCGCCTCCAGCAACGGGCGGTATCCCGCGCGGGAGAGCGGCCGCAGCAACGGGATGTCGGTCGCGTTCGGCACCATCAGGCGCACGTCGACGCCGTCGCGAGCCGCGGCGCGCAGCGCCTGCACATAGGGCGTCGTGCCTGCGTAGTAGGCGTCGGTGAGCCACAGGCGGCGGCGCGCGAGCGCCGCGACGAGCTGATCGAGCCGCAGCATCGAGGCGCTCGCGGGCTCGCTCGCGACGATGCGCATGTCGACGGGGCCGGCGGGAGCGGCGGGCGTGCTCTCCAGCTTCAGCGCTCCCCCGGTCATGGCCCAAATCCGCGCGAAGGCGTCCTCGACGTCGGCGACCGCCGGCCCGCGGATCTCGATCCCCGTGTCGCGCCACGGATCGATGCCCCTCGCCGGATCGCCGACCCACGAGCGCCCGACGCAGAGACCGGTGACGAATCCCACCTCGCCGTCGACGGAAATCGTCTTGCGATGGTCTCGCGACAGCCATCCGATCGGGCTGTCGAGCTGCGGAGGATTGTAGACGCGGACGTCGACCCCGCCCGCGCGCAGGCGCGCCCAGAAGCGGCGCGAAGCCTTTCCGAAGCTGCCGAGCCAGTCGTAGACGAGCTTCACCTCGACCCCTTCCCGTGCCTTGGCGATCAAGACGTCGGCGAGCTCGTTGCCGGTCTCGTCCTCGCAGATGATGTAGCTCTCGAACAGCACGCGTCGCTTCGCCGCGCGAATCGCCTCGTGCCACGCCGGGTAGTTCTCGCGCGCGTCGGCGAGCAGCCGCACGCGGTTCCCGGAGATCAGCGGCGCGCCCGCGGCTCGCGAGAACGCGCGGCCGGCCAGCTCGCGGAGCTCCGGCAGTGGGGCCGCCTCGGTCACTCGTCAGGCTTCCGGTGAGCCGGTGGCAAACACGGCGCGCTTACATCTCTCCCTTGTCGATGAGCCTCATGAATCTCTGGAAGAGGTAGTTGGCGTCGTGCGGGCCGGGGGACGCTTCGGGATGGTACTGGACGGAGAAGGCCGGCGGCTCGGCACGCTGAGGCCCTCGACCGTCTTGTCGTTCAGGTTCACGTGCGTCAGCTCGGCGAGCCCCTTCAAGCGAATCCACGTCGACGGCGAAGCCGTGGTTCTGCGCGGTGATCTCCACCTTGCTGGTGGTGAGGTCCATCACCGGCTGGTTGCCGCCGTGGTGGCCGAACTTGAGCTTGTAGGTCTTGCCGCCGAGCGCGAGGCCGAGGATCTGATGGCCGAGGCAGATGCCGAAGATCGGCTTCTTGCCGATGAGCTTGGCGACGTTGTCGACCGCGTAGGTGACGGCGTCGGGGTCGCCCGGGGCCGTTGGAGAGAAAGATGCCGTCGGGTTCATGTCGAGCACGTCCTCCGCCGGGGTCGAGGCCGGCACGACGCGCACCCGGCAGCCGGCGTCGGCCGAGGTTGCGCAGGATGTTCCGCTTGATGCCGTAGTCGTAGGCGACGACGAAGCGCTCGGCGTGCTTCGGGGTCTCGTAGCCGTGCTCGAGGTGCCAGCGGCCCTGGTGCCAATCGTAGGGCTCCACGCAGGTGACGTCGCGCACGAGATCGCGGCCGACCAGCGTCGGGATGATCCTTCGCCTTGCGCACCAGCCGCTCCGCGTCGAGGTCGACCGGGTGGAGATCACGCCCGTCTGCGCGCCGTCCGTCGCGCAGGTGGCGCACGAGCGCGCGCGTGTCGATGCCCGCAGATGCCGACGATGCCGTAGCGGCGAAGATAGTCGCCGAGCGATTCGTGCGCGCGCCAGTTGCTCGGCTCGGCCCAGTACTCCTTGACGATGAAGCCTTCGACGAACGGCCGTCGCGACTCGACGTCCTCCGGGTTGACGCCGACGTTGCCGATCTCCGGGTACGTCATGCACACGAGCTGCCCGCGGTACGACGGGTCGGTGAGGATCTCCTGGTAGCCCGTCATCGAGGTGTTGAAGACGACCTCGCCGGCGGTCTCGCCCTCGGCGCCGAAGGAGCGCGCCGCGGAAGACCGTGCCGTCGGCGAGCGCGAGGATCGCCGGCTTCTCGACCGTCAGCTCGCACCGTCTCCGTCGCCTCGGCGTGCCAGACGACGCGGCCGCCGACGATGCGTGAAGAGCGCGCCTGCCCGTTCATCGTCCAGCCGAGGAACGGGCTGTTCTTGCTCTTCGACTTGAGCCGGCTCGTCGTCCACGCGCCACTCGGCGCTCGGGATTCGATCACCGTGACGTCGGCGCTCGCTCCCGGTCGCAAGGTGCCGCCGGGCACGCCGAGGATCGCGCGCCGGGTTGCGCTCGAGCGCCGGCGCACCCAATCGCGACGGCGTGAGGACGCGCTCTTCTACCAGACGCAGCGACAGCGGCAACGCCGTCTCGAGGCCGACGATGCCGAACGCGGCGTGCTCGAACTCGACCTCCTTCTCGTCGCGGTGGTGCGGCGCGTGGTCGGTGGCGATGGCGTCGATCGTGCCGTCGCGCGAGCCCGCGCGATGAGCGCCTCGACGTCGTCGGCGCGCGCGCAGCGGCGGGTTCATCTTGGCGTTGGTGTCGTAGTCCGCGACCGCCTCGTCGGTGAGCGTGAAGTGGTGCGGCGTGGCCTCGGCGGTGACGCGCACGCCGCGCGCCTTGGCGCGCGCGCACCAGGTCGACCGCGCCGGCGCGTGCTGACGTGCGCGATGTGCAGGCGGCCGCCGGTGCGCTCGGCGAGCGCGATGTCGCGCGCCACCATGACCTCCTCGGCGGCGGCGGGGATGCCGCGCAGGCCGAGGCGGAGCGACGTCGCGCCCTTCGTGCATCACGCCGCCGCCGGCGAGCGCCGGGATCCTCCGCGTGAGCGATCACCGGCAGGTCGAACATCGCGCAGTACTCGAGCGCGTGGCGCATGAGGCCGGCGTCCATGACCGGCTTGCCGTCGTCGGAGACGGCGACGATGCCGGCCGCGTGCATCTCGCCGATCTCGGCCAGCTGCTCGCCGGCGAGCCCCTGCGACACGCGCGCCGATCGGGTAGACGCGCGCCAGCGCGGCCGCCGCGGCGCGCTCGAGGATGAACCGCGTCACCGCGGCGCTGTCGTTGACCGGGTTGGTGTTGGCCATGCAGGCGACGCGCGGTGAAGCCGCCCGCGACCGCCGCGCGCGGCGCCGGTCGCGCACGGTCTCCTTGTACTCGTAGCCCGGCTCGCGCAGGTGGCACGTGCATGTCGATCAGGCCCGGCACGACCCAGCAGCCGCGCGCGTCGATGCGCCGTGCCACGTCCGTCGTGCGAAACGTCCCGGGCTTGTCGACGGCGCGCGATCCGGCCGTCTTCGATGCAGCAGGTCGCGTGGCGCCGTCGACGCCGGCGGCCGGGTCGATCAGACGTCCCGCCGCTCGATCGCGATCGCTCCGTCGCGCCGCTTCACGCACGCCGCTCGGCTCGTCCGCCTCGTCGGCTCGGCCTCGCGTGCGGCCGCGCGGCGGCGAGCAGGTAGAGCACCGCCATGCGCACGGCGACGCCGTTGGTGACCTGGTCGAGGATCAGCGAGTACGGCCCGTCGGCGACGTCGCTCGCGATCTCGACGCCGCGGTTCATCGGTCCGGGGTGCAGGATCACCACGTCGGGCTTGGCGCGCGGCGAGCGCCGCGCGGTCGAGGCAGAAGAGCCGCGAGTACTCGTCGAGCGCTGGGAAGAAGTTGGCGCCCTGCCGCTCGCGCTGGATGCGCAGCATCATGATCACGTCGGCGCCGCGCGATCCCCGCCTTGCAGATCGTGGTGCACGCTCGACGCCGAAGCTGCCGAATTCCGCGCGGCAGCAGCGTCGGCGGGCCGACCAGCCGCACCGTCGCGCCGAGCGCGCGCAGGCGCGAAGAGGTTCGAGCGCGCGACGCGGCTGTGCAGGATGTCGCCGACGATCGCGACCGTCGAGGCCGTCGATGCGGCCCTTGCTGCTCGCGGATCGTGCAGCAGATCGAGCAGCGCCTGCGTCGGGTGCTCGTGCGCGCCGTCGCCGGCGTTGATCACCGGGCAGTCGACGCGGCGCGGCGAGGAAGTGCGGCGCGCCCGAGCGCGGGTGGCGGACGACGATCGCGTCGGGGCGCATGGCGGCGAGGTTGCGCGCCGTGTCGAGCAGCGTCTCGCCCTTGTTGCGCTGCTCGAGGTCGACGACGGAGATGTTGATCGTAGTCGGCGCGACAGCCGCTTGGCGGCGATCTCGAACGAGGTGCGCGTGCGCGTGCTGAGCTCTCGTAGAACAGGTTGACCACGGTCTTGCCGCGCAGCGTCGGCACCTTCTTGATGTCGCGCTCCGAGATCTCCTTGAAGGACTTGCGCGGTGTCGAGCAGGTAGAGGATCTCCTCGGCGCGGCAGGCCTTCGAGGCCGAGCAGATGTCGGTGCGTGAAGGGCATGGTCAGTCCTCCTCGGCGCGGACGATCACGACCTCGTCGACGCCCGTCGCGCTCCGCGAGCCGGACCTGCACCGACTCGTTGCGCGACGGTCGGCAGGTTCTTGCCGACGTAGTCGGCGCGGATCGGCAGCTCGCGGTGGCCGCGGTCGATCAGCACGGCGAGCTGGACGTTGCGCGGGCCGGCCGAAGTCCATCAGCGCGTCGAGCGCCGCGCGGATCGTGCGGCCGGTGTAGAGCACGTCGTCGACCAGCACGATCTTGCTGGTCGTCGACGCGGAACGGGATCTCCGTGCCCTTCACCTGCGGCGGCTGATCGCCGCGGCGAGAGATCGTCGCGGTAGAGCGTGATGTCGATGATGCCGCGCGGCACGTCGACGCCCTCGATCGCCTGCACGGTCTTGGCGGCGATGCGCTCGGCGATGTGCACGCCGCGCGAGCGGATGCCGATGAGCGCGAGGCCCTTCGGTGCCCTTGTTGCGCTCGAGGATCTCGTGCGCGACCCGGGTGATGGCGCGTCGCATGGCGTCGGCGTCCATCACCGTGACGACCTTCACCGTCGGCTTGCTTCCGCTCACCACTCCCCCCCGCGCGGCGGCGCGCAAAAAAAAGCCCCCTCGGCCCTTCGAGGAGGCATCGACGCACGGTTCGCTGCTTCGGTCTTCATCGCACCTTCCTGGTCTCGCGGGACCAGCTTAAAGGCTCAGGATCTTAGATAGGGCGCGCGCGGGATGATGTCAACGTGAAACTTCGGCGCGGCGCCGGGGAAGCCTACAGCGCGCGGAGGTACGCCACGAGGTCGCGCTTCTCCTCCGCGCCGAGGTGGGTCTGCAGCACGATGTCGAAGAACTCGACCGACGTCCTCGAGCGTCAGCAGCCGGCCGTCGTGGAAGTACGGCGGCGAGTCCTTGATGCCGCGCAGCGGGAACGTCTTGATCGGCCCCTCGGGCCGGCCCGGCGTAGAAGCGCTCGACCTGGAGGTCGTGCATCGTGTTGTCGGTGAACTGCGTGACCGGCGGAGTGGCACGCGGCGCACTGCGCCTTGCCGTGGAAGAGCGCCTCGCCGCGCAGCTCCTGCGGGCGTGGCCTTGGCGGGGATCGAGCCGGTTCAGCACGTCGAGCTTCGGCGCCGGCGGGAAAGTCGATGATGCGCGTTGAAGTCGCCCATGTGGTTCGTCTGCGCCTTCTGCAGGGTCGCGGCCGCCGATCGCCGCCAGCATCGCGGTGTCGCCGTCGAAGTACTCCTCGACCTCGGCGAAGTGATCCATGGTGCGGATCGAGCGCTTCGAGGAAAACAACAGCTGCGCGTAGTTGCCGCGCATCGTCGGCGTGTCGACGCGCAGCCGCGCGTAGTTCGGCCGCGAGTCGGGCGCGAGCTCGATGGCGCCGTTGGTGTGGCCGTTGACGTGGCAGGAGAAGCAGGTCACGCCCTGCGACGGCTCGGCGGTGACGCGGTGGTGCGTGACGTTGAACCAGGTGGTCTGGAACGGCGTGACCAGCAGCCGCAGCCCGTCGAGCTGCTCGGGGGTGAGGAGGCCGTTGAACATGTCGAAGTAGTTGCGCGTAGGTGATCTCGACGCCGCGCGTGACGTCGCCGAGCTCGGGGTGCGTGGTCAGGTAGAGCGGCGGCGGAAACTCCGGCAGGTAGCAGTCCGGGATGTCGAAGCCGACGTCGAAGCGCTCGTGCTCGGGATGCACGCGCGTCCACTGCTGCGGGAACAGCATGTGCGCGGTCGACTGCAGCGGATGGTCGAGCGGCGTCCAGGGAAACGTCGCCGCCGCTGCGGATCTCGATCGGGCGAGAGCGCCGCGTACTCCTCCCAGCTCGTCGACACCCTGCGGCAGCGCGGCCGGTCGGTCCGACGGCCAGCGGCTTGCCGCGCGACATGCGTCGCCTGGCGCGTCGGTCGTGCAGTCGAGCGCGAAGCGCGACTCGAGCGCCGCGCGTGCCGCCGTGTCGACCGCCGGACGCTGCGCCTCCATCTTCGCCATCCATTCGCGCGAACGGCATGCCGAGATCGGGCCCGCCGAACGACGTGGCGCCGCTGCCGCCGAACTGGAAGAGCCCGCCGGGCGGATTCGGCGTCCCCGGCGGCGCGGGCGGGTACGGCTTCAGGCCGCCGCGCTGCTCGCCCTTCCGCCACTCGTCGATGTCCGCCGGATGATTCTTGCCGCGGCTCTGATGGAGATACGTGTCCTCGGCGGTGGCGCCGTCAACACGGACGGCGAGCAGCAAGGCGATCGCGAAAGCCCAGGAACCAAGCGCCGTCATCGACCGATGCCGAGAGCGGTCAGTAGATCAACTGCCCGATCCGCTCCCAGCGCACCCAGCGTCCGGCGCCTTCCCACGACCAGTAGATCAAGAACGCCTTGCCCTTGACCTTGTCGAGAGCCACCGGTCCCCAGAAGCGGCTGTCGTAGCTGCGGTCGCGATTGTCGCCCATGACGAAGATGTAGCCGGCCGGCACCTGGAAGGGGCCGAAGTTGTCGCGCGGCGCCATCATGCGGCCGTCTTCTTCGCTGAAGTGCGCGAACGGGTCGGCGACGGCTTCGCCGTTGACGAACAGGCGCTTGTCGCGGACCTCGATCGTATCGCCGGCCGCCCCGACGACGCGCTTGATGAAGTCCTTCTCTTCGTCCTGCGGATAGACGAACACGACCACGTCGCCGCGCCGGGGCGTACCGACGGGGATGATCGAGGTGCCGAGGTACGGCAGCCGCACGCCGTAGACGAACTTGTTGACGAGGATGTGATCGCCGATCGCCAGCGTCGGGATCATCGACCCGGAGGGAATCTTGAAAGCTTGGACGATGAAGCTGCGAATGAAGAGCGCGAGCAAAAGCGCCACCAGCAGCGCTTCGCCGTACTCGCGAACGACGGACTTCTGCCGCGGCTCGAAATGCTCCGCGCTCGTCAATGCGCGCCGGTTCGCGTCGGCGACGGCACGTGGGGATTCGGCAGGCATCGCGACGATCGATCTTAGACGATTCGCAGGAGCGGCGTAAGGGTGACGGCGGGGGGACGTTCCTACTTTGCTTACGTTCTCTCTTGGGCGATCTTCATAGCCACGAAGGAACGTAAGCAAAGTAGGAACGTCCCCCCTCTCAGCTCTCCACCTTCAGCATTGCCAAGAATGCCTCCTGCGGGATCTCGACTTTGCCGACCTGCTTCATGCGCCGCTTGCCCTCCTTCTGCTTCTCGAGGAGCTTGCGCTTGCGGGTGATGTCGCCCCCGTAGCACTTCGCGGTGACGTTCTTGCGCAGCGCCTTGACCGTCTCGCGGGCGATCACCTTGGTGCCGATCGACGCCTGGATGATCACCTCGAACATCTGGCGGGGGATCAGCTCCTTCATCTTCGCCGCCAGGTCGCGCCCGCGATAGTAGGCCTTGTCGCGGTGGACGATGACCGAGAGCGCGTCGACCGGATCGCCGTTGATGCGGATGTCGAGCTTGACGAGCTCGGAAGGCCGGAAGTCGAGCAGCTCGTACTCCATCGAGGCGTAGCCTTTGGAGACGGACTTCAGCCGGTCGTAGAAGTCGAGCACGATCTCGCCGAGCGGCAGCTCGTACTCGACGACCACGCGGTTCTCGCCCATGTAGCGGAGCTCGCGCTGCTTGCCGCGCTTCTCCTCGCAGAGCGCGAAAACGGCGCCGACGAACTCCGCCGGCATGTGAATCGAGGCGAGGATGTACGGCTCGGCCATCTCCTCGACGTGTTGCGCGGGCGGCAGCTTCGCCGGACTTTCAACCGTCAACACCTCGCCGGACGTCGTCTTCACGCGATAGGCGACGGTCGGCGCCGTATTGATCAGGTCCAGCGAGTATTCGCGCTCGAGGCGCTCCTGGATGATCTCCATGTGGAGCAGGCCGAGGAAGCCGCAGCGAAAGCCGAAGCCGAGCGCCAGCGAGGTCTCGGGCTCGTAGGTAAACGACGCGTCGTTCAGCCGTAGCTTCTCGACGGCGTCGCGCAGCACCTCGTATTGCGCGCTGTCGGAGGGGTAGAGCCCCGAGAACACCATCGGCTTGACCGGTTTGAAGCCCGGCAGCGGCGCGGCGGCCGGGCGCGCCGCCTCGGTCACCGTGTCGCCGATGCGCGTCTCGGCGACCGCCTTGATCCCCGCCATGATGAACCCCACCTCGCCCGCCGAGAGCTCCTCCACCTCGAGCGGGCGAGGCGCGAACACGCCGACGCGAGTCACCTCGAACTCGCCGCCGGTCGCCATCAGCAGGATGCGCGTGCCCTTGGCGCACGCGACCCTCGAAGACGCGGCAGAGGATCACCGCCCCATGATAGGGGTCGAACCAGCTGTCGAAGATCAGCGCGGCCAGCGGCCCCGACGGGTCTCCCGCCGGCGGCGGAATGTCGCGCACCACCGCCTCGAGCACCTCGTCGATGCCGACGCCCTCCTTCGCCGACACGCAGCAGCGCGCCCGAAGCGTCGAGGCCGATCACCTCCTCGAGCTCGCGCTTGGCGCGCTCGGGATCGGCGCTCTGCAGGTCGATCTTGTTGACGACCGGCAGGATCGCCAGGTCGTGGTCGAGCGCCAGATAGACGTTGGCGACGGTCTGCGCTTCCACGCCTTGCGAAGCGTCGACGACCAGCAGCGCGCCCTCGCACGCCGAGAGGCTGCGCGACACCTCGTAGCTGAAGTCGACGTGACCCGGCGTGTCGATCAGGTTGAGCTGATACTCCCGCCCGTTGCGCGCGCGATAGGCAAGCCGCACGGCGCTCGCCTTGATCGTGATGCCCCGCTCCCGCTCGATGTCCATCGAGTCGAGGAACTGCTCCTTCCGCTCACGCTCGGTGAGCGCGCCCGTCTTCTCGAGCAGGCGGTCCGCGAGCGTCGACTTGCCGTGGTCGATGTGGGCGATGATGGAGAAGTTGCGGATGTGCGCGACGTCGGTCACCGCGATGTTGGGCGAAGCGCTCGGGAAGCTGGAGGCCGTTCAGCGGGTCGATGCCCCGAGTCGCTGACGGAACCACTCATACGTGCGTCGCGAGGCCTTCGTCGAGCGCCACCCGCGGCTCCCAGCCGAGCACCTGCTTGGCGAGCGAGGGGTCGATGACGCTGCGCCGCTGCTCGCCCGCCTTGGCCGGGCCGTGCTGCGACGCGAGCGGCTTTCCCGAGAGCGCGACGAGCTTCGCCGCCAGCGCCACCACGTCCGTCTCGCGACCGGTTCCGACGTTCACGGCGCCGACGTGGGCGGCGTCGAGCGCCGCCACGTTGGCTCGCACCAAATCGTCGACGAACACGTAGTCGCGAGTCTGCTTGCCGTCGCCGTTGATGCGCGGCGCTTCGCCGCGCAGCAGCTTCTCGCAGAAGATCGCCACCACGCCGGCCTCGCCGTGCGGGTCCTGACGCGGCCCGTAGACGTTGGCGTAGCGCAGCGCGAGGTACGGCAGCCCGTGCACGGCATGGTAGTAGTACAGGTAGTGCTCGCCGGAGCGCTTGCTCACCCCGTAGGGAGAGACGGGATTCGTGCGATCCCCCTCGCGGCGCGGGGAAGCGCTCCTGCTCTCCGTAGGCGGCGCCGCCGGAGGATGCGAAGATGACCTTCTTGACGCCGTTCTTCAGCGCGGCTTCGAGCAGCCGGATCGTGCCGACGATGTTGACCTCGGCGTCGAAAGCCGGCGAGGCGACCGAGAGGCGCACGTCCATCTGCGCGGCGTGGTGGCTGATGACGTCGGGCCGTTCGGCTGCGACCACCTCGGCGGCCGCGGGCGAGACGATGTCGACCTCGTGAAACCGCGCCCGCGCCGGGACGTTCTCGCGCTTGCCGGAATAGAGATTGTCGATGACGACGACTTCATGGCCGACGGCGAGATACGCGTCGGCGATCGTCGAGCCGATGAAGCCGGCTCCGCCGGTGATCAGCACCTTCACGGTGAATGCTCTCCTCAGGCCCTCAGATCTTGGCGCGGAAGTATTCGATGGTCGAATGCAAACCCTCCTCGAGGTCCATCTTCGGCTCCCAGTCGAGCAGCTTGCGGGCGAGCCGGATGTCGGGCTGGCGCACCTTCGGATCGTCGACCGGCAGCGGCCGGTGAACGATGCGGCTCTTGCCGCCGATCAGCCGCAGGATGCGTCTGCGCGAAATCGAGCACCGTCATCTCGCGCGGGTTGCCGAGATTCACCGGCCCATCGTAGTCGGCGTGCGAGCAGCCGCACGATGCCCTCGACGAGATCCGAGACGTAGCAGAAGCTGCGCGTCTGCCGTCCGTCGCCGTACACCGTGACGTCCTCGCCGCGCAGCGCCTGCATGATGAAGTTCGGCACCACGCGGCCGTCCTCCGTGCGCATCCGCGGGCCGAAGGTGTTGAAGATGCGCACGATCCGCGTGGGAATCTGATGCGTGCGGTGGTACGCCATGGTCAGCGCCTCGGCGAAGCGCTTGGCTTCGTCGTAGACGCCGCGCGGGCCGATCGGGTTGACGTTGCCCCAGTACTCCTCGTTCTGCGGATGGACGAGCGGATCGCCGTAGACCTCGGAGGTCGATGCGAGCAAGAAGCGCGCGCCCTTCTCCTTCGCCAGACCGAGCGCCTTGTGCGTGCCGAGCGAGCCCACCTTGAGGGTCTGGATCGGCAGCTCGAGGTAGTCGACCGGGCTGGCCGGCGAGGCGAAGTGCAGGATCGTGTCGACCGGGCCCTTGACGTAGATGTACTGCGTCACGTCCTGGTGGATGAACGAGAAGCGCTTTTCGGGAAGCAGGGGGGCGATGTTGTCGGGGTTGCCGGTGATGAAGTTGTCCACGCAGATGACGTCGTGGCCGTCGGCGAGAAAACGCTCGCAGAGATGCGAGCCGATGAAGCCCGCCCCGCCTGTGATCATGACCCGCGCCATCGAGCGCCATCCTAGCCGCCGCGTTCGGCGCCGCCAAACGGCCCGGGGCCTCAGCTCTCCACGATCGGCGCGCGCCCGATCGAGTGATAGACGAAGCCGAGGTCCTGCATGTCGTCGGGATCGTAGACGTTGCGGCCGTCGAAGATCACCGGCTGCTTCAGCAGCTTCTTCATACGGGCGAAATCGGGACGGCGGAACTCGTTCCACTCGGTGAGGATGAGCAGCGCGTCCGCGCCGTCGAGCGCGTCGTAGTTGATCGCGTGGTAGCTGACGCGATCGCCGAAGAGCCGGCGCGCTTCCGCCAGCGCCTCCGGGTCGTGCACCCGAACCTTCGCCCCCGCCTTGAGCAGCCCCTCGACGATGGTGAGCGAGGGCGCCTCGCGCATGTCGTCGGTGCGCGGCTTGAACGACGAGACCCCAGATCGCGAACGTCCGGCCGCGCAGGCTCTCGCCGAAGATCGACTTCGCCTTGTGCACGAGCACGTGCTTCTGCCGATCGTTCACGGCATCGACGGCGCGCAGCATCGCCGAAGTCGAGCCCGTACTCCTCGGCCGTGTGGATCATCGCCTTCACGTCCTTCGGGAAGCACGAGCCGCCGTAGCCGATCGCCCGGGAACAGGAAATGCTGGCCGATGCGCCGGTCGGAGCCGACGCCGCGGCGTACCAGGTTGACGTCCGCGCCGACCCGCTCGCAAAGGTTCGCCACCTCGTTCATGAACGAGATGCGGGTGGCGAGCAGCGCGTTGGCGGCGTACTTGGTCATCTCGGCGCTGCGGTTGTCCATGACGAGGATCGGGTTCTCGGTGCGCACGAACGGCGCGTAGAGCTCCTTCATGAGCTCGATCGCGCGCGGGCGAGTCGCTGCCGATCACGCACGCGGTCGGGCTTCATGAAGTCGTCGATCGCCGCGCCTTCCTTGAGGAACTCGGGATTCGAGACCACGTCGAACGGATGCGAAGTCATCGCCGCGACGGTCTGCCGCACGCGGTCGGCGGTGCCGACCGGCACGGTCGATCTTGTTGACGATGATCCGGTAGCCGTCCAGCGCCCGGCCGATCGTCTCGGCCACGCCCAGCACCGCCGACAGATCGGCGGCGCCGTCGGTCGCTCTCCGGCGTGCCGACCGCGATGAAGCAGAACAGCGACGTCCTGACCGCCGCGTCGAGGTCGTTGCTGAACGACAGCCGCCCTTCCTTCTGATTGCGCCGCAAGAGCTCCTCGAGGCCGGGCTCGTAGATCGGCGACCTTGCCCTCGCGCAGCAGCGCGAGCTTGCGCTCGTCGACGTCGATGCCGATCACGTCGTTGCCGCACTCGGCGAAGCACGTGCCGGCGACCAGACCGACGTAACCGGTTCCCACCACGCAGACTTTCATTCAGGCTCCTCGCCCACTCCGCTTTGGTCCGTTCGAGACCGCCGCCTTAGTACGCATTTGGATTCGTGAAGCCCCGAAACAGGGTGAGGAACAGGATCTTCAGGTCGAGCAGCAGCGACCAGTTCTCGATGTAGTAGAGGTCGTAGCGGATGCGCTGCTCCACCGAAGTGTTGCCGCGCAGGCCGTGAACCTGCGCCCAGCCCGTCATCCCGGCGCGCACCTTGTGGCGCAACATGTAGTTCGGGATCCTCTGGCGGAACTGCGCGATGAAGACCGGCCGCTCCGGACGGGGGCCGACCAGGCTCATCTCCCCCCACAGCACGTTCAAGAGCTGCGGCAGCTCGTCGAGGCTGGTGTGGCGGAGCCAGGCGCCGAGCCGCGTCCGGCGCGGGTCCTCGCGCCGCGCCCACACGGCCCCGGTGTCGCGCTCGGCATCGATGCGCATGGTGCGGAACTTCCACACCAGGAACGTCCGTCCGTCGAGGCTCATGCGCTCCTGGCGAAAGAAGACCGGGCCCGCGGAGGTGAGCTTGATCGCCGCCGCGATGAGCAGGAACAGCGGCGACAGCACGACGAGCAAGCCCGTCGCCAGCATCACGTCGACCGCGCGCTTGAGCACGTCGTTCCAGCCGCCGAGCGGGGTGTCGAGGAGGCTCACCACGGGCATGCCGTCGAAGTCCTCGATGCCGCCCCGCAGGCTGATGAACTTGTAGATGTCGGGGATCACCTTGATGTCGACCATCGATGGGCCGATGCGCTTGAGGATCTCCTCGAGGTGGCTGATCGCATCGAGAGGCAGCGCGATCAGCACCTGATCGATGCCGTTCTGCTCGAGGATCGCCTGCACGTCTCCGTAGGTGCCGATCACCGAGGCACCGTCGATCTCCCGGCCGACCTCCTCGGGTCGCTCCGCGAGAAACCCGCGGATCGTGAAACCGAGGCCGGGATGCTCGGCGATCTTGCTCGCCACGGTCTGCGCGAGATCGCCGGAGCCGACGATCAGCACGTGACGGAGATTGTAGCCGCGCGCGCGGAACGCCGCGAGCACTTGACGCAGCATCAGGCGCTCGGCGACCAGCATCACCACGGCGAGCACCCAGAAGTAGAAGAAGACGCCGCGCGAGAACGAGTAATCCTTCTCCCAGAACAAGAACGCCACCGACATGAACACCAGCACCGACAGCGTCGAGGCCTGCGCGACTCGGATCGCCTCGTTCATCGCCTGGGTGCCGCGAGTGACGTGGTAGAGCCCGAAACCGCGCAGCGCGACGGCCCAGATCACCCAGACGAACAGCACCATCGGCAGGTAGTTCGTCATCGGCGGGATGCCCTTCGGCGCGGGGATCGGGCCCCAATCGAAGCGCATGTAGTAGGCGAAGATCCACGCGAGGGAGACGACCGTCATGTCGGCGAGGAAGAACAGCCCCTCGAAGATCTGCCGATTCTGCTTCAGCACGTGCGGATTCCCGGGGCCGCGAAGCCGCGCAGCTCGTCGACGAATCGATCACGCCGGAAGGCGCTGGCGTGGCCGCGCAGGCGCATCGGCTCGAAGTCTCCCTCGCTGTCGCGAAATGCCGTGAGCCCCTCGAGCAATCCGTCGGCGCTCGCCGTCGGGTAGAGGACGCCGGTAGGATCTCCTCCGTCGCCGACGGGGCGCACCGTCTCGCAGAGCCCGCCGCTCTTCAGCGCGACCACCGGCCGGCCCATCGCCTGACATTCGACCGGCGCGATGCCGAAGTCTTCCACGCCGGGGAAGACCAGCGCGCGAGCGTTGCGGTAGAGTCCGGGCAGGCGCTCGGCAGGTTGCCACCCCAGGAAGCGCACCGACGGCGGTGCGAGAGCGCGCAGGCGCCGCTCCTCCGGCCCGCTGCCGACGATCCACAGCGAGTCATCGCAGCGCCGAAAGGCCTCGATCGCCACGTCGATGCGCTTGTAAGGAACCAGCGAGGAGACCATCAGGAAGTACTCGCCCTTGCCGGTCGGCAACGATTCCTCGAAATAGCGATCCTCGACGGGAGGGTAGATCACGGTCGCCTCGCGGCGATAGTAGCGAGCCACACGGCGCTCGACGTGCCGTGAGATCGCCGCGATACGGTCGACGCGAGCGGTGGCGCTCACGTCCCAGGTGCGGAGGTAGGAAGCCCAGGCGGAGATCGCGAGCTCGACGGGCTTCGGCGTGCGGCCGAAATAGTCGTCGTAGAGATCCCATACGTAGCGCATGGGAGAGAAACAGTAGCAGGCGTGCTCGGCGTCGGGCGGCGGGATCGCACCCTTGGCGACGGCGTGGCTCATGCTGAGCACCAGGTCGTAGCCCGCGAGGTCGAAGCGCTCGACCGCCATCGGAAACAGCGGCAGCAGGTAGCGATAGTAGCGATGGACGTTCGGCAGGCGCTGCAGGAACGAGGTGACGATCCGATGACGTTCGATTGCAGGGCTGACCGACCCTTTGCGGTGGAAGAGAGCGAAGATGTCCGCGTCCGGAAACAGCTCGCAGGCAGCTTCCAGGCACTTCTCCCCACCCCGCATCCCCGTCAGCCAGTCGTGAACCAGGGCTACCTTCAAGAGTTCGCCAGAACCTCCTCGTAAACCGAGAGGGTCTTACGGGCCGCCTCCGTCCAAGAGAACGCCGCCGCGCGCCGCATCCCTCTCTCCACGAGCTCCTTGCGAAGCCCCTGATCTTTGAGCAGGCGATACATTTCGGCCGCGATCGTGTCAACGCGACGCGGCGTGACGAGCAAGGCCGCACCGGCGGCGACTTCCGGAACGGCTCCCGCGTCCGGGCCGAGCACGGGCGTGCCGCAGGCGAACGCTTCCACCACCGGCAAGCAGAACCCCTCGTAGAGCGCCGTCGAGGCGAGGAGCTCGGCGCCGTTGTAAAGAGCCACCAGATCGTCCCGGCTCGCCCCATCGACGATGCGGATCCGCTCGCGGCCGGTCGCCGCGCCGATCGCCTCGCGCACGGCCGCGGAACGATCGAATCCACCGCCGCAGAGCACCAGCCCGGGCCGCGGCTCGGGCAGGCGATCCCAGGCCCGAACCAGCGTCTCGACGTTCTTGTGAGGCAGGCAATTGCCGACGAAGAGCACGTAGGGGCGCTCGACGCCGAGCGCCACGAGCGCCGCCGCCACGCGATCCGGAGCCTGCGGCGCGAAGCGCGGCGCCACGCCGTTCGGGATGACGCGCAGCTTCCTCTCCGGCACCGCGAGCATCTCGCGAAGGTCGCGGGCCGTGGTTTCCGAGACGGTGATGATGCGCGCGGCTCGCCGCCGCGCCCAGCCGATCATCGATCGCGCGTAGAGGCGATGCAGGGGAGTGCGGGGAAAGCGCAGATGGATGAGATCGTGCACCGTCACCACCGCGGGCCCGGAGAGGAGCGCCGGCAGCACGTAGTGCGGCGCGTGGAAGAGGTCGATCCGCCGGCCGCGAGCCGCCGCGGGCAAGCTCCAGTGCTCCGTGATCGAGTACTTGCCCGCGCTCACCGCCACCCACTCGACTCCCTCGATCGGCAGCTCCGCGCTCGCGCCGGGCGCCCCGAAGGCGACGATCTCGAGGTCGGGGCGCAGCGCGCGGGCGGCCGTCAGCGTCTCGCGGATGTACTCGCCGATGCCCCCGTCGCCGATCTTGCGGACGTCGATGCCGAGCCGCATCGGCGCGCTAGTCCACTAGTCGCGGGAGGCGGCCGAGACGGCGATGGCGGCGCATTCGCTTGCGAGCGGCGGCATGGGGCGGTTGACGTCTTTCCGGGCGAATCCTAGCTAACGGCGCGGTGAAACAGAAGCTCTGTCTCGGCGCGCTCCTCGCCCTGCTCGCCGCGGCCTGCGACCGCGAGACGAGCGGGGCGCGCATCGGCGTCTACGACCATCCGCAGGTCGCGCTCGTCGTCATGGACGCGCAGCAGGACTTTCTCGAGGACCATGCCGAGCCCGTGCTCGGCGCGGTCAATCAGTCGATCGACCGCGCGCCGCGCTTCGGCGTGGACGTCATCTACGTGCGAAGCGAGCCCGGAGCCGAGGTCGATCCACGCATCGGCAAGGCCCACGATCACGTCTTCACCAAGGGCCGGTCCGACGCGTTCTCGAACGCCGACTTCGACGCCTACCTCCGTGGCCGCGAGATCGACCACCTCGTGCTCGTCGGCGCCCGCGCCGACTCCTCCATCTACTACACCGCGCTCGGCGCCATGAACCGCGGCTACAAGGTGAAGGTGGTGAGCGACGCGGTGACGGCGGCGAGCCCGGCCGGCCGCGACGGCGCGCTCGAGTCGCTTCGCAAGCGGGGCGCGGAGGTCGTCACCGCCGAGCAGACGCTCGCGGAGTGGGCGCGCAGGATGAAGTACCTCGGCTCGCGCTGAGGAATCACGCCAGTGGCAGCCCGGAGCCGGAGCGGGTCGCCTCGTCGTGCAGCCGGACGACCGGCGCGACGTCGGCGTTCACGAAGTCGTCTCCGACGCTCGGCAGCGGCTCGCAGACCGCGTAACGCTCGCAGGAGGCGTCGTAGCTGCGAAGCCATTGCTGAAATGCCGCTTCTCGCTCGGGCGTTTCGTGAGGGAAGCGTGAGGGCGGCGTCGCGACGCCGCACCTCCAGGGCTTCGGCGTGAGCCGTGCGCGGAAGCTCTGCTGGGAACGGCACAGGCGCACGTACAAGGGATCGCAGCCGAGCTCGCCGAGGAGCGTCGCCACCTCGTTCGATGCCGGATCGAACAAGCGGCTCGTCTCCAGATAGCGAAGCCCGCCGTGCGTGCGGTAGACGCGGAAGCCGTAGCCGGGGTTGCGCCGCAGCCACTCTTCGAGCCTCGCGAGCGCCCTCGCCTGCGGACCGTCCGACTTCGCCGCGCTCCCGCTGCGGCCGAACAACCGGCCGAGCCAGCCGCCGATTCCGCCGCTCGACGGCCGCGGCAGATCGACGTCGACGAAGAGCACGCCCGCCGTGTTCAGCACGAGGCAGCCGAACGAATTGCGGGTCACCACGGCGGCGCGTTCGCCGTCGTCGGCGACCGAACGCACGATCTCCTCGCGCAGCGTCCGATCGCCGTAGGCGTAGGCGCGCAGTGGCTCGGAGTCGACCGCGGCGCGCGCGGCGATGTCTTCGGCGGCCCTCTGGGCCGCGGCGCGTGCATCCTCGACGCTCCGGTCGGACCCGCGCCAGCAGGCGAACTCCAGCCGGCGCCCGTCCGGGCCGGTCGTGGAAGCCGAGGCCTTGGCCCAATATCGCAAGAAGCGCATCGCCCTAGTCCACTAGTCGCGACCTACAAGCGGAGCGCGAGCCGGTCCACTATTCCAGGACCTCGCGGACCACGTACGTCGGCTTGTTCTGGCTCTCGTGGTAGGTGCGCGACAGCATCTCGCCGAGGAGCCCGAGGGTGATGAACTGCATGCCTGTGAAGACGAGCAGCACGGCGAGAAACAACTGCGGGCGGTTGCCCATCGGCATCGAATAGACCTGACGCTCGAAGATGAGCCAGAACGTCCAGAGGATTCCGGCGACGACCCCCACCAAGCCCCACAGACCGAATACCTGGATCGGCCGCGTCTTGAAGCTCGAAAGAAATTTCACGGTGATGAGGTCGAGAATCACGCGCACCGTGCGCGACAGCCCGTACTTCGACTTGCCGTAGCGGCGCGGCCGGTAGCCGACCGGCACCTCGGCGATGGAGGCGCCGAGATCGTTGGCGAGCACAGGCACGAAGCGGTGCATCTCCCCGTAGAGCTTGAGGCCCGCGGCAAGCTCGCGGCGAAACGCCTTGAACTGGCAGCCGTAGTCGTGGAGGCGAACGTTGGTCGCGTAGCCGATCAGGCGGTTCGCGGCCTCGCTCGGCAGCCGGCGCGTGAACAGGGACCCTTGCCAGCGGCCCTGCCGCCACCCGCACACCATGTCCACCCCCGTGTCGAGCGTCAGCAGCAGCAAGGGGATGTCGGCGGGATCGTTCTCGCCGTCTCCGTCCATGGTCACCAGGACCTCGCCGCGAGCGTGCGAGATCGCCGCTTGCAGCGCCGCCGTCTGACCGAAGTTGCGCCGGAAGAGAATCACGCGTAGCCGGGGGATGCGCGCCTTCAAGCGGCGCAGCACGTCTGCGGTGCCGTCCTCGCTGCCGTCGTCGACCACGACGATCTCGTAGTCTCGTCCGAGCGGATCGCAGGCGCGCACGACCTCGTCGACGAGCGCCTCGACGTTTCCGGCCTCGTTGTAAACCGGGAAGACGACGGACAGGTCCATGCTCGTTTCGAGAACTACGCCCGCGGGGCTTCCTTGGCTGCGAACATCGCGGCCCGTCAGAACTCGGTCAGCGCGACGAACTGCCGGTAGCGACGCTCGACGTCGTCGTTCGTCAGTCGGCGTAGGCGGTTCAAGCTGAAGTCCTCGACCACGAACGAGGCCATCACGCTGCCGTAGACGATGGCGCGGCGCACGGTCGCGGTGGAGAAGTCGCCGGCCTTGGCCAGCGCGCCGATGAAGCCGCCCGCGAACACGTCGCCGGCGCCCGTCGGGTCGAAGACCTGCTCGAGCGGAAAGGCGGGAACCGCGAACACGGAGTCTCCCGAAAAGTGGATGACGCCGTACTCTCCACGCTTGATGAGCACGCTCTTGGGACCGAGCGCGAGGATCTTGCGGGCGGCCTGGACGACGTTGCGCTCGCCGGCGAGCAGACGCGCTTCCTCGTCGTTGAGGGTCAGCACCTCCACGGCACGCAGCAGCTCGACGAGCTCGGAGCGCGTCCCCTCGATCCAGTGCGTCATGGTATCGGCGCCGACCAGCCGGGCGCCGCTCATCTGCTCGAGCACGCTGCGCTGCAGGCTCGGATGGATCGTGCTGAGGAAGCAGATCTCCGCGTCGCGATACGCGGCGGGCACCTTGGGCTGGAAGTCGGCGAACACGTTGAGCTGCAGGTCCAACGTATCGCGCAGATTCATGTCCTCGTGGTAGCGCCCGGTCCAGCGGAAGGTGCGGCCGTCGGCGACCTCGATGCCTTCGATGTCGATGCCCCGAGAACGCAGGAACTCGAGCTCGTGTCTTCGGGAAGTCGCGGCCGACGACCGCCACGACCGCGACCGGAGCGAAGAAGCTCGCCGCCACCGAGAAGAACGTCGCCGACCCGCCGATGACGTTCTCGACCTTGCCGAACGGGCGTCTCGACGTTGTCGAACGCCACCGAGCCGACCACGACGATCTTCAAGCCTCGCTCCTCATAGATACCTTCCGGCGATGGCGCGCAGGCGGGCACGCGCTTTGGCGGGGATGGAGGCGCGGTCGGTGATGATCGCCTGCGCGAGCGCCGAGGCACAGGCGCACGGGCGCGCCATCGGCAGCCGCCCCGCTACCGCAACGACGATCTGCCGGGCTCGGTCGGTCGACGCGGTGAGGATGCGCAGCACCTCGCCGATCTCGACGTCGCCCGCGGCGGCGTTCCAGCAATCGTAGTCGGTGATCAACGCGATCGACGCGAAGCACATCTCGGCCTCGCGCGCGAGCTTCGCCTCCTGGACGTTGGTCATGCCGATGACGTCGGCGCCCCACGCGCGATGAAGCAGCGACTCGGCGCGCGAAGAGAACTGCGGCCCTTCCATGCACACGTAGGTGCCGCGCTCGTGGACCGGGGAGCCGCCGGTTGCGCGGCCCGCCTCGATCGCCAGACGCGACAGGCTGGGGCAGACCGGATCCGCGAAGCCGACGTGGGCGACGACGCCGTCCCCGAAGAACGTGCTCGGCCGGGCGTTCGTCTTGTCGATGAACTGATCGACGACGACGATGTCTCCGGGGCGAAGATCTTCTCGCAGGCTGCCGACCGCGCCGACCGACAACAGGAACTCGACGCCGAGCCCCTTCAGCGCGTGCACGTTGGCGCGGAAGTTGATCTCGCTCGGCAAAATGCGGTGACCGCGCCCGTGCCGCGGCACGAAGGCCACGCCGACTCCTCCGACGGCTCCAACCATCAGCGCGTCGGAGGGCTCGCCGAAGGGTGTTCGCACGCGGATCTCGCGGGCTCCTTCCAGGCCCTGCATCTGGTAGAGGCCGCTGCCGCCGATGACGCCGAGCCGGGCACGGGGCGCGCTGGTTCGCCGCGCCGCCCTCTTCGCACCCCGCCGAGCCATGGTGCGGGACATCTAAGAGACGCGCGCCGGCGATGCAACCGCGCCCGCCCGAATCATGCGGCGGGCAACTCCGCCGCCGCGAGTTGCCCGCAGGCCGCCTGGATGTCGCTGCCCCGGCTCTCGCGCACCGTCGCATGCACCCCCTGGCGGAGCAGCGCGGCGCGGAAGGCCTCGATCGCGGCGCGCTCGCTCGACTCGAATGCGCTTCCCGGAAAGCGGTTGAAAGGAATCAGGTTGACTTTCGCCGGAATGCCGGCAAGCAGCTTGCCGAGCCGGCTCGCGTCCCCGAGCGAGTCGTTCTCGCCGGCGAGCATCACGTACTCGAAGGTGATGCGCTTGCGCCTCGGCAGCGGCAGCTTGCGGCAGGCGCCGAGCAGCGCGGCGAGCGGATACTTGCGGTTCACCGGCATCAGGCGTGTGCGCAGCGCATCGGTGGTCGCGGACAGCGAGACCGCGAGATTCACCTTGGTGTCGCGCAGCAAGCGCTCGATCTGGGGCACCAGCCCGACCGTCGAGACCGTGATCCGGCGCGGTGACAGGCCGACGCCCCAATCGGCGGTGAGGATCCCGATCGCACGCACTACCTCCTCCGTGTTGTGCAGTGGCTCGCCCATGCCCATGAACACCACGTTGGTGATCGCCGATTGCGGCTCGCCGGCAGCCGCCGCCTCGGCGAGCTCGTGGCGCGCTTCGAGCACCTGATCGACGATCTCGTGCGCCGCGAGGTTTCGCGCCAAGCCGAGGGTCGCGGTCGCGCAGAAGGCGCAGCCCATGGCGCACCCGACCTGGGAGGAGATGCAGAGCGTCAGCCGATCACTCGACTCGGCGGGAATCAGCACGCTCTCGATTCGCGCGCCGTCGGCGAGACCGAAGAGGAGCTTCCGCGTGCGATCCTGCGCGCGGGCCAGGCGCAC
Source organism: uncultured delta proteobacterium (assembly GCA_963711395.1). GTDB lineage: Bacteria > Desulfobacterota > Binatia > JACPRU01 > JACPRU01 > JBEVNX01. The sequence goes on along the minus strand of CAVQEA010000005.1, from coordinate 448,418 downwards.
GAGACGCGGGCCGGCGATCACGAAGCTCGCCGCGAGCCGTTCGCGCAACCGCTTCGAGAGGTCGCTCATTTCCGAGAACGATCGTGCGTCTCTCTGATAGACCCAGCGAAGGATCTGCCGCGCGCGGTAGGTGGGCTCGCCCTGGCTCGTCAGCCAGGCGGCGAGCTCCTCCGGCGAGAGCTCTTTCAAGTTGCGCATCACGCACGTGCTGCCTTCGCAGCAGTATGGCAGAAGCCCGCACGCCGCCAAGGGTCGGCGGGCTCGCGCGCACTACTGCGAAAGCAAGAGGTCCGTCGCTCGCTCGGCGATCGCGTAAACCGCGGCCTGCGAGTTTCCACTCACGGTCGTCGGCATGACCGACGCGTCCACCACCCGCAGCCCGCCGACGCCGCCTACGCGCAGCTCGCGATCGACGACGGCCATCTCGTCCGAGCCCATCCGGCAGGTCCCGACCGGGTGATACGACGTATCGGCATGTTCCTGGATGTGCGTCGACAGCGGCCGATCGGCGGGTAGAAACTCTTCGCGGACGCCCGCATCCCTGCAAGCCGGCGTCTGCGCGATCCGGCGCGCCAGCTCGAGCCCGAGCTCCATGCGGCGGAGATCTCCCGGGTCGGTAAAATAGCCGGGATCGATCAGTGGCCCTCGCAAAGGGTCCGCCGATGCCAGTCGGACGCGGCCGCGGCTGTGTGGGTCGATCAAACCGGTCTCGAACGCGACGAGCGCGCCGGGCTGTTCCGGTGCCGCGCGCCACTTGAACACGACTCGCACGTCGGGGACCTCGGCGCTTGCCGTGGTGCGCACGATCGCTGCCACGTCGGCGACGTTTGACGCCAGCAAGCCGCGGCGGCGAAAGACATAGCGCGGGCCAGCCGCCAAGAGCGAAGGAAGAGAGGAATAGCGCGGTCCCGCAATGCCGAAGATGATGGGAACGCGTACGTGATCTTGAAGATTGGCGCCGACGCCGGGCAGATCGACGACCGGCGAAACTCCCAGTCGTCGCAGATCCTCGGCCGGGCCGATGCCCGAGAGTTGCAGGAGCTGCGGGGACTTCACGGTTCCCGCGCACAGGATCACCTCGCGTCCGGCGCGCGCCGTGCGGACGGTGCCGTCGTGAAGATACTCGATCCCCACGGCACGCTCCCGCTCGATGAGAATCCGCGAGACGTGCGCGCGGACGACCAGGCGCAGCTCCCGCCGCGCCCCCGCTAGGTACGAGTTCGCGGTCGAAGACCGCCTGCCGCCGCGCTGGGTGAGATGATAGAAGCCCGCCCCTTCGCCCGATTCACCGCTGAAGTCCTGATTCAGTGGGATTCCTAGCGAGGCGCACCCCTCTAGGAACGCCCGCCCCAGAGCGTGCGCAAAACGCCCGGGCGCGACGCCGAGCGGCCCACCCGAGCCGTGGTATTCGGACGCTCCATTTTCGTGATCCTCAGCGCGGCGGAAATACGGCAACAGATCGGCGTACTTCCATCCCGTCACACCCCAGCGGTCGTAACTGCTTGGGTGCCCGCGGCAATAGATCATGGCATTGATCGCAGAGCTGCCACCGACGATCCGTCCCGTCGGGTACCAGACTGAGCGACCTCCCAAGCCCGCCTGCGCAACGGTCCATTGATCCCAGCAGTACCTCCGTGGTCGGCGCAACCAAGCCCACAGTCCCACCAGAGGAATATCCAAAATACGGGAATAGGGTCCGCCCGCTTCGAACAGCGTTACGGAATAGCCGCTTCCGGCCAGGCGCGCCGCGACCACGCAGCCGGCGGTGCCGCCGCCCACGACGATGTAGTCAGATTCATTCACGCAACGTCGCTGTGCGCCGTCGCGAGCGCGAGTATTGTACGCACGAACTTTCGCAGGATATCATGACAAACTCACGATCATGAGCAAAGAAGTGCTGCGCATCGGGCTGATCGGGTGCGGCGAGGTTTGTGAGCTGAAGCACCTACCCGCGCTCCGCGAAGTCACCGCAGCGCGCGTCACCGCCGTGGCAGACGTAAACGAAGCGCAGGCACGTCGCGTCGCCTCGCGCTACGGCATCGAGCACGTCTTCACGGACGCGCGGTCGTTGATTCAGTCGGGCGTCGCCGACGTGATCGGCGTTCTCGTTCCCCCGGCCGCGCATTTCCAAGTCGCTGCGATGGCGATCGAGGCGGGCTGCCATGTTCTCGTCGAAAAGCCCGTCGCGCTCGCAATCGACCATGCCAATCAATTGGTGGAGCTCGCAAGCAGGCACGATGCGCGGATTTTGATGGGTTTCCATATGCGCTGGCATCGGCTGATCCGCCGCGCGCGTCAATATGTCGAGAGCGGTGCGCTCGGCGCAATCGAATCGATTCAAACCACATGGAACAGTCCGCGCTCTGATGACGGCATTCCCGATTGGAAGCGTCGTCGCGTCGACGGCGGAGGTTCGCTCGTGGAAATCGGGGTTCATCTCTTCGATTTCTGGCGCTGGCTGCTGCATACGGAAGTCGAAGAGGTCTTTGCGGTCACCCGCCACGGCGAGAGGGACGACGAGAACGCCATCGTGACCGCAGTTCTCGCCAACGGCGTGCTGGCCAGTGCGCGTCTGTCGGAACGCACTGCCCACGATACGCACGTGGAAATCTGTGGCAGTGAGGGGCGTTTGCGCGTTGCTTGCCAGCGCTTCGACGGATTCGAGACATATGCGCAGCACGAGACTGATGGGAGCGGGAAATCGCGACTGCGTGCCATGGAGCGATTTTTTCGCGAATTACCCCAAGGCATTGCGCACAGGCGCCATCTAGGCGACTACGGCCATTCCTACAAAGGCGCCTGGACGCATCTGCTTGACGCCATTCGTACGCGCCAGCCTCTCGAATGCACTGTGGAGGACGGACGCGAGGCATTGCGCGTGGTGCTGGCCGCGGCCGCATCCGCGACGAGTGGACAACCGGTACGCGTCGCTACGGCGCCGCCCGATCTCGCTCCAGTAGCTTCTTCTCAGGAAGCAATCGCGTGCCGTTGAACGAGCCCAGATTCGCCGTCATTCTCGCCACTCGAAACCGCCCGGAGGGTGCAGTGCGCGCCGTGCGTTCGATTCTCGCCAGCGCGGTGCCTCTCGAATTGATCGTCATCGATCAGAGCGACGACTTCCTCACCGCGGAAGGCCTCACGTGCTTCGCCTCCGATCGCCGACTGTCGGTGGTCAAGAGCACGGAGATCGGGCTCGCCCGAGCGCGCAACATGGGGTGGCGCAGGACGAGCATGGAACTGCTGGCATTCACGGATGACGACTGTGAAGCATGCCCGGGCTGGCTGGAAGGATTGGCGGCAGCTCTGGCTCACGACGAGCGGATCGGGGTCGTGTTCGGCGCGGTGCGTGCGCCGGACTATGACCGCAGCAAGGGGTTCGTCATGTCCTATGCGCCGCCGCAGTTTCACGTCGCGCGTCAGATCCGCGAGAAGGCGGGCGTCGAAGGCGTGGGCGCCTGCATGGCCGTACGACGTTCCATGCTGGCGGCGTTGGGCGGATTCGATGAAGAATTGGGAAGCGGAGCCCGTCTCTGCTCCGCCGAGGACACCGACATTGGCGTGCGCGCCTTGCTCGCGGGGTTCTACGTCTGTGAGACTCCGGACGCGGCCGTGTGTCACCATGGGTTCCGCACCTGGGATGTCGGAGCGCATGTGATCCACGGCTACATGGTCGGACTCGGGGCGACGAATGCCAAGATGCTTCGTCTAGGCAAGCTGCAGGCGATTCAACCGATCGTCGCGCTGGCCTGGCGCTGGCTCGCCAAGGGCCCGGTTGTGAACCTGAACCATCGACCGCCGCGAATGGCGCGCCTACGTTCGTTCCTGTTCGGCTTTCGGGCCGGGCTCTCGGCGTCTCTCGATGCGAACGGCCGCTTTCTCCCGGAAGACGGCAACACCGGCCGCAGGGCTTCCTAGTAGCAGGTAGTCAATGCGTGGAATCGTCTTGCGCTTTCGTAGGCTCCGCCTCTTCACCTCATCTTGAGGAGCCGCGCCTATCCGGACGTCGTCGATCGTGATCGTGCGCCGACCATGAAGCTTCGGCACATCGGCGGTCTTCTCGTTGCGCTCGGGGCGCTCGGCGTAGCCACCGCGAACGCCGAGCAGCGAGCCGTGAAGCTTGCCGGTATGGACGTGACCGTGTGGTCGCCGAAGAGCGACGACGTTGGCGGGCTGCCGGTCATCGTCTTCTCCCACGGCTTTCATGGCTGCGCCACACAGTCGCGCTTCCTCATGGAGGCGTTCGAGTCCGCAGGCTACCTGGTGCTCGCGCCAAACCATCGGGATGCCACCTGTAACGGCGGTCCCGCGCATTGGTGGAACAAGGCGCAGGCGCCGTTTCGCAAACCGGAGGAGTGGAACGAGGCGACGTTCCGCGATCGCGGCGAGGATGTGCGGCATCTGATCGAAGCGGCTCGAAGTGACGATGGTTTTTCCCACGCAGACTGGTCACGATTGGGCCTCGCCGGGCACTCGCTCGGCGGCTACACGGTTCTCGCGCTCGCCGGGGCGTGGCCGGAGTGGAAGCTCGCGGGCGTGAAGGCGGTGCTCGCGCTGTCGCCCTACAGTCAACCGTTCATCGTGCACGGCACGCTCGGCGGCTTGGCCGCGCCGGTCATGTATCAAGGTGGCACACTTGATTTCACTATCACCCCGGCGCTCGACAAGGCGGAGGGAGCATACGACCAGTCACCCGAGCCGAAGTATCTCCTCGTGCTCGACAAGGCCACGCACCTCGCCTGGGCCGACATCGGCTGGAAGGCCGCTCGCGGCCCGATCGTCAGTTATAGCCTCGCCTTCTTGAACCGCTACGTGAAGGGAGACCCGGCCGACCCATTGCTGACCCAAGCAGCGCCTGGCGTCTCGCTGCTCCGACATCTGGGGGAGCCTTAGGCTGTTGTTGGGCGCGAACAATGTGACTTCGCGCGGCGAGTGCCTATGCAACCTTCTCGTAGCCACTCGCTGTCTTCTTGATCTTCTTCGCCCGCGCCCATTGCGCTAGGCTCACGCCCGTCGCTTTCCCAGCGAGCTTCCGGACGTCGTCGATCGTGAACTTGCTCGGCAGCTTCGCGAAGAACGTATCGGCTTTCGGCGGCCCCTTACGACGAGGTGTTACCTTCCGCGCGGTGACTTTTCTTCCCGCCGGTCGGCCAGCCCTCGGCGACTTGCCGACCGCTCGTGGCCTGCCAGGCCCGCCGGTGCCGAACAGATCGAGTCTGAAGCTTCGCTCCTCGCCGACAAGCTTCTCCAAGCGGTTTCTCGTCGCGCTGATGTCCTTGCGCAGCTGCAGCAGCGCGGCCTTGCTTAGATTGCGAGCGCTCGCAACCACGCCGAGCACATCAGCTTTCAGTTCTTGTAGTCGGCTCCGTCTCCTTCGTCTTGGCATGAGACCTCCTTCTTCATCGAATCATCGAGTTTAGAAACTTTGGGTACTCGACCACTCGCAGAGCATATGCGGTAGCGGCGGTGCCAGCGCTATGTAGTCGACGTCGTCTTCCTCTTCTCGGAATGGTCAGACTACCCGTTCTCAATCGATTCGCACGCTTTCAGCGCTTAGATATATTCTCCGCGCGAAACTTCGTCGGCCAGTAGTCGCAGGCAGCAAGCCCTTCCAGGGCGAGTCCGTAGGGCAATTGATCAAGCATCGCCCGTTTGACCTGCATGAGCATCGCCTCGCGCGCCAGCCGCACGGTGAGCGGCGGACGTTGACGGATGTTGCGCGCGAGTTCCCATGCGCGCTTCAACAAATCAGCCTGCGGCATCACTTCGTTGACGACACCGAGATTGAGCGCTTCCTGCGCTGAGAGCTGCTGGCCGGTCATCAGGAAATAGCGTCCTCGATTGAGCCCGAGCAGCATCGGCCACACCACGTGCACGCCATCACCAGGCACGAGGCCACTAGGGAAATGCGGCGCGTCCTGGAAGGTCGCGTGATCGGCCGCCAGCACGATGTCGCAGAGCAGGGCGAGCTCGGCGTGAACCGTGGCCGGTCCGTTGACGGCCGCAATCATGGGCGCTTGAATTTCGAGCAAGTTGATCAGCAGACGTTTGGCGTCGGGCAAGACGTGCTCAGCCCACGCTTTGGCATCGACCTTACTGCCGCTGAGATCTTCCTTATGAATGAAGGTGTCGCCCGAGCCCGTAAAGATGATGACCTTGTTCTCGGGGTCACTGCCGATGTCGCCGAAGCAGTAGCCGAGTTCCTGATGCGGCAGAAAGCCCCAGACCAAGTCCTTGTGCTCGGTATGGAGCGTGACCTGAAGGATGCCGTCCTGGCGGTCGAATCTGATGTGCTGATATTTCTTCGCGTACTCGTCGAGGTGGGGAACCAACATGGTGAACTTTCCTTTCTTCGCTCCGATTCCAACTCGCCCTCTAGCCCCAAGTGACTTCCCTCGGCAAGGCTTGGAGTCGAAAGCTGGGTCCGACTTCAGCCGGAGGCTGGCTTGATACGCTCCAGCCAGACGCAGACCCGGATGCCCTCACGGCATACGTTACTTCTGCTCAAACCTCCGATCTGGAATGAACCACATAGCGGCGACGATGACGTACAGCGCGACGCCAATCCAGGGGCTGACGAAAGAGAGACCGATTGCCGCCGCGTAGACTACCAACGAGATCTTTCCCTTGAGGTCGCTACCGAGCGCTGCGGCAAATTCCGAATTCTCGCCATGACAGCGAACCAGCGCGCGTGCCAGAATGTAGTATGCCAGCCCAGACATCAGGCTCACGGAGCCGTAGACCGCCACCGGCCAGGTCTCGAACCAGTTTTCGCCCATCCACGCAGTGACGAACGGGAATAGCGATAGCCAAAAGAGCAGGTGCAGGTTCGCCCACAGCACCTGGCCACTGATCTTCCGGGCGGAGTGCAGCATGTGGTGGTGGTTGTTCCAGTAGATGCCGACGTTGACGAAGCTCAGCAGGTAGCTGAGAAACACTGGGATCAACGGCGCGAGTATGGTGAGGGTGGTGCCGTGCGGAGCCTTCAATTCCAGCACCATGATGGTGATGATGATGGCGATCACGCCATCGCTGAACGCTTCGAGTCGTCCTTTGGTCACGGCTAGGGGTGCTGCCCAACCATGTCGTTGAGACGCCTAAAGCTTCGAGAGCTCACTCCCCCTCATTGCACGGACGCGAGGTCTGACAGTCGGACGCGCGCGGCCTCACGCACGGCTTGCACGCGGCTGATTCCGTCATTCGGCCCGAGCAGGCGCGTCGCTACCCGTAGCGCCACGGAGGACAGGCTGCTCTGCAACAGCCCGCGAAACCACGGGCGGAGGAATACCGCGGTGTGATGCGGCTCCAGTGTATAGCCTGCGTGACGCTTGAAACGGTCGACAGTGGTCATCGGCGGCATGGTCTGCAGACCGGCGGTGACCCCCGCCATGCCCGGCCGGCGGATCATCGTCTGCGTATAGTTGAAATAGAGGAGGTGATTCGCTCCCGTCTTCCGGGCTCGATTCAGAGACTTCGAAAACAATCCGTAACAGGTGTCTTCGACGATGAAGTAAACCATGTAGGCGGTGAGCTCGTCCGCTGCGAATGTCGCGAAGACGCCGGCGCCGGGTGATTGGCGCCCGGCGTCGCACAGTTGTCGCCAGCGCTGATCGCTCGAGAAGTAGAGATCATCGCGATTCTGGCGCCGCAGGGTTTCTCGGTTGCATTCCAAACCCAAGCGATAGAGGTCGTCGAAGTCGATCTCCCTCGCGGTCTGGGTGGCCGCCGCCTGCTCGACGTGCTGGCGGAACTGACGTTGCAACGACCGCATTCCGTAGGACCGGTCGCGCTGCGCCCAGAGGCCGCCGGCGACCCCGACGCCGCGGTCGTTGATGACCTCGACCCCCAGGATGCCTTTGTGGTGACACAGCGCGGTGATCTCGTCGGGTGTCGGCAGCGGCATCGGCCCGATCGGAAAGCCGTGGTACATGCGGTTCGCCGGTACCAGATAGTCGGCAGTGGACGTATGGGCCACGCGGAAGCCCGCCAGTCGGTAGAACTCTCGGAGCCCTTCGATGGTCATGGTCTCAGGCTCGAGACAGTAGCACGCCCCGTCCGAGCGCGAAGACGGCCGGAGTGGCTTCGAGGAAAGTGGCTTTCAGGGCAGCGCGGAGCCGGCAGGGCTCGTCTCTCCGGCGACTTCGAGAGTCTGCGGGAAGTCTATGCGAAACACCGAGCCACGGCCCTTTTCGCTCTCGAACGACAGGATGGCGCCGTTTCTCTCCAGGAGCTGCTTGGCCAGCGCCAGGCCGATTCCCAGGCCTTCGAACTGCCGGCGCGTTCCCGAGTCCTCCTGGTAGAATTTGCGAAACAACCGCGGAAAGTGATCTTTGCCGATGCCTACCCCGGTGTCCCGCACCTCGATCTGGAGTCGGCCACGCGCGTCGCGGCGGAGAATCACCGTGACCCCTCCCTGGCGCGTGAACTTGATCGCATTATCGAGAATGGCACGGAACGCGTTGGTCAAGCAGTAGGAATCGAACTGCACGCATCGGCCGCGCTCGGCGATCTCCAGCGCGAGCGAAAGCTTCTTCTTCTCCGCCATCCTGGCGAAGGCGCGCGTCTCTTTCTCGACGAGCGCGGCGAGGTCGACCGAGATCGGCTCGATCGTGAAGTTCCCGGCCTCGATCAACGACAGGTCGATCACCGACCGCACGGTGCTCATCAGGTGGCCGGAAGCTCGCTCCATGGCGTCGACCTCGGGGAGATCGGCGCCCGAGCTGTGCTCCGTCGCCCGCTCGGCCATCATGGAGCTGTAGCCGACGAGCACGGTGAGCGACGTTCGCAGCTCATGACCCATGTTCGTGAGAAACGTGCTGCGCGAGGCGGCCGACTCGCCCGCCTTGTGGATCACGTCGAGGACCGTGGCGGCGCTGAACGGCTTCTGGATGAAATCGAAGGCGCGCAGCCGCACCGCTTCCTTGGCGTTGTCGAATGTGCCCTGGGCAGTGACGATCACCACCGCGATCTCCGGAATGATCTCCCGAATCCGCGCGAGCGTGGCGAGTCCGTCGATGCCCGGCATGCTGAGGTCGAGGGTGACGACGTCGACGCGCTCGCGCCGCAGGATGTCGATCGCCTCCCCACCACTGGCGGCGGTGACAACGCGGAAGTGCGGCTGCAAAACGTACTCGAGAGCGCGGCGCGGGCCTTCCTCGTCGTCGACGATCAGGACAGAGCAGCGGTTGTCCGGAGGTGTCTCGGCGTTCAAGGTTCTCCTCGGCCCACGGGATCAGCGAGGCAAGATTCGCACCAGCAAACGAACCCGAGAGATCCACGAATCCTCTGCTAAATCTCGGAAGTGGACCGGGCACACGTTCAAAAGCGCACGGGCGAGTCGCAAAGCGCAGCAAAGTTGTCCATGCGGGGTCTCGAAAACGATTCGAGGCGACTCGGCACCGCCCGTCACCAAAATGGCGTTCGCGCTTTCACGTCGCCTTCCGGCGCGACAGGAGCCAAACGATCAACACGTAGAGGAAAGCGGGCGGGCTCAAGAAAATCATTCCCAGCGGCCACAGGTTCGATTCCTGGGCGAGAGCATGGCAGCAGTAGAAATAGACCGGAATCATCACGACGAGCGGCAAGGCCGCGGCGCGCCGCCGCCAGCCCCGCAGGCGGGAGAGCGCGTAGATCTGCAGCGCGGGATAGCCGGGAACCGTCCACATCAAGAGAAAGAAGATCGCCCCGCCGATCCAGCCGAGAGCGCCGTCCATCGCTTTCGCGTCGCGCGACACCGCCTGCTGCTGCGCATCGTTCAACTCCTTCACCCATGGCGGCGCGGGCGGCGGCGCGGCAGCGCCCGCGCTCCACGCCGCTTCCACCGGCGCGGCCACGGTGAGGAGCGAATGCCAGTTCTCATCGGTCACCTCCACGCGTACCTCGTCGATCGTAGCCTCCTCGGCATAGGCGACCCAAGCGATGGTGTCGTGCTCTCCGGACGGGCTCGCCGGCGCCGGGTTCATCATCGCGCCACGCGGCGGGCTGCCGCTCGCATAGCCCCTCGCCTGGACGCGCAGCGGCTGATCGGACTGATAGTGGATGCGCACGTAGAGGGCTTGGTGCAACGGCAGCGTCGCGGGACCCGGCGGAGAGACCTCGGCGATTTCGACGTGCCGCGCCGGCTCCGCGCGCGCCGCGCAGAGGAATGGAGCGAAAAACAACCAGAGCGCGAGACTACGTGGCTTCACTTGAGTGTTCCGGAGCACCATCATTAGTATTGCACTTCCACCCCATTGCAGCGGCTACCCCCGACCTGCTGGTCGATTCTCGGGAGGAGACCTCATGACGACACAGCTCTTGTTCGCGGCTTTCGCGGTCTGCGCCGGGATCGCCGGCTCGTTCCAATCGGCCGCCAACGCCGGTCTGGCTCAGAAAGCCGGCCTCGGCACCGCTCTGGTCGTGAACACGTCGATCGTCATGCTCGGCGCGCTCGCCTTCTTCCTCGCGCAGCGTCCCCCGAGTGGGCTTCACCCCGCCGGCACTCCGTGGTCGCTCTACATCGGCGGCTTCTGCGGCTTCGTCGTCATCCTGAGCCTCGCCTTCGTCGTGCCGAAGCTCGGTGCCGCTCTGGCGATGACCCTCGTCGTCCTCGGGCAAAGCGCGACGGCGCTCGTCATCGACCACTACGGTCTGATGGGCATGCCGAGCGTCCCGATCAGCGGCTCGCGCGCCGCCGGCATCGCGCTGGTCGCGGGGGGTGTCGCCCTGATCCGGCTGTAGAGTCCCATGGTCGACACCCAGACGATCCCCGTCGGCAACCTCCGCTTCACGATCGATGTTGCGGGCCCGCCAAACGGCGTACCCGTTCTGTTGCTCCACGGCTTTCCCGAGACCCGCCGCATGTGGCGGCATCAACTGGAAGCGCTGGCCGCCGCGGGCTTTCGGGCGATAGCGCCCGACCAGCGTGGCTACTCGAGTGGTGCGCGCCCGAAGGAACAGGATGCCTACGCGACCGACCTCCTCGTGAACGACGCACTCGGATTGATGGACCTCCTGGTCGATCGGCGCTTCCATCTCATAGGACACGACTGGGGTGGTCAGCTTTCATGGCTGATCGCCGCCGCGCATGCGGATCGGCTTTTGACCTTGTCGGTTCTTTCAAGGCCGCATCCGGCGGCCTTCGCGCGCGCCCTGCGAGAGGATGCCGAGCAGCCGACCCGCTCCGGTCATCATCGTGCGTTTCGGGAGGCCGACGCGGTCGCGCGCATGCGGGAGGCGCGACTGAAGCCGCTCCGCGACGCGCTCCTACGACAGGGCGTCCCGGAATCCGACACCGAGATCTACATCGGCCAGCTCATGGAGGATGGGGCGATCGAGGGCGCAATGAGCTGGTATCGGGCGTCCAACATTGCGGCGTCCGAGACACCGCCGATCGCGACGCCGACGCTCTATGTCTGGGGCACGCACGACGCCACCGTGGGGCGGCTCGCCGCCGAGCTGACCGGCGAATACGTGACCGGTCCCTTCAAATTCGTCGAGATCGAAGGCGCGGGACACTTCGTGGTCGACCAAATGCCGGAGCGGGTTTCGGCACTGCTGATCGAGCACCTGCAGTCCGTCGAAGGGCGCGTTTCGTGAACGAGGTCATTGAACAGATATTCCGTACGGGCCGTGTCGAGGATGCCCAGGGTGAGAGTCATGAAAACCTCATCTCGTCAGTCACCTTCGAAGCCGGCACCCTCCTCTACGATCTGGTGCGAACACTGAAGCCGGCCAGAACGCTCGAGACGGGAATGGCCTACGGCATTTCGACGCTGTTCATTTGCCAGGCGCACCGCGACAACGGAGGAGGATCGCATACCGCCATCGACCCCCTCGAGGAGAGGAGATTCAAGTCGATTGGTTTGGCTAACATCGAACGAGCTCATCTGAAAGACGTGCTTCGCTTCTATCAAGCCCCCGCCGACGAAGTGCTACCGCAGCTCTGTGCACAGCACGAACGGTTCGACTTCGCCTTCATCGATGGCAACCATCTCTTCGACTATGCGCTGGTCGACTTCTTTTACATAGACAAGCTGCTCAATATCGGGGGCCACATCGCCGTCGACGATCTCTGGATACCCGCGGTCAGAAGCGTCGTCTCGTTCGTGTTGAGAAACAAGGCATACAAGCTCGTGCGGCCGTCGTCGAAGCACAAAACGCCGAAATGGACGCGGGTGCTGCGAACGGGACGGCGAATCGTGCAGAATCCACTCGGGCGAGACTGGGCCCTCAAGTTCGTGCCACAGAATGTGGCTCTCCTGCAGAAGGTGAGTGCTGAGCGCAGAGACTGGACTCGTCAGCGCGCCTTTTGAACAGAGCCAGATTCCCTCGAGCTCTCCACGTACGGGCGCCGCTCTCAGACCTCTCCGCTCTCTTTCATCGCTTTCGCGAGGCACGATTCGCAGAGTGCACGCCCGACGTACTCGCCCTTCGGAGCGAAGCTCCACAGCAGCGGTCGCTGCGTTCCGCACTCGTAGCAGGCCGGCAATGGCCTACCGACCTCCCGCTCCGTGGCCCCCTCATGAGCTTCCGCTATTCGTGACATCGTCCCTCCCTTGGGCGTAAGCTGTTAGTCATGGATGAGAGGTTATCGTAATACGATAACCTACGTCAAGGGAGTCGAGATGGGGCGGCCAAAAAAATCCGAGACGATGCAGATCGTATCGCTGAGGCTCCCGAGAGGGATGATCGAAGAGATCGATCGCTATACGGAGAAGCTTCAGGCGGAGACACCGCTGCTGCAGATCACTCGGACGGAAGCCATTCGGTATCTAGTAGCGGTGGCTCTCAGGGACGCGAGCAAAGGCAAGCGACAGAAGTGATGGACCGGCGGTCGCGCGGATCCCGAAGCTGATCGCGAAGAGCGTTACAGACGACCGCTATGTGGGCTGGAAGATAGCCGACGAAGAGCCTACGAACCTCTGACGCTCTCAGCATACCCGGTCGAGCGAGTCGTTCGTTGATATTACCTGGCTGCTTTCGCGAACCTGCGCCTTCCAATGATTCGGCGATGACGATGCCGAAGCCGACGTAGAGCACGAACGACGCCGCGATCATCCGATCGGGATGCCGGTCGAGTAGATCGAAGAGGCGCGCCAGGTCGAGGCCGCGGCCGAGTCTACCTAGTACGCCGCGGAACATTGCGAGCTACCAGCGTGTCGCCCGCGTCGAAGAAATCGAGCCGAGCGAGGGGCTTCGAGGTTCTGCGCGTTGGCTCGAGCGGCGGAGCGTACAGGCGCGTCGGCTCCGCACCGTACGGGTAAAGGCCGAGTAGATCGCCCGCCTCGCTCCGTAAAAGGCATCGTGGCCCGCAAAACCCGTCGAGACGGAGAACGCGGTACGTGACACCGGCGACCGTGATCGGCGGCAGACTTTCGCCATCCGCCGGATGCACGCCTCGGGCCGAACGTAAGCATGTTCCCGCGATTGCGCCGCCGCCAATGCCTCCTCGGTTTCTTGACCCGGATTGGCCGCTCGGCTTTGATAGCCACGTGAATCCAAGATGAGTGGGGGAGACTCGATCGGCGACGCTATTTACGCTTCGCCGCGCGTCGTCACTCGCCTCGAGGACTGTTTCTTCTACCACTCCATCGAAATCCCCGGATATGGCCTAGTCGAGGGCCCGTGGGACTTGCGAGCCGGTATCGGCGACTACCTCGGGAAGGTGGACCTGTGCGGCAAGCGAGTACTCGAGCTCGGTACGGCAAGCGGCTTCGTCTGCTTTCACATGGAGCGCCAGGGGGCCGACGTCGTCGCCTACGATCTTTCGCCGGATCGTGCGCATCTGCAAAACATAGTGGTCTTTGCTGGGGATGACCCGCGCATCATGTCCGCCGAGTACAGCTCGCTCATTCATCTCATCAACAACGGATGGTGGCTCGGCCACCGAGCGTTCAGGTCGTCTGCTCGGCTGGTCTACGGCTCCGTCTACGACGTTCCGTCGGCTATCGGCAGCGTGGACGTGGCCGTCTTCGGCTCGATCCTGCTGCATTTGCGCGATCCTTTTCTGGCACTGGCCAGCCCGCTCCGGATGGTACGTGAGACGGTGATCGTCACCGAGCCGTACCCAAGGTACGAGACTCTTCCGCCGGTGGCGTCCTGGATGTGCGAGACTCTTTCACAGCTGGGACCGAGCGTGTCGGCAATGTCGAGGTGGCGGAAGCAGCTGCTCAGGCTCGTGCACAAGATCTGCGGCGATCCACTGTGGAAGCGCGAGGTCGCGCTTCGCCAGTTCGAGGAACATCTGCTCCGGTACGGCGAGCGCAAAGAAGCGACCATGACGTTCATTCCGGACTACCGCCGTCGCGAGCCAAAGGATGCCTGGTGGCACTTGAGCCCCGCCGTCATTCGCGAGTTTCTCGGCGTGCTCGGCTTCGAGGACAGCCGGGTGAGCTTTCACACCCAGCCCCACGAGGGGCGAGCGACGCCGATGTTCACGGTCGTGGCGAACCGCACGCGAGCGAGCATCTAGCTCGTTGCGTGCTGATGCCGAGCGTGGGACAGACTCGGCGGCGTCGCAGGAACCGAGGTGCTGCAAACGCGAACTTCGAATCGAAACCGAGACCGTAGTCTCGGCATGGTTCGAGCCGGCTTTGGCTCATCTTCGCGAAGTTCGCGATGCACTCGATGGAGTGCAGCCAGCTCCAACTTTTGTAGACGAATACGACGCAAGTCTCACAAAGACTTGGGGACGCTTGATCACCCATAACGCTGAGGCGTCACCGACGTAGCCGGCGCGGCGGGCGGTTCGGCGTCTACGCCGCCGCCGGGGCACGCTCGCTCGGCGCCACCCCCGACCGCCGCGAAGAAGAGCGCGATGCCGAACTCGCGGAAGGCCAGGTTCGCGTTCATGGGCATGTGAGAGACGAGCCGCGCTGGACCTCGGCTACTCCGACCACGTCCAACGTCGACATGCGCCACCGATATCGGATCATGCATCCGCCGTCCGGCATGCATCGTAGTTCCGCACGGCGAAGAGCACCACGAGCGAGCGTGCTTGCACAATATAGCTCGAGCCGTGCACCGAGGGACCCTGGCCGTCATCGATGACGTCATCCGGCGGATCTCGATAAGTATCGATCCAGCGTCGCCACGTTTGGTCGACGCCCGCTCCCATAGACGGGAGCTCGAAAGTCAGCGCTTCCCAGTAGGCGTTGAACATAGCGTGGAACAGCGCCGTCCGCCCTCTGCCCCGTACCGTGATCGCGAGACTGTGCGACTCGGGGCTCAGGTCGGGGCGGTTCAACTTGACACCGTGCAGCTGGATCTCCGCCTCACGCAAGATCTCGTTCAGGCTCAGCCCTTCAACGCCCAGCTCATTGCCGAGCACCAGCCGCTGGCGAACGAGCGTCTTCACGAAGCGGTGGAGACCTCGATGTGCCTCGAGAAGCGTCCAGTCGAACCAGCTGATCTCGTTGTCTTGGCAGTAGACGTTGTTGTTGCCACGCTGGGTGCGTCGCACCTCGTCGCCCATCAAAAACATCGGTGCGCCGAGCGATAGCAGCGTGATGGCCAGGAAGTTCTTCACCTGGCGCTCGCGCAGCCGCTCGATTTCCGGATCGGCCGTCGGCCCTTCGGCCCCGCAGTTCCAACTGAGGTTGAAGTCGGACCCGTCGCGGCTGCCCTCCCCGTTGACCTCGTTGTGCTTGTCCTCGTAGCTGACCAAGTCGTTCAGCGTGAACCCGTCGTGGGAGGTGATGAAGTTGATGCTCTGTTCAGGTCCGCGTTCCTCCTGGGCATAGAGATCGGGACTGCCGAAACAGCGATAGGCAAAGGCCGTCACGGTATCGTTGTCCGACTTCACGAACCTCCGGACGTCGTCGCGGAACTTGCCGTTCCACTCCTGCCAGGTGTCGCCGGGAAAGCTGCCCACCTGGTAGAGGCCGGCCGCATCCCACGCCTCCGCGATCAGCTTGGTTCCGGTCAGGACCGGATCCGACTGGATGTCCCACAGGACGGGAGGGCGCGGGAGCGACCGACCCGACTCGTCGCGCGACAGGACGGACGCGAGATCGAAGCGAAAGCCGTCCACGTGCATTTGCGCCACCCAGTAGCGCAGGCTGTCGAGGATCATGCGCCGCACGACGGAGTCATTCGCGTTCAACGTGTTGCCGGTGCCGGTGTAGTTCGCATACCGGGCGCGGTCGGCCTCGAGGATGTAGTACGTTTCGTTGTCGAGGCCACGCCAGGACAGTGTCGGTCCTTCCTGGTTGCCTTCGGCCGTATGGTTGTACACGACATCCAGGATCACCTCGATGTCCGCGCGATGCAGCGCCTTCACGAGATCCCGAAACTCGTCGACGGGGGCAAGCGGATCGCGGCGTGAGCTATAACCGGCGTGCGGCGCGAAGAAGGAGACCGGCGAATACCCCCAGTAATTGACCAGGCCGGGCGGGCAATCTTGCCGGTCGAACTGGAAGACCGGGAGGAGCTCGACCGCGGTGATCCCGAGATCCTGCAGGTAAGGAATCTTTTCGATCATCCCGGCATACGTGCCTCGCCGTTCGGGTGCGACGCCCGAGTTTGGATGCCGCGTGAAGCCGGCGACGTGCATCTCATAGATCACGGTGGTGGCGAAAGGCCGCCGCAGCGGGGCGTCGCCTTCCCAGTCGTAAGTGTCGGCATCTACGACCACGCTTCGCATCGAGCTCGCGGTGTTCTCGCCGGGGCGGCTTGCCGCGGCGCGATCGTATGCGTCCGGCACGACGACGGCGCGGGCATACGGGTCGAGGAGGACCTTCGCCGGATCGAAGCGGAGTCCGCGCGCGGGGTCGAAGGGCCCGGCCGCCCGGTACGCGTAGACCTGCCCAGGGCGAAGACCGGGCACGAAGGCGTGCCAGTAGTGGTAGGTCCGGTGAGTCGGCGCCTCGAGTCGGACGACGCGGGCTGGCTCAGCGTCGGTCGCGCCATTGAACAGCAGGAGCTCCAACTGTTTCGCGCGCCCGGAATAGACGCAAAAGTTGACGCCGCCGTCGACGACGGTGGCACCGAGCGGAAAACTCCGGCCTGGAGCAACGGTCATGGCGGCGATCCGGGCGAAGACGCGCGACGGTGCAACCTCACGGCTGAGGCCGGAGCGCCAGTCGATACACGAAGAGTGCGAAGAACAGCACCATCGATAACGCATAGAGGACCGGGAAGACCCACCGGAAGGCGGGGTAACGTGACCAACGCCCTTCGAGCCGCCCGAGCGCCATGAAGCGTCCCACGTGCGCCTCCGCGACCATCGCGTCGAGCTTCTCCGGGCACTTCTCCAACTCGGCCTTCAAGCGCAAACTGATGAGTACGCCGATGGCCGAGAGAACGCACGGGAGCAACGACAATTGAAGAACGAATAGCTTCAAAGACGTGTTCGAACGACCAACTGCCTCTTGAATTCGTCGCGGCACGCCTCGCTGAAATCGCGCAGGGGGTCGAGCCCGTTGTCTTTCAGACTGTCCGCCACTTCGTGAATCGTCCTGTTCGGAGCGGCGTACATTTCCATGAGCCGTCGCATGACCGTGTCGGCCTGCTCGACCACTCGTTGCGAAGACAAGACCCGCATCCGGCTGACTAGTGCGTAGAGGCGGACGAGTTTCGCGGCATCCACCTCACTGTGTTCGATGGCATCGGCAAGCGATTTCGATGCCTCTTCAATGAAGTCCTTGTACAGTTCTTCCCGCCTCCCGATTTCATGGGCGCGCTGTTGGGCAATGACCTGCTCGCGTTGTGTCAGCCACGATGCCGCCAACGAGGTGAGGCCGCCGATCGCCGAGCCGGCCAATGCGGCGAAAGCGGAGAAATACGCTGTATCCATGGTGCTCCCTTGATGGATTCGATGATCGCGTCCTGCCAATGGGAAGGAGATCGGGTCATGGCGAAAACGAGCAAGGCCGCCGCGGTACGCGGATTCGGCAGACCCCGTACGATCGAAGGCGTGCCGATTCCTAAGCCCGAGCTGGGAGAGGTCTTGATCAAGGTGTTCGCGAGCGTCTGCCACACAAACCTTGGACACGATCTTCCGTCCTACTTCACGGGACAGGGCTTCGCGCCCCAGATCTCGGCTGCGTACTGGGCGATGGTGCGATCGCTCGAGAACTTCCCGGAGCCCGCCACGTTGAGGACGGCCTTGCGTGTCCACGCGAGAGAGTCGGTGTAGAGCTCGCATAAACGCTCGTCCGCCTCGAGATAGGACGGGAGGTCCGCCAGGTGCATGTAATGGTCGCCGTGCGTGAACAGCGTGTCGCGTAGCTCGGCCGCGACAGCTGGCTCGTTGCGAGTAAAATGGCCGGAGAAAATCAAGTCGAGCGCCGCCCGGGTCTCCGGCTCATTGTGATAGTGCCAGTGCGGGTCGTACCAGCCGCGGCTCGCGGTCACTTGCTCGGCCGTCAGCCCGAACAGGAAGAAATTGTCCTCGCCCGCCTCCTCGGCCATCTCGATGGTCGCGCCGTCGCGCGTGCCGATCGTGAGCGCTCCGTTCATCATGAACTTCATGTTGCTCGTGCCGCTCGCTTCGTAGCCGGCAGTCGAGATCTGGTTGGAGACATCGGCGGCCGGGATCAGGTACTCGGCGAGTGAGACGCAGTATTCGGGGAGAAAGACGACTTTCAGCCGACCCCGCACGGCGGCATCGCCCTCGATCGTGCCAGCCAGGTTGCTGATGAATTTGATGATCAGCTTGGCCAGTCGGTACGCCGGGGCGGCCTTGCCGGCGAAGAAGAAGGTCCGCGGCGTCACATCGAGATCCGGATTCTGGCGCAGCCGATTGTAAAGCACAACGATCCGCAGCGCATTCAGCAGCTGCCGCTTGTACTCGTGAATGCGCTTGACCTGGCAATCGAAGATCGTGTCCGGATCGACCGTTTGGCCTGACGTCGCCTGGATCCAATCCGCGAATCGACTCTTGGCCAGCCGCTTGGCCTTGCGGACCTCATTGCGGAAGGCGCGGTCGTCGGCCAGCGGCACGAGCTTGTGGAGCTCAGCGAGGTCCGTCACCCACCCCTCCCCGATCGCCTCGGTGATCGTTGCCGGCCAGCGCCGGGTTCGCCAGTAGGAGCCAGCGACGCGGCGTCACGCCGTTGGTCTTGTTGTTGAACCGTTCGGGAAACATCTCGGCTAGGTCCTTGACCGTCATGCTGCGCAGCAGCTCGGAATGAATCGCGGCCACGCCGTTGGTGCTATGCGAACCCACGATGGCCAGGTTGGCCATGCGGATCTTGCGCTCGGCTCCTTCCTCGACGAGGCTCACGCGCGCCACCCGCCCCTCGTCGCCCGGAAAGCGGCTGCGAACCGAGTCGAGCAGGCGCCGATTGATCTCGACGATGATCTCCAGATGGCGTGGTAGCAGGGCCTCGAACCAGGCGAGCGGCCACTTCTCGAGCGCCTCCGGTAGTAGGGTGTGGTTGGTGTAGGCGAGCGTCCGCTGCGTGAGATCCCATGCCTCGTCCCAGCCGAGGTGCGCTTCGTCCAGAAGGATCCGCATCAGCTCGGGGACTGCGAGAGTCGGGTGCGTGTCGTTCAACTGGATGGCGACCTTCTCGGGGAGCGTCCTCCAATCGGCGTTGCTCTTTCGGAAGCGCCGCAACAGATCGGCGAGCGAGCAGGCGACGAGGAAGTACTCCTGAACGAAACGCAGTCCCTGTCCCATGCTCGTGGAGTCGTCCGGGTATAGGACCCGCGTGAGCGAATCGGCGGCGAGCGTCTCCGCCAACGCGCCGACGAACTCGCCGCCGCTGAACTGCTGGAAGTTGAAGAAATCGGGCGCGACGGCCGCCCACAGGCGCAGCGTATTGATCGTCTTGCCGCCGAAGCCGACAACCGGACGATCGAACGGGATGCCGATTAGCGTGGAGGGGCGCCCGAGAACCGGGCGCAGGCTCCCGCCGCGCAGCTCGAACGCGCAGTTGAGCTTGACCTCGACCTGCTCGCCGAGACGCGCGACCTCCCACGGGTCCGGGTAGCGCAGCCAGTTGTCCGGCCGTTCGAGCTGCCACCCGTTCTCGAGCGATTGCCGGAAAATGCCGTATTCGTAGCGCAGGCCGTAGCCCATGGCCGGCAGCTCCATCGTCGCCATCGAGTCGAGAAAGCATGCCGCCAGGCGCCCGAGCCCGCCGTTGCCGAGGCCCGCGTCCGGCTCCTGCTCGAGCAAGCCGAGCAAATCGAGGCTCTTCTTCTCTACGACCTCCTTCGTCAATGGATCGAGCAAGAGGTTTGTGACGTTGTTCGCCAGCG
Source organism: uncultured delta proteobacterium (assembly GCA_963711395.1). Classification (GTDB taxonomy): domain Bacteria; phylum Desulfobacterota; class Binatia; order JACPRU01; family JACPRU01; genus JBEVNX01. The sequence continues at coordinate 428,231 of CAVQEA010000005.1, read as the reverse complement.
AGCGGCCGATGAGAAACTCCATCGATATGTAGTAGACGCGCTTCGGGTTCGCGCGCTTGTAGGTTTGCTCCGTGCGCACCCACCGCTGCGAGAGGACGTCCTTTACGGACCGGGCGATGGCCGCGAACTTCTCGCGTGGACCAGCCTCGGCCGGGTCGACGACGTCGTCGAAGAGAAGATGGCGCTCGTAGAGACCTTCATCAGTGCCCGAGAACCGGATTGGACCGCATCCGTATCGTTCGAGGAGCGTCGGATCGATGCCTGGCGACGTCACGGAGGCGAGTTCGCTGGTCCTGCTCATTTGCTTTCTCCTTCCCTCTGAGCCACTCCGTCAGGAGACCGCCCCGTTCGACCTTCGCCACCCGCTCCGGCATCCGGTTTCTGTGCCACTCTTCCCGATCGAGCTGCTCGGCTAGGTATGGCGCCGAGCCTCTACTTCGCGCGCGTACAAGCGGAGCGTCGCGACGGCGATCGACATCACGATGGGCCCGACGACGAGGCCCTTCAAGCCGAACACTTCCACCCCGCCGAAGAGCGCCACGAACGTCACAAGCGTCGGCATGCCATGATCGCCGCCGAGGAGGCGTGGCCGAAGCACGTAATCCGAGAATCCGATCACCACGAACGTACCCCAGAGGAGCTCCGCGAATCCACGCCCCGCGTGACCGGTGACGATCATGAACACACCGACGGGCACCCAGACGAGGAGCGTGCCGACGCCGGGGACAAGTGACGCGAGCGCCGTCGCGATGCCGAAGAAGACCGGCTCGGGTGAGCCGGTGATCCAGTAACCGAACGTCGCGAGAAGGCCTTGCGCCACACCCGTCACCACAGTTCCGAGGAGGGTTGAGCGGCCCACTCGCTCGAATTCCGTCATGAGCGCCCGCGTGTATTCCATGCGTAGCGGAGACACGACCTCGAGACGACCCGGCAGGACCTCCCTGTGAAGGAGGATCCACTGCATCGAGAGCAGCGCGAAGAACAGCGCGAGAAGCCCGCTCGCCGTCGCGGACGCGGCTGCCTCGGCGAACGTCGTGGCCCTCGAGGCGATTGCGGCAGCGACGTCGCGGAGCCGGCTCGTGAGCTCGTCGCCCGAGAGCCCGACGCGGGCGAGGGTTCCCGTCACGGATTCCAGGAAGCCGCTCAGCGCGCCGTTCGGACCGAGAGCCGCGAGAAGCGATCGCGTGAGGACGACGCCGCGCGAGACAAAGAGCGATCCGAAGGCGCCGACCGAGCAAAGGATCACGGCCGCCGTAACGAGCACCGTCGCGAACGAGGCGACGGCCGGACGGCGCACGCGGCGCTCGATGGCTTCGTGGAGCGGCCGCAGCGAGAACGCCATGAGCGTGCCGAGCAAGAGACCGGCAGCGACGGGAAGCGCAATCCACGCGATCGCGAGCGCGGCCGCCCCAGCCGACCACTCGAGGGCACGGCTCTCGCGCGCGGCAACCGCCCGACCAATGCTCGCGGGCCTGGGCCGCGACGGGTCCGGTTGATCACCACTCAAAGCGATACTCCGCGCGGATGAGCGCCGCGAGACCGAAAGCGCGCGAGCTCTCGTGGAAGCGGTGGCGAAAGCCGGAGTTAAACTCAACCGCCCCTTGCCTGATCAGGAGATAGTCTAGGCGAGCGGGCGGTAGGCAAAGCAAAGGGAGGAATCTCGATAGCGCTTGCATCGGGTTCATGATCGCCCCGTCACCATGTGCGTACCAAAGCGGGTTGCGTTCGTGGAAGACCGAGCCCCCGGGTTCTACTGGGCTTGCGTCCCCGTGTGACCCTCACGGCTACGACGCGTGCCCCGCAATCCGCGCGCCGCAATCGAGGTAGGGACACAGGACGTTGACAAAGTTCGGGGCGTTAAATGGTTTGATGATCGGGTCCGGAAGGGGTTCTGCTGGATGAAAACGAGCTCGACGTCGTGCGTTGTAGGCGATTGATTGTCCGCAAAAACGAGGACGGCTAGGACTCTCGAGGGCCGATCGTTAGACGTCCCATTGCCCCCGCGCCCGGGGCGCCTGCGAACGGATGTGCTCCCAGACGAGGTCGGGGACGACCTCGTCGAGGGCGCGCAGGGCACTGGCCGCAGCCTGGTTGGCCTGCTCGATGGACGTGACCCCGGCCTTCACAACCTGCTGCAGCTTAGTGAGCCTCCTTGCCGATGGTCGTCTCGGCGAGGCTCGCGATGTGGTCCTCATCCCGGCGCGCCACCGCTAGACATTCCCTGACAAGATCACCCCGGATGCCGGACGCGACGCCGTCAAGAACGGTCTCCTCCCAGAGGGGGGAGCCTCGATGCGGGTAGTCCGAGCCCCAGACCGTCACGATCCCGAGGAGACGTTCGCCGGTCCGGCTGAGGCTTTGCCCTAGGAAGGATTCCCGGACCTCCGCCAGATGCCGCCGGCGAGAGCGTTCGATCTCCTCGGGCTGGGCCCAGGGGTCGTGGTGGGTAGGATCGGGCCACTCGAGATTCTGACGCCGCCGCAGCGCCTCCAGCCGTGTCAACGCCAGCTCGCCCGCCTCCTTCTGCAGTCGCTGCACGGCTCGGGCACGAGCACGCGGAATTAGCTCGTGAGAATCCTTGCCGGCATCCACCTCGACTGCCAGCTCTTCAAGGGACGCCGAGAGAGCTTCGAGGTCGGCACCGATGCCGGTTCCGAGCTTTTCGTGCATGCTGCCGATCTCCTTGCGGATGGTCTGACGGATGTGGGCGATGTGTCGCTCTCGCTCGGCCGCGCGTTCCTCGGCCGTCGAGCGGCTTACGCCGGGTGCCGAGGATGCGGCCGCGCGCTGGCGGCGGTGCTCCTCGGCTTTCTCGTCCAGATCGTGAAGCGCCGCGTCAAAATTCGCCCGTAGCGCTTCGAAATCTCGATCCTCGTTGGGCTTCGGCGGCGGCGGCTCACCGGGCTTGGCGCGGAAAAGCCCGATCAGTGAATCGAGGAATTCCGGCTTGGATTCAGCCGTCATCTTTCGCCTCCTGCGAGCGCACACGCTCGCTTAGAAACGCGATAATCGCGTCGTGTAGCACATGAGCAGATAACCCGCCTTGAGCTTCGCAGCCACCCTTTGGAACGCGGCCATCCAGCGGCGAGAATCCCTCGAAAGGACCCGGAGAACGGGTCCTTTGGGAAAGAGGTCCCGCGAAAAGCGGTGCTGTCATCACAACCGCCCGGCCCGAAGCGGAGCGCGAGCGGCTGGTGGACGCCATCGCATCGGGCGCGGATGCGTTCGCCGCCGTGCGGGACCGGTTGGCGACGGTCGAGAAGGAGATCGGCACGGCGACCGCCGATCTCGAACGGGCGCGGTTCGAGAAGCGGGCGGCGCGGACGCCGACCGACGATCCGGCCGAGCGACCTGCGGTCCTACCTACGCGGGGTCCGCCACGCTGTGAAACGGGACGTGCCGACGGCCAAGCGGATGATCATGGGGCTGCTCGACGGCGACCTGCTTGACCCCGCCAAACGGGGATCGAACCGCGCCCACGTGACGGGCCGGATAGACCCGGCCCGCCTCGTGGGTGTTCGATTGATTCATTGCGGGGGTAGGATTTGAACCTACGACCTCGAGGTTATGAGCCTCGCGAGCTACCAGACTGCTCCACCCCGCGCATCGCCGCGCGTTTGCGGCTTGAACGACGGTGCTTAGCGACCGCGTTCCGTGAAGTCAAGGTGGCATCTCGTACGCCGCCAGAGCCGAGACCGACCGCGGCGCGCAGCGCATCGATTTCGTGCTCCGCGAGCGAGCGCCAGCGGCCGGGCTCCAGCCGGCCGAGCTCCACCGGTCCGAAGCGCACGCGCACGAGTCGATCGACAGGATGGCCGAGCGCCTCGCACATGCGGCGGACCTCGCGCCGCCGCCCCTCGCGGATCGTGATGCGCAGCCACGCCTTGGCCGGAAGCAGCCGCTCGACGTCGACCTGCGCCGGGGCGGTGATGCCGTCGTCGAGCTTCACGCCGTGACGTAGCCGCGCCAGCGACGCCGGCGAGGGATGGCCGTGCAGCTTCACGCGGTAGGTTCGCGGAATGCGGTAGCGCGGGTGCAACAGGCGGGCGGCGAGCTCGCCGTCGTTGGTGAGGAGCAACACGCCGCTCGAGTGGAAATCGAGACGTCCGACCGGGAACACGCGGGCGAAGCCGGGCGGAAGGCAACTGCGGATCGTCGGCCGGCCCTCGGGGTCCGAGAGCGTCGTCACCACGCCGTCCGGCTTGTGTAGCACCAGGACGCGCGGAAGAGGCCGCCGCAGCCGCTCGCCGTCCAGCTTGACATCGTTGGCTTCGGGATCCGCCTTGGCTCCGAGCTCAGCGACGATTCGTCCGTCGACGCTGACGCGACCGGCGAGAATGAGTTGCTCGGCCGCGCGGCGCGAGGCGATGCCGGCGCGGGCGAGGAGCTTCTGCAGACGCTCCGCAGCCATCGCCGTCAGCGGTCAGCTTCGGGATCGTCGGCCGGGGTCGCGGGGAGGTCTTCGCCGGAGGACTCCGCCGGCGACGCTTCGGCGCTCAGCGGCTCGGAGATCGGCTCGTGGGCGATGCGCGCCGCCTCTGCCAGCGCCGCGGCCGATGCGCCGAGCTCCTCGAGCGTCGGCAGCGAGGCGAGGTCCTTCAGCCCGAAGGTTTCGAGGAACTCGGCCGTGGTGCCGTAGAGCAGCGGCCTGCCGACGACGTCCTTGCGGCCGAGCACGCGCACCAAGCGGCGCTCGAGCAGCGTCGTGAGCACGGCATCGACGTCGACGCCACGGATGGCCTCGATCTCCGGACGCGTCACCGGCTGGCGATAGGCGATCACCGCGAGCGTCTCCAGCGAAGCGCGCGTGAGGCGCACGGGACGCTGTGCGAGCAGCGCTTTGACGAAGTCCGCGTTGGCGGGCGCGGTGCGAAGCTGGTACCCCCCGGCCACTTGCTGCAGGCGAAAGCCGCGCTCGTCGGCGGCGTACTCCTCGCCGAGCGCCGCGAGCGCGCGCACGACGTCGCGTTTCTCGTAGCCCGCGAGCACCTCGAGCAGCCTGCCGAGCGGCACCGGCTCGGCCGTCGAGAACAGCAGGCTCTCGAGGATCGAGCGCAACCGTTTGGAGGCGCGGGCCTCGGCGGGCGGCGGGTCTGCCGCTTCGTGGTCCGCAGCGGCCTCGGCCGGGGTCAGGTCTTCGTTCGATTCCATGCTCAACTCTCGGTGTCGTCGGTGAAGTCCAGGGAGATCTCGGCGTCGCGCGGCACCGCGAGGCGGAGCAGGATCGGTCCGAACCGCTCGGCCTGGAGCGCACGCACGGCGCGCATCCTGACGAGCTCGAGGAGCGCCAAGAACGTCGAGATCACTTCCATGCGCGAGGTCTGGTCATCGAACAGATCGCCGAACTCGACGTCCCCCACGCGCAGCCGCTCGAGCAAGAACGGGATGCGGTCGGCGATCGCGATGCGCTCGCCGATGATCTCCGCCGCCTGCTCTTCCGGCAGGCGCTTCAACACCTCGCGCAATGCGTCGAGGAGATCGGCGAGATCGAGCTCCCGTAGCGGCGGCAGCTCCTGCTCGTCCTCCGCAGCCTGCGGCGCGCGGCGGAACACGTCGCGGGCGAGGACGTCGCGATTCGCCGAGCGCGACGGCGGCCTCGCGGTAGCGCTGGTACTCCACGAGCTGCTGGACGAGCTCGGCGCGCGGATCCTCCTCCTCCTCCTCGTCGCCTTCCGCGGGCGGCAGCAGCATGCGCGACTTGATCTGCGTCAGCGTCGCCGCCATCACCAGGTACTCGCCGGCGACGTCGAGGTTCAGCGTCGCGCAGAGCTCGAGGTAGCGCGAGGTACTGGTCGGTGATGCGTCGCGACCGGGATGTCGGTGATGTCGACCTCGTTCTTCTTGATGAGGTGCAGCAGGAGGTCGAGCGGCCCCTCGAAGACCTCGAGCTTGACGCGGTAGCTCACTGGCGCTCCCTCCGAGCGCCGACCGCGGTCGCGCACGTCGCGCCATCGTCTCGCGCGGCGACGGCGCGCGCGCGGCGCGTTGCCGGCGGCGAGCACGTCGCGCGACCGTCGTCGGGCGCGCGGCGAGCTCGCGCGCGGCGCTCGCGGATCGGCGCGAGCTCGGCCGAGCACGTGCTTGATCATGATCTTCTTGCACTCGAGGCAGCCGATGCCGGCGCGTCCGGCAGCCCTTGGCGACGTAGCGCGAGCTCCTCCGGCGTGCAGTAGATGCGGTGCAGGTTGATAGGCCGGGCAGTCGTTCGGGATCGCCGGGATCGGTGCGGCGCGCGCGGCGCGGATCGGTCATCATGCGCGACGAGCTTGGCCTCGACCTCGGCGGCGGCGTCGGCGAGGAAGACGGCGTTGTTGTAGCTCTTGCTCATCTTGCGGCCGTCGGGGCCGGGGATCTTCGGCGACCTCGGTGAGCAGCGCCTCCGGCTCGGGAAAGACCTCGCCGATAGAGGTGGTTGAAGCGGCGCGCGATCTCGCGCGTCAGCTCGATGTGCGGCACCTGGTCGACGCCGACCGGCACGCCGGTCGCCTTGTACATGAGGATGTCGGCCGCCTGCAGCACCGGATAGCCGAGGAAGCCGTAGTTGAGCTTCGACATCGCAGCCTCGTCGTCGGCTCGACGAGGCCGAGCTCGCGCGCCTGCTCCTTGTACGGTCGGGTTGCGCTCGAGCCACGGCGTCGGCGTGATCATCGAGAGCAGCAGGTGCAGCTCGGCGTGCTCCGTCACCGCCGACTGCCGAAAGATCGCGACGCGCTCGGGATCGAGGCCGACCGCGAGCCAGTCGGCGACCATCTCGACGCGTGCTCGGCGCGATGCCGCTCGGTGTCGCTCGTAGTCGGTGGTGAGCGCGTGCCAGTCGGCGACGAAGAAGAAGCACTCGTGGGTCGTCCTGCAGCCGCACGCCAGTTCCGCAGCGTCCCGTGGAGGTGGCCGAGGTGCAGGCGGCCGGTCGGCCGCATGCCGCTCACGATGCGTTCGCGGCGTCGTCGAGTCACAGCAAGACCGCTGAGCAGCAGCTGGATCGGACCGGCGGACGAGCAGCCCGAGCGTCGAGGACATGAGCAGCAGCAACAGGATCAGGAAGCCGAACGGCTCGATGCGCGGCGAACCGGCGCGCCTGGGCGAGCGGCAGGAGCCCGGTGAGCACCCGGCCGCCGTCGAGCGGCGGGATCGGCAGCAGGTTGAAGACCGCCGAGGAACACGTTGATCAGCACGCTGTATTGCGCGATCATGCGCCACGGGGACCAGCACGCCCCTCGAACGAGCGGCGCCTCGGCCGTGGCCCTGCAGTGGGCCAGGATGGCGCGAAGCACGAGCGCGCGCGCGGTGGCGAGCACGAGGTTGGTGGGCGGACCGGCGAGCGGCGACCAGCACCATGTCGCGCGTGGGTCGGCGCAGTTGGCCGAAGTTCACCGGCACCGGCTTCGCGTAGCCGAACAAGAACCCGGCGTCGGCGACGAGCAGCAACAGCGGCACAGATCACGGTGCCGATCGGGTCGATGTGCGGCAGCGGGTTCAGCGTCAGCCGGCCGGCCGTTCGCGCCGTGTCGTCGCCGAGCCGAAGGCGACGTAGCCGTGCGCGACCTCGTGGAAGATGACGGCGGCGAGGATCGGGAGCGACCACAGCGCGATCTGCAGAAGCTGCTCGCGCACGTGCGCGAGTTGTAACACCCGCCCCGAACGTCCGCAACAAGCGACTGGTCCGAGGCGCACCGCCGCGAGGATCAATCGACGCGTGCGCCGCGGCGTTTCGCGCGCGGATGGAAGCGGCGGTGCACGCTCGCGCAGCCGCGCGCGCGCGACGTGCGTGTAGATCTGCGTGGTGGCGATGTCGGCGTGGCCGAGCATCGCCTGCACCGCGCGCAGATCGGCGCCGCCGTCGAGCAGATGCGTCGCGAAGGCATGGCGCAGGCTGTGCGGCTGACACCGCGGGCAGGCCGAGGGCGAGCGCGCAGACTGCTTGAGGAGCTTCCAGACGCCCTGCCGGGACAGCGGCGCGCCGCGCGCCGAGACGAAACACGTGCGGGCTCGCGCGTTCCGGCCAGCAGCGCCGCGCGCGGCCGGCGAGGTAGTCGTCGAGCGCGCTCGCGCGCGTGGCGCGCCGAGCGGCACGACGCGCTCCTGGCTGCCCTTGCCGATCACCCGCACGTAGTCGGCGTCGAGGTTCGAGCTGCGACGAGCCGCAGCGCACACGAGCTCGGAGACGCGCAGCCCGGCGCCGTAGAGCAGCTCGAGCAGCGCGCGGTCGCGCGCGGCCGAGCGGGCGTGTCGGGGGCGGCGCGTCGAGAAGGCGTGCGCACGTCGCTCGCGCGTCCACGGCGCGAGCGGCAGCCGGCGCGGGAGCCGCGCGCATGGTCGAGCTCGCCCGGCCGGACTCGTCGCGACGCGATCCGTTGGACTCGAGGATAGCGGACCGAAGCCGCGCAGCGTCGCGGCCAAGCGGCGCGCCGCGCTCGCGGGCGCGAGCGCCGCGCGCGCGCTCGGCCGCGAGGAACGTCGACGAGGTCCTCGGTGGCGACGGCGCTCGGCGTCGCACCGGCCGCGCGCCGAGCCAGAACGACAGCAGCTGCGGCGAGGTCGCGGGCGTAGGCGGCCACCGTGTTGCGCGACAGCCCGCGCTCGGCCGCCAGGTAGGCGAGATAGCGTCGATCCAGCGATCGAGCGCGCGTCGCGGAGCGAGGCGCCGGCGCCGCGACGAGCGCGCCGCTCATGCCGCGTTGCCCGCGCCTCGACGCGCGGCGGTCACCGCTGTCGCAGATCGTCCTGCATGCGCCTCCTGGTCGTGAATCTTCCGCCCCTCGCGCGTCGGTCACGTAGAAGACGTCGAGCACCTGGTGCAGCACTGGGTCGTGATCTTCGCGAGGTGGATGAGGAAGCCGAGGCGGTAGAGCGCGTTGGTGATCGTGAACAGCACGCCGACGCGATCCTGCGCGTGACGACGTCGAGCACCGTGTAGTCGTCCGAGATCCTCGTTGTCGACGACGATCACCGACGGTCGGAATCGTCGGCATCGCCCGGCGCGTCGAGGATCGAGCGGCCGCCGCGAGCGCTGCCACGAGCTGCTCGACGTCGACCTGGCCGCGCGAGCACCTTCGCGAGCGTCTCGCTGCACGCGCTCCCAGCGCTCCGGCGTCGAGCACGCGCTCGGTCGCTTCGGCGTGCGACAGCCGGAAGACGTCGAGCGCGACGCCGTCGCGCGAGGTGGTGATGCGCGCGCCGACGATGTTCATGCCGTGCGCGGCGAGCACGCCGGTGATCATCGCGAAGAGGCCGGGCCGATCGGCGGTGCAGATCGGTGAACTCGCTGAACTCGCGACTCGGGGAAGTGGCGGATCGAGCGACGACGAGGTGCGCGCCGGCCGCCGTCGCGAATGCTCGCGCAGGTGTTCATAGCTCGACGTGGTGCGGGAAGCTGCTCCTCGGGCGTGGTCAGGAAGTAGCGCTCCGGCATGCGTCGCGAGGAAAGCCTTCGAACGCGTCGCGCGGCGCTTCGCGATCGACGAGCGCGCGGCGCAGGCGCTGCCGGATGCGCTCGGCCCGGGCGTCGCGCGCCTCCTCGACGAGCTCGCCCTGCTCGAAGAGCTCGAGCGTCCGCATGTAGAGCTCGCCGAGCAGCATGTCGCGCCAGTTGTTCCACACCTTCGGAGCCGACGGCCCGCATGTCGGCGAAGGTCATGACGTAGAGCATCTTCAGGTTCTCGACGCTGCCGACGGTGCCTGGCGAACTCGACGACGACGCGGTCGTCGTGGAGTGTCGCGGTGCTGCGCCAGGTGCGACATCAAGAGGTGGTGGCGCACCAGGAACTCGCACTGCGCGACGTCGTCCTCGTTGAGCGGCAGGCGCGCGGCGACTGCTCGGACCATGCCGCGCGCCGCGCTCGGAGTGGCCGTCCCCGTGGCCCTTGCCGATGTCGTGGAAGAGCATGCGCGAGAAAGAGCACCTCGTGGCGGTCGATCTCGCGCATCACCTGGGTGAGCAGCGGCGCAGCTCGCTTGCTGCTCGCCGCGCCGCAGCCGCTCGAGCTCGCCGATGCCGCGCAGCGAGTGCTCGTCGACGGTGTAGATGTGGTAGGGGTCGCGGTGCACCAGGCAGTCGAGCTGGCCGAACTCCGGGACGATGGCGCCGAGCACGCCGACCTTGTGCATCTCCGCAGCGTCTCGTAGACGCGCGTGCGGCCGCGCAGGATGTCGAGGAACGCTCCGCACCACGCTGGGCGCATCGCGATGCGCCTCGATTCGCTCCGCCGTCCGCTGCCAGCAGCTCGCGCGCCGCGGCTGCCGATCGCGACGCCGTGGCGCTGCGCGTCGCCGAAGACGCCGACGAGCGTTGGCGGGATCCTCGAGGATCGTCGGGTCTTCGATCGACGAGCTCGCCGTCCCTGGATGCGCACGCCCGCGCGGATGCGGCGGCTGATGATCCGCCCGATGCGGCGATAGGAGCGGTTGCGTCTCGAGGCAGCGATCGATGACGAGCTGCGCGAAGCGGTGGATCGCGCGCCGCGTGCAGGTAGTAGTCGCGCATGAAGTCGCTCGACCGCGCGGCGCTCATCGGCGTCGTCGATAGCCGAGCGTGGCCGCGATGCGCTCCTGGAGCTCGAAGGTGAGCTGGTCCTGATGGCTGCCGGTCAGGAAGTGCAGCGTGTTGCGCACCCTCCAAAGAGAAAGTCCTGCGACGCGAGCTCGGGTCGAGCTCGCTCTCGCTGACCACGCCCTTCTGCACGAGCTCGCGCAGCGAGCTGGACCTTGAACTTCACCCTGCGCCATCCACAGCGCGGTGTGGAGGTCGCGCAGGCCGCCCTCCCCTTCCTTGAGGTGCGGCTCGAGGAGATAGACCGAGTTGCCGTACTGCCGATGGCGCTCGGCGCTCTCCGCGACCGCCTCCTTGAGGAAACGATCGGGGTTGCGCCGCACGATGTCGGTCTCGACGACGCGGTCGAAGTCCATGCCGAGCGTCCGCGTCGCCGCACAAGAAGCGCGCGTCGAGCAGCGCCGTCTTCACCTTGAAGTCGCGCGCCGCCGAGCCGGGCGCACTCGGGCGCGCTGCGCACCGCGTGGCCGACGCTGCAGGCCCGTGTCCCAGAGGCTGTAGAGGATCTTCTCGGCGACGGTCTCGACGTAGGGATTCACCTTCCACGGGTAGAGGAAGAGCAGGTCGATGTCGGAGGACGGGTTCAGCTCGCCGCGTCCGTAGCCGCCCTGCGCGAGCACCGCGCATTTCTGGTTCGACCCGTGCATGTAGCGCCGGGTGAAGTCGGCCACGGCCGCGGCGTGCAGGAAGGCGATCGTGCGGTCCATGACCTCGGTGAAGGCCGTGACGATCTGCGCCCCGCTGGCCCCGGCCGCGTTCCAGTCGTCGAGGCGCGCCCGGGCGCGCTGTACCACCGCCTTGGCGACGAGCCCGAGATCGTCCTGGCGCCCGTCGGGGAGCGGGAAGGCGATCTCGTCTGCGGAAAAGGCGAGCGCGGCCTCGGGGTTGGCGAGATTCATCGTAAAGCGCTCACAGTACCGTGGATCGTCGCCGGCGGCGAGAGGCCGACGAGCTCACAGGGTCTTGGCGAGCTTGCGCTTGCGAGAGGTAGCGTCGCACGCCCTCGTACATGCCGTCGGCGAGCGCGCGTTGATACTTGGCGGACGGCCGAGCCGGCGCCCCTCGACGGAGTTGGTCAGGAAGGAAACCTCGACGAGCACGCAGGGCATGTACGCGCCGACCAGGACGTAGAACGGGCCTTCCTTCACACCAGATCCTCGACGCCGTCCCAGTCGCTGCCCAGGCGGGACACGACGGCGCCCTGGAGCTGCTCGGCGAGCTGCTTCGACTCCTCGACCTTGTACGTCTGGACGCAGGTCGCTCAGGATGTACGACAGGTCCGGGATCTCGCCGGCGAGCTTGGGGTCGTGCGGGTCCCAGTGGAGGTTGTTCTCCATCGCGGCCAGGCGCAGCGTGCCGCGATTGTCGGTGTTGTTGAGGTAGTAGACCTCGACGCCGTGGAGGCGCCGTGTTCGAGCTCGCGTTGGCGTGGATCGAGACGAACAGATCGGCGCTCTTGCGCAGTTGGCGAGCGCGGTGCGCTGCTCGAGCGAGAGGAAGCGGTCGTCGCGGCGCGTGAGAAACACCTCGATTCCGTCTTGGCGCAGGCGCGAGGCGAGAAGCTTCGAGACGTTCAGCACCACGTCCTTCTCGGTGAGCCCCCGGCCTCGGGCTCCTGGATCCTTGCCGCCGTGTCCGGGATCGATCACCACACGAAGCGCGGGCGCTGCTTCGGGTGCGGGCTCGATGCGGCGCGAGGCACGCCCGGCGCGAGCGGGCGGCACGGCCGCCAGGGGCGCACTCGGCGCGGGCGGCGCGACCGCGAGGGGCGCGGCGCGAGGGGCGCAGTCGGCGCGGGCGCAGCGCCGCAGGCGCGGTCGGAGCAGGCGCAACCGCGACGGGCGCAGTCGACCGCGGCGCGGCTTGTGCGCCGTCGGGCGGCGGAGCGGCCGCGTCCGGCTTCGGCGCCGCGAGAGACGTCACCTCGCCGGGTGCCTTGCCCTTGAGATCGACGACAAGACGGTGAGGATCGGAGAGCACGAGCACCCGCGCCTCGACGTTGCGCGCGAGGTCGAGGACTATCCGCGCGGTGTCCGCTCTGTATTGCCCCGTGCGGATGCGGCGTAGGACGTCGTCGCCGACCTCGAGCGGGGGGCGTGCTTCCGGTCCGAGCTTGGCGTCGGTGAAGTCGATCACCAACCGGTCGGGCGGCCCGCCCGCGCCGGTGGGGCTCACCGCCTCCACGTGGTACGCGCTGGGCCCCGAGAGATCGACGAGAACCCGGCTGTATTCGTGCGTACCGATGTAGCGGATGCGCTCCACCGTGGTCGGCTGCGCCCCCGAGCGAGCACCGTAGCGGCGCGGCCGACCGTGCCGGCGAGCGCGGCGAGCACGAAGGCAATTCCCAGAAGTGTGCGGCGCCGGCCCATCAGCCCTTCCCGTCCCGCTTGGCGCGCTCGACGAGCGACGCGAGCGTGGTCATCGCCTCGATCGGCGTCAGGGTCAGCGGGTCGATCCCGCGCAGCTCTTCGAGGAGCGCGCTCGACGACGCCGTGGGCGCGGCGAAGAGCCCGAGCTGGCCCGAGCGGGCGCCGCGCGCGGCGAGCCGCGGTTCGCCCGCTTCGTCTCGCTCGCCGCTCTCGAGATTGCGCAAGATCTCCCGCGCGCGCAGCACTATCCCCTCGGGCACACCCGCGAGGCGGGCGACGTGGATGCCGTAGCTCTGGCTTGCCGGGCCGGCACGATGCGACGCAGGAAGACGACGTCGCCCTGCCACTCCTTGACCGCGACCGCAGCAGTTCACGACGCGCTCCGCGGTGTCCGCCAGCTCGGTGAGCTCGTGGAAGTGCGTGGCGAACAAGGTCTTCGGCCGCGCCGGGCGACGTCGTGCAGATGCTCGGCCACGGCCCAGGCGATCGAGATGCCGTCGAACGTCGACGTGCCGCGACCGATCTCGTCGAGCACGACCAGCGAGCGCGGGGTCAGGTGAGCGAGGATGTGGGCGGTCTCCTTCATCTCCACCATGAAGGTCGAGTCACCGGCCGCGAGGTTGTCGGCGGCGCCGACCCGCGTGAAGATGCGGTCGACCACACCGATTCTCGCGCTCGAGGCGGGCACGAAGCTGCCCATCTGCGCCATCAGCACGATCAGCGCGATCTGGCGTAGGTACGTCGACTTGCCGGCCATGTTCGGTCCGGTGAGGATCACGATCTGCGCGCGATCCGGATCGAGCTCCGTGTCGTTCGGGACGAAGCGCCCGGGCGGCAGCGTGCGCTCGACGACCGGGTGGCGTCCTTCGCGGATGTCGAGCGCGCCCGACTGGTCGAGCATCGGGCCTCACGTAGCGGCCGTCGACGGCGATCTCGGCGAGCGAGCGCAGCGTGTCGAGCCGCGCGAACGCGCGCGCCGTCGAGCCGATGGCCGGGAGATGGCGCGACACTTCCCCGACGAGCGCGACGAAGAGCTCCGCCTCGAGCGCGCACAGCCGCTCCTCGGCGCCCAGCACCTTCGCCTCGTACTCCTTGAGCTCCGGGGTGACGAAGCGCTCGCCGCCGGCGATCGTCTGCTTGCGCTGGTAGTCGCTCGGCACGAGCTTGAGATTCGCGTTGGTGACCTCGATGTAGTAGCCGAAGACCTTGTTGTAGCGCACCTTGAGCGAAGCGATCCCCGTGCGGGCTCGCTCGCGCGACTCGAGCGCCGAGATCCAGCTCTTGCCGTCATGGCGCAGCGAGCGGAGCTGGTCGACCTCCGCCGCGTAGCCGGCGCGAATCAGGTCGCCCTGCCGGGAAGACAGCGGCGGCACGTCGACGAGCGCGGACGCGATCCGATCCCGCAGCTCGGGCAACGCGTGCAGCTCGTCGCAGAGCGAGCGCAGCAGCGAGGATCGCACGGCGGCGAGACGGCTCCGCGCCGCTTCGGTGCGCGCCAGCGCCTGGCGCAGGCGCACGAGGTCGCGCGGCGACGCGGTGCCGGCGCCCACGCGCGCCGCGAGTCGCTCCAGGTCGCCGAGGCCGTCGAGGGCCGTCGCGAGGTCGTCGCGCAGCGGCGCATCCTCGACGAGCTCCTCCACGGCGTCGAGCCGCTCGCCGATGCGAGCGAGCTCGAGCAGCGGGTAGAGAAGCCAGCCACGCAGCGCGCGCGCCCCCATCGGCGTGCGCGTCCGGTCGAGCACCGCCAGCAGCGAGCCGGCTCGCTCGCCGCGAACGGTCTCGACCAGCTCGAGGTTTCGCCGGCTCGTCTCGTCGAGGACGAGGAACTCGCGGGTCTCGTAGTGCTCGGCGGCTCGCAGGTGCTCGATGCCGACCAACTGCTCCTCGAGGTAGCCGAGCAGCGCTCCGAGCGCCGCCGCGGCGAGCGGCCGGGCGCGCCAGGCGGCGACGGCAGCGGCGCCGTGGCGATCCTCCGTCCACGCGAAGAATCGCTCGCGCGAGAACGCGCTCGCGGGAAGCTCGCTGGTGCGCAGCGCGCCGTCCTCCGCGCCGGAGGGCAGCGCGGCGGTCGATCCCGCGGCGACGATCATCTCGCGCGGAGCGAGGCGGCCGAGCTCCTCCCGTAGCGCCTCGCCGGAATCGATCTCCGCGGCGCGCAGCTCGCCCGTCGAGAGGTCGACGAGCGCGAGACCCGCGCGCCCGCCTTCGACTCGCACCGCGGCCAAGTAGCTCGGCGTCCGCGGATCGAGGCTCTCCTCGTCGAGGATCGTCCCCGGCGAGATCACGCGCACGACCCTGCGCTCGACGATCCCCTTGGCGAGCGCCGGATCTTCGACCTGCTCGCAGATCGCCACCTTGTGGCCGTGCTCGAGGAGCTTCTGAACGTACGGCTGGACCGAATGATGCGGAACCCCGCACAACGGGATCGGCGTCTCGTCGGACTTGTTGCGAGAGGTGAGCGTGAGGTCGAGGATGCGGCTGGCGCGCTCCGCGTCCTCGAAGAACATCTCGTAGAAGTCGCCGAGCCGGTACAGCAGGATCGCGTCGGGGTAGCGCTCCTTGACCCGTAGGTACTGCGCGACCATGGGCGTGAGCTTCACCACGTGGGGAACCTTCTCCGTCTCCCCGAGCGGCAGCGATCGCTCCTCGCTCATGCGCGCGCGCGCCTTTCCCAACGCTCCGTCGCGAAGCGGCTCGAGCTGCGGCGAGCGCTCGACGCCGGCTCGGGGACCGTCTCGGTCGGCACCTTCAGGCGCTCGGCGCGCCCGCGCAGGCGCCGAACCAGCGGGCCGAGCGCGATCGAAAACGCGAACTGCCTGTCGAGCACGTCGAGGATTCGACGGTGATCGTCGGTGACCAGGAACAGCCGATCGCCGTCGGTGACGAGCTTCAACTGCGCCAGAGGATCGAGGACTCTCGGCGACGCCTCGTGCAACGCCGCGAGACTCCTGCGAATCTTCCGCGGCTTGAGCCCCCGTTCGATGAGCGCGCGCACCACGGAGAGCCGTACGAGGTCGAGGAACGTGTAGCGCCGCCGGGTGCCGCGGCCGGCGGCGGAACGCGCGGAAGGCTTCACCAGACCGATCTCGTCCCAGTACTGAACCTGTCGCGGGGTGATGCCGACGACTCGGCATGCGGTGGCGCTCGGAAACCCCGGCAGTCTGTCGCGTAAAAACATGGATGTTTTCTGGCGCCAGCATACGAGCGGCGGGCGGCGGAGGTCAACGCTCGCGGCCACCTTCGTTGCGCCGGGCGAAGATGCTAAAAATGGAGCGTGAGCGTGAACGGACGGCGCCCGCTGATCGGCATCTCCTCGTATCCCCGCTTCAACTCGCGCCTCGCCAACCGCGAAGTCTATCCGCTGCCGACGAGTTACGTCGATTGTGTGCGCGCAGCCGGGGGCGCGGCGCTCATCCTACCCCCCGGAGAGAGCGACCCCGCTCGATTGCTCGACGGCCTAGACGGCCTCGTCCTCTCCGGAGGCGGTGACGTGTCCCCGGAACGCTATTCGGGTGACCCGCACGACATGGTCTACGGGGTGTCCGACGAGCGCGACCACTTCGAGATCGCGCTCGCGCGCGCGGCGGTGGCGCGCCCCGAGCTGCCCTTCTTCTGCATCTGCCGCGGCATGCAGGTGCTGAACGTGGCACTCGGCGGGGCGCTCCATGCCCACCTTCCCGACCTCGGCTGCAGCACCGTCGAGCACCGCCTGCCGGAACGACTGCACACTCATCACCTGACGCGCGTGGCAGCCGGCAGCCGGCTCGCCGACCAGCTTGGCTCGCTCGAGGTCACGGTTTGCTCGTGGCACCATCAGGGGATCGCCCGGCTGGCGCCAAGTCTGAAGGCGGTGGCGTGGGCGGAGGACGGCGTCATCGAGGCCGTGGAGCACGAATTCCACCCCTCGTGCATCGCCGTGCAGTGGCACCCCGAAATGCAGCTCGACGACCCCGCACAGCAACGCCTGATGCGTTCCTTCGTCAAGCTCGCGGCCGGCTCGAGGCCCTAGAGGGGACGTTCCTACTTTGCCTACCTTCTTTGGTTGCCGCTTTTCGGTCAGAAGGTAAGCAAAGTAGGAACGTCCCCAGGAACGCCGGCGGCGGTGAGAAACATGATGCCGAAGCGTTTCGCATCGAGACCGAAGAATCGCGCGACGTCGTCGTCGAAGAACGTCAAGCCCGTCGCTCCGAGGCGATCCGCGTACGCGGCCAGATAGATCCGCCCGCCGGCGACGCCCCCGTCGAGCGTGGCGGCCCGATAGCCGCGCGTGCCCAGGCTCGACAGCACGTGGTCGAGATCGGCGATGGCATAGACGTCGACCGCAGCGTCCGCGCCGAGCGCCTGGCCAAGCGCCAGCGTGCCGGCGTCGCGCCGGCGCTCGCCTCGCCACAGACACTCGAGCCGTCGTTCCGTAGTCCGCCAGCGATAGGCGCCCGGCTCGATCCCTTCGACCGCGTTGACGACGAGGTAGAGGTCGACGAGCGACTGCTCGGGCGCGGGGCGGTAGTCGGCCGGCACCGCGGCGCTCGCCGCGGCGAGCAGGTGATGGAGAGCGGCGCGCGAGATGGCCCGGCGGTCGAAGGCCCTCGTGGAGCCTCGCCTGCGGATCACCGCGTCGAGGTCATCGGCGGGAAAGTCGTCGCCGGCGCCGAAGGTGAGCGACGGGCTCGTCGATTCGAAGGCGCGCGGCGCTGGGGCGCGGCGTCGCCAGGCCGCCGCCTGCCCACCGTCTTCGAGCACCCCCTGATCGTGAACTTCGACGATCTCCCGGTACGAGACCTCGCGGCGCGAGAGCGGCTCGGTCTCGAGGCGCAGGGCGGGCGGTTCGGCGGGCGCAGGCGCAGGCGCTCCGCCGCCGATGGAAATCAACGCCACGACTCCCTCCCGCTCGCGGTCGAGCGCGCACAATTGCTCCACCGCTCGGTCGGCGAATCCTAGGACGATGCGCGCCGGCCAGCCGTCTGCAGCAGCTTGTGCGAGCAACTGGGCGATGATCGTGCCGCCGTCCCAGAACACGTGGCGGTAGGCGCGGCGCTGATACTTCCAGGCGTTGCGCCAGTACGTCGACGCCAGCACCATGACCACCGGCGCCTGCACGACGTGCTCCTCACCGCCGCTGGCGTCGGCCAGCACGCCCCGCCAATCCCCCGATCGCAACACTTGCAGCGCAGCGTCGCGCGGCGAGTGGTGGTAGACGCCCGCCGCGAGGTCGGGAAGATCGGCCGTCACCAGATACGCGTCCACGTGGTACAGAGCCCCCGTACAGGGCGCTGCACGGAACTCGTGCCACGGCCCGCCGCCGGGCGCACGGCGGCGCAGAACGCCGAGCGCGAAGTGGAGCAAGCGCGCAATTGCCGCGCGGTCGGGGGGCTCGCCGCTATGCCGGGCTGGCTCGGCGGCGCGAATCGCCTCGATCACGGAAACGCCGTGAACGTCGGTGGCCGCGGGCAGCGGCTCGACCGGCAGGCCCCGATAGACCTTGTATGGCGTCGGCAGGTTGTCCCAATCGAGGAAATGCGGCTCGCGGTGGAGCGACTCGAAGGAGTGCTTCGTCGCTTCGTGAAACGCGCGAGCAGCAAAGCCGTCATCATTCGGCATGCGGTTCCTCTATTCCACCCGCCCGGCAAGGGATCGAGCGACCTGCAAGGCGCCGTCACCGCACGCGCCACACGTTGGCACGACCCACGACATAGCATAGGAAAGTGACATGGCAGACAAGAAGGTCACCAGGTCCGACGAGGAGTGGAGGAAGCAACTGACGCCGGAGCAGTTCGCCGTGACCCGCGAGAGGGCGACCGAGCGACCCTTCACCGGCGAGTACAACGATTGCAAGACCGAAGGGACGTACCGCTGCACGTGCTGCGGGGCGGAGCTGTTCAGTTCGCAGGCGAAGTTCGATTCCGGCTCCGGCTGGCCGAGCTTCTGGAAACCCGCCGCCGAGGACGCGGTCGCGCAGGAGCACGACCTCAGCCACGGCATGCGTCGCGTCGAGGTGCTGTGTAGCCGCTGTGACGCCCACCTCGGCCACGTGTTCGAGGATGGGCCCGCGCCGACGAACCTCCGCTACTGCATCAACTCGCTCGCGCTGAAGCTGGACAAGAAGACGGAGCGCTAGGGCCCGCGCGTCACCTCGACGGCCCAACCCGCAAGGGCGTCATGCGCATCCCGTCGATCCCCGCCGTCCTGCTCCTGCTCCATGCCGCGGCCTGCACGGCGCACCCGAAGACCGGCGCTTATCCGCTCGAAACCATCAAGCTGCCCCCCGGATTTCACATCAACCTCTTCGCGGGTGGAGCCGCCAACGCGCGGCAGATGGCGCTCGGCACCAACGGCACGCTGTTCGTCGGCACGCAAGCAGCGGGAGTGGTGTACGCGATCGTAGACGAGAACCACGACGGGGTCGCCGAGCGCGGCCTCGTCATCGCCGCGAAGCTGGACTCGCCGAACGGCGTCGCGTTTCATGACAAGGCGCTGTACGTCGGGGCCGCCTCGCGCATCCTTCGCTTCGACGACATCGAGAGCCGGCTCGAGCATCCCCCGAAGCCCGTCGTCGTCTACGACGGCTATCCTTCCGACAAGTGGCACGGCGCGCGAGTCATCGGCTTCGGACCGGACGGATTCCTCTACGTCGCGGTCGGCGCGCCCTGCAACGTCTGTGAGCGCGAGCCGCCCTACGGGACGATCACTCGCCTGAAGCCCGACGGCTCGGGCATGGAAGTATTCGCCCGCGGCGTGCGCAACAGCGTCGGCTTCGATTGGAACCCCGCGACGAAACAACTCTGGTTCACCGACAACGGACGCGATTTGCTCGGTGATGACGTTCCCGACGACGAGCTCGACGTCGCCCCGAAGCCCGGCATGCATTTCGGGTTCCCCTATTGCCACGCGAGCGGGATCTCCGATCCGGAATTCGGCGCCGGCCACGACTGCAGCCAGTACACGGCTTCGGAGGTGAACCTCGGCGCGCACGTCGCCGCCTTGGGCATGCGGTTCTACACGGGCACCATGTTCCCCGACGTGTACCGCAGCCAGATCTTCATCGCCGAGCACGGATCGTGGAACCGCAGCACGCCGATCGGCTATCGCGTCGCCGTCGCGCGTCCCGGCGAGCGCGGCGACAAGCGGCTGGAGGTCTTCGCCGAGGGCTGGCTGCAACCGAACGGTCGCCCGTGGGGTCGGCCGGTCGACGTGATAGTCGCCCCGGACGGCGCGCTGCTCATCTCGGACGACATGGCGGGAGCGATCTACCGCGTCACCTACGCGAAGTGAGTCGAGCTCTTCGCCGGCGAGCATCGCTCGCCGGAGTGATGCGTTGCGTTAGATCTTGCCTTGTCCTAATAAAGCTTGACAGATGATCGAAACTATTCATTATCCATTCGGCGCTTTCGACGGGTAGCCTTATGAAATTAGGAAACGAACCCATCGAGCTCGACGAGATCGACTTCGGGATACTGTCGATCCTGCAGGAAAACTGTCGCGTTTCGCTCGCCAAGATCGGCGAGCAGGTCGGCCTGTCGTCGCCTTCGGTCATCGAGCGTATGAAGAAGCTCGAAGACAACGGTGTGATTCGCGGCTACCACGCAGAGCTCGACGCCCGCAGACTCGGCGTGGACATCACCGCGTTCATCGGCGTGTACGTCAGCCATCCACGCCTCATCGACCGCTTCGAGAGCGCCGTGCACGCGATGGAAGACGTTCTCGAGTGCCATCACGTGACGGGGGAGTACACCTTGCTGCTCAAGGTGAAGACCGCCAACACCTCGTCGCTCGAGGCGCTGATCAGCCGCTTGCGCTCGATCGACGGCGTCGAAAAGACCGAGACGATGGTGGTGCTGTCGACGAACATGGAGCGCTCGCAACTGCGACTCGGACGTGTGACCGCCGCGGACGGCGGAGGGGAACCGCCCGCAATCGACAAGAAGGCGCGCCGTAACGGGGCAGCGCGCCCGAAGGTGGCTTGATGACGACGCTTCGACGGCAAGGACTCTACGACCCGCGCTTCGAGCACGACGCCTGCGGGGTCGGCTTCGTGGTCGACGTGAGCGGAGCCAAGTCGCGGGACATCGTCGAGAAGGGCCTGACGATCCTCGCCAACCTCGAACACCGCGGCGCCTGCGGCTGCGACCCGCTGACGGGAGACGGAGCGGGCATCTTGCTGCAGATCCCTCACGCGTTCCTGAAGAAGGAGCTCGCGCTACAGAAGCATCGCCTTCCCGAGCCGGGCGAATACGGCGTCGGCATGGTGTTCCTGCCGCGCGAGACCAATCAGCGAAACGAGTGCCGCGAGATCTTCGAGAGCGCGGTCCGTCAGGCGGGTCTGAAGCTCATCGGCTGGCGCAACGTGCCCGTCGACCCGGCGGAATGCGGGCCGCAGGCGCGCGCGATCATGCCGGAGATCCGCCAGATCTTCATCGGCCGCGACGGGCGCAAGGTGAAGGACCAGGCCACGCTCGAGCGCAAGCTCTACGTGGTGCGCAAGATCGTCGAGAACCGCGTGGCCGCTTCCGGGATGCCCGAAAGCGAGAGCTTTCACATCGCGAGCCTGTCGACGCGCACCATCGTCTACAAGGGGCTGCTGCATCTCGTGGCAAATCCCGAAGTTCTACCACGATCTGCGCGACCCGACGCTGGAGTCGGCGCTGGCGCTCGTGCACCAGCGCTTCTCGACGAACACGCTGCCCTCGTGGGACCGCGCGCACCCGTACCGCTTCCTCGCCCACAACGGCGAGATCAACACGCTGCGCGGCAACGAAAACTGGATGCATGCGCGCGAGAAGAACTTCGCCTCGCCGCTGTTCGGCGACGACGTCGAGAAGATCGTGCCGATCATCAACCCGCGCGGCAGCGACTCCGCGAAGCTCGACAACGCGCTCGAGCTACTCACGCTGACCGGCCGCTCGATCGCCCACGCCATGATGATGATGATTCCCGAGGCGTGGCAGAACCACGAGATCGATGAGCGAGACCAAGCGCGCGTTCTACGAGTATCACTCCTGCCTCATGGAGCCGTGGGACGGTCCGGCGTCGATCGCCTTCAGCGACGGCGTGCGCATCGGCGCGGTGCTCGACCGCAACGGCCTGCGGCCGTCGCGCTACGTCGTCACCAAGGACGGGCTCGTGGTGATGGCGTCCGAGGTCGGCGTGCTCGACATCCCGCCCGACCGCATCGCCGCCAAGGGACGCCTTCGGCCCGGTCGCATGTTTCTCGTCGACACGAGCCTCGGGCGCATCGTCGAGGACGAAGAGATCAAGGAGAGCATGGCGGCGCGCAAGCCCTATCGTCAGTGGATCGACGAGAATCTCGTCAAGCTCGGCTCGTTGCCGCCCGCGACGCCGCTCTCCGAGCCGTTCGACGAAGCGACGCTGCTCGAGCAGCAGCAAGCCTTCGGCTACACCAAGGAGGATCTGCGACTGTTGATGGCCCCGATGGCCATCAACGGCCAGGAAGCCGTCGGCTCGATGGGCACGGACACTCCTCCCGCCGTGCTTTCCGACCGGCCGCAGCTGCTCTTCGCCTACTTCAAGCAGCTCTTCGCGCAGGTCACCAACCCGGCGATCGACCCGCTACGCGAAGAGCTCGTCATGTCGATCTCCACGACGATCGGCGCCGAGCAGAACCTCTTCGACGAAACGCCCGCTCCACTGCCGGCAGCTCGAGGTGAAGACTCCGGCGCTCAGCAACGAGGAGCTCGAGCAGATCAAGGAGCTGGATCAGGGCGGCCTCCACACCGTCACGCTGTCGACGCTCTTCCACCCCGCAGGGGGCGCCGACGCGCTCGAACGCGCGCTCGACGATCTCTGCCGCAACGCCTCCGAGGCGATCACCGCTGGGGCGACCATTCTCGTGCTCTCCGACCGCGGCGTCGACGTCGACCACGCGCCGATCCCCGCCCTGCTCGCCGTTTCCGCCGTCCACCATCATCTCATCCGCGAGGGGACACGCACCCGCTGCGGCCTGATCGTCGAGAGCGGCGAGCCTCGCGAGATCCATCATTTCGCGCTGCTCGCCGGCTACGGAGCCGGAGCCTTCAACCCGTACCTCGCCTACGAGACCGTGACGGGCATGGCCGAACAAGGCGTGATCAAAGGGGTGAGCGGCGCCGAAGCCGTCGAACACTACCGCAAGGCGATCGGCAAGGGCCTGCTCAAGGTCATGTCGAAGATGGGCATCTCGACGCTGCAGAGCTACCACGGCGCGCAGATCTTCGAGGCCGTCGGTCTGTCGCGCGAGCTCATCGACAAGTACTTCACCTGGACGGCCTCGCAGATCGAAGGCATCGGCCTCGAGGAGATCGCCGCCGAGATCAAGGCGCGCCACGACCACGCCTACACGGTGTCGCCATCGCTCGACGGCGAGCTCGATCCCGGCGGGCAGTATCAATGGCGCCGCCGCGGCGAGTACCACGCCTACAACCCCGAGACGATCGCCCGCCTGCAGCACTCGGTGCGGTCCGGCAGCTATCGGCAGTTCAAGCACTACTCCGCGCTGGTGAACGACCACAGCGAGAAGCTCTGCACGCTACGCGGGCTCCTGAAGTTCAAGCCCGGCGTGCCGATTCCGATCGAGGAAGTCGAGCCCGCGAGCGAGATCGTCAAGCGCTTCAAGACGGGCGCGATGTCGCTCGGCTCGATCAGCCGCGAGGCGCACGAGAACCTGGCGATCGCCATGAACCGCATCGGCGGCAAGTCGAACACCGGCGAGGGCGGCGAGGACCCGGTGCGCTACGTGCGCGACGAGAACGGCGACCTGCGGCGCAGCGCCATCAAGCAAGTCGCTTCCGGGCGGTTCGGCGTGACCAGCTACTACCTCGTCAACGCCGACGAGCTGCAGATCAAGATCGCGCAGGGGGCCAAGCCCGGCGAGGGCGGCCAGCTGCCCGGCCACAAGGTCGACGAGTACATCGCCAAGATCCGCTACTCGACCCCCGGCGTGGGACTGATCTCGCCGCCGCCGCATCACGACATCTATTCGATCGAAGACATCGCGCAGCTCATCCACGACCTGAAGAACGCCAACAACCGCGCCCGCGTGAGCGTGAAGCTGGTGAGCGAGGTCGGCGTCGGCACGGTCGCCGCGGGCGTGTGCAAGGCGAAGGCCGACGTGGTGCTCATCAGCGGATACGAAGGCGGCACCGGCGCCTCGCCGCTCACCTCGATCAAGCACGCGGGAACGCCCTGGGAGCTCGGCCTCGCCGAGACGCAGCAGGTGCTGGTGATGAACAACCTGCGCGGCCGCATCCGCGTGGAAACCGACGGCCAGTTGAAGACCGGTCGCGACGTGGCCATCGCCGCGCTGCTCGGCGCCGAGGAGTTCGGCTTCGCGACCGCCGCGCTCGTCGCGTCCGGCTGCATCATCATGCGCGTGTGCCATCTCAACACCTGCCCGGTCGGCATCGCCACGCAGGACCCGGTGCTGCGCAAGAAGTTCGAGGGCAAGCCCGAGCACGTCGTCAACTTCATGATGTTCGTCGCCGAGGAGCTACGCGAGATCATGGCCGAGCTCGGCTTTCGCACGGTCGACGAGATGGTCGGACGCGTGGACATGCTCGAGCCGCGTGACGCCATCGAGCACTGGAAGGCCAAGGGCGTCGATCTCACGCCCGATGCTGCACAAGCCCGACGTGCCGGCCGACGTGCCGATCCACTGCGTCGAGCCCCAGGACCACGGCCTCGACAAGGCGCTCGACAACCAGCTGATCGAGCTCGCGCGGCCGGCGCTCGAGCGCGGCGAGCCGGTGACGATCGAGCTGCCGATCCGCAACGTCAACCGCACCGTCGGCACGATGCTGTCGGCGGAGATCTCCCGCCGCTACGGCGCGGCGGGCCTGCCGCCCGACACGATCCAGATCCACTTCCGCGGGTCGGCCGGGCAGAGCTTCGCGGCGTTCCTGCGCCGAAGGCATCTCGATCCGGCTCGAGGGCGACGCCAACGACTACTTCGCCAAGGGCATGTCGGCGCGGCCGGATCGTCGTGCGTGCCGCCGCGCGAATCGACGTTCGTCCCCGAAGAGAACTCGATCGTCGGCAACGTCGTCGCTCTACGGCGCCACCGGCGGCGAAGTCTTCCTGCGCGGGCATCGCCGGCGAGCGCTTCGCCGTGCGCAACAGCGGCGCCACGGCCGTCGTCGAGGGCGTGGGCGACCACGGCTGCGAGTACATGACCAAGGGGCTCGTCGTCGTGCTCGGCAAGACGGGCCGCAACTTCGCCGCCGGCATGAGCGGCGGCGTCGCCTACGTGCTCGACGCCGACGGCCGACTTCGCGCGCAACTGCAACAAGGGAATGGTCGAGCTCGAGCCGCTCGACGACGAGGACGTCAAGATCGTCCACGACCTGGTGCGCAGGCACTACGACTTCACCGAGAGCAAGCTCGCCTGGCGCGTGCTGTCGGGCTGGAAGGAGAGCGTCAGGAAATTCGTCAAGGTCATGCCGGTCGAGTACCGCAAGGTGCTCGCGGCGCAGCACCTCGACAGCGACGCAGCGAAGCTGGCCTCGATCTGATCGCGACTACGAGTCGCTGCCGCGCGCTGCGTGCCGTTTCACGAGATAGCACCGAGCGCATGGGCAAGATCACTGGATTCATGGAAATCCACTCGCGAGATGCCGCCGCGGCGGCCGGTCGAGGAGCGCCTGAAGGACTGGCGCGAGCTCGAGGGCAAGCTTGCCGGAAGACGAGCTCCGCCGAGCAGGGCGCGCGCTGCATGGATTGCGGCATCCCCTTCTGTCACAAGGGTTGCCCGCTCGGGAACATCATCCCCGACTGGAACGACCTCGTCTATCGCGGCCGCTGGAAGGAGGCGATCCAGCGCCTCCATTCCACCAACAACTTTCCCGAGTTCACCGGCCGCGTCTGTCCCGCGCCCTGCGAAGAGGCGTGCGTGCTCAACATCAACGACGACCCGGTGACGATCAAGCAGATCGAGAAGCAGATCATCGATCACGCGTTCGCCGAGGGCTGGGTGACGCCGCAGCCGCCCGCCGCACCGCACCGACAAGCGTGTCGCCGTCGTCGGCTCCGGGCCAGCGGGCCTGGCGTGCGCGCAACAGCTGGCGCGCGCGGGTCATCTCGGTGACCGTCTTCGAGCGGGCCGACCGCATCGGCGGGCTGCTGCGCTACGGCATTCCCGACTTCAAGATGGAGAAGCATCTGGTCGACCGGCGCATGGAGCAGATGAAGGCCGAGGGGGTCGACGTTCGTCACCAACGCCAACGTCGGCTTCGACCGTGCCGACCGCCGAGCTGCGGTCCTCGTTCGACGCGATCTGCCTCGCCGGCGGCGCCACGCAGCCGCGCGATCTGCCGATTCCGGGCCGCGAGCTCGACGGCATTCACTTCGCGATGGAGTTCCTACCGCAGCAGAACAAGGTGGTGGCCGGCGACTCGGTGCCGAACCAGCTGACGGCCGCACGGCAAGCGCGTCGTCATTCTCGGCGGCGGCGACACGGGGTCGGACTGTCTCGGGCACCTCGAACCGGCAGGGTGCGCTCTCGGTACACCAGTTCGAGCTGCTGCCGCGCCCGCCCGATGAGCGCACGGACGACATGCCGTGGCCCTACTGGCCGATGATCTTCCGCACCTCGAGCTCGCACGAGGAAGGCGTCGTCCGCGACTTCTCGATCAACACCAAGCGCTTCAGCGGCGAGAACGGCAAGGTGAAGCAGCTGCACGCCGTGCGGCTCGAATGGCTGCCGGGCGACAACGGTCGCCCGCGCATGGCGGAGATCCCCGGCAGCGAATTCACCATCGACTGCGATCTCGTGCTGCTGGCTCTCGGCTTCCTCGGCCCCGAGCGTGGCGGTCCGATCACTGACCTCGGCGTCAAGCTCGACGAGCGCGGCAACGCGCTCGCCGATCGCAACTACATGACGAGCGTGCCCGGCGTATTCGCGTGCGGCGATCTGCGCCGTGGACAGTCGCTCGTGGTGTGGGCGATTTGGGAGGGGCGCGAGGCGGCGTGCGGCATCGATGCCTTCCTCATGGGTGAGTCGCACATTCCGTCGAGCCCGATGGTCTGAACGGGAGGAGCGAATGGACCGGGATAGCTGTCCGTTTTGTGACGTGGGCTCGAGGGTCGTGGCCGAGAACGAGCTCGCCGCCGCGCTGCGCGATCGCGAGCCCGCATCCAAGGGCCATACTCTCGTCGTACCCAAGCGTCACTGCACGAGCTTCTTCGATCTGACCGACGCCGAAGTCGCGGCGTGCTACGCGCTGCTTCGCGGCGAGCGCGAGAAGCTGCAGGCGGAGCATCGACCGGACGGCTTCAACGTCGGCGTCAACGACGGCGCGGCGGCGGGCCAGTCGATCGAGCACACGCACCTGCATTTGATTCCGCGCTACCGGGGGGATCATCCCGATCCGCGAGGCGGGGTGCGGCACGTGATCCCCACCCGCCGATAGGTCTCCTGTTCGACGCCTGCGCGGAGGCACGCTCAGCAAACCGCCAGCAATGCGTCGAGCAGCGCGCGTGCGTGGCGCTGTAGCTCCCCGAGTCGGCTTCGCGCCTGGCCGAGGAGGGATTCCGCCTCGAGCTGACCGCGGCGGAGATCGGCCGGGAACGCGTCGCACATCGCCGCGACGGAATCGAGCGTGGCTTCGAGATGGAAGAGCAAGCCGTACGCGCGACCGACGCGCAACGCCTGCATCGGATATTGCGACGAGCGCGCGAGAACCACGGCTCCGGGAACGTCGTGGAAGTATTCGCCGTGCCACTGCAGCACCGACGAGCGCGGCGGCAGCGCTCGCAACACGGGATCCTCCCGGCCGGCTTCGGTGAGCTCGACCTCGTGAAAGCCGACCTCGAAGATCGGCCCGGTCTCGACGAAGCCGCCGGCCGCCTTGGCGATGAGCTGCGAGCCGAGGCACACGCCGAGCACGGGCGCGTTCGTGCGTATTCGCTCCGCGATCAGCGCGACCTCGGCTTGAATCCACGGCAGCGGGTCGTTGACGCTCATCGATCCGCCCATCGAGATCAGGAGATCCGCGTCCTCGGCGTTGCGTGGAACCCCGACCTTCGGGACGAGCGCGCATTCGACGCACGCCCCGTGCTCGAGCAACGCTTGCATCCATACGCCCGGCCCCTCGATCGATTCATGCTGTAGGACGACGACGCGCACCGCGGAAGCCTCGAATCGTGACCGGGCCAACCAGGATGGGACGGCTTCGCGCCTAGCTCCGAGCCGGATCCGCCCGCTCGGGGTCGATGCCGAAGTCGCGATCGCCGCGGCGGCGAGCCGGCGCGATCGACACGGCCGCTCCTCGCCAGCTCGGCGAGCGCGGCGACGGTGATCGATTCGGCGTCGACCTCGAAGAAGCGGCGCAGCGTCGCGCGGTCGTCGCTGCGGCCGAAGCCGTCGGTGCCGAGCGGATTGGAACGTCGCGGGCACGAAGCGCGCCATCTGATCGGCGACGATCTTCATGTAGTCGCTCGCGGCGACGACGGGCCACGGCTCGTCGGCGAGCACGCGGCTGACGTACGGCATGCGCGGCTGCGCCGTGCGGGTGCAGCATGTTCCAGCGCTCGACCGCGAGCGCGTCGCGGCGCAGCTCGGTGTAGCTGGTCACGCTCCACACGTCGGCGGCGACGCGCGCTCGGCGAGCAGCTCCTGCGCGCGCAGCGCCTCGCGCAGGATCGCGCCGCTGCCGAAGAGATGGACGCGCGGCCACGAAGCGGCCCCTCGGCGGCCGCGCAGCTTGTACAGGCCGCGCAGGATGCCCTCCTCGACGCCCGCGGGCATCGCCGGCATCGTGTACATCTCGTTCTGCACGGTGAGGTAGTAGAAGCACGTCCTCGCGCTCGACGTACATGCGGCGGATGCCGTCCCGACGATCACCGGCGATCTCGTAGGCGAACGCCGGATCGTAGGCGCGCACCGTCGGCACGACGCTGGCGAGCACGTGGCTGTGGCCGTCCTGGTGCTGCAGCCCCTCGCCGGCGAGCGTCGTGCGACCGGCGGTGGCGCCGATCAGGAAGCCGTGGCCGCGCGCGTCGGCGTTCTGCCAGATCAGGTCGCCGATGCGCTGGAAGCCGAACATCGAGTAGAAGAAGAAGAACGGGATCGTGTTCACGCCGTGCGTGGCGTAGGCGGTGCCGGCGGCGGTGAACGACGCCATCGCGCCGGCCTCGGTGATGCCCTCCTCGAGCAGCTGGCCGTCCTTCGCCTCGCGATAGTAGGCGACGACGTCGGAGTCGACCGGCTCGTATTGCTGGCCGGCCGACGAGTAGATGCCGAACTTGCGGAACAGCGCGTCCATGCCGAACGTGCGCGCCTCGTCGGGCACGATCGGCACGATCAGCCGGCCGATCTCGGGATCGTTCATCAGGTGGCGCAGCAGGCGCACGAGCACCATCGTCGTCGCGACCTCGCGCTCGCCCGATGCTCTGCAGGAACTCGTCGAAGAGCTTCGTCGGCGTACGCGAGCGAGTGCGGCACCTGCACGCACGCGCCGCGGGACGAAGCCGCCGAGCGCCCGCCGGCGCTCGAGCAGGTACTGCATCTCCTCGCTGTCGTCGGGCGGGCGGTAGAAGGGCGTCTCGAGCAGCTCGCGGTCGCCGATCGGGATGCCGAAGCGGTCGCGGAAGCTGCGCAGCTCCTTCTCGTTCAGCTTCTTCTGCTGGTGGGTGACGTTGCGGCCTTCGCCGGCTTCGCCGAGCCCGTAGCCCTTGATGGTCTTGGCGAGGATCACCGTCGGCGAGCCGCGATGTTCGACCGCGGCCGTGTAGGCGGCGTAGACCTTCTCGGGATCGTGGCCGCCGCGGCGCAGCTTGCGCAGCTTGGCGTCGGTCAATCCTTCGACCATCTCCAGCAGCTTCCGGATGCGTGCCGAAGAAGTGCTCGCGGATGTAGGCGCCGGATTCGACGGTGTACTTCTGGTACTCGCCGTCGACCGCCTCCCTCATGCGCGCGACCAGCAGCCCGTCGTCGTCGCGCGCGAGCAGCGGATCCCAGTCGTCGCCCCAGATGACCTTGATGACGTTCCAGCCGGCGCCGCGGAAGGCCGCCTCGAGCTCCTGGATGATCTTGCCGTTGCCGCGCACCGGGCCGTCGAGGCGCTGCAAGTTGCAGTTGACGACCAAGATCAGGTTGTCGAGCTGCTCGCGCGACGCCAGCGTGATCGCGCCGAGGCTCTCCGGCTCGTCCATCTCGCCGTCGCCGAGAAACGCCCAGACGCGGCTCGGATGTCGTCGGCGAGATCGCGCGCCTGCAGATAGCGGTTGAAGCGCGCCTGATAGATCGACGTCAGTGGCGACAGCCCCATCGACACGGTCGGGAACTCCCAGAAGTCGGGCATCAGCCACGGGTGCGGATAGGACGAGAGCCCGCCGCCCGGAGCCAGCTCGCGGCGGAAGGCGTGCAGGTTGGCCTCGCTGAGCCGCCCCTCGAGAAAGGCGCGCGCGTAGACGCCGGGCGAGGCGTGCCCCTGGAAGAAGACGTGGTCGCCGGCGCGCGCCGTCGCGGCCGCGAAAGAAGTGATTGAAGCCGACCTCGAACAGCGTCGCGAGCGGAGGCGTAGGTCGAGATGTGGCCGCCGATGCCCGCCGAAAGCTTGTTGGCGTGCACCACCATCGCCATCGCGTTCCAGCGAATCAGGTTCTTGATGCGCCGCTCGATCTCGCGATCGCCGGGATACGCCGGCTGCTCCTCGACCGGGATCGTGTTGACGTACGGCGTGTTGAGCGGGGCGGCGATGCCGATGCCGAGACGAGCCCCCTGCGCGAGGAGGCGTGCCAACAGCCGCCCCGCCACCGCCGCGCCACGCTCGCGAACGACGCTCTCGAGTGATTCCACCCAGGCGTCGATCTCGGCGATCTCGGGGCTGCGTTCCTCGGTCGACTCCACCCGGGAATCATGCGGGGAGGAGCACGGCTTGTCCAGGAGGCAACCGAGGAAAGCGTCGGCGCTCTCCGTTTCTGCTCGCACAGAGCATCTTCGCCCGACCGAGCGCCGGGCATCGTCGCTGCGAACCCGCGAACTAGGACTGTATCATTTGGGGTTGTCAAATGCCGACGTATGTGCACAAATCATTGTTCAGTCATTCGACCATTTCACCGATTGAGCTTTCAATTGAAGAACAGTGCGGGCGCCATTGAGCGCCGCCAGCCAAAGGAGATATTCCATGCCGAGACGGCGAAGACGGGGAACACGATTGGCGGGCGCACTCACCATCGTCCGCCAAGCACGCGCTGCGGCGAAGAGCGCTCTCGAATCGCTTCGCGAGGAGATCCGCACGACCGCCAACAGACTCGCCAAGCTCGTCGCCGAAGAGAAGAGTTTCCGCTCGGATCTCTTCGGCACCCCGGCGGGGCGCGGCGGCCGGCCACCGGGACGACCGCGCAAGACGGGTCGCAAGCGGCAGGCGGCGCCACGACGGGCCCGGCGTAAGGGCGCGCCGCGCGCCGAGAAATTCTTTCAGAAGCTCGGCAATACGTTCACGCTCGAAGACGTCCGTAAGATCGCAGGGCGCAAGGCGGGCATCAGTCTCGCCCAATGGAGCCGCGCCAAGCGCATCCGCAAAGTCGGCAAGGGATATCAGAAGACCGGCTCTTAGCCGACCCTGATTCTCGACTGCTCTCTCAGGCTGCGGCGCGTCGCGCGATCGCCGTCGCTGCGAAAAACGCCGCGGCGGCGAAGAATGCCGTGACGGCCAGGGCGGGAAGCATGCCCGGCAGAGCGCTCACTGCCACGGCATGGCCCGCATAGAGCGCGCGACGCAGCGCCGCCATCCCGTAGGTCAGCGGGTTGGCGCGCATGACCCACCCGAGCCCGCTCGGCACGCCCGAGAGCGGAAAGAACGCGCCCGACAGCAACCAGATCGGCATCAGGATCAGGTTCATGACGGCGTGGAAGCCCTGCGTCGACTCCATCCGCCAGGCGATGACCAGCCCGAGGCTGGTGAGCGCGAAGGCGACCAGCGACATGACGACGATCGCCGCGGCGATGGCTTCGAGCCCGAGGTGGATACCGGCGAACGGCGCGAAGACCAGGAACAGCGCGCCCTGCAGGACGGCGAGCGTCGTCCCGCCGAGCGCCTGACCGAGAACGATCTGCGCTGCGCGTGACCGGCGCGACGAGCACGCCCTGAAGAAATCCTTCCCGCCGGTCCTCGACGGTCGAGATGGTGGCGAAGATCGCCGTGAACAGCAGCACCAGCACGATGATGCCGGGATAGAAGTACTCGACGTAGCTGGTGCCGCCGGCTCCGGCCGAAGGCCGAAACGAGGCGTTCATGCCGCCGCCGAGCAGCATCCAGAACACCAGCGGCTGCGCGAACGCGCCGAAGAGCCGGCTCCGCTGGCGCACGAAGCGGATGACCTCGCGCCACCAGAGCGTCATCACCGGGCGCCAGAATCGTCATTGCGCTTCGGACCTCCCGTTCGAATCCCAGAAGCGTCTTCCGGTCAGATGCACGAACACGTCCTCGAGCGTCGGCTTGCCGAAGGTGACCGAGCGCACCTCGCCGGGAAACGCCTCGACGACGTCGCGCACGAACTCGTGACCGCGCGCGCGCTCGACGCGAAGCGTGCCGTCGACGAGCTGTGCCTCGAGACCGAATCGCGCACGGACCTTCTCGCGCAAGTCTGCTGGCTCCTCGGCTTCGATCACCACGACGTCGCCGCCGACGCTTCGCTTGAGCTCGTCGGCGGTGCCGAGCGCCACCAGCGAGCCCTCGTGCAACACGGCGACACGGTCGCGCGCTCGGCCTCCTCCATGTAGTGCGTCGTCAGCACGACCGTCACGCCCGCTCGGTCGCGCAGCTCTCGCAGATACTGCGAGAAGTCGCGGCGCGCGCCGGGATCGAGACCGGTGCTCGGCTCGTCGAGCAGCAGCAGCTCGGGCGCGTGCAGCAACCCGTGCGCGAGCTCGGTGCGGCGCGCGAGACCGCCCGACAGCGTCTCGACGAGATCGTCGGCCCGCTCGGTGAGATCCAAATCGCCGAGCACTTGCTTCACGCGCTGGCGCAGCGCGGCGCCGCCGAGGCCGTAGAGGTGGCCGTGGTGCACGAGATTCTCGCGCGACCGTGAGCTTCGGATCGAGGCCGGGATGCTGGAAGACGACGCCGAGTGCGCGGCCGTACGGCCGGCGCCTCGCGGCCGAGATCGTGCCCGAGAACGCGCGCCGTCGCCGGAGGCTGGGCCGCATCAGCGTCGAGAGGATCTTGAACAGCGTCGTCTTGCCGCCGCCGTTCGGACCGAGCAGCGCGAAGATCTCGCCGCGCTCGACCCGGAAGGTCACGCCGCGCAGCGCCTCGCGTTCCCCGTAGCGGTGACGAAGGTCGGAGATTTCGATAACCGCGGCCACGGTCGAACACGCAGCAATCTCACGATCCCCGAGCACGCGCAAGCTCCCCTGCGAGCAGCGCTCTGCGCCGCTTGCTCGCCGATGCGCACCGCGTAGTTCGTGCCGCGATCCTCGGGATAGACCTGCGACATCGTCGCCACCAAGAGGCCCGGCAACGGGCTCGTCAGCGGCAGAAGCCGCCGATGATAGCCGACGTCGACGATCGGCTGCGCATAGTCGTCGCGAAACTGCATCTGGCGCTCGACCCAGTCGTCGTCGAATCCCGGCTGCACCCGCTCGCAAGCCGGGCCGATAGTGCTCGAACAGCTGGCCGCGAGTCCAACCGATAGATCGGCTCGTCGGCATAGACGTAGTGCGAGACATAGACGATCCGCCGGCCCTGGTAGCGCTCGGGTGGGATGAAGTTCGTGTGCTCGATCAATCCGCCGAACGGGAATCTCCGGGTCGCTGATGTTCATCCAGTAGATGGGCGACAGTGAGCGGCGCAGCAGCAGCATCGTGCAGAGGATCGCGGAATGCTCGAACGCTCGCAGCGGGCCGATAATCGGCAGGGAAGATCCGGTGCGAGACGGGCGAGCGAGCGGCGGTGCGACGGTCGAGACGACCGCCGCGAAGCGCTCGCGGCGGCGTGACGGTCTCGACTTCGAAGCGCTCTGCGCGGTCGCTCGGGCGGCAAGCGCGCGAAATGCGCAGCACCGGTTCGCGGCGCATGCACCGTCCGCCGTGCGCGATGATGCGCTCGCCGAGAGCGGCGCGCGACGACGCCGAACCCGCCCTCGAGGTAGCCGAGGCTCTCGCGGCTGCCGCCGTGCGCTGCGCGACGTGCCCCGTAAGCGCATCTTCGACCACACCCACGCCATCGAGATCGACTCGGCGTGGCGCCCGAACTTCGCCGCGCAGCAGCGGCCCCCAGACCAAATCGTAGACCTCGCGGCCCGCGTAGCGCCGTAGCCAGCTCGCGGCACTGACCTCTTCGAACGGCTTCGCGCCGCGGGTAGCGCTGCAGGAACAGCGTGACGACGCCGAACCGCACCTTGGCGGCGAAGCTGAACGGGCGGAACTGCAGCAGGTCCGCCGGCGAGCGTGAAGCGATATACCTTGCCGCCACAGAACATGCCCATCACCGGCGAGATCCAGCGCAGCCGATCGGCGAGGCCGAGCTCGGCAAGCAACCGCAGAATGTCGCGGTCCGAGGTGAACCAATGGTGGTAGTATTTTTCGATCTCGGCGTCCCCGAGCCGAAACGTCATCGCCAGACCGCCGAGGTGCGCGCTGCGCTCGAACAGCGCGACGCGGACCCCGGCCGTGGCGAGCCGGTGTGCCGCGGCGAGACCCGCGAAGCCGCCGCCGATCACGGCGACGCAAGGCGCTCCGGAAGCCGATCGCACGCCCCGCGTGCTTAGCAGGCGTGTGGCCGCGGTGCGAGTCGCGGTCGACGGAGCGCGTTGCAAAGCGCCCGCCGCGCCCACTAGAAGTCGCGACCGCGAATGATGCTCGATCTCGCCGTCTGGTGGGGAGCGCTGACGTTGATCGGTCTCGCCGCCGGGCCCCTGGCGGCGCGGCTCTTTCCCGCAAGCTTCGCCGATCGCGGTTACGGCTTCGCGAAGCCCCTCGGGCTGATCGCCATAGGCTTCTTCTCGTGGCTCGCGACGAGCGCGGGGATTCCGCACCGCCTTTCGCTGTCGATCGCATGCGCCGGCTTGGCAGCCGCCGGAGCGGCCGCGTGGAAGGCCGGCGGGCCGAGCGCGGCTGTCTCTATGGGACGAAGCGACGTTCCTCGCCGTTCTGTGCGCCTTCGCTGCAATCCGCGCGCTCGAGCCCGACATCTTCGGCGCCGAGAAGTACATGGACTTCGCGCTTCTCAACACGCTGGTACGCGCCGAGCACTTTCCGCCCCAGGACCCGTGGATGAGCGGCGAGCCGATCAACTACTACTATTTCGGGTACCTGCTCTTCGCGAACCTCATTCGACTCACCGCAAGCCGCCCCCGCGGTCGCATACAACCTCTCTCTCGCCACCATCGGGGCGATGGCGTTCTGCGCCGCCGTCTCGCTCGGCGGCTTCTTGGGCGGCAGTCGCCTGGCGGGATACGTCGAGCGGCCTGGCACTCGTCGTCATCGGCAACCTCGACGGCGCCGTGCAGCTCCTCGTCGAGCACAAGGCGCTTTCGGCGTTCGACTACTGGCGCTCGACGCGACTGGTGCCGAACACCATCAACGAGTTTCCCTTCTTCAGCTTGGTGCACGGCGACCTCCACCCGCACCTCATGGCGCTGGTGGTCGACGTCTCGCTCGTCGGCGTCGCGATGGCGACGTCCATGGCGATGATCGAGTCGCCCGAGCTTGCGGGCGAACGCCGCGAGGCTCGGCACGCTCGCCGTGCTGCTCGCCGTGCTCGCGCTGGCGAATCCGTGGGGACTGCCGGTGCATCTCACGCTGATCGGATTGCTGGCGCTGCATCGACTCTGGGACGAGCGCCGGCCGCTGCGCGCATTGCTCACCGCCTTCGGCGGCGTTGTCGCGCTCGCAGTCGCCGCGGTCGTGCTCTCCCTGCCGTTCTCGCTGCGCTTCCATGCGCAGTACCAAGGCATCGGCCGCGTTCAGTCGAGAACTCCGCTCGGGCCGTTTCTGCTCGTGTTCGGCTTTCTGCTGGTGCCGGCCGTGGCTCGTCTCGGCGGCGACCTGGTGGGAGAGCTTGCCGACGACGCGCCGTCGCGCGATCTCGTCGTCGCGTGCGCGGTCTTCACCACGCTTGCCCTCTACGTCGCCACGCAAAGTGCGGTGCTGATCCTCGCCACAGCCGTGGCGATCGCCGCGCTGCTCGAGCCTGCTCACACCCGGCCGCGAACAGACGACCGCGCTGGCGATCGCGCTGGTGGCGACCGCCGCGGCTGCTCTCGCGGCGTGCGAGGTCGTCTTCCTGCGTGACTCCTACGGACTTGCGTTCCAGCGCATGAACACCGTGTTCAAGCTCTACTTCCAGGCCTGGCTGCTGCTGGCGCTGGCCTTTCCGGCGCTCGCCGGCACGCTTCTCGCGAGCTCCAGCCGCGTGGTGCGGGGCGCCGCGCTGGTTGCACTGCTCGGCGGCGCCACGGCGTCGCTGTGCTATCCGATGGGCCTGATCGCGCTGCGGCTGCCCGCGCCAGGTACGACGTTGTCGCTCGACGGCATGGCATACCTCGATCGCGAACATCCGAACGATGCGGGGGCGATCCGCTGGCTCGCCACCCGGGTACGGGGAAGGCCGGTCGTGCTCGAGTCGACGGGCGATCCCTACTCGTACTTCGCACGTGTCTCGTCGAACACCGGGCTACCGACCGTGCTCGGCTGGGCCAATCACGAGGGCGTGTGGCGGGGCAACGATCCGCGGATCGCACAGCGGGCTCGAGACGTCGAGGCGATCTACGGCGACGTCGACCTCCGACGGGCGGGGCCACTGATCAACCGTCATCACGTGCGCTACGTGTTCATCGGCGAGCTCGAACGGCAGAAATTCGCCCGCGGAAGGGCTCGACAAGTTCGCCCGCCACCCGGAGCTGTTCGAGCGCGTCTACCGCTCGGGCACGACCGAAGTGTTCGCCGTCCGCACCACGATCGCGAGCGAGTGATCGCCGGCGTTGGCAACGGCGGCGTGGCGATCGTCGAGCACCGCGATGCCCAGCGGAGTGGACAACGGCGAAGCTCCGACGGTCGGTGCCGAGCGGATGACCGCTGGAATCGAACAGCAGCACGCGATTTCCGCTCGGATCGGTTACCCAGACGACGCCGTCGCCGCCGACGTCGAGATACGGCTCGAGCAACGTGGAGGTCTCCCAGCCGTCGATCGGCCACTCGCGGACGAGGTCTCCGTCGGCGCTGAAGACAGCGATTCGGCGATGACCGGTGTCGGCGACGTAGACTTCACCTTGCGCGCTGACGGTGATTCCCACCGGTTGCTCGAGCAGCCCGTCGGCACGACCCCACTCACGCTCCACGACACCCCCGGCACCGAGTCGCACGATACGGTGATTGCCCGTGTCGGCGACGAAGATCCGCCCGCCGCGGTCGACCGCGATACCTCGCGGGCCGTAGAAGTCCGCCGTCCATTGCGCGACGAAGACTCCCAGAGCCGTGAACTTCTGAACCCGATGATTCCACGTATCGGCGACGTATACGCTGCCGTCGGTACCGACCGCGACCCCGCACGGATCGCGGAAGCGACCCGGGGCGTCGCCCTCGGCTCCGAAGCCGCCGAGCGGGCGAAGTCGCGCATCGACGTGCTGGATGCGCCGGTTGCCGAAGTCGGCGACCCACAGCGTTCCGTCGGGTGCCCGCGCGACGGCGCGCGGCTCGCGAAAGCTGCCGAACGGCGGCGTCCAATTAGCGCCCGCGGCCTGCACCGGCTCGATCCACGTCTTCACCGAATGGAGGAGCCCGGGCGTGGCGTAGATCGCCACGTCTCCGCTCTCGAAGACCGGCTTGGTGAGCCCCCACGTCGCGAATTTCGCGAGTCCCTCGGCCGGGTAGGTGCGCCGTTCGAGCGGGCCCACGAAGACGAGGCCGATGTGATACTTGCGCAGCAGCTCCGCGGCCAATGCCTCGTCGGTGGTCGAGTACAGCGCCTGCACGTCGTCGCGACGTTCGTAGATCTCCGGCCAGACGTGCGCTTGCTGGAACAAGTGGTATTCCCAACCGAGGACCGTCGGCAGCCCGGTATTCATCGAGACGCGGGAGAAGTCGCGATAGACGTCGCCATGGGCTTCGAGGAGCACCGGCACTCCCGCGATCTCGCGATTCAGCCAACGAAACGCCGCGAGCTCCGCCGGACGCACGCGGCTCAAGTAGTTCATGCCGTCGAGCGTCGGCACGTCGCTCGGCACGAACGGGTGGCGGATCAAGCCGATCGCGCCGCTCGCGGTCGTGAAGAGCCCTGCGGCGGCGGCCGCGAGGACTGCCCCCCGCCAGGCGATTCGCCCGCGGCCGAGGCGGTGCCAAGCGATCGGCACGATGGCCCCGCTGGCACACGCGAGAAGCAGCCACATCTCCAGGTAGTACTTGAAGACGGTGTTCATGCGATCCCAGATGTAGAGCGTTTCCGTGCCGATCCCGAGCGCGCCCGCGAAACCGACGAGCACGGCCATCGTCTGAATCTGCACGTCGCCGCTTAGCCACCACAGTCCGACCCCGAGCAATGCCAGCGCGGCAAACAGCGCGCTGGTCGGCGAGCGCATCAGACAAGCCAGAGCGATCGCTCCAACCATGGCAGCCGTCATCCTTCGCCAGCCGCGCACTCCGCGCTGGCGCCACCAATCACCGAGAAGCGGCGGAAGGAGGGCGACGAGGAAGGGCCCGAAGATGGTCAGCACGGCGCCGATCGGCGCGCTCGCGGTCTCCCATCCCCAGCTCGGGCCGGCGGGAGCCCGGTACCCGGCCCAGAACGGCCAATACAGCACCCGTGAGAGAACGGCGACCATGAGCCACCAGCCGACCGCCGCGACGAGCGCGCCCAGGCCGCGCAAAGGTCCACCTCGCCACGCCGTGATCAGCAACGCCAGCTGCAACGCGAGCATCGTCGGCAAGCTCCACACGCTCGTCGTGGCAACCGCGCCGAGGACCCAGGCTGCGAGAGCGGCGATCGTCACCCGACTCGGGCCTGACGGAGAAAGCCACAGAAGCCCCAAGTAGATGAGCGCCACTTCGAAGGGCTGCGCGAGCACGTG
This sequence comes from uncultured delta proteobacterium, assembly GCA_963711395.1. Taxonomy (GTDB): domain Bacteria; phylum Desulfobacterota; class Binatia; order JACPRU01; family JACPRU01; genus JBEVNX01. Next base: position 389,321 of record CAVQEA010000005.1, on the reverse strand, counting down.
CGCGTGTAGATCCGCGAAGAGCAGATTCCACGCCGGAAACTCGTTGATCGTCCCCTCGATGACCCGCGAAGTCGCCCAGTAGTAGTTGAAGTCGATCGGCTGGTGCGGCGCTGCCGCCAACCGCAGCACTCCGTCGAAGTTGCCGAGCACCGTGACGGCGACGGCGGCTAGCGATCCCGCGAGGATGCTGCCTCCGAGCTGCCGCCCGACCAGGAACGCGGCGAGCGCGAGTGCGCCGGCGACGGTCCCGATCGCCAAGTTGAACGCGAAGGCGGGCGTGACTCCCGCACACTCCGCGAAGAACGCGACCAGCGCGTGTCCGAAATAGTAGTAGTTCAGCGTCTCCCCCGCGAACCAGGGATCGACCGGCGGCATCGTGCGCGAGCGCGTGAGCGCGTTGAGAATCGCAAAGTCCATGGGCTTCTCGCCCCAGTAGATCGCGGGCTGAAGCGAGCGAGCGGCGAGGAACATCGAGGCCGCCGCGAAGAACGCCGCCTCGGTGCCTAGTGCTTCCCGGCGAGGTGCGCCAAAACGTCGCCAGCGCGCCGCGGCGTGTCCACGCGCTCACGGCGGCGCCGACTACGATCGCAAGGGCGACGGTGCGCACCAGCACCTGGGTGTTCGCGGCTAGGCCCGTCGAAGTCGCGAGCCACGCCGCATACCCGGGCCCGAGCCAGGCGACGAGCTTGGCGAGGCCGAACCCACCGTCCGGGGTGCCGCGTAGCAGCGGGTGGAGCAGCGCGAAACAAGCAACCGAAAGCAGCTCGAGAATGAGAAACCAGCGAAGCACGGCGATCGGCGTGGATGACTCACGTGTGGCCACAGCCGTGCGCAGCTCTTCGGCTTGCGGCAGGGGCACGTCCGTCGGCCGCGCCTGGCGATACAGCGCCGACGCCTGGCGCGGCGGCACCCGGACGATGGCGGGAAGCGCCGTGGCGCCGAGCAGCCGTTCGAGGTTCTCGCGAGTCGCCGCCGCGGTCTTCTTGAAGATCAGCACGTGCGGGTGGTCGTAGACCGTGAACGCCTCCTCGGCATCGTCGTCGCGGATCTCCAGCGCGCCGAGCCGCGGATAGGAAGTGAAGGAGCGCTCCAGGCGAAAGCCGAGCTCTCCCGAGAACAGCAGCTCGTAGTAGCGCCGCGTCACCGGGTAGCGCCAAGGCGCTCGAGGGATCGAGCGGTAGAGGCGGTTGCTCGAAAGCACGACGTAGTCGGCCGACGCGAGTTGATCGATCAACGTCTGCACCTTGGCTGCGCTGTCGTCGTCGTAGAGGTGGAGCTCGACGGATCGGTACGCCGGGCGGGGAGCGTCTGGAAGCGTGAGGGGCAGCCCGTCGTCCCAGTGCTCTGTGGCGAGCGTGGAGCCATCCGGGATGTTGCGCAGCATCCAGCGCGAGGCTTCGACGCGCGTCACGGGCCGGCGATAGATCGCGGTGAAGGCCACCGCCCAGGCGGCGGTGACACCGACCAGAACGATCGCCGCGGCGACACGCGTTCGGCTCCGCGCGAGCGCCGAGGGGCCACGCCGCGAAGACGGCGAGCACGGGGATCACCGGCAGGAAGTAGCGAACCGTGGCCGCGAATTGCACCGAGTGATAGCCGAACAGCACCACCGCCCAGGCGAGCGCGATCCCTGCCGAGCCAATCGCCGCCGCCGCGATCACGGACCCGCGTGTAGATCCACCAGGCGATGCCCCCGAGCGCCGCCAGGCCCCAGGCGGGACCGAGGCCCCAAAGGAGCAGATTGCGCCCCGCGAACACGATCGGCGTACGCCCGATCCACTGGACGGAGGGCGGATAGTCGACCGCGCCGGTGGCATAGCCGCGGATCTCGCGCATGCTCGCCAGAAACTGCGGGGACAGCGCCAGGTCGAAAAAGCCCGGGCCGGCGAATGCGTAAGGCTGCACGAGTCGGAAGATCGCAGCGGCGACGCCCGCGCAGACGACTGCAGCGCCCGCGAGTCGACCCACGCTTCTTCCGCCGACCTTCCAGGCATGGAAGCAGGCCAGCGGATAGACGGCTCCGAGCACCGCGAGGTTGATACGGCAGCCGAGCATTGCGCCGAACGCCATCGCGAAGAGCAGATGCGACGCCAGCGAACCGGTTTCGGCGACGGCCAGCAGAGCGCGCAGCGCCGCGGTCGCGAAGAAGGCCGCCGCGCTGTCCACGGTGAAGAAGTGAGCGTTCTGGATCGAGGTGACGCTGAGGGCCGCCAGAGCGCCCGCCACCAATCCGGTGCGGCGTCCGGCGAGCCGTGCGCCCAGCGAGTACGTCAAGCAGACCGTGCCGACGTCGAACGACGCCGAGAGCGCTCGTCCCACCAAGTACACTCGCCCGTAGTCGGTCATGCCGAGCGCCGCCGCGACGGCGCGGACGAGGAAGAGCGGCAGCGTGCCGTAGACGAAGAACCCGTAGTTGTGATTCGCCGGGTTGAGCGGCGAGCGAGCGCTGTCGAAGTATTCCGCGAACGAACGGGGTGCCCGGATGGCGGTCTCCACCATCGTGAGAAAACGCTCGTCGGGATGGAGATGCTGGCTCTCGTCCCAATCGAGGCCCTGGAAGCGCAGGGCCGCGGCCACGACGATCAGGACGAATGCCCAGAGCGCGCTGGAGCCGGACGACGGACGAGCGGCGGATTCCACGTCGATGCCTAGCGCCCCGCTTCCGACACCAGGCGGTCGAAGAGGGCCTCGTATCCGTCGATCGTGAGCGGCGTCGAGAAGCGCCGCTCGATCTCCTCGCGCGGCTTCGCATAGTCCGTGCGCCGGCTGGTGACGCGCACGATCGCATCGGCGAGCGCGGCGCCGTCGCCGATCGGAACGATCTCGCCCATCCCCGTCTGCAGCACGGGTTGGCGCACTCCGGGCAGCGCGCTGGCGACCGCCGGCGTGCCGCAGAGCATGGCTTCGACCTGCACGAGCCCGAAGGATTCCGTCGAGTTGAGACTGGGCACAACGATGACGTCGAGATTGGCGAAGAACGCCGCCATCTCATTCGCGTCGAGCACGCCGAGAAACGTCCACCGGCCGCGGTGTCGCTCGAGCGCCGGCGCCAGGCGCCGGGCATAGGCCTCTTCGCCGAAGACCGCCTCATGCTGGCCGGCGAACAACACCTGCGCGTCGGGCCGGCTCGCGAGTACGCGCGGCAGCGCGTCGAGCAAGACCTCGACCCCCTTCTCGGCGGCCAGCCGTGCGGCCATGCCGATCACCGGCGCGCGTGCGTCGAGCGCATGGCGAACGCGGAACGCCGCGACGTCCTCTGCCGACGCACGCGGCACCTCGACGGGCGGCGGGATGATCGTCACCTTGTCCGCGAAGCGGCGCAGGTACGGAGAGTGCTCGGCGAAGTCTTTGGTGTAAGCGACGATTCGATGAGCCCACCGTCCCGCCAGTGCGTTCATCGCGTCCACGGCTCGGTTGGCGATCCGATTGAGCCGCCCCGGCGGCAACGACAGGTCGCAATGATAGGTGAGCGTGGTCGGCTTGGCGAACAACCGCCCGCGCAGCGCCACGCCCGCCGCGTCGAACTGCGGAAGGTGCAAGCTCACGACGTCGTGCTCGCGCACCAATCGCGTGGCGCTCCAGCCGAACGACGGCATGACCACGCCCTTGCTGACGCGAAACGCCACCGGCACGCGTATGATCCGCACCCCGTCGCGCTCCTCCTCACGTCGCGTGCTCGGTTCGAAGTGCGAGGTCAGCACGGTGACCGCGTGCCCGCGCGCGGCGAGTCCCCGGGAGAGGCGCTCCGCGTAGATCGTCAGCCCGCTCGTATGAGGACGGAAGTACGTGAGGACGACGAGGACCTTCACGTCGCGAATCGGGCGCGATTCGCGACCGTCCACTCGTGCAGCCGACGAATGCCCTCCTCCGGCGCGATCCTCGGCTGCCAGCCGAGCACGCGCTCGGCCTTGCGGACATCGGAGACGTAGATTCGCTGATCACCGGGCCGCCAATCTGCGTGCGTGGCCGCCACGGCGCGGCCGAGGAGGCGCTCGAGCATCGGCCCGAACTCCTTCCAAATCGACATGGTGCGCCGCGGACCGCCACCGATGTTGAACACTTGCCCCGCCACCGAATCGATGCGCAGGACTGCGGCGTCGTAGGCGTCGAGTAAATCGTCGACGAACAACACGTCACGCACTTGTTTGCCGTCGCCGCAAATCGAGATCGGCCGCCCGCCGAGCGCGCAGCCGACGAACCAGGCGATCCAGCCTTGGTCCTCGAGCCCCGCCTGATGCAGGCCGTAGATGCAGCTCTGGCGAAACACCACCGTCGGCACGCCGTAGATCCGCGCATAGTCGAGGGTGTACTGATCGCCCGCACCCTTCGAGCACCCGTAGGGCGAGTAGAAATCGACCGGCCGCGTCTCCGGCACGCCGAAGGGAAGGTCCGAGTAAGCGTAGCGAGTCGCTTCCTCGCGGACGTCCAGATCGGACATCGGGCCGTATACCTTGTTGGTCGAAGCGTAGAGCACGATGGGCGGACGGCGCCGTGCTCGCGCGGCCTCGAGCACGTTCAACGTCCCGACGGCGTTGCTCTCGAAATCGCCGCGCGGGTCCTGCACGGCGAGCGTGACCGCGGTCTGCCCGGCGAGATGAACGATCACGTCCGCGTCGGCGGCCGGGTCGGCCAGCGTGGCGAAGTCCTTCACGTCGCCGACGACCAGACGGAACGAAGACTCTCCGTATTGGCCGCGAAGCCAGGCCACGTTGGCGCGGATCCCCGGCCGCGAGAGATTGTCGTACAGCGTGACGGAGTCGCCGCGGGCGAGCAGCCGGCCTACGTAGTTACAGCCGATGAAGCCCGCCCCTCCTGTCACCAAATACCGCATGCGCCGCGTTCGCGAGGTCGCAGAGGTACCGGATTCATTCCCGCTTTTCGAGCCGGGTCCTGGTAGTTGGTCGTGTTCGAGGCCCCGTGTACATTCCACGCGTGGTCGATCTTCGCACCAGGCGCGGCCTGGCCTTCGCGGCGGCGCTGGTGCTGCTCTCGTGGACGCTGGCGAGGGTTCTGTGGGGCGACGCCGCTTTCACGGTGCCGACGTGGATCGGCGCGCTCGGGTTGATGATCTCTGCGATCCCAGGCGACTGGGCGGATCCGCCGCGCCAACGCACTTCCGGCGCCGAAGCTTGGTGGCGCATTCTCGTCGTGCTTCTCCCCGTCCTCGTACGGCTCGCGAGTCTCCGCCCCGACCGAATCCACGGCGACGACTTGATCACGGCCTATTTCTCGACGCGCTACGACCTATGGCGGGCGGATTTCTTCGCGCCCGTGCCGCCGAACCCCGCGGACTGGGTATCTCAGTTCCCGGCGCCGTTCTTTGCGCTACAGAAGCTCTTCTTCGTGATCTTCGGCGAGACGCTGCTCACCGTGAAGCTCTCGATCGTACCTTATGTGTTCTTGGTGAGCGGTTTCCTCTATGCGATCGCTCGTGAGCTCGTCGACGATCGCGCCGCCACGCTCGCAGTGATTCTCTACGCCTTCTTCGGTCCGAGCGTCTACCTCGAGACGCTCGGTCTTCACTTCGTGAGCAGCACCGCCGTTTTCCTCGCTTTCTTCTACGTCTCGCTGCTCGAGCTGCGGGGTCGCGCGCCACGCCATGCGCTGCTCGCGGGGATGGCCGCGGGGGCTTGCTACCTGTTCTATCTGTCGTCGTACCTCGCCTTGCCGATCGCCGCCCTGTTCTTCCTGGCGCGCGGCGCGGCCGAGCGCGAACGGCACGTCAGCCGGAGCCTCGGTCTGTTCACGCTCGGCCTGGTGATGGTGCTCGCTCCATTCGCCGGGGAGGCTCTGCAAAAGCCGAACGCGCTGCTGCGCCGTTTCGAGCAGGTGTCGCTGATCGGCGGGGAATGGGCGTACCCGCAACAGAGCGGGCGCGAAATGACCGCTGCGCAGACGGTGCGAGACAACGAACTCAAGTCGCTGCAGTCGATCTACCGCGCGGGCATCGGCGGCTCGGGCGGTTACGACTTCGGCAAGCAGCCACTCCTCGAACCGCTCGCCCTCTCGCTGTTTGCACTCGGCGCACTGCGTGCGGTTGCCCTGGCGCGCAGGAAGGTCGAATGGGCGTTGGTCCTCGCGGCGACGGCGCTCTTCTTCTTCGTGAACGTGGGCTTGTCGATCCCGCCACCCGGGTTTCACCGGTTCAGCATCGGCTTCCCATTTCTCTGCCTGCTGTTCGCCTTGCCGCTGCACGCATTGCTCGAGGCTTCGAGCGGCGGTTATGCGTGCCGCGCCACGGTCGTCGCGGCGGTGGTCGTCGCGTTCGCCGCCACGCAGACCTGGTACGCCCGGCGCGCCATGCTCCTCGAGAGCGACTTCGAAGACCTGCGGCTCGCCCGCTTCATCGACGAGCAGTTTCCCGGACGTCCGCTCTACGTCGCGGCGTTTCCGACCTATGCCTTCGAGAGGTTCTACCACTTCGCGCGCGACGGCCGCGATCGGCAAGTGACCAGCGACTATCACTCGACGTTGTTGGAGGACTTCGACGCACGACGGAAGTACTTGTACATCGTAACCCTGCCCGATGCGTTCGACGCACAGTTCACGGAGCGCGATCCTGGAGGCCGGCTCATTCATTTTTCTTCGCGCTTCAGCGTGTTCGTCAACTGATCGCGCTCGACGCATGCCAGCGCGAATCGGAGGCCGGTCGCCGAACCACGGATGCGGATATGCGAATTGACTCGTCGGGAGCCACCATCTAAGACCGGCGATTCCCGAATGCAGAGGAGCCTGGATCTCGATCGGCCCGTGCTCGGCCGGCTGCGCCTCGAGCACGTGCTCCACCTCTCGCTTTTCCTGCTCGCGGCGGCGCTGCGGCTCGCCTGGCTCGGCTACCGGCCGCTGCACCACGACGAGTCGATTCACGCGTACTATTCGTGGCGCATCCTCACCGTCGGGCCCTCCGACTATCGTTACGACCCGGTGTACCACGGGCCGGCGCTCTACTATCTGACCGCCATCTTTCAGGGCTTGCTCGGGCCGTCCGACGTCTCTTCCCGCATGCTGGCCGCCGTGACCGGCCTCGGGCTGGTCGCGCTCGCCTGGCCGTTGCGTACCCTGATCGGGCGGCGTGAATCGCTCTTCTACGCCGCACTGGTCACGTTGTCGCCGACGTTCGGCTACTACTCTCGGTCGCTGCGGCACGACTTGCCGTATGCGTTCTTCGCGTTCGCAGGAGTCGTCGCGTTTCTGCATTTCGTGCGTAGCGGGCGCAAGCGCTACGCCTATCTCGCGGGAGTGGCAGCCGGCTTGGCAGCCGCCACCAAGGAGGACGTGTATCTAAGCATTTTCACATTCGGCAACGCGCTCTGGATGATCGGCCTGACGCGCCTCGAGTCGTCAGGCCTCTCGCTGGCCGAGCGCGTAGCTCGATGGGCGACGGAGGTCTTCGCCTGGCTTCGCCGCGGCTGGATCCCGACCGCGACCGCCGTGCTCATCGCGCTGACGGTCGCGCTCGTGCTGTACACCTCGTTGCTGACGCACCCCGAGGAGTGGAACGCCACGTCACGCGCGCTCCACTACTGGTGGGGGCAACACGAGCAGCAGCGCATCGGCGGACCGTGGTGGTACTACCTGCCGCTCGAGATCGGCTACGAGGCGCTGATCTTCCTGCCGGCTGTGGCGATGCTGGTTCGCTGGCTGGTTCGCGGCGTCGGCTCGCGCGTAGAGGCCCTGTTTCTCGTTTGGACGATGCTGGCGTTCGCGCTGTACGCGTGGGCGCAGGAAAAGGTGCCGTGGCTGCTGATCCCGGTGCTGCTGCCTCAGACGGTGCTGGCGGCGCACTGGCTGGCGCGGCGCAGCGCCCGAGGCCTCCTTTGGGTATCGCCGCTCGCGATCTTCACGGCCTGGTCCCTGGTGTGTTCCAACTATCTCTACGATGCCCCGCGCACCAGTGAACCGCCGGAAGCGGCGCATTTCGAGCCCCTGGTGTACGTGCAGTCGACGTACGACGTCGCGGCGATACTCGCCGAGATCGAGGCGGCGTCGCGCGCGCTCGGAACCGGCAAAGAGACGCCCATGGTCGTCGTCGGCGACGCGACGTGGCCGCTCAGTTGGTACCTGCGGGACTACCCCGTCCACTGGAACTCCCTGCCGCGGCAGACGAACGCGCCGATCATCGTCGTCGATCCAGACGATGCCACGCGCCTGCAAAAGGATCTCGGCGAACGATACACGGCGAGGCGCTTCGCGGTACGCGGCTGGTGGCAGATCGAGTGGGACAAGATGACTCCGTGGACGCTGCTGCGCTTTCTCGCCGAGCGGCGCGTGTGGAACCCTACCGGCACCACCGATGCGGTGATGCTGTTGGCCAAGGATCTCTCCCCTCAAGGCCGTTCTCCCGACCGTCGCGCTGCGCGCGGCTCCGCCCGCGCGCGAGTACCGGGGAACGGCGCTGCCCGCGGCGGGCCGCCGGCTCGGCGAACCCGGCGTCGGGCCGGGGCAGTTCGCCGAGCCCCGCGGCCTCGCCGTCGACGACGATGGCAGCTCTGCTGGTCGCCGATTCGGCCAACAACCGCATCCAGAAGCTCTCGCCGGACGGCAAGGTCCTCGCGGTGTGGGGCGGGCCGGCCGCTGGCGACGGCCCGGGCCAATTCCGCCAGCCCTGTGGCGTCGCAGCCGGCCACGATGGATCGATCTACGTCGCCGATACCTGGAACCACCGCATCGTCAAACTCGACCACGATGGGCGATTCGAGCTCGAGTGGCACGAAGAGGACCCCGGTTTCTGGGGCCCGCGGGCGATCGCCGTCAGTGCCACCGGAACCGTCTTCGTGGCCGACACCGGCAACAAGCGCATCCTCGCCTACGATCCTTCGGGCCGACGCCTCTTCGTCTTCGGCGGCGAGGGCAGCGAGCCCGGGCAGATGATCGAGCCCGTCGGGCTCGCCATCGACGGCGCGAGCGAAACGCTCTACGTCGCCGACACCGGCAACCATCGCATCCAGTCCTTCGACCTCGAGGGTCGGTTTCGCTCGATCTGGCCCGCGTTCGGTTGGCAGGAGTTCTACACCGAGCCCTACCTCGCGTGGCATGCGGGCACACTGTGGGCGACGGATGCCTTCAATCGACGCGTCAACGCCTACGATTCACGGGGAACGCTAGTGCGGTCGATCGACGGCGCGTCGGGTTCGCTGACGCTCGGCCGGCCTACCGGCATCGTCGTCGGCGCGGATGGCCGCCCGTGGGTTTCCGACCTCTCCGGGGGATTTCTCGCGCTGCTCGACACCTCGGCGCCTTCGGGCTGACCGACCCGTGACCACCGCGTCGCGCCACACGGGTTGAAATGTCCCCCTCATCCCCTACAATCCCTTCCGAGATGAGGGCCGGGGCTTGATCGTCGAATGCCCGCGCTGCCGCGCGCGATACCGCGTCGAGCCCGACGTGCTCGCCCAGGACCAGACGTTCAAGTGCTCGCGCTGCAGTCACATCTTCGCCCATGAGGCGCAGAGCGCGATCGAATCGCCGCCGCCCCTCGCAAAACCACTGGACTCGGCGCCGTTGCAGATACCTCCCCCTGAGCTTCGCCGAGAAGGAGCGACGCTGCGCAAGGCCTCGGAGTCGGCCCGCTCGGACGGGGAGTCACTGGCGTTTCGGTTTTCGAGCGCCGCACAACCCGCGGCGGCGTCCGTCGAAACCGTGCCGCCCATGCCTCTGCCTCTCTCTGGGCGGACGGTCGAGCAAGGTCGCGACTACTCCTTCGACGACGAAGCCGACCCCGATTCTGCGACGAGAGTCGAAGACGACGAGCCCGCGATCGACTCCATCGAGCCCGACGACGAGCCCCGGTTCGTACGCGGCGAGGACGACTTGCGTGTCGAGCCGGGGCCCGCGGGCCGCAGCGGACGAGCATACGTCATCTACCTCGCCGTGCTGGTGATCGGCTTTGCGATCTTGACGCTCGATCTACTGAATCATCCAGCACGGGCCGAGAAGCTGCTCGCCGCCGTACCCATCGTCGGCGGCGTGCTCAGCGAGGATCACCTCCTGCAGACTCGCATCCAGCTCCAGGACGTCGAAGGGGCCTACCAGCAGATCAAGGAAGACCGGCTGGTGTTCATCGTCTCAGGGCGCGCCGTCAACACGTCGAACGAATCGCTGAAAGGCGTACAGATCGAAAGCACGATCGTCGACGGGGTGAACCACACCGTCGAGGCGAAGAGCATCTATTGCGGCAACGCCATGTCCCTCAAGATCGTCAAGGATCTCTCGCCGAAGGAGATCTCGCTGCTGCAACGCCTCGAGCCGACCAAGCGGTTCGAGATCCGCCCCGGGGAATCCGCGGGATTCAGCGTAGTATTCCTCAACCCGCCGCGCGGGTTGAAGGAGTTCACCGCCCGCGTTGCGGCGGCGCTGCCGTCGTCGGCCTGAGCGTTACTTCTTTTCCGCTTCCGGCTTCTTGGGCTCGCCGTCCTTCGGCGTCACGTCGATCGCGTCAGGCTCGTTGAGCGCCTTGCGGAAGTTGCGGATCGCGCGCCCGAGGTCCCCACCGATGTCGCCGATCCTGCCGGCGCCGAATACCACGACGACGATCAGCAGGATGACCATCAACTCGCCAAAGCCGAGACCGAACATCGCTCCCTCGGGCTTCGAACCTACCCCGCGAACTGCGCACCCGCAAGCGCGCGCCCGGGCGATCTAGCGAGCATTTCCCCTTTTCGTTAGACTCGTCGGTCATGGCGAACGTCGCCGACCTCTCCATGGATCGGCCGGGGAGCCTGCTGGTTCCCTTCGCGGTGTCACTGTTCGTCCACGCGCTGCTCCTGCTGATGTTCGTCACGGGTATGCTGCGGGCGCCGAAGAACGAAGAGACGCCGTTCCAAGTCGAGCTCCTGCAGCCACAGGCCGAGCCGGCCCCGTCGGCGCAAGCCAAGGCGCCACCCGCGCAACCCGCGGACAAGCAGGCTCCGCCTGCCGCCGAGCAAGCGGTTCCGCCGCCCAAGAACCAGATCGTCAGCCCACCGGACAGTCCAGAGCAAACGCCCGAGAAAGCGCACCTCTTCAGTGACCGCGACAGCAAGGCGCTCGAGGAGATGATCAAGAAGGGCGAGCCGGCGCCGCCGGCAAAGCCGCCTCAGGAGCGGGCGAAAGCGGAGCCCGCCAAGCCGGGTGCCAAGGAGCAACAGCTCGCCACCAAGGCGAAGGGCGAGCCCACCGGCGCCGAACGCGCGACGGATGCGGCCAAGTCGGAGAGCAAGGCGCCGACGGCGGCGACGCGCACCGCTCCGGTCGTGGGTCTGAGCGATCTCTTCGTTCGGCCCTCCGAGCTGGCGCGCGATCCGATGCTACGCAAGGGCGAATCGGGCGACGACAGCACGACGACCAAAGGCGGGGCGCAAGACCTGGCTGCGCTCAGCCGGCCCGAGCTCTGGGCCGATCCCGGCCAGCGGGGTACGCCGGACTATCTCCCGGACGTCCGGCAGGGCAATTTCACGCTGCTCAACACCAAGGCCGATCGCTTCGCCCCGTTCGTGCGCCGCGTCGGCTTGCGCGTCTTCCAAACCTTCAGCATGCAATTCAAGCAGATGATCTACGCCGGCAGCGTCCCCCAAGGCCGTGACGACGTGGAGATCGAAGCCGTGATGAGCGCCGACGGCCATCGTACGGACGTCTATCTGAAGCAGCGCTCCGGCAATCTCTCGAGCGACCGCGTGCTGCTCGGCACGCTCAACGACAGCATCTTCTTCGACCAGAATCCGCCCGCGAAGGCGATCGCCGAGGATGGGCGCATCCACTTCGTGTTCGCCCTCAACGCCTCGGTCTGGTACGGCCGCGACGAGAACGGCCGCATGCAGCCCGGCGCGCATTGGGTCATGGGCGTCGGCCTGCTGTGATCCGCGCTTCGCCGTCCTCGCGCGCTCTACGAGGCGTCGCGCCGCCAACGTAACCGAGGTCGGCGCGCCGCCTGCACCTCGTCGAGCCGCGAGACCCGCGTGCGATGCGGCGCGCTCTTCAGGCGCTCGGGATCTTCGCGCGCCTCGGCGACGATCGCGCGCACCGCCGCGACAAACTCGTCGAGCGTTTCGCGGGTCTCCGACTCCGTCGGTTCGATCATGATGGCGCCGCTGACGATCAGCGGGAAATAGATCGTCGGGGCATAGAAGCCGTAGTCGAGAAGCCGCTTGGCCAGGTCCAAGGTCTTGACACCGAGCGGTTCCAACGTCGCATCGGAGAACACGCACTCGTGGAGGCAGGGGGAATCGTAGGCGAGCTCGAGTACGCCCTCGAGCTGCTTGCGCAGATAGTTGGCATTGAGGATCGCCATGCGCGTGGCGCGCCTCATGCCGTCGCCGCCGAGCGAGACCATGTACGCGTAAGCGCGGACCAGCATGCCGAAGTTGCCGTAAAAGGCTCGGATGCGACCGATCGACTGCGGAGCATCCTCGCTCAAGATCCATCCCCCCTCGCCGCGCACGATCCGTGGCACCGGCAGGTAGGGAGCGAGGACCTCCCGCACGGCGACCGGGCCGGCACCCGGGCCGCCGCCGCCGTGCGGCGTCGAGAAGGTCTTGTGCAAATTGAATTGCAGCACATCGGCGCCCATGTGACCCGGCTTGGCCACACCGAGCAGCGCGTTCATGTTCGCGCCGTCGAGGTACACGAGCCCGCCCTTGTCATGCACGGTCGCGGCCACTCGCACGATGTCGCGTTCGAAGACGCCGAGCGTGTTCGGGTTCGTCACCATGATCGCCGCCGTGTCGGCGTCAACGAGCCGGGCGACGGCGGCGGGATCGATCATGCCCTCGTCGTTCGACGCGACGGGCACCACCTGGTAGCCGCTCAACGCGGAGCTTGCCGGATTCGTGCCATGCGCGCTCTGCGGGATCAGCACCTTGCGCCGTGGGCGACCTCGGCTCACATGATGCGCGCGGATCATCTTCATCCCCGCGAGCTCGCCCTGTGCGCCCGCGGCCGGCTGCAAGCTGACGGCGTTCATGCCGCTCACCTCGGCGAGCAGCCGTTCGAGCTCGACCATCAGCTCGAGCGCTCCTTGCGCGGACGCGGCCGGGGTCAGCGGGTGGAGGTGCGCGAAGCCCGCCAGGCGGGCGACCTTCTCGTTCAGCACGGGGTTGTACTTCATCGTGCACGATCCGAGAGGGTAGAAGTTCGTCGCGGCGCTGTAGTTCCATTGTGACAGCCGCAGGAAATGGCGCAGCACTTCCATTTCCGAAAGCTCAGGAAAGTCCTCGAGATCGTCGCGGCAGAGCTCCGGCGTCAGCGAGCCGGCGGCGCGCTCGCGCTCTTCGAGCGGGGGCAAGGTGTACCCGCTTCGCCCCGGCGAGCCGCGCTCGAACAGTACCGGCTCGTCGAGCCCGGGGCCCCGAGGGGCCAGGGGCCGAGTCACGCCGCGAGAGCCTCCGCCAGGCGGTCGACCTCGGCGGCCGAATGGACCTCGGTCGCGCAGACGAGCAGCGCGTCCTCGAGGTCGGGAAACGAATCACCGAGGGGGACTCCGGCCAACACACCGCGCTCGAGCGCGCGCTGGTGACGGCGGCGCGCTTGCGGCAGCCGTACGGCGAACTCGTTGAAGAACGGCGCCGAGAACGACAGCTCGGCTCCGGCTCGCTCCCGGAGACGAGCCAGCGCGTAGCGAGCCTTGCGTGCGTTGTGGTCCGCCAGCTCGCGCAGCCCTCGCCGGCCCGCGAGCGCGAGAAACACCGTGGCGGCGAGCGCGCAAAGCCCCTGATTCGTGCAGATGTTCGAGGTCGCGCGTTCACGCCGGATGTGCTGCTCGCGGGTCGCGAGCGTCAGCACGTAGCCGCGGCGACCGTCTTCGTCCTGCGTCTCGCCGACGAGCCTCCCCGGCATGCTGCGCACGAAGCGCTCGCGCGTGGCGAATAGACCGAGATAGGGCCCGCCGAACGACAACGGCAAGCCGAAGCTCTGCCCCTCCGCGGCTGCCACGTCGACCCCGAGCGCGCCGGGAGAGCGGAGAATTCCGAGCGCGAGAGCTTCCGCGGTCACGCTGATCGCGATGGCGCCGGCCGCCCGCGTCATCTCCGCGATCGCGCCGAGGTCCTCGACGACCCCGAAGAAGTTCGGATATCCCACGACGACACCCGCCGGAGAGGGCACGAGCATCCGTTCGAGCGCGCCGCGATCGACGCGTCCGTCTGCGCCGTACGGGATTTCTTCGCACTCGAGGCCGGCGAGTCCCTCCAGATACGTGCGCACCACCTGGCGATACTGCGGTGGCAGCGAAGCCGCGATCAGCACGCGCTCTGCCTTGGGCATCAAGCGCTTCGCCATCAGCACGGCCTCGGCGGTCGCGGTCGAGCCGTCGTAGAGGCTGGCGTTGGCGACCTCCAGGCCGAGCAGCGAGGCGACGAGCGTCTGGAACTCGAACGTCGCCTGCAGCGTTCCTTGGCTCACCTCGGGCTGGTACGGCGTGTACGCCGTCGCGAACTCGCTGCGCTGGATGACGTGGTCCACCACGGACGGAACGAAGTGGGGATACGCTCCGGCCCCGGCGAAGCAGAGCAGCTCCGGGCTGACGCGGTTCGTCGCGGCCAGCTCGTCGAGGCGCCGCGCGGCGTCGGCCTCACCGAGGCCGTCGGCAACGTCCAGCGCGGCTTGATGCCGCAGGTCTTGCGGAACGTGTTCGAGCAGGTCGTCGACCGATCGTAAGCCGATCGTCGACAACATCGCGGCGATGTCGGCCTCGGTGTGCGGGATGTAGCGCATCGCGGAGCTTGACGGCGAACCCGGAGGCTCTATTCCTCTTCGTCCTCATCCTCTTCGGCCTCGTCTTCGTCGGCCTCTTCGAGCTCGTCGGCCTCGCCTTCTTCCTCGACGTAGTCCTTGTATTCCTGAGCCGACATCAGGTGCTCGACTTCGGCGGTGTCGCTCATCTCGACGCGGATCAGCCAGGCGTCGCCGTAGGGGTCGTCGTTGATGAGCTCCGGCGTGGAGACGAGATCGTCGTTGGCTTCGGTGACCTCCCCGGAGACGGGCGCGTAGACGTCGGAGGCGGCCTTGACCGACTCGACGACGCCGAACGGCTCGTCCTTGGTCACCGAATCACCGACCTTCGGCAGCTCGACGAACACGACTTCGCCGAGCTCGTGCTGCGCGTAGTCGGTGACGCCGACCGTCGCCTGGGTGCCTTCGATGAGCACCCATTCGTGCTCCCGCGTGTACCGGAGCTTCTTCGGAAACTTCATCGGAACCCTCCTACTTCTGACCGCCCACGAACGGCAACGGCACGACTTCGGCGGGATGCTGCCGAGTCCGAATTTCCACTGCAAGCCCAGAGCCGATCTCGGCTGCCTGCGCCTCGATGAGCGCCAGGCCGATACCGACCCCGAGCGTCGGCGATTTCGTCCCGCTGGTGACCGCTCCTACCACCCGCCCGGCCTGCAGCACTCGATAGCCGTGCCGCGGAGGCGGGGCCGACTCGGTCATGCGCAAGGCGACGAGCCTGCGCTGCGGGCCCCGTTCTTTCTGCGCGAGCAGCGCCTCGCGACCGATGAAGTCACCCTTGGCGAGCTTCACGATCCATCCGAGACCGGCCTCGAGCGGGCTCGTGGTCTCGTCGATGTCGTTGCCGTAGAGCATCAAGCCCTTCTCGAGACGCAAGGTGTCGCGCGCGCCAAGACCGACGGGGACGAGGCCATGCGGGCGGCCAACCTCGAGGAGTCGATTCCAAACCGTCTCGGCGCGCTCGGTTGCGAGATAGAGCTCGAAACCGTCTTCCCCGGTGTAACCGGTGCGAGACACCAGCGCCGGCACGCCCGCGACGCGGGCCTCAGCGGCGCGAAAGCTTGGCAAGCCGCCGACGTCGATCGACGCGAGCGAAGCCAGAATCGTCGCGGCCAGCGGCCCCTGCAGAGCCAACTGGGCGAACTCGGCGCTGCGGTTCACGACTTCGGCGTCGCGCGTTTGGTCACGCATCCAGCGAAAATCCTTCTCGACGTTCGAAGCGTTGACGCAGAAGAGGAAGCGATCGGGCCCCAGACGATAGTAGACGACGTCGTCCACGATGCCGCCCGTAGGCAGGCACATGACCGCGTACTGAGCGGCGCCGGGTGCGAGCTTGGCCGCGTCGTTGGTGACCAAGCGCTGCACGGCGCTGAGCGCCTCCGGCCCGAACACCTCCACCTCCCCCATGTGACTGACGTCGAACAATCCCGCCTTCGTGCGGACGGTGCGGTGCTCTTCGAGAATGCTCGTGTAGTAGACGGGCATCTCCCAGCCCGCGAAGTCGACCATGCGGGCGCCGAGGCGGCGATGTGCAGCGAACAGAGGCGTGCGGCGCGCCTCGTGGGAGCCCCCCGCGACCGCGCCGCTCACCGCGGGCCCGGTTCCGCCGGCGCGCTCGCGCGGCGCTGCGCGGCGAGCAGCGTATTCTGCATCAGCATCGCCACGGTCATGGGTCCGACCCCACCCGGTACCGGCGTGATGAAGCCGGCGCGAGACGTCGCCGCGCCGTATTCGACGTCTCCCTTGAGGCCGGCTTCGGTGCGGTTGATGCCGACGTCGATGACCACGGCCCCCGGCCGGATCCATTCGCCGCGGATCATCTCGGCCTTGCCGATGGCGGCGACGACGATCTCCGCACGCCCGACTTCCGCCGCGAGGTCTGCGGTGCGGGAATGACAAAGCGTGACCGTGGCGTGCCTCTCGAGCAGCAGCAGCGCCACCGGCTTGCCCACGAGAAGACTGCGGCCGATTACGACGGCGCGCTTGCCGGCGAGGTCGATCCCGGTCTTGTCGATCAGGTACATCACGCCGAGCGGAGTGCACGGGCGAAAGCCTGCCTCACCCGCGAGGAGCCTTCCCTGATTCACGGGATGGAGCCCGTCGACGTCCTTCTCCGTCGACAGTGCGAAGATCACGCGCTTCTCGTTCAAGCCCTTCGGCAGCGGTAGCTGGACGAGGATGCCGTGGACCTTGGGATCCGCGTTCAACTGATCGATGAGCGCGAGCAACTCGCTCTCGCTCGTCGACGCGGGCAGCTCGTGGCCGAACGACTGGAACCCCACTTCGGTGCATGCTTTGCGCTTGGAGCCGACGTAGATCTTCGAAGCGGGGTCGTCGCCGACCAGCACTGTGGCCAGACCCGGCACGATGCCGCATCGCTCGATCAGCGTGGCCGTCTCGATCCGAACCCGCTCGCGGACTTCGCGCGCCGCGTTCTTGCCGTCGAGAGTCTCGCCCACGAGCGTTTCCTGCGTGGACGCACTAGCCAATTCATTGGGGGGAATCAATCAGCCGCGTTCGCTCACGCGCCCTTCGGCGTTGCGCTTCTTCGTCCACATCGGTCTTGCGTTCTCGCCGACCTTCCCCGATGGTTCCTTCATGCGACTCGGCGTGCCGCGCGAGGTGAAAACCGACGAGAATCGCGTCGCGGTGACGCCGAGCGGCGTGAGCGGGCTGGTCGCGCACGGGCATCGGGTGCGCATCGAGAGCGGCGCGGGCCGCGGCAGCCGCATCTCCGACGGCGCCTACCGCGCCGCCGGCGCGGAGATCGTCGAGCACGCCGCAGAGATCTGGAACGACGCCGAGCTGGTGCTCAAGGTGAAGGAGCCGATCGACGAAGAGTATGCCTTCTTGCGCTCGGGTCTTGTGCTTTTCACCTACCTGCACCTGGCTGCCAACGAGCCACTGACGCGCGCACTCCTCGACTCCCACGTGCGCGCGGTCGGTTACGAGACCGTGCAGCTCGACGACGGCTCGCTGCCGCTGCTCGCGCCGATGAGCGAGGTGGCCGGCCGGCTATCGATCCAGGTCGGCGCCTGGTGCCTGCAAGCCGAGAACGGCGGCCGCGGCGTGCTGCTCGGCGGCGCGTCGGGCGTGCGGCCGGCCAAGGTGGTGATTCTCGGCGCCGGCATTGCCGGCGCCAACGCCTGCAAGGTCGCGGTCGGCATGGGCGCGCATGTCAGCATCCTCGACGTCAATCCCGCGCGCCTGCGCTACGTACACGACATTCTCGGCGGGCACGTCACGACGGTGATGTCGAACCGCGCCAACATCGAAGAGGAGCTCGCGACCGCGGATCTCACCATAGGCTCCGTGCTCATCCCCGGCGCACGTGCGCCCCGCCTCGTGCCCCGGTCGCTGGTACGGCGAATGGCCGACGGCTCGGCGATCGTCGACATCTCCATCGACCAGGGCGGTTGCGTGGAGACCGCACGCCCGACCACGCATGACGACCCGATCTACGTGGAGGAAGGCGTAGTTCACTATTGCGTCACCAACATGCCCGGCATCGTGCCCCATACGTCGACGTACGCGCTCACCAACGCCACACTCTCGTACGCTTTGGCGATCGCCGACCACGGGCTCGAAGCCGCCGCGCGCGACGGCGCGCCACTGCGCCGAGCGATCAACGTGTACGACGGCAAGGTCACACACCGGGGCGTTGCCGAAGCGTTCGGTCTGCCGTACCACGCTCCCGAGGAAGCAATCTAGGTCGCGTCTGCCGGCCGACGAGGGACGCGTTCAACCGTCCCAGTCGAACATCCGCCGGCGGCGGATCTCGCGGAAGTTGGTGATCTCGAGCCGCACGCCGTCGCGATCCGTGAAGAACGCCGCGTAGTAGTCGGCGGCGTATTCCGGATAGTAGCGCGCGTCCGTCACCTCGACGCCGATCGCACGCAGCTCGGTGACCGCGCGGTCCACCGCGCGCTCGTCGATGACGCGAAAGCACAAATGATGGAGGCCCGGCGCGTAGGGATCGTGATCCGCCGTGCCCAAGCGAGCCGGGCGAAGCGAAAATCCGAATTGCCGGTTGTAGTAGTGGACGTGGGGATCACCCCCGATCGCCGACTCGAGTCTCCGGTACCCGAGCACCGCCATCACCCGGTCATAGAACGCGCTCGAACGCCCGAGATCGCGTACCGCGAGGTAGACGTGATCGATGCCGATGACTTCGACGGGCACGACCCACGTCTAGCAGATCGCCGGCCGGTCACCACGCTCCCGGCAGCAGCCGGTAGCGTACGGATCGCGCGTATTCCGCGTAGCCGGCCAGCTCACCGAGCAACACGGCCTCCTCGTTGCGAATCCGCCAAAGCATCAGCGGAACGACCAGCCCGGCCGGCAAGAGCGACGCCCAGGATCCGAGCGCCAGGCCGCTCGCCAGCGCGATGCCGATCACGGCGGCGTAGCCGGGATGGCGGACCCAGCGATAGGGCCCGGAGGAAACGACGCGATGACCGCGTTCGGTCTGGATGCGGACCACGGACGAGAAGAAGGGATTCGACCGCGTCGCCCAGACGAGCAGGGCAAAACATGCCGCCAGCAGCGCGAAGCCCGACGCGCGGAGCATGGTCGGTACGGAGTCGGACCAATGCACGCGGCCGACGTCCATGCCGGCGACGAACAGGTGCGCAGACCACAAGCACGCGGTGATCAGCGCCGCTACGAACAGATTCTCGCGAGCGCCCGGTCCGGGCGAAAAGCGCTCTCGCAGGAGATCCGCGCGCGTGGTTGACGCCGTGAAAACCAGAAACACGGCCCACAACGCCACGTAGACGTGAAAGCCCGGCAGATCGGAGCGGCCCGCGGAAAGGAAGAGCAGCCGCGCGTTGGACCACGCAGCCGCGCAAGCGACTGCAATCGCCAGCGCCCGACGCATCATCCGGCGTGGTCTTCGAGTAGCATGCGGCAAAGCAGCGCGATCCGGTCGTTGCCCCAGAACATCTGCTCGCCGACGAAGAACGTCGGGACGCCGAACGCCCCGCGGCGATAGGCCTCCGCGGCGGCTTCGGCAAGCGCGATGCGGGTGTCGTCGTCGTCGAGCGCGGCGTCGAACGCCGCCGCCGGCAATCCACATCGCTGCGCGATTCTCGAACACGCGCTTCTGTCGATCGGCCACGCGTCCGAGCCGTACACGGCGGAACAGAGCGCCCAGCCGTATTCCGCCGCGGCCCCCAGTCGCTGCGCGGCCGTGGCCGCGCGGGCGAGCAGATCGAAATCGCAATCGCGGCTCGGTGGCTCGCGAAAGGGAATCCCGTACGCGCTTGCCCAGCGCTCGGCGTCGCGGCGCCGATACGCCCACTCGTATTGACCGGACACGGCGTCGCCGGCGAACGGATCAGGCCCGCGCAGCTTGCGAATGTCCTCTCCGTTCACCGGACGCCACTCGATGCGGCAGCCGGTCTCCGCCTCGAGCGCGCCGATCTGACTCGCCGCCAAATAGGAGTAGCGACTCCCGGGCGAGAAGAAGAACTCCACTCGACGCACGGCGCGCGCGGCGATCGCTTCGAAGTGCTCGACCGTCGGAAAGGGATCGTAGAAGTGATGCAGCAGGCGCTTCCATTCCTGGTACGCCGCGGACTTCCTGAATCCCTCGACGTGGTCGTCGAGCGAGCGCCAGCGGACTAGCAGGACGTAGCGGCCCGCTCTCTCCACGCAGCGCCGCAGCTCGTGCGAGATGTACCCCGGCGAGGCGTGTAGGATCGCGGCGGCGGGCGCGAACGCGGCTTCGAACTCGCCGGCCTCGGCCGGCTTCACGTCGAGGATCGCCACCTCGAGGATCATGCGTCGTCGGCGGCAGCCGGTCAGGAAAATGCGGGCAAGACACGTTCTGCGAACAGCGAAGCCGGCGTGCGGATGTCGCGTCCGAAGAACTCGATCACGAATTGGCGCACGCCGAGGTCGACGTGGCGGCGGATGCGTTCGATGACCTGCTCGGCGCTCCCCCAGATGCCAGCGCCCTCGATGTCGCCCAGATGGCCGCCGTAGAGGCTCGTCGCCTTCTGCATCTTCTGCCGACCGTCGTCCTCGTTCTCGCCGATGACGACGAGCGTCTGCTGGGAAATGGTGATCGAGTCGAAGTCACGGCCGACGTCGCGGCAGTGCTGGCGCAATACGGCGATCTTCTTCGGCAACGCTGCCTGATGAACGGCCAAGTTGTTCCAGATGTCGGCGTGCTCCGCGGCGATGCGCAGCAGCACCTTTTCGCCGCCGCCGCCGATCAAAATCGGCGGCCGGCGCGTGGGCCGCGGTTCGCAGATCACGGAGTCGATGCGGAAGTATTTGCCGACGAAGCTCGGGGTCTCTTCCGTCCACATGCGCTTCATGATCGTCACCGCCTCGCGAAGCTGTCCGAGCCGCTCGCGCGTCGGCGGAAACGGGAACCCGTAACCCTCGAACTCCTGGGTGAACCATCCCGCGCCGAGGCCGACGATCACGCGACCGCCCGTGATGTGATCGAGGGTGGCGGCCATCTTGGCGTGCAGCGCTGGATTGCGAAAGCCCGGCGGCGACACCAGGAGCCCGAGCTCAGGCTTGGAAGTGCTGGCCCCCACCGCGCAGAGCGTGGTCCACGCCTCGAGGATCGGGATGCTCGGCATCGGGATTCCATAGAGGTGGTCGTTCAGCCACAGTGAGTCGAAGCCGAGTGATTCGAGCTCGACGGCCGCAGCGTGCGTTTCCTGCCAGGCGCGTTTGATCTGCGGCAGGGTCACCCCGAAGTGAATCGCTCGAGCTCCCATGATGGCTCCTCAATGGTTCGTCAGCACCCACCAGGAGATCGCCATCGGCACCAGCAACTGGACCTGCGTGACCCAGAACCCGGACCAGCCGCCGCCGACGATCGCCTGCTTGAGCAACAATCCGCTAAGGATGATCACCGTGGCCGCAACCACGATCTTTCCCTGCCGAGCCGTCATGCTTCTCGTTTTCCGTGGCGCACGCGGCCACGAAGGAACGTCGCCATACCGGCTCTCCCCATGCGTGGTCAAGTCGCCGGCGCCGTCGCGGTGCGCTCGCGGATGGCGTTCGCGCTCAGTTCGGCGACCGCGCGCTCGCGGGCTCTCGGGCGATCTGCGAGTAGCAGACCGTCTGGTGCTTGCCGCCAGCTTTGGCCGCATCAAGCGCGCGCCGAGCGAAGCCGAGGAGTGCCTCGGCGTTCGCGCGCCGGTCCCAGGCGGCGATGCCCGCGCTGAGCGTCACGCACAGCTCCTGGGCTTCGCCGTAGAACCGTTCCCGGGCAACTTCGTCCTTCAACCGCTCGATCGCCGCGACGGCCTCCGGCTCGGTCGACTCCGGATGCACGATCAAGAACTCCTCGCCTGCGAAACGACCAACGGCGTCTGCAACGCGTGCGCTCTTCCGCAGAACGGTCGACACGCGCTTCAGCACCTCGTCGCCGAATAGGTGGCCGAAGACTTGGTTGCAGGACTTGAAGTCGTCGAGGTCGAGCAGCGTCACGGTGAGCGGCGTGGCGCGCCGCTCTGCGCGCTCCATCTCCTCTGCGAGGCGCTGCACGAGGTAGGCTCGGCTGAACAGGCCAGTGAACTCGTCGATCAGCGACAACTGACGGCAGCGTTGCTCGGAACGGCGAACGCGCAGGATGACGTCGATTCGCGCGAGCAGCACGGCTCGCGGGATCGGCTTGATCAGGTAGTCGTAGGCGCCGATGCCCAAACCGTGGAGCACGTCCTGTTCCTCCGCGTAGTGGGCCGTGACGAACATGATGGGGATCGTCGTGGTCTCGGCCAGCGACTGCAGCTTGGCGGCGACCTCGAATCCGTCCATGCCCGGCATCTTCACGTCCATGAGGATCATGTCGGGCTGAGTGCTGATCGCTAGATCGATCGCCTGCGCGCCGTCGCTGGCGCAAACCACCCGGTGGCCGGCACTCTGCAATATCTCCTTCGTGAGGTGGCGGTTCGACTCACGGTCGTCGACGACCAGAATCGACCCAGGCGCTTGCATCGCGTGAGCCTACAACCTGACCAGTGGGCGTGCAAACACGCGAGAACACTCCGGAATCCAAGACCACCGCGCTCCGCGGCAAGGCCGAGGCGGGCGTGTCGAAAGCCGTCATCCATGGCTCCTCACGAACCGCCGCGGCGGGGACGAGAAACCGACCGGGATTCGGCAAAAAGCGCCAGTAGCTCAACCACTTGTGCCGCCTACGACGGCGGAGATTTGGCTCTTCCTCCTGCTCCTTCGGGCGGGGAGTGGCAGCGTTTTCGTTTACTTTGCGCCGTGATTCCCCTATTTCCGCCTCGCGCTTTTCCATCGCATGGTCGGAGATGGCTTCGCGGGCGAAATTCGGTGATCTCGTCATCATCGTCCCCGGGATGCTGGGGAGCCGTCTCAACCTCAACGGCGCGCCTTTGTGGGGTGACGCGCGGACGTTTCTCGAGTGGGCGCGCACACATGGCGCACAATTGGGGAAGCTGAGCGTAGGCGCCGATGATCCCTCGCTCGAGGATCTCGGCGACGGCATCGCGCCCGATGGGTTGATCGACGGGTTTCTGGTCGTCGGGCGATTCCTCAAAGTCGGCGGCTACGGCGCTCTCGCCCGGGCTCTGCAGAGGGATCTCTCGTTGAAGCTCGGCGAGAATCTCCAACTCTTCGCCTACGACTGGCGACGCGACCTGCGGGTCTCCACGCGCCGCTTGGCGACCAAGGCTGAGGGTTGGCTACAGGCGTGGCGGAATCGCTCGGGAAATCGCGATGCGAAGATCGTGCTGGTATGCCATGCGATGGGGGCCGTCATCGCCCGCGCCTACGCGGATGTCGAAAGGGGTTGGCCGGCGATCCGCACGATCATCTCGATCGGCGCGCCCTTCCTCGGATCGATCCGCGCCCTCGACCTCCTCTACTTCGGCGTCGACTTCCAGAGCTACGGATTGCCGCTGCACGACCTCACGTCGATGGCGCGCACGCTGACCTCGGTCTACCAACTGCTCCCGACCTATCCGGCGATCCGCACGTTCACGGGCGAGATCGTGTCGCCGTTCGATATCCGCATCCCCACGTTCGAGCACCACAAGATCGAGCGAGCGCGACAGTTTCATCGCGATCTGGTCGACTGGCACGCCCGCAATCGCGCCAGCGAGGGATACGCGCAGATGATCTCCAAATCGATCGTCGGCATCGGTCAGCCGACCGTCGAGGTCGCCCAGTTGCTACCGAACGGCACGCTCGCCATCGACCGCGAAGCGCCGGAGGATGCGCACGACGGCGACGGCACGGTGCCGCGCTTCAGTGCAGAAGCGCTGTCCGCCAACGGTTTCGAAGGCCATTGGTTCTACGTGCCACAGACCCACGGCATGCTCGCCGCCGATCCCACCGTGCACGCCCACATCGTCGACATTCTCGGCGAGCGGCTCGCGAAGAGCGGGCCGCCCTCGACTCCCCTGCCGCGCTTCACGGTGCGCCGCGCGCTGAACGACGTCATGCGCATCGAATCGGACGCGCTCTCCGTCTCGATCGCCAAGCCGTTCTACAAGGTGGGCCAAGCCGTCGACATTCGCGTCGGCGCACGTAGCGCCAGTGGTCATGCTTTCGATTCACGCTCCGTCAAGATCGCCGTACGCGTCGAGCAGGGCGCGCATCTCGGCAAGAAGGCTCCTACCAAGTCGATCCAGGTGCACGCCGATCCGCAGCGCCGGGGCTCCTGGATCGGCCGCATGCGCGCGCCGGCACCCGGCTCGTACCGGGTGAGCGCCGTTGCCAATCACCGCTTGCTGGCCCCGTTTCGCGTCTACGATTTCTTCGAAGTAGACGCGAGCAAATAAATCTAGCTGTAGAGAACCCGCGCGAGCTCGCCGCGGTACCTTTCGGTGGTCGGATGACGGGCGCCGAGGACGTTGAAGATGTCGAGCATCGACTTGCGTCCCGCTTCGTCACCGTAGCTGCGATCACGCTTGACGACTTCGAGCAAATGGCCGAGCGCCGCCTCGTAGTCCTGCGACGCGGCGAGCGTCCGCGCGAGATGCAGCCGAGCCTCGAGGTCTGCGGGATTTGCTTCCACTCGTGCGCAGAGCTCCGCCACGCCCTCCCCGTTCTCACTCCCGAGCCTCAGCCGGGCGGCGATGCGGTCTGCCTCCTCGCGCTCGGGGGTACCGGGCAGCACCCGATCGAGCTCCTCGAAAGCGGCCTCCGCATTCGACGAAGCCAGCAAACGGCCCACGCCGAGGCGCGCCACGGGGTGATTCGGATCGCTCGCCAGGGCCTGGCGGTAGAGAGCCTCAGCGGCTTGCGTCTCGCCCCTCAGTTCCGCGCCGTGGCCCTCTGCCGCGAAACGATCGGCCTCGCTCGGCAAGAGCCGCCGCACGAACTGCCGCAGGGCCGGCTCCGGCAGTGCACCGACGAACTCATCGACGATCTCGCCGTCCGCGATCGCCTTGACGGCCGGGATGCTACGAATCCCGAATTCTCCCGCCAGGCGCGGGTTCTCGTCGACGTTGACCTTGGCGACGATGAAAGCGCCTTTGTGCTCCTCGGCGAGTCGATCGAGCATCGGACCGAGCGTGCGGCAAGGGCCGCACCACGGCGCCCAGAAATCCACGACGACTGGAGTGCTCCGCGAGGTGCCGACGACCTCAGCGTCGAAGTCTGCTTCGCTGACGTTCTTCACCCATTGGTTCATGCGCGAAAGGTAGTCATCGAGCCTGAAGGGCGCAATGCGGACGCGTGCGGTTTTGGCGAGCCGCGCCGGTGACGACCGTGCTCGCGCCGAAGAAATGTGCTCCGGGTCGCACGAGCCATCCAACCCATATGTAGGGGCGTTTGTTCCCCTGCGGTACTATATATTGTATTTTTCCCTTGACAGGGGCGCTGCTGTCGTGTCACGAGCCACCTACGGCGGCGACTCTTGCTCGAACGGCACGTGGTTTCTGGCTCGGCCGAGGTTGTATGGGTTGGTTCCGGCGCCAGGGGGTGGGGATGCGGTGGCGAGTAAGAGTCGCCGTCGTCTTTGCGCGACGGCGACTCACGAGGGCATCTCAAGCGGCGTTTTTGACTTCGCCCTCGTCCGCGGCGATGCTCTTCTCGATCGCGCGGATCTGGTTCACGAAGAGCTCGCGCACGGCGCCCTGCTGTACGGCAGCGGCAGCGGCACCGAGAGCTTGTCGATCGCCGTGGCATCGTAGACCAGCAGCGTCTTGTTCGGGTCGAGTGCGCGCAGTCGATAGGTCGCGGTCTGATCCTGCGGGCCGCTCAACGTCTTCAGCGACATTTGGTGATCGGCGTCATCGTAGGTGAGCTCGGCGACGAACGTCTGGATGGGCAAGGTGAGAACCTGCACATCGAATTCCACCGTCTTCGAGTTGCCCTCCTCCTTCTTCAATTCGGACTTCTTGAAGGCCCCGACGAACTCGTGGGAGCGTTCGGGCTGACGCATGGCCTTCCACACCTTGTCGAGCGGCTGCGCCAGCACGGATTCGAAGTGGATCGTCCACTTCGAGCCGTCCTTGTCGATCGACTCCGCCGCGACCTCCTTCGCGGTCGCGTACTTTGCCGCCATCTGTTGGAGCTCCCAATACGATAGCCGAGGTAGACCACGGCCAGCACGACGGCGACGCCAATGACTTTCACGATGGTCTTCAAGAAGGAGACCTCCTAGCCGTTTGAATCCGCGGCTCGATCGCTCGCCGCCGTGTGATCTCGACTACTGCGGTGGAGGCGGCGGTGGGGGCGGCGGTGGGGGCGCTTGCACGTTCTGGGCGCTGCCTCGGCCTGCGGCGCTGCCTCGGCCTGCGGAGGCTCCGTCGTGCCGCTGAAGAAGAGGGTCTGCTCGTTGCGGAGGTGCGCGGGCGTGACCACCCAGTCTCCGCCGAGCGAGGGTGTCCAGATCCGGTTCGCCACCTCCATGTTCGCGCCGGTCAACAAGTAGGCGACACCCCCGGTGAAGCCGCCTAGCGTCCCGTAAACGAGCTTTGCAGGCACGTAGAGGATGTTCACGAACACGTCGCGATTCCGATACCCGCATCCGAGACAAAATCGCCGGCTTCGGCTTTCGGTGCTGCAGACGTCAGCAGCGAGACGACTATCAATACGACGAGCCACCTTCGCATTCTCTTCCTCCTCCTCACCGGGATTCAGTCTTCACCACACAGCCTTCGCGGCAGCACGCGCAGCAGATGCGCGAAGGCGCGCTCGACGTAGTCGCGGTCCTTCGACTCGAGCGTCAGCTTCACCATGTACTCGGGATCGTCGATCTTCGGGTACGAGCCGAGCAGCAGCTCGGGAAACGCCGCAGCGTGTCGTTCAGGTGCTCGGCGATCGTGCCCTCGCCGTCGCGCGTGTAGACGACGCGCAGGTAGTACGGGATCGGCCGCGAAGCGCTCGCGGAGCGCCAGGAACTTCGGCTGCAGGATCTCCGGGATGCCGGGCAGGATGTAGATGTTCTCGACCTTGATGCGTCGGGAAGCCGAGGCTCACGTCGTACGATGCAGCTCGGCGCCCTCGGGCACCTCGGCCATCTTGAGGCGCGCGTCGTTGATCTTGTCGCCGTAGAAGCTCGCGCAGCTTGCCGCTCGATGCTCGGGGTGGCGGATCACCTTGCGGCCGAGCGCCGCGCGCGATGCCCTCGATGGTGACGTCGTCGTGCGTCGGCCCGACGCCGCCCGAGGTGAAGACGAGGTCGAAGCGTCTCGTGGAACGTCGCGCACCGTCGCGGCGATCTCGTCGAGCTCGTCGGGGATCGACGATGATGCGCCGCAGCGTCGACGCCGAGCGCGCGCAGCTCGCGCGCGAGGAACGGCGAGTTGGTGTCGACCACCTTGCCCGAGAGGATCTCGTTGCCGATGACGACGATGCCCGCGGTGCGATCCATCGCCCGAGCCTGCCGCTCAGACCGAGATCGCGTCCTTGCGGAAGTCGCTGCGCGCCGATCTTGACGTTCACCAGCGCCGGCTTGCCGGCGCCGAGCGCGCGCTCGAGCGCCGGCCGGATCTCCTCCGGCTTCTCGACGTACTCGCCGTGCGCCGCCGAGCGCCTCGACGACCTTGTCGTAGCGCGTGAAGTCGAGCGCGGTCGCCGACCGCGCGCTCCGCGCCGTAGAGCTGCACCTGGCCGCGGCGGATCTGCGTCCAGGCCGGCGTCGTTGCCGATCACGCCGACGACGTTGATCTTCTGGCGCGACGCAGCGCCTCGAACTCCATGCCGTTGCAGGCCGAACGAGCCGTCGCCGTAGATGATGATGACGTTGCTCTTCGGGCTGCGCGAGCTTCGCCGCCATGGCGTAGCCGGGGCCGACGCCGAGCGTGCCGAGCGGGCCCGGGATCGAGCCAGTGGCCGGGCTTGCGCGATGCGCAGCACGTACGGCGGCGGTGCCGACGAAGTCGCCGCCGTCGCCGATGACGATCGTGTCGTCGTCGACGACGCGCGTCGATCTCGGTGCAGACGCGCAGCGGGTTGATCGGCGCGGCGTCGGACTGCAGCTCGGCGCCGCATCTTCGCCCACTTGCTCGCTTCTCGACGCTGGCGCAGGCTCGTCGAGCCACGGCTTGCGCGACGGCCTTCTGGTAGCCGCTCGCGCCTCGGCGCAGCTGCGGTGAGCTGCTCCATCACGATGCCGGTGTCGCCGATGATGCCGACGTCGCACGCGCGGTTGCGGCCGAGCTCGCCGCCGTCGAGGTCGACCTGGATGAGCTTCGCCTGCGGGGTTGATGTGCGACTCGCGCGCCGTAGCCGAGGCGGAAGTCGAGCGGCGTGCCGAAGATGAGCACGACGTCGGCCTGCTTGCAGCGCGTCCTTGCGGGTCTGCGTGGAAGAAGTGCGGATCGTCCGGGCGGCAGCGAGCCGCGCGCCTGCCCGTTCACGTAGACCGGCATGCCGAAGGTGCTCGACGAACTGCGGGTACGCCTCGCGGCGCCGCGACCAGAAGAGCTGGCTGCCGACGAGGCCACCGGCCGCTCGCGCCTTGCGCAGCAGCGCGAAGGCCTGCTCGATGTAGCGCGGGATCGCCGGCGATGCCCGGCCTCGGTGCGGTACTGCGTCGGGAAGACCAGCTGCGTCCTCGTCGACGCTGTCGAAGAGGAGGTCGAGCGGCATCTCGAGGAACACCGGGCCCGGGCACGTTCGTCGTGGCGATGCGGAACGCCGTGCGCGACGTACTCGCCGAGGCGGCGCGCCTCGGGCACCGAGACGCGCCCACTTGGTGATCGGCCGCATCAGCTCGACGTGGTTCATGTCCTGCAGCGAGCCCATGTCCGCGAAGACGCGCGGCGCCTGCCCGCCGATGATGATCATCGGGATGTTGGCGCGCTGCGCGCTCGCGACGCCGGTGACGGCGTCGGTCAGACCCGGGCCCGGCGGTGACGATCGCCACGCCGGGCTGGCCGGTGACGCGCGCCCAGCCGTCGGCGGCGTGCGCCGCGGTCTGCTCGTGGCGCACGTCGATCGACGCGGATGCCCTCGTCGAGGCAGCCGTCGTAGATCGACATCACGTGCCCGCCGCAGAGCGTGAAGACGAACGGCACGTTCTCGGCGCGCAACGCGCGGGCCACTACCTTCCCGCCGTGGATGTATCCCATTCCCGAACGATCCTCCCTGCGGTTCGACCGTGCGCGGTCGCGGCCGCGGCGGACTATAGCCACAGGTTCCCGGAGTGGCAACGGTCGGCGGCGATGATGCGGGTCTCACCGCGCATCTTGCCGCGCGAGTCGAGCGGGCTTACCCTTCGAGCCGATGCCTGCGTCCGCACTCGAAGCACGTTGGTGGCGGCCGCTCACGAGCGGAAAGCTTCTCTGCACGCTGTGTCCGCGGCTGTGCGAGATTCCCGAAGGCAAGGCCGGGTTCTGCTACATCCGCAAGAACGTCGGCGGCCGGCTGCTGAGCCTCGGCTACGGCAAGTCGACCGGGTTCGCGGTCGATCCGGTCGAGAAGAAGCCGTTGAACCACTTTCTTCCGGGGACTGCGGTGCTCTCCTTCGGCACGGCCGGGTGCAACCTGGGATGCAAGTTCTGCCAGAACTGGGACATCAGCAAGGCGCGTCTCGACGAGCGACGGAGCGAGGAAGGATCACCCGAGGAGATCGTCGCGCTCGCGCTACGCAGCGGTTGCAACGGCATCGCCTACACGTACAACGATCCGGTGATCTGGGCGGAATACGCGATCGACATCGCCGCGGCCGCGCGCGCGGCGGGATTGAAGAACGTGTTCGTCTCCGCCGGCTACGTGACCGCCGAAGCGAGGCCCGAGATCTTCCGCTACATGGACGCGACCAACATCGATCTCAAGGCGTTCACCGAGGACTTCTACCGCCACGTCACGTTGTCGCACCTCGAGCCGGTGCTCGAAACGCTCGCATGGTTGCGGCACGAGAGCGACGTCTGGCTGGAGATCACCACGCTGCTGATTCCCGGACGCAACGATTCCGACCGGGAAATCGCCGAGGAGTGCGAGTGGATCGTGGGAGCGCTCGGCCCGGACGTTCCCCTGCACTTCACCGCGTTCCACCCCGACTTCAAGATGACGGACCTGCCGCGCACACCGGCTTCGACGCTACGGCGGGCGCGAGACATCGCTCGGCGTTGCGGCATTCGCTACTGCTACGTCGGCAACGTGCACGACGCCGAAGGCCAGACGACGTTCTGCGCGAACTGTGGGAGGGCGCTGATCCAGCGTGACTGGCACGCGATCGTGTCGTACCGTCTCGTCGGCGACCGTTGCCCGGACTGCCGAGCCGTGATCCCCGGCGTCTTTCACTCCGGCGATCACTCGACCGACTCCTTGCGCACCGGCGGCGGCCGATGGCGCGTCTCGCTCTCCTGAACGACCCCGGAATCGGGCGGTGAGGCGCAGGCCTCGCCCGCGGCGACGGCTGCCCCTTCCTTTGTTACTATTCGCGCGCGCCCCGAGCGGCGCGAAAGGGAGAGAAACGATGCTGCAAGAGTTCAAAGAGTTCGCCATGCGCGGCAACGTCATCGACATGGCGGTCGGAGTCATCATCGGCGGAGCCTTCGGCAAGATCGTCTCGTCTTTCACCAACGACGTGCTGATGCCTCCGATCGGGTTGTTGCTCGGCAAGGTCGACTTCTCGAGCCTCTACCTAAACCTGTCAGGCACCGCGTACCCGAGTCTCGCCGAAGCCAAGAAGGCGGGTGCCGCCACCATCAACTATGGCGCCTTCATCAACTCGGTCATCGATTTCCTGATCGTCGCCTTCGTGATCTTCCTGCTAATTCGGCAGATCAATCGATTCCTGGCGCCGGCACCTGCCGAAGCCGCCGCGCCGGCGACGAAGGATTGCCCGCACTGCTTGTCGCAGATCCCGGCTAAGGCGACGCGCTGCGCGCACTGCACCTCGCAATTGCAGCCCTGAACGAAAGCGGGGTCGGAAGGCCTCGCTTCCGTTCCGGTCGTTCGGTCCTCAGATTCGTTCGAGAATCGTGGTGATCCCCATCCCGCCCCCGATGCACATCGTGACGAGGCCGGTGGTGAGATCGCGCCGCTCGAGCTCGTCGAGGACCGTACCGATCAACATGGCGCCGGTGGCGCCGAGCGGGTGGCCGAGGGCGATGGCGCCGCCGTTCACGTTCACCTTTTCGTGCGGGATGTGGAGATCGCGCATGACCTTCAATGGCACCGACGCGAACGCTTCGTTGATCTCGACGAGATCGACGTCGTCGATCGTCATCTTCGCCTTTTTCAGGCAGCGCTCGGTCGCGGGCACGGGGGCCGTCAACATGATCACCGGCTCGGCACCGCACGTGGCGGTGGCGACGATGCGTGCGCGCGGCTTCCAGCCGTGGGCCTTGGCGTAGTCCGGCGAGGCCAGCAGCACCGCGCCGGCCCCGTCGACGATGCCGCTCGAGTTTCCGGCCGTGTGCACGTGGCTCACGCTCTTGATCTGCGGGTACCTCTTGGCCGCCTTCTCGTCGAACGTCATCGTGCCGTCTTTCATGCGGTAGGAGCCCATCTTGACGAACGACGCCTCCAGCTTGGCGAGAGTTTCCGGCGTGGTGTCAGGCCGCGGATATTCGTCGCGGTCGAGCACCGTCTCGCCGGCGAGGTCCTTCACCGGCACCAGGCTCTTGGCAAAGCGCCCGGTCTCCATCGCGACCTTGCACCGCCTCTGTGACTCGAGGGCGAAGCGGTCACAGTCTTGCCGCGAGAACCCTTCCAGCGTCGCGATGACGTCCGCGGATACGCCCTGTGGCACCAGCGGGTGAAGCTCGCGTAGATGACGATTGTGGCCGTCGAGGCCCGACTGGTCGGCGCCCATCGGCACCCTCGACATGCTCTCGACGCCGCCGCCGATCACCAGGTCCTGCTGGCCGGACATCACACCCATGGCGGCGAAGTTGACCGCTTGTTGCCCGGACCCGCAGAAGCGGTTGAGCGACACGGCGGTGGCCTCGACCGGCCAGCCCGCGGCGAGCACCGACATGCGCGCGACGCAACCTCCCTGCTCACCGATCTCGGTGACCGTGCCGACGACGACGTCCTCGACGTCGCGGGGCTCGAGAGCGTTGCGCGCCACCAGCGCGTTCAGGGTCTGAGCGAACAACTCCTGTGGATGAATCTCACGCAGCGCGCCGGTTTCCTTCTTGCCGCGGCCGCGCGGGGTTCGCACGCAGTCGATGATCCACGTCTCTGGCATGATCGTCTCCTCGGGTATGGGCGATGGCGCAGAACCCGTCTCGGTTAGCCCGAAGCTCGCACGGATGCAATCGAGCCGCGAGTCAGCGAAGCAGCCGAAGCGTCAGCGCAGCGGCCGAACGTCTTTGTACTTCTCGCGCGAGCCTTCGACGAGCTGCCTCACGACCCGCTCTGCTTCGCGGTCCATACGGCTCTTGCGGTTGAGAAGCCAGGTCAGCACCAAGAACGCGACCACGGCTCCCGCGACGGGGAACGGGTGGTTCCCTACCCAGAACACCAAGAATGACGCCAGATCCGCCACGATCGGGTGTCAGCTTAGCATAGCCCCCCAGCGATCGCGCAAAGCATCGGGGGGGTGTCCGATGTGGCGCGCACCTCGAGACGCTCGCCGTCCGTGGACACCCACACGGAGCCGTCCCGGTCGGTGCGCAGCGCGCGCGCACCGGCCTGCCGGTAGCGTTCGAGCACCGCCGCCTGGGGGAAGCCGTACGAGTTGCCGGCTCCCAACGAAAAGACCGCGATTTCGGGCCGTGCCCACCGCAGCAGGGAAACGCCGCTCGAGGTCGCACTGCCGTGGTGAGGCACCTTCAACACGCTGACGGGGAGCGGTGCAAAGCGCGCGGTGACGGCGTTCTCCGCGCCCGCCTCGACGTCACCCATGAGCAGCAGCACGCGGCGGCCGAACCGAACGCGCAGCACGACCGACGAATCGTTGGCGGAGAGCGTCGCACCGTCGGCGGGGTGCAGGCATTCGATCACCACGCCACGGTCGTCGAAGACCACCTCGCCGGCGCGCACGATCCGAATCCGACCGCCGCTCGCTCGCACCGCGTCCGCCAGGGACGCGAGGCGGTCTTGTTCGGCGGCCGATCCTCCCATCCACAGCTCTCGCGGCGCGAATTCGCGGGCGAGGAAATGGAGCCCGCCTTGGTGATCCCAGTCGCCGTGCGTGGCGACCAGCACGTCGACACGATGGATCTTTCGCGACCACAGGTAGGGAGCGACGACCCGCTCTCCGACGTCGAACCCGCTGCGCGCGAAGCCGCCGCCGTCCACCACGATGACCTTACCGCCGGGCAGCTCGACGACCGTTGCATCACCTTGCCCGACGTCCAAGAAGCGTGCGCGCACGTGTGCATCCAGCCAGCGCTCTTGAATCCACCACGCAGCGTCGAGCGCCATGGCGCCGAGCGCGATCGCGGCCACCGTACGGCGCCACGGCGGAGCGATCCACGGCAGGGCGAGGAGCGCGTAGGCGATGCCGAGCTCGGCGAGCGTCGGCGTCGGTACGCGGACGCTCGCCATCGGCAACGCTGCCGCCAACGCCGATCCCGCGCGCAACGCCGCCAGCGGCCAGAAAGCGAGCTGGAACGCCGCGCACGCCCACCACTCCGACACGAACGACGCAGCCGCGCCGGCGAGGCCGAGCACCGTGGCCGGCGTTCCGGCCAGCGCCACCAGGATCGGGTTCGTCAGCAGGCCGATCGGGGTCACGCGGTTGAAGTGGAGAGCGACGAGAGGGGCCGTGCCGACCAAGGCGGCCGCGGGCACGATCAGCGCCAGGATGACCGCGTCGCGAGCGCGGACCGCTCTGCTCGGCGGGGCGACCGGCCGCCGACGCCTCGACCACGCGCGACTCGCCAGCAGCAACGCCAGCACCGAAGCGAACGAGAGCTGGAAGGAGACGTCAAGCACGGAGCCGGGGGACAGCAGCGCGATTCCCGCTGCCGCGAGGGCGAGAATGCGCAGCGGGCTCGCTTCACGTCCGAGGACGAGGCTCGACACGCAGAGCGCCGTCATCGACACGGATCTGGCGGCCGGTACACTGAGCCCGGCCAGTGCCGCGTAGAGAGCCGCCGGAGGCAAGGCCACCGTAGCCGCGAGCATCCTCACGTCGGCGTGAAGCAGCAGTCTTTCGCTGCGCGCCAGCGTCCAGCGCGCGACTGCGAACAGCATGCCCCACACGAGCGCGATGTGTAGGCCGGAGACCGAGAGCAGGTGGGCGAGCCCGGCGACGCTGATCGCGTCCCAGTCCTCGCGGGCGATTGAGGCCTCGTCGCCGATCACCAGCGCTCGGAGCAACGCGGCCTCACGCGGCGGCAGCGAGTCGGCGATGAGCCGGCCGATGCGCTGTCGCTCGACCTCGAGCCGCGAGGCTCGCGGCCCGCTTTCCAGACGAGTGAGGGTCGCCCCGCTCGCGTACGCGGTCGTCCAGATGCCGCGACGCGCGAGACCCTCCGCGTGCGCATAGGTCCTCGGGTTTGCGAAGTCGCGCGGTCGGCGGAGGCTGGCGTGCAGGCGTACGCGGTCGCCGACCGCGAGCCCGGCGGGAGGCTCGGTGATCGTCATCAGCGTCCGGCCGCAGATGCGCTCGGGATCATGCCCGCGGGCGAGCACCGCGGCGCGAAATCGCAGGTTTCCTTTGACGGAGCTCGGCGCCTCGTCGACCGACGCTTCGACCCATCGCTTGATCACCTCGTCTTGCGGGGGAAGGAAGCAGTCGTCCGCCGGCGGCTCGACGGCGCGCGACGCCAGCCACAGCCCGACGAACCCCGCCGCCAGGCACCCGACGGCGGAAGCGGCGATCGGACGCGGGAGCAACGCGCGGATCGCTACCGATGCCGCGGCCGTCGCCAGCGCGGCGGTCCCGTCAACACGCAGCCACGCCGAAAGCAGCTCGCCGAGGAGCAAGCCGACGACGATCGCGATCACCCGCGCCGCCCCCGCGTCGCTCTCGCGGGGCAGCGAAGGATGGCGCGGTCAGCTTATCAATGGGGCGTGATCGGCTTCAACACCAGCCGCTTCTTGCCGGTCTCGGTCGTCGGCTCCTCGATCGCCGCGAGCTTCTCGACGATGATGCCGGAGAGCTCGGGACCGATACCCGGCACGGCCGTGAGCTCTTCGGCCGTGGCGGCCATCAGCCGGCGCAGGCTGCCGAAGTGCCGCAGCAGCGCGCGCGCGGCGCGCCGGACCGACGCCGGGGATGTCGTCGAGCACCGAGCGCAGCCGCGCCCGGCCGCGCAGCTCGCGGTGGTACGTGATCGCGAAGCGGTGCGCCTCGTCGCGCACCCGCTGCAGCAGGAAGAGCGCGGTCGAGTTGCGAGCGCAGCACGACCGGGTTCTTGCGGCCCGGCAGGAAGACGCGCTCCTCGGAGCGCCGCGATCTCGCGGCGCCGTCGCGTCGCGCTCGACGCGCTCCTTGGCGAGCGCCGATCGACGTCGACGCTCGTCGATCCCGAGCTCGCGCGAGCACCGCGATCGCGACGCCGAGCTGGCCGTTGCCGCCGTCGATGACGAGCAGGTCCGGGAAGTCCGTTCTCCTCGCGCGCGCGCGCGGAAGCGCCGCTCGAGCACCTCGTCCATCGCCGCGAAGTCGTCGCTGCCGGCGACGGTCGCGGATGCGATAGCGGCGATAGCGCGCCTTGTCCGGCTCGCCCTCGTCGAAGGCCACCATCGAGCCGACGGTCTGCTCGCCCTGGATGTTGGAGATGTCGAAGCACTCGATGCGCTTCGGCGCGCTCCGCAAGTGCGAGGCTGCTGCTGCAGCTCCTCGACCATGCGCTGCGCGCTGCTCGCCCGGCGTCGCGGCGCTCGGCGAAGCTCTGGCGCGCGTTCTCCGTGGCCATCTCGACGAGGCGGAGCTTGTCGCCGCGCTGCGGGCACGACGATCTCGACCTGCCGGCCGCTTGCGCTCGCGCGAGGTAGCTCGGCGCGCACCGTCGGCGTCGTCGAGCATCGACCGGCAGCAGGATCTCGTCGGGAATCGAGCGCGTCGCCCTGGTAGAACTGCGTCGAGCACCGCGGCGAGGACCTCGTCGTCGGGGAGCTCGCGGTCGTCGAAGCTGTAGGCCTGGTTGCCGGTCAGCTTGCCGCGCGCGGACGAACAGCACCTGGATCTCGACGAAGCCGCCCTCGCGGTAGAGCCCGAAGACGTCCTGGTCGCCGCCCCAGTGCGCGACCACCTGCTGCGCGCTCGGCCGTCTTCTCGATCGCGCGCGATCTGATCGCGCAGCCGCGCCGCCTCCTCGAAGCGCTGCGCCTCCGCCGCGGCCTCCATGCGCGCGCGCGAGCGTCGCGCACGAGCTCGTCGGTTCTTGCCCTCGAGGAGCAGCATCGCCTGCGCGCAGGTGCTCGCCGTACTCGGCGCGGTCGACCGCGCAGGCACGCACGGGCCCGAGGCAGCGCTTGATCTGGTACTCGATGCACGGCCGGCTGCGGTTGCGGAACACGGTGTCGCTGCAGGTGCGCAGCGGGAAGACCTTGCGGATCGTGTCGAGCGTCTCGCGCACCGCCGACGCGCGAGTGAGAACGGACCGAAGTAGCGGCTGCCGTCGCGGACGATCTTGCGGGTGACGAGCACGCGCGGCCACGCGTCGCTCGATCGTCGACCTTCACGCTGACGTAGCTCTTGTCGTCCTTCAGCCGGATGTTGTAGCGCGGCTTGTACTGCTTGATCAGGTTGTTCTCGAGGATCAGCGCTTCCTTCTCGTTGGCGCGTGACCAGCGTCTCGAAGTCGGCGACGCGCGCCGACGAGGAACGGCACCTGCAGCGCGCTCGTCGCCGCCGCGGAAGTACGCTGCGCACGCGGCTCCGCAGGCTCTTCGCCTTGCCGACGTAGATGACCTTGCCGTGCGTGTCCTGCAGCAGGTAGACGCCGGGGCGCGGCGGCAGCGTCGCGAGCTTGGTCGTCGAGGTCGGTGTCGTCGGTCGGCGGCGTCGATCGTACCCGCACCTCGACGCGCCGAGTCGGCGTCGACCGTGTCGCGACGGCGCCGGCGACCCGCGGTCGCGTCAGGCACGGCGCGTCTCCAGCAGGCCGAGCTGATGGCGCTCGAGCGCGTGCAGCGCGGTCGCGCAGCTCGGCGGCGCGCTCGAACTCGAGCGCCGTCGGCCGCGTCGCGCATCTCCTGCCGCAGCCGGTCGACGGTCGCCGGCGATGTCGGCGGCCGGGCGAATCCTCGTCGTCCGTCCGGCGGCGACCGGCGACCGTCGACGTAGTCGGCCTCGGCAGATCGCGACCAGCGGACTCGCCGATCGCCTTCTGGATCGTCTGCGGCGTGATGCCGTGCTCCTCGTTGTACGCCGCCTGGAGCGCGCGGCGGCGGTTGGTCTCGTCGATGGCGCGCTCGCATCGAGTCGGTCATCGTGTCGGCGTACATGATGACGGTGCCGTTCACGTTGCGCGCGGCGCGGCCGATGGTCTGGATCAGCGAGCGCGCCGAGCGCAGGAAGCCTTCCTTGTCGGCGTCGAGGATCGCGACCAGCGACACCTCGGGCAGGTCGAGCCCCTCGCGCAGCAGGTTGATGCCGACGAGCACGTCGAACGACGCCGCGTGCGCAGGTCGCGGATGATCTCGACGCGCTCGATCGTCTCGATGTCGGAGTGGAGGTAGCGCACCTTGACGCCGACGTCCTGGAAGTAGTCGGTCAGGTCCTCGGCCATCTTCTTGGTCAGCGTCGTCACCAGCACGCGCTCGTCGCGCCGCGACGCGCGCGCGGATCTCCTCGAGCAGGTCGTCGACCTGGTTGCGCGCCGGCCGCACGCTCGATCTCGCGGGTCGATCAGGCCGGTCGGGCGGATGAGCTGCTCGACGACCACGCCCGCGCGGCGCGCTCGAGCTCGCAGTCGCCGGGCGTCGCCGAGACGTAGACCACCTGCCCGATGCGCGCCTCGAACTCCTCGAAGTTGAGCGGCCGGTTGTCGAGCGCCGACGGCAGGCGGAAGCCGAACTCGACCAGCGTCTCCTTGCGCGACGCGGTCGCCGCGGTACATGCCGCCGATCTGCGGCACGGTGACGTGGCTCTCGTCGATGAACAGCAGGAAGTCCGTCGGGAAAGTAGTCGAGCAGCGTGGGCGGCGGCTCGCCCGGGCGCGCGGCCGTCGAGGTGGCGCGAGTAGTTCTCGATGCCGGGGCAGAAGCCCATCTCCGCGAGCAGCTCGAGGTCGTAGCAGCGTGCGCTGCTCGAGGCGCTGCGCCTCGAGCAGCTTGGCTTCGCGGCGCGCAGCTCGGCGAGGCGCTCCTCGAGCTCGGCGCGGATGCCGTCGACGGCGCGCTTCGAGTCGTCGGCTTGGTCGTCGACGTAGTGGCTCGCGGGGTAGATCGCGACCGCGCTCGAGCCCGCGCAGCGACCTTGCCGCGCAGCGGATCGATCTCGGCGATCGCCTCGATCTCGTCGCCGAAGAACTCGATGCGCAGCGCGCGCGCCTCCTCGTAGGCCGGGAAGATCTCGACCACGTCGCCGCGCACGCGGAACGTGCCGCGGTGGAAGTCGAAGTCGTTGCGCTCGTACTGGATGTCGACGAGCTTGCGCAGCAGCGCGTCGCGGTCGACCGCGTCGCCGCGCTCGAGGAAGACCAGCATGTCGAAGTACGCTGCCGGCGAGCCGAGGCCGTAGATGCAGGAGACGCTCGCGACGATCGATGCACGTCGTTGCGCTCGAGCAGCGCCTTGCGTGGCCGAGTGGCGCATCTTGTCGATCTCGTCGTTGATCGACGCGTCCTTCTCGATGTACGTGTCGGTGCGACGGGACGTACGCCTCGGGCTGGTAGTAGTCGTAGTAGCTGACGAAGTAGCGGACGGCGTTGTCGGGAAAGAGCGCCTGGAACTCGTGGTAGAGCTGCGCGGCGAGCGTCTTGTTGGGCGCGATCACCAGCGTCGGCCGGTTCACCTGCGGCGATGACGTTCGCCATCGTGAAGGTCTTGCCGCGAGCCGGTGACGCCGAGCAGCACCTGGTGGCGTGCTCCGGCCTCGAGGCCCTCGACACAGGCTGTCGATCGCGGCGGGTTGATCGCCTTGGGGCTCGAAGCCGGTGACGAGCTTGAAGCTTCGCCGCGTCCGCATGATGCTCTTCAGGCTATAGCAGGAATGGATGGTGATTGAATTGGTCGCGACGGTGCGGCGCAATGCCGAAGCTCGATGCCTCGGCGGCCGGCGTCAGCTCGTGGTGCTCCCGGCGGAGCACGGCAAGACGACGAAGTAGGCGGTCAGTCGCCGACCAGACCCATGCCGCGGTACTGGTCGTGCTTCTGCCGGTAGTGCTCCTGATCGCTGCGCGGCAGGTTCTTCCACTTCTCGTAGTGCCGGTCGACGTCGCGCTTCTTGTCGGCGGGCAGCTCTTGGTAGCTCTGGTAGTTGCGTAGCGCGCGCTCGCGCTGCGATGGCGTGAGATCATCCCACGACTCGGCGAGCTGCGGCCGGTCCCGCCGCTCGACGAAGTGCTGCCGCGGGACCGGGGCCTGGAGCGACGCAGCGAGCAATGCGGCAGCAATCACCATGTTCGATCAGCCGGCGTGACTCTCGCCGTCGCCCTTCCCCGACTCGAGGATATCGAGATCGCGGATCACCGCGTAGTCGACGAACAGCTCCGGGCGCTGCAGCACCTCCGAAGGAGGACTCGCAGCGAGCGCTGCCTTCGGAGCGGATTTGCTCTCCGCGACCTTGAAATCGGGCAGCGGGCTTCTTCGCCGAAGCGATCGGGCCGGTTCGAGCCGCCGCTGAGGGCGGGCATGGGAACGACGCTCGCGGAATGATCCGCAGACCACGGCCGGAGCATCATCGCCACGACCAGCGCGGCCGCGGCGACGGGGATCACCCAGGGCCGGAGCAGCCAACCGAGCCAGCCTCGCCCGGGAGAGGCCTCGTCGGCTTCAGCGACCTCGGCAGCAAGTCGGTTGGCGAATCGCGAAGCGAAGGTGACCGAGGGCGTGATCGGGGACAGCGCCTCGCACAGCAGCGCTT
Source organism: uncultured delta proteobacterium (assembly GCA_963711395.1). Classification (GTDB taxonomy): domain Bacteria; phylum Desulfobacterota; class Binatia; order JACPRU01; family JACPRU01; genus JBEVNX01. The sequence goes on along the minus strand of CAVQEA010000005.1, from coordinate 349,282 downwards.
CGAGCCGCTCGAGCTCCGCCAGCTCGTCGCGGCAGTCGGCGCACGACTCCAGATGGGCCTGCACGGGAGCTGCCGAGTCGCCGTCGAGCTTACCGCCCGCGTATGCGGGAAGCTCCACCCTGATCGCTTCGCAATACTTCATGGATGTGCCTCTCGAGGCCTAGCGAATTAGGTCAGCGAGCTCCTCCCGAAGGGTCTGTGTGGCCCGGAATATCAGACTTTTTACCGCGCTTTCCGTGGTCTCGAGACACTCGGCGACTTCTTGGTACGATAAACCCTGCACCCTACTCAGAAGTAGCGCAGACTTCTGGTTCGGCGGCAACTTGTCCAGGACTTTTTGGATTCTGGCGCCGGTTTCGACCCCTGCCAACCGATCTTCCGCGTCGGGAATCTCCTCGTCGGGAAGCTCCCTGATGCCCTCTTCACCCCCGTCCAGCGGGCGGCCTTCCAAAGGCTCCGTGCGGCCCTGGTAGTCGAACCGCCGCAGCTCGTTCAAGCAAAGATTCGTCACCACCCGGTAGAGGTAGGTGGTGAACCTCGCCTTCGGCTCGTAACGCTCTCGCGCGCGGTAGATCTGCAGGAAGGCGTCCTGTGCCAGCTCCTCGGCGCGATGGCGATTGTTGACGAAGCGATAGGCGAAGTTGACGACGGCGTCGCCATGCTTGGTGAAGAGCTCCCGAAAGGCGTTCGAGTCGCCCTTCCTCACCCGCTGCATCGCCGCCACGTCCGGGTCCGAGCGCCAGCCCGCCTCGGGGGCTACCTGGCCTGCGATTTTCGGCATCGGAGATCTCGGGCACGTCGAGTAAACTGTCGCGGGCGATCGATGGGAGCTTAGCGCCCACGGAATAGCCGTTCAAACCAGTTGGGCCGCTTGCTGTCTGGTTTGCCCTCGCCTTCCACCCGCCGGCCGTCGCAGCGAACGAACGGCTCCGTACCGACGACGAATGCTTCGTGGACGCGGGCTGCGCCGTCGCACTCCGCGCTGGAAAGCAGACCGGTGTGGCGGTCGACGTCGCGAAACACCACGCCTTGAGGGATGTCGAACGCGCGAACCGCATAGGTCGCCAGCGCCTCCTTCATGAATGCCACCCAGATCGGCAGCGCCGCCTTCGCACCGGTGAGCCCGATCGGTGTTCCGTCGTCGAACCCGACCCAAACGCCCGCCAGTAGGTCGGGCGAGTACCCGACGAACCAGGCGTCCTTCGTCTCGTTCGTCGTTCCCGTCTTGCCGGCGACGGGCTGGGCGATGCCCAGGCGGCGCACGGCGGCGGCCGTGCCTTCCTCGACGACCCCCTCGAGGAGGTGGCTGGTGACGTAGCTCGCCGCCGCGGTGGCCACGCGCTTGGCGCGCAACCGGTCGCGGTACAGCAGCTCGCCACCGCCGACGGCCACGCCGCGAATGAGCGCGGGGCGGACGATCGTGCCGAGATTCGGGAAGATTGTGTAGGCTCCGACGAGATCGATCAGCGACACCTCCACCGAGCCGAGCGCGATCGCCGGCAACTCGGGAACCTCGCCGAGGCCGGCGGAGTGCGCGAGCTCCGCCACGCGCCCGATACCCACCCGTTGCGCCAGCTCGACCGTCGGCACGTTGCGCGAGTCCTCGATCGCCCCGCGGACCGTGACGTCGCCGACGTAGCGCCCGTCGTAGTTCTCCGGGCTCCACTCGGCGTTGCCGACCCGGATCTGGATCGGCTCGTCGCGCAGCATGGTCGCCGCGGTGATCGTGCCGCGAGGGTCGTCGAGCGCCGTCGAGATAGACGAACGGCTTGAAGGCCGATCCGGGTTGGCGCTTGGAGCGGGTGACGCGGTTGAATTGGCTGTGCGCGAAATCTCGCCCGCCCGCCAGCGCGCGCACGTAGCCGGTGCGGGCCTCGAGCACAACGATCGCTCCTTCGAGCGGATCGTCATCCGCCTTCTTGAGGCGCGGATAGGCGCGCTCCAGGCTATCGAGGCCGTTCGCCAACGCCCTTTCGGCGAGGTGCTGCAGTTCGAGGTCGAGCGTCGTGTAGATCGCGAGGCCGCGCACCACGTTGGCGTCGTAGCCCATGCGCGCGATCCGCCGCAGCACCTCGTCGACGAAGAACGGCGCTTCGAGCGGCTGCGTGGAGCGCTTCTGCAGCCGCACCGGCTCGGCCCTCGCCGCCGCCAGCTTGCTGAGCGTCGAGCCAGGAGTTGTCGGCCATGAGCTGGAGGATTTGGTCACGGCGAACGCGCGCGCGGTCGGGATGGCGAAGCGGAGAATCGACGTTCGGCGCGTGGATGACGCCGGCGATCGTCGCTGCCTCCGCGGCGCTCAGGTCCCGAACGTCCTTGGCGAAGAACGCGCTCGCCGCCTGACCGACCCCGTAGATGCCGATCGACTCCGATTGCCCGAGATAGACGTTGTTGAGGTACGCCTCGAGGATCTCCTGCTTGGTCATGCGGACCTCGAGGATGACCGCGAGCACCGCCTCGGTGAGCTTGCGCGTCAGCGTGCGCTGCGACGAGAGGAAGAGGCTCTTGGCGAGCTGCTGGGTGATCGTGCTGCCGCCTTGGCGCACGCCGCCGTCGCGGAGATTCACCCACGCGGCGCGCAGCAGCCCGATGGGGTCGACGCCCGGATGTGTCGCGAAGCGCGCGTCTTCGGCGGCGAGCACCGCCGCCACCACGTGGCGAGGGAAGTCCTCGAGCTTGAGCTCGCGGCGCTCGCCGAGCACGCCGCCGGAATAGGTGCCGAGCAGCTCCGGCTCGAGCGCGATCGTGCCGAGTTCGCCGCCTTCGCCGAGCGAGCGGATCTCGCGGACGAGCCCGCTCGCGATCTCGAGACGGACGGCCGCGCCGGCATGGTTCCCGTCGAGATCCGCAAACGGCCGGAGCGCGATGTCGATGTGATCACGGCCGGCGCGGAAGCTGCCTGCCTCGAGACGCTCTGCGCTCGTTTCCGAGTAACCGAGACGACGGAGCCGGGAAACGAGGTGAGCGCTCTCCGGGCTCATTCCCGACCGCATCACGAAAGGCGCAGAATACATGCGAATGGGTCCCGGGACGCCGACTGGCGAGAAAGTCGTCGACCCTCCGGGACAAGCTCCACAACACGGCGGCGAAGCCGAGCACGCCGAGCGCAGCCGCACCAGGAGCCAGCGCTTCAGGCGAGACCTCGGCAGGAGGCGTCGACCGCGAATCGCGTGCCTTTGGAGCGGCTCTGCCTACGCCTGGGCATCTCGAGGCAAGAGATTGAAACCTAGACAGATGGAAACGTCGTTCACGGGCGAGCGGAAATCAGCCCCGAGCAGCCGGCGCATCCAGCAAGGCGCGAAATTCGCTCGTCTGCTCCAAGAGTTGGCGGTAGTGCTCCGCAGTCACCCGGCCGCGCACGAGCTCGATCCGCAGGAATAGATAGTAGGTCTGGATGACGTCGCGACGGCAGTACTCGTGGATCTCCGCGAGCTTGCCGGCCTGCCAGAGGTCCTGGACCTGCGAGCCGTCGATGCTGCCCTTTGCCCGGCATGCCGATCGTGCGCAGCAACAGGTCGAAGCCGCCGCGCACGCGGGTATGCGCCGAAGTTGGTGATGAACTCGTAGAGATCGAAATGCTTGCCGAGCTGGTAACTGCGCCGGTAGTTCGAATCCTCGCCGAAGTAGCTCGGCACCGCGCATCCGTATCGCAGCGCGGCGAGCTCGAGCACGGGCAGATCGAACTGGCGGCCGTTGAAGGAAACCAGGCAGCCCTTGAAGCGCTCGACTCGATCCCAGAACTCCCGCGCCAGTCGCTCCTCGCCGTAGTCGGCTCGCGCGAGGCTCTCCACCGACTGCAGCAGATGAGTCCCGAGAGACCGAGCCGACGGCGATCGAGATCGGTACGTGAAACGAGAGCGGGAAGAAGTCCGCTTCCGCGTTCGTCCAAGAGCTGGCGGCGAAATGTCTTCGTACGCCGCTTCGTCCGAGAGACCGCGGCCGCGAAACTGGCTCTCGTTCAGCAGCCCCTTGTCGATTCGCGTCTCGATGTCGAAGATGGCGTACGACAATCGTGAGCTCCGTCCGATCGTTCAAGACTGGCTGGGAGCCCGGTCTTGCGCTCTCCTCGCCGCCCCGAAATGCCGACCAGCTTTTCGGCTTCGGCGGCGGCGCCGGTTCCGGTGCCTTCTCCGGCGGGTGCCGGTGCCTCGCCGCGGGTACGTCGGTGGTCACCGTGTCGCGACCGTCGAACGGCGGTGAGAACGTGACGAACGTGGCGGCGACATCCTTGCCGGTATTGCGAAAGTGATGGCGAACACCACGCTGTACGTAGCGCGACGTCGCCCGCCTTCAATCGCGAACGCGTCTGCCCTCGATCTCCATGATGCCCTCACCGCGCAACACCACGACCGTCAGATCGTGAAACCGGTGATAGTGCGGCACCTCTCGCCTCGCGAACGACCGCGACGTGGTGGCTGAACCAGGCGGTTCGCCCGAGATCGATGACCGCGACGGGCCCGGTGCCGCGCTGGCAACGAGCGAATTCAGATCGATGGTCTCGAGTCCCTTTTCGTAACGCATCGCGAGGAGCGAACCGGGATTCGGCCTCTCGGCGCCGTGCATCCCGCCAGTATCGCCGCCGCGACCCAGCCGCGTCAAACCAATTTCTCACACCTCCCTTGCTCCTCCTAGTTTCCCGGGTGCTACCGCAATGGGTCTTAGCAAAGAGCCGACGCCGTTGCCATTTGAGGAGAAAACTTCATGCGTGAAGCAGTCATCGTCGCCAGCTCCCGCACGCCCCTGGCCAAGTCGTTCCGCGGCTCGTTCAACCTGACCCGCCCCGACGACCTGGCCGCGCTGTGCATCAAGGACCTCCTGAAGAAGGTCCCGCAGCTCGATCGCCGCCGAGATCGAGGACGTCGTTCTCGGCTGCGCGTTTCCCGGAGGGCCCGCAGGGCTTCAACATGGCGCGCAACGTCGCGGTGCTGGCCGGGCTTGCCGGTCACCGACCGCCGGCACGACGATCAACCGCTTCTGCTCGTCGGGCCTGCAGGCGATCGCGTTCGGCGCGCATCAGATCATGAACGAGGGCACCGACGTCGTCATCGCCGGCGGCTCCGAATCGATCACCATGCTGCAGAACGACTTCAACAAGAAGAACCTCTTCAATCCGTGGCTGATGGAACACCTGCGCGCGATCTACATGCCGATGGGCATCACCGCCGAGGTCGTCGCCGAGCGCTACAAGGTCAGCCGCGAAGAGCAGGACGAGCTACGCCTTGCTGTCGCAGCAGCGCACCGCCGCCGCGCAGAAGGCGGGGAAGTTCAAGGACGAGATCTTCCCGATGACGACGACATGCAGGTGAAGGACAAGGCGACGGGTCAGAAGTCGAAGAAGGAAGTCACGGTCAAGATCGGACGAGTGCAACCGCCCCGACACGACGCTCGAGGGCCTCGCCAAGCTGCCGCCCGCGTTCAAGCCCGAGCGCGGCACGGTCACCGCCGGCAACGCCTCGCAGTTCTCCGACGGCGCGTCGGTCGACGCTGCTCATGTCGGCCGAGAAGGCCAAGGCGCTCGGCGTCAAGCCGCTCGGCTTCTTCCGCGGCTTTCTGGTCGCCGGCTGCGAGCCCGACGAGATGGGCATCGGACCGGTGTTCGCCGTGCCGAAGCTGCTCAAGCGCACCGGCAAGAAGCTCGCGGACATCGACATCGTCGAGCTGAACGAGGCCTTCGCGTCGCAGGTCGTCTACTGCCGCGACAAGCTCGGCCTCGATCCCGCCAAGCTCAACCCGAACGGCGGCTCGATCTCGATCGGCCATCCGTACGGCATGACGGGCTCGCGCTGCACCGGGCACGCTGCTGCACGAGCTACGACGCAGCAAGAAGCGCTACGGCATCGTCACCATGTGCATCGGCGGCGGCATGGGCGCCGCGGGGCTGTTCGAAGCGGCGTAGACGTCGATTCCTTCGCCGCTCTGAGCGCTCGGCCGGAGCCGCTATGCTCGCAGAGCGGAGGAGCCGTCACGATACGTCCGTCGCTTGAAGATGGCTCACTTCTCGAGCTCTTCGCGAATCGAGTACATCTTCTGACGCGCCTCGTTGACGTAGGCGTCGAGGTTGCGGCGATGATTGGCGAAGAGGCTCGCCGGGACCGCCGTCGAGCACGACCAGCGGCTTGAGGGTCGCGGCCTGGTAGAGCGCCGCCGCGCACTCCTCGATCGACGTGTCCAGCACCGGTCGATTCTGGAAGCCGCCCTGGTACTCCGCATGCACCGCGCGCAGCACGTGGTACATCACATGCGCGACGCCCTGCGCGTGATAGAAGACGTCGTCCGTGTGCAGGAGCCGACGTCGTCGCGGTAGAGCGACGAGTGGGCGTCGCCGAGCATGTCGCTCCACGTCTGGAAGAGACGGATCAGCTCGATGTTGCGACGGTTGAGCAGCTTCGAGCGCGGCGGATTCTCGTGTAGTCCGGCGATGTAGGCCCGCAAGAATCTGCCACTCCGGCGCGGAAACGGCTCTCGGCCGATGGGAACCAGAACCTCTCGGCGTCGTTGCGAAACATCGTGTCGGCTTGCACGAGATTCGCGTCGTACTGATCGCTGGACACCTTGGTCAGGTGATCCTTGAGCACGCGCGTGCTCTCGCGGACGCCAGGATGATCCCGAGCTGGCGGTTGGCGTTGTTGTCGGCGAACAACGCAGGGCCCCAGAGGACGAAGTCGTTCGGCCGCCATCCCGTGACCGAATCGAGCTCGTGATCCATCACCGCGATGATCGCGGCCGCCATGCGCTCGCCGGGCTGCGCGTCGGCGATGTCGGGATCGAAGTCGAGGAGCGCGTGGCGCTTCATGCCGAGATGCATGAGCAGGCCCGAAATCAGCCCACGCGACGAGTATCGTCGCGATCGCGTATGCGACCCATTTCATCGCGGCAGAACGCTATCCGATCGGAGACGAGGAAACGAGCCCGATCCACGCGCTTCACACGGAGAGGTGCAGGCCTCGGCGACCTCGCGAAGCTTCTGCTTGACCTTGCGCTCGTTCTCCGGACCCATGCGCAGCAGACTGCTTTTGCAGCGGGCGACAGCGACTTCGAGCGCCGGATCCGCTGAGCTTCCAGCTCTTCACGCCCGGCGCACCGCAATCTCACCCGCTCGGTTCGGGCGTGGCGAGCAGCACCGGATCGCCTTCGCGAGCGTCTGTCGAAGTCGCGATCGGGGTAGCCGAGATGTCGGTACGCGTCGTGGAAGAGCGGGCGGATCTCCTGGTAGAGACGGGCGCAGCCCTTCGCGTCGAGTGAAGCGACGACATCGGCGACGAGATCGTAGCGTCGATACGATCGCGGGGTCGATCGTCGACGAGTCGCGTCGCTCACGAGCCGAACTCGCCCTTCGGAGTCAGGAACGCCGAGGTGCGGCTTCGGCGAGCGGCCCTCGGCGACGTTGTCGATGGAGGCCGTCAGCCGCTGCACCAGCCGCTCGCCGAGCAGCCATTCTCCCCACTCGGGGTTCGCCGACAGCACCTGCGCGAGCTTGCGGATGAACGGGTCACTGACATCGAGCTTCGGCAAACCTTGCAGCGGAACCCCGGTCGGCGCGGGCGCAGGAGCCGGCGCGGCGGGGGCGGCACGGCCGGCGGCGAGCCGCGGCGCGGGCACCGGCGGCACCGGACGGTGGAGCATGCGGAACGCGATGAACCCGATCAGCACCGGGATCAGCAGCACCAGGCCGATCAGCAGCCCGCCGCCGCGACTTCCCCGTCTACGATTAAAATCACGTTCGAACATCCTGCGACGCGCTCGACGTCGCCTTCGATGGTACGACGCCGCAAGACGCCGTCAAGCCGCGATCCGCGCCGGTGACGACGCAGAGATCCGGTGCGATGAGCCCGACCCGTCACCGTGCTCCTGCCGTTGCATTGATCAAAGCGTTCCAATCGACGCCGATATCCTTTCCGTCCGTCCCTTTGCCTTTGTAGGACGATCCCGGCGCGAGGCTGTAGTCACCGTTAGGCGGATCCGTGAAGCCGACGGCGTTCATTGAGGAGGGGAAAAAATTTCCCGAATAGCCTGAATAAGAATAGCCAGACACTATCACGTTGCTGGTGAACACGGCCCCGGGGAAATAGTGGGCGATTGCGCCGCTGCCTTCTCCGTCGTTCGAGCCGAAAAAGCCGTAGGTCCCATGCGGGGCGATGTTGTCGGCGAACTCGAAGCCCTGATTGGCCGGCGATCCGTCCGCCATCATGATCACCCCGGTCTGGATGCCGGTGTTGTGACGGAAGGCGAGACTGTTAACGCCGCCGAGCACCTGGAACAGGTGCCCATCGGCCCCCCATGTTTTCCCGTTCACGTCATCGAAGAGGTTATTGCGGACGAGCACCCGTGTAGTCCGCTGGCTGGGGTTGTCGCTGTCGGTGCCCGAGATGTTCATGCCACTGCCAACGTGGCGGACGATGTTGTTCGAGAACGTGATGTCCTGCACCCCCGACCATGGGGCCGTGCCTCCTTGGTTCCGCGGCGTGAAGAGGATGGCAAAGCCGTTCTGCGCATCGCCCCAGTTGTGCTCGAGGACGTTGCCGTCGATGAGAACGCGCTGAGCGTTCTTGAGCTCGAGGAGATTTTTGACGTTCGAGTGGATTCCTGCGTAGCTCGGATCATCGACCTTCCACGACAGAGGCTTGTTGAAGTAGTTGTTGCGGATCTCGATGTCGGAAGGCACGAGGTTCGGGACGGACGGATCTGAGCCCCCGAAGAGCAAGTTTTCGGCAGCGCCTTCGAGGTAGTTGTTCACGATCTTGAAGGGGCCCGACCCATTCCACGATGCGATGGCCTGCGAATCGCCGCCGACCTCGTGAAAGTCGGATAGATAGGAGTCGATGACAGCCGAGTTTGCGGCGTTCAGAGCAATGCCGCGACGGACGTTGCCGCTCGGCGTGCCGTGGATGTAGCAGCGGTCGAAGACTACATGAGTCGGGAGTTGCGCGACCGCTACCGCCTGAGTCTCCTGGTCTGGACCATAGCCCATTAAGATGAGATCGTAGAGTACCGCCGAAGACGTGTTGTGCGTCGTCGTTACCTCGATGCCGGTGAAGTAGTAGTTGTTCGCCGAGAACGCGAAGTGCAACGCCGGGGAAGTGTTCGGGCTGACGATCTTCGGCAGAAGTGCCGAGCTCGATGGCTGGATGCGCGTTCCCCTCGCTGGCAGGCTCGACGCCCAGGCAGACGTGCGTACCCAGATCGACCCGTTCCCGGATTTCGCAGGCACGGTGTAGTTGCCTGTAAAAGTCGCCCCCGCCCCGAGCTCGATCGCATCGCCGGGCTGCGACGCATTCAGAGCGGCTTGAAGGTCGCCACCCGCGGCCACAGATCGCACAATACCCGTCACGGTCGGCAAGCTCGTATCGACCTGAGCGCGGGGAAGCTCGGGAATCCCGCTCGATGGCGGCGCGACCGTGGAAACTGTCGGCGAAGTCGTGGCGACGGGCGTCGCAGGAGCCGGTGTTGGAGCCACGGTCGGAACCGGAGTCGGCGGAATCGGGGCCGGGTCGTTCGTTGGCTCCGCCAGAGCAAGACTACTCAGGGCGTTGAGTAAGATCAGCGCGCTCGCGACCCGACGTCTCAGCATCATCATTCTCATTCGATGGTGACTCAGTTTGCGTCGTGAGTCACGACCCTTGTGCCACCCGACTTGCACGGTCAACACCGCCACAATACAGTCAGCCGATCCGCGCCCGTAGCTCAACGGATCGGAGCATCAGACTTCGGATCATCGCTGACGTTCCGCGGAAGGCCCCCGAAACGACGTGGAAATCCGTACGGGACAAGGGCCAGAGCGAGATTAGCGGTTGCTCGGCCTTCCCCGAGTTTCCCCGGGTTTCGCCACTGATTCCACAACGCTATTCACGACGGTTCCACCGGCTTTGAGTTCGAGCCAAATCGCGCTAGCTCCCGCTTGACTGACTGTCGCCGGACCGCAGGAGTATCCATGTTTCTCGACTATGCGTGGAATCCGTCGGCCTCACACCCAGCCGATCAGCTCGAGGCGCGGAGGGTATCCTCTGATCCACAGCCATTCTTCTCGCGGATCTTTGCGCTGCACCTGCACCATGCAAGGCACGCGGTCGAACGCTTCGGATTCACCCTCGCGATTCTTAAATGGAACCCATTCGGCGCACAGGGAGATAAAGCTCCAGAGCAAACGCTCCATTGACGACCGCAGCGATGTGATACCCATCCTTTGCTCTACGACCCTTCCAGCCAGCGGCAGCAAGCAATGCCGCACCGTGAAACTCTTCCGCGTGACGAAGCACCTGCGCGTTGGCAGCGCCACTACGCGCGCGTAGGGCTTTTCGCGTGTGCGAGCCCTCTTCATCTTCATCGCAGCACCGCCGCGAGGACGATCACGCCGAGACTCTCCCTACCGCCGTTTCCCGCCGCTGATCTGGCGGCACGCCTTCACCCGAGCCGTCGTCGGGGATCGCGACCAGCAGGGCGAGCCTGGGAGAGCCTTAGCCTTCACGGACACCCATCGCACCTCATCGATGCCCACGACGGCGGCGTCATCCCGCCGTGGGCCTTGGCGACCTTCTCCGTGAGCTCGCCGAAGGCCCGGCGCGCGCCTCCGATCTTCTCCATCAGTTCGGCCTCACGCTGCCGCAAACCGGAAAGCAGCATCTCGCGCCTCTGTAGATCCTCCTCGTATCGCTGCCAGCCGTAAGCGCTGTTCTCGTACATCGCGGGATTCACAACGGGGAGGTTGAGTTCCTGCTGGCGGACGCTCTTCAGCTCCTCTGCAGCGTCTTGGGCTTGGCGCTCTATCTGCCGGCGGATGGAGATCGCTTTGGCGTCGAATTCGTTGATCGCCGCATCTCGCTGGCTAGATTGGTCGGCGTCTAGCGCTTCTTGCGGGGTCGGTGGTTCGCTTGAGGTGTACTCGCTCTTGACCTTGCAATCTGACGGCGGAGTGTCGCCAGCATAGGTCTTGCCGTCTGGGGTCGTGCACAGTACGAGCGCTGACGAGTCAGCTACGACCAAGAGCTGCGTCGCAAGGAAAGTCGCCGCGAGGGTAAGTCGAAACATTTGAGCGGGTTGCGAGGGCGGATCCTCGTGGAACGCGCGGCCAAGGGTGAAGTGAAAAACGAGTAACCCCTCCAGGCCAATCCAGCGGGGTCTCCGACGCAGACGGCACCGACACGGCGTTTCGTATTTTCGCCTTGATTTCGCCTCACCGCTGACCCTATCCCGCAGCGCCGTGTCGAAGGTGCTGCCGCCGATCGTGGTCAACGGGATACGCTATCGTGTGCTGCGGCTCGAGGGCGGGAGCGGGCTCCGGTTCCTGCTGCGAAGTGACGATGGCCGGCTCTTCGGCGTCTACGGTCGCAACGCGCAGACCGCGCTGTCAGCCGCGCCGCTCGAGCTGAAGCTCAGCGTCGGCAATCCGTTCCGCGGCCTCGACTTCTTCGAGACGGCTGACGGTCGGTTGACGGTGCGCAGGTAGCGGCCGTCTTGAACGATGCGGCCCCTGTCGGTAGGGCTAGGGCCATGGCAAAGAGTCCGCTGACCCCTACGGCCCGAGAACGAAGGAAGCTCCACTCGCTCGACCCTGTCGTCTACGTCGATGACAGAGGCTGCGAGGTAAAGTTTTTCCCGGTGGAATGGCCGGACGGGCGACTCTCATTCGGGCAAGCCTATCGAAACGGGCTCCCGCTCTTGTTGCCGCGCCGTCTGTCAGATGTCTTCTTTCCGGACATCCCCGGCCTCGAGCGCGCGCTGAGAAACGAGCTTGAGTCTTTCAACCGGACCTGAAAGCCCGATGATCTACCACCCGAGCAGGGAGCGCCACGGGCTCAGGGCGAGGCCTGGGCGCCGCGCAGCCGGTCTTTCGACTGGACCTTAGTCGAACTTCTCGTCTTCGTCCGTAGGAATCTCGCCTAGGATCTCGCCGTCAAGCTCGAGAATGCGCGTCTTGCACCTCGCTACGGCGGCGAATCGGCTGGCTGCCAGAAACCGTTCTTCGTCAGGGAGTGTCATCGTCTCGGGCCGGACCAGTTTCATCGGCTGGGCGAGTCCCGGTGAACGACGCGTGAGCGTAGCTTCAAAGCTGCCATCTTTGTTTCGAGCGCAGACAGCAGTGAAACCGTACCTCCGGGTAAGGTACTGGACGACCACGTAGCACGACTATAGCCAACGCGCTGCGGCCGGAGCAAATCAGGAGCGTGCCCCGGCGCCTTGGCTTCCGGTTCCTCTCGCGGATTTTAACGGCCATCAGCTCCCCCCTACCTCTCGAGAAACTCCATCGTCGTAAATCTCACGAGATCCTCTAGCAGCCGATCCCCTTCGCTCACGTTGTGTTGCGGCGCCTCGAGGAGCAGGTTCGATACGAGAGCCGACAGGCCGACCTTGGCTTGCTCACGTAAACGCGAGACATCGTCCGTGAGCTGTGCTCCGTGAGTAGCCTCGAGGAATTCTCCTAGTCGCTTCGCTCCAAGACATGCGACTCCGAAGAGCTCGTCGTTGAGGTTGTCAGTAGTCGCGAGCCCCGCCCGTCCCTTGAGAACGTGGCGAGCGATACCGATCGCCTCCTTGGCGAAGTCGCTTCGCGCGTGAACAGCCGCCAAGCAGCATTGGCGCGCTGCAAGAGCAGCCTGAGCAGAGAGACGGTCGGCGGAGAAGAATTTGATCTCCGGTTCGATGGCTCGAGCGATCCTTCTGGCAGACCATTCCGACCGATCTCCCCCGCTGTCCCATCCGTCAGCCCAACGAGTCCAAAGCTCTCCGCTGTAAACCGCTCGCACGGCGGCAATCGCCTCGTTGAGGCTCGCCTCGTGGTCCTCAGCAGGCATACGCCTCCCAGCTCGGCGCGAACTCGAGCGCCTCGCGGTGGAATTCCTCCCAGCGCCGGAACACGAGCAGCTTCACCCCCTCATCTCCACCGCCCCGTGCGGTTGCCTCCGAACCTTCCACCAGCCTGAGAGCGTCGCACCCCGGACGATTGAAACCAGGGCCGAGCGCCCATGAATTCAGCCGCCGCGAATCTCCGCTCTCGCACGAACGAGCCGAATGAACCCGAGAAGGCGAACTCGTTCCCATGGAAGCGTCGCACGCGCGGCGCGCAGATCTGGCCGTTGGAGAGCCACGGCCAGCCCGTGCCGTAGTAGCCGTACTGGCCCGCCCCCGAGTAGACTAACGTCGAGTAGACCGGCGCCGACGAGTACCACGAGTCGCACCCGCCGCTCGGACACGCTCCCGGCGCCCCGTCGCCGGCCGAGGGAAGGCTCGAGACCTCGACGACGGGGCCGTGATCGAGCTCTTCAAACGGAATGCAGCGGCCCTCTCGGATGAGATAGCCGCGCTCGCACGAGTAGAGCCCCTGCGCGACCTCAATGACGTGCGGCGGTAGCTCGGCCCTTGCCTCGAGAGCCGCGGGCTCAGGGCGCTGCTTGGGCGACGCGCAGCCGGCAAGGGCAAGCACTATGGCGACGACGGCGATGCTACGCATGCTGGTACTAACACGCACCATGCGCCTCCCAGCTCGGCGCGAACCCAAGCGCCTTGTCGTGGAACTTAACGGCCACCGGGTTTGTTCCTCGCCTTGCCGAGTGCCTCCGTCACGGCTGCTTCGCGATTCGCATTTGCCTCGCTGGTACTTCGGCGCGACCAGACCTACACGACTTTCCCGTCAATCTTAAGTTCGAGGAGTTCACCGGAGAATGCCTGTGAACCCCAACGCCTCGCGGTGAAACGCCGCCCCCCGCCGGAAAAGTACGACCAGCTCGGCCTCGTAAGCCTCCACGAGAATCGACTCCCGCTCGGGCCCACGAGCTGCGCGTGATGACGCGCGTAAGCCCGTCGGGGCCGGTGCGGAGAATCGTCGACCGTGCGTGACCTGAGGCGCGTCGACCTCGAGCGCCTTCTCCATCTCCTCGTTCTCGAGGCATGCTAGCGCAAGCTTGGGAAACTCGCGGGCAAACTCCCATTCTCCGAGCGTCTCGGAGTCTGCGTCGAATCGCCGTTCCTCGAGTTGAAGTTTTTTGTTGTCCCTCATTGCCTGCTCGCGGACTATTTCAGGAGCGACTCGACTTCGGTCGGCGCGGCCGCGGTCGCCGGCGATCGGGGGACCTCGAGAAGACCAGTTTGGCGAAGGCGGTTTGGACGACGTGGGTCAGCTTGACGCCTTGCTGCTCGGCCGCCGCACGCGCCGCGCGAAGTAGGTCAGCGTCGAGTCTGAGCGTGAAATTCTCTGTCTGCCGCGCCATCTTCTTCCTGCCTGCTCCCTTTCGAGCTCCACCGTGCGGCGACACCCTAGCACCTCCAGCTTGAAACTTGCAAATGCAGTTTTCAACTCACGGGATAGACAACGGCGCAGACCCTACCAGCCCCGCCCCGACCGCGCGAACGTTCGCAGCACGAGACTCCACCGCCCTTTCGCGATAGAGTGAAAGCTGCTCGGATAACTAGGGGCAGCCGCCTGAGTGGGGGGCGGAATGAGCGATTGGCGAGTCGTGAAAATGTCGGCCGCAGACGTCGCGAACGGGCGCCACATCCAACTGCAACGCGACTTCGGGATAGTCTTCTACGCGATCGGCGCGCCCCAGGATGTCGCCCTCTTTTCACGTCCCCCCCTGGGTGACGATCCCGACCCGTCCCTTGAGATCTACTTCTCTCCGGCGTCGGTCTACCCGTGCGCGAGCGTAATCGCAGCTTATGCTGGACAGCCTGCAACCAAACCGCCGAAGGAGCGGGCGACGAGCCTCGTCGTCGGCCATCAGGGCGCGTGGGACAGCTTGCTGTCCTAGCATAGCGGACCCCGCCCCCCGACCGCGCGAGCGAAGCGAAGATCAGGGCAATCCCTGATGGACCGTGAGCCAAAGTTGAGCCCTGCTAGAAGGCAGGATGACCTCCGACCATCAGTGGCATCGAATCAGGCTTCCGAAGGATGAACTCGCATCGGGGGCCATGGGTCGCTTCTTCATGGACAGCCTGTTGCCGGCGACCGAAGAGCTCGGAGTAAACGTAGACCTGAGTACGGTCGCCATATTCGGCGTGGACGATTCCGAAGGTGGCAGGTACTTCTATCTCTCTCCGGGCGCTGTTGCCGCGTTCCACACGCTCGCCTTGGCGCATGGAGCGCAGCCTTGCGAGCGCCCAGCTCCCGAAAGCGCGTTTCTCCTCTACGGGAACGAGGTGACGGCCGGTAGGCTCCTCGTCCGCTGACGTCACGGCGTCGCTCGCGACCGCGCGAGCGACGCGAAGGTCGGGGTAATCCCTGATTGAGCGTGAAGGATGAGCCGGCGGATGCTGCTTGAGCGGCCCCAGGGTAAGGTTCCCTTCCTCCCTTCGGAACTGTCCGCGGGATTTTCTTCCACCAATTGGATACCCCCCACGGAACCCTGGGCCGTCCCTTTTTCATTGACAGGTCACCACCATCGAAAGCCGGACGAACCGCGCGCGGCCCAGGGGGTGGAGAGACCATTCTGCGAAACCTTCCTTCCCGCGGAGCCCTGGGGTCGCTCTATTCACACCGTCGCTCTTCGGTTGCCATCGGATCGGCGCAGGCCTACCTTCGTTGCGCCCAGGAGCGACTCGCCGGTGTCTAGTGAAGACGACGTTCACGAGGCGTTCGCCAAGATCCGTGAGCTGAACGAGGGAGTGAGAGACGGCCTGCGGGCTATGGAGGGCTGGCTCCGCCGAGCGCGCCGTGCATCGAAGCTCTCGGCGGAAGGCCTCCAAGCCATCGGCATGGCGTTGCGAGTCCACCAGCGACTCCAAAAGGTCGAGGAACACAAATCGCTCGTCGTTGAGGAACTCGCTAAGAGAGAGCTCCCGTCGAGCGACAGACCAAAGCTGCTCGGGGCGCTGAAAAAGGCGATCAGGACTCTCGAACAAGCGAACCGCGCCATTGACGACGTGGTTAAGAAAAAACTCTAGGCTCACGCGACCTTCGTTGACGCGACGAAGCCCCGCGGCGCGATGGTTCGCCTCGACCAGGGGGGAGACGATCAATGACTGAAGCGAACGAAGAGCTCGTCAACACGCTCACCCTCGCCGCCATCCTCGGCGGCTTGATTCATGTCGGGCAGCAGTTCCGGGAGCACGATTTGAAAGACGCGTTTTTCCGCCGCAATCCACGGCCTCAGTTCCTCTTCAAGATCTCGCCGAGCTGCCCTCCTGAGGCGAGAGGGTAAGGATAGAGGCCGCCCCGCCCGTGTCAGGGTCTCCGGGCACGGTGTCTCGTCGTCGATTTTGAAGGCCGCGGGCACGTTCTCGAAGGGCCTCGCGCTGCAATTGAGTAAGGCTCCGCTTCACAGGTCGCCGGATGACGACGCACTCCGGGTCGACCAGGAAGCTCCATGCCTGCTTGCGGCCCTCCCTCACGCCCTCGTCCCTCCGGATCTCCTCACGCCCGGCGCGCCGGCCAGAGCCGGGCGATCTTCGGCATGAGCGTGTAGACCGTCGCCTTCTCGTCGGCTGCCGTCCACGTCATGACCGTCTCGGTCTCCTCTCGGCTCGGCATCGCTTACCCCTACCCGCGGAGCTCTCGGCCGCCCCGCCCCCTACCGACACGCCCCGCCCGAATATCCGCCAGCGCAGTTTCGGCTTGGGTGACCGCGAGCTCGAGCCGAAGGGTTGCGACCGTTCGCCGGCTCGGGTCCACGGCTTTCAAATCCGTAGCATAGTCTGGGGCGATCATCACTTTTGGAGACGTCGAAGCCAATGCTCGAGGTCGTGTTCCGTTCACCTTGCGCCCTCGACCAGCTTCGGGGGATAGGGACGCATGCCCGACGCGGCACATTTCGGCCTCGGAGTCGTCGCCATGGCGGCGATAATCGGCCTGGCTGTTCTCGGAATGCGTGTCATCAGCGCCTTCTTCGAGCCCAACGATCCGAAGAGAGCGATGGCCATTCGCGCGGTTCTTTGGATCGCCGTGGGAATTCTGATGGCGATCTTCTTGGAGCTGCGGCAGTAGGTACAGGCCGGACGATTCGCTGTTTGTCACGACCGCGAACGCCGCCTCTCGAACGACACGACAAAGAGCGACATTCCTCGCGCGTCACACCCTGTCGCTTTTGGCGAGCGTTTCTTAGCCCTACGCTCGGTCCTGCTTGACCGGGACAGTGCATTCGAATCGCCGAGAGGGCAGAGCCATGAACGGATCGAGATCCTGGCGAATCGGCCTTGGCACAGCGTGCGGCCTCATACTCTGGCTGGCGGCGTGCGGCTCGGGCGGACGGGATGTTTGCGGCGACGACCCGCTTTGCGGTGTCGACCTTCGGTCCTGTAACAGCGCTGCCGATTGCCACGCTGGAGAGGTCTGCGAATTCAAAACTTGTTTCGAGGCCACCCCTACGCCCACACCAGCGCCCTCGTGAGATCACGATCGCCACGCAATCTCCTGTGGGTTCGAGCTCACGACCGCTCTTCCTCGCGAAGCCGCAGAGTGTTGCGGTCGAATCGAAGCGCGATGCAGTCCTCTGGCCCGTGCCGGTTCTTCCGAAGCTCGAGCGTCGCCGATTCACTGCCCTTCTTGCGACTGGGACGGAGGGTGAGAGTGGGATTCAACAAGGGTGAGGCGAGGCGGGAGTGGCTCCTTGCCGAGGACGAGTTGGTCTGTGCGATCTGCGAAGACGATCTCGATGGTCCAGCGGTACGCCCACCTTTCCCCGAGCCACAAAGCTGAGGCCGTCGAGCGAATCGCGAAATATTCCACAACGCTATCCACAACACCGACCTAAACGCCGAAATCCGAGAGTGCGTGAGGGCCGTTGTATCTCCGCGAGAGAAGTGCACAATCGGCGATCCGCGCCCGTAGCTCAACGGATCAGAGCATCAGACTTCGGATCTGAGGGTTGGGGGTTCGAATCCCTCCGGGCGCGCTGGGTTATTGAGGGTTTTGAGGTTGGGTCAGACGGCGTGGGTCTGACATGGGTCTGGAGGCCGGGTAGGTAGTCGCCTACCGTCTCGGGGGGGCATTTCTGCTGGACACGCCCCGCGTCCATCGGTACCCCTCGCAGCATGAGGAGGTGTGGCGGATGCAGGTAACCAGCGACGAACTTCGGGGACGCGACGGCGCTCGACATCATCCGGCTAGAGCAGTTCGGGGCCTACTTCTGGCCCGTGCAGTGGACGAACGGGAGCCTTCACGTCAGCTCGGTCCGTTTCGACCGTGGGTGGACATACCACCCATCGAGCGAGCTGGCCTGGCAGAGCTTCCGCAGCGTCGCCGAACTCACCAGAGCTGTGATCGCGGAACTCGAAGCCCGAGAAGAATAGGGCGTACGCACACGACGCACGCCGGCTCCCCATCGCGCCGCTCCCACCGCCCGCTCACGCCGTCGCCGTACCACCAGACGAGACGGCAGTAGCACCATGGAGCACCCTCGTCGTTTCGGCCAGCGTCGGGGTTTTGTTCCATTGCAGACGGTGATCTCTTGGAAGGTCGTCACGTCGAATTGCGTCCCCACTGAATGTGAGCCCACAGCCGTTCGTGCCCGAAGTAGGCGGCGGTCGTGTAGACATTGCTCGCGAGCATGAATCCGATTGCGATCTTCGTCTTTCCCGTCATCAGGTAGATACACAGGAAGTCCAAGAGCACGATGAACCCCCGGTACGTAAGCGCTTTCGCCAGAGACCGTTTTGAGTTCGACGTCATTCGGTTCAGTGCCTTTGCCGTAAGATACGGGCGGTCAGTGGGAGAGGCATTGGCTCGTGAGCGTCTGCGAACGGCCGTTACTAGCTTTCGGCCACGAGTGTCTTGGCGGCCCTTCCGCTACCCAGGTGAGGATTTCAAAGGTCTCGAGATCCCTGCGCACATCCCTTCGAGAAACGACCGAGGTCGATCAGAGCTAACGTTGGCCTAGGCTTTGATCTCCTTCGCGCCCCGAACAACTAAGACCGGGACGACGGCATGCCGCACCACTTGCTCGGCTACGCTTCCCATAAAGACCCGTGCGAGACCGGAGCGACCATGCGAAGCGACGACGATCAAGTCCGCTTTCCAGCTCTGCGCCGTGGCCAGTATCTCCTCAGCGGGATTCCCCTCGCGGAGGAAATCCGTGGCCGACACGGACTCGGCGGCGTGCTGAAGGATGCGGCTCAGGATGGCAATGCCTTCGCGACGGCGGTTTTCGAGCACCTCGGCCGCCAACAAGCCCCCTTCGGGGTCCGTCGCTCTGCCGGGGTCTACGACATGCACGATGCTGAGTTCTGCGTGGAGACGCCGGACGAGGTCTATCGCTACGTCTAGTGCGTGTTCGGACGTTACGCTTCCGTCGACCGCAACCAGGATCCGAGCAAAGCTCATTTCAAATTTCTCCTCGGCGACGAAGTTTAAAGCACACTGCTAGCGTTGCGCGCCGAACAGAATTTTGTCCATAGGGGCGGGACGACCGGGGTTACCGTGAACTGAACGCTGAACTTCTCGCAGTTCGAGTGGGGGTTACCGGCATGTATTGAGCCTCGATCTCCAGCTTGACCGGAAGCGCGCCAGCAATCTTAACCACCTTCCCGACCGCGAGACCGACCGGCAACGTGCCCCGGTCGCCCGGCGCAGCCTGCCAATCGATCTTGATGGTGGGCGAGGTACCGATGCTCCAGCCGTTGGGCAGAAAATAGCTGGCGATGTATTGAAGGTTCATCCCGCTCACCGACGAGCGATTCGACGCGCCCGCGAACGACCACCACTACTGCTCGATGAGAATGGCTGCCCATGCCTTCGTTCGGTAGCCGACGACTTCGGCGGGCCCCACCTGCCACTTGCCCTGTCCAGTCTGATCACGATTGACCGTCGGGAACACGAAGGTCGGGCCGAGGGCGAGAAGCCAGAGATCCGCGAGCGGCGAGAACGCGATGTCCAGGAGCGTATCACCGAATCCGGTAGTGAGCGCCAACTGTCCGTTCGCGTCGGTGCAGGGCTTGTCGTCGAGTAAGGTGAGCTTCGGACGGGCAGTGAATTTCCAGGCGCCAGGTCAAAAGCACAGGCATGGTCGGTTGGAAGGTCAAGGCGTTACGACCTCGATCCGCGTGCCCGTCGCCGTCGAGGAAGGAACGAGTGTCTTGAAGCTTCAGCGACAAGGTGAGACTCACCGGGTCAGTGACGTTCGCGTTGATCTCCGATTCGGTTTGGCTGGTCGAGAAACGGGTCGCGAAGACGTCCAATTCTTCGGACAAGGTGAGTTGCGCGTGGACGAGAAGCAGAAAAGCTCACGTGCGGCAGGTGGGGAAGATCCTGCTCAAAGCTCCTCAAGCCGGCCAAAGTCCGTCGGCCGCGACTTGGCTTCGGTAGCCTGCCACGTTTCGACACGGTGCTGGGCCTCGCCGATCTGCTCCGGCGTCATGTCGCGGGCGACGTCGGCTAGCGCCATCACGGCTTCGGGATTCCCCGCTCGCGCCGTGAGATCGAACCATTTGTAAGCCCTGATGTCATCGCGCACCATGCCCCTTCCCTGTCGGTACATCCTCCCGAGATTGAACTGAGCATGCACGTCGCCGCCATCGGCAGCCTCGTGAAACCATCTCGCGGCCTCGCCGTCGCTCTGCGCGACTCCTCTGCCCTGAATGTAGAGGAATCCGAGAATATTCTCGGCGCGCGGAACACCCTGCCGCGCGGCCTTTGCAATCCAATCTGCCGCTTGCGATTCGTCCGTGCTCCCACTGCTGGTTTGTAGACGGAGGACGCCGAGATCGCATTGCGCCTCCGGGAAACCTTGTGCCGCGGCCTTGTCGAACCAGCTCTCGGCCTGCTTGAGGTCACGCGGCACGCCGTTCCCGATGTAGTACAGCTTGCCGAAATCGTCTTCGGCTTCTGCGAAGCCTTGGCTAGCGGCGCGCGCAAGCCACCGAGCGGCCTCGGCGTGGTCTTCGGGGACGCCAAGGCCGTGCTCGTAAGCATAGGCCAGGTGCGTTTGGGCAACCGCTAGTCCCTTGTCCGCCGCCTTGCGGAACCAATGTGCCGCCAGTGGCTCGCTTCGCGTCACGCCGCGTCCCGAGTGGTAGAGATACCCGAGAGCATCCGCGGCCCTGACATCGCCTTCGTCCGCGGCTGATTGCCATTGCGCGAGCGCCGCACCGTAGTCTCTGCGCTCATAGGCACGAACACCGGCAGGAAAATCCGCTCGCGCTCGCCCGACACCGAACGCAATGACAACAACGATCCAACACGCGACTACGCGACTGCCCATGCGAACCCTCCATCGATCGACCCGGCGCAACTTTCCGGATCAAGAGAACGGGTAGTAGCGAAACGAGGTCATGAAGATCCCGATGTTGGTCTTGGGCGCTCCGCCGACACCGCGGAAGGCGTCTCGCCAAATCTCACCTCCTTGAAAGCCGAACACGAAGCGGCCGTAGCTGCCCTTGTAGATGTCCTGCCAGAAGCCTCCGGTAATTTGCATCAGTTGCTCGGTCTCGGCCCCGATCGGCGGCTTCGCGGCTGTGATCGGCGCGGTCGTCGACGCGGGCACTGGCGCGGTCACCGTGCAAGCACCGCCCTCGAAGAAGCAACCCGTGTTGTCCAGAATGGGCGCCCCGTACCCAGAGACACTGTTCGCGCCCGTGCGATCGGCGTGCTCGTAGCCGAAGTAGACGTATGTGTCATTACCCGTCCACGGATGAGCAACAAGACCGGCGAGAACGTCCGCTTCCGTGATCGCCTCCGGATTGTTGTTGTCGTCGTACGCGAAGTCGGGAAGCTGTCCCGAGCCGTAGCGGCCTATTCCCGGACCGTAAAGACCGCTCGCTTGAACTTCCAAGAGGTTCGGGACGATGGGCACCGCCCCGGCACCGCCGATCCCGTATCCCCAATCGTGATGATTGGATCCATTCGAGCGTGCCGTGAACTGTCGCACGAGGCCCTTGAGCTCGTAGTGGCCCCAGCCTGGCTCGAAGGCGACCTTGCTGACGAAGTCCGGCAGCTCGTTGACCGAGTAGCTCGTGGCGTTATTCAGCAACCCAGCCGAATTGCCCGGGTTCGTGGCGTTCGTGCCGCTCGGCGGAATCACCGGAGACGTCACCGCTTCCGGGCTCTCGACCGACACACCGAGCCACAAACCCTTCATGAGATCTTTCACGATCCGAAATTGCGGATTGCGCGTCCAGTTGAACCCTTCGACGTACTGCGCATCGATCGTCAATGGAATCTGCTCCTTGCGCGGCTCGATCCCCTGTGTGTTCGTCGTCAACAAGCTCCAAGACTGCCCGACGAGCAAATGAAAGCCCCAGCAGTCGTTCCTGTCGAGGGTCGCGTACGCCTGACGGATCCGCGGCGTGTAGCTGTTGCTCTCGCGAGAGTTCGAGTTCGTGCCGGACGACAAGAAATCCATCTCGTAGTACGCAGCCAAGTGAGTCAATGGCGACACGTCGCCCGTCGCGAGAAGCGACAAGCGGCTCTGGCGCGCAGAAACTCGCACCTCGTCCTCGTGGTACAGGGCGGAGTTCTTGAAGGGAATGCCCTGATTGTAGTCCGAGCCCACGTCTGCGACCTCGTTGCGCGTTCGATAGATCCCCGCGGCCTCGATGAACCCACCCACCGTCAAGTCCACGCCCCCGAACTTGACGTGCCCCCCCTTGGCGACGAGAACCTGCTCGTTGAGACCGCTCGGGGGTGGTTGCTGCTGTTGGGCCGCCGCCGTCGTTGCCTCAGTCGAGGGCGAGCCCTGAGCTTGGTGCTCCTTCTGCTCTTTGCGTAGACGCTCCAGGTCGTCTCGACTGATCACTCCTTTTTCACTAGTAGATCCATCAGATCGTCGACGTCGCTCCCGAGCGCCGCTTTGCTGTGCAACGACAATGACAAGGCGAATGCCGCCGCAAGCCATCTCCGCTTCATTACACTGCCCTCCTGTCTGCATTCACCCGACACTGATACACAGTGCACTAGGCATTAACGGACAACCCGAGGGACCGACACTGTTATGAGGACGGACACACATATCCGTCTATGTCGCGCGTGAATGCTCGACATATTGATAGCGCTCGTTGTGCAATCAGCGCGCGTATCCACACTGTCGTCATTGGCCGCATATCCGGTGTCTGGCGGGGCGCGAGGAGCCGGCACATATCGACGCCGACTCCTCGCGCGGGGAGGCGATCTAACACCAACTCAACGACTTCCAACCTTTGCGAAGACCGCCGGCGCTTGTCGCAACACGTCCTCGGTCACGCGCGTGACCAGTCCGTTAACGCACGATCACTTCTACGCGCCGATAGACGGTACCCATCGTGGACGCGACGACGTAGCGTCCCGGCGGGAGCTCGAAGGCGACGGGCTCTTCGCCACTTCGCGCTCCCTCATTGTTCACGTAGCGAAAAAAATGACCGTCTTCGGAATAGACCTCGTAGGGGCGCCGAACGTTGTAGTAGGTTTGCCCTTCGTTCTCGACGAGGTCCGTGTCGGTTTCCACGACGAGTGCCCCTACGGGGGCCGATGCGGTCGACTCAGGGGTGATGATCTGTTCGTTCGGTTCGTTCTGGCGCCACGAGACCGCCTGTGGCGGCACGTTCGGGCCGCATGCTGCGACGAGGGCCGTCAAGGCCAATAGGGTGCAGGGTACGATTCCTTGGCCAATGCTCACCGCAGCAGCGCTCCTTGCGGTTGGGAAGAGCAGAAAGCATGCCCTCGAGAATGCTCGGAAAATGCTGGAGATGGCCGTGCTGTGAAGTCCAGAATGCAACTCGAAGGTCCAGAATTTTACTCTCGTGAGCGCGCAGGCGGCGGTTTTCCGAGGAGAGGCGCGTGCACGGAAATTGCGATGCATCGCGTGGAGAGCGAGCGGGGGCCGGCAAGTAGGTGGCCTCCGTGGCGCGCCGATGAAGCGGTCCTTCGAGTTTTGCGTTTTCCTCTCCGAAAGCCCCCGAGACGCAGTCCGCCCTGGGCGTGTCTGCAAGCCGATCGTGCGGGCGTCGGAGACATGTCCAGCCCCCGATTGGCGGCTGACCGCGCTCGATCGGGCGTCTTGCGACGCAGAGAACGCAGGCATAGCTTCTAGGAGACGAATGAGACCGAGCCTCGTCGGGCGTCTGATGCTCGCCTACACCGTGGTGCTCGCCGCGGTGCTGCTATCGGCCTGGTGGAGCGAGCGCTCCTTTTCCGCCGTGGAGGATGCCGCCGAGCGACTGTCACGACGGAGCGTCGAGGGCATGCAGCTCATGGAGAGATCAACCGCCTCCTGCGCGAACGGAGCGACTTCCGAGCAGAAGCTCCTTCTCGGTGAGTCCAATGCGCGAACCGTTTTCGAGCCACAGCCGAGCTCCTTCGAATCCTGGCTCGCCGAGATGGAGGAGTTCGCGCACAGCCCGAAAGAGCGTGAGCTCCTCGAGCAGATGCGCGCTTCGTATCACTCCTTCGCGGCGGAGGCGGCTGCGATTGGAACGCTTCAACAGGCGGGCCGAACTGATGAAGCCCGCCTCGCGTTCAAGCGACTAGAGGCCGCGGTGGAACGACTGCTCGCGGACAGCGAGACGCTGTTCCAGAGCACCGAGCACGACATGCGCGATCGGCAGCACCGCGCCGAGGCGACGGTCGACGGGGCGCGGCGACTCGTCTTCTGGACGACCGCGATCGGCGGTCTTTGCTCCCTCGTTCTCGGGTTCATCCTGACGCGCCACGCCGCGCGGCCGATCGTTCGTCTCGTGCTGCGCCTCGGTGCCTCCGGAGCCGTCGACCGGGTGGAATTCGACGGCGATGAGATCGGCACCCTCGAGCGCCACGTGGGATCGCTTCTCGACCGTGTACGGCACCAGGAGCGCGCCCTCCAGCAAGCAGAGAAGCTTTCGGAGCTCGGCGAGATTGCCTCCGAGATCGCTCATGAGACCCTGAATCCCGTTGCTGGCGTGAAGGCGATGCTGCAGGCCCTCCGCCGCACCTCGCTTCCCGCCGACAAGCTCGTCGCCGAGTTGGCGAACGTCGAGCGACAACTGACGCGTGTCGAAGAGATCGTGCGTCGCCTGGTCCGTTACGCACGTCCGCTCGAGCCGAACATGCGCCGGACACCGGTGACGCAGATCATTGAGCGCGCAGTCGCGGCAGCCCGGCTTGCTCCCGGGGCGTGCGATCGGCGAATCGAGATCGTCGGCCCACAGCCGAGCTGCGAATGGGTCATGGATCCGGATCTCGTCGAGCAGGTGCTCGTCAACCTACTGGTCAACGGATGCGAGGCCTCCCCGCCCGGCAGCTCGGTCGAGCTCGGCACCAAGGTGGAGAATGGGCAGATCTGCTTCTCTGTCCGCGACCACGGCGGAGGTCTCGGCAAGGTCGACCGCGATCGCCTGTTCCACCCCTTCTACACGACCAAGCCGCGCGGCAACGGCCTTGGCCTAGCGATCAGCCGGAACATCGCTCGTGAGCACGGCGGACAGATCGAAGCGATCTCGTTCGACGGGGTCGGGGAGCGAGTTCCGAGTGCTTCTTCCGGAAAGGGATGCCGGTTGCGCCGAACCGTCCTGATCGTCGACGACGAGGAGCTGATTCGCCGCTCGCTCGAGCTGGCGCTCACAGAGGCCGGCTATTCCGTCGTGCTCGCCGCGAGCGGTCGAGAGGCGCTCGACTGTTTGGCGCTCGAGTCGCCCGATTGCCTGGTCCTCGACCTGCGTCTCGGCGATCTTCCCGGGTTCGAGGTTTTGCGCCACGCGCGCTCGAGATTTCCCGACTTGAAAACGATCGTCATCACCGCCCACGGTGACGTCGAGAGCGCCGTCGCGCGCCCTCCGGCTCGGGGCGTTCGACTTCATCAAGAAGCCGTTCGACCTCGAAGAGGTCATCGCTTCGGTCAACAACGCCGTGCGCACCGATGCGCTCGAGCACCAGGTCGCGTACCTGTCCGGCCAAGACGCGCGTCGGCGTGAGCCGGAGATGGTCTACGCGAGTGAGTCGATGCGCGACGGCCATGGATCTCCTCGAGAAGGCCGCCCGGCAACCCGTACCCGTCGTACTGATTCGAGGCGAGACCGGCACCGGGAAGCAGTTGGCCGCACACCTCTTCCATCGTTCCTCACCGCGAAGCGCGGCCCCCTTCATCGAGCTCAACTGCTCGGCGATCCCGGAAAACCTCGTCGAGAGCGAGCTGTTCGGGCATGAACGGGGTGCCTTCTCCGACGCCCGAGAGCAAAAGCGCGGGCTCGTCGAGCTCGCCGACGGCGGCACGCTGTTTCTAGACGAGGTCGGAGACCTGCCGGCCGCGGCGCAGGCGAAGCTTTTGAAGTTCGTCGAAGACTTCGAGTTTCGCCGCGTCGGCGGCACGAAGACTCTCACCGTCGATTGCCGCGTGGTCGCCGCGACCCACCGCGCGCTCG
The DNA here is from genome assembly GCA_963711395.1 of uncultured delta proteobacterium. Classification (GTDB taxonomy): domain Bacteria; phylum Desulfobacterota; class Binatia; order JACPRU01; family JACPRU01; genus JBEVNX01. The sequence continues at coordinate 323,062 of CAVQEA010000005.1, read as the reverse complement.
AGGGAGAGCCGTTGTTTCGCCGCGACCTCTACTACAGGCTCGCAGGAATCACGGTGGAGCTGCCGGCCCTCCGCGATCGTGCCGACGACGTGGTGCTGCTCGCACGCCACTTCCTCGACGACTTCGGGCGGCGCTACCGCAAGCCCCTCGAAGGTTTCACGCCCGAAGCGATCGATCTGCTGCGCGGCCACCGCTGGCCGGGGAACGTCCGCGAGCTGCGTGCGGCCATCTCCAACGCCGCATTGATTGCCGAAGCGTCGACGATCGGTGTTGCTGAGCTCGCCGGCGTGGAACGGGCGGCCCTCGCCGCCGTCGCGGAGCTGCCGACCACGCTCGACCCGATCTGTACGATCGAAGAGCTGGACCTCGCGTACGTCACGCGTGTCGTCGAGCTCTGCGGCGGCAACAAGGCGCTCGCCGCTCAGAAGCTCGGCATCTCGCGGCAAACGCTTGCACGCTGGCTTGCGGAGCCCGGCGCCGCCTAGCGACTAGCTCCCGGGCAGCTTGCCGCCCACGGAGCGGGCGAGAGCCGCCTTCGCAGTCGAGAAGTCGGCGAGCGCCTGCACCGCGGCGGCGCGGTCGGTCGTGTGGCGCCGCTGCGCGTCGATCAGCTCGATAATGCTGCCGAGTCCCGTTCGGTACCGCTCCTCGGCGAGATCGAGCTCGGCGCGCGACGCGGCGAGCGTCTGCTCGGCCTTGTCGATCCGCGTATCCGCGGCATGCCAGTCGAGGAAGGCGCTCTTCACCTGGAGGTAGACCTGTTGCCGGAGGTCGTCGATCGAATGGCGGATCTCTTCCAGCCGAAGCTTCGCCTCACTCACCTGGTGGTCGGTGAGAAAGCCGTTGAAGATCCGCCACTCGACGATCAACCCGACGTAGCCGTTTTGCGTCGGATCGGTTCCCTGACCACGCGTGTCGAATCCCGTGGTCGCACCGAAGGTCGGAAGGTAGTCGCTTTTGTATTCCTTGATCTCCGCTCCCGCAGCACGGGCGTCGTCCTCGAGCATCTGGAGATCGGGGCGCGTCGAGAACGCCGTATCGACAAAGGGGTCTAGTCCGTCGGCGAGGGGCGTGCGCACCAGCGTGTCCGCGAGCTCGTAGTCCGGAGCGGCGATGCCGATGCCCATGGCATTGTCGAGCCGGACCTTGGCGGTGGCCGCGCTGTTTCTTGCATCGACGAGATTCAACTCCGCGCGCGCCAGTTCTGACTTCGCCGTGTACACGTCGATCTCCGGCTTGAGGCCGGCCTTGGCCTTGACCTCAGCGTCATGTAGATGCTCCCGGCGCTGCGCGACCGCCTTTTCGAAGACCTGAACGATCTCGTGCGCGGCGACGAGGTCGTAGTACGCCTTGGACACCCCGTAGACGAGGTCGAGATCGACAAGCCGGGCGCGCGCCTTCTCGGCGTCCGCTTCGGCGCTGCGTTGCTCGACGACGCCCCGATGACGGCCGAAATCGAACAGATACTGGTACGCCGAGATGCTGCCTAGGTAGTTGTCGAACGTGTCGGCGAGCGAGTTCGTGTGCTCGCCCGTGCTCGGCATGCGCGGCACGCCAGTCGCGCCGAAGTATACGGTTTTGCCGATGCCATTGTCCGTGGAGCGAAGATACTCCGCCGTACCCGTCACCTGCGGTAGCAGGGCGGAACGAGCTTCGCCGATCGCCTCGCGCGACGCAGCGACGCGCGCTTGCTCGGCGAGCCTCGCCGGATGGTTTCCGAAGGCAAGCGCGACAGCCTGCTCGAGCGTGAGCCGCCGCGGCAACACGGGTTCCATATCGGCGTAGAGGCGCGACGCGAGACACGCGATCGTCAACAAGCTCGCCAGCAGGGTTCGGCGCGCCAAGCGGTCGGCGAGCGGTGCCAAATGTTCCCTCAGCCTTCGCTCAACGCTCGCTCGACCGGATCGACAGCCTCACCCTCCGAACAGAGTGGGGCTGAGGTTGCGCACGACCTTCTCGCCTCCGGACAATCCCGAGTCGATCTCCACGACATCGGTCTCCCGAAGCCCCGTGACTACGGGCGTCTTTTTCAAGCGGCCGTCATGCACGATGTAGACGTATGCAGATGGACCAGCCGCACCGACGGCTGTGGGCGGCACCGTCAATGCTCCCGCGTGGCGGACGAGCTCGAGCGTCACGTCGGCGTACATGCCGGGGTAGAGCTCGTGCTTCGGATTGTCGAGATCGACCTCGGTGAGCATCGTGCGGGTCGAGAGGTCGAGCGAATTGGCGAACCGCGCGACCGTGCCGGTGAACGTCGCGCCCGGGAAACTCGCGCAGCGTCAGCGTTGCCGGCATGCCCCGCGCGGATCGCGCTGGCCTCCTCCTCGGGCACGTAGACGTAGACGCGCAGCTTGCTGATGTCGGCCATGCTGACCACGGGCATCGGCGCACCCCTTTGCCGGCGCTACCCTCGCGACGCTGGCCGCGTCCGCTGGCCTGAATCAGCGCGCCGGGATCGACGAAGCGTGCCGGTGACCACGCCGTCGAACGGCGCCACGATGTGCGTGTAGCTGAACATCGCCTCGAGCTCCTCCGACCTCGGCCTTTGCCTGCTGAAACTTGCCCTCCGCGATGTCGACGTCCTCGCGAGCGACCAGACGCTTGTCGCGTGTTCCAGACACGCTTCGAGCCGTTCGTAGGTCACGCGACGGATCTCGAGGTTGCGCCCGCGCGCGCTTGAGCTTCTGTTCGCAGCTCCGGCACCTCGATCTCGGCAAGCACCTGTCCCTTGCGTCGACCGAATCGCCCTTGTCGACGTCGATGCTGCTTGAGATAGCCGGTCACCTTGGCGTACAGGGTCGCCTCGTAGAACCCGACGAGGTCGCCGGGCAGGGTGATCGACGCGCACGACGTCCGCGCGCTGCGGTCTGCACGACGGCGACCGGCGGCGGCGCCGGCTCGCGCTCGCCGGGTCCGCGCGGCTCCTGCGCAGCCGCCGAGCACTGCCGAGCAGCGCAGCGCCACAGAGCAAGGCGAGCGCTTCCATCGTGCGTCTCATGCCTCGTCGCTCGCGTCGCGCGTAGAGCAGCTCGTAGACTGCCGGCACCAGGACCAGCGTCAGCACGGTCGACACCGTGAGGCCGCCGACCGCGGCGCGCGCGAGCGGCGCCGACGCCTCGGAGCCCTCGCCGAGCTTGAGCGCGATCGGCAGCAAGCCGACGACCGTCGCGAGCGCCGTCATCAGGATCGGCCGCAGGCGGATGCGCGACGCCTCGACGACCGCCCGCGCGCAGCGGCGCTCCCTCGCGGCGGCGCTGGTTGGTGAAGTCGACGAGCAGGATCGAGTTCGACACCACGATGCCGACCATGACGATGATGCCCATGAACGACTCGATGTTCAGCGTCGTGCCCGTGGCGAGCAGCGATGACCGACCACGCCGATCAGCCCCATCGGCACGGCGAACATGATGATGAACGGGATCGAGAAACGAGCGGAACTGCGCCACCATCACCAGGTAGAGCAGCACCACCGCCATGGCGAGACCGAAGCCGAAGCTCGCGAACGACGCCTGCATCGCCGACACCGAGCCGCGAAAGCTGACCGTGACGTCCTTGCGGCAGCGCCAGCCCGCGACGGCGCCTTCTGGATCGCCGCCTGCGTGCCGCCCATGTCGTCGCCGCGCGGCGAGACGAGCACGTCGACGACGCGCTGGATGTTGTAGTGATCGGCTTCTGCCGGCTGGGCCTCGCGGGCAGATCGGGCGACGTTGCGCAGCAGCAGCGCGTCGGCGTGATCGTCGCTCGCGTGCGTCGCCGCGCACGGGGATGTTCAGCAAGCGTCTCGAGCGAGCTGGATGTCGTGCTCGGGGTACTGGACCGTGAGGAAGTAGTCGTTGCCGTTCTTCGGGTCGATCCAGATCGACGGCGCGATCATCTGGTTCGACGTGAGCGCGGTGATGACGTTCGTCACCACGTCGCGCTGGCTGAGGCCGAGCCGCGCCGCCTTCACGCGGTCGACGTTGACGTCGAGCGTCGGGTAGCCCGACTCCTGCGGCACGAAGGTGTCGGCCACCTCGGGCAGCGATCGAATCCTGCGCTGGATCGCCCGCTGCGCGATCTCGTAGAGCTGGCGGTAGTCGGGCCCGCTGAGCTGCACGTCGATCGGCGCGGCGAGCCCGAAGTTGAGCACCGCGTCGATGATGCTGCCCGACTGGAAGAACGCCTGCACCTGCGGCACGCTGCTGCGGCAAGCCGTCGCGCAGCGCGCCGACGTACTCCCACGTCGAGCGCGCGTGGTCGGGCTTCAGGCTGACCATGATCGAATCCCGAGTCGCTCGCGGCGTTCGGCGAGTAGATCGCCGAGAAGCCGGGCGCGAGGCCGAGATTGGACACCACCATGCTGGAGGTCGTCGCTGGGGGATGACGTCGCGGATGATCCTCTCCACCTGCGCGGTGAGCGCCTCGGTGACCTCGATGCGCGAGCCGAGCGGCGCCCGCAGGTTGATGATGAACTGCCCGGCGTCCGTGCGCGGGAAGAGCTCGGTGCCGAGCTGCGGGACAGCCGCCATGGACGCCGACGAACAGCGACGCGCGACGCCGCCGATCACCGCCGCCTTGTGGTCGAGCGCGACGTCGAAGCCAGCCGCTCGTAGCGTTCGGCGAAGCGCTCGTAGCGCGCGGATGAACGCGCGCGAAGCATGCCTCGCCGGCCGGTCCCTTCCTCCTCGGCGCGCGCCTCCTCGGCCGTCAGGAAGCGCGCGCAGTAGATCGGAATGACCGTCATCGCCACGACGTACGAGGCCGAGCATCGACAGCACGACCGCCAGCGACGAGCGCGCCGAACAGGTACTTGGCGACGCCGAAGAGGAACATGCACCGGGAAGAACACGATGACCGTCGTGATCGTCGAGGCCAGCACCGGGAGCGCCACCTCCTCCGCGCCGTCGCGCGCCGCCTGCTCGCGGGCTCTTGCCGTGCGCGAGGTGGCGGTTGATGTTCTCCAGCACCACGACCGAGTTGTCGACCAGCCGGCCGATCGCCAGCGCGAAGCCGCCGAGCGTCATCACGTTGATCGTCGAGCCGTTCGAAGATACAGTCCGAAGGCGGCGGCGAGGATCGACAGCGGGATCGACAGAAAGATCGCGAACGTCGACTTGAAGCTGCCGAGGAAGAGCAGGATCACCAGCGAGGCGAGCACCGCGGCCGAGCGCCGCCTCGTGCTCCAGGCTCTCGATCGCGTCACGGATGTAGCTCGACTGGTCGAAGATGGCTTCGAGCTTCATGCCGTTCGGGCAGCCCGAAGATCTTCGGCAGGAGCGTCACGGACGCCGTCGACGACGGCGATCGTGTTGGCGCTCCCCTGCTTCAGCACCGGGACGTAGACCGAGCGCTGGCCGTCGATGCGCACGACGTTCTGCTGGATCTGGGCCGCGTCCTCGGCGTGGCCGACGTCGCCGACCAGCACCGGCGCCTCGCCGTCGCCGACCTTGACCGGCACGTGGTCGATCTCGTCCGGGTCCTTCGATCATGCTGTTGGTGTCGACGAAGTAGTCGGTGTCGCCGATCTTCGCGTCGCCGGCCGGAATGATCAGGTTCGAGTCGTTCAGCGCGTGGACGACGTCCATCAGCGTCAGCCCGCGCGCCTCGAGCGCCTCGCGATCGGCGTAGACCATGATCTGGCGGTACTTGCCGCCGAAGGGCGGCGGCACCGAGGCGCCGGCGACCGTCGCGAGCTGGTTGCGGACGTTGTACTGCGCCTGGTCGCGCAGCTGCGACTCCGTGAAGCCCTCGCCCGACACGGTGACCAGCGTGACCGGCAGCGACGAGGCGTCGGACTTCAGCACCAGCGGCGGCAGCGTTCCGGGCGGCAGATGGCGCAGATCGGCCATCGCCAGGTTGGCCAGCGAAGCGGCGGCGGTGTCGACGTTCGGCGTCGGGCTGGAAGAAGACCTTGATGATGCTCACGCCGGGCAGCGAGCGCGATTCGATGTGCTCGATGTCGCTGCCCAGGGTGAAGAAGCGCTCGAAGCGCGTGGTGATGTCGCGCTCGATCTCGAGTCGGCGGCATGCCGGAGTAGAAGGTCGCGACCACGACCGCCGGAATCTTCAGGTTCGGGAAGACGTCCACCGGCATGCGGCTGAAGGCGATTAGCGCCGAGGAGCGCGGTGATCAGCGCGCCGACGATGATCGTATGCGGATTGCGAAGAGAAAAGCTTGGCATGATTGGGCGTTTCGATTGGCTCGAGCCGCGAGTCGAACGCCGACGACCTAGAAAGCACGAAGCATGCCTCGGGGAGATCGCGCAATTTCGACCCCGCCATGTCCGATCGGGTCCAAATTGCAACTCCGCGGTCCATAATCTCACCGGTGAAAGCGCGCAGCGGAGTTCTCCCTCAGTTTCGGATCCATGGCAGTTTCAATCTCAATGAACGAGCTTTATCTGTGCGAATAGATGGGATCGGCGGCGGCCGAATCAGGGGGAGCACTGTCGAGGCCGTGAGTCCGTCGATCGTCGTCCGGCACGAGTATCCGCTCCTCGCCGACGCCGTGTCGTGCCGACGGTCTCCGCTTCTGGTAGCGCTACCGCTTCGTCCCGGCGGGAGGCCCAAACAAGCAGGCCGAGAGCGGGCTCGCGAAGAGCAATCTCCGCAAGACGCCGCTCCTGATGGCGCGGGCGCGGCTATCCGGCGAGGTGTTGTTCGCGCGCGAACCAGCGCGCGATCGAGAGTCTCACCACCTCGCCGGGCTCCATAGACGGGCGAGGGTAACCGATGAGAAAGAGCGGGATGAAGACCGGTTTGCCGTCAACGTGGGTGAAGACTCCGAGGTCCGTAACTTGGTCGACGAAGACCCCGCTCACGTTCACGAGATCCGTGCGCACGGCTTCCATCGCGGTTCTCCCCTACTGAGTGGTGGCTTGAGCGAAGACGGCTGGTGCGTCGCGCAACATTTCTTCGCTTACCCGAGTCTCTTTGCCGTTCTCGACCTCCACGTCGAGCCGGCGGTAGACGGTCCCATACATCGTCGCGACGACATAGCGCCCCGGCGGCAGCTCGGCGACGACCGGTTGCTCTCCGAAACCTCCGCCGCGATTGGCGACCCTCCGAACGAGCGTTCCGTCCGTAGAGTAGACTCTGTAGGGGCGGCGAACGCTGTAGAAAGTTTGATCGCCGACCTCTTTGAGGTCGGTGTCTGTCTCGACGAGGAGGGCACCTGCAGGCGCCTCGGGGTTGGTGGCTGACGTGATCACTGGCGCGTGCGGTCTCCAAGACACCAGCTCTGGGGCCACGGAGGGCCCGCAGGCAGCGAGGGCGCCGGCGGCAAGTGTTGCGAGCAGAATTCGCCGATCAAGGCTCATGAGGTCACCTCCACAAATGCCTGGCGGAGCATGAAGCATGCCGAGAGAAAGCCCCGCGCCGCGGCACCGGGAAACTCGGCGTGACGCTCAGATTTCAACTTCCGTGTTACAAAATGTGACGCGACGAACACGATCCGTGGCGCTCGACGGATCTCGTACGGGCTCGTCTTCGGCGAGCCGCCACGCAACCTCGTTCGAGTCGAGCCCGCGTTCGAGGTCAGTTTGAAGTTCTCGGGCGATGTCCTCGCTGGCGTGGCCGCCCCACGCAATGTCGCCGCCTCGCGTGAAGTCTGAGAGATTGGCGGCGGGCTGACCCCCCGCGCGGCGGCAAATCTTTCTTAACGCCTAGCCATGAGGGAGGCTCGGACCTCCAAGCGCTCGCGCATGCGGTCGCAGACGGCCTCGCAGAACTGCCAGCGGTTCATCGAGGTGATGCAGAAGGACCTAGGCCACTTTGTCGCCCCGAGAGCTACGTCGAAGCACGTCGACGAATCCCCCGGCGTGTTGAGCAGGTCGACTCGATGATGGTGCGCAATCCGAGCCGCCTGCACGCAGCGGGCTAGTCGAGCGGGAATTCGCTCGTCGAGGGCGAGCGGCGAGCATCGCGGTATCCAACTGGTCAGGCCTGCGAGGCGTTCAGGGCCTGGTCGAGATCCCACAATATGTCGTTCAGATCCTCGAGGCCGACCGAGATGCGGATCATGTCGGGGCTGATCCCCGCCTGGATCTGCTCCTCGTCCGATAGTTGCTGGTGGGTGGTGCTCGCCGGATGAATGACGAGACTCTTGGCATCGCCGACGTTGGCAAGGTGAGAATGGAGCTTGAGCGCACCGATGAACTTGCGGCCCGCTTCGCGGCCGCCCTTGATACCGAACGTGAAGATCGCGCCCGGACCCTTGGGCAGGTATTTCCTGCAGCGTTCGTGGTACGGGCTGGACGGCAAACCGGCGTAATTCACCCACGGCACGAGGGGGTGGGCGTCGAGCCATTCGGCCACGGCCTGCGCATTTTGCACGTGCCGATCCATGCGCATCGACAACGTTTCGAGGCCCTGCAGGAACAGGAACGAATTGAACGGGCTGATGCAGCCGCCGAGGTCGCGCATGATCTCAACGCGCGCCTTGAGAATGAAGGCGAAATTGCCGAACGTCTCCCAGTAGCGCATTCCGTGATAGCCGGGCGAGGGCTCGACCATTTCGGGAAACGTGCCGTTGTCCCACGGGAAGGTGCCGCCGTCGACGATGACGCCGCCGATGCTCGTGCCGTGACCGCCGATGAACTTGGTCGCCGAGTGCACCACGATGATCGGCGCCGTGATCGAAGGGGCGGCACAGGTAGGGTGTCGCAAAGGTATTGTCGATCATGAGCGGGATCTTGTGCTCGTGAGCGATCTTGGCGACTGCCTCGACGTCGAAGATGTCGGCCTTCGGGTTGCCGATGATCTCGCCGTAGAGAAGCTTGGTTTTCGGCGTCATCGCGCGCCGAAAGCTCTCCGGATCGGAGGCGTCGACGAAATGAACCTTGATGCCGAAACGCTTGAAGGTGAGCGAAAACTGGTTGTAGGTACCGCCATAGAGCGTGTTCGACGACACCATCTCGTCGCCAGCCTGAAGCAGCGTGGCGATGGCCGTGAGCTGCGCTGCCTGGCCCGAAGCGCAGGCCAGCGCGCCGACACCGCCCTCCAGACTTGCGATGCGCTCCTCGAAGGCGCTCGTAGTCGGGTTGGAAATGCGCGTATAGATGTTGCCGAACTTGTTCAGGGCGAACAGGTGCGCAGCGTGGTCGGTGTCCTCGAAGACGTAGGAAGTGGTCTGATAGATCGGCATGGCACGCGCGCCGGTCGTCGGATCTGGCACCTGGCCGGCGTGCAACATCAACGTGTTGAATCCAAAGTCGAATTTCTCGGCCATGAGTCGCTCCCCCGTGCGTGTCGCGGCTGATTCACGAGCGCGGTGATCCGCGCTCATTCGAAGCGGAAACGCGTGTCGTGGCGGTTCGCTGAAAGGACGCCCGTGTTGAGACCGACGACGTCGAGGCCGTAGTCCTTCTTGCCGAAGAAGCGGCAGTGTTCGATCTTGACGCACCGGTCCATGATCACGTCCATGCCGCATTCCCGCGCCTTCTGCGCGGCCTGCTCGTTGATCACGCCAATCTGCAGCCAGAAGACCTTGGCCCCGATCTGCCTGGCCTCGTCGACCAGCGGCATCACGGTATCGGGCTTGCGGAAGACATCGACGATGTCGACCGGCTGATCGAGCTCGAGCAGAGAGCGGCAACAGCGTACGCCGAGTATCTCCTTGTACTGAGGATTGATCGGATAGACGGCGTAACCCTTGCTCAACATGTGCACCATCGCGCGGTAGCTGGCGCGGGTAGGGCTCCCGGACACACCGACCATCGCGATGCGTCGATACCTCGTCAAGATGTCCCGGGTGCGCTCCGAAAGCTCCCCGGTCATGATTCCTGCATACTCGGTCACGATCGTAATCCTCCCTCGTGCGATCGTCTCGCGCTACCCTAGTCCGGAAGGTTTCAGCAGGGCAATCCTCATCCAGCCGTGAGACCCAGGGCCTCGGGCGACCAGGGAAATCGAGGCTGCGCTCGCCGAAGCCGACGCCTGGCTCCAGATGTTCAGGCGCGAAGAGCTACGAGTCCTTCGTCCACATCGAGCGCGCCGATCTGGCTCGGCTTTCCGGCGACGAACCCGCCCGCGAGCGAGAGCTTCGCGAGGCGCATCGGCTGTTCGTCGAGATCGGCGCGCCGCTCCGCGCCGAGCGGATCGCGCAGGAGCTTCGATCGTGAAGCGCCCCGGTTGCGGCTTCGAGAACCCTGGGGGGTGAAGTTCTGCGGCGAATGCGGGCAAGGCATCTTCGGATCCGGCGGCGCGGGGCTATGGCGCGGCCCGGGCTCAGCGCGAGATTCGATGCGCCCTTTGACCCGCTGCCTCGTTGGGGTCACAACAGCCCCATGCCCGAACGCGTGCTGATCGTCGGAGGTGTGGCGGGTGGCGCGTCGTGCGCCGCGCGCCTGCGTAGGTTGAACGAGGCAGCGGAGATCGCCGTCTTCGATCGAGGGCCGTACGTGTCGTTTGCCAACTGCGGCCTGCCGTACTTCGTCGGCAACGTGATCGCAGAGGAAGGCAAGCTGCTCGTCGCGTCGAGCGCCTTGTTCCGGAATCGCTTCAACATTGCTGTTCATACGCGCCACGACGTGCTGGCCATCGACCGCGCGAAGCAGACGATCCGCGTACGCGATCTCGAAGCGGGCGCCGAGCGCGACGAGCGCTACGATACGCTTGTCCTCGCCCCCGGCGCGGCGCCGATCCGGCCCTCGATGCCGGGCATCGACCTGCCCGGGATCTTCGCGGTGCGCACGATTCCCGACAGCCGGCGCATCCGCGGCTGGCTCGACGAGCGCAAGCCGGAGCGGGCGCTCGTCATCGGCGGCGGGTTCATCGGCCTCGAGATGGCGGAGAACCTTGCGCGCCGCGGCCTCGCCGTGACGGTGCTCGAGAAGCTGCCGCAGGTGATGCCGCCACTCGACGCGGAGATGGCGGTTGCGGTGGACGAGCACCTGCGCGCGAGCGGGGTGACCCTGGCGCTCGGCGACGGGCTCGCCGGCTTCGAGCCACAAGGTCATGCGATCGTCGCGCGCACTGAGTCGCGCGCACGGCATTCGGCGGGCCTCGTCATCCTCGCGATCGGCGTGCGGCCCGAGACCGGGCTCGCCGTCGCAGCGGGGTTGCCGCTCGGGCCACGAGGCGGCATCGCGGTGGATCGACAAATGCGGACCACCGATCGACACATCTTCGCCGTCGGCGACGCGGTCGAGGTCACAGACTTCGTCACCGGACAAGAGACGGTGCTGCCGCTCGCCGGGCCCGCAAACCGTCAAGGGCGCGTCGCCGCCGACGCCATCGCGGGACGCGACGTCTCGTTTCGCGGCGTGCAGGCGACTGCCGTCGTGGGCGTGTTCGGGCTCACCGTGGCCTCGACCGGCGCGAGCGAGAAGGGGTTGCAGCGCGCGGGTGTGGGCGGCTTCGGCAAGGTCTACCTCCACCCCGGCCACCACGCCGGCTACTATCCCGGCGCCAAGTCAATCCAATTGAAGCTCCTCTTCGACGTGGCGTCAGGCCGGGTGCTCGGTGCGCAGGCGACCGGGCTGGAGGGCGTCGAGAAGCGAATCGACGTGATCGCGACGGCCATCCAAATGGGTGGCACGGTGCGTGACCTCGCCGAGGCGGAGCTGTGCTACGCACCTCAGTTCGGAGCCGCCAAGGACCCCGTGAACCTCGCGGGAATGATCGCCACCAATTTCCTGGACGGCGACATGCCCCTTGCAGATTGGTCGCGCCTCTCCGACTGGCAGGTGATCGACGTGCGCGAGGCCGACGAGTTCGCCGCCGGCCACGTGCCGGGCGCGCTGAACCTGCCCCTCTCGGTGATGCGCGAGCGGTGGGCGGAGGTGCCGCGGGACCGGCCGCTCGCCCTATGCTGCGGCGTCGGACAGCGCGCCTACTACGGGGTTCGGTTCCTCCGGCAGCACGGTCTCGAGGCGGCGAATCTGTCGGGCGGGTACACGACCTACCGCTCGCTCGCGGTGGCTGGGCTCGTCGGCACTTGACGAGGGTGACGAAGTGTTCGCCAGCCGACGGAGATCGGGGCCGTCAAGGCGAAAGGTCGACGGCCAGAGGCAGGCCATCGATCGCGTGTCCGCGGGAACAGGAGGGATTGAGCGATGAAGCAGCGCATCTACTTCAATGCGTTCCACATGAACTGCGTGGTGCATCAGTCGCCCGGGCTGTGGGTGCGCAGCGACGACCACATGGTCGACTATACCGATCTGAATCAATGGATCGCATTCGCGAAGCTAATCGAACGCGGCTGCTTCGACGCGGTCTTCCTCGCTGACGTCATCGGCACCTACGACGTTTACGGGGGCAATCGCGATGCCGCGGTCGCAAACGCGGCGCAGGTGCCGGTCAACGATCCCATGCTGCTCATCCCGGCGATGGCGGCGGCGACTGCGCACCTCGGTTTCGGCTTCACCAGCTCGATCCTGCAGTACCACCCGTTCACCTTCGCCCGTCTCATCACCACGCTCGATCACCTGACCCGCGGCCGCATCGCGTGGAACATCGTCACCTCGTATCTGGAAAGTACCGGCCGCAGCTATGGCATGGGCGGCCTGCCGGATCACGACGTGCGCTACGCGATGGCGGACGAATACTGCAACCTGTGTTACCGACTGTGGGAAGACAGCTGGGCCGACGACGCGGTGCTGCGCGACAAGCGGCGCGGCATCTACGCCGAACCCAGCCGGGTCCGCGACATCGATCACGACGGCACCTACTACAAGGTGCATGGCTGCCACATTGCCGAGCCCTCGCCGCAGCGCACGCCGGTCCTGTTCCAGGCCGGGAGCTCGGCGCGCGGCACCGATTTCGCGTCGGCACATGCCGAGTGCGTGTTCGTGATTGGTTCCAATCCAAGGGTGGCGGGCGACTATGCCAAGGCGATCCGGACGAAGATGGCCGGCCAGGGCCGCCAGCCCGAGGACGTACGCTGCTTCGCGTACATGAAGGTCGTGACCGGCAGCACCGAGGCCGAAGCGCGCATGAAATACGATGAATACTACGATCAGGTCAGCTACGAGGGTGCGCTCGCGCTCCTCTGCGGCTGGAGCGGCATCGACCTGAGCAAGTACGAACCCGACCAGCCGGTCGCGTACATCGAGACCAATGCGGTGCGCACGTTCCTACACAGTTTCACCGCCGGTGATCCGAGCCGCATCTGGACCATGCGCGACATCGCACGCTACGTCGGCATCGGCGGCGCCGGGCCGGTGCTGGTTGGCGCGCCCGAGCAGATTGCCGATCAACTGGAGGAGTGGATCGCGGCCGGGGTCGACGGCTTCAATCTGGCCTACGCCACGCTGCCCGGTTCGTTCGAGGAATTCATCGACGGCGTGGTGCCGGTCCTGCAGAAACGCGGGCGCATGCAGAAGGCCTATCGCGACGGCACCTTGCGCGAGAAATTGTTTGCGGGCCGTCCCGCACGCATGCAGCTGCCGCACCCGGCGGCGGCGTGCCGGCGACCGTGGCCCGCGTTAGCGCGAATGACGGAAGCAGGAATGAGAGCATGACCAAGACCGAGTATTCGCAGGCGGCATCGATCGGCCGTGGCGTGGTAATGCCGCCGGTGCCGCGCGTACCGACGCCCGCCCACCGCATCCGCGACGATGCCGAGGCGCTCGCCATCGCGTACGAACTCGCGGCAAAGTTCGCGCCCGGCTCGGCCGAGCGCGATCGAGAACGGCGCCTACCTTTCGCCGAAATCGACGAATTCTCGCAAAGCGGGCTATGGGGCATCAGTGTGCCGCGTGCCTACCATGGTCCGGGCGTCTCCTACGCCACGCTGGCGGAGGTGACGGCCATCATCTCGGCCGCTGATTCCTGCATCGGTCAGCTCCCGCAGAACCACTATTACATGGTCGAAGCCCTGCGCCTCGACGGTAGCGAAGCGCAGAAGCAGTTCTTCTTCGAGTGCGTGCTGAACGGCGATCGTTTCGGCAATGCCTTCACCGAAGTCGGCACGCGCACGATCCTGGATCTGAAGACCCGCGTCACCCGCGAGGGTGACCAGTATCGTTTGAACGGGCGCAAGTACTACTCGACTGGCGCGATCTTCGCGCACTGGGTACCGGTGGTCGCGTTCGACGACGAGAATCGCTTCGTCATCGCGTTCGTGCGCCGCGGCGCGGCCGGCGTGACGGTCATCGACGACTGGACCTGCATGGGCCAGCGCACGACCGCGAGCGGCTCGGCGATGTTCGAGAACGTGCTCCTCGAGCCTGCCGACATCGTCCTGCATCAGGCCGCGTTCGACCGCCCCACGCCAATGGGCCCGGTCGCACAGATCCTGCATGCCGCGGTCGATACCGGCATCGCCCGGGCCGCACTCGCCGATACCGTGCATTTCGTACGCAATTACACTCGGCCTTGGATCGACAGCGGCCAGGATCATGGTTACGACGACATGTTCACCATCGCCATCGTTGGCGATCTGCAGATGCGCGTGCATGCTTGCGACGCCATGCTCGAGCGCGCCGGCCGCGTCATCGATCGTGCCGCGGCCGAGCCGAACGAGGACACGGTGGCGGCGGCCTCGGTCGCGGTCGCCGAAGTGAAGGCGCTCTCGACCGAGGTCTCGATCCTCGCGACCAACAAGCTGTTCGAGCTCGCGGGCACCCGCGCCACGCTCGACGAGTACAATCTGCACCGCCATTGGCGCAATGCCCGTGCGCACACCGTGCACGATCCCGTGCGCTGGAAGTATCACGCCATCGGGAATTTCGCCTTGAATGGCATCAAGCCGCCGCGGCACGGGGCGGTGTGAGCCCCCACACCTGAATGAACCACATCCGACGCGCGTTTGGGAAGCGTTTGGGAAGCGTTTGGGAACCGCGAGACCTTGCCGTCCCTCCCGTCGTCGCGCCCGCCTGGGTGTGCACCAGACGTCGACGCCTGAAGCGCGGGCGAGCTTCAAGGCCCGCTCGGCCGCCTCGAGGGCGCCGTCAACATTCCGGTCGATGAGCTTTCAAACCATCTCTAGGATGTTCGTGGTCGGCGCACGCGCCTGCTCGTTCCAGTCTGGCGGATGGAGAAGCGCTCCGTCCGTGCGGAGGACATCTTGCCGAGAGCCGGCTTTCTCGACGTGCAGGTGCTCGAGGGCGGAACGGGGAATGGTGGGTCCGTGCAGGCCTCCCGGTAGTGCGCCCCGGGATGCAGGCTTGGGATACGTAGCGCGAATGCGCGACGAAGTTCGTCCTCCCTCGGCTGATCGACCTCGTGATGAAGAACGAGGAGACGGCGGAGCAGCGCGCGAAAGTGATACCCTCGCGCCGCGAGAGACGTGCTCGAGATCGCATTTTGGCTCGGGCCTGAATCTTCCAATCTACGGGCCGGCGGTCAGGCGGCTCTCCGTCGCGCGAACTCTTGCGGATGGCGCGGTCGCGAGCGGGCAGCGCAGCGTTTCCAGTCGAACTTCTGGAGTGCTCCGCGGAGAGCCTGCTGTTCGGCGACGACAGTATGGACACCGTCGTCGTCACGTGGCGTCTCTGTCCGATGGCCAAACCGACGGACGCTTTGCGCGAGATGAAGCGCATGTTGAAGTCCTCGGGGAAGCTTCTCTTCGTCGAGCACGGACGATCTCCGAACGCTGCAGTCGAGCGCTGGCAGAGCCGGATCAACCCGTTCTGGCGGGCGGTCGCGGGCGGTTGCAACCTGAACCGCCCTATCGACGAGCTCATTCGCGGCGCGGGTTTCGAGATCAAGGAGCTCGCGACCGAGTACTTCCCGGCCCACGCGTCATGACGTTCACTTATCGGGGGACGGCTGCGTAAGGGTCAGAGTCGCCTAGTGGGACCGCGTCGAGCGGCATGCGCGGCGGCAACGTGCACGGCAGTGCAACACTTATTGTAACTCCCAGGCACCAGACGGGACAGCTGATCGCGGTTTTCAAGACCGGGCGGACGGACTGCTACTACATGTCGTTGTTGTTCGGCGTCACCCCGGTGGGTAGGCGAGTCGATGCCAGGGCTCAAAGGGCGTGGCGGTAATCGCTCCACCGCTGAGCGCGTGAGTTCGAGAGCCCCACGCATCGCAGCCACCTTCGCGATCGTCTGGGACTTCTCTCGATCGCGATTGCACCGCTCTCAACCGACTCCGAGATGCAGCCCGATATGGCCGTCCCGGATTACGCTCGTAATCGCGACGTACGGGTAAGCCCGATTGAAGGGACTCCGACTACTGCTTATCAAAACAACATGAACGTGGTGAGGTTCGTGAAGGCAACGAGCCATCAATTGGTCTCGCCGCCAATCGTGTTGACGACGGAGAGCTTGGGCTTCTGGATTATGGCCCTGTGGATAGCCCCTCCGCTACTAGTGCTGATCTTCTGGCTCAACTAAGCGCGCTCCGTGGGCATTGTTGACGCCCGTGCGGCGATAGCGATGCGCTCTTCGTTGACCTTTGCCGGAGGATGACGGTGCGGGACGCGCACCGGATATGCTGAATCCGCCACCCGACTGTGGCACGAGCGGCGTGGGCAGTGGTTTATTGCCCTCGCGCCTCGACCGCGCCCCGCAAGGGTTTGCGAGGTCGGTTAGGGAGGAAGAGCGGCCCCGGAGCGTGAGCAAGAGAGGCTATTGCCGCTCGCGCTCGCGGGGCCGTGGGGGTGGGGTGCGGGAACCACGACTTTCGCGCTCCGACGATGGCCCGCAAGTAAGGGGAAACGCTTACCCCACGCGGGGCGCACGGAGCTAGCACAAGGCCGCGAGACGCCCTAGCCGATGCGATCGTCAGGAGCCGCACGCGGTGGCGAGAAGATTGCGTGCCTCAGCACCTCGGCGTCCCAACCGAGCCAGCCGCACGCATCGTCGAACGTAAGCACGCCCACGTCGCCGTCTCGTATCCAAGCGCGTGCGGCCGCCACGTCGCACGGCCGAGTGGGTATCGTGGCCCTTGCGTGACGCACGCCTCGCACGAGGTCGACGGCGTCGTGAATCACCTCAGCGTATAGGTGCAACGCCGGTAGGTTGAGGTCGTCGGGGTGGTCGAAATCGACGTGTAGTGGCAACCCGCGCATCAACGGCTCAATCCGCTCGACCGTGACACGAGCACGGGCCGCTGGCAATGGTTTGTTGCCCTAGCTACTTCGTCAGGGGGCCGGCCCGTGCTCGTACTGCTCAACCCTCTCGATACGTCCCTCGGCTCCGCACAACGGGCAGCGCCGTGAGTCGGGGGCTAACAGAGGGCGCTTCTCTGCCTCATCGTACTGGCAAACCCGCACCCAATAATGGTTGTGCTCGCACGAGAAGTTGACCTTTTTCATCCCCGCTCGAATGGGAGTTTCACGAACAACTCTGGCATCACCGGGATCGCCACTGAAATAGGGAGTTTCCCGTAGCGAGAGCGATCCGCCAAGGTGAGTGAGAGCCCTACCATGGCGCGCGACGCGCGCCGGGCGCTCGCTTCACGACGACGTCGCCGCTAGGTCACGCTACTTCGCGAGGCGCGGGTCGTCGCTGGCGACGCAAATAGCACGCGTCGGCGACGCTCCCGCCGGCGGCGGCTTACTCGCCGCTTCCGCGTCGCGAGGCCTTATGGTGGCAGGACCTTTGTCGGTTGGCATTTCGAACGTAACTGCTCTGCTCTTCTCGCACTCGCTCGCGGAGTCGAAAACTCTCAAGGATCTTCCACCCGGAGAAAGGGCCAACGGGGCGAATGATGTGGGCGAAGTCCTTCCACCAAGTTTCAGATTCGGCTTCCTTTGGTGGCGCAGGGGGCAACATCAGATACCACCCGAGCAAAGCGAGCGCGGCGGCGTGGTGGGAGGTCATCAAGCGCCGCGCGGCGGCGAGAAGATCGCCCGCCTCACGTGCTTCGCGTCCCAACCGAGCCAGCCGCAACAAGCGTTGAAGCTGAGCACGCCGATGTTGCCGTTGCGTATCCAGGCGCGTGCGGCTTCCACATCGACCCGCTTCGTCGGGAGCGTGACGTTTCCGTGATGCACGCCCTGCACAAGGTCAACGGCGTCCTGAATCACCTTGGCGAATAGGTGCAGCGCCGGAATGTTGGGGCCGCCACGGGAGTCGTAGTCAACGTGTAACCTCAAACCGCGCATCAACCGACCCTTTCACGAGCGCGTGGCGCGGGCAATGATTTATGCCCCGTGGCGAGACGAATCTCAGGCGCAACGTGCGACGCCAGAGCTGAAGCTCACGGTCGACAAACCTCCTGATCGTCGCTTGCTGTAGAAGTCGGCTCATTTGGACAACAGATTGTCGCGTTGGAACAAAGCCACCGACCCAAGCACGCATATGCTGGCCGCGTTGGGCAAAAGCCGCGGAGGCGGTCAGCATGGAGATCGAGCAGGAAATTGCGGTGCTCAGCGCGCGGATGCGATTCGCGCAGGAATACAGCGCCGCCAAAGGTTGGAATTTCGGCAACCTGAAAGCAGAGCAGATGCTCGAGATTCGCGATCAGGAAGGCTGGAGGACTCCGGCGCTTCCGGCGGCGAACGCCTAAAGCCGAAGGCATCGCCCCGCAGCAGCGCAACCGAGAGCCGTCTTGGGCGTCTACGGCCCGCAACGCGCAGACGGCGCTCTCAGTAGTCGCCCGAGAAGATCGCCCGACGCGTCCGCTCGGGATCGAGCCCGAGCTAGCGGCAGGCATACCCCGTGCCCGCCGAGTCTTTAGGCGCGGTCCAGGACGAACCCGCACTGCCGGCAGCGGTAGACCTTCTTCGTTCCCGCCAGCATCCATCCGAACAGCCCGCCGATCATCGCCGGCGTGCCGATCAGCCCCGAGAGGATGAAGGCGGTGGGCTCGCGAGCCGCGAACCGATCGACCACCCCATCCCGTACCCGAGCGCCTCGGCGGGCGATTTCCCCGCCAACTCCGGCGGCGCCGGCGCGGGTATGTCGGCGAACAGGACGACGAGCAGCGGAGCAGCGCCCCGACGAAGGCGAGCGTCGAGTAGCTGCAGACGATGAGGCCGACGAACCGGAGGGCGGCGCTGAACCGCCCAACCTTCGTCGCCTCCATGGATTGCGCCGTCTTACACGCGGAGCAATCGAGGAGCACGGGCTCTCTCTACCTCATGGCCGTCGCCGCCCGCCAGTCCCACGCACCAACGCCACCGCGCCGAGCATCGCCTCGGCGAGCAAGTTCATCTCCGGACAGTCGGGCTCCACGCTACTCGGCGGCAGAACCGTCAACGGCTCGAATAGTTGGTCGCTACGCAACTGCGCCAGCCGCCGCGCGGTACGACGCTACCGTTGACGCCCGCACGACGGTGACGGTGCGGGACGCTCACCGGATGCTGAATCCGCCACCCCGACTGTGGCACGAGCGGCGTGGGCAGTGGTTCTTGCCTAATCACCATCGGGCGGGGCGCTTTCCAGTTTCGAGAAGTACGAGTTCGACTCTTCTCGTCTGGCGAGCACATTTCAGTGCACCTCGCGACAACACTCGCGAATTTCGCCGCCGTCGTCTCGGGGCACGACCATTGCTGAATCGTTGCCGCAGACATGACCTCGCCACGACCTCCTGGAGGTGACCCTCGATTCGGTTCTCACTCGTTCGTTCCGCGACCTTCTCGTATTCGTCGTCTCCCTCGGCTCGGCATCCGGCGGCACCATCAACCTCAGCAGTGGCACGATCGATCTTCCGGTTGCTGAGCGTTTCGGCGGGCCGGTGCATCTCGTAGGCGACCGAGGATTCACGTTCGACGGATTTGCATCCAACGGTCGCCTCCCGGCATGCCCTTGTCCTCCGGGTGAGCCGCTCAGCCTCGATTTCTCTTCCAGCAATGAAGATTTGCGCGGGGTCGCTACCCTAGACGGAATCTCCTATGCCGTCGGTACTGGGCAGGGTTCTTCACCCGAAATGACGATCATCATCGACGGCGAAATCATCGCCCCACCCTTGGGTGCATCTCCGACTGAAACAATCGTGGCCCCCGGCACGTTCACTGGAGACTTCACCCACGACGAACCGACGGTGCACGAGAACTTGGTGGCGAAAGCGATCGCGACGATCACGCTGCGTGAAAACTTGCAAGCTCCCACCATCCCCTCCCATTGGCGTTATCCAACACGTCAGCTACGACATCCTGGCGACCGCTTCCAACGTCGTCATCGACATCAAGTCGAAGACGGTCAAAGCGGACAGCCATGGCAACGTTTCCGTTGCAATCCTGTCGGACGCAGAAGTCGACGCGACCACCATCGATCCGCAATCACTGCGATTCGGAGAGACGGGGCAGGAACAAAGTCTCGTCTCTCGGCGCGAAAAAGAACAGGCTCTTCTCCAAAGTGAGTGGGTGATTTTGTATGGTTTTCGTTCAGATCTGCCGGAGCATGCAGGTCAGAATCTTAAGCCGAAGGTATTCCTCGTCTCGTAGACCGTAGGCACGGCGTTGAATTACGCGGATCTTGTTGTTGAGCCCCTCGACGAAGCCGAGGGAGACTTTGTTCTCGGGGCGACAGTAGGCGGCGATGCCATCCCAGTGACGTTCGATCATGCTGGCGAACTTCTCGTAGGGTTTCAGGCGCTGCCACCGAAGGGCGGCCTTCCAGTGTTCGAAGAAACGCCGTGCCCAGGCCTCACGCTGGTAGTCCCAGAGTTGGCCGAAGGACTCCTTGAGGAGATAGGCGGCGTTGAGTCGCTTGTTGGCAGTGAGCAGCTTTTTCAGCGCACGGCGACCGTCGAGGGTGAGATTCTCGCGGTGCGAGAGCAGCGTGTATTTCTGTCCCTTGATGAAGCGGCGGTCCTTGCCGACGAGCCGGGCGTACTCGGTCTTGCGGACCTTGTCCAAGGCTTCACCGAGGTGACGCATGACGTGGAACTTGTCGAAGAGGATGGAAGCCTGCGGGGCATGACCCGGCTTGAGCGTGGAGTTGCGAAACGGCTTCCACATGTCCATGACGACCAGCCGGATCCCCTTGCTTTTCGCGGCCCCCAGCCATTCGTAGAAGGAGTCCATACTCTTCTCCGAACGATCCTCGCCGCCAAACCAGATCGGTCGGCAGCGCACCAAATCGCTGACGACGATGCGGTAGGTGTGACCCTTTCGGATCGAGAGCTCGTCGATGCCGATCACCTTCGGGGCGGGAGTTCCTGTCCTTCGGAGTTGCTCGCGCATGTACTGCGTCTCGAGCTCCTTGACCGTCTTCCAGTCGAGGTACGTCTCGCGAGCAACGTCGCGGATCGTCGCGGTCCGGCAGCGCCGGCCAACGAAGAACGCGAAGCGCTTGGTGTAGAAGGGGTTGTCGGCGAGCCAGGAAAGCGTCTCCTGCTTCACCTTGCCGCAGCCTCGACACCACACGCGGCGGATCTCCATCTCCAAGTAGATCCGCGTATCCCCGCACGACAGATCTCGCACCGATCGAAGTCTGCGGTCGTAGATTCCCCGCGAGATCCGACCGCACACACCACACAGCGTTTTTTCCCCCGCCGCTCGAGGCGCACGACGCGGGCTCTGGAATCTCCGAAGACACCATGCACCCCGGCCCTCGGACGAAATCCGGGGAAGCGGTACAGGTCCACCAACCGCCGACGCTTTCCCATCGCGACGTCATGCCAAGTTTTTCGCGCGTCGAAAACTGCGGAGGCCCTTGAAAACAGCGGCTCCCAGAAGTTTCACCTCGAGCTTTTACCCACTCGATAGGGAGAAGACCCAAAGAACAAGGACGTAAATCGTGACGGCCTTCTCGATCAAGTCTGTTCCTTTGCAATAGAGGCGACCGGCCTCCAAAAAGGTGACACGATCGGAGTGCTGACCGGCGAGACGTTCGACAATACGCACTTCCAAGGCATCGACTCCGTCCAAGTTCGTTGACCCGAAACGGCGGTGACGGTGCGGGACCCGCATCAGAAAGCCTTCCACGTCTGACGCGGGCGCGCGATCTCCGCCACCACCCCAGCTACGCACGTCGCACGGTCGTCATGCTGGCCTTGCCTATGGTCGACACGATCTCGGCCAGATGAACCGCGCCGTCGTTCGAGGCCACGAAGCTCGCGGAGCAGGTGATCGTCGTCCAGTAGCTCCACCGCCCCGCTGTTGATCACCGGCAAGAGCTCCAGGTAGAGCGCGCTCCGATCCATCGTGCCTCCACCGCTAGCGACCCGCGCTTCCTAACGCCTCCGCGCACCCATTCCGCTGAGTAGCGATCACCGCGCACGGTCGCCACGCCGTAGCGGCGCAGGAGGTCCGCACACTCCGCAACCGTTCCCTCCGGGTTCTTCGAGTGCCACGCGCGAAGACAGTCGACGATCACCCGCTCGTGATCGCGGTGTGCAATTGCCAGGGCGAAGGCGTCTTTCCCGCCGCCCGACGGGTCCACATGCGCCGCGTAGCGTGCGCGGGCGACGGGCGCGAGCTCCCGACGGCCCGTGACCAGGCACGCCGCAATCGCATCGAGGTCGAGGAACGTACTGATCCACGCACGGAACTCGCCGTCGATCTCGCTCACCGCTGCTTCGGGGTCGTTCTCGCGCATCCGCTCGATGTAGTCCGCGCTGAGCAGGGGATTCATCACCGGCGCCGAGCCCTGCCAGATCAGGATCGACGAATCGTTCCGACCAAAGTGTCGCTTGTGGAGATCGTAGAGCGCACCGCTCGCACCATACGGCGACGAGAGCACGATCAGCTTCCCGCCCGTGGTCGCGAGACGCCCGCGCAGAGCACGCAGCATCTCGACGTCCGTCGGCCTGCCGTCCGTCGCCGTGAAGAACGCGAGCTCGTCGCAGACCGCAACTACCGCACGTAACCCTCGCACGCTTGCAGGCCGACACGGATAGGCGGCGAGCGCCACGCCGTTCTGCAGCCAGATCGTGTCGGCGGTCGTGTTCACCACCATGCGCTGGAGCGCCGGAACTTCCTCGAACGGCCGCGAGGCGTAGCGGAACACCGTCCGGATGGCGGCTCGAGCATCCTGGCTACGAGAATTGCCCACACGTCGCGAAGGTCGGTCACTGCAGCCGAGAGAGCGGCGATCATCGCGGCGATGAAGCTCTTCCCCGACTGCACGCCGACCACCGCGACCGACTCGGGATACCCCCCGGCACGCGGCGCGCTCCGCCCCGTATGCTGGCGGAAGACCTCGAGCTCGGCGGCGTCGAGCGGTAGCCCGCAGGTCGCCTTCACGTACACCAGCCAGCGGGACCACGTCGCGAGATCCCGGAACTCCGCCATCGCGCCGAACAGACGCCGGTCGGTGATGGCGTCGATCACCGTTAACATGACGTGTCTTTAGGCGGCTCGACCTCGACGAGGACCGAACCCTACAGATCGGGCGGATCGACATCCGCGGCGGCCTCAGGAGTGCCGTTCTTTGCTGGAATGGGCCCGCTAGCGATGGCGTCCGACGGGGTAGGTGGCTCCGGATGGCCCTGGGATGCCTCGACCTCGCCGGATGCTACGGACGCAGCCTTCTCGGCGTACTCGGCGGCGACGTCCTCGAGCGTGGCCACCTTCTTCGCTCGCCGCTCGAGACCGAGCGCCTCGAGCAGTCCCTTCAACGTCGTCACGAGCGCGTTGCGGTCGCGCACCACCGGCAGGGCGCCGCGCATGCGACCCGACACGAGCGACGGTTGCTCGAGCATCCACACGTTGAGACTAGACAAGATCAGCTTCGTCATCACCGCCTCGTCGATCAGGGCTCGCCGCTGTGTCGAGATGCTCTCGAGACCGCCCAAGTCGGCGATCAGGTCGTTCCTCCAGGAGTCGAGCGCCTTGCCGATTCTGGTTCTTCGATCCACCGCTCGCGTACCGAGTACCCGAACGGCGCGCTTGAGCGGCGCATAGGCATGGGTTTGTCGAGGCGAGAGGCGCGCTCCAAGATTCGCGTCAGGCTTCACTTCCAAAGACCCATAGCAGACCCACGGCGGGGAAGTCGCCCTTTAGTGTAATGTTTCCGCTGAGAACCCCCAGATTCTCTATCTGTGCCGGCGGTCCTGGAAGTCCAAAGTCGAGGCTGGAAAGGGGTCAAAATTCGGGTCGTCGCGGCCTGACCCCCCCTAGTCTGGCCTCGCAGCGAAGACCCGAGCCGCTGGCCTGCCGTTCTCCAGTCCGCGCTTGATCACGCGGTTGAGCCATCTGGTGACGAAGGCTGGGAGGTTCTTGGGCGCGCGGTCTGGGTTTGCGGCGAGCCATCGTGCTGCAGCGGCGAGCTCCTCTGGCACGTCGAGCCACGAGTATTCGCGTTCAGTCTGCTCGACCGAGGCGATCCAGGCTGCGGAGACGCCGTTGGCTCCGAGCGGAGCGAGGGGTGTGCCTTCAATCCTGGAGCGCAAGCGATCAGGCAGCAGCGAGGAGCGAGTGCGTCTTTTGCGCGAGCTCCGCTCTTCTGCTTTTTCCTGTTCCTGTTCCTGCTCCTGCTCCTGATTTGCCATACGCTTCGGCGAACGGTTTGGCGAACGGTTGGGCAAACCGTCTGGCGCACCCTGCACGTCGCTTGTCGCTGACGGTGTTCCACAGGCTGTCGCGAACGGTTCTTGGAAGCTGTCCGGCATGGTCGAAAGCAGGCTTCCCATGGCGTCGGTCACGGCGTTCTTCATGCTGCACTCTGGGAGTAGGTCGAGGTTCTTCACCCATGCCTTCACCACGTTCGGGTTCTCCGGCGGGTTGTACTTCATGAAGTTGGGGAGCCAGACGAGCGCGCTATCCACGGCGAAGCGAGCCATGTCCGCTGCAACCACCTCATCGAAGCCGCAGCCTGGGATCCCGGTTTCGGCGGCGATTCCTACGAGCGTCCCGCGCATCGCTCCGATGGCGAGCAGCGTCGGGTGTGTCAGCAGGGCGAAGAAGGCGAGCTTCGCCTCGTTCGACAGCCTGACGAACTTCGCATCGTTCCAGACGCGGACGTCGATCTTTCTGTAGTGTGCCATTCCCCTCTCCCTCCTTCACGGCATCCCGGCCACGCGCACGAGAATGTTTTGGGCGCGCGTGATCGCCACGTAGGCGATGTTCTGTTCCTCGCGCACTCGCTTCGGATCGCCCGCGAACTGCTGGCAGGCGCACTCGCCGCACACGCCCTTGTGCCAGTGCGAGCACTCGCACGGCCCCATCTTGAAGAGCGTGTCGTCGAGCACGTAGACGCGGCGGGCCTCGAGGCCCTTGGCCTTGTGCACCGTCGAGCAGACGACCGACGGCGCCGTCTCGGAGTCCGAGAAGAGGTTCTCGATCCGCGTCACCAGCTCGGCCACCGAGCGCAAGCCTATCCATCAGCGCCCGGAGCGTCGCGGCCTGATCGCGCACGCGTTCGATCCGGCCCTCGGCGGCTCGCGACGTCGAGCGCTTGAGCCGGGCGATCTCGCCTTCCTCCCAGCGGGAGAGCTCGGCCTCGAGCTGCGGAAGCGACGAGGAGTGGCCCGAGAGCGTCCGCACGAGGTCGCGCAGCCCCTTACCGATGTCCCTCCCGGCGATGCGGCAGCGCTTGTTGCGCTTCAGGATCGACAGCGCCATCGAGGCGAGCGGCGCGTTCGTCCGCGACAGCACGAAATCGCCGAGCGCTACCTCGTCGGCCACGTCGGAGATGCCGCGAGCGATCACTTGCCCGAGGTGGTTGTCCGGTCCCGCCTCGAAGTCGGGAACGAGCTTCCGCGCCTCGTCGACGATCAGCTTCCCGCACCGAAACGTCGCCGTCAGCCCGAGCTCCTGCGCGTGAAGCTCGGCCTTCAGCCGATCGAGCGCATCGCTGTCCGCCCCGCGAAAGCCGTAGATCGCCTGGCGGTCGTCGCCCACCGGGACGATGCGCCTCTTCGCCACGCCCTGCGCGATCAGCAGTTGACAGGCGTTCATGTCCTGCGCCTCGTCGACGACGACGAGGTCATAGAAGGGCCGGAGCCATTTGTT
This sequence comes from uncultured delta proteobacterium, assembly GCA_963711395.1. GTDB lineage: Bacteria > Desulfobacterota > Binatia > JACPRU01 > JACPRU01 > JBEVNX01. The sequence continues at coordinate 297,339 of CAVQEA010000005.1, read as the reverse complement.
GCGCACCGGCAAGAACAGCATGTCGGAGAAATCGATGCCGACCGTCGGGCGATGCGTCGCCGCCATGTCCATCGCCTCGAGGGCCCTCCGCTCGACGTAGGCCGCGTCGTAGCCGAATTCTTCCCAGACCTTCCCCGGCTCGCATTCGAACTCGAAGAGAAGATCGGTGAGGTCGCCCGGCTTCGTGGCGAGCGGCACGATCTCGCGCCCGAGCGTGTGTAGCTTCGCGACGACGCGAATGATCGCGTCGGGTACTTGCTCGCCGCATACCGAGATGGCGAGCGAGCGCTTGCGCTCCCCGCCCTGGTCGAGACCGATCTTTTCCCAAAAGAGCCTCACGCACCGGAATCCGAGCGAGTGAAGCGTCATCGCCTCGGCCGAAGGGTTCGTGATGCGCCGCTCCAATTCCTGGGCGATCCGCTTGTTGAACGCGCATAGAAGAATCCTCGGCTCCGGGGCGCGCAAGATCGCCTCCAGGATCGTCGTCGTCTTGCCGGTACCCGCCCTCGCGCGAGGAACGAGGTTGCCGTCTCCGCGCTCGAACCAATCGAACATGGCCAACTGTTGTCGCGTCCACCGGCGCGTCGAGTCATTCATCGGCGCTGCTCCTCCTCGCGAAGCCGCAGCGTGCTCAAATCCATTCGCAGCGCCACGCACTGCTCCGGGCCGTGGCGGTTCTTGCGAATGTCGAACGTCGCCGTCTCGGCGCGCTTCTTCCGGTCGAAGACCGCGACGACGTGCGCCTCGTGCTCGATCACCGCGGAGTCGCGCACGTCGCCGCTGCGGTTCAGTTGCGCCAGCGCGATCACCGGCACGCTCAGTTGGCGCGCCATCGAGCGAAGGCCCCGCGCAATGGACGCCACTTCCGCCTCGCGCCGCTCGTCATGCTCGGTCCGCACGATCTGCAGATAGTCGACGATGACGAGCTCCACGGCTTCGCGCCTGCAAAGAGCGCGCGCCGTTGCTGCTATCTCGGCCACACTGGGCGCCGGCCTGTCGTCGATCCAGATTCGCGCATACTCGCGGGCCGTTTCGCGAAGCTTCTCCACGTCGGGCACGCTGCCGCGCTGCAGCCGCAGCGCATTCACGCCCGCCGCCGCCGCGATCATGCGCTCCGCGACCTCGATGCCGGCCATCTCGAGCGAGAAGAGGACCGTCGGCACCTTGGCATCGAGCGCGATGTTCATCGCCATGAGGCTCTTGCCGACACCCGTCGACGCGGCGATTGCGAAGAGCATCCCCTCGCGCAAGCCGCCCGTCAGTCGGTCGACCGTGGGCAAGCCGGTCGAAAGGCCGGGCCGCCCGCGCTCCTTGCGCGCCGGCAAGTCGGCGATCAATTGCTCGACGTAGTACGGCAGCGTTTGCGCCTGCTGTCGGCTCGGCGCTTCGTCGATGGCCGCGGCCAGGCGCGCGTAGATTCCCGGCACGGGATCGGGGCCGTTGCCGTTGCTCTTGGCGGCCTGCCGCACCGCCTCGCCTTTCGCGAGACGATCGTCGGTCAGTTGTCGAATCTCGGCTTCGATCGTTGCTCTGGTATTGATGTTCGCAAGGCGCATCCTTTCCGCGACTGCGCGCTGGCGTGCTCTCGCCGCTTCGCGCTCGGCCTCGGTGGCGCCGGGGCAACGCGCGAGTGCTTCGATCTTCTCGAGCTTCTTCTCGAGCGCCGTTCGAGTATCCGCCGGCGTGCTCTCGGCGAACCGGCTCAGGCTCTCGCGGTGTTTGCGAAAGACCTCCTCGACCTCGGCCTTGATCTTCGCCCGCCCTTCGCGGATGGCACGCTCGAGTTCTTCGCGCTGCTCGATCGCTCGGGCGACCGCGGCGACGGCGACCCACAGGCGCTTGATGCTCGGGCGCGGGCGGTTTACGTTATGCATGCGTTCGTTCTCCTTTCTGCCGGTCTGGTCACCGGCGCGTTCTCGGCTGCCGCAGCGCTCCGTCGGGGGGCGCTAGCCCGGATGATTCATAAGCTCACCAGTTGAGTGCGACAGGGAGCCTGCGGCGCCGTTGCGCGCGGTGGCGATGTCGAGATGGACGATGAAGCGACGAGCCGAGGCGTCGAGGCGGCACCCAGAGGCTGTCGCAGTGATATCGGAGACGAGGAGCTGCGTCGCAGCGCGAGGAGGCTGCCAGCGGCGAGGCGTTGTCGAGGAGAAGAAGGGGTCAGCTCGGTCCGTTGATCGCGGCGACGCGATCGAAGACCTGGAGGAAGAGCGGTTGCCCAGGCCATCCGGTGGCAACGTGAAACCACAGACGGCGAGCCGAGCGCCGCACGCGAGCGGCGACCTTGAAGAGCTCGAGCCGAAGCGTGCCGATGGTTGCCGTGGCGAGCGCGGTACCGCGCAGCACGAGCCGGCGGAAGAGCACGAGCAGATTGTAGGCCAAGGCGTGGAGCTGGAGCCGAAAGGCGTTGGCTCGGTAGGCCGAGCACGAGAGCCGATCGGCCGCGATCTCGTTCTTGAGATCCTTGATGAAGTTCTCGGCCTGGCCGCGCTGGCTGTACCAGGCGAAGACTTCCTCGGCCCTCTCGCGGCGGTTGGTGACCAGGAAGCGTGGGTTGTAGCCCAACCGCCGTGTACTCGACCTTGGCCACGATGCGCCGCGCGCACGACCAGCTTTGAGCCTTGTAGAAAAAGCTCGTGTAAAGCCGCAGCGGCTTGCCGCCGCTCTGTTGCCAGCGCCGCTCGGCTTTTTCCCGAAGACTCTCCACGCGGGCCTCCAGCACGGAGTTGCGCGGCATGCCGATGGCGTAGAGACAGCCGGCGTACTCGGCGAAATCCAAGAGCTTCGGCTTGGCGAAGTCCCCGTCGGCGCGGATCGCGATGGTGCTCTTCGAGAATCGCGCCCGAAGCCGCGCGATGACCGGCCGCAGAAGCGGCAGAAGGTGGCTGATGCCGCCGACGTTGCCCGGACGCAGACACGAGGCGAGCAGCACCCCGGTGTGTCCCTCGAAGACGAGCAGCGGGTGGTACATGTAGGTGTCGTAGTGCCCGTTGAAGAAGCTGAGCGCCTGCTGGCCGTGGGTCGGATCCTCGGTGGAGTCGACGTCCAAGACGATCTCCTCGGGATGGCGCCGTCCGTGGTCGACTGCGCAAAACCACTGCATTCCCTCATTCTCCAGGAGCCGAATCGACTCCCAGTCGACGTCGTTCTCCAAGCGCGACAGCGTCGGCTGCGAGGCGAGCGGCAGCTCCACCCGCTGCACCACGGCTCGCATCGTGGGATCGTTACGAAGGTAGGTCGCGTCGTTGGCGTCCTCGTATCCGGCAACGATCTGGTAGATCCGCTGCCGAAGCAGACCGAGTACGTCGTGGGTGATGTAGCGCCGGTCGCGATCGTCGCGCACGAGCTTGCGCAGCCTCTGCGTGAGTCCGAGCCGCTCGTCGAACTCGCGCACCAGCACCAGCCCCGCCTCGCCCGTGATCTCGCCACCCTGGAAGTCGACCGAAAGCTTCCGTTGGAAAACGAAGCCGGATCGACTATGACACTCTGCAGCCATCGCCACCCCTCCCACCGCGCTCCTGGTGTAGCCTTCGCAAGCGCATCATTAGCACAGTTGGAGAGTGTCGGTGGCTTCTTCATTGATGAGGTTTACGAATAATCCGGGCTAGCGGCGCCTCATCACGGCGATCGGCGCTGCTCTGCGATCCAGCGATCGATCTCGGTCTTGCTGAACAGCGTGATCCTCGAGCCGTGTTTCACCGGACGCGGGAACGTCGGGTCGGCGAGGAACCGGCGGTAGACCGTCTGCTTCGTCGTGTCGAGGTACTTGGCGGCTGTTGCGGGCCGCATCTGCTCGGGCCAGCGTTGCGCAGCGGCATCGACCGCAGCGCGAATCGCACGAGTCAGTGGGTCGTTCTCAGTGGCGACGACTGTCGGTGTCTTCTTCATATGTGCATATTGATGCACACCAAGAAGACACTGTCGGGGGGAAACTGGCGCCGATTGTGGACAAATGGCCATCTGTCCAGAAAAAGGACAAATGGCGATCTGTCCTGACCGGCGGCGCTAGCTCTTCATCTTCGTGTTGCGCTTCACCGTCTTCTCGACAACACCGAATTGCTTGGCGACGTGCTGGCGATGCTGCGTGATCGTCCAACGCGGATTGTCTTTGAGCGACTGATCGAGAAGCCGCTGCATCTCGGCCGCTCGCTCTTTCCCTGGCTCACGCCGATCCAGGGCCGCCATCTGCCACTCGAGATAGCGCAGGGCATACGCGACGTCAGCGCGGATCCGCGCGACGTTGACCGGACCCGGCTCGTCGAGACACGCGAGCGCGCCACACAGGCGTTCGCGGGCAGTCGAGAGTCGCGGGTGGTTCCTCTTGAGGGTGTCGAGGATGTTCACGGTGAGCGAGTGCCAACGTTTCATGAAACGCCGCTTCTCGGCGGGCGTCATGTCGAAGATGTTCTTGCCCCCCCGGCGAGTCGAGAGCACGAGCACGTTCGGGTCGGCCCGGCGCTTCACTTCCGGTCCTTCCGTGCGAGCACACCGCGGAGATGCTTCGCCCAGAGGTCGAGGGCCTTCCTGCACTCGGGTAGGCGCGCGTAGCGATCATAGATCGCGGTCACGCTCCGATCGGTGTGGTTGAGGATCCTCTCGATCACGGTGCGATCGACGCCGAGCCTCGCCATGCCGGTCGCGGCGGTTCTCCGCAGATCGTGCGGACGCCAGTCGGGCACGTCGGGGATGAGAGCCTTCGCCCGCGCGTAAGCGTGACCGAAGCCGGTGAGGGATCCCTCTCGATCGCTCTGGAAGACGCACTCCGATCCCTTCGGCCCCTCTCGCTTGGCGGTCGCGAGTGAGATCGAGCGCGAGGGCCGACAGCGGCTTCTCGTCGCCGCCGCCCCGCTTGGTCCGCGGGAGCTTCCAGAGCCGATCCTCGAGATCGACGTCGGTCCATCGCATCGCCGCCGCCTCGCCGCGCCGGCAGGCGGTCGCGAGCGAGAACTGCGCGAGCCCGCCGAAGGGATGACCGATCGAGTCGAGCGCCTTCCAGACCTTGCTGATCTCGCGGTCGGAGAGAACGCGCTCGCGTGTCTCTTCCTGGCCGACCTTCTTGACCGCCGTGGCTGGATGCGAGTCGAGGATCTCTTCCTCGATCGCCCATGCGAAGAGGCGCTTGAGAGTGGCCAGCAGCCGGTTCGCCTCGACCGGGGTCTTCCGGGCGACGGCGGCTACCACCGCCTTCACGTCGTCGCGAGCGATCTCCGTGATCGGGCGAGAGCGCCACGGATCGAGCTCGGGGCGGGCGAGAAGCCGGCGCTGTTCCTCACGCCATCGGTCGCCGGGTTTCCCCTTGGCGTTCCTCGGTCGCTCGACGAAGGACGCGGCGACGTTCTCGAAGGTGCCGGTCGCCACCTTCGCCTCGATCTCGGCGGCAGCCTGTGCCTGTGCCTGCTCGCGGCGGCGCTCCTCGTTCGGATCGAGGCCGCGCTCGATCGCGTCGAGCACATCGGCGGCCTCGCTGCGAGCCGCGGAGAGCCCGAGACGGGGGAAGACGCCGAGCTTCACCCTGATGACCCGCTCGAAACGGCGGGACCACGCCACGGCGTACCAGACCTTCGACTGATCGGAGATCCGGAGCTTCAGCCCGGGCGTGTTCGGATCCGCCTCGTAGCGCCGCTTACCCTTCGCCGAGAGCGGGAGAGCCTCCACGGTGAGAGCCGTCCAGCGCCTGGGGGCCTCTCTGAGACGCCGCCGAGGCTTGGGGTCGGCTCCGCCGCCCGCGTGGCTCTGACGCGCTCCTAGGCTCAACGCGGCGGTCTCCTGAGAGACCTCCAGATCGCTCGTGGGTCTGCCATGGGTCTAAATTTCCGGCGTTGCTCGGTGTCATCATGCGACGGACTGTAACGACGAAACCCTTGCGGTACAAGGGTTAGAGGGTAGCTACAACGTCGCATGTTGTCACAGGAAAACACGCCGATACTGACTTCGGATCTGAGGGTTGGGGGTTCGAATCCCTCCGGGCGCGCTACCTCGCAAGGGTTTCCGAGGATGGGACGGCAAACGGGAAAGGGCTGGTCGCCGATTGGTCGCCAACCGGCTCTGGAATGGGGCGCAATCGAGCGGAAACGGGTCTGCGGCCCGTTGGAGGCGCGGAGCGCGCGGGAGCGGTTACCTCACGTCGCGACGAACGGCGGGCTCTCACTTCACGACGACGAGCGGCGCCCTCTTCGCGACTGACGACGTCGGACGGCCCGACTCGACGACGTTCAACGGGCGCGGAAAACGTCACCTCGGGCCGGACCGGCAAGCCGAACGCACGCCGGGCCTCGCTCACCATCGCCCAACCGCCACGCACCTGCGTATCCCAACGCGCCGCGCGTAGGTTCTCGTCCTCTTGCAACGCCGACACGTTGCGACGATCGAAGTCCACGGCGAAGCGTTCCGAAGAATCGCGACGTAAGGGGAATCCCCGATTGAGCGGACACCGACCATGCCCTAAGAGAAAATAGTGTATCTGTGCATCCTTGCCGTCGCGCTCATGATCGCCGGGTCGGTCATGCTCTATCACCTCTACCGGACGCGCCCCGGCCGAGCGTATCTACACGCGCGACGGCGGCAGGCGAGCATGCCTTTTGCCCTCTCACGGGAACGGGAAACTGCGAAATGAGTGATCGCCACATTTCGGGAATGGTTGACGACCTTGCGGCGGTGCGGGAGTCGCACCTAGACCGCCTTCCAGGTCTGCCGAGGTCGGCTGACCTCCGCCACCACGCCGGCCCACGTCGCGCAGTCGTCGTGTGCCTCGTGGTCACACGGCGCGGCCGATACCTCGGCGGCGTTCACCCGTCACTCGCGGAGCCAGTGATGTCCTCGAGTAGGACGGCCCCGTTTGATGACGGGCAACAACTCCAAGTAGAGCGCCGAGCGGTCGAGCGTACTCCACGCGTAGCGGACGCCGCGTTGCGGACGCTCGGCCACTCGCCGAGTAACGGTCGGCCTCGCACCGTCGACACGTTGCAGCGGCGCACGAGGCGCTCGGCCGCACGACCGCGACCGCGCCGCTCGCGGATTCTTCGACCGCCGACACGCGCGAACGCAATTCCACGATCTCCCGTCTCGTGGTCGCCGATGCGCTATCGCCAGGGCAGAGGCGTCTTTCCGGCGACCCGAACGGCTCGAAGCGTGGCCGCGTAGCGCGCGCCTTGCGACGGGCGCTGAGTTCCCGACGGCCCGTCACCATGCACGGCCGCAATCGACTCAAGGTCGAGAAACGTCAATCGGCCGCGTGCTTTGGTGGATTGCGGGTTGCGCTACCATGCCCGCCATTTTCCATCTTGCTCCGCTCATGGGCGCATGCCGCGGCGGTCATCGAATCCTCGATCGAATCCCACCGAGAAAATGGCGCAGCGTCATGCCCATGAACCCGCGGATGCGGTCGCTTGTCCGACATCGACTGGTGGCGCGATGAGATACCACCCGAGCAACGCTTAGCGCGGCGAGGTGGCGGCGGTTCATCGCGCGCCGCGCGGCGGTGTGAAGATTGCCCGCCGCACGTGCTCCGCGTCCCACCCTAGCCAGCCGCAGCAATCGTTGAAGCTGAGCACGCCGGTGTTGCCGTTGCGTATCCAGGCGCTGGCGGCCGCCACGTCGGCCTGCTTCGCAGGGAGCGTGGCACTTGCGTGACGCGCGCCCCGCACGAGGTCTACGGCATCGAGCACCACGTCGGCAAACAAGCGCAACGCCGGTAGGGTAGCGTCGTCGCGGTGGTCGTAGTCAACGTGTAATCGCAACCGACGCATCAACGGCTCAACCCGCTGAACCGTGACACGAAGCACGGGCCGCGGGCAATCGCTTATGCCCCGTGGAGCCTAGAACCTCAGGCGCGCGACGCGGTGGGCTTCACCACGGCCAGGGTGGGCATCGCCTTGGCCACAGATGGAGCTGCCGGACTCCACGATGTTGAGCGGCCGCAAGAACACTTCATCCTCGGGCCGCACAGCGGAACGTCGAACCACCCGGTAAGTGCGGCGTCAGTGCAGCATGTCGTGCGCCCGGAGCAGTTCAGCAAGCTGTTCGGCCGCGGACCGATGAGCTATCTCATTCGGGTGCCTGTCGCCGCCGGGATGGACGACCAGAAGCTCCCCGGCGTGGTCGGCCAGGAGGCGATCACCCAGGTCGAGCCAGGCCACTCCTGAATCGCCGGCCAGGCCCGCCGACATCGTCTTGATCAAGGACTCCCAGGCGAACCAGAGCGGCTGATGCCGAAATGCGACAACCACGAGCCGCGCATGCTGGCGAGCGCAGAGGTCTCTGAGCATGCGCGCCTCCTCCAGGCTTCCGACGAAATTAGCCGGCGGTCTGCGTTGCTCATGCCGCATGAACTGCACCATGCCCCAGGTGAAGAGAAGCTGCTCGAACTTATCCGGAACGTGGACGTACCCGTGCTCCACCTCCGAGCGAAAGGACATGTCGTCGTTGAAAACCATCGCCACGATGACGATATCCGGCTGGTAGACAGGTCCGAGGATCTCGAACATCCGCCGCTCCTGGCGCGTGCCGAACCCGCTGACGCCGCAGTTGATGACGTCGTAGGTCGTTCCGCCGTGCGCGCTCGCGTCGGCGTTGAGGAGCGCCTGCAACTGCACCGTGAAGGTATCTTCCTCGTACACGCCGATACCGACCGTGTACGAATCACCCAGGGCCAGGATGCGCCGCCGGTTCGGCGGCGCCGGGACGACATAGTCTGGACCTCGGCACCCGTGGTCGTTGAATCGGTATGGAATGGAATACTCGACCGGTAGATCGCTGCGCGTGCGCGAGGATCTCGGATCGGAGGTTTTGAAATAGCCTCGCGGGTTCGACTTGTAGATCGTCTGCATCTGGGAGTGGGGCGGGTAGTACTCCTCCAGAACCGGGTGCGGTAAGGTTCCGCCGACCCATCGCATCACATTCGACACTGGCGGGAGCGCCGGCCTGAACCTAGAGATGGTCGCCTCCACCGTGACCATTCCCGCTGTCATCGTGATGGCGAAGACGAGCAGACCGGCCGCCTGGCGGCGAAACAACAGGGCTCCTGCGCCGGAGAGACACAGGCTGCCGTATCCGAACACGATGGCCGCCTGCAGGAGTCGCAGCGGGAAAGGCGGCATCGCCACGAACAGGTGGGCGGCAAAGTTGGCGAGGCCGATGGCGCCCAACACAACGAGTCCTGCGAGCCGCCAGGTATTTGCGCCAGGGCGCAGTGCGAAGGCGCTCGTGGCAACGAAGACGAGCGCGCCGATGATCCGGTATGCGGTGCCGCCACCCGCGACGAACACCGCGCACTGAAGTGCGGCGAGCACCCAGACAGCAGAGACGGCAAGACCCATTGCGGCCGGAGAGCCGCCGCTGCTGGCATTTAGAAGAGTCTCGGTCTTCATCGACGGCATCATGTGGCGAAATGTGGCACGCGCATCTACACAGCCTTCCACGTCTGCACCGGCCGGGCCAACGACGCGACCACGCCCGCTACACACGTTGCACGGTCGTCGTGTTGACCCTGACGATGGTCCGACACGATCACGCCCGCCCGAAACCTCGGCGGCGTTCGAGGCCGCGTAACTCGCGGAGCCAGTGATCGTCGTCGAGTAGCTCGACGGCCCCTGAGAAGCGGGGCCCTTCGACCCCGCCCGTACCGACGCCAGTGCCCTGCCACGCCGATGGATTAGAGGAGGGCGCTTCGTTTCGCAGTGGATCAGGGCTTCCGAATGGTGCGTGTTCGCGAGGCGTGCCCGCAGGACCATTCCCGCGCGTAGTGGCCTAGAAGCCCACCTCAGTGAAGCCGGTGATCTCCAGCGTCGTTACGAACCGACCGTCGGAGCGCGGAGCTAGCGGCGGAATTTCGATGGTGAACGCCGCGCTAGCGTGCGGGGCGATCTCCTGGTGCAGCGTGAAGGGCACCGTCCTGCCGGGACTGTCAGGGCCGGGATGGAGCTCGTCGTTCCACAGCCACTCCTGCCTGACCCGGAAACCAACATCCCGAACGGCTTTGCTCGAGTTGTTGATGACCGTACCTGAAATCACCGAGCCGTTCTTGATGAGCACACTCTGAATGACGATCTTCTGCGAGGCCTCTGAAGACGGCACAACGATCGCCGTGGCAGCAGACCCCTGCACCGGCAGGATGAAAGTGCTGAGTAGCACGCCAAGGATCGAGATGCGTGGGACCATGGTGAATCCTCCTTACGCGACCTGCGCCCGACCCCTTTCAGGTGAGCCTGTGGGCGACTCGATCGCCGTTCGACACCAGGGCGAGGCTTTCGGGGTCATCCAGGGCGGAAGCTACCGCAGCGCATCGGTCCTGCCGCTTCTCACCGTTGACGGAGAGGATGGTCTCGACGACCTGGCTCGGAGCGACGTTGTATCGCGGATGCCGGTCGACTTCCGCGAACCGTGTCATACCGAATTCTTTGGCAATCGTCTCGTAGGTACATCGGACTTGGCTATGCGGTTTTGCGCCTGAAGCGGGAGGTGCCGCGCTACACGGAAGGTCGGAAGCGCACGCACTAGCGCTTCAGCAGGACCGAGATCTCGCGTCCCGTCACGCCGCCAAGCATGACGTCGAACCGCCCTTCTTCGGCAATCTGGCGCGCCGCCGCCAACAGCCCGCCGTACGCCGCCTTCGCCAGCGCCCCACCGACGCTGACGCGTCGCACGCCCAGGTCGGCGTACTGGGCCACCGTCAGTGGTGCGAACCCGGCCAGCACGTTCAGCGGTTTGGGCGCGATCACCTTGACGGCTGCGGCGATATCCTCGGCGGTCTTCAGGCCCGGCGCGTAGAGGCAATCGGCCCCCGCCTCGGCGATCGCGACGAGTCGGTCCAGGGTCTGCTTCACATCCATGTGCCCGAACAGCACACCTTCGGCACGCCCGACCAGCACGGCACCCGTCCCATCCGCGTCGATCGCGGCGCGCGCCGCCTTGATCCGCTCGGTCGCTTGGACGGTCTCATAGAGCGGCTTGCCGGGTCGGCGGGTGGTATCCTCGATGGAGAGCCCCGCCACACCGGCGGCCAGGGCCTTCCTCACGTTCGCGGCGACGCGTTCCGGCTCGTCGGCGAAGCCGTTCTCGAAGTCGGCATTGAGCGGCAGGTCCGTCGCGGCGCTGAGTTTGGTCAGGTGCGACACCACTTCGTCCAGCGAGACGTCGTAGTCGGTGAGTCCCAGCGACCAGGCCATGCCGGAACTGGTGGAGGCCAGCGCCTTGAATCCCAAGCCCTGCAGCAGCCGCGCGCTGCCCGCGTCCCAGGGGTTCGGGATCACGAAACAGCCGTCCTCATGCAGCTTGCGGAACTGGGCGCGTTTGTCGGCGGCGGACGGCATCGACCTCTCCGGGTGAAGCTTAGAAACTAGACGGGGTAGACGGCAAGCGGCTGGTAACCTTTGTTTCTCACCTGTTTTACCCCTTGTCCTGCGGAACGAGAAGCTCACGAAGCTCAGCCTCGCGCGCGGTGGGATCGAGCCACCTATCTCGGGCACCCACGGGCAGGATCACCGGCATCCGGTAGTGGATCTTCGCCATGAGCTCGTTCGGCGGGCAGGTTGCGAGGCACAGGTGGCCAGGTGAGGTGCCTTCTCGCCACGCCGCATGGACCAGATGCCCGCGAAGCCCAAGGCCCTATTTCAGCGCGTCTTCCGCTTCTTCTCGGGTCGCGCAGTTTTGGCAATTGACTTTGTCTTGCCACCAGTCGGGCGACTTGCCGCCGTAGCGCGACGCGACCTTCGAGTTCAGCTCGTCGAGGCTCCTCCAGAGATCTGCGATCGCAGAGTAGCTTCTCCGTTCTGCCTCGCTCAGCCTACGAAGCGTCTCGGCCTTCCTCGCCTGGAAGGCGGCGAGGTCCGTTGCTTCTTGTTCGCTCATGACGAACTCGGGATCGTCTTTCGGCTTGAGACTCTCGACCTTGTCGAGCTGATCCCGAATCGCCCACAGACGATCGCTGTTCCGCCTTAGGGCCTGTTCCAACTCGTTTCGCGACTGACTGGCTTTCGCCGCGAACGTCTTCAGCGACGGCTACAGGCTCAGGTGGCTGCGAATCGCTGCCGACCTCCCCGACCCTGATGCTTCCGGCGGGGGGCCGGTCGCCGAAGAAGAGCGTGCCATCCGGGGTCTTCCACTCCTGGATGGCTTGCGCCGAAGCCGAAGCGACGACAACGAGCGAGAGGACGATCGCTAGGCCCGTCGAGCCATCTGGGCGAGAACGCGGCTTCGGCTCCTTGGCGGTGAGCGAGACGAAACCCCGGCGCATCGGTCCTAGGCGCTTCTCACCGTTGATGGAGATGATCGTCTCCACGATCTGGCTCGGGGCGACGTTGCCAGTCGACTTCCGCGAACCGAGTCACACCAGATTCCTTGGCAATCGTCTCTCGGGGACTCGTGCGCGTGACGCGACCGCACTTGGCCTGAGGCTTTACCATTCCGGTCGAGCTGACGTGAAGCGAGAATCCGAACGTCGAGCGCTTGCTCGGGACCGCCACCACCAGTGACGACGGCCAAGTGATGCCAAACTGGGCCGAACCCAGGCGAACTCCGACTATTTCGGATCGTCCGTGTTTTTTGATTTTTCGCTCGCTTGAGTAGCGTCGGTATCGCTCGGATCGGGGGCGGGCTGGACTTCGGATCTGAGGGTTGGGGGTTCGAATCCCTCCGGGCGCGTTACTCCCGCAAGGGTTTGCGGGTATGGGCGGTAAGCGGGAAAGGGTTGGGCGCCATCTGGTCGCCTGCCGACTCACGAATGGGGCGCAATCGGTCGCGGATGTTGTTACGATGGTTCTGGTAGCTCGCGCCTACGCGGAGAGCATAGACAGCTTTCTCGGCACTAGCGACGCGTGGAGGCGTCCGATATGCGCATCATCCTCATCCTTGCGGGATTTCTCTGGTGGCTCCCGAGCAGCGCTGGGGCCGAGCTTTTTTCCTGTCGCCAGAAGAACGGGCAGCTCTACGTTGGCGTGAATCCGCCTGCCGACTGCGAGGCGGGCCGGAAGATGTCCGATGGCGCCGCAACGCCGCCTAAGAGCAAGTACGATCCGGCGGGAGTGGATCCAGCCTCGATTGACGCCAGCAAGATCCGCGCGAGCGACGCTTGTAAGCGCATGCTCGGCAATAGGGTTTCGGGCGAGCCGATTTTGGTGGAGCATCTGGGAGGCTCGATCTTCAATGTCGAGTGGCTCGGTATCGAGTGCAGGGCAGTAGATTCGGGCAGCGATCGCTGGAGCGCAGACATTCGGTTTTCTCCCAGTCTTCCCCCTGCCCGTTAAGTTCCGAGCACGGCGTCGTGAAGCTCGGCCCACTCAGCGTCAAGAACGTTGCCGGGAACACCTCGACATGGTTTTCTTTCATCGTGGAGGTCCGACATGGTCCAACGAGAGAATTCGATCACCCGACGCATCCAGCTCCTCTGCGCCGCTTGTGGCCCGGCGGCGATCGTGCTGGCCTTCATCGGCTGGCTGCTCGCCGGTCTCCTGCCGCTGCCGCTGGGTGCGCACAACACCGAGGCCGAGGTCGTCGCCTTCTACCGTGACCACTCGACGGCGGTCCGGGCGGGGCTCGTACTCGCCGGCATCGGCCTCGGCGGCGTCCTGCCACTGGTCGGCGTCATCTCGGTGCAGATGATGCGCATGGAGGGCCGCTATCCGATCCTGAGCTTCATCCAGCTCGCCTGCGGCGCCGGGACCGCCGTGCTCCTGCTCATCCCGATGCTCCTCATGACGATCGCCGGCTTCCGTCCCGACCGGAGTCCTGAGATCACCCTCACCCTCAACGACGCGGCGTGGCTCCTCTTCATCACGCCGATCATGCCCTTCATCATCCAGAACATCGCGATCGGCGCGGCCACCCTCAACGACCGGAACGGGATCTTCCCGCGCTGGAGCGGCTACCTGAACTTGCTCGTCGGCTTCTCTTTCCTGCCGGACGTCCTCCCGTACTTCTTCTACTCGGGTCCGTTCGCGTGGGACGGGATCTTCGTCTTCTGGCTCGCGCTCACGACCTACACGATCTGGATGATCACGATGGGGATCCTGTCGTATCGGGCCGTGCTCTCCGATCCGAATCTCGCCGAGGCGACGCTCCTGAGCTCGTCGCCGACCAAGACGGCGGCGGCGTGACGCAGGGCCGCGAACCCGAGACGACTCACTCGCTCCCAGACTTCCTATGGACCTCCAACGAGCCACAGCGGCCCGTCGCCGAGGGAGCCGCCGTCGAGCCCCCGCGGGAGGCGACGGCGGGCGTGATCCCGGGAGAGGTCGGACTCTGGGTGTTCGTGCTCGCGGACATGTCGCTCTTCGCGCTCTTCTTTCTGGTTTTCATGTGGGAGGGCCGGAAGGCGCCGGAGCTCTATGCTGCCGGGACGAGCGCCCTCGTACGGACGCTCGGATTCACGAACACGCTGGTGCTGCTCCTGAGCTCCTGGCTGGTCGTCCTCGCCGTCCACGCTCACCGGCGTGAGCTCCACGTGCTCGCCGCGCGAGAGCTCGCCGGTGCTCTCGCCTGCGCGATCGTCTTCGGGATCGTCAAGGCGTTCGAGTATGCGCACGAGATCCGGAGCGGCTACGCGCCCTCGACCGACATCTTCTTCACCTTCTACTTCGTGCTCACCGGCATCCATCTCGCCCACGTGGTGATCGGCAGCGGACTCCTCGTCGGTTGGATGGCCAAGGCGCGCGCGCGACGGCCATGGGCGCCCTCCCGCCGCTACGTCGAGGGGGCGGCCGTTTACTGGCACATGGTCGACCTCCTCTGGGTGCTGATCTTCACGCTCCTCTACCTGGCGCACACCCGATGAGCGCCCCGGCACACGCTTCCGCGGCGGAGGAGCGGATCCCGCGGCGGGCGACCCTCGTCTGGATCGGGCTCGTCCTCGCAACCGCGACCACATTCTGGCTCGGCGTCGATCATCCCTTCGCCGAGGCCAGCGTCCGGCTCGCCTCAGCGATCGCGATCGCGATAGGGTTCGGCAAGGCGACATTCATCGGCCTCGAGTTCATGGAGCTCCGCCACGCGCCGCGAGGCCTCCGGTTCGCGTTCCTCGCATGGTGCGTGGTCGTCGGCGCGGGCTGCCTCCTGCTCCACGTTTCGTGAGGGAGTGCATGGCTATCCCTTGCGCTCGGGTCGCCAAATTGGCGTCCTATGACCTGGGTTTCGATCTCGACGGTGTCCAGGAACTCGACTACGTCGGTGACCAACCCGTTTCCCTAGACGACGAGAGGACCCTCGAGGATGCGGCCGAAGGTCATCCTGCAGCTCTATCCGATGCTTCCCGCCGACGGCGAAGAAGGCCGCAAGCGCGCCCGGCCGGTCGGCCGTGACGCCGATCTCTACCAGCGCGTGCTGTTCGAATGGCTCGACATCATCAAGGCCGCCGACGAGATGGGCGTCTGGGGCGCCTCGACCATCGAGCACCACCTGCATTCGGAAGGCTACGAGGTCGGACCCAACCCCGGCGTCCTCAACGCCTGGTGGGCGGGCCAGGTGAAGAACCTGCATGTCGGCGCGCTCGGCTACGTGATGGCGACGCAGGACCCGATCCGCGTCGCCGAAGAGACCGCGATCCTCGACCACATCACGCGTGGCAAGTACTTCGTCGGCTTCGCCCGCGGCTACCAATCGCGCTGGACCAACATCCTCGGCCAGTTCTCCAACACCGTCGCCACCGTCTCCGACGGCAGCGCCGACGACCTGAAGAACCGCGACATCTTCGAGGAGCGCGTGGCGATGGTGCTGCGCTGCTGGGAGGAGGATTCGGTCGTCCTCGACGGCAACTACTACCAGGCGCCGTATCCCGCTCGACACCGGCGTGCAGAAGCTACCCGGCGATGCGCATCGCCAGCGAAGCGGGCGCAGCCGGCGAAATCGACGCCGACGGCAATGTGCGGCGTGATCAGCGTCGTGCCGCCGACCTACCAGAAGCGCGCGTCCGCCGATCTTCGTCGCCACCTCGCAGCAGCGACGACTCCGTGCGCTATTGCGGCCGCAACGGTTTCATCCCGACCTACTTCTCGAAGCTCGACTCCATCCGCAAGCAGGCACAGGTCTATGTCGACGAGGCCGCAAAGCTCGGCGAGCGCGTTGCGCTCGGGCAGCGGCAGAACATCGTACGCTGGCCGCACATCGCGCAGCAACTCGGCGGAATGCGATCGCATGATCCGCGACTACGACATCGACATCTACAAGAACCTTCTACGGTCCGTTCTTCCCGCAGTTCCCGAGCGACCCCAACACGGATTTTGTGAAGAACATCAAGGAGTCCGGTATTTTCACCGTCGGGACCCTCGACCAGGTGCGCGACGAGTGGCGGCGCCTCTACGACGAGGTGCCGTGCGAATACATCACGTTGATCTACCACTTCGCACAGCAGCCGAAGGAATCCGTGCTGCGTGAGCTGGAGCTGTTCATGGACCGCGTCGTTCCCCACCTCGATGCCGCCGCGTCCGCGCCGGCAAAGCCGGTGGCCTCGGCGCTCGAAGTGTCATGATCGACGGCCGCAGCATGGAGCTCTACCGCCGCATGGGCATCGTCGATCGGCGGCACCAATCTCACCGTCGCTCTGGCCGCCCCGAGGCGGCTCCGCGCGATGATCATCTTCATGATCTGCGCCGTCCCGTCGCCGATCTCGATGCCCATGACGTCGCGCAGCCGCTGCTGGTGAGGCAAGTCCAAAGACCAGCCGTAGTGGCCGTGGGTCAGTAGACATTGGTGGATGACGTGGACGGCCGTCTTCGGGCCGAGCCACTTGCACATCGCGGCCTCGGCCGTGTGCGGCAGGCCGGCGTCGCGCAGGCGCAGCGTGTGGTAACAGAGCTCGCGTGCGGCGGCGATCTCGGTCTCGCCCTCGGCGAGAGGGAACGTCACACCCTGGAACGCCGAGATAGGCTCGCCGAAGGCCCGCCGCTCGGTGACGTATCGCCACGTCTCGTCGAGAGAGGCCTGCGCCGCGCCGACGCACTGGAGGCCGAGGAGCGCCCGGCTGAAGTCGAAGCCCTGCATCACCTGCCGGAAGCCGCCGCCTTCGTCTCCGAGACGATGATCGCTCGCCACGAAGACGTCGTCGAGGAAGATCGAACCGCGGCCGACGATGCGGCTGCCGAGATCCTCGAAGCGCGTCGCGGTGACACCCTCGGTTGCGGTCGGGAGGAGAAACGCGCTCACGCCACGCGCCCCGCTCTCCGCCGGGCCGGTGCGCGCGAACACCACGACCGCATCCGCCTGATCGGCCATGCTGATCGAGTTCTTCTCCCCGCTGAGTCGATACCCGCCTTCGCAACGCGTCGCCTGCACGACCAAGTTGGCTGCATCCGACCCGCCGCGGGGCTCGGTCAGTGCCAGGGCGACGAGCGCGTCGCCGGCGACGATCCGCGGGATCCACTGCTTCGCGACGGCCGGCTCGGCATGCGCGGCGATGATCTGCGAGGTGAGCGAGCCGAGCACGGGAACATAGGCGACGTTGAAGTCTCCGTAGCCGATCGCCTCGGCGATCAGGCCCGACGTCGAGGACGGGAGACCGAGGCCGCCGAAACGCTCCGGAGCATCGGGGGCGATCAACCCGAGCCCGCCCATCGCGCGGAGCAGCTCGCGGTCGAAAACCTGCTCGCTCTTCTCGCGCGCCTGGTAGCGCGGCAGGAGCTCGGCGCGTGAGAACTGCTCGGCGACCTCGAGCACGGCCCGCTCGTCTTCGTCGACGATGCGACTCATCGATAGCGGATGGGCGGAGCTCATTGGCCGGTGAAGCGCGGCGGGCGCTTCTCGCGGAACGCGCGAAAGCCTTCGTCCGCGTCGGCGCTGCCGACCGCTTCGACGAGCGCCATCGCTTCGCGCTCCATGTGGGTTTCCAGCGAATCGCTCGCCCCGTCGATCACCAGCCGCTTGCAGAGGCCGAGCGCGCGGCTCGGGCCGCGCGCGAGCTCCGCCGCCAGCTCGACGGCGCGACGGTCGAGCTCCGAGTCGGGCGTGATCCAGTTGACGAGGCCCCACGCGTGCGCCTCGGCGGCGGTGAACGGGCGGTTCGTGAAGATGAGCTCTCGCGTGCGGTTCGGACCGATGATGCGCGGCAGCGTCCACGTCGAGCCGCCGTCCATCGTGATACCGATGCCGCTCCAGCCCATGCGAAAGCGCGTGGATTCCGCGGCGAGAACGACGTCGCATGCGGCGAGCAGCGCCAGCCCTCCGCCGACGGCCATGCCGTGCGCAACCCCGAGCACGGGGACCTCGAGTCGCGCGAGCCGGGTGACCGCGTGATGGAAGCGGGTGACGAGGTCGCGGAGCAGCACGGGCCGACTGTCTGCTGGCTCGTTCAGGAACATGTCGATGCTCGCGCCGAAGCAGAAGTTCTTGCCGGCGCCGCGCAGCACCACAGCGCGAACGGCGCGGTTCGTCGCCAGGGCCTGCGTCGCCTCGGCGAGCTCGCTCAAGAGCTCGGGGGTGAAGGTATTGCCGGCCTCCGGCCGGTCGAGAACCAGGTGGGCGACGCCCGAGGCGACCTCGCAGCGAATCGTCGACGCGCGGCTCGGCTCTCTCATGGCGTGAACGTCGGCCAGGGACCCACCGGATACTGCTCAGCGACGGCATTGGGATTCCACACGTCGGTGATCTTGCCGTCGACGACCTTGAAGATCTCGATCCCCGAGATCGTCGACACCTTGCCGTCGTTCGCCACCATGTCGATGTCCCAGAGGAGCGTCACGTACGCGCCCTCGCAGATGTAGCGGCGCGCCACGGCGTGCATCTCTCGATGCTTCGAGAAATAGTTGTCGTAGCGCTTCAGCATGTCTTCGTGAGTGAAGACCTGGGTCTGCCCGGGATGATGGCGGCGTAACGGGTTCGCGAGGAGCTGCACGATCAGCTCTCTACGATGCTTCGCCCAGACGTCGTCGTTGTACATCTGCACAACCCGCAGCGGCGTGAGGTCGCTCATCTCGTTTGCCTCCTTGGTTGGGTCGCTTCGGGCGCGAGCTCGGCGAGGGAAGGAATCGACGGCCAGTCCGGGTCCATCGTCGAGGCTCGCCCGAAAGCTCGCTCGCGCGCGATCTCGCGCACGCCGAGGTCGTAGAGCCGCGCGCGGACTTCGTTCGCGAGCGCCGCGTCACCCTCGGCGCGAAGCGCGCGGAGAACCCGCCCGAGGAGCGCCTTGATCTCGCGTGTCGTCCGACGGAGCTCGGCCGGCGAGGCTGCATCCGCGTCGAGAGGCGAGACCGATGACTCGCGGAGCCATTGGAGCGCCCTTCCGCTCGCGGCGCGATCTTCGAGCCGAGCCGTGGCGTCGTCGAGCGCGGCACGGCAATCGCGGTAGGACGAGCGCTCGGCGGCCGGCACGTGATCGAGCACATCGCGGATCCAGCGCGTGAAGAGGATCGCGAGCGATGCCTCTTCCTTGGCGGCCGCGTTGGCGGCGCTCGGCAGGATCGACGTCGCCAACGCGCGCTCGATGGTTGCGAGCATGAGCTCGAGGTTCGGGGTCACGGGCGGATCCTCGGACGGAGCATCTCGGCGAGCCGGGCGAGCGAGCGCCAGCCGAGCGGCGAGAAGACGAGGTTGGCGAGGTGCGCGTGCGATTGACGGGCCTCGGCGTTCCGCGGGCCGATGCCGAGCGCGATGACGGCGACCTTGAGCTCGGCGAAGACCTCGTAGAAGAAGAGCCGCTCCGGATCGACCGGCAGGCCCGAGAGCCCCGCGTATCGGGCCAGGAAGCTCGCGCGAGGCTCGAGGCCGCAGACGAACGAATTGCCCTGCTCGTCGACCGCGTCGTTGATGGTCGACAGCGTCCAGCCGAGGTCCTCGTGCCGGTCGCCGAAGCGCGCGAGCTCCCAGTCGAGGATCGCCGTCACGGTGTTCGTCTCGGGATCGAAGAGGAAGTTGCCGCTCCGGTAGTCGCCGTGAACGAGGGAGATCCTCTCGCTCGCCGGCGCGTTCTCTTCGAGCCAGTCGAAGGCCACTTGCACCATCGGATGATCGTCGACTGCGTCATCCTCCCACACGCGCCGCCACCAGGCGATCACTCCATCCGCCGCTTCGCGCGTCTCGGCCTTCGGCCGCTCGAACGAGACGAGGCTCGACGCGCCCGGTGCGTCCGCGAAGCTGTGAATGCGGCAGAGATTCTCGATGAACGCGAGGGCGAGCCGGGTGCGGCGAGCGGGGGAAAAGAGCATTCCGAGCCCGCTCGGACGGCCTTTTGCCTCTGGCGGAGCCGTCACCCCACTCACGAGCTCCAGGACGATCGCCGGAGCGCCGAAATGCTCTCCGTCGGCGTCGACGCAGACGACCTCCGCGACCGGCACGACGCCGCGCAGAGCGCGCTGGATCTCGCTCTCGCGGCGGAAGTTCGGCGGTGTGCCGAGACACTCGCCGAGCGCCGTTCGCAGCACCAGCGACCGGCGTCGTCCGCTTGGCTCTTCCAGATCGAACAGGAAATGCTGCTTCGAGGCCCCGCCCGTCAGCGGCTGCAGGCCCAGAACGGTCGATCCCGCAGGGAGGGTCGCGGCCAAGAGCGCCGAGAGGCGTCGGCCGACCTCGTCGACGGACGGCGAGACGAAGGGAGCACGGCCCTCGTCGAGGCGACGTTTGCGCGCCTCGAGCTCCCGCTCGATCGCGGGCTCGATGCGGGATCCAATTCGGCCGTCACTCATTACCGCGGACACCAGCAAGCCGAGGACCAACCTTCGCGCCGAAGTTGACGGGATGATCGGGGCGAAACGAAGCGAATGCGATTCATCGCCTGCGGCGAGCGGACGCGAGCGCGAGTCGAGAGCGATTCGCTCGATGGCCGCACCCAGCGCAGGCCCCGCATCATCGCGGCATGGACGATCGCCTCCATTGCCAACTCGGCCGGTGAAAACTACCCTTTCGCTTCAATCCATCGCCAATTCACCGAAGGCGGCGCACACTCGAGGAGAATACATGTCGAAGAAAACGAAGAAGAAGCCCCGGGGCTCGAAGGAACCGCAGCGGATCGGGCGGGCTCGGCGGATTCCGGATATCAGGCCGGGTAGATACGCCGACGGTATGCCGTTCAACGAGGTCCAGTACCTCGAGTGCAAGATCATCCTGAGGCCGAACCATTTCACGTCGCGCAAGAGCTTCTTCGATTTCGCCAAGGTGATACGGCGACCGGCTGACGAGGCCGGAGTCAATTTTTCCTCCGACGGGTTCGCGGACGCGCCATTGCAGATCCGCGAAGTGCTGTTCCTGGATACGGCGGACTTCCGTCTCTACAACAACGCCTTCATCCTGCGCCGACGGATCCCCTACTCGGAAGGGTTCCCCGTCGGGCGACCCGGAGATCGTCTTCAAGTTTCGCCACCCGGACATCCAGAAGACCGCGGAAGATGGACGTGCGGCCGAACATCCGGGGCGACTTCCGGATCAAGTTCAAAGCCGAGGTCCTGCCGCTGAAGGACCGTCTCGGCGGGATGCGACCTGCTGTTCTCGCACAACGTCGAGTTCGGACTGAGCGCGCTCGCAGGAAGGCGACCACTCGTCGCTGGAGTCGATCGTACACATGCTTCCGGCGCTGTCGTCGCTGAAGCGGTCTCCGGACGAGAAGGTCGAGCTGGTCGGGGGCACGATCGTCGAGGAGGTGCTGCAGGACATCGGGACCCTGGACTTCGGCGCCGGTATCACGGCGGTGCCCAACGTCGCGCTCTGGCGCTCACGCGGCGAGCACCGTCCGCTCATCGGGGAGTTCGCATTCCAGATCAAGTTCAAGCGGCGCGAGGATCTGAACGACCAGGTTCTGCGGCGAGCCGAAGCGTTCTTCCTAGGGCTGCAGGAAGCCGCCAAGGACTGGATTGCCCTCGGGGCAACGAAGACCGGGGTCGTCTATCGCCTGAAGGGCAACCCGCCCCACGCACAGCGAGTGAGGCCGGCGGTACGGGCTCGGCGACCCTCTGCCGCCACGGGACTCGGGAGACGAGTCGTGAAGTGGCCTCGGCTCGCACAACGCGACCTGCTCGGGGTCCGCTTTGCGCTGAACGTCTTCATCGCCTCGGCGATCCTCTGGTATCTGCTGCGTCACGTGGCGGACACGAATCCGATCTGGGCCATCGCCTCGATGGTCGCGGCGTCCGAGCCGCAGGTGAAGGAGGCGGCGCGGATGTTTCGCAGCCGCATCATCAACGTGCTGGTCGGCTGCGCGGTCGGCTTGCTCTTTCTGGTCGATCGGCGGAGCGAGTGAATGGAAGCTCCCGCTCGCCCTGGCCGTGGCGGTCCTCATTTCCTCCTACGTGGTCCACATCCAGACGATGTGGCGTCAAGCGCCGATCACGGCGGCCCTCGTCATCGCGGCCGGCCTGATGCATCATTCCAAGTTGAGCGGCATAGAGAACGGCCTGCACAAGGTGGCGGAGGTGCTGCTCGGCTGTCTCATGGGACTGTGCGTGAGCTGGTTCATGTCCCGGATCTGGCCTCTGCCGGAAGCGCCGCCGAAGGCCGCGTAGGCCGGCGGGCTTGGGCTCAGCGCGCCACCGTGTCGATCCAGGTCACGACCTCGGAGAGCGGCGCCCGGCGCGTGCGAAAATTGTTTGCCGGATGGTCTTGATCCTCGTAGCCGAATGAGATCCCACAGACCAAGCGGCGGTTTTCCCGGATGTCGAAATATTCGCGGACGAACGCGCCGTGGGTGGCGAGCGAGGCCTGCGCGATGGAGGCGACCCCGAGGCTTTGCGCGGCGAGCATGAAGTTGGACACGTAAGCGCCGCAGTCGACCGCGCCGTAGAGTCCGAGCGCCTCGTCGTTGGTTACGATCGCGACGTGTGGTGCCCCAAAGAAGCGGAAGTTCTCGAGAGCCTGCTTTGCCGAAGCGACGCGATCGCCCTTGGCGACACCGACGGCGTCATAGAGCTGAAAGCCGCACTCGCGACGGCGCGCGAGCGCGGCGCCCAAGTATTCACGCGGCCAAGGATAGTCCGGTGCGGCCTGCGGCGATGCCGAGGCGTATCCTAGCAGTGCCGCCCGGAAACGATTCGTCGCCTCTCCGGAGACGAGGATCACCTGCCACGGTTGCGCATTGCACCACGAGGCGGTGCGCTGCGCGATCGTCAGAATCTCCTCGATCGTCTCGCGCGGCACAGGCCGGGAGAGGAAGCCGCGGCAACTGTGACGCTCATCTAGGAGCTTTCGAAGCTCTTCCGTACCCGCTTGACCCATGTCGTCTGCCCACTCTTGATCGAAAGCTCTCGGCTTTCAAATGCCTTACAAATTGCTCGTGAAGAACGTTGCGGTTCTCGAACTGGACGCTTTGCATGATCAGAGCCGTCGGAATCGCGCCATACTTGTCACTCCACGGTTTCCATCGCCGGCGCTAGATGTATCCAGGAAGGCGAGCGATGTGCCCGGCATGCATGACGACACTAGCTTTGATCGCCGCGAGCGCCACCTCGACAGGCGGCATCACCGCGGTGGTCGTGCGCGGGCTCCGCAACAGGAACAAACGGGACAAGGAGAGAGAACATGGAACAGCCGAAGGGACATCTCCCGATGAACACACCAGCGATCGTATCGCCGCAGGAATGGGAAGCTGCGCGCCAGCAGCTCCTCGTGAACGAGAAGGCCTTGACCCGCGCCCGTGACGCGCTGGCCGCCGAGCGTCGGCGGATGCCGTGGGTGGCCGTGGAGAAGGAGTACGCGTTCGACGGACCCAAGGGCAAGGTCAGCTTGCTCGACCTATTCGAGGGCCGCCGTCAGTTGATCATCTACCGCGCCTTCTTTGAGCCCGGTGTGTACGGCTGGCCCGATCACGCCTGCCGCGGCTGCTCTTTCGTGGCCGACCAGGTCGCGCACCTCGCCCATCTCAACGCCCGCGATACCACGCTCGCGTTCGCCTCGCGCGGGCCGCAGGCCGACATCGAGCGCCTGAAGGCGCGAATGGATTGGAAGATGCCGTGGTACACCATCACGGACAGCTTCGACTCGGACTTCGGGGTAGACGAGTGGCACGGCACGAACGCGTTGATCCGCGACGGCGCCAAGGTGTTCCGCACCTACTTCATCAACAATCGCGGCGACGAGCAGATGGGGAGCACCTGGAACTACCTCGACATCACTGCGCTTGGGCGCCAGGAGGAATGGGAGGACTCGCCGCAGGGCTATCCGCGGACGCCGCCGTACAAGTGGTGGAACTGGCACGATGAATACGACAACACCGAGTCTTCTCAGTGGTCGAGCGTCGTCGACCGCGGTCGCGTTCTTCAGGGTCAATCCGACTCGAAGGACGCCAACGGCAGATGATCGCTCACGCCGGGCGGCGTGAAGGGTGAATACAGAACGTACGGCTCGCCGGGGACAACGTTGCTCGACTTCGGCGGCGATCGATGTACGGCCGAGGGGACGGCCTAGGCCTCTTCCGCGTCGAGCCTAACGTTCTTGTAAGGCATAACACGTTATGAATACATAACGTGTTATGAATCTACGCGAAAAGCACAAGGGCGAGCGTCGCAAGCAGATTCTCGACGCCGCGCGGCGGTTGATACGCGCGACCGGCGGCACCGAATTCTCGATGCTCCGCCTCGCGCAAGAGGCCGAGGTGAGCCTCATCACGCCGTACAATCTCCTCGGCTCGAAGAGCAGTATTTTCTACGCGCTGCTCAACGACTCGCTCGAACGCCTCGACGAGGAGACGGAAGCACAGCCTTCCTCCAGGCCCGTAGACGCCGTGCTGGAGCTCGCCGGCATCGCCGCGGACGTGTACACGTGCGACGGCCGATTCTATCGGCCGCTCATGCAGTTCTTGCTCGGCTCGGGCGACCCGGAGCATCGCCCGCGAGCCATCGAGCAGGGCCTGGAACGGTGGAGGCGCACCTTGCGGGCGGCGGTGCGCGGCGGTCTACTCCCCGTGTCGATCGACCAGGAGCTTCTCGCGCGCCAGCTGATGATCAGCTTCGTCGGCGCCCTCGAGTTCTGGATACACGAGGAGCTCGACGACGATGCGTTCCGCGCGCAGAGCCTCTACGGCTCGACGCTTCTGGTGCTCGCGAACGCGTTGCCGGCCGCGCGACCCCGTCTCGTCGAGCGGCTGCGAACGATCGAGCGCCGCCTGCCGCGCCGACTCGCCGCCCCGGGTGAGCGCCGCGAGGCCCGATTCAAGAAACGAAGACCGGCGGCGTGAACCGCCAAGCAAGAAAATAAGGAGAACGAAGAATGGCGGGATCACACGGAGGCTCGGCCGACAGCTCGGCCGCTCTCTATCGCGTCGGCGACTGGCTGATCGACAATCGCGGGTGGGTCTCGCTCGTCACCATCGCGTTCACCGCGTTCATGGCGTACGAGGCGTCCAAGCTCGAAATGTTCACGAGCTTCAACGAGCTGCTCCCCTACCGACACCCGTTCATCGCGGTGCACGACAAGTGGTCGAAGCAGTTCGGCGGCGCGAACAACCTGACGATCATGTTCGAGGTCAAGCACGGAACCATCTTCACCCAAGAAGTTTTGCGGAAGATCTACACTGCGACGCAGTTCGTGGACGTTTTTCCCGACGTCAATCACGATCAGATCGACTCGATCGCGCACCGCACGACCCGCTACCTGCGAGCCGAACCGAACGGCGCGATCACGGTGGCGCCGGTCATGCGCCACCCGCCGGCGTCCGACATGGACGTGCAGCAGGTGGAGGCACTTGCCCACATTTCCGAGAACATCCACGGCGTGCTGGTCTCGCTCGACGACAAGGCGGCGCTCTTGCGCGTCAACTTTCACGAGGGCCGCGTCGACTACCGCAAGATCTTCTACGAGGTGAACGAAAAGATCATCGATCGACTGCAAGACGACAACTTGAAGATCTGGGTCGCCGGCGAGCCGCGCCTGTACGGCTGGATCTATCGCTACTCGAACGACGTGTTCTGGATCCTGGTGGTCACGTATTCGATCGAATGGGTGCTCCGCTGGTTGTACTTCCACGACTGGCGCGGGGCACTGCGTCCCACCATCACGGGCGCCCTCGCAGCCGTCTGGGGCCTCGGCTTCATCAGGTTGATCGGCTTTGCGCTCGATCCGCTGATGCTCGTCGTGCCGTTTCTGATCACGGCACGCGCCGTCAGCCACGCCATCCAGATGCACGATCGCTACTACGAAGAGTACATGAAGAACGACTGGCACAAGCGCAAGGCGATCGTCGCCGCGTTCGCCGAACTCTTCGTTCCGACCTTCTCGGGAATCGTCACGGATGCGCTGGGCGTGCTGGTGATCCTGCTCGTCCCAGTGGTCATGCTGCAGAAGCTCGCGATCACCGCCTCGTGGTGGATCTTCGCCATTACGGTGTCCGAAGTGCTGCTGAACCCGATCGTGTACTACTATCTGCGCGCTCCGGAGCCCGAAATGGTCATCCTGCGCGAGGAAGGCTGGTTCCGCCGTGCGATGGACCGTGTAACTGATCTCACGCTTTCACACGCCGGACGCGCCGTGACGGTGGCGTTCTGGGCAGCGGTCGCTATCGGTTCAGTCTTCTTCCTGAAAGGATTGACCATCGGCGACCCGACGGCGGCCTCGCCACTCCTCTGGCAGGATTCGGCGTACAACCAGTCGCACACGCGCATCCAGCGGTTCTTCGGCGGCGTGGAGCCGCTCATCGTCGTCGTCGAGGGCAAGCAAAGGAAGGCAATCCAGCAGCCCGAGTCGCTGGAGGCGATCGAATCGTTCCAGCGCTACGTCGACTCCGATCCGGACGTCGGGTACAGCTGGTCGATGGCGGACGTCCTCAAGTCCATCACGCAGGTGTTCTACGACACCGACCCGCGCTGGGGCGTGATCTCCGAGGAGCCCGCACCCATCGCCAACCTATTGTTCTACTACTTCGGCGGGGCAACGCCTTCGGAGCTTGCGAAGAGCATGGACCCCTCTTACACGTACAGCCACGTCACGTTCTTCTGCCGCAACCACCAGGGCGACACCGTCGCGCGCATCATCCAGCGCTGCCGGGACTACATCGCGAAGTTCCCCTCGAGACACCGTCGACTTCCGCCTCGCCGGGGGGATGATCGGTGTGACGGCAGCAGCCAACGAGGAGATCGTGAAGAACGACATCCTCATGAACGTCCTCGGGATCGCGACGATCTACTTGATCCTGCTCTTCACCTACCGCTCGTTCGCCGCCGGCCTCTACATGCTGCTGCCGCTGTTCGTCTCGAACGCGTTCGTCAACGCGTACATGAGTACGCGCAACATCGGCGTGAACCTGCACACGCTGCCGGTCGTCACGGTGGGCATCGGGTTCGGCATCGACTACGGCCTGTACATCGTCAGCCGAATCATCGAGGAGATTCGCTGTGCGGCGACCTCTACGAGGCCGTCAAGACGGCGCTCTGCACGACGGGGAAAGGGGTGACGTTCACGGCCGTGACGATGGTCATGAGCACGATGTTCTGGACGACGTCCAACATCCGCTTCGACGCCGAGATGGGCGGCCTGCTCGCGATCTGGATGGCCATCAGCTTCGTGGCCTCCCAGACGCTGATGCCGGTGTTGATCCTGATCTTCAAGCCGAGATTCATCATGCGCGAGGTCTCGCAACAGACCGTACGCGCCGACGCTGCGAGAGCTTGAGACCGATTGATCCGGCAGCCTGCAAGAGAGCCATGAAGGCGGCGCTCCACCACGCTCTATTCGCCTTCGCCCACCTGCCACTGGTTTCGAGGGTCGTCTACCGCAGTTCCCTCCGGCATTTGCTCGCCAGAGTGCCCGCGATCCGATCGATCTACTGGGACTGTTGGGATCGCACGCACCCGTTCGATGTGCGATACGGAACCGACACGAGCGGTTCTTCTCCAAACCCAGAACGGACTACAGGCGAGCCGGTAATCATGCATGCCCATGGATACGCCGGTTCACAGCCGGGGGTCATGCGGAAAGTCTTCGCGATGCTGCCTGAGGTAGCAGCGTGTACGTTTGTGGATTTGGGATGCGGGAAGGGCCGACCTCTGCTGGTGGCGATGGAGTTCCCATTCAAAGAAATCGTGGGTGTCGAACTGTCGTCTGCATTTGCGGCAATCGCGCGGAACAACGCAGAAACGATTGCCGTGCACTACTCGCAAAAGAGGCGAGTGAGAATCGAAGTAGGAGACGCGACCGAGTATCCGATACCAAGCGGTGACGTCGTGTTGTTCATGTACAACCCGTTTGACGAGGCAATGATTCGCAAGATGGCGGCACGGGTGGAAGCGGCATTGGCACTCGAATCTCGACGCGTGTTCGTGGTGTACATAAATCCGAGGTTCAGCGGATGCTTTGATGCCGTGCCTTCATTGCGTAGGCGATTCACGGGTGTGATCCCGTGCGCGCGCGAAGAACTGGGATTCGGCACGGTTGGTGAAGAGAGCGTCACTGTCTGGCAAGGCGGTTGCGACTATGAGCCTGCGGCGGCGCTAGCCACGCAACACCGGAAAGATTCGGCGTAGGACCGACGGCGCGATCAGGGTGACCACGAGCACGACAGCCGCAATCGCCCGCTCGTCGTCAAACGCTTGTGCCGCGGCTATGGTCGAGCCGAGCAAGAGCGCGAACCAAGACAGATCTCCGGCCGTCGCCGCTGTCCAACCAGCCAGACGCGGAATGGGCAGACCGGTAGCGAGCGCCCCCGCAGTGTAGATGTCAACACCGAATCCGACCGTGGCGATGCGCAAGAGCGCAGGCGCGAGAGAGCCGCTGCCGGCATCGTTGGCGCTCGGGCGGCGCATGCCGATCATCGCCACGGCGAGCATTCGCCGGCCGATGTTGCGGACCGTCGGATTGCGCCGGCCTTGCGCGCGCAAAAACGAATAGAGTGGGTTGAGGAGGACTACCGCGGACAGGTCGGAAAGCAGGTAGAGCCCGAAGGTCAACGCCGGCGCGATACGCAGATGCTGCGCCAGCAAGACCCCGGCCGGAATGCCGGGGCCAATCGGTGCCCAGAAGAGTGCAAACACCAACCCCAGGGCGCCGCCCGGGAAATGTGCCGCCACTTGCATGAGGCGCGACGCACCGGCCCCTCCGGTGAAAAAGCTCGGATCGAAGAAGGCCGATGGGCTGAAGGCATCGGGCGGGTTCATCGAGACGACGTTCAAGCAGGCGCTTTCAAACGGCGCAGCACGGTGTCACTGCGCCTTGCGGCGTACCAATCCCTCTATGAGCCGCGCCCTTGGCTAGGCCAACGTGTAGCCCGAGTAGCCTCGGTCGGCACTATCCCTCAGTTCCTTGAGGTACATTGGCAGGCCGCCCGAATACATCAGCATCTCACGCACCTTGCCGGGAATGTTGGCCCCCATGTACCAGGAGTCTGCCTTCGGAAATAGCGTCGCTTTGGCCAAGTCTGCGCACTGGTTTTTCCACGCCTCCTCGGCCTCTCGGGTTGCCTCCATGCGCGTCAACCCCCGCGCGCGCAGGTATTCCAGGCACTCGACAATGAAATCTCCCTGATATTCCGCACTCGATGGCCCGTTGCAGAATGCCGTCGGCGCCTGCGGCCCATAAGTCACCATCAAATTGGGGAAGCCAGCGTTGGCCAGACCCTGGTACGTCCGCACACCCTTCGTCCACTTCTCCCGCAAGGTTGCGCCATCCGTCCCTCGGATGTCGATGTTGATGAGGCCGCCAGTCACCGCATCGAAGCCGGTCGCCATCACCAGAATGTCCAGCGGGTACTCACCATCCCGCGTTTCGACGCCGGTTGGCGTGACTCTCTTGATCGGCGATTGCTTGAGGTCGACCAATTCGACGTGGTCCTCGTTGAAGATGTCGAAGAACCACTGTTCCAACGACGGGCGCTTGACGCCGAAGGGATGTGGCGGCTCCGTTGGCGCAAGCTTCTCCGCAACTGCGGGATCCTTGATTCGGGCTCTGACCTTGTCGCGCCAAAACTCGTACGCGGTCCGGTTCGCGGCGTCGTCCAGCAGCATGTCCTGATAGTTCCCGAGCCAGAACTTGAAGCCGCCCAAAGACCACAGCTCCTCATAGTTTGCCATCCGCTCTTGCGGCGAGACCGCGAACGCCGATTTTGGATTCACGTCGTAATCAAAGCCGCCGAAGGACTCGGCGCGCTTGCGAAAGACCTCCGGATACGACTCTCTCAGCCGTTGATTCGCCGCTGCATCCAACTTTTTCTGGTTCATCGGCAGACACAGATTCGGCGTTCTCTGAAAAACGGTTAGATGCGCTGCTTCGCGAGCGGCCTCCTGGGCCACCTGAATGCCACTAGCGCCCGTGCCGATGATGCCCACCCGCTTGCCGTGAAAGTCCACGCCCTCTTGCGGCCACAGTGCCGTGTGATGACACGTGCCGCGGAACGAATCGACCCCCTCGATCGGCGCGAAGTATGGCTTGGCGGCGAAGCCGATGCAGAGCAGGAGGAAGCGGGCCCGCAACTCGGTGCTTTCCGTTTCTCGCCCTCCGGCCTGAACCCGCCATTCGCGGCTCGCCTCATCAAACTTCGCCGTCCGCACCCACGTATCAAGCCGGATGTCGCGGCTGAGGTCGAGTTTCTTATCGATGAACTCGAAATAGGCGCGCATCTCTCTGAAGCCCGGGTAAACCTCGCTCCAGTTCCACTCGCGCCAGATCTCCTCGCGGGAGAACTGATAGACCCAACATGGGGAATCGACGCGGGCCCCGGGATAACAGTTCCAGTGCCATATCCCACCCAGACCCGAGCCTGCCTCGACCACGCGTACCTTGAACCCTCGCGTGCGCAGACGATCGAGCAAATACAGGCCAGAAAATCCGGCGCCCACGATCAGTACGTCGAGCGTCTCGGCTTCAGCTCCAGATTGCACGCGCTCTGGCGGGGTCGTACTCATGACTATCCTCCCTACTTAGTGGTCCCGACCGTATCGTACTCGCCGAAAGCGAACCAGGAATCCTTCGACGCTGCCTCCGATTTTTCCACCGCCGCCCGTACTTCCTCCCGCGTTGCGGGGCTCGGATCGTATTTGCTATGGCCTCGGCTCTACAGGTTGCCTTGAAAAAATTGCACGACACGCTCAACCTTGGAAGCCAGTTGTTGGCGTTGCGCGGCCGCTTCCTTCAAACGCCGTTCGATCGCGCTCGTAGCATCGCCTACCTCACCCCGTGAAAAAACCCCTCCTCTTTGCTGTCTTGACATTCTGCATTTGTGTCGCGCTTTCCTTGATGGCCGGGGAGATCTTGGTTCGCCGAAGCCGAAAATGCCAGACCTACTCGGAGAAAAATGGAAAGCCATACTTTTCGTTCTATGCCGTGCCTGCGAACAGCACCTGGTATTGGCTCAGAACACCGAACAAAGCTGAAAGCGAAGAGCAACCGGAGTTCGACTATCCCGTCATCACCAATTCACTTGGCATCAGAGATGTCGAGCCGCCGCTCGCAAAGGCCGAGAATGAGTTTCGAATCCTCGCGCTCGGTGACTCATTTACGGAAGGCGTCGGCGCGGAATACGAGTACACCTATCCCAAGAGGCTCGAGAGAATCTTGAATGACAACTGCGCGCCGCTGCCTGTCCGCATCATCAATGGCGGCGTATCCGGTAGCGACCCCTTCTACTCGTATACTCTGTTGCGTTACAAGCTGCTGCCCTATAAGCCGGATTTGGTCACGCTCGCGATCAATGCCAGTGATGTCACCGATATCATCGCGCGCGGCGGCGACGAGAGATTCTTGGACGATGGCCACGTGCGATTTGCCAAGCCGCCTAGAGATGAATGGTTATTTGCGAGAAGCCACTTGTATAGATTCATCGTCATGAACCTCCTAGGCTATGATTGGTTTGGCTTGAGCGCTTCCGAGCAGATCGCGAAGCGTGAACAGGCAGTCGACGAGCTGGGCGTGATAGCGGAGAAATTCAAAGCGCTTGCCGCGCGGAACGACTTCTCATTGCTGGTGATCTTGCAGCCGGCTAACCAGCATGAGGCCGTCGAGCAGAAATATTCGTTCGACGCTGACAAACTCAAAAGCCGCTTGAAGCAAAACCAGATCGACTATGTCGACCAGATGCAAGCGTTTGCAGACAAAGCTCGGATGGGGATGGGAGAGATGCTCAGGTTTTATTGGGAAAGAAACATGCACAACACGGCGGCGGGATACAGAATTTTAGCGGAGAACCTTGCAGACTACATTGTCGGACTCAGACTGAATTGCCAATCGCCCGCCATCCCTCGCGCGCAACAGCCCTAGCCCAACGATGTCCCGGCCGTGGCGGAGTACCACGCGAGGTGTTGCTCCGTGTAGGCCTCGAATCCAAATCGATCCATTACGTGCCGCCTCGCCCGCGCGCCCATCACCGACATCCGGTCGGGATTGCCGAGCAGCGACTCGATGGCGTGGGCCAGTGCCTGCGGTTTCTCGCTCTCCACCAGCAGCCCCGTTTCGCCATCCTGAACCAACTCGGGAATGCCTCCGACCCGGCTGGCTACCACCGGACGCGCCATCATGCCCGCTTCGAGGCACACGATAGGAAACGGCTCCTGCCAGCGCGAGGGTACGAGCACCATGGTCGCCTTGTTTAGCATGGCCGCGACGTCTTGGTTGGCGATGCCCCCGGTGAGCGTCACCCGTTTGGCTTGTCCGAGCTCCCGGCACAACGTCTCCAGGCGGGGCCGCTCCTCGCCATCACCCGTCATGATCATTCGAACGTGGCGCCATCGCTCATCGAGCCGTGCGAGCGCGTGCAATGCCAGGTCAAAGCCCTTCTCGGCGGACAACCGCCCTAGGCAGAGCAGCACCGGCGGCTCCATGGGAAGGGGGGTCGGGGGGAGCGAAGGGGCGGGCACGCTGTGGGGCAACCAGTGAGCCCTATTCCTTGCTTCGGGCACCAGGTCGGCGACGACCTTCTTGAGCGACTCGTTTGCAGCCGCGATGAACGACGATTCTCCGAGCAGTCGCCTCACGATACAGCCACCGTTCAACACACTCGTCAGCGGCGTCTGTAGACTGGTGATCGTGGGAATCACCGGCGCGCGGTTGGTCATTTGCATCAGCATGACGAGGGGTCCGGCAAGAAAGACATGGTTCACAGCCGGGCAGAAGTCTTGCCGGATGACGCGCACCTGCTGACAGAGCTGGTGCATTTCCCGGGGAGTCCCGCGACGCAGCGCTGCCGCGAAATCCAACCGGTGCACGACGGCGCCGTGATGCATGTCGCGCGCAGGCAGGTCCGGAGCATGCCGGCTGGTGATGATCTCACACGCGTGCCCCCGGGAAACGAGGGCCTGAGCAAGCTGGCTCACGAGGATCTCGATACCCCCCACGCGAGGCAGGAAGAATTCACACCAGAAGAGAACCCTCATCCGCGTGATGCGATAGCGGCTACGAGAGCCGAAAGCTACATTCGGACGATTGAATCCGGCCTTCGCGTCTCACGACAAGAGTCGCCACAACATGACACAAACGCAACTTCGCACGCGCCCGCAAACGGCCGGCATTTCTATCCGGGGCTTGCTGATCCGGCTCGCTGTGTCCGTCCTCTCTGTAGTCTTCACGATAGGAGGCCTCGAGGCTGCCTTCTACGTGAACCGTCGGCTGGACCTCGTACACCCCCCCAATGCATCTCCCCTGCCGCACGCACCACTGGAGCCTCGACTGCAGCGCCTGCTGGACGACGTGGCCGTGGACCAGTGGAAACCTCGAGAGTCTCCCCTCCCCGTCACAGCGTCGGACGACCTGCCCGACCGGGCCGGAATCGAGTCGTCTCCGCGGGTACCCTTCGTCGACTCGGACGGCGCGCCGTTGGCAGACAAACGGACCGTCGTCACGCTCCGTGCGAGCCGGAGCCGCCGTGTGCTGTACCAGGCGGCGTACTCGACCGATCCGTTCGGGCTTCGAACGACGATTCATCCCGCGTCCGGTTCGACTCGCGATCGCTTCCTAGCCTTCCTCGGCTGCTCGTTCACGTTCGGCGAAGGCGTCGAGGACGCGGAGACGTTTCCGTCCCGTGTCGCGAGCCTCCTGCCGCCGTACCGCGTCTACAACTTCGGCATTCTCGGATCGAGCCCAAGTGAGATGCTCGAGCACCAGCTCCGCGGCCGCGACTTCCGGCGCAACAAGGCCATCCGCGAGCCGAGCGGGTACGTCTTCTTCACCTTCATCGACGATCACGTGGCCCGCGTGCAAGGGACCATGCGATATCTGGGTCGAAACACCTACGAGCGTAAGCGGCCCTCCTTCCGCATAGTCGATGGTCGCCTCATCTATGAGGGCGCATTCGCCGACGCCCATCCCTACTGGACGTGGCTCGCGTCGCAATTGTCCAAGAGCGAGCTGTGGCAGTTTCTGCGCGTCGACCTGCCGCCTGCGAGCGAAGGCACGATGCGCTTGATTGCCAAGATCTTCGCAGCTCTACAGAAGCAGGCAGAACAGAATTTCAATGCATTGAAGACCTACGTGATCATCTTCCCGGGTCAGAGCGAGCACGCCAGCCGCCTGACGCCCTACCTCGATCAGGAGGGAGTGCCGTATCTGGACTACTCGTCGGTTGACGTATCGCGAATCCTGGGCGAGAACGCTTTCATCGCGGACGGCAAGCATCCAAGTCGCGAAACCTACCGCTTGCTCGCCGAGTTGCTCGTTCGTGATCTTCGGGACCGACATGTCGTCGACTAGCAGAGCTCATGCAAAGAAAGCGAGGTAACAGCACCATGCCGACGTTCACTCGTGAAGACATCGATCTGTACTATGAGGAGCACGGGAAGGGATTTCCGCTGCTGATGATCGCTCCGGGCGGGATGCGGTCGACGGTCTCGTTCTGGGAGAAGGCGCCGTGGAATCCGATCCCACAACTGGCCGCCCACTATCGCGTGATTGCCATGGATCAACGCAACGCCGGACGATCGAAAGCCCCGATTCGTGCGTCGGACGGGTGGCGAGTCTACACGGAAGATCAGCTCGCCGTGTTGGATCATCTCGGCGTCTCCCGCTTCCATGTAGCAGGAATGTGCATCGGCGGGTCATACATCATGGGCATCATTCAGGCCGCTCCGCAGCGTGTCGCATCCGCGGTGATGTTCCAGCCCATTGGCCTCGAAAACAACCGTCAGGCCTTTCTCGACATGTTCGACGGCTGGGCCAAAGAGCAGCAAGCCGCGCATCCGGAAGCCACCAGCGCGACCTGGGAAGCATTCAAGCAGAACATGTACGGCAATGATTTTGTCTTCAGTGCTTCACGCGACTTTGTGAAGCGCTGCCCCACTCCGCTGTCTGGTGTTGCTGGGGAACGACCTGTATCACCCGCAAACGACGTCGCGGGAGGTCGCCTCGCTGGCGCCGAATGCCACCCTGATCGAGCGGTGGAGGGAACCTGAACACCACGCCGCTGCGCAGGCTGCGGTCGAACAATTTCTTGCGGCGCACACGCCGCGGTGAGGTCGCCGTGCGGTTTTGCAGGCTTTCGATGCCCTCGAGGGAGGTTTCGATGAAATCAAGGGAACTCGCGCCGCTGGCTGTAGTTCTCATCGTGGCGGCGCATTTGACCCGGGGACCAGCAGCATTCTGCTGACGGGCGATGTGCGGCTGGTAGAGGGCGAGTGCCCGGCACCGTAAAATCGCTGGTGCATAGCAGGCAGAACTGGTAGCGGCCGTTACTCGTCTAGCCGCGAGATTTTCACGCGTGCAAAGGAGCGTCCCGATGGGTCTAAGACTGGAAAGCAAGAGCGCGCTGATAACCGGCGGCGCCAGCGGCATCGGCCGTGCCACCGCGATTCGATTCGCAGAGGAGGGCGCCAACCTCTTCGTTGCCGACCGCTACTTGAAGGGCGCCGAGGAAACGGCCGCGCAGGTCAAGAAACTTGGCCGCAAAGCCTTCGCGTATCAGGTCGACACCAGCGACGAGTCGCTGGTGGATGCGATGGTGGCCCGGATGGTCAACGAGTTCGGGGGCGTGGACATCGTGGTGGCGGCTGCGGGAATCTCGCACGCGCACTACGGCGAGGAAGGACTGCCCGACGTCGTTCCCCTCACCGAGAAGAGCTTCGCCAACTGGCGCAAAGTGATCAGCGTCAACCTCGACGGTGTATTCCTGACAGATCGCGCCTGCGCGCGCGAGATGATCAAATCCGGCAAGGGCGGACGGATCATCAATATCGCCTCGGGGGCCGCGCGCTTGCCCACTCCGGGCGTCGGCGAGTACTCGGTCAGCAAGGCGGGCGTATGGATGCTGACGAAGGTACTCGCAACTGAGCTCGCGGAGCACGGCATAACGGCCAACGCCATCGGCCCCGGCTTCATCAAGACGCCCATGACCGCGAATATCGATCAGTTCGAGATGACGGCGGGGCTCTTGGACCGCGTACCCATGCGCAAGATGGGAGAGCCGATCGACGTCGCGAATACGGCGCTCTTCCTCGCGAGCGAAGAGGGGCGCTATTACACCGGATCGATTCTGCACCCCGACGGCGGAATCGTCATGCAATAGGCCAGATCCGCGCAGACCTAGTCTCTTCCACAAAGATCCTTGAGAAGGGCTTCAACCGTTCGGGAAATCCCGCGCATCTCGGTTCCGGCGTTCAACGTGTACGTCGGTACCCGACGCACCAGCGCGGAGAGATTCGTCATCGTTTCTCTACCGTCCCCGGGCAATTGCAGGAGCGTACTCGGTGCCAGCGCTTTGAGCGCGGCGATGGAGGAGGACGATTCGACGGTGGTCTCTGGCTTGCCGCTTATCCTCGGCACCACAATGGCGCGCAGCGGAAAGCCCGTAGTAACCCTTTCAGGAAACGCGTCCTTCAAGAAAATCAGGGCCTTTTGCTCGTCTATGCGATCCCGGTTGGCGACAAAAGGTAGCAGACGCGAGAAACGTTCAAAGTCGGGCGCACCCTTCAGCTTCGCCGAGCTGTAAAGACTGTGCACGTAAGGCTGCCCCGTGGCACTTAGAAGAGAGTAGTCGTCGCCGGCATACAGCAACTCGCCATCATACAGGCAAGCCAGCGCCGAGGTCGATTTTCCTGATCCGCTTTTGCCGGCAAATATTACGCCGCCCTGCGCCATCCCGACGGCCCCGGAGTGCACCAGAAAAAGCTCGTGGAGCTTGGCCCACTCATTGAGGATGACTCGCAACGGCGTGCCCCAGTCCCAGACGGGAATCTGCCTCACATCTCGGGTCCAGTAGAGGGCGATGGACCTCGCCGTATCCAACAAACTGACTATGACGGGCTCCAGGTGCATTACCGCGCGAATCCGCTCGCCATGAAAGTCGATCATCTCGTTGCGCGGCCCGAGGTAGTCGAAGCAATGCATCTGCACGAAGAATAGGTATCGGGACAGCAATTTCGGTAAGAACGTCCCGGTGGATACGTCATCCCACGCATGAATGGTCAGCGCTGGCTTTGCACCGGACGGCCGCGCGAGATGACCGAGCGCGGTGGGTAGCTTCTCGGCAAAACCTCTCCCCGCGATCACCAAAGAGACCGGGTGACCGGCGACCGTGAAATGATGCGCGCTGTGGCCGGCATGGATCTCAGCCCGCGTGGCGCCACCGTACATGGCATCGAAAAACGCCACTTGATCCGATGCGTCGTGAGGGTTCATGGCCCGGAGGGGCGAGCGGCCTCGCCTTCGGCATCCACCCGGTATTGCTCCAAAACTACGTCTGGCGGTCCCAGAGCGCGCACGCCGGTCTTGCCCAACCACAGCGCTCGGTCACAGTGATCGGAAATCTTCGCGGCAATGTGTGATGATAGCAGCACCGCGGTACCAGACCGCATGAGCGAGCGAATGCGCTCGATGCATTTGTTCTGAAAAAACTGATCGCCGACGAACAGGAATTCGTCGATGAGCAGGATGTCAGGATCGGTATGAATCGCTACCGCAAAGGCGAGGCGCGCTTTCATTCCGCTACTGTATGTTCTGACCGGGGCATCGAGGAACTCTGCGATCTCCGTGAACTCGATGATCCGATCCGCGCGCTCGTCCACTTGTCGGTTGGTCATGCCGTTGAGCAGGCACGAGGTTCTGATGTTCTCCCTGCCGGTCAGCAGGGGATGCAAACTCCTGCCCAGATCAAGCAGCGCGCTGACGTGTCCTTGCAGCTTGATGCAGCCCTCGTCGGCTCGCAACAGGCCGGCTACCAAAGACAGCAGCGTCGACTTGCCTGCTCCGTTGCGTCCGATGATGCCTAGCATCTCGCCGGGGAGCACCTGAAAGCTCAGTTCTCGGAACACCCAGAAATAGTCGACGGGCTCGGTGCGCTGCCAGCCAACTAGCATGGCCTCCTTGATCGACCGGGAGCGGAATGCGGAATAGCGCCGAAATCGTTTACCCACGTTGTCGACGCTCACCACGGGATTCATTCAATGTCCTCGATGAACCGAAAACGCCGTGATTCGAAGAAGCGATACCCGAAGACCAGCGCGATCACGGAAGCCCCGGCAACACCTGAAAGCGCAAGCCAGTCCGGCCAAGCGCGGTCCATGAATATGTCGCGGTACGCGCGGATCAGATGAGTCAGGGGATTGGCCGCGTAGAACGGATGGAAAGCGCGAGGGAAGGCATCGGTGGCGTAGAGGATGGGTGTCAGGAAGAATAGGAACCGTAGCGCCACCGACAGCAGATACTTGGTGTCGTGGAAGCTGACGGACAGAGCCGCCAGCGGAAGAGCCAATGCCAATGTGAGCAATCCCTGGATTCCCAGCAGGACCGGTAAGCTAACGACTGGCCATCCCAACGGCACTCGGTAGTAAGCGAGCAACACGGCCAGGATCGAACACGACAAGACGAATTGGATCAGCCCCGTTGTCACGACCACCAGCGGCATCATGAAGGGGCGAAAGCCCGGCTGGTATAGCACGTTGCGAGCGTTGACGATCGAATCCGCCGCCATGGTGAGCGACTCGCTGAACGAATTCCAGCACAACAGACCCAAGCACAAAAACACCGGATAAAAGCGCACGTCCACGGTCAGCACCCGTCCAAGAATCAACGTGAAGATGAGCAGCTGGACGATCAGATTCACCAGCGTCCACACCATCCCCAGCTTTGAACGCTTGTGAAGCAAACGCAGTTCCAGCGACACCAGATGAATGAACAAGTCGCGGACGTAGGGCAATCTCTTCCACGAGAACGGGTTTTCGTGCGCCAGCCGCCACGGTCCTGTGCTTGCCCCCGCCTCCGTCGGGCTAGAGGAGGTCATCACGGGCTTGACTGCCGCGTCTCTCCGGGCAGCAAGGGAACAAGCCAACGCAAGCATCTGGACTTCAAGCGCAATTGCGGGCTTTCGCATGCCTGGTAGTACTGCAGCAATTCCGCATGTGAAATGGCCATCTTGTGCAACGCCGGCAAGACCCACGCGGGCAGCGCGGCGGACAGCGTTTCTTGTAAGAACGCCAGCATGTTGCGCAGCGGCAAGATGTGTTCAAAGCGCTGAGCCTGCCAGATCAGTCGCACCCAGTCGGAGTCGGAAGTGAGCGATTGCAGCAGCAGTCTGGCATCAGCATAGAGAAACAGCGGCGGCTCCTGGTTCCTGAACACCTCAGCGCTCGAGAACAACAACTGTTCAGCGGGTCCCAGTGTGAAGATGGAATGATCGTTGATTCGAACGCTTCGGGCTTCTTGCCAAATTCGCGCTTCGGTATCCTCTTGCGGTTCGGCGCTGAACAGGTTGGCCCAGATGCGTATGCTACGGCTCTCGGGGCCTGAAAACGCCATGGCCGACAATGATCGGCGCACCCCGAAAGACTTGTTTTGCTCCGCCTGCCATCCCTCCTCGGATGCCGCCACGGCGCTGCGGTTCCAGTCCTCGCCGTGCACCAGTATGTCGAGACAACGAATCGCGCGATAACCGATATCCGGGTAGTACCGCGTAACGAGCGCCGCGTCATTCAACAATAGGACCGGAATACCATCGGCTGCGAGACGATCGAGAAGCGGCCTCAATTGACGAAGCATCAACTGGTTGGCATACCAGATCTGCCTATATATGCCCTTCAATAGAGCAGCGTCCTGGCCGCCCAGGTCGGAGATCAGATTGGCGTACACCATGCCGAACAGCGCCTGAGACTTCGGTTCTGCGGTTTCAAGTCGGCAGCGCGTCAGCCATTGTTCCCAGGCGGCCTGCGCGATCGTCCTGGACTGCGTGGCCGCACTCAGCAGGCATCTCTCCGCTGTCGAGAGGTTCGGGTAGCTGGAACGAATGTTGGCCTTCATGCTTCGCGCAAGCGCCGCCTGCGATCCAGCCCCCGCTTGATCACCCGGACATATTCGATGCGCTTGTCACGGTCTGTGTAGCCGGAGTTTGCCCCGTGGATGCGCCGCAGAGCCAGCACATCGGGCAGCATCAATTCCTGAAGGTGTTGTTCCACTGCCCGCATGTACCAGTCGATGAAGTCTGCCACTTCCGCGGTCTTTTCGAATGGACCGACCTTCCAGAAGCTCTGCCGTCGGATGAGCAACGTGCTTTTGACACGGCCCGGCAATCGTTCGTCCCTGATGCTCAGCCTTGCCTTGACCGGCTCCGGTAGCTCAGGAGAGATGAACTGTTCAATATGCGCGAAAACCATCTCCAACCCCGGATCCCGGGCGAACGCCTCGAGCTGTCTTGCCAGTTTGTTCGGTTTCCATAGATCGTCAGCGTCGAGAAAGGCCAGGAATGTGCTCCTGGATTGCTCGACACCGTAGTTCAAGGCTTTGGCCAATCCCTTCTCTTCGAGGTGGAAGTATCGTATCGATGGAAACATCCCGGCCACGGACGGCGTCCCATCGGTCGAAGCGTTGTCCACGACGAGTATCTCGAGTGCAACGTGCTCCTGGGCGAGCACGCTCTGAATGCTCTCTGCGAGATACTTCTCCCCATTGTGGACGGGAATGACGACGCTGACTTCTGGCGCGATTGAGCTCATCGATGTGATGTGAAAATCAAACGCTTCGTCTAAGTATTTCTCTTGACGTGCGGCCAACCCTTCTCATCTTCAACCTCGTGAACGGGGTCTAGCAGAAGCAAGTCTCCCATGTCGGTGAAGCGCTCGAACACGGGCGGTAGGTATGCCTCCTTCTCTCCGGCGGGGGGTTCGCCCGCCGGAGGCTCGTCGATGGGCGAACCCGTTTCAGGCGCGGCTTGCTGGGTAATCAGCTGTTCCGCTTCCAGCGCCTTGATCAGTTCCGCAAGGCCCTGGTCCATGGATGAAGTGTCGCCGCTATAGCGGATGAGCAGGCCATTTCGAATCTGCTCCAGCGTGACATGCTTCTGGATGCCCGCCCAGATGACGGTCGCGCTCTGCGTCAGGCTGTAGTAGTTGCCGTTTTTCAGATTCACGATGATGACTTCACCATCGATTTCCTCCGAAACGATGTCCTGCCCTGCAGGTTCATATCTGTCTGTGAGCTCCATCCATCGGCTCCTTTAGCGAACATGTCGGTGTTCGACCCCCATCCTCGAACCATGTCGAGCGGATCGCTACGGCTTCAAGATCTCCACGAGATGCTTCATCCTGTCTCGATATCTCTCCCTCATGCCAAGATAGAAGCACAGTTGTCGAAGCCTGAGTCTAATCGACAGATACGGATTCGCCAAAGGGGACAGTGTGTCGGTCTCGGTGAACAGCGATCGGCACATCCCCCGGGCATAGGTCAGCGCCTGGCGATCGGATTCGATCTCTATCAGAACCTCAGGCGGCAGTCTCGCCCCGAGCAATTCCCGTGCCAGCGTGAGCGCGCAATGGAGTATCCGCTGCAGGCCCCTTTGCCGTGCGCTTTCAAACACGCGCGGCCATTCCATCCGTGGATGTGCTCGCACGTGTTCGGCGATGTCGCACACCTTGGCCAAGTGTTCGACTTGCTGTCGCCTCTCCCAGCAGTCTTTCACCACTTGAATGCAAAGAATCTCCAAGAAGTCTTCCGCGCTGAACGTGATCACCGCCTGTCCCAGCAGCGACTCGGCCTGGGCACGCTCATACAACTCGTCGAAGTCGACTCTCAGGTGGAAGTAGCGGGGGGTAAATCCCCAATGCAGATCCACCTCCACGTGATTCTCCGCGTGTCTGTATCTCGCCTCCCGATCAAACACTTCGTCACGCACATAACCCGCCTGCTCGAGCATTCGGTCGCTTTTCTCCACATCTTCTTGGCGAATGAACAAATCGACATCGTAGTTTTGACGCAGTGCCAGTTTTCCGTAGGTACAGCTGGCGAGGATGCTTCCTTTGAAGGGAACGACTGGAATGGCATTTGCCTTGAATATCTGCAGCAGACCGATCAAGGTGCGTGCCAGGGTGAGGTTCGATCCTGCGTTCGAATGAAACTGATGGCGAAGACGTGCGCTGATATCTGCCGGCATTGACTCGGGACAAATCGCCGACAGATTTCTATACAGCAATTGCGTCAGGCGATGCTTGTCGGCCGACGCGCACAGAAACTCCCAGTCCAGCGGCAGGGAGGCTAGGATCTTTATCTTCTCGACCATGTCCGGTCCGACCTGGGTCCGCGCGCAGCATAGAATGAGCCTGGCCTCCGGGCGAAGCTCACCGGGAAGAAGCGCGGGGCGATCATCTCGGTTCAGCATGACGTCAGACCGTACGGTGGCTGAGGGTCGCGCGTTACGCTGCTGAATGTTACGACTTCACCGATTGTGATACAATCGGAGCGGTTATTCATGGGCACCGAGACACGAGTTTCTTTTACTACCTTCGATGCGCCGGACTTCGTCGGCGGCCCAAATTCCTGGCTTCGGCGAGTCGTGCCGTTTCTCCGGCAGGCTGGCTGGCAAGTGAACGTGCTCTTCTTCATCGAAAAGGGTCCTCCGCAGGCGTGCCCCTGCTACCGTGCGCTCACCGATCTCGGCGTATCCTGTAGCGCCATGTCGAGCCGCGAACCAATGTTCGCGCAGGTCCGGTGGCTACTGCAGCATCTCGCCGAGTCTCCACCCGCCGTGTTCGTCATCAATTTGTCCGGTGCCGGCTACCTGGCCACGCGGTGGATCAGGCGATCGAGCATTCCGAGTATCGGTATCATGCATTCGGACGATCCGTTCTATAGAAGGATCTTCGATGAATTCGTCATTGGACCCGCCGGGAACTGCTTGTCCGACCTCGTCTGCGTCTCCGAATTCCTGGCCCGGACGGCGGCAGGCGCGCAGACCGCCACCTCGATCCATTTGATTCCCTATGGGGTTCCCATCCCGGATCGCACCGCTTCTCTTTCAAAGGGACCCTTGCGCCTGATTTATGTCGGGCGGCTGGTCGAAGAGCAAAAGCAGATTTTGGAGGTGACTCGTGCCTTGTGTCGGGCAGTCCGGGAGGTTCCTGAAACCGAAGCGATCATCTATGGCAATGGACCCGACCGCTCCCGAGTCAATAGATGCCTTCAGGAAGAGGATGTCGGGGAGCGCGTGAGGCTCGGCGGGCAAGTCGACAATGCCGACATTCAGCGGGTGATGCTGGAAGCTGATGTGCTGGTCCTTCTCTCAGATTACGAGGGTTTGCCGATTGCCTTGCTCGAAGCAATGGCCTGCGGGCTCGTACCGGTCTGCTTGCGTATACGAAGCGGCGTCGGGCAGCTGGTCGAGCAGGCCAGAACAGGTTTTTTGGTTGACAACCGAGGTGACGATTTTGTTTCTACTGTACGCGCCATCGCCGAGAACCCGGAATTGCGATCTCGAGTGTCGGCGGCGGCGAGAGAAAGAATTGCCACCGAGTACTCGGACGAACTGAATGCGTCACGATGGCTAAAACTGCTGCGAGATAGGTCAGGACAGTCTTCGGAGCCCGACGTATCGCGGCGTGGCTTGCTGCGTGGCGTTCGCTCGCTCGAGTTTCTCGGAAAGACGGTGATGCAGGAGAACGACAGGCGATTGATGTCGAGATGAAGATCCTTTACTGGGCCGACTTTTTTCTTCCTCATATCGGCGGCATTGAGACATTCAGCATGGATCTCATACCGGCACTGCAGGCTAGGGGACATAGAGTGACGGTTTTGACTTCCCGGCACGCGGCAAACCTCCCGGCCATGGAACAAATGCGTTCAATTCCCGTTCATCGATTTGATATTTGGGAAGCTTTGGAGACCAAGAACTTGAGGAAGCTCATGTCCATCAGGCGAGCCGTGACGGACCTCAAGCGCGAGCTCAATCCGGATGTGACCCATCTCCATTTCGGAGCCACGTCCTACATGCACATGCAGACCGAATCTGCTGCTTGCGCGCCTACCTTGACGACAGTACAT
This sequence comes from uncultured delta proteobacterium, assembly GCA_963711395.1. Taxonomy (GTDB): domain Bacteria; phylum Desulfobacterota; class Binatia; order JACPRU01; family JACPRU01; genus JBEVNX01. The sequence continues at coordinate 253,299 of CAVQEA010000005.1, read as the reverse complement.
GCGCTTCCCGAAAGCTCTTTGACGGAAAGCTCTCTTTTCAAAAAGGTGGTCGAGGCCAGCAAGGCTGTAAATGCCGTTTCAGCCAAAGCGTGCCAGCTTCTAAGTCGCGCTTTTCCCGAAGCAGCTGACCGATTTTCCTTTGTTTACTATGGCCTCGGGCCCTCAGCACACAGCACCATCGAAGTCTCTCCCCCCTCTTTTGAGGAGCCTCTATTTCTTTGCTTGGGCCGATTGGCACCACAAAAGGGGTTCGACTTGGCCTTGAAGGCGTTTGCGCTGGTCGACAAGGTGATTCCAAAGGCTCGACTGGCGATCGTCGGCGAGGGCGTCGAAGAATCGGCTCTGAAACAACTTGCGGTCACTCTGGGCATTGCAGAAAAGGTGGATTTCACCGGCTCGGTGCCGCCGCAGGATGTCTACGGGGTCATCAACAAGGCGACCATCGTGCTGTTGCCCTCTCGATTCGAGGGCTCTACCGCTTGTCGCTCTTCAGGCCGCGCGGATGCAGCGCCCAATTGTTTCGTCTGATGTGGATGGACTGCCCGAGTTGGTCGTCGATCAGGAATCGGGTGTGGTCCTGAAAGAGAACAATGAAGTAGAGCTTTCAAAGGCGATCCTGACGATGGTGCAGAGTCCTGCAAAGGCGATTGCGATGGGCAAGGCGGCAGCGCAGCGCTTCGAAGAGCGTTTCGGTTTCGACCATTGTGTCGACCAATACGAAAGGCTCTATCGCCAAATTGCGTAGCCCCTGGATTGCAGGCGCGAGTCGCACGAGTCACTTGAACGACCGCCCAAAAGTGCTGGTTCTGGGTTCGGGAGGACGGATCGGTCGCGCCGTAGTTGCGGAACTAAGCGCACGGGGCCTGAAGGTACGGGGCTTCGACCGCGTTAAGACTCCCGGCGCCGAAGACGCCATCGTCGGCGACGTCACGGATGGTGAAGCCGTGAAGCGCGCGACCGCTGACGTTGGCACGGTCGTCCATCTCGCCGCCACGCCGAAAGACGTGGAGGATGTCCTGGGGCAGCTTTTCCCCGCAAACATCGTCGGCGTTTATCACGTGATGGAGGCGGCTCGGCTAGCGGGAGTGAGACGATTGATTCTGGCGAGCAGCATTCAGGTGAACTGGTGGCAGGAAATGAGCCGTCAATTGCCGGTGCGGCCCGATGATCCCCCCACTCCACGCTACTGGTACGCGGCCACCAAGATGTTTTTGGAGAGTATCGGCCGGGGCTATGCCGAGACGCACGGTATCAGTGTCATCGTCGCTCGATTGGGTTGGTGCCCACGCACCCCAGAAGAGGTACGATCGCTCGCGGATGACGAATGGGCCCAGGACTTTTATCTCAGCCCGGGCGATGCGGGACGATTCTTCGCGTGCGCGGTTGAATCGGCATCGGACCTCCGGTTCGCCGTCGTCTATGCGTTGAGCAAACCGGTTCGCCGGTCGCATTTTGATTTGGAGCCGGCGAGAGCGCTACTCGGCTTCGTGCCGGAGGAAACCTGGCCGCAAGGAGCGGACAGGCTGCTGGCTGACTTCGCGAAATCTCCGTCGGACGGGCTACGGGTGACGCCGGAGCCAAACGATGGGCTCGGCAATCTCGATATCGGAAGGAAGGGCGATCAACGCCGGCGGTCGCTCTTTTGCGCCGCCATGCTCGCGTTCAGCCGACACGCGAAACTCCACCGTATCAAACGTCTCCCTTGGGTTGCCAAGCTGTTCGAAACCTAGCCGGCGATCACAAGCGCGGGCCTTGCAGGGCGCCGGGGCGGCCGGTTCGCGCGGACTAGCCCTTGCCCGAGACGGGCCGCCGCTTGCTGGTGATGCAGCGGCAGGCGCCCGCCTGATGCAGCTCGACCATGTTGCCGAACGGATCGAGCATGAAGATCTGCTGCGACTCCGGCCCCACCGCACCGAGGGTCACCCAATGCTCCACTCCCATGCGCTCCAGCTCCGCCTTGGCCTCTCGGATGTCAGCCACCGCGAGGGCCACGTGAGGTCGCGAGGGGTCTTTGTCCGGACCCTGGGCGAACTTCGACTGCCCGTCAACGCCCATGAGGTGGATCTGAGCGGTTCCCCCCACGTCCATCCAGAAGCCGTCGATGGTCGGAATGACCGGCCGTCCCGGGTCGGCGTCTAGGCCGAGCACGTCGTGGTAGAAGCCATAGGCCTTCTCTACCTCGGACGGCGACGGACCGACGCGGATACCGTGATGGTGGAGCTCGAGCACTTTGACGGCCATGGATGCCTCCTGTGAGTGCGCCGCATCCCCGCGCGGAACGACACCTTGCGCAGACCTACGGCTTTGGAGTTTCCCGCGCAAGGATTCATCGGCGTATCCATTCCTCTTGTACCCAGGCTCTACGTGCAGGCAAGGGGTAGGAGCCCGACACCAGAGAGCGCGCGCGAGGAGGACGGCATCATGCCCGAGAGGCGACACCTACTGATTCCGGCTACCGAAGGAGCCGCGTTTGTAGTCCGACGAGGTGAGATCGTGAGGGTCATCGACGTCGAAGGCCACCAGATCGGCGATTTCGTTTGCTTCAACTTTCACCAACCGCGCGAGAGGCTTTCCACGGGCGAAACCGTGAACTTCAATTCCTTGGCCGGCAACGGCTCCATTCACTTGACGGTCGACAGCAAGCTCTACTCCAACCTGCAAAACCCCATGTTCGAAATCGTCGAAGACCTGGCGAAGGGAGTCCATGATCTGCAATTTGCGCCATGCAGCAGCGCCCTCTACGCCGCGACGGTCGGCGATCCGACCCATCGGAACTGCCGCGACAATCTGTCGCGGGCAGTCGCTCCATACGGGCTCGGGTATCTCGACATTCCAGACCCCGTCAACCTCTTCCAAAATACGCGACCGAAGGTCGATGGGACGATCGACTATCAACCGGCCTCCACTCTCGCCGGAGAGTACATCGCGTTGAAGGCGCTCATGGATTGTCTGGTCGCCATTTCGGCCTGTCCGTTTGACCAAGAAATCGCCGGCAAGCGACCGAATCACCCGACGTGTACGTCACTGAGAGTGGAGTTCATGGCCTAGACATGAAGGAATCTCCCATGGCTCTGCGTGTGTTGTACGTCAACCCGCTCGCTCCAAATGGGAACCCAGCCATTGATGCCATTGCCTACGGGCTCCAACACGTTCTTCATGCCGCGGAGATCGATCTCCACGTGCTCTTTGCCGACTTCACCGCCCCGGACTACCGCCGTCAGTATGAGGAGGCAATCGCAGCGGGAATCGCCGCCCAGGTCGATGCGATCGTCATCTACGTCATCACCCCATCAGCGTTTCACGAACCGGTCGCCATGGCTCGTGCTGCTAGGCATTCCGGTCTTCACGTTCGTCCGTCCGCACTACCCGGTCAACGCCTCGGTGATCTACCCGAACTTCAATCAAGGGGTCTTCATGGCCGAGCACCTGGTGGCGCTTCTCGCCGATGGCAGTGGTGTAGCCGTCATTGGCGGGCCGCATTCCGTGGATGACACGGAAGAAATAGCCGGCGTGGTGTTTGCTTTGCATCTGAGTCACTGCAAATTGCTCAACGACCCGACACGATCCCGGTATTGCAATCTGACCGACGTCGCGACCGGCGCCAGGGAACCGATGGCGCGACTGCTCGCCGAATGTCCACGCATCGACGGGTTGATTCCGTACAATGACGAAACGATGCACGGCGCACTCGCGTGCCTCGAGGAAGCGGGGCGAGCCGAGGAGATCAAGATCGTTTGCCGCAACGGCTCGCCTGAGGCAGTCGAAGCAGTCCGACAAGGGAAGATCGCCGGCACGTGGGATCTGGATGCTTCCGGCATCGGGACTACTCTCGGAGAAGTAGTCGTGCGGCAGCTCAGGAATCAGGAACAGTACGAGGAGTTCTTGGTGATGAGCCCCGTCGGACGGATGATTACGCTGGCCAACGTCAGCACGTGGCGCCCGTGGTCGGAACGGGTGCGGTGGATGCCGCTCACTATCGGGCTCTGATGCGGGTAGGGAGAAAAACATGCGCGTGTTGTACGTGAACGTTCTTCCTTACGGTGCCCACCCTGGAATCGATGCGCTGGCGCATGGCCTCGATCACCGTCTGAGTCTATTCGGAATCGAGCTGCGAACACTGACGATTGACGTCCGCACTCCCGATTGGGTCGAAAAGCAGAGCGCCGCAATTCAGCGCGGAATCGACGGACGGGTGGATGCAATTGTGGTCTACGTCCTGGATCCAATGCAGCCGGCGCAAGCGGTCGCCGCTGCACGACAGCGGGGAATCCCGGTGTTCACGTTGGAGCGACCGCGGTATCCGGTAAACGCCTCGCTGGTGTATCCGAATTTCAATCACGGCGTGTACATGACCGAGTACCTGGCGTCCCTCTTGTCTCCACAGGCGGACGTCGCAGTCATCGGTGGTCCGGAGGTGATCGACGACATCGAACTGGTGCTTGGCATTGTCCATGGGGTGCAACGCAGTGGTCTCAGACTCGTCAACGATCCCTTTCTGGACCGGTATCGCAACCGCGAGGATGTTCGAGAAGGCGGTCGAGCGGCGGCTCGCCGAGTGCTGGCGGACTTCGCCCATCTGGACGGGTTGGTTCCCTTCAACGATGAAACCATGTTGGGGACACTAGAGGCCCTCGAGGAGACAAAACGCGGTGGAGAGATGAAGCTGGTGTCGCGCAATGGCAGTCCGCAGGCGGTCGCCGCGATCCGAGCGGGTCGCTCGCATGGGACGTGGGACATCGACATTACCGAGATTGGAGCCGCCGTCGGCGAACTGGTCGCACGCGTCCTGGTACGACGGGAGCAGCTCGAAGGGGCGCTCGCTCTGGCCCCGCTCGGACGGCTGATCACGAGCGAGAACGCCGACTCCTACCGTCCGTGGTCAGAGCGCGTGCCGTACGCGCCGCTGCATGAAGGACTCGAGTGACGAAATCTCTCGCCCCCTGGTTGCCCGTCGACTGTCAGCCGGGCATGACCACACGCCACATCTCGTCGTCCCCGTGAAACTTCGTCCGGACGAGCTTACCGCCACGATCCTCGATGGCTTTGACAAGCGGCAAAAGCTGATCTTGCGCGCCTTTGTCGAGTGGCACCAGGTAAAGCGTGCCGCCGGGGTTCAATCGCGAGACCGCATTGTCGAACGCCTGGCCGGTCTTGTCGCCTAGCCCATAGGCGAGGCCGCCATACAGCTCGAAGACGACGTCGAACTTCTCCTGGAAGGGGACCTTCGTGCCGAGATCGCCGCGACGCAAGAAACCCGTGTTTTTGGCTTCGTCCGACAGGGCGATGTCCATGCCGGATGCGTCGATTCCAAGATCGCGAAGCTCGCGAACCGTTTTGCCTTGGGTGCCTGCGGCCAGGTCGAGTACCTTCTTACCCTTCAGCTTGAGAATGGTGCAGATTACATGCCAACCCTGCGACCGCGGATTCATAGGACTATCACTGCTGCGCCGTGTATCCCAGCGAGAGAAGGGTGTATCGGCGGGGCAACGTCGCAAAGTCACCGCGTGCTCAGCTCGCATGCTCGGAGAGAGTGGAGGCACAAGTGGATTCAAACGTACGTGAGCAGCCCTCGACGACACCCGGCGCGCATCCCTTGGTTGGCCTGACGCAAGTCATCTACGCGCTGCACGCCTTCAGCTTGCTTACCGGAGTCATCGGGACCGCAACCATCATCGGCGCATTCCTGACCGGGTGGCCGTCGATCATCGCCGTGATCGTCAACTACGTGAAGCGCAGCGAAGTGCGTGGCACGTGGCTGGAATCGCATTTCCGCTGGCAGATCCGAACGTTTTGGTTCGGGCTGCTATGGGTCACGCTCTGCACGCTGTTCGTGATCGTCACGCTGGGCATCGGTCTTCTGATTGCCTGGTTACCGCTTGGGATCGTGGCGATCTGGTTCATCTACCGCATAGCGCGCGGCTGGACGGCGCTGAACAGTGGCAGACCCATGTATGCCTAGCGCGGTCCCTCGAACGACGCCTGCGAACGGGCAGAGGCCGGGGCTCGCGAAATAGCCGAGCCGTCGCCGTCGGTGCCTAGGCGTCGTGCGAGTGCGCTCTGAGCGCTAGAGCACTCAACGCTACGACAGCCAGCACGAGCAGGGCGACCCACACTTCGCCGGCCTTCGTGCTGGACGATACGGTGCGGAGCGCGTGCCCCCAAAGCTCCGCCTGGGTGCGATAGCTCTGGAAGGGCTCCCAGAAGAGGCGATACTTCTCCAGCACGGCGCTGTCCTGAGCGTCGCCGCCGTGAAGCGAAGCCAACGTCGGCGCCGAGCTCAGTATGCGATAGAGTCTGGCTTTGTCGTCCTGCGTCAACGAAGCCAAGAATGCTTGGATTGCGACGTTGGCCTGAGCATCACGCTCGCTGCGAAGCTCGTGCACCAAGGGGGGAATGCCGTCGGCCAAGAACACGACGGCCACCAAGGTCGCCATCGCGTTGATGAGAAGCGCGGCAGCTCGCAAGCTCGTGAGACGACGCGACCGCAGGATGAAGTCGATGATGTCCAACTCTCTGAACGGCAGAAACGCCGGCGTACCCGTGCCTCGCCCCGAGCAACATGGCTGGCAACACATAGCGTGCTCACCGCCGGTCGGCCTTGATCCGACGCGACAACCCGTTGTTCGAACGTGCCAAAGGACGACGGATCCGCGGAAATGTTCACGACTCTTTCCAAGTTCCACGCACCACCGTACCGGCCTGATTCTCCAACTCCTTCACCGTCGCCAACACGTCTTCCTTCGCGTATCCGCTCCCTTGATAGTGCCGGATCAACTCCTCGGCGGCCGTGCCCATCTTCAGAGGAACGCCAAATTCTTTCGCCAGCGCGGTTGCCAGGCCGATGTCCTTGCTCGCCAAGTCGACGGTGAACGTCGGGGCGAGGCGATCTCGCAAGATCGCACGTGTGCCGAACTCCCACGTGAAACTAGCGCCACTACTCGCCTTCACTGCTTGCCAGAGAACGTTCGGATCGACGCCGGCTTTTGCTCCCAAGACGACCGCTTCGGCGGCGCCCATCATCTGGATGAACGCCAGCATGTTGTTCACCAGCTTCACGACGTTGCCCGCGCCGACGTCCCCGCAGTGAAACACGTTCGCGCCGATCGCCTTGAGCACGGGTTCGTATTTTTCGTAGGCAGCCTTGTCACCGCCCACCATGATGGCAAGCGTGGCATTCCGCGCGCCGCGCACGCCGCCACTGACCGGCGCGTCGAGGAAGGTGACGCCTTTGGCTTTGGTCTTGGCGGCCAAGCCGCGTACGACGGTCGGCGAGTTGGTACTCATGTCGATGATCGTCCCGCCACTCTGCATACTCGCGAGGACCCCATCGTCTGCGAGAACCACACGCTCCACGTCGGCCGGCATGGGAAGCGACAGGATCGCGGCATCGACTCCGGTTGCCGCATCCTTGGGGCCGTTCGCCCAAGTCGCGCCGGCCTCTTCGAGGTTCTTGGCGGCTTCGCGTCGAAGGTCGTGAACCCGTAGTGAGTGGCCGGCCTTCATCAGGTTCAAGGCCATCCAGTTGCCCATGTTGCCGACACCAACGAATGCGAATTTCATGGCTGTTTTCCTTTAACTTCTCCGTTGATCAGCGCTAGAGCATGGCCGAGGAGAGCCCCATGACCGACGCCCGCAGGCTGGAAGACGACCACCTCGCGATCATCCACGTGATCCAACAGGTCGCGAGGGCTTTTGACGAGAAGCTCCACGACGACCTCCTACCGAAGGTCTTCGACGACAACGCCAGCATCCTCTACCGACTCCGCGGACGGCGGATCGATTTCTCCATGCCGAAGGGGCTCGCGCTGTTCAAGTACTTCCACGACCGCTGTTACTGGACGCAGCACCTCGTTTCGCCCCACGTCGTCTCCATCGACGGCGACACGGCGCGCGCCAGCACGCCCGTTCATGCCGTGCATCTGCAGATCCGCAACGACGGCAGCCACAACCACTGGGTGATCGCAGCCGTGTATCATGACGAGCTCGTCCGGCGCCAAGGGGGCTGGCGCATTCGCAAGCGCAAAGCGCTTTGCCCGTACGTCGAAGGCGACTTCCTCGTGGATGGGGTGCGCCTCTTTCCGGCGCTGCCGGATCTGGATCGCGAGGGAGCGCCGTCGCCGCACAATGCCACACGTACGCGGAGAGCAAAGGGCCGCGTCAAGCGCCGCCGCTGACCACGGCCGGCATCTCGACGTCGAGCGTCGTCACCCGGCGGAGCTCGCGACGATACTTGGTGTCGTCGAATGGGCGTGCGCGGTGCATCGTGGCGCGATTGTCCCAGATCACCAAGTCCCCGACTCGCCACCGATGCCGGTAGACGAACTGCGGCTGGGTCGCGTGCTCGATCAGCTCGCGAAGGAGCAACCGCCCCTCCGGCACCGGCCACTCGACGATCCGCGAGGCGTGTGAGGCCACGTAGAGCGAGCGTCGGCGCGAGCGCGGAATGGTGCGGACGAGGGGATGGACGGCGCCCCGGAGCGCGTCCTGCTCCGTCTCCGAGAACTCGAAGCCCAATGTCTGGCGTGAGTAGGCGATCGAGTGGTGTGCGTGCAGGCCCTCGAGCCGCGCCTTTTCCTCGTCGGAAAGGGCGTCGTAGGCGGCGCGCATGTCCGCGTACTCGCTGTCGGCCCCCACCGGGGGAACGACCTTGGCCGAAAGCATGGAGTACCGCCCGGGGGGATCTTGAAAGGAGGCGTCGGTATGCCACAGGCGGTTGCCGAGGCCGTACATCCTGCGGCGGTCGTCCGACTTCAGGAGCTCGCCGTTCTCGTCGAGGTTGGAGATGTCTCCGAGCGCCTCGTCGCCGAAGCGGTTCTTCTGCAGCGCACTGATGCCGGTTTTGGTGTGGAGCGCGCCGTCGAGACGCTGGGCGAAGTCGATGTGTTCTCGGTCGCTCCAGGCTTGGTCGCGAAACACCAGCACGGCGAACTCGTCCATACCGGCCCGGATCCGGTCGAGGGTCTGCGCGTCGCCGACGCGGCTGAGGTCGACCGGGCTCACCTCCGCGACGAAACACGGGTGAAGCTTGCGGAACGTAAACGCCATAGGTGCGTCCCCCGACTGGCGGATAGCGGCTTCGGGGCCGAAAAGCGAACCACTCTCGATCTTGAAGGCTCTACTTCACTTCGGATTGACGGCGCGATCCGGCAGCTCCGCAGCCCAACAAGCCTTCGCGCCCTCGCAACGCTCGACCTGCTCGAGCGTCGCGTGTAGCGCTGCTCTCTCGCCGACCGACAGCGTCGCGACGCTGTTGCGCAACTCGTAGGGATCCGTAGCGAGATCGTGGTACTCCTTCTCTTGGTTCGCGTACTCTACGTAGAGAAACCGACGTGCTCGAATCGCTTCGTAGCTTGTCGGATTTCCGCTGCGAATCGCGGGTGCATCCGGATCGGTCGGCTCGCGGTGGGGCCCATGATGCTCAATCAACGCGACCGTTCGCCACTCCCCGAGTCTCTCCCCGTGTAGCAGCGGCACGATGCTGCGGCCGTCGACGTTGGCTGACGCCGGAGCACCGGTGAGCTCACTGAAGGTCGGGTACAAATCTACGTTCTCGACGATCTCTTCGATCGTGTGCCCTGTCGCAACTCCCGGTCCCGTGATGACGAGCGGAACGCGGATATCCGTGTCGTACGCAGTCATCTTGCCCGGCATGAGACGGTACTCGCCCATGTGGTACCCGTTGTCTGAGCTGAAGACGAAGTAGGTGTTCCTCTCTTGGCCAATCGAGGCCAAGGCCGCCTGCAGCGCGCCGATCATCGCGTCGACTGCGAGCACCGATTGCACGCGCTTGCGAAAGTCTCCGTCGATGCTCGCTACGTCAGTATCGGAAAGTGACACATGATCGACCAGCCATTTGGGAGCATTCGGGTCGGGCGCGGCATTGAACGCGAGCGTCTGCGGAGCGCGAAGTCCCGGTAGCGCGTCGGCATCGCGGGGCGCAGGCGTGTACGGCATATGCGGAGCGAACGTGGCAATCTCGATGAAAAAGGGAGTGCCGGCCGCGCGTCGTATGAAACTGATCCCCAACCCCGAGAGGACGTCTGTCAGATAGTCGCTCGGCGCGTCACCGTGGTGGACGATTCTACCGTCTTGGTTGAGGTCATAGTCGAATTCGAGGTAGCCGTTCCCTGCGACTGCCCACGAGGTCCAACCGGGAGCCGGAGGATTGCGGGTGGGGCGATAGCCATTTAGGTACTTCCCCATCATCGCGGTGCGATAACCGGCCGACGAGAGCGAGGTGGCGAACGTCGCTCTCTCGTGACCGCGGCCACGAAATGCCAAGTAGCCTCCGTCCCTACCGTAGTTTTTGAAGATGCCCGTATTGTGGGGATAGCGTCCAGTAAAGATCGATGCGCGCGAAGGACAGCACAACGAATCGGTTACGAAGTAGTTGACGAAGGTGACCCCCCGTTTCTCCATCTCGAGGACGTGAGGCATGTACTGGACCAGATTCCAGGCCAGGTCGTCCGTGAGGACGAAGACGATGTTCGGCCTAGGCGCGGGCGCGCTCGAGGGCGCTCGCGATGGCAGCTCGTGGGTCGTGCCCGCCATTCGCCGCTGCGCGGCTTCCCGAATGAGCGGATCTACTCGATCCAGCCGGACCCAAGAAACGGTGAGGATCGATCCCAGCGAAGCGACTATCGCACAGGCCACACTTGTCCGTGTCCACTCGTGGCGCGTCATCGATTAGCTCTTCACGCGGGGCTTACCCATGAAGTCACGCTTGCCGATGGCGAGACCTTTCCAGCGCAGGATGTCGTAGGCGGTGGTCGCGTGGAAGTAGAAGTTGGGCTGCGCGAAGGAGAGGAGAAAGCTCTCCGCGGTGAAGAACATCTGGCGGTCACCGAACGAGAAGCGCATGTCGCGACCGACGAAGCCGTCGACCTCGGCGACGTTGATCGCCTGTAGCGCCGCGAGAGTTTCGGCAATCCGCGTCTTGAGCGCCGCGAAGGTCTCTGGCGGCGGGGTCATATCAGGCGAGAAGACGCCTTTGCGCACCCCCTCGATGGCGCCCAGCGAGTGAACGGCGGTGGACTTTACCTGATAGGCGAACGGGAGCATGTCCTCGGCGAGGCGCGCCTGAATGAGATCCTTGGGGGCAATCCCCTTTTCGGCGCAGAAGCTCTCTGCTTTGACCAGCAGGCCGGCAACGGCCTCCAAGATCTGTCGATAGCTCGGGATTGTGGCGTCGTAGAGCGAAAAGGCCATGGTGAACCTCCGGGGTTGGTTTCGCACCATACTAGAGAGACGCCAACTTTGATCCAATGGGCGGCCTGAATTTCGAGCGAGAACGGGCTCACGGATGAACGCGATCGCAGGCGTCGACGGTTGCAAAGCTGGCTGGCTGAGCATCGCTCGGACTTCCGAGACGGGTGCCATCGACAGCGCGGTCTACCCGACCGCCGCGGACCTCGTGGAGCAGGCGTATCGGTTGATCGCGATCGACATTCCGATCGGCCTGCCGGATTCCGGCAGCCGAGCGTGCGACGAGCTCGCCCGACGAATGCTCGGCCGGCGTGCCTGCTGCGTCTTCCCGGCCCCGATTCGACCTCTGTTGCGATGCACGAACCACGCGGAAGCAAGCGCCGTCCGTCGGCGCTGGGAAGGTAAAGGTGTGTCTGCGCAGGCTTGGAACATCGTCCACAAGGTTCGCGAAGTAGATCTCCTCCTGGCGGCGAATCCTGCTCTTCAGGGTCGCGTCCGTGAAGTTCATCCGGAGATCAGCTTCATGACGTGGAATCGGGGCGCGGCGCTCCGCGAGCGCAAGAGATCGGCGGCAGGTAAGGCGACACGAGCCGCCTTGATTGCCTCTCGGTTCGGCAAGCACGCGTTCGATGAGGTACGTGTGCGCCATGGGAGAGCGCAGGTCGCCGATGACGACATCAACGACGCGTTCGCGGCCCTCTGGACCGCCGAACGAATCGCGAATGGGACTGCCGTGGTCATCCCGGCTCAGGTCGAACGCGACGCGGCCGGGCTTCGGATGGAGATTCTCGGCTAGAGACGCGGAACCTCGCGACGCCGCGCGCCAGAACTAGCGGGGAAAATGCAACCAGGATGACCAAGGAGGGCCAACCGTTCGCTAGCCGTCCCTCCTTGGTCCCGCCACCGCACCTCCTCCCGCCTCGGTCCTCCCCTCGTCTCCGCGCCCGATCTCTCTCCTCACCTCCCACTCACGCACGCACCAAGCGCCGGAAAAACGAAATGCCGTGGCTCGGTAGCTCCGCTGAAGATTCTCTGTCAAGCAAAATCTTCTCGGAGGCCCGACTGCGATTGTGGAAAAGCTGTTGAGAAGCTGTGCATAGCTTGTGGGAGATGACTCTTCAGCACGCGGATGAGCTTCACTCTTCGGTTGTCCACAGAAATCTCGCTTTCTTTCCCCTGCCTGCGCATGGTTCCGAACGATTTCTGCTCGCGGACGGCGCAGGCGTTCCATGAGCACGCAGAAGCTCGCGCGCCATACATCTCTCGATCGAGCCTCGCTGACGGTCGTCTACGCCGCCGTGTCTGCGCTTTTGCTCGGCGCACTGCTCGTCAAGGGCGTCGACCGCGAACTGAAGGGCGACTGGTCGGCCCTGTTCTATTTCGGCGAGGTCTGGCGCAAGGGCGACGCAGCACTTCCCCGAAACGCTCTCGTCCACAGGGGCCCTGGCTACGACGGGCAGTTCTACTATCGCATCGCGCGCGATCCGTTGCTGCCGCTCGTCCGGCTGGCGCGAGGCACCACGAATGATCCGCTGCCGGGAATCGATACTCCCGCATATCGCTACCGTCGCATCGCCTACCCGGTCGCGGCGCGATTGGCGGCGCTCGGAACGGCGGATGGACTCGTATGGAGCTTCCCGCTCGTCAGCGTGCTCGGCGTCTGGCTCGGCGTCTTCAGCACCGCGCGGCTATTCGAGACGTTTGGCTGGCAACGCTGGTGGGGCTTCGCGTACGCCATGCTCCCGGGCCTCGTATTCAGCGCCTCGCGAAACCTGAGTGAAGGGCTCGCCATCTCCTTGGTCAGCGCCGCATTGCTGGCGATTGCGCAGAGGCGCGTGGTGGCAGCGATCGGGCTGTTGGCGGTCGCCCACCTCGCCCACGAGAGCACCCTGTTGGTTTCGATCGGTTGCTTCGCGCAGGCGCTTTGCCGGGCCGGTCGGCGACGAGAGGCTGCCCTCTATCTTCTCCCCATCGTCGTCGCACTTCTCTGGTCAGCGACGGTCGCGGCGGCGTTTCCTCCCGGCCTCCGTGCGCTCCTATCTCCTCCGGGTAGCGAGAATCTGGCGGTTCCCCTGAGCAGCATGTGGCGCAAGCTCCAGTGGCTCTACGCTCCGGAGCACGCGGACCCCATCTACGCATACCTGCCGACGGTCGGTTGGTTCCGCAGGCTCGAGGCGCTCGTGGTGATTCCGATCCTGCTTGCGCTCGGCGTGCTTTTGAAAGCCGCCTGGACACGTGACGCCGAGACGTGGCTCACCGGCCTCTTCGTCGCGATCTTCACCCTCACGTTCTCGGATGCGGTATGGCAAGACGCCGCGAGCTACGCGCGCGTGACGTCGTTGGCGCTGCTTCTGGCCCTGCGGTCCGTTGCGGAAGCGCCGGACGTCGCGGGGTACGCATTTCTCGCGAGCCTACCTTTCGGCGCGGTCGGCGCGCTCGGATGGTGTGCCGACAACTGGAGGGCATGGCTGGTCCTGTGAGGTGGATCGTCCCGTCGCGACCAGCGGTAGTCTGTCTCCTCCTCCTCCTCGCGCTCCCGTTCTTCGCCTCGGGTGGCATTGGAGATGGGGTGCCCTACTTGGTCGGAGCGCACTACTACGTCTGGTTTCCAGAGAACTTTGCGGATGGATATTTGCGCGCCGTGCTTCGTCCAGCGCAATCACCGTTGCTCGGCGAGTACGATTCACGCGACCCGTCCATCGCTGAGCGGCACATCGCTCTCGCCGTATCGCACGGCATCGACTTCTTCACCCTCGATTGGTGGCCCAATCGGCCCGCGCAGAACGCTGCGATCGAGTCCGGGTTCCTGCGCGCCTCGAACATCGCCGACATACGCTTCTGCATCTTTTACGAGTCGATCGATCTGGGCCGCGATGTGATCGAGAACGGCATCGTCTTCGACGCGGCCACCAAGGGCCGCTTCGTGTCCGATCTGATGACCATCGCCCACCGCTATTTCGCGCATCCGAGCTACCTGAGGATCGATGGCCGCCCGGTGCTCGTGCTCTACGCCACTCGCCAGATGCGAGGGCTGTTCCCTCAGGCGATGCACGAAATGCGGGAGGCGATGGCCAGCGAAGGGTGGGATCCTTTCGTCATCGGCGACGAGATCTTTTGGGCCGTCCTCGACGCCGAGGATTCCGGCGACGCGATACGAGTCAGCGGCGACCCGCAGCTCTCGCGGATCCAGCTATTCGACGCGATCACCGCCTACAACCTGTATCTCAAGGAGAAGCCAAGACATCGCGGCTACGGATCGGAGAGCCGCTTCGTGCGCGATAGCGTGAAGCTCTATCGCCGTTACCGCGACGCGGCGGGAATCCCCATCATTCCGGGAGTGATTCCCGGCTTCAACGATCGAGCGGTCAGGCCCGAGGCGGATCACTTCGCGATTCCGCGCCGCTGGAGCGCGCAGGCGCGCGAAGGCTCGTTCTTCACGGAGGCGATCGAGCGGATCGGCAAGCCGATGGCGGACCCGAAGCTGCACGCAATCCTGATCACGTCGTGGAACGAATGGAACGAAGACACCGCCATCGAGCCGCTCTCCCCATCGCCGCCCACGGCAGAGGACGTGAGTGGACGGGGGCTCTACACGCAGGGCTATGCCTACGAAGGGTTCGGCACCGCCTACCTCGACGTCGTGCGAGACCACCTGCGGCATTGAGCGCGGCAGCCGCGCGCGCAGTTCAGGAATCTCGCTCGTCCCGCTCCCGATTCGGCCCGGCGAGTCGCTCCGCCGTGACCGCTATCCGCTCGAGGAGAGCGACTGCGCGCGATAGAAGATAGACGATGACGATCGCGGCGACGATCAGCACGGTCCCAGCGCTCAGCAGATAGAGCACCATCATCTGACGTTGGCGCCCTTGCGCGGAAAGCGAGAAATCTCGACACGCGAAGCCCTTTCGTCAGCCATTTGCCCTGCCCTCCCGTGGTCTGCGGACCAACGCCGATTCTCGACCGGTCGGGAGCCATCTGACAACAGCAATTTCGTCCGTCGACCTCGGCCGCCGTCTCTACGGGCACGAGTCGGGAAGAGCTGGTCGAGTTGTGGTCGCGGTGCTAAACACCGAGCGGAGTTGATCGAAAGAACAGGGGGAGCAGCGCGATGAAGACGGAAACCATCGAGTACAAGGACGGCGGCCTGACGCTGCGAGGCTATCTGGCTTACGACGATCAGAAGCCCGGCAAGCGCCCCGGCGTGCTGGTGATGCCCGAAGCCTTCGGGCTGGGCAAGAACGCGAAAGCGCGCGCCGAGCAGCTCGCGAAGCTGGGCTACGTTGCACTGGCGGGCGATCCATACGGCAACGGCGAGGAGCTCTCCGACCTTCAGGAGGCCGTCAAACGCGCGACCGCGATCTTCACCGAGCCCGGCACCGCGCGCCGACGAATGCGCGTGGCCCTCGACAAGCTCGCATCGTTGCCGCAGACCGATTCCACGCGACTCGCCGCGATCGGCTATTGCATGGGTGGCGCGCTATCGCTCGAGGCGGCGCGCGACGGCGCCGCGCTCAGGGGTATCGTTTCGTTTCACGGAGCGCTGCAGACCGGCATGCCCGCGCAGGCGGGAAAGGTGAAGGCGAAGATCCTCGTCATCACCGGAGCCGACGATCCGTTCGTTCCGGTTGCGCAGGTCAACGCATTCGCCGATGAGATGACGAAGGCGGGCGTCGACTGGCAGATCATCTCCTACGGCGGGGTCAAGCATAGTTTCACGAACCCGGACGCCGCCAGCGTGGGCAATCCCGGCATCGAGTACAACAAGAGCGCGGACGAGCGATCGTGGAAGGCCATGCAGAGCTTCTTCGGCGAGATCTTCGCGTGATCCGGACATTCCCGGTCACGGCGGGGTAGCGACGATGGCGATGGGCGACACGAGCACCCCCGCTCCCGCCGGCATGTTGTCGGGGGTCAAGGTTCTCGACTTCACCCAGTACCTCGCCGGTCCGACGGTGACCCGCCTCATGGCGGAAATGGGCGCCGATATCGTCAAGGTCGAACAGGCGCCGATGGGCGACCCCGCGCGACTGCTGCCCATCGTCAAGAACGGCCGCAGCGCCTACTTCGTGCAGCAGAATCGCGGCAAGAAGAGCCTGTGTGTCGATTTCAGCAAGCCTCGGGCGATCGAGCTACTCCGCTCGCTCGTCGCCAAGGCAGACGTCGTCGTCGAAAACTACGGTCCCGGCGTCCTCGAGAAACGGGGGCTCGACTACGCGTCGCTGTGCGAGATCAACCCGCGAATCGTCATGGCCTCGATCTCGGCGTTCGGCCGCAGCGGACCGCTGTCGCACAAGGTGGGCTACGACTTCATCGCCCAGGCGTTCTCCGGGGTCATGGACATGACCGGCCATCCGGACCGGCCGCCTGTGTTCGTGGGCATGGCCATCGCCGACGTGGGTTCCGGCGTGCACGCCTTTGCGGCCATCGGTTACGCTCTTTATCACCGAGAGCGAACCGGCGTCGGTCAGTACATCGACGTCGCGATGGTCGATGCGCTCTATCACATGCACGAGCTGAACGTTCAGGCGTACACGATGACCGAAGGTCAGCATGTGCCGCAGCGGATGGGGGCACACCATGCGCTCGTGACCCCTTGCGGCGTCTTCAAGGGCCCCCAGGGATACATCGTGGTTCTGGTTCTCGATCGGCAGTGGCCGGCGATGACCAGGGCGATGGGGCGCGCCGAGCTGGCGACGGATGCGCGCTTCGCTACCGGTCCCGACCGCGCGAAGAACCAGAAGGAGCTGATCGCCATCATCGAGAACTGGATGGCCTCACAGCCGTCCGACGAGGCCGTGCTCAAGATCCTCGAAGAGGCACGCATCGCCGCGTCGCCGGTGCTGTCGGTCGCGGAGACCGTCAAGCACCCACACTTCGTGGAACGCGAGATGATTCGTACGGTCGGCGATCCGATCCTCGGCAAGGTGACCATCCCCGGCTTCCCGTTCAAGTTCTCCGCCTTTCCGCAACTGCCCGAAATGTTCGCGCCGCTGCTCGGCCAGCACGGAGCCGACGTGCTGCGCGAACAACTCGGTCTCAGCGACGACGCAATCGCCGATTTGAGCGCAAGCGGCGTCTTGTTCACCGCGAGCAAGTAAACCGGCCCGCTGCGTCTACTCCGAGTTCATCGAGAGCGAGGGCGACCCGTATGAAGATAGGCGTCTTTTCCGTCCTCCCGGACGCGGCCGCCGATCCCGCAGTCGTGGCGAAGCACGCGGAAGATCTCGGCTTCACGTCCTACTGGGTGCCGGATCACATCATTCTGCCGCTGAACTACAGTACGCCTTACCCCGGCAATCCCGGCACCGGTCCCGATCCCGACTATCTCTGGCAGATGCCGGATCCCCTCATCGCCCTCGCACGAGCCGCCGCCGTGACCACGAAGCTCGAAGTGGGCACCGGCGTGCTGCTGGTGCCGGAACGTCATCCCCTGCACCTCGCGAAGGAGATCGCTTCGCTCGACGCCTACAGCGGCGGACGCTTTCACTTCGGCATCGGCGCGGGTTGGAACAAGGAGGAGTCGGAGATCCTCGGCGGCGACTTCGAACATCGTTGGTCGCAGGTCAAGGAAGCCATCGCCGTCATGAAACGCTGCTGGACGGAAGACGCGCCCGAGCACCATGGCCGCTATTACGACTTCCCTCCCGTGCGCTGCTATCCGAAGCCCACGCAGCGGCCGCATCCACCGGTGTATCTGGGCAGCATCATGCTCGGCGACCAATGGGCGCGGCGGGTGTTCAAGCGCATCGTCGAGTGGGGCGACGGCTGGCTACCGGTGATCCGCGAAGTCCGGCAACTGATCGACGGCCGCGATCAGCTCCACGCACTGTGCGCGGAAGCCGGCCGAGATCCATCTTCCGTCCGCATCACGGTCTTCGGGGCATGGGACCAGTGGCGCAACCGTCGGGAAGTCGACGAGCTGGCCGCCGCGGGCGCCGAACAGGTGACGATATGGCTGCTTGGTCGCGCCAGCGACGAGATGCGTCGCGACCTCGATGGTCTTGCGAAGGAATTGCTCGGCAATTGAGCGGCCCGACAAAGGCTTTCGATTGCACATCGAACGGCGGTTCGCATGCTTCGAAGCTTCTCCACGAGCGAACGTGATCCGTCATGTATGACTCCGTCGACCGCAACCTCCTGCGCGAGCTGACGATCGCGCAATACAAGCTGCGCGACCAGAGCTCTTTCTTCGGTTTCGTCTGGAGCTTCCTGAATCCGCTCCTGATGCTCGGCGTGCTGTTCGCGTTCTTCAACACGCGACTCGGCATCGACATCGAGCACTACCCGATCTTCCTCCTCCTCGGGTTGCTCCTCTTCACGCATTTCTCCAACACGACGAGCCTCGGCATGCGCGTGCTGCGCAGCACGCGCCAGCTCACCACCGAGACGGCTTTCCCCAAAGAGTTCCTCGTCCTCAGCACCGTGTTCTCGAGCACCGTGGAGCTGCTGATTTCAACGGCAATCTGCCTGGGCGTCGCACTGGTCGCGGGCGTCGCGCCGACGCTCGCGCTCTTGTGGGTGCCTCCGATCCTGCTCGCGGAGCTGGTGCTGGTCGCCTGGGTCAGCTTCTTTCTCTCCTCGATTTTCCCCTTCGCCTGGGACATCGACCACATCTATCACGTCTTCTTGCGAGCGCTGTTTTTCGTCACGCCGATTTTCTATACCGAGTCGTTCGTGGGCGGAGGCTTCGCACGGGTGATTCTGCGCCTGAACCCGCTCGCGCACGTGATCGCGATGCTCCGCGCGGTCGTGCTCCACGGCGAGAGCCTCTCGCCGATCGGCTACGCACTGTTCATGCTGCCGAGCCTCGCCCTCCTCGGCGTCGGCTTCGCATTGTTCAAGCATCTCGAACCGCGCTTCGCCGAATATGTCTGAGCGCACGCTGCGCATCCGCACGCAGCGGTTGTGCAAGAATTTCACGAGGCGCTACGGCCGAGGCTCGGCGGTCAACTGGTTTCGCAGGCTGGTCGGTTCCGGCGATGGCGCATCCCAACTGCGAGCCCTAGAGGACATCTCCTTCGAGGCCCACGCCGGAGAGATCGTCGGTCTCGTCGGCAACAACGGGGCCGGCAAGACGACGCTGCTCAAGGTGATCGCGGGCATCCTTCGCGAGAGCAGCGGCGAGGTCGAACGCCGGGGCCGACTCGCGCTGCTCTCGGGGCTCGGGGTTGGCATGGTCCCGGACCTGACCGTCCGTGAGAATACCTACCTGTATGGCGCGATTTGCGGGCTTCACCGGACCCGGATCACCGAGCGTTTCGACGAGATCATCGACTGGGCCGAGCTTTCCGAATTCGTCGCCGCGCCGTTGCGCAATCTCTCCACCGGCATGTCTTCCCGACTCGCGTTCTCGATCGCGCGACACATCGATACGCCGATCATCTTGATGGATGAGGCAATGAGCGCCGGCGACGAACGCTTCCGCAAGCGCTGCGAGGCGCACTTCGAGTCTCGGCTGCACGGCGATACCGCGATGGTGATGGCATCGCATAGCCTGGAACTGGTGGAGAAGTTCTGCGACAGGACGCTTTGGTTGCGCTACGGCAAGCAGGTCGACTTCGGCGCCACCGCGGACGTCCTCCGGGAGTACCGGGCGTGGGTGTCATGATGGACGATGCAGCTCGGGACCGCGAAGGCCGGGGCGAGGACGGCAGACTATTGACCCGCGAGGCGCGGGTCGTCGCTCGCGATGCATTGCGACTGGGAGCGGGTGTTCAGCTCGAGCAGCACCCGTGCTGGAGCCGGCTTAGGCAGCTTCTCCGCCTCGAGCCGCTGCTCGATGATCCAATTCTTGAGGTAGGCCTGGCATTCTCCCGCGGTTTGAAACGATTTCGTCCGCGCCCATTCGTGAACCGGGCGGTCTGCGTCCACGAGGCTCTGCGAAAGCGCGCCGCTCTTTGGATCGGCTCGAGGCAACGGAGAGAGCAAGTACCATGCGAGCAGAGTGAGGGCCGTCGCGTGCCGGTTGGCCATGCAACCGAAATGCTATCATCTCGAGACCGCAGCGAGAATTGAAATGAGCTATCGAGGACTCAATGAAAGATGACGCATTCACGTTCGAGGCCGCGGATGGCCAGCGGGTCCACGTCTATCGATGGCTTCCGACGGGGTCGCCGCGGGCTGCCATTCAAATTGCACACGGGGCAGCGGAGCACGCCAAACGGTACGGGCGACTCGCCGCTGCTCTCGTTGCCGCCGGGTACGCCGTGTATGCCAACGACCACCGCGGGCACGGCGAGACCGCCGCGCGATTCGGGCGCTACGGCATCGCCGGCCCGGGCAGCTGGGACTTGATGGTCTCCGATGCCCGCCAGTTGACCGAGCTCATCAAGTCTCGACATCCCGGCCTGCCGGTGGTGCTCCTTGGCCACAGTATGGGTGGCATGATCGTCCAGGACTACTTGCAACGCTTCGGCGCCGACCTCGCTGCAGCGGTGCTCTCCGGGACCGCCGGCCGCGAGCTTCCCAGCACTGACGAAAACCTGCGGCTCTTGGAAGCCGAGCTGCGCGCGGCGGGCCGTGACGCTCCGTCGCAGACGTTCCTCTCGATGTTCGCGGGCTTCAACGAGCCATTCGGCGGGCCCAACGCCACCGGACTGGAGTGGCTCAGCCGGGATGCCGGGGAGGTTCGCGCCTACATCGACGACCCGTGGTGCGGCCAGCCGCTGTCGAACGGCTTCGTGCACGACATGCTGCTCGGCGCTCGCAAAATGTGGGCGCCCGAGAACGAGCGACGCGTCGCCGTCGGCGGTCCACTTTTGGTGTTCGCCGGCGACGATGATCCCGTCGGCGAGCGGGGTGAGGCGATGCGCGATCTCGTCGCCCGCTACGAGAGGTGCGGAATCGGTCCGGTCACGCTCGTGCTCTACCCCCAAGGGCGACACGAGATGCTGAACGAGACCAATCGCGACGAGGTCCAAGCCGACCTCGTCGCCTGGCTCGATGCGAACGTCGCCGCGAGAACGCGCTGAGACGGCGCGGCGAGCCACGCTCGCACCGCCAGCGCTTCAGTCGACCCGATCGGTCAGCCCCTCGACGTCGTACGACATGACGACGCGGTCGTGGGTGCGTCCCGCGCGGTCGATGACGAAGTCTTGGAGCAGAGCCTCCGGATGGAACCCGAGGCGCTCGAAGGTGGCGATCGCCCCCTTCTGCTCGACGGTCATCTGGGCGACGATCTTGCGCAGGCCGAGATCCCGCGCGACGCCGAAGACCTCTCCCGCCAACACGCGACCGAGGCCGTGCGACCGGTACGGGAGTCCGACCTGGATGCGAATCTCACCGAGATGACGTTGCCAAGTGACCTGGTTGTAGTGGAGGCTCGCGTATCCGGCCAGGTCCCCAGATGCCTCGGCGATGACGGTGACCGTGCGTTCGGAGGCGATGTTCTGCATCCATTGAGCGACGACCTTCGGATCCGTGATATCGACGCGGAGAAACAGCAGATCCTGTTCGGGCAAGGCTCGCGCGAAGGCCATGATGCGGTCGGCATCCGAGGCGGTCATCAAGCGCAGGCTGATCGCGGTCTTGTCATCGAGCGTTACGGCGCGGGGATAGTCTCGCTTGCGTTTTGCTGCTGGCATCGCTCACTCCTGTCTGCGGCGCCCGAGAACGGCCCGCTACGAGGAGACAGTCCGGCATCCAAGGTTTCGCCGAGTCCGTCGACGCGCCCATACTCCGCATCACGGAGCATGGTCAAGCGCGGTTCTCGCGACGGTCTTTGCTCCCTTGCGCGCACACGCGACGTCGCCTCCGCATGCCGCGCCTGCTTGACCGCCCGGGAACGAAGTCCTAACTAGTCCCTCGGGCGTCTTCTGCAAGGTAGGAGGCTCTACCATGATAAGCCATCAGTTGAATCGGCGACTGACGAGCCAAGACGCCTCGTTCCTGTACTTCGAGCGACCCACGCAACCGATGCACGGCGTAGGGGTTGCCGTGTACGAGGGCCGCATGACCCGCAACGAGGTCGCGGAAACGATCGCAAGCCGCCTCCACGCCATCCCTCGCTTTCGTCAGAAGGTCGTGCCCGCGCCCTTCGGGATCACCCACCCGACGTGGGAGGACGATTCGGAGTTCGATCTCAGTAACCACATCACCGAGGAGGCGTTGCCGGCGCCGGGCGACGAACGGGCGATGGCGAAGGCCATCGCGCGAGAATTGGTCCCCGCGCTCGATCGTACCCGGCCGCTGTGGAAGATGGTCGTCGTCCACGGTCGGGCGGACGGCAACACCGCCGTACTTTCCATGTTTCACCACGCCATGGTCGATGGCGTCTCCGGCGTGGACCTGATGCTCGTCCTGCACGACCTCACGGCCACTCCCGCGGTCGCGACCCCCGCGCCGCCTTGGGAGCCGACACCCGTACCCGACCCCCTCACGCTGATGCGCGACGCCGTGAAGGATCAAATCGTCGGCGCCGCGGAGCGGTGGACCGATCAAGCGTTCCACCCGGCCGAAGCCGTCGTTCGTGCTCAGCAAACCGCCACGGCGTTGCTTCGCTCGCTACCGACCATGCTGCAGCCGGCACCGCGTACCCCGTTCAACGGCGCGATCTCCCGCGAACGTGATGTCGCGTGGGCAGTGTTCCCGTTCAGCGAGATCCGCGCCATTCGCGGGCTGCTGAGTGGGACCATCAACGATCTCGTGCTGACGATCGTGGCCGGCGCCATCGGCAAATATTTACGCCATCACCAGGTGAATACGCAGAAGATGGAATTGCGTGCGATGTGCCCCGTCAGTATGCGCGCGTCGGAAGGGCGCGGCGCGCTCGGCAATCAAGTCTCCATGATGATCGCGCCGCTCTACGTGGGCATCCTCGATCCGGTGGAACGGCACACGGCCGAGCGCGAGGCGATGAATCGGCTCAAAGAGCAAGATCAAGCGGGCAGCCTGTTTGCGATGACCAGGCTCGGCGAGGGAGCGCCCGCATGGGTGCAAGCGATCGCGGGGAGAATCGAGGTTCCCAACACGTTGTTGAACACGGTGTCGACGAACGTCCCGGGGCCGCAAATTCCGCTCTACATGGCAGGGCACAAAGTTCTTGCCAGCTTCGGTTGTGGAATGCTGTCGGCGAACATCGGCTTGTTCAACGCGATCATCAGTTACAACCAAATGCTGACGATCGGCGCCACGGTCGACCCGCAGCAAATTCCCGACGTGTGGTTCTATGCCGATTGTCTGAAGGAGTCGTTCACCGAGCTGCGCGAGGCCGCCGACCAACTGGCGGCGACGGCCGGGGTGGCGGGCGTTGCCGATTTGGGATTTCCCAAGGCGAAGGCCCGCGCGGTCGAGAAGGGAAGCAGCCGTGTATAAACTGATAGGCATCCTCAAACGACCCGACGGCGTCAGTGTCGAAGCGTTTCACCGTTGGTGGCTGCAGGAGCACGCGACGCTCGTCAAGCGGTTTCCCGGACTCCGGAAATACGCCATCAACCTCACGACCACGGGCGATCAACGCTACGACGGCGTGGCTGAAGTCTGGTTCGACAACAAGCAGGACCTGGAGAAAGTCTTCTCGACCCCAGAAGGACAGGCCGCCAGACAGAGCGCGACGAGCCATTCCGGAGAGATCGCCATTCTGTTCACCGAGGAGCATGTGATCGTAAAGGGATGATCGCCATCATCTTCCAGCTGCTCGCTGGCTTGGGCATGCTCTCGCCGTAGCACCTCGGGGGAAATGCGAGATGAGCCGCGACGTCACCCTTCGCCTCCGCTACTTTTCGTTTCCCGGCCGCGCTGGCCCCATTCGTGACACGCTCCGCATGGGTGGAGTCGCCTTCGAGGACGTCCACGTGCCGCCGGATCGCTTCCAGGAGCAGAAAGCACGGGAAGAGCTTCCGTTTGGATCCCTGCCGGTACTCGACGTCATCACCTCCGGAGGAACGGTGAGTGCGGCGCAGAGCAACGCGATCCTGCGGTTCGTCGGGCGCCGGACCGGCCTCTACCCCGTGGACGACCCGCTGCGCGCGCTGAAGGTAGACGAGGCGTTGGACTTGGGAGAGGACCTCTACCACGTCATCGCTCCCAGCATCGCCGAGCAGGACCCTGCGCGGCGCATGGCGATGCGCAAGGTCCTGGCGGAAGAGACCCTGCCTCGCTGGGCCGGCTACCTAGAGCGGCTCCTCGTCGCCAACGGTCGCACCGGCTTCCTGGTCGGCGACTCGCTGACCATAGCGGATCTCAAGCTCCACGGGGTGGTCGACAAGCTCACCAACGGGAGCCTCGACGGAATCCCCCGAACCCTGCTGGATGGCTTCGCGGCGGTTACGGCCTGGCGCAGGAACGTCGCTGCTGTCCGCGAGTCTCGCCTGGCCGCCGCGGCTCAGCGCTAAACGATCTCCTCGACACGATTCGGCGGGACGCCGAACTCCTCCCGCGAGGGCGCGCATCCAAGCGCGTGGAACGATCGCCGCATGCGCGGCGTCCGGATGGCGCGTTCGAACAACCGATTGTCGCCTCAGGCCAAGGCTTGGCCGCCCAAGAACGCTACAATCCCGGTTTCCTTCGGCGCATGGACTCTGACGTATCTGCAAACGGCTTCACGCCTTCTTGGGGCTTCTATGTGTGCTAGTCGAGCCGACGAGCTGTTGCTCGGCATGGTCGAGACCACGAGGAGCATCTACTTCAACCCCCATTGGGTCGAATGGGCGGATGCCTGGCTCTCCGGCCGCGATCGAAGCGTCGTTTCGGCGGAACGCATCCTTCGGCGGATTCGCGCCCTGCAAGAGGGAGAACGTCAACCGGATTCGCTCGAGGACGCCGAGAGGAGCGGCTTGCGCGAGCTTCGCGATCTGGTGGCCACGTTGCCTACCGGCATTGCGTTCGCGGTGACTTTGGCCGCGGCAGATGTGGCTGGCCGTTCGCAAGAGTCGCAGGCCGCTCTCGACGCGGCGGGGGCGATGATCAAATCGTACGAGTACCTCAAGCAGCTCCACGGCCCTCCAGACCGCGGCTGAGCCGGTGCCGCGCTAGACCAGTCTACGCCCGTTCTACTGCCGAGACTTTGCAGCGGCTCGGCTTGTTCTTTTGAACCGATTCGGTGGATGAAGCTGGTGGGAGAAGGTTCTCGCGGCGCCGCGGCCGTCGAGCACCGAAGGAGGGCTTCATGAAATCGAATCTGGTCGTTGGCATGGCCGTGCTGGCGGCATCCGCGCCGAGTTTGGGTTCGAACGCGCACGCCGGGATGATCAAGTGCCACTTGAAATACTCTCTCGAAGGCTGGGCTGTGTTTTACGAATCCGCCACAGGCGAGGGAACGATCACTTGCGACAACGGTCAGACTGTCCCTGTCGTTTTACGCGCGAAGGGGGGCGGGCTCACGGCGGGAAGGGTGAGCATCGACGACGGAATCGGCGAGATCTCCGCGGTGAGCAACATCGACGAGATATTCGGGCACTACGCTTCTGCCGAGGCCAATGCCGGGGCCGGTGACGCGGCGTCCGCGCGCATGGTCACCAAGGGACCGGTTTCGATCGCTCTCTCGGGGACGGGTGACGGCATCAATCTCGGCTGGTCCTTCGGCGACTTCGTCATCGAAAGAGCGCCGACGAAGAAAGCCCGGTAGAGCGTCCGAGGTCACATGGGTAGAAGCCAAGGGAGGGATGACATGAGCGATGCAACTCACCGACCAAACCACCGCCCAGCGACCGTGTCCTACGCTGCGGCGAACCCGCAGTTGTATTCGTTCCTCGACTGGATGGCGCAACAAGACGCGGAGTACTCGGAGGCGTTCCGCAAGTACGCGGAGGCAGGAACGGGAGAAGGCCGCACGTTGCCGATCAAGTATCGGGAAATGATCATGACGGCCGTCTTGGTGTTTTCCGGCCGTCGAGAAGGAGCGGAGGCTCATCTCAAGCGAGCGATCGAGCACGGGGCCACGAAACGCGAATTGTTCGAAGCCGGACAATCGGCGGGCGTCCCGGGCGGGGGAATAACGGTGGGGCTGTGGATGCAAATCCTCACACAGTTGGACGAAGAAGGCGCGTTCAAGAACGGATAGCGCCGTTCGCCGAGCCAGGACCGTCGGAGGGAGGCGCTACGCGCGAGCTGCGCGATTTCTCGCGTAGTCGAATAACCGAACGGCGATCAACAGGGCGAGGATCGTTCCATAGATTGCCGGCTCGCGGATGTCGCGCTTCACTCGCCAGACGAAGTGCGCCGCGGCGAGGAACGGGGCCACGTACGCGAGGCGATGAAGCTGCTTCCAGCGTTTGAAGCCCAGACGCTTCACGGCGGCATTCGTCGATGTCGCCGCGAGCGGCACCAGCGTGACGAAGGCAAGCATGCCGGCGTAGATGAACTTGCGCTTGGTCAGGTCGGCCCAAATCGCCGTCCAATCGAACCGCTGGTCCAGGCCCGCGTAGGTCGCCAAATGCAGACTTGCGTAGAAGAACGCGAGGACGCCGAGCATACGTCGCAAACGCATCGGCCATGTCCAGCCGAAGGTCGACTTCAACGGCGTGCACAACAGCGCCGCGACGAGAAACACGAGCGCGACGAGCCCCAGCTGATTCATGGCTTGCGCGATCGGGTCGGCGCCGAGCCTCCCGCTCCAGGCACGAAGCAGGATTGCCGCCAGAGGCACCAGCGAGCCGGTGAGCACCGCGGGCTTCAGCCATGGCATCGGCGTTGCGCGCTTCGAGATCATGATCAGAAGTACCTGCGCAGGTCCATGCCTGCGTAGAGACCCGCGACCTGGTCCGCGTATCCGTTGAACGGAAGCGTCGGCCGACGCCGGAATTCTCCGATCCGCCTCTCCGTAGCCTGGCTCCATCGCGGGTGGTCCACACCGGGATTCACGTTCGCATAGAAACCGTACTCATCCGGCGCCGCGAGGTTCCAGGTCGACGGAGGTTGCGTCTCCATGAGGCGGATCTTCACGATCGACTTGATGCCTTTGAATCCGTACTTCCACGGGATCACCAGGCGAAGCGGCGCGCCGTTCTGCGCCGGAAGCGTTCGGCCGTAGATCCCCACCGCGAGCATCACCAGCGGGTGCATTGCTTCGTCGATGCGCAGTCCTTCGATGTAGGGCCAGTCGAGAATCGCTCGACTCTGGCCAGGAAGCTGCTCCGCGTCGAGCAACGTCGTAAACGCGACGTACTTCGCCCGCGAGGTCGGCTCGAGCCGGCGCAGCAGGTCACCCAGCGGAAACCCCAGCCAGGGAATGACCATGGACCATGCCTCGACGCAGCGCATGCGGTAGATCCGCTCCTCGAGCGGGAACCAACGCAACAGGTCGTCGATGTCGACGGTCATCGGCTTGCGGATCTCCCCTTCGAAAGCGATCGTCCAAGGTCGGGGGCGCAAACTGTGCGCGTTCAGCGCGGGGTCCTCCTTGTCGATGCCGAGCTCATAGAAGTTGTTGTAGTGAGTGACCGCGGTGATCGGCGTAGGGTCCTCGCCGCCGGTGTAGTCCCTGCGGCTGCTCACCAGGGACGCAATATCCGCGACGGGCGTCTTCGTTTCGCCGTCCTTCGGGTCCGCGCGCAAGCCACCCATCAGCCAGAGAAGTGAGCCGCCGACGCCGCTGGCCGTCGCCGCGAACAGGGCCGAGCTCTTGAGAAACTCGCGGCGACGGACGTACAGCGCTTCGGAGGTGACTTCGCCCTCCTTCGGTACCCGTCCGAGCTTCGATTCCCGGCTCACTGTTCCCTTGGACGACTAACTGTGGAGAACGTTCGACGTCGCGGCGAAATCCCCCAGCGCTCGAATGTCGGAGGATGGCCGCACGGCAGAACAACTTAGCTTTTCGCGGACCGCTGATCGATGCCGGCTTCCCGACGGGAGCAGTCTCGCGGTAGAGGAGGGATCATGCGACCTCTGATCATCGAAGCGGCCATCAACGGCGCGACACGCAAGCAATCGAACCCACACGTACCACGCTCGGCCGAGGAGATCGTCGCCTCGGCGCGCGCGTCGCTCGACGCGGGCGCGTCGATCGTCCATCACCACAATGAGGAGGGCTTGCGCGAGCCGCGCCACGCCAGCGCTCCCTATCGCGAAACCTGGACGGCGATCTACGAGCACGCGCCTGACGCCGTGCTGTATCCGACGATGGGCGGGGGCGGGGCTCACACGACGATCCGTGAGCGCTATGCGCACGTCGAGGAGCTGGCGGACACTGGCTTACTCCGCATGGCAGTCATCGACCCCGGTTCGGTGTCGCTCGGCCCGCTCGACGACGAGGGCTTACCCGCGCCGGTGGAGCTCGTCTACCAGAATACCTTTGCCGATGTTCGCCACATGGCGGACCGCTGCCGCCAGCGCGGCCTTGCCGTTCACGTCTCGATCTTCGAGCCCGGCTTTCTGCGCGTAGCCCTCGCCTATCACGCCGCCCAGAGCCTTCCGCCGGCGAAGATCCAACTCTACTTCGGCGGCCCCGCTTTGCCCTTCGGTCTGCCGCCAACCGTCGCGAGCCTCGACGCCTATCTCGCGATGCTTGCGGACACGGACCTCCCCTGGATGGTCGGAGTCATCGGCGGCGACGTCTCCTCGACGCTCGCCGAGCTCGCCATCGAGCGCGGTGGCCACGTACGTGTCGGCCTCGAGGACTACGCCGGTCCGGCCCAGCCTCGAAACGAGGAGCTCGTTGCCGCGATCGTCAAGATGGCGAAACGGCACAGGCGCCCCATCGCCACGTCGGCCGAAGCGGCGGAAATCATCGGGGTACCGACGCGGAGCTGATCTTCGCTACTCGATCCGTTGGTTGAAACGCGGTCTGCGCTTTTCCTGAAAGGCTTTCATCCCCTCCTTGGCGTCGGAGTGATGATCGCTGACCGCCGTCTTCGCCGCGATCTCGTCGAGCGCCTGCGCGAACGTCAGCTCGGCGGCGTTGTAGATCGACCGTTTCAGCATGCGCATCGCGACCTGGGGTCCCTCCGCGAGCTCGCGGGCAAGGTCCATCGTCCGTTGCATGAGCTCCGCGGGTGCCACGACCTCGTGAACGAGACCGAGCTCGAGCGCCTCGGCGGCCGATACGATCCGCCTTCGCATCAGGAAGTCCATCGTCTTCGCGACCCCGATCAGCTGCACGAGAAGGAACTGCCCGCCCTCGTCAGGCAAAAATCCGAAACGTAGCGTCGCGCTGCCGAGCTTCGCCTCCGTCGAGACGATGCGGAAGTCACAGGCCAGGGCGAGCGAGAGACCCGTCTGGATCGCTACTCCGTTGACGGCAGCGATCGTGAGCTTGTCGAGATTCCTCACCGCTACGTTCAGCGGTTGCGAGAGCGCGCGAAGGCCGTTGTACGTTCCGGTCGGGTGATTGTGTCCCGGGGGGATGTCGGGGACGAGGGCGCGGGCTCCCGGGTACGCGACCGCGCGACCGGTGATGTCGTCCCCGGCGCTGAACGCTCTTCCGGACCCCGTGAGGACGATCACCCGAACCGAGTCGTCCATTTGCGCCTGGAGAAGCGCCTCGACCAGATCGCGTTTCATGGGCTGCGTCATGCCGTTCAGTCGCTCGGGTCGATCGAGAGTCACGACGGCGATGCCGGGATCGTGGATCGAGACTTCGAACCCGCGGAATTTTCCGATTTCCATGTTCCTCTCCGAAGGCGGCTCTGCTCGCCTTGCTTGGCGTCCGTGACGCAGAACGGCCGCGTTTCTGCTAAGCCGGGAACCCCGTAAAGACGATCCCCGTTTTAGGACCCGCTTCTCGGGGCCGTCAATGACACCCGATGTCCTGAGATTTGGCGGTGCCAGCGGGAGGACTGAGGAAAGGAGTCGCCATGGAGAGGACCTATGCAAAGAAGACGATCACCCACGAGCTCGCGGCCCGGATGGTGACCGCTGCGATCGCTCGCGCGCAGGAGCTCGGCGCGAAGCAGAATGTCGCCGTGCTCGATGAGGGCGGCAATCTCAAGGCCTTCGGCCGCATGGACGGTGCGCCCATTCTCGGGATCGAAGGGTGTCAGCGTAAGGCGTACACGGCACTCTACGGACTGAGCACCGAGGCGCTGTACCAGCGAATCAAGGACGACCCGTCCCGACTGATCGGCCTCTCGCACTTCTCGCGGGCAACCGTAGTGGGCGGCGGGCTACCGATCCGGGTGGACGGCGAGCTCGTAGGCGGCATCGGCGTCGGTGGCGGCACCGTCGAGCAGGACGTCGCTTGCGCGCAGGCGGGTCTCGACGTCTTGAACGCCGTCTAGGGCGCCAACGCGCCTCGCCGCTTGCACGGCGGCAATCATCCGGCGACAAGGCCAGGTCTGAGGGGACCTCATGGGAATGCTCGACGGCAAGGTGGTGATCGTGACCGGTGCGGGGCGCAAGCGAGGAATCGGGCGCGCGATCGCGCTACGCCTCGCTGCGGACGGCGCACACGTGGTGGTCTCGGCCCTGCCTCGTGATCCGGCGACGTACCCGGAGCACGAAAAAGCGGAAGGATGGCGAGGTGTCCATTCACTGGCCGAGGAGATCCAGGCGCTCGGGCGGCGGGCCATCGCGATCGATTGTGACGTCACGCGAGGAGATCAGGTCCAGGCTCTGATCGCCACGGCAGTCGACCAGCTCGGCGGCATCGATGCGCTCATCAACAATGCGGGCATCGCGAGCGGCGCAGGTTCCACACCAATCGTCGAGATGGAGGACGAGCTCTGGTATCGCACGGTCGATGTCAATCTGAACGGCGTCTACTTGGCGTCGAAGGCAGCCGCGAGGGCCATGATCCGCACCCGCAAAGGTGGCTCCATCGTGAATATCTCGTCGACCGCAGGGCGCATGGGCTTCGCCGAGTACGGCGCCTACTGCGCCACCAAGTTCGCGGTGATCGGCTTCACCCAACAACTCGCCCTCGAGCTCGCGAAAGACGCCATCCGGGTCAACTGCGTCTGTCCCGGGTCGACCGACACGGACATGATGGACGGCACCTTCAGGCGCACGGCGCAGCGCGCGGGCACTGACTTCGCGAGCATAAAATCCGGCGTTCGCAACTTCATCCCGATGAATCGTCAAGCACGCGCGGAGGAACAGGCCGCGGCAGTCGCATTCCTGGTGGGACCAGACGCCAGCTACATCACCGGACAGACGCTGAACGTCGATGGCGGGCTTAGGATGGACTGAAGAGAGGCCCGACCTCCCCTGCCCTTGGCGGTCATTTTGTCGCGGCAGTTGGCTGCAGGATCGCGAGGCGCTCGACCACCCAGGGAAACGAGCGACGGGGAGGCGACGCCGACAATTCGACGAATCGCGCGCCGCGCACGGTGGAAAACAAGAACAGACGCTCCTGAAAGCTCGCACCGACGATTCCTTCGTACGACCAGAAGAGCTCCGGAGCCCGAGGCAGGAGCGGCTCGGGGCTGCTCCACGATTGCCCGTCCAGGGAAGTCCGAGCGACCACGCCGCGGGGAAAGTTCAGCACCGCCGAGCCGTGGGCGAGAGCCACCCCAGCGAGGTCGACGACCTCTTGGAGGTCGATCCGCAGCGTCTGCTTCTCGTCGTCGAGCGTCCAGGTGCGAAGCCGCCGGCGGGAGAACGTGTCGAAGTCGCGACCAAAGCCGGACAACAGCCGGTAGCCTTCGAGAGACTCGCTGCGCGCGATGCGCAGTCCGAGTTCGTTGGCGGCGCGTTCGGCGTCAGGAGCTTTGGCCGCCGGGAGCAGCACTTCGTCCTGCGCGGCGATGCGCCCGGCGTCGCGCAGGTCGGCGAAGTGAGGGATTTCCTGTCCCGCCGACCGAGGAATTGACCCCGACAACCGGCCCGCGAGAACGGGGTCGGTGAAGAGACGGGTAAAGGAGGCTGATGGCCGTGGTTGCGGCGGCAAAGGGTCAGGCCCCGGCTCGCGCACCTTCAGCTCCGTGATGCTCCAGTCGAATTTTTCGTCAGCACCGAGGAGCATCAGACGTACCCACCGGCAAGAAACGGGCTCGAACCGTGCCGCGATCCAGCCGTCGAGCATGGGCACCGGTCGATTCTGGAACCAGCTGAGCGGACCCCAGTAGCTGCGCGCCTCGGCCACGCTCACCCAATGAGATTGGTCGGTGGACACGTCGACTCGCAGGCCACGGGGTGCGTCCGCGGCTAGGCGAGGCCACAGCAGCACTTCTGCGACTTCCTTCGGCTCGCCGAGATCGATCTCGTACCACATGCCGCGGCGCTGCGGCGCAAGTGTCGACCATCGCGTGGCGGCGTCGAGATCCACGGCTAGCGACGCGTCTTCCGTGTCGCGGTTGGCGCGCGCTGCGACCACTGGGATCTCGGCTCCTCCTCCGGGACGTGGATTGAAGGAATGGTAGAGCACATAAGGGATCGCGCCCGGCAGCACGATCGGAGCTCTCTCAAAGCGGGCTCCGGCGAGCCGCAGCGCCCCCTCGAAAGCGGGCACGGGCGTGTGGAACAAGAACGCCACGCGCTCGGCTCCATCGACGAAGCGGAGATATTCGGGTCGGCGATCCTCGAACGGGTTGGCGAAGATGATGCGCTCCCCAGAGTCGAACGTCAGTCGCGGCCCGTCCCAGTAGCTGTCCGCGTAGACCGCGTCGATCTTCAAGCGATCGAGCAGCTCGAACAGGCGTTGGTCGTTCTCGCGCTCGGTTCGATAGACACGGAGTAGGCCGGCATCGAACAATGTGACCGAGCGCAGCGTCGGCAGAGTCTGCACCGCGATGAGCGCAAGTCCGAGCGCCATCGCCCCCGGTCGCGAGCGTTCCTCGACGGCGCTCACCAGGAGCGCCGGGGAAACGACCAGGAGCGTGTACAGAGGGACGAGATAGCGCTGCGTGCCCGCGCCGGAGAAGCTGGTCGACAGGTAGATCGCAAACGTGGCAATGGCGAAAAACAGCAGCAACCTCGCGCCTTGCCTTTGCCTGACGGTCCCGTGACCGGCTGCCAACTTGAAGAGAAACGCGACGCCAGCGAGCTGAGCCGCCGCCAGCCCCCAACTGACATAGGGGAGCGCGCCTTTGTCGGTGCCGTCGAGATAGACGCCGAGAATGATCGCCAATCGATACTGAAACAGCGCGCCGAGTTTCCTTCCGAGCCCCCAGGCCGGCGGCGCTGCGACGATGAGTGTGGCGAAATGCGTCCTCACGGTCTCGAGCCAAAAAGGCAGGCTGGCGATGAAGAACGGGAGCGCCGCGAAGCGAACGGCGCGCCAGACCAGGCTCGGGCGTTCGACCAGCCACAGAAGGAGGATCGCCCCCCCCCAGAACACGGTGATCATGTGTGTCCAGAACGCCAGGCCCAATAAGGCCCCGACGATGGCGAGGAGCCGCTTCTCTTCGCGCTGGTCCTCGGCTTCGAGAGCTCGCAGAGCGAAGTAGGAAGCGAGCGTACCGAGGGCCAACGTTTCACTGTAGGCGCCGCGTGCAGTGACGCACGTCCAGACCAGGTAAGTGGGCGGAAAGCTCCCCAATGCCAGTGCCCACAACCCCGCGCGGCGTCCGCCGAGATGGCGCCCGATCAAGAAGCAGGCGTACGCGAAGAGCAACGAATAGAGCACCGGAGCGAGATTGAGAGCGAATCGGTTCGGCCCGAAGACGAGCATCAAGGGCGCGGCCGTCATCGACTCGAGGGTGCCCATGTAGCTGTAGCCCCACTGGAAGATGGGAAATTCGCCATGGAGCATGTGGCGCGCCATGAGTCCGAAGACGGCTTGATCGGAGTCGAGCCGTGGCGTGGCGAGATAGAGGAGGCGCAAGACCAGCGCTCCGATGAGCAGTGCCGCGACCACGGGGATCAGTTCTTGCGGATCGTCTGCAGAAGACGCTCTCTCGCGCGGCGCCCGAGCGAATCACGACCCGCGGCAGCTTCGCTGCGCTCTAGACGACTCCCGCTTTCAGCAAGTCGTGCAAATGGACAATCCCTTGTGGCTGCCCGCCGCGATCGATGATGAAAAGGGCGGTAATCGAATGCCTCTCCATCACGGCCAGCGCCTCCGCCCCGAGAGCGCGCTCGCCGATGGTCACCACGCCGCGCTCGGCGCCGAGCGCGTGCTCGTGAACGGTCGTCGCATCCCGCCTCAGCAACTCGCGCACCGGGAGATCGACGACCGGTCCCCCGCGCTCGAGCGCGCGGCGGAGATCGCCGTCGGTCACGATGCCGACCAGCTCGCCGCGCGCGTCGACGACGCCGGTGTACCCGAGGCGCTTGGCCGTCATCTCGAGCAGCGCCTCGCGCAGCACCGCGTCGTCGCGCACGAGCGGCATCTCGTCGCCGCGGTGCATGAGGTCGTCGACGCGCGCAAGGCGTCGGCCGAGCGCTGCCGCCCGGATGGAGCGAGGCGAAGTCCTCGCGTCGGAAGCCGCGGTGCTCGAGCAGCGCGACCGCGAGCGCGTCGCCGATGCGCGAGCGTCGCCGTCGTGCTCGCCGTCGGCGCGAGAGCCGAGCGGGCAGGCCTCCTCGGGGACGCTCACGTCGAGCACGACGTCGGCGCTCGCGGCCAGCGTCGAGCTCGGGCGCGCCGGTCAGCGCGATGAGCGGGAGGCCGAAGTCGCTTGCACGAGCGGCAGCAGGCGAGGATCTCGCGCGGTCTCGCCGCTGTTCGAGACCGCGAGCACCGAGTCGCCGCGCACGAGCATGCCGAGGTCGCCGTGCATGCCCTCGCCGGCGTGCAGGAAGAACGCCGGCGTGCCGGTGCTGGCGAGCGTCGCGGCGATCTTGCGGCACGACGATGCCCGGACTTGCCGATGCCGGTGACGACCACCTTGCCGCCGCGGCGCGGCCAGCAGCTCGACGGCGCGCTCGAAGCGCCGCGTCGAGCGCGGTCGGCGAGCGCCGCGCAGCGGCGTCGGCCTCGATCGTCGAGCACGCGCCGCGCGCGCTCCACCGCGGTCGAACGCCTTCGCCTTGCCGGACGCGCAGCCGCGACGCCGGTCGCCTTCTTCACGCGCGCCTTCACCACTTCGTCGACCGACTTGAGCTCGCGCAGCAGCGGCTCGAGCCGGTCGAGCAGGCCAGTGAGTTCGGGCCGTCGCTGAGAGCGCGATCGGGATCCTCGTGCACCTCCATGAAGACGCGCGTCGACGCCGACCGCCACCGCGGCGCGCGCCAGCGGCGGCACGAACTCGCGCTCGCCGCCCGACGCCGTCCCCGCGCCGCCCGGGCAGCTGCACGCTGTGCGTGGCGTCGAAGACCACCGGGTAGCCGAATCGCGCGCATGATCGCGAGCGAGCGCATGTCGGCGACGAGATTGTTGTAGCCGAAGCTCGAAGCCGCGCTCGGTCACCAGCACGCTGGTGGTTGCCGGTCGGCGCGCGCCTTCTCGACCACGTGCTCCATCTCCCGCGGGCGACAGGAACTGTCCCTTCTTGACGTTGACCGGCTTGCCGGCCGCGGCGACCGCGACGATGAAAGTCGGTCTGCCGGCAGAGAAACGCCGGCGTCTGCAGCACGTCGACGACCGCGGCGACCGGCCGGCGACCTGCGCCGCCTCGTGCACGTCGGTGAGCACCGGCACGCCGATCTCGCGCCGCACCTCGGCGAGGATCGCGCAGCCCGTCGTCCATGCCCGGGCCGCGGAACGACCTCGACGCGAGGTCCGGTTGGCCTTGTCGAAGGACGCACTTGTAGACGAGCGGCACGCCGACGCGCGCGCGCCACGTCGCGCAGCCGCTCGGCGTGGCGCAGCGCGCGAGTCGCGGCTCTCGATGACGCACGGGCCGGCGATCAGCGCGAGCGGCGCGCCGCCGCCGATCGCGACCGGCCCGACGCGCGACGCGCGCGTCGCGTCACTACGCGCTTCGACCACCTTGAGCGCCGCCGCAGCAGCGGCGCCTCGCGGCGCGCGCGCCGCGCTGCTGCGAGCGCCGCGCGGATGAAGCCCGGAAGAGCGGATGGCAGTCGAGCGGCCGCGACTTGAACTCGGGGTGGAACTGGCAGCCGACGAACCACGGGTGGTCGGCGAGCTCGACCATCTCGACCAGCGACGCCGTCGGGCGACAGCCCGGAGAGACGCAGGCCGTGCGCCTCGAGCGGCTCGCGGTAGGCGTTGTTGAACTCGTAGCGATGGCGGTGGCGCTCGGAGATCTTCTTCTTGCCGTAGAGCTGCGCGGCGAGCGAGCCGTCGGCGAGCACGCACGGGTAGGCGCCGAGGCGCATCGTGCCGCCCTTCTGCGTGAGCCCGCGTCTGCGTCGTCATCAGGTCGATCACCGGATGCGGCGTCTCGGGATCGACCTCGGTCGAGTTGGCGCCGCTCGAGCCCGCAGACGTGGCGCGCGAACTCGATCACCGCCATCTGCATGCCGAAGCAGATGCCGAAGAACGGCACCTTGCTGCTCGCGCGCGTAGCGCACGGCCGCGATCTTGCCCTCGGTGCCGCGCGGCCCGAAGCCCATCGGCACGAGGATGCCGTCGGCGTCGCGCACGATCGTCGCGGCGATGCCCGTCCTGCTCGATCTTCTCCGAGTCGACGTGGTCGAGCTCGACGCGGCACTCGTTGGCGATGCCGCCGTGCGCCAGCGCCTCGTTCAGGCTCTTGTAGGAGTCGGTGAGGTCGACGTACTTGCCGACCATCGCGATCCGCACGCGTTCCTTCGGGTTCTTGACGGTCTGCGACGATGCTTCTGCCAGCGCGACGAGGTTCGGCGTGCCGGTCCAGATGTTGAGCTTCTCGACGATGCGCTCGTCGAGCCCCTCGTCGTGGAAGACGAGCGGCACCTCGTAGATGCACTCGACGTCGCGGCGCGGTGATGACCGCGTTCTCCTCGACGTTGCAGAAGATGCGCGATCTTCGCCTTCATCTTCTGGTCGAGCGATGCGGTCGGTGCGGCAGAGCAGGATGTCGGGCTGGATGCCGAGGCCGGTCAGCTCCTTCACGCTGTGCTGCGTCGGCTTGGTCTTCAGCTCGCCGGCGGTCGAGATGAACGGCACCAGCGTCAGGTGGACGTAGAGCACGTTCTCGCGGCCGCGGTCCCAGCGGAACTGGCGGATCGCCTCGAGGAACGGCAGGCTCTCGATGTCGCCGACCGTGCCGCCGACCTCGCCGATGCAGACGTCGAAGCCCTCGGCGGCCGCGAGGATGCGGCGCTTTGATCTCGTCGGTGATGTGCGGGATCACCTGCACGGTGCCGCCGAGGTAGTCGCCGCGGCGCTCCTTCTTGATCACCGTCGTCGTAGACCGGCCGGTGGTGAAGTTGTTCTTCTGCGCTCATCGCGCGTCGAGACGTAGCGCTCGTAGTGCCCGAGATCGAGGTCGGTCTCGGCGCCGTCGTCGGTGACGAACACCTCGCCGTGCTGGAACGGGTTCATCGTGCCCGGGATCGACGTTGATGTACGGATCCATCTTGAGCATCGTCACCTTGAGGCCGCGGCTCTCGAGCAGCGCGCCGATCGACGCCGACGCGAGCCCTTTGCCGAGCGACGAGACCACGCCGCCGGTCACGAAGATGAACTTGGTGCGGCTGCGTTCCCTCATGGATCCCTCCACCCCTACGCGATCCCCGGCGCTCCAGCTCCTCGCGCGGCGAGCTCGTTCGCGCGCGCGAGATCCTCGGCCGTATCCACCTCGACGACCGTCTCCGACACCCGGGCGACGAACACCCTCGCCCCGCGCTCGAGCGCACGCAACTGCTCGAGCCGCTCCACCCGTTCGAGCGGGCTCGCCGACCAAGACGTGAAGCGCCGCAAGAACTCCTTCCGATAACCGTAGATGCCTACGTGTTGCAGCCCGAATCCTTCGAACCCGGATCCATCGCCCGCGGGATCTCGCCGCGCCGGAATCGGCGCGCGAGAGAAATAAAGCGCGAAGCCGTGCTCGTCGGTGACTACCTTGACCACGTTCGGGTTCAGCCACTGGTCGCGATCGCGCAGCGGCACGGCGAGCGTCGCCATCTGGATCGACAGCTCGGAGCACATCGTGCCGACCAACGGGGCGAGCAAGGCGTGACAGACGAATGGCAGGTCGCCCTGGATGTTGACGACGATCTCCGCATCGACTGTCTCGGCGACTTCGGCGACGCGATCCGTTCCGCTCACGTGGTCCGCGCGCGTGATGAGCGCCCGGCCCCCGGCGGCGAGAATCACCGCGCGGATCCGCTCGTCGTCGGTCGCCACCACCACGTCGTCGAAGAGCTCGGTCGCGACGGTGTTCTCGTAGACCAGGCGCACCATCGGCTTGCCGTGGATGAGGGCGAGCGGCTTTCCCGCGAGTCTCGTCGAACCCATTCGGGCGGGAATCACCGCCAGCGTCTTGAGCATAAAAAAACCGCAGCCGTCGCCCGCGGGGATCGCGAGGAGACGTGGCTACGGGATTCCTTATATAGGAGCGCCGTCCGCGGGTGTCAAACCTTTACTGCGTCGACGACGACAATTCGCGCTCTCGCGTCGCTCGCCAAGCAAAGCAGCGTGCCGGAGAGCCGCGCGAGCTGAGTGGTCACGGGGTCGCTCCAGCAACCAACGGCGGGCCAGCCTGACGACGAGCACGCGAGCGGCCACGCATGTCCTCGCGCATTCCCTCCATGGTCTTGTAGAGCTGGTGGGTCGCCGCGGCGACTTCGGTGCCTTCCCGGAAACGGATCGGCTCTCCGATGCGGACCTGCACCGGTCCCACGCCGATTTCCTTCGCGCCTTTGGGTCGCAGCTCGCGGAGCCCATCCATGTAGATGGGGACGACGGGTACGCCCTTGGCGAGCGCGAGAATCGACACGCCGTGACGGAAATGAGCGAGCCTCCCCGTGGTCGAGCGCGTGCCCTCGGGAAAGATGACGAGAGACCAGCGCCGTTCGAGGAGCCATTCGGCATAGCTGAGAGCCGCCTTGCCGCCACCACGCTGGATCGGAAAGCCGTTCATGGTGAGGGACATGTACCAGGGCTGTTTCTGAATCCCCTTCCGCCCTTTCAGGAACCAGCGGTCCGCGGCGCTGCCGAAAGCGACCCGCAAGCGGAAGCGCTCGGGAAGGGCCATGAACAGCGCGAAGGGATCCATGTGGCTCGCGTGGTTGCCGATGAAGATCGCGGGCTGCTGGAGGTCTCTCAAACGTTCCCGCCCTTCGACTTCGAACGGCCTACAGTATCGCCACACGAAGCGGGTCATCGTGTGATAGCGCATCACGCGACGGACGAGCTGCGCCCATAGGCTGATCTGCCACGGGTACGGCCCGACCGTCTCGGTGGTCTGCCCGAGCAGGCGGACGAAGATGTCTAGATCGATCGCGGGCAAGACGTCCGTGCGCAGGCGGCCGTTCGCCTCGTGCTCGACCGCCGCGCGAAAGGCCGCGAGATTGTGCGGCGCTTCGACGACCGTGAGGAAGTCGTACGGACCGATCAGCGCAAACTGCTCCACGACCTTGGCGTCGATCGCTTCGAGCTCGCGACGTGCCTCCGCGATCCGCTCCGGGCGCCGCGAGATCGTCTCGAAGCCCGCCGCGT
Source organism: uncultured delta proteobacterium (assembly GCA_963711395.1). GTDB lineage: Bacteria > Desulfobacterota > Binatia > JACPRU01 > JACPRU01 > JBEVNX01. The sequence continues at coordinate 213,794 of CAVQEA010000005.1, read as the reverse complement.
TCAACCGGGTCAGCAGGATGTATCGTGGCATCGCTCCGACCCGCTCCCGCCCGGCGACCTACTTCGTGCCGCCCTCCCGCAGCATCTGCGTGAAGGCGTCGATGCCGAGCGCCGGCAGCGTCGTCAGCTGCACCGTGCCGCGCGCTCCAAGCTCCACCGAGATTCGGGCGATCACCTCGTTGCTCGGCGCCTCGATGATGTTGATGAAGTCGTAGACGCCGAGCACCGCGTACTGCGTCACCACGCGAGCGCCCATGCGCTCGATCTCCTGGTTTACTTCCTTCAAGCGCTCGGGCCGCTCTTTGAGAGTCTTGCGCCCCTCGTCCGTCAGGCTGCTCAGCATGATGTACGTCGCCATCGCGCTAGCCTCCAGTCGGCGCATATACCGCCGACGGGCTTTGCGTGTAAACTCGCGCGCGACGCGGAGGTCGCCATGAAGACAGCCGTTTGGAACGACAAAGGGAGCCTCGACGTCGCGGAGAGGCCCGCGCCTGAGCCGAAGCCCGGCTGGATCAGGCTACGCGTCGCCGCCGTCGGCATCTGCGGCACGGACTTGCACTTTCACCGTGGCGCGTTCCCGTCGCCGGCAGGCCTGCAGCCGGGTCACGAGATCGGCGGGGTCGTCGACACTGCCGGGCCCGGAGTGTCGGTTGCAACCGGGACGGCCGTCGCGGTCGATCCCCTCGTCGTGTGCGGCGAGTGCGCGCAGTGCCGTTCGGGCAACCCGAACCGCTGTGCGAAGCGAGTTCTGCTCGGCGTCAGCGGCCGCGGCGGCTGCGCCGAGCTCGCCACCGTGCCTGCCTACGCGATCTACCCGCTTCCCGAAGGAGTCCCAGCGGCGTCCGGCGCCCTCGTCGAGCCCCTCGCCGTCTGCGTGCGCGGCGCCCGCCGGGGACGCGTGACGAGCGGCGATCGAGTGGCGATCCTCGGGGCGGGAACGATCGGCCTGATGAGCATACTCACCGCGCGGGCCGCCGGCGCGAGTTCCGTGAGCATCACCGCGCGGCATCCCCACCAGCGGGAGGCCGCCGCGGCTCTCGGTGCCGACGGTGTCTTCGGGGACACGGACGCTCTGGCCCGCGAGCTCGGGGATTCGTCGTTCGACTGCGTGATCGAGACCGTCGGCGGGCACGCTCCGACGCTCTCCGACGCGGTGCGTCTCGCGCGCCCGGGCGGGACGGTTTCCATGCTCGGGGTCTTCGAAGCTCCAGTCCCGTTGCCGGCGCTCGACTTCTCCCTCAAGGAGCTCGAGCTCGTCGGATCGAACTGCTACGGCCGGTTCGGCCCCCGCACCGATTTCGCGATCGCGATCGATCTGCTCCGCAAGCACCAAGAGAGCTGAGCGCGCTCGTCACCCACCGCTTTCCTCTCGAGGAGATCAATCGCGCCTTCGAAGCGGCCGGAGACAAGCGCAGCCGCTCGATCAAGGTGCACGTCTTGCCGAACGCGTGACGCGCCCCTGCGGCGATCAGGCCTGAAGCGGGCTCGCGACGGGCTCTAAAGACCGCCGGTCTCGAGCAGGCGCTCGACGGCGACGGCCACGCCGTCCTCGTCGTTCGTGGCGGTCACGGTGGTCGCCATCGACTTGACGTGGTTGCTCGCCTGGCCCATCGCCACGGATGCGCCGGCGACGCGGAACATCTCGATGTCCGCCTCGGCGTCGCCGAACGCCACCACTTCCTCGGTGGACAGTCCGATGTCCGCGCAGGCGACCGAGAGCGCGGCACCTTTGTCGGCGCCTGCGGCGGTGAGCGTCAGCATGCTCTTTCGACGACTCGAGAACGACTCCACGAAGCGCACGCGCTCCTTCCAGCGCTTGCCGAGCCGCTCCACGACGTGCGCCGTGGTCTCGCTTCCCTGAACGAGCGCGATGCGCGGCGCCACATGCGACGCCCCGGAAAGCTTGGGTACGTGGATCATCTCACGCAGCAGGCTCGCGGGGTCGGGCGTGCCCTCCATCCGGAACATCACGGTGTCGTCGAGCGTGATCCACGCCAGGCAGCGGCGCGAATCGAGGATCGCGTAGAGCTCCTCGGCGAACGCCTCCGGTAGGCGTAGGTCGAGCAGGTCGTGCTCGTCGACGAGGCGGCGCACCTGCGCGCCGGCGCAGGCGATGACCGGGTCCTTCGCCTCGATGTCGCGGGCGACCCTCTGCGCGAGCTGGTACCACCGTGCCGTGGCGATGATGATGCGCAGGCCCGCCGCTTCGGCCGCGCGCAGCGCGCGCAGGCTTCGCTCGGTCACGCGGTCGTCGGAGTGCAGCAGCGTCCCGTCGAGATCGACGGCGAGCGCCCGGTAGCGCATTTCAGCGCGACTTCACCGCTTCGTCGATGCCGAGCGTCGCCATCGCGGAGGAGCGGTCGTCGACGGAATGCGCGAGCAGGACGAGGTCGCGGAGCTCCCCGGATCGATCGCGAACGTAGTCGCGGAGCAGCGCCTCGCCGTTGAACCCGATCGCCTGGAACATGTTGATCGCCGGGGTCTGATCCGCCACCACCTCGACGACGATCTTGCGCAGACCGAGGCGCAAGGCGTCGAGGAGACCTCGGCGCGCGAGCTGCCGGCCGACTCCCTGTCTTCGGCGGCTCGGATCGACCACGAGGCGAAGCTCGCCGACGTGGCTCGACCAGCCGATGCCCGGAATGACGGCAACGCAGCCGACGACCTGCCCGCCGTCGATCGCCACCGAGCGCCGCGCGCGTGAATCCTGCACCCAGGAAGGAACGATCTGCGCATCCAGAACGTCTTCCTTGAAGAACGTCCGATCGCCCTCCGGGATCCGGTCGAAGAAAGCGCGGAGCTCTTTGGCGTCGCGTGACTCGATCGAACGGATTTCCATCGAGTCTCCCGTGCTCTAGTGCTGGTCGCTGTGCCGTTGAATCCAGTCGATCACCTTGGGCAGGGTGATCTTTCGCGACGAGCGGCCAACGAACAGCCCGACATGGCCCGCGTCGATCCGTAGCTCGGTGGAATCCTTGGATCCGATGGCCGTGGTGAGCGGTGACGCGGCCTCGATCGGCGCCAGGTGGTCCCGTTCGGCGATGACGTTCAGGAACGGGCACGTGATGTCCTTGAGACTGATGGCCCGGCCCCCCAGCCGCATGGTGTCCTTGGCCAGGCGGTTCTCGCGGCTGAGCATTCGCGTCGTCTGCGCGAAGCAAGCCCCCGCGAAAGGAATCTGATCGCGGGCCCAGTGATCCATGACTTGGTAGCCTTCGAAGAATTCGTCGTTCCAGAGGTTCTCCCAGAGATTCACGTACGAGCTGATCTGGGCGGTCGGACGGGCGAGCTGAAAGCCGTTGGCGATCACGTCGGGGGGGACGTTGCCGCGTTTCATCGAAGAGTTCTTCCGGCTCGAGGCGACCCGGGTTGAGAACTCCGGGGAACGCCTGCGCCTTCGAGCTGTCGAAGGGGGTCGCCGCCGAAATGAGGTTTCGCAGCTGCGGTCCGGGATGGCCCGCCGCATAGACGAGCGACAGAATGCCGCCGAAGCAGTAGCCGAGGATGGACACGCCGTCCACCGCCGGCTTCGGCGCAAACGGCGTCGACCGCGCGCGGCATGTACTCGTCGCAATACGTCTCCAGCGTATTGCCGGCGTCGAGCTCGTCCGGAATCCCCCAGTCGAGGAGGAAGACGTCGAGCCCCCCCGCGAGGAAGTCCTCCACCATGCTGCTGCCAGGCCGTAGGTCGAAGATGTACGAGCGACTCACCAGGCTCATGATCAGAAGAAGAGGCGGACGGTATCGGCGATTCTCGCTCTGGTACCGCCACAGCTGCACCTTGTCGCGAGTCCAGACCGTGTCCTTCGGTGTGGCTCCGACATCGGGGCGACCGATGCCGGTGACGAACTTGATGCCGTTCTTCGCTCGGAGGACCGAGCGTCCGACGTCACGCCGTATGCGATCGGCGAGGTCGCTGGGGCTGAGCGCGCTGGCCATGGATCTCCTCCGCGAGTTCGTCGAAGCGCTTGGCTAGGTCGCGCAATCGGCGCTCGACCGACGCGACCTGCTCCGACAACCGCTTGATGTCGCTGCCCGCCGGCATGTTCCAGAAATGCAGAGCTCTGCGCATCGATCGCTCGGCGCTGCGAGAGACTTCGGTGCGCACGCGCATCGCGGCCGTGGCGAAGTCTGCGAACCCCTCACTGCGTACCGCGGACTCGAGTCCGGGCGCGATCGCCCGTTCCACGGAGTCGAAGGCCTTTTTCCAAAGTGGCCGCTGGTCTGCCATGCTCGATCCTCCGTTGCCATCCCGTTGGTAGGGACAGTCGAGGCGCGAAGTCAACCCGTCATCATTCGTCGTGGCCTCGCAAGAACCCTCGATAGACCTCGAGCAGCGCCGCTTTCTGCCGCGCGCTCAGGCGCGCGTCGGTTCGGATCGCGGTCTCGGCGTCGGTTTCGCCGTTCTCGGGCTTCTCCTCGCCGAGCCAGCCGGCGGCGGCGTAGAGCTTCTCCGGAGGCATCCCGAGCGCGGCGGCGATGGATTTGAGGATCGCCGCCGACGGCTCGTGGAGACCACGCTCGATCTGGCTCAGGTAGGGGTTGGAGATGCGCGCCAAGTTGGCGAGCTGTCGGAGTGAGAGCCGGGTGATCTCGCGCTGGTTGCGAATGAACTCGCCGAGCGGGTTGTGAGGTATGCGTCGGGGCATGAGGCGTTTATAGCGCGCCAGCGTTCTCGACGAAGCCGCCGCGGTCTCGCGCGCATTGTATCTTCATCCGAGTGCTTGACATATCTAGCAAACGCACTATGCTACACGCAAGTTCGCTCATCACACAGGAGGTTTCGATGGATTCTCTGAAACGGATCGACGACGCGGGCGAGCAGCTGATCACGGCCGTACGTACCGCTCAGGATTGGGCAGCATGGGTTGCCGAGAAAGTCGGACCGCCGATCGTGCGCCGTATTCCGGATTTGCCGTTGCCCGAAGCGCTGCGACCACCACGGGCTCGCGACGTCGCCGCCTCGACCTTCGAGTTCTGGCAAGAGCTCGCCAAGGCGCAGAGCGAGTTTGTGCTGCGGGTGCTCGACGCCTTCGACCCCGCGCAACACCGCGCGAAGCATTCCCGACAGGCGAAGGCGGCCTGAAGCTTCGTGACCGGCCGAGAGCCATGCTCTCGGCCGGTTCGCTGGCCCACGTCCGCGTCCGATTCTTGCCAGACTTTCGCATCGAGCTCGGATGCGAGTTCTCGAGTTCGGCCCTAAGCGGGCGACGGCATAGGCCGGCGACGATAGATGCTTACGCCTATCATCGTCATCACCATCTCGCCCGACTGGTTGAAGACTTCGTAGCGGACACGAATGTGGCCGCGGTCCGGTTTGGAGCGCGACGGCACGACTTCGAGCACCGTCACCCGTGCCTTCAGCGTATCGTCGGGCCGCACGGGCTTCGGCCAGCGAATCTCGTCGATGCCGGGCGAGCCGAGGCTTGCGCCGCCGCCGAGCACGCGGTCCACGAACAGCCGCATGAACATCGACGCCGTGTGCCAGCCGCTGGCGATGAGGCCACCGAAGATCGACGCCTTCGCGGCGGTCTCGTCGATGTGGAACGGTTGCGGGTCGTAGCGGCGGGCGAACTCGACGATCTCTTCTCGACTCACCGAGCGGCTGCCGAGCTCGATCACCTCCCCCGCGACGAAGTCCTCCAAGAACACGTATTGTTTCGCCATGGGGACCTTGTCATGCACGGCATTGCGGCATCGTCAATCGAGCGACCGATTGATTGCCGGGCAATCAGTCTTCTGGTTTAGAGCTTTCCGCAGGAGCTCTCATGGAGAACCCGGTGCATCATCTTCGCTACCCTGGAGCCATCGACGCCGACGGGCACGTTCTCGAGCCTCCCGATCTTTGGGAGCGCTACATCGATCCGGCCTACCGCGAGCGGGCGCTGCGCATTCGCCGCGATGCCGACGGACTCGAGTACCTGGAAATCGGCGGCAAGCCTTCCGAGCGCTCGCGGCGCGGCTTTCCGGGCACGCTCGGCGGCATGGGCAAGGGGCGCGAAGAGATCAAGCCCAACCCGGAGCGTACCTACGTCGCCGGTGCGCCGTTTGGGTCGATGGATGCCGCCGAGCGCCTCGAGCTACTCGACCGAGAGGGCCTGGACGCTGCGGTGCTCTATCCAACGCTGGCGATCCTCTGGGAGGCGGAGCTCGAGGACGTCGTGCTCTCTCAGGCATACACTCGCGCCTACAATCGCTGGATCGTCGACTTCTGTGCTTCGAGCCGCGGACGGCTCCTCCCCATCGCGCATCTGTCACTCGGCGATCCACAAGCCGCCGCGCGAGAGCTCGGGCAGGCGGTTCGTAGTGGCGCCCGGGGCGCATTCGTGGCGCCGTTCACACTGACGCGCAAGCCCCACGGTCATCCCGATCACGACCCCGTGTTCGCCGCCGCGCAGGACCTGGATGTTGCGATCGCAATCCATCCGACGTTCGAGCCCTCGTGGGCAAATTCGCAGCGCTTTACGGACGCGCGCCGCGCGCGGCTGTTCTTGAGCGTGTCGGCCTCCGACGGCGTGCGACACGCCTTCACGACGCTCTTCGACTTCGGCGTCTTCGACCGCTTTCCGCGCCTGAAGGTCGTCGTGCTCGAATCGGGCGGCGGCTGGATCGGGTATTGGCTCGACCGCCTCGATGCCGTCTACGCGGCGACATTCCTCGGCGAAGGCGTGCCTCTGGCCGAAAAGCCGAGCGTATACTTCCGTCGCCAGTGTTGGATCTCGTGCGACCCGGACGAGCGCACGATCCCCGCGCTCACCGACCTGCTCGGAGCCGACCGCTTCTTCTGGGCATCGGACTTCCCCCACCCCGACCATACGGGGAACTACCTCGCAGAGCTCGAAGAGCTGGCCGGGAAGCTCGACGGCCCCGCGCGCCGGCGCTTTCTCGGCGACAATGTGCGCGACGTGTACGGGATCGCCACCTAGCCACGCTAGGGATTTCCAGCGATCTCCGCCACTTGGCTTTCGCCCGGCGCCTCGCTGACATCTCGCTGATGCGCGAAAGACGAGAGCCGGGGCCGTCTCTGCCGCCGACAGGGATGCGAAGCGCTTGCCCAACGCCACCTCGTCGCGATATGAAAGACCCAGGGGGAGCCACGTCGCCGGCGCGAGCACGGCCGTGGGCGACTCGGCGGGTCGGCAAGCCGCAGAGCAAGCTCAGCACGCGAAGGCCCTGATGGGGGCCCGTGCCACGGCGATCGGCGAAACGAGCGGAAGTCTCTATCATAGGCGGAAGAATTTTCGCGCTTCGAGAAGGTCAGTCCGTTAGCGCGGCCCGCGGGTACGGGCACCGATCGGCACCAATCCGAGGCATGAGCTCGCGCATACCTCGTCTCGCGTTTCACGAGCTTCAGAAGCGCAGGAAAACCCTTTCATGAACCGACGTTGCCGCAATTCGCCGCCGATCTCGTGATGGCCGACCAGGAACAGAAGATCCTCGAGTCCGAGCCTTCCCCGGGACCAAGCGGCGACTCCCCACAAGCGCCGCCATCCAACGATACCCCACCGCGTCCCGGGACGATCGCCACGCATGCGCCAGCCGACGGCCATCGTCGTAGGCGACGCCGGCGAAGGCGTCGGCACCACGTCGGGGCCGAGGCGAACAATGCGCCACCATCGGCCACGCCGGCACCCGTGGCGCAACGTGCGCCGAGTGAGATCGAGCTCGCCGCCCGGCGCCTGGGGATTCAACAGCTCTATCCAGAGCAACAGCGCGTCATCGAGGCAGTGCTAGCGGGCCGGGAAGTGCTCGTCGTGCTGCCGACGGGGTTCGGCAAGTCGGCTTGTTACCAGATCCCGTCGATGGTGATGCCGAAGCCGGTCGTGCTGATCTCGCCGCTACTGGCGCTGCTGCGCGATCAACACGAGAAGTTGATCAAACGCAGCATTCCCTGCGTGCGTCTGGACGGCACCGTGCGTGGCAAGCACCGCCGCGAGGCGCTGGAGAGGATCGCCACCGGCGGCTCGCTGCTCGTCATGACGACTCCCGAGACGCTCGGTTCGCCCGAGGCAGCCGAATCACTCCAGAAGTCGGGAATCAGTCTAGCGGCAATCGACGAAGCTCATTGTATCTCGGCCTGGGGCCACGACTTCCGGCCGGCGTACCTGCAGATCGGCGAGCGGCTACGCGAGCTCGGAGCGCCGCCGATCATGGGGCTGACGGCTACCGCCACCGAGAACGTGCGCGAGGACATCGTGCGCTTCCTCGGGCTGACCGATCCGGAAATCGTCGCCGCGTCGCCGCATCGCGCAAACCTGGCCTTCGAAGTGCTCGAGAGCCGGTCCGAAGCTCGACTGCGGGCGCTCATGCGCTTCGCCAAGCGACTGCGTCGGCCGGGCATCATCTACTGCTCGACCACGCGCGAGGTCGACAACGTCTACATGGCGCTGCAGATGCTGAGCATCCCCGCGCATCGTTATCACGGCAAGATGACCGGCACCGACCGCAATCAAGAGCAGGAGATGTACATGAAGGCCGGCCGGCGCACCGTGATGGTGGCGACCAGCGCCTTCGGCCTCGGCATCGACAAGCCCGACATTCGCTACATCGTCCACTTCCAGGCTCCCGCATCGCTCGAGCAATACGTGCAAGAGGCCGGGCGGGCCGGCCGTGACGGTAACAAGGCCAATTGCATTCTGCTCTACGATCCGGACGACCGCGGCATCCACGAGGCGCTGCTCGCCAAGAGTCGCGTCCGGCCGGAGCAGCTCTTCCGGCTCGGCACAGCGCTGGCCGCTTGGAAGGGGGAAGGCCGCACGCCAGACCTCGACGCGCTGGCGCTTTCCGCGCAGCTTTCGAGTCGAGTCGCCGAGGCACTGCTCGCGGTGCTCGAGGAAGCCGGGCTGGTTTCGCTCGCCGATGCCGAAACGATTCAGATCCTCGCGCCCGCGGAGTCGATCGAAGAACAATCGCGCAGCCTCGCTGGTCAGTTCGAGACCCTGCGAACGCAGGACGGCCGCAGGCTCGACCGCATTGGCGAGTACGCCGGCAGCCAGGAATGTCGCGCGGTCTTTCTTCGCCGCTATTTCGGCGAGGACGATGGCACCGTATGCGGGCTCTGCGACATCTGCCGGGGCCGGCCCGAGCGTCCGGAAAGCTTTTGGGAGCCGATCGCCCAGCCGGAGCACCGCAAGAAGCGCAAGCGTCGACGCCGAGGGCGGCGACGGGGTGCAGGGCCCGTGCGCGCGATCTCGCCGCTAGCCGCCACGACTGCTGGACCACGAGCGGAAGCTCCGGAGCAGACGAGTGTACCCGAGGCGAACGGCGAATCGTCCGATTGGGTTGAGGGGGACGGCGACTAGCGCTGCGCCGCCACCAACATCAGGTGGTGGAACGCGACCACGACGAGCGCGTGGTTGATCGTTCCCTCGCGAATGAGGCGAGGGATCTCTTCGAGCGACACCAGCGCGACTTCGGTCTCCTCGGTGTTGTCGAACGAAACGACGCCGCGAGGCTCGACGTCGCGCGCCAGAAAGGTGTGGCAGCGGTTGGCTTGAATCGCCGGATTGGGATGGATGACCCCGAGCGCTACGACGTCGTCGCTGTCGTACCCGGTCTCCTCCCGCATCTCGCGACGCGCCGCCAGCAATGGCGAGGGATCCTCGGCGTCGACCATACCGCCGGGAATCTCGAGCGTGAATTCGCCGATGCCATGCCGGTACTGATGGATCATCACCACCTGTCGGTCTCTCGTGAGCGGAACGATGTTCACCCAGTCGGGTGATTCGAGCACGTAGAAGTCGTGAAGCTCGCCGGTGCGAGGCGACCGTCGCCGGCTCTCCGTCACGGAGAACAGCCGGCAATCGTACACGCGCGAGGCGCCGAGCGTCTCCCAGGGACGTAGTGTCTCAGGCTTGTGGGTCATCGGCGAACGATAGCAGACCGCTGTCCCGGTTGTCGCGGTGGGCGGCGCGCTATGCGGCCCAGACGCTTCGCGCGCGAGTGAGTGGAGTGCTGCCGTCGGTAACGCGTCGAATCTCCGTGGCGATCTCGACGCGCGAGGTCTCAGGCGCGATCGCCCAGCAGCGGCAAAGGAGCCGATCGCCTGCACGAGCCTCGGTGAGGTATTCGAGGTCGTGACGGATCGGGCGGAGACCAGCTCCCGCCACGCTCTTGGAGGCCTCCTCGACGTAGTCGAAGTAGCGAGCGTTGTTCACGTGACCCAACGCGTCGACGTCCTCGGGCGCGACCAGCCGCTCCGCCGCGGTCGCTTCGGCCGCGACGGCTGGGAGCACGAGCGGAGCACGCGGCAGAGCGGGAGGCGAGCCGCCGGGGGCGAACGCATTGATCATCGAATCGGGAATCCGCCGAGGGCGGCCGTTGGCGCGCTCCACGTACACCCAGTCCGTATGGGCCGTCACCGCGGCGACGGTACCGGGCGACGCGTACACCTCGTACTCGCGGCGCGAGCGTACGCGGCGAAAGTCGGCGACCCAGGTAACGACTTCGAGGTCGGCGGCGCGAGCAAGCGGGGCGACGCAGTCGATCGTGGAGCGGCGGATCACCCATGCGGTGTTTTCGCGTCCATACCACTGCGCAGGGTATCCCGCCTCCGCGGATGCCAGCGTCGCGGCCTCCTCGAGCAATCGAGCGTAGGCCGAGAACCCCTGGCCGCCGTTCGCGAGCCGCAGGCGCAGCCGCGCGACGCGCGCCCTCATCCGTCCGCCGCGCGCACTCTCAAGAACACCGCTTCCGGGCGCGCGACGATTCGCCAGGGCACCCCGGAGGCGCCGAGGCCGCGCGACACCACGATCGTGCTCGAGCCGAACGACATCACGCCCTCGTCCAGACAGTAGCGACTCTGTCGCACGAAGGGCGGCCAGCCTGGAATGCGGATCTGTCCTCCATGAGTGTGCCCGGACAGCACGAGGCCGATTCCACGCCGCTCGGCGTCGTAAAAGGCGTCCGGATTGTGGGCGAGCAACAGGTGAGGTGGACCCGCGGGCGCCAGCAGGCGGTCCCAATCGGGGTCGCCGAGCACGAGGTCGTCGAGGCCGCCGAGCACGAAGCTCGATCCGCCGAACACGAGCCGCACGGCGTGATTGCGCAGCGTACGGATGCCGACGGAAGCGAGCTGTTCCACGACGTGTCCCGGATCGGGCGTGAAGTACTCGTGGTTCCCCATGCAAAACCACGCGCCGAGCGGCGCGTCCGCCAGCGTGGCGAAACCCTCGACGAAGGGATCGAGGTCGTTTCCCGCGCCGCCTACCACGTCTCCGACGATGGCCACGAGATCGGGCTCGAGCCGCATCAGCTCGGCGAACACCGCGCCGAGGACGTCCGGGCGCAGAAAGGGCCCGGCATGGATATCGGTCAGCAGCAACACGCGAAGCTCGGCCATCGACGGCGGCCATGGTGCGGGATGGATCGTGGCCTCCGCGATGCCGAGCTTGCGAGCGAGCTGCCAGCTGTACGGGCTCCAAATGCCGAAGAGGTGGGGAAACACGTATCGCGAGGCGACGCGGTCGAGGAGGCGCTCCATCCGCTTGAGGATACCGTGGTTGGGATTGAGCCAGCGACGCTCCCGCCCGGTCATGCGCCGGGTGGGACCGAGAACGTAGCGCGGCAGGGTAACCGGCGCCCGGGTGGGTTGCGCCTCCGCCTCGAGCCTGGCGCGCGACGCCGACGCCTTGCTCATCGCGCGACCTCTTGGAGCGCCTGCGCGAGGATCCCGAGCCCGAGGTCGATCTCGGCCTCGGTGATCACCAGAGGCGGTGCCAAACGGATGACGCGGTCGCGGTGAAGCGTCCAGTTGAGGACCAAGCCGCGCGCGAAGCACGCCTCGGCGAGCCGTCGGGTGCGGTCCGCGTCGTCGAGCTCCACCCCGATCAGTAGACCGAGCCCGCGCACGTCCACGAGATGCCCGTTCCACGGCAGCGCGCGCAGGCCGGCGCGCAGCCGCTCGCCGAGATCCTCGGCGCGCTCCCACAGGCGCTCGCGCTCGAGGATGCGAAGCGCTGCGAGACCAGCCGCGCACGACACGGGGTGGCCACCGAACGTGGTGACGTGCCCGAGCGGCGGGTCGTTCGATAGCGTAGCGAGGATCGCAGGCGAGGAGACGAAAGCGCCGAGCGGCATGCCGCCACCGAGCGCCTTGGCGAGGACCAGCACGTCGGGCTCGACTCCGAAGCGCTCGAAGGCAAAGCGACGTCCGATGCGCCCGAATCCGGTCAGCACCTCGTCGAACACCAACAGCGCGCCCGTCTCCGAAGTCCGGCGCCGCAGCGCCTCGAGATAGCCCGCCGGAGGGATGCGCACCCCGCCTTCTCCTTGCACGGGCTCGATCACGACCCCGGCGGTGTCGCGGTCGATCGCGCCGAGCGCGGAAGCTTCGCCCCAAGGCAGGCGCACGACGTGCGGAAGCAGGGGCTCGAAAGGATCGCGGTAGATCGGGTTGCCGCCGAGGGAGAGCGCACCCGTCGTGTCGCCGTGAAACGCGCCGTCGAACGCGACCAGCTTCGCCCGCCCGGTATGCTTGCGCGCGGTCTTGATCGCCCCCTCGATGGCCTCCGCGCCACTGTTCGTGAAGAATACCATCGAGAGCGAGGGAGGCAGGCACGCGGCCAGCTGCGAGGCCAGCTCGACCTGCGGTCCCTCGACGTACTCTCCGTATACCATGGCGTGAAGGTAACGACCCGCCTGGTCGCGCACGGCGGCAACCACCTCGGGATGCGCGTGCCCGACGTTCGCCACGCCGATGCCGGCGAGGAAATCGAGGTAGCGCCGGCCGTGGACATCGATCACGATCGCGCCGTCGGCGCGCGCGATCTCGAGCTCCAGCGGTGACGGCGACGTCTGTGCGACGTGTCGACGAAACGCCTCGACCGTAGTCATCGAATCTCGAACAGCTGGCGAATCGCCGGGCGTCGCAGCCACACGATGGCGAATACCGGGAAGATCACATCCCAGATATCGCCCGAGGCAAGGAGCCGGACGAGCATCGCGATGGCGACCGCCGGCTTGTCGTGGCCCACGCCGATCGTGAAATTGGCGACCGTATGGAGCGCCGTCACGGCCAGCGAAAGCACCGACAGTGCGACGACGCTGCTCCGACCGTGGGATTCGAATCGGCGCATCCGCCGAGTCGCGATGAGCAGCAACGTGAAGAACAGAATTTGCGGAATCCAAAAGACCGTGCGACTAGCGTCCGCGTCTACGCCGCCGGCGGACGCCACCGCCACGACGTAGGCGATCGAGGCGACGCCAATCTTCACGATGCAATAGGCGATGAGAAAAGCCGCCAGCAGGCGAAGCTCGGCGCTCGCCGCCGCCTCTTCGCCACGCTCGACTGGTTCCACTGCGCTCATGCGGCGCCCTCGACGCTGATGCCTGCCATCGGCTCCAAGCCTCCCTGCCGCCAGGCGAGATCCGGGCTCTGCATGGATCCGAGCGGCGCGAGGCGCGGAACGCCGAGCGCCGACATCGCCCGCAATGCTTCGCCGTCGGGCCACGGAGCCATACCGATCGATTCGATTCGTGGCAACCATTCGCCGAGAGCACGGCGTAGATCCGCGAGTGACTCGAGATGGCGGATGAAAATCATGCGGTGAAGTGGGCTCGGCCGCAAGGCCGCCGTCGGATCGTCGACGATCGTCCAGCTTGCGGCGTTCCCGCCATTGTACACCGCCACGGCTTCGCCACGGATCGCTCGCCACTCGTACTCGTCGCGTAGACCCCGGATGGCGAGCGCTTGGGCTTCGGACAGAAGACCAGGCGGCCAGCGGCGTTCGGCATCGTCCAGCGCGAGCGACAGCGCCTCGACGAGATCGCGCCGTCGCCCGGCCGTGCCCGCGACCGTGAAGATGGATTGCGGCGAGAGGCATCCCATCTGATCGTAGAGCGCCACGTCGACCGCCGCGGCATTGGCGATCTCCGTGAGGTCGTGCCTGCCGTCGAGCCGCACCAGGCCGATGCTCAGCTTGTGCCGATGGCCGACGAATTGACGCGGCCCCCTTGCGGCGAGCGCGTCGATCGCGCCGTCCGAACCGTACGCGACCAGCGAATCGACGCCACGGAGAAATTCCGCCTCGCAGGGCGCGGAGCCTCCTTCCCACCAGGCGACGGCCAACGCGGACGCCAGTGACGGATCTTCGCTTGCCAGCCCCTCGGCGAACAGCACTGCCAGAAGCGGTTCCCCCGAAGCACTCTTGACGATGCACGACGTGCCCGCCGTGAGCGCGAGCGTCGCCTTGGCGAGCGCCACTCCAGGTATGTTGCCGGCGGCGACGACACCGAGCAGAGCGACGCAGGACCGCGGCGCGCCCGCGATCCGCGCCAGCGCAGCGGGGTCGAAAGGCGCGAACACACGCGGCAGGGCGTCCTCGATCATGGACTTCGAGAAGCCGGTGATGGCAGGCAGCTCCGCGAGCGCCCGGCGTCGCAGCGCATCACCGTGATCGAGAAAGCGGCGCGCGACTCGGCCGATGGCCGCGGCGCGGGCCGTGAGGTCGGACTGCGGCCGGCGCTCTCGCAGCCCCGCGAGCAGCGCGCGCATGCGCGCCGCCGAGAGCTCCGCTACGGCGAGCGAGCCACTGCCGAACACGGCCGGCCGCACACGCTCCGGCGGAGCGCCGGGGAGGTGAAACACACGTTCCATCGCTTCGATCAGGCGACTTGCTCGAGCAGCAGGGCGCAACCCCTCAGCTCGGCGCCGCTGGCGCGCCCGACGACCTCGAAGCCCTCGCCGACCTCGACGCCGAGATCCTCCGTCTGCAGCGCCATGACCGACCCTACGTTGGCGAGATCGAGATGCCACAGCAAGCCGCGCTCTCCGCGAGGAACCGGCTCCAGCGTCACGGGTGAAAGCACGCGCGTGCGCACCCACGGCGGCGCGATCTTGGCCCGGTCTCGCTTGTGGCCGGCGACGTGGTTGCGAATCGCGTCGTCGTAGAACTGCGAGCACATCTCGGTCATGCCGTATTCATTGGCGATGAAGTACCCCGGTACGGCGAACCGCTCCCAGAACGCGCGCAGCAGGCCGTTGCGCGACATCGACCGGCTCCGTCCCTTGGTCCCGCCGGTATCGACCAGGCGCGAGCCGTACGGCAGACGAAAGCGCGTGCCCCGCTCGGTCGCGCGATCGAGAAATTGCACGAACGCGTACGTCACGCCGATGAGCAATACCGCATCGCGGCCCGCTTCGAGCTCGCGTAGCCGCTGCTCGAGCCGGTCCGCGTCGAGCTCGCCGCCGGTGACGAAGTATTCGGGCGGACCGGGCGCGAAGGATGCCGCGAGCCATTCGATCATCTGGCACAACGACGACTGGGGTTGCTCCGCGAGCGACGGAGCCAGCACCACGAAGCGCGGGCGCACGCCGTCGGCAAGCACGCAATGCTCGAAGTGAGCGAGCGCCGCGGCGCGGTAGATCTCCGGATCCGGCACGCGATGTCGTCCTCGGCCCTCCGCTCCGCGTGTGGTACCGCTGGTGAGAAATGACTGACCATCCGGCAAGCCTGCGACGACGAGATCGGCCTGCTTGAAAGCCGATACCGGAACGGCAGGAATGTCACGCCAGTCGGCGACGCGCGCGGGTGACATCCCGCGCCGGTCGCAAAATCTCCGGTACGCTTCGTTCCCTTCGTACTGAAAGCGAAACCCCGCACAGGCGAGCTCGTTGAAGCGCGCCTCATCCGGCGCGCGGATGAACTCACGAACCTCCGACAGCATCCTGCCAGGTTCGAGGCTCAGGGCGCCGATGTCAAGTTTGCCACGCTCTTTGCGCCTCGTAGCGCGGCGCCTCACCCCTCGCCTACGCGCGAACCCAGCGCTCGTAGATCTTCGGCAACTCGGTCGGCAACGACGCGACGTCCTCGATGACGAGATAGCGCGAGGTCTCACACATTTGCCGCAGGTAGTCGTGGCCGGTCTTGTCGACCGTGATGCAGAAGGGAGTGATTCCCGCAGCCTGGCACTCCTGCAGCGCCATCATCGTGTCCTGGATGCCGTACGTGTTGGAACGGCGGTCGGCGCCGTAGTCGAAGTCTTGCGGAAAGCCGTCGGAGAGCAGGAACACGTGCTTGGAACGCGCGGTCACGTTCGTCATTTTCATGCGTGCGTGGCGCAGTGCGGTGCCCATGCGCGTCGAGCGGCGGGGCTCGATGCCGCCGATGCGCCCGCGCACTCGCGCCGTGAGGCCCTCTTGGAAGGGCTTGACGAGATAGAACTCGACGTTGTTCCGACCCTGTCCGGAGAACCCGTAGACCGCGTAGCGGTCGCCGAGCTCCTCGAGCGCCTCGGCCATGATCACGAGCGCCTCTTTGGTGACGTCGATGATGCGGCGCGGTGGGCTGGCGCTCGTCGACGGTTCGCCGTCAGGCTCGCGGGCCTGCACCGGCTCGTCGGTGGAGGCGCTCATGTCGAGCAGGAAGAGCGTCGCCACGTCGCGCTCCTGCGGCCGGCGCGCCACGTACAGGCGCTGCGAGGGTGAGCGGCGAGCCCGAAGCTCGACCCGCGCCTCTACGGCGGCGTTCAAATCGAAGTCCTCGCCGTCCTCGAGCCCGCGCACCTTGAGGTAGCGCTCCGGTCGTAGGCGCTGGAACTGGCGGCGTACTTCGGGAAGGAGGTCCGCGTAGCGGGTGAGCGTATCCTGGAAAAATTCTCCCGCATCGCCGCCGAGGCTGATCTCGTCGAGATGGCACCAGCGCGGCCGATAGTCGCGGATCGCGTAGTCCCACTCGTCGTAGTCGAACCCGCCTCGCTCCTCCGTCGCGCGACGCGCCCGTCGTCCGTCGCCCCCCTCGACTCCCTGCCCCTCGCCCGTTCGATCGTCCGCCGAGCCGGCGAGCGGTAGATCGCGGGCGAAGATCCCGGCGCTGTCCGCCACCTCGTCGCCACGCCCGATCTTGAGAATCGCGCCCGCCTCGAGAAGCCGACGCAGCTCCTCGGCCGAAAGCGGAGTACCCGGCCCGTCTTCGTCACCTTCCTCGATCGCCGCGGGGTCGATGTCGAGCACCTCCGTGGGGCGAGATTCGCCGTCCGCAACGGGATCGGCTTCCGGCTCGGGATCGAGCGCGGCATCACCGGTGATCTTCTCGAACAGCAGCTCTTCGTACGAAGTCGGCGGACCGAACCCCGACACGGCAATCGAATCGGTCAACCGTTCGCGGATCTGAATCGCCACGGCGAGGGCGTCGTCCACCGTCGACTCCGGGCTGCGCAGCGCCGCGGCCACCGACCCGATCAACTCCGCCGGGAGGTTGTCCGTAGGAAGCTCGACCGGCGAAACGCCGGCGCCGATGAGGAACAGGACGAGCTCCGCGGAACGCAGCGGCCGCGCGACTCGGCGCGCGAGACGCCGTGCGACGCGCTCGATTTCCGCCGCGTAGCCGCGATAGTGGCGGCGCAGGCGAAAGTCGATTCGCGCGCCGTCGCACGCCGTGAACAGCGTGATCAGTGGGTCGGCCTCGGGAACGGCCTCGAGCAGGTCCGCGAGACCGTCCCCCTCGATCGCCGTAGCGAGCACGGACGCCAGCGGCGCCGGGAGCCGAGCGCGTACCCGCGCGAGCGACAGCTCGAAGCTGCCGTAGAGCAGGCGACCGACGCCCACGGCGGTGGCGAGCTTGAGGACCGAAAAGTTGTCCTCCCAAGAGCTGAAGAAGTCGACGCGCTCGGGCAGCGCGATGCTCGATCGCTCGAGGCTCTCGCGATCGAGAAACGGCCGTAGCGACAAACCATCGCCGGAGCGGAGAGTCAGGCTCTTGCCGGACAGCATGCGCGCGTACGAACGAAGCACGCCGTGAACCTCTTCCAAGTGAACCGCCGCGGAGTCCTCGCGTAGATAGCGAAGCGCAGTACGCGATTCGAGCGCAAAATAGGCGCGGCCTGCCTCGAGATTGACGTCCGCGATCGCTTCGCCGCGCTCGATCCAGCGCACTAGGCCGCGAGCCCCCGTCTGCTCGAGCGCGCGGGGCAACGAGCGAAGGAGAGGCACCAGGCAGAGAGGAAAGCTCGCGCCGCAGCGCGCGACACGGTCGAGGAGCGCGGCTTGCGCAGTAGCCGGGATCGACCGCACGATCGCCTCGAGCATCGGCACCATGGCGACGATGCCCTCCGCGTCGCACGATGCCTCCGCGAGCGCGCGCAACAGGAGAGCGCGCGCATCGTGGGGGACCCGCTCCACCGCGCCGGGCAACGTCGCGAAGAGCATCGCCGCGGCGCGAGCCGCGCGCGTCGCCGACGCGGCGCAGAGATCGAACATCGTCGCACGCTCGGCCGCAGAGAAGCTGTCGAAGCCCGCAGGCAACCCTTGAAGGAAGAATTGCTGCCCGACCTCCCGGCCGACTTGGACTGCGGCGCCGAGCGCCGCCCAGCGGCGAATCTCCTCCGCATCGAGCACGGGCAGCGCTCCGCCGCCCGATCCAAAGAAGGCCGCGGCGAGAAACTCCCCGCGCCAGCCGCTGCGCGAAGCCAGCTCGAGGCCGGCCTCCACCCACGCGTCGAGCCGAGGCCGAGCGCGCTCGGGGAGCTTCGCGAGCACCGGGGCGCTGCCTTCGACGAACAGCGCCGCGAGCTTGCGTGACACCGATTGCACGTCGCCGAAGAGCTTTCGCCAGTGCTCGAGCAACGCGGGCGGGCACGAGGAGACCGCCGCGGCGTCGAGGCGCAGAAAGGCCGCGGCCGCATCCCGGTTGGCGAGCTCGCCGGTGGCGAGCTCGACGGCGAGCTTCGCCCATTGCGTGAAGCGCTCGCGGGGCAATCCCGCGCGGGCCTGAGGGGCCCGCAGCGCATACGCGAGCGCGAGCGCCGGGCTCGACTCGGCCAGGGCATCGCCGAAATGCACGATCTCGCGCTGCTGCCCCTCGGGAAGCCGACGGAACAAAGCGAGCGCCTCCGCGCCACCGTCGGCGCGCGCCAAGTGCGGGCTCTGCAGCCAATGGCCGCGCGCGGGGCTCACGGGAAGACCGTGGCGCAGATTTCGTCGATCGCGTGCTGGGTCTCGAGGTCGTCGGAGAGCGCACGCGTCACGGCTGCCGAGCATGCCGCCCGTGCGCTCACGCCGTGGCGCATGAGCTGTGCCGCATAGATGAGCAAGCGCGTGCTCACGCCTTCCTCGAGGCCGCTCGCCTTCAGGTTGCGCACCTTCTCGCCGAGCGCGGCGAGCTCGAGCGCCTCGGAGCCGCCGATGCCGCTCTCGTGGGCGATCACCTCGGCTTCCTTGTCACGCGGCGGATAGCCGAACTCGATCGCCACGAAGCGCTGGCGGGTCGAAGGCTTGAGATCCTTGAGCACGCTCTGGTACCCGGGGTTGTACGAGATCACCAGCAGGAAGTTCTCGTGCGCGTCGAGGATCTCGCCTCGCTTGTCGATCGGCAGGATGCGACGGTAATCGGTCAGTGGGTGGATCAAGACGATGGTGTCTTTGCGGGCTTCGACGATCTCGTCGAGATAGCAAACCGAGCCACCACGTACCGCTTGCGTCAGCGGGCCGTCGATCCACACCGTATCGTCGCCCTTGATCAAGTAACGGCCGACGAGGTCGCTGCCGGTGAGATCTTCGTGACAGGCCACGGTGATCAGACCGGGAGCGCCGTCGCGTCCTGGACCGTGGAAGCGGTGGGTGACGTGCTCGATGAAACGCGTCTTGCCGCATCCGGTCGGCCCCTTGAGCAGCACGGGTAGCCGGCATCGCCACGCGGCTTCGAAGAGCTCCACCTCGTCGCCGACGGGCAAATAGTAGGGGGGCGCGGAGCGGCTCACTCGACGTCCACCGTGGCCATCACCCGCCCGCTCGCATCATCGATCAGGTCGAGCTTCACCGCGCCCGTGGCGCCGCTCTTTCGCTTGGCGTCCGCAAGCTCGCCTTTGAGCCGATCGAGGAACTTCTGCCGCACGGTCTCGGGCATGCCTTGCATGGGGAACTCGCGCAAGCGGACGTCCCCGACGGTCGCCGACTGCCATCGGAAGGCGACGATCTTCGGACCGACGATCGGGTGACCGCGCAGCGCGCTTTCGGTCCGTTGCTGAAAGCTCTGGGCTCCTTCCGCGAAGTTTGCGCCGTCGCCGCCCGCCGTTTTGGTCCGGGCGGCGAGCGCATCGATCTGCTTGCGCGTGGCGTCGTCTGGAGCGAGCTCGCGCGCTCTCGCGAACGATGCCAGCGCCTTGTTCGCGTCGCCCTTTTGCGCGTAGGCGATGCCCAGGTTGAAATGCGCTTGGTAAAATTTCTCGTCCTCGGCGAGCACCCTGCCGTATTCTGCGATCGCCTTGTCCGCGTCATCCTTGTAGAGATACATCGTGCCGAGATCGGTCCGCACGCTCGGATCGTCGGGCTTGACCGCGAGGTACCCCAGGTAAGACTCGACAGCCTTGTCGTATTCCTCGCGATCGAAGTGCACGTTGCCGAGGCCGCGCAGCGCGTCGAGGTCCTTGGCGTCGAGCGTGAGCAGGTGCCGGTATGAGGCCTCGGCCTTGTCGAGGTAGGCACGGTCGATCTGCCCGGCACGGTACTCGACCTCCGCCGCCGCTTTCCACGCCTGCGGGTTTTGCGGTTCGGCGACTGCCTTCGCTTCCAAGACGTCGATATACTTCTTGACGTCCGCCGGGAGCTCGAGCCTCGGATGATTCTCGGGAAGGACGCCCGTCGACGGCTGACTCACCGACGGCGGCGATTGCGACTGCGCCAGCGGCAGGCGCTCGGGCCGCCGCCGCGGGGCGACGATCAGTGTCCACAATGCCAGCCCGATCGAGAGGAACGCGACCAGCACCGCGAGGCCGGCGTAGACGGGCGGGAGCGGCGTCGAAGGAGCTGTCGGCTGTGCGTCCTCCGCGATTCGCGTGCCGCAATCGCTGCAGAATCTAGCGCCGCGTCCCGGCGGCTTACCGCACGCGGGACAGAAGCGCACGGCGCTCTGCGCGGAAGGCGTCTCCCTCATCGAATGGCAGAATTGTCGGAATCAAGGGGAGGCGTCCAGTCGGACGGATGGGGCGAGCGAACGGCAAGACCGGTCGCGCGGCTCGAGAGCAGCGCCGGGCGCTCGACTCGCTTACGCGGCGGCCTTCTTACGGCCGCCCTCGACCTCTTCCGCGGTCGCAAAGCAACGAATCGTGCATTGCGCGTGGTCGTCGTGACCGCAGAGCTTCTTGCGTCGAGTCCCGGGCACCGCTTGCATCACCTTCTGACAACGCGGGCAGTTGACCTCGGCAATCGCGCCGAGCTGCCAGCCGCAGGCCGCGCAGATGAAGGTTTGCAAAACGACTGCTTCCATCCACTGGGCTCCTTCCACCGTCATCGAAGCTGAACTCGCCGGCGGAGTCAAGAATTTGATTGTGCTTCGAACACGGGGGCTTGCTTCTTGCGACCGTACAGCGCCTCGATAGATCGGAGGGGGTGCGCGCCACGACCTGGATCGACGATGCCGCCGCGATACTCGGAACCGAGCGTTTGTCGACGCGACGACCCGATCTCGAGGCGGCGTCGCACGACGAATCGTCGCTGCGGCCTTCTCTTCCCGATGCGGTGGCTTGGCCGCTCTCGACCGAAGAAGTCTCCGCGCTCGTCACGCTCGCCGTCCGCCACCGGGTGCCGGTGACGGCCCGGGGGGCCGGCACCAGCCTCGAAGGCAATCCGATTCCGCTCGCCGCCGGCCTCGTCGTCGACTTCAGCCGCATGCAACGAGTGCTCGAGATCCGCGCCGCGGACCTCTTGGTACGCGTCGAGCCGGGCGTCGTGTACGAGCGGCTGAATCAGGCTCTGCGCCCGCACGGACTGTTCTTTCCGCCGTCGCCCGGAGGGAGCTCCGACAGCGCGACCATCGGCGGCATGGTGGCCAACGACGCGAGCGGCATCTACTCGGTGAAGTACGGCGGCACACGCGATTCGGTGCTGGCCGCGACCGTCGTCGTCGGCGACGGCCGAGCCCTGCGTCTCGGCAGCGATTGCCGCAAGACCTCCTCTGGCTACCATCTCATCGGCCTGATCGTCGGCGCCGAGGGCACACTCGGTCTCATCACCGAGATCTCGCTGCGGCTGCGCGGCATCCCCGCGGCGAGACGTCAGCTAGCGCTCTGCTTCGCGAGCGAACGACGGGCGGCCGACGCGATCGCCGCGATGATGGCGTACGGGATCGATCTCGCGGCCGTCGAGTTCATCGACAGGCGAACGATCGCCGCCATGAACCGCTTCCGAGGCTACGGGCTCGAGGAGCAACCCACGCTGTTTCTCGAGGCGGATGGTTCGGAGGCGAACGCCGAGGAATCGGCGTCAGCGGCCCTCTCCGTGTGCGCCGAGCACGGCGGCCGAGAAGTGCGCCTCGCCTCCGGCCAGAGCCCCTGGGAGGTGCGCCACTGGACGACGCGGTCGATCCGCGCCGCCCACCCCGGCGCCGAGATCGTTCGCACTGATCTCGCCGTGCCCATTTCGCGCCTCCCGGAAGTGATGGACGAGAGCTATCGACGGGGCGACGCGGCCGACGTATCGCTCTACGCGTTCGGCCACGCGGGGCTCGGCATCCTCCACGTACTCATCGCGGAGTCGCCGAACGACGCGCCACGCTGGCAAGCGGCGTTGCGCGCCAAGGATCAGATCTTGCGCTTCGTCCTCGCCGCCGGCGGCAGCGTATCCGGCGAGCATGGCCTCGGTTTCGGTAACCGCCAGTACGCGGCGCTCGAGCACGGTGAATCGCTCGAACTGATGAAGCAGGTGAAGTCGATCTTCGATCCGCACGGCATCTTGAATCCCGGCAAGATCTGGGAATAGATCAGCCGCCGATGAGGAACCTGTCGCTGTCGCCGCTGACGCGCTGAGGCGTGTCTCACGATTCGCCTTACAGGCGGATCCGCAGGCGGGTCCGTGCGTTTCTCTTACAGCCGCTGCTGTGGCTGGGGCACGCGGTCGTTCCGTACCTCTACGTCGCCTACCTGTGGCTCGTCTGGAAGACCAGCCGCGTCGAGGACTGCGGGTATCCGAGTCTCCTCCCCGAAATCATCGAGCGTTACGACGGCCTGATCGCCATGCTCTGGCACGAGGAGGTGTTTTCGGTCGCGTGGTCCTACCGCGCCTGGCGGCCGCACACACTGGCCAACGTCGGCGATTCAGGCGAGCTGATCACGAGGATTCTCGAGATCTGCGGCTCCGTGGTGTTTCGCGGCGGCTCTTCGCGGCGAAAGTCCCGTCAGCGCGAATACGTGCTCGTCGAGATGGTGCGGCACATGCGGGAAAACCATCGGGTCATCTACGGCGTGACGGTCGACGGCTCGAACGGCCCGTACCACGTGATGAAGCCGGGGGCGCTGTTCATCGCCCGCAAATGCGGTAAGCCGATCGTGCTGGTGCGCACCTGGGCCAAGCGCAACCTGCGCCTGCCCACCTGGGACCGGATGGCGGTGCCGCTACCGTTCAACCACATCCGCCAGTATCTCATCGGCCCCTACTTCGTCCCCGAGGACGCGGACGTAGATCGATTCGAAGCATTTCGCCGCGAGCTCGAAGCCAAGCTCGTCGAGATCGCCGAAGCCTCGACCGTTTGGGTGAGATAGCTCCAGTCGCCCGCGACGCTCCGCTCGCCTCACCTGAGGCATTCGTCGCGCCTGTCAAACGCGTATAAGAGACGGTCGTGGAAAAGCCTCGCCTTCGCGACGCCGCGCTGGTCGCCCTCGTCGGTGCCGCGACACTGTTGCCGTTCCTGGGGCAGACGCACCTCGTGTCGTCGCACGAGATCCGCCACGCCGAGATCGGCCGTGAAATGGCGGCGAGTGGAGACTTCCTGATCCCGACGCTGCTCGGAGAGCCGTACCACGACAAGCTGCCGCTCATGACGGCTGCCATCGCGCTGTTGTTCCACGCCGCGGGCGAGCCCTCGATCGCGCTCGCCCGGCTCCCGTCCGCGATCGCGGCGATCGCGGGCGCGGTGCTTCTCTACGGCATCGGCTGCACGCTCGCGGGCCGTCGCGCCGCGCGGTTCGCGGCGATCGGCGTACTCGGCCTGCAAGGGTATCAGGACGTCGCGCGCACCGCGCGTCCCGACATGCTGTTCGTGGGGGGGATGCTCCTCGCCTGCTTCGCATCGATCCGCGCTCTGTCGCGAGACCGCGATGGTGGCTCCGGCTTCGCGATCGCCGGCGCCGCTTGCGCGGCGGGGAGCGCGTTGAAAGGGCCGCTGGCTTGGGCGTTCT
The DNA here is from genome assembly GCA_963711395.1 of uncultured delta proteobacterium. GTDB lineage: Bacteria > Desulfobacterota > Binatia > JACPRU01 > JACPRU01 > JBEVNX01. Next base: position 189,689 of record CAVQEA010000005.1, on the reverse strand, counting down.
GCGGGCTTTTTGCATACGCCGCCTGGCTCTACGGCGAAGGTATTCGGCGTCCTCGGATTTCCGACTGGGCGGCGTTCGCCGCTGGCTTCGCCGTCGCCGCGGCGACCTGGGTGCTGCCGGTGGTGCACCGCGACGGGGGCGCCGCCTACCTGCAGGGCTTCGTCACCCAGCCCGATCTAACGACGTGGCATCTCGTCGATTCCTTTCGTCGCTTCCATTGGCCCTGGCTCTACGGCGCCGTTGGCCTGCTGCCCCTCGCGCTACTCCTGCCGCTCGTCGTGAAGGACACCCACCATCGCGGCCTTCGGCCGCCGCTGGCGATCGCGCTCGGACTGCTCCTCGTGCTCTCGTTCATCCCAAAGAAACGCATGCACTATTCGGCGCCGGCGCTGCCCTTCCTGGCTCTGGCCATCGCGGAGGCCGTCGGCCACGGTGCCGGCCCGCGCGGACGACGCGCCGCATGGGCGCTCACTGCGATCGGCCTGGTGAGCGCGCCGTTCTACTTCGGCGTCGTGCTGCCACGGCTGCGCCCGGGCGAGGATGTGGAGAACGTCGCCGCGCACCGCATTCTGCGAGCACCTCGAGCCAACGTCGCCCATCGTGTGCTTCGGCGAGATGGCGGAGCGCTTGGCGTTCCTCGGACGGCGCAACGAGGTCTCCGCATTCTTCGATGGCGATGGGCTCGCGCGGGAGATCGCGAGGCGCGGGCGTGGCGCGTATGTCGTGCAACCGAGCGACTTCCCGCCACCCGCAGACCCTCGGCTGATCGGTGACGTCGAGAGTTCGGAGGGCTCGTGGCGGATCTACCGAGTGGACTCGGGGTGATCTTGCAGCTACGAGGGCGACGATGAAAAACCGCGGTGTCGTCTCGGTCATCGGGCGCGATCAGAAGGGCATCGTCGCGCGGATTTCCACGTACCTCGCCGCGCATGACATCAACATCGAAGACATCGAGCAGCGCGTCGTCGAGGGCCTGTTCATCATGAGCACGCGGGTCGACCTCACGGACGTCTCGACGACGCTCGACGAGGTGATCGTCGGGCTCAAGACCATCGGCGCCGAGATCGGCGTGGAGATCACGCTACGGCTCACCGGCGGCGGCGAGCGCAAGCGCTTCGCGATCCTGGTCACCAAGGAGCCCCACTGCCTCGAGGCGTTGGTTCGCGATCACCGCGGAGGCAAGCTCGCCGGCGACCCGGTCGTGGTGCTGTCGAACCACGAGCTGTTGCGGCCCGTCGCCGAGGAAGCCGGTATCCCCTACTTCGCTCGCGAGGCCGACGACAAAGTGGCGCACGAGGCATTTCTCGCGGACAAGATCCATGAATTCCGCGCCGACCTCGTGGTGCTGGCACGCTACATGCGCATTCTCTCCGCCGAGTTCGTCGCTAAGTTTCCCAACCGCATCCTCAACATCCATCCTTCCCTGCTGCCCTACTACCCCGGCGCCAATGCCTACAAGCAGGCGTGGTCGGAAGGCGTGCGCGTGTCGGGATGCACCGCGCATTTCGCCACCGCGCAACTCGATCAGGGCCCGGTGGTTTTGCAGGACGTGTTTCACATCCGCGTCGGCGAAGATACGCTCGAGGACGTCAAAGCCAAGGGGCGCGCGCTGGAGGGCGAAGTGCTCTCGCAGGCCGTGCAGCTGTGCTTGAACGATCAGCTGATCGTCAAGGACAACAAGGTGTTCTTTCGGCCCGGCCGAATCGGAGAATGATCGCCGCGCACTCGATCCGACTGACCCGCGTAGCGGCTCTCATCGCTGTGTGGGTGAGCGTCGTGCTCGGAGCGGGGTGCCGGCTCTCTCTTTGGTCCTGGAGCTCCGAATCCGGCACTCGCGAGCTCTCGTTTCCGCCCCAGAATGGCGCCACGGCGGAACCGACGCCGTTGACGACGCCGACATTCGAAAGCCGCTACTGATCGACCGCTGCGCTTCGTGAGCCAGCGCTCAGCGGCAACCATCAGCTGCCGTGTCTCGTCGACCGCTCCTCGCACGCCTGGATGAGACGGTTTCGCTGGCCTGACGGTTGCTGGACGAAGTCTCGGTGCTTCAGGGGCGAAGGGAAATTCCGGGGCAAGACGATCTACCGTTGGCCGCGTGAGCGAAGAACTAGGCCAAAGCGGCGTCGCTCAGGACTTCTTCGGGATGGTCGGCGGGCTGGACCTTCAGGTACGCCTTTAGAATTTTGCCGTGCTCGTCGATCAAGTACGAGATCCGTTTGGCGTAGCCCGCTTTGACATCGTCGCACGCGCCGTACGCCATGCCGAGCGAGCGATCCGTGTCGCAAAGGAGCGGAAAGGGAAAGCTGAACTTTTGCGCGAACGCCGCGTTGTCGTTCTGGGTATCGAAGCTCGCTCCCAAGATCACGATGCGGTTCCGAGCAAACTCAGGAGCTCGGTCGCGGAGCCCCTTGCCCTCGATGGTGCAGCCGGGCGTGTCCGCCTTGGGGTAGAACCACAGGAGTACCTTCTGCCCGCGGAAGTCCTTGAGAGAGACCGTTTTGCCTTCGTGGCTGGAGCTCGTGAAGTCGGGGGCGGGCTGTCCAGGGGTCAGCATCGTTAACCTCGTAGATCCCGCGTAGGCCGCCGACGCCCGGCCCGTCAAGCTCCGGTGGTCTCGTCGCTAGGTTTTCCGGCCGGAGCCCTTCGCGATCGCAGCCCGATTCCGACGATCGTGTGCTTCGCCATGCGATTGCGAACGACGTTGCGCGTCACCCCGAGGAGCCGCCCTGCGTGCACTTGATTACCGCGTGCGAGCCCGAGCGCGGCGTCGGGATCCGGAGCTCCTCGCCGGGCGACCAATCCGAACGACACGTCGCCCCCTGCGATGCGATCGGCCTTGGCGCACAAGCATGCCTGTGGCCACCACGTTCTGCAGCTCGCGCACGTTTGGAGGACGCGGCCCGATACGGAGCTATGCACCGTCGGCGGCGGGCGCGACAAATAGGCGCGGCCCGCGCCGTCACTCGCCACCGTTTCAAAGCCGCCGCTTCGCTCGAGCATCAGCGAGGTTACCCTCCCTTGCAGGAGCGGCGCGCGTCTCGGACCACGCGCTGCAATACCTCGGCGATATCGAGCGTTGAGGTGAGGTCGCGGCCGATCTCCACGAGCGCCGCCAGTTGCTCGTTACGCTGGCGAACGTCCGCCAGCCTGCGCTCTCCCTCGGGGCTCGTCGAAATTCTTGCTCACTGCTGCCCACCAGGAAGCCTCGACGGAGGAGGAGGATCGAGGGATGCGGACCAAATCCGCATCCCTCGATCACCGAGGAGCTGGCGCGGAATCCCACGGGGGACGAAGGCTCCGGCCACTTTCTTGGATACAAGCAAGCACGATGCCGCTCGAACGGAACTTGACGGCGCCCGAGGCTACACCGTCGACTTCACAGCGAGAATCAGGCGGAGTGCGCGGCCGGATTCTGCCGGCTGATCGCCGATCGCTGCTGCGGGCGAAAGCATCGCAGCGGGCACTGGCTATTTCGTCAGCAACGGTCGGACGGCCGGGCTCGACTGCGGGGCGGTCAACGTGCGCTGGAGCTGTCGGGATGCGGCTGGCGGGCTTCGATGCGTGCCGCCGCATCCTGCAAGAGCGCCTTCATCTGCGCGTCCTGCTCTCGTTCCCCGAAGGAGCGCAGCTCCCCGAGCGTCGAATCGTCGCCGATCTCGCCGATGACGCGGATGGCCGTGCCGCGGATCTTCGGATCGGTTTCACCCTGCATGAATTCGAAAATCGGACCGGCGGACGCCGGATCATGGATCCTGCCAAGGGTGACGAGGATGCGCTGGCGAAGCCCCGGGCTGGTTGCCGCCAGAAACAGACGCTGCGTGAGAAACGTCGAGGCGTCCTTGGTGCCGACCCGCCCCAACGCATCGACGGCAGCGGCGGCGACCCGAGGGTCGGAGTCCCCGACGGCCTGGATCAGGTATTCCTGCGCTCGCGGGCTGTTCGATTCGGCGAGCGCCTTGACCGCCGCGAGACGCACCTCCGGCTGTGGATCCTCGAGCCGCCGCGCAGTTTCCTCCATGCTGGAGCCGGTTTTCTGGTGCTCGGATCGCACCTCTCTGTCGCTCTTGATGCCAGGCGCGTCTGCGGAGAGCTGAGCCTGCGCGGCACCCGTAAAGAGGACGACGGAAAGAGCGGCCACTCGGCCGCGTCGCCATCGCTTTCGACTCATCGAGACGACTCCTTGTTTTGTCGCTCATGCCAGTCACGCTCCGAGCGCTTACCGCGATAGACGCGCATGTCGATCGCGCGGCGGACTTCGGGAACGAGTTCGAAGAGCAGTCGGTGCTCGGTCTGCATGTTGGTGACGAAATCGTCGACGGCTCGTGCCCGCGCTGGATCGCCGAGCCCCACGTACTTCTGGACGAGCAACCGAGAGATCGGCCAAACGTCGAACCCGGGTGGCTCGTGGCGCCCGACCCGTCCGTCGATGCCCACGTGACCCGCGAGCTCACCGGTGGCTTCGATGCAGAGGGAGGCACGCGGATCGCTCTTGAGCTGCTTGCACCAAACGCGCTCGTACGTGCCGCTGATCCAGAACGTCCCTTGGTGGAGAAGCCACCATACGGGCACCGTGTAGGGCCGTCCGTCGCGTCTCAGCGTGGCGAGCACGCCGATGAAGGGCTGTTGCAGGAACCGTTCGAGATACTCGGCCTTCATGCGGGGCATGGCTCCGTCTGGCCGACGAGCCTTGGCCCGTCAAGACATCACGAGCGAACCCCGCTAGAATCCGCGCCCTCGTGCGCGAAATCGTTTCGACTTGGTTCAGCCTGACGCGGCCCGTGGGACCTCGGTTCTATGCCGCTTCCGGCATCGGCCTCGCGCTCACCAAGTACGTGATGGATGCGCTGCTGGTGTGGGTCGTCACGGGCCGGCTGTGGACGCCCCTGGCCTACGTCCACCCCTCGCTCGCCGCGCGCGAGGCCGCCACGGGCGTGCCGCCGCAATGGGTGTTCTGGGTCCTGGTGCTGTGGAGTCTGCCTTTCTATTGGATCGGCATCTCGATGACCGTGCGGCGCACGGTGCACGCGGGGCTCGCCGCCGGGTGGTCGCTGCTCTTCTTCGTTCCCATCGTCAACTACCTCTACATGATTCTCCTTTGCTTCCTGCCCGCCTCGGAGACGCCGCCGGCGCCGCCGCCGAGCCGACCGCGACGGGTTGACCGGGGTCGTGTACAGCACCGCGGTCGGTGTGCTGGTCGGCCTCGCGATGATGGGATTGAGCGTGGTCTGGCTACGCGGCTACGGCGCATCGCTGTTCCTCGGCACGCCTTTCGTCATGGGATTCGTCGCTGCGTTCCTTCTAAATCGGGAGGCGCCCCGCAGCGCCCTCGCGACGCTCGGGGTCGCCTACCTGACCCTCGTGGTCGTCGCCGGGCTGATCGCCCTGCTGGCGCTCGAGGGGCTCGTGTGCCTGCTCATGGCGCTGCCGCTCGCTCTGCTGCTCGCCTCCCTCGGCGCCGTGCTGGGGCGTCAGATCGCGCTCGGCGGCCGTCCTGCGGCCGCCGTCACGAGCTTGCTCGTCGCGCTCCCCCTCCTGACGGGCTTCGAGGCTCGCGGGCTTCGCGCGCCCGCTGCGCGAAGTGGCGACGTTCGTCGAAATCGACGCGCCTCCCGAATCGGTCTGGAAGAACGTGATCGGCATCGCCGAGCTCCCGCCGCCGGGGGAATTGGTCTTCCGGCTCGGCATCGCCTATCCGGTGCGAGCGCGTATCCACGGCGAGGGCGTCGGTGCGGTGCGCACCTGCGAGTTTTCCACCGGGCCTTTCGTCGAGCCGATCACGGAGTGGGATCCGCCGCGGCGACTCGGATTCGACGTGCGTGCCCAACCGCCATCGATGGAGGAGTGGAGCCCGTATCGCCACGTCGCCGCTCCACATCTCGTCGACGGGTTGCGGAGCGAGCGCGGCGAGTTCCGCCTGGTGCGCCTCGGAGCGGGCCGCACGCGGCTCGAAGGCAGCACCTGGTACCGCAACAATCTCTTTCCCCAGCTCTACTGGAACGTTTGGTCCGACGCCTTCATCCATCGGATTCATCGCCGCGTGCTGGAGCACGTGAAGCGCCGCTCCGAGGCCGTAGGCGTGGCTCCGTGAACCCAACCTCCTCGCGCGATCCGCTGATCCCCTACGTCGCGCCCACGGAGCATCGCGCCGAGTTCACCGTACGCGCCGTCGTGCTCGGCGCGCTGCTCTCACTCACCTTCGGGATGGTCAACTCGTACCTCGCCCTGAAGATCGGCCTCACGGTTTCCGCGTCGATCCCCTCCGCGGTGATTTCGATGGCGGTGCTGCGCGGCATCTTGCGCCGTGGCACCGTGCTCGAGAACAACGTCGTGCACACCATCGCTTCGGCCGGCGAGTCGCTCGCCGCTGGAGTCATTTTCACCGTGCCGGCGCTGGTGTTCCTCGACCTCGCGCCGACTGGCTTCGAGATCTTTTGGCTCGGCGCCACCGCGGGAATTCTCGGCGTCCTGACCATGATCCCCTTACGCCATGCGCTGACGATCGAGCGTCACGGCGAGCTGCCGTTTCCCGAGGGTACGGCCTGCGCGATGGTACTGATCGCCGGCGACAAGGGCGGCGCGAGCGCCCGGCCCGTGTTCGGCGGCATCTTCTGCGGCGCGCTCTATACGTTGCTGGGGCGAGGCCTACGCCTGTGGGGGGATACGGTCTTCTGGAGTGTAGGGGCCCTGCACAAGGCTTCGCTCGGGTTCGAGCTCTCTCCGATGTTTCTCGGCGTCGGATATCTGATCGGGCCGCGTATCGCCGGGATCATGCTCGGCGGGGGCGTGCTCGGCTGGATGCTGTTGATCCCCTTTTTCGATGCCCTCGGCGACCGCGCCGTCTGGTTCGGCTTGCCGGCGAGCCCCGCCGCGCTCGACGCCAAAGAGATCTGGCGCACGGGAGTGCGCTACGTCGGCGCCGGGGCTGTGGCGGCGGGCGGGGTGGTGGCGCTGGTGCGCGCGCTGCCGGCGATGCGCGCCTCGCTGCGGAATCTGATGGCGAGCCTACGGCCAACGGGCACGGCGGTGGCCCGTACGGACCGAGATCTTCCCGGCGGCGTGGTCGTCGGCGGCATCACGCTGTTGGCTCTCGGCCTCTGGCTGCTTCCCTGGTCTCACATGCGGCTCACGGACGCCGTGCTCGCCGTCGGCTTCACGTTCTTCTTCGTCGTCGTTTCCTCGGAGATCGTCGGCCTGATCGGCACGACTTCGCAGCCCGTTTCAGGGATGACGATAACGGCGCTGCTGGTCACGGCCTTCGCGGTCTTGCTCTCTGGACGCACGGGAGCGGAGGGGTCGGCGGCGGCGATCCGCGTGGCGGCGGTGGTCGCCGTCTCGATCGCGCTCGCCGGTGACATGAGCCAAGACCTCAAGACCGGTGCGCTCCTCGGCGCCACCCCCTGGAAGCTCCAGCTCGGAGAGATGGTCGGCACCGCAGTCGCCGCGTTGCGTGCCGGCTGGGTGCTGTTCCTGCTCCACAAGGCGTACGGCATCGGCTCCGCCGTGCTGCCGGCCCCGCAGGCCAAGCTGATGGCGACACTCGCCGCCGGCGTGATGCACGGCGACCTACCTTGGCGCCTGCTCGGGCTCGGCGCCGGGCTGGCGCTCGTCGCCGAAGCCTGCGGGATCGCGAGTTTGCCTTTTGCGATCGGTCTTTACCTACCGATCACGACCTCGGCACCGCTGATCCTCGGTGGCCTCGCCGCGTGGCACCTCAATCGTGCGCCGCAGGCGGCCGAGCAGCGAGAGCGGCTCACCCTGCTGGCCTCCGGGCTCGTGGCGGGTGATGCGCTGATGGGGATCGGCGTGGCGGCTCTCGTCGTCAGTGGAGCCGCGGACCACATCGCGCTGCGTACCCCCGGAAGCGGCGGCTGGGAAGATGCGGCCACCCTGGTTCCGTTCGTCCTTCTGCTCGCCGCCTTTGTGCGTGCGGGGCGGGCGCGGAGCGAGTCAGGTCGAGCTCCGACGGACGTTCGGGGCGGCGCGTGACAAAGAAAAGCCCCCGGGCGTTGCTGCCCGAGGGCTTTCGTTCTCGCTTGGTTGATGCTTACGCCTTCGCGACGTTCGAAGCCTGAAGTCCTTTCGGACCCTTGACCACATCGAACGTGACACGCTGGCCTTCTTCCAAGCTGCGGAATCCGTCACCTGCGATGGCGCTGTAGTGGACGAAAACGTCCTGGCCGTCGTCTTGGGTGATAAACCCGTAGCCTTTTTGGCTGTTGAACCACTTAACCATTCCCTGAGCCACTCTCGCTGACCCCCTTTCCGTGTAAATTTTGAGGGAAAAAAATTTTGTCAGCTTGCTGGCCGGAAACGGTCTGCGGGGACTGCCAAAACCTTCACCTCAACCACTGGAGGTTGCCTGTAACATACCGATAGCAGCCGAAACAAGCGAAAGACGACCCCCCTAGCCGCACGTTCACGTCCGCGAGCAACGGACGCGGGTTCTGTTTCGGTAGCGCCGCGGCAATGCGAGGCACGTGCGGGCTTGACGGTTTTAGGCATGTAATTTAAGCACTTGATCGAAGCCGGCCCGCAAGGGAGCCGCGCGTGCGCGAGATCGTCGACGAGAAGAAGACCTCCCCCCGGGTCAGGGCCCGGCGGGGGCATGACGGCGGCGCGCCACCGAAGAGCGGTTCACTGGGTTGGCAACGGGTCGCGGGATGGTACGACGCGCTCGTCGGCGAGCGCGGCAGCGAGTACCAGCAAAAGGTCGTGATCCCACGGACCCTCCGCCTCCTCGACGCCAAGGCGGGTGAACGAGTGCTCGACGTGGCGTGCGGCCAAGGAGTGTTCTGCCGGGTGTTGGCCGATCAAGGGGTACGTGTCACGGGCGTCGACGTCGCGCCCGCGCTGATCGACGCCGCGCGACGGCGTAACGAATCGGATCGGCTGGCCATCGACTACCGGGTTGGCGACGCGCGGCGACTCGCCGAGGTCGTCGACTCCGGGGCGTTCGCCGGCGCGCTTTGCATCTTGGCGATCCAAAACCTGGCTCCACTCTCCCCCGTCTGGGAGGGCTGCTGGCGAGCACTCGCGCCCGGCGGCAGGCTCGTCGTGGTCCTCATGCACCCCTGCTTCCGCGTCCCGCGGACGAGCCAGTGGGGCTGGGACGAGCGCGCGGCGAGGCAATACCGACGCATCGAGCGTTACCTGAGCTCGGCACGCACCGAGATCCAGATCCACCCCGGCGCGGATCCGTCGCAGACGATGCCGACGTTCCACCGCCCGCTGCAAGCGTACGTCAACACTCTCGGCTCGGCGGGTCTGACGATCGACCGCCTCGAAGAATGGCCGAGCCACAAGACGAGCCCCGCGGGCCCCAAGAAGGCCGCGCTCGACGAGAGCCGGCGCGAGATCCCCATGTTCCTCGCACTGCGCGCTCGAAAGTCTTCTTGACAGCGCTTCGCTCCACCTTCTAGCGAAGGACGCGATGACAGCCCGTCGAGCACGACGGCGGTCCCGGCGAGGCGTTTCGGCCCGCCAGACGCGCCGCGGAGCAACCGCAGCCGTGCGCTTCGATCCGGTGACCGCGGGAATCCTTCGCGATGCGATGGAGACGATTTGCTACGAGCTCGCCGCGCCCGCAGGCGTAGCGGCGACGTCGACGGTCCTCCACGCCTCGGGCGAGCGTAACGCGACGATCCTCGACGCGCGCGGACGCCTCGCCGCGCATTGGGTCACCGAGCCCCAGTCCCTGCTCTCGTCGACGCTGCCGGTGTGCTTCGCGCTCGACTTCTTCGGCCCGGCAGGGCTTCAAGACGGAGACGTACTGATCGCCAACGATCCCTATCACGGCGGTGGTCATCTGTCGGACTACAACGTGTTCGCTCCGGTCGTCGTCGGCGGCGAGCTTCAGGCCATCGTCGCCATCGAGTGCCACCACGCCGATACCGGAGGGGTGGCGCCCGGCGGGTACATGGTCGACGCCCTCGACATCTGGGCAGAGGGAGTGCGCTTTCCCGCGCTGAAGGTGGTGGAGCGCGGCGGGGAGCGCGCCGACGCCCTCTACATGATGAAGACCAACAATCGGAACCCGTCGTTCCTCGGCGACATCCGCGCGCAGATCGCCGCGGTCGAGCGCGGGCGCGACCGGTTCAAGGAACTGATCGCAAAATACGGCGCCCGAACGGTTCGCAGCGCCGTGGAACACTCCATCGAGCATGCCCGCCAGCGGTTCCGGGAGGAGGTGCGGCGCTGGCCGGACGGCGTCTACTATGGCGACGCCTTTGTCGACAACGACCCGCTCGGCAACACCGACGTGCGCGTGCACGTGAAGATCACCGTGCGCGGCGATCGCCTTGGCGTCGACTTCACCGGCTCCGACACGAGGCAGAACGTGTCCGCCAACTCGACCTACGGGACCACCCGCAGCCAGGTCGTCGCGCAGATCGCCAGCATGATGGACCCGACCCTTGCGAAGAACGAAGGCTTCGTCGACTCGATCGAGCTCACTGTCCCGAAGGGTTGCTGCCTCAATCCGCACGACAACAAACCCGTCGCCGCGAGCGCGCGTCATCCCGGCGTCGAGGTCGGCGAGGCGATCGCCAAGGCGCTCGGCGCGGTATTGCCCGAGCGCTCATGCCCGCAGATCCACAAGGGCGGCATGCCGACGGTGGTCCTCGGTATGAATCCGGTGACGGGCAAGATGTTCATCGACCATTCCCCGGACACCTTCGCCGCCCATTGCGGAGCGGTGAAAGGCCGCGACGGATGGGGCGCAATGAACGCGTCGTTCGGCAACGTACCGCGCGCCACCGCCGAGTTGAGCGAGTCGATTTTTCCGGTTCGCCAGATGGCCAGCGACTACGCAACCGACACCGGGGGGCCCGGCCAATGGCGCGGCTGCCCGGGGAGCCTCTTCGTCAAGACCCTCACCGCGCCCGCCACCGTGTACGCCTATGTCGTTGGCCGCAAACACCCGATGCCGGGCATGGCGGGCGGCAAGAATGGCATGCCCAACGAGATGCGCTGCCGTATCGGCTCGAAGCAGGAGCTCGTCGCCGAAGGCGCGTCTCGACAGGTGCCACATCATGCCGGCGAGTCCTACGCGTACCGCCACGGCGGCGGCGGCGGCTGGGGCGACCCGCTCGAGCGCGATCCCGAAGCGGTGAAGGAGGACGTGCTCGACGAATACGTCTCCATGCGCGGCGCGCGCTACGACTACGGTGTGGTGCTCGGTGGCAGCGTCGAGGAGCTCGACGTGTCGATCGACTGGCCGGCCACCCGCGAGCTCCGCGCGCAAATGCGCGCCGATCGCGAGGACGGTCGTTGAGCGCTCTACGGGGCCGCCCGCGCATCGGCATCGATGTGGGCGGCACCTTCACGGACTTCGCTCTGCTCCGCGCCGACGGCTCGTTCGTGCTCGACAAGACGCCGACGAGCGGAACCGACCCGTCGAGCGGGGTGATGAAGGGTCTCGAACAGCTCGCGACACGCGAAGAGCGCTCTCTGCGCGACTTGCTCGCCGCGGTCGAAACGATCGTGCACGCCACCACCACGGCCGACAATGCGATGATCACGCAATCCGGTGCGGTGACGGCCCTGCTGACCACGCAAGGGCATCGCGATGAGATCGAACTCCGCCGCGGCTTCAAGGAGGACGTCTGGGACCCCACCTTGCCTCCGCCGTTCCCGCTCTGCCCGCGGCGGCGGCGCATCGGCGTCTCCGAGCGGCTCGATTTTCAAGGGAACGTAGTGATCTCGCTCGACGAGGCGGCGGTGCGATCCGCGATCCAGCGGCTCAAGAACCAAGGGGTGCAATCGCTCGCGGTGGTGTTTCTGTTCTCGTTCGCCAACCCGGTGCACGAGAAGCGCGCGGCCGAGATCGTGCGCGAGGAGTGGCCCGAGGTGATGCTCTCCTTGTCGCACGAGGTCATGCCGTCCGCCCCGGAGTTCGAACGCACTTCGACGACACTCGTCGACGCCTACGTCGGTCCGCAGGTCCATCGCTACATCGCCGACCTCGAACACCGGCTGCTCGAGGCCGGTTTTCGCGGCCGTCTGTTGTTGATGCAATCGAACGGCGGCGCGATGACCACCGAACACGTCAGCCGCCGGCCGATCGGCGTCCTTGGTGCCGGCCCGACGGGCGGAGTGATCGGAGCCCGCCATGTCGCGGCACTGGCGGGCGTCGGCGCCTTCCTCGCCGCCGACATGGGCGGCACCAGCTACGACGCGTGCCTCGTGGGTGACGGCGGTCCGGAGGTCCGTCGCGGACGGATCTGGCGCCACCGCCACCTCGTCGGCGTACCCGCGGTCGATGTGGAGTCGATCGGCGCCGGCGGCGGCTCGATCGCCTCCGTCGAAAACGGAGCTCTGAGAATAGGCCCGCGCAGCGCAGGATCGGAGCCCGGGCCGATCTGTTACGGGCGAGGCGGCACCCAGCCGACGGTCACGGACGCCGATCTCGTGCTCGGCTATCTCGATCCGAGCTCGTTCTGCGGCGGCGGCTTTCGCGTGCAGCGCGACGGCGTCGACGAAGCGATCCTGAATGCGGTGGGTCGACCCCTCGGTCTCGGCCTCGAGAAGGCTGCGCACGGGATCTTTCGCGTGGCGAACGCGGCGATGGCCAACGCCATCCGGCGGGTTTGCGCCCGGCGAGGCGTCGATCCGCGCGGGCTCGCGCTCGTCGCGTACGGTGGCAGCGCGCCGATCCATGCGCCGATGCAAGCCGAAGAGCTCGGTTTGCGCGAGATCCTCGTCCCGAAGGCCGCGCCGGCGCTCTCGGCGCTCGGGCTGCTGTTTGCCGATCCGCTCACCGACGAGCTACGCTCGTACATCGTGCCGGCGAGAGAGATCGCGCTCGACCGCGTGAACGCTCTGTTCGGCGAGATGGAGGCCAAGGCCGCCGAGGCGCTCGCGGGCGAGGGTACGGTGCCGTTCCACATCGATCGCTTCGCGCAGCTCTGCTGTCCCCGCCAGCGCTTCGAGACCATGGTGCCCGTCACGCCGAGCAAGGGGCGCATCGGGGCCGCCGAGCTCGAGGCGACCATCGAGCGCTTCCATCAGACGCGCGAGAAGGTCAACGGCAACCCTTCGCGCGACGACGAGCCGATTCTTTGCGGGCTCCGTGTACGGGCGCTCGGGCTATCGCGCAAACCCGAGCTCGCGCGCCTGCCGCGCGCTCGCGGTCCCGCTTCGGTCGCCCGCAAAGGGACGCGCCGAGCATATTTCGAGGGAAGATTCGCGACCGTGCCCGTCTACCACGGATCGGAGCTCCGCCCCGGCCATCAGATCAAGGGGCCGGCGATCGTGGAGGAGACGTTCACGACGGTCGTCGTGCATCCAGGGCACCGTGCAGAAGTCGATGCGCGAGGAAACTATCGCATCGCGCTTGGCTAGCGCACGCTCTCGCCGCTAGTCACCGATCACCTTGATCAGCACGCGCTTGGCGCGACGGCCGTCGAACTCGCCGTAGAAGATCTGCTCCCACGGACCGAAATCGAGCTTGCCGTGAGTGACCGCGACCACCACCTCGCGCCCCATGACTTGGCGCTTGTGATGCGCGTCACCGTTGTCTTCGCCGGTGCGGTTGTGGTGGTAGCGGTCGGGGCTCGCATCGTAGGGCGCGAGCCGTTCTAGCCATCGCTCGTAGTCTTCGAGCAACCCCGGCTCGTCGTCGTTGATGAATACCGACGCGGTGATGTGCATCGCGTTGACGAGGCAAAGGCCCTCCTGCACGCGGCTCTCCGCCACTGCCTTCGCGACGTTGGGCGTGATGTTCACGAACCCTACGCGGCCGGGCACGTTCATCGTCAGGTACTGGGTCAGGGCTCGCATCGTCGTTCTCCTCGTTCCTTGCGTCGCTCCGGAAGGCCGCGGACGAACTCCGCGACGGCTTCGACCGCCTCGTCGAGATTTTGCCGTTCGCTGCGGCCCGATCGCATCCTCGGTCGCAGCGAATGGTCGCCGTCTTCGATCCAGTGGACGCGTATCGCCGGGGACAGCGCGTAGGCGCCGACCTCCGCGCGAGAGCCTAGCGCATCGCGCGTCCCCTGCACGACCAGTGCCGGCGTGGAGAGGCTCGCGAGATGCGCCGTCCGCAGCCGCTGCGGCTTTCCCGGGGGATGAAATGGATAGCCCAAGCAAACCAGGCCTCGCGCACCGACCTCGTCGGCAAGGAGGCTCGCCATCCTGCCTCCCAGCGACTTGCCGCCGATGACGGGCGGATGCTCCGCGCCGAGTGCGCCGAGCACGGCCCGCCAGCGGTCGAGCAGCACCGGCTCGCGGTCTGGCGGCGGACGGCGACCTTCGCGCCGGGCGTGCATGTAGGGAAACTCGAAGCGCACGACGCGCAGGCCACGTCTCCCCAGTTCGCCCGCGAAGTGCTCCAGGAAGGGCGAGTCCATCGACGCGCCGGCCCCGTGAGCGAGCACGATGGTCTCGGCGGCCCGGTCGGTCCCGTCGAAGCGCAGCGGAATCATCTCTTGCCGAGCTTCTCTTGCTGCTGGGCTCGCGCCGTCCGGCTCTCGGCCGTCTGCCAGATGGCGGCGGCGCGCGCGGCCTCCTCGGGGGTTTCCGCCATGACTCGCGCAACGGTTTCGGCGGTCAGCGCAAGCTTCGCGTGTGCGTACGCTTCCTGCGGAAACGCGCCCATGCGGGCGGCGCGACGCGTGACCGTCTCCTCGAGCTTGTCGGCGGGCAGCAGCTCATCGACGACGCCGAGCCGGATGGCCTGGCTCGCGGGATAGAGCGCGGCACCGAGCAGTAGTTCCGCAGCCCGCTGATGACTGAGCCGCAGCCGCACGATCTCGAGCGCGACCTTCGGGTAGGCGGCGCCGATCGCCACCTCGTTCAGACCGATGCGGTAGTCGCCGTCAAGGCCGAGCCGGTAGTCGCAGGCCAGTACGAGGACGAGGCCGCCGGCGATCGCGTGACCATTCATCATGGCGATCGTCGGCTTTGGAAGCGTCAACAGCCGTACGTGCACGTCGCGAAAGAGAGTCGTCATCACCACGACCTCTTCGTCGTCGCGCCGCGGCGCGGACAAATCGAAGCCTCCGGAGAAGAACTTGCCGGCCCCCGTCAGCACGACCGCTCGAACGGCGGGATCGGCGCCCGCCCGCTCGGCCGCCGCGAGCAGGTCGGCGAGCAGCGTCTCGTTCTCCGCGTTCGCGGGCGGTCGATCCAGTATCAACCAGCGCACTCCAGCCGACCGATCCTCGACCCGCACGGTACTCATCGTCGTACTCCTTTCCGCCCGCGCCTCGGCGGGCGTGCCGCGAACGTATCGGCGTCCCGAATAGCCACGAGCGTCCGGGGCATTCAAGGTGACAACAGCGCCGGGCGATGTTAGCAGATCGCCATGGCGCTGGCTGCGAGCGGTCCCAACGCGGAGCAGATTCGCTTTTGGAACGAGGTGTCGGCACCGAAGTGGATTCGCTTCCAGCGCATCATCGACGAGCAGATCGGCTCCCTCGGTAGAGCCGCGATGGAGAGCGCTGCGATCCGCGGCGGCGAACGCGCGTTGGACATCGGATGCGGCTGCGGCGATACCACCCTCGAGCTTGCGCGCCGCGTCGGGTCGACAGGCTCCGTCGTCGGTGTCGATGTCTCGGCGCCGATGCTCTGCGAAGCCGAGCGGCGAGCGCACGAAGGGGGCGTGTCGAATGCGCGCTTCTGGAATGTCGACGCCGAAACCCACGCCTTCTCGGCCGGCGCGTTCGATGTCGGCTTTTCGCGGTTCGGCGTCATGTTCTTCAGCGATCCGGTGCGCGCGTTCACCAACCTTCGCCGGGCCCTGCCCCCACGCGGCCGTTTCGTCTTCGTGTGCTGGCAAGCGCTCGATCGCAACCCGTGGATGAGCGTGCCGATGGCCGCTGCGGCGCGCGAGATTCCCTTTCCGCCACCGCCGGACCCGCACGCTCCCGGACCGTTCGCTTTCTCGGATCCCGATCGTCTGCGGCGGATCTTGACCGACGCCGGCTTTTCCGCGGTCGCGATCGACGGCCGGGACGAGACGCTTTCGATCGGCGGCGGGGGGAGCATCGACGCGGCCGTCGAGTTCCTCGTGCAAATGGGTCCGACGGGGAGCGCGCTGCGCCAGGCTGGCCCCTCGGCCGCATCGCGAGTGCGCGCCGCGGTGAAGGAGGCCGTCACTCCCTTCTTCGACGCCGACGGCGTGAGGATGTCGTCAGCCGTGTGGATCGTCCGGGCGCTTTGCGCGCCCGAGTAGCCGCGCGGCCCCGACCCCGCGGCCGGTCAGAGCCAGCGCGCGCGCCGGAAGCGGTAAAACAAGTACCCGCACAACCCGACCATGAACGCGATCGCCATCGGGTAGCCGTGCTTCCAATGGAGCTCCGGCATGAACTCGAAGTTCATGCCGTAGATTCCGGCGATGAGCGTCGGCACCGCCACGATCGCCGCTCCCGCGGCGAGCCGCTTCATGACCTCGTTCTGGCGGACGGATACGAGAGCGAGATTGGTCTCGAGCGCGCTGGTCAGCAGCTCGCGCATCGTGTCGATCGATTCGTTGATGCGGATCACGTGATCGTACACGTCGCGGAAGTAGAGGCGCACCTCGGGCGAGATGATCGTGCGATCGAACCGCGCCAGGCGGTTGCACACTTCCACGAGAGGAGAGACCGCGCGCTTCAGCACGAGCATTTTGCTCTTCAGCCGGTAGATCCGCTGTGCGATGTCTCTGCCGTGGGGAGCCCCCGCGAAGATTTCGTCCTCGAGGCTGCCGAGCTCCTCTTCCAGCTCGTCCACGATCGGGAAGTAGTGGTCGACGACGAAGTCCATGATGGCGTAGAGCACGAAGCCGGGCCCCTGGCATAGGTGCTCGGGGGACGATTCGCATCGAGCGCGCACTTCCCCGTAGGGCAGCGAGGCGCCGTGGCGCACCGTCACGGCGTAGCGGGGGCCGAGAAACACGTGCGTCTCCCCGAATGCCAAGTCCTGCGTCTCGGCATCGATCTGTACCGTGCGCAGCACGACGAACAGGGATTCGCCGTATTCCTCGAGCTTGGGGCGCTGATGCGCGCGATGCGCGTCTTCGATCGCCAGGTCGTGCAGGCCGAACTCCTCCTGCACTTGCCGCAGCAGCGGCTCGTCGGGCTCGTAGAGCCCGATCCAGACGAAGGAATCGGGCTCCCTCAGGACCTCGCTGGTCTCCTCGAGCGGAACGTCGCGGACGCGAGCGCCGCCGCAGTACGCCACACAGTTGACGATCCCCATGACGACCGGAGGCCGCCATAGCACGCGGCTCAGGCGGAAGGGGAGGCTTCCGTCACCAGCAGCCGATCCGCGAGCCAGCGCTCGAGCAAGCGCGCCATCTCGAGCGGCGCCTCTGCCTCGCCGACGAGCGCGCTCACCGACTCGCACGCCGCCGCAAAGCGCACCCCTCGTTCGATTGCCCGCAACGCGGCGAGCTCGACCTCACCGATGGTCCCGTGAAAGACGCGCAGATCCTCGCGCCAGATGCGAATGACGGTGCGGGCGCTCGCGATTCTCGGCGGCGCCTCGCCTGCCTTCACCGCCATCCAAACCTCCTGGACGGGAGCGTCCGCTTCGACGATACGAAGCGAAGGCGCGAGCATCAGCGCCAGGCCCGGCCACTCGTCAGCCGGCAGGCCCTTGAAATGCTCGGGAGCGAGCGCCTTCGCATCCGCTGCGTCGAAGGCTTCGAGCAGCGCCCACTCGAAGCGCGCGAGATCCGCCACGTGAGGGTGCTCGGCCCCGAGCTCATGGCCGTCGAGAAACTGCGCGAAAAAGCGGCCGAGCGACCGCACCGAGCGCGACGTCGAAGGGTGGCACTCGAGGTAGTCGCTGACGAGGGTATGAAAGCTCTCGTGTCCCACCACGGCGTGCACGGCCGGGAAATCCTCCGCCAGGCAATCGAGCAAGCGGAAGAAATACATCCTCGCATAGACTTCGAGGCGCTCCACCGCGCCGAGGCGCTCGTCGCCGCACACCCAAGCAGCGACGCCGCCAGGCAGCGCCCGTTCCGCATCGGGCAGCGCGCCGAGCGCCGCATCGACGCCGTCACGCGCGCGGATCAGCCGCCAGAAGAGTCTTTGCGTGTGTGCGAGGTTGGTCATCGATCTCTCGCTGAATGCGTCGTGCGGCGTCGGCCTCGGCGACGACCTCGGCCAACTCCGGGATGCGGTCGTCGCGCTCGATCAGCGTCGACAGCGGCCCGAAGCGGCGCACGGCCTCACGGTAGAGCTGCCACACCGGATCGCCGATCGGGTGATCGTGGGTGTCGAGCAGATGGGTGCCGTTGTCGGTGTGCCCCGCCAGATGAAATTGGACGACGCGATCGACGGGAACGCCGCGCAGGAATTCCAGGGGATCGAACCCGTGGTTGAAGGCGCTCACGTAGACGTTGTTGACGTCGAGCAACAGGTAGCAGTCGGCGCGGCGCGCGATCTCCGCCAGACACTCCCACTCGGGAATCTGCGAGTCGCGATAGGTGAGATAGCTCGATACGTTCTCGAGCACGAACGGACGCTCGAGAAAGTCCTGCACCGTCCGCACGCGCGCGGCGACGTGGTCGATCGTCTCCTCGGTGTACGGCAACGGCAGTAGATCGTGCGCGTTTTGCCCGCTCACCCCGGTCCAGCAAAAGTGATCCGAGAGCCACGCGGGCCGGACGCGCTCCGCGAGCGCGCGGAGCTCGCGGAGGTAGTCGAAGTCGAGTGGGTCGCTCGAGCCGATCGACAGCGAAACTCCATGCAGCACGATCGGATAGCGCTCGCGCACGCGGTCGAGCACGTGGAGCGGACGCCCCCCGGGCACCATGAAGTTCTCCGAGATCGCCTCGAACCAGCCGATCTCGGGCCACTCCTCGAGGATCGCGCCGTAGTGCTCGCGTCGCAGCCCGATGCCGCAACCGAGCCGAGCGAAGGAGTTCGAAGCGGAGGCGGTCACGCGAGGGGTGGGGAGGGCGCCGGACCGACGTGTGGCCCGGCGCCCCGAGGAAGCTTAGTTTCTCGTTGACCTTGCCGCCCTTGTCCGTGCACGCCCTGGCGGACCCAACCTTGACCCATCCTTGACCCTTGCACCCGTTCTTGCCGGCGCATTCGTGACCCGCCCCGGCGCACGAGCCTTGGCCTTTGCAGGCGTTGACCCCGGAACACTTCACCGTGTCGGACTCGTTCTTGATGGTCTTGGCCTCGTCTGCCAACGTGCTGTTGGCCGCGAACAGGCCCGCGACTGCCGCCGCGATCATTGCTCCCTTCAGCGAGCTCTTCATTGTCGATCCTCCTCGTTAGATTCTCGGCCGCGGTCAATCCGCCGGCCGGCATTCCCGGGTTCGATACCCCTCAACACCGGCACCCTATCCAAGGTTCCGGCACGTTGGCAAACCTCGTTGACGGGCGTTCGATGGTTCCCTAGGTAGGTAGGTCGCGGCTCCGATGCAGATCGCCGGAAAGACAGCGCTCGTCACTGGTGCATCGAGCGGCATCGGCAGGGATACGGCGATCGACCTGGCTCGGCGCGGCGCCACCGTCGCCATCTGTGCTCGCCGCGCCGACCGCCTGCAAGAGACCCTACGGGAATGCCACAAGCACGCGCCGGGGAGTCGCGCCTACCCCTGCGACGTCCGCGACCGCGCCCAGATCGCGCGTACCGCCGCGGCGGCGCGCGCGGACCTCGGTCCGATCGACATCCTGGTGAACAACGCCGGCGTCGGCGTCTATCAGCTCTTCACCGAAGCGCCGGAGGAACAATTCGAAGAAGTGATGCGCGCCAACTACTTTTCCGCGCTGTATTTCACCCGCGAGCTCGTCCCGTCGATGATCGAACGGCGCAGCGGCGCGGTGGTGTTCGTGTCGTCCTTCGCCGGCCGCGTCGCCACCTGGCGCCACACGGCGTACTCGGCTTCCAAGTTCGCCATGACCGGCCTCGCCGAGGCCCTCTACTACGAGGTCAAGTCGCGCGGCGTACACGTGGCGGTCATCCATCCCGGCGTGATCCGCACCGAGATGTTCGACAAGGGCCCCGGGTTCGAGCATCTGCGTCATGTCGTGGAGCCGCAGTTCGTCGGCACCGAGGTCGTCACGCGCGCGATCGCCAAGGCGATCACCAAGGAGCGCTTCGAGCTCTTCGCCCCTGCGCGTTACGCGATCGTCTGGAAGCTCCGTGCGCTGCTGCCGCGGGCGACCATGCGTGGAACGCTCGCCTTCGTGAAGAGGCGGTTCGAGCGTACGCCCTGACTCGCGAGCGTGAGGCTGGACGCTACGCTCGATCGAAGAGCTTGAGAGCGAGCGTGCCGTGCGCGGCCGCCCCTCCGGCGCGCAGCGCCGCCGCCAGGAAAGTCGTCTCGACGATCTCTTCGCGCGTCGCTCCGGCCTTCTTCGCACCTTTGACGTGCGCGTCGATGCAGTAGACGCACTGCGTGACGTGCGCCACGGCCAGCGCGATCAGCTCGCGGTACTTTCGTGGAATCTTGCCGTCGTCACGGCCGACGATCTTGTCGAGATCGAGCCAGGCCTTGAACTCGGTCGGGGCGAGCTCCTTCATCTCCTTGAAGAGCTTGACGTCGTCGCTGTCGTGATAGTGCGTTCCCATGGTCATGGCCCTCGCCGATCGAGCCGAAGGCGCCCGACCCGCCCGACGTGAGCATCTCGCTGCGAGGAGGGCCAGCTCGACCCGGTCGCTCGAGCCATAGTCGACGGCTCCGAGCCGGTCAACCGCGCCGGCGGGCCTGGTGAGACGCTACGCGGAGCGGAGCCGGCGGAGCGCGGCCTCGTAGATCGCCAGGTCCGATTTGCTGAAGAGCACGAAGCGCGCCTCGGCGATCGCATGGCTTTCGGCGACGACGAAGGCGTGCACGGTGCGGAGTGCGATGTCCGCGGCAGGTTCGATCGGGAAGCCGTAGGCACCGGTCGAGATGGAGGGAAACGCGATCGACGAAACGCCTCGCTCCGCCGCGATCGCGAGGCTCGAGCGGTAGGCCGATGCGAGCAATTCGTCCTCTCCCCGCTTGCCACCGCTCCACACGGGCCCGACGGCGTGAATGACGAACCTCGCGGAGAGCTGTCCGCCCGTGGTGATCACCGCGCGCCCCGTCGCGCAGCGGCCTCGCGCGGCCACGATCTCGCGGCACGCAGCGAGAATCTCTGGTCCGCCGGCGCGGTGGATCGCTCCGTCCACCCCGCCGCCACCGAGCAACGAGGAATTCGCCGCGTTGACGATCGCTTCCACCTCTTGGCGGGTGATGTCGCCATGCACCAGGGAGAGGCGCGTGGAGCCGATCTGCACTTCGGGCGGCACGGGTGCTCAGCGCATGAGGTCGTTCAAGGGATGCGGCGTCGGCGCGGGTGGCGGCGCGAGGGAGTCGCCGGGCTCGACGGGTTTGCCGCTGCCGCATCGGCTCTCCAGATAGCTCTCCTGCTCGGCGATGTGGCTCTGAAGCGCGGTCGTGTCTTCACCGCACGACGCCACGCAATGAGAGCGGCAGAGGTCGTCGAGCACGGCTTCACACTTGCCTTCGGAGGATCCCGGCGCCGCGTCGCTGCGAGATCCGCAACGCGCCTGGCACTCGTCGGTGCCCGCTGCCGGACATTCCGGCCTCGCGCGCCGCAGCGGCGGCTCGCGGCGCGTCGTGCGGTCCGCGTGGCAGGCGCTCAGCAGCCAAACGGCGACCGCCAGAGCCGCGAGGTGTGGCGCCCGGGACATCGAGTCGCTGCTCAATGGGCCGGCGCGTGGGCGTGCGACTTGCGCCGCCCGGCCAGACGGAACGCGAGGGCGCCGAGCAACAGCACGACCGAGACCGCTGCCTTGGGGTCCTTCGCCGCGTTACCCAAGTACGTGAGCAGAAAGACCGTCCAGATGTAGTAGATGCCCGTGGTGTGGAGTCGCTTCCAGCGCCGCGCGCCGAGCAGCGAGGCGGTCGCATCGAACGACGTCGCCGTCATGGCAAGAATGATCGCGTATCCCAGCCCGCCGAGTAGAAGCACGCCCGGGTCGGTGCGATGGGAGCTCACCCGTGTGAGGCCGAGGATCGCCGCGAAATGCACGGTATGCGACGTCGCGAACGAAACGCCGAGATACCGCCGGTTGTCGAGAAGCCACGCGGTGGCGCGATTCGGCCGGCTGCCGTGTAGCGTCGAGGCGAGGAAGACCGCGAGGAACAGCAGCAGCGACGTGCGCGCGGTGGCACGCAGCACGAGACGGAGACCCTCTTCGCCTGCTCCCTGCCACGCGAGAACGCCCGCGGCTCCTCCACAGACGACGAGCGCCGTCCACGCAACCAGCGGCCAGCCCTGCAGCGAAGCGCCGTTCATAGAGGCCCACGATTCACGGCCGGGGCGCACGCCGGGGGTGAGGGAGAAACAGTGGGCAGGGACGGAATTGAACCGCCGACACGGAACTTTTCAGGCTCCTGCTCTACCGACTGAGCTACCTGCCCATGCAAACCGCTGGGTACTAGCCGAGGCCCCGTCGACCGTCAAGCGTGGAAGGCGCAGCAGCCCGACGCTGTGCGCTCGCGCGCTCGACGAAGTCGATGACGTGGCGCTCGACGACGGTCTCGTCGAGCGCGTTGATCTCCTCGACGCCGGTCGGGCTGGTGACGTTCACCTCGGTGAGGTATCCGCCGATGACGTCGAGCCCCACGAAGTAGAGGCCGCGCCGGCGCAGGTCCGGAGCGAGCGTGCGACAGATCTCACGCTCTCGATCCGTGAGAGCGCTCTTCGCCGAGCGCCCACCCGCCGCCAAGTTGCCGCGGACGTCGTTCTCCTGGGGGATGCGCAGCAGCGCCCCGAGCGGCTCACCGTCGAGCACGATGATGCGCTTGTCTCCCTCGCGGCTCGCCGACAGATACTGCTGAGCGACGGTCGCGACGCGCCCGCCGCCGGTGGCGAGCTCGAGGAGCGAGTTCAGGTTGCGGTCGCTGTCGTGCAGGTGAAGGACGCCCCGACCCGCGAAACCGTCCACCGGCTTGACCACCATCTCTCCCCCGAGCTCGCGCAAAAACGCCCGCAGCTCGGCGAGATCGCGGCTCACCAGCGTACGCGGAATCAGCTCGGGGTAGCGGAGCACGTAGAGCTTTTCGTTCGCGTCGCGTAGCCCCGCGGGATCGTTGAGGACCAATGGCCCGCGCGCGAGCTCCACGAGCTGCGTGGCATGCAGGTATTCGACGTCGACCGGCGGGTCCTTCCGCAGGAAAACGACGTCGAGCGTCGAGAGGTCGAGCGCGCCCTCTTCCAGCACGCGGTAGTGGTCCCCCTTGGCGCGGCGAAGCTCTACCCGCTTCGCAACCGCGCGCACCCCGCCGTCACGATACGCCAGATCCTTCTGCTCGAAATAGTGAACTTCGTGGCCGCGCCGCTGGCACTCGAGCATGAAGGTCAAGCTCGTATCGTGGCCGACCATCAAGGTCTCGATCGGATCGATCAGGAAGCCGACTCGCAGCGGGGTCACTCCCGAAACACTAACACGCAGAAAACCCCGAAGCGACGGCGTGCTCAGCCCCGGCCCAGATCGCCCCAGCGATGCTGCGCGAGCGCCACCGCCGCGATCGCCGCGGTCTCCGCGCGGAGCACGCGGGGCCCTAGCGTGGCGAGCGAAAAGCCCGCTCGCGTCGCTTGCGCGATCTCCATTGCCGAGAACCCGCCTTCAGGACCGGTGACCACGACGGCGCTGCGGACCGCGTCGCCAGGCGAATCCACGAGTGGCTCGCCGCCGCTCTGCGAGAACAGCAAGGAGCGATCGTGGTCGACAGCGAGCGGCAGCAGACTCGAGAACGGCTCGATCGCGACCACTTCTGGGCAGCGTGTGCGGCCGGATTGAGCGGCGGCGGCGGCGGCGATCCGTCGCCAGCGCTCGATGCGCGCCGCACCGCGCTCGCCGGCTCCGATGGTGCGCTCGGATGCAAACGGAACGATCCGTGTCACACCGAGCTCGGTCGCCTTCTCCACGACCCAGTCGAGCTTCGCCGCCTTGGCGACGGCGACGGCCAGCGTCAGCGCCAGCGGCGATTCGCTACGGAGCGCCACGGTCGTGCCCAACACCAGGTCCGCGCCGGCGCGACCGATCGCCGCCAGCTCAGCCACGAAGCTCTGCCCTTCCCCGTCGAAGATCTCCACGCGGGCGCCGCGGCGCAGCCGCAAGACGTCGCGGAGATAGTGGAGCTCGGCGCCCTCGATGCGCAGGCGCCCGTTCTGCAAACGCGCCCGAGGAACCCGCAGGCGGTGCAGGGCGCGCTCGCTCACGGGGCGCGCCGCAGTGTCAGCGTCGTCCAGCCTTCGAGCGATCGCTCCGCCTCGCAGCGCCAACCGCAGTCCGCCGCAGCCCGCCCGACGCGCACGGCGTCCGCGTCGAGGAACCCGGACACGACGCACCAGCCGCGGACCTCCGCACGGGCGGCGAATGCTCCGAACGTCGCGCAGAGGAGATCCGCATAGAGGTTCGCGACGATGAGCGCGTAGCGGCCTGCGACCGCGTCGACGGCGCCATGGCGCAACGTCACGGACGCCTCCACGCCGTTGCGTGACAGGTTTTCGGCGGCTGCGGCGACGGCCACGGAATCGACGTCGATCGCCACCACGCGTCGCGCGCCCAGGCGAGCTGCGGCAATCGCCAGAATGCCGCTGCCCGTGCCGACGTCGAGCACCGCAGGCGCGTGCGCGACGTCGAAGACGTCCTCCATCGCGAGCAGGCAGCCGAGGGTCGAAGCGTGATGGCCCGTGCCGAACGCCATCGCCGGGAGGATCTGCACGTCGTGACGGCCGCTCGCCGGCGGGCTCCAGGGCGTGCGTATGCAAAGTTGGCGCCCGACCTCTAGCGGCGGAAATCCCCGTTTCCAGCTCGAGCCCCAGTCCTCTTCGTCGATGAAGCTGGTCTCGAGCGAGGCGCGGCCTGCGCCTGGAAATGGCTCGTCGAGCTCGTCGAGAAACCGGCGCGCCGCGATGACGATCTGCTCCGCGTCCCCGGGCGGCGTGAAGTGCGCCCGCAGGCGAAGTCGATCGGTCGCTTCCTCCTCGATGACGCCGGGCGCTCCGTGCTCGACCAGCCACGCCACCAGCGCGTCGGCTGCCGCCGGCACGATCTCGATCGACAGCTCGAGCCAGCGGCGCATGAGCGAGATCATGCCACAGCTCCCTATCGGATTCGACGACGCCCTCCGCTACAGTGGCGCGGTGCTTCGGCGCTCTCGCCTACTGCGCATCGCGCATCGCGGCGCCTCGGGTCACTGCCCCGAGAACACCCGCGCGTCGTTCCTGCGCGCCATCGAGCTCGGCGCGGATATGGTCGAGCTCGACTGTCAGATGACCCGCGACGGGGCGGTGGTCGTGATCCACGACGAGCTCCTCGATCGCACGACGAGTGGCCGAGGCCGCGTACGTGACCACACGCTGCGCGAAATCAAGGCGCTCGACGCGGGCTCGTGGTTCGCTCCGCACTTCGCCGGCGAAGAGATCCTCACGCTCGAGGAGACGATCGAGCTCCTCCGCGGTCACGTCGAGCTCAACCTCGAGATCAAAGGTGAGGATGCGCCGGGACGGCTCGAGATCCAATGCGTGGGCATCGTCCGCAGCTTGCATTTCTTCGCGCAAACGGTCTTTTCGTCGTTCTCGGCGGCGCGCATGCGCCTCGTGCGCGACCTCGCCGACGACGGGCGTATCGGGGTCCTCGTCGACGCGGGCGCGTCGTGGGCGGGAGCGCTCGACTTCGCGCGGGACATCGCCGCAGAGGCGATGCATCCGCAGCGATCGCTGGCAAGCGAGGCGACGTTGGCCGAAGCCCACGAGAGAGGCCTCGAGGTCCGCCCCTGGGCGGTGAATCGCCAGACGGACATCGATGCTCTCGCTGCCCTCGGCGTCGACGGCATCTTCACGGACTTTCCGGAGCGGCTGCTGCGCTTCTCTTCCATCCGACCCTCCGCCGGGTGAGCGGCGCGAGCGACGCGTCCGATTCAATCTTGACTCCGCTGCGATTTTCTCTGAGACTACGGAATTCCTCTCGTGAGTCCGAGATCTTCGGGACTGATCGATGGAGGGGGGGTGAATTCGTCGATGCCCGGCGTTCGGGTCAAAGAAAACGAACCCATCGAAAGTGCGATCCGCAGGTTCAAGAAGCAATGCGAGAAGGCGGGGATTCTCGCCGAGCTTCGCAAGCGTGAGCACTACGAGAAGCCGAGCGTGCGCAAGAAGAAAAAGGCGCTCGCTGCCAAGAAGCGGGCGCTGCGACGCGCCACTCGTAGTTTCCACTGAGTCACCGTTGAAAGGCCCAGGGCGGTGAACCTTCTCGACTTCGCCGTTCTGGCCTTCATCCTTCTGCTCGCCGTCCGCGGATACTTTCGCGGCTTCTTCCGAGAGCTGTTCGGCCTCGCCGCTTGGCTCGGGGCGGGCATCGCAGCGTACCTGTTCGGGCCGCTGTACGGCCCGGCGATAAGCGCGCGCTTCGAGCTGCCGATGGCGATCGGCCAGATGCTGGCCGCGGTCGCGGTGTTCGCCGCGCTCTATCTGCTGCTGCAGCTCGCGGGCTGGATTCTCCATTCCGTGGCTCACGCGATCTTCCTCGGGCCCGTCGACCGTGCCGGCGGGCTGGTGTTCGGCGCGCGCCAAGGCGATCGCCATGGGCACGCTGTTCTGCATGCTGGTGACGTCGCGGCGGGGCATGCCCGACCTCGCCGAGCGCGTGCACGCCTCACCGATGCTCTCGGCCCTGTGCGAGCGAAGGGTGGGACGTGTTCGCGATCGCGCGCGAATACGTCGGCGTCGAGAAGGGATGGCAACGGCCGTACTCCAAGATGGAGCTCGAGGCGCGCGAAGCGCTGAACCACTTCCTCACCCCGAAGCCGTCGGCGACCGCGACGCCCGGCCGCGACACCGACTCCCCGCGCGGGAGAAGCCGGATGAGCGCGCGCGTCGGCGACGACGTGATCGCCGAGGTTCGCGAGCGCACCTCGATCGTCGAGCTCGCCTCCCGCTACACCGCTCTCAAGCGCACGGGCCGCAATCACCAAGGGCTCTGCCCGTTTCATTCGGAGAAGACGCCATCGTTCAGCGTGAGCGAGGAGCGCGGCGTCTTCTACTGCTTCGGCTGTCAGGCGAGTGGTGACGTCTTCAAGTTCGTCATGCTGAAGGACGGCCTGACGTTTCCCGAGGCGCTCGAGAGGCTGGCGCGAGAGGCGGGCGTCGAGCTGCCGAAGCGGGCCGCGGACGACCGCCGAGAGCAGGGTCGCGAACGATTGCTGCGCGTCAATGGGTTCGCGACGAAGTTCTTTCAGAGGGCGCTCTGGGAAAGCCCCGCGGGGGCCGCGGCGCGCGAGTATCTGGCCCGGCGCAAGGTGCGCGAGGACACCGCGCGGAGCTTCGAGCTGGGCTACGCCCCGCTCGAAGGATTGTCGCAAGGCCTCGAGAAGGCTGGAGCGCCCATGGCGGATGCCGAATCGATCGGCCTGATCGGCCGCTCCACCCGGGGGGCGGGATGGTTCGACCGCTTTCGTCATCGCTTGATGTTCCCGATCACCGACCTCGCTGGCAGGACGATTGCCTTCGGCGGGCGCCAGCTCGGCGACGGCGAAGGGCCGAAGTACCTCAACTCCTCGGATTCGGCTCTCTTCCACAAGGGCCGCTCGGTGTTCGGGCTCGCCGCCGCTCGCGATGCGATCAACGAAGAGCGTCGCGTGATCCTGGTAGAGGGATACCTCGACGTGATCGCTCTGGCGCAGGCGGGAATCCGCAACGTGGTGGCGCCGCTCGGCACGGCCTTGACCAGCGACCAGATCCGCCTACTGCGTCGCTTCACGGACGACTTCCTCGTACTGTTCGACGCGGACCGTGCCGGCATCGCCGCAGCGGCGCGGAGCTTCATCGCCTTCGCCGAGGTCGGCATCTTCGCCGAGGCCGGCTTCCTGCCGGAAGGCCACGACCCCGACACCTACGTGAACGAGGTCGGAGCCGACAGAATGCGCAAGCTCTTCGAGGACCGGACGCCGCTCGTCGACCACTATCTGCGCTCGCTCGCCGCCCCAGAGTCGTCACTCGCCGTGCGCGCCCGCGCGGCACAGACCGTCGCCGAGCTCGGCGATCGGCTCGAGAGCCCGATTTTCGCCGGCCTGTTCCGCCGGCGAGCAGCCGACTATCTCGGCCTTGCCGAGGACCAGTTGAAGCGCCGGCAGAGTAGCCCACGCGCACCGCAGGCGCCCCCCCACCGGCGGCGGCTTCGCCGCCGCCGGCGCGGCCCGCGACGTTTTCCAGCCACGAGTGCATGATCCTCGAGCTCCTGTTCGTCCACGGCGAACTGAGTAGCAGGTTGTCGCCGGGAGTCGAGGATCTCTTCACCAGCGAGGCGGCACGGGCGCTGCTCGCGAAGATCCTCGACGCGGGCGACGGCGCCGAGAAAGCCGACCTCGTCGTCGAGCTGCCGCGCGAGGCCGCCGATCGTGTCGCCAAGGCGTGGCTTGGCGAGCAAGAGCGCTATGCGGACCCCGAGCGCCTGCTCGCGGATTGTATTGCAACGCTCGGCGCGCGCGCCCGCGATGCGCGCCGGCGTGCGCTGACCCAAGAGATCGCCGAAGCCGAGCGTCGTGGCAACGGGGCGGCTTACCGAGCGCTCGTCGAGGAGAAACGTCGGCTTGATACCACCGTGGTGGCGAGAAAGCCGGAGGAGTCGTCGTGAACGTCGTCATCCGCGTCGCGGAATCCGCGGTCGATCGTCTCGCGTCCTGGAGCCTGCGGGAGCGCGTATTCATCGCCGAGCAGGGCATCGCCGAGGCGATCGAGCGCGACGGCCTCGACGACGTCGCCCGGCATCTCGTGGCGTGGGAAGCTACGGAGCCGGTCGGTACCGCACGCATCATCGGGCTCGACGGCGAGCACCGGCCCGTTGCTTTCGATTCGGCGACGGTCGCCAAGATCGGCCGCATGGCGGTGCTGCCGGCCAAACGTGGCCTCGGCATCGGACGTCGGCTCCTCGACGCCGCGCTCGAGCTCGCGCGCCGCCAAGGCATCGCCCGCGCGGAGCTCTCGGCACAGGCGTACGTCGTGCCCTTCTACGAACGCGCCGGGTTTTGTGTCGAGGGAGAGCGCTACGAAGAAGCGGGGATTTTCCACCGCAAGATGAGCCGCTCGCTCGGCCCGCGGTCATGACCGAAGCGACCAAGCCCTACCGGCGCCGTCACCCAGCTCGCGACAAGGGCCGCTAGGACTTCGCGGGACCCCATGGTAAGGAAACCCGTCACGCCGAATTCGCCGCAAATACCCGAAGGGCTCACCCGGGCCCATAGCTCAGCTGGTCAGAGCGACCGGCTCATAACCGGTTGGTCCCAGGTTCGAATCCTGGTGGGCCCAGTTCACTCTCCTTGAGGACGAGGATTGTCTAGCCCGACCGAGCAGCTCTATGAGCTGCAACACGTCGATACGAATCTGCGAGCCCTGCGGCTCGAGATCGCGGCCCTCGAAGGGGCTGCTTCCGAGATGAAGACGGCGGTTGGCACCAAACGCTCGGTCACCCAGGCCAAGCGCCATGAGGTCGCTGAGCTCGAGCGACAACGGCGCGACATCGAGGCCAAGATCAGCGACGAGGAAGAGAAGACGAAGGACCGGCGCATGCGCATGCAGCGCATCCGCAACGAGAAGGAGCTCGGGGCGCTGCGGCGCGAGGTCGAGCTCAGCCGCGAGTCGTCCACCCAGTTGGAGGAGCAGTTGCTGAAGCTCCTCGATTCGGGCGACGGCAAGCTCGGCGAACTCAAGACCTTGGAGGACGACCTTGCCGGCGCCGAGCAGCAGCTGTTGGAACGCGAGCGCGAGCTCTCCGACCGGCGCCTGGCGTTGGCCGCGGATTTGGATCGATTGACCGCCGAACGGACTCGCCTCGCGATGGAGCTCGAGGAGAGCCTACGCAAGCGCTACGATCTCATCTTCGAGCGTAGAGACGGCTTGGCCGTCGTCGAGGTGAGAAAGGAAGGCGACTGTGGCGGGTGCCGCATGCGCATACCGCCGCAGCTCATCACCCAACTCCTTCGCAATTCGGACGTGATGTTTTGCCCGAACTGCCAGCGGATCCTCTGCGTCCTGCCCGGGGACCTGCAACCGGCCAAAGAAGCGCCGAAAGCCGAAGCCTGAGGCCTTCACGCCGACCGCCTTCGCGGACCTTCGCCGTCCTTGGAGACGAGCTCGTCGCCGCGGCTAGGCGGCGATCTTCTTCAGCAGGTAGGCCTGGATGAATCGATCGAGGTCGCCGTCGAGCACGGCGTCGGTGTTGCCGACCTCGACGCCGGTGCGGTGATCCTTCACCATGCGGTACGGGTGCAGGACGTACGAGCGGATCTGGCTGCCGAAGCCGATGTCCTTCTTCGTCCTTGGTCAGCTCCGCCATCTTCTCCCGCTGCTTCTCCATCTCGAGCTCGTAGAGCCGCGCGCGCAGGATCTTCATCGCCATCGCTTGTTCTTGTGCTGCGAGCGCTCGTTCTGGCAGGCGACGACGATGCCGGTCGGCAGGTGCGTGAGGCGCACCGCCGAGTCCGTCTTGTTGACGTGCTGGCCGCCGGCGCCGCTCGAGCGATAGGTGTCGACGCGCAGATCCTCGTCGTGGATCTCGACCTCGATCTCGTCCTCGATCTCCGGATAGACGAACACCGAGGCGAACGACGTGTGGCGGCGCGCGTTGGCGTCGAACGGCGAGATCCGCACCAGACGGTGGATGCCGGCCTCGGCCTGCAGGTAGCCGTAGGCGTACGCCCCTTCGACGGTGAACGTCGCGCTCTTGATCCCGGCGCCCTCGCCCGGCTGCAGGTCGACGAGCTCGGTCTTGAAGCCGCGGCGCTCGGACCAGCGCAGATACATGCGCAGCAGCATCTCGGCCCAGTCCTGCGCCTCGGTGCCGCCCGCGCCCGGGATGAACGGTGACGATGGCGTTGCCGGCGTCGTGCTCGCCGCCGAGCATCTGCTGCATCTCCATCTCGGTGAGGAATTGCTCGACTTCGGAGGCCTTGTTCTCGGCCTCGGCGTGCGCTTCCGCGTCGCCCTCGGCGGCCATCTCGAGGAACAGCTTGCCGTCGTCGAGCGTCCCGGTGAGACGCTTCCACGCGTCGAGCGTGGACTGCAGCCCCGC
Source organism: uncultured delta proteobacterium (assembly GCA_963711395.1). Lineage (GTDB taxonomy): Bacteria > Desulfobacterota > Binatia > JACPRU01 > JACPRU01 > JBEVNX01. Next base: position 158,678 of record CAVQEA010000005.1, on the reverse strand, counting down.
ACGCTCCTTCAGGAGCTTCTGCGCGGCCTGCGGGTCGTTCCAGAAATTCGGTGCGCCGCTCTTCTCGGCGAGCTCGCCGGCCCGCCGCTCGAGTACGGGCGACGTCAAAGATGCCTCCCGAGCGTATCGATGCGCTTACCGAGTCCATCCAGCTTGTCGCGAATCTCTCCCACCGACAACATGCGGATCCTTTCTAGGCCACTTCGACGGCCGCAGGCTGCGTCTCCCGAGTGGTCCAGCTCGCATACAATAGCATGAGGGCAGCCGCGAGTATCGCGGCTCGGGCGAACCAGTCGCCGTGGCGCGTGTAGAACGTGCTCACCCGCCGATCCGTTCCGATCTCGACGATCCGCACGCCGCGCGTCCCGAGCGGGATCGCCGATTCAATGGCCCCATCGGGGCGGACGACCGCCGAGATGCCGGTGTTCGCGACGCGGACCATCGGCACCCGGTTCTCGATCGCGCGCACGGCCGCCATCGTCAGGTGCTGGAACGGAGCGCGCGAATTGCCGAACCAGCCATCGTTGGTCTGGTTGACGAGGAAATCGGCGCCACGCCCGACCAAACCCCGAACGAAATCCGGGAAGATCGCTTCGTAGCAGATGAGCACGGCGAAGCGGGCGTCTCCCAGAGCGAACAGCGTCGGGCCGGCTCCGGGCACGAAGTCGCCCACACCCGGCACCAGCTTGGGCACGAACCACAAGATCCGCGACAGCGGGACATACTCCCCGAACGGAACCAGGATCATCTTGTCGTAGTTCGCTTCGAGCCGCCCGCTCGGGGCCAACAGGAGTGAGCGATTGAGCGGGCTCCACACCAGGCCGCGACCGACAGTTCGCTTCGCCAACGCAGGGGCGCCAAACAAGAGCGGCGTGCCGATGCCGCGCACGAACGTGATCGTTCGCTCGCGCAATTGGCGGTCCGCCGCGAACCGAGGCGCATCCGTAGCGTAGACCTCGTCCTCCGCGAACACGAACGGCGCCGCCGCCTCCGGCCAGACGATGAGGTCTACTCCCTGCGCGGATGCCGCGCGCGACAGGTTTTCCTGCAACGTCAGGGTTTCCTCGCGCGTCGAGGAGTCCCATTTCCGGTGCGGCTCGATCGCCGGTTGAACGAGCGCGATGCGCGCCGTCCGCTGCGGCTGCTGGTCGCGGATCTCGGCGATGCGGCGATCCCCGTACAGAACCGCGAGCAGCCAAAGCGCGCCTACCAACGCCAGCCGCACCGGCCGAAGGCGACGCGCCAGCACACCGTAGAGGACGTGGTTGACGCCGACGACGAGCGCGCTCACGCCGTAGATGCCGGTCACGTCACAGACCTGCAGTAGCCGGAGCGAGGGCGCCTGGCTGTAGCCGAGGAGATTCCAGGGACATGGCAAGAGCAAGGTCGCGCGGCACCACTCGAGACCCACCCACAGCGCGACCGCTATGGCGAGCCCGTCTCCTTCGACGCGCGTCTGCCAGTAGCGAAGCCCCGCCGCGAACAGTGCCGGGTATAGCGCCAAGGCCGCCGCAATCGCCGCCAGCGGGAGCCAGGTGACGAGCAGGCTCGCATCGCCGGCCCGTGCGATGGTCGCGGGGATCCAGCCGAGGGAGAGGCAGAAGAACATCATGCCGGCGACCCAGCCGAGACGAAACGCCCTCCCGAGGCTCTCGCCGTCGATGGCGCGCAGCAGCGGCAGCAACGCGAACCAAGCGAGCACGCTCCAGCCGGGCTCGGCAAATGCGGCGGCGAGAAGCGCCCCCGCCGCGGCCGACAGCAAGCCGTCCGCGAGGCGCGGCCTCACCGCGAGAAGTCGCGCCGCAGCCGCGCGCGCAAGTCGCGCTCTCTGCGCCGCATGCGGCGCTCTTCGCGCGGTGAAACCTCGTGGTCGTATCCGGCGAGATGGAGGATGCCGTGCACCAACAGCCGATCGACTTCGTCGATCAGCGTACCCCGATACTCGAGCGCCTGGCGCCTCGCAGTGTCGAGCGAGATCACGACGTCGCCGAGCGCGCCGCCCACGACCCCGAATTCGCCCTCGCGAAGCGCGAACGCGAGCACGTCGGTAGGCTGATCCTTGCAGCGATAGCGGCGATTCAACTCGCGGATCTCGCCATCGCGCACGAGCGACACGCTGAGCTCCGCGCCACCGAGGCCGAGCACCTCAAGAGCCGCCGTCGCCTTGCGGGCGAGTATCCGTCGGTCGATCCCCTTCGCGGAGATCGTTCCCGACACGAGCACCGCCATTGGGACCCTCCCCGCGGCCCTCTGCTTCCGCTGCCCCTGCCCGCTCATAGGCCGTGATGATGTCCTGGACCAGCCGATGGCGCACCACGTCCTTTTCGTTGAAGCCTATGAAGTGGATGCCCGGGACGTCCGCGAGGATCGACGCGGCGTGCTTCAGCCCCGAGGACTTCCCAGCCGGCAGATCGACCTGCGTGACGTCGCCCGTCACCACCGCCTTGGAGCCGTAGCCGAGCCGTGTCAGGAACATCTTCATCTGTTCGGTGGTGGTGTTCTGGGCCTCGTCGAGGATCACGAAGGAGTCGTTGAGGGTGCGGCCGCGCATGAAGGCGAGCGGAGCCACCTCGATCGTGCCGCGCTCGATCATCTTGCGGGCGCGGTCGAAATCCACCATGTCGTGCAGCGCGTCGTAGAGCGGCCGGAGGTATGGGTTCACCTTCTCGGCGAGATCGCCGGGGAGGAAGCCGAGCTTCTCCCCCGCCTCGACCGCCGGACGCGTGAGGATGATGCGCGCATAGTTGTTCCTGGTGAGCTCTGCCACCGCCATCGCCATCGCCAGGTAGGTCTTGCCCGTCCCCGCCGGTCCGATGCCGAAAACGATGTCGTGGGCGCGGATGGCGTCGATATAGACCTTCTGGTTGAGGCTCTTCGGCGTGATGACCCGCTTGTGCGCGGAAATGTAGATGGTGTCGAGAAAGATGTCGCGCAGGTTTGCGCCGCGATCGCTCGAAAGGATGCGCACCGCGTAGTCGACGTCGCTCGGATAGACCGGGTAGCCCTTCTCGAGGAGCCCGTAGAGCTGTTTCACCACGCGGCCGGCGAGCTCGCGCTGCACCGCGTCGCCCTGGATGTGGATGCCTCCCGGCGAGGACCCGATGCGAACGCCGAGCAATCGCTCGAGGTTGCGCAGATGCTCGTCCTGCTGGCCGGCGACTTGATGGACGAGCCGCTGGTCTTCGAAGCTGAGCTCGGTCGCGCCCTGGTCGTTCAACGCACCACCTCGTAGACCTTGTCGAGAGCCGCGTCCAGCCGCGACGGATCGGGCCCGCCGGCTTGGGCGAGCTCCGGCGAACCGCCACCGCCACCGCCGACGATGGGCGCGATCTCTCGGATGATCTTGCCCGCGGCGTAGCGAGCCACCAAGTCCCTGGTCACCGCGGCGAGCAGCACCGCCTTCTCGCCACGCTGCGTGCCGAGCACGACGATCCCGGAGCCCAGTCGGCTCCGCAACTGATCCGCCATCTCCCGCAGCCCGCGATCGTCGACGTTCTCGACGCGCGCCGCGAGCACGGCGACACCGTTGACGCGCCGGGCGCGTGACGCGAGGTCGGCGCTTTGGCTGCCGGCGAGCTTCGACTGGATCTCCTGCAGGCGGTGCTCGAGCTCCTTGCGCTCCGCGAGCAGCCGCTCGAGCCGCTCCACGGAAGCCTCCTCGGGCCCTTTGAGGATCTCGCCGATCTCGCGCAACACCTGCTCCCGGCCGTGGATCCAGCCGAGCGCGCCCTCGCCGGTGAGCGCCTCGACGCGGCGTACTCCGGCGGCTACGCCCGACTCGCCGCGCAGTTTGAAAAGACCGATGTCACCGGTCCGACGGACGTGCGTGCCGCCACAGAGCTCGGTGGAGGCGTCGCCCATGCGCACCACACGAACCACGTCGCCGTACTTGTCGCCGAAGAAGGCCAGGGCGCCGCGACGGATCGCCTCGTCGTAGGGTAGCTCCTCGCTGGTCACCGGTGCGTTGCCGCGGATGAGCCCGTTGACCTCGTCCTCGATCTCGAGAAGGCGCTCGGGTGCGATGGGTCCCTGAAAGGTGAAATCGAACCGCAATCGTTCGGGCGCGACCAGCGAGCCCGCCTGGCGGACTTGCGTGCCGAGGCGCTGGCGGAGCACGGCGTGCAGGAGGTGGGTCACGGAGTGGTTGAGCCGCGTGGCGTCGCGTCGCTCGCGGTCGATCGCCAGCCGCACCCGGGCGCCGCGGCGGAGCACGCCGCGCGTGACCTTCCCCCTGTGGAGGATCACCTCGGCTTCGCCACCCTGCCAATGTACGCGGCTCCTTTTGCGTATCCGCGACCTCGAAACGGTCCCCCCCTGCGCTTTCGATCACCCCGCGGTCGCCGACCTGGCCGCCCGATTCGGCATAGAAGGGAGTCTCGGCAACGACCAGCGTTGCATCGGAACCTTCGCGCGCCTCGTCGACCTCGGCGTCGCCGGCGAACACGGCGAGCACTTCGGACTCCGCCGTGTAGACGAAATCCCCGACGAAGCGGCTCGACAGCGCACCCCGAGCGCCGAGCTGCGGCACGCTCGCGCCGCCGCGGGTGGATGCCTTCTGCGCCTCGCGGGCCCGCGCGCGCTGCTCGGCCATCGCCTGCTCGAAACCCGCGCGATCGACTTGGATGCCGTCGGCCTTGAGGAGGTCCTCGGTCAGATCGAGCGGCAGTCCGTAAGTGTCGTAGAGTTTGAAGGCGGATTCGCCCGACAGCGTACGAGCGCCGCTCGCTCGCAGCGCGCGCACCTCCTCCTCGAGAATCGCCCCGCCGCGGCCGAGCGTCTCGGCAAAGCGGGCTTCTTCGGCGCCGATCACCTCCTCGATCTCGCGGTGCTGGGAACGCAGCTCCGCGTACGCCGCGCCGAAGCCGTCGACCACCGCCCCCGCGACTCGAGCCAGGAATGGCCCGGCAAACCCGAGGTTCTTGCCGTGACGCGCGGCGCGCCGCAGGATCCGCCGCAGCACGTATCCTCGACCTTCGTTGGAAGGACGTACGCCGTCGGCGATCATGAACGAGAGCGCTCGGCCGTGGTCGGCGATGACCCGGAACGAGACGTCGACCTCGCCGCCGGCGCCGTAGCGGTGGCCGCAGAGGCCTTCGGTGAAGGCGATCACGTCCCGCAAGAGATCGGCGTCGTAGTTGCTGAGCACCCCTTGCAGAACGGCCGTGACGCGCTCGAGACCCATGCCGGTGTCGACGTGCTTGGCCGGCAGTTCCTCGAGCTTGCCCCGCTCATCGCGGTTGTACTGGATGAACACCAGGTTCCACAGCTCGATGAACCGCGCACAGCCACCGTTCACCGCGCAGACGTGCCCCGGCGCCTGACCACGGTCGCAGCTGCCCGGGCCGCGATCGATGTGGATCTCCGAGCACGGGCCGCACGGCCCGGTCTCGCCCATCTCCCAGAAGTTGTCCTTTTCGCCGAAGCGCAGGATGCGGTCGCGGCCGATGTCCGTGGTCTTGCGCCACCACTCCTCGGCTTCGTCGTCCGTCTTGTAGACGGTCACCCAGAGGTCTGTCCTTCCGAAGCTTCCAGACCGTCCGTCAGCAGCTCCCACGCCCAGCCGATCGCCTCCTTCTTGTAGTAGTCGCCGAACGACCAGTTGCCGAGCATTTCGAAGAACGTGTGGTGATAGGTGTCGCGACCCACTTCTTCGAGGTCGTTGTGCTTGCCGCTGATGCGCAAGCACTTCTGCGAGTTCGCCGCGCGCGGGTTGCTGCGCTTCTCCGCGCCGAGGAACACCTGCTTGAACTGCACCATGCCGGCGTTCGTGAAGAGCAGCGTGGGATCGCCGGGCGGCACGAGCGAGGCGCTCGGCACGATGTCGTGGCCGCGGCTGCGGAAGAAATGAAGGAAGCTGTCGCGGACCTGGTTGCCCGTCATGAAGCCTTTCCTATTCCCATGAATCGAAGAGGCTGTCGATCACCTCCGCGGCAAAGCCCCGGCCGGCGAGAAAGCGCGCGGCGCGCGCCGCGGCGCGAAGGTCTGCAGGTCCGCTCGTGCCGAAGCGCTCGGCGAGAAGCCGGCGAGCCAGCGTGCGCTCTTCCCGTCCGTCGAGGGCCGCGCGCTCGACGATTCGCTCGTCGACCTCCAGCTTGCGGAGCTGATCCTGGATGCGCAGCGATCCGAATCCTCGTTCCTTGCCACGCTCGACGTATTCCGCGGCGAGCTTGCGATCGTCCACGTAGCCGAGCGCGCGAAGCCGCCCGAGCACTACCGGCACGAGCCTGCGCGACGCGCCGGCGTGGTCGAGCGCCGAGACGATCTCCGATTCGCTGCGCGCCCGACGCGCGAGCAGCCGGAAGGCCAGGTCCATCGCCTGCTCGCGATCGAGCGCGGCGTGCACACGTCGTTGCCCGCGAGCGCGGGAACGACCGGCCACGGTACGACTAGAACCGGTCGATCTTGAGCCGCTCGGGCTCTTCGGCCTCTTCATCCTGCGGCGTGCGCTCGAAGTCTTCCCACCGTCGGTCACTGGTGGAGGCGATGCCGCGCACCTTGAGCGCGAAGTCGTCCGGATTGGAAGACTGCGCGAGCGCCTCCTCGTAGGTGATGAGGCCACGGCGGTAGAGCGCCATCAGCGACTGATCGAAGGTCTGCATGCCGTAGCTCGAGTGACCGACAGCGATGGCGTCGCGGACCTCGGAGGTCTTCTCCTTGATCGCGATGCACTCGCGGATGCGCGCGGTCGACACCATGACCTCGACCGCGGGCACCATGCCCTGGCCGTCGGCGCGCGGCATGAGGCGCTGGCTGAGGATGCCGCGGATGATGTTGGCGAGGATCAGCCGGATCTGCTCGCGCTGGTGCTCGGGAAAGTTAGAGACGATACGGGTGATGGTCTCCGTCGCGTCCAGGGTGTGCAGCGTCGACAGCACGAGGTGGCCGGTCTCGGCCGCCAGAATCGCGGTCTCGATGGTCTCGAGGTCGCGCATCTCGCCGACCAGGATCACGTCGGGGTCCTGGCGCAGCGCGGCCTTGAGGCCGTCCGCGAAGCTCGTGACGTCGTAGCCGAGCTCCCGCTGCGAGACGATCGAGCGAATGTCCTCGTGCGTGTATTCGATCGGGTCCTCGACGGTGATGATGTGGTTCGAGCAGTTCTCGTTGATGTGCCCGACCATCGCGGCGAGGGTCGTCGACTTGCCGCTTCCGGTGGTGCCGGTGACGAGGATCAAGCCGCGATTTTCGAGCGCGAGCTTGTTGACGATCGTCGGCAGGTGGAGCTCCTCGACCGTACGGATGCGCGCCGGGATCGCGCGCATCGCCACCGACGGCTCACCCCTCTGCAGGAAGACGTTGACACGGAAGCGTGTCGCCTCGGTCGTCTGATACGCCAGGTCGACCTGCATCCGGCTGCGGAAGCGCTCACGGTGATGGTCGTCGAGCAGTACGTCGAGCATCGCGGCCATGTCCTCGCGAGTGATGGGCGAGAGCTCGTCGAGCGGGTAGAGGATGCCGTGGATTCGGATCGTCGGCTGCAAGCCGACCTTCAGGTGCACATCCGACGCGCCGCGAACGATGGCCTCGTGAAGGATCCCGTTCAAGTCCACTCTGCCCCTCCTTTAGCGTCCCCGCCTGGGCTTCGCTTCCTCACCGACCTCGGCCATCGCCGGTTTCGCCAGCTCCGGCGCCGTCAGGCCGTTCTTCTCACGGACCTTCGCTTCGATCGACCGCGCGACTTCGGCGTGGTCACGAAGATACTCCTTGGTATTTTCACGTCCTTGTCCGATTCGCTCCCCCTCGAAAGAATACCATGCCCCGCTCTTCTCGATCACGCCGCACTCGGCCCCGAGGTCGACGATCTCGCCGTCGCGGGAGATGCCCTGGCCGTAAATGATGTCGAATTCCGCCTCCTTGAAGGGCGGCGCCACCTTGTTCTTCACCACCCGCACCTTGGTCCGGCTGCCCACCACGCTCTCGCCTTCCTTGATGTTGCCGATGCGGCGGATGTCGAGCCGAACCGAAGAATAGAACTTGAGCGCGTTGCCCCCGGTGGTGGTCTCGGGATTGCCGAACATGACGCCGATCTTCATGCGGATCTGGTTGATGAACACGACGATCGTCTGCGACCTGGCGATCGCCGCGGTCAGCTTGCGCAGCGCCTGCGACATCAGCCGGGCCTGCAGGCCCATCTGCGGATCGCCCATTTCGCCCTCGAGCTCCGCGCGCGGCACGAGCGCCGCCACCGAGTCGACCACCAGCACGTCGATCGCCGCCGTGCGCACCAGCGTCTCGGCGATCTCGAGCGCCTGCTCGCCGTGATCGGGCTGGGAGATGTAGAGGTCCTCGGTGCGCACGCCGAGCTTGCGAGCGTAGACCACGTCGAGCGCGTGCTCCGCGTCGATGAACGCGCAGACCCCACCCTTCTTCTGCGCTTCGGCGACGAGCTGCAGCGCCAGCGTCGTCTTTCCGGAGGCTTCCGGTCCGTAGATCTCGACGACGCGGCCGCGCGGCATGCCGCCCACCCCGAGTGCGATGTCTAGCCCGAGGCTGCCGGTCGAGACCGTGGAGACGTCACGGATGAGGGCATCGGCGCCGAGCTTCATGATCGAGCCCTTGCCGAAGGATTTCTCGATCTGGCTGACGGCCAAGTCCAATGCACGCTCGCGATTCGAATCCGTGGTCATGTTTCGCTCCATTCGGCCCTGCTCGACGTTCGGCACCGATTATAGGGAGAACGGGTCGCCGCCGAAAGTGCGGCGAGACCGCCCGCACGGAAAGAAACGGTACCGTTTCAAGCGCCACGCAGCGGGATGGCAACGAGTGGCGTGTACACCGCGCCGTCGGAGCGCAACTGACTGCGATAGAGGACGACCTCTTCGATGCGACAGCTGCCGAAGACCCGGTCGCCGCTCCCCTTGAGCGCTCGGACCAGCGCTTCGGCGCCGCGGGCCGAGCGCACGCGGCCGATCGTGATGTGCGGCGTGAGGTCCCGTTCCTCCGGGAGGGAAGCCGAGCGGCGACAGCACCGTTTCGGCCGCGTCGGCGACTCGTTGGATGCCGTCGCCGTGAAGACCGACCCACACGACACGCGGTCGCTTCTGATTGGGAAACATACCGAGGCCACGGCATTCGATCTCGAAGGGAGGGAGAGCGCCGAGCTGCTCCGCGAGGCCGCTCTCGATCTGCGGCACCTCGCTCTCCCGGACGTCGCCGAGAAACTGAATCGTCAGGTGCACGGCCTCCGCCGAGACCCAACGCACGTCCGCCCCCGCCTCGTCGAGCTCCGTCTGTGCCGTCGAGAAGGCTCGCGATCACCTCCTGGGTCGGGCGGATGGCGAGGAAGGCGCGGATCATCGCGATGCTCGATTGGGGATCGCGCTACTTGCGAATCAGCAAGGATTCTTCCGGGCGGCGCCCGAGCGCGTGGCGTCGAACCCAGTCGAGGGCGATCTGCGAGGCGAGCAGGCGAATCCAATCGCGCGTGCCCCAGAGCTGGTACTTGCGGGCGACCGAGATCACCTTCGGCGGCGAAACCGATGAACGCTGTCCCGATCGGCGTCTCCGGCGTGCCTCCGTCCGGGCCGGCGACCCCGGTGACCGAGACGGCGACGTCGGCACCACTGGCGTCGCGCGCGCCGGCAGCCATCTCCTTGGCGGTCTCCTCGCTCACCGCCCCGTTGACGCTCGAGCGTCTCGCGGCGCACGCCGAGCATCGACTGCTTCGCCGCGAGCGTGTACGCGACGAACGAGCCGGCGAACACCTGCGAGCTGCCGGGTACGTTGGTCACCCGTTCGGCGACCAATCCGCCGGTCATCGATTCCGCCGTGGCCAGCGTCCAGCCGCGCGCGCGCAGCAGATCCGTGACCACCCCTTCCATCGTCGCGGCGCCTTCGCCGAACACGTAGTCGCCGATCCGGGCGCGCGCCTTCTCGCCGAGGCGCGCTAGCGTCTCGTCGACTTCGCCGGGCACGCCGTGCGCCGTGACGCGCACGCTGATCTGCGGAAAGGCCGCGCGGAACGACAATCGACCTTCGTCGGGCGCGATCGCCCCCTTCATCATTTCGTCGAGCGCCGACTCGCTCGCCCCGAACGTCTGGAAGCTGCGACTGCGATAGATCCGTCCGCTCTCGTCGAGGCTGCGGATCCACGGCAGCACGGTATTCTCCATCATCGGCTTCATCTCGCGCGGTACGCCAGGCATGACGACGATGAAGCGTCGTCGGCCGTGCCAGTCGACCTCGACCCGGTACCCCGGCGCCGTACCGAGTGGATTCGCCAGAATCACCGCCCCTTCGGGGAAATTCGCCTGTCGCAGGTTGTTCTCGGGCATCGTTCGGCCGATGGAGCGAAACAGCGCGCGAATGTGCTCGGCGGATGCCTCGTCGAAGAACACCTTGCGGCCGAGCACCGCTGCGACCGTCTCGGTGGTGAGATCGTCGGCGGTCGGTCCGAGGCCGCCGGTGGCGATCACCAGGTCGGCGCGATCGAGCCCGCTGGTGAACGCCCAGCGAATCCGCTCGGCGTCGTCGCCGACGGTGATCACCGCCACGAGGTCGACTCCGATCTCGAACAGCTTGTCGGCGAGAAAATTGGAGTTCGTGTCTACGGTGAGGCCGGAAGTGAGCTCGTCGCCCGTGGAAAGGATGATGGCCTTTTCGATCACGACTCCCCCATACCGATCTTAGGGGCACGCTTGCAGGCTGGCAAGCCAGCCTCGGCGATTGACAAGGCAACGCCGCCCGGAGATTCCATCGGCATGCAGAGCAGGCCGCGCCCCTACCGGGAGCCACGGCGGAGCCTCGCCGATGTCCGTCGCTGACTCGGCGGCCGCGCGCTGGCGAGCCACGATCGCAGAGGTCGCCGCGCGCTCCGAGCCGGCTGCACGCTTGCTGACGCCCCTGGAGCCGCCGCGCTCGCTCGCGGTGCTTCCCGGCGCTTACAATCCGCCCACCCGCGCCCACATCACGCTCGCCGAGAGCGCGCGGGCGCGAGGTTTCGAGGCCGTGCTGTTCTCCGTCGGCACCGTGACGCTCGACAAGCCCGAATCGGGCCTCGCTCTCGAGGAGCGGATTCAACTCCTCGTCGAGATCGCGCGGGAGTCGGGCTTCGGCGTGGTTCTGGTCAATCGAGGCCTTTACGCCGAGCAGGCGGAGGCATTGCGCGGCGCGCTCCCCGGGCTGGAGCGATTGGCATTCGTGATCGGCATGGACAAGGTCGCGCAAATCTTCGACGGCCGCTACTACGTCGATCGCGAGCGGGCGCTTCGCTCGCTGTTCGAGCGCGCCGGGCTACTCGTCGCCGCGCGCGGAGAGCTCGACCAATCCGCCCTGGAGCGGCTCCTCGAGGAGCCTCCGGCGCGCGCGTTTGCCCACCGCATCGAGTGGATCGATCTCGATCCCACCGTTCGCGAAGTTTCGTCCACCGCCGTGCGTGAGCGCCTGGCGCGCGGCGAGTCCGCGCCGGAGTGGCTGCCGCCTTCCGTCGAGCGCTATCTGCGCGCGCGGGGTCAGGCTTTCCGGAAGTGACGCGAGAGGTCTACAACGTGACGCCGCCGAGCCGGGCGAGCACTCGAAGCGTGAGATTGGCGTAGAAGCCCGAAATCACGTCGTCGAGGACCACCCCAGGGCCGCCATGAACCTCGCGGTCGAAGTAGCTCGCCGGCCAAACCTTCACGACGTCGAAGGCGCGGAACAGCAGGAAGCTTGCGACGATCGCGACGAGCGACGGGGGCACGAAGAGCGTCGCGGCGATGTAGCCGGCGACTTCGTCGATGGTGATCTTGCCGCTGTCCCGTTCGCCGAAGAGGGCCTCCGCTTCGCCGGCGAGGACGATCGCCGCCGCGATCAGGCCGCAGAACGTCACGAGATAGAGGGCGAGCGATCGCTGTCGGAGGGCCTCGAACGCGGGGTACAGAGCCACGCCTGCGAGCGTCCCGAAGGTCCCCGACGCGACCGGCGCGTAGCCGAGGTAGGCGCCGGTCGCAAAGAAGACGAGCAGGGTGCGTCTCACCACGGGCGCCTATAACGCAAACCCGAAGCTCGGGATACTCGCCTGCCCCGCGCGCTTTTGTTACGCTCCGTCACCCCTCGCGGAGGGCGCGCGGTGGAACCGAAGAGCCGACATCTCAAACGACCGAAGATCGAGCCCAAGCGGATCACCGCCGGCATGTCGCTCGTCGATCTCGTCGACGGTACGCTGCTCGCCTACAACGGCGCACGGCTTCGCGAGGCGTGCCAGCTCTTTGCTCGCAAGATGCTCGCCGACGACGTCACGGTCGGCATGAGCCTCACCGGTGCGCTGACTCCCGCCGGGCTCGGCATGTCGGCGCTGATCCCGTTGATCGAAGCCGGCTTCGTCGATTGGATCGTATCGACCGGTGCGAACCTCTACCACGACACCCACTTCGGCATCGGCCTCGATCTCCATCAGGGGACGTGGCAGGCGAACGACGTGGAGCTCCGCGAGGAGGGAGTCGTTCGCATCTACGACATTTTCTTCGACTACCGCGTCTTGCTGGAGACCGACGCGTTCTTCCGCGAAGTCATCTCCGCCCCCGAGTTTCAGCGGTCGATGGGCACCGCGGAGTTCCACCATCGCGTCGGGCGCTACGTGAGCGAGCGCGAGCGGGTGCTGCGCCAGGGACGGAAGTCGCTGTTGTCGGCGGCGTACGAGCACGGCGTGCCGATCTATACCTCTTCCCCGGGTGACAGCTCGATCGGCATGAACGTCGCCGCCCTGGCTCTCACAGGAAACCGCCTGCTTCTCGACCCGAACGTCGACGTCAACGAGACCGCCGCGATCGTCTTCGATACCAAGCGCCGCGGCCATCGCAGCGGCGTGGTGCTGCTCGGCGGCGGCTCGCCGAAGAACTTCGTGCTGCAGACCGAGCCGCAGATCCAGGAGGTGCTCGGCATCGCCGAGCGAGGTCACGACTACTTCCTGCAGATCACCGACGCGCGACCCGACACCGGCGGACTGTCCGGCGCCACGCCGGGCGAGGCGGTGTCCTGGGGCAAGGTCGATCCGGATAAGCTGCCGGATTCGGTGGTGTGCTATGCGGATACGACCATCGCGCTGCCGATCCTCACGGCCTACGCGCTCTCCACGCGGCCGGCACTGAAGCCAAAGCGGCTCTACGACCGGCGCGAAGAGATCCTCGAGTCGCTCGCGGTCGAGTACCGCAAGGTGCTGCAGAAAGCGCCGTGAGGGAGCTCGATCTCGCGATCGAGGCCGCTCGCAAAGCCGGCGCCATCGTTCGCTCGCTTTACGGGACCGGCCTCGCCGTGGTCGAAAAAGGCGACCGCGGCGACAGTCCCCTCACCGCCGCGGACACGCGCGCCAACGAGGCGCTGCGGAGGGCGATCGCCGAGGAGTTCCCGGATGACGGCTGGCTTTCGGAGGAATCGCGCGATACCGCCGAGCGGCTCGCCAAGCGAAGGGTGTGGATCGTCGACCCCATCGACGGCACGAAGGAGTTCGTGCAGACGATTCCCGAGCTCGCCGTCTGCGTCGCGCTGGTCGACGACGGCGTTCCGATCGTCGGCGTGACGTACAACCCGATCCGGGAAGAGCTGTTCGCCGCGGCTCGCGGAATCGGCGCGAGCTGCAACGGCGGGGCGATTCGCGTCAGCGAGGTTTTCGAGCTCCGGCGCGCCGTGCTGCTCGCAAGCCGCTCGGAAACGGAGCGCGGCGAGTGGGATCGCTTTCGCGGGCGGTTTCGCATCGAGGCTTGCGGCTCTGTGGCGTACAAGCTTGCGTGCATCGCCGCGGGCCGAGGAGACGCGACGTTCTCGCTGACGCCGAAGAACGAGTGGGACATCTGTTCGTCCGCCTGCGTGGTCGAATGTGCCGGAGGCCGCGTGACCGATCTGGCCGGCGAGCCGCTGCGCTACAATCGGCCCAATCCCATGCGCGCCGGCCTGGTCGCCTCCAACGGGCTCCTCCACGAAGAGATCCTCGAGCTCGTTCGCCGCTGATCGCGCTTGCCGGGCGCTCTGCAATCCGCTGTTATGAAGCGCCGAAAGGGCATTCGTCGATGCTGCGTGCCGCCGCAATTCAGATGTCTTCCGGCCCGGACAAGGAGGCCAATCTCGATCGTGCCGAAGCGCTGGTCCGCATTGCCGCCAAGCGAGGAGCGGCGCTCGTCGTGCTGCCGGAAGTCTTCAACTGGCGTGGCCCGCGGGGCACGGAAGGCGAATTCGCCGAATCGGTGCCGGGTCCGACAAGTGAGCGGATGGGCGCGCTCGCGCGCGCGCTATCGATCCATCTGCAAGCGGGATCTCTCACCGAGCGCATCGAAGGCGATCGCCGCTGTTTCAACACGGCATTGCTGTTCGCGCCGAACGGTGAGGTCGTGGCCAAATACCGCAAGATCCACCTCTTCGACGTCGAGATCCCGGGACAAGTGTCGGCGCGGGAGTCCGAGGCGCGCAAGCCCGGCAGCGACGTGGTGGTGGCGCGCACCGCTTTCGGGACGATCGGCCTCTCCGTCTGCTACGATTTGCGGTTTCCCGAGCTCTACCGGCGGTTGGTCAAGGCCGGCGCCGAAATCCTTTCCATCCCGTCGGCGTTCACGTTTCCGACGGGAGCGGCGCATTGGGAGCCGCTGGTCCGCGCGCGGGCCATCGAAAACCAGTGCTACGTCATCGCACCCGATCAGTACGGGCGGAGCCCAAACGGCCACCGCGACTACGGCGGCTCGATGATCGTCGATCCCTGGGGAGCCGTGGTGGCGCGGGCGAGCGAAGGCGAGAGCGTGATTTTTGCGGAGATCGATCTAGAATACCTGCGCCGCGTGCGACAGGAGCTTCCTTGCCTCACGCACGCGCGGCTCGCGACGTAGGCAGTCGTTTCGCATGCTGTCGCGGGCCGAGGCGCGTCCACGGTGAGCCCGGTCGCCGCGGCCGAGGTCATGGGATGCCGGGAAAGTCGACGGGGCCGTTCGGGCTCATCGGCGAAGGAGGGGATGCATGAAACGCGAGGCGCAGATCAAGGTAGCCGTTGCGGTTGCCGTGCTCGTGGGGATCGCCGTCGCCTGTGGGGGGGGCGGCGGGGGCGGGAGCGGGGACGCCAGTAATGGCGGAGGCGGTGGCTCCTCGAGCGTGATCCAAGGCAACGTTTCGAGCGCAGCGACGACGGCCGTAGAACGGGAGCGCCGCGGCTGGCTCGCCCGGCTAGGCACGGAGCTAGGCGGGTTCGTCCGGCAGGCATTCGCGGCAACGGGTCTCGGCGGCGTGCAGGTTCGCGCGACTGGCGTGCGCACGTCCGGGGTCACTGACATCACCGACGACACGGGCGGCTTCGCGCTCGGCGGCTCGCCGACCGGCAACGTCACGGTGGTCTTCAGCCGCGACCGATGCCAGGGGGAAATCATTCTTCCAGATATCAGCAACGACTCCGTGCTGACCCTCGAAGACGTCGCATTCGACTGCACGGGCGCGCGGCCCGCGAACGTCTCCGAGACGTTTCGCGGCGTGATCCGCAGCGTGCCGAGCACGCGCGACGGTAGCCTCACCGTGTGCGCCTTCTCCGCCGAGACCGCCGACACGCGCGTGGTCAAGCTCGGCGACACCGTGGTCAAGGACACGAACGGCACGCCGACGAGCTTCAACGCTCTCGCCGCCGGCCAGTTGATCGAGGCGTCCGGCGATCGTGAAGGACTCGGCAGTTCCTCCGCGCTCGACGCGGATACCGTGAAGATCCTCGGAGGGGGAAACCCCGACGTTTGCTCCGGAGGGAACACGCCGACACCGGGCCCGACCGAGACTCCTTCTTCCGAGGCAACGCCCGCGGCGACGCCCTCCCCGACGCCGTGAACGCCGGGGCGGAGCCGTCGAATCGTCGGACTAGTCCTCGCCCCGAGCCTTCGCGCGCAACCCCGCCCCGCCCCGTTCCATCTCCATCACGATTTCGCGGGCCGCCGTCGGCGGATCCTTGGCGTCGCGGATCGGCTTGCCGACGACGATGTAGTCCGCTCCCGCCGCGATCGCGCGCTCGGGGCTGAGCACGCGCTTCTGATCGTCCCAGGCGCTTTTCACGCCGCGCACACCCGGCGTGACGATCAGGAACCCCCGACCGCACTCCTTGCGGATGCGAGCGATCTCGAGAGGCGAGGCGACTACGCCGTCCATCGACGCCTCGCGCGCCAGCTTGGCGAGCCGCACGACCTGGCTCTCCACCCCGGCCTGTACGCCGAGGCGGCGAAGATCGTCGCGCGTCAGGCTCGTCAGCACCGTGACGGCGAGGATCTTCGGCCGACGGAGCTGCTCGTTACGGCAGATGCGGTTCACCTCCGTGACCGTCTGTTGCATCATCGCCAGGCTCCCCGACGCATGAAGGTCGAACATGCGCACGCCCATTCGTGTCGCCTCCGCCGCGGCTTTGGCCACGGTGCGGGGGATGTCGTGAAACTTCAGGTCCAGGAAGACCTCGCCGCCCTTCTCGCGGACCATGCGCACCACAGGCGGACCGGCGTGCACGAAGAGCTGCTTGCCGATCTTGAAGAGGCCGACCTCGCGGACCAGCGAGCGCACGAGTTGCTCGGCTTCACGCAGCGAGCCCACGTCGAGGGCGAAGATCAATCGGCTCTTGGCCCCGCCCTGCCGCAAGCCGCTGAACGGCCAGCTCAAGCTCACGACGGCTTCCCGACCTCGTCGGCGACGCGCGCCGCCGCCTCGGCCACGGGAATCTCCACCGCCTTGTCGGCGCGCCGGGCCTTGAGCTCGACGTTGCCGCGCGCGAGCGCCTTCGCGCCGACCGTGACGCGAAGCGGAATGCCGATCAGATCGGCATCTTTGAACTTCACGCCAGGGCGCTCGTCGCGATCGTCGATCAGCGCGTCGATCCCTCGGCCGCGCAGCTCGTCGTAGACTCGCTCGGCCGTCGACCAGACCGCCTCCTCCGCTCGGTTCACCGGCACGACGATCGCCGAGAACGGTGCCAGCGGCATCGGCCAGACGATGCCGTTGGCATCGTGGTTCTGCTCGATTGCGGCGGCCACCGTACGGGTGATGCCGATGCCGTACGTTCCCATCTCGATCGCCTGCTCTGCCCCGGCGGCATCGAGAAACGTCGCGCGCATCGCGTCGCTGTACCGGCGGCCGAGATAGAACACCTGCCCCACCTCGATGCCGCGCCGGACCTCGAAGCGACCCTCGCCGCATCGCCCGCACCGATCGCCGCCTGTCACCGCCACGAGATCGGCGAATTCGACGGGCGACCCGTCGCGCTCGAGATCGAAGCCGACGAAGTGTCGGTCCACCTGGTTGGCGCCGGTGACCGCATCGCGGATTCCGCGAAGCTGCTCGTCGCATACGATGCGCGCCCGCAAGCCGACCGGCCCGGCGAAACCGATCGGTGCGCCCGTCACCCGCTCGACCGTGCGCTCGTCGGCTAGCGTCACGGCGCCGGCCCCGACCGTGTTCTTGAGCTTGGCTTCGGAGAGCGAGCGATCGCCGCGCACGAGCGCGACGATCGGTTCACCCGCGTCGGTGACGTAGACGAGGGTCTTCACGAATCGCTCGGCCGGCACGCCGAGAAACGCGCTCACCTCCTCGACCGTGCGTCGATCGGGCGTCGACACCTGCTCGAGGGCGCGGCTCGGAGCCGGCGTCGAAGGCTCGGCGCGGCCCGCGGCGAGCTCGACGTTGGCCGCGTAGCCGCAGCGGTGGCAACTGGCGATCGCGTCCTCGCCCGAATCGGCGAGCACCTGGAACTCGTGCGATCGCGAGCCGCCGATCGCCCCCGTGTCCGCCTCGACGGGCGAAACTCGAGGCCGCAGCGCGTCGAAGATGCGCGAGTAGGCCTGGAACATGTTCTCGTACTCGCGCCGGCAATCCTCCTCGGAGGTGTGAAACGAGTAGCCGTCCTTCATGAGGAACTCGCGGCCGCGCATGAGGCCGAAGCGCGGCCGCACCTCGTCGCGGAACTTGACTTGGATCTGATAGAGGTTGAGCGGCAGCTGGCGATACGAGCGCACCTCGCGCCGGACGATGTCGGTGACCACCTCCTCGTGCGTCGGTCCGAAGCAGAAGTCGCGATCGTGGCGATCCTTGAAGCGCAGCAGCTCGGGGCCGTACCTCTGCCAGCGTCCGCTCTCCTGCCAGAGCTCGGCCGGGCACACCGCCGGCATGAGGATCTCCTGGGCGCCGGCGCGGTTCATCTCCTCGCGCACGATCGCCTCGACCCGGCGCACGGCGCGCAGACCGAGCGGCAGGAAATCGTAGATGCCGCGCGCGACCTGGCGGATCATGCCCGCGCGCACGAGCAGCTTGTGGCTCACCACCTCGGCCTCGGCCGGGTCTTCCTTGAGGGTCGGCGCGAGAGCTGGCTGAGCTTCATGCGGTCGGGGGCGAGCGTGCCTCGACTGATACGCCCATGAACCGCGGCTCGCGTAGAGCGCGCACGCGCGCGCGCAATCTTCCAGCGGCATCGCCGGTACCGCAGCTTGACGCGTCTACACGCCGGATCGGTCGATGCGGGCCGAGCCCGAGGACGGCGCATGAACTTCGGATTCAGCGAAGAGCAGGAGATGCTGCGCGAGAGCGCACGCAAGTTTCTCGACGTCGCAGTGCCCGACCGACGTTGGTGCGCAAGATGATGGAGGACGAGACGGCGCACTCGGACGAGCTCTGGAAGAAGCTCGCCGAGATCGGGCTGGCTCGGGTTGCTCATTCCCGCGCAAGCTTCGGCGGCATGGGCGGCAGCTTTCTCGACGCGACGGTCATCCTCGAGGAGATGGGCAAGACGCTGCTGTCCCGGGCCGTTCCTCGCGAGCGCGATGCTCGGCGCGGTCGCGATCGCGGGTGGCGGAACCTCCGCGCAGAAGAAGGAGCTTACTGCCGCGCGTCGCCGACGGCTCGCTGATTCTGACGCTCGCTTGGCACGAGGAGGCCGGCGGCGACGACCCGGCGACGTCCGAGCTCGACGGCCAAGCGCGCGGGCGGCGAGTTCGTGCTCGCACGGCGAGAAGCTGCTTCGTCTTCGACGCGCTGGTCGCCGACTGGTTCGTCGTCGCCGCACGTACCGCGCGGGCGAACAAGCAGCCGCGAGCGCGGCATCACGCTCTTCCTCGTCGAACGCGGCGCGCCGGGCCTGTCGGTCGCGCCGCTGCCGACGATCGACAAGACGCGGCGGCTCTGCCGCGTCTCCTTCGACGGCGTGTCGGTGCCCGCCGAACGCGTGCTCGGACGGCTTCACGGCACGGCTGGCCGATTCTCGCCCGCGCCCTGCGAGTCGGCACCGCGGCGCTATCGCGTCGAGACGGTCGGCGTCGGCGCAGCGCGCTCTGGAGCTCTCGGTCGCCTACGCGCGAGAGCGCACGCAGTTCGGCCAGCCGATCGGCAGCTTTCAGGCCGTCAAGCACAAATGCGTCGACATGATGGTCGCCGTCGAGAACGCCCGCTCGCTCGCCTACTACGCGGCGTGGGCGGTCGACGCGCACGAACGCCGCCGAATGCGCGGCGGCCGTGGCGATGGCCAAGGCGTACGCGAGCGAGATGGGCAAGAGCGTCACCAGCGATGCCATCCAGGTCCACGGCGGCATCGGCTTCACCTGGGAGCACGACATCCACCTCTACTACCGTCGTGCCCTCGCGAACGAGGTGACGTTCGGGGCGGCACCGCTTCATCGCGAAGCGGTGGCGAAGCAGCTCAATCTCTAGCGAGAGCGCCGATCAGGCGAGAGCCTTGCGGCCCTTCTTCACGACGACGACTTCTTGGCCGTTGACGCGGACGGTACGGCGGTCGGTAGCGGTCGGCAGGGCGGACACGTCGCGGGTTCGCCAACCGGCTTTTGCGCTCGATTCTCGCGCCATCGCTTCAGTTCCTTTTCCAAATCTTTGAGCATCGGACCTCCTTTGCAGGCTTGAGCGGATTCTCCGCGGCAGACCGTCCGAGTCGGCGGCCCGAACCTCGCCTTCAGCTCTGGACGAACGCTTCGAGGATTTGACGCGCGAGGGGTTGCGCAGCTTGCGCAGCGCCTTCGCCTCGATCTGCCGGATGCGCTCGCGGGTGACCGCGAAGCGCTGGCCGACCTCTTCGAGCGTGTAGTCGGACTTCTCGCCGATGCCGAAGCGCAGGCGCAGGATCTGCTCCTCGCGCGGCGTGAGCGTCGCGAGCACCTTGCGCGTCTGCTCCTCGAGCGAGAGCGCCATCGCGGCGTCGGCCGGCGAGAGGCTCTGGCGATCCTCGACGAAATCGCCGAGCGAGCTCTCCTCGTCGTCGCCGATCGGCGTCTCGAGCGAGACCGGCTCCTTCACGATCTTGAGCACCTTGCGGATCTTGTCGGCCGGCATCTCCATCTGCTCGGCGATCTCGTCGGGGGTGGGCTCGCGGCCGAGCTGCTGCACGAGGTAGCGCGACGTGCGGAGCACCTTGTTGATGGTCTCGATCATGTGCACCGGGATGCGGATGGTGCGCGCCTGGTCGGCGATGGCGCGCGAGACCGACTGGCGGATCCACCACGTGGCGTAGGTCGAGAACTTGTAGCCGCGCTGGTACTCGAACTTCTCGACCGCGCGCATGAGGCCGATGTTGCCTTCCTGGATCAGGTCGAGGAAGCCGAGGCCGCGGTTGGTGTAGCGCTTGGCGATCGACACGACGAGACGGAGGTTCGCCTCGATGAGCCGGCGCTTGCCCTCCTGCGCCTTGTACTCGCCGCGGCGGATGCGCCGAGCGAGTGGAGCATCGAATCGCGCGACATGCCGATCTCGCTCTCGACCTCGGAGACGCGCTTCTCTCCCCGTGCGGACCACCTCGGCGAGCCGGTGCGAGCTCCTCGGCGGCATCTTGAACGATGTCGCCGTCGCGCGGCTGGCGCGCTTCTCGCCGCTCCGTATCCTGGCGGCGATCCGCAGCAGCTCGACGACGGTCTTGCCGCTGCGCGTCTCGAAGCCGCGAACCGTCTGCTCGTGCGAGCGGATCAGATCGGTCGCTTCCTTCAGCTTGTCGACGATCGCCGAGATGTGGCGCTCGCCGAGCTCGAGGGCAACCAGCCCCGCCTTGATCTTGTCCTGCAGAGCTTTTGAGCTTCTTCTCCCGCTTGGCGGTCTCCTTGGCGCTCCTCTTGCCAGCCGCGGCCTTCTGCGCGCTCCATGGCGTAGCGCCGGAGCGGGCCGACGGCCTTCAGGAACGCGCTCGTACGCGGCGTTCTTCCTTTTCGGGAGAATCGACCTCGTCGTCCTCCTCGAAGAGCACTTGGCGGGCGTCGATCTCGCCGCTCTTGAGCTTCTCGGCGAGCGTCGTGACGTAGTGGAGCGTGAGCGGTACGGAGAAGACCTCGTCGGCGACTTGCAGCTTGCCGGCTTCGATCTCCTTGGCGATCGCGACCTCTTCCTCGCGAGAGAGCAGCGGCACGCCGCCCATCTCCTGGAGGTACATGCGAACCGGATCGGAGGTGTCGCCGAAGGACCGCTCCTCGGGCTCCGGTGTCTCGACTTCAGGCTCAGCGGCCTCGGCTTCGGGTTCCGCCTCGGCGACGAAGCTCTCTTCCTCCATGGATTCGACCACTTCGATGTCCATGTCGCCGAGCATCGACATCACGCTGTCGAGTTCCTCGGGTGTCGATCCCTCTCGCGGAACGGCTTCGTTGACTTCCGTATAGGTGAGGTAGCCCCGCTCTTTGCCGAGATCGATGAGCTTGCGGATCTTCTTCGGGTCCTGCTTGCGGTCACCGGGCGGCGCCGGCGGGGCCGCGGCCTTCGTAGCGGGCGGCTGCTTCGTGGCGGGCGGCTGCTTTGTCGCCTGGGTGGCTGCTTTGTGCTGGGTGAAGACGTGGCGCTACGGGAGGGAGACTGTTTCGCCATCAATCCCTTCCTTGAAGGCACGACTACTCCCTATCCGAGGGCACGACAACGAAGCGCATCACGCGAGTTGCAGCCGCGATCAACGAGAAGTCGTCCGAACCAGTGAGTGAGTCCTCAGGAGATGAAAATGAAGGCGTCGCGAACGGCCCTGTACGCAATCTACGTCCCGCTCACCGATGTGTCAAGCAAGCTTCGGCGATAGTCACGTCGGCTTGCGCCGCTCTTCTCGCTGACGAAGCTCGACGCGACGGATCTTTCCGCTCACGGTCTTGGGAAGCTCGTCGACGAACTCGATCTCGCGAGGATACTTGTACGGAGCGGTGATGCTCTTCACGTGGTCTTGGATTTGCTTTGCCAAATCGTTCGAGGCTCCGTGGCCGGGCCTGAGCTTGATGAACGCCTTGACGATGCTGCCACGGACCGCGTCCGGGCTTGCGACTACGGCCGACTCGAGCACGGCCGGATGAGTGAGCAGCGCGCTCTCTACCTCGAAGGGCCCGATGCGGTAGCCTGCCGAGATGATGACGTCGTCAGCGCGCCCGACGAACCAAAAGTAACCTTGCTCGTCGCGATAGGCGCGGTCTCCCGTCAGATAGTAATCGCCTCGCCAGCACGCAGCGCTCTCCGACGGATTTTTCCAGTACTCAAGAAAGAGGGACGGTGTGCGGCCGCGTAGCGCCACTTCACCAACCTCCCCCGGCGGCGCTTCCCGCCCGGCTTCGTCGATGACTCGCACGTCGTGTCCGGGAGACGGCCGCCCCATAGATCCAGCGCGGACCGGCAGGCCTTGCAGGTTTCCGACCAGCAAGATCGTTTCCGTCTGACCGTAGCCATCATGGATGGTCAAACCGTATGCGCTCTTCCATTGCTCGATGACTTCCGGGTTGAGCGGCTCACCGGCGCCCGTGCAGTGCCGCAGCTTGCTCAAATCGTACCGAGTCAGATCCTCCTTCACGAGCAACCGGTATTCGGTCGGCGGAGCGCAGAAAGTCGTGATCCGATGCTTCTCGAGAAGCTGGAGCTCCTTCTTCGGCTCGAACCGGCCGTTGTACATGAACACCGGGACTCCGAGATTCCACGGCCCGAACAGGACTCCCCAGGCTGCTTTCGCCCAACCCGTATCGGAGGTGGTCCAGTGGAGGTCGGTCCGCTTAAGGTCGAGCCAGGTCTCGCCGGTGATGCGATGCGCCAGCGTGTACGCGTGCGAGTGCAATACGGCTTTGGGATCTTTGGTGGTCCCGGACGTGTAGAAGCAGATCGCGGGATCGGTCGATCGAGTGCGTACCGGATCGAGCAAGGGCGACGCGCTGCGCAACCCGTCGTGGAAGCTGCTCCACCCCCGCCCCGCCTCGCCCACCGCGATGCGCACGCGCAGCGAGGGACAGGTGTCAGCGACGGCCTCGACGGCTTCGCGGTTGTCGGCGGTGGTGACGATCGCCTTGGCTTCGCTGTGATTGGCGCGGTACGCGATGTCCTTGGCACGCAGTTGCGCGGTACAAGGGATCACCAGCGCGCCGAGACGCAGCGCGCCAAGAAAGGCGATCTGCCATTGCGGGATGCGCGGCAGCATGATCATCACCGGATCGCCGCGCCCGATCCCGAGCTCGCGCAGCACGTTCGCGAAGCGTCGGCTCCGTTCAGCGACGTCCCAGAACGAGTAGCGCGCCTCGTCGCCCTCCTCGTTCTCCCACACCAGCGCGAGCCGACCGCGATCTTCTGCGTAGGCGTCGATCACGTCCCAGGCAAAGTTGAACTCGTCGGGTACCTGCCAGCGAAACTGCGCGACGCGGTCTTCGTAAAGCATCGGAAGGGGCGAGCAAGGCTTCCGCCGAGCCGCCGCGCACAGTAGACATCGTCGCGAAGACTCGCAACACCCTCTCCGACTGGCAGCGACAGGCCCTGCGATTGCGTGTGGGAGGTTTTCGTCTCAGCCCAGTCAGGTCGACGAATGATCGACCGTCGAGCGACAATTTTTGGCCAGACGACGGAAAGTGTCGTACTTTACTATCCTTCTTCTCCAACCTCCGTTGTCGGCATTCTCTGGCTAACTAGCTGCCGGCATAAAGAAAACTAGACAAAATTTGCCCACTCCTGGAATTGGCAAATTTATTGCTGTCGGATTCTTCAGTTGGTAATGGCCCAGAGGGCCGCGGCAGGAGAATCAACGATGGCGGACGATCTTTCCGAAACAGTCGACCCGGCGGCATTTGCAAACCTGGAACCGGATCTCGTCGTTCCCGAACAATTCTTTGCCGAGCAGCAACCAAATTGGTCAGGGGAGCTTTCGCTTCTTTGGACCGTGTTCGCCGACGGCATCGAAACGTTCAGGAAGGAAGTCATTCTCGGTCGAGAGCAGGGTGAGATCTACCTCGAGACCCTGGAGTGGGTCGAGGCGACGGGATTGGAGTCGATCTTCTCCTTCGACCGCCTCTGCGAGCTGTTCAACTTGAACCCGGTGAAGGTCCGTCGCTCGCTGCTCACCTGGAGAGATCAACAGCGCTCGCTGGCAGCAGGGTCGCGGGCCGCGTAGCCCTCGCCGTTCGGACCGGAATAGACTTCGACGGACCTCCTCGGGCGGTCCCAGTCCCCTAGCCGGTGAATCTCAGGCGAGGCGGGCTGGCCCCCCGCCGCCCCGCGGAGCGTGCCAACCCGGCACCGCCGTCTAGCCCCCCTCGCCGTTCCCTCCGCGTGCTTTTGACGCGCCGCGATAAGCACGACTAATAATACAAGAAAGAGTTTTTCATTAGCTTTGTCGCAAATGGCGAGGATATCGTCTGGCGCCACGGAGAGCCCGGGTTTCGCGGCGATCCACTCGGGGTTGGGCTGCTGGTCGTGTAATCGAGGGAGGATGTAAATGCGTCAGTCTGTAGTCAGCTTGTTCGAACCGGACACGCTACTTCCGTCGCAATTCTTCGCGCATTTTCGCGGACGGGGTTCCGCCTCGCGCGGTGAAAAGCGCCTCATGCTCGCCGTGCTGGAGGACGCCGTCGACTGCTATCAGAAGTTCGCCTTCGCCCGCGAGACGAGGGGCCGAGAGCTATTCGCCGAGGCCGAGGAGTGGTTGTTCTCCTCCGACAACTCCTGGGTCTTCGCCTACGAGAACATCTGCCACACGCTCGAACTCAACGCCGACTACCTACGCCGCGGTCTTCAGGAATGGCGCCAGCGGGCGCGCCTGAACGGCGGACGGGCGCCAGCGCCGTCGGCGAGCCTCGGGGAAGAGAGCCGCATCGCCGTCTGAACCGCGCAGCGAGTTCGATCAAAGTCCGGAGGGCTGTGGGGTGACCCGCAGCCCTCTTCGTTTTTGCATCTTGCCGGTCGTCGCGAATTCGATCAAAGAAGAGCGGGTCGGAGGGCGGTTGTGGCGGGTGAGGGGCTGAACGCCGAGCAGCGAAGCGCCGTCGAACACGGCGACGGAGCGTTGCTCGTACTCGCAGGCGCGGGCAGCGGGAAGACTCGAGTCCTCACGCGTCGTATCGCACACCTCCTCGGCGCGGGGCGCGCTCGCGCCGACGAGGTCGTCGCCGTGACCTTCACGAACAAGGCGGCGCGTGAGATGCGCGAGCGGCTGGCTCGCCTCGCCCCGGCGACCCGGGACGGATTCGGGGTCGGCACCTTTCATTCGATTTGTTGCCGCATGCTGCGCCGGCACATCGCGGCGCTGGGGCTCGGCTACACGTCGAGCTTCACCATCTTCGACGACGCCGACCAGCTCGGCTTACTGACCAAGACGCTCGAAGGAAGATCCCTGTCGCTGCCTGCGGCGGCGCTCCTCGCTGGCATCGATCGAGCCAAGAACGAGGCGCAAACGCCCGCGGAGATGCTTTCCTCGGCCACGACCTCGCAGGGCGTCGACGTCGCGCAAGCCTACGCCCTGTACCAGGAGGCGCTGCGTCGCAACAACGCCCTGGACTTCGGAGATCTCCTGCTTCTGGCGCTGTCTCTCTTCGAGCGCGCGCCGAGCGTCGCCGGCCCCTACCGCGAGCGGCTTCGCTACGTTCTCGTCGACGAGTATCAAGACACCAATCGCGCGCAATATCTGTGGCTCCGCGCCCTCACGGCGGTGCACGGCAATCTGTTCGCCGTCGGCGACGAAGACCAATCGATCTACGGTTGGCGCGGCGCCGACATCCGCAACATCCTCGACTTCGAACGTGACTATGCGAAGGCGACGGTCATCCGCCTCGAACAGAACTACCGCTCCACCCAGAGCATTCTCGCGGCCGCGGCGGCGGTGATCCGCAACAATCGCGCGCGCAGAGGAAAGACCCTGTGGACCGCGAATCCTCGCGGTACGCGCCCGGTGCTCCATCACGCGCCGGACGAGCGCGCCGAAGCGCGGTTCGTGGTGCAGGAGATCGCCCGGGCAGCTCCCCGGCGCGCGCTGGGGGATTTCGTGGTGTTCTACCGCACCAACGCGCAGTCGCGGGTCTTCGAGGAGGAATGCCTGCGCGCCGGGATCCCGTATTCGTTGGTCGGCGGAACGAAATTCTACTCGCGCAAAGAGATCAAGGATCTACTGGCGTACCTCCGCGTCGTGGCGAACCCGCGAGACGAATGGAGCCTGGCGCGAATCGTGAACGTGCCCCCACGAGGGATCGGCGCCGCGACGGTGGAGAAGCTGCGCGATGCGGCACGCGACGAGGGCCGAACGCTGTTCGAGGTCTTCTCCTCCCCGCCCTTCTCGCTCTCCGAAGTGGCGCGCGGGAGGATCGCAGCATTTGCATCGCTGCTCGCCGAGCTACACAGCCACGCCGCGGGCTCGATCGGCGGGCTCGTCGAAGAGATCTTCCGCCGAACCGGCTATCTCGACGCGGTCCGCGCACGCGCGGGCGCCGACGCGGAGTCGCGGCTCGAGGACCTACGCGAATTCGTCACGGTCGCCCAGGAGGCGGACGCAGAAGGACGGCCACTCGCCGAGTTTCTCGAACAAGTGGCGCTGGTCGCCGATGCGGACGGCCTCGGCGGTGCGAAGGATCGCATCACGCTGATGACCTTGCACACCTCGAAGGGCCTCGAGTTCCCCGTCGTCTTCCTCGTGGGCATGGAGGAAGGCCTGTTCCCGCACCGTCGCTCGCTGACCGACGACAACGCTCTCGAGGAAGAGCGCAGGCTTTGCTACGTCGGCATGACTCGAGCCCGCGAAGAGCTCTACTTGACGCGGGCGCGCCGCCGGCACGCTTTCGGCGCGCAGACCGAGAACCTTCCCTCGCGATTTCTGCGCGAGGTCCCCGCCGAGCTGCTCGACGTGCGTCCTCGCGGCGGGTCGGAAGGATGGGAGTCGGAAGACGAGCCCGCCGAGTTCCCCTCGCCGCGCCGTTTCATCGACTACAGCGAAACGCAGCTGGTGGAGCATCGACCGCTGACTGGACGACCGTCAGCGCCGAGCGTAGCGGTTCCGCTCGCTCGCTTCGGGATCGGCGCCCGCGTCAGACATCCCACGCTCGGCGAAGGCGTAGTTCGCGCGAGCGAAGGATCCGGGGACCGGCAGAAGGTCACCGTGATGTTCACGGGCTTCGGCCTTCGCAAGCTGGCCGTCGCTGTGGCGCGCTTGGAAGCGGTCTAGCCCGCGGTCAGTAGGGTGCCGACGAAGCCGAGGCCGACATCCCTGTCGAGGTCGTCCCCGACACCGACGTCGAAGACGACGTCGAAGACGTGGATGTCGATTGCGGCGTGCATTGCAGCATCTCGATCGGCGTGCACTCGATCGACCGCAGCTCCTCCGCACCGTGGGGCCGGTGACCGAAGATATACTCCGTCGTGTCGTTCAGCGACGCGAGCCAATGGAGAGGGCGAAACAGCGCCCATTCGAGGCCGAGGCCCACCGGATGGAGAATGTAGGCGGCGACTCGCAACGGATGGGATTCCGAGTCGTCGTAGTTGTCGCCGGGAAACGCCAACGCCGATCCGCTCAACGCGAGGACAGCTACCAGACTCAGGCAGGCGATCGACCGTTTCATCGGAATCCTCCTCTCAACTCGACCCAGCTCGCCATCGAACTTAGCACCCTCCGATTTCTTCGGCAATGATTTCGCGGGTCGCATGCCCAGCCCGCCCACGCCGATAGACACGCATGCCCTCTTCGATGCGCGTCGGCGCGGGCACCGGCTTGCGGACTTCGGCAAGCGCTCGGCGCGGCGAGACTTTCACCGCCTGCCTTCTGCGCCTCGTGCTCGTCTGAACGACACCACCCATCGCGCCGACAAGTAGTGCAAAAATCCCTGGTAAACAAGCGGATTTGCTGAGATCACCCCCGCCAGCCGACCCAGCTGAGCTGGCGGCCGGCGCCGCGGGCGCGGCGAAACGAGTAGAGGACGTCGCTGCGGCATGCGGTACACGGACCTACCGTGTGGACGCGGGAGACGCCCAGCGAGGCAAGCTCGGTCGCGAGGAACGTCCGCAAATCGAGGTAGAGGTGTCCGTCTTGCTCGCGGAACCCCGCCTTGCCGAGCGCCTCCCCGGCGCGCTCGACGAACCGGCTGCGGACTTCTTCGCCGACCTCGTAGCAGCACCCTCCGATCGCCGGACCAAGCGCCGCTTCGATGCCCGTCGCACGCACGTTCCAGCGATCCTCGAGGAGCCCGAGCGCCGCGGGAACGATGGCGGCGGCGGTGCCGCGCCAGCCGCAATGGAGCACCGCGGCGATCCGCTCCCGCGGCGCGACGAGATGAACGGGAACGCAGTCGGCCGTCCACACCCCGGCGATCGTATCTGGAAGCTCGACGACCAACCCGTCGCCTGCCGTCTCGCCGCTCACGACCTCCGACGCCGCGTGCACGTCGCAACCGTGCACTTGGCGAAGCGTGGTCACGCCGGCGCCGGGGAGATCACCTCTGGCGCCGAAACTCTGCTCGAGCCCGGGAATCGCCGCCCAGGACGACACGCGCCACGCCATCGCAGCGTCACATCGCTACCGGGAGAAGCTGCACCTTGGCGTAGCGCAGCAGCTCCTCGAGCGTCTCGAGCTTGTAGGGCTTCTCGTAAATGATCCTCTGGACGCCGGTGTTGAGCAGCACTTTGAAGCAATGGATGCACGGCGTGTGCGTGATGTAGATGTCCGCGTCACGAATCGTGGCTCCGTTCTTCGCGGCCTGAGCGATGGCGTTGATCTCCGCATGGATGCAGCGAAAGCAGTTCTGCTCGACCTCGCCGCTCGGCGTGCGCGACTCGTAGATCAGGCAGCCGACGTCGAGGCAGTGCGGCAGGCCCGCGGGAGCGCCGTTGTAGCCCGTGGCGAGAATGTTCTTGTCGCGGACGATCACCGCGCCCACCTTCGCGCGATTGCACGTCGAGCGATCCGCCACCTGGCGCGTGATCAGCATGAAGTATTGGTCCCACGTCGGCCGTCCGTCCATCCGCCATCCTTTGTTCAGGGGGCGATCCAGACCGTCACGGGAATCAGCTCATCGGGCCGCGGCCCGTTGCCTCCTGCGAACGGCGAGATCGGCACCGGAATGAAGGTTGCCACGAAAAGCAGCAGCGTCAACCAACCGACCAGGCGGCGGGCGGGATCGAGGCGCGTGATCGTGTCGGCCGTCGGCGGGTGATCGAGGCCGACAAAAAGCATCAAGACCGCCCACAGAAACCACCCCGGCCAGCCGAGAAAGCCGACGCTCACCGTGAACAGCAGGAACACGCGAGCGATCCAACGGTGCCACCGCCCGAACATCGCGTAGACCACGTGGCCGCCGTCGAGCTGTCCGACCGGGAGTAGGTTGAGCACGGTGACCAGGAATCCGAACCACCCGGCGAGCGCCACGGGATGCAGGATCACGTCGTACCCGTAAGGGATCGGCCCCACGACTGCGCGTGTGAGCAGCTTGAACAGCAGGGAATCGCCGAACTGAAGCCCGCTGAAGCTCGGCGGGATGGCTTTGAGCTCGGAGCGGTGCAAGCCGTAGGCGACCGCGGGAAGCGCGATCAGGAATCCCGCCCACGGACCGGCGGCCCCGACGTCGAACAGCACGCGGCGGTTTTGCGGCTGCGACTTCATGCGAATGAACGCGCCGAGAGTGCCGGTCAGCAGCGGCGGGCCAGGGAGAAAGAACGGCAGGGTGACCACGACGCCGTGAAACCTTGCGAGCAGATAGTGTCCCATCTCGTGGGCGAGCAAGATCGACATCAACGTCACGGAGAACGGCAATCCGCTCGTCCAACGCTCCCCGATCTCCGCGGGGGAAACGTCGGCGTTGAGAGCGCCGGCGATCGTCGTGGTCGCGAAAGTGACGACGAACAGCAGTAGGTTCACGACCGGCAAGCGGCGCCGCGCGCGGGTCGTCGGCGCCGCTTCGGTTTGCGCGACGGGCGGCGCCTCGAACGCGGGCGGCCAGCCTTCGACCGGCCTCATCGCGCGAGCTTCAGCTGCACGCGGTCGCCGACACGCGAGCGCAGATGCCGCGCCGCCGAGCCGTTGCGGATGGCGATCTCGAGATATCCCCAGCTATTCCACAGCGCGACCGGCTTTCCCTCGCGCACCGCGGAATAGTGGGGCGAGATCTCGGCAATCTGCACGCCGCCGAGGCTGATCGACACGCCCGGCACGAAGGAGCTCGCAAACTCGTCGCGGCGAAGATTGCACGTGAGGTTGCCGAAGCGGTCGACGTGGATCACCTGTGCCTCGACGGCGTCGTCGAGCCGCCGCGGCGCGGGCAGCGCCAGCCGCTCGAACCCTTCCAACGGGGAACCGAGCTCACCGCATTCGACACCGCTCGCGCAATGGCCCGCCACGGGCGCGAACACGTCCCGGCCGTGAAAGGTGGAGCTCAGCGAAGGCAGGAACCACTGCGCGCGATCGAGATGAACGATCCTGCGGACCGCCGCGTGCTCCGCGGCCATGCTGAGCAGGCCGTTGTCGGGACCGATCAGGACGAATCGAGCCGGTCTCGATCAGGATCGGGCGGCGTGCGGTTCCGACGCCGGGATCGACGACTGCGAGGTGAATCGTCCCCGGCGGAAAGTGGCCGACCGCGTTGCGCAGCACCAGCGCGGCTCCGGTGATGTCCTGCGGCGCGACCTCGTGGCTGAGATCGACGAGGCGCGCGTCCGGACAGATGCCGAGGATCACCGCCTTCATGATGCCGACGAAGCCGTCGCGCTCGCCGAAATCGGTGAGCAGCGACACGACGGGGGCCACCCCTTCGGGCCTCGACGTCGTTCGCGCGCGCGGGCGATCCTTGCGCGCTCGGCTCACGAACGCTCCATGGCCTCGCGCAGGGCGGCGCACAGCAGCGGAAACATCACCTCGTGATGGCCGGTGAGGTGCATGCCGTGCCCGCCTTGCAGAGTCGGTCGCGACACGACGTTGGTGAGCGGCCGGTAGTGGCGATTGAAGTCCATGTCGAGAGTGAAGAGGTCGTTCACTTCATGGCCGACGTTGCGCGCCAGCGAGAGCGCCTTGAGAAAGACCTCCGGGATGATGACGGCCGAGCCGAGGTTCACGAACGCGCCGCCCTGTAGCGCGCCGACTCGCTCGGCGAGGATGCGAAAATCGCGCAAGCTGGTCTCGCCGATCGCGGCGCCGTCCGCGGATGGGTGCATGTGGATGATGTCCGTGCCGATGGCGACGTGCACGGTGGCCGGGACGCCTCTTCGCGCGGCGGCGGCGAGGACGCTGAGCGAGACGTGCGGCAGCCCGTCGGCGAGGATCTTCTTGCCGACCGCGTTCACCGAGCCCGATGCCCGCCGCGGCCCCCTCCCGCGCCGCCTCGTTGAGAAAGCGTCCGGTCTCCTCGGCCATGCCGAAGCTGCCGTCGGCCAGCTGCTCGGCGACCTCCTCGGAGGTCTGCCCGGCGAGCGCGAGCTCGAAGTCGTGGACGATGCCCGCGCCGTTCATCGCCACGGCCGCGAGCACGCCGCGCTCGATGAGGTCGATGATCAGCGGCGAAAGCCCGACCTTGATGGGATGAGCGCCCATGCCGAGCACGATCGCGGCGCCGCTGCCGCGCCGCCGCGCGAGCTCGCTCGCCGCCGCGCGCAGGTCGCGCGCCGCGAGCAGGTCGGGCAGGCTGGCCAGCAATTCACTCACCGAGGCCCCGGCCGCGAGCGGCCGTCCCAACGCCTGCGCGGCGACCTTGCTCGGCCGCGACGCCAGCGGGTGCGTCCGCACGCGAGAGAGATCGATCTCGCCCGGCTTCAACGTCAGCTCTTTCCCGGGTCCCGCCCGAACAGCTTGCAATCGACGAGCTCGCAGATCACGTGGCCGACCAGGATGTGCGTTTCCTGGATTCGCGGCGAGAGCCGGCTCGCCGAAACACGCAAATGGTGGTCGACCATCGCACCGAGCTTGCCGCCGTCCCCGCCGGTGAGGCCGACCGTGAGGATGCCGGTCTTCTTGCAAACCTCGACCGCGCGCAGGACGTTCGGCGAATTGCCGCTCGTCGACAGCGCGATCGCCACGTCCCCTTCGCGACCGAGAGCCTTCACCTGCTTGGCAAACACCTCGGCGTAGCCGTAGTCGTTGCCGATGCTGGTGAGAATCGACGTGTCGGTGCTGAGCGCGATCGCCGGCAGCGGCGGTCGCTCGAGCAGAAAGCGGTTGACGAATTCGGCCGCGAGGTGTTGCGCGTCGGCGGCACTGCCACCGTTGCCGAAAAGCAGCACCTTGTTGCCGGCCAGCAGCCGGGCAGCGATGACGTCGACGACGATCGCGAGCATCGCGCGATGTTCTTTGAGAAACTGCGTCTTGGCCGCGATGCTCTCGCGAAACGCGCGGTCGATCGCCGCCAGCATCTCACCCGCCATCGGGCACTCCCGAGCGCAGCAGGTCACCTGCGGCGAGGCGACCTTCGCGGGCTAGATCCGCGGGGGCGAGCTTTTTCGGCGATTCCCCGAGGCGTAAGCGCTTGACCAGCAGTGTGGCCCCGTCGAGCGCGATCTCGGCTCCCTGCTCGCCGACCGCCAAGACGCGGCCCGGATCGGCGGCCGATGGTGCTCCGAGACGGCAATCGTAGAACCGCGCCTTTTCGCCGCGGTGAACCGCCCAGGCACCCGGCTGGGGATCGCCGCCGCGTATCAGGTCGTAGACTTGGCGCGCCGGCCGAGACCAGTCGATGGCGACGTGCGGGTCCCGGCACAGCGGATCGTACGTCGCCGCGGAATCGTCCTGCGCGATACGAGGCGCACGTCCTGCCGCGATCTGGCCCACGGCCTCCTCGATCGCATCGATGCCGACGGGGAAGATCCTTTCGAAATAGAGAGACCCCGTCGTGTCGTCGGGCCCGATCTCCACCTCCTTCTGGAGCAGGATGGGTCCGGTGTCGATCCCGGCGTCCGTCCAGAAGATCGTCAACCCGCCACGGGTCTCGCCGCGAATGATCTGCCAGTTGATCGCGCTGCCGCCGCGATAGCGCGGCAGCAGCGAGGGGTGAAAGCAGATCGAGCCGAGACGGGGAAGCTCGATGATCCTTTGCGGGACGATGACGGTGACGAAGGCGAGCACGCCGAGATCCGCCCCGTGCTCGGCGAATCGTCGGTGCACGTCGTCGCCTTTCATCGATTTCGGCTGTTCGACCGGGATGGCCATCGCCTGCGCCTTGGCCTTCAACGGGTCGGGCCTTGCGCCGGGTGCGTCCGGGGGACAGTAAACCGCGACGATCTCGTGGTCGCGCGACAGCCGCTCCAGCGTCTTCTCACCGAACGCTGCCTGGCCGATCAAGACGATGCGCAGTGCCATGAAGCGCGTCTTGTACCGCCCGGCGCCGGCAACACGCAACGGGACGCCGTCACCGTCCCGTCAGCACGCCGGTGACTCGCGGGGCGCGGAGCGCCGTGCGCCACGCCGCTTCGACCTCCTCGCGAGCGAGCGAGCGCACCACCGCCTCGGCCTCGTCCAGGCGCGGAGCCCCGTACAGCAAGGCCGCCGCGTGCGAAGCGGCGCGGTCGACTTTCGCTTCCGACAGGCGGGCGTATCGATAGCGCACCTTGCGCCGCGCCCTGGCGATCTCCGCGGCGGCGAATCCCTTTTCGGCCGCCGCGACGAACACCGCATCGATTGCGCCGCGCAGTCGATGCTCGGCGCGCCGCTCGGCGACTGCGCCGACCATCAGCGCCGCCCACTGAGCTCCGCCCGAAAGATCCGCCCACAAATCGTAGGAGAGACCGTGTCTCTCGCGGACCTCGTGATAGAGCCGGCCATCCGGGTCGGTGCCGATGATCTCGAGCGCGAGCCCGAGCGCGAGAAGCTCCCGCCGGCGCGCCGGCACGGCGAAGAGCGTCGTCCAGTAGAGCTGGGTCAGGCCCGAGCGCCGCAGCCGGATCTCGCCGCGGCGGGCGATGCGCGCCCCGTTGGCGACGCACGGCGATCCCGCCGGCAGCGATGCGAACTCCGCGGCGAGAACGCGCCGGACGTCGGCGAGCGGCGGGTCACCGACGATCGACAACACCAGGTTGCGCCCCGACCAGCCGGCGGCGCAGGAAACTGCGCACGTCGGCGGCGGTGATCGAACGCACGCTGCCGAGCGTGCCGCTCGGCGAGAGCCGCAGACCACCGCGGAAGAAGCGTGC
Source organism: uncultured delta proteobacterium (assembly GCA_963711395.1). Taxonomy (GTDB): domain Bacteria; phylum Desulfobacterota; class Binatia; order JACPRU01; family JACPRU01; genus JBEVNX01. The sequence continues at coordinate 124,433 of CAVQEA010000005.1, read as the reverse complement.
CCAGGTCTCGTCCGATACGTAGCTCACCGCGTCCTCGCGGTGCCCGCGGATCTCCTGTGCGACCACCTGCCGCTCGTTCTCGAGCCGGTCCTCGGGCACCGTCGAGCGCCGCACCTGATCGGCCAGCAACGCGAGCGCCTCCGGCGCATCCGAGTTCAGCACCTGGAACGTCAGGTTGAGATCTTCGTAGCTCGTGCTCGCGTCGTGATCGCCCCCGAGCTCTGCGGCCCGCTGATTGATCGCCGTGTGGTCGCGGGTCGTCGTGCCCTGAAACAGCATGTGCTCGGCGAAGTGTGCGATGCCGGGCTTGTCACCGTCGAAGCGCGACCCGGCGCGAGCGGCGAGCACGATGCCCGTGAGCGGCCCCGTCGAGCGCTCGAAGAGGACGCGCAAGGACCCCACTCGGAACATCTGCACACGGTTTCGCGGCACGGTCGTCCGGGATGACACGAATCGGCGGCGTCGGCAAATGGCGATCAGCCGGCGAACTCGTCGAGCGCGGCGAGCAGGGCGGCGACGTCTTCACGGGTGTTGAAGAGATGAATCGCCGTTCGCACGCCGCCGATGCCGGAGCTGTAACGCGCGGTCGTCAAGATGCTTCGCCGCTCCAAGAACGCACGTAGCCGCTCATCGGCGCGCGCATCGCCGGCGAGCGTGAAGGTGACGATGCCGGCTCGCGCTTGTCGCTCGCGAGGCGTCCAGACCTGCGCGCCGCGGGCTCGAAGGGCATCGATGAGCTCGCCGGAAAGGTCGAGGATGTGCCGATCCACGCCGCGGCGCCCGAGCCGGTTGCGGTGGCGAAGCGCCGCGCCGAGCCCAGCCGCGCCGAGCCGGTTCGGCGTCCCCTGCGCCTCGAAGCGGCGCGCGCTCGCCACGGGGCTAGCTCGGGAAGCGGCTTCATGTCGGGGGACGCATAGAAGGACCGCCAACCCGAGCGTGGCTCCTCGAGCCCGAGGATGCCGACGCGCCGGACCCGCAAGCCGCGCGCATGCACCGAGCGACGTACGTAGAGAACCCCGCAGCCGAACGGCGCGTTCAGCCACTTGTATCCACCGGAGGTCAAGAAAATCGATACGGAGCTTGGAACAGTCGAGCGAGACGCCGCCGAGCTGTTGCACGGCATCGACGACGAGAAAGAATCCGTGCTCTTCGGCGAGCTGAGACAGGCTCGCGAGATCGAGACGCTCGCCCGTCACCCATCCGACCGAGCTCACCAGCACGGCGCGCGTTCGCCGGTCGATCGCCTGGCGGTAGTCGTCGACGGTGATTCGTCCGGCGCGGTGCGACACGAATCGGAGCTCGACGCCGAGCTCGCGCCGGGCATTCTCGGCCGCCAGCGCGACCTGCGGATATTCGAGATCGCCGAGCACGACGTTGTCGCCGCGCCGGAACGGGATCGCATCGACGGCTTGGTGGAGCCCGGCGGTGGTGTCGGAGACCAAACCGACCTCGTCCACGTCGGCTCGTAAGAGCCGCGCCGCCTCGGTTCGCGCTTCGCCGATGCCGCGCTCGAAGCGCTCGACGAAGCGCGCCCAACCCTGCCCGCGCGGCCCGGCGGCGAGCAGGCGCCGCTGGGCGTCGATCGCCGCGAGCGCATCTGCGCTGGCGATGCCCATGCTTGCGGCGTTGAGAAACACCAGGTCGCGCAGCCCCGGGAAGTCGCGGCGAGCCCGCTCCGGCCTGAAATCGGCGTCTCGCCTCGCCGCAGCGGGCGCTCGTCTCTCTGCTTGTTTCACCATCTTCCTCCAGGCTAGTGAGCGAACATGCTACGCGTCGTCAAGATTTTGTTTTGGAGCGCGGTGTCGATCATCGGCGCGACCGCCGTCGGGTTCATCGCGCTGGTGCGCGGCGAGACGATCAACGCGATGTGGTTCGTCGTCGCCGCGATCGCGACCTACGCGATCGCCTATCGCTTCTACTCGAGCTTTCTCGCCGCCAAGGTGCTCGTGCTCGACGGCTCGCGCCAAACTCCCGCGGAGCGCATCAACGACGGCCGCGACTTCGTGCCGACCAACCGCTGGGTCGTGTTCGGTCACCATTTCGCCGCCATCGCCGGCCCCGGTCCGCTCATCGGCCCGACGCTGGCCGCGCAGTTCGGCTATCTGCCGGGCACGCTGTGGATCCTCGCCGGCGTCGTGCTCGGCGGCGCGGTGCAGGACTTCTGCATGCTCTCGTGCTCGCTCCAGAAGGACGCCAAATCGCTCGGCCAGATGGCGAAGGAGGAGATCGGTCCGGTCGGCGGCTTCGTGGCGCTGATCGGCGTGCTCTCGATCATGGTGATCCTCATCGCCGTGCTCGGCCTCGTGGTCATCAACGCGCTCAAGAACAGCCCGTGGGGGACGTTCACCGTCGGCGCGACGATCCCGATCGCCATGGTGATGGGCTCGTACATGCGCTGGGTGCGACCGGACGCGGTGGGCGAAGCGACGCTTGTCGGCCTCGTGCTGCTCGCCCTGGCGCTGGTCGGCGGCCGCTGGGTGGATGGCCACCCGATGCTCGCCCCGTGGTTCACGTTCAACGGCACCCAGCTCGCGGCGATGATCATCGCCTACGGCTTCGCCGCCTCGGTGGTGCCGGTGTGGCTGCTGCTCGCGCCGCGCGACTACTTGACCACCTTCGTCAAGCTCGGCACGATCCTCGCGCTCGCCGTCGGCATCGTCGTCCTGCGGCCACAGATCGAGCTCCCGGCGCTCACCCGCTTCGTCGACGGCACCGGGCCGATCTTCGCCGGCAAGGTCTTCCCCTTCGCTTTCATCACCATCGCCTGCGGCGCGATCTCCGGCTTCCACTCGCTGATCTCGTCGGGCACGACGCCGAAGCTGCTCAGCGACGAGAGCGACGCGCCGATGATCGGCTACGGCGCGATGCTGATGGAATCGTTCGTCGCCATCATGGCGATGATCGCGGCCGCCGCGCTGCAGCCGGGCATCTACTTCGCGATCAACAGCCCGGCGGGCGTCGTCGGCGAGACGCCGGAGGCTGCGACGGCGACGATCAGCGGCTGGGGCTTCCCGGTCACGCCCGAGGAGATGAGCGCGCTCGCCGCCGACATCGGCGAGAAGAGCGTGTTCGCGCGCACCGGCGGCGCGCCGAGCCTCGCGGTCGGCATGGCGCACATCTTCGCGCACACGCTCGGCGGCCGGCGGGTAATGGCCCTCTGGTACCACTTCGCGATCATGTTCGAGGCGTTGTTCATCCTGACCACGCTCGACGCCGGCACGCGCGTCGGCCGCTTCATGCTGCAGGACCTCCTCGGCTATTTCTGGGAGCCGCTCGGGCGCACCAGCTGGTATCCCTCGGTCTTCTTGTCGAGCGCGCTGATGGTCGGCGCGTGGGGATACTTCCTCTATCAAGGCGTGATCGACCCGCTCGGCGGCATCAACAGCCTGTGGCCGCTGTTCGGCATCTCCAACCAGTTGCTCGCCGCGATCGCCCTCTGCGTGGCCACGACGATCCTTTTGAAGAACGGCCGAGGACGCTACGCGTGGACGACGCTCGCCCCGCTCGTCTGGCTCCTCGCCATCACCATGACCGCCGGCTACCAGAAGATCTTCAGCGCCGACCCGCGCCTCGGGTTCCTCGCCGCGGCTTCAGGGCGCGCCCAGCAGCTCGCAGCCGGCGGCTTGCCCGCCGCGGATGTGACGAGGCTGGAGCGGCTGATCTTCAACGACTACCTGGACGCGGGCGTGACCGGGCTGTTCATGGTGCTAGTGACCATCGTGGTGGTGGACTCGGCGCGCGTGTGGCTCGCCGAAATCGGCCGCCGCCGAGACCAAGCTGCTGGAACGCTCGCGCTGGCCCGCTAGTCTAATCGACGGTGAGCCCATGTGTCGAGAATCCGGTTGTAGATCTCGACGGCCTGATCGAGCCGATCCGTACTACACCACTCGTCAGTTCGGTGCGCCATCTCCAGCTCCCCGGGCCCGAGAACGACCGTCGGCGCACCGAGAGCAGGCGTGAACACGGAGGCGTCCGTGTAGTTGGGCATCGTGCGAGTGGCCGGCTCGTGACCCGCAACCTCGCGCGCGATCTCAAACACCGACTGAACCCACGGGTCGTCGGGATCGGAGAACACGCTCGGGAGCTCGACGAGGGGCTCGATCCTCAGATCCTCGCCGATAGTCGCGGCGATCCGCTGGCGCAGGATCGCGAGGTTCTGATCGGGGATCGTGCGCACGTCGACGCAGAATTCCGCTCGGTCGGGCACGGAATTGATGTTCATTCCGCCCTGCATTTGCGAGACGACGAGCGTGGGGCTGCCCAACTGGCGATGGGCGCGGTCTTCGAACGCGAAGCGGTCGAGCGCCGCAATTGCGCGTGCGGCTTTGTAGATGGCGTTGTCACCGAGCTGCGGCATGGAAGAGTGCGCGGTGACACCCGATGCGACGCCGCGGAAACGGAAGCACCCCTTGTGGCCAACATACGGCGCGTTTGACGTCGGCTCGCCCACGAGGATGGCGCCCGCCGCGCCGAGCACTCCCCTGCGGACCAGGTCGTACGCTCCTTCCGCGCCGGTCTCCTCGCCGGCAGTGAGCACGAGCATGATGCCGGGCGATCGCTCGAGGCTGCGTCTACGCCCGGTCGCAGCCACGATCATCGCCGCCACTCCGCTCTTCATGTCGCTCGCACCGCGCCCATAGAGACGGGCGCCATCGAGCTCCCCGTCAAAGGGAGGATGCTGCCAGGCGGCCGCTCCCGTCGGGACGACGTCGAGGTGCCCGGTCAGACAGAGCGGCGGGTGGTCGCCCGTCCCGATCCGCGCGATGACGCTCATGCGGTCGCGGCCAAGCGGGTAGCGCTCGACACGAAACCCGGCGTCTTGCAGCCGTTGGCCTACGAGCTCAGCGCATACTTGCTCATTCCCAGGAGGGTTGACGGACGGGATGCGGACCAGTTCACGAGTGAGCTCGACTACCATGACGAGCCTCCTGATTGGTCAACTAGCGCTCAGGCTACCTCTAACGCGGGGTTTGCTGAGGCGGCGTCTGATTGTCTTCTTTCGACCCTAAGCGGTCATTCAACTCGACGGCTGTGCCTCCGGGAATTTCCATTTGCCATTTAGAATCTCCGCGCGCGGGCGGTAGAGGCGCACCATGTAGTTCCAACCTTTCATGATCGGCAGGCAGTTCGGGCTCTTGCCGTCGCAGCCGCCGAACTGGATCGCGACCGAGCCGTCCGCGGCCTTCATTGTCGTGATGTTGTTGAGCGTATAGGCGTTCAGGCTGTTTGGCTCGAAATACCCTTGGGCGTTGTAGAGGCTGATCGACCAGAAGCCATCGACGGGCACATCCTTGACGTTGAGCCTGTAGATCGTCGTGCCGTCGTTCTTGCTCGGCGTGACGTTTAGATAGATGGCGTCCTTGTCGGGATTGAGGCCCCACCCCGTCGCGGTGACAATCAGGTGCCCGACCTGATCGACTTCATTCCTGCGGCCTGCGGCGCGACGCCAATCAGGGATGGTTTCCCCCAGCACCACGAGCGCATCGCGCACTTTCTCATGGCTTGCCTGATCCCAGCTGAGCACCTCGAAGCGGCCCGGGCCGCCCTGCTGTTCAACCTTGACCGCATCCTGCAAGGCGTTGACTGCCGCCACGTCCTTCGGATCGCCTGGATTGACCAGGATACGGATCGCCGCCACGGCGTAGCGCGTGCCGACCTCCGCCTTGGCGAGGGTGTGACGGCCAGCCCCATAGACGACCGTGAACACGTAATGATCCTCATCGATCACGATCATGGTCAAAAAGCGCTTGCCCGCGTCCGGGAGCGTGATCGTCACCGGCCCGGCATCGAGGTCGAACACACCCGTTGAATAGAGCGTGTCGCGGTTGGCGCGCTGGACGACGTGGTTGTCGACCGCCGTCAGTTCGCGGTTGTGGAAGAACTTGCCGAAGCCACCCTGCGCCACCAGGCCGGTGAAGACCGCGTCCGACTCGGCGCGGATGAAATTATCGGCGGTAACAGGCACCGACTTCGATCCGCCGGTCTGCGCCGGGGCGATGCTCGACGCAGATACGAGTGCTGCGGCGAGCGCTACGAAGACTGTCCTGCTCATTTTGCCGCCTCGATGTCTGGCAGCTGCCACGTCTTTTCGAAGAGCGGTTTCTCCGGACCGTAAAGGCGGAAGAGCACTTCAAACCCTCCGCCGGCACTCGTAGGAACCCAGTTCGACTCCTGTTCCGGCCGGCGCCTTGGGGCCGAAGTAGACGTCCACCGACCCATCGGCGTTCTTCTTGAGCCCCGGCGTGTTGGACGATCGGCTCGACCACTTCACGTCGCGGATCAGCGCGTGGGTCGCGCGATCGTAGGCCGTCGCCGACCAGTAGAGCGTCACCGGCGCGTTCGGCGGCACGTGCAGGCGATAGCTCCTGCCACCGTCGAGCGCTTTGCCCGTCCTTGTCGATGATCGTCATGAGGTAGAACTGTCCGGTCCCCAGGTGCTTGGCGCTGAAATACCCCATGGAATAGCCGACGCCGCGGCCCTCAACAGGATAGTCGTCGGGCTCGGCGAAATTCGTCATGAGGCCGTCGAGCACATTCTGATCGGCCGGCAGTGCCCAATGAGTCCCCTGGTTGAACGGCGTAGCGAAGTGGCCCTCGTATTTCAGATCAAGCCAGGCATGCGCTTCGCGCGCGGCGTCGGTGAGGATCTTCTGCGTGTTGGCGTCGGGGTTGAACGGCTTGCCCTTCTCAATGCCGATCGTCTTGAGTTGATCGATCATGACCTTGTCGCGCGTCAGCCATGGCTCGCGCTGCACGAAGCGGTCGAGGACCCGGAAAAAGCGCAGGTCGTAGCGGAATGGTGCTGTCGAATACGACGTCGAGCGCATCGACGAACTTTGTCTCCGGTGGATTCGCCGCCTGCGAGAGCGGATAGAACCGGACGCGCTTTCCGTATCCGACCGCCTTGGCGATGTCGGCTTCGCCGGCAGTCTTGAGGTTGGAGCGCAGCAGCGCGAAGCCAGCGCACGTTTCCGAGGGCAGCGCGATGTAACCCTCGGGCGCCTGTCCCTTGTAGCCCGGCGGCAGGATGAGGTACCTCCCGCCCTTCCCCTTGTCCACGCCGGCCGGCCCGACATCTTCGATCGCCGTCTGCCAGCGCTTCGTCAATGCTGCCGGTGATCGAGCTCTCGCCATCTACCGGCGGAATCTCCAGCACCATCGGCCCCGCGTCCTTCGTATTGAAGAAGGGCATGAGATAGATCGTGTCGGGGTTGGGCGTGAGCGTCTGGTTCTTCCAACTGACCGGCCGCGACCAGTAGACGACCTGGTTGAAGTCGGCCTTGGCGTCGCGCATCGCCTGGAACATCAGCTCGGCATTGACCGCCGGCATACCCCAGATGACAGCCTCAATAGCGCGCCGCTCGACGGTGCGGCGGGTCAACTCTTGGGAAGAGAGATCCTGCGCTTGCGCGGAAGCCCACGTGCAAACTGAGGCGAGCGCTGCGAGGAGTGGTCTGTTCATAGGCTGCCTTTCACGTCCAGCAGACGGCCCAATTCGATGACGATACACTGTTCATGAAGCAGTGAGGTCGGCGGTCCCCTATTGGCCGAAACCGGCCGTCGCGGGACGAATGCGCATCCAATACCGCATAACGTACCAAGGTTGAGCTGCGCGCCCACCGAGCCGGCCATGACGAGCTGGTCGCGCCCGGCGATCGTTCGAGTCCATGCGCATGGACTTTTCGTTTGTCTCGCAGCGCTGATCGAATTCGTGGGGTGGCGAGGCACTCGTTGAATTGACCGGGTTACACGGCAGGGACACCGGGCAACTGCGCAGCGTGCCAGACCGCGACGACCCACACGACGCGGCCTTGTACGCGATAGAAAAATCGGTACGGCGAGACGATGAGTTCGCGATGCAGTAGGTCCCCAAACTCGGGAATCGAGCGTCCGGATTCGGGAAACCTTTCGAGGCGCCGAAGCCGTGCCTCGGCGCGGCGGCGAAAGGCCCGCGCGGCTGTGAGATTGTCGCCCTTGATGTAACCGACTGCGTCAAGGAACTGGCGTCGCGCAGAAGGCGTAAACCGGACGATCAACCGTGCCCCGCAAGAACCTCATCGGCGTCTTTGAGCACCGAATCCAGATCGTAGCCCTTCCCCTTCGCGATTTCGCGTTCACCTCGAGCAAGCAGCTTTAGAATCTGTCGTTCGCTCTCTGCGCGCTCGTAGCTTTCGGCACTCACCAACACGGCTGCCGCGCGGCCTCGTTGCGTGATGACAACGGGTTGAGCTGACTTGCGGACACGCGCAAGGACAGCCGCGGCATCCTGACGAAGATCGGTGATCGGGATGATATCTGGAATCTTAGGCATACATCTAACCGTACCTCAGAAAGGACGCCGAGACAACCCCTTGTCCTGCCGGACGCGACGGCCAGAGACTGCCACGGCGAAACTCCAACGCTGCAACCCAGAGCGAGGGACAAGTCTCTTCGATTAGATGCGCGCCAGGTTCAATGCCGGGTCAGACCGCGCGCTTGGAGACACGGCGTGCGATCTCGGAGAGCGTGCGGAGTGCGCGGTTGACGGATGCCGAGTCGCTGAAGACCGCAGCGACGTCCGGCTCAAGCTTGACGAGGTTGGTTCCCTCGGCAAACCGGCGCGCATACTTGCCCCGAGCACCCTTCGAGAAGTCGTACTCCGCGCGTATCTCTTGGGGTTGGGTTCTAGGTTTCGCCTTCTTCATAATTTCGTCGTTCACGCAGCGTCGCGAGCCTCGCGCTGATGACGCGGATAGTATCCTCCGCCTCCGTGTGTACCACAACCACGAGGCGATTTAGGGTGCTGATGCCGAGCAGCACGAATCGCTCCTCTGCTTCCGAATGCTTGGGATCACCGATGGTGAGCGAGAGCGGATCACCGAACGCCGTGGCGGCTTCCTCGAACGAGACGCCGTGCTTCTCGACGTTCGCAACAGCCTTCGCCTCGTCCCATTCGAAATTCAGCGCCACCGAATCTTCCGCGGCGACACATTACGCTAGGGGCTTCGCGCGGTCTAACGTCCGACGGTTCAGGGCCGGCGCCCGTCGCCTCCCGGACGTGACAAGCTGGTTGCGCGCCGGTCCGCTCCCGCCGCGCGGTTAGACGCAGAACCCTCACAAGACTGTCATGTCCGGTTCGTCGCGCTTCCGGCGATGGATACGCCCCTGTACTTCGCATGACTGACATATGCCAGCAGCGTCAAACATGTGTACGCCGCCATCGTCTGGACCCCGCCGCGTTTCAGCGTCCCCGGACGCAGCTCGGCTACCTGCCATATCTGCTGCCACCCAACTCTCGTTCCACTCGACCTTGCGCGCCTTGACCGCATCCCGAACGCGGCGTTCGCTCGTGCTAAGCCGCGACCCGCGCGACTTGACCTCCACAAAGACAATCTTCCGAAGGGCGCCTTCATAAAGGCCGTCGAAGATGACAAAGTCTGTTGGACTGCCGAGGAATCGCACGTCTTTCGGATTGTAGTTGAATCCTGGAAGGTACGGCACAAGCTGCTCTGTGACCTTCCCCGTCGTGACGGCTTGACTCCTCATGATCGCGTCTTGCCGAATGGTCGCTTCGGCATCGATCTTCCACGTGGCGAGTTGCGCACTTGCTTCGCGGCTCGCGATCTCAGCCTGTTGTTGCCGGATTCCCTCGATTTCCTGGTCGCGCCAGTTGTCCACCTGTCTCCTGACATGCTCTGCGAGGTTCTGATACAGGTCAGCGTTGTGCCGATGAAGGTCAGCGTTCTGCTTTTGGAGCCAAAGAGCCCAAAGGACTATCGCGACCAAGAGAAGGACTAAGTAAGGAATCAGAGATTCCATCGGTCACCTCTAATGTCGCATCTGCTGCCGTCTAGCGTCCTGCCCATCAGCGGCCCGGGTCCCGAAGGTGGGCCGGAGACGCCGACGCAGACGCGAAGAGCGACGGGGCCGCCGGTCAAGCCAGTGCGCCCGGGGCCGCTGCATGGGCTGGTTTACAGCGCACCCGTGGTTACGGAAGCTGTCGCGTTTCATCAAGTGTGCGATCCAAGGCCTTGAGACGACGTCTCCGCAGAGCAACGAACGCCAATACGCAGGCAGCGAGATTCATTAGCGACCCCGCATGGCGGAAGCCTATGCCGACCGTGAAGACCAAGATGAACTCGATCGCGACTGTGAAACCGGCACCGATCGCCACAGCAAGAAGCAGATCAAGAAGGATCTTCAACGGTACCGCCGGCGCTCAGCGCTGAGTTGAAGCGCGGTAGGAGACACGTAGCAGAAGGGTGGCCGCTGTTGCTATCTCGTCAGCGAGTTCGATCCGAAAGCGTGCGGGATAGGCGACCTCCCGTCCGGGGCGAAACTTCTCACGCGGCCGAACCTCAAGGCCGCCGGCCTCGCGTTGAAGATGATCGACGTCACCACGGCACCAGACCTCAACGTGGGACAGTGTCTTCGTATGATAGACGTAGGCGAATCTGGTCCACCCCTTACGAAATAGACCGCACGACTCCTGCGTCGAAGAGCGCTCGATTTCCGGAATCGATCGACGGAGCTCGGCTAGGAGCTGATCGCAGAGGGCTCGTGAAGTCGCGTCCGCCGTACTATGGCCGCTCATGCTAAATCCCTCTCTCGCCCTGCGCCGTCTATGAATTGACCTGCAATCCCATCCCCGCGCCAGTCCACGTTATCATAGCCTGATAACTTGGTATCGATTCAGGTACACGTGTCGTACCCCTACGCAATGGCAGAGAGATTTTCCGGACGGACCAGCGGTTGTTAGCGCGTTATCCGGGGTCGGCTGCCAGATAACCGTGGTGGGACAGCGATCTCGCCGCCGCCTGATAATTGTGTCAGCCCCTCGCTCAACGAGGCTGCCTCGCCAGCCGACTGAGCATCTGCACGACCCGGATTGCCAGTGATCGCGCCTCGGCAAGCCGTGCGGGATCTGCAAGACGCCGCAGCCGCAGCACCTCCAGCGCGGCGGCACTCTCAGTCGCGCTGCCGCGCGCGATCTCGTAGAATCGCCGCTTGTCGGCCGGCGACCCGCGTCCGGAACCCTCGGCGATGTTCAGCACGACGCCGAGCGAAGCCCGCTCGAGTTGATCGCGCAGGACGCCAAACCCGCGAGAAGGCAGCAGCGCGCAGCAGAGCGTGTGCAACTCGACCGCGACGCGATAAACCTCGAGCCGTTCATGGTCGAGGACGAAAGGAATCGAATCGTTGAATGCCATCGGAGACTCCTTTGGTTGTGCCGGCTGTCGCCGGACTCTCAACCAAAAGGAGGCCGGTGACAGCCGGCGCAAAGGAGCCGACGCGTCCCACGTGAACGGTCTTTCTCCTCCGTGAACGCTGCGAGACTCGTGACATGCGAAAGCATGGTGCGAGTCTCGCAATCTTCACGCCCAATCCTGTCGTCATACCCAACGCGATCCGTTAAAATTGACCTCATGTCCCCCAACCGCCTCGCCCGCGAGACGAGCCCCTATCTCCTCCAGCACGCCCACAATCCGGTGGACTGGTACCCCTGGGGACCCGAAGCGTTCGAAGCCGCACACGGACAGGGCAAACCGATGCTGCTGTCCATCGGCTACTCGGCCTGTCACTGGTGCCACGTCATGGAGCGCGAGTCCTTCGAGGACGCGGAGACCGCGCGCCTCATGAACGAGCACTTCGTGAGCATCAAAGTCGACCGTGAAGAGCGACCCGACCTCGACGACATCTACATGACCTGCGTGCAGATGATGACGGGCCAGGGCGGCTGGCCGATGACGGTCTTCCTCACCGCCGATGGCGAGCCCTTCTACGGCGGCACCTATTTCCCGCCGACGGATCGTCACGGCCTGCCGAGCTTCCGCCGCGTCCTCCTCGCCGTCGCCGAGGCCTATCGCGATCGACGAGGCGAAGTGAACAGCACCGCCGCCAAGCTGATCGCCAACCTCGTGCGGATCGCCCCCGACTCCTCCTCCAGCGCTCCGCTGGACGCGGCCCTCGTCGAGCGCGCCGCAGAGGCGCTATCGGCCGCCTACGACAGCCGGTTCGGCGGCCTCGGTCGCGCGCCGAAGTTTCCCAACTCCATGGTCTTCTCGCTCTTCCTCCGCGCCTTTCAGCTCTCGGGCCGGCGCCATTTCTCGAGATGACCACCCACACGCTGCGCACGATGGCGGAAGGGGGCATCTACGATCATCTCGGCGGCGGCTTTCACCGCTACTCGGTCGACGAGCGCTGGTTGGTGCCGCACTTCGAGAAGATGCTCTACGACAACGCTCAATTGGTGCCGTTGCTGCTCGACACGTATCGCGCGAGTGGCGAGGAATTCTTTCTCCGCGTCGCCGAGGACGTGCTCGCGTACGTCGGCCGCGAGATGGTCTCGCCCGAAGGAGGATTCTACTCCACGCAGGACGCCGACAGCGAAGGCGAGGAAGGGAAGTTCTTTCTCTGGGACCGCGCGGAGGTGCTCGCTCTGCTCGGCGACGAGGTGGGGGAGATCTTCTGCCGCGTCTACGACGTGACCGACGTCGGCAACTTCGAGCACCGCAACATCCTCCACGCGACGCTGAGCGAAGAGCAAGCCGCGAAGATGTTCCGCAAACGGCCAGACGAGATCCGGGAGCTGCTCGCGGCAGCACGCGCGCACCTCTTCGCCGCCCGCGAGCGTCGCGTTAAGCCGTTCCGTGACGAGAAGACAATCGCCGCGTGGAACGGCCTCATGCTTTCCGCCTGCGTCGAGGCGCTGCGCGTTACAGGAAAGCCGGTGTATCGACAGCTCGCCGAGAATTGCGCCGCGTTCGTCCAAGCCCGCCTGTGGTCGGGAGACCGTCTGCTTCATTCCTACAAGAACGGCGAAGCCAAGGTGCCCGCCTTCCTCGACGACTACGCGGCGCTCGGGCTCGCGTTCGCCGATCTCTACGAAGCGACGTCCCTCCCGGAGCACTTCAAGTGGGCCGAGCGAATCGGTGCGCGAATGCTCGAGCTCTTCTGGGACGACTCGAACGGCGGATTTTTCTACACGCCGGCGGACCATGAGCGACTGATCGCGCGCACCAAGCCGGCGCACGACGGCTCCGTACCCTCGGGCAACTCGCTCGCCGCCATGTTCTGCCTGCGGCTTCACGCGCTCACCGAGGAGGAACGGTACTTCGTGGTCGGCGAGCGCGTGCTCCGTCTCTATCGCGGCTCGATGGAGGAGAACCCCTTCGCTCACGCCTACCTTCTCGCGGCCCTCGATTTCTACGCGAGGCCACCCAGAGAGATCGTCGTGGTGGCGACGGGCGGCCGCGAGGGTGCCGCGGAGCTGCTGGGGCCCCTCGAGCGGACCTATCAACCGAACCGCGTCGTCGTCTGCTACGATCCGGCCACGCCACCGCTCGAGATGCCGCCGTTCGCGCGCGACAAGCCTCTGGTCGATTCTCGACCGACGGCGTACGTATGCCACCGCGCGACGTGCTCGCCGCCCGTGAGCGACTGGCCAGGCCTTCGCCGACTGCTGGAGGAACGGCCGTGAACGAAGCCGGGCCTTCTCGTGCCGCCGCTCGATTGCCGCGCCGCCGCTCGCGGCGATCCGCGGCGCTGGCGCGAGTCGCGGACTTCCTTCGCGAGGTTCGACCGGATGCCCCGGAGCCGGCGGCGCAGTACGTGCGCGAGCTGATGGTGACCGCACTCCGTCTCCTCGAGGACGACGCTTCGATCGCGGACGTCCGGCTGCTCAACGCCGCCGTGCGCGAGCTGCGCTACGCGTTTCGCACCTTCGCGCGCTACGGCGGCGTGCGCAAGGTGACGACGTTCGGCTCGGCGCGCACGGCCGCCAGCGAGCCAGCGTACCGCCAAGCGCAAGAGTTCTGTCGGCTCGTCGCGGAGGCCGGGTTCATGGTCATCACCGGCGGGGGCGGCGGCATCATGCGCGCGTGCCAGGAGGGTGCGGGGCGCGGTCGCAGCTTCGGGGTCAACATCCGACTCCCGTTCGAGCAGCGAGCGAACGAGGTCATCGCCGACGATCCCAAGCTCATGACGTTCAAGTACTTCTTCACTCGCAAGCTGCTGTTCATCAAAGAAGCCGACGCGGTCGTGATGTTCCCGGGCGGCTTCGGCACGCTCGACGAGGCCTACGAGTGCCTGACGCTCGTGCAGACCGGCAAGGCGGGTCCGGTACCGATCGTCTTCGTCGACGCCCCTGGCGGCCGCTTCTGGTCGTCGTGGCTCGACTACGCGAACGACCACCTTCTGAAGAACGGCTTGATCTCCGAGGAAGACCTCTCGCTGTTCCGCGTCACGGACGACGCGGCCGTGGCGGTCGAAGAGATCCGCAACTTCTATCGCGTGTACCACTCATCCCGCTACGTGGGTGAGAGGTTCGTTGTGCGCCTGCTACGCGCGCCGCAGGCGCCGCTACTCGAACGCGTGCAGAGCGACTTCGGCGATCTCGCAGCGGGCGGTCACTTCCAGATGACCGCCAAGCTCCCCGAAGAAGACGCGGACGAGACCGCGAATCTGCCGCGCTTGGTCTTCTCCTTCAACCGCACCAACTTCGGGCGGCTGCGCCGTCTCATCGATTTTCTCAACGCGAACGTCGCCTAGGCTTCCTCGACAACCCGGGTCGGAGAGGCTATCACCCACGTGGAGTCGAGGCTCCTTCGGGCCGCCGAGCGCGGATGACTGTCGCTTCCATCGAGGAGTTCGGGAAGAGCCACGTCCGCCTGATCGAGCGTCTCTACGCGCAGGCGCAGGCAGGCCGCTGGGGCGTGACCGCGGATGACTTTCGCGCCGCGCTTCACCGCAGCCTCTCGGCCCGCTTCGCCGCGGAGGCGCCGTCCGAAGGAGACGTCGAGGCGTACCTCGGGTCGTTGTTCCTCGAGGATCTGGCGCTCGCGGCGGCCTGTGAGCGCGGCACGCAATCCGCGTGGGTGGAGTTCCTCGGCCGGTTCCGCCCCGTGCTGATCGGCGCCGCCACGACCATCTTCGGCGATGAAGGCCGCGCGCAGGAGGCGACCGACGCGCTCTACGCAGACCTCTACGGCCTGGAGGAACGCGACGGCCGGCGGCGGTCGCTATTTCAGTACTTTCACGCGCGGAGCTCTCTCGCCTCGTGGCTGCGCTCGGTGGTGGCGCGAAATTTCGTCGACGGCTACCGAGCCGAACGGCGTAGCCAAGCGCTCAAGGCACGCATCGCCCAGGAATCCGCGGGGGCCGAAGCGGTGGCGCCCCCCGTCGATCCCGACCGCGTGCGCCACCTGGAGATGCTCCGACAAGCACTCTCGGAGGCGTTGTCGCGGTTGGAGCCGCGGGAGCGCCTGCGGCTCTCGTACTACCATGTCCAGGAGCTCACCCTCGCACAGGTGGGCAAGCTGCTCGGGGAGCACGAGTCGACGGCTTCTCGGAAGCTCGAGCAAACTCGCCGGCAAGTGCGTGAAGAGGTCGAGCACCGCCTGCGCGCCGACCACGGCCTCAGCGAAGAGGACGTTCGGGCGTGCTACGAGGCCGCGCTCGAGGGGTGGCCCTTCGAGGTGACGCGGCTGCTAGGCGCAGACCAATGATGCAAGATCTCTGCTGCCGGAGCGTTCTCCATGGGGAGATGACTTGACCGATACGGACGGCGACAAGAGCTTCGAGAAGGTGCTCGCGTCGTTCCTGCGCGACGATCTGGCGCCCGCGGGGCCGAGCTGCCTCGCTCCCGGGGTCGTCGCCGCATACTGCGCCGCAGCCTTGAGCGAAGCCGAGGCACGCAGCGCCGAGGCACACTTGGCGGGGTGCGCCGCGTGCCAGGCGGAGATCGCCCTCTTCGCCCGGCTCGAAGCGAGCGGCACGGCGGAGCCCGAGGCGCCGAGCCCGTTGCCACGCGTTGCAGGCTCGCAGGATCCGGTGACGCCGACGTCCGCCGAAGCGCGGCAGCCAAGTCAGAAGCAGACCAGCGATTCGACGACGCCGACCGCCGAGTCGCGACCGGCGGCGCCCATCGTCCTGCGTGAGGCAGAGCCGCCTTCCGAGCGCGCGGCTACGCAAGCGGACGAGGTCCCCGAATCTGTCCGGCACACGGCAGGATGGTTCCCGCGCCGACGCCGGGCACGCTGGACTTGGATGGGAGCGGCCGGGTTGAGCGCCGCCGCGGTGCTGGCGATCACGCTGACCCGACACTTCAGGCCGCTCATCGACGAAGCATCTCGGCGCGCGAGCGACGCGGATTCGGCGCCGGCGGCGATGAGGACGGAGTCGGCGGTGAGCAAAGATGCCGAAGAGCACGCAGCATTGCCGGAGCCCCCCGAAGCGCAGCCTGCGCCGACGGCGGCGCCCTTCTACGCCGATGAGGTCCCCGCCGACAAAGCAGTCATGGCGAACCAGTCGGCCCCTGCGCCTGCCGCTGGCGCGCTCGCATCGGCACCGGCGGCCAGCCAAGCGCCCGCGCGCGCTGCGCCTGCGCCGCCCCCGCCCATGACGCTCGCAACGGGACGACCGGCAGGGCGCAAGACCGTCGTGGCGCAAGCACAGCAGCCGTTGTCGAAAGCAGAGAAGGAGGATGTGCCGCGCGCCGTCGCACCGCCGACGGCGGCGCCTACGGCGACCGCGCGCGTCGCGCAGGCCGCGGCGGCCGTGCGACCCGTGGTGGTGGTAGCGCGGTCCAACCTCGACGTCTTGTGGCGGCTGACGGGTACCGAGATCGAGCGCTCGAACGACGCCGGCACGACCTGGAATCGGCAGTCGGCTACGGCGGGATCCCCGCTGCTCGCCGGCTCGGCGCCGACGGATGAAGTCTGCTGGGCAGCAGGCGCGAACGGGACCTTGTTGCGTACCAGCGACGGACAACACTGGGAGCGTCTGTCTTCCCCGACGGACGCCGACATCGTCCAGGTCACCGCGTGGAGCGTGTCGACCGCCAACATACGGACCGCGACCGGCGAGCGATTCTCCACCGAAGACGGCGGCACAGACGTGGTCGAAGCTTTGAGCTGACGACGCGCTTGCAAGAAATCGCCGCGGTCACGTTCTCCACGGTGAGGTGGAAGCGTGATCGCGATCGAGCGACGCAATTTTCGACGGCGGCCGCGTTGGCTGCGGGGGTTGCCGAGCGATCCCCGGATCTTCCAGATCACCGTGCTCGGCATGTTGCTCGGCGCCGGTGCGTGGCTTCGCGACTTCGCGCTGCGTCCCGAGCAGTGCGTGCTCACTTTCGCCGCCGCGTTCGCGACGCAATGGCTCGGTGACCGCTGGCGGGGAGCGGACGGCGGGGGCGCGCGCAGTGCGGCGATCACCGCGCTCAGCCTGTCGCTGCTGCTGCGCGCCGACGGCCTGTGGGCCCACCCGCTCGCCGCGATCGTCGCGGTCGGCGCGAAATTCGTGGTGCGAGTGCGCGGCAAGCACCTGTTCAACCCGGGGAACCTCGGCGTCATCGTCGCGCTCGTCGCCTTCCCGGGCACGTGGGTGTCCGCCGGCCAGTGGGGAGCCGACTTCGTGGCCGCGGGATGGTTCGTGGCACTCGGCGGCCTCGTCGTACACCGCGCGCGCCGGGCCGACGTGACCGTGGCGTTTCTCGGCTTTCACGCCGCCGTGCTCGCGTTTCGCGTGGCATGGCTCGGGCAGAGCGCCGGCGTCTGGCTCCACCAGCTCGCAAAGTGGGGCGCTCTTGCTGTTCGCCTTCTTCATGATCTCCGATCCCAAGACGATCCCGGATCACAGGTGCGGGCGCGTGGCACATGCCGCGTTGGTCTCCGCGCTCGCTTACCTCTGGCAGTTCACGCTCTACCGGCCGAACTCGCTGCTGTGGGCCTTGTTCCTGGCGGCGCCCGCGGTCCCGCTGTGGGACGCGCTCTGGCCGGCGAAGAAATACCAATGGCAAATCCAAGGAGGCACGGATGAAAACGTCGAAGTCGTCGCTCTCGATGCTGCCCGCCGCACTGCTCGCGGCCTGGATCTGGCTCGCCGCCCCGCCTGACGCCGCCGCGTTCTGCGGCTTCTACGTCGGCAAGGCGGACGCGAGCCTCTACAACGAGGCGTCTCAAGTCGTGCTGGTGCGCAACGCCAACCGCACGGTGATCAGCATGATGAACGACTACAAGGGCGAGCTCACGGAATTCGCGCTGGTCGTCCCGGTGCCGGTGGTGCTCGAGAAGGGCCAAATCCACATCGGCGACCGCGAGATCTTCAAGCATCTCGACGCCTACAGCGCTCCGCGTCTCGTCGAGTACTTCGATCCCAACCCCTGTCAGGTGATGTTCGACAAGGACGGGGTGATGCCCGCGCCCATGGCGGGTGCGATGCGCGCGGAAAGTGCCGCCCGCGCCAAAGCGCTCGGCGTCACCGTCGAAGCGCAGTACACGGTCGGCGAGTACGACATCGTCATCCTCTCCGCCAAGCAGTCGGACGGGCTGGAGACGTGGCTCACCGAGAACGGCTATCGCGATCCCGCGAGGAGCGAGCCAGGCCCTGCGTCCGTACATCGAGCAGGACATGAAGTTCTTCGTCGCCAAGGTGAACCTGAAGGAGCAGAAGAAGACCGGTCTCACCTACCTGCGGCCGCTGCAGTTCGCGTTCGAATCGCCGAAGTTCATGCTGCCGATCCGTCTCGGCATGGTGAACGCGCGCGGCCCGCAAGACCTGATCCTCTACGTGCTGACGCAGAACGGCCGGGTCGAGACCACCAACTACCGCACCGTGAAGCTGCCGAGCGGAATGGACGTGCCCGAGTACGTGAAGGAGGACTTCTCGAACTTCTACAAGGCGATGTTCGATCAGCAGGTGAAGCAGGAAAAGATGCGCGCGGTCTTCACCGAGTACTTCTGGAACATGGGCTGGTGCGATCCCTGTGCGGCCGAGCCGCTGTCGCACGAGGAGCTGCGCAAGCTCGGCGTCTTCTGGCTCGATGCCGGATCCCCGCAGCCCGGGTTCGCGCCGCGGCCGATGCCCGCCGGGCCGCTGCCCGTAATGGTGACGCGCATCCACGTGCGCTACGCGCCTGACACGTTCCCCGAGGATCTCGTCTTCCAGGAGACCGGCGACCGCGAGAACTTCCAGGGCCGCTACGTTCTGCGACACGCGTGGAAGGGCAGCGCGGAGGAGTGCCCGGCCGCCAAGGGCTACTTCACGGACCTTGATCGGCGCCGCGAGAAGGAAGCCTCGACCCTCGCGGAGCTCACCGGCTGGCCGCTCGCGGACATCCGCAACAAGATGCAGCTCGGCGCGACGACGAAGCCCGAGAAGTGGTGGGAGCGGTTGTGGGACTGAGGCCCGAGCGCTAGAGCCGGCGCATGGCGGATGATCGATGCTTCCACGTCACGGTCAAGGGCCTGGTCTTCGACGAGCGCGGCGCGCTGATGCTCCTGCGCGAGAAGAGCGGTGGCCTCGACCTGCCGGGAGGCCGGCTCGAGCACGGCGAGGAACTCGCCGACTGCCTCGTGCGCGAGTGCCGCGAGGAGATGGGCGTGCGCTGCCGCGTGCTCGACCGCGCTCCGCGCTTCGCCTGGCCCGCGAGGGACAAGGAGGGCGTCTGGCGGCTCGTGCTCTGTTTCGCGATCGAGCTCGAGAGCTTCGAGTTCACCGAATCGGAGGAGTGCGTCGGCTACCGATTCGTCGTCAAGCAGGATCTGGATTCGCCGTCGATCGCCCCGCAGATCCGGCCGCTCGCTGCCTGGCTTTGATCCTTCTCACGGGGCCTGCGGCATCAGGAAGTGCCCATGCGCCGCGGCGACCGGCCGATTGCGCTCGTCTTGCCACGCGGCGACGCTGACGTTCGCCACCCGCCGGCCGTGCTTGGTGATCGTCGCCTGAGCGAACGAGTCTCGGGGACCGGCGGTGCGTAGGTATTCGACGGTGAAGTTGATCGGCTTCGGCAGCCGATCGCCCTCGCCCTCGCGCACCAGCTGAAAGATCGCCGCCGTCTCGAGAAACGCGCCGATCACGCCGCCGTGGATCGCGGGTAGGTTGGGGTTGCCGACGATCGCCCGATCGAAGCGCAGCTTGGTGACCAGCCGGCCGTCCTCGTCGATCGAATCGATCGACAGTCCGAGCCACCGAGCGTACGGTATGCGCTCCATGAGCGCCTGGTAGTCGGCGGCGGTGCCGCGGCTGCGCAATTCGGCGAGGAAGCTCACGGCCCGTCTCTTCAGGACGCCGTGTTGAGAATGGCGGGCTGCGCCCGGTTGGCGCCCAGCATGAACGTTCCCACGGCCGTGGCGATCGGATCGTCGGCGTGGTCGTGATAGGCGACGGCGCGGGCAAAGGCGACGTTGCGGGTGAGCTTGTAGCAGCGCGAATACCCGACGATGTCGCGCCCGGGCGTGGCGGGCTTCATGTAGTCGATGCGCAGATCGAGGGTCGCGATCGATTTCACCTCTTCGAGGGCCGCCATCACCGAGCTGCCGCCGCATTGATCGAGGAGCGTGGTGATGACGCCGCCGTGGACCACGCCGGTCTCGGAGTTGCCGACCAGCCGTTCGGAATACGGCATGCGGATCCAGCACTCGCCGGGACGGACGTCGAGGACCGTCAACCCGAGCAGCCGCGCGTGCGGCACGTGAGCGACCAGCAGCTGCAGGTCGCCGCCCACGAGGTCGAGAATCGGGTTCTTCACGCCCTGGACCTTACAGGACTCTTCGCCCGTGGGCATCACTCGCAACGTCGCGAACAGCCGCGACGCGTTTGCGGAACCGATCGCGGCGCTCCTCGCGCTCGGCTGGCGAGATGCGTGGCTCGAAGCGCGCCCCCAATCGGCGAATGCCGCGCAGTGCTCGCAAATCGGGCCAGAAGCCGACGGCAAGACCCGCGAGGTAGGCGGCTCCCGTCGCCGCCGTCTCGAGTACCTGAGGACGCTCGACGGGAATACCGAGCGCGTCGCTCTGGAGCTGGAGGAGCAGATCGTTCGCCGCGGCGCCGCCGTCGGCGTGCAGCAACGTGGGACGGCCGGCCGGCGAGTCGGCGGCCAGCGCGTCGAAGACTTCCGCGCACCGCAGCGCCACGCCCTCGAGCACGGCGCGCACCACCTGCCCGCGGGAGGTGCCGCGCGATAGCCCTCCGATCGCCGCGCGCGTGTGGGGGTCGAGATGCGGCGTGCCGAGCCCCTGAAACGCCGGCACGCACCAGGCGCCGCCGGAGTTGGCGACCGCTCGCGCCACCGGGTCGCTCTCGGCCACCGACGAGAGGACGCCCAAGCCGTCCTGCAACCACTGGATCGCCGAGCCGGCGCTGATCGCGTTGCCCTCGAGGCAGTAGTGAAGCACGTCGCCGAGCTTCCACAACACGAGCGGAAACGCCCCGGCGGAGGAGAGCAGCAACGAAGTCCCGCCGTTCAGGTTGCCCATCGCCGAGGTGCCGTAGCTGATCTTGACCGTGCCCGCTTCGAAACAGAGTTGGCCGAACATCGCGGCCTGTTGATCGCCGGCGAGCGCCGCGATCGGGATCGGCGCGCCGAAAAGCGAAGCCTCGGTCGTCGCATAGGTCTCGCTCGACGCGCGAATCTGCGGCAGGACGTCTTCCGCCAACCCCAATCGTTCGAGGATCGCGCTCTGCCATCGCGCCTCGAGAAAATCGTAGAGGCACGTCGTGGAAGCGAACGACGGATCGGTGACGTGGGCCGCCCCGCCCGAAAGCTTCCAGACGAGCCAAGACTCGAGCGTGCCGAGCCTACCTTCTCCGCTCGCGATCGCGGCTCGAACCTCGGCGGCGTTGTGCACGAGCCATTCGAGCTTGGTCGCCGCCGCCAGCGGCGAGGCGAAGTGACCTTCGGCGGCGAGCTCGCTGCAGCGGTCGGCGGTGCGCACGTCCTGCCAGCTCACCGCGGAATGGAGCGCCCGCGAAGTCGCGCGGCTCCATGCTACGGCCGTGGATCGCTGCCCGGTGACGCCGACGGCGGCGACGTCGCGCCCACCGGCGCCTGCGGCGGCAAGCGCGGCGCGGGCCACGCCTAGCGTGCGGTCCCAGATGGAGTCCGCGTCGTGCTCGACCCACCCAGGCCTCGGGTACAGCGCGTCGACCGCGTGGTACGCGCGGCCGACGACGCTCCCTTGGCGATCGAAGACGAGCGCGCGAACGCCGGTCGAGCCCGCGTCTAGCGTCAGGACGTAACTAGCTGCGGCCACTACGCTCGAGTTTGGCGTGAGCCGCTTGCGGAGTCGAGACGCACGCCTTCGATCGGCATTGCCGTAGGAACCGACGGCTGCTAGGGCGGCATGTCGTCGCGGATCAGCACAGGCGTCCCCTCGCTGACTTCGGCGTAGAGCTCTTCGACGTCGTGATTCGCCAGCGAGACACAGCCGAACGTCCAGTTGATGCCGGCGCGATTGAGCACTTCGCTGTCGGAGCCATGGATGCCGACCATCCCACCGGGCCCTATGTGACGACCCAGCAGCTTCGCGGAGTCACTGGCGAGCGCCGCGCGGTACTCGGCGAGGTCTTGTTCGTTGGGATAGTCGATGCCAAGGAAGCGATCGTACTTCCTGTGCGGCCGCTTGTAGGTGATCTGGTAGAGGCCGGACGGCGTGCGGCGGTCTCCTTCGAAGCGCTTGCGACCGGGATTGCGGCCGAGCACAACGGGATAGGACTTCACGGGCTCACCGTGACGATAGAAAACCAGACGCCGGCTCGGCTTGTCGACGATGATCATCTCTGCCTGGTCCTCGGCCCAGGGGAGAAACCCGGGGCCGTGCGCATCCTGACGCGGCGGCGCTTGCTCGACCGACGGCGCCTCGGGTTGAGGGGGCGTAGGCTCACTCACGCACCCGCAAAGGCACAACGCCCCGAAGAGCGCCAGCCATCCTTCGACCCGTCTCACCCGACCCCTCGGCATGACGCGCTCCATCTTCCAACGCGGGGCCCGCTCGAGGCAAGCCGTCTCCGGTCAGCGCGCGCTTTGCGATAGCCTCGGCGCGATGACGCTTCCCCGCTGGATCCGCGAATCGTCTGCGGGCCTGGACCGTCAGGTCGTGGTCCTGTCGATCACTTCGCTGGTGATCATGCTCGGCTCCAGCATCATCACACCGGGCTTACCGCTCTACGCTCGCGAATTCGGCGTGAGCTACGCAGGCGCGGGGGTGCTCGTCTCCTCGTTCGCCATGGGCCGGTTGGCGTTCGACTACGTCGGCGGCATGCTCGCCGATCGATTCAGCCCACGCCTGCTGACCACCGTCGGGGCTTTGATCACGGCGGTCGCCGCCGCCCTGTGCGCGCTGGCGACGAGCTTTTCGTGGCTCGTCGTCTATCGCGTCGTCGAAGGCATCGGCTCGGCCTTCTACGTGATCACCATCATGGCGCTGTTCGCCCGTACGGTGCGGCCCGAGCAGATGGGGAAGGCCATGGGATTCTACCAGAGCATGATCCTGCTCGGCGTCTCCTTCGGCCCGACCATCGGCGGCGTGGTCGCCGAGCTGTGGGGGCTCCGTGCGCCCTTCTACGTGATGGCGGCCTTCGGTCTGCTGGTTGCCGCGCTGACGTGGGCGTTCGTCACTCCCCACGTGCGGCGCCCCCATGACGCGTCAGCCGCGCGACCTTCGTTCACCGAGGTGACCCGCCACATCGCGAGCCGCAGCTTCCTCTACGTGTTCGTGTTGACCTTCTTCGTATTCTCGATCCGCGCCGGCACCCGCACCAACCTGCTCCCGCTGTTCGGAGGCGAGCGAGGTGGGCTCGGGGAATCGGCGATCGGCGTGATTCTCTCCGCATCCGCCTTCGCGAACTTCGTAGTCCTCTGGCATGCGGGGGCGCTCCTCGATCGACGCGGGCGCCAGCGAGTCGTCCTGCCGGCGCTCGCAGCGACGGCTGTTCTCTGCTTCGGCTACGCCTGGTCGCCGAGCTTCCTCAACCTGCTCGTGATGAGCACGGGGCTCGGGATCGCGCTCGGGTACTTGGCTCCGGCGCCGGCCGCCATGGTGGCCGATTTGACCTCTCGAGAGATGTTGGGCGCGGTGATCGGGCTGTATCGCATGGCGGGCGACCTCGGTCTGCTCGTCGGCCCCGTGGCGCTCGGGGCTCTCGCCGAGCGGCTAGGCTTCGAGGCGACCTTCGGAATCGCGGGCGCCTGCGCGATCGCCACGCTGGCTCTCGGCGTCGGCATACCGGAGACGCTGAATCGCGTTCCGCGCGAGCGCTCGAAGCTCGACGAGCTGTCCGATCGCACCGCCTCCGCAGCCGATTGACGCGGGCACCGGGGGGGAGGTACAGCGCTCCCTCGTGGCAGTCGACAAGAATGAATTACGCCGCGTCATGGGCCATTTCGCCACCGGCGTCACCGTGATCACCACCTGCGACGAGAGCGGGAATCCGTTCGGGTTGACGGCAAATGCGGTTAGCTCGGTTTCACTCATACCCCCGCTGATTCTCGTCTGCGTCGACAAGAAGGCCGACACGTATCCGTACTTCGAGCGCAGCAAGGTGTTCGTCGTGAACATTCTTTCCGACGCTCAGGAGGGCATTTCTCGTCGCTTCGCGACGAGCGGCATCGAGAAGTTCGACGGCATCGGCTACCACAAGAACGAGTCGGGCTGCGCGGTGCTCGACGACGCGGTGGGCCACATCGACTGCCGCATCGTGCAGGCACACGATGCAGGCGACCACACCATCTATGTCGGCGAGGTCGAGGCGGTCGACGCGAGCGACGTCCCGCCGCTGCTGTTCTTCCGCGGCGGGTACCGAAAGCTAGCTTCATAGGCCGCTAAGTACTCCATTTCATAAGTACAGTGACGTATTCTGAGCGTGCGATTGCGGCTGACTTTTGGTATCCTCCTCGGCGGCGGAGGTGGTCGGTCGTATGCCGAGGAGAAGCCCATACGCAATCAGGTTATCCACAGAGCAACGCCGCGAGCTGGAGAGCAGGGCGCGGAGATATACGTCACCGTATCGGGATGTCATCCGTGCGAAGATCGTGCTCATGGCAGCCGAGGGTCTGCAGAACGACGTCATCGGGTCGCGTTTGGACACGCCGCGCCAGATCGTGAGCAAGTGGCGGAAGCGTTTCTACGAACTCGGTTTCCCCGGACTCGAGGAAGAGTTACGGGGCGGGGCGCCGGCCCGCTTTTCCCCCCAGCGTCGTCGTCGAGGTTAAGGCGCTCGCTTGCGAACTCCCGCACCGGCTCGGACTGCCTCTGTCGCGGTTCTCTCTCGCCGAGATCCAGCGGGAGGTTGTGGCCGAAGGCATCGTGGCTCAAATCAGCGGCACCACACTCTGGCGCTGGCTCAGCCGCGACGCGATTTGTCCCTGGCGATACCGAAGCTGGATTTTTCCCCGCGATCCACAGTTCGCCGCCAAGGCCGGCCGTGTGCTCGACCTCTACGAAGGCCGTTGGGAAGGCTCGCCCTTGGGCCGCCGTGACTTCGTGCTCTCGGCCGACGAGAAAACCAGCATCCAGGCACGCCTGCCCAAGCACCCTTCGCTCCCGGCAACTCCCGGCCGCTGCGCTCGCGTCGAGCACGAATACAAGCGCGGCGGCGCCTGGGCCTACTTCGCCGCCTGGGACGTCCATCGCGCCAAGGTCTTCGGTCGCTGCGAGAAAACCACCGGCATCAAGCCTTTCGATCGTCTCGTCGAGCAGGTCATGTCCCAGGAGCCGTACCGCTCCGCTCGGCGCGTCTTCTGGATCACCGACAATGGCTCCTCCCATCGCGGTGAGAAGGCCTGCAAGCGCCGGCGCGCCGCTTGGCCCTCCATCGTCTTGGTCCACACTCCCGTCCACGCGAGTTGGCTCAACCAGATCGAAATCTATTTCTCGGTCGTTCAACGAAAGGTCCTCACTCCCAACGACTTCCACTCTCTCGCCGAAGTCGAAGATCGCCTCCTCGCCTTCCAGGATCGCTACGAGCAAGCCGCCAAACCCTTCGAGTGGACCTTCACCCGCGCCGACCTCCACAAACTCCTCGCTAGGCTCGATCAAAAACCTCTTCGCCCCGCTGCCTGATCCTGTCGCTGGAATACGTCACCGTAATTGTGGAATGGAGTACTTAGCCGCCGCACAACGCCGACGCGCCGCGCGGGTTCACTCCGCTAGACGGAGGAAAGCCCGTGAAATGGCGCGCGATGGCTTTAGGCGGGATCGTGGTTGCAGGGCTCGGCTTGACGGCGGTTGGCGACGCGGACGCCGAGTACCAAGGCGATTGCGGCCAGCGCGGGCGCTACGCCTCCGGCGGCGGCCCTTACAACTACGGCGGCAGGTGCCGGGAAATCTACGACCGAATCGCTTTCGACCGATCGAAAATCAACGAGATTCGCCCGACCGGCCGTCACAAGAAGGCTATGCAGTGGTACGTGGACGACCTGCACGACGCCGAGCGAGATCTCGACCGTTGCCGCTACGGCGGTGCCGCGTCGGCAAGCTACGACCCGTACGGCGGGGACAGCCGTGACTTCGAGTACGACGCGGCAGACCGCTCGTTCGATTGGAAGCGGGACTGGCCGGAATTGCTCGGTGCCGTCCTCTACCCGGGCCGTTGAGCCACGCAACTTCTCTGACGGCGGCGGGTTCGAATTTTGGAACGGAGGTGACCGACGGATGAACTGGCGAGCATTGCTTCTCACGGGAACGCTGGCTGCCGGGCTCGGCCTGACGCTGGTGCCGCGTGCGAGCGCGGATCCCCCGCCCTGGGCAGGGCGGTGGAAGCACCACCAGGAGTATCGATGGGACCGAGGCCAGCGCTGGGACGACCACAACTGGAACCGCTGGAATACGGGCTCGGGACGCTGGTACCGCAACGGCTGGGAGCGCAACGGCTACAACCGGCGCAGTGACCCTGCCTATGCGGGCCTCGCGGATCGGATGCGCTTCGATCGACAGAAGATCCAGGAGATCGAGCCGACGGGAAGGCACCGCAAGGCGCTGCAGTGGTACAAGGACGACCTGCGCAACGCGCGGCGCGACCTCCACGCAGACTATTACGCGAATCGCTAGCGAAACGGGGAGGCGGCTCCGCCGCACGCCGCCTCCTGCGTTCGCCTTGACATCGCGCGCTCCCGACCGGCAATCCCGGAAGTATGGGTAGGGAGCAACGTGCGGCAGCGGCCCGGCGGTGGCAGGACGAGCGTGTGGTCCTCGAGGACCCCGAGACCACGTACATCGACGAAGGTGTGTCGATCGGTCCCGGCACGGTCATCGGCCCCAACACGCATCTGAAAGGGCGTACCCGCGTCGGTCGCGATTGCCGGATCGACGGCAGCGCGTTCCTGACCGATGCGGAGATCGGGGATCGCGTTCATCTCAAGTTCTCCGTGGTCATCAGCGACTCCAAGATCGGAGACGACGCGGAGGTCGGTCCGTTTGCCCATTTGCGACCAGGCACCTCGCTCGCCGAGCGCGTGCGCATCGGCAACTTCGTCGAGACCAAGAAGGCGGTGGTCGGCGCCGGCAGCAAAGCGAACCACCTGTCCTACCTGGGGGACGTCACGGTGGGCCGCGACACGAACGTCGGAGCCGGAACCATCACCTGCAACTACGACGGCTTCGCCAAATATCCGACGACGATCGGCGACCGAGTGCAGGTCGGCAGCGACAGCACGTTGGTCGCACCGGTGACCCTCGGAGACGACGCCTACGTCGCCACCGCCACCACGGTTCGGCACGACGTGCCGGCGGGCGCTCTCGTGTATAATGAGCGACGGGAGAGGGTCCGCGACGGCTGGACGGAACAGAAGCGGCGTCAGATGAAGCAGGGGAAGCGCTGATGTGCGGCATCGTCGGATACGTCGGGCCTCGCGAGGCGAGCGACGTGCTCATCGCGGCGCTCAAACGCCTCGAGTATCGCGGATACGATTCGGCGGGCGTGGCAGCCCTCGACGGTCACGGTATCGAGGTCCGCCGCTGCGTCGGCAAGCTCGGCAACCTCGAACGCCTGCTCACCCAGAGCCCTCTCGCGGGATCGATCGGCATCGGCCACACGCGATGGGCCACGCACGGCCGCCCCTCCGAGGAAAACGCCCACCCGCATCGCGCGGGACGCGTGGTGCTCATCCACAACGGCATCATCGAGAACTACCTCGAGCTGCGCGCCGAGCTCGTCGCGAACGGCCGAAAGCTCCTCTCCGAGACGGACAGCGAAGTCATCGCCCATCTCGTAGACGAAGAATTGCGCCCCGGGGTGAGGCTGCTCGAAGCGACGCGTCGAGCGGTGTGCCGCCTGCACGGCTCTTTCTCGATCGTCGTCATGAGCGAGTCGGAACGCGACCGGCTGGTGGCGGCCAAGACGGCGACGCCCATCGTCATCGGTCTCGGCGAGAACGAGAACCTGATCGCTTCCGACATTCCCGCGATCCTCGAGTACACGCGCGACATGCTGTTTCTCGAGGACGGCGAGATCGCCGAGGTGACCCGCGACGGCGTCGCGTTGTTCGACTTCGAGGGCCGACCGAAGACGCGCGCACCGCGCCGCGTCACCTGGGACGCCGTCACCGCTCAGAAGGGCGGCTACAAGCATTTCTTGCTGAAGGAGATCCACGAGCAGCCACAGGCTCTGATCGATACGCTGCGCGGGCGGATTCGGCTCGAAGCCGGCGACGTCCAGCTCGCCGAGCTCGATCCGATCGCGGCACGGCTCGAGCGCGTGGAGCGCTTGACGCTCACGGCTTGCGGCACGGCCTGGCACGCGGCGCTCGTCGGCAAGTTCTTCTTCAACGAGCTCACCAGGCTGCCGGTCGAGGTCGACTACGCGAGCGAGTTGCGCTACCGGGCGCCTGTGCTCGGCGAGCGCGATCTGTTGATCGTGGTGTCGCAGTCCGGCGAGACCGCCGATACGCTCGGCGCGCTCGACGAAGCCAAACGCGCCGGCGCGACCACGCTTGCCATCTGCAACGTGGTGGACTCCTCGATCGCCCGCCGTGCCGACGCCGTGCTGTACACACACGCGGGGCCCGAGATCAGCGTCGCCTCGACGAAGGCCTTCACCACGCAGCTCGCGGCGTTTCTGCTGCTCGCCATCGCCTTCGGGCGACGTCTCGGACGCGTCGACCCCGAGCGGGGCAGAGCGCTACCTCGCGGCGCTGCGGAACGTACCGCAGTTGGTCGAGCAAGCGCTGCCGATCGAGCAGGAGGTCGCACAGCTGGCGCGCAAGATACTCGCAAGCCCACGACTTCCTCTACCTCGGCCGCGGCATCAACTACCCGATCGCGCTCGAGGGCGCGCTCAAGCTGAAGGAGCTCTCGTACATCCACGCCGAAGGCTATCCCGCGGGCGAGATGAAGCACGGACCGATCGCGCTGATCACCGAAGCCTTGCCGGTCGTGGTCCTGCTGCCGCACGACGCGCGTCTATGCGAAGAGCGTGTCGAACCTGAAGGAAGTGGAATCGCGCGGCGGCAGGATCATCGCCGTGACCGATCGGCGCAGCGCGGATCTGGAATCGATCGCGGCTGACATGCTCGTGGTGCCGCCGAGTCCGCCGCTGCTTTCGCCGTTCCTGATGACGATTCCACTCCAGCTGCTCGCCTACCACGTGGCGGTGGAGCGCGGCAGCGACGTCGATCAGCCCCGCAACCTCGCGAAGAGCGTCACGGTCGAGTAGCGAGCCGCCTCAGGCGGCGTCGCGCGCCAGGCGGATGCCGCTGAACTGCCAGCGCGCATGCGGCGGGAAAAAGTTGCGATAGGTCGCTCGCAGATGCGAGCGAGGCGTCACACACGAGCCGCCGCGGAGCACCAGCTGATTCACCATGAATTTGCCGTTGTATTCGCCGAGCGCTCCCGGAGGCGGGCGGAAACCCGGATACGGAGCGTAGGGGCTCGACGTCCACTCCCAGACGTCGCCGAGTAGCTGGCGCGGCGCCTCCGGGCCTGCTCCGCCATCCGATCGGGGATGGAGCAGGGCGGTCTCGAGAAGGTTTCCTTCGATCTCGGCTCGGGCTCCGAAGATCTCCCACTCCACTTCGCTCGGCAGCCGCGCTCCTGCCCAGCGAGCGAACGCATCGGCCTCGTAGAAGCTCACGTGGCACACCGGTTCGGAGACCTGCACGCGGCGTGGCCCCGACAGCGTCAGCGTATGCCACGTCTCCCCTTCCTGCCACCAGTAGAGCGGCGCCCCCCAGTGATGGGTGCGGACCGCCTCCCAGCCGTCGGACAGCCACAGCTCGGGTCGCTCGTACCCGTGATCCTCGATGAACGAGAGAAATTCACCGTTGGTGATCAGCCGAGACCCGAGTGCGAACGGTTCGACGAGCGCCCGGTGGCGCGGGCCTTCGTTGTCGAATGCGAATGAGGCGCCGTCGTGACCTACCCAGGTCACTCCGCCGGGATGTGAGTGCCAGCGCAGCGCTAGCGGCGAAGAGGACGCCGGCTGCGGCGACTTTCTGTAGGCCGGCCGCAGCGGGTTGAGCGACAAAAGGTGCTTCACGTCGGTCAGCACCAGCTCCTGGTGCTGTTGCTCGTGGTGGAGACCGAGCTCGATCGTATCGAGCAGCGGCGCGCCGGGCCCGTGATCCAGGACTTCGAGCACGCCGCGGTCGACGTGAGCGCGATAGGCGCGAACCTCGTCGAGGGCGGGCCGCGACAGCATGCCACGCTGCGGGCGGGCATGCTGCGCGCCGACGCTGTTGTAGTACGAATTGAAGAGCACGCGAAACTCGGGCCGAAATAGCTGATAGCGGTCGATGCCCGGCTCGAGCACGAAGGTCTCGAAGAACCAAGTCGTGTGCGCCAGATGCCATTTCACGGGACTGGCGTCCGGCATCGATTGGACGGTGCAATCCTCTGCGGAGAGCGGCGCTGCCAATCCCTCCGTCACGGCGCGAACGTCACGGTAGCGTTGCGCGAGCTCGTGCTCCCGGTCGACGCGTCGCGCGTCGGCGTGTTCGCTACCCTTCACCAGGCGTTTCCTACCCGAGAGCCTTCAATGCGGCTTCGTAGTTCGGTTCTTGCGCGACCTCGGAAACCAGCTCCGAGTGCAGCACCTTGTTGTTCGCATCGAGCACGACGACGGCCCGCGCGGTGAGGCCGGCGAGCGGCCCGTCTTCGATCAGGACGCCATAGTCTTTGGCGAAGTTCTTCGACCGCATCATCGATAGCGGCAGGACGTTGGTGGTGCCCTCGGCGGTGCAGAACCGGCCCTGGGCGAACGGCAAGTCCGCCGAGATCATCAGCATCACGGTATCGGCGTGGGCCTTCGCGTGCTCGTTGAACTTCTTGGTCGACAGCGCGCACACCGGCGTGTCCAGGCTCGGCACGATGCTCAGCAGCTTCTTCTTGCCGGCGAAGTCCGCGAGCTTCTTGTCCGCGAGCTTGGCGTCGACCAGAACGAAATCCGGCGCGGCGCTGCCGGCGGCCGGGACGTTACCGTTGGTGTGGAACTCGGCGCCTCTCAGTGTGATCTTTGCCATGGAATCTCCTTTCGTGCCGCTAGGGGGCACAAAGGGTCGGCTACCAGCTTCCGCCAGCCTTGTCTAATCGGGCGGGAGCGATCCGGCACGGTGCCGTCCGCTTTACTGAGACTCGCGCTCTCGTTACGCTGTTCGACTCTTCGGACGGAACGCGATGTTCACGACCGCTCCGCAAAGGCTCGATCGTTCGAGCCGCCACATCGTCCCCATCGAGGAGGCGATCGCCGAGATTCGGGCGGGTCGCATGATCGTCCTGATGGACGACGAAGATCGCGAGAACGAGGGCGATCTCTGCATGGCGGCCGAGAGGGTGACGCCCGACGCGATCAACTTCATGGCGAAGTTCGGCCGCGGACTGATCTGCCTGCCGCTGACTTCGGATCGAGCGGATCAGCTCGGCCTCTCCGCGATGGTGCGCGAGAACAATTCCCCGCTCGGCACGGCCTTCACGGTCTCGATCGACGCGCGGCGCGGGATCAGCCACGGCCAGTCGGCCGCGGACCGCGCCAGCACGATCCTCACCGCCATCCGCGACGGCGCCGCGCCGCAAGACCTCGTCACGCCGGGCCACGTCTTTCCGCTGATCGCGCGCAAGGGCGGCGTGCTCGTCCGCACGGGCCAGACCGAAGGGGCCGTCGACCTCGCGCGTCTCGCGGGCCTCAAGCCGGCCGGAGTCATCTGCGAGATCATGCGCGACGACGGCACGATGGCCCGGCTTGCCGACCTCGAGGAGTTCGCCGAGCGCCACAAGCTGAAGATCGCCACGATCGCCGACCTCATCCAGTATCGGCTGCGCAACGACTCGCTGGTGCAGGCGATCGGCGAGGCCCGTTTGCCGACGCGTTACGGCGAGTTCCGCGCCCGCGTCTACCAGTCGCTGCGTGGACGGCAGCGAGCACCTGGTGCTGCTGCGCGGCGACATCGACGGGGACGAACCCATTCTGGTGCGCGCCCACGCCGAGTACCTGCCGGGCGACGTATTCTCCTACAAGGAGCGCAACACCGGGGAGATGCTCCACCGCGCCATGATGCGCATCGATCAGGAAGGAAGCGGCGTGATCGTCTACCTGCGCCGCGAAAGCATGGCGGACGAGATCTCCTCCGGAGCCGCAGCCGGCGAAGACATGCGTCCGAGCACCGCGTCGCGAGGCCGCCTCAGCGACTTCCGCGACTACGGGATCGGCGCGCAGATTCTGCGCGACGTCGGCGTGCGGAAAATCCGGCTGCTGACGAACTATCCGCGCCGACTGGTGAGCCTGCCGGGGTACGGCCTGGAGATCGTCGAGTGCGTGCCGCTCGCCCTCGACGCTCACTACCCCCTTCCCGAAGGCGTCTGAAGGGAACGAATCATTCCGCCGTCGGCCGTGCGCCCTGA
This sequence comes from uncultured delta proteobacterium, assembly GCA_963711395.1. Taxonomy (GTDB): domain Bacteria; phylum Desulfobacterota; class Binatia; order JACPRU01; family JACPRU01; genus JBEVNX01. Next base: position 91,845 of record CAVQEA010000005.1, on the reverse strand, counting down.
CCCGGGACCGAACCGCCGAAGTCGGCTCTTCGCCGTCTTCGCGCTGCTTTTCACGTCATGGCTGGCGCCGGCCAGCGGCGCGGGCGCGGCGGATGCCCCACCGGTACCGGACCCGATCGTCGCGCTCAGCGTCGAGAGCGCGAACTATTCCACTTCGCAACGCGTGCTCGAAGTCGTGCTGGCCGCCGACATCGCCGACGGCTGGCACGTGAACTCGCACCAGCCGAAGTCGGGCACCTTGGTGGCGACGACCCTCTCGATCACGGCGCCTACGGGTTTCGAGGTCGGCGAAATCGAGTATCCCCCCGGCGAAGAGCGTGCGTTTCGCTTCGCGGCCGGTGAGACGCTGTCGGTCTATGGAGGACGGGTGCGCTTCCGCATCCCGGTGACGATGAATACCGCGCTCACGGAGAGCGGCGTAAGCTTCGAGGCGAAACTCCACTTTCAGGCTTGCGACGACGCGCGATGCCTGCGGCCCACGGATGCGAAGCGAACGTTTCTGGTCAAGCGCCCGCCTGACGCCGAAGCGACCCTTCCGGCGACGAGCTCGGCCAACACGGCGCCGGTCGCCACATGGCTCACCCGCTATGGGCTCGGCCGCACGCTGGCGCTCATCTTCGCCATGGGTCTCGCGCTCAACCTGACGCCGTGCGTGTATCCGCTGATCTCCGTGACGATTGCCTACTTCGGGAGCCAAGCGAAGCAGCGTCGTGGCCACGCGCTATTGCTCTCCGCGGCCTACACGCTCGGCATCGCGCTGACGTTCTCGGCGCTCGGGGTCAGCGCCGCGCTCTCCGGCGAGTTGTTCGGGCGTGCTCTCCAGCAGCCGCTCACCTTGGCCTTGATCGCGTGTCTGATGGTGGCGCTCGCGCTGTCGAGCTTCGGCTTCTATACGCTCCAACCCCCGAGCTGGATTTTGCAGAAGGCGGGCGCAGCCGCCGGCGGCGTGGCCGGCGCGCTGTTCATGGGACTGACGATGGGCGATCGTGGCGGCGCCTTGCGTCGGGCCGATCGTCGTCGGTTTGCTCGTCCTCGTGGGGGCCAAAGGGGATGCGGGGCTCGGGTTCCTGTTGTTCTTCGTTCTGGCTCTTGGGCTCGGCGCGCCGTACGTGGCACTTGGCGCCGCCGCCGGTTCGATTGCGCACCTGCCTCGTTCCGGCGAATGGCTCGTCTGGGTGGAGCGGTTGTTCGGCTTCTTGCTGCTCGGCCTCGCGCTCTACTTCTTGAGCCCATTGCTACCACCACGTGCCCTCACGTGGTCTGTGGCGGCCCTACTCGCCTCCGCGGCGTTTGCGCTCGGCTTCCAACGCTCCCATGGCGAGAGCGCTCGCGGCTTCGTGCTCCTCAAGCGCACGGCGGGAACACTGGCGCTCTTGACGGCTGTTGGGATCGTTCTGCGGCCGGCGACTCCGGTAAAGGAGGCGATCCACTGGCGGGATTTCTCGGCGCAGGCACTCGCACAGGCTCGCTCGGACGGCCTTCCCGCCGTCGTCGATTTTCGAGCCGACTGGTGCCTGCCATGCATCGAGATGGACAAGACTACGTTCGTGTCGCCGGCTGTCGCGGCGAGGGCGACAACGTTCGCGATGTTGCGCGCGGACGTGACCGAAACGTCGAAGGAGACTGACGCCCTGTTGGCCACCTACGGCATCCTGGGCGTGCCGACGACGCTATTCTTCTCTCCCGACGGAATCGAGCAGCATCGCCTGGTAGGCTACGTCGGCGCCGAGGAATTCATGCGCACCCTCGACGAGACCCGCGGCGCTCATCCGGTTGCTGCAGGATCGCAGCGCGGCGCAGAGCTGAACGTCGTCGGATGCGGTCGCGGCGACGTTTCAGGCGCTGCGACGACTGACCTTGTGCCGAGTGCTCTTCTCTTCGGCGCGGTTCGTCGGAGTGCGGTCGGGGTTCTGTCCGGCGCGTCTGTACATCGGTCTAAACGCGAACGGACGACCGTTTTCGGCCTCTTCGAGCCGGGCTTCCCACGATCGCAAAAGTGCGGTCCTGCTATTGGAACGACCGTACGATCGCTCACCTACGAACATCTCCCACGCGTCGAGAACACTGCCATCCGGACGCACGATTCGGCAGCGAGTGAAGCGAGGCTTGATTCCTGGAATACGTTTCAATTAGAACTCCTTCCTAAACTCATAATAGAACAAAACTTTCGGTTATCCAAAGGCTCTAACCCGTCAGGCCTGAAAACTACGCGGCCTCTCGGGGAGCTTAGACGTCGGCGGGGCGGCGGCCTTTCAGGTGCTACGCTCGCTGCTCCATATCACCAGCGAAACCAAGTGGTTAGCCTATGACTCGCGCGACCGACAAAGACGGTCGGCGCCGTCGGTCTCGCTAGAAGGAGTCTTTGAGCTCGCGGGTCTTCGCGAAGACTGCGATCGGATCGTCGCTACAATCTGGAAATCGCTGGCGAATCGATCGGCGAAGCTCCGCGCTCGTAGAGCGCAGAAACGGGTTGGTCGCCTGCTCTTCAGCCACCGTCGTCGGCACGGTCGGCTCGCCGCGCTCGCTCTTCTCCTTCACCCTTCTGTACTTCTCGGCGAGAGCAGCGTTGCCTGGTTCGAGCGTCAGCGCGAAGCGCAGGTTCTTTTCCGTGTACTCGTGACCGCAGTACACACGTGTGTCCTCGGGAAGCGACGTGAGCCGCCGCAGTGATGCCACCATCATTCCCGCATCCCCTTCGAATAGCCTGCCACAGCCTCCGGCGAACAGCGTGTCGCCGGTAAAGACCGCGCGCTCGCCCGCCAGGTAGTACGCGACGTGGCCGCTCGTGTGCGCGGGAATGAAGATGACCCGGACCGCCGTGCCTTCGAAGTCGAACTGACCGCCGTCTTCGACGCCGTCGGTAATCCCCGGGATGCGGGCGCGGTCGGCGGCGTAACCGAAGACTTTGAGGTCGGGCTTGGCAAGCAGCAAGTCGCGGTTGCCGCCCACGTGATCCCAATGGTGATGGGTGTTCCAGATGGCGCGAAGCTCCGTCTGCTCTCGCGCTGCGGCTTCCAGCACCGGTGTTGCCTCGGAGGGATCGACGACGGCCGCTGCGCCGGAATCGGCGATCACGAGATACGCGTAGTTGTCGGCAGAACCGGGACGGGAACGATCCGCACGTCACCCGTCTAGCGCGGACCCTAGGCGTTGTCGACACTAGGTTTCGAGCCGCATGCGCAGCATCATGTCGCCGAGCAGCAACAAGAGAACGAGCGGCAGCAGCAGCCAGTCGAGGGCGTGAAGGACGGGCCGCCGCGTCCCGTGTCGCGTGACCAACTCATCGACGGACGGATTGAGCGAGCCATCGGTGTCGGCGGCGATCTCGCGCAGTAGCTCGAGGTCGGGAAGCTTGCGCGCCAGCTCCGCACTCGCCTGGCTCATCCGCCGAGGCATCGACGGTGAGCACGTCGCGCCTTTGGCCGAGCGTGCGGTCGCCCGCCCGTCGTGTCAGCAACAGCGCATACTTGCCCGCGGCCAGCGGCGGCAGCGGCGCGCGGTAGACACGAGGCGCGACCGGGGTGAGCGATAGCGTCACGGAACGCTCGGGGTTGGTGAAGATCTGCGCCTGGAGGTTGCCCTCGCCGATATCGTCGAAGGTCTGCACCTCGAGGAACGGGCTGCCGTCGCGGAATCGCACCGTCTGTCTCGTCTCCCACGGCACTTCTTCGCGGATGGCCCAGCGCACGAGCTGTGACCAGAGCTTGGCGTACCCCTGCCAAGCCGCCCAATTGCCCGCCTCGGGCTGCGTCGGGTCGAACGGGAACGCTGCCGCGCGCCCGAGGCCGTAGAGCCACGTCGCCAGCAGCGGCTGCTTGCGGCCCTGGTCGTCGACGTAGAGAACGAGATCGGCGCCGCTCTTGAGCTTCGTCAGCGGCACGTCGCCGCACGGGCGGGAACTCCCGGTCCGCGAGCCCGCGGACGACCTCCGTGGCGTCGCCCACCGTCGGTCGCTGCGACGTGCCACGCCCCGGCGTCTTTTCCTCGCCGGGCTTCTGTTGCTCATCCTTGTCGCCGCGTGCCTGGCGCGTGTCGTTGACGATGAGCTGCGGGAGCGTCTCGATGTCTTCCACGTGATAGAACTGCCCGCCCGTGTCGCGGGAGATCTGCTGCAGGAACGTGAGATTCACATCGTCGTCGCCGATACGGATCGTGGTCACGCTGATGCCGAGGCGAGCACATCGCCTGGATCACGGCCGCATGGTCGGCCGCGCCGCGGTTCGTGTCGCCGTCGGTCATCAGGATGATGTGCATGGTCTTCAGCCCGCTTTGCACCAATTGCGCCGTGGCGATCTCGAGAGCCGCCTTGAAGTCCGTGCCGCCTCCCGGTACCAACCGGGCGATGCGATCCTCGAGCGCGGCCCGCTGCTCGGACAGCGTACGCAGCGGTCCGAGAACGTAGGGATCGGAATCGAAGGCGATGACGCCGACACGATCCTCCGGCCGCAGCTGCTCCACGAGCGCCAGCGCCGCCTCGCGCGCGTAGCGCATCTTCTCACCGTCGCGCACGTCGTGGCGACGGCTGTTGTAACCCATGCTGTTCGATCGATCGATGACGAGGAAGATGCCCATCGGCACCCGGCCCTTCGCCTTCGGCTGTTGCTCGACGAGACTCACCGGCAGGATCCGCTCGACCGCCGACTTCTGGTAGGCCTTGTCGCCGAAGCTTCGCGGCCCGCCGGTCATGAGCAGGCCGCCGCCGAACTTCTTGACGTACGGCTCCAGCGCTTCGAGCGCGCATCCGGAAGCTCCTTGCGGGCGACGTCGTCGAGAATCACGCAGTGGTACTGAAGCAGATCCTCGAGCTTCGGAAAGCTCTCGCGGGGTCGCGAAACTCGACGTCCACCTCGCGGAGGCGTAGCGCGCTGGCGAGCGTGCTCTCGCGACGGTGACTGATGACGAGCGCACGGATCGGCCCGGCGACCGCCAAGCGACACCTCGCGCCGCTCGTCGCGCCGCAGGCCCCCTCGCCGACGAGCCGCGCGGCGAGCTGGAAGGAGCCGCGCTCGTGGAGCTGGTACGGGCACCTCGAACACGTTGATTCCCGGGTCGAGTCGTACGGGCTGGTGCGCGGCGAGCGCGCCGTTGACGAGGATGTCGAGCGTCCCTGTCCTTCGGTTGCGCGAAGCCGCTCCGCACCATCGCGCGCAACGGGAACACCGAGCCCTCGCGGACGAGTGGCGGTGCCGTCAGCTTCTCGAAGAAGAGCGCGCCGTCACGGCCGGCTCCCGGCACCGCCGACGTAGACTCGTGCATCGCTTTCGCGCGCGAGAGCGGCGGCGCGACGCGCATCGCCGACCGTCTCGTTGCCGTCGGTGACGAGCACGATCTTCTTCTCGCTGTCGGCGGGACAAAGCGGTGCGGCGAGCTCGATGCCGGAAGCCAGCCTGGTCGCCGTCGGATCGAGCTTGAGCCGCGTGCGCGTTGAAGGGACGAGGCGGCGCCGACGGCCAGGCGACGACCTCGCCCTGGCGCGCGAACGCCACCGCGCCGAGCTCGTCGCGTCGGACGCAGCCGCGGCAGCAGCTCGTGGAGCAGATCCGCGGTCAGCCGCTGCGAAGCTCCACCGACGCTGGCCGAGAGGTCCTCGGACACCACCAAGCAGAGGTCTTGAGTGGCCTCGCGCGTCTCGACCGAGAGCCCGCCGAGCGAGAGTAGCAGCAACGAGAGCGCCGCGAGACGCAGCACGGTCGCCAGGGGCGCCCGGCGCGCCGCGATGACCAGCAGCGCGACCTGCGACGGCCGCGGCGAGCGCGATCAGCCACGGACCGCAGCGGCGTTGCGAACGCGAATGCCGCCTCGCCGACGAGCAGATCAGACGCACCGGCAGACCCTCCGTCGGCGGCCGAGCCAGCTCCACACCAGCCACTCCACGAGCACGAGGAGCAGCCCTCCTAGAAGCAACGCGCGCGCCAGCTCATGGAGGAACGCCGCCTTCACCACGGTAGCGGCGCCGGTCGACGCTTCGCCCTGGAAATCTTCCTCGGCGACGAACGCGGAACGGCCGATGTCCGATTCGTCGGCGTCGAACACGTTCGCGTACAACGTACGCGTCAGTCCTCCCGCCGTGACGCGATACTCTCCGGCGCGCGTCAGCTCGATGGAAAGGCGTCCCTTCGCGGGAAGCGTGTCCGCGCGCCCGTCCGGCGCGGTCACCGAGATGGGCGCCGGCGCGGGCAAAATCTCGCGATACGTGTCGCCGACGTCCACCTGCAGCGGCGAGTTGCCATCGGGCGGGGTCAGCCATCGCAGCGCGTTGAGCATGACCAACAGCAGGCTCAGATTTTCGCTCTTCACCAGCGAGCGCCCGCCGAGGTCGAAGCCGAAGCAAACGACGCGGCGCCCAGCGGTTTCGCCGGCGAACGCCAGGGGAAACTCGCGGCCTTCGGCGCGCGAGGCGATCAGCGTATGCGCCCAAGCGGGCAGCTCGAGCAGCCGAGCGCGGTCGAGCGGCAGCGCTTCGACGTAGCGCAGATCGTGGAGGATCGGATCGGCGTCGTTCCAATCGAGGATCTGCGCGCCGACGACATCGCGCGCCGAGCGCAAGAAGTCGTTGCCGGAAGGCGGATACGAGTACAGAGCATTGACCGCCACCGGCTCCGCGGGAACAAAGCCGTGAAAGATGGCCACGTCGGCGCCCGCGGCCTCGTCCTTGCGAAACTCCGTGGGCGCGACCGTTCGCACGTCGAGCGTCGGAACCGCGCGCGCCAAGGCAACGAGGTCGGACCGCACGGCGGCGTTGTCGGTCACCGCCAGCACGCGAATGCGCCGCGCGGGTCGCACGAAGGCGAGCGCGCGATTGTCGACCGCCAGAGCGTCCGAGACGTCGAGCCAAGCTTCCACCCGACCGCTGTCGCCGAGCTTCGGAATCTCTACGACGCGGGACTCCTGGCCGCCCAGGTGGAGCGTATCGTCTAGCACCGGCTTCGAAGCCAGCGTGACGTGAAGGCTCAGATCCTTCGGCTTGTGCGCGTAGTTCTTGATCAACGCATAGCCCCGTGCCTCGTGCGGGTCCTGGAAGGGATTCTGGTAGACGCGCAGAGCCGCCAGCGCGACGTTGTCGTCCGTTCGCCCGAAGCGGAAGTACCGCACCCGCTCCCCGGCCGACGGAGAGTACCCGACGGTGTCGCTCGGCAGATCCGTGAAGACGTCGATCTCCACCTCCCCGCTACCGGACGCAGTGGAGTGAGCAAGCTCGACGCCGAGTGACAGACGGGTGGGGCCGTCGCTCGGCTCGAGTGATTCGAGCGCCCGCGCCAGCGCGCTCCGGTCGCGGGTGAAGGAGACGACGACGCGGGGATGCGCCGCGACCGCGATCACCATCACCTCGGTATTGCGATCGAGTGTCGCCAGCACCTCGCCGGCTTTGCGCCGCGCTTGATCGAAGCGACGCTCGCCCGCTTCGAGCGCCTGCATGCTCGCGGAGACGTCGAACACGAGCACCGCCCTGGCGTTCGTCACCGCTTCGGCGCGTTCCTCCCAGTAAGGCCTAGCCACGGCGAGAGCGAGTACGCCGAGCAGCGCGACCTGGAGCGCGAACAGCAGGTTCGGCCGGAAGCGCCCGCGGCGCGGCTCGTCGCGGACCGGCTGCCAAAGGAGCAGACTGGACACCTCGAGCTCGCGCCGTTGGCGGCGGCGCAGGTGGAGCAGCACGAGCAGGCCGAGAAAGGCCAGTGACGCGAGGCCATATGGCGCGAGGAAGCCCATCCGGTCAGCGCAGCCGCATCATTCCCGCAGCCGGCAATACCTGGGTCATGCAGTGGTCGATGCCGTCGTCGGACGAGACGCGAACATAGCCGACGCCGCTGCGATGACAGAGCGCGCGGATCGCCTCGACCCGCTCCTCGAAGGCAGCCGCGTAGCGGCGCCGGTCCGCGGCGGACAACGCGACCTCGCGGGCGGCGCCCGTCTCGACATCGCGAATGAGTAGCCGGCCGTGCACGCCGTCGAGACCGTGCTCGATCTTGCCCACTACATGCACCGCGTGAGCTTCGAGGCGCTTCGCCCTCAATCTCGCGAATGCCTGCTCGTAGACGTCCGGCAGCACCAGAAAATCAGAAACCACGAGCGCCAGACCGCGCTCGTGGTGCCTCTCGAGGTAGCGGGCGACGCCTTCCGCCAGCGCCGTCGCTCCGGAAGGCCTCAAGCCGTCGAAGAACGCCTTCAGCCGAAGATAGCGCCCGCGATGACGCAGCAGCGCCGATTCGTCGAGCTGCGCGCCTCCCCGTCCCATCCACATCGCGGCGATCCGCACCGGATCATTGCTGTTGAGCGCCACGTAGGCGAGCGCGGCAGCGAGCCGCATCGCGAAGGCAAATTTACGGTCGGCGGCCGGCACAGCCATCGAAGCACTCGCGTCGATCAAGACGTGGATGGGAATCTCGCGTTCGGCGACGAAGCGGCGCGTGAGCAACTGATCCAAGCGCCCGACGGCGTTCCAGTCGACGTAGCGAATGTCGTCTCCGGGAGCGTAGCTTTTGAAGCTCTCCACCTCGATGCCGGATTCCTGCGTCAGTCCTCGCACGAGCGTCTCGCCGGCACGCGCCCCGTGCGCACGCGCGAAGCGCAGGCGCATGCGGTCGAGCCGCGAGAACAAAGCCGGATCGAACGGGTCTTCTTCGCCGGCGCCAACGCGCCTCGCGAACAACCTCGTCAGGCGAGCGACGGCGGGCATGCCGAGCGGCGCAGTGTCATCGCTCCGCTCGGAAGCGGAGGGAGTGCGAAACCGCCCAGACTCCGACGCCGATGCAGACACCCATGGCCGTGATTTCGAGACGCTCCCCCGGGCTGAGATCGTGTCGGAGACCGCCCGAGATCAGCAGTGTCAGTCGTTCGAGGGCGATGAACACCAATCCGCCCGCCGCGACCAGCGAGAAGGCATCGCGCTTGCCTCCGAAACGCTGCAGCTCGTACGCGCCGACGAACGCGAGGACTGCGACGAAGATCTCCGCAGGGAAGAACGAATAGAGCCACTGGCGCAGCCCGCTGTCCGGCTCGAAGGAGAACAGATCGGTGCCCTCCGCGAGCCAGAGCAACGCGAAGTACAGACCCTCGATGAACATCGCTCGCGCCAGCCAAGTCGTTTCTTGAGGCGACGGCTTGCGACGATCGGTGGGCGTCCCGCCAGCAGGCTCGCTCCGCTTGCGGACCGTGCGAACCGCCGACCGGCGGCCGCGCCCACTGAGAAAGTAGACTTTGCCGGTGTTTCCGTCGTTCATGCGCGCCCGGATTCAGAATAGTCCCAGTCGTTTTTCATGACAAGAGTGATTTGCTCACTTGCGCGCCGCATCGAGCTCAAGCACGATCATCGCGGGATGAGCGAGGTGGAAGAGGTGGAATCGGTCCGTGACGCGGTCATCCTCGCAGCCGGCCGCGGCACGCGCATGAAGGCGCTGACCGAGCAAACCCCCAAGCCGATGCTGCCGGTTGCCGGGCGCCCGCTCCTCGAGCACGTCGTCCTCATGCTCCGGAAGGCGGGAATCGCGCGCTTTCTGATCATCACCGGATATCGCGGGGAGCAGATCGAGGCGCACTTCCGGAACGGCGCCGAGTGGGGCGTCAAGATCGAGTATCGCCGCCAGGTCGTCCGTGACGGCACGGCTCGAGCGCTGCTGCTTGCGCAAGACGCCATCGGCCAGCGCAACTTTCTGCTCGCCTGGGGAGACATCCTTGCGGACCCGGCGAACTACCCGGCCCTACTCGATACCTTCGCGCGCCGCCGCGCAGACGGCTTGATCAGCGTGAATTGGGTCGAAGACCCCAGCAACGGCGCCGCCGTCTACGTCGACGTCGACCAGCGCATCCGGCGTATCGTCGAGAAGCCGGCCCCCGGCACCGCCACGACGCACTGGAACAACGCGGGGATCGCCGTCTTCCGCCCGGTGGTGTTCGAGTACGCCGCACGAGTCGGCCAGTCGCCCCGCGGTGAATACGAGATACCGGACGCCATCACGGCGATGCTCGAAGACGGGCTCGCGCTCTATGCCTTTCCGCTCCAGGGCTTCTGGAGTGATATCGGCACGCCCGAGGACCTGCAGCGAGCTGCCAGCGTGCTCAGCCCGGCTTCTTGATCTTCAGATGCTTCGAGAGCTCGAGGTACGGGAGCTCCGCTAACTGCTCCCTCGAGCCCTCGTCGAGCATTTGATCGAGGCGAACGACGTTGTCGAGAATCGTGGCGACGTCCACCGACGTTGCTTCGATCGGCGAAGACCCGCCTGCCTTGCCGCCCTCTGGTCCCCTCGCCACCATGGCAACCTCCCGTGCTCCACAGCTCGCATCGAGCACCGACTCGAGGACTTCATCCGGACCGCCCGGACCGCGTGAGCGGACCATAGCAAACACGGAGGCAAGACGCGACGAAAAAAGACGCTCGCTCTTCGCCCCGCGGAGGAACGAGACCGCGCACTCGAAGCAGACGCCGAGGTCGCTTCGCTTTCGCGGTCGAGGCGAAGCCGGTTCCATTCGCGACCGCGGCTGTTATAGTCGCCGCTCCGTGATCTCGGTCCGCGGCGCTCGCGAGCACAATCTGAAGGGGATCGACGTCGAGATCCCTCATCGCTCTCTGACGGTGATCACCGGCGTGTCCGGCTCGGGCAAGTCGAGCTTGGCGTTCGACGTGCTCTATGCCGAAGGCCAGCGGCGCTACGTCGAGACGTTCTCCGCGTACGCCAGGCAGTTTCTCGATCGCATGAACAAGCCCCACGTCGACGCCATCCGCGGCATCTTGCCGGCGATCGCGATCGACCAGCGCCGCCGCGTCGTGACCTCGCGCTCCACGGTCGCGACCATGACGGAGCTCCACGATCACTTGAAGCTGCTGTTCGCCAAGGTGGCGCGACTCCACTGCCGCGGCTGCGGGCGCGTGATCGAGCGCGACAACCCCGAGTCGGTGTTTCGACGGCTCCCGGAGGGCGCGAGCTTCCTCGTGCTCTTTTCGGTGACCGCGCCGGAGCGGCTGCCCTGGAGCGAAGTTCGCGGCGGCCTCGAGCGAGCCGGGTTCCATCGCGTGCTCGTCGGCGAACAGCTCGTGAGGCTCGATTCACTCGACAAGAAGCCCCGCGGGGGCTTCGAGGTCGTCGTAGACCGGCTCGTGGCACAACCAGGCCACAAGGCGCGTATCGTCGCCTCGCTCGAGCAGGCGTTTCACTTCGGCAAGGGTCACGCCACCGCGTTCTTCCCCGAGGAGAAGCGCCGCGAGACGTTCTCGATCGAGCTGGAGTGTCCTCGGTGCGAAATCCGCTACCGCGATCCATCCTCGAATCTGTTCTCGTTCAACAGCCCGCTCGGAGCGTGCACGAAGTGCCGCGGCTTCGGCCGAACGATCGGCATCGACATGGGGCTCGTCGTGCCCGACGCGCGGAGGTCGATCCGCGACGGTGCCATCAAGCCTTGGGCGATCAAGGCAGCCGAGGCGGAGCGCAAGGAGTGCGTCAAGTACTGCGAGAAGCATGGCATCCCGACCGACGTCCCGTGGTCGGAGCTCGCTCCCGACCACCAGCGGCGCCTCCTCGAGGGGGACGGCAAGTACTACGGGGTTCGCGGCTGGTTCCAGTGGCTCGAGACCAAGACCTACAAGATGCACGTGCGCGTCTTCCTGTCGCGCTATCGGAGCTACGACCTCTGCCCCGAGTGCCGTGGGGCCCGCGTGCGTCCGGAGGCGCTGGACTGGAAGATCGAGGGCAAGCACGTCGGCGAGGTCCACGCGATGAGCGTGGCGGAGGCGCACGACTTCTTTCGCCGCCTCGAGCTTTCGGGCGCCCAAGCGGAGGTCGCCAAGCTCGTCCACGATGAGATTCGCGCGCGGCTCGGCTACCTCGTGGAAGTCGGCCTCAGCTATCTGACGCTCGACCGGCAGTCCCGCACGCTCTCGGGAGGCGAGCTGGAGCGGGTCGACCTCACGACGGCGATCGGCTCTTCGCTGGTGAACACGCTCTACATCCTGGACGAGCCGTCGATCGGCCTGCACGCGCGCGACTCGGGCCGCCTCGTGGGAATCCTCAAGAAGCTGCGCGACAACGGCAACACCGTGGTGGTCGTCGAGCACGATGCCGAAGTCATCCGTGCGAGCGATCACGTGATCGATCTCGGGCCGGGCGCCGGCGAGCACGGCGGCGAGGTGCGATTCGCCGGCCGCACCGTCGACCTACCGGCCTGCCGGGAATCGCTCACCGCCGACTACCTGTCGGGTCGTCGCGAGATCGCCGTGCCGGCCGCGCGTCGCCGCGGCAACGGCCAGTGGCTACGTGTTCGCCGCGCGCGCGCCAACAATCTGAAGTCGATCGATTGCGAGCTTCCGCTCGCCACGCTCACCTGCATCACCGGGGTGTCGGGATCAGGAAAGTCGACGCTCGTCGAGGAGATCCTCTACCGCGGGCTGAAGCGGCTGCTCGGCGAGCCCGCCGGAATCCCCGGCGAACACGACGCGATCGAAGGATGGCAAACGCTCGGTCGCGTCGTGCTCGTCGACCAGGCGGCGATCGGCACCACGCCGCGCGCCAACCTGCTCACCTACATGGGCGCGTACGACTCGGTGCGCCGGACCTTCGCGGGATCCGACGTCGCGCGACTGCGCGGCTACACGGCGTCGACGTTCTCGTTCAACGTCGAGGGCGGCCGCTGCGAGACCTGCCGCGGCGAAGGCTACGAGAAGATCGAGATGCAGTTTCTCTCGGACGTCTACGTGCCCTGCGCCGAGTGCCAGGGCGCGCGCTTCCGCCCGGAGGTCCTCGAAGCGCGCGTGCTCGGTCGCTCGATCCGCGACGTCTTCGACATGACGGTGGCCGAGGCCGCGGGGTTCTTCGAGGGCAGCCGCGAGGTACGCGCAGCCCTCGAGCCGCTCGCCGCCGTCGGTCTCGACTACGTGCGCCTCGGCCAGTCGCTCACCACCCTGTCGGGCGGTGAGGCGCAGCGGCTGAAGCTCGCCTCGCACATCGCGACCCCGCCCGGAGACGAGAAGCCGACGCTCTTCCTCTTCGACGAACCGACTACGGGGCTGCATTTCCACGACGTGCAAAAGCTGCTCGGCGCGTTCGATAGGCTGCTCGAGCGCGGCCATACGGTGCTCGTCATCGAGCACAATCTCGAGGTCGTGAAGTGCGCCGATTGGGTGGTCGATCTCGGCCCCGAAGGGGGCGACGAAGGCGGCCGGATCCTCGCCTCGGGGACGCCGGAAGCGATCGCCGCCGTGGAGCACTCGCACACGGCGATCCATCTCCGCCCCTTGCTGCAGCGTTCGCCCGCGCCGGCGCGGCGGCGGGCGCGCCGGACGCCTGCCGTGCTACGCCGCAGCGACGACGGCCTCATGCGCGTCATCGGCGCCAGAGAGCACAACCTGCGAGACATCTCGGTCGACATCCCGCGCGACGCGATCGTCGTCGTCACGGGGCTTTCCGGGTCCGGAAAGTCGACCCTCGCCTTCGACATCGTCTACGCCGAGGGCCAACGCCGCTACATCGACAGCTTGTCGGCTTACGCGCGCCAGTTCCTCAAGGTGCTAGCCAAGCCGGACGTCGAGCTGCTGCTCGGTGTGCCGCCGACCGTGGCGATCGAGCAGCGTACGAGCCGCGGCGGACGAAAATCGACGGTCGCGACGATCACCGAGATCTACCACTATCTGCGATTGCTCTACGCGAAAGTAGGCGAGCAGCACTGCACGCGTTGCGATCGCCCCATCCATCCGCAGACACGCGGGCAGATCTGGGATCGCCTGCAGAAGGATCTCGCCACCGGCCGCGGCGAGCTGCTGGCGCCGATCGTGCGCGGACGCAAAGGTTTTCACAAAGACGTGCTGCAAGCCGCGGGGAAGCTCGGGTGCACGGCCGCGCGGGTCGATGGCCGGCGCGTCGTTCTCGATCCCATTCCCAAGCTGGCGCGATTCCAGGAACACGACATCGACGCAGTCGTCGGCGAGGTGTCGGCGCGGGACGACGGCGCACGCGAGGCGCTCGACCGAGCGCTGCGCCTCGGCGCCGGAACCTGTCACGTGGTCGTCGCGGGCCGCGAGCTGGTCTACAGCGAGCGATTGTACTGCCCTCCCTGCGGCCTCGGCTTCGATCCGCTCGACCCGCGGCTCTTCTCCTTCAACAGCCGGCAAGGTGCGTGCGTGGAATGCACCGGCGCGGGGACGCTGTGGGAGTTCGACCCGAAGCGGCTGATCGACCCCAACCGCCCCCTGCGTGAAGCGCTCTACGCGTTCCAGGACCCGCCGCTCGATCGTCATCGGGCCAAAGCCCTCACCGCGCTTCGCGCGCTGAAGGTGCCGCTCGCCGAGTCGTTCGGCGAGCTCTCCGACCGGCAGCGTGACACCGTGCTGCGCGGATCGGGGGAACGCCCGGGTGTGATCGCGCTGCTCGACGAGCTCTGGGAGGACGACGACCTCCAGGAAGCGCTCTCTCCGTTTCTCGGCGAAAGCCCCTGCCCGGCCTGTGCCGGTCGGCGGCTGAAGCCGCAGGCGCGGGCGGTGCGGGTCGGCGGCAAGACGATCGGCGAAGTCGCTGCGGCGACGGTCAGCGGCGCGCGCGAGATCGTCGCCGGCTACCGCTTCGGCGATCGGGATGGCCGGGTGGCGGCCGACATCTTGAAGGAGATCGAGCCGCGGCTGCGCTTTCTCGAGCAGGTCGGCCTCGGCTACCTGACGCTCGACCGGCGCGCCGACACTCTATCCGGCGGCGAGGCGCAACGCATCCGCCTCGCGGCGCAGCTCGGCTCCAACTTGCAAGGTGTCTGCTACATCCTCGACGAGCCGACGATCGGTTTGCACCCGCGCGACAACGAGATGCTGCTCGACATGCTGCGCGAGCTGCGGGCACGCGGCAACTCGGTGATCATCGTCGAGCACGACGAAGCGACGATCCGCAGCGCCGACGTCGTGCTCGACCTCGGCCCGGGGGCCGGCAGCCGTGGCGGCGAGGTCGTCGCCGTCGGCTCGCCGGCTGCGCTCGCGCGCGAGCCGCGCTCCGCTACCGGCCGCTACCTCGCGCAAGCGCCGATGCGGATCGGCCAGCCGCGCGCCATCGCGCTCTTGCCTCGATTGAAGATCTTCGGCGCCGCGGAGCACAACCTGAGGGACGTCGACGTCGAGCTACCCCTCGGCGCTTGGACTTGCGTGACGGGCGTCTCAGGCTCCGGCAAGTCGACGCTGGTGCGCGACGTGCTCTTCCGCGCGCTCAAGCAGCGGCTCGGCCAGTTCGCGGGACCCGTCGGGCGCCACAAGCGTCTGGCCGGCGCCGAGCGGATCGAACGCGTTTACGAGGTGGACCAGACGCCGATCGGGCGCACCCCACGCTCGATTCCCGCCTCCTACGTCGGCTTCTTCGACGAGATCCGCCGATTGTTCGCGGGTACGCCCGAGGCTCGTCTGCGCGGCTACACGCCGTCGCGCTTCTCGTTCAACGTCAAGGGCGGACGTTGCGAAGCATGCGCCGGGCAGGGGCGGATCCGCATGGAGATGAGCTTCCTTCCCGACGTCTACGTCGCCTGCGAGCAATGCAACGACCGCCGGTTCAACGACGAGACGCTGTCGGTGACGTATCGCGAGAAGTCGATCGCCGACGTGCTCGCCATGACTATGGAGGAAGCCCTGGCGCTGTTCTCCGCCGTCCCGGCGATCGAGAAGTGCCTGCGATTGCTGTGCGACATCGGCCTCGGCTACCTCACGCTGGGACAGCCTTCGAACACTCTGTCCGGGGGCGAGGCGCAGCGCATCAAGCTCGCCTTCGAGCTCGCCAAGGAATCGCGCGCGCCGACCCTCTACGTGCTCGACGAGCCGACCACCGGCCTCCACTTCGCGGACATCGAGCGGCTGATCGGGGCGCTTCACCGGCTGGTCGACCATGGCCACACCATGGTGACGATCGAGCACAACCTCGACATCGTCAAGGAAGCCGACTACGTCGTCGATCTCGGCCCGGAAGGCGGCGCCGGCGGCGGCCGCGTGGTGTTCCGCGGCACACCCGAGCAAATGCTGCTCGACGGCCGCGACTCTCACACCGCGCGCTTCTTGCGCCAGCACCTGCGTCTCGAACCCGCCGGCGGAGCCTCCGCGGCCGGGTAGTCGTCGGCCAGCCGGCTCACGTCGCTTCGATCTCCGCTTCGCGCCCCGACCCCGCCGAGCGATAGCACGCCTCGGCCATCGACAGCGCCCATAAGCCGTCAGCGAGCGTGATCGGGGGCGGCGAGCCGTCGCGTATCGTGCGGGCGAACGCCCGCAGCGCCTCGCGCACCGTCGGCACCGGCGGAGCGACCACCAGCGGCTCCGACTTCGAGCCTCGCAGGCGCGCGGCCCAGCCGTGCACGTGATCGGCGACGATCTGTCCGTGCTCGCCGGCGACTTCGATCGCTCCCGATCGGCTCGCGGTGGCCCGCGACCCCGCCACGGCGCCGAGCAGCGGCGTGCGGAATGCGAAGAGCGCGACGAAGTCGTCCTCGGTGTTTCGTGTGACCACCCGACGGGTGCGCGCGACGACCGAGCGAGGGTCGACCCCCGTGAAGAAGCGGAGCAGATCGAAACTGTGGACGCCGGTGTGCAGCAGGTTGCCGCCTCCAGAGAGGCGCGGATCGTCGATCCAGGGCAAGCTGGACGGCTCGAAGCGCTGGCTCAGACACACCTGGTGGAGCGCGCCAAGCGCGCCGATCTCATCGCGGACCGCTCGCACCACGGAGTTGAAGCGGAGCGTGTGGGCAGCCAAGAAGGGCACGCCCGCCCTCGCGACGGCGTCGCGAATGGCCAGACCCTCGGCGCGCGTGGTCGCCAGCGGCTTCTCGAGAAGGATCGCCTTGCCGGCTCGCGCCGCCGCTTCGCAGATCTCGCGATGGAGCGCTGGCGGCACAGCGACCACCACGGCTTCGATCTCCGGCGATGCCAAGAGCTCCCCGAGATCGGCGACGTAGCGCGCGCCGACTCGCGCCGCTTGCTCGCGGCCGGCGGCATGATCACGCCGGAAGACGAGCTGCAAGCGCAGCTCGGGAACGTCCTCGACGATGTGCCGGATGTATCGCTCGCCGTGCTTGCCGGCGCCGACGAGACCAACGGGAGTCGGGGCGGGCCGAACTCGCATGGGCGCTCTCTCGACAGGCTGGACTCGCTCGACTATAGGGCCATCGCCGCGGCCCGACAAGGCAACCGCGTCGGGCGCCGCACAGCGAAAGGAGCCATCGATGGATCTCGAACTCGCGGGCAAGGGAGTGATCGTCACGGGAGCGAGCCGAGGAATCGGCCGCTCGATCGCTCTAGCGTTCGCCGCCGAGAAGGCCAACTTGGCGATCTGTGCGCGCGGGGCCGACGGGCTCGGGAAGGCCGCCGAGGAGCTGCGCGCCAAAGGCGTGCGCGTGCACGCCGCCGCGTGCGACGTCGGCGATGCGAAGCAGCTCGCGGGCTTCCTCGACGACGCCGCGAAGGCGCTCGGACGGGTCGACGTGCTGGTCAACAATCCTTCGGCGTTAGCGCTCGCCGATGACGAAGGCGGCTGGAAGCAGGGCATCGAGGTCGACTTGATGGCCGCGGTGCGCGGGACGTGGAAGGTGGTGCCGTGGATGGAGAAGGTCGGCGGCGGATCGATCGTGCACATCTCGTCGATCGCGGGGCGCATGGGCGGCCAACCGCCGGCCTACGCGGCGGTCAAAGCGGCGATGATCAGCCATTCGAAGAACATGTCGACCGCGCTCGCCGCCAAGAAGATCCGCGTCAACGTCGTTGCTCCGGGGGCGATCGACTTCCCCGACGGCTTCTGGGACAACGTGAAGAAGAGCAACAAGGCGATGTACGACGGGATCCTCGCGACGATTCCGTCGGGGCGCATGGGTACGCCGGAGGAGGTCGCCCACGTGGTCGTGCTCCTCGCCTCGCCGCGCTCGAGCTGGGTTACCGGAGTGACGCTCGACGTAGACGGCGGGCAGTTCCCCGGCAGCGCCTGACGAGCGAGATTCGCTGCTTGCAGAGGCCCATTGGGGCTTGCATAAGAGGAAGCACCCGATGGTTCGAACCCCGGCGATCCTGGCGGCGGCCGGCGCCCTGCTTCTCTCGCTCGCCGGCTGCACGAAGAACTCCGCCGACGAGATCGTCGTCGGCGAGTTCGCCTCGCTGACGGGGGGGACCGCAACCTTCGGAAAGTCGAGCGACGCCGGCGTGCAGCTCGCCGCAGAGGAGATCAACGCCGCGGGCGGTCTCCTCGGCAAGAAGCTCCGCGTCGTGGTCGAGGATGATCAGAGCAAGCCGGAGGAAGCCCGCACCGCGGTGCTCAAGCTGCTCAAGCAGAACGGGGCCGTGGCGGTGCTCGGCGAGGTCGCGAGCTCGCGCAGCCTGGCCGCGGCTCCGGAATGTCAGCGGGCAGGCGTGCCGATGATCTCCCCCGCCTCGACGAACCCGAAGGTCACCGCGACCGGAGACTACATCTTCCGCGTCTGCTTCATCGACCCGTTCCAGGGCTCGACCATGGCGAAGTTCGCGGCCGACTCGCTGCACGCCAAGACCGCCGCCATTCTCCGCGACGTGAAGAACGACTACAGCGTCGGTCTCGCGGACTTCTTCCGCGACGAGTTCGTCCGCCGCGGCGGCCAAATCGTCGCCGACGTCTCGTATTCCGAGGGAGACATCGATTTCAAGGCGCAACTCACCACGATTCGCGGCGTGCGGCCCGACGTGGTGTTCGTCCCGGGCTACTATACCGAGGTCGGCCTGATCGCGCGCCAGGCCCGCGAGCTCGGCATCACGGTGCCTCTGCTCGGCGGTGACGGCTGGGATTCCCCGCGCACGATCGAGATCGGCGGCGCGGCCGTCAACGGTTGCTATTTCTCGAACCACTACGCCGCCGACGATCCGAATCCCATCGTGCAGCAGTTCATCGAGAAGTTCCGCGCCAAGTATTCCGAGGTTCCCGACGCGATGGCGGTGCTCGGCTACGACGCCGCGCAGGTGCTCGCCGACGCCATCCGCCGCGCCGGCACCACGGAAGGGAAGAAGCTCCGTGACGCGATCGCCGCCACCAAGGACTTCCCCGGCGTGTCCGGCAAGATCACGATCGACGAGCAGCGCAACGCGCGGAAGTCGATCGTGGTGCTGAAGATCGACGGGGGCAAGGTACAATTCGCCCAGAAGGTCGAGCCCTGAGCCGGCGCGCGAGCGAGCCGACGCCGATCGGCTTGGTCCCGGCTCGTCGGCGCCGACGCGCTTGCGGCGACGGGTGAACCTTGAGCCAGTTCCTGCAGCAAATCGTCAACGGCATCGCCTGGGGAAGCCTGTATGCGCTGATCGCGCTCGGCTACACGATGGTCTACGGCGTGCTCCGGCTCATCAACTTCGCGCACGGCGACGTGTACATGATCGGCGCGATGGTCGCTTACTATGCCGCTCGCGCGACGGTTTCGCCCGGCTCCTCTTCGCCGGCGGCGTTCTTCGCGCTGCTTGCGCTGTCGATGGTCTCGTGCGGCGCGCTCGGAATGGTGATCGAGCGCTTGGCCTACCGCCCGCTGCGTCACGCGCCGAAGCTCACCGCGCTGATCACCGCGATCGGCGTGTCGCTGCTGCTCGAGAACGGCGGCCAACTGCTGTTCGGGCCCGACCCGAAGTTCTTTCCCCAGCTCCTCGAGACCCGCGAGCTCTCGCCCGGCAGCGGCATCGTCGTGACGAACGTACAGATCCTCGTTCTCGCCGTCTCGGTCACGCTGATGCTCGGCCTCCAGTATCTGGTCTTCCACACGCGCGTGGGCACCGCGCTCCGCGCCGTCTCGTACAGCGCCGAGGCCGCGAGCCTGATGGGCATCGACGTCAATCGCGTGATCTCGCTGACGTTCGTGCTGGGATCGATGCTCGCCGGCGCGGCCGGTGTGCTCGTCGGGGTGTCGAACCCGAAGATCGAGCCGCTGATGGGCATCATGCCGGGGCTCAAGGCGTTCGTCGCCGCCGTCGTGGGCGGCATCGGCAACATTCCCGGCGCCATGGCGGGGGGCATCTTGATGGGCCTCTCGGAGGTGCTCGTCGTCGGCTATGTCTCGTCGACGTATCGGGACGCCATCGCCTTCGTGATCCTGATCGTCGTGCTCCTGGTGCGGCCTTCCGGTCTGTTCGGCGCGTCGCTCCGGGAGAAGGTCTGAGCGCGTGAGGCGGCTCGGGCGCGCCGCGCTCGGCGTCGCCGTGCTCGCAGCGCTCGGCTGGATCTTCGATCGCCACCTGAACGCGTACTACCTGAACGTGCTGGTACGCATCGGCATCAACGTCATCCTCGCCGTCAGCTTGAACCTCATCATCGGCTTCACCGGACTCTTCTCGATCGGCCACGCGGGATTCATGGCGATCGGCGCCTATGCTTCGGCGGCGGTGAGCGTCTACGGGGGCCCGGCGCTTCACGCCGCGCTCGATCCCCTCATCGGGGCGGCCTTCGCAGACGGCATCCTGCTCGCTTTCGCGCTCGCCGTCGGATCTTCGTTGGCGGCCGTGGCGGGCGCGCTCGTCGGCATTCCCACGCTGCGCCTCAAGAGCGACTACCTGGCGATCGCCACGCTCGGCTTCGGCGAGATCATCCGCGTGGTGATCCTCAACCTCGACTTCGTGGGCGGCGCGCGCGGCTTCACCGGGATTCCGGCGCTCGCGGGGTTTTTCTGGGTCTATTCGTTCGCGGCCGTGACGGTCGTCACCGTGCACCGCATCGTGCGGTCGGCAAAGGGGTTGGCGTTCCTGGCGGTTCGCGAGGATGATCTCGCCGCGGACGTCATGGGCATCGACGCGACCCGCATCAAAGTGACCGCGTTCGTGGTCGGCTCGTTCTTCGCCGGCATCGCGGGCGGACTGTTCGCGCACTTCGACGCCTATCTCCACACAAATTCGTTCACGTTCATGCGCTCGATCGAGATCATCGTCATGGTCGTGCTCGGCGGCATGGGGAGCATCAGCGGCTCGGTCGCATCCGCTGCGCTGCTGACGTTGCTGCCGGAAGTGCTGCGCGGCGTCGGGGAATACCGCATGGTGATCTACGCGGCGACGCTGATCGTGCTGATGCTCACGCGCCCCCAGGGAATGCTCGGCGACCGTGAGATCGACCTGCGGCCGCTGCTCGGGCGCCTGACGGGCCGCCGCCGCGAGGAGGCCGCGTGAGCGAGCGTCCCTTGCTCGAGACCCGCGGCTGCACGGTGAGCTTCGCGGGCCTGAAGGCGGTCTCGGACCTTTCGTTGAAGATCGCCACGGGCTCGGTCGTCGGCCTCATCGGTCCCAACGGGGCCGGCAAGACGACGGTCTTCAACATGCTGACCGGCATCTACGAGCCGACCGCCGGAGAGATCTTCTTCGACGGTCGCAACCTCCGTGGCCGCAAGCCCGCGCAAGTGAATCGCATGGGGGTCGCTCGCACGTTTCAGAACATTCGCTTGTTCGCCAACCTGACGGCTTACGAGAACGTGCTGCTCTGCTGCCACGAGATGCTCCGCTCCGGCCTGATCGCCGCTACGCTGCGCACGGCGGCGCACCGGGAAGCCGAAGCGCAAGCACGCGCCCGGGCGCTCGAGATCCTCGGTGAGCTCGGCCTTCAGGCGTGCGCCGACGAGCGCGCCGTCAATCTGTCCTACGGGGACCAGCGCCGGCTGGAGATCGCGAGGGCGCTCGCCACCGGCCCGCGCCTGTTGCTGCTCGACGAGCCGACCGCGGGCATGAATCCCAGCGAGAAGGCGGAGCTGGCGGCGACGGTGGCGGCGCTGCGCGAGCGCCACGCACTGACGATCTTGTTGATCGAGCACGACATGCGCGTGGTGATGGGCATTTCGCAGCGCGTCGTGGTGATGGATCACGGCGAGGTGATCGCCGAGGGCACTCCGCAGGAGGTGCGTCGCGATCCCGGAGTCATCGAAGCCTACCTCGGCGAAGACGCCGCGACGGGATGAGCGAGCGCGACGACGAAGGCCCGACGTCGTTGCTCGACGTCCGCGGCCTCAAGGTACGTTACGGCGTCATCGAGGCGCTCCACGGCGTCGACGTCTGCGTCCGCCGTGGTGAGATCGTCACCGTGATCGGTGCCAACGGAGCGGGCAAGACGACTTTGCTCAAGGCGATCTCCGGCCTCGTGCCCGCGGCGCAGGGCACGCTCACCTACGACGGCGGCGCGCAGGACCTCGGGCGGCTCAAGGCGCACGAGATCGTCGCGCTCGGCATCTCCCACGTCCCGGAGGGGCGGCGTATCTTCCAGAACCTCACCGTCCGAGAGAACCTCGACCTCGGCGCCTACCTTCGTCGTGATCCTCAGGAAGTCGAGCGCGCCCTCGAGGAAGTCTTCACCCTGTTTCCGCGCCTCGAGGAACGTCTTGCCCAGAATGCCGGCACCCTGTCCGGCGGAGAGCAGCAGATGTTGGCGATCGCGCGTGCTCTCATGGGGCAGCCCAAGCTCCTGCTGCTCGACGAGCCGTCACTCGGGCTGGCGCCCAAGCTCGTGCGCTCGATCTTCGAAGTCATCCGCACGATCCGAGCACGCGGCACGACGCTCTTGCTAGTCGAGCAGAACGCGCGGATGGCGCTCGAGACCGCGGATCGCGCCTACGTCCTCGAGACCGGAATGGTGGCACTCACCGGTTCCGCGGCGGAGATGGCGCAGGACGAGCGGGTGCAGCGGGTCTACCTGGGTGGCGGAGTATGAATTCGCCACCTGCGATAGGGATCCAGGATCGACCGCAAAGCATACTTGCATTCGACGAAGTCGGGGGCTACCCGTAGCGAATGACGATTCGACGGCTACCACTCGTCGGCACGCTCGCCTTGCTCTTGGCGACGAACCTGTGGGCGGGCGAAGGCTTCCGCGTGATTCACGTCAACGACCTCGCCGCCCTGATGGCGCAGCACACGGAGAACCTGTTCATCTACGACGCCAATCCGCCCAGCACCCGCGAGCGAGAGGGCATCATTCCGGGGGCCCATCTGCTGCCGAGCCTCGACTACGCCGTCGACGACGAGTTGCCGGCCAAGAAGGACGCGAAGCTCGTCTTCTATTGCGCGAACACACATTGAATGGCGTCGCACCAGACCGCCCGGCGGGCGGTCGAGGCCGGATACAGCGACGTCAGCGTGATGTCGGACGGCATCAAAGGCTGGAACGACGCAGGCCAGCCCGTGGCCAGGCCTTGATCGCGGGCGCCGGCTGGAGCGACGCGCGATGCGTGCTTGTCGCTGCCGGCGGGCCCCGATACGATGAGCGGCGATGCCGACGCTGCTGTCGTCCGAAGAGATCGCTCGCCGTCTGCCCGCCCTCGGCGGGTGGCTCCTCAAAGGCAAGACCATCGAGAAGAAATTCCGCTTCGCCGACTTCCGCGAAGCCATCGGTTTCGTCAACCGCGTAGCGGATCTCGCCGAGGTCGAAGATCACCATCCCGACATCCTCGTGCACTACCGAGAAGTGACGCTGGTGCTCTGGACCCACGCCGCGGGCGGGCTCACCGCGCGCGACTTCAAGCTGGCCGCCGACATCGACCGCGTCGGCTGAACGTCCGTTCGCGCCGTGATGACTCCGATCGAGACTCTGGCGCACGTCCGCGACGAGCTCGAACAGTCCTTCGTCGAGCGCGGCGACGTGATCGACGGCGCGCTGGTCGCGCTGCTCGCGCGCCCGCACGTGCTGCTCATCGGTCCGCCGGGCACCGCGAAGTCGATGCTCGCCGACGAGCTCTGCCGGCGCATCGAGGGCGCCGCCTACTTTCAGTGGCTGCTCACCAAGTTCACCACGCCCGAGGAGCTCTTCGGCGCGGTCAGCCTCAAGGCCCTCGAAGCCGACGAGTACCGGCGCGTCACGACGCACAAGCTGCCCGAAGCGCACATCGCGTTTCTCGACGAGGTCTTCAAGGCGAACTCGTCGATCCTGAACGCGATCCTCACGCTGATGAACGAGCGCCGCTTCCACAACGGCCGCGAGTCGTCGACCGTCCCGCTGCTGACGCTGTTCGGCGCCACCAACGAGCTGCCCGAGGACGACGAGCTCGCCGCGCTCTACGACCGCTTCCTGGTGCGCTTCGTGGTCGGCTACGTGCAGAGGACTTCCGCTTCCTGCGCATGCTTCAAGCCGAGCCGACGGCGAACCCGACGATGCTTTCGCTCGCCGCGCTCGCCGAGCTGCAGCGGCGAGCCGCCGAGCTGCCGGTTCCCGCCGCGGTGCTGCGCCACCTCGCCGACCTGCGGCGCGAGCTCGGGCGGAAGCAGATCGTCGCCTCGGATCGTCGCTATCGGCAAGCGCTCGGCGTGCTGCGCGCGCGTGCTCTGCTCGGCGGCCGCGCCGCCGTCTGCGAAGAGGACCTCGCGTTCCTCGAGCACGTGCTGTGGCGCGACCCGGCGGAGCAGGCGGAGGTGCGCGCCACGCTGCGCGCGCTGGTGCGCGGCCACGAGGACGAGGTGCGGGAGCTGCTCTTCCAGAGTCGCGAGCTCCGCGACTACGCGCTGCGCGCCTGGGAGTCGCGCGAGCAGCGCGCGCGCGCCGTGTTCGAGGTCCAGACCAAGCTCCGCCACATCCTCGAGCGCGTCGACTCGATCGTCGATTCCGCACGCCAGGGCGGGCGCACCGTGGGGCGCGCCCTCGAGATCCGCGAGGAGATCGTCGCCATCGAGCAGGAGACGCTTGCGATCGTTGTGAAACCCGAAAGGAACCCTCATGGGCGAGAAGGACGAGAAAGTTCTCTACGAATGCGATTGCTTCCGCGTGCTGCGATACTGGGACGAGGATGGGCAGACCAACGTCGCGCTGTCGCTCTACAACCACGGCCTCGACATCTATCTCAACGAGGATGAGTTCGCGCACCTGGTCGAAGTGCTGTCGGGCCTCGAGCAGTTCTACACGAAAAAGGAGTTCCACCACTGAGCCCGCGCCGCCGTAAGGCAGCCGCCGTCGCGGCACGTGCGCCGCTGCCAGCGGTTCCGAGCGGCACCTGCTGGATCGAGACCGACTCCTACGACCGCGCCCGCTTCGCCGAGCTGCTGCGCGACTCGGGCTCGCTGCGCGCGCTGGTCGAGCAGGGCGCGGTCTTTCTGCCGCATTTCACCTCGCTGCTGCAGGACCTCTTCGCCGCGCTGTTCAAATACAGCGTGATCCGCTTTCCGCGAAGCTGCGATCGCACCGAGCGCCCGCGTCCACCGCGTGCTGCTCGACGGCCTGCTCGCCTCCGACGCCTACGAGCACTTGAAGACGCGCACGCAGCTCGACGAGGCTCGCGCCGGTCTCGCCACCGTGCTGCTCGCCGAGCGCGCGCTCGAGCTCGTCGAAGCAGGAGAAGCTCTTCTCTCGCCGCGAGATGCTCGATCACTTCGCACTGCAACAGGACGAGGAGGAAGACGCCGAGCGGATTCGCGAAGCCGAGCGGGCGGCGGATCTGGCCGAGGATCCTTCGCTCGCCGACGAGGCGCATGCCGACCTCGAAGCATTGCGCGACCGACTCGCTCGCGAGGCTCGCATGGCAGACCGCCGGCTCGCTGCGCAAGGCCGCCGAGGTCGCCGGCGAAGTCGCCGGACGCGCCGAGCAGGCGAAGAAGCGCCTCGAGGCCGAGGCGCTCGGCGTGGCGCAGGCGCTCGATGACGCCGCAGACCAGGCCGAGAGCTGGGGGCGCGCGCTCGGCGCCAAGGGCTCGGCGTCCGCGGCCCGCAGCATCGAGCTCGGCCGGCGCCTCGCCCGCAATCCGAAGCTCCACCGCCTCGCCGCGCTGCTCGGCCGCATGCGCGAGCATGCGCGAGCGCTCCGCCACCGACTGTTCGAGCGACCGACCGAGGAGGTGTACGAGGTGGAAGCGGGCCGCGAGATCGCGCGCATGCTGCCGCAAGAGCTGGTCGCGCTTCGTCATCCGCTGCTGCGGCGCGACTGGCGTCGGCGCTACATCGAGGGCGCGCTTCTGCAGTATCGCCTGCGCGGCGACGACGAACGCGGCCGCGGGCCGATGATCGTCTGCCTCGACGCCAGCGCTTCGATGGCCGGCGACAAGGAGATCTGGTCGAAGGCGGTCGCGCTGACGCTGCTCGACATCGCGCGTCGCGAGCGTCGCCGCTTCCGCGCGATCCTGTTTTCGTCGCCGGAGAGCGGCTCTACACGCTCGATCTGAATCGCGGCGAGCGCTGGGCCGCCGGATCTCGACCGTGCGCTCGACCTCGCCGACTACTTCGCCGGCGGCGGCACCGACTTCGAGCGGCCGCTCGACGCCGCCGTCGACTGCCTCGGGTCCTCCCGGCTGCGCCGCGGCGACATCGTGCTTGATCACCGACGGCGAGTGCCGCGTCGGCGACGAGTGGAAGCAGCGCTTTCTGGCGCGAGAAGAAGCGCCTCGACTTCTCTCTGTATGCGATCCTCATCGACGTCGGCGGCTCGGCGATCGAGACCGTGGCGGATCTCGCGGACCGCGTCTCTCGAGTCTCGGAGCTCACCGACGAGGGCGTGAAGGACCTGTTCGTCCGTGTCTGATTCCGTCCTCGCGGGCGTGCGCGTCGTCGACACCGCGGGACCGAGTGGCGAGCTCGCCGGCCGCTTCCTTGCCGACCTGGGGGCGGAGGTGTGGAAGGTCGAGCCGCCTATGGGAGCTGCCACCCGGCGCTACCCGCCGTTCTCGTCCCGCGATCCCGGCGAGAGCCTGTTTTTCGCCTTCTACAACGCCGGCAAACGAAGCTTGGTCGTCGAACCCGAGCAAGCGGCGCACCGTGAGCGGCTGCGAGATCTGCTCGCGTCCGCCGACGTCTGGATCGATACGACGCCGCCCGGAAAGCCTCTGCCGGCGCGCCTCGATCCCGAGAAGATTCTCGGGGACGAATCCGCGCCTCGT
The DNA here is from genome assembly GCA_963711395.1 of uncultured delta proteobacterium. GTDB lineage: Bacteria > Desulfobacterota > Binatia > JACPRU01 > JACPRU01 > JBEVNX01. The sequence continues at coordinate 65,096 of CAVQEA010000005.1, read as the reverse complement.
CTTCGTCCGCATCACGCCGTTCGGTCTCGACGGACCGTATGCGCGCTTCGGCTCCTCGGACCTCGTCGCGCAGGCGGCGGGCGGCATGGTCTTCACCAATGGATTCGCCGAGGAAGCTCCGCTGCAAGGCTTCGGCCTCCAGGGGTATCACGCGGCATCGGCGTACGGCGTGATCGGCGCGCTGCTCGCACTGTTGGATCGATCGCGCAGCGGCCGGGGACAGCAGGTGGACGTGAGCCTGCAGGAAGCCGTCGTCGGAGCGCTCGAGGAGACCAGCTCCGCCTGGAACGCCGAGCGCCGCATCGAGATCCGTCGCGGCCCCGTACACTGGACGCGCGTATTCCGCACCTGCCGTTGCCGCGACGGCTACGTGATGCTTTGCCTCCTCGCCGACTGGACGACGATGGTCGGCTGGCTGATGGAGCGCGGATACGGCGCCGAGTTCACGGGCGAAGCATGGGACAGCTTCTACCATCGGCGCGAGCACTGCGAGGAGATCTATCAGGTGCTCGACCGCTGGGCCGCGGACCTGAGCGCCGCGGAGATCCTCGAGGGAGCTCAGCTCCGTCGCTTGCCGTTCGCGGCGGTGCGACCTCCCGAGGCGCTGCTCGACGATCCGCAACTCGTCGCCAGGGAGTTCTTCGCGCCGATCGCGGCGAGCGACCTTCGCTTCCCTGGCCCGCCGTTCCGCATGTCGCGCACGCCGATGGCAACCCGGTCGGGCCCGCCACGCCTCGGCGAGCATGCTTGGCCCATGGCGCCGCGTCCCGATCCGCCGAGTGCCGCTCCCCTGCCCCGCGCGGCGCCTCGCCGAGCTCTCGACGGAACCATCGTCCTCGACTTCACGCACGTCGTCGCGGGCCCCGTCGCCACGCGCATCCTCGCCGATCATGGCGCGACCATCCTCAAGATCGAGCGCACGGTGACGCTCGACCAGGGCGACCGGCGCGGCGGATTCTTCGGAAACCTCAATCGCGGCAAACAGAGCGTGATCCTCAACATGGCGGATGCGCGCGGCATCGAGATCGCCAAGCGACTCGCCGCGAAGAGCGACGTGGTGATCGACAACTTCAGCGCCCGCGTGATGGGAAACTGGGGCCTCGACTACGAGGGCCTGCGCCGGATTCGCCCCGACATCATCGGCGTCGGCATGTCGGGCTTCGGGAAATCCGGTCCGCTGCGCGACTACGTGAGCTTCGGCCCGACGCTGCAGGCGCTCGGCGGGCACACGGCGCTGATGCGTCCGCCGGGTCGCGATCCCGCCGGATGGGGCTTCTCGCATGCCGACATCTGCGGCGGGCTCAACGGCGCGATAGCCGTTCTCGCGGCGCTTCACCATCGGGCGCGCACGGGGGAAGGCCAGTTCGTCGATCTGTCACAGCTCGAGAGCGTGACCGCGTACATGGGTCCGATGCTGCTCGAGCTGGCGAACAACGGCACGACGCCGCAGCCGGCGGTGAACCGCTCCCAGGAAGCTCCCGGAGCGCCGCACGGCGTGTATCGCTGCGCGGGCGCCGACCGCTGGGTCGCGATCTCGATCCTCGACGACGAGGGGTGGGCTCGCTTCGCGAACCTCGTCGGCGAGCCTTGGACCGCGGACCCGCGTCTGGCTCGCTCGACGGCACGTCTCGAGCACGCCGCAGAGCTGGACGAGTCCATCGAGCGCTGGACGAGCGTGCGGAGCCCGGAGGAAGTGACGGCTCTGTGCCAGCGCTACGGCGTGGCCGCGTTCACGGTCGCCAACGGCGAGGACATCTGCGCTCGCGATCCGCACCTTCAGGCGCGAGGATACTGGGCGCGGGTGCGCGATCCCGAAGGGAGGACCGTCGTGTTGGATGGGATCCCGGCGCGGCTCGCGCAGACGCCGGGGTTCGTCGGTTCCCCTGGCCCTCTCCACGGTGAGCACACCGACCAAGTCCTCATCGACGTGCTCGGGCTCGGCAGCGCCGAGATCGCCGCGCTGCGCGCCGCCAAGGTCGTGGCGTGAGCCGCTAGAGATTCAAAGCCGCTGCGGCGCTACGCGAGCCTCCGCTTCATGCGCCAGCGAATGAGCGCCAACAGGCCGGCGAATATCAGCAGCATCGCCACGGTGGGAACGACCGTTTCGGCCAGGCCACCGCCCCGCAGGATGATCCGCCGCAGCGCGATCTGATACCAACGCAGCGGGAACGCCGCTCCCACCTGGCGCACGCCGGGAGGCATGAACTGATACGGCATCATCACGCCGGAGATCACGAAAGACGGAAGGATGAAGAACACGCTGATGAACACGGCCTGCGCAGACGTGTGCGTGACCGTCGACACGAATACGCCGATCGCCAGCGAGGCGAGCACGAACGGCAGCGTGGTCAGCAGAAGTGCGAACATGCTGCCTTTCGGCCACAAGCCGAAAACCAGCCCGGGCAGCAGGATGGAAAACAGCAGCACGCTGTAGGCGATGGGCACGAACGGCACGAGCTTGCCGATGACGATCTCGATCGGCCGAGTCGGTGAGGCCAGCATCTGTTCGTAGGTTCCGGCTTCGCGCTCGCCGACGAGCCCGAGGCTCGTCCCCGAAAGGCACAGGTTGGTGAGCAGCATGCCGCCGAGGACGGCGAGGAAGAAGCTGCGGTCGGCGAGCGTCGGGTTGAACCAGAAGCGCTGGCGTAGATCGATCCTGCCGGTCGTGCGGATCAGCCGATCGGGGTCCTGCGCGCCGCCGGCCGCGATGCGGGGCTCGTAGGCCGCCGCGACCTGCGAGATGTAGGCTCCGATTCGCGCCGCCGACAGCGGGTCAGTGCCGTCGAGCAGCAGCTGCAGACGCGCCCCGCCGCGCTCCGCGTCGCGCGCCAGGCTCTGCGGCATCACCAGCACGGCGAGCAGCTCTCCGCTGCGCAGCCGCGCGTGCGCGTCGTCGTAGCTCGTCACGCGCACGGGGGGCCGGAAGTATCCCGTCGCCTGCACCTCCTGGATGATGCGCCGAGACAGCGCCGAGTGACCCTGCTCGAGGACCCCCCATGGCACGTTGGCCGGACGGTTCGACAGTACGAACCCGAACAGCGCGAACATGATCCACGGCTGAATGAAGACCATGCTGAGGAACGCCTTGTCATGGCGAATGACGGCCGCCTCTTTGTATGCGACGGCTGCGACGTTCGACCAGAAGCGCTGCCAGCGGCTCATGCGCGCGCCTCGATCGCGCGAAGCGCGAAGCGGACGAGCGCGATGCCGAAGACGAGCAGCATCGCCAGGTCCGGCAGCATGTGGAGCGGGCCCTCGCCGCGCAGGTAGATGGCACGGCTCACCTGAATGTAGTGCGTCGCCGGCAGCAGGTTTGCGATCCACTGCACGGGGTGCGGCATGTTGCGAATCGGGAAGATGAAGCCCGAAAGCTGCACCAGAGGGATCGAGAACATCACGGTCTTCTGCACCGCCTCGGCCGCCGAGCCGGAGGTCGCCGAGAAGATCAGGCCGAGGGCGAGCGAGATCATCACGTAGAAGGTCGAGACGGCGACGAACAGCAAGATGCTACCCTGCGGCCAAACCCCGAGCACCAGGCCCGCCGCCAGCATCATCAGCACGACGTCGAACGTGAACACGGCGCCGAGCGGCAATACCTTGCCGAGCAGGATCTCGAGCGAGGTGGCTGGCGTGACCTGCAACTGCTCGAAGGTCCCGGTGAGCTTCTCGTTGACGATCGACACGGCGGTGATGAGCGTCGTGAGAAAGGAGAGCACGAAGCCGAACGTGCCGGCGACCATGAACGGCTTGCCCTCCAGCCGCGAATTGAACACCGCGCGGGTGACCACGCCGATTCCGCGCGCCGACGCGGCGTGCGGCCCTGCCTGGCGCGGATCGGGGTTCTCGTCGACGAGCGCCGGCGTACCGGCGCCGACCAGCGCCTTGACGAACGCCTCGGCGTTCCCGGCGAGCGGGGCCTCGCCGCCATCGTAGAGCACCTGAACGGTGGGCGCTCGCGCGCCGGGCGCCCTGCCGACCGCGTCGTCGAAGTCCGGTGGAATGACGACTCCGACGCTGACGGCTCCCGAGACCAGCGCGTCGCCGATCGCCGCGGACGAGGCGAACGGCACCACGTCGAACGTACCGCTGGCCGCGAGGTCCGCGACGAGCCGGCGGCTCGCCGCGGAGCGAGCGCCATCGTAGAGGCCGAGCGAAAGGTGGTTGACGTCGGTGGCGAGAACGAATCCGAAGAGCATGAGCGCCGCGATCGGGACGGTGACGAGGATCGTCACGGTGAATGGATCGCGCAGCGTCGCTTGCACCTCGCGGCGCACCAGGGTGCGCAGACGGCGCGGGTTCATCGCTCGGCCCCCGCCGGCGCGGCGAGGCCGCCGAGCACGCGGCGGAACACGTCCGTCATCGCCGGCTGCACGATCTCGATGCGCGCACTCGGCGATTCCCGGGCGGTGCGTTCCAGCCTGTCGAGCATTTCGGCTCCGAGCTCCGGCAGCCGCACGGAGAGGCCGGTCGGCGTCACCTCGGCGCGCGCGGCTCCGACCGCGAGTCGCTCGAGCAGCGCCGGCCGCTCCCGCTCCGGCACGGTGACGTCGACGCGGTACCCCTCGGAGTAGCGACGGCGCAGCTCTTGCGGCGGCGCATCGGCGATCAGCTTGCCCCTATCGATGAAGCTCACCCAATCGCAGTAGTCCGCTTCCTCCATGAAGTGCGTCGTGACGAAGACCGTGACCCCCGTCTCGGCTTCTTCCTGGATCAGCTCCCAGAAGCGGCCTCGGTTGTACACGTCGACGCCCGCGGTCGGCTCGTCCAGAAACAACACGCGAGGCCTGTGCAGCGTGGCGACCGCGAGACCGGCTCGCTGACGTACTCCGGCGGAAAGGTCCTCCGCGCGATCCTTCTCGAAGGGACCGAGCTTGAAGCGCTCCCGTAGCGCGCCCCAGCGCTCTGCGAGCTCGGCCCCGCCGAGGCCGTAAAGGCCCGCATAGAACTCCACGTTCTCTCGTAGAGACAGCCCCTGGTAGAGACTGACCTTCTGCCCCATGTATCCGATGTGGTCGCGGACTCTCCGCGGCGTGCGGATGACGTCCACTCCGTCCACCTCGATCGAGCCGGACGTCGGGTTGAGCAACCCGATCAACATGCGGATCGTCGTGCTCTTGCCGGAGCCGTTGGCGCCGAGGAAGGCGAAGATCGATCCCGCCGAGACGGATAGATGAAGGTCGTCAACGGCGGTGAAGTCCCCGAAGCGCTTGGTGAGCCCTTTCGCCTGGATCACCGGCGGGCTCATGAGCGGTCCGCTCCGCGCGCGAGCGCGAGCAGCGTCGACTCCATGTCGACGGGCGTGCGCTCTGCAAAGCGCGCGCCGGCGAGCCCGGCGAGATCGCGCAGAATGTCCTTCTCCGGGGTGCTCCGCTCTGCGCTCACCTCCACCCGGGCGTAGCCGGCGCACGCGCGCGACGCGCGCACGTAGGGCAGCTCCCGCGCCGCCCGTGACGTGCGTTTGGAATCTTCGCCCCAGACCCGGAACAGCTCGAGAGTCGCGCGCGCGCGCAGCTCCGCGGGCGCCCCGATCGCCAGCACGCGGCCGCCGTCGAGGTACACCAGCCGATCGCACGCCGCCGCCTCGTCCAGATAGCTGGTGCTGATCAAGACGAGCGCCCGGGCTTTCTCCGCCTCGAGCATTCCCCAGATCTCGCTTCGCGCTGCGACGTCCACGCCGGCCGTCGGTTCGTCGAGGACGATCAGGCGAGGCGCCACGAGCAGCGCATTGGCGATCGCCAGCTTCTGCTTCATCCCTCCCGACAGCGCGCCCGCCAGACGATCGGCGAACGGCGCGAGGCCGGTGCGACTCAACAAGCTCGCGGCGCGACGGTCGAACTCGGCCGCCGGGAGGCGATGCAGGCGAGCCGTGAAGCGCAAGTTCTCGATGACCGAGAGATCGCGATGGAGGCTGAACGACTGCGGCACGTAGCCGATCTCGCGCTTGAGCTCCGTGACGTCGCCCCGCAGGTCGTGGCCGAGGACGCTCGCTTCGGCGGCGTCGACCTCGAGGAGCCCGGCGATCGAGCGGAGCAGCGTGGTCTTGCCTGCCCCGTCCGGCCCGACGATGCCGACGATTTCTCGCTGCTCGAGAACCAAGTCGATCGGCCCGAGCGCACGCTTGGCGCCATAGCGCTTCTCCAGACCACGCAATTGGACGAGCGCTTCCATCGGTCACCCCAGATAGACGTTCCCCTCCGTGCCCGGCTGGAAGCTCTCGACGTCTTCCAGGATTCGAATCTTGGCCCGATAGACTTGTCCCATGCGGTCGGCGCGCGTCTCGATCTTCTCCGGCGTGAAGTTCGCCTTGTCGGCGATGAAGCTCACCTCGCCGGCGACGCGCCGCCCGGGACGACTGTCGAGCTCGATCTCGACGCGGCGGCCGACGTGCAACCGCTCCACGTCCGCCACCGGCACGTAGATCTGCACGTACTTGTCGCGCGGGTCGATCACTCCCAAGATCGCCGTGCCGGGCTGCGCGAGCTCGCCCGGCCACAGGTACTGCGTCTGCACCACCGTCGGCACACCGGGAGCTCGTACCTCGAACTTCTCGTGGCGCACCTCGAGCTCGGCGAGCTGCGCGAGCGCGAGCTCGCGCTTGCGGCGCACCATCTCGAGCTCGGCGGCCGCCATCGCCGAATTCGTCTGCTCCGCTTCGGCGCGCGCGAGCAGCTCTCGCGCGCGGTCGACCGCGCCACGCGCTTGATCACGCTTGGCACGCGCCTCGTCGAGCAGCTGCGCCGTGCTGGCGCCCGAGGAGACCAGCGCCTGCTCGCGGACGAACGTCTTTTCCGCGAGCGTCGCCGCGGCCTCGGCTTGCGCGAGCTCCGCACGGCGCGCGCTCGTCTCCCGTTTCGACGTGCTGTCCACCATCGTCGAGCGGTCTTCGTTCATACGGATCTCGGCCTCGTACATGGCGATCTCGCGCCGTTTGGCCTCGAGTTGCGCGGCCACGTCGCGATCGTCGAGCCGCGCGACGATCGCGCCGGCGTCGACGGTCGCGCCCTCGCCAAACGGCACCTCGAGCACGCGGCCCGCGACCTCGCTGCGGAGGATTCGCTCCTCGCCTTCGACGAAGCCCGTGTAGTGCGCGGGCCCGCGCTCGCGCCGCCACGCGACCACGCTACCGATTGCGACGAGCGCGACCATGGTGATCGCGACGATCCGGCGTCGACTCATGGATTCACCTCGCGCGACGCGCTCGCCAAGTCCCGACCCATGAGACTGTGGAGCTCGGCGAGGCGGACGTGCGCCTGATAGAGCGCGCTCGCCCGCAGCGCGCGCTGATTCGATACCAACGCCTGCGCATCGAGCACGTCTTCGCTCGACGCCCGCCCGGCGTCGAATTGCTGGCGACGGATGCGCAGGTTTTCCTCCGCCTGCCCGACGGCCTGCTCGGCGATCGCGAGCGCCGTCAGCCGCTCCGACGCGGCCTGCTGGGTGGTACGCACCACTGCTTCGAGGTCGCGGAGCTGACGCTCGATCTCCAACCGATTGCGCTCGGCCGCGATGCGCGCCTTCGCTGCCTCGGCCGCACGGCGGCCATCCGTGTCGAGATTCCACGTGAAGCCCACGAACCCCGAACCGAATTCGCTCGGCTCGAGAAGCTGTGAGCTGGAGTAGTCGATGGCTCCGCCGGCCGTCACGCGAGGCAGCCAGCCGAGCTCGATGGAGCGCGCGGTCTCCTCCAGTTTCTGCTGCTCCTCGACGAGCGCCCGCAGCAGGGGGTTGTCGGCGTAGGCGGCGCGCAGCGCAGCCTGGGCGGTTGGCACGGCGGGTCGCTCGCCGACGTCCGCCGGCTCGGTGGGGGCGTCGACGTTCATCCCGATGGCGTCGTTCAGCGCGTAGCGCGCCCGTGCAATCGCCAGCGCGCGCTGCTCGAGCTCTTGCTCGCCGCCGGCGAGCGCCACCTGCACGACCAGCAGCTGGTTCTTGGTGAGCCGGCCGTTCTGGTAGCGGCTCTCGGCGTTGGCGAGCTGCTCGCGGTACAGCGCGACGTTCTGCTCGGTCACTTCACGCAGCCGTTCGGCCTCGAGCAGATCGAAATAGGCGCGGGCGACTGCGAGCTGTTGATCGAGCGTGGTCGCCCACTGCCGGGCGCGCTCTCCACGATACCCGGCCTGCGCGGCCCCCAGCGCGTGACGAAGCTCGCCGCTGAGATCGATGGGCAGCGCGATCGTTCCGTTCACCGTGCCGAAGTCCTTGTCGCGGATCACGATCGCGCTGTTCGGCCCCGCGCCGACCCCGGTCGGAAGCGGCACGCGGTTCCTGAGCGCGTCCGTGTACCAGGTGTACCGCCCTGTCCCGATGGTGCTCGGCAGCAGCTGTCCGCGTACGCCACTCACCTCTTCCGCCGCCGCGGCCAGCTCGCGTCGCGAGATCGCGACGCGGCGGTTCCCGTCCGCGGCCATCGCCAACGCCGTGGCGAGGTCGAGCGTGCGCGGAGTCGTCGGCATGAGCGCCTCGCCCCCGTCGAGATCGACGCCCGCGCGTCCCGCGAGCAGCCCCAGCTCCTCGCTGCGGCGCGCCGGGCTCCAGCCGCCATCACCCTCGGGGCGCCACGCCGTCGCGCAACCGCAGGCGAGCAGCAGCGCCACTGCGACGAACGCGCTATCCGGCCGCATGGCTTTTACCCCGGCGACCCGCCGCTACTGCCGCCATGCCGCCGAGCGAGAACGCCGCCACGTGCGCCGCCACCTCGCGGCTGAAGCCGCGCGGATAGCGCTTCCAGCCCTTGCGATGGAGAAACGCCGGCAATGCGAAACGGTAGAAGACGGCTTGACCGATGATGCTCACCGCGCAGCGCTCGACGTCGCGCGGGCGCAGCCGCGGCTCCAAGCGCGCGACGATGCGCTCTGTCTCGCGCATCATCGGATCGATGAATTCGCCGACGATCATCGGCAACGCCCGGCTCGGATCGGTCATCTCCCGCTGCATCAACGCGCCGTGCAACACCGGCCGCGGTCCGATCAGCAGGTCGAGCATCACTTGCAGCCGCGTAGACAGCAGCGCGACCAGCTCGCGGCGCCCGAGTCGGTCGATTTCGGCCAGCGGCCGGCTTCCTCCCCGGCGGGCCAGGGTGGTCCAGATTTCCGCGAACTGCGCCTGCAGCACCTCGAGGTAGAGATCCTTCTTCGATCCGTAGTGATAGTGACCCGCCGCGAGGTTGACCCCCGCCCGCCGCGCGATGTCGCGAGCGGTCGTTGCATGAAAGCCCCGCTCCGCGAACAGCTCGCTCGCCGCCGCGATCAGGCGCTTGCGAGTCTCGGTTCGGCCGCCGCGCGATGCCACCAACAAACGTTTAAAACGCCCGTTTGACCGAAGCAACCCCTAGAAAGAATGATCCAGGGGCCTGCGAATCAGTCGAGGCCCTGCGCGCGGGCCAGGATCTCCACCGGGTGCAGGACAGGCAGATCACGGCCTTGCAGTCGAAGCGCGGCGCGGATCTGCAGGATGCAACCGGGATTCCCCGCGGCGACCATGTCGGCGCCGCTGGCCAGCACGGATTTCGCCTTGCGCTCGCCGAGACGCCACGCCATGTCAGCTTCGGTCAGGTTGTAGGTGCCGGCGCTGCCGCAGCAGATCTCGCCCTCGCCGAGCTCGAGGAGCTCGACGCCGGGGATCGCACGCAGCAGAGCGCGCGGCTCTTCGCGAACGCCCTGGCCGTGCGCGAGGTGGCAGGCATCGTGATACGCGAGCCGGACGCGCACCGCATGCTTGGCGGGCAAGGGCGCTGCGGCCAGTAGTTGCGTCACGTCGCGGACCTTGGCCGCGAGGACGCGCGCGGAGGACGCGTAGCGAGCATCGTCGCCGAGCCAGCGACCGTATTCGCGCATCATCGCGCCACAGCCCGCGGCGTTGGTGACCACGAAGTCCGCTTCGCTGCGCAGGAACGCGTTGACGTTGCGACGCGCTCGCCGCTCGGCGTCGCCGGCGTCGCCGAGGTGGGCGGACAGCGCGCCGCAGCAGACCTGGCCGCGCGGCGTGACCACGCGATAGCCGGCGAGCACCAGGAGCCGGGCGGTGAGCTCGTTGACGCGCCCGAACAGCGCCTGAGACACGCACCCGGTGAGCAGCGCGACGGTGGCGCGGGCGGGGCCGGCGGGTTCGAGGATCGCGCGCGGCCGGCGACCTCGCGTTGCATCGGGAACGAGCGCCGCGAGCCGGCGCACTTGCAACGGCGCCCAACCCGCCCGCGCCAGACGGGGCACGCCGAGCCTCGCGGCGAGCCGCAGGAGATCGGCGAATGGAGCCAATCGCTCCGCGTCTGGCAGTACGCGCGCCAGCAGCCGGCGCTTCCAGCGGTCGACCGCGCTACGCCGGACCTGCGAGGCGATATGGCGGCGCGCACCTTCGATCAAGACACCGTACTCCACGCCCGAGGGGCACGCCGTCTCGCAGGCCCGGCAGCCGAGGCAAAGATCCAGGTGGCGCACGACTTCGGCGCTGAGAGGCGTCGAGTTCTGCTCGATGCCCTTCATCAGGTAGATGCGCCCGCGCGGAGAGTCCGCCTCCGCGCCGGTCTCCAGATACGTCGGGCACGCAGATAGGCAGAGCCCGCAGTGCACGCAGGAGAGGAACTGGTCGAGCGGCGCGATCTTGGGGGTGTCGGAAGAACTCGATTGCATGGCTCGATTCAAAGGCCGCCGACGAAGCGGCCCGTAGCGAAGCGGCCGTGGGGATCGAACGCGGCCTTCACGCGCTTCATGAGATGGAAGCCGGCTTGCGGCGGACCCCACACGTCGAGCGCGGGTTTCCACGCCGCCGGCGCGGTTTCGATGACCAGATAGCCGCCGGCGCGGATCGCGGCCTCGCGAAGCGCCGCCACGACGCCGGGCAGCCGATCGACATCCGAGCCGTCGAGGCGCACGCGCGCGATGCCGATACCGGCGTGGGCGTGGGCACGGACCGCGTGAGCGATCGCCTGCGCCTCCATCAGGGCCTGCGCCAACCAGCCACAAGAGGCCTCGCGGCGAACGCCGGCGCGAAGCACGACGGCGCCGTCGCGATCTGCAGCAAATTCCCCGAGCGTGGCGTGGAACTCGTGGTCGACGGGCGCCTCCGTGCTGGGCTCTACGCCCAGCTCTGCGGCCATGGCAACCGCGCGGCGGCCGGCCTCTTCGACCTCCTCGACGAGGCCGGCCAGGCAGACGACCAGCCTTGGCGCGGCGCTCCCTTCCGCGACGATCTCGACGAACTGTGGCGCCAGCGTCGAATTTGCAAGCGCCGAGCCGAGGCGGAACAGCGGGTCCAGCGCTTGAGAGGTGAACGCGAGGAGGCGATCGGCCTCGGGCAGCGGTTGCAGCTTGAAAGTCGCTTCGAGGATGACGGCGAGCGTACCGAAGGAACCGACCAGCAGCTTGTGCACGTCGTAGCCGGCGACGTTCTTCACCACCCGTCCGCCGCTCTTGACGATCGTGCCGTCGGCGAGCGCGGCGCGCAGGCCGAGAAGCCATTCGCGCGCCGTGCCGAACGCCTGGCGACTGGGGCCGGCGACGTTGGCGGCGAGAAGCCCGCCGATGGTCGTTTCGGCCGGCAGCGCGGGATCAAACGGCAGCCATTGCCGCGAGGCGCGGAGCGCGGCGTTCACCGCCGCCAGCGTCGCGCCCGCCTCGACGGTGACCGTCAAATCGTCGGCGGCGTGCTCGACGACGCGGCCCATGCGCGACGTCGAGATCACCGCGTCGAGTCGCACGGGGGCAGCGCCCATCCCGAGGCGCAGGCCGAGGCCGGCGGGCACGACGGCAAGATCGGACGCGGCGCACAACGCGAGCGCCCGCTGCGCTTCCTCTGCGCTCGCCGGAAGCAGCACCCAGGTGGGCTCGATGCCGTCGACGGCGAATTGCCGCTGGTCGGATTCCGTGCCGACGCCGTCGGCGCCGAGCGTCTCCAAAAAACCGCGCGACAGCGCCAGGAAGTCGCGGCTTGCCGACAGCGCCGCGTTCACAGCGCCGCCCGCCGTCCCGGCGCCCGAGCCGCCACCCCCGCGGACTCGGCGGGAAAGATCTTGTGCGGGTTGCAACGCAGCTCCGGGTCGAAGACGCGCCGCACCCGGCCCATCAACTCGAGATCGGCCTCGTTGAAGAGGAGAGGGAGAAGCTCCATCTTCTCGACGCCGATGCCGTGCTCGCCGGTGAGGCTGCCGCCGAGCGCGACGCATGCCTCGAGAATCCGTCGACCCGCCGCGAGCACGCGCTCCACCTGACCCGGGTCGCGCTCGTCGTAGAGTAAAATCGGATGGATGTTCCCGTCGCCTGCGTGAAACACGTTGGCCACCCGCAGGCGCTCTTCGTCGGCCACGGCACGGATCGTGCGCAGGATCTCCGGCACCTTGGTACGCGGCACGACGCCGTCCTGGGTGCAGTAGTTCGGGGCCAGCCGCCCGACCGCGCCGAACGCGCGCTTGCGGCTCTTCCACAGCAGCGCGCGCTCCGCCTCGTCGGCCGCAACGCGCACGTCGCGCGCACCGCGCGCACGGCAGAGGGCGACGATCTGCTCGGCCTGCCGGTCGAGACCGCACGCGCGCACCGTCGATCTCGATGATCAAAACGGCCTCGGCATCCTGCGGAAAGCCGAACCGGTAGGCCGCCTCCACCGCGTCGATCATCAGCGCGTCCATCATCTCGAGCGCCGCGGGTACGATGCCCGCGGCGATGATCCCCGAGACCGCCGCGCTCGCGTCATCGACGCGATCGAAGACCGCGAGCATCGTGCGCACGCCTTGCGGCAGCGGCAGAAGCCGCAGGGTGGCCTCGGTCACCAGGCCGAACGTCCCCTCCGCGCCGATCACGACGCCGCGCAAGATCGTACCCGGGGCCGTCCTCGCACGCGCCACCGAGCTCCACCACGGAGCCGTCGGCGCACACCAGCTGAACGGACAGCACGTGGTTCGTGGTCACGCCGTACTTGAGCGTGTGCGGCCCGCCTGAGTTTTCGGCGACGTTGCCGCCGATCGTGCACGCCGGCTGGCTCGATGGGTCGGGCGCATAGTACAGGCCGTGCGCCGCGGCGCGGGCGCTGACGTCGCGATTCACCACGCCGGCCTCGACGCGCACGGTGCGGTTGACCGGATCGAGCTCGAGAACGTGGTTCATGCGCGAGAGGCCGACCATCACCGGCGCCCCGATCGGCAAGCATCCGCCCGAGAGACCGGTGCCCGCCCCGCGGGGCACGAAGCGGACGTCGTGGCGGCGGCACGCTCGGACGATCGCGGCCACCTCGGCGGTCGAGCGCGGCAGTACCACGACCTCGGGGCGCGAGCGCTCCAAGGTATAGCCGTCACACTCGTAGACCGACAGCTCTTCGCTGCCGCGCACGAGCCCGCCGTCGCCTACGATGGCGCCGAGCTCGTCGATGAGAGACGCGGGCATCGACATCGTGACGACTCCTAGCATAATAGGAGGCGTCCTCGGAGCCGCGTCGATGACCACCGCTTCCCGATTCGTGCCCCCGCCCCGCTTGCTTCTCGGCCCCGGGCCGAGCGACGTCCACCGACGCGTGCTGGAGGCGCTTGCGCAGCCGCTCGTCGGCCATCTCGACCCCGCGTTCCTGGCGCTGATGGACGAGCTCAAACGCCGGCTGCGCGCCGTATTTCGTACCGAGAACGAGCTCACGTTCGCGGTGTCGGGAACCGGCAGCGCCGGCATGGAAGCCTGCCTGGTGAATTTGCTCGAGGAAGGCGACGAAGCAGTCGTGATGGTCAACGGCGAGTTCGGACGGCGCATGACCGACATCGTCGCACGCTGTCGAGCACGACCGCGGCCGTACGAGATTCCCTGGGGGCGCGCGGTGGAGCCCGCCGACGTCGAGAAGGCGCTGTCGCAGGCCGACCGCCCGAAGGTCGTGGCGTTGGTCCACGCCGAGACGTCGACGGGCGCGCAGAGCCCAGTCGAGGAAATCGCGCCGATCATCGCGCGCTCGGGCGCGCTCTTCGTGCTCGACACCGTCACTTCGCTCGGCGGGTGCCCCGTCGAAGTCGACGCCTGGGGGGTGGACGCCTGCTACAGCGGCACGCAGAAATGTCTGTCCTGCCCACCCGGCCTCGCGCCGGTGACGTTCGGAGCGCGCGCCCGCGAAGCCATCCGCCGCCGGAAGAACAAGGTGCCGAGCTGGTATCTCGACGTGACGATGATCGAGAAATATTGGGGCGCGGAGCGCGTCTACCACCACACCGCGCCGATCTCCATGAACTACGCCCTCGCCGAGGCGTTGCGCCTCGTCGAGGAGGAAGGACTCGCGGCACGGTTCGCGCGTCACCGCCGCAACCACCTCGCGCTGGCGGCGGGGCTCGAAGCACTCGGCTTCCGCTTCGTGGTAGAGCCGGCCCGGCGGTTGTGGATGCTGAACAGCGTCTTTCTGCCGCCTCTCGCCGCGGGACACGAGGAGGCGGGGCTGCGACGCCGACTTCTCGACGAGTTCGGCATCGAGGTCGGCGGCGGCCTCGGCGAGTTCAAGGGGAAGATCTGGCGAATCGGATTGATGGGCGAATCGAGCCGCCGCGAAAAGCTGCTTCGGCTGCTTTCCGCGCTCGAGACAGATCCTTCCCGACGCGGGGGTGGCGGTCCGGCCCGGTGCCGGCGTGGCGGCTGCCGAGCAGTGCGCCTGAAGCGGCACACGGCGAGCTTGGTTTCGCTCGCCGCCCTGTTCGCCGCGTGTCGACCCGTTTCCGCCCCGGCGCCGCTGCCAACGCCCGTGCCTACGCCCACGCCGGAGCTCGTCCGTGTCGAGCCGCCTGCGATCACCGACGACCTCGCGCGCGAATCGCTGGTCGCGACGATCGATCGGAACCTCGGCGCGGCCGAACGGATCGGCACCGCCGACTGTCCGGCGCCGTTGCTCGCGCGGGCGCTGCGGGGTCTGCGTGAGGCGGCGGCTCGACCGGAGACCGATCTCTCCCGGTACGTAGGGGATCGGTTCGAGTTTCGCCGCTCGACGGGGCGCGCGGACGGCGCGCTGTTCACCGGCTACTACGAGCCGGTGCTCGCCGCACGACGACGATCCGAAGGCGCGTTCGTGTACCCGCTCTACCGCCGACCCGACGATCTCATCGAGATCCGCCTCGGTGAGTTCGACCCCGCCTGGTCCGACGTGACGATCTGGGGACGCGTGGAGGACGGCCGGCTCGCCCCCTACCACACTCGCCGCCAGATCGACGGGGGCGGAGCACTCGCCGGACGCGGGCTGGAGATCGCTTGGCTCGACGACCCGGTCGCGCGGTACTTCCTGCAGGTGCAAGGCTCCGGCGTGCTCCGCTGGCAAGACGGCACGCTCGCCCACGTCGGATTCGCGGGCACGAACGGCAAACCCTACACCAGCATCGGTCGGCTGCTGGCGGACGAAGGCGCCCTCGGCGCGGAGCACGCGACGGCACCGGCGATCCAGGCGTACCTCCGCGCACATCCCGAGCGACGCGACGATGTGATGTTCCGCAACGAACGCTACGTGTTCTTCGCCGAGGTCCCCGACGGACCGGTCGGACGGCTCGGCGTCAAGCTCACCGAGGGACGCTCGATCGCCGTCGACCCCTCGTTCTATCCGCTCGGTTGGCTCGCGTACATCGATACCTCCGCCCCGGTCGTCGACCCGTCGGGCAAGGTGACGGGAAACCAGCCGCTGCGGCGGCTGGCGCTGACGCAGGACACCGGCGCTGCCATCACCGGACCCGGGCGTGCCGACATCTTCTTCGGAACCGGCGAGAAGAGCGGGCTCGAAGCCGGCTCGATGAGCGAGCGCGGCACGCTCTACCTCCTCACGCCCGTCGAGTGCCGCGGTTGATCACTGCCGAAACGTCGTCGGCCCGGACGTGCTCTGCAGGTCGAACGGCCCGGTGAACGTATCGAACCCCTGGCCCGTTCCGAGCGTGACGCCGGGGCCGTGCGTGCCGGAGCCACCGTCCGTCAGCGGGCACGCCGAGATCGAGACGGAAGAGCGCCTCGCCAGAGCCGCGCGGCGCATCGATGCGCAAGCCGATGCCCACGCTCGTCGCCAGATCGCCGAAAGTCGACGCCCTGGTCCGGCTCCCAAACGTAGCCGGCGTCGAAGAACACCACGGCCCCGAGCGACACCAGGTGGAACAGGTCGTCGACGAAGAACAGCCGATTCTCCAGGTTGAAGATGAAGCGCTTGTCGCCGACGAACTGGCGGGTATCGAAGCCGCGCAGACCGTTGAAGTTGCCGAGGAAGAGCTGCGTGCCGCGATCGAGATTCCTTCCCAAGTCGGTCTTCACGCGCGATACCAGCGTCTGTTCGAAGACGAGATACCAGCGGTAGTAAGCCACCGCCTCGACCTCGGCCACGGCGTTTTGCACGTCGTTTCCCTGATAGCGCCCGGTCACCAGCCCGTAGAGGAATGCCTTGCGCCCAGGTCCGAAGTCGAAGCCCTGGCGGTCCGTACGCCGTGAGAATCGGCTCGTCGACGCGCGCCCCGAGCGCCTCCCACGAGTATCCAATCTGACCGTCGAACGTATTGCCGAGGTTCAGGTCCTCGACGCGATCGAACAGGTTGAGGTGACGTTCGCGCACGTAGCGAATGGCTTCGCGGTGCACGAAGATGCCGGGCTCGCTGATGCGTTGGTCGGCTGGCAGGAGCTCGGGCGGCGCGCCGACGCGAGAGATTCGAGAACGTCTCGTCGGCGTAGGTATAGAAGACGCCGGCACGCCACAGCACGTCGGCATCGGAGATCTCGAGGCGGTGCCCCAAGCGGCTCGTCGACGCGTCGAGCTTGCGAAGATAGGATGCGACTTCGTCTCCGAAATGACTGAACTCCTTGCCGCGCTCGCGCCGGTTGGAGTACGCGCCGCCGCCGGCCCACGGTGTCTCGAGCGAGAAGAACGGGTACTGTAGCCCGCCCTCCACGACGTGACCGTCGCTGGCGTCTTGGTAGTTGCCGAAAGCCGACCAACGGGTGCCCAGGAGCCGCGGATCGGTATACCCGATCAGCAACGAACTACGATCGAGACCCGAGCGATAGAGAAGACGGAACTTGCTTCCCGTAGCCGAGCACGTTGCTCTCGACGATACCGAATGCCGATCGGCTGCTGCCGCCGCCGACGGTGAAGGACGCTCGCGGCTGAGTCGTCCACGTGTCTTGGGTCTGGACGACGAGGTCGACCTGTCCTTCGGGCGCGGGCGTCGACACGATCTTCACCGCACGAATGAAGGACAGCCCCCGCAAGTTCCGCTCCGATTCCTCGATCAAGAAGGGGTCCGCCGGATCTCCCTCGCGTAGCAAGAGCTCGCGGCGGATCACCTCTTCCTTGGTGTCGATGTGCAGGAGGTTCGCCGCCCGAAAGATCAACGTCTGGTCCCCGAGAAGAGGCAGCTCCAGGCGCTCGTCGTCCGTAAACACGGGCCGGTGATCGATTTGGATCGAGCGGATGAGAGGAAACGCGGAGTCGGCATCCGCGGTGCCCCACACGTTGAGCCACAAGAGCGCGGCGCAGGCGCCGAGCGCGGGGATTCTCACCAGGCCGTATATCCGCCGTCGACGAACACGGTCGAGCCGGTCACATAGCTCGCGGCCGGCGAGACGAGGAACAACAACGCCGCCCGCAGCTCCCCGTCGCGCCCGAGTCGGCCGAGGGGCGTGAACGTCTCCACGCGCGTACGAATCGCCGGTTGGCGCTCGAAATCCTCTTCGTTCAGCTCGGTGGGAAAGAAGCCGGGCGCGATCTCGTTCACCGTGATGCCGCGCGTGCCCCACTCGACCGCGAGCTGACGCGTCAGCATGCTGACCGCGCCTTTCGACGTCGTGTAGTGCGTCAAGCCGGGCATCGAGCTCGCGACCGCGCTGAAGATCGATCCGACGTTGACGATGCGACCGGGCTCGGCGCGAGCGAGCCGCCGCTTGGCGAACTCCTGGCTCAAGAAAGAACACCGCGTTCAGGTTGACGTCGAGGACCCGCATCCAGCGCTCGCGCGAGATCTTCTCGGCGCGCACCGCATCGTGCATGCCCGCGTTGTTGACGAGGATGTCGACCGGACCGACCGCCTGCTCGCAGCGGTCGAAGATCGCCGGGATCGAATCGAACTCGGTGAGGTCCGCGGGCACCACGGCTATGCGCGTGCCGTAGCGCGAGAGATTGGCGCTGACCTCTTCGAGCCGTTCCGCGCGGCGCGCGACCAGCACGAGGTCGGCGCCGGCGATCGCGAGGGCCTCGGCGAATTCGACGCCGAGACCGCTTGACGCTCCGGTGACGACGGCGCGGTGACCGCGTAGCCCGAAGATGTCCTCCAGCGTCGTCACACGGGGACGTGGTACCAGCCCGTTGCCGCCATCTCAACCGCGGGCGGCTTCGACTCGCAGCGCAGCGGACGCGATTGCCTCGCCGGTCGACCGTCGCTAAACAAGGGCGACCGAATGCCTGCAACGGTTCCCACCAGCGGCTTCGTCTTCGTGAACGGGGCGCGACTGCACTACCTCGACTACGGCGGCGACGGCCTGCCGGCCGTGCTCCACCACGCGACCGGATTCCACGCGTGGATGTGGGCTCCGATCGCGGCCGTGCTGACGCGGCGCCACCGCGTGCTGGCGCTCGACGCGCGCGGCCACGGCGACAGCGAAAAGCCGCCGAGTGGCTACCGTTGGGACGGCTTCATGGCGGACCTCATCGCGTTCATCGAGACGCTCCGGCTCGGCCGCGTGCTCGGCGTCGGGCATTCTCTCGGCGGCTCGACGACGTCGGGCGCGGCGGCCGAGCGACCCGACCTCTTCGCGGCGCTGGCGTTGCTCGACCCGATTCTCTTTCCCCGCGAGTTCCGCGGAGCGATCGCGGACAACCCGATGGCCGAGGCGGCGCGCCGCAGACGCGAGGTCTGGACGAGCACGGACGAAGTGTTGGCGAGCTATCGCGGGCGCGGTCCCTTCGTGAAATGGACCGACGAGGCTCTGCGCCTCTACGTCGAGCACGGCTTTGCGCGCGAAGACGGCCAGGTGCGGTTGAAGTGCCCGCCCGCGATCGAGGCGCAGGTCTTCAGCATGGAGCTCGGCTACGATCTGTGGGCCGCGCTCGAGCGGGTGCAAGCTCCAACGCTCTTGGTGCGCGGCGAGGTGAGCGAGGCGTTCTCCGAGAACGATGCCGCCGAGGCGCTCCGCCGCCTGCCTCGCGGCGAGCTCGCGACCTTCGCCGGGACCACGCACACCTTTCCCATGGAAGTGCCGGGAGAGGTCGGCGAGCTGATCCTCGCGTTCGGCGCGCGCGCTCTCCCCGAGCCGAATGCACGTCGATGATCGGCTCCGCCGCAGGATCCCCGCTGGCGCGGACGCTCGCGTGGTCCGTGCACCTCTATACCGCCCTCGGCGCGGTCGTCGCCCTGGAAGCGATCGTCTCCACGGTGCAAGGCGACGCCCGAGGCGCGTTCTTGTGGATGGCCGCCGCGCTCGCCATCGACTCTTCCGACGGCACGTTGGCACGCGCCGCGCGTGTGAAGGAAGTCGTGCCGACCTACGACGGCAGCAAGCTCGATGACATCGTCGACTACCTGAACTACGTCTTCGTGCCGATCTTCTTCGCGCTTCACACCGGCCTTCTTCCCGCGGGATACGCCGGCCTCGTCGCCGCGCTGCCGCTTCTCGCCAGCGCCTACGGCTTTTGCCTGAGCACGGCGAAGACCGCGGACTTCTTCTTCACCGGCTTCCCTTCGTACTGGAACATCGTCGTGTTCTACATGTACCTGATCGGCGCGCAGCCGGCCCTGAACGCGCTCGTGCTGGCGGCGCTGTCGATCCTGGTGTTCGTGCCGATCGGCTACCTCTACCCGAGCCGCCAGCCCTTCCTGCGCCCGCTCACGATCACGCTCGGCGTCGCATGGGCCGTCGCGGCGATCATCGCGCTTCTGCGATTGCCCGAGCGCTCGCCGGCGCTGCTCTACGGCTCGCTCGCGTACCCGATCTACTACTTCGTGCTTTCCTTCTACCTCTATTTCGGGCGCCGCCGAACGTGAAACCGAGCGCCCGTCAGGGGCCGCGGCGCAGCAGCGGCAGGCGGCCGCTCTTCAGCTCGTGGTGCACGATGCGGATCAGGAACTCCGGGCGCTCCGCGCCGTCGAGCACGTAGTCGAGGATGCCGGCCACGCCGATGCGATCGAGCGCGGCTCGCGGCAGCTTGTCGAGCGTCCAGGTGAGCAGCGACGGATGGAACGGACGCTTCTCGGCGCGCGCCTCGAGGATCTCCCGCGGCGAGGCCATGATTTCTTCGATCGCCCGCACGGTCTCGTTGCGCGTCACCTGCGCGAGGTGCCCGGTCTCGCTGAACACGTAGTTGATGCCGCGCTTGAGCAGCGTCGTCTCGATCGGCAGCACGAACAGGTCGAAACGGCTGATGAACGGGTAGACCTCGAGCGCCGCGGGATACTCGCGCTTCAGGTGGTCGAGCACCAGCGCGCTTCCCGGGCGCATCTCGCGAGCGCTGCGTCCGACGCCGAAGTACGCCGGCAGCGTGCCGAAGCGCGGGCTTCCCATCGAGATGTAGAGCGGCATGCCGTAGCGCTCCACGAGCTCGGGGCGATGCAGCAGCAGGTGATCCCAGATGAAGCCGCCGAGACTGTGCCCGATCGGCACGATGCGCTTGCCGTGCTCGCGGTGTTGGATGGTCTCGAGAACCTCCATCAGCGTGACCGCCGTGCGCCGCACGCTCTGCAAGAACGGATAACGAACGAGATAGACTTGATACCCGAGGTGCGCGAGCTTGTATGCCACGCGATCCCCGCCCGTGTTGTCCACGTAGCCGTGCAAGAACACGATGATCCAGTTGCGCGGATCGAAGTCCTCGCGAAAGATCCAGCCGGGGTTCCACGCGCGCAGCCGCGCGAGCTCGGCGAGCTCGCGACGGTACGGCAGCTTGCGGAAGGTGAGATTCGAGCCGTAGACGCCGCTGTTGAAGATCTCGCGAAGAAAGCCCGGCGCGATCTTGAAGAGCCCGATCCACTCGCCGATCAGGGCACTGTAGAAGTGGGCCAGCTCCTTCGACGCGAGCCGCGCCGTCGCTTGCCAGTCGCTCGCCGCCGCGAGCGAGCCGATGCCGTCGCCCGGCGGGGCGCCGGCGACGTGGTCACCCGCGGATTCGCGCAGGGGTTTCAACCAGCTCCGAGGGTAGCAGGGAGCGAGGCCGCGCGGAATGATCGACTCACCGACCCTGGAAAACCGCCGCGCGCTTGTCGAGAAACGCCTGCACGCCCTCGTGAAAGTCCGCCGTGCGCGCCGCGGTCGCCTGCAGATCCGCCTCGTACGACAGCTGATCCTCGAGCGTGACGCGGAAGCTGCGGTTGAACGCGCGCTTCATGAGGCCGATCGCCCGCGTCGGCGCTTGCGCCAGCCTGCCCGCCAGCCCGAGTGCCTCTTCCATCAGTCGGTCGGCGGGCACCGTGCGGTGCACGAGCCCGATCCGCTCGGCCTCGGCCGCGTCCATCTTGTCGCCGAGCATGCACATCTCCACGGCCTTGCCCATACCGACCAGGCGCGGCAGGAAGAACGTGCTGCCGGCGTCGGGCACCAGCCCGATCTTGACGAATGCCATCAGGAAGGAGGCCTTCGTCGGAGGCGACGCGCAAATCGGCGGCCAGCGCCAGGCTGACGCCGGCGCCTGCGCACGTCCCGTTGATCGCAGCGACGATCGGCTTCTCCATCGCGCGCATGCGCTCGACGACCGGATGGTAGTAGTCGCGCAGCGTACGATCGAGCGCCGGCTCCGCCGCTTTCACCAGCTCCGGGTTCAACGCCTCGCCGGCGCAGAAGCCACGCCCATCGCCGGTGAGGACGATCGCCCGCACGGAGTCGTCACGCTCGGCCGTCTTGAGCGCTTCGCCGAACTCGATCTTCATCTCGTCGGTGAGCGCGTTGAGCGCGTCGGGCCGGTTGAGCGTGACCACGGCCACCGCGTCTCGCTGCTCGTAGCGAATGCTCGTGTACGCCATGGCCGATCTCCTCCGGCGACCTCGCTATCCTTCCAGGGGGCCGAAGTCCATCGGAAACCATCGCCGGTTCCGCTAAGCGGCGAGGATCGCGGCGATGCGCGCTTCGAGCCAGGACCGCAGCGTCGGACCGAGGATGTAGCCACAGTGGCCGCCGCGCGGCTGGATCTCCACCGACAGCGCCGCGGTGCGGGGCAGCGCGCGAAAATCCACGCTCGAGACGATCGGGTCGTCGGCCGCGGTCACGATCGTGGTCGGGACGCCGATCTCTGCGAGCTGCTCGCCGCGCAAGGTGTAGCCCGCGAAGTATTCGTCGAGCGTCGCGAACGGAGTGTAGCGCGGGATCACGTGCTCGGAGAGCGCACGTACGGTCTGCAGCGCCTTCGTGCCCGTGAAATCGTAGCGCCCGGGAAACGCCTTCTGCTTGAGCTCGAGCGAGCGCCGCCAGCGCTGCAGGAAATGGCGCCGATAGAGCGGGTGGCGATCGATCGCCGCGAGCGTCGACCGCGGATCGATCGCCGGATTGACTGCGACGATGCGGTCGATCGCCAGCCGGTCGCCGCGCGCGCGCAGCCCGACCCGGAGCGCGAAGTTGCCGCCCAGAGAAAATCCGATCAGGAACAGCCGTCGGTGCAGGATCGTCGAGGAGAGCGCTGCGACCGCGCCCACCACCTCGTCGATCCGGTTGGCGTGAAACATCCCCTCGTTCAGCCCGTGGGTGCCGCCGTGATCGCGCAGATTCAACCGTACGACGCCAAAGCCGGCGCGATGGAGGATCTCGCCGGTGGAGACCAAATACGTCGAATCCGCGCTTCCCTCCCAGCCATGAACGAGGATCGCGAGGTCGGTCGCGGCGGGATGGGCAGAGCCGTGGGGCGCACTGTGCACGGCGAGCAGGTGCACGGCGCCGCCGCAATCGAGCAGGCGCGGGCGCGCAGCTCGCACGACAGGAATGCCTCCCGAGCGACCATGACGGATCAACCGCAAACGAGAGCCGGCGAGCACCGATTGGATGTGGGGATTTCTCACCAGACGGTGTGGAGCAAAAACGGGGACCATCGACATTCCGCCTTTTGTAGCAGCCCGCGACCACGTCCGAAACTGCTCGCGCCCGCGGGTGTTCACTAGAGAAATCGTATGTCCCGCTCGCACGGCTGGCTCGCGACGGCCACTGTGACACTGTTCGTACTGCTGATGGCCCCGCATTCTTCGGCGGGCGCGGACGCTGCGGGCCTGTTCGGATGGCTGTTTTCGGATCTCAACCTGGTGTCCGTCCAGCAGGAAGCCGCGATCTCACAGCAGCTCGCCAGCGAGGTCGAGTCCAAGCAGCGCATCGTGCGCGACCAAGCGATCGAGGAGTACGTGCAGGACCTCGGCGAGCGCTTGGTCAGCGCGGTCGGCCGCCCCCTATTCCGCTATCAGTTCCGCGTCGTGGCGGATCGGGGGGTGAACGCATTCGGCATCGGCGGCGGCCGGATCTACGTCAACGCCGGCCTGCTCGCCGAGGCCGATCGTGAAGGAGAAGTCGCCGCCGTGCTCGCCCACGAGATCGGCCACCAACTGCGCCGTCACGTCGCCAAGCAGATTTCCCGCCAGGCGGTATTCGACAACCTCGCGCGCGTGGCGGTCGGCTCGAACGCCTCGCAGTGGGTCAACCTCGCCACCGGGCTTGGCATCACCACCGGCCAGCTCTACCTCGGCCGCGAGGCGGAGCGGGAGGCGGACGCCGTCATGGTCGAGCTGATGCCGCGTGCCGGTTATGATCCCCACGAAGCGATCGCGATCTTCGCCAAGCTCCGCGCCATCGAGGGCCGCGACCCCGGGCTGGTCGCGGAGCTGTTTTCGTCGCACCCTCCAACCCGCGAGCGCGAAGAGGCGATTCGTCAAGCCGTCGAGCGCGAGCGCTTGCCTGCCGGCCTCATCCGCGATTCCGCGCGCTTCCAGGAGATACGCCTGCGACTGATCCAGGCGACGCCCCGCCCCTAGTCCTCGGCGCTTTTTCACGAAATTTGCCGCGTTCCGCACATTTTCTTGACCCGACCCGGGGGCGACCTTTACAAATGAAAGCAGCGTTTTCCGAGACAAAGTGCGCATGGAAGAAGTCCTCGCGACCCCAATCGCCGTCGACCAAGCCGCGACCGCACAGAGCGGGGTGCTCGTGGTCGACGACGAGCCCGGGGTGAGGGAGTCGCTGCGATTCCTGCTGAGCCCGAGCTATCGCGTGCGCACCGTCGAGAGCGGAGAGGAAGCTCTCGAGGCGCTGCGTACCGAGCCGATCGACGTCATCCTCCTCGATCTCACCATGCCGGGAATCGGCGGCGTGGAGACGCTCGGCAGGATCCGCGAGATCGACCAAGCCGTCGAGGTCGTGATCATCACCGGCTACTTCTCCTACCAGAGCGCGGTGGAGGCACTGCGGCTGCGCGCCTTCGACTACATCACCAAGCCGCTCGACACCGCCCGCGTGCAATCGGTCGTCCGCCGCGCCGAAGCGTGCCGCAAGCGACGGCGAGAGGAGCCGTCGGGCGACCGCTTCGAGAGCCTGACCCGTCAAACGCTCGAGCTTCTCGATGCTCTGGCAATCGAACGCCCCGCGGGGTTTTCGGAGATGTTTTTCTGCAAGCTCGACTATGCGCGATTGCTTGCACAGTCGATGCGCGACCGAGTCGGCGGAGATCCGCTCACGCTCGGTCGCCAGCTCGTCGAGGCGATCGATGAGCTCGAGCTCTTCGTGCCGCACGGTCTGGGCGAGGTGACCCGCCGCGCGCTCGATCGCGTGCGCGGCTTGGTGCGCTCGCTGCCGCTGGCGTCGTAGCGGCTCCCTCCAGCGCCGCTTCGCGCTTACTCGTCTCGCCTTGTATCCTCCGCCGGCATGGAGGGGTCGCGCATCCTGGTGGCCGGCGCCGGCGCGCTCGGCTCGCTCTACGGGGCCTTCCTGCGCCGCGCCGGTCATCACGTGACGCTGCTCGGGCGAGCGGCGCATCTCGAGGCGATTCACGACCGGGGCCTAGCGGTAGACGGCGTCTTCGGGGAGGCGACGGCTCGCGGGTTCGAGCTCGCTGCGGACGCCAAAGACGTCGGCGGTCCCTTCGATCTGATCGTGCTCGCCGTCAAGTCGTATGCGGTCGAACCGACGGCGAAGCCCCTGGACAGGGCGCTGGCCGAGAACGGTCGCCTGCTGGCGCTGCAAAATGGCCTGGGCCACGTGGAAGCGTTGACCGCGCTCGTCGGCGCCGATCGCCTGCTCGCGGCGCCGGTGTTGATCGGCGCGACCGTGCCGGGCCCCGGCCGGGTGCGAGTGACCGTGTACGCCAAGCCCGTGAAGATCGGCTCTGCATCGCCGCAAGGAATCGCTGGCGCACGTCGCTGGGCTGAGATCTTGTCAGCGGCCGGCATTCCGAGCGAGCCGACCGACCGCCTACTGGCCTTCCTCTGGGAGAAGATGCTCTACAATCTGCCGCTCAACGCTCTGGGGGCGCTGCTTCGCGTCCCTTACGGAGCGCTCGCGGAGCGGGCCGAGAGCCGCCGCATCATGGACGACGTGATCGGCGAGGCGTTCGCGGTGGCTCGTGCGGAGGGCGCGGACCTGCTTTGGGCCGATGCGGCCGCTTGTCGTGATCACTTCTACGGCACGCTGCTGCCGCCGACCGTCGGGCATCGTTCTTCGATGCTGCAAGACCTCGAGAACGGCCGGCGGACCGAGATCGACGCGCTCAACGGCTACGTCGTCGAGCGCGGGTCCGCGCTCGGTCTTCCGACGCCGCGAAACCTCGTCCTCACCGGGCTCGTCCACGCGATCGAATCCCGCTCCCGAGCGCGCTATTGATCGACCCGCGATCTTCATCCTAGTTTGCCTCGACGGCGGCGAGCCGGAGGAGAGACGATGAAATTCACCTGGTTCAACCTGATGCCGTGGCCCTACCTGCCGGACGACTTCCGGGAGAAGAACCGCTCGATCTGGGTGGACATCCCGAACAAGCTGTTCGACCCGGAGAAGGGCCACTTCGTCTACAACCGTTACATGGATCAGCTCGAGTATGCCGAAACCCTCGGCTACGACGCGCTCGGCGTGAACGAGCACCATCAGAACGGCTACGGGCTGATGCCGTCGCCGAACATCATCGCCGCCGGCCTCGCCCGGCGGACCTCGAAGGCAGCGCTTTGCGTGATGGGTAACTCGATCGCGCTCTACAACCCGCCGATACGAGTCGCCGAGGAATTCGCGATGCTCGACGTGATCTCCGGCGGGCGGCTGATCGCCGGCTTCCCGGTCGGCACCCCGATGGACACCAACTTCTGCTACGGGCAGATCCCGGCGCTGACGCGCGACAAATATGCCGAAGCCCACGAGCTCATCATGCGCGCATGGAAGGAGAGCGACGTCTTCTCCTTCGACGGCAAGTACAATCAGCTCCGCTACGTGAACTGCTGGCCGAAGCCGATCCAGAAACCGCATCCGCCGATCTACATTCCGGGCGGCGGCTCGATCGAGACCTGGGACTTCTGCATCGACAACGACTACAACTACTCCTACCTCTCGTTCACCGGCTACAAGCGCGGCAAGCAGCTGATGGACGGTTACTGGGAGCAGGTCGCAAAGCGCGGCAAGGACGAGTCTCCTTACCGAGGCGCCTTCGCGCAGACGATCTGCGTCGCCGACACCGACGCGGAGGCCGAGAAGCTCTACGCCGAGCACCTCCACTACTTCTACAACCGCTGCCTGCACGTCTATCCCGGCTTCGCCGATCCGCCGGGCTACCGTACGATCAAGACCCTCAAGTACGGCGCGCTCACCGCGCTCACGGAGGACGCGCTCGCCAAATTCCCGACGCTCACCTGGAAGGATCTGCTCGAGGACCGCTATGTGATCGCGGGCAGCCCCGAGACCGTACGACAACAGATGGAGGAGCTCATCAAAGGCCTCCATGTCGGGCACGTCTTCTGCCTGCTGCACATCGGCAACATGCCGGACGAGAAGACCCGGCATTCGACGAAGCTCTTTGCCGAGCAGGTCATGCCGAAGCTCCGTCACCTCTGGCCCGAGTGGAAGGACGATCACCGCTGGTGGATCCGGCCGATGGCCAACCGCCTGCAGCCTGAACGGACGATCGGCGGCGCGGAGGTGGCGCGATGAACGCCCGAACCGTCACCACCAAGCGGGGCTGCAAGGTTCGCGTGCTCGAAGCCGGCGGCGGCACGCCGCTGGTGTATCTGCACGGCGCCGGCGGGCTCTTTCCCGAGAACCCCTTCCTCGACGCCTTGGCCAAGAAGTATCACGTGTTCGCTCCCGAGATGCCCGGCTACGGCGATTCGAGCGGCGACGACCTGCTCGAGGACATGCTCGACTTCGCGCTGCACGGATGGGACGTGGTCTCCGAGCTCGGCGTCGAGCGCCCGCACCTCGTCGGCCATTCGATGGGAGGAATGATCGCTGCCGAGATGGCGGCCGTCGCTCCCAACGACCTCGACAAGCTCGTGCTGATCGCGCCCGCCGGCCTGTGGATCCCCGAGCAGCCGATCCCGGACCTCTACGCGATGCTGCCGCACGAGTACCCGAAGTACCTCTTCCACGATCCGGAAGCCGGCCTGAAGCTGCTCACCGGCGGCCTCGACTTCTCCAACCTCGAGGTGCTCGCCGAGTTCTACATCGCCAATTCACGGCGCATGGCGATGGCAGGCAAGATCCTCTTCCCGATCCCGAACCGCCGTCTCGCCAAGCGCCTCTATCGCGTCGGCGCCGAGACGCTGCTCGTGTGGGGGACCAGCGACGCCTTGATCGGCGACGCGTACGCGGAGCGCTGGAAGGAAGCCATCGCGGGATCGCGGCTGGTGCGGATCCAGGAAGCGGGTCACATGGTGCCGTACGAGCAACCCGAGGTGTTCGTGTCGGCGGTCGCCGGGTTCCTCGGCTAGGAGAGCGAGATGGGAGCTGCAGAGAACAAGCAGTTGATCCAGTCGATGTTCGCCGAGCTGTCACGCGGCAACGGCGCCGGCTACCTGGACGGCCTCGCCGACGACGTGCAGTTCACGATCATGGGCACGACCAAGTATTCGGGCACCTTCCGCGGCAAACAGGACGTCGTGAACCGCTTGCTCACTCCGCTGATGAGCGAGCTCGACGGCGGCCTGGAAGTCACCCCCGACGCGTTCATCGCCGAGGCCGACACCGTCGTGATGCAGGGCCGCGGCCGCTCGAAGACCAAGAGCGGCAAGCCCTACAACAACTCGTACTGCCAGGTGTTCCGCATCGCGAACGGCAAGGTGAAGCAGATCACCGAGTACCTCGACACCGAGCTGGTGACGCAGGCGTTCGGCAAGTAGCGCGAACGAGGTTTCGATGCACGAGACGTTGAAGGTCGAGCGCGAAGGCGCGCTCGCGTGGGTGACGCTCGACCGCCCGCAGCGCCTGAACGCGATGAGCCGCCAACTCGTCACCGAGCTCCGTGACTTCTTCGGCGGGCTCCCCGAGGATCGCCATACACGCGTCGTCGTGCTGCGGGGCGCCGGGCGCGCGTTCTGTGCGGGGCTCGATCTCAAGGAGAGCCACAGCGAGGATCACGGGGAGGGCGCGAGCGTCGCCGCGGGATTGCGCGCGCAACGTCGCATCGCCGAGCTGGTTCTGCTGATGCGGCGCGCGCCCCAACCGATCATCGCTTGCGTGCACGGCGCGGCCTCCGGAGGGGGCTTCGCGCTCGCGCTCGGCGCCGACGTGCGCCTCGCCGGCGAGTCGGCGCGCATGAACGCCGCGTTCATCCGCATCGGCCTCTCCGCCTGCGACGTCGGCGTCAGCTACTTCCTACCGCGCATGGTCGGCGCCTCGATCGCCGCCGAGCTGCTGCTCACCGGCAACTTCGTGGACGCGGCGCGCGCGGAGAAGATCGGTCTGGTGTCGCGGGTGGTCCCCGACGACGACCTCGAAGCGACCGCACGCGCGCTGGCGAACGACATTCTGCGCAACTCGCCTCTCGGAGTGCGCTTGACCAAAGAGTGCCTCAACATGAGCCTCGACGCCGGCAGCCTCGAGCAGGTCATCGCCATGGAGGACCGGAACCAGATCCTGTGCACCCGGAGCGAGGACTTCCGCGAGGGCGTGCGCGCGTTCCTCGAGAAGCGACCCGCCAAGTATCGCGAAGCCTGAGGGCTGCCCGCGACGGCGCCGGCCCCCAGCTTCGCTCAGCTTCGCCGCTTGATGACGATCCGCACCGACTTGTAGGTCGGCGTGTTGCTGCCGTCGGCGACGCTGCCGAGCGGAACCAGCGGGTTCGCCTCCGGGTAGTACGTCGCCGCGCAGCGCCGCGGCACGTCGTAGGGAACGACCTCGAAGCCCTCGACCGTGCGCAATTCCTCGGCGAAGCGGCTCTGCAGATCGACCCGCTCGCCGGCGCTCAGTCCCTCGGCGGCGATGTCTTCCGGGTGGAGTAGGACGACCCGGCGGTTGCCTCTGATGCCGCGGTAGCGATCGTCCGTGCCGTAGATCGTCGTGTTGAACTGATCGTGGCTGCGGATCGTCATCATCAGGAACTCTCCGTCGCCGAGCTCGATGCGCGGCACAGGGTGCGTCGTGAACGCGGCCTTGCCCGAACGTGTGGTGAACCGCCTCGTCTGAGCTCCGTTCGGTAAGCGGAAGCCCCCGGGCTCGCGCACACGGCGGTTGAAGTCCTCGAACCCCGGCACCACGCGTGCGATGGCGTCTCGGATGCGATCGTAGTCCGCGACCAGCTCTTCCCAGGCGACCGGCCCGTCGGCGCCGAACAGCGCGCGTGCCAGACCGGCGACGATGGCCGGCTCGCTCTTCAGCTCGGGCGACGCCGGCTTCAATGGCCCCTGCGAGCGGTGCACCTGGCTCATCGAATCCTCGACCGTCACGAACTGCAGCCCGCTCTGCTGCGCGTCTGCCTCGCTCCTGCCGAGGCACGGCAGCAGGATCGCCTCTTCGCCGGTGGTCAGGTGCGTGCGGTTGAGCGTCGTCGTCACCGCCACCGTCAGACGGCAGCGCCGAAGCGCCGACGCCGTGTACGCGGTGTCGGGGCTCGCCATCAGAAAGTTGCCTCCCATCGCGATGAAAGCCTTCGCCCGTCCCTCGTGCATCGCGCGAATCGCGTTGACGGTGTCGAATCCGGCCTCCCTCGGCGGCTCGAAGCGGAACTCGGTTGTGAGGCGGTCGAGGAACTCGGGCTTCGGCGTTTCCCAGATGCCCATCGTGCGATCGCCCTGCACGTTGCTGTGTCCGCGCACCGGGCTGACTCCCGCGCCCGGCTTGCCGATGTTGCCGCGCAGGAACAGCAGATTGGCGATCTCCTGCACGTTGGCCACCCCGTGCTTGTGCTGCGTGAGCCCCATCGCCCAGCAGACGATGACGCGACTGGCGCCGACGTAGATCGCCGCCGCCTCGCGCATTTGCTCGCGGGCGACGCCGCTCTCGCGCACCAGGTCGTCGAAAGCGACCGCTTCGAGCGCGGCATGAAAGCGTTCGTAATCTTCGGTGTGGTTGCGGATGAAGGCCCAGTCGAGCACCCGGCCGGGCGAGCGCGCCTCGGCGGCGAGCACTTCCTTCATGATACCCTTGAGCAACGCGACGTCGCCGCCGACCCGCACCTGGAGATAGAGGTCCGAGATCTCCGTGCCGCCGCCGAGCAGGCGGAATACTTCTTGGGGGTGCGCGAAACGCACGAGCGCGCGCTCTTTCAGCGGATTGATGCTGACGATCTTGCAGCCCCGCCGCTTGGCGGCGAGCAGCGTCGAGAACATGCGCGGATGGTTCGTCCCCGGGTTTTGCCCGATGATGAAGATCACGTCCGCCTTGGCGAAGTCGTCGAGGCTGACGGTGCCCTTGCCGACGCCGATCACCTGCGAGAGGCCGGTGCCGCTCGACTCGTGACACATGTTCGAGCAATCGGGGAGATTGTTGGTGCCGAATTGGCGCGCCAGCAGTTGGTAGAGAAACGCCGCCTCGTTGCTCGTCCGGCCGGACGTGTAGAAGACCGCTTCATTCGGCGACGCGAGAGAGCGGAGCACGTCGGCGACTTCTGCGAACGCCGCCTGCCACGCGATCGGCTCGTAGCGGTCGGATCCCTTGCGGCGGACTAGGGGCTCGACCACGCGGCCTTGGCTCTCGAGCCATTGGTCCGACTGCTCGAGCAGCTTGTCGATCGGCCACGCGGCGAAGAATTCGGCGCCGATCCGCCGGCTCGTGACTTCGTGGGCGACGTGCTTGACGCCGTTCTCGCACCAGTCGATGTGGCGTCGCTCGGCTTCCTCGGGCCAGGCACAGCCGGGGCAATTGAAGCCGCCCCTGCCCTCTTGGTTGAGCCGCCAGAGCGCTTGCGCGGCGCGCCAAGGGCTGCTGCGTACCACGGCACGCAGCGAACCACCGATCGCGCCGAGCCCTCCCGCCGGCCGTGCTCGTTCAGTCATGACCGGCCATCACGCGCGCGCGCTCGCCGTAGACGTTGAAGCTCTCCCCCCGCAGGAAGGCGACGAGCGTGATCCGCGAGCGCTCGGCGAGCGCGACGGCGAGCGAAGACGGCGCCGAGACGGCGGCGACGAGCGGGATGCGTGCGACGAGCGCCTTGGCGGCGATCTCGTAGGAGATCCGCCCCGACACCACGAGCGCGTGCCCAGTGAGTGGCATCTTGCCCGCGCCGAGAGCCCAACCGACGACCTTGTCGACCGCGTTGTGGCGCCCGATGTCCTCGCGAGCGACGAGCAGGCGGCCGGCGCGATCGCAGAGTCCGGCACCATGGAGGCCGCCGGTCTCGGCAAATGCCGCCTGCGCGGCGAGCAGTCGCTCGGGGAGCCGCCGCAGCACGGAGGCGCGAAACCTCGATCGATCCTCGAGCGGCGGCGCCGCGGTGAGCGCGCCGTCGATCGTCGCCTTGCCGCAGACCCCGCAGCTCGCGCTCGCGTAGAGGTTGCGCTGCAGGCGCCGCCAATCGACTACCCGATCGGGGCGCAAGCGTACCTGCAGAATGTTGTCCGCGCTGTCCGGGTCGCGCGCCTGTGTGGAATGACGGACGGACACCACATCGTCGAGCGATTTGATCACCTGCTCGCTCCACAGGAGGCCGAGGGCGAGCTCCGCGTCGTGCCCGGGTGTGCGCATCACGACGGCGAGCGAGCGGCCGTCGAGCTGGATCTCCAGTGGCTCCTCTCGGGCGACGGCATCGCGACGCCGCGACGGCGACGCCCCGCGTGACCCGGGTCATTGCCACCGTCTCGATGGCTTCGGTGGCTACGGGATAGGTCGCGTGCGCCTGCCGCTTCACGGACGGACCATACCCTGTCGGAGGCGGAGTTTGGAACCGCGGAGCCGGCCGGCGCCGAACGAGAGCGGCAGCAGCGGCGCCACGAGGCCAGCGGAAGCGGTTATTGCTGCTGCTGCGCTTCTTCCTCGACGCTCGCCGGTCCTTGCGTGCGAACGAGGATCGCCTGCAACGGCACGTTGAGCGGCGGCAGCTGCTCTTGCCAGGAGAGCGACGGCAGGCGCGCGAGCTCGCGGGTTTCGACGCGCACCGAGATCGACTCCCGCCCCGTCGTGCGGTAGACCCCCTTGTTCGGCGGCACGTCGGTGAAGTCGCGGCCGATCGCCACCTTGACGAAGTGGTCGTCGACCAGCTGATCGTTCGTCGGATCGACGCCGATCCAGCCCGCGTCCGGCAACCAGGCCTCGCACCAGGCGTGGCTCTGCGATTCCTTGTTCGGCCGGTGGATGTAGCCGCTCACGTATCGAGCGGGGACGCCGAAAGAGCGCAGCACGGCGATCATCAGGTGGGCGAAGTCCTGGCACACGCCCTTGCCCTGGCGCAGCACGTCGTCGATCGGCGAGGTGGCTAGCGTGGCGTCGCGCGCATACTCGAAATGCTGGCGGATGTAGCGTGCGACATCGAGAGCGATCTGCGCGACCGGCTTCCCCGGCGAGGGCCGCAACGCGGTCGAGCAAGGGAGCGAGCAGCGAGGTCTCGCGGACCGACCCGCGGAACTGCAGGAAGTCGAGCACGTCGATCGGCAGATCGGCGCGCTCGTAGGGGAACCGCGCCTGGCTCGAGGCCAGGTCCGGAGCATCGCGATGCGTCTCGACGACGCTCGCGCCAGGATGCGCACCAGCGCATGCGGCACCAGCAGATTGAAATGGTGCACGCGATTGCCGAAGCCGTCGACGTAACGAAACATCTCCGCCGGCGGCGTCACCCCGAGATGGAACGAGTGGCAACTCTGCTGCTCGTCGCTCATCGGCTCCATGCGGAGCTCGGTCAGCGACTCGATGGTGGCATCCGAGTACTCGAACCGCGTCTCGTGCTGGATCTCGAGAATCATGGTGGCGCGCTCCTAGTGCAGTGAGTAGTGTTCCTGGACGCTGCGGCCGACCTCCGCGCAACGGGCGAGCACGCCGCCGAGGAATCCGTGCAGATCGTCGCGCAGCACCTGCTCGAGCTCGATGAACTTCAGGTCGGAGAGCACCCGGCCGAGAAGCCGCTCGGCCTTGGCCCGCCCCGACGTGCCGCCGACCGTGGTCAGCGACTGGGCCGCCGCCTCCAGGCTGAAGCGCACCGAGCGCGGGCTCGTCGGGTGGAGGAGCAGGAACTCGACCACGCGCTCCGGCTCGACGCGGCCGACGTAGAGCCGCTGATAGGCCTCGTAGGCCTGGCAGCTCTTGAGCACCGCGCCCACTGCACGTTCGACAGCGGCAGATCGGCCGCGCTCTCCGCAGCCGCCGCGATACGGGACGGCGAGGATGCGCAAGGTCTTCTCGGCGCGCTCCAGGTACTTGCCGAGCTGGATGAACTGCCAGCCTTCGTCGTGATCAGCGTCGCGTCGCAGACGCCCTGGAACAGCTGGCTGCCCGATTCGCACGGCCTGGAAGAACTCGTGCGGCGACTCGAGCGCCTGAGCGCGAAAGTTCGGACTCGCAGAGCTGCCAGTAGAGCTTGTTCAGCTCGCGCCACATGTCCGAGTTGATCGAGCCGCGGATGCTGCGGGCGTTGTTCCGCGCGCGCGATACGCACGACATGATGCTCGCCGGGTTGTCGAGGTCGAAGGTCAGTCGCTGCGTGATCGGCGCTTGGACCGAGGCCTCGTCCGCCGAGCGGGCAGCGGCTGTTGCAGGATCGTCGCCAGAT
This sequence comes from uncultured delta proteobacterium, assembly GCA_963711395.1. GTDB lineage: Bacteria > Desulfobacterota > Binatia > JACPRU01 > JACPRU01 > JBEVNX01. Next base: position 31,076 of record CAVQEA010000005.1, on the reverse strand, counting down.
TCTGCCAGTGCACGCTCGCGCGAGCCCGGCGCCACGCCGTGCAGGTCCAGCTCGAGTGGAACCACACGTCGAGCAGCCGCGCACATGCTCGGCCCGCTCGAGGTAGCGGCTCATCCAGAACAGGGCGTCGGCGACACGGCTAAGCATCAGCGCACCTCCTCTCGGCGAGCACCCAGGTATCCTTGCTGCCGCCGCCCTGCGAGCTGTTCACCACCAGGCTGCCGCGCGGCAAGGCCACGCGCGTCAGCGCGCCGGGCACGACGGTGATCTTCTCGCCGCACAGGACGAACGGCCGCAGGTCGACGTGCCGGCCTTCGAGCCGGCCGTCGACGAACGTCGGATGCGTGCGAGAGCTGAATCGTCGGCTGGGCGATGAAGTCGCGCGGCTTGCGCCTGCACCTGGTCGGCGAACTCGGCGCGCTGCTTGGCGGTCGAGGCCGGGCCGATCAGCATGCCGTAGCCGCCCGACTCGTTCACCGTCTTGACGACCAGCTTGTCGAGGTTGGCCAGGATGTGGCTCAGGTGGCTCGGCACCAGCGGCCGGAACGTCTCGACGTTCGGCAGAATCGGATCCTGCTTGCAGGTAATAGCGGATCATGTCGGGCACGAACGGATAGATGCCCTTGTCGTCGGCGATGCCGGTGCCGATGCTGTTGGCCAGCGCGACGTTGCCGGCGCGATAGGCGTTGACCAGGCCCGGCACGCCGAGCGTGCTGTCGGGGCGGAACGTCAGCGGGTCGAGGAAATCGTCGTCGATCCGGCGATAGATGACGTCGACGCGCTCCAGGCCGCGCGTCGTCCGCATGAAGACGCGGTTCTGATCGACGACCAGGTCGCGGCCCTCGACCAGCTCGATGCCCATGCGCTGGGCGAGGAAGCTGTGCTCGAAGTAGGCCGAGTTGTACATGCCGGGGCTCAGCAGCACGACGCGTCGGATCCGGCCGGCCGCCCGGCGCGATGTACTTGCAGCACGTCGAGCAGCGCGGCCGGGTAGTCGTCGGTGGCGCGCACGTCGTACTGCGCGAAGATCTGCGGAAAGACGCGCTTGCAGCACCTGGCGATTCTGCAGCATGTAGCTGACGCCCGACGGCGTGCGGCCGTTGTCCTCGAGCACCAGGTAGCGGCCGTCGGCGTCGCGGATCAGATCGGTGCCGCAGACGTGGATGTAGATGTCGCGCGGCACCGGTAGCGCCGATGAACTCGCGGCGGAAGTACGTGCCCTCGTAGATCAGCTCGGCGGGTCGATGACGCGATCGCGGAGAATGAGCTGCTCGTGGTAGATGTCCTTGAGGAACAGATTCAGCGCGGTCAGCCGCTGCATCAGCCCCTTCTCGATGTGCTGCCATTCGTCGGCGGGAATGATGCGCGGCACCGGGATCCATCGGCCAGACGCGCTCGATGCCTTCCTCCTGGCGATAGACGGTGAAGCCGACGCCGTCCTGCAGCATCGACAGATCGGTCATCGCCTTGCGGCGGCGGAACTCCTCCGGCGTGAGGCTCGACAGGCGCTGCAAGAGCGCGCGGTAGTGCGGCCGCGGCTCGAGCGGCGCCACGAACATCTCGTCGTAAGCCGCGCCGATCTGGTAGGTCGCGAAGAGGTCGGCCTTGGGCGATGACCTGGGCTCCATGGACATTCTTTGGGCACCGCTGCCCGATCGCGCGGCGGGTCGGCACCGGAGCGACTGGGCAGGCGGGATTCAACCGCTACATAGCGAATTTCTTCCGTTCGGGCTCACGATCGGCACCGATTCATCTCGGCCAGCAACTCGCGTACCATGGGGCCGTCATGACCTACTGCGTCGGCATCCTCACCGATCAAGGCCTCGTGATGGCCTCCGACTCGCGCAGCAACGCGGGCTACGACCAGGTGAACGTCTGCCGGAAGATGCACACGTTCGTCCGCGAGAACGAGCGCGTGCTCGTGTTGCTCACCAGCGGCAGCCTCTCCCTGACCCAGTCGGTCGTGGAGTTGCTCCAGCGCGACTTCGACGCCGGCGAGGGCCTCGCCCGGGCGAGCTCGCTCTACGACGCTGCCCGCGTCGCCGGCGAGCAGGTGCGCCGCGTCGCGGACCTCGACCGCGCCGCCCTCGAGCGCGACGGCTACAAGTTCAACGTCCACCTCCTCCTCGGCGGGCAAGTACGCGGTCAGAAGCCGGGCCTCTTTCTCATCTACCCCGAGGGCAATCCGCTGAGCGCGACCGAGGACTCGCCCTATCTGCAGATCGGCGAGTCCAAATACGGGCGGCCGATCCTCGACCGCGGCATCCGTCACGATCGCACCACGCTCGAAGAAGCGGCGAAGTATGCGCTCATCTCTCTCGACTCGACCATGCGCTCGAACGCCACCGTCGGACCGCCGATCGATCTGCTGCTCTACGGCCGCGACGAGCTCAGGGTCGAGCGCTACCGCCGCCTCGAAGCGGAGGATCCGGAGCTCAAGGGCATTCGCGCACAGTGGGAGCAAGCGCTCCGCAAGGCCGTTCTCGAGCTGCCGGCGATCTCCTTCCCCGAAGGGCCCGGGCCCGAGTGATTCTCGCTGCTTCCTACAGCCCCTCGACCACCACCATCTCGAGGTCCGAGCCGCTCTGGCGAAGCGCGATGAACGGAGCGTAGGCCGGATCGTTATAGAAGGCCTTCGCCTGGTCCATCGAGGGGAACTCCAGGACGACGTAAGAGCTCGGCAACGGAGCCTTTCCCTCGAGCGTTTCCATCTTGCCGCCTCGTACCAGGTATTTTCCCCCGTGCTTCGCGACGATGCTCGGAACCGTCGCGCGGTACTTCTCGATCCACGAAGCATCGCGCATCTGGAGCCGACCGATCACGTATGCCGCCATGCAAAACCCTCCTGAGTGAATTCCGTCTAGCGATCGATGAAGGACATCATGCGCTCGTTGTACCGCGGTCCGGAGATCGCCTCAGGCGCCAGCGCCGCGTCGAGCCGTGCGATCTCGACGGCGTCTAGACGGACATCCGCCGCGGCGACGTTCTCCTCCAAGTAGCGCCGGCGCTTGGTACCGGGGATCGGCACGATATCTTGCCCTTTGGCGAGAAGCCATGCGAGCGCGATCTGTCCCGGCGTGACGCGCTTCGCCGCGGCGATCTCGTGCACCGCCGCCGCGGCCCGCGCGTTGGCGTCGAAGTTCTCGCCCTGGAACCGCGGATCCATGCGGCGGTAGTCACCCGGCGGGTAGTCTTCGGCCCGCTTCATCTCGCCGGTGAGGAAGCCGCGGCCGAGCGGGGAGAAGGGCACCAGGCCGATCCCGAGCTCGCGCAGCGCCGGCAGGATGCTCGCCTCGAGGCCGCGCTCCCACAGGGAATACTCGCTCTGCAACGCGGCGATCGGATGCACGGCGTGGGCGCGGCGGATGGTGCGCTCGCTCGCCTCCGACAGTCCGAGGAAGCGTACCTTGCCCTCGCGCACCAGCCCCGCCATCGCGCCGACGACGTCCTCGATCGGCACCGCCGGATCGACGCGGTGTTGATACAAGAGATCGATGTGATCCGTACCCAGTCGAGAGAGCGAGCCCTCGACCGCCTTGCGGACGTGCTCCGGGCGGCTGGTCACTCCGACCATCTTGCCGCCCTCGATGCGCATGCCGAACTTGGTGGCGATCACCGCGGCGTCGCGGCGCCCCTTCAAGGCCCGCCCGAGGAGCTCCTCGTTGTGGAATGGCCCGTAGACCTCCGCGGTGTCGAAGAACGTCACGCCGAGCTCGAGCGCGCGATCGACCGTCGCCAGCGATTCGCGCTCGTCGCGCTCCTCCGCCGTGCCGTACGACTGGCTCATGCCCATGCAGCCGAGCCCCACAGCCGATACCTCGAGTCCCGTGTTTCCGAGCCTTCGCTTGCCGATCATCATTCCACCCTTTTCCAACCGCGCCGTCTCGTTGTAAAGCCCTGCTTCCGAGGAGGAGAGATCATGAATGCAGATCAGACGGTGACCGCGTTCTGCAACGCGCTGACGCGCGGCAATCTCGACGAGGCGATGAAATACATCGCCGAGGATTGCGTGTACCACAACATCCCGCTCGACCCAGTGAAAGGCGCCGCCGCCGTGCGCGCCACGCTCGAAGGCTTCCTGCCGATGCTCGGGTCGATCGAGATCGACACCTTGCGTCAGGTCGCCGTCGGCGACCTCGTCATGAACGAGCGCATCGACACGTTCTCGCCGCCGGGCAAGAGCCGCTACGGCTTGCCGGTCGCCGGCGCGTTCGAAGTGAAGAACGGGAAGATCGTCGCCTGGCGCGACTACTTCTGCATGAAGCAGTTCGAGAAGGGCACCGGCCTGGCCGTCTGAAGCTCAGGGGTGAGAAGGGCGAGCGCTCGTCTCATCGCGCTTGCGGGACGAACCTTCTCTCGGGATCGATGGGGCTCATGAGCCCGACGTCGTTGCCGTCCGGGTCCTGGACGATCGCATAGCGGGCGCCCCAGAAGGCGTCGTGAGGAGGCTGGCGCCCGACGTAGCCGGCGGCGGTGAGCTCGGCGTAGCGCTCGTCGATGGCCTCGCGGGAAGCGAAAGAAAAGCCTAGAACGACGCGGCTTCCCTCGGTTTGCTTCCAGCCCGCATGCCAAATCGCGGCCATCGCGCGGTTGTCGAGCTCGAAGCTCGCTCCACCCGCTGACTCCGCCTCGACGTGGCGCGCGCCGCTCCCTGGTGGCCACTCGGTCGCGTCGGGGATCGTCGCGCCCAGCCGGCGATAGAATTCGAGCGCGGCGTCCATGTCACGCACGACGAGATTCACCTGACCCAACCTTGGCTGCGAATTCGCCATCTCTGGCCTCCGTCGAGTCGGGCGCCGAAGCGCGATGCTCCGGTTACACGCGAGCAGGCGCCACGCGAACGCCCGCGATCTCCGAGCGCGCGCGAAACACGGTACCCTTGCGCTCTTCGGCTTCCGTGTTGTCGGCGGTGACCACGTAGAGGTCGCGGCCGTCCCGTCCCCCGAAGCAGAGGCTCGTGACGTTGCGTGCCGGAACCTCGACGCGGCGCTCGAGGCCGCCGTCGAGCGCAAATCGCATCACGCAGCCGCCGCCGTAGACCGCGACCCACACTCCGCCTTGCTCGTCCACCGCCAGCCCGTCGGGCATGCCGTCGACGCGCGCGTGCACGCGGCGGTTCACCGCTTTGCCGTCCGCGGTGAGATCGTGCGCGACGACGGCGGCGGCCGCGGTATCGGAATGAAAGATCGTTCGGCCATCCGGCGAGAGGCCGATGCCATTGGTCAGGCCGATGTCGCCGTAGAGCTCGCTCGTCGTGCCATCGAGCTCTATGCGGTAGAGCGAGCCGGGGATTCGCGCGCCCTCGGCGAAGGGATCGGAGCGCAGCGACCCGACGACGATCCGACCTGCCGCGTCGGTGAAGAGATCGTTGAAGCCGATCGCGCCGACGCTCTCGCGGGTCAGCAGCACGCGAGTCTCGCCCGCACGCACGTGGCAGACGTCCTTGCCGGAGATCACCAGGCCGCCGTCGGCGTGCAGCGCGATGCCTCCGACGCCGCGCCGGCGCGGCACCACGGTGGTGATGGCGCCATCCGGCGCGCGGCGGTAGACCCCGCCGTTCGTCACGTCGCTGAAGTGGAGGTTCCCCGCCGCGTCCTCGCGCGGCCCTTCGATCAACCCGTAGCCGAAGCACAGCGTCTCGAACTTCATGGGCTCCCCCTCCGCAGGTGAATTCCTCTACCATGGCCCCGTGGAGATCCAATGCCCGAGGGTGCTGCTGCGGCCGTGGCGCCGAGGCGACGAGCCCGCTCTCGTCCGGCATGCGAACAACCGGAAGATCTGGCGCAATCTGCGCGACCGTTTCCCTCACCCGTACACCTGGAGCGATGCCGTCGAGTGGACTCGGCATGTCGAGGAGCAGGGAGAGCCGACGCTCAACTTCGCCATCGTGCTCGGCGGCGAGCCGGTCGGGGGCATCGGGTTCGAGCGCTTTGCCGACGTCGAGCAGCGCATCGCCGAGATCGGCTACTGGCTCGCCGAGCCGCACTGGGGCAAGGGCATCGCCACCGAGGCGGTGCTCGCGGCGAGCACCTATGCCTTCGAGACGTTCGAGATCGATCGACTACATGCCGGCGTGTTCGACTGGAATCCGGCGTCCTGCCGTGTTCTCGAGAAAGCCGGGTATGTCCTCGAAGCGCGACTGCGGCGAAGCGTGTTCAAGGACGGTCGGACGATCGACCGGTTGCTCTACGTTCGATTCCGCTAGAGACGGCCCGAATGTCCTGCCTGGTCGCTCGGCGCCACTACCGCGAGCTCGCGCCGGTTGACACGCCGGCCGGCGCCACGCAAAACGGCCGCGCACCGTGAGCCCGTTCTTCATCGCCGAGTGCGTCGTGCTTTTGGCCTGCATCGCGGCGGCTCTTCACGTTCACTTCCGCGGACGAGATCGCCTGGCGTTCCGCCGCCAGATCACGGACCATTCGACGTTCATCGCTCCGTACAACTGCCTGGTCTACCTCTCTTCCGCCGTGGAGAATAAGCCGATCCTCGACGTTGCGGACTTTCCGGCTCTCGCCCCGCTGCGCGAGAATTGGCGGACGATTCGTGACGAAGCCGTGCGGCTGTACGAAGCCGGTCACATTCGAGCCTCGGACCGCCACGACGACCTCGGCTTCAACACCTTCTTCCGCAAGGGCTGGAAGCGCTTCTACTTGAAGTGGTACGGCGATCCGCTGCCTTCGGCGCAAACCCATTGCCCGGCGACCGTCGAGCTCCTGCGCTCCATCCCGTCGGTGCACGGCGCGATGTTCGCGTTGATGGCGCCGCGGAGCCAGGTTGGCAAGCACCGTGACCCGTTTGCCGGGTCGCTGCGCTATCACCTCGGCCTCGTCACGCCGAACTCCGACGAGTGTCGGATCTTCATCGACACGCAGCCGTACTCCTGGCGCGACGGCCAGGACCTGGTGTTCGACGAGACCTACGTGCACCACTTCGAGAACGGCACCGATCAGGCACGCATCATCCTGTTCTGCGACTTCGAGCGGCCGATCCGCAATCCGCTGATGCGTGCCGTCAACCGTTGGGCCATCGCCAACGTGCTGCCACTGACCACGACGAAGAACGTCGAGGGCGAGGAAGTCGGCCTGGCGAACCGCGTGTTCGGCTCGGTGTACGCCATGCGCACGCCGCTGCGTACCTTCAAGAAGGCGCATCGCCGCCTCTACTACGTGGTGAAGTACGCGACGATGGTCGCCGCCGTCGCGCTGTTGCTGATCGGCAGCTACCGAGTGCTGCGCTGAGCGAGGACCGCTAGAGCAGCCCCGCCAACGTGGCTTCGTCGAAGCGCCAAGCGTCGCCTTCCCGGACCATGCGCACGAGATAGAGCCCCCGCGCGCCGGCGGCGGACTGGCCCTCGACGTCGAGGATCGCCTGTTCGCCGCGCAGTTCGCCGGCGCCGATCTTCATGTGCTTTTTCGGCAGCCATATGCCGAGGGCTTCGAGCGCGTAGTCGCTCCGCTGCTCGCTCGACGAATCGCCGCCGGCGAGCAGCGCGAGGGTCCTTCGGCTCAAGAGCGAGCGCACGATCGGCCAGTTCTTGCGGCCGAGTGCCGCGTAGAAGCTCGAGAACGCTCGGCCCGGCGCGCCCCCGCGGGCGTCGAGCCGGGTTCCCCCCGCCGCGCGTGTGACCTTGGCATCGAAGTGCACGTCGAGCCGGTAGCTCTCTCCGCCCTTCGTTTGGACGGGTTTGGGCGTGAAGACGCGACCCGCGACCCGCTCGGGACCGATGGCGACGAGCTCCGCCACGAGGGACCCGGGAAGCGGCCAGCCGCCTCCCGTCTTGTCGAGGTACTGGGTCATCGACGGCGCGAACGTGGCGTTCATGCTGACGTCGCCGTTCGGACGTACCCAGAACAGGATGTAGTTGCCGATCCCCTTCTGATTGATGACGTGCTGGTGTGGGCTGAGCGCCGCCGCGGCGGCATCGGCGTCCACCGGTCCCTCGGAGAGCACCACCTCGACCGCGGTGCGATGCGGGTCGCGCGGATCGCGTACCGGATAGGCCGCCACGGCGGATGGCGCGATCACGCGGTCGCCGGCGCGGAACTCGCCGGAGACGCTGCCTTCCGCAGTCATCGACGCCGCGCACACCAGGCCGGCGCCGATGGCGACTACCCAGCCGCTGGCCGATCGCATCGCAAGGCGCGCCTCACTTCGACGAGTCCGAGATCATGTACCATTGGCCGTCGACACGCCGCAGCTCCGCCGTACCTTTCGTCGGCTGCCCGCTGCGCTTGCCTTTGTAGTCGACGAGGGCGGAATCGCCGTCGACCGTGCCGCCGAGGATCTTCACGTCGGTGGGGGCCATGGCCTTCATGAAATCGAGCATCGCCTTCTGGTCGCCCGGCGCCATCTTCGCCGCATCCATCTCCTGCCGCTTGTCGGGCGCCGCGACGGCCTTCATCTTCTCGAGATCGCCCGACCGCATCGCGGCGAAGTTCGCCAGCACGGCCTTGCCGGGTTCACCGCCTCCCGCCGGGAGCGCCGAACCCGCCCGCTTCGCCTCACGGCTTATCGGCAGATCGAAGCTCACGTCTATATTGTCTTCTCCCTCCTTGAGCGTGAACGTGCCGGCGATCGCCTCCGCCGTGTGCGTGGTGAGCTTCAACCCCTCCTTCTGCGCGCTGCCGCAGCTGGTCCCGCCGCCGGAGGCGAGGAGGAAGTCCATGCAGTTCATGCTGCCGTCGCCTTCGATCTTGAGGGTGATCGCGCTGGCGTCGGTCTCCATGCGGTGGCGCATGACGTCGAACGAATCGATCTTTCCGTCCTTGACGAACTCCTTGCGATCGAACGGCTTGCTGCTGAGCGCCACCTCGACGGTGTTGCCGTCGCCGGGATATGCGATGCCGTCAGCGACGTCCCACGACGATCCTTTGACCTTCACCCTGCCGCTCGCCGAGCCTTTGTTCACGGTTGCCGCCGGAGGAGCCGTCGTGGTGACCGGAGCTTCCGAGACGATCGCCGGCGGCGGGCTCGGTTCCTCGGCCGGTTCTTCCTTCGCCTCTTCCGCGGCGGCGGACTCCTTTGCCTCGGCGCTCGCGCCGGCGCCGGGCTTCACGGACGGCTTCGTCGAGGGCTCCGGCTTCGGCATCGGATCGGTCCGCACCAAGAGCTCGTTCGGGATCGACACCTCACGACCGACACGCAGAGTCGAGCAACAGCGCGTGAGGTCGGGATTCACCGGCTTGGCGAGCTTCTTCCAGTTGTCGAACTTGCCCGTGTACCAGCGAGCGATCGCGCCGAGCGTCTGGCCGCGCCACTCGACGTGGTGCGCGAAGGTCTTGGGCTCAGGCGTCGGCTCCACGGCGACGGGGGGTGGGGGCGGTGGCGGAGGCGGTGGCTGCGCGCAACCCGCCGAGAGGAGAATCACGAACCCAAGCCAACCCCGGAGCGTCTTCACCACGGCATCCTCCTTCGACCGCACCTTCTCCAAGGAAAAGCATTACCGGTCGAGGCCGGTCGGGACAAGCCATTTCGTCTCCCAGCCCTTGGGACCAACACGCTCCCTCCAGCCACGACTCCATTGCGCCCCGGTGCCGGTAGCGCTACGACGCCCGTTCGGAGGACGAGCGAATGCACCCGAACATCGGCAAGCTCCTTCCAGTCGACGAAGGCGCTGAACCACCAAATCGTCGACACCTTCGCCACCGTCGTCGAATCCGATCTCTCGTGGACCGAGAAGATCTGGCTCTCGATCCCGAAGAAGGACGGCTCGCTGCAAATCGACTTCGGCCTCGGCCGCTACCAGAACCGTAACGTCATGGACGGCTTTGCCGGCATCTCCCGCGGCAACGAGCAGTGGACCGTCCGCGCCAGCCGCGAGCTCGCCGAGCGATCCCGACCAGGACGGCGGTCGGTCCGCATCAGCTACGAGGTCGTCGAGCCGCTCAGCAAAGTCCGCATCCGCCTCGACGAGAACGACGTCCTCCCCCTGACGTTCGACGTCACCTTCGAGAAGAAGCTCCCGCCCTACTTCGAGGATCGCCACGCGCAGCGCGACGAGCACGGCTTCCGAATCGTCTCCAACGTCGTCCGCTATCACCAGGGCGGCACCATCTCCGGTTGGGTCGCGATCGACGGCAAGAAGGAAGACGTCCGGCCCGACGACTGGTTCGCGTTCCGCGACCACTCGTGGGGCGTGCGGCTCGACGTCGGCGCGCCCGTAACCGACCTCCGCCCGGCCCGCGACTTCGGCGATCGCGTCGCTCGGCGACTCGTCGTTCCTCCTCCACTGGACGCCGCTGCTGCTCGAGCGCCCAGACGGCACCCGCTACGAGTATCCACTACTACCTGCAGATGCGCGGCGGCCGTCCCTTCTACTTCTCCGGCTATCTGAACAACTCCGACGGCACCCAGGAGCGCGTCGGCCGCGTGCGCCCGAAGATCGCAGTACGACGACCGCACCCGCCGCCCGAAGAAGGGCGCGATCCACTTCGACATGCTCTACGGCGAGACCCGCACCGTCGAGCTCGAGGTGGTCGGCGATTCGGGCTTCTACCTCGGCACCGCGCTCTACCTCGGCTTCGACGGCAAGAAGCACGGCATGTGGCGCGGCGAGCTCGCACGTCGACGGCGAGCGCATCGCCGACACCACCGACGACGCAACGCTGCGACGGATCCATCAACTGCGCGACTCGATCGTGCGCGTGCGCGAAGGCGACGCCAGCGGCTACGGCATCTTCGAATCGATCGCCACCGGCGCGTGGCCCGACCTCGGGCTGAGCGCCGAAGCTTCGTTTCTCTAGATGGAGGATCTGACGAGCCCCCGCGCGAAGGCTACGCCAGCATTCACACGGCCAAGCCGGTTGCGCGGGGCCGTGAGTGTCTTTTAACGGTCGTCGCGGGCCGCCAACCCTCTCGCATCGTCTGAATCCTGAAACTCGCGGAGCCGGGTGTATGCGGACGTCCTTCGGTAGTCGACCGGCTCGCAGGTTCCGCTCTCGCCCGTGATGTAGCCATCGTCGCAATGCCAGAATCCATCGCGGCTATAGTGCGCGTGCGGCACGCGCGGCTGGTCGGTCGATGGCCCGGCGTAGGCGTTCGCCGCCAGGAGCAGCACAGCCGCCGAGAGCAGTTTGCAAGTGGTCTTCATGCCCATCCTCCCTTGCGAGGTACGATCAGCAAGGGAGATGCCACCGAGCTAGTCCTCTCGGACTGTCCTGCGAATGAAGGATTTTCGTGGCTGCGCCGCTCTTCGCCCGAGAGCAAATTACGGCAGCGTCATCTTTGCGACGCCACGACGCTGGACGCAGGAATTCGCCGTCAGCTCTGCGCGGCGGCCCGGCGTGCCGCGACCTTCACGTAGGGCGGGATCACGGCTCCCCAGGCCTCGAACCGCGGGTCGGTCGCACGCCCGCTGCGGAACAGGTGGTGGCCGAGCGCGATGATCGCCGCGATCTTGCACATGCCGAGCGCCTCGTAGCGATGAAGCTCGCGCGCGGTTCGGCCGGTCGCGCGTCTCCCATTCCTCGATCGCGCGCGCGCGCGACCACCAGCCGTCGAGCGCAAAGCCCGCGTTGGCGAGTGCCGCCCCCTTGCTCTGCGCGTAGAACGAGGCCAGGTAGCCGAGGTCGGTGAGCGGCTCGCCGACGTGCGTCATCTCCCAATCCAGCAGCGCCACCAACCGCCCTGCGTTCCACAGGCAGTTGCCGTGCTTGGGATCGCCGTGCACCGGCGTCGGCGGCCCGGAGGACGGGGGCGGGCGGGCGATGAGATCGTCGAGCACGTCGAAGAGAAGCCTCGGCGCTTCCGCTTCCTCCGCCACGGCGCGCCAGTGCTTCGCTTCGTCGACGACCGTCATCGTGCGCGCCGGCATTCGCTCCGCCGGCATGCGGTGAACGGCCGCGACCGCGCCGATCCACTGCGCGCAGACGCGGTCGCGCATTTCGGGCGCGGCGTCGAGCCAAGCGGGGACCTGGTACTCGAAGGCTTCTCCGATCAGCCGTTCCATGACGAAGAAAGGATCGCCGATCACCGACGCGTCGGTGCAAAGCTCGAACACGCGCGGCACCGGTGGCCCCTCCTTCCACGCGCCCACCGCCGAGAGCACCGCGTGCTGGGCCGCCATGTCGTACGGCGGCAACAGCCCCTCCTCGGAAGGTGGCATGCGCAGGATGCGATCGAGGCCCTCGAGCAGATAGGTCTCGTTGGAATGACCGGTGGAGAGCGGGACCACGCGGCTGATCGCCTCGCCTCCCGCGAGGTACCCCCGAAGCCCCTGGATCATGCGCTCGAGATCGCGTGCCACGACGCTACCCGCGCACCGCCTTCACGGTCTCCGCCAGCCGCCGCACGCCTTCGTCGATCTCCGCCGGCGTCAGCGCGCAGAACGGCAGGCGCAGGAAGCGCTCGCCGCCGCCGTCCGGGAAGAACGCGAGGCCGTCGGCGAGGTTGAGGCCGCGCGTGGCGGCCTGCGCGCGGACGGCGCGTCGTCGTGCACGCCCTCGGGCAGCGTGAGCGAGATGAAGAAGCCGCCGTCGGGGCGCGTCGCCTCCGCGTCCGGCATGTAGCTTGTCGAGCGCCGGCGAGGCAGGCGTCGAGCCGCGGCGCGTAGAGCGCCTTCAGCCGCTCGATCTGCGGCGGCAGCAGTCCGCGGCGGCACCACTCGTAGGTGATGCCCTGCGCGACGTAGCCCGGCGAGATGTAGGTGTCCTCGGCCACCTTCGCGAGCTTGCGCGATCAGCGCCGGGCTCGCCGATCATGAAGCCGGTGCGCACGCCCGGCGCGATCAGCTTGGTGAACGAGCTCATGTGCAGCGTGCGCTCGGGCGCGAGCTCGTAGAGCGTCGGCTCTTCCTTGCCGCGATAGCGCAGCAGCCGGTACGGCGCGTCCTCGACGAGCAGGAAGCCGTGCCGCTCGGCGAGCTCGACGATGCGCCGGCGCTTCGCGCCCGAGCAGGTCGCGCCCGCCGGGTTCTGGAAGTCCGGGATCACGTAGAAGAACTTCGGCACCTGCTGCGCGCAGCGCGCGCTCGAGCGCCGCGATGTTCGGACCGTCGGCCTCGAGCGGGATGCCGACGACGCGTCGCGCCGTGACGGCGCAGCAGCGTGATCGTGCGGTCGTAGGTCGGCGACTCGGTGAACACGACGTCGCCCGGCTTCAGCAGCTGCAGGCAGAGGAACTCGATCAGCTGCAGCGAGCCGTTGCCGGTGAGCACCGATCGACGCGCGACGCCCTGCCATTCGGCGAGCCACTCGCGCAGCGGCTGGAAGCCGGGCGACGGCCCGTACTGCAGCATCGCCGCGCCCTGCGCTCGCGAACGCGCCGTCGGCGGCGTCGATCACCTCGTCGATCGGAAACGATTCGTTGGCGGGCACGCCGCGCGTGAAGTTGATGGTCTCCATCGACGGGCGGTCATAACATACGAGCCGCTGGTGACGAAGATACCCCTCCTGTGACAAGCTCCCCCGCCGGAGGAGCGCCATGCACTACGCGGTCATGTCCTTTCAAACCGACTTCACCGTGCGGCCCGACGACCTCGCGCGAGAGGTCGAGGCGCGGGGCTTCGAATCCTTGTGGTTCCCCGATCACAGCCACATCCCGGCCTCGCGGCGCACGCCCCACCCCCAGGGGATCGAGCTGCCGAAGGACTACTGGCACCTGCTAGACCCGTTCGCCTGCGTGAACGCGGCGGCTGCCGTGACCAAGAAGCTGAAGCTCGGCACCGGCGTGCTGCTCGTCTGCGAGCGCGACCCGATCACCACCGCCAAGGAAGTCGCGACCGCGGACTTCCTGTCGAACGGTCGCTTCCTGTTCGGGATCGGCGGGGGCTGGAATCTCGAGGAGATGGAGAACCACGGCACCAACCCGAAGACGCGCTGGAAACTCGTGCGCGAGCGGGTGCAGGCCATGAAGGAGATCTGGACCAAGCCGGCGGCCGCGTACCACGGCGAGCTGGTGCGGTTCGATCCCATCTGGGCCGAGCCGAAGCCGGTGAGAAAGCCGCACCCGCCGATTCTCCTCGGCGGACACGGGCCGAAGGCGCACCAGCGAGTCGTCGACTACTGCGACGGCTGGATCCCGATCCCGGGCCTGCACAACGAGGACATCGAAAGAGGCATCGCCGATATCCGAGAGCGCGCGAAAGTCGCCGGGCGCGATCCTCGATCGATTGCGGTCACGGTCTTCTGGGCGCCTCCCGAGCGTGCGACGATCGACTCCTGGGAGCGCGCCGGAGTCGAGCGGGTGATCTTCGGGCTGCCCGCCGCCGATCGTGACGCGATGCTCACCAAGCTCGACGAGCTGGCGCGATTTGCCGGGTCGCGGTAGTACGTGCGAGCGTATTGATTCAGACTCGTCGAGGGTGCAGGAGGACGGTATGCGAACCAATCTCCGACGTCATTGGCTCGGCGCGGCTCTGCTGCTCGCAGCCGCGACCGCCGCGCGCGCCGACGAGACCTGCATGTCGCCGTACATGCCGAAGATCACCGGCGCAGGAGGACTACGTCTACGTCTGGACGCTCGGCGTCGACGGGCGTCGGCGACGGCTCCGACAAGCTCGTCACGATCGGCGCCAATCCCGAAGAAGGCCGACCTACGGCAAGGTCGATCTCGTCGGCTGTCGGTCGGCGGCCGCCACGAGGCGCATCACGGCGGCTTCACCGACGACCGCCGCTACTTCTGGGCGGGCGGCCTCGACGACAGCATGATCTGCGTCTTCGACGTCGCCGCCGACCCGGCGCAAGCCGAAGCTCGTCAAGACGATCGACACCTTCGTCAAGGACAGCGGCGGCGTCGTCGGCCCGCACACCTTCTTCGCGCTGCCCGGGCCGCATGCTGATCACCGGGCCTCTCGAACGCCAAGGACAACGGCGGCAAGACCGCGCATCGTCGAGTACAACAACGACGGCGAGTTCGTCCGGACGATCTGGATGCCCGACGAGGCGCCGAGTACGGCTACGACGTGCGCGTCCAGCCGCGCCTGAACCGCATGCTCACGTCGTCGTTCACCGGCCACAAGAACTACATGCGCGACCTCGGCGAGCTCATCGGCGACGCCGAGGCGATGAAGCACTTCGGCAACACCATGGTGGTGTGGGACTTCCACGCCCGCAAGCCGATCCAGACCCTCGAGGTGCCCGGGCGCGCCGCTCGAGATCCGCTGGGCGCTGCAGCCGCGCCACAACTACGCCTTCACCACCACCGCGCTCACCTCGAAGATCTGGCTGATCGAGCAGCAGCCCGACGGCACCTTCGCGGCGCAGCGCGGTCGCCGACATCGGCGACCCGAAGCAAGACGCCGCTGCCGGTCGACATCAGCCTCTCGGCCGACGACCGCTTCCTCTTCGTCGACACGTTCATGGACGGCACGTGCGCGTCTACGACGTCAGCGACCCGCACCACCCGAAGCTCGTGCACGAGCAGAAGATCGGCTCGCAGGTGAACATGGTGTCGCGAGACGTGGGACGGCGAGCGCGTCTACTTCACGTCGTCGCTGCTCGCCAACTGGGACAAGAAGGGCAAGGACAACGAGCAGTTCCTGAAGGCCTACGGCTGGGACGGCAAGAAGCTCACGCCGCTCTTCGCCGTCGACTTCACGAAGGAGAAGCTCGGCCGGCCGCACCTCATGCACTTCGGCCAGGAGCAGTTCTACAAGAACCAGATCTACCGCGGAGCGAGGCGCCGAGCACGGTCGCGCGTCGCCGAGAGCGTGGCCGCGCAGGCGCGGTGACGCGCGCCGGCAGGAGCGCTCGCCGCCGTCGCCGCGGGCGTGCTCCGGCGTGGCGCGGCGGCGCGACCCGACTACACCTACGCCGCGGCGTCGTTCGCGCCGGAGTACGCGCCGCCGGCGCCGGGCTCCTACGCGCTGCCGGTCATCGACGCGTCGACGATCATCCGCTGCTCGACGCGAGCGGCGCGCGACGACGACGCTCTTCGCGCTCAAGGGCGATCGCGCTCGCCGTCGTCGCCTTCGTCTACACGACGCTGCGTCGAGGCGGCCGGCTGCCCGCTCAGCATGGCGGTGCTGCACCGGCTCGACCGCGAGCTCGCCGCCGACCCGGCGCTCGCCGCGCCGCGTGCGCGCTCCTCACCGTCAGCTTCGATCCCGAGCGCGACACGCCGGCGCGCATGGCGCGAGCTGCGCGAGCTTCACCAGCCCGAAGCCGACTGGCGCTTCGTCACCACGCGCGGACGAGGCCGAGCTCGCGCCGCTGCTCGACGACTTCGGTCAGCCGGTCGCCAAGCTGC
Organism: uncultured delta proteobacterium; assembly: GCA_963711395.1. Lineage (GTDB taxonomy): Bacteria > Desulfobacterota > Binatia > JACPRU01 > JACPRU01 > JBEVNX01. The sequence continues at coordinate 14,891 of CAVQEA010000005.1, read as the reverse complement.
GCTTCGAGGACGGCGCGCTGGACGCGGCCTCTTCCGCCACGTGCTCAAGGTCTTCCTGCTCGACGAGGAGAACCGCGTGCGCAACATCTACAGCGTCGGGTTCCTGGACGCCGACCTCGTGCTGAACGACCTGCGCACGCTGCTCGTCGCCGGCAAGGGGTGAAGCGATCGACGCCTTCGGCACGGAACTCCAGCGCAGGGGAGCGGTGGAGGTCGTGCGCCTGCGCGGCCCCGATGGAGCGCTTGCGGAGATCGTTCCGGCATGGGGCGGCAGCGTTGTCGCGCTCGAGATCGGCGGCCGGCCGGTGCTCGAGCCCGCTCCGTTCGACGAGATCGCTCGCAAGCCGACGTCCTACGGGATCCCGATCCTCTTTCCCTTCCCGAACCGGATTCGCGACGGTCGCTTCTCGTTCGAGGGAGTCGAGCTGCGCATCGATCCGCCGCGTCACGGGCTCGTCCGCGACAAGCCCTGGCGCGTGACCGGGAGCGGTGCACGCCAGACGGAGGCCTGGGTGACGCTCCGGCTCGACGCGCGCGATCACCCCGAGGCGATCCTCGTGCAGTTTCCGTTCCCGTTCGAGCTCGACATCACCTATCGTCTCGGCGCGCAAACGTTCGAGCTCGAGGCTTTCGCGAGAAACGTCGGCGGCCGCGCGATGCCGGCGGGGTTCGGCATCCACCCCTATTTCGATGCGCCCGCGGGTGGCAACGTATCGGTCCCGGCGAGCGAGCTCTGGGAGCTGAGCGACAGCCTGCCGACCGGAAGGATCGTCCCGGTGGACGACCGCCGCGACTTGCGCCAGCCGAGGGCAATCGCCGGTCTCGCGCTCGACGACCTCTACACGGGCGTCGCTTCGGACGCAGACGGCCTCGCACGCTGTGCGATCCTCGATCCGGGCCGGCGCACTCTCATCGAGTTCGAGCCCCGCTCGCTCCCCGAGGTGGTGGTCTATACGCCTCCATCGCGACGCGCGATCTGCATCGAGCCGCAGAGCTGTCCGACCGACGCCTTCAACCTCGCGGCGCGCGGCATCGACGCTCACGTCGTACGGCTCGAGCCGGGGAATGCGGCGCGTTGGTCCGTGGCGATTCGCAGCGAGCCGATCGCTTCATGGCCGGCGTCCGCCGGCGGGACCTAACCCTGCTTTTCCGCGTAGGTCATGACGAGATACATGACCGTTTCGCTCTTGCCGGGGTTTCGATACTCGTGCGCCGTGTCGGCTTCGAACTGGATCGCGTCTCCGGGCGAGAGCAGATGACGATCGCCGCCCACGACCATCTCGAGCGCGCCCTTGGTGACGGTCAGATTCTCGACCGTCCCGGGCGCGTGGGCTTCGGCTCGTTCCACCCCGAGAGGCGCGAGGCGTAGCTCGTAGAACTCCACCGTCCGCCTCCCGTCGAAAGGAAACAGCGCCCGCGAGGAGAACGCTCCGTCGTGGGAACGTAGCATTTTCGATTTCGCGGCCGGCAGAACCTTGGCCCGCTCTGCCGAGGGAGCCGTGAGCAGCGCAGAAAACGGAAGGTTGAGCGCGCGCGTGATCTTGAAGACCACGTTGATCGTCGGCGTGCTCTGATCGAGCTCGATCTGCCCGAGCATCGCACGGCTGACGCCGGAAGCCTGCGCCAGGCGCTCGAGTGAGAGCCCGCGCTCCAAGCGAATTCGGCGCAGGTTCGCTCCCACGACCGGAGCGCCGTCGGACGATCCGGCACTTGCGTGCTCGCCGCCCTGGTCGTCCGTGTCGAAGGAAGACGGCGCGATGATCTTCGCCGCCCTCGTCCGGTGTTCCCCCGAGGAAACGGCTCGGCGGCTGAGGGCGCGCCGGACGTGCTTCTTCTCGACCTTATCCTTTCGCGTTCGCGCGCGGGACATTTCCATCACGAGACCCCGAGAGACGGAGACACGTGCCCCATCGAGTCCCATCCAGGAGCTGGTATCCGTCATAACGGAACTCGTCAACGCCCGCGATCCTCCCCTGCCGCGCGCGGAAGAATCGCCAAAAAGACGTGTGCGGGTTGACGCCGAACGCGCCGGCCGCTCCGTGCGGGCACTCGATTCGACCTCGCATGCGCAAGCTGACGATGGACTCGCGACGATTTCGGCCGTCTACCTCGACGACGCCCTCCTCCGTTGACTCGGCCATCTCTGTCCGTTATAGCGGATGGCCGTGCGCCCCCGAATGGATCACCGTCGCTGTTGTCTTCAGGCCCGAGAGCCCTCTCGCGGTTGCGGTCGGATGCGGCGGCACGTCGAACCCTGAATCACGGTCGCCGGTCTTCCTTCCTCAGACCCGGGAGAAGCACTCTCGGGCCTTTTGGCTTCGTCACCACCCTACGATCCCGAGGAGAAGAGATGGAACGGAACGACTTCAGAAGACGCTTGCGAATCATTGCGGCGGGCACTTCGCTCGCGGGTGCGCTGGTAGCAGCGGCCCTCACCGTACCGGCGGCGTACGCAGCCCAAGTCAAGCTGCTCAACGTCTCGTACGACCCGACCCGCGAGCTCTACCAAGATTTCAATCAGGCGTTCGCCAAGCACTGGAAGGACAAGACCGCCGAGGAAATCGTCGTCGAGCAGTCGCACGGCGGCTCGTCCAAGCAGTCGCGGGCGGTGATCGACGGCCTCGAGGCCGACGTCGTCACGCTCGCGCTCGCCTACGACATCGACGCGATCGCCGAGAAGGCGAGCTTGCTCCCGGCGGACTGGCAGAAGCGGCTGCCGAACAACAGCTCGCCCTACACCTCGACGATCGTGTTCGTCGTCCGCAAGGGCAATCCGAAGGCGATCAAGGACTGGGACGACCTCGTGAAGCCCGGCGTCTCGGTCATCACGCCGAACCCGAAGACCTCCGGCGGCGCTCGCTGGAATTATCTGGCGGCCTGGGGCTGATGCCCTCGCCAAGAACAACGGTGACGAGGCCAAGGCGCGCGCGTTCGTGACGGCGCTTTTCAAGAACGTTCCCGTGCTCGACTCCGGAGCGCGAGGCTCGACCACCACCTTCGCTCAACGAGGCCTCGGAGACGTGCTTCTCGCCTGGGAGAACGAAGCCTACTTGGCCCTCGACGAGTTCGGCGCCGACAAGTTCGAGATCGTCGCCCCGCCCCGCAGCATCCTCGCCGAGCCGCCGGTGGCGGTGGTCGACAAGGTCGTCGACAAGCACGGGACGCGGAAAGTCGCCGAAGCGTACCTCGAGTACCTGTACTCCCCCGAAGGACAGGACATCGCCGGCAAGCACCACTACCGGCCGCGTCTCGAGGCCGCCGCTCAGAAGTACGCCGGCTCGTTCGCGAAGATCGACCTCTTCACCGTCGATGCCGTGTTCGGCGGCTGGCAGAAGGCGCAGAAGATCCACTTCGCCGACGGCGGGGTCTTCGATCAGATCTACCAGCCGGGATCTTGAGATGGCGCGCGCCTGGAAGCGGCCGAGCGTGCTCCCCGGATTCGGGCTGACGCTCGGCTACTCGATCTTCTATCTGAGCCTGATCGTCCTGCTGCCGCTCGCGGCGCTGGTGGTGAAGACGACCTCGCTCGGGCTCGGGCAGTTCTGGAGCGCGGTGACCAGCCCGCGCGTCCTCGCCTCTTACCGTCTGACACTCGGTGCGTCGCTGTGCGGCGCCCTGGTCAACGCCGTGTTCGGCTTCGTCGTCGCCTGGACCCTCACGCGCTACGACTTTCCGGGCAAGCGCTTCGTCGACGCGCTCGTCGACCTGCCGTTCGCTCTGCCCACCGCCGTCTCCGGCATCGCGCTCACCGCCGTCTATTCGCCGAACGGATGGATCGGACGCTTTCTCGAGCCGCTCGGCATTCACGCGGCGTACACCCCGCTCGGCGTGACCATCGCGCTCACCTTCATCGGCTTGCCCTTCGTCGTGCGAACGCTACAACCGGCGATCGCGGACCTCGAGGCGGAGCAGGAGGAAGCCGCGGCGAGCCTGGGAGCGGGCCGCAGCCAGACGTTTCGCTGGGTCATCCTGCCGATCCTGCTGCCGCCGTTCTTGACCGGCTTCACGCTCGCCTTCGCGCGCGCCATCGGCGAGTACGGGTCGGTGGTCTTCATCGCGGGGAACATGCCGATGAAGACCGAGATCACCTCGCTCTTGATCATCACCAAGCTCGATCAATACGACTACGCGGGCGCCACGGCGCTCGCCACGGCGCTGCTGGCGATCTCGTTCGTGCTGCTTCTCGCCTTGAACCTGCTGCAGCGTTGGGCCGGGCGACGGATCGGGGCGGCGACGTGAGCGTGGGCCTCCCGAGCGCGAGCGCGGCGGACGTCCGACAGGACATTCGCCGCTCGACCGACGAATCGCCGTGGGTGCGCCGACTGCTTCTCGGGACGACGCTCGCCTATCTGAGCCTGTTTCTCGCGGTTCCGCTCCTCGCGGTCTTCACCGAGGCCCTGCGCAAGGGGATCGGCGCCTACTTCGCGAGCCTCGCCGATCCCGCGGCGCTCGCCGCGATCCGCCTCACCTTGCTCACGGCCGCGATCGCGGTGCCCGCCAATCTCGTGTTCGGCGTCGCCGCGGCCTGGGCGATCGCCAAGTTCGACTTTCGCGGCAAGCACCTGCTGATCACGCTCATCGATCTGCCGTTCGCCGTCTCGCCCGTGATCTCGGGGCTCGTCTACGTCCTGCTGTTCGGCCTGCAAGGATGGTTCGGCGCCTGGCTCCAGGCCCACGACCTGAAGGTGATCTTCGCCGTGCCGGGAATCGTGCTGGCGACGATCTTCGTGACCTTTCCGTTCATTGCCCGAGAGCTCGTCCCGTTGATGCAGCAGCAAGGGACCGAGCAGGAAGAGGCCGCGCTATCCCTCGGCGCGGGCGGTTGGCAGACATTCCGCCGCGTCACGCTGCCGAACGTCAAGTGGGCGCTCCTCTACGGCGTGATCCTCTGCAACGCCCGCGCGATGGGCGAGTTCGGCGCCGTGTCGGTCGTCTCGGGGCACATCCGCGGCCGCACGAACACCATGCCGCTGTACATCGAGATTCTCTACAACGAGTACAGCTTCGTCGCCGCCTTCGCGGTAGCATCGCTGCTCGCGCTGCTCGCGCTGGTGACGATCGCGCTGAAATCTCTGGTCGAGTGGCGCGAGCACGTCGAAGCTCTTCAGTCTCTCGAGCCGACAACGGCAGAGGGGAACCGCGATGAGCATTGAGATCCGCAACCTTTCGAAGAGCTACGGCAACTTCCAGGCGCTCGACGACGTGAGCCTGACGGTCGCGACCGGCGAGCTGGTCGCGCTCCTCGGCCCGTCCGGCTCGGGAAAGACGACGCTTCTGCGCGCGATCGCCGGCCTCGAGACCGCCGATCCCGGCAGCGGGCCGATTCTCTTCCACGACGAGGACGTCGGCGAGCGACCGGTCGGCGATCGCGGCGTCGGCTTCGTGTTCCAGCACTACGCGCTGTTTCGCCACATGACGGTCTTCGACAACGTCGCCTTCGGCCTCGTCGTGCGACCGCGGCGGGTGCGTCCGACGAAAGAGCTCATCCGCGAGAAGGTGATCTCGCTGCTGCGGCTCGTCCAGATCGAAGCGCTCGGGAAACGCTATCCCCATCAGCTCTCCGGCGGGCAGCGCCAGCGCGTCGCGTTGGCGCGCGCGCTCGCCATCGAGCCGCGCGTCTTGTTGCTCGACGAGCCGTTCGGCGCGCTCGATGCCAAAGTCCGCCAGGAGCTTCGCCGCTGGCTCAGGCGCCTTCACGACGAGATCCACGTGACCAGCGTCTTCGTCACCCACGACCAGGAGGAAGCGTTCGAGGTGGCCGATCGCGTGGTGGTCATGCACCGCGGGCGCATCGAGCAGGTCGGCACCGCAGATGAAGTGTTCGAGCATCCCGCCTCGCCGTTCGTCATGGACTTTCTCGGCAACGTGAACGTCTTCCACGGCCGGGTTGCGAGCGGCCGCGCGTCGCTCGGCGGTCTCGAGCTCAGCTATCCCGACTATCCCCACGCCGACGCCAAGCCGGCCACTGCCTACGTCCGCCCCCACGAGCTCGAGATCAGCCGATTCTCGCGCGGCAACGCGACGGTTCGCGCCGAAGTCGTGCGCATTCAGACTGCGGGCGCGGCGGTCAAGGTCGAGCTCGCCGCCCCACCGCTCGGCGCGGGCGTGCGTGTGGAGCTGGCGCAGGATCGATTCCGCGAGCTCGGCTTGCGGGTCGGCGATCACGTGTTCGTGTCCCCCAAGCAAGCGCGGGTCTTCGTGCAGGACTACCAGATCTGAAGGGAAGAGGAGCGACGTCATGGCGACGAACGACGAAGAAAGTCCGGACGCGGTCGAGCGCATCCGGGAGGCGCTGCGAGGTCTCCGCTTCGGAGCGGTGACGGCGATCGTTCACGAGGGAGTCGTCGTGCAAGTCGAGCGTACGGAGAAGCTCCGGCTCGTCCGCGGCGACCGCAGAGCAGGCTCGTGAAGCCGATGCACGACTAGAAACGCCGACCCCTTCACCGGGAGGCGAGACAACCCCAAAGAAGCGGCTGACCGGTCCAACCGGAGGTACGCGCGAGAGAGTGAGAGAACGAATGCGTACCTCGATACGATCCAGTCCATGGACAAGAGCGGCGATTGCCGCGATCGGTCTGACCGTTCTGCTCGCGACTGCGACCGCGGCACGTGACCTCGAGGACATCCTCAAGGACAAGCACCTCATCGACGCGACGGAGGCGAACGAGGCGAAGGCGGCGAAGGAGAAGGAGCAGGCGGCCACGGAGAAGGCCCTGGCCTCGATCCCGCAGATGCCCGAATGGCTGAAGATGGTCACGCTGTTCGGCGACACGCGGATTCGCAACGAAACCTTCTTCCAGGACGGCACCAAGGACCGCGTCCGCCAGCGCTTCCGGCTGCGCTTCGGCTTCCGGGTCAACCCCACCGACGAGATCGAGGCCGGCTTCAAGCTCGCCAGCGGCAACTCCAACGACCCGATCTCCAACAATCAGACCTTCACCGACGAGTTCACCCCGAAGAGCATCAACATCGCCAACACGTACATCAAGCTCGCCCCGTCACACTCCATCGGGCTGGATCGGCCCTGGCTGACGGTCACGGGGGGCAAGTTCGACCAGCCCTTCTACGTCCCCCCGACGCCGAACCAGCTGGTCTACGACCCGGACCTCACCCCGGAGGGGTTCTTCGAGGCCCTGAAGGTAGTGGATCAGAAGGAGGGGTGGCTGCGCACGGTGGCGTTGAACATGGGGCAGTTCATCATCCAGGAGAACTCCAATACGGGTGAGTCGGCCATTTACGGCTTCCAGGGCCTGACTTCCATGGCGTTCGACAAGGTGATGTTCAACTTCGGCCCGGCCGTGTACCACTACAACGACCCGAGCTCGATCGCGGTGGCGCGCAACACGAACACGTCCCTGCAGATCACCAACTGCGTGGAGCTGTCGGACAAGGAGGTGATCTGCGGCAAGTCGGTCAATCCGGCCACGGCGGGGCCGAACAAGAACGGCATGACCGATCCGGTGGTGGACCCGGTGACGGGGGAGGTGGTCACACCGGCCAAGCCGATCACGATCACACGGCTGATCAGCCCGTTCACGGTGGTGGACTTCCCGGCGGACCTGCTGATTCCGACGGGGCTGCCGCGGTGGCCCGTGCGGGTGTTCGGGGACTACGCGTTCAACGCCGATGCGCGCAGCTCGGCTGCGGATCAGGGGTATCAGGGCGGGTTCACGATCGGCTTGAGCAAGGATCCGTGCGACTTCTGGTTCAGCTACGCCTACGAGCAGTTGGAGACCGACGCGGTGGTCTCGGCGTTCACGAACAGCGACTTCGGGCCGATCGGGGGCACCAACGTGAAGGGCCACGTGCTGCAGGCGGGCTACGTGCTGACGAAGAATCTCTCGCTCTTGTCCACGGCGACCATCACCAAGCCCGTGGACGACGTATCGGGCCTCAACTCGAACACCGCCGTCCGCTGGCAGGTCGACGCGATCGCGAAGTTCTAGGTGGTACCAGCAGATCGCTGGAGGCGGTGGCGCGGCTCAGCCTATCCGCGCCACCGCCTGGTCGGCCAGCTTCGATCCCCTCAGCTCTGGAGAACCGGCCAGGAGTCGACGATCCGCCCGCCGCGCACGACCACGAGGTCGCCGAACTGCAGCATCACCGCCTCGCTCTGCGTCGGGCGCAGGAACACGTGGTCGTCGACCGCCGAGCTCGGCACCGCTGCCGAGCCGTTCAGCATCTCCTGGTTCGAGCTCCGGCCGAAGATCGGGTTGTTGTGAAGGCCCGCGCGGCGCGACTCGGGCCTGCGCCATCCAATAACCGCCGTAGAGGAAGAAGGTGCGCGCCAGGTTGGGATTCCACCACTCGAGAGGTGCGAGAGCCAGTCGAGCGCCGGGCAAGTCGAGCGCCTCGCTCCAGCCTTAAGCACCGGGGTCGCGATGAAGAGCGCGGGCACGTGCGGCGGCGAGCGTGTCGAGGTCGAAGTCGGTGGGCTTCACCAGCGCCGAGCCGACCGAGAGATCGTTCAGCAGCGTGTCGTCCTCGTAGAGCCGATAGGTCGGGCTGCCGGCGCCGTTCAGCGTCAGGTCGTCGTTCCAGAGCTGCGGATAGCGCGCGCGCGCGTAGTCGACGTAGCCGCGGTAGGTCGCGCATCGCCTCGCGGATCAGCGCGTCGCGCGAGCGCGCCGACGACGGCACCTTCGCGACGTGCGGGTCGTAGCCCATGAAGCCGGCGAACTCGAGACGATCCGGACTCGCGGCGATCACCCCCAAGAGCGCTCGAGCGTCGCCGTCGTCCGCGCCCCGCCGCGGTGCAGGCCGACGTCGATCTCGACGTTGATGCGCATCGACGCCGCAGGCCGCTCGCGAGCTCGCCGATACTCTCGAGCCGCTCGGGCGTGTCGATCAGCCACTGCAGCTGGCGCGTCGGGGTCGAAGGAGCCTTGCAGCGTCCGCGTAGAAGATCTCGGCCGAGCGAGCCGGCATCGGCTTGCCGAGCAGCACGTCGGCCTCGGGGAACGCTTCCACCTCGCGATTCAGGAACGGCTGGTGGAACGACATCAGTCGGTTCGTCTCGGCCTTGCCGAACACGTAGCCGATCAGCTTGGGGCTCGGCAGCGACTTCGCCACCACGCGATAGTGCTTGGGCGCACGGATCGAGCCGCGCAGCGCCGCGACGTTCCGGTCGAGGAGGTCGAGGTCGAGGACCATGCACGGCCGCATCGGCCCGTTGCGCTTCAGCTCCTCGTTCAGCGCGCGGAAATAGTCGTCGTAGGGCCCGCCCTCGTCGCGTGGCTTGGCGTACCAGAGCGCCACACCCGCGCCGATCGCGCCGAGCAACAAGGTGCGCCGCCTCACGCGTTCTCTCCGAACACGCTGCGCAGGTGATCGTTCAGGAAGCGGCCCTTGGGATCGACGTGGCGGCGCACAAGTTCGTAGTCGTCCCACCTCGGATACAGCTCGCCGAGCTCCTTCGCCGTCAGAGTGTGGAGCTTCCCCCAGTGAGGACGGCCCCCGTATTTCCGGAAGATGGCCTCGACCACGGAGAACAGCGGCCGATAGTCGACCTTGTGGTACTGGTGCACGGAGATCGCCGCCGTGTCCCGCCCGTAGAAGGGCGAGAGCCACGCGTCGTCTGCCGCTACGTAGCGGTACTCGAGCGGAAAGAGCGTGTTCAGCTCCTTCTTGCGCACGGTCGCTAGGATCTCCTGCAAGCATTCCGGCCCGCGCTCGGCGGGAATCTCGTACTCCATCTCGTTGAAGCGGGTCGTGCGCGGGCTCGGGAAGATTTGGTACGAGCGCCCGACGCGCTCCGTGTCGGTGTGGAGGTCAAGCAACAGGCGTTGCATGCGGGCGTCCGTCGCGGTCCAGCCGTGGGCGATCTCGGCCGCCAGCCAGACCGCGGCGTCGACCGGGAGAGAAACCAATGCTGCGGGCGTCGGCTCGGCGTCGGTCTCGTTCAGTAGCTTCACCAGCGCCCTGTCGGACCCGAAGAAGGGCCAGAACTCGAAGTGGCGGTTCTTCGTCCGGTACTCGTCGAGTTTGCCGAGCACGTCGTCGAGCTTCTCGACGTACTCCTGCTCGCGGAGCTTGTAGGCCCCACGGTTTTGCAGCGTGATCTGCGTGAGGATGCCGACCGCCCCGACGGAGGTCCGCGCGGCCTGATACAGGGCGGTTTCGCGCTCGGGGTCCGCATCCACGACGTCCCCTTCGGCGGTGACGAGCCGGACGCCGCATACGACCGAGGAGAACGAACCGAGCTTGACGCCGGTGCCGTGCGTGCTGGTGCCGCAGGCGCCGCCCACCGACTGCGAGTCGATGTCGCCCTGGTTCATCAGCCCCTGGCCGAGCTTCCAGAGCGGCTCGCCGAGATCGCGGAGCCGGGTTCCGGCCCAGACCGTGGCCTGGAGGCGCTCCGCATCGTGGGCGACGACTCCCGACAGGTGGTCGATCGAGACGAGCGTGCCGTCGGTCTTGCAGACCGGGCTGAAGGAGTGGCTCGCGCCGGCCACCCGCACCGTGCCCTCGGCGGCGCGGATCCCGGCTACGAGCTCGTCCTCGTCGCGGGCGGAGAGCCAGGACTTCGGGTGTGACACCTGGCCGCCCGACCAGTTCCGCCACTCCCCCTTCGGGGTCGGAGTCGAGCAGCCGGACACGAGCGGCGCGGCTGCCGCAGCGAGCCCGGCTCTCAGGAACGACCGCCGATCGATCGAGGTGCTCTGCGAGAACCGCCGGCAAGCATCGTGACGGTTCCCCCTCACGCGAAGCGCGCCACCGCCTGGTCGGCCAGCTCGGCGAACGCGTCGATGCGCTTCTTGAAGGAGTCGAGGTCGACGTCAGTCTTTCCAAGCGCGCCGCCAAGATAGCGTGCGTACACACCCTCGATGATGCACGCGCTCTTCCACAGCGAGAACGCCACGTAAAAGTCGATCTTGGAAAGGTCGCGCTTCGAGCGGCGCGCGTAACGATCGAGCACCTCGTCGCGCGACGGAAATCCCGGTGCGAGCGAAGGAGCACCCGGCGCGCCTGCCACGGGATCGGTCGACTGGGTCCAGGTAGCCAGTACGTAGCCGACGTCGGCTAGCGGATCGCCGAGCGTACAGATCTCCCAGTCGAGGACCGCGGCGATCTTGCCTTCCTTGGGGTCGGTGATGCAGTTGCCGAGCCGGTAGTCGCCGTGCACCACCGACGCCCTCCCCTGCTCGGGGATGCGCGACTTCAAGCGGTCGTGCACGCGATCGATGGCGGGGAGCTCGCGCGTCTTCGACTGCTGGAACTGCCCGTACCAGCGCTTGAGCTGGCGCGCGATGTAGTCCTCCTTCTTGGCGAGATCGCCGAGCCCGACCGCATCGACGTCCACGGCGTGGAGGTCGGCGAGCACGTCGACGAACGATTCGCCGGTCGTCCGGCGCTGCGCCTCGAGGAGCGACTTCTTGGCGATCTCGGCGTCGTGCAGCACCACGCCCGGGACGAATGCCATCACGTAGAACGGCGCGCCGTTGACGGCGGGATCGGGACAGAAGCCGAGCGCCTGCGGCACCGGCACGGGCGTCGGCCACAGACCCGAGATGATCTTGTGCTCGCGCCCCATGTCGTGCGCGCTCGCCAGCACGTGCGAGAGCGGCGGGCGGCGGAGCACGTATTCGTGCCCCGCGGTGTCGGTCACCTTGTAGGTCAGGTTCGAGTGACCGCCGGCGATCAGCGCGAACGTGAGCGGCGGCTCGGCGCCGGCCACGTGGCTGGCGAACCAGCGGTTCACCGCCGGGACGTCGACGCCCCGAGTCTCTCCTGGCTGCTCCATGGCTCAATCCCCCGTCGCGCCGTGCTGAGCGCCCCGTCCCTCGGACACGACGCCAGCGATCAGCTCGCCGTAACCTTCTCGAAAGGTCGGATAGCGGAAGCGGTAGCCGCTGGCTAGCAGGCGCGCGTTGCGCACCCGCTTGTTGCTCGTCCGGCCGTAGCGGTCGCCGGTCGCGGCGGCGTCGACGCGAGGCCGCGCCGCGCCGAGGCGCTCCGCCAACCAGCGGAGCACCGTCGCGAGGTCCGCCGGATCGTCGTCCGCAGCCACGTAGAGTGGGCCCGGCTTCTCGAGAGCCATGAGGTGACGCAGCGCCCCCACGCAGTCGTCGCGATGGATGCGGTTCGCGTAGACGGGCGCCCCGCCGGGAATGACCGCTTCGCCCTGCCGCACCCGCTCGACGAGCCTCGAGCGGCCGGGCCCGTAGATGCCCGCGAGCCGCACCACCGTGGCGGGGAAGCGCGACTGAAGGAGCAGGCGCTCACCCTCGAGCAAGCGCCGCCCGGAGAAGTGCCCCGGCTCCGCGGGAGAATCCTCGTCGACCCATTCGCCGTCCGACTGCGCGTACACGCCGGTGCTGGAGGTATATAGGATGCGGCGAATCGGGTGATCGTCGAGGGCGGCGAGCAGATAGCGCAGGCCATCGACGTAGGCGCTGCGATACCCGCGGTCGTCGCCGCCGTCGGCCGACGCCGTGTAGAAGACCACCTCGATCCGCGCGGGCAATGCGCGCAGCCGATCGACGTCGAGCAAGTCCGCGCGGATCGGCCGAGCTCCGGCTGGTGGCGCCGCCTCGCTGCGACGCAACGCCCAGACCTCGTGCCCTTCGCTCGCCAAACGCTCGGCGAGCGCGCCTCCGACGTAGCCGCAGCCTGCGATCAAGCGTTCGAGCCATGTGCTCTTGCCAGGCCCCGCGTTCTGCCAGAAAACGACGGCAAGAAGGAGCGGTCGGGCCGCGAGGCCGTGCCGAAAGGGAGACGAGCATGTCGGACACGAAGATCCTACTCGACGAAGCGGAGATACCCGCGCCAGTGGTACAACGTGGTCGCCGACCTCCCGAAGCCGCCTGCGCCGCCTCTCGGCCCGGACGGCAAGCCGATCGGTCCGCAGGCACTGGCGGCGATCTTTCCTCCGGCCCTCATCGAGCAGGAGGTGTCCGCAGCACGCTGGATAGACATCCCCGAGCCCGTGCGCGACGTCTACCGGCTGTGGCGGCCGACTCCCCTCTTCCGCGCGCATCGTCTCGAAGCGGCGCTCGGGACGCCCGCCCGCATCTACTACAAGTACGAGGGCGTGAGCCCCGCCGGGTCGCACAAGCCGAACACCGCCGTCCCGCAAGCGTACTACAACGCGCAGGCGGGCATCCGCCGTCTCGCGACCGAGACCGGAGCCGGACAATGGGGCTCAGCGCTCGCGCTCGCCGGTCGGCTCTTCGGCGTCGCGGTGCGCGTCTACATGGTGCGCGTCAGCTACGAGCAGAAGCCCTTCCGCCGCTCGCTGATGGAGACCTGGGGCGCCGAGGTGATCGCCAGCCCGAGCCGCGTGACGCAAGCCGGCCGCAGCGTTCTCGACCGCGATCCCGAATCGCCGGGCTCGCTCGGCATCGCGATCTCCGAAGCCGTCGAGGAGGCCGCATCCCGCGCCGACACCAACTACTCGCTCGGCTCGGTGCTGAACCACGTGCTGCTCCAGCAGAGCGTGATCGGCCTCGAGGCCAAGCGGCAGCTCGAGAAGGTGGGCGAGTATCCCGACGCGGTCTTCGCGTCGTGCGGCGGCGGCTCGAACTTCGGCGGCATCGCGTTTCCGTTCTTCGCCGACAAGGCGGCGGGCCGGAAGATCCGCCTCGTCGCCGTCGAGCCGACCTCGTGCCCGACGCTGACGCGCGGGAGCTACGCGTACGACTTCGGCGACACGGCCGGGCTCACGCCGCTGATGCTCATGTACACGCTCGGCCACGATTTCGTGCCGCCCCGCATCCACGCCGGAGGCCTCCGCTACCACGCCGATTCTCCTCTGGTCTCGCAGCTCGTGCACGAAGGCCTCGTCGAGGCCAAGGCCGTGCCGCAGCTCGCGACGTTCGAGGCCGGCGTGACGTTCGCGCGCACCGAAGGCATCGTGCCGGCGCCGGAGAGCAGCCACGCGATCCGCGCGGTGATCGACGAGGCGCTCGAGTGCAAGAAGAGCAGGGAGCCGCGCGTGCTGCTCTTCAACCTCTCCGGTCACGGCCACTTCGACATGGCGGCGTACGATCAATACTTCCGCGGCGAGCTCGAGGACTTCGACTACCCCGCCGAAGCGATCGCCGCCTCGCTACGAGCGGCTGCCGAAAGTGGCGAGCGGCTAGCCATCGAGCGGTCGGAGACGCCGCTACAACTTCCGCAGCACGGCAATGCCCGCCGAGTACCCGGCGCCGAACGCGCACAGCACGCCGAGGTCGCCCCTCCCCAGATCGTCGTGGTACTTGTGAAACGCGATGACCGATCCGGCGGAGCTGGTGTTCGCATACTCGTCGAGGACGATCGGCGCCTCCTCGTCGGTCGCGCCGCGGCCGAGCACGCGCTTCAGGATCAGCTGGTTCATGGCGAGGTTGGCCTGGTGAAGCCAGAAGCGCTTGACGGCGGCGACGTCGATCGCCAGACGCTCGAGCTCGTCCGCGATGAGCTTCGAGACGATCGGTACGACTTCCTTGAAGACCTGCCGGCCGTCCTGCACGAAGAGCAGCTCGCGCGGATCGCGCGGCTCGGTCTCGCAGCGGTTGAGGAAGCCGAAGTTGTTGCGGATGTTGTTCGAGAAGCGCGTCACCAACCGCGTGCTGAGCACCTCGAAGGCGTGCGAGCTCGACGGGTTCGTCGGCCCGCTCTCGATGAGCAGCGCGGTGGCGGCGTCGCCGAAGATGAAGTGGCTGTCGCGGTCGCGGAAGTTCAGGTGGCCGCTGCAGACCTCCGGGTTCAGCACCAGCACGGCGCGGGCGCTGCCGCGACTCACCGCGTCGACGGCCGCCTGCACGCCGAACGCCGCCGAAGCGCACGCGACGTTCAGGTCGAAGGCATAGCCGCCGGCGCCGAGGTGGTGCTGCACCTCGACGGCGATGGCCGGATACGGCCGCTCGAGGTTCGAGCAAGCGACCAGCACCCCGTCGACGTCCGCGGGA
>CAVQEA010000004.1:0-64744 GCA_963711395.1 uncultured delta proteobacterium | reverse complement strand
GTCTCAATCCTTGTCCCAGATCAACCGGTAAAGCAGAAGCGTCATCCCGACGAGCGCGCTCACGTTCCGAAGCACGAACAGATCCACGGCCGGAAACAGGACAGATCGACGAACGTGATCGCGTTGTTCAGTGCCAGAGAGGCGAAGCAGAGGCTACTCCACAAAAGAAGTCGCGAACGACCTCGTCGGTAGCTGCGGAAGAGCAGCCAGGAGCATCCGCAGGCGACGGACGTAGACGATTCCGGACAAGCTGACTTGTCCTTTCTCAAATCCAATACCTCGGCGAACTGGCGCACGCCCCTGCTCGGTTTCGAATGGATCAGGTGGGTCACAGTGACGAGTTGTGCCGAGTAGGCCGCGGCGAGCTCGTCTACCGCAGCCTCGATCTGCGGCGTCGCGGGCGCATAGCGGTACATGCCCGAGGTCGACGCGAAAAATCCTCGCGCCGCGAGGACGGAGAGCACATGTTCGGCGACCGTGGTGCTCACGTAGAGCCCGGCCCCGCGAGCCGCGTCGGCCGTCCATTCCCGATCGCGGGTTCGCCGAAGCAGGAGTATCGCTTCCAGCTCCGCCACCGAGTCGATGTGCTCGGCGATAACGCGCGTCACCGATTCGGGGATCTTGTCGGGCGAGGAATACCGCGTGGGAGACATCGTTGAGCTGGTCCCCGATATGTTTTGGGAAGTGACGTGAGAAGTGCCTATTTCCGCTCGGGACGGGACGGAGATCGGCTCGAGCGATCGAACGACGCCGCGCGGAGCTCAGCCTGCTCGCGAGAGACTCCACTTCAGCGCTGGGGGTGTGATCATCGTGGTGACGATGATCATTACCACCAAAGCCGAGTAAGTGGATGCGTCGATGATACGCTCCCCCTGTACCGATAGCGCGAGTCCCATGTTCGCGAAGATCAACCCCACTTCGCCGCGGGGCACCATGCCGATCCCGACGGATAGACGGTCAATTCCTCGTTCCATGACCGCCACCGAACAGGCTTGCTTACCGGCGATCGCCGCAATGGTGAGCGCCGCCGCCAGCCCCATGATCGCCGGGTCGGTGAACGCTCGAAGATCTGCGCGCGCTCCCATGACGACGAAGAACACCGGCACGAGGAAGCCCGAGATCGGATGGACGAGCTCAGGAAGCGCGCGCTCGCCACGATCGACGAACATCTGCGAATGCCAAGACTCAAGAATGAGACCGGCGGCAAATGCGCCGACGATGGACGCGAGGCCGATCGCGTTCGCGAGCCACGCGAGGAGAAAGCACCACGAGAGCCCCGCGGCGAGGAGTACGCCCCCGGAACGCAACGCTGCCGCCGCGTGGAGGATCCGCGGGGAAAGGTAGACCCCGACGGTCAGAGAGCCAATGAGAAACACAATGGCCTTGACGACGATGGCGGCGATCGTGCGGTAGGAAAGATGTCCTCCCGTGTCGGCGGCCACGACGATGCCGCTGACCACCGCGAGTACGACAAGACCAAGCACGTCGTCGATTACGGCGGCACCGAGTATGATACGGGCCTCGCGGCTCTGCGATCTTCCGAGGTCCTTCAAGACCCTGGCGGTGATGCCGACGCTCGTGGCGCTGAGGGTGGCGCCGAGGAAGGCGTGAACGTAAGGGCTGTGTTCCGGGAGCAGCCACGCCCCGACGCCCCAACCCAGCGCGAACGGAGCCACGACTCCGGCGATCGCCACCAGCATCGCGGACATCCCGACGTCGAGCATCTCGGCAACGGTCGACTCGAGCCCGACCTCGAAGAGCAGGATGAGCGCACCGATCCGAGCCAGCATCTCGAGGGATGGATCGGTCTTGATGCCGGTAAAAGCCGAGATTCCGAGGAGTGAGAGGTTCCCGAGCACGATGCCTCCGACGAGCTCGCCGAGGACCGCCGGCTGACCCGTGCGTACGGCGAGGTCACCCCCGAGTTTGGCCGTCACGAGGATCGTCGCCAGCGACAGCGCGACCGCCGCGATCGGATCCTCGTGAGATGCTTGTCCCGCGGCCGACGCTAGGCTGGGAACGAGGCAGAGAACGAGAATGAGCGCCTTCATCGGAAGACGCGGGCAGCTCGGACGCCGCCGAATCCAGCTCGGAGGTCCGTCCGGGGACCGGTTCGCTGTTGGACAATTCCGTTCCCGGTCGAGGTGCGCCTCCGCGCGAAGGACGAGGCTCATCGGTCCGCCGGCGCAAAAGCCCGGCACGCGGCCGCGAAGTCTTCCGCGCCCCGCTCCCACGAGTACCGGGCCTTGATCCACGCGCGGGCGCACTCGCCCATCGCGCGGCGACGTTCGGGCTCGGCGAGGAGGAGTGTGATCGCATCCGCGATGGCCGAAGCCTCGGCCGGAACGAGGACGCCGCTTTCGCCATCGCGGATCGTGGTGCGCGGGCCGCCCTCGTCGACAGCGACTGCGGGAAGCCCAAACGAGCCCGCCTCGAGAATCGTCAAGCCGAAGGTCTCCTCACGCGCGGTGTGCACGAGCGCGTCGGCTGCGAGGTAGCAAGCGGCAATCCGGTTCTCCGGCACGAAGCCGACGAACCGGACTGCCTGCCCGACCCCAAGCTGCCAGGCGAGCCGCTGGAGCGGTTCGCGCTCGGGGCCGTCGCCGACGATCAGGAGCTGCGCCGCTGGCAGCCGGCGCCCCACGTCGACCCAAGCTCGGAGGAGGAGGTCGACGCGCTTTCGCGGGTGGAGGAAGTTGACGGTCAGCACGACCGGCGCGACGTCCTCGAGGCCAAGCCACTGGCGCGCCTCCGCTCGAGTCTCTCGTGCAGGAGGCATCGGCGCCATGAGTGATCACGTGGCCCGGTCGCCCGTACATGGAGCGGACGAGCTCGGCGCCGTACTCGCCGTTCACCAGCACCCCATCGACTTGACGAACCAGCCACCGGTCGACGGCGCCATACGCCCAGAGGCCGAGTGCGAGCGGCCAGCGCCATGCGCCGACGCGCGCGAGGACGTCGCCGCGGTCGACGCTTACGGCGCGCGGCGGCTCGAAGCAAAAGTAGAGGAGCTGCCGCCGTCGTCTCCGCCAACACGCCGCGAGCAATAGCGCCGGCCCGAACACGCAGACGACATCAGTGTCGTCCGCGATCAGGCGCCTCAGGCGCGGCGCCAAGACGTAGGAGGACACCGCGTCGAGGTAGTGGTTGCCGGTCCATTCCAGTCGTTGCCCCGTCTCGACGACCTTGAGGCCGGCCGCTAGCGAACGGCAGCTGGAGTCGAAAGAGTGGCAGAGGACTCGCACGCGGTCGCCGCGGTGCAGAAGCGCGCCGCCCAGGCTCAGCACCAGCCGCTCGGCTCCAGAGGGGGGCTTCAGCTTGGGCAAGACTAGGTCGATCTTCACAAAGGTTGTCGAATTCGCTGACGTATGGTTGCGGTCGTCTTTCCGAGCATCGTGGTCCGTGTTCCGTGTTTTGACTGAGCGTGCGCTAGGCGATGTCGTCGCCGAGGAGCGCCGACTGAAACCGAAAGGAGCGCGCCCGCTTCGCGTCGAAGGGCGGCACCCAGATTTCGTTGAGCGCGTGAGTCGACCTGCCCAACTTCCTTCGGCAAGGAAGAACCTCGGAGGAACAGTCGAACATCGGCGTGGGGGTTCAGCCCTGCCGAGCTATGTCAGTCAGTATCGGTGAGTCACGCAGCGCTTCTGGGCCAAACTACACGCGCCGGATATCGCGCGTCGGAGCCCCCTTCTTCGCCCGGAAAATCTCGGCGCCCATGACGATCGCACCCAGCACCGCTATGGCGCCGAGCAACATGGCGAGGCTATCCGGGATCTCGTGCCCAGCTATCATTTGGACAGTTTCGCCAGGCCCCATGGCGAGGATGAATAGGTAGACGGCTGCTATCAGGAAGCCGACGGGAGCAATTAAACCCAGCTTGTTCAAGGTTCGATCTCCTTCTTCGCGCTCTGCCGTAAAGCCGGACTAAGAGCCGGCCTTCGCCGCCACGAGAGCATTGCCGGGCGGCGGCTACGCCGCCATCAGGCGCTGGCTGGAATTTGTCTCCAACCTTCGGAGGAGGGGCCTTGCGGCTCAGGATTCCTGTTCGTGGACGTCGATTAGCCCGATGCGAATTGCGTAGCGGACCAGGCTGACTCGATCGCGGACCGAAACCTTCTGGAAGATGTTGTTGAGGTGGGTCTTCACGGTCACTTCGCTGATGAACAGCTTCTTGGCGATCTCGGCGTTGTGGAGGCCGAGCGCGGCGAGGCGCACGATCTCGCGCTCGCGAGGCGTAAGCGTCCTCGCTTCGGGCTCTCTCCACTGCTTGGCGAGCTCAGCCTGCAGCGCGGGCGGCAGCCAAGTCAGGCCGTCCGCCGCCGCACGTATCGCATCCATGAGCGTCTCGGACGCAAACCGCTTCTGCACAACCGCGCGCGCTCCGAGCCGGATGGCGCGGAGCGCATCTTCGGTGCGCTCGCTCGCCGTCAGCACCACGATCCCGACCTCCTTCGACAGTGGTTCGATGTCGGCGAAGGACCATCGCTCCATCTGCAGATCGAGAAGGAGGAGGTCGCTTGGTACGGAGCGCACGGTGGAGGAGAGGTCGGCCGCTCGATGCACTTCGGCGACCACTTTGACGTCCGGCTCGAGGTCGAGCAGAAGCCGCAGGCCCTGACGGAACAGCGCATGATCATCGGCGATGATGGTGCGGATCGGGACAGCCATACCTCACCCGGTCGGCAGCTCGATTTCGAGATGTGCCCCGGTTCTCTGTGCGTCGACGATTCTCATTTCTCCTTCGAGCTCGGCAACCCGAGAGGCGATGGACCACGGCGGAGCGGTGATGCCTAAGAAACCGACGCCGTCGTCACCCATGGTGATACGGATGGCGTTGCCGATTTCCACGGTCCGGATCACCGCGGCGCGGGCGTCGGCATGTCGAACAGTATTGCGAATGCCCTCGAGCAGGATGAGAAGAATCTGTTCCGCCTTGCCTCCGTCTGCGCGAAAAGTAGCTTGGAGGTCGACGAGAGTACGCTCCGGGTCCCGGGTCGGGGCTAATGTCCCTTCGAGGTCGACGAGCGAGCGCACGTACGAACGAACCTCGTCGTATTCGCGGGCAACCCCGTCCTGGAGCTCAGTGAGCTGCCCGAGAGCGGAGCTCACTTCGCCCTTTTTCAAGAGCTGGCGGCAGCCGGACAACCGAAGGTTCACGGCTGCCAACGCTTGGATGTAGCCGTCGTGGAGCGAGCGGGCGATCGAATGGCGCTCCTCGGTGGTTTCGAGCTCGCGCACTCGCGCCTCGAAGTTGATTCGCTGCTGGCCGAGGAAGCCTATCAGGTATCCGGTGATGGCGAGGTAAACCGGCCGCATTATGTAGGCGTGAGGCCGCGGAGCATCAGCCGAAAGCAGGATAAGCATCAGATATGCCAGCATGCCGCACGCGGTAACCACCAGCGTTGCGCGAAAACCTTCGCGGCATCCGACCGCGATGATGGCGAACGCGAAGAATGCGTAGGAAGGGCTCGTTGGACCTTCGGTAAAGATGGCTACGACAATGGCGAATGTGACGTCGATCGTCGCCGTGACGACCACGAACCGGCCACCCACCGGGCGGAGATTCGCCAGCACGTGGACCACCCCGCTGTAGACGAGGTGGAGCAGAAGGACCGCGAAGGCGTAGCGATCGATCTCCAGAACTCCGCCGGTCAATCGAAACCAGGGAGTCAGATCTGGCTTAGCGGCATCGATGTAGATCGACAGCAAGGTCGCCGGCGCCAAGATGAGGCGTGCGCGAGCGATGTTCAGGTCGAGATCCTGCGAATGTCCTGCGTTCATGAAGACCCTCCGCGTGATCGCGTACAACAGGTTCCAAGGTGGGATCTAGCGGATTTCGGGGTCGGGAAGGGAGAACCCCTGAAGAAGATGATCCTATCCCTCGCGAGCCTGGTCCCCGTGGTCCATGAGGCACGCGACTCCTAGGGAATATCGAAGATGGTGACCATCAAGCAGGGCCGCTTACTCGACGCCAGAATCTATTCTTTCGAGGTGTCCACGGATGGCACAGACTCACTTTCCCAACTCGATTCTCGACGGTGGCAGGCACTCATGGTGGCGTCTTCGCGCAAGTCTGAATGCCCGCACCCTCGCATACGCCTGACACCTGTTTCCCACTGACTGCATCACGGCAGATCCCGGCATCATCTCTGCAAACCATGCCCCGGCTTTCCTTGGGGGATTGCGAGCAACCGCTTAGCCAAAGCGCCAACGGCACGGCCACGAAGCCCCGCAAACACACCGGCTTCTGCCGAAAAAGGCACGCCATCTGTCTACTGCCAAAGCTGCTCCACCCCTCGTGGCGGGCAGCTGGCGATCCAGCTTTCACGATTCCTTGCGGCGCCCCCATCCGTTTTCCCAGCGTCACGCGCGGGGCCGGTGCGACTCGCTGGTGCGCCTAGGATCCTGTGCCTCCGCCTGCATTTTCCCGCGCATTACGGAAGCGACGGCCACAGCGCCGAGGATTCCGACCCCGCCGAGCATGAAGCCGAAACCTCTCTCCAATGTCGCACCGAGCAAGCTAAATTCCTTCGTAGCAGTGAGCGCAAGAGCGATGAGTGCGATGCCGATAAGGCCCATGGTGCAAGGGACCACAAAGAATGCCTTGTTCACGGGACGATTCCTTTCGCGACGCGGAACGCGCTATGCGATGGCCTAACGGTCGCGCCCGCTGGTAGACCGGCATTCGGCGCACTGCCAATCATGCGGAAGGAGGGATTTCGCTCCTACCTCAGGTGGAGGGCAGAAGAGGGACCCGTCAAAGCGGGGCAGCGGAGCGGGAGTGCGGGCGTCTGAGATCGCGCCGTTATGTAGCTCGCGGCGACGAGGACCTGAACCGGTTGCTTGAGGAGCCGTCGGCCGCGCAGGGCGAGTACTTGACCGGAGACCTGGTCGGGCTAACTGCTCGGATGAACTCGGCCAGCTGGCGCAGCCTCATCACGCGCCACGATAGGGCCTAGCGGGTCGTCCGCAAGAGGTTTGGAATTGCTGGTATCCATTCGAGCGGGTAGAAAGACGCTCGGACGAGCGTCGAGCCGAAGAAGGGCACGCCGAGGCAGAGACAAAGGAGAGTGGAATGGCAGACGATCGATTGAACGGAGAGCTCCAGCAAGAAATCCGCAAATTTCAGGAGGCGATGCTCCCGAAGATCCCGAAGGACGTCGTCGAGGCGCTCCTCACCACCACCGAGCGGCAGGTGAAGTCCGGGATCGCCGCTCGCGCGCGCCACGCGGGAGACGAGGCACCGGACTTCCGTCTCCGGAACGTCCGGGGGGAGACCGTGCAGCTCGCCAAGCTCCTCGAGCGAGGACCTGCGGTCGTCACCTTCTACCGCGGCGGCTGGTGACCGTACTGCAACCTGCAGTTGCAGGCCTACCAGCGGAAGCTTCCCGAGATGCAGGCGCTCGGCGCCTCGCTCGTCGCGATCACCCCCGAGACGCCCGACAACTCGCTCTCGACCGCAGAGAAGAACGCGCTCGCCTTCGACGTCTGTAGCGATCTCGACCTCGCGGTCTCGCGGAGCTACGGGCTTGTATTCCAGCTCTATGAGGAGCTGAAGCCGGTCTATCGTGCGATCGCCAAGGATCTCTCCGAGTGGAACGCGAGCGGCACGTGGGAGCTGCCGATCCCGGCGACATACGTCGTCGACGCGAACCGGAAGATCCGCCTCGCGTACGTCGACGCGAACTACGCCACGCGGCTCGAGCCGGCCGCGATCCTCGAGGCGCTTCGCACCCTGTGACCGCGCTGACATTCCCCAGACCTCGAAGTGCGAAGGAGCACTCGGGATTGGGTAGTGTCTAAGGGAACGGCGTGGTGAGCGATCGTAGAGCATCGCTGGACTCCGGCCGTGGAGAGCTTGATGAGGACGTTCCTCGTTGTACTCGAGGCGGAATTCGTCGAAGCGACGTTGCTGGCACAGGTAAGTTGGAGCGCGCCGCATGCCGAGCGCAATCACCCCACCGACGAGCATCTGTTGCCACTTTTCGTGGTGCTCGGCGCAGCGGTTGCGCCGCATCCACGTGCCGTCACGTTCGGATCGCTGCGAATGGAACGCAGTCGCGGCCGACTGATCAGGCGAAACGAATCACGTTCTTGATGCCGCTCGGCGCTCCGAGCAGCAGATCGCGATAGGCCGATACCGGGAAGCGCCCGGTGATCAACGCGCGCACCGCGGCGGGCCAAAGTTCCATGAAGCGGCTGAGGTCGCGGATCGCGGCCTCGAAGGTCTCGCGCCCGGCGTTCACGGTGCCAAACACGACCTGATTCTTGAGCACCAAGTTGCGCATGATGAGGTCCGTGTCGATCTCGACGGGCGTCTTCCGTCCAGGTACCCCCGTGAAGACGAAGACCCCGTTGGTGCCAAGCACCTTCATGATCTCGAAGGACACACGCGAGGCGCCGGTCGCCTCGTAGACGACGTCGAGATTGCCGATCGTGTCCGGCAACGCCTCGATCGGCGTGTCGGTCGCGCAGACGTAGCGGCCGCCGAAGGACTCGACGAGCTGCGCCTTCGGGCTTCCTGCGGGCTCGCGCGAGTAGACGTGCGTGTCGAAGCCGTCCGCGGCGAGGGCCATCGCGCCGAGCAGTCCGACGGGCCCGGCGCCGAGTACGAGGGCGCGATGACAGTGGCCTTGGCCTTTGGCACGTAGCTCTGGACAAGCCCACGGCAACCGCTGCTGGACCTGTCGGATCTGCTCCAGCGCCTTTTCACCGATCGTCAGCGGCTCGACGAGCACGCCTACGTCGCGCAGCGCAGGAGACCGCAGCTGCTTCTCGCTGAGGGCTTCTGAAGAGCTCACGCACCGCCGCGCTCACCTTGTCGAGGAGCCGGTCGTACGCGGCGTATACTCGCGCCGCTAACGCATCGAGCTGACGCTCACGCGTATGCGCGTCGATCTCGTCTCCCGGCAGCGTCGGAGCGGCCACGCCAAGCGACTCGGCAAGCGGAGTCACGCGGCGAAGGAGTGACTCGTAACCGAGCGCCTCGTCCAGCACGCTCTCGAACGTCTCGATTGCCGCCTGAAGCTTCGCCTGCGCTGACTCGATGCTCACCTTGGTCTTCTGCATGACGGCGACGGCACGAGCGGTGAGCGCCTCGGCGTCCTTGCGCTTCGCGTCGGCCTCGCGCTTCATCCATCCACGGATGGACGCCTCGACCAGCTCGCGCTCGCGAGCGAGCTTCTCGATCTCGACACCGAGAGCATCCACGGGGCGTTGATCGACCCTCTCCGACTCCATGAGGCCCGCGCGCTCGCCTCCGAGCTTGGTCCGCTGAGAGACGCGATCGCGGGCAACGAGCACCGCCCCCCGGAGAAGAAGCAGGCCACTTTATTGCACGGCCTCGCGCTTCTTCGCACCTCATGGCACCATTCGGCGGCGATGGCATGGGGCCACAAATCCGGAGGCCGGGACTTCATGCCGGGCTACGACCCGCGCCGACACGTGCGTCGTGGTCCGCTCGACACCTGGCGCAAAAAGCTCCGAAGCGACATCATCCAATACTACGTGCGCGAGATGCCCGACGCGCTCCTAGACGTGCTCGAAGCTAGGGGCCACATTCCCGCGCTGGTGGAGCGCTACAACACGCGGGAACGCTGCATCCGTCCGCAAGGCGGCGGGTGGCCGTGGCGCGCGGCGCGCCCACGAATCCGACGCGCGACGAATACGACGCCGCGACGCGCGCGGATCGCCGGTAGATCCGGCGCGCCGATCGACCCCGAAACCCCGTCCGATCCGGCCACGGGACGCCCACGGAACCGACCGGAAACGGCCCGTCCCGGCCCGCGACGTGGCCGGTTCGACCCGTCACCCGACCCGTGCGAATTCGATCGCGAAATCGGATGGTTCCAACGCGAACGCGCACGCGGTGTGCGCGTTTCCGAATCCCGCCCCCGCAATGAAAAGACCGACACCCCTACGAGGCCGGACGGTGAAAGCCGTCCGGTCACTTGGGCGGGTTGATCCCCGGTAGCAGGGGTCAGAACCATGTCGCCGTCGAGGATTCGCAGGATCGCTTCCTTCGCCTTCGGCACGTCCCGCTTCACGGCGCGGCGCACGTCGAGCAGGTAGGCTCTCAGCGTTTCGGGCCGCATCGTCGCCGGTGTGCGCGCGGCCCGCTTCTCGAAACGCGCCCGTTCGAGATCCGCCGTGAGCGTCGAGATCTCCTGCTCGGCCGCTGCCAGCTTGTCACGCACCGACGCGAACGTGTCCGCCCCGCAACATCCCGGTCAGCAAGTAACGGCGCGAATGCGCCACGCGTGATGTCCCGGCTGGTTGCTTCTCCGTTCACCCTGCGCCGTAGCGATCGGTGAACATCTTGTGCCGCGCGGCCACGGCCTCTTCGAGATCCACCGGCACGATGCGTAGCTCCGGCCGCTCCTCGACGCGCCACTCGCTCTCGGGCCGCAAGACCGACCGGCGCTTGCCGGTGTCGGGGTCTTTCAGGAACTCGCGCTTGTTCCAGACGACGCGCCCCATGTAGCGCTCGTTTCGCAGGACGAAGTGTATCGTCCCGATGGACCAGCCTTTGCGGACCGGCCCGCGTTTTGTGTCGCGCGTGGGGAAGGGTACGCCCTCGGCGTTCAATGCGTGGGCGATCGACAAGAGCGACCGGCCCTCCGCGTAGTCGCGGAAGATGCGGCGCACGACGGCGGCTTCCGCTTCGTCGACGGCGATCGAGCGCCGCCCTTTCTCCTCAGACTCGATCGTCTTGTAGCCGAACGGGCATGGCCTGGGGAAAGAAGTCGGGCGGCAGAGATTTCAAGGTGGGTTATGACCCACGCCGCAACATGCTCGGTGCGGCGATCCGGCCCGGCACCGCTCGCAAACGCGACTTCATCGAGAAGTGCGCCCGGGAAAACCCCGGCTACCTGTTGAACATCCTCGAATCCCTCGGCCTCATCCCGATGCTAGTTGAGTTGTATAACGGCTCCCGAGCTGACCGTCGCAAGCCCTGCGCGCGCTGGAAGATAACGCCGCGCCTTCTGCGCGAGTGGCGGCGGGATTTCGCTGAAGGCGGGTGGTGACCCGCCCGACCATTCCGCCGCGCCGCGCGACGTAGCCCGATGCGAGTGGGGCCGGCGTGTCGGGAAGGCGTCCCGCCCAACCCGGCAGCACTGGACCCCACTGGAGTCCGGGCCAGCGCGCCCAAATCCTCCAGTTAGTTGACCCAGAGTCAGAACAACCTACGCTGTCGGCCAACTCCCCTCCACTACGGTCTTTTCCTTATAGCGTCCGCTTACCGCTCCGTGCGTCTCTGTGATACCGAACGATTTCCCTGAGGCCACTCTGTCGCAACGAACTCGTGGTTCAAAGACACGGAGCGTTACCGTGACCAAGCCCGCAATTCTGGATGAGCATCCCGACTTTTCTCTGGTGCTCGGTGGTCCACTGTTTCAATTGTACCGACGGGCACATCTGTCCGGAGATGCGCTGGAGCTGCTCCGGCGGCGGGTCGTGGTGATCGCGGCTGTTGCGTGGCTGCCGCTGTTGCTGTTGTCGGTGATCGGTGGCCATGCGCTGAACGGCACCATTAAGATCCCGTTCCTTTACGACATCGAGGCGCACGTTCGTTTCCTGATCGCGCTGCCCATTCTGATCGTCGCCGAACTGATCGTCCATTCTCGCATCCGACCCGCGGTGCAAAAGTTCGTTGAGCGGCGCATTATCGTCCCCGAAGACATGCCGAAATTCCACGCGGCCATCGACTCGGCCATGCGCGTGCGTAATTCAGTAACTGTGGAAGTCGGTCTTCTGATTCTGGTCTACACGCTTGGTCTATGGATATGGCGGAGCCAATTTCACCCCCGGGGCAGCAAGCTGGTACGCGATGCCCGAGGGGTCGCAGTTGCATCTCACCATTGCCGGGTATTGGTATGCTTTCGTCAGTATCCCGATCTTTCAATTCATCCTGTTGCGTTGGTATCTGCGGTTCTTCATCTGGTTCCAGTTTCTTTGGCGAGTCTCAAGGCTGAATCTGCGCCTCATTGCCACTCACCCGGATCGGGCCGCTGGGCTTGGGTTCCTTGGCCAGAGCACTTATGCCTTTGGGCCGATCCTTTTTGCCCAGGGCGCCCTGCTTGCCGGACTAATCGCCAGTCGAATCTTCTACGAGGGACAAGAATCTGTGGCCTTCAAGATGGAGGCCGCGGGTTTCCTGGCCTTCTTCGTTGTCGTCATCCTCAGCCCGCTCGTCGTGTTCACACCGCACCTCGCGAGCGCGAAGACGGCGCGGCCTGCGACGAGTACGGCTCGCTGGCCAGCCGCTATGTCGCAGGAATTTGATGAGAAGTGGGTACAGGGAGGCGCATCCAACGAGGAAGAACTCCTGGGCAGTGGCGACATCCAGTCGTTGGCCGACCTCGGAAACAGTTTTGCAGTCGTCCAGGAAATGCGCCTGGTGCCGTTCGGATTGAAGGATGTGGCAAGGCTCGCCGTCGCCACCGCCGCGCCGCTTCTACCATTAGGCCTAACGATCTTTTCGTTCGAAGAATTAGTGACCCGCCTGATCAAGATTCTTCTTTGACGAAACCGTTGTGGAAAGGAACCAACGGAGAGAACAGTGATGAGCCAATGTGCTTTCAAGCTGTGATTGGGGCGTCTCGCCGCTTTACCGTCGGCGCCCGCGACTTCCGACACTATCAACAGCGCTTGCCAGCATGACCCCCACCCGTCTCGTCGAGCGTGCGGCCCCGTTGCGGCTCGAACGGGCGGGTGCCAATGGTTTTCGCACTCTCAGCCGCCTGCACGGTACAAGGTCGCCGTTTCCGACGCGCTCATGATGCAAAAATGCCAATGGACGAAACAAAACGGAGGAGGTTTGCATGAGCGCAGATCAGCTCGCAGGTGATGCAACAAATCCCAATGGACGAAATGGAGAGACAACCATGAAGGAAGCGCTAGACCTTAAGACGCCGGGCGAAGAGCCGTATCGTTCTCAGGCCGAGCGCCGGGCTGAAGGCAAGAGGCTGCGCGACGCCGTGCCCCGCGCGGAGCATAGCGGATGGAATCCGCCCAAGGAGCGACGTGATCCGGTCGAGCTGGTGCTGGCACAAAACGAGGGCAGGGTGCTGGACCTCGTGCCGATTCGCCACGGCCGGATGTTACAGTCGCCCTTCGCCTTCTATCGCGGGACCGCCGCGATCATGGCCGCCGACCTGGCCCACACCCCGAGCTCCGGCCTCAGGGTGCAGGCCTGTGGTGACGCCCACCTCTCGAACTTCGGCGCCTTTGCTACGCCCGAGCGCGGCCTGATCTTCGACGTCAATGACCTGGATGAAACGCTTCCCGCTCCATGGGAATGGGACGTCAAGCGCTTGACCGCCAGCGTGGTCCTGGCCGGGCGTCATATCCAGCTCAAACAGAGCGAGTCGGCGCGCGCCGCACGCGCCGCGGTGCGTTCATACCGGGAACACATGGCGGAGTATGCCTTCATGAAGGCGCTGGACATCTGGTACGACAGGATCGACCTCCAACGTCTGCTCGATGCGACGCCCGACGAAGAGGTGCGTGCGAGCACGGCGAAAGTAGTCGAGAAGGCGCGCGGGCGCAGTGTGGCTGAGCACGATTTCCCAAAGCTCGCCGAGCACGTTGGCTCGACGCCGCGCATCAAGGATAACCCACCGCTCATCTTCCATTCCGCCGAGATCGATGAGGCGGCGAGGAACTCAAGGCAGCATGGGCGCTCTACCACGACTCACTGCCCGAGCACATCCGCATGCTCTTCGACCGCTTTCATCTGTGCGACATGGCGGTGAAGGTCGTTGGCGTGGGCAGCGTCGGTACGATGTGCTTGATCGCCCTCTTCATGGCCGCGGACGACGACCCGCTGTTCCTGCAGATCAAGCAGGCGAAGGCGTCGGTGCTTGAACCCTATGCCGGGAAGAGTCTGCACGAGCAACCACGGTCAGCGCGTCGTCGTCGGCCAGCGCCTGATGCAGTCGGCGAGCGACAGTTTCCTGGGGTGGACGCAGGGAAAGCGAGGGCGCCACTTCTACGTGCGCCAACTCCGCGACATGAAGACTGTCGGCGATCATTGAAGGCTTTGACGATGAAGTGTTGCGACGATACGCGGAAGCTGTGCGGGTGGGCGCTGGCCCGAGCCCACGCCCGCTCGGGCGACGCCGCCATGATCTCGGGCTACATGGGTTCGGGCGGCATTTTTGACGACGCGATATGCGACTTTGCAGTCGATTATGCCGATCAGGCCGAGCGTGATCACAAGGCGTTCGTGAAAGCGGTCAGAGAGGGACGCGTCAAAGCGGTCGTCGAATCCTAGACCGCAGTCTGGATGGTCGTGAACGTCCTGAGCGCCGCTGAACCGAGGGCCGCCGTGGTGTCGCGGATCGTTGGTGCAGAGCTCGTTACAGGCCAAAGGGCTTCGGTCCCAACCGTGGCCCAACGGGATGACGGCACCGTAAGGCGAGGTGCGGTAGCCCAGGTGGGGAAGTGCGCGACGGACTTGCAGATCTCCCGACCACGCCGTACCGTGCCGCCTGCTCCGGCGCTCTCTAAATCCGGTGGGGCAACCTGGTGTCGGGTTCGGCCCGACTCCCGACGCGGTGAGGAGCTGCAACTTCTCGCCGCTTGGGACCTGTGCCCGAAATTGTGCCCATCGCGCACGACCCCGACCCAATTCCAGCCAATTTCCGCCAACTCGAGCGTGGCCTGGAAACATCCGAAAATCCGCGAGATAAGCGATGCTGGTCCGGACGGTTAGTCGATGGATCGACGTCGAAGTGAAGATGTACTCCGACTACAAGAGCCCCTACGCCTTCCTCGCGTTCGATCCGGCGTTCGCTCTCGAGGAGCGCTATCGCGTGCGACTGCGCTGGATCCCGTTCCAGTTGCGGATCAAGGGCAAGGGAGAGCGGAGCCTCTACTCGGAGTACAAGGCGCGCTATTCGTACCTCGACGCACGGCGATGGGCGAAGCCGCGCGGCATCGTCATTCGCGGCCCGCTCAAGGTCTACGACACGACTCCCGCGCTGATCGGCGGCCTGCTCGCCGCGCGCCACGGCAAGCTTCGTGAGTTCAGCCGGACGGTGTATGAGCGCTTCTTCAAGCGCGACCTCGAGCTGGACCAGCCCGCCGCCGTCGCCGCCGTCATCGCAGAGCTCGGCATCGCGCCAGCAGAGTATCGCGAGTTCCTCGCCGGTGCCGGCGCCGAAGAGTACGCCGCCGCGCAGCAAGAAGCGGCGTCGGATCACGTGTTCGGCGTGCCGATCTTCGTGTTCGAAGATGAGCCGTTCTGGGGACACGATCGGCTGCCCGTCCTCGAGCAGCGGCTCGGCGAATCAGGCTTGAAGATCTCCGCCTGACGCCGCGGCGCCGACTCCGGGTCTAGTCTTCCCCGTTCGACTTGCGCAGCGCGCTGCGCTCCTCCATGTGCTCGATGTGGCGCTCGACCGCGCGGCGTTCGCGGGCCAAGTAATCGGCGACCGCGCGCGCCAGGCGGCTATCCGCGAGAAAGTGCATGCTGTCGGTCGATTGCGCGTCGAACCCTCGCAGGTGCTTGAATTCACCTCCCGCGCCCGGCTCGAACCGCTCGATCCCTTGCCGAACGCAGTGCTCGATCGCCGCGTAGTAGCAGACGTTGAAGTGGAGGAAGCGAAGCTCCTCGAACGCTCCCCAGTATCGACCGTAGAGCACGCCGCCTTTGCGCACGTTGAACGTGCCGGCGAGGATCTCGTCGCCGCGGCGGGCGAGGATGAAGCACAGCCGGCGGCGCCAGCGTTCGCCGACCAGATCGAAGAGCCGCTCGTTCAGGTACCGCCTCCCCCAATAGAGCTTGTCGATCGTCGATCGGTAGAGGCGGAACATCGTCGGCAGCAACTCCGTCGCGATCTCGTCTCCTTCCCTCACCTCGATCACGACGCCCTGCTCGAGGAGCTCCCGGCGCTCGCGACGGACCTGCGTGCGCCGCTTCGTCTTCAGCGCCGCGACGTAGTCCTCGAAGCTCTGCCATCCGGGGTTCGTCCATCGATACTGATAGCCCTCACGATGCTCGAAGCCGCACTCCGCCAGCGCCGCTACCTCATCCGGCAAACAGAAGTTGACGTGCGCCGATGAAAACCCGTTGCGATGACAAACGCCCTTGAGCGCTTCCCCAAGCGCGCGGATCACCGCCGGGCGGTCCGCTCCGGGGTGGCTGAGAAAGCGCGCTCCCGTCGCCGGCGTGAACGGCACCCCGACCAGCAGCTTCGGGTAGTAGGCGATGCCGGCGCTCTCGGCGGCCTCCGCCCACCCGTGGTCGAAGACGAACTCCCCCATGCTGTGTGCCTTGACGTAGAGAGGACACGCGCCGACCAGCTCGCTGCCGCTCCACAGCGTCAGGTGTTGGGGCAGCCAGCCCGTCCGGGCGCAGACGCAGCCGGCGTCCTCGAGCGAAGAGAGCCATTCCCACTCGAGAAAGGCCGACCCGTCGCCGACCAGCGTGTTCCAGGCTTCTGGTGGGATCTCCGCCAGCCGCTCCTTCACCTGCAGGCGCACGCACCGACTGTAAGGTTCTGTGCGGCCGAACGAAAGGGGCCTATATACGCGGCATGAGAGTTCTACGCTGGGGCTGGTCGGAGTACGAGCAAGCCGAGCTGCCCGGCCTGCCGGCGGGCGTCGAGGCGACCGCGATCGCCGGTGCGAGCGCTCCGCTCGAAGAGGCGGATGTGCTGGTGGTGCCGAGCACCGTCGGCGTCGACCGAGCCGCCGCCGCGCGACTGCGCCGATGCCGGCTGGTGATCACGACGACTTCGGGTTTCGATCACATCGACCTCGAGGCGCTGCGCGCTCGTGGCATCGCCTGCGCTCGCCTGCCGCTCGCACGGCGTGACGCCGTGGTCGAGAGCGCGCTCGGCATGATGCTCTCGCTGACGCGCCGGCTCGGCAGCTTCCAGCAGGCTGCGCACGCCGGGAGGTGGGAGCGAGCGCGCCTCGCGGACTACGGCGCCACGCTGCTCGGCACGGTTGGAGTCGTCGGTGTCGGGGTGATCGGCTCGCGGATGGCGGCGGTGCTCGAGGCGATGGGCGCCGAAGTTCTGCGCTGCGATCCGCGCCTGCCCGGAGGCGTCACACTCGACCAAATTCTGCAAGACGGCGACGTCGTGACGCTCCACTGCGATCTCACGGTCGCGAACCGCGGCATGATCGGCGCCGAGCAGATCCGCCTGCTCAAGCGCGGCGCCGTACTGGTGAACACGGCTCGGGGGGCCCTCGTAGATGTCGAGGCGGCGGTGGCCGCGGTGCGCGCGGGCCGCCTCGCAGGCCTCGGCCTAGACGTGTTTCCCGACGAGCCCGCTAGCCTCGAGCGCTATGCCGAGCCACGGATTCTCGTGACCCCGCACGCGGCCGGGTGGTACCCCGCGCTTGGAGCCAAGATCGCCGAAGGTGTGGCGACCGCCGTCCGCGCCCTTCTCGACGGGAGCGAGATCCCCTACCTCGTCGGCTGACTGCGAACCCCTAGTCGAGGGGAAGCCACCACGACGGCTGATGTCCGAAGCGCTTTACGGCCTCATCGTGAAGGTCGGCGTATTGCTTGCGGATCTCCTCGATGCGTGCGTCGGCTTCCTGCTTCTGCTTGTTCAGATCGGTTAGCTCGGTTCCCGTATACTGATTCGGTCCGAATGCCTTCTGCAGCACCTCGATGCCGATGCGAGTCGGCTGATTCAGCTCCTTCTTCATGGCCGCGAGTTGCTCATCGGCCTGCTGCGACTTCTCCTTCGCCGCCGCGAGCTCGCGCTTCAAGCGCATGCGAGTGG
Organism: uncultured delta proteobacterium; assembly: GCA_963711395.1. Lineage (GTDB taxonomy): Bacteria > Desulfobacterota > Binatia > JACPRU01 > JACPRU01 > JBEVNX01. The sequence continues at coordinate 46,994 of CAVQEA010000004.1, read as the reverse complement.
AGCTGACTTGGGCGGAGAACGCCTCCTCGGAGATGCTGCTCGAGGTATCGCCGGACGCGGCAGGCTCGTGGGTCGCCACGGACGGCTCGCTCTGTGTCGCCGAGGCTTCGCCCGATGACTCGGCGGGGGCGCTCTGCGCCGCCTCGATGCCCGTCACGCCGGCACCGTCGCCCAGGCCTCCTTCTCCCGCCGGCGCAACGTTCGAGAAGTGGACCTTTCCGTCCTTGTCGGTCCACTTGTAGAGCTTCTGCGCGGCCGCCCCCCTCGCGCCGAGCGAGAGCCAGGTGAACGCGAGAACGATCATTGCCGTTCGAACCAGTCCTCTCATGCGTTCCCTCTCCTCCTCCTGCCCTGCGTGGAGCAGTACCGAAAGGGTACACCGATTCCGGGCGTCGAGGCGAGCGGTCGGGGAACGGGCCTCGGGCAGCGACTATGTCTAGCGGTTCCTCAGGCTCACCAACGGGCCGTCGGCGCGCCACATATGACAGCTGTCGACCTGTGGAGAGCCGGCGCGACCCTGCTGCCTCTCTTGCGTCGACAGCCGCAGGAACGCGGCCAGCGCACCCGACGCTTGCGGGACGACGGGAGTGAGCGCGATCACCAGCGCCGCCAGATGAGCGCAGCCAACGGGTCCCGCGATGCGATCGAGGGCGGCGCCGGTGAACCCCTTGGCGATCGACAAGCCCTCCAGCCCGACCGCACGGCCGAGCGTCGCCGAGCAGCCGGCGAACGGGGCGCCCGCGAGGTTTGCGCTCGCCTCCAGAATCGTGAACCTCGGGATTTCGAGCCAAAGCGTCAGCGCCGCCCGAAGGTCCGGACCCTCTTCGAGCCGGTCGGTGAGCTCGGCGGCCATGCCGAGACGCATCTGCTCATCGGCGATCGCGCCGATGCGCATGCGACGGCCGAGCTTGCGGAACCCCGTCCCGGGGGTTTCGCGCACCTCGTTCCAGTGCGGGCTGTCGGCCGTCCACTGCGAGCAACTGTCACGCGCTGCCGAGCGCGCGCTCGCCGGCACGGACCGGGCGCCGCCGCATAGCCGCCCAGCCGCCGCGCGCGCCGCCAGGGGCAGGCACTGCGCCATCGACAGGATGTGGAAGCAGCCGAGCGGGCCGCCGACCACTTCGTTGACGTGCGCCGCATAGCCGGCGTCCATGCGCGCGCCGAGCAGGTGCTGATAGTTGGGCAAGATGTGCCGGCACCCCTCCCCCCAGGTCCTCTCGCTCGGCTCGAAGGGAATCGTCTCCATGCGCGCATCGATGGCGCGTACGACGAGCTCCGCGTCGAGCTCCGCTTCGAGGATCATGTGGTGAACGACGCCAGGCGGGCGCAACCGGCCGAGAACTTCTCCCATGTCGATCTTTCGGACGTCGCGGAGCTCGGCGTGGATCTGTAGGCGATCGCCCGAGATCGGTCCTGCGTCGATGACGACCGTGCGTTCGTGAAGCTCGACCGGAGCGCTCATCGTTCCCGTCCCTTGCGCGTGGGAGGCTCGACCCCCCAGCTCGTCGGGCGCCACGTCGTGCCCGAGGCGCCGTCTTCGAGCGCGATGCCGGCGTCGAGCAGGCTCCGGCGAAGCTCGTCGGCACGCTGCCATTGCTTGGAAGCACGAGCCGAGGCGCGTTCGGCGATCACCGCCTCGACGTCCTCGGCGCTCCTGGACGCCGCGCGTAGTGCCCGAGCTCGCTCGCTCACCAGGAAGTCCCCGGCGGGTTGATCGCCGATCCCGAGCACCCCCGCGGCCGCAGCGAGATCGCGGCGCACCGCCAGGGCTCCCTCGAGGTCGCGCGCATCGAGCAGCCGATTCAGCTCGCGAACGAGATCGAAGAGCACGGCGACCGCTCGCGCCGTGTTGAGGTCGTCGTCGAGCGCGGCCACGAACGGCTCGAGCCGAGGCGTCGTCGGGAATACGCTCGCAGAACCGGCCGGTCGGGCCACACCGGCCGACGCCGCGCGCGCCAGCGTCTCGTAAAGCCGCACCAGAGCGCGAAAGCTCTCCTCGACGCTCTCCAGCGAGAAATCCATCGGGCTCCTGTAGTGCGTCGCCGCCAAGAAGAGGCGCAGGGCCTCTGCCGGCAGCCGCTCGACGATGTCGCGAATCGCGAACACGTTGCCGAGCGACTTCGACATCTTCTCCTCGTGAATGCGCACGAAGCTGTTGTGCAGAAAGACGCGCACGAAGGGCGTGCCCCTCGCTCCCTCGGACTGCGCGATCTCGTTCTCGTGGTGCGGGAAGATGAGGTCCTCGCCGCCGCCGTGAAGATCGAACGGCTGCCCGAGCAGGGCGGTCGACATCGCCGAACACTCGATGTGCCAGCCGGGCCGCCCGCGACCCCACGGGCTCGGCCAAGCCGGCTCGCCAGACGCCTCGCGCTCGGCCGTGACCGCCTTCCAGAGCGCGAAGTCCATGGGATCGCGCTTGTGCTCGTCGACCTCGACACGCGCGCCGGCGATCATGTCTTCGAGCCGGCGCTTGGAAAGCTTGCCGTAGCCGGGGAACCCGCGAACGGAGAAGTACATCCCGTCCTCTGTCGCATAGGCGAGGCCGCGCTCCTCGAGCCGGCGCACGAGATCGATCATCGCCGGAACCCATTCGGTGGCGCGCGGCTCGTGCGTGGCCGGCAGGCAGCCGAGCGAGGCGACGTCGCGGCGGAACTCGACGACGTTGCGATCGGCGACCGTGGCGGCGGAAATTCCGTCGGCTTGGGCGCGCTCGATGATGCGGTCGTCGATGTCGGTGATGTTGCGCACGAACGTGACGTCGAAGCCGCGTGCCCGCAGCCAGCGGTGCAAGACGTCGAAGGCGACGAACACACGGGCGTGGCCGACGTGGCAGCGGTCGTAGACGGTCACGCCGCACACGTAGACGCCGACCTTGCCCGGGACGAGCGTCTCGAACGGCTCGACCCGGCCGGTCAGGGTGTTGTGGAGCGAGAGCGCTACTTGAGCTCTCCGGAGTACATCCTCATCACGGTGTCGAGGAACTTCACCGCGTCGGGCTTCTTTCGCTGGAAGGAGTTGCGCCCCATGATCGACCCGAAGCCGCCGCCCTCGCGAATGCCGCGCACCTCCTCGAAGATGTCCTGGTCCCCTTTGGCGGGGCCGCCCGAGAAGATCACGATGCGCCGGCCGTCGAACGTGCTCTGCACGACGTGACGGACGCGCTCGGCGATCGTCGCGATCGGGATCCGCTCCTTCTCGTAGACCTTCTTCGCCTCGGCGAGCTCGAGGTGGGCCGCCGGCAGCTTGACCTTGATGACGTGGGCGCCGAGCTCGGCGGCGATGTGCGCGGCGTAGGCCACGACGTCGATCGCCGTCTCCCCCTCCTTGCTGAGACTCGACCCGCGGGGATACGACCAGACGACGACCGCGAGGCCCACGCTCTTGGCCTCCTCGGTGATCTCGCGCAGCTGCTCGTACATCTCGCGGCTGCGAGACGACCCCGGATAGATCGTGAAGCCCACGGCCGCGCAGCCGAGCCGCAGCGCTTCCTTGACGCTGCCGGTCACCGACGAGCACGGGTCCTTCTCGTCGTAGAGCACGTCGTGGCTGTTGAGCTTCAGGATGAGCGGCAACTCGCCGAGGTATTGCGCGACCCCACCCTCGATGAAGCCGAGCGGCGCCGCGTAGGCGTTGCACCCCGCGTCGAGCGCCAACTGGAAGTGGTAGTTCGGATCGTATCCGGGGGGATTCGCCGCGAAGCTGCGTCCCGGGCCGTGCTCGAAGCCCTGGTCGACCGGCAGGATCACCAGCTTGCCGGTGCCGCCAAGCCTGCCGTGGTTCAGGAGCCGCGCCAAGTTGGCGCGCGTGCCGGGACTGTCGCTCGCGTACCAGCCGAGAATCTCACGAACCCGTTCGGTCATACCGCTCTCCTCGCGATGCATCACGCGTCATGAACTGCAATTCCCTTTCGAGCCTCACCGTGTCAAGAATCACTCTTCCGGCGCCTCGCTGGTCAGCGTCTCGAGCGACCAATCACGGTCGTCGACGAAGTCGTGTCCCCGCACCGCGCAGGGATCGACCCGGCAGCTGCGGCAGTACGCCGCGCGGCAGGGGTCGAGGTGAAAGATGAACTCGGCCTCCTGGTTCACGCCGTGCACGAGCTGGCGCTCGAAGCCGTCGGCGAAATCGTGCGCCTCGGAGACGGACCAGAAGCGCGGCACGACGACGTGCGCATCGACGTGGACTACGCCGCCGGAGCGGATCGCGCGCAGGCGGTGGATGGCGATCACCGCGGGAGTGCGCACGCGCTTGGATGACCGAGGCGAGCTTGGCGAGTAGGCCCGGATCGGATTCGTCGAGGAGCCCGCCGACCGCGCGGCGCAAGAGGCGCACGCCGACGATGGCCAGGTTGGCGCCGAGCGCGATCGCCACCAGCGGATCGAAAGGCTGCCAGCCGGTCGCGGCCACCAGCCCGAGCCCGACGACCACGCCCGCGCTCGTCCAGAAATCCGAGAGCACGTGCTGGCCGTCGGCCTCGATCGCCGGCGAATGCGTGCGCCGGCCCGTGCGCACGAGGAAGTAGCCGAGCAACGCGTTGGCGATTCCGGCGACGATGACCAGCGCGAGCCCGACGTCGATCGCCAGCAGCTCTCGGCCGAACCACAGGGCGTCGACCGCCTCGTAGACGATCAACAGCGCCGCGAACGCGATCAGCCCGCCCTCGAAGCCGCTCGACAGGAACTCGACCTTGCCGTGGCCGTAGGGATGATTCTCGTCGGCGGGGCGGCTGGCGAAGCGCAGGCTCGCGAGCGTGAACAGCGCGGCGATGATGTTGACGATCGACTCGAGGGCGTCGGAGAGAATCGCGGTGGATCTGGTGAGCCGGTAGCCCGCGAACTTGGCGGCGAAGATGAGCACGGCGGCGCCGAGCGAGATCGCTCCCGCCCGCAGGCGGAGCGATCGATCGACGACCATGGCCTGCGCCGTCTGCGGGATACGAGAGGGATACGCGAGTTCGCTGCCGCGCATGGCGACTCCGAATTCGCCCAGGCTACCGGCTGGCGCGGGGCAAGAGAAGCACGTGGAAGCGCTGCCGCAAAGGCGCTAAGGGCACACTGACATGACCGCCGCCGAGCGCCTCGCCGCCTGGACCGCCGACCTTTCCTTCGATGCGGTTCCCGCCCGACGTCATCTCCCAGTCAAAGCTCCATTTTCTCGATGCCATCGGCTGCGGGCTCGCGGCCCACGCCCTCGGCGTCGCCACGGCGGGGCGCGAGGCGGCGAGGGAGAGTGGCGGGCGATCCGAGGCATGGGTCATAGGCCTCGAGGAGCGGCTTCCGGCCGGGCCCGCCGCGTTCGCCAACGGCATGCTCTGTCACGGCCTCGATTTCGACGACACGCACAGCGATGCGGTCTGCCACGTGAGCGCGGTGATGGCGCCCGCGGCGCTGGCGGCCGCTCAGGCGAATCGTTCGCACGGCGCCGAGCTGCTGCTCGCGCTGATTCTCGGCAACGAGATCACGATCCGCATTGGCATGGCCGCGCCCGCAGCCTTTCATCGCCGCGGCTTTCATCCCACGTCGGTCTGCGGCGTTTTCGGCGCCGCCGCTGCCGCGGCGCGCCTGCGACGCCTCGGACCGTCGGCGACGGCCCACGCGCTCGGCATCGCCGGCAGCCTGGCGAGCGGGATCTTCGAGTACCTCGCCGACGGCTCGGAGACCAAGGCCTTGCATGCAGGGGCCGCGGCGCAGGCGGGGTTGCTAGCGGCGAGCGTCGCCGCGCACGGCGCGACCGGACCGGCCACGGTGCTCGAAGGTCGTTTCGGCGTCTTCGCCGCGTTCGCCGACCGGCACTCGATCGATCTCGACCGCTCGCTCGCCGACCTCGGCGCGCGCTGGGAGACCCCGCGAATCGCCTTCAAGCCGTACCCGGCGTGCCACTACGTGCACGCGCCGATCGACGCCGCCGCGCGCGCCGTGAAGGGACGGGCGATCGACCCGAACGACGTCGCCGAGATCGTCGTGCGGGTGCCGGAGCCTGCGGTCTCGCTGGTGTTGGAACCGGCGCCGGCCAAGGCGCGTCCGCGCACGCCCTACGACGCCAAGTTCAGCTTGCCGTACGGGGTCGCCGCGATGTTGCTCCACGGTCGCGTCGATCTCGCTTCGTACAGCGCCGAGGCGATCGCCGACGAGCGCGTGCTCGCGCTCGCGCGCAAGGTCCGCTACGAGGTGGCCTCGTTCCCGACGTTTCCCGAGGCCTTCCCCGGCGCGGCGCGGGTCGTATGGAACGACGGCAGCGCCGTCGAGGGCGAGTTGGCACACCAGCGGGGCGGCCCGGAAAATCCCCTGACGGACGCGGAGGTCTGCGACAAGTTCCGCCGCAACGCTTCCCTCGCCCTGCGCGACGACGCCGTACGCCGCTTGGAGCACGCGATCCTCACGCTCGACGAGCGGCGAGACGTCCGGGACCTCTTCGCAGAAGAGCGCTGAGCGCCCTCGCCTTGCTCAGGCGAGCTTGTAGGTCACCAGCGCGCTCGCCACGCGCTTCTTCTTGGCGTCGTCGACCGAGACCGCGCACACGGTGATCGTCCGGCCGCGTTGGATGACCTGCGCGTCGGCGACCAGATCCTCGCCGCGAGCGGCGGCGAGGAAATTGATCGTCAGCGCGATCGTCGTGCCGCGCGGATTCGTCGAGACATCGGCGCCGGACCACGCGGCGGCGGTCGCGGCTGCGTCCGCGAGCGCCGAAAGCGCGCCGCCGTGCACGATGTCCCTCGCCGTCGTCACCTCCGCACGAAAGGGCAAGCGCAGCCGCACGCGGTCACGCGCAACCGACTCTACCTCCATGCCGAGCAGACGACTGAGCGGAGACTCGAGAATCACGCTGCGGACGGCGTCGAGGTTCGGCGTTGCTGTGCTCATGTCCTGGCTCTCCCTTCGAAGACCGTTGGCATCGGCTGGGTCTGGTCTATTCAGGCCGGCCTGCTGCTCGGCTATGCATCGCTCGACGAGGCCGAGATCCGGCGCGGCATCGAGCGGCTCGGGCAGTGCTTGAAGCACACGTCGCGCTCACGGCTCGAGCGCCTTGCCGAGCGCGTCCATCTCTCGCCCGAAGGCTGACCAGTCGCCGGTACGCAGGCTGTCGAGCGCGGCACGGTAGTGGTCGAGGGCCGTGCGGATCGCCGGTTTCTCCCCCGACAGAGGAGCCTCGACGCTCGGCGCAGGAGCCGGCGCCGGCCCGCCGAAGACCTTGGCCATCGCGCCGTCGAGCGTCGTCGTCCATGGCGACGCGATCGCCGTAGGCGACGATCACCCGCTTCAGCTCGGGGATCTGTCCCTGCTCGGAGCGAAGGTAGAGCGGCTCCACGTAGACGATCGCGTCTTCGATCGGGATCACCAGCAGGTTGCCGCGGATCACCTTCGAGCCCATCTGGTTCCACAGCGAGAGCTGCTGCGAGATCGTCGTGTCCTGATCGATGCGCGCCTCGATCTGTTGCGGCCCGTAGATCACCCGCTCCTTCGGGAACGCGTACTCGACGAGCTCGCCGTAGTGCGGCTCGTCGCAGCGTGCCGCCAGCCATGCCACCATGTTGTTGCGATTGGAGGGCGTCATCGGCTGCATCAGCAAGAACTCCGCGTCTCTCGCCGCCGGGCAGCCGCATGAGGATGTAGTACGGCTCGATCGCGGAGCGCGTGGCGCCCACCGTCTCGCTCGGAAAGCTCCACAGGTCTTCCTTGTTGTAGAACACGTCGGCGTTGGTCATGTGGTAGGTGCGGTACATCTCGGCCTGGATCAGGAAGAGCCCCTCGGGATAGCGCAGGTGTCGGCGAAGCTCTTGCGGCATTTCCGCGAGCGGCCGAAACATGCCGGGGAAGGCGCGGGCGAAGGCCGCGAGCAGCGGCTCCTTCTCGTCGACCGCGTAGAACGTCACCGTGCCGTCGTACGCGTCCATGACGATCTTCACCGGATTGCGAACGTAGTTGAAGCCGAGTCCGGGCACGGGCTCGGCGTATGGAAACGTCGAGGCCGTGGTGTACGCGTCCTGGACCCACTGGAGCCGGCCGGCCGCCACCACCAGGTAGGGATCGTTGTCGAGCCTCAAGAACGGCGCCAGCCGCGACAGCCGCTGGCGAATCGAGCGCCGGAAGAGGATGCGACTCTCGGGACGAAGGTTTCCGGAGATCAGCAGGTTCACGTCGCCGAAGTGCCATGCAAATACCAACCGCCGCAGCCACGACCCGATCGCCACCCCGTCCTGCCCCTGATAGCGATTGGCGACGTTCTGATCGCCCTTCGGGTAGTCGAATTCCTCGGCCGCGCCCGCCACGAACACGTAGTCGTCGGTGCGCTCGCCGAAGTAGATGCGCGGCTCGTCGATGCGCAAGCCGACCGGAGACTGGGGCGGGATGTCGTGGAGAAAGAACGCGGGCAGCCCTTCGCTCTGAAACTCCGTCACGGGGCTCATCACCGCGCCGAAGCCGTGCGTGAACTGCAGCCGCTGGTTGACCCAGGTGCGCGCGTTCTCGGGCAACAGCGAAGGGACGATCTCGCGCGCGGCCAGCATGACCTGACGCCGGCCGTTCGGCAGATCGTAGCGGTCGACGTCTATGTCGTGAAAATCATAGTAGAGCCGTATCACCTGCAGCTGGCGGTAACTGTCGAGCAGCGGCCCGGGATCCCACAAGCGCACGTTGCGAAACGTTTCTTCGTTGCGCTCGATCGCCGCCGCGTCGAGCGGCGTGGCGGCGGGAAACGGTCGCGATTGGATCTTGTCGAGGCCGTAGGCGAGCCGCGTGAGCTCGATGTTGTGCTCCAGGTAGGGGTGCTCGAGCCGAAGCTCGTCGGGTCGCACCCGCAGGCGCTGGTAGACATCCGGGACCACCGAGGTGGCGAGCGAAGTCGCGAAGACGAGAACCAACGCCACGACCGGCAGGCGCCAGCCGCGTACCCAGAGGTTCGCGAACGACAGGCCAGCGCCCGCCAGCGCCGCGATCGCCGCCAAGGTCTGGAGCGGCAGCTTCACGTGGCTCACCGTGTAACCCGGTCCGTACACCGCGCCGTACGAGGCGAACAGGAATTCGTAGCGACCGAGCCAATAGCTAGCGGCCCTGAGCAGCAGGAAGACGCCGAGCAAGGCGGACAGCAAGCGGATCGCCGACGCCGGCAGCGGGTCTCCCGGCCTGCGTAGGTCGATGACGCCCTGCGCCCAGTAGAGCGCAGCCGCAGCCATTCCGGCCAGCACGACGATGCCGAGCGCGCCGTCCAGCGCCGCGCGATACGCAGGCAAGGCGAACACGTAGAAGCCGACGTCGCGACCGAAGAACGGCTCGCTCGACCCGAAGGCGAGCCCATAGCGCCAGAGGAGATAGGTCTGCCAGTTCGCCGCCTGCCCGAGACCGAACAATATCGCCGCCAGCGCGGCCACGCCGAGGGCGATGCCGCGCCACGGGATGCGGTGCGAGAAGGGCGCGATCAGCTCGGGGAGCGTCTCGGCCCCGTTGCCTCGCCGCAGCACCACGCGCACGACGCCGTCTTCGACGCCGCGTGCGGCGACGTAGAGGCCGGCGGCGGCGATCACGCCGAAGGCGACCAGCACGCCGGCGGCGAACGCGGCCAGCTTGGCCCCGAGCATGGTGCGAAACACCACGCCGTAGCCGAGATGGCGAAACCACAGCGCGTCGACGATGAGACCGCTCCCGGCGCCGACCACGACGAACGCGGCGAGGGCGAGGCCGCCGAGGGCGACCGCCACGGCAGTGCGGCTATTCACGAGGCGGCGCTCCCGATGAGATCTCCCGCACCCGCTCGAGGACGACCTGGGGCGGGCAAAGGCGAACGAACAGCCAGAGGCCGAACAGCACGACGGCGAGGTCGTCCACTTCTCCGACGAACGGCAACACGTCGGGAAGCAGGTCGAACGGCCACACCACGTAGGCGACTGTCAGGACCAGCAGCGCCTTGGCGAGGACCGAAACCCGACGATCCCGGAACAGGCGCCAGTAGAGCCGCGCGAAGTGCGGCAGGTACGCGAGGACCCGTATGGCGCGGCCCGTGAAGAAGAACCGTGGTAGCGAACGCGAAGTCAGCGCCACGCGCCATGCATGACGCCACCCCGGTCGCCAGTCAATCGACCTTATCGGTACGCGCCGCGACCGGGAGCTTTCCTCGTGCACGAAAGAGACGAGGCTCGCCACGGTCTCTACCGGGGTCTCGGGCAAGATGCCGTGCCCGAGGTTGAAGACGTGACCAGGCCGTCCGGCGACGCCGGCGAGAATCTCACGCGCGGATTCCGCGACGACGGACCAGGGAGCGAACAGCTTCACCGGGTCGAGATTGCCCTGCACCGCGACGTCGTGACCCACCCGGCTCCAGGCCTCGCCGAGATCGATCCGCCAATCGACGCCGATCACGCTGCCGCCCGCGCGGCGCATGTCGGCGAGGATCGCCGCGGTCTGCGTGCCGAAGTGGATCACCGGGACGCCGAGCTCGCCGAGCGGCTCGAGGACCGCGCGCGCGTGCGGCGCGACGTAGCGGCGGTAGTCGGCGGGCGAAAGCGCGCCGATCCAGCTATCGAAGAGCTGCACCGCATCGGCGCCGGCTTCGACCTGCATGCGCAGATAGTCGGTCGTCAACCGGGACAGCCGCGACAGCAATCGGTGCCAGGCTTCGGGATCTCCGTACATCAGACGCTTGGTGCCGACGAAGGTCTGCGAATGCCCGCCTTCGACGAGGTAGCTCGCGACCGTGAACGGCCCTCCCGCGAAGCCGATCAGCGGGACGCGACCGTTCAACCGAGCGACGACCGTGCGCACGGACTCGGCGACGTAGCCGAGCTCGGTCGCGACGTCGAAGTCGCGCAACCGGTCCACGTCCGCAGCGCTCACCACCGGACATCGCAGGCTCGGCCCGTCTCCGCCGACGAACTCGAGACCGACGTCGAGCGGCTCGAGCAGCAAGAGGATGTCCGCGAAGAGGATCGCGGCGTCGACCCCGAGCCGCTCGACCGGTTGCAACGTCACCTCCGCGGCGAGATCCGGCCGGCGACAGATCTCGAGCAAGGAATGGCGAGCGCGCACTGCGCGGTACTCGGCCATGTAACGCCCCGCCTGGCGCATGAACCACACCGGGGTGGCATCGACGCGCTCGCCGCGGCAGGCGCGCAAGAACCGGTCGTTGCCGAGCCGCCGCTTCATTCCGCGGAGTACTGACACGTTGATTCTTGGCCCGCAATCGAGACATGGAGAGCCATGGTTGCGAGCGCGCCCGAGTGGCGAGAGGCGCCGTGAGCGACCGCGCATCGCGTCGCGGTCGAGCGGTCGCTCTCTACGCGCTGTGCGGGCTCGGCGCCGCCGCTCTGCTCGCTTTCCTCGTGCTGCCGCTCGTGGCGCTCGTCGTCACCATGTCCCCCAGCGACCTCGTTGCGGGCTTGCGCGATCCGCTCGTGCTGCCGGCGCTGCGCTTGAGCCTGTTGACGACCAGCGCGAGCCTCGTCCTCGTCGTCTTGCCCGGCACCGCGCTCGCTTGGTTTTTGGCGGGAAGGAACGACACGATCGGCCGCTGGCTCGAGACGGCGGTGCAGTTGCCGGTCGTCATCCCGCCAGCCGTCGGCGGTCTCGCGCTGCTGCTGGCGCTCGGCCGAAAGGGGTTGCTCGGGTCGTCGCTGGCGCACTTCGGTATCGCCATCCCCTTCACCACCCTCGCGGTCGTACTCGCCGAGGTGTTCGTCTCCGCGCCTTTCTTCGTGATCGCGGCAACGGCGGCATTCCGCAGGCTGGATCCGAGCCTGTGGATCGTGGCGCGGAGCCTCGGCGCTTCGCCGCTGCGGGCATTCTTTCGCGTGGCGCTGCCGGCGGCGGCGCCGAGCCTGATCGCCGGCGGGGCGATGAGCTGGGCTCGCTCGCTCGGCGAGTTCGGCGCCACGTTGATGTTCGCCGGCAACTTGAGCGGCCGCACGCAGACGTTGCCGCTTGCGGTCTACACGGCCCTCGAATCGGACCCGCGCGCCGCCCAAGCGATCTCGCTGCTGCTCGTCGCCATCGCGTTCGCGCTGCTGCTGATGTTGCGCCGCGGCGCCGCGGCCGGGGGAGCCGCGCTCGGCATTCCGGCGCCTGCGCCGCGCTGGCCGCGGGAGCCGGGCCGATGAGCCGGCTGTCCTTCGATTTGGAGAAGCGGATCGGACCGCTCCATCTCTCGGTCGGGCTCGACGCCGGCGAGCGGCCGCTCGTGCTCGTCGGCCCGAACGGCGCCGGCAAGACGACGCTGCTGCTCATGTTGCTCGGCGCGATCCGCCCGCAGCGGGGCCGCATCGAGCTCGGGGGCGACGTGCTGCTCGACATCGCTTCCGGCATCGACGTCGTCCCCGAGGAGCGCGGCCTCGGCTATGTACCGCAGGACTACGGCTTGTTTCCTCACTTGACGGCTCTCGGCAACGTCGCGTTCGGCCTCGAATGCCGCCGGCGGCTCGGCAAGGCGGAGCGGCGCGCGCGGGCGCTTGCCCTCCTCGAGGAGCTCGAAGTGGCGCACGTCGCCGCGCGCCTGCCCCGATCGCTTTCCGGCGGCGAGGGGCAGCGCGTCGCGCTGGCGCGCGCGCTCGCGTCCGAGCCTCGCGCGCTGCTGCTCGACGAGCCGCTCGCCGCCCTCGACGCCTCCGTGCGCCGGCAGCTCCGGGAGTTCTTGCCGTCCCGGCTGGCCGCGCTCAAGCTGCCGACGATCGTCGTCACGCATGACGGGGCGGACGCCGCGGCGTTCGGCGAGGACATCGCGGTTCTGGAAGCAGGACGCATCGCGCAGCGCGGAACGCTCGTCGATCTGCGCCGGCGACCGGCCACGCCGTTCGTCGCCGAGTGGGCCGCCGCGGGTTAGCGCGAATGCGGCGCGCACGAGCGTGCGGCCATCTTCGGAAAAGTCCGCCAGGAGGACTTTTTTCAGCGGCTGCGGAAATCCGCATCCCCGTGCGGATTTGCAAAGCGATGTCGCTTGGCGACCGCGCGGGAGGCTGATTTCAGAGGGCCGAGCGAGAATCGAGATCCTCCCCCCTCGTTTCAGCCCGCGGCAGCCGGACTGCCCCCGCTGACCGCGCCGAGGCTCGCGCCGAAGAAGCTTTCGACCGCCGCTTTCCAGCGGAACGCTCCGCTCAGCAGCCGGTGCCGTTGCATCACGCCGCTTCGGAAGGAGGGGCCGTGAGGCCGACGCCGGCGCCGCGGCGAGAGACCCGCTCGATCTCGTCGAGCTTCAGGCGCCGCCCGTCCACGCCTCGAGAACTCGAGGGCGCGTCACGTGCGCTCCCTCGAACACGTTCCGTGCTGGCGTCGTGGCCATGAAGACCGCCCAATCTCGAGGCTAGCCGGGCCGATGACAGCATGGCGAAACCTTCCTCACAACAGGAAAAACTCCCGGTCTCGGAGTCCTGGCGTCCCCTCTCGGGCCGCCGGCAACCTTGACTTCGTTCCACCCCAGAGGGTAGCGGTCGACGCGCATGATTCCCGAACGAGTCGTCGAGGTCTTCCGCGGTCCCGCATTCATGCACGTCGGCACGCGCGACGCGGACCTGCGGCCGGCTCACGCGTTTCCGTTGGGAGTGGTCATCGCAGACGACCTCGTCACCGTCACGTTCTTCGTAAACGAATGGCGATCGAAGAGAATTCTCAGCGACCTCGAGAACAACGGCCGCGTGGCCTTCGCCGGCGGGCTGATGAGTCACGAAGCATACCAGCTGAAGGGGGTCTATCTCTCGTCGAGGCCTGCGACGGACGACGAGATCGCCTTTCAGGAAGCGCACCGCGCCAAGCTCGGCGCCGAGCTCTCGCAGTGGTTTCCGAAAGAGGTGATCGAGGGCCTCTTCCTCCGCCTCGCCTGCCGGCCGAGCGTGGCCATCACGTTCCGCGTCGAGGAGGTGTTCCTCCAGACCCCCGGCCCGGGCGCCGGGACGAAGATCGCCTGAGGACGGACGAATGGGGATTCTGCCGGATGAGATCAAATCCGCGATGCAGGGAGTTCTCCCCTCGCACGTCGTCACCTGCTCGCGCGACGGCATTCCCAACGCGAGCTCGATCTCGCAGGCCTACTACGTCGACGGCGATCACGTCGCGCTCTCGCACCAGTTCTTCAACAAGACGACTCGCAACGTGCGCGAGAACCCTCGGGCGATGGTCTGGGTGGTGAGCCCCGAAGCTCTCATGAGCTGGGACCTGGAGGTCGAGTACGATCATTCCGAGACCGAGGGCGCCGTTTTCGACGCCATGGACATGCAGATCGAGGCGATCGCGTCGATGGTCGGCTTGAAGGGGATCTTCAAACTCCGCGCCGCCGACATCTACCGAGTCCTTTCCGTCACGAAGAATGTCGAAGATAGAATCCGGGCCTGACGGCACGGTTCCGTCCGGCCTCCGGAAGCAGATCGCCGAGAACCAGGAGACGATCGACCGGCTGAACCGCGACCTCGCGAAGAAGTCGAACGAGGTGCGGATCATCCAGCAGATTTCCTCGGAGATCACCTCCACTCTCGATCTCGACGAGGTGCTCGCGATCGTGCTGCGCGCCATGGAGCGGGTGCTCGGCTTCCAGTATTCGATGGTGCTGCTGAAGGATCTCGCGCAGGCGAAGCTCCGCGTCTTCGCGAGCCGCGGCTACGAGCCGGACGGCGTCGGCGCCGAGGTCGCGCTCGGTCACGGCGTCCTCGGTGTGGTAGCCGAGCGCAAGCGCATGATGCGCATCGGCAACATCGGCAGCAGCGTCGCCTACCTCGCGGGAATCCGCGCGCGTATGGAAGCGGCGGGAGACCTCGCGCCCGGCGCGGCCACGCCGACGCTTCCAGGACTCGCCAAGGCACAGAGCCAGCTCGCCCTTCCGTTGCAGGTCAAGGACCGATTGATCGGCGTGCTCGCCGTCGAGAGCCCGAAGGCAAACGCGTTCGACGAGCTCGACGAGATCCTGCTGACGATCGTCGCGAACCAGGCGGCGACGGCGATCGACAATGCCCACACGTACCAGATGGTGGAAAAGCTCGGCCGCCTGAAGCGCTTCTTCTCGCCGCAGCTCGCCGAACTGATCGTCACCGGCGGAGCCGACGATCCCCTGAAGACTCATCGGCGCGACGTCACGGTCGTGTTCCTCGACCTGCGCGGCTTCACGGCCTTCGCGGAGACGGCGGAGCCCGAGGAAGTGATGGCCGTGCTGCGGGAGTATCATGCGGAGATGGGCCGGCTGATCCTCGAGCACGAGGGCACGCTCGAGCGCTTCACGGGCGACGGCATGATGATCTTCTTCAACGATCCGACCCCGGTCGCCGATCCCGCGAAGCGGGCCTTGCGCATGGCGCTGGCGATGCGCGAGCGGGTGACGCCGCTCTGCGAGCGATGGAAAAAGCGCGGCCACGAGCTGGACCTCGGCATCGGTATCGCGCAGGGTTACGCGACGATCGGCGCCATCGGATTCGAAGGCCGCTGGGACTACGGCGCGATCGGCACCGTCACCAACTTGGCGGCTCGCCTGTGCGGCGAAGCCAAGCCTTCGCAGATCCTCGTCACGCAGCGCGTGGTGAGCGACGCGGAGGATCTCATCGAGACCGAGCCCGTCGGCCCCCTGACGCTGAAGGGCCTGGCGAAGCCGGTCCCTACGTTCAACGTCGTCCGGCTGAAGAGCTGATCGCGGCCACGAGCCTACGGCGCGGCCTTCGGCGTCGCGAAGCGGATCGTCTTCGCCGTGGGCGGGTCGGATTGCGTGGCATGCACCACCACCCGATCACCCACCTCGAGATCGCCGGGCTTCGCGGCAGCGTCGCCGTGGAAGTAGCGTGTCGCCCCATCGGTGGCGATCGACTCCTTTTCCCCGGCCTTGGTCTCGACGACGATATGATCCGCGGTGACTTCGCGCACGGTGCCGAGCACGTGTCTCATGTCGCCGTGGGCGTAGGCTGCGGAGGCAAGGAGGACGAGCGAGAGGCCGGTGGCAAACGCCACCCATGTCGATGTCGCCTGGGAACCGGCTCTTTCGCCGAGCGCGCCCACGGCTCCCTTGCTAGCAGGCTACGGGGCGTTCGCAAGGCAGGCGGTGCTTCCGCCGCCGCCGAATCTGTGCTTGGTTGCGCAGCCAATGGCTCTGAGGGGAGGACTCATGAAAGCTCGCATCCTCGTGTGGACGGCGCTGGCGGCCGTCGGCATCGCCGCCCCCACCTTCGCGGACACCTACACAGTCGACCCCGCGCATACTTCCGTGCAGTTCCACGTTCGCCACCTCTTCACCACGGTGACCGGACGTTTCCAGATGTTCGACGGCAAGGTCGTCTTTGACGACAAGAACCCCGCCAAGACCGAAGTCCAGGGAACGATCGACGCGACCAGCATCAACACCAACGTCGAGAAGCGCGACAACCATCTGCGCTCGCCGGACTTCTTCGACGTCGAGAAGTTTCCGAAGATCACCTTCCAGAGCTCGGGCGTGAGCGACGTCGACGCGAGCGGCAAGAAGGGCAAGATGGCGGGCACCCTGACGCTCCACGGCGTGTCGCGCCCGGTCGTGCTCGAGGCGAGCTTCCTCGGCAAGGGGAAGGGCCCGGATGGCAAGGAGCGAGCGGGATTCCACGGCACGACGACCATCAACCGCAAGGATTTCGGGCTCGCCTGGAACAAGGCGCTGGAGGGCGGCGGCCTCCTCGTCGGCGAGGAAGTCACCATCGAGCTAGACGTCGAGGGCGTCCGCGAAGGGTGAGCGAGCGCTTCCCCGGCTTGCGTCCGTGGGTCGGCCGCTGCGCATCGCGCTTCTGCTTTGCGGGCTCGCGCTGCTCGTCTTTCTCTGTCGTCACATCGGCCTCGGGGAGTTCTTTGCGGCCGTCGAACGGGCGAACCCGGCGCGATTTCTCGTCTTCTTGGCGCTCAGCGCGGCGGTCTTTCTGGCCTATGCAAAGCGCTGGAGCATCGTGCTCGACGCGATGGGGGCCAGCCGGCCGCGGCTGTCGCTCGGCACCCTCCTCTGCTTCCGCGCCGCGGAGCATGCGGTCAGCACACTCCTTCCCGCCGCCCACCTGAGCGGAGAACCGATCCGCGCGCTGCTCTTGCGCCGCCGCGGCCGCGATTGGTCGCGTTCGATCTCCACGGTGACGATGGACCGCTTGCTCGAGGCCTCGGCGAGCTCGATCGTCGGACCGATCTACGTCGCCGTATTCTTTCTCGCCCACGGCGCAGCCGCGGTGGCCGCGCCGTGGGTGATGGGCGGGATGATCGTCTGTCTCACCCTGCTCGGCCTCTTCTACCTGCATCTCTACCGGGGTACGACGCTGATCTCGCTCCTCGCGCGACGCGGATTTCTTCCCGCGATTCGCGGTTCGCTCGAGAGCATCGAAGCCGATCTGCGCGCTTTCGTTTGCACGCCGCGATTCGCCGCGAGCCTCGCCTTCGCGTTTCTCGCCGAAGCGCTGGTGATCGCCGAGCTCTGGATGCTTGCTCGCGCCTTCGCGTTGCCGATCTCGCTGCCGACCTTGCTCGGCGTGATGGTGGGCATGGGCGTCGCTCAGCTGCTGCCCATCCCCGCCGCGCTCGGCTCGCTCGAGGCCACCGGGGTCGGCGTCGTGTCGCTCGCGGGAGGATCCGCGCCGCTCGGCCTGGCGGTCGGTCTTCTGGTACGCCTGCGCGAGACGCTGTGGATCTTGGTCGGTTTGCTGACGCTCTACGTCGAGGGCTTGGCTTCGACGGGTCCGAGGATCGCCGAGAATACGTCGGCAATCGTTCCGAAGGGGTGACGCCCGAGCAGCCGCTCGAGCTTGCCGGCGAGGGCGCCCCGACCGACACGCTTGAAGGATCGCAGCGCGAAGGACACCGAAGACGGCTCGGGCCCGTCTGGATCGATTTCCCAGGGATGGAGGTGGAGAACCGCGGGACCGACTTCGCGGTTGAATGCCTCGAGCTGGCGCTCCACGAAGCGGATCGGCAGCGTGCGCAGCGCGAATCCGCCGAGCAATGGCAAGTTCCAATACCATAGTCGGCTGATCGAGACCGGCACTTCCCAAACGCCGCTCGCCAGCCGGTAGGGCGAGCGCGGCGATACCAGCTCCAGCCCCGGCGCCCGATCGACCGGCAGCACGCTCGAGTCGTACCCTACCGCGAGCTCCGCGAGCACGTCGCCCGGCCAATGTACGTCGGCCTTCATCGAAAAGTACGGCGCGCGGTAGCCGAGCACCCGCGCGCCGGTCAAGTCCTCGAGCGTCGTCATCGACCGAGCCACGTCGTCGCGAAATTCGCGCCGCAGCCCGGCCGCGATCGGCCGGTGCCGCCAGCCGTGGCTGGCGATCTCGAAGCCCCGCGAGAACGCGTCGCGAATCAGGCCCGGAAAGCGTTCGGCGACCTCGCCGAGCACGAAGAGCGTCGCCTTCGCTCCGTGTCGCTCGCAGAGATCGAGCATCCGCGTGAGGTTTCGCTCGACTCGGGCCGGCCGCTCCCCCGCCGATTCCGCGCACAGACCCTCCGCGTCGTGATACCAGTCCTCGACGTCGATCGTCAGAGCGTTGCGCGGCGCGTTCATCGGGCGGCCTCGGATGGTAGCTCACAGCCGCCCGAGCGACCAACCAACGCCTCGAGCAGCGCCGGCACCAGCACCAGCGTCGCCAACACGCACAGCGAGAGCCCGAGCGCCGCCAGCCAACCGAGCCTGTGGAGCGCCGGAAAGCGCGACAGGGCGAGCGAGCCGAACCCAGCGACGGTGGTGCCCACCGCGAGCAACAGCGGCAGCGCGCCGCGACGCGTCCCCGGGACGAGCCCACCGCCGTGTCGAACGTGGGCGACGAGGTACACGCTGTCGTCGACGCCGAGGCCGATGAGCAGCGGCAGGACCACGAGGTTCACGGGATCGATGGCGATGTCGAGCGCGCCTATCACCCCGAGGTAGACGACGAGCGCCACGAGCGTCGGCGAAAGCATCGCCGCCGCGCGCAGCAGACGGCGCTCGGCGGCGAGCACGACCGCGAAGTTGAGCGCCAACGAGGCGACGAGGAACCATACGAGCTCGCGGTGGAGCAGGCGCGCAAACTCCGCCTCGACGATCTCGCGCCCCGTGACGGTGACCCTTACGCCGGGCAGGTCGGCGATCAGGCGGTCGCGGATGGTCGAAAGCGGCACGCCGGGAGCGGCGACCAGGAACGTGACGACGCGCTCGCCGCCGACGACCGGCCGCAGGTGTCGTTCGAGGATCGTGGCGAGCGGCCCGTCTTTCTGTCCCTCGAGCGTCAGCACGGGCGGATCCGACCGGAGGAGGTCGGCGAGGGCCGGCTCGAACGCCTGCGGGTCGAACCCCTCCTCGGCGAGCGCACGGCGGAGCTCGGCCGCCGCCTCTGCCCGTGGCAACGAGCGGAAGCGGGCGAGACGTCGCTCGGCGGTCTCGTGCGACGGGAAGAACGCCGAGATCGCCGAGTAGGAGTCGAGGAGTCCATCGCGACGATATCCGCGCAGCGCCGCCGCCACTCGCTCGGTCGTTCGCAGGCCCTCCTCGACGTCGCGGCCGTCGACCATCACCATCCCCTGCGCGTCGAGGCGCCCGAAGCGATCGCGAATCTCGCGCTCGACCCTCTCGGCCTCCTCGCTCGCCGGACGCAAGTGCGTGAAGTCCGTATCGAGCCGCACCCGCCACGCCCCGGCGGCGGACGCCATGACGAGCGCCGTGGCGATGGCGAGCACCGCTCTGCGCCGCTCGGCGAGTCTTTGCGCGGCCCGCGCCAGCCATTCGACGAGCGCTCCAGGGCGGGCGGGCGCCGGGATCGCTCGGGCCCCCCAGGCGAACACCATTGCCGGCAGCAGCGCGAAGGTCGCGACGACGTTGAGCAGCATCGCCACCGCGGTCATCAGACCGAGCTGGCTCACCCCGGTGAAATCCGACAGGCCGATCACGAAAAACGCCACCGCCGTGGTCGTCGACGCGACGATGTTCGCGCCGCCGATCTCTCGCAGCGTCTCGCAAACCGCCGAGCGCACCGCGCCGGGATCGAGTACCGCGTGCGCCGCCGCCTTCTCGCGGAGCAATCCGTAGAAATAGATCACCGAGTCGATGCCGAGGCCGTAGAAGATGCCGGCGAACGCCACCGAGACCATGTTCAAGCTGCCGAACGTGACGAGCGACAGCGCAAACGTGATCGTCGTCGTGGCGAGCAGCGGGAAAATGACGAACGGCAAGATCCGCAGGGAGCGCAGGCCGAGATGAAAGATCGCCAGCACGGCGAGCGGAGCGAACAGGAAGTAGAGACTCATGTCGCTCTGCAGCACGTGCTTGTCGGCGAGCGCGTACACGTAGCTGCCGGTGTGTCCCACCGTCACGTCGCGAAAGGGCCCGTCGAGCAGCTCTCGTTCGGCCGAGCGAATGCCGTCGAGCAGCCGCTCCGCAAAGACGATGTCGAACGCCGAGCCCGTCGGCCGGATCAGGATCAGAGCCGCATCGCCGGACGGCGAGAGGAAGTAGTCGCTCGCAGGCCGCAGCAGCGGATCCGCGTAGTCGCGTTGCAGCGATCGGCCGACCAGCTCGTCGACGCCGAAGGGGTCTCGCACGATCCAGCGCCGCGCGCCGAGGCTCATCGGCATCGCCAGGGCCCGGCGCAGGCCGCGCACGCGCTCGACGATCGCCGGGGGCTCCAAGCGGCGGCGGAGCTCGTCGAAACCTTCCTCGGAGAGCAGCTGGTACCGAAACGGCTCGACGAAATTCGCGCGTAGCGCGTCGACGTCCACCCGGTACGTGACGGAGCCGACGCCGGGTACGCGGGCCAGGCGCGGAGCCAGTGCGTCGGCGAACGGCACGAGGCGGTCGGGCGGGCCCGACACCAGCAGGATCAGGGTTTCGAAGGCGCCGAAGGACTGCAGAAACGCGCGGTAGTCGCGGAAGACCGGCGAGCGTGAAGGGAGTTGGGAGAGCACGTCCATGTCGAGCCGAAGACGCAGCAGCGCCAGCGCAGAGGTGAGGGACAAGCCGATCGCGATCCACAGAATCGCCCGGTGTCGCCGGTCGACCGCGGCGACCCACCGCCCGTACGAGAGCCGGCCCGGCATTCAGAACTCGAAGACGCCGCCGTCCACGGGCACGTTGCGCTCGTAGTGGGTGACGGCGATGGCGAGCGCGATGCCGCGGCCGGGCAGCGTGACGTCGATCGCGAACGGCATCGAAACGCCGTCCACGTCACGAAAGTCGCCGTAGTCGATGACGAGCCGCGGAACGTTCCCGACGAAGACCGTCTCCCGCTCGATCGCGCCGGAGCCCTTCCCGACTTCGACGACGCGTCGCCCCGCGGGCGATGGCACGGTCACGAGATAGCGGTCGGCGCCGTCGCTGCACCGTCGGCGCCCCGCTCGGCGTGGCGGCGAGAAACAGCGGACGAAGATCGTCGCCGAGCGCGCCGTTCTCGTCCGAGAGCGCATCGTCGAAGCTGCCGATCCGTTGCTCACCGTTGAGGGGCTCGCGGATGCGGTAGCGATCGCCGCTCGCCGTATAGTCGTACGCGGTCAGCACTCCGAACGAGAAGATCTGCAGGCGCAAGCGATCCGGCCTGGCGACCACGACT
Source organism: uncultured delta proteobacterium (assembly GCA_963711395.1). GTDB lineage: Bacteria > Desulfobacterota > Binatia > JACPRU01 > JACPRU01 > JBEVNX01. The sequence goes on along the minus strand of CAVQEA010000004.1, from coordinate 25,531 downwards.
GCGCCGCGGCTCGCCTCTACGGAGCCGTCGGGGCGATGGAGCACGAGCTTGAACGTGGCGCGCAGGGTTCGGGCGTCGGCGTCGCGAGCGGCGACGACCGCCACCGCCGCGCGTCGCTCGAGAGCGCGGCTCGGTGGCGCCGGCGGCCGCACGGGCTGATGGCAGCGCGGCGCCGAGCAGCAACGCCATGATCGGCAAACGACGCCGCAACCTCATGGCGCGAATGCCGCGTCGTCGAGCGGTGGGTTCACCACCAGGTCGCGGAACGCGATCTCCGTGACGTCTCCGCCCGGCTCCTCGAGCCGCACGGCGACCGGGATGCGCGTCTCGCCGCCGAGCGTGATGACGATGCGCGATACCCATTCGGCCAGCCGCGGCGCGCGTGGCGTCAGCGCCACTCGGTCCACGGCGAGAAACGTCACGTCGAAATCCTTGCGCCGTGGCTTCCGAGACGCCGGCGAAGATCCCGGAGAGCCCCTCGAGCATCGGCAGCGGAGAGAGCTTGCTAGAGCCCTCGGCTTCGCCCGCGACGCGCTTGCCGCCGCGCATAGACTCCGTCGCGGGTGATGACGATCCGCACCGGCGTCCGGCTCGGTGACGTCCCAGGCCACGCGGCCGCGCTTGTCGAGCAGGAAGGTGCCCGACGAGCGCAGCACGTCGCGCACGATCGACAGGCGCTTTTCCTGCTCGAAGTGTGCGCGCAGCGTGGTGACGCCGGCGCTCGCTCGCCCGAGCTCGCGTAGCCTCTCGAGCACGTGCGGATCCGCGGTCTGACCGCCGCCGACCGATGCCAGGAACGCCAACGAGAACGCGAGCGCCGAAAGCCTTCGATGCGCGGTGATCATCCCGCCCGCGCCAGCTCGATGAGGGCGCCGCTGCCGCCGCGCGACACGCCGAGCACGAGCGCACGCGACCACGGGCTGTGCAGCGGCTCGGTGGGAAACACGAAGCCCGCCCGCGGCCGCTTCAATCCGGCGACCGGCGGGAGCATTCCTTGCTCGAGCGCCTGCGCACCGACCGCGACCGTCGACAAGCCGAGCGAAGCGTGCGTGCCGATTGCGCCGGCGAGCGAGTAGATCGGCAGCCCGGCCGGTGCGAGGCGGCGCAACAGCTCGAGCTCCAAGCCGTCGCGCTCGGGAGAAGAATCGGCGCCGCAGAGGGCGACGTCGGCGCCCGTCGCGGGCGGGGGCAAGGCGGCGTCGCGTGCAGCCTCGAGCGAGGGCCAGAGGTACGGACTCCGCGCGTCGAGCTGGAAGCGGTCGAGGCGCTCGACGACGGCCCTGACCTTCGCGCCACGCCGCACGGCCGACTCCAGGGTTTCGATCACCAGCGCCGAGGCGCCTTCGGCGAGCACCGGGCCGTTCGCGTCGACGTCGAAGGGCCGTGATCCCTCGGACCCCTTCCGGCGAGGCGAGAGATAGCCAAGGTCCCTCAGCGTGCCGAAGAGGATCTCGGAGAGCTCCTCGCCGGCGGCGACGACGACCGCGCGGGCACGACCCCGACGCACGAGATCGATGCCGGTCTCGAGCGCCGCTTCGCCCGAGATCTCCCCGCATGAGACCGTCAAGTTGGGGCCGCGCCAGCCGAGAGCCATGGCGACCTGGCTGGCCGCGGCGTTCATCACCAGATTCGGGAACAGCATGGGATTGACGAGCCCCGGACCCTTGACGAACAGGCGATCGAGGAATTGAGCCGCTTCGCCGAGGTTGCCGAGCGCCGAGCCCACGACGACGCCGAAGTCGTCTCCGTCGTCGCTCTTGCCCTGGTAACCGCTATCGGCGACGGCCAGAACCGCCGCAACTCCCACCATTCGCGACAGCCTGTCCATGCGGCGCACCAGCGGCGGGGGCAGAAACTCGCGCACGGGGAAATCCGGCACGACTGCCCCGAGACGGGACGGCCCAGGGCCGGGATCGAAGCGAGTGATCGGCGCGATCGCGCTCCGCCCGGACGAGAGCGATCGCCAATGCGCGGCCGTGTCGATCCCGAGCGGGCTCACCACGCCGATGCCCGAAATCGCGATCGCGCACGCCTCGCTCATGCGTATGCCGTCAGCACGACGCTGGTGTTGTTGCCGCCGAAGCCGTACGAGTTCGAGAGGGCGGTGCGCAGCGCCGCTCGCGCGCCACGCCCGGCACGAAGTCGAGATCGCACTCGGGATCGGGCTCCTCGAGATTGACCGTCGGCGGCAAGAAGCCGTCGCGGAGCGCCAGAGCCGTGTGCAGGCCCTCGATCGCGCCGGCGGCGCCGAGGGTGTGGCCGATCTGCGACTTGGTCGAGCTCACCGCCAGACGCCGAGCGTGCTCGCCGAAGACCGCCTTGATCGCGCGGGTCTCGATCCCGTCGTTCAGTGGCGTGCCGGTGCCGTGGGCGTTGATGTAGTCGACGTCGTCGGCCGCGACCCGGGCCTCGCGCGAGCGCGCGGCGCATCGCGAGCACCGCGCCTCGTCCGTCCGGATGCGGAGCGGTCAGGTGGTGCGCGTCGGCGCTCATGCCGTAGCCGACGAATTCCGCGAGGATCGCCGCGCCCCGGCGACGGCGCGTGGGCCTCCTCCTCGAGCACGAACATCGCCGCCCCTTCGCCGAGCGAGAGGCCCGCGCGGCGCCGATCGAACGGCCGGCAAACGTCCGGCGAGAGCGCCTGCAGGGCGTTGAAGCCCGCGAACGTCATCCGGCAGAGCGAGTCGGTGCCGCCGGCGAGCACCGCGTCCGCACGGCCGGTCTGAATCAGGTCGGCAGCGATCCCGAGCGAGTTGGCGCTCGACGAGCAGGCGGTCACGACGGTACCGCGCGCCCCGCGGCAGCCGAAGACGTGCGCCAGCACGTCGGCGGTCGACGCCACCGGCATCGCCACCAGGCCACGCACGGGCATCCGCGCGAGCTCGCCCGAGCGACGGCGCCGGAGCACGTCCTCCGCTTCGAGCATCCCGCCCGTCGTCCCGCCGACGACGACGGCGATGCGGTCGGCCGCGAGCTTCGTGTCGCCGATCCCCGAAGCCTGCCAAGCCTCGCGCGCGGCCGCCAGCGCCAACCGGTCCGAGCGCGAGAGCCGCGCATCCAGCGAGGGCGGCACCAGACCGGCGACGTCGGGCGCGGGAGCCACCGCCGCCCGATGCGTGCGGAAGCCCTTCGTCGAGAACAGCGTCATGTCGCCGATCGCGCAGCGGCCGTTGCGTAGCGACTCGAGAAACCGCGGCACACCGGCGCCGAATCCGTTCCACGTGCCCGCCCCGCTGATGACGACTCGACGCATCACCGGCAATCTAGCAGCCGCCGCCGGAGCGCGGCAGTCTCGGCCGCTACGGACTCTTCGACAACTCCGACGAAACGTAGTCGGTCAAAGCCTCGATCGAGGCGAACGCGCGCTTGCCGATGTCCTCGTCGGGAATCTGAATGTTGAACTTCTCTTCGACCAGTACCACCAGCTCGAGCGCGTCGACCGAATCGAGCCCCAGACCTTCCACGAAGATCGGCGCCGCGTCTTCGATGTCGTCGGGGCGAAGATCCTGCAGGCGCAGTCCGTCGATGAGCAGGCTCTTCAGGCTGCGCTTGAGCTCGCTGCGATCCATCAGGGCGTTCCCGTTATTCCTCATGGCCCCGGTTCCGCAACCGGCGCGGCGCGCGGTTCGCGCGGGCGCCGGCAGGCTCAGGCGCGACGGCAAACTTGGTCGTACAACCGTTCGTAGCGGCCGGCCATCGCCTCCATCGAGAACTCGGCGACCACCCGCGCTCGTCCCGCGCGTCCCATCCGCTTGGCCCTCTCGACGTCGCGCCCGAGCTCGCCGAGCGCCGCGGCTAGCGCGGTCGGATCCTCTGGCGGAACGAGCAATCCCGTCTCGCCCGGCTTCACGGTTTCGGGGATGCCGCCGACCGCGGAAGCGACGACCGGAAGCGACATCGCCATGGCTTCGAGCACGGCGACGCCGAGTCCCTCGTGGCGTGAAGGCAGGACGAACACATCGAGCGCGGCGAGCACGTCCGCGACCTGTCGCTGCTCGCCGAGGAAGCGCACCCGGGGGGCGATGCCCAGGTCGGCAGCGAGCCGCTGCAAGGCTTCGTGCTGCGAGCCTCCGCCGCAGACGAGGCAGCGCCAGGACGGAGCGCCGTCGAGCGCCGCCAACGCCCGCAGCAAGACGTCGTGCCCCTTGCGCCGCTCGAGCGCCGCGACGATGCCGATCGCGAGCTCTCCGTCGATGCCAAAGCGGGCGCGGGCCGCCGCGCGCCCGGCCGCTCCCGGCAGACCGGCCGGCGGCTCCACGCCGCTGCGGATGACCTCCACGCGCTCGCTGCGAACGCCCGCGTCGAGGAGCCGACGGCGGACTTCCTCGGAGATCGCCACCACGGTGGCGACCGAGCGGTTGTAGAGGAGATCCGTCCAGAGACCGCGGCGCAGCGCGTAGTCCATGCGGCGCGTGACGATCGTACGCGTCGCGTTGCGCCGCAGCCACGGGCTCATCGCGTGAGCCCGCGAGGTGTGGAGGTGCACGATGTGGGGGCTTTCGAGCGCAACCAGCCGCCGCAATCGCAACGCGGCCAACACGTCGAGATCGTTGCGGATCGGGAGCGACCGCAGGCGGGCATCGGCAGCGGGCACGACGGCCGCCAGCGGCGACCCCGCGGCGGCCGCCAGCACGTTTTCGTGTCCCCGTCGCGCGAGATGCCGAATCAAGCCAGCGACCTGGCGCTCGCCGCCGCCGAAGCCGGCCTCTGGATCGACGTGGAGTATCTTCAAGCGCTCTCGGTGTAGCATCCACTCGCCGCCTTCAGCTAAGGGTGCGGCTGTGGAGCGCCTGCTCATCACCGGCGCGAGTGGGCAGCTCGGGCGGGCGCTCGCAGGGCGGCTTCGAGCTCGCGCGGTAGGCGTACGCCCACGCGGATCTCGACATCGCCGACGCGGCAGCGGTGGAACGCTGCATTTCCACCGAGCGACCCGCCGTGGTTTTCAACGCCGCCGCCTACAACCTCGTCGACGATGCCGAGGACCACCCCGAGGAAGCACTGCGCGTGAACGGTAGCGGGCCGCTCGTCTTGGCACGCGCCTGCCGCGCGCACGACGCGCTGCTCGTTCACTTCTCTTCGGACTACGTGTTCCCCGGGGACGGTCGCACGCCCCTGGGCGAAGAGGATGCTCCTTCGCCGCGCAGCATCTACGGCAAATCCAAGCTCGCCGGGGAGCGCGCGGTCGTGGCGGAAGCTCCGCGACACATGATCGTCCGCACCAGCGGCCTCTTCGGATCACGCGGCGGCGGCGGCAAGGGCAAGAACTTCGTCGACACCATCCGCAGGCTCGCTCTCGAGCGCGGCACCATACGCGTCGTCGACGATCAACGCATGTCGCCGACTTCGGCCACCGACCTCGCCGCCAAGACCGTCGAGCTCGTCGATCGCTGGCTCGCGACGCAAGCGCCCGACCTTCTCGGCTGCTATCACGTCACCAACGGCGGAAGCTGCTCGTGGTACGAATTCGCCCGCGAGATCGTGCGCCAAAGCGCGCTCGGGGCGGCGATCGAGCCGATCTCGGCCGCGCAGTACGGCGCGCGGGCGCCGCGGCCGGCGTACTCGGTGCTCGCGCGGCACCACCTCGCTCGGCTCGGCCTCGACGACATGCGCCCCTGGCGCGAGGCGCTTGCCGACTACCTCAATCCACGAAGCGGAACTTGATGATCGCCCACAGGGCCGCGAGACCGTCGCGGGCGCCGATCTTCTTGCCCTCTTCGTAGGTACGGCCGCTGTACGAGATCGGCACCTCGTAGACGCGACAGCGCATCTTCGCGACCTTCGCGGTGATCTCCGGCTCGAAGTTGAACCGGTCGGAGCGCAAGCCGATCCGCTCGAGCACCGGCCGACGGAAGACCTTGTAGCCCGTCTCCATGTCGGAGAGGTTGAGATTGGTAAACGCGTTCGACAGCCAGGTGAGCCACTTGTTCGCCAAGTAGTGCCAGAAGAACAGCACACGGTGCGGTCCACCGAGGAATCTCGAACCGAAGACCACGTCGGCGCGGCCGTCCTCGATCGGCTCGAGCAGCTTCGGATAGTCGCGCGGGTCGTACTCGAGGTCGGCGTCCTGGACGATCACCACGTCGCCGGTTGCGGCGGCGAAGCCCGTGCGCAGCGCCGCGCCCTTTCCTTGATTCTGCGGGTGCTCGATGACGCGGACCCCGTCGAGGCCGCGCAACAGCTCGCGCGTACCGTCGGTCGAGCCGTCGTCGACGACGACGATCTCGAAGTCGCGGCCGCCGAGCGCGCGGCGTACCCGCGTGAGGATCTCACCGATCGTGTCGCGCTCGTTGAAGACCGGGATCACCACGGAGATCCTCATGCCGGCGGAGATATCGGTCGTCGCCCCCGTAGTAAAGCGCGCACCGCCGACTCGGGCGGCGACTAGCCCGACCGACTCGTCGGACGCCGGACCTTGCCGCGGTCGCTGCGCGACAACGCGTCGACGAGTTCCACGCGCTCCGGCACCGCGAAGGGCGGCAGGCTCGTCCGCGCATGACGAAGCACGCGGCGCGCCAAATCGCCGCGGGGAGCTTGCTCTGCCGGGACCACCCGGGCGACCACGGTGGCAATCCCGTCCCGATCGCGCTCGGCGAAGACGAGGCATTCCGCGACTCCCACCACGGCCGCCAAGCATCGCTCGACTTCCACGGGGCGCACGAATTGCCCCTTCACCTTGAAGGAGTCGTCGACGCGGCCGAGAAACACCAACGTGCCGTCGGGCTCGACGGCAACCTCGTCCCCGGTCTCGCACCAGTCGCCCGCGACAGGCGAAAGCGCCCCGCCGGATCCGAGGGCGACGGCGCGCGATTGCCCTTGAACGCCGAGTGAGCCGCGCCGACCCGGAATCGGCGGCGCTCCGTCGACACGCACCTCGAAGCCCGGCACCGGCCTTCCCAGATTGCCAGGGCGCGCGCTCCCCGGACGGTTGCTGAGGAAGGAATTGAACATCTCCGTGCAGCCGAAATTGTCCAGGAGGTGCTTGCCGAATCGCTCCGTCCAGGCGTCGAACACGCGGCGCGGCAGCGGTTCGCCGGCCGACAGCACGAGGCGCAGGCGGCGCAGCGCATCGACATGGCCGGGCCGGCGAACCAGACGAGCGATCGCGGCCAGTGACCATGGCCCCGCCACGAGCGCCGATGGCGCCGTGGCGCGCGAGCTCCCCGAGAACCGTCGGCAGCAGCAGGTCAGCCGGGAGAATCGCCGTCGCGCCGGCCATCAAGGGGAAGAAGAAGCGCGTTGCCGAGCGCGTAGACGAACGGCAGCCCGGCCGTCGCGATCGTCACGTCCTCGGGGCCGAGACCGAGCACGCGGACGGCGAACGCCTCGAAGGCGGCGCGTGGGCCTCGGTGCGCATGGACGACGGCTCTGGGTTCCCCGGTGGTGCCGGACGTGAACGTCCAAAACGCCGGGTCGGCGCCAAGCACCGGGCGCGGCGCAAAGCCGCGCAGCGCAGAGGGCACTTCGAGCCACGCCTCGAGGCGAGCGGCATCGAGGATCGGTAAGCCCGTTGCCTCCAGCGCAGCGCGTTCACCGAGCCCGCCGGCAGCCCCCCATTCCCTGGCCGTTCGTCGCAGCCGCTCGGGTGACGTCGGATCGACCAGCAGCGGCATGGAGCGAGAGGCGAGCGCCGAGAGCAGACCGACCGCGACGTGGATCTGGTTTCGCGATGCGACGAGAATCCGCGACCCCGCAGCGAACTGATCGTCGATCTCGGCCGCGCCGGTGACCACCGCCGCCCCGAGCTCCGCGTAGGTGATCACCCGCTCTCCAACGAGCGCCGCGTGCCCTTCCCGTCCGCTCTCGAGGTTCTCGACGAGGAGCGCCCACAGCAGGTGATTTCTCTCGTCGGCGCCGAGCACAACAGCGCCGATAGACGCCACGCTCGCTGCGGTCAACCGGCCGCGAGCGCCTGCGGACCGTGCTTGCAGAGCGCGAATCAGCTCGACGTAGCGGTCCACGCAGCGTGGCCAATCGAAGCGCTGCCTGCAGCGCTGCGCCGCGGCGGCTCGGACCTGCGCCTTCGCCGCTTCATCGGCCCTCCACCATCGGCGGATCGCTTCGGCGAGAGAGCCCGCGTCACCGGGCTCGGCCAGCCATCCCGTCACGGCCTCTTCGATCTTGTCGGGAATGCCGCCGGCGCGTGTGGCGACGATGGCGCAGCCGTGGCTCATGGCTTCGAGCGTCACGAGCGAGCTTCCTTCGTAGAGCGTCGGATTGAGGAAGAGATCGGCGAGCGAGACGAGGCTTTGCATGTCGGCGTCGGAGACGCGGCCGATGAAGCGCACGTGCTCGCCGAGCTCGAGCCGGCGTGCGGCATTCTCGAGGTCCTGGCCGAGCGGGCCTTCGCCGACCACGACCCAGTGCCACGACGGCGGCAACTCGGCGCGAACGACGCGACAGCGCGTCGAGCCCGACTGCGAACCCTTTGTTCGGCGCCAAGCGCCCCACGGTCACGATCAACGGCCGGGCGCCGGCCAACCCCAGTCCGCTCGCAAAGCCGCCGTGCCCGCTCGCGATCGGCCAGGCGCAGGCACTCGTCGACGTCGATCGCGTTGGGAATCGCCTCGACGCGCTCCGGCGGTACGCCGAGCACGCGCTCGACTACGGCGGCGAAGCTCGCGTCGGTGGCGATCGTGACGGCCGCCTGGCGCGCCGTGTAGCGGGTCATCGAGCGAAACGGGAGGTAGGCGGCGCGCTTCGCCCTGCTCGGCGTGAGCGACTCCTCCATGCCCTGCGGGTTGAGGATCAGCGGAGGAGACCCGGACCGGCCGGCCGCGTGGAAGCGCGTAGCCGAAGCCCGCGAGCCCCTGCGCGATGACGGCCGCGTAGGCGCGCGACCGTCGCCTCGCTCAGCACCTGCTTGCCCATGCGCAGCGAGAACAGCGGATAGAGGGTGTTGCGAGAGAGCACCACCACGTACCGGCCGCGCAGGAACGGTGTTCCCGGAACGATCGATACTCGAAATCCATCGTCCGGCGGGATCGGCTCTGAGCGGTGCTGCGGGGACGAGGTGAAGAGATCGACGCAGACGTCGCGCTTGCGAAGCCAGCGGCAGAGCTGAAAAACGTGACGCTCGAGACCGCCGGGACCGTGCCAGGGGAGGCTGGTGGCCGCGAGAACGGCGACTCGCAAGCTCATTCCCGCACCGGCCCGCGTTCGGGATCGACTTTGTAGAAAGAGCGCCGATGGAAGAGATATCGCCACGCGACATCGGGCAGTCGGCCTGGCACTTCGACGAGTTGATTGTGGAGGAGCGTACTGAAGCTCACGCCTTGGTTTCGCGGCACAATACCAAGGCTGTGCTGGACCATCAGCGAGAGGTTCCACCAGACGCAGAGCACCGCACCGGCAACGGTAAGGGCGCCGGGCAACTTCGGCGTGACGCGATCGATGAAGACCGCGAGGCCGACCGCCGCCGCGGGCAGCGAGCTCACGAACAGTCGCTGCCCGAAGCCGTGACCGAACGCAGCAGCGTAGCCGGAGATGAGGTAAAGTTGTGCGACCACTCCAATCGCGATCGCGCGTCCCCGACCATCGGTAGCGGCCAGTAAGCCGAGGCCTATGAACGCAGGCAGCAAGATCGGCGTCCAGACAAGAAGTCCGTGAAAGGGCGAGAACAAAACGCCGAGAAAGTACGGCGCCGCCGCGGAGAAGCGCCCCTCGGCGGTCGACATCAACCCGTACGGCCGCAGCGACCCATTCAGCCTCCACCAAACGAAGAGCTGTGGCAGGAAAGCGACGCAGAACCCGACGGCCATCAGAAACGAGGAGCTGAGCCAATGGCGCACGCCCCCTCGCTGGCGAATCCGGCCGTCGACAACTGGCGCCGAGAGTGGCGTCAGCATGAATAGCGCGTCCTGCCAGCGCACGGTGGCCAAGAGTCCACCGAGGAGACCAATCGTGACGGCTGCTCTCCGCCCCTTTGCCGCTCGCAGCCAAGCCCAGAGCAGCAGCGCGGAGGCGAAAAACGAGTCGGCGTGCGACATCGGCGGAGTCACGTACATGTAAAAGAGCAAGTTGCTCCCGAGCCAAATCACAACTGTCGACCAGAACGCGGCGCGCTCGGAAGCGAACCGCCGGCACGCTTCGTGTGCGAACAGCAGCCCCACCGCCGCATACACCATCGAGGCTACGCAAATCGCCGCGATGTCCATCGCCGAGTAGCCGGGTGGCGAGTTTCCCTGGCCAGTCAGCGCCTCGACGAGGACGGCGGGGACGTAGAGAACCGACCAAAGCACTGCCGAGCCGATCGGGGCGTTGTTCGGAGCGTGGCCCGCCGGGGTCCTGGCGTGCAGAAACGCCTTCGCAAGAGCGTCGTACTGGACCGGATCCCGATCGACGAACCAGCCGTACTCGTCCGCGAAGTTCAAGTCATGATCGAACACGGCCGAGCGCAGGTAGACGAAGTTTTCGATCTCGTCGACCGCGTATAGTCGCAGCGTCGTCAGCGGCGCAAGACCGATGAAGAGCAGGAAAAGAATGTTGCGGTAGCGGTCGGAGAGCCAGGCCGGCAGTCTCATCCTCATTCCGTGACGGCCTCAGCGCCAGAACGTCCGCACAGCCAGGGCCAGTAGCTTGAAGGGGACGACGAACCTCGCCACCACGAGGCCATAGAAACCGCGCGGGTACGGCGCCACCGTCCGCAAACCGTGCATGAATACTTCGTATTGAAGAAGCAGCAGGCTATTCGAAACGATGAGCAGCGCGGCGATTGCGACGATTGCTCGGGGCCTCAACCGTGCAAATATCGCAGCAATGCCGAGCGTGAAGAGCGGAAAGCAGCTGACAAATCGCCGAGCGCCGAAGCTCTCGCCGGCCCACCACTGCACGATACTCGAATTGGCATAGACTGACAGAACGAAAGCCGCGGTCACCCCCGGCGCGAGCTGCGGCCAGTCTCTCCACAGCCACACCATTCCACACATCGATACCGCAATGATCGGCGTGACCGTGAACAGTCCGCGCCAGTCCGAGAACAGCACCGGCCACACGTACGGCGCGTTCCATTGCATGAAGGCGGTCCCTTGGGGAACGAGAAACGGTCGCCCGTATATCACCGCCCAGGCTAGACACTGTGGGCTGAAAACAACCGCGGCGGCCGCAATGCAGATCGCGGCTCGGCTAGTCGCCACCCGGAACGCCTTCGCGCTTCGTTCTTTCCCGAAATGCGAGGCGGCTTCCAGCAACGGGGCCACCACCAGCACGGCGTCCTGAAACCGCACCAATGCACAGACTCCTCCTAGAGCACCCAAGCTCGCGAATCGGGGCCAGGACATGTTCCCAAGCCCCGCCGCCCACAAGTAGAAGAAACCGGAGACCACTAACATCGAGCACGCATGCGAATAGGTCGGGGAAATCACTGTATAGTAGATGGCACTCGAGGCGAGCCACACTGTGATCGTCGCCGCGAGCGCCACCTCGCGTTCATAGCGGCGGGCGCAGAGGAGATAGGTGAAATAGGCACCCATCGTGGCCGCGAGGACTCCCGTCCAGCCTGCCGCCGCCTGAAACAATCCTCCGAATCCATCGAGCGGGTAGTGAAATCCGACGCTCTCGGCAAGAAAAACCAATGCGGCAACCAGTAGGTGCATTGGTGCCCAGATCAACGCCGGACCCAGAGACATGGGATTCGGGGTGTATCCCGGCCGCGCGAATGGGGGACCCTCCCTTCGGGGGGATTTGACCGGCCGTACGATTCCGCCAAAGTCGTTCGCGAATCGAAGATCATGGTCGTGGAGCACGGACCTGAGATACACATAGTAGTAAACAGAGTCTCCCCTCAGTATCCGGCCGTCGGCCTTGGCCAGAAGGATCAACCCGGTCGTGTACGCCAGCAGAAAACATGAGCCAAGGATGACGAAGACGGCTCTTGCGCTCATGCTCGAGCTTCCATGCCCGCATCGTCGTCCAAGGCACTGACGCTTCGCCAAAAGAGCCAGCCCGATGCAATGGTAAGGGCACAGAGAAGCGCGACGAGAATGGCGATCAAGCGGGGCGGCAGGATCCGCAGCCAATGAAGATGGAGCCACCAGAAATCCAGGCTGTCGTCTAGCATTTCGAGAGTACCACCGCCGTCGCCGGATTTAGGCAGCCCCTGCCCCGAGACGAGGGCTCTGATGTTCTTGGGGACCAACTCTGCGGCGGCGGTCGCATTCAGCACGAGCGAGGACGCATTCCAAGAGTAGTGGCCGGTACGAACGCCCGCTCCGGGGTGCCTGTGGCCATATGCTTCGCGTATTGTGGCGTAGTCGACGAGGACGCCCGGAAGCTGCGCGACTACGCTGATGACGACGGTGACGATGAGCACCGACCGGCCGACCGGGCCATGGCGACGCGCGAAGAGCGCCGCCAAGGGGAGGCAAGCGAGCGGGAGGAGCGGAACCAGATAGCGAGCCCCATATGACCGTCCGCCGAACCAATCCTCCATTGCTCCGTAAAACGCAAAAAACACGAGGATCTCACTGCCGACGAGGCAAGCCGTGGGGAGATCATGGCGCACAAGACGACGCCAACCGAACATGGCCACGAAGACAATCGGTGAGTAGATGAAGACGGACGCCCCAGGCGAGAAGAGCAATCCGGCATAGCCACTGAAGTCGAAGACTGGCGTGTAGCCGACCTCGGACCATTGGCCGAAGCGAAGGCGATTGTAACAACCCCAGAAGATGCCCGCGAGCAGGATACCCGGCGCGAACCAGAGTACTCGGCGCAACGCGCGGCACCGATCGCGCCGCGAAATTGCAAGGATCCAGAGGATGAGCGGGATGGCAGAGAGTAGCATCTCGTGACGCGTCAACCATGCCGCGCCGACCAGGCCCCCAGCTCCTAAGAGCTTCCTGTCTTCACCATATCGTGACGCCGTCCATGCCATGAAGACCGCCGCGACCAGCAGCAGCGTGGCGAGCGGCTGGTTGAACCCGGACTGCGAATACGGCCACAGCGCGGTTCCCAAGCCCAAGCAGGCTGCGGCAAGAGCAGCTGCGCGGGCATTGCCGATGACGTGCCAGGCAAAAAGATAGAAGAGCGCCACCACGGCGGCACCCGCCACGGCGCTCCCGGTATCGACGAACGCCTTCGTCAGCAAATCTTCTTTTGGTAGACGGCCGCCCAGGTAGTTTTCGACGAGCTTCGCCGCGTAGAAGAAGGGAACCCCGTAGAGCGACGCGCCAATTCCGTGCTGGGAATAGAATCGGCCGTCCGCGCCGCGGTTTCTCCCGTGGCCGATGATGGTGTCACTCAAAGCGATCGAATGGCGCTCGACGAGGCTCTTGGTGAGATCGAAAGTGATGACGGCATCCGTGCTCGTCAAACGTCCCCCGGTCGAAAGCAGATACACGCCGAGGAAACAGAGGAATAGAGCTCCTGCGCTGCGCGCTGCCGGCCGAGACTTCGGCGGACGCTTTCCACTCGTGAACGTGTCGAAGTTGTTATCGGAGGCTGCTTGCAAAGACCCTCGATTGGCCACCGGCCTGCCGCATTTCGAGCAGGCTCTGGTACACCGACTCGAGCTTCGGAAGCACCACGGAATGGTCGAAGGCCGCCTCGATTCGCATGCGGGCGGCGACAGCCAATCGCCGGGCGGTTGACGGATCCTCGAGAAGCCGATCGACCGCTGCGGCGAACAGTTTCGCGTCGGGCGGCAAAACCAGCCCGGATTCGCCGTGGACGAGCTGATCGTGGATGCCTCCGCGGTCCGTTGCTGCGATGGGAACGCCGGCTGCCATGGCCTCGGTGACCGTGCGGCTCAGAGGCTCGGGCCAGAGGGACGGAACGAGGATCACGGCCGCGCGCCGCATGATGCGTAGGACTTCCGCATTGTCGACCCAGGGAACCAATCGCACGTCCAACCGCTGCTCCGCGGCGCGTCGTTCGATTCCCTGTCGGTCCACGCCTTCGCCAACCATGACCAGCGGCATTCGATGGCGCAGGCATGCCAGCACGTCCAGCGCAAACATGGCCCCCTTGAGGGCATTCAGCTTGCCCACGAAAAGCAGAAAACGCGCGGGCAGCTCGGTTTGGGGCGGCTCCTCGGCGAGGCGAAGAACTGCCGAGAGGTCCACGGAGTTGGGGATCACGTGGGTCTTGCCATCGCCGACGATCGGCCGAACGACTCGGTCGGCAATGTAGCCACTCACGGCCACTACCGCATCCGCGCGGCGCAGCACGGCCTGTCTTCGCCGCACGCTTCGTCGCATGTAGGGAATCATCGGAACGCCGGCCACATACCCTCGAGGACTCTTCTCCCTCATGCAGCGCAGCATTTTCGGAAGGCTGCAGTCCGGGCAGCTCTCGCCGTCGACGTGAGCCGTGGTGAAGTAACATCGCGGCCAGTGATCGCGTACCGTGACGACGACGGGTACGCCAACCGCCCTGGCCGCGGCGACCGAGGGCCCGGCTGACAACACGTGCTGGGCGTGCACGAGGTCGACCGGCCGCGTTTCGAGATCACGCTCCAGATACTCGCGCAGACGGCGCGACAGTATTTCGTCGCGAAGTACGCTTCGCAAATACGGAACGTCGCGGAAGTAGTAGCCGAAGTTGCTGACTTCGATGTCCTCGAACCGCCGTTCCCGCACTTCGCGGCGCCCCGGCCGCGGCTCGACGACTCGCACATCGTGCCCGCGCCGAAGCAGCGCTCGCGCGAGGTGAAACGCGCTCCAGCCGCTGCCGCCACAGCCCGGCGGAAATGCGTCCGTCACGATGAGCAGACGCATGCCGGTGAGTCCATTGCAGCGATCGGGAATGAAATCCTATCGCGCGTCAATGAAGCGTCTCTCTAGAAGAGCGTGTAAATGAAAGGCGCCGCCGCCGTGCTGGAGAGAACCATCAGCCCGCCGAGGCCGAGCAAGAGCACGATCAGCGGCAGAAGCCACCACTTGCGCGTCGTGCGCATCAGATGGAGATATTCGCTCACGAACCCGGGGCGCTCCAACGACGCCTGGCGACTGAACTTCTCGGCTTGGGACGCGTTGTCGTCATGCGAGGAAACCATTTCTAGACCCCCTTCCCCGACTCGTCCGGTTCAGGCTTGGCGGAAATAGTCGGCATCCGCCGGTGAGTCGTGGTCACGCCAATACGAAGCTCCAGCCGGGCGGCGGAGAGCCAACGGATCACGCCCGAAGAGATGAAACAGCAGGCCGATCGGGGTGATGACGCCGAAGAACACCACGCGCAGCAAGATGCCCGAAACTACCCAACCGATCGGCAGGGATACCGCCAATAGGGCTACGTACACGGGATAGACAGCCCTCGGTCGCACCAGACCGATCAAGCATACGAGGATGCCGATCGTCGCCAATACGATGAATGGCCACGCCGAGCCGCTCGACCTCCACATGACCAACCCCAGCGCCGGGAATCCGAGCAGGCAAATCCCGGCGAACTGCCGCAGTTGATTCTCCGAAGGGCGCCACTGCGGAGTGATCATCGCGCGTCTCGCTTGCGCCCGATCATGATGAAGAAGCCGCCTTCGCGCGAGCCTGTGACGATCATCTTCGCTTGCGTCAGTGCGCGCTCGAACCGCCCACCGGGAGGAACCGCGGCAAGCAGGTCCTCGCTTTCCTCGAACCCCTGCCACGGCTTCATGCCCGGCACACTGTGCACGAACTCGAAGCCGCTCTTGGCAAACCAGCCCAAGATTTCCCCCATGGTGTGCGTCGACTCGTGAGGGTGCTGGTATTGATCGGCGAACCAGGAACTGCGCTTCCCTCCGCTCATCCGCGTGCCGCGGAGATACGGATCGAGCCATTGAAAGCGGCCACCCGTGATCTGGAAGATGCGCCGGCGCGTGGCGAGCATCCAGCGACCGTAGCGATTGTAGAGGCCGACGACGATCAGGCCGCCGGGGCGCAACAAGCGAGCGATCGTTCGAAACCCGCCGTAGGGATCCGTCGTGTGGTGCAACACGCCATTGCAGAGGACGACGTCGAACTGCTCCGGTTTGAGCGCAGGGCGAAACAGGTTCATTTGCAGAAACCGCACGCGCGACAGACTGTGGCGGCTGCGGAAGTCTTCCGCCATGCGCAATGAGTTCAGACACAGGTCGGTGCCGGTGACGCTGCGGCAGGTGATCCCCAGGAAGTTCGAGAGCTGCCCGGTGCCGCAGCCGACTTCGAGAACGTCGCAGTTGTCCGCGAGCTGCTCGCCGAGAAGCTTCGCATAGAGGCCGCTGCGCGACTTGGCGACCAGCGAGCGCAGCGACTCGTGCTCGTCGTAGTTGGGAAACGGATGCTCTTCATAGAACGCCTTGACGATCTCGGTGACGTCGCCCTCCGCTGCCTCGTGCGGCCAGAAGAGCTGATAGATCCCGTCGGTGCGCGGAAAGAGCCGGCCGCACCGCTCGCACAGGGCGCCGCCGGCGGAGCCGGTGAGGCTGCCCTCGCAAGCCGGGCAGCACCACGCGCTCATGAGCGCCGGATCGACCTCGCCGACCGGGCCACCATTGCGGCGCGCCTTGAGATTCGCGGGTTGCCGCTCCTTGAGGAGCAGAGCGTTCTCCAGCACGAGCGCGTCGATGTCGGAAGACATGAACGTGCGATACGCCTCGCTCGGCTGGTTGACGATCGGCTCCCAGCTCAAGTTGAAGCTGGTGTTCACCGCGACCGGGCAGCCGGTCAGCTCGCGGAAGCGTTCGAGCAGCTTGCGGAAGCGTCCGTGGCGGGCGTCCACGGTCTGGATTCGTGCAGAGTAGTCCACGTGCGTGACGGCCGGAATCGTCGAGCGCGGCGCCTTCAGCAGATCGATCCCCTTGAGGGATCGTTGCGCCTCGTCGAGCGGCAGCCGCTGCTCATCCTTCACGGGCGCGACCAGGAGCATGTAGGGGGTGTCGCGATCCGAGTCCATGGCGAAGTAGTCGCTCACGTGCTCACGGAGCACCGCCGGGGCGAACGGGCGGAATGATTCGCGGAACTTGATCTTCAGGTTCATCGCGGTCTGCATGTCACGGTTGCGCGGATCGCCGAGAATGCTGCGGCACCCGAGCGCGCGCGGACCGTACTCGCTGCGCCCCTCGAACCATCCGACGATCTTCCCTTCCGCCATCAGCCGCGCGGTGCGGTCGACCACGGCGTCCGAATCGAGCCATTCATAGGTAGAACCTACGCCGTCGAGGAAGCCGCGGATGCTCTGTTCCCCGAAACGGGGGCCGAGCAGCGAGCCGTGCTGCGAGTCTTCGAGCCGCGGCGTCCGTGGCTTCCCGAGCAATTGATGCCAGATGAACAACGCCACCCCGAGCGCGCTGCCCGCATCTCCCGCCGCCGGCTGAATCCAAACCTCGTCGAAGCCGCTTTCGCGCAGGATCCGGCCGTTCGCCACGCAGTTGAGCGCCACGCCTCCCGACAGGCACAAGTTCTTGGATCCGGTGCGAGCTCGAGCGTGCCGCGCGATCTTCAACATGATCTCTTCGGTCACGACCTGAATCGACGCCGCCAGATCCATGTGCCGCTCGGTGATGGGAGCTTCCTCCTGCCGCGGGGGGCCGCCGAACAGTCGATGAAACTTCTCCGAGGTCATCGTCAGCCCGGCCGCGTAGTTGAAGTACGACATGTCCATCCAGAACGAGCCGTCCTCCCTCACGTCGATGAGGTGCTCGAGGATGGCATCGCGGTAGACCGGCTTCCCGTACGGAGCGAGCCCCATGAGCTTGTACTCGCCGGCGTTGACCTCGAAGCCGGTGTAGTAGGTGAACGCGGAGTAGAGCAGCCCGAGGGAGTGAGGAAAGCGGATCTCCTGCAGGAGCGAGACGCGGTTGCCCTGGCCGTGACCGTAAGTCGTGGTCGACCACTCGCCGACACCATCCAAGGTGACGACCGCAGCCTCTTCGAAGGGTGAAGGGAAGAAGGCCGCAGCCGCGTGCGATTCATGGTGACGAGCGAAGACGTAGCGGCGACGCTTGCGAAGCGCGAGCTGCCGGTCCATCTCTCTCGGCAACCACAGCTTCTTCCCGAGCCACTGGGGCAACGCTTTGGCGAACGAAGCGTATCCTTGCGGGGCGAACGCCAGGTATGTCTCGAGCAACCGCTCGAATTTGATCAGAGGCTTCTCGTAGAATCCGACGTAGTCGAGCTCGTCGGCCGAGAGCCCCCCTTCTTCGAGGCAGTAGCGCACCGCACGCACGGGAAATTCGGCGTCGAACTTCTTGCGCGTGAAACGTTCCTCTTGCGCTGCGGCGACAATCTCTCCGTCTTGCAGTAGGCACGCCGCGCTATCGTGGTAGAAGGCGGAGATACCGAGAATGTTCATCCTAGTCCGCTGTACACCACGGCGGACGGCCGTGTATTCCGAGCGTGCGCGCGTCGGCCGCGACTCGCTGACTCGGACTCAAGACAATCCCGTACGCGTGATCGCTGGAATGCCGGATTCGGACAATCCCGTCAAGTCGATGTCCTTCGACGACTTCCGTCAAAGAGTGGCGAAATCGGCGGGTTCTCGTCCCGTGCGCGGAACGTTGATGGCATTGAGCCTGCTCCGATGCTCAGAGCCTGCCAGCGACATGCTCGGCACAACTTCTTTCTCCCGGTCACCGCCTACGACTTCGTCGTTGACCCAAACGCGCGCGTGAGCCACGACCGGACACGACGCACGGCGGGCCTTGACCCTCCTCTTGACCACCCGTACCCTCCGCCATCACCGGACACCAAGGAGGGTTCATCACTCCATGCCAGACAAGCTGGCCGCGGCCCTCGCCGACTGGCGGATTCGCACGGTCATCCCGCACGTTCGTGGCCACCTGCTGGACATCGGCTGCGGCACGAATCGCCTCGTCCGGCAGTATGGAAACGGCGTCGGCGTGGACGTGTTTGACTGGGGCGACGTGGACCGCATCGTCGACGATAGCGCCGAGCTGCCCTTCGAGGACGCCGCATTCGACACCATCACCATCATCGCGGCGCTCAACCACATTCCCAACCGGGTCGACGTCCTCAAGGAGGCGCATCGGATCTTGCGGGATGACGGCCGTCTCATCACAACCATGATCCCGCCCGGGATCTCCCGCGTATGGCACTTGCTCCGCAAGCCTTGGGACGAGGACCAGACCGAGCGCGGCATGAAGCCAGGCGAAGTGTTTGGGATCTCGGCAGCCGAGATGCGCCGGATCTTGGTCAATTCGGGCTTCAAGCCCGTGGTAGAGCGCCCATTCATGTGCTGGATCAATCGACTGACGATCTCGACGAAGGACGTGGCGCGACATCAGGGATTGCCGACTTTCGCGAACGAGCAGTCTTCCTAGCTGTCGCGTCCAGCAGACCGTTTCATTCAAACCACGCCTCCTATATGTCGCTCGCTATGTCCGACGCGATGGACAAAATCCAACGTCGAGGTTCCGAGCGCCCGGCCGAACCGACGCATCGTCCGAGTGTCGTCCTTGCGGTAGTCGCCACGTGGCTGGTTGCCTTGTCCGCAGTCGCGGAGATCGGGCCACGGCTGCTCGGCCGGCGACCGTGGCGATACGTCGAGAATCCGCACCATGAGCCCGCGCTTCACGAGCCGGACCCCGTATTCGGGTGGATCAACAAGCCGGGCCACTACTTGCTTCCCCCCCACCTCCCCGGTCTTTCTCCGCGCGAAGTGACGATCCTCGCGGATCACAGCCGCGCGACCGGTGGTTCTCGCAGCGACGGCTCCGGGCCCGTGGTTCTCATCGGCTGCTCGGTCACCAACGGCTACGGACTATCCGATGCCGACACCTTCGGCTGGAAGCTCCAACAGACCCATCCCGAACTGCGCATCGTCAACTTCGGAACGGCTGCGTACGGCACCTTCCAGTCGCTGCTCCGAATGGAGCGGGTCCTCGACGAAAGCCCGCCGCCACGCTTGGTGTTGTACGGCTTCATCAGTCAACACGAGTCTCGTAACGTCGCGACGTACGACTGGTTGCGTGGCCTCGCGCTCAACTCGAAGCGCGGCCACGTCGCGCCACCCTACGTCACGCTCGGCGCAGGCGAAACGCTCGAACGGCATGCTCCCGAGGCCTTCTCGATATGGCCGCTCGCCGACCGCTTCGTCACCGTGCGCATGGCCGAGGACGCGTACATGCATCTGCTGACCTACGGGCGCGCCGCACAGGGCGCGGAGGCGACGAAGCGTCTGATCGCCGAAATGGCCGACCTCGCGCGCCGCCGTTCGACGCCGTTCGCTGTGGTCTTCCTCATCGCGCTGGACGGGAGAGGACAGAAGGAATATCTCGACTACTTTCGGCAGCAGGCGGATCCCGTATGTCGATTGCGTGCAGCCGCTCACCGAGGACAACCGGATTCCCGGCGAGGGCCATCCGAACGGCAAGCTGAATTCGATCTGGGCGCAGTGCATTTCCGAGAAGCTACCGGATCTGCTCCGCCGATGATCGGAGGACGCAGCGGCGAAAATACGGAAGCCAGCCCTACGTCCTTCGTGAAGCCCGACCCGGAACAAGATCCACCCGCGACCGCAACCGGGCCCACGCTCTTCGACCGCGTCGCGCGATCGATCGCATGGAATGCGCTGCTGCTGCCGCTGGTCACGCTCCTGAACGCGCTGACCTCGATCCTGGTACGCCGGGGCTTCGGCCTCGGTTCGGCGGCCTACGACATCGTGCTTGGGCTCTCGAATACCATACTCTTCTACTCGAGCCTCGGCATTCCGACCAGCCTTTCCAAGTTCCTGCCGGAGCGCGAAGCCGCCGGCGGACGCACGACAGTGATTGCGTTTCTGCGCGAAGCCGGCGGGCTGCGCGTGGCGCTGCTGGCGACGGTGCTCGTGCCGGCGAACCTGTTCGCCGAGCCGCTGGCGACTCGGCTGCTGCTCGGCGAGCACGGCGCCGTTTACATCCACGTGCTGTCTGCGCTCGTGATCGGCCGGGCACTTTTCGAGCTCGTGATCGAGGGCTTGCACTCCAACCTCGGCCAGCTCGCCGTGAACCTGCTGACGCTCGTCCAGTCGATCTGCGAGCCGTTGTTTATCGGCCTGGCGCTCTTCTTCGGATACGGCATCGGTGGAGTGATTGGCGCGCTGGCTCTTGCCGCGGCTCTGCTGACCGTTACCGGGCTCTGGCCACTTGCGCGCGCCCTCGCCGTGATCCCGATCCGCCCGGTCGCCCCTCCGCCCCATCTCTGGCGAGACCGGCCGTTCTGGACCTTCGCGATCTTCACCTACGTCTATGAGCTGTCGCTCTACTTCAGCGGCCCCGACTTCTCGCGGACGGTTCTCGGGGCCGCTCTCGGCGACACCAACGGGGTCGCCCTGTTCTCAGTCGGATATTACGTAGCGCTCATGGTGGTGGTGATGGTGGTCTCGGGATTCCGCGGCGTCTACCGCCCGATGTTCGCCCGCCTGCGCGTGGCCGGAGATGCCGATCAACTGCGACGAGCGTTCTCCGCCGTGAGCAAAGTGCAGGTTGCGCTGCTATTCCCCGCGGCGGTCGGCCTGGAGGTGATGTTGCCCGACTTCATTCCGCTGCTCTACGGACGGGCCTTCGAGCCCGCGGTGCCAGTCGCGCGCGTGCTGGTCGTCTTTCTCTTCACGGAGACGGCCTTCAACCTGGGCAACATCGTGCTGTCGATCGACGAGCGCTACCGACCGGTGCTCTGTGCTCAGGCACTGCTCGTGCTGGCGGCCCCCGTCTTCTTGTGGACTGCTCGGCACCTCGGGCTGCTCGCGGGGGTCACCGTGCTCGGCTCGGCTCGACTCGGCTCCGTCCTGATCGGCTACTTCGTCTCGCGGCACATCTACGGTGTGCGCTTCCCATGGCGCTTCACCTCGCGGACAGCGCTGGTAGCGGCCGTGATGGGTGTAGCGCTCATCGCCGGACGCTTCGTGTCGCGCGGCTCACCACTCGAGACGGTAGCCCTCACGGCAAGCGGCGCCATCGTGTTCATCGCTGCCGCACGCGTGCTCGGGTTGTTCGGCGCCGAGGAGATCGAGCTCATCCGCCGCTCGCGGATTCCGGGGCGCAGCTGGATGCTCGCCTGGCTCTCGTGACGGAGCGGGCACTCTAGTGCGCATCGCCATGTTCATGCCCGAGCTCGGCCCGGGGGCGCTCGGCGCGCTCATCTATCGGGACCTCGCCGCGGCGTTCGCGGCGCTCGGCCACTCGTTTGAATGCCTGGGCATCACGACACCGGCAGGACCGGCGGACTCGTGGGTTCGGCCGCTACCACTTTCTCCCATGTGGGAGCGTGCCGGAGCGCTCGCGGCGCCGCTGCTTCGCACCCCGCGCCTGCTCGCCTACGCGGCGACGCTCGCCAGCTGGCTTCGTCACCATGCAACGTCCATCGACGTGCTGCACATCGAGATCGCTTACCCGACCGGCACCGCGGCGGCGCTGGCGATCGGGTGGAGCGGATGGAAGGGCCGGTTGTCGATCTCGCCGATGGGCGAGGACGTGCTCGTCCTGCCCGAGGCCTCGTACGGCTTTCGCCGCTACGCCGTTCCGCGCGCTCTGGTCGACTGGACGATGCGACGCACGCACGTGATCCGCGCGATCTCCCCCCTCGTGCTCGAGCTCGTGCAGCGCGAATGGCCGCAGATCCCGAGGCGAGCGATTCCTCTGAACGTCGCCTGGCGCGCGATCGACTGGCTCGACGAGCCGTGGGCGACACACCGCGAACGCCGCCGCGCCGCGCGTGAGGCGCTCGCGGAGCGCTATCGGACCGGCGGAAGTCCCGTCGTCCTCGCGCTCGGGCGGCTGCACCCGTTCAAGGCGATCGACGTGCTGGTGGAAGCTCTACCTTCCGTGCCGAACGCGCACCTGCTGGTCGCCGGCCCTTCGTTGTCGGTTCGGCCGTTCGGCGATGTCGCCTCTTCGCTCGCGGCGCTCGCGCGCCGGTGCGGCGTGGAGGGACGCGTGAGCTTCATCGGCAAGGTGCCTCCCGCCGAAGCCTTGGATCTCCTCTCCGGGGCGGACGTGCTCGCCGTGCCGTCGCGACTCGAATCGATGAACCGCGTATGCGTGGAGGCCGCAGCGGTCGGGACGCCGTTCGTCGTGACCGAGACGACCGGCGTGGCGGGCTGGCTGCCCGGCGCGGGAGTGGGCCTCGTCGTGCCGCCAGCGAATCCGCCTGCCCTGGCGGCGGCGCTTCAGCAGATCGTCACCGGCGGATTCGCGCGAGACGCCGAGCAGAGCGTGCAGTTCGTGCGCCGCTTTGCACCCGATCGGGTCGCGGCCGAGTTGGTCGAGCTCTATGCGCCGCTCGTCGGGACGGCGCCCTGAACGTAGGTGCTCCACGTTCGGGAGCACTCTCCGCTCTGCGGTGGGTGGAAGGCGGCCGGCCGATCGAAGAGCCGACGCTTCGAGTCCCGAGTTGACTCGACAGCCGGCGTTGTTTACGCGGAGCCGCGTGCTACTCGAGGACGTCGCGGCTCCCCCGGTCTGGCGGGTATGAGAGAGCGATCGGCGGAACCCGACCGTTGAATCGCGCCACGCGCATGGCCGCCGTCACTGCCCTTGGTGCGGCGAGTGTTTCGGCCTGCTTCACGCCAGCCGGTTTGATTTCCTTATGCGGCGCGCTCGTCGCTCTCGTGGTTCTCCCCGGCTGGGCAACGGCCTACGCGTTGGTCGGCGGCGACTCGCAGGCCGATCGCGCGGATGCCCTTGCGGCTTCCTTCGGAGGCGTCGCGGTCTCGGCGACCGCGCTGTGGATAGCGGGAGCGACGATCGGGTTGTCGCGCTCCTCGATCTTGGCCGCGCCGATCTGTGCAGCCTTAGTCCTCGTCGCCACAGGGCCGCGCGAGCCGGCCGCGCGGCGCTCGTTTCCCCCCCGGTTCACAGCGCTCTTGCTGCTCGCGGCCACCTTCGCGCTGCTCGTCGCAATCCCCTTCTATCCGTACGGCCGGACGCGGGCCGACGGCATACACGTCATGGGGCTCAGCGACTGGTACTTGCACCTGATGATGACGAGCACGCTCGACACCGCGGGCTCGCTGCCGCCGACGAATCCCTACCTGCTCGCCCACAAAGGCGCTCGCTACCACTATGCCTTCCATCTTCTCGCGGCGGCGATCCATCGTGCGGCCGGGCGGCCCGTCGACGTGTTCCCCATCCTGCTCGGGCTCACCTTGCTCACCGCCGCCGCCTATCCGCTCGTGCTCTTCTCGGTGTCGCGGCGGCGGTTGGGTGGCGACGCCGCCAAAGCCTTCGCTGCCGCTGCCGGAGGTGTGTTCCTCGCTGGATTCGATCTCATGGTCTGGTCGGCCGACATCGTGCACACGCTCGTCGCGAAGTGGCCGCTTCCGCCCGGGATCGGGGGGCTGCGGCTGCTGATCCCGTCGGTGCACCTCCATTCGTGGATTCCCGTTTTCGAACGCCAGTTCAACGCGCCATACCTCGCGTTGCTGTGGGCGCCGCACTATGTCGCAGCGGTCCTCGTCTCGCTGCTCTGCCTCCACGGGCTGCGCAACGAGATCGACCGCCCGCCTGTGTTCGTCGCGGCGTTCCTGCTCGCATCGCTCCCCGGACTTTCCGCGTACGTGCTGCTGGCGACGGCGGTCGCGGTCGGGGCGCTGGTGCTCGCCGACCAGTGGCACCACGGCTGGCCTCTTTGGCGGTCGCCCGCCACGGTACGCTGGGTCCGGACCGGGGCGACGGCGCTGGTGCTGGCGGCGCCCATTCTGCTGACCCTCAGGGCGAGCGTCGAGCAACATGTCGCGC
This sequence comes from uncultured delta proteobacterium, assembly GCA_963711395.1. Lineage (GTDB taxonomy): Bacteria > Desulfobacterota > Binatia > JACPRU01 > JACPRU01 > JBEVNX01. The sequence goes on along the minus strand of CAVQEA010000004.1, from coordinate 909 downwards.
CGCTCATCTTGCATGTCTCTTCCGTCGGCACGCTCCGCAACGGGGCGCTCTTCACGTCCCTCCTCGGCGATCACCAATGGACGCGGGTGCTCGACACGCCCGCACTCCTGCTCTTCCAGTTCGGCATAGTCGGCGTACTCGGCGCGCTCAGTCTGGTGCGGCGTATGCGCGACGGGCCAATGGGACGATCTCGCGCGCGGGCACGCGGCCGCGGCCCTCGCCGTGCTCGTGTTCCTCGTCGCGTTCCGGCCGCCAATCGGCATGGACAACAACCTCGGGCTCCGGCCGATGCTACTCGTGTGGTCGTTGCTCATCCCGTTCGCCGCAGAGGCCTGGTTCACCGAGGCGCGGTTTCCCCTGCTGCGATGGGGGGGCGTGGCGATCTGCGCGGCAGCGCTTCCTTATGCGCTGATCGGGGTGACGCTCGAAGGGTGGTTGTTCCGGCCCGTGCCGCCTGCGCTGGTAGAGGTAGCGAGGTGGATCAACCAGAACGCACCTCCGGGCTCGCCGGTGGCGCTCGACCCGGAAGACCATCCACGGACCTTCGACTTCTTCCTGCGCCAGCCCATGATCGAAGCGGAGCACCGCCGCAATGCCTTCATGCTCGGGGCTTCGCCCGAGGAGTTCGAAGCGATCCGCAGCCGCCTGCATGAAGCCTACGCGCCCCTCGACGGGTCTGCGGCGGCGAAGCGATTCATCGAGCTCGGCGCCGGCGGTCGTCGTCGCTCGCGCCGATGCGGCGGGAGCGCCTCCGTGGCGCGCGCTCCCCTGCTTTCGCGAGGCGTATCGCAATGGAGATCTACGCGTGTACGAGAGAACCAGCGAATCATGCGACCTCTCAGAAGGTTCCCAATGATCGCCGGGGATGCGAAGGCGCGGCCGGATGGAATGAAGCATCACCAGTCGGCG
>CAVQEA010000003.1:0-1120898 GCA_963711395.1 uncultured delta proteobacterium | reverse complement strand
GCCGTCACACCCCCGAGCCTCGCGTTCCACGAAAACGTGTTCCCCGACTATGTCTCGGCCTGCGAGCAGCTCGGCTTCGATACCCTGTGGCTGTCCGATGTCCCGCTCGGGCCGCTCGGCGATCCGTTGTTCAGTCTCGCCTTCGCCGCCGGCCGTACCCGCCGGCTGAAGCTCGGCGCCAACGTGGTGCCGCTCGGTCGCAACCCGTGGTTGCTCGCGCGCCAGCTCGCGCAACTCGATCGAATGAGCGGCGGGCGACTGCTGCTGTCGTTCGTGCCGGGTCTCGGGCAGCCCGCGGAACGCGCGGCGCTCGGTCATCCGACCGGCGACCGCGGGCAGGCGATGGATGAGATTCTCGCGCTGCTGCGGCGCTGGTGGGCGGGTGAGACGGTCACGGCGAGTCATCGGTCCGTATCGTTTCGACGCGCTCGGCTGCAGCCGCTGCCGATCCAGCAGCCGCTCGAGGTGTGGCTCGGCGGCCTCGGCCCGGCGGCGCTCGAACGGGTCGCACGCGGCGCGGACGGCTGGCTGACCGCGGCGGCGACCCCGCTCGAAGCCGGCCGCGGCCGTGCGACGATCCTCGCGCGGGCGTCCGAGCTCGGCCGCACGATCGACCCCGAGCATTTCGGCATCAGCATTCCGTACTCCCGAACCGAACCGCCGGCGGCCGCGGTCGAAGCGCTGCGACAGCGGCGTGCCGACCGCGACCTGTACGCAGATTCTCCCGATCGGCCGTCCGGCGCTGCTAACCCTGCTCGAGGCACACTCTCACGGGGGATCAGCAAGTTCGTGCTGCGCTCGCTCAGCGAGGCGCCGGACTGGCGCGCGGACCTCGATTGGCTCGCGGAAATTGTGCTGCCGCTGCAGACCTGAGCATCGCTGCTCTTGCGAGGTCAGGCCGCGCGCTCGGCGAGCTGCGGAAGCGAGAGCAAGGCCCGGGTTGGGCTTGCTTTCAAGCCCAACCGCCATCGGTCTAACGGATGAGTTTCGCGTAGCCGTCGAGAATCGGCAGAACCTTTTCCGGGCTCTCCGACGGCAGCGCAAGATCACCCGCTCCGCTCCCATCTCGCCGTAAGCGTCGATCGCCTGGCGGTCGGGTTGCGACCAGAAGACAGAGATGGAGATCGACTTCGGATCGCGGCCCTTCTCGCGGGCCAGCCGGTGCAGCTCGCCGATCTGCTTCTTCAGGTCGCCGGCCATCATCGAGATCGGCAGCCAGCCATCGCAGTATGCGACGACACGCTTCAGGGCCATCTCGCCGTGGCCGCCGAGCAGGATCGGCGGGTGCGGCTTCTGCGCGGGCTTCGGATAGGACCAGATCGATCAAATTCGCGTCAATTCCCCCCGGTACGAGCCCGCCTCGTTCTGCCAGATCGCCTTCATTGCCTCGACGCGCTCGCGGAGCAGCTTCCACCGCGTTTTGAACGCCGTGCCGTGGTTCTCCATCTCCTCGACGTTCCAGCCGCCGCCGATTCCGAGGATGGCGCGGCCTCCAGAGAGAGGTCGAGGCTGCGACTTCCTTGGCAAGAACGATCGGATCGCGCTCGATGACGAGGCAGATGCCGGTTGCGAGCTTGATCCTCTTCGTCACGGCCGCCGCCATCGAGAGCGCCACGAACGGATCGTGGCTGTGGAAGTATTCCTTCGGCAGGTCGCCACCCGCTGGATACGGCGTGCGGCGCGATGCTGGGATGTGCGTGTGCTCGGGGAAGAACAGGGTCGAAGCCGCGCTCCTCGGCGGCGCGGGCGAGCTCTTCAGGTCGGATCGAATAGTCGGTCGGGAACATCACCAGCCCGTGTTTCATGGCACCTCCTCGATCATCTGCGCTCACCTATGTGTGTCGGGGAGCTGATGCAACCGTATTGATAGATGGGATGCAGCGGCTGGCCCCGCTCCAACGTGGTACCTGGAAACCTCCACAATTCAACGCGCGGTCAAAGCCGCAAGGCCGGGTCCTCAAGGCGTCGCGTAGCCCCCGCTGACGCTGATGATCTGGCCCGAGACGTGTCCGGCCATCACGTCCGAGCTGAAGAACAGAACGGCGTGGGCGATATCCTCGGCGCGTCCCAACTTGCCGAGCGGAACGGCGGCTCTGGATTTCTCGACTTGGGCTTCGGTGAACACCGCTCCTTCCGCGGCCCAGAGACTCTGCGACCCGATGTCGGTACGGCTGGCCGGAATGACGACGCCGGGAGCCACCGCATTGCAGCGAATGCCGTACCGGCCGTATTCCTTCGCGATCGCCTTCACGAAGGTGTTCACGCCGCCCTTCGCCGCGCCGTAGACGACGTTTCGCCGCTCGCCGAAGCTCGCGTCGGAGCTGATGCAGACGATCGCACCGTGGCGCTGCGGCACCATCCGGTCGATCACCGCCTTCGTGCAATGGATCGTGCCCATGAGGTTGATCGCGATGACCCGCTGCCAGTACTCGGGCGTTTGCTGAGCGAAGTATGCCGGCCGCTCCCAGCCGGCGTTGTTGACCAGCACGTCGATGCTTCCGTGCATCTTCTGGACGGTATCCGCCAGCCGGGTGACGTCGGCGAGATCGGTGACATCCGCTTTGACGACCGACACGGAACCCGCTCCGCGCTCGCGCGCCAGAGCCGCAGTTGCTTCGGCCTGCTCCACGTCGATGTCACCGATCGCAATTCGCGCGCCCTCGGCAGCGAACGCGAGGACGACTCCCCGGCCGATGTTCGACGCGCCGCCGGTGACGATCACCGACCGATCCCTGAATCCTAGATCCATCGTTCCTCCCTGCAGAGCCTTCGAGGTGCTGACGCATGGCCCTCAGTTCCGAGAGTGCTCGGAGCCCTCACGCTTGCCGAGCGTTTCTCGATAGCGCGTCGGGGAGCACCCTTTCCAGCGACGGAAGGCCTTCGAGAACGCCGCGACGTCGGAGAAGCCCACTCCGAGTGCGATCGCTTCGATCTTGAGCGACGGATTGGAGAGCGCCACTTCGACGGTCTCCCAAAGCACCGCGTCGCGTAGGGCACGGAAGCCGGTGCCCTCTTCCGCGAGCTTTCGCTGGAGCGACCGGCTCGTCATTCCGAGTTCCCGAGCGACGCCGGCGCTGCTGCCACGAACACCCGAAGCCAGTAGCGCTCGAGCGGCCTGCTCGGCTCGCTCACGAGTCGTCGCGCGTGCCGCGATGCTCGCGTCGAGCGTGCCGGCAAACTTCTCGAGCTGTTCGGCAACCGAGCGATTCGCAAAACGCGGCACGGACCAAAGGGCGGAGCGGGGAAAGATCACGCGGTTATCGGTTTGACCGAAATGGACGGGGCACCCGAAAGCACGCTCGGCCTCGTCGACGCTGCCAACTCGACGGTGACGGAAATGCACCTCGCGGCGCCGACAGCTTGCGCCAACGGCATGGCGCATCGCATTCGCGCTCGCCATGACGAGATATTCCACCGCGTGTCGACTCGCGGAGAAAACCGGATCGCCGGGGTTGAACACCAAGCTGACGAGATCTCGCTCCATCCGCACCGTCAGCCGAAGCGTATCGATCAGAAGCCCGCTGATGAGCGTTGCGCGCGCTGCAGGCCCTCTGCGACTCGCGCGCTCGACTGGATCATGTAGTACAGCGGGCTCCGCGGCTCGTCGTGCTCGCCGGCATGCAGCCCGACCCAGGGATCGCGCGCACGCTGCTCGGCGAGCGCCAGAAGGCGCGTCACCAACCCCGTAGACACCCGGGCGTTGGGCTCCTCGAGCAATGCCATCTCGAGCCCCACGGCCCGGCAAAGCGGCGCTGGCTCGACGCGAGCACGCTGAAGCGCCTTCAGGAGTCCGAGAACGACGACTCCTGCGACCGTCGCCGGTCGCGATTCTGCGACGTCGTTAGAGCGTTCATGGTTTCGATTCACGCACCACCCCGGCATCGAGAGCCTACTCGCAAGCCGGCATCGTGCCAACGGATTTGACGAGTTTGGGTGTCGAGCTAGTCGATCGAATCACCCTCGGGCGGCGCTCGCATCGCTCATTCTCCAGCGCGGCTAAGCGGCGCTGGTGACACACCGGCGTCCTGTTTCGCGTATCTCGCGTAGGCGTCGGCGAGGATGCGAGCGCCGTGCTGCCACTGAAACTCCGCAGCCACGATCTCGCGACCGCGCTCCCCCATCCGGCGGAGTTCCGCGATACTCGCTCCGTGCATGCGGCGGAGACCCGTGGCGATGGCGTCAACTTCCGGCTCGACCGAGACGGCGGCGCCGACGCTCGAGAGTCGACCGAGGGGATCTCCCGGAGGAGTGAGAAGGCACGGGATCGCCATGGCGGCCGCCTCGAGCACCGCCATCGGCATCCCCTCCCAACGCGCGGTGTTGACGAAGACATCCGCGCCAGCGACGACGTCGAGCCTTTCTCTACCGTAGACGGGCTCTAAGAGGACGATCGGGGCGAGCGGCTGCAGGTCGCGAACGAGCCGCTCGATCCTGCGTCGGCCTCGCCGGAAGTCCGGGCCGGCGAGAACGAGCGCCGCCCTCTCGAGGCGCGCGGCCGTGAAGGCCTGGAGGAGCATATCGAGGCCCTTCTGCGCTATGTCGAGCCGACCGAGAAAGAGGAAGACCCGTTTCCCGTGGAGCACGGGATACCGCGCCGCGAGCAGACCGCGGTCGAGATCGGCGGGCACCGTCGAGACGTCGATCCCGCAGGGTGCGAGGTGCACGGGCGCGGTGACCCCGTAATCCGCCAGATACTCCATCGACCCGACCGCCTGAACGAAGGCGGCGCCGTTCAACGTCGGGAGCTCGAAGAGGAACTTGTATGGCAGCTTCAAGTGCCAGCGCTGCCAGATTTCTCCAGGGGACAACGCCCCGTGGGGAGTGACCACGTACGGGATGCGAGAACGGCGAGCCCAGCGCGCCAACGTGGCGTTCGGCGGAAAGTACGGTGAGTGGAGATGCAGCACGTCCGGCCGCCAGCGCTCGATCTCGGTGAACAACGCTCGCGGCACCTGAAAAGGGACCAACGATGGGCGGAAGCTGCGAGCCCGGACGCCAGGGATCGCGGGGACGGGCTCATCGGTCAGACAAAAGACGGCCGGCTCGAGGCCCAAGTCCGCCAGGGCTCTAGCGATGAAGTAGACGTACTTCCTGACGCCATTCGCGATCTCCGGGCCGGCACTCCCGGCGAGCACATGAGCGATCTTCACTGGCGAGGCAGCGCGCCCGCGGGAAGTGGCCCGCCGGGCGACTGGACCCGTCGTTCGCCCCTCAAGTCGAGCGCCCGCCCATCGACGCTTCCAGCGGGCGCCACCCCGAGCACCTCGAGTACCGTGGGGGAAATGTCGAGAACGCTCGCCTGCAGCACGGCACTTCCGGCTGCGACACCGGAACCGACCGCCCACAGCCGCGACTGATTCGTGTGGTCGCCAGTCCGCTCGATGCGAGCATTCCGCACGGGTGCGCGCACGACCCCGATGCGGGGCGAGCGACACGCCTCGAGGGGACCGAGGTCGCGTCGGAAGACGACGAGCAGATCCGGGACATCGGGATGATGGTCGGCACCGAAGGCCTCGTCCGCGGTGGTGATACGCTCCACGATCGGCTCGCCCCGTTCGGGATGCTCGAGGGCGAGAAGCTCGCCGCGCAGCTCGCGGACGAGCTCCTCCGCATCTCGCCCCGGCGCGACGCAGCCGTGAGGCTCACGCCCTTTGAGGTTCAGGCGGATCGCCCCCACGCGGTTGTTCGGGGAGCGCCGCGGCACGCGTACTGGGCGACTCGAGCGGAAAGGCCGGGCATCCGGCGCGCTCGAGAAAGCGCCGTAGTGGCCCGATCCGTGCGACGCGTTGCGCGAGGGGAACCCATTCCATCGGTACCCGATTCTTGAGCGCGTACTGGAGTCGCCGCACCACGCTCGCCCGCGCCGTCCCTGCGTCGGAGCCCATTCCGAGACGAACGAGCACCTCCAAGAGCAGAAGGTAGCCGCCGACGAGCGGCCCCATGCCGTGCTTGCGACGATCAGGGTCGTGCAACTACCGCCGGCCGCATCAATCAGCGCGCCGACGGTCTCGTCCAGCCCGCGGTAGACCCTCTCGATCGCCTCACGCATGGCGGAGGGCGCTCGCGGGTCGTGCTCGGGGTGGGACGGATCGAGGTGGTGCCAGAAGTGATGGCCAACGCAGTGCGACTCGCTGAGCGTGCACGAAAACAGGTCCCAGTCCTCGCTCTCGAGGAGATCGAGGAGCAGAGCTCTCTTCCTTTCCACGCCTTCGAGGAGGTCACGGAGGAGACGCTCTCCACCGCCGCGCAGGACGCCGTAGGTGTCGCACGAGAAGACGGGATAGCGACCGTGCTTCGCGAGGAGACCGGCGTAGTTACCCGGAAGATGCGTCGCAAGTGAGTACACGCGGTCGTGCGTCCCCCACTGGAGGATCTCGACTCCATTCAAGTCCGCGGAGCTGACGGTGTGACCTGGATCTTGATCACTGCGACCCGACATCCGGCGCGGCTCGCAGCACTCCAGTAGTAGTCTTCCGTCGCGATCTCGTCGGGGCCGACGGGACGCAGCCGGCCTTCGCCGGTCCGCAGTTGGTCGGGATGGAAGAATTGCGCGACTTTGCCGCACGAACGTCCGGTCGTGATCTCCGGCCAGATCGCACCCGGTAGCGTCTCGAGCGGGGTGCCGAGGCGCCACACAGAGCCTGCGGTAGCGACCGCCGCGATCGTCGGAAGGCGACCTTCCATACCCCAACGCTCGAGAAGGGTGGCTTCGGCCGCGTCGAGACCGACGACTAGGACACGCGCAGGCATCAGCTTCTTTGTACCGTCAAAGCGGGCGCACCTGCCAGGTTGATCTTGGTCGCGCCGAACCTCGCCGAGCTATCCGATCACGTACTGTCCGGCGACGTGATAGGGGAGCCATACAATGGACACCAAGACATATCCGGTCACGCACACCGACGCAGAGTGGCGGAAGCTGCTTACCCCAGAGCAGTTTCACACCATGCGCGAGCACGGAACCGAGATGCCGGGAAGCTGCGCGCTGAACTACGAGAAGCGCGCCGGCATATTCTCCTGTGCCGGTTGCGGGCAGCTGCTATTTAAGTCGAAGAAGAAGTTCGAGAGCGGTACCGGCTGGCCGAGCTTCAACGATCCGGAACCGGGCGCTGTTGAGACTACGGAGGATCGCAGCTACGACATGCTGCGTACCGAGGTGCATTGCGGCCGCTGCGGCAGTCATCTCGGCCACGTGTTCCCGGACGGCCCTCCACCGACCGGCCTGCGCTATTGCATCAACGGCGTGGCGATGACCTTCAAACCGGATTGAATGCTTCTGCTCGATTTCGTTTCCGGCGCCAAATCAATGCCGGTCGCTTCGGCCGTTCGGCGCCAGTGAGCGAGCCGCCACGAACGTGGAGGATCTCGAAAAACTCCAGCAGGACGCCGTCGGCTACTTCCTCCGAGCCGCGAACCCGGACAACGGGCTGATCGCCGACAGCTCGCGGGAAGGTGCTCCGTGCAGCATCGCCGCCACCGGGCTCGGCCTCGCCGCCTACGTCGTCGGCGCGGAGCGCGGCTTCCTCCCCCGTCGCGACGCCGCCGCGCGGACGCTGGCCGCGCTGCGGTTCTTCCGCGACAGCCCCCAGGGCGAGGAGCCGGACGCCACCGGCCATCGGGGCTTCTACTACCACTTCCTCGACATGAAGACCGGCCGGCGCGTCTGGCAGTGCGAGCTGTCGATGATCGACACCGCGATCTTGATCGCCGGCGTCCTCACCAGCGGAACGTACTTCTCGGCCGCGGCGGACGACGAACGGGAGATCCGGGAGCTCGCCCGGTTCCTCTACGAGCGGATCGATTGGCCCTGGGCCGCCGCAGACGGCCCCGTGGTGCGCATGGGATGGAAGGCCGGGGCCGGTTTCCTGAGCTACGGCTGGGAGGGATACAGCGAGGCGATGCTGCTCTACATCCTCGGCCTGGGCTCGCCCACGCATCCGCTGCCCGCGGAGAGCTACGGCGCGTGGACCAGGACCTATCAGTGGGAGAACCTCTACGACATCGATTTCCTCTTCGCGGCGCCGCTGTTCATCCACCAGCTCTCGCACGTCTGGATCGACTTCCGCGGCATCCAGGACGAGTTCATGCGGGAGAAGCGGTCCGACTACTTCGAGAACAGCCGCCGCGCGACCGCCGTCCAGCAGCAGTACGCCCTGCGCAACCCGATGTGGTTCAAGGGGTACGGCGAGAACTGCTGGGGCATCACCGCCGGCCTCGGCCCCGGCTTCTCGAAGCAGCGAGCGGAAGGGGGCATCGAGCGGCAGTTCTACGGCTACGTGGCGCGGGGCGTCCCCTTCGGACCCGATGATGGGACCCTGGCGCCCTGGGCGGCCGTCGCTTCCCTGCCCTTCGCACCGGAGATCGTCTTGGCCGCGCTCCGGCACTTCCGGAACGTCTATCCGGAAGTCCTCGGCGAGGACGGACTACTGACCAGCTTCAACCCCACCTTCGACGCCGGCGACGGGGCGCGCCGCGGTTGGCTCTCCCCGGAGCACTACGGGCTCGACCAGGGACCGGTGGCCCTGATGATCGAGAACTACCGCTCGGGGCTCCTCTGGCGCCTGATGCGCGAATGTCCTGCGATCGTGACCGGGCTCCGCCGTGCGGGATTCCGCAAGGGATGGCTGAGATCGAGCGACCGATGAACGAGACCGACCGCACCGAGTCACGCTCCGCGCTGCTGCCGAACGACGCCTACGACGCCGAGCTGCTGGCCAACACGCGGCCGGCGGACTGGAAGAACCCGCAACCCGCCCCCAGCTACAACCTCGTCGTCCTCGGCGCCGGCACCGCCGGGCTGGTCACCGCGGCCGGCGCCGCCGCCCTCGGCGCCAAGGTGGCGCTGGTGGAAAGGAACCTCCTGGGCGGCGATTGCCTCAACGTCGGCTGCGTACCTTCCAAGGCGCTCCTGCGCGCCGCGCGATTCTACGCCGACCTCCACCACGCGCCGAGATTCACCGGGAGCGCGCCGGTGCCCGCGGAAGCGGATTTCGCCGCGGCCATGGAGCGCATGCGCCGCCTCCGCGCCCACATCAGTCGCCACGACTCGGCCCAGCGGTTCCAGGCCCTGGGCGTCGACGTGTTCCTGGGCGACGCGGCGTTCGTCGATCGCCGCACGGTCGAGGTCGCCGGCGCCACGCTCAAGTTCAAGAAGGCCGTCGTCGCCACCGGCTCGCGCGCCGCCCGCCCGCCGATCGAGGGCCTCGAAGAAGCCGGCTATCTGACCAACGAAACGGTCTTCAACCTGACCGAGCGCCCCCGGCGGCTGCTGGTGATCGGCGGCGGGCCGCTCGGCTGCGAGCTGGCTCAGGCCTTCGCGCGCCTCGGCTGCGACGTGATCATCGCCAACCGGGAGCCCTACTTCCTCCCCGGCGAGGAGCGGGACGCCGCGGAGATCCTCGCCGACTCATTGCGCCGAGACGGCATCGAGGTGCGGCTCAACACGGAGGTGAGGAGCGTCACCCGGACGCGACGGCGAGAAGCGCGTGCGCCTGGTCAACGACGACCAGGAAGCGACGGTGGCGGTGGACGAGATCCTGGTGGGGGCTGGGCGCGTGCCCAACGTCGAGGGACTGAACCTCGAAGCGGCGGGCGTCGACTACGACCTCGAGCGCGGCGTGCGGGTGAACGACTACCTGCAGACCAGCAACCGGCGCATCTACGCCGCGGGCGACGTGGCCCTGGAGCGGAAGTACACCCACATGGCGGACGCCACGGCGCGCATCGTGATCCAGAACGCGCTCTTCTGGGGCCGCAAGAAACTGAGCTCCCTGACGATTCCCTGGTGCACCTACACCGACCCGGAGATCGCCCACGTGGGCCTCTACGTGAAGGAATGCTGGGAGCAGGGCTTCCCCATCAAGACCTTCACCGTGCCGATGAGCGACGTGGATCGGGCGATTCTCGACGGCGAGGAGGAGGGCTTCGTCAAGATCCACGTCCACGAGGGCACCGACACCATCTTGGGAGCGACCATCGTCGCGCGCCACGCGGGGGAGATGATCAACGAGATCTCCCTGGCCATGGTGGCGGGGATCGGCCTGAAGACCGTTTCGCGCGTGATCCATTCCTATCCGACCCAGGCGGAGGCGATCCGAAAGGCCGGCGATGCCTACAACCGGACGCGCCTCAGCCCGTTCCTGAAGGCACTCAGCAGCCGCTGGCTGGCCTGGTCGAGATGATCGAGAGGATGGCCCTGAAGGACAGTGCCATGCGAGCATGGTGACTACAAAGTCGGGCAGAAAGGGGGAGGTTTCGTCGAGGTCGCTTCAAATGACTCGCGAACGGGCGGCATGGAGCGCCAGAGTTCTAGCAACTCCTGGCTCCAACCGGACACCATCTCGCGATCACTCGAGGTAGCGTCATAAGCGTGTGTTCTTTGCCCCGAACACTCCCTTGAACGTCGCGCGTGAGATTCTTGGCGGCGCGGCCTAGGGGTAACACCCTATTACCCCACGCCTCGCGCTCGTGCGACGCTCGGCGCAAGGTGGTCGAGCCATTGATCGAGCCGTTGGTCCCCCTACCGCTTTGGTGCAACGTTCCCACCAACCCGGAGCTAAGTCTCTACGCCGAGGTAGTGTTCGATGCGGTTAGACTCGTGCGTGGCGAAAGCATGGTCGAGACGAAGGCCGAGGTGGCGGCGGCACACGCCTGGATTAGAAACGGCAACATTGGCGTAGTCACTTTCAACAAGGCGTGCGGTTGGCTCGGATGGGACGCGGAGCACACGCGGGAGGCAATCTTTTCTTACCTTGCTCGCCGCTCGAACGCGGGCATGCGTTGATCGCCGGGTATTACTCCACGGCCGGCGGCAGGCGAGTGTAGTCCGATCTCGAAGATCTTTAACGCGTCTGCGGATGGGGGTTTCCCATCATAACGTTCCTTATGAGGCCGACGATCGCCATCACCATGACGCCGCCGATACCGCCACCGATTACATCACTGCCCATGTCGAGCATGCCGCTACTGGCATCAAGATTCAGACCACCCAGAGCGAATTGGAGTATCTGGCCACCGATGCCGCCGCCCACGATCCCGGCTATGCTGTTGCCGACAGTGCCCAAACTAAGATCCTTGAAGAGCGAACCGCCGAGATTTCCCCCGACAGCGCCCAGCACGAGTTCAACGATCAGACTCAGACTCATAAATGCCTCTTGAAGTTGAGACCTCCGCCTACGGTCCACCGGTCGCAATAGGATAAATCCCCTAGAGCAGCGGTCGCTCTTGACAACGTTTGCGAGTCGACTTTGAACATTTGAGATCGCGACCGGACAAGCAGACAACAAGACCGGAACGTCGGGAGCCCCGCTGCAGAGCGGTACCGACAAGGGCTCGAATGGACGCCAAATCACGAATTCACCGTTCCGCGCACGACGGCGGCGTTTGGTCGTGTCGAACCCGACGTAAGGGCAATCCCCGATTGAAGGAAATCCGACCACGCACTACCAGGTCGCTCTGGGTAGAGGGGGTACGAGTCTGCGGCTTACATTCATCATCCTGAGCGCTTTACATTCGATTCTCCTATGTCGTCGGGTTCGTGCTCATCGGATTGATCTGGAAGCTTTCCTCGGTCAGGCGTGTGCTGAGCAAAGCGCCAGCCGTTGCACCCACGGCCGCAGGCCCAAGTCGGGAATTTCCGCGCAACGCTCCGCGAAGACGCGCGTTGATCCTCTGAAGAGATCGTTCGCGTGGCGCGTGGCGCTTTCGCGGCTGCCGATGCTGGTTCGACTAAGGAGGCTTCGATGAATGCAGAAATCCACGAATTCTGTCGCAAGGCGATCGTTCTCGGGTTTCGAGGGATCGAAGAGCTTGCGGTGACTGCCGGACAGAGAGAGACCCGCGGAACCTACGACCCGGAGTCTCTCAGGAGAGCCGAAGCATGTCTCGCGACGGCGCTCGACAAGGTGCGGCTGGCGAAAACCCTGGTCGGTAACGAGCGAAGGGGTTCCGCGCGCGAGACGCTAGCCGCCAAGGCTCCGGTCTACCGTCTCGAGGTGACGGAGGCGTGACGATGTCGCTGCTCTTCGAGCCCGGACTCAAGCTTACCCTGGACGACGTCCGCGCCGCAGTTGCCACAAACCAGCTCGACGAGCTCTTGAGAATCGTGAACGAGACCGTTGGCCCCGACGGAGTGAAAACCGTCGAGGGGGCCGCCAGGCTGCTCAAGGCGAAACGCCGCGACCGCCTCCGCCTGATCCGTGGTGGACGAGAGAAGACAAAAGGGCCATGCGAAGTCTGCGGTAAACTTCAGCACGAGCGGCGCAGCCGTGAGCGCCGTCTGCGCGTTGCACGCGTAGCCGCCGCAAGGGGTACGATACTTTAGTTTTGACTTGCCGTCGTTTTCGGGCGGCACGTCGCACGATAGAAAGTCCCCCACGATAGGGAACTTTCCTTATGGCACCCTCTCGCGCAGGCGACGACTATGGCTTGCGTGAAACCTAGCTCATCCACCTCAAACCGCAGGGGCCGAAACAAACAGCGGGGGTCCCGATCTTGAAGAAAGCGGAATCAACTGTTTTGACCATTGCCCTACTGATGATTCTGCTTTCATCGCCTGCGGTCTATGGGCGAGATCTCTCCGGGTATCGAACCTTCTCGTTGGGAACGAGCTTGGCTAATCTTTCGAAACAGATTGATGAAAGTCCGACCGATGCTACCACGGTTCACGAACGTCCTGCGCTGATACAACAGGTCAGTTGGTGGCCCCCACCGACCCTGGGCTCCGCTCTCGGAGCCGAGACCATTCAGCAAGTCCGCTTCTCCTTCTACAATGGCAGGCTGTACAAGATGCTCGTAACCTATGATGGCTCTTTCACACGGGGGCTCACCCCCGAAGACATCGAACACTCTCTGACCGGGCAATACGGGGCTCCCACTGGGCACGACGGCAACATCAAGAACGACTATGGCCGGACAGAGAGGGTACTGACAAGCTGGGAAGACTCGCAATACTCGCTCAATCTCTTCCGGTTCTCGCTCTCGAATAGCTTCGGGCTTGTCCTTTTTACAAAACTGCTGAATGCGAAAGCCGAGGCTGCCAGCGCGGAAGCCGTCAAGCTGGAGCAACAAGAGGCTCCCGGCAAGGAACGCGCTCGCGTGAAAGAGGAAGCGGACGATCTGAACAGAGTTCGGCAGGACAATTTGAGAACCTTTCTCCCTTGATAGGCGAGACTTTTTTTCTCACTATGCTCTTCGAGATGACCGTGATGACTGCTGGAGTCATAGGCACCGCGTATCACGATCCCGAAGCGCCGCGCGGATCACTGGAAATGAGCTGATTCTGAATCGTTGCACTGCGTAGAACGGAGGAGGTGCCCGATGGGTCCAGGTTTAGACTTTCCAGATGACGCGCGCGGCGCTCTCCGCGCCATCGTCGCAACGATCGACGGGGAGATTTCGCGCCTGGCCGAGCCGACTAGAAGTGAGGCCGCCGGCACGACAAAGGAGCTTCGCTCCTCGTGGGCGGAGCTCGTCGAGCTACTCGCGTTGGGACCAGTCCCCGAAGTCCGTGAATGCCCGATTTGCCGGCACATTGGTATGCGTGCGGCTACGCGCTGTGGCCACTGCTGGACAAAGCTGTCGCCGCTTATCTAGTGATCGCTGCCTGACAATACAGTGGCACCCGCAAGCGGGCTACCGACATCCCGAGGGATGGGCCTTCCCGCTATCGAAGCGAGCGACCATAGGGCGTAGTCTTCTTCGCCCTCGAGGGCAAGGTACGCGATATTTGGACTCACGGCGTTCGAAATCATCCAGGGTCCTAGCAAGCTCAAGGGAAGCGGTGTTCGACGGAGGCGCTCGGTGTGATTTCAGCGCATAGAAATTCGGCATCGATGCTGGTGTTGTTGCCGTTCCTAGGAGCGATCGAACTACCATCTTTCGCGGCCGACGCGGAGTACGCTATTCGCTGGAATCCGGCGCAAGGCGGTCCGAAGACCGCAGACGACGCCGTGGCCGTTCTCCGCGACAAAGCGAAGGGCGATTCCGACACTTTTGTGATCCAGTACCTCGAAGTGCAGAAGCCGCCGAGCGATGCCCCTTTGAGGGCCAAGTCAATCCTCCGGCAGCGCGAGGGCGACGGGAAATATGAACTCATGTTCAAGTACCGAGGTACCGAACCTCTCGTCTCCCCGAAGTGTGCGTTGCAGACCGCGAGCGATCCGAAGGATGAGGTCGACGTCTCGCTACTGGGCGCTGGGGAGCTACCCAAACGGGTCTACTCATTCAGCTGTAAAGTGGTGAGCGAGCGCGGGCCTGTGATGCCACCAAGCGAGCTCGAAGCGAAGCTCATACCATGCTCGAGCACGATGACTCGCCGGAAGACCAAACGCACGATGGCGAAGATCGAGGAATGGCATCTACCGGGCGGCAGCGTTGTGCTTGAGGTTTCACGAAAGGGCTCGGACGCCGAGCCGGATCTTAGGACGTTCCAGAAGGAGATCGCGGGCCCGTTGTTAGCGGCCGGCATCAACCCCTCAGACACGAGCAAGACCGAGCTCGGAAGCGCGTGCCGGTAGGTCAGCGAACATCTAGCAAGGTGACACGAAACTGCCTCTCGGAGCGAGCCGAAGGCAAAGAGAGTTCACGATCATCAAACGGTTCTGCGAAAGTGCGCGCGAAACATGCCCGCCCGGGAAACCGTGCCAAACATTTGTCACGTGCTTCGACTTCGCTCAGATGTTCGTATGGGAGTACCAACAGCCATTGCGGTACGGGATGCTTCACCTGGTTCTCGGTCGCACTGACCAATCCACCTTCGTCCCAGATCCGTAGCCTCGTGAAATAGGCGAGCGTGCCGGGTTCGCCTGTCATCACTAGATCGGTCGGGGAGCCGTATTGAAGGAGATAACGGCTCACCTGCCGAAAGACCTCATCTCGCGCACCGTACCAGTAGGCACGTTCTTGTATCGTCGAGTAGAGAAAGGTGCGACCCGCAAAGAAGGCTAGAAGACCCACTCTCAGTGCAACCCCAATGGCGACTCCCCATGTCGGATGGCCGGCCGTCTCCAGAAGGGTCGAGAGCGCCCTCACGATCAGGATGGATCCAGAGATTGCCGAGACCGCAACCAGGAGACTGACCGGATACAGGTGCCAGTCCACTCCTGGGCGGGCGCGAAGAACCGTGTAAGCGAGGAAATAGAGCGCGCCCAAGCAAGAGAAGCGGAAGAAGAGGCGGGACCGAAGAGACAATACGATGGATCCCAAGAGTGCGAGCTGGAACACCAAGAGCGACCCGGCCCGGATCCAAAGCCTCGGTAGATCAATGCCATATTCAGTGAACCAGATTCGAGGTGAGAACAGATTGATCGTCACGAAACGAAAGCCCTCCCATGCATATTCGCTTATCGTGTAGTAGCCGATCTTTGCCTGCGCCGAGTGAGGGATGACGCTGCCAAACTGTAGCCAAGCGAAAACAGTCCATGCCAGACCAGGAAGGGCTGCCACCAGTGCGGGCTTCCAGGCGCGGAAGCGAAGTTCCTTCAACGAGCTCGGCGTCAACAGAATCAAGACCAGCACTGCGTCTGGACGGACCACAACAGCGGTCCCGCCAAGGGCCGCCGCTATCATCCAACGATGTTTCGCCGCAGTAACTAACGTCCAAAGAACCAGAGCAGCGACGATGTTCGTCTCTAGGGCGACGTACCGGTGGGCCCATCCCGCCCCCATGAGAACGCAGAGGGAAACAAAGAAGGCATCGACTCGGGGAAGCGCTTTCTCCAAGAGGGTATCGACCGCGATGGCCTGCGCAGTCCATCCGACGCAACCGAGCGCCGACACCACAAATGGCGTCAGATGTTGTCCGAGCAACAGGTAGACGAACGCAGAAATCAGGACATAGCCGGGCGCAGTCGATCCCATGATGGGGTCACCGGGATTGAAATAGAATCCCAAGCCCTCCGCGAGATTTTGGCCGTACCGATACGTAATGTATGCGTCATCATGGCGCAGTGTGCAGAACCACGAGGCCAACAATATGCACGAAGAAACCCACACACAGGTCTTCAGCCGCCGGTTTAGGTTTTCCATCGATCCAGCTATCTTCTTCCGACCGCGGTCAGCGATCGCGCTCTCAGACCTGATCGACATGGAGTTGGGCGCCAGTGTTCATGGGATGGCCGCCCATTTCATGTTCGCGTAGCCCGTCAAATGCCAATGCAGGTTGGAGGATAGCTGGGATAAGCGGCCGAGTTGACGTAAAGCCTCACTAGGGTTTCGAATCCCTTCTGCCCCACTAGTTTCCTTAGGATAGTCAAATAGTTATCGCGTCGAGCGGGCGAACAGTGGACCATGTGGCTTCACCCTAAGAGGTAAGGTGAACCTCGAGTTTGTGCACGTGTCTTCGGGCACTCTCGGTTCGCCTTGCAGCTGCTGAAGCGTAGTCGGCCGAGCGTCTCTGCCGTAGCGGTGTTTTCACGTCTGCAATGAAGGCTTCGCGGTTGCGCACCGTGCGCATGCCATGGTGGCGACTGCGGCGATGACGGCGACGTACACTTCGCTTCCGCCGCCATACGCTGACCCGACCTTGCGCTCCATCAGCCTCGGGCATGAACTCGGCGGGAAGCGCGAGCGCGCGCTTCATCAACGGGCGTCACTGCTCGAGGCCTGGACCTCGCGTGCCGTCCCGCGTTAGGAACGATGCGGACGATGACTCGAGACACCCGGGAGCGAGTCCTCATGGTCGCCGTCGACGCCGGCGAAGTGTCACTCATTCGCGCGTCGCTGGGGCGGCTTCCGACCTTCCGGCGGGTGTTCGCGGAAGGAGCGTTCTTTCCGCTCCGCTCGACGGTCGAGCATATCAGCGCGTCGGTGTGGCCCAGCATGTACACGGGCACGCCGCCGGGGGCGCACGGCATCAGTCAGCACATTCAGTGGGATCCCGACGGCATGCGCATGCGACGCATCGCCTCCGACTGGATGTACTGCGAACCCTTCTGGTACGACTTGGCCCGTGCGGGACGCCGGGTGACGGTCCTGGACGTTCCCTTCACCTTCGAGAACCGGCTGCCGCAGGTCGTCGAGGTCGCCAACTGGGGCTCGCACGATTTGATGGGCCGCTTCCAGGCGAATCCGCCCGGACTTCGGCGCGAGATCCGGCGCCGCTTCGGCCACCACCCAATGGGCTACGAGATCCCCGTGAGTCACGACACGGGCCAGCTCCGCACCATACAGGGGGAGTGCGTCACCGGGGCGAAGACCAAGGGAGACCTCGCTCGCTGGCTGCGCGACACGACGGACTGGGACTTCTTTCTGGCCGTGTTCGGCGAGTGCCATCGAGGCGGCCACATCCTGTGGCGGGACCACGACGAGGCGCACGCGCACGTCCCGCCAGCGGCGCTCCTCGACGTCTACGAGGCCGTCGACGCCGGCGTGGGCACGGTGCTCGAGGGGGTCGATCTCACGACGACGACCGTCGTCGTGTTCGCGCTTCACGGGATGGGCTACAACTTCTCGCAGGAGCACTTCGTGCGCCGCGTGATGGACCGCATCAACGCCGGGGCGGAGCACGACGGCCAGTTCCCCGATGCCTTCCCGGCGCCCCAGGGTGGGCTCATGCGGCGGCTGCGCGAGTCCGTTCCGGCGCCGGTACAGCACGCGATCGCCCGCTCGGTCCCAGTCCAGGTGCGCGACTGGGTCGTCAGTCGAGAAGTGACCGGGGGGCTCGAATGGAGCAAGACGCCGGGCTTCGCTCTTCGCTCCGATCTCTACAGCTTCGTTCGGCTCAACGTGGCGGGGCGCGAGCGCATGGGGTGTCTCGAGAAGGGCAGCGACGCCTACAGACGCTACGTGGCTCGGGTGACGCAGAGCTTCCTCGACTTGCGTGCCGCCGACACCGCTGCGCCGATCGTCCGCGACGTGCTCCCGGCGCCGGAGTTGCTTCCCGGGGTGCGTGAGAATCTGCTGCCCGACTTCATCCTGCGCTGGACGAACGAGTATCCGGTGACCGAGATACACTCGCCCGCGCTGGGTCGAATCCGGGCGACACCGGACAAAGGTCGCACCGGTGAGCACCGGCCGGGCGGGTTCGCGCTCGTGCTCGGCCCCGCGGTGGCTCGGGGCGGGCTGCCGCCGCTCGGTCACAATCAGGATTTCCCGCGCTTCGTCTCGCATCTTCTCGGCGTACGAAGGGACCCGTGACGTCGCGCGACCTCCGCCTGGGCGTGGTCGGCTTCGGGCGGCTCGTGCGTGACTACTACTTGGCAGCGCTCCGCGCGCTCGACGGCGTGCGGGTCGTCGCGGTCGCCGATCCCGCCGCGGAGAGCCGCCGCGCCGCACGCGAGCGTCTCCCCGGGGTGCGGCTCCACGAGCAGCATCGTGACCTCGTCACGAGCGGCGATCTCGACGGGCTACTGGTCGCATCGCCGCCGTCGAGCCACCTCGACGTGTGGCGCGATGCCGTGGCGCATCGGCTCGCTGTCTTCGTCGAGAAGCCGCTGGTCTTGAGCTCACAGCTCGGCGCGCTCGACGAGATTGGCGAGCCGCCTCGCCTCATGGTGGATTTCAACCGTCGCTTCTGGCCGACGTACGAGCGCGTCCGCGACCTCGTGCATGAAGGCGCGCTCGGCGCGCCGGTTCACGTCGACTTCCTACTTCACCTCGACGTGCTCCGCTGGTCCACGGTGACGCGACATCGACTCGATCCGAGCGAGGGCGGGCTGCTACACGACCTCGGCTGCCACGCGATCGATCTCGCGATGTTCGTGCTGGGCGAAGGACCGATGACCATCGGAGCCGAAACGATGGGAGCGGAGCCGGAGGCTCAGCGCCTGCGGCTTCAACTCGGCTTCGCGACCGGGTCGACCGCGACCTGCGACGTCGCCTATGGACCTCGGACGCGCGAGCGGCTCGACGTCGAGGGGCCGAAAGCCGTGGCCCGGTTGATGGAGCCGAATCTGGCGCTCCACGTCGTCCTCGCCGGCAGGCGACCCAACCGGCTCGCCGCCTGGAGCCTAGACGCCGCCGCGCTCGGGTACCGGGCGCTACGACCCTCGCAGAGAATAGGGCGCGCGACCATCCGCGGCGCGCTCGGCGCCTTCGTGGATGGTCTCCGCAGCGGGAGAGACTTCTCGCCTGGGTTCGAGGACGGGGTGCACAACGCGCGCTGCGTAGCGGCGGCGGCGCGCTCGGTCGCTGACGGTCACGCGCGGCGTCTAGGCCGCGTCGATTGACCGCCCATCTTCATCAGCGCCCGAAAAGCTCGTGGCGCAGCCGGCCGAGCAGCCTTCCCGATTCGTGCGTCGCGGCATAGGCCGCCATGGCAACTCGTCGCCGCTCGAGCTGCTCCGCCTCTGCCAGGATGAGATCCGCGAGCCCCTCTGGCGAAACGTCGTCCGGAGCGAAGCAGACGGCGTCCTCGAATTCCGCGAATGCTCCGATGCGCGCCACGATAGTCGGACGGCCGAGCGCGACCAATTGCGAGACCGTGCCCGGACTCTCGCCGAAAGTAGCGCTGCGTAGCTGCACGGCGACATCGACGGACGCCATGAGCGCCTCGAAAACCTCGTCGCTCGGAGACTCGTGGACCCTCAGCCCGGGCTCCTCGGTGAACGCCGACATGCCATAGCCCGAGAGGACCAGCTCGGTTTGCGGATCGCGGGCGCGAAGGTGGCGAAATGCGTCGAGCAGGACGTTGAGCTTCTTGAAAGGGTTTGGCACGCCGAAGGAGCCGATGCGCAGCGGCCGTCCTCCGGCCGGATGATCGGGCGTAGCGACAGGTGTGAATACCGGGTGGAAGAGCCGTGTGATCCTTTCGGGCGGAAATTCCGGATAGTCGGCGCGGAGCAATTCGAGCGCGAACTGAGAATTGACGAATATGCCCTCCAGGTGAACGGGCTCGAGTAGCGCGCGGGCACCCAGAATGCGCCTCTCGAGGAGCCGAGGCGCCGCGGTGTCGTCGGGGAAAGGTCTTTCCGGGTATGACCGCCGCAGCGCCGAGAGAAACCTGTCCGGGCCCACGAGAGGAGCCAGTAGTCCGTTCAGATATGGCTCGTGGAGGTAGGCGTATAGTGCAGGGGACCGGTGGGTGCGCGCGAGCGCGTATAGGGCCTGCATGCTGGCAACCGAATGCGGCGAATTGCCCAGCATGAACAAGGTAGCGGTGAATCCTTCGGCGACCTGATGGGAGAAAAGCTGGCCGATGGGAAAGGCGTTTGACCCTGACGCTCCAGGCTCGTTGTCGCCCAAGCCGTTGCCGTGCGACGTCGCAACGGCATCACTGTAGATCCTGAAATCGCGGTTTTCCGGTAGGAAGAGTCGGCGCGTGAAATTCGCGATTCCGGTCTTCTGCGGCGGGAGGTTCGAGACGACGGCGACCGGCGCGCTCTTCCCCCATCGACGTCGCAGCGATCTAGCCAGGCGTGAGAGATTCGTCCAAAAGACCTTGGCCTCACGCGCGAGCACGGACCCAGGAGCGATCGCATAGTGGCAGCTGCTGCGCAAGTTGACAGCGGTGGCACGATGGGTGACTGATGAGAGCGCCGCGACTCGCCATTCCTCATGCGAAGCATGTCGGTCGCCATATGCACGCGCAATCGCGAGCGCCTGCTGCGCGACACGCTGACGCAGCTCTCTCGCGCTGTTCCACCCCGGCGATCGAGATGGGAGGTGGTCGTCGTGCTCAACGATTGTAGCGATGGCAGCACCGCGGTCGTTGAGGAGCTTCGGGACGCCCTGCCGATCGTCGCCGCCGTCGAGCCGAAACCCGGGCTGTGTCACGCGCGCAATCGCGCGATCGATGTGGCGGGCGGAGACGTCATCCTCTGGACCGACGACGACGTGCTTGTCGATCCGCAGTGGCTATGTGCCTATGAGGAGGCGATCTTGCGCTGGCCCTCGTCGAGCGTATTCGGCGGACCGATCCGGCCCCGCTTCGAGGGCGTCATCCCGGACTGGCTCGAAAAGAGCTGGCGTCTTTGCAGCTCCGCCTTTGCTGCGCGCGAGGTTCCTCAGGGTGGTGCGCCCATCGTACCGGCGGGCGACGATCTTCCCTTCGGCGCGAACTTCGCAATCGGCGCCGACGCGCAGCGCCGCGTTCGTTACGATGTCCGCCTCGGGAGGAGGCCGGGAAGGTGGATCATCGGCGGCGAAGAGCTCGCCGTCATGCGCGAGATTCTCCGGGACGGTACCGGGCGTTGGGTGCCTGCCGCGGTCGTGGAGCACGTGATCCCGCCGGAGCGCCAGACCGTCGGCTACCTGCGGGCCTATTTCCAGGGCCATGGGTACCTCCTGGCGATGCAATCGAGCGAGGCGCGCGACCAACGGAGCTGGCGCGAGCATCTCGGCGAGCTCCGCGGGATCGTGGCCGCGGAAATCGAGTTTCGCCGCCTGCGGAGAACCGCCGATCCCGAACGATGGGTGCCCGCGCTAGTCGCGGCCGCGGTTGCGCAGGGCCGATGGGCCGGGGCACGCCGCGGCGATGCGGCAGGCTAGGAGCACGCCTCGAGGCGCGATGCTAGTGGCGTCCCGCTGAGCCCCGGCGGCCGGGCCTCGCCGACCAGATCCAGAAGGGTCGGGACGACGTCGAACGAGCCTGCGCAGCCGGCGTCGCGAGGAGTGACACCGTTCCCCGCTATGTAAAGGAATCCCCACGCCCCAGTGTGGCCGCCCGTCCGCCGGTAGGGGACCGGGCCGATTGTCCCGAGCGGGCTCGCAAAGCCGACCGGCAGCGAGCGCCAGATCACGTACAGATCCGCCTCGCTCGGACCGACCCGGCTGGGATCGGAATGTTCCTTATGGATCGCATCGACGACGGCTTCGCCGGTGAGAGCGTTGCGACAGCCGAGCAGCAGATCGGAGATCTGATTGCAGGCAGTCACGTAGCCCTCGCGGGAGACGATGCCGCGCCCCTCGCGGCCAGCTACGTTGATCCGCACGCGCCCGTCGTAGAACGAGGGCAGCGCGAAAGCAGGCATACGCGGCCAGAACTCACGATAGTTGGTCGCCGGCATCCACTCTAGCTTGGCAGGGTCGGGCGCCGCCTTCGCGATCGGCACAGGCTGTGCGAAACCGAGCATCCGACCGACCCGGCGACCCAGCAGCCCGGCGGGCGCGGCGGGCACCGGCACGGCCCTCTGCATGACGGCTTCCCAGGTCTCGTCGGCTGCGAGCAGGGGCACTCCCGCAACCGTCTCCGCCTCCCACCTCGGGAGCCGCATGTACGGCTTTCCGAAGGCGTGCCGGTAGAGCAGCTCGGGAAGCAGCAACATGCTTGGCACGTCGGCCTCGTTGGCGCCCATGCCGTGCATGGCGAAGAGTGCCACGATCGCGTCCGGAAATTCGCCGCAGAGCTCGCCCACCAGATCGTCGACGGCGCGATAGACGTTACGCAGGCCCTCTGCGGCTACCGCTGCCGAGGCGATACCGTGCAGGGGATGGGAGGCATCGACGCCGTGCCACAGCGGTTCGATCGCCGAGTGGGTCTCGCTGACGACGACCAGTGCCAGGTCCCAATCCGGCAATCGCTCCGCCAGCAGCCAGCGCGTCGCTCGCGTGCGAACCTCGACCGCGCGGACCAGCGCCTCACCGAGCATGCGGGTCCGCTCGGGAGACGGCCAGGTGAAGCCGTAGATCCAGTCCGATGCCGGATACGGGCCGAACATTCGCGCCAGCTCCTCGCGAAGCCCCTCGGGACGGGCGGCGGGCATGACGCCTGGATCGTGTGCGCCCCAGGAGGTCAGGCCGAGAACGCGCGGGGCCTGGCGGAGATCGAAATAAGGAGGGTCGAAGACCACCGTGCGGGCGCTGATGTCGGCGAGAAACGGGCGGGCGGACGTCGGGTCCTGCCGCACCGTGTAATCGCTAGAATGAAACGTGACCGCGGACCATCGGCCGCCGTCGCTCGGCGCACGGCCGGAGCTCACATGCTCCCAGGCGAGACCGGAATACTTGTCACGGCCGTGCTCGAGGCGGTATCGAACGCTGCGGGCGTGCAGCTGCTCGATGTTCGGTAGCGCCCCTTCGGCCATGAGACGCTCGGCGAACGACAACTCGAAGCCGTCAAGACCGATCGCCAGCACGCGGCTGCGAAAAGCTCGAGAAGACGTCGCTCCCACTCCCGCCACACAATGAGTGGCTGGTTTCGGTCCGTCAATACCGAGTCCGGCGCCGCCTCAAGACGCGCGAGCGAACCCTATTGCAGCGCGCCCGCCACGACGAGCTCGGTGATCTTGTCTTCGCCGTACCCGAGGATCTTGTCGAGCACGTACTGATTGTCGCGCCCGAGCGTCGGCGCGGAGCGGCGAACGGCGGGCGGCGTCCGCGAGAGCGTGAAGCGCGAGCCCTCGACGACCGTCTTGCCGCGCTCGGGGTGCTCGAGCTCGACGAAGTGCCGGCGATGGAGGAGCTGCGGGTCGCGCACGAGCTCCGTCGAGTTCTGGACGGCGCTCGCCGGCACACCGCGCGCCTGCAGCAGCCGCTCGATGTCCTCCCTGTCGCGCGTCTTCGTCCAACCGGCGACGAGCGCGTCGAGCTTCTCGCCCTGCTCGAGACGCCCGGCGCGCGTCGCAAAGCGTGCGTCTGCGGCGAGGTCGGGTCGCTCCATCGCCGCGCAGAGGTTCCGCCACTCCTCGTCGTTTCGCACCGCGATCGCGACCCAACGATCGTCGCCGGCCGCGGGATAGACGCCGTTCGGCGCGAGCTCGCGGTCGCGATTCCCTGCGCGCTCTCCCACGCGTCCGTTCGACGTGTAGTCGAGAATCGTCGGGGCCAGGAAGTGGAGGCTCGCCTCGCCTTGCGATTGGTCGATGTACACGCCTTCCCCGGTCCGCCGCTTGTGATCGAGCGCGGCCAGGACCGCGGCAACGGTGAAGCGCGGCGAAACGTAATCGGTGTACGCGCCGTAGGGCCCGGCGGGCGGACGGTCCGGCCAGCCGGTCAAGTTGTAGAAGCCGGTGATCGCCGCCGCGAGGTTGCCGAAGCCCGCGTAGCTTGCGAGCGGGCCGCTCTGCCCCATGAGGCAGCTGCTCAGCATGATGATGTCTGGCTTCACCGTGCGGAGCGATTCGTAGTCGAAGCCCCAGCGACGCATCGTCCCGGCCATGAAGGAGTCGAGCACGACGTCGGCCCAGCGCACGAGATCGAGCACGATCTCGCGGCCCTCCGGCTTGTCGAGATCGAGCGTGATCATCAGCTTGCCGGCGTTCAGATTGTGCTGAATCGCGCAGTCCTCCGAGCCGGGCGGCATCGCCAGGAACGGCGTGAGCGTCCGCGTGACGTCGGCGCGCTTCGTCGACTCGACGCGGACGATCGTCGCGCCGTAATCCGCGAGCACGCGCGACGCGGCGGGTCCCGCCATCGCCCACATGAAGTCCAGCACCTTGACGTCCGCGAGGGCCTGCTCGTTTGCCATCAGACGATCCCGTGCTCACGAAGGCGCGCGAGCTCGGCGTCGTCGATGCCGAGCTCGGCGTAGATCTCGCGGTTGTGCTCGCCGACCGTGGGCGCGCGCCGGCGATACTCGATCGGCCTCGACGCGCAGTGGACGAACGGGCCCGGGTAGCGGAACGCGCGCCCGAGCTCGGGATGTTCGACGTCGCGCCAGTAGCCGCGCGCGGCGAGCTGATCGCTCGCGACGACCTCGTCGATCCGCGTGACGGGCGCGATCAGCACGTCGCGCTCGCTCGCCGCGCGGAGGAGCTCGGCCTTCGTCTTCGTGGCGGTGAACGCGGCGACCACGCCCTTCACGCGCTCGAGCTCCTCGATCGGCTCGGCGCCGGTCATGAGGAGCATCATGTAGCCGATCCAGTCCTTGTCGCGCGTCGCCGCGTCGCAGAAGCCTTCGTCGTGGATCCATTCCATCAGCCGCCGCGTGAAGCGCCCGATCGACGAGCCGAAGACGAACGTGATCGAGACGAAACCGTCTTTCGCCGGATAGACGAAGCGGAACGTCCACGCCCCGGCGCGCGCGCCGCCGGAGACGCGCGTGAGCTCCGGGAAGCCGACCGCGGCGGAGAGGATGTTCGACTGCGTCGCCATCGCGACCGCTTGTTGCGCGGAGACGTCGACGTGCTGGCCGAGCCCCGAGCGATGGCGCTCGTGAAGCGCGATCAGCGCCGCGCCCGCGGCCTCGGCCGCGGCGTGCGAGTATGCCTGGGGCACCGTCACGCGGACGGGCGGGCGGTCGTCGTCGCCCGTGACCGAGAGCGGGCCACCGGCAGCGAGGATCACCACGTCTGCGTCCGCCCAAGTCGCCTTCGGGCCGGTTTGGCCGAACGGCGTGATCGAGACGTAGATGAGCCGCGGGTTCAGCTTCGCGAGATCGTCGTAGCCGAGGCCGCCCCTGGCGAGCGTGCCTGGCATCTCCGATTCGATGAGCACGTCCGCGCGCTCGACGAGCCGGCGGAGGATCGCGCCGCCTTCCGCGCGTTCGAGATCGAGCGTGATGCCGCGCTTGTTGCGATTGAAGCCCCACCAAGAGAGCGAGCGGTCGGGGTGTGGGCGATCTTCGTAGAACGGCCCGATGCCGCGCGCCGCGGAGCCACCGGGCGGCTCGACCTTGACGACGTCGGCGCCGAGATCGCCGAGGATCTGTCCGCAGAGGAGCCCACGCTCGTTCGTGAGATCTAGCACCCGATACGGACCGAGCAGGCCGGCCATGGGCCGTCTCTAGAGGAGTCGTGCTGCGGATTTCAAGGGTCCTCGCTCACAACCCAAGCACGGCATCCTCGTCCTCGGCGCTTCTTTCCCGCTCACCCGACGCTTGACGTCCGGCGAGGGCTTCGACACTGCGGATTTGCAGGAAGCCAAGACCTTGCTCGAGGGCTCGAGTAACGCGGGTGGACGAAGGAACCACAGGAGGTGATTCGTGAACGGATCAGCAACGAGTGGCATCGACCTGGCGAGTGTCGACCGGGTTCTCAAGTCGACGAGGAGCGTCCGCCTGAGGCTCGATCTCGAGCGCCCGGTGCCGCAGGAAATCGTCGAAGAATGCATCGAGGTCGCGTTGCAAGCGCCGACCGGCGCCAACTCGCAGACCTGGCGCTTCGTGGTAGTGACTGATGCCACCAAGCGCGAGCGGCTTGCAGAGCTCTATCGCGCAGGCGCTGAGCTCTACATGCAAGGCAAGACCGGCCTCTCGCGAACCGGCGTTACGGCCACGACGACCTACGCCGCCGGCGATCCGCGCGCCGCGCAGATGCCGGGCGTCATACGCTCGGCCGGACACCTGATGGAGAACTTGGGGCGGGTGCCGGTGCACGTGATACCCTGCATCGAAGGGCGATTTGAGACTGACGACGTGTTCACGCAGTCGTCGATGTACGGATCGATCCTGCCTGCCGCGTGGTCCTTCATGCTCGCGCTACGTGCTCGCGGTCTGGCGAGTGCCTGGACGACGCTTCATCTCCTCTATGAGCGAGAGGCGGCCGAGCTACTCGGCATTCCGCCGAGCGTCACGCAGGCGCTGCTGCTTCCGGTGGCGTGGCTAGCGGGTGGTGACCTAAAGCCGGCGCCTCGCTTGCCGGCACGCACCTTCACGTACTGGAACGGCTGGGGAGCGTCGCGCGTGGGTCGCTGAGCCGGGCGGCAGCCGTGGATCGGGCACTCGGTTCCTTGATGATGATCGATTGACCTCGTCGCGAAACCGCGGGTATGCCGTGTCCACGAACGAAGGAGGTGTTTCCACATGCGCTTTCATCACATGGCCGTGTTCGTAACCGATTTGCAGGAGGCGATTCATCTGTGGCGCGACGTCATGGGCTTCGACCTCGTCGTCGAGACGGAGATCCCGGACGGACAGGTCCCTGGCCCGAAGACGTACATGTACCCGAAGCTCCTTGACGACATCTTCAAGGTGAAAGGTGCTCGCTCGAAAATGGCACTGTTGTCTTCGAAAGAAGGAGCGCTGATCGAGCTCCAGCAGTGCGAAGTGCCGAACATCCAGAAGACGCCGCCCGAAAACCTCCGCTACGGGCACACCGGCTTCCACGAGCTCGGCCTTCTCGTGGACGACATCGACACGTTCTTCGCGAAGGTCCGTGCCGCCGGCTACCAGACGCAAACGGAGTACGTCTGGCAGTGCGCCGACATCGGCCGCTCCTTCCTCTTCTACGACAAGGAAGGGAACATGATTCAGATCTGGCAGAACACCGGCGAGGCGCGCTGGAAGTAGCCCGGAGGTCTCGCACCGTTTCGAGCTTCTTTTGCTTGAATGCGCTCGACGCGCCGTGCAGCATTTCAATTGATGAATCGCGCAACAGTCCGATCGCTTGTTGCCGTCGCCGTAGTGCTTTCTCCGCCCTACGCATTCTCGGATATCGAGTGCAAGGTGAAGGCAGACACAATGATTGCGGAACCAGGCTCGTTTGAGCGAGCGGTGACACTGGTAAATCACGGTAAGAGCAACGAGGCTCGCCGCTACGTTCATTGCTTGCGGGGTAAAGGCACGCGCATGTTCGTAACGGGCAAGCCGAAGCGCGGTCACGAGATGTTCGTGCCAGTGACGACGGGCGATTGCTCTGGTGAGACCTACCGCCCCTATCTGGAGTGTCCTGGCGACAAGCAAAAGTAAACTTCCGCACTAGGCGTAAGGCGCAGTTACGGCTTGCCGAAGAAGGACGTGATGTCGAAGCAGATCGTCTGCGAAGAGCCGTCGGCGGTGAGAACGTGGATCGCCTCGAACTGTCGGCCGTCCTTCTCTGACAAATCCTGCGAGACGATTCGCGAGCCCGGGTGCTTCGTGAAGACCCACCAGCGTTCTGCGCGAACGCCTTCGGTCTCGTGACTTGCGCCGACGATGACGACAGCCTGACGGCAGCTCGATCCATCGCCCCCCGCGAAGCGAATGTGCGGCTCCGGCGTGGGAAGCATGGCGGGAGCAGGCATGGGGTCGGCGCGCGCCAGGCGTGCCACCAGCGTGACGGCGAGGATCGTCCGCTCTCGCCTCGTCCAATGCGACCAGCCGGCCGGACTAAGCAGATTCACATGTTCGTGCGATCTGGAATCGCATCAGACCGCCCAGGGTGCCCCGTCGGTGCAGTCCTTGAGGAGGCGCCGGGCGACCACCATGCGGTGGACCTCGTCGGGCCCGTCGTAGAGACGCGCGTAGCGAGCGTCGCGGTACATCTTCTCCAAGGGCGTGTCGGCGGTCACGCCCAGCGCTCCGTGCACCTGGATGGCGCGGTCGATGACATCGTGGAGGAGCCGCGCGCCATGGAACTTGATCAGGCTGATCTGGACTCTGGCGTCCCGTCCTTCGTCGATCACGCGCGCCGCGTCGAGAGTCATGAGGCGCAAGGACTGAATGTCGGCGGCCGACTCGGCGACGTAGCGCTGAATCTCTCCCTTCTCGGCGAGCAGCGAACCGTGTGCATAGCGTACGTTGGCGCGGGCGCACATCAACTCGAAGGCACGCTGCATCTGACCGAGCCATCGCATGCAATGAAAGATGCGTCCGGGCCCGAGACGCGTCTGCGCAGCCATGAAGCCTTCTCCCCGGGGACCGAACAGGTTTGTCTTGGGCACGCGAACGTCGGTGAATCGGACTTCGCAGTGGTTACCTCCGGTGTGTCCCATCGTCGGAATGGCGCGAACGATCTCGAAGCCGGGCGTCCCGGCGGGTACGAGGATGGCGGAAAACCGCCGGTATTTGTTGGAGGCTTCCGGGTCCGTCTTCGCCCAGACCAATACTACGGATGCCTTGTTGGCATACGAGGTAAACCATTTGTGCCCGTTGATTACCCACTGGTCGCCGTCGAGCACGGCTGTCGTCTGCATCAACGTGGGATCCGACCCGGCGACCTCGGGCTCGGTCAGACCGATCGCGATCCACGGGAAGTCACCGTTCACGAGCCCCGGCAGGTACGTGCGCTTCTGTTCCTCGGTCGCGTAGCGCATCCACATCAGCGTGTCGTGATGCGAGAGCGACCCGACGGCCATCGTGCCGAACTCGGAGCGGCCGATGATCTCGTTCAGGTAAACGAATTCCATGAACGATAGTCCGCCGCCACCGACCTCGACCGGGTGACCCAGCGCCCATAGGCCGCGAGATTTCGCTTCTTCCATCAACCGCCGCATTGCCTTGTCGGCGGCGTCCCCTCCCTCGCCGATCACCGGCTCTTGCGGGATCACCTCGCGGTCGATGAATTCCTTCACGCGCACGCGCAACTCGCGCAGGCGCTGCGTCAAACCTTCGCTCATCTGCCCTCCTCGAGCTCTTGGTGGCCTTCAATCATGCGAGAAGCGTAGCCTGCACGCGCACACCCTGCATTTGCGCACGCGCGCTCCCAGTAGGCCGAAAGCGATCCGAAGGCAACCACACCCGGCTCAACCGCCAATCGAAGTGTGCCCACGACGGGATGCTTACGCGGTCGTTCGCGCAGCCGCTTTCGCAGCGCGCCCGGAGACCGTCCGAACCGGCGATGGCAGGCCGTCGCCGACGGCGGCGCGAACGCCAATGCCGAGGTCCGACCCAGGCCATGAATCGAACCGCCGGCTCGTTGTCGAAGGAGGAAATCGAGCCGCAGCCCGCTAGGTGGCGAGTGTGACGCCGGTGTCGAGCCCAGGCGCCAAATAGACGTCGTGGTGTTGAGAGCAGGGTTTGCAACGGCTCCCGGCGAAGGTCATTCTTCCGGGCTCCGAGGAGGAATTTGCGGATGCCGGACGCTCCTGAAGCGTATACGCCACCGAAGGTCTGGAAATGGGATCGCCCGAGTGGGGGGCGCTTCGCTGACATCAACCGGCCGATCGCCGGTCCCACGCACGACAAGGACCTCCCGGTCGGTGCGCACCCGATGCAGCTCTACTCGCTCGCCACGCCCAACGGCGTGAAGGTGACCGTGATGCTGGAGGAGATCCTCGCGCTTGGACATTCGGGAGCCGAGTATGACGCGTGGCTGGTCAACATCATGGGCGGAGATCAGTTCGGCAGCGGCTTCGTCGGTGTGAATCCCAATTCCAAGATCCCCGCCATGGTGGATCGCTCGACCTCGCCGCCGACCAGGCTCTTCGAGTCAGGGGCGATCCTTTTCTACCTCGCCGAGAAATTCGGTGAGCTGCTGCCCACCGAAGGCGCGGCGAGAGCCGAGTGCATGAACTGGCTCTTCTGGCAGATGGGCAGCGCTCCGTTCCTGGGAGGCGGCTTCGGTCACTTCTACGCCTACGCTCCCGAAAAGATCGAATACGCGATCGATCGCTTCTCCATGGAGGTGAAGCGTCAGCTCGACGTCCTCGATCGGAACTTAGCCGACCGGCGCTTCCTAGCCGGAGATCACTACACGATCGCGGACATCGCGACCTGGCCGTGGTACGGCGCGCTGGTGAAGGGGCTTCTCTACGAGGCCGGCGAGTTCCTCGACGTTGCGTCGTACGCGAACGTCGTTCGCTGGACCGACGAGATCGCGGCGCGGCCAGCCGTTCGCCGCGGGCGGCTCGTCAACCGCGTTTGGGGCCCAGAGGACGAGCGTCTTCCCGAACGACACTCGGCCGCCGACGTCGACGCCGTCCTTCGTTGATTCTGCCGCTACGAGGTCAGAAAGCGCGTTTGCGTCCATCAGAGGATCTCTTCGATCACGTGAACCGGCCCGTCGGCGCGAATCTCCCCGGTGCCAACGGCGAGCAGCCGGTTCAGGAAGGAGTATTTCGGTTCGGCAGTCTCGAAGCGCGGCAGCGTGCGAAAGTAGGGGGCTCCTGGCGCGCCGTCGTCACGGATGCCCTCGAACGTCATGTAGATGAGGGCGCCGTCGTCGGTCTCGAGCGTGATGCGTAGGTCGAGCTCGACGACGCCGTCCGAGCGTTTGACCGTCCAATCGTCGCCGCCCGGCAGCACCTTGCCGCGAAGCCTTTCGCCTTCGAACGAGCCTCCGGTGATCGGAAACGTGACGCGTGTGCCGTGAGGTCCCGGCGCCGACGTTTTGCGTGGGTGCCGTGTTCAGACGAAGTGTCATCAGGGGACGCGATCGCATGGCAGTTCTCCTGTCGGCGGGTGATGGAGAGGGAGCCGCGAAGGGCGCGTGTGCGCATCCAGCGAGCGTCGCGAACGCGGCGAGCTTGAGAACGTCTCTTCGTCGAGCGTCCACGGGGCCTCACAGGATCTCGTCGATCGTGTAGATGGGGCCTTCGGCGCGCCGATCGCCGCTCGATACGGCGAGGAGGCGATTCAAGAACGCGTACTTCGGGTGCGCGGTCTCGAAGCGGGGCGTGGTCCGGAAGTAGTAGGTCGAGGGGTCGACGCTCTCGCCCCGCGCGAGCGCCGCGATCACTTCCGGCGGCCCGTGACGAAGCCCGAACGACGTCATGTAGATGAGGGCGCCGTCGTCGGTCTCGAGCGTGAGGCGCAAGTCGAGCTCGAGGACGCCGTCTCCCCGTAGGAGCGTCCAATCACCGCCACCGGGCAGCACCTTTCCGCGCAGCCGCGGGCCCTCGAAGTGGCCGCTCGCTATCGGTGCGATGACGCGGGTACCGTGAGGCACTGCGCCGATCTTCTGTGCGCCGACGACTGCGACCTGCAACGTCATCAACAAACGGGAATTCATTCGTCTACCTCCCTTCGCTCTCTTTCAGATTCGCCCAGAGGCGTACGACGGGGCATGCACGATCGACGGGCGGAGGGCGCCATTCGTAGCGACCAGAGAACTGCGGCGCGCTCGAAGTGGCGGAAGGGCTCGTGGCTGTTCGCGCCCGGCGACCTCACGCCTGGGGTTTCAGAGACCCTTCAAGAAGCCTTCGAGCGCCGCGTTGGTTTCCGTAGGCGCTTCCTGCTGCACCCAATGACCAATGTCGGGTAGAATGACGGATCCGCGAAAATCCGCGCACGCCATCCCCGGGTTCTCGTAGAGATCCATCCCGGGAATGAAGGTGCGCACCGCATCACGCGCGCCCGCGACGAAGAACGAGGGCTGCGTGACCGGCTTTCCGGCGACGTCCGCGAGCTCGCCGACGTCTATGTTCTGAGCCCGATAGCGATTGAGAGGTGCGCGAAAGCCACCCGCGCGAAAGGCGTCGACATAGACCTGCAAATCCCCATCGCTCATCCAATCCGGAAAGGGCTGTGGGTCGATCATTCCGTCAAGCAATTTCGCGTCGGCAGGCTTGTGCTCCAGCCACTTGTTGAGCGGCGCTGAGCCGGAAATGGCGAAATAGGCTTTACGCAACGCGGTAGGAATGTCGGCTTCGAGCTCCGCCTCAGCGACACCTTCTTTCTGAAAGTAGAGCTGATAAAAGAAGCGGTCCTTGTAGATGGCTTTGACTACGTCGAGGAAGGACGTCGGTCCCTGTGGAATGTAGGGGACGCTCAAGCCGGCGACCGCCGTCACCTTTTCCGGAAAGAGCAACGCTGCGTTCCAGACAATCGGCGCGCCCCAATCGTGGCCGAAGAGAATCGTCGTCCCGCCGCCAAGCTGATCGATCACTGCGGCGACATCCGATGCCAGATTACGGATCGAGTAGGCGGCGATCTCGTGCGGTTTGGAGCTGCCGCCGTAGCCGCGCACGTCCACCGCCGCCACCTTGTATCCGCGCTCCGAGAAGTGAGCGATCTGATGTCGCCACGAGTACCAGAGCTCCGGAAACCCGTGAACGCAGAGAATCAATGGACCGTGGCCCGCCACGGCCACATTCAGCCGGATCGGACCGTTGTCGACGGTGACAAAATTCATGGCATGCTCCTATTTCGATTGTGCTTGGATTGAAGAATACGGCGACGATCGCGGCCGGGCTTGTGATGACGTGATGAAGCGGTGAGCGTCGCGAACGACGCTTGCGACCATTTTCCAGTCGGGCCCGCCGTCGATCCGGACGCCCACCCAACCCTTGTTGCCAACGTACGGCGGTCGGAAGAAGCAAACGGGATTCTCCGCCACGAGAGCCTCCTGCAGGCCTGGAGGCAACGCTAGCCAGACCGCGATGTGGTCGGCGCCGTGATGATGTGTGTCCATCTGGGCGAAGATCCTCCCCACTCTCCAGGTGAGCTCACCCCAGGCGATCTTCTCAATGACCCCGGGCAGTCCCAGACAGATTCGTCGCAAACGCTCGACAGCGCGTTCCTCCCCCTTGGAGCGCGTCCGCTTGACCGGGTGCTTCCCGGTGTTGTCAGGTCTTGCGGGCAGCGATCGCGCGCGGGCGCCGCGGGTCTGCGCAATCTCGCTGAGCGAACGATCCCGGCGGTGGGGGCGGCCGGCGATAGACATGACAGCCGCGGTACCACGAGCGCTCCCCGGACACCACGGCTAGGCCGCCCGGCGCGCCAGCATTCGATGATCGCGATGAGTATGACGTTTGCGGCCACTTGCCCTCCGCTCCGAACGAGAAAATAATCGCCGGCGCCCTTGTCGACCTACGTAGCTGCGCGTCTTGAGAAGGGTCTCAGGAGAGAGGACGGATGATGGACTTCGGAATTGCCGTGATGCCTGGGCCCGACACCTGGAAAGTGGTCAAGCGTGCCGAGGAGCTCGGCTTCTCGCACGTATGGTTCTACGATTCTCAGCTCCTCTGCGCCGACATCTTCGTGGCAATGGCGGTGGCGGCAGTGAACTCGAGCCGCATCAAGCTCGCCACGGGCGTCATCATTCCCTCGAACCGCCTGGCCCCAGTCACGGCAAACGCGCTTGCATCGCTGAATCGGCTGGCTCCCGGACGGATCATCGGCGGTTTCGGCACGGGCCACACCGGCAGGCGTACGATGGGGCTTGCGCCGATGAAGCTCGCCGACGTCCGCGAGTACATCCAGGTCGTTCGGCAGATGCTGAAGGGGGAGATGGTCGAAGCGACGCTCGAGGGCAAGCGGAGAAAGATCCAGTTCATGGCGCCAGAGCTCGAGATGATCAATCTTGCGGACTCCGTGCCGATCCACATCTCTGCATTCCAGCCGAAGGCTCGCGCCCTCGCCGCGGAGATCGCCGACGGCTTCATCAACGCCTGGGTGAGCGACCGAACGCTCGCCGATGTAGCCGAGATGCGCGATCTGATTCGCGCCACGGGGCGGGATCCGGCAAGCTGCTACATGACGTGCCTGAACCAGGGCTGTCTACTCGAGCCGGGCGAACCCTATGACAGTCCGCGCGCCAAGGCCCAAGCAGGATCGTGGCCGGCGATTGGAATCCACTCGCTGGTCGAGGAAGGCGACAAGGCACAGGTGCCACCGTCGCTAAAGCCGCTCGTCGACGAGTACCGCGTGATGTACGAACGCTACGAGCCCGCCGACGCGCGCTACCTGACACTCCACCGTGGGCATCTCATGTACCTCAGGGCCGACGAGGAGCGATTCATCGGACCGGAGCTGATCCGCAACTTGACGCTCACCGGAACGGAAGCGGAGATCCGGGAGCGGATCGAGGCGATCTGGGCGGCCGGCTACGACCAGGTCGCGGTTCAGCTGGTTCCGGGCCACGAGCACGCCATCGAGGACTGGGCTCGATTCATTTCCGCTGAGGATCGGCCTCGGCACGCCTAACCCATCGTGACTAGAAACTCCCTGAGGGTGACACGTGGGACTGCACGATCTCCGTGACCAGGTCTGTATTGTCGGTGTCGGCGATACGCAACAAGGGTCGGTGCCTGACAAGTCGGGTGATGAGTTGGCCATCGAGGCAGCGCGTGCGGCGCTACGGGATTGCGGGCTCAAGAAGGACGATATCGACGGACTTTTCGTTCAACCGAGCTACGGTCACCAAGGTAGCTACCTGACCGTCGGCCTGATGCTGGGGCTGAACCCGCGTGTTGGCGGCGCGGTCGAGGCGTCGGGTGCCACTGGTTGCTACATGATCCAACATGCGGCGCTACTCCTGCATGCGGGCATGGCCAACTATGTGTTGCTTGTCTATGGCACCAACCAGAAAACCAATCGTAACCGGTTCGGGGGCGCACTGCTGGAGGAGCATGCCCCGTACGGGGCGTTCAATCCCTCTCTGCCGTTCGCGTTCGCGTTTCGCCGCCACATGCATCTGTACGGGACGACCGAAGAGCAACTTGCCACTGTGGCGATTACCCTGCGCGCTCATGCGGCGCTGAACCCCAAAGCTGTCCTGCGCGCACCGATCACGCTGGATGACTATATGAGCGCGCGATACATCGTGGCGCCGCTGCGACTCTTTGACTACTGCCATATCACGGATGGCGGTCATGCGTTCGTCCTGACGACCGCAGAACGTGCACGCGACCTGCGAAAGCCGCCTGCGTACCTCCGCGGGTTTGGGCGCCAAGAAGCGTTTCGTGCCTACGAAACCCCGGATTTGATGATGCAAAGCTTTCAGCAGCAACGAGCCGCCAGCATGATCTTTCCCATGG
Organism: uncultured delta proteobacterium; assembly: GCA_963711395.1. GTDB lineage: Bacteria > Desulfobacterota > Binatia > JACPRU01 > JACPRU01 > JBEVNX01. The sequence continues at coordinate 1,085,690 of CAVQEA010000003.1, read as the reverse complement.
CTGACGTGAGCCCAAGAGACATCCAGGCTCTCTATGTGCAAGACGCGTATAGTCCGGCCATCATTGCGGCGCTGGAAAACTACGGGTTCTGTCCGGTCGGTGAAGCCGGACGGTGGATGCAAGGCGGTCGCATTTCCTTGGGCGGCGAACTGCCAGTGAATGTCAACGGCGGACAGCTTTCCGAGACCTACATGGTTGGCTGGCAAAATACGTGTGATGCCGTACGTCAGTTGCGCGGCGACTGCGCCCCCCGACAGATTCCCGGCGTGGAGCTCCTCATGTGTACGTACACGGGTGGTCTGCGCGAGCACGCTGGTGCCTTGATTCTACGGAGGTAAGGCATGGCTGACTATACGAAACCTCTCCCGGCCATCGAAAAATGGAATGCTCCCTATTGGCAGGCAGCCAAGCGGCACGAGTTCGTCGCGCAACGCTGCCGTACATGTGGATACGTGCACCTTCCACCTGGTCCCGTTTGTACGAACTGCTTATCCGATGACCAAGAGTGGGCAGCCCTGAGCGGCAAAGGAACCATCAACTCGTACGGTGTCTACCATCAGCAATGGCATCCCGGCTTTAAGGATGACATTCCCTACAATGTAGCTTTGATCGAACTGGCAGAGGGGCCACTCATCATCAGCCAGGTGATTGGTTGTGAGAACGACGCGCTCGCCTGTGGCTTGGCGGTCGAAGTCACTTTTGATGATGTGACGCCCGAGACTACGCTGCCGAAGTTTCGGCTGGCGTAGTCCAGGACTCCCTAGCGCAGCTCGAAGCCTTCGTATCCCTTGGCGGCCACGTCGGCAAAGATCTGCCGGTAGAGCGGCACGCCGCCGGCAAATAAGAGGAAACGGCCACGCACGTTCTCGGGATTATTGCTGCCGAAGAACCACGAATCCCGCATCTCGTTGATGAGTAGCCCTTTGGCCGAGTCATAGCAGCGCTTGGTCCACGCGTCTTCAGCCTCGGCGGTTGCGGTCATGGTCTCGAAACCCGTGCTCGCGCATATAGCGAATGCACTCGACGATCCATTCCACGTTGCGTCTCCACACAGCGCGTGATATTGCAAAACACCGCCGGGTTGTGCGGCCCCATGATGGCCCAGAGGTTCGGGAAGCCCGAGAACTGCACGCCCAAGGTGGTGCGCGGTCCGTCGGCCCAATGCTCTTGTAGGGTACGCCCGTGCTGGCCGCGAATATCCATACGCAGGAGTTCCCCAGTCACGCTATGAAAGCCGGTGGCGTAAATGATCACGTCCAGTTCATGCAACGTCGTTCCCAGTTTGGATGCCGGTGGGAGTGATCTTCGTGATCGGCGTCTCGCGCAGATCCACCAAGCTGACGTTGTCGCGGTTGAAGGTCTCGTAGTAATTCTTCTCGCCGGGACACCGCTTCGTGCCGAAAGTGTGCTTCGGGATCAGTTTCTCCGCCATCACCGGATCGGTGACGCGTTCGCGGATCTTGTTGGCGAGGAACTCGGCGACCTCGTCAGCAGCTTGCCGTGACATAAATGAGTCACTGTAATTGCCGAGCCACAACGCGAACCCGCCGCGGTCGTACAACTCCTGATAGCGGGCCCAGCGCTCCTCTTTGGGCACCTCCATCGCGGCGCGCGGGTCCGGTATCGTGGATAAACCCGGCCCAGGTGCGTTTGCACAGGGCGAAAATCTCGTGCGCTTTTTCTTTGAGCGTCCGTTGCTCCTCCGCGGTAATCGGGCGGTTGCGCAGCGGGGTGCACCAATTGGCGGTCCGCTGAAAAACAGTCAGCTGTTCGACAGTCGGGGGCAATGGTCTGAATGATCTGGACACCAGTCGGGCCCGTGCCTATGATGCCGACTCGCTTGCCCGTGAAGTCGACCGGTTCTTTCGGCCAGCGCGCACTGTGCAGCGACAGGCCGGTAAAGTCTGCCACCCCTGCATAGGGCGGAAACTGGTGCGCCGACAGCAGCCCGGTGGCGCAGATCACGTAGCGTGCCCGGGCGCGCAATCCGTTCTGGGTCGCAACCTCCCACCTCTTGTCAGCTTCGTCGTAGATGACGGTCGCCACGCGCGCGTTGCACTCGATATCGCGCTTGAGATCGAACTTGTTCGCGACAAAATGTAAATACCGCTCGATTTCTGGCTGGCCCGCGAAATGCTCGCTCCACTCCCATTCGTCGAGCAGTTCCTGCGAAAAGGAGTATTGGTACGAATAGCTCTCGGAGTCGAACCGGGCTCCCGGGTAGCGATTCCAGTACCAGGTGCCGCCGATATCGGTACCGGCCTCGAACACCCGTGCCGAGAGGCCGAGTTCGCGAAGTTTGTAGAGCGTATACAGGCCGGACACACCGGCCCCGATGACGATAGCATCATAGTGCTTGGGTCATGATAGTACCTCGTGGTTCGCGAGCAGTTTGCTTCCTGCTACTTCTTGGACCAGTTCTGGAAGTCGCGGTCGAAGTCCTGAATCGTGATCACGCGACGGAGGCTCATGTCGTCGTTCACGAAGTCGTAGATGTGATCGCTGTCGCCTCGCATCGAGAAGTAGACGACGACGCCCTGGGCACCCCCGCCTTCGACGTGCACCTCGTTCGTCGCGTCGGCGGAGAACGTCCCAGCGGGCTTCATCGTCGTGCGCGTCTTGCCATCGGCGGTCTTCTCGAGGACGTGGAGCTCGCCCTCGAGCACGAAGCTCATGGTGCGCGCCACGTGGCGGTGGTTCAGGCACCGCGCGTTCGGCTCGAACTTGACGATCATGTCTGCCGTCCGCGCCGGTACGTTCACGTCGAGGATCCGGTAGTAGCAGCCCTCGGTGACGAATTCCTTCCATTCGATGTTGCTGGTATCGAACGAGAATTTCGGCGCGATCGTGGCGGGCGTCTCTCTGGTGATGGTGTCGGACACGGCTTTTCTCCTCTGACTAGCGTCGTTTCCAGATACACCGCGGCTCGGAATCTGTCTTGCAGGATTCTGCTTGTTTTTTGCAAGAACCTGCTCTAGCCGTTTTCGATAGGGCTCATGGCGACCACGCGGACAGGCTCGCGGTCCTTGCCCGCCATCGAGGCGTTTCGGCGTGCGATCCACGTCCTGCCGACGGCACTCCGTGAGGCCGACGAGGGAGCGACCGTATCGGTGTGGTCCACGGGACCGCTCGGCGAGTACGAGATCTCCCCCATGCAAGAGCCGATGATCGCGCTCCACACGGGCGGTGTGGCGCGCTTCCAGACCCGTCTCGGCGACCGCTGGACGGAGCCTTGTCTCCCCGGACAGGTGTTCTGGATTCCCGCCGATTTCCGCACGACCTGGCGGATCAATGGCCGGCTGGAGTTCATCGGCGTCCATTTTGGCGCGTCCGTGCTCGAGCGGATTGCTCGCGAGGCCGGGATTCCATCGGGCGAGCTCGCCCGCCTGCCGTTCCGTCCCGGATTCCACGACGCGTTCGCGAGCTCCGCCTGCACGACGCTCGCCAAGGAGGCCGCACGCGGCGGCGGGCGCACGCGCTTCGCCGAGCTTCTCGCGGAGACGCTCGGGGCCTACCTCGCGCAGCACGCGGGCCAACCCCGGGACGTGAGCGCGCTTACGCAAGTGTTCGCGGGCGACCTCTTCGAAAGGACGCTTCACCGCATCGAGGCGAGCATCGCCTCGGGCACCTCGGTCGCCGAGCTCGCACGCTCGGCGGCGATGAGCCCGTCAGCCTTCGCGCGCGCCTTTAGGCGCGCCGTCGGCTCCTCGCCGCATCGTTACCTGACGGCGCGGCGGATCGAGATCGCAAAACACCTTCTGGAGCGGACGCATTTCTCGATCGCCGAGATCGCGCTCGAAACGGGCTTCAGCAACCAGGCGCACTTCACGAACCGGTTCCGCGAGCACGTGGAGCTGACGCCGCGCCAGTACCGCCGCGGTGTCGGACGCGTGTCGTAGCCGGTCTTCGCTTCTGTACGCTGGCTTGGTCGCTCGCGAGCGTTCGTACGCCGCTTCATCGCCGCCGCTCTCTGGTTGAGCGAGCCCGCCTGCCCGAGCCTCTAAGCCGAGGCTGCTCAACCAGCATCTCTTCGCAAAACGCAAAGAAGCTACGGAGAAAGAATTCATCCCCCCTCTGCATATGTGGCCGAAACCGATGTACGTTGGGTCCATCCAAGGGGGAAATCCTTGAAATACCGGATCTCGCGGATCTTCACTCTCGTAGCGGCGACCGCCGCCCTTTGCGCCAGTCGGGATGCGGGCGCGCAGCAGGTCGACCGCACCGTCCTGCCGATCCCCGAGCCGCAGCCCCCGGTCATCACGGAGCTGAGCGCGCGCGACGTGAAGCCGCCCGCGCGTTTCGACGTCAAGGCGCCCCAGGGCGCGCCGAACGTCGTCGTGGTCCTGCTGGACGACATCGGCTTCGGACAGTCGAGCGCCTTCGGCGGGCCGATCAAGATGCCGACGCTGGACAAGCTGGCGGCCGGCGGCCTGCGTTTCAACAACTTCCACACGACGGCGCTCTGTTCGCCGACGCGCACGGCGCTCCTGACCGGCCGCAATCACCACGTCAACAACGCGGGCGCCATCATGGAGCTGGCCACCGCGTTTCCCGGCAATACCGGCATCCGGCCGCAGAGCGTCGCGCCGCTGGCGGAGATGCTGCGCCTCAACGGGTACAGCACGGCGGCCTTCGGCAAGTACCACGAGACGCCGCCCTGGGAAGTCTCGGTCTCGGGCCCCTTCGATCGCTGGCCGACCCATTCGGGGTTCGACAAGTTCTACGGCTTCATCGGCGGCGAGACCAACCAGTGGGCGCCGGCGATCTTCGACGGCACCATCCGCGTGGAGCACGCCGCACGACCCCGACTACCACTTCACCGTGGACATGACGAACCAGGCGATCGCCTGGATGCAGGCGCAGCACTCGCTGACCCCGGACAAGCCGTTCTTCGTGTACTTCGCCACGGGCGCGCTGCACGCCCCGCATCACGTGCCGAAGGCGTACATCGATCGGTACAAGGGCAAGTTCGATCAGGGTTGGGATGCGCTGCGCGAGGAGACGTTCGCGCGCCAGAAGAAGATGGGCATCGTTCCGCAGAACGCCGACCTGACCAAGCGGCCCAAGGAGATCCCGTCGTGGGCCTCTCAGACGGCCGACCAGAAGAAGATCGAGGCGCGGCAGATGGAGACCTTCGCCGGCTTCGGCGAGCACACCGACGAGCAGGTCGGGCGGCTCGTGCAGGCCCTGCAGGAGATGGGCGTGATGGACAACACGCTCTTCATCTACATCGTCGGCGACAACGGGGCGAGCGCGGAAGGCGGGCCCGAGGGCGCCTACAACGAGATGATGGCGCTCAACGGCATCATCAGCACCGCCGCGATCAACATGCCCCACCTCGAACAGTGGGGCGATCCGAGCACGTTTCCGCACTACGCCATCGGCTGGGCCTGGGCCGGCGACACGCCGTTCCAGTGGACCAAGCAGATCGCGTCGCACTACGGCGGAACGACCAACGGCGTCGTGATCCAGTGGCCGGCGCGGATCCGGGACAAGGGCGGAATCCGGCTCGCAGTTCACCTACGTCACCGACATCGCGCCCACGGTGCTGGAGGCGGCGAACCTGCCGTTTCCCGACGAGCGTGAACGGCACGGCGCAGAGGCCGTTCGACGGCACGTCGATGGCCTACACGTTCGACGATCCCGAAGGCCGGCGGAGACGCACACGACCCAGTACTTCGAGATGTTCGGCAACCGCGGCATCTATCACGACGGATGGGTCGCGGCGGCGCGCCACTCGATTCCCTGGCTGATGGTGCCGACTCCGCCGCTGACCGCCGACGTCTGGGAGCTGTACCACACCGCCGAGGACTTCAGCCAGGCCCACGATCTGGCGGCGCAGAATCCGGCGAAGCTGAAGGAGCTGCAGGACCTCTTCATGAAGCAGGCGGTCGCGAACCACGTGCTGCCGATCGATGACCGCCGGTCGGAGCGCTTCGACGCCAAGATCGCCGGGCAGGCCCGATCTGATGAACGGCCGCACGTCGCTGACGGTCTATCCGGGCATGATGGGCATGACCGAGAACGCCTTCATCAACGTCAAGAACGTGGCCTTCACGATCACGGCGCCGGTGGAGCTGCGCGACGCGAAGACCAATGGAGTCATCATCGCCCAGGCCGGCGCGCTTCGGCGGCTGGACGCTCTACATGAAGGACGGAAAGGCCCACTTCGAATACAACTTCTTCGGCGTCGAGCGGACCAACATCGCCGGCGACGGCCGCCGTGCCTGCCGGAAAGCACGAGATCCGCTACGAGTTCGTGCCGGATGCTCCGAAGCCGGGCGCCGGCGGCAAGGGTGCCCTCTTCGTCGACGGGCAGAAGGTGGCGGAAGGGCACATCCCGAAGACGCAGCCCTACGCGTTCTCGGCCGACGAAGGCGCGGACGTGGGCGTGGACGGTGAGACCGCCGTCTCCAACGACTACAAGCAGGGCGACAACAAGTTCACGGGCAAGATCGTCAAGGTCACGATCGACGTGAAGCCGTCGCAGCTCGAGCGCGGCGGACAAGAAGGCCGTGGAGGACGCGAAGGACGCCGCGGCGATCGTCGAGGACTAGGCCATCGCATCCGCAAGCGTCACGGAAACCGACAACTTGATCATCGGGAGGGTGCCCACGTGAAGAAAGTTCTGATCGGCATCACCGTGATCGTCGTCGCCGTCGGGGGGTTCATCGGCTTCAGATATTTCCAGCTGAAGCAGCTCGCGGCGACCTACAAGGACGCCAAGGAGATCGCTTCGGCCTCGATCACCAAGAATCGATCGACTTGGAACATGAAGATCGATTCGGTGTTCGCCGCGCCGATCGATCAGGTCTGGGCCGCCATGCAGCACCCCGAGCACTCGCAGACGAACGTGCCCGACGTGTTCCGCAAGTCCGATCTCGTCAAGGAAGAAGGCAGCACCAAGACGCTGCAGCTCGAGGTGCGGGTGCTCGGCCTGCCGTCGCAGACGATGACCGCACACATCACCTACGATCAGGACGGACACTCGATGAAGGTCGTCACCGAGAAGGGCCTGCAGGATCTGAACGTCACCTACACGCTGACGGCGCTCGCCCCCGACCGGACGCTGCTCACCTACGCCGGCACGGCCGAAGAGAAGGTGTCGATCCCTCTGCCATCCCAGTCGATCGTCGAAGGCGCGCTGCGCGAGCTGTTCATCGCGCAGGTGCATGCCATCCAGAAGGAGATGGCAGCGCCGAAGGCGGGGTGACGGCTTCCCGCCGACCCTTCAGGTGAGCAGCGTGGAGCCGATTGCGGAGACCGGGTGATCGTCGCGGCCATGCAGCGACCTCGACTGACTGGGATCCCAACTCGAGCTAGCGACCGACCAGCCGCTTCAGATGTTCCGGATACCGTTCGCCCTGCACGGTGATCTTCGAGGCGGCGCTCTCGATCTCGCGAAGGTCGTCCGGCGTGAGCTGCACGTCGGCTGCTCCGATATTCTCCTCGAAGCGTTTCAGTTTCGTAGTGCCCGGAATCGGAACGATCCATGGCTTCTGCGCGAGCAACCACGCGAGCGCGATCTGAGCAGGCGTCGCGTTCTTCTTTTCTCCGATCGTACGAAGCAGATCGACCATCGTCTGATTCGCCTTGCGAGCTTCGGGCGTGAAGCGAGGGACGATGTTTCGGAAGTCGGAGCTGTCGAACGTGGTCTTCTCGTCCATCGTTCCCGTCAAGAACCCCTTCCCGAGCGGGCTGAACGGAACGAAACCGATTCCGAGCTCCTCGAGAGTCGGCAACACTTCCGCTTCAGGCTCTCTGAACCACAGGGAGTACTCGCTCTGGAGGGCCGTGACGGGCTGGACGGCATGAGCACGACGAATCGTCTGTACCCCCGCCTCAGAAAGCCCGAAATGCTTGACCTTGCCTTGCTGGATCAGGTCTTTCACCGCTCCAGCCACGTCTTCGATAGGCACGTCGGGGTCGACGCGATGCTGATAGAAGAGGTCGATGGCGTCGATGCGGAGTCGCTTGAGCGAGGCCTCCGCAACCTCCCTGATGTGCTCGGGGCGACTATCCAGGCCCGCCTGCTTCAGCGACGTGGGATCGAATCTGAATCCGAACTTCGTGGCGATCACGACCTGCCCACGGAAAGGAGCGAGGGCTTCGCCCACGAGCTCCTCGTTGGTGAACGGACCGTAGACTTCGGCGGTATCGAAGAAGGTGACGCCTCTATCGACCGCCGTGCGAATCAACGAGATCATCTCCTGCTTGTCTGCAGGCGGACCGTACCCAAAGCTCATTCCCATACAGCCGAGCCCAATAGCCGAGACTTCCAGATCACTTTTCCCCAGTTTGCGCTTCTGCACTGTTGATTCTCCCTTGGCCTCAAACGTATTGCTCTCGTCCAGTTCCTCTAGCCCCGTGCACCGTGATCTTTGCGGTGGCTGTATCGATCTCACGGAGGTCGTCGAACGTCAGTGCGATTGCCACTGCGCCGATGTTCTCCTCCAGGCGTGCAGGTTTCGTGGTCCCCGGGATCGGTACAATCCACGGCTTCTGGGCCAGCAGCCACGCCAGCGCGATCTGCGCCGGTGTCGCCTGCTTCCGTGCTGCGATCGTGTCAAGCAAATCAACCAACGCCTGATTCGCTTTTCGGGCCTCTGGCGTGAAGCGCGGGAACCAGGACCGAACGTCGGAGGTGTCGAACGCCATGGCGGCATCAATCTTCCCCGTGAGGAAGCCCTGCCCGAGAGGGCTCCAAGGAACGAAGCCGATCCCGAGCTCTTCGAGGGTCGGTAGCACTTCCGCTTCCGGATCTCGCGCCCACAGGGAATATTCGCTCTGGACGGCAGTGACCGGCTGTACCGCGTGCGCCCGACGGATCGTCTGCGCACCTGCCTCACAAAGGCCGAAGTGCTTGACCTTGCCTTCCGCGATCAGATCCTTCACCGCCTCGGCCACCTCTTCGATGGGCACGCCCGGGTCCACACGGTGTTGATAGAAGAGATCGATGGCATCGACCTTGAGTCGCCTGAGCGCAGCCTCGGCGACCTGCTTGATGTGTTCAGGCCGACTATCCAGGCCCAGCCGCTCCCCCTTAGGACCAAATTTGAACCCGAACTTGGTGGCAATCACCACGTGGTCGCGCACGGGGGCCAAGCGCCTCGCCCACGAGTTCCTCGTTCGTAAATGGACCATAGGTCTCAGCCGTATCGAAGAAGGTGATTCCACGGTCAACGGCCGCCCGAATGAGGGCGATCATTTCCTGCTTGTCCCTGGGCGGGCCGTAGTTGGCGCTCATGCCCATGCAGCCGAGACCGAGGGCCGACACTTCCAAGTTGCTCTTGCCAAGTTTGCGCTTTTGCATTGCGGTACCCCTCCCCGTCGAGATCCGCTTTCGTTGCTTTCGGTCCTTCTGTAGCAACGTGGACACCATTCGATTAGCTGGTAAAGTCTGTATGTGCTTATGAAATGGATTCATGAATGCCGCGCGAGGACGTAGGCGACTTGCTGGCGTTCCTCGCGGTCGCGCGCGAGCGGAGCTTCACGAGAGCGGCCGGAAAGCTCGACCTGTCTCAATCGGCGTTGAGCCACACGATTCGTCGACTCGAGGCACGGCTCGGTCTTCGGCTTCTCACGCGCACCACGCGCAGCGTATCGCCGACGCAAGCCGGGGAGCGTCTACTTCGCACCGTGGGGCCTCGGCTCGACGAGATCGAAGCCGAGCTCGCCGCACTGAGCGAGCTGCGTGACAAGCCCGCCGGCACCATTCGAATCACGGCGACCGAACACGCGGCCAACACGCTCCTCCGGCCCAGGCTGGCGAAATTCCTACCGGAGTATCCGGACGTCAAAGTCGAGATCACCATCGACTCTGGACTCACCGACATCGTCGCCCAACGTTATGACGCTGGCGTGCGATCCGGTGAGCAAGTGGCGAAGGACATGATCGCCGTCCGTATCGGCCCGGACACGCGCATGGCGGTCGTCGGCGCGCCTTCGTATTTCGCGAAGCGGCCTCCCACCAAAGAAGCCACAGGACCTGACCGACCACAACTGCATCAATCTGCGCTTGCCAACCTATGGCGGGCTGTACGCTTGGGAGTTCGAAAAAGGCGACCGCAAACTGAAGGTGCGCGTCGAAGGCCAGCTCATCTTCAACGGCACTGCCCAGATGCTCAATGCGGCGTTGGATGGACTCGGCTTGGCCTGTGTGCCGGAGGACCTAGCGCAACCCCATCTCGCCAAAGGTCGTCTCAAGCGGGTGCTTGAGGACTGGTGCCCTCCATATTCGGGGTACCACCTTTACTACCCGAGCCGCCGACAGTCGTCGCCAGCCTTCTCCCTGCTCGTCGATGCCTTGCGCTACCGCCGCTACTACCGCCGCTAGGCCATATCGATCGCGGCTGCCATCGATCGCCTACCACTGCCAGTCCGGGAGCCTCCACCAGAACCGCCAAAAGAGGTGCCGATGATACTGGATCGCATGGTGTTCGTGTCTCGCAAATCGCAAGCGCCAGAACTTCCAAAGAAAGGTGTTCATGGGACGATAAGGCGCCCGATCATCCGGAAGTGCAATGGCCGATCTGCAAACGGACCATCGACCAATCCGCTCGACTTCACCTCGACCCGTGCCTCTTGGGTTCCGCGACTCAGAGGTCCAGGCCGTTGGCCTGCGCGAACACCGCGATCTCGTGAGCCGCCACCCAGATCGAAATCCCATATCGATCGCGTGGAGGGCCCCCGTTCACAGGCGGCAAATCGTCGGCGGCTCTGCCATGCGCCAGCACGGAGGCAATGTGCATTCCGAAAACCTTGCCGCCCATCAAGAATCCCGGACACCCCGAAGAACCGCCGTACATCGCGGATGAGCCGCCGTGATCAGCACACCCGGCGCGATCATGAACGCCGTCCCCGTCGTCGCTATCGCCTGGGTCGATCCGAGCGGAGAGACGCTCATCAGCCCGTAGATGCTGGAGCGCATGGCTGCGCACGCCGGTGCGAACACGAGCTTCGCTTCCCGCCGGCCGGCCTAGGAGCGCACGCCTTCGGGCGATGCAACGATCCCTCGTCGTTGGGGATCGGGGTCGTCGTAGCGCTTTGCGCCGTCTTCGGCGTCGTTCTGAATTCGCTGCCGTTCGGCCCGTGACTCGTTCATGACGTGCGCAAGCAGATCGTCGGCGACCTGCGTCAAGTCGGCGGCGGCATCTTTGAGCGCCCGATGCTCGACCGCTCGCGAGAGCACTTCGTTCTTCGTCGGCCCCCGCTTGGCGCCGAGAAACGGCTTGACGATCAGATACACGACGTCTCGCAGCGGCATGAAGCGAAGGAATCGACGAAGCAGCCGTGCGGTTTGCTTCGGATAGTGCAGAACTTTGTAGAGGAACAGCCTCCGGAAGCCCGCCGTCCGTTCCCGATTGATCACCGCCCCGGGCAGGCACGTGGGATCGATCTCGGAGCATTTGAAGTACTTGAACCAATCCGCCTTGTCGTCGACGAGGCCGCGCTTCACGTACTCCTGCCAGAGCGGAGTTCCTCGGTAGACGCAGAGCCGATTGAAACCGAACGTGTCGAGCCGAAGCCGGGCGGCGAAGTCGAAGGTCGCTCGGATGTCGCTCAGGGTCTCGCTCGGGCTACCGACCACGAAGAACCCGTGGACGATCTCGATTCCCGCATTCTTCGCGTTCGTCACCGCGGTCTCGACGTCGCCGAGCGTCTGGTCCTTTTTCAATCGGTCGAGCACCGCCTGGCTGCCGCTTTCGATGCCGAACATGATCGTGCGACAGTTCGCCGTGGCCATTGCCGGAAACAGGTGCTGGGCGACAGAATCCACCCTGCCTTCGCATCCCCATTGAATCGTCACGCCGGACTTCTGAATCCCGTCGCAGATCGCTTCGATCCGTTTGGGCTGCAGGAGGAAGTGGTCGTCGACGAAATAGACCGAACCGTAGCCTTCCTTCTGTAGATGCTCGAACTCCGCGACCACGTGTTGCGGGCTTCGCGAGCGCCACTTCCCTTCGTTGAAGATCGGGATGTCGCAGAAGACACATGGCCAAGGGCAGCCACGCGACGTTTGCATCGTCGTGAACCGCTCCATCGAGAGGACCGTCGGCACGTCGAGTGGCATCGACTCGACGAAGTCGAGCGGCAGGCTCTCACGGTCGGGAAACGGCCACTGATCGAGATCCCGCTCCATCGGTCGGTTGGGGTTGTGAACCAGCTTGCCGTCTCTTGCCCAGGTGACACCCGCAACCCCGGAGGGGTCGTCGAGCTGCTGGACGAGATCCAGGATGAGCTGCTCGCCATCTCCACGGCAGACGAAGTCGACCTCCGGGCACTGTAGCTTCACCAGTTGGGCGTTCAGAGTCGCGAAGACTCCGCCGAACGCCAGCTTCACGGTTTCATCGGCGGCTCGGATCTGGCGTGCGAGAATCTTGGCGTACGGATAGCTTGTGGTCGACAGAAAGCTCAGACCGACGAGGTCCGGCCGTTGGCGTTTGATCTCTTCGACGATGATCTCGTTCGGCGTCTCCGGGTTTGCTTGATCGAACAGCACGCACTCGTGCCCGGCCCGCTTCAAAACAGCCGACAGCGACATGATGCCGATCGGCGGAAATCCCATGACGCGAATGTGGCCGTTCGCCGCCCGGGTCGCCGCGGGAAGGGCGTAGAACTGCGGGTCGCGAACATGGACCAAGAAGACCTTCATGACACCTTCCCACCTTTATCGGTCGCCAAACGACCGATTTCGCTCCCGGATTACCGGCACCGAAACATGCTGCTTCGTTGTCGGACGTCCTGAGCGTGGGTGCGGGAAAGCGTGCGGAAACCTATCGGTGGTTTCTCGCGCCGAACAGTCAGGATTGGTGGGCCAGCTCTACCACCATCACCGCTTCGCGGCAATCGCAAACCGATCGCCGCGAGGTCGGAGCGACTCGCAGCCGTAGAGCCGAACGATCAGCTCCATGTGCCGATGGTCTCGTGACGAAGGGTCCCTCGGCAGCGCGGGCATGGAACACTGACGGAGGTACCCTCGAGCCGAGACAGCAGCCCCCCGCAATTCGCACAGTGTGGCTCCCGATCTGTGCTCTCCCGCTGAGCCGCAAGGTTTTGAACGTCCAGTTCACCGCATGAGCCACAGCGGACGAGCCCTCCCCAGAGGCTGCCGCGACCGGCCTTGCCCCAACCGAGGCGAAGCGTCCCGCTGGAAAAGAAGCAAACCCCGCAGCGGTATTTTACGATGGATCCCAGGTCGTCTTCCCTTCAGCGGCCTACCTTCGTAGCCGTCGTTTCGGTCTTCGTACCGTTGCGTGATGCACGCCGAGGGGTCGTCTTGAGAAGCACAGTTGCCGGTCGCGGCGGGATCCATACCGGCGCGGCGGCGGCCTTGATCAGCGCCTCCGCTGATCGCGGGACCCGCGTCGTTCTCAGATTCGCTGAACTGAGCCAGCCTGAGAGCTCACTACGGGTCGCTCGAATGAAGTACCGCGTGGCCGTGCCTCGCGGCAGCCAGGCCACGACCTCGACTTCGGCCCCGTCGATAAGCTTGCCCAGAACGGCTCCATTGTCGTCGAGGAGAGCCGTGCGATCTTCGCGACCGCCGGGACAATTGACGAACAATTGCCGGCCGACCCCGAAGATTGGGCCGGCGTTCCCCTGTATCGTCGACCTCCGTGGACTCCTTGCCGGGAATTGCATTTCGGAACCTAGTAACTCCGATTCCGGGGGCGACCACGATCATTTCCGCCGCGGTCGTTGTTACGCTCGATAGCCTCGTTCACCTTGAGAGCGCGGCCCTTCAAGTCGTGACCGTTGAACTGCTGGATTGCCTTCTGGGCTTCGGCGTTCGAGCTCATCTCCACGAAGCCGAACCCTCGGGATTGTCCAGTGGTTCGATCGATGATCACGGCTGCGGATTGACACGTCCCAGCTTGAGCGAACAGTCCTTCCAGATCCTGTTGCGTGACCTCGTAACTTAGATTGCCGATGTAGAGTTTGTTCCCCAAAGTACACCATTCCCGGCCACGCCGCCGAGGCGGCGAGCCTTCAGGTTAGTTCCTAGCGGCAACGACACCTGTTACCGTTGCCGAGAACTTCCTGAGAGTGAGGTGCGGGAGCTTGCGGGAACCGTGGAACAGCGGGACTTCTCGCCCCGAACAGTCAGGACTAGTTAGCCGACACGTAGCACCGAACCCCGCATAGCGCAATCACAGAATCCGTTTTTCGTCTCGAGGAGCTCGACGACGCGCATCACCGTCGTCGTGCACCCGCGGTCAATGAACAGTCGGGGCGGAAATTCCCTTCCTCAGTTCGTTCGTCCTGAGCGAGCATTTGCTACGGCAAAGGACCAGGCGGATCCATCGATTGCTTTCCCCCGCAGAATCGCTGATCTTCCCGGCCTGGCCTAGCCGAACTGAGGCTGCCATGACCGACAGGTCACCCACGTCGAAGGGGCGTAGGTGTGGGGCGTGGTGCCAGGTGGCGCAACCAAGATACGACCGACAAGATTTGGCCGCGTGAAGAGGCTCAAAGGCATCGGCGCCTCCGAGGGAGTCGCCATCGGCACGGCGGAGCTTCTGACGTCGCGCGTCGTCGTCGTCGATCGGTGGGTCTCGCACCCGCTTGTGAAAGACGAGATCCAGCGCCTCGAAGCAGCCGTCGACGCCACCGATCGCCAGCTCGAGCACCTGAGCCGGCGACTCGCGGCTCAGAAGCTCCACGACGGACATCTGCTCATCGAGGCGCACCGCCTGATGCTGCGAAGTGACGATCTCTTGGGCGCCTCGCGTAACCTCATCCGCAAGGACGCTCTCGCGGCCGAGCCCTCCGTCCGGCGCGTAGTGGACGACATCGTGGCCAAGTTCGAGGAGATGTCCGATCCGTACCTGCGGCAGCGCGGCGAGGACGTCGAGGCTATCGGCGAGCGGCTGCTCTCGACGCTCCTCGGCTTACCCGAGGTTCGATCGCAGGGCGTGAGAGCGACGGGAGCCATCGGGATTGGCAAGGTGCTCTCGCCCATCGACGCCTTCCATCTACCCCGCTTCGGCTTCGCCGGGCTGGCGACCGAGCGGGGCGGAAAGACTTCTCATGCCGCCATCGTCGTCAGAGCCCTTGGCATCCCCTACGTCCTCGGTATCGAGGGCCTTCGCGGCAGCATCTCGTCCGGGGCCAAGCTCATCGTGGACGGAGGGCGCGGCGAGGTAATCGTCGACCCCGACGTAGACACGCTGACTGCGTTCCAGGAGCAGCGCACCCGGCATCTCGCCCGCGCTCGCGAGCTACGATCGAAGCCGGTTGGGGCAACGGCGACGACCGACGGCGTGCGTGTGCACATCGGCGCCAACGTCGAAGCGCTTTCCGAGATCTCGACGGCCCTGGAGGTTGGCGCAGATTCGATCGGTCTGTTTCGGACGGAGTTCCTCTATCTAGACCGTCCGGACTTGCCGACCGAGGACGAGCAATACCGCGACGCGGTGTCGGCTTTGACGAAGCTCGGTGGGCGGGTGGCAACGTTCAGGACACTGGACCTCGGGGGCGAGAAGCTCCCGCTCGCTGTCGAGCTCCCTCCAGGCACGAACCCCAGCCTCGGCGTGCGGGCGATCCGGTTCTCTCTCCGCCGCCCCGACATCTTCCGGACTCAGCTGCGCGCCCTCTACCGGGCGTCGACGGCCGGTCCCCTACGCATCATGTTCCCCCTGATTTCGGGGGTCACGGAGCTCATCAAGGCGCAGACGATCTGCACGGATATCCGGGAAGAGCTCACCCGCGAAGGCATCGCCTTCGATCCGCAGGTCCCGATCGGAGCCATGGTCGAGACGCCGAGCGCCGCCGTCACCACGGATCATCTAGCCGAGCACTCCGATTTCTTCAGTATCGGAACCAACGACCTCATCCAGTACGCTTTTGCAGCCGATCGCGAGAATCAAGAGGTCGACCACCTCTATCACCCGCTCCACCCGGCGTTGCTCCGTCTGCTCAAGGAAGCGGTCGAGGGCGCCGCGCGCGCGCGCAAGCCCATTTCGATCTGTGGAGACATGGCAGGGGATCCCGCATTCACCTGGGTTCTTCTGGGCCTCGGGATTCGTGAGCTGTCGATGGCGCCCGGCCAGATCCCGGCTGTCCGATCCGTGATCGCTTCCACCCGCCTCGCCGAAGCGGTGGAAATGACAGATCGGGTGCTGATGCTTCATTCGGAACGGGAGGCGGAAGATCTCGTCATGACGACGATGCGGCAGCGGTTTCCCATCGAGGTCGCCGGCGACTGAATACGGCGTCGGACCGCTGATCACGAAGGCTTTCTCCCCCCACACGGTTGGTGTTGGCGCAACAACGTTCGCGTTCCATCGCGGTGACGTGCCTTCCATTACATTTACATTTCTATATGCACAGCTCGCTCCTGGAGCGTCGTCGTTGAAGTATGAGCCTTGACCTTCCCCATGATCGCGAGCCTAGCTGGTTCGTGACACTCCTTCTCGGAACATTTTGGCGCAACCGGCTTTTCAGAAACGACCACATTCTATCCTCGAAAAATGCGTCCCTAGAATCCCAAGAGCCGATTCGCTCCGAGCTTTTTGGTCCCGAGCGATTGGAGCAGCATGCCAGAAGCCTTGCGGCCGCCGACCGCGTCGCTTCCAGGCGCCGAGGGCCCCGCGTCGCGCCACGGGTAAAGGAGAACGGTCGCGTACTACTCGCGGCCTATCACTCAATCGCCAGTGATCTGAACGAGAAGCGCGCGATCACACCTGCGGCGGAATGGATCGTCGACAACTTCCACATCGTGGAAGAGCAACTGCGCGAGATCGAGGACGACTTGCACCCGGGCTTCTACCGAGACCTGCCGAAGCTCGCGGAGGGACATCTCGAAGGCTACCCCCGTGTTTTTGGCATCGCGTGGGCCTTCGTTGCCCACACCGATAGCCACTTCGACCCGGAGATCCTACGCCGGTTCGTGCGCGCCTATCAGCAGGTGACGCCACTCGAGATCGGCGAGCTTTGGGCGGTCGCCATAGCGCTCCGGATCGTCTTGGTCGAGAACTTGAGGCGTCACGCCGAGCGCATTGTCCGCTCGCGCGAGGCTCGCGACGAAGCCGACCGGGTTGCCGATAGCCTGCTGGGTGCCGGGGGGGCGCCGGTTCTGCCCGCCGCCTCCGTGCTGAGGCGATTTGAAGGCGCCGCGCTTTCACGAGCTTTCGTGGTGCAGCTCACGCAACGACTCCGCGAACAGGGCCCTTCCGTGCTGCCGGCGGTCCGCTGGCTCGATGAGCACCTGGCTGCCGAAGGAAAGAGTGCGGATGAGCTGGTCCAGCTCGAGATTCACAGCCAGGGCTCCGCCAATCTCATGGCCCGCAACATCATCACCAGCATGCGGCTCCTGTCGGCGTTCGATTGGAAGATCTTCTTCGAGAGCGTGAGTCTCGTCGACGAACTGCTCCGGGCCGAGAGCGACTTTGGAGAAATGGACTTTCGAACGCGCGACATGTACCGGCACGCGATCGAGGAGCTCGCGAGAGGCTCGCGATCGTCCGAGCTGGAGGTTGCCCGAGCGGCACTCCGCCGAGCGAAAGAGCCTCATCATGCCGATGGAGGGCCGGACTCGCTCGACGAACGCACCAACGATCCCGGCTACTACTTGATCTCGGGGGGCCGTCCGGCCTTCGAACGAGAGCTCCGCTTCCGCGCTCCCGTGGGACACCAGATCTCTCGCGCATATGTAGCCGCGGCGAATCCGGGTTACGTCGTCACAGTCATGTTGTTCACCGCAGTGATCCTCGTTCCCATCGTATTCCAGGCTGGAAGTGACGGAGCCGGGGTTCTTACGGTGCTCATCCTGGAACTCGTCTTTTTCTTCCCGGCCTCGGACCTCGCGGTCGCAGTCATGAACCGTGTGGTGACCGAGCTCATCGGCCCGCGCCCGCTGCCGAAGCTCGATCTCCGCGAGGGCGTGCCCGCCAATTTGAAGACAATGATCGTGATACCGACGCTTCTCGCGAGCGTGGAAGAGTTCCAGGAGCTGATTGAACGGCTCGAGGTACACTACCTCGCCAACTCGGACGGCGAGATCCATTTTGCGATCCTCTCCGACTGGCTGGACGCCGCGAGCGAGCATGCTCCGGGCGATGAGGAGCTGCTCGCGGCCGCGGTTTCCGGGATCCGGCGCCTCAACGATCTCCATGGACCGCTACCCGGGGGCGAACGGCGATTCTTCCTGTTCCATCGAAGGCGGCTCTGGAACGAAGGGGAGCGGAAATGGATGGGATGGGAACGGAAGCGCGGGAAGCTC
Source organism: uncultured delta proteobacterium (assembly GCA_963711395.1). GTDB lineage: Bacteria > Desulfobacterota > Binatia > JACPRU01 > JACPRU01 > JBEVNX01. The sequence goes on along the minus strand of CAVQEA010000003.1, from coordinate 1,067,464 downwards.
CGTGAGCTGAATCGCTTGCTGCGAGGTGCGTTGGACACGACGTTCCTCGCCGTCGGTGGCGAGCAACCACGCGCGCCCGAGAACGTCCGCTATGTGATCACACTAGACGCAGACACGCGCCTGCCGCGCCGGACTGCTTGCCAGTTGGTCAGCGCGATGGCGCATCCGCTCAACCGGCCCCGCTTCGATCCGGCAACTGGAAGCGTCATCGAAGGCTATGGCGTCCTCCAGCCACGGGTCACGCCGTCGCTACCGACGGCCGAAGGGTCGTCGCTGTTCCAGCGCATCTTCTCGGGGCCGGCAGGCATCGATCCCTACGCGGCCGCGGTCTCGGACGTCTACCAGGATCTCTTTCACGAAGGCTCCTATGCCGGAAAGGGGATCTACGACGTCGATGCCTTCGAGGCCTCACTCTCCGGACGTGTCCCCGAGAATGCGCTGCTGAGTCACGATCTCTTCGAAGGGCTGTTCGCCCGAGCCGGCCTCGCGAGCGACATCGAGCTCTTCGAAGAATTCCCTCGGCACTACGAGATCGCTGCGGCGCGCGAGCATCGCTGGGCGCGCGGCGATTGGCAGCTGCTGCCGTGGATTCTCGGGCATGCAGAAAACACGAGGGGCGACCGGGCGAGAGCGCCCACCGCTTTGATCAGCGAATGGAAGATCGTCGACAATTTGCGGCGAACGCTCTCTGCGCCTGCGGCGATTCTCGCACTGCTTGCCGCTTGGGCCCTTCCGTTCGCCAATCCTCTGATCTGGACGGCCTTCGTATTGGCGACCATCGCGATTCCGGCGATCCTGCCCACTCTTCTGGGAATCATTCCACGACGACGCGGAATCTCGAAGCGCACGCATGTGCGCGCGGTAGCCACGGACTTCCTCGTCGCTCTCGCGCAGGTGACGCTCGCAACTGTGTTTCTCGCGCACCAGGCTTGCCTGATGATCGACGCGATCGTGCGAACGATCGTCCGCCTCTACATCACACGTCGGCACCTCCTGGAGTGGGTCACCGCTGCGCCGGCTCGCTCGGATCCGAGCGCCGACACCATGACGTTCCTGGTGCGGATGGAGAGCGCGCTAGTCATCGCCGTGGGCTCAGCCATCATCGTATCCATCGCGAACCCAGAGGCGTGGCCGGTCGCGGCTCCCTTCATCGTGCTCTGGGCCTTCTCTCCGGCGATTGTCCGTGGCGTGAGCGCGCCGCTGCCGGACGCACGAGCGATGCCTTTGACCACCGCGGACCGACGCGCGCTCCACAGGATCGCCCGCCGGACATGGCGCTTCTTCGAGTCCTTCGTCGGGCCCGAAAGCCATGCGCTGCCACCGGACAACTTCCAGGAAGAGCCCAAGGGGGAGGTCGCGAGACGCACGTCGCCCACGAATCTCGGCATGTATTTGCTGTCGACAGTTGCCGCCCGCGATTTCGGCTGGCTCGGTACTTTCGATTTCCTCGATCGTCTCGAATCAACTCTCGACACGATGAAAGGCCTGGAGCGCTTCCGGGGCCATTTCTACAATTGGTACGAGATCCGCGACCTCCGAGTTCTCGAGCCGAAATACGTCTCCTCTGTGGACAGCGGCAACCTCGCGGGACACTTGATCGCCCTTGCTAACGCATGCCGGGAGGAAATCGATCGCCCCCTGCTCGGTCCAGAACGGTTCGCTGGAATCGAGGACGCGCTAATCGAGCTCAAGGAGGCCGCGAGCTCGATCGGCGACCCGCGGCGCACGGGACTGGTTACTCGCAAGCACCTCGACGAAGCGATGACCTCAGTCGCCGAAGAGCTCGCGCTAGCGCCGACGGGACCCGCGGCATTTGCCAAATCGCTCGAGATTCTCCGGGATCGAATGGAAACGGTCCTGGACATCGCGCGGCCGCTCGTCGAAGAGGAGAAGGCGGACGATCAAGAAGTCCTCGCCTGGACGGAAGCAGCGCGCTCGTGCGTTGCTAGCCATATTCGCGATCTCGAGGCTGTGTTCCCGGCCGTTCTGGTCGAGCGTCGATCTTTCGAGCTTCAGGCCTCCGGAGAGAGAGCCAATGAAGCCCTGGAGCACGCGGAGATTCGAGCGGCCCGCGACGTGATCGAGCGAGTGTTCGCCACCGCGCCAACGCTCGGCCAGATCCCCGATCTTTGCAATGCCGCGATGGCCGAGCTTGCTGCGCTGAGCGAAGGATTCTCTTGGCCAAACCGGAGTACGTCCGCTCATCCCCGGTCCCAGACCAGTGCAATCGCGGCCCTGGACACCGTTACCGAGCCACTTCCCTTCATCAGTGACCTGCTCGCGGACCTCGAGCGCGTGAGCACTGTGACCGCTTCGCTCGTGCGCCGCATGTCTCGACTCAGTGACTTGGCGCGCCAACTCTTCGAGGAGATGGATTTCCGCTTCCTCTTTGATTCGGCGCGCCAGCTCTTCACCATCGGGTACCGGGTGACCGACAGCCAGCTGGACCCCAACTGCTACGACTTACTCGCTTCCGAGGCATCTCTCACGAGCTTCGTTGCGATCGCCAAGGGCGACGTGCCCGTCTCCCATTGGTTTCGGCTCGGTCGTGCGCTCACACCCGTCGATCGAGGATCGGCGCTCGTCTCCTGGTCTGGCTCGATGTTCGAGTATCTGATGCCGGCGCTCGTCATGGACCCGCCGCGAGGAAGCCTCCTCGACCAGACCTACTGGTTCGTCGTCCGGCGGCAGGTGAGCTACGGCCGCGAACGAGGCGTGCCCTGGGGTGTCTCCGAATCCGCCTACAGCGCCTTCGACCTCGAGCGAACGTATCAATACTCGAGCTTCGGTGTGCCGGGTCTCGGCCTGAAGCGCGGGCTGAGCGTTGACGTTGTGATCGCGCCCTATGCCACCGGGCTCGCCGCGATGGTCGACGCCGCAGAGGCGGTGCGAAATTTCACGCGTATTGCCGCCGATGGCGGAAGCGGCCGATACGGCTTCTACGAGGCCCTCGACTATACGCCAGCCCGCGTTCCGGACGGAACGCGTGCGGCGGTCGTGCGCGCCTACATGGCGCACCACCAGGGCATGCTGCTCGTCGCTCTCAGCAATGTTCTCTGCGGCCGCAAGATGCGGGCGCGGTTCCGCGACGAGCCGATGATGCGTGCGACCGAGCTGCTTCTTCAAGAGCGTACCCCCCGCGACGTGGCCGTCGCGCGCCCTCGGGCCGAAGAGGTTCAGGCGGCCGCCAGAGCTCGCGACGACGTCACGCCTCGGGTCCGCCGCTTTCGCTCTCCGCACGACCCGACTCCGCGGACCCACCTTCTCTCCAACGGCAGATACTCCGTGATGATGACGGCGGCCGGATCCGGTTACAGCCGATGGCGCGAGCTCGCCGTCACCCGCTGGCGCGAGGATGTGACGCGCGATCACTTCGGAACGTACATCTTCATCCGCGACGTGGACAGCGGCGAAGTCTGGTCGGCCGGCTACCAGCCAAGCGGTGTCGAGCCGAGCTCCTACGAGGTCGCATACTCCGAAGAGCGCGTCGAGATCGTCCGACGAGACGGCGCGATCGTGACCGCGCTCGAGGTCGTCGTCTCGACGGAGGATGATGCGGAAGTACGCCGAGTTTCGCTCGCGAACCTCGGCACTCGGGCGCGCAACATCGAGCTCACCTCCTACGCGGAGATCGTTCTCGCCCATCCCGCCGCCGATGCCGCCCACCCCGCCTTCTCGAATCTCTTCGTGCAGACCGAATTCGTCCCGGACCTCGACGCCATACTGGCGACGCGCCGCCCGCGAGCGCCTGGCGAGCGCGAGGTGTGGGCCGCCCACGTCGTCGGTAGCGAAGGCGAGACGGTGGGCGGGATCCAGTTCGAGTCCGATCGCGCGCGCTTCCTGGGCCGCGGACGCACGATCCGCACGCCGATGTCGGTGATTGACGGTCGCCCGCTCTCGGACACCACCGGCCCGGTGCTGGATCCGATCTTGAGCCTCAGGCGTCACATGCATCTTCCCGCCGGCAAGACCGTTCGCGTCTCGTTCTCGACGCTCGTTGCAACAACCCGGGAACAGGCGCTCGACCTCGCCGATAACTATCGTCATCCGGCCGCGTTCGAACGTGCACTCACACTCGCCTGGACCCAGGCACAGGCGCAGTTCCATCATCTGCAGATCGATGCCGACGAGGCTCACCTGTTCCAGCGGCTTGCGAATCGAATTCTGTATTCCGATCCGACGCTCCGGCCAGCCCGCGACGTCCTCGAGCGGAACCAGCTAGGTCAATCGGCGCTGTGGGCGCATGGAATCTCGGGGGATCTGCCGATCATCCTCATCCGGATCGACGAGCCCGAGGACCGTGACATCGTGCGGCAATGCCTGCGCGCCCGCGAGTACTGGCGCTCGAAGGGCCTCGCAGTCGACCTCGTGATCCTGAACGAGAAAGGCACTGCTTACACAGAGAAGCTCCAGTCAACGCTCGAAGAGCTCGTCCGGGGAAGCCCGGAGCGCGCGCATCCCGAAGAGGGCGTCAGCGGCGGCGCGGTCCACATTCTTCGCGGTGACCGTCTGCCGCCCGCCGACCGTTCGCTCCTCCAGACCGTCGCCCGCGCCGTGCTCCTCAGTCGCCGCGGGACGCTCGCAGAGCAACTGACGCGGGTGCCGCAGCCGGAGGTTGCAACGTCCCCTCCGTTGCGCCGCGCGGCGGAGTCGCCGCGGCGGGAGCCGCTGCCAGGCGAGCCTGAGCTCGAATTCTTCAACGGTCTCGGCGGTTTTGCCGATGGCGGACGCGAATACGTGATGGTTCTCGGCGAGGGTCAGTGGACCCCGATGCCCTGGATCAACGTGATCGCAAACGCGTCCTTCGGTTTCCAGGTCTCGGAATCGGGCGCGGGTTACACGTGGGCGGGGAACAGCCGCGAGAACCAGTTGACACCCTGGTCGAACGATCCCGTCGGAGATCCACCAGGCGAGATCTTCTATGTCCGTGACGAGGAGACCGGAGAGGTCTGGGGCCCTACCGCGCTGCCCATCCGGGAAGAACAATGGCCGTACGTGGCGTGCCACGGGCAGGGGTACAGCCGATTCGAGCATACCTCCCACGGAATCGCGCTCGAGCTGTGGCAGCTCGTCGCTCTCGAGGATCCCGTCAAGATTTCGCGCCTCATCGTCGAGAATCGTTCCACCAGGGCGCGTCGTCTCTCGATCACTGCCTACGTTGAATGGGTGCTCGGCTTCTCGAGGAGCGCCAGTGCCCCTTTCGTCGTGACGGAGATCGATCCAGTGAGCGGCGCAATGTTGGCGCGCAATCCCTGGAGAAACGATTTTGCAAGACACATTGCCTTCGCCGCCATGCCAGACCGACAACCCGCGTTCACGGCGGACCGGACGGAGTTTCTCGGCCGGAACGGGACCTTCGACAGTCCCGCCGCTCTGCAGACGGGGACGCGCCTGTCCGGAGCTGTGGGTCCGGGAATGGACCCGTGCGCGTGCCTTCAAACCGTGGTGACCCTACCTCCGGCCGGGCGGACCGAAATCGTTTTCGTGCTGGGAGAGGCGGCGACGAAGGAAGAGGCACGGGTGCTCGTCGAGCGCTATCGAGTCGCCGACGTGGAGACGCTGCTGAGGTCGGTCAAGTCCCGATGGAACGATCTCCTGGGGGCCGTCGAAGTGACGACGCCCGATCGATCGCTCGATCTTCTCGTGAACCGCTGGCTCCTCTACCAGACGCTCGCCTGCCGCCTGTGGGCGCGCGCAGCCTTCTATCAGGCAGGCGGCGCCTACGGCTTTCGCGACCAGCTCCAGGACGTCATGGCGCTCGTGGTCGCCGATCGCTCACTCGCCCGCGAGCAGATTCTCCGCGCCGCGGCCAGGCAGTTCGTCGAGGGCGACGTGCAGCATTGGTGGCATCCGCCGTCGGGCCGGGGAATCCGAACCCGCATCTCGGACGATCTCGTCTGGCTGCCTTACGCCCTCGTTCATTACATCGATGTGACCGGAGACCACGCGATCCTGGACGAGAAGATCCCGTTCCTCGAGGGGCCGCCCCTCGAGGAGGGGCAGCACGAGTCGTACTCCCAGCCGACCGTGTCCGGCGAGTCCGGAACGCTCTTCGAGCACTCCGCGCGAGCGCTCGATCGGAGCCTCGCCGTCGGTCGACACGGGCTTCCGCTCATGGGCAGCGGCGATTGGAACGACGGCATGAACCGGGTTGGGCCAGAGGGGAAAGGGGAAAGTGTCTGGCTCGGGTGGTTCCTGCACGCGACACTCCGGGATTTTGCGCGGTTCGCCGAACGTCGTGGCGAGCATCAGCGGGCAGACCGGTGGCGGCAGCACGCTTCCACCCTGAAGACATCGCTCGAGCGTGAAGCGTGGGACGGCGACTGGTATCTGCGTGCCTGGTTCGACGACGGCACTCCGCTCGGGTCCTCGGCAAACACCGAATGCCGCATCGATTCGATCGCGCAATCGTGGAGCGTCATCTCGGGCGGCGCCGATCCGGCGCGAGGTGCGCACGCGATGATGGCGGTCGAGGAGTATCTCGTGCGTCGCGGAGACGATCTCGTTCTGCTCTTCACTCCACCCTTCGATCGGTCGCTTCCCGACCCCGGATACATCAAAGGCTACCTACCGGGCGTGCGGGAGAACGGCGGCCAGTACACGCACGCAGCGATCTGGACCGTGCTCGCCTTCGCGGCGCTCGGCGAGGGGGACAAGGCAGCGGAGCTCTTCGCGATCCTGAATCCGATCAACCACGGCAGTACGCGATCGGCGATCCATCGCTACAAAGTCGAGCCCTATGTCATGGCCGCCGACGTCTACTCAGAGCGTCCTCATGTCGGGCGCGGCGGCTGGACCTGGTATACCGGGTCGGCTGGCTGGATGTACCGAGCAGCGATCGAGTGGATCCTCGGCTTCCGTTTGCGCGGTGCAATGTTGTTCATCGACCCCTGCATTCCGCAGGCGTGGCGGCTTTACCAGATGGCATTCCGCTACCATTCCACCCGCTATGAGATACGTGTGGAGAATCCGCGCAGTGTGAGACGCGGGGTGATCTCCGTCGAAGTCGACGGGCAGCCAATGGCCGAACGCGATGGATCCGTGAGTTCGGGTCGGGCAGAGATTGCACTCGTCGACGATGGCGCAACACACGGAATCAGGGTCGTTCTCGGGTGAAGGCATCCCGGCCTCGCGTGTTGCCACTACAGCGTGACGACGACTTTCCCCATTGCCTTTCGGTCCATCAACATGCGGATCGACCTGCCACCCTCCGCCAGTGGGTATTTGGCCGAGATGGCGGGATGCAGTTTGCCATCTGAGATCATTTTCATGATTTTCCTCAGGCTCTCATTGGCGTGGTCGGGATCGCGTTGTGTGGCCATGCCCCAGAATACGCCGAGCACGTCGCAGCCCTTGAGCAGCGTGAGGTTCAGCGGGATTTTCGGAATCTCGCCGGCGGCAAAGCCAATGACGAGATAGCGCCCTTCCCAGTTCATCGCTCGCAGGCTCGGCTCGGCATACTGGTCGCCGATCGGGTCGTAGAGAACGTCGGCGCCTTGGCCGCCAGTCAATTCCTTGATCTTGTCCGACATGGCTTTCTGCTGGTCGCGGCTCAGCGGCAGCTTCGGATAGACGAAGCCCGCCTTTGCCCCGTGCTTGATCGCGAGATCGACCTTCTCCTGGGTCGACGCGCCAGCGATCACCTTCGCGCGCATCGCGACGCCGAGTTCGACCGCCGCCAACCCGACTCCGCCGGCCGCGCCGAGCACCACCAGATGCTCGCCCGGTTTCAGCCGCGCGCGATCCTCTAGCGCATAATAGGACGTGCCATACGTCACGATGAACGCGGACGCGACGTCGAAATCGACGTTTGCCGGCATCGGCACGCAGCGCCGTGCATCCGCGAGCACTTCTTCCGCAAAGCCGCCGTGGCCAATCGACACGGCCACGCGGTCGCCGACTTTGAGACTGCCTACGCCTTCGCCCAGCGCCTTTACGACGCCGGCCACTTCTCCGCCCGGCGAGAACGGCAGCGGCGGCTTGAACTGGTATTTGTCGGCGAGCATCAGCACGTCGGGGAAATTCACCCCACAAGCCTTGACCGCAATCAGCACCTGGTTTTTTCCCGGCGCTGGCGAGGGCATCTCGCGCAATTCCATCTCCTCAGGCGGCCCGTAGTGCGTGCAGAGCAAGGCTTTCATGACCGTTCTCCCATAGGCTTGCAGAATTCTTCAGCTGCCTCGACACCTACTCGTCTGGGGCGTCAGTGAGGAAGTCCCCCACGCTGCCGCCGGTGATAGCCACTAGGACGTCGAATGTCATTGGCACGCCCGAGGAGTCAGTGCCAGCAGAAGGATAGATCATGTCATATGCGGAAAGGCCGCGATCGATGAGGACCGAGATCGCTCCATCGACGCCGAACGGGCAGACTGCCCCCGGCCCGAAGCCTGTCGTGGCGAGTGTTTCGTCTCCGCTCGCCATGCGCGATTTCACCCCAATGACAGCCTTCAACTTCGAGGAAGAGATGCGACGGTCGCCGGGACATACCACCATGAAGAAGCGCCCGTCTTTGCCGACGAACAGGAGCGACTTGGCGATCTGCCCCACCTGGACGCCGAGCTGCTGAGCGGCAAGCATGGACGTGGCGGTGCTCCCCGGCGCGAATTCTTTCGCCGCGAGGCCGTTCGCTGAGAGCACGGTACGGACCTTTTCGGGTATCACGAGGGGGGAGTCCTATTGCCGACGATTTCCGGGAGAGGCAGACGAGCTCGGCATGGCCTCCACGGAGAATCGGACCCAACTCCTGACTCCACGCGGCCCGCTTGGTCGCGTACGAGGCGGCTTGGCGTTACGACAACGAGCCGGCCGCGCGGACCAAGTCCGCGGCCCTCTCCACGCTGATTGGCGCAGACGGCGACCAGCGCACCGCATGACATCGATCGTCCACCCGATGCATCAATCCCATGTGCCGATGGTCTCGTGACGGAGAGTCCGTCGACAACTTGGGCATGGAATTCCTACGGAGGTTCCTTCAAGCCGAGTGAGAAGACCTCCACACTTCGCACAGCGTGGTTCGCGATTCGTGCTGCCGCGCCCCGATGCGATGTGGAAAACGCTGAGCTCACGACAGGGATCACAGCGTACCAACCCTCCCCAGAAGCTCGCTCGACCTGCCTTTCCCCAACCGAGGCGCAACTCTCCGCTGGAAAAGGTGCACGTACCGCAACGGTACTCGACGACGGATCCCAGGGCTGTCTTCTTTTCAGCTGTTTGACGTCATTGCCGGCCGGTTGGTGCCTTCTTGCGTGGTGCGCCCCCGGTCTTCTTCGCGAGAGCGTTGGCTGATTGCGGCGGGATCCATGCCGCGGCTACCGGCGTCTTCGCCACCGCCTCCGCTGATCTAGGAGCTCGGGTGGTCCTCAGGTTCGTCACGCCGATCCAGCCCGAGATCTCGCTATGAGTGGCTCGAACGAGGTAGCGTGTCGCCGTACCTCGCGGCATCCACGCCACGACCTCGACCTCAGATCCGTCGATCAGGCTCCCAACAACGGATCCCTTGTCGTCGTGGAGAGGTGTGCGATCCTCTCGCCCACCAGGACAGTCGATGAACAATTGCCGGCCCACTCCGAAGACCGGTCCGGCGTCACCTCGCGACGTAGAACTTCTTGGGCTCCGTGCCGGGAATGGCATCCTGGAGCCTAGTAGCGAGCCAAAGACCCACCACGGTGATCTCCACCGCGGTTCTCGGTTCTGTTGCGCTCCATCGCTTCGTCGACCCTGAGGGCGCGCCCTTTCGAATCGTGACGGTCAAGCTTTCCCAAAGTACACCATTCTCTCACCGACGCAGCGAGCTCTCAGGTTAGTTCCGAGCGGCAGCGACACCTGTTACCGTTGCCGAGAACTTCCTGAGAGTAAGGTGCGGGAGCTGAGCGAAACCGTGAAACGGAAGCTTCTCGCGCCGGACAGTCAGGAGTAGTTACTGCATTCGTAACATCAAAGACCGGAGGGCACAATCCAACTAGCGCGTATTCCCCGGTCGCGTGGAGCGGGCAGAAGCTCGTCGTTACTTCTTCTCGGACATCGACTTCAGCGGCGAGTCGACCTTCTTGTAGCCGGCGGGTAGGTCGAACACGTTGGCGGCGATGGCGCCCTTCTTGATCTCCTGCACTTCGCTGGAGATCGTACGCGTGTTGCCGAGGACGCTGATGGTCGTGGTCGAGGCAAGAGGGAATCCCTTCAAGTCCTTCGTCTTCTCCTGGAGCGCGGACGCCGAATTCATGCCCGGTCCCATCGAATGCAAGATGTTCTGCATCGAACGGAAAGATTCCCAAGCCCCCGTCGGGTACGGCACGTCGGTCGAGAGGCACTCCTCCGTCTTGGACATCTCCCCCACAGTCAGAGTCCAGTTCTCGCACTTGTAGCCTGCTATCTGGCGGCCGCCGGGGGCCTTCTTGACCTCTACGGCGGAGGCCATCATGCCGCCCACGTTGACCATGGACTTCATCTTCTCGCGCATCTCCGGTGGGACGTTCTTCATGGCGTCCTCCATCTTCGCGTTGGCCTGCTGCATCTGCTGCTGCATCTGGGCGGCGGCGTCCTCCATCTCCTGTTTCGTCATGACGAAGTATTGTTTCTTGTTGTTGTCGACGAGAGTCATCTCGCCCTTGGTGCCGTCGAAGATCATCTCGTGGCCGCCCGGCTGCACGATGCGCGCTTTGTCTGCGCTCAGATAGCTGGTCGCGGTCTCGGTCTTGCCGTCTGCGCTGAGCTTGGAAACGACGGTGAGGTCGGCGGAGGCGGGCGCGGCGGCGGCGACGACGAGGGCGGCCGCGAGGCTTTGGAGGATGCGCATCATCGAGTTCTCCTTTGGCGATCGACGATTGATCGAGGCACGAGGCGCTAGGATAGCATTCGCCGCGATCGTTGGCGCAATCGCAGCAAGGAATCATCCCTGTGGCGAGAGTCGGAGAGGCCTATCGGATGGACGTCCCCTGAGCTATGAAGACGAGCGGCCGAGCCCGCATCGCGCAGTCGGCCATGTCGCGTACGTTAGTCGACGAGAAGGAGAGACCAATGTTCAGCCACGTGATGGTCGGAGCCAACGACATCGCCGCAGCGAAGAAATTCTACGATGCCGTCCTCGGCGCCATCGGGATACCGCCCGGCGCCATCGACGAGAAGGGCCGGCTCTTCTACCGTTCGCCGACGGGCGTCTTCGGGGTCACGAAGCCGATCAACGCCGCGCCGGCTACGTCCGCCAACGGCGGCACGATCGGTTTTGCCGTCGGCGATCCGGCGCGCGTGGACGCGTGGCATGCGGCTGGCGTCGCCAACGGCGGGACGACCTGCGAGGACCCCCCCGGCGTCCGCGAGGGCGGCGCGGGGAAAATGTATCTCGCCTATCTCCGGGATCCGTCGGGCAACAAGCTCTGCGCGCTGCACCGCATGGCCAGTAAGGGCTAGCACCCGGTCCGTCCAAAATCCGGCCCGATGGCCCTGAAACGTCCTCGCTGGAAGGCCGGACGAGTTCTGCTGCTCGAGCACGACTCGAAGATCCTGCGCGGCAATCCGCTCGGCGACCCTCATGTTCGTCAGCTCGCGGTCTGGGTGCCGGCCGAGTACGACGAGGGCGCGACGCACCAGCGCGGGCGGCGCTTTCCGGTGCTCTACGATCTCGTCGGATTCACCGGCTCGGGGCTCGCCCACGTCGCGTGGAAAAACTTCAGCGAGAACGTGCCCGAGCGCGCCGCACGGCTCGTGCACGAGCGAAGGATGGGTCCGGCGATCCTCGTATTCCCCGACTGCTTCACCGCGCTCGGCGGGAATCAGTACGTGAACTCGTCGGCGATTGGCGACTACGCCGACTACCTCACCCGTGAGATCGTGCCATTCATCGACCGCGAGCTCCGCACGCTCGCCTCGCGCGATCACCGCGGCTGCTTCGGCAAGTCGTCGGGCGGCTACGGCGCGATGATGCACGGCATGCGTTACGCGGCGACCTGGGGCGCCGTCGCCAATCACTCGGGCGACGCCTACTTCGAGTTCGTCTACTGGCACGACTGGCCGAACACGCTGAACGAGCTCGCCAAGTACCGGCGCCGCCGATCGCGCGCGGGCCGCTTCGATGTGCGCAGCGCCGAGCGAGGCGCGGACCGCGGCCGCGACGATGGACGTGTGAAGCGCTTTCTTCGGGCGGTGTGGCGGAAGCCCAAGCTGTCGACGTCGGAAGCGCACTGCATCATGAACCTTTGCATGGCCGCCACGTACGACCCCGATCCGCGGGCGCCCAATGGCTTTCGGTTGCCGATGAACCTCGAGACCGGCGAGGTCCTCGCTGAGCGCTGGGCGCGCTGGCGCGCCCATGATCCCGTGAACCTCGTCGCGAAATACCGGAGCAACTTGAGGTCGCTGCGCGGCGTATACATCGACTGCGGATCGCACGACCAGTTTCACATCCACTATGGCTCGCGCATCCTTTCCAAACGGCTGCGCGAGGCCGGCGTCGATCACGTCTACGAAGAGTTCAACGACAACCACTCCGACATCGACTACCGGATGGATGTCTCGCTGCCGTTCCTCTACCGCGCGCTGAAGCCGTAGACCGCTTCAGGGCGTATGGGCGTTCACGTAGGCGCCCATCTTCTCGATTGCCTGCTGCCCCTCCGGCAAGAGCTTCGCGAAGACATGCCACACGTGTACCATCTCATCCCACACTTCGAGGTCCACCTGCACCCCGGCTTGTTTCGCGCGCTCGGCCACTCGCATCGAATCGTCTAGCAAGATCTCCGCCTCGCCGACCTGGATCAACAGTGACGGCAACCCCCGGTAGTCCCCGTACAGTGGAGAGACGAGTGGATTCCGAAGGTCCGTATTCTTCCCGTAGAGTGCCCCGTATCTCAGCAAGTCAGCTTCTCGCACCATCGGATCCCTGGAGGCCTTCGTCTTTACCGAAGCACCGGTGCCTTCTACGTCGGTCCACGGAGAGATGGGCACAGCGCATGCTGGTAGCGGCGTCTTCGCATCACGCAGCGCGAGCAATGTCGCAAGCGTGAGACCGCCGCCGGCAGAATCTCCGGCAAGAGCGATCTTTCGCGCCTTGCATCCCTGAGCGAGAAGCCATCTGTATGCGGCAGTTGCATCCTCGACTGCCGCCGGGAACGGATGCTCCGGCGCGAGTCGATAGTCGATCATGAGCGCTCGTGCCCCGGCGGCGCGTGCCATACGAGCCACCATCGCCCGATGGGTGTTGATCGACCCCATGACGTAGCCGCCACCGTGGAAATACAACAGTACACGTTCGGTGTCCGCTCCCGGTGGAACGACCCACTCGGCCCTTACCCTCCCGGCAATGATCGGCTCGCAGCGCACGTCGCTCGCCACGCGCTCGGCGACCTTTTCCATCCCGGCGCGTAGTCGTTCGATCGTTGGCTCGCTCGCGCCGCTTGGTTGCTGCGATCTCACGATGTCGATGACCTTCTTGAGCTGCTCACTCGCCATGGCGGTCACTCCCTGCTGTCTTCATCGTTGAAGCTCCTCGGCATCTTGCGCGTGAATGCGCAGGATCTCGGGCAGTTTTTCGGGCTCGACGCGACCGTAGCCGCAGACGCTGGCGATCCCGAAGCTCGAAAGGTGCTTCCTGGCGAGGTCGCGCCGGCGGCGGAAGTCGTCGATCCCGTCCGTGTGATGGATGATGCCAAGGAAGACTTTGGTGTCGCCGACGTCGAGCCCGTCCAGCGGAGCGAAGAACGCGTCGTCCGGCCGTCGCACGACGGGCATGTGCACGTAGTCGAGCCGCCGCCGGATCCGGTGCTTTGCTTCGTTCGACATCCGCACGCAGAGGTCGAGGTCGTGCATCGCCGTCATCGGCCAGCCGCCCCACGTCCCGTAACACCAGTGGAACCCGAGCAGTGTCTTCTCCGGAATGCCTTGCCAAAGGCCGTCGAGCTGCTCTGCGTGGCGCTGGAGCTTCTCCTTGCCGGCGAGCTTGGGCCAGAACTTGAAGTAGTTCTTCTCGCCCATGGCCATGTCGACGAACTCCCAGGCCAAGTCCCACTGGATGACGAGCTCGTCGGCGGGGACGGCCTCGAGGATCTTCGTGATCTCGCGCCGGATGCCGTCCAGATAGGCGCCGTACAGGTCCGGCCACTGCGTGCTGTCCTCGAAGAACCCGTCGATCGCGCTGTGCGGCGCCGGCAGCGAGACTTGGAAGCGCACCCCCTGCGGGATCACCTTCTCGTCGCGAAGCCGGCGGAATACCCCGTACGAGTCGATGGCGAAGCGGCCGTAGGCGAGGTCGTCGAAGCGGATCTTGCGACCCGGCTTCACCCGCCAGCACCAGATCCCCGCGAGATCCTCGGCCGGTGGGCGCGCCGCATCGCGGTCGGGTTGTTCGAGCTCGCCCCCGGGGGCTAGCGTCTCCACGAGGTCCGGGTTCTTCGGGAAGACCACGAGAGGCAGCATCCCTACCCAGTTCGTCCTCTCTGCAACCTCACCGTCCGGGAGCCATCCCACGTGTCCGCGAAGGCCCTGCGCTGCGGCCCGAAACGCCTGTTCCGCGGTTTCGAAGGGCAGGCTGCCCACGAGGAGAACATCGCTTCGTGCTGTTTCGGTCGGCGTGCTCATCTTCTTCCTCCATATCACCTTCGCATCGGAACGCAGGCGCCGGCGGCTGCGGATGCTGGTGTTGGCCTCGGCCCGAGGTGAGAATACGAGTGCGAGGCCGAGGGAGACCGATGTCGCAGCTCACCGCCAAGGCACGTGCACAACTACGGAACGCCGCCTTTGCCTACGTAGACTCAAAGGGTCGACGACGCCTGCCTATCCACGACGAGTCACACGTTCGCAATGCGCTCGCCCGCTTCGACCAGACGAGATTCGAAGACGATCGAGCGCGCGAGCGAGCGCGAAAGAAGCTACTGACCGCGGCAAAGAAGCATGGGATCGTGCCGATCGGGTTCATCACCGGACAACTGGCGACCGAACGCCAGGAGGGCGAGTCCAGTGCGCGTGCTGGGATCGCGCGCGGTCTCCCGAGTGGTCAGGTCACCTTCCTTCTTGCCGATATCGAGGATTCTACCGGTCTACTCCGCCTTCTGGAGGATGGGTACGCCAACCTCCTCGGCGACGTGCGCCGCCTCCTCCGCCGCGCGGTGCAACGGTCAGGGGGCAAGGAAGTCGACATTCGCGCGGACGAGCTGTTCGCTGTGTTCAGGCGCCCGTCCGGTGCGCTCGCCGCTGCGCTGGCGATCCAGCGGAGAGTCGCGGCACGGTCATGGCCGGCCGGTGCCAGAGTGCGGCTCAGGATCGGCATCCATACCGGTCGTCCTACGCTGACCGATGGCGGCTACGTGGGGCTGGCAGTGCACACCGCCGCCCGCATCTGCTCTGCCGGTCACGGCGGTCAAATCCTACTCTCGGGCGACGCGGTACGAGCGGTCGAGTCGTCGGCTCCTCGCGACGTCAGCTTCCGCAACCTCGGCGCTCACCGGCTCCAGGGCCTGCCAGAGCCGCAGCCTCTCTTCCAGCTCGAGGCGCCGGACCTTCCGAGAAAGTTCCCAGCACCTCGGACCACGAACCGGTCATTCCAGCCTTTTGACGAACATCGCCGTTAGCTCGGCATCCTCTGGCCAGAGCGTCCGCTTCGTAGGAACATGGCGGCGTGAGCACGGCAGCGCTTCGCTTCGACAACAGCTACTCCCGCCTGCCCGAGACCTTCTATAGCCGCGTCGAGCCGGTGCGGGTGCCGGAGCCGCGCCTCATCCGCGTGAACGAGCCACTCGCCGAGCATCTCGGGATCGACCTCGAGTGGCTTCGATCCGAAGCCGCCGTACGGACGTTCGCTGGAAACGAGATCCCGGCGGGCGCCGAGCCGATCGCGACGGTCTACGCGGGGTATCAGTTCGGCGTATGGAACCCGCGCCTCGGGGACGGCCGAGCCATTCTGCTCGGAGAGCTGATCGGCCGGGACGGCATTCGCTACGACGTGCAGCTCAAGGGATCGGGCCAAACGCCTTATTCGCGCAACGGGGACGGCAAGGCCCCGCTCGGCCCCGTGCTGCGCGAGTACGTGGTGAGCGAATGGATGTCCGCGGTCGGGATCCCGACGAGCCGAAGCCTCGCGGCCGTGACCACCGGGGAGCAGGTCTTCCGCGAAACCGGGCCTGTGCCCGGCGCCGTGCTCACGCGCGTCGCTCAGAGCCACATCCGCGTCGGCACCGTCCAGTACTTCGCGTCCCTCGGTGACGAGAACGCCGTCCGCATCCTTCTCGACCACGTCATCGAACGCCACTTTTCCGACGCGCGACGTGCGGAGAACCCCTACCGCGCCTTGCTCGACGGCGTGATCGCCCGCCAGGCCGAGCTCGTCGCGCGATGGCTCGGCGTCGGATTCATCCACGGCGTGATGAACACCGACAACATGCTGCTGTCGGGAGAGACGATCGACTATGGCCCCTGCGCCTTCCTCGACGAGTACGACCCGCAGAGGGTCTTGAGCTCGATCGATCACGGCGGGCGCTACGCATACGGGAACCAGCCGCCGATCGCACACTGGAATCTAGCGAGCCTCGCCGGGGCGATGCTTTTCCTGCTCGACGACGATCGCGAGCGGGCGATCGCCGCTGCGCAGTCGGCGCTCGACGAGTTCACCGGACGGCTCCTATCCGCGCGGCGGCGGACGATGCTCGAGAAGATCGGCCTTGCGGCTCATCGCGAGGAGGACGACCGACTGATCGACGATCTCCTCTCGACGATGGCCGCGGCGCGCGCCGACTTCACGCTCACCTTCCGCCGTCTCGCGGAGCTCGCCGACTCCGAGCAGGCGCCCGAGATCGACTCGCTCTACGAGCTCCCCGAGACACTCGGCCCCTGGCTCGCCCGCTGGCGCGAGCGTATCGCGCTCGACAGCGCCCTCGCTCCGGCCGAGCGGCGCCGTCGCATGGCGGCGGTGAACCCGATCTTTCTCCCGCGAAACCACCTCGTCGAAGAGGTCATCGCCGCCGCCGTCACGCGCGACGACTTCCAGCCCTTCCACGACCTCGTCGACCTTCTCGCACGCCCGACCGAGTGGCGCCCCGAGAAGGCCCGCTATGCTCGACCGCCCCGCCCGGAGGAAGTGGTCCAGCGGACATTCTGCGGCACCTGACGTTCGACTTTCATTCTGCTGAAACCGTCGCTATTTGAGGATTCGAAGAGCCCCGGTCATGCAGGATAGTCTCGCGAGAACCGTCAGCGGCCCCGGCACCCGAGGCGTGTTCAACTACCTCGGCGCCACCACGCGCCCTTCGCTCTTTCGCAACGGCGAGGTGCTCACCCGACGCAACCCCGACGGCAGTGATTTCGGGTTGCGCGGCGTGAACCTCGAGCCACAGGAGCTTGCCGTTGCCGACGCCCGCGCGCTCAAAGATCAAGAGCGACGTACGCTCGCGGCCAACGGCTTCGAGCTCGTCGCACGCCCGCTCGACGGCGGCGCCGTCGATTTCTTCGATCACCACGAAGTCGTGCACCGATACTACCCCCAGTGCGCGGCGCTCGTCACGGCAACGGTCGGGGCGGAGGCCTTCGCCTTCGACCACAACGTGCGCTCGGCGAGTGGCAAGCAGAGCGGCAAACGCATCGTCGGTGGCCAGCGGGTGCAGGGCCCCGCCCATCTGGTTCACGGCGACTACACGCTGACCAGCGCTCCGCAGCGCCTGCGTGACCTGACTCGGCCTCCCGAGGGCAACGACACCCTGCGCACGGTACTCGGCGCCGAGCGGGCGCTGATCGAGGCAGATCGTGCCGAGCGCGCGCTCGAGAGCGGCCGCTTCGCCATCATCAATGTGTGGCGAAGCATCGCCCGCGAGCCGGTGGCGACCCGTCCGATCGCATTCTGCGACGGCCAGAGCGTCGAGCCGGAAGATCTCGTCGTGTTCGAGATCCACTACCAGAATCGCATCGGCGAGAACTACTTCGCCCGCCATTCACCGCGCCACCGCTGGTACTACTACCCCGCCGCCACGAGCGACGAGGCTTTGCTGATCAAGCAATGGGATTCAGCCGGCCGGCTGGCGCGATCGAACGGTGCCGAGGGCGACAGCAGCGACGCCACGGCGCCCTGCACCTTCAGCTTCCACAGCGCATTCGAGGACCCGGCGACGTCGCACGACGCGCCCGATCGATGGAGTATCGAGGTGCGCTGCATGGTGCTTTACAACTGAGAGCGCTGCGTGGAACTCGAAGGAAAAGTGGTGGCGGTGACGGGAGCGTTCGGCAGTCTCGGCACCGCGGTGGTGAAAGCTGCAATGGCGGCAGGCGCTCGTGTCGCGGCGATCGATCAGGCGCCGGCGCCGAGCCGGGCCGACGCACTCGCAGGCGCGATGCTTCTCGGCGGCGTCGATCTCACGGGCTTGGCCGAGGCGCGGAAGGCATTCGCGCGGATCGTCGATGAGCTCGGTCGCCTCGACGCGCTGGTCAACATCGCTGGCACGTTTCGCTGGGAACTGGAGGAAGGGACCGGGCTCGAGACCTGGGACCTGCTTTACAACGTGAACCTGAAGACCGCGGTCGCAGCGAGCAAGGCCGCGGTGCCGCATCTCGTACAGAGCGGAGACGGCCGGATCGTCAACATCGGCTCGGCCGCGTCGGCCAAGGGCGGGACCGGCATGGGCGCTTATTCCGCGTCAAAGTCCGGTGTAGCGCGGCTCACCGAATCGCTCGCCGAAGAGCTCGAGGATCGCGGTGTCCTCGTGAACGCCGTGCTGCCGGCGACCATGGACACGCCGCCCAATCGTGCCGACATGCCGAAGGCCGACTTCACGCGGTGGGTGAAGCCCGAGGCGGTCGCGAGCGTCATCGTATTTTTGCTGTCGAGACACGCGCGCGCCGTCACAGGAGCGCTGATTCCCGTCATCGGGCGAGCCGCTTGACCTTTCACGCGTAGCATCCGCAGTGCCTACGGAACGTCGCCAAACGCTTCGCGGAAAAGTCGTGGTGATCGGCGCAGGCCTCTCCCAGGTCGGGCGCGTTCCCGGACGGAGCCCGTTGTTGCTCGCCGCCGACGCCGCTCGACGAGCGTTCGCCGACGCCGCCGTACGCAAGAACGACGTCGACGGCGTGCTCGCGAGCAGCGCGTTTGCATCGCCGTTCCATCGCTTCAGCGTCGCCATCAGCGAATATCTCGGCATCCAGCCGACGTTCTCCAACACGCTGCAGGCGTCGGGGGCAACCGCGGCCACGATGTTCAACGTCGCGGCAGCGGCGATCGCCGGAGGACTCGCGGAAACGGTGCTCGTGGTCGGCGGTGACAGTCTGCTCACGGGTTTGTCGCCGGACCTCGCACTCCGGTCCATGACCGAGAGCCGCGACCAGCAATACGAGATGCCCTTCGGCATTCCGGTCGCGAACACGTTCGCGATGACGGCGCACCGGCACATGAAGGAATTCGGCACGACGCCCGAGCAGATGGCGATGGTGGCGGTCGTCGAGCGCGAGCACGCGCGCCGCACGCCGGGAGCGCAAATGACGAAGCCGATCACCGTCACCGACGTGCTCGGCTCCGGCATGGTCACTTCGCCGTACCACAAGCTCGACTGTTCTCTGATCTCCGACGGCGGCGCTGCGTTCGTCCTCACATCCGCGGAGCGAGCTCGATCATTCGGGATCGCAAACCCGATCTACATCCTCGGCTGCGGCGAGTGCTACACGCACGAGCACATTTTCCTCATGCCTTCGCTGACTACGACGGGGGCCGCCCAATCGAGTCGCCGCGCCTACGAAATGGCCGGTTACGGTCCCGCCGACATCGACGTCGCAGGCGTCTACGATTGCTTCACCGGCACGGTCATCATGATGTTGGAGGATCTCGGATTTTGCCCGAAGGGCGAGGGCGGCCGCTTCGTGGAAGACGGCCACATGACGTACGGTGGAACGATTCCTTGCAACACGCACGGCGGGCTGTTGTCCTTCGCCCATTCCGGCGTACCCGGCGGCCTGTTTCACTTCTACGAGACGATTCAGCAGCTCCGCGGTGAGTGCGGCGAACGTCAAGTCGGCGGCGCGACCCTCGGGTTGGTGCACAGTCTCGGTGCGGGCTTTGCGACCAACGCGACCACGATCCTCGGTACGGAGGCGACGTTGTGATCAAGCCGCAAGACGCTCTGATCAAGCCTCTGCCTGTTCCAGACGCCGATACGGAGAAGTTCTGGAAGGGGTTGGCTCGTGGCGAGTTGCTTTTGCAGCATTGCCTCGACTGCCTGCGAGCCCACTACTATCAACAGGGACTCTGTCGCGACTGCGGCTCGGAGCGTCTCGAGCACCGACGAGCGAGCGGACGGGGAAAGGTGTACTCGTATAGTGTCGTCCATCGCGCTCCCGGACCGGCATTCAAGGACGACACGCCGTACGCGGTGCTCCTGGTGGAGCTCGAGGAAGGACCGCGCATGGTGAGCTCGCTCGTGGGCGGCGATCCCGAACGCGTGACGTTCGACATGCCGGTCGTGCTCGTCTGCGAGAAGATCAACGACGAGATCACGCTGCCGCGATTCAAGCCGGCGTGAGCCTCGACCCGGTCACTTTCCTTGCCAAACGGGCTTGCGCTTGGCGGCGAACGCGCGCGGCCCTTCCTGGGCGTCGGCGCTGGCGTAGACCGGTTCGTAGATCGCCATCGCGACCTTGAATCCCTCTTCGCAGCCGAGGCTCATGGCGGCGAGCATCGACTTCTTTGCCGCCGCTACCGACAGCGGCGCATTGTCGCGAATCGACGTCGCGAGCGCCGTCGCGCGCTGACGCACCGCCTCCGGTGTGCCTTCGACGTAGTTGACGAAGCCCAGGGCGTGAAAGCGCTCGATCGGCATCAGCTCGCCGGTGAGCACGAGCTCCATCAGCAGCGGCTGCGGCATCATCGACACCAGGGGCACCGCCCATGGAGAGCCTCGCCCCAGCTTGGCTTCGGTGATGCCGAGGCTGGTCCCCGACAGGCCCACCCGCAAGTCGGCGTTCAAGGACAAGAGCATGCCGCCCGCGGTCGCGTGGCCGGTCATCGCGGCGATGATCGGCTGGCGCACGCGCCGCATGCGTTGATGCATGGGATCCTTGATCAGGGTGAGCACGTCGATCCCCTGTTCCTCTCGGATGTGCGCGGCTTCCTTGAGATCCATCCCCGCGCAAAACGTGCCGCAATCGGCGGAGGTGAGGATGACCGCGCGAATCGACTCGGAGGCGTCGACCGCGTCCCAAAGCGCGTGAAGTCGGTTCGCCGCACCCACCGACAGCGCGTTACGCACTCGCGGGCGGTTGAGCATGATCGTCGCGATGCCGTCTAGCTCCTCGAAAAGGACGTCGTCGTCGCTCATCGACACCTCGATTCCTGGAAACGACTGCCGCGAGTTCGCTACGCCGCGCGCCCCGCGACGGAGAGGCGCCGGTCGAGGTCGAAGGCTGCGCTGATGAGCGCTAGATGGGTGAAGGCTTGCGGGAAGTTGCCGAGGTGCTCGCCGCGGTGACCGAGTTGTTCGCCGTAGAGACCGAGATGGTTCGCGTAGCCGAGCATCTTCTCGAAGTAGTAGCGTGCCTTCTCGAGGTCGCCGAGGCGCGACAGGCACTCCACGTACCAGAAGGAGCACATGTTGAAGGTGCCCTCGTCTCCGGCGAGGCCGTCGGAGAACGCGTCGCCCAGACGGTAACGATACACGAGCGAGTCGCTCACCAGCTCCCGTTCGATGGCCCGCAGCGTCGTCACCCAGCGCGGGTCGGTCGGGGAGATGAACCGGATGAGAGGCATGAGAAGCGCCGAAGCGTCGAGCGCCCGGCTGTTCTTCGACTGGGTGAACGCCTGCCGCTTCGCGTCCCAGAAATTGGTGAAGATGTCTTCGTGGATCTCGTCCCGGACGTCATGCCAACGAACCAACGGCGCGGGAAACGAGCGCTTCTGCGCGAGGCGGACGGCGCGGTCGATGGCCGCCCAACAAAGGAGGCGTGAGTACAGGAACTCCTGCCTCCCACCCCTCACCTCCCAGATGCTCTCGTCGGGCTCCCGCCAGTGGCGGCTCACCCAGTCGATGAAGCGAACGATGTTTCGCCAGAGATCGTACGAGATCGGCTCGCCGTACTTGTCGTAGAGGTAGATCGCATCCATCAGCTCGCCATAGATATCGAGCTGGAGGTGCCCATAGGCGGCGTTGCCGACGCGTACCGGGGCCGAGCTCATGTAGCCTTCGAGATGCGGCAATGTCTCCTCGCCGAGCTCGTGGCGCCCCTCGATCCCGTACATGATCTGCAGCGCGCCGTCCGGCTCGAGCTCTTCGCATCGTGCCTCGACCCAGCGCATGAATGCGGCCGCCTCCTCGGTGTAGCCGAGCCGCATGAGGCCGTAGAGCGTGAAGGAGGCGTCGCGGATCCATGTGTAGCGATAGTCCCAGTTCCGCTCCCCACCGAGCCGCTCGGGGAGCCCGAACGTGGGGGAGGCCACGATCGAGCCGTGCGCCCGCGAGGTGAGAAGCTTCAGCGTGACGGCAGACCGGTTCACCATCTCGCGCCACCGCCCCCGGTAGGACGAACGCCCGACCCAGCGCCGCCAGAACGCGACCGTTTCCTTGAACGCATCGGCAACGTAGTCGAGCCCCGCCGCCGGCGTGTCTCCGTGCCCGGCGAGATCTGCTCGAGGACGAACCACGCCGACTCCTCCGCTCGTAGCGTGAACTCGGCGACGGCCGCGCCGGCTTCCACCCGAAGTGGTACGGGCGCGCGCAGCTGAAGGGCGATCGCCGGCCCACCCGAAGAGACGAAGCGCACCCCGTCGGTCGTCCGCTCCACCGTGTGGGCCGCTCGTGCGTAGTCGAACTGCGGCTGGCAAACCATGCGGAAACGCACTTCGCCTCGCACCGTCTTGGCGCGACGCACCACCCGATGTCCCTCGCGCGCGCTCTCGATCGGCATGAAGTCGGACACCTCGGCGACGCCGCCTGGTGCGAGGAACCGGGTGAGCAACACGGCGGTGTCTGGCAGATAGAGTTGCTTCTCCCGAGCGCCCTCCAGCACGGGAGCCAGCTGAAAGCGGCCGCCACGCCGATGGTCGAGGAGCGCGGCGAAGATCGACGGCGAGTCGAACTCCGGCAGGCACATGAAGTCGATCGAGCCGTCGGTGCCGACGAGTGCGACGGTCGAGAGGTCGCCGATGACGCCGTGGTTCTCGATCGGAAGGTAGCTCATGACGGCCAAAACGTGTGTTGCGCAATCGGGGGATCGCGGTCAAACGCGGCATTCGTTCAGTTGGCAGCGAACGGCGCGCAAAAAAGCGCGTCGGGGTCGTATTGCTGCCGCAACATCTGCAGGCGGTCCCAGCTCGCCTTCGAATAGGACCTCGCGGCGCGTCCCGGGTGCGCGACGATATCGGATTCGCCCACGTAGTGGCCGACCGCGTGCGCGTCCAGAGCTGCGATCGCGCCGCGATGCCACGCGGCGTTCGCGCCGTCGTCTTCAGCGTGTTCCCAGACGGCGTAGCAGAGGAGCAGCGCGTCGGCCGACATCGAGTATGCGCCGTCGGCCATCGGAGCCCCGTCGGGGCGCGTCGAGAGACCGAAGATCTCCAACGATTTTGCTGACGGTGCATGCGTGAAGTGGTCGCGCGACGTCGCCAGGACGTCCGCAGGCGGCGAGCGCGTCCACAGGGTGTCGGCGAGGTAACGGTGCCTTTCGGGAAAGAGCATGTCTCCCACATCGAGCAAGGCATCGATCGGGGTGGACAGGTTTGTTTCCGTCAGCAAGGCGTTCTTCGCGAACGGGCAGCGATCGAGGACGGCAAGCGTGCTCCCTGCTTTGCGCGGGTCGTCCAAGAACGCCGTAGCGGTCACGAGGCAGGCAAGACCGTTGGCGGACTTGCAGCGATCGGTGATCACGGGGGGCGCCGCAGCGATGACGATGCCGAGCTCGACCTCCTTCGGAAGCTCGCGCGCGACTCGGGCGGCCCATGCGCCGACGTCCGTGATGTGCTCGAGCGAATAGAAGTAGTTCGCGGTCGTGATTGCGCTCGGCATCGGATAGAGGCGAAGGGAGAACTCGGTGACCACGCCGAAGAAGCCCGGCCCCCCGCCGCGGACGGCCCAAAGCAACTCCGGATTCTCCTTCTCGCTCGCGACGAGCACGCTCCCGTCGGCAGTCACCATACGAGCCGCCTCGATGCTGAAGCAGGCCGGGCCCCATGCGTTGGAGTTCCAGCCGAGACCACCGCTCAGCAGGAATCCGCTCATTGGTACGGTCGGGCAGTGGCCGACGGGGAAGGCCAAGCCGTGCGCGGCAAGCCGGCGGTTGAATTCGCGACCCTTTACCGCCGGCTGAATGACGGCGGTGCGAGCCCGCCCGTCTATGACCACTTTGTCGAGCTGCCCGAGATCGATCAGCAGACTCTCGTCGCGAAGGGAGAAGCCGACCCAGCTATGCCCCCCGCCGCGCACGGCGACCTTCAGCCGATTGGCGCGCGCGAACCTGACGGCCGCGACGACGTCCTTCTCGCTCGCAGCCTGTACGATGATGCGCGGACGTCGATCGGGTGTGAGCTGATTCCATATTAGGGCATGTCGCAAGCCTTCGTAGCCTTGATCTGCCGCGCTCGTGGCCGTGCCCTCGATACCTCTCCGTAGTGCTTCCAGCTCCACGAGGTCTCTCCCACCCCTACCCAAGTCAGAGCACACGCGTTTCCGTCCCTGTCTGGGACCGGAAACGAATTGCGCGGTACGAGCATTCGCCGCGCCCGCGCTGGAACATGCTGTTGGCGATGAACCATACACGCCGGACTCGCTCGGGCGGCTCGCCGATGTGCGAAGCGTAGTCGGCGTACAAGTCCTTGTCCTCGTCGATCCAGCGCCCGAGCTCGGTCGTGCCGCTGCGGGCCGCAACGTGGTACTCGCGTTTCGCCCACGTCGGCAGCGGGCACCAGTACCCGGTGCCGGGTGCGAGACCCGCGCTCCAGTAATAGGTGATGTCGATGCCGTTCGAGAACTCGACTGCGATGCTCAGGTAGTCGTGCGTCGGGATCGTGTCTTCGGCGAGCGTCGACGGCAGCGCATCGACCTTCCACGACCAGGCGAGGCGGGTGCCGGCGGCAAAGGGGAGATCGACGTCGCGCTGCAGGATGCCGACGTCACAGAGGGTCTGGCAGCGGATCGTCGCCGGGTCCGCGTCTGTAGCGGAATAGATCTCCGAGTCGCCGAGGAACCAGAGGTAGCGCCAGCCCTCGGGAGGAAGCGTGGGGCTCGCCAGCCGGTCGATCTCGAGATCGATCAGCGGGTGCGGCGTCGCCGCCTGAAGCTCGCGGAGTCCGTCGAGAGCGCTTCCCTTCCAGCGAAGAAGGATGGCCGCCACCCCGCCGGTGACGCCGCGATACACGTCCGCCGGCGTAGCCAGCGATCCGGAGGGATCGGCCCACTCGCCGGGGAAGTAGCTCGCCAACCGCAGCCGGCCTGCTCTGTCGGCGCGAAACGTATTCGTGCCGCGCGTGCCGCGGAAGACCGGGCCGTCTCCAACCCGTGCCCAGAGCTGAAAATGCGGGCCGACGAAGATGTCGAGGAGCGCCGAGAGATAGACGCGCCCGCCTGCCAGCCAGGTGACGAACTCGCCTTCGGCCAGATCGATGCCTGTGTCATGCCACGGTGGCCGATCTGCGGCCAGCTCGACGAAATGGTCGGAGGCGAGAGCGCCGTTGGCGCCGCGCGCGGCGATTCGGCCGGCGAGCGCCCGGATGCCGGCGACGTCCGTATCCGGAGCCCTTCCGGGCGGTAGCCCGCCGGTCAGCCGAAGTAGCGTGACCTGAGAGATTCTGCGGACAGCGACGACAGCGCGGCGAACTTCGGTGAGCAGGTCCACGGCTCGAGGCCCTCCTCGCGTGAGCGTTGAGCCGCCTGTCTATGCGAGTCGGACCTTCGCTGACAAGTTCTGTGATGATAGAGGGGGAGCGCGACGGTCAAGTTCCTTTTGGCGAAGAGGGTTCCGACATGCCTTTCGACGATCGCAACATCCGTTGGTTCCCGTTGGGCGAGCTGAAGCATTTCGTGGTCGCGATCTACAACGTCGATCACCAGCGGCAGCTCGTGGACTTCATCGTCAAGTTCGAGCCGAACGAGCGGATCATCATGCATCGCCACACGGCGCAGTTCAGCACACTGGTGGTCCAAGGCGACCACCGAATCTACGAGCCTGACGGATCGCTCAAGGAGGTCCGGGCGGTGGGGAGCTATACGGCGAGCGCGCCCGGGCCGCCGCATCGCGAAGGCGCAGGCGATTCGCCGTGCATCGTCTTCTACAGTGTCCGCGGCGAGAAGAGCGGCTCGATGTTCGAGCTCTTGAACGATGACGGGAGCGTTGCCGCGGTGCTCGGCATCGATGATTTCGCAGCGGCCTACGCGGAGCAACGAGCCGCAACCGCGAACGCAAGGGCCTCGAGCGCCTGAGTCGGCGATGAGCGACATTGGATTGTTCGAGGCGATGTATTCTGCGCGGGCGTTGCGGCGGCTCAAACCGGATCCGGTTCCGGAGGAAATCCTCAAGCGCATCCTCGATGCGGCGATCCGCGCACCGTCCGCCGGCAACGCGCAGAACTGGGCGTTCATCGTCGTGCGCGACGCGGAGCTACGGCGACGCCTCGGCGCGATCTACCGCAAAGCTTCCGACATCGCGAGCGCGATGTACGCGGCTCGGGAGCGTCCCGTGCACATGACTGACGAGCAGTATCGAAAGATGCTCTCGGCCGGCGCCCATCTCTGGGATCACATGGGTGATGCGCCGGTGCTGCTGGTGCCCTGCGGGCGAGATCGCCCGCCGCCCCGGCGGGGGGCGCTACCGCCCGAGCTCCAAGCTCGCTACGAAGAGGAGCTCGCCTACGGCGACCGAATTCGCGGGGCGAGCATCTATCCGGCCGTGCAGAACATCATTCTCGCCTGCCGTGCCTTCGGGCTGGGCGTGGTGCTGACGACGAACCACATCCGCTGCGAGGGCGAAGTCAAAGCGCTGCTCGGACTCCCCGACGACGTATCGACGTACGCGCTGATGCCGATCGGCTATCCGCACGACAAGTTCGGACCCGTTCGACGCCGGCCGCTCAGCGAAGTGACTTACGCCGAGCGTTGGGGAAACGCCTGGCGAGGACTCGGGACGTAGTAGTCATCCGAGCCTCGCCGTCACCTTTTCGGCCACCAATCTGCCGATCTCGAGCGAGGCCGTGGCCGCGGGCGACGGCGCATTGTTGACGTGCACCGCCCGCTCGTCCTCGACGATCAGGAAATCGTCCACCATCGCTCCGTCGGGCGCCACTGCTTGCGCGCGAATCCCCGCGGGGGCAGGCACGAGGTCCCCCTCTTCGACCTCGGGCAGCAGCCGGCGAAGCGCGCGCGTGAACGCGGGTTTGCTGAGCGAGCGCCACGACTTCGCCGGCGCCCGTCCGCCAGTGCTTTCGTGCCAGACGCAGGAAGCCGCCGTAGCTGAGCGTTTCCCAGAGGTCGCGGACGTTCACCGCTCCCTTGGCATAGCCCTCACGCGCGAGCGCGAGCACCGCGTTCGGACCGCACTCGACCCCGCCGCCGATCCGCCGCGTGAAGTGCACGCCGAGAAACGGGAACGCCGGATCGGGGACGGGATAGATGAGGTTGCGGCAGAGGTGGCGCTTCGCGGGCACGAGCTCGAAGTACTCGCCGCGAAAAGGGACGATGCGGGCGTGAGGCCTCCCTCCGGCGAGCCGTGTCACCCGGTCGCTCTGAAGCCCCGCGCAGTTCACCACGATTCGCGCCTCGTATTCGCTCACGGGCGTCGACACGACTGTTCGGTTTCCGACCCGGGAGAAACAGGTCGCCTGCGCTCCGGTCACCACGGCTCCGCCGTGCTCGGCGATCCGCGCCGCTAGTCGCTCGCACACTCGCCGGTAGTCCACGATTCCCGTCTCGGGTACGTGGAGCGCCTCGACTCCCGCTGCATGCGGCTCGAGCTCCCGCAGCCGCTCCGGCGAGATGCGCTCGCATCGCACCCCGTTGGCGTGGCCGCGCACGAGCAGCGCCTCGAGGCGCGCGCGCTCCGCCTCGTCCACGGCCACGATCACCTTGCCGCAGATCTCGTAGGGGATACCTTCGTCGGCGCAAAATCGCTCCATGGCGGACTTTCCCGCACGGCAGTTCACGGCCTTCAGCGATCCCGGCTTGTAGTAAATTCCCGAGTGGAGAACGCCGGAGTTGCGTCCCGTTTGGTGAAGCGCGATCGCTCGCTCCTTCTCGAGAACCACGATCGAGGTGCCTGCTCGCTGCGCCAGCAGACGGTCGGCGGTGGCCAAGCCGAGGATCCCTCCGCCGACGACGACCACGTCGATCTGCGCCGTCACCGCGTCAGTGTAGCAATCCTACGCAGCCGATGTCGCGCCACACCTCGACGCGCGAGCGCGTACTTGACGAACGACCCCCAGAGCCGACAAATGGGCCGGTCGTCTTCACTCGCCCCACCCGAGCCATGAGCGCAGGAGAACGCTTGCCCGGTACGCCGGACCCCATGCACCGCTGGCCGGGGGTCGGAGGCGTGATGCTGGCCGGCGACAGCTGGGGTCCCTCCGGCGGTCCGCTGATTCTGTTGCAACACGGCGGCGGACAGACCCGCCACGCCTGGAAGAGCGCCGGCGAAGCGCTCGGCCGCGCCGGCTACCACGCCATCGCCTTCGACGCACGCGGTCATGGCGATTCCGATTGGGCGCCGGATGGCGTCTACGGTCAGGATATCATGGTCGAGGATCTGTGCAGCCTGCTGAAAGCGCTGAACGGCGCGCGGCCGGTACTGGTGGGGGCTTCCATGGGCGGCGGCACCAGCCTTCTGGCCGTCGGCGAGGATCGTGTCGACGCCACGGCCCTGGTTCTGGTCGACATCGCTCCGCAGATCGAACCAGAAGGCGTGCAGAAGATCGGCGCCTTCATGAACTTCAAGCCCGATGGCTTCGACACGATGGAAGAGGTGGCGGCCGCCATCGCCGCCTATCAGCCGCATCGCAAGCCCCCCAAGGATCTAGCGGGTCTGGCCAAGAATCTGCGCCGCGCGCCGAACGGCAAGTACCGCTGGCACTGGGATCCGCGCTTCATGCAAATGCGCCGCGACATGGACAAACGCCTCCACCGTTTGTCGGCGTGTGCCCGCGCCCTGAGCCTGCCCACCTTGCTGGTGCGGGGCGGATTGTCGGACGTTCTGTCCGAGGAAGGCGCGCAGAATTTTCTCACCCTCTGCCCGCACAGCGAGTACGTCAACATCACCGGCGCAGGACACATGGTGGCGGGCGACCGCAACGACGTCTTCGCCAACGCGGTGATCGAGTTCCTGACCCGGACGGTGCCGATCGTCGGCCCGCCCAAGCAACCGGCCCATGTGCCGAAGCCCCATCATCGAGGCCCGCCCGGCGATACTCTCGACGTGCCCTGACGAGCTCGATGCGTAGCCCGTTCTAGGCTAGCGCACTGGCTTGCGGACGGTCAGCGAGGCATCCAGCCAGCGATCCGGAACCGCAATGAATGGAAGCCCCACGTGTAAGCGATTCACGTAGGGACGCAGCCACCGAGGAATCGGTGGGCGAGGAGAGTAAGACAGGAGGGTCTCGTCGCTGCCGCCTCGTGCAGGCGAATCGAGATTCTCCGCCGGGCTGAAGTCATCGGGTAGCACTACGATCAAGTCGCCAATTTCCGGACTGTTGCCAGCATGACAAGCAAAATCTTTCCAGAACCTGCAACGCCCATCTTTCTCGATGCTCCTGCCCACCATCTGGACCGTGCCCGTCACGCCGGAATCAGGCGTGAGTCTCTCTACCGGAACGCCCAGATGGTTGAGATACGAGGCGAATTCCATGATCCAGTACGGCTCCGCAACCGGGAAGAAGAGCCTCATATCTCGTTGGCCGCTTTGGTAACGCGCCTCGATCACGCGGCCCAGATCCGCTTTCGCGTGGATGATGTTTTTTCGCTCATAGACCAGGAACGCAGACAACAAAAGATCCTGCAATACGACGAGACTCAGCAAAGCCACCGCACCGGCTTTGGCCCCGTCGCTCATGTGCTCGAGAGACAGGAAGGCCAAGCGTCCGAGGTAAAGAACGGCGATGAAATCCGCTGGAGCCAGGTAGTAGGCGCCATACATTTGCAGATGGAAGTACCCGGCCACATACCCCACACCCCCGAGAGCCAGCCCATCCCAAAGCAACGAGGGCGTGGCCCTGCCCCTCAGGGTCAGACCGATCCTGGCCGACGTAACTGCGATGAACACCCAAACCGCAAGATCCAGTTTTGAATAGGCACGAAAGACTTGCGCTAGCGGAAGTCTTAAATTCTCTACGTATGGCGTCCGATAGCTCGGGTACATGGCCGCGAGGTAGAACATGACAAACGGCACCACCAAGGCGGCAAGGCACATGTCCAGACGACTCTGGGGATCCCAGAGTCGTCTGAAATCCCAACCCGGCTGTAAGACGTTTCGGCTGCGCAAGAGTAGCCGCCCAAAGCTAAAGCCTAAGAGTAGTAGAGGCGCTACTTCTTTGTAGTAGAGCAAAAACTGCGTCGAGATCACCGCGGCTATGGCCCAAGGTCGGGATCCGGTTTGCTCGAACCGCTTGATGGACCAGGCCAAGCAGACGATCCACAGAATGACATTGGCCTCCGTATAGATGAGTCCATAAAAACTGATCAGCATGCTTGGCGTGATCAATGTCAAGATAGTCAGAGCTACCCTCTGCTCGATACTCAGCTCGTCGAGCAGAACCAGAAGAACGATGCAGGTCAGAAGTACGAGCTGAACGATGCGGAACGAATGATAGCCGAAGATCGAACTGGTGACATGGCGCAGCAGATTGAATTCTTGATGTGCGAGCGGAAAGAAGCGTCCTTGGTCTGGAAAAATGTGAGGCGGAATATCATGGCCAACCAACGTGTACGTCGTGAACATGGACTCGTCATGGTAAGCAAAATCTTCCCACACCACGGAACCCGCTCCATAGATGGCCAAGAGCAGGGCGAGACAAGCGACGGCAACAATCGCGGTTCGCGACCAATCTTGACGCCTTGCCGGAGTCGAATCCGAAGTCATGCCTTTACGCTTCGGAATGACCCAGATGACCAGCAGTGCCCCAGCCACAGTCGTCAACAGCCAAAAGGGCCAGAACAGTTCGATGCGTGCTCTCCAGACCGCCCCGAGGGCGCGCATCGACGCAGAACCTGGATGCATCAAGCGTTCGCGGGCGGGAGGATCTTTCGCTCGATCAGCTTGCCCAACCAATGGCGGAACGTCTCTTCGGTGTCGTACACCTGGACGAAACCCGCCCGCTTGATCTTGACAGTGCTGACGAACGCCGGGGGCGGCGCAGCGGTGGCCCCATGGGCGAAGCAGAAGTCGGCGTAGTGATGCGACTCGCCGACCAATTGAGACATCGGCACCTTCCGCAGTCCGTGTTTGGTCACGATCCGGTCCCACACGCCTGACTTGGCCGGCAGGAATTCGGCGAGGCGCACGGGGTGGTCGGGACCGAGCGGCACGCCGAGCACCTCGGCAAACGAAGGCCACAGGTCACGCCACTCGAACACTTCACCGTTCGTCAAGTTGAACGTCTCGCCCTTCGCGTTTGCCGCCGTCGCCCCCCACACCAAAGCGTCGGCGACGAGGCGTGTGTCCACCGCTTCCCACACCCACGAGGCGCCACCCGGAAATCCAAACGGGCGGCCCTCTTCGCGGCAGATCGCCGCGAAGGCCCCGATGATGGGCGGAAGGTTCATCACCACGCCGTAGTTCGGTCCGACGATCAACTGCGGGCGCCAAATGGTGAATGCCCATCCCTCGCGTGCCGACTTGGCGCGGATGTAGTCCTCTTGGAGCCAGTAGAAGTTCTCGTGCGGGTCGCGCGGAAAGCGCTCGCGTGCGGGAATGCGAATCCGGTGGAGATGCACTCCGTAGGCCTTCGTGCCCTGAAGAAGGCTCACGTGCTTCAATCCGGTCGCGCTTTGCGAGAGAGGATCCATCAGGTTTCGCAGCATCGCGAGATTCGTGTCCATCTGGATCTTCTCGCTCCAGCCCGGAACCAGACCCGGCAGCTCGAACACCGCCGTGTACACGACGTGCGTGACCGCGCCGAACCCTTTGGCCGCATCGCGGCATGCCGCGCCGTCGCGCAGATCGAGTGCCGAGTGCGTGAAGGATTTGGTGCTTTCTACCTCCGGACGGCGCCGCGACAGCGCGATGACGTCGTACCCATCGGCGAGAAAGCTTTCGACGGCCGCAGCCCCGACGAGGCCACTGGCGCCAGCAACGAGCACGGTTCCCTTCATGGTGCCCTCACTTCGCGATCGAGATCACGCGCGAGACGTTTCGGCCGGTGAGTCTACGCCGACGACCGCGCACTATGCCAGGAACGCGCTTCGCAAGCCGCGCACGCCTCTACTGGCTTGGTCGAAGCAAGCGCCGGCCGATGAAAACGAGCCACACGGCGGACCCGAAGAGCCAGCATCCGGCGGCCCAGCCGAGGTGGTCGAAATACGAGTGACTGAAGTCGGCTGCGAGGCGAGCGGCAAGTGCGAGCCCGAAGGAGATGGCGAGGATCACGACCGCGGTTGGACGACCCGAGGCAAGGTCTTGGAGATCGAGGTGGCTGAGCGAAACATGCGTAGCGACCGCGAAGACGAGTAGGCCAAAGCCTCCTATGAAGAGGACGTGCAGCGCGGGCACGCGGTAGTCGGGAAGAAGGCCGGATGCCGCTAGCCCGACTGGCATCATCCAGATCGACACCCACGCGAGTTGTCGGTGGAAGCCCGGCTTGCCGGGCCACCGCGCCGCGCCTCCGACGGCGAGTCCCAGCTGCAACGACGGCCGCCCGCAGGAGCGGCGCGCCGCGGCTCCATCCCGCCGACTCGAGGACGAAGCTTGCGAAGAAGGCCAAGCCCGATGCCCGCGTACCCGAGCGCCTTCGCATGCTCGCCGGGGGATGAGTCGAGATCCGCGGGCGGCGGCGCACCGCTCATCAGCGGCAGAATCAAGCTCCCCACCCCAACCGTGAAGCATAGGAATACGCCTTGCTCGACGAGCAGCGGTCCGAGCCGTAGAGCCCACGGCCAAGCATGGAGGGCGGGGGCAGCGGCGATCAGCGCCGCTCCTGCCAGACCATGCAGAATGCCGATCGGAATGAGAACGAACGCGGCGGGCGGACGCCTGCCCGCTACGCCGCCCACGAAGCGCCGGATCGCGAACTGCAGGAGCAGGGCGAAGACAAAGGCGTAGGCCGCCTGCGCAACGGCCCTGCGTCCCGCGATCAAGAGCGACCGGGATGGTGATCAGCGCGAGCGCGGCCGACGCCATTTCGGTGCTCGACGGCGGCGGGCCCTGAGTCCGACGTGGCAGAGCCGTCAGTAGAAATCCGACGGCGAACGCCATCAGGAACGCCTGGACCTGGATGAGACCGTGAACCTGACAGGAGTAAGTCGCGCTGAGACCCGCCGCGTAGAGCAACCAGTGGCTGATCCCGATCCAGGCGAGTACCACGCCGAGGGGAAAGAAGACGCGAAACGGCTCTCGCCGCCAGAGCCCGCCTCCATCGAGCCCGCGGAACGAGCTTTCGGTCTCGACCACCGCGAAACGGGTATGCGTCACGCGTGCCCGGCGCAAGGCTCGCTCCGTCCTCGGCTCTTGCGACGACTTGGAATTGCGCTTCAAATATCCCCATGACGACCTGCGGATGCCCCCAGACGGAAGCGCTGGCGAAGACCGGCGGTGCCATCCATCACGTCATCGTCAACGTGAAAGACGTGGAGCGCGCAAGGGAGTTCTATGGCTGGCTCTTACCGCGCGTGGGATACCAGCGTGGCCCCGAGCATCCTCAAGGGGGTGGCTGGTTCTCCGACGTGGGCAGCTTTTGGATCAAGGCCGCGGCACCGGAGTTCGCCGCCGATGCCTTCCACAAGGACCGGGTGGGCTTGTGCGAGATCGCATTCGCCGCCGTCAGCCGCGCGCAGGTCGATGCGCTCGCCCGCGACCTCGTGGCGCGGGGCGCAACCGTTCTCGACCCGCCGCGCCACTACGACTACACGCCCGGATACTACGCGGTCTTCTTCGCTGACCCGGACGGGCTCAAGCTCGAATTGGCACACATCCCGGCCTGAGCCGCGCTCGCTCGAGCCGCGTTCCGAAAGCCCTACCGCATCAGCAACATGATCAAGGTGAATAGCGCCGTGGCTCCATAGACCAAGACCTGGTTGGCAAGCCGCCGCCTCGGATCGTTCGGCTCGAGTGCCCGATCGATCACGATCCGCCCGAGCCCCACTAGAACGAGCAGCGCAACCATGACGATCACGGCGTTGACGAGAGTCGCAGTGCTGCCGGCGTCGCGCTCGCCCACCGCCCCCACCGTACCCTCGGTCGGCGAGCAGGGCAACGACGTGCGCCGCTGGACGCTGCGCATGAGGCAGCGCTAGGGAATCACGGAAAGGCGAGGACTGCGAATGTCTAAACTGCTGATCGAGCGCCGTGGCGGCGTCACGCTGTTCACCCTGAACCGGCCCGCCGTTCACAACAACGTAGACGACGAGCTGGCCATGTCGCTGGCAGACGCCATCATCGCCTTCGGCGCCGACGACGCCGCCAAAGTTCTCGTGGTCACGGGCGCCGGAGACAAGACTTTCTGCGCGGGTGCGAACCTGAAGGGCATGAAGGAGCTCTTCGAGCACCGCCACACCCACAGCGCCGGGCCCATGGGCTTCGCTCGCCTCGACCCCGGCAAGCCAGTGATCGCCGCGATCAACGGCAACTGCTACGCCGGCGGCGTCGAGCTAGCGGTGTGGTGCGATTTTCGCATCGTGGATGAGCGCGCGAAATTCGGACTGCTGAACAAGCGCTGGGGGTTGTCGCTTGCCGACGGCGGCACACAACGGTTGCCACGCGTCGTGGGCATCGGCAATGCGCTCTACATGATCGAAACGGGCGTGGAGATCGACGCGCAGCACGCGCTGCGCATCGGCTTAGCCCAAGAGGTCGTACCCGCGGGCACCGCTCTCGCTCGGGCGCTCGAGATCGCCGAACACATCGCCGGCTATTCTCAAGGCGGCATTCGTGCTGACCGCGAGGCCGCTCTCGCTGCCATTGGGCTTTCCCTTCAAGAGGGCCTGGATCTGGAAGTCGAGCTCTGCCATGCGCCTGCGCTCAGTCCGGAGGCCATGGCCGGCATGCGTCGCTTCGCGGAGGGGAGCCGCCCGGCGCCGCCACGGCCCCGTCAAGGCTAAGAGCGACTGAGGCACGGTCCTCAGCGTCGACGGCGGTCAGTACCCCGCAAATACTCGAATACGAAGCAGAGCTTCACTTGATCGCGACGGCATTCGGGGGCGAAGCGATTCCTCCTTCCAGATTCATCGGCACCGAGATCAACATGAACTCGTACCGCTTGTCCGCCGCACAATCCGCCGCGAGAGCATCGAGCACGAATTGCTCGCCCAGCGGCAGTCCCAGCAACGACAGCGTCCGATAGTGCAGCGCGCCTTCGTCCTTGAAGTCCCACGGCCACGGCTCGACCGCCGGACAATCGGTGCCAATTGCCGCGAAGTGATTGTCCCATAACCATTCGCACAGCGCGCTGCTCGGCTCGACTCCGCACGACTTCAGTGCCTCGAGGGGAGCCATCTCCTGCTTCTGTTCATCTGAGGCGCTCAAATATGCGCCCAGCCATCCGGTGCGGACGAGCAGGATCGAGCCCGGCTCGACCTTCGTGCGCTGCGCCCTGAGCGCTGCCTTGATGTCCTTCAGGCTGTAGACCGCCGAGCTCAGCGGGTCGACCGGCCGCTTCCTGTCGGTCAGATACTTGCAAACGTCGATCAGGACTCCGCGTCCGACAAACCGGTTCGCCCACTTGTGGATGCTCAGGCGCCCGTGCGGTCCGTCCTTGATCTGATCGTCGGTCACGCCGTTGTAGTAGGCGCGATGCCGAATGTGACCGACGTGACCGAGTCCGTCCCACTGGCTCCCTTCCTGCGTGTTGTAATTGTCGATCGAGTCGTCGTGCCCGAGCAAGCCGTATTGCTCGAAGTTCAGGATCGTGTGCCGCGCAGGATTGCGATTGAAGAGCGGCGGCTTCGCATAGTTGATCGGAGTGTCGAGTCGAAACACCTTCCCTTTCTTCACCAGCCGCGCAGCCGTCACGACTCCCTTCGGCGTCAAGAAATTCAGGCAGCCGAGCTCGTCGTCATCGCCGAACACGCCCCACGACGATTCGGGCGGAGCGTCTTTCCGCACGGGCAATTTCTTGAAGCGGGGAATCTTCTTGAAGTCGATCGCTTCCATCGAGGCTCACCTCCTGAGGCGTCCGCACCCATAGACCGGCGCGCTACGACCATTCAAGCGAATCAGAACCGGATCGTTCGCGCCGCTTGAAGCGCCGTCCCCCATGCCGAGCGTCCCGCGACCACGAGCGACGCAAGCAGCGGCGCCGACACGGCGGCGTAGGCCAAGAGGCAGAACACCGCAATCGCCCGTGCATTCGCTGCGGGAGCGGTCCAGGCGACGAACGGACGCCAGAGGGCGCTGAATTCCGGCGCGTACCAGCAGAGAAACTCGAGAGCGTAGTTGTTCTCCAGGCATATGCCCAGTTGTGACTGCTTGAACGCGACGCCGTCGATGGCCACCCACGTGGAGAGGGTCAGCGCCGCGAGCGTTGCGGCCGCGGCCATACCGGAGAGACTTCGCGCTCGGTGAACGTAGACCGCCGTCGCCAGCGACGCCGGAAAAGACGCGAACAGAAAGAATCGCGGCCCCCAACTGAATCCGCCGTACCACGCCCACCACTTGGCGTACGCGATGACCATCCCCGTCAGAAACCACAGCCAGTACCGGTAGCACTGGCGGAGTCGCTCGGGCACGTCCGCGGCATCGGTCGAGATCGGTAGCAGAAGTCCCGGAGCGAAGAACACCAACCCCTTGCCGAACGACAGCAGAATCGACAGCACGCCGAAAAACAACGGGTAGCTGAACCCCGGCCGCCCGGAGTAAGGAAGCACCGTCTGCACGCCCGAGTTGCCTTCGTACCCGCTCAGGAACGGACTGCCTCGTCGAATCCACCACTCGGTCCCAATGAGCAGCACGGCGCCGACGACGGGGACGAGGTGTCGCAATCGGCGGCTGTCGACGACCTTCTTCATTGCGATCAACACCAAACCGACGAGCGTCGCCGGAGTATTGACCACGCCGACGACGACGAGCGTCCAGCCGAGAGCCGCGCGGCCCGAGCAGAGAGCGGCGATGCCGACGAGGACGAACACCGCCGTGAACACCTCGCCGTGGTAGTCGGCGAGATGCGCCGGAAACATCGACGCCGACAACAGCAGGAGGAAGAACGTTGGAAGTATCCGCCGCTCGTCGTCGCGGCAGAGGAGCCTGCACGTAGCCGCGATACCGACGGAGAGCAGCAGCGTGTTGAAGCGTGCGCACCACCAGCGCGGATCGGCGACCATCCAGCCCAATGCGTAGAGCGGCGCCGAGAACAGCGGACCGATGAGCGAAAAGTGAGCCCGCGAGAGCTCGCGTCGCTCGAGAAGCGCCGCAAGCGCCTCGAATCGAACGATGCCGTCGGCCGTTATCTCGTGAGGGAGCGCGAACAAGGAGAGGATGAGGCCGACGACGACCAGCACGCCCTGCCAAGTCGATGGAGCCGTCGCATTGAACTTGGCCGGCCTCTCCGTCATGACGAAATAGCCCCGTGGGCGGTCTCGATACTAGAAAAGCGGTGCGAAGAGAATTCGAAGCAGATTCTAGTACGTTCTGGACTCCGGGACCTGGTCTCGCGAAGGTTGTGACCGAATCGTCGCCAAGGAGGATACGCCGATGACCAACAAAGGCTTCTCGCACGTGGGGCTTTCGACGCTCGACCTCGACAAGACGCGGGAGTTTTACGAGCACGTGATGGGCTTCAAGGTGGTGATTGCGGACATCATCAAAGTCAAGGAAGGCGGCCGCATCCGTCACATCTTCTTCGATACCGGTCGCGACCAACTGCTGGCGTTCATGGAGCCGCAGCGGGTTCCGGGGATCCCGGTCGAGTACGACGCTGGAATCAATCGGGGGCTCGGCGTGCCGGCCGCCTTCTATCATTTCGCGTTCGAGGCTGGTTCACTGCCGGCACTCGAAGACAAGCGCCGGGAGCTGATCGCCAAGGGCGTCCAAGTCACCGACGTCGTCGACCACGGATGGGCGAAATCGATCTACTTCAAGGATCCCAATGGCGTATCACTCGAGTACTGCTGCATCGTACGCAACTTCACCGAGGACGATGCCTCGATGCGAGAGCGCTTCGAGGTTTCGATAAAAGCGCTCGGCCTCGACACCGCCGCGGAGGAGATCACCAAGGCCCGCGGTTTGGAAGCGAAGCAATAGGCCGACTGGCCATCCGCGCACTCTTCTCTCTGGACTCGCGTCTCGAGTCTGCGACACGCTGAACTGATGCTCGAGTCTGGAGATCGAAGATCTGCGGTCGTCGTGTGCTGCGCCGTCGACGGCCGATGGGCGTTGCCCCTCGCCGTCATGCTTCATTCGGCGGAGATGCACCTCCGCCCCGGGCGAGACCTCGTCGCCCACGTAATCGACGACGGCCTCGCCGAGGCTGACCGGGCTCGCGTGCGCAGATCGCTCGGCGAACGGACGCAGATCGAGTGGCACTCGCCCGATCGTTCCAAGCTTTCCAATGTGCCGCTCTGGGGCCATGTGTCGCCGTCGACGTATGATCGACTCACGATCGGCCGGATCCTGCCGTCCGATCTGTCGAGAGCCCTCTGGCTCGATGGCGACCTCCTGGTCCTGGACGACCTCTCCGTTTTGTTCGACGCCGAGATGGACGGTGCGTGTGCGCTCGCGGCTCCGGATCCGCTGGTGGGGGTGGTGTCCTCTCGGTTTGGTGTGAAGGGATATCGCGCGCTAGGGCTCGCGCCCGAGACGGCCTACTTCAACGCCGGCGTAATGGTGGTGGATCTCGACGCGTGGCGGCGGGAGCAGGTCGAGGAGCGGGCTCTCGACTACTTGCGACGCTACGCCGCGCAGGTGTTCTTCCACGAGCAGGAGGCGCTGAACGTGGTCCTCGCGCGACGGTGGCGTCCGCTCGCCCAAACATGGAACTGGAGCGCACACCCGCTGCACGCCCCGGTGGAGCATTTGCAAGAGGCCACACCGTCGATCCTGCACTTCACCGGCCGCCGCAAGCCTTGGCTTTGTGGTGGCAACGGCCCCTGGTATGCGCGCTATGTCCAGTATCTCGACGCTACCGACTGGCGCGGCGAGCGCCCGACGCTCGGGCTCGCGGCGCGATTTCTTCTTCGCATGGCGATGTGGGCCCGACGGCGTATGAGAGCTCGAAGCTTCGACCAGCCGCCGCAGACCTCGGCACGAGAGGGCGTGTGAGGGACGCTCCTAGCCCGCAGCCGGCGCGCGACGCCCGCTTGTCCGTGTGTTTGCCGACGGACAAGCTCGACACCCTTCGACCGGTTCTCGCACGGCTGCGCGAGCAGACGATCGCTGCGGCGATCGAGATCGTGATCGCCACGCCCGAGCTGGCAGCGACTCGCGCGGGCGTCGCACACGAGTCGGCCTTCGCCTCCGTGCGCGTCGTCGAGATCGGTGCCCTCGTCCCTCTCGGAAGCGCGAGAGCCGCCGCCGTTCGTGCCGCCACCGCTCCCTACGTCTTTCTCGGCGAGACGCACTCCTTCGCGGAGCCGGACTGGGCGGAGATGCTCGTGACGCGCCTCGACGAAGGCTGGTCCGTGGTCGTCCCGGGGTTCGCGAATGCCAATCCGCGCGGCGTGCTGAGCTGGGCGGGACTGCTCCTCGACTACGGAGCCTGGCTGCAGGAGCGACCGCCGGGAGAGATCCGCCATTGGCCCCTGAACAATTCGGCGTGCCGTCGGGCAGCTCTGCTCGAGTGCGACGACGACCTGGAGCGCGGTCTGTCGTACGGCGATCAGCTGCTGCTCGCCCTGCGGCAGCGCCATCACCGCGTCTACTTCGAGCCTCGAGCATCGCTCCTGCACCTGAACATCTCGCGGCTTCGATGCTGGCTCGACGAGCGATGGGTCGGTGGGGTGCTCGTCGCTCGTCACCGGTCGAGAGACTGGTCCGGCGCACGGCGTTTGGCCTACGTGCTCGCCTCTCCCCTCATTCCGCTCGTTCTGTTTGCGAGAGTGGCGCCGAGCGCCGTGGCGACCATCCGCGCGCGACGGCTACCGCTGGCGACGCTGCCGGCGATGCTTCTGGGGGCCGTGGCCCATGGGCTCGGCGAGCTCGTCGGCTACGCGCGTTTCGGCGGCGTGGAAGGCGCGGAGGCGCGCATGACCGAGTACGAGATCCACAAGGCTCGGTATGCGCGCGCGAGCGCCACGTGACGGTGAGTCCCCCCGTTCGCTTCGGGATCATCGGCTGCGGCACGATCTCATACTGGACGCACCTCCGCATTCTGCGGCGACTGCCCGGGGCGCGGCTCGTCGCGATCGCCGATCCCGACGAGGCGGCCCTGGCGCGCGCCCGTTCCTTGGTGGATGCCCGCTGCCATAGAAACCCCCAAGAGCTGCTCGATGCCACGGACGTAGACGCAGTCGTCATCGCCGCGCCGCCGCTCGAGCATGCGGGGCTCGTGACGGCGGCATGCCGCGCCGCGAAGCACGTGTACGTCGAGAAGCCGCTCGCGACCCGCATCGAGGACGCGCGTCACGTGGCAATCGGCGCCACAGGTGCGGGCGTCGCCGTGGTCGTCGGTTTCCACCGCCGTCTTCACCCGACCTTCCGGCGTGCCCGCTTCCTCCTCGGAGCGGGGGCGATCGGACGCGTGCGTGGCGTGCAGACGGTGTTTGGCGAGCCCGAGCCTCCAGGAGGTTTGCCGGCGTGGAAGCGAAGGCGGGAAAGCGGCGGCGGGGTCCTGCTCGATTTGGCCGTCCATCACTTCGATCTGCTTCGCTGGATGCTCGGACGGGAGCTCACCGCCGTCGATTGCGCGCTGCGATCCGCGGTCACGGAGCATGACGGCGCTTTGGTCCGCCTGCAGACGGAAGACGGCATCGAGGTTCAGGGTCGGTTCAGCTTTCGCGACGGACCGGCGGATACGATCGAGTTCTACGGTGAACGCGGTACGCTGCGCGTCGACCGTCATCGCTCGAGCGTGGATTGTCGCGTCCCGCGCCGCTGGGGTTACGGCACGCGGCGACGATGGGACTTCGGCGCGATCGAGGATCTTCGCTGGAGGGTCGGCAAGATCGTGCGCCCCTCGGTGGAGCCGTCGTTCCGCCTGGCGCTGCAAGCCTTCGTGAGGAGGCTTACCGCGGCGAGTGGCGTCCCGGACGACCTGGCGGGGGTCGCCGATGGCGTGCGCGCCGTGGAGATCGTCGCCGAGTCCGAGGCCCGAGCCGCATCCGTGTCATCGGGTGAGAGGCCCGAATGCGCATCCTCTTGATGACGGACTGGAATCCCCTGTCGGGCGGGGCGGAGATCTATGCGCAGACGCTTCGCTCGGGATTTCGGCAGGCAGGGGACGAGGTGCGCCTGCTGACGAGCAGTGCGAGCCCGGAGGCGAGGCGAGTCGCGGACGACGTGGCCTGGGCGAGTGACTCCGCGCTCGCCAAGGCGATGCTACAGCTCGGCAATCCTTTCGCGAGCGCCAAGGTGCGGGAAACCGTGCGCCGCTTTCGCCCGGACATCGCGCTGGTGAACATGTTCGCGCTCTACCTCTCGCCGGCCGCGCTCACCGCGCTCGGTGAGGTCTCATTCGTGCTCTTGATCAGCGACTACAAGCTGATTTGTCCGACGGGCGCGAAGCTTCTTCCCGATGAATCCGTCTGCCACCGTCCCGCCGGGCGCGCGTGTCTCGAGGAGGGTTGTCTCGGGAGGGCGCACTGGCTGCGGGATCAACTGCGCTACCGGCTGCTCCGGCGCGCGGCGCGCCGCGCGCGGCAGGTGCTCGCCTGCAGTCGGTCGCTGCAGCGCACGCTCCGCGAAGCCGGCATCGACAGCGAGGTCGAAACGCTGCCCGTGCAGGAGTCTTCCCGTGATCTCTGCTCGGCGCCGGCGCCCGAACCTCGGTTCCTCTTCGTCGGACGGCTGGATCGCGAGAAAGGCGTCGACGTCCTCCTCGACGCGTTCGCGCGCTTGCGCCAGCGCGTTCCTCACGCACGTCTCCGCATCGTCGGTCGTGGACCTTTGCGGGCGAGCCTGGAGGCGTTGGCTGCTCGGCTGGACCTGTCGGATGCGGTCACCTTCCGCGGCTGGCGGGATCGGGCCGGCGTCGAAGAAGAGGTGGGACGGGCGTGGGCGCTGGTGGCGCCTTCTCGATGGGTCGAGCCCTTCGGGCTGGTAGCGGTCGAAGCGATGGTACACGGCGTTCCGGCCATCGTGAGCGATCACGGGGGTCTCGCCGAAGCGGTCGAGCACGGGGTGAGCGGCCTTCACGTACCGCCGGGAGATGTGCCCGCACTGGCCGCTGCGATGGAAGACGTGGCCACCGCGAAGACATTCCCGACGCACCGGCTCGAACCCCAGGTCGTCGCCGGCATCCGTGCCAAGCACGACCTCGAGTCCCACGTTCGCCGCTTGCGCGAGCGGTTCGCGATCGTTCGATCAGGCGCGAAATCGACGCACGGCCCCAAACTCTGATACCATCCTCCGCGGTGGTGCGCTGACGAAGCTGGAGGAGGTTGAACGATGGAGCGTGGCGGGCGGGTGTTGAGCGGGGTGATGGTGGTGTGCATGGCGGCCGTGCTGCTGCACCCGAGGACGGGTGACGCGCGCAATGCCGCGCGGCGCACGAAAGCCGCAGCGGCGGCGCCGGCAGCCGGCGAGATCTATCGCTCGGCCGTGGTGGTGGATGCGGGCACCGGAGACGTGCTCTTCGAGAAGGACGCGCATCGGCAGAACCCGCCGGCGTCGATGACTAAGATGATGCTCATGCTGATCGTCGCGGAGCGGGTGCGCGACGGCAGCTTGCATTGGGATGATCCGATCACCACCTCGGCCTGGGCGAGCAAGGTCGGCGGCTCACAGGTCTACTTGAAGGAGGGCGAGGTCTTTCCCCTCTCGGAGATGATGGAGGCGATCGCCATCCACTCCGCCAACGACGCCTCGGTCGCCGTGGCCGAGACCGTGGCGGGTTCGTCCGATGCCTTCGTGGAGCTGATGAATCAGCGCGCCAAGGAGCTCGGTATGCGTGACACGGCTTATCACAGCCCGCACGGGCTGCCGCCGGGCAAGGGGCAAGAGGCCGATACGAGCAGCGCGTACGACATGGCCCTCGTGGCGCGCGAGTTGGTGAAATTTCCCGAGGTCATGAAGTGGTCGGGCACCAAGGAAGCGCCGTTCCGCAACGGCACGATGACGCTCACCAACACCAACCGCTTGGTGCGGGAGACCGGCTGGGTGGACGGTTTGAAGACGGGTTACTATCGCGAAGCCGGCTTCAACGTCACCGCCACCGCCAAGCGCGACAACCTGCGGTTGATTGCCGTCGTCATGGGCGCGCCGCAAAAGCGCGACTGCTTCGGCCAGGCCGCTCAGCTCCTGACGAAGGGGTTCGGCGAGTACAAGGCGATGCCGGCGGTGAAGAAGGGCGACGTCGTGGCCAACGACGTGGCGGTGAAAGGCGGGAAGCCGGGCACCGTCCGGGTGATCGCAGGCGACAACCTGAGCGTCCTCGCCAAGCGCACCGACAAGCCGAACTTCTCGGTCGAGCTGGTGCTCGCCGGCGACGTGCAGGCGCCGCTCTCCGCCAACGCACGGGTGGGCGACGTCGTCGTCAAGGAAGGCAATACGGTCGTCGGCAAGGTGCCGGCGCTGGCGGCCGACGCCGTCGAGAAGAATACCTCACTGTGGAAGCGGATCTTTTGAGCAAGCGACGCGGCCGAGCGCCTACGGCCTTCCCACGACGCCCGCAGCCATGAGCTCGGCGACGCGCGCCTCCGAGTAGCCGAGCTCGGCGAGTACCGCCGGGCCGTCCGCCCCGAGGAGCGGTGCGGAGCGGCGGTAGGTGACCGGCGTCGCCGCGAAGCTCATGAAGGGACCCGTGAGCTCGAGCCTCCCGAACGTCGGGTGCTCCTGCGCAGTGATGGCACCGGTGGCGACGAGGTGGGGTTCCACGAAGACCTCATCGAAATCCAAGCATGGGGCCGCCGCCACGCCGGCGGCCGCGAGGCGCTCGAGCGCGGCCCCGCGGGCTTGCGGCGCCAGGAACGTCGCCACCGCGCCGGCCCCTGCGCCGTCGGGTGGATCGTCGAGCGCGAGCTCGACGCTCGCGAGCCGTCCGAGCGACGCCGCCTGTGTGGCGTCCTGCGCCGCGATGCAGAGCCATCCGTCGCGGCAAGCGTAGAGGCGGCGCGCCGCGGCGGGACCGAGGTAGTCGCGCCCGCCGGTGGGGAATGCCGGGCGCCCGCGGTAGGCGATCATGTGCGCGGCCTGCGCGACGTAGCTAGTGCGGAAGAGGCTGACGTCGACCCGCTGTCCCCGCCCGGTGCGCTCGCGCGCCAGCAGGGCGGCCACCGTCGCCAGCGCGCCGAGCGTCCCCGCCATGTAGTCGTTGTAAGCGATCATGTGAAAGACGGGCTCGTCACCGCCCTGCGCGAGCATCAATCCGGAGCGCGCTTGAAAGACCGGATCGAAGCCCGGCAGGCTGGCGAGCTCTCCCGTCGTGCCGTAGCCGGTGATCGAGGTGTGGACCAGGCGTGGATGCTCGGCGGAAAGCCGCTCCCACCCGATGCCGAGCCGTTCCATGACTCCGCCGCGAAAGTTGTCGACCACGACGTCGGCCGCGCGCGCGAGGTCGAGAAAGACGCCGCGCCCCTCGGCTTGCTTGAGGTCGAGCACGAGCGAGCGCTTGCCGCGATTCCAGCCGACGAAGGCATAGGCCGCCATGCGGAAGGGATCGCCCTCCGCGGTCTCGATCTTCACCACGTCCGCG
This sequence comes from uncultured delta proteobacterium, assembly GCA_963711395.1. Classification (GTDB taxonomy): domain Bacteria; phylum Desulfobacterota; class Binatia; order JACPRU01; family JACPRU01; genus JBEVNX01. The sequence continues at coordinate 1,022,616 of CAVQEA010000003.1, read as the reverse complement.
CCGAGGTCGCCGAGGAGAAGCGGGCAGAATGGGCCCGCGATGTAGCTCGTGAGGTCGAGAACGCGCACCCCTGCCAGGCAATTCGCTGGCGGCGCGGCAACGCGCGCCGGCGGGAGGCGCTCAGAGCGTGCTGCCTCGGCACACACCGCTTCCGTGTCCGCGCCGTGCAGCGGCGCCGGGCGCGGCGGCGCCGGCGGCGTGTCCGAGAAGAGCGCTGGAGGCCCCGGCTGCCACGTCGGTCCGAGACGCGGATCGTCGAGCTCGATCACGAGCCCGAGCGCCCGCGCATCGCCATCGGCGAGCGCTTCGTCGCGCGTACGGATCGGCCCACAGGGAACGTCGGCCGCGCGCAGCCGGGCGAGCCATTCTGCCGTCGTGCCTGCCGCGAAGATGGGATCGAGCGCCGCGCGCACGAGGGCTTTCGTTTCGGGCGCGCCGAAAGTGAAGGGATGCCCCTGGAGGCGTGAATCGACGAGCAGGTCCACGCGCTCGACGAGCGTCACGAGCTTCACCCAGAACGGCTGCGTGAGAGCGCCGACGAAGATCCATCCATCTCTCGTGCGGAAGACGCCGTAGTTCGGGTAGATGCCGCGCGGGTCCCCGCCGGCGAGAAGCGAGCCGCGCTGGCCGGGTCCGCGCACGTAGGTGCCGCTGCCGAGGGCAAGCGCGCCGCGGAAGGAGCTCACCTCGACGCGCTGTCCCGGCGCTCCCCGCTCGCGGGCTAGGAGCGCCGCCGCGGCGCCCAGCGCGGCGAGCGCGCCGGTCATGTAGCCGATGAGCGGGGTGACGAGCCATACGGGGCTCCCGGCCCACGACCACTGCATCGCCTGCGCTCCGGTGAGCGCGGCGACGAGTGCTTCGTCCGCCGGCAGCCCCCGCGGATGACCCTGCGCTCCCCACGCGCTCACTCGGCAGTCGACACGGCCCGCCGCCTGTTCGGCCTCCGGCGCCAGCTCGTCCGCGAGCAACACGTCGGCGCCGGCGCAGAGCGCGCCGCGGCGCGCGGCGGCTCGCGAGTCGCCGTCCTCGAGCACGACCGATCGCTTCGTACGGCGAAGGACATGCGCCCCCATCGCGTCGGGCAACGTCGCCACGGGTTCGATGCGCACCACTTCGGCGCCGAGGCCGGCGAGGAGGAACCCGGCGTAGGAAGCCGCAAGCCCCGCCGCGCATTCGACGACGCGAATTCCTCCGAGGGGACCTCGCTCGCTCACACCTCACACTCCCGTGGCGCGAACCGGCTCGGCGATCAGATTCCGATTCGTCCGGCGAGCGCCTGCCGATGATGGATCGCATCGCCGAACAGCACGGAGCTCGCTTTGGCGCGCTTGAAGTAGAGGTGAGCCGAGTGCTCCCAGGTGAACCCCATGCCTCCGTGGATCTGGATGTTCTCGGCGGCCGTGCGGAAGTACGCTTCGGAGCAATAGGCCTTCGCCATGTGCGCGGCGTCGATCGTCTCGGCGTGATCCTGTTCGGCGGCGCTGAATGCGGCATGGTACGCGGCCGAGCGCGCGAACTCGACCTCGACGAGCATGTCGGCGCATTTGTGCTTGATCGCCTGATAGGAGCCGATCGGTCGGCCGAACTGAAGGCGCGTCTTCGCGTACTCGGTCGCCGCCTCGAGACAGCGCTGTGCGCCGCCGACCTGCTCCGCGCAGAGCGCGCCGACCGTCAGCGCGAGCACGCGATCGAGAGACGCCGATACGTCTGGCGCCGAGATCATCACGCCGGGAGCTCCCGAAAACTCGAGCCGCGAGAGCTTGCGCGTGAGATCGAGCGCGGGCAGCGCCGTCCGCCGCAGGCCGGGGGCGGCGCCCTCCACGCGAAAGAGCCCGAGCCCCTCCGCGGTGCGGGCGACGACGAGCACGACGTCTGCAACGTGCCCGTCGATGACGAAGTCGGCCGACCCCTCCAGGCGCCAGCCGCCGGCCTCGCGAGCTGCAACGCACGCGGATTCGTCTCGACCGGGTCCCCCGCTCTGCTGCCGCAGCGCCGTGGCGAAGATGGCCTCTCCGGATGCAATCTCGCGAAGCAGGCTGCTCTTCGCCTCGTCGGTTGCCGCATGAAGCAGCGTGTAGACGGAGAGCACCGCGGTCGAGAGATAGGGTCCGCAGAACAGCACTCGGCCCATCTCTTCCATGACGATCGCGAGCTCGACAGGTCCGAGACCCGCGCCACTGTATCGCTCCGGAACGACCAACCCGGGCAACGCAAGCTCCTCGGCCATGCGCTTCCATATGCGCTCGTCGTAGCCCGTCGGGGTTTCCATGAGCGCACGCACCCGAGCCTCGGGAGACTCGCGCTCGAGGAAGCGCCGCACCGTCTGACGCAGCTCCTCGTGCTCTGGGGTGAAGGAGAAGTCCATGGTTCGGCCTTTCAAGCGCTCCGTGGAATGTCCTTCCAGGGCACGTTTTTGTCCGCGCGCGGCTCGCCCGGCAAGCCGAGCACGCGCTCGCCGAGGATGTTGCGCATCACCTCCGAGGTGCCCCCTTCGATCGAGTTCGCCCGCGAGCGCAGGAACTGGTACTTGGCAAGCGCGAGTCGGCCCGCGTGGCCCTCGCCGGACGGGCGCCGGCGCTCGTAGCCGGCTTCGTAGAGCAGCGAGTCGTCGCCGACGACGTCCATGCGCGCACTCCCAGATGCGCTTGTTGAGCTCGGCTTGTGCGAGCTTGGCGACCGAGCCCTCGGGCCCCGGGTTCCCGGCCTTCTGCGCGGCGCGCGCGCGCTGCACCGTCAGGCGCAGCAGCTCGGACTCGATGTAGAGCCTTGTGATGCGATCGCGAAGAATGGCTTCGGCCGCGGCGGAAAGGCTCCCGGGCTCGCTCGCTTTCCACAGATCGACGAGCGCGCCGATCGAGCCCCCGCCCTTGCGCGACGTCGCCCCGCCGATGGCGCTGCGCTCGTTCATCAATGTGGTGATCGCGACCTTCCAGCCATCGCCTTCGGCGCCGAACATCCACTCGGCCGGGATCCGCACGTCGTTGAGAAAGACCTCGTTGAATTCCGCCTCGCCGGTGATCTGGTGGAGCGGGCGCACCTCCACGCCGGGGCTCTCGCATGATCGAGCAGGAAGTACGACATGTCCGGAGTGCTTGGGAGCGTCGGGATCGGTGCGAGCGAGCAGCATCCCCCACTTCGAGACGTGCGCGAGGCTCGTCCACACCTTCTGGCCGTTGACGATCCAGTCGTCGCCGTCGCGCACGGCGCGAGTGGCGAGGCCGGCGACGTCCGAGCCCGCGCCCGGTTCGCTGAACAGCTGGCACCAGATGTCCTCGCGCGGTGAAGATCCGCTTGCAGCAAGTTCTTCTTCATCCAGTCGGTGCCGTGCGTGAGCACGGTCGGCGCCCCCATGCCGATGCCGATGGGATTGAGCATCATGTCGTCGTAAACCGTCTTCGCGTGTCGCCGAATCTCGTCGTTCACGACCGCCTGCAGGCGCGGGCTGACGCCGAGGCCACCGTAGCCTTCGGGGAAGTGTACCCAGGCCAGACCATGGTCGTACTGCTTGCCGCGGAACTTGAATTGGTCGACGCGGTCGGGATGCGCCTCGGCGAGCAGCGCGCGCACGCGCTCGCGGATCTCCTCTTCGCTCATTTCCCGGTTCGCCATGCTGGATCCCCTCCCCTAGACACTTCTCGATCCGCCGACGTAGTTCAAGATGGCGGAGGCTACGATGCCTTCGGCGCCGGCTTCCTCGTCCGTCAGAAGCGACCAGCTCGTTCGCAGGCCCTTGGCTCCGTTTTGTTTTCCTGACGGATCGGATAGTTGCGCCGGAGCCGTGGAGATCCATTGAACCGACCCGCTTCGTGTCCGTTCTGCGTCCTCCCCTGCTGATTCCGAACTCTCTCGAGGAACAAACCGCTCGTCCCAGCGCAGCGCTGGTACTTCCTCGAGCAGGCAGCCTGCCTGCAGGCTCGGGAAGAAGTTGATGCCGAGGGCACGAGCCCCCGCTCGCGGAGGTAGCACTCGCGTCTGATGCCCGGATCCGGGCGTGTACCCGCCGGATCCGGGCAGTCGCGACCGCTCCGCGCCACGCAACTGCCGTTCAACCGGATCCTCATTCGCTGGCATGGTCCGCGCACGTGACGCCCGCGCGTGGAGGCAACAGGCGACACGATTTGTACCGGGACGCCCAAGCACGATGGGTGCTCGAAGGGGACGTACGTGCCCCGGCAACCAGAGGACGGCGTGCTTCATCGGATTCTCCAGGAGCACCTCGAGACCTTCCTCGCGGAGGCGAGAGCGCGCAGCGACGGCGATGGCCTGCCAATGTTCATCGAGCGGGAGCTCCGCGAATTTCTTTCTTGCGGTGTCCTGGCACGCGGCTTTGCCCGCTTTCGGTGCGATGGGTGTGGACATGAGGTGTTGGTTGCCTTCTCGTGCAAAGGCCGCGGATTCTGTCCGTCCTGCTGCGGCCGGCGGATGGCCGAGATCGCCGCTCACCTAACCGATCACGTGCTTGGCGGTCTCCCCGTCCGCCAGTGGGTTCTGACTCTCCCGCACCGGCTTCGCTACGCGCTCGCCTGGAATCACGACCTCTGCCGCGCAGTGCTCGCCGTCTTCGTCCGCGCCCTCCTCGGCTTCGAGCGCGGCCGAGCCGTGCGGCCGTGGCACTCCGAGGTGGGCGTGGCGGCGCCGTGACTGCGATCCAACGCTTCGGATCGGCGCTCAACCTGAACGTCCACTTCCACACGCTTGCCCTCCAAGGCGTGTTCGTCGACGACGGGTGCGGCGGTCTCCGCTTCGTGCCGAATCCGGAGCCGACCGAAGCTGAGGTGGAAGTGCTCCTGCTCGCGACCGCGCGGCGGATCACTCGGCTCGTCGAGCGCCACGGGATCGACCTCGAGCAGCCCCAGGCGTCAAGAGGCGAGTCGATTCGCTTGCGAGCGAATCGCCGCTGCTCGCGGGGATCTCGGGTGCCTCGGTTCTCGGCCGGGTCGCGACGGGCGGTCGCTGCCGGGGAGATGGCCCTGCGCGTCGGCCGGAAGTCGGACGGGACGCTGCGCGCTGCACTCGCGGAACGGCAGGCCCACTTCGGCGGCTTCGACCTCCACGCGGGAGTCTCGGTGCCGGCCGGCGACCGAGAGCGCCTCGAGCACCTCTGCCGATACGTGCTGCGTCCGCCAGTCGCTCAAGACGCCCTCGAGCTACGCCGGATGGTAAGGTTCTTCTACGGCTGCGGCGGTCCTGGCACGACGGCACGCGCGCGATCCTGTTCGAGCCGCACGAGTTGATCGAGCGCCTGGCGGCCTTGATCCCCAAGCCGCGCATCAACCTGCTCCTCTATCACGGGGTGCTCGGCCCGAGCGCACGGTTGCGAAGCGCGGCCATCGCAGCTGCCTCGGCGTCCTCTCTTCCTGGGGCCACTCCCGAGATCTCCCTGCCGGAACACTCGGCGTCTCTTCGAGAGCCCCCAGCTTCACTCGCCCCTGACCCCCCTTCGCTATGCGGTGCGAAGGACCCCGGGGCAGCGCGCCGCTCCATTGGCCGATCGCCGGGCCCAAGCCCATCTCGCTCAGAGCCTCGGTCTCACACGTCGTGGGCGGAGCTTCTGCGCCGGACGTTCGAGATCGACGTTCTTGCATGCCCCGAGTGCGGTGGGCGGCTGCGTCTGCTTGCGACCATCGAGGACCCGGCTGTGGTGAGGAAGATCCTCTCTCACCTCGGTATCGCCACCGAGTGCCCGCGGCCGGCGCCGGCCCGGCCACCGCCGGAGGTGACGGATTGCTCGACTTCGAGAGCGATTGAGATACGCCCGAGGGGACGGGGCCTAGGCCCTGGGGCGGAGTGTTCTTCGACCCAGGCTCCGCGGGCCAGCGTCTGCGCCCCGGGAGCCCGCTCGCGAGCCGTGCGATCCGACGCCAGGGGGTGCAGTCCCGGCCCGGCGTCAAGGTTTGCGGGACGGCTCCCTTATGCGAGCCGAGCCGTAAAATCGGGCCGTCTCGCATGAGACAGCGTCCGATATCGGAGGTTATGTAGATTTCAGCCGCTTGTACCGGCTATCCGCCAGCGCTGATGAAGCCCGACTGAGCAGCGCCGGCACCAGCACCGAGCACACCATTCCCCCCGGGCCTCCGATGACGCGATCCGGGTGACCGAAGCGTCGGCCTGCCCGCGCGCTTGGCGCGTTTAGACAATGGATTGGCGCTTCCCAGCATGGCCGGCGGCCAACAGCGCGATATGCCTGTTTGTTGATGCGCGATTTGCGATTCCATGTCGATCACGACCACCGCGCCGGCCCCGACTTTCCAGCGCTGCGCTTGTTCGCCGAAGTGATGCTCGATGCCGTCAACCTCGTGCGAGGTGTTCGTCACGCAAACGCCACGCTCCCTGCGAGTCGGCCGACGCGGCTGCCGCACGCGCTTGGATACGCGACGGCAACGTCGGCGTGCTCAGCTTTAACGATTGCTGCGGCTATCTCGGGATCGACGCGGCGCACGTGAGGCGGGCTATCTTTCGTGCCGTGCCGTGCGCGACACGTGACGACGACGTCGGCTAAGACGTCTTTGAATAAGCGCTCCGCTACTGCGTCGATGGTCGTGCACTCCACCTCGTTCGTGCTCGCTCGCGCTCTGAAGGAGTTCACGGGACCGGCGAAGCGGCCGAAGCGGTCATGATCTGCGTTGCCGAGGTGGATCCGACGGCGGCTCGTCCTTGGCGCGTTATACTAAGGTCGTAGTCGTAGGTCGGCTGATCCCACCCGCAGACGCTCGCGATCCTCGGTGCTTACTCGGGACCTTCCGAGTGGTCTGCTTCGCAGGGGACCGGACGGTGAGCACCGGACAACCAGCCGCCTGGACCACCCGTTCGGCCACGCTGCCGATGAAGACGTGCGAAAATCCTGTTCGACCATGTGTGCCGATGATGATGAGGTCGGCAGAGCCTTCCCGCGCCCTCTCGACGATGGTTGCTGCGGCGGTTCCCTCGACGACGATGCTCCGCGCTCGAACTCCTAGCTTTCCGAGACGTGCCACCTCGCGAGCGAGGGCGGCACCCGCCGTCTTGTTTTGCGCCTCGACCACGGACGCTACCGCTCCCGCGCTCAGAATGTCTCCGCTCGTGTAAAAGGGCTCCACAACGAAAAGCAAAACGAGTTCTGCCTGGAACGCCTTTGCGAACTCCGCTGCCAGCTTCAGCGCTGGCAGCGACGCCTTGGACAGATCGGTGGGCAGAAGGATTCGTTTGATGCGCATGGGCAGCCTCTTTTCTCCGTGCTGATCTACGGCAACACGATACGGCCATGGGCTTTACCGCTCGGTGCGGCCGTGTGAATCTGCGCGGGTCAAACGCCACGCTCCTTGGTGATCGTTTCCACTCAGGACCCCTTGAACACCATCCAGTAGATGTTCACGAGCGGGAGGGCGACCGCCACCGCGCCGAAGAACTGCCATCGGCGGCTGAGTCTCCAGTACTCGTCGGGGATTGGTTCTGTCGCGCTGAACGACCGCGCGATCCGCGCTTGGCGAATCTGAATCGGGATCAGCACCGTTGCCCACACAATCCCGGAGGTGATGAAGAGGAGGCGGCCCCAGACCAGCCAGCGGATCGTCCACGTGCTCGACATGAAGGCGTAGGCCATGGTGTCTCCGGCCACGACCGTAATCAGCGCGCCAGGAGCGGTGAACACCCAGTCCGTCAAGGTCACTTGCCGCTGAGCAAAGGCGATTACCCTCGGATCTCTCGTGCGGTCGGCCATGATCTTCCACCAAGCCGTGACGATGATGTTGCCGAGCAACAGGATCACCCCGAAGATGTGAAGGCTCTTGAGAAGAAGATAGGTGCGCACGTCGCCCTCCCATGCCTGTTGCCGTGCCGAGCGTGATACCGACGATGGGTAGATGGGAGTCTTTGCGATGGCGAAGCAAGGGGCGGGCGCGTCCGCGACGCCGGGGACCCGGAGTGACGCAACGCCTCACTCCGCGACTACCGGAGAGGCGGTGACGAGTCCTGCATCGGCGATGAGGAAATCGATGCGATCCAACGGATTGCCCAGCTCCGTGTCTCTGCCCAGCGGCACCGCATAAAGGCGCGAGGCGTTCGCCCCGCACTCGAACAAATCGAACAGCCGACCAGCGTCGTCACGAAGTAGAAAGCGCGGCCCGAAAGCGGCCCGGCTCAGGCGCAGCACGTGATAGCGCGCGCCGTTGATGGTGATCGGAGGGAACACCTTCGCCACGGGTCCGAGGGCATAGGGCGACGGCGAGGCGAAAGTAATACGAAAGTACGATGGCGCTTACGTGAGGTGTGCGAGGTCAGGTGAGGGGCGCGGCGCAGCTTCTGACTCGGTTTTGTGGTCTTCGAGTAGCGAGCGCCTCGCCTCACGCTCCAGCAAGCACGGCTTGTGATCCTCGCTGCGATTCCCGCAACGCTCGCCGCAGAATATCTCGGCACCCGCTTCTCGGGTCGGGTCGTAGTCATCCCCGAATAGCTCGCGCGGCGGGTCATACGGGCAAAGGCGCGGGCAGTGGAACGTCGGGGAGTAGTACAGACGGTACAGCATAACAGACTCCCTCTCCGAGAAGACTCTGCGCCATCGGCTTTGGTTGTCAACGGTCAAAGCGGCCTTCATGAAACTTTCACCGCGCGCAGATTGGATCGAGATGGCGGAGACACAGACTCTCCCGCAGCATCGTCCAAAGAAGAGATGTCCCTGCGCACGATCCTCGCCGCCGACGACTCCAGCGCGGTTGCCGAAACACTCGACTCGTTATTCGGTCCTCTCGGCTGTCGAGTCGTCTACGCGCCAAACGGCAGAGCCGCCCTGACGGTCGTGCAGGCGGCTCGGCCCGACCTCGTCATCGCCGACGTGATGCTCCGCGTCCTAACCGGCATCGAGTTCGTTCGCGAGCTGCGACGCGATGCGGATCTCGGCGGAACACCCGTGATCCTCTGGAGCGCGGTCTACCAGACCCGCCAGATCAACGGCTTCGCCAAGGGCTGCGAGCCTTTCATCGCCTTGGACAAATTCGGGGATCTCGATGGATTGGTCTCGGCCGTGAAGAACCTGCTCGGCTCGCGTAAGCTCCCTCGGGCTTCGGGAACGCCGTAGTCCATGCAGGGCCGGTGAGGGTTGGCTGGACGATCCCATCGGAGGAGTCTTGAATGGATTGGCGTGTAGTGAATCTAACGGTCGAAGACTTCGAGGAGAACGTCCTGGGGACGATACAGAACGTCTTTGAAAGAATATGGCAGGCGATGGGCGCTCCGAAGAAGATGGCGCTCTTCTGTCGGAGTCCGATGGAAGATCCGGTGTTCACGGAAGTGTACTTCTCTCCGGCGTCCGTCGATCTGTGCTTGAACATCGTCGCCAAGCACGATGGTCGGCCGTGCCGGAAGCCACCCAGGGAAGAGGCGACGGCGCTCTTGGTCGGGGACGAGAGCGCCTGGAATGACCTGCTATAGCGTCACGGATACCAGGCTGGCTCATGCTCATGGAACCAAGCGAGCCCATCCGCAGCAAATCTAGCGACTCGCCAAGGTCCGATGGCCGGTAGCCGAGCGGGTCGGCAGCCGATTCGGTGCTGACACAGCTAGCGTTCAAGGGTTCGCCCAGGCAGGCGCGGGCTACTTGGCCATGCCTGGCGCGGCCACGTATCGTTCGCAGGCGTGGACGACCGCAAGGGTGTCAATATTTTTCGCGGAGCACCGAGAGGTCGAGTCGGTGATCGAGGACTACCGGAAGGGCACGGTGCCTCTCATCGTCCCCGTGACGCTCATTCGTCATCAGGTGCGCGCTCAGGCGATCGAGTATCTCGCCGGACAATCGTACCTCGAGCCGCACCCGCGCGAGCTCGCGCTGAGAAACCACGTCTGATGGCACTCTCGCGGCAAGCGCCTGCCGCGAGGTCATGACATCTCAGGTTGGTTTGCCGTAGAATCGGGCCGTCTCGCATGAGCTATCCGCTGTTTTCTGGATCGGATAGTTGCGCTGAGCGGTGAGCCTGTCTTGAACCACGCCGCCTCCTGTCCATTCTGCACGCTTCCCGAGTCGCGCATCGTCGCGCGATCGAAGCTCTCGATGACGATCCGGGACGGCTATCCCGTATCGCCGGGCCACACGCTGCTGATTCCGAATCGTCACGTCGAAGACTGGTTCGACCTCACGAGCGACGAGGTGACGGATCTTTTGGAAGCCTCCCGCAACGCGAAGGTCGCCCTCGACACGGAGATTCACCCCGACGCTTACAACCTCGGCGTCAACGCCGGCGTCGCGGCGGGGCAGACCGTGATGCACGTTCACCTCCATCTCATCCCGCGATTCGCCGGAGACACGCCGGATCCACGCGGCGGCATCCGCCACTGCGTTCCGCATCGGGGTCACTACGACTCGACGCGTCTGCCCAAGTGAGCCCACCGACCGAGCAACGGCAGATCGAGATCCTGCTGAAGCTGCAGCGGCTTCTCGCCGAAGGAGACTTCAGCGCGAGCTACAAGTACGCGCTCCTGCTCGCGATCGCCGATCTCGCGGTCGAGCGGGGCGACGACAGCGACGCGCCACTTTCCCTTCCGCTCGCTGCGATCGCTGAGCAGTTCATACGGATCTACTGGCGCCAAGCGCGCGAGTACGTCCCGGGCAGAAGCCGTGTCGAGGATGCGGCCGGACCCCTGCTGGCCGCCGAAGCGCCGCCGGCCTACGGCACGAAGAGCGCCGTGCTGCGACAGAACTCCGGAAAACAGGCTGCCATCCTCAATGACATTCTGGAGGTATTCACCCCGAAGCAGGGCTCGCTCGCGGAGCTGCGCCGTGACGAGAAGGTGTGGGCGCGACTCGTCAAAAGGGTTGCGAGCACGATCAGAAAAATGCCGCTGTGGAAGCTGCAAAAGATCGGCAGCTTCAAGGACGACTTCCTCTACGACAACACTCCGACCGCGAGGGTGACTTCCATCGAGCTCAAAGCGGGCGTTGCCTTCACACTCCGCCGCTTTCACGGCTTCACCGAGGAGCTCGTACGCGGCAACTGGGCGCGGTTCGTGGCCGGCCTGCGCGAGAACAAAACGATCCTGGGTGAGGCCGAAGATCTCTACGCGTTTCTCTTCGGCACCGAGCGCGCTTCCCTCGAGCAGTACGTTCCGATCCTCCACGACGTACAGGGCGGAGTTTGCTTCTACTGCCGGAGGCTACTCAGGAAGTCAGGACACGTCGACCACTTCATCCCGTGGGCGCGATATCCCGTCGACCTGGCGCACAACTTCGTGCTCGCCCACGGCGCTTGCAACGGAGCGAAGTCCAACGTCCTCGCCGCCTACGACCACCTCGAGCGCTGGACCGCCCGCAATCTCGATCATGCGAAGACGCTCGATTCCGAGTTCGCGGCGAAAAGACTCTTCCATGATCTTCACGCCTCGCAAGCCATCACCCGATGGGCGTATACGATCGCCGAGCAAAGCCGATCGAAGGTATGGCAGAGGGGAAAGCACCTCGTCGATCTCGACGAGAGATGGCGCAGACTTCCCGGACTTTGACCAACAAGGAGATTGATCGCGATGGAATTCAGATCACTCGGCAGAACGGGAGTGCAGGTCAGCCAGATCTGCCTCGGCACGATGATGTTCGGCCAAAAGACGGACAAGGCAGAGTCGATCCGCATGATCGACTACGCACTGGAGAGCGGCGTCAACTTCGTCGACACGGCCGACGTCTACGGCGGCAACGAGAGCGAGCGAATCGTCGGCGAGGCGCTGGCGGCGGGGGGCAAGCGCCAGAACGTCATACTCGCCACCAAGTTCTATTTCCCCCAGAGTAAGGACTTGAATGCGCGGGGGCTGAGCCGCCGACACCTGATCGAGGCCTGCGACGCCTCGCTCGAGCGCCTGCGGACCGATTGGATCGATCTGTATCAGCTGCATCGCCCCAGCGCCGACGTGCCCATCGACGAGACCCTACGCGCGTTGGACGACCTGATTCGCGCCGGCAAAGTCCGCTACATCGGCTGCAGCATGTTCCCGAGCTGGCGGACGGTGGAGTCGCTGTGGGTCGCCCAGGAGCTCCGGCTCAACCGCTTCGTCAGTGAGCAACCCGCCTACCACATGCTCGACCGCACCGCCGAACGCGAGGTGATTCCCGCCGCACAGTCCTTCGGCTTGGCGATCATTCCGTGGGGCCCGCTCTGCGGCGGCCTTCTCACCGGCAAATACCGCCGCGACCAAGGAGATCCCCAGGGGCGCTGGCAGGGTGGGAAGGACAACATGAATCGCGAAGCGACGCCGCTCGCGTGGGACGTCATCGACCTTTTGCGAACCATTGCTGAGGAGAAGCGCTGCTCGGTATCGCAGGTGGCCTTGGCGTGGTGTGCGGCGCAGCCGGGGGTCACGGCGCCCATCATCGGTCCGAGAACCTTCGAGCAGGTCGAAGACAACTTGGGAGCCGTGAACGTTCGGCTCGACCCAGCGGATTTCGCGCGCATCGACGCTCTCGTGCCGCCGCGCAGCGTGGCCGTTCGCTACTACGACCGGGCCATCGCGACGGACTTCCGGCCGCACAGCCACCGGAGCGTGGTCTGAACGAACCTAGGTCGGCCGCTTGAAGGAAGCAGGCGCGAACGCCGACGCAGCGCGCGCAAAGGCCGCCCGATCGCGCGCCTGCGGACTGACCGCGACCGTGTCGACCCCGCCCGCGTAGTCCTCTCGCAGGCGCGCGTGGCAGACGGCCGCCGATCCGAACGTGCAGATCCGCGAGACCATCGCATCGCTCACTGCGCCGGTCGTGCGCTTGCGGTCGCGCGACGCATAGCCCGCACGAATCTCCTCGACCGCGTCGTCGTACCCGAGCTCTCGCATGATCGCCTGATAGCCGGGCGCAGACCCGTAGAATGCCAGATACCGCCGGCAGAAACCGGTCGCGTCGCGCAACGCGTCGTCGTCCTCCGCGAGCACCACGGCGCGACGCTTCACGATCTCGAGAGCGTCCACGCGACGTCCGCTGCGTTTCGCGCCGACGTCGATCTGCTCCAAGGCCCACGGCAGACGGTCCGGGGGCGTGAAATCGTTCAGCACGACTCCGTCCGCGATCTCGCCGGCGAGCTGCAGCATCTTGGATCCCATGGCGGCGAGATGGATGGGCACGGGTCCCGAGGGGAGCCCCTGCAAACGAAAGCCCTGGCTTCGCAGCGTCACGCCGGTGAAGTCGGTCTTGTCGCCGCGCAGAATCTGGCGCAGCAGCAGGACGGTCTCGCGCACGCGAGTCAGCGGCCGCTCGAAAGGCACGCCGTACCACCGATCCACCATGTTTCCGGTGGACGCGCCGAGCCCCAACACGAAGCGACCGGGAGCCCGCTGCTCGGCAGCGACCACGCCCATCGCCAAGACGGGTGGCGGACGGTTGAACACCGGCACCACCCCCGTACACAGCCGAATGCGCTGCGTCGCCACGCCCAGAGCCGCGGCCAACGCCACGGGATCCTGAAAGCCCTCCCCGTCCGGCAGCCAGATGTCATCGAAGCCGGCCTGCTCTGCCCATACGCCGCGCTCGAAGCCCGCGTCGAGGTCCGCCGCCGGCCAGAGCATCAATCCTATGCGTTTCGCACGTGCCATCGGCGGCGCGCTCGCAGGGCTGACGGTCTCTCTCTTCGTCCGCGATCAGGCCGCGCCGGCCGAGAACACGGATAGATCCTGGGGCCCGCCCTTTTCGATGGCTCGCTCTGTAGCCGTCGCGCGCTCGCAGCCGTGAGAGGTAAGTGCGCAAGGCCGGGAACGTCTTCAGGCGACCGCGGCACTCGCTGAACTCGAGCGTCCAGCCGAGGTTGATGTCGGCAGCCGAGAAGCCCGAGCGCAAGATGTATTCCTGATTCTTGACCGTGTCTTCGACGTACTTGTGGTTCTTCACGATCTCGACGTCGAAGAACCCCATGAAAGTCGCGTTGCCGCCGCCGGTCCAAGCGTAGACGAGATCGACCGCGAGGCCGGGGAACAAGGTGCCCTCGGAATAGGCCAGCCATTGCAGATACTGGCCGTAGTCCGGCGCCTTCGGACCGCGACTGAGGCGACCACCGGCGCACACGTTGCAGATGTATTCGATGATCGCATCGCTTTCGACGATGATCTGACCGTCGTGCTCGATGGTCGGCGCCTTGCCGAGAGGGTGGACCTTGTTCAACGAATCGGGAGAGCGCTGCGTTTCCGGGTTCCGCTGGTGCTTGACCAGGTTGTACTCGATGCCGAGCTCCTCGCAGAGCCAGACGATGCGTTGCGAGCGCGAATTGTTGAGATGATGCACGGTCAACATGAGTAGCCTCCTTCTGACTGAGGGCTGGGGACCATCGTGGGAAAGGAACGGCGGTGATGACGGACGGCTTCCGTGGGCTACGCGCCCGATCGCGACTCGGCGCGCTTCAGCTCCACCAGCACCGCGCGGTACTCCTTGCCCTTGTTGTACGCCGTTTCGACGTGACCCTTCGGGATGAAGTCGGCTCTGCCTGGCTTCGGGCGGAACGTGAAGTGCTCACCGAGCTCCCCACCGGTCCCCTCGTGAAAGTCGACTTCGATCGGGCCACGCCCCGTGACGTTCACCAAGAAGTAGTCGTTCTTGTGCGCGTGTTTCTTGATCGTGCCTCCGGCCGGAACGACCTGACTCCAGACGCGAACGTACTCGTCTTCGTAGATCACCTTCGTGGCGATGGGTGAAAGCTTGCGTGCGGCCATCTATCTCTCCTCCGGCGTCGACGATTTTCCGACAGTGTTTGTCCTTCCGCCGAGTCTTTCAAGTGAAATGACCCCCATGGCCATATCAAAAAATTCCCACTGGTGGTCGGCGGTGGGATCATGGATGATCAGGACGATCTGAAGACGGAAGGTCCTCGTGTGGAGCGTGCCTGGTAACCGTCACGCAGCTGTCTGCGGATCGACTGGAGCTCCGGCTGCCTTGGTCGTGGCCGTCGCGCTCCTCGTCGGCTGCCATTCGTCCAGCACCCGCGGGATGAAACCGGGGATGGACCGGCCCGCCGACGGAGCGCAAAGCACCCCGAGCACCCGGCTCGATGTCGGCGGCGAGAAAGCCAACTGGCCGAGCGTTGCCGAAGTCCGGTACCGCGCTTTCCAGCAAACCAGCAGCGCCGATGCGGAAGCCAAGACGATTGGCTACGACGCGTCGCAAGGCACGATGTTGAAGGTGAGGCGCGCGTGGGTCACGCCGGCCGCCGCCGACCCGGGCAACTCCATAACCTCCGAAATGCAGTACACACTGCTCGGCCCCGGAAATGAGCTCGAGATCGCCGAAGAGTGGGAGATACTGAAGGACGGCAAGCAGCTCACGAGCACTTCGCCTCGGACCGAGCGCCGACATCCCGGCGGATGGCGAGTGACCATCTCGATCGGCCTACCGCGCGGCGCCAAACCCGGCGCCTACGTCGTGCGTAGCCGCGTGAGCGCCGGCAAGCTCGCAGATAGCCGGGATTCGAAGTTCACGGTGACGGCGGTGGCAACGAACCTGCTGCAAGAGCCAAAGGTCGCAGGTGCCGGCGGCAATGACCTCATCAAGCTCCAAGCGCGGCTCAAGGAGCTCGGTCACGATCCCGGTCCGGCTGACGGTGTTGCGCGCCCGCAGACGCAGGCGGCACTGAAAGCATTCCAGAAGGACTACGAGCTACCCGCTACGGGCGAGCCCGACGCCGAAACGCTGGCCGCTCTGGGGCTCGGGACGCCGAGCGAAAAGCGCTACTGCGAGAAGGCTCAGGGCACGGTCAAAGACCATCTACGCGACCCCGCCGATCCCTCCGGCCAGGGCAGGGCGATCGAGGTCTGCGACACCGGGGCCGACTATCGCCTCGATGGAGTGATCGTCGTCGCCAAGAATGCGGATCACCCGGCGTTCGCACAGACCGCACTCGACGATTTGAGCGCCGTCGCGTCCATCTCCGATCCAAACGGTCACGTGGGCTTCGACTTCTTGGTCCAGCTGGTCGGGGTGCTGAGCAGCAGTCGACTGCCAGCGGCGGACCGCGCGGTCTACGTCCGCTGGGGCGGAGCGCCGAGCAAGTCGAAGCCCGCTGTGCTCAAGCCCTTCACTCGTCCGGGGACGAGCGGCGGCTCCCCTGCGAGCGCCGAATGGCAGGCCGCGACCGTACAGGGCCTGGACGTTTACGGCGACGACGGCACCCCCGGCGGCGGCGCCGGACAGCTCTTCAAAGGCCTTGCGAAAGGCACCGGCAGCGGCGTCGGAGCCAGCGTCTTCTACCAACCGGAGAGTCTTCCCGACGCGACGATCTGTCCCTCGGGGATGACCTCGGACATCGCGCTCTTCCACGAGCTACAACACGCCGCACGCATGGCCTCGGGGGAGGTCGACAACACGCCCTATTCGAACAGATGGTGGAATCAGGACCCACTCGCCGTGCGGTACGGCGTGCACGAGGAGAAGCTCATCGTCGAGCGCGAGAACGAATACCGAACGGCACTCAAGCAGAAATACCCGGTCCGCCATGCGAACCTTCGACCACGGGAAAGCTACCCCGGGGACTGCTGAGCAGCGTGCCTGCGATCGGCGGCCGGCAAGACCTTCGCCTCGACGGGAGGCGGCCTCTGTGCTTCGAACCGATGCAATTTTGGCGGCGTTAAAGCTTTGGCAAATATTCCTGTGCGGCGCTTGCAAAGCCGCACAGCCTGCCCTTCAAGTCGATGGAAGAGGCATGCGATGAGCTACACGATCATTGACGTCGATACTCACGTGACCGAAACGCCCGACCTGTGGACCAGTCGCGCGCCCGCCGGCATGCGCGACCGCGTGCCGCACGTGGTGACCGCCGCCGATGGAAGCCAGAGATGGGTGATCGGACAGGGCCGCCCGATGGCGCACGTCGGAATGACCGCCACCGCCGGCGTCGGCAGCTTCAAGAATCCGCCCAAGAACTACGAGGACATGCACCCCGGGGCGTACGATGCCAACGCGCGACTCAAATACATGGACGAAATGGGCATCTGGGCGATGGTCATGTATCCGAACGTCGGCGGCTTCGGGGCGCAGCAGTTCCTCAAGCTGAACGATCCCGAGCTGATGCTCACCTGCGTGCAGATCTACAACGACTGGCAAACCGAGTGGGCGTCCGCCGACTCGCGGCGCCTCCTGCCGATCACCTCGATCCCGTTCTGGGATGTCGCCGCCGCGGTGAAGGAAGTGCGTCGCTGCGCCGCCAAGGGGCACAAGGGCATCCTCTTCACGGGTGAGCCGCAATACTACGGCAAGCCGCTGCTCGGCGATCCGCATTGGAATCCGTTGTGGGAGGTGGCGGTCGAATTGGATCTGCCCATCAGCTTCCACATCGGTTCGGGCGATATGGAGGAAGGCCTGCTGAAGAACCGGATCGCGACCTACGGCAAGATGGCGGCATTTACGGAGCTGTCGGTGGACGTCTTCTTGCGCAACGGTATCCAACTGAACGACCTGATGATGTCAGGGGTGCTGGTGCGCTATCCGAACATCAAGTTCGTCTCGGTGGAGAGCGGCATCGGCTGGATTCCGTTCGTGCTCGAAGCGCTGGACTACCAGTTCCAGGGCAACAGCGTGGCCGAGGAGCATCCGGAGTTCGACCTGCTGCCGTCCGAGTACTTCGCTCGCAACGTCTATGCCTGTTACTGGTTCGAGCAGACCGCGCCGCGGCGGCTGATCGACAAGGTCGGCGTGGACAACATCCTCTTCGAGACCGACTTCCCGCATCCGACCTCGCTCTACGGCGAGGAAGTACACGCTCGGATCAAGGGTGGCCTCTCCGACTGTGAAGAGTCCGTGCGGCGCAAGATTCTCTGGGAGAACGCGCAGAAACTCTATCGCGTCACCGGGCCTTCCGCCGCCGACGAGCAAAGGCGCGAAGCAAGTCTTCACTAGTCGTTCGTCCCGCGGCGGTCAGCGCTCCTCGAGCACGTCGTCGATCCATCGCGCGGCTGTTTCGGCGAGCCTCTCGTAGTCGCCCGCGAAGTGATGACTCCCGGGTAGCACGCTCCGCCTCTGCAAGTCCGAGCCTCGCTCGGGGCAACCCGACTCCGAAAGCCCGCCTTCGCTCTCGAGGCAAATCCAAGGGAGCTTCGTCGCTTCGAGCGAAGCGGTCACGGGATAAGGGGTCGCGGCCGAGCTGGGACGGACCCAATCGAGCGGACTCACCTCGAACGTCGCGTACTTCTCCGTGCCGATGAGGAAGATGCCGCGCGCGAGTGGCTCCAAACGCGGCGCGAGATGTCCGACGACGTCGGCGCCGAAGCTGTATCCGCCGACGAAGAACGATCGACTCGGGATGGCCTTGGCGATGCGCTCGATTGCGCCCATCACCTCGTCGGGAGAGCGGCGCTGCCAAAAGTAGCGCAGGCTGCTCCAACCAATCGTCGTCACGCCCTGCCTGGCGAGCGCGCTCGCGACCGACTGATCGAGGTCCGCCCAGCCGCCGTCGCCCGACAGAAAGAGCAGCGTGGCCCTCACGCCTCCCTCCGCGGAAACTACGCGCAGCGGCAGATCGAGCGCGGCGATCGCGGCCGTGCTCTCGGCCGCAGAATGCTCCGCCTCCGGCATGCCGCTCGGCAAGCTCGCCACGGCCTGGTCGAAGAACGCTCCCCAGCGCGAAGGTACGCTGAATCCGTGCCCCACCTTGTCGATCACGTAAAGGCGCGCGGAGGGTACCTTGGCCGCGAACGACGAAACCTCGGAGGGCGAACACACCTGATCGATCGTGCCGTGAAGAATCTTCCACGGCGCCATGGGTTGCTCGCGGGGCGGAAGCAATTGGACCGTGCGCCCGTCCTCTTTGCCGGGGGTCGGACGCCATTCGTCACGTCCGCAGATGGGGCGCGAAGTCTCGACGCTCGGGCAGAAGCCGAGGCTCACGCCGCCGGTGAAGGCCGTGGGCGGCGCCTGCGCCAGCACGGCGTAGACGAGGCTCGCTCCGGAACTGTAGCCGACTAGAGTCGGGCGAATGTACGCAGGTAGACCGACGGTTTTCTGGAGTCGCTGCGCCGCCGCTTCGAGCTCTCCCGCCGGATACCAGCAAGAGCGGGCGGCCGCGCTCTGCCGCTGATACGCCGGCAGCGAGATGCCGGCGACGACGGCATCCGAGGCCAAGCGCAGGGCCATGTCGATGACGCCGAGCTCCCAGCCGCCGTCTCCGGAAAGGAAGAGCACCACACGCTGCACGCGCGCCAGGTCTTTCGGCATGTAGATCGTCGCCGTGCCGACGGCGGGAAGCTCCATCGTTTTCTGGATGACTCCGTCGGGCAGAACCACCGGCTTGGCGGTCTTCTTCGCGCTCGCCGCAGCAAGGGCCGGCGAGGCGATCAGGAGGACGATCAGCGCCAACCGCGAGACCGCGCGCACCCACTTGACGGGCAGCACCATGCGTAGCCAACCCCCGGCGATGAGTGACGCAACCGCCCCCATCGCCTGAGGCCATTCCCAGGGGGGCTTGTATCCCATGTAGCGCGGCTCCCAGCTCGGGTGGAATTTCTGCTTGTACTGGCGCAGCCCTTGGAAGTTGTAGAAATACGCGCCGTGCCGATAGAGAAATCGCGATAGCCGCTCCCACAGCGGAGCGCGCGAGGATTCGCCGACAGTCGACAGCGGCGCCATGCCGAGCGAGAACACGGAGTAGCCTTGCTCGCGCGCCCACGCGAAGGCGTGGACCAAGATCGCGTCGATCACCCCAGCCGGTGCATCGGGGAGATAGCGCATGAGATCGAGCGATGCTTCGCCGCCGCGGCGACCGGGCATCAGCGAAGCGAAGCCGAGGATCTTGCCGGAGGGATCCTCTGCGATGATGGCGGGGAACCGTCTCAGGTAGGCCTCGGAGAAGAAACCGACGGAAAAGCGCTTCTCCGGAACGTGCTTGGTCGCGAGCCATGCGTCCGAGACGGCGCGTAGCTCCGCGAGGCGACGGCCAACCTCGTCGGTCGAAAGCACTCGAAGCGTCGCTCCCGCACGCTCGACGTGGTGCAGCATGTTGCGCAGGCTCTTGAACCGCTTGCCATCGAGCGCGAAAGAGCGGAGGTCGACGAGCGCTTCCTCGCCGAGCTTGAACAGCGAGAATCCCTGGTCATGGAGGTAGGGGATCCAGCGTGGCGAGAGCTGGTAGAACACCACCTCCCAGCCGCCGCCCTCGGCGAAATCCAAGAAGCTCTCGAGGCAGGCGCGCTCCTCACCGGGCGAGACCACGGGATCGCTGAACACGACGAGATAGTTTCCGGTCGTGCCGTAGAGCAGCAGGCCGCGCTCCTCGAAGCGCCAAACGAGCTTGTCGCCGCAAGCCACCGTGAGCGGCCCCGCACGCGATCCCTCGGTAGCGAAGATCGTCTCGAGCGCGTGATCGATCTCGGCCGCGCCGGCGACGGGAAGCCGCGAACGCAAAATTGCCACGAGCGCGAACACCGATGATGCCCCGAGCAGCACGGTCGCTCCGCGCAGCGCCCGGGCCCCCGGAGCAAGCGACGTCAAGCGAAGCCAGAGGTCCGAGGCGAACCCCACGTCGCGGTGGGCCCACCAGCCGACGGCGATGAAGAACGCGGTGAGGGCGAGCGCGTTCAGCACGGCGGTCTCGTCGAGAAGCGGCCAAACACGGCCACGGCGTCCGAACGCCCGGTGATGGCGTATGATCAGCGCCGCGGTGATCGTCAGAACGAGCGCTTCTTCGAAGTCGCCTCCCTTGCCGACGTTGGCGACGGCGCCGAGGAGCAGGAGCGCGGTCACGAGCACCATCGCCTCGCGAAAGCCGCGCCGTAGGCCGCGAGCCAACACCACGAGGCCGAGGCCGACGAGCACCGCCACGAAATGGCTGGCTTCGCGCACGCTGGTCGGCAGCCAGGCCGCCACGAAGCGAAGGCGGCCGACGATCGACGGCGTCGCGGCGGACAGAATGACCAGGTAACCGCACGCGGCCGTGAGCAGCGCCGCCAGCTCGCGGACGAATCGCAGAGCGGCGAGGCGCTCGGAGGTCCACTCCGTGGCGATCAGGGTGACGCTGACGAACCACGGGATCAGGTAGTAGATCAGCCGAAACGCGACGAGCGCCGCGGCAAGCGCGCTCGAGGTCTGATGCGTGCCGAGGCTCCATAGCCAAACCGCGTCGGCCGAGCCGAGCCCGCCGGGGACCAGCGTGAGCAGCCCCGCCACGTGTCCGAGAAGAAAGAACAGCGTGACGTGCCGGAGATCCTCGAGTGGAAGGCCTCCCGACGCGAGAACCATCAGGAAGACGGCCGAGGCGAGAAACCAGTCCGCGAGACCGATCGCCAGAAGTTGCGTCCATTGCTGATTGGAGCCCGTCCACTCCTCGACCGAGTCGGGCAACGGCACGCGGCGCAACGCCTCGCCCACGCCCACGGCCAGCGCGGCGGCGAGCGGAATTGCCAGCCAAGCGGCGTCTCGAGGAACGGCGGCGAGCGCGATGACCCACAGGATCAAGCCCCCCCAAAGCCCGACCAGAGCGCCGGCGATCGCCTGGGCGATCCTGCGCGTCGATACGCCGTGCTCGCGGTACAGCCACAGTCGCAGAGCCGGTCCGGCCAGTGGACCCGCCGCCACCAGGTTGCTGACCGTGAAACACAGGCAGCCTATCTTCCAGCGAGTCGCGCGCGGGGGATCTTCCGCAGAGGACCCGAGCGCGATGACGTCGTAGAGCCCCATCGCCGCGATGTTCACAGCGGTCAGGATCGCCGCTCCCATGAGCCACGGCGTCGACAGATTCCTCAGGGTCTCGCGCAGCTCGTGAAAATGAATCGTGCGAAGCTCCCGCCAGGCGATGATCGCAACGGCGGCGACGAAAAGGGTGACGAGCGAGGTGCGAAGATTGCCGCTCAGCCAGGTGAGCACTCCCCGCCAGTGCGTCTCCTTCGGATGGGCAGGGCGCGGCGCGTCGTTTCGGGAGCCGGTCGGCACGACAGAATGGGTCATGCCATCAGCGGCGGAGGAGGCAATGCGCCTCGACGGACTCCAACTCGAAGGGGAACCTGACGCGCCGGGCAGCGGCGACGCTCAGTATTTCAGCTTCGGGTACCAGTCCTTGCCGCGGCCCTCGGGCGTGGTGTCGAGAAACGTCCAGATCGGCATGAAGTCTGGCGCGCCACGGGGATCCTGCCCCGGGTCCGCGGTCTTCGTCGTCATCTCGCCGCCCCAGAAATGACGGATCGTCCCGTCGCGGCGCGTGAAGACGTTGTAGGCGGCATCGTCCTCCGAGCCGGGATTCTCGGCATGATAGTCGCGGTTGAACGTGTTGCCCGCCGACGAGTAGAGCTTCAAATGCCGCCACCCGCGCTCCTTCTTGAACGCGACCAATCGCTCGATGGGCGACTTGGCGACCACCGCGAACGCGACGCGTTGCTCGATGTCGGGGATCTCGCCGTCCCAAGCGCTGAGGGCCGAGGTGCACATCGGGCAGGGCCGTTCGCGATTTGGCCCGTACATGAAATTGTAGACGACGAGGGTGTCGTGACGTCCGAACAGCTCGGAGAAGCGCACCGGCCCGTGCTCGCCTTCGAACAGGTAGTCCTCGGGAATTGCGCCGCCGGGGGGCAACGCGCGGCGTTGCTCGGCGACGCGCTCGATGTGTCGACGCAGCTCGATCTCCTCGGCGAGTAGCTCGGTGCGCGCGCGGCGATACTCGGCGCTCTCGTTAGGAAAGGTATGGCCGTAGCGGGCCAGCTCGCTCGCAGGCACGAGCGGTTCGCTGCGTTTGACCGTCGTCTTCATCGATCCGCGCCGCTCGCCAGGAAGCGCGCCAAGGCGCGATAGACTTCCGCATTGTAAACCAGCCCGACGTGGCTCGCCTTGACGAGCATGCGTTGGCCGTTGCCGATGCTCTGAGCCGTCTCTGCGACCACCAAATCCTCGCTACCGTGGATGGAGAGCACCGCAGTGCGCGCGTTGAGGGAGCTCATTACATCGTTCACCATCGCGCAGCCGCAGCTCGGGTAGTTGCAATCCGGATCGAGCACCTCGCGAAGCTGCTCACTGATGCGCATGAGCATCCGGCCGACCGCTCCAGCCGGCGCGTGACGATCGCCGCTCGCCACCGAAGCCCGGAACGAAGCCACGGGCGAGCCCAGCAGCACCAAGTGCGAGACTCTCTCTTGCAGCTCGCTGGCGAGCGCCCACGCCAAGATTCCACCCCGGCTGTGTCCGATCAGCGCGATCGTCGTCTGATCGCCTTTCGTTCGACGCGTGATTTGCTGGCGAATCTGCTCCCGCAAACGCTGCAGGCATCCTGCGTTGAACGTGAGGGTGGACCGAACCGGGGAATACCCGACGCAGCGGAGCCAGCGCCGCAGCGGCTGAAGGTAGAGGTCGTTGCCGAGCAGACCTGGAATTACCACCACCGGCTTGCCATCCCCGTGGGGGACTCCAATCCCGTAAAAGGCCGGGTCGGCGAGCAACGCTCCGAGATCCACCATCGTGAGCATCTCGCGCATCATCACCGACGACAATTCGCCGAGGTCGTTCACCATTTGTAGCGCTCCTACCATGCCTCCACCGCCAGTCACGTTCGTACGTCAGTCGCTGAACGTCGCGCAAGCGCCGCCGCCACTCGCTAACTGAGCCCCGCCAGCATCTTTCGCAGCTTCGCAGCCTTGGTGAGCGCCTTCGCCAACGTCTCGACGTCCTGCTGCGTCGACGATCAGCGGCGAGCGCTGGAAGCGACCGCGGGTGTCGTAATGGCAGAAACGGACCGCGCGCCTCCCCGCGGCCGGTCCGGCGGTGAACTTGAGCAGCTGGATCGTCGGCACGTGGTACGGCGTCACGATTCGTACCTCCTCCTCGATGATCCCACTGCCCCAGTGAAGGGAGAAGGTCTTCACCGTCGCCGTCTCGCGCCGCGTCTTCGTGCCGCGGGCCGTCCTACGCCTTGCGATCACCCTGCTCACCTCGTCACGAGCGCGCCGTGGCTACGATGAAGAGCCGCCGAAACGGAAAGAGGGTGCGCCCATCAGGTCGTGGTGGATAGGACACGCGCGCCAGCTCCGCGTAACGCTTCTCGAACGCCGAGCGTTCTGCCTCGTCGAGGGCATCGAGAAGCGGCCGGAGCCACGTACCTTTGACCCATTCCTTGACCGGGTCGTCGCCGGTGAGAACGTGCAGGTATTCGGTCTCCCAGATGTCCAGAGACGAAGCGAGCGGCGCCAGGAGGTCATGGTAGACGCCGGGGTCTGCGACCGGCGCGGGGCGCAAGAGCGGCTCCAGTTTCACGCGCCACGGACCCGTGCGCGCCGCCTCGGCGATGAGCGTATGCGACGGCGCGGAGAAATTGTGGGGCATTTGTACGGCCAGGACACCGCCCGGCGCCAGCGCGCGCATGAGCGCCGGGAACAGTCGATGGTGCTCGCGTACCCAGTGAAGCGCGGCGTTGGAATAGATCAGATCCGCCGGGCGTGAAGGCGTCCAGGTCGCCAGGTCGGCGAGTTGCCATTGGATCGACGGCTCTGCGGCCCTTGCTTTGGCGAGCATCTCCGGCGAGTCGTCCACGCCGGTGACGTGCGCCCCGGGCCACCGTTGTTGCAGCAGTCGGGTGACGTTGCCCGTACCGGCGCCCAGATCGTAGACCGCCTCCGGCGCGTCCGCCTCGACGTGCGCAAGCAGATCGACCGCCGGCCGCAGCCGATAGTCGCCGAAGCGCAGATACTGCGTCGGATCCCAGGGCACGAGCTCGTCCGTACTTTACCTTGTACGTTCCTTCCAGCCGAAAAAATTCGCATGCGCGCTCTGCCGTAGAAACGCGTTGACGTCACATCAGGTTTTCCGACATGTAGCCGATGCAGTTCAACTGCTCGTCGGCCTGCGAAAGGAGTCTCACATGAGCCGGCTCACCACGCGCTTCGGGTCGCTCGACCATTGGGAGAAGGGCGGCGTCGACGTCATCGACGACGATCCCCGGCACTACGTCTTCTCGAACTTGTTCGAGGTGGCCTCGAAGGCCAAGCCGTACGAGAAGGTCGCGGTCGGCAAGAACATCGAGTACGTGATCGAGGCGATCCGCGCCGAGGGTGTTTCCGCCTGGCGCACGCCGGCCCAGGATGAGTTCGCCTTGGTGATGGACGGCGAGGTGGAGATCCATCTGCTGAAGCTCGGCGACCCCGGGGTCGTGCCCGCCGGCACCCGCGGCTCGGTGGAGCTCGGCTCCGCGCCGGTCGGCAAGAAGATGGGACGGGTTCGCGCGCGGCGCGGTCACATGACGCTGCTGCCCGTCGGCGCCGCGTATCAGTTCCGTGCGAGCCGCCCGAGCGTGATCCTGCTGCAGACGCTCGCGGGGCAGGGCACCGTCGAGCGCTGGGACGACATCTGCCAGACCACCGCGACCCGGCGGTCCTGAGGGAGGCCGACATGACGACCGAGAACGCGCCCAACAGCCAAGGCTATCGCTCCTTCACGCTCGGCGCCTTTCGTTTCGAGCGCGACGAGTACTTCGTGCACATCGTCTGGCCGAAAGGCCGGCACATGATGCCAGTCGACGCTTTCCTGCGCGCGCTCCAGCGCGACGTCGCGTGGGGGTTCTTCTACGGGATCGTCAACTTCGACGGCGTCGTCGGCACCATGAACCACTACGGCACGGTGGAGCTCTTCGCAGGACGGTTCAACGCACACTACCGAAAGGCAGGCCTCGACTACGCGGAGAAGGTCGAGACTTCGGTGATCCACCCCCTGTTCGCGGCCATGCTGGAAGATTGGACGAACGCGGCATTCGACCCGTTCGCGAGCCCGGCGGAGACGGGGAGCGCCTTCGGTCCCAAGAGCGGAAGCAACAAGCGGGCGATCACGCGACGCCGCGTCACCGCCAAACGCATGGTCGGCTGCCCCGGCGACGAGCTCACGCGCAGCGACGCGGGCGGCTTCCCCGTCAACCGCCACTTCGCCGACGTCGACCAAGACGCGCCGGAGATCGAGGCAGAGCCTGGTTTCGAGAGCGAGGTCGTCGCCTTCAATCTGTTTGCCTACCTGTCGCGCTCCGACGTCACCTGGAACCCGTCGGTCGTCTCGGTTTGCAAGAACAGCCTCTACTGCCCGACCACGGAGGAATACGTCCTGCCGGTGATTCACGGCAACGATCGGGTCGAGTGGTTCGTACAGCTCTCGGACGAGATCCAATGGGAAGTCGAGGATCGCGACACCGGCACTCCGCGCGCGCGTGTGGTGATGAAGGCCGGCGACGTCGCCGCCATGCCGGCCGACATCCGCCACCGCGGCTTTTCGCCGAAGCGTTCGATGCTGCTCGTGTGGGAGAACGCGTCGCCGGAGCTGCCGGGGCTCTATGCCAGCGGGAAGATGCCGCCCGTGCCGGTCGAGTTTCTATCCCGGCCGGCTCGGGGCTGAACCGCCAACGCTCAAGGAAGACCCGCGCCCGGTACTTCGACCTCGACGGTCTCGATCCGGCCGCTTCGCTTCGCGAGCGCTTCGGTCGGGTCGTGCGTCTCCGCGGTGACCATGAACAATGTGCGTCGGTCGGCTCCGCCGAGCATGCACGCATAGGGATGAAGCGACGGCTTGAAGCGATGGGTCACGGTGCCGCCCTCGCGAACGCGAAGCATTTCCTCGGAAAGCGGCGACGCCACCCAGATGGCGCCTTCGGCGTCGAGACAGATGCCGTCGGGCACCATGTTCTCGATGGCCGCCCACACCCGGCGGCGGGCTAGTGAGCCGTCGCTCTCGACGTCGAAGGCGGTGAGCTTGGCGCCGAAGCTCTCGCCGACGATCAAAGTCTTGCCGTCGGGGGTGATGACCGTGCCGTTGGGGAACTCGAGATCCCGTGCGACGACGCGGGCCTTGCCATCCGGCATGGCGAGCACTAGCTCGGCCGGCTGTCGCGCACCGTTCGCGTGCAGGTCGTAGCCGAAATTGCCGACGTACGCCCGCCCGAGCGCGTCGACGACCATGTCGTTGCAATCGAACGACGCGAGCTTCGAGAGATCGGCGTGCGCCGTGAGCTTCTTCCCCTCCAGCCGCAGGAGCTGCCTGTCCCTCATCGAGACGATGATCAACCGGCCGTCGGGGAGCCACCCCAAGCCCGAGGGGAGGTTGGGAACCTCGACGACTCTTTCGGTGCGCCCGGCGGGGTCGACCGTCATGACCCAACGCGCGTGCATGTCCGAGTACCAGAGCTTGCCGTCGTGCCAGCGGGGACCTTCGCCGAACACCAGGCCTTGGACGAGGGTTTTGGTCTTCATCCGGTCGCGCATATCGGCGCCTGCGGCGAGTTGCAAGACGCGGGGTAGAAATGTCTTTGCACCCGTGGAATGGCTGAGGTACTCGAGAAGGTCTGCACAAGCGACGCGAGATCACGCCGAAGTCACGACGAAGACCATAGGAGCGACCATGGGTGCGACCAATCCCATCATCAGTAAGCCGATCATCTCGGCCGACTCTCACATCATGGAGCCGCCGGGCACCTACGTCGATCGCATCGACCGCAAATACAAGGAAAGCGCACCCAAGGTCGTGTCGAACACCGCGCGCGGGGACATCTACGTGATCGAAGGCATGGAAGACACGATCCCCATGGGCTTGGTCGCGGCCGCGGGCAAGACGGCCGAGGAGCTCGCTGGCGCGGCCGCCACGGCGAAGTTCGAGGATCTTCACCGCGGCGGTTGGGACCCGAAAGCCCGCATCGCGGATCAGGACCGCGACGGCGTGTTCGCCGAGGTCATCTACCCGAGCGTGGGCATGGTGCTCTGCAACCACCCCGACGCCGACTACAAGAAGGCCTGCTTCGACGCCTACAATCTGTGGATCGCCGAATACTGCTCGGAGAAGCCCGAGCGCCTGCTCGGCTGCGGGCAGACGGCGATGCGCACGCCCGCCGAGGGCATCGAGGACTTGCGGAAGATCAAGGCCATGGGCCTGCGCGGCGTGATGATGCCCGGCTATCCGATCCTCGAGGACTACGACAAGCCGATCTACGACGAGTTCTGGGACGCTGCCGTCGAGCTCGGCCTGCCGCTCTCGTTCCACATCCTCACCGCCAAGGAATCGATCAAGGGCGGCGCCGGCCTCGGCCGCGTGCGCGGGCCGAAGCTGAACGGCTTCATGACGATCATCCGCGGCTGCCAGGACGTCATGGGGACGCTCGTCTTCGGGGGCGTGTTCGAGCGCCACCCCAAGTTGAAGATCGTCTGCGTCGAGGCCGACGCCGGATGGGTTCCGCACTACATGTACCGCATGGACCACGCGTTCGAGCGCCACCGCTACTGGCTGACGGCCGGCCAGCTCTCCAAGATGCCGAGCGAGTACTTCCGCGAGAACATCTACGTGACGTTCCAGGACGACTGGGTCGCCTTCAAGGTGATCGATCTGTGCAATCCGCGCCGCCTCATGTGGGCCAACGACTTCCCGCACAGCGATTCCACGTGGCCCAACTCGCAGGAGCTTCTCCAGAAGCACGCCGCCGGGCTCTCGGAGGAGCGCAAGAACTGGCTGCTGCACGACAACGTCGCCGAGCTCTACGGCATCACCCACTGAGAACCTTCGCGGAGGAACGATGAGCTTCGATCTCGTGATCCGAGGGGGAACGGTCGTCGACGGCACTGGCATGCCGCCTATTCAGGCCGACGTAGCGGTCACGCGCGGCCAGATCGCCGAGGTCGCGCCCTCCATCTCGGCCGGCGCGAAGCGCACGATCGACGCCCGCGGCATGACGGTGACGCCGGGATTCATCGATCCGCACACGCACTACGACGCGCAGATCTGCTGGGACCGTGAGATCACGCCGTCGTCCTGGCACGGCGTCACCACCGTCATGATGGGGAACTGCGGGGTCGGAATCGCGCCGTGCAAGCCGCAGACGCGAGAGATCGCCGCATGGGACCTGGTCAACGTCGAAGCCATCCCGTTCGACGTGCTGTCTCGCGGCGTCACCTGGGACTGGGTGACGTTTCCGCAGTACATGGACGCCGCCGCGGCGCGCGGCCCGGCGATCAACTTGGGCTTTCTCGCTCCGCTCACGCCGTTCCGTCATTTCGTGATGGGCGAGGAGTCGATGGAGCGCGCCGCCACGCCCGACGAGACGCGGCAGATCGCCGCGCTCTTCCGTGAAGCCTACGAAGCCGGAGCGTTCGGCTTCACGACCACGCTACTCAGCCAGCACATCGGCTACCAGGCGCGCCCGCTCGCGTCGCGCTTGGCCAGCCGTGACGAGCTCGCGGCCTATGCTCACGTGCTTCGCGACCTCGGCCGCGGAGTCATCGAGGTCGCGCTCACCAAGTCTCCGGGCGTGATCAGCGAGGACGAGTGCTCCACACTC
The DNA here is from genome assembly GCA_963711395.1 of uncultured delta proteobacterium. Taxonomy (GTDB): domain Bacteria; phylum Desulfobacterota; class Binatia; order JACPRU01; family JACPRU01; genus JBEVNX01. Next base: position 993,436 of record CAVQEA010000003.1, on the reverse strand, counting down.
GACTTCCTGCTCACGGAGAGCCGCTCGAAGGTGACGTGGCTCGCGCTCTTGAACCGCGAAGACGCTCCCGAAGCGTGCCTCGAGTCACTGCGGCGCGCGGATCCGTTGATCCGCCGCGGCGCAGTGCCGCAGGTCACTTGCCGGCCGCTGCTGGTGCAGATCGATCTGCGCAACCCGTTCATCTTCGCGGACACGACGACCTGGAAGGCGCTCTTCAACAAGACGGTGGAGGAGCAGAAGGCGATCTACCGCTCGGCGGAGTTCCGCGCCGCCGCACGCGACGAGCTGGAGAAGCCGCGCATCTTCTCCGGACGGTGGGAGCGCCTGGAGATCCACGAGGTCTCGACGCCGGCGCTCAAGCCGCTCGAGGGCAAGACGGTCGGACAGGTCGCCGCCGAGCGCAAGCGCGGCGGCCTCGACACGTTCCTCGATCTCGGCCTCGAGGACGAGCTCGCCATGCAGTTCACCTGCGCGCTGTTCAACGCCGACGAGCGCCGCATCCCGGAGCTGCTCACCGATCCGCGCACGATGATCGGTCTCTCCGACGGCGGGGCGCACGTCGACATGCTCTGTGACTCCGGGTACGCCACGCACCTCCTCGGACACTGGGTTCGCGATCGCCAGATCATGAGCCTCGAGCGCGCCGTCGCGCGCCTCACCTCGGAGCCCGCGCGCTTCTTCGGCATCAGGAAGCGCGGCGTCCTCGCGCCGGGGATGGCGGCCGACATCGTGATCTTCGACGCGGAGCGAATCGGCTCCGCGAGCCGCACCGAGATGCGCAACGACCTGCCGGGCGGCGGGCGGCGGCTGGTGATCGAATCGCACGGCATTCAGCAGACGATCGTGAACGGAGAGGTCGTTCGCGACCAAGGACGCTACACGGGGAGCTCGTCGGGGGAGGTCCTCCGCTCGGGCGCCGCCTGAGTTAGAAGCGCCTCGTCCGCGTGCGTGTCGCGGCCAGGCTCATGACGCGCAGTCGATTTGCGTGAAGCGGCCGCAGAACGGCGCGCGGTTCGGGGCGAAGCTCTGGTCGCAGAGATCGCCGCTCGGCGTTCGCGTCGTCGCGACCATCTCCTCTCCGAAGCTCTCGGACCCGGAGAATCCCTGCGATCGACAGAACGCGTCGGCTGCCGGCTTTCCACAGTCTTTCCCGAACGTCACGCAGTGATCGAGGGGCACGCCCCCCATCATCGGACCCTTGAAGGACACCGGAGGAAGCTGTGGCTCGACGGGCGGGCTCGGCTCGTCGACGGAATCACCGTCCGCGCAGCCGGGCTCGACTCCGGGAGGGTCGCCAGGGCGGATCATCACCTTGCTGGTCTGCTCGCCCGCGCAGCGAAAGCGTCGGGAGACCGCGCCGCCGAACCGCGCCACGAGGAAGAGGGTCACCAAGCCCACGACGATGAGCAGCGGCGCGTGCTCGGAGAGAGCCTGACCGCGGGAGTTTCGCCACGGACGCCCGGGCCCGGCGTCGCCCTGCCGCTTGGGGAGCACGACTTTCGGTCTAGCAAACGCCTCGTTGCGAGGTCAAAAGCGGTCCTACGGGGCCGGATTGCGTGACCGCTGCTAGAAGCCGATCGCCTTCGCCGCCATGTCGAGCACGCCCGGCAGCGCATAGGTGGTGCGCGCCAGGCGCAGGTCTTTGCTGCGTCCCTCGGCGAAGAGTCCGCTGGCGCTGATCCAGAAGACCGCCGTGCGCATCATGTAGAGCACGTCATAGTAGCGGCAGGCTTCGACGTCGATCGTCAGACCGGTCAGCCGCTCGTACTCGGCGACGAAGAACTCGCGGTCGACGACGTAGGACAAGAGCGGCGCGCCTTCGCGGTTCAGGTCCGAGAGCACGTACGCAACGTCGTACATCGGATCGCCGATCACCTCGAGCTCCCAGTCGAGGATCGCTGCCACGCGATCTTCATGGAGGATCAGGTTGCCGGTGCGATACGCGCCGTGTACGAACGCCAGCCGCTGCGCCTCGGGCGCGTTGGCCTTCAGCCAGGCGATGATCTCGGCGAGCACGGGCTGCGGCTCGGGCGACGATTCGCGCGCGAGACCTTCCCATTTGGCGATCTCGCGGCGAGCGAAGTCACGTCCGGGCCCCGGCACGCCGAGAAAATCGAGCCCGGCGGCGCGCCAATCGAGGTTGTGCAGGGTCGCCAGCGCTTCGACGAAGCTCCGCGGCAACGTGCCGCGAGCCGCCGCTTCGGCGTACGCTCGCTTTCCCGCTTTCGACCAGGGGTTCGGCACCTCGCCTTCGATCTTCTCCATCACCAGAAACGGGCCGCCGAGAATCGACGCGTCGGGCTCGTACCAGTATGCTCGCGGCGCAGGCGCAGGCGTCGGCTCGAGCGCCTTCAGCACGCGGAACTGCTCCTCGAGGCTCGACAGCTCGCGCAAAAGTCCGACGCCCGGATCCTTTCGCAGGCAAAAGCCGCGGCTGACCATGCGGCCGTCTTCGCGCCAGCGGGCGTCGAAGACGTAGGTCTCGTGCGACCATCCCACCGCCGTTTGGACGAAGTTCTCGAGCGTGAGGTCGGCGGCGCCGGGCACCCTCCTCTGCAGATCCGCGCGTATGCGATCTTCGATCGATGCCGGCTCCACCTCTACTCCTTGCTCGAGGTGATCTTCAGTTCCCCGTCCAGCAGATCTCGAAGCGTCCGGCGCACGCGCTGGTTCGCCGCGTTGAACCGGGCCTCGCCGAGTCGTTCGCGGTCTGCGTAGAGAGCTTCGATGAGCTTCGCGAGGCGCGATTCGCCGTCGCCGTGCACTGCCGCCGGCGTGACGACGCCGAGGCCGCGGATGTCCGCGAACAGCCGCTCGATCGAGCGTTTCTTCGCCTCGGCGACGTCGCTCCGTTCTTCGATCGCCCGTGCCAGGAACTCCAGGATCACGGCCGCCATGTACGCCTGCGTCTTCGGATACGGAGCGGAGATCGCAGGAGCCACCACGCCGCGCAGCGAAGCGATGACCTCCTCGAGCATGCGGCGGGCGGGAATCAACTAGCGCTTACCCACTGCGCTTTCGAGCACGAAGTCGTAGCGCGCCGTGCGGAAAGGCCGCTCCTGCCGATGTTCGCGCAGCTCTGCCTCGTCTTGGTGACGCTCGAAGTCGATCACCAGCGACGGCTTCACCGCGCCGACGACGTCCGAGTCTATCCAGGGATCGCCGGAGACGAAGAGCTGTGTGGTGAGGGTCACGAAGCCGGGATGCGACAGCCGGAAATGCACGTGTGCGGGGCGCCATGGATGCCGCCCGGTGGCCAGCAAGACCGCGCCGGTCGGACCGTCGTTCGGGATCTGGTAGGGAGATGGGAGCCTGGTCTGAATCGCGAAGCCGCCGTCCTTGTCGGCGCTGACCCGCGCGCGCAGATTGAAGGGCGCCGCTTGTTCCGGGATGTTGAAGTGGGAGTAGTTGCCCTCAGCGTCCGCCTGCCAAACATCGACGATCGCGCCGGCGAGCGGCGATCCCCCGGCGGAGCGAACCGACCCCGAGAGCAACAAGACCTCGCCCGGCTCGTTCGCGCGATGCGGCAGCACGGCGGGGGATTTCATCGCGGGCGCGTCGGCGACGTAAAAGGGACCTTCGACCGAGCTCGCCGTACCGCTTCGCCTGTCGCTATCGACCTGATCGACGGTGGCCTCGAGCAGCACGTCCATCAACAGCGGAATCTCACCCGCTCGCGCCGTCTCGAGCATGAACGCGACCGCTTGCCGGTACTCTTCATGATTCACCCGATGGTCGCGGATGAACTGGCGCAGCGTAACCACCAACTCATCGAACACCTTCTTCAGTCGCGGGCTCGGGCTGATCCCTTGGACGCTCATGGATCCCTCCGTTCTGGCAAACTCAGTGTGCGACTCTTCAGCGATCGCGCGAATCTGTCAACAAGAACCTCGACCTCGTCCCTGCTCGCCGGCAAGAGCTGGACAAGTGGGCGCCTCGCGCCCTAAGCAAGTCGGTCATGGTCGAAGAACCGGTCTTCACCGCCAAGGACGACCACTCCCACTTCGATCAAATGAGCGCCGACTGGTGGGAGACCGAGACCGCGTGGTTCTCGTTCTACAATGCCGAGCGGCGCCTCGGCGGTTGGCTCTACACGCTGATCCGCCCGAACATCGGCACCGTGTCGGGCGGTGCGTGGGTGTGGGACGATCGCGCCTCTCTGCCCTGGGAGGTCCCTTACTCGGCAAACTATTCGGCTCTCGAGCTTTCCCCCGACACGGATCTCGCCGATGTCCGGCTTCCGACGGGGGTCTCGATCCGGGTGATCGAGCCGACGATGTCGTACGCCATCGGTTACGAGGACGGCGATCGCTTGCGTGCGGCGCTTCGCTTCGATGGCGTGATGCCGCCGCGACCGCTGACCGCGGGCGGATCGACGTTCGGCAAAGCCCGCCACTTCGATCAGTTCGGCCGCGTGACCGGCGAGCTCTGGCTCGACGGCGAGCGCATTGCCATCGACTGCCTGGCGATGCGTGATCGCACCTGGGGGCGGCGCCCCGAAGACCGCCCGCGGCGCGCGGCCTATGTGACGGGCGCCGTCAGTGCCGACGAGGCGTTCCTCGCCGTCACCAACCCGAAGCCCGACGCCGACCGGATCGCCTACGGCTTTCTCCGGCGCGATGGGCGGACCGAGCGCTTGACGGACGGCGAGCGCAGCGTCGAGCGTGACCCCGAGACCGGCTGGGTGACGCGGGTTTCGCTGCAGGCCGTCGACGCCGCCGGTCGCGACCTCACGGCAGTCTCGGAGCCGGTGAGCCGGATCATCCTCGAGCGCCACACCTTCATCGACGTGAACAGCCTGCTCCGCTGGAGCGTGGGCGGTCGCGTCGCCTGGGGCGAAGATCAGGACATGTGGCCGGTGCACGATTGGTCGGCGTTGCGGCGAAGCCGTTCGCGAGGTAGGTGATCCCGGCGTTCCGCGGCCGAGTACGTTCCTCCTCCGTCCGCCGCGGAATGCCGTCGCACGGCGAGAGTGAATTTTTGCCTTTCGCTTGTCACCACCAGACGAAACGCGTTACTCCATCGAGCGGATGGCCGACGTTCGCGAAGGCCTGGTCGAAGCGATCGCCGAGATACTTCGTCCACTGGTGAAGCGGTTGCTGGCGGCCGGGGTTCCGTTTGGCCGTGTCGAAGCTCGCCTCCGTGAGCTTTTCGTCGAGGTCGCCGAGAACGAATTGACCCTGCCCGGGCGCCGTCAGACGGATAGCCGGGTCGCGCTGGTGACCGGCATCAACCGCAAGGAGGTTCGCCGCATTCGCTCCGCGGACAAGAGCACGGCTCCACCGAGCTCGTTCAGCATGAATCACGCGGCGAGCCTGATCAGCCGCTGGCGCACGGATCCCCAGACGTCGGATCGATCGGGACGGCCGCGGCCCCTCCCCTATCAAGCCGCGCGCGGGCCGACCTTCATGAAGCTGGCGCGCAAGGTGACGGGCGACCTGGCGCCGCGCATCCTTCTCGACGAGCTGGTGCGGAGCGGTGCCGCCGAGCTTCGCGAGGACCAGGTCGTCGTTCTCAAGGGGGAAGCGTACGTGCCCAAGCTCGAGACCGCGGAACAGATGCAGATCCTCGCGGAGGATCCGGCCGAGCTGGTCGAGACGATCCTGCGAAACATCCTCGGCGAGGGCGAGGGGCGCCTCCTGCAGCGAAAGGTCTTCTTCGACAACCTCGGGACGAAGGCAGCGGGGCGCGTCCGCACGGAGATGCGCCGGGAGGGGGAGCGTCTCCTGCGCCGCGCGAATCGGCTGCTCGCCCGTCACGATCGCGATCGCAATCCGCACGCGGCAGGCGGCGACCCCTACTACGCCGCGATCGGCGTGTACTTCTTCGAAGATACTTCCGCTCGCGGACGGGCCCGTCGTGCGCGGGCTCGCCGCGCGCGGAGCGGCGGGGGGTGAGCGATGAAGCACGTGCGAATCGCGCTACTCTTGCTTCTCGTCTTGGCGCTCGGGGCTTGCGACGGCGGCTCGCGGGGCAGCGGCATCACCACGGCCGAGGGAACGATCGCGAGCGTCCAGACGGCGCTGCTGCCTGCTCCCCCGCGCGCCCGGGCGGTCGGTCGACTGGCTCTGTTGCGACGCTGGCTGATGCTCGAAAGCCCCGCCGAGGCGCAGAGCGGCGTCGGCGGAATCCGGGTGCTGATCGAAGGGACCTCCATCGAGGATGAAACCGACGGAAGCGGGGCGTTCTCGTTGCGCGGTAGCTTCGAAGGCTACGTCACGATGCGCTTCGAGCTGCCCGGCAGCGGAGCCGTCGCTCGAATCTCACTCAATGCGCCGGCCGGCGGCGTCCTGACGCTCGACGGCGTTCACATCGACGCGCCCAGCGGTCAAGCTACGGCGCAACGAAAAACGGTGGTCTTCGACGGCATCGTAGCGGGCAGCGACTGCCCAGGGTCGATGCTGCAACTGGTCAGTCGCCAACGCAGCGCGACGGACACCGATGTCTACGACGTGGAGCTCGAGGGATCGTCCATCCGCGACGCCGGCGGCTCGCCTCTCCCCTGTCAGGCGCTGCGCGTCGGGGATCCCGTGCACCTCGACGGCGCCGTGAACGACGACGGCACCTTCGGGAGCGCCGAAATCGTGCGCGATGGCTGAGCGAAGCCGCGGTCGCAGCCGGAAAGGTAAGAAATCACTTTTTGAGTGAATTCGGCGCTTTCTCGTGCAATCTAACTTCGCAGGCGACGAAACCGCCGGGAGGTCCCGATGAGAGCCTCGATCTTATTGTTAACCCTGGTGACCGGCTTGATCGCAGCGTGCGGTGACGATCACTCCAACGGTCAACAAGCGCCGAGCGCGTTGACGGAGTCGAGCCCCATGATGGCGCCGGGGAACATGATGATGACCGGCTCGCCGATGATGCAGATGACGCCGCGCATGGCACGCTGAGCCGGCCGCGGCCCGTGGCGCTTTCACCTGAATGACGGGCTCGATGTCGGTGTAGTTGCGCATGTCGCCCTGCAGTACGGCAGCGTTGGGCTCGAAAGCGGCCATGAAGTCTTCCATCGAGGTGAACAGGAAGTGGCACATCGCGACGTAAGTCGGCGGCGATCCGGGAACGCCTCCGCCAAGCCCGCGCTCGACGGAAACGCCCTGGAAGCCGGGATGCGCGCCAACAGTTTGATCGACATCGGCATGTGCGTTTCGACGTAGTATGTCACGTCGAATCGTGAGCCTTGGTGTTCGGATACAGGATGCTGATTCGTACCATGCCTCGTCAGATCTCCTTCTCCACCAGCACCCCCGCTTCGCGCAGTTGTTCCACCTCGGCCTTGGAGCGCCCGAGGTAGCCAGTGACGATCTCCTCGTTGTGTTGACCGAGCGTAGCCGCCTCGAGCGGGAGATCCGTGGGGAAGCGCGAGAACTTGAGAGGCATCCCCGGCATCTCGAAGTCGCCGTGTAGCCGATCATGGACGGTCCGGACCGTCCCACGTGCCCGATGGTGCGGGTGGTTGACCGTTTCTGCGATCGACAGCACGGGCGCTACCGGGACTTTGAATTTCTCCAAATGCGCGACTGCGGCGCCAACGTCGGGGAACGTCTGCAGCCAGTCCTCGATGATCTTGATGACGGCGACGCGTCGCTGCAGCCTCGCCGGATCGCTACTGTAGTCCGGATCGTCGACTAGCTCAGGCCGGCCCATCGCCTGACAGAGGTCCCTCCAGTGGTGCAAGAAGGCCATGATGACCAGGTAGCCACCCCGGCCACGAAACACGCCACCCGGGCAGGCGTAGGTCATGTGCCGGCCGGCGCGCGTGGGTCGGACGGTCCCGCCGCTGCCACTGTACGTGTGCACGTTCACTTCGTGGTAGTGATAGTAGACGTCGAGGAGGGCGATATCTAAATGTTGCCCTTCGCCGGTGCGGTCGCGGTATCGCAGCGCAGACACGATCGCCAACGCCGCATGCACGCCGCTGCTCACGTCACCCATGCCTACGAGCGGAATGTACGGAGCATCGTCCGGTTCACCAATCATGGAGGTCACGCCGGAGTACGCTTGAGCAATGTAGTCGTAGCCGGGTTTGCTGGAGAGCGGGCCGCTCTGACCGAGCGCCGAGATCGAACAGAGAATGATGTTGGGCTTCATCTCCTTGAGGCGCGCATACCCCAACCCCATCTCCCCGATGACTCCCGGCTTGAAGTTCTCCACCACCACGTCCACGTGAGGAATCAATCCGCTCACCAGCGCCATGCCGCGAGGATCACGCAGATTGACGCACAGGCTCTTTTTCCCGAGGTTTTGCTGGATGTAGTAGAGGCTGCGGTTGTTGCGGTAGTTCGAGAAACGCCTGACCAGATCCCCGTTCGGCGCCGGTTCGACTTTGAGGACCTCCGCTCCCATCTCCGCTAGCATTCGCGTACAGCTCGGCCCGGCCAGCGCACGGGTGAGATCGAGCACACGAAGATCACTGAGGACATGATCCATCCCTTGGCTCATTTCGTTACCCTCGATTCCGTCAATGCGGGCGGCCCGCTCATTTGCCCGTGAACCGCGGAGCGCGCTTTTCCTGAAACGCGCGCACGGCTTCGCGGTGGTCCTCCGTCTGCATCGTCAACTGCTCGTGCCTCAGGCAGATCGGCATGATCATGCTGGACACCGAGCGAAGATAGGAATTGACCGCCATCTTCGATGCCGCGATGGCCTGCGGCGCGCCCGCTGCGAGCCGTTCGGCGACTTGCAGGGCCTTGGGCATCAGCTCGGCGTCGTCCTCCACGTAGAAATTGACCAGCCCGAGCTCGTACGCTTCCCTGCCCTTGATGCGATCTCCGCTCATGAGGAAGTACTTGGCCTTGTTCACGCCGATGAGGAACGGCCAGATGAGCTGCCCGCCGTCGCCGGCGCCGATTCCCATGTTGACGTGGGTATCGGCGAATACCGCGGAGGGGCCGGCGACGACCACGTCGCAGAGCAGCGCCACGTTGGCGCCGAGACCCATCGCATAGCCGTTCACGGCCGAGATGATCGGCTTCTCGCACTCCAGGATGTGATCGACGATCTGGCGCGCCTCGGTCCAAAGGTCGGGACCCGTGGGGTTGGAACCGATCGGGTCGCCCGGCCCGAAGTCGCCGCCTGCCGAGAACGCCCGGCCCATCCCGGTCAGCACCAGCACGCGGAGCTCGCGATCGTAGGCGAAATCGCGGCTGAAGCGCGCTAGCTCGGCATGCATGCGGCCGTTGATGGCGTTCAGGCGCTGCGGTCGGTTCAACGTGACGACCGCGATGCCGTGATCGCGGCGCTCGATCTTCATGGTCTCGTAGTTCGTCTGCAGGAGCATTGATCCCCCTCCTTTGCCCGCACGCCGACAACGCCAAGCGCGTCAGGCCCCTACCTAGCGCCTCCGCGTCGCGAGCGTCCAGCGAGACGGCGATGCCAGCTTTTGTGCTCGGGCCTGGCCAGCTCAATTCACGATCGCAATCGAGCGCTGCCGCATGCTACAGAGCGACCGGCATGCCAACCATCGCCAACAAGACCCTCAAAGCGATCGCCGTTCCGCTGCCGCGCGGCAAGAAGCTGCACCTCGGTCCCGGGCGGAGCGGACAGATCGCGGCGAATGCCGCCGACCATCCGCCACTCAAGAAGCTCGTCGACGCGGGCGAGATCGAGATCGTCGCCGATGGCAACGAGCCCGTCGCCACCGGCGCGGGCGGCAAAGCGAATCGGCACTTCATGCCAGGGCACGGCTCGAGCAAAGTGGGTCGCCGCGGTGGTGATCGCTGAGCCCGCAGCTATACCCGCGGTTGCGGCCGCGAGGGAGGACCGTATGAAGTCGAGAGGGAAATTTGCCGTGGCCGCCGTTTATCTGATGCTCGCGGCCGGAGCGGCTCACGCCGAGACCGTGGTCGACGACCGGACCCTCGGCGACGAAACGCAGGGCGGCAACTGGCTGTCCTACGGCCGCACTTACAGCGAGCAGCGCTTCAGCCCGCTCGCCCAGATCGACACGTCGAACGTCGGCAAGCTCGGCCTCGCCTGGTCGCTCGATCTGCCGGTCGATCGTTCGCTGCTTTCGACGCCGCTCGTCGTCGACGGCATCCTCTACTTCACCGGCACGTACAGCGTGACGCGCGCGGTCGATGCGAAGACCGGAAAAATCCTGTGGGAGTACGACCCGAAGACGATCGAGCACTCCGGCGATCGGCTGCGCATCTTCTGGGGCTCGAGCCGCGGGCTCGCCTACTGGAAGGATACGCTCGTCGTCGCCACGAACGACGGCCGGCTCATCGGCCTCGACCCGAAGACGGGGAAAGAGCGCTGGACGACGCAGACGACCGACCCGTCGAAGCCGCTCTACATCTCGGGCTATCCGAAGGCGTTTCACGGCAAGATACTCGTCGGCAACGGCGGCACCGAGCATGGCGCCGCGCGCGGTTACGTCACCGCCTATGACGCCGAGACGGGAAAGCAGGCCTGGCGGTTCTACATCGTCCCGGGAAACCCGGCCGACGGCTTCGAGGACGAGGCGCAGGAGATGGCCGCCAAGACCTGGAAGGGAGAGTGGTGGAAGCACGGCGGCGGCGGCAACACCTGGAACGGCTTCACCTACGACGCCGAGTTCAACCAGATCCTGATCGGCACCGGCAACGGCTCGCCGTGGAACCAGAAGGTGCGCAGCCCCGGCGGCGGCGACAACCTCTTCCTCTGTTCGATCGTCGCGCTCGACGCCGATACCGGCAAGTACAAGTGGCACTATCAGACGGTCCCCGGCGAGACTTGGGACTACAACTCGAGCATGGACATCGTGCTCGCGGACTTGAAGATCCACGGCAAGACCGTGAAGGCGCTGATGCACGCGCCGAAGAACGGCTTCTTCTATGTGATCGACCGCTCGAACGGAAAGCTCGTGTCGGTGGGCAAGATCGCCAAGACGACCTGGGCGAGCGCGATCGACATGAAGACCGGCCGTCCGATCGAAATCAAAGGCGCTCGCTACGAAAACGGCGACGCGACGATCTGGCCGAGTCCCTTCGGCGCGCACAGCTGGCACGCGATGTCCTACAGCCCGAAGACCGGGCTCGCCTACATTCCCAAGATCGAGCTCTCGTCGCGCTTCAACGACCAGAAGAACGAGCTCGTCGACTGGCAATCGCCGAAGTTCAAGTTCGACGTCGCGGTGGATACCGGCTTCGGGAAGGACATCCCGGTCGGCACCGGCGTGAGCGCGCTCATCGCCTGGGATCCCGTCAAGCAGAAGAAGGTCTGGGAAGTGCCGCAGGAAGGCTTCTGGAATCCCGGAACGATGGTGACGGCCGGAGACCTCGTCTTCCAGGGCCGCGCGAACGGACATTTCGCCGCCTACGACGCAACCAGCGGAAAGATGCTCTGGAGCACGTTCCTCGGCTCGGGCATTTCGGCGCCGCCGATCACGTACGAGGTGGACGGAAAGCAGTACGTGTCGATCCTCGTCGGCTGGGGTGGCGCGGGTGTCGGGTTCGCCGGCGGCAGCGCGAGCGCGAAGTACGGCTGGGCCTACCGCGCACAGACCCGCCGTTTGCTCACGTTCGCGCTCGATGGCGAGGCGAAGATGCCGGCGTTCGAGCCACCGGCGTTCCCCGAGCCGATCGTCCCGGCCAATTTCGCCATCGATGACAAGGTCGCCGACAAAGGGCGCGGGGTGTACGTCGAGCACTGCCTGATGTGCCACGGCGCGGGGGCGGTGTCCGGAGGCGCCGCGCCGGATCTCCGTGCCTCACCGATCTTGCTCGACCCGAGCGCGATGAAAGCCATCGTGCTCGGCGGAGGTAGGGTTCCGCTCGGCATGCCGCAGTTCAAGGAGCTCTCCGACGATGACCTCGAAGCGCTGCGCCACTTCGTCCGCCGGCAGGCGGCGACGACGGTCGACGCGTTGAAGACCACGAAGGTTTCGCAGAAGGAGTAACGCAAGCCGCGAACGCTGCTCGCCGGGCACGACCGCCGTTGCTAGACTCCGCCCGTGCCGCTGCCGCTCGAAGGAATCGTCGTCGCCGACCTCACCCAGAACGTGGCCGGCCCGTTCTGCACGCAGACGCTCGGCGACATGGGCGCCGAGGTCATCAAGGTCGAGCGTCCGGGACGCGGCGACGAGGCGCGCGCCTGGGGGCCGCCGTTCTGGGCCGGCGAGAGCACGATCTTCCTGGCGGTCAATCGCAACAAGAAAAGCCTCGCCATCGACCTCAAGCGCGAAGGAGGTATCGACGTCCTCAAGCGGCTCATCCAGCGTGCGGACGTGTTCGTGCAGAGCCTACGCGCGGGCGTGGTCGAGGAGCTCGGCCTCGACTTCGCGTCCGCCGCGCAGCTCAATCCGCGGCTCGTGTACTGTTCGGTCACCGCCTTCGGCACCGAAGGCCCGCTCGCCGCTCAGCCCGGCTACGATCCGCTGATGCAGGCCTACGGCGGGCTGATGTCCATCAACGGCCATCCGGGCCAGGAGCCCGCAAGGGTCGGCACGTCGATCATCGACATGGGCACCGGGATGTGGGCCGCGCTCGGCATCGTCGCCGCGCTGCGCGAGCGTGACCGCACCGGGCGCGCCGTCGAAGTCACCACGGCGCTCTTCGAGACCGCTCTCACGTGGATCTCCTATCAAGCGGCGGGTTACTTCGGCGACGGCGTCGTCCCTCAGCCGCAGGGCTCGGGCACCGCCATGGTGGTGCCCTCCCAGGCGTTCCCGACCGCCGACGGTCAGGCGATGATCAGCGCGGGCTCCGACGCCCTCTTTCAACGGCTCACCGACGCGCTCGGCGAGCCGGCGCTCGGCACGGATCCGCGATTCGCGGACAACCCCGGGCGCGTGCGGAACCGCCAGGCGCTGGTGGCGGCGATCTCGGCGCGCACGCGACAACTCGAGACCGCCGATCTACTCGAACGGCTGCACGCGGCCGGCGTGCCCGCGGCGCCGATCCTCAGCGTCGACCGCGTGCTCGAGGAGCCGCAGACCGAGGCGAGCGGGATGATCCTCGAGGCGCCGCACCCGCGGGTACCGCACTATCGCGCAGTCGGTCTGCCGATCCGCTGGGACCGGCAGCGTCCGGGCTTGCGAAGCGTGCCGCCGCTCGTCGGCGAGCAATCTGTCGACGTGCTCACCTGGCTCGGATACACCATCGACGACGTCCGCAGCTTGCAAGAACGGGGCGTCGTGGAGTGATGTCCATACAATCTCCCATGACGGATTCGTACCGACATCTTCTCGTCAGCCGATCCGACGACCGCCACGTGGTGACCGTCACGCTCAATCGGCCCGAGCAGATGAACGCGATGAACACCGCGATGGGCGAGGACATCCTCGCTTGCTTCGAGGCGCTGGCGCACGACGCCGAGGCGCGCGCCGTCGTCTTCACCGGCGCCGGCGACCGCGCGTTTTGCGCCGGCGGCGATTTGAAGGAGCGCGACGGCATGACCGACGAGACGTGGCGCGCCCAGCACGTGATCTTCGAGCAAGGCGCGATGCGCGTGCTGCGTTGTCCGATCCCCGTGATCGCCGCCGTCGAGGGCTTCGCGCTCGCCGGTGGATGCGAGCTGGCGATCCTCTCCGACTTGATCGTGGCGAGCGAGACCGCGGTCTTCGGCGTGCCGGAAACGACGCTCGGGATCTTCCCGGGTGTCGGCGGCACACAGCTCTTGCCGCGGATCATCGGAGCGCCGCTCGCCAAGGAGCTGATCTTCACCGGGCGGCGTATGAAAGCCGACGAGGCGAAGGCCGCGGGGTTGATCAACCACCTCGTCCCGGCAGGCCAGGCCAAGGCCGTGGCGACGGAGATCGCGACGACGATCGCGAAGCAACGGCCCGATCGCCGTGCGTCAGGCGAAGAAGGCGATCGCGTACGGCAGCGAGACGGACCTCGAGACCGCGATGATCCTCGCCATCGAGGCGTACAATGCGACCGTGGTGACGGAGGACCGGCTCGAAGGCGTGCGCGCCTTCAACGAGAAGCGCAAGCCCGACTTCAAGGGGCGCTAGAGCGATGACGGCGATATCCCTGCGACTGACCGACGAGCAGCGCGCGCTCGAGAACGGCGTGACGGAGATCTGCAAGCGCTATCCGGGCGAGTATTGGCGCGACCTCGACGCGCAGCGCGCGTATCCCGAGAAGTTCGTCGACGAGCTGACCCGGGCGGGCTATCTCGCTGCGCTCATTCCTCAGGAATACGGCGGCTCCGGACTGCCGATCGGCGACGGCGGGCTGATCCTCGAGACGATCCACGCCAACGGCGGTAGCGCCGGGGCGTGCCACGCGCAGATGTACATCATGGGCACCGTGCTGCGGCACGGCAGCGAGGCTCAGAAGAAGAAGTACCTGCCGAAGATCGCCACCGGCGAGCTCCGCCTGCAGGCGTTCGGCGTGACCGAGCCCGACGCCGGCTCCGACACGACCCAGTTGAAGACCGCGGCGATCCGCAAAGGCGATCGTTACGTCGTCAATGGCCGCAAGATCTTCATCTCGCGCGCGCTGCAGTCCGACATGATGTTGCTGCTGGCGCGCACCACTCCCGCCGAGCAAGTGAAGCGTCGCACCGACGGCCTCAGCGTATTCCTCGTCGACATTCGCGGCATCAAGGGCCTCGAGATCCGCCCGCTGCGCATGATGATGAACCACTCCACCAACGCCCTCTTCTTCGACGACGTGGAGATTCCCGCCGACAGCCTGGTCGGCGAAGAGGGCAAAGGATTCTCGTACATTCTCTCGGGCATGAACGCCGAGCGCGTGCTGGTGGCTTCCGAGTCGATCGGCGACGGCCGCTGGTTCACCGACAAAGCCGTCGCGTATTCCGCCGCGCGCGTCGTGTTCGGCAGGCCGGTCGGCGCCAACCAGGGCGTGCAGTTCCCGATCGCCAAGGCCTACATGAGCGTGCAAGCCGCCGCGCTGATGCGCGACAAGGCCGCCGTGCTGTTCGAAGCCGGCGAGCCCTGCGGCGCCGAGGCGAACATGGCCAAGTACCTGGCGGCGGAGGCCGCGTGGGAAGCGGGCAACGCCTGCATCGACTGTCACGGCGGCTACGGCTACGCCGAGGAATACGACGTGGAGAGAAAGTTCCGCGAGGCGCGCCTGTACAAGACGGCGCCGGTGAACCAGAACCTGGTGATGGCGTACGTCGGCGAGCACGTGCTCGGCATGCCGCGCTCGTACTGACCACCTGACGAGGAGGCGACGACATGCGACTGCCCGAGCGCGTGACGATCTGCGAGGTGGGAACCCGCGACGGCTTTCAGATCGAGCCCGACCTCATCCCGACCGAGCAGAAGGTCGAGGTGGTCGATTTGCTGTCGGCGGCCGGCCTGCCTCGCATCGAAGTGACCTCGTTCGTGCACCCCCGCGCGGTGCCGCAGCTCGCGGATGCCGAAGAGGTCATGGCGCGCATCGAGCGCCGCCCCGGCACGGTCTATGCGGCGCTGGTGCCGAACGAAAAGGGCGCCGCGCGAGCGATCGCCGCGGGCGTGAACGCCATCCACACGGTGCTTTCCGCGAGCGAGAGCCACAACCTCGCCAACGTCAACATGACGGTCGACGAGTCGCTCGCCAAGCTCGGCGCGGTGCTCGAGGTCGCGGCGCGCGCGGGCGTGTCCGTCGGCTGCGGCATCTCGACGTCGTTCGGCTGCCCGTTCGAGGGCGACGTGCCGCTTTCCCAGCTCGAGCGCGTCGTCGGCCGCCTGGCGGACATGGGAGCGCGCGCCATCGCGCTCGCCGACACCACCGGCATGGCCAACCCGCGCCAGGTCGCACGCGTCCTCGACCACCTGATGCCCCGCTTCCCCGGCGTCGAATGGACGCTGCACACGCACGACACGCGCGCGATGGCGATCCCGAACATCCTCGCCGCGATGGAGCACGGCGTGACGAATTTCGACGCGTCGATCGGCGGGCTCGGCGGCTGTCCGTTCGCACCCGGCGCATCCGGCAACGTATGCACGGAGGACCTCGTGCACTGCTTTCACGCCATGGGGATCGAGACCGGAGTCGACCTCGACCGCTTGATCGGCGTCAGCCGCCGTGTCCAGGAGATCGTCGGGCACGTGCTGCCTGGCCAGATCGTCAAGGCGGGGCCCTACACGCGCAAGTACCCGCTCCCCGAGGCGGTGGCGGCGCGGTTGGGAAAAGACGCGCCGGACCCTCAGCAGGACTCCGCGGGGTTGCTCGCGAGTCGAGTGCGCAACCAAAGCAAATAGGCGAGCAGCCCGAGCGATCCGAGCAGCGGCCCGGAAAGCATCTCGACGCCCCAAGCAAACGACTTTCCGACCAGCGCCTGCGACGGCATCGCGGTCAAGGCGAAGAATAACGACAGGACCAGGATCGCCATCCGGCGCTGGTCTTGCGACAAGACATCTCGCCGAATCAGACCGACGAGCACGGTCGTCGGAAAGAGCAGCACCACGAAGTACGACTTCCACGCGACCGGCCCAAAAACGGCAGAAACGATGAACACAACCCCGTAGTCGACGAGAGCGAGCCACGAGTCGCGAGAATATCTCCCGCCAAAGACCCGTACGGCACAAATGACCACGATGCCGATCAAACAAAGCGTCACGACCGTGGAGAGGTCGGGACGTAACGCCGCAACGGAATTCCTCGCATTCACGTTCCACGGAGTCACGGCATGGCCGATGCTCCGGTCGATCATGGCAAAGACCGATTGATTCATCTTCCCGACGCTCCAACCAGTCTGCAGAGCGCCGTGCCATGCGGCCACATAGTCGATGAAGCGCTTCGTGCCGTAGACGACGACTGGGGAAAGCGAGAACGCGGCCGTGGCGATCGCCGCCGTCAAAGCAAAGCGCCATTGCCTGCGGAAAAGAAAGTAGGGGATGAAGACGATCGGCATGACTTTCAAGGCAGCCGTGAAGCCGAGCCAGGTTCCACCGGCGAGGTCCCGGCCTCGAGCGTTCAGATCGAGGGCGAGAACTGTCAGTGCGAACAAGACGATCTGGACTTGCAGATGCTCGAAGTTACTCAGAATGAAACGCGCACAGATCATCAATGGGAGAAGTATTTCGGGAGACAGCACGGACAGCTTTCCGGGCGTCATCCACCAGGAGATTTCCCTTTGGTAGACGAGGCGCGCGAGCACCCGCAGCACGCCCCAGAGCAACAGGTAGTTCAACGCGAGCCAAGCGATGCGAGCGAGATAGGGCGACGGTCGGCCGAGCAGCGCGAGTGGAATGCAAAGCACGCTGAAGAAAGGCGGCCACGTGTTCACCCCCCTCCCCGCCTCGTCGTAGATGTGCCTGCCTGCAAGGGCGAGATTGCCGACGACGAGATAGCTGCCGAAATCTCCTCCGCCGATCCCGGGACGGTTGCCGCGGACGTCCGGCCGCCGGACCCAGACGAAGCTGGCCATCAGCAGAGCGAGGAGAAGAGCCCAGGGAATGAAGCTTCGGAAGCGAGGAGGAGGGTCGGCCGGTGAAGTCGCCACAGACGAGGTTCTAGAATTCCGTCCCAGTTCCGTACTATGCCGATCCGTCGCAATTGTCGAAGGCGGGTTGCGCTTTCGCTGATGTCGTACTCGAGCCATCCACCGGTGACGATCTCGCCTCCATTCGCGGACGCGCCGCTCGCGTGAGCCGCCAGTTGCTACGGACTTTCGATCGACCATTCTCCGGTGGATCGTTCTGCATCGTCGCGATCTCGGTGCTCACACTCGCGCTCTCGCTGTTTCACACCGGACAGATTCCACTCACCAATCGCGACGAGGGCCGCTACGCAGAAGTCGCCCGCGAGATGCTCGCGTCGAGAGACTGGCTGGTGCCGCGTCTGTTCGGCGTCCCGTACTTGGAAAAGCCGCCTCTCCTCTACTGGCTGACGGCCGCTGCGTACCGATTGGTCGGAATCAACGAGCTCGGCGCGCGGCTCGTCTCGAGCGTCGCCGCGGCGACGGGCGTGCTGCTCGCGGGGCTCTTCGCGCGGCGGATGTTCGGCAAGACCGCGGGGCCTGCCTCCGCGGTGATTCTCGCCACCAGCGGACTCTATTTCGTGTTCGCTCGCGTGGCGGTCATGGACATGCTGTTCGGCGTGCTGCTAGCGGGTTCCCTGCTCGCCTATTTCATCGCGGAAACCGAGGAGAGCAGCTACGTTCCTTTCTGGTTGCTGGCCGCTGCGACGACGTTGACCAAGGGGCCCGTGGCCGCCGTCCTTTGTGGCTTGGTGGCCCTCGGCCACATTTCCGTGCGGGGAAGCTGGCGGAGCCTCTGCGCGGCGCGTTTCTGGGCCGGTCTGCCGCTCTATCTAGCGCTCGTCTCGTCGTGGTTCGTTCTCGTCGAGCTGCGCCATCCCGCGTTTCTTCAATTCTATCTCTACAAGGAGCACGTTCTGCGCGTGGCCGGTGACGAGCACCGGGAGTCCTTCATTTTCTACTTCCCTTGGCTGCTCCTCGGCTTCCTGCCATGGACGCCGCTATTCTTCGCGGCGCTGCCCACAATCGGCCGTCGCACGCAGGAGGATTCCCCCGCGGGCAGTGCCGCGCGCTTCGCGGTCATCTGGGTCGCCATCGTTTTGGTTTTTTTCAGCGTGCCGCGCGGCAAGCTCGTACCGTACATCCTGCCGGTGTTTCCGCCGCTCGCGATCTTGCTCGGCGATGCCGTGGCGCGCGCCATCGAGATGGGGTCGATGGGTCGCGCCATGCGGCTGGCTTTCACCGTCACCGGCGCGGCGCTGGTTCTCGCGGCCGCCGGCGTGCCATTCGCCATGCGCTTCTCTGCGGTTCCGATCCCGCCCGCGCTCGGCGCGCTGGCGATCGCGGTGTCATTGGCCGGCGGAGCAGTGACGCTGCTCTCGGCGCGCAAGCAAGGCTGGCGCCCAATCGCCGCGGTCGCTGCGTCTATCGCTGCCCTCCAGTGCGTAACGGCCCTCGTGGCTGCTCCGATCAGCCAGACCGTGTCCGTCCGGCCGGTCGTCGAGATACTTCGCGGGCAGCTGCGGCCGGGCGATCAGGTCGCTCTCTACACCGGCTACTTCCCGAGTGCGCCCTTCTATCTTCAGCGCATCCCTTACTTCGTGTTCGGGAACCGCGAGCTGGACTTTGGCATCTCGGTCGGCGGCCGCGGCTCGTGGATCGTCGACGATCTCAACGAGCTCGACGAACGAATCGGGCGGCGGCGATTCTTTCTCCTGTTGCGGACGAACCTGAATGACCTTCGCGACCTGCGGGAGAGGTACGGGGAGGTCCGCATGTTGCACCGCGGATCGCGCTCGTGGTTGCTGGAGATCGTCCCGGCCAAGCATGAAGATTAGATTTGCTAAAAATTTCGTAAGAGAATCTTAATTTGCTCTACTGACGCGATGCGCTACCTTGAATTCGTACCCCGTGCCGATTTCCGGGGCAAAGGGAGGTGCGTCATGTTCAGCTGGGGACCGTTCCCCTCCGCGCCAGCGGTCGGTGGAACCTTCTACGGGCCGGTCATCGATCCTCCGATGGCCTGGTCCATCGTGCTCGTCACGTTGATCGCGAGCTGTGGTGCGCTTTGGGCTCTGCGCAACGCGAGCCGCGCTCCCGAACGGGAGCGTGGGACTCCCCGTGAAGAAGTGACCAAGAAGGCCGCTTGAGCTCGAGGCGGTGGAGCGAGGGCTGCAAGGTGTTTCGCCTTGCAGCCCTCGCTCCTCGGCGGCCATTCCCATGCCGAAGCTCTACCTGATCCGACACGCGCGTCCCGCCGCGAGCTGGGGGGAGCACGCAGATCCGGGCCTCGATGCCGCCGGGCAGCGGCAGGCCGAAGAAGCCTCTCGAACCCTCGCGCGAACATTGGATCGTGTGCCGATCTACACCAGCCCACTCCGCCGCTGTCGCGAAACGGCTCGACCCCTCGAGCGGTTGTGGCAGCGATCGGCGGACGTCTTGGAGTCGGTCGCCGAACTGCCTTCGCCGCCCCTCCCGGTTCCGGCTCGCCGGCAGTGGCTTCGCCAGGCGATGCGCGGAACCTGGCGTGATCTGGCTGACCGCGCCCCGGCAGACGCGCCGGACTACCTCGCGTGGCGGCAAGGTCTCTTGGATTCGCTCAGCCGCTTGCCCGAGGCGAGTGTCGTCTTCACTCACTTCATTGCCATCAACGTCGCCGTCGCGGCGGCGCTCTCGCGCGACGACGTCGTGTGCTTTCGGCCCGATCACGCCTCCATCACTCGCGTCGAAGCGGAGAACGGGAGCCTACGGGTCATCGAGCTCGGCCAGCAAGCGGACACCGAGATTCTCGCTCGCGGTTGAATCGGTGCAGGACTTCGCTCGCGACCTTGCGCGCTGGTCTGCCTAGGGCTCGGCGGCCGGTCACTTCCCGCTGCCGTAGGGACGGGTGATGATCTCGAGGAGGTGGCCGTCGGGATCCTCGAAGTAGACGCCCCTGCCGCCGTCGTTGCGATTGATCTGGCCGACCTTCGTCTGCCCCGGGTCGGCCCAATGGTCGAGCCCCCGCTCACGGATGTGCCCGTAGATGGCGTCGAAATCGTCTTCTCCGACCAGAAACGCGTAGTGCTGCGCGGCCACCTCGCCGTCCGCCTCGTGAAAATCGAGCGACGCTCCGTTGTCGACCTCGACGACGAGGAAAGGCCCGAAACGCGTGGGAGCAGGCCGGTCGAGAATCTCGGCGAGAAACGTCGCAGACCTCTGCCTGTCCCGGCACCAGACGATCGTGTGATTGAGCTCGACGCTCATACGCTGGTCCTCCTCGGGCATCCTAGCTCACTGCTCATCTGACGCGAGGGCGGGGTCCGTGGCGAAACCCCTTTCACCGTAGCCGACGCCGCGATATGCGAATGCACACCGAGAGAGGAGACCGTCATGCGTGACGCCGCGAAATTCGGACGCGACACGACCACCAAAGAAGTCCTCGACGGAATCGACTTGAGGGGCAAGGTGGCGCTCGTCACCGGCGGATCGAGCGGCCTCGGACAAGAGACGGCACGCGCGCTCGCCGAGAAGGGCGCGCAGGTCATCCTGACGGCCCGCGACGTGCCGAAAGGCGACGCGGTCGCCGCCGAAATTCGCCGGTCGACCGGCAACGCGCAGGTCGGAGTGGAGGAGCTCGAGCTCGCTTCGCTCGCGAGCGTTCGCACCTTCGCGCGACGATTCCTAGATCGCCACCCGGCTCTCCACGTCCTCGTCAACAACGCCGGCGTCATGGCCTGCCCGTTCACGAAGACCGAAGACGGCTTCGAAATGCAGTTCGGGACCAACCACCTCGGGCACTTCCTGATGACCTGTTTGCTGGTGCCGGCGCTGCGCAAGGGCGCCCCGAGCCGCATCGTCTCGGTGAGCTCCCGAGGCCATCATCTTTCACCGGTCGTGTTCGACGACGTGCACTTCGAGCGCCGGCCGTACCAGAAATGGCTGTCCTACGGTCAGGCCAAGACCGCCAACGTGCTCTTCGCCGTCGGCCTCGAGCGCCGCCTCGCCGCCCACGGCGTGCACGCCAACGGGTTGCACCCGGGGGCGATCGTCACCGAGCTCGGCCGACATCTCGAGCCGGCGGACATCGAGTACCTGCGCTCCCGCAATCCCATGTCGTCGTTCAAATCGATCGAAGCGGGCGCCGCCACTTCGGTGTTCGCCGCGTCGGCCCCGGAGCTCGAGGGTCGCGGCGGGCTCTACCTCGAAGATTGTCGCGTCGCGGCGGTCAACGACACTCCGAACGCGATCGACGGCGTGAAGTCGTACGCCATCGATGGCGAGAACGCCGAACGCCTCTGGACGCTGTCGGAGAAGGCCGTGGGCGAGCGCTTCGCGTTCGCCTGACACGTGTTTCTCGAAAGGAGGATTCATGAAGGCCGACGAGCTGCGCTCGGTCCAGGCGCCGTTGAAGGAGCGCTATCGCCAAACCCCGGAGGCGGCACTCATCACGCTGCGGGCGAAGGGACACCTCGGCGACGGTGTCAGTTGCAAGATCGAGACCGGTAAAGCACCCGTCGTCGCCGGGTTGCACCCGGCCACGGGCGGAAGCGGCCTCGCCGCATGCTCCGGCGACATGCTCCTCGAAGCGCTCGTCGCTTGCGCCGGAGTCACGCTCAACGCCGTGGCGACCGCGCTCGGAATCGAGTTGCGCGATGCCACGGTGCACGCGGAAGGGGATCTCGATTTCCGCGGCACTTTGGGCCTGTCGAAGGACGTGCCGGTCGGCTTTCGGAACATCCGGCTTCAATTCACGCTCGACACCGATGCTTCGGAAGCGGAGCTCGACACTTTGCTGCGACTGACGGAGAGGTACTGTGTCGTGTACCAAACGCTCGCACGTACGCCCGCGCTTTCGGTGGCCAGGAAGGCTGCCGCTGCCAAGGAGGCGTGACATGTCACGGGCACGAGAGACCATGGTGAGTTGCGGCACGACCAAGCAGCCCGCCCATTTGCCGGCCGAGCGCACGCGCATTCCACCCGGTCCGCCTCCGTCGGCGCCGCCGCTGCCCGATGCCGCGGCGGCATTCCGCCGCGCGCTCGCCAATCCGGTCGGCATGCCGCCGCTGGAGAAGCTGGTGACAAAAGGCGCCAAAGTCACGATCGGGATTCAGGACGGTCGAGCCACTCACTACCATCCCGAGGACCAGGACTTGCGCATTCTCGGTCTGCCGATCCTGCTCGGTCTTTTGGAGCAATACGGCGTGCGACCCGAAGACATTCAGATCAAGGTCGCCAACGCATTGCACCGCATGTGGACCCGCAAGGAGATGACCCACATTCTCGGGCCGAAGCTGCCGTACACATTGGGAGGGCGACTGGCGTGCATCGACGCGACGGACATGAGCCAGTTCGTGCCTTTGGGAATGACCAAGCGTGGCATGGAGGTCATGGTCCATCGCTCGGTCGTCGAATCCGACCTCTTCATCTTCATGTCCACGCCGCAAGGATTCTTTCAGGGCGGCTGGAAATCGATTCTCGTCGGCATGAGCAACTGGGAATCGATCCGCTACCATCACCGTCCCTGGCCTTTCGCCTCCGGGCACTCGGTGCAGGACCCCAAGAACAGCTCGTTCCACAAGCTCTTGAACGAGATGGGCGCGCTGGTCGATGCCGAGCTCGCGCGTCGCGGCCACCCACCGATCATGAAGATCGAAGGCGTGCTCACGACCACCAAACCGCAAAAATTCGCCGCGATCGACGCCGGCCTCATCACGCCGGTGCGCGAGATGCACCTCGATACGCTGATCTCCGAGCTGGTGACCGATGTCGAGGGGCAGACCGACGTCTTGTTGGTGGGAATGGGTGACGGCGACGGCTATTCACGCCTGTCGATCTTCAATCCCATTCATTGTCGCAACAAAGCGCTCTCCGCCCTGTTCAACGCGTACCACGACAATCCGTTGGTGCGGAAAGACGGGATCTTCATCGTCGCCAACCCGTTCGAGCCGAAGTTCAGCCTGCTCAACCATCCCTCGTACCACGCGCTGCTACAGTGACGTATTGCCGACGACGACGGACCCGGTCGAAGTCTGGGACACGTACTCCGAGGAATACGCCCACCGACCGGAGTTCGTACACAAATATCGTACCGGCTTTGCCTTCCACGGCGCACATCCCTGCATCCTCTACGGTCAGGGGCTCTACGCCCTCAACCATCTGAGCGCCGTGTTCGCCGCCGGCGTGCCCAAGGAGAACGAAGGAGTCGCGCGCCAGATGGGCTTCGAGCCGTTCCCCACCATTGATGCGGCCTTGGCGGAAGCCAGCGCCCGCCTCGGCAAAGGCTGCACGATCACCTATCACCCGCATTTGGAGGAACAGACGTACTTCACTCGCGTGCATGTGGAGCCCGCATCGGCGCCGGCGCAGCCATGAAAGATCTCCCGCTCCTCGCCACCATGGGCGTCGGTTCCTACGCGACGCCGGGCTGGCTCTTCCACTTCCGCGACGGCATGCGCGAGGGAGTCGCCGGCCCGGCGGACGTCGAAGAGGCCTTCGAGGACGCGGCCAGGGTCGCCATCGCGGATCAGGTCGAGGCGGGCCTCGACGTGATCTGCGACGGGGAGCTGCGCCGCATGCGCTTCGTCTTCGAGATGTACGACCGGCTGAGCGGTCTCGAGCGCATACAGCCGGAGCGCCGTCTCGGCGTGCCGGGCTACGACCGCGCTCCCCACTTCGTCGCCACGACGGCGGTCTCCGCGCCTCGAGGCCTCGGCATCGTCCGCGAGTACGAGGAGCTGCGGCGGCTGTGCCCGGGGCACGCGTTGAAGATCGCCTTCCCCGGACCGATGACCTTCATGGGCGGCATCGAGCCGGGCGAGCACTACGGCGGACGGCGCGAAGCGCTGCTCGGCGACCTGATGGCGATCGTGCGCGCAGAGCTTCGGGCGCTGGTCGCCGCCGGCGCCGACTTCATCCAGCTCGACGAGCCCGGCTTCGCGCGCCCGCCGCAAGGGCTCGACACCGCCGACGCGGCGGCGGCGATCAATGCATGCATTCACGGGCACGAGGCGGTGACCGCCGTGCACGTGTGCTTCGGGAACAACGCGAGCCGTCCCAACGTGCGGCGCGACTTCGGCCGTCTCTTCCCCGCACTCGGGCAGCTCAACTGTCCGCTGCTCCTCCTCGAGTTCGCCAACCGCGAGATGGCCGATCTCGATCGCCTGCCCGAGCTCGCCGAGCGCTACAAGATCGCCGCCGGCGTCATCGACGTGAAGTCCTTCCATCAGGAGACGCCCGAGGACGTGGCCGCGCGGATCCGCCGCGTGCTCTCGGTCGTGCCCGCGGAGCGTCTCTACGTCACCGCGGACTGCGGCTTCTCGGCGATCCCACGCTGGCTCGCCCGTGCGAAGCTTCGCTCGATGGTGGCCGGAGCGCGGCTCGTGCGCGCCGAGCTCGGCCGCTGACCCTCTCGAGCCAATTCGGAAAGCGGGGAATCGCCGATGAAAGTCTTGTTCGAGAAGAAGGGACCGATTGCCTACATCACCATCAACCGGCCGGAACGACTGAATGCCTGTGACTTCGAGACCTATGAAAGGCTCGCCCAAGTCTGGGAGGAATTTCGCGATGATTCCGCGCTGCGCGTCGGCATTCTCACCGGCAGCGGAGAGCGTGCGTTCTCTGCCGGCAGCGACGTCAAGACCAACTACATCGAGAAACCAAGCGAGGAGCCGCAAAACAAGCTCTTCCCCCTGCTGTTCAGCCTCTACAAACCGATCATCGCGGCGATCAACGGCCACGCCAACGGCGGCGGTTTGGAGCAAGCGCTCGCTTGCGACATCCGGGTGGCCGCCGAGCACGCGGAGTTCGGTCTCGGTGAGGTGCGCCTCGGCTGGCTGCCGGGCGCGGGTGGAACGCAGCGCTTGCCGCGCCTCATCCCTCTCGGCCGGGCGTTGCAGATGCTCTACACGGGCAACCGCATCGGCGCCGCAGAGGCGTTGCGCCTCGGACTCGTCGATCACGTCGTGCCGATGAACCTGCTCATGAGCACGTGCGAGGAGATCGCGGCGGAGATCTGCAAGAGCGCGCCGCTGGCCGTCCAGCGCATCAAGCAAGCCGCTCTGCGCGGCATCGACTTGCCGCTCGCCGAGGGACTGAAGCTCGAGCACGAGCTCTACGAGTGGCTGCAGCGGACCGAGGACGCGCGCGAGGGCGCCCGGGCCTTCGCCGAGAAGCGTCCGCCCCACTGGCGGGGGAAATGAGCTCGCGCGTAGAAACTCCTTGACTTCGCTCCGCGCGACGGCGTACTTTGCAATGCAAAGTGAATGAAGACGTAAAAGACCTCGACGCCGCGCTGACCCACATCACCGCGATTCGCCACCAAATGGCGCGCAGCGCGGAATTCCGCGGCTACGGCCCTGCGACACTGGCCGCCACCGGCGTGTTCGCCGCCCTCGCCGCCGGCGGTCAAGCACGGTGGCTCGCGCATCCCGAGAACGACGTCGTCTCGTACTTGGCGCTCTGGGTGACGACCGCCGCGCTGTCGGTCGCGTTGATCGGGTTCGAGATGGTCGCCCGTTCGCGCCGCGTCCATACGGGCCTCGCCGAGGAAATGATCGCCACCGCCGTCGAACAGTTCCTGCCCGCTGCGGCCGCCGGCACGCTGGTCACCGCCGTGCTCTTTCGCTTCGCGCCGGAGAACCTGTGGATGCTCCCGGGCCTCTGGCAGATCCTGTTCAGTCTCGGCGTTTTCGCTTCCTGCCGCTTCCTGCCGCGCCCCATTTTCGCCGTCGGCGTCTGGTATCTCACGACCGGCCTCGCCTGCCTCGCATTCGCGAGCGGCGCGCAGGCGTTTTCGCCATGGGCGATGGGAATCCCGTACGGCGTGGGTCAGCTCCTCTGCGCGGCTCTCTTGCTCCAGCATCTCGACGAGGTGGGAGATGGCGAAGCCTAGGAAGGACGACAGGCCCGCCGGCCGCTTCGCGTACGAGGGGCTCGACCGGGTGATTCACGAGCGCGCTCGATTGAGCGTCCTCACCTCGCTCACCGCCCACCCGAGAGGTCTCTTGTTCGGCGATCTGAAACAGCTCTGCGCGCTCACCGACGGCAATTTGAGCCGCCATTTGCAGGTCCTCCAGGAGGCGAAGCTCGTGGAGATCTCCAAGGGGTTCGAGAACAACCGTCCGCAGACCGTCTGCCGGATCACTCCCGGCGGGCGCAGGCGCTACATCGAGTATCTGGCGGTTCTCGAGCAGGTGGTGCGCGACGCCGCGGCGGCCGCCAAGCGCGAGCCCGCCCGCAACCTCGGACGGGTGCTGGCACCGGCCTGATTTTTTTGGGGAGGAGCTCTGTGGGGGCAAGTACTTTGCAGAAGGGTAGCGGGCTGCACGTCGCGATCATCATGGACGGCAACGGGCGGTGGGCCACGCAGCGCGGTTTGCCGCGCACCGCCGGCCACCGCGCCGGCGTGGCTGCGGTGCGGCGCGTGGTCGAGAAGGCGCCCGGCCTCGGCGTGACGACGCTCACGCTGTTCGCCTTCTCGTCCGACAACTGGAAGCGACCGGCGGAGGAAGTGGACGCGCTGATGTGGCTGCTGCGGGCCTACCTCCGTGCCGAAGCGCGAAGCCTCTTCGAGAGCGGCGCGCGCCTCAGCGTGATCGGCCGGCGCGACCGTCTTCCTGCCCGGCTGCGGCGCGAGATCCACCGCGCCGAGCAGGCGACCGCAGCGGGCCGGCGGCTCGACCTGCGGGTTGCTCTCGACTACTCCTCTCGGGAATCGATCGCCCGCGCCGCCGCGGATCTCGTCGACTGCCCCTCGCCCGTTTCTCCGGAGCTGTTGAGCGAGCGGATCTCGCGGGCGCTCTCCGGCCCGAGCGGAGCGGAGGTCGACCTGCTGATCCGCACGGGCGGCGAGCAGCGGCTTTCCGATTTCCTGCTCTGGGAGTGCGCTTACGCCGAGCTGTGGTTCACCGAGCGGATGTGGCCCGACTTCGGGCCCGAGGACCTGCGCGCCGCGATCGAAGAGTTTCACCGCCGCGATAGGCGCTTCGGGGCCGTCGGCGGCGCGGAGCCGCTGGTTGCCCTGCCGGTAGGGGCTCGATGACGGTCACGGAGATGCGATCGACGCGCGAATGGGTCGAGCACTTTCGCCAGAACCGCTCTCGTCTGCTGCCGATCCCCTGGGGGCGCGGCGCGGAGCTCAGCGACGAGGAACGCGCGGCGATCAGGAGCTCGATCCAGGCCTTTCAGCTCGGCGAGAGCTCGGAGGGCCGCAACCTCATGCGTTACGCCCGCGCCTGGGCCGCGCACTCCGGCGACGCCGACTACGTCGAGGCGATCGGCATGCTGATCGCCGAGGAGCAGCGACATGCGCGCGATCTCGGCCGCTTCATGGAGATGAACGGCATACCGTGCATCCGGCGGCGCTGGACCGACAGCGTCTTTCGCCGGCTGCGCAACGTCATCGGCACGCTCGAGATCTCGATCGGCGTGCTGGTCACGGCCGAGATCATCGCCAAGGTCTATTACGCGGCGCTGCGGGAAGCATCGCAGTCGGCCGTGCTGCGCAGCATTTGCGACCAGATCCTTCGCGACGAGGCGCGCCACGTCGAGTTCCAGACCGAACAGTTGACGAAGCTGCAACGCGGCCGCGCCGCGCCTCTGCTGTGGGCGACGCTCGCCCTGCACCGGCTACTCTTCGCGGGCGCGACGCTCGTGGTCGCATGGTCACATCGCCGTACATTGTCGCGCGGCGGATTCGGCCTCCGCCGGTTCTGGAACGCATGCCTACGCAAGTTTACGAGCGACATCTTCGGCCGGCATGAAGTCTCCACCGACACGAAGAGCCCCCCGCTCACGCTGGAGATTCGTCGGAGAGCGTGAGAGACAACCTGGCATGGACCAGGAGCCCGTACGTCGAACGACAGCGCGCGGCACGATCTCGGCCCTCATTGCCGCAGCGTTGTTCGCTGCGAGCGCGCCGGCCGCCTACTTTCACGAATCGCCCCGCGCGGGCATGCTCTGGCTTAGCGACCCTGCCCTGAAGCGTGGCTTCGTGGTGCAGGAGGCGGTCTCGGAAGGACTGCTGCCTCCCGTCGATGCCTCACAAATCCTGAACTTGCCGCCGGCCCCGGGGCTCTTCGAACAGCCGAACGGACCGAAGATCCCCGAGGGACGCTGCGTCGGCGACGAAGCGCAGATCCGCCGCTGTGAGCGCGAATGGGAATCGGCGAACCTCGCCCGCGGCAAGGGCGTGGCGTCGCGTAGTGATGCGACCCTGACGCTCACCCCGAAGACCGGAGCGAAGCTCGTGCTCACCGACTGGCAGAATTGCTCCCGCGAAGGCGAATGCGACGGCGAGCGCTTCCTCTACGTCGGTCCCTTCGGCAAATCCGCCTACCACGCCGTGCAAATCCAATATGAGCACGACTCGCCGTCACTGCTGCTCTTCGATCCGAGCTCCGGCAGGGTCGTCGCCGTGCACTTCGGAGCCGAGGCGGTCTTCATGGATCCTTCGGAGACCTGGCTGGTCAGCGCGGAGGACATGAACGACGCGACCACGCTCCTCGTCACGCGCCTCGGCGCAGACAAGGCCGGCATCGAGCTGCAGTGCCTGGGCGCGCGCACCGAGAGCTCGTCGTTCGGCGTGACGTTCAAGCGCTGGAGCTCCGATTCGAGCTTCGACGTCGCGCTCGTCAAGGCGGGCGAGAACATCGGCGCGCGCCTCGAGCGTAGCGCCGAGGGCGTTTGGACGCTGCGCAGCCGGGCTCCGCTCAAGTTCAAAGGATTCCAATGCCGGCAACGGGGCGCAGCCGGCAATGCTGCACCGCCGGCGGGCGCCCCGACGACACCTCCCGCGTAACGCAACCCGTCGCCGCCCGAAGTTCCTCGACGGCGGCGAAGAAAGGGGCTTGCGCTCCGCGAGGAGCCGCGACAGGGTACGCGCCTATGCGTCTCGGCATCGACTTTGGAACGACACATACGGTGGTCGCGACGTGTGACCGGGGCAACTACCCGATCGTGGCCTTCAGCGACGCCGCAGGGGACGCGCACGAATTCGTGCCTACGGTCGTCGCGGAGCGGGCCGGCGAGCTGCGCTTCGGTCACGACGCGCTGGCGGTCGCCGGCGAGCCGTCGTGGACCGTGGTGCGCTCGTTCAAGCGCCTGCTCGGCGCCGGCGCGAGGCCGGATGCTCGCGTGCGCGTCGGCTCCACCGAGCTTTCGGTCGTGGAGCTGATCACTCGCTTCCTCGATGCGCTGCGCGTGGCGATCCTGGAGCGGTCCAACGTACCGCGGTCGGGCCGAAGCCGCGCCGGCTCGACCGAGGAGCTCCTCGCGGTGGTCGGCACCCCGGCCAACGCCCTCGGTACGCAGCGCCTCTTGACGCTCGACGCCTTCCGACACGCCGGGTTCACGGTCCGCGCGATGCTGAACGAGCCGTCTGCGGGCGCCTTCGAGTACACGCACAGCCACGGCGACACGTTGAACGCTCGCCGTGAGCATGTCGTCGTGTACGATCTCGGCGGCGGAACCTTCGACGCGAGCGCGGTGCGTATCCGCGGCACCGAGCACGAGATCGTCGCGACGGCGGGCGTTTCGTTCCTCGGCGGTGACGACTTCGACGAGCAGATGCTGCGCCGTGCGCTCGACGCCGCGGCGCTTCCCGAGAGTGCTCTCGACCGCGACGCGAGGAGCCGAGTGCTCGACGTCTGTCGAGACGTCAAGGAGCGCCTCAGCCCGAGTACTCGCCGCATCACGGTCGATCTCGAAGCCGCCCTCGGTGCCGCGGCGTCGGCTCGCATCGCGACGTTCTCGGCGGCCGACTATTATGCGGCGTGTGCCCCGCTGATCGACCGGACGCTCGAAGCCATGGCCGCGGTGGTCGCCCGCCTCGGCGGCGAGGAGGGTGAGAGCGCGGAGGGAACGCTCGCGGGTGTTTACGTCGTCGGCGGTGCGAGCGTGCTCCCGCCTGTCGCGCGCAGCCTGCGTGAACGGTTCGGCCGCCGCGTCCATCGCTCGCCGTATCCTTCGGCGGCGACCGCGATCGGCCTGGCAATCGCCTGCGACGAGCAATCGGGCTTCGAGCTGCGCGACGTCTTTTCACGGAACTTCGTCGTCTTCCGCGAGGCGCACGCCGGCGCCGAAGTCGTGCTCGATCCGATCTTCACCGGCGAGGATTTGATGCCTCGCGTGAGCGACGAACCCGTGGTGCGCACGCGCACCTACCGGCCGGTGCATGACATCGGCTACTTCCGCTTCGTGGAATGCGCCTCGATCGACGGTGGCGCCCCGGTGGGCGATGTAGCCACCTCGGCCGAGGTGCTGTTCCCGTTCGACCGAGGGCTGCGCAATCGAGGCAACCTCCGCGAGGTCTCGCCGCGGCGGCTCGAGCACGAGGGACCGCTGGTCCGTGAAGAGTACTGGCTCGACCGGGAAGGGATCGTCAGTGTCCGCATCCGCGATCTCGAGAACGGCTACGAGCAGGCGTGGCGGCTCAGGTAGGACGTCCGGTCAGAGAAGGGGATCGAAAATGGATCTAGCCGATATGGAGCGGCGGCTCACCCGCCTGGAGGACATCGAGGCCATCAAGCAGCTGAAGGCCAGATACTGCAAGATCTGCGACGACGACCACAACCCGGAAAGGATCACCTCCGTGTTTGCCGAAGACGGCATCTGGGAAAGCGCGGACTTCGGCACCGCCAGAGGGCACGCGGAGATTCGCCAACTTTTTCAGAAGTTTCAAAAGTTGATCGAATTCTCACAGCACAACGTCATGAACCCGATCATCGAGGTGAATGGCGACCGGGCAACCGGCGAATGGTACTTCATCGGCCCGTTCACCTTTCGCGAGGGCAACCAGGCGAGGTGGCTGGCGCTCCAGTACAAGGATGACTACGTGAAGGTGAACGGCCAGTGGAAGTACGAGCACCTGCGCGTCAACCTAAGGCTGTCGGCCCCGCATGACGAAGGGTGGGCCAAACAGCGGATCGCTGCCCTCAAGTAGAAATCGCGACGCGGATCTCGCTCTCCGCGTAGCGGACGATCTCGAAGATCGGCATCGCCGCGCCCTTCTCCGCCAGTCGCTGGAACTCCACGTCGCCCAGGCCCCGTCGGACGCGCGCGGCTGCTTCCTTGTGCCAGACTTGCGCCATGGACGCGAACTCGTGCATCGCAGCTCCGTAGAGAACCGCCGCCGGCTCGGCGCGGCCGAGGCGCTCGAAGGTCACCACGAGAGCTCCGAGCGCGTTCGCGAGGAAGCCGCGGTCCACGGAACCGCGACTGTCCTCGAACGTCTGGAGAAGGCTTCGCAGCGCGGCCTCCGGTTCCCCCGCTCGAGCTTGGAGTGCAGCCAGATGCGAGAGGATCATCGCGCTCAGCAGCCGATTCCCCGAGCGGCGCGAGACGGCGAGCGCCTCGTCGAACGCGGCGATGGCCGCCGTCGGATCGGATTGGGAAAGCGCAATGCCCTTGGCGCTCGAGAGGATCCCCAGGGAAAACGGCGCACCGGCCGCCTTGACGGTTGCAACCAAATCCCTTGCGGCCGCGATCGCCTCCTCGTGCCGCCCTGCCATCGTGAGGACCAGCGGTATGTGAGTGAGGCAAAGGCGATCGTGCTTGTCGGCTACATGGGCTGCACCTGTGCGTACGAGTTCCAAGGCCCGAGCCACATCTCCCTCGAATATCGCAACCATCGCGAGGTCTGTGAACGCCCAGACGAACGGATAGAAATCCGGGTCGTCGCGCAGCGCGATGGCTTCCTCTCCGAAGCGCTTCGCTTCGGCGAAGTGCCCAAGCGCCCAGGCATTGGAGCAGGCCCAGGTCAGCAGCACGGACAAGCGCGGGTGCCGGATGGCTCGAGCTGCCTCCGCGACCTCGGTGGCCCAGTTGGCGGCTTCGTGTCGGAGCCGGAAGCGCGCGAGATCGCCAACGTTGGCGGCGACGCTGACGGCAATCGCCGCGCTCCCGCGGTCGGTGGCCCAACGAAATGCGGCGCGAACGTTGTCGATCTCGCGGTCTATCCACTCGTGGGCGATCAACTGGCGCGGACTTCGCCAGATTTCGAACATCGCATCCGACTGCTGCTTGAAGAACTCGGCGTGCCGGGCTCGAGCGGCCTCGGCTTCGCCGGCGGCCGCGAGCAGCTCCTCGCCGAACTGGCGGATCGTCTCCAAGAGTCCGTAGCGCACTTCGCCGCCCGAGCGCTCGGTGGTCACGAGCGACTTCCGTACCAGCGAGTCGAGCAGATCGACCACCTCCGTCGGGTCCACTTCATCGCCGGTGGAGACCACCTCCGCCGCCTCCAAAGTGAAGCCGCCGGCGAAGACCGAAGCCCGCTGGAGCAGAGCGCGCTCTCGCTCGTCCAAGAGGTCGTAGGACCATTGCACCGCGTGGCGCAGCGTCTGATGTCGCTCGAGAGCCCTGCGCGATCCGCCCGTCAGCAAGCGGAAGCGCTCGTCGAGCTTGGCGCGGATCTGCGCCGGGCTCATCGAGCGCACTCGCGCCGCGGCCAGCTCGATGGCCAGCGGGATGCCGTCGAGTCGGCGGCAGATCTCGGTGAGTGCTTCGACGTCGGCCGCGAGCTCGAACGACGGCACTACGGATCGCGCTCGCTCGTCGAACAGCCTGACCGCCGGTGAGAGCGCGCCTTCCCGAAAGTCGAGGCTCGGTACCGGCCAGGACTGCTCTCCCTCGATGCGCAGCGCTTCCCGGCTGGTCGCGAGAAGAGTGACGCCGGCGCAAGCTCGAACGATCCGTTCCGCCAGTTCGGCGACGGCGTCGATGAGGTGTTCGCAGTTGTCGAGAACGAGCAGGATCTGTCTTCCGCCGAGGGCCTCTATCAGGCTCTCCGCGATCGTCTTCCCCGGCTGCGGGCCGATGCCGAAGGTGGCGGCGATCGCGTGCGCCGTGGCTGCGGCGTCGCCGATGGGAGCGAGCTCCACGAGCCAGGCTCCACCTTGATACTTCGAGGCGAGCTCGGCGGCGACCTGGAGGGCGAGGCGCGTCTTGCCGACACCGCCCACGCCGGTGAGCGTCACGATCCGGTGCTCCCGCAGTACCTCGATGATCCTAGCGACTTCTCCCTCACGGCCGATGAAGCTCGTGGATTGGAGGGGCAGATTCCCCGGCGCAACGTCGAGCGTACGCAGCGGCGGGAAAGATTTCTCCAGGCCCTCCGCGCAAAGCTGGAAGAGACGCTGCGGCCGAGGGATGTTCTTCAGGCGATGCTCTCCGAGGTCGACGAGGTCGAAGCCTTCGAGCAGGCTCGCGGTGGAGCTCGCCACCAGCACCTGCCCGCCGTGCCCAGCGGCCATCACACGGGCGGCTCGGTTCAGCGTCGGTCCGAAGTAATCATCGCCCCGCAGCTCGGCCTCGCCGGTAGCGATTCCCATGCGGACCGGGAGCTCAAGCGCGCGCTCTGCCTCGATCGCCGCCTCCGCCGCCGCGCCCGGCGAGGCGAAGGCCGCGAGCACGCCGTCGCCGGTGTGCTTGAAGAGCCAGCCGCCATGCGACTCTATTGCCGCGCGCAAGACCTGGTCGTGCCGGGCGAGCGCGGCGCGCATCTCACCCTCCTGCTCCTCCCAGCGGCTCGTCGAGCCCTCGATGTCGGTGAACAGGAAGGTGAGGATCCCGGTCGGTCGCTCTGCCATGCTCGCATGGCAAGGTAGCCACAACGAGCCGCCGGAATCCACGCGCGACGAGCGTCGGTCAGCCGGGTGACGTGTGCTCCGCCTCGGCCAGCGCCGCGAGTTGCTCCGCGACCTGCGTCCAGCCCCGCTGGAAGCCCATCGCCTCGTGCTGCTTCATGGTCGCCTCGTCCCAGTGCCGAGCGCTCGCACGATAGCGCGTGCCGCCTCCTTCAGGCGCGAACTCGAACAGACCGACCATGAACGGCGTCTGTGGGATCCAGCCCGCGGTGAAAGCGTTGGTGAAAACGATCCGCTGGTTGGGATCGTGCTCGATGATGCGCGTCGTCCACGGTTTCGGCGCCCACCATTCCTCGAGCCGCTCGGTCCAGACCTTGAAGACGATCTCGGGCGACGCGTCGATGTGGCGCTCGATCGCCAGCTCGAACGGAACGGCGGCCGTCATTCCGCGCCCTTCGCGGCCGCCTCGAGCTTCGCGACATCGAGCTTGATCATCTTCAGCATGGTCTCGCCGACGCGCTTGGCCTTCGCCTCGTCGGGATCGGTCATCAGCTTGCCGAGCGCAGTCGGCACGATCTGCCACGAGAGCCCGTATCTGTCCTTCAGCCAGCCGCATTGCTCGGCCTTGCCGCCGTCGAGCAGCGCATTCCAGTAACGATCGACCTCGGCCTGGTCGGCGCAGTTCACGATGAAGGACACGGCGTGGTTGAAGGCGTCGAACGGCCCCGCGCTGATCGCCTGGAACGGCTGGCCGAACAAGGTGAACTCGACGATCTTGACCGACCCGGCCGGCCCACTCGGGCTTTCGTTGGGAAGCGCGGTCACCCGGTCGACCCGCGAATCCGGAAAGATCGACGCATAGAATCGCGCGGCTTCCTCGGCCTCGCGGCTGTACCACAGATGGGGGACGATCTTCGCCGTCGTCTGGTCCTCGCTCAATCGCGCCGCCCGACGAGCGCGAACCTCGCGCCCTGCGGGTCGCGCGCCTGGATGATGAAGCCGCCGCCGGGAACCTCGCTCGGTCCGTGGAGGATCGCGCCGGCGTTGTCGGTGATGCGCTTCCCCGCGTCGTCGATGTTGCCGGTCCCGAAATAGTAGAGCCACATCGGCCGCGGGAAGTTCGGGCTGTTCATCATTCCGCCGATCTGGGCGCCGGCCGCCTCGAACAGCTGGTAGGTGCCCATCGGTCCCATGTCGAAGGCCGCACCCTTCGTCCAGCCGAGCTGGCGCGCGTAGAAATCGAATGCCGCCTTCGCATCGGTCGTGTGCAGCTCGTGCCAGTTGCCGTGCCCCGGCGCGCTCTGGTCGAAGGCTTCGCTCGCCCGGTCGCTCGCGCCCTGGATCATCGCCAGGGCGACGCCTTGAGGATCGGTGAGGAGCGCGATCCGCCCGACGTTCGCGATGTCGAAGGCACGGTGGACCGACCCGCCGGCTTCCTTCCATCGCGCGACCGCGGCATCGATGTCCGGCGTGCCGACGTACCCCATCCAGAACGGCTCGCTCATGCCTTCGGGAAGCGGCATCACCCCGCCGATCCCCTTACCCTTCATGCTGAGGATCTGGTACGGGCCGGGACCGCCGTCGAACGCTTGCGCGTCCCAGCCGACGACCTCCCCGTAGAAAGCCTTGGCGGCCGTCGCGTCGCTCGTGACGAGCTCGTACCAGACGAAGCCGTTCGTTGACATCACACGTCTCCGCCTCTCAGCGATGCGCGGCGCAGCCGCAGCTCGGTACGTGATACCTGCCGTTGCCTTCGACCGTGCCGCCCTTGCCGTACACGTTCCGCGGCCTCACCCAGTCGGCGAGCGAGTGGTAGGGTCCGTTCTCGTTGCGCCCCTTCGGCATCACGTCGAGCATCCGGTAGGCTCCCAGGAACTCCTCCCCGCCGCGACCGAAGGTCGAGTACGTGTGGAAGATCGCCCCCGCCTCGTCCTTGAAGAACACGCTGTCGCCGGAGAGGTCGGCGAGCCCCGGGTCGGTGTAGCGAAAGTTGTAGAACGCGCGCTTGGCCGCGAGCTCTTCCGGCCTGAAGGATACGTTGAAGTCGTAGTTGAAGTCGCTGCGGAACGAGGAGACCCAGGTGAAGCGCCAACCCATCTTCTTGCGCACCGCTTCGATCTCCTCGATCGGCGCGCGAGCCACCGCCGCGTAAGACACGTCGTGGTTCTCGAGGTGCACGAGCACTCCTTCGACGTGGTCGACCTCGAAGGAGCAGCCGACACACTGTCCGGGCGCGTCGGGCCCCAGCATGAAGTGCTTGACGAAGAGCTGGCTGCGGCCCTGGAAGAGGTCGGCCAGGGTCACCTTTCCTGACGGCCCGTCGAACACGTACTCCTTCTCCACCCTGACCCAGGGCAGGCTACGGCGCTCGGCGCTCAATTGGTCGCGCAGGCGCGTCAGCTCCTTCTCCTTCACGAGCAGCTGCTGTCTCGCGGCGAGCCACTCATCTCGAGATACGATTCGGTTTGGCTGCATGATTTCGACCCTCCTCGAAGAAACGGACTCATCCCAGTGACGGGCCGCGGGTCCATCTTTCGACACGGCCGGCAAAAAAACACGCCTCCCGGGGTCAAGCGAGAGAGGTCGAGTTTCCCGAGAGCGACGGCGACGAGCTCGCGCTTGCGTTACCCGCCCGTACCCGTAAGAACACACGAGGAGGACGATCGTGGCGACGACGCTTCAGGACCTCTTCGATCCCGCAGAGCTCGGCTTCGACCCGGATCAACTTCGCGCGAAATATCGCGAAGAGCGTGACAAGCGCCTGCGGCCGGACGGAAACGAGCAGTACCAAGAGGTGGCGGGCGACTTCGCCCGCTACGTCGACGATCCCTACGTCGAACCGGGCTACACGCGCGCCGCGGTGGTCGAGGAGATCGAGGCCGCGGTGATCGGCGGCGGCTTCGGCGGGCTGCTCGCCGCCGCGCGCCTGCGCGAAGCGGGCGTCGACAAGCTCCGCGTGATCGAGAAGGGGGGCGACTTCGGCGGCACTTGGTACTGGAACCGCTATCCCGGCGCGATGTGCGACATCGAGTCGTACATCTACCTGCCTCTGCTCGAAGAGATGAACTACGTGCCGACGGAGAAGTACGCGCACGCGCCCGAGATCCTCGCCTACTCGCGCCGCATCGGGGAGCACTACGGGCTGTACGAGCGGGCGCTGTTGCAAACCGAGGTCACGAGCATGACCTGGGACGAGTCCGCGCGCCGCTGGATCCTCGCCACCGACCGCGGCGACCGCATCGCCGCGCGATTCGTCGCCATGTCGAACGGGCCGCTCAACCGGCCGAAGCTGCCCGGCATCCCCGGCATCCGAACCTTCACGGGCCACACGTTCCACACGAGCCGCTGGGACTATGGCTATACCGGCGGAAACTCCGACGGGAATCTCTCGAAGCTTCACGACAAGCGCGTGGGCATCATCGGCACCGGAGCGACGGCCATCCAGTGCATCCCGCACCTCGGCGAGGCCGCGAAGCACCTGTACGTATTCCAGCGCACGCCCTCGTCGATCGACGTGCGCGACAACCGCCCCACCGATCCGCAATGGACGCGCTCCCTGGCCCCGGGCTGGCAACAGCGGCGCATGGACAACTTCAACATCCTGGTGAACGGCGGCCACCAGGACGAAGACATGGTCGGCGACGGCTGGACGGAGATCTTTCGCACGCTGGCCGGCGTCGTGCCGAAGCCCGACTCCGCGGGTTTCTCGAAGCAGGAGATGGCGCTCGCCACCGAAATGGCCGACTTCCGCAAGATGGAGAAGATCCGCGCGCGGGTCGACGCCATCGTCCGCGACAGAGCGACGGCCGAGGCGCTGAAGCCCTACTACCGACAGTTCTGCAAGCGGCCGTGCTTCCACGACGAGTATCTCGACACCTTCAATCGCCCGAACGTCACCCTGGTCGACACCGAGGGCCGCGGCGTCGAGCGCATGACGCCGCGCGGGCTCGTCGTCCGCGGTGTCGAGTACGAGCTCGATTGCCTGATCTTCGCCACCGGGTTCGAGGTGGGCACCAGCTATACGCGGCGCTCCGGCTACGACGTGATCGGCCGCGGGGGCGTGAAGCTCAGCGAGAAGTGGGCCGGCGGCGCCACGACCTTCCATGGGCTGCATAGCCACGGCTTCCCCAATTGCTACTTCATGGGCTTCGTGCAGAGCGCGCTCACGCCGAATTTCCCCCATCTCTTGAACGAGCAGGCGAAGCACATCGCCTACGTTGTCGGAAACGCTCGCGAGCGGGGAATCACCGCGGTCGAGGCCACCGCCGAGGCCGAGGCGGAATGGGTCGCGACCATCCGCCGGCTGGCGAGGCTCGGCCAACGCTTCTTCCAAGAATGCACACCCGGCTACTACAACGGCGAGGGCAAGCCCGAGCAGCAGAGCGGTCTCATCGCCAATTCCTACGGTGGCGGGCCGATCGAGTTCTTCAAGCTGCTGAAGGACTGGCGGGATACCGGCGAGCTCCGCGGGCTCAAGCTCCGCTGAGCGGAGGCGGTTTCGCCGACCGTCGGCCGTGGGGAGCACGAAACCGAAATTCGGACTGACGCTCCCCAACCGCGGCGTGATCATCGGCGCCACCACCGTCCCCGAGATGCTCGAGATGGCGGAGTGGGCGGACCGTGCGGGTTGGGATTCCGTCTGGGTCGGTGACTCGATCTTCGCCAAGCCGCGGCTCGACGCAATCGCGCTACTCGGCGCGCTCGCGGCCCGCACCAAGCGGGTGCGCCTCGGCCCGGCGTGCTTCGCGAGCACGCCGCTGCGCGATGCGCTCGTTCTGGCGTACCAATGGTGCTGCCTGGACCTGATGTCCGACGGGCGCACCGTCTTCGTCGCCTGCAAGGGTCAACCGGAGGCCGGCGGCGGGCTCTTCGACAAGGAGTTCGCCGCGCTGCGCATCGCGCCCAAGAGCCGCATGCGTCGCATGGAAGAGGCGATCGACATTCTCCGGCTCACCTCGTCGCGCGAGAACGTCGACTACGAGGGCAAGTACAACAGCTTCCACGACGTCACGATCCTGCCGCGGCCGGTCCAGCAACCGATCCCGATCTGGGTGACGGCCAATCCCAACACGACGGCGGTCACCGATGTCGAATCGAGCTACCGGCGCGTCGCGCGGCTCGGCGATGGTTGGATGACGACCGGCAAGACGCCGGAGGATCTCCGCCGTTCGCTCGAGATGATCCGCGGATATGCGCGCGAGCTCAGGCGCCCGCTGTCGCCGAGCTTCGAGGTCGCGCTCTACTACAACATCAACGTCAACGAGGATCGAAACGCCGCGTTCGCCGAATCGAAGAAGTTCCTCGATACCTACTACACGGTCGACTACAACGCCGCCTTCATCAATCTTTGGGTGGCGATGGGATCGCCGGCGGAGTGCATCGACAGCATCCGCCAGTTCGTCGATGCCGGCGCGACGACGATCACCTTGCGCCTCACGGGCTACGACCAGAAGCACCAGTTCCGGCGCGTGACCGAGGAAGTCCTGTCGGCGTTTCTGTAGCCCGGCGCTCAGGTCTTCGGGGCAGCCGCTTCGGCACCCACTCCAGCGAAATGCCCCGCCGCGCGCAGCTCGCGGATGAACTCGGCTTCGTAGGCGCGCTCGGGGTCGCGGCGAACCATTTCGTCGATCACGCGCGCGTCCTCGCCGACGAGAATGCGCCATCGCCCGGCGCGCACGCCATCGAGGATGATCGCTGCCGCGCCACCGGCCGAGAGCGGCGCGCCCGCTTCGAAGAGGCTCTGAAACTGGTTCAAGGCTTGGCGGACGAGATCGTCGCTCCAGTCGTCGACCGCGAGGCCGCGAGCTTTCAACAGCCGACGGCTTTCGGTCACCTCCTCGGTGCTCATTTCGAGATAGGGCGGCTTGCCGAGGACGCTGCGCGTGTTGGCGACGATCGACGTGCCGATGTGTCCGGGCATCACGACGGCCACTTTGACGTGCGGCGCGTTGACGCGCAGGTCCTCGATCAAAGCTTCCGAAAAACCCTTCACGGCGAATTTGGCCGAGCAGTAGGCGGTATGCGGCACGCCGGGGCCGAGTGACGCCCAGAAGCCGTTCACGCTGCTGGTGTTGACGATGAAGCCCTCGGGGCTCGCCACCAACAGCGGCAGGAACGCTCGCGTGCAGTGATAGACCCCCCACCAGCAGACTGCGAACGTACGCTCCCATTCCGCGGGGTCGCCGGCGACGAAGCTGCCGCCGCCGCCGATGCCGGCGTTGTT
This sequence comes from uncultured delta proteobacterium, assembly GCA_963711395.1. Lineage (GTDB taxonomy): Bacteria > Desulfobacterota > Binatia > JACPRU01 > JACPRU01 > JBEVNX01. The sequence goes on along the minus strand of CAVQEA010000003.1, from coordinate 953,290 downwards.
GAAGAGCAGATGAACGTGATCGCCGTGCGCCTTCGCGACCGCATCACGGAAGGCGAGAACCTGCTTCTCGTCGGAAACGTCGCAGACGTGGGTGGTGATCTTGGTGGACGGCGGCGCGGCCTCCTCGCACAGGCTCTTGGTGCGCGCCATGTTGTCGGCCGATACGTCGCAGATCGCCACCGAGCAGCCCTCCGCCGACAGTTTCAGCGCCAGCTCGCGGCCCATTCCCGTTCCGCCGCCGGTCACGACGGCACGCTTTCCTTGAAAGCTCTTCATCGGTGTTCCTCCTGGCTTTCCCAGCTGCGCTAAAAAGGATTCTGCGAATCGAGCCCCAGAGCGATCCGCCCGAGTTGCTCGGTGATGCGGTCGACGTGGCCGTTGATGTGCAGCGGCATCGCCTGGAAATCGCGATAGCGACGCTCGAAATCCGTGCCCTCGCGCAGGCCGTTGCCGCCGAGGACGCGCAGAACGAGCTTCATCGCTTCGTCACATAGAAGCACGGCTTGCATCCCCGCCGAGGTCTGCCGGAAGTAGTCGCCCTCCGTCGGCGTGACGCGCGCGGCGATTCGCGCATCCGTCTCCGCCATGGCGGCGTAGACCGTATCCGTCGCGGCGTTGACCAGCGCCCGGGCGCGGCCGAGGTTCACGTGAATCGTCGGCTTCTCCACCATCTTCGTCCCGAAGATCGCGATGCGATCGCGGATGCTCCTGGCGGTCTCGTTCAGCGAGACCTCGGCCACGCCCGTCGCCATCGCGCCGAGCCACAGCACGGACAGTGCGACCCAGTCCTCGCGGTAGCGGTGATGGATCATCGGGTAGTCGGGCTTGCGAAAGATCTCGCGATACTTCGCCGGCCACGGCACGACGCGCTCGTTCGGCACGTCGACGCCGTCGTAGTAGATGTGATCCGTCGCGGAGGCGCGCAGGCTCATTCCGTCCCAAGTCTCTTTGATGCGCACCTTCGGGTGGCGCAGATCGACCAGCGTGAACTGAAGCGTCGTGGCGCCCTCGGCGACGAATACGACGCCCGCCCACTCGGCATAGCGTCCGCCGGAGCCGAACGCCGCCACGCCCTTCAGCGTGGTCTTGCCGTTGCCTTCGACGCCCGACACCTCGGAGGACGCACCTGCCGGGAAGCAGAACCATTCCCGCTTCGCAACCAGGCGGCCGAGGAAATCGGCGTTCTTGGGACCGAGCAAGCCGACGAAATGGTGAAACGTGCACAGGTGATTCCACAGGCACCACGCGGTCGAGCCGCACTTCGGCGCGATCGCGCGCAGCTCGTCTCCGATCGTCACGACACTCTCGTCGAGCCCCGAGAGCTCGCGGCTTGCCGACATGCGCATGATGTCGTTCTGCTTGATCTCTGCGATCAGCTCTGCGGAGACGGACCGCGTCTCGTCCGCCCGCGGCGCCTGCGCCGCGATCTGACCGAGCAGCGGCGCGATGTATCTCGCATCGCCATGGACGCAACCTTCTCGCGAAAACACCGGCTGCTCGTCGGACATCGTCGGTCCTTTCCTCTCTGAACGTCGTTCCAGGCCGGCGCCGATGCTCGCGACGAGCGTCAGAGCCGCTCGACTTCCACGGTGGCGTCGAAGCTGGCTTGACCGCCGGAGAATCCGAAGATCTCGACCGCACCGTCCGGGATGACGGCGCGCGCCATCGGTGAGTGAATTGAGTCCCAGCCAGCCGTCGCGCATCCACACGGTGCCAGGCGGGACGTCGTCGGTGACGTGCGCCCGTGCCTGCATCTCGCCGCGCTGGTTGTGAACGCGGATCGCGTCGCCGTCGTTCACGCTGCGGCGCGAGGCGTCGTCGGATGAGATCCAGAGGCGAGGCTCCGGGTCCGCCGCGGCGAGCGTGGGCAGCGCGCGACCGTGATCGTAGAAGCCGTGAAACTGCGTCAGGGTGCGTCCCTGGCGAAGCCGCAGCGCCGGTGACGCGCTCGGCAAATCCTCGTGCACCGGCAACGGCGGAAGTCCGAGCTCTCGCGCGCGCTCCGAGTAGAGCTCGATCTTGCCCGACGGTGTCGGGAAGCGAAGATCCGGGTGAGCCACGTGCGAGATCTCGAGCGCGCGGATACCGCCTTCCGCTCGCAGCGACGCCACGGTCGCGTGACCGGTAGCCGGGTGATCGAGAATCGCGTCGATGGGCCCTTCCTCGCTCGTCCACGGGTAGAAGTCCGTGATGCCGAGCCGGCCCGCCAGCTCGCGCAGTACCCACGAGACGGGCTTCGTCTCGCCGGGGGGTTCGAGGATCTTCGGCATCAAATAGAGGTGGGTGTTGGTGCTCTTGCAGCCGAGCTCCTCCAGCCACGCCGTCCCCGGCAGGACGACGTCGGCAAAGCGGCGTGCGGTGTCGTTCATGAAGAGGTCGTAACTGACGACCAGATCCGTGTGCGCCAGGCCTTGCGCGACGCTACCCGCATCCGCGTACGAAGAGAGCATGTCCGTGCCGAGCAGGACGATCACGCGCACGTCGCCGGCGACGAGCGCTTCGGTGACGCGCGGCATCTGGCTCGGGCCGTAGCGGCCGGGCGGGCGGCGCTCAAGAGCGAGCAAATCGTTGTTCAGTGCCTGGCCGTGCGCGGCGCTGCCGTGCCGCGGACCGAAGCCGCCGCCCGGCACCCCGACGTTGCCCGTGAGCGCCGGCAGGCAGCCGATGGCCCGAGCGCCCTGCCAGCCGTTCGATCCCTTATGCATCGAGCTGCCACCGAGAACCACCATCGCGGGCTTGGTCGCGGCGTAACGGCGAGCGAGACGGGTGATCCGCTCCGCGGCGATGCCGGTGGCCGCGGCCGCGGAAGCCGGCGTGTACGCCGCGACGTGCCTCGCGAGCGCGTCGAACCCGACGGTGTGGCGAGCGACGAAGTCGGCGGCATGGAGACGCTCGGCGATGATGACGTGCATGATGCCGAGCGCCAGCGCGCCGTCGCTGCCGGGACGAATCACGAGCACCTCGTCGGACTGCTCGGCGGCTTCCGTACGGCGCACGTCGATCGTGACGACGTGCGCGCCGCGTCGCTTCGCCGCGACGAGATGACGCGCGGTGTTGGGCTGACTCGCCAGGTTCGCGCCCCAGAGCAGGATGAGCGCGGAGTGCGCGCCCATGTCCTCCTTGGTGTTGGTCTCGAGGATGCCGGTCAGGCCGAGCCCGAAGGCGCCGAGCCCCCAGCAGATCATCGTCGGGCTCCACCACTGGCAACCGTAGAGATTCGAGAAGCGGCGCACGAGGTGCGACGCCACCCGCGTACCGTAGTTGTTGGCGAACAGACCGTGGCCCGACCAGGTCCCGACCGCTTCGCGACCTGCCGCGCGCATGCGGGCGGCGATCAAATCCATGGCCTCGGCCCACGACGCGCGGCGAAACTCGTCACCTCGCCGCGCGCGGACGAGGGGATGGAGGAGTCGGCGCGGATTGCCGATGATCTCGCGCGAAGCCTGACCGCGTATGCAAAGGAACCCGCGGCTGTCCGGATTGCCGGGATCGCCGCGGACGCCGACGAGGCGCCCTTCCTCGACGTCGACCAGCATCCCGCAGAGCGTGGGATGGCAGTTCATCGGGCACATCGTGCGCAGCGTAGCGGCCACGGGCCGTATGATACGCGGCCCGCGGCCGGTCGCAACGCATGCCCGGTCTATCTAGCTCGCCCTAGCGCCGGCAGGTGTGGAGATCGTTCTCGGCGTTTTGGATGTCGTCCCTGTACCACTGCAGGGCCTTCTTGTGGCGGCCCGTGGGCTCGATCTCGTGGGCCTGGTCTCTGTCATAGTGGATTCGCTGGTGGATGGCCCCGCAATCGCGGGTGTTGTCGCCCTGCGCGTGTCCGTCGTAGGCACTCTCGTGATGCCCCTGCCACCAGTGGTCGTGGTCTCGGTCACTCTCGTAACGCTGATCGTGGTACCAGTGATGATGGTGGTCGTCGTCTGCGGAAGCGGTCGACGCCAACGGCAGGGTCGCTTGCGTCAGACCCGCCGCCATGATCCCCGCCAGAAAAGTCCTTCGCCAATCCATGAATTTCGCTCCCTTCTACGTCGTTGAAACACCGACGCGAGGAATTCGGCGCGCGCTCAAAAGTCCATGATTTGGCGATAGTACTGCCAGAAGCCGCGCATCGCAGATTCGCTCACTAGATTCTCGGCATCCGCAGTGCCCGTGCCGTCGAGCTCCAGGAACGAGCAGGCGTCGAGGTTGCTTGCGATCGCCTGTTGCTCGAGCTCGGCGGCATAACCGTCTTCCATGGAGATGTAGCCGGCCGGGCCCACGAAATTCGCCTGCTTGATGCGGCGCTGTTGCATGTCCTCGTCATCGTCTTCGTAGCCGAAGAAGGTGAAGACCAGCTCGAACGCATCCGGTGCCTTCGGCAGGATCTGCCGCGTCGCCAGCGTATTGAGGATTTGCTGCACCACCAGACACGGGAAGATCGAGTGGATCGAGTTCGTCAGCTCGACGTCGAACTCCTTGCAGCTTTGCAGCAGCGACGGATCCTCGAGCGCGTAACCCTTCTGGTACGTCCGCAGGTTCGTATCCTTATAGGCCGAGATCTCGGCGGCCTCCTCCCGCTTGAACGCCCGCCCCATGCAGTGCCGCCGCGTTTCGTCCATGAATAGGCCGCCGCCTTGTGAAGAGCGGTAGATGCCGAACGTGGTGTGAAACAGATGCAGAAGGCTCGCGTGGTAGCTGTCACGCGTGTTTTCTGCGTAGAGCTTCCAGTTGGCCCGCACGAACTGGCGCGCGTAGCCGAGCACGCGGATCGGCCGGTTGAACACGCGATCCAGCCAGGGCGCTTGAGAGGGCCCGAGGTAGTCTTCCAGCGGCTCGACGTCTGGCGCGAACGAAGCGAAGACGAGGCCGCGGTGCGTCGCGACGCGCAGCCGATGAAGCGAGATTCCGGACGGGTCGAAGTCGGCGGAATACCCCCCCTTCCCCTCGATCCCTTTGCGGAAGGGCACGCCGGTGAGACGGCCACGCAAGTCGTAACTCCACTGGTGATAGACGCAAACGTGGCTCGCCCGGTTGCCCTTCATCTCCCGGCAGACGAGCGCGCCGCGGTGAGCACAGCGGTTGACGAAGGCGTGGAGTGAGCCGTCCTTGTCTCGCGACACGACGACGGGTGTGTCGCCGACGAAGGTCGCCTTGAAGTCTCCAGGGTTCGGAACCTCGGCCTCGAGAGCGACGTAGCTCCACGCCGGGCCGCGGAAGATCCGCTCCTGCTCGAGCCGGTAGATCTCCGGATCCGCGAACACCCCATAGGGGACTCTCGTCACCCCTTCCGCCGGCCAGCGTAGCGCGGCGCGGTTTTCGCTGCTTGCCGTCTTCACGATGTCTCCTTGGGAGGCTCGAGCCTCCCGACCTGCCGGAGCACGCTCGCCTGGTCCCAGTAGATGCGCTCGGCGGCCATCTTGCCGTCGCGAAACTCGACCACGATCACCAGGTCGATCTCGATCGTCTTTCCGGTGGGCGGAACTCCGGGCAGGAACCATTCCATCCGCTTCGTATGAACCAGGCGGACTCGCGCCTCCTCGACGATGCAGTCGTCGGTCACGACTCGATTCGTCACCTTGTGCTCGAGCCCGTCGGGTAGCGAGGGAATGAAGACGTCGCGGTAGTAGGGCTTGAGCTCCGCCTTCCCTCTCCCTCCGGACTGCGTCGGCACGTGCATCACCGAAGCATCCTCGACCATGGTCGCGAGAGACAGGTCCTCGTTCTTGTCGACGAATTCCCCGAAGAGGTGCTGCTCCCAGAGTTTCACGTTGTCTTGCGCAGACATGGCTTCAGAGCGGGGTGACGAGCAGCGACTGGACTCGGCTGGTATCGAGGATGACGATCTTCTCTTGGAACTTGAGCGCGCCGTCGATCACGGCGATGCGGTCGCGGTACTCGCCCACGGCGTAGACGTCGGTCGTGCCGAAGGCCATCGGGTCCGTCGAGGTGCGGAACACGGCGTAGTTCGATCGCGCGACGACGATCCCGTTCTCCGACGTCATGACGCGGACGGCGCTCACCACGTGTCGGTAGAGATGGGGAGCGAATAGGTTCGCCTTGCGGTGGGCCGTGACTCGATCCCGCAGCATGCCGCGGCTGTCACAATGAATGAGCGCGATCGGCAGGTTCTGATCGTAGTTCTCGCGCGGCACCACGCGGTACAGGCAGTCCTCGGTGAAAAAGTCCGGCCATTCCTCGAGCCGATCGTCGTCGATCGATTCGACGTAGGCGTGCAGCAGCTCCTCGACGCCGTCGCGGAGGTCCCTGCGATCCATGATCCGCTTGCTTAGTCGATCGGGCGGCAGGTTGCCATCCGCGCGGCCCGAACGTAGAGATGCCCCATGCGAGAATTTCGAGATCGGGTCGCGGTGATCACGGGCGGCGCCAGCGGCATCGGCCTTGCCGTGGCGCGGGCCCTCGGCAGAGAAGGCGCCAAGCTGGTGCTCGCGGACGTCGAAGTCCGCGCCCTCGAGGGCGCGGTGAAGCTCCTCGAATCCGAGCGCGTAGAGGCGATCGGCGTCGCCACGGACGTGACGGACCGGTCGGCCATCGAGCGCCTGGCCGAGGCCACGTGGAAGCGCTTCGGGGGAGCCCACGTGGTCATGCACAACGCCGGGATCGCGGTCTTCGGGCCGATCCATGAGATGACGGCCCACGACTGGAAATGGACGGTCGACGTGAACCTCTGGGGGCCGATCTACGGCGTCGAGGTCTTCCTCCCCCGGATGCTCGCCCAGAACGAAGAAGGTCACATGGTCTTCACGGCGAGCTTCGCGGGTCTCGTCCCGAACCGCGACCTCGGTCCCTACAACGTCACGAAAGCAGCTGTCGTCGCGCTGGCGGAATCGGTCCACAAGGATCTGCGCGGCACGAAGATCGGCGCCTCGGTTCTCTGCCCCATGAGAGTATCCACCCAGATCGACCAGAGCGCGCGCAATCGTCCCGCGGAGCTCGGCGGAGCGACTGCGAACCGCACGTACACCGAAGAGGAGCTCGGCGGCTTGCAGGGCCGGATGCTGACGGTGGAGCAGGTCGCGCCGCTCGTGGTCGATGCGATCCGAGAGAACCGACTCTACATCCACACGCATCGTGAGGCCCTCGCGTACATCAAAACCCGAGCGGAACGCATCATGAGCGCGTTCGATCGAGCGCTTTGAAAGGGAGGCAGCGATGACCATCCAGATCACCGACCTGAAGTTGAACTACGTGCCGATCGCGCAGGCGCGCCGGATGCCGGGCCTGCGCATGGTGCTTGGCGCCTATCCCGTCCCGGGGCCGTGGCGCGAATCGTGTAAGGGAGTCTTCCACGTGAAGGGTCTCCAGTACGTGCCGGTGCGCACCGGGAACGAAGGCGCGTCCGACCTCACCGTCGGCATGGAAGGCACGCAGTCCGAGCTGATCGAATGGACCGGACAGGCCAGCGCGCCGGTCGTCGCGTGGAACGACGAGCGACCACGCTCGAGCTGGATCGACCAGTTGAACCTCGCCGAGCGGCTGGCGCCCAATCCGTCCTTGATCCCCGCGGAGATCGAAGATCGCATGCGCATGTTCGGCCTCGCCAACGAGCTCCTCGGCGAGAACGGCATGGTCTGGGTCAAGCGCTTCTTGATGGTGGACGCTCCGCTCAAGTCCCTCGCCGCCGACGACCCACAGCGCGGCTTCTGGATCTTTTTCGGCAAGAAATACGGCTACACCCCGGAGCTGGCGGAGCGCGCCGCCCAACGCATCGAAGCCGTGGTGACGGCGTTCGCCGGTCAGTTGAAATCCCAGCAGGCGCGCGGCAGGCGCTACCTCGTGGGCGACCGCCTCTCGGCCGTCGACATCTACTGGGCGGCGTGCTGCGGCATTCTCGATCCGATGCCGCCCGAGCGATGTCCGATGGCCGACGGATTCCGTGGCGCCTACGGGAACACGGATCCGCGCATCGAGAAGGCATTGACGCGGGAGCTGCGCGCGCACCGCGATTTCATCTACGACGAGCACCTCGAGATGCCCGTCGTGTTCTGAGCGGCTGCGAGGGCGCGGTCGATCATCGCGCCGCGCCAAGTCTTTGAGAAACTTGCGCCGCCGCTCGGTCGCGCCGGTCAGTCCTTGATGACCTTCTCGAGGGTCCCGCTGTTCGCGTCGACGAGGATCAGAATCGGCGCGTTCTTGTTGTCCTTGGAAAAGCTGATGTTCCAGGTGGCGTGCCGGTCGCTCGGTGCGGCGGCCGTGCCGAGCATGACGTCATAACCCTGCGAGATGTACGCGGCGCCGTTCTCCTTGGCGATGGCGTAGAGCTTGGCGCCGTCGCGAGCGAACGTCGGCTTGAGATCCGGGAGGCGGCCCGCCTTGCCGGGCTGCGCGTAGCACGTGAACATACCGCGGAAGGTACCGACCGTGAGATTCGCATCCGCAGACGGCGAATAGAACATCAGGTTCCAGGCTGCCGATTTGCCCTGCTCGTCCAGCGGTCCCAAGCTGGTGTTGGTGACGCTCGCGGGCACCGCGTCCGCCTTCCACGCCTTCGCCTTGCTCTCCGCCTTCGTATACATGTCCGACAGCGTGAGCTTCGGATCTTTGAGCTGCTCCATCGGGCACGCCTCTTCCGCCTGGCAGAGCGATGATCCGAGCAATAGGAACACGGCAGCGGTGATCACACGGCGCATGGCGATTTCGCTCCTTCGGTGCGGGGTGAGTGCGACTGCTCGGCTGTAACATGGAGGCTCAGTGAATACACCTCGACATCCGGCCGCCTGGATCGCGATCGCCGCCGGGCTCTTCTGGCTGGTCAGCGTCGGCGACCGCGGGCTCGTTGCGTTTCTCCTCGCCGTCGTTCCGGGCACGCTGCTCGTGACCGGAGGGCTCGGCACGTACATCGTGCCGGGAGACATACGCTTGCAGTCGGTCACGGCGATGGGAGGGCTGCTCGGCGCCGCTCTGTCGCTGCCGCTGGTTTTCAGCGGGTTCTCGACGGCGCTCGCGGCCGGCCTGCTCTCGGCGGCGAGCTTCGTGGCCGCAGGCTGGATCGCGCTGTCGCTCGAGCCCGACTTCGACGAGGTCCCGGCGCCTGCGCTGACCTTGCGCTACGCGGCGAGAGCAGCGGGCGACGAGGCGCTCATCTTCACGATGTTCACCAGCGGTAGCCGCGCGGGCCGCGACGAGCAGCGTCGCGCCGCGGCGGAGCTCACCGCCGCGCGCGCTCTCTTCGAATCGCGTGGATGGCTTGGGGACCCCGTTTCGTTTCACCGCGCCCCGCCGCCGCCGACTTCGGTCGAGATCCGACCGCGGGCCTGGCGCGGCGTCGCGCACGAGCACCTGCGCTTCGACAGCGGCTATGCCCCCGATCGCGACGTGCCCGGCACAGAGCGTTGGCTCGGGTTCGAGGCCAATCGGACGGTCCACGCCTGGATCCTGCGTCACGACGCCGAGCCGCGCCCCTGGCTCATCTGCGTCCACGGCTACGGCATGGGAACCGGCGGGCTCGACCTCTGGGCCTTCGAAGTCGAGTGGCTGCATCGCCACCTCGGCCTCAACGTCGCGCTGCCGGTGCTGCCGGTGCACGGCCCGCGCGCGCCCGGCCGCCGCAGCGGAGCGGAGTTCTTCGGCGCTTCGTTGCTCAACGCCGTGCACGCCGAAGCGCAAGCGATGTGGGACCTGCGCCGGCTGCTCGGTTGGATCCATGGCCAGAACGCGACGCGGGTCGGCGTCTATGGCCTTTCGCTCGGCGGCTACACCACGGCGCTCTTCGCCTCGCTCGAGGCGGATCTCGCCTGCGCGATCGCCGGTATCCCCGCCGCCGATTTTCTGCGCGGCGCGGCGCGCTTCACGACCGGCCTCGACACGCTCTGGCTGCAGCGGCTGGGGGGCGACCTCGACGTGGCCCGCCAGGTGCTGCGCCCGATCTCACCGCTCGCGATGGCGCCGAAGGTCGCGAAGGAGCGCCGCTACATCTTCGGTGCCACGGGCGACCGGCTGGTCACCCCCGATCAGGTGCGCGATCTATGGGTGCACTGGGATCGGCCGCGGATCGCCTGGGGCGCCGCCAGCCACCTGACGGCATTGCGCGAGCCCGAGCCGCGCGCTTTGCTGCGCGAGGCGCTGCAGACGACGCTGGTCGATTCGCACCCGGAGAAGCTCGCGGCCGCGCACGTCTGAGCGAGCCGTCGCCCTCACCGGACGCCGCTTCGGCGGCGGCGCAAAACAGGGGAACGACAATGCAACCATCGCCCATACGGACCCGCAGCGTGACTTCACCGGCAGCTCACGTCACCGAGCTCGACCGTCAATGCATGCAACGCAGCGTCGACGAAGCCCTGAAAGTCCTCGAAGGCGAGCGCGATGAGGATGTGGCGGAGCTGTTGACCCTGCTGCACCCACCGCTCACGGTCCGCCTTCTCGATGCCCTCCCCGCGGAACGACGGAGCCGGCTCCTCGCTCTCGTGCCGGAGGAGAACCGCGATCAGTGGAAGGCGAATGCTTCCTTCCCCGAAGAATCGATCGGACGCCTGATGGAGCCGCCGCGCGCGATGCTCGCCCCCGACGTCACCGTGCGAGCAGCTCGGGAGCAGCTCCGTGCCGTCGTCTCGCGCGCGCTCGTCTCCTACGCGTGGGTGGTCGACGCGACACGACGGCTTCTCGGCGTCCTCGTGTTTCGCGATCTCTTCTTCGCCGACGAGAGCGCGCGCGTCGAGAGCATCATGCTCCGCGAGCCCTTCTTCCTTCGGCCGGACACTCCCCTGCTCGATGCGATGCGGGAGGTGCTCGCCCTGCATTACCCGGTGTATCCGGTGTGCGACGCCGAAGGGCGGCTCGTCGGCGCCGTGCGCGGCCAGACGCTGTTCGAGCAGCAAGCGATCGAGATCAGCGCACAGGTCGGATCGCTCGTCGGTGTCGAGAAGGAAGAGCGGCTGACCACACCCTGGCGGCGGAGCTTTCGCTTCCGCCATCCGTGGCTGCAGTTCAACCTGCTGACGGCGTTCTCCGCAGCTGCGGTGGTCGGTTACTTCGAGCACACGATCCAGCAGGCCGTCGCGCTCGCCGTCTTTCTCCCCGTGCTGATCGGGCAGGCGGCGAACACCGGCACGCAGGCGCTGGCGGTCACGCTGCGCGGCATCACGCTCGGCGAGGACGGCCAGGGCATGCGCGGGCTGGCCGGCAAGGAAGCCTGGCTCGGGCTGCTGAACGGCGCCGGTACGGGCCTCAGCGCGGCGGTCGCCATGATCGCCTTCGCCATCGTCCAGGGCCACGCTTCGCCGGCGCTGCTCGGCCTCATCGTGCTCCTGGCGATGATCGGCAGCTGCGCGGCGAGCGGCATCACCGGTGTGCTGGTACCGCTCTCGATGAAGCGCATCGGAGCGGACCCGGCAAACGCTTCCGGCATCTTCCTCACCACGGTGACCGACGTCGCCAGCGTCGGCCTGTTGCTCGGGCTCGGGACGGTGCTGCTCCTGTGAGGTCGATCCGCGTCCGGGGACCTTCGTTGATCGCCATGCGGCACAGTTGTATGGCCACTTCATGATCACCGGCATGCCCCGCATCGCCGTCGCCGTCCGCGACATGGACCGTGCGATCGCCACCTTCCGCGACGTGCTCGGCATGCCGGTCCACGAATTCGACTGGGTACGCCGGTCTCTGGGGATTCGCATGGCGCTGTGCGTGCCGGCGGGCGGCTCGCACATCGAGCTGATGTCCCCCGAGGATCCGGCGCGATCGCACAGCGGAAGCCTGATCCGCTTTCTCGAGCGTCGCGGCGAGGGACTGTTCGCGCTCATGCTCTACGCGCCGGACCCGAACGCCGAAGCGGAGGCGCTCGCCGCGCGTGGGCTCGAAGCGATGCCGCTCATGCAGGACGCGGGAGGCCGCGACTTCCACCCGAAGAACACCCACGGCGTTCTCATCCGCATCTATCCGTCCGCGATGGTGGCCGACCTCGAGCGTGAGCTCGAGCAGGGCTTGGGATCGAATCGAGAGAGTCTCGCCCACCTCAGCGGGATTGGCCGCGTGATCCTCGCGGTGCGAGACCTCGATGATGCGGTCGTCGTGTACCGCGACCGTTTCGGACTCTCCACGCGCGTGCAAGGCGCGGACGCCGCGCGCGGCGTGCGCATCGCTCTGTGTACTCCCGCCAGCGGCGGCACGATCGAGCTCAGGTCCCCACTCGACCACCGCGGGAGCTCCGGACGGGAGCTCGCGGCGTTTCTCCGCGGTCACGGCGAGGGCATGTACGCCCTCGTGCTCGAGTCGTCCGCTCCCGAAGCGACGGCGAGCGCGCTGCGTGCGAAGGGAATCTCTCTGCAGCGATCCGCCGCCGATCCCGCTCAGTGGGAGATCGATCCCGCGGCGGTCCACGGCGTACGCCTGCGTATCGAGCCCCGCCTAGGCCCATGAAGCACTCGGGGCGAGCCCGCTACGGACGCTTGCGTGCGGCGTCGTTCGGCCTCTTGCTGATCGTCTCCGTCGCTTCCTCCACGGCCTTCGCCAAGAGCGCCGACGAGTCCCTCGCCGACGTCGAGGTCACCGCGCCGGTCGAGATCGATGGAAACGTGCTGTTCCGGCTCCGCGGCATCTCGTCCCTGCCGGCCCCCGACCGCGCCGCACGCGTGGCGGCGAACATCGTCGGCCTCGCTAACGATCCGGACTTGCGGCCCGAGAACCTGCAGGTGGTCGAGGCCGGGGAGTACCTCAAGATCGCCGCCGGCGACCGCACCGCGGTCACTCTCGTCGATGCGGATGCCGCGCTGGAGCACGTGAGCCTGCGAGCTCTGGCCGATACCCACCGCAGTCGCATCGCTCGAGCGATCGAGGAGTATCGCGGCGCACGCGCGCCCGAGCGCTTGCTGCAAGGCGCGCTGCGCGCGCTCGCCGCCACCGCCGCGGCCCTCGTCGCCGTCGGCCTCGTGCTCTGGCTCGCGCGCCGTCTTCGCTTGTTCGTCGATCGGCACTTCGGCAGCCGCATCAAGTCGCTCGAGATCCAGTCGTTCGAGCTCGTCCGCGCCGAGCACATCTGGGGCGGAGTGCGCGCCTTGCTGCGGGCGCTCACCGCGCTGGTGATCTCGGGCGTCGGCGTTCTTCTACCTCCACTACGTGCTCGGCCTCTTCCCGTGGACGCGCGGCTACGCGCTGCGGCCTCGGGCACGCCGTGTTCGCTCCCTTGAGCGGCCTCGGCTGGGCGCTCGTCACCAACATTCCCAACTTCATCTTCCTCGCCGTGCTCTTCGTCATCGTCCGCTTCGCGCTGCGGATGGTGCACCTCTTCTTCGACGCGGTCGGGCGCCGGGCCGTCACTCTCGGAAAATTCGACCCGGAATGGGCTGTGCCCACCTACAAGCTCGCGCGCCTGGCGATCGTCGCGTTGGGATTGATCGTCGCATATCCCTACATCCCCGGCTCGCAGTCGGCCGCCTTCAAGGGCGTATCGCTTCTCCTCGGCGTAGTCTTCTCGCTCGGGTCGTCCTCCGCGATCTCCAACCTCGTCGCCGGATACACGATGACCTACCGGCGCGCCTTCAAGCTCGGCGACCGCATCAAGATCGGCGAGACGATCGGCGACGTGATCGAGATGCGGCTCCAGGTCACGCACCTGCGCTCGCTCAAGAACGAAGAGGTGATCGTCCCGAACTCGCAGATCCTCAACAACGAGATCGTCAACTACAGCTCGCTGGCAAAGGAGCAAGGGCTGATTCTCCACACCTCGGTCGGCATCGGCTACGAGGTCCCCTGGCGGCAAGTCGAGGCCATGCTGCTGATGGCGGTCGAGCGCACGCCCGGCCTGCTGAAGGAGCCGGCGCCGTTCGTGCTGCAGCGCAAGCTCGGGGATTTCGCCGTCGACTACGAGGTCAACGCCTACATCCGCGACGCGCACGAGATGATGCCGCTCTACACGGCGCTGCACCGCAACATCCTCGACGCGTTCAACGAGTACGGCGTGCAGATCATGACTCCGGGATACGAGACCGATCCGTCGCAGCCCAAGGTGGTACCGAAGGACCAATGGTACGCCGCCCCGGCCGTGCGTGGGCGTGGTGGTGACGGATCGTGACCTAGAGGCCGGCGACCGAGCGCACCTCGTACCGGAAACGGGGAAAGTGTACGGCCACGACGCCGACACGATCATTCCGATGCAAGAGACCGGCGCGCGTCGCGTCGATGTAGGACAACGTGCCGGAGCTCGGGTTGGCCCGCCCGGTATCCGCCGGCGTGATCAGCACCTCGGTGCCCACCGCGGGATCTCCTTCGAGGGGCCGACTCGGCGGAGCAGGCAGCGGGTCAGCCGCCGCCGCGACGGCCAAAGCCTCGAGAGCGGTCATCGGCGAAGCCGATCCGTGTCCGCGGGCGGCGATTCGATCCATCCAGTCGCGGATCGGTGGAGGAATCAACGGGACCCGCTCGTAGGCGAGCTGATCCATGATCCAGAGCGCGTGATAGACCGCACAGTCTGCAACGGACATGCTCTCGCCCGCGATGTAGAGCCGTCCGTCGCTCAGCACGTCGCGAATCCATTCGAGCTGCGGGCGCAGCTGCGCGAGATACTCCATCGCGGTCTCGCGCCCCTTCAGCCCGACCACCGACTTGCCGAACAACGCAGCCCGATCCGCCAAAAATTCCGGAGTGAACCGCGGGGCGTCGGCATGCAGGCAGGAGACGTAATTGATCGTACAGCGCAGCAGCGTGGAGTCCGTCCATGCTTGGAGCGCCGCCGCAAAGGCCCGTTGCTCGCGATGATTCGGACCGGCATAGATCGAGGGCTGCGGGAATCGCTCCTCCAGCTCCTCGACGATGCGCACGGAGTCGCAGAACACGTCTGCGCCGATCTGCAGAGCGGGCGCACGGCGGTAGCCTCCGGTGAGCGGCAGGTAGTCCGGCTTCGGCAAGGTCGACGGAATCGACACCGAGCGCCAGGAGAGAGCCTTCATGCCGAGCACCAAGCGCACCTTCTCCGAGAAGCACGAGAAGTCGTAGTGGTGGAGGATCAGCTCGGGCGCCACGGCAATCTCTCCTTTCGTCGCACTATCGATTCGCGGAGCAAAGCCGGGTATAGCGCATCCTCGCGACCGATCGCACACAAGGAATACGGAGGAAGGAATGAAGACGCTGATTGCCAGAAGCCTGACACTCGCCGCCATCGCCGCCACACTCGCCGGCTTCGCGCCGCAGGCGATCGCCGCCGAAGAAGCTGCACCGGCTCCCATCACCAGCGGGAAGGTCGGTGGAAGCGTCAAGGTCACGGCGACGGTCGAGGCGATCGACCTCGAGAAGCGGCTCGTCACGCTGAAGGACGAGAAGGGGGAGGTCACCGAGCTCGCGGTCCCCAAGAAGGTGAGGAACCTGGCGCAGGTCAAGAAGGGCGACCTGGTCGTGGCGACGTACTACGAGGCGATCGCCTACGATGTGTTCAAAGCGGGTACGGACATGCCTCCCCCCGCGAGTGCCACGGCGAGCGAAAGGGCGAAGCTGGGTGAGAAGCCGGGCGCGGGCGTGGCGGAAGCCACGACGTTCGCGGCGACGATCGAAGCGATCGACAAGCCGGCCTCGAAGGTCACTCTGAAGGGACCCGAGGGCAACAAAGTCACCATCAAGGTCAAGGACCCGAAGAAGCTCGACGTCGTCAGCGTCGGCGATCAGGTGCAGATCACCTACTCTCGCGCGCTGGCCATCGCCGTGGAAGCAGCTCCGAAGAAGTGACCGAGTAAGCGCTCTCGGCCGGGCTCCCGTCAACCGAGCCTGCGCCCGGTCAGCATGTCGAGCGGCCAGTTCTCCTGGGCAAGGCCGAAGCCCTCGCGTCCGCGGTGGTTCCAGCGAGTCGTCGTGAAGACGGCGAGGCTGTTGCTGTAGCAGGCCCACGGATGCTGGGCGACGGTGTGGCCCGTGAACCAATACTCCCGGCCCGCCTTGTCGACGAGTCGCGTCTCGTATCCCGAGGGATAGGGCCCTTGCCGAGCGGCTCGGATCTGGCCGGACGTGAGCCCGCGCACTTCGCCTTCGACCAGCACGTAGCCGTGAGCGAGCTGGAACTGCTTCCAGCCCGACACCAGGGGATCGAAGGACCAGATCGTTTGAAAGGCGAGGTCCTTTCCGAAGTTTCCGTTGATCCAGCCCATCGGGCGCAAGCCGCGCTCGTTCCGCGGGCCCCAGCTGTGATCCATGGTGGTGACGCAGTCGACGTCGTAGCGCTTGCCGCGAATCGTCGCCGTGCCGACCACGTGAGCCGTCATGTCGAAGTGGTTCGCGTACGCCGCGCCGAAGCCGCTGGCGCTCGGATCGTGCGAGGCGAGCGGGTCCATCGCCGGGTCGTGGATGTCGAACGGCTCCATCAGGCCCTTGACCGTCCAGTGAAGCGCGGTGTCTCCGACTCCGACATAGTCGATCTGATAGTCGCGGGGCTCGTTCATCGCCTTCAACGAGAAGCCGTTCGGCAACGTGAAGGCTTCGAAGCGCTCGGGGACCAGCAGATGCTGCTGGAAGTCCATATAGACGGCGTCGAGCGACATCCGTCCGATCTTGTCGATCGCCTCGACGTCGCACACGATGGCTCCCACGCCTTTGCGTGCGACGAGATACGTCCACGCGGTGACGTTCGCCTCGGGCAGATAGATCGAGAAGAAGCTCGTCTCCGCCCAGTCGTACTGGATGTCATTCGGAACGTGGAATCGGACGTCTTCGGCTCGAATCATGGAATCTCCCTGTCGCGTCGCGCCGCGCCGGTCGCCTTTGCCAGCATGTCGTCGATCTTCGGTAGACTTGCCCGTTCCGGATCCATGCCGCAATCCGCGAACCACACCCGCCCTCGCCACGCTTCCAGCGCCGAATATTCGAGGATCGCCTCGCACGACGCCTGCTGGAACGCCTCGTCGCCGTCGATGCCGCTCGCGCGGATCAGTCGATCGATCGCGCTCGCGATGGCCGCGCGTTCTTCGTCGATCGCACCGCTCGCGCGTGCTTTGCGCTCGTGCAGAAGGACCGCGAGCGCCTTTGCAGCCGCCCGGGTCTCGGCCCCGCCGGCCGCGACGACGCAAAGGCGCTCGGCGAGCGCCGAGATCTCGCGCAGTCCGAGCGCATCGTACTCCGCCGCCTTTCGCCAGTGCTCCGCGATCATCCCGAGTTGGGCCGCCAGCAGTTGAGCCTGCTCGCGCGCCAGCGCCTCCTCGGGCGCGATCGCCGGCAGGATCACGTCGGCGATGGCCTTCGCCATGGACTGTAAGCGAAGCTCGATGCTTGGCATCATACGAATCTCCTCCCGCTCAGATAACCGGCGATCTCGGCGGCGAAGACGTGACCCACCGAGGCCAGCCAGCTCAGCAGAATGTCCTGGTGATTGTTGCCCTCCTTGGCGACGCGCACGCAGGTCGCGAAGGTGTGCACCACCGATTTCCATGCATTGAGGACCTCGTAGTAGCGCAGCGTCTGCGGGTCGATCGTACGACCCGAAAGCTCCTGGTAGCGGGCAAGGAATTCCTCGCGATGGAAGAGCCCGCAGCACAAGAACTCGCCCTTCTCGTTCACCAGGCCGAAGAGCTTCTGCGTCACATAGGCGACGTCCTCATGAAAGTCGCCGATGTGCGCGAGCTCCCAGTCGAGCACTGCGGTCATCTCGCCGCTCCGTTCGTCGAACATGAAGTTGCCCATCCGGTAGTCGGCGTGGACCAAGCAGAGGTCTCTGCATTCCGGCGCCTCCTCCCTGAGCCAGCGACGCATCAAGCTGGCCAGCGGGAGCGATTCCAACGCGTCCTGTTCCCAGATCCGGAGGTACCAGTTGGCCTGCCAGAGCGCCGCCTGTCTCGAGTGCGCGGCGGGAGCCGCGAAGCTCGGAAGGTTCGCCGCCCGCCAATCGAAATCGTGGATCGCCACCAGGTTCTTCAGGAACTGCGGCGCGATCCGGGCAGCGCTCGCGCCGTAGTCGGTGCCGAGGCCGGTCACGGCCGTGCCGCCCTCGGACGGCGGCTTGGTGACCCCGGGGACGAAGGAGGTGATGACGCCGGAACCGCCTAGGAACTCGCCTTCGTGATCGAGGTAGCGCACTTCCGGCACCGGCACGGTTCCGCGCATCGCGCGGACGATCTCGGCCTCCCGCCGGCGACTCGTCTCGATGATGCTTTCGAGAGGATCCATGCGAAGCACCAAACGCTCGGGCATCTCGACGGCGTCGTGACGGAGCGAGAAGCAGAACATTTCCTTCGACGCGCCGCCGGCGAGGCGACGGAGGTCCGTGATCGCGACGGCGCGGTAGCCTTGGGCCAGAAAGAGGCGTTCCAGCCCCTCGCGCACCTGCCGGTAGCTGCGCGCCGAATATGGTCCCTGCGCACGCTTCCGCAGCGTGCGCTCGAGCACCGCCTCGATCGCGGGCTCGATGTCGTCGGCATCGACGGCCATGCTGGAGGTCAGAGCTTCAGTTCTGCGGCGCCTCTTCGGCCGCGCGCTCGGCGATCACCTGAAGAGCCCCCGACTCGTCGCGTAACTCGAGTGTCTCGCCGCGGAGCTGATAGACCTTCGACGCCGGCAATGCGCGGAGGAACTTCTGTTCCTGCTCCGTCGCTGCGGGCGGGCCCGCCATCCTGGTGGTCACGACTGGTCCGATGGCGATCCCATTCGTCCCGCTCGTCGTGTACTCGGCGTGGTATCGATTGACTCCCGCGTCGCCTTCGACCCTGCCGTTCTCTGCGAAGCTCATGGTGATCGTCGTCGTCGAGATGACCCCGACGACGGCCCGCATCCCGTTGTTGTAGGAGGTCACCTTCCATGCGCCGACGAGGCCGACCTTACTCCTGGAGAAGACGAGGATCGGAGCTCCGCCGGGCTCGTGGAGCGTCAGGGTCGAACCATCCGATGCGTAGGATGCGACCTTCGCAAGCGCAGCAAAATACGCGGTCTCGATCTCCTGCAGCTCGGGCGGACCGGCCATCAGGGTCGCGGCCATCTTGCCGATCGTCAGTCGGCCGTCGCTCTCGATCTTGTAGGAGGCGCTGAAGGTATTGACCGCCCTACCGCTCAGCGTGCCGTTGCGAAACTCCGCGTAGAACTTGGCCGATGCCGGCACCTCCTTCAGCCGGCCATCCACCGCATACTTCGTGAGCATCCACTGGAGGTCCTCGAATTCACCCGACGTCGCCGACGACGACGGCGAAGACCATCCGAGGACGATCAGCGACAGCGCGAAGACCTCGAGCCACCGCTTCACCACCCCCGCGCGGAACGCCGCTCGCGTTGACGGGCGCACCAGCGCCAACCTCGCGCCCGGCACGAGCGTAGGGCTCAGACCAACATCTTGGCGAAGTCCGACAGATTGTAGTTGTCGATCACTTCGCCATTGTCGTTCAGGAACTCGGCCATCAGGTCTCGGTCGCCGCGCTGCGAGACGTAGGCCATCGCGCCGTTCGGTCCGGTGACCTCCTCGTGCCCGTCGCCGACCGGCTGATAGTACAAATCACCCGCGCGGTACTCGCAGCCCGTGGTGACGTTCGTGACGCTGCCTTCCACCACGAAGATGTAGGCTTCGGCGTGGTGCCGATGCAGGCCTGTGCTGTGTCCCGGTGGTGTGCGGGCGAGGTATTCGACACTGTGCTTGACCGGGTCGATGGCGAGGACCTTCACCTGGATTCCCGGCGCGCAATCGCACCATCCCGCTTTCGACGCACCGTCGAGGACCCGGACGTGCGTGCTTTCTGCCTGTCTTTTTGCCTGTGTCGAAGCGCCCATGGTTCGCCTCCCTGTACCGATCGACCTGAGCGAGGGGCAAATTTCTCGCACTAGAGGGGAGCAAGTCAATCAATCTCTTGCTCTCGAGATCTGCACCCGGCGCTGCGGCTCGATCAAGCCCGAGAAGACGTCGAGCCGTTTCGGAATTGACGCCTGTTGTCGCGGTCTGTACTTCGAAGGCTCGCATGGCTCCCGACGATCTCGCCGAGCTGATGGCCGCGGAGCACTCCGGCCGCTGAGAGGATTCCATGCGCAAAGAGCTCCGACGTCGCGCTCGTCGGCTATGGCCCCGTCGGACAGCTGCTCGCCATCCTCCTCGGCCAGCGCGGCTGGAAGGTCGGCGTGTTCGAGAAGCAGCCGACGCCGTATCCGCTGCCGCGCGCGGTGCACTTCGACCACGAGGTCGCTCGGATCCTGCAGGGCGCCGGGCCTCGGTGACGACCTGCCGCGCCTCAGCGAGCCCGCCGACGTCTACGAGTGGAAGAACGCCGCGGGCGAAACGCTGCTGCTGATCGGCAGCAAGGAGATGGGCGTCTCCGGTTGGCCGGAAGCGAACATGTTCGCACAGCCGGAGCTCGAGCGTGCGCTCGACGCGCGGGCGCGACGCTCTGCCGGGCGTGGAGATCCATCGCGGCCACGAGGTCGTCGGAATCGAAGCGTCGAAGACGGCGTCGATCTCACGGTGATGAGCGCGGACGGCGAGCGCCACGAGGTCCGCGCGCGCTACGCCGTCGGCTGCGACGGCGCCAACAGCTTCGTCCGCGAGCGGCTCGGAGTGACGTTCACCGACCTCGGGTTCTTCTTCGACTGGCTGATCGTCGACCTGACGCCGCACGAGCAACGCGTCTGGGAGCCGGTGAACGGACAGCTCTGCGATCCCGCGCGGCCGACCACGTTCGTCTCGGGGGGCCCGGGGCGCCGGCGCTGGGAGTTCATGCGCCTGCCCGGCGAGACGATCGAAGAGCTCAACAACGAGGCCACCGCGTGGCGTCTTCTCGAGCCGTGGAACCTCACGCCGGCCAACGCGTCGCTCGAGCGCCACGCGGTGTACACGTTCCAGGCGCGCTGGGCGGACGTGTGGCGCAAGGGACGGATCTTCATCGCGGGCGACGCCGCTCATCAGATGCCTCCGTTCGCGGGCCAGGGCATGTGCTCCGGGATTCGCGACGCCGCCAACCTCGCCTGGAAGCTGGACCTCGTGCTCGGCGGCAAAGCTGCCGACGCGTTGCTCGACACCTACGCCTCGGAGCGGATCCCGCAGGTGAGGCAGGTGGTGGATTTCTCGATCGCGCTCGGCAAGGTGATCTGCGTCGCCGACCCCGAGGAGGCGCGCGCGCGCGACACCGCGATGATCGCCGCGGCTCGGGAGAAGGGGCTCACGCCGCCGATGCCGACGCCGGCGATCGGTCCGGGTGTGCTTTCTCGAGGGCGACCCGCTGGCCGGGCATCTCTTCGTTCAAGGAGAAGTGCAGACCGGGAAAGATGGGCCGGTTCGACGACGTCGTCGGACGCGGCTTCGCCCTGATGAGCACGGTCGGCGACCCGACGACTGCCCTTGGTCCAGAGCTGGCCGCCTACTTCGCATCGATCGGCGGCTTCGTTGCTCACCTCACGCCGGCGGGTGCGATTCGAGACGTGAAGGGGAGCTACGGGCGCTGGTTCGCCGAGCACGGGATCGCCGCGGCGCTCGTGCGACCCGACTTTCACATCTTCGGCACGGCGCGGGCGGTCGCCGACTCCAACAAGCTCGTCACGGCGCTGCGAAGCGCACTCGATCCTGGTGGCTCCCACCACCGATGATGACAGTTCGGCCCCATTGCAGTCGCCCGAGCGGTTGACGTAGTCACGGCTCCGTTCCATCAGGTTCTCGCAGGCTGTCCGTACTCTGCATGGAAGACCGATCCCGCCTGCCGCTTGAGGGCCCCGACCTGCGTGCTGCGGCGTCTTTGCCCCGGCCGGGAACCGGAACCGTGGACCCGGCGGGGCACTGGATGGTGCGGTACACCATCGGCTTCAAGATCTTCGCGATCGCCGCCGGCCTTCTCGTGATCATGGCGGGCGCGACGCTGTCGATGGTCCGCATGTCGCGCGACTTGGGCAACGAGCTCGCGTTCTTCGCGGATACGTACCTGCCGAGTTACGCCGCCATCGCGCGAGCCAACGTGCGGTCCGTAGAGCGCGCTCTCGCGCTGCGCAGGCTGGTAATCGCCTCTACCGACACGGCGGCCGCCCCCGAGCGCCGCCAAGCGTTGCGCGAGCAGTTCGCCGAGCTCGGCCGGCAAGGCGAGGAAGGGATCGCGCTTGCCCGGACCAAGCTCGCCAAGCGACTCGAGCGGCCGGGCGGCTACGACGACGTCGTCGCGGTGGCCAGACTGGACACCCGGCTCGGGGAGCTGAGCACCGCGGCCGATATGAGGTACTGGCCTCGAAGCTCCTCGAAGCTCTCGAGCGACGCGACGACGCCCAGGTTCGCCCGCTACTGGCCTCGCTCGACGAGCTGCGCGACGACTTCAATCGGACTCTCGATGGCGCCCGCCGCGACATGCTCCAGATCGTCACCCAAGCCGAGGCGGAGACTCACCGACGGCAGCAACGGGTGGTTTGGGTCAGCGTACTGGTCACGACCATCGCCGGCCTGCGACGGGCTCGATGTCCTTGGTCTCGGTGATGATGCATTCCAGCATGGGGACCTCCTTCGCGCGGATGTGACAGTCAGATCAGCCGCTGGGGACTCCCTCGACACGGCGCAGGTCGATCACGGAGCAGATCGGTGAAGAGTGCGTCACGTAAGCGAACCGGCCGTCGGGGCTGACGGCGATCGCGCGCGGCTCATTCGGCACGGGGATCGTCGTGATCACCGTGTTGATGCGGGTGCCGATGACGGAGACGCTGGCCGCGCCGTAGCAGGTCACGTAGACGAAGGCGCCGCTCGGGTCGACGTCGATGCCGAGGGCCTCGGCATCGACAGGGATGCTCGTCACCGTGCCGGAGGCGAGATCGACTGCCTGGACCGTCGCCGCAATTCCGGTCGGGGTGTACGCACGAGAGCCGTCGGGGGTCAGGGCGATGCCGACGGGAGCGGCCGGCAGCGCGATCCTCGAGATGACGCTGGCGCTCGCGGCGTCGAGAACCAAAAGCGTCCCATCGACGCAGGCGAGCTTGCACCCGGCGACGTACACCCGCTGTCCGTCCGGGCTCGCGGCGACCCCCACCGGATGAACGTCGAGCCCGTGCTTGCTTGCCACGGTGTTTGTCGCGGTGTCGATGACGAGGAGGTAATCGTCCATGACCGTGGCGTTGGTGACGTACGCCCATCGCCCGTCGCGGCTGACCGCGACCGCCGGGGTACGAATCGGACGCGCGAGCGCCCCGAGCGAGATGGTCGCGACGAGGCTGTCGTTGCGCGTGTCGAGCACGAAGAAAGACTCGGCGGTCAAGTCCGTCACGTAGCCGCGCGTGCCGTCGGAGCTGAGAGCGATCGCGTAAGGTCGCCCGTCGGTCGTGATCGTGCTGGCGACTTGCCTGCCGGCCAGGTCGACGGAGAGGACACTGCCGGTCTGAAGCGGCACGTAGGCGCGCGCGCCATCCCGACGCACCGCCACGTCCGTGCCGTAGTTGCTGAGCGGAATGGTGGCGACGATCGGCGAGGTGCCCGTCGCGAGCCCGCTGCGAGCGGCGCCCGAGGGCGCGGAGCAGGCGGAGAATCCGACGATGACGAGGATGATCGCCGCCACGGCGGCGAGCATCGCGCGCCGGCGCTCACGCGTGGCGTCGGCTGCGATCACGAGATCTGCGATGTCTGGCCTCAAGGCTTCCCCCCTTTTGCTCGCATCTAGCGCTCCTTAAGACTCGCAGGAAGCGGCCGTCAAGGTGCGACGTCGTCCCCTGTCGGCCGCGCCTTCGCACGTCTTCTATCAGCTCGCGTGATGTGATGAAGCAAGCTCGAGGAGGAGCGTCATGCCTGAATCGAAGCCATCACGGGTCGCGGTAGTAACCGGCGTAGGGCCGGGACTGGGAGCCTCGCTCGCGCGGCGGTTCGCCAAGGAGTATGCGGTCGCGATCAACGCGCGCGGCGGGGACTTCCTGCGCTCGGTCGCCGGCGAGATCCGCGAGGCGGGAGGCGTTGCCCTCGAAGTGCCCGCCGACATCGGAGACCGAGGACAGGTCGAGGCGGCGTTCCGATCGATTCGCGAGCGGCTCGGCCCGCCCGAGCTGTTGATCTACAACGCGGGGAGCGGCGAGTTCGGCACCGTCACGGAGATCACGCCGGAACAGTTCGAGGACAGTTGGCGGGTCAACGCGTTCGGGGCCTTCCTCTGTGCATCGCTGTGCGCCGCCGAGATGATTTCACGCGGGCGCGGAGTCATGCTGTTCACCGGCGCGACCGCGGGGGTGAAGGCGGGATCGCGATCCGTCGCGTTCGGCCCGGCCAAGTTCGCCATGCGTGGCCTGGCGCAATCGCTGGCGCGCGATCTCGGCCCCAAGGGGATCCACGTCGCGTGGATCAACGTCGACGGCTCGATCGACATCCCGGGTCGACGTCTGCCCCTGAAGAAGGAGGACATGCTCGACCCCGACGCCATTGCCGAGACCTACTGGCATCTCGCGCACCAGGATCGCAGCGCTTGGACGATGGAGCTGGAGGTTCGCCCGTTCAAGGAGAAGTTCTGAAGGGTTGATCCTCCCGGCGCAGGCTACGGCCGGTGGTCGGCGAACACATCGAGCTTGCCGTCCTTGTGCACGGCGAGCACCTTGTAGGGTTGCGCGTTCGGACCTTCCATCCCTGGCGATCCGATCGGCATCCCGGGAACCGCCAGGCCGGCGATGTCCGGATGCTCGGCGAGCAGGCGGGCGATGTCCTCCGCGGGCACGTGCCCCTCGACGAAGTAGTTGCCCACGACCGCGGTGTGGCACGACTGCGTGCCGGACGGGACGCCGAGGTTGCGTTTCACCGGATTCACGTCTGGAACGTTCTCGACCGTGACCGTGTAGCCCTGGCTGCGCACGTGGTCGACCCACTTCTGGCAGCAACCGCAGGTCGGCGACTTGTAGACGTGCACGACCTGCGGGTCGGCTTCGACCGGATGAGCGCGAAGCAGGAGAAAGGCCGCGAGTACGAGCGTGGCGATGTGGAGAGTCTTCCGCATGATCCTATCACTTAAGCTCCCGTCGCGTTCTTGGCAACCGGCGGCACGCTGTGCGTGCGCAGCCACTCGCGGCGCTTCTCGAAGGGCGTGGCGACGTAATCCCGCATGAGCCTCATCGCCTCCGGCGTGACGATCGTCTTCAGCCACTCCTCTCCCTCGATGCGGAGCCCTTCTTCGATCGGCAGGTTCGCGCCGCGCACGATCGAGCGCTTGGCGGCGATCACCGAGACCGTCGAAAGCCTCGCCAAGCCCTCGGCGACCTCCATCGCCCGGGCCCGCGCGTCGTCGGCGAGCTCGTTGACGATGCCGAGCTCGAGGGCGCCCTCGGGCGTGACGACGCGGCTCCGCAGCAGAAAGTCGAGCGCGCGCCCGAGGCCGATCATCCGCGCCAGCAGCTGAGAGCCGGTGCCGGTCAGGATGCCGAGCGCCACTTCCGGAAAGCCGATGCGGAAGTCCCCTCGCTGCGCGATGCGGATGTCGCAGTTGAGTGACAGCTCGAGCCCGGCGCCCATCGTATCGCCGGTCATCGCGGCGATGACGGGCTTGTCGAGGTACGCGAGCGAGCGCAAGAGCGCGTGATAGCCGAAGATCAGTCCGTGAGCCGACTGCCGCAAGCGCTCCGGGTCGTCACCCGACTGCACGAGCTCCTCGACGCTGTAGTGCGTGATGTACTTGTCTTTCGGCGCGCCCGTGATCACCACGACGCGCACCTCCGGCCGACGCCAGCTCTCGATCAGCTTGGCGAGCTCGGCCGTTCCGCCCGCGACGAGGTAGTTCATCGGCGGATTGTCGTGCGCGGCGACGACGATCCCCCCGCGTTCTTGCACATCCCAGTACGCCATGGCTCACCTCCCGTCGGCTCGGGCCGTATCCGGCGGGCGACGGCGTTGTCAAACTCGTGGCCCGTGAGTCGCGACGACGGCGGTCGTATACTTCAGCCGTGGCGAGCAAGGGCGAACAGGTCGTGCTCGACGTCGCCGGCCGCGAGGTCGCGATCTCGAACCCGGAGCAAGGTCTACTTCCCGGAGGCCGGCATCACCAAGCTCGACGTCGTGCGCTACTACCTGGCCGTCGCCGAGGGCGCGCTGCGCGGAGCGGGCGGCCGGCCGAACGTCCTGGTGCGCTACGCCGACGGCATCCAGGGCGACTTCTTCTACCAGAAGCGCGCGCCCGCCTCGCGGCCGCCCTGGATCGAGGTCGTCGCGCTGCGCTTTCCGTCGGGCCGCGCGGCGGAGGAAGTCGTGCCGCGCGACGCCGCCGCGCTGGCCTGGATGGCGAACCTCGGCTGCCTCGAGCTCCACCCGCACCCGGTGCGCGCCGAGGACCTCGAGCACCCCGACGAGCTGCGCATCGACCTCGACCCGCATGCCGGGCATCGAGTGGTCGGAGCTCCAGGACGTCGCCGGCGTCGTCCGGGAGGTGCTCGCCGACTTCGGCCTGGTCGGCTGGCCGAAGACGTCGGGCTCGCGCGGCATCCACGTCAACGTGCGCATCCATCCCCGCTGGTCGTTCACGCAGGTGCGGCGCGCCGCGCTGGCGCTCGCGCGCGAGGTCGAGCGGCGCGCGCCCGACCTCGCCACCAGCAAGTGGTGGAAGGAGGAGCGCCACGGCGTCTTCCTCGACTACAACCAGAACGCCAAGGACCGCACGGTCGCCGGCGCCTACTCGGTGCGCCCCAAGCCCGACGCGCGGGTGTCGGCGCCCGTGACCTGGGACGAGCTCTTCGCGTGCGCGCCGGAGGACTTCACGCTGCGCACCATGCCGGCGCGCTTCGCCGCCATCGGCGACCGGCACGCGGCAATCGACGAGAGCCCGTGCTCGCTCGACGCGCTGCTCGAGCTGTCGGCGCGCGCAGGAAGCGGCGGGCCTCGGCGACGCGCCCTGGCCGCCGCACTACGCGAAGCAGGCCGGCGAGCCGCCGCGCGTCAGCCCGTCGCGACAGACGAGAGCAGGCGAAGGCGAGCGGCCGCCGCGTGCCGACGAAGCCGCTGATCGAGATCGGCCGCGCCGCGAAGAAGGACGACGCGCTCGCCGGGCTCGAGCGCTGGAAGGCGCGCCATCCCGGGGCCGCCGCGCACCTCGAGCCGGCCGACGTCCTGGTCGACGCGATGCGCGGGCGCTCCTCGACGTGGACGCGCGTGCGCGTGAACCTCGAGCACGTCCCGGAGGCGCTGCGGCCGCCCAGGAGCCGCTCGATCCCGACTACGATCCGTGGGCGCGGCGCTACGCCGGAGCGCGGAAGATCTCGGCGAGCTCGGCGGGCGGAGTGACCTCGAGCTGGTCGTAGCGGCAGTCGGCGGGCCGCTTGTCGGGACGCCAGCGCAGGAAGACGGCCGCGTGGCGGAAGCGATCGCCCTGCAGGTGATCGTACTTCACCTCGCACACGCGCTCGATGCGCAGCGGCTCCCACGAGAGGTCCTTGCCCGCGCTCCAGCGGCTCTGGCCGCCCGGCATGCGGACGCCGCCGTCGGCCGATTCCGCCCAGTCCCGCCAGGGATGCGCCGCGAGCGCGTCCTTCCGCAGCGGCGCCAGCTCCTGCGCGAGACGGCGGCGGGCCTCCATCGTGAACGACGAGGTCACGCCGACGTGGTGCAGCGCGCCGGCGTCGTCGTAGAGCCCGAGCAGCAGCGAGCCGACCAGCGTGCCCGGACCCTGCTTGTGCCAGCGAAAGCCGGCCACGACGCAGTCGGCGCGTGCGCACGTGCTTGACCTTGATCATCGCGCGCTTGCCGGGCTGGTAGGTCGTGCTCTCGTGCTTGGCGATCACGCCGTCGAGCCCGGCGCCCTCGAAGCGATGGAACCATTCCTCGGCGACGCGACCGCTCGCGACTGCAGGGCGTGAGATGGACGCGCCCGACGCGCGCGCCGAGCGCCTGCTCGAGCAGCGGCGCGGCGCTCGGCCTGCGGGCGGGAGCGGAGGTCGCGGCCGTCGTCGGCGAGCAGGTCGAACGCGACGAACGACGCCGGCGTCTCGGCGGCGAGCTTCTTGACGCGCGACGCCGCCGGGTGGAGGCGCAGCTGCAGCGCGTCGAAGTCGAGCCCGTCGCTCGGTCGCGATCACGATCTCGCCGTCGACCACGCAGCGCGCGGGCAAGCTCGCGCGGAGGATCGGCTCCAGCTCGGGGAAGTAGCGGTCGAGCGGCTTCAGGTCGCGGCTCTGGATGTAGAACCGGTCGCGGTCGCGGAACACGATGGCGCGGAAGCCGTCCCACTTCGGCTCGAACAGCCAGCCGTCGCCCGCCGGCAGCTCGGTCGCGAGCTTCGCGAGCATCGGCTCGATCGGCGGCTCGATCGGGAAGCCCGCCGGCCGCGTCGTCTCCTGCCATCAGCGCGCGCCCGCGCGCCGCGCGGCGATGCGGCCTTCGGCCGACGTCCAGCCGGCGTCGAACGGGTGCCCGGGCTCATCGAGGTCGATCACCAGCGGCGCGTGGTCGGAGGGGATCGGCTTGCCCTTGCGCGCCTCGCGGTCGATCTCCGCCCACACCGTGCGCTCGGCGACCGGACGCGTCACCAGCAGGTGATCGATGCGCATGCCGAAGTTCTTGTGGAAGTTGCCGGCGCGGTAGTCCCACCAGGTGTAGCGGCCGGGCTCGGGATGGTGCAGCCGATAGGCGTCGATCAGTCCCCAGCGGCAGAGCCTGCCGAACGCCTCGCGCTCCGGCGGCGAGACGTGCGTCCCGCCGTGGCAGGCGCGCGGATCCCACACGTCGATGTCCTCGGGCGCGACGTTGAAGTCGCCGCCGAGCACCAGCGGCTCGGCGGGATCCGCCGCCTCGGCGAGCCAGCGCGCGAGGCGCTCGAACCAGGCGAGCTTG
This sequence comes from uncultured delta proteobacterium, assembly GCA_963711395.1. GTDB lineage: Bacteria > Desulfobacterota > Binatia > JACPRU01 > JACPRU01 > JBEVNX01. The sequence continues at coordinate 924,672 of CAVQEA010000003.1, read as the reverse complement.
GCCTCGTAGAAGGGCGAGCCGACGACTGCGCCCGTTCGGCGCGTACACGCTGACGACGCGGACGCCGCCGCACGTGGCCGCGATCATCCGCGCCTCGGCGAGCGGCTCGTCGTCGCCGACGTCGGCGGTCTCGCGCGGGCCGCAGCGGCTCGCCGAAGTTCGTCACCACGTCGTCGATCCCGCAGCGGCTGGCGATGGCGACGCCGTTCCATCGTCCTTCGCCGTGGTGCGCCAGCTCGTAGCCGGCGTCGCGGAACGCGTCCGCCGGCGCGTCGGCGTCGGCGAGCTTGGTCTCCTGCATCAGCAGCACGTCCGGCCGCGCCCGCTCGAGCCACCACATGACCTTCTCGAGACGCGCCTTCAGCGAGTTGACGTTCCAGGTCGCGATCCGCATGGACCCTACTTGCCCGTGAACTTGCCGGGCCTTCGCTCCGCCACAGCCTTCACGCCCTCGCGATGGTCGTCGGTGCGGAACAGCCAGGACTGCTCCTTCGCCTCGTGATCGGTCTGGGCCTTTACCGCTTCCGCGAGCCCACGGCGCATCGTCGCGCGCGTCGAGACGAGCGCGAGGGGCGCCCCTTCGGCGATCTCCGCCGCCAGCTCGCCGGCGACCGCGCGCAATCGATCCGCGCCGACGATGAGATCGGCCAGGCCCCAGGCGACCGCCTCTTCTCCGTTGATGCGCCGCCCGGTGTAGAACATCAACGCGGCACGCTGCTGACCGACGAGGCGCGGCAGTGTGTGGGTGAGACCGAAGCCGGGATGGATGCCGAGCTTCACGAAGTTCGCCGCGAAGCGGGCTTCCGGAGAGACGACGCGAAAGTCCGCGACGAGCGCGAGCCCCACCCCGCCGCCGACCGCCGCGCCCTGCACGGCGGCCACGATGGGCTTCTTGCAGGCGAACAGGCGAACCGCCTGCGCATAGAGCGGGTTCGTGGTGCCGGACGGAGCTTCGGTCTCGCGGCTGGCGAAATTGGCTCCGCCGCAGAAGGACTTGCCCTCGGCGCAGAGCACCACCGCGCGGCACGCCGGCGTCTCGTCGAGGGCCTCGAGCGCGTCGGCGAGGCTGCGAATGAGCGGAACGTCGAGGAAGTTGTGCGGCGGCCGATGGATCTCCACCTCCGCGACGTTTCCGCTGAGCGCGACGCTCACGTCGCCATATCGTTCTTCCGCCATGGGGCCTCCTCCGTTCGCCGAGCCGCCCGTTCAGCGCCGCAAGCCGAGCAGATTTCTCGCCACGACCCAGCGATGCACTTCGGATGGACCGTCGTAGATGCGCATCGTGCGCACCTGCGAGGCCATCAGCTGCAGCGGCATTTCCTTGGTCATGCCCATCGCGCCGAACGTCTGCATGGCCTTGTCGATGGTGTCCCAGGCCATCTCGGTGGCGAACACCTTGATCATCGAGATCTCGGTGCGCACGTCGCGCTGCTGATCGATCTTCAGGGCCGCGTCGTAGGCCATCAATCGACAGGCGTGAATCTTCGTCGCCGCATCCGCGATCCACCACTGGATGGTCTGCCGTTCGGCGAGCGGGACGCCGAACGTCGAGCGCTGCGGCGCGAAGGCGCACATCATGTCCACGGCGCGTTGCGCGAGCGCGGTCGACCACACGGCCATCTGCAGGCGGCGGGTGGAGAGGCGCAGTTGCATCGGGGCGAATCCTTGCCCGAGCGTACCGAGCAGCTTCGCGGCGGGCAGGCGACAGTCTTCGAGAGCGATCTCGTAGGTCATCGCGCCGCCGATCATCGGGATCTTGCGCAGCACGTTGAAGCCGGGCGTCCCCTTGTCGACCAGGAACGCCGAGATGCCGCCGCGCGCGCCGGCCGTCTTGTCGGTGACGGCCATGAGGATCGTGAAATCGGCGTCGGCCGCCCGGCTCACCCAGATCTTACGGCCATTGACGACCCATTCGTCGCCCTCTCTGACCGCCCGCGTGGTCATGGCGGCGGGATCGGTTCCCGCTCCCGGCTCGGAGATCGCGATCGCCGACGTCGCCTCGCCGGCGACGTAGGGAGCCAGGTAGCGCGCCCGCTGCTCGTCGTTGACGGTCGCCATCAGCATGCGCAGGTTCGGCGAGTCGGGCGGTAGAAGATACGGAGTGACCGTCCTGCCCATCTCCTCCCAGACGCCGATCATGGCCTCGACGGGAAGATCCGACCCGCCGACGTCCTTGGGTGCGTCGAGCCCCCAGAGACCGATCTCGCGCGACTTACGGTCGATCCCCGTCCGCTCCTCGGCGGTGAGGTACGCGCCGTGGCCGGCGGCCTCGCGGTCGAGCGTGACGCGCTCGAGCGGCATCAGCTCGTCGTCGACGAAGCGACGCACGAGATCCTTGAGCATCCGATGTTCTTCGCTGAGCGTGAGGTCCATTTCAGAGTATCGACTCCGTTCGCGACGCGCCGCCGACCGACTGCGCCCGCGCGCAGCGCTCGAGAAGGCGACCGTCTCCGAGGCGATTCACCATCGGCGGGAACGCCGAAGTGGGGCCGCGCCAGCGAAGCTCGTCGACGTCGTCGAAGAGCGGCGCGTCGGTCCGGAGCGTCGCCAGCTTCTTGAACAGCAGCGCCTGGTCGCGGCGCTCGCCGAGCACATCCGGTGGAAAGGTCTCGATGGGGCCGTATCGGTTGAGCAGCCGCGCCGCGGTGACCGGACCCAATCCCGGGATCCCCGGATAGCCGTCCGCGCTGTCGCCGACGAGCGCGAGAAAATCGGGAATCAGCGCGGGCTCCACCCCGAACTTTTCGCGCACTCCGTCGGCGTTGCGAATCTTCTGGCCCCTGCGATCGACCTGCACGACGCGGTCGCCGCGGACGCACTGCGCGAGATCCTTGTCGGGCGTCCAGATGCAGACCTTCTCGACCGCCGGGTCGGCCGAGGCGATCCGCGCCGCCGACGCGAGAGCGTCGTCGGCCTCGAGCTCGACCATCGGCCACACCGTCACTCCCATCGCGGCGAGAGCCTCCTCGAGAGGATGGAATTGGGCTACGAGCGCGGGCTCGATGCCGTCGCCCGTCTTGTAGCCCGTCCAAAGATCATTGCGGAACGATTCGATGACGTGATCGGTCGCGACGCCGAGGTGGGTCGCGCCCTTCTCGATCATCTCGAGCACCGTGTTGAGGACGCCGATCACGGCCCCGAACGCCGGATCCCGGTCCTTGCGGAAGCGCCGAAGGCCGTAGAAGTGGCGGAAGAGCTCGTAGGTGCCGTCGACGAGATGAACGATCATGCGGGCTTCGCCTGAGCTTGGTCCGGCCGCCGTTGGCGAGTACGCCGTGGTGCGGTCGCGAAAGACTATGCGCCTGCGAATTCGCGCGCAACTCATTACCCGCGATGCCCGCCGCAGGCGCCCGGGGTCTGACTCGGCTAGAACCTACCGTCGGGTCCCAAGATCTCGTTCATCGAGCATGAGCGCGTTGATGTCGTTGTAGGCCAAGCTTCCGGCCCCGAGCGCGTCCGAGTCGCCGTCTCGGAAGAACGCGGCGGCCAGTGATTGCGCTTACGAGGACGAGGATTTCACCTTTCTCGTGCAGCCGTCGGAAGCTCGCCGCTCGGCCGGAATCGCCGACGCTCATGCCGGCATCTCCAGTCGAAAGGCCGCATGGCGGGCTTCGTGCTCCAGCAGCCAGCGCTTGCGCGGCAACCCGCCGCCGTAGCCGGTGAGCGAACCGTCGCTGCCGATGACCCGATGACACGGGACCACGACACCGATTCGGTTGCGACCATTGGCGAGCCCCACGGCGCGCACCGCCGCGGCAGCGCCGATGCGCCGGGCCAGCGCGCCGTAGGCGAGCGTCGTGCCGGCGGGAATGGTGCGCAGCGCGGTCCACACCTTCGTCTGAAACGGCGTGCCACGCAGCGCGACGGAGATCGCGTCGAGCGCCGCAACGTCGCCCGCGAAGTAGCGCTCGAGGGCGGCGGCGTGTCCGAACGGATCGCGCTCAGCGACGAGCCGAGAGTCGCCGTGATCACGACGGAAGCGCCACCGCCACGCTTCTGCCTCGTCTTCCCACTGGTACAAGCATAGCGATCCGCGCTCGTCGGCGATCAGCACAGCCGTCCCGAGCGGCGTCTTCATTCGGTCGATCAGAAAAACCGCCGCGTCAGCCATCGCCTCTCCTCGAGTCCGCTTCGGCCGTCCACAGATGCTGTGCTGCGTACGCGCGCCACGGTCGCCATGTCTCGGCGCGCGCGAGCAACGCCTTGCGCGACAGCGGCGTACCGTTTGCGACGGCCGGGCTGCGGAGCAGCGCGACGTCTCCCTCCGGAAATGCATCGGTATCCTTGAGCGCCCGCAGCGCCCAGTATTGCACCGTCCACGCTCCGAACCCGGGCAACGCCCGCAGCCGCTCGATCGTGCCGTCGTAGGCGCCGGTCGGGTGCAGCAGGGCGGGGTCGGCCACCACGGCTCGGGCGAGCGCCTGCAGAGCGTGAATGCGCGCCTCGGGCATGCCGAGCCAGGAGAGATCGGTCGCGGCGAGCTCCGCCGGCGTCGGAAAGAAGAGCGTGAGCTGCTCGTGACCGGTCACGTCCGCGGTCACGCGTGTGCCCGCGCCGGCGGCCAGCTTCCCAGCGAGGCGCCGGGCTGCGGCCACCGTGATCTGCTGCCCGAGGACGGCCCGCACGGCGAGCTCGAATTCGTCCCACGCACCGGGCGTGCGCAACCCGGGCCGACGCGCAAGCAGTGGCGCGAGCCCGCCGTCGCGCCGTAGGTGGGCACCGATCGCTTCGACGTTCGCGTCGAGATCGAACAGCCGCCGCAGGCGCGCCACGATCGCCAGCAGCGCGCGGACGTGCGATACGCGGATGGTCGCGTGCAAGCAATCGCGACCAGCGGCCACTTCGATGCTCCCCAGAGCATCGCCGACGGCCAGGGTGCGATAGTAGCGGTCGCCGTCGACCAGCTCCACGCCGTCGATGGCGCGCGCGGCCAGAAAAGACAACATTGCCTCCCAATCGTAGGGTGCGCGGTAGCCGAGGCGGAGCGTCACGGCCGATGGAGCGACCCTCCGCTTGCGGCGCAGCTCCCGCGGACTGCGACCATACAGCCGCCGAAACGCATCGTTGAAACGCCGCACGCTGCCGAAGCCCGCGGCAGCGGCGACGTCCCCCATCGACAACGAGGTCTCCTGGATCAACTGCTTCGCGAACAGCGTCCGCCGGGTTTGGGCGACGACGACCGGCGCCACGCCGAGGTGCCGATCGAACAAGCGGCGGAGCTGGCGCTCGCCCATGCCGAGCCTGGTGGCGAGCGTTTCGACCGCCCCCTCGTGCCCGTCGAGCGCGCCCTCGGCGATCAGCGTGAGCGCGCGCGACACGGTGTTCGATGTGCCGCGCCACGCTGCCGCGTCCGGTGAGATCTCCGGCCGGCAGCGCAAGCACGGCCGAAACCCTGCCTGCTGCGCCGCGGCGGCACTGGGGAAGAACCGGCAATGGTCGGGCTTCGGCGTACGTGCGGGACAGATCGGCCGGCAGTAGATGCCAGTGCTGGTGACCCCGACGAACAGGCGCCCGTCGAAGCGCGCGTCCCGCGTCGCCAGCGCGCGATACCAGATCACCTCGTCCGACGACGCCACGCGCGGACTATGGCATATGCATCAGACGAATGCTGACTGGTTTTGGCCGTTTTCGGACTTGACTGACGCTCAGGTTGGAAACAGCAGCGTCACCACGAACCGAAGCCCCCAATCCGGACCGCCGCGGGGCGCCTCGGCGTAGTAACGGCCGCCGACTGTGAACTGAATCGGCCGATCCATCAGCTTGAGCAACTGACTCACGGTTGGGTTCAAGGGGATCGTCCACTCGTCGGTCTCCCAGTTGTACGTGGACTCGGTGTTGATGCCGAAGGTCGTGTGGGTGCCCGTCGTGTACGAGAGAAACGGTTGCAGGAAGGCGGAATTGACGCTGCTCCGGTGGCTGCTGCCGGCGAAGGACCATAGTTGGTTGGCGAGCACGCCGTACGTCCACCCCGACTTCTGTTCGAGGAGCACGATCGTCGGCCCGGCGCTCCACTTCTGGCTGCCGATCGCATTGTCGGTCGCAGTCGGGTAGTTGAAGACGGGGCCGCCTCCGAGGATCCAGCCGTACACCGGCTCCTTCGGTGACAGAAAAAAACTCTGCAGAATGTCGCCGAGGCCATAGGCGGTGTCGCCGCCTTCGACAGGCGACTCCTGGTAGATGACGGGCGTGATCGTGCGGGTGATGAGGTTCCAGTCGTGGGTGAGCGAGAACGGGATCACCGGCTGGATGTTGACGGTGTACTTCATCGCGTCCGCTTGCCCGATGCCGAAGTCCCAGTTGTTCTGGAACGGCACGCTGATGAGGTTCGCCACGGGGTTCTGCAGCTTCTTGGCGAGGTCGGCTTCGCTGTCCCCGGAGGGCGCTTCGTCGGCGATGGAAACCGCCACGCCGGCGATCATGGCGAGAAGGGCAAGCACGAGCGAAGCATGAACGGTTCGCCCCCTGAGGGTCATGGCTTCGCTGCTCCCTTCTTCTCCAGGATCTCGTCGCTCTTCGCCTGGCGCTCGGTCACCATCTTGTAGGCCAGGTAGTACTTGTAGATGTTGCTCACGTACTGCACGGTCTCGCGGCCGATCTCCGCGGCGGCGATCACCTCCACGTTGTTGAACCACAGGTTCGGGTTGTATCCCCGCTCTGCCGCTTCCTTGCGCAACTTCTGGATCCTCGCTGGTCCCGCATTGTAGGAGGCGATGGCGAACAATCCCTTGGTCACCTCGTCCATCGGCTCGTCCGCGTAGTACTGCTCGACCATGTAGCGCATGTACTTGGCGCCGGCTTCGATGTTCCGATCGACCTTGTGGACCCCCGGGATGCCGATCGGATTGGCCGCCGCGGTGGAAGGCTTGATTTGCATGACGCCCACCGCACCGGCTCGGCTCTTGAGATTCTGATTGAGCCCCGACTCCTGGTAAGCCTGCGCGGTCAACAGAAGGTAGGGGAAGCTGTATTTGTCTCCGTACTTCCGGAAGAGCTTCACCATCACGTCGAAGCGCTTGAGGTCTCCGCGCGACGTGGCCTCCAGGACCCATTTGGTTTGCTTCAGGTAGCGCCGGGCGATCGTGTTGCCATAGGCAGTCCCGATCCCGTGCGACTTGACGAAGTCGTCGATCGCAGCCTTGAGCTGCGGCGTGTTGCGCTGCACGGCCCAGCAGAGCGGGGCCTTGGCGAGGACAACGTCGTGATTGACCTTCACCTTGGGCAGCACCTTCGCCCAGGCGTCGGCGATCTTGTCGTACATGATGGTGATCCGCACCAATCCCGCGTTCACCATCTCGGCCAAATCGTCGTCCGTCAGATTTGGATCGGCGGGCACGAGCTTCGCCGGCGTCTTGCCCGCCTTCTGCAACTGCTCGTTCAATTCACGGAGCTTGTCCCAAACCGCGGTATTTTCCCGCGCGTAGACTTCCTTTCCCGAGAGGTCCTCGAGCTTCGCGATCGGCGGCGCCCCCGGACCGGTCACCACGACTCCGGCTGCTTCTGGGACCAGCGGCGTCGTGTAGTCGACCCGCGCCGCTTGCTGTTCGCGCGGGACGATCGCGGTGCCCGCGACGTCCCCATACCCGTCGGCGAGCTTGGCGATCATCTCTTCGCGAGCGACGGGGATGAACACCGCGGCGATTGCCAGGTTGCCGGTCTTGAGCTTCTTGTTGAGCTCCTTTTCCAGCTCGCGGCCCATGTCGTACATGGCGCCCTGCATCTGGCTGCCGTTGAAGTAGAAGCCGAGCGCGGTCGGCACCACCAGGATTCGCAGCAAGCGCCGCTTCGCGATGCCGTCGAGATCCCCCGTCCACTTCTCGCCGTTGATGCGGGCCTCGAGCCGGGTGGTCGCCTTCGGCTGTGGGGGTTCGGCTGCGAACGAAGCGGAGGAGATACTCAGCACGGTCGCTACGATTGCGATAGCTCGTCGCATCTTGAAGTTCTCCAGGGCGATGCCCTGTAACGTTGGCGTAGGTCTGTCAACGGTCAGCGCCGCCGCATCCAGAAAGTCATCCCAGGAGCCGTGACGCGCGGCAGGGAGCCCGCGGACCGCACGTAGGGGCTCGGCTGTGACCGAATGATGTCAAAGTGCGCGGCGAGCAACTCGGGGACCCTGGTCGCACGGCTGGCGCGCGAGAACAGCAAGAAGGGGGCGCCCGGTTTGGCCCAGGTGGCGACGTTGGCGAGGTATCGGCCGCAGAGAAGCTCGGGGACGACGTGGAAGCAGCCGCGGTCGACCAGCCAATCGAAGCGGTCGAATTCCGGCACGGTGCCACAGACATCGAGAGTGCGGAACTCGAGCCGCTCACCGAGATGACGAAAATGCTTTCGCGCCAGCGCGATCGCTCGTGGCGAGACATCCACCCCGAGCACGCGAAAGCCGCGCTCTGCGAGCCACGCGGAAACCTGACCGCGGCCCGAGCCGATGTCGATCACCGACGACGACGCGGGAACCCATCCGCTCTCCACGGCCTCCACCAATTCTTCCGGCACCACCGCGGAGAGGTCTCCAGCCGGCCGCCGACTCTCGACCCCCCAGTCTTCGTTCCAGCGCGCGATCTCAAGTCGGCGCAGCACGGGCTCCAATACCGGGAGCAGCATCGCGAGCGGCCGGCCGGGCTCGACGAGTCGCCACAACCGATCGAGAAAGCTTCTGCGGAGGATGGAGCTTCGAGTCTTCATGGGCGACCGTCGGCGTCGGCGCGTCTTGGCTTGCTTACAACGGTTCGTAGGGTTCCATCGAGAGCAGGAAGCCCGACGCGAAGAAGACCGAGGCGACGCCTCGCGGCTGCGGTTGCGTCTCCACGAGGCCGGGGCTAAGGGCCACACCGGAATGGCGCGAGCAGAAGAAGTCGAGGTTCTCGTCATCGGCTCCGGCATCGCGGGCGCGTCGCTCGCCTACTTTCTCGGCGCGCGCGGCTCGAGTAACGTGCTGGTGATCGAGCGCGAGAGCCAGCCCGGCTATCACGCCAGCGGACGGAGCGCCGCGACTCTCGTCGAGCTCGATCCGATCCCCACGCTGCAGAAGCTCAAGATGCTCGGAGCCGGCTTCCTGCGCCAGCCACCCGCGGGCTTCGCCGAGAACCCGCTGCTCGAGCGCACCGGGGTGCTGAGCCTGCTGCGCGAGCCGCAATGGGGCATGCCGACCAAGTTGCCTGGCCCGTATCAGCCCGCGGAGCTGCGCTTGGAGCTGCTGACGCCGCGCGAGGCAAACCGACGTCTCGACGGCGTGTTGCGAGAGACTGAGCTCACGGGAGCCGCCTTCCTGCCCGACGACGGCTTCATCGACATCCACGAGCTGCTCACCAGCTACATGCGCCGCGCGAAGCGCAGCGGCGTCGAGTTTCGCTTCGGCGTCGCCGTCACGGGCATCGCTCGTGAGCCCGGCAACTCGTTCACGGTGACGACGGCGGCCGGGCGCATCCGCGCAGGGCGGGTGGTGAACGCCGCCGGCGCCTGGGTCGGCGACGTCGCCCGAGCGGCGGGGGCGAGCGCGATAGAGTTCCGCCCCCTGCGCCGCAGCATCGCGATACTCCCGCCCCCGGCGGACATCGACGTGCGTCGCTGGCCGATGGTGGTGAGCGAGCCGCACAGCATCTACTTCCGCCCCGAGTCCGGCGGCCTGCTCTTTTGTCCGATGGACGAGGTGGCGATGGCGCCGTGCGATGCCAGCCCCGACGAAGTGATCATCGCCGAGGGGCTGGAGCGATTGCGCGCGCTGGCGCCGGCGCTGGTGCCGCGCTCGCTAGGCCGGCGGTGGGCGGGCCTGAGGACCTTCTCTCCCGACCGCGTGCCGGTGGTCGGCGACGATCCCGCTCTGCCGGGATTCTTCTGGCTCGCCGGTCAGGGCGGCTGCGGCATCGAGACCAGCCCTGCTCTCGGCCAGATCGCCGCAGACCTCATCGTCAGCGGCACGACGGATCGGTTCGACGCGGCCTCGCTGTCGCCGGTGCGGTTCGTCGCCTCGTCGCCGCTTCGCTGAAGCGTCGCTCAAAGACGCAAACGCGGCACCAGGGTCAGCTTTCCGTCACCCACTTCGATGGACTCGAGCCGCGCGATCAAGCCGGCGATCTCCGGCTTCTCGGAGAGGTCCCCCGCGAGGTTTCGGTTGTGCAGCGTGTCGACGATCCATCCGGGGATGGGGTTTCCCCTAACGGAGGCCGATCGCAGCGTGACGACCAGCACGCCGTTGTCGAGCGACACCGCGAAGGCGGCGGAGCCGTTGAACCAGCGCCCGGGATAGCCCACCCGCTCGAGCGGAGCCGAGAGATCGCTGCGAACCTCCCCGTCCGCGATCGAGAAGCGCGCGTGCCCGCCGAGCCGGCGGAGGCCGGGAACGCGGTCGGCGAAAGCCGTCAGCTCTTCGCCGGTGAGGACCAGCGGCTCGACCGGGTTCTTGTTGCGCAACGCATGAACGAAGGCCGCGACCCGTCCGTCGAGCTCGCCGAGATCCGCCGGGGAGAGCGCGGCCTCGGGGAGCTCGATGGGCGTAGCCTCGGTGTAGCTCAAGACGACGCGGTGCTTCGCGTAGCCGTAGCCGACGTAGCCGCCGACGCCGAGCACGACGACCGAAACCAGCCCCGACACCAGCACCCAGAAGAGGCACCCTCGTTTCTTGACGGCGGGCGGGGTGGCCGAGTCGCTGGCGCTCACTCCAGCCCCTGCCCCCAGCGGTCCGCATAGGCGACCTCGTTGACGGGCTTGCGAGCGGCCGCGGCGAACTTCCCGCGCGGGTACCCGAGAGGGATCAGCGCGGCGGTCTCGACGTGCGCCGGGATGCCGAGCAGCTCCTTGACCTGCGGGTCGCGGAATTTGTGGATGGTGGTGAGGCAGGTGCCGATGCCGAGCGCCCGCGCCGCCAGCATGAGGTTCTGCACCGCGGGATAGATCGACGCGCCGGTGCTGAGCGTCGGGTTGGTGCCGGGGTCGACGGCGATGCAGGCGAGGATGAGCACCGGCGCCTCGCCGAGGTGCTCCGACAGATGCCGCGCCGAGCGCAGCAACCTGCCCGCCGGGCTGTCGGGCGGCTCCTTCGCCGCGGCGGCGTAGTACGGCAGCTTCAACACCTCCGCCCACGACTCGCGGTAGAGCTCTCCGAGCCGCGCCCGCTTGGCGGGATCACGCACGACCACGAAGCTCCAGCTCTGACGGTTACCGCCGCTTGGCGCTTGCGTGGCCGAGGTCAGCATCTGGTGGATGGCGGAGTCGGGCACCGGGTCCGGCTTGAGTCGCCGCATCGCTCGCTGCGTGGACATCGCTTCGAAGAGTTCCATGCGCCCTCCCGTGATCTCGTGCACGATCCACTACTGGATGACCGCGCCCGCCCGCAACCAGCCCTGCCGCATAGCGGGCAGCCGGCTTCGCCCGAGGCTACTGCATCGCCGCCGGCGTGTTCTGGCGGACGACGCGTTCCGCGGCCAGAACGGTGAAGGAACGCGGAAAGATGCGAGCGAGGTTGGCGCGCAGGTAGTTGAACCAGCCCGAAACGACCGAGGGCTGCTGCCCGAGCGAGTCGAGCGCCAGCTCCACCACGCCGCGCGGAGGTTCTCCGCCCACGCGCGTCTCCCCGGCCATCTGGAAGAACTCCGTCGCGGTAGGCCCGGGCTCGAGCACCAGCACGTCGACGCCGCTGCCGCGGAGCTCCGCCCAGAGCGATTCTCCGAGGAACTGATCGAAGGCTTTGGTCGCGGCGTACAGGCCGTGGAAAGGCAGCGGCTGCCGTCCCGCCACGGATCCGGTGATGATGACGGCGCCCTTGCCGCGCGAGCGCATCGCCGGCAGGAGCCGGCGCGTCAGTACGACCGGCGCCATGCAGTTCACCTGCACCATCGCGCGCAGTCGATCGGCGTCGAGCTTTTCGAAGCGGCCCGCATAGCCGAAGCCGGCGTTGTTGACGAGGAGCGCGATCGGCAAGTCGTTCACCGCCTCGGCGAGACGGTCGGCGCCGTCTGCGGCGGCGAGATCCACGGCCACCACCCGTGTGCCGACCTGGTGGTTCTTCTCGAGCTCGGCCGCCAAGTCGCGCAGGCGCTCCTCGCGCCGCGCCGTGAGCACGCACGACATCCCTTCCGCGGCGAGCGCGCGCGCGAACTCCGCGCCGAGGCCGGCGGAGGCGCCGGTCACCAGCGCCCAATCCCCGTAGCGGGGCTTGAGGGGCTGCCGCTTGCGGCCGAAGTGATCGCGCGAATGCCACAAGAGAAGCCCCAGCGCCGCGAACGGAGCGCAGAGGAGCGGCGCCAGGAGCCATCCCTTGAAACCCCCGAAATGGACCGCGGTCCAGACGAACATGCTGAAGGCGACTTCGGCCGAATAGAGCGCCGCCCACGGCCACATCCACGAGCGCATCCTGAAGAGCCCGTACGTCCCCGCGATGTAGACGGCCCAGTGCGCCAGCGCCGCGATCTTGGCCTGCCACCCGATGAACATGACGCCGAACCACACTTCCTGATCGTGCGCCATCGGCTTACGAAAGATGTCCCAGGGCAAATAGACCCCCGCCATGAAGGCGCACAGTACGAGCAGCGCATTCATCCACGGCGGCCGACGGCTCGAGATTTCGCGTAGCCAGCTACCCATGAGTCCTCCAGACTGCTCGTCGCGCGCCTCTCCGCCACGCGCCGGGGCGACGGCCACCCGCGGAGGAAAACGCGCTCAGGCTCCGGGGCGCAGCAACGTCCAGAGCGCACCCACCCCGTCTCGCCAGCGAAGCTTCTTGCCCTGCGCGCGCCGGCGGGCGGAGTAGCGGACCGGCACCTCGACGATGCGAACTCCGCGCCGAGCGAGCTTGGCGGTCACCTCCGAACAGAACTCGAAGCCCGTCGAGCGCAGGCCGAGCGAACGCAAGAGATCGGTCCGCACCAGCTTCGGTCCCGTGGCTTCGTCCGTCAGCGCGAGGCCGTAGCGGAGATTCGCCGTCCAGGTGAGGAGGCGGTTGCCGACGAAGTTCGCGAGCTGCATCCCCTGCGGCCAGCGGCAAGTGAGAAAGCGCGAGCCGTAGACCGCCTCGGCGCCCGCGCGGACGGCGCGCAGAATCTCGCCGTAGTTGGTGACGTCGTACTCGAGGTCGGCATCTTGGACGATCGAGAATTCCCCCGTCGCTCGTTCGAGGGCTTTGCGGATGGCCGATCCCTTGCCGAGGTTGCGATCGTGTCGCACCAGCACGACCCGAGCGTCGTCGCGGGCCGCGGCCTCGGCGACTGCCACGCTCCCGTCGGTCGACCCGTCGTCACAGACGATGACTTCCTTCGCAAAGCCGAGCGCCTCAGTGTCGACTTCGAGAACGCGCGCGAGCAGGGTGCCGAGCGTCCGCTCCTCCTGGAAGCTGGGGATCAGGATCGACAGCACGGTCATCGGCGCGACCGCGCTCGCCGGGGCGACGCCCGAGCTCACGGAGGCCACACCTGCCTCGAGTGAATCGATCGTCAATTCGTCGCCGCCGTCGTTCCGCAACATAGCCAAGCGAGCCCGTCGAAGGCGCTGCCATAGCGGTTTCCGTGCGACTCCACCAGCGCCTTCCGCCGGCGGCGCTCGTCGAGGCGGCGGTCGCATTGAGAGCCTGACGCGACCATGTGAAGATGCGGGCCGCTTGAAGATCACCAAGATCCGCACCACACGCTTGCACGACCCCGAGGGCGGCACGTTCCAGGACGCCACCATGGCGAAGCCGGGCGGCCGCGGCTTCCCTTGGACGTTCGTCGAGCTTGCGACCGACGCGGGCATCACCGGGATCTCGTATTCGGAGGGCGCCTCACCGGTGCGGGCGATGATCCACGATCAGCTCTCGGGTCTCGTCGTCGGCGCCGATCCTTTCGAGACCGAGAAGCTCTGGACGAGCATGTTCTGGGGCACTCGTGGCAACGGCCGCAAGGGCGTGGCGTTCCAGGCGATCTCGGCCGTCGACAACGCGCTGTGGGACATCAAGGCCAAGGCCCTGGGCGTGCCGCTCTACCGACTGCTCGGCCCGGCTCACGACCATGTGGCGGTCTACGGTTCCGGTGGCTGGACTCACTACACGGCGAAGGAGCTGGTGCGCGAGCAGGCGAGCTTCGTGGAGCGCGGATTTGCGCGCACCAAGATGAAGGTCGCCCGCGACTTCGGCCGCGCCGAGAAGGAAGACGTCGCCCGCCTCGGCGCCGTGCGCAAAGCCCTCGGCGACGGCGTCGAGATCTACGTCGATGCCAACAACGGCTACTACGCCAAGCAGGCCATCCGCATGGCCGCGGCCTTCGGCGACTACGACATCGGTTGGTTCGAGGAGCCCGTGCTCGCCGACGACATCCCCGGGCTGGCGGCGATCGCCCGGGCGATCTCGATTCCGGTGGCCACCGGCGAGCACGAATACACCCGGTACGGTTTCAGGGACCTGATCATCGCCGGCGCCGCGGACATCATACAGGCCGACGTCGGCCGGGTGGGAGGCGTCACCGAGTGGATGAAGATCGCCCACCTCGCGGCGGCGTTCAATCTGCCGGTGGCCCCGCACGCCTATGCGTTTCTCCACCTCCATCCGGCGATGGCGACTCCCAACCTGATGGTGGTCGAGATGCTCGACATCGAATGGCAACCCATGACGAAATGGCTGATCGATCCGCCGCAGCCGAAGAACGGCCAGTGGAGACCGGACCCGGAGCGACCCGGCAACGGCATCCAGCTCAATCCACGTGCCGTCAAGAAGTACGCGATCGATTGACGGAGGACGCATGGATCTCGGTCTTCGTGGCAAGCGCGCCCTGGTCACGGGCGCTTCCAAGGGCATCGGCGCGGCGATCGCCGAGGTCCTCTCCGAGGAAGGCTGTCACCTGCGACTCGCGGCGCGGAGCGCGGACGCTCTCGAGTCGCTCGCCGAGCGGCTGCGCGCCGCTCACCGCGTCGAGGCGCGAGTGCACGTGGCCGACCTCCGCGAACGCGAGGACGTCGAGGGGCTCGCGGAGTCCGCTGCGGACATCGACATCCTCGTCAACAACGCCGGCGACATTCCCGCCGGGTCGCTCGGCCAGCTCGGCGAGGAAGCGTGGCGGCACAGCTGGGAGCTCAAGGTCTTCGGCTACATCAACCTGACGCGCCTGGTGTACGCGCGAATGAAGGCGCGGGGCGGCGGCGTGATCGTCAACGACATCGGCGCCGCGGGCGAGCACTACGACTTCAACTACATCGCCGGCAGCACGGGCAACGCCGCTCTCATGGCCTTCACGCGAGCGCTCGGCGGACGCAGCCTCGCCGACAACATCCGCGTGGTCGGCGTCAATCCCGGGCCGGTGGAGACGGACCGCATCATCAAGCTCATGAAGGGAATCGCGCGCAATCGATTCGGCGACGAAAGCCGCTACCGGGAGCTGATGGCGCGCTTTCCACTCGGCCGTCCGGCGACGACGCGCGAGATCGCCGACATGATCGCCTTTCTCGCCTCGCCGCGCTCGAGCTACACGAGCGGCGTGATCGTCACGATCGACGGCGGCCTGTGCGCGAGCGCCGGGTTGTAGAGATGAGCACGCCGGGCGGTCGCACCAAGAGGCGACGGAAGTCGCCGCCGCTACGAATCGCGATCGTGCTCGGACAGGCGGCGCCCCCGGGCAGGCTCGCGCGCGCGGCGTCGGCTCTCGCCGGCGCGATCGAGAAACTCCGCGCGGAGTCCGCCGTCACGCTGATCGACCTCTCCGCGACGCCGCTCGAAACGTGCGACGGGCGCTCGCTCCAGTCCTATGGACGGACGACGCGCGACGGCGTCGGCGCGATCGGCCTCGCTTCCGCGGTGGTCCTCTGCTCTCCCGTCTACCGGGCCTCCTTCCCGGGCGTGCTGAAGAACGCGCTCGACCTGCTTCCGGTCGAGGCGCTGCGCGACAAGCCCGTGGCAATCGTCGCGATGGGGGCGAGCGACCACCACTATCTCGGCGTCGACGGCCAGCTGCGCTCGGTGCTGGCCTGGTTCGGAGCGCTCGCGCTGCCGACGAGCGTCTATCTCACGGGGACCGACTTCACGGCCGACGGCAGCCCTTCGAGAGAGACGCTCGAGACGCTCGGCGTCCTCGCCAGGTCGCTCCTCGACCTCACGGACCGCGTGCGCGGTGCGGCGTTCGGCCCCCCTCCGCTCGCGGCGCGAGTCTGAGCGGTCGATGGGCAAGCGACTCTACTTCAACGCCTTCCACATGAACTGCGTGGTGCACCAGTCGCCGGGGCTGTGGGCGCATCCCGACAGTGAAATGGACCGCTACACCGATCTCGCCGCTTGGACGGAGCTCGCGAAGCTGCTCGAGCGTGGCAAGTTCGACGGGCTCTTCCTGGCCGACGTGATCGGCGTGTACGACGTCTTTCGCGGCAACCGCGACGTCGCGGTGAGAGGCGGCGTGCAGGTTCCGGTGAACGATCCGAGCTTGGTGATCCCGGCGATGGCCTACGCCACCGAGCACTTGGGGTTCGCGTACACGAGCTCCGTGCTGCAATGTCATCCCTTCACCTTCGCGCGCCAGATCTCGACGCTCGATCACCTGACCAAAGGCAGGATCGCCTGGAACATCGTCGCGTCGTACCTCGAGAGCTCCGGCCGCAACTTCGGCCTCGACGGGCTTCTCGACCACGACGAGCGCTACGACTTCGCGGACGAGTACGTCGAGGTCTGTTACAAGCTCTGGGAGTCGAGCTGGGAAGACGACGCGGTCGTCAAGGATCGCGGGCGACGGATCTACGCCGATCCCGCCAAGGTCCACGACGTCCACCACCACGGCAAGCACTTCAAGGTGGACGGCTGCCATCTCTCGGAGCCATCGCCGCAGCGAACGCCGGTGCTGTACCAAGCCGGATCGTCGCCGCGCGGCAGACGGTTTGCCGCTCGTCACGCCGAGTGCGTGTTCGTGACGGGGCCGAGCCCCGAGGTGGTCGCGGAGTACGTCCGAGACACCCGAGAGAGAGCGCGCCGGGAGGGAAGAGATCCGCAGGACTTGCTCTTCTTCATGTACTTGAAGGTGATCACCGGCGGCACCGAGGCCGAGGCTCGGCGCAAGTACGACGAGTTCTTCGAGTACGTCGACTACGAAGGCGGGCTCGCCTTGCTCAGCGGCTGGTCGGGAATCGATTTCAGCAAGCTCGAACCCGATCAGCCGGTGGAATTCATCGAGACCAATGCCATACGCACGCTGATGCAGAACTTCGCCCAACCCGGCCGCAAGCGCACGGTGAGGAACGTCGCGAAGGCGGTAGGGATCGGCGGGGGTGGCCCCGTGGTCGTCGGCGCCCCGGAGCAGGTCGTCGACGGCCTCTTGGAATGGACGCGAGCGGGCGTGGATGGGTTCAACATCGCCTACATGATCACCCCCGGCAGCTTCCGGGATTTCGTCGAGGGCGTCGTGCCGGTGCTGCAGCGCCGCGGGCTCATGCAAACCGAGTACGCCGAGGGAACGCTGCGGGAAAAACTCTACGGCAAGGGCCACGCGCGGCTGCTCGATCGGCATCCCGCGGCGAGGTATCGCCGCGCCGTCAGGTAGCGCCGACGTCAGTCGCGGGTGACGACGATCGACGCGTTCTGGCCGCCGAAGCCGAACGCGTTCACTTGCAGCGTCCTCAGGTCGATCGTCCTCGGGCGCTCGATCACGACGTCGAATCGCGCTTCGGGATCGGGCTCGTCTGTGTTGGAGGTATGCGTGAAGCGGCCCTCTGCCATGCCGAGCAAACCGGTGACCAGGGCCATCGCTCCCGACGCCGCGCCGCTGTGGCCGATGTGGCCCTTGATCGAGGCCACCGGCAGCGGCTTCGGCCGGTCGCCGTGCACCCGGTTGATCGCGCGAATCTCGGCGGTGTCGCCCTTCGGCGTGCCGGTCGCGTGGGCGAGCAGCGCGTCGACCTCGGCGGCCGCGATCCCGGCGTCGGCGAGCGCGAGCTCCATCGCTCGGGCCTCCCACCGACCACTCGGCTCCGGCGCCGAGGGATGGTAGGCGTCGGCGAGCGCGCCATACCCCCGCAGGTAGCCGAGCACGCGGGCGCCGCGCCGGCGCGCGTGCTCGCCTCGCTCGAGAACGAACATCGCCGAGCCTTCGCCCACGACGATCCCCTGCCGCTTGACGTCGAAGGGCAGCATCGCCCGCCGTGGATCCTCGGAGCGCGCCGTCATGCCGTAGAGCCTGCTGGTGTGGAAGGTCGCGGGAACGAAGTCGCCGTCTGCGCCGCCGCCGGCGAGGCTGATCCCGCCGTCGGTGCCGCCGGCCATGAGCACGTCGGCCTGGCCCGCCTCGAGCAGGCGGGCCGCGTTGCCGAGCGCGTCGAGCGACGCCGCGCACGCCGTAGTCAAGGTCAGGCTCGGACCGTGAAGCCCGTAGCGCATGGCAATCTGCGAAGCCGCCATGTTCGGATACATCTGGATCTCCGTCTTGCGCGGCACGGCCCGCGGT
Organism: uncultured delta proteobacterium; assembly: GCA_963711395.1. GTDB lineage: Bacteria > Desulfobacterota > Binatia > JACPRU01 > JACPRU01 > JBEVNX01. Next base: position 906,301 of record CAVQEA010000003.1, on the reverse strand, counting down.
CCGTCTTTGTCCAAGAGGTGCTGCGCCTTCATCAACGCGCGCGCGCCGCCGATGCTGGTGCCGTGAACGATTCCGGTGCGCAGCGGATCGAGCTCGCCGACGCACGCCTGCCGCACGGCCTGCTCCGTTGCGGCGAGCGCGAACTGGGCGAAGAGATCGGTTCCCGCCTCGACGCGCTCGTCCATCCACTCGCGCGGTACGAAGCCACGCGCGGTCGCCAGCCAGGCCATCTCGCCGTCGCCGTCCGCGGCCCACGGCGCGCGGCGAATGCCGGAGGCATCGGCCATCAACTGGCGGTGGAACTCCTGCGCCGAAAGGCCAATGGCGGAGACGATTCCCACCCCGGTGATCGCCACGTCGAGCATTGCGCGTCCTTTGAACGATCGTGCCTACAGCGCCGTCCGCGAATCAACCGCGCGCATCCGGTCGTCCCTCTTCCCCGCCTTGACTCGTTCTCGGCCGAGTGCGTGGTAGGCCTGTGACTGCCAAACGCGAGGCCACCCCCGCGCGCGGCGCCCCATCCGATTCCACGTGGGCGCCGCTCCGGGTGCCGATCTTCCGCGCGCTGTTCCTCGCCCAGCTCGGCTCGAACATCGGCAACTGGATGGAGACGGTCGCCGCCCAGTGGTTGCTCGTCGATCACCCGAACGCCTCGACGCTGGTCGCCCTGGTGCAGACGGCCGACATGCTGCCGTTCATGTTTCTCGCCCTGCCGGCCGGCGTCCTGGCGGACATCTTCGACCGCCGCCGCTACCTCATCTACGTACACCTCTTTCTCACCGCCATTGCCGGGCTGCTGGCGGCCGCAACGTTCGCCGGCATCATGCGGCCGGCCCTGCTGCTGACGCTCACGTTCCTCGAAGGAGCGGGCACGGCGCTCGCCACGCCGGCGTGGGCGACCATCATCCCCGAGCTCGTTCCGCGCGCGAACCTGCCGGCGGCCGTCGCTCTCGGCGGCATCAACCAGAATCTCGCGCGCGCCATCGGCCCCGCGATCGCGGGAGTCCTGGTGTCGCACCTCGGGCCGGGCGTCGTCTTCGCCATGAACGCCGTCACCTTCCTGTTTGGCATCGTCGTGATGCTCCTGTGGCGAAAGCCCGAGCCCTCGGTGAGCGACCTCGCCCCCGAGCCCGCCTTCGCCGCCCTGCGCGCGGGCACCCGCTATGTCCGCCATTCGCCGACCTTCCGGCGGCTGCTCCTGCGGCTCATCTTGTTCGTCGCACCGGCCGCCTCGCTGTGGGCGCTGCTGCCGGTGGTCGCCAGCCAACTGCTCGGCCTCGGGCCTTCGGGATATGGCTTGCTGCTCGGCTCCCTCGGCGTCGGTGCCATCGCCGGGGCCCTGCTGTTGCCACGCGCGCGCGACGCGTGCTCGCAGAGCTCACTCCTCCTCGCTACGAGCATCCTCTATGCCGCGGCGCTGGCGATCGCAGCGCTCGCGCCTCACGCCGTGGTCGTCATGCTCGCATTGGTCGGCGCCGGCGCGGCGTGGCTGACGATCCTGGTGGAGCTGAATTCCACGCTGCAGCTCTTCCTGCCCAACTGGGTGCGCGCTCGCGGGCTCGCGATGTCCCAGCTCACGTTCATGGGAGGGCAAGCCATCGCGGCCGCGGTCTGGGGCGTCGTCGCCCAGCACGCCGGGATTCCCGTGGCGCTCGTGTCGGCGGCTATCGTGTTGCTGGCGGGAGCGGCGACGATCGTCTGGTGGCCGATGCCGGACGTCGCCGGCCTGGATCGTAGCCCGGTGATCGCGCCCTTGCCCGAGCTGCTACTGGATCCGGAGCCGCTCGACGGCCCGGTCATCGTCACCGTTCGCTACACGGTCTCGAATGACAACGTGGCCGACTTCGTTCGCGCGATGGAAGCCGTCGGCCGGGTGCGGCGACGCACGGGCGCGGTGACCTGGGACCTTTTCCGCGACGGCGCCGATCCGACGAAGTTCGTCGAGCTCTTCGCCCTCGCGAGCTGGGACGAGCACCTGCGACAGCACGGCGGGCGGCTCACGGGCGCGGATCGCGCGGTGGTGGACCGGGCGCGCGCGTTCGCCGATGCCGCTCCCGAGATCGAGCACCTGCTTCCGGCAAAGACCCCGTCACTGCCGGTCGAAAAGGCGCCTCGGGGCTCTTCCTAGCCCGCGCTCATTTCGCGATCGTGATCGTCGGCGCCGTACCTTGCAGGCGTCTTCACCACCGTCATCTGGAAGAGCTGATAGAGGAGCAGGAAGGCCTTGCGGTTCCATTGATACCCGGTCTCGGGACGCACCGTGTAGTAGCGTCCCCCGTACTTGGATCGCTCGATCCGCGCCGTGCGGCACGGAGTCCGACTCGTCCATCGCCGATCGTGAAGACCGGGTTCTCGCTGGTCGACGGCGTGCGTGGGTCCTTCGCCACGTCGTACTCGGGCTCTTCTCCCATCGCCCTGCCGAGGAAGCCGATCACGTTGTAGAAGCTGCGCAGCCGGAACCTTCCGTGAATCGGGTATTCGCCGCCGACATGACCGTCGCGAATGTCCACGAGCAGCTCGTCATCGAGACTTTCTTCGGCCTCCCTGTTCAAGAGCATGCGCTCTTCGTTGGTGAGCACGGCCGGGTCGTAGTTCGTGACGATGATTCGGCCGATCGTGCGCTTGGTGATGCGGTAGGAGCGTTCGCTCGGCTCGTAGGTGACGGAGAGCTCCTTCTCGAGGGCCTGCAGGGCCTCGGGCGTGACCGATGCGGCGGGCTGCGTCCAGCTCTCCTCGAAGATCAGCGGCTCCACGTAGAGCGAGTTTCGATCCTGAACCGTGGAGAGGTGCAACACGAGCCGTCGGAAGGCCGCATAGCCTTCGTGATCCGCGGGGCTATTGTTGTAACGGACCCTCCGACCGTCGACTTCCGTTCGGTATTCCTGCGCCATCATACGCAGCACCAAGTCGACGTCCGCGCCCTGGCGCAGCAACATGGTGAGAATGCTCTCGGGAAACGGCGTGAGCAGCCGCTTGGTGAATTCCTCGCCTTCGATGGGAACGATGCTGAAGGTCGGATTCTCCGCCACCACCGTACCGAAGATCGGCGACAGCGTGAACCCTCCCGACGTCCCGCCGAGCGGCGGGGTCGCGCCGGCGGCCATCTGAAAATTGAACGTCGCGGTTATGTTGGAGAGCGCGGTGAAATGCAGCGGCTCATTGTGGTGCGCGCGAGCGATGTTCAACAGCAGCTGGCGCGAGACAGTGTTGTCCGCGACCGAGTCGTAGCTCATGACCGCCCGGTCGAGCACGATCGGCGCGACGCAACCCGAGAGACAGAGCGCAAGGAGAACGGCCGCAAGCCTCATCGTGAAAGCCCTGCTCACGTGGTGATGCACGGGAGCATCCGACAGAGCAACTCCGCGTCGGCCGCCGAGCCTCATCGGCGAAGGTTCTCGAGTGCGCGGATGCCGTTGCGGGCCGCGAGGGCGAAGACGGCCAGATTCACCAGCACCACCGCGGCGAAGCTCGCGGCGACGAGCGCCGTCTCTCTGCCCGAGAGCGGACGGCCGGCGAGGCCGGCGGAAACGATCGTCCATACCGGCCACGCCTCGAGCAGCGCGTTGAGGCCGATGAAGAGGATCGTCACGATCATGTAGACGACGCCGCCGAAGCTCGACGGGATCTTTGCGGCATTCTCGTAGTCGAGCTGCGCGTAGAGGCTCCCCAACCAAAGCCCGAGCGCGGCGATCGGAAACGTCATGATGGCGAGCGTAGCGACCGAGACCACGAGGGTCACCCCGCCCACCCCCAGCGCGCGGTTGCCGAGCACAAGCAGCACCAGCCCGAGCGCGGCGAGCGGCCCGACCCCGCTGCAAAACTTGCTCCACCAAACCCGCGACATCGGGATCGGAGCGCTTTGCAACAGCCAAAAGGCCTTCCCCTCGAGACTGATCGAGGGGAACAGCAACCGCACCGCCACCGAAGACATCACGAACCCCGCGAGCGAGACGTTCAGGAAGGCGAGCAGATGATCGAGATAGAACTGCGCGAGCAGGGTCTCCGCCGCCGGCAGAGCGCGGAAATTGTAGACGTAAACCACGACGAGCGCGCCGAGCAGGATGAGCTGCGACCATTGCGTGGTGTCGCGAACGAACGTCTTGAGATCCTTCAGCGCCAAGGCGCGGCTCACCTGCGACATCGGGAGCCGCGCGAACAGGCGGTCCCAGACCGGAGATCGCGACACGCGCGCCCGCCTCGCCGATAGCGACCGCGAGAAGCCCTCGGCGTAGATGCGCTCCGCGACCATCGAGCAGGCGACGGCGGCCGCCGCCGAGCTCGTCGCCAGCGCCACGTACTGCAGCAGCGGACGCTGCCCGGGGCGCGGCGTCAAGAACGGAACGAGCGCGTTCGTGGCCCAGCTGCTCGGCAGGAACGGCGATACCGGGGTCTGGATGGCGGCGATGAACTGCAGGAAGTTGGAAAATTCCTCGGGCCGCAGCAGCCGCTGTGGTTGCAGCAGGCGGAGATAGACGTAGAGCAAGGCCACCGTGATGACCGACAGCAGCAGGAAGAAGTCCTTGGTGTCGCGCGCCGGGAACGCGCGCATGAGAAGCATCGTGATCGTCACGCCGAGCGCGCACGGCAGCACCAAGAACGGCGGAAAGACCGCGGCGACCATGGCGTAGAACGCGAGGCCGGCGTGATGCACGACGCCGTAGGCGAGGAAGATCGGCAAGCCGAAGAGCACGATCATCCACGACGAGTCCCACAACGTCTCCAGGAAGCGTCCGGTGTACAGCGCGGACCTCGAGACCGGCGAGGCGAGCAGCAGCCCGAGGTCGGAGGCGAGGTAGTACGTCGACAGGGCCGTGACGATGCTCGAGAACACCAGAATCGAGAAGAACGAGAGCAGCACCATCGCCAGCAACCGCTCGGCGAGCACGGGGCCGAACTCGGGAACGCCCGCGAAGTATGCGAGCACGCGGGAGAAGAACGCGAAGATGACGACCCAGAACAGGACCCCGAGAGCCAGCAGCACGCAACTGCGCCGTGCCGCCGCGCGGTCAGCGGTCCGCCAACGGCCGGCAAGCGCCAGGCAGCGAGGGCGAAGCAGGCTGAATCCGCTCATCGGCGTCCGGTCAACCGAAGCTCTCCACCTCGAAGCGGATTCGCCCGATGACCCCGACCAGCGCGATGTCCTTGTCCGGACCACCCTCGACGAGCGCCACGTGCGTGGCGTCGGCGGGGAACTGGCCGAACGTCGGATCGACGGCCACCCACTCCCCGAGCCAGACGAGATTCCAGGCATGATAGTAGAAGGCCCCGGCCGAGCCGTCCTCACCGGGTGCGTAGACCGTTCCCGCCACCATGCGTGCGGGCAGCCCCGCGGCGCGCGCCAGCGCCGCGAAGAGCACCGCGTGCTCGTTGCAGTCCCCTTTGCGCATCTCGAGAACCTGGACGGCGTTCGGCACGCTGACCGTCGGCTCCTTGGCGAGGTTCTCGAACACCCAGTCGAGCAGCTTGTGACCCACCTTGGTCGCGTCGCGCTCGTCGCCGACGATCTCCCGCGCGAGCGCCCGCACCTTCGGATCGTCCACCTGCATGAATGGCGTGGGCCGCAGGTCGTCGGCCAGATGCGGCTCCTCCACGGGCAGGGAGACGGAGCGGCTCGGGATGTCGTCCTCCCGCTCGATCACCAGCCGGCCGTCTTCGAGTCGCTGCCGCGGCGGGAACGAGAGCTCGAGCAGCGACGGGGCGTCGGAAACGCGTAGTCGCAAACGGCGCAGCGTGCGCGGCGAATCGATCGGCCGATTGACGGGGATGGCCGCGCTCTGCGCCAGATCGACGCGCGCGTCGCGGTCGATGCCGCCGGTCGCGGCGCGGCCGTCGGCTTCGGCGAGGAGCGTGAGCCCGAGCGGCCCTTCTTCCTTGATGACGGCGCCGCTCGGCTCCACCCAAAGGTGAAATCGCGACCCCTGAAACTCCTCTTCGACGCGAAAGCCCGACCGCGCCCCGCCGGGGAGCGAAATGTCTTCGAGCGCTCCGATGGTCAGCGTCACCGGGGCGGGTGCGCTGCTCACCGGGTCGAACATCGTGTAGCGCAGCGTCCTGCCGCTCTCGATCCGCTCCTGACCGAGCAGGTCCTCGAGCGTCTGGGAGAGCGCGATCGTGCTCGCCGCCGGCAGTCGCAGCGTACGCTTGCCGAGATCGCCGGAGGTGATCTCGAGCTCGTCTCCGCGGGCGACTCCCGAGATCGCGAAGTCGACGCCGCCGGCGCGCAGCCGAAAGTCGAACTTTCGCGGGCGCAGCGAGCGATCCGTTTCCGCGACGAGCTTGGTGCTGACGAGCTGAGAGGCGCCGAGCATGCTCAGCTGGGTCAGGGTCTCGCTCTCGACGGTGAAGCCGTCCGCCGTCGGGGTACGCACTCGATGCTGGTAGCCCACTTTGCGTCCCTGGGAATAGACGCCGTACCACTTTTCGGAAGCCTCGGCGGGCAGCGGCCGCAGCGCCGTCGGCGGCGAGAGCGCGGAGCGAGACGAAACGGCGAGCGCGACCATCACGGCCGCCCAAGTGACGAAGACCGCGCTGCGAAAAAGCGTGCGCATCGAAGGGCCGGCGTCTTCGATTTTCACGGCCGTCGTTGCGAGAACCAATCGCAACGACGAACCGGCTCAGCCCTTCGGTGCGGCGAAGTTCTTTTGCTTGCGCACCTCGGCGGCCGCGGGCGACGAGGCATAGTCCACGAAGGCCTTCGTCTGTGGGTTCGGTGTGGCCTGGGTGGTGAAGCTCACGTCGTAGACGATGGGCACGGTCCCGTTCTCGACGTTTGCGACCGTGGGCGCCACTCCCTTGAACCCGATCAGCTTGATCGGACTGCCGGCGGCCAGGGCGGTGAGCGCCGAGGCGATCGACACGTAGGTGATCGCGTCGGGTTTGTTGACCACCCCCTGGATGGCCTCCTTGTCACTGCCGACGACGACGTCGGTGTACTTCATGTCGGATGCCTGGACCCCCAGGTATTTCACGAACATCACCAGCGTGGTGCGCACTTCCGAGTGGTTGAGTCTGACGAGCGCTGCATCCTTACCACCCACTTCCTTCCAGTTGGCGACCTTGCCCTCGAAGATGCTTCGCAGTTGGTCGTCCGACAGCGCTTCGACCGGGTTGTCCTTGTGAACGATCATGCAAAGACCGTCGCGCGCGACCGCGTGCGCGACGAGTTTCTTGTCCTCTTCCCCCGAAGGCGGCTTGATCGACAGCGCGATGTCGGTCATTCCGGACCGCAGCGCGGCGAGCGCCATGCTCGAGTTGGTCTCTTCCGTGTCGAACTGCGTGGTGAGATGAGTCTTGCCGTACGTGTCGGCCAGCGGACCGGCGAGCGGGGTCACGGTGCTCGACCCGGTGAGCCTGACCTTGCCGCCTGCACCCGCGCCGCCGTCCGCCCCCTTGTCCGATCCCTGTCCCTTGCACCCGCAGCTGAGCGCGAGCAGCACCGCAACGATCACACCGAGTCTCTTCATGGTGGGGGAGAATTATCCGGGTCGTCGCTCGCCGTCAAACGCTTGGCGCGAGAATCCGCCGATGCGCTCTACGTCGCCTGTGGCGAAGACAAAGCCATTGACGCCGTGGGGTTGCGTGGGTACGGAAACGACCGGTGCGTTGCTCGGCCTGCTCGACGGAGAACCCCGCAGAGGACCGCTTTTGCGGACAGTGCGGCACTCCGCTTCTCCGCAGAGTGTCCCGCTTGTGGACGGCCCGTACGGGATGGCGCCCGCTTTTGCGGCGGATGCGGCCACCGGCTCGCTCCCGCGGAGGCGCCGCCCGCCCCGGCAGCCCGACCGCTTCCGGACGCGAAGCACCCCTACACGCCGAAGCATCTCGCCGACAAGATCCTCACCAGCCGCAGCGCCCTCGAGGGCGAGCGGCGCGTGGTCACGGTCCTGTTCACCGACTGCGCAGGCTTCACCTCGATCGCCGAGAAGCTCGACCCGGAGGACGTCCACAAGATCATGGAGGGCTGCTTCGAGCGGATCGCCGCCGAGATCCACCGCCTCGAGGGCACGATCAACCAATACCGGGGCGACGGCGTCATGGCATTGTTCGGCGCGCCGGTGGCTCACGAGGACGGACCGCGGCGCGCGGCGCACGCGGCGCTCGGGATCCAACGGAGCCTCACCCACTACGCCGACGAGGTCGAGCGGCGCTACGGCGTCCGTTTACGAATGCGCATCGGGCTCAACACCGGCACCGTCGTCGTAGGGCGAATCGGCGACGACCTGCGGATGGACTACACCGCCGAGGGCGACACGACCAACGTGGCGTCGCGGCTCGAATCCCTCTGCCCTCCCGGATCGGTGCTGGTGTCGCAATCGACGCACCGGGCGATCGACGGCTTCTTCGAGACTCGCGACCTCGGCGAGCTCCGCGTCAAAGGGCACGAGGCGCTCGTCCACGCCTACGAGGTGCTGCGCGCGCGCGGCCGCCAGGCCCGCGTCGAGGTCGCCGCCGAGCGCGGTCTCACGCCGCTCATCGGTCGCGAGCGCGACGTCGCGCATCTAGAGGAGCTGTTCCAACAGGTGAAGACCGGCGCCGGCCAGGTCGTGTTCTTGGTCGGGGAGGCGGGAATCGGCAAGTCGCGCCTCGTCTACGAGCTTCGCCGCCGGCTCGCCGAGGCCGGGGAACAGGCCACCTTCCTCGAAGGACGCTGCGTTTCGTTCGGGCAGTCGATGCCGTTCTTACCGCTCATCGACCAGCTGCGGGCGAATTTCGGCATCGAGGAGGTCGACGGCGAGCCGGAGATCATCGCCAAGGTCGAGGCCGGCATGCGCCGCATGGGGGCGCTCGAGGAGCACATACCGTTCATCCGCTACCTCCTCTCGGTCGATCCCGGCGAGGAATCGATCCTCGCCATGGAGGCGTCGGCGCGGCGCAAGCGAGTCTTCGACGCGCTCAACGCCATCGCGGAGCGCGGCGCGCGACGCCGGCCGATCATCTTCGTATTCGAGGACCTGCACTGGGTCGACACCAGCACCGAGGAGTTCTTGAAGCAGTTCTTCGACGCGGTGGCGACGTGTCCGATTCTCGCCGTCGCCACGTTCCGTCTCGGCTACCAGCCCCCGTTCGGACACCGGAGCTTTCATACCACCATCAGCTTGCGCACTCTCTCCGAGGACGACGCGCTGGCGATGGCGGAGCGGGTGCTCGGCGGTGACCGCCTGCCGCCGGAGGTCCGCGAGGCGCTGCTCGAGAAGGCCGAGGGCGTGCCGCTGTTCGTCGAGGAGGTCGCCAAGACCCTGGTCGATCTCGGCATCCTGCGCCGAGAGGAAAGCGGCTATCGGCTCGTCAAGGGTCCGTCGGAAGCGAGCGTTCCGCAGACGATCCAGGGCATCATCATGGCGCGCCTCGACCATCTCGGAGAGGAAGGCAAGCGCACCGTGCAGCTCGCCTCCGTGATCGGGCGTCAGTTCTTGCTTCGACTGCTCGAGCGCGTCGCCGGCCTCACCGGCAAGCTCCACGGTCTACTCGAGGAGCTGAAGAACCTCGAGATCATCTACCAGCAAGGCCTGTTGAGCGAGCAAGCCTACGTGTTCAAGCACGCGGTCATCCAGGACGTCGCCTACAACAGTCTGCTCCGCGAGCGGCGCAAGCAGCTCCACGGAGCGGTGGCGGATGCCATCACGGAGCTCTACGCTGACCGCCTCGCGGAGCACCACGGAGAGCTCGCCCACCACTGCGCGCAGGCCGAGCGCTGGAGCGACGTACTGCGCTACGCGAGCCTCGCCGGCACCCGCGCGGCGCACGCCTTCGCCAACCAGGAGGCGAAGGCGCACCGACGGCTCGCCCTCGAGGCCGCGCGGCGAATCGAGCCTTCGCCTCCTCCCGGCGAGCTCGCGAAGCTTCACGGGGGACACGCGAGCGTCCTCACCGGGCTCGGCGAGTACGAGGAATCCTGCGCCGAATACCAGACCGCGATCGAGCTCGCGCGCCAGAGCGGCGATCGCCATCTCGAGGTCGAGCTCCTGGTGGGACTCTCGGGCGCCTACAATCTCTCCCACCGCGGCGACCCGGCCATGGAGCACAACGAGCGTGCGCTGGCGATCGCCCGCGAGCTCGACGATCGCGCCCGGATCGCCGCGTGTCTCGCCAACAAGGTCTACATCCTCTCGGCAGGCTACGGAAAGATTCCCGAATCGACGCCCAGCGCCGAGGAGGCCGCGCGCTTGTCGGCCGAGATCGGCGACCGACGCCTGCTTGCGGTGACCGATGCTTTCCTCGGCGGTACTCTGGTCTGGCGCGGCGATTTCGATCGTGGGCTGCGCTACCTCGAAGAGGCCGCAACCCTATCGGCGGCAACCCACCAGGGCTTCTTCTACGGCAATGCCTGTTTCATGGCCGGACACAGTTGTCTCGGCAAGGGAGAGTACGACAAGGCGCTCGAGTGGTATCGCAAGCTCGACGAGTACGCGATCGCCTCCGGTGACACCTTTTGGCTGGCACGCGTGCACAATCCGGTCGGCGGCGTCCACGCCGAGCTATTCGACCTCGACACGGCGTATGAGCGCAACCTCGAAGGCGCCGAGGTTGCGCGCCGTATCTGGCCATGGCCGGAGCCGCAGGCCCACGCCTTTCTCAAGATGGGGATCGTCTGCCTGCTTCGCGACGACCACGGCGCCGCCCAGACCGAGTTTCACCGCGCCTGGGAAATGTTCGACAAGGACGTCTGGTTCCGCTGGCGCTGGCACATTCCGCTGGCGCGCGCCGAGGGCGAGCTGGCGCTGCGCGAAGGGCGTTTGGACGACGCGTGGAAACGCGCGGTCGAGTCGCTCGAGGTGGCCACGCAGACCGATTCCCGCAAGCACGCCGCCCGCGCTCTCTGCTTGCAAGGAGAGATCCTCGCCGCTTCACGACGGCTCGACGAGAGCTTCACGTATCTCGAAGACGCCGTGCGGCTCGCGGAGGCGATCGGCGCCAGGCCGGACCTCTGGCGATGTCTCGCCGCGCTCGGCCGGGCGCGGATCACGCGCGGCGACGATGCGGGCGCGGAAGAAGCCTATCGCCGCGCCGCCGAGGTGATCGAATCGATCGCCTCCGGCCTCGCCCAGGCGCCGCTGCGTCGTTCGTTCCTCGACGCCGAGCCGGTTCGCGAAGTCTATCGAGCGCTCGGGCGCAACGTTCCCTCCCCGCACCCAGCCGGGGCGAGCCCGGCCTCGCGGTAGTTTCGCGGGGCCCGATGTCAGACGTCTGTCTACGCGCGTAAATCTCGTCGGCGCCGGCCTCGGTCTGCTGGCCCTTCTTCTCTGGGTTCTCGCGCTCGCCACGATCGCCGACCTGCGCGGCAGCGACCCGGCGGGCAACGCGCTCGCGCAGGCCTACGCCGCGGTCGAGATCGTTCTGCTGTGGGCGTCGCTTCTGGCGCTGGTGATGACCGCCGCCATCGCGGGCGCCATGCCGAAGTCGGCCGCGATCGCCGCGATCCTACTGATCCCCGCCTCCGGCTTCGCCGCAATGACCGCGCTCGGGCTGCTCGCCGCGGCGGAGCTCTCGCCGCACCATTTGCCGATCCTCGTCCCGGCTCTCGTTCCTCCCGCTCGTCTTGGCCTACTGCGGGTGGGCGCTGGTTCCCGCGATGCGCGCCGCGGTTCCCGCCGGTCTCGCCGCGGGGACCGTCTGGGGGACGACGCTCCTCCTTTGCTTGGCCGTCGTTCCCTTCGTTCGATCGCGAGGGCTCGCCAGCGAGCAGGAAGCCGCCGCGCGCGTGCGCTATGACGAGAGCCTCGCCCGCTTGCCCGCCGACGCGCCGCTCTGGGAATGGACACCCTTTCTCGCCACACGCGACGAGACCAAGGCGAGCGCCGTGCTCGAGCGCATCCGCCACCTCGATCGGCGCCAAGGCGATGCCGAGACCATGCTCGATCGCGGCGACTTTCCGCTCTCGTTTCTCGGGTCCCTCGATCTCGACCCGACGCCCTCGCTTTGCAACAAGGCGCGTGCGCTGCTTCGTCGGCGAGCCGCGGCCCTGGCGCCGAATCGACCCGATTCGAGGCCCTACGCGGAGATCGCCGAAGAAGTCGCCGGCGCCGTCGCCGCGATGGAGGACGGTGTTGAGATATCTGCCCGCACTCGATCTCGAAGCCACGCCGGTGCTCTGCGAGAGCGCGGGTCGAGCGCTGCACCACGAGCTCGAATCGATCTACCGGCCCGCGGCCGACGATCCGCGGCCCTACGAGGAGCTACTTGACCGGCTGGGAAACGGCGCGCAATTTTCAGCTCTGGGGTGGCTGGCGGAGCATGGCTGCGCGGTGGAGGCGGAGTTGACCGAAGCGGAGGCGCTGGTACGCGCCTACCAGGACTCCCCGGAAAGAGCCGCGATGCTTGCCACGTTGGAGCACCGTCACCGCCGAGCTGGCGGGGGTTCGTCGTGATCCTGTGGCTCGCCTCGTACCCCCGCTCGGGGAATACCTTCCTGCGGGTGGTGCTCAAGGCGGCGTTCGGCATGCCGAGCGATTCCGCCTACCCGGAGAAGTCGGAGCACGAAGTCCGGGAGGGCTTGATCCCCGGACGCTCGCTCTCGGACATGGCGCGCGACGCCGACCTCTGCTGCGTGAAGACGCACGAACTACCCGCAGACGACGACCATCCGGCGATCTACGTCGTGCGCGACGGTCGCGACGCGCTCGTCTCCTATGCGCATTATGCCCTCGAGGCCATCGACAGGAAGTCGGCACCGCCCGACCCAGCCGCGTTCTCTTCGCTGCTGCAGGCGCTCGTCTCCACCGACGCTCACTTCGGCGGCTGGGCCCGCCACGTCACCGCGTGGACTTCGCGCAAAGGTCCGACTGAGATCATCCGATTCGAGGAGTTGATCGTCGATCCGATTCCGATCGTCGAGCGAGCCCTCGCCGGGCTCGGCATCCGCCGGCAACCGGCCCCTGCCCGCCTGCCCTCCTTCGCGGAGCTTCACGAGAGGGCTCCCGAGTTCTTTCGCACCGGGCGCGTCGGCTCACATCGCGACGAAATGCCGCAAGGCCTCGAGGATCTGTTCTGGTCACGCAGCGCCGGCGCGATGCGGCGCCGCGGCTACTCTCCGAGCAAGCGCGAGATCGCCGGGCCGTTGGTGACGATCGTGACTCCCTCTTACAATCAGGGCGCGTTCATCCGCGACACGATCGAGAGCGTTCTCGCTCAAGACTATCCGCACATCGAGCATCTGATCGTCGACGGCGGCTCGACCGACGAGACCTCCGGCGTCGTCGCCGAATACTCGGACCGCCTGACTTGGCTCTCGGAGAAGGATCGCGGTCAATCCGACGCCATCAACAAAGGCTTTCGCCGGGCGAAGGGCGACGTCGTGTGCTGGCTCAACTCCGACGACGTCCTGATGCCGCGAGCGGTCTCGACCGCGGTCGAGGCGTTTCAGCGCGGCCCCGATCTGGGCGCCGTCTACGGCGATGGATATCTGATCGACGCCGCCGGCAGCGTTCTCGGAGAGTTTCCAAAGGCAGGCCCGCCGAACCTTTGGAAGCTCATCTATTTTTCCGACTACATCCTACAGCCTACCGTATTCCTGCGCAGGCGAGCGTTGGAGGAAGTCGGATATCTGGACGAGAGCCTGCATTGGGGGATGGATTGGGATCTCTTCATCCGCTTCGGCAAGGGCTCCGCCATGAAGTACATACCCGAGCTGCTCGCGAGTCAGCGTCAGTACGACGAGACCAAGACCGCCAGCGGGGGGCTCACGCGGTTCCGCGAGCTGGTCGGCATCATGCGGCGGCACGGCAAGAAACGATATCCTCCCGCCTTCTTCTGCTACGGAATCGACACGTGCTTTAACATCGTCCGCAGGCGCAGCCCCGCGTTTCTCCTGCCCGCGCTTTCTCGGGCCGCGCAGGCCGCGCTCCCGCTGTGGGTTTGGTTCGTCCAGAAGACGCTCGTGCGATGGGAGGGATGGTATGCCGACGAATGGGCGACCACCAAAACGCGCGTTCTACTGCGCAGGAACGGAGACGGAATTCGCATCCGCGGCTCCCTGCCGCACATGAGTGAGCGCCTGCGCGGCCAGCGCCTGAAGGTCTTCTGCAACGGCGCGCCCGTGAGCGAGTTTGCGGTCTCCTTCGGCGACTTCGAGGAGGTCGTCCCGTTGGGCACGGCGGGCGAGCTTCTCGAGATCACCATCGAAGCGACCCGCTGGTTCGTTCCGAGCGACGAGGGGCTGAACGACGACCCCCGAAAGCTGGCGTACTTGCTCCGGGAAGTCGCCTAGCGAGACGCGCCGGACGGTGCGGGCGGGAGCACGAAGACGGTTCCGTCCGCGGTTCGCAGCAGCGGTTGGAGCATCAACCTCTCGGCGAAATCCTCTCCGCGAGCGCCCGGAGCGGCGTCAGGCTCTTGGAAGGCGATGACCGCCGACGGGCGAGCGCGGAGGATCTCGGCCAGCCGGCGAATCGTCTCGGCGTCCGTCGTCTCGGGCAGGGATCGAGAGGAGCGGTGGGTCAGCGAGTAGAGCGACGGCGGATTGTCGGAGTAGAGCTCGTAGCCAGCACCGTTCGTGAGCAGCCACTTGCGGAGATCGGAACCGATCCACTCGGCGCTCGCGTATCCCCACCCGTCGACGCGGAGACCTCGCAGCTCGCGAAGCGTGACGCGCGCGGAGGCGAGGCACCAAAAGCCGGCAGCGACGACGACCGCGGTTCGCAGGCCGAGCCGCATGGTTCCCCACTGGACGCCGATCGCGGTCGCCACCGCGACCGTGGCGAGGAGGAACAGCGGCGAGACGATCCGGTCGTCGAATGGGATCGCGGCATCGGCGAAGAGGCGCGAGAACGTCACCAGTGCGGTGTAGCTCGCCGCCACGAGGCCTGTCCCCGCGAGCAATCGCAACGCGAAAGGCGAAGCTCTTCGCGCCATCCGCGCGCCGCGCGCCACCAGGGCGACAAGCGCGCCGAGCAGCGCGATCGCCAGACCTGCGCGAGTCGCGGAGGGTGGAGCCCCGGGCACGAGCCACGCCTGAAGCGTGTGCCATCCCTCGAGGAGCGTAGCGCCGAAGTCACCCTTCCAACCGTATGCTCGCACTCCGCCCGCCCAGCGGTTCCAGAGGACGAAAGCGACGAGCCCGGGCGCGCCGGCGAGAGCGGCCGCAAACAGCCGACGCCGGCGCGTCGAAGCCGCGAGCGCCGCGCGAGCCGCGGCGGCCAACACCAGCGAGAGGCCCGCGTAGCGCACCATGGCAGCGGCTGCCGCCACGAGGCCGAGCGCGCTCGCCCGTGGTCTCTCGGCGGCCGCCAGCGCGAGCACCGTGACGAGCAGGGCGAGAAACAGCGGCTCGCTCAGCACGATGGTGTGATCCTCGACGAGCGCCGGGGTGACCAGCACCGCGACGGCCGCCGCCGCCCCGACGGCCGGCGTAGTCGCCGCCGACACCAGGAGCGTCGAACCGCCGACGGTCGCGAACGCAGAAGCTGCCTCTACCCACGTCGCGCCGCGCTCACTCGATACCCGTGCGGTCTCCAACGCGGCGATGGCGACCGAGAAGCCAGGCGCAAAGTCGCGCAAGCGCGCCGTGCTGTCCCGACTCGACCACTCGGCGAACGGCACGCGCAGCTCGCCCGCGCGCTGCAGCGAATCCGCCGCGGCCAGATACGACATCGAATCGGGGTCGAGCCCGGGCCCGGGGGGACGCATCGACCAAAGCGCGCCGCCAGCGGCCGCGAGGCCGAGCAAGAGCGCGAGGCCTAGCGCCACAGGATCTAGGGCGGGAGCGGAGAAGATCGCCGCCGTGGACGGCGAAGAGTCCGGACCCAGACTGCCCTTTCCGCTCCCGCGCCTACTCTCAGCTCTCACTCGAAGCCGAAGGCGCGCACCGCGTTGTCCCACAGGATCTTGCGCTTGCTCGAATCGGGAATCGGTTGCTCGAGCATGGCGCCGATGCCCCAGGGAAACGTGCCGTCGGGATGCGGGTAGTCCGTGTCCCAGAGAAAGTTGTCGTCGCCGACGAGGTCGAGCGCGGCCTTCATCGTCGGCTCGTCGCCGCGGAACGCCACGTAGAAGTTGCTTCTGAAATATTCGGTGGGCCGTTTCGTCAGGTATTCGTGCTCCGAGTTGCCGCTGAAGCCCCAATGCTGCTCCATGCGTTGCAGCCAGTAGGGAACCCACCCGGCGTCGGCTTCGACGTGAACGACGCGCAGCTTCGGATGCTTTTCGATCACGCCGTACCAGATCAGACCCGCCATGGCGGCCATTGCTTCGAAAGGATGCGACAGGATGTGGCCGGTGACGTGCGTGTCCATTCGGTCGCCGAACGATTCGACCGACGCGGACGCCGAGTCGTGCGTCGAGATCGGGCGGCCGAGCTTTTCGATCTCGGCCCAGAGCGGCAGGTAGTCCTCGTGGAAGATCGCTCGGCCGCGGACCGGGTTGGGACGGACATAGAAGCTCACCGCGCCGTTGCGCGCTGCGCGATGGGCTTCCGCGAGCGATTCGTCGACGTCCTGCATCGGCAGAATCGCCGCCCACCTGATCCTCTGCGGAGCCTTGGAGCAGTACTCGGCGCTCCAATCGTTGTAGGCACGGCAGCACGCCGCGAGCAGCCGGGAATCGCGAAACTCGCGGCCGAGCATCTGTCCCGCCGCCGTCGGATAGAGGACCTGGACGTCGACCCCCTGCTCGTCCATGTCGAGCAGGCGGCTCTCTGCGCTGAAGCCGGTCTTCGCGGCGCGCTCGAAGCGCTTCATCGCCCGTTTCACCGCGTCGAGAAACCCGGGTGCCGCCATCGGGTACTTCCCCTTTTCGCGCGTGAACGGCTCTCCCTCGACCAGGAAGGTTCGCCGCCCCGACTCGGCCGCGACTCCCATCCGAGGGGCCTGCGACCGGTACTTGTCGTCGATGTACCTCTCGAACACGTACTCGGGCTCCATCTGATGCGCATCGACGTCGGCGATCTTGAATCCTTGCTTCATGACGACTCTCCCGGCTCGGCGGATCTCACGGGTCAACTTCCGGGGACGATGAGCACCTTGACGCCTCCCCTGGCGCGCAACAGGTCGAAGGCTTCGAGCCCGCGCGCGATCGGAAAGCGATGGGTGACCATCGGACGCGGGTCGACCGCTCCGCTCGCGACCATCGCGATCGCTCGCCGCCACGTCTCCGGAGACCGAATTCGCGAGTTGATCCAGGTCACCCCGTGAAAGAACAACGCGCGCAGCTCCGCCGACGTCACGTCGCGCGCGGGCCAGCCTACCTCGACGAGCTCGCCGCCGCGGCGCAGCAGCTCGCGAGGCCGGTCGATGGCGCCGCAGGCGTCGAACACGACGTCGGCACCGTCGTCGGGCAGCCGCGCACGGACCTGCTCCGTCCAGCCCTCGCTCTCGGCGCACACGGTGTCGAATCCGAGCTCGCGCGCGAGCCCGAGGCGCCCCTCGTCGACGGCAAGCCCGGTGACCACGATCGAGGTGACGCCCAGGGCGCGCGCGGCAAGGGCGACGCTCAGCCCGATCGGCCCCGGCCCCTCGACGACCGCGCTGTCACCCGCCCTGAGGCACGATTGCTCCACGGCGTGCAGCCCCGTGGCGAACGGTTCGAGCAACGCCGCCTGCTCGAGGTCCATCGAGGAAGGCACGAGATGAGCGTTGCCGGCCGGGGCGATCGTATACTCGGCGAAGGCACCCGACAGGACCGTGGGCGATGCACAGAGATGGAAACGGCCGGCGCGGCACGGTCCGCATCGCCCGCAGTGGCCGAACGGGTCGAGCGCGACGCGATCGCCGGCGTGAAATCCGGTCACTCGCGGACCGACCTCGATCACGTCGCCCGCCGGCTCGTGGCCGAGCACGAAGGGAATGCGCCCGATCATGCGGTCCGCACCGAGCTCCCATTCGACCAAGTGCAGGTCGGACCCGCACACCCCGCAGGCGCCGACCCGTATCAGCAGCTCGTTCTCGCCGGGACGCGGAACCGGCACCTCGATCACTTCCGCGCCGGGGCCGCGATGGGTCTTGGCAATCGCTTTCACTCCAGACCTCGGTTGGCTTCAATACGACTCGACGCGGTAGGCGTCAAAGACTAGAGGCTCCCAGGAGAAGCCCATGATGCGCAAGATCGATCTCGAGTTCGTCCGCGCCCAATTCCCGGCCTTCGCCGAGCCTTCGCTGGCGCGCCTCGGGTTCTTCGAGAACGCCGGGGGCTCATACCCCTGCCGGGCGGTGGTCGAACGCCTGAGCGAGTACTACCGCCGGCTGAAGGTGCAACCCTACTACGCTTACCCCGCTTCGCTCGAGGCGGGGGAGTGGATGGACGCGGCGCACACGCGTCTCGCCGAGTTCTTGAACGTGTCCGCGGAAGAGGTCCACTTCGGTCCCTCGACCTCGCAGAACACGTACGTGCTCGCCCAGGCGTTCCGCCAACTGCTGGCGCCCGGCGACGAGGTCATCGTCACCAACCAGGATCACGAGGCCAACAACGGCGTATGGCGGCGCCTGGCGCCGGACCGCGCGACGGTCAAGGAATGGCGCGTCGATCGCGAGAGCGGCGCCCTCGATCCGGCCGACCTCGACCGGCTGATGAGCGAGCGCACGCGGCTCGTCGTCTTCTCGCACTGCTCGAACGTGGTCGCGCACATCAATCCGGTGGCGCTGATCGCGAAGAAGGCGCACGCCACCGGCGCCATCACCGTGGTCGACGGCGTCTCGTACGCGCCGCACGGCCTGCCCGACGTCGACGCGCTCGGCGCGGACGTCTACCTGTTCTCGCTGTACAAGACCTACGGGCCCCATCAGGGCCTGATGGTGGTGCGCGCTGCGGTGCTCGAGGCGCTCGGCAACCAAGGGCACTACTTCAACACCGCCTACCCCCGCAAACGCCTCGTCCCCGCCGGGCCCGATCACGCGCAGGTGGCGGCCGCGCGGGGCGTGGCCGAATACTTCGACGCCCTCGATCTCCATCACGAGCCGGGCGCGACGACCGCGGGCCGGCCGGAGCGCGTCCGCCGACTGCTCCGCGACGCCGAGAGACCCCTGCTCGCGCGCCTGCTCGACTACTTGGCCGCGCATCCTGGCGTGCGCCTGCTCGGCCCAGCCGACGCGGACAAGCGCGCCGCGACCGTGGCCTTCGTGCCCCTCTTGCGAGCGCCGTCGGATCTCGTTCCGGCGCTGGCCGAGCGCGGCATCATGGCGGCAGCCGGTCATTTCTATGCGGTTCGGCTCTTGGAGGCGATGGGCGTCGACCCCAGCCGCGGCGCACTGCGCTTGTCCTTCGTGCACTACACCTCGCCCGAGGACATGGACCGCGCGATTGCGGCGCTGGACGAGCTGCTCGGCCCGCGGGCGACCTGAAGCGCACGCGGCGTCCGCGCGTCACTTCGCGCGCGGCGTCTCGGACACCTGCGGTTCGAGCCGGCGCTCGGCGGACACTCCTCTCGCCCACTCGACCCAAGATTCGACTTTGCGGCCGAGGCGCACCGCGGGTCGCTCGACCCATTGGTACGAGAGCTGTCCCGCGAGCAGCGTCGCCGGCACGGTGGCGAGGATGAACAGGAAGCCGACCGGGAGCGGATATCGCGCGGGCAGCGAAGTCGAGCTCAACAGCCACATCACGACCGGCACTCCGAGCGTCAGGAATATCGGATGGTAGAGGTAGAAGCTGTAGCTCGTACGTCCCAGGAACCGCATGGCGGACCCATCGAGGAGAGCGAGGGGCCGGAAGTTTGGTCCGTACGCGATCACGGCGACGACCATCGTGGCGCCGATGGCTTCGACCCCGAGGCTGGCTCGCGACCAGTAGCCGAGCACGAAGCGCGCTCCCAGCAGAAGAGCGCAGCCCACCCAGAGCGCCAGCGTCGCGAAGCGGCGCGAAACGTGGCGGCTCGCGAACGGCCCCAGCTCTGCAACGGCCATGCCCCACACGAACATGAACATGTAGAAGTAGAGGTAGGGCCTGCGGAACAGCAGCCACGGCGTGTAGAGGGCGACCCTGGCGAAGACGGCCGGCACGAGAATGAGCCACGGGCTTCGGCCGCGGGTGAACAGGTGCGCGGCGAAGATGAACGGAATGGCGAGCAGCTCGACGGCCAGCGACCAGGTCGCCCCGTTGATCCCGTCGTCGACCAAGACCAGGTTGTCGACGACGGCTTTAGGCGTCGGCATCGGGTCCCTGTACAGCGACGGCCATCCCTCGCAGGTGATCCACCTCACCACGGCATAGAGGAGGACGTTCACCGCCAGCGGCACCCAGATGCGGAAAAATCGCCGGGTCGCGAACGCCGCCGCCAATTGCGGCACGGGACGCTCGTCGCGCCCGAGTGACAGCGCGAGCACGTAGCCGCTCATGACGAAAAACAAGCTGACCGCGGCGCCGCCATTGAAGAACACCATCAGCAGCCGTGTAAGCACGGCTTGCGCGCCGTGGATGTCCCAGATCGTGCTCACGTAGACCTGCGGGATGCCGTTGACGGAGAGCAGGTGAATGCAATGAAAGACCGCGACCATCAGCGCGGCGATTCCTCGCAGGGACTCGATGCGAGGTTGAAAATCCGTCCTTCGCTCGGGCAACCTGCCTCTCGACTAGCACAGCGCCGGTGATTTCGCGCGCGCGATTCTTAACACAACCGTTTTGTCCCCTTCTCTTCCGTGTCGTATGCTAGGCGTTCGCCATGCGGCAATACGACCTCGCCGTGATCGGGACCGGGCCTGCCGGGCAGCGCGCCGCGATCCAGGGTGCCAAGCTCGGCAAGCGGGTCGTCGCCATCGAAGAGAGCGACGTGGTCGGCGGGGCACAGATCAACACCGGCACGATCCCGTCCAAGGCGTTGCGCGAAGCCGCCATGCACCTCACCGGCCGGAGCAAGCGCGGCTTGTTCGGCGATAGCTATCGCGTCAAGCGCGACATCACCGTCGCCGATCTGATCTCGGTCAGCCGGCAGGTGATTCACAACGAGCTCGACGTCGTGCGTGACGCCTTCGACCGCAACGGCATCGACCTCCTCTGGGGTCACGCCGAGTTCATCGAGCCGCAGCTGCTGCAAGTCTCTCGCACCGGCGAATCGGATCGCATCACCGCGGAGCGCTTCATCATCGCGGTCGGCACGCGGCCCGCCCGACCCACGAACGTGCCCTTCGACGGCGAGTCCGTCTTCTCGACCGACGACATCTTGTCGCTCCGCCGCCTGCCGCGGAACCTGATCGTCGTCGGCGGCGGCGTGATCGGCTCGGAGTACGCCTGCATCATGGCGACGCTCGGCGTGCGCGTGACCCTCATCGAAGCGCGCGATCGCGTTCTGCCGTTCCTCGATCAGGAGATCATCGAAGCCTTCCACTACCACATGCGTCGCGCGGGCATCACCTTGCGGCTCGGCGAGAGGGTCGCGAGCATCGACGTTCTCCCTCCGCAAAACGGGACCGGCACTTTGGTGCAGGCGACGCTCGAGTCGGGCAAAACGATCCGCGCGGAGACGCTGCTCTACGCCGTCGGGCGACAAGGCGTGTGCAGGCGCCTCGCGCTCGACCGGGCGGGGCTTCACTGTGACGACCGAGAGCGCCTACACGTCGACTCGGCGTATCGCACCGAGGTCGACCACGTGTACGCCGCCGGCGACGTCATCGGCTTTCCCGCGCTCGCTTCGACGGCGATGGAGCAAGGCCGCCTCGCCGCCTGCCACGCGTTCGGCGTCCAGACGAATTCCGTCCCCGAGCTCTTTCCGTACGGCATCTACTCGGTTCCCGAGATCTCCATGGTCGGCAAGACGGAGCAGCAGTTGACCGAAGAAGGCATCCCGTACGAGGCCGGCATCGGGCAGTACAAGGAAGTGGCCCGCGGGCAGCTGCTCGGTGACGACATCGGCATGTTGAAGCTGCTGATCCACCAGAAGGACCGCCGCATCCTCGGCGTCCACGCCATCGGCACCGGAGCCACCGAGCTCATCCACATCGGTCAAGCGGTGATGGCCTTCGGCGGCACCGTCGACTACTTCATCCACAACGTCTTCAATTTTCCGACGCTCGCCGAAGCTTACAAGATCGCCGCGCTGAACGGCGTGAACAAGCTCTCCCTCACCTGAACCGCTCGCCGCCGAAGGCACCGGCCGCTACTTTTCCTTCGGGAAGAGCCCTCGATACGGCTCGGCTTCTTTGACCACCCGGGCGAAGGACGGGCGCGCGATCAAGCGCTCGAAATACGCCGCCGCGTTCGCGTAGGCGGCGAGCGGCATGACGAGATCGGCGTAGTACAACGCGGGAGCCGCGGCGCAGTCTGCCATGGTGAACGCATCACCCATCGCCCAAGTTTTCCTTGCCATGTCCCGATCGATCATTCCGTAGGCGGTGCGCAGCTGCTCTCTCGCTTGGTCCACGCCATACGGATCGGTCTTTCCCGCCGGGCGTAGCCTGTCGGCGACGATCTTCTGCATCGGCACGTTCACGCAGAGGTCGTAGAAGCGGTCGGAGAGCCGCGTCTGCCAAGCCCGCTCCGGGTCTCGCGGCACCAGCTCCGTCGCGCCCGGATGGTGCTCCGCGAGATACTCGATGATGATGGTCGATTCCGGGATCGTCCGCTCGTTCGCCTCGTCGCGCAGCACCGGAAACCTACCGATCGGCCAGATCTTCGTGAGCTCTGCGCGAGAGATCTCGTCGCCGAGATCGACGATGCGGCGCTCGAAGGGCGTGTCGTTCTCGTACAGCGCGACGAGCACCTTCTGACAAAAGGACGAAAAGGGATGGAAATAGAGCTCGAGAGCTCGGCGGTTTCGTTCGCTCATGGCTTTCTCCTCGGGTTCTGGAGCTCCAGCAAGAAGCGCCGTACGGCTTCGTCCTCGGCGAGCCCGATGGCGCGTTCGAACGCCTGACGCGCCTCGTCCATTCGACCCAGTTGCTTGAGCAGATGCGCGCGAACGGCCCAGTATGGCTGATACGTCTTGACGGACGCGTCTCCGATTCGGTCGAGCATCGACAGGGCCGATCGCGGTCCTGCCACTTCGGCGCTCGCGGCCGCGTGCCCGACCTTTGCGCCGAGCGTGGGCGACAGCTCGACGAGGCGCTCGTAGAACCACGCGATCGCATTCCAGTCGGTGCGCCCGGAGCGCCTGCGCTCGGCATGGACCGACTGGATCGCCGCCTCGAGCTGGAACCGGCCCGAGCGCGCCTTTTGCGCCACCGCGGCGAGCTCCGCTTCTGCTTCGTCGATCATCGGCGCGATCCAAAGCCGGGGGTCCTGCTCCGAGAGCGGGATGAAGCTGCCGTCCTCCCCGCGTCGTGCGGGTCGGCGCGCTTCGCAGTGAAGCATCAGCGCCAAAAGCCCCCGCACCTCGGGCTCTTCCGGCAAGCACGCTCGCAGCACGCGGGCGAGCCAGATCGCCTCGTCCGCCAGCCCCCGCGCGCGCGGGTCGGCGCCCGCGGCGTCGTGCCACGCGCTGCCGTAGGCGGCGTAGACCGCGTCGAGCACCGCCCCGAGGCGCTCTTGCAGCGCGCGCGCTTCGGGGACCTCGAACGCGATCGCGGCTTCGCGAATCTTGGTCTTCGCGCGCACCAATCGCTGCCCCATGGCGGCCGGAGAAACGAGGAAGGCCGCCGCGATCTCGGCGGCGTCGAGGCCGAGCACCGCTTGCAGCATGAGCGGCGTGTGCATGCTCGGGTCGATCGCCGGATGGGCGCAAACGAAGAGCATCTTCAGTCGCTCGTCGGGAACGGCTTCGCCGAGCCTTTGCGTCGCCGGATTCGCCGGCGATCAGCTCCAAGGTGAGCCGGCTGTCCGTGCGCACGCGCTCCCGCCGCTTCGAGTCGATGAGCCGGCGGCGTGCGGCCGTCAGCAACCACGCCTCGGGGGTCCTCGGTACGCCGTCGCGAGGCCACGTGGCGAGCGCGGCCATCAGCGCATCGCCGAGCGCGTCTTCGGCGCCCGCCACGTCGCCGGTGCGAGCCGCGAGGAATGCCACCAAGCGTCCGTACGACTGGCGGGCGACCGACTCGATCGCCCGCTCGGCTTCTTGGCGGCTACGATCGCTCACCCGTGATGCGCCGTAGGGCTTCCAGCGCGAGCGGCCTCACCTCGACGGCGCCGGCGGCCGCCGCCGGGCAGCGCGCGGCCCAGTCGAGCGCGACGTCGAGCGAGGGAAGCTCCAGGATCGCGAAGCCGGCGAGTTGCTCCTTGGTATCGGCGTAGGGACCGTCCTGGATGTGGCGCCGGCCGTCCTTCAAGCGGACCGTGGTCCCGGTCTCGGGCAGGTGCAGAGGATTGCCGCCGCGATAGATGCCGGCTTCGACGAGCGCCTTGTGGTAGGCGCGCCAGGCGCCGAGATAGGGATCCGCTTCACCGTTCTCGCGGCTCGCGAAGGCCTCGGGGGTCTCGTAGATGAGCATGGCGTATTGCATCGCTCGTCTCCTCTCGGGTCACGCGGGGCACTATGCCCACTCGCATGACGTCCGAGAAGCGGGGATTTCGACAAGCCGCGGAGCTAGAGCGACAGCGCGCCGTACAGCGCCGCGAGAATCCCCGCGACCCGCGTGTCGCCCGCCGTGCTCGGCGACATCTTGTTCATGATGTATGCCCAGCCGACGCGCGCGTCGAGGTCCGCAAAGGCGAGCGAACCGCCCGAGCCGCCGTGCCCGAAGGTGCGCGGGTTCGGCCCGAGCGGAAGCTGCTCGCTGGTCAACATGAATCCGAGCCCCCAGCGCATCTTGAAGCCGAGGACGAGATCCTTCGCGTAGCACTGTTCTTGGATCGCCCGCGCGATCGTCGGCGCGCTCAGCAGCTCGGTGCCGTTGAGCTTGCCGCCGCAGGCGAGCAACGCCATGACCCGCGCGACCGAGCGAGCGTTGCCGTGACCATTGGCCGCCGGAATCTCCGCCCTCCGCCATGGCGGCGTGTTGGCGAGCTCCGGGCGAACCGGCGGGTTGCTGACGACCTTGCTGGCGAGCGTCTCGGAGTCGTAGGAGCTCGACACTCCCGCCGCGGCATTCTCTTCGGCGCTCGGCGGCACCAGCTCGGCGACGCGGGCATCTTCGGACGCGGGAAGACCGATGTGAAAGTCGGCGCCGAGCCGGGCGGCGACTTCGTCACGGAAGAATGCTCCGAGCGTCTTGCCGGTGATGCGGCGAACGATCTCGCCGATCACATAGCCGTACGTCAAAGCGTGGTAGCCGTTGGCCGTTCCGGGTTCCCACCAGGGAGCTTCCGCGGCCAGAGCGCTCGTCATGCGGCTCCAGTCGTACAGCGCCTCGGTGGCGAGCGGCTGGCGAATGCCGGGGAGCCCCGCGGTGTGACTGAGCACCTGGCGGGTGGTGATCCGCTCTTTTCCCGCCTGGGCGAACTCGGGCCAGTAGCGCGCCACCGGGGCACCCACATCGAGTTGGCCGCGGTCGACGAGCATGTGCGCGCACAGCGCCACCATCGCCTTGGTGGTCGAGAAGACGTTGATGATCGTGTCCCGGACCCACGCGCGCGTTCTCGCCGCGTCCCCGAAGCCGCCCCATAGGTCGACCACGAGCTCGCCGTCGACCGTCGCGGCAAGCGACGCACCGAGCTCCCGCCCCGCCTCGAAGTTCGCGGTGAAGGCGTCGCGCACCGAGGCGAACCGGGGGTCGCAGTGACCGTCGATCGTCCAAGAGGAGGGCATGGGCGGGATGCCTTGCCTAGCGGACGTGCCGCGGAGGAGCAAGCAGGCGGGCGGCGGCCGCTCTCATGGACGAAGAGCGGATGTTTTTATGCCCCGGAAGCTGCGCGCACGACCCTCAGCCGGGCGCCGTGATGGGCTTGGGTTCGGCGGTGGCCTTTCCCTTGCTGATCCTCGTAGACGGCTATCATCAGCTGCATGCCGAGGGCGAACCCGCCGATCGCGGCGATGAACAACGCCCAGCCGGGAGACTCGCCGTGCACCACCCAGGCAATCACCCCTGTCCATGCGGCAACCAACAAACAAGCCATGGCTCCACCTCAACTCACCGCGGGCACCGCTCTAGCCGCGACGACCGCGAACAGACAGTCAACTCCGACCTATCGTGTATTCTGAACCAAGCGGGCCTCTCGTGCCACCCGCCCCGATACGCCGGGCCCGCGGGGTTGGCCGCAAAAGATGGCGATTTGTCGTTTTCGCCGCGGCCGCCGTTTGCGAGAATCCGGCGCGCGTACCCATACCCCGTGGAGGCGAGCATGGCGTTGGAGATCCGACCCAACTGCGAGTACTGCGACAAGGACCTGCCGGCGTGGTCGGCCGAGGCACGCATCTGCAGCTACGAGTGTACTTTTTGCGCCGATTGCGTCGAGACCAAGCTGCGGGACGTTTGCCCGAACTGCGGCGGCGGCTTCGCGCCGCGGCCGATCCGGCCGGCCACGGAATGGCGACCCGGCCTTTCGCTCGCCAAGCGTCCCGCCTCGACCAAGCGCGTTCACCTGTCCCGTGCCGCGGATGACATCGCCGCGCTCACGGCGCGCGTCCAAGGCATCGCTGCAAAGGACCGTTAGGCGCCCGCGGCCGGGTTGCCTCGTCGCTCGCAACCCGTGGTAGGCTCGGCGCCTCGCCCCGGTAAGGAGGGAGCTGATGCTGAGCCCATACCGCGTTCTCGACCTGACCGATGAAGGAGCGCTCATCTGCGGCCAGATCCTAGGCGATCTGGGAGCGGACGTGATTCTGGTCGAGCCCCCGGGGGGAGTCCGTGCGCGCTCCATCGGCCCCTTTGCGGGGAGCGGGCGCGACGTGAACCAGAGCCTCAACTTCTGGGCGCTCAACCGCAACAAGCGCAGCATCACGCTCGACCTCGAGACCGCGGCGGCCAGAGAAAGTCTGCTCGAGCTGGTGAGGACCGCCGACGCACTCGTCGAGTTCGGTCCGCCGGCGCGGCTCGAGCGGCTGGGTCTCGGGTATGCCGCCTTGGCCGCGGTCAATCCCGGGCTGGTGATGCTCTCGATCACTCCCTTCGGCCAGACCGGACCGAAGGCGGCTTGGGCCGCGAGCGATCTCACGGTCACCGCGGCATCCGGCGCGCTGTTTCTCACCGGCGACGAGGACCGGCCGCCGGTGCACGTGGCGGTTCCGCAGGCCTACTTCAACGCCGGGGCGGAAGCCGCGGCGGGCGCGCTGATCGCGCTTTGCGCGCGCGAGCGAGACGGCCATGGGCAGCACATCGACGTCTCCGCGCAGACGGCGATGATGATGACGACGCAGTTCGCGATCCTCTCCAAAGGTTGGAAGGACCATGCGCCCGAGCGAATGGGCGGCGGACTGAAGCTCGGCCGCGTCCGCCTCCGCTTCGTGTACCCCTGCAAGGACGGTCACGTGAACGTCACCTTCGCCTTCGGTTCCGTCTTCGGCCCGGCGACGCATCGCCTCTTCGAATGGATCCACGAGGAAGGCTTCTGCGACCAAGCGATGCGCGACAAAGATTGGATCGGCTATGGACTTCACCTTCTGACCGGGCAAGAGCCGGCGGAGGGGTTGGCGCGCTACAGCGAGGTCATCGAGCGCTTCACGCTCAGCCACACCAAGGCCGAGCTTCTCGAGGAAGCCTTCCGGCGGCGCATCCTGCTGGTTCCGATCAGCAACGTCCGAGACATGCTCGATTCCGAACAGCTCCACGCGCGGCAGTACTGGACCAAAATGGATCACCCGGAGCTCGGCCGGCCGGTCGTCTACCCCGGCCCGTTCGCCAAGCTGAGCGGGATGCCAATTCGCTACCGGCGCCGGCCGCCGCTCCTCGGCGAGCACACGCGCGAGGTGCTCGGCGAGGCGCGAGCCGCGCCGGTCGCGTCTCGGCCTGCCGTCAGGCCGGAGGCTTCTTCCTCGGGCGCGCTCGCAGGCCTCAAGGTGCTCGACTTCACCTGGGCGTTCGCGGGCCCGGCGGCCACGCGATACCTCGCGGACTACGGCGCCACCGTCATCCGCGTCGAGAGCGCCAAGAAGCTCGATGCCCTGCGCACGGTCGGGCCCTTCAAGGACGGACACGCCGGCGTCGAGCGCTCCGGCGGCTACGTCAACGCCAACGTCGGCAAGTACGGGCTGTCGCTCAACCTGTCGACCTCGACGGCGCGCGAGGTCGCGATGCGGCTCATCGAGTGGGCCGACGTGGTGATCGAGAATTTCTCCCCGAAGGTAATGCGTGCCTGGGGCATGGACTACGACTCGCTCATCAAGGTGAAGCCCGACTTGATCATGGTGAGCTCGTGCCTCAACGGCCAAACCGGACCGAAGGCGATGCTTGCCGGCTACGGCACCATGGGCGCTTCGATCGCCGGCTTCGGCGAGCTGACCGGCTGGCCCGACCGGCCTCCGGCGGCGCCCTACGCCGCCTACACGGACTACACGTCTCCGAAGTTCACCGTCGCGGCTCTGCTCTCCGCCGTCGACCACAAGCGGCGCACCGGTCGCGGACAGTACATCGACCTCTCGCAAGCCGAATGCTCGATCCACGCGATCGGCCGAGCCGTGCTCGACTACACGGTCAACGGCCGAATTCAGACCCGAACGGGCAACGCGCTCGCCGACTTCGCTCCGACCGGAGTCTATCCATGCGCCGGCAAGGAGAGCTGGGTGGCGCTCGCGGCGCCGACGGAAGACGCGTGGCAAGCGCTCTGCAGAGCGTCCGGAAAGACCTGGGCAGGAGACAGCCGGTTCGCGACCGCCGCCGCCCGGGTGGAGAACCGGGAGGCGCTCGACGGCGCGATCGGCGCATGGACGGCGGGCCTCGACTGCGAAGCCGTCGAGCAGATCCTGCAGCGCGCGGGCGTGCCCGTCCATCGCGTGTCGACGTGCGACGACGTGTTCACGGATTCGCAACTGGAGCATCGCGCACACATCATCGACCTCGAGCATCCCCGGTTCGGGCCGCTGGCGATCGAGACGTCGCGCATGCGCTTTTCACGCACGCCCGCCACCGCCGCCTGGCCCGGTCCGGAGATCGGCCAGCACAACGACCACGTGCTGCGCGAGATCCTCGGCATGAGCGACGACGAGATCACGGAGCTGGTGACGGACGGGGCGCTGGAGTGAGCCGGTGAAACCAGGCGCCCTGCAAGCGAGGTGACGTCATGGCACGGGAGAATCCGGCGAGTGGGTTCGGGCTCGGCGCCTTCTTCGCGGACCGCAAGGTCGTGGTCACCGGCGCCTCGAGCGGAATCGGCTACGACGTCGCTCTGGCGTTCAGCGAGCGCGGCGCCAAGGTCGCTTTGCTCGCGCGGCGCAAGGAGCTGCTCGGCGAGCTCGCGCAAAAGATCGCCAAGGGCGGCGGCGTGGGAGTGCCCATCGCCTGCGACGTCACGGATCGGAAGCAGGTGCGCGACGCCATCGAGGAAGCCAAGCGGGCGCTCGGCGGCATCGACATTCTGGTCAATTCGGCCGGGATTCTGCTTCCTGCCAAGTTCGAGGAGATGGATCCCCGGGACCTCGAGAAGATGCTGGACGTAAACCTGCTCGGCACGGTGCACACGATGCAGGCGGTGCTGCCGCTGATGCGCAAGGCGGGCCGCGGCAACATCGTCAACATCGCGTCGCTGGCGGGGCGGCGCGGCATGTCTCCGCTCGGCGGCTACTGCGCCACCAAGTTCGCGGTGACGGGCTTGAGCGAGGCCGTGCGAACGGAGCTGTTCGGCAGCGGCGTCACGGTCTCGCTGGTGATGCCCGGGCTCGTCGATACGCCCATGTCGACGGAGGCGATGCAGTCCACGGGCTTCGGCTCCGCGAGCGCCCCGCCCGGCACGACGATGCCGGCGCGATGGGTGACCTGGGCGGTCTTCGCGGCGATCGCGCTGCGGTTGCCCGAGGTCGACGTGCCGCCCGGAGCCGGCACGGCCGAGAAGGTCGCGGCGTTGTTCCCGGGGGCGACCGACGCGCTGTTGGCGATCGGCACACGGATGATGGATCTGGTGAGCTCGGCGAGTCGGCGCTCCGGCTGAGCGCCGAGCGACCGACTTCAGAGGGCCGGACGGTTCGGCTCGCTCAGTTCATCGAGTCGCCGCTCGGGGCCTCGTCGCCGCCGCCTGACGAGCCGCCGCCCTTCCCTTGCTCACCGGATTCGCTGTGATGGTGGCGGCCGTGATGCTGGCCGCGATGGTGCCCTCCGGCCTTCGGCGTCGTCTCAGGCGCCGGAGACTCTTCCGAGCCGCCCTTGTTCGACGACGGTTCATCGTCGGCGGCATGCATCGGCCGCGCGGCGAGTAGCAAACCTACGACTCCCAGCGCTGCAATCGCTCGAATTCTTCGCATGAGCCCTCCTCGACCTGTGTCTCGGGATTAGTCGAGGGAAGGATGCAAAAGGTTAAACGGCGCGGAGCGATTGCTTCTTCTTCGCTACCAGCCGATCGCGTACGACGGCATGCGGCGGCTGATCTCGCCGCGCGGATCGGCGCCGCCGCGAATGATCCCGCGGCGCTCGTCGACGACGAGCGCGAGCACGTCGCCGGCGACCCAGTCGTCGTCCACCTCGAGCGCGTGGCCGCGCGCGGCGAGCTCCGTACGCACCGCCCCGGGCAGACGCCCCTCGAGTCGTAGCGTCCCCGGCGCCGCGCCGTGCGGGTAGAAGCTCGACGGGAAGTGCACCGACGAGAAGCGCGCCGCCTCGATCGCCTCCTGCACCTCCATGCCGAACTCGACGAGATTCAGGAAGACCTGCAGCGTCCACTGATCCTGCTGATCGCCGCCCTGCGTGCCGAGGACCATCGCCGGAGCATCGCCGCGCAGCACCAGCGTCGGCGTGAGCGTCGTGCGCGGGCGCTTGCCGGGCAAGAGAGCGTTCGGATGGCGAGGATCGAGGTAGAACGTCTGCACCCGCGTGCCGAGCGGGAAGCCGAGGCCCGCGATCACGGGCGAGGTCGGAATCCACGCGCCGCTCGGCGTGAACGAAGCCATGTTGCGCGCGCCGTCGACCGCCGCGACGTAGACGGTGCCGCGTCCCCAGTCGCGCGCGGCGAAGATCTCCTCGCCGTCGAGCAGCGCGGCGCCGTTGCGCGGATCGCCGGGGCGCTGCTCGAGAGAAGCGCGGCGGGGATCGATGAGGGTGCGGCGCGCCTTCGCGTATCGTTCCGACAGCAACTCGGCGAGCGGCACGTCGACGAAGCGAGGATCGCCGTAGAACTGCTCGCGGTCGGCGAAGGCGAGCTTCGCCGCCTCCGCGACGAGGTGAACGTAGTCGCGGTACCGTGGCCGAGGCTCTTCAGGTCGAAGCCGGCGAGGAGCGCGAGCTGTTGCAGGAAGACCGGTCCCTGGCTCCAGGGGCCGCACTTGTGGACGGTCAGTCCTCGATAGTCGAGCGACACGGTCGGCTCGATCTCGCTCCCGAAGTCGTGCAGGTCCTCGAGCGCGAGGAGCCCGCCGTGAGCCGCCGCGTGCGCGGCGATGAGGTCGGCGATCTCACCGCGATAGAAGGCGTCGATCGCCGCCGCGATGCCGTCGCGGCGACCGTGGCGCGAAGCGCGGTCCTCGGCGTCGATCAGGCGGCGGAAGGTGCGGGCGAGGTCGGTGTTCCGGATCCGTTCACCGACCTCGGGCACACTTCCCCCGGGAAGATAGATCGCGGCCGACGTCGGCCACTGAGTCCGGAAGAGCTCGGCGCTGCCGGCGAGCGAGAAGTCGCCGAGCGGATTTGCCGGCGCCGGGCCGCGCAGCGCGGGGTGGAGCGGAAAGCCGTCCTCGGCGAGCTCGAGCGCCGGCGTGACGACCTCGGCGAAGCTCCGCGTCCCGAAGCGGGAGAGCGTCGTCAGCAGCGCGTGCGGCGTCGCGGGCGGGCCGGCGGCGAGCACGCCGGCATCGGGAATGAGATCGATGCCGTGCGCCCGGAACCACTCGATCGTCGCGGCCCGCGGCGCGACCGTGTCGCCGTTCACCGCGAACACCTTGCGCTCGGCGGCGACGTAGACGAGCGCCGACAGCTCGCCGCCGAAGGTGTGCATGTGCGGGTTGACCACGCCTTCGACGAGCGTCGCGGCGACGGCCGCGTCGAAGGCGTTGCCGCCGCCGTGCAGGATGCGCAGGCCGGCCTCCGCGGACAGATAGTGCTCGGTCGCCACCATGCCGCGCGTGCTCATCAGCGTCGGTCGCTGGGGCATGTGCTCCGTCTAGACCAGACGCTCTCGACGATCCAGCGTCCTACCCGAACACCGTCCGATTCCCTGCAATTTCTGGCAGGGCTCTGCTCAAATCTTCACGGTCCGACCCCCTTTGCGCCAACGGCGAACCGAATCAGCCACGTGGCTTGGAACTTGCTTTCGTGGCCCCGCGATGAAGCACGCGGCAGCCGCGAGCGAGACCGACAGCCGCGCCTATTCGCGGTATGTGAACCCGCAGTGGGTGAGGCTGCTCGACGTCCTCGGAATGAACGTCGACTACGTCCGCTGCGAAGGCTCGGAGCTCGTGACCGCGAGCGGCGAGAAGATCTGGGACTTCAACGCCGGCTACTGCGTACACAACGTCGGCCACAATCATCCGCGGGTCATTGCCGCGCTCAAGCAGGAGCTCGACCGTCACGGGCCGGCGATGATGCAGAGCCACGTTCCCGACTTGGCCGGAGAGCTCGCCGAGCGCCTCTGCACGCGCGCCGGCGGCCTCGTGACGAAAGCTTTCTTCGCGAGCTCGGGAAGCGAAGGGGTCGAGGCGGTCATCAAGTTTTCGCGCGCCCGCACCAGGCGACCCGGCGTTCTCTATTGCTCCGGTGCATTCCACGGCCTCACGTGCGGGGCACTCTCGTTGATGAACAACAGCTTCTGGACGGACGGATTTGGACCTCTGCTTCCAGAGACCGCGGCCGTGCCATTCGCGGATACCGCCGCACTCGCCGCCGAGCTCGCCACCCGGCGCTACGCCGCATTCGTCGTCGAGCCGGTCCAGGCGGAAGCAGGCGTGCGCGTTCCGTCCCGGGAGTATCTTCAGGCGGCCCAGGAGCTCTGCCGAAAATTCGGCACCCTATTCGTCGTCGACGAAGTGCAGACCGGCCTCTACAGAACCGGCCCCTTCCTCGCCTCTCACCACTTCGGCATCGAGCCCGACATGATCGTTCTCGCCAAGGCGCTCAGCGGTGGCCTAGTGCCCGTCGGCGCAGTGCTCATGTCGGACGAGGTCTATGACTCCGTCTACACTTCATTCAAACGGGCCATCGTGCATACGTCCACCTTCAGCGAAAACGCCCTCGCGATGCGCGCCGGACTGGCGACGCTCGACGCGCTCGAGGAGGAGCGGCTCGGCGAGCGCGCCGAGCGCGTCGGCGACCACTTGCGGCGCGAGCTCGTTCGCCGTCTGTCCGCGTACCCCATGGTCGAGGAAGTACGGGGATTGGGACAGCTCTCGGCGATCGCATTCCGCCGGCCGCGCGAGCTGCGACTTCGGCTGTTTTTCGATGCATTCGCGAAAATCCATCCGGCGACGTTCGGACAAGTGCTGGTCATGCGGCTCTTCGGCGATCACCGAATCTTCTCGCAGATCTGCGGCAATGACTTCATGGTTCTCAAAGTCTCGCCGGCGCTGAACGTTCCGGACGCCGCGGTCGACGCGTTTCTCGAAGCGCTCGACGAGGTCGTCGAGCGCATGCAGCGCTCACCGAGCTTCTGGAGCGAGGCGCTGCACATGGCCCGTCGGGTGCTGCATGTCATTTGAGGCCCGTCGTGCTTCGGTGCTCGCCCTCGCGATCGGCTTGGCCGCTTTCACCGTGCAATCCGCCGCCGCGCCGTCGGGCACCGCGGTGCTGCGCCTCGATCCGACATCCACCAAGGTAACGTTCCGCTTGCCGGGGTCGCTTCACGATACGCACGGGACGTTTCATCTCAAAGAAGGGACGATCGAGCTCGATACGGCCACGACACAAGCCGGGGGGCTCGTGGTCGTCGATGCATCGAGCGGCGAAACGGGGAATTCGGCGCGGGACGCTCGCATGCGCGACGTCGTGCTCGAGAGCGAGCGCTTTCCCGACATACGCTTCCGACCGGCGCGAGTCGCCGGCACGCTCGGTGCCGACGGTTCGTTCCGCGCGACCGTGGAGGGAACGTTCACCCTGCACGGCATGGACCATTTCATGACTACGGTCATCGAGGGCCACCTCGACGGCGAGCGCGTGACCGTCACCTGCCGATTCTCGGTTCCCTACGTCGAATGGGGCCTCAAGGATCCGAGCGTGCTGTTCTTGAGGGTTGGCAAGGAGGTCAACATCGAAGTCACGGCGGCGGGGGAGCTCACTTGGAACTCGAAACGTCTCGAACCAGGAGACTCGCTGTGAAGAGGAAGGCGCGGCCGTCGAAGCCCGTGACGGAACTGGCGATGATGGCTCCCCTCGTCGTGCTTGCGGCCTGCTCCGCCTCACCGAACGCGGGCCCCCTCTCCACGTCGTCGAGCGGGTCGGCCTTACAGGTGGCAGACGCCGAGGTACGGCAGATCCTGCTCGACTCCTGCTATCCCTGTCACGCCAACGAGCGTAGCGACCCTTGGTACGCACATCTCGCCCCCTCGTCGTGGTCTAGCCGCGGCCGCGACGCGCTGAATTTCGACGAGTGGCTGAGCTACGACCCGGCCAGACGCAACGCCCAAATCGCAGCGATCGTGGCCGTCGTCCAGGACGGCTACATGCCGCTCAAGGACTACACGTTCTTCAACGGCGCGGCCAAGCTGGATGAAGCGCAAAAACAGCGGATCATTCACTGGGCCAGCACCGAGGCGCTGGCGGCTCACTGAGTCGCGGAGCTTCCCATCGTCATGGTTGGCGTCGAGCGAGCTCCCGAGATCCGCGCCATCGGTCGCGCGCTGCCTTCGCACCACTATCCGTCGGAGGTCCTCTCTCGAGCGCTGCTCGACGAGTGGGGCGTGTCCGGTCACGAGCGTGCTCGGGTCGAAAGGATTCATCGAGCCGCGAGCGTCCGCGGTCGCTATCTGGCGCTGCCCATGGACGCGTACCGCTCCCTCCGCTCGTTCGCCGCGGCCAACGATGCGTGGGTCCGGGTCGCCACCGAGCTCGGCGGCGAGGCGCTCGAATCCGCGCTTCGGCGCGCCGGCCTCGAACCGACCGACGTCGATCATTTCTTCTTCACCACCGTGACGGGCATCGCCTCGCCGACCATCGACGTGAAGCTCATCAATCGGTTCGGTATGCGCCCCGACGTCAAGCGCACGCCGATGTTCGGCCTCGGCTGCGTTGGCGGCGCGGCTGGCACGGCTCGCGCCGCCGACTATCTCCGCGGGTTCGCCGACGAGATCGCGGTTCTTCTCTCTGTCGAGCTCTGCTCGTTGACCTTGAAGCTCGGCGATCGCTCGATCGCGAACGTCATCTCGACGGCATTGTTCGGCGATGGCGCCGCCGCGATCGTGCTCGCCGGAGCAGCCCGCAGGGGCAGCCCTGCCGGGCCGCGCATCCTCGGGTCGCGCTCCCTGTTCTTCCCCGACACCGAGGAAGTCATGGGATGGCGGATCGACGACGGCGGGTTCAACGTCGTCCTGACCGGGGGAATCCCCGACCTGATTCGCGCCCATCTGCGCGATGCGGTCGATTCCTTCCTGTCAGAGCACGGACTATCGCGCCACGACGTCGAGCACTGGGTGGCGCACACGGGAGGTCCCAAGGTTCTGCGCGCGATCGAGAGCGCGCTCGAGCTCCGCGACGGCGGGCTCGCGAGGTCTTGGCGATCGCTCGCGGCGATCGGCAACCTCTCGTCGGCTTCGGTGCTGTTCGTCGCCGCGGACCTGCTCGAGTCCGGCGACGCGGAGGAAGGCGACCACGGGTTGCTGCTCTCTCTCGGCCCCGGGTTTTGCGGCGAGCTCGTGTTGGTGGGCTGGTGAGAGAATCTCTCGATATCGTCGTCTGCGGCGGAGGGCCGGCCGGACTCGCGGCAGCCATCAGCGCGGCCGAGCGCGGGCTCTCCGTGCTCGTTCTCGAACGGCGCGCGTTTCCGCCTGACAAGGCCTGCGGCGAAGGCTTGCTTCCGCCCGCGGTGCAGGCGCTCGACCGCCTTGGAGCGCTCTCCTACATCCCGCCGGCGAGCTGCCGGCGCTTCCGTGGAGTTCGCTTCATCCAGGAGGACGGCTCGTCGGCAGAGGCCATGCTGCCACGCGGAGGCGGACTCGGCGTCCGTCGAACGGTCCTCGTCGAGGCGCTCGGCCAGCGGGCACGCGATCTCGGTGTGATGCTTCGCCCCGGTTGTGCGGTGCGAAGCGTGGATCGCAACGGGGCCGAAGCTCTCGTCCAGACGGAGCAGGGGGTCGTGTCCGCTCGCCTCGTCGTCGCCGCGGACGGTCTTCACTCGCCGTTGCGACGAGCCGCGGGCCTGCAGCGCCCGCCCGGCCGGAAGCGCCGCTACGCTCTTCGCCGCCACTATCGCATCCGGCCCTGGAGTGACTTCGTCGAGGTCTACGTCGATGCGAGAGGCGAAGCCGTCGTGACGCCGGTTTCCGACGACAGCATCAACGTCAACTTCGTCTGGACGAATGACGATCTCGATGCACCGACGATCGAGACTCTCGCGAGGCGCTTTCCGCTCCTCCAATCGCGCCTCGGCGAGGCCCCGGCGATCTCGACGATCCGCGGCGCAGGTCCGATGGCCCGCGCCGTCTCGCGGCGCTCTGCGAACCGCCTCGTGCTGATCGGCGATGCGGCCGGGTTCGTCGACTCGATCTCGGCGGACGGCCTGTCGATCGCGTTCAATTCGGCGCTGCTGCTCGGGCGCGCATTACCCCAGGCGCTCGCTCGTGGCGCCGCCGAGTCGAGCTTCCGCGAGTACGAGCGCGGCGAGCGACGCCTGTTTCGAAGCTACTGGGCCGTGACCAACGGTCTCTTGTGGATCACCGAGCACCCGCGCTTTCGGCGATCGCTGATCCACGTCCTCGGCCGCCATCCCTCGCTCAGCCGCACCATGATGGACGGGGCGATGCGCATGATGCTGGCCGCCGCACCGGCGTGAAGCTCTGCCAGGGACTCAGCTCAGCTCTCGCAGCGTGAGCGCCATGAGCAGCCGCGCCGCGGCGGCGCGCGGCGCCGCGGTTGGTCGTCTTCGTCGCCATCTGCCTTCGCCCTTTCGCGCTCTTCATCTCGCCGGAGCGAACCATTCGCTCATCTTGCCGAGCACCGCGTAGTCGCCGTCGACGCGATAGAGCCCTTCGGTCAGCGCGTTCGCGCCGTCGAGCTTGCCGTGGGCGATCTGCAGCCAGACCGTGTCCGGCGTGTGCACGGTCAGGTCGGGCTGGTCGGCGATGCCCTCGAAGCTCTCGCACTTGCCGTCGGCGATCCGCAGCCAATAGTCGCCGGGCTCGGCGCCGCTGACGCGGAACTGGATCGTCGCGCGCGCCGCGCCCGCCGACTTCGAGTTGAACGTCATCGGCATGCCCATGAGGAGCGGCTCGATCGTCTCGGGCAGCGCCGGCGGAAAGAGCTTGAAGTACAGCGCCGGAAGCCACCACTGGGCCGTGATGCCGGGACCGAAGACGAGCAGATTCGGATAGAGGATCGTGAAGCGCCAATCGAGCGGGGCGTAGGCGCAAAGCGCGGCCGAGGCGAAGAAGACGAGCGCCCAGTAGAGCGTCATCACGCGGCTCACCGCATGAAACTCGGCGGTCTTGAGCTGCCAGGCCGGGATCTGGCGCCGTGCGAAGTAGTAGGTGAACGACTCGAAGCCGAGGGCGGGCGGGACGAGCGCGGTGAGCCCGAGCGTCACGAACAAGATCGCCGCCGAATAGCGCCGGTAGAGTCCCACTAGCGGCGCGATGTTCCCGTAGACCGCGACGAGGCCCACGGCGAACATGATCCAGATGCCGAAGTCGAAGTGCTTGTGCTCGCCGTACCAGTAGGCGATCGCCATGTAGCCGCTCTTGACGATGAGAGCCGTGAGCAGCGCCGAGCGCAGCCCTTCCTCCGAATAGCCGCTCGCGCCGTAGACGTGGAAGTAGACGATGACGGCCACCAGGCTTCCGAGATGCATGAAGAAGAAGCGCAGAGCGCGGGATCCGAAGGTTCGGTCGGCGGCGAGCATCGCGCGGTGGCGCGGATGATGGATGGGTTCGGCGAGCGTGGTCAAGGTCTCTTTGTGGCGGACGGCGACGAGAGAGGATATCGAGAGCCCGAACACGGGGGGGCCCATCGATGACGGACGCGAAGAAGCCGGCGACCGACCTTCACGACTTCCGCGCCATCGGGCGGAAGCTCAGCAACTGGGGCCGCTGGGGGCGTGAGGACGAGCGCGGCACCCTCAACTTCATCACGCCGCAGCGGCTGATCGAGGCGTCGCGCCTGGTGAAGAAGGGAAAGGTTTTCGATCTCGGCATTCCGATGGACGGGAGCGGACCGCAGCTCGGCGGCATCCGCATCAACCCCGTCCATCTCATGTCCGAGACCGGACAAGACCAGCACTATCCCGAGCCCTTCAAGTTCGCCGACGACTACATCTTCATGCCGCTGCAGGGGTCGTCTCAGTGGGACGCGCTCGGCCACGTCTTCTACGATGGGCACCTCTACAACGGCTTCCCTGCGAGCGACGTGACGATCCACGGTCTCAAGCACGACTCGATCGACAAGCTCGCCAAGGACGTGGTCGGGCGCGGCGTGCTGCTCGACATCGCGCGCCTCAAAGGACTGGATTGGCTGCCGCTCGGCCACGTGATCACGCCCGCCGACCTCGACGCAGCCTGTGCGCGGCAGAGGGTGGAGATTCGCTCGGGCGACATCCTGCTGTTCCGCACCGGCTGGCGGAAGAAGTTCCGCGCGGACGGCTCTCGCGAGGAATTCATGAAGGGAGAGCCCGGCCTCGGCATGGCCTGCGTCGAGTGGATCCACGAGCACGAGATCGCCGCGGTCGCGTCGGACAACTGGGCGATCGAGGTGCTGCCCGGCGAGTACCCGGACCAGATCTTCAACCTGCACATGGTGCTGATTCGCGACATGGGGGTGACGCTCGGCGAGATTCTCGACTTCGAGGAGCTCGCCGACGACTGCGCCGTCGACGGCGTGTCGGAATTCTTCTTCTGCGCCCCGCCGCTCAAGGTGACGACCGCCGCGGGATCGCCGATCAATCCGCTGGCGATCAAATAGACGTCAGGGGACGATCCCGTGGTACTTCCACGGGCCGGTCGATTGCGCCCGTCTCTCGCGCGCGCGACGAAGCGCGCGCACGATGCGCGGCCGCGTCTCGCGTGGGTCGATCAGCTCGTCGAAGTTGAAGACCTTCGCCGCCTCGAAAGGGCTCCCGAAGGCGCGGAAGCGCTCCTCGAGCTTCTCGCGAGCCTCGGGATCGGCCGCGATCGATCGCTTGTAGCCCGCGCCCACCCCGCCTTCCACAGGCAGCGCGCCAAACTCCGCCGAGGGCCACACGAGCGTGGTCGTCTGTCCTCCTCCCGGGCCGTTCATCGCCACCGCGCCCATGCCGTACGCTTTCCGGATGACGACGCTGACGGTCGGCACGCGCGTGTGCGCGAGCGCGAACGCCACGCGCAGGCCGCGGCGCAGCGTTCCCTCGCGCTCCGACGCCGGGCCGACCATGAAGCCCGGCACGTCGGTCAGGAACACGATCGGAACGTTGAACGAGTTGCAGACCTGCAGGAAGTGGAAAGCCTTGTCCGCCTCCGACGCGCCGAACGCGCCGGCCCTGACCATCGGCTGGTTCGCCTGGATGCCGACGACCTCGCCGTCGATGCGCGCGAACCCGACGAGCAGCGCGCGGCCGAAGCCCGGCTGGATCTCGAAGAACGTGCCGGGGTCGATCAGCGCTTCGATCACGCGGCGCATCTCGTAGCGCTGGCGGCGGTTGCGCGGTACGACGTCGAGCAGCGCCTCGTCGCTGCGCAGCGGGTCTACGCCGGTCTCCTTGCGCGGCGGCAGCTCCCAGCAGCTCTGCGGCATGTAGCCGAGGTAGCGCCGCAGCATGTCGAGCGCGTCCGCATCGTCGGCAGCCGCGTTGTCGACCACTCCGGAGATCTCCGTGTGCACTTCGTAGCCGCCGAGCTCCTCCTTGGTGACCTCGTGGCCGATCGCCGCCCGCACGAGCGGCGGTCCGCC
The DNA here is from genome assembly GCA_963711395.1 of uncultured delta proteobacterium. GTDB lineage: Bacteria > Desulfobacterota > Binatia > JACPRU01 > JACPRU01 > JBEVNX01. Next base: position 866,444 of record CAVQEA010000003.1, on the reverse strand, counting down.
GGCCGCGACCATCGCCGTGCCCTTGACCATGACCTTGAAGTCGCAGAGCGGCACCTCGAGCGCGGGATCGCCGCCGAGCGGTCCGAGGATTCCCGCCACCTGAGGGACGATCCCCGACATCTTGGACTGGAGGAGGAAATGCCCGCCGCCCGCCCAGCCGCCGAGGATCGATTCCTGAGCGCGGGCGCCGGCGCCGTCGAGGAGGTAGATCAGTGGTACTCGCTCCTGCAGCGCGAGCTCACGCATGCGCACGCGCTTGACGAGGCCGGTCTGGCCGGTCGAGCCGCCGAGCACCGTGAAGTCCTCGGAGAAGAGGTAGACCGGGCGCCCGTCGATCTCGCCCGCGCCTGTCACCACACCGTCGGCCGGCGCGGAGATGTCCTTCATCTCCTCTCGCTGGCTCGTGTGGTCGGCGAGGATGCCGATCTCCTCGAACGAGCCCGGATCGAGAAGCCGCTCGACGCGCTCGCGCGCCGTGAGCTTCCCTCGCGAGTGCTGCCGGGCGACACGCTCCTCGCCGCCCATCTCGCGGGCGAGCGCGCGGCGGCGCTCGATCTCCTCGACCTCGGGCTTCCAGCTCATGGTTCCGGGGGGGCGGTGGCGATCACGCCGGCCTCAGCGAGAGCAGCGACGCGCGCATCGGGATAGCCGAGCAGGTCCACGAGAACGTAGCGGTTATCGGCGCCGAGCGGCGGAGTGCCGCGCATGACAATCTCCGCGGGGTCCGCGAAGTGGATCGGGAAGCCGGGGAATCGCCTGCGGCCGACGTCTGCCTGATCCCACTCGACCATGAAGCCACGCGCCGCGATGTGCTCGTCCTCGACGATGTCCCGGTTCGTCATCACGGCGGCGGCCCGCACGCCTGCGGCCTGCAGCGCCCGCATGGCCTCGCGCTTGTCGCGACCCGCGCTCCAGGAGGCGATCGCGCGATCGATCTCGTCGTGGCGCTCGAGGCGGGCCGCGAACGACGGGTAGCGCCCCGGATCGAGGCGACTCCCGACGACTCCGCAAAGCGATTTCCACTCGGCGTCGCTCTCGATCGAGATCGCCACCCACTCGTCGTCGCCCGTGCAAGGATACACTCCCTGCGGCGCTCGTTCGGGCGAGCGGTTGCCGCGCCGCGGCGGCGCCTCGCCAGTCGCGGAGGCCGTGAGGTACGCGTCGCCGCCGATCGCCGCGTAGGTCTCGAGCTGCGAGATGTCGACGAAGAAGCCGCGGCTCGTCCGGTCGCGCTCGGCGAGCGCGGTGAGCACCGCGACCGCGCAGTGGAGACCGCCGACGGGATCCGGGAGCGCAACGCCCATCTTGAGCGGCCCGCCGCCCGCGTATCCGGTCATCGCGGCCATTCCCGAGTGAGACTCGAGGATCGGTCCCCACGAGACGCGCATCCGGTCGGGCCCCGTGTGGCCGTAGCCCGAGAGTGAGACGCTGATGATCCGAGGGTTCCAGCGAGCGAGCGATTCGTGATCGATGCCGAGGCTCTTGACGCCGCGCGGGCTGTAGTTGTCGAGCACCACGTCGCTCGCGCGTACGAGATCGGCGAGCACGTCGCGCGCGCCGGCGGCCTTGAGGTCGATCGCAGAGGCTCTTCTTGTTGCGGTTCATCTTGTTGAAGACGCCCTGGCGGTTCCACGGGCGCTCGCCGGGATCGGCGTCCGGATAAATGCCGGAGCGGAACACCGGACCTGGCAGTTGGCCCCATCGCCAGCCCGCCAAGTCTCCCTTCGCGCGGAACCCGCCGGCGCCCGTCACGCCGGCGCCGCGCGCGTTCGGGTGCTCGACCTTGATCACCTCCGCGCCGAGGTCGGCGAGGAACCGGCCGGCGAAAGGCCCGGCCCACGCGATCGAGAACTCGAGAACGCGAACGCCGTCGAGAAATCTCCGGTTGCCGGGAGCGGCGCCGATTCTCCCGCGCGCCGGAGCCGCAGCGCTACGCTCGCGCGCGGTCTCGCGGACGATCTCCTCCGTGTGCTCGCCTGCGCGGGGCGCCTCGCGGAACGGAGCGCACGCGCCGGGCACGCGAAACGCTCGCTCCGGAAGGACCGCGCGTTCGCCGAGCCGAGCGCTCCGCGCCCAGTAGCCGCGGCTCGCGAGCTGGCGGTCGGCGAGCAGGTCGAGCACGGTGAGCGCCGGGCTCGCCGGCACGCGATGCTCCTGGAGACGCGCGACGAGATCGTCGGCGCTCATCTCGCGAAGCCTCGGGACGACGATCGCGTCGAGGTCGTCGGCGTGATCGAAGCGGTCTCCGCCCGTCTGAAAGCGCTCGTCGCCGAGCAGCTCCGGCATCTCGATCGCGAGACAGAAGCCTTCCCACTGGGGAACGGTGGCGACGCCGACGCACACCCAGCCGTCGCGACACGGCAGCGGCCCCATCGGATGATACGACTCGGCGTGGCGATTGCCCGCGCGCCGCTTCACCACGCCTTGGTGCGTGAAGAGCGTGAGCGTCCACTGATGGAGGCTCGCCAGCGCTTCCATGGCGCCGACGTCGACGAGCTGACCGCGGCCCGACGCCCGCGCGCGTCTGACCGCGGCGAGCGCGGCGGCGGCCGCCAGCGTCCCTACGAGATACCCAGCCCAAGGCCCGCCGGCACGGAGCGGCTCGCGCCCGGCTTCGCCGGTGATGTAGAGGAAGCCGCCGGTCGCGAGGTCCACGAAGTCGTTGCTGCGAAACTCGCGATAGGGACCGGTGAGGCCGAATCCCGAGAGCGCGACGTACACGACTTCCGCGTTCTCGGACGCCGCGGCTTCGTAGCGCTCGCGGAGCGCGCCGGGATCACCGTCGGCGGAATCGAAGACGACGTCCGCCGCCGCCATCAGCCGCCGCAAGGCCGACGATCCGCTCGCGGAGCCGACGTCGATCGTCGCGGACCGCTTGAAGCAGTTGAGGTACTCGAAAAGAGCGCTGCGCGGCTCCCCGTCACGGCCGCGCAGCGAGGAGGCGCAGCGCCTCAGCGGGTCGCCCTCGAGCGGCTCGATCTTGACGACGTCCGCGCCGCTCATGCCGAGGAGGCGCCCGGCGTACGCGACGGGGATTGCGGAGCTGCGTTCGACGACTCGGAGTGGCAACAGCCAGCTACTATCGCGCCCTCCGCCGGCTCTTCAAGGCCGCGCTTGCGTGTCGTAAGCTGCCGCGCCGCCGATGGCTGGCCGAGCTCTGATGATACTGCTGCGGGTTCTCGCGGCGATCGCGATCCTCGCCGTGACCGCCTGGTGCGCCTTCGCTCTCGCGCTCAGCCCGCTCCGAGCGCAAGCCGCGGCCATCGTGATGGGCCTCTGTGGTGCGAGCACGGCGATCGCGATCGTCTTCGGCAGGCAGCTCCGCGTCGCGCTTCCGCTCTTCGCGCTGGCCGTCGTCGCCTTCGCCGTCGCCTGGTCGACGGTGAAGCCGTCCAACGACCGCGACTGGCAGCCGGACGTGGCGATGCTCCCCTACGCCACGTTCGACGGCGACATGGTGACCATCCACAACATCCGCAACTTCGACTACCGCACCGAGACCGACTACACGCCGCGCTACTACGACAAGACCTTCGATCTGCGCGAGCTCGACAGCGCCGACCTGATCACCTCGTACTGGATGGGAGACGCCATCGCGCACGTCATGCTGAGCTTCGGCTTCGCCGAGCGTGATTTCGTCACTGTCTCGATCGAGACGCGCAAGGAGAAGGGCGAGAGCTACTCCACCGTGAACGGCTTCTTCCGCCAGTACGAGCTCATCTACATCGTCGGCGACGAGCGGGATCTCGTGCGCCTGCGCACGAACTATCGCAAGGACCCGCCTGAGGAGGTCTACATCTTCCGCACCAACGCCCCGAAGGAAAACGTGCGCCGGCTCTTCCTCGACTACTTCAAGACGATCAACTCGCTGCGCGACCAGCCGCAGTTCTACAACACGCTCACCACGAACTGCACCACGAACGTGGTCAGGCACACCAAGGTGAACCCCGGCGGCGGCCACTACTCGTGGAAGGTGCTGCTGAGCGGCTACGCGCCGCTCTACGCCTACGAGCGCGGCCGCCTCGACCGGAGCATTCCCTTCGCGGAGTTGAAGCAGCGCTCGCACATCAACGACGCGGCGCACGCAGCGGATCAGGATCCCGAATTCTCCCGGCGCATCCGCGAGGGGTTGCCTCGCCCGCCGACCGCGGCGAGATGATGCTACGACCTGCCGCCGCATTGTGGGGCGGCGGCGGCGTGCTCGAGAAGGATTCGGCGCACTTCCTCGATGGTCTCGGGATTGTCCTGTGTGGAGTGACCGGATCCCAGGATCACCTTCTCCGACTCGACGCCGTCGATGTGCGCGCTCGAATACTCGACGACGCCGTCGTTGCCGGATTCGATCGGGGGCGTGCCTTGACCGGAATGATCGAGTGGGCGACCACCCCGGGGGCGATCGGCAGGCCGGCGAGCGTCTTCACGAAGCGATGCTTGGGAGACATGTTGTCTATGGCCGTCATGGTCCCGAGGTCCGTCACCGCGAAGGCGCTCGGGTCCGTGCTCGCCAGCGCGGTCGTCAAATTCGTCACCCTCTTCGGAAGGCTCACCAAGCTCGCGATCAGACGTCGGACCAGATCGCGCGACGCCAGGTAGCTGCCGCGGTGGGGGGTGGAGATGAAAACGACGCGGTGCACGAAGGGCAGCGGCTCCACGAAGGCGATCTGGCGAACCATCTCGCGCAGCTCGTCCTTCATCTGCACTTCTTCGAAGGGCTTCTTGCTCGCGTTCCTCCAGAAGCTGTCGCCGCTGTCGACGACCGTCATCTTCGTCAGCAGGCCCCCTTGGCTATGGCCGATCACGACCATGTCGCGGAGACAGGTATCGCCGCCCGTCGGGTCCATTTGCTTCACCGCTTCGATGAGGTTCTTCCTCAACAGATAGGAGGAATAGATGATCGGGTTGCTGGAGTTGTAGAAGAAGAACCACGGCTCGAATCTCGCGTGGAGGCGCGGATCGTTGTCGAGAACGTTGACCATCTCCGCCCAGCGGCCGGGGCTCGAGTAGGTGCCGTGCACGAAGACCACCGGGATTCGGCCTGGGTGATGCGGTCGCGTCGCAACCAGCCGGCCCTCGTCAAGGTTCAGGTTGGTCACTCCGCCGAGGAATATCTGCAGCTCCTGCTTCCAGATCGGCGAGTCGGCGAGCATGGCGGCGATCGTCGCCGTTTGCTCGCGCTCGAGCGGCACCTTCTGCGACCCGATCGAGAGCGTCTGCGGATCCGGATCGGAGTGGAGATCGAGCCTGACCGCGAACGTGCTCCGGTGGTGAGCTGTTGTCGAACGTCGTCGACCACGAGCACCGCCGTGACCGGGATCTTCAGACGCGGCGCGAGAAATTCGGTCGAGTGATCGGGGTCTTCGCACGGCCGCGTTCGCGGCGAGCGGCGCGCCGATGCCGGCGGTGCGGAAGCGGCTGCGTAGCCCGTAGACCTCGAGGTCGGCGACGGGAACGAAGTTCGCGCAGGTGGCGGCCGTTCCACTCGAGAGATGCTTCATCGAATTCGATCTGCAGCTCGCCGAACGGCAGCGGATACGTTCCTCCGCGGAGGTCCACGTACTCGCCGTCGTCCGTCGAGAGGCCTTCCGTCAAAGCACGATTGTAGAGATCGGCGGCGACGCGCAGGCGCGGGTCGAACGGGTCGGGCGCGATCGCCGCCGAAGAGATAGCTCCATGCGTAGAGCGCCGCGGCCAGATACCACGATCGTTCTTTGGTCTTCTCGGCGTGCAGAAACGAGAGCTCGGCCAGCGCGAAGTAGAGATCGTTCTCCCTCGTGGCGAGCGCCAGCGAGCGCAGGTCCGCGAGGGCCTTTTCGGGATCGTCGTCGAAGCTGTCGGCGAGGTTCAGTCGGTTGAGCGCGACCGCGACGGACATGCTCGGCTCCGTCGCCCGAGAGCGCGCTCGCGGTCAGATGTCGCTGCACCGTTCGGGGATCGGCGCGCTTGACGCCGACGGGTATCGTCGTGCAACCGCTCACCGCGAGCACCGCGATCAGAAGCCAGGCACCGCAGGAGCGAGCCAGAGACTCGGCGTGTCATCTTGCTCATCTTCCCGGCGGCAACTCACGTCATAAGGAAGCGAGCTTGCCAAGTGGGGTCCGTCGTCGGTTCGGAAGCGGCTCCGACGATGCTCGCGCATCTCGCCGAAAAGTCCCCCAGGACTTTCGCCGGCGGCGAAATCCGCATCCTGAGCGGACTCGAAGCGAGGGCCGATTTCAGACTATCGAGTAGCGCGACTACTTCGGCGGCAGCAGCAGACTGCGGAGATCGGCGAGGTTTTCCTGAAAGCGCTTCTGGACGACTTCCCAGGCTTGCGTCTGCGCCTTCGCCGCCATTTCCGCGAGCTCGCGCATGTTACCGAACGCTTTGCCGAACGCCTTCTCTGCCGTGGCGGCCCGCCGGCTCGCATTGGCACCTTCGCGCTTGGCGGCTTCCGCCATCGCGGCCTGCCACTCGGCTGCCGTTTCTTGCAGGATGTCCATCTGTCGCCTGGCCAGCTCCTGCATGCTTTCGTAGGCAGCCTGATTCGCCTGCGTGAGCGCTTCGATGTTCTTGCGCTGCGCCTCGACGAACCCGCTCACGTCGAGGCCCGGCATCTTCAGCTGCTCGATCATCTTGGCGACGTCGGGGAAGGGATTCTTCGTGGCATGGGTCTTGGCCATGGCGTACCTCCTGCGTTCGACACCCTACCCGCACCGCCGCGCACCACTGCGTCCCGGTCTCTCGGTGTAGATCTCGAGATGCCATCCTGCAACCCCTCGGTGATGCCGAGCTCAGCAGGAGTCCTGCAGGAGGACTTTGGATGTACGCGATCTGAATTCGGCGCGACGATCGTCGATGCGGAAGAGGGAAGCTTGACGCCCGGAGCAAGCTCGCCTATCGCCTGACCGCGATGCTCGGGGCCGGCCTGCGGAAACCATCCTGCGTGGCCGCCCTCTTTGCGTGGGCCACCTCTGCGGCGCTCGTTCGAGCCGAGGAGACGAAGCCGGCCGGCGCCCAGTTCGTCGGCCGGGCGGCGTGCGAGAGCTGTCACCCGGGGGAGACCAAGGCTTGGCAAGGCTCGCATCACGACCTGGCGATGCAGGAGGCCCGCGACGGGACGGTGCTCGGCAACTTCAAGGATGCGGAGCTTCGCGCCGGCGGCGTCGTCACGCGCTTCTTTCGCAAGGACGGGCGCTACCTCGTCCACACCGACGGTCCGGACGGCAAGCTCCACGACTACGAGGTGAAGTACACGTTCGGCGTCCACCCGCTGCAGCAGTACCTGGTCGAGCTCCCCGGCGGACGGCTGCAGGCGCTGCCGATCGCCTGGGACACGCGCCCGAAGGCGGCGGGCGGTCAGCGCTGGTTTCACCTCTACCCGAACGAGAAGATCGACTACCGCGACGAGCTCCACTGGACGGGCCGCAACCAGAACTGGAACTCGATGTGCGCCGAGTGCCACTCGACCAACGTGCGCAAGGGATACGATCCGGAAAAGCGCGCGTACCAGACGACGTGGTCGGAGATCGACGTCTCGTGCGAGGCCTGTCACGGTGCGGGCTCGCGCCACGTGGCGTGGGCGAAGCACGAGCCCGGGCGTCGAAGCGCTCCGAGACAAAGGGCTGGAGATTCTTCTCGACGAACGCCGGAGCGTCGGATGGGGAAGAGATCCGCAGACCGGGAATCCGAAGCGGAGCGTCGAGCGGCGCACCGACAGAGAGATCCAGCTCTGCGCCCGCTGCCACTCGCGGCGAAGCGAGCTCTCCGAAGCGTATCGCTACGGCGCCCCGCTCATGGACACGCACCTGCCGACGCTGCTCGACCCGGGGCTCTATCATGCCGACGGCCAGATCGACGGCGAGGTCTACGAGTACGGGTCGTTCCTCCAGAGCCGCATGTATCGGGCCGGAGTGACGTGCAGCGACTGTCACGACCCACACAGCCTGAACCTGCGTGCGCCGGGAAACGGCGTCTGCCTGCAATGCCATGCGACCGAGCGCTACGAGACGCCGAAGCATCACTTCCATCCCGCCGGCTCGGCGGGCGCGAGCTGCGTGGCCTGCCACATGCCGACGAAGACCTACATGGTCGTGCACGCTCGGCGAGATCACAGTCTTCGCGTGCCGCGACCCGACGAGTCGATGCGTCTCGGCACTCCCAACCCCTGCGCGAGCTGTCACGCCGACAAGCCCGCCGAGTGGTCGGCCGCCAAGGTCCGCGAGTGGCACGGGCGCGATGCCGTGGGCTACCAGCAATTCGCCGCGCCGCTTCACGCCGCGAGACACCACGCGGCCGGCGCGGAAGCGGAGCTCCTGGCGCTGGCTCGCGACGCGGGCCAGCCGTCGATCGCGCGCGGCACCGCGGCGCGAGCGCTCGGCGCCTGGCCGAGCGAGGCCTCGCTCGCCGCACTCGAGAAGACTCTCGCCGACCCCGATCCCTTGATCCGCCTCGGCAGCCTACAGGCGCTCGATGCGCTGCCGCTGCAGGAGCGCTGGCGGATGGCGAGCCCCTTGCTCGACGACCCCGTCCGCTCGCTGCGCATGCTGGCCGCCGGCGCGCTGGCGGGAGCTCCCGTCGATTCGATTCCGGCCAAGGATCGTGCAGCGCTCGAGCGGGCCCTCGCCGAGTACGAGGCCGTGCAGCGCTTCAACGCCGACCAGCCGTCGGCCTGGGTGAACCTCGGCGACGTGTACGGCGCGCGCGGCGAAGCGCAACGGGCGGAAGATTCCTACCGGACCGCGCTCGAGATGGATCCCGCGTGGATCCCCGCGTACGTGAACTACGCCGATTGGCTGCGCGGCGCGAACCGCGACGCCGACGGCGAGAAAATCCTGCGCGCCGGTCTCACGCATCGCCCGAAAGACGCGGCGCTGCACCACAGTCTCGGGCTTCTGCTGGTGCGCCGGAAGGACATGTCCGCGGCGCTCGCCGAGCTCGGGCGCGCCGCCGAGCTCGCGCCCGACAATCCGCGCTTCTCCTACGTTTACGCGGTGGCGCTGCAGAGCACGGGCAAGCACGCCGAAGCGCTCGCCGTGACCGAATCGGCGCTGCGGCAGGCGCCGGGCGACCGCGAGCTCGACGCGCTTCGCCGCGAGCTCGCGGCGCCGTCCGGCGGGCGTTGAAGGCTGGGAAGATCAGCGGGATGACGTCTCCTCATCGCGCGATCGCGGGGCTCCTCGCTTTCCTCGTCGCCGGAGCTCTCCTCGTCTACGCGCGGCCTGGGCTCAGGCCGGTCTCCCGACTAGCGCCCGCGACCGCCGGCGGCCGCAATGCAGAAGCGCTGGCTCTTCGTCTGGCGCGACATGAGCGATCCCAAGGAGGTCGATCGTATGATCGCTCGCTTTCCCCGAGCTCAGGCGGACGGGTACAACGGTGTCGCCTTCGCCGCCAACATCCCGTCCGCCAAAGCCGCCGAGCTGAGGGAAGCCGCGAAGAAGCACGGCCTCGATCTCGTCGCGGTCGTCATGGGCGGGAGCCGCGACCCCAATTTCGCCGAGGGCGTGCTCTCCGAGGGCGCGTTGTTCGTCGCACACGGCGGGACGGCCTCCTTTCAGCCCGACAACCCGACTCGCGTGCTGAACGGAGGCTTCGAGAACGTGACCGGCAACCACTTCAACGACTGGTCCCTGCAGGACGACGAGGGCGTGACGACGTTCGCCGATCACGAGGTCGTCCACGGCGGCAAGACCTCGCTCCGGATGGAGAGCATCGGCAAGAACCGCCAACGCCACTGCCGCATCGCCCAGCCGATCAAGCTCGAGCCTCACCGCCAGTATCACATCTCCGGCTGGGTGAAGTCGGAGAATCTCTCGCCGGCCGATCCCGAGATCAAGATTCTCACCTCCGACTCTCGGCACTTCATCAACTTCCAGACCTTTCATACCGAGCGGACCCAAGACTGGACGCGCTACGATCTCGTCTTCAACAGCCTCGACCACACCGACGCGCGGCTCTACGTCGGCTCCTGGTCCGGCAAAGACGGCAAGCTCTGGTGGGACGACGTGAGCATCGAGGAGATCGGGCTCGTCAACGTGCTGCGCCGGCCGGGATGTCCCGTCGACGTTCACGCGGAGAGCGGCACGGCCTACGAGGAGGGGCGGGACTTCGAGACGATCGTCGATCCGCAGCTCAATCCTTGGATCGCGTATCACGCTCCCCTGAAGATCCAGCTCACGCCGGCCACGCGGGTCCAGGAGGGCGAGCGCCTGCGGGTGAGCTACTACCATCCCCTCGTCGTCTACGAGGACCGCGTGACGAGCTGTTTGAGCGAGCCGCAGATCTTCGCGGAGTGGCGAGAGGGGGTGAAGCGGGTGAACGAGCTCCTTCGTCCCGCGGCCTTCTTCATGTCGCACGACGAGCTGCGCGTCATGAACCAGTGCGCGCTTTGCCGGAGCCAGCACATGACGCCCGGAGAGCTCCTGGCCTGGAACGTGCGGAAAGCGACGGAGATCATCCGGGAGATCCGGCCCGACGCGGAGATCTGGGTCTGGAGCGACATGTTCGACCCGATGCACAACGCCGTGGACGACTATTTCGCGGTGAACGGCTCGCTCGAAGGCTCCTGGAAGGGGCTCGCTAAGGACGTCGGCCTAGTGAACTGGCACGGCTCGTTGATGGGAAAGAACTGCCGGTTCTTCGCCGATCGGGGGCTGAAGCAAATCCTGTCCGGCTACTACGACGGCGACGAGGACGGCGCGTCGATCGTCCAGTGGCTCGACGCCACGAGAGACGTCCCGGGCATCGTCGGCGCGATGTATACGACCTGGGCGGACAAGTACGACGCAATGGACGTTTGGGCGAACAAGGCCTGGGGCGGAGGCGCAGCGAAGTAGACGCCGCCTGCGCCGTCACACCGCCGCCCGCACCTCGGTCTCGACCGCGGGCGGCGGGCTGGCAAACACCATCGCGCCGTCCTCCAGCGCGCCGAACCGCAGCGCGAGGATGTCGAGCGCGTAGTTCTGATGGAGCTTCCACGGCGCCTTCGAGCCCTGCTTCGGCAGCTTGTGAAGGGCTCGCTGCACGTATCCGGAGGAGAAATCGATGAACGGAGCCTCTCGGACGGTCGGGTCGAGGTTTTGCGGGGTGCATTGCCGATGGCCCCGCCGCTCCATGAAGTTGAGCAGCCGGCAGACGAAGCCGCAGGTGAGGTCGCATTTCAGCGTCCACGAGGCGTTCGTGTAGCCGAGCGCCATCGCCAGATTCGGCACGCCGCTCAGCATCATGCCCTTGTAGCTCATGGTCTTGGCGACCTCGACGGCGCGGCCGTCGACGGCGAAATCGATGCCTCCGAGGGGAAGCAAATCGAGACCGGTGGCGGTGACGATCAGGTCCGCTTCCAACTCTGCGCCCGACTGAAGCCTGAGGCCCTTCTCGGTGAAGGTCTCGATGTGATCCGTGACCACCGAGGCGCGCCCTTCGCGGATCGCTTTGAAGAGATCGGCGTCGGGCACGAGGCACAGGCGCTGATCCCACGGGTTGTAGCGAGGCTTGAAGTGCGTATCGACCTCGTAGTCGGGCGGGAGCTGCGACTTCACCCCCCCGCGGATCATTTTCTTGACGAGCTCGGGGGCGTGTCTCGACAGCCCGAAGATCAACATGCCGAGCAGCACGTTCTTCCAGCGCGTGATCCCGTAGGCCACCTTCGCCGGCAGGAAGCGTCGCAGAGCGTTGGCGATCGGATCCTGCTCGGGCAGGGAGAGGACGTAGCTCGGCGAGCGTTGCACCATGGTGACGTGCGCCGCCGTCTTCGCCAGCGCCGGGACCAGCGTCACGGCGGTCGCGCCGCTGCCGATCACCGCCACGCGCTTGCCGGCGTACTCGACATCCTCGGTCCACTTCTGGGGATGCACGATGCGGCCCGTGAAGCGCTCCGTGCCGGCGAACTCCGGCGTGTAGCCGGCCGTGTAGTTGTAGTAGCCGCTGCAGAGGAACAGGAAGTTGCAGGTGAGGCGCACCGTCTCCTGCGACGGCCCGCGCTCCGCTTCCACGGTCCACCGGGCGTCCGCCGACGACCAGCTCGCGCGCTTCACCCGATGTCGGAACCGGATCTTCTCGTCGATGCCGTAGTCTCTCGCGGTCTCCCGGATGTAGCTCAGGATCGACGGTCCGTCGGCGATCGCCTTGGCATCCTCCCACGGACGAAACGAATAGCCGAGCGTGTACATGTCGGAATCGGAGCGTATCCCCGGATAGCGGAAGAGGTCCCAGGTCCCGCCCGAGGACTCGCGGCCCTCGAGGATCGCGTACGTCTTGTTCGGGCACTCGGTGCGAAGGTGATAGCCCGCGCCGATGCCGGAAAGACCGGCGCCGACGATCAGCACGTCGAAATGTTCCATCGGCGGATTGTGCTATTCGACGGCTGCTACGTCCAGACGGCTTCGCCGCTGCGCCAGGCGAGCCGCGTAGAGCGCGAGGCCGATCGCCAGCCAGATGCCGAAGCGGATCCACGTCACGAGCGGCAGGAAGGCCATGAGCAGGACGCAGGTGGCGATCGCCAGCGGGGCGGTCAGCCAGACGGCCGGGCGCGGAACTCGCGCCGACGATCGGGCTCGACGACGCGCAGAACGAGCACGCCGCAGGCGACGATCACGAAGGCGAAGAGCGTGCCGATGTTGGTGAGGTCGACGATCTCGTCGACCGGGAACCACGCGGCGAAGGCCGCGACGACGACGCCCGTCAGGAGCGTCGTCACGTGCGGCGTGCCGTAGCGCGGGTGGACGGCCGCACACCAGTCGGGCAGCAGGCCGTCGCGGGCCATCGCGAAGAAGATGCGCGGCTGGCCGAGCTGGAACACCAGCAGGACGGCGGTGTGGGCGACGACCGAGCCGAGCGCCACGAGGGCCGACGCCCACGTCAGCCCTTTGGTCGCGAGCGCGGTCGCCAGCGGCTCCGCCGTGCCGAGCTTCTGCCACGGCGCCATCCCGGTGAGCACGGCCGCGACGGCGAGGTAGAGGAGCGTGCAAACACCGAGCGATCCGAGGATGCCGATCGGCAGATCACGCGATGGATTGTGCGTCTCTTCGGCGGCCGTCGAGACCGCATCGAAGCCGATGTACGCAAAGAAGACGATCGCCGCGGCGGTGACGATTCCGTGCCAGCCGTTCGGAGCGAAGCTTTGCCACGCCGAAGCCGCGCCAGGCGGAAACCAGTTGCGAACGTCGAAGAAGTAGACGCCGATGGTGATGAAGAAGACGAGCACCGCGAGCTTGATCGACACCAGCCAGCGGTTGACGCGTGACGAGATCTCGACGCCGACGAACAGGATCCAGGTGATCGCCAGAACGATCGCCGCCGCGGGAAGGTTGACGATCACCGGCATGCTCCCCAGGTGCGGAGCCGTCGCCAGCGCCTCCGCCGGCGCGTGCCGCCACCCGTGCGTGAGCCACGGCGGTAGGCGCAGCGGCCGGCCGACCAGCAAGATGGAGACGTCGGCGATGAGCTCCTGAAAGTATCCCGACCAGGAAATCGCCACGGCGACGTTTCCCGCCGCGTACTCGATCAACAGGTCCCAGCCGATGATCCAGCCGACGAGCTCGCCGAGCGTCGCGTGAGCGTAGGTATACGCGCTGCCGGCGACCGGGATCATCGCCGCCATCTCCGCGTAGCAGAGAGCCGCGAAGCTGCAGGCGATGCCCGTCAGCAGGAACGAGAGGACGATCGCTGGCCCGGCGCCCGGCCGGACCGCTCCCTCGCCGGCTGCCGCGGTGCCGACGGTGAGGAAGATGCCGGCGCCGACGATCGCGCCGATGCCGAGAGCGACGAGATCGATCGCGCCGAGCGCGCGCGTCAGGCCCCTGCCCTTGGACCCGAGCGCCTCGATCGGTTTGCGCGTGAAGATACTCGAGCGGTGGGCCGGCGAGCGAGGCGTAACGAGCTGCATCTTACCGAACCCGCGCTCGCCGGACCATCTCGCGGCCCCCGTGCTTGACTCGCTCCCCACCACGGCCGAAGCTCGTCGCGTGCGCTGCGCGAGCTGCAACAGCGAGCTGGTCGAGGGCAAGCGTTTCTGCCCTGCGTGCGGCACGGCCGTTTCCCGGCGTTGCGGGAGCTGCGGGGCCGACGTAGGCGCGCAGTTTCGCTTCTGCACGGATTGCGGCAAGCCGCTCGCCGCGGACGCTCCGCCGTCCCCCCGCCGCCGCCGGCCGCCGACGACCGCCTGACGCGACACATACCGGCCGAGCTGGCGCGCAAGATTCGCGACACCGGAGGCGGCGCTGCGGGAGAGCGCAAGCTCGTGACCGTCCTCTTCAGCGATCTCGTGGGGTCGACCTCGATCGCCGAGCGGCTCGACCCCGAGGAGTACCACGATCTCCTCGACGAGTACCTCGAGCTCGCCTTCCGCGAGGTCTACCGGGTCGAGGGCATCGTCAACCAGCTCGCGGGGGACGGCTTCATGGCGCTGTTCGGAGCGCCGGTCGCTCACGAAGATGCGCCGCATCGCGCGGTCTCCGCGGCGCTCGCCATTCGTGACGCCGTCGCGCGGCTCTCGGATCGCGCGGGGCGCCGCCGCGATCTCGATCTTCTCGTGCGCATCGGCGTGCACACCGGCCCTGTCGTCGTCGGCGCCGTGGGCAGCGACCTCAAGACCGACTATTCCGCGATCGGCGACACCACCAACCTCGCCGCCCGCCTGCAATCACTGGCCGAGCCGGGCACGGTGCTCGTGAGCCAGACTACCGAGCGGCTGGTGCGGGGCTTCTTCGAGACACGCGACCGCGGGCTGCTCGAGGTCAAAGGAAAGAGCCAGCCCATCGCCGCTTTCGAAGTGACGCGCGCGAGTGGAATCAGCACCCCGATGGCGATCGCCGAGGCACGCGGGCTGACGCCGCTCTCCGGACGCGACGCCGAGGTGTCGCAGCTCGTCACTTGCTTCGGCCGCGTGTCGGAGCACCTGCCGCAGGTGATCGCGGTCGTCGGCGACGCCGGCAGCGGCAAATCACGTCTCGTCTACGAGCTTCGTCAGCGCCTGAAGGGCGAGGAGCATTTCTTCTTCGAGGCGCGCTGTTCTTCGCTCAGCCAGGCGCTGCCGTACGCGCCGATGGCGGGAATGCTTCGCCAGTTCTTCGACATCCTGCCGGAGGAAGCGGCTGCCGCGGCGCGCGCCAAGATCGTCGACCGCATCGGTGACGTCGAAGGCGAGCTCGAAAGCTGGCTCCCGTACCTCTGGAATTTGCTCGGCGTCGCCGGCGACCGCTTGGACGACCGGCCCGCCGAGGAGGTCAAGCAGGGAACGATCGAGGCGGTCTGCCGGGTGACCGGAGCCGCGGCCAGGCGCGCCCCCGCGCTGCTGGTGGTCGAGGATCTGCATTGGATGGACGAGCCTTCGCGCGAGATGGTCGAGGTCGCGGTGTCGCGCCTGCGGCGAGAGCGGATGATGATCCTCACGACCCATCGGCCTGACTTCCAGCCGCAGTGGCGCACGCAAGCCGCATTCACGCGGCTGACGCTGCGGCGCCTGGCCGCGGACGAAGCGACGGCGATCGCGCGCTCCGTGGGAGGCGGTCCGCTGCCGACCGAGCTCGAGCGCTCGATCGTCGAGCGTGCCGAGGGCAATCCGTTCTACCTCGAGGAGCTCACTCGAGCGCTGCTCGAGGAAGGCGTGTTGCTGCGCGGCGAGCACGAGGCGCGGCTGGCGCGGCCGCTCGCGGAGATCCGCGTGCCGGCGACCGTCCACGAGCTCTTGGCCGCGCGCCTCGATCGGTTGGGCGCGGCGGCAAAGCGCGTGGTGCAGGTCGCATCGGTGCTCGGCCGACAGTTCTCGCGGAGCGAGCTCGCGGCCCTCGTCGGCGGCGAAGGCATCGCGATCGAGCGCGAGCTCGAGGGCCTGGAGCAGCGCGGCATTCTCCACCGCAAGACGGCGACGCACGAAGACGAGTACCGCTTCGGCGAGAGCCTGACCCAAGAAGTCGCCTACGAGGGCTTGCTGCTGAAGGAGCGCCGACAGCTTCACGATCGGGTGGCCGCGCTGGTGTCGGCCAGCCCCGGCGAAGTCACGGCCGAGCGCTCGGCGCTGGTGGCCCACCACTTGGCGCGTGGCGAAGACCGCGCCCGGGCGGTCGAGGCGCTGCTCGCGGCCGGGCGCAGCGCGGAGCGGCTGCCTTCCTACCGATCCGCGGCCGGCTTCTACCGCGAAGGCTGGGAGATCGCCGAACTGGCCATCGAGGAGCGCCGCGACGGGACTGATCGGTTCCGCCGCCTCGCCGTGCAGTGCGCGCTCGGCCTGTGCCGCATGGCGGCGATCTACACGGCGGCAGACCTGAAGGTCGTAGAGCCGGTCGTGCTGCGAGGCATCGAGGTCGCTCGCGACCTCGGAGACGCCGAGGCCCGCGCCGCGCTGCTCTCGCTTCTCGGCAACGCGCTCACCGGTGCCGGGCGCCAGCGCTTCGCCGAAGGGCTGCGGTTGGCCGAGGAAGGCGTGGCGGTCGCCGAGGAGGCCGGGCTGAGCGTCCCGCTGGTCGCGCGCGGTGTGTCCTGGATCAATTTCATCGACGGCCGCTTCGACGCCGCCGAGCGCGCCACGGAGCGAGCCATGGAAGCGAGCGTGCGAGCGGGCCACCGTGAGCGTCTCACCGACCTGTATTTCGCCGGCCTCTTCATGCACAACCACCTCCTCTTTTACCGCGGGCGTCTCGATCAGGCGCTGGTGGCGATGGAAGAGACCTATCGCCTCGCGGTGAAAGCGGGCAATCGCACCGTGCAAGCGGGCACGACGGCGCTGATCGCTTGGATGCACTTGGAGCTGGAGCAGTATGCGGAGGCGAACGAGTTGGGCGCGCGGTTCCTCGAGCTCGCCCGGCCGCTCGGCAACGTCGGTGGCACGCGCACGGCCGCCGCGGTTCTCGTTCTCGCCCGGGCAGCGCTCCGCGAGCCGCCGCCGGCAACGGCCGGCGAGCTCCTCGAAATGGAGGGATTGAATCCGTCCGACCTGGCGATCAAGAGCCACCTGGTGAGCGAAGCGTTGATCGCGCTCGGGGATCTCCGTCTTGCCGAGCGGCTCGCGGACCTCGCCTACCGCTATGCCGGCGGCCGGCTGCGCGAACTCTGGGCCACGCTGGCGATCGGCGAGGTGAAGAGGCATCTCGGTCCGACGGCTCGCAAGGAGGCCGAGGAATGGATCCGCCGCGCCGGCGCGATCGCCAGCGAGATCGGATCAGGCTGGGGCCTCGCGGCCACCGGGCTCGCCGCTGCGCAAGCGTCGATCGAGCGCGGTGACCGGCGCGAGGCGGCGGAGATCGGCGCGCGCGCCCTCGCCGCCGCGCGCGAGATCGGCTTCGTACGCCTCGCGCGGCGCGCCGAGCGGCTGCTCGCCGAGTGTCGGGACGAGAGCGGCGTCGAAGCTCGAGCGGCTTCGTCGGGGAACTGAAAATGGAGGAGAATCGCACATGGTGAAGTTGATCATCTGCGCCGCTCGCAAGGCGGGCACCACGCACGAGGAATTCAGCGCGTACTGGCGAGAGAAGCATGGCCCATTGGTGAAGAGCGTGACCGAGTTTTCGCGCCACGTGCGGAAGTACGTCCAGTGCCACTTGAAGGACACCCCGGTCCCGTTCGGGATTCCGGGCACCTTCGACGGCGTGGCGGAGCTCTGGTTCGACAGCGTGGAAGCCGCCGCGGCCGCGTTTCGCGAGCCGAAGTACCTGGAGATCATCCGCCCCGACGAGCTCAAGTTCGCCGACCCCCAGCGGTGCATCTCCCTCGTCACCGAGGAGAATCAGGTCATCTAGGAGACCGCACTCGGCGGCCGGCGCCCGGACCACGGCGCCGCTCGCTCGAGCTCGGCGCCGACGCGTAGCAGCAGATCTTCGCGCCCGTAGGCGGCGACCAACTGGACGCCCACGGGGAGCCCCGCGGCGCTCACGTGCAGCGGAAGCGAGATCGCGGGCTGACCCGCGATGTTCCAGGGCGCCGTGAATGGGCTCACCTGGTTGAGCCTCACGCCGACCGCGCTCGGATGCTCGCCCTCGCGAGCGGCGAAGATCCCGAGCTCCGGCGCAGGCTGCGCCACCGTCGAGGTGACCAGCACGTCGAAGCCGCTCTGCCACCACGGCGCCGCCGCGCGCGTGAACTCGTTGAACCACTCGCACGCGCCCAAGTATTCGACCAAATTCAACCGTCGCCCGCGCTCGACGAGGAACCACGTCCAGGCGTCGAAATCGTCGGCACCGACCGCGCGGCCGAGCATTCGCTCGGCGATCTCGGCCTGACTGGCCGTGCCCCCCGCGACGATCTTGCCGAAGGCGGCGTCGATGCGGGCGTCGTCGAGCACCGCGGGAAAGCTCGGCTCGACGTCGTGGCCGAGCGACTCGAGCATGCTCGCCGCGGCGCGAACCGCCTGCGCGCATTCCGGATGCAGGCCCGGGTGGTGTGCCGGGGCGCGATCGAGGAAACCGATCCGCAGCCGCCCCGGCGCCTTGTCGATTTCATCTCGGAAGGCACGCGCAGGGGGCGGCGCCGTCCATGGGTCGCCGGGCATGTAACCCGCGACGGCGTCGAGCGCCGCGGCGGCATCTCGCACGCTCCGCACCAGCACGCCCTCTTCGCAGAGCCCGTGCCAGAGCTCCGCATGCGCCGGCCCGAGCGAGGTCCGGCCGCGCGATGCCTTGAGCCCCACCAGTCCGCAGAAGGAGGCAGGGAGCCGAATCGAGCCGCCCGCGTCGTTGGCATGAGCGATCGGCACCATGCCCGACGCGACCGCTGCCGCGGCGCCCCCGCTCGATCCGCCGGCGACACGCGTGGGGTCCCATGGATTGCGGGTCTGTCCCCAGGCGCGGGTCTCGGTCGAGAGCGAGGCTCCCCACTCTGGCACGGTCGTCTGCGCCACCGTGATGAGACCCGCGGCGGCGAATTTCGCCGCCACGAACGAGGTCGAGGAGGCGAGCATCCGCGCTTCTTTGAGAGGCTTCCATCCCCAACTGAAGGGCTCGCCCGCCGTCGTCTGGATCAGGTCCTTCATCAGGAACGGCACGCCATGAAATGCGCCCGGGCGACCGACTCGCCGCTCGCGCGCCGCGGCGCGCGCCTTCTCGTAGCGGGGGAAGATCACGCAGTTGAGCTGCGGGTTCAGCCGCTCGATCCGCTCGATCGCGCGATCGATCAGCTCGGACGGCGTGACATCGCCCTTGGCGACGAGCTCCGCCTGCGAAGTCGCATCCAGCCACGCGAGATCTTCGACGTTCATGCCGTCACCCGGATCGCCACTTCGTGAATGCCGTTGTTGCCGTAACCGAGGCGATTCCACTCGGCGCGCTCGGGCTGAGTGCGGCCGGCCAGGTCGGTGGCGCGCGCGCGCACGACGACGTCGCCCGGTTTGCGCACCCGGGTCACCAGCTCCCAAGACTGCCAGCTGTGGCGCCTGCGCTCGCTGACGAGACGAGCCTCTTGCCAGCCGCCGCCGGCCACGCTCACCTCGACGCGCGCGATCGGCGCGGCTCCGGACCAAGCGACGCCGCGGATCCCGATCTCTCCGCTGCGGACCTCTCGGCCCGGCGCCGGGTCGGTGACCAGCGCTCGCACCCGCTGCAACGTGACCGGTTCGCGGATGACTTGCCCATCCCGTTCGAACTCGTACCAGTACTTGTCGATTTGGTAGTGCCCGTCGAACGTCCGATCGATGAGCTCGATATCGGTGAGCCACTTCACCGACGCCACGGCGTACCAGCCCGGGACGACGAGACGGAGAGGATGACCGTGCGCGGGCGGCAGTGGCTCTCCGTTCATCGCGTAGGCCAACAGCACGTCGTCGTCGCGCGCATGATCGAGCGGCAGGCTGCGCTCGAACCAGATCGGCGCGGAGCGACCTTCAACGGTTCCGTTGTCCGCGCCTCGGAACAGCACCTCGCGCGCGCTCGCTCGGACCCCCGCGCGGTCGAGAACTTCCACCAGCGGCACGCCTGTCCACTCCGCGGTGCTGACCGCGCCGAAGTTCCACTTTTCGCCCTCGATCGGCGGGTCGAAAAGCCTGCGGCCGTTGCCGGCGCACTCGAGGGTGACGAACAGCGTCCGCGAGCGCATGTTGTGGAGGTCACGCAAGTTGAGCGTCAGCGTCCGCTCGACGAGGCCTCCGACCACGAGTCGGAAGGACGCGGCATCGAGCGCGGGTATCTGGAAGTGATTGCGGACGTAGAAGCGCGCGTTCGGCATGGCCACCCCGCCGAGCAGCGCCGGGATCGCCGTCTCGCAGTTGAGCGGGTGCGCGCGGTGCACGACCAGGCCGGCTTCGATCGCCTGCTGGCAGGCCTCTTCGGGATCGACCGTCTCGACGAGGGCGCTGGCCGGCATCGCCGCGTCGCATCCGCCGCTGGCCACCACGCGGGCGCACGTCGACGCCGGATAGACGTCGACGCTACCGGCCATCTGAAAGGGCTGGAGGAACTCGCGCAAGCGTCCCTCCTCGGCGGCGTCCACGATCAGGTAGAGCGTGTGCTCGCGCTGCACGACCGCCTCGCCGAGGATCTCCACGCCGTGCTGTCTCACGTTCGGACGGCTCAGGTGATTCAGTAGCCCGGCACCCCTGTAGGGATCCTGCGCGGGACATCCCTCGGCTGTGTGTTGGTGTCGCACGACGAACAGCGGCATGGTCGCCTCCCGGATCCTATCGGCAATCTCCTGGCGCGATCGGCGTGAACTATCAAGACGCTCACCCGTGATACGGCCGGGGCGACAAAGAGTGACATCCCCACTACCAATGGCGACGCCTCGCCGAGCTGTTGCTCGACGGTCGAGCTTCCGCGACTCGCGCGCTCAGCGACCGAAGGTCGGCTCGGCGGATACGATCCGGTCGAGAATACCCGCCGTCTCCTCCGCCTTCCGTCGGATGTACGAGTGATGATCGCCCGCCACGTGGTGGACCTCCAACGACCGACCCGCCATCGGCATCCAGCTCGTCCGTACCGCTTCGGCGTCTGGAAAGCGCGAGGACAGGATGATGTGCAGGGGACAGTTCACGCGTGCTCTGCGGACCTCCCCGAGCAGGCCGTAGTAGTGCTCGACGCGTGGGGGCAGAATCGTGGAAGTCGAGTTCGCAGCCGATCTAGCCGCCCGTAACCTCTCCTCGAGCGACTCGAGATGCGAGATCGGCCCTGGGTCGAGAAGCGTCAACGAGTCCGCGGGCTCGCCAAGGGCTTCGAGCTTTGCCGCCACGGCCAGCGCGATGGTACCGGCTGCGCACTCTCCGATCAGTGCCGGTCGGACGTTCGCCCCTTTGGCGCGGATGGCTGCGACGATGCGATCGGCTTGCTCGTCGAGGTTGCGGGGTAGGGGAACGCTCTCGTCGAGCATGCCCGAACGCACGGCGTAGCACGGGCGACGCGTTTGCATTCGTCGCGCGAGGGCCACGAACACCAGGATCTCGTTCTCTTCGCCCCAACCTCCGGGAATGAATACGACGGCTCGTTCTGCATCTCCACCGCGAATCGATGCGAGGATTCCTTCGCCACGCTCGCTCGAAGGACTCGGGGCCGCTCGGTCGATCGCGGCCGCGATCGCGGCGATAGTCGGGGCCTCGAAGAACTGCCTGGCTCGCAACTCTGCTCCCGTCTCGTTGCGTAGGCGCGCGAGCACGCGCAGGACCGCCAGCGAGTGTCCGCCGAGTGTGAAGAAGTCGTCGCCCTTGCGGCGTACGGAGACACCGAGGACTTCCTCCCACGCGGCTGCGACGACCGCCTCCTGCGGCGAGAGCTCCTCATCGACCGACCCCTCGCGATCGACCATCGCTTGCAGCGCCGGCAAAGCATCGTAGTCGACCTTGCCGTTCGGCGTGACCGGCAGCCGCTCGATCATCACGAACCGCGACGGCAGCAAGACATCCGGCAACTGCTCCCGCAATCGACGGCGTAGAGACTCGAAGATCGTCTTTCCGGAAGTCGCCGGCACCACGTAGGCGACGAGAATTCGCTCTCCGCTGGCGTCTTCTCCCGCCATCACCGCCGCAGCGGCGACACCCTCGCATCGCTCGAGCGCGGACTCGACCTCCGCCGGCTCGACGCGCACGCCTCGCACCTTGAGCTGTCTGTCGAGCCGCCCGAGAAACTCGATGCTTCCGTCGGGCAGCGTTCGGCAAAGGTCTCCCGTTCGATAGACGCGGCCGAACCGCGGGTGCTCCGCAAAACGCTCGGCGGTCGCCGCCTCGTCCCGCCAATAGCCGCGCGCGAGACCCGCGCCGCCGGCGCAGAGCTCACCGGCGATCCCGGTCGGACATTCGCGCCCTCGTTCGTCCAGAATCCACACGCGGGTGCCTCGAATGGGCCGGCCGATCGGGATCGAGCGCCGATTCAAATCCTCGGTCTCGACGATTCGGCAGCAGGTGAAGGTGGTGTTCTCCGTCGGCCCGTACCCGTTCACCAAACGGAGTCCGGGATGCCATTCGCGCACGCGCCGCGCGGATTCTACCGGCACTACGTCTCCACCGGTCAGCAGCTGCGAGAGCCCGCCGAGCTCGCCGGCGCGCTCCGCCGCGACGAGGCGGAAGACTCCGGCGGTGAGCCAGAGCGATGTCACCTTCGTTTCGCGGACGACGCGCAGGATCTCGTCGACCGACGCCGGCTCGCTCGGCATGACGACGCAGCGACCGCCGTTGCACAGCGCCGCCCAGATCTCCAGTGTCGACGCGTCGAACGAGAGCGGCGAGTGGTGCAGCCACGCCTGCGTCTCGTCCATCACGGCGAAGCTCTGACCTTTGACCAGCCTCGCGACCGCGCGGTGCGGAACGGCCACCGCGCGCGGCCCACCGGTGGAGCCTGAAGTGAAGAGAATGTACGCCATCGCTTCGTCATCCACCGTCGCCGCGGATCGACGGGCACGGCCGGCGGCCGTCGACGTCGCGTCCAGGTCCGAGGTGACGAAACGGCTTTCCGGAAATGTCGCTTCGATCGCCGCCCGCGCGCGCTGCGGGCCGACGATCAGCTCGAAGCCAACTTTGGCGGCCATCGAGGCGAGGCGCGGCGCCGGCAACGCATCGTCGATGGGAACGTAGCAGCCTCCGGCCTTGAGAATACCGAGCAGACCGATGGGCAGCTCGATCGACCTGCGGGCGACCAGTCCGACCGGAACATCGCGCCCCACGCCGCTGTCCCGGAGACGATCGCCGAGCGCCTCCGCGTGCTGGTCGAGGTCGGCATAGCTGAGGCGATGCCCACCACATTCCACCGCCACCGCCTGGGGCCGAAGCGACGCTTGCTGCTCGAACAGTCGATGAATCGTCGCAGCTCGATGATCGTCGAGCTCGGGCTCACGCCCGATCGCCGTCACACCCGCGGGCGTGGACTCCGCTCCCTCGAACAGTTCGGAGAGACGCAGCTCCGGATTCGCGACGGCACGCGCCAGCACCCATCGGAAGTGATCCTGCAGGTTGTGGATCGTCGCCGCCTCGAAGACGTCCGTATTGTATTCCCAGGACAGCAGCACCTCGTGTTCGTCCGGTCGAGTGGCGCGTGATCGCGGCCATCCGGCCACGTAGAGGTCGAACTTCGCCGAGCCGTTGAACAGCGGCCGCTCGAGCTCGGCTTCGACCTCGGGGAAATCCATGACCGCCATGGGGTTGTTCTGGAAGTTGAAGGCGATCTGATGAAGCGGATTGATCCGGGAATCTCGCGGCGGCGCAACGGCTTCGACCACCTTCTCGAACGGTGCCTCTTGGTGTGCGTAGGCCTCCACGGTCATCGTGCGCACTCGCGCGAGCCACTCGAGGAAGGTCGGATCTCCGGAGAGGTCGGCGCGAAGGACCACCGTGTTGATGAGCATGCCGACGAGCTGGTCAGTCTCCGGCATGCGGCGGTTGGCGATGCCCGACCCGACCGAGATGTCCTGCGTCCGGCAGTGTCGACCCAGCACCACGAGAAACGCCGAGAGCAAGAGCATGTACATCGTGGCCTGCGCCTGATCCGCCAGTCCTCGCAGCGGCCGAAGCTCGTCCTCGCAAAACACCATCAGCTCGTGACCGCCGCGGAACGAGGGCTCGATCGGTCGCGGCCGGTCCAGCGGCAGGTCGAGAACCGGTGCGCCGCGCAGACGCCGC
This sequence comes from uncultured delta proteobacterium, assembly GCA_963711395.1. GTDB lineage: Bacteria > Desulfobacterota > Binatia > JACPRU01 > JACPRU01 > JBEVNX01. The sequence goes on along the minus strand of CAVQEA010000003.1, from coordinate 842,455 downwards.
GCCCAGAAGGCGAGCTGCGCGCGAGCTTCCTCGCTGCGGATCCAGGCGCGCTGCCACACCGCGAAGTCCGCGAACTGGAGAGTCGGGGCGGGCAAGGGCGCCGAGAGAGCTCCCGCGTGGTGGTAGCGGTAGAGCGACATCAACTCGCCGAGCACGATGTAGCGCGACCATCCGTCGGTGATCGCGTGATGCTCCACGCAAACGAGGGTGTGCCTGCGCGCGCCGACGCGGATCAAGGTCCAGCGGGCGAGCGGCGACTGACTGAGACGGAACGGCCGTGAGATCTCCTCGGAGATCGTCTGGCGCAACGCAGCCTCGGACGGTCCCTCCGGGCGGCTCTCGAGGTCGATCAACGCCAAGGCACCCGGCGTGGCATCGTGAATTCGTTGAACGATCCGCCCACCCTCCTCCGCGAGCGACGTCCGGTAGAGCTCATGGCGCCGCACGATGTCGTCGAAGCTCCGGCGCAGCGCCTCGACGTCGAGCGGCCCGGTGAAATGCACCGCGACTTGAGCGTTGTAGGCGACGATGCCGGGATGGAGCTGATGAACGAGCCACATCCTCTCCTGCGAAAAGGACGCGGGGATGGATCCGTCGCGGGAGCATCGCGGGATGCGCGCGGCATCCCTGTCACTCGCCGCCAGCGCGGAGGCGATCCGCTTCCGCAAGAGCGCCTGCTTCGCAGAAGAAAGCGCGGCGCGGCGGTTGTCCCAGTGGCTCAGCTCGACGCCCCCCTCATTCCTCGAGAAGTCTCGCCGCTTCGTCGTCGGTCAGCGAGTCGATCTCGAGGATGAGGAGCTCTTCGACGACCTTCGATACCGCCGCGACACTCGGATCATCGAAGAAGCGCCTCAGTGGGAGGTCGATGTCGAACTGCTGGCGCAGTCGTGCGACCACCCGCGTCGCCGACAGGGAGTTTCCCCCGGCGTCGAAAAAATTTTGCTCGTCGTCCAGGGCCGACGTCTCGAGCGCCTCGAGGAAGACCCTGCGTACGACGCCGACGACCGAATCGTCGGCGGAGTCGACCGGATCGAGAACCTCAGCCGGCAGCGGGAGCGACGAACGATCGACCTTGCCGGCAGCATTTCTCGGCAGCGCGTCGAGATGGAGGAAGGCCGAAGGGATCGCGGCGTCGGGGAGGACGCCGCGAAGATGCGCGATGATCGAAGCCGTGGCGGGAGGTTCCTTCTCCCCCGCGGGGACCAGGTACGCGACCAGCGACGGCCCCTGTGCCGCGCTCTCCCGGCAGACGACCGCGGCGGCAACGATGCCCAGGGTATCCCTCGAGGGCCCGTTCGACCTCCTCGATCTCGACCGTCTGCCCGCGGATCTTCGCCCTCAGGTCGCTGCGCCCGACGAAGTGGAGACGGCCGTCTTCGTCGATGCGACCGAGATCTCCGGTGCGACAGAAACCTTCGTGCTGGAAGGGCACGAGCGGAAACCGCTCCGCGGTGAGCTCCGGTTGTCCGAGATAGCCCAACGCCAGCCTCGCGCCGCTGACGCAAATCTCGCCGGTCTCTCCGGCTCGAACCGCCTTCTTGGTGCCGGCGTCGACGATTTGGACGGTGACGTCCGAAAGAGCACTGCCCAGCGGGACTACGTCGTCGTCCGCTCCCTCGATGCGGGTGATCTCGAAGGCGCAGGTGGTCCCGGCGGTTTCCGTCTGCGAATAGAGGTTCACCATGCGTGTGTTCTGGCCCAGTCGGTTGCGCCACGCGTTTGGAACCCGCCAGCGCAGGCGCTCGCCCGTCGTCAGTATCAGCCGCAGGCGGTTGTCGAGCAGCTCTCGACGCTCCGCCGGCGACATCAACAGAAGCGTGTCGATGCAGGCTTGCCACACGGAGGGAACGGTGTCCCAGATGGTCACGCCCCGCTCCTTGATCACGCGCATGATCTCGCGGGGATCCCTGCGCTCTTCTTCGTCGAGCATCACCAGCGTGGCGCCCGCGCAGAGACCGGCAAAGAGCTGGCGGACGGAGGCCGAAAAATGGAAGGCCGCCGATTGTAGACAGACGTCATCGTCCCGATGACCGAGCAGCGGGAGAAGCCCGCCGAGGTAGCGCGCAAGGCTTCCGTGAGGCACCGCCACGCTGCGAGAGGGCGCGAGGGTTCCGGAGGTCGGCATCACGTAAGCCAGGTCTCGCTCCCGGGGATTCGTCCGGTGTGAGGGAGCGCCACCCGCTTGCGTCGTGTCGATCTCCCGCCAGCGGACGATCCGAGGCCCGGCTGCCACGGCGGCGTTGGTTGCGTCGTCCGCCGCGAGGATGACGGCCGGTCGGACCGCCTCGACGACGGCCCGCGTGCGCTCTGCCGGCGCGCCCCACTCGAGCGGGAGATAGGCGGCCCCGGCCTTCAAGACGCCGAGGATCGCCACCAGCGCCTCCGGCTCGCGAGGGAACAGCAATCCGATGACGGAGCCAGGCTCGCAGCCCATGTCGATCAAGCGCGCCGCGGCTCGATCGGATCGCGCGTCGAGCTCGGCGAAGCAAACCGATTCCCGCCGGCCGACGATCGCGACGGCGTCGCCCCGCGCCGCCACCGCTTTGGAGAATCGGTCGATCAACGTCGACACCTTCGATCCCGGATCGGCTCGCGCTGCGCCCCGTGCGTCGCAAGCCCGATGATTCGGCCGGCAACGTGACGACGGCTTCCCCGGTCGTCGTGGTAGCGCCGAGCTGATTGACGCCAGTGATGCGAATCCGCGCATCGACTCCGTCGCCTGCCGGCGTGGGGCTCTTGTCGACGACGACGCCTCGGTACCAGGTCACGTCGCCGTAGATCACCGGTGCCCCGGTCTGCACGCTCAGGCGCTTCAGAAACCCCGCGTCCCCCATCCAGTCCGTCAGCAGTGGAGCGATCCAGGCGAACCGCATGAGACTGTTGTCGAACGGCGCCGGCATTCCCCGTTGCGCCGCCAAGAGGAAGTCTTCGTGCTGCTGGGAGTACTTGACGGGCCAGCCGGTGAGCGGGTTCACCGCCGTCGTGTGCGGCGCCTTCCGAGTATCTAGATAGCCAAGTCGTCCCGCCCGATAGGACGGTCCGATCGCGGCCTGCCAGCACACCAGGTCCCCGATGGTGAGCGGACCACGCATCCTCACAGGCAGCGGCATGCCGATCCACACCTCCGAGCCGGCGCGAGACGCAGACCCGGCACGCGACTCGTCTTCGATCGCCTGGCGTAGCGCCCCCCGCTCGGCGTCGGAGTAGCCGCTCATCTGCCGGTCCAGCAGCAGATCGCCCTCGCTCGCGCGCGATCCGGACCATCGTTCCGTTCGCCGTTGCGACGATCGCGTCTTCCTGGTTCCGGTACGTCGGTCTCGGCCTGGACGAGAAAGATGCGCCGCCCCCGGCGATCCAAGGTTTCGGTGACATCTGTCTGACGGCAAGTTGCCCGCAGTCGGTCGCCCACCCGGATGTCCCGGAACCAATCGACCGAGATCTCGCCGATGAGGCTCGCCAGCGGCGCGTCCACGGCCGCGCCGTGCAAGAACGGATAGAGCACCGAACAGACGAAAGCGGGCGGCGCGAGCAGCGATCCGTGGGGAGTCGCTGCCGCATACGCTTCCTCCAGCCAGAGCGGGTTGTCGTCGCTGGTACCGTAGGCGAAGTGCCGGATCGCATCGGCCGAGGCGAGAGTATTCCACTGCGGCCGCTCGACGATCTCTTGCCCGTTGAGCAGCCGCGTTTGCTCGTAGAAGAGGTCGATCCTGTCGTCCATCAGCAACGCTCAGAGCGACACGGCTCGAGGACCGTGACTGTGTAGGTCATGCGGTGCTCGAATGCCACCGCAGCACGATCTCGCCGTCCAGCCTGCCGCAGCGCCGCACGCAAAGGGAGACGACGTGCTCCGGGGTCGGATTCAGTTGCGCAAGCCGCCAAGAGGCGCCGTCGTCGCCGAGTGAGGAATCGATCTCGATCCGCGGCGGGCCCTCGTCGAGAATGATGGCGAACTTGTCGAGCGGCAGGCTCAAGCCGAGACCGCGCGCCTTGACGTAACTCTCCTTGAACGTCCAGTAGTCGAAAAAGCGACTCGCTCGGTCCCTTTCGGGGAGAGCCCGAAGCGCGGCAACTTCGGCAGGCGCGAAGAACCGGTCCGCGACCTCGAGCGGCGCGGCCCGTCGCAGGGACTCGACGTCGACTCCGAGATCGCCGGTCGCCACGGCACAAACGACCAGGCCCGCGGCCTTCGAGACGCTGAAGCGAAGCGAGCCGCCCCCTTCGGCGATCATCGGGCGGCCGTGAGCTTCGACGGCAAACCGCCAGTCTGCGGGTGCGACCGGCTCGTATCGCGAGAGCACGGTCCGTAGCAGCACTCGGCTGGCGACCGCCAACTGCCGCGGCCGCTCGAGCCGATAGCGGGCAGCACGTTCGAGCTCGTCCGCGGCGAGGAAGCGGCGGGCATCGGCCTCGCCGCCGATCTCCTCAGGTCGGGCGCACCAGACGTGGACCTCCCCCGCGTTCAACGCCGCGACGGATGTATGCTTCGCATCCATTGAAGGTCGAGTGCCGCGCCAGTGTGCTCGGCTTGATCGCGATGGCTCGTGGTGCGACGATTCCCGTGCTCTTCATCATCGCATTCGTCGCGCTGCTGAGAAAGTCTAGATGGAACCGGAGCTCGCCGCCGTTCGGCCTCGAGATCGCGAAGTGGATCCGCACGTCTTCCGCGGCGGCTTCCTCGCGGGCGTCCTCGCCTTCGTCGGCTTCGTCGGGGTCTTCAAGGACGTATACGCGCTGGTGGACCCCGGCCGGCGGGGCGAGCTCGCGTGGGGCTTTCTCATGGTGCGCTACACGAGCCTCGAGCGCGTCTGGTTCGGCTACCGGTTGACGGGTGACGCCGCTTGGTACGCGACGCTGCCGCACGTGGCGATCTACGGCGCGGCGATCCTCGGGCTCCTCGGTTTGAGGCGATGGGGGTGGTGGCTCGTCTTCCTCTATCTCGCCTACGTCCCGCTTTCCGAATGGAGCTTCATGTTCTTCTACCCGCTCGGCTATCTCACCGGCGACCCGTATCCAGCCGTCTGGGCGAACGAGGAATGGAAGTTTCTCGAAGTGAGCACGCCGCTCGAGTTGTTCCTGCTGGCGCTGCTCTGGTGGTACCGCGACGTCTTCGTTCGGTGAGCGAGCGCGCGCTCGGGGCGCGCGCCCGCCACCGTGGAAAGGAGCGGAAGCATGTCTCTGAAGGTGACACGAGTGGACGTCTGGTCCGGTGAGATTCGAGACCAGCCCGGCGGCTTGGCGGGGGTCCTGCGCCAGCTCGGCTCCCTGGGCGCCAGTCTCGAGATGGTGGTCGCCCGACGTCAGCCCGATCGGCCGGGCTCGGGCATCGTCTTCCTCGCCCCGGTGAAGGGACGCAAGGTGACCGCCGCCGCCGCGGTCGCCGGCCTCGGCCCCACCGCGGGCGTGGCCGCGCTGCGCATCGAGGGAACCGATCGGCCCGGGCTCGGCGCGAAGATCACCGGCGCGATCGCCGACGCGCACATCAACCTCCGTGGCCTTTCCGCCGCCGTGGTCGGCGGAAGATTCGCGGCCCATCTGGCGTTCGACAGCCGTGAGGATGCGGAAAAGGCGGCGAAGGCGGTTCGCGCCGCCGCGGCCGCGAAGCCCGCGCGGAAGAAATCGGGAAAGCGCTAGTCCGCGCCGCGTGGAGATCGCGCGGGGCGTCGCGACCCGCGCTTGAGCGGAGTCGTCAGCGACCGAACGACTGCCTGCACGCCCTCCGCGACCAGCTTGAAGAGCCTGTAGATGGGAGCGGCGAACAGCGCTTCCAGCGACGGCTCTGGAAGGTCCAGCTCGTACACGCGAAGGCCGTCTTCGATGCGCGCGGTCGCATGCTCGTCGAGGGAGTGAAGCAGCAGCTTCCCCGCTTCGTTCTCGGCGAGGAGGCTGGCGCGAAATTTGTGGATGCCTCGCTCGCGAGCCGCTTCGACGAGGGTCGTGAGCAGGAGCCGGCCGAGCCCTTTCCGCTGCATCTCGTCGATGACCGCGACGGAAGCCTCCGCCGTTTCCGGCGCGTCCTGCAGGCGAATGTAGCGGGCCACGCCGAGCGCCTCGTCCGCGTCTTCGGCCGCGCGCTCGGCGATGATCGCCAGATGGTTCCAGTCGTCCGTTTGCATGAGCTGACGCAGCACCCGGTCGGAGAGCCTCGGCATCGGCGAGAAGAAGCGCCGATAGCGCGACTGCGGAGAGAGCCGTCGAAACCCGGCGACGAGCTTTTCGCGATCCGCGGCGCGGAGGAGGCGAAGGCGCACCTCCGTCCCATCCGTCAAGCGGTGGACTTCCGAGTAGCCGGGGTCGATCCTCATCGTCGGATCCCGGCGAACGCTCGCACGCCTCGTCAGCGCTCGCCGACGCCCAGCGCCTTCGCCTTCATCCAGCCTGCCGGCGTCGCGGTGTGAATCTGCACTGCATGTGCTTGACGCCGTGGATGAACGGAGAGAACAGCCGATCCGGCGGGCCGGTGATCTCGAGATCCGGCAGCCGGCGGAAGAGCTCCTCGAACATCACGGTGATCTCGCGCCGCGCGAGGTTCGCGCCGAGACAGAAGTGCGGTCCGCCGCCGAAGCCGAGGTGGTCGTTCGGGTCGCGCCGCACGTCGAAGCGGAAGGGATCGCGGAACACGTCCTCGTCGCGGTTCGCGGAGGGATAGAACAGCAGCAGCTTGTCGCCCGCGCCGATCTTGGTGCCGCCGATCTCCGTGTCGCAGACGGCGCTGCGGCGCATGAAGATCACCGGACTCGCCCAGCGCACGATCTCCTCGACCGCCGTCGGCGCGACGCGGTCGAAATCCTGCTGCCAGATGCGGCGCTGGTCGGGATTGTCGCAGAGCGCCTTCATGCCGTGGCTGATCGCATTGCGCGTGGTCTCGTTGCCGGCGGCGACGAGCAATACGAAGAACGAGCTTATCTCCTGCTCGGTCAGGCGATCGCCGCCGATCTCGGCGTTCACCAGGACGGACGTCAGGTCTTCGGTCGGATTGCCCCGCCGCGTGTGCGCGAGATCCTTCATCAGCTCGGCGAGCGCGGCGCCCGCCTTGTAGAACGCCATCAAGAGGTCGGCCGTCTCCCCCACGTACTCGGGGTCGCCGGCGCCGAGGATGATGTTGGTCTGCTCGAAGACGAAGGCGTGCTGGCTCTCGGGGATCCCCATCATCTCGCAGATGATGCGGATCGGGAACGGCGCCGAGATCTCGGTCACGAAGTCGCACTCGCCCTTCTCGGCGACCGCGTCGATCGCGCGGGTGGCCGCTTCGCGCACCTCGCTCTCGACCCTGGCGAGCTGCCGCGCGGTGAAAGCGGCGGAGACGAGACGGCGAAGCCGTCCGTGGCGGGGGGCGTCCATCGCGATCATCGAGCCGAAGAACTCGAGGAACTCCGGCGGAAGATCGACGATGCCGATGCCGCGCGCCGAGCTGAATACCTTGGGCGTCGTGCCGGCCTCGAGCACGTCGGCGTGCCGCGTGAGCGCCCAGAAGCCCGGGCCGCTCGGCAACCGCGGATCGAGCTGCTCGTGGAACGACACCGGGCGCTCGCGGCGCAACGTGAGAAACGCGCCTTCGCGCTCCTCGGTCGGCCGCCGCCAAAAAGCGGGATCGCCGAGGCGGATCTCGTCGACGCTGAGAGTGGAGCGTGGTTGCATGCCGAAACTCCTAGATTAGCTCGGTTTCGAGGGCTTCACGTACGGCTCGACCGGCCCGCCGGCCTGCTTCCACGCGCCGAAGCCGCCGGCGATGTGCGCCACCGGCTCGAGGCCCATGCGCTGCACTTGCTGCGTGGCGAGAGCCGAGCGCAAACCACCCGCGCAGAAGAACACGAACTTGTTGCCGGTGCCGAACACGGGCTTGAAGTACGGACTGTCGGGGTCGACCCAGAACTCGAGCATGCCGCGCGGCGCGTGGTAGGCGCCGGGGATCACGCCTTCGCGCTCGAGCTCGCGGATGTCGCGCAGATCGACCAGCGTGACTTTCGGGTCGCCGGCGAGCGCTCTGGCCTGCTCGACGTTCACGGTCTCGATCTCGGCCTCCGCCTCGGCCACCAGCTCTTTGATTCCCTTCTTCATTTGCGCCTCCGCGCTTTCCCCGCGCGGCGCGCCGAGCTCGTTTTCTTCCAGTCGACGGCTTGCTCGAACGCGTGGGCCGCACGGTAGATCGTCGGCTCGTCGAAATGCTTGCCGACGAGCATCATGCTGACCGGCAGCCCGTCGCTCATGCCGCAGGGGATCGCCATCGCCGGATGATGCGAGACGTCGAAGGGCGCGGTGTTGGTGACCATTTCCATCGCGCGCTCCACCACCTCTTCTCGGGAGGCGCCGGGCGCGGGCATCGGCTGCGCCTTCATCGGGGTCGTCGGCATGAGAAGCAAGTCGTGCTTGGCCAGCACGGCATCGTATGCCGCGGTCAATTCTCTCGCAACGTTCATCGACTTGCCGTAGTAGCGGCTGCCGTAGTGCTCGCGGACGTAGGTGCCGAGCAGGAGGAAGAGCTTGGTCGTCTCCGACAGCTCGTTCGCCCGCTGGCGCCAGCCGCGGTGGAAATCCATCAGGCTCGTCACGTAGAGGTCCGGCCTCGAGACGCCGTAGCCGTCTCCCCACATCATCGTCTGCGTCAGCCCCTCGGTGACGATCGGCAAGAAGACGGCGCCGGCCATGAGATGCCAGGGGATCGACACCTCGGTCACCTTGGCCCCGAGCTTGGCGAGCGTGGCCGCCGCGGCCCGCACCTGGTCGTTCACGTCGGCCTCGGCCTTCGGCTGCGCGAAGCCTTCGCGGACGACGGCAATCTTCATGCCGCGCACGCCGCCGCCGAGCGCCTGCGTGTAGGGGTGGACCTTCGGGGAATACTGTCGCGGGTCGTAGCCGTCGGGCCCGGCGAGCACCTCGAGCAGTAGCGCGTTGTCGCGCACCGTGGCCGTCATCGGGCCCGTGTGATCGACGAAGATCTCGATCGGCATGATGCCCGTGTAGGGCACCAGCCCGTGCGTCGGCTTCATGCCGTAGATCCCGGAGAACGAGGCGGGCATGCGGATCGATCCGCCTTGATCGCCGCCGATCGCCATGTCCGCTTCGCCGAGCGCGACGAGCACCGCGCAGCCCGACGAGGACCCGCCCGCGGAGTAGCCCATCTTGTGAGGGTTGTGCACGGGACCCGTGGCGTTGGTGTGGCTGCCGCCCGAGACGCAGAAGTACTCGCAGTGCGCCTTGCCGACGATCACGCCGCCGGCGTCGAGCACGCGAGTCACGACGGTCGCGTCGATCTCCGGCATGTAGCCTTCGAGCGTCGACGCGCCGTTCATCATCGGCACGCCGGCCACCATCACGTTGTCCTTGATGACCACCGTCTTGCCTTTGAGCTTGCCTCGCGGCGCTCCCTCGATCCGCGTCTTGTAGTACCAGGCGTTGCGCTCGTTCTCCTCGGGCTTCGGCCGGTAGCCGGGCGTCCGCGGGTACTTCACCGCCGGCAACCGATCCGGCAGACGGTCGACGACGTTGTAGGCCTCGATGTTCGGCTGCATCAGAGCGATGAACGAGGCGACGTCGCCCTCGGTCAGCGACAAGCCGACCTGACCGGCGATCTCCTTCAGCTGCTCGGGGGTGGGGACCGTGACGGACATTGCATCTCCTCCTCTTTCTGGGAAAGAAGTCGTACAAGTCGCGCGCAGCTCGCTGCAAGACCCGCGCAAGGGAGACGAATCATGACGATCGAAGCGAACAAGGATTTCGTGAAGCGAACCTGGCAGATGCTCCTCGGCGGCAACCCTGAAGGGGCGCTCGCCAACTTCTCCGACGACGTCACCTGGTGGATCAACGGCAAGCTCGAGGGCGTATCGGGCATGAAGAACGGCAAGGAAGCCGTCCGCGCGTTCCTCGGCGGGGTGACGCAGGCGTTTCCCGCGGGCCTCAAGACGGAGATCAAGAAGGCCTACGGCGACGGCGAGACGGTCGTCGTCGAGCTCGTGAACCGCGGCACGTCCGCGACCGGCAAGGCTTACGAGAACGAGTACTGCTTCGTCTACGAGCTCGCGGGCGGGAAGATCCGCGCGATCCGCGAGTACGTCGATCTCGAAAAAGCCAAGCTCGCGCTGTCGTAAGCCGCCGGAGGCCCGCTCACGCGGAGGCGGCCTCGCCGGTCGCCTTTGGGCGCGGCAGGTACGGCATCACCTTGGTGGCGAACAGCTCGATGTTGCGCATCACCTTGGCGTGCGGCATGTCGCCGACCTGAAACGCCCCCATGAAGATCCCCGCGCCGGCGCGCTCCATGTTCCGCACCAGCCGCTCGCCGACCTCGTCGGGTGTGCCGATCAGCGTCTCGTCGCTGGCGAGCGTTTCCTCGACGTCGAACGTCAGCCCGCCGCCGCGTGCCTCGATGAAGCCGCGCAGCGACTTCGACGTGGTGTAGCCGGGCGGCATCAGCATCTGCGGCGGGATCACCAAGCAGCGCTCGGCGAAATACTTGACGTGCGGGCGCGCCTCCTCCTTCGCCTTCTTCGTGTCGTCGGCGAGGTAGACCATCGACGTCCAGCCGAAGCACTCAGGGCCCGCCCGGTAGCCGTGCTTCTTCGCGGCCTCGTCGCGGTACTGATCGTAGTAGCGGACGATCAGCTCCATCGGCGTGAACGTGCAGATGTACGGGTAGCGCCGCGCCGCCGCCCAGGCGATCGTCTCGCTCGATCCTTGAGAGGGGCAGAAGATCGGCGGGTGCGGCTGCTGTAACGGCCGCGGCCAGACGTTGACGTAGCGGAACTGGTAGTGCTCGCCGTCCCAGGCGAAGGGTCCCGGCTCCGTCCATGCTTTCACGATCAGGTCGTGCGCCTCGTAGAAGCGCTCGCGCGATACCGTCGGATCGAGGTCCGAGCGAGTAGTACTCGCAGCCGATGCCGCGAACGAAGCCCGAGATCACCCGGCCGCCGGAGATCACGTCGATCATCGCCACCTCCTCGGCGACGCGCAGCGGATTGTCGCGCAGACAGATGCCGTTGCCGAGAATGGCGATCTTCGCGCGCCGGGTGCGCTCGCAAAGAATCGAGGCGATGACGTTCGGCGACGGCATCGTGCCGTAGCCGTTCTGGTGGTGCTCGTTGACGCACACCGCGTCGAAGCCGAGCTCATCCGCCGTCGCGAGCTGGTCGATATACTCGCGGTAGATGCGGTGGCCGGCCACGGGATCGTAGCAAGAGTTCGGCAGCACGACCCAGGAGCTTCGGTAGCGGCTCTTGAAGTCTTCGGGAATGTGCGGCCACGGCATCAAATGAAAGAAGAAGATCTCCATGCTCATTTCTCCCTTCGCTCCGCGGCGAACGCGATGATCTGCCGCGCGAGCTCTTCCGGCTTCTCGATCGCCAGCGCGTGACCCGCTCCGGGGACGATCTCGAGACGCGCCCCCGCGATCTCGCGCGCGAGCATCTCGCCGTGCGCCGGCGCGACGAACCGGTCCTCGCTCCCCCACACGACGAGCGTCGGGGACTCGATCATGTGAAGGCGCCGGAAGAGGCTCGGATTGTAGGGCCGGTGCCAGGCCAATCGCGCCACGGCGGCTTGCTCCTCCCACATCCGCACGACGACGTCGACACTCGGCACGGCCGGCATGAGCGCCATCGCCTTGGAGAGATCTGCGAACAGATACGGAGCCGCCTCGTGCGGCTCCATGATGAAGAGGTCCGGCAGCGGCTTCTCGGTCTTGACGCCGATCGGCGCGACCAGCACCAGCCGTCCGACGCTCCGCGGGCGAAGCACCGCCATCTCGGTGGCAATCCAGCCGCCGAGCGAAAACCCGACGAGCAGGGCCGAGTCGAGCCCGAGCACCCGCATGAGGTCGAACGTGTGCAGCGCGACGTCGTCGGCTCCGCGCAACCAATTCGGTAGCGGCGTGCCCGCGAAGCCGGGTTGAACCGGAGCGAACACCGTGAAGCGCTCCGCCAGGCGAGCATGGATGTCGAGCCACACGCCCGCCCCGCCCGCGCCGTGAAGAAGCAGCAGCGGAGGACCGCTCCCGGCGGTCTGCAGAGAAACGTCGTAGTCGTGGACCCGGACGGTGGTCGATCGCACGTCGCTCACTCGCGGCACCTCGCTCTCATCGCTCCGCCGGGCGATCGTCGAGCCGATCGCTCTCGATGCATCCTTGCCGACCTTGCAGGCTTCCGGAAGAGATCCTCACCTTCGCCATCTGACCGCATTCGCCGAGAATCTCGACTTTCGTGCCGGCCGCGACCTTGCCGAGCTGAAACGGTGCGCACGCTTGCTCGTCTTCCTGGGTCCCCGACGAATTCGCGGAGCTCATCAGGTCCCGGAGCTGCCTCTTGGCGTCTCGCCTTCTACCATCTCGCACCTGAGCGCAATCCTCCAGGGCCGTGGAGGTCAGCCAGACCATGGTTTCGTGCTGTTCGGCCCCGCCCCCCTTCACGAAGCGGAACTCCGGCGAGAGCGCGTTCTCGGGCACGGCAGGCGTCAAAACGCTTTGAATCGCACGGTCGATCGCCAGCCAAATCAATCCGCCGAGTAGAAAGACCCCCATGAGAAGCGCGATCGTCAACGTCGCGAACCCCGGCGGCGAACCGAACGTGCCAACCCTGCGGGCTCGCCTCGCGTGCATGGTCGCTACTATACTTGCTCCCAGGAAAACGCGCAGGCCGAGGTGGCGGCCGGCGCGCTGTGATGGGTTGAGGCGTGGAATTCGTCAAGTGTCCGAAGTGCAAGCGGCCGATTCTCGACCGTGCGCGGGTGTGTCCGGGGTGCGACACACCGATCCGTGCGCGGACCGACGGCGAGGCGCTGGAATCCTCAGGCGGCCGAGGTGCGGCGATCGGCGCCGCCACGTTCGTCGGCTCCGCGGCCGTGGCGTTCGTCGCCTACCTCCAGGGATGGATGCCGACGTTCGGCTCGGCTCCTCCTCCCGAGCCTCCTCGGGTCGCAACGCCGGCGGTCCGCCAAGACACCAAATACGGTCTCACCGAGGCGGAGCGCCGCAGCGTCTACCAGGACATCCTCGGCGCGGAAGACCACGCCGAGCTGGAGGCGGATCGGCGCTATCCCCCGCCGGATCCCACCGCCCCCACCGAGCGCTGGCAGCGTCGCTCCGAGACGCGCGAGCAATTCCTCAGACAGGCGGACGAGGAAGACAAGAAAGCGATCGCCAAGCGCTACGGGTTGACGAGCGAGCAGCTCGCGGCCATCGCCGAAGAAGGCGTGCAACAGAGCTGGCCGCGCCCGCTCCACCGATCCCTGCGCTGACGGCGGGGACGTTCCTACTTTGCTTACGCTTCTTCAAGAAGAGGGCGGAAAGTTAGCAAAGTAGGAACGTCCCCGATCAGCGCCCCGCATCGATCGCCGTTCGGTATCCCGAGTAGCGCGGCTGGTCGATCGCCACCTGGGTGACGACGGTCGTGCGCAGATGATCGCCGAGCCCGGGGAAGTCGAGCCGCATCGATCCGTCGCGAAGCGCTTGCACCAGCTCCCAACGGAGCCCTTCGAGATCGCCCGTGTGGCCGAGGATCCGCTCGAGGCGCTCCCGTTCGCCTGCGCGATGCGCGGGCCCGAGCTCGAGCTCGCGCAGCACGATGTCGAGAGAGTTGGCGGCGACGCGCGCGAAAAAGCTCGTGCGCCCGCGCGTCGCCGGCATGACCTCGTCGCGCAGGAAGTCGCGAACGCTGGTCACCAGCTCGTCCGTGCGCGGCATGAGCAGCGCGGACCGGCTGGGCTCGGCCCGCGGCGGTTCGACGGGGCCCGGGATCAACAGGTTCACGCAGTCGATCTGACACTCCGACGTCCGCCGGCCGATCGCCGCGCGCTCGGCGCTGCGATCGAGGCCTGAGCGGTACACGGAGGTCATCGTCAGGCAGCCGACCGCCCACCAGAACGATCCGAATACGATCCAGAACTTGAGGTGCGCCGGGTCGACTCGCCGCCCCGATACCGCCTCGTAGCCCGCGAGTAGGTCCTCGATCTCGCCGAAGCCGCCGACCGGCAAGTGGCTCTCCCCGAAGCGCCAGGAGTTCGTGCAGAGCCAGCCGAGGTCGCGCGCCGGATCGCCGATGTGGGCGACCTCCCAGTCGAGCACGGCGACCACGCCCCGCTGCGGCGACATCATCAGATTGCCGTTGCGGAAGTCGTTGTGGACGAGCCGCGGCGCCGTCTGCGGCGGCAGGTTCTCGAGCAGCCATCGCGCCGCGTAGTCGATCATCGGCTGCGGCGTTTCGTACGCTTGGTACTGCTTCCACATGCGGCGCACGAACGCGTCGGTGTTCTCGCGGTGGAGGAGATCGTCGAGCTCGGTGGCGCCGAGATCGATCGAGTGGATTCGCGCGAGAATCTCGCCGCACTGCCGCGCGAGCCGCGGCCGGATGGCGGCGAATTCCTCGCCACGCACGATGCGCGGCCCGAGGGTTTCGCCGTCGAGCCATTCCATGAGGAACCCTTCGCCGAGCCCGTCGCCATCCTCCAAGACGTGGACGATCTCCGGCTCGGGAACGCCCGCGTCACGGGCCGCTTGGAAGAGCTTCGCCTCGACGCGCAGGCCCGGCCCGCCGTGAGCCGTGGGCTCCTTCGTGCCCCCCGGCGCGCGGCGCATCGCCAGTCGCCGATCTCCCGCCTCGGTCTCGACCACGACGCGGTAGGTTTCCTGGCTGGCGCCGCCAGACAGCCGCTCGACGGAGCGAAGCGAACGGAATCCCGAGACACGGCGGCCGAGGACTTCCGCCAGCCTTGCTTCGAGGTCCGCTGTCGAACCCGCGGTCATGGCTTCTCGGCGGCGGTGTAGTGTTGTCGGAATCGGAATGCAACGACGGACGACGATCGCTCGGAAACGGCCTGCAGGCCGCCATCTGGCAGACGACCATCTTGACGACTCGGTCGAGATGTGGGCGATCGCGGCACTGAGAATGAGCTGGAATCTCGAGGCACACCCCCGTGCGCCGTCCGTACGCGTGTGGGCAATCGCTGTCGTGCTCTCTTGGGTGGCGCTGTGCCCTCCGCCGGCTGCGGCGAAATCCGTGCTCGTCGACTCCGTCGTGAACAAGAAGTGGACGGGAGACTACAACGCGATGATGCGCCGGCGGGTGATGCGCGTGCTCGTCGTCAACAACAAGACGCTCTACTTCATCCACCGGGGCCAGCCACGCGGCATCGTCTACGATGCGTTCAAGGAGTTCGAGAACGAGGTCAACCGCAAGCTCAAGAAGGGAGAGCGACCGTTGCACGTCGTCTTCATCCCTACGCCGCGTGACGAGCTGCTGTCGCGCATCGCCAAGGGGCTGGGCGACGTGTCCGCCGGCGGTCTGACGATCACGCCAGAACGACGGAAGCTCGTCGATTTCAGCTCCCCGACGTTCGCCGGAGTCGACGAGATCGTCGTGACCGGGCCGGAGTCGCCTTCTTTCTCGACCGTGGAGGACCTCGCGGGACGGGAAGTCTTCGTGCGTAAGTCGAGCAGCTATTACCAGAGCCTCGTCGCGCTGAATCGGGAGCTACGGCGCAAGGGCAAGGCGGAGGTCATCCTGCGGCTCGCCCCCGAGGAGCTCGAGGACGAAGACCTGCTCGAGATGGTGAACGCTGGCCTCATATCGTTCATCGTCGTCGACAAGTACAAGGCGGAATTCTGGGCGCGGGTATTCACGAACCTGCGCTTGCATCCCGACGCCGCGGTGAGGAAAGGGAGCGATCTCGCCTGGGCGATCCGCAAGGGAAGCCCGCAGCTCAAGGCCAAGCTCGACGCGTTCATCAAGACTCACGGGCCGGGCACCACGTTCGGAAACATCCTGCTGCAACGCTACTTGAAGAGCACCGACTACTTGAAGGACGCGACCTCGGAAAAGGAGATGAGGAAGTTCCGCGAGGTGGTGCAGTTCTTCGAAAAGTTCAGCGGCCAGTACGACCTCGATCCGCTTCTCATGATGGCCCAGGGCTATCAGGAATCGCAACTTGACCAATCGAGGCGCAGCCGGGTGGGCGCGATCGGCGTGATGCAGGTCATGCCACCCACCGGGAAGGAGATGGGGGTCGGCGACATCCGCAAGCTCGAGCCGAACATCCACGCCGGCGTCAAGTACATTCGCTTCATGGAGGACCAGTATTACGCCAAGGAACCGATGAGCCCCGTGGACAAGGCGCTCTTCGCCTTCGCCTCGTACAACGCAGGCGCCTCGAGGATTCAGAAGGCACGCGCCACGGCGAAAAGGCGCGGCATGGATCCCAATCGCTGGTTTTACAACGTCGAGCTCGTGGTCGGCGAACAGATCGGGCGGGAGCCGGTGCAGTACGTGAGCAACATCTACAAGTACTACATCGCCTACAAGCTCGTGTCCGAGACGATGCAGGCCAAGGAAGCCGCCAAGAAGTCCTTGAACGGCGGCTAGTTGCGCTGCCGCATATTTTTTTTCAAATCAGCGCTTGACATATCTAGCACCGATGTTCACTTTGCGCCTACGTTCGACCCTTTGACAAGGAGGATTCCGATGGAATTGCTGAAGCAGGCCGAAAAGGCCGGTGACGAGGTGATCAACGCGATCCGTGTCGCCCAGGATCTGACGATTTCCCTGGCCGAAGCGGTGGTCACGCCGATCGCAAAGCGTGTGCCCGACCTGCCCGTACCGGACGGGTTGAAGCTGCCGCGCCCCCGTGAGGTCGCCGAGGCGGCGTTCACGTTCGGGGAGCGATTCGCGCAGAGCCAGAAGGACTTCGCGCTCCGGCTCCTCGAAGCGCTGGATCCCGCGAAGAGCGACGCAAAGAGCGCCTGACCTCACCGGCGGCGGTTCGAAGCCCTCCACGGATTCAGGGCGTTCGAGCCGCCGCCCGCGGTGCCCGCGCACTTAACAGGCGCCGCTGAGTTCGCCATGACGCGGCCACCCGTGGACGATCGTCCGACAGACGGCATCGAGCCGCCATCGATGCTGCTCTTCGCGCTCGAGGGGCAGCGCGCTCTGCTCGAAGCCGCGTCGCTCATTCCGGCGAGCCCGCTGCTCGGGGCCGCGCCGCGCGGCGACGGCCATCCGGTGCTGGTGCTGCCCGGCTTCGCGGCCGGCGACGAGTCGACCCTCGCACTGCGCTTCTATCTACGGCGGCTCGGGTACTGGGCGCAGGGATGGCGTCTCGGCCGCAACCTCGGCTTCCACGGCGGCGGCCGCCGCACCGAGCAGGGTGTGATGCAGCGATTCGCAGATCTCTTCGGCCGGCGCGGCCGCAAGGTGAGCCTCGTCGGCTGGAGCCTCGGCGGAGTCTACGCGCGCGAGATCGCCCGCGCCTTTCCGGAACGAGTCCGCCAGGTGATCACGCTGGGGAGCCCTTTCGCGGGGCGCGGCCGCGGCTCCAACGTGGATCGCGCCTACGAGGCGCTCACCGGCCGGAAGCTTCGTAAGCCCGACCCGGAGACTCTTGCCCGGTTCTCGGAGCCGCCGCCGGTCCCTTCGACGGCGATCTTCAGCCGCAGCGACGGCGTGGCTCCCTGGCGTGCCTGCATCGAGCGGCCCTCGGTGCGCACGGACAACATCGAGATCCGCGGCAGTCACTGCGGGCTCGGATTCAATCCCGTCGTCTTGTACGCGGTCGCCGATCGGCTGTCGCAACCGGAGGGCGAATGGCAACCGTTCGCTCGACACGGCTGGCGGCGGATCTTCTACCGATAGGAGCGCGAACAGTGCAACAGCTTTCCGGCCTCGACGCGTCCTTCCTGTACCTCGAAACTCCCAACGCGCCGATGCACGTCGGCGGATTCGCCATCTACGATCCGTCCACCGTTCCCGGCGGCAAGACGCTGCGCTTCACGGAGATCATGCGCAACGTCGAGCGTCGGCTCCACATGGCGCGGGCGTTCCGCCAGAAGGTGGTCAACGTCCCGTTGAACCTGGATCACCCCTGGTGGGTGGACGACGAGAGCTTCGACCTCGAGTATCACGTCCGGCACATCGCGCTGCCGCAGCCGGGCGATTGGCGCCAGCTCTGCATCCAGGCGGCTCGACTCCATTCGCGCGCCCTCGACCTCACCCGGCCGCTTTGGGAGCTCTACGTGATCGAAGGGCTGGACGGCGTCGAAGGCCTTCCCAGAGGAAGCTTCGCGATCCTCTTCAAGATCCACCACGCCGCGATCGACGGCGTGACCGGGGCGGAGATCATCGCCGCGCTGCACGACCTCGAGCCCGAGCCGAAGGCGCTTCCCAGACCCGAGCAGGAGTGGAAACCCGAGCCCGATCCCACGCCGTGGGACCTGCTCGCGCGGGCGACCTGGAACGCTACCGCCAGGCCCTTCGGCTTCGGCCAGCTCGCGCTGCGAACGATGCCGGCGTTCGCCAAGCTCAACTCGGAATTCTCCTCGCGGCGGCTGCGCCCGGAGCGGCTACCCGGGGAGGCGCCGCGCACGCGCTTCAACGGCAGGGTCTCCCCGCACCGCGTCGTCGAGGGACGATCCTTCGATCTCGGAGAGATTCGCCGCATCAAGAGCGCCGTGGAAGGCGCGACCGTGAACGACGTGGTGCTGGCGGTCTGCGGCGGAGCGCTCGCCCGCTACCTTCGCGCCAAGGGCGAGCTCACCGAGAGGCCCTTGGTCGCCATGGCGCCGATCTCCGTTCGCTCCGAGGACGAGAAGGGCCAAGGCGGCAACCGCGTGTCGGGCATGGCGGTCGGCATCGGCACCCACATCGACGATCCGATCGCGCGCCTCCGCAACGTCCATCAGGGGGCGGTCGAATCCAAGGCGCTCGTCAACGCCATCGGCGCGCGCCTGATGACGGACTACAGTCAGTTCATCCCTTCGGCGACGGCGGGGCTGGCGGCGCGGCTCTACTCCCAGCTCGCGCTGGCGAACCGTACCCGGCCCTTCTTCAATACCGTCATCACCAACGTGCCGGGACCGCAGATGCCTCTCTACGCCCACGGCGCGCGGCTCGTCTCGCAGTACGGGCATGGGCCCCGTCGGCGACGGCATCGGGCTCATTCACCCGGTCTTCAGCTACTGCGGGCGGATCACGATCGCGGTCACCGCTTGCCGCGAGATGATGCCGGACCCCGGCTTCTATGCCGAATGTCTCGAGGAGTCCTACGGAGAGATGCGCGCGGCGACGATCGAGCCTCGGCCCGTGGCGGCAGCGCCGAAGCGCGTCAACGGCAGGCGCCGACAGAGACCCAGGTCCCCCGAGCCCGTCGTCGTGTCGTAGCTCGCGCCGCGCCGCCGGTCTGGATTGCGTGCGCCGCCGTACCTGTTAAGGTCCGCTCGATGGGCCGACCGGGTCGCAGCGGAGAGGCCGACAACGCCGGAGCGCAAGCGTGGCCGCCACTCGCGTTCCAGGATTGGAAGGACACCTACGCCACGCTCCACATGTGGACGCAGATCGTCGGCAAGATCCGCATGACGCTGACGCCGAGCGTGAACCACTGGTGGCACGTCCCGCTCTACGTCGCTTCGCGAGGATTGACGACGTCCGCGATGCCGTACCGAGATTGTCAGCTCGAGATTCTGTTCGACTTCGTGGACCATGCGCTGAAGATCAGCGTCTCGGACGGAACGACGAAATCGATTCCCCTCGCCCCCCGCCCGGTCGCCGTCTTCTACGCCGAGGTGATGGCCGCGCTCGCCGAGCTCGACGTCGCCGTGAAGATCGCCACGCTGCCGGTCGAGGTGCCGAACCCCATCCGTTTCACCGACGACCGCCAGCATCGATCGTACGATCCACAAGCGGTGGCGCGCCTCTTCCAAATCCTCCTGCAGGCCGATTCCGTATTCAAAGAGTTTCGCGGGCGCTTCCTCGGCAAGTCGAGCCCCGTGCACTTCTTCTGGGGAGCGTTCGATCTCGCCGTCACACGCTTCTCCGGACGGCGCGCGCCGGCGCGCGAAAAACCCGACCGCGTCATGGACGAGGCCTATTCTCACGAAGTGATCAGCCACGGCTTCTGGCCCGGCGGCGAATGGCCGGGGGCCGGCACGGTCGAGTCGCCGGTCTTCTACGCGTACGCCGTCCCCGAGCCGGAGGGCTTCGCGGAAGCGGCGGTCCGCCCGCCACAGGCGTTTCGCAGCCGAGAGCTGGGAGAATTCGTGCTGCCCTACGACGCGGTGCGTACGGCTCCGGCGCCACGAGCGACGCTGCTCGAGTTCATGGAGAGCACATACGTCGCTGGTGCCGAGCTCGGGCGCTGGGATCGTTCCGCGCTGGAGCGCACCACGGACGACGCACGGTGAAGGTCTGCGCGATCGCGGGAAGCCTGCGCAGGAGCTCCTACAATCGGAGCCTGCTCCGCGCCGCCGCCGAGCTCGCGCCCGAGCGAATGACGATCGCGATCTTCGATCGGCTCGGCGACGTTCCCCTCTACAACGCGGACGTCGAAGCGCGAGGCGATCCCGAGGCCGTGGTCGCGTTGAAGAGCGCCATCGGTGAGGCGGACGCGCTTTTGATCGCGACCCCGGAGTACAACCACGGCATTCCGGGCGTCTTGAAGAACGCCGTCGATTGGGCGTCGCGCCCGCCATCGCGAACCGTGCTCGCCGGCAAGCCCGCTGCGTTGATCGGCGCATCGCCGGGCCGCACGGGAACCGCCCGAGCGCAACTGTCACTGCGGGAGTCTCTCGCCTCGACGCTGACGCCCGTCCTGCTCGGTCCCGAACTGTTGGTCGGCGAGGCGCAGAAGAAGTTCGCCGAGGACGGGACCCTGTCCGACGAAGCGACCCGAAAGTTCCTGCGCGCCCACCTCGAGCGCTTGCTCGCGTGGGTCGAGGCCATGCCTGAGCGCTGACCCCGCAGAGGTGAATCATGGAGATCCGCCGAGCGAAGGAGAGAGGCCACGCGCAGCACGGCTGGCTCGAGAGCTACCACACGTTCTCGTTCGCCGATTACCACGATGAGAAGTTCATGGGCTTCGGCGATCTCCGCGTCATCAACGAGGATCGCGTAGAGCCGGGCCGCGGCTTCGGCACCCACGGTCATCGCGACATGGAGATCATCTCGTACGTCTTGGATGGGCAGCTCCAGCATCGAGACAGCCTCGGCACGGGCTCGATCATTCGTCCCGGCGAGGTGCAGCGCATGACGGCGGGCACGGGCATCACGCACAGCGAGTTCAATCCGTCGCGAAGCGAGGTCCTGCACTTCCTGCAGATCTGGATCCTGCCGGCGCGCGCCGGGCTCGAACCGGGTTACGAGCAGAAGGCGTTCCCGCTGAAGGAGCGTCAGGGGACGCTCCGCCTCGTCGCCTCCGCCGATGGGCGCGACGGGTCGGTGACGATTCATCAAGACGTCAACCTCTACGCGACGCTGCTCGACGACGAGGAGCGCGTGCCCTACGCGATCCCCCACGGACGCTCCACGTGGATTCACGTCGCCCAAGGTGCAGCGGACGTGAACGGTACCCGCCTCGACGCCGGCGACGCGGCGTCGTTTCGCGAGCATGGAACCGCCGAGCTCGTCGGCCGAGAATGGGCCGACGTCTTGATCTTCGACCTTTCGTAGGGAGGCTGCTCATGGCTTCAGACCCGATCGCCGAGACGAGCTACGGCAAGCTCCGCGGAACGCTGGAAAACGGGATCCGCGTCTATCGCGGCGTCCCGTTCGCCAAGCCGCCGATCGGTCCGCTGCGCTTCCGCCCGCCGCAGCGCGCGCAGGCGTGGGGGGACGTGCGCGACGCCACGCGCTTCGGCGCTGGCTCCTACCAGGCGGACCGGCCGCTGGCGCCGGTCCTCGGCATCGTCGTTCCCGAGCAGAGCGAGGACTGTCTCACGCTCAACGTCTGGACCCCCGCCGACCGCGACGGCGGCCGGCGCCCCGTGATGGTCTGGTTCCACGGCGGCGCCTGGGTGATCGGAGCGGGCTCGGAGACCGCGTACGACGGCGCCGCGCTCGCGCGGCGG
The DNA here is from genome assembly GCA_963711395.1 of uncultured delta proteobacterium. Taxonomy (GTDB): domain Bacteria; phylum Desulfobacterota; class Binatia; order JACPRU01; family JACPRU01; genus JBEVNX01. Next base: position 820,647 of record CAVQEA010000003.1, on the reverse strand, counting down.
GGCGACGGCGTCATCGTCACCGTCAACTACAGGCTCGGTCCGTTCGGCTTCTTGCGCGGCAAGGAGCTGGGACTCGACAGCACCGGCAACGAGGCGTTGCTCGACCAGATCGCCGCCCTCGAATGGGTGCGAGACGAGGTCGCGGCGTTCGGCGGCGATCCCGCCAACGTCACCGTGTTCGGCAATTCCGCGGGCTCGGTCAACATCGCCTGCATGCTGACGATGCCGCGCGCGCGCGGCCTCTTTCACAAGGCGATCCTGCAAAGCGGCGCGCTCAATCTGCTGCGCCCGCCGCAAGGCGCGCTCGTGACCACGCACCAGATGCTGCAGCAGATCGGCATCGAGCCCGAGCGCGCAAGCGCGCTTCGCGACGTGCCGGCGAGCGTGCTGGTCTCGGCCCTGAATGCGATCTCCGGGCGCTCGGTGCTTCCTCCCTTCTCGCCCGTGGCGGACGGCGAGGTGATTCCCGAGAAGCCGTATGGCGCGCTCGCCGCCGGTTCCGCGCGGGGCGTGCCGCTGATCGTGGGAACGAATCTCGAGGAGATGAAGCTCTATCGGTTCCTCGATCCGACGATCGACGCGCTGGACCCGAAAGGTCTCGTCGATCGCTGCTCGCTGGTGTTCCCGGGGAGTGACCCGCAAGGGCGCTCGCACGGAGCGCGCATCACCGACACCTACCGCACGGCGCGAACGGCGCGCGGCGAAGATCCTTCGCCCGCCGAGACCTGGCTGGCCATCTCGACGGACTATTTCTTCCGGGCCGCCGCCCTGCGTCTCGCCGAGATCCAGGCGTCGCACACGCCCGAGGTATTCGTCTACGAGCTCGCCTGGAAGGCGACGACGCCGGGCAAGCCGCAGGGCGCGGTGCACGCGCTCGAGGTGCCGTTCGTGTTCGGTACCCTCGACACGACGGAGCTCGGCGCCATCGCCGGCCGCACGCCGGCGGCGCGAGCGCTCGCCGAGTCCGTGCAGGAAGCTTGGACGAGCTTCGCGCGCACGGGACGGCCCCGATCTGCGGGCCTGCCCGAGTGGCCCGCGTACGCGCCGCCGCGGCGCGCCACGCTGGAGATCGCGGCCCATTCGAGGATCCTCGAAGCGCCGCGCGAGGCGGAGCGCAGCGCCACGGACGCGTTCGTCTCCTGATGGCGGCGCGCGCGTGGAGCGCGACGGTCGGACGACGACTCGAGTGATGCGGTGCGCATCGCGGTCGTAGGCGCGGGGCCGGCGGGCCTGCTGTTCTCGCTTCTCGTGAAGCGGCAGCGACCGCAGGACGAGATCATCGTCGTCGAGCAGAACACCCGCGACGCCACGTTCGGATTCGGCGTCGTGTTCTCGCGCGGCGCGCTCGAGTTCCTGTCGCGCGACGAGCCCGCCATGCACGCGACGCTGGCGGCGGCGACGGAGTCCTGGCCGCTCCAGAGGATCGTCCACGAGGGCGAGCACGTCGACATCGACGGCAACGGATTCTCCGCGATCGCGCGCATCGCGCTGCTCGAGATTCTCCGGCGCCAGTGCGAGGCGCTCGGCGTACGCGTCGAGTTCGAGCGAACGCTCGAATCGCTCGCGCCGCTCGCAGGCTTCGACCTCGTGGTGGGCGCGGACGGCGTCAATTCGATGGTGCGCCGCGAGCTCGGGCGCGAGTTTCAAACCCGCGTGGAATGGCTGACCAACAAGTTCGTCTGGTACGGCACGGCGCAGCCGTTCGAGTGTTTGACGCTCACGTTCCGCACCAGCGAGCACGGCGCGTTCGTCGCGCACCACTACCGCTACGCTCCCGCGATGAGCACGTTCATCGTCGAATGCGACGCCGCCACCTGGTATCGCGCCGGGCTCGACCGCGCGAGCGACGCGGAGAGCCGCGCCTATTGCGAGCGGTTGTTCGCGCCCGATCTGCACGGCCATCCTTTGATCTCGAACAAGTCGGTGTGGCGGAACTTCCCGCTCGTCTGGAACGCGCGCTGGAGCGTGGGGAGCACCGTTTTGATCGGCGATGCGCTGCGCACCGGGCACTTCTCGATCGGATCGGGCACCCGCCTCGCCTTCGACGACGCCATCTTCCTGGCGCGCGCGTTCGAGGCCGCGGGCGAGGACGTGCGCGGCGCTCTCGAGACGTTCGAGCGCACGCGGCGGCCGATCGTCGAGAAGCTCGTGGCCGCCGCCAACCAGAGCTCGTACTGGTACGAGCGCATGTCCGACAAGATGAGCCTCGAGCCCTGGCAGATCGCCTACGACTACATGAGGCGGAGCGGCCGCATGACCGACGAGCGGCTGCGCGAGGAAGCGCCGCGGTTCATGCACATGGTCGATGCGAAGCGGGCGGTCCATCGAAGACCGCCGGAGCCGGTCGCCGATCCCGTGCCTCGCGATGCGCCCGGCGCCGCGGAGATCGGTTTCGCGATCGCCGAGCGATACAACGCGAGCGCCATCCTGTTCGACAACCTCGCCGCGGGGCGCGCCGACAAGACCGCCATCGTCTGCGGCGAGCGCAGCGTGCCGTACGGCGAGCTGTGCGACGCCGCGGCGCGAGCGGGCAACGGGCTTCGGCGCATGGGTCTGGCGCGCGGCGGGCGCGTCTTGATGCTGCTCGACGACACGCCGGAGTACGCGGCGGCGATCTTCGGCGCGATCCGCGCGGGGTTCGTTCCCGTGCTCGTCAACACGCTCTCTCCGGCCGAGCTGGTCGGCTATTTTCTTCAGGACTCCGGGGCCGAGGCGGCGATCGTCGACGCGCGCTTCACGGCGCTCCTCGGGCACGAGAGCGCCCGCGCGAGCCGGCTACGCCAGGTCGTCGTCGTAGGCGACGGCGTGACCGATTCCGTGCCCCTCGTCACCGTGGAGCGGTGGGCGTCGTGGCTCGCGTCCCAGCCGGCGAGACTCGACTGCGCCGACACCGGTCGCGACGAGATGGCCTTCTGGATGTACAGCTCCGGCTCGACCGGACGGCCGAAAGGGGTCGTGCACCTCCAGCACGATCCGGCGTACACGTACCAGAGCTACGGCAGAAGCGTGCTCGGCATTCGCGAGCATGACGTCGTCTTCTCTCCGCCGAAGATCTTCTTCGCCTACGGGTTCGGCAACTCCCTGACGTTCCCGTTCTCGGTCGGCGCGACGACGGTGCTGCTCTCCGGGCGACCCGATCCCGAAGCGGTGTTCGCTACGATCGAGCGCCGGCGCCCGACCTTGTTCTTCGGGCTGCCGACGCTTTACAACTCGCTCGTCGCACATCCCGGATCGGACGAGCGCGACCTCTCGAGCCTTCGCCTCTGCCTCTCGGCGGCCGAGCCGCTCTCGAGCGAGCTCTTCCACGAGTGGCGCCGACGCTACGGCCTCGCCATCGTCGAGGGACTCGGCTCGACCGAAGCGCTGCACATCTATTTGTCGAATCGCCCCGAGCGACAGACGCTCGGCGCCTCCGGGATGCGCGTCCCGGGCTACGAGCTGCGTCTCACGGACGTCGAGGGGCACCCGGTCGCCAAAGGGGAGTCGGGAATCCTATGGGTGCGCGGCGACTCGCAGGCGCCCTGCTACTGGAACCGCCCCGACAAGACGGCGGAGACCATGCGCGAGGGTTGGATCTACACGGGGGACCGCTTCCGCGAGAACGAGGAAGGATTCTACTCTTTCGAAGGCCGGGCGGACGATCTGGTCAAGGTGAGTGGGCAGTGGGTCTACCCCGTCGAAGTCGAGCGCTGCCTCGCCGAGCACCCCGCGATCCACGAGTGCGCGGTGCTCGCCGTCGAGGATGCGAACCGGCTCACGACGCTGAAGGCGTTCGTCGCGCTGCGTCCGGGCGAGCACGCCAACGCGGCGATGACGCGCGAGCTTCAAGACTTCGTCAAGCGCCGGCTCTTACCCTACAAATATCCCCGGCACGTCGAGTACCTCGAGCGCCTGCCGAAGACCGGAACCGACAAGATCGATCGCCAGCGCCTGCGCGAGCGGCGCGGGCGCTGAAGACCACGAAGCGTACGCGAAGTCCCCGAGGACTGGTTCGCTGACTCGCCGCCGCTACGCCGAAGCGAAGAGCTCCGGCCACGCCACCTGCTCGACGCGCCCCGACGCGGCCAGCGGCACCGAGCCAGGTTTCCGCTCGAAGGGATCGACGATCTCGAGCTTGCGGGCGTACTCTCGCAGCGCCGGGATCACGTCCGTGGCGAGGAGCTGCAGACACTTCAATCGATCCGCGCGCGGCAGCGGTCCGTCGATCCAGAACGACAGAATGCCCGGCCGCAAGACGTCCATCACCCTCTTCAGCCTCGGGATGACGTAGTCGGGAGTCCCGGCGATCATCTGCAGGTCCTGTTGCGCGACGGCGAAGCGGTCGTAGATCTTTCTCCGCACCTCGGCGACGTCTTCGTCTTCACGCCACTCGGCGTACATCGTATGCCCCGGGAGGTTCGGGTTGGCGAACTGTCGCGCCAACCGCGCCGTCGCCTCCTTCGAGTTGTAGCCCGGAGGGAACATCCATTCCGGACGCGCGAAGTGCGCGAAGTGCCCGCCGAAGAGGAAGCGCTTGCCGAGCTCCTCGGCGCGCTTCTGGTCGTCGGAGACGAAGAGCGGCTGCAAATAGCCGAAGTTCTCCGAGCCCGCCTGGTAGCCTTCGCGCGCGGCTTCCTCCGCGTAGATCCGCCACAGCTCGGCGGTCGGCTCCGGGTAGGTGGCGAGCGCGACGTACGGATAGCGCTTCCGAGCGCACCACCGCGCCGTGTCCGGGCTGATCAGGCCGGGAATCCAGATCGGCGGATGCGGCTGCTGCAGCGGCTTCACCCAGGGGTTCACGTGGCGGAAGTGGAAGTGCTTGCCCTCGAATCGGAATGGTCCGGGCTCCGTCCACGCCTTGACGATCAGGTCGTGGCCTTCTTCGAAGTACTCGCGGTTGTAGGCGGGGTTCGCGTTGTTGGCGAGCTGTTCGCTGCCGGCCCCGCGCACCCAGCCGGGCACCAGCCGCCCGCCGGAGATGAGATCGATCATTGCCAGCTCTTCGGCGAGGCGCAGCGGATTGCCGACGGTCGGGATCGGGTTGCCGAGGAGGACGATGCGCACCTTCTTGGTGATGCGCGCGAGGATCGCCGCCTCGACGTCCATCACGGCGCCGAGACAGAAGGGCGTGCCGTGATGCTCGTTCAGCATCAGCGCGTCGAAGGCGCCGAGCTCCTCGCTGTAGACCTTCTCGTCGAGGTACATGTTGAGCAGCTCGGCGCCGCGCTTGGGATTGAAGTAGGTGTTCGGCGTTCCGTAGAAGCTGCGCTTGCGGATCACCTCGTACTCGAGCGCGAGATTCTTCTCGTCGTCGGCCTCGTGGTAGGCGCGCTCGGTGAACCACATGATCTGCATGGTCGATCCTCCGTCGCTTCGCCGTCACCCGAGGAAGCGCTCGAGCTCCCGGGTGAACTGTTCCTGCTTCTCGATCTCGGGGCGATGGCCGCTCTGGGGGAACACCACGAGCTTCGCGCCCCGTATCGAGCGCCGGTAGGCCTCGGCGGCGCTCCGCGGCACCACGCGATCCTGCTCCCCCCACAGGATGAGAGTCCGCACGCCGCGCACCCCCTCGAGGAGGTGCGGGAGGCTCGGATCGTGCATGTAAGGTTGCCACGCGACGCGCGCGGTCTGGGCCCGGCATTCCTCCCAGGCCTCGAATTGCTCCGGCGTCTGCTCCGCGCCGTAGAGGTCCGTGAACTCGGGCGTGTTCGCCGGATCGAGCACGCTCGCTCTCAGGTAGGTCTGTCCGGTGAGGAGGAACTGATCCAAGATCTCGCCTTCCGGCGGCCGGATGCCGGCAGCCCCGACGAGCACCATCTTCGAGAACAGCGCCGGGTCGTGCGCCGCCATCTCCGCGGCGATCCATCCTCCGATCGAAAAGCCGATGACGTCGATCGGCGCGAGCGACTGTTCGCGGAGAAACCGCGCGTAGAAGCAGGCGAGGTCGCGGACGCTCGAGATCCACTCGAGCCGGGGCGTGCGCCCGAAGCCGGGATGGAGCGGGATGAGGAGCTTCCGCGACTTCGCGAGCGACGCTTGCCACGCGAGCGGACCCGGGCAGCCGAGCTCTTCGTGAAGCACGAGGACCGGCTTCCCGCGGCCCATCTCGAGGACGATCAAATCGAGATCGCCGACGCGGCGCGTGCGCTGCGTCCAAAGGCGGCGGCCATTGCCCGCGCTCATCGACACCGGGCTACACGGGCCGACGGCGATTCGTCAAGCGGCTCGGGTGATGCAAGACGCGTAACGGAGGAGGTTGTGTCGCCGACACCAACCGTGACAACAATCGGCGCTGCAGGAAGGCTTGCGAGGAGGCGCCCATGCGATTCGGCATCGTCAGCCCGGCCACACCGGACGTACCCGCTCATGCGGCCGCGGCCGAAGCGCTCGGCTTCGACGCCGGCTGGCTGTTCGACTCGCACATGGTCTACTCCGACGTCTACGTCATCATGGCGCTCTGCGCGCAGCAGACGCGCCGCATGACGTTCGGCACTGGGGTCGCCGTGGCGCCGATCCGCATCGCCCCCGTCACCGCGCATTCGATCGCCACGCTGAACCGGCTCTTCCCCGGTCGCGTCGAGCTCGGCATCGGCACCGGCAACACCGGACGGCGGACGATGGGCATGCGACCGATGGGCGTCGGCGCCTTTCGCGAATACCTGAAGGTGGTGAAGGGGCTGCTGAGAGGCGAGACCGTCGATTACCGCGAGGGCGACCGCGTGCGGCCGATCCGTTTGATGCATCCCGATCGCGGCATCATCAATCTCGACGGCCCGATCCCGATGCTCGTCGGCGCCTTCGGCCCGAAGGCGCTCGAGCTCGCCGGCGAGGTAGGCGACGGCTACATCACGTTCTGGGGAGGCCCCGACGATCTGCGCGCGGCGCGCAGCCTGCTCGACAAGGGCGCGGCCAAGGCGCGCAGGGATCTCGCCGCCGACGGCTTTCGCACCGTCTGCTTCCACAACGTCTACGTCACTCGCCCGGGCGAGCGCGTGGACTCGGAGCAGGCGCGCATGGCGGTCGGCCCGTCGATCTTCTCGGCGCTCCGCTACCAGATCCATGCGGGGAGCCTCGCGGTCGACGCGAGCGGCAAGCCGATCGGCGTTCCCGAGGCGCTCGCGCGCCCGCTCGAACGGTTCCTGGGCTGGATGAAGAAGGAGAACATCGACCCGGATCGCGACTACGCCCGCTTCTACGAGAACTACTTCCTGCGCTTGCGCAAGGAGCACTACGAGCTGCTCGACGCCGACGTCATGCGCACGATCGCGATCATCGGCCCGCCGGACGAGTGCCTCGAGCGCGTGCGCCAGTTCGCCGCCGCCGGCGCCACCGACTTCGGGATCGTGCTCGGCGGCAACTCGCACGAGCTGATGAAGCGGTTCGCGCACGCCGTGATCCGCCGCTGGGGGTGAGAACGCGATGATCAAGCTGGTGACGTTCTTCAAGCGCAAGACCGGGCTCTCGCCCGAGGCCTTTCAAGCCGAATGGCGCGGCGCGCACGTCGCCAAGGCGCTCGCCATCCCGGGGCTCCGCGGCTACGTGCAGAGCCACGTGCTGCTCTCGGGGTACCGCAAGGGCGAGCCCTTCTGCGACGGCCTCGCCGAGATGTGGTTCGACGACCGAGGCGCGCTAGACCAGGCGCGGGCGAGCGCGGCGTTCACACAAGCGCGCGCGGACGCCGATCGCTTCCGCGAAAGCTCCACGGCGGCGGCGATGCTGACGGTCGAGTACCTCATCAAGGACGGCCCGAAGCCCGCGGCGGGCGTCAGGAACGTCGAGCTCGTGGTGCGCAGGCGGGATCTCGCGCCCGACGCCTTCCATCGCTACTGGCGCGAGCACCACGGACCGCTCGCCGCCCGGATCGCGCCGATCCGCCGCTACGTGCAGAGCCACGCGATCGACGACCCCGCCACCCGCGCCTGCGACGGCATCGCTTCGACGTGGTTCGACTCGACCGACGCCATGCGCGCTTCGGCGACGACCGAGGAGTACCGCCTCACGCGCGAGGACGAGCCCAACTTCGTCACGGGACATCTCTCCTTCATCATCGCCCGCGAGCACGTGGCGATGGAGCCGCCCGCTATTTCTTCTTCGCCCGCGCGCTAGTGGATCCGCTCGCGCGGTTGGTCCGCGGCCTCGATCTCGAAGAGACCCGCAGAGACGTCTTCCGCGCCCGCACGGGCGCGAGCCCCGAGCGCCTGTTCGGCGGACTACTCCTCGCGCAGGCGGTGGTCGCGGCCGGCAGGACCGTACACGGCCGGCATCTGCACTCGCTGCACGCTTCCTTCGTTCGCCCCGGGCGATCCCGCGTGCCTCTCGAGCTCGCCGTCGAGCGCCTGCGCGACGGCCGTAGCTTCAGCGCCCGCCGCGTCACCGGGACGCAGGCGCTCGACGTGACGATCGTAGCGACCGCGAGCTTCACGACGCCGAGCCAAGGCATCTCGCACCAGGACCCGATGCCCGCGGCGCCGGATCCGCAAGGGCTCCCCGACTGGGAGGATCTACGCGCCGCCACGCTCGGCACCGCGCGGCGGAGCGACGTCGCCGTGGAGCTGCGCGTTTGCGATGCCGATCCCAAGGACCACGCCGATCGCTTGCAGGCGTACCGCCGCGTGTGGATCCGGCCGCGCGGAGCGCTTCCCGATGATCCTCTGCTCCATGCCGCGATGCACGTGTTCTCCACGGACCGCACGCTGCTGCGCGTGGCGGCGCGGCCTCACGGCCCGATCTGGAGCGTCCGTCAAGCCGCGAGCCTCGACCACGCCGTGTGGCTGCACGACGCGCGAAAGTTCGACGACTGGGTGCTCTACGTCTGCGAGAGCCCGGTCGCCGTGGGCGGAAGGGCGCTGGCCTTCGGCGCGATGTACGGCCGCGACGGCCGCCGCATCCTCTCGGTAGCGCAGGAGGGTCTGCTCCGCCTGTGAAGCGAAGCCGGTCGCTGCGTATGCTAGTCGTGCAGCCGAAGCCGCGCGACCACCGCGGCATGGTCCGACGGCCACTCGTTCTCCCATTGATCGGGGTAGCGGCGCGGATCGCCGCGCACGACCGATTCGACGCGCAGAGTCTCGAAGGCGCCGGCGGCTAACACGAAATCGATGCGGTCCTGCGGCTCGGCGAGCTGCGGCGATCCTTCGTCGGCTCACTCGACACACGACGAGCCAACATCACGATCGATAGAGCCGCAAGCACCAGACCGAGCGGGCGCCCGACCACGCTGCGATGCTATTCGCGGCCGCTGACGGGCCCGCGAAGGCTTGATGAAGATTCGCGGTCGATCGAGTTGCGTGGTCAGGCCAATTGTAGTTTCTGAGCCCGCGAACCATGAGTGCCCCGTCGCGAGAAGTCCTGGTGATCGGCGCCGGCATCGCCGGGTTGACCGCGGCACGAGACCTCACCGTCGACGGCTACGACGTCGCGATCCTCGAGGCTCGCGAGCGCCCCGGCGGGCGCATCTGGACCTCTCAGGAGCTCGGCGTGCCCGCCGACCTCGGGGCATCGTGGATCCACGGCTTCGAAGACAACCCGATCGCGCGGCTCGCGCGTAAGCACTCGATCGCGATCGTCCGTACCAACATTTCGAGCGTCACCCCGGCGCGCTACCGCTCCATGGCCCTCTACGACGAGGACGGCCACCGGCTGAGCATCGCCGAGACCGCCGCGATGTCCGAAATGATGGCGGACTATCTCGACTTCGTCGCCGCCAAGCAGAAGGAAGGCCACGAGAAGTCCATGCTGGAGGTCGAGGAGATGTTCGTCGCCGGCGAAGGTTACGACGCCGATCAGCGCCGCCGGTTGACCTTCATCGCGCGAACCTACCTCGAGCACGAATGGGCGGGGCCGCGCTCCGAAGTATCTCTCCTCGAGTACGACAAGAGTCTCGGCTTCGCCGGGCCCGACAAGGTGCTACCCGAGGGCTACGCCCAGGTTACCGACCGGTTGGCCGAAGGCACCGACGTCCTTCTCGGCCACGAGGTCAAGCAGATCGACTATTCGGGCGCACGCGTGGACGTGCTCACCAATCGCGGCAGCTTCCAGGCGGGCCGCGTGCTCGTCACCGTACCGCTCGGAGTGCTGCAAGCCGGACGAATCGCCTTCCACCCGCGCCTGCCGAGAGGTAAGCGCGAGGCGATCCGCAAGACGCGCATGGGCGTCTTCAACAAGATCTTCCTCAAGTTCGACTCTGTCTTCTGGGATCAGGACTACGAGCTGATCGGTTACATGGGCAGCGAGGACGAAGCCTGGCCGGAAATCGTCAACTTCCACAAGATCGCCGGCCTTCCGCTTCTGCTGGCCTTCAGCGCCGGAAAGGCCGGCGAGAGGAACGAGCTCAGGGGCGATGTCGAGCTGGTGGCGTGTCTGATGGACTGCCTCCGCAAGATGTACGGGCAGGGGATCCCGGAGCCGACGGGCCATCTCGTCACGCGATGGAATCAGGATCCTTTCAGCCTCGGCTCGTACTCTTACGTGCCCGTCGGCTCCAAACAGAGCCTGCGCCGGCAGATCGGCGCGCCCGTCGAGAACCGAGTCTTTTTCGCCGGTGAAGCCACGTCGCAGTTCTTCCCGTCCACCGTGCACGGCGCGTTCCTCTCCGGTGTCCGCGCCGCCTACGAGATCATGCTCGCCGACGCCAAGGCGGACCTCACGAAAGACGGGCAGGGGGAAATCGACAGCTACGTCTGAATGCGCTGCGACGGGTTTGCTCGCGGGGCCGCGCGGGAAATACCTCGAGGCTTACTTCGAGAACATCGATTGGAACATCGTCGAGTCTCGGCTCGGCGAGCCGGCGAGGCGTCGCTAGCTCGTCCTCAGCTCGTCGCGGCGGCATCTGCTCGCGGGGTCGCCGGCTGCGGCGCTCGCAGGGTGCGCAGCATCAACATGCGACAGATCAAGAGGCCCCCGAGAGCCGCCGCGAGATGCTTGAGGGTGTGGCCGCTGACGTCAGCGAGCGCCAGCACCGGCCGATCGAGCAGCTCCAGGAGCTTCGCGAAGCCGTACGCGGCGAGCACCCAGTAGAGGTCGTTGCCGCGCGTGTACCGCGACGGCTGCAGCAGCGCGAGCATGAGCAGTATCACCACCGAGTACGTCTGCAGAATACCGTAGGGCACGACGTTGCCGGCGCCGGCCCGCTCCGTCGCGCGCCAGTAGACGACGGACTCGGCCCCGACGAGCAACAGCGGAATCAACAGGAGGAGGCCCGCTCGTCGGCTGATGCGCTCCGCGACCTGCGCGGCGATGAGCGACATGAACGCGATCGTCATCGGCAGCCGGTCCCAGAACATTCGCTCGTTGTCCGGGGCGAGATGATAGTAGGTCGAACCGGCGGCGGTCAGCAGCATGCCCGCGAAGAACACGGCGTACGGCCAACGCTCGCTCGAGCGCTCGAAGCACGTGCCCGGGCGAAAGACCACCACGAGGCCGGCAATGGCGACGAGCAGGAATCCCACGTTGGAGGCGACGTCGAGAAAGTTGTGGACGCCGAACATCGTGCGGTGATCGGCGAAATCGTGATACCCCACCGGTTGCGGCATCGCCGGCAGCAGCAAGGCGCCGAGCGCGCTCAGCACGGTGAACGCGATGAGATAGCGCGCTCGGTTCGCCATCGAGTAGCAGTCGGTGAGGCAACGACTAGGAAATCGGCGTGCTGAATAGAATGACGAGCCCGGCGAGCAGCAGCAGCGCGCCGATGGTGAACGCGATCTCGTTCGTCAGCTTGACGTGGAACTTGCCGGTGATGCCCGCAAAGAACAAGACCGAGGCGAAGATGATCGTGTACAGCAGATAGCGGTCCGCGATCTCGCCTGCCTCGATTCCCGCCGCGAACTCTTGCTCTGCGACGTCTTCCCAACGTTCCTCTTCTGCTTTTTCGCTCAACTGGTATTGCGGCATCTCGAACGGCGAGATCGGCGCGGAGGGGTTCGTCAGCGGTTGTGTCGCGTTCCAAGCGAGTGTCGCCGTCTTCAACGGTTCCGGAAAACGCTTGAGCGTGAAATCGGCGAGCGTGGCGTCGTTGGCGAGCACCGCCGTGGCATAGTGCATGAACAAAGTGGTCTGGAGACTGAGCTTCTGTTCTGCCAACTTGGCGAACTTGCTCGCTCGGACGATCGCCTTCGTGCCTTTCGTGCCGTGGTCCGCTTGCGCGCCGTTCCACACCGCTGACTGGTATGCAGCCCAGGCCGTCGCTGTCGTCGCCAGCGCGAGGATCACCGCAGCGAAAGATTCGAGGCGACGCACCCGCCCCTCGGGCACCTCGTACGGCTCAGCGCTGTCCCCAAGTTCCTCCGAGTGTTTTGAAGAAACCGTTTCAGCCATCTGAAGCTTCCCTCCGGGGCGCGCGTATCCCGTAGCGCATACAACGAAAGCCCGGCCGCAAAAAGATGCCCCGGGCGGGAAGTACAGAGGTTCCCTAGGTCAGCTGCGGCGGGGGCGGGGGTGGGGTGATCCCCATCGAGACGTAGACGGCGGTGAGCTTGTCGACCCCGATCTTGGCCGGCCGCACCCAATCGGCCGGTACGTAGAGCAGAGCCCCGCCGAACGGCACCGGGGCGGTGGGAATCAGCACCGCGCAGTAGCTCCGTCCCTCGATGTCGATCGCATCCGGACTGGGTGCGAGCGCCAGCACGGCGACGCCCGCCCCGCCGAAGAAGCACCACACCGGGCTCATGGCGCCGATATCCGCTCCCTGCTGCTATCCAGGAGGCCGACGAACCGCTCGGCGACGTTGTAGACGCCGCCGACGATCGGGATTCGCCGCAACGTGCGGTCGGTCAGCGCGCGCAGGGGCCGCTTCAGGCCGGAGCGCACCACCACACCGAGCAGCCAGATCGCGACCAGCAACACGAGAGCGCCGAACGCATACGCGAGAGCGGGATTGGGCGAAAACGGATAGCCGAGGGCCGCGAAGAGCGAGCCCGCGAGGCTGTTCGGTCCGATCAGTCGGATCACGAAGCCGAGCGCCCAGGCAAGCACCGCCAGCGTGAGCGCCAACGGCAGCAGCAGCAGCAACCCCGCCAGCCAGGTCACGATGAGAGACTCGAGACCGCGCTTGATCATCGGCGACGAGCTAAGCGCAAGGCGTGCGAGGCGGTCAATACGCTTTCGACGTCAGCGACCTCGAGGAGTAGGCTACAGCTCCGTTGAGGCGTGAGCGAGTCGCATGGTCGTAGCCCTGCTGGCATACCTCGCCGGTGTCCTGACGATCGTCAGTCCCTGCATCCTGCCGGTGCTGCCCTTCGTGTTCGTGCGCGCCGACCGACCCTTCATTCGCAGCGGCCTGCCGATGCTCGCCGGCATGGCGCTCACCTTCGCCGCCGTCGCTTCACTGGCGGCCGCTGCCGGCGGCTGGGCGGTTGCCGCCAACCGCTATGGTCGCGGGGCTGCGCTGGCGCTGTTCGCGCTGTTCGGCGTGACGCTCCTGTTCCCGCGACTTTCCGAGCGCCTGACGCGGCCTCTCGTGGCTCTCGGAACGCGGTTGTCGCAATCGGCCGAAGGCGCCGGTGCGAGCCTCCTCTCCTCGGTCCTGCTCGGCGTCGCGGTGGGTCTGCTCTGGGCGCCGTGTGCCGGCCCCGTGCTCGGGTTGATCCTGACCAGCGCGGCGCTCCAGGGCGCAAGCTTCGAGACGAGCATGCTGCTTCTCGCCTACGCGTGCGGAGCGGCGACCTCGCTGGCCCTCGCACTCCTGGTGGGCGGCAGAGTCTTCGCGTTCATGAAGCACTCGCTCGTGGCGGGGGAGTGGATCCGGCGGGCTCTCGGCGCGGCGGTTCTCGCCGCGGTCGTATCGATTGCCCTCGGCCTCGACACGGGCTTCTTGACGAGCGTTTCCGCTGGCCCGCACGGACGAGCCTCGAGCAGGGGCTGCTGGCCACGTTCGACCCGGGCGCAAGGGTGAATGCTCCGGCGATGACGGGCAATCCCGCGACGGCAAGCTCCGGCCCCGCAATGACGAAGAAGACCGGGTCGACGCCGCAAGGCGTGGCGCTGCCGGTCGAGGGCGCGCTTCCGGCTCTGTCCGGTGCGGTCGCATGGCTGAACTCGCCGCCGCTCAGCGCCGAGGCCCTGAAGGGCCGAGTCGTCCTGGTCGACTTCTGGACCTACTCCTGCATCAACTGCCTGCGGTCTCTTCCCTACGTGCGCGCATGGGCCGAGAAGTACAAAGACCAGGGCCTCGACGGTGATCGGCGTGCACGCGCCCGAATTCGCCTTCGAGAAGAGCCTGGACAACGTGAAGAAGGCGGTCGCCGACCTCGAGATCGTCTATCCCGTCGCGGTCGACAACGACTACGCGATCTGGCGCGCGTTCGGGAACCAGTATTGGCCGGCGCATTACTTCGCGGACGCTCAGGGCCGCATCCGCCACCATCACTTCGGCGAAGGCGACTACGAGGAGTCCGAACGGGTCATCCAGCAACTTCTGGCCGAAGCCGGCAGCGCCAACGTCGCGCGCGACTCGGTAGCGGTGAGCGCCGCGGGCGCCGAGGCGCGGGCGGACGAGGCGAACGTCCGCTCGCCGGAGACCTACATCGGCTTCGACCGGGCCGAGAACTTCGTATCGCCCGGCGGTGCGACGCCGGATGCGCCTCGCCTCTACACGGCGGCGCCGACTCGCCTCAACGAATGGGGCCTGACAGGCGAGTGGACGGTCGGAAGCGAGCACGCCACTCTCGATCGCAAGGACGGCAGCATCGTTTACCGGTTCCACTCTCGAGACCTGCATCTGGTCCTCGGCCCCGGGTCTGACGGCAAGCCGGTCCGCTTCCGCGTCACCATCGACGGCGAAGCGCCAGGCGAGAGCCGCGGCGCAGACGTCGACGCCGATGGGCACGGCATCGTGACCGGGCAACGCCTCTACCAGCTCGTCCGGCAGGCCGGCGCGATCGCGGATCGCACCTTCGAGATCCGGTTTCTCGATGCGGGCGTCGAGGCGTTCGCTTTCACCTTCGGCTGAAAAGGAGGATTCCCGCCTTTGCGAGGCCCTTCCATCGAGCTCGCGACGGAGGCAGAAGATCAGCTCGAAGACCGCGCCAAGGGGGATTACTGAGGAGGGGCCGAATGGACGATCGCCGAGCGCAGAATCTCGACCATGTCGTCGCTCGCATCGCCTATCTCGCAAGCGGGCACGACCGTGTTGGCTACCGCGTCTGGCCGCCGGCGAGCGGCCGCACGCCGGAAGCGCCGCCGAAGGAATACCACGACGTGCGCATCCACGACTGCCGCCCGATCGCGCCGAGCCTCGACATCGACGAAGCCGGCTTCATGGTCCGCCGGCATCGCTCCGCCGTCCACGACTTCTACGACGAGGAGCTGGTGAGCCGGAGCTATCTTCCCGAAGTCGAACGCGTGCTTCAGCAAGAGACCGGCGCGCTCGCGGTCTTCGCGTTCGACCACAACGTGCGCAGCGCCAAGGGCGCGGCCGAGGGGCGTCCGGGAGTTCGTGCCCCGGTCGACATGGCCCACAACGACTACACGGAGGGCTCCGGCCCCCGCCGCGTGCGCGAGATCCTCGCGGCGCGAGGACGCTCCGATCTCGCCGGGCACGATGCCGCGCTCGTCAACGTCTGGCGACCGATCCGCGGCCCGGTGCAGGACGTCCCGCTGACGATCTGCGAGGCGTCGAGCACGTCACCCGCCGACTTCGTCGATACGGAGATCGAACACTACGGAGAAGACGACCTCTCCCGCCCGCGCCACGTCGGGCAGATCCTCTCGGCTCGCTACAACCCCGCGCATCGCTGGTTCTACTTGTCGGACATGCAGGCCGACGAGATCTGGATGTTCAAGTGCTGGGCCGCGGCCAAGGACGGCCGCGCGCGCTACACCGCGCACACCGGGTTCGTGAACCCCGCGGCGCCGGCCGGCTCACTGCCGCGCGAGAGCATCGAGGTGAGAACCGTCGTCGTGTACCCCCCGCGCCCCGGAACCTAGCGCTTCCGCGAGCTTCCCGAGCCGCCTCCGGAGCGGGATGGGACGGCCCCGGGGTGCGTTTGTTTTCGCTTCACCGTGCCGGCTATCGTTTTGGGTGGAGGCTTGCGGCACCCGGGGATGCACGCCGGGTACGCAGGTTCGTCCGGGGGGAGGGTGAGATGAGCCGGCGAACGGGA
This sequence comes from uncultured delta proteobacterium, assembly GCA_963711395.1. Taxonomy (GTDB): domain Bacteria; phylum Desulfobacterota; class Binatia; order JACPRU01; family JACPRU01; genus JBEVNX01. The sequence continues at coordinate 804,574 of CAVQEA010000003.1, read as the reverse complement.
GCGATTTCGGTGCTCTGGATCTGCGGCCTGTCGGTTTGTGCAATGTGGCGCCCCGCGACTGCGGGCGAGGCGATGGCAGCCGGCGTCCAGGAGGCCAAGAGCCAGCTGGGAGACCTGGAAGCAGCTCGCAATGCGCTCGGGAACGCTGCGGTCTTGCAGGCCCACAAAGCGGTGATCGATCTCGAAATCAAGCAGCAAAAGGACCTGGTCTCTCGAGAGACGGAGCTTCAGGAAGCGCGAGGTCAAGTCACCGCGCTCAAGGCCGATATGGAGAAGCTCCAGGCCGCGGCCAAGCAGCGCGACGGCGAGTTGGCGGAGCGCGCCAAGGAGCGGGAGTCTCTCGAGACGAAGAACCGAGAGGAACTGGCATCGCTCCGCTCGCAGCTCGCGAAGTCGGAGGCATCGCTCGGCGCGGAGCGCAAGGACCGCGAGAAGGCAGCGGCCGACGCCAAGCGGCTCGAGGGAGAGAAGCAGAAGCTCGAGGCACAGTTGAGCCAGATGGCCAATGCTCGACCGCCAGCGGCCGCGCAGGCACCGAGCGGAAAGGAAGCCGAAAAGGCGGCGAGCGCAGAGCAACTGACGTCGCTCCGCTCGCAGGTCGAGAAGCTCGAAGCTTCGGTTGCCGAGGAGCGCAAGGAGCGGGAGAAGGCGCAGACCGAGGTCAAGCGTATGAAGGAGGAAGGGGAGAAGCTGGAAGCGCGGATGGCGCAGCAACCGAAGCCGATGGCGCAACCGCTGACCGAGGACGCGCTGCCGGGCGGGACCGCGACCGACGGCTCGCGCATCAAGAAGTGGCAAAAGCCGGATGGCTCGCTCTTCTTCGGCGAGAAGGCTCCGGCGGGAAGCAAGCTTCTCGGCGAGGTGGAGAACCTCGGAACGTCAGGCGGCGGCGAGGCGACGACCTCCCCGCCCCGATGACGGTCGAACCGACGCCGGATCAGTACTCGGTCAAGATCTTCCCGTACGGCAGGTACGCGTTGAACCAGCCGTAGCGGCAAGAGACGATCTCCTTCACCGAGAGCAGGTGCCAGGGGTCGACCTGGGTCGGCGAGTTGTAGACGAGCGAGCCCGGGCCGCTCCACACTTCCGCCAGGCCGTCGGTCGCCACCACCGGAGTGACGCGGAAATCGCACGAGACGAGCTGCGCGATCGCCGGCCCTTCGCTCTCCTCGGCGTTGGGGATGACCTTGAGCGAGAGGATCTTCGGGAACTTGAACTGATCCGCCGGCACGTTGCGCACCGTGCGCATCACCGCGGTCGCCAGCCGGTTGCCGCGCGGCCGCTCGATGATGCCCATGTACTCCTCGTGCTCCTTCAGCACGTCGACGTGCGCCAGCTTCTTGGCGTAGCCCCAGATCTCGCGGCCCGCGATCAGCGGCGCCTCTTGCGTGACGAAGAGGTTCGGCAGGAAGCTCATCGTCTCGCCCTGCCACTTGCAGCCGAGGCAGAGGATCGCCTCGTTGTAGGGACCGAACGTCGAGAAGTGATACTTGGCGATCACCAGGCTCGCGGTCGCGGGCTCGAGAAGCTCCAGGCCGTCCGGCAAGAGCTGCACCGCTTCCTCCTCGTCGGTGCGGTACTCGACGATGATCATCTCCATGTTGCGGTAGTAGAACGGAGGTGACTGCACCGCGGGAGCCGTCACGGGCATGGTGAATCCGTATCGGCTCTTCCTGAGTTGCCCGTACTTGGCCATGCTGATCCTCCTCTCGAGCGACGCGCCCCGGTCGCTCGTGCGCCGACGTTGCAGAGAGCGACCCTAGGTCCGGCCGTTTGCGGGTGTCAAGCGACGCGGCCGGTGATAGGGTCGGCGGCTCGGAGGGCCGGCTTCATGGCGCACGATCTCGTCCTCAAGAACGCTCTCGTCGTAGCCCCGGGCGGCGTCTTCCACGGCGGGGTGGCGATCGACGGCGAGGAGATCACCGCGCTCGGCGCGGCTTCGACGCTCGGCCCCGGCCGTCGCGAGATCGACCTCGAAGGCAAGATCCTCTTCCCCGGGCTCTTCGATCCCCACGTGCACTTCGGCGTCGGCGACCGCATCGGCGAGGAGTCGATGGTCGAAGACTTTCTGCACTCGACGCGGGATTGCCTGATCGGCGGCGTGACCACGATCGCCACCACCTCGCTGCTCGGCCGCCGGCCACTTCCCGAGTTGTTCGCGCAGGCGCTCTCCTGCGGCCGCGACCACTCCTGGTGCGACTTCAAGATCACCAGCGTGGTGGGCAACGCGGAGCAGGCGCGACAGATCCCGGTGGTGGCGCGCGAAGGCGGGGTATCGTTCAAGTTCTTCACGGGCTACGCCGGCGAGCAAGCCGCCGGCTTCGGCATGGATCCCGAGGGGATCACGCCGGCGCTCTTCCACGAGGCGTGCGAGCAGCTCCGCCGCTGCGGCGCTCCGGCGTTTCCGAAGATCCACGCCGAAGACCCGTACGTCCGCGGCATCCTGGTCGATCGCCTGCGGAGGAGCGGCCGAGCCGACAAGCTCGTCGCCTGGGCGGAGTCGAGCCCGGAATGGGCGGAGAGCGTGCAGATCTACACCTACGGCCAGATCGCCCACTCGCTCGGCGTTCCGCTCTATCCCGTTCACATCTCGGCGGCGTACACCGTCGACACCCTGAAGCGTCTCAAGGCCGAAGGCATGAACATCGTCGGCGAGACCGTCGCCTACTTCCTCTCGACCACGGCCCCCGAGATGGACGCCAAGGGCATGGGCGGGAAGGCCAAGATCCAGCCGCCGATCCGCTTCGAGAAGGACCGCGAGCGGCTTTGGCGCGGCGTCGAGGAAGGGACGATCTCGGTCATCGGCACGGACAGTCTCTGCTACTCGGCCTCGTTCAAGACGGAGCCCGACTTCTGGGACTGCCGCGTCGGCATCAACCTGCAGGTCGCCGACACGCTCGCGCTGTTGTACGACGAAGGCGTGAACCGCCGCCGCATCGACCTCTACACGCTCGCGCGCGCCATGTCCGAGAACGCCGCGCGGCTCTACGGGCTGTTCCCGCGCAAGGGCGTGATCGCGGTCGGCGCCGACGCCGACCTCGTGGCTCCTCGACCCCGAGCGAGAGGCGACGCTCGGCGTCTCGCGCTTCCGCTCGCGCGCCGACTACTCGCTGTGGGAAGGAAAACGGGTGCGCGGCATCCCGGTCATGACCTTCCTGCGCGGAGAGCTCGTGATGCAGGACGGCGAGATCGTCGCCGATCGTCCCGGCGGACGCTTCGTCCCGCAGGTGGTGCGCCCCCGCGGCCTCGCGTGACGAGCCGATGAGCGATCGCCCCGACAAGCGGAAGGTCTACGAGCGAGCGCGGCTCGGCGAGCGGGTCGGCTACGGCGAGCGTCCGGCGGTGCTCGTCGTCGACCTGCAGATCGGATTCACGGCGCCCGAGATCTCGCCGGTCGCGGGCGAGCTCGGCGCCGTCATCGCCGCCACCAACCGCATCCTCGCCGCCGGGCGCGCCGCCGGCGTGCCGGCCTACTTCACGGTCATCGGCTACGACGCCGGATGCCCGGATGACGCCGGCCTCTGGCCTCAGGAAGGGGCCGAACCTGCGCACGCTGACGCTCGGCAGCGAGCTCGTGAAGCTCGACCCGCGACTCGACCGCCTCCCCTCCGACCTCGTGCTCGTCAAGAAATACGCCTCGGCCTTCTTCGGCACGCACCTCGCGCCGATGCTCGCGGCCAAGGGCGTCGACACCGTCGTGGTGACGGGCTGCACGACCAGCGGCTGCGTGCGCGCGACGATCGTCGACGCGCTCGGCTACGGGTTCCGGCCGATCGTGCCGCGTCGAAGCCGTCGGCGACCGCGCCGACGAGCCGCACGAGGCCAGCCTCTTCGACATCGACGCCAAATACGGAGACGTCGTCCCCGTGGAAGAAGTCCTCGCGTACCTTGCGGGGCTACGCCCGGCGTCCCGCTAGTTTCCTCACCGGACAAGCATGTACATTCCGCTACGGAGGAGCGCATGCCCTACGATGTAGTGATCAAGAACGGAACGGTCGTCGATGGCACCGGACGTGAGCCGTATCGGGCCGACGTCGCCATTCGCGGGGATCGCATCGCGGAAGTCGGCAGAATCACCGACTCCGCCGAGCGAACGCTCGATGCGGAAGGCCACATCGTCACTCCCGGGTTCGTCGACATCCATACACACCTCGACGCGCAGATCTTCTGGGATCCGATCGCTTCGTCGTCGTGTTGGCACGGCGTCACGTCGGTCGTCATGGGCAACTGCGGCGTGACGTTCGCGCCCTGCCGATCGCAGGATCGCGAATACCTCGCCCACCTCATGGAATCCGTCGAAGACATCCCGGCGGCGACCATCATGGCCGGCATGCCGTGGCAGTGGGAGACCTACGGCGAATACTTGCAGGCGCTCGATGCCGTGCCGAAGGGCGTCAACGTCGGCGGCTTGGTCGGTCACTGCGCCGTACGCTACTGGGCGATGGGTCAGGAGAGCCTGGACAACGAGCCGGCGAGCGCCGAGCAGATCGCCCGAATGCACGACATCGTCGCGGAAGCGATCGGGGCAGGCGCGCTCGGATTCTCCACCTCACGCACGATCCTTCATCGCACGCCGGAAGATCGGCCGGTTCCCGGCACCTTCGCCGATCGCGCCGAGATCATGGGCATCGCGCGCGCGCTGGGCGAGCGCAAGCGCGGCCTCTTCGAAGCGGCTCCGGGCATCGACAGCGGACGGCCGGAAGACATCAAGCGCGAAGTCGACTGGATGACGGACGTGAGCATCGCCACCGGGAGACCGGTCACGTTCGGTCTGGCACAGAGCCGCACCCACCCGACCGTGTTCTCCTCGATGCTCGAGCAGGTGAGCGCCAGCGCGACACGTGGCGCGCAAGTCTTCGCGCAGTCCACCACTCGCGGCATCGGCGTCTTGTTCGGCTTCGTCAATCGCACGCCGTTCGACCGGGCGCCGTCCTGGCGCGGGCTGCGCGCGCTCGCCTTGGACGCCAAAGTCGCGAAGCTGCGCGACCCCGAATACCGCGCCGTCATGATCCAGGAAGCCCTGGACGATCCGCCGCCGATCGATTTCGGCCAGATCTTCCTCCTCCCCGAAGCCGAGGCGCGCTACGATCACCGCGAGGATGAAAGCCTCGCGGCGCATGCTCGACGTTTGGGTGTCAGCGCGCCGGAAGCGTTCATCGCGCTTTCCATCGAGCGCGACGGGAAGGCGCTCTTCAACTATCCCTTCCTCAATCCGAGCTTCGACGCGGTGCAGACCATGCTGGACCATCCGCGCGTCGTGATCGGGCTCGGCGATTCCGGCGCGCACGTCGGGCAAATCATGGACGCGAGCTTGCCGACTTACTTCCTCAAGTATTGGGTCAAGGAGCAGCAGCACTTCACCCTGGCAGAAGCCATTCGCAAGCTCACTCTCGATACGGCCGAGTTGTTCGGCATCCGCGATCGGGGCGTGATTCGCCAGGGCGCGTACGCGGACCTCAACGTGATCGACTACGATCACTTGCGATTGCCGCCGCCGGTCTTCGTGCAGGATCTGCCGGCGGGCGGCAGCCGCTACATCCAGAAGTCGGTCGGGTACAAGCACACGCTCGTGAACGGTCGAGTATTCTTGGACGGCCTCGAGCACACCGGCGTGTTTGCCGGCCAGGTCCTGCGTAGCGCGTAAGAGCAGCTCTTCTCCGCTTGAGCCCGCCGCTCGCAACGTCGCGATGGTCGCAGATCGCCGTCGTCGCCGCCGCGGCCGTCTTCGGATCGACGTATGGTCTGAGCGCTCCCTTGATCGCTCAGGTCTTGAGCAAGCGCGGGCTCGGCGAGACCGTGATCGGCCTGAACGCGGCGATGTACGCGCTCGGCGTGCTCGCAGTCGGGCTCTGGTTGCCGCAACTCGCCGCGCGCTTCGGCATCCGCAAGGAGGACGGTCGAGCGACCTACTCGCGCACGACCTTCGGCGTGAACAACTTCAAGTAGTCCGGCGACAGCTTGTCGATGCCCTTCGCGGCGGCGTGCTCGGCGATCTTGGCGGCGACCGCGGCGTTGAGCTCGCCCTTGAACTGCGCGTTGTTCTCGCGAAGCCAGGTTTCCGAGGCGAAGCGGTGGGCGTTCAACTTGTTGACGCGGGGGATCGCGAAGCGCGCGATGAGCTCGTAGGAGCGCTTGGTCTCCGCCCAGTCCGCCCAGTGGTTGTCGAGGTGCAGGAAGCACCCGAAGCCGCCCGACTGCGCGGTCAGACGCTCGATCTGCGCGACGTAATCATCCGGCGTGCCGATGACCGCGAAGCCGGTCTCGATCATGTAGTCGGCCGGATCGACGCCCGGCGGCGTGCCGAGCGGCAGCGCCGCGACTTTCGACATGTAGTCGATCCAGCGAGCGAGGCCGTAGCGCACGTTGGCGCGCGCCCGTTCGCGGGTCTCGGCGACGTGGACCGGGCCGACCAATCGCCATTGGCGACGACGGACGGACTTGCCGTGCTCGCGAGCGGTCTCCTCGGCAATCGCCCAGTTCGCCGCGAGGGCGTTGAAGGCTCCGGCTGACGTCGCACCGATCGACAGCAGGCCGAGGCCGTGCTTGCCCGCCGCTCGCGCACCGGTCGGCGACACCTGGTTGGCGACCGCCATCTCGATGCCTTCCGGGTCGTAGGGAGGAAACTGCAGGCTCGCGTTGGCGATCTCGAACCAATCGGTCTTCGCGTTCACCGTCTCGCCGTTGAGCAGCCGCACCAACGGCTCGATCGCTTCATCCATGCGGTCGCGCACCTTGGCGGTCGGCACGCCGATCATGAACGCATCCGAAGGCAACGAGCCGGGCCCGACGCCGAACATCGCGCGTCCCCGCGTGATGTATTCGAGCTGGCGAATGCGGTCCGCCAGGATGTAGGGGTGGTGATAGGGCAGCGACGACACGCCCGTGCCCAACCGGATGCTGCGGGTTCGTTGCGAGACCGCGGCGATGAAGAGCTCGGGACTCGCCGTCGTCTCCCATCCGCCCGAATGATGCTCGCCGATCCACGCTTCGTCGTAGTTGAGCTTGTCGAGCCACTCGACGAGCTCCATGTCGTGCTCGAAGGCGAGGATCGGGTTCTCTTCAGGCGGAACGTGCGGCGGAATGAAGGCGCCGAAGCGAAGTCTCTGCGGAACCATGTCGGCTGCTGCTCCCTTTCGTGACTTGCGCGTCAGTTGCCCGCGGAGCTGCCGGAGTAACGCGCGCTCGGCGGCAACGTGCTGCCGGGTGCGCCCGAGGCGTTCAGGTCCTGGGCCGCCGGGCGCTCGATCACCTGCGGCCGCTCCATCGCGGAGGCGCGAACGTGGTAGATGGCTGCGCTGAGCGCCGCGACGATCGCGAACACGGGAAGAATTCTGTGAAGGTGTCTCATGGACGTTCTCCTTGTCTTTCGAGGGCGTTTGCGCGTGCTTCGATGCCCGGCACGTTCCAACGATCGTGCCAACGAATTCTTCGAGAGTCCGCTTGGCTTCGGCCGTCGGATTTCACGACGGGCCGTGAACGATCACGATCCGTCGTCACGAGGTGCGGCCCCTGGTTCGTGAGAGTCGACGGCTAGAGGGCATTCTCGAGCCCTCTTCGGTCGTGGTGGTGGGCGCCGGACCCGCCGGCGTGGCCGCCGGTCGCGCGCTGACGGCGCTCGGGCATCGCGTCGTGCTGGTGTCTCGCCCGCGCACCCACGGCGCGGTCGAGGGCGTCTCGGAGCGGGCGGCGCAAGCGCTTCGCCTGGCGGGATGCGAGGAAGCGCTAACCATGCTCGGACCGGCGCTGGCGCGCGTGTCGACGTGGAACGGGAGGTCGACGCCGAGCGGCACGGAGCATCTCGTCGATCGCGGCCGATTCGACGAGGCGCTCTCCCGCGACGCCGCCCGTGCGGGGGTCGCCTGCGTCGAGGGACATTGCGACGGATGGCAGGAGAGCGAGCACGGCTGTCGCCTCCTCATCCGGCCGAAGCGGGGCGAAGCGTTCGCGACGGAGGTGGCGTTCGTGGTCGATGCCCGCGGGCGGGCGGCCTCGGTCGATCGCTCGAGCTCCCGGCGGGGAGCGCCGACCACAGCTCTCGCCCGCTCGTGGACCGCGCCCCGGGCGCGCTCCGGCAGCGCGCTCGCCTCGTTCGCCCGCGGCTGGTGCTGGCTCGCCGCGGCGGAATCCGGCCCGGCGTTCCTGCAGATCTTCGTCGCGAGCGAGATGGACGACCCCGCTTTGCACCGCCCGCTGGACGGCGCCTACGATGCGCTGCTTCGGGAAGCTCCCGAGGCGCGACGCTGGCTCGATGGGGCGAGCCCGTGCTCGGCGGCGTACGCCCGAGACGCCACGCCGATGCTCGCAGGGGGGACGGTTTCGCCCCGAGCGCTGCGCGTCGGCGACGCCGCCTTCGCCGTCGACCCGCTCTCGGGCCAAGGGCTCTTCGAGGCCGTCGCGACCGCGCTGGCCGCCGCGCCGGTGGTGAACACTCTGCTACGCCGCGCCGCCGACCGCGCCCTCGCCGAGGAGTTCTACCGCGGGCGGATCGAAGAAACGTTTCTGCGCCTCACCCATGCCGGCCGCGACGCGTACCGAGCGGAAACCCGATGGGGCGACGAACCGTTCTGGATCGCGCGGCGCGGCTGGCCCGACGACGAGCCCGCGCGGCAATCGGCTGGCCCCGCGACGATTCGGGCCGTCCCGGTCTCCGAGGACGGATTCATCGTCTCACGCCGGGCGATCGTCACCCCCGACCATCCCCGCGGCGTCTGGCGCCTCGACTCCGTGGAGCTCGTGGCGCTCCTCGAATTCGCCGCGACCCATCGTGGCGAGCGCGACGAAGATCTCGTCGCCGCTTATGCCGAGCGCTCTGCGACACCGAGCTCGTCGGTCGAGCGCGCCCTCGAGTGGCTTCGTAGCCGCGGGCTGGTCGAGAGCGCAACGCACCCCGCCACGAGGCCCTAGCCGCGTGACCTCGATTGGAGAAGCGATGACCGATCCGCGAGAGGCCGGAGAATTCTTTCTCACCGTACCCGCCAAGCTCGACGATCCGTTCGCCGATCTCGCATATTTCCGCGAGCACCGTCCCGTCTTCTACTACCCCCCGCTGCAGAGCTGGTTCGTCTTCCGCTTCGACGACGTCAGCGCATTGTTCCACGACGCGCGGCTCAGCGCCGACCGCATGAAGGGATTCGTCGACTCGGCCCCGCCGGAGGTGCGGGAGCAACTGAGACGAATCGCGCCGTATCTCGAGACGTGGGTGTTGATGAAAGACGGCCAGGACCACACGCGACTGCGCAAGACCTTGAACCTCGGGTTCAATCCCGCAGAGGTGCACGATCTCGCCGGACCCATCCAGAAGGCCGTCGACGAGCTGCTCGACGGCGTGCAGGCGCGAGGCCGTTTCGACGCCTGCGGAGATTTCGCCTTCCTGCTGCCCGCCTACGTGCTCTCGGATTTCCTGGGTGTGCCGAAGGAGGACCGCGCCAAAGTCGTGCGGTGGTCAGTGGACTTCGTCGACTTCTTCAACGTCGTGCCGATCACCGTGGATACTTCGCGCCGGCTCATCGAAAGCGGCTTCGCGATGATGGACTACACGCGCCGCTTGCTCGCCAAACGACGCGCGCGCGCGGAGGACGATTTCCTCGGCACGCTGGTCGAGGCTGAGACCAGAGGCGAGCGGCTCACCGAGGAAGAGATCATCGGCAATACGCTGCTCCTCTTGCTCGCCGGGCACGTGGCGGTCCGCAACCTCATCGGCAACGCCCTCTACCTGCTTTGCACCCACCCGGAGCAGCGGGCCGCGCTCAGCGCCGACCCGACTCTCCTGCGGGGCGCGATCGAGGAGACGCTCCGCTACGAGCCGCCGGTGACGATGATCCCGCGCGTTGCGAGCGAAGACTTTCAGTGGCAGGGACAGCTCATCCGGCGGGGACAGGTCGTGCAGCTGAGCATCGCCTCGGCCAATCGCGATGCTCGGCACTTCGCCGATGCCGAGCGCTTCGACATCTCGCGGCCGCCCGGCAAGCACTTGAGCTTCGGCTTCGGCCCGCACGGTTGCCTCGGGGCGACTCTGGCGCGCGAGCAGGCTCGCATCGCCTTGACGACGCTGCTCGGGCGCATGCCTCGCCTGCGGCTCGACCCGAGCCAGCCGATTCAGTGGTATCGCAACGCGGGGAATCGGGGGCCCATCACTCTGCCGCTGCTTCTCTAGGGCGCTTTCGGCATTTCAACGAAACCTTCTTTCGAGATAAGCTCTGCGCCATGGCAACCACAGCGACGGCACGGCCCCCCGCCCGGTTCGGAACGCACGGTGAGGTCTTGATCGTCGACCTCTCCTCCAAGAGCGCGCGCGTCGAGGAGATCGACGAGTCCGTCTATCGGCACTTCCTCGGCGGCTACGGTCTCGGCGCGTACCTCATGTGGAAGCACTTTCCCGCCGGCGCCGACGCGCTCGCGCCGGAGGCGTGCTTCGCGATCGTCTCGGGGCTGCTGACGGGCGTGCGCACGCCGTTCTCCGGCCGCATCCAGATCGTCGGCAAGTCGCCGCTCACCGGCACGTGGGCGGACTCGAACTCGGGCGGCAGCGTCGCCATTCACCTGCGCCACGCGGGCTTCGACGCGCTCGTCGTGACCGGCAAGGCGAGCGAGCCGACGATCCTCGTGGTGCGCGACGGCGAGGTCACGTTCGAGCCCGCCGGCGAGCTCTGGGGCAAGGAGATCCCGCCGGTGTTCGACGCGCTGCGCCAGCGCTTCGGCGGACCAAGCCGACGTCGGCGTCAGCGCCATCGGTCCCGCCGGCGAGGGGCAGGCGCGCATCGCGAGCGTGATGAACGATCGCTACCACGCCTTCGGGCGCCAGGGCTTCGGCGCCATCTACGGCAGCAAGAACCTGAAGGCGATCGTCGTCGCCGGGTCGGGCGAGGTGCCGATCGCCGACCCCGAGCGAGTTCCACGCGCTCTGCAAGCAGGTCACGAAGGAGTACAAGAGCGACCTCTCCTGGCTCATGCGCGTGGTGGTGTGGTTCACCAAGCCGAAGCGCTAGCTCGGCTGGATCTACCGGCTGATCACGCGGCTCGGCATGAAGGTCGAAGCGCCGCAGCAGCGATGCGGCAGCTGTGGAGCGAGCGCGGCACGACCGCGGCGGTCGCGCTCAGCGTCGAGAACGGCGACGCGCCGATCAAGAACTGGAAGGGCGTCGGCGTCGCGCGACTTCCCGCTCGCGACGCAAGGGCTACAAGCTCGACGGCGCGGTGGTCGACAAGTACATCACCAAGAAGCTGTCGTGCGGCGACTGCCCGATGCCGTGCAAGGGCATCGTCAAGGTCAAGCGTCGCGGACTCTCCGACGTGCGCCGGCCCGACTACGAGACGATCGTCGGCTTCGGCGCCAACCTCCTGAACGACGACATCGAGCTCGTCACCGCGTGTCACGACGCGTGCAACCGCTACGGCATCGACGCGGTGAGCTCGTGCGCGACGCTCGCCTGGGTGTGCGAGGCGATCGAGGAGGGCATCCTCACCGCCGAGGACCTCGACGGCATCGACATGCGCTGGGGCAACGGCGAGGCCGCGCTCGCGCTCACGATCAAGATGGGCACCGGCGAGGGCTGCGGCGCGTGGCTGCGCCACGGCTCAGCGCGCCGCCGCGAAGCACGTCGGCAAGGGCAGCGAGCGCTTCGCGGTCCACGTGCACGGCAGGAGCCCGCGTACCACGACACGCGCTTCACCTCGCTCATGGGCGTGACCTACATCGCCGACCCGACGCCGGGCCGCCACACCGCGGGCTCGGCGTCGTGGAACGAGACCTTCGACGCGAAGTTCTCGCTGCCGAAGGCCGTCGACCCGAAGGAGACGAACGTCAAGTGGAAGGGCACCGAGGGCAAGGGCATGGCGCAGGCCCACTTCGCAACGCGCACCAGGTGATGAACGGCCTCGGTCTGTGCATGTTCACGATGCTGACCGGGCGGGCTGCCGTGGCTCGACCTGGTGAACGCGCTCACCGGCTGGAACATGACCGACGCAGGATCTGCTGCGCTCGCGGCGAGCGCATCCAGAACCTGCGCGCCGCCTTCAACCGCCGCGAGGGCATCAAGCCCGCCGACTTCGCGCCGCATCCGCGCATGCTCGGCGAGGGCGACGGCAACCTCGCGGACGGCCCGCTCACGGGCATCACCGTGCCGCTGCCCGAGCTCAAGGACGACTACTACCGCGCGATGGGATGGAATCCCGCAGACCGGCCACCTCTCGCGCGCTCGAGCCGAGCAGCTCGGACTGACGCGAGCTCCTCTCGGGCTACGTCGACGCATGAGCCTGTTCTCGCCCCTGCGGCGCCTCTTCGCGCCCAGGGAGGCGGGCATCCGCGTGCACCTGCTCCTGAAGGGGCGCATCGGAGCGGGATGGTACGACGTCGACCGCGACGTTCGACTCCCCGCCGGCGCCACGCTTGAAGAGCTCCTCGACGAGGCCGAGCGACAAGGCATCCGCCTGCGGGCGGCGATCGCCGATAGCCCGCACCTGCGCCACACCCTCATGCTGAACGGCAGCCGCTGCCCGGTCGACGAGCACCTCGGACGGCCGCTGGCCGACGGCGACGAGATCTACCTGCTGGCTCCGATCGCCGGTGGCTGAGAGCTCCATCCCGGGCGCGATCAGCGCAAGCGCATGGCGGGCGCGCTTTCTTTCCGCCCTGGCGGTCATCGGCATCTCGCTGCGGGCGGCGGCCGCGCTCGCGCAGCCGGCCGAGCCGCCCGCCGTCACGCAGAGCTTCGAGGGTATCCTCGGCGTCGTCTGGGGAGATCCAGGGCCTTACGCCATAGGCGGCGCGACGCGACATACGCTCACGCTCCGGGATGGAACGACGATACCTCTCCAACTCGAGGGGCTGGAGAGCTCCGCGCTGAGACTTTACGGGCGGCGCGTGCGGCTATTGGGGCGGCGGCTCGCCGCGAGCCGGTTCACGCCCTCGAGGATCGTCGTCGATGCCATCACCCCTCCCAGTGGTGCGAGCACTTTTGCAGAGCCGGGGACCCCCGCCGAAGCCGCGTTCCCCTTGGGCGCCGTCATCGGCACGAGGCGGGTTCTCTATCTGCTGTTGAAGTACGCGGACGACACGGCGGTGCCGCATCCGCCTCAGTTCTATGACGACCTGAACAACCCCGACGTTCCGCCCCAGGGCGCGGGGTTTCCCAGCACCGTCAACGGCTTCTTCAAGAAGACGTCCTGGAATCAGTTCCATTGGATCGGAGAGGTCGGCGGAGTTGGCGGGGTTCCGGCCTCGGGCTGGCTGACGCTGCCCTTCCCGAAGAGCCACTACGCGCCCTGCGGCTGGGATGAAGCTTGCGCCAACCTCAACGCGCTCAGCAACGACGGGATGGCGGCCGGCGCGGCCGCCGGAATCGATCTCTCCGTCTACGACCAGATCAACTTCGTGCTCAGCAACGACCTCGATTGCTGTGCTTGGGGAGGAAGCTTCGTCTATCAGAACCGGTTCTACGGCGCGACCTGGGAACCCCCTTGGGGTCAGAACGTCTCGACCTACGCGCATGAGCTGGGTCACAGCCTGGGACTGCCTCACTCCGGATGGGTCTACTACGCCTACGACAGCCCATGGGACGTGATGAGCGCGAGAGCCGGACTGAACGGAGCCATATGCGGCTCCTACGATTCGTACAATTCCGGCGTACCGAGCTCCCTGTACTGCGATGAGCCCGGCAACGGGTACATCGCGCCTCACAAGGATTTCCTCGGTTGGATTCCCTCTCAGAACATGGTCGTCGTGGACAGCTCGGCGCCCGTCGCCACGGTCACCCTCGAAGCCGACACGTTGCCGCTCGGCTCGGCGATCAAGATGATCAAGGTTTGCCTCCCCGGCGTTCCGTGCACGGGCGACTCTGCGCGCTATCTGACCGTGGAGGCCCGCGTCAAAGGACTCGGCTCCGATTCCCAGTTCGACAACGCCATTCCGGGGGAGGGCGTCATCATCCACGATTTCCGGGCCGACAGACCTCATATCGGGATGGGCAATCCCTGTTACATCAACTCGGAGAGCGGCTGGGCTTTGCCGATCGACGCCACACCTGGAGATTGGGTCGGCGCTCCCATCTGCAGCCAGGGGACCCGACAGTATCCCGACTATGCGCTGTTCAACGCGCAGTGGGTGGCGGCCTCGGGCATGTACGTCTCATCCGATGGCAAAATCAAAATCGCCGTCCAGCAGCGGGCCGACTCGTCGTTCGTCGTGGAAGTGATGGTACCGACGCCGACACCGACGCGAACGCCGACCCGCACGCGCACTCCGACTCCGACGAAGGTCCCGACGCACACGCCGACACCGACGCCGACGAAGCGGCCGACGCGAACGCCGACAGCCACTCGAACACCGCGGCCGACGGCCACTCCGACGGCGACCAAGAAGCCGAAGCCCACTCCGACGCCGACGCGGACGAAGGTGCCGACGCGTACTCCGACTCCCACTCCGACGAGAAGGCCGACGCGAACGCCGACAGCCACTCGAACACCGCGGCCGACGGCGACCCCGACGCCGACGCGCGTGCCGACCCGTACGCCCACTCCGAAGCCGACGAAGACTCCGACCCCGTCGCCGTAGACCGCCTCGGGCGGCGACGACGGCCGTCAGCCGCGTCCTTGACGGCGCGCCTCGGTTCGGTATCGTGATATCGCGATGCCGCCACGCGTGACCACGAACCTGCGCTTCGCCGCTGAAACCTGGCGGGAGCTTCGCGCCCGCGCGCGGCGCGACGGCGTGCCGATCGCGGAGCTCGTCCGCGAGGCCGTGGAGACCTACCTCGGCCGCAAGGGATCCGACTCCCCCCTCGCCTTCGGAAGCGACCCCGCCGACCAGTTGGTCGGCAGCTTGAGCGGCGGAGTCGGCGACGAGTCGGTCCATCACGATCACTACCTCTACGGATGGTCGAAGGAGGAAGCGGATGAAGCTGCTGGTCGACACCAGCGCGCTCGTGGCACTGCTGCTGCGCCGCGACCGGCATCATCGCGCAGCCGTCGAGTTCGTGCGCGCAAACCCGCACGCGCGCTTCATTCTGACGGAGCTGGTGCTCGCCGAGACCGTGACGATCGTGCGGGCGCGCGCGGGGGCGGCGTGCGCCGCCGCGATCGCGCGTGATCTCCTCGCGAGCCGTCGCTACGACCTGCTGCTGCTCGAGCGCGACGTGGTGAGCGGGGCGATCGACCGCATGGAGCGGTTCGCGGACAAGCGTTTGAGCTTCACCGACTGCGCGAGCTTCGAGACGATGTCCCGGCTCGGGCTCCGAGCCGCGTTCTCCTTCGATCGCGACTTCCGGGACTGCGGTCACGCCATGGTGCCCTAGTGATCGCGTTCTCCCCTCGCAGAAAATGGGCTTGACGGCCCCACGGCGACGGACTACGCGGACGGAGCCGCGATCGTCGCGGACGTTGCCGCAAGGAACCGAAAGCGAGGAAGCCAATGGCTCAAGGCAAAGCGAAGAAGATGTGGGCGCTCCCGGGCGCCGAGCTCACCGCCCCCGCATCGCTGCTGATGCACGGCGGCGACCCCGCCATGTTGTTGCAGTGCCCGTGCCCCTCTTTCCTGATCGAGCACGAAAAGGGGCTGGTGCTGTTCGACACCGGCTGCAATCCGAAGATCATCGACGACGCGGTCGGCTACTGGGGCGACGTCGCGGCGCATCTGCCGGTCAAGTGGAGCAAGGCGGACACGCTCGACAAGCAGATCCAAGGTGTGGGCTACAAGCCGAGCGACGTCAAATACGTGATCCTGTCGCACTCGCATCTCGACCACTCCGGCGGCCTCACGTACTTCCCGAAGGCGAAGTTCCTGGTCGGCGCGGGCGAGCTCCGCTACGCGTACTGGCCGGATCCCGACCGCCGCTGGGCGTTCATCCTCAACGATTTTCTGCCGACGCGCGCCTACGACTGGCTGGAGCTGAATGGCGATTTCGATCTCTTCGGCGACGGCGCGCTGCAATTCCTCTACACGCCGGGGCACACGCCGGGCGAGTGCACGCTGGTGGCGAACTTCTCCAATCGGACGATCGTGCTTCCCGGAGACACGGTCCATCTGCGCGCCGCGCTCGACCAAGAAGCCACGATGCCGGTCGACGTCGACCCGATCACCGCGACGCTCTCGCTCAAGCGCATCAAGGCGCTGCGCGACATCACCGGCGCCACGGTGTGGATCACGCATGATCCCGAAGACTGGAAGGAGCATCCGCACCGGATCGAGTAGCGGCGGGCGCGAGCGACCATGCCGCTCTACGAATGGCGTTGCGCAATCTGTGATCTGACGTTCGAGGCGCTGGTCGCGGCCGGCGCCTCGAAACGCAGACGCGCATGCCCGCTTTGCCGCCGGCCGTCGGCTCGAGTGATGTCGGCGGCGCGCTTCCACTCGGGGAAGGCGCCGGCGCCGATCGATGCGAGGCCGGTCGGGGCGAAGAGCGACGTCACCCGGCTCAAGGTTCCGAGCCCGCGCGCGGATCTGCTGGATGGACGATCGGTCGGCATCGCGCCTGGCCGCCTACAAGCACGGGCGGGGCGCGGAATACGACGACACGATGGCCGTGCGCGACGAGGCGAAGAAGAAGTACGGCGCGGGGGAGAAGCCGGGCTCGCACGCACGCGGGCATACCCCGCTGGCGGATCCGGCGGTCCTGGCGAGGCGCGCGGCAGCCGCGCGCAAATCGACGCGAAAGCCGCAACCGGCGCCGTGAGCCCGCCGGCGAGGCCGGTCAGAGCGAGCGGTACACGGCCGCCTCGAAGTCCCGGTAGAGCTTGACGGCGAGGCGATCGAAGAAGGGGAAGATCTGCGTCATCAAGGCGCCGGTCACACCCTTCGCCTGGTCGATCCAGAAGTAGCAGTTGCTGAGGCCGGCCCAGGACAGGCTGCCGGCCGAGCGGCCTTCCCGCGTCTCCTCCGTGTTGATGAGAAAGCTGAGGCCCCACTTCTGCTTCATCCCGGGGAAGAAGTCGGCGTCGTTCGAGTAGTCGGGCATGGCCGTCTTCAGACGGGCGACGTCGACGTCGCCCATCTGGTTCTGCGACATCGCCCGGACGGTCTCCGGCTTCAGCACGCGGCGGCCGTCGAGCGTCCCTCCGTGCAGCATCATCTGCGTGAAGCGCAGATAGTCCTGCATGCTCCCGTACAGCCCGCCGCCGCCCTGCTGAAACTCGGGGCTCTGGTTGAACTCGAACGGGAAGAGCGCCAGCGAGCCGTCGGCCTTCCGCGCGTGCATGCTCGACAGCCTCGAGCGCTGCGACGCCGAGAGCAGGAACGACGTGCTCGTCATGCCGAGCGGGCCGAGCAGGTTCTCCTCCAGGAACGTGCCGAGCTTCTGTCCGCTGGCGGCCTCGACCAACTTGCCCGCCCAGTCGATGCCGATGCCGTAGACCCAGCGCTCGCCCGGATCGCTCACCAGCGGCGCCGCGAGCGCCGCGTTCTCGCTGGTGAAGATGCTCGGCGTGGCGGTGACCTGCTGATAGCGAACGATGTCGGTGTTCCAGATCTCGTAGCCGAAGCCCGACGTGTGGGTCAGCAGGTGCCGGAGCGTGATCGCGCGTTTGGGCGCTCGCAGCCTGGGCTTGCCGGCCTGATCGAATCCTTCGAGCACCTGCGTCCGTGAAAGCTCGGGCGCGACGGCGGCGGCCGGCCCGTCGAGGGTGAGCCGCCCACGCTCGACGAGCGCCATCGCGGCCGCGCCGGTCAGCGCCTTGGTCATCGAGGCGATGTAGCCGACCGTGTCGGGCGTCATCGGAACCGTCGCGGCCGAGCTCGCGCGTGCCGAAGGCGCCCTCGTAGAGGACGCCCTTCTCGTTGGCCGCGACGGCCACCACGCCGGGCACCTCCCCGGAATCCGTCGCGTCACGAAGGACTGTGTCGATCGCTCGTGTGTTCATCGCCTCCCCTATGCGAATCCGTCGATCATTCGGCGACGCGGCACCATCGCACACAATCGCAACGAGGCCCAACGCCGGCGTAGATCGATCACGCGGCGGGGCGCAGAGAACCGGCAGATCACCCGACCAGCCGACGGATCACGTCGGCCGCCTCGTCGGCGCGTGACTCGAGGCGCTCCATCACTCGCAAGCCTTGTCTGTGGCAGCGGGCCACTCGACGCTCGGTCGTCTCCATCGAGCGCCTAGCCCTCCAGGGCGACATCGTGTCCGCGAGACTACTAATCGACAATTTATTTGTGAAGTCTCGATAGGCGCAGGTAACCGTTCGAGGAGGGTGCCATGAAGCGTAAGAGACTCGCGCTCGCGGTCGTGTTCGCGACCGTCGCAGCGGCGTACGTGATCGGTCCCGGAGCAGGCACGGCTGCGGCGCAGGTGAGTGAGTTCTGCACGCCGCCGACGGGGATTCGTCTCACCGATCGCACGCTCGACGTCTGGTACGGGACGCTGACGATCAAGGACGCTTCGGGCGCACCGGTCTCGACGGCCGACTTCGTCCGCTTCGACAAGGCGGTGAGCACGGACGTGGTGAACGCCATCGCCGCGGAGCCGCCCGACCCGCGCCTGGCCAGCCTGCTGCCGGTGCCGCCGGGCAACACGCAAGCGGGGATCTTGTGGGCGACCGACCCAGCCGGCGACGCCGGCGACGACGCCGAGCAGGCGCTGCGGGATGCCTACGCGGCTGCCGCGAGCGCGGCCGGAGCGGGGGCGCCCGCCTCCTCGCCGCCCGGCGCTATCGACGGCCCCACGGCGTACCTCCTCGGCTCGTTCGAGACTGTGGAAACCGCACCCGTGTTCGTGGGAGACACCGACAGCCCGTTCGTCTGCGGCGCAGACGGCCAGACCCTCACGATCACCGAACAACTTCGCAGCGGACGTCACCTTCCACGAGCTGAACGCGACCGCCACGCTCGCCCCCACGCCCCCCACCTCCGGCGAGGGGCTCTGCCGCCAGCTCGCCGACGACGTGACCAGCTCCGCGAAGTACACGAGCGCCCCGCGGATCAAGCGGGTGGTGCCGTACGCGCTCGTCGCCGGAGCGTGCGTGGCGGTGAAGCTCGTCAAGCCGAACACGTCTGCGCCGCACAAGCGGGTCTTCGTCGACGCGTTCAAGGTCAAGGTGAACCTGCTTCGAGCCGGAGGCTGGCTCACCGAGGAGCAGGCGACCACGCTCAAGAATCTCGCAGGCACTCTCTGAGGGGTCGAAGGTGCACGGCGCGGCGATCGCCGCGCCGTGCGCTCACACCTCGCTCGCCTTAGCTGCTAGACTCGGCCTCGACCGTGGCGAAGACAGCGGCTAAGAAAAAGACCACCGTGCCCAAGCACGAGCGATTCATCGTCGACGACAAGGGCAAGCGCGTCGGCGTCGTCCTCGACATCAAGGACTACGAACGTCTCCTCGACGAGCTCGATGAGCTCGACGCGATCCGCGCCTACGACGAGGCCAAGGCCTCCGGAGAAGAGCCGATACCGCTCGAGCAGGCGCTCCGCGAGATCGAGCGCAAGCGTAGATGAGCCGCCATGCGGTCTCGATCGACCGCCGCGCCCAGAAGAATCTCGCAGCCGTCCCCACCGATCTCTACCAGCGGATCAAGAAGGCGCTCATCGCACTCGGTGACGACCCGCGGCCGATGGGCTCGAGGAAGCTCAAGACACGCGACGCCTACCGGATCCGCGTCGGCAACTACCGCGTCGTCTACGAGATCGACGACACAAAGAAGACCGTGACCGTCCTCGACGTCGGCGATCGAAAAGAGATCTACCGCTGAGAACGATACCGATGCTCGCCGGAGGCTGGCTCACCGAGGAGCAGGCGACCACGCTCAAGAACCTCGCCGGCGCTCTCTGAGGGATCGGTCGAGGTGGTACGCGTGTAGCGCCTTCACGCTTGAGGTCCGGACGATCTCTGCGCCGTGGATCGCTCGAAGGCTTCCTGTGGTCGAGCGCCTGCGCTGCGCCGAAAGCGGACGACGCCCCTACACGAACTTCCAGGCGTTCTCCGCGCGAGCGCCGCGCGCTAGAACACTAGCTGAAGCCTGCTTTGCAGGATCGCCATGTCGCCGTCGTTGGGGCCATCGTAGAGGTGGGCGAAGCTCGTGTCGAAAAGGATGCGAAGGTAACGGTTCCAATACCAATTGAGGCCGGCGGTGAAGATCATCATGCTGCCGCCGTGGACCTGTCCGTCGGTGAGATCGACCCAGGAGCCTCGCGCTGCGACCTCCCAGGCGCCCCAGTGGCCGTCGTGCAACCTGAAATCGTGCGTAGGCATCAGGGCACCGATCTTTCCGGTGGAGGTATCGTAGTCGCGCTGCTCGCCGGTGAGGAACCAGCTCGCCGAGCCGTAGGCGCCGTCGAGATAGGCATGCCCTAGCGAGCCGGCATCGACTGCCGATGCCATGTACTCGGCTTGAAAGGTGAAGGGACCGCGCTTGACCGCGAGCTCCATTCCGAACGGGAACGCGACGTGCGTGTCGAGGTTCCCCGTATCGACGAGCTTTGGAGCGAGGAAGCTTTCGGGGCGCGAGCTGTATCGGATGCGATCGCTCGGCGAAAGCACGTAGCTGGCGCTCACTCCCAGGTGCACGAGCGTGTCGTCGGCCGTCCGTGGTTGGAGTGCCAGCCAGGTTGCACGTCCGGTGAGGCGAGCGACCGTGATGCTCGTATCACCCACGTCGACCTTCTGCCCGTCCGTGAAGTAGCCGAATGCCCACGTCGCCCGATCATTGAGCGAATGGTCGGAGATCTGCGCGCCCACCTTCAAGCCCGGAGAGAACGCCTCGACGGGCGAGCCGTACTCCATGAAGGTCGAATATGTGCTGCCGGTCATCATCTCGAGCGACATCGGCGCGTCGAACTGGCCGAGCTTGAGCGCGCCGACATAGGGCACGTCCCGTAACCAGAGGTAGATGTCGCTCAGATACGGCGAATCTCCGATGCCTCCAACGTCGATCTTGAACAAAATTGGAAGCAAGAGATGGAACTCGCCGGTGGTGTAGATGGTGGCGCGGCGCAGATCGAATCGCGTGCCGAGGTCGGGCAGCGAGCCGTGCTCGAGGTACCCGGCGACGTCGACGCCGAGCTTGACCCCGATGCGGCCGTTCAGTCCCAAAGCTCCATCGAAAGCGAAGTGACTCTCGTTCCCGACGCGCACGGGTCGGAGGAACCCGTAGTTGAGGCCGTGCTCCCAATAGAGATGGGCGCCAGTCCGGGTTCCATGGCTCGCGTCTTCTGGCTCCTCCTTTCCCGAGGCCTCGGGTCGTGCGCGATGCTCGTCGACTTCGTCCGCGGGCTTCGTGGGCGTCGCTTCGACGGACGGAGTCGGCACGGCGTCGGGCTCCACGGCAGCGGCTCGTGGGCTGAAGGTCGCGGCCAAGCAAAGCACGGTGACGATGTGCGAGGCCATGCGGCGCGCACGCTTCACGAGAAAGCTCTGCATGGGATATGTGGCGGGTGAACCGTAGTCTGACCATGAGCGGGCCCATGCGCCAATTGATCGCGACCGTATCGCTTTGCGTCTGTGTCGTCGCGGCTTCGTCGACTCCGTCGATCGGAGCCGAGAGCGCCGTGTAGAGACGGAGACGATCGTCGTCGTCCGTCACGGCGAGAAGCCTCCCAAGGGTCTCGGCTTGCTCACCTGTCAAGGCTTGAACCGCGCACTGCTACTCCCCGATTTCTTCGCCAAGAATTTTCCCAAGCCCGACTACATTTTCGCTCCGGATCCCAAGATCAAGGCCACGGAGATCCACGGCGACGGTTTGAGATATGACTACGTGAGACCGCTGCTGACGATCGGGCCCACGGCCATCCGCTTCGGCGTGCCGATCAACACGCAGCTACCCTACAACGATCCGGGCTTGCTCGCCGACACTCTACTCGCGCCCGAATACCGAAGTGCGACCATCTACGTCGCCTGGGAGCACCTCAACATCGTCGAGTTCGCCGAGATCCTGCGGGCGAGATTCCGCAACGCGAGCCCCGTTCCTGCGTGGGACAACGACGACTACGACAAGGTGTTCGTCTTCGCGGTCCGATGGAGCACTCCGCCGACGCTCGCGCTGGAGATCCGCTCCGAAGGCCTCGGAACGATCAGCGCCGACTGCGCAGCGGCACCGGTGCGGTGAGCGCCATCGAATCGCGAGGCATCCGCCCCTACTCGAACTTCCAGGTGTTCTCGGCGGCGCCGCTGATGCGCCATCGCGGCATGACGATCTTCGGGTCGGCGGTCTCCTCGAACAGCACGGCGCAGGGCAACCCGATCGCGGCCTCCGACTCGTCGTTGGTCAGAACGCCCGCGACGCGCGTCACGGTACCGTCCTCTTCCTTGCAGTCGTCGAGCTCGATCAGGGCGACGACGTACGGAACCGCTCCGACGAACGCCCCGACGACCGGCTGCACCACCACGACGTAGCTGTGAATGACGCCCTTGCCCGCGGTCTCGAACCAGCCGACGTCCATCGACGTGCATTTGCTGCACGCGGGAATGTTCGGCGGAAACCACTTGTGCCCGCACCGGTTGCAGCGGCGCACGAGGTACTTGTGCTGGCGCGCCGCCTCCCACCATTCGCGCGTGTCGGCGTCGGGAACGATGCGGAGCTTCGAGTAGTCGATCGTCGCTGCCATCGATGAACCCGTCAGGCGGCGATGCCGCGCAGGATCAGGCAGCTCGCCATGTTCTCCCAGCCCCACGCCATGCCGCAGCAGATCCGTGCCTTGCGCAACTGGCGGCATCCTCGGCTGCGGTCGTAGGTGTGCCGGCCCTCGCGCCATCCCGGGCACGCGTCGTCCGCGCGATGGCGCAACTGGCGGACGTTCTCGATGATCATCTGCACGCCGTGCGTGTAGCCTTCGGAGAGATGCCCGCCGGAGAGATTGCTCGGCAGCTCGTGGTCGATCTGCAGCCGTCCTCCCTTGACGAAATCACCCGGCTTCGCCCGGCCCACAGAATCCGTTGGCTTCGAGCTGGATCAGCGTGGTGAAGGTGAACGCGTCGTAGCACGAGATGAAGTCGACGTCGGCGTGGCCGATTCCCGCCATGCCGAACGCGCGCTTCCACCCGTGGTTGCCGGCCACGTAGTGGAGCACGGGGCGAGAGTAGTTCCACTGCGGGCTCTCGGTCATCGTGCGCGCGTATCCCCCCATGATGAAGACGGGCGGATGGCGGAGGTCGAACGCGCGCTCGCGCGAGGTGACGATGATCGCCGCCGAGACGTCGGTCTCCTGGCAGCAGTCGAGCAAGCGAAACGGCTTCACCACCCATCGCGAGCGCTGATGATCCTCGATGGTGATCGGCGTGCGATGGATCGCCTTCGGATTGAGGGTCGCGTGGTAACGATGCGCGACGGCGATCTCGGCGAACGCCCGGGTCGAGCAGCCGGTGTCGTGGAGATAGCGCATCGCCGACATGCCGAAGCGCTGCGCCGGCGTCGTCCAGCCCCATCCCATGAGGAACTGGTTGTCGTCCGCCGCCGTCGCCGCCGGGACCGGCCCCGCGGCGACCTGTCCGCCCATCCGCCGCCCCGAGCGCCCGTTCATCGAGCGGAAGCAGACGATGGTCTTCGCGTAGCCGGCCTCGATCAGCCCGATCGCGTGCGCGACCAGCGCCTCGCTGCTCGAGCCGCCGCCGAAGATGTCGAGGCAATAGTTGAGCCTGAGGCCGAGCGCGGTGGCGACGTGCGCGGAGCTGGTGGAATCCGCGACCTGGTAGCTGGTCATCCCGTCGATGTCCGACGCTTGCAGTCCCGCGTCGGCCATGGCGTTGCGCACGGCCTCGCACGCCATCGACAGCGTGGTGCGGTTCGAGGGCCGCATGTGCGGCGTCTCGCCGACTCCGACGATACAGTACTTGTCGGTCAGCGCTCCCATCTTCTTCGGCTGCGGAAGCTTAAATCGCAATCGACGAGCGAAGTATAGCCCTCGGTCAAGCAACGTTGCTCTGGGGAATGATGATGGCTAAGTTGGCCTCATGAAAGAGGCCAAGATATCCGAGTTCAAGAACGGCCTCGGCCGCTATCTCGCGCTCGTTCGCAAGGGTGAGACCATTCGGATCCTCGATCGTGACGTGCCCATCGCTCAGGTGGTGCCGATCTCGCATGCCGCTTCCGACGCCACTCGGGGTAGCGATGCGCTCGCCGCGATGGAACGGAAGGGACTCATCCGGCGCGGATCCGGCCGCATGGATCGAGACCTCTTGAATGCCAATCCACCCGGCAAACCTTGCGGCGTGCTGCGCGCGCTGCTCGAGGAGCGCGACGCCCGGTGAGATTCTGGGACTCCTCTGCGATCGTTCCGCTCGTTTGCCGGGAGCCGCAGAGCAGTCAATGCCGCCAGTGGCTGCGTTCTGATCCGGTCATCCTCGTCTGGGCGTTCGCCGCCACTGAGGTGATGTCCGCGCTCTCGCGCCAACGCAGAGACGGCGCTCTTTCGCCGCGAGCGCTCTCACAGGCGAAGCATCGTCTCACGAGGCTCGAGGCCGCCTGGCATGAGGTCGCCCAATACGACGCCGTCCGCACGCGTGCTCGCCGGCTCCTCGAGATTCACTCACTTCGTGCCGCCGATGCCCTGCACCTCGGCGCCGCCCTCGTCGCGTTCGAGGAACAGACGACCGGGATCGGCTTCGTCACGTTTGATAGCCGGCTCGCCGCTGCTGCCCGGAAGGAAGGATTCGAGATTCTAGGCGTGCCCGAGGATTGAGAGCGCCATGCCGGGCGTGGGGGAGTGCGACCCCGGGCTTGGAATCGAACGGCTCGTACGGCTGAGCCCGAGCGAGGCCGAGAAGCGACTCGAGCGGCTTGAGCTCAGTCGACGATGAGCCTGAGGCCGGCGGCGCGCGCGAAATAGCGAAAATCGCGGTCGCGGGTGATGAGGCGGACCTTATGATCGAGGCAGCTCTGCGCAATCAGCGCGTCGCCGAGCCGGGCCCGGCGCTTGGCTGCAAGCACGCGAGCGCGAAGCGCCCCCGCGCGCTCCCAATACCCTTCGCTCACACCGAGCAACGGCACCTCCCGAAGGCGCGCAGCGATTTCACTCGGCAGCAAGGGGACACTCAGCAACTCCGTCAGCACGACGGGAGGAAGACAGAGCTGACGGTCTTCGAGGGCCGCATCCAGGACTTCGACGTCGTGTCCCGCGGCGCCCGACAGGTAGGCGACGATCGAGCTCGTGTCCGCCGCGATCACGAACGGTCGTCGCGCACACGTCGGAGGTCGAGCGACAGCTTCACGCGCCCACGGACCCTGCGCAGATCCTCGTAGGCGCGTCCCGCCGCGACGAGCTCGAGCCCCCGCCGGATCGTCTGGGTGACGCCCTCACCCGTCGCCGCTTGCGCCTTGTGGAGCAGCTCGTCGGGAAGTTGGACCGTGACCTTGTGGGCGGCTTTCACGGCCAAACGTTACCAGCATGGATACCATACTTCAATATGGTGCCAGCGGAGTCTCGAGATTCAATTAGAAATCACATCAAGCGCCGCTCCGGGCCGCGGTGGCGGGCGATCGACTCGAGGAAGCGCTCGACGCTCGCGGCGTCGGCATCCTGGCCGCTCCGACAGAAAGGCCGCGACCCTGCCGCTGAGCCAGGCCGCCGCCGCGCTCGCGCCCTGCACGCGGCCGTCGATCGTCGCGGGGCGAGCGCCGTAGTCCGCCTGCGCGCTGCCGAGGATGAGATACGCCGTCGGCGTTGCAGCGCGCGTCACCCGAGACCCGGATCACGCCCGGGTACGCGGCGGGAAATACCGCAGGCCCGCGGGCGGGGCTGGCGGCGAGCAGAATGGCGCCCGCCGCTCGAGCCGCCTCGCAGGCTTCGCGCAGCACCTCGCGGTCCTGCCGCAAGCCGAAGCTCAAGTTGACGACCCGCGCGCCCTGCTCGACGACCCAGCCGAGCGCGGCGGCGATCACCGCCGGTGGCGCCGTGATCGAGTCGTGGAACACCTGCGCGTTGACGATGCGTCGCCGTCGGCGCCGCCACGAGGATCGTACGGGCGATCGAAGAGCCGTGGCCGATCGCGTCCTCCGTCGCGGTGCGCTGCTCGACGGCGTCACCTCGGCCGAGTACGAACGCGCTCTCCGCCGCGATACGCGCCTGGAGGTCGGCGGCCACGCCGCTGTCGACGAGACCGACGAGCACGTCGCTCACGCGTGGGCTCCGGACTCGCCGGCCGCGTGCGCGACGAGCCTCCCGTCCACCAGCTCGAGCACCTGGTCCGCGCCGGCGAGCGCGTCCGCGTGATGACTGATGACGATGCGGGTCACGGGGAACAGGCGATCGATGGCGGCGACGATCTGCCTCTGCGCCGGCCGGTCGACGGCGGAGGTCGCCTCGTCGAGCACGAGGACGAGCGGGTGCTGCAAGAGCGCGCGAGCGATCGCCAGCCGCTGTCGCTGACCGCCCGAGAGCGCCGTGCCGCGCGTGCCGATCTCGGTGTC
Organism: uncultured delta proteobacterium; assembly: GCA_963711395.1. Classification (GTDB taxonomy): domain Bacteria; phylum Desulfobacterota; class Binatia; order JACPRU01; family JACPRU01; genus JBEVNX01. Next base: position 778,253 of record CAVQEA010000003.1, on the reverse strand, counting down.
GTAGCCTCGAGGCAGCCCCGCGACGAAGCCGTCGAGCTGCGCCGCGGCCGCCGCGGAGCGCACCTCCTCGTCCGTGGCGTCCGGCGCCGCGTAGCGGATGTTGTCGGCGATCGTCCCCGACAGCACCGGCGCGTCCTGCGCCACCACCGCGACCCGCCGGCGCAGCTCGGCGAGGTCGAGATCGCGGAGGTCGACGCCGTCGAGGAGGATGCGCCCGCCCGCCGGATCGTAGTGCCGATGAAGCAGATCGATGAGCGTCGTCTTGCCGACGCCCGAGACTCCCACCACCGCGACCTTCGATCCCCCGGGGACCATCCCGTCGACGGCGTCGAGCAAGCGCTCCGCCCTGCCCTCGTGGGCGAACGTCACACCCTCGAAGCGGATCTCGCCGCACGCTCCCGCGGGAAGCCGTCGTGGCCGAGCCGGCGCTTGCACCGCCGCCGGCTCGTCGAGGAGCTCGCGTACGCGCTCGACGCTGACGCGCGCGCGGCGCGCCGCGACGTAGACGCCGAGCAAGGTCTGCACCGGCGCGGTGGCGCGCGCGAGATAGGCGGAGAACGCGACGAGGCCGCCGAGCGAGAGGCTGCCGCGCGCGACGAGAACGGCGCCGGCCACGAACACGGCGGCCGTCGACAGCGTGACCGCCAGGCCCGGCACGGACGCCGCCGCGAACTGCGTCATCTGCAGGCCGAGCAGGTCGCCGAGAAACGTGCGGTTGAGCGCGGCGAGCCGGCTCGCCTCGCGCTCCTCGGCGCCGACCGACTGTACGAGCTTCATCGCGCCGAGCGTCTCGACGAGAAACACGGTGATCGCCGAGGCGCGGCGGCGCACGGCGCGCGTCTTCTCCTCGATGCGAGGACGGATGGCGCGCAGGAACAGCACCTCTGCCGGCAACAGTGCCAGCGCGAGAAGCGACAGCAGCGGGTTCAGCACGACGAGGAAGCCGAGAGCCCCGACGAGCACGATCACGGCGTTCACCGACGAGAGCAGCGGGTCGATGGCGAAGCGCTGGATCTCGGCGACGTCGCCGTCGAGCCGCGCCAGCAGCTCGCCCGGCGCGATGCGCGCGTAGAACGCGGGCGACAGCCGCTGGAGATGGCGATAGACCGATTCGCGGAGCGCGAACAGCACCCGCGCCGAGAGCGAGACGTATTGCCACTGGTTGATCCCCGCGAGGCCGTCGCCAACACGGCCGCGACGACGATCAGCAGCGGCGACCCGCGCGACCACGTCGACCCGGCCGTGAAGCAGGCCATCGTCGATCAGCAGCTTGGTGAGGTACGGCTGCACGAGCGACAGCGCCGAGCTCGCGAGCGCCAGCGCGAGCACGAGCGCGAGCCGGCGCCGCGTGCGGCCGCACGTGCTCGAGCAGCCAGCGGAGGTCGCCGCCGCGGGCTACGTCCATCGGCTCCGCGCTCAGCGCCGGATCATTCGCAGGGGCGACGATTCGCCTGGTCGGCGCCGCCGGGAAGCGGGATGACGGCGAGGCGCTTCAGCGAATCGGTCGAATAGACGCCGATGTCGTTCATGGTGCCGCCGAGATACACCTCGCGGCCGTCGCTCGAGATGTTGATCGCGTAGTAGGTGTGGTCGACGTCGATGCGCTTCAGCACCTTGTGGTTCTTGCGGTCGAGCTTGGTGAGCGTGGCGTAGACCAGGTACGCCTCGTCCCGCCGCACCGGGTTGACCACTCCCGAGAAGATCACCTTGGTGGTGTCCTCGAAGTTCTCCATCGAGAAGTCGCCGCTCTCGAGGTCGAGCGACGAGGAGGCCGGTCCGCGAAGCGCCGGGATCGGTGGGCGGCACGTCCGTGCGCATCACGGTGTAAGGCGAGACGAGAACTCCGGTGAACTCCCACTGCGGCCACGCGTCGATGACGTCGGGCTCGCCGTAACCCGCCCGCCCCCAGTGACGCATCTCGTGCCTGCCCGTGACCTTTCCGGTCGCGGGGTCGAGGATGAGCAGATCCCAGCTGAGCGCGTAGAGCTTCGAGCCGTCGTGCGACAACGCGATCAGCGAGGTCCGCCGCGGCGCGGGCAAGACCCGCACCGGCTTGGCCGCCGCGCCGTCCGAGGTGCGGTAGACGGCGATGCGCGTGTCCCCCACCTTGTACTCGTCGCCGAGGAGCTCGACGGGAGACACGTAGACGAAGAGCTCCTTGCCGTCGGGGCTGATGTCGGCGGCGAACGCCTTGACGCGCTCGGGGGGCTTCGAGAGGTCGGCGCGGAACACCTCCTGGCCGCTGTCGAGGTCGATGCCGCTGATGCTCTCGGAGCGATTGACGATCACGTAGGCGACGCGGCCATCCGGCGCAGGAACGATCATCGCCGGGCCGGGCGCGCCGTCGCGCAGCGTGTAGGTGCGCTCGACCTTGCGCGCCGCGGGGTCGACGAGCACCAGCTTGTCGGGCTTCAAGCCCGCGAGGAGATAGTCCTTGGCGACGGCGGGCGCCGACGTCGCCAGCACGACCGCGCCGAGCAGCGAGGCGAGCGATGTGGATCGCACGTGCATCACCGCTTGGGGAACACTTCGGCGAGCCGGCGCCAGTCGCGCTGCGCGGAATCGGATCCCTTGTTCCAGTCCGGATAGGTGTTCATCGTGTCGGGCACCTGCGCCGGCCACCAGCACGGGTCGGAGCAGCCGTAGAGGTCGGCCTCCATCGGCTGGCAGAGGCTCGCCACGCCGCCGAACGGATCGACCTCCCAGCCGGGATCGAAGGTCGCGGCGCAGCCGGCCGGCACGGTCTGCATCAGCCGCACCTCGTCGAGCTTCCCCTGCTCTGCGAGGCTCGTCAGGCGCCGCGCCTTGTCGTTGAGGGGCTTGGTGTGCCTCATGCGTCTCTCCTCCTCGACTCGAGGTGTCGCTCGAAGAAGCCCGGGTTCCCCTTGGCGATTCGCCGGTAGACCCGGATGCCGAAGTCGATCCAGTCGCGCAGCAGATCGCAGTAGTGGGCGACCGGGTGCGTGCGGATCGCCGTAGCGCGCGTAAGACTCGTGGTAGCAGCCGCCGGAGCAGAGGTTGCGGATGCGGCAGGTCTCGCACGGCTTCCCGCTGCGATCCTGCGCGGCGTCGAGAAACGCGCCGAGCCGCTCGCGGTCGACGCCGTGCTCGACGTCGCCGAAGCGCGGCAGCGTCGAGCCCGTGAAGCGGTGGCAGAGGTTGAGGCCGCCCTCGCGATCGACTGCGAGCATGCCGACGCCGGCGCCGCAGGGAAGCGATTTCGCGCGTCCCTCGTGCAGATCGGTGAGGAGCTGATGCATGTTCGCGAAGCCGATGTTCTCGCCGTCGAGCGCCGCGCGCTCGTAGCGCTCGCCGAGCTCCTTCATGCCGCGAAACACCGTGGCGAGCTCCTCCTCGGAGAGGCGGAACGCGTCGGACCCTCCGCCGGTCACCGGAGAGAAGCCGACCTCGAAGAAGCCGATCTCCTCGCGCAGGTGGCGGTGAATGAGCACGACGTCGGTGACGCCGCGAGTGAGCGTGACGCGCGCGCCGACCGGCCGCGAGCGATAGCGCGCGAGCAATCTGCGGACGTTGCGTGCGACCACGTCGTAGGTGCCGGCGCCGCCCACCGTGCGGCGGTTCTGATCGTGCAGCGCCTTCGGTCCGTCCATGCTCACCGTCAGGCCGAAGCGCTGCTCGTCGAGGTAGTCGATCGTCTCTTCGCTGAGCAGCGTGGCGTTGGTCGTCAAGCTGAAGTCCACGGCCTTGCCCGCTTCCGCGGCGCGGCGCCGAGCGTAGGCGACGACGTCGCGGATGAGCGGCATGTTCGTCAGCGGCTCGCCGCCGAAGAACACCACGTTGACGCGCGGCCGCTCCGCCGCTTCGCGCAGCAGCAGCTCGAAGGCCGCCGCCGCCGTGTCGAGGCTCATGCGCTGGCCCTCGGCGGGCGTCGCGAGGTCTTCCTTGTAACAGTACGTGCAGGTGAGGTTGCAGCCGGTGTTGACGTTGAGCACGATCGTGCTGAGCGGCGTGGCGCGCACGTGCATGGGCGCGCGCTCGCGCCAGGTCGAGCCGCCGTCGCCGACGATGCCGAGCTCGAGGAGCTCGCCGAGCGCGTCGACGACGTCGTCGGCGTCCGCGCGGCCGTCGAACCGCTGCTCTCACGTCGTGCTCGCTGACGGCGTGCTTCTCGCGGAAGAGGTCGAGCAGCTCCGCGGTGAGCGCGTCGAGCCCGAAGAGGCTCGTCGTCGGCACGTGGAACAGCAGCCGCTCGCCGTCCACGTCGACCTCGTGCAGGTCCGACTCCCGGAGCTCCAGCTTCGTCATCCGCGTTCTCGCCTCTCGAGCGGCGCCGGTCAGCGCACCAGCGGATCCACCCAGCGCTGCACCGTGACGACCAGGTGACCCGTCCCGTCCACGCTGCGCCCGCCGTCGGCGACGGTCGCGTGAACCTTCAGGTCCCCCGCGTTGTTGGTGTGATAGGGCCGACGCGGGTTCGGTCCCGCCTCCGCGGGAACGAAGAGGCCGCCCGGCTTCATGGTCCCGGCGAACTTCGCGTCCGAGAGCTTCTCGGCGGTCGCGTCGAAGTCGCTCACGGACCAGCGGGCCTTCACCGCGCCGAGACGGACGTCGTCGGCCGTGCCCGGCTTGCCGTCGGGACCGTCGAGATAGGCGATCGCGTCGAACTGCACCGGCACCGGCGGCGTCGTGCCGCCCCCGCCTCCGACGCGCGCGATCGCGTAGGGGGGCTCGACCCGCACCGAGCCGATCTTGTCGTAGACCGCGAACAGACCCTGAGCCTCGGCCTTGCCGACCTTGACCGCGCGCGCTCCGACCGCCGCACCCGGCTTCGCACGCGCGAGCACCCGCACCGTGTCGGCAGTCGCCGCGCGACGCTCGATCTCGATGCCGTCGCCGAGGCTCACGTCCCCGTCGAGGCCGACGCCGTGAATCGCCACCTCGGTCTTTTCGCCGCTCTTCAGGAACGGCGGCTCGACGCGAGGATGCGCGGAGCGCCGCCGTCGCGCACCGCGTGCAAGTCCGCGCCGAGCACGTCGCTGTCGGTGACGAACCAGCGCCCCGAGAGCTCCTGCCCGTCCTCGGAGAGCGCGAGCACCTGCGAGATCTTCTCGTTCCCGAGATCGAGGCTCCCGCGCCACTCATATCCCGTGTAGATGATCGCGCTTCCCTTGCCCGAGGCCTTGGTGCCGTCCGCGTAGCGGAAGTCGAGCGTGATCGCGTACTCGTCGGGGGCCGAGCGGGCGACCGACATGCGCCCCTCGTAGTCGCCCATTCCCGGACGGTGACCGACGACGCGCCAGCTCCCCGAAGGATCGCGCTTCTCGCGCCCCTGCCAAGCCGACCACGCGGGACGTGGTCAGAGGATAGAGCGCGGCGAGCGCGCCGGTGCGCGCGTGCTGGCGATCTCCCACCATTCGCGATCTCGACCGCGCGACTGGTACTCGAGACTCGGCCACTGGCCGACGTGAAAGTGCGCGAGCTTCAGCCACTCCGCTTCGGTCCGGCGCTGCAATGCGACCTTGGCGTAGCTGTGGCAGCGCCCGCAGAGGACGGAAAGCTCCTCGTCGGGCGGCGCCTCGACGACGTCGGTGCGACGCTCGAGCACGTAGCGGAAGCCGCGCGTCTCCTCGGGCGCGAGCCCCTGCGTGTCGGACAGGTACTTCACGAGCGCGCGGCGCTCGTCCTCCGTGACCTGCAGATTGTGGAGATGCTCCATGCGCGCGATCGTCGTCGCCCAGCCCTCGGGGGTCTTCCGCTGATCGCTGATGCGGTTGAGGCGCCCGCCCTCGAGATGGCCGTGGCAGGCGGCGCAGCGGGTCTGCAGGATCTCCGGCGCGTCCGCCGCGCGGAGCGGAGAGAGGCCGAGCGAGCAGCACGGCGATGAGACAGAAGACGGCGACCCTCATCTCGCAGGGACTCCTATCGCGACCCCGTCGCTGCCCGCAAGGAGGATCACTCGCTCAGGGCAGCGCTTCATCTCCCGCGAAACGCCGCAGCACGTTGGCGGTGATGCGGGAGACGTCGTTGTCGTGGTTCGCGTGCGCGAGGCTGCCGCACCAGGCGATCGAGCCGGTGCTGAACATCGCTCCGCCCTGCGGGGTCTTGAAGTACACGACGTCGGCGCGCACCTGCGGGTCCTGCGTGCCGCCGAGGCCGGGGAAGTTGAACATGATCTCCTCGACCACGTGCGGGTAGTCGTCGCTGTGGCCCTCGGAGCTCGCCACCAAGAACGCCCCCGGGGGCGTGCCCAGCAAGAGCTCGTAGCGGTCGATCTCGTGGCCGGCGGCGCCGCCGCCGACCAGGCCGAAGTCGCCGATGCGGTCGGGGCGCTTCACGCCCTCGAGGATCCACGCGGCGCGCGGGTCGAGGCCGTCGGGCATGCGGAAGTAGTGAGAGGAGCGGTCGAAGCCCTCGGACGTGAAGCCGACGCCGAAGATCTTCTGCGGCGGGCGGGCGCGGTTCCGCCAGATGCCGCCGCGTTCGCCCGTCGTCGCGTGATGGTACTCGCCCGGGCTCGCCTGCCACGCGCGCGAGCCGCCTTCTGCCTTGCGCACCTCGATCACCCAGGGCTTCTCGGGGTGGAACGACGTGATCCAGTAGAAGCCGTTGGCGCCGAGGTACATGAAGCGGCCGCCGCCGGCGAGATAACCCTCGATGGAGTCCAGCATTCGCGTGGAGGTGTACTCCGGGTGCGAGCCGGTGAGCACCACGCGGTAACGGCGCAGCAGCTCCACGCCCTCGCGCTCGAGATCGTGGTCGGTGGCGACGTCGTAGGCGAAGCCCTTGGCGTTCAGCCACTCGACGAGATGGAGATCGGCGGGGAACTGCCAGACCGTGCCGGTGCCGTGGCGCGCGTTCGGCTGCATCGTCAGGATCGGCCGGCGCCACGTCGAGAAGCAGACCCCGCTGCCGTCGGTGTGATGGTCGTAGGTCGAGAGCCCGAGCTCCGGGTGGGCCATGAGATGGAAGTCGTTGGCGTCGAGCACCGGCGTGTGGCCGACGATGGCCTGACCGACCGGCACCTCCGCGACGATGCGGTCGTTCGCGTAGGCGAGGTAGCTCGCCGTCGGCACGAGGAAGAGGATCTTCGCCGTCGCCCGTCCGGCCGGCGGCCGCACGAAGAACGGCACGTAGCTCTCCGACTCGCCATGGCGGAGCTTCACCGCGTAGACGTCGCTCTTCATGCCGGCGGGAACGGCGAGCTCGAAATCCGGCCTCCCAGCCGCAGTCCTCGAGATCGTCGTCGTGAAAATGGATGGCGCCGTACTCGGACGGCGCGTGCACGAAGTTTTCCTCGCGACCCTTCCAGTTGAAGCCGGTCGCTCCGCGCATGGGCAGGTTGACGCAGGCGCCGTCGAGCCCGTTCCCCGAGACGTCGCCGACGCGATCGGTGGCGATGCCGTCCGGCCCGATGCCCGCCGCGAGATCCCAGCGGGCGAGGAAGCTCGACGACGCGGGCTCGCGCCCTTCGTGGAGCGCCTGCAATTCTCGGCGGTCGATCGCGCCGCGATGGATCTTCGGACGGTCGAGCTTGCCGTTGAAATGTCCGCCGACGACCGGCCGCGAATCGCTCCCGCCCTCGACCCAGCCCGCCATCACCGTCGGCACGCCCGCATCGGCGGGAAGGACTTCCGAGCGGGCCTCGGCGAATGCATCGCCGTCGATCGGGCAGACCGGGCCGAGCAGGCTGTTGACCGAATTGACGATCGGCGCTTGCGCCGATCCAGGCGCGCCCCGTCGCCGGATCGAAGCCGGCGGCGATCGAATACCAGACCGACGCGAGCAGCGGCTTTCGCGAAGCGACGGTGACGACGCGGCCACTGCCCGTCACCGAGCAGCAAGGCCGGGCCGTCGGGGTCGAGAACCAGCGCGTATCCCGCCTTGGTCCGTTCCGACCAGCGCGTGACGAGGCCCTGACGCCCCTTCGCGGGCGTGGTGGCGAGCACGTAGGCGTGGATCGTGAAGGCGCCGGCGAGGTGAAGCTTGCCGCGGTCCTGGACGACGACGTGCGATCCCGGATGCACCGGCTGCAACCGCGCCGGATAGTCACCCGACACGGAGGTCTCGACCGGAACTTCCTGGAAGCCGGGACCGGCCGGATTGGTGTCGCCGTTCACCAGCCGAACGACCTCCGCGCGGTACTTGCCCGGCTCGTCGGCGCTGACGAAGAAGCGGAGGGTCTCGCCTGGAGCTACGCTCGGGCGATCACAGTAGCCGCGGATGCTCGCGTGTCGCACCGGCCTCCTCTCAGGACTCGCGCAGATCGCGGAGGCGCGCCAGGAAGACTCCGTGCAGCGCGTCGCGCTCGCTCGCGAAGACCGGCTCGTCGAGAACCTTCGGCAGCACTCCGCGAACCCCGGAGAGCAGTCCGATCCGATACTCGCGCCACGGCTCCACCGCCACGACCACGTACTTGCCGGCCTGCGGCGCGCGGCGGAAGTAGTTGAGCAAGCGGCGCAGCGCGTCGCTCTGCGGGCGCTCGCTGAACGGATTCGCGCGATGCTCCTCGATCACCTCGTCGGTGATCAGCCCGCGAAGCTCGGCGCGGAGATTGCGGTCGAAGCGCTCGTAGTAGTGGAGAGCCTTGTCGACGGGCGGCGTGTCCATTCGGCCTCGCGGTCTCTGGCGCCAAGGGCGCGCAAACCTGGTCGCGGATAGCCCGTTTCGCGCGCCCAGACAAGGCGGCGCGGACGGTTGCCTTAGCATCTCGAAGCTGACAGCGTGCCCCCTCTCACCCGGAGGTGAATCATGGCGAACGAACAGACTTACTCAGGGGGCTGTTTCTGCGGAGCGGTGCAGCTGACGGTCACCGGCGCGCCGGCCGCGATGGGTTACTGTCATTGCAGCTCGTGCCGACACTGGTCGGCCGGGCCGATCAACGCCTTCGCGCTCTGGAAGCCCGACGCCGTGAAGATCACGCGCGGCGCGGACGACATCGGCACGTACGCCAAGACGCCGGGAAGCCAGCGCAAGTGGTGCAAGAAGTGCGGCGGCCACGTCTTCACGGATCATCCACCGATGGGGCTCTACGACGTCTATGCGGCGATCACTCCCGACCACCCCTTCAAGCCGGCGCTCCACGTTTGGTACGGGGAGAAGGTCGTCTCCGTGAAGGACGGGCTGCCGAAGATGAAAGACCTGCCGAAGGAGTTCGGCGGGTCCGGACAGACGCTACCAGAGTAGCGCGCTTGCACGGATCGCGGCGCCTTTCCCTCGCCGCCGACCTCGAGATCTGCCGCCTGCTGGTCGGCATGTGGCAGGTCTCGGGCGCGCACGGCGCGATCGATCGCGAGCGCGCGCTCGCCGCCATGCTCGCGCACTTCGACGCGGGCTTCGACACCTTCGATCTCTCCGACCACTACGGGCCGGCCGAGGACTTCGTCGGCGAGTTTCGCCGCCGCCTCCGGGCGGAGCGCGGGGAAGAAGCGCTGGCGGGCCTGCGCGCCCTGACCAAGTGGGTGCCGCGCCCCGGCCCGATGACGCGCGCGATCGTCGAGCAGGCGATCGACGTATCGCTCCGGCGCATGGACACGCCTGCGCTCGATCTCCTGCAGTTTCACTGGTGGGACTACGACGACTCCCGCTACCTGGACGCGCTCGGGCATCTCGCCGACCTTCGCGAGTCCGGCAAGATCCGTCACCTCGCGCTCACCAACTTCGACACCGCGCATCTGGAGACGATCCTCGATCGAGGAATCCCGATCGTCTCGAACCAGGTGCAGTACTCGCTCGTCGACCGCCGTCCGGAGGTGGCGATGAGCGATCTCTGCCGCCGGCGGGGCGTCTTCCTTCTGACCTATGGGACGTTTGCGGGAGGCTTGTTCGCGGAGCGGTACCTCGGCCGCGCCGAGCCGGGGCGCGGCGACCTCGACACCGCCTCGCTCCAGAAGTACAAGCGCATGATCGACGCCTGGGGCGGCTGGCCGTTGTTTCAGCGGCTCCTGGAAGCCCTCGACACGGTTGCGAAGAAGCACGGCGCGACGATCGCGAGCGTCGCCGCCCGAGCCGTGCTCGACCGCCCTGCGGTCGGCGGCGTGATCATCGGCGTGCGCTTCGGCGAGAGCGAGCACGTCGCCGACAACCTCCGCACGTTCGACCTCGCGCTCGACGCGGAAGACCTCGAGACGATCGACGCGGCGACCGCGGGCTCGCGCGATCTCTTCCGGTCGATCGGCGATTGCGGCGACGAGTATCGCCGCTGACGGGTCGGTTACGTACGCTGCGCCGTCACTGCGGCGCCGCCTTGCCACCACCGGCCTGGGCGGGGCGGCACCAGAGCTCGAGCCACTGCACCGTGCCCTCGCCGCGGCAGCGGCGCGTGTAACCCTTGCTCGCGAGCCGCTTCAAGCACTTCGCCGGATCCCCCTGCATGGCTCCGCACATGAGACACTCTTCGCCCGGATGCTGCTGAGCCTCGATCGTGCAAGCCTCGCCGGACGCCGGCGCCGGGGTAGGATCCGCCGACACGAGCTCCGTCCGCGCGAGCAGGGCCGCGAGCACGATGGCGAGTCGGATGGTTTGCAGCCGCATGGGCAGCGGGATCATAGCGTAAGCGAGCCGCGCTGCTAGTCTCCCGGCCGATGCCAACCGTCACCCTGCCGCGAGCCGCGGTCGCCGCCCTCTTCCTCGAGCGCCAGCACCTCGCTCGGCCGCGCGCCGCGGCGCTCACCGCGCGGCGCTTGTGCCGCTTCGTCGAGGACGTCGGCGGACTGCAGATGGACTCCATCAACGTGCTCGAGCGCGCTCACTACTTGACGGTCTGGAGCCGCTTCGGGCCCTACGACCGCGCCGAGCTCGACCGCGCCGCCTACGGTCGCCGATTGCTTTTCGAGTACTGGGCCCACGCCGCGTGCATGGTGGCCACGTCGACGCTGCCCTACTGGCGCCGTGCGATGCTCGACTATCGCGTGCGCCACACCGGCTGGTCGAACTGGCTGCGACGTAACCCGAAAGTCCTCGGCCAGGTGCGCGCGGCGATCCTGGCGAACGGCCCGATGGCGAACGCCGATTTCGAGCGCCCGCGATCCTCGGGCGCCGCGAGCGGCTGGTGGAGCTGGAAGCCCGCCCAGCACGCGCTTCACTATCTCTGGATGACCGGCGCCGTCACCGTCGACTCGCGCCGGCACTTCCAGAAGCGCTTCGACCTCTTCGAGCGCGCGATGCCGGCCGTGCGCGACGTCGAGTCCGTCTCTGCCGCGGCCTTCGCACGCTGGCACGTCGAGCGCTCGCTCGTGGCGATGGGCGCGGCCACCGAGAGCGACCTGTCCCGCTATCTCACGTTCCCGCGCTTCGCGCCGGGCGCGCGCCGGGCGGCGCTTCGCGCGCTCCTCGACTCCGGGGAGATCGCGGAGGTCTCGATGGAAGGCTCGAGCGCGCGATGGCTCGCGCTCACGCGCGATCTGCCGGCTCTCTCTCGTGCGCGCAGCGGGGCAACCGCTCCGCGAGGCACGACGCTCCTCTCACCGTTCGATTCGTTTCTCTGGCACCGAGACCGCGCCCTTCGCCTCTTCGGCTTCGACTACCGCATCGAGGTCTACACGCCCGCCCATCGACGCGTTCACGGCTACTACGCGCTGCCGATCCTTCACGAAGGCGAGCTCATCGGCCGCGTCGACGCGAAGGCGCATCGCGCCGAGCGCCGCCTCGAAGTGCGCCACGTCCACTTCGAGCCTTGGTTCGCCGGTGCGCGGCCGGCGCCGGTCGGCGGCGCTCCGCTCGATCGCGATCAAGCTCTCGCGGGCCTCGGCGATGCGCTGCGCTCGCTCGCCACGTTCGTCGCGGCCGACGACGTCACGATCGGGCGCGTGACGCCGCCGCGCCTGCGCGGAGCGCTCACGCGCGCTCTCGATCTTGCTCAAAGCCAGACGACCTTGACGTCCTTCTCCACGGCACGAAACTCCGGATCCCCCGTATAGACCTCGCAAGCACGATCCTTGGCGAGAGCGGCGGCGAAACAGTCGGCCAGAGACATCTTCCGCGTGGCCTTGAAGCCGGCGGCGCTCTCGGCGAGCGCTTGATCGACCGCCACGATCGCGAGCGGTAGCGCGAGCAGCTTGATGCGGACCTCGAGCCACCGCTTGCGCCCGATCTTGCGCTCGATCTGGTAGGCGACCTCGGCCCAGTTCGGAGCCGCGATCAACGTGATCCAGTCGGATTCGGCCGCCTTGTCGAAGACGGATACGACCTTCTCGTGGCCGCGCTCGCGGAACAGGAACGCGAGCACGGCGTAGCTATCGAGGACGACGGTCTTCAGCGTCCTCTCGCTGGCGATCGCGGCCGCGCTCTTTCAACAGCTCTTCGGTCATCGACGTGTCGCTGCGGAGCACGCCGCACAAGCTGCGGATGAACTCGCGGGTGACCGGCTGGAAGAGGATCTCGCGGTCGCGCTCGACGAAGCGAACCTTGGTCCCCGCCTTGATCCCGTAGCGGCGGCGGAGCCTTGCGGGAATCACCAGTTGGCCTTTGCTCGTGACGTAAGAGGTTTCAAAAATTTCCGACATCTACACGCTAGACTTACGTAGGTCGTCGGAGTCCGTCAAGAGCTTCGACGCGAAGATCCGAGCGACCAAGCGGCCGAGTCCATGCGCCTGGACTTTCGCTTCCAGCCCGCTCCCGCAGCGGGTTTGCGGGCTCGGTGTCCGCCTAGCTAGCTTCGCACCAGCTCGCTCCGGGCCAGTTCGTCTCGCCCAGATCGGCCGTGAGGCGCCTCGGCTCCCAGCCGTCCCTGTCGGCGACGTAGAGCTCGTCGAAGATCGTCGGCGGCCACGGCAGCGGATTCATGTCGCCGTGAGTCGAGTTGCCGAAGAAGGCGATCCGCCGCGAATCTCGAGACCACTTGGGAGTGTGAAAGCACCGGTGCACGAAGGCGCCAGGCTCGATCTCCGAAACGGTCCAGCTCGCGGTGTTCAAGACGTGGACGCCGCAGTCGCCGAGCTTTTCCTTCGCGAACGCGATGTACGCTCCGTCGGGCGACCATTGCACGTCTCTCATCGAGCCCGGGATCTCGCGTTCGACGCGGGGCGGGGGCGCACTCACGTCGACGATCCGGAGCTTGTCGATCCCCGGCACCGCGACCTTTCCTCCGTCCGGCGACCATGGCGCCCACGTCGGCGACGCGGTCCAGGCGGCTCCATCGAAGATGGTCGACACGCGTGACGTGGCGACGTCCACGATCACGAACCTCACTCGGAAAAGCTCGTTCACCTGGTACTGCAGCACGACGCGCGTTCCATCGGGCGACCAGGCGGGCAGGTAGAGTCCTCGGGTCGGGCTCTTCTCGAAGCCGCTGGTGACTTGCGCCGTCTCTCCTCCGTCCAACCGCAGCACGTGGAGCTGCCCCGTGACCCCCGAGACGTACGCGACCCGCGTCTCATCCGCAGACGTCGCATAGGGCTGAACGATGTCCATGCCGGACGTCAATTGACGGCGGTCGGTCCCGTCTCGGTTCACTTGGAAGAGCTCCTGTGTGCCTTCGCGCCTCGTCCGTTGCAGGTACAGGAAGGCCCCACCCTTGCCGAGGCACGTCGGCTGGCTGACGCCCGGGTGGTCGAGCGTCTTCTCCGCAGCAGTTCCCTGATCCACCACGCGGATTCCCGGCTCGCTCCGCACGGCGATCTCTTCTCCGGCGGCGACCCCCGCTACGACCACCCAACAGAGCGACACGCTCGCCCGACTCAGCACCCGATTCATCGTCGTTCCCGCCGAGCTCGCCTACGGCAGGCGGCTCCCGAACGCAAAGTTTCCTTCCGAGATCGTGCCGGTCGGGAACAGCGGGCTCGCGCCGACGATGCTCTGATAGAACGTGGACGGATCGCCCAGGTTGTAGAAGAGCATCGACGTGGTGTCGCCCGAGGGTGGAAAGGCCGCCACGACGAGCTGCTCGTACGCATTGGGAGCGACGGCGAATATCCACGTTTCCGGCTGCGTCGGCAGCGGCGGCGCGAGGTCGAACGCACCATTAGCCCCGCATACCCTGCTGTAGACGAGCACGTCACTCGGCGGAATGATCCCGCCGAAGCGGGGCGCCACGTAGAGGCCGTATGCGCCCACCGAGATCGTGGTGTTGGCTGCGGTCGCGAGGCCGCCCCAGTAGTCGGCGACCCTGCACGTCCGCAGCACCCGGCCATCGGCTTTGTCTACCTCGTAGACGTAGTTCGACCCCTGATCGCCGATCAGATCCGCGACCCACAGGTGCTCTCGATCGAACGGATCCACGGCGACGGCGGCAAGCTCGTTGTGCGGCGAGCCATTCGCCGAGGGCGGGGCGGTCCCCGTCACCGGGATCTCCCGCACCACGGCGCCGCTTTGCGGATCGATCTGGAAGATCTCTCCGTTCCCTGCACCCGGCGGAAAGTGTGTGGGGTCGAGGACGGTGTACCACAGCCGACCGGTCGTCGGGTCGACCGCGATCCCGCTGCCCTGAGTGCCGTTCGGTACGGGCACCTCGATCGAACGGACCGGCGCCGCCTGGGGGACGCCGTTCGCGCCGACGAGATATTCGGAAACCGTCGTCGGCGACGTCCATTGCCACATGGATTCCCGGCAATTCATGCCCGAGTCGACGCGGCGCGCGAACACGGCTCCGGGGTCGTCGCTACCGGCCGACTTCTCATCACCGAGGTCGCCCCTGAATACCACCTGGTAGGCTCCGGGCTCGGCCGGCGCCGGCTGGGTGGCATCCGGCGGATAGAACGTGACGTGCATCTCCTCTCCCGGGCCCAACACGCCGCGCGCGGACGCGGGCAGGTAAAGGGAATCTGTGGTGTCCCACGTGGTGAGAAGATGCCGCATTCCTTGCGCGTCGTCGTAGTAGATCCCGAACGTGCCCTTCATGGGCTCGTCGCCGGCATTCTTGATGATCGATTCGCCGGTGTTCACACCGGCGCAGAAGTCGAAGTTGCCGCGGAAGGCGTAGCTCATGAGGCCGGCGGAGTATCCGACCGCCCGCTTGAGCAGCACCGGCACGAACGACTGCCAGGCGCGCTCGTCGAGCTTCACCCGCTGGTACGCCAGCCGTTCCAGCGTGAGCGGGCTCAATCTGCCGATCACCACGTTCTGATCGCCCAGGCTCTCGCAGACGTATCGCGCGGCCCGCCCCGTATCGGGGTCCGCGAAGTCGTCGGGGCAGGCGGCGACGTCGGTCTCGCTCGGATGCACGAAGACGTGACAGCTCCCGACACCGCCGCCGGCAGAGATCGTCGCCGCGTCGTCGCTGAAGTAGTGCTGGTTGGAATACTGGGCCAGGCCGATGTCCGTGCCGGCGCTGAACGGGTCCGGCAATCCGTCGGCGGTGTCGAACAGGTTGGCGACGGGAAGCGAGATTCCGTCCCCGGCTGGAGCCGAGACCAAGGCGTCACTGAAGCTCGACTCGATCTCGTCGTCCGTGATCCGGTCGATCAGCTCCTCGTGGACCTGCGCCCACTCGTGGAGCGAGTCGGGATTCCACGACGGATGAGGGTCGTTGCGGCTGTGCGCGGGGCTCGCCATGTCTTGCACCAGATGAGCCTGGTGCCCGAGTGTCTTGAAGGCTTGCGCCCAATCGACGTTCCGATCCGCTCGTGTGGGGTCCGTCAGGGCCTTCCACAGCCACTTCCGTAGATCCCGCCACGAGCGCCGGTCTGCCGGAATATGCCCGAGTGCAGCCTGGTCGGGGTCTTGCGCCCACAGCAATGCGGACTCCCCCGGGCTCAGGCCCGCCTGAGCCCACGGACACGTGGGATCGTGAAAGTGGTTGACGAACCGCGTGACGACGACCAGGCCGTTGATCCAATCGTCCTCGGCCTCCGACCCCTGAGCCGTCCAGGCCTGAGCGGTCCGGGTGGCCCCCATCGCGGAGAACACCGTCCCGAGGCCGTTGGCGAGGCCGTAGCGCGAGACCAGCACGCCTTCCAGCGAGCGCGGGCCGTCCCTGCTGTCGACGAGCGGCTTCGCGTTGATGATCGCTCGATCGGTGATGCGGCGATGTGTGGACGTCTCGAATGCATGCGCAGCGGAGCTGAGCGACGCCAGCAATGCGAATGCCGCCGTAGCGATCCTCTGCGACCGGCGATAGCCCATGGTGTGTGATGCGTTCATCGACTGCCTGCCTCGTCGTCGTTCGTGGATTCACTCGGCGGCGTTTGGCGCTCGCTAGAAGTTCCGCAGCCGCCACACTCCATCCAGATCGCGGGCGAACACGATCGAGTAGGAATGTTGCACCCCATCGTCCGTCCGCAGCATCTCGTACGTCGCGCTGGTGGCGTTCTGGTTGACCTTGACGAAGGTGATCGCCGTCAGGATCTGATCGATGCTGGACCGCTGCGCCGGCGTCAGGGCCGACGTCATGGCCTGGAAGTCGGGCCGCACCTTGAGCGTGATGAACGGCAGCACGCTCGCCACGTCGTTGGTGCGGACGCCGTTTTTGACCACGGTCCACATCTGCTGGAGCTGCGCATCGAGCGCCGTCGGATCGAGAACCTCGATGCCGGTCTCGGCCTTGTGGCCGACTCCCTGATCGTCGGTCACGGTCACACGAGCCATGTACAGACCTGGCGTCGAATACACATTCGTGGGCAGGGCCCCTGGAGATCCCGTGTAGTCGTCGTGCCCGTCACCGTCGAAATCCAGCGAGATGCTCGAGGCGGAAAGTGAGGGATCGAGCTGGTAGGCGAATTGAACGGTGAGCGGAGCGAGGTTGGCGGCCGGCACCGCCGTCAGGATCAGGGCCGGCGGGCTTCCCGTGGCGTTGACGGACACGGTGTCCTTTGTGGACGGGCCGTCGGGAGCCGTGATCGTGGCGGTGATCGGAACCGACCCTCCGCCGATGGGCACGGTGTTGGCAACGAACCTTCCGTTGCCGGTCAGCGCGAGGATGCCGTTGACGACGATCGCCGTGTTGGGCGGGCCGCCATAGCTGCCCTTGACGTTCGTGCTGTTGCCGATGACCGCAGACGCAGGCCGTGGCTCCTCTATGCAAACGCTCAAGGAGCTTCCGGAGCAGGGGCGGGTCGTCGGCGTCGGAGCCGGCGTCGTGACCCGCACGGTGGGCGTGGGAGGCCGGGGCGTCGGAGCGCGAGTGGGCGTCGGGGTTCTTGCGGGCGTCGGCGTCCGCGTCACGGTCGGCGTCGGCGTGCGGGTGGGGGTCGGTTTGGCAGTCGGCGTGGGCGTCTGCGCGGGCGCGGGTCTCAGCCCGACGCCGACCATTGCCCACTGCCGCCTGGTCGACGGCCACGTCGCATTGAGCGTCACGGCGGTCGCGCCGGCCTCCGTGTTGACGTGCATGACGCTGTTGCCGGAGGCCGTTCGGTTCGTCGAATGGCTCTCGGCTCGCTGGGTGGCGCCCGGGCCAGGCGTCAGATCCGGCTCGCTCGAGTCCTGCTTGCCGATGCAGGCCAGCGCCAACTGGCCCGTCGCGGACGCGAGGCTCGCCGTCGCGTTCGTCGTGTTGCCCGTGGCGGTGGCCGGGGCGCCGAACGGCGCGCCCTGGTCCACGCCGTTGAAGACCAGCGCGGCGGCGGCGGAGCGGCCGGCGGCTCCGGTGGACCTCACGCTGACCGTGGCGGAGCCGTCGGGCGGATTCAGCCTGTACCAGATCGACGCCTTCTCGAATCTCGAGTCGTTCGCCGTTGCGAGCTGCGTCATCGCCGCTCCACCCCATTGGACGGAGCTGATCGTCGTATCCGTGCCGCGCTGGACCGTGACGCAGACGATTCCCACGTCGGTGGACGAGCCGGCGGCGCCGTTCGTGATGCTCCAGTCGAAGCTCGCGCTGCTGGCCGCGCCCGTGTTGGTGACGGCGACACCGGAGAGCGCCGGGACGGCGAGCGCCGCTTCTGCGCTCGTGAGCGAGAGAACGATGGCGAAGGCGGGGATGAGTCGGCTCACGAATCGCACAATGCGCCGGCGTGCCGCATCTGACGCGTGGCCACGGCGAACGTCATTTCGCCATCCCTGAAGACTCGCACTCGCCACCGGGCCGGATCCCGTCGATCGACACTCGAAGGGCCTGGTAGCGCCTCTCGTCGATGCTTCCCCGCTCGCGCAGTCTCCGAGCCTCTGCCACGAGATCTCGCAAGGTCCTCGAGAATCGCTGGTCGACGTTGTTCCTGGCGCGCCGCCATTCGGGCGCGTCGCGACCGCGCTTCGCCCCCTCGAGCGTCGCGGAGACGACGTCGGAGACCGACTTCCGCCCTTCGGAGATCGCCCGGAGGTCGATGACGGCGGCGAGGAACGCTTCGCGCGCGCGGAGGGGACGCCGAGCCGCAACGGCCGGGACCACCGTATCGAAGAGACGGCGGCGGGCGTCTTCGAGATCGTATCTCGCCCGCTTCTGATCGATCGCGTCAGCCGGCTCCGCCCCACCGCCGGCTCCGGTGAGCGCGGCGTCGAAGGCGGCGAGATTCGCGCCGCGCGCGCCACGCCGCAGCTCCTTCAGGTTGTTCCGCAGAGCTCCGCAAAGGTACGCGCAAACGTCCGACTCGCTCGACGGAGTCCGATCCGGCGACCGATCGCGATGCGAGCGCTGCACCAGGCGAAGGAGAAGCAGGCTCACTGCCTCGTCCCGAAGATGATGGTCGAGCCGTCCTCGTCCGGCGATTCGCCGGATCTCGTCGAAGATGCACGTCGCCGCGGCGCTGCGGACCTCGTCGACCGCGGAATCTCCCGTGAGCGGACCGAGCCCGCGAAAGGCTTCCACCAGCGAGGGTGTCCGGTTCCCGGCGCCACCCGTCGAATCCGGCGCACCTGAACCGGGCACGTCGAGCCACCGGACGTGCGTCGTCGTATTGAAACTGGCCGGCCTCGACATCCTTCACCCGAGCGCGCATTCGCAACGCGCTCGGGAGATTCAAGAATCGTGACAGGCGAGGTTGGAAAGGACCGCGCTAGATCATGAGGGACGATTACGCGGCAAGACCGGCGTAGGTCGCGGCTTCGATCGCGCCGAACGTGGCGATGATCTGCTGATCGAAGAACGGCAAGACCTGCGTCAAGAAAGTGCACCCGATGCCACTCCGGCGATCGACCCAGTAGTAGAGGTTGAAGAGCCCCGCCCAATCGCCGGTGCCGGCCTTGCGCATGCCGGGAAGGTCTTCGAGCATGAGGTGAAAGCCGAGCCCCCAGGTTTGCCGGAACGGAAGCAGCGGCACGTCGTTCGACAGCTCGGGCACCACCGCGGTGATGCCTCCCGTGGGCATGGGCACGCCGCGCAGCGCATCGGAGAAGGCGAGGTCGACCGTGGCCTCTCGCAACACCCGCACGCCGTCGAGCTCGCCGCCGCGCAGAAGCATGCGAATGAAGCGCCCATAGTCGGCGGCGGTGCCGTAGAGCCCATGCCCCCCGGCCCACCAGTCGGGCTCCTCGGGAAGCTCCATCGGAGTCGCCGTCAGCCCGCCGTCGGCGGTGCGCGCATGGACGGGCATGGTTCGCGCGCGTTGCTCCACCGTTGGTTGGAACGTCGTGTCGTTCATGCCGAGCGGGCCGGTGACGTGCTCTCTCAAGTGGCGATCGAGCGTCTGGCCGGCGAGCTTTTCGACGACCAGCCCGAGCCAGTCCGTATTGGTGCCATATTCCCAGATCGTTCCGGGATCGTGGACCAGCGGCACGAACAGCGCGGCACGCTTGCCGCTCAACACGTCCGGTACGTCGAAACGCTTGTGGAACTTCGCGAGCTTCGCGTTGGTGAAGAAGTAGGAGAGCCCCGAGCTGTGGGTGAGCAGCTGCCGCACCGTCGCTTGCCGCTTCGGAGCGCGCAGAATCGGCTGGTCGCCGTCGAAGCTTTCGAGCACCTGGAGCTTGCCGAACTCCGGCAGGAGGGAGGAAACCTCGGCATCGAGCTCGAGCCGGCGCTGCTCGATCAACTGCAACGCGGCGACGCTCACCAGCGCCTTGGTCGTGGATGCGTAACGAAACATCGTGCGGTCATCGACCGCCGGGCCGCCTCCGCTGCGGAGCGTGCCGGCCGCGCCTCGATAGCGCACGCCGTCGCGGTCGGCGACGACCAGCGCAGCGCCCGGATAGGCCCCCGCTTTGGCCCCCTGCTGGAGAAGACGATCGATTGCGTCGGTGTCCACCTTCATGGAGAGCTCCTCTCGCTCGTTGCCGTTCGGGCGTCGAAGAGCGTAGCGCCGAGCGCAGAAATCGGTCAACCCGTCGTCTTGCCTTCGAGCGACATCGGCGCTTCTACAGTCGTGGCGACTTCTCGGGCACGATGAGGTAGCGGCAGGTGTCGAACACGGGAGAGATCCGAGGATTGGTCGACGTCGACCGACTCGCACGCTTCATGGACGGCCACGGGCTCGCCGTCGGCGCTTCGATCGAGATCACCCGCATCACCACGGGCCACTCCAACGAGGTCTTCAAGGTCGAGCGTGGCGAGCTCTCGCTCGCGCTGCGTCGCCCGCCGCGCGTCGGCTACGGCCCCGGCGCGCACGACATGGTGCGCGAGTACCGCGTGCTGTCCGCGCTCGGCGCCGATCCCGCCCGTGCCGTTCCGGTGCCCCGCACGTACGCACTGTGCGAGGATCCAGAGGTTCTCGGAGCTCCCTTCTTCTTGATGGAGCTGCTCGACGGGGTCGTGGCGCGCGACGACTTTCCGGCGGCGCTGGTAGCCGAGGGCTCGCCGCGACTGGTCTCCTACGCGCTGATCGACACGCTCGTCGCGCTGCACGCCTTCGATTGGGAGGCGGCCGGCCTCGGTAGCCTGGGCCGGCCTGCCGGCTTCCTCCAGCGTCAGACCGACCGCTGGCTGGGGATGATCGAGCGCGTCAAGGTGCGAGAGCTCCCCGAGATCGACGACGTGGCCACCTGGCTACGCACCCACATCCCCGACGTAGAGCAAACCCCTTCGCTCATTCACTGGGACTACCGGCTCGACAACGTGATGTTCCGTGCCGAGCTGCCGGTCCGAGTCCGTGCGGTGCTCGACTGGGAAGTCGCCACCATCGGCGACCCGCTGATCGACCTCGGTTGGCTGCTCGGCATGTGGAAGGAGCCGAACGATACCCTCGTAGCCTGGCCCGGGAACCTTGCCCTCCACACCACCCGAGGCGCCGATGACGTCCCCACACGCAAAGAGCTCGCCGAGCGATATGCAGAGAAGACGGGGCGCGACGTCTCCCATCTCGCGTTCTACACGGTCCTGGGGCTTTTCAAGCTGGCGGCGCTGATGGAAGCGGCGTACGCCCGTCACGTTGCGGGCCACGGCGACGACCCGCTGATGGCATCCATGGAAGAGCGTGTCCCCGAGCTGGCCCGGCAAGCATTGAGATTCGCCCACCGATCATTCTAGCCAGGCAGGCGGATCTCCGTGGTCGCCTCGGCGACGACGTTGCCGTCCTTCAGGAGCCTCTGTGTCAGGGTGACGGTCTGATTCTCGATCGATGCGACTTCGCCTTCGGCACGCAACGCGTCTCCTGCGAGGGAGAACGCCTTCATGCGGAGCGACATCTTCGTCATGAAGGCGCGTGGCCCGGCCCAGCTCATCGCGGCGCGCGCGAGAACGGCGCCGTACATCTGTCCGTCGATCACCGGGGCCGCAAGACCCTTGCTGCGCGCAAACTCGGCGTCGTAGTGCAGGCGATGCCAGTCCCAGGTCGCGGCGCCGTATGCGAAGAGGTCCACGGTCGTGAACGTCCTCTCGAGTGGCGGAAGCTTCTCCCCCGGCTTCATGCGAGCGGCTGGTACACTACGGTTTCGCGGTTGACGGCGACGATCTCTCCGGCGCCGTCGCGATAGCGAGCGACCGACGTGACGAAGAGCTGCGTGCCGCCCCTCGAGGAGCTCTTCTCGACGATGTTCTCGAGCGTCCAGGTGACCGAGATGCGGTCGGACGGCAGCACGGGTCGCATGAACTCGTAGTCGTTGCCCGCGCGCACCATGCGGCTCGGCGGCAGCGGTAGCTGCCATTCGTGGCCGATGTAGCCGTCCCCGTTCGGCGACTGGTGGGCATACTGGCAGGTCTCGCAGACGAGCGTGGGCGGCGCGATCACCGACGGGTAGCCCGCCAGCCTCGCGTAGGCGTCGTCGACGTAGAGCGGGTTGTCGTCGCCCATGGCGAGCGCGAAGTAGCGGATCGAGGCGCGGCCGAGCTCCTCGTGCGCGGGGTAATGTGCCTCGCGGCCGATCCACGACTCGAGCTCTGCGGTGAGGAGCGCCATGTCAATCGAGCACGGCGAAGGGTTCGATCTCGATCTGCATCTCGGGGCGCAGCAACGCCTCGCAAACGAGCCCGGTGGACGCGGGCCAGGGCTCGCGCAAGAGATTCTCGCGGACCTTCGCCACTTCGCGGTAGCGCCCGAGCGCGGCGGGCGTCACGTACTCGATGGTCTTCACCAGGTTCTGCGGCCCGCCGCCTGCCGCTGCCAGAACCTTGATGACGTTCTGGTAGATGTACTCGGCCTGCGCCGCCACGTCGCCCTCGGCGACGACGGCTCCGGTCGCGGAATCGAGCGACCCCTGGCCGGACATGAAGAGCAGCTGGCCGGCGCGCACCCCGGGGCTGTAGGTGAGCTGCTGGTAGCGCGCCCAGCCCGGGTTGACTGCGACCGGGGAGTCGCGCGTGGCGATGAAGTTACATTGGATCAGCGCCTCGCGATGCAAGAGGCGCGGCATCAGGATGCCGGTCGCGGCCGGGTAGACCGGACCGAGGTACTCCCGCCGCACGCGCGCCGTCTCCCTGTAGTTCGCGCGTGCTGCAGGCGTGATGCACTCGACCGTCTTCACGACGCGGTCGAAGCCGAGGCCGAACGCAGCGAGCATCTTTCCGGCGCGCTCGAAGACGGCGCGCGTCTGCGCGACGACGTCGCCCGCGCCGACGACCTCGCCCCGGTCGTCCACCGGCTCCACCGTCGGCAGAAACAGGACGCCGGAGGTCTCGGGGCTTGCAGGAGAGAAGCTCGCCGTGACCTCGATCTCGATGAAGGCGTCCGGCCGCAGCAGCGCTTTGACCGGCACGGTGTGCAACACCGGCTCGTGCTCGCCGAAGACTTCGCGCCGCACCGCGGCTGCCTCCGCGTAGCGCTCGATGCCCTCGGGTTTCACGTATTCGACGACGCACGTGACGTCCCGGTAGCGGAAGCCTCCGGACTCGAGGATCGCCCCGATCTTCGCCCAGGCGGTTCGCGCCTGCTCGGTCATGCCCCCGCGCACCACGATCGCCTTCGCCACCGGATCGTACTCCGAGGCGGTGTGCCCCGAGAGATAGATCCCGGTTGCGGCCTTCAGCCCGAGCGAGAACGAATAGCGCGAGTAGTCGAACCACGGGAACTTGCGCGGGCCTGAGGACGGTGACGCTCATACGATTTGGCTCTCCATCCTCATCAATACGTGCGGGGAAGGCCGAGCCGTTCGCCGACGAAGTTGCGCGCCATCTCGTTCGAGATCGGGCTGAATGGGCCGAGGCGCGCATCGCGGCAGAGGCGCTCCATCGCGCTGGCTTCCACCAGGCCGTAGCCGCCCAGCACCCGCATGCACCGGTCGGTGGCCCGGATCGCGGCCTCGGAGGCAGCGAGCTTGGCCATCGCCGCCTCCATCGCACATTCGCGGCCGTTGCTCTGCAGCCAGGCGGCCTTGGCGGTGATCAGACGGATCTGCTCCAGCTCGGTCGCAGTCTCTGCGAGCGGGTGCTGCACCGCCTGGAAGGCGCCGATCGGCCGGCCGAAGGCGTTGCGGTCGCGCGCGTACTCGAGCGCTTGATCGAGCGCGGCGCTGGTGATGCCGACGTACATCGCCGCGCAAAGGATGCGCTCCTCGTCGAGCGAGGCAAGCAGCGTGCGCCAGCCTTCGCCCCGGCCTCCGACCAGCGCGCCCGCCGGCGCCCTCGCGTCGTCGAGAAACACCTCGCACGTGCACGCCGCGCGCATGCCCATGAGCTCGAGACGGCGCACCTCGACCGCGGGCTGGTGGCGCGGCGTGAGCACGAGCGAGAGGCCGCGCGCCCGTTTCGTGCCCTCCGCGGGGTCGGTGCGGCACAGCACCAGGATGGCGTCCGCGTCGTCGGCGAGCGACGTGTAGAGCTTCTGGCCCCGCACGACCCACTCGTCGCCGTGCAGCGTGGCGCACGTCTCGAGAGCGAGCACGTCGGTGCCGCCGCCGGGCTCGCTCATGCCGAAGCTCATCAGGAAGTCGCCCGCGGCGAGCCGCGGCAGCAACTCCTTCTTCTGCGCCGGCGTGCCGGACTCGCGCAGCACCCGCGCGGTCATCGAAACGAGCAGCCAGTCGGTGGCGAGCGAAGGAAAGCGGCGCGCGAGCTCCTCGCAGAAGACGGCCGCCGTGGAAACGTCGCCGCCGCTGCCGCCGTAGTCGGTCGGCACCGAGATCCCCTGCCAGCCCATCTGCGCGAAGCGCTTCCAGACGTCACGCGAGATACGGCGCGCGCGGTCCATCTCGCGGATGCGCTCCTCGGAGAGCTCGCGATCGAAGAACTCGCGTACGCTGTCGCGCAGCATCTGATGCTCGGGCACCAGCTCGAAGTTCATGTGCGTGGAGAGCACGACCCTTCGCCGTATGTCCAGGGGTGCAGTTGTCGTTCGCGAGCCGATCGGAGTATCGTCGTTCTCCTCGACCCGGCAACGAGAGCGAGATGCCGTTCGACTACAAGCGATATTTTGGTGAGATCACCACGCTCCACGATCTCACCACCAAGCCCGAGGATCGCACCTGGCGGCTGACGGCGCCGCCGCGAGACGCGGAACCTCATGCCGTCGTGCTCTACCTCGGCTGCAACGTGCTCCGCACCTCGCATCTCGTGCAGACCGTCACCGCCGTCTTCGATCTCCTCGGCCTAGACTACGTCGCCGTCGGCGGGCCGACCTATTGCTGCGGCATCGTTCACCACCAACAGGGTGACACCGCGGCCGCCGCGGGAATGAACCGCCGCACCGTCGAGCTGTTCCAGCGCTATCGACCCGAAGAAGTCGTGATGTGGTGCCCGTCGTGCATCTACTTCTACGACGAGATCCGGCACTTCGAGTTCCCCTTCCGCGTGCGCCACACCACCGAGTTCCTCGTCTCTCAGTTGCCGCGCGTCACCTTCACGCGTCGGACCGACGCCGCGGTGGCGCTGCATGCTCACGCGCTCGGCGAAGCGCGCCAGCGCGAGGCCGAGGCAGCACGCACCCTGCTTCGGGCCGTGCCCGGGCTCCGCTACGTTCCCATCGAGCCGGACGCCCGCTTCAGCCGCTCGTGCACGCCCGCGGTGCAGCAGCAACTCGGCAAAGACGGCTGGAACGCGGCCGTCCGCGAGGAGTTGGCTCGCGCGCGGGACGGCGGAGCGACCACGCTGGCCACGATCTACCATGGTTGCCAGCGCCAAATGTGCGCCTTCGAAGAAGACGGGATGCTCGTCGAACACTATCTGACGGTGTTCGCGAGAGCGCTCGGGATCGAGTTCGAGGACAAGTTCAAGAAGTACCGGCATTGGCAAGACCCAGGTCGCGTGCTCGCGGACTCGGCGCCGTGCCAGATCGCCAACGGCGTCGCTGCCGAGCGCGCCCGCGACGTGGTGACCGAGACGTTCGCGCCCGGCGGGTCCGCGAAGACCAGTAATCTGCCGTCGTAGCGCGCGCCGGCGAGCGCGTCACAGCGGGTGACCGTCGACGAACTCGAGGTAGACACGCTTCTCGTCGTCTACCGCGACCTTCGCCGTGACCTCCACGCGGCGCCCGATGGACGCGGGCGCGAGGATGGCCTCGGGCTTGCCGAAGATCGAAACTCCTCTTGCGATCCACACGCAGTGGCCGTCTTTGAGGAGCAGCCAGTCCGTCCGGGAGCGCGCACTCGGGCGCGTCGTCGGCGCGAATGCACAGTGCGGTTGCGGATTGCTGCCCGCGAATTCTCCGACTACGGTCACCTTCTGCGCGACCTGGTGCGCTAGCTCGCCGTCCCAGCTGGCTCGGGAAGCCGCTTCCGGCGAAGACGAGCCCTCGTTCGAGCACGCCGTGGTCACGGCAAGCGAGAGCACGGCGATCGGGAGCAGCTGTCGCATCATGGCTTCCCCCTGAGACTTCGTGGCGCAATGCTCCTAAAGCGGATTCTTCAGCCGTCGTTCGTCGTTTGGCAACGCCGTGCGATATCACTCGATCGACGGGGCGAGAAGCAAAATCTGCCGAGCGCACGACGCGACCTGCCAAGGCCTCATGGAGCCGTTGCCTCTTCGTTCAGCCGCGAGGCGATAGCGAATCGGTCGCGAGGCGCTATTAGGCCGCCTGTCGTCGGCGCGCCTGCCTGCGATGACGTCGGGGCTCGATGCTAATCTTGAGGCTACCGTCGAGCGCCGCTGCCAGGCGGGCGAGCGTTCGGAGCTCGAGATTCTTGATGCCGCCCGACTCGATCCGCGCAACGAGCGGTTGGCTGACCCCGAGCAGCTTTGCCACCTGGGCCTGCGAAAGACCTCGTGCCTCTCGAAGGGCGATCAGATCCTGGCGGACGCGCATTTCGTTCAACATGCGCTCCACCTCCGCCCTGAAGCGGGCGTCGCGACTCTTATCCTCGATCCAACCGATCACGGTATCGCTCCGGCGTTTCATACGGACTCTCCTCTGCGTCTAAGGAATCTTGTCGGCGAGCTTTCTCATCCGCTCGAGCAAGTCCGCCGGAATGTCTCTCCGCTTCTTCACGATTCCATCGATGAGCACGGCGCGCCTGCCGGCCCGGAAGACGAAGAACATCCGAACCTGCTTTCCACGCAATTCAAACAGGCCTTCGCCAAGCGCTTTCGATTCCGACGTGCGCGGATCGGAGGAACGCGTCGAGCGTTGGCTTCTCTGGTACGCCGCGTGCGATGCGCACTGGCGGCAGCTACAGCGGCTTCTTCAACCAGTCGCGGTAGAAGCCCTCGAGGTCGGGAAGGAAATCGAACGTCACCGGGTATCCGGGCGTCACCGCTTCGACCTCGAGCTGCGTCTTGCAGCCCGGACAGTAGTACTCGCGTAGCTCCATCCACTTGGGGTCGCACTTCCGCGCCCCGGGATAGACTTCGTCGAGCGCGCTCTCGCCGTCCCGCACGTAGACGAGCGCCTCGAGCTTCCAGTTCTCGGTGTAGGGGCCGAACTCGTGGCCGCAATCGCACTTGACGATCCGCTCCGCCTGCTTCTGGACGATGTAGAGGTGCTCGCCGATCGGTAACAGGATCCGCTCCTTCCAAGGCACGCGCTCCTGCAGGATCTCGAGATAGGTCTCGAAGCGCTCCTCGTCCTTGAAGTCGCTCATGATCGGCTTCGTGGTCTGCCACGGGAGCTTGCCGTCGATGAGATCCCGGATCACGTCCTTCGCGTAACTCATCGCTTCCTCCGCTCAAACCTCGAAAGTGAAATCATCCGGCAGCTTCCAGAACTCGCGGAACTCGCGGCTCCAGCGCTCCGAGAAGCCGAAGACGTCGTTGTACATCTCCTTGACCTCGCGGCCGAGATCGCTCCGCAGCAGACGTTGCTGCTGCGTCGCCATCCACTGCTTCACGGGTACCGCGCGCGCCGCCCGCTCCTCGCGGCACTTCGCGCGCGAGGCACGTGTCGCCTCCACGTCGATCACGTGGCGCTTGGCCTCGGCGTCGAAGCGCGCCACCACGCGATAGACGCTCGCCGCGATCTCGATCGACTGGATGCCGTTGTCGAGGTCCTTCCGCACGGCCTCGGGGTCGCGCTCGATCGGGTCTCCGTAGCCGCCGCCCGTGTTGTAGAAGAACTGGAAGACGTCGCCCGAGCGCAGCGGCTGCTCGAGGAACACGCCGTCGACGACCTTGAAGTCGCCGACGACGAGGGTCGAGAGGTCCGGCCGGCGCGGGTCGCCCTCGACGTGCGGCAAGGGCTGCTTCTTGGCGATCCGCTCGGCGAGATCATTGTTGCGCGACACGTACTCGAACTTGGCGGTCGGGCCGGGATAGCCGCCGCACATGCCCTGGTTGTCGAAGACCTTGTCGGAGTGGATCGTCGACACCACGTTGTAGAGCGGGGTCTTGTGCACCATCAGCATCGAGCTGAAAGTGGCCCCGCCGCGGTACTTGCCCGCGCCCGGCGAGTCCCGCCAGATGCGGCGGCCGAGATAGAGGATCGGCAGGATCATCTCCCAGATCTCGACGTTCCCCATGTCGGACTCGGGGTTCCAGCCGACGTAGCCGCAGTCGATGCCGTCCATGATCCCGCGGGCGCCGCTGCCTTCCGAAGAGCATTCAAGGTTCTGCCCGCCGAAGCGCGCGCCGTACTGGTTGATGCCGCCGCCCTCGATGATCGGCGTATTCACCTGTCCGAGGAACACCTCTTCGCGGAAGCCGCGCGCGAAGAACGAGCGGCTGATCATGCGCTGCAGCGAGCCGAAGCCCGGCATCAGCGAGCCCCAGGCCGACGACGTCGCCGTCATGTCGTCGCCCGGATTGCACCAGCTCCCCGGGGGACAGACCATCTTGGTGGCGAACCAGCAGCCATCGTTCACCTTGCCGTCGAAATCGATGAACTGCGTGAGCGTGACGAAGAACCCGCCGTCCATCGCCGCCGGGGGACAGTTGTACGGGTTCCACATCTTTCGCCCGGCCCCTTCGTAATCGATCGACAGGAAGCCCTTGCGGTCGATGGTCATCTCGAGCGGGATGTGCACGATGCAGTTGCGGCTGAGCGGCGAGGCGCCGACCTTGCCCTCGAAGAGGTGTCCCGCGTAGGCGACCGACCGGTAGCGGCCGGGAATCGTCAGCGTCTTCATGCGCGCGAGGTGCGCGCGGCGACCCTCCTCGATGATCTCGCGGATCGCCCGCTTGTAGTAGTCGAGCCCGTACTGCTCGACCATCTCGAGCACCTTCTCGCGCACGTCGATGCAGGCGCTCACCATCGCCTTCTCGTCGAGAATGAAGTACACGGGCGTGCGCAGGTTCATCTCCGCGCGCACGAAGAAGTCGCGCCGGATCGTGTCGTTGGTCGCGACCTTCTCGGCGCTGACGATCATCCCCTGCCCGAAGCGCTCGGCCGTGGTGGTCTGGTTGGCGCCGCCGTAGACGCCGCCGATCTCGAGCTCGTGGGCCACGGCGCCGACCCAGCCGATCAGCTCCTTGCCGTGAAAGATCGGCGTGACGTTCATCAGGTCGGGCGGGTGCACGTCGGAGACGAAGGGGTCGTTGTTGGCGAACACGTCGCCGTGGGCGATGCCCGGGTCGGATTCGTAGTCGCGCTCGATCATCCACTGGATGAAGCGCGACAGCGTGTGCACGTGCACCATGATGCCGGTGGAGAGCACCACGCTGTCGCCCTCCGGCGTGTAGAGCGCGACCACGGATTCGCCCACCTCGCGCACGCCCGGCGAGGCCGAGATCTTCTTGGAGGTCTCGCGCGCGTTGACCACGGCGGAGCGCAGCCGCGCGTGCAGGCTCTCGTAGTGGAGGTAGTTCTCCGCCTTGAGGCGAAGCTCCGTCACGCCGTGGTAGTGGCCCGAGGATTCGAGGACCTCGCGGCTCTTGCGGAGCGCGTCGATGAGCGTGAGCCTCTCGGGGCCGACGCCGCGGCGCTCCGCCGCCTCTGCCGTGGTTTGGATCGCCTTCTCCATGGGCACCACTCCTTTGCGCTCACCGCAGCCAGAAGAAGTTCCACTCGTCGACGTCGACGCTCTTGCCGTCCGGCACGACCAGAGTGGTCGCGGGATGCTCGATGATCGCCGGGCCGGCGACGTGGTTGCCGGGCTTCAGGAGCTCCATCTCCCACAGCGAAGCCGGCTGCCACCGCCCCTTCCAGTACATGTTGCGCGTGCCTTTGTGCGCCTTCTTCTCGGGCTCCGCCGAGCCGAGCGGCTGCTTGACGATGCGGGGCTTCACCTTCTCCACGGAGGCCAGGAGGCCGAGCTCGAAGATCTGATAGCCGGCGCCCTCGTAGCGCGCGACCCGCGAGTTGATCTTCGAGTAGAGCTCCTCCCACGCCGCGATCAAGCGATCGACGTCGCCGGGCGTTCTCAGGCGAGGCGTGGGCGAGACCGCTTCCAGGTCACTCAGCTGCCCGCCGTAGCGCACCATGGCGAGCTGCGTGAAGCGGATATCGCGCCCGACGGCGATCTCGGCCGCCATTTCTGCGCGCGCCGCGTCCTCCATCTCTTCCCAGACGCGGTTGACCGCGTCGGCGACCCCCCGTTTGGCCTCGGCATCGGTGCCCGGCGGTAGGCCGAGGTGCACCGAGCGCGCGTAACGGTGCTGATAGTCGGCCGTCGTGCAGCCGAAGGCCGAGAAGGCGGCGGCGAAGTGGAACGTCAGCACGCCCTTGAAGTCGAGCCCCTCCGTGTAGCCCGCGAGATGCAGCGGGCCGGCTCCGCCGTAGCCGAACAGCGTGTACTGAATCGTATCGAGCCCGCGGGCCGACGCCACGGCGCGGATCGCGTCGCGCGCCTCGCGCTCCATCATGCGCACGATCGCCTCGGCGCCGGCGTAGACGTCGACGCCGATCAGCTCGGTGACCTGCTCCTTCAGCGCGGCGAGCGCCAGCTCCTTGTCGAGCTTCTGCTTGCCGCCGAGGAAGTAGTCGGGGTTCAGGTAGCCGAGCACGAGATCGCAGTCGGTGATGGTCACCGTCTTGCCGCCCTTGCCGAAGCACACCGGCCCGGGCGTGGAGCCCGCGCTCTCCGGACCGATCTGCACCTTCTTGGTGACCGGATCGATCTTCACGTAGCTGCCGGCGCCCGCGCCGATGTTCTCCATGCCGATGGTCGGCAGGTTCAGCTTGAAGCGCGCGAGCACGGGCTCGGGCTCGACCGGCACGTAGCCTGCGGTGATCGTGCCGATGTCGAAGCTCGTGCCGCCGAGGTCGGTGACGATGATGTTCTGCATGCCGGTGAGCGCGCTCAGGTGCTTGGCGCCCATCACGCCGCCGACCGGCCCAGAGATCAGCGTCTCGTGGAGTCGCGGATAGCGGATGTTGCAGAGGCCGCCGTAGGCGAGCACCGTTTGCAGCGGATAGCGGTAGCCGCGGCTCTGCACCGCGTGCTCGACCTTCTCGAGCTGCTTGCGAACCGGCGCGACCGCGTAGGCTTCGATCAGCGCGGCGTTCAGGCGCGAGTTCTCGCGGATCACCGGGCGCAGATCGCTGCCGAGGTAAATCGGCAGGTCACCGTTCCGGCCCGCCCGCGCGATCACCTCGTGGAGGATCGCCTGCGCGCGCTTCTCGTGGTCGGGGTTCAAGTAGGAATAGATGAAGTGGACGACGATCGCCTCGACGCCGTCGGCGAGCAGCTCCTCGGCTGCGGCCTCGACCTCGTGCTCGTAGAGCGGGATGACCGCTTCACCGAACACGTCGATGCGCTCGGTGACGCCGTGCACGTGGCGCCGGTCGACGAGCGCCGAGGGATGGACGTGCGTCACCGCGTGGATGCGGTCCGAGTACGAGTAGCCGGTCCAGCTCTGCATGCCGCGGCCCATCAGGATGTCGTCCTCGAAGCCCTTGGTGGTGACGAGGCCGACCTTGCGGCCGCGGCGCGTGATCAGCGTGTTGACCATCGTCGTGCCGGAGTAGAGCGCGACCTCGAGCTCGGGGTAGAGGGCCTTCGAATCGAGCGCCCAGTACGACATCGCATCGTCCGCCGACTCGAGGAACCCGAGCGATTCGTCGTGCGGCGTCGTGGCGGCCTTACCGACGGTGAAGTCTCCGTTCTCGTCGACGACGAACGTGTCCGTCATCGTCCCGCCGGCATCGATCCCGAGGACTAGGGGTTTCCGCGCCACGGCTCTGCCTCCTGTTCACGTCGCGGCCGTACCACGACGTCGACACGACCCTCCGAGAGCAGAGCGGCAACTGCCACGGCGCTCGAACGAGTGTCAACCGCCGTGCGCTAGGCGCGGGATCGCGCCAAAGGATCTCGCCGAATCGAGAGCGCGCGCCGGTCTATGCGGCGCGAGTCCGCGTCGCTTCGGGCACGTCGCCCGGGCTCGCCTGCTCGCCGAGCGGTTGCTTGGCGGAACGTGCGGAGAGCCACCATGCCCACGCCATCAGGGCAGCACCCAGAACGTAAAGAACGACAAAAAGAACGACGCTGAGGAGCAACACCAATCGCATATTCGTCTCGTCTCGATGGAGTGCCGAGTCCAACCGTTCCGTACGGCCGCTCGCCTCCACTCCCCATTTGGCCGGGCGGGACCAGGCTGGGTCAACTAAAAGTTATGATCGCCGCGAAAATTCACGCGCCGGCAATCGATCCGCCAGCGCATCCGCCGCTCAGGAGGCGGCTCGTTGGACTCGGCCGACCACCTCTCCGGGATCCGGAAAGCGTTGCTCATGGTGCTTGCTGAACACCAGCCGCTCGTCCACGAAGACGTCGAAGATGCCGCGCGTCCCCTCGACCAGCTCCGCCTCGACTCGGAAGGCCTTACGCAGCTCGTCTGCCAAGCCGACCGCTTGGCGGTGGTAGTTTCACGGTTTGCACCAAATGATCCTGGCCACCACGACCTCGAATCCTACCACGCCGGCGGCAGCAGAAAATACCCCCCGAGCGGGTTCCGCCTTCAGTGCCCGGGCTCGATGGGGGGTGTGGGCAAGACCTCGGAGGTCCCGTCCACCCCGCTTCCGTTCCGGTAGACGTCGAGGATTTCGCAATCCGGCGGCGGCGAAGGCCCGAAGTAGAGACGACCGTCAGGAAGCCGGCACTTCGTGACGAAGGCGGGGGATGTCGCGAAAGTCGATGCGCCACCGGCCACGAGAACGAGCAGCGCGACGAAAACGGGCACGGACAGGAGTCTCGTATTCATACCCGAGGATAGCGCGAATCCGCGCATTGAACTATTCAGGCGGAACCAAGGAGGTCGCCATGGCTCGTTTCGTCCGTCTCGTGAAGCTCACCCCGGAAGGCATGACTCACATCAAGGAGCTCCCCGACCGCTTCGCCAAGGGGCGCCAGTACCTGGAATCCCTCGGCGGGAAGATCATCGACGTGTACGCCGTCTCCGGGCCTTACGACCTGGTCGCCATCCTCGAGGCTCCGGATGAACAAGCGGTCATGAAGCACGGTCTCTTCGTCTCGCAAACGGGCTACGTCCAGATTCTCACCATGCCGGCGACGCCGATGGCCGACTTCATGAAGAGCGTGGCCGACGTGCCGCGGCCGTAGGCCGCGAGCTCGCGCGCTTCACGCGCCTTTCCGTAGACGTCACAGATCGATGACGACGTCGCGAATCGGTTGCGAGCAGCACACGAGAACGTTGCCGTCGGCCGGCTTGTCGAGAGGCTCTGGTCCGTACACGACCGCCCCGGAGACCAAGCCGGTCTCACAGCTGTGACAAACCCCCGTCCGGCACGACCAGCGGACCGGGACGTCGCACGCCTCGGCCAGCTCCAAGATGCTCTGGTAGGCCGACGGCTTCCAGTGCGCAGCTATGCCGCTGCGCGCGAACGACACCAGCGGACCGGTGTTGGCATCGTGCGTCGGCAGATGAGGGGCTCGCGTCGCTGCGCCGACGACACCGGGGGTCATCGACTCGCCACCGTTGAAGATCTCCACATGAATTCGCTCCGGAGCCACGCCCGAGGTTGCGAGCGCCTCTTTCATCTCGGCCATGAAGCGAGTCGGACCGCAGAGGTATACATCCGAGTCCCGTGGGACGCCGACCTCGTCGAAGACCGACCTAGATAGATGACCGGTGGCGTCGAAATCGTCACCTTCCTTGTCCCGGGAGTCCGGCCGGCTGTAGCAAACATAGCTGCGGCCGTGGCTGAGCGTGAGCATGAGGCGGCGGACTTCGGCGGCGAAGGGATGATGCTGCCGGTCGCGAGCCCCGTGGAGCCACAAGACCCGTCGCGCCGATTCGGCCGCCGCGAGCGTGTGCAGCATCGCCAGCACGGGCGTCACCCCGATTCCCGCGCTGAGCAGCACCACGGGCCGCTCTCCGGCCTGCAGAATGAAGCTTCCGCGCGGCGAACTGACGTCGAGAGGATCGCCCACCCGGACATGCTCGCGCAGGTAGGTTCCGGCTGCCCCGTTCGGCTCTATCTTCACGCTGATTCGATGGCGCTCGGTCGAGAGGGGACCCGAGAGCGAATAGCTGCGAAAAAGTGGTGCGCCGTTGGCCGTCCGTTGCAGACGCAAGACCACGTATTGGCCCGGCAGAGCCGCTGGCAGCGCCTGGCCGTCCGCACTCTGCATCGTCAGTGAGAGGACGTCGGCCGACTCCTGATCGATCGCCGTCACCGTGAGCGACCGAAATCCGGGGACGACCGGATGCGCCGCGGCTGCCGGCACGAGCCCGGCGTTGCCAGAGGTTTGGCTCTGCAGCAGCGCCTCGAACGACGAGCGCCAACCCGGTGAGAGCGCTCCGATCCGCAACGCGCGCTCCAGTCGCTCGCGATCGTGATTCGGCGAATAGAGGAGCGCGTTGACCTCTGCGACGGTCATCCGCTCCGTCGCCTCTCCAACCTTCACGATTTCGTCGCCGGCTCCAACCTCCCCTTCCTCGAGGACGCGGAAGTAGAACCCCGGTCGTCCGCTAGATGTCAGCAGAGCCGGCATCCGAGGCTCGTTCATGCGAATGCCGACGCGATAGCAGGTGACGCGAGGTTGAGTGACCTCGAACAGCGCGCTGCCGATCCGATAGCGGTCGCCGATGCACACCGCATCGTCTGGCAGTCCTTCGATCGTGAAGTTCTCGCCGAACTGTCCACAAACGAAATCGGTCCTCTTCAGCTGTTCCTGCCAATAGCGATACGATTCGATCTGGTAGGCGAAGACGGCGCGCTGCTCACCCCCGTGCCCGGCCAGGTCGCCTTGACCGTCTCCGTCTATATTCAGCCGGCCGACCCGACAGCGGCCGGGCAGGGGATCCTTCCAGATCCCGCTGCGCACGATGCGGCCCCTCCACTCGATGTCCCGCGGAAGTCCGACGTTCACCGATACTAGTCGAGCCATAAGAGCCGGGAAGTCACTACCGCGTCTGGCCGTAGCGCTCGTAGAAGACTTGCTGCCCGCGCGGCTTGAGCGGGCGCGGCTGCGGCGGATTCCTGGCGTCGGCATGGCCGAAAGGCAAGACCGTGAAGATCGCCCAGCCTTGCGGCACGTCGAGCATCGCGCCGATCTTGGCGGCGTCGAAGTTGCCGACCCAGCAGGTGCCGAGGCCGAGCGCCCAGGCGGCATTGGCCATGTTCTGCACCGCCTGAGCGCAATCCACGTCCGCCCAGCGCGCGTTCGCCACGTCCTTCAACACGACGACCGCCGCCGGGGCGTCGACGACGAACTTACCGGTCGCGCACAGGGCGCCGATCTCCCGGAGCCGCGTCCGGTCCCGCACGACGATGAATTGCCAGGGCTGCAGGTTGCGCGCGCTCATGGCGTGCCTTCCGGCATCGACGATCTTGTCGAGAGCGGCTGGATCGACGGGACGAGGGTCGAAGGCGCGTTGCACCCGGCGTCCGTCGATCGCTTGCAGAGCTTCCATGAGCGATCCTCCTCGGTCGTGCCTAGCACAGGCGCTTCCCTCAGGGGATTGATGTAGGATACCCGACCATGGTCGACGGCGGGCCCCTCAGCGGCTATCGAATCATCGACGTGACGGCGATGATCTCCGGCCCGCTCGCCACGCAGATCCTCGCCGATCAGGGCGCGGACGTGATCAAGGTCGAGAATCCCGCGGGCGGTGATCATACGCGCGCATCGCCGAACCGGCGCGGCGACTTGCCTGCGGTGTTCCTCAACAACAATCGCAACAAGCGCTCGGTCGCCATCGACCTCAAGCACGAGCGCGGGCGCGCGGTGCTGATGCGGCTCGTCGCGGGCGCCGACGTCTTCGTGCAGAACTTCCGCCCCGGCGTCGCCGACCGCATGGGCCTCGGGGAGGAGGCGCTACGCAGGGTCGCGCCCCAGATCATCTACGTCTCGATCAGCGGCTTCGGCGAAAAAGGGCCGATGGCGACCAAGCCCGCCTACGATCCGCTGGTGCAGGCGTTCTCCGGGCTCGCCACGGTCCAAGGGGGCTCCGACGAGTCGAGGCCCCGGCTGGTGCGCACGATTCTCGCGGACAAGCTCACCGCCGTGACCGCCGCGCAGGCGATCACCGCGGCCTTGGCGGCCCGCGAGCGCGGCGCCGGCGGACAGCACGTACGCGTGTCGATGCTCGACGCGCTGATGGCGTTTCTCTGGTCGTCCGACATGGCGAGCCAGACGTTCGTCGGCGCCGAGCTGCCGCAAGCGGAAGCCGCGAGCTTCATCGACTTGATCTACGAGACCCGTGACGGCCACCTCAGCGTGGCGGTCCAGACCGATCGCGAATGGCAAGCGCTCGCCCGCGCGCTCGATCGTCCGCAATGGCTCGCCGACGAGCGCTTCCGCACGCCGGCGCTCCGCCAGCACAACATCGACGTGCGCCTGGAGATGATCCAAGAGGTGTTGCGCACGCGAAGCTCCGCGGAGTGGCTCGCGCGGCTCGAAGCGGAGGGTGTTCCCTGCGCACCGGTCCTTAGCCGTGCTCAGGTGATCCGTCACCCGCAGATCGTCGAGAACGACAGCGTGTGCGAGACGGATCATCCCCAAGCGGGAAGGCTTCGGCAGGCGAGGCCGGCGGCGCGCTTCTCGGGTACGCCATGCGCGACCGCGCGTGGCGCGCCGCGACTCGGAGAACACACCGCGAGCGTGCTCGGCGAACTGGGGTTCTCCGACGAGGAGATCGCCGAGCTCCGCGCGGCGGGCACGATCGCATTCGAAGAATAGGAGGAGGCCATGGCCAAGCGAACGTTCGAAACCGGAACTCCCGACCTCATCGGCGAAGCCGACGACGGAGTCGCCATCCTGACGATGAATCGTCCCGACCGGCGAAACGCGCTCTCCGGCGGGATGCTCGCCGGGCTCGCGGCGACGCTCCTCGGCTGCGAGGTCGATCCCGAGATCGGCTGCATCGTCCTCACCGGAGCGGGCGGCGCCTTCTGCGCCGGCGGCGACGTCAAAGGCATGGCCGAAAGCTCGCGGGGCGGGGGTGCTTCGTCCGGCATCGACCAACAGATCCACATGCAACGCATCAGCCAGCGGGCGACCGCGGGACGGCTCTACAAGATGCCGAAGCCGACCATCGCTTCGCTTCCCGGCGCCGCCGCCGGCGCCGGGCTGTCGCTCGCGCTCGCCTGCGATCTACGGATCGCCGCGGAGAATGCGGTGATGACGACGGCATTCGCCAGGGTCGGCTTCTCTGGCGACTACGGCGGGACCTACTTTCTCAGTCGCCTCGTCGGCGCCGCCAAGGCGCGCGAGCTCTACTTCCTCTCCGACCGCATCGACATGAAGGAGGCGCAACGCCTCGGCCTGGTGAATTGGGTCGTGCCCGCCGACCAGCTCGCGGCGCGCACCCTGGAGGTCGCCAGGCGGCTAGCGAACGGACCGCGAATCGCCTACCGCTACATGAAGGAGAACTTCAACCGGGCGGCCGCGGGCGAGGTGGACGACTGCCTCGACCTCGAGGCCACACACCACATCCATACCGGCCTGACCGAGGACCATCGCGAGGCGGCCCGCGCCTTCGTCGAGAAGCGTGAGCCGGTTTTCAAGGGACGATAGGGGACGTTCCTACTTTTCTTACGTTACTGCTTCTTGTGAAACGTAAGAAAAGTAGGAACGTCCCCGTCGCTGTCGATTTCGGCTCCGCTCGTTCGACTAGGGGGCAAGGAGGCGAACCATGGAATACATGCTGTTGATCTACCAGAACGAGAAGGAACGGGCCGCGCTGCCGGAGTTCCAGAACGGAAAGATGTTTGCCGAGTACCGCGCCTTCACCGAGTCGATCGTGAAGAGCGGCAACTTCAAGGCCGGCGCCCCGCTGCAGCCGAGCGGCTCGGCGACGACGGTGCGGTCGCGCAGCGGCAAGGTCGGTACGACCGATGGGCCGTTCGCCGAGACGCGGGAGCAGCTCGGCGGGTACTACTTGATCGAGGCGAAGGATCTGGACGAGGCATGCGCGATCGCGGCGCGCGTACCGAGCGCGCGGATCGGCTCGATCGAGGTGAGACCGGTATTGTCGATGTAGCTTCATCGGCGATCGCCGGCTCCGTCGGCCGACTCTATCGCGCGGAATCGGGGCGCATCCTCGCGACGCTGATCCGCCTCCTCGGCGACTTCGACCTCGCCGAGGAGGTGGTTCAGGAGGCGTTCGCCGCCGCTCTCGAGCAATGGCCGACGACGGAGCTGCCGCACAATCCTCGCGCCTGGCTCGTTCAAGCGGCGCGGCACAAGGCGATCGATCGCTTGCGGCGGCGCGCGCGCTTCGCCGAGAAGATCGAGGAGCTTTCGGCGCTGCAGGCGCTCGAGCGACCGCAAGGCGAAGCGGAGGACCACGCGGTGCGAGACGACCGATTGCGCCTCATCTTCACTTGCTGTCACCCCTCCTTCGCCACGGAGGCTCAGGTCGCGCTGACGCTGCGGACGCTTTGCGGGCTCTCCACGGAGGAGATCGCACGCGCCTTCCTGGTGCCGACGACGACGATGGCGCAGCGGCTGGTGAGGGCGAAGCAGAAGATTCGCCAGGCAGGGATTCCCTACCAAGTGCCCGCCGTCGAGCTGTTGCCCGAGCGCCTCGAGGCCGTGATGACCACGGTGTACCTCGTCTTCAACGAGGGATACGCGACGACCGCCGGAGATGCGCTCGTGCGGCGAGACCTCTGCGCGGAGGCGATACGCCTCGCGCGGCTCCTCGATACCTTGCTGCCTGACCGGGACGAACCTCCCGCGCTGCTAGCTCTCCTCTTGCTCCACGACTCCCGCCGCGAGGCGCGGGCGACGCCGGAAGGTGACCTGGTGCTGCTCGAGGATCAAGACCGTTCCCGCTGGGATCACGCGGAGATCGCCGAGGGCCTCGCGCTCGTCGAACGTTCGCTGCGCCGCGGCTCGCCGGGCCCCTACGCTCTCCAGGGCGCCATCGCCGCCGTGCATGCCCGAGCCGCGCGAGCCGCCGATACCGACTGGCGGCAGATCACCGCCCTCTACGCCCTGCTCCTCGCGCGCTTCCCGTCGCCGGTCGTCGAGCTCAATCACGCCGTCGCCGTGGCGATGAGCGACGGACCGGAAGCGGGCCTGCGCCTGCTCGACTCGCTGTCCGCTCGCGGCGAGCTCTCCGGCTATCACCTCCTGCCCGCCGCCCGCGCGGATCTCCTCCGCCGTCTCGGCCGCACGAGGGAGGCGACCGCCGCCTACCGCTCCGCGCTGGCTCTCGTCACAAACCCCGCGGAGCGCCGCTTCCTGCAGCGGCGACTCGATGCCTTGACCACGGCAAACTGAGCCTTGACCGGCGCCTCATGCCCCCGTCAATATCGAGGGCTCCCCATGTGCGGCATCGTTGGTTTCGCAGGACATTCCATTTCGGAACGGTCGCTGCGACGCGCCATTGACGCCATGCACCACCGCGGGCCGGACGGCCGCGGCGTGTACCTCGACGACGATGCTCGGCTTGGGCTGGGCCACGCTCGCCTCTCCGTGATCGATCTGCACTACGGTCAGCAACCCCTCTACTCGGAGGACGGCGATCTGGTTCTCGTTTGCAATGGCGAGATCTACGACTTCGAGCGCATCCGCACGGACTTGCAGGGCAAGGGGCATCGGTTCGCCACACACAGCGATTCCGAAGTGATCATCCATCTCTACCAACAATACGGCCTCGATTTCGTGAAGCACCTGCGTGGAGAATTTGCTTTCCTGCTTTACGACAAGGAGAGGCAGGAACTGCTGGCCGTACGGGATCGTTTCGGCATCAAGCCTCTCTACTTCAACAAACAGGGTGGGGCCTATCTCTTCGCCTCGGAGGCAAAGGCGTTGTTTGCCACCGGGGCGCTGGAAGCGCGCATCGACGTCTGTGCTCTTCGCAACATCCTTTCCTCGGTCATGCCTGATTCCATATTTCAGGGCGTCGAGGTCGTGGCGCCCGCTTGCCTGTTGCGGGTGGATCTCAAGACGGGCTCTCATGAATGCGTCCAGTACTGGGATTTGGATTTGGCGCCGCCAGAGCCGTCGGTAATGTTGCAGGACGAAGCGGCCGCGATGGCCGTGGTGCGCGAGTCGGTGGAGGAAGCCATTCGTCTGCGCCTGCGCGCCGACGTGCCGGTAGGAGTGTATCTCAGCGGCGGCATCGATTCCGCCATCGTCGCCGCCACCGTAGCTCGACAGTTTCCGGAGCGGATCAAAGCCTTCACGGTCGCCTTTCCGGATGCCCCTCGCTTCGACGAATACCAATTGGCGAAGAATCTGGCAGACGCGATCGGCGCTGAATTCCACTCCGTCAAATGCGACCAGCACGTCCTGCTGGAAAACACGGAGGGTTCCATTTGGGCCAGCGAACTACCTTTTCTCAACTTTCACGGTGTCGGGAAGTACATGCTGTCCGCATTGGCAAAGAAGCACGTGACCGTCGTGCTCACGGGTGAAGGATCCGACGAGGTCTTCCTCGGTTACCGTGAATTCACCAGCGTCGCGAAACGCGCACGGAAGCAAACGTCACAAAAGGCCGGCGCCGTAGCCCGACAGTTCCGCGACGCCCTGGGCACGGAGCCGGAACCCAAGTTCCAATTCTGGCTGTCGAGTGTGGTGCAACGCATCCTCCGAGGGTTTTTCCATGCGCGGCACCGCGATCGACTGCGGAGAGAGCACCCCTTCGACGTGTTGAAGGGGCGTCTCGAGCGCGCACAGCTCGAAGGGTTGTCCACGTTTCGCAGCATGCAGTACGTCTGGATGAAGAACTTGCTGCCGCATTTCATCCTCAGCATGCTCGGGGATCGAGCCGAAATGGCTCACTCCATAGAAGGCCGTACGCCCTTCCTGGATCATCATCTCTTCGAAAACGCTCGCCGTATCCCCGATCATCTGAAGATCCACGACGGCGTCGAGAAATACGTGCTGCGCGAAGCCTTCAAGCACGACGTCACGGACGACATCTACAACCGACGGAAGTGGCCTTACGCCGCGCCGCCGCTCTGGATCCGACAGGGTCGCGACGCAAAGCTGGACGAGCTCATCGATCGGCACTTGTCCGCCGACGCCATCCATCGCAGCGGCATATTCAGCCTGAGGACGCTACGCTTCATACGACTGCTCTGTGCGTTGATATTCTTCGATTGTGGAGTGAAGCGCGTGCTCAATTCCTGGCTGGTGTTCGTGCTCACCACGCAGATGCTCGATCACTTGTACGTGCAGGAGTTCGAGAAGAATCTCGAAGAGCGAGAAAAGCCGGACGGATCCGGCCGACCTTCGAACGATGACGGCCGCTATCCCGCGAGCGTGCCGCGAAACAGCGGCGTCAGTTTTTCGTGCTCGAGGAGAAACGAGTCGTGTCCGTAATCCGATTCGATCTCGTGGCTGCGGACGTCGATCCGGTTCGCGCGCAGCGCTTCCGCCAGCTCGCGTGACTGGTAGACGGGGTAGAGCCAGTCGCTGGAGAACGACACGAAGAGAACCTGACGGCAGCGGATCCGCCGGAACGAATCGGCGAGGTCTCGCGTATCCGTCCGCCCGGCGTCGTAGAGGTCGATCGCGCGCAGTAGATAGAGGTAGCTGTTGGCGTCGAAGCGCTCGACGAACTTGCCGCCCTGATGCTCGAGGTAGCTCTCGATCTCGAAGAGCGTGCGTAAGCCGCCCGCATCGTCCGCCGGCGTGCGCCGTCGCCCGAACTTCTTCCAGAGCCAGCCGTCGCTCAGATACGTGACGTGGCCGAGCATGCGTGCGATCGCCAGACCGTGAACGGGCGGCCCTTGCCGTAGTAGTCGCCGCCGCGAAAATTCGGCGTCGCCGAGGATCGCTTCGATCCCGACCTTGTGGATCGCGATCGACTGCGGCGTCGCCCGCGCCGCGGTCGCGACGAGGATCATCGACTCGACGAGATCCGGGTAGCGAAGCGCCCACTCGATCGCCTGCATGCCGCCCATCGAGCCGCCGACCACCGTTCGCAGACGGCGGACGCCGAGCCGCCGGACGAAGCTCGCGCTGCACGCCACCATGTCGCCGACCGTGACGCGCGGAAACGCCAGAGCGTACGGCCTGGCGGTCGCCGGGTTCGTCGACGACGGTCCCGTCGTGCCGTAGCAGCTGCCGAGCAGATTCGAGCAGACGACGAAGTACTTCGTGGTGTCGAACGCGCGTCCGGGGCCGATCATCACGTCCCACCAGCCGGGTGCGCGGTCGCCGGCGTGATGGCGTCCCGGCCGCGTGCGCGCTGGCGGTCAGCGCGTGCTCGACGAGGACCACGTTGTCCGCCGCAGCGTTGAGCTCGCCGTAGGTTTCGTAAGCGACGGTGATCGGCGCCAGGTGCGCACCGGCATCGAGTCGGATGCCGTCGTCGAGGGTCAGCGATCGCGTCGCGACGATGCCGACGGATCCTTCTTCGACGATGACGACCGGCGCCTCGCCGGGCGCGTCGGCTTCTCGACTCGCGGGCTTCATCGCTGCGACTTCTCGAGCGCCTGACCGATGTCCCAGAGGAGATCGTCGAGGGTCTCGAGGCCGATCGAGAGACGGATCATGTCCGGGGCCACGCCCGCCGCGATCTGCTCTTCCTCCGACAGTTGGCGGTGCGTGGTCGATGCCGGATGGATGACCAGGCTCTTCGCGTCGCCGACGTTGGCGAGATGGGAGAACACCTGCACGCTCTCGATGAAGCGGAC
This sequence comes from uncultured delta proteobacterium, assembly GCA_963711395.1. GTDB lineage: Bacteria > Desulfobacterota > Binatia > JACPRU01 > JACPRU01 > JBEVNX01. The sequence continues at coordinate 735,759 of CAVQEA010000003.1, read as the reverse complement.
GCCGGCCGGCATGCCGCCGCGGATGCCGAAGGTGAAGATCGACCCCGCGCCCCGCGGCAAGTACTTCCGCGCCAGCGCGTGATACGGGCTGTCGGGCAGCCCCGGATAGTTCACCCAGGCGACCGCCGGATGCTCCTTCAGGAAGCGCGCGATCGCCAGCGCGTTGGCGCAGTGCCGTTCCATGCGCAGCGGCAGCGTCTCGAGCCCCTGCAAGAAGAGGAACGCGTTGAAGGGACTGAGCGCCGGGCCGAGCGTGCGCAGCGTCTCGACACGCGCCTTCATGATGCAGCCGAAGTCGCCGAAGGTCTCGTAGAAGCGCACGCCGTGGTAGCCCTTCGACGGCTCGGTCATCATCGGGAAGCGGCCGTTGTCCCAGGGAAACTTGCCCGACTCGACGATGACGCCGCCGATCGAGGTGCCGTGACCGCCGATGAACTTGGTGGCGGAGTGCACGACGATGTCGGCGCCGTGCTCGATCGGCCGGCAGAGGCACGGCGTGGCGAAAGTGTTGTCGACGACGAGCGGGATGCCCGCCTCGTGCGCGATCGCCGCCACCCGCTCGATGTCGAGCACGTTGATGACGGGGTTGCCGATCGTCTCGGCAAAGATCGCCTTGGTCTTCGGTCCGATCGCGCGGCGGAAGTTCTCGGGGTCGTCGGGATCGACGAACTTCGTCTCGATGCCGAGCCTGCGGAAGCTGACGTCGAACTGCGAGTAAGTTCCGCCGTAGAGCGTGGAGGCGGAGACGAGCTCGTCGCCGGCCTCGAGCAGCGTCAAGAGCGCCACCATCTGCGCCGCCTGCCCGGTGGCGAGGGCGAGCGCGCCGCGGCCGCCCTCGAGCGCGGCCATGCGCTCCTCGAAGGCGGCGTTGGTCGGGTTCATGATCCGCGTGTAGATGTTGCCGAAGGTCTGCAGGTTGAAGAGGCTCGCGGCGTGGTCGGCGCTGTCGAAGACGTAGGACGTGGTCTGGTAGATCGGCGCGGCGCGCGAGCCCGTCGTCGGATCCGGCTGCGTCCCCGCGTGGAGGCAAAGCGTCTCGAAGCCGAATTTCCGGTCCGACATCGATGTGCCTAGAGCGGCAGCCAGTGCGGGCGCTTCGAGGAGATCACGCCCGTGTACACGCCGACGAACCCGAGCCCGCCGAACAGCCGCGCGTGCTCGATCTTCATGCACCGGTTCATCACCACGTCGAGACCGGCTGCGCTCGCTTGGCGTGCCGCGCTTTCATGGACGATGCCGAGCTGCATCCACAGGACTTTCGCGCCGATCGCGATCGCCTCCTCGGCGATCGGCGGAACGTCTTCGGGCTTGCGGAACACGTCGACGACGTCGACCTTTTCGGGGATCTCGCGGAGGCTCGCATAGCACTTCTCGCCGAGCACTTCGGGGTACGCCGGATTGACGGGAATTACGCGGTAGCCATGCTCCTGGAGATACTTGGCAGCGAAGAAGCTCGGTCGAAACCACTGAGCCGAGAGCCCGACGACCGCGATCGTGTGGTTCTGTTTGAGGATGCGCCGCAGCTCTTCGATGTCGTCCATGGCGTTCGGGGTGACTCGGCGGGGAATGGCACAGGGGTTCGGCTCGTACAAGAGCCGCTTCCGCTCGTTACCGGGCGCCGAAATCGCTATGGTTCGCGGCCACGGAGAGCCCCATGGACGAAGGAAGACCGAAGACGGTAGCCGTCGACGACGACGACGGAATCCGCCTCATTACCTTCGATCGGCCGGCGTCGCTCAACGCCGTCAACCGTGCCCTCGCCGAGGACGTCGTCGCGGGCCTGCGGGCGGCGGAGAAGGACCCCTCCGTCAAAGCGGTGGTCCTCACCGGCCGCGGCAGAGCGTTCTCGGCGGGAGCCGACCTGGAGGAGGTTTCCCGATTCGCGGTCGCCGACATCGAGCCCTGGTACCGCGCGGTGGCGGACTGCTACCGGCAGGTCATCCTCGTCGACAAACCGGTCGTCGCCGCCGTGAACGGCACGGCCGCCGGCGCCGGCTACCAGATCGCGCTGATGGCGGACTGGCGCGTCGGGCACCCCGGCGCGCGCATGGCACAACCCGAGATCAACGCCGGTATACCCAGCATCATGGGCTCGTATCTGATGACGCTGCTATCTTCCCTGGTCCTTGAACCAGGAACTGTCGTACACAGGCCGAATGATGGAGGCGGACGAATGCCGCCGGCTCGGCCTGCTGAACGACGTGGTCGACCCTGCGGAGCTCCTGCCGCGGGCGTTCGCGCGAGCGAGAGAGCTGGCGAGCAAAGCGCCGATGGCGTTTCGCGCCACCAAGGCGCGCTTCCGCGAGCTCGCGCTGCGGGGCTTCGAGGAGGCTTTTCGCGCCGTCGTCCGCGGCATGGAGGCGAGCTATGCGAGCGGCGAGCCGCAAGCGATCATGGCGCGCTTCCTCGCGCGCAAACACAGCAAGACGCGCTGAGAGGGAGGTCTCATGAGTCAAGGACCAAAGGACAAGCTGAACCAGGTCGATCTCGAATCGATCGGCACGCTGGTGGAAAAGATCCGCCAGGAGCCGCAGAGCGCCAAGACGCAGTGGAAGGCCGAGGTGCGCTGGACGGGCGGCTTTCGCTCCGACTCGCGTAGCCGCGATTTCGCTCCCGCGCGCTCCGACGAGCCTGCCGGCCTCGGCGGAACCAACACGGCGCCGAACCCGGTCGAACAGCTGCTTGCCGCGCTCGGCAACTGCCTCGCCGTAGGCTACGCCGCCAACGCTTCGGTCGCAGGCATCGAGATTCGGTCGCTGAGGATCGACCTCGAAGGCGCGATCGATCTGCACACGTTCCTCGGTCTCGGCGGCGACAACGCGGGATACGAATCGATTCGTGTGGGCGTCCATCTCGACGCCGACGCCACACCCGAGCAGATCCAGGCTCTCCATCAGAAGGTGGTCGGCTCTTCCCCCGTCGGTCACACGCTCAGCCGCGGCGTGCCGGTGAAGGTAGAGCTGGCCTGAGGAAACACCATGAGCACGACGAAGGAGAGAGCGGACGCTTGGGTGCAGTTGCCCGACGCGCAGTCTCTCGCGCCACTGTTCGAAAATCACCCGTACAACTTCGGCTTCGTGGCGGCCATGGGACGGCTGATCGCCGCGCATGACTCGATCGGGCCGCTGTTCGCCGCCCTCTTCAACCAGATCATGTTCACCGAAGGAGCGCTCAGCCGCGCCGAGCGGGAGATGGTCGCCGCCGTCGCCGCGGCTGCCCAGGACTGTCACTATTGAACGCAGTCACACGCAGAGTTTCTGCGTGCGGAACACGGCGATGTGGCGCTCGTGGAAGCGATCAAACACAAGCGCTGGCGAGAGGTCGCTCTGTCGGCGCGCGACCGCGCGCTCTGCACGATCTCGGAGAGGCTCTCGGGCACCCCGACACGCATGAGCGCGAGCGACTGGCAGCCGCTGCGCGATCTCGGATTCGACGACCGCGCGTGTCTCGAGGTCGCCCATATCGTCGGCGTCTTCAACTACCTCACGCGTTTGGCGGATGGCCTTGGGCTCGTGCTCGACCCGCAGACCGAGGCCGCGTCTCGCTCCGGCGAGCCGCTTCGCCGGCCGGCGAGGCGCGGCTAGTCCACTGGAGCCCGAGGGCGGCGGCCCGCCCTCGAGAACCACGCGCTACCCGCCGCGAAGCCCGAGATGTTTGGCGATGACGTTGCGCTGGACCTGCGTCGTGCCGCCGCCGATCGTCAGCAGCAGCGCGTCGCGCACGTAGCGCTGGACGTCGAGCTCCATCGTGTAGCCCGATCCGCCATGGATCTGCAGACAGGCGAGCGCGGCCTTCTTGGCCGCCTCGCTCGCCAGCACCTTGGCGATCGCACCCTCCCGGCCGCACGGCCGGCCGGCGTCGTAGAGCCACGCGGCATGCCAGAGGACGAGGCGCGCGGCATGGATCTCCGCATCGAGCTCGGCGAGCAAATGACTGATCGACTGGAACTCGCCGATCCGCTTGCCGAACTGCTCGCGCTGCTTGGCGTACGCCAGCGCCTCGTCGAATGCCGCGCCGGCCACGCCGAGCGAGTTCGCGGCGAGCTCGAGATGCTCGACGTCCAAGATCGCCATCAACTGCCGCCAGCCCGATCCCGCGGCTGCGGCGCCGCCGAGCACGTCCTCGGCGCCGACGCGAACGTCGTCGAAGTGTACGGAGCAGATGCTCGACCCCTTGTAGCCGAGCTTCTCGATCCGCGAGACCGAGATCCCGGGCTGCTTCGCGTCGACGACCACGAACGAGAATCCGCCGGCGCGCGAAGCCGCCGCGTCGCTGCGCGCGAGCACGACGAGCACGTCCGCGACGTCGGCCGAAGTGATGAACGTCTTCTCGCCGCGGAGCACGAGCTCCCCGCCCCCGAGCGTCGCCGTCGTGCGGATCGCGGCCAGGTCGGAGCCGGCGCCGGGCTCGGTGAGCGCGAGCGCCACCACGCATTCTCCGCGGGCGATCCGCGGCAGGAATCGCTCCCGCTGCCGCTCGGATCCGAGCGGGCCGAAGATCTGCCCGCCGTACGAAAGAAACAGCGTCACCGCGAAGCCGATCGCGCCCGACGCGCGCGCGGCTTCCTCGATCACGAGCAGTGCACCGAGCGTCTCGGGACCGCCGCCGCCGTATCGCGGGTCGATCGTCAGGCCGAGCAACCCGCCGTCGCCGAGCGCTTTCACCACGGCCGCAGGGAACTCGTCGGCGGCGTCGAGTCGGCGAACTTCCTGTCTCGGGCAGGTGTCCGCGAAGATCCGCCGCGCCGTCCGCTGGATCATCGCCTGCTCGTCGGAGAGCTGGAAATCCATCACGTTGACACGGCCGGCACGACTCGACTAGCTACCGGTCGGTCGGTAGCACGGCCCGGCGCCGGTTTCGAGCCGTCGCGGATCGCGCGAAGGGAGGGCCGCCGTGAAACCCGGGTTCGAAGCTGCGAGACGAGGGCACACGGCGTGACCCGCGTGGTCGAGGACCGGAGCCTACTCGCTCCGGAGATCGTCCAGGACCCGCATCCCTATTTTCACCAGCTCCGGGCGAGCGACCCCGTTCACTGGAGCGAGATTCACCGCGGGTGGCTGCTCACCCGCCACGACGACGTCGGCGCCGCGTTTCGGGATCAGCGCCTCTCCTCGTCACGAGTCAGCTCGCTCCTGCCGTACGAGCCGACGGAGGAGGAGCAAGCGGCCTTCGAGCCGATCTGGCGCTCGCTGGCGAATTGGATGGTGTTCAAAGATCCGCCCGAGCACGCGCATTTGCGCCGGCTGGCGCGTGCGGCGTTCGCGGTGCGCGCCGTCGAGAGCCTGCGGGCGATGATCACGCGCGTCGTCGACGAGCTTCTCGATCGGCTCGAAGCGGCGGGCCGCGCCGACTTCGTGGCGACGTTCGCCTACCCGCTCGCTTCGACCGTGATCGCCAACGTGATCGGCGTGCCGCCGGCGGACCAGCAGCGCTTCCGCGGCTGGTCGGACGACGTCGCGACGTTCATCTTCGGCTCGGGTCGACCCGACCGGCGCGAGCTCGGCGTGAACGGCGTCGTCGAGCTCGAAACCTACTTCCGAGAGCTGCTGGCGCGAGCGAGGGAGGAGAATGCCCCGACGCTGCTCGGCGATCTCGCGCGCGCCGAGGAAACGGGCGAAACGCTGTCGGATGACGAGGTAGTCGCTACGTGCGGCTTTCTTCTCTTCGCCGGCCACGAGACCACGGCCAACCTGATCGCCAGCGCGATTCTCTCGCTTTCCCGCTTCCCGGCCGAGCGGGAGAGATTGCGCCGCGAGCCGGCGCTCGTTCCCTCCGCCGTCGAGGAAGCGCTGCGTTTCGAGGGGCCGACGAAGCTCATGGTGCGGATCGCCACGGCGGATTTCGAGATGCGCGGCCGGACGATCCGTTCGGGGCAGCGCGTCTTTCTCGTCCAGGCCGCCGCCAACCGCGACCCGGCGCGCTTCGCGGACCCCGATCGCTTCGATGCGACGCGAGACGACAACGATCACTACGGCTTCGGATACGGAATCCATCACTGTCTCGGGGCGCCGCTGGCGCGCCTCGAATCGCAGATCGCGCTCACGCGGCTGCTCGAGCGGATGCCCCGGCTGCGCGTGGTCGACGAGGCGCCGCGCTGGCGCCGGACGATCCTCATGCGCACCCTCGAGCGGCTCGAGGTGGCGACCGAGTAAGGAGCCCATCATGAAGTTCGACGGCCAAGTCGCACTCGTCACCGGCGCGGCGCGCGGCATCGGCAAGACGATCGCGCTCGCACTGGCGCGCGAAGGAGCCGACGTCGCCATCGCCGATCTCGACGGCGAGAACGCCGAGAAGACCGCCGCCGAGGTCCGGAGCCTCGGACGGCGCTCGTTCGCCGGCGTCTGCGACGTCGGCAATCACGCCGCGGTGCAGAAGCTCGTGTCGGACGCCGTCGGCGCGCTCGGCAAGATCGACGTGCTGGTGAACGACGCGGGGATCGCCAAGGCGCAGCCCTTCCTCGAGATCACCCCCGAGAACTGGGAGAACCATCTTCGCACGCATCTCTTCGGCACTTTCTACTGCTCGCAGGCCGCCGCGCGCGACATGGCGAAGCGCCGCTACGGGCGAATCGTCACCATCGCCTCGGTCGCCGGCCTGATGGGTCCCATCGACCTCGCCCCGTACGGCGCCGCCAAGGCGGGAATGATGGGCCTGACGCGCGCGATGGCGTTCGAGCTCGCCGAGCACGGCATCACCGCCAACGCGGTGGCGCCCGGGCCGATCGACACCGAGCTGCTGCGCAAGGCGTGGACGAAGGAAGCGCTCGAGGAGCGCGCCAATCACATCCCCGCCCGCCGCCTCGGCACGGTGGACGAGGTCGCTCACGCGGTGCTGTTCCTCGCCTCGCCGGAGGCCGCCTACGTCTCGGGAGCGGTGCTCGTGATCGACGGCGGCTCGGTCGCCGCGGGCGCCTACATGGTCGAGCAATACCGCCGCCGGCGCGCTCGGGCCTGACCGAGGGAACTTGGCTTCAGGCGGCGCGGACGACGCACTGGCGCCGCCAGTCGCGCACCGCCTCGGCGATCTCGCGCGGGTGATCTTCCTGCACGTAGTGGAGGCCGGGGCCGATCTTGCGAATTTCGAGGTTCTTCATGCGGCTTGCGCACCACGCCGCGGCGCGCTCGCTGATCAGCACGCCGGGATCGAAGGTGAGAAGCAGCTTCGGCATCGGATGCTCGCCGAGCCAGCGCGTCCCGGCCTCGATGATCTCGATCACGTCCTTGGGCTCGCCGGCGATCGGCAGCTGCCGCGGCCACGCCAGCACCGGCCGTCGGCTCTTCGGCTCGCGGAACGGCTCTCGATAGGCGTCCATCTCCTCGGAGCTCAGCTTCCGCAGGATCGCGCCCGGCAGCACGCTCTCGATGAATCGGTTTTCCTCGATGACCAGCTTCTCGCCGGCGCCCGCGGTGCGGAAGGCCTGGAACAGCGGCACGAAGTCCTTCGGGAAGGCGTCCCAGCCGATCGATTCGACGATCGCTTCCATCATCGCGATGCCGGCGACGCGGTCCGGATGGCGCCGCGCCCAGTAGATGCCGAGTGCCGAGCCCCAGTCGTGCAGGACCAGCGTGACTCGAGAGAGATCGAGCGCGTCGAACCACGCGTCGAGATACCGGGCGTGGTCGAGCAGGTGATAGGCGATGTCGGGCTTGCCCGACTTTCCCATGCCGATCAGGTCGGGCGCCAAGCAGCGACCTTCGACGGCCAGCGGAGGAATCACGTTTCGCCAGAGATAGGAAGACGTCGGATTGCCGTGCAGGAAGACGATCGGATCGCCGCCGCCAGTCTCGACGTGGTGCATCGTCGAATCGAGGACGCGGATGTCGTGCTCCATGACCGCCGTAGCCTCAGCGCGGTCCGACGAATGCGGGATTCGCCTTCTTCCACGTCTCGAGCGGGTTCTCCTCGCGCCAGCGTCGCGCGTAGTCGCCGAGCGGCTCGAAGACTACGCCTTCCTGGTTTTCGAAGTGGCTGATGAGCCGCTCGAGCATCAACATCCGGTGCCCGCGTCCGATCACCTGAGGGTGCAGCGTCAGATTGAAGAGGCCTCCGTGACAGTTCGCGTACGCGAAGTCGAAGTCACCTCGCCAGATCTCCTCCACCGCCGAGGGCGCCGAAAGGCCCGTGTTGCTGCCGAGGATGAACTCGAACGGCGGGAAGTCGTCGAGGCCCCAAGTGACGGGCAGCTCGACCAGCCGGGTCGACTCGCCGAAGACGTACGGGCCGTCGAGCGACCAGCGGTCTCCTCTCCGCAAGTAGTAAGGATGGAAGTCGCTGCCCATGCAGCTCGAGTCGTACTCGAAGCCGTACTCGAGCAGCAGGTCGGGGGTACGCGGGCTCAGGTCCCACGCGGGGGATCGGTACCCTCGCGGCCGCTCGCCGCCGACCTTCTCGAGCGCCTCCAATCCGCGCTCGAGAACCCGCCGCTCGCCGGCTTCGTCGAAGCTCGCCGGGTTCTCGTGCACCCATCCGTGGTGGACGATCTCGTGCCCTTCGTCGCGGATGCGCCGAACGATGTCGGGATACGCGAGCGCGGTGTGGCCCGGCACGCACCAGCTGGTGCGCAGCCGCCGGCGCCGGAGAAATTCCAGGATCCGCACGGCGGCCACCGCGCCGAACTCACCGCGCGAGATCATGCTCGGGTTCTGCGATTTCATCGACCCGATCCACACCGACATGGCATCGAAGTCGAAGGTCACCGCGCAGGAGAGTCGCCGATTCGACGCCGTCACGGTTCTGCCTCCTTTCGCCCGAGGTGCGAGGGCCAATGCCGATACAGCTCCGCACGCCGGCGCCGGTCGCGGAACGTGGGCGCCGCGCCCGTCTGCCGGTTGGCGAACAGCGCGTCGAGGTCGAGCTCCGCGCGGATCACGCTCTCTCGGTTCGGCTCCGCTTCTGCGAGCACCCCGTTCGCGGGCCAGGGGACGTCGCACGGCGAGAGGATCGAGCTCCGTCCCCATCCGCCCGGCAGCGGCGCGCCCGGGGCGCCGATCGCGCAGCAATGCGCCACGTAGACCTGGTTCTCGATCGCGCGCGCCTGCGCGCAGTGCCGCACCCGCCAGAAGCCGTGCTCCGTCAGCGTGAACGACGGGCAGAGAACGACCTCGACGCCTCGCTCGGCGTAGCTCGAAGCGCACTCCGGGATCTCCGCCTCGTAGCAGATGGCGACGCCGACGTGCGCGAAGCCGAGATCGACCGGTTCGAGCGCGTCCCCCTCGCCGCTCCCCCAGGCCGATTCCGCCGGGAAGATGTGCGTCTTGGCGTGCACGTGGACGCGACCGCTCGGCTCGAACAGGTGAGCGACGTTGAGCGGACGGCCGGCGGCCTGGACCAGATGCGAACCGGCGAGGATCACCTGGCCGCGCGTCCGCGCCTCGGCGACGAACAGATCGCGGTAGTCGCGCGTGTATTGGTCGATGCGCGGAAGCTCGGCGAGCGGAGTCTCGCGCCAGCCCGGCAGCGAGGTGAAGAGCTCGATCGTGAAGAGCTCCGGGAAAAGCACGAGATCCGCGCCGCTCGCGCCATCGAGAAGCGTGCGTACGTGGCCGGCGAAGTCTTCGAAATCCCGGACCGGCCGGATCTCGAATTGACACGCGGCGAGCGAGAGCGTGCGAGCCATCGCGTTTCCTCGAGCGCTCTAGAGCACGACCGGGATGCGGCGACAAGCACCCGATCGCCCGCGTCGACCGGACGTCAGGTCTCGACGCCGAGCACCCGGCTGGCGCGCGCCGGACGGCGCCGCGGGCGCGCGAACCAGAGCCGCAGGCGGTCGAGGTACAGGTACACGACCGGCGTCGTGTAGAGCGTCAGCAGCTGGCTGACGCATGAGGCCGCCGACGATCGTGATGCCGAGCGGCCGGCGGAGCTCGGAGCCGGTGCCGGTGCCGAGCGCCAGCGGCAGCCCGCCGAGCAGCGCCGCCATCGTCGTCATCATGATCGGCCGGAAGCGCAGCAGGCAGGCCTCGTAGATCGCCTCCTCGGGCGGCTTCCCTTCGCTCCGCTCCGCCTCGAGCGCGAAGTCGATCATCATGATCGCGTTCTTCTTGACGATGCCGATCAGCAGGATGATGCCGATCAGCGCGATCACGCTCAGGTCGGTGCCGCAGGCGAGCAGCGCGAGGATCGCGCCGACGCCGGCGGACGGCAGCGTCGAGAGGATCGTGATCGGATGGATGTAGCTCTCGTAGAGGATGCCGAGCACGATGTAGACGGTGACCAGCGCGGCCAGGATCAGCAACGGCTCGTTGGCGAGCGACGCCTGGAACGCCTGCGCGGTGCCCTGAAAGGTCGGCGTGGATGCTCGCCGGCAGGCCGATCTCGCCGGGCCGCCTCGTCGATCGCGTCGACCGCGTCGCCGAGCGCGACGCCCGGCGCCAGGTTGAACGACAGCGTCGACCGCGGGAAACTGCCCCTGGTGGTTGACCGCGAGCGCGGTCGTGCCTCGGCTCGATAGCGCGTGAGCGTCGACAGCGGCACCAGCGCGCCGGTCGTCGAGCGCACGTAGATGTCGCTTCAGCGTCTCCGGGCTCTGCCAGAACGCGCGGCGCGACCTCCATGACGACGTGGTACTGGTTCGAGCCGCGTGTACATCGTCGAGACCTGGCGCTGGCCGAAGGCGTCGTAGAGCGCGTCGTCGATCATCTGCGGTGGTGATGCCGAGCCGCGCCGCGGTGTCGCGGTCGATCGCCAGCGATGCTTCCAAGCCGCGCGTTCTGCTGGTCGCTGTTGACGTCGGTGAGCAGCGGCAGCGTGCGGAGCTTCGCGAGCACCTGCGGCGCCCACTCGTTCGAGCTCGTCGAGGTCGTCGCCCTGGAGCGTGAACTGGTAGAGCGGCGCTGCTCGGGCGGCCGCCGATGCGGATGTCCTGCACCGGCTGCAGGAACAGACGTCGCGCCCGGCGACTGTCGCGAGCTTCGGCGCGCAGGCGCGCGATCACCTCGCCGGCGGTCGCGTTGCGCTCCTCGAGCGGCTTCAGCGCGACGAACATGCGGCCCGTGTTCGTGGTCCCCTGCTGCCGCCGGTGAACGCCGACCGACGGTCTCGACGGCGGGATCGGCCGTGACGATGTCGACGAGCTCGCGCGAGCTTCCGCTGCATCGCCTGGAACGAGATCGTCCTGGGCGGCCTGGATGGTGCCCGATCAGGCGGCCGGTGTCCTGCTGCGGGAAGAAGCCCTTCGGCACGATGACGTAGAGGTAGACGTTGAGCGCGCACGGTGACGAGCGCCACCAGCCAGCGTCAGCCGCGGGTGGCGCAGCACCCAGCGCAGGCTCGCGCTCGTAGCGCCGCGAGCAGCCAGTCGAAGGCGCGCTCGCTGACGCGCGATAGAGCCGGCCGTGGCGTCGCCCCTGCTCGCGGCGCAGGAGCATGCGCGCACATCATCGGCGTCGTCGTCAGCGACACCACCAGCGAGACCGCGATGGCGACCGACAGCGTCACCGCGAACTCGCGGAACAGCCGGCCGACGATGCCGCCCATCAGCAGGATCGGGATGAACACCGCGACCAGCGACACGCTCATCGAGAGCACCGTGAAGCCGATCTCGCGCGCGCCGCGCAGCGCCGCCTCGCGCGGCGGCATCCCCGCGCTCGAGGTAGCGGGTGATGTTCTCGATGCACGACGATCGCGTCGTCGACGACGAAGCCGGTCGAGATCGTGAGCGCCATCAGCGACAGGTTGTCGAGGCTGTAGCCGAGCAGGTACATCACGCCGAACGTGCCGATCAGCGAGAGCGGCACGGCGACGCTCGGGATCAGCGTCGCGCGCACGTTGCGCAGGAAGACGAACACCACCAGGATCACGAGCGACGATCGAGATCAGCAGCGTCAGCTCGACGTCGTGCACCGAGGCGCGGATCGTCGGCGTGCGGTCGATCACGACCGCGAGGTCGATCGCGCGCGGGAATCGACGCCTGCAGCTGCGGCAGCAGCGCCCGCGACGCGGTCGACGGTCTCGATGATGTTGGCGCCCGGCTTGCGGAAGATGATCACCATGCACGGCGGGCTTGCCGTTGGCGAAGCCGGCGGTGCGGACGTCCTCGACCGAGTCGTCGACGTCGGCGACGTCGGCGAGGCGGACCGGCGGCGCCGTTGCGGTAGCGCGATGATCAGCGGCCGGTACTCGGTCGGCCTTCAGCAGCTGATCGGTGGTGTCGATCTTCCAGCGCTGCGGTCGCCGTCGGCGAGCTCGCCCTTCGGGCGGTTGGCGTTGGCGGCGCCGAGCGCGGCCGCGCACCTCGTCGAGGCCGATGCCGTACTTGGTTGAGCGCCGTCGGGTTGAGCTCGACGCGCACCGCCGGCAGCGAGCTGCCGCCGACGCATCACCTGCCCGACGCCCTTCGACCTGCGAGAGCTTCTGCTGCAGGATCGACGACGCCGCGTCGTACATGCGGGCTCGGTCGCACGGTGTCGGAGGTCAGCGCCAGGATCAGGATCGGCGCGTCGGCCGGATTGACCTTGCGGTAGGTCGGGTTGTTCGGCAGGTTCGCCGGCAGCTGGCCGCGCGCGGCGTTGATCGCCGCCTGGACGTCGCGCGCCGCGGCGTCGATGTTGCGGCTGAGGTCGAACTGCAGCGTGACCTGCGTCGAGCCGAGCGTGCTCGTCGACGTCATCTCGGTGACGCCGGCGATGCGCCGAACTGCCGCTCGAGCGGCGTCGCGACCGCCGACGCCATCGTCTCCGGGCTCGCGCCCGGGCAGCGACGCGCGAGACCTGAGATGGTCGGGAACTCGACCTGCGGCAGCGGCGCGACCGGCAGAAGCTGGAAGCGCGAGCGCGCCGGCGAGCGCGAGCGCCACCGTCAGCAGCGACGTCGCGACCGGCCGCCGGATGAAGGGCGCCGGAGATGTTCACTGCCGCTCCAGCTGACGGCTGCGCCGGCGCGACGCCGACCTCGCGCCGCGCGCCGCGCGCGAAGCGCGCGCGCCAGCCGGTCGAACGCGAGATAGATGACCGGCGTCGTGTAGAGCGTCAGCACCTGGCTCGACCAGCAGGCCGCCGACGATCGTGATGCCGAGCGGCCGGCGGAGCTCGGAGCCGATGCCGGTGCCGAGCGCGAGCGGCAGCGCCGCCGAGCAGCGCCGCCATCGTCGTCATCATGATCGGCCGGAAGCGCAGCAGGCACGCCTCGTAGATCGCGTCCTCGGGCGACTTGCCCTCCTTGCGCTCGGCCTCGAGCGCGAAGTCGATCATCATGATCGCGTTCTTCTTCACGATGCCGATCAGCAGGATGATGCCGATCAGCGCGATCACGTTGAGCTCGGATGCCGGCAGAGCGAGCAGCGCGAGGATCGCGCCGACGCCGGCCGACGGCAGCGTCGAGAGGATCGTGATCGGGTGGATGTAGCTCTCGTAGAGCACGCCGAGCACGATGTAGACGGTGACGAGCGCGGCCAGGATCAGCAGCGGCTCGTTGGCGAGCGAGGCCTGGAAGGCCTGCGCGGTGCCCTGGAAGCTCGGCGCGGATGCTCGGCGGCAGGCCGATCTCGCGCGGCCGCCGATCGATGGCGTCGACCGCGTCGCCGAGCGAGACGCCCGGGCGCGAGGTTGAACGACAGCGTCACCGCCGGGAACTGGCCCTGGTGGTTGACCGCGAGCGCGCGTCGTCGCCGGCTCGACGTGCGTGAACGACGCTGAGCGGCACCTGCCGCGCCGCTCGCTCGAGCGCACGTAGATGTCGCTGCGAGCGCGTCGGGGCCCTGCTGGAAGCTCGGGCTCGACCTCGAGCACGACGCGGTACTGGTTCAGCTGCGTGAAGATCGTCGAGACCTGGCGCTGGCCGAAGGCGTCGTAGAGCGTGTCGTCGATCATCTGCGGCGTGATGCCGAGGCGCGACGCGGTGTCGCGGTCGATCGCCGAGCGACGAGCTCGAGGCCGCCGTTCTGCTGGTCGCTCGCGACGTCGCGCAGCTCGGGCAGCGCGCGCAGGCGCTCGATCAGCCGCGGCGCCCAGCCGCTGCAGCTCGGCCGGGTCGGCGACGCTCGAGGCTGTACTGGTACTGCGTCCGGCTGACGCGGTCGTCGACGGTCAGGTCCTGCACCGGCTGCATGAAGAGCGTCGATGCCCTGCACCGCGGCGAGCTCGCGGCTGCAGGCGGCGGATGATCGTCGCTGGCGCTCGTGCGTCGCGCTCGTCGAGCGGCTTCAGGTTGATCTGGATGCGGCCGCTGTTCGGCGGTCGTGTTGGTGCCGTCGACGCCGATGAACGACGACAGGCTCTCGACCGCGGGATCCTGCAGGATCGACCGCGCGCGAGCGCCTGCTGGCGCTCGGCCATCGCCGCGAACGAGACCGTCTGCGGGCGCCTCGGAGATGCCGAGGATCACGCCGGTGTCCTGCACCGGGAAGAAGCCCTTCGGCACGACGACGTAGAGCACGACCGTCGCCGCCAGCGTCGCCGACGGCGACGCCAGCAGCGTCGCCGTCTGGTGCCGCAGCACCCAGCGCAGCGTCGTCGCCGTAGCGCGTCGATCACGCCGTCGAAGAGCCGCTCCGACGCGCGCGCAGAACCGGCCCTGCTCGCGCCTCGGGCGCGTGCCGCAGCAGGCGCGCGCACATCATCGGCGTGAGCGTCAGCGAGACGACCGCCGAGATCAGGATCGTGACGCGCGAGCGTGACCGCGAACTCGCGGAACAGGCGGCCGACGATGTCGCCCATGAAGAGCAGCGGAATCAGCACCGCGATCAGCGAGACGGTGAGCGACACGATCGTGAAGCCGATCTGCTCGGCGCCCTTCGAGCGCCGCCTCGCAGCGGCGACTCGCCCTCCTCGATGTAGCGCGCGATGTTCTCGATCATCACGATCGCGTCGTCGACGACGAAGCCGGTCGAGATCGTGAGCGCCATCAGCGACAGGTTGTTGAGGCTGAAGCCGAGCAGGTACATCGACGCCGAACGTGCCGACGAGCGAGAGCGGCACGGCGACGCTCGGGATGATCGGTCGCCGAGAGCGTTGCGCAGGAAGAGGAAGATCACCATCACGACCAGCACGACCGTCAGCATCAGCTCGAACTGCACGTCGTGCACCGAGGCGCGGATCGTCGTGGTGCGGTCGGTGAGGACCGTCACGCTGCACGCCGGCGGGCAGCGACGCCGTGAGCTGCGGCAGCAGCGCCTTGATGCGGTCGACGACGCTGATGATGTTGGCGCCGGGCTGGCGCTGGATGTTCACGATCACCGCCGGCGTCGGTGTTCATCCACGCCGCCTGCTTGACGTTCTCGGCGTCGTCGACGACGTCGGCGACGTCCGACGAGCCGCACCGGCGCGCCGTTGCGGTAGGCGATGACGAGCGGCTGGTAGTCCGTCGCTCGACAGTCAGCTGATCGTTGGCGCCGATCGTGTACGCCTGCTGCGGGCCGTCGAAGTTGCCCTTCGCCTGGTTGACGTTGGCCTGCGGCGATCGCCGGTGCGCAGGTCCTCGAGGCTGAGGCCGTAGGCGGCGAGCGCGGTCGGGTTCGCCTGCACGCGCACCGCCGGCTTCTGGCCGCCGCTGATGCTCACGAGGCCGACGCCGGGCAGCTGCGAGATCTTCTGCGCGAGGCGCGTGTCGGCGAGGTCCTCGACCTTGCGAGAGCGGCAGCGTCGTCGAGGTCAGCGCGAGCGTCAGGATCGGCGCGTCGGCGGGATTGATCTTGCTGTAGATCGGCGGGTTCGGCAGGTCGCGCGGCAGGAACGTGCCGGCGGCGTTGATCGCCGCCTGCACCTCCTGCTCGGCGACGTCGATGTCGAGGTCGAGCGCGAACTGCAGCGTGATGACCGAGCTGCCGAACGAGCTCGTCGACGTCATCTGCTTCAGGCCCGGGCATCTGCCCGAACTGGCGCTCGAGCGGCGCGGTCACCGACGACGCCATCACGTCGGGGCTCGCGCCCGGGTAGAACGTCACGCACCTGGATCGTCGGGTAGTCGACCTGCGGCAGCGCCGAGACCGGCAGCTGCCGGTAGGCGACGACGCCGGCGAGCAGGAGCGCCGCCATCAGCAGCGACGGTCGCGACCGGCCGCAGGATGAAGGGCCGCGAGAGGTTCATGCGCGCGGCGCCGGCGTCGGCGGTCGCCGACTTCCGGCGCCGCGACCGACCGCGCTGCCGGCGCGGAGCTTGTCCGACGCCGTCGACCACGACCTGCTCGCCGGCGGCGAGCCCGGCGTCGATCGACGCGTCGCCGCCCGCCGTCGGGCCCGAGCGTCACCGGCCGCACCTCGACGGTCTGGTCGGCCTTCACGACGTAGACGAACGTGCCCTGCGGGCCGCGCTGGACCGCCGCCGCCGGCACGATCGCCGCGTCCTTCGTGCACGTCGAGCAGCAGGCGCACGTTGACGAACTGGTTCGGGAAGAGCGCGTCGTCCTCGTTCGCGAAGACGGCCTTCAGCTTGACGGTGCCGGTGGTCGGATCGATCTGGTTGTCGATCGGTCAGCAGCGTGCCGGTCGGCGAGCTTGCGTGCTGCCCGGCGCGGTCGTAGGCCTCGACCGCGAGCGGTCTGCCGGCGCTGCAGCTTGCGCGAGCACGGCGCGGAGATCGTCCTCGGGAATCGTGAAGAGCACGGCGATCGGCTGCACCTGCGTGATCACGAGCAGGCCGGTCGGGTCGGTGGCGTGCACGATGTTGCCGACGTCGACCAGGCGGAGGCCGATGCGGCCGCTGATCGGCGCGGTGACGTGCGAGTAGGTGAGCTGCAGCTTGGCGCTGGTCGATCTGCGCCTGGTCGACCTTGCACGGCGCCCTCGAACTGGCCGACCAGCGCGGCCTGAGCGTCGAGCTGCTGCTTGGCGATGAACTGCCTTGGTCGAGCAGGTCCCGGTTGCGCTCGAGGTCGACGCGTCGCGTCCTCGCAGCTGCGCCTGGTCGCGCGCCATCTGGCCCTCGGCCTGCGCGAGCTGCACCTCGAACGGCCGCGGATCGATCTCGGCGAGCAGATCGCCCTCGTCGACGACTTGGCCCTCCTGGAATGCGACCTGCACGAGCTGGCCGTCGACGCGGCTCTTCACCGTGACGGTGTTGAAGGCGGTGACGGAGCCGAGGCCGTTCAACACCACCGGCATCGATCCCTTTCGGGCCGCCACCGCGCCGACGGGCGTGCTGCGCGCCGCCGATCGCGCCGCGGCGGATTCCGTCGCCTTGGTTTGTGCGGAGCGCGCGAGCACCCGGTAGGCTACGATCGCCGCCAGCAGCAATAGAGCCGCCCAGAGCCAACCGCTGCGCGACGGGCGAGGCTTGGCAATCGGCACGGATTGCCGATCGCCTGGCTGCAGTTCCGCGGGCCGTGGGCGATTCATGCGCATGCCGCGTTCAGTTCACGCCCCAAGCCGAGCGAAATCAACATGGGAGCACCGTCAAGGCGTCGGCGTGGGGGATGGCGTCTCCGTGGCCGCTGGCGCTGCCGTCGGCGACGGCGTCGCCTGACGGAGAACGTTGAACGAGCCGCTCGCCGTGCAGTGCAGACCGACGGTCGAGAACTGCCCCCTCATCTCGTCCGGATCACTGAGCGAGACCGTCGCATTGTAACCGCAAATGCTGGCCTGCGGAGCAAGGAGGTTGAGCGTGATGCCGGATGCGTCCGCGGTTCCGCTGATGGTGCCGCTGCCGTCGTCGCTCGGATCCGAGTATTGCGCCTGCCACGTGCCCTGGAGCGTGCAGCCCGTCTGGTCGATTGCGAGTGCCAGCGTGCCGCCCCCCGCCGTATCGTTGGAGATCGTGCCTGACCAGTCGCCGGCGACCGCCGGCGGATCGCTGCAGGTGTTGCCGCTGCTGCCGCCGCCGCACGAAATGATCGCGCTCGCGCAGACTGCCGCGGCGATTCGAGACGCTAGACCGTGTCGACGCATGGGCAAAGACGCTATCACCGATCTCCATTGGACGCGCTGGAACGTCAAACAGTTGTCTGTTTTTCGAGATGCGCCCACCGTTTGCAGTCGACTGGCTTGGCATCGATGCTCCACGCGAATCGTACGCAATCCGATGTCATTGATTTCAATGAACAAATCCGCGACTGTCGCTGCGTTGGCGCTCCTGCTCGTGGTCGCGGAGACGTCGGACGCGGCACCCGGCGGCAGGGCGCGCCCCGGCGCCCCGGCCTACAAGCGGCCGTGGATCGGCGAAGCCTGCAAGCAGGAGTTCTTCTCTCTTTGTTCGCAGCTGCCGAGCGACAGCCGGCGCGACGCGATCATCGATTGCCTGAAGCAGCATGCGCAGAGCCTCTCGCCCTCCTGTAGCGAAGCGATCTCCGATGGTCATGCCGAAAGCCCGCAAGCCCCGAGCCCAGCCGCAGGCCGAGGCTTCGGCAGACACCACGCGCAGCCGCAACCCGACGGCGGGCCGTAGCGTGCGTCGCGGGCCAGAACGGCAGAAAGTAGTATTCGCCCGACGCCGAAGCGTGGTAAGCGAACCGATGCTGTCCCCGAACCCAGTGAACCAGGAGGTGGGCGTCCATGGAGTCCGAAGTCTTCTTTCGTAGCGCAGGGCTCAAGTGCGCAGCGGATCTCTATCTGCCAGACGATCTTCGCTCGGGGTCGAAGAGACCCGGGCTGGTGATCGGCCACGGCTTCTCGGTGGTCAAGGAAGCGCTCGTCGAGCACGGCCGCGCGTTTGCGCGCGCGGGGTTCGTGACGCTGGCGATCGACTACCGGACTTTCGGCCGCTCGGAAGGCGAGCCTCGCGCTCAATTGTTCCCGATGAACGAAGCGGAGGACTACCGCAACGCCATCAGCTACCTGCAGTCACGCCCCGAAGTCGACGCCGACCGCATCGGCATCTGGGGCACGAGCTTCGCCGGCGGCCTGGTCCTGTTCGTCGGTGCCGTCGACCGTCGAGTCAAGGCCGTGGTGTCGCAGGTTCCGGTCGTCGACGGCTACCGGTGGGTGAAGCTCTTGCGTAGCGAGGATCAGTTCCACGAGCTGCTCGTCGCCCTCGAGGAGGATCGCGAGCGGCGCTATCGGGGTGAGAAGAGCCGGCGCATACCGGTCGGCGGTCGCCCGGGTGAGCTCTGCGGGCTCGCCTCGGACGAAGCCGTCGTAGGCTTCTTCGCCGGCGCCAAGAAGCTACTCAAGACCTGGGAAGACACGATGACGCTCGAGTCGCTCGAGCGGATCCTGGACTGGACGCCGATCTCGTTCGTCGACCGCATCACGCCGCGACCGCTGCTGATCGTCACCACGGCCGGCTACGACGTCGTCCACCCGGCATGGGCAGTCGCCGAGGCCTACGAGCGCGCGCACCAACCGAAGCGGCTCGAGTTCTTGCCCTTCGACCAGCTCGGCCTCTATTCGGAGCCGGGGCTCTCGGTGTCGATCCACCGCGCGGCCGAGTTCTTCCGCGAGCATCTCGGCGCCACCAACGCCGAGAAGGTCGAGCGCGAAACGCGCGCCGCGCAGCGGAGCTGACCGAATGCCGACCGCGCTCGACGATCCGTTTTCGCACCGGCCGCTCACCGCGGATCCCGGCTGGTTCGACCGCTTCTACATGAACATTCACTCGCCCGACGCCGACGTCACGCTCTCGCTCGGCATGGGCCGCTACCCGCAAGCCGGGGTCGTCGACGGCTTCGCCAGCCTCGTCGAACCCGGTGGCCAGCGAAACTTCCGGGCTTCGCGCGAAGCCGTGGCCGAGGGGCGGCGGCTCGAAGCCGGGCCGCTCTCGGCCGAGGTCCTCGAGCCGCTGCGGCGCTGGCGGCTACGGCTCGGCGAGAACGAGGTCGGCTTCTCCTACGACTTCGAATTCGACGGAGACATCCTGCCGATCGACGCCGGGCGCATCGAGCGACGCTCGCGCAAGACGGGAGCGCTGCTCGACTGGTCGCACTTCGTGCAGGTGGGCCGCATCACCGGCCGGCTGGTCATCGACGGCGCCGTCCGCGATCTCGCCCCCGATGCCTGGTTCGGCGTTCGCGACCGCTCTTGGGGAATCCGTCCCGGAACGGGCGCTGAGCCTCCGAGGGAGGCGCCCTCGCCGACGGCCGGGAAGCACGACTGGGTGTTCGGGCGCGTCGGCGACCGCGCCGTCTTCTACCTGCTTTCCGGAGGCGGAAGCGGCGGCCCGCACTTGCTCGGGGCCGGCTTGTCTGGACCGCGGGGCGAGGTCAAGGTCACCGCGGTCGAGCGGGTCCTCGATTGGGACGAGCGAGGTCGATTCCGCGGCGCCCGCGCCTCGCTGCGCACCGAGAGCGGGGAGACGGTCGAGCTCGCGGCAGGCGCGCCGGCGGCGACGATCTATCTCCGCGGCGGACTCTACGGCGGCTGGCGCGGCCTCGCGCAGGGCACGCGCGCGCGGTTCGCTCGTCTGCGAAGGCGAGCGCTGGGCGACGGGCGAGCCCGCGGTGCTCGCCGAGGTCGCGGGCCTGAACGACCACCTCTGCCGCTTCGAGTCGAACAGCGGAAGCGGTTTCGGCATCTACGAAGTGGCTTCCGGGATCTAGTGGAGGCAGGCGACTGCGCTAGACGGCGAAACCGTCGCCAAGAACCTCGCGGAATTTCTCCGCCGCCAGACGGGTAGCGACGTCGCGATCAGCGGCTTGCGTCGCTACACCGTTGGATTCTCGTGGATCACCTACGGATTCGACGCGGCGTGGCGTGACTCGACCGGACCCCGGCACGAGAAGCTGATCCTGCGCCTCGGTCCGCCCACGGGCCTCTTCTCGCCGTACCGCGCTTTCCCGCAGTTCGCCGCGCTCAAGGCCCTCGAGGGCTCGGCGGTGCCCCTTCCGCGCGCCTACTGGTACAGCGAGGAGCTCGACACGTTCGGTGCGCCGTTCTTCATCTGCGAAAGGGTCGAGGGCGAGGCCCCGCTGCCTTGGGTCTCCGAAGGCCAAGAGGCGTTTCCGCCGGCCACGCGTGAGGCGCTCGCCGAGCAGTTCGTGGCGGCGCTCGCGGCGATCCACGGCTTCGAGTGGCGCGGCACACCGCTCGAGACGCTCGGCGGAGGCGTGGACGAAGCGTCGGCCGCGACGCTGCGAGATCACCTTCTGGGAGCAGCTCCTCGAGCGCTGGTCGTTCCGTCCCTACCCGATGCTCGAATGGGCGATCTCCTGGCTGAAGACGCACCGTCCCGTCGCCCCGCGCGTCAGCTTGGTGCACGGCGACTACCGCACGGGGAACTTCCTCGAGCACGCCGGCCGCATCACCGCCATCCTCGACTGGGAGCTGGTGCACCTCGGCGACCCGCTCGAGGACCTCGGCTGGGTCTGCATGCGGAGCTTCCGCGGCCGCTCGCCGTACATGTGCCACCTCATCGAGCGCCCGCGCCTCTACGAGCGCTACGAGGCGCTGAGCGGCATCCCCGTGGCTCCCGCCGCGGTGACCTTCTACGAGGCGTTCGGCACCTTCAAGCTCGCCGTGATCCACGTCGGAGCGGCTCGCTGCTTCGAGGACGGCCGCTTCAAGGATCTGCGCATGGCGGCCTTGGGCGTGCACCTGCCGCGCCTCATGCTGCAGATCGAGGCGACGATCGAGGGCAAGACATGACGAATTCCCTGGAGCGCATCTTCGACGGCATCATCGACGCATTGCAGACGAGGGTGATGCCGAAGATTCAGGACGAGTCCGCGCGCGGCCAGGCGTACGGCGTCCTCGACATGCTGCGCAACTTGAAGCCGCGCGTCGAGTGGGCCGCCGGTCCGCTGCAGGACGACGTCACGCAGCAGCTCGTGCTGGTGACGCGCATCGCCGCGCTCATCGACCGCGCCGTCCCCGCCGCGCCGGCCGCCCCATCCGACGTCACCCTGCCGTCGCGGCCCACGGCGGCGGACGTCGAGCCGATGCGTGACCGCCTCGATCGCTACCTCTGCGCGGTGCTGCGCTGGACGGACGAGAATCGCGCGCGGCTGCCTGCCGGACGCGCCGAAGAGATCGAGACTTTGATCCGCGACCAGCAGCGGGTTCGGCTCAAGCGAGAAGTGAAGCTCACGGCCCCGGCGCTGTTCGGCGAGATCTCGAGGCCAGTGACCCCAGTCGCCGGAGCGCGCTCGTGAGGATCGGCGTCGTTTTCTCGCAGGCCGACAGCGGTACGGATCCGCAGGCCATCCGGCGCTTCGCGCGAACCGCGGAAGCGGCCGGCTTCGACCATCTCATGGCCTACGATCACGTGCTCGGCGCGTCGTCCGAGCGCCTCGGTCCGGGACCCTTCGGGAGCTTTCCGCGCGCGCCGTACACGTCGGAGCACGTCTTCCACGAGATCCTGGTGCTGTTCAGTCACCTAGCCGCAGTCACGGAGCGGCTTCGCTTCGTGACCAGCGTGTTGCTGTTGGCGCAGCGCGAGACCGCGCTCGCCGCCAAGCAGATCGCCGGCATCGACTTGCTGAGCGGCGGCCGGCTCGATCTCGCGGTCGGCGTCGGCTGGAACCGCGTCGAGTACGAGAGCCTCGGCTTCACATTCGCGGATCGCGGCCGGCGCCTGGAAGAGCAGATCGACTTGATGCGGCTCCTGTGGACGCAGCCGCTCGTGACCTTTCGCGGCCGCTATCACTCGCTCGACCGAGTCGGCATCAATCCGCTGCCGTCGCGGCCGATTCCGATCTGGATGGGAAGCGGCGCCTCGGAGCCCGCGTTGCGGCGCGTCGTGCGCAAGGCGGATGGCTGGATGCCCCTGCTCTTGCCGGGACTGGACCCCGACGACGTCGCGACCGGTGCGAAGCGCTTGCGGCGCATCGCCGCAGAGGAAGGACGCGACCCGGCCTCGCTGCCGATCCACGGACGTGTCTACCTCGGCGACGGGTGGCAGCGAGAGGTCGCTCGTGCGGTCGAGCTCGGCTTCGACCGCCTGACCATCGGCTTCAACCGCCTGGCCAATCCCGGCCGTTCGCACGACGAGCACCTCGAGGCGATCCTCCGCGCCAAGCCCGAGCTCGATCGGCTGGTCGGGTGAGGCGGGCCGCCGCCTCTTGACCGCGCCCGCGAAAGCCCCGCAAACTGAGCGCTGGAGCGCACCGTGAAACGCGTCCATCGGCCCCACCCGACGCTCGCGCGCGCCTTGGCGCTCGCTCTGCTGATCGCGACCTTCGCTGCCGACGCCATCGCGCTCGACACGCAGAAGTTCCGGTCGCTGCGTGCCGTCGCCTCGACGATGAAGATCGCGGCGGCTCATGACGTGACCTACGATCGATTCAGCGAGCTCGCGCGACAGCTGGCCGCCGAGCTTTTGGCCGTGAAGGAGACCGTCCAATCCGACGAGGATCGCGCTCTCCTTCTCCTCTATGCGCAAGCCGGCCTCGCCTACGGAGACAGCCTGACGCTGTGGCGGCAGAAGCTCGAAGTCCAGCATACGGATGCCCTCTCGAAGGATGCGCCGGATGTGAAGGCGCTCGTCTCGCGCTACGAGATCCCCGTCGATGCGCGAGGGACGATCCAAGCGGACGCCGCGATCCACTCGCTGTGGAAAGTGGCGGCCAAGGCGCTCACCAAGGCCGAGCTGTTCCACTCGGGCCGCGTCGACGAATTGTCGGCGTCCATCGAGGCGGAGCGGCGCGGCAGCGCATCCATGCCGACGAGTAAGACTACAGACGATCACCGGGAAGCGGAAGACGCGGCGCGCCAGAGCGCGCTGATCGAACAGGTCGCTCAAGAGTTCGACCACGCGGAGCGCGAAGCCGAGCGACCCAAGCCGTACCAGGCCGCCGTCGGCAGCTGGACGTGCCCGCGAGGCTACGTCTTGCGGCAAGGGAGATGCTTCAGCGACGAGGAGATCGCCCGCATGCCGCGGGTAGAAATCAGCCCCTGAGCCGGCCTTCGTCCCTCGAGTGCTCGGCATCGACGCCGAGCGTCGCTCTCTCGAGCAGCTCAGCGAGCGCCGCGTTTGCCGACAGCTCGCGTTTGGAAACTAGACCACTCCCGATCGACTTCGACGCTGGAGCAGAGAAATGACCGTAGACTACCGAGACCTCGACCGGAACATCGCGCGCACGCGCATCGTCGTCTCCCTCGTCGGGCTGCTGTCGATCTACGTAGACCCGACGATCGACGAGCCTTTCTCGGTGGAGCGCGACCTTCTCATCGTCCTACTTCTCCATCTCGCGTACGCCATCGCCCTCTACCTTCAGGTTCGAAAGGTAGCGGCGACGCAACGCTCTACGTTCCTCACCGCCGTCTTCGACGTGCTCTTCGCCACGGTCATTTCGCTTCTGACCGAAGGACCGACGAGCCCCGGACAGATCTTCTTCGCGTTCGCCATCATGAGCGTCGGCTGCCGGTCGGGGTTCCGCGCCACGCTCTTCGTCACCGCCTACGGTGTACTGCTCTACGCACCGCTGATCGTGGCGTCACCGCCCGCAGAGCGATGGGCATACGTGATGCGTCCCGTCTATCTGGCGATCATCGGCTACCTGTTCAGCTTCCTCGGGGAGCAGCGGCTGACGTTCGAGGAGCGCTTGCGAAAGCTCGAGGCGATCACGCAACGCCAGACGATCGCCCGCTCGCTCCACGACGGATTCCTCCAGGCGCTGGCTACCGTGAACCTGCGCCTGAAGACAGGCTGCGAGCTCCTTCAGGGCGGGCGAGGCGCAGATGCGCTCACCGAGCTTCGCGGTCTCGAGACCGGTCTTGCCCGGGAGTACGACGACATTCGCGCCTACTTGCGCAAGCTCGCCGACGTCGACGCCACGGAGCAGAACGACTCGCGAGAGTCCGCGTCCGATCCGCGATTCCGCGTCGAGGCGGAGGTGGTCGCCAGCGCTTCGGTGGTCGAGCAGACCCTGCAGATCATGCTCGAGGCGCTGCGCAACACGCGGCGCCACGCTCTGGCGGAGGCGGCGGCGATCCGGGCGTCGAACGAGGACGGAAGGGTCCGTATCCTGATCGACGACAACGGCGTGGGCTTCTCGAAGACCGCCGCTGCTCCCTGGTCGATCGCCTCGCGCGTCGCACAGTTCGGCGGCCGGCTCGAGGTCGCGCGCGACGATCGCCGGGGGGCGCATCTTGAAATCGAGCTGCCTATGGCCGAGAGGTGAGCCGATGTCCGTGCGCCTGATCATCGCCGACGACCACGACATGTTTCGCGAGGGCTTGAAGGGGCTCTTTCGCTACAAGTCCGACTTCGAGATCGTCGCCGAGGTGTCGCGCGCGGAGGAGGTCATTCCGACGCTGAAGGCCAAGCCCTGCGACGTGCTGCTGCTCGACTTGCAGATGGATCGCTGGGTGCTGAAGGACGTCGAATCGCTCGCGCAGCAGACGTCCGTGTTGGTGCTGACGGCGAGCGAGCGGCCGGCGGACGCGCTCGCGGCGCTCAAGCTCGGCGCGTCGGCGGTCGTTCAGAAGCGCTTCGCGTTCGAGACTCTGATCGAGGCGATCGAAGCGGTCGCGCAAAAGCAGGTGTGGATCCCGCCGAACCTGCAAGCGACGATCACCGCGCAGTGGCGCTCTGTCGCCGATCCGCAGCTCACCGGACGCGAGTCGGAGATCGTTCGCCTGGTCGCGCTCGGCAAGACCAACGCCGAGGTGGCCGAGCGGCTCGCCATCACCGAGGGAACGGTGAAGAC
Source organism: uncultured delta proteobacterium (assembly GCA_963711395.1). Classification (GTDB taxonomy): domain Bacteria; phylum Desulfobacterota; class Binatia; order JACPRU01; family JACPRU01; genus JBEVNX01. Next base: position 710,309 of record CAVQEA010000003.1, on the reverse strand, counting down.
GCACCTCAACAACGTTTTCAAGAAGCTCGGACTGCGCAATCGCGCCGAGCTCGTGCATCACGCGCTGCAGAGGGATCTGGTCGGAAGCTCTTAGCGCTCGCTCCGAATCTGCCCATTTCCCATACAGGCGCCGCCTTCGTGAGCAGCGCATGCGAACCGTCGAGCACAGGAGCTCGCTGCTCCACCTCGAGAATCGGCCTCTAGTCTAGAGCCAAGGTAGTAGGTCGTCGATCGCGGTTGGAGATGATCTCCAACCTTCGGGATATCTCCAGCCGCCGCACCTCCCCAGGCATCGCCGTTGCTACGCGCTACCTGATGTGCGGCGCAGAAGCGGAGCAACGACGTCGAGGAGGAGCGCGATGAAGAAGCTCGAGGCGATCATCAAACCGTACAAGCTCGACGAGGTGAAGGAAGCGCTCACCAAGGAGGGCGTTCTCGGCATGACCATGTCCGAGGTGAAGGGCTTCGGGCGCCAGAAGGGCCACACCGAGCTCTACCGCGGCGCCGAGTACGTCGTCGACTTCCTGCCCAAGATCAAGATCGAGATCGTGCTCGAGGACCAGCACGTGAAGCGCGTGACGGAGATCATCGAGTCGACGGCACGCACCGGCAAGATCGGCGACGGCAAGATCTTCGTTCTGCCGCTCGACGACGCGATTCGCATTCGCACGGGGGAACGCGGCGAGGGCGCGCTGTGATTCGAGGACGAGCGAGGAGGAGACCAAGGTGAAAAACAAGAAATCTCGTAGGCTGTTGGCCGTCCTGGCGGTAGCAATGCTGCTCGCGATCGCTTCGGGGCGAGCCGTCGCACAGGCCGAGGAAGCCAAAGCGCAAGAGCAGTCAGAAGCGACGGCGCCTGCCCAGCCGGAGGCCGCAGCTCCCGCGGCGCCGAAGTTCGATACCGGGGACACCGCGTGGATGCTCACCAGCTCGGCGCTCGTCTTGATGATGACGATCCCCGGGCTCGCGCTCTTCTACGGCGGCCTGGTGCGCTCGAAGAACGTGCTCTCGACGCTCATGCACAGCTTCTTCTGCGCGGCGCTGATCAGCGTGACCTGGGTCCTCTTCGGTTACTCGCTCGCCTTTGGGCCCGACGTCGGCGGCTGGATCGGCAGCACCGCGTTCGTCGGGTTATCCGGCATCCTCGGCACGGCGAGCGCGGTGGCGCCGACGATCCCGCAGATGCTGTTCGTGATCTACCAGGCGACCTTCGCGATCATCACCCCGGCGCTCATCTCTGGGACTTTCGCGGAGAGGCTCCGCTTCCCGGCATTCGCGCTCTACATGCTGCTGTGGTCGACGTTCCTCTACAATCCGCTCTGCCACTGGGTGTGGGGCGGCGGGTGGATCGGAGCGAAGATCGGAGCGCTCGACTTCGCCGGCGGCACGGTCGTGCATATCTCGAGCGGCGTCTCGGCTCTCGTCACCGCGCTCTATCTCGGCAAGCGTCAGGGGTATCCCGACACCGCCATGCCACCGCACAACCTGCCGTTCTCGGTGATCGGCGCTTCGCTTCTCTGGGTGGGATGGTTCGGCTTCAACGCGGGAAGCGCGGTCTCGTCCGGTGAGCTCGCCGCCACCGCGTTCGTCAACACCAACACGGCTGCCGCCGCGGCGACGCTCGGCTGGATGGGGGCGGAGTGGATGAGGAACGGCAAGCCGACGATGCTCGGCGGCGCCTCCGGCGCGGTGGCGGGGCTCGTCGCCGTGACGCCCGCGGCCGGATTCGTCACGCCGATGGCGTCGCTCGTCATCGGCATACTCGCAGGCTTCGTTTGCTACGGCGCGGTCAGCATGAAGCCGAGCTTCGGCTACGACGATGCCCTCGACGTCGTCGGCGTGCACATGGTCGGCGGCACGCTCGGCGCTCTGCTCACCGGCGTGTTCGCGACCAAGGACGTGAACTCGGCGATCCCGACCTTGACGCTCGGACTCGACGGCGGGCTTCTCTACGGATACCCGAGCCTGATGGTGAAGCAGGTGATCGCCATCGTCGCGACCTACGTGTTCTGCGGCCTCGGCACGTTCATCATCCTGTCGATCATCAACGCGATCATCCCACTGCGGCCCGAGGTCGAAGACGAGCGCATGGGACTGGATCTCTCGCAGCACAGCGAGACCGCATACTCCTAGGAGAGGTCTCTACGGCTGAAAGTCCCTCAGAAACCGGCGGCGCGCTTCTGCAGAGAGCACGTCTTCCCGACCTCGAGATCGAGGACGTGGATGAACCGTCCGTAGCCGACGAACGTCACGATCCGCCAGCCGAGGTCGAGGATCTCCGATTCGGTGAAGTAGCGCCGCAGCTCGTCGAAGAGCGCCTCAGACGCCGAGCGATGGTCGCCGGCGAGAATCTCCGCGTAGTGAATGGCCGCCTTCTCGCGGTCCGTCAGCAGCTTGCTGTCACGGTAGTGCCCGATCTCTGCGATCAGGTCTTCGGTCACGCCTTGTTGCCCTGCCAGGGCAAACCGGGCGCCCATTCAAAGAGCGCACCCGTTCTTTTCGGCCACCTTGAGCCGCGCGAGCTCCGTGATCCGCATGTCGATGGTGCCGCGGGTTTCGGTGATCAGCGGGAAGTAGAACGCGATGAATCGCTTGAAGGTCTCCGGAGCGTGCGCGTAGACGCGCACGAACTCCGAGCCGCCGAGCTCTTCGTCGTACTCGGCCATGACCTTCTGAAGCTCGGGATCGACCTTGTCGAAGGGAACGAGGCTGACGCGGGGCATCGGGGTCCTCCTTGTTCTTCTGCTCTTTCCTAGTCCCGTTGGGTGGCCAGCTGCAAGCGCCGAAGCTCGGGCGAAACCCAACAAAACCCTTGTCGGCTTCGGCCCGGCGGAGCGATACTGCCGCGCAGTCGCGAAAGGAGGTTGCCATGCCCAGAGTAGCTCCGGTCGTCTACGAGAAGATGGAGCCGGACATCCAGGCGATCGTCAAAGCCAGCGACGATGCGCTCGGCGGCTCGGAGTGGATCCAGTACTTCTGCCACCCGGCCGAGCTCTACAAGAACTTCGTCAAGTTCTACTACACGTACGTCATGACCGACGCGAACGGCCTCAGCGTCAAGCTGACGGAGCTCATTCGCCATACGGTCGCGGTGCACAACGCGTGTACCCTTTGAAGGGGCGCCGTGTATGCCTCGGCGAGGCATCAAGGTCTGACCGACGAGATGGTGTACGAGGTCCCGAACTTCGGTAAGAGCCCGCTCTTCACGCCTGCGGAGAAAGCCGCGATGCGGCTCGCGGACGCGATGGCGGGAGACCACAAGAACGCGCCCTACGAAGAGATCTTCGCGGAGATGCGCAAGTACTACACCGAGGAGCAAGTCGTGGAGCTCGGCTGGAGAACCAGCGTGTTCATCGGCTACGGCCGGCTCGTCTACGCGCTCGGCGTCGACGCGATCGGGCAATCGTGCCGGCTGCCGCACGCCGCCTCGGTCTGACGGATCCGATCAGAGCTGGCGCGCCACGACCTCCTGGTTGAGGCGCGCCACCACCTCGACGGCTTGACGAAGCATGTTCTCGAGGAGCGTCATCTTGACGGCCGGGTGCGTCCGGCCGAGCTCTGCGAATCGGTCCGCGGAGAGCGCGTAGCACTCGACGGCGGTGTCGGCGCGCACGTCCGCGGAGCGCGGCGAGCGCGTCACCAGCGCGAGCTCGCCGAACGCCATGCCGGGAGATAGCGTGGCGAGGCGCTGCGGCTCGCCGGTATCGCGATTCATGAGGACGCTCACGCGACCCTCGAGGAGAAAATACATGGCGTCGGCCGCTTCGCCGACGCGGACGACGAGCTCCCCGGGCGCGAATCGCCGCCGCACCACCAGCGGCTGAAGCGCCGCCAGCCCGGCGTCGTCGAGACCGCGACAGATCTCCTGCGAAGCTAGCGTCGCCGTCACGGTCGCGTTCGCGGTGGCGCCGTAGCGACCCAGTAGTCGGTCTTCGCACCATTCGAGCGCTCGATCCAGGTCGCTGAAATTGAGCCCCCGCGCGGTCTCACCACGCTCTGCCAGCGCTTCCTCGATCGCCCGCAGCAGTCCCGGCTGGTGCTCGGCACCGACGAAGAGCAGCCGCTTGCCGTCCGTGCGTGCCTCGAGGCAGAGATCGCGCAGCATCCCCGCAGCGGGTCCGTCGGTCCGCTTCACGCGCTGCATGTCGAGAAGAACGAGATCGACGTCGTCGCTCTGCTCCGAGATGCGCCGCACGATCGCCTCCACGGTGCAGAACACGAGGTCGCCCTGCAGCTCGTAGACGGCGGCACGATCGCCGATCGAATCGAGGAGCTTGCGGTCGCGCTCGGGACGGCGGGTCTTCGATCGGATGTTGCCGAGGCCATAGGCGGAGCGGATCACCGCCCGCGAGAGCCGTGTCGTACGCAGGAAGTGCAGGCCGAAGTCGCGCGAGAAGTCGCTGCACACCGCCACGCCCCGCACGCTGTTGCCGCGCGCATCGAGGCGCGGCGAGAAGACACCGATGCCGAACTGCCCAGGCAGCACCGCGAGGATGCCGCCGCTCACGCCGCTCTTGGCCGGCATGCCGACCCGGTACACCCATTCCCCGGCGAAGTCGTACATCCCGCAAGTCGTCATGACGCTCAGCACGTCCGGCACGAGGTCTTCGCGGATCGCGCGCTCGCCGCTCACCGGATGAACCCCTCCGTTCGCCAGTGTCGCCGCCATGAGCGCGAGGTCGCGGCACGTCAACGCGACCGAGCATTGACGGAAGTACAGATCGAGCGTCGACTCCGGATCATCGGTGACGATGTCGAAGTTGCGCAGCATGTGGCCGATGGCGCGGTTGCGGTGTCCGGTGCTGCGCTCGGATTCGTAGACTGCCTCGTCGACGGCGAGCGGACGACCGGCGTAGGTCGACAGCACGGCGAACAGCCGCGCCCGCGCGTCGTCGGGTGAATGACCCGCGACCAGCGAGCTCGCCGCGATCGCTCCCGCGTTGATCATCGGATTGAAGGGCCGACCACTGCCGGATTCGAGGCTGATGGCATTGAAGGCGTCGCCCGTAGGCTCCACGCCAATCCGTTGCAGCACGGCGTCGCGCCCCCGGTCTTCGATCGCCAACCCGTAGACGAACGGCTTGGAGATCGACTGCATCGTGAACGGCTGCTGGCTGTCGCCGATCTCGTAGAGGTGCCCGTCGTTGGTCGCCAGGCAGATCGCGAACCAATCGGGATCCGCCTTCGCTAGTTCGGGGATGTATGTTGCGACCTCCCCGTCGTCCAGGCGCGCGTATCGCGCGTGGATCGCCTCGAGGTGCGCTTGGATAGGCGAGCGAAAGCGCCTCGCCTTCGGTGCGCTCGGCGCGCGCTCGACCCTCATCGATGTCGTCTCCCCCGGACGGACTGTGCACGACGGCAACGTCCGGCCTTGACATGCAAGACTCCGACCAAACGAGGAACGCGATTTCGACCGCAACCGCAACACCGACGCGGTGGACCCCGCCGCATATTGAGGCGCTGCTCAGCGGGTAGGCACACCGCGGCTCTGGAACTGTTCGAGTAATTACTCTAAGAATCCCTGCTCGTGAGATATTCGCTCACCGACCTCGTACAAACCTCCGGGGTCCCCGTCGACACCGTCCGTTACTACCAGACGCTCGGCTTGCTCAGCCCTCCCGCCCACGAAGGCCGCAACGCGGTCTACGAGTCGACGCATCTCGATCGCCTGCGGCTGATCCGCTCGATGTCGAAGCGCGGCCTTTCGCTGAAGGTCATCGGCATGTTGCTCGAGCGCGGCGCGGTGCTCGAATCCGACCAGGCGCTGCTGACGGCGATCGAGGAAGAAGCAGCCGAGCCGTCCTATTCGCGGCGTGAGCTCGCCGCGGAGCTCGGAGTGCCGCCGGCGCTGCTGCTGTCGGTCGAAAAGGCCGGCCTCGCGGAGGCGCAGGAGGAGGAGGACGGCTCGACCCGCTATACGGAGTCGGATTTGAAGGCGGCTCGCGGCGCGCTCAAGCTCCTCGGCTACGGGTTTCCGCTCACCCGGCTCCTGACGCTCGCGGTGCGCCATCATCGCGCCACGCGCCGCACCGTCGACGACGCGATCGAGCTGTTCGATCGCTACGTGCGCAAGCGTGACGGCACCCGCCAGGATCCCGAAGCGGTGGCCCGCGCGTTCAAGGAGATGTTGCCGCTGGTGAGCGCTCTGGTCGCCCATCACTTCCAGCGCCTGCTGGTCAACCGGGCGCTCTCCCGGCTCAAGAAGAAGGGCGAGACGCGACGCGTTCGAGGTCGCCGTACAGGTCGCCGCGCGTACGCGGCTCGGCCTGCGGTGGTGAGCATGCTGCCGACCGCCGAGCACAAACGCGCCGCCGTCGAAGCGATGTTCGATCGCATCGCGCATCGCTACGATTTGATGAACCGACTGATGACGTTCGGCATCGACCGCGCGTGGCGCAGGAGGGCGATCGCCTCGCTCGCGCTTCGCCGGAGCGCGGTGTTGATCGATCTCGGCTGCGGCACCGGCGACCTCACGGTCGAAGCCGCGGCCGCCGGCGCGCGGGCCATCGGCTTCGACGTTTCGGTCGGCATGCTCCGGGAAGCCCGCGGCCGCGACGCGCGCTGCACGTGGGTTCGCGCCGACGCCCTTGCGCTGCCGCTGCGCGACGGGTGCTGCGACGCCGTGGTGAGCGGTTTCGCGCTGCGTAACCTCACCGACGTGGCCGCCGCACTGCGCGAGGCGGCTCGCGTATCGAAGCCCGGAGCGCGGCTCGCTCTCCTCGAGGTGGACACGCCGGCGAACGCGCTGATGCGGCTCGGTCACCGTCTGTACTTTCGCCGCGATCGTCCCGCTGCTCGGCCGATTGCTTTCGGATCGCGACGCGTACTCCTACCTCCCGGCTTCGGTCGAATATCTTCCCGTCGAGGCCGCGCTCGCCGAGATGCTCCGGGCCGCGGGATTTGGTGCGATCGAAAAGCGGCGACTTGCGGCCGGAGTCGCTCAGCTCGTCACGGCCCGACGCGACGCTGACGAGCGAGGGGGTGCGTTTGGCTGATCGGCTGCACGTCTCTCAGGCGCCCTCGACGCTCGCGGCGCACGACCTGCTCGCCATCGCGGCAGCCGGTGAGGACGCGCCGACGTTCTACTGGGAAGAGCCTTCCGAAGCATTGGCTGTGCTCGGCCTCGGGACGGCCTGGGAGACTCGTGCCTCGGGGAGCGGGCGATTCACCGAAGCGTCGCTTTCGGTGATCGCCGCGCTGCGCGCCGGCGCGCCTTCGTCGGATCGGCGCTTCGGTCCCTTCGTCGTCGGCGGATTCGGCTTCTCCGACGCCGACTGCCGCGAGCACGAGTGGCGCGAGTTTCCTTCGCTCCGGCTGTGGATCCCGGAGCTGCTCTGGGTGCGCCGCGGTGCCGACTGCCGCCTGACCCGGACCTGGCGAGGCGGCGCAAGCCCCGGCGGGGACGATCGCTTGCGCGCAGCGCTGGCTTCCTCCATCCGTCCCGCCGTGGCGGCCGCGCCGCCGACCGCGCTGCGTCGGCTGCCGACGGCTGACGAGAAGCAGCGCTGGGCCGCGCGCGTGGCAGAGGTCTCGCGGCGCATCGCCGCCAACGAGCTCGACAAGGTGGTGCTCGCCAGGCGCCGCGCGATCGACACCAGCGAGCCCCTCGACGCCGCCGGAATGCTCGCCGCGGCGCGCAGCCGTCGGCCCGCCTGCACGAATTTCTGGATCCGTGCGGCGCGAGACCAGCTTCGTCGGCTCGAGCCCCGAGCGGCTCGTGACGCTCGAGGGCGATCGATTTCACTCGGGCGCGCTCGCCGGGTCGGCGCCGCGCAGTCGCGACCGGGCCGAAGACGAGCGGCTCGGGGCGGCGTTGCTCGCCTGCGCGAAGAATGGTCGCGAGCACGATCTCGTGGTCGAGGCCATGCGTGCCGCGCTCACGCCGGTCGGCGCCTCGCTCGAGGTCGCCGATCGCCCCGCTCTCGTGCGCCTTCCCGAGGCGCAGCACCTCTCGACCGCGATCTCGGGACGGCTTGCGCGCCCCGCCACCGTGCTCGAGCTCGCCGCTCGGCTGCATCCCACGCCGGCCGTCTGCGGCGTACCCCGCGACAGCCGCGCGACGGCTGATCGAGCAGCAAGAGCCCGGCCGGGGATGGTTCACCGGAGCGGTCGGCTGGATGGCGGCGGACGGCTCGGGGGAGCTCGCAGTCGCGCTCCGCTCCGTGCTCATCGACGGATGCGACGCGACTCTGTGGGCGGGAGCCGGCATCGTTCGCGGCTCGAGCGCCGAAGCCGAGCTCGCAGAAACCGAAGCCAAGATGAGCGCGCTCTTCGAGGCGCTCGGACCCGTGGACGATGAGCGCGCCGCGTAACCCGAACCGCCGCATGGCGCAGGCGATCGTCGAGGAGCTCGACCGCTGCGGCGTCACCGACGCTTGCCTGTCGCCGGGGTCGCGCTCGACGGCGCTGGCGTTGGCGCTCGATTCGGCGCCGAGCATGCGCGTCTTCGTCGCCGGCGACGAACGGAGCGGCGGGTTCTTCGCCCTCGGCCTTGCGCGCGAGCGCAGGCGGCCGGTGGTGTTGCTGTGCACGTCGGGTACCGCCGCCGCGAACTATCTGCCCGCGATCGTCGAGGCCTCGCTTTCGGACGTGCCGCTGATCGTCGTCACCGCGGACCGTCCGCCCGAGCTCCGCGATTGCGGGGCCCCGCAGACGATCACACAAGTCGGCCTCTTCGCGGCACACGTGCGCTGGAGCGTCGACGTGCCGGCGCCGAGCGCCGAGCTGGATCTCGAGCGCTACTACCGCGTGCTCGCCTGTCGAGCGGTGGCCGCCGCCGTCGAGCCGCCGCCCGGCCCGGTTCATCTCAACGTGCCGATGCGGGAGCCGCTGTTCGACCCTGCGGAAGAGAATGCCGCCGCGTCTCGAGCCCGTCGCCGTGGAGCCCTTCGTCACGGTCCATGCCTCGCCACCGGTCACCGCGCCCGCGACGCTCGACGCGCTGCTCGCGAAGCTCGGCCGCGGCGGCCGGGGGTTGATCGTCTGCGGACCGGGAACCGAGCGCGGGGCAGCCGCCGCGATCACGGCGCTCGCGCGCGCGCTCGGCTGGCCGATCCTCGCCGATCCGCTCTCCGGGTTGCGCTTCGGCGGCCACGACCGCTCGCACGTCGCCGACGCCTACGACGTGTTGCTGCGCGACCCGGAATTCTGCGACCGCCACCGTCCTGAAGCGATCCTGCGGATCGGGGCGCTTCCCGCGTCCAAACCCTTGACCCGATTTCTCGAAGCTTCGCCCGGAGCTCGCCACGTGACTCGTCGCGCCGCCGCGGCACTGGCCGGATCCGCTTCACCGTGCCAGCGATCTGGTGCGCGCCGAGGCGACGGAGCTCTGCGCGGCGCTTGCGGCCCGGCTGCAGGGGCAGCCGGGCGCTTCGGCGTGGCTCGACGATTGGCTCGAGAGCTCTCGGGCGCTACGCGCCGCCATCGACGACGAGATCTCGGGCCTGGAAGACGAGATCCTCGAAGGCAGGCTCTTTCCGATCATGGCCGAGCGACTGCCGCCACGGACACTCGTGCTCCTCGGCAACAGCATGCCGGTGCGCGACGCCGACACCTTCCTCGGCGGCGGCGAACGCGCGATCCGCTTCGCCGGCAACCGCGGCGCGAGCGGCATCGACGGCCTGATGTCGACGGCGCTCGGCGCGGCCGCGGCGCGTCGCGAGCCGACGGTTCTGGTGGTCGGCGACCTCGGCCTCCTCCACGATCTGGGCGGGCTGCAGATCGCCGCGCGCCATCGCATCCCGCTGCTCGTCGTGGTCGTCAACAACGACGGCGGCGGCATCTTCTCCTTCTTGCCGCAGGCCGACCTCGCGAGTCCTTCGAGCCGCTCTTCGCGACGCCTCACGGCCTGCGAGCTCGAGCCGGCCGTGAGCATGTGCGGGGGACGTTACGTGCGAGCGCGCTCCTGGCGCGAGCTCGAGGCGGCGATCGACGGAGCCCTCGGCGAGGCGGGGCTTCGCGTCGTCGAGCTCGTCAGCGACCGCGCGCGTAACCGCGACGCTCCACGAGCGGATCGCTCACGGCCGCGCTCGCCCGCTGCACGGCGGCGGCGGGAGACCGCCGCATGATACGACGCATGGTGGTCGCCGGCCGCACGGTCGAGATCAGCCGACGAGGGGCCACCGGCGGCCTCCACGATCGTGCTGCTGCACGGCTTCACGGGCAGCAAGAACAGCTGGCAGGCGCTGCGCCGGAGCGCTCGCGCCGCGATGTCGCGTCGTGGCCGTCGACCTGCCCGGGTCACGGCGGCACGGCCGCCGAGCGCGGATCCGTCGGCGGATTCGCTCGCGGCGCACCGCCGAGCTGATCGTACGAACCCTCGACTCGATCGACGTCCGAGCGGTTCTCGCTCCTCGGCTACTCGCTGGGCGGCCGGCATCGCGCTCGGTCTCGCGCTCGAGCACCCGCACCGCGTGGAGCGGCTGCTGCTGGAGAGCGCCTCGCCGGGGTCTGCGCGAGGCTGAGGAGCGCGCCGCGCGCCGACGAGCCGACGAAGCGCTCGGCCGATCTCCTGGAGCGCGACGGCATCGAGCGTTCGTGCGGTACTGGGAGCGGCTGCCGCTCTTCGCGACGCTTCGCGCGGCTGTGCGATCCCGGTACGACAGGAGCTCCGTCGCCATCGCCTCGCCTGCTCGCCGGCTGGCCTGGCCGCGTAGCCTCCGCGCGGCTCGGCACCGGCAGCACAACCGTGGCTCGGCAGATCGGTTGGGCGAGCTCGCCGCTCCCGGTCGCCGATCGTGGTCGGCGCCGTCGACGAGAAGTTCCGCGCCGATCGGCGCCTGGATGCGAAGCCCGCACTGCCCGACGCGCGGCTCGGGATCGTGCCGGAGGCCGGCCACACCCCACATCTCGAGCGCCCGAGAGTTACCGCGCGATCGTCGAGCGGTTCCTCGGCGTCGTTGATTCCGCAAAGGAGGAAGCTCGTGTCGATTCGATGGCAAACGGTTCATGAGTACGAGGACATCACCTACCGTCGCGCCGAAGGCATCGCGCGCATCGCGATCAACCGCCCGGAGGTGCGCAACGCGTTTCGGCCGCAGACGGTGACGGAGCTGATCGACGCCTTCGCGCGCGTCGCGCGAGGACGCCGAGGTCGGCGTGGTGATCCTGACGGGCGAAGGCGACGAGGCCTTCTGCAGCGGCGGCGATCAGCGCGTGCGCGGCGACGCCGGGCTACGTCGGCAGCGACGGCGTGCCGCGGCTGAACGTGCTCGACCTGCAGAAGATGATCCGCAGCCTGCCGAAGCCGGTGGTCGCCATGGTGGCCGGCTACGCGATCGGCGGCGGCCACGTGCTCCACGTCGTCTGCGACCTGACGATCGCCGCGGACAACGCGGTGTTCGGCCAGACCGGCCCGCGCGTCGGCAGCTTCGACGGCGGCTTCGGCGCGGGGCAGCTGGCGCGCCTCGTCGGCCAGAAGAAGGCGCGCGAGATCTGGTACCTCTGCCGGCAGTACGACGCGCGGCGAGGCGCTCGCCATGGGCCTCGTGAACGAGGTCGTGCCGCTCGCGGAGCTCGAGGACGACGACCGTCGCCTGGTGCCGCGAGATGCTGGCGCAACAGTCCGCTGGCGCTGCGCTGCTTGAAGTCGGCGTTCAACGCCGAGCTCGACGGCATGGCGGGCATCCAGGAGCTCGCCGGCAACGCCACGCTGCTCTTCTACATGACCGAGGAGGCGCAGGAGGGACGCAACGCGTTTCTCGAGAAGCGCAGAGCCCGACTTCCAGCGCTTTCCGCGCCTGCCCTGAACGCGCGCTCGTCGCTCGGTGTCGACCTCGCTTCGCACCTGGCTGGCGGCGGCTCGCCCGCGCACGCTGCCGGCGGCGGTCGTGCCCGTGGCTCGTCGGCCTGGCGGTGGCGAGCGCGCTCGGGCCCGATCGATCGGCCGATCGCCGCGGCCACGCTGGCGGCGGCGCTGCTCATCCAGATCGGCACCAATCTCGCCAACGACTACTACGACTTCGTGAGCGGCGCCGACACCGCGGATCGGCTCGGGCCGATCGCGCATCACGCAAGCCGGTCTCGCCGACGCCGGCGCGCGGTGCGGCGAGCGGCGCTCGCGGTGCTCGCGGCGGCCGGCGCGATCGGCGTCTGCCTGGTGATGGTCGGCGGGCTGGCCGATCCTGATCGATCGGCGTTCTCTCGCTGATCCTCGCGCATCGCCTACACCGGCGGGCCCGTGGCCGCTCGCCTATCACGGGCTCGGCGATCGTCTTCGTCTTCCTGTTCTTCGGCGTGATCGCCGTCAACGGAACGGTCTGGCTGCAGGCGGGTCGAGCCGTCGGCGCTCTCGCTCGCCGCTTCGCTGCCCGTGGCGTGCCTGGCGACCGCGATCCTGGTGGTCAACAACCTCCGCGACATCGCCGACCGATGCGCGCGCCGGCAAGCGCACGCTCGCGGTGCGGCTCGGCGCCGCGGCGACCCGCGTCGAGTACCTGCTCGCTGGTGACGGCTCGCGTTTCTTCTTGCGCGCTGCTTCGTCGCGGCTCGCCGGCCCGCGCGTCCTGCTGGCGCTCGGCGCGCTGCCGCTGGCCGTCGTCGAAGTCCGCGCGCTCTCCGCGCCGCACGGGAGCGCGAGCTCAACGCGAGCCTCGCCGGAACCGCCCGCCTGCATCTGGTGTTCGGCGTGCTGCTGGCGATCGGACTGGCATGAAGCGTCGTTCGCGCGGAGTTCGCGGCGTTCTCGCTTGGCGCTTCGCACGCCGCTCACGACCGCGCGCGGCGTCGGTGACTCACAGGCACGGGCTTCCTACTGCGCCTTCACGGCGAGCACGGGCTCGTCGGTCTCGGCGAGGCGAACCCCGCGAGCTGGGTGGACGGAGAATCCGCTCGAAGAGACGGAGCGGTCGCTTCGCGAGCTGGCGCGCGGCATCGATCGCGGCGACGACCTCTCGCCTGCCGCGCGCTCTGCGCTCGACACGGCGCTTCTCGATCTCGACGCCCGCGCAGGCGGGCGTGGCCGCGTGCCGTCACCTCGGTGGCTCGCCGCGACCCGTTCCCTTGGCGCGCATTGCTCGGCGAAGCCGAACGCGAGCGTGGCCTCGCGCGGCGAGCTCGCGCAGGCGCTCCGCGAGGGCTTTGGCTGCTTCAAGCTGAAGGTCGGCGCCGATCTCGCGGAGCGACCTCGCGGCGGCTCTCGCTGGTTCGCCGCGAAGGCGGAGAGCGCGCGGCGATTCGGCTCGATGCCAACCGCGCCTGGAGCTTCGACGAGGCGCGCGCGGGCGCTCGATGCCTTCGCGGCTTTCACGCCGGAGCACGTGGAGGAGCCGCTGCGCTCGAGCGAGCCTTGCCGAGCTCGCACGCCTGCGAGCCGAGACCGGCGTGCCGATCGCCGTCGACGAGTCGCTGCGCGACCCGCATGATCTCGAGAAGCTCGCCGCCGAACACGCCGTCGACGTCGCGGTGCTGAAGCTCGCGCGTCTCGGCGGACCGCGCCCGACGCTTGACGCTCGCCCGGCGCGCCGGCGAGCTCGGGCTGCGAGTCGTGCTCACCGACTCGATCGACACGACGATCGGCTGCGCGCGCCGTGCTTCACGTGGCAAGCGCGCTGTCGGCGCCGATCTGCTTCGTCGGTCTCGCCGGCCCGCGGTTGCTCGCCGCGGACGTGCGGCGAGGCGGCGCGCTCGTCGAGCCTGCCGGTCCCGGCCTCGGCGTGACGCTCGATCCAGGCTTCGAGAGTGAGCTCTCCTGGCATGGCTGAGCCGCTCGACGACCCCGAGGTTCCGTGGCTGTGGCAACGCGCCGCGCGCGAACCGCACGCGCTCGGCGCTTCGCTGCGACGGCCGTGACTTCTCCTTCGCCGAGCTCGCCGAACGTTGCGAGGCGACGGCGCGGCGCCTTTGTACCCGTGGCGTCGTACCCGGAGATCGCGTGGCCTGGCTCGGCGCCGGCTCGCTCCGTTTCGTCGAGCTGCTTCACGCCGTCCAGCGCCTGCGGCGTCACGCTCGTTCCGCTGAACGTTCGGTCGACCACGGCCGAGATGGCCGAGCTCCTCGACGATTGTCGGCCGAGCCTCCTGGTCTTCGACGCCACCGCGAGGCCGCCTTGGAGCTTCCGCCGCAGCGTGCCGGCGAGCCTCGCCCGATCGAGATCGAATCGCTCGCATGACTCGCCTCGCGGGCGAGCTACCACCGCCGCGCGTCGATCCGGCTTCGATTCACACGATCGTCTACACCTCGGGGACGACCGGAAAGCCGAAAGGAGCGATGCTGACGCACGCCAATCACTTCGCGTCCGCGGCGGCGTCGCGCGCCAATCTCGGTGCTGCGTCTCGGCGATCGCTGGCTCGCGGCGCTGCCGCTCCACCACGTCGGCGGCCTGTCGATCCTGCTCCGCAGCGTGATCGACGGCAGCGCCGTCGTGCTCCACGGCGGCTTCGATGCGGCTCGGGTGGACCGGTCGTTGCGCGAGCACGGCATCACCCTGATCTCCTCGTGGTCGCCACCATGTTGCGGCGCGTGATCGACCACGCCGCCGGCAGGCGCTACCCCGCTCGTTTGCGCGCCGTGCTGGTCGGAGGCGGATCCGCGCCTCCGTCGGCTCCTCGAGCAAGCCTCGATCTCGGCCTGCCGGCGCTCGCCACCTACGGGCTCACCGAGACGGCTTCTCAGGTCGCGACTTGGGCGGTCGGGGGCGATGGCGCGGGCCGCGCCGGATGCCGGCCGAGCGCTCGGCGAAGCTCGCTTCCGCATCGCCGAGCCGGATGAGAAAGGACACGGCGAGATTCTCGTCTCTGGACCGACGCTGATGGCCGGCTACTTCCGCCGCCCGGCGGAGAGCGCCGAAGCTCTCCGCGACGGCTGGCTGCACACCGGCGACATCGGCCACCTCGACGCCTCGGGTTGCCTGCACGTCCACGACCGGCGCAGCGACCTCATCGTCAGCGGCGGCGAGAACGTCTATCCGGCCGAGGTGGAGGCGGTGCTCCTCTCACACCCCTCCGTCAGCGAAGCCGGGGTCTACCCGCTTGCCGACCCGGAGTGGGGACAGCGCGTGAGCGCCGCGGTGGTGCTCCGGGCCGGGCGAAACCTCACGGACGGCGACCTTCGGGAGTGGTGCGCGACCCGGCTCGCCCGCTTCAAGCTGCCGCGCACCATAAGATTCGTCGACCTCCCTGCCGCGAACGGCCTCGGGCAAGGTCAAGCGGCGCGATCTCGGCTGACCGGCGCCCGGTCGCAACCCGGCTCGGAAGCCCTCGATCCGCCCGTCGTCTCATAGGGACACTCGGCCCCCGACGTGCTACGTTTATCGGACCAGGAGGTAGAATTGAGCAAACCACGACCATCGGTGATGAAACGTCGCAAGGAGGAGGCCCGGCGCGAGCGCCAGCGGGTCAAGGCGGCGCGGCGCGCCGAGCGCGCTGCGGAGAAAGAAACTCGGGGAGACCTCGCACCCGGCGAAGATCCTGACATCGCGGGCATCGTCCCCGGACCGCAGCCGCGGCCCGTGGAAGACTGAACCTCAGCGACCTGACGCGAGCGGGGCTTACGCGATCGCGCCCGCTTCGCGCAGACGCCGGATGTCGCGCTCGTCGTACCCGAGAATCTCCGCAAGCACCCGGTCGGTGTCGGCGTAGAGCCGTGGAGCGGCACGTTCGACCGCGACACGGCTCTCTGTGAACCTCCGGGCGCCGATCCAACACCGTCGCGTCGCCGAATGCCAGTTCGATCTTTCCGACGGCTTCGCCGTTGGCATCCGGCGGCCCAAGGGGTAATGGATCCCGACTGACGAGGAGGACTTCTCATGAAGATCGGATTCTTCGCGATCGGGATCGGCCGGCTGACGACCCCCGACTGGATACGAACCGTCGCCACGAACGCGGAGCGGCTGGGATTCGCGAGCTTGTGGGCGCCCGAGCACGTCGTGCTGCTCGACCGCTATCAATCGAAGTATCCCTACTCGAGCGGCGACTTCCCTGTGCCGACGGATTCGCCGATCGGCGACCCGTTCATCACGCTCGCCTACGCCGCTGCCTGCACCAAGAAGATCCGCCTCGCGACCGGGATCTGCCTGGTCCCCGAGCACAACCCGCTCGTCCTCGCCAAGGTCGTCGCCACCACGGACGTGCTGAGCAACGGCCGGCTGGTCCTCGGCGCCGGCATCGGCTGGCTCGAGGAGGAGTTCCAGGCGATCGGCGTGCCCTGGGAGCGTCGCGCGCAGCGCACGCGGGACTACATCACGGCGATGCGCAAGCTCTGGTCCGAAAGTCTCAGCGACCACGGCGGCGAGTTCGTGAAGTTCTCCGGCGTGCGCAGCTTCCCGAAGCCGGCAAATGGCAAGAGCGTCCCGGTCTGGTTCGGAGGCGAGAGCGGACCGGCGCTGCGGCGTGTCGCCGAGTACGGCGACGGTTGGATCGGCTTCAACTTGAGCGCCGACGAGGCGGCGGCGAAGATCCGGCGCATCGAGGAGCTGCTGAAGGCGAACGGGCGCAAGCGCTCGGACGTCGAGTTGACCGTCTCGCCGTACACCAAGCCGATGGACCGAGACAGTCTCGCCCGCTATCGCGACGCGGGCGTCGAGGAGGTCATTCCCGTGCTCATGGACGTGCCGAAGACCGAGGCCGAGATGGTGAAGCGCATGGAGCAGGTGGCGCGCGACTTCATCGAGCCCGGCGCGAAGCTCTGAAGCCTCAACGGGGGTAGATGGGGACCTCCTCGACCATCACCACGCGAGAGCCCTTTCCGTCGACGAACTTCCGCTCGTCGGGCCGGATGATCTCCAAGTAGCTCGACGAGGTGAACGCCTTCTCGGCGTCGGCGAGGCTGTCGAACCAGAGCTCGGCGAAGCCGTCGAAACCGCTGACGTCGAACCCCGCGAACGTTGCTCCCGGAACCTCGAGCGCGTGCGACTGCACGTAGCGCCGCACGTAACCGAAGAACTCCGCAACGCTCTGCACGAGCGGCGCGTGGACCTCGCGCCAGTAGCGGTGAAACTCCTGCGAGGACATGCCGGGCTTGCGGCGCATTGCGGCGATGAACTTGACCATAGACGCTCCCTTCAGGATGTCCCCGCCGCGACGCACGTCGCCGCGATGCTGGAGATCGCGGTGCCGCGCCTCGGCTGGCGTATCTCGTGTCGATCGTAGCCGTCGGTGACGTAGCCGAGGGAGAGACCGGTCGCCGGATCCGCCCAGGCGAGCTGGCCGCCGGCGCCGTTGTGGCCGAAGGCGCGCGGCGAGACCGCGCGCCCGAGGCCGCGCATGTGCGCTCGGTCGTCGTCGCCGGCGAGGATCAGGCCGAGCGAGCGGTTGGCGGGCACGCCCATCGGATCGGGGAACGAGTTGCGCACGCGGCCGATGCCGTCGCGGCGCACGCGATCGTCCCAGATGTGGTTCGGATCATGAAGCAGGTGCTGGTAGAAGAGCGCGAGATCCACCGCGCGGGCGGCTCCGCCGCCCCCGGGAACGCCGAGCGCGCGAACCGCGGGCTCGTTGAAGCGCATCACGGCTTCGTCCGTGACCTCGGTCTCCGGAAGCGCGCGCACGCCGAACGTCTGCTCGAGCTCGTCGGCGGTCGCATGGTCGCCGATGAGGCGAAGATCGCGGATGCCCTTCTGACGATCGGGCGGAAAGCCGAGGATCCGCGGCAGGCCCGCGGGCGTGGTGACGCGCTCGGCGAGCGCGTCGCAGACATCCTTGCCCGTGATCCGCGCGATCACCTCGCCGAGCACCCAGTGCGCCGAGGTGGGATGGTATTCGTAGCGTGTCCCCGGCTCCCAGTTGAGCGTCCACGCCGACATCCGTCGTACGCGTTCGGCGCGGTCGTACCATTCGGGCGGTCCCATCGGCGCGTGCGGAAAGCCGGAGGTGTGGAGCATCACCTGCTCGACGGTGATGCGCTGTTTGCCGTTGGCGCCGAACTCCGCAAAGTACTCGATCACCGGAGCGGCGACGCGAAGCGCGCCTTCGGCGATCAGCGTCCAGGCGCAGGCGGCGACGAACGGCTTCGTCGCCGAGAAGATGCAGTAGCGGTCGTCCGGCCGGGCGTCGCCGAACGTTTCGGCGGCGACGATCTCACCCTCGTAGCCGAGAGCGATCTGGCAAGACGGCAGGAGGCCGGAGTCGATCTCTCGGCGCGCGCGGTCCATGAGCTTTCGCAGCTGTGCTTGGTCGATTGCAGGCATTCCGCCGAGCTAGTCGAGTCTCCGGCCGGGAGCAAGAGGCCGTGCCTAGCGGTACCCCGCCCGGACCTTGTTCTCGAGTTGCAGATAGCGCACCATCCTGCGTCGCCGGAATCGCCCTGCTCTCCCAGGGTGTACCCGGATGCCAGGCCCAGTGGAGTCGAGCCTTGCATAGAAGAGAGTCGCCCCCGAAGCCCTCCCCGACTGCCGACCCGGCTTCGCTCGCGCGAGGTCGATACGAGATTCGCCGCCTGGTCGGCGAAGGTGCGAAGAAGCGCGTGTACCTCGCCTATGATCGCCACGCCGATCGGGACGTCGCGATCGCCTTCTTGAAGGCGGAGCGGTTCGACGAGCCGCGACTGCGGCGCCTCCGCGAAGAAGCAGAGGCGATGACCCGCCTCGGCGGTCACCAGCGCATCGTCGCCGTACACGACATCGGCGAGGAGGACGGCGCTTCGTACATCGTCGCGGAGTACATGGGTGGCGGCACCGTCGAGCAATTGATCGCCGAAGCGCCGGAGCGCCGCCTTCCGCTGGAGCAGGCCGTACGCATCGCCGACCAAGTATGCCAAGCCCTGGGGCACGCGCATGCCCACGGGTTCATCCACCGTGACCTGAAGCCCGCCAACGTTTGGTTGACCGAGGACGGCTTCGCCAAGCTCGGCGACTTCGGGCTGGCGATCTCGATCGATCGATCCGCCGAGACCGCGGCACGATTGGCCGGCACCCTCGCCTACGCCTCGCCCGAGCAGGTGCTCGGCAAGTCCGTCGACGAACGCAGTGACCTCTACTCCCTCGGCTGCATGCTCTACGAGATGCTGACGGGCCGAACGCCCTTCCTCGGCAAAGACGCGGCCGCGGTCATGACCGGGCACGTCAGTACTGTTCCCGAGCCGCTCTCGAAGCTTCACTCCGCGATACCCGCGGCGCTCGACGCGCTGGTTTCCAAGTTGCTGCTCAAGGCCCCGCGGGACCGGCCTGCTTCCGCGACCGAGGTACGCCAGGCCCTTTCGGGGATCGTCTCCGCGCCGGCGGCGACGGCGAATCCCCTCGACTTCACCGCCAGCAGCGGCTTCATCGGCCGCAGCGCCGAGATCGAACGGCTGGTCGAGCGTTGCGAGGAAGCGTTCGCGGGCAAGGGTCGCGTCGTGCTCGTCGCCGGCGATCCGGGCATCGGCAAGACGCGCACCGCCGAGGAGATCTCCACCATGGCGCTCCACCGTGGGGCGCGGGTATGCGTCGGGCGCTGCCACGAAGGCGGCGGTGCGCCGCCGTTCTGGCCGTGGGTGCAAATACTCCGCAGGCTGATCGACGACCCGCGCATGCGGGAAGTCCTCGAGGCCATGGGAGCGCGCGCCGCAGATGTCGCGCAGCTCGCGCCCGAGCTGCGCGACAGGCTGCCGGATCTGCCGGCGACGGCACCGACCGAAGACCTCGAAGGCGCGCGCTTTCGTCTCTTCGACTGTCTGACGAGCTTCCTCAGATCGGCGAGCCGGATCGAGCCGATCATACTCGTGCTCGATGATCTCCACTGGGCAGACAAGTCGTCGCTCCTGCTGTTGCAGTTTCTGGCGCGCGAAATGGCGGACAGTCGCCTCCTCGTGATCGGCACGTACCGGGACGTGGAGGCGCAGCGAGGCCATCCGCTCGTGGAGATCCTGCCGACGATGCGCGAGCCGGTCACCACGAAGATCCTGCTACGCGGGCTTCCCGAGCAGGAGGTTCGCCTGTTCATCGGCGCCGTCAGCGGGCAGGAGGCGCCGCAAGCGTTCGCGCGCGCGATCTTCCGCGAGACCGAAGGGAATCCCTTCTTCATCCAAGAGATCCTCCGTCACCTGATCGAAGAAGGAATCCTGGTTCGCGAGGGCGGCCATTGGACGAGCCGTCTCGCGCCGGAAGAGATGGGACTTCCCGAGAGCGTTCGCGAAGTCATCCGCCGTCGCTTCTCTCGCCTCGGTGACCGCTCGCGCGAAGCACTCGTGCGGGCGGCGGTGATCGGGCGCGAGTTCGATGCCCGGGTTCTCGAGCGCGTGAGCGACTTCGGCGGAGACGAGCTCGCCGACGTGCTCGACGAAGCCGTCGCGGCGCGCGTCATCGCCGAAGTGCCGCGCGCGCCAGGGCGCTTCAGCTTCGCCCACGCACTGATTCGAGAGACCTTGATCGCCGAGCTCGGCACCACCCGTCGAGTGCAGCTCCATCGCAAGGTGGGCGGCGTGCTCGAGGCCGTCTACGAGCGCGATCTCGAAGCGCATCTCGCCGAGCTCGCCCATCATTTCTTCGAAGGCTCACCGGGAGGCGACGTCGACAAGGCGATCGATTACTCGACGAGGGCAGGCGACCGTGCGACTTCGCAGTTCGCGTTCGAAGAGGCGGTCTTGCACTTCCAACACGCGCTGCGGGCGCTCGACCATCGTCCCGCCGCCATCGCCTCGGAACGCTGCGAGCTCACGATCAAGCTCGGCGAGGCGCTTTGGAGCGCCGCCGAGTTCGCCACGTCCAAGGAAGCGTTCCTGCGCGCCACCGAGCTGGCCGAGCGCGCGGAGCAGAAGGCTCGGGCCGCACTCGGGTTCGCGGGACCGTATGCGGCGTTCAACACCGGTGCTCTGGACGAGACGCTCGTCGGCGTTCTCGAGCGCGCGCTGGCCGTGCTGTCGAACGAAGACAGCGGCTTACGCGCGCGATTGATGGGCCGCCTCGCCGAGATGTTCACCTTCACGCCGAGGAACGCCGAGCTACGGCCACTCGCCCGCGAGGCCGTCGAGATGGCGCGGCGGATCGGCGACAAGGTCGCGCTCGCGCATGCGCTCAGCTCGTTCCACTGGGTGAACTGGAGTCCCGACAATCTCGAGGAGCGCCGGCGATCGACCGCGGAGATCCTCGCCCTCAGTCTCGAGATCGGCGATTCGCAGTTCGAGGCCATGGCGCATCTTTGGCAGATCACCGAGCTCCTCTTCCTCGGCGACGTCGCCGCCACGACTGCATCGTTCGCGGCGCTCGAGCGCTGCGCGCGTACGACCCCGCAACCGTACCTCGTCTGGCTCGCGGCGATGTCGCGGCCGCTGCGCCCCTTCCTCGAGGGCCGGCTCGACGAGGCCGAGCAGCTCGGCCTTCAAGCGGTTGCGCTCGGCCAGGAGCGCGAGAACAACAACGCGGCGCAGCTCTTCGGCGCACAGCTCATCTTCTTCCGCCGCGAGCAAGGCCGGCTCGAGGAGCTCGTCGACGGCGTGCGGGAATTGACGCAGCGCTTTCCGACGACGTCGAGCTGGCATTGCGCGCTCGCCTGGGTCTCTACGCAGACCGGACGCGAAGACGAGGCTCGCGGCGTGATCGATCGACTCGGGCGCGCGGGCTTTGCCGATTTCCCGCGCGACTTTCTCTGGGTGATCTCCACCTGGTGGATCGCCGAAGCGATCACCGACCTCGACGACGCCGAGCATGCCGCCCCGCTCTACGAGCAGATGCGTCCGTTCGCCGGGTGCTGGATGAGCATCTCGACGGCGATCTGCGCCGGCTCTGTGTCGCGCTCGCTCGGTCGCCTCGCGACGACGCTCGGACGTTTCGACGATGCCGAGCGACACTTCGAGCAGGCACTAGCGTCGCACACGCGGATGGGGGCGAAGCTTTGGTCGGCCCGCACGTGCTTGGAGTACGCTACGATGCTCCATCGCCGCGGAGCGGCTGCGGACCGTGTCAATGCCGAGAGGCTTCTCCGCCAGGCGCTCGACGGCGCGCAGAGCTTCGGCATGAAGGCGCTCCTCGAGAAGGCGCTTGCGCTCAAGCTCGAGGTCGAAGGTCTCAGCGGCGCCGATCCGCGCTCCTCCATCGATGCGATCACGACTTCGCTCGAGGCAAGACCACCCGACCTCACCGCACAAGCGGCTCTCGATGGGACGGTCACTCTCATGTTCAGCGACATGGAAGGCTCCAGCGCCATGACCGAGCGGCTCGGTGATGCCGCGGCCTATGCGGTGATGACGATCCACAACGACATCATCCGCGAGCGGGTGCGTGCCCACGGCGGATTCGAGGTCGAGTTCCTCGGCGACGGATTCTTCATCGCGTTCCCGAACGCCTCGCAGGCCTTGCAAAGCGCCGTCGAGATCCAGAAAGCGCTCCGGAGCCACTCGGAACGGACTCCCGAGCAGCCGATCCGGGTGCGCATGGGCCTGCACACGGGGGAACCGATCCGCGAGGGCGACAACTTCTTCGGCAAGACCGTGATCCTCGCCGCGCGCATCGCCGCTCAGGCGCGCGGCGGCGAGATCCTCATCTCGTCGCTGTTGCACCAGAGCGTCGAATCCGGGCACACGTTCGCGTTCGGGTCCGCGCGCGAGCTCGCCTTGAAGGGCCTCGCGGGCACGCACCGTGTCTATCCCGTCGATTGGGAGAGCCACCTGCCCGACGCTTGACCCGCGACGGCGAGCGCTACGAATCGAGCTTCACGCCGGCCCCGGGTACTCGAGGACCATGCGGTAACACTGCAGGCGGTCGGTCAGGAATCCATGCGCCGATCCCCACAGATAGAGGTGGAAGCGGCGATAGTCTTCTTCGCCGAAACGGGTCACGACGCGCGCGCGGTTGGCCTCGAAATTCCGGGCCCAGTGACGAAACGTGAGAAAGTAGCTTCGTTGATCGTCGTGAACTCCGCGCAGCACGAAGCGGCTCTCGGCGACGGCTCCGAGGAAATCATGGAGCACCAGAAACGAATGGTTCCCGGGGAAGATCCGGCGTGTGATGAAGGACGAGGCATCGTATTTGACCCGCGCGGCGATCGCGTCGAGGAAGAGATGCCCGCCGGGCCTCAACAACTCGGCGCACTTCGCCAGCAGGCGGCGGTACCGCGGCAGATGCTCGGTCACGCCCATGATCACGACGGCGTCGTAGCGCTCTCGGGGCCGGTGCTCGAAGACGTCGCCGAAGACCACCTCGAGCGGTAGGCGCAAGCGCGAGCCGAGCTCTTCGAGGTAGCGCTGCGAGTAGCGCGAGTTGGTGATGCCCGTCGTGTGAATCCCCCGGCGTGCGGCGTACTCCGCGAAGGCGCCCCAGCCCGGCCCGACCTCGAAGATCCGGCTCCCCGCCTTCAGGCCGCACGCCGAGATCAAAAAATCGAACTTTCGCTGGAATGCAGCCACAATCGGCTCGTCATCGCGCTCGAAGACCGCTTGGGTGTAGCAGCGAGGCTCCCCGAGAAACGCAATGAAGAATTCCGCGTCGCGATCGTAGTGACTGCGGATTGCCCTTGCGTTCATCGATACCTGGCCGACCAAGAGCGGCTGGAGGAAGCGCCACACGTAGTGCATGGGGTGGCGGTCGGGAACGTAGTCGCGGAGCATCAGAAACGCGAGCATGTCTCCCTCGAGATCGATGGCGCTCGCCAGGTAGGCGTCGGCAATCTTGCCCTGATCCAGAGACGCGAGCGCGCCGAGGCCCGCACGGTCGTTGGCGGTCACGCGGAAGGCCGGGGGAGCTTCGCCGAATTTGTGGACGCGCCCGCCGATGACGATCTCGAAGGCGGTCGGCACGTTCGGCACGAAGCGAGCGATGCCGCGCAAAAGTTGCGATTCGAGCCGGCGCTCGGCTTCGGACACGAGGAAGTTCACCACAACCAAATCCGCGGGATCAAGGGGCGGTCGAATTCACTTTGACGGCGCGCCGACATATCCTGCCGCCGTGAAGCTTTTGCTGGTGAACCCGAAGCTTCCCGACAGCTTTTGGAGCTTTCGCTGGGCGATCGATCGGATCTTCACCGACAAGACCGCGGTCAGCCCGCCGCTCGGCTTGGCGACACTCGCGGCCCTCTGCCCGGAGAGCTGGGAGGTCGAGATCGTCGACGAGAACGTCGAGCCCGTTCCCGCGACGACACGCGCGGACATCGTCGGCGTGTGTGGAATGGGGGTACAGGCGAAGAGGCAGAAGGAGTTGCTCGCGCTCTACAAGCGACAGGGCGCGTTCGTCGTCGCCGGGGGCAGCTACGCGTCGCTTTGCCCGGAAGAATACGAAGATCTCGCGGACTGCGTCGTCGCCGGCGAGGCGGAGTACGTCTGGAAGGAATTCTGCCGAGACTTCGCGGCGGGAAACCCGCGGCGCCTGTATCGGGAAACCGGAGAGGTGGCGCTCGCCGACTCGCCCGTGCCGCGCTTCGATCTGCTGAAGCTCGAGCGTTATCACCTGGTGAGCCTGCAGTTCTCACGCGGATGCCCGTTTCGCTGCGAGTTCTGCGACATCATCGTCATGTTCGGCCGAAAGCCGCGCACCAAGTCCCTCGAGCAAGTCGGCCTCGAGCTCGATCGGCTGCGCATCGCGGGGGCGCGAAGCCTCCTGTTCGTCGACGACAACTTCATCGGCAACAAGCCGCGCGCGAAGCAATTGCTCGAGTTCCTCCGACGCTATCAGGAGGACCACGACTACTGGTTCGAGCTCGGCACCGAAGTGTCGCTGAACCTGGCGGACGACGAAGAGCTCTTGCGGCTCTTCAGCGCCGCGAACTTCCGATGGGTGTTCATCGGCATCGAGTCTCCCGGACGAAGCGAGCCTGAAGGAGACCTTGAAGTTCCAGAACACGGGCCGAGACATGCTCGATTCGATCCGCAAGATCTACGCCCGAGGCATCGACGTGTTCGGCGGCTTCATCATCGGCTTCGACAACGACACGCCGGCGACGTTCGAGAAGCAGCGTCGCTTCATCATGGATTCCGGCATCCAGGCGGCGATGATCGGGCTCCTGCTCGCGCTGCCGAAGACCCCGCTGCACGAGCGGCTGAAGAACGAGGGGCGGCTCACGACGGACGCCTCGGACAACACCAAGCTCGCCACCAACGTGATCCCGAAGCAGATGGGCTACGACGAGATGGTCGAGGGGTATCGCGGGCTCTATTGGCAGCTGGTCAGCGACCAGGAGATCGCCGAACGAATCAACAACAAGGTCGGATTTTTCTCGGCATCGGCCGGGCGCTCGAGTCGCTCGCTCGGCACCCAGCTCGCGATTTTGCTGCGCTTGATTCTCCGCGGCGTGCTGCCGGGCGGAGTGAAGCGAGTGCGGCATTTTCTTCGATCGCTCCCGCTGTCGCGACCTTCGTTGATCGCGCTCGCCATGTCGGATTGGATCGTCGCGCTGACGATCCGAGACTTCGTCGAGCGGCATCTGGGAACCGCCCCGAGGAGCTCCATCGAAGAAGGGCTGCGCCAGGCCCCATGAAGCATCTCGAGATCGACCCGTTCTCGACGAGCGACGACCTCTTCCAGCTCGCCGGAGCGGCCCTCAACCTGGCCGTGACGATTCCGGCGGTGATCTTCTTGGTGACGCACGGCGGTCCTCTCGCCGCAGGGTGGCTGCTCATCGCAGCCGGCGTGGCCGGCGGCAGCTTCGCCGCCGACTTCATCAGCGGCTTGTTGCACTGGGCATTCGACAGCTATTTCAGCGAGCGAAATTCGATCATCAAGCGCACGGTGCTGATCGTCCGCGAGCACCACATCTTTCCGAATCACATCTTCCGCTACAGTGCGTGGCGCGAAGCGGGGACGCTTTCGTGGTTCGCGGCGCTGGCATCCGCGCCCATCCATGGATTTGCCATGCTCGCCCCGCGACTGGAGAGCTCGTCGCGCGCGGCGCTGATCGTCACCGGCTTGACGCTTTCGCTCGAGGTGACGTTCATGCTCGAGTTCCACAAGGCCGGACATCGCCTGAAGCGCTGCTCGTTCGTGCGAAGACTCCAGGGGATGAGGCTGCTGCTCTCCCCGGAGCATCACCTGCGCCATCACACGGGGCCGCACGACATCAACTACTGCCTGATCAATGGTATCGCCGACGACACGCTCGGGAGGCTCGGCGTGTTCCGGGCGATGGAAGCGGTGATCGAGGCCGCGACGGGCGCAGTGGCTCGGGAGCACGATCGGCAGTTGTTGCGCGAATTCGCGCGGTCTCGCGAGTAGCGCGCTGCTAGCGATCGTCATCCGCGAACGTCGCCACCACCGGCCCGTGGTCGCTGGTGCCGAATTCGCGCAGCGCCGGGCAAGAGAAGCGCCGAGCGGGCGAGATTCTCGCTCGCCAGCACGTAGTCGAGGCGCCAGCCGATGTTCCGCTGGCGGAGGTTGCGCCACGGGGCCCACCAGGTGAACAAGCTCTCGTTGTCGGGATCGAGCGTCGCGCCCGACGTCGACCAAGCCGCGGCCGAGGACGCGCTCGAGGAGGTCCCGCTCCTCCGGGCGCTGGCCGATCGCGTTCCACTTGCGCTCCTTCGGGTGAACGTCGCGATCCGTGCGAGCGACGTTCAGATCGCCGCAGATCACCAGCGAGCGACCGGACTCGCGGGCCAGCGCCGCGTACTTCTCCATCTCCCGCAGAAAGCGGAGCTTCGCCTCGTAGTCTTTCCCGCCGTTCGGCACGTAGACGGATGCGACGGACAAGTCGCCGGCCGTCGCCTCGACGATTCGCGTTTCGTGGTCGAACGGCGGATGAGCAAACACCGGCTCCTGCGGGAAGCGACTCTTCCGGAGGTGCAAGCCGACGCCGGAGTACGCCGAGGCTCCGTGCCAGTAACACCAGTAGTCGGCGAGACTGCACAGCGCTTCCGGCACCTGCTCGCGCTTCGCCTTGAGCTCCTGGAGGCAGACGACATCGGGACGCTCGCGCGCAATCGAGCTCCACCAGCTCGGCCTCGCGCGCCCGGATCCCGTTGACGTTCCAGGTGACGATCTTCACGAGCGAACTTTCACGCAAGCGCCCGAGGCGCGCAACGCCCGGGCCCCTGCGAGGGTCGAAACCCCGTTCACTCGAGGCATGACGCGCGCCTTCTCGTGTGCCATGGTCTTCGGAGGAGCCAAGCACATGAGCTACGACCTTCTGATCCGAGGCGGAACCATCGTGGACGGAAGCGGCACTCCCGCGTTTCGCGGCGACGTCGCGGTCGCCGGCGGCAAGATCGCCGCCGTCGGCCGGGTCGACGGATCCGCGAAGCGAACCATCGAGGCCGACGGGCGCGCCGTGACCCCGGGGTTCGTCGACGTGCACACGCATTACGACGCGCAGGTCTTTTGGGACCGCATGCTGACGATCTCGCCCTGGCACGGCGTTACCACCGTCGTCATGGGCAACTGCGGATTCGGCATCGCTCCGACGCGCGCCTCGGAGCGCTCGCTCATCGTGCGCTCGCTCGAGAAAGTCGAAGGCATGAGCCGCGAGGCGCTCGAGGCGGGGCTCGGCGAAGACTGGGGCTTCGAGACGTTCCCCGAGTTCCTCGGCGCCATCGAGCGCCGCGGCACGGCGATCAACACCGCGGCGATGGTCGGACACACGCCGATCCGCTTCTACGTGATGGGCGAAGCCGCGACCGAGCGCGCGGCGACGGCCGAAGAGATCGACCGCATGGCCGCGCTCGTCGCGCAGGCGATGGAGGCCGGCGCCGTCGGTTTCGCGACGTCGAGGGCGCCCACGCACGTGGTGTACGAAGGGCGGCCCGCGCCGAGTCGCGCCGCGGAGCTCGCGGAGATCGAAGCGCTGGTGCGCGCGCTGCGGCCGTTCGGGCGTGGCATCGTGCAGGCGGCCTTCGGGCCCGGCTTCTTCCTCGAGCAGTTCGCGTCGCTGGCGCGCGCCAGCGGCCGGCCGATCACCTGGACCGCGCTGCTGACGGGGCTCCGCGGCCCGGGCTGGCATCGCGAGGTCCTCGAGCGCAGCCGCGTCCTGCAGGCCGAGGGCCTAGCCGTCTATCCCCAAGTGACTCCGCGCCCGCTCAACTTCGAGTTCGACTGGAAGGAGCCCTTTCTCTTCGAGGGCATGCCGGAGTTCCGCGCGGTCTCGGCCGCCGACGCCGAAGGGAAGAAGCGACTCTACGCCGATCCCGACTTCCGGCGCACGATTCGCGAGCGCATCGGCGGCAAGGGATCGGCCCGATTCGCGGAGCGATGGGCGCGCACGCACATCTCCTATTCGCCGAACGCTCCAGAGCTCGAGGAGCGCCTCGTGTCGGAGGTCGCCGAGGAGCGCGGCGTCGATCCACTCGATCTCGTGCTCGACCTCGGCCTCGCTTCGAATCTCGAAGCGCGCTTCCGCATGGCGGTGCTGAACACCGACGAGTCGGAGGTCGCCGAGTGTCTCGTCGACTCCTCGACGATGCTCGGCCTGTCCGACGCGGGCGCGCACGCGAGCCAGCTCTGCGACGCGTGTTATTCCACCGACCTGCTGGCCAAGTGGGTGCGCACCAAGGGCCTGCTGTCGCTCGAAGCGGCGATCCAGCTGCTCTGTTCCCGTCCCGCCGATATCTTCGGCTTCGCCGACCGCGGACGGATCGCCCAGGGCCTCGCCGCCGACCTCGTCGTCTTCGACCCCGCCACCGTCGGCGCGAGCGCGCTTCGTCGCGTGCACGACCTGCCGGCCGGCGCGGACCGGCTGGTCGCCGATGCGACCGGCGTCGACGCCGTGATCGTCAACGGAACCGTAGTGCGCAGCGAAGGCCGCGACGCCGTCGATCCGGCGGGCCCGCTCCCCGGCCGCGTGCTGCGATCAGGAGCGAGCAATGCCCGCTAGGATCATCTCCGCCGATTCGCACGTCACCGAGACTCCCGACGTCTACGGGCCGCGCATGGCGGCGAGCTTTCGAGACCGGGCTCCCTACGTCACGCACGACCCGGAGAAGGGCGACCTCTTCGTCATCCCCGGCATGCGAGCTACGTCGGTCCCCGTCGGCCTGATCGCCGCGGCCGGCAAGAAAGCCGAAGAGCTGAAGACATTCCGGGCCCGCTTCGCGGATCTCCACCCCGGCGGCTGGGATCCCAACGCACGTCTCGCAGACCAAGAGCGCGACGGCATCGGCGGCGAGATCCTCTACCCGACGATCGGCATGGTGATCTGCAACCACCCCGACTACGACTACAAGAAGGCCTGCTTCGACGCCTACAACCTGTGGATCGCCGAATACTGCGCCGCGCATCCCGATCGGCTGTTCGGCGTCGGGCAAACCGCCATGCGCTCGCCCGAGGAAGGCATCGAGGACCTGAAGCGCATTCGTCACCTCGGCCTGCGCGGCGTGATGATGCCCGGCAACCCCGCGCTCGAGGACTACGACAGCAAGATCTACGACAGCTTCTACGAGACCGCGATCGAGCTCGGCCTGCCGCTGTCGTTCCACATCCTCACGTCGACGAGCGACAGCCAGATAGGACGGACCACTCGCGGGCCGAAGCTGAACCGCTTCCTCGGCATCATCCGCGGCTGCCAGGACATCATCGGCACGTTCATCCTGGGCGGCGTGTTCGAGCGGCATCCGGCGCTCAAGCTGGTGTGCGTCGAGGCGGACGCCGGCTGGGTGCCGCACTACATGTACCGCATGGACCACGCCTACGACCGGCACCGCTACTGGCTCCCCGCCGGTGCTCTCCTCTCGAGGAAGCCGAGCGAGTACTTCCGTGAGAACGTCTACACGACCTTTCAGGACGACTGGGTCGCGTTCCAAGTGATGAAGCTCGTCAACCCGCAGCGCATGATGTGGGCGAACGACTTCCCGCACAGCGACGCCACCTGGCCGCACTCGCAGGAGGTCCTCCGCGAGCACACCGCGCATCTCAGCGAGTGGGAGAAGAGCCGCGTGCTGCACGACAACGTCGCCGAGCTCTTCGGCCTCGAAGCAGCCTGAGCGAGGCCACGAGCCGCGTCAGCTCGGCGCGTGGGTCGAGTAGAAGTAGAGAAATCCTCCGGCGGCGAGCGCGACGGCCGCGAACGCGACGTAGAGGATGACCGCCCGGCGCCCGCGCGTGCCCACCGCGAACGGAAAGCGCGAGACCTGGTCGCCGACGGTCACCAGACCGACGAAACGGCCGGGCTCGTCGAACGTGTGCTCGAGGACCACGGACCCGCGCGGATAGAGCGCCGCGGGCTTGTGATACACGGTGATGCTTTCGAGGTCGGCCTCGCTGCCCGTGTCGCGAATGATCCGCGCCTCGACCGGCAGGTCGCGGAGCGAGTTGTCGATGTAGTCGAGCACGATGATCGTCGGCCCGGTGCCCGGGATGTCCTCGCAGAACTCCAGCTCCGGCGAGGTCTTCGGCTGGTACCCCGTGAAGTGCATCATGTACGGCCCGACGCGCAGCTTGCAGACGTCGTTCTCCATCGACACGCCGCCGTGCGCGGAGCACGGCCGTGGAGAGACGAGACCAGTCGACAGGCAGAGGAGCGCGGCCCCGCCGAGCCAGGACGTGCGCAGCCGGGTCACAGCGCGGTGAAGTTCGGGATTGCCGGCCCGCTCACCTCGCTCACGGTCCTCTTTCCCTGCGCATCGAAGAAGAACAGCAGCGCGCCGTAGCTCGAATCCGGGTTACCCATCAGCGAGGCGAGCCGCTCGGTCTCCCAGGCGCTGTCGGCTGCCTCGACCGTGATCTCGCGCGATTCGCCCGGCGGGATCGGCTCGTCCGGCGTCACCACGAGACCGCTGCGCGCCACCAGGTCGTCGGGATAGCCCGCGGGCAACCCTGCCATCGCCGCCGGCAGGTCGTGATTGACGAAGCGGAGGTTGGCTGCAGTGAACTCGCCGAGCCGGACTGGGCTCTGCGTGCGGTTCGTCACCTTGAGCGTGAGCTCGAGGCTGCGGCCCGGCACCTGGTAGACGCCCTTCACCGGACGAACGATCACCTGATCCGGATCTCGATCGAGCGGATCGACGCGCACGCGCCCGCCCTGGAGCGCCGAGGTGCGCGGGTACTTGCTGTTGGTGGACACCATCCCGTAGGCGATGCTGAAGAGCACGACGACGACGAGGGCGGCGCCGACCATGCGATCCGCGTTGCTGAACAGCTTCTCCTCGTGACCGCTACTGATGGCGCGGAACCGCTCGAGCAGCGGCGGCGCTCCGCGGAACCACCACGCCATCCAGAGGAGCGCCAGCACGATCCAGTAGGCGTGCACGCGCAGGATGTGGCCGACCTGCCACGTTTCGAGATTCGGGATCGCGATGCCGTCGAGCGTCTTCAGGGGCAAGACGAAGTCGGCCGCGTTGCCCGTCACCTCGATCCACTTGCCGGGCCCGAGCATTGGCCCGGCGCTTTCGACGTTCAGCATCGGGTGCACGTGATGGCGGCCCGGCGTGCGCGCCTTGGCGACGATGCGGAACTCGTACTCCCGGCCGTACTCGAGGTGCGTCGACTGCATCATCGGCACCTCGTTCAGGTAGGTCGCCATCTTGACGAACACCGGACCGTTGGCGCCGAGGTTCAGATAGACCGTGCGCAGCTCGAAGAGGTGTTTCGGCCAGTCCGAAAAGATGTGCAGCCGCCCGCGCACCTCGATTTCCTCGTTGACCTTGACCGTGTCCGCGCTCCAGGTCACGTCGTACCAGTGCGCGGTGCGCATGCGCAGGAAGGGCTCCTGGTTGCGCTCGCCGTGAGCGAAGGCCCGCGGCGCGAAAGGCAGACCAGCCGCGAGGACGATCGTCAGCAGCAGAGCGCGGGTGCGCCTCACGCCGCGAGCCCCATGTAGCGGCTGTAGACATTCTTCACGCGGGGAAGCTCCGAGAGCTTCATGCCGATCGTGAACCACACGCCGTACATGATGACCGAGAGGAAACCCGAGAACAGCGCCGAGACGATCGCCGGATTCTCGCCGAAGGAGCGCAGCGTGCCGCGCTCGATGATGCGCAGGTATTCGGGCATGGACGTGCGCGTGAAGCTGTAGCCGACGACGTCGGCGACGGTGGCGAGCTGGCCCATGTACTCGACGACCAGGCGGTACGGGGCGAGCATCGGCCAGTTCGCGGGGTAGAAGACGATCGAAAACAACGAGCCGCCGACGATCGCCGTGACCAACGGGCTAGCGGTGAGGAACAGCACGGCGTCGAGGATCAGCGCGCCCGGCAGCAGCGTGGCTCCCCAGATCAGCGTCAGTGGGAAGCCCGTCCACCACATGTGACCCATGACCAACGACCACCAGGTGGCGAGCATCAGCCCGAGCACCGCGAAGGTGGCGCCGACGGGCAAGCGGAAGTGCTTCCAGAACAGCGCCTGCGACACCGCCGGGAACGTGATGCAGAACAGCGGATAGAGCAGCGGCCACCACTCGCGGTCCTTCCAGTCGACCCACATCTCCCAGTCGCCGACCGTGAGCACTTCGGTCGTCTTGAACGATGCCGCGATCGTGAAGAAGAGGACCGCGAGGATCAGGCAATCGGCGATGCGCTCGTAACGGTTCGACGCGGCCATGGCTACCCCCGAGGCGCAGGCGGCGGCCGAAGAGGCCGCCGCCGATCGCGATTGTTCTTGGAAGTCAGCGCACCGGCGCAGGGCCGCTGGTGAGCCTCACCAGCTCGACGACCCGAGGCAGGGTTTGGCCGATCAAGCCGAGCGTCGCCATGAAGCACCAGGCGAGGATCACGAAGCCCCAGTGCAGCGGCGCGATGAACAGCTCCTCCATCAGCCAGTAGGCATGCCCCCATTCGTTGTAGGCCACGGAGGGCAGCACCATGAACGGCGCCAGCACGGCGAGCAGCAGCGCCATCGAGATGCTGCGCGCGAAGTCCGGGATCCGCGTCATCGCGTAGAAGAACGCAGCGAGCCCGAACGTGGTGAACAGCGGCACGATGCCGAAGAACAGCACGATGTGGCTCGGGGTGAGGGACGTATCGCGCACCACCACCTGATGCCAGGCGGCGTCCGTGGCGCCGAACACGATCGAGATCGTCTGCGTCAGCGTCAGCGTGATGAGGAAGGTGTAAAAGAGAAAGTAGCGCCTCAGCTCCACCGCCGGAGTGATCTTGGCGAGCGCTCGATCGCGCGTGAGCCACAGGTACACGGGCACCGTGGTCTGCGCGACGGCGGCCATCGCGAGGTTCAGGTACCAGAGCGGCATCCACTTCTCCCAGAACGCCGCCTCGCTGGCGTCGAGGCCGCTCTTGAAGCCCTCGACCTGCTGGTACCAGCGCCAAGCCCCGCACATGGCAACGACGATGCCGACCATCGCCACGAGCGGCAGCGGGCTCCACACCTTCAGCTTCTCGCCGGCCGCGGAAGCCGGCCGATCGATCGTCGCGCTGCCGACTGCAGTTACTGCCATCTTAGCTCCTCCTGAGCGCTCCCCTGGGAAAAGCTCCCGACAACTCTGGTGATTGTAGCCCCACATCGGAGCTTCCAGCGCCGAAGTCAAGCTATCTTTGAGGAAGCCAGTCAGAGGTCCGAAAGCATCAAACCGAGCCCAATTCCTTGAGAAACCAGCGTCGATAGGCATCCAGGGGCTGGGCCCCGACCGCGGCGATGGGATTGGGGTCGATCCTGACGGCGGGAACACCGTGAATCCCCAGCTCGATCGCCTCCTCATGGTCGGCGAGGACCGCCTCGCGAAGCGTCGGGGCGTCGCGTCGCTCGAACGCTCGATCGGGCAATCCGCACTCTTTCCAGATCTCTCGCAGGGTCTCGGTGCGGGTGATGTCGCGGTTCTCGGAAAAATAGGCGGAGAAGAGGCGCTCGTGGACGGCGTCGAACTCGGCGCGACCGAGCTCCGCCGCAGCACGCGCGACCAGGTGTGGCGGCACGCTGTGTGATGGAGGACCCTCGTCACCGTTCCAGACCCGGAAGATACCGGCGTCCGGCTCGGCCGCCGGCCGCTGCCAGCCCTTCGTGTACACCCGGAACTTCTCGAGATCCCGCGCTCCGTTCGGCTCCGGGCGCAGCAGGTAGCTACGCCACACGATCTCGATCCGCCCCTCGAGCTCGACCTCCAGCCGACGCAACCGCACTGTTGCGTTGAAGCACCAGGGGCAGAGGTAGTCGGAGTAGGCGACGACGCGAATCGGCTCGGAGCGGCTCACGCGGCGGATGATGCCATCGGGGCATACTTGAAGCTACGAGATCGCGTCCAGGCCGCGGCGTATGTCATCTTCGCTCCGGGGCCGCACGCTACGGGCCAGCTCCTTGCCGTCCTTCAGGAACACCAGCGTCGGCCAGAGCTTGACGCCGAAGGAGCGCCCGAGCGGCTTACCGCTCCCGTCCTCGACCTTCACGTGCCGCAGCCCGGTGCGCTCGCCGAGCGCGGCGGAGATGATCGGCTGCGCGGCGCGACAGTACCCGCACCAGGGCGTACCGAACTCGAGGACGGTCGGGCCGGCCAGCTCGTCGACCTCTTCGCGGGTCGGTCCGAGAGGATCGTACTCCGTGGCGGTCGACATCAGGTCACCCTCGCTTTTTGACGTTTTGACGTCATAGCGTTATATGAGGCGGATGGGTTCTTCCTCGAAACGGGCCACCGTGTATTTCGATCCGGAGATCCACCGGGCGCTACGCCTGAAGTCGGCCGCAGCGGATCGATCCATCTCGGAGGTCGTCAACGACGCAGTGAAGCTGAGTCTTGCCGAGGACGCCGAAGACTTGGCCGCCTTCGACACCCGGGCCAAGGAGCGGGCCCTGGATTTCGAGAAGGTGGTCAAGGCGATGAGACGGCGTGGCAAGATATAGCGTCTCCATCAAGCGTTCGGGTGCCAAGGAATTGGAGTCGGTCGCTGCCAAGAACGCCCGCCAGCGTCTTACCCGCCGAATTCGGAGCCTTGCGGAAGAGCCTCGCCCTCATGGGTGCGAGAAGTTGGCCGGATATGCCGATCGCTACCGAGTTCGGCAAGGCGACTACCGCGTCGTCTATTCGGTCGACGACGTCGAGAGGACCGTGACGATCTTCAAGATCGGCCATCGCCGCGAAGTCTACCGCTGAGCCCCGCCGTCGCTTTGGCGTGCACGTATCGGGCTAAGGTTCCAACCGCGGCGCCATGGCAGCCGCCGCCTCGGCCGAGGTCACGACCGGAATCACCTCGAAGTCGGCGATGTCGCTCCAGCGTTCGATCCACTGCTGAAGAAGCCCTGGATCGTCGCACTCCATGACTTGGTAGCAGCGCTGGAGATCGCGAGTCACCCAGCTGTCGACGTACCGGAGCCCGTCCGGAGCCAGCCTGCCGCGGTCGCGAAAGCGCCGGTAGACCGGCACCGGATCGCCGCGGAAATCCTCGACGATCATGAAGAGCATCGGCTAGTGCGCTGCCGGCGCCGGACTCGGCGGCGGCAACCCGACCGAAGCGTGGTCGACGACGTAGAGAGTCTTGCCCCCCTGCTTCTTGATGATCTCGGTCGTCCGAATCGGAACGGTCTGGTGCTTGCCGTCGGGATCGGTGAACGTCTCCTCCCAGTTGCCCACGGTGGCGACGTAGTCGTTCCCGAGAGGAATCGCCGTCTGCGACTTGAGCGTGATCTTCGCGTCCTTGGGAAGCTCGGCGACGAACTTGGAGACCATCTTCTCGATCTCCGCCTTGCCGGTGGCCTCTTCCCCCTGCCCCGGCCAGATGACCCGCGCGCCGTCGGCGTAGAGAGCCATGACGGCCTTGGTGTCTCGGGCGTTGGCCGCGCGCTCGAACGCCTCCGAATGTGCCTTGGCGTCAGACGTGGGATCGC
This sequence comes from uncultured delta proteobacterium, assembly GCA_963711395.1. GTDB lineage: Bacteria > Desulfobacterota > Binatia > JACPRU01 > JACPRU01 > JBEVNX01. The sequence continues at coordinate 674,788 of CAVQEA010000003.1, read as the reverse complement.
CAAACGCCGGCACGCTGATCAGACAAAGTAGAACGAGCAAGCCCAGTCTCTTCACGATGACCTCCTCCCGGCAACGCCGGACCAACCTACGGCGTGATCGCCACCTTGAGGACACCGTCCCGCTGGTTCGCGAACAGGTCGTAAGCCTGTTCGATCTGGTCGAGCTTGAACCGATGCGTGACGAGCGGCTTGAGATCGACGCGCCCTGCGGCCACCACGTTCATCAGCCGACGCATCCGCTCCTTGCCTCCCGGGCACAGCGTCGTCACGATCTTGTGATCACCGAGCCCCGCCGCGATCGCATCGAGCGGAAGCAACAGCTTGCCGGAGTACACTCCGAGACTGGAGAGCACGCCGCCTGCTTTCAGCGTGCGCAAGCAATTCTCGAAGGTCTGCTGCGTGCCGAGCGCCTCGATTGCGACATCGACGCCGCGGCCTTCGGTGAGCCGCATGATCTCGGCCACCGGCTCGGTGTTTCGGAAGTTGATGGTGACGTCGGCACCGAGTCGCTTCGCCATCTCGAGACGATTCGGAATGCCGTCGACGACGATGATCCGCGTCGCCCCCTTGAGCTTCGCTCCCGCGGTGACGCAGAGCCCGATGGGGCCCTGCGCGAACACCACGACGGTGTCGCCGATCTTGATGCCGGCGCTTTCCGCCCCGCCGAAACCCGTGCTCATGATGTCCGGGCACATCAGCACCTGCTCGTCGGTCAGCCCGTCGGGTACGGGGGTGAGGTTCGCCATGGCATGCGGCACCAACACGTACTCGGCCTGACACCCATCGATCGTGTTTCCGAAGCGCCAGCCGCCGATAGGCTTCCCCCCGCACTGCGAGTGGTGCCCATCGAGACAGGCGTTGCATTGCCCGCACGGAGTGATGGCGCCCACGATCACCCGCTGCCCGACCTCGTAGCCCGTCACGCCGGGTCCGAGCGTTTCGATGACGCCGACGGGCTCGTGTCCGACGATGCGTCCGGGGGTCACCGGATACTCCCCCTTCAGAATGTGCACGTCGGTCCCGCAAATGGTCGTCGTGGTCACCCGGATGAGCGCTTCACCGGGACCGACAGTCGGTACGGGCTTCTCCTCGAGAACGATCTTGCCCTTTTCGACGAACACCGCTGCCTTCATGGTTCGCATGGGTTATCCCCCTCCGGGTGGCTCGATGACGTGCGCCCAAGTCATCGTTCGTGGGCTCCCGGGCGACGTCTCGCACGCTCGAACCAACGCGGTCAACGGCGGAGCTGATCGAATTCATGGGGTGGCGGGGCACTCGTTGGATTGATCTTCACCGCTCGCGTTGCCGGCGCCGCATAACGATCCGGCGCTCGAGCGGCCGGCGGCACTAACGCCGGGACTTGGCCGCCCGCTTGCCCGCCGGTCCGCTCCAGCGCCTAGTTAGGCTTCGCTTTCCAACCACCTCAAGTTCTTCGATTCGTACGCCGCGCCCCTCACGTAGACTGCGCCGCGCAGCCTCAATTCTAGACAGAAAGCGCGGGTCGTTCTCTAGTCGGTAATCGAACCAGTCGTCCTCGGATTCGAAGCCGATCAAGACACCTGCTGGCTTCCCATGGCGCGTTATGAGGATCTCTTCCCGCTTCGCCTGACGAAGGTACTCGGAAAGCTGGTCCTTGATCACGGCCAACGCTACCCTCTTCATGACGTCTCTCCAGCCCGGGCGAGCCACGTCGTGGCCTCGGATTTCTTCACGATCGCCAAAACTTCGACTCGTGCCTGGCTTACATCGTAAAATATGCGCAGATCCTCGACGCGAAGACGGTATTGCGGTTTGCTCACACCACGGAGCCGCTTGATGCGGTTTCGGCTCGTCTTGGTCGGCTCATGTCGCAAGTACATTTCCAAGGCATCCCGCACGATCGCGCGTAGCCGAGCTGGCAATCGCTTGAAGTCCCCTGAGGCCTCCGGTGCCAGCGCGATCTCGTGCCGCATTATGGCCAGAATATAGCCAGATTACAAAGCGAGCAAAAAGAGCCCACTAAGGCGACTGGAGCGAAGCCCAACATCCCGGCGTTGAGCTGCGCGCCCACCGCCGCTCGCAGGAGTTCGCCCGTCGCATGCGCGTCTGAACCTTCCCGGAGAAGTGGACACCGAGATAAGAGCCATGAAGGGCTCGGAGGTGATCCATTGGAAAGAAAGCAGCCCGGCTTCGTCGCACGTTCACTCCACAGTTCAAGAAGGATGCTGTGCGCCTGGTGACCGAGGAAGGCAGGAGTTTGAGCGAGGTCGCCGCGCATCTCGGCATCGCTCGGAGCCTGCTCGGTCGGGTGCAACGAAATGATTCTCATGAAGGCCTCCTCCTCAGCGTACCCCGGCGGTACGCTGGGAAGTGTCCGACAACCCAAGAGGAGGAGGCCCGATGAGATTCTACACGAAACAGCATCAGTACTACTGCGGCATCGATCTGCACGCACGCTCCATGTACCTCTGCATCCTGAACCAGGCCGGCGAGATCGTCGCACACAAGAACATGGAAGCGACCCCGGCGGCGTTCCTGCGCGCCATCGCCCCGCACCGCAACGACATCGTGGTGGCCATCGAGTGCATCTTCACCTGGTACTGGCTCGCGGACTTGTGCGCCCGTGAGAAGATCTCCCTCGTTCTGGGGCACGCACTCTACATGAAGGCGATCCACGGCGGGAAGGCGAAGAACGACCGGATCGATGCCCACAAGATCGCCGTACTGCTGCGCGGCGGGATGATCCCGATGGCCTACGTCTACCCGCCCGAGATGCGAGCCACCCGCGACCTACTGCGGCGCCGCATGCACCTCGTGCGCAAGCGTGGCGAGCTCCTCGCCCACATCCAGAATACGAACTCGCAGTACAACCTTCCCGAGTTCGGCAAGAAGATCGCTTACAAAGCCAACCGCGAGGACCTCGCGCTACGCTTCACGGAGCCGAGCGTGCAGAAGAGCATCGAAGTAGACCTCGCGCTGATCGATCACTACGACAAACTGATCCGGGATCTCGAGCTTCACATCATCCAGCACGTCAAGGCGCACGATGTGCAGACCTACTACCGCCTGCGCTCCGTGCCGGGCATCGGAGAGATCTTGGCCCTAGTGATTCTCTACGAGGTCCACGACATCAGCCGCTTCGAGGAGGTCGGCGACTTCGTGTCCTATTGCCGGCTGGTGAAGTGCGCCAAGGAGTCGGGCGGGAAGCACTACGGCTTCTCCGGGAAGAAAATCGGCAACGCGCACCTGAAGTGGGCCTTCTCAGAGGCCGCGGTGCTGTTTCTGCGGAAGAACCCCCAAGGACGGAAATCCTTCGCCAAGCTCGAGCGCAAACACGGCAAGGGCAAAGCGCTCACCGTGCTAGCGCACAAGATCGCTCGCGCCGTCTACTACATGATGCGGCGCCAAACGGCTTTCGAGGCGAAGCGGTTTCTCTGTGCCGCTTGAACAGTGAGGGGAACGGATGAGCCTGCTGTCTAACTGGACCACTCCAAGGGCAAAGCCCCTACGATGCTCCCATTCCCTGCGGCACCGACCGCGCCCGAACAGCATCTGGCTTCCAACCCCGAGTCCCTTTCGTTTGATTGGACATCCGTTCCTGCTCGACCACATACTCGGCGATCCGTGTCGAACTGACCGCTGCTCTGCCCCTCACCCGAGCCGGGAAATAACTGGGACGAGCATCTGTACCGCCCGAGCCCGCTCGCTTGAGTCGGCCAGTACGAGGGAACAAATGAGTTTCTAGGCCGCGGAGAAATGCTCTATCGCTCCGCTGGCCGAGCCAATCCATCTCAAGCCCGGCCACTGAGCCTCGATAAGTGTTTGGTGCAGACTGCGGTCTGCAACCCTGAGTCTTGAAATGAAGTCAGAGCGAGCCATCTCGATCCACCCACCGCCCTACTCCCACGCGCCAGCTCTGCTACCGCGTTCGGGATCGCTTTCGCCCTTGACTGACGGAGGCCTTATAAGGGTTAGCGGGCCTGCCTCGGATTACGATGCGCAACGTGACCAAGCACGCCCGGCAACTGCTCAAGGACGCCCTGAGGCTCAACGTCGACGAGCGAGCTGAGCTCGCCGCCGAGTTGATCGAGAGTCTCGATCCAGAGACGGACGACGACGCGGAAACCGCATGGGCTGCAGAGATTACGCGACGTGCGGCACGGGCACGATCCGGAGAGGATCCGGGGACAGCGTGGCCCGAGGTTCGTGAGCGCTTGGAACGCAGCCTCACGAAGGGTTGAGCAAACCGCTCGTGATCGGCGCGGAAGCCGAGGCCGAATTGGCCGAGGCGTTCGCGTGGTTTGACGCTCGCCGACCTGGGCTGGGCCGAGACTTCTTGGCGGCGGTAGACGCGGCGCTCGGCCGAATCGAGCGACGTCCGCACGCCGGCGCGCCTGTGCCTCGAGTGAAGGACGGCGGAATTCGCCAGGTGTGGATTTCTCGCTTCAAGTACCATGTCGTCTTCTTGGACCTACCCGACCGGTTCAAGTGCTCGCCGTCGCTCACCAACGACGAAGGCCCCGATACTGGGCAGGTCGCATTCCACGGTGATCCCTCGGTCCCGCTAACGCGTCTGGCGTTAAACGGCGGCGCCGGACAAGTTCGCCCAGGCGGATCCCACGGCGAAACTCCACATGCCGCAACCCAGAAGCGAGGTGCCGCGGGCAGCGAGCAGACTGTGCGCCATCCGCTTCAACGCCTGGTTAGGCGGCGCCGCTGCGGTTGAAAACACGTTACCGAAACTCGAATGCTACCACTCCTGCGCTTTCAAGAGCCCGGGTTATCAGCCCGCGCTCGTAACCGTTCAGCAGGGCCGAGAGGTTGTAGATGCCGTGGACGACGATCGCGGGGCGGACCAAGACAGTACGGTTCATGAGCTTCTGGATACCGTACCGCATGAAAGCCGCTAGCATTTCGAACCTGTCTGATATCGACGTGGGCAAGGGGGTGGGCTCGAATAGATCGATGCGTACGACGTCTCCAGAGGCGTCGGAAACGATCTCGCCGACCGCGAGAACCCTGAGTTCGGGGAAGTCCGGTTTGGACGTACAAAGTTGGAATCAGAGCACAGGGATCGGCCGTCGGTCGTCAAAACGATTCTATCGCGCGCGAACTCCAGGCTGATGTTGTTCGAGAACAGCGCGATCAGAAGACGATCTAGCAGCAAACCTGTATGCCCAGTCTAGCTACGCCGCCTAACTATGAATTGACCTGCACTCCCATAACCCGCACGGATCCACGTTATCATAGCCCGATAACTTGGTATCGATTCAGGTACACGTGCCATACCCTTACGCAATGGCAGGGAAATTTTCCGGCCTGACCAGCGGCTGTTGGCGCGTCATCCAGGGTCGGAACACTCGCGGGGACAGCGATGTCGCCGCCTGATAATTGTGTGAGCCCCTTGCTCAGCGCGGCGCCCTCATCAGTCGACTGAGCATCTGCACGACGCGGATTGCCAGCGAACGCGCCTCGACGAGCCTCCCAGGATCCGCGACTCGCCGCAGTCGCAGCACCTCCAGCGCCGCGGCACTCTCCGTCGCGCTGCCACGCGCCATCTCGTAGAACCGCCGCTTGTCGGCAGCCGACCCGCGCCCGGAACCCTCGGCGATGTTCAACACGACGCCGAGCGAAGCCCGCTCGAGTTGATCGCGCAGCACCCCAAACCCGCGCGAAGGCAACAGCGCACAGCAGAGCGTGTGCAGCTCGAGGGCGACCCGATAGACCTCGAGCCGTTCATGGTCGAGGACGAAGGGAATGGATTCGTTCAACGCCATCGGAGACTCCTTTGGTTGCGCCGGCTGTCGCCGGACTCTCAACCAAAGAGGAGGCCGGTGACAGCCGGCGCAAAGGAGCCGAGGGGTCCCACGTGAACGTCTTTCTCCTCCGTGAACGGTGCGAGACTCGTGACATGCGGAAGCATGGCGCGAGTCTCGCAATCCCCCCGAGGCAGTCAAAACCGTTCACGGAAGAGAAACACGTTCACGTTCACGGCGACGAGAACAGTCTTGTGATGCCCCTTCTCTCCTCACTAAGACGTACCCCCTGGAGGTCACCATGGGCCCTCTCAAAGGAATCAAAATCATCGAGCTCGCCGGCATCGGTCCCGGCCCTTTCTGCGCAATGCTGCTCTCCGACCTCGGCGCCGAGGTCATCCGCGTCGATCGCATCGAGACCGCGGGCCAAAAGAACGCCGGCGCCCTGCTTCGCGGCCGGCGCTCGATCGCCGTCGATCTCAAAAACCCCCAAGGCGTCGCCACCGTGCTGCGGCTCGTCGACAAAGCCGACGCGCTCCTCGAGGGCTTCCGCCCGGGCGTAACCGAGCGCATGGGCCTCGGGCCCGACATTTGCCTCAAACGAAACCCGCGCCTCGTCTACGGCCGCATGACGGGCTGGGGACAGGATGGCCCCCTGTCACAGGCCGCCGGCCACGACATCAACTACATCGCACTGACCGGCGCGCTCCATTCGGTCCAGCGCGGGGGCGGGCCCCCGGTCCCTCCCCTGAACCTCGTCGGCGACTTCGGCGGCGGCGCGCTCTACCTCGCCGTCGGCGTGCTCGCCGCGCTCCTCGAAGCGCGATCGTCCGGCAAGGGGCAGGTGGTCGACACGTCGATGGTCGAAGGCGCCGCGCATTTGATGATGATGTTCTACGAGATGCGCGCCACCGGTTTCTGGACCGACGTCCCGGGCACCAACCTGCTGGACACCGGAGCCCCCTTCTACGACGCCTACGAGACGAGCGACGGCAAGTACGTTTCGCTCGGATCGATCGAGCCGAAGTTCTACGCCGAGCTGCTGCGCCTGAGCGGCCTCGAGAAGGAGGAGCTCCCCCACCAGATGGATCGCGCGCAATGGCCGGCGCTCAAGCGCCGCGTTGCCGAGGTCATGCGCACCAAGACCCGCGAGGAATGGTGCCGCATCATGGAGGGATCGGACGTCTGCTTCGGACCCGTGCTGTCGCTCGCCGAAGCGCCGAAGCACGCCCACAACGTCGCGCGCAAGGCGTTCATCGAGGTCGGCGGCGTCGTGCAGCCGGCTCCGGCGCCGCGCTTCAGCCGTACGCCGAATGACGCGCCGCGGCCGCCGGCGATCCCCGGCGAGAACGGCGCAGAGATCCTCTCCGACTGGGGATTCTCGGGCGACGAGATCGGCGGCTTGCGCAAGACCCGCGCGATCGCGTGAGCGGCGTCTAGTCCACTAGTATTTGGTTCCCGTCGCGGTCTTCGGGCCGCCGGCGGGGCCGTACGGCGCCGTGTCGAGCCATTCACCCGCTGCGGGCCACCACGGCGAGAGCAGCGCCGCCCCGAGACGCAGCGCCCGGTCGTAGGGCGTGTGCGCTCGCAGGTGCGCGAGCGCCTGACCCGCCGCCGCCCGATTCCATTCCGCGGCGGCGTGCCGCTCGCGCGCGAACGCTTCGATCGCGGATCGCGCCGCGACGGGATCCGCTGCGCGTAGTGCGGCTGCGATCGCGCCGGCAGCGGCCTCCGCGTCGGCGATCCCGGAATTCATCCCTCTGGCGCCGAACGGAGCGAACAGATGCGCCGCCTCGCCCACCAGCAGCACGCGGGCGTTGGCATCGATGAAGCTCCGCGCCACTACTTGCAGGAACTGGTACGTCGAGACCCAGGTGATGCGCTCGCCGTACCTTTTGCCGAGCGTCTTCTCGATCCACGCACGCGCGCCCGCGGAGCTGCTGAATTCTTCCGGATCGTCGTCCTCGTTGCACTGGAGATCTGCGCGCCACCCGCCGGCAAAGGGCACGAGCAGCACGTTGCGCCCGCCGACCGCCGGATGCTCGTAGTGAAACACACGCTCGATCGGCAGTGGCGCGTGTGCGTCCTCTGCGACGTCGACGATCACGTACGAGTTCGCCGAGCGGCTGCCCTCGAGCTCGACGCCAATCGCCTCGCGCACCGCCGACCGCGCCCCGTCGGCGCCGATCACGTAGGGCGTCATACGTGGCGGCTTCGCAGCGATCTCCAGCACCACCCCGCTGGTGCCGGTCGTCACGCCGGTGACCGGCGATTCCCAGGCAATCTCGACTCCGCTCTCGCGGCAGGCGCCGAGCAGAAACTCCTCGACCACCGTCTGCGGCAAGCTCGAGAAGTGAGGAAGCCCCGCGGCGGCGGGCTTCGCGTAGGTCCGGACGAACACGTCGCGGTCGCGCCATCGCGTGCGCCGCGTCGGCCACACCACGCCGCGCTCCGCCAGGTGCACGCCGAGCCCCGGCCGGAGCCGCTCGAGCGTTCGGAGCGTGGTGCCGTGCACGTAGATCGCTCGGCTGCCGGGTCGGGTGCGGCCCTCGGCTTCCGCCTCGACGATCGTCGCGGCTAGCCCCGCGGCGCGAAGCGCCAGTGCCGCCGCAAGACCGACCGGACCGGCGCCGACGACGATCACCGGCTCGTGGGGCGCCACCTCGATCTCAGCGGCCATGTCGTTTCCGCAAACGCTCTAGCGCCGCGCGAACGGCCTGGGGATCGGCGGCGGGATCGATCTCCGCCGCCGTCGTGTAGAGCCAGCCTGCTGGCGGTTCGACGGAGAGGAAGTCTGCCGGGGATTGCACGATCACTCCGGCGGGGCGCGCCGCACCAAGCGGGACCAGCGCGGCAGCCGAAGAATTCCGCGAGGCTCTCGAGCGCCGGCGATACCTCCTCGTCACCGACCAGCAAGAACACTTCTGGCTCGTTCGCGCCGAGGGCACGGATGAGCTCCATCAGCACTTCCATCGCCCAGCCATGCTCCTCCGGCTGGCCCACTTCGGTCGCGAGACGCGCGGGGTCGGGCAGCACGTAGCCAATCGCCGTGCGCACGCCGAGGACGGTGCGCACCCTGCGAAGCACGTCGCTCGCGAGCGTTATGCTCGCGGCCTCGCCCACGGCCTGCGGAGGCGGCTTGGCGCTCAGTGGGCGGCGCGCGCGCGCCGCGGCGTACGCGCCGCCGATGCCGAGGCCGGGGCTCGCAGCGAGCCAGCACGAGACCGCCGCCAGCAGCCCGCCGCCGCCGATCGTCACGCCGTCGAGTCCGTAGAGCGCTTGAGCAGCGCGCAGCATGCGCGCCTGCGCTTCGGCGTCGGCCGGCCAGCGGTCGTCGCCGAGCTGCTCGAGGCGCGCCGCGTGCGCCTCGAGGAGCGGCATCACCACGCCGTCTTTCGAATCGCGCGAGGCTAGCGCCTGACGAAGCGTCGTCACCCTAGATTCTCACCAGCGGCGTCTCGCGGACTCCGTCCGGCCAACTGCCGAAGTGCTTGAGCGCGTCGGCGTCTGGGCGCAGCGCCGCCCATTCGGCGTGGAAGGCGTCCCACGTCTTGCCGCGCGACAACCGGCGTCGGCGCTCCTCGTCGCGGGCGCGCTTCGTCGCTTCCTCGTCGAGCCGCAGGGTCTCCGCATCGAAGCGCACGGCGTAGACGTTCTCGGCGGTCCAGCGGCTGACGATGCCGGCGCGAACGTCGGCCATGACCGCGGCCGGGATCGCGCAGCAGCACGTCGCCGTAGCCGCCGCCGCCCGCCGCGAACTGCACGACGACGTCGCCGTTCATGCCGATGCGCGTCGGCCGGTTGATGTTCTCGAACACGTAGTCGCCGCGGATCGTGCGCCCGGTGGCGAGCTGGACGGCGTTGGCCGGAAGATCGGCGTCGCCGCGCTTCATCTTCTCGAAGAGATTGGTGTTGCGCACCCAGATGCCGGGGCACGAGCTCGACGGGTAGCCGCCGAAGAGTCCCGCCGAGCAGCTGATCGCCGAGCTCTTGCCGAGGCCCTGCCAGAAGAAATACGGCACGTGGTAGGGCACCAGCGCCGTCTCCGTCCCCGCGCCGCCCTGAAACTTGCCGAAGCCGCCGCTGTCCTCCCGCAAATTGAAGAACAGCCGCAGGAACTGGTACTCGGTCTCGGTGTCCTCGCCGTCCGGCGAGCGCCCGGCGTGGCACCACGGGAAGCCGTAGGCGTGAACGCCGTCCATGTCGGTGCGCGCGCCCTGGCCCTCGGTGTTGAGCGTCGTCGCCTCGAGCTCGGCGACGGGAATGCCGTACTGGTTGAGGCCGGCGAAGATGATCGCGCTGCCGTTGTTCGAGTTGGGCGCGCCGATCTGGATGCGGTCCGGGCTGTCGAACATCATGCGCGCGAACACCTGCGGCGTCAGGCTCATCACCAGGCTGTTGACCGTCGGGCTGTTGCTGATCGCCGCGTCGGCGCCGGCGTTGAACAGGCAACCCTCGGGCACGCGCCATTCGAAGGCCGCGAGCGTGCCGTTCGACACCGGCAGGTCGGCGAAGGGGTAAGCGTAGATGTAGATCGCGGCGTGCGCCGCGGCGATGTGCGGGTAGCAGTTGTACGGCGAATCGTTCTCCGGCGAGCTGCCGGTGAAGTCCATGACGATCGAGTCGCCGCGCTTGGTGGCCGTCAGCACGCCGCGCACCAGCGCCGGCTCGCGGCCGATCGTGTCGATGAAGATCGTCGAGCGATAGACGCCGTCGTTCCAGCTCGCGATGCGCCTGCGCGCGCGGCCTGCTCCGCCTCGACGACCAGCCGGCGCAAGAGCCCGCGCACGAAGTCGTTGCCCTTCTCGGCGCGCGAGCTCGACGATGCGCACGCGCAGCCGGTCGGCGCCGGTGACGCGCGCGCGCGTGTCGACCGCCTGCATGCGCGGCGCGCGCCCGATGAAGTTCTCCATCATGCGCAGCATGTCGGAGCGGATCTTGAAGTTCTCGCCGATCTTGATCGGCGTGAGCTTCATGCCCTCGTCGTTGCGGCTGCGCGCCGATAGCGGCATGCCGCCCGGCTCGATGGCTCCCGTCTCGGGCTGGTGCGCGAGCGCGCAGGTCCAGGCGATCAGCTCGCCGTCGTGGAAGACGGGCATCATCGCCATCTGGTCGCAGTTGTGGATGCCGCCGAAGCGCGCCTCGTTGGCGTAGAAGATGTCGCCCTCGCGCACGCCGACGGTCGGGTCCGCGTAGAACTCCTGCATGATGTACTTCACGGGCAGCGTGGCGGTGACGCAGTGGAGGTACGTGCCCGCCGAGGCGTTGGCGAGGTCGCCGTTGGCGGTGTACAGGCCGACGATCAGGTCGCCGGAGCGGAGCATGCTGGTGACGCCGCTGCGGATGAAGATCTCGCGCGCCTCGTCGAGGAAGTTGGCGATCTTCTCGTCGAAGATCTCGTAGTCGCCGGGCTTGAGGAGCTCCATGCAGCGCTTTTCCAGAGCGCTCGGCGCCTCGGGCTTGATCCAGCCGACCACGGATCGAAGGCGTGACCGTCAGGCGGCGCACCCGCAGGTGCTCGGGGACTTCGGTCCGGTCTGCTTTGCCAGGGCTCATGCGAGCGTCCTCATCGCTTCGAGATGATGAGATTCGAGCTGGTGTCGACCTCGAGGTCGTAGCCGGGATCGACCACGATCGTCGTATACGCGGCCTCGACGATCGCCGGGCCCGCGGCGCGGTTTCCAGGCCGCAGTGACGCGTGATCGTAGACCGGCGTCTCGACCGGCCGGCTCGGGTCAGTCCCAGATCGCGCGCCGCGTGCCGCGCTGCGCGGCCGAGGGATCCGCCCCGCTCATGGGCTCGCGCGGCAGCTCCCAGCGCGGCGCCTCGAGCTCGGCGCGCAGCACGAAGCTGTGGATCTCCACGCCGCCCTCCGGGAAGACGTTCACCGGGCTGAAGGCCTCGGCGTACTCGCGCTCGAAGGCCTCGTAGACGTCGAGCACGTCGCGCTCCGAAGCCAGGCGGAGCTTCGGCGACGCCGCCCGGTGGATGTGGATCTGCCCGCCGTACTTCATGTCGAGCTCCAGACCGAATCGCGCTCGCTCGGGATCGTAGCCCTCGCCGGCCAGGTCCTTCCGCGCCTTGTCCTCGAGCCGCTCGACCACTTCGTTGAACTCGGCGTAGGCGGTGGTCGGCGCCTGGGTGTGCGGCGCGAGCAGCTCGATCCGGCGCGACGCTTCGTAGATGTGCGCGATCGGCATGGTGGAAGCGCCCCAGGCGCAGAAGACCGGCGAGAACGGGAAGATCACCATCTTCTTCATGCCGAGCGTGCCGCCGTAGCCGACGCAGTGAGTCGGCCCCGCGCCGCCGAACGCGAACAGGATGAAGTCCTTGGGATCGAAGCCGCGGAGATACGTCTCGCGCGCGATCACGTCGGCCATGTTGGCGTCGACGGTGCGCTTGATGCGCAGCGCGGCTTCCTCGACCGAGATGCCGAGCGGAGTCGCCATGCGCGTCTCGATCGCCTTCACCGCGAGCTCGCGCTTGAGACGCATCTTGCCGCCGAAGTAACGGTCGGGATTGATGTAGCCGAGCACGACGTCGGCGTCGGTGACGGTCGGCTCGGCGCCGCCGAGGTCGTAGCACGCCGGGCCGGGCATCGAGCCGGCGCCGCGCGGCCCGACCTCGAGCCGGTTGCCGAGCGACTCGTTGACGCGCGCGATCGAGCCGCCGCCCGCGCCGATCGAGCGCGTCTCGAGGATGCTCATGTCCACCCAGTAGCGATCGATGATCGGGCGGAACTGGTAGAAGCGGGTCGAGCCGTGCACCACGAGCCCGATGTCGAAGCTCGTGCCGCCCATGTCGGTGACCAGCACGTTGTCGAAGCCGAGCCGCCGCCCGAGAGCGGAGCCGCCGATCAGTCCGGCGACCGGGCCGCCGTTGTACGTCTGGACGGCAGAGGTGCGGTAGACCTCGGCCGTGCCGCCGGTGTTGTGCACCATCATGATGCCGCGCCGGTAGCCGGCGTCGCGGAGCTCGTCGCCCATGCCGGAGAGCTCCTCCCACATCGACTGGTGGAGGTAGGCGTTGAGCAGCGTGGTGTTGGTGCGCGTGTACTCCCAGCGCTTCGGCATCACCTCGGACGACAGCATGATCGGCATGGCGCCGAGGTAGGCCTCGGGGAACTCCGCCTCGATGAGCTCGCGGATGCGCCGCTCGTGCACCGGGTTCACGTAGGAGAAGAGGAGCGCGACGACGAAACCGCGCGCGCCGCGATCGACGAGCGTGCGCAGCCCGTCGAGGAAATGCGCCTCGTCGAGCGGACGCACCACCTTGCCGAAGCAGTCGATGCGCTCGCGCACCGCCAGCACCATCTCGGGCGAGACCAGCGGCTCGGCCTTGGTGATGCGCGCGACGTTGCGGATCTCGCGCAACACGGCGGCGTCCATCCACGAGGCGCCGCGGGAGATGCGCAGCACGTCCTGGAAGCCCTCGGTGGCGATCAGCGCCAGGCGCGGGCCGGTGCGCTGCAAGAGCGTGTTCATCGCGACGGTCGTCGAGTAGCGGATGGTCTCGGTCATCGACAGCAGCGGCTCGACCTCGAGCCCGAGCTCCGCGCCCGCCGACTTGAGCGCGCGCATGAAGCCGACGGCCAGGCCGATAGCCGGTGGTGGGCGTCTTGGCAGCGGCCATGCGGCCGTCGGCCAAACGCACGAAGCAGTCGGTGAACGTGCCGCCGATGTCGACGTCGATGCTCGCGCCGGGCTCGCCGCTCATCGCGCTCCGTCCTTCCGTGCGCGGCGCGCGAGCTGGTCGAGGTCGAGCTCGATGTCGTGGGTGATCGGATGCCCGGGCGGCAGCATCTCGACGTCCATCATCACCGCGCAGTCCGGGCAGTAGAACTCGACGAGGCGCGCCCAGCCCGGGTCGTAGGAGAACGAATGCTTCTCATCGACCAGCGGCTGCCAGATCTCGTGGGGGCTGCGCTCGGCGATCAGGCAGCCCTTCTTGTAGTTCTCGCGAGCCGGGCCGAGCACGTGGCCGCAGTGGTGGCAGCACCACTCGAGACGGTCGAGATCGACGTCGAGGTTCTCCGTGACCTGCCGCTTCATGCGATCACCGCCCCGCCTTCGTGAGCACCAGCTCGCCGAGATCGCCGACACGGGCAACGATCCCCGGCGCGATCGGCACCGTGGTGTGCGGGCTCTCGACGATCGCGGGGCCCGCGATCACCGCGCCGGGGCCGAGCATGTCCCAATCGTAGAGCGGAGTATCCTCGGGCTTCGCCCGCCACGCGACGGCCCGTGACGCGCGCGGCTCGGTTCTCCCCCCGCGTCGCGTCTCGAAGATGCCGCGGCGCCCCGGCGCGACGGCCTTCAAGCGCAGGAGGCGCACCTTCCCCGGTTGCGCGCGTAGTCGTTCGGCGAGCGGCTGCGGAGCGACGGCGTCACCGAGGTCGACGGCCTCGACCGCGCCGTTCGCGCTGCCTACCTCGGCCTCGACGCGCAGCGAGACCGTCGCCGGATCGATGCCTTCGCCGCGCATGTCTCGCAGCGCGCGCTCGGACAGCGCCGCGAGCGCCCCGCCGAGATCGCCGCCATCGGCGGGTGCTTCGTAGGCATGCAGCAGGTCGAGCCGGGAGAGCCCGAACGCGCTGAATACGGGGCTCAGCGGGAACGCCATCGCACCCGCGAGGCCGGCTTCGTCGGCCATGGTCGAAGCGAGCAGGCCGCCCGCGCCGCCGGTGGCGAAGAGCCAGGTGCTGGCGGGGGCGAGCCCACGCTCGCCGATCGCGCTCGCGATCTGCCGCCCTACGACCCGCGCGGCGAGCGCGAGCACGCGACGCGCCGCCTCTTCGACTGCGACGCCGAGCGGCCGCGCGACCTTCTCCTCGATCGCGCGGCGGGCCGCCTCGGGATCGAGCCGCTTGCGGCCGCCGAGGAAGTTGGCGGGATCGAAGAGGCCGAGCACGCACGCCGCATCGGTGACCGTCGCATCCTGGCCGCCGAGGCCGAACGCCGCCGGGCCCGGCTGCGATCCCGCGCTTCGCGGGCCGACGCTCAACGCACCGGCGGTGACCGAAGCGATCGAGCCGCCGCCGATGCCGATCGATTCCAGCTCGAGGACCGGCAGCGAAGCGGGAACGCCGTCGATGGTCGGCTGGACCGCGTACGACCAGCTCGCTCCACGCAGCACCGCCAGGTCGCTGCTGGTGCCGCCGACGTCGACCGACACGACTCCCTCGAGGCCGAGATGCCGCGCCAGCGCCGCCGCTCCGGCGACGCCGCCCGCCGGCCCGGATCCCCAGGTGCGGATCGCTGTCGTCTTCGCGACCCGCGACGTGCCGCCGTTCGACTGCGCCACCAAGAGCGGGCGCGAGTAGCCCGATTTCCGCAGCTCGTCTTCGACACGATAGAGGAAGCGGCTCATCACCGGATGCAGGTAGGCGTCGAGCACCGCGGTGCAGACACGCACGAAGGGGTCGGGAGTGAGCGTGACTTCGTGCGAAGGGAGAATCGGCACCGCGCCCAGGTAATGGCGCGGGTACTCGGCGGCGATGAAGGAGCGCACGGTCGCCTCGCGCGCGGCGAGATCGGGCCCGGCGGCGAGCGCGACCACGATGATCCGCGCGCCCCGCTCGAGCAGGCGGCGGAGCGCGGCCACGGTCGCGGCCTCGGCATCGGCGCCGGAGGTCGCGGGCACCGCCTCGATCAGCGCCGCCGAGATCGGCAAGCGCTCGGGCAGCCGCGAGGCGACCGCTTGCCGCAGCGGCTCGTCGAGCAGCAGGCCGACCTTCGCTCCGGAGCGATTGATGAGCGTGTTGGTGCCGACCGTGGTCGACAGTCGCACCACCTCCACGCGCCGCAGCAGTTGCGCGCGGTCGAGCCCGAGCTGCGAGGCCGCGTCGTCGAGGCAGGAGAGGATGCCCTCGGTCAGGTCGTGCGGCGTGGTGTCGACCTTCGAGCGAATCGAGCCGCTGGCGCCGCTGACGAAGCCGTCGGTGAACGTTCCGCCGGTGTCGAGGTCGATGGTCAAACGCTCTTGAGGATCGATCGCCATGACGCGCGAGCGCGTTGGAATCGCACTACGAGCTGCCATCGTCAAGAACTTTGATCGAGGGCGCCCAATATCTCGCTGATTTGTCCTCTCGATATGCATCTACGGTTGCGACCGTCACGACGAAGTGCGATAAATCTGCGCGGGTGCGATCATGAAAAATCTCGCGGCCGATTCCGAGCGCGAGCTCGATCGATTCTACGCCGACGTCGCGGCGCTCGATCTCCAGCCGCTGTGGACGCAGACGCGGAACCTGATGCCCGACGAGCCGCGGCCCGCCGCGCGGCCCTGGCTCTGGCGCTGGCAAGCGGTACGCCCGCTGTGCGCGCGAGCCGGCGAGCTGGTGCCGATCGAGCGCGGCGGCGAGCGGCGCGTGCTCGCGCTCTCCAATCCCGGGTCTCGGCGGCCTGCCGTTCGCCACGCCGACGCTCTGGGGCGCGTACCAGTATCTGGGACCCGGCGAATCGGCGCCCGCGCACCGGCACACTCCGGGCGCGATCCGCTTCGTGATCGAGGGCGAAGGCGCGTGGACGACGGTCGACGGCGACGCCTGCGACATGACCCCAGGGGACCTCGTGCTCACTCCGAGCTGGTGCTGGCACGATCACAAGAACGCCTCGAACCGTCCGATGATCTGGTTCGACGGCCTGGACATGCCGACCGTGATCGCGCTCGACGCGGTGTTCTTCGAGCCGCACCCGCAAGCGTCACAACCCGTCGTCACCCGCAACGCATCCGAGAGGCGCTACGGCGGCCGCGGCACCGTGCCCGCCTCCGCCTCGCCCGCGAGCCTGAGCTCGCCGCTCCTCAACTACCGCTGGCGCGACACGGACGCCGCGCTCGCGGCGCTCCTCGCCGAAAGCCGAGAGCCCGGCGGTGACGCTGCGCTACGTGAACCCGCTCACCGGCGAGTCGGCGCTGCCCACGCTCGGTTGCGAGATGACGCGACTGCGGCCCGGGACGCGCACACAGGCGACGCGACGGGCCGGCAGCGCGGTGTTCGTCGTGTTCCGCGGTCGCGGTTCCACCGTGATCGAAGGCACGCGCTTCGACTGGGTGCCGGGGGATTCGTTCGCCGTGCCTTCTTGGGCCGCCGTCGACCATCAAGCCGACGAGCCCGCGGATCTGTTCTCGATCGACGACCGGCCGCTGCTCGAGAAGCTCGGGACTCTTCCGCGAAGCGCGCCTCGACGAGCCGCAGCCGATCCGCGAGCGCTTCCAGCCGAGATGAGGAAGGCGACTTGCAGAGCCGCGCGTCAAGCCGCAGCGCCTGCTGGTCACGCTGCTCGGTGACCACTGGCGCGGCAAGACCGATCACATTCCGTCGACGGCGCTGCTCGGCTGCTCGCCGAGTTCGGCGTGAGCGCGCAAGGTGCGCGCTCGGCGCTCAGCCGGCTCGTGGCGCGAGGTCTCCTCGCACGCTCGCGGCGCGGCCGACGCACGTTCTACGACCTCACCGACCGCGGTCTCGCGCTCCTCGACGAGGGCGCCAAGCGCATCTTCGGCTTCGGCGTCGACCGGCCGCGTTGGGACGGAACGTGGTCGGTGGTCGCGTTCTCGGTCGCCGAGGCCGACCGTGCTCGCCGCCACCTGCTGCGCACGCGGCTTCGCTGGCTGTCGTTCGCGCCGCTCTATCCGGGTCTGTGGATCTCGCCCCACCCGCACCTCGAGGACGCGGCGAAGGTGCTCGCCGAGCTCGGCATCGACAACATGACGCTCTTCAAGGGCATCGTGCCGAGCTGGGGATCGCGCCGCGGCGATTTCCTCTCGGCGTGGGATCTCGAGTCGCTCGCCGCGCGCCTACGCGCGGTTTCTCGAAGCGGTTCCGGCCGGTCCAGGTGCGGCTGCGCGCCGGCCGGCTCGCTCCCTCCGAGGCGCTGGTGACGCGCACGCGTCTGATGGACGAGTGGCGGCGGTTTCCGCGCGAGGATCCCGACCTGCCCGACGAGTTCCTGCCGGCGGATTGGCCGCGGCGCGAAGCGCGGGCGCTGTTCGACCAGCTGTTTCGCGACCTCGGTGCGCGCCGCGGATCGCCGCGTCGAGGAAGTCGTCGCCGAGGAGCGCTCGCGCGCCGCCGAGAACGACCGGCGCCGGGCGCGTACGGCCGCCTGATGGCCATCACGCTCGGACGACCTCCCGCACGCGCCGACCACATCGGCAGCCTGCTTCGCCCCGCCAAGCTTCGCCACGCCTTTCGCGACTTCAACGCCGGGAAGCTCAAGGACGCACGAGTTCCGCGCCATCCAAGACGAGGCGATCGTCGACATCGTGCGGCTCCAGGAAGAGGTCGGCCTCGAGGTCGTCAACGACGGCGAGTTCCGTCGTGGCTCGTACTGGGGCCGGTTCGTGCAGCTGACCTCGGGGCTGGCGGTCAACGACGCCGTATTCAAGTTCCACGACGATCAAGGACAAGAGGTCGACTTCACCGCGCCGCACGTGATCGGCAAGGTGCGCCGCGGCCGGCCGATCGCGGTCGACGAGGTGGCGTTCTTGCGGCGGGTCTCGCACAAGATCTTGAAGGTGACGTTGCCCTCGCCGTCGACGATGCACTTCTACCGCGGCTCGCGCTATGCCGACCGAGGCCTCTACGACAGCCTGAGCGACTTCTTCATCGACCTCGCCGGCGTCTATCGCGAGGAGATCGCCGAGCTGGCGAATGCCGGCGCGCGATACGTGCAGCTCGACGAGGTGGCGCTGGCCATGCTCTGCGATCCAGCGGTGCGCGAGAAGGTGAAACGCGACGGGCAGGACCCCGATCGCCTGGTCGATCTCTACGTCGACGCGATCAATGAATCCGTCAGCGGGCCGGCCCGCGACCGTCGTCGTCGGCGTGCACATGTGCCGCGGCAACTTCAAGGGGCTGTACCTCTCCGACGGCGGCTACGAGTCCGTGGCAGAACGCTTCTTCCAGAAGGCCGACGTCAACCACTTCCTGCTCGAGTACGACACGCCCCGCGCCGGCGATTTCGCGCCGCTGCGCTTCGTGCCGAAGAGGAAGGGCGTCGTGCTCGGCTTGGTGAGCTCCAAGGTGAGCACGCTCGAGCCGGTCGATCAGCTCCGGCGGCGCGTCGACGAGGCGACGAAGCACGTCGACGCGCGAGCGGCTCGCGCTCAGCCCGCAGTGCGGCTTCGCCAGCACCGTCGCCGGCAACCCGATCACGCGAAGCGGACATGCGCGCCAAGCTCGCGCGCGTGGTCGAGGCCGCGCGTGCGATCTGGGGCTGAGTGGTCACTCGGCGTCCGGCTGCCCCTCGGGGCTCGCGGCGGCGAACGCCGGCAACCGCTCGAGCGAGTCGCTGATCGCGACCAACGTCGGGTACCGCGCGAGATCGGTCTTGAAGCGCCGGGCGTTGTACATCTGCGGCACGAGGCAGGCGTCGGCCATCGTCACGCCGTCGCCGAAGCAGTAGCGACCGGCGCGCGAATGCTTGCCCGCGAGCTCTTCGAGCGCCGCGAAGCCCTCGCCTATCCAGTGGCGATACCACTCGTCCGTCGCTTCCTGGCCCTGGCCCATCGTCGACTTCAGGTAGTTGAGCACGCGCAGGTTGTTGAGCGGATGGATGTCGCAGGCGATCGCCAGCGACATCGCGCGCACGACGGCACGCCCCGCCAGATCGGCGGGCAAGAGACGCGGGGTCTGCGGGTAGGCCTCCTCGAGGTACTCGATGATCGCCAGCGACTGCGTGAGCACGTGGCCGCCGTCCTCTAGCGTCGGCACCAGGCCCTGGGGATTGAGCGCGCGGTACTCGGGCTTGAGCTGCTCCTCCTTCCGCAGGTGATGCGCGATGGTTTCGTACGCGAGCCCCTTGACGGCGAGCGCGATGCGCACGCGATACGCGGCGGAGCTGCGAAAGAACGAATGGAGCTTCATCGGCTCCTCCTTACTCAGGCAATCGTCGTCACCAGCGTGGGAAGCTCGGCGACGCTGCCTTCCATGCGGTCCCCCGATACCACCGGCCCCACGCCCGCGGGCGTACCCGTATAGATGAGGTCACCGGCGCGGAGCTCGAACAACGTCGAGAGCTCGGCGATCAGCTCGGGGACACCCCAGATGAGCTCCGCGACGTCGGCGTCCTGGCGCACTTCGCCGTTGACCGAGAGCCAGATGCGGCCGCGCAGCACGTGACCGCCCACCGACACGGGGCGGATTGCCGTGATCGGCGCCGCGCGGTCGAACGCCTTGCCGGTGTCCCACGGGCGCCCCTTGTCGCGCGCCTCGAACTGCAGGTCGCGTCGCGTGAGGTCGTTACCCACCGCATAGCCGAAGACGTGGTCGAGCGCAGCGCCGGCGGCGACGGCGCGCCCGGGCTTGCCGATCGCCAGCACGAGCTCGATCTCGTGATGGAGGTTTTTCGTGCGCGAGGGATAGGGGATCGTCGCGTGGTTCGGCACCACGGCGTCGGCGGGTTTGGTGAAGAAGAACGGCGGCTCGCGCGCGGGGTCCTTTCCCATCTCGCGCGCGTGCGCCTCGTAGTTGCGGCCGACGCAATAGATGCGGTGGACCGCGAAGCGCTCGCTTCGGCCTTCGACCTCGACCGAAGGCGGCTCGGACGGCGGGAAGACGTACGTCGGCATTCGCGGCTCCCTCCCTCGCTCACGACCTCAGGTCGCGCACGCGCTTGGCTTTGAACTCGCTCTTCGGCAGCGTTCCCGCCGCCACGACCTCCACCTCGGGGCGGAGCTCGCAGCGGGCGACGATCTCGCTCTCGATCGCACGGCGGAGCTCCCCGTGCTGCGAGTCGCCGACCGCGGACGCCGGCTCGACGCGAACGGTCAGCACGTCGAGCTCGCGCACGCGCGTGACGCGGATCTCGAACTCGTCCCCCGCCGCGGCGACGCGGCGCACCGCGTCTTCGACCGCGCTCGGAAACAGCGTCACGCCGCGCACGTTCAGCATGTCGTCCGCGCGTCCCTGGAAGCCGCCGATGGCGCGCGGATGGCTTCGGCCGCAATCGCAGCGTGTGGAGTCGAGGACGGTGAAGTCGCCGATCAGGAAGCGAAGCTGCGGCGAAGCTTCCGACACGAGGTTGGTCGCGACCGAAAGCCCGCGCTGGCCTTCCGCCACCGGCGCGAGCGTGTCCGGATCGACGGTCTCCCAGATCTGCGTGTCGCTCATCAGATGCGTGGCGACGGGTCCCTGCTTGTCGGCGGCGATCGCCGTGCACGTGTAGCCGCCCGCGGCGGGCGCCACTTCGGTGCAGCCGTAGAACTCGTGAAGCTCGGCGCCCCAGGTGCGTTCGAGGCGCTCGCGCGTGGCGGGGATGCCGAAGCCCGGCTCGCCCGCGCAGAAGAGGTAGCGCACCGAGGTGGCGGCGGGATCGATGCTCCTCTCGCGCATGACGCCCGCGAGGTAGAGCGCATAGGACGGGGTGCAACAGAGGATCGAAGGCCGGTACTCGTCGATGAAGCGAGCGCGCATGCGGGTGTCGAGCCCGCCGCCCGTGAGGATCGGGATGCCCATCAGATTGAGCGCGTAGTGCACGCCCCAGAGCCAGACGTGCGGCCCGTAGCCGAAGGCGAGGAGCGCCGAGTCGCGCCCGGGACGGAAGCCCATCGCCCACATGGCGCGCGCGTCCGACCACGCCCACATCGCGCGGTCGAACTGCGTGTAGCGGAAGCTGCGCGCCCGCGAGGTCGTGCCCGAGCTCGCGAACTGCTGCCAACCGCGTTCGCGCCAGCATCGATCGTCGATCGATGTGTAGGTCCCCCACGGCGGGTTCGCGGCGACGTCCTCCGCCATCTCCTGCTTGGTGGTGATCGGGATCTTCGTCAGGTCCTCGAGGCCACGGACGTCGCCCGGCTCGAGCCCGATGCGGTCGAACTTCCGCCGGTAGAAGGGGATGCACCCGTAGGCGAAGCGCACCGCTAGCGGGAGCTTCGCGCTCTGGATGGCGCGAAGCTCGTCCGCGGAGGCGAGGTCGAGCGTGGGAGACCACGCGGCCTCGCCGTGGGGGCCGGCGGGATCACGCTGAAACTCGACGATTGCGTCGAGCCACTCTTGGCGAATCGCTTCCAACGCGCTTAAGAAGCACACACGAAAGGATCGATACAATGGCCAAGCACGCGCTCAACAAGATCGCCGCTTCCCCCGCCGCGGCCGTCGAAGGGATCGAGAACGGAGCCACCGTGTTGATCGGCGGCTTCGGGGTACTGCAGGGCTGGCCGACGAGCCTGATTCAGGCGCTGCGCGACCTGGGCCCGCGCGATCTCACGGTCGTCGCCAACACGCCGGGGTTCGGGCCGACGTCGCCGCAGGCGTTGTTCGAGAATCGCCAAGTGCGAAAGCTCGTCGGTTCGTTCGGCGGCTTTCCGTACCGTCTGACGCCGGCCGAGGAGATGATCGGACGGGGCGAGGTGGAGTTCGAGCTGGTGCCGCAGGGGACGCTCGTCGAGCGCGTGCGCGCCGGCGGGGCGGGGATCGCGGGATTCTTCACGCCGACGGGAGTCGGCACCGAGATCGCGCGCGGCAAGGAGGAGCGCGAGATCGACGGCAAGCGGTTCGTGTTCGAGAAGGCGATCCGCGCCGACGCCGCGCTGGTGCGGGCGTCCGCCGCCGATCCCGCGGGCAATCTCGTATTTCGCGGCGGCAGCCGCAATTTCAACCCCATCTGGGCGATGGGTGGGGCGCTGACGATCGCCGAAGTCGACGAGATCGTCGGGCTCGGCGATTTGGATCCCGAAACGGTGGTCTCGCCGAGCGTCTTCGTCCACCGGGTGGTGAAGTCGACGACGAAGACGAATCGCGAGGAGTTGATCGAGCTGATTCGCAAGCTCGGACGCGCGGCGCCAGAGAGTGGGGAGATGCCCGGGATGCCGCCGGATCTGATGGCGATGCGGGCGGCCGCGCTGTTCGAGGATGGGGACGTCGTCAATCTCGGCATCGGGCTGCCGACACAGTGCTCGAACTTCGTCACCGGGCGCCCGATCACGTTGCACGCGGAGAACGGCTTCCTCGGTTACGGGCCGTTCCCGGAGCCCGGGCGAGAGGACGTGGATCTCTACAACGCCGGCGGGCAGCTCGTCACCGCGCTGCCGGGCGCCGCCTTCTTCCATTCCGCCGATTCGTTTGCGATGGCGCGCGGCGGGCACGTGGACAAGATCGTGCTCGGCGGATTTCAGGTCGCCGAGAATGGAGACCTAGCCAACTGGAAGGCGCCGCATCAAAAGGCGGGGACGATCGGGGGAGCGATGGATCTCGCGGCGGGCGGCGGCGAGGTGATCGTGCTGATGTATCACACGACGAAGAAGAGCGAGTCGAAGCTGGTGAAGGCATGCAGCTATCCGATCACGGCGCTCGGGTGCGTTTCGAAGGTGGTGACGAATCTGGCGTTGATCGAGGTGGTGCGGGGGAGTGGGTTCGTGCTGCGGGAACTCGCCCCAGGGGCTAGCGTGGACGATGTGAAGCGGGCCACTGCAGGGACGCTGAAAGTTGCCGGGGATGTGAAGGAGATGCAGTTTTCTCGGTGAGCGTTGTTCGGGGGATTGCCGTAGATGCCGAAATCCATTCATCGTCGCGGTGCCATCGTAGAAGCCACATGGCGGCGCAGCCACTTTGCCAGCTCGCGCTCAGCCATTCGCCTTGCGGCAACTCCCACCATCACCTGTACGACCTCGGTTTCGGGAGCTTCGAGGTTGTAGCCGTTGAGCTCCAGGAAGATCGCCATCGCCAGAAACGCGACGCGCTTGTTTCCATCGCGGTAGGGGTGGCTCGTAACGAGTCCCCAACCGTACGCGACGGCGAGCGCGGCGAGATCACTTCGCGGCTCGTGGTGCCAACGTTGCTTCGCGCGCGCGAGCGCGGATTCGAGCGCATTCTCGTCGCGGATTCCCGGCAGTCCGCCGTGTTCGCGTAGCTGATCGAAGTGCACCGCATCGAGCACGATGCGATCGACCCACGCCGGCTCCCGGCGTCGGCGTGGCATCGGCTACTTCGCCAATTCCCGCAGCGCGTTGCGGTATCTTTTCGCGACTCGACGAGCGATGGCGAGGGCGCGTTCGATGCTGGGATCGTAGGGCGTCAGCAAGATCCCGTTCTCGCTTTCTATCGCCAGTACGCGATCCCCGGGCTGCAGATGGAGTCGGTCCGCCATATCCTTGGGCAACGTCGCGCCGATGGACCCGCCGGCCCTGCGAAGGGCGAGCTCCTTGACCATGCTCCACGGTAGCACTTTAGTGCTACGGGCTCAACAGGCGGACTTGCTGGGGTGAGACCAACAAAACTGGCGCACCAAGCGCTGCACCAACCTTGTCGCGCGACCGTCGCCTGGCATATCGTCTCTGCATGATCGAACGCTTTCGTTGCGGCGCCCTCGTCGCGTTGCTCTGCTGGCGATACCATTCGTGCCGGTCTTCTACGTCGTGATGCGGCGGGTCGGCGAACGGCTCGGAAAGCGCGCGCGATTCGAGAAAGCACTCGAGAGCCCGGCCGCTCAACCCCGATGATAGATCCCGCCATCTCCATAGCCCTCGCGCAACGGTCCGACGTCGTCGAAATCGCATGCATGTCGCGGGATCTGATCGAGAAGGGACTGCGCTGGTCGTGGACGGCGAGCAGGGTCACCGCCAGCCTACGGAGTCCGCAAGCGCTCGTCGTCGTCGCTCGCGCCGCGGATCGGATCGCGGCGTTCGGGATCATGCGTTACGGCGACGACGAAGCGCACCTGGACCTCTTGGCCGTCGCCCCTGAGTATCGTCGCAACGGGCTAGGGCGCCGGCTCGTCGAATGGCTCGAGAAACCGGCTCTTCTCGCGGGCATCGCCCTGATGTTCTTGGAGGTGCGTGCGTCGAACCACGGCGCGCAGGCGTTCTACGAACGGCTCGGCTACCGCAAGCTCGGCGAGATCCCTGGCTACTATCAGGGATGCGAGTCGGCCGTGCGCATGGGACGCGAGCTCGGGTCTTCGGACGAACCCAGGCCGGTCCAGCCGAGCCTCGCGACGGGAAATGTCACGTTGGTCCCTATCCGCCCTGACATCCCGTCAGAGTAGGAGGAGCGATGCCGAAGAGCCGTCGACCTCGACCAAAGGCACCGACAGTGTTGGCGCCCGTAGCGGGGCCCGACTCGTTCGCAGACCTCTCCGATCCTCATCATGTTCAATCGCAGGCGGCCACGCTTCTGCTGATCGGTTCGAGCTTGCGCGGAAACCTCGCGACGGTGCGCCCGGGCTTTGCGGCGCTGGGAGCGGTGTCGCCGCCGGCCGCCAAGCAGATTCCCGACGACGATCTCCAGTCGCTCGGCTTCCCCGCGGTCCGCGTCAGCGGCCAGCGCTTTCGCGCCACGGAGCTGCAACAGCTCTCCGGAGTGCGGACGCCGCACAAAGCCGTTCGCGCCGCTCCCGCCAAGGTCACCGACGTCGCCGCAGCGTTCTACAAGAACCCTGATCCCACGTCGGCCGCCGCGTTGTTGGCCACGTGCCTTCGTCACCCGCATCAACTGGTGCGAGTCGCGGCCGCCGCTTCCTATTTCGAGATCGCGGTCAATCCAGTCCCGGCGCTTCGCACCCTGGAGTCCGGACTGGACTCTCGCGATTTGCTGGTTCGCGACGTCGCCGCCTATGCGCTCGCTCGTTCCGATCCGAAGAACTCGAAGCTCGCGAAGGTGCTTCGCGCACGGACGAAGGTCTCGCGCCGGCGCCCGTCGCGTACCAGCACGATCGTTCACGGCACCTGGGCGAGCGGCGAGTCGTGGTGGCAGCCTCCGAACGGAGATTTCTGGACGTATTTGCAGGGAAACGTCGACCCGAGCCTGTACGGCGCGCAAGACCGTTTCTCCTGGAGCGGCGGCTATAGCGACACGGCGCGCGCGCTGGCAGGCACCGAGCTGCACGACTGGGTGCAACAGCACAATCTCGGGGGCCTCGATCTTTACACCCACAGTCACGGCGGCAGCGTCGCCATGCTCGCCACTCAGGCCGGGACCGACGTCGGGCGACTGGTGCTTCTCAGTTGCCCCGTGCACTGGCCGAAGTACACGCCGGACTTCAGCAACACGCAGAGGGTCGTCTCGATCCGCGTTCATCTGGATCTGGTCATCCTCGCCGACCGCGGCGGACAACGATTCGAGGATCCCAACATCGCCGAGAACGTCTTGCCGCTCTGGTTCAACCACTTCGCCACGCACGATCCGGCGAACTGGCAGAACTACAATATCCCGGCCATGCTGTAGCGAGCGCGCCACCAAGCCCGTGCAGATCCTGCAGACGTCCCGAGTGTTTGCCGCGAACGTCCTGTGGCGAGCCACCGGGTCCTCGACGGCGGCCCGTACGCTGGTCGACTGCCTGGGCTCCGACGACGCCAGCGTGCGCACGATCGCCGGAATGTTCCTCGTGCGAGCGGGAAAGAAGGCGGAGCCGCTGATCGAAGAAGCGATCCGCCGGAAGATCAACCTGCCTCAGGTCCTGGTCATGGCCGGGGACGTGGGTGCGCAACGCCTCGAGCCCGAGCTGCGCAGCTTCTTGACGGATCCGAATCCGGAGATCGCTCGCGCGGCTCGCGAGGGCCTGAAGATATTGGCGGCGTCCAAGAGTCTAATCGATTAGACTCCACGCGGTCAGCGGCTCGGGCGTCCGAATCATGCTGTCGCCCTCGACTCACGTATCGCGGAAGTGCGGGTTCACCTCCGCGCCGAACTGCCGGATGCAGTCGAGCACCCGCTCGGGCGACGGGCCCATCGGCAGCCGGAAGCGCATGATCAGGTAGTCGGCGCCGGCCGCTTCGGTCCACATCTGGATCTGCTCGATGCATTCCTTCGGCGATCCCATGACGAGGTACTTGCGGAGCTTCTCGACGGTGAAGTCGGCCTCGGAGCGGAACTCGTCGTTCGGCGTCAAGAGCTTCCAGCGGTAGTAGAAGAGCATCTCCTGTACCCACAGCGGGCCGAAGACGCGCTCCGCTTCCGCACGAGTCGGCGCGACCCAGCCGTCGCGCATCAGCACGACGACCGGACGGCGGCCGTGAGCCGCGGCCGATTCGCGGTAGAGCGCCGCTTGCTCGCGGAGCTTCGCGATCGGCTCCCAGAACGGCAGGATGCCCCAGCCGTCGCCGAGGCGGCCGGCGCGCCGGATCGCTTCGGGGTAGGCGGCGCCGATCCACAGCGGCGGTCCGCCTGCCTGATAGGGCTTCGGGGTCAAGAGCACGTTATCGAATCGGTAGCGCTTGCCGTGATACGAGAACGGCTCGCGGCGCGCCCATGCCAGGCGCATGATCTCGAGGGACTCTTCGAAGCGCGAGAAGCGCTCGGCGTACGGCGCGCCGAACAGGCGGAAGTAGTCGGGATGGTAGCCGAGGCCGACGCCGAGGATCACCCGGCCCTTCGACATCAGGTCGATCATCGCCACGTCCTCGGCGAGGTGCATGGGGTTGTAGTACGGCGGCTGCAGCACGAACGTGCCGAGGTCGACGCGCGTGGTACGCGCGGCGTAGGCCGCGAGCATCACCAGCGGCGGCGGGAACATGGTCTCGGTGCGGTGATGGCGCTCGGGAAGGAAGAGGCCGTCGAAGCCCGCCCGCTCGGCTTCGATCCCTTCGTTCAACAACTGATCGCAGAAGCGTGCTGCTTCGTCCCGCGTCGGCTCCGGCTGGTCGTACGGCCCGCCGTGCGTGTCGGGCATGTAGGCGATCTTCATCCGAGCCCGAACAGTTCCCTCAGGCGCTTCAGGAGGTACCGCCAGAGGTTGAGAAAGATCCCCTGCCGCACCACCTCCCCGGGTGCGGCTTTGACTTCGGCTTCCATGGCGGTGAAGAACTGCGTGATCATCGTCTTGGCGGCGCCGTCGACCATACGCTGCCCGACCGAGGCGAGCGGCCCGCCGATCTGCGCGTCACCCGCGTAGCGGATGAGCGTCTTCGTCCCCTCCTGCTCTTCGAGATCCATCGTGCCCGTGCCCTTGATGAACCCCTGTTTGCCCTTGCCGTCTACGACCATGCGGTAGTGCTGCGGCGGCTGCAGGTCCTCGAGCTTGACCTTGCCGTTGTACATGCCCTTGACCGCCGCGAGCCCGACGTTGACCTCGCCGCTGTACTCGTTCTCGCCGATCTTCTCGAGCTTGCCCGCGCCGGGGATGCAGTGCGCCAGGCGCTCCGGGTCGATGAGAAACCGCCACACCTGCTCGCGAGGCGCGGCGATGGTGTACGTCCCGGAGACCTTCACCCGCGCGCCCTCGCCATCGCCGCCGTGATCGCGCGCTCGGTGTACACCTGCGTGAGGTGCGCGCGATACTCCGAAGAGGCCCAGATGTCGCCGGTGGTATCGATACCCTTGGTCGCCAGCGCAGCCGCGCTCTTCACCGCCGCCGCGTCGGGCTTCTTCCCGGTGAGCGCCTTCTCCGTTTCCAGCGCGCGGTATCCCTTGACCGCCGCGCCGGTGACGCCGATGCGCGCCTTCGACACCTGACCCGAGCCGTCGAGCGTGACCAGCGCGGCCACGCCCACGACGGCGAAGCCGGAGGCCGGCTGCGGCACCTTGAGGTACGTGCCGCCGGTGCCCTTGGCGAGCACCGGCACGCGCACTTCGGTGATGATCTCACCCGGCTGGAGCGCCGTGGTCAGCATGTCGACGAAGAAGTCGGCGGCTGCGATCGTGCGCTTGCCTTTGGCGCTCGTCGCGTCGATCTCCGCCTCGAGCGCGAGGATTGCCGCCGGGTAGTCGGCGGCGGGATCGGCGTGCGACAGGCTGCCGCCGATGGTCCCGCGGTTCCGCACCTGGACGTCGCCGATCTGCGCGGCGCACTCGGCGAGCAGCAGGCACTTGTCGCGGACGAGTGCGGTGCTTTCGACCGCGCGATGCGTGCTGAGGGCGCCGATGGCGATCTTGCCGCCCTGCTCGCGGATGTAGCGGAGAGTCGCCACGCGGCCGATGTCGATGAGGTGATCGACCGACTGGAGGCGGAGCTTCAACGCCGGCAACAGGCTGTGCCCGCCCGCGAGCAGCTTGGCGCCGTCGCCGAGGCTGCCGAGCAGCTTGAGCGCGTCCTCGAGCGAGGTCGGAGCGTGATACTCGAATGATGCCGGGATCATGACTTCCCTCCCTTGGCCGCCTGGATCGCGCGCCAGACCTTCTCGGGCCACAGCGGCATGTCGATCGTCTTCACGCCGAGCGGGCGCAGCGCATCGATGACGGCGTTGACCACCGCCGGCGTCGAGCCGATCGTCCCCGCCTCTCCCACACCCTTGACGCCAAGCGGATTCACCGGCGTCGGCGTGACCGTGCTGTCTAGCTCGAGCATGGGGATCATCGCCGCCCGCGGAACGGCGTAGTCCATCAGCGATCCCGAGACGAGCTGTCCACTCTCGTCGTAGACCGCGGCCTCGAACAGCGCCTGGCCGAGCCCCTGGGCGATGCCGCCGTGTACCTGGCCCTCGACCAGCATCGGATTGATCTGGTTGCCGCAGTCGTCGACCGCGACGTAGCGGCGAAACTTGATCTGCCCGGTCTCCGGGTCGACCTCGACGACGGCGATGTGCGCGCCGAACGGATAGAGACAGTTGTTCGGCTCGTAATACGACGTCGCCTCGAGGCCAGGCTCGAGGTTCGGAATCCCCGCCTTCATGCCGAAGGCCGCCTCGACCACCTTGGCGAGCGGCATCGCCTTGTCGGGCGAGCCCTTCAAGAACACGTTGCCGCCGCCGAGCTCGAGGTTGTCCGGCGGAGATTCCATCAGATGGCTGGCGATCGACTTGATCTTGGTCTCGACCTTTTCGAGCGCCATCACCAGCGCCGTGCCGCCGAGCGCGGTGCCGCGGCTGCCGAACGTGCCGACTCCCGCCTGCACGATCGCGGTGTCGCCGTGCAGCACCAGCACGTCGTCGACGCCGACACCGAGGTGATCGGAGACGATCTGTGCGAAGCTCGTCTCCTGCCCCTGCCCGTGCGGCGAGGCGCCGGTCAGCACGGTCACCGTGCCGCCGGGATCCATGCGCACCGTCGAGCTCTCCCAGCCGCCGGCCTTGAGCTTCGGGGGCAGCAGCACCGACGGGCCGAGGCCGCAGATCTCGAGATAAGTGGAGACGCCGATGCCGATGTACTTGCCCTGCTTGCGAAGCTCCGCCTGCTCCTTGCGGAGCTTGTCGTAGCCGACGATCTCGAGCGCCTTGGCGAGCGACTTCTCGTAGTCGCCGCTGTCGAACATCAAGCCGCCCGGCGTCGGGTAGGGGAACGCCTCTTTGGGAATGAAGTTCTTGCGACGCACCGCGACCGGGTCGAGCCCGAGCTCTGCGGCCACCTCGTCGGCCATGCGCTCGGCCATGAACGCGGCCTCGGGGCGGCCGGCGCCGCGGTAAGCGTCGGTCGACATCTTGTTGGTGAAGACGCCGATCGTCTCCCAGGCGATCGCCGGGATCTTGTAGCAGCCGTGCATCAGGAGGCTCGTGAAGCCGGCGATGCCGGCGGTGAAAAACTGCAGGTACGCGCCGAGGTCCGCGTAGATCTTGCAGCGCATCGCGGTCATCGTGCCGTCGTTCATGCAGGCAAGCTCGACGTACTCGACCTGGCCGCGGCCATGCGTGGTGGCGGCCAAGTCCTCGCGCCGCGCCTGCGTCCACTTCACGGGCTTGCCGAGCTTCATCGCCATGTACGGCACCAGCAGCTCTTCCCGGTAGACGTTCAGCTTGGCGCCGAACCCGCCGCCGACCTCGGGAGCGATCACCCGCACCTTGATCTCCGGCAGCTTGAACGACTCTGCGATCTGCGAGCGGAGCAGGTGCGGAATTTGCGTCGAGGACCAGACGGTCAAGCTCTTCTGGCCGCCGTCCCACTGCGCGACGACGCCGCGCGGCTCCATCGCCATCGGGATCACGCGCTGCTGCTCGATGCGCAGCTTCACCACGCGATCGGCCTTCTTGAAGGCCTCGTCGACCGCGGGGTTGGCAACCGGCGCGCGGAAAGCGACGTTGTCGCCGAACTCTTCGTACAACACGGGCGCGCCGCTCTCCGCGGCTTTCTCGACGTCGACCGCGGCGTCGAGGGGATCGTAATCCACCTCGATCAGGTCGAGCGCGTCGCGGGCGACGTAGCGGCTGGTCGCCACCACCGCGGCCACGGGCTCGCCGACGTAGCGCACCTTGCCGACCGCGAGCACGGGCTGATCCGGCATCTTGAGCCCCGGCATCGCGGCGGGACACGGCACGGGTCCGACCTTGCCTTTGAGGTCCTCGCCGGTGACGACCGCGACGACGCCCGGCAGCGCCTTGGCTTTCGACGTGTCGATCTTGCCGAGCTTGGCGTGCGCGTACATGCTGCGCAGCACGTTCAGGTAGAGCATCCCCGGCAAGCTCAGGTCGTCGACGTAGGTCGCCTGGCCGGTGATCAGCCGCGGATCTTCGCGGCGCTTGACGCGGGTTCCGATGGACTTGGGAATGACAGGGTTCACGGCCATGTTCGGGTCCTCCGTCAGCGGGCAGCGCCCAGCTTCTTGGCGGCGTGTTTCACGGCGTTGACGATGTGCTGGTAGCCGGTGCAACGGCAGAGGTTGCCCTCGAGGCCGTGGCGGATCTCCTCATCGCTCGGATTCGGGTTGCGCTCGAGGAGCTGGTTCGCCGCCATGATCATGCCGGGCGTGCAGTAGCCGCACTGGAGGCCGTGCTCCTCCCAGAAGCCGTCCTGCAGAGCGTGCAGCTCGCCGTTCTTCGCCAGGCCCTCGATGGTGGTGACTTCGCCGCCGTCCGCCTGGACCGCGAGCACGGTGCACGATTTCACGGCGTCGCCGTTCAAACGCACCGTGCAGGCGCCGCAGAGCGACGTCTCGCACCCCACGTGCGTGCCGGTGAGCCCGAGCACGTCGCGCAGATAGTGGACGAGGAGCAGCCGCGGCTCGACCTCGCTCGCGTGCCGCTCTCCGTTGACCGTGACGGTGATCTTCCGCATGAGCGCCTCTCCTCTGCCGAAGCGGTTGAAGTCGTCGATCCTACGTCGACGAATCGGCCGCGTCAACGGCGTTGGCTATGCCGCGGCGAAGCCGGGGTCAAGCCTTTTGAGATGTTCGCTCGGTTGGTGCGCGCTCGAGCGCCGGCCGAGCCAGCGGGATGCCGCTGCGCTGCTTTCGCACGGCCAGGATCTCGGCGACGATCGACAGCGCGATCTCCTCGGGCGTATCGGCTCCGAGATCGAGGCCCGCCGGGGTACGCGCGATCGCGGCCACCCGCGCCTCCATCCCGAGATCCTCGAGCAATCGGGTGGTGCGCGACTTGGGCCCCAGGATGCCGAGGTAGCCGAGGGACGGGGCGTGCGCGAGCAAGTGTGCGAGAACCGCCCGATCGGCCTCGTAGCCGTGACTCATCAGCACGACCGCCGGCGAGCCGGCGAGCGAAACGTCGCCCGGGAAATCCTCCGGACGAAAACAGTGAAACGCGGTCCCGTCGGGGAAGCGCCCGGGGCGAAGCAGCTCGGGCCGCCAGTCGACTACGGCGACTTCCATGCCGGCTTGCGCGGCGATCGCCGCGAGCGGCCGGGCATCCTCGCCGGCGCCGAACAGGATCACGCGGTGCGCGGGCACGAACACGTCAATGAGTGCCTCGTAACTCCGTCCCCCCGCCGACGCCTGTAGATTCTTCGACGGACGGCGATCCGTCGCCGTCACCGCCACGATCGCGCCTTCGAGGATCGCGCGAGGAACCAGAGGCATTCCTGCGGCCAGGTCCCGGCGTGTGCCGATGAGCTCGCGCCGGAGTGGCGTCACGAGGCGGCCGTCCTCGCGGAGCAACGTGAGAACGCCGAAGCGATCGCCGCCACGGACTCGCTTGCAGATCTCCTCGAGCATCTGCCGCGCCCGCCCGCTCCGCCAGTGCTCCACCGGCTCGATCAACAGATCGATCGTGCCCAGGCAGCCACTGCCGAATCCGAACACGGTATCGATCATCGATTCCGGCGTGTACGTCACGATTCGCGCCATGCCCAAGTCGAGGACCGCGCGGCAGCGCTCGAAGATGTCGACCTCGAGGCAGCCGCCGCTGATCGTTCCGAGGCTCCCGCCGGCGGCCCGGAACAGCATCTTCGTGCCCTCGCGCTGGTAAGCGGATCCCGCGGTGCGCGTGATGGTGACCAGCGCCCCGGATTCGCCGCGCTCGATCAGGCGTTCGAGCTCTAGCCAGACGTGGTCCATCTCAATGCCGCCTGCCCGACGCCGCGAGGTGGCGCACGCGCTCGTAGTCGTCCGGCGTATCGACGTCCGTACCTCGCCACGCCGGGAACGAGAGCACGCGACCGCGGTCGGAGTGCTGCTCGAGCACCGACTTTGCGCCCCGATCGCCGACGAGCACGCGAAGCTCGTCCAGCAGCCGGCACGAGAAGAGAACCGGGGTCGTGACGACCTCGTCGTAGGAAGAGGCCACGAAGTCCGGCGACTCCTCCTGCCACGTGCGTACCAGCGCCCGCAGCATCCCCCTCTCGACGAGCGGCTGATCGCCCTGCGCCAGCAGCAGCCCTTGCGAGGTCGGCGCAACCGATGCGGCGCCAAGCCCTATCGAGGTGCCGATCCCCTCCTTGGCGCGCGGGTTGACGAGCACGCGCACCGGCAGGTCGCTCAACGTCGCGAAGACGGCCGGGTGGTTGCGCGAGTTCGCCACCACCAGGATCTCGGAGAGGCCGAGCGCCACGATCTCGCGCGCGACCCGACGCAGCATCGGCTCGCCGTCGAGGCTGAGCAGCACCTTCTCCCCGCCCATGCGCCGGGCGGAGCCCGCAGCCAGGAGGATGGCGCTGATCTGCGTCGGCGAGGACGACTGCGAACCCATGACAGCCCTCGAATCTTCTCACGTCCGAGCTGGGTTCGAAAGGCGACGATCGCGGGGTCCGAAGGCCCGGACGGCGGAAATTCGGTCGATTTCTCGGTGCCTCTCGTTCTATGCTCGCGCGTCGGAGGGCGATGGATATGGCGAAGAATACCGTCGAGAGCCAAGACGCCGACCCGTCCGAAGTGCCGGCGGCGGTGCGGAGCTCGTGGGCGCCGTACATCAAGGCCAAGCTCGGCTTTCGCAACTACTGGTATCCGGCCCTGTTCGCCCACGAGCTCGACGGCGGAGTCGCCAAGGGCGTCAGGCTCCTCGGCGAGAACGTGCTGCTGCGCCGCGTCGGCGACCGCGTCGCCGCGGTTCAGGACCGCTGCCTACATCGCGGCGTGCGCTTCTCGCGCAAGCCCGAGTGCTACACCCCCGACACCATCACCTGCTGGTATCACGGGTTCACCTACAGCCTGCTCGACGGCTCGCTCGTCGACATCCTCACCGAGCCCGGCAGCAAGATGATCGGCAAGATCGGCATCAAGACGTACCCGGTCGCAGAGGCGAAGGGCATCGTCTTCGTGTTCATCGGCGACGGCGAGCCACCGGACCTGGCGAGCGACGTCCCGCCCGGCTTCCTCGACGCCGACCGCGTGGTGGAAGGGCTGCGCGACGAGGTGGCGTCGAATTGGCGCATCGGCGCCGAGAACGGCTTCGACACCACCCACATCTACATCCACCGCGACTCGCCGCTCATCGGCGGCAACAGACTGATGCTGCCGATCGGCCTCGTCCCCGTGAACAAGCAGGGCATCGAGACGCACACCGACAAGGACCCGCGGGGCGTGTTCGACGCGATGGCGCAGAACTACATGCCGGTGTTCGAAGGCACGATCCGCGGCGAGCGGGTCGTCGAGTCGCGCGGCGCGCGCGGCGAGAAGATGGTGGCCGGATCGGTGTCGATCTGGATGCCGGGTGCGCTGAAGGTCGATCCCTTCCCCGATCCCGCGATCGTGCAGTTCGAATGGTACGTGCCGATCGACGTCGGCACGCACATGTACTGGCGAGTGCTGGGCAAGCGCGTGCAGAGCGAGACCGAGGCGGCGGCCTTCCGCGATGAGTTTCACTCGCTGTGGAAGACGCTGGCGCTGCGCGGCTTCAACGACCTCGACATCTGGGCCCGCGAGGGCATGCAGGAGTTCTACGTGAACGACAGCGCCTGGGCCGAGGAACACCTGTTCAAGCCCGACGCCTGCATCGTCGAGTGGCGCAAGCTCGCCAGCCGCTACAACCGCGGGCTGCAGGCGGTGCCATGAGCCCGTCGGTGGCGCCGGCCCGCGCATCGTTGTAAGGGGCGGACATGCGAGCGGTCTTCGTGATGCTCAAGGTCGAGCCGGGCACGCTCCACAGGGTGGCCGAGGCGATCGCCGACTTGGAGATCGTATCGGAGATGTATTCGGTCGTCGGCGACTACGATCTGCTGGCAAAGATCTACGTCGACAGCTTCGACGAGCTCGCCGAGATGGTGAACGACCGCATCCAGAGGGTGCCGCACATCCGCGAGACGAAGACCGTCATCACCTTCGACGCTTACGACATGCCGAAGCCGAAGGCTTCCGGCTGATCGACTTCGCGACGCCGTGATGGTTGCCGAGCGCGGCTCGTCGACGAACGCGCGCGAATTCTCCGCCGATGCCGTGCTGCGCGATGGCGGCTCGATTCACCTGCGGGCGATCCGCCCCGACGACAAGCAGCGGCTCGTCGATCACTTCAACCACCTCAGCGCGCGCTCCGTGTACTTTCGCTTCTTCGCCTCGAAGCTGCGATTGACCGACGCCGAGCTCGCCCGCTTCACCGAAGTCGACTTCGTGAACCACGTGGCGCTCGTCGCCACGCTGCTCGAGGAGGGCGAGGAGCACCTCATCGGCGTGGCCCGCTACATCGTGCTGCAGCGAGAGCGCGGCAAGCCGCTGCGCGCCGAAGTGGCGTTCGCCGTCGCCGACGCACACCAGGGGCGAGGCATCGCCACCCTCCTTCTAGAACGGCTCGCTCGCTTCGCACAGGCGGGCGGCATCGAGGAGTTCGAGGCCAGCGTCCTCGGCGAGAACAACCGCATGCTGGAAGTGTTCGGGGCGAGCGGCTTCCAGGTTCGGCGCTCGATCGAAGGCGGCGTGTTCCACGTGACGTTCCCGACCGCGCCGACCGAAGCGGCCGAGCAGGCGAGCCACGCACGCGAGCTTCTCGCCGACGCGCAGAGCATCCGGCCGTTCTTGAACCCCGGATCCGTAGCCGTGGTCGGAGCATCGGCGCGGCCGGGCTCGATCGGCAACGCGCTGGTCGTGAATCTCCGCCGTTGCGGGTTCACCGGGCCGATCTATCCGGTGCATCCCGAGGCGAAGGAGATCGGCGGGCTCGCGGCGTATCCGCGGGTATCGGCGATTCCGCACAAGGTGGACCTCGTGGTGATCGCCGTCCCCGCGGCTGCCGTCGAGGAGGTCGTCGCCGACGCGAGCCGGGCGGGCGTCCACGGCGTCGTAGTCATCTCGTCCGGCTTTGCCGAAGTCTCCGGCGAAGGACGAGCGGCGCAAGCGAGGCTCCGCGACTTGGTTCGCTCTTCGGGCATGCGCATGATCGGGCCGAACTGTCTCGGCGTGCTCAACACCGATCCCGCGGTGTCGCTGAACGCGACGTTCGCACCGCACTGGCCGCCGGCGGGAACGATCGGCATGCTCTCGCAGAGCGGCGCCCTCGGGCTCGCCATGCTCGATTACGCCAAGGGGCGTCACATCGGCCTCTCCACGTTCGTCTCGGTCGGCAACAAGGCCGACGTCTCGTCGAACGACCTGCTCGCCTACTGGGCCGAGGATCCACGCACGCGAGTCGTCGCGCTCTATCTCGAAAGCTTCGGAAATCCCCGGAAGTTTGCGCGCGTGGCCCCGGAGATCGCGCGCCGTAAGCCGATCGTGGCGATCAAGGCGGGTCGCTCGGCCGCGGGCGCTCGCGCCGCCGCCAGCCATTCGGCGGCGCTGGCAAACCTCGACGTCGCCGTCGACGCGCTCTTCGAGCAGGCGGGCGTCATCCGCACCAACACGATGGAAGAGCTGTTCGACGTCATCGAGCTCCTGTCGTCGCAGCCTCCTCCCGCCGGCCCGCGCGTCGCGATAGTCACCAACGCCGGCGGGCCCGGCATCCTCGCCGCCGACGCCTGCGAAGCCCGCGGCCTCGAGCTTCCCTCGCCGGCGCCGGCGACCGCCGCGACGCTGAAGAGCTTCCTGCCGGCACAGGCCGGTCTGGCAAACCCGATCGACATGATCGCCGCGGCCAGCCCCGACGACTACGCACGCACCATCGCCGCCGTGGCATCCGATCCGAACTTCGACTCGATCATCGCCATGCACATCCCGACGATGGTGAGCGTACCCGATGCGATCGGCGCCGGCATCGCCCGCGGCGCGGCGGCCGCCCCCGCGGAGAAGCCGGTCGTCGCGGTGTACATCTCGTCTCTCGGCGCCCCCGCCTCGATCCATGGCGGGTCGCGCGGGCCATTGCCCTGCTACGCGTTCCCCGAGAATGCCGTGATCGCGCTCGCCGCCGCAGAACGTCACGCGCGCTGGCAACGGCGTGAGCGCGGCGAGATTCTCGCGCTCGACCGTTTCGCGGTCGCCAGCATCCGAGCGGTCGTGGACCGTGTGCTCGCATCCGCGTCCGAGCCGTGCTGGCTCTCGAGCCACGATGTAGCGGTCCTAC
This sequence comes from uncultured delta proteobacterium, assembly GCA_963711395.1. GTDB lineage: Bacteria > Desulfobacterota > Binatia > JACPRU01 > JACPRU01 > JBEVNX01. The sequence goes on along the minus strand of CAVQEA010000003.1, from coordinate 637,601 downwards.
TGCAGGCGGCGGGGATAGAGCTCGCGGCTAGCGAGCGGGTCGCCGCCGGCGAGCCCGCCGCGGCCGCTGCGGAGCGTCTCGGCTATCCGCTGGTGGCGAAGCTGCTGTCGCCCGACGTCCTGCACAAGAGCGACGTCGGCGGCGTCGTTCTCGGACTTCGCTCAGCCGAAGAAGTCGTGGCCGCGGCATCTCGCCTCGCCGAGCTGGCGCGGTCACGCTCCGCCCGTTTCGACGGCGTGCTGCTGCAGCGCGAAGTGACGGGGGGAAGCGAAGCGCTCGTCGGAGTCACCACCGATCCGACGTTCGGCCCGCTCGTCGTCTATGGCCTCGGCGGCGTCCTCGTCGAGCTGCTCCGCGATGTGGCGATCCGGCTGACGCCGGTCAGCGCAATCGACGCCGAGGGAATGATCGCGAGCCTGCGTTCCGCGGCCCTTCTCGACGGCTACCGGGGTGGGCCTGCGGGCGACCGGGCGGCGCTCAGCGGAGTCATTCAACGCGTCTCTGCGCTCGTCGAGGTCGTACCGGAGATTCGCGAGCTCGATCTCAATCCCGTGAAGGTACTCGAGCCGGGCAGGGGAGCGGTCGTCGTGGACGCCCGGGTTCGGCTCGGGAGAATTTAGTTTGCCAAGCGGAACGAACGTTGCACCGGAGTTCTCTGCCCCCGTTGAGCCTCGGAAGGACGAACCCATGCAAGTCAAAGACATCATGCAGCGCGACGTCGTAACCCTCGGCCTCGAGGACTCTTTGGACGTGGCCGACGACATCATGACCCTTGGAAGAGTACGCCACCTACCCGTCATTGCTGGCGAATCACACCTCATCGGCCTGGTCTCCCAGCGTGACCTTTTGAAGGCCTCACTAGCCTCCGTCCTACAGCTTGGCCGCGCCGTCGAGCACGATTGGCTGAAGAAGATTCCGGTCCGTGTGGTGATGACCACCGAAGTTGAAACGGCCTCTCCAAGCGATTCCTTGAAGAGCGCGGTGGATCGAATGATCTCCAAGAAAATCGGCTGTTTACCCGTCGTGGAGCAAGGTAAGCTGCTCGGCCTGGTGACCGAGACGGACTGCCTCGAAGTGCTTGCAAGCGCGCTCGCGAACGAGCCGCCAATCATGCGAACGCACTGAGTCTCATAGCCGAGAACTCCTCGAAACCTCATTCTCGAATATGGGAAGAAGCTGTCGCGCCCGATGACTGATCCAAGCCCGCAAGTGGGTGAAAGAGCCGGCCCAGCCGAGGGGTCCAAAGGCAGCTCGACACCCAGCAAGGGTCGGATCCTCCTCGCCGACGACGAGAACACGAGCCGCGAGACCCTCGCCGGCGTGCTCCGCGACGAGGGCTACGAGGTCGACACGGCGGCCGACGGACTCGAAGCTCTCGCCGCGCTCGACGACAAGATCTACGACGTGGTGATCACCGACTTACGGATGCCGGGTGCCGACGGCCTCGCGGTGCTTCGCCGCGTGCGCGAGATCGCTCCGCAAACGCTCGTGCTGCTGATCACCGCCTACGCCTCGGTCGAGACAGCGGTCGAGGCGCTGCGGCGCGGCGCGCACGACTACATCTTGAAGCCGCTCATCCTCGAGGACGTGCTCGGCAAGATCGGCCGCCTCTTCGAGCACCGCCAGCTCGCCTGGGAAAGCCAGATGCTGCGCCAGCAGCTCGAGGCACGCTACGACTTCGAGCAGATGATCATCGGCCAGAGCCAGGCGATGCGCGACATCCTGCGGCTCATCCGCAAGGTGGCGCCCACCAACAGCAACGTGCTGATCACCGGCGAGAGCGGGGTGGGCAAGGAAGTCGTGGCGCGGGCGATCCATCACTACAGCCGGCTCCACGACAAGCTGTTCCTGCCCGTGAACTGCGGAGCGATCCCCGCCGAGCTGCTCGAGAGCCAGCTCTTCGGCCACGCCAAGGGATCCTTCACGGGCGCGGTGACGGCGCAGGAAGGCCTCTTCCAGCGCGCCCGCGGCGGAACGATCTTCCTCGACGAGATCGGCGATCTGCCGCTCAACCTACAGGTCAAGCTGCTGCGCGTGATTCAGGAGAAGGAGATCCTGCCGGTCGGCACCAGCACGCCGATCAAGGTCGACGTGCGCGTGATCGCCGCCAGCAACCGCGATCTCCCCAAGCGCGTCGAGGAAGGGCAGTTCCGCGAGGACCTCTTCTACCGCCTGAACGTGGTGAACGTCGAAGTCCCGCCGTTGCGGGAGCGCCGCGAGGACATTCCTCGGCTCGTCGAATACCTGATCCGACGACACAACGCCGACTTGAAGAAAAGCTGCAGAGGCGTGGACAACGCGACCATGAAGGTGCTCATGGCGCTCCCCTGGAAGGGCAACATCCGCGAGCTCGAGAACGTCATCCAGCACGCCATGATCCTCGGCAGCGACGAATGGATCACCCTGGCCGATCTACCGCGCTCGGTGCCCCGCGAAGCCGGCGATATGCCCGTCCCCGGCGACAACCTGAAGGACGCCGTGCGCTCCTACGAGAAGATTCACATCGAGAACGTGCTGCGCCGCACGGGCTACGACAAGCGCAAAGCCGCCGAGCTTCTCGGCCTCGGGCTCTCGTCGCTTTACCGCAAGATCGACGAGCTCCACATCCCGCTCAACGGCTGAGCGCCGTTGCGGCGCCTCTGTGCGCGGCCGCGCGCGCTCGCGATTCTCAACCGCAAGAAGGCTGGCGCCGAAGTTCTCGAAGTCGAGAGATGGACGCCGGGAAAATCGACGTGAATGGCGTTCGTCGACACCGCTCGGCTGCAGGCACGTGGCTTGCTCGCCCTTGCTGCGTCCTCGCCACATGACCCAGACTCCCAATCACATCGTCGGCTATCTCATCGGATTCCTAGTCCTTGCGGCCCCGCTCGCGATGGTCGCCTGGCACGAGCTCAGCGAAGTGCTGATGGGGCACGTGACGCTCGCTCGCTTGCTCGTGGGCACAGGCGCGCTCGTCGCGCTGAGCGCCCTCGCCGTCGTACTCGCTCGCTTCATGGAGGGCGAGCGGCGATGAACGAGAGCCGCGAAGACCCCGTCGACGAGGAAGAGCCGCCTCCGCCTACGGGCACCCTGTTTCTCATGACGCTCTATCTCGCCGCGCTCGCCGGCATGTGGGGCGCCATGTACCTGATCATGCTGGGGAGGTAGCGGATGGATGCAAAGCGCTACGAGCGCATCTTCCTCTCCCTCGGGGCGGGTTTGCTCGTGCTCTTTCTCGGCGCGCTCGTCTACGCCGCGGTGGGCATGGGCATGCATCTCCCCGGTCACGCGGGCGAGCTCGATCCCCGCACGGTCCGCACCACGGCGCCTTTCGATTCGCCGGGAGTCCGGCAGGTGGCGCCAGGCCGCTACGAGGTCGTTCTCGTCGGCCAGGCGTGGACCTTCGCACCGAACGAGATCCACGTGCCGGCAGGCGCGGAGGTGCGCTTTCTCGCCACGTCGGCGGACGTGATCCACGGCTTCATGCTCGAGGGGACGCGACTGAATGCGATGCTGATCCCCGGGGAGATCACCGAGCTCGTCTACCGCTTCGAGGAACGGGGCGAGCATTTGCTGATCTGTCACGAGTACTGCGGCCGCGGACATCACATGATGTTCGGAAGGGTGGTGGTCGAATGAGCTCGGCGGTCGTGCACGATCCGCGCGGCTTCGCGCTTCCCGAATCGCAGCGCGCCATCATCCGCTGGACGATCTACCTCGGGTTCAGCGCGCTCGCCGTCGGCGTCGTCAACGGTCTCGGGCAGGCGCTCAACTACGCCGGCATCGACATCCTGCGGTTCTTCCCCGGCATGCGTACGTACTATCAAGGCCTGACAGTCCACGGCGTGTTCAACGCGCTGATCTTCACGTTCTCGTTCTCGAACGGGTTCCTGCTGCTGACCACGGCGCGCGGCCTCGGCCGCAAGTGCAACGACATCCTCTTGACCGCGATGTTCGTCACCCTCGTGCTCGGCGGGCTGCTCGCCTCCTTCGCGATGTTCACCGGACGGGCCAGCGTGCTCTTCACGTTCTATCCCCCGCTGCAGGCGCACTGGACGTACTATCTGGGGCTCGCGCTGGCGGTGGTGAGCACGTGGATCACCTCCGCGACCCAGCTCGTGATGCTGCGCGGCTGGCGGCGGGAAAATCCAGGCCGGCGCGTGCCGCTGCTCGCTTTCCTGTCGATCGCCACTTACGTGATGTGGGACATCGCCTCCGCCGGCATCGCCATCGAGGTGGTGGTTTTCTTGCTGCCGTGGTCTCTCGGTCTCGTCTCCGGAGTCGATCCGCTGTTCAGCCGCACGCTGTTCTGGTTCTCCGGCCACCCGATCGTCTATTTCTGGCTGCTCCCCATCTACGTCTCTTGGTACGCGATGGTGCCGAAGCAGGCCGGCGGCAAGCTGCTGAGCGATACCTACGCGCGGGTCGTGTTCCTGATGTTCATCCTGCTGTCGATCCCGGTCGGCTTTCATCACCAGTTCACGGATCCGGGGATCTCGAACCACTGGAAGTTCGCGCACGCCGTACTGACGTTTGCCGTGTTCTTCCCGAGCCTGGCGACGGCCTTCTCGGTGATGTACGCGCTCGAGATCGGTGCGCGCCGGCGCGGCGGGACGGGCCTGGCTGCTTGGTTCCTCAAGGTGCCGTGGCACGACCCTTCGCTCTCCGCGCAGATCCTCGCCATGTTCGCCTTCATGCTCGGCGGCATCACCGGCCTGATGAATGCGAGCTTCAGCATGAACCAGGTCGTGCACAACACCGCCTTCATCCCCGGCCATTTCCATCTCACCGTCGGCACCGCGGTGGCGCTCTCCGCGATGGGCATCGCTTACTGGCTGGTGCCCTATCTGACGAACCGCAAGCTGTGGAGCGAGCGCATCGCCGTCGTGCAGGGATGGCTCTACTTCGTCGGCGTGCTGATCTTCGCTCGTGGCATGATCTCGGGCGGTCTCATGGGGATGCCGCGGCGCACGCTCATCGCCGCGGCGCCGTACCACAAGCCGGACTGGAACCTCGCCGCGGCGCTCGCCGGCGTCGGCGGCACGTTGATGTTCGTGGCCGCGATGATGTGCTTCTTCGTGCTGGCGATGACGGCCCTGTTCGGCGAGAAGACGGAGCCCGGCGACCTTCCGCTCGCCGAGACCATCGAGGGGCCGCCGGCGACGGGCTGGACGGTGAGCCTCGATCGGCTGCGCTACAGCGTAGCGGCGGTCTTGCTGCTCATCGCGCTGGCCTACGGGCCGTTCCTACTCCATCACTTTCCGCCGAAGCTGCAGGCACCGGGATACACGTTCTTTTGAGAGCGGGCGGCGAACTTCATCGAGACCCAAGGAGCGAACGCCATGTACGAGTTTCTCGAGTATCGCGTCGGTGATTTCATGAGCCGCAACGGCGTGGTGGTAGGCCGCCACACTCCTCTCGAGGAAGCCGAGCGCCTGTTCTCGCGCCACGACTTCAACATGCTGCCGGTCGTCGAAGGGCCGAGGCTCGTCGGCGTGCTAACCAAGCTCGACTTCTTGAAGGCCTTCTCGTTCGGCAAAGATCGCCTGCTGCCGCACTATCGAGAGATCCTTTCCCAAGAAGTGGAATCGGTTATGACGAGCGACCCCATCACGATGTCTTCCGACACGCCGCTCACTCGTGTGCTCGAAAAGATCGTCGAAACCCGATATCGCTCGTTCCCCGTCGTGGATCAGGGTGCGCTGGTCGGAGTCATCTCCCGTGAAGACGTCGTCGCGGCGCTGCGCAAAGCAGCGGCGGTGAAGGACAGGGCGTAGCGACCGGCCGCCCGGATGCGTACGGCAAGAATGGTACTCGGCGTCGGGGTGCTGCTCGGGCTCGCGCAGCTTTTCCCCATCGACCGAACCAATCCCGACGTAGAAAGCGACGTCTCGGCGCCTGCGCCGGTCCAAGCGGTGCTACGGCGCGCCTGCTACGATTGCCACTCGAACGAGACCGCTTGGCCTTGGTACAGCCGGGTCGCTCCGGTCTCCTGGCTGCTCGCGCGCGACGTGCACGAAGGGCGCCGCGAGCTCAACTTCTCGAGCTGGGGTGCCTATGCCGTGAAGCGTCGGGCGAAGAAGCTCAAGGAGACCGTGGAAGAGGTGCGGGACGGAAACATGCCGCCTTGGTACTATGTGCTCATGCATCCGCAAGCCAAGCTCACCGACGCCGACCGCGCCGCGATCGAAACGTGGGCGCGTGAGACCGCCGCAGGCCTGCCGCCTACGATGGAGTGAGCAGGATGCGGATCAAACGAATCCTCGTTCCCGTCGATTTCTCTCCGGCTTCCCTCGCCGCCCTACGCCACGCGACCGAGCTGGCGCACACCTTCAAGTCGTCCATCGACGTCGTGCACGTGATCGAGGCTCTGACCTACGCGCCGATGATCGGGGCGTCGGTCGATCTCGAGCGCCTGCGCGAGGAGCAAGAGCGCGCGGCACGGCGCGAGCTCGACCGGATCGGCGCGACGCTCGGTAGGCGTCTCGGCCGCAAGCACACGCTGCTGAGAATCGGCGGCGCCGCGAGCAGCATCGTCGACGAAGCCAGGCACCGCGGCTCTGATCTCATCGTCATGTCCACACAGGGCCGCCACGGCGTCGGCAGGTGGTTACTCGGCAGCGTCGCCGAGCGCGTGGTGCGCACCGCCGACTGCCCCGTATTGATCGTACCCCCGAGGAGGTCTCGATGAAGTTTCGCAAGATTCTCGCCCCGACCGACTTCTCTCCCCTGTCCGAGCGCGGCGTCGCCGAGGCGTCATCACTCGCGCGCTCGCTCGGCGCCGAGCTCGTGCTCGTACACGTCGTCGAGCCCATCGTAATGGGCGGCGAAATCCACGGCGCCGCCGCGATGGCCACCGCCTTCGAAGGGATACAGCAGTCTGCTCGGCGGGCGTTGGAGCGCGCCGTCGACAAGATCAAGAAGCGCGGCCACCGCTGTCGCGGCGTCATCGCCAACGGCGGCGCGGCTGCCATGATCGTGGACACCGCGGCGCGCGTGCATGCCGACCTGATCGTCTTGGCGACGCATGGCCGCAGCGGCTTTTCGCGCCTCCTCCTCGGCAGCGTCGCCGAGCGCGTGGTGCGCAGCGCCGCCTGTCCGGTACTGACGGTGCCGGCGAGCCCTCGCCGGGCGGGCAAGCGCTCAGCGCGCAAACGCTGACCCGCACGCGGATTCCGGCCCGCGGGAGAACAAGCCGCTCGGGTTCTCGGCGATGGGAAGATCGCCACCAGAACTCGGGCGGCTTTGTTCGCCTGCTCGCTGGCACAGCGTTCGCTTCTCCCGGTACGCATGAAGCGTCTGCCCGCGGAGGAGTCGAGATGACCGTCGCCGACGTGATGACGAAGAATCCCGTCACGGTTAGCGCATGCCAGACACTTTCCTCGGCGTTGCAGACCATGCGACTCCGGCGTGTGAATCTCTTGCCCGTCGTCGAGGACGGCAAGCTCGTCGGCCTGGTGACCGATCGCGACCCTTGTTGGAGCCTCCCCGATGTCGGGCGCCGCGCGGTGGGCACCGTGATGGATCGCCGCCCGGAGCACGTGCGCCCCGAAACGACTCTGCGAGAGGCGGCGCGCGCGCTGCTATCGCGCGGCCTGCCGGCACTGCTGGTCGTCGATCAAGGCAGGCTCCTCGGGCTCTTGAGCCCGCGCGACCTCTTGCGCGCGAGCCTCGATGAGCTCGAAGCGGCGGTCCCGGTGGTGACCACGCTGCTGGCGGTGCCGCAGGGCGGCCGCTTGGGGCTCGCGGAGATCTCGAGCTTGATCCGAGCCAGCGGCGGCGACCTGCTCTCCACCTTGCGCGAGCCCGCCGAGGGCCCGGCCATTGGGTACCGCCTGCGCGTCAAAACCCAGGACTCGAGCGCGCTCATCGATCTGCTGCAAGCTCGCGGACACCGCGTGGTGACTGCGACCACGGAGCGGGAAGGAGCCGTAACCGCGTCGACCGCTGCCTCACCCTGAGCTGAGACCATTTCCCGCTGCAGGGAAGAAAGAGTTCACCATGGCACGATGGGTTCGCTCGATTCTGGTCCCCGTCGAGTTCGACGATGGCTCACGGGCGGCGCTCGAGCTCGCCAAGGATGTGGCTAGGCGGGAACGCGCCGAGCTCATCCTCCTCCACGTGGTCCCGCTCCGTGAGGCTGCTTTCTCCGAGCAGCACTACTGCGCGGTGGAGCAGGCGGCAGGCGCCGAAGCTTGGGTAGAACGCGACGCGAAGCAGCGTCTCACCTCGCAGGCGCGCGAAGTGCTGGACGGAGACATCGCGTACCGCATGATCACGCGCGTCGGCGATCCCACGTCGGAGATCCTGCGCGCGGCGAAGGAGCTCGACGTCGACCTGGTCGTGATGGCGACGCACGGACGAAAAGGAGTCTGGCGGGTGGCCCTCGGCAGCGTCGCCGAGAAGGTCGTGCGCGGCTCGACCTGCCCGGTGCTGACGACGCACCCCGCCGCCTGAGGGCGGCCTACGCGGGCTGCCGCGACGATTCGTAGCCCGCCAAGATGCGCCGGGCCACCACCATCTTGTGGACTTCGTCGGCGCCGTCGTAGATCCGCGCGAGGCGCGCCTGGCGGTAGAACAGCGACAGCGGCAAGTCGTCCGTCGCGCCAGCGGCCCCGTGGACTTGCAGCGCCTTGTCGACGACGCTCGACAGCACCTTGGCGCCGAAGAACTTGATCAGCGAAATCTCCTCGCGCGCCGCTCGTTGCCCCTCGGTATCGATCTTCCACGCCGCGTGCAGCGTCATCAGCCGGGCCGCGTGGATGTCGGCTCGAGCCTCCGCGATCCAGTCCTGGATGTTCGCCTTGCGAGACAGCGTCGAGCCGAAGACCTCGCGCTCGGTCGACCACTTGCACATGAGCTCGAACGCGCGGTCGGCGACGCCGAGCCAGCGCATGCAGTGATGGATGCGCCCGGGCCCGAGCCGCTCCTGAGCGATCGCGAAGCCCGATCCCTCATCCCCGAGCCGATTGGCGACCGGGACGCGGCAATCCTCGATACGGATCTCGGCATGGTGGTTGTCGTCCTCGCCCATGACGGTGATGCCCCGCTCGATCTGGAATCCGGGCGTGTCGGTGGGGACGACGATCATGCTGAAGCGCTTGTGCGGATCGGAATGATCCGGCTCGGTCGCCGCCATGACGATGGCGAACGCGGCGCCGTGCGCCCCGCTCGAGAACCACTTGTGGCCGTTGAGAACGTAGTGATCGCCGTCGCGAACGGCCGTGGTGCGAAGCCAGCGGGGATCCGATCCTGCGACCTCCGGCTCCGTCATCGAAAAGCAGCTGCGGATCTGACCGGTCACCAGTGGCCCGAGCCAGCGCTCTTTCTGCTCGGCGCTACCGAAGCGCCAGAGGATCTCCGCGTTGCCCGAATCCGGCGCCTGCGAGCCGACGCAGGCGGGCCCGAACGGGCTGCGGCCGAGGATCTCGTTCACGTGAACGTAGTGCATGAACGGGATCCCGGCGCCGCCGGCCTCCACGGGTAGATGGAATGCCCAATAGCCGAGCGCCTTGGCACGATCCTGAACGGCGCGAATCTGCGGCGGATAGGCGGGGCCCGTAGCCTCCATGCGCCAGTGTACGGATTGCTCGAGAGGGTAGACGAATTCATCCATGAAGCGCTCGATGCTGCTGCAGAGCGCGCGAATCTCCTCCGGCACCGTGAAGTCCATGTGTATTGGAGGGCAGCAGAATCCGTACCACGGCGACAGTCCTTCGAGCGGTAACGAACCGAGGGCCGCAGTCTCATGAATGGGAAGGCCGCGAACGCGGACTTCCCGGTCCTAGCAACGATTCGAGCTTCCCGGCATACCCGGCGTGAGTCGATTCGTGGCAGACTACTTGCTGCCCGAGCTCTCATGCGCATTTCCGGTCCCAAGCGAAAAGGCAAGCAAATGGTGCGGGCGCTCGTGCGCCGCGGCTCCGAGAGCAGCAAGGCGCCGCGCGTCGCGCAGAAGACGCCGTCGACGCTCCGCGAGCCGACGATCTGCAGGGGCTGCGGAGCAAGCTACCTGCGCCGCGTATGGCGCAAGCGCCCGCTGACGACGGCGCTGTTCGAACAAGCCGTCTGGGGCTCCTGCCCCGCTTGCGAGCAGACCGGTCGGGGCGAGTATTACGGTCGCGTGCTCGCCACCGCGGTGGACATCAAGGACCGCGACGCGGTCGATCGCCGCATCCGCAACGTGGCGAAGCGCGCGGGCCATACGCAGCCCGAGCGCCGCGTCGTTTCGATCGACTGGAGCGGCCGGCGCTTCGAGGTGCTCACCACGTCGCAGAAGCTCGCGCACCGGATCGCTTGCGAGCTCGCCAAGGCCTTCGGCGGCCGCAACTCGTTTCGCTGGTCGAGCGACGACGGAAGCCTGACGGCCGTGTGGCACCCCGAGGCGCGCGGCGAGTGAGCTTGCTGCCGCTCCTCCTGCTGCTCGTCGCCGATCTCGGGTCGCCGCCGCCACGTGGGGCGGCGATCGACAAGGGCCGCGCGCTCTACATGGCTCAATGCTCCCGCTGTCACGGCGCGAACGGTATCGGCGACGGTCCGGAAGCGCCGCTTCTGCGCAACCCACCGGCGGACTTGCGCCGCAGCGAAGTGCTCGACTCCTTCTCGGACGACAAGCTCGCCGAGCTCATTCGCGAGGGCAAGGTGACGCGCCTCGAATTCCGTCCCGAATCGATCCGCCGCCAGGCGGCCGAGACCGAAGCGCTGTATCGATTCCTGTCCAGGCTCCCGCAGATCTCCTGGAAGTCGGTCGATGCCGGCGCGGAGCTCTACTTCTACCGCTGCACTCCGTGCCACGGCGGCTACGGGTATCCCGAATCGGCGCTGCCGCCGGGCGTGACGCGGCGCCCACAGGACCTCTCCGACGAAGCATTCCAAGCGAGCGTCAGCGACCGAGAGCTCCGCTGGCTGGTGCGTCACGGCCGGCGCGGGATGCCCGTCGTGCTGCCGCGCGTGACGGAGTCCGAGTCGGCAGATCTCATCCGTTTCGTTCGGCTGCTGTCGCCGGGATTCGAGCTCTACGACAGCTTCTGCGCGACGTGCCACGGCTCGCATGGCGAAGGCGCAACCGGAGCCCTGCTCACCGCACCCGCGCCGCACTTCGCGTTCGACGCCACCTACTTTCGCACCCACACCAGCGACGAAACCCGCCAGGCGATCTGGCACATGCTCGAGGACAAGACCCCGAGCATGCCGCACTTCGCCGAGACGTTGAGCACGGCCGAGGTGAAGGCCATCCTGCTGTACCTCCACTCTCTGCCGCGGTTGCCATCGCCGGGAGAGCATCCGCTCGGCGGAGCGGCTCCCTAGGAAGGGCCGTCTGCTCGTCAAGCGCGGCGCGGCCCCTCGCGCCAGGCCTTCTCGAGCTCGTCGCGGAAATCCGGATGGGCGAGCCGCAGGAGCGCGGCCGGGCGCTCGGTGTCGCCGAGCGTCGACAGATCTGCCACGCCCTGCTCGGTGACCACGTGGTGCACGTGATGGCGCGCGGTGGTGACGCGCGTACCGGGCGCGAATGTCGCGACGATCGTGGAGACGCGCTGGCCGCCGATTCGGGCGGTGGATTTCAGGCAGAGGAAGCTCGTTCCGCCCGGAGCTTCGGAAGCGCCGATCACGAACGACTCGTGGCCGCCAACCCCCGAGTACTGCCGGCCGGCCACGGAATCGGCGGCAACTTGTCCGTCGAGATCGATCGCTAGCGCGCCGTTGATGCTGACCAAACCCGGGATTCGTCGCAGGATCGCAGGGTCGTTGACGGCCGAAACGGGCAGCATGCGCACCAGCGAGTTGCCGTCGAGCCAGCGGTAGAGCGGCTCGGTGCCGAGTGCGAACGTCGCAACGGTGAGGCCCGCGTAGATCGGCTTGCGATTGCTGACCTTGCCCGCTTCGTGCAGACGCATGACCCCGTCGCCGATCATCTCGGTATGGATGCCGAATCCGCCGACGGCGCCTTCGGCGAGCCTGCGGGCGATCTCGCCGGGGATCGCACCGATACCGAATTGCAGCGTCGCCCCTGGCTCGATGCGCTCGCAGACCGCGGCCGCGATCGCGAGGTCGTCCGGCGAGGGCGGCTCTTCGGGCAGGGCAACCAGCTCGGCGTCGTGCTCGACCCACGCGTCGACCTCGGAGACGTGAAGGCGATTGCCGCCGAGATCGGCGATGCCCTCGACGCGCGGCATCTTCGGGTTGACTTCCGCGATCGCCAATCGCTCGGGGTCGCGCGCCGCCTCGAGGAACGCGCGGAAGCTCGCCCCCGAGTGGACGCCGAACGACAGCCAGCCCGAGGCGTCGGGCGGCGTGGTGACGGCGAGCACGACTCTCGGCTTGAGGCGCAGCGCGATGCGCTCGAGGCCGTGAAAATCGGCGGGCAGGAACGTCACGCGGGCGCCGGCCGCGCGGGCCATGCGCTCCACCGGGCCGAAGAAGCCGCTCACCACGCGGATAGCGGGATTGCGCAAGAGGTCGTAGGGCCGCCCGAGGAGCCCGCAGTAGAGCGTCACGTCTTCCAGGTCGGAGCGCGCGCCGATCGCCTCGAGAAGCGCGACAGGTTGCCCCGCGACGAAGCCGCACAGCAGTACGTCGCGAGGACGGATCAAACCCGCGGCCGAGGCAGCGTCGAGCTTCACGCCTTTGGTGGTCATCCGGCTCTGACGATTGAGCGGAACCGAGTGCCGTCGCAAGGGGACAAACAGCTTTTCCGTTTCTCAGCTCCGGGAACGCTGCTCTGCGCGGCTTCTCGCCGGCGAGAAAGCTCGCCCACCAGTGAAGGGAAAACTCTGCCGTATCGAGGCGCTGCTGCCTGGTCCGTCGCTTGCTGCCTGTGGCGGCATGAAGGAGACGAGCTCGGTCGATGGCGGCACTCTCGTCTGGTCGCTCACCGGACTGATCGTCGCGGTCGTGATCGGCGCGATGGCCTACGCGGTCGCGATCGGCCTGGTGAATCTGCCCCGCATCGGAGTGTAGCGCGGTGAGCGATCGCAGCGAGCTCTCGATCGTCTGCCTAGTGCTCACAGCCGCGGCGCTGGTGCTCGGCGCGCCGCTCGTCGGCCGCTCCGGCGCAGCGGGCGCGGCCAACTTGATGATGGCGGCGGCAGCGGCGGCCGGCCTCGCCGCGTTCGCGGTCGCGGCCCGTGACACGTTGCGTGCGATGCGACGTGGAAGGTCGGAGATAGGGGAGGGAGGACCGCGATGACCAAGGCCACCACGCGCGGCTTCTTCTTCGCCGGAACGGTCTTCTTCGTGATCCTATTCATCCTGCTCACCATCCACACGCACACCACGATCGCGGCGCGTACGCACGAGGAGGGCCTCACCGAGAGCGTCCGCCACGGCGAGCACGTGTGGGGCAAGTACAATTGCGAGAATTGCCACACACTGCTCGGCGAGGGCGCTTACTATGCTCCGGATCTGACGCAGATCGTCTCGCAGCGCGGCCCGGCGTACCTGATGCAGTTTCTCGCCGATCCGTCGAAATTCTATTCCGAGAAGCGCGACGGCAGGCTGATGCCTACGCTCGGCCTGAAGCCCGACGAGATCACCGACGTCGTCGCGTTCCTCGACTGGGTGGGGCACATCGACACCAACGGCTGGCCGCCGCGACCGATCCTCGTTTCCGGCGTGTCGAGCCGCGGGTTACCGGGCGTCGAAGGCGTGGCGACCTCCGCGGATGCGTCGAGCCGAGGCAAGGCGCTGTTCAACGGCGGCGGGGCGTGCGCAACCTGCCACTCGATCGAGTCCGGCGTGACGCTCGTAGGACCGCCGCTCGCCGGCATCGGCAAGAACGCCGCCGAGCGCATTCACGATCCGCACTACCAGGGCGCGGCTGCCGACGGCGACGGCTATCTCGAAGAATCGATCGTCAAGCCGGGCGCGTTCATCGTCGCGGGCGGGAACTACAGCGCCGGCCCCGGAACGTCGCTCATGCCCGACACCTACGCCAAGACCCTGAAGCCAGAACAGGTGAAGGACCTCGTCGCCTACCTGAAGACCCTTTTGTGAGTAGAGGCCGCCGATGACCTACGAATCGCAACGCATCGCCTACGCCTACTTCTTCTCGGCCGTGTTGCTGTTCGGCTTGCAGGTGGCGTTCGGCTTCCTGAGCCTCGCCAAGTATCTCGGCCCCGATCCGCTCATCGACGCGCTCAACTTCGCCACCGCGAAGGAGATCCACACCAACCTTCTCTTGGTGTGGCTGATCACGGGATTCATGGGCGCGGCGTATTTCATCGTTCCCGAGGAATCGCGGATCGAGATCTGGAGCACGCGCCTCGCCTACTTGCAGCTCGCGCTGTGGCTCACGATCGGCGTCGTGACGATCGACCGCTATCTGTTCGGCGTCACCGAGGGACGGAAGCTCCTCGAGATGCCGCTGATGCTCAAGCTCGGCGTGGTCGTCGTCATGGTGATGTTTCTGGCGAACCTGGTGATGACGATCCGCAGCGCCCGCCGCTTCACGACCACCGAGGGGATCCTCGTCGGCGGCCTGGCGGCGACCGCTCTGCTGTTCATTCCCGGCCTCATCCACTTCGACAACTACACGCTCGACCGCTTCTACCGCTGGTGGGTCGTGCATCTCTGGGTGGAAGGCGTGTGGGAGCTCGTGCTCGGAGGCATGCTCGCGTTCCTGCTGATCCGCCTCTCCGGCGCGGACCGGGAGGTGATGGAGAAGTGGCTCTACGTGATCGTTGGCTTGACCTTCCTGTCGGGAGTGCTCGGCACCGGACACCACTACTACTGGATCGGCGTGCCGCCTTACTGGCTGTGGATCGGCGGCGTGTTCTCCGCGCTCGAGCCGCTGGCGTTTCTGGCCATGACCGCATACGCGTACGGCATCTTCCGCCGCTCCGGCCTGAGCCACCCGAACACCCTCGCTCTCCACTGGACGATCGGCTCGGCGGTGTTCTCGACGCTTGGCGCCGGCATCCTCGGGCTCGCGCACACTTGGCCGCAAGTGAATCGCTGGACGCATGGGACGCACATCACGACCATGCACGGGCACATGGCGTTCTTCGGCGCCTACACGATGATCACGCTCGGCATGATCACCTACGCGCTGCCGGAGCTCACCGGAGTGCCCGTCGAGCAGCGCCAAACGCGTCTCGGGCTCGCCGCATTCTGGCTCATGGTCGGAGGTATGCTCGGCATGACGATGGCAATCGCCGCTGCGGGGCTCACGCAAACGTATCTCGAGCGCATCATGGGCTTCGGCTATCTCGAGACGCAGCAGAAGATCCAGGTCCACTACTTGATGTGGCTCGGTACCGCGGTGGTCTTCGCGCTCGGCGTCGTCGCGTTCCTCTGGGACTTCGCCGCGGCCGGCCCTCCCCGCGGAACCGCCAGAGCGAAGGCGTGAGCGCGCCGCGGGCGATTCGCAGCGGCGCCGTGCACGAGGTCGACCAAGCGCTCGAGCACGTCTCGACCGAGCCCTACTACCGGCCGCGCAAGGACGAGATCGCGGTGTTCACCGCCGCCCGCGGCCGTCGGCTGCCCATCATGCTCAAGGGACCCACCGGCTGCGGCAAGACACGCTTCGTCCGCCACATGGCGTGGCGGCTCGGGCGGCCGCTCGTCACGGTCGCCTGTCACGACGATCTTTCCGCGAACGATCTCACCGGACGCTTCCTGGTGCGGGGGGGCGAGACGGTCTGGCAGGACGGGCCGCTCACGCTGGCGGCACGCGCGGGCGCGCTCTGCTATCTCGACGAGATCGTCGAGGCTCGTCAGGACACGGTGGTGGTGGTTCACCCGCTCACCGACGACCGGCGCGTGCTCCCCGTCGAGAAAGCCGCCGAGCTCGTCCACGCGCATCCCGACTTCCAGCTCATCGTCTCTTACAACCCGGGCTACCAGAACGTGATGAAGGACCTGAAGCCCTCCACGCGACAACGCTTCGTGACGATCGATTTCGATTTCCCGCCTGCCGAGGATGAGATCGAAATCGTTCGTCACGAGGCGAACGTCGATCGGGGGGTCGCGGCGAGCCTCGTCAAGCTCGCCGAGCGCGTGCGTCGCCTGCGCGATCAGGGACTCGTCGAGGTCGCCAGCACGCGCCTGCTGGTGCACGCAGCGTGTCTCGCCGCCGGCGGCTTGGATCTCCGCCGCGCCTGCGAGGCGGCGATCGCCGGCCCGCTCTCCGACGATCCGGACTTGCTCGGCGCCGTGTCAGAAGTCATCGCCGCGGTGCTGGTCTGAGCGCGGCATGCCCGAGGCCGAAGACGTCATCCTCGAGGCGGCCGAGCGCGCGACGGCAGCCGCGCGGACTCTGTGGAAGCGCGGGCGCCCCGCCTCCGCGCCGACGCGCGGGCTGGCGCTCGACGAGATGCGAACGCCCGCTCGGATTCCTGCTCACCGCATGCCTGGGCGGCCACTGGCCGATACTTGCCAGCGATCCGCCGGCGGCGGCCGGCTGGCTCGCGCGCCGGCTCGGCAACCCTCCGCCGTGGAGATCGCGCCTTCCGTCCAAGGGTTCACGGACGGCACGCAATTGTTCCTGCCGCGCCAGCTCGAGCTCAGCTCGACCGACGTCGGGGATCGCGAGGCGCTGCGCCTGCTGGCGCTGTCGCTCGGCGCGCGAATCGCCGACGGATCGATGGCTCTCTGTCCCGTACAGCCGGTGGCGCGCGACCTCTTCTGGGCGGCGGATGGCGCACGCATCGATGCGTGGCTCGCCGAAGAGCTGCCCGGGCTCCGCGACCCGATCACGCGGCGCGCGCCGTTTGGCGCTTGTGCACCGGCCCACACTTCGCTCGCTCACCGCTGCCGAGCGTGCCGTCGAGGCCGTGATCTGCCAGTTGCTCCGTGCAGGGCCGGTCGCACGAGACGCCGAGCGCATGTGCCGCATGGGCGGCGGCGCGAGCGCGTGATCGACCCTTCAGCGAGACCGGCTATCGAGGCGTGGCGCCGACCTTTCACTGGGGAGTGCCGCGGCCGGACCTGACGGCGGCGGCGCGGTCGGCGAGCCGGGGCGTCGCGCCAGCGTCACGGCCACTTTCCACACGCCGCCTGCGGCGCCAGATCGAGGCCCGCGACATGACGGACGAAGAGAGGGACGGTCGTTCCGGGCCCTTCTTCGTGCCGTTCGGGGATCCGCCCCAGACGGTACAGGATCCCGCTGGTCTGCGCGCGGCCCGTCGATCAGGAGAAGGATCTCGACCTCGAAACGCTCGCCGAAGAGATCGAACGCCAATCCGAGCTGCCTCGCGTTCGTTCGAGCGACGTGGTGCACGAGGTGCTCGAATGCGACTCGGCGCAAGCGCGCGCTCGGCGAGCGGACCGATCGATGAGCGCAGGCGTGGGTATCCGCTATCCCGAATGGGATCATCGAACGTCCGGCTATCGACCCGCGCATTGTGCTGCTTCGCGAGCTCGCCGCCCCAAGCGGCGATCCCGGCTGGAGCGGACGCATACTCGAAGAGCATCGCGAGCTCGTCAGCGATCTGCGTCGACGGTTCGAGCGACTACGCCCGCGCCGCGAGCGTCACCCGCGAGAGCGCCAAGGCGACGATCTAGACGTCGACGCGGTCGTCGAGGACTTCGCGGATCGGCGGGCGGGACGGACGCCGAGCGAGCGGCTCTACCTCGCAGAGCGGCCGCTTCGGCGCGACGTGGCGGTGGCCCTCCTGATCGACGCCAGCGGCTCGACCGACGCCTGGGTGGGAGGCGGCCGCACCGTACTCGAGGTCGAAAGGCAGGCGACCCTGGTCCTCTGCGAGGCGCTGCGGTCGCTAGGCGACCGGCACGCGGTCTACGCGTTTTGCGGGCGCGGCGCGCAGAGCGTGCGCGTGGAGCGCGTAAAGAGCTTCGCGGAGCGCATCGACGACGCCGTGCGCGCGCGCATCGCGGGGCTCGCGAGCGCCGACTACACGCGGCTAGGTGCGCCCATCCGACACGTGACGGCAGCGCTCGCCCGCGAGCGGAGCCGTGTTCGCCTTCTGTTCCTGCTCTCCGACGGCAGGCCCAACGACGAGGACGAGTACGAGGGACGCTACGGCATCGAGGATACCCGCCAGGCGGTCGCCGAGGCGCGCCTGCAAGGCCTCGGCGTCTTTTGCCTGACGATCGACCGTGAAGGCTCGAGCGTATCTGCCGCACATGTTCGGCGCGCGCGGCTACGCGGTGGTCGCGCGGGTCGCGGAGCTGCCGCGGCGGCTACCCGAGATCTATCGTGTGCTCACGTCCTAGCGGCGAGCGGCGAACGGAGCGTCACAGGCCGAGCGACTCGAGGGCTCGCTCCCCTCGGCGCACTGCCACGTCCAGCCAGTCACTGCGCTCATCCCGCGCCGCCACGACCGCGTCGAGCAGCGTCTGGCACCGCGCCCAGATGCCGATTTGCACTTCCTCGAGCGCCGCGCGGTTCGACGGATCGATGGAACGGTCGAAGCGCAGCGGCGCGGAGATTTCGTGCGTCACCTTGACGGGCAGCGGGAGCACACCCGGTAGCAGATGAAGACCGGCGGCGCCGAGCTGGATGCGCAGCCCGCGATACGACTCGACATAGTCGTCGAACAGACCGAAAAGAGCACGCGGCACGGCGAAGTCCGTCTGGTAGTACATCTCGTCCACGCCGATCCCCGCGACGAACAGGATCGTCGCTCGTTCGCGCAGCGCGAGCTCGACGAAGCCGAGCCGTTCATACCATTTCAAGCGGTACGGCTCGCGGCGATACGACCGCAGGCCGGCTTCCGTCCCCGCTCCCGGGTAGACCATGAGGAGGCCGTCTTCACGGAGCACCCGCGCGGCGAGCTCGAGGTTGCGACTCGGCACCACGCCCGCCCGGGCAACACACGAGCGCACGCCGGGTACGCGGAAGAACAGCATCTCGTGACCGACGAAGGGAAGCAGGCGGCCGCTCGCGCGATGGATGGCCGAGCGAAGCATCATCGGGTCGGCGACGTCCATGCTGTGGTTGCCGACCAAGAGGATCGGGCTTTTGGCATCGAGCGCCGTGCGCAAATGCTCCATGCCGAAGAGCTCGTGGCGGTGGTAGATCCGCAAGAGATCGCCGAACCCGAGCATCGCCTGCGCCGGCCACGACCGGCCGTTAGCCTTCGACCGCGCTCCCATGGCGTCCGACTACAGCAACCCGCGTGCCCGGCACGCTCCTTGAATCTCGAACGGCTGTGGACGCGACCCATGTGCTGCGGCGGGCGGCCCGCGTGGAAGAGATCGCGGCGGACATCTACGAGGCGCTGTCGCGACGCTTCGCATCGGATTCCACGCTGCACGGTTTCTGGGTTTCCATGGCCGCCGACGAGCGCAAGCACTCCAAGAAGCTCGCCACCTGGCGGCGTCTGCTCGAGTTGACGCCCGCTGAAAAGCGTCCGGATTGCGCCGACTTCGTCGCGAGTATGGACGAGCTCGAGAGCCTTGCGCGCGAGCTCCGCGCGCGCGCCGATGGCGTCGACGACGTGGACGAGGCGTTCTCGATCGCGCTCGCGCTCGAAAGCAGCGAGCTCGACGTGATCTACACGCGCCTGCTGCAAAGCTCGCCGATCGCCCGCTTCCCCGACCTCGAGGAGACCCGAAAGAGCGAGATCGGCCGCCACCACGAAGCGCTGCTGGAAATGGTCCGCGTCCGTTCGAAGGACGAGCGCAATCGCCTGCGGGCAGCGTTGCTCGCCGCGGAGGAGCCGTAGCCGATCGCGGATAGCGGGAAATCGGGCACGGCTGTTGATATCTTCCCATCCGTGGGAGACGAACGGAGCGCTGATGCTCGCTTTCGGGAATTGCAGGCCCCGCACCGAGCCACTCTCCGCTGGGCCCTGAGACTGCCCCGCCGCTTCGTGCTGCCGGGCGCGGCCCTGGTCGGCGTTCTCGCGCTCGGTACCGCAGGCTACGTGCTGATCGAAGGGATGTCGGCGATCGACGCCCTTTATCTGACCGCCGTGACCGTATCGACCGTCGGCTACGGCGACGTCGTGCCGGTGACGCATGCGGGAAAGCTCTTCACGGTGGCCCTGATCCTGACGGGCGTCGGCACGGTTCTCTATCTGCTCACCCAGCTCGCCGAGCTCGTCATCGAAGGGCAACTGCGCGAGGTGTTCGGGAGGTCCGCCATGCAACACGAGATCGACAAGCTCCGCGGCCACGTCATCGTCTGCGGCTATGGCCGATTCGGCAAAGCGGTCGTGGAAGAGCTCATGCGTAGCCGTTCGCCGCTGGTGATCATGGATTCCGACGTGGAGAAGAAGGACGAGCTCGCCAAGCTCGCCGTGCCGTATTTCATCGGCTCGGGACTGTCGGACGAAACGCTCGTGCAAGCCGGCATCGACCGCGCTCGGGCCTTCGTCGTCGCCACGCCGTCGGATTCGGACAACGTGTTCATCACGCTCTCGGTCCGCGAGCGGAATCCCCGCATCTCCATCCACGCGCGTGCCGAGAGCGAAGCGGGCGCGAGGCGGCTGCGCCTCGCCGGCGCCCATCAGGTGATCTCCGCCTATCAGATCGGCGGTGCGCGCATTGCCTCTTCCATCCTGCGGCCGGCGGTCGTCGACTTCCTGGAGATCTCGACGCTCGGCCGCGGAGAAGAAGACGTGGCGCTCGAGGAGATCCGCGTGGCGGCGGGATCCGCGATGGTCGGCCGCACGGTCGGCGCGCTCGAGATGCAGAACCCGCGGCTACGGATCGTCGCTCTCAAACGCGAATCGGAGCCGACACGGGTGACGCCCGAGGGATCCACGTTGGTGAACTCCGGGGACTACTTGGTCGTGATCGGCGAACGCGGCAGCCTCGTAGAGCTCGCCGAGCTCGCGGGAGCCCACTGAACGCTCTTCAGCGCCGGCGCCGCGGCTTGCGGCTCGCGTGGTCCTTCAACGCCGCCAGCAGCCGGTCGAGGGGCAGGGTGTTGAGAACGTGGCGCGCCTCGACCCAGCCGCGGCGGGCAACCCCGACGCCATAGTCGAGGAAGGCGAAATGCGCTGCGGCGTGCGCATCGGAATCGATGACGAGATTCACGCCCGCCTCGACGGCGCGGCGCACGGCGTCGTCGGAGAGATCGAGACGATCGGGATACGCGTCGATCTCCAGGGCGGTCCCGGTCTCGCGGGCGACGCGAAAGACGGCGTCGAGATCGATGGCGAAGGGCTCGCGTTTGCCGAGCATTCGGCCGGTCGGATGAAAGAGGATGTCGGCGTGCGGGTTGCGCATGGCGCGGCAGACTCGCTCCGTCATCTCGGCGCGAGGAAGGTCGAAGTGGGAGTGCACCGCCACGCCGACCACGTCGAGCGCCGCGAGCGCGGCGTCGTCGATGTCGAGCGTTCCGTCGCGCCGGATGTTGACCTCGGCGCCGCAGAGCACGCGAAAGCCGCGAAGCTTGGCGTTGAGCGAATCGATCTCCTTCATCTGGCGGAAGAGCTTCTGCTCGTCGGCGCCGCCGGTCATCGCCAGGTCGCGCGTGTGATCCGTGATCGCGATGTACTCGAGCCCCCGCGCCTTCGCGCTCTTCGCCATATCGGCGATCGAATCGGCGCCGTCGGTCCAGTTCGTCTGCGTCTGCAAATCGCCGCGCAGGCTGCCGTACTCGATGAGGCGAGGCAGCTTGCCGGCGAGCGCGGCGGCGATCTCGCCGCGGTCTTCGCGCAGCTCCGGAGGGATCCACGGCAGGCCGATGGCCTCGTACACCTCCTCCTCGGTGCGCCCGGCGATCGCCCGGTCGCCGCGGAACACGCCGTATTCGTTCAGCTTGAGCCCCTTCTCGAGGGCGATGCGGCGGCACGCCACGCTGTGATCTTTGCTGCCCGTGAAATATTGCATAGCCGCGCCGAAGCTCTTGGCGGGCACGATGCGCAAGTCGGCGTCGATGCCGATGGCGAGTCGGACCGAACCTTTGGTCGAGCCTCGACCGTGTATCTCGGTGACCTCGGGCATCGTCGTGAACCGCTCCATCACCGCCTCGCTGCGCGCGGCGACGACGAGGAAATCCATGTCGCCGATGGTCTCCTTCCGCCGTCGCAGACTTCCCGCGATCGCGACCTTCCGCACGCCCGGCATCGCTCGCAGGCGCGCTTCGATCTCGAGCGCGGCCGGCAGCGCCTCGCCGATCGGCAGGCGACCGGTGCGCGCGCGCACGAACGCGATGGCGCGCAGCAGCTTCTCTTCCTTCTTCTCGCCGAACCCTTCCACCGCGCGGATCTTCCGCGCGCGCGCCGCCGCCTCGAGGTCGTCGAGCGTGCGTACCCCCAGATGTTCGTAGAGCGAGCGGATGCCTTTCGGACCGAGCCCTTCGACCGCCAGCAGCGGGCCGAGGTCTACGGGCGTGGCTGCGTGGAGCTCGCGGTGCAGCCCGACGGCGCCCGTCTCGAGGAACTCCTCGACCTTCGCGGCCACTGACTTGCCGACCCCTGGAATGAGCTCGAGCGCGCGCAGGCCGCCGCGCGCGTGGACCTCCTCCACGGGATCGGCGAGCGCGAGGACGGAATCGGCGGCCTTCTCGTACGCACGCGGCTTGAACGGCACGCCTTGCATATCGAGAAATGCGGCGATCTCCCGAAGAACGCGAGCGACGTCGGCGTTTCTCACGGATGGAAGCTACCTCGAAATTTCACCGCGTGACGAGCCGCACGCCGACGCGACTGGTTGACTCCTCGAGACCGCCTCGGGTAGCGATCCCCCGGTAGAGCTCGTGTCCGAAACTCGCTCCAAGGCCTCTGCCGATTCCTTCGCGCTGGACCGCGCTCGATGGGAGGCGGTGCTCGACACCGCGCGCGATGCCATCGTCAGCATCGACGCCGAGGGCGCCATCACGCTGTTCAACCGTACGGCTGAGAAGATGTTCGGATACACGGCCGACGAAGTCCTCGGCCGCAACGTTTCCATGCTGATGCCGTCGCCGTACCGCGAGGAGCACGATCAGTACCTCGAGCGCTACCGCACCACGGGGGTGGCGAAGGCCATCGGCCGCATCCGTCATGTCGCCGCCGCTCGAAAGTCGGGCGAGGTGTTCCCCGTCGAGATCTCCGTGTCCGAAACACACGCCGCTCACCAGATCATCTACACGGCCATCGTCCGCGACGTCTCCGAGCGCAAGCTCGCCGAGGAAGCCCTGCGGCGCGAGCGCGACTTCGCCGAGCACCTCATCGAAACCGCCGAAGCCATCGTGCTGGTGCGTGATCGCGACGCGCGAATCGTGCTCTACAACCGGTATCTCGAGCGGGTTTCCGGATGGCCGCTCGCCGAGACCAAAGGCCGGGACTGGTATTCGACGTTCGTTCCCGAGCCCGAGCGCGCACGCTTGCGCACGATCTTCCAGCAGGCTCTCGGTGAAGGGGAAGCGCGGGGCTACGTCACCAAGCTCGTCACGCGCGACGGGTCCGTGCGCGAGATCGAATGGTATACGAGCGTGCTGCGCGACGCCGAGGGTACTCCCTCGGGCGTGCTGTCGATCGGCCAAGACATCACCGAGCGCCGGCGCGCCGAGGCGCGGGTGCGCGAGCTCGAGAAGAGCGCGGCGGAGCGCGAACGGCTGGCGGACATCGGCGCGATCACGGCGAAAATCGCCCACGATCTCGGCAACCCGCTCTCCGCCGTGTCGCTGCAGGCCCAGGTAGCTCTGCAACACGCCCGACGCGACCCGAATCGGCCGCTCGGGTCGGTGACGAAGCCGCTCGAGCAGCTCGTCGCGGAAGTACGCCGACTGGAGGAATTGATCCGCGAGTTCTTGAGCTTCGCCCGCGAGCAGCGCCTCGACCTCCGCTCGATCGACCTGCCCGCGTTCTTGAACGGCGTGGTCGAGCTCTGGCGGCCGGTGGCTTCGGCTCGCGGGGTGAAGCTCGAGCTTCGCGACGCCGATGCGGTCGGCCGGTTGGAGGCTGACGAAAGCAAGCTCCGTCGCGTGCTCGACAACCTCATCAAGAACGCGATCGAAGCCTTGGGCGAGGGCCCCGGCGAGGTGACGGTCGCGGTGAGCGCGCCGTCCTCGGAGAAGGTGCGTATCTCGGTCGAAGACACTGGTCCGGGTATCCCGGCCGGCGTGCAGGTGTTTCGATTGTTCGAGACTACCAAGGAGAGCGGGTCGGGGCTCGGGCTCGCGGTGTCGAAGCAGATCGTGCTGGCGCACGGCGGGGATCTGCTGTTCAATGCCCGCGAGCCCCGGGGCACCGCCTTCCACGTCGAGCTGCCGCTGCAGCGCCTCGCCTCCTGACCAAAGCCGGCAGCGACGGTCAGGGCTGGAGCAGACGGCGCTTCCAGCCTTGCCGTCCCTTGACGAACAACTCGCGATCGTGAAGGCGATGCGCGCGCCGCTCCCAGAACTCGATGCGCTCGGGAACGATGCGATACCCTCCCCAAGCCGGCGGGCGGGGCACGGCTTGGCCGTCGACCGAGCGGCGAAGTCGGCGAACGGCGTCGAGCAGCATCCGACGATGCGCGAGCGTGGCACTTTGACGCGAGGACGCCGCTGCGAGCCGGCTCGGCCGCGGTCGTGTCGCCCAGTAGGCGTCGGCTTCGGCCGCCGACACGACCTCGACGCGCCCTTCGATACGGACCTGCTTGCCGATGCGATCCCAGTAGAAGACAGCGGCGGCGAGCGGGTTCTTGCGGAGCTCTGCGCCCTTGCGGCTGCGCCGGTCGGTAAAGAATACGAAGCCGCGCGCGTCAGCCCGCTTCAGCAACACGAACCGGGCCGAGGGCCTGCCGTCGCGGCTGCTCGTGGCTACGACCATCGCTTCGGGAATCGGCTCGCCGGACCGCTCGGCCGCCACGAACCATCGGGCGAATCTCGCAATCGGATCGGAAACTTTCGTGGGACGCGCCACTACGCTTGGTTAGCGGTCAATCGGGCGGAAGACCAGGCTAGTGGCGCAAGCCGCCTCGCGCCGCTCTGCCGTCCTTTCCCGACAATTTTCACCAGTCGCGGGTAGCGAGGCGGCTTTGTCCTCGACGCGCCCTCCGATAGGCTTAGAATCCGACCGAGACGCCGACATGCTCGCCGTGAAGGCCCACAGAACGCCGCTGCGGATCCTCCTCGTTGAGGACGATCCCGTCGATGTCCGGCGGGTCGTCGAGACCCTCGGCGAGGTACCCGATGCGACCTATGCCTGCGATACGGTCGGCGACGTCGCCGCAGCACGGCGGCACCTGGCCGATCGTCCCGTGGAAGTCGTGCTGCTCGATCTGTCGTTACCGGACTGTGAGGGGACGAAGGCCCTCCTCGAGCTGCGTCGCCAAGCTCCCCACGCGGCGATCGTGGTACTGACGTCGCTCGACGACGAGAACGCTGCGCTCGATGCGCTCGCGCAGGGAGCTCAAGACTACGTCGTCAAAGGGGAGATGGACGGCACGTCGCTCGGACGCGCGATCCGCTCCGCCATGCAGCGCAAGGTTGCGGCAAAGGACCTGGAGCAGTTCGTCGATGTGGCGGAACAGCGCAGGGCAATCGAGGCGCTGCGCAAAGCGCGGCAAGCAGCCGAGGCGGCCAATCGCGCGAAGAGTGACTTTCTCGCCAAGTTGACCCACGAGATTCGCACACCACTCGGCACCATCATCGGTATCTCGGACCTGTTGACCGAGACTCCGCCCGGCCCGGAGCATCGCGAGTGCCTCGACATCCTTCGGCGCGCGAGCCAGGCGCTCTTCGGTCTGGTGAACGACGTGCTCGATCTCTCCAAGATCGAAGCCGGTCGCCTCGAGCTGCAGCGCAAAGCCTTCTCGCCGCTCGAGCTGATGGAGGGTGCGATCGAGCTGCTGCGGCCGATGGCAGAGCAGAAAGGCATCAGGCTTCTCCACGACATCGGCGCTGGGGTACCACCCATGATCGTCGGCGACGTGAGCCGGCTGCGACAGATACTGCTCAACCTCATCAGCAACGCGGTGAAGTTCACGGACGAGGGCAGCGTGACGGCGAGCGTGCGTTCGGACTCGACCGGCGTGCTGCTGTTCACCGTCGACGACACCGGCATCGGCATTCCGGCGGACAAGCTCGCCAACGTATTCGAGGACTTCGAGCAAGTGAGTGTCTCGAGCAGCCGACAGCGCGGCGGCACCGGCCTCGGCTTGGGAATCGCCAAGCGCCTCGTCGGGCTGATGGGCGGGCGGATCTGGGTCGAGAGCGAGGCCGGTCGGGGCAGCCGCTTCCACTTCACGATTCGCTTCGAGCGACCACCGTTGCTGAGCGACGTCACCGCCACCACCTCGGCGGCGAATTCCGCGAGCGCGGCGAGCACGGAGGCGACGCCAAAGGATGCTCGACGCCGGCGCATTCTGCTGGCCGACGATTCCGAGGACAACCGTACGTTGATCCGCTACTACCTGAAGAAGCTGCCCTACGACCTCGACTTCGCCGAGAACGGCGAGACGGCGCTCCGCAAGTTCGAGGCCGAGCGATACGACCTGGTGCTCATGGACCTGCAGATGCCGGTGCTCGACGGCTACGACGCGGTTCGCGCGATACGCCACTTCGAGCGGGAGCGCCACCGCCCGCCAACCCCGATCGTCGCGCTCACGGCCCATGCCATGGACGAAAAGCTCCGCCGCTGTCTGCAAGAGGGCTGCAATGCGTTCGTCACCAAGCCGGTGACGCGCGCGCAGCTGCTCGCGGTGATGGAGACCCAACTCTCGGCCTGACCGGACGGCGCCGGCAGGGTGCGAGCCTGCGGAAAAAGCTCGGATTTCGCTGCATCTTCAGAGGTGCCGTAAACTTTTCGCAGCGCCGAACCGTCGAACTAGCGAATGGGAATGCTGGATTCGTGGTCGCCACGAGCGCGGACGTCGCTTCCCGAGAGCGACGCCCGCCACGACTTGGATCTCGTTCGGGGCACGCTCGAGGGGCGGCGAGAGGACTTCGTCGTGCTTGTTGAGCGGCACCAGTGCGCTCTGCAGCGGTTCGTCGAGCAGCATCTCGGCGACCGAGCGGCCGCGGACGAAATCGTACAGATGACGTTCGTCCAAGCCTATACCCGACTCGCCAGCTTTCGCGCTCAAGCGAGCTTCAAGACGTGGCTCTATAGCGTCGCGATGAACCTCTGCCGGGATCGCGCGCGATCCGAGAAGCGCCGCGCCGCGGTGCCGATCGAGGACGCGCTCGAGATGATGCCTGCCACGCAGCCGTCTCTCGAAGAGGTCGTGGTCGGCGCGACCGTCCAGCGGCGCGTCGCCGCGCTCCCCGATCGTCAACGGTCGGTGCTCAGCCTGCGAATTTGGGGTGATCTGTCCTTTCGCGACATCGGATCGCTGCTCGGCATCTCGGAAAACTCGGCGAAGGTGAGCTATCACCACGCCATTCGCCGCTTGAAACATTGGCTCGTGGAGGCTCATTGATGATCGGCGTCGACAAGACGGTCGGCTTGCGCTGCTTTCTGCTGCGATCCTCGCTCGTCAGCTTCGCGGACGGGACGCTACGAGAAGCGGTTCGCGGTGACGTCGAGCGGCACCTCGCCAAGTGCCTGCGATGCACCGAAGACGTGGTGGCGCTGCGCGAGGTCCCCGCCATGTTGCGGCGATCCGCCGCGTCGCCGCCGGACGAGGCGTTCTGGGCGCACCAGCGCGAAGGCATCGCACGAGCCGTGGCGGCGTCGGCCTCACCGCGGACGATCGAGCGACGGCCGTTCCTGTGGTGGCTCGCGCCGGCGCTGGCTGCGATGGCGCTGCTGCTGGTCGTCCGCACGTGGAACCCCGCACAGTCCGTCGCTCCCACGGCCGCGCCCGTCACCCCCGCGCCGACGAGCGACGAGACGTTTCCCATGTTGGTCGAAGAGCCGGCCCCCGTAGTTCCAGAAGATCTCGCGGCCGCCGACGACGCGACGATGGCCAGCCTGCGCGCTTCGCTCGACGACGAGATCGGCGGTCTCGCCGACGCCAGCCTGATCTAGAAGCTTCGGGGGGAGTATCGAATATGAGGAAGAGCGCAACGTTCGCATCGGTGCTGGTCGTGGTGGCACTGCTACCGATCTTGGCAAGCGCCGATTCGCCCAAGCCCGGTGCCGGCCCGGCGCACGGCCCGGGGGGACGGTTGTTCCTAGTCCTGCGCATGACCGACGAGCTCGGGCTGAGCGACGAAAAAGCGCTGGCGGTCAGTCACATCCTCAAGCAGGGCGACGAAAAGCGTGAAGAGCTGCGCAAGAAGCACATGGAGCTCGAGAAGCAGATCCGCGACGCTCTCGCCAAGCCGAAGCCGGATTCCGCGGCGCTCACCGCACTCGTGGACCATGCGATGGAGCTGCACAAGCAGCAAGAGCAGATCGCCGAAGATTCCTTCACCGCGCTGCGCAAAGTGCTCACGGTAGAGGAGCAAGCGAAGCTCGTGCTACTGCGTTCGCGGCTGCGTCGGGAGTTCGGCTTCAGACCACCGGACCCGAACGAGCGCGAAGGTCGCTGGCGCCGTCACGGTCAGGGCGGACCCGACCACGGCCATGCACCGGGCACGCCGGGAGCCGAGAACCCGCCGCCTCCCGATCCCGGGTGGGGTAGCGGCAACGAGCCGAACGACAGCGAGGGCTGACCGGCCGCGCAGGAGCCCTGCTAGAACCTGCCTGCCTTTTCCTCGTCCGCGCGGGCGCGAATGTACTTTTGGATGAGCTTCGCGTCTTCGTCGCTCACCCACTTGCCAAGCGGCGCCATGCCGGTGCCGGGAATGCCGTTCTTGATGATGAGCGCCATGTTCTTCTTGACGTCCTCGCTCGAATGACGGAGATCCGGAACGAGGCCGCCGGAAATGCCTCCCGAGCCGTGACAAACGGCGCACTGGCTGTGGTACAGCACGCCTCCCTTCGCGACCTCGGGATCCACGGGCGCCGTGGCGACTGCCGGCATCTTACTGGCCAGAGCGTACGTCATGACCGCGCCACCGGGCCGTGACCCGGTCGCCAGCGCGGCGTCCCCGCCGATGAGCGCGAAGGCGCCGCCCCAGCCGGCGCTGACCGAGACGTACTGCACGCCGTCGAGCATGTAGGTCATCGGCCCGGCGATGATGCCGCTTTCGACCGACACCTCCCAGAGCGTCTTGCCCTTGTCCGCGCTGTACGCCGCGAAGCGCATGTCCGACGTGCCCTGGAAGACCAGGTTGCCGGCGGTGGCGAGCGTGCCGCCGTTCCACAAGAACCGGTGCTGCACGCGCCACGCGGGCTTCTGCCGCACCGGGTCCCAGGCGAGCAGGTGACCGGCGCCGGCGGTCTGGCGATTGAGCCCGCTGAATTGATCGAGCTCGATCCCGAGGTTCCAGGCACCGGGCTTGACCTTGAAGTCCTCCTCCTTCTTGAACGCGCCGCCGGTCGCCTGGGCGGGGATGTACACGAGGCCGGTCTTCGGGCTGAAAGACATCGGGTGCCAGTTGTGGGCGCCGAATGCCGACGGCTCCACGGCCACCACGCCCTTCGCGTAGCGCTGGTCCGGGTTCTCGATGGGTCGCCCCGTCTTCATGTCGATGGCCTTGGCCCACGTCACCTTGTCGGCGAACTGCTTGGCGGAGATCAGTTGTCCGGTCTCGCGATCGATGACGTAGAAGAAGCCCTTGCTTCGGTGCCTGCATCAGCACCTTGCGCGTCTTGCCGTCGATCTTGAGGTCGGCGAGCATGAGCTGCTGGCAGGCGTCGAAGTCCCAGGTGTCGCCGGGCACCAGCTGGTAGTGCCACTTCACCTTGCCGGTGTCGGCGAAGACCGCGAGGATCGAGGTGAGGTAGAGGTTGTCGCCGCCGCCGGGGCTACGGATGTCGCGGTCCCAGGCAACGCCGTTGCCGGTGCCGAAGTAGATGAGATTCAGCTCGGGGTCGTAGGTGATGGCATCCCACGCGGTTCCGCCCGCGCCCTGCTTGAGCCACTCGCCGGCGTTTTTCCAGGTCTTCGCCGCCTCCTCCATCGCCTCGGATTCGAACGGCTTGTCGGGATCGCCGGGAACCGTGTACGTGCGCCAGTCGAGCTTACCGCTGTCGGCATCGTAGGCGGACACGTAACCTCGCACGCCGAACTCCGCGCCGCCGTTGCCGATCAACACACGTCCCGCCGCCACCCGCGGCGCTCCCGTGATCGTGTACGGCTGGTCCTTCTCGGTCGTGCGCTGTTCCCAGATGACGTTCCCGGTGGCCGCGTCGAGCGCGGCGAGCCGCCCGTCGAGCGTCGCCGAATAGACCTTCCCTTTGTAGACGGCCACGCCGCGATTGACCACGTCGCAGCAGGCTTTCTGTCCCCACTCCTTCGGCACCTTGGGATCCCAGGTCCAGATCTGCGCCCCGGTGCGCGCGTCGATCGCGTACACCACGCTCCAGGGCGCCGTGGTGTACATCACGCCGTCGACCACCAGCGGAGTCGCCTCGAGGCCGCGGGTGGAATTCGTCGGAAACTTCCACGCCAGCTTCAGCTCGGAGACGTTCTTGTCGTTGATCTGGTCGAGCGGGCTGAAGCGCTGCTCGTTGGTACCGCCGTTGTAGGTGATCCACTCGCCGACCTTGGGATGCTTCAGGCGCTCGTCGTCGATCTGGCTCGTCGCTTCTCGGATACGATCGGCGCTGATCGTGGCGGCAGCGTCTGCGGCCCACAGGGCCGACGCTCCGAGCGACGCCGCCGCGACCGTCGAAAAAAGCGCGAACAGAACCGGTGCTTTCATGGTGAGGATCTCCTGGGCCCGTTGGTGAAAGGGCGGCGAGTTTCCCGTGGAGCGCGCGGCGAGTCAATCTCGAAAACCGCTATCGAAGGGCTCCCGGGCCTAGTCCCTCCGATACTTGACGCGGGCGACGGCAGCTTCTACGATCCGAAGTCTAGGGGGGGTCGGTCATGACCTGGGAAAAGCCCGAGTTCGTCGAGATCAAGATGGACTGCGAGATCAACTCGTACCAGGACGATTTCCAGCGCGACGACTTCAACGGCGTGGAGGCCTGATCGCGGCCGCACGCGAGTCTTCGCGCCTCACCTTCACAGCCCTTCGTGCGGCCCGGCGCCGGCACGAAGGGCTGTGACGTTTCCGGGCCTGAGCGACATGCGGATTCACGTCCTTGGCTCGGCCGCGGGTGGCGGCTTCCCGCAGTGGAACTGCGGCTGCCCGAACTGCCGGGGGCTCCGCACCGCGACGATTCGCCGCCAAGCCACGCACGCAGGAGTGCGTGGCGCGTGAGCGCCGACGGCGACCTCTGGTTTCTCCTCAACGCCTCGCCGGACGTGCGCGCGCAGATCGAGAGCTACCCCCCGCTTCATCCGCGTGACGCGGCGCCACTCGCCGATCGCCGGCATCGTGCTGACCAACGGCGACCTCGATCACTGCCTCGGCCTACTTCTGCCTTCGCGAGTCGTCACCCGCTGGTCGGTCTACGCGACGGACGCGGTGCGGCGCGGTCTCACCGAGCGCAACGTCCTCTACCGCACGCTCGAGCGCTTCGAGGGCCAGGTGACCTGGCGCGATCTCGAGCCCGGCCGCGAGGTCGAGCTTTCGACGAGCGATGGACGGGCGAGCGGTCTTTCGCTCGCTCGCGGTGCCGGTTCCAGGCAAGCAGCCCGTTCACCTCGAGGGCATCGCGACGTCCGGGCCGCGAGGAAAACATCGGCCTGCGCATCCGCGGGCGCGACCGCGTTGCTGGCCTACGTGTCGTCTGCCGGGGCCATCGATGCCGCCGTCCTGCGGATGCTCGAGGATGCCGATTGCGTGTTCTTCGACGGCACGTTCTGGTCGGAGACGGAGATCGTCGACCTCGGCCTCGGGTCGAAGCGCGCGCGAGGACATGGCGCACCTGCCGATCGGCGGCGACGGAGGCAGCCTCGCGCGGCTCGCTCACCTGCGGGCGTCGCAGCGCATCTTCATCCACGTCAACAACACGAACCCGATCCTGCGCGAGGACTCGCGAGAGGCCGCGGCCGTCGCCGCCGCGGGGTGGCGGGTCGCCGAGGACGGGATGGAGCTCGAGCTGTGAGACGATCCCCTGACAGGGGATGACCTCGTCGCATGGCTGCGCCGCGAGGGCGAGCAGCGCTACCACGATCGGCACCCCTTCCACCGCCGCATGCACGAGGGCAGGCTCACGCGCCGCCAGCTCCAGGAGTGGGTGCGCAATCGCTACTACTATCAGACGCGCATCCCCATCAAAGACGCGATCATCGTCTCGAAGTCCGAGGATCCGAGCTTCCGCCGCGCCTGGCTCCGGCGCATCCGCGATCACGACGGCGAGCGCGAAGGCGAGGGCGGGCTCGAGCTCTGGCTGCGCCTCGCCGACGGGGTCGGGCTCGACCGCGAAGAGGTGCGCGAGCTGTCGCGGCGTGCTTCCCGGGGTGCGCTTCGCTTGCGACGCCTACGTCGAGCTCGTGCGCGAGCGCTCGCTCGTCGAAGCCGTGGCTTCCTCGCTCACCGAGTTCTTCGCGCCCGACCTGATGTCCGCGCGCATCGCCGCCTGGGAGAAGCACTATCCCTGGGTGAAGCCCGAGCTCCTCGAATACTTCCGCTCGCGCGTGCCGCGGGCGCGGCGCGACTCGCAGGAAGCGATCGAATTCGTGGTCGCCAACGCCCGGACGTACGAGACGCAGGAGCGTTGCGTGGCGGCGCTGGTGAAGAAGACCGAGATCCTCTGGCACCTTCTCGATTGCGTCGCGACCGCCACCGCCGAGCGCTTCGGAGGGCGCCGAGTGATCTCCTCGGCGAGCCGCCCGCAGCTCGCTGCCAAGGCGCGGTTGCGGCGTGACCGCCGCACCGACCGCCTGATGATCCTCTATCCGGAGAAGGGCATGGAGCTCTCGCCGACGGCGGCCGAGATCGTGCGGCTCTGCACCGGCGAGCATCACGGTCGCCGAGATCGTCGAGCGTCTCGGCACGAGATACGCCGACCGCCGATCGCGCCACGATCGAGCGCGAGGTCCTCGATCTGTTGAACGCGCTCGCCGATCGCTGTCTGATCGAGGAGCGCTCGTGACGGGAGAGCCGCGACCGTACACGCTCATCGCCGAGCTCACGTACCGCTGTCCGCTGCGCTGCGTGTACTGCTCGAACCCGCTGGAGCTCGAACGCCATCGGCGGGAGCTCGACACGGCGACCTGGCTCCGCGTGCTCGCCGAGGCGGAGGAGCTCGGCGTCGTGCAAGTCTCGCTGACCGGCGGCGAGCCCTGCGTGCGCGACGACCTCGAGGAGATCGTCGCCGGCGCGCGCCGCCTCGACCTCTACACCAACCTGGCGACATCGGCAGTACCGCTGCCGCGGGAGCGCCTCGAGCGACTGCGCCGCGCCGGCCTCGACAACGTGCAGATCTCGATCCAGGACGTCGCGTCCGACGCATCGGACGAGATCGCGGGTCTGGCGAGCTTCGAGCGCAAGCTCGAGGCGGCGCGCGCCGCCAAGGAGGTCGGCTTTCCGCTGACGCTCAACTTCGTCCTCCACCGCGGCAACCTGGAGCGCATCGGCGAGATCATCGCGCTCGCCGAATCACTCGACGCTGATCGTCTCGAGCTCGCCAACTCGCAGTACGTCGGCTGGGCACTGCTCAACCGCGCGGCCCTGCTGCCGACGAAGGAGCAGCTCGACGCGGCTCGCCGCGTTGCGGCCGGGGCGCGCGAGCGTCTCAAAGGCCGCATGGAGGTGCTGTTCGTCACCCCCGACTACTACTCGCAATTCCCCAAGGCCTGCATGGACGGCTGGGGCAGGCGCTTCATCCTCATCTCTCCGGACGGGCTGGTGCTACCGTGTCACGCGGCGCACACGCTCCCGGGCCTCTCGTTCGAGAACGTCCGCGACCGCTCGCTCGTCGAAGTCTGGACATCCTCGGAGAGCTTCGCTCGGTTTCGCGGCGAGGATTGGATGGCGGAGCCCTGCCGGAGCTGCGAACGGCGCACCGTGGACTTCGGCGGCTGTCGCTGTCAGGCATTCCTGCTCACCGGCGACGCCTCGGCCACCGATCCGGTCTGCTCGCTGTCGCCGCACCACGGCGTCATCGAGTCGGCGCGCGCCGAGGCTCGCGCCGCCCGGCCTGCGCCGTTCGTGTATCGCACGATGAAGGCAGCGACGTGAGACGCCGCATGGACGCGAGCCTCGTCGTGCTGCTCTCACTCGTCGTAGTCGCCTTCGTGGTGGCGCTCGTCCGCGACGCCCATCTCCCGCTGCGCGGCCTGGAGGCCAGCGGTCGGCTGTTGCGCGGGGTCTGGCTCGACCTGCTCCTCGGTTTTCTCCTCGCGGGCCTCTTGGACGTGCTGATTCCCGCGCCCGCGCTGGCACGCTGGCTCGGCGACGAGCGCCCGGGGCGCGGCATCCTGCTCGGCTGGGCGGCGGGCCTGCTGATCCCGGGAGGCCCATACCTCGTCTTCCCGATCATCGCTGGCCTCTTTCAGAAGGGCGCCGCGCCGGGGCCGGTGATCAGCCTGCTCACAGCCAAGACGCTCGTCAGCCCGATCCGCATGCTCACCTACGAAGCGCCGCTGCTGGGGTGGCCGCTGACGCTCGCACGCTTCATCCCCGGCGTGCTGTTGCCGCCCGTGATGGGTGTGATCGGGCAGTGGCTCTATACGGCGTTCGGCGGCACGCGCTGACGGCAAAGCCCTCACCGATGCCGTTCGTCGAGATCCCCGGGGCTCGCCTCTGGTACGAGGAGACGGGTCAAGGCGTTCCTTTGGTTTGCTTGCACAGCGGTTGGGGCCGCGGGGTGATGCCCTTCGACGACGCCGCGGAAGTGCTCAGCCCCACGCATCGGCTGATCTTCCCCGACCGCCGCGGCTACGGGCGCTCGACGCCCCTCGACGAGCTGCCGGTCCAGTACCATCACGACGCCGCCGTCGATCTCGGTCACTTCCTCGACGCGATGGCGATCGACAAGGCAGTGCTCTGGGGCCACAGCGACGGCGCGATCACCGCCGCGCTATTCGCCGCGGAGCAAGCCGAGCGCGTAGCGGCGCTCATCACCGAGGCGATCCATTTCCATCGCGCCAAGTCACGCGGGTTCTTCGAGAAGTATGCGGCCGATCCGGGCGCGCTGCCGCCGCAAACGATCGAGCGGCTGCGCGCCGATCACGGCGAGCGCTGGCGCAGCGTGGTCGCGATGCACAGCCGCGCCTGGCTCGCCTTCCACCAGGTCGGCGGAGACTTCTACGAGGGGCGGCTCGAACGCATCGTCTGTCCCGCGTTGTTGCTCTACGGGGAAGGCGACCCGCACACGCCCCCGAGCGAGGTCGTCGAGCTCGCGCGCCATCTCCGACGCGCGACGCTGCAGCCGATCCCGGAGGGCGGCCACAGCCCGCACAGCGAGCCGAATACGGCTCGCTTCTGTTCGCAGCGCGTGCTCGGATTTCTCGCGCAGCACGCGCTCTGAGCGAAATCCGCCGGCGACGGTGCCGGTAGATGCCGACTCGTGGTACTCTGCCGCCGTGGCCGGCCCCCCGACGATCGGCGAGTACCTGCTCGAAAAGCTCTATGCCGCGGGCGTGGCGCACGTGTTCGGCGTGCCCGGCGACTACGTCCTCAAGTTCTACGATCAGATCGTCAAGAGCCCCATCCAGCACGTGGGCACGACGCGCGAGGACACGGCGGCGTTCGCCGCCGACGGCTACGCCCGTTGCCGTGGCCTCGGCGCGCTGGCCGTCACCTACGGCGTGGGCGCGCTGAACGTCGTCAACGCGGTCGCCGGCGCACATGCCGAATCTTCGCCGGTGGTGGTGATCAGCGGCGCACCCGGCGTGCGCGAGCAGCGCGAGGATCCGCTGATTCACCATCGCTTCGGACCGTTCACGTTCCAGCGCGAGATCTTCGACCGCATCACCTGCGCGGCCGCGGTGCTCGACGACCCCCCGATCGCCTTCCGGCAGATCGACCGCGTGCTCGCCGCCGCGCATCATCTCCGCCGCCCGGTGTACATCGAGCTGCCCCGTGACGTCGTCGACGTCGCGGGCTACCCGATGCCCGGCGAGACCTGGTCCTCGTCTTCGAGCGACGGCGCGGCGCTCGACGAAGCCGTGGCCGAGACCATGAGCCTGCTCGAGCGCGCCAAGTCGCCGGTGCTCGTCGCCGGCGTCGAGCTCCACCGCAGCGGCCTGCAGGACACTCTGGTCGAGCTCGTCGACCACTTGAGGCTGCCGATCGCCGCCACGTTGAGCGGCAAGTCGGTGATCGGCGAGCGCCATCCCGCCTACCTCGGCATCTACGAAGGCGCGATGGGTCCGGAGGCGGCTCGCGAGCGCGTCGAGAGCGCCGACCTGCTGCTCCTCCTCGGCGTGGCGCTCAACGACGTCGACCTCGGAGTCTACACCGCGCAGCTCGATCCGAAGATCATGGTGCGCGCTTCTCAGGGCGAGGTGGTGATCCGCCATCACCGCTACCCTCGCGTGCAACTGCGCGACTTCGTGCCGCTGCTGATCAAGAAGTGCGGGCCGCAAGGCCGAGCGCTGCCGACCGGAGTTCCTGGCCCGGCCGCGCCGGGATTTCCGCGGGCCGGCGAGCCGATGAGCGTTGGCCGGCTGATCGGCCGGCTCAACGAATGCCTGACGCCCGACATGGTCGTCGTCTGCGACGTCGGCGACTGCCTGTTCGCGGCGGTGGAGCTCCGCGTCCACGAGCGCACCGAGTTCCTCGCCTCGGCGTTCTACACCACGATGGGGTTCGGCATGCCCGCGGCGCTCGGCGCCGCCGTCGCTCGACCGGATCGCCGGCCGCTGGTCCTGGTCGGCGACGGCGCGTTTCAGATGACCGGCACCGAGCTCTCGACGCTCGCGCGCATGGGCTCGAACGCGATCGTCGTGGTGTTCAACAACTCGGGCTACTCGACTGAGCGATTCATCCTCGACGGTCCGTTCAACGACATCGCGTCGTGGCGCTTCCATCGCATCGGCGAGTTGTTCGGCGATCTCGCCGGGTACGAAGCAGCGACCGAAGAAGCGTTCGATCGGGCTTGGCAGGCGGCGATCGCCACGCGCGACCGTCCGAGCCTCATCGAGGTGCGTCTCGATCCTTCCGATCCCTCGCCGGCGATGAAGCGGCTGGCGCTGAACCTGCGCGAAAAGGTGTAAGGCCAATCGGCCGAGGCGCATGGTACGCGGACAGCCGAGCCAGACCGCCGAGGCAGTCTGCTGGATGCGGGCGAGCGAGCAACGGCACAAGCCTGCCGATCGCATCGTCGACGATCCGTACGCCAAGCTGTTCCTCGGGCCGATGCTGCGAGCCGCGCTCGCCACCTGGGAAGGGAGCGGCCGGTTCGGCGATCTCGCCGATCGCTTCACTCCCAGCCTGCTCACTTGGGTGCTCTGCCGGCACCGCTACATCGACGACTGCCTGCTCGGCGCCCTCGCGGGCGACGTCGAGCAGGTCGTCGTGCTCGGCGCGGGTTACGACATGCGCGCGTACCGCTTCGCCCGCGAGCTCGGGGATCGCCCCGTCTTCGAGGTGGACTATCCGGCCACCGGCCAGCGCAAGGCCCGGATTCTCGCCCGCCACCTGCGCGAGCTGCCGGCGGCCGACGTGCGCATCGTCGAAATCGATTTCCAGACTGACTCGCTGCGCGATCGATTGCGGGGCGCGGGCTTGCGGCAAGGCGCGCGCACGTTCTTCATCTGGGAAGGCGTGGCCATGTACCTCTCCCGCGACGCGGTCAAGGGCACGCTCACGGAGCTTCGCGACATGAGCGCCGCTCGCTCCGAGATCGCACTCGACTTCTGGCGCTTGCCCGAAGGGGCGGACGCGCTTTCCGCGGCCGCTCGACTTTCGGCAAACGCGCTCGACCTCATCGGCGAGCCGGTGACGTTCGCGATTCATCCGGAGGACGCCGCACCGTTTCTCCAGCGACTCGGGTACCGCGTCGTCGAGATCGCCGAATCGCCGAGCTTG
The DNA here is from genome assembly GCA_963711395.1 of uncultured delta proteobacterium. Lineage (GTDB taxonomy): Bacteria > Desulfobacterota > Binatia > JACPRU01 > JACPRU01 > JBEVNX01. The sequence goes on along the minus strand of CAVQEA010000003.1, from coordinate 599,935 downwards.
GAGCAGCGCTACGTTCGCGACCGCCGCCGCGTCTACGGCGCCGCCTACTTGGTGCACGCGGCCGTGGGACGCGCGCGAGCAAAGAAGACCGCGGCGGCCGTCGAGGATCTCGCGATTTGAGTCTCGAAATCCGGCCCCTCGGAGAGCGCGACCTCGATCGCGCGGACCACGTCTTCCGACTCGCCTTCGGCACGTTCCTCTCGCTGCCCGACCCGCTGCGCTTCGGGGGCGACACGGACACCGTGCGCACGCGCTTTCGGTCGCCGTGCGTGTCGGCGCTCGCGGCCGACCTCGACGGCGAGCTGGTCGGCTCGAACTTCGCCACGCGCTGGGGCAGCTTCGGCTTCTTCGGGCCGCTCACCGTGCGTCCCGACCTCTGGGATCGCGGCATCGCCCGGCGCCTGCTCGAGCACACGATGCCGATCTTCGACGACTGGAAGTCCACGCACCGCGGACTCTTCACCTTCTCGCACAGCCCGAAGCATCACGCGCTCTACCAGAAGTTCGGGTTCTACCCGCGCTTCCTCACGGCGGTGCTGCGAAAGCCGATCTCCGGCGGGGAGACGGGCACTCCTCGCCGCTTCTCCGCCCTTACGCAGGGCGAGCGCGTGCGCTGGCTCGATCGGCAGCGTGAGGTCGCCGATACGTTGTATCCAGGGCTCGACCTCGCCGACGAGATCCGGGCCGTGGGAGCGAGCGGGCTCGGCGACACGGTCTTCGTCGAGGACGGCGACCGCCTCGCCGGCTTCGCCGTCTGCCACGTAGGCGCGGGGACGGAAGCAGGGAGCGGTACGTGCTACGTCAAGTTCGGCGCCGTACGCACCGGGGCGAGCGCGCGGCGTGACTTCGAGCGGCTGCTCGACGCGTGCGCGGCGTTCGCAGCGATCTCCGGTGCCACGCGACTCGTCGCGGGCGTCAATCTCGCGCGCGAGGAAGCGTATCGAGCGCTGCTCGAGCGCGGTTTTCGCGCCGACTTCGTCGGCGTCGCCATGCAGAGCGGCAACGAGCCCGGCTTCAACCGCCCCGACGTGTTCGCGCTCGACGACTGGCGTTGATCACTTGCCGGTCCAGCGCGGCTTGCGCTTCTCGACGAACGCCCGTTGCGCTTCGCGCGCGTCGTCGGTCTTGCGGAGCTCACGGCCGATCTCTTCCTGCCGCCGATAGGCGTCGGCGAGCGACAGATGGAGGATTTCACGCACGCCTCGGCGGGTCTCGCGAACGGCAAGCGGCGCGTTGCCCGCGACGGCGTCGGCGCACTCGAGCGCACGCTTCAACAGATCCCCGGCCGCCACGATCTCGTTCAGCAACCCGATCGCCAGCGCGCGCTCTGCGGAGATCGGTCGCGCGGTGAGCAGCAGCTCGTGGGCATGCACCCAGGGGATCTGGCGGGGGAGCAGCACGGTTGCGTTGCCGGTCGGATAGAGCCCGAGCGCGACTTCTTCGAGCGCGAACGTCGCGTGTGGAACCGCGAAGCGGATGTCGCTGGCGAGCAGCAGATCGAAGCCGCCTGCGCGCGCGTGGCCGTTGACGGCGGCGATCAAGGGCTTCTTCAGATCGAACCCGGCGAGCAACGCCGTCGCGACGTTGCGCAAACCCTCCATCGATTCTTCCTCGATCCGCTCGCCGCGCGCGAAGCGCTGCGAGGCGGGAATCGTGGTCTTCATGTCCATGCCGGAGCAGAAGACGCGGCTCCCGGCGCCGGTCACGACGGCGCAGCGAATTTCGTCGTCAGCCGCAATCCGTCGCCACGCCGCGGCTAGGTCGCTTAGCGCCGGCGGATCGAGCGAATTCGCTCGATCCGGACGATCGATCGTCACCATCGCGACGTGAGGATGATCGGAGGGAAGCTCGAGGCGCGCGGGCATCCGATCACATTTGACTTGCTTCGACGAAGCGTGCAACCGCGACCAGCGCGGGGAGAGGATCCATGATCGACACCTACGTTCGCAAGCTGTTCTTCCACGGAGCCGCGGTCATCTGGGTCGGGCTGATCGCCGGGTTCCCGTTCGGCCTCGTGGTGATGGGCCGGATCTCGGGCGACGCCCGCGCCTGGCACATGGCGCACCTGGAAGGCGTGCTCAACGGCCTGCTGACGTTCGGGGCCGCGGCGGCCCTGAAGCATTTGTCGCTCGATGAGCGCTACGTCCCCCTGTATGCGTCGTGCTTCATCGTCGCCGCCTGGGGGAACGTGATTGCCTCCATCTTTGCGGCGATCGTCCACCAGCGGGGTCTCGAGCTCGCCCCTCCGATGACCAACATCATGGTCTTCACGATGTTCGTCATCGCGATCGCCGCCGTGCTGGTGGGGCTCTTCCTAATGATGCGCGGCGCGCAGGAGCGCTAGGCTCGCCACACCCCTTTGCGCGTCAATCGGAAGAATCAAAAGCGCGTCAGCGTCGTCGTGGATTGACAGAGAGGCTCGACGAACGAACACTGCACGGCAATGCGCCTCGCAATGCTTTGTTTGCTCGCCTCATTTGCGTTTCCGTCGGCGAGTCGAGCCACGGATGTTCCCGCCTTCGCAATTGCTCGCAACGCAAGTGCGATTCGATTTGCGGTGAAGGCATCTGTCGCTCTCAAGGGCACCTTCGATAAGTGGGACGCTACCCTGACATTCGCGTCCACCGACGTCACGACTGGCGTTCTGAACATCGAGGTTCAGGCAGACTCCGTGGATACCGGCAGCTGGATGAAAGACGGCAAGCTCAAGAGCGAGGACTTCTTCGACGTCAAGCGCAATCCGTTGATCACGTTTCTATCAAGGAAGATCGTACAGACCGCCTCCGATACCTTTGAGGTGCAGGGGGACTTCACGATCAGGGGAGTGACCAAACCTCAGACGCTGAAGTTGACCGTTTCCGGCAAGGGAACCGGCGCGGGCGAGATTAGGGGCACAATGGCTTTCGATCGGCGAGACTTCGGGATGGACAGCAACATTCCCTTCATCAAAGTCGCCGACCGCGTCGAGGTGAATGTTGCCCTCAAAGCGACGCGAGAGAGCGGGCCCCCTCTGGTCTTTCAGCAATGACCAGCCTTTTCGCGATATCGGGCAGGGGACTGTTCTAAGCCCGTACGAACGAATATTCGGGAGTTGCGTGCGATTTGAGAAGCACTCAACTGCCGGGGCCAACACGCCCCACGTCGGATTGCGCATGAACCTGTGGCGGCGCACCGTCGCTTACACCCTCCTCGCCATCACGATCGCGACAGCCGGGTCCGGCTGCCAGTACCTCGAGATGGTGAAGAGCCGGCGCGCGATGCGCGCGGCGCACGCGAGCGAGCCGCGGGTCGCGCTGCTGCGAAGCCTGACGCCCGAGGAAGCCTTCTACGTAACCGGCCGGCTGAACGGAGCCGAAGGACACGAGCAGCCGATGCTCGTCGTCGCGATCAGCCACCGCCACGCCGCGGACGAGGTGGTCGCCTGGACGCTCGTGGCGCGCGACATCGAGCTCTACAAGCTCTTGCTGCCGGAGGGCGCCTACGAGCTCGTCGTCCTCGCCGACCTCGACGGCAACGGGGTGTTCGAGTCGACCGAGTTGATCGGCGCCACCGACAAAGCGACTCCCGTAGAGGTCGACGCTTCCCTGTCCCGTGACGGCTTCCTGGTCGACGGCCCGATGATTGCGGTCGACCCGGGTCGGGCGGCCACCACGAGCGTACCCATTCACGTCGCCGCCAGCCGCACGGGCAACGTGCTGCCGTCTCTCTCCGACGATTTCTTCGCCCGACGCTGGGGGCAGCTCGGGCTTTTCCACCCCGTCGAGCTGCTCGTGCACACGCAGGGATTTTTGTTCGGGCTCGAGGAGCCAGACCCTGAAAAAACCCAGGTGCTCTTCGTCCACGGCGCGGGGGGCGTCCCCGCCGAGTTCGCGTATCTGGTCGAAGGGCTCGACCGGACCCGCTTTCAGCCGTGGTTCTTCTTCTATCCCTCGGGGCTGCCGCTCGGTCAGACGGCCAGCGCGCTCAGCGAGGTGCTCGAGGTCGCCGTACGAGACCTCGGGCTTCGGCACGTGGCGATCGTCGCCTACAGCATGGGGGGACTGGTGGCGCACGCGGCGCTCAACCAGCTTTGCCGCGAGCGCGTCCCCGAGTGGCTAACGATGTTCACGTCGATCGCGACCCCGTATGGCGGCCACCCCGGCGCGCTACTCGGGGTCGAGCGGGCGTCCGAGGTGATTCCGTCCTGGCGCGACGTCGCGCCGGACAGCCCCTTCCTGCGTGACATCTACGCGAGGCCGCTGCCGGCGGAGCTGCCTTTCTATCTGCTCTTCGCCTACGACAATCGTGGCCGCCTCCGCCGCGGGCCGAGCGGGGACGGGATCGTGACGATGCGGAGCCAGCTCGAGCTCCCGGTGCACCTGCGAGCCTGGCGCTCGTTCGGCGTGGACGCGACGCACATCGGCGTCCTCACCGACCCGGCAGCGCGACAAATCGTCGTCGACCTCCTGGCGAAGTACGCGCCGGCGCGACAATAGCTCCGCGCGACCGAGCCGCGCGACGGCGATCGAGGAAGTCCCCTACGAGGGGGGGGCCATCGTGCCGACTTGCTGAACGAAGTCGACGCCGAGGACGTCGTCGGTCCACACCTTCCAGATGCCGCCTTCCTGGTGAAACAGGAAGATGTTGTCCGTCGTGTTGCTCACGAAGGGACTTCCCGCCGCCCCCTCGACCTTGATCTTCACGCGCGCAACCGCGAACTCGTCGTCGTGCCCCATGTACCTGAAGTCGATCAGCCTCGCCTTGATGTCCATCTCGCGAAATTGTTGGGCGAGCGCGGCGTTGGTCGACTCGTATTGCGGCGATTTGGTGTGCACCGAGCGCATCGCAGCGGCCGCGTCCTTGGCGTTGTAGGCGCGCAAGTTGTCCTCGACCACGCCTTTCAAAGCCACGCCCGTCGGGTCTTCGTCGGCACCGGCCACTGCCGCCAAGCCGAGCAGCGCCGCCAGTTGTACGACAGCACAAATCGTCGTTCTCATGTCGTCCCCCTACGTGCCGGCATCATCCGAGGACGGTGTGCCCTCGGTTACGCATGCATTGACTGAAAACCCGCTGAAATTGCTGGTTCGAGCCAACGGCGCGGACCGTCCCGGTGCCGAGGCCGCCGGCGGCTGCTCCGATCGCCGCTCCTCTGCCCGCTCCGCCACCCGCCGCCGCGCCGATCGCCGCGCCGGCCGCCGCGCCGAGGAGACCGCCCGTGACCGCGCCCTGCGCCGCCTGTCCGGTCGACGATCCCGAGGACTGCATCGCCAACTGCCTGCACTCTTGTTCATCGCGAGTGACGTACTGTGCTCGCGAGCTACCGAACGTGTCGACCGTGGGCCTCCACTGGGTCTGAGACACGCAAGCGGGCAGCGTCAACAGAAAGAGCATCAGAACTGATGTGGTCTTCCTCATCGGTCGGGCCTCCTCTGCGCGCAACCTCGCACGCGGGAACGGCGGCGAAGCTAAACGATGGCACAGGGAGGGTCAATAGCGCTTCCCGAGCCGTGACGCTGCAAAACTTCGACCGTGGCTTGAAGTGATCTCGTAAGCAGCTAGAAGCTGGAAACAGTCGATGGATGCTACCGCTGTCGTGTCGATCATGGGTGGGCTGGGCATGTTCCTGCTCGGTATCCACCACCTCACCGAAGGCATGAAGGGGCTCGCGGGCGACTCGCTGCGCCGCGCGCTCCAGCGACTCGTCGCCGGCCGATTCAGCGCGGTCGCGTCCGGAGCGCTGTTCACGGCGGTGATTCAATCCTCGACCGCGGCAATCCTCACCGTCATCGGCTTCGTCAACGCGGGCCTGGTCACCTTCTCGCAGGCGATCGGCATGATCGTCGGCGCGACGCTCGGGACTACCTCGACGATCTGGCTGGTGGCCCTGTTCGGGCTGCGCTTCAGGATCTCCGCCGCGGCCATGCCGATGCTCGGCATTGGCGCCCTTCTCTGGCTGGTCGCGCGCGGCAAGACCCGATCGGCTCGGCGCGATCCTCGCGGGCTTCGGGCTGATCTTCATCGGCATCGCCTACCTGCAAGCTGGGATGAAGGGCGTCTCCTGGGACTTCGAGGCCTACGCGGGTCATGCGGGCGCGCTGTGGATTCTCTGCGGGCATCGGCATCCTCATGTCGATCGTCATGCAGAGCTCGACGGCGGCGGGGGCGACGACGCTCGTGGCGCTGAATGCGGGCTCGCTGACGTTCCCGCAGGGCTGCGCGATGATCGTCGGGCAGAGCGTCGGAACCGCGGCGACCACCGGGCTCATGGTATTCGGAGGCGGCCTCGCAGTGCGGCGCTCGGCGCTGGCGCACATCGTCTTCAGCCTGATCGTCGGCTTTCTCGGCATGCTGTTCTTGAGACCACTCACGGCGGCGTCGGAATGGGTGGGGGCGCAGCTCTATGACCCGGACGGTGTGCTGGCGCTGGCGACGTTCAGCAGCCTTTTCAAGCTCGCGGGCATCGTCGCTTTCTATCCGTTCCTCGACCAGTTCGCGCGCTTCATCGAGCGGATCTCGGGAAGCGGCAGCGAGTCCGCCGTCAGCCGCCTCGAGGCGACGCTCACCGGAGCCGGAGGGCCCGTCGCGCTCGAGGCTGCCTGGCGGGCGCATCCTCGAGGTCGCACGCGGCGCCGTCGATGCCGTCCGTCGGCGGCTCGCCGGCGAAACAGTTCACTACGAGCTAGCCGTCGAGGAAGTCCAGCAGATCGAGCTTTTTCTTGCCATCACTGCCGCTGGAGACGACCGACGTCGACATGATCGGTCCACGCCTGGTCCGGCTAGTCCACGCACTGGATCATCTCACGGTGCTTCACGAGGACCTGGCGCGCATTCCACCGGCCGTCAGCGACTGGCAGCCGCCGGCTGGCTTTCAAGCGGGTGCGCGGGCGCTTGCGGAGTTTGCTCGACGCGACGAAAGACCTTCAGTCCGCTGTCGATCCGGCCGTCTTCACTGCGGTCGAAGATGCCTCGAAGCAGCTCAGTGCCGAACGCAAGACCAGTCGTGAGAAGCTGCTCGAGGACCTCGCCTTGCAGCGCATCGCCTACGGCGACGGCCCGCAGCCGGTCTCGAAGCGTTGGTGTGGGCGGATCTGACCCTCCATCACGCATGGCGGCTGGCCGAATCGCTGCGCGCTTCCTCCGGCGAGCCTACTGGCGAGTAGAGGCAGCTGATTCCTCACGTCCCCGCTTCCACCGCGGTCACGGCGCTCCGCAAGGAGTCAGACGATCGGATGACGAGCTTCTCCACCTCGACGACGAGGAAGAACGCCAGGCCGCCGAGGAAAAGCCATGGCCACACCCGCAGCGGGATGGCCTCGTTGTCGAACATGACGCTGCAGCGGCGGTGCGTAGGTGAACAGGAGCTGCAGGACCACGACCGCACCGATGCCGAGCGGCAGGTATCGATTGCCGAGATGGGCCCTGATCGAGAGCGACGAATCGAGCAGGAAGCGGCTGTTCAGCAGGTAGAAGACCTGACCGATGGTGATGGCGTTCACCGCGACGGTCCGCGCCAGCGCATCCGAGGCGCCCTGCGACTTCATCCAGAAGAACGCGCACAGGGTGTAGGCGAGCAGCGCCAGGCCGACGAAGACGACGCGCCAGATTCCGAAGCCGGTCAGGATCGGACGGTCGACCGCGCGCGGCGGGCGATCCATGACGTCGAGCTCGTGCGGCTCGAAGGAGATCACCAGGCCGAGCGCGACGGAGGTCACCATGTTGACCCAGAGGACCTGCGGCGCCGTGATCGGCATGGTGAAGCCGAAGAAGATCGCCACCGCGATGACCAGCGCCTGGGCGACGTTGGTCGGCAGCATGAAGAGGATCGCCTTCTCGATGTTGTTGTAGACCGTGCGGCCTTCCTTCACCGCCGCCGTGATCGAGGCGAAGTTGTCGTCCGCGAGGATCATCCCGGCGGCTTCCTTGGTGACCTCGGTGCCCTTGATTCCCATGGCGACGCCGATGTCGGCCTTCTTGAGCGACGGCGCGTCGTTCACGCCGTCGCCCGTCATCGCCACGATCTGCTTGTTGGCCTGGATCGCCTTCACCAGGCGCAGCTTGTGCTCGGGGCTCGCGCGCGCGAACACGTCGACGTCGCGCACGCGCTCCTGCAGCGTGGCGGTATCCATCTCCTCGATCTCGGCGCCCGTGATCGCCGTCTGCCCGTCGCCGATGCCGAGCATCTTGGCGATGGCCGCGGCGGTGATCTTGTGGTCGCCGGTGATCATCGTGACGCGGATGCCGCCGCCGTGGCATTCCTTCACCGCCTCGATCGCCTCCTTGCGTGGCGGATCGAGCAGACCGACCAGCCCGAGCAGGACGAGGTTCTTCGGCAGGTCGGCCGGGCCGAGACTGCCCGCCTTGACACCCGGATTCTCGAGCCACGCCAGTGCCAGCACGCGCTCGCCTTGCGCCGCGAGCTGGTCCGACGCCTTCATGAAGTGTTCGCGATCCATCGGCGCCTGACTGCCGTCCCGCGTCTGCTGCCGATCGCAGTGCTCGAGGATGACCTCGGGCGCGCCCTTGGCGAAGAGCACCTCGGCACCGCTGGCGGGCTTGTGCAACGTCGCCATGAAGCGGTGCTCCGATTCGAAGGGAATCGCGTCGATCCGCGGAGACGCGGCCTGCTCGGCCTGCCGATCCATCCCGAGCTTGGTCGCGAACGGGTAGAGCGCGCCCTCGGTCGGGTCACCCTCGACTTTCCAGGCGCCTTCCTGCTGGAACAGCTCCGCGTCGTTGCAGAGCATGGAGACGCGCCCCAAGCAGATCCAGGACGGGATCCTTGCCCGCCGGCTTCCCGTCCTGCTTGACCTCGCCCTCGGGCGCGTAGCCGTCGCCGCTGATCTGGTACTGCGACTCCGCGGTGGCGGCCGACACGACCATCATCTCCATCAGCGTGAGCGTGCCGGTCTTGTCCGAGCAGATGCGCGACACCGAGCCGAGCGTCTCGACCGCCGGCAGGCGCCGGATGATGGCGTTGCGCTGGGCCATGCGCTGCACGCCGATCGCGAGGGTGATGGTGATGATCGCCGGCAGGCCTTCCGGAATGACCGACACCGCGATGCCGACGACCGCCTGGAAGAGCGGCGACGAAGTCCATACCCTTCACCCATCGGCCGTAGGCGAAGACCAGCGACGCTGACGACGCCGATGACGGCGGTGATGGCGTAGCCGAACTTCTTGATCTGACGCAGCAGCGGCGTCTCGAGCGAGCTCACGCCGGCGAGCAGTTGGTTGATGCGGCCGAGCTCGGTGTCGACTCCCGGTCGCGACGACCACCCCCGTGGCGCGGCCCGACACGACCATGGTGCCGGAGAAGGCCATGCTTTCGCGGTCGCCGACCGTCGCCTTGGCGGAGACGGGCTCGACGGACTTGTCGGCGGGAACCGACTCGCCCGTGAGCGCCGCCTCTTCCGTCCGCAGGTTCTTCACCTCGGTGAGGCGGAGGTCCGCCGGTACCTTGTCGCCCGACTCGAGCAGCACGACGTCGCCCGGCACCAGCTGCTCCGCCGGAATCATGCGCGTCTCGCCGCCGCGCATCGGTACGGGCCTCGGCGGACAGCATGTTGCGGATCGAGTCGAGGGCCTTCTCGGCCCTGCCCTCCTGGATGAAGCCGAGCAGGCCGTTGAGAATCACGACGCCGAGGATGATCGCCGGCGTCGATCCACAGGCCGAGCATCAGCTTGGTGAAGCCGGCGCCGAGCAGGACGTAGACGAGGATGTTGTTGAACTGGGACAGGAACCGCATGAACGGCCCGCGCTTCTTGCCTTCCGGCAAGCGGTTCGGCCCGTGCTTCGTCAGGCGGCTGCGAGGCTTCGCCCGCATCCAGCCCTTTGCCGACGTCGGTGGTGAGCCGCTGCACCACCTCGTCCGCGCGCCATGGCATGCCAGGCGTGGCTTCGTTCGGCCGTCGCGGGGTTCACTGCTGCATCCATCGGCACGCTCCTCGTCGTAGATTGCCCTCTCTCACAACCGAACCTAGTACCTCGAAGGTACGAAGCGCCGCCCCTTCAGCGCCGCCACGTCGTCGTATGCGCCGTGCTTCGCGCGCTTCGGCAGCTTCACCTTCTTCCGCGCCACTCTCTTGTAGGGGATCAGGCTGAGCAGGTGGCTGATGCAGTTGAGGCGCGCGCGCCGCTTGTCGTCGGCGGGCACGATGTACCACGGCGCGATACTTCGTGTCGGTGGCGGCGAACATGATGTCGCGCGCCCGCGAGTACTCGAACCATCTGCTGCGCGAGCAAAGGTCCGTCGGGCTCAGCTTCCACTGGCGCAGCGGATCCGCGATGCGGGCCTCGAATCGCCGCTTCTGCTCCGTCGTCGCTCACCTCCAGCCAGAACTTGATGAGCAGGATGCCGTCGTCGACGATGTACTTCTCGAACTCGGGACAGACCTTGAGGAAGCGCGCGTGCTGCGCTTTCGAGCAGAATCCCATCACGTACTCGACGCCGGCGCGGTTGTACCAACTGCGGTCGAAGATCACGATCTCACCGGCCGCCGGGGCGTGCTTCATGAAGCGCTGCATGTAGAGCTGGGACTTCTCGCGGTCGGAGGGCGCCGGCAGCGCCACCACGCGGAACACGCGCGGGCTGACGCGCTCGGTGATCGCCTTGATCGTCCCGCCCTTGCCGGCGGCGTCGCGCCCTTCGAAGACCACGATCACGCGCAGACCCTTCTCCTTGACCCAGTCCTGCAGGAAGCAGAGCTCGACCTGCAGGGCGCGCAACGCCTTCTCGTATTCCTTCCGCTTCATCGGCTGCGTCGGCAGTACGCATCCCTCTGGCCTCCTTATTCCTGTCGCCGTGGGACTGCGACATGCACGGCGCACTGTCAACCGAGCGGGTGGAAACGTGCCTTGCCCTGCTGCCTGGCATTCACTATCTAGCAACCCCGGAGCGACAGGGGGAGGTATGACCAGCCATGAGGGATGTCGCGCAGTGATCGGCTACTCCTTGTTGCTCCTGCTGCTCGCGGCGGGTTGCTCGCAAGCCCCCCCGCCAGAGGCCGCAGTCGTCCGCCCCGTGAAGACGACGGTCGTGACGGCGGGCGGTGAAGCGCGCGAGCGCTTGCTGCCCGGTACGGTCGAAGCCTCGAGACGCGTCGAGTTGGCTTTCCAGGTATCCGGCGTTCTGGTCAAGCTACCGGTGCGCGAGGGGCAGAAGGTCGCTACGGGCGAGCTCATCGCCCAGCTCCGGCAAGACGAGTTCGAGGCGGCGCTCAAGGGCCGGCAGAGCCAGCTCGACCAGGCGCGCGCCGCGCTAGACGCTCTGCGCGCCGGCGAGCGTCCCGAGCAGCAGCGGCGACTGGAGGCAGGGGTGCGAGCCGCGGCGGCGAGGCTCGCCAACGCCCGCACGGAGTTCAATCGCGTCCGAGCAACTGGTGGCTTCCGGCGCGATCTCGCGGCGCGAGTTCGACGACGTCCATACCGGCTACCTGGTGGCGCAGGAGGAGCACGACGTCGGCCCGCGCGCTGTTCGAGAAGGGCACGACCGGCGCGGGTCGAAGACATCGACGCCGCCGAGGCCGAGGTGCGCGGGCTCGAGGCGCGGGTGGTCGAGGCCAACCTCCAGCTGCAGGACAGCACGCTGCTCGCCCCCTACGACGGCGTCATCGCCCAGCGCTTCGTCGAGCCGAACCAGAACGTCCGAGCGAAGCAGCCGATCGTGCGCTTCCAGGACGTCGACGAGATCGACATCGCCGTCGACGTGCCCGAGACGCTGATGGTGGCCGACATCCGATCGGCGGACATCGTGCAGCTGACGGCCGAGCTGAGCCGGCGCGCCGGGTGTGCAGTTTCCGGTGCACATCCGCGAGATCGCGCAGCAGGCGGACCCGACGACACAGACCTACCGGATGCGCGTGGCGATGAAGGTCCCGCCAGGCGTCACCGTGCTGCCCGGCATGACGGCGACCGTCACGCATCACCTACCGGCGCGCCAGCATCCTCGGCGAACACGATCGTCGTACCGATCTCCGCCGTCTTGAAGGACGCCGACGGCGAAGCGGTGGCGTGGGTCATCGGCAAGGACAAGGTCGTCGAACGGCGCCCGGTCAAGGTCGGCGCCGCGACCGGCAACCGATCGAAATCCTCGACGGACTGCAGCCCGGCGACCGCATCGCCGTCGCCGGCGTCCGCTTCCTGCGTGACGGGCATGACCGTCCGCGACCTCGGCGACGCCCTCGGAGCGCGGCGCGTCGTGAACGCCGGCGAGTTCTCGGTCCGCAACAGCCGCATCGTGATCGTCGCGGCGGCGATCGTCGTCCTCGGCGGCCTGGTCGCCTACGTCCGCCTCGGGCGGCTCGAGGACCCGGAGTTCACGATCAAGGAAGCACTGATCATCACGCCATACCCGGGCGCCAGCGCCGACGAGGTGGCGCAGGAGGTCACCAACCCGATCGAGAGCGCGGTGCAGCAGCTCGGCCAGCTCGAAGCGCGTCGAATCGGAGTCGACGCGCGGTCGCTCGGTGGTCACGCGCCTTCATCAAGGACCGCTACCACGCCGACGCGATCCCGCAGGTCTGGGACGAGCTGCGGCGCAAGATCAACGACGTCCAGCCGCGCCTGCCGCCGGCGGTGCGCGGCCGCTCGATCGTCGTCGACGACTTCGGCGACGTGTACGGCGTCTTCCTGGCCATCACCGGCGACGGATACACCGAGCCGAGCTGCGCCGCTACGCCGAGTTCCTGCGCCGCGAGCTGCAGACCGTGCAGGACGTCAAGAAGGTCGACCTCTTCGCCGAGCAGCAGGAGGTCGTCTACCTCGAGATGTCGCGCCAGCGCCTGGCGCAGCTCGGCATCCACGAGGAGCAGATCTACGCGCCAGCTCCAGGCACGCAACGTCGCCGCCGACGGCGGCCGGGTGCGCGTCGGCGACGAGTACGTGCGCGATCGATCCGCAGGGCGCCTTCACCTCGCGCCGACGACATGCTCGACCTGGTGGTCGGCGCCGGCGGATCGGGCCCGCAGCTCCTGCTGCGCGACGTGGCGACGCTCGAGCGCGCGCGACGCAGGACCCGCCGCGGCGCCTGCTGCGCTTCGACGGCAAGCCGGGCGTCGGTCTCGGCATCTCGACGGTGCGCGGCGGCAACGTCGTGACCATGGGCGAGGCGTGCGCACGCAAGCTCGACGAGCTCCGCCCGCTGCAGCCGATCGGCATCGAGATCGGCGAGATCAACTTCCAGCCGGAGGCCGTCGACGGTCGCCACCAGCGACTTCGTCTTCAACCTCGTCAAGGCGGTGACGATCGTCTTCGTGCGTCCTGCTCATCGCCATGGGCTTGCGCGCCGGGCCTGTCGGTCGGCCTCGTGCTGTTTCTCACGATCCTGGCGACCATCCTCGTCATGTACCTGATGGGCGGCATCCTGCTCGAGCGCATCTCGCTCGGTGCGTTCATCATCGCGCTGTGCATGCTGACCGACAACGCCATCGTCATCACCGAGGGCATCAAGGTCGGCATCGAGGGCGGGCGCGACAAGATCGAAGTCATCCGCGACACGGTCGCGCAGAACCAATGGCCGCTGTTCGGCGCCACCGCGATCGCCGTCGTCGCCTTCGCGGCGATCGGCCTCTCGGAGGACAACACCGGCGAGTACTGCAACTCGCTCTTCTGGGTCATCTTCATCTCGCTGACGCTGGAGCTGGGTGGCGTCGGTCACGGTCACGCCGCTCCTCGGGTACGCGCTATTCAAGCCGATGGGCGGCGGCGAGCGATCCGGACGAGGCGTACCGGGGCGCCTTCTTCCAGGGCTATCGGCGACTGCTGATCGCCGCGCTGCGCTTCCGCTGGGGGGTGCTGGTGTCGGTCGCTCGTGCTGTTCGCGCTCGCGATCTACGGCTTCGGCAGGGTACCGCAGATCTTCTTTCCGCCGGCGACGCGGCCGCAGTTCCTGGTCGACGTCTTCCTGCCGGCCGGCTCGCACATCCGCGACTCGGAGGCGTTCGCCGAATCAGGTCGAGTAGTTCATCGCTGGAGCAGCCCGGCGTAACGCACGTCACGTCGTTCATCGGCGGCGGCGGGCTACGCTTCCTGCTCGTCTACTCGCCGGAGATGGAGAACCGGGCGTTCGTCGCAGTTCCTGGTCGAGGTCGACGACGAAGGGCAGATCGACGGCGTGCTCGGCGACGGTGCAGAACTACCTCGACACGCGCTACCCGAACGCCAACGCGGTCGCCAAGAAGTTCCTGCTCGGGCCCGGCGCGGGTGGCCGCATCCAGGCGCGCTTCAGCGGTCCCGATCCGGCCGTGCTGCGCGATCTCGCCGACCAGGCGAAGCGGATCATCGTCGCCGACGGCGGCGCGGTCGGCATCCGCGACGACTGGCGCGAGCCGGAAAAGGTGATCCGAGCCCGACCTGCGCGAGGTGCAGGCCCGCCGCAACGGCCTCACCCGCGTCGAGGTGGCGCAGGCCCTGGAGACCGGCTTCGAAGGTCGCGTCGTCGGCTTCTATCCGCGAGCCGGGCGGCAGCGGCGGCGGGTGTATTCCCGCAAGAGACTCGCCTGCTGCCGATCGTCGCCCGCCCGCCCGAGACCGAGCGGCGCACCGTCGACGCCATCTACAGCATGCAGATCTGGAGCCCGGTGGCGGGGCGCATGATCCCGCTGAACCAGGTCATCAGCGGCGTCGAGACCGGCTGGGAGAACCCCGTCGTCATGCGGCGCGACCGCATCCCGACCATCACCGTGCACGCAGACCCGCGCTCCGGCCTGCCGAGTGCGCTGTTCAACCGCGTGCGGTCGGGGATCGAGGGAATCCAACTGCCTCCCGGCTACACCTTCGAGTGGGGCGGCGAGCACGAAGATTCCGCGCAATGCGCGAGCCGCGTTGGCAGAGTCGATTCCGGGCGTGCTGCTGGTCATGGTGTTCATCGTCATCTGCCTGTTCAACTCGTTCCGCACGACGCATGGTCATCCTCCTGACCGTCCCGCTGGCGATCATCGGTGTCACCGTCGGCATGCTGCTGACCGGGCGCCCCTTCGGCTTCATGGCTCTGCTCGGCGTGATGTCGCCTGGGCGGCGAGCAGATCAAGAACTCGGTGGTGCTGGTGGAGGAGCTCTACCTCGAGATCGGCCGGGGCAAGACGCCCTACGACGCCATCCTCGACGCCGGCGTCGCGCGCCTGCGACCGGTGCTGCTGGTCGCCGGGACGACCATCCTCGGGATGATCCCGCTGGTGAACGACGCGTTCTTCGGCGCGATGGCGGTGACGATCATGTTCGGGCTGGCCGGTGCCTGCGCTCTGACGATGATCGTCGTGCCGGTGTTGTACGCGATCGTCTACGACGTTCGCGAGCCCGCGCCGACGACACGCTGAGCGCCCTGCCGCGCGGTACTCGGCGCGGCGGCTACCAGCGGTGCTCGGTCGACAGCTCCGAGATCTTCTTGGTGATCTGCTCGGCGGTACGCCGAGCGTCGGCGTCGATGGACGCAAAGGCCTCGCGTACGACTCCGACACCCGAGGTGATCATCGCGCTCGTCACGACGGTGCCGGCCGCCGCCCCACCGGCGACGAAGAATCCCGCCCCGGGAAACCGCGAGCCCTGGGACACCGTATCGAACTGCTTGACCGGCTCCCACCCCGCGGCGGTCACCTGGAAGACCTCGACCTGCGTGCGAAGCTCGGTCGCCCCTACCCCGAAGCCGATGACGAAGCGCTTGGTGACCGAGCCCTCGTTGATGTGCACGAACTGCCCCTGAACGACCAAGTCGTTCACGCCGGGGGGCTCGGCGCCGGCGGCGCGCTCGGCGGTGAGCCCCATCGATTTGAACTGCTCGACGAGCTGATTCGACAGAACATTCGCCACCGCCTCGGCGGCCAGGTCGGGAGCCGCCACCGACAAGCCCACTGCGCGACTAGCGGTCCTGCGGGGCGAAGAAAGCACGCGGACGTCGGCGCCGCCGGTTTCGAAATCGAACACGATCACCCTTGACGGCTTGGGCCTGGGCATCGGCTTCGTCGACTACCTGGCTCTCTTCGGGGGTTTGGACGTTCTTGACGCGAGCCGTGGCGCAGCCGAAGCAGACCACGGTCACGAGCGCCAGTCCCGCCCCACCTAGCGTGTGTCGAGCTATCAAGCGCATCCGCCCACCTCGTGCCAACAGACGGCGATACACCATGGAATCCTGCCGGGTCAACGTCGAGCGCCGCGACCGACGTCAGCGATCGCGCTCGACCTGTTGTTCGAAGGCGTCGGCAAGGCGCGAGCGACGCATGAGCCAAGCCATGCCGAGCACGTCGACGATTCCCGCCCACAGGCGATTGTGGATGCCGTAGTGGGATCGGCCCTTGGTGCGCGGGCGGTGGCTCACCGGCACCGACAGCACGCGGCCGCCGGCGCGTAGCACGAGCGCCGGCAAGAACCGATGCATGTGGTCGAAGTAGGGCAGCGCGAGGAACAGATCCCGCCCGAACAGCTTGAGGCCACAGCCCGTGTCGGGCGTGCCGTCGCGCAGCAGGAATCGGCGCGCTGCGTTGGCGATGCGCGACGAGGCGCGCGTGATGAAGCCGTCGCGCCGCCTGATGCGCTGGCCGGTGATGAGAAGCGCCCACCGGTCGGCGGCCTCGCGGTGGCGGGCGAGGAGCGCGGGGATGTCGGCGGGATCATTCTGCCCATCCCCGTCGAGGGTTGCGACGAGCGGCGCCCGCGCGAACTGAACGCCCGTGCGCAGCGCCGTGCTTTGACCGGATTGGCGGCCGTGGCGAATGAAACGAAGCTCGGTCATCGACGCGGCGCAGGCGGCGAGGCGCGCGACGCTGTCGTCGGTGCTTTTGTCGTCGACGACGACGATCTCGAACGGCACGATCCCGGCCAGCGCGCGGTGGATCTCATTCAGCAGCGGTCCGATGCTGTCCGCCTCGTTGTGCACGGGGACCACGACAGACAGTTCGGGAGCACTCACGGGAGCCGCGTTTCCTCCTTTGAGGAATGACAGGAAGCGGGTCGCGGCGCCACGGCCGGAGCTCGGGATGCCCGGCGTCGAATTTGCGGTCATCCGTGCCGTGCCGGTTTTACTAGTTTCCCCAGCGCTCGAGCCAGCGCTGGAACATGATGACCGGCCATAGCCGTCGTGCGTGATTGGCCGCGCCGCGGCGGTGCTCGTCGAGCAGGCGGTGAACGCCATCCGGCCGGATCCACCCCTCGGCTTCGAGGCGCCGACGCTCCAGCACGCGGTCGACCTCCTCCCGTAGGCTCCCGTTGATCCACGAGGCAATCGGAACGCTGAGGCCTCGCTTCCTGCGTTGCAGGACGGCGGCCGGTAGCAGCGGCCTGGCCGCGTCCTTGAGCACTGCCTTGGTGGTGAAGCCGCTCACCTTGAGCGCGCTCGGCAGGCTCAGGGCCAGCTCCATGACTTGTCGGTCGAGAAACGGGGCCCGCGCCTCGATGGATGCGAGCATCGTCGCGCGATCGACTTTGGTGAGCAGGTCGTCGGGCAGGTAAGTCAGGAAGTCGAGCAACATGATGCCGTCCAGGAGGTCTCGTCGTGCGAGCGCCGCGGCGCCCTTGGCTTCCAACTCCGCTCGCGCCTCGGCGAGCCCCGGCACGGCAGCCGGACCGAGGATGTCGTCGAGCGCCGACGGCCCGAGCGCTCCGAACCACTCGAAGTGTCGCGCCAGCGGCGGCAATCCGGCTTTGCTCACGAACCGCTTGAGCAGAAACTCGATCGTCACCTTGCGGGACGACGCGGGCCACGCGAACACGGCGCGGGCGATGGCATGGCGCAACCGCAGCCGGCAGGGCGGCGAACCCGCCGGCCGCACGATGGCCGATGTAGGTCGGATAGCCTCCGAACAGCTCGTCCGCACCCTCGCCCGGACAGGATGACCTTCACGTCCCGCCGCGCGGCTTCGGCGAGCAAGTACGTGGGCAGGACCGCCGGGTCGCCGAGCGGCTCGTCGAGCCGCTCGCGCATGAGGTCGAGCGCGCGACGCAGGTTGTCTGGATCACACGCGACGGCGCGGTGTGCCGTGCGGAACCGGGTCGCGACGAGCGCGGCCGGACCGCTCTCGTCGTACGACGGGTCTCCGAACGAAACCGAGTACGTGAAGATGCCGCCGTGCTCGAAGCGTTCGGCGGCGAGGGCCGTCAACAGCGAAGAGTCGAGTCCGCCGCTCAGGAATACGCCGACCGGGACGTCGGCGATCAGCTCGCGGGTGACCGCTTGCCGCAGCGCCGTGCGCACCGCGTCCGCGGCCTCGCGCCGATCGGGCGGCGCCGCTCCGGCCCGCACCGCGAAATCCTCCGCGCGCCAATAGGGCGAGACGCGCACGCCCGAACCGTCCGCGACGAGCACGTGCCCCGGCGGCAGGTTGCGGACGCCGCGGCGCATCGTGCGCGGGGAAAGCACGTAGCCGAGCGCAAAGGTCATGGCGGCAGCGACGGGGTCGAGCGCGCGATCCACGCCCGGGTAGGCGAGGATCGCCTTCAGCTCGGAGGCGAAGAGCAGCTCGGCGCCGAGGTCGGCGTAGAAGAGCGGCTTCTCGCCGCTGCGGTCCCGGGCCAGGAGCAGGCGCTGCGAACGCTCGTCCCAGATCGCCAGCCCGAACATTCCCTCGAGCATGCGCACGCACGCATCTCCGTAGGCGAGATACAGCGGCAGGATGGACTCGACGTCGGAGCGTGATCGGAACGGATAGCCGCGCGCGGCGGCGTCCTTCCGTAGGTCTTCGGAGTTGTAGATCTCGCCGTTGCAGACGATCGAGACCTGGCCGTCGGGTGAGGTGAACGGCTGGTCGCCGCGTGCCAAGTCGATGATGGCGAGCCGGCGGATCTGCAGCGAGGCGCTCGGGAAGCTCGCGCTGCCCGCGCCGTCCGGGCCGCGGTGCTCGAGCACATCGCGCATCTTCGGCAGAGCCTCGGGGAACCGCGGCGGCGCGCCGGTGCGGGAGACTACGCCGGTGACACCGCACATCAGCGGGTCGCCTTGGCGGACGGCGCGCCGCACGGTCCGTAGGCGACGAACCGGCCGCCGGCCCCGCCTCCGGCGATGCGCGGCAGCCGCGTGGCGAGGATTCGCCGCCTCCGGCGTGCCCTTGCGAGCCACGAAGACGGTCGGCTCCTCGCACGCGTCGAGTTCGCGTGCGCCACCACGCGAGAGGCCGCAGCGGCGAGCCCGGAAGGCCGACGGAACTCGCCGAACCGACTGGCGACGTAGCGGCTCGTCATCTCGCGGCCATGGAGCGTCGCGAGCAGCACGGGACGATCGAGATAGTAGCGTAGGGAGGTCGGATACGCTCCGACGCCGACGACACGGGCGCCAGGCGCAGCCCTCTCTACGGCAGCCGCTAGGTCGAGCGACGAACGGTCGCGGCCAATCGCGAGCATCAGCGGTGATCCGACGAAAGGCAGTGCAGCGACCGGCAAGGCGAGAGCCGCGGCCCCTATCCATATGCTCCGTCTCCGGGCTCCCAACGTCGCCAGCGCCGCGGCGATCGCCAGTCCGCCTGCGAAGACCAAGGCGAAGCCGGGGAGCGCCTCGCGCACACCGGTTGCGAGCCGGGGGATCGCGCCGATGAAGGGGATACCCAAGACCATCGTGGCCGCGAGCACCAACATGACGCCGGCGCTGATTAGAAAGCTTCGGGCTGCGGCGGAAGAGATCGCCTCGTCGCGCAGCGCATGGGCCAAGAATAGTCCAACGCCGAGAGCCACCCCCGGCAGGGCCGGGAGATAGTAGCCGGGGAGCTTCGACTGCGAGAACGAGAAGAAGACGAGCGGCATCAGCGCCCACGAGATGGCCAGCAGCGGCGCGCGGCTCCCAGCGCCCCGGCGCGCCGTTCTGCGGCGCACCGCCTCGACGAAACCCGCGATGGCTGGAACGATCCAGGGGAAGCTGCCGCCGAGAAGGATCGGCACGAAGAACCAGATCGGCCGCGTACGCCCAAACGTCGCGGTGGAGACACGCTCCAGCGATTCGTACACGACCGCGTAGTACGGAAAGTCGGGGCGCCTGAGCGTCACCGCGATGAACCACGGGAGCCCGGTGACCAGCGCCCACGGCCACGCTCGCAGCGAGAAATAGCGCCGCAGGGCAATCCGGCCGCGAGACCCCAGGCCGCAAGGATGAGCACGGGCACGATGATGGCGACCGGGCCCTTCGTGATCGTGCCCACCCCCGTGATTGCCCACGAGAGTGCGAACCAGCGGACGGCGGGCGGGTCGTCCTCGAACCCGCGCCACGTCGCGGCGAGCGCGGCGGTCTCGAGGAAGAGCAGCGCGGGATCGGGAATCACCGTGCGGCCGTAGATTACCACGAGCGGCATCGTCGCGAACGCCACCGCGGCGATCTCGCCGGTGCCCGCCGGTCCCATGCGACGGCCGAGCCGCCAGACGAGGAACACCGTGGCGAGCACGAAGGCGAGCGAGGCCGCACGCGCGCCGCCCTCGGACTCTCCGAAGATCCGCAGGCCGACCGCCACGGCGGCGAAGTACGGCGCGGGCTTGTCGAGATAGGGAAGGCCGTTCAGATGGGGCAGAACCCAATCGCCGCCGCGGCTCATCTCGCGGGCGACCTCGGCATTGCGCCCCTCGTCCGGCTCGATCAGCGGGTAGCCGCCGAGGTTCCAGCCTAGCGCGAGGAGCGCGAAGGCACCGACCGCGATCCAGGCGACCGGCATCCGACTGGTCCCATGGAGCGGGAATGCTACGGAACGGGAATGCTCTGGTAGGCTCAGGCGCGTTCTACGGTCGATTCCTTGGACTCGGGCAGCACGCTATTGCCACACGCCGGACTTGGAATCCAGACGACCGAGTGCGCGCCGCCGGCGAGTGAATCGTTTGTGTTAGAAGCATGACATGATGCGCATGATGCGGAGGAACAGAGGCCTGATGGTTGCCGGCGTCATCATCTTCGCCGCCGCCTGGCTGGCGTGGAAGGTGCTGCACACCAAGAGCAGGATCCCGGCTCAAGCGCCGCCCAGGCAAAACGAGCAGCGGTAGGTCGATCTCACGGCCCCTTTCCCGGCCCGCCCCTTCGGCGCACAATCGTCGCCGAGCAGATACCAGACTCGATGGCTACGGCTTCGAAAAAACTCGGCATTCTCGTCGGCGGCGGACCGGCGCCCGGGATCAACAGCGTGATCAGCGCGGCGACGATCCGCGCCAACCTCGACGGCGTGGCGGTGGTCGGCATCGAGGAGGGCTTCAAGTGGCTGATGCAGGGCGACATCAGCCACGCCCGCGACCTGACGATCGAACAGGTGAGCCGCATCCACTTTCGCGGCGGCTCGACGCTCGGCACGGCGCGCGACAACCCGACGCACGATCGCAAGCTCCTCGAGAGCGACCGTCACGTCGCTCCTCCGGCTCAACGTCGACAAGCTCATCACCATCGGCGGCGACGACACCGCCTACAGCGCGATGAAGGTGGAGGAGACCGCCGCCGGGCGCATTCACGTGGTGCACGTGCCGAAGACGATCGACAACGACCTCGATCTGCCGCTCGGCATTCCGACGTTCGGCTATCAGACCGCTCGCGACGTCGGCGTGGAGATCGTCCGCAACCTCATGGTGGACGCCAAGACCACCTCGCGCTGGTACTTCGTGATCTCGATGGGCCGCAAGGCCGGTCATCTGGCGCTCGGCATCGGCAAAGCGGCGGGCGCGACGCTCACCATCGTCGGCGAGGAGTTCGCCGAGGCCTCGATCCGCCTCGCGCCACGTCGTCGACATCCTGGTCGGCGCGATCGTCAAGCGCTCTGGCCTACGGGCGCACGGACGGGGTCGCGGTGATCGCCGAGGGCCTGCTCGAGCGCTTCGACGCAGCGCGACCTCGAGGCGCTCGAGTCGGTCGAGCGCGACGCGCACGGGCACATCCGGCTGGCGGAGATCGACTTCGGCGACATCCTGAAGCGCGAGGTGCAGGCGCGCCTCAAGGGCTTCGGCATCCGCGTCACCATCGCCGACAAGGAGATCGGCTACGAGCTGCGCTGCGCCGATCCGATCCCGTTCGACATGGAGTACACGCGCGATCTCGGCTTCTGCGCCGCGCAGTTCATGCTCGACGGCGGCAACGCGGCGATGGTGTCGATCCAGGAGGGGCACTTCGTGCCGCTCTACTTCAAGAACATCATCGATCCCGAGACCGGCCGCACGCGCGTGCGCATGGTCGACGTCGCTTCGGAGTACTACTCGATCGCCCGCCGTTACATGCTGCGCCTCAACCAGACGGACTTCGACGATCCCCACGAGCTCGCCAAGTTCGCCGCGGTGTGCGGCATCTCGGTCGAGGAGTTCCGCCTGCAGTTCGCCTACCTACTGGAGAAGGACCTGCTGTATCGTCCCGCCGAGCGCAAAGCCAAGGCGGGCTGATCGAAGGGAGACGACCGATGGGGACCGAGACCTCGACGCTCGACCGCAAGGCGCTCGACCGACTGGTGCAGGCGATCGAGCACGACGTCGCCCGCGAGCAATACGACGGCGCCGTCGTGCTGCTCGCGCACCGAGGCACCGTCGCGCTCCACGAGGCGATCGGCTTCGCCGAGCGCGTGGGCGGCCGGCGCGCCCGCAAGGATGACGTCTTCTGCCTGTTTTCGGTGACCAAGGCGCTGACGGCCGTCACCGTGCTCGCGCGCGTCGATCGCGGCGAGATCGCGCTCACCACGCCGGTCGGCGAAATCATCCCGGAGTTCGCCGTGCGCGGAAAGCAGCGTGTGACGATCGCCAACCTGCTTTCGCACACCGGCGGCATGTCGTCCGGCTTTCCGGCGGTTCCGCCGGAGCAGATCGGCGACCTCGCGGCCGTCGTCGCCGCCGTGTGCGAGCATCCGCTCGAGGCGCGGCCCGGGTCGCGCGTGCGCTACAGCCCGCTCACCGCTCACGCCATTCTCGCCGAGATCGTGCGCCGCCTCGACGGCGGCCGGCGGCCTTATCGCCAGATCCTCGCCGAAGACTTCCTGAAGCCGCTCGGCATGAAGGACACGGCGCTCGGCATGCGCCCGGACCTCGCGGCGCGACGCGTGCCCGTGGTGGTGCGCGATCGCACCAAAGGGCTCTTCGACGCCCCCGTGCTCGAGGGCTTCAACGAGCTCCTCCAGGAGACGACCGAAATACCCGGCGGCGGCGCGGTCTCGACCGCCTCCGACATGTTCCGCTGGGCGGAGATGCTGCGTCGCGACGGCGAGCTCGACGGTGTGCGCGTACTGTCGCCTGCGATCGTCGATCTCGCGACGACCAACCAGACCGCCGCGATGGGCAACGACCTCTTCGACTACGCGCGCGAGATGTACGGCTGGGGCGACTTCCCCGCCTATCTCGGCCTCAGCTTCTTCCTGCGCGGCGAGGGCACGTTCCCGCACTGGTTCGGCCTCACCGCGTCGCCCCGCACGTTCGGCGGCGTTGGCGCGGGCTCGACGGTCTTCTGGGTCGATCCCGCCCGCGAGCTGACGTTCGTCTGCTTGACGGCGGGACTTCTCGAAGAGGGCCGGAGCGCGGAGCGCTTCGGGCGGCTGTCGGATCTGGCGATCGCCGCTCTCGGCTGATCGGGCAGTCGGCCGGCGGCGTTTGCTTCGACGCACGGGCGGGGTTACGCTCGCGGGTTCTCCATGACCCGCACCGAGCGCACATACTACCTCGTCTTCGGGCTCTACAGTCTGTGGGCCTGGTTCGTGGCGCCGATCTACCCGCTGTTCCTGCGCAGCCGCGGGCTCGATGCGCTCGAAGTGAACCTCGTGCTCGCCACCTACCTCATCATCGTCTTCGTGTTCGAGGTGCCGACCGGGGCCGCCGCGGATCTGGTCGGCCGCAAGGCGTCGTTCCTGCTCTCGTGTGCGCTGCGCACGGTGGCGTTCGGCTTGTACGCCGTGGCCGAAAACTTCACCGATTGCTTGGTCGCCGAGCTGATCGACGGGATCGGCACGACGCTGGCGAGCGGCGCTCTCGACGCTTGGGCGATCGACGGCATGCGCGACGAGGGCGACGATCGGCCGGTCGATCGCTTCTTCGCTCGTGCGCAGATCCTGGCACGGGTCGGCATGATCCTCGGCGGCCTCGTCTGCGCGTATCTCGCCGCCGTCGACTTCGCGCTCCCCTGGTGGGTTGCGGCGGCGGGGTTCGCCGCCACCGGCGTGGTCGGCGCGGCGGTCATGCGCGAGCGCCCGCGCTCGGTCTCGGCGGGCGCGCCGCGGCGCCATTTCGTGACGCTCATGGGTGAAGGCTTTCGCGCCGTCCGCGGCGTGCCGGTTCTGGTGCTGGTCTGCGCGCTCACCGGCGCCTCGTTCTTTGCCGCGATCCCCGCTCACATGCTCTGGCAGCAACGCATGATCGAGCTCTCCGGCGAGGGCGTGTGGATCGTCGGCTGGCTGTGGGTCGCGCTGAACCTCGCCGCGATCGCCGGCAGCGCCGTGCTGCCCCGCTTGCTCGCGCGCGTACGCCGCAGCCGCGTGCTCTGTTTCGCCGCGCTGTGGCGCGGGGGCTCGCTGGCGTTCGCGGCGCTTGCGGCCACGCTGGTTCCGGCGCTGGCGGGCTGGCTGCTCCAGGAGGTGAGCTTCGGCTTGACCGAGCCGGTGTTGCAGGCGTGGATGAACGAGCACGTCCCCGCCGATCGTCGCGCCACCGTGCTGTCGATCCGCTCGATGGTCGGCACGCTCGGCGGCGGGGCCGGCCTCATCGCCATCGGCTTCGTGGCGAGAGACCATGGCATCCCGGCGGCCTGGCTGGTTTCCGCGGTGCTCTTCCTGGCGGCTGCGCCCGCCTACCTGCTGCTCGAGCGACTCGCCGTCGTCGCACCGGCCAGCCCACTCGGCACCAAGGAAGCGCCCCCAGAGATCCCGGCGAAAGTCGCCCCTCCAGCGCTCACTTGACGGGCGCCGGTTGCGCGGCGCGGGTCAGTCGATGAAGATGCGGCGCGTGGAGACGAGAGCTCTCGCTGCGCCGCGGTGTACGAGCGGCCGAGCGCCGGCATTCGCTGAAATGGTGACGCTCGCCGACTTCCGCGCCGCTTCCCTCGTCGACTTGACGATCGCGCTCCGTGCGCGCGCCTTCTCGCCCGTCGACCTCATGGAGCTCGCGCTGTCGCGCATCGACGCGACCCGCGACACGCTCCACGCGGTGGTCTCGCAGCGCGAGCGCGCCGACCTCCTGGCCGACGCGCGCGCGGCGGGCGAGCGCATCGCGCGCGGCAGAGGCTCGCCCTCTCGAGGGTATTCCCCTCGGCGTCAAGGATCTCGAGGACGTCGCCGGCCTCGTCACGTCGCACGGATCGATTCCGTTCAGGGACCGCGTGGCGGCGCGCGATTCCACGCAGGTCGAGCGGCTGCGCGCCGCCGGCGCCATCGTGGTCGGCAAGACCAACACGCCCGAGTTCGGCTTCACCGCGATCACCAAGAACCTCGTCCACGGCGTCAGTCGCTCGCCCTGGAATCTCGAGCGCACCCCCGGCGGATCGAGCGGCGGGTCGGCCGCGGCGCTCTCGGGCTCGGTATTGCCGTTGGTCACCGCCAGCGACGGCGGTGGATCGATCCGCATCCCGGCGAGCTTCACCGGCGCCTTCGGCCTCAAGCCCTCGTTCGGTCGGGTCCCGCTCGGACCGGAGAACCATTGGAGCTACGGCGACACCGCCGTCTATGGACCGCTCACCAAGACGGTAGAGGATGCGGCGCTCTTCCTCGATCAGGTAGTCGGCCCCTCGCCCTACGACCCGAACAGCTTGCCGCACCCCGGATTGTCGTACCTCGAGGCCGTGCGCGCCCCGCTCAGCGGAAAGCTTCGCGTCGGGTTCTCGCCCGATCTCGGCTATGCCGTCGTGCAATCGGACGTGGCCGCGGCAGTCGAGGCAGGAGCGAGGGTGCTCGAGTCGCTCGGCCATCGGCTGAGCCCGCTGCCCGACGGGCCGCCGATGATCGGACCCCAATGGGGGGTGCTCGGCAGCTTCGAGCTCGCCTCGCAGCTCCACCCGTTGCTTCCGGCCCGCGAGCCTGATTTCGGCCGCGCCTTCTTCGCGACGGTTCGGGCGGGCTGGGCGATGACGCCGGAGCTGTGGGGCGAGGGCGCTCGTCTGCGCTCGCTCCTGAACGAATGGTGTGCACGCGCCTTCGAGCGCTTCGACCTGATCGTCACGCCGACCGTGCCCTACGATCCACCGCCTGCGCGCGGCCCGTTCCCCGCCGAGACCGAAGGGCGCCCGCAGATCGCGCTCAGCGTGGCGTCGTTCACGATCCCTTTCAATCTGTCCTGGCATCCGGCGGCGACGGTGCGCGTCGGGCGCTCGCGTGCCGGTCTGCCGATCGGCATGCAACTGGTCGGCCCGCGACACCGCGACGATCTGGTGCTGCAAGCGGCGCGCGCCTTCGAGCGTGAGCGCCCGTGGCACCCGGATTGGCCCTCCGCCTGACTCACCTCAGTCGACCCGCGTCGCCGCGTCGGCGAGCTGTCGCCCGAGCGCCCGCCAATCTACCGCGCCGAGCAGGTTCGAAAAGTCGTCCGTCCAAGGCCTCGCGCCCGGTGCGGTAGGCAACGGCTGCCAGCGGGGGTCGGCGGCGATCGCGCCGAGATCGCCGTCGCTGCGCACCATCACGACCCAGCGCGACGAGTCCTGCCCGCGAGCGAGCGCTTTCCCGGGCGGATCCTCGGCGACCCGAGCCACGAGCCCCCGCTCGGCGGCCAGCGCACCGAGCACCGGGCGCAGATCGAGCAGTCTGTGCGAGACGTGAAGCGCGATGCGGCCCCCGGGCGCGAGCTTTTCGAGATAGAGTGCGAGCGCCTCGCGGGTGACGAGGTGAACCGGGATCGAGTCGGAGCTGAAGGCGTCGAGCACGATCAGGTCATAGGCTCGCTCCGGCGCCTCGCGCAGCCGCATGCGCGCATCGCCCGGGACGATCGTAAGCGCCGCCGCGTGACAGTCCCTGAGGAACGTGAAGTAGCGCTCGTCGCGGGCGATCGCGATCGCACCCGGGTCGATCTCGTAAAACGTCCACTGGTCGCCAGGCCGCGCGTACGCCGCCATGACTCCGGCTCCGAGACCGACCGCCGCGACTCGGCTCGACGGCGACGAGTCGTCGAGGACCGTGAACACCTCCCCGAGCGGGCCGCGGCGATGATAGTAGGACATCGGCTCCAGTCGATCCCCGGGATCGAGGCTTTGCCGGCCGTGGATCGTGTTGCCGTGCACCAGCACGTGGAAGCGCTCGATGCGATCGTCCGTGACACGCAACACGCCGAAAAAGTTTCGCTCCGCGTGGATGAGCAGGGAGGGACTGAGCGGCGCCAGCAGGCCGGCGACGACGATCGCGCCGAGCCCGAGCGCGAAGCGGACAGGGCGTTCCACGAACGAGTAGCAGAGAAGCGCCGGGACTAGGTAGATGGCGAGCTGCACGACGCGGCTCGAAGACACGCCGAGCGCGCGAGCGCCGAGCGAAGCGACGACGATCAGCGCCGCGAGCCCCGCCGCCAGCGCGACCTCCTTCCACGGGATCCGCGGCCTCGGTCCGGCGCGCCCGAGCAGGCAGACGAGCACGATGGCCAGCGGGTATTCCGTCACACCCTGGAAGACGAGCGGCGCGAGGACGGCGTTGCAAAGTCCGCCGAGGACGCCGCCGAGCGAGACCCAGAGATAGTATTCGGTCAGGCGAGCCGCGGAAGGGCGGTCATTGGCGAGCGCGACGTGACACGACCCGGCGCCGAGGAAGAGCGCGAGCAGGTGAAGAGGCAATAGTACCGCCGCCGGGCTCGCCGCGTCGGTCAGCATCGCAACCAAGAGCGGCAGCGATACGAGGCAGACCGCGCGCCCGGAGAACAACGCGCGTAGCGGCTGACGACGCGAGAACGCCAGCACCAGCGTCAGCAGATAGAGCGCGAGCGGCACGACCCACAGCAGCGGCATCGCCGCGAGATCCGTGGTGATGTAGGTGGTCGCGCCGAGCATCAGGCTCGAAGGAGCGAAGCTGAGGGCTACCCAGCGCGTGCGGCGGGCAACATCGATGTCGCCCGCCTCTGCGCGACGGCTCTCGACAGCCGGCGCCGGCCGGCGTCTGCCCCAGAGCATGCAGGCGCAAGCGACCACGACCGCGACGAGCACCCGATAGCCGAAGGCCCAAAGGCGGCTTTGCTCCGCGAGCGTCCACGTCGGCTCGACCAGGAACGGATACGCGAGCAACCCGGCGAGGCTTCCGAAGTTGCTCGCCGCGTAGAGGAAGTATGGATCTTGGGATCCCCGTGTACCGAGCGCCGCGAACCAGACCTGCAACACCGGCGCGGTGGCCGCCACGAGCAGGAATGGCAGCCCCGCGGAGCGAGCCAGCGCACCGAGGAGCCACGTCACCGGCGTGGACTGAGTCGTGGTCGCGCCACGCGCGTCGAGCGTCACCGGAAGCGTCGTCACGGCGATTGCCAGCGCCACCACGTGCACGAGCGCCATCCGCCGCGGGCCGAGCCGGGCGGCGGCGTGCGCGTATGCGTAGCCGGCGAGCAGCGCGGCCTGGAAGAACAGCATGCAAGTCGTCCACACCGCCGGCGTCGCGCCGAGCCAGGGCAGGACGAGCTTGCCGAGCATCGGCTCGATGACGAAGAGGAGGGCCGACGAGAGGGTCAGCGCCAGAGCGAAGAGCCAAGCCTCGGGTGAGATGTTGTGCCATGACCGGCTGCGCTCGCCGGCGCCTGAGATAGCTCCCATCGTAGCGCACACCATCGGGCCTTCTCGCGGCTCGTTGCAACGACTCATGGTTCGGGCCATCGTCTATGGATGCTGGCGAGCGAGTCGCGAGTCCTCACCACCCACGCGGGGAGCCTGCCGCGGCCCAAGGCGCTGGTCGAGATGTTCGCACGGCTGTCGCGCCGCGAGCCGGTCGACGCCGAGCACTTGCGGCGCGCGGTCGAGGAGTCGACGCGCCACGTGATCGACCGCCAGCTCGCGGCCGGCATCGACGTCGGCAACGACGGGGAACAGCCGCGCGAGAGCTTCTTCACCTACGTGCAGCACCGCATGAGCGGGTTCGGCGGGGAGAGCCGCCGGCCGATCATGCGCGACATCGTCGAGTACCCGAGCTTCGCGGAGATGAAGTTCCGCGACCTCTCCCGCACGATGGTCAACCTGCTCGCTGCGCCGAAGGCCATCGGCGACGTGCGCCACGCCGATCGCGCTCCGATCGACGGGGAGTGCGCGGATTTCCTTCGTCTGCTCGCCGCCGCCAAGGGCCGGTTCGGCGAAGCGTTCGCGACCGCGGCGTCGCCGGGCATCATC
Source organism: uncultured delta proteobacterium (assembly GCA_963711395.1). GTDB lineage: Bacteria > Desulfobacterota > Binatia > JACPRU01 > JACPRU01 > JBEVNX01. The sequence continues at coordinate 570,788 of CAVQEA010000003.1, read as the reverse complement.
GCCTCCGCGATGCTGAACGAGCACTATCCGAGCTACCGCGACTACGTCCTGGCGGTCGCCGAAGCGCTGCGCATCGAGTATGGCGCGATCGTGTCCCACGGACTGGTGCTGCAGATCGACGCTCCCGACCTGGCGATGGAGCGGCACACATCCTACGCCGATCGCCCGCTCGCCGAGTTCCTCGAGTACGTCGAGCTCAACGTGGCCGCGATCAACCACGCGCTCGGCGACGTGCCTCCCGATCGCGTGCGCCTGCACGTCTGCTGGGGCAACTACGAGGGGCCTCACGACCACGACGTGCCGCTCGACGACCTGCTCGATCGCCTCTACGCGGCGCGAGTCGGCGCTCTGGTGCTGTCGATGGCCAACCCGCGCCACGAGCACGAGCACAAGGCGCTGCGGCGCCATCCGCTGCCGAAGGATTGGCTCTTGATCGCGGGCGTGATCGACACGACCACCAACTACGTCGAACACCCCGAGGTGATCGCCGATCGGCTCGAGCGCGCCGCCGCAGCCGTCGGCGAGCCCCGACGCGTGCTCGCCGGCACCGACTGCGGATTCGACACGGCGGCGGGCCTCGGCGAGGTGGCCGAAGAGGTGGTGTGGAAGAAGCTCGAGGCGCTGCGCGCGGGCGCGGATCTCGCCACACGGAGATTGTTCGGCGTGTGAAGGAGAAGACGATGCCGAAAGCGACTTGGAACGGAGCCGTGCTCGCCGAGAGCGACCGCTGCGAGACCGTGGAGGGAAATCAGTACTTCCCTCCGGACAGCATCCGCCGCGAGTACTTCCGCGAGAGCGTGACGCACACCACCTGTCCGTGGAAGGGAGTTGCCAGCTACTACGATCTCGTCGTGGACGGCGCAGTCAACAAAGACGCCGCCTGGTACTATCCGCAAACCAAGCCCGCCGCGAGCAACATCCAGGGCTACGTCGCGTTCTGGCACGGCGTGAAGGTGGATGCGTAGCGCCGCCGCCGCGAGTTGCTAGCCCGCGAAGCGCGCGACGGCCTCGGCGACTCGCTGTTCGTGACCGAAGAGGAAATGGTCGGCGCCGGCGAGACGCACGAGCTGGTTTTCGCCAGAGAGGCGCCCGACGAGCGTCTCGAGCGCGGGCAACGGGCAGTACGCGTCGTGATCGCCGGCGACGAAGAGCTTCGACTTGCGCGAGGCGGCGATGGGAGCAGCCTCGAACATCGATACCGGGAGCGCGATCGCAAACAGCCGATCGACCTCGACGGCATCATGCCCGGCGAGCAGCGCGACGATCGCGCCGAAGGAGTACCCTCCGAGGCAGAGGATCGCCTGCGGCGAGCGTTCGCGCATCCAGGCTACGGCGGCGCGTGCGTCGTCGCCCTCGCCCGGGCCACCGCCGTAGCTTCCCTCGCTCGCGCCGACGCCGCGGAAGTTGAAGCGCAGCGTGGCGACGCCACGTGCCGCGAGCGCCTGGGTGACGGCCGTCACGACCGAACTGTCCATGTCGCCACCGTACTGCGGGTGGGGATGACAGACGATCGTGGCGCGCGCGGCCCCCGGCGGCGCCGCGGCGCAACCCTCGAGCGTGAGGGGCCCGCTGGCGAAGCGCACGGGCTCTTCCTGCACGCGTTGCATGGCAGCGTTCGTTGAACCACGCCTCCGTGGCGCTGACAACCCGGCGGCGCTGCGCGGTCCTGCTCGCGCTCTTCCAGTTTGAAACCTACACGCTCGATCATCTATACGAGGGCGTCGAGCTCGCCGCGGCCATCCGAGCGCTTCGCGAAACCCGTATGGCGGCGAAGTCCCGCGGCGACTGAAGGCGAAAACAGAAGGGAGAGAGAGCCATGTCGCAGCAACAACTCGAAGTGCTCATCCAGCAGCTCAAGGCCAATCCGGTCCTCGGGCAGCCGTCGATCGAGGCGGTGCGCGCCGGTTTTGAACAGATGGGGGCGATGTTCCCGGTGCCGGAAGACGTCAAGCGCGAGCCCGTCACCGCCGGAGGCGTCAAGGCCGAATGGTTGAGCGCGCCCGGGGCCGCGGCCGACCGCGCCGTTCTCTACTTGCACGGCGGCGGCTACGTGATCGGCTCGATCAACACGCATCGCGCGCTCGGGGCGAGCGTGTCGCGCGCGGCCAAGGCTCGCGTTCTGGTGCTCGACTACCGGCTCGCGCCCGAACACCCGCATCCGGCGGCCGTGGACGACGCCGTCTCCGCCTATCGGTGGCTGCTCCAGCAAGGGATCTCCCCGAAGCGCATCGCCCTCGCCGGTGATTCGGCGGGCGGCGGTCTCGTCGTGGCCACGCTGGTCGCCCTGCGCGACAAAGGCGAGAAGCTGCCCGCCGCGGGTGTGTGCCTTTCGCCGTGGATCGATCTGGAGTGCCTCGGCGAATCGATGACCAGCAAGGCCGCCGTCGATCCCATGGTGCAGAAGGAAGGGGCGCTCGAGCTCGCCGCGCTCTATCTCGGCGGCAAGAGCCCGCGCACCCCGCTCGCTGCGCCGCTCTATGCCGATCTCTCCGGCCTGCCGCCGTTGCTCATCCAGGTCGGCACCGCCGAGACGCTGCTCGATGACGCCTCGCGACTCGCCGAGCGTGCGCGCAAAGTGGGCGTGGAGGTCAGCTACGATCCCTGGGAAGGAATGATTCACGTCTGGCAGCTGTTCGCGCCGATGCTCGACGAAGGCAAGCAAGCGATCGACAAGCTCGGGGCGTTCATCGAGAAGAAGACGGCCTGAGAAACCTTCACTTTCACGACGACCCGCGACCTCGCATCCGACGAGCTTCGCGATGGTCGTCGCGTCGCAGCGGGCGCTCGATGAGCGACGAGAGCTACGAGCTCGTCTCGCTAGCTCGCACGGCGCTCCCTGCTTGGTGGCGACGAGGCGGCTAGAGGGGCCGCGGCGGATCAGTCATCACGCCGGTCAGCGCTTCGACGGTCGGCCAGCGGCGCGGGTGAAGCCAGATCAGCACACCGGCGAGCGCGAAGAGGATCGGCACGTCGCCGACGAGGTGGAGCATCTCGTGCTCCTGCACGAAGGAATCGTAGGTCATCACCGCCGCGTGCAGAATGCTCGAGAGGATCGTGAAGTCCAGCAAGATTGCGTGCCGCTCCGGATCGCGCACCGCTACCAGCAGACAGACCCCGAGCGCGAAGTAGACGGCGATGATCATCCGCTCGTAGGCGGGATGTAGCGACGGGTGTGCCCAGCGAAAGCCGCTCGGCCAGAGGTCGAACATGAATGGCAAGACGAGCGTGAGAAACGCGCCGGTGGCGACCATGACGATCCGGAGATAGAAGAGACGCGTCGCGGCGTTCATCCCGGACAGCATAGCAATGCGCGGGCCCAGTGCAATCGTATTGAGACGCCGCGCCGACGGTGTCAGGATTTCCTCCCTTGCCCGAGTACCCGGACATCACCGTCTACCTCGAGCATCTCGAGCGGCTCATACTCCACCAGCGCCTCGAGCGCCTGCGCCTGGCGAGCCCGTTCTTTCTGCGCTCGGTGGATCCTCCGATCCGCGAGGCGGAGGGCAAGCGAGTGGTCGCACTCTCCAGGCTCGGCAAGCGAATCGTGGTCGGGCTCGAGAACGCGTCGTTCCTCGTCTTCCATCTCATGATCGCCGGCCGATTCCGCTGGCGGGCGCGGGGCGCCAAGATCGCCGGCAAGCTCGGCCTCGCGGCGCTCGAATTCGAGAACGGCACGCTGCTCATCACCGAGGCGGGCTCGAAGAAGCGCGCTTCGCTGCATTTCGTACGCGGCGAAGAAGCGTTGCGAGCGCACGACCCAGGGGGCGTGGAGATTTTCGACACCGACAGCGCCGGCTTCCGCGCCGCGCTGGTCCGTGAGAGCCATACCTTGAAGCGTGCGCTCACCGACCCACGCCTCGTGAGCGGCATCGGCAACGCGTACTCCGACGAGATCCTGCATCGCGCTCGGCTGTCGCCCGTGAAGCTGACACGACAGCTCGACGATCGCGAGATCGAGCGGCTGTTCGAAGCCACCAAGGCGACGCTCGTCGAGTGGGTCGAACGGCTGCGCCGCGAAACGGGAACGCGTTTCCCCGAGAAGGTCACCGCGTTCCGCGAAGGCATGGCCGTTCACGGCCGCTACCGTCTTCCCTGCCCCGACTGCGGAGCGCCGGTGCAGCGCATCACATACGCGGAGAACGAGACCAACTACTGCGCGCGCTGTCAGACCGGTGGAAGGCTGCTCGCCGATCGTTCGCTTTCGCGGCTCATGAAGAACGACTGGCCGCGCACGCTCGAAGAGATGGAAGAGCTGCGTGCCCGCTGAGCTCGTCGCCAGGCTCCAGGTACTGGCCGCGGCGCTGCTGTTCTCGACGGGCGGGGCCGCCATCAAGGCCAGTTCGCTGTCGAGCTGGCAAGTCGCGGGCTTTCGCTCCGCGATCGCATTCTTCGCGGTGCTGGTGATCTTGCCGCGGAGCCGCGCGCGCTGGACCGCCCGATCGCTGTCGGTCGGCTTCTGCTACGCGGCGACGATGGTTCTCTTCGTCGCCGCCAACAAGCTCACCACGGCAGCGAACACGATATTCCTCCAGTACACCTCTCCCCTCTACCTGGTACTCGCCGGCCCGCTGCTGCTCGACGAGCCCGTGCGCCCGCGTGATCTCGTCTATCTCTGCGTGCTGGGGGCGAGCTTGTCGCTGTTCTTCGTCGACGCCCCGGCGCGCTCGCAAAGCGCTCCGCAGCCGATGCTCGGCAATGCACTGGCGCTCTTGTCCGGCGCCTTCTGGGCCGCAACCGCGCTCGGACTGCGTTGGATGGCGCGCCCGGGAAGCGGCGGCGCGTCGGTGGAGACGGCCGTCGCTTGCGGGAACCTCATCGCCTTCGTCACCTGCCTTCCCGCCGCGCTGCCGATTCGGGCCTCGCTCGGCGACGTCGCGATCCTATTCTATCTCGGCGTCTTCCAGATCGCTCTCGCGTACTATTTTCTCACGCGCGGTTTGCGATCGGTGACGGCGCTCGAGGCTTCGCTCTTGCTGCTCCTCGAGCCGGTGCTGAACCCGGTGTGGGCGTGGCTCGTGCACGCGGAGCGGCCCGGCCCCTGGTCGCTCGTGGGCGGAGCGATGATTCTGCTGGCCACGACGGCGAAGTCATGGAGCGAGGCTAGCTCGGCTCTCCGACGAGCGTGACGTGCATTCTCGGGGCTGCGGCGCATAGCCCTGCTGCGGCATTCTCCATGCCGAAATCGCTACGCGATCTCAGGCGCCGATCGAAGCAACGAGGTCCGGCCACGCCTCCGGCCGCAGGACACCGAATGCCAGCACGCGCTTCAGCTCGCGCGCGAAGCGGGCGGGCGCCTGGCGTACGGCCCCCGCCGCGCCGGCCTGGGGGCGTCGAGCGAGAATCGACCAAACCAGCGCGGCGCCGAGCAGGATGCTGGCGAGCATCTCCGCATCGATCGCGGGGCGGGCTCGGTCGCTCGCGGCGAGAGCCGCCACGCTCTCGACAAAGTGCCGCCAGGCCTCGTCCTCCGTCACCTCGACCTCGGAGAGCAGGTGAAAGAGCATGAGCCGCGCGATCTCTGGCCGACGAAAGCACAGCTCCGCCATCTGGTCGATCCGCTCCCCCAGCGGAATCCGAGATTCGAGCATGCGCTTGACCGCGCGCGAACGCCGGCCGATGACGGCGGCCATGAGCTCTTCACGCGTGCGAAAATGCTGGTAGGCGGTCGTGCGATTGATCCCTGCTCGGTGTGAGACCTCCGATACGCTCAGTCCGGCGGGGCCGCACTGTGCCATCACCGTTTCCGCGGCATCGAGGATCGCTTCGTAGGTGGCACGTACGCCTCGCCGGCGTGGGTTCGGACTCGGACTGGCGGGTGCGGGAATCGACATGGACGGGTGATTCCACCGCCAAGATGGTAAGTCAACAACGTTGTTGTCTTGTTAGACGTCGAACATTGCCTCAGAGCTATGGGCACGGTCCATGCTTTTCGAGCTTGGCACGAGGAGACCGACAAAATCGTCAACTGCTCAGGGGGAGGGCTTCTGATTCCGATATTTGCGGGCATGCGGTCGCTGCGGACGAAGCTGCTGCTTTTCTCGTTGCTGCTGATCGTCGTGCCGGGAGCGGTCCTCGGGGTTGCACTGATCTCGAGCTCGCGCACCGCCCTGACCGAAGCGGTGGGTCGCCAACTCGCTGAGGCGGCCCATACCGCGGCGGATTCTCTGGCGCGTACGCTTGCCCGCGAGCGCGCCGAGCTCGGCACATTCGCGAGGCAAGACCTCATGCGCGAGATCCGCATCGGCGACCTCGACAAGCGGATCGCGGCGTTTCTTCTCAACTTGAAGAACGCCAAGGACTCGCTGTTGGAGCTGCGGGTCAGCAATCTCGAAGGGCGGGTGATCGCCGCGACGGCCCCGGGTCGGCAGGGTGCAAACGAAACATCGGCAGGCGCCGCGCGAGACCGTCAGCCAGCGCTCGGTGGGCTGTTGATTCTACCGGATGGAACACAGGCCCTCGAGGTCTCCGTCGCGATTCCCGACCCGGACAGCCCGGAAACGCCGCTCGGCCGCTTGACTGCGCTCTACGATTGGCAGCGGCTGACCGCGGATCTCGACCAGATGTCCGAGTCCCTTCACGACATGGGCCTCGACGTCGACCTCCTCGTCGCGGACGATTCCGGAGTCGTCATCGGCGGCGCGCTGCGCGCAAATACCAAGACTCCGCTCGGTTCGGATCTTCGCGCCCTGCGGTTTGCCCTCGAAGAGGAGCTGCGTGAGCCGACCGCAGTGGGATTCGTCGTGGACCACGGGGCTCGTGCCCTCGTCGGATATCGGCGCCTGCCGGGGGGCGACCCGCCCTGGACGCTGCTCGTCGCGCAGCCGCTCTCCAAGGCCCTGGCGCCGGTTCGATCGATGACGCGGAACCTCGCGTTCGTCATCGCCGCGGTGCTCGCCGTCGCGCTCACGCTCGCCACGCCCCTCGCCGACCGTGTGGCCCGACCGCTGCGTCAGCTCACCGATGCAGCCAAGAACCTCGCCTCGGGCGAGACCGCGGTCCCCGTGGTGTCGACCACGTCTCGCGACGAGGTGGGTGAGCTGGCCGCGGCGTTCAACCAAATGGCGATCGACCTGCGGCGCGCGCAGAGCGAGGTCCTCGAGGCCGCCAAGTTCGCGTTCGTCGGCGAGCTCGCCGCCGGTGTCGCTCACGAGGTGAGGACGACGCTCGGCGTGCTGCGCAGCTCGGTGCAGCTGCTGGCGCCGGTGCGAGATTCGAGCGACGCCGAAGCGCGCGAGCTCATCCAGATCATGCACGACGAGATCGACCACCTCGGCGTCGTGGTCGACCAGCTCCTCAATCTCGGCCGCCCGCGCGAGCTGGCGATCGAGCCCACTCGTCTGCGGCCGTCGTGTCTCGTGCGGCCGACTTCGTCGATCCGCAAGCGCGCACCAAGGACGTGACGATTCGCCGGGCCATCGACGCAGATGATCCGCGGGCGCTCTGCGACGAAGAGCAGATCTATCAGGTCGCGCTCAACCTGCTGGTCAACGCCGTGCAGCTCTTGCCGAGCGGCAGCGAAGTCGTGCTCGGTTGGCTGCCGCGGCGCGAGCGTCGGGTCGGCTTCGAGGTCCGCGACGACGGACCCGGGATTGCGGAGGACCTGCGCGAGAAGATCTTCCAGCCGTTCTTCACACGCCGCGAAGGCGGCATCGGCCTCGGCCTCACGCTCGTCCAACGTGTGGTTCGCGAGCACGGCGGGCGCCTGTCGGTACAGAGCGAGGTCGGCACGGGCAGCGTGTTTCGCGTCGAGCTGCCGGCCGCGGAGAGGGATTCATGAAGCGAGTCCTGATCGTCGACGACGAGCCGCGCATGCGGCGCGTGCTGCAGATCCTGGTCGAGAAGATCGGCCTCGAGTCGCGTGCGGCGGAAGGCGGGGCCGCCGGCCTCGAGGTCTTCCAGCAGGAGCAGATCGATCTCGTGCTGACGGATCTCAAGATGGCTCCGATGGACGGTCTGGAATTCTTGCGCCGGCTGCGCACGATCGACGCCGAGGTGCCGGTGATCATGCTCACGGCCTACGGAACGATCTCCGCCGCGGTCGAGGCCATGAAGCTCGGCGCCTTCGACTTCGTTCTGAAGCCCTTCGATCGAGAGGCTCTCGAGATCGTCATCCGCAAGGCGCTGAGCGCTTCGCGCTATCAGCTCGAGAACCGCTACTACCGCGAGCAGATCGACGCCGGCGGAAGCTTTCGCGACCTGGTCGGCGCGCTCCGGCGATCCAGCCCGTCTACGACCTCATCCGGCAAGTCGCGCCGACCAAGAGCGCGGTGCTGATTACCGGCGAGACCGGCACCGGCAAGGAGCTGGTCGCGCGCGCCATCCACAACCTGAGCTCGCGCGCGGCGAAGCTCTTCGTACCGCTCAACTGCACCGCCATCCCCGCGGAGCTGCTCGAGAGCGAGCTCTTCGGGCACGCACGCGGCGCCTTCACCGGCGCGCACGCGGAGCGCGTCGGCAAGTTCGAAGCGGCCGACGAGGGGACGCTCTTCCTCGACGAGATCGGCGACATGGACTACCCGCTGCAGGCGAAGCTGCTGCGCGTTCTGCAGGAGGGCGTCATCGAGCCGGTCGGCGCCAACCGCCGGGTTCCCGTCGACGTGCGCATCGTCTCGTCGACCAATCGCGACCTCGCCAAGCGATTCGCGATGGCCGCTTCCGCGAGGACCTCTACTACCGCCTGAACGTCTTCCAGATCCGCTTGCCGCCGCTGCGCGAGCGGAAGGAGGACATCCCGCGCTGGCCGCCACCTTCCTCGAGCAGTTCTCGCGCGAGCTCGAAGCCGGCGCTGCGGCTCTCGCCGGACGGCGCCGAGGTGCTCAGGCGCTATCGCTGGCCCGGCAACGTGCGCGAGCTGCGCAACGTCATGGAGCGCGCCGCGGTCCTGAGCGCGGCGGCGAGATCTCACCGACGCTCCTGCGCTCGCTGCTCCCGAACGACTCCCCCGCGGAGGCGTCCGTCGATCTCAACCTCGAACGAGCGCTCGGCGAGGTCGAGCGCAAGCTCATTCTGCGCGCGCTCATGGAGACCAACGACAACAAGGCAGCGGCCGCCGCGCGTCTCGGGATCGGCGAGCGCACGCTCTGGACCAAGCTCAAGAAGCACGGTCTCTGACCCTGCCGGACTCGGCAGCCCGTTGCCGATCTCGGCAGAGTCTCGCTCGCTACGGGGCTCGGAGAAGCGCATCGCTCGCGTTGCGGCATGCATGGCGTAGGGCTTGCTGTGCATTGGGATTGGCCGAACCGATGCGCGCACCCGAGCTCTGGATTGCGGCCCTTCTCGGCGTCCTCGCCGGGCCACTCGCGGCGGCAGACGAGCCACCGCAGCGCAGCGACCGTTTCGAGCTCTCGCTGGCGGGCGAGGTCGGCCTGCCCCGTGGCTACGTGCAGGTTCGAGAGAATAACATCCAGGGCACGCACCTGTCCTTCCACAATGATCTCGGGATCGACACGGTGGAGCGCGTGACGCTGGGCGCAGCCTATCGGGTCAGCGACAGCTCTCGCTTTCGCCTCAACTTCGACACGATCTTCCTGTACGGCACCGCACGCCTCGATAGCGACGTGTTCTTCAACGGTGCGACGCTCCAGGGCGGAACCGACCTCCAGAGCCGGCCGGAATTCTTCCGGTTGACCGCCCTCTACGAGCATCGGTTGCTGGACATTGGCCAAGGTGGCCGAATCGCCGGCGACATCGGCTTCACCTACGTGTTCCTCACTTACAAGATGCATGGGACGCTCTCTCCGCTCAGCCAAGGCGGCGGCGGCGAGACGATCGCTCGCGCTTCGGTTGTGAGCAGCCAGGCGTCCGGCAGCGGCGCCAATCCCGGCGGTGTTCCCGCTACGGTCAAGGAGGACTTTTTGACCCAGGAGCTTCCCATCCCGATGCTCGGCCTGACGTTCGACTACCCATTGAAGGAGCATTTGAGCTTCGTCAGCACGGTGCTCGGCGGTTACTTGCCGCAGGTCGACAGCCTGCGCAGCGAAGGAGGAACCGTGGACCTCTCGCAGAGCCACGTCGACCTTTCTGCGACTCTACGCTTTGCGCTGAGCGAGTCGCTCTACGTCGATGCCGGCTATGCGTTTCACTACTACGTGCAGCACGAGACAAGCCACGAAGACGGCAATTACATCCAGCTCTGGGACAACGACCTGCTCGTGGCGCTGCGCTACCGCTTCTGAGTAGGCGAGCGCCGATCGAAACCTGTGCATCACGGCGCGGGTTGCGCTATGAGGCCAGACGATGAACGGTGTGCACGACCTCGGCGGCATGGACGGGTTCGGTCCGGTCGTCCGCGAGCGTAACGAGCCGGTGTTCCACGCCGACTGGGAGCGGCAGGTCTTCGGCATGATGCTCGCCACGATGGGGCAGGGGTTCTACAATCTCGACGAGATCCGCCACGCGATCGAGCGCATGAGTCCCGCGCACTACCTCGGGTCGACGTACTACGAGCACTGGCTCGCGGGCCTGGAGCGAATTCTCGCGGAGAAGGGCCGGCATCACGCCCGCGGAGATCGAGGCGCGCCTGCGCGAGTTGGTTCGGCGCCGAGCCGCCGGCGCTGCCCGAGCGCGCAAACCCCGCGCTGGCCGACGGCCTCGCCCGGCGCGGTTCGCACGCCGGAGCACCCTCGTCGCGCGGCAAGGGCAAGCCCCGCTACCGCGCCGGCGCCGTGGTACGGGTGGTCAACATGAACCCGTCCGGACACACCCGGTGCCCCCGCTACGTGCGCGGCGCTCGTGGCGTGGTCGAGCACGTGCACGAGAAGTTCATCTTTCCCGACGCCAATGCGCATGGCCGCGGCGAGTGCCCCGAGGTGCTCTACACGGTGGGGTTCGACGCCACCGAGCTGTGGGGGAACGGCGCCGAGGGCCGCGGGCGCGTCTACGTCGACCTCTGGGACAGCTATCTCGAGCCGGCCGCGCGCCGATGCGGCGAGCAAAGCGGTCGCCGCGGCCTCGAGCCGTCGGGCGCAAGCGAAAGGGCAAGCGACGATGAGCGACGGCCACGATCACGACGACGACGGTCATCATCCGCGACCACTTTCCCCGATCGAAGCTCGCGTGCGCGCCGTCGAATCCCTGCTGCTCGAGAAGGGGCTTGTGTCTCCTCCGACGCGATCGACCGCGTCGTATCGGCGTACGAGAAGGACATCGGACCCCTCAACGGGGCGACGCGCGGTGGCGCGCGCGTGGAGCGACCCGCATTTCAAGAAGCACCTGCTCGCGGACGCCACGGCGGCGCTGCGCGAGCTAGGCATCGGCGGGCTGCAAGGCGAGCACATGGTGGCCGTCGAGAACACCGCCAAGATCCACAACGTCGTCGTCTGCACGCTCTGCTCCTGCTATCCGTGGCCGGTGCTCGGGCTGCCGCCGGCCTGGTACAAGAGCCCGCCGTATCGTTCGCGCATGGTGAAGGAGCCGCGGGCGGTGCTCGGCGAGTTTGGCGTGGCACTCGACCCGTCGGTCGAGGTGCGCGTGTGGGACTCGAGCGCGGAGATCCGCTACCTCGTCCTGCCGATGCGCCCCAAGGGCACGGAGGGCATGGCCGAGGAAGAGCTCGCGAAGCTCGTCACGCGAGACTCGATGATCGGCGTGGCGACCGTCGAGCCGCCGCTGAGGGCGACATGCGACCGATTCCAAGCCCGACCGCCTGACCGGAGACGCCGCCGTGCCGCGCAGGAACGGGGAGCTCGTGTTCGACGAACCGTGGCAGAGCCGCGCATTCGGGCTGGTGGTCGGGCTCGCCGAACGAGGAGTCTTCGATTGGGAAGAGTTCCGCACACGGCTGATCTCGGCCGTCCGCGACGGCGGCGGTGATCCGGCCGCGAGCCCCGCCGCGCTCTACTACCGGCAGTGGCTCGCGGCACTCGAGGCGCTGCTCTGCGAAAAGCACCTGATCGCGGCCGGCGAGCTCGCCGACCGCGCCGCCCAGTTCGCCTCCGGGGAACGCGACGAGGTGTTCTGATCCTTTTGCCGCCGCGTCCTGGCGCGTCGCGGGTTGCAGTTCGGCGGGGAACTGGATAGCGGGAACGCTCTCCTGGAACCCGTGAACGAGCGCGAGGTGAACGAATCAGGCGATACGGCACGGCTCCGCCTACTCTACGACCTCGGCCGCACGTTCGCCGCGCACATCGAGCTCGAGGAGCTGCTCCCGCTCGTCACCTCGAAGTGCCGCGAGGCGCTCGACGCCGAAGGCGTGTCCGTGCTGCTGCTCGACGCCGACCGCGACGAGCTCTACTTTCCCGTACGTCGCCGAGGAGAAGCCGGAGGTCGCGCGACGGCTGGTCGGGCTCCGCTTTCCGGCCGATCGCGGCATCGCCGGCGCCGCGCTGCAGAGCGGCAAGTCGATACGCGTCGACGACGCGCAGTCGGACTTTCGCTTCTACGGCGGCGTCGACCGCCACACCGGCGCGACGACGCGGGCGCTGCTGGCCGTGCCGCTCGTCTCTCCACACGGACAGATCGGCGTGCTCCAGGCCGTCAACCGCCGCGGCGGCGGCACGTTCAGCGACGCGGATCTCGCGTTCCTCGAGGCGCTCGCGGCGAGCGTGGCGGTGGCGATCGAGAACGCGCGGCTCTATTCGCGGGTCAAGGAATCGGAGGAGCGGCTGCGCACGCAGGTCGGGGCGCTGCGTCGCGACCTCGCGCGGCGCGATCGCTTCAGCGAGATCATCGGCACCAGCGCCGCGATGGCCGAGGTGTTCCGCCTCATGGAGAGCGCCGCGGCCTCGCCGATCGCCGTGCTCGTCGAGGGCGAGACCGGCACCGGCAAGGAGCTCGTCGCGCGCGGCATCCACCGCGGCGAGCGCGCGCGCCGAGGGGCCCTTCCTCGCCATCAACTGCGCCGCGCTCCCCGAGACGCTGCTCGAGAGCGAGCTCTTCGGCCATCGGCGCGGCGCGTTCACCGGCGCCGTCCAGGACCACCGCGGCCTCTTCGAGGCCGCGGCCGGCGGCACGATCCTGCTCGACGAGATCGGCGAGATGCCGCTGACGATGCAGGTGAAGCTGCTGCGCGTGCTGCAGGAAGGCGAAGTCGTGCCGCTCGGCGACACGCGGCCGCGCAAGATCGACGTGCGCGTGATCTCGGCGACCAACCGCGAGCTCTCTCGACGGAGATCGCCGGCGCACCGCTTCCGCGAGGACCTCTACTATCGCCTCGCGGCGTTTCCGATCCGCATCCCGCCGCTGCGCGAGCGGCGCGAGGACATCCCGCTGCTCGCCGACCACTTCCTCGCCGCGCGGCGGAGCGGCATCGGAAGTGGATTCGCGGCATCGACCCCGCGGCGCTCGAGCTGCTCGCCCGCTTCGACTGGCCCGGCAACGTGCGCGAGCTCTCGAACGAGATCGAGCGCGCCGTCGCGCTCGCCCGCAACGACGAGACGTCGGCGTCGCGGAGCTCTCGGCGAAGCTCAGGACCTCGAGCGCCGCGGTCGAGGCGCGCACGACGACCGAGCCGGTCATCTCCGTCGAGCGAGCCGGCGCATCGTCGGAGGCCATCGAGCCGCTTCGCGAAGCCCGCGCGACGTTCGAAACCCGCTACATCGCCAGCGCGCTCGGCCGCCACGGCGGAAACGTGTCGCGAACGGCGCGCGCCCTCGGCATCTCGCGCGTCATGCTGCAGAAGAAGATGAAGGCGTTCCGCCTGCGCTGATCGGCGCGGTCGCGAGTACCCGGTTGCCCCACCCGCGAAACCGGCGATAATCGTAGTCGTTTCTCGCGCCGAGGTCCGCCATGCGCTGCCCCGTCTGCTCCTTCGAAAACCGCGCCGGGGCCCGCTTCTGCGGCGAGTGCGCCCGACCGCTCGGGACGACCGTCGCGTGTGCGAGCTGCGCCGCGCAAAATCCCGCGGGACAAAAGCACTGCGACAACTGCGGGCGCCCGCTCGCAAGCGCCGTCGCGCCCCCCGGTCGCGACGTGCGCTCGTACACGCCTGCACACCTGACGGAACGAATCCTCAACTCCCGCAGCGCGCTCGAAGGCGAGCGCAAGCAAGTGACGGTGCTCTTCGCCGACGTGCAGGGGTCGATGGACATCGCCGAGAGCGTCGACGCCGAGGAGTGGCACCGCATTCTCGATGGCTTCTTCGCGATCCTCGCGGAGGGCGTCCATCGCTTCGAGGGCACGATCAACCAGTTCACCGGGGACGGCGTGATGGCGCTGTTCGGAGCGCCGATCGCTCACGAAGACCACGCGCAGCGGGCCTGCTACGCGGCGCTGGCGCTGTCCGAGAGCCTGGCGCGCTACTCCGCGGAGCTTCGCCGCACGCGCGGGCTCGGCTTCTCCGTGCGCATGGGGCTGAACGCGGGCGAGGTGGTGGTCGGCAAGATCGGCGACGACTTGCGGATGGACTACACCGCGCAGGGACGAACGGTGGGTCTGGCGGCTCGCATCCAACAGATCGCGGCTCCCGATCGCGTCTATCTCACCGAGGAGGTCGCACGGCTCGTCGACGGCTACTTCCGGCTCGTCGAGCTCGGCGAGTTCGCGATCAAGGGCGTGCGCGGGCCCGTTCGCGTCTTCGAGCTCGCGGGAGTCGGCGCGATGCGAACGCGGCTCGACGTGTCGCGCTCGCGGGGCTTCTCGCGGTTCGTCGGGCGCCAGGAAGAATTCCGCCTGCTCGACGAATCTCTGGAAGCGGCGCTCGCCGGACGTGGCAACGTCGTCGCCCTCGTCGCGCAGGCCGGCGTCGGCAAGAGCCGTCTCACCCACGAGTTTCTCACCCGCTGCCGCGCGCGGGGCGTTGCCGCCTTCGAGGCGCACGGCGTCGCCCACGGCAAGAGCGTACCGATGCAGAGCGTGCTGGAGCTGGTGCGCGCGTACTTCGGCATCACCGAGCGAGACGGAGAGGCCGAGGCACGGCGCAAGATCGCCGGCATGCTCGTGCTGCTCGACGACACGTTGCGCGGCGAGCTGCCGCTCGTGTTCGAGTTCCTGGGGATCGGCGATCCGCAACGCCCGGCGCCGCGCGCCGATCCCGAATCGCGCCAGCGGCAGATGCGGGCGCTCATGGCGCGCATACTGGCGGCGCGCAGCCAAGCGGAGCCGGTGGTGCTCGTGGTCGAGGACCTTCATTGGGTCGACGGGGCCAGCGAGGTGTTCGTCATCGACCTGGCGGAAGCCGTGCGCGGGACGCGCACGCTGCTGCTGCGTGAACTTCCGTCCCGAGTTCCACGGCGCGTGGCTCGAGGCGTCCCACTGTCGGGTGATCGCCCTCGCCCCTTTGGGCGCCGACGCGGCGACCGAGCTGCTACGCGATCTGCTCGGCGCCGACCCCTCGCTGCGAGCGCTCGCCGAGCGCATCGAGGCCCACGCGGGCGGTAACCCGTTCTTTCTCGAGGAGATCGTGCTGTCGCTCGCGGAAACCGGCGTGCTCGAAGGGCGCCGCGGCGCGTACCGCCTGGTTCACGAACCGCAGACCTTGGCCGTGCCTTCGACCGTGCAAGCCGTGCTCGCCGCGCGCATCGACCGCCTGGCGGAGCGCGAGAAGGAGATCCTCCAGACTGCGGCGGTGCTCGGCAAGGAGTTCTCGCTCCGCTTGCTGACCAAGGTATCGGGGACTGCGCGGAGCGCTCTCGAGGCGCTTCTTCAACCGCTCGTCGCCGGCGAGTTCGTTTACGAAGAGAGCTCCTTCCCCGAGGCGATCTATGCCTTCAAGCATCCGTTGACGCAGGAAGTCGCCTATCAGTCACAGCTCTCGGAGCGACGCGGCGCCGTGCACGCCGCGGTCGCCAGGTCGATCGCCGAGGAGGATGCCGATGCGGTCGCGGGGCTGGTGGCGCATCACTGGGAGCGGGCGGGCGAGATCCTCGAGGCGGCGCGCTGGACCCGGCGCGCCGCCGAGTGGGCCGAGATGCGCAACCTCGGCGAGGCGCTTCGCCACTGGCGCAAGCTCCGCGACCTCGTGGCGAACCTTCCGGAGTCCCGCGAATCGATGTCGCTAGCTCTGGCGGCGCGCGGCAACATCATCGGGCTCGGAGTCTGGCACGGCGATCCCGAGAACGAGAGCTCCACGCTCTTCGCCGAGGGCCGCGACCTGGCGATGAAGCTCGGCGAGACCCACGCGCTCGCGCGCCTGGAATCGGCGTACTCGGGCGCCCTCAGCTCGTCGGGCGACGTGGAGGCGGCGATCGAGCACAGTCTGGAAGGGCTGCGGCTCGCCGAGCGTTGCGGCGACGAGGGGCTCAAGCTCGCGATCCGCGTCACGCTCGCCTACGCCTACGACCTCGCGGGCAGGACTGAGCATGCTCTCGAGCTGACGCAGCAAGTGCTGCGCGATCCACCGTCTGACCCGAAGCTCGGCGAGGGCTCGCTCGGCTTCAGTCCGTACGCGTTTTTCGCCTATTTCGGGGCGAACCTGCTGACGGAGCTCGGGCGTCTCGGAGAGGCGCGCGCGCAGCTCGAGCGCGCGCTCCAGCTCGCGCGCGAGCTCGACGAGCCGGACATCCTGAGCCTCGCGCACGGCTTCTTCTGCTATTTCGCCCGCTGCTTCGGAGACGGCGAGATCGCCAGGAGCCACGCCGCCGACGCGGTGCGGATCGCCGAAGCGCTCGGTAGTGCGCTGTCACGGACGTTCGCCTACCGAGGCCTCGGCATCTCGCACTACATGAGCGGCGAGGCGCAGCCGGCGGCGGCGGCTCTCGAAAACGCGCTGAAGATCGCCCGCGAGAGCCGTACCGTCCTATGGCTCGAGCCCTACGTGCTCGCGGACCTCGCCGAGGTGTACGTCGCACTCGGGCGCGTCGCCGACGGACGGCGGACCGTCACGCAAGCTCTCGAGATCGCGCGCTCGCAGAACGCCCTCTGTCACGTGCAGCTGGCGCGCGCGCGCGTGCTGCTACGCACCGAGGGCGCGGTGGCTGGCGCGGACATCGACGCCGCGCTCGAAGATGCTCGGCAGGCGGCCCAGCCGTCCTACACCCCGCAGATCCACCTCGCGCGCGCCGAGCTCGCTGCCGTTCAGGGCGACACCGGCCGCCGCCAGCGCGAGCTCGCAGAAGCGGCCGCCAGCGCGGCCGCAATCGGAGCCCTGGGCTACGAGCGCGTCGCGGCCCGCGAGCTCCAGGCGCTCGACGCCAAGATGCCCGCATGAGCGATCCCGTGGACTGACCATGCTCGCCGAAGTCGCCGCGTCCTCCCTCAACGATTCGGTCTACTTCGCGCTCGTGCTGTCTCACCGCGAGGACTTCGTGTGGATTCTTCTCGCTTCACTGGCGCTCACCGCGGGAGCGCTCCCCTGGATCATGCGCGGCGAGCGCGGACGGCTGCCGAAGCTCGAATCGTCGCCCGGCGGCGAACCCGCGCCGAGTAGGCGCTAAGCCGTCCTCACGAACAGACGCCGGAGGCGATCAGGCGCTCGATCTCCTCGGCGTCCAGCCCGAGCATTTCCGAAAGCACCGCGTACGAGTCCGCGCCGAGCAGCGGCGCCGGCGCGGGCGCCGGTAACGGCGTGCGGCTCAAACGGATGGGGTTGGCGGCGTGTCGTTCGACGCCGATCTCTCCGTGCTCTATCGTGACGATGGCGCCGCGGGCCGCGAGATGGGCGTCGGCACGATGGTCGTCGCCGTTTTGCACCGCCATCGCCGAGATCCCCGCCGCTTGGAGCTCCGCTGCGGCGGCGTCGGCCTGGCGCGATCCCGTCCACTCGGCGAGCCGCCGATCGAGCACTGGGCGCGCCGCGACGCGGCCGTCGAGCGTCGCCAGCGACGGATCGTCCGGCCATCCGCACACTCGGCAAAGCCGGCCAAACGCTTCGTCGTCCGTGACCGCCACGGCCACCCAGCGGTCCGAGCCTGCGGCCGGGTAGACCCCGTGCGGCACGGCATCTTCAGCTGCGTTGCCGGCCGGCAAGGCGCGGCGACCCGTGGCCGATTGGAGCAAGTAGGTCTCGCCGATCAGGAACGCCGCCGCCTCGGCTTGCGACATGTCGATGCGCTGCCCCTCTCCCGTTCGCCGGCGGTGCTCGAGCGCGGCCAGCACCGCGACCGCCCCGAGCTTGCTCGCGATGTGATCGGGATGATTGAGCGACACGCCCGCCGGGTACGGCGCGGCCGGGATGGTTCCAGAGAGTGTTGACCCCGGCGAACGTCGAGTTGAGCGGCCCGAAGGAAGGCGCCTCGCCGAGCGGGCCGCCGCGACCGAAGCCCTGCGAGCAGAGGTAGATGACCGCCGGATTGACCCGTGCCACGTCGTCGTAGTCGAGGCCCCAGGCGCCGGCCACGCCGCCGCGGTTGTTCTCGATCACCACGTCCGCGCGCTTGCACAGAGCGCGCGCGATCTCGCGGCCGCGCGCGGTCGACAGGTCGAGGCACACGCTCTTCTGTCCGCGGCATTCTTCGTTGAAGGTCCACGAGTGGTTGGGATCGCCGTCGAGAGTCACGCGACGCAAGAAATCCAAGTTCGCGCGCGACTCGATCTTGATTACGTCGGCGCCGAGGTCGCGCAGCAGGCCGCAGGCTTCGGGCCCGACGGCGCCGCAGGTGAGCCCCACGACGAGCACTCCGTCGAGTGGCGGGCGAGGTTGGTCCGGGCCTGGGCGCTCCCCCGGCTCGCGCGGCGGAAAATACGCCTCGCTTCCGGGTCGCGCCGGCGCCGGCCTACGCAGAGAAACGGGCGTGCGGGAGAAATCGCACGGCAGGGCCGCGAACGGCGCCGACTCGAGATGCGCGAATCCCGTGGCGCGGAAGAAGCCGCGCGACCGAGTCTGCGCTTCCGCGACGAACTCTTCGGGAGTGTTGCAGGGCACGATCGGGAAGCCCGCTCCGCGCCCCTGCTCGATCGTTTCCTCGCGTCCGCGTTCCGCTAGCGCGTCCGCGGCGACGAGGCGAATGACGTCGTGGTTCGCGAGCCGGTACATCGCCTGCTCCCAGTGTGGACCTGCCAGCGCCTCGGGCTTGCCGAGCCACTCGCAGAATCCCGTGCCACTGCTTCGGCGTGGCCGGCAGGACACGGAGATACCCGTCGCGAGCACGCAGCACCGTGTACGGACCGTCGCCGTTGCGCGGCAGCAGCATCGGCAGCACGGGGTAGCGCCGCGCGTAGTCGGCGAGCGGAATCGACCAGGGATTCAAGCCCGCGAGCGCCGCTTCCTGCACGGAGATCTCGACGGTTTGCCCGAGGCCGCTTCGCGCCCGCTCGGCGAGTGCCGCGAGCGCCCCCGCCAGCGCGTAGATCGAAGCGCAGTCGTGAGCGAGATGACCCGGCGCGTTGCAGGGCGGCAGCTCGGCGAGGCCGGCCGTGTAGAGCGCTCCGCTGGCGGCCAGCGCGCAGATCGGCTCGGCGGTCCAGGCCGCGCGCGGGCCGGTGAGCCCGAAGTCAGCGACCGCCACGTGCACGAGGTGCGGATGGCGCGCGCGCACCGCGGCCGGATCGAGGCGGAGTCGCGTGCGATCGGCGGCAGTGAAGTTCTCGAGCAACAAATCGGCTCGGTCGAGAAGCTCGTCGAGACGAGCGCGACCGGAAGGGTCGGTGAGATCGATCGCCACGCTTCCCTTGTTGGCGTTGCGAAAGAGAAATGGCAGCGACCGGTCGGGCGAGCGCCGTTCACCGGCAAACGGCGCCCGAAGCCGACCCCGCTCTCCGCCCGGCGGCTCCACCTTGAGCACGTCAGCGCCGAGGTCGGCGAGCATGCGACCCGCGAGCGCGCCGCGAAGATCGCACAGATCGAGGATACGCAGATGCCCGAGCGCAGCCTCCATCGGCTTCTCCTAACCCCGCAGCGGTCCGGCTGCAAGTTGAACGAGACAACGAGTCCTGCGCAACATGACGCCATCCCGAGGACGTACCGTCATGGCAAAAAACCCATTGGGCATCGACACCAAGCTGGTTCACGCCGGCGAGCCCGAGCCGCGCATCGAAGGCGCGGTCGGCATGCCGATCTTTCAATCCTCGACCTACGAATACAGCGGGGCCAAGAGCTATCACGATCTCAAGTACATCCGCCTGAACAACACGCCGAACCACCGCGTGCTGCATGCCAAGCTCGCCGCGCTCGAGGGCGCCGAAGCCGCGCTGGTCACGGCGAGCGGCATGGCGGCCGTGTCCACCACGCTGCTCACGGTGTTGCGGGCGGGCGACCATCTGCTGGCGCAGAATTGCCTCTACGGAGGCACGCACGATTTCGTCACACGCGACTTCCCGGCGCTCGCACTGGCGGTCGATTTCGTCGACGGTGACCGGCCGGAAACCTGGCGAAGCAAGCTCCGCCCCGAGACCAAGGCGATCTACGTCGAAACCATGAGCAATCCGCTGCTCGAGGTCACCGATCTGGAGGCGGTGGTGAGCTTCGCCAAAGAGCACGGCTTGGTCTCGATCATCGACAACACCTTCGCGAGCCCGGTCAACTTCCGCCCGCCCGAGCGGGGCTTCGACCTCTCGCTGCACAGCTGCACGAAGTACATGAACGGGCACGACGACATCGTCGCGGGCGCGGTGATCGGCCGCCGCGCCCTCGTGGAGGCCGTCAACCGGAAGCTCGGCCACCTCGGCGGCTCGCTCGACCCGCACGCCGCGTTCCTCCTGCATCGCGGCATGAAGACGCTCGGCGTGCGCGTGCGCCAGCAGAACGTCAGCGCGCTCGCCATCGCCCGTTTTCTCGAGGGGCACCCCGCGGTTTCACGAGTGCGCTATCCCGGCCTCGAGAGCCATCCTCGACACGAGCGCGCTCGACGCCTGTTCGATGGCTTCGGCGGCATGCTCTCCTTCGAGCTGCAGAGCGGCGTCGAGGCAGCGGACCGGGTGCTCCAGCGAGTCGAATTGCCGATCTCGGCGCCGAGCCTCGGCGGCGTCGAGAGCCTCATCACCCGACCCGCGACCACGTCCCACTCGGGCATGGCACCCGAAGACCGCCGCCGTCTCGGCATCGGCGACGGCTTGATCCGGCTGTCGGTGGGCATCGAGTCGACGGCGGATTTGATCGCCGATCTCGAGCAAGCGCTCGCAGTGAGCCGACGATGGGGCGTGCCCGCGTCGAGGTGCTCCGCGGAGGGCGGGTCGAGAGCCGGCACGCCGTGCGATTCGCGATCTGCGGACCGGGCGCGAGCGATACGCCGGACGACGATCTCACAGTCTTCCTTCGCTCCGCCGCGAAGCCGTTTCAGGCCGCGGCGGTGGTGCAAAGCGGAGCGCTCGACCGCCTGGGTCTCGGCGCCGAGACGCTCGCCATCGTCGCCGCCAGTCACAGCGGCGAGGCGCATCACATCGCGCTCGTCGCCGCTCTCCTCGCACGCCTCGGCCTCGACGAGTCCGCGCTACGCTGCGGGATCCACCCGCCGTTTCACGAGCCGACCGCCGCGAGCCTCGGCGGTCGGTCTTTCTACGCTCCATCACAACTGCAGCGGCAAGCACGCCGGCATGCTGGCCGCCGCGGCGGCGCTCGGCGTCCCCGCCGCTCGCTACTTGGACGCCGACGGGCCGGTACAGCGGCTCATGCAGCGCGCCGTCGCCGCGGCCTGCGGTCTTCCCGAGACGCGCGTCGACGTAGCGATCGACGGCTGCGGCGCGGCGACCTTCGCCGTGCCGCTCGCGCACGCGGCCCGCGCCTTCGCGCTGCTGGCGCGACCGGCGAAGCACCCGCGCCACTGCGCGAGCCGCTCGATCGCGTCGCGCGAGCCATGCGCGCGTACCCGCACCTCGTCGGCGGCAGCGGCCGCTTCGATACACTGCTGATGGAGTCTTCTCGCGGACATCTCATCGCCAAAGGGGGAGCCGAAGGGGTCGAAGGAATCGCCGACTGCGAACGAGGGCTGGGGATATGCCTGAAGGTGTGCGACGGCGCCTCGCGGGCGGTCGGTCCGGCGGCGCTCGAGGTGTTGCGACACGCCGGGAGCATCGAAGACGGCGCGCTCTGCGATCTCGAGGATCTCCGTCGCCCGCTGGTGCGGAACCACGCCGGCACGACGGTCGGAAGGATCGAGGCGACGATCGAGCCTACGCCGATTTGACCGTCTCGCCGCCGCAGCTCGAGCCCGCGCCGGCGGTGCAGCCGAAACAATGGGAGGCGGTGGCGATCGCGGTGCCTTCGAGCTCCTCGAGGCTCTCGAGATCGTAGATCGTTCGCGGCAGCGGGCGCGGCAACTCGATCTCCAGCATCTGGTTGAAGTCGCAGTCGTAGAGCCGCCCGTCCCAGCCGACGCTCACCAGCGAGCGGCACATGAGGCCGTCGACCGTCGCGGGATTGAAGTGGTTGACGAGCAGCGCCATGTACTCGCCCTGCTTTCCCGAGCGCTCGAGATCGGCCGCGAAGCGCTTGATCGGCATGTTGGTGATCGTGAACAGCCGGTTGAACTCGATGCCGAAGCGTGCCGAGCTCCCGCTTGTAGTCGGCCTCGAGCCCGGCCTGAGCGGGCGGCAGGAACGCGCCCACGGGATTGTAGACGAGGTTCAGCGTCAGGTTCGAACCGCTCGCTCCGTAGCCCAATCCGTTGAGCAGCCTGCAGCGCCTCGAGGCTCTTGGCGAAGACGCCCTTGCCGCGCTGCTGGTCGACGTTCTTGGCGGTGTAACAAGGGAGCGAGCAGGTGAGCTCGACGGCGTGCTCGACGAAGAAGGCGGGCAGCCATTCCATGCCGGCTTCCGACAAGACCGTCAGATTGCAGCGATCGATCGTCTTACGCCCGAGCCGGCACGCGCCTGCGACGAGGAAGCGGAAGCTCGCGTTCAGCTCCGGAGCGCCGCCGGTGACGTCCACGGTCGCGACGCCGGGGCTCGACTCCAGGAGCGCGAGCACGCGCTCTGCCGGTGGCGTGGGTCATCCGCTCGGTCCGCTTCGGGCCCGCGTCCACGTGGCAGTGATGGCAGGCCTGGTTGCAGAGCTTCCCGACGTTGACCTGCAGGGTTTCGACCCGTCGCCGGGCGAGCGGAGGCAATCCCTGGCGCGACAGGACGTCCTCGAAACGCGGCCCCGCGAGCATCGTCGCGATAGTAGGACATGGGGGCCTTCGACGGTAGCCGCGAGGGGTTTGCCCTCGCGGAGTGCCAAGCGCAATAATTTGTCACGTGAAGACGCTCGTCGCGGCGTGGATCGGGGCGCTGTCGCTCGGCTTCGTAGGGCTCGCCGACGCTCAAGACATCTACAAGTGGACGGACAGTCAGGGCCGCACCCACTATTCGAACCACGGTGGATCACCGGGGAGCGATTCGCCGAGCCCCGAAGCGGACAGCAGCGAGCAGGGCTGGGAGAGCGTGCTCGAGAAGCAGAAGGGCACCGGGAACTTCCAGGACAAGGCGGAAGCGGTGATCAACGATCTCCAGCTGCAGATGATCCGCAAGAAGCGTGACCGGGCGCAAGCTCAGGAAGCGCTGGAGACCACGCAGGCAAGCATCGTGCGGTCTCAGTCGGCGGGTGGAGCAGACCTGCCGATGCTGCGGGCCCGCGAGGCGACGCAGATCACCGATCTGAAGAAGCTCGACGGCGAGATCCAGGCGATGGAAGTGAGCGTGGCGAAGCTCCGCGCTCTCAAGACTGCCGAGCAGGAACAGCGATCGGCGCAGTGAGGCGCCCGGGGATCGCCGGTGCGGCGCTCGCCGCGCTTGGCCGACCCGCGATCGCCGTCGCATCACTGGGCATCGTCTTCGCCTGGTTCGCGGCGCGATCCGCTTCCCGGCCCGTCGACGATGCCGATGTCTGGTGGATCGCGGCCGCGGGACGGGACGCGCTGGCGCACTGGGCCGCGCCTGCCACCAACACGTACTCGTTCACCGCCCCCGACCATCCGTGGGTGATGCACGAGATCGGCTTCGGCCTCGCCTATGCGCTCGGCGTCGGCGCTTTGGGACCCGCATTCGTCCCATTGCTCTCGCTGGCTCTCGCGGCGCTCGTCTTGACGGCCGCCGTGCCGACTCTGGTGGCTCGGTCGCGCCACCCGGCGAGCGCGCCTCTGGTTCTCTTGCTGGTGATGGCGGGCACGCGCGACGCGCTATTCGCGCCTCGGCCGTCACATGCCTCGCTGATCTTTCCGGTCGTGATGGTCGCCCTCACGTTCCGCCCGGGCTGGAGCGCCGCGCGCGCCGCCTGGGCGGTACTGCTCGAGGCCGCTTGGGCGAACGCTCACGGGAGCTTCCCGCTCGGCATCGCGATTCTCACCGCGGGCGCATTCGACGCCGAGGAACGATCGGAGATCCGCGGGCGGTTCGTGACCACCGCGCTCGCGGCGCTCGCCACGCTGGCGAATCCCTACGGGATCGAGCTCCACGGCCTGGTCGAGCGATACCTGCGGGGCAGCGACGATTCCACCGCGATCATCCACCGCCACGTCGTCGAGTTCTTTCCCATTTGGCGTTGGCCCGAACCGTTCGTGAACCCGTTCAACACCGTGCTGCTCGGCATGGTCACGGTGCTCGCGGTGAGCGGGCTCGTACGGCGCCGGTGCGTGGCTCGCGCGGCGCTGGCGTTGGCTCTCGTGGCGCTCGGCGTCTACCAGGCGCGGCATGTCACGCTCGCAGTCGTCGTCGGCGCGCTGCTCGTTCACCCGGAGCTCGACCTTCTGTGCGCGGAGACGACCGATGCTCCCGTGCGGGTCATTCCCGCAGCGTGGCTCGCTTTCTCGGTCGTCCCCGGTTTCTTGCTGGCTTCCATCTCGTGGGGCTCCGCCCTGAGTGAGCGCAGCGCCGAACAATGGATCGCGCCGGAGGTCGACGGCCCGTCGGTCTGGCGATTGGCGCAAGAGCTGCCGCGCGATGCGAAAGTCTATGCGCCGTTCGACTTCTCGGGGCTCGTGCTTTGGCTCGGCGCCCCACGCGGCGTGCGCATGTTCTACGATGCGCGCAACGACTGCTATCCCCACGAAGTCGCCGAAGCGGCGTTTGCTCTCGAAGGGCCCGAAGCGCGGCGCAACGCCGCCACCGTCCTCGATCGCTGGGGCACGGAGTTCGCGCTCGTGCCGCAGACCCATCCGGTCTTCGCCGCGCTCTCCGCATCCGCTTCGTGGTCGACGTGGCAACGCGACGGACGGTGGATCGCCTTGCGGCGCGATCACCGGCCGTGACGCGGTCGCGCTCCTATTGTCAGTTCCCGCCCGGAGTGTCAGACAAGGCGATCACCGCTCGAGGAAAGGAACGGCGCGAACGATGAAGATCGCAGGCAGCGTGGCTTTGGTGACAGGCGGGGCGTCCGGGCTCGGCGAGGCCACGGCGCGAGAGCTCGTCAAGCGAGGCGGCCGCGTAGCGATCGTCGACCGCCCCCAATCCGAGGGCGAGCGCGTGGCGAAGGAGCTTTCTGGCCTGTTCTGCGCCGCCGACGTGACGAGTGGAGAGCAGGTCGAACAGGCGGTGGCCAAGACCGTCGAACGCTTCGGCGCCGTCCACATCGTCGTCAACTGTGCGGGCGTGGGTACCGCGGCGCGAACGATCACGAAGCAGGGGCCGATGCCGCTCGAGATCTTCAAGAAGACCGTCGAGATCAACCTCGTCGGCAGCTTCAACGTCATCCGGCTGGCGGCGGCCCGCATGTCCGAGGGCACGCCAAACGAAGAAGGGGAGCGCGGTGTCATCATCAACACCGCCTCGGCGGCGGCGTTCGACGGCCAGATCGGCCAAGCGTCCTATTCCGCCTCCAAGGGCGGAGTCGTCGCCATGACGCTGCCGATTGCGCGCGACCTCGCCTCACTCGGCATTCGCTGCATGACGATCGCCCCCGGAACGTTCGATACGCCGATGCTGGCGTTGCTTCCGGAAGAGGCTCGCCAGGCGCTGGCCAAGGATGTCCCCTTTCCGAAGCGACTCGGGCGCCCGCCGGAATTCGCCGCTCTCGTCTGTCACATCGTCGAGAACGCGATGCTCAACGGCGAGACGATCCGACTCGACGGTGCGATCCGCATGCCGCCGAAATAGCTCGCGGGAGCGCCCCAAATGGACGAGTCCACGCCCGTGGACTCTTGCTTCTAGCCCGCTCCTGGAGCGGGTTTGCGGCCTCGCGCCGCACGCAACACGATCACCCGCGCACAGCTTCGGCGAGAAGCGCGAGCATCTCGTCGACCCTTCCGAACTTCTCGCGGGGCTTGCCCACTCGCTTGCCGCGCTCGACCTCGACCGCGTCGATCTTGCGGAAGTCGGCGAACGAGACCGGACGGATGCCGCGCCCGCGCAACAACTCGAGGAGCGCGCCGCTATCCGGCGCCGCGCAGGGCTCGAGCAGTGCGGTGTCGGCGAGCAGCGATTCGGCGGTCTCGTAGCCGTCCGGCTTGTTCGTACCGATGACGCCCGTCGGCCCCCGCTTGATCCAACCGGCGACGTAGAGGCCGCGAACGGGCGCGCCGTCGGAGATCACTCGGCCGGCTTCGCTCGGGATCACTCCGGCGCGCTTGTCGAACGGAACCCCCGGCATCGCGATGCCATGATACCCGATGCTGCGGAACACCAGGCCGCATTCGACTTCCACCGTCGCGCCCGTGCCTTTCGCGCTCTGCTCGAACGCCCGGCCCGAGAGCACGTTCTTCTCGAGCACGATCCGCTCGACCCGACCGTTGCCGCGGATCTCCTTCGGCCCCTCGAAGTTTCGCACGTAGTAGCGCCGCCGCTTGGTCAGCGGGCCACGCGAAGCGAACTCCTTGAGGATATCGTAGTTGTCGTGCGCCTGGCGGTTTTCCGGGTCGGCGAGCTCGGCTTCACTCTCCGGGTTCAGCACCAGATCCTCGGGCTTGACGACCGGATCGCAGTCGGCGAGCTCGCCGATCTCGCGAATTTCGGGCGGCGTGAACTTCGCCTGCGCCGGGCCGCGCCGGCCCACGAGGTGGACCTCGCGGATCTTGCTCTGCGACAACGCCTCGAGAGCGTAGTCCGCGATGTCGGTCTGGCGAAGCTCGTCGACGGTCTTCGACAGGATGCGGCTCACGTCCATCGCCACGTTGCCCTGGCCGATGACGACGGCCACCTCGCAGGAGAAGTCGAAGACGCGGTCACGATAGTCGGGATGCGCGTTGTACCAGCCGACGAACTCGGTGGCGGTATGGCTGCCGCGCAAGTCCTCCCCCGCGATCCCCAGCCGCTTGTCGGTCTCGGCGCCGTACGAGAGCACGAGCGCGTCGTAGAACCGGCGGAGCTCTTCGATCGATACGTCGCGACCGACGTGGACGTTGCCGTAGAACGCGAAGGTGGGGCGCTGGGCGATCTTCTCGTAGACGCGAATCGCCGCCTTGAGCTTCTGATGATCGGGGGCCACACCCGCACGCACGAGCCCGTACGGGGTCGGCAATCGATCGAACACGTCGACGCGCGCGCGCTCGGAGCGGAGCAACGCTTCGGCGGTGTAAAAACCCGCCGGCCCGGCGCCGATCACCGCGACACGCAGCGGCCGGGGGGTCGTTCCGAGCTCCGGCTTGGCTGTCTCCGTCATCGCTTCGCTCTACTATGCGTCGAGCACCCGAGCGTCAACGATAGGCGGGCGGGTGCCGCTAGCCCTCCAGCGCTCGTTCGAAGTCTGCCAGCAGATCGCGCCAATGCTCGGTGCCGATCGAGATCCGCACCAGGCCGTCCGTGATGCCCGCCCGCGACAGCTCGTCGGCGGACAGCTCGCTGTGCGTGGTGGTGAGCGGATGGCAGGCGAGCGTCTCGACTCCGCCGAGGCTCACCGCGTTGCGCGCGATCTTCAGGTTACGCAGGAACTCGAAGGCGCCCGCCTTGCCGCCGTCGATCTCGAGCGCGAACAGCGATCCCGGGAAGTCGCACTGCGCATCACGGATGCGCTTCTGCTCGGAGTCCGTGAACAGCGACGGGTAGAACACGCGCCCCACCCGCGGATGATCGGCGAGCCGCTCGGCGATCCTCTGCGCGTTCTTGCTCTGCCGCGTCATGCGCAAGCCGACCGTCGACAGCCGCGAGTCGAGAATCCAGGATTCGTCGGCCTGAAGGATGTTGCCGAACAGCGCCCGCAGGCCGCGCAGCTCCGCCACCGGCGCGGGGTCGGCGGACACCACCACGCCGGCCAGGATGTCGCTGAGCCCGCCGAGAAACTTCGTCGCCGAGTAGACAACGAAGTCCGCGCCGAGCTCGAGGGGATGCTGGAACATCGGGCCGAGGAACGTATTGTCGACGGCGACGAGCGGGCGAGCGCCGTGCGAGCGCGCGACGGCGACGGCGTGCGCGATGTCGGACATGCGGAGGGTCGGGTTGGCGGGCGTCTCGACGAAGATGAGCCGCAGCGCGGGAAGCCGCGCCGCCGCGGCGGCGAGCGCGGCGGCGTCGCCGGCCGGAACGCCCACCACCTCGAAGCCGAGCGGCTCGAGCACCTGGTGCACGAAGTGCTGCGTGCCGCCGTAGAGCGGCTCGGTATGGAGCAGCGACGAACCCCGGGGAAGCATCGAGAAGCAGAGCGTGGCGATCGCGGCCATGCCCGAGTTGAAGACCGCCGCCGCACGTGCGCCGCGCTCGAGCGGCACGAGCTGGTCCTCGAGGATCTCGGCGTTGGGATGCGAGAGTCGCGCGTAGATGAGGTCGACGTCTTCCTCCTCGCGCGGTTGAACTTTGCCGAGAGCGATCGCGAAGGCCCGCTCCGCCGCCTCGGGGCTCGAGAACACGAAGGTCGAGGTACGGTAGACCGGCGGCCGCGCCGCGCCGACGGAGAGATGAGGGTCGAAGCCACGAGTCAACACGGCCGTCTCGGGTCGTACGCGGTACGTGACCTTCTTCACGACTGCCATTATAGTCGTTCGTCTCTCGTTTCCGATGCCCTTGCTCTCCAGATATGTGCCTGTCGACCTCCGCGGTCGGCGTGTCGTGGTCATCGGCGGCTCGATCGCCGGCCTGGCGGCGGCGCTGGCGCTGGCCGCTCGCGGCGCAGAGATTCTCGTCCTCGAAGCCGACCCCACCCCCGACGCCGGGTCCCCCGAGGATGCCTTCAGCGGCCGGTCACGGCGGCGGGTACCGCAGAGCCGTCACTCGCACGTCTTCCTGGCCAGACTCTGCAACCTGCTGCGACGAGGATATCCCGATCTCTACGCCGAGCTGCTGGGGCAGGGAGCTCGGGAGCTTCGCCTGCTCGACTTTCCGCCGCCGAGCCTGGGACGACTGGCGCCGGAGCCGGGCGACGACGAGCTGGTGACGATCGGCTGCCGGCGCACGACGTTCGAGTGGGTTCTGCGCCGCTACGTGCGGAACGTAGGGGGGATCGAGATTCTCTGCGGAGCTGCGGTGGAAGGATTGCTCGCGCGAGGCGGCAAACCACCCACGGTGCACGGCGTCCGCGCCGCCTCCCGAGGGAAGAGCCGCTCGATCGCGGCCGACCTGGTCATCGACGCTTCGGGCCGAGGCTCGCGAGCGGCCGACTGGCTCGAGGCGGTCGGCGCGCCGCGGCCCTACGAGCGGCGCTCGCCGTCCGCGGTGCTTTACTATACGCGCTTCTACCGTCGCCATCCCGATCGCGACTTCCCCGCGCCGAGCGGTGAGCCGACGATGGGCGATTTCGGTTGGATCAAGTTCGCGGTCTTTCCTGCCGACAACCGAGCGTATTCGATCACCTTCGCGTCGCACCTCTCGCTTCCCCGTCTCAAGGTGCTGCAACACGCGGACGCGTTCGAGACGATGGCGCGCGCGTTGCCGGGCATCGCGCCGTTCGTCGACCGAGAGATCGCCGACCCGCTTCCGGTGCTCGGCCGCGACGTGCTGGCGATGGGAGGGCTCGAGAACTGCCTGCGCCGTTTCGTCGATCGGTCCGGAGAACCGCTCGCGGCGGGCTTCTTCGCCATCGGCGACGCCGCGTATCACACCAACCCGCTCTACGGTCGCGGTACCAGCCAGGCATTCATGCACGCGGGACTGCTCGGCGAGGCACTCGACGCCGCGGCGGGCGACAGCGTCGCCGCGGCGCGCTTCCTCGATCGCGCAGCACGCGAGGAGATCGAGCCGTTCTACCGAGCCTCGGTCGCGGCCGACCACGTCGCGTCGCGCAAGGTCGGAGCGGAGCGGGCTCGGCCGCTACGCCGGCTCCTCGACTCGTTCCTCGACGACGGGGTGATGCCCGCCACCCGCGTCGACCCGGTCGTGTATCGCGCGTTCGTCCGCATGATGAACATGATGGAGACGCCGGACGAGGCGTTCTTCAAGCCACAGGTTGCGGTACGCGCGCTCGCCGAGTGGGCGCGCGGATCGGTCTTCCCGCGCCGTCACGAGCCGACCGTGCCCGATCGCGAACGGACGATTGCGGCGCTCGAAGCCGCGGCGCACGGCGGCGCGGAGCTTCTCGCGCTCGCCTGACATCTCACGGCTTCAAGGCTCGGCCGCGAGGGGACCGTCGAGGACGCGACGGGCGAGGTGCGGCGCGAGCGCTGCATTGATTCCCGCGTAGTCTTCCCACTTCTTGGTGGCGGCGAAGCGGACGCCGAGCGCCAGCCGTCTCTGCTCGGATGCGCTCGCCCGGGAGAAGCGTTCCTCGATGTCCTTGACGGAGAGGACGGCGGCGGCATTCACGCCGAGCCCATGCTCCACGCCCGTCGACTCCCAGAGATTGGTCTCCCGCACGAACGCGCCCGCGACGACTCCGCCCGACAACGGTACGGGCTTCACGTCGATCAACACCGGAAACTTCCGCCGGCCCCGCTCCGCGATCTCGGCGAGAGCCTCCGGGGCGGCCGCAAGGATTTCCTGCGCCGACGTTTCGTAGATTTGGAAGAGGTAGTCCACCTTGAAGAGGGCGGTCGCGTTGTTGATGTAGTAGGAGGCGCGGGGATCGACGCCGGTGCCGGCGAAAGCCGGATCCTCCGCGATTTCGAGCTCATCGTTCGGGCGCACGATGAGCGAGCCGCCCTTTCCGGCCGGGCCATCCGGGCGGCGCGACACCTCGACGACGAAATTCCGGCCGGAGGACGCCATGCGGCCGAGAATCGCCAGCCAGCGGTGGTCGAGCAGGGCGCCGATGTTGTCGATGTTGCGAATGCTGACGTAATGAACGCCGCGCCGCAGCAGGCGGCCGAGCGCACCGGAGGAGATCAACTGGTGGAGGAACTCGCCGTGCCCGCCCGGCTTGCGGACGGCGAGCGCGCAACCGGCGAATCGCCGCGAGAGCTCGAGCGCGCTTTCTAGATCACGCTCGGAGGCGAAGTTCTTGCGCGCTCGCTCGATGTCCGCAGCCGTGGCGACGACCTGCGCGTCGAGGCTCTGACGAAACGTCACCACGTCGTCTGACGGGATCTTGGACGCGTGCGCGACGTGCCTCTCGATCTCGTCGCCGTTGGCCTCACTCGCCAGCAGGACGACGGGACACGAGGTACGGGTCTCCGCCGACAAGCGTTCGACGTTGGCGAGAAAGAGGTCGAGGAACGAGAGCACACGACCGTCGACTTCCACGACCGGCACCAGCGCCTTGCTCCCGAGCTCCGTGCGACCCGCGCGCTCGAGCAGGCGGCGCGCCGCGGCGGGCATCTCGGCGAGGTTCATGCGCGTGCTGGCGCCGGCCGCGAGAACGCCGTAGGCGACTTCACCGCGGCGCAGTACGTCGAGCCCGGCGTGGATCCCCTGCTCGAGCTCCGCCGCGCCGAGCGCCGCGAGCTCGCCGACGTCCTCGCGCCGGCTTGGACGAAATTCACCCTGCAGGCGAGCCTGCGCGAGCTGGCCGCGCAAGTAGGCGTCGCCGAGCGCCGAGCGTGCGCCGATCTCAGGGGGCCTGGTCATCGTGCGAGCGGCTCGGGCTCCGCGGTCGCGCGCGGCGCCGGGAAGCGGTGGCGCTCGATCGTCGCGCCCCCGACCGCCGTCGCCACCCATGCCGCCACGTCGAGTCCCGCTTCGAGCGCCTCCACGCGGTCGAGTCGGGCACGCGTCGTCGGGTGGCGCGGTACGAACAGTGAGCAGCAATCCTGGTCCGGCTCGATCGAGATGTCGAACGTCCCGAGCCGCCGCGCTTCGTCGATCACTTCGAGCTTGTCCATGCCGATCAACGGGCGAAACAGCGGCAGCGTTGCGGCGGCCTCGACGACCGCGAGGTTGGCGAGCGTCTGCGAGGCCACCTGGCCGAGGCAATCGCCGGTGACCAGCGCTTCCGCTCCGAGTCGCCGCGCGATCTCCGAGGCGATGCGCAGCATCAACCGGCGGTAGAGAATGACCCGCGGCGGCGGCGCCACGTGCGTGACGATCTCGCGCTGCACGTCGCCGAACGGCACGAGCACCAGGCGGGCGTCGGGTTGGTACTCCGTCAGCCGCCGTACGATCTCGCGAGTCTTCCGCTGACTGGAGCGATCGAGGTACGGTACGCTGTGAAAATGGACGAAGCTCACCCGGCAACCCCGCCGCATCATGCGCGCGGCGGCCACAGGCGAATCGATGCCGCCCGACAACAGGGCGACGACATGGCCCGAAACCCCGATCGGGAGGCCGCCAGGCCCAGCGACCTTCTCGACCGAGTAGAGCGCCTCGTCGGGAAGGATCTCGATCCTGACGGTGAGCTCCGCGCCGTCGAGGTCGACGCGCGCCCCGGTGGATTCCTTGACGGCGGCGCCGATGCGCGCACTCACGTCGGGAGACGGCAGCGGAAACCGCTTGTCGGCGCGCCGCGTGACGACGCGGAAGGAATCGAATCGATGCGCCGCGACCTCGGTCAGCACCGCCTGCTCGAGCGAAGCTAGATCGCTCGCAAGAGCGCCCGCCAAGGCCACGCTTCGCGCGAGCGAGAAGTTGGCGATGCCGAACACTCGCGCGAGCCGCTCGCGCACCGCCGGCCAGGCCGTGGCGTCGCGCAAAACGACGCCGATGCGCCCGTGCAGGTCGGCAATGCGGCCTACGGGCAGGCCGGCGGTCGCGCACCGAATGTTGTCGATGAGCTGCGCCGCGAAGCGCGCGCGGTTGCCGCGCTTCAGCGTGATCTCGTGATAGCGGCAGACGATCAACGGCATCGATTCGTTCGCAGATACCACGCGTGCGGGCCGTGTTGACAGTCGCAGACCCCGCCTCTAAGGAAACTCGCATGCTCGGCGACTCGTCACGCCGGGAATCGCGCGTCGGCGGGTTCCTGAGTCGCCTGGGCCTCTGGACGGCGATCGCCCTCATGGTCGTGGTCGCCTACGTCGTGTGGGTGAAGTTCGAACGGTCGCGGCCGACCGCAAGCCTGCGCCAGCCGCTGCAATATCTCAGCCGTCACGCGGAGATCGCGCTCGACGTCGCCGACCGCGGCACCGGCCTGGCTTCGGTCGAGGTCGCCATCGATGCCGCTGGCACGCGATATCAGGTGCTCTCCGAAACTTACCCGGCGGCGAGCTGGCGCGGCAGCGGCGTCTACGAGAAGGCGTTCACGCTGCCGGTGGCCCCGCGCGACGCGAAGATGCCGGAAGGACCCGCCACGCTGATCGTCACGGCCAAGGACGGTTCCTGGCTGAACCTCTTCCGCTCGACGCCGCCGACGCTCACGGTACCGCTGCAGATCGACTACACGCCGCCGAACGTGGAGCCGCTCAGCACGCAGCACTACATGCGCCTCGGCGGCAGCGACGTGGTGGTGTACAAGACCTCGAAGGATGCGGTGCGTAGCGGCGTGGCAGTGGACCGCTACGTCTTTCCGGGCACCAAAGGGCTGCTGCCGGACCCCGACATCGCCGTGGCGCTCTTCGCCGTTCCACAAGACCTCACGGTCGCCGCCCGGCCGAAGATCTTCGCCGAGGACGCCGCCGGCAACCGGCGCGAAGCGGATTTTTGGGTGTCGATCAAGCCGCGCAAGTTCGCCGAGCGAACACTCGACGTCGACGACGCCTTCCTGCAGAGGAAGGTGCCGGAGTTGATGGACCTCAATCATCTCCCGCCGACGGACGATCTGGTTGCGGGCTACCTCGAGATCAACCGCACGCTGCGACAGCAGAGCGAAGACGTCATTCACAAGGTCTGCAGCCAGTCGGAGCCGAAGCTCCTCTGGACGGAGTCCTTCCTGCGGCAACCGGACTCGGCTCCGCTGTCGAGCTTCGCCGACCGCCGTACCTACCGGCACGACGGCACGGTCATCGATACGCAGACGCACCTCGGCTTCGACCTCGCCTCGCTTCGCCAGAGCCCGGTCGCCGCGGAGAACAATGGCAAGGTGGTGTTCGCGGACAATCTCGGCATCTACGGCAACGCCGTGATCCTCGACCACGGGCTCGGCTTGTTCTCGCTCTACGGCCACTTGAGCTCGATCGGCGTCACGGTCGGTCAGCAAGTGCAGCGGGGTGATTCCATCGGCCGAACCGGCGAGACGGGTCTGGCCGCGGGCGACCACTTGCACTTCAGCATGATGGTCGACGGCATCCACGTGGATCCCGTGGAATGGTGGGATCCGAAATGGGTGGACGACCACGTGCTCGAGAAGCTCCGCTCCTTCGAGCACCCAGAAACGGCCGGCGCCACCACGGCCGGTACCGCGACTGCCCCCGCGGCAGGGGAGGGAGCCGCCGGCCGCGGCCGGCGGCATCGGTGAAGATGGCTGACGTGCGCGAGACACGACTGCGTCGCGGCATCGACGCGCTCGAGCGCCTCGGCATCGGCGCCGAAGGCGCATCGATCGCGGAGCTCGAAGCCGCGCTCGGCTCCGACCGGGAGACCGCGCTGGCCGTCGCCGAGATCTGCGGCGCGATCCGCTCGGTGCAAAGCGCGACCCTACTTGCGCGCATCGAGGGCGAGGCGCGTCAGGACAAGCTGCTCCGCCGCGAGGCGCGCCGTTCGCTCTACCGCCTGAAGCAGCAGGGCATCGAGCCTACCCCGCAGGTTGCCGCGGCCGCGCCTGCTTCGCGGCCGGCGTTCGGCGGCCCCGACGCCGAGGGGTGGCTCTCGATCGGCGACGCGAGCGGAGACCGCCTTGCGTGGATCTTGAAGGCGCGGCCCGGAGGCGGGCTCTTGCACCTGAGCGCCGTCGTCAACGAGCCGGCGGGCTTGAAAGAGGCGGTATCGGCAGAGGTCAATCGCAAAGGCATCCGCGCCCTGCGCGAAGAGCTCCGCACCCGCCACGGGCTGCGTATGGTCCAGGTCGATTGGCGCTACTGCGACTGGATCGGCGCCGAAGGATACGAGCGGGCGCGGCAGCGCGGCGTGACCTCCGAATCGGTCACCCGCTACCCGCAGCTACGACTGCAGCTCTTCGCCGCCGCCGCCAAACCGTTCGCGGCGCTTCTGCGTCCCCTCGCGGGGGATGGTATTGCGCCGCTGGCGAACTCGGAGTCCCTCATCGAAGAACCCGAGCTGCAGCATTGGATCCTGACCGAGGAAGCTCTCGGTCCATATCTCATGCGCTACCGAGAAATCCGCCAGAGCCCGATCGTGCTCGATCGCGCCGCGCAGCTCGCGCGCCTCGAGGAAATCATTCAGAGCGCGCTCGACGAGGTCTTCGCCGGCGAAGGAGCGGCGAGCTGGCGTCGTCGCCTCGATGAAACGGCCGTCTTCTTCGACGCGACCGCTCGGCCCGAGGCCGCCGAGCGCGCCGCCGCGGTCGTCGCCGAGGTCGGGCGCAGAAACACGGGCCGCGGCATTCCGTTCTGTGAAGCGCTCGTACGTCGGTCCTTCGGCGCATTTTTCGCGCAAGAAGCCGAGCGCGAGCGCGAGGAAAAGAAGGGCTCCGTGCTGGTCACGCCTGACGACATCCGTGCCGAGCAAGCTCGCGCCCGCAGCCGCCCGCGCGGCCGGTGAGCCGCTCAGAGCCTGATGAAGATCTTCCGGCGGTAAAGCACGGTCGTGGCGACAAGCCACAGCAGCGCGTAACACACGGCGAACATCAGCGAGGCGGCGTCCGGCGCCGCCCAGCGGGAGAACAGCGCGGCGCAGATTCGGTCCCGCAGGCTCGCACCCCGGATCGTCACGCGCTCGAGGAGCTCGCCGCCCGCCGTCGACAAGACGTACACCGCGATCGGATTCACACCGAAGACGACGAGGGGCAGAAGCGGCCGTTGAATCTGCCTGACGTCGATCATCCAGTAGCAGGCGGCCAGCGTCATCATCGCCATGCCGCCGGTGAAGAGCACGTAGGAGCTGGTCCAGAGGTTCTTGTTGATGGGCATCCAGCGGTCGCATGCGAGCCCGGCCGCCAGCACCGCCGTGCCCGCCAGCGCCAGCGCCATCGTCTTGCGTGCGGGACGGCGGTCCGAGCGAAGCCAGTGCCCGGTCAGCAGGCCGAGCAATCCCGTGGCGACGGCGGGCATCGTCGACAAGAGGCCCTCCGGGTCCCACGTCTCGTGATACAGATGACTCTCTCCGATCAGACGCCGATCGAGGTACGCCGCGAGGTTGTATTCCGGATCAACCCAGCCCGGCCGACGACCACCGATCGGTATCAGGTCCAACACCAGCCAGTAGGCGACTAGCAGGCCGGCGAAGAGCGCCGCTTGCGAGCGCGGCCCGCCCCAGAGAAACGCCAGCGACACCGCCAGATAGCAGAGCGCGATGCGCTGCAGAACTCCCGGAATCCGCAGCGTCGCCAGCCCGCCCAGGTTCGTGAGCTCATTGAGAGCGAGGCCGAGGAGGAGGAGGAAAGCGGTGCGCCGCAGGATGCGCAGGAGCGTGGGCCGAAGCGCGCCGCCTCTCGAGGTATCGCGAAACGAAACCGTGATCGCCACGCCCATGATGAAGAGGAAGAAGGGGAACACCAAGTCGGCCAGCGTCCAGCCGTTCCATTCGGCGTGAGTCAGCGGCTCGTAGGAGTACTCCCAGCTCCCGGGGTTGTTGACCAGGATCATCCCGACGATCGTCAGACCGCGGAACGCGTCGAGCGATACCCAGCGCGACGACCGCGGCGTCCGCGCGGCGGGTTCGATCGCCGGGACGAGCGGATCGATCTCCTGCGCGGGTCGAGCCACCAGAACGACCAAACAGGACGGCTACAACGTGATCACCATGCCGTCCCGGGCGCATTCCTCCTTCACTCGGTCCAGCTTGCAGAGCACCTCTCTGCCGAGGTGAGAGAGCACCACACGCTGGGCGCCGAGGCGGGAGCGGTTTCGCTCGAACTGCGGATAGTTGATGTGGAAGTCGACCTCGGTCTCCCAATAGCAGCACTCGCAGAGGAAGAGATCGACGTCGGCCGTGCGGCGCACGAATTCTTCGGTCCAGCCGGAGTCTCCGGAGTAGAGAATGGTCTTGCCGTCGACGGCGCACCTTGAGGCCGAGCGACGGCTCGCGCTCCTGGTGCGGCACGGCGAACGGCTCGATCCGCACCCCACCGAGGGTGACGCTGCGATCGGCGACGAGCGTCTGGTAGCGCACCGGGAACGGCGTCCCGCGCGCGGAGGCTTCCTTGTACATTGCCCGGAACAGATCCGACACGCGCTCTTCGGTGCCTTGTGGACCCGCGATGACGAGCTCCCGCTTGCGCGGCCGGTCGTACAGATACTCCATGATCATGAACGGAATACCGCCGAAATGATCGCCGTGGAGGTGGCTGAGGAGGATGAAGTCGACGTCGTCGGAAGGCTCGCCGGCGTCCTTCAGGGCGGCGAGCACGGTCGGGCCGGCGTCCATGAGAAAGGCGTCCGACCGGCCGCGCACGAGATAGGCGCTCTGTCGGCGACCACCGCTGCCGAAGGCGTCCCCGGCTCCCAACACCGTGACCTGAACGCCGCTTTTCAGTTCCTCCCCCTCAAGGCCGGCATTCCGCCGCGCTGCGGCAGGTCAGGAAGGCTCGCCGGGCTTTCGCTCGATTTTCGACGCGTGACCATGCCCATCCAACATAGTTACGGTGATTCGCAGAGCCCATGCAAACCGAAATCGGCCTGCGCGCCGGCGCGGCGAGCCTACCGGGGACGCCTGCGCGGAAACTCGTGAGGTCTCGGCCCCCGCTTCAGGGCGTCGCTGGAGCGGGCGCGCTGACCGGCGGAGGCTTCGGACGAGGCGGCGACGCTTCCGGGGCGGGCGCGGCCACGGGCGCGTCGCCCGGAGACGCGGCGCCTCGATGAGCCGGGTCGCGCGTCGTTTCCTGGAGCTCGTTGAACCGTCTCGTCAGCTGATCGAAACCGTCCGCAAGCGCGTCGAGACGCGCCGCCAGCTGATCGCGCTGGTCCTTGGCATCCTTCAGCGAGGCGATCGTGCTCACCATCTCATGATAGCGCGGAGAGAGTTGCAACAAATACTCTCCGCCCGAAAACGCGAGATAGAGAATCGCCGAGATCACGCTCGCCAGCACACCCAGGATCAATCCATACACGAACCGCATCGCTGCCTCCGTAAATCCAAGCTTCGCCGTCAGGCCCGGCCTGCAAGTTTCCAGAGCTCGCGCACAACCACAACCATCGCGGCGATCGACGTCTGCCGTCGACTGACGAACTCCTCGATCAGGCCCCGTAGCCGCGCGAGCTCCGCCTCGTGAGCCTCGAGGAAGGCGCCGACTCGGCCGACCAGGTCAGGCTCGGGTCCGGCAAAGATCGTCGCCGTGATCCGCCGCCTCGCGGCAGACAAGTCCTCCCGCAACGCCTCGGCGGCACGCTTGTCCCAACGGTCATCGCCCGGTACGGCCGCGAACCATCGATCGAGGCTCGCGAAATCCAAGATCTCCCCGACCTTGCGAAAGAGCAGCGCCGCGTCGTGAAGCGGAATGTCGCGATCCTCCGCGACACGCACCACCTGCAGCGCGCCGTCGCAGCCGCTCGAGGGCGAGCAGTGAGCGGGCCAAGCCGCGATCGACGCCGAGGCGCTCGAGGGCTTGCGTGGACGCGGCATCGTCACCGTCGTAGGCCGCCTCCCGGTCGGCGAGCTCGGTGAGCGCCCGGCGCCAACGAGCGATCCGCTCGCCGAGCTCGGCCCCTCGACGCAGCACGGTGAGAAGCACTTTGCACGCCGCTTCCACGGCCGTCTCCCAGGAGAGGCAGACGGCGTAGACGTCGGCCGTCGACGCCTTGCTCGGCGCCTCGACGATCGCATCGAACACCCGGTCGGCTTCGGTGATCGTCACGACGGCGACGAAGCTCGCCACCGCAGTCGCGGCGTCGTCCGCGGTGTCGCGCAGCATGCGCTGCGCGAACGCCGAGCCCAAACGATCGACGACCTGGTTCGCGACCTCCGTGGCGATGATCTCGCGACGCAGGCGGTGCTCGCGGATCGCGTCCGGGTAGCGCTCGGCGACGCCGGCGGGAAAGTAGGCGAACAGGTAGCGCTCGAAGACCGGATCGTCGATCCAGTGCGATGCGACGAGCTTCCGCTGAAGCTCGAGCTTGGAGTACGCCGCGAGCACCGCGAGCTCGGGCCGCGTCAGCCCCGCGCCGCGGCGCTGGCGCACGGCGTCGCGGTCGGGCAGGCACTCGAGGGCGCGGTCGAGCGAGCCTTCATGCTCGAGCTCGGCGATCTGATCGACGAATTCCGATACCCGCGTGCGACTGCGCTGCTCGTCGAGCGAGAGCAGCAGCGCCTGGCGCTCGTTGTGGGCGAGAACGTGGGCGATGACTTCCGCTTTGCTCTCCTCGAGGAGGCGATCGCGCCGGGTAAGCGTGAGCTTGCCGGCCTCGAGCAGAGGCTGAAACAGGATCTTGAGATTCACCTCGTGGTCGGAGAGATCGACCCCGGCGGAGTTGTCTATGGCATCGGTGTTGATGCGCCCGCCGCGTAGCGCGAACTCCACCCGCGCGCGCTGCGTGAGCCCGAGGTTGCCACCTTCGGCGATGACTCCCGCGCCGACCTCCGTCGCGCGGCTTCGCACCCCGTCGTTGGCGTGGTCGCCGACCTCCGCGTCGGTTTCGCTGCTCGCGCGGACGTAGGTGCCGATCCCGCCGTTGAATAAGAGGTCGGTCTTCATCTCGAGGATGGCGCGGATCAGTCCCTCGCCATGAAGGCGCTTGGCCTCGACGCCGAGCATGGCCCGGACCTCGTCGGAGAGCGCGGCCGCTTTCGCGGACGCGCGCCACGATCATGCCCCCGGCCGACAAACGCGAACGGTCGTAGTCCGCCCACGCCGAGCGCGGCAAGCGGAAGAGCCTCTCACGCTCGCGCAACGACAGCCCGGGGTCGGGATTGGGGTCGAGAAAGATGTGCGCGTGATTGAAGGCAGCGCGTAGTCGGATCTTCTCCGACAGCAGCATGCCGTTTCCGAACACGTCACCGCTCATGTCCCCGATGCCGACGACATCGAAAGGCGCGTCGCGGACGTCCTTGCCGAGATCGCGAAAATGACGCTCGACGCATCGCCAGGCGCCGCGCGCGGTGATGCCTTCGCGCTTGTGGTCGTAGCCGTGTGAGCCGCCGGACGCGAAGGCGTCACCCAGCCAGAAGCCGCTTTCGGCGGCGATCGAGTTGGCCAAATCCGAGAAGGTCGCCGTCCCCTTGTCGGCGGCGACCACGAGATACGGGTCGTCGTCGTCGTAGCGGATCACGGCGGGGGGCGCGACGACCTCGCGGCGCACGATGTTGTCGGTGATCTCGAGGAGACCGCGGATCAAGGTCGAGTAACATTCACGGATCTCCGCGGTTCCCTCGTCGCTGGATCGCGGGCGCTTGACGATGAAACCGCCTTTGCAGCCGACGGGGACGATCACCGCGTTCTTCACCAACTGGGTCTTCATGAGCCCGAGAATCTCCACGCGAAGATCGTCGGCACGATCGCTCCAGCGGATGCCGCCTCGCGACACCTTGCCGCCTCGCAGATGCATGCCTTCCATGCGGGCGCTGTGCACGTGGATTTCGTACAGGGGTCGCGGCCGCGGCAGGAAGTCCACACGCTGGGAGTTGATCTTGAGCGAGAAGAACGGGTGATCCACGCGCGGCGGCCTGAAGAAGTTGGTGCGCAGCGTCGCCTCGACCAGCGCACGGAGATTCCGCAACACCTGATCCTCGGCCGCCGTGTCGACCCCCTCGAGGGCCTTTGCGAAGCGCTCGCACGCCGCTTTCGCCGCGGCGTCGCGCGCGGTCCCCGCGGGATCG
Source organism: uncultured delta proteobacterium (assembly GCA_963711395.1). Taxonomy (GTDB): domain Bacteria; phylum Desulfobacterota; class Binatia; order JACPRU01; family JACPRU01; genus JBEVNX01. The sequence continues at coordinate 530,032 of CAVQEA010000003.1, read as the reverse complement.
AAGCGTGCGTAGAAGAGATCGAGGAGAGCGCGCGCCGCTTCGGGGCGACGGACCAAGGCCTCGTCGAGCGCGGACGGCTCGGCGCGGCGCCGGTCTGAAACGCCACGTTGCGGTAGGTGCGCAACAATTCGACCTCGCGCCAGCCAAAGGCCGCCTCCACGATCAAACGGTTGAGCGAGTCGCTCTCCGCGTGGCCCGCGCGAATTTCCACGATGGCCGGCACCAGCGTCGGGGCCAGCCGCGCGGCGTCCAATCGCTCGCCGCGGCGGCTCTGCACCATGAAGCGCACGAGCACGAGGCGCTGATCGCCTTGGCCGAGCGCCACCGAATCCTCGGCGAAGACCCGCAAGCCGAGGTTCTCGAGCAGCGGCAGGAAATCCGACAGCACGATGCCTTCGCCGCGCAAGTAGAGCTTGAGGAGCGTAAAGCGGCTCGCGTCGGCGCCGACCGCGTCGCCGAGATCTATGCCGATCGTCCCGGCCTCGCCGAGCGCCTCGATGTGGCGAACGTCATTGACCGCCGCCGCTACGTCGGTCGCCGCCTTGTACTCCGGCGTGAACAGGCTCGCGTAGCGCTCGGCGAGCATGCGGCCGTGCGCGGCACCGTGCGCGGCGACGAGCCGCTCGCGCAACCGATCGTCCCAGGAGCGCAGGCGCTCGGCGATGCGCTCCTCCATCTCGTCGACACGCACCGCGCGGGCAGGCGTACCGAAGTGGAAATGCAGACGCGCCCGCTCTCCCTCGCCTAGCGTCAATTGATAGTCGAGGAGGGGAGCGCCGAGCCGCTCGACGAGCAGCGCCTCGATCCAGCGGCGAACTTCGGTCGAAAAGCGGTCCCGCGGAACCACGACGGTGACCCAGACCCCGTCGGCGCGAGGATGGAGCTGCACCCGCACCCCTTCGCCCGGGCCGAGGGAGCGTATGGTGGCGATCTCGGCGCGAATCTCTTCGGCGGTCAGCTGGAATTGCTCCACTTTGGGCATCGCCGCGAAGATCGATTCGATCTGGCTAGAATCGTAGGAATCGGGCAGCGCCTGTTCGGCCTCGAGGATGCGCGCGAGCTTCTTGCGCAGCACGGGCACCTCCGCGGGCGTCTCGGCGTGGGCCTTGTTGGTGAAGAGGCCGAGGAATCGGTGCTGGCCGCGGGGTGCGCCCGCGTCGGCGCGCGCGACGATCACCACGTCCATACGAGCGAAGCGGTGCACGGTCGCATCCACCGCCGAGCGGATGACGGCGAGCCGCGCGTGAGGATCCGCGGTGACGGGAGCTTCCGAGAGATCGCGCGCGGAGATCTCTCGGGCACGCGCCGGTACGCGCAAGATGCCGAGCGCGGAACCCTTCGCGAGCCGCAAGCGCGGCCGATCGCCGCCGCTCGCGGGTTCCACCCAACCGTAGCCGAGAAACACGAAGTTCCCGTCGCCGAGCCAGCCGAGAAACCGGCGAGCCTCGTCCGCCTCCGATCCGGGCGCGCCTTCCAGCTCCTCCTGCACCGCTTCCAGCCTGTCTCTCATCTTGCGGTAATCTTCCGTCGCGGCCTGCACGTCGCCGAGGCAGTCCGCGAGCTCGCGCTCGAGCTCGGGTAGCTCTCGATCGGGGATGCGCTCCATCGCGCAGTGGACGAAGGACTCCTTCTGCGCCGCGGCGTCGAGCGAGCGCATACGATGGATCCTGCCGTCGGGGCCTCGCTCGACCGAATAGATCGGATGAAGGAGGTAGCGCACGGGCGCGCCGCGGCGGTGAAAGAACTCGCGGATCGTGTCGACGATGAACGGCCGGTCGGTGAGATGGCTCTCGAAGATCGTATACGGCGAATTCCAACCGTCGGCCGCCGCCGGAGTACGCAATCGGCATCGAACCCCGTCCGGAGCGAGCGCGAAGAAGGCGAACGCGCTCGAAACCAGCGCGACGCACTCCTCCTCCCCGAGCTCAGCCGCGTAGCGCTCGCCGTCGCGCGCGAACAAGCCACGCGCGAATGCGATCATCGACTCGGCCTGTGCGGGCGGAAAGCGCCGGCGGATCTCACGATCACAGACCTCGCCGGAGTCCCGTGAGTGAGCCGCAGACGCCCCCGCGGCGCGGTCGTTCATCGCGGACCGTTCTCCAGTGGGCGGCTATAGAGCGCTCCAGAGAGACGAAATCCCACGCGTTCGAGGAAGCGCCCAGCGGCCTCGTCGGGACTGCGTGCTTCGCAGGCACGGGCTCCGCGTCGGCGGGCACGACGGAAGGCGAACTCGACGAGCTGCCGGCCCACGCCCGTTCCCCGCCGTCTCGGGTCGACGACGAGCTCTTCGAGTGTGGCGCGCTGCCCGCCGAGCGCGAGCGCACGAACGTAGCTCACCGCCACCATGCCGATCGCACGTCCTTCTTCTTCGGCCACGTAGAGGTCGTAGCCGAGATCGGCCACCGTGCGTCGGAAAAGTCGCGGCCCGCTCCGTCCCGTCACCGGCCATGAGCAAAGCGCGGCGAGCGTCGCGTAGTCGGTACGCCGCCCACGGCGGATGCGGATCTCCATCGCGCCCCGAGGTCAGCGCCGCTCGGAGCCGGATGGCCGGAAGAGCTCGTCCCGTACCAGTCCGGTCTGAAGATTCCCGAACAGCGACGGATACTCCCGGCGAAACGCTGCCATCACCTGCTCGAAGGGAAACTCGGCGAACGAACCGTGGTTGCGGACGTATTCCATGTGCTTGCGATTCTCGGCATCGAACGGGTGGAAGATCGAGTCGTGACGGCCGTCGAACTCGAGTGGGAGCACGCCGAAGCGCTGGCAGAGTCCGAGGTTGAACGCCGGGGTCGCTTTGACCCACCGCCCTTCGAGGAAGAGCTCGGTGTAGCCGTGATAGACGAACAGGTCGCTTCCCATGGTCTCGCGCAGCTTCGGGCTCGTCAGGTGGTTGCGCACGTCCGCGAATCCGAGCCGGCTCGGCACGCCGACGGCGCGCGCGGTGGCCCCAAGGAGAATCGCCTTCTGAATGCAGTAGGCCGCCGGGAGCTCCGCGACCACGCTCGCACGGTACTGCTCGGGGTCGGTCGCCATCACGTACGGGTCGTAACGGATGCCGTCGCGGATCGCATAGTAGAGCGCCACCGCCTTGGGAATCTCGCCCACGGCTCCGGAGGTCGCCCGCGAGGCGAACTCGCGCACCGGCCGCGAATCACTTTCGATAAACCGTGTCGGCGTCAGATAGGGCTCGAGCTCGTTCATGCGGCGAGCATTCACCATGCCTTGGCCGGACTCAACCCGGCCGCGACGGCAGCTTAGGGTGCGGAGAGGGACTCGGGGAAAACCAGCCCCTCTGCGATGCGCACGACCGGACCGCTCAGGCGGACGGCGAACGATTCACCAACCTCGACCGCGAGCGTCCCGCCGGGCATGTGGACCGTCACGGCGGGGTCGCAAAGACCGAGCCGCGTCAGCACGGCCGCCGCCGCACCGCTGCTGCTCCCCGAAGCGAGGGTGTAGCCGGCTCCTCGCTCCCAGATCTCGAGCTTCAAGTTCGCGCGGTCGAGCACCTCGACGAACTGCACGTTCGTACGGTTCGGAAAGCGGGGATCACACTCGATCAGAGGCCCGAGAGCTCGCGCCTCCTCCTCGCTGGCGTGCGCGCGCGGGATCACGCAGTGGGGGTTGCCGAGCGTCGCCGCGGAGAACGTCAGCGTCACGTCGCCGGCACGAAGCACCTCGCCGAGCACCTCGCGACGCGGCCCGGCCACCGGAATCTCCGCGCTGTCGAAGCTCACGGGGCCCATGTCGACGACCACCGAATCGCCCCTCACCCGGCACGTGACATCTCCTCCGACGGTCGACACCACGAAGGGCGCGTCAGCGACGACGCCACGGTCCCACAGATAGCGCGCGAAGATGCGCAAGCCGTTGCCGCTCTTCTCCGCCTTCGACCCGTCGGGGTTGAAGATCTCGACGGCGTGCCGCTCGCCGGCCACCCGAACCAACAGCCCGTCGGAGCCGACGCCCCGGTGGCGATCGCAAACGCGGCGCACTACCGACGCTTCGAGAGCGGGCCACTCCTTGCCCTCGAGCACGAGGTAGTCGTTGCCGAGCGCGTGGTACTTGGTGAAGCGCACGGGCGACGATCAAGCGACGCCGTGCTTGGCGAACCAACCACGCATTCGATTCCATCCGTCCGCGGCAGCCTCCGGCCGATATGACGGACGGTAGTCGGCGTGAAAACCGTGGGGAGCGTCGGGATAGACCACGATCTCGCTGGGCTTCTTGGCCTCCGCCAGGGCCTTGCGCATCCGTTCCACCGAATCCAGCGGAATCCCTTGATCCGTTCCGCCGTAAAGGCCGAGCACGGGCGCATGGAGCGACGCCACGACGTCGATCGGGTTCTTCGGATGGAGCTCGTCTGTGTCGCCTTCAAGCCGCCCGTACCAAGCGACGCCGGCAGCGAGCTTCGGGTTGTGCGCCGCGTACAGCCATACGATCCGCCCGCCCCAGCAGAATCCAGTGATGCCGAGCTTGGTGGAATCGCCGCCTGCGCTGCGCTCGGCCCACGTCGCGGTCGCGTCCAGGTCGCTCATCACCTGGCTGTCGGGCACCTTCGCGACGACCCGGCTCAGGATCTCCTGGATGTCGGCCATCTTCGCGACGTCGCCCTGCCGCGCGTACAGCTCCGGAGCGATCGCCACATAGCCGAGCTTGGCGAGACGACGACAGACGTCGCGGATGTGCTCGTGGACGCCGAAGATTTCCTGCACCACCAGCACCATCGGCGCCTTCTTCGCCGCTTGCGGCCGGGCGCGATACCCGGGGATCTCGCCATCGGCGACCGGGATCTTCACCTCGCCGGCCTCGAGCCCTTGCGCATCGGTCACGATCGTCTCCCCTCGCACCGGCCGCACCGCCAGCGCGAAACCCGCGGCGAGCGTGGTGACCACGAACTGCCGCCTGGTGAAATCGGCTCGTCTCTCGAGACTGCGTAGGTCCTCGTTCATGCGCGCCCCCTCGAATGTCCCGTGGACTAGCATTGCCGGCGACGAGAATCGACGCCGGACGCTCGCCCCCGCCGAGCTCGTTGTCCATACTGTGCGGAAGTGCCCGAGCTGATCGTCACGATCGAGTCCCTCTCGTACGGCATCTTCGGCGTGGCGCGCACGGAAGAGGGCGTGGTGATGGTGCCGGGCACCGCGCCGGGCGACGTCGCCCGCGTGCGCATCGTCGCCGACAAGCGCGATCATCGCGAGGCCGAGGTAGTCGAGATCTTGGAGTCGTCGCGCGAAAGGCGCACGCCCCCGTGCCCTTACGTACCGGAGTGCGGTGGGTGCGACTGGCAGCACGTCAGCCATCGCGCGCAGCTCGAAGCCAAGGAGCGCATCGTGCGTGACGCGCTGGTGCGCATCGGGGGCCTCGATCCAGCGATGCTGGACGTCCGTCCCATCGTGCCCTGCGCCGAATGGGGCTATCGCCACCGGCTGAACTTGCGTGTCGACGGCGAGCAGCGCCTCGGGTTCTATCAGCACCGCTCTCACCGCTTGGTCGAAGTCGCCGCGTGCCGAATCGCCGACGCGTCGGTGAATCTCCATCTCGCGGCGGCACGCGCTTGGCTCCGCGGCGTATCCACGGACATTCGGCGGCTGGAGATCGCGTCGGCCCGCGATTCGCGGGTTGCCTTCGTCGGGAATGCAGAGGGACCGTTCCGCCACGATGAGGCGTACCACGAGAAGTTTCTGCGCGGGCATCCCACGGTGAACGGCATCGTTCTGTTCGGCAAAGGCTGGCGGCGTGTCTTCGGTGAGCCGCTTGCCGACTTGGAAGTCGAGGACGGGCTCGTTTTGGAAACGCAGGGCGGTTTCACGCAGGTGAACCCTCTGGGTAACCGCCGGCTCGTCGAAATCCTCTTGAAGCTCGCTGCTCCCTCGTCGAACGATCGAGTGCTCGACCTCTACTGCGGAAGCGGCAACTTCACTCTACCGCTCGCGCGCCGCGCGGCCGCGGTGCTCGGCGTGGAGAGCGACCCCGCCGCCGCCGCTCAGGCTCGCCGCAACGCCGACCGCGCGGGCCTCGCCAACTGCCGCTTCGTCCAGCAGGAGGCCGCGAGCGCCGCGCGTGGTCTCGCGGCGGCCGGCGAGCGTTATTCCCTCGTCGTCCTCGACCCGCCCCGTTCGGGCGCCGCGAACGTGGTGGATCACCTACCGGCGCTCACCGCCGAGCGGATGATCTACGTCTCGTGCGACCCCTCCACGCTGGCTCGCGATCTTCGCCGACTCACCGCGTACGGCTTCGAGGTCGGCCCCGTGCAGCCGATCGACCTGTTCGCGCAGACCCACCACGTCGAGACGGTGGTCCGTCTCGACCGGTAGGGGACGTTCCTACGTTGCTTACGTTTCCAAGCGACGCTGAAGGGGACATCGCTACATTGCTTGAAACGTAAGCAACGTAGGAACGTCCCCGTTCGGAGCCGTCAGTCCGCCTGTTTTCGCAGGAACGTCGGGATGTCGTACTGCGAGTCGGCCTCTCCGGCGCCGCCCGCCTGCTCACCTTCGTTCTCGCCCCGCGGTACGAAGCGCGGATTCTCGCCATCCTCGATCGTGCCGAGGCGGACGACGCGCCGTCCCCCTTCCTTGGGGAGCTCTCGCACCACACCCGTGCGGCGAGCATCGAGACGCTCGGTCTCGCGCTCCACCGGGCGGATGGGCTCGCGCGCTCGATCGAGGCTGCCGAAGCCGGTGGCGATCACGGTGATGCGGACCTCGTCGCCCATGTGCTCGTCGATCACGGCGCCGAAGATGATGTTGGCCTCGTCGTCGGCCTCTTCCTGGATCAGCGTCGCCGCCTCGTTGACCTCGTGCAGCGTCGAGGTCGGGCCGCCGGTGATGTTGATGAGGACGCCGCGCGCGCCCTGGATCGAGATGTCCTCGAGCAGCGGGCTCGAGATCGCCTTCTGCGCCGCCTCGACCGCGCGGTTCTCGCCGCTCGGCGACGCGCCGCGCCCATCAGCGCCATGCCCATCTCGGACATGATCGTGCGCACGTCGGCGAAGTCGAGGTTGATGAGGCCGTGCACGGTGATCAGGTCGGAGATGCCGCGCACCGCCTGCAGCAGCACGTCGTCGGCCTTCTTGAAGGTCTCGAGGATCGACATGTTGCGGCCGGCGACCGACGAGCAGGCGCTGGTTCGGGATGGCGATCAGCGTGTCGACGCTGGCCTTGAGCTCGCGCATGCCCTCTTCGGCCTGCTGCATGCGCTTCTTGCCCTCGAAGAGGAAGGGCTTGGTGACGACGCCGACGGTGAGCGCGCCGAGCTCCTTGCGCGACCCGCGCGATGACCGGCGCGGCGCCGGTGCCGGTGCCGCCGCCCATGCCGGCGGTGACGAACACCATGTCGGCGCCGGTCGAGATGCTCGCGGATGCGCTCGATGTCCTCCGTCGGCGGCCTTGCGGCCGACCTCGGGATTGGCGCCGGCGCCGAGGCCCTTGGTGAGCTTCGTCGCCGAGCTGGATCTTGACCGGCGCGAGGTTCGCGCTGCAGCGCCTGCGCGTCGGTGTTGGCGGCGATGAACTCGACGCCCGGGCAGCCCGGCCGCGATCATCGTGTTGACCGCGTTGCCGCCGCCGCCGCCGACGCCGATCACCTTGATCCGCGCCCCTAGCTCCAAGCTCTCGTCGAACTCGATCATTGCTCCACCTCCTGAAGACGTTGATCCTCCTCCAACCCGCACCCACTCGTCCGCGCGCCGCCGGACCGCCCGTCGGCGCGTCGTCATCGATCTCCGCTGCTCCCGTGCTCAGAAGATCTCCCGAAACAACTCGTTCACGCGATGGCGCATGCGGCTCCAGAAGCGCCCGTCGTGGCTGGCCGTTCGTCGCCGAGCGGCGCAAGCCGTAGAGGACGAGCCCGACGCCGGTCGCGTACATCGGGCTCGACACGACGTCGACGAGACCGCCGACCGACAGCGGCACGCCGAGGCGCACGGGCAGGCGGAACACCTGCTCGGCGAGCTCGGTCATGCCCTCGAGCACCGTGGCGCCGCCGGTCAGCACGATGCCCGAGGCGAGCACGTCCTCGTAGCCCGAGCGCGTCAGCTCGCGCGCCACCAGCGCGAAGATCTCCTCGACGCGCGGCTCGATGATCTCGGCGAGGATGTGCCGCGACAGGACGCGCGGCGCGCGGCCGCCGACGCTCGGCACCTCGATCGTCTCGGTCGCGCGCCACCATGTCGCGACAGCGCGCAGCCGAAGCGCTGCTTGATCTTCTCGGCCTCGGCGAACGGCGTGCGCAGCCCGGCGGCGATGTCGTTGGTGAGGTGGTTGCCGCCGAGCGGCAGCACCGCGGTGTGCCGCACCGCGCCGCCGTGGAACGATCACGACGTCGGTCGTGCCGCCGCCGATGTCGATCAGCGCGACGCCGAGCTCCCGCTCCTCGGGCGTCAGCACCGCCTCGGCGGCGGCGAGCGGCTCGAGCACGACGTCGGCGACGTGCAGGCCGGCGCGGTTGCAGCACTTGATCGAGGTTCTGCGCCGAGCTGACCGACGCCGGTGACGATGTGGACCTTGCGCCTCGAGGCGCACGCCGGCCATGCCGACCGGCTCGCTTGATGCCGTCCTGGTCGTCGACGATGAACTCCTGCGGCAGGACGTGCAGGACCTCGCGGTCGATCGGCAGCGCGACGGCGCGCGCCGCGTCGAGCACGCGCTCGACGTCGCCGGCGCTCACCTCGCGTGTCCTTCACCGCGACGACGCCGTGGCTGTTGAAGCCCGGATGTGGCGCCGCCGATGCCCGCGATCGACGCTGTGGATCTCGCAGCCGGCCATCAGCTCGGCTTCCTCGACGGCCTTGCGGATCGCCTCGACCGTGGCCTCGATGTTGACGACCACGCCCTTGCGCAGGCCGCGCGAGGGCGCGGTGCCGATGCCGATGATCTCGACGCCCGGTTCCGCTCGGCCACATCTCGCCGACCGACCACGGCGCCGAGATCTTGGACGTGCCGATGTCGAGCCCGACGATCGAGGAGGCGCTTCGCCATCGCTGTCGCCGATCGCGCTCAGACTTCTCGCCGCTGACGCGAGCTGCGCGGAGTCCAGCATCCGCGCCGCTCGGTGCGACGCTGCCGCAGCTTGAGGACCGCCTCGCGGCCGGCCAGGCGAGAGGTCGATGGCCTCGCGAGTTGCGCCTCGCTCGCCTGTCCCGCGCGAGAGTCGCCGCAGCGACCGCGCGCCAGCCGCGTCGAGCTCCAGATCGCTGCGAGTCGGGCGAGTCCTCCGCCTCGCGAGGAGAAGCGCACCGCCAGCGGCGTGCCGGCACGACGAACGCGACCAGATCGTCGCCGTCGAGGCGAATTTCCGAGATCGCCGGCAACGGTGCGTGCTCGCTGCCAGAGCTGCGACCAGCCGCGCGAGCGTCGCGCAGCCGATTGCGCGACCGCTACCGAGGCGGTCGGTGCCGATGCGGCAAACGCCCGTGACGTAGGGCAGGCCCGTCGAGCGCTTCGCCGTCGACGAGCCGGGAAGGCCGACTCCGTCGCGGCGCGACGAGCAACGGTCGGTCGGCGAGCAGGATCGCCACCGGACGACGCTCTTCGACGCGAACGCGGACCTGGCCCGGCAGCGTACGCTCGACGTGACGCCTCGCGAATCCGCGGATGGGCGAGCAAGACGTCCGCTCCGCATCGGCCTCGCGTGCACGCTCCAGATGCTCGTGCCCTGGCGCGACGCCCAGCCCACGCCAACAAGCGTCTTCGGCGTCCAGCGCGTCCGTGCGCCGTCGACATCGATCTCGCGCAGCGCGAAGTAGGGATGGGCCTTCGGCCCAGGCGAGCGACTCGCTCGGCACGCCAACGGCCGCGCGCGCCGAGCGCCGACGAGCGCGACGGATGCCCGAGCCGCGATCGTTCCAGCGCAGAGAGCAGCGCTTCCGAGCGCGAGTTCCGCGTCGACGGTTCTCGCCTCACGGGTTCTGCTCCTTCGCTGCAGCTTGACGCTGAAGCCGCGTCGAGGATCGTCTCGACGAGGTCGGCGTAAGCGATGCCGACGTGCGCCGCCATCTTCGGCAGATAGGAGAGGTTCGTCAGGCCGGGCAGCGTGTTGATCTCGATCAGGAACGGACGACTCGCGCGCATCGACGCCGCAGATCGACGCGCGAGTAGCTCTCCGCGCCGATGCGCGCGGTGCGCCTCGAGGGCGAGCTCCAGCACCCGCTCGTAGGCTCGCTTCGACAGCGGCGCGGGGATCAGGAACTGCTCCTTGCCCGGCGTGTACTTCACGTCGTAGCTGTGGAACTCGCCCTCTGGCGACGACCTCCATCGCGCACGAGCGCGCGGCGTGCCGAGGATCGCCGACCGTGACCTCCTTGCCCGCCACGTAGCGCTCGACGAGCGCGTCGGGCGCCGAAGCGCGCGCGCCTTGAGGATCGCCGGCAGCAGCTCGGCGCGCTCGCGCACGATCGACACGCCCGACGCTCGAGCCTTCGGCCGCCGGCTTGACGACCAGCGGCAGCTTCGCCGGCAGCGCGAAGGATGCGCCGATCGTCTCGTCGGCACCGACCGCCCGCCATTCCGGCGTCGGCAGCCGAACGCGCTGCCACACTGCGCTTGCAGGCGAGCTTGTCCATGCCGAGCGCGCTCGCCAGCACGCCCGAGCCCGGTGTACGGAATGCCCATCACCTCGAGCAGCCCCTGCACGCAGCCGTCCTCGCCGTAGCGCCCGTGGAGCGCGTTGAAGACGACGTCGATGCGCGCGCGTGGCGAGCCTGCGCCGGCAGGTCGCGTGCCGCCGCGGATCACCGAGACGTTGTAGCCGCGCTCCGAGAGCACGCGCGCGACCGACTCGCCGGTCATCTGCGAGATCTCGCGCTCGGCCGACATGCCCGCCGAGGACCACCGCCACGCGCTTGCGTCGAAATCGACCTTTCACCAGTCCCCCACCAGCTTCACCTCGGGCTCGAGCCGGACACCCGAGCGCGCTGTCGACCGCGCTCGCGCATCTCCTCCATCAGCGCGCGCACGTCCGCGGCCGTCGCCCCGCCGAGGTTGACGATGAAGTTCGCGTGCTCGCTCGGAGACCTGGCGCGCCGCCGCGCGCGAGGCCCTTGAGCCCCGCCGCCTCGATCAGCCGTCCGGCGAAGTCGCCCGGCGGGTTCTTGAAGATCGAGCCGGCGTTCGGGAAGCCGAGCGGCTGGTTCTTCTTGCGCTTGTCGCGCGCGCCGGCGACCCGGCTCGCCGATCGTCGCCGGCGTCGCCGCGGTCGCAGCCGCAAGCGCACGGCCGTGATCACCCAGCCGGCGCGGCAGATCGAGGCGGCGGTAGCCGAACGCCAAGCGCTCGCGCGCCGAGCTCCTCGACCCGCCCTTCGGCGTGAACGCCCTCGAGGCGCTCGACGACGCGCCCGATCTCGCCGCCGAAGGCGCCGGCGTTCATGAGGAGCCCGCCGCCGAGCGAGCCGGGAATCCCCTCGCCGAACTCGAGGCCGGCGAGGCCGCGCTCGACGGCGTCGAAGACGAGCTTCTTGAACGGCACCGCGGCGCCGGCGCGCACCGCCGCCTCGTCGCCGGAGATGCGCCAGTCGCGAACTGGAAGCCGCGGCCGAGCTTCACGACGATGCCGCGCACGCCGCGATCGCGAACCAGCACGTTGGTGCCGCTGCCGAGCGATGAACACCGGTTCGCCGGCCGCCCGGGCGAGCCCGAAGAGCGCGGCGAGCTCGTCCGGGGCTCTCGACGTCGACCCAGGCGTCGGCCGGCCCGCCGATGCGAAACGAGGTGTGGCGCGACAGCGGCTCGGCGAAGCGCACCCGCGCGGCGAAGCGCCCGGCGAGCGCCGCGCACAGCTCGCCGCCGAGCCTCGGTCCGCGCCGGGATTCGTCTCGTTGCGCGGCGCCCATCATCACACGGCCCTGCAGCCCCGAGCCGCGGATGCGCAGGCGCTGGATGACTTCCGCCGCGGTCTTGGTGATGTCGCCGGCGCCGAGCACGACGACAAGGTCGCCCGGGCGCAGCGTTTCGAGCAGCGCCGTCGTCAAGGCCTCGCGCGTGCGGCCGGAAGTCGACGTCGAGATGGCCGCGGCGCTTGAGCGCCTGGTAGAGCACCTCGCCGCGAGACGCCGTCGATGCGCTCCTCGCCGGCCGCGTAGATCTCGGTCAGCAGCAGCAGGTCGGCGTCGTCGAAGGCGCTCGAGGAAGTCGTCGAAGAGGTCGCGCGTGCGCGTGTAGCGGTGCGGCTGGAACGCGACGACCAGCCGGCGGTCGAAGCCCTCGCGCGCGGCGCGCAGCGTGGCGCGGATCTCCTCGGGGTGGTGGCCGTAGTCGTCGACCACCAGGACGCCGCCGCCTCGCCGCATCACCTCGAAGCGGCGGTGGATGCCGCCGAACTCGGCGAGCGCGTCGCGCGCCGACGGCGAAGGGCACGCCGAGCTCGCTGGCGGCGGCGATCGCCGCGAGCGCGTTCAGCGCGTGGTGGCGGCCGGGCATGCGCAGCCGACGCGGCCGAGCTCGTCGCCGCGCTGCGAACGTCGAAGCGGGTCTCCAGGCCGTCGACGGCGAGGTCGCGCGCCACCCAGTCGGCGTCGGGGCTGGTGCCGTAGGTGACGAAGCGCTTGCGCACGCTGCGGCAGCAGCGCGCGCACGTTGACGGCTGTCGAGGCAGAGCACCGCCAGCGCCGTAGAACGGCACGCGGTTGATGAACTGCGAGGATAGGCCTCGTCGCACCCGCTCCATGTCGCCGTAGTGGTCGAGGTGCTCGGGATCGATGTTGGTGACGACCGCGATCGTCGGCGAGAGCAGCAGGAAGCGTGCCGTCGCTCTCGTCGGCCTCGGCGACCAGCAGCTCGCCCTGGCCGAGCCGCGCGTTGGTGCCGAGCGCGCGCACCTTGCCGCCGATCACGATCGTCGGATCGAGCCCGGCCTCGCGCGAGGACTTGCGGCGACCAGCGACGTGGTGGTGGTCTTGCCGTGCGTGCCGGCGACGGCGATGCCGTACTTCATGCGCATCAGCTCGGCGAGCATCTCGGCGCGCGGGATGACCGGGATGCGCAGCGCGCGCGCGCGCACGACCTCGGGGTTCGAGATGCTGCACCGCCGACGAGATCACGACGACGTCGACGTCGGGCGCTGCACGTGGTCGGGGTGCGTGGCCGATCGTCGACGGCCGCGCCGAGGCGCGCGAGCCGGCGCGTCGTCTCGCTTCGGCGAGGTCGGAGCCGCTGACCGCGTAGCCGAGCGTCGAGCAGCACCTCGGCGATGCCGCTCATGCCGATGCCGCCGATGCCGACGAAGTGGACGTGGTGCTTCTTCTCGAAGAGCTAGTCATGTCCCTCTCCGGCCTTCCTGCACGAGCTCCAGACAGACGTCGGCGACGCGCGCGGCGGCGTCCGGCCGACCCAGCCGCGCGCGCGTTTCGCGCCATCGTCGCGAGGCGTTCGGGCGCGGCGCGAAGGCCATGATCGCCTCGGCCAGACGCGCGCCGAGAGCTCGCGGTCGAGGATCATGCAGCGCCGCGCCGCGCGCGACGAGCGACTCGGCGTTCGCGCGCTGATGGTCGTCGGCCGCGAACGGGTACGGCACGAGGATCGCCGGCTTGCCGAGCGCGGTGAGCTCGGCGAGCGTCGTCGCGCCGGCGCGGCAGACGACCAGGTCGGCGGCGGCGTAGGCCGCGCCCATGTCGTCGATGAACGACCGGACGTCGGCGTCGAGGCCCGCTCGCAGATACGCGCCGCGGACCCATTCGAGGTCGGCCGCGCCCGTCTGATGGACGATGCGTGGCACCGTCACCCGTCGCGGCCATCAGCGCCGCAGCGCGTCGACGCCGACCTCGTTCAGGCGATGGGCGCCCGGCCTGCCGCCGAAGACCAGCACCGTGAAGCCCTCGCCGCGCGCCTGGCGCTGGCCGCGACCGGCGGCCGAACCGGGTTGCCGGTCAGGACCGTGCGCTCGGCGGGGAAGTAGCGGGTACTCTCCGGGAACGCGACGCAGACGCGGTCCGCGAGGCGCGCGAGCACGCGGTTCGTCGCGCCGGGATGCGCGTTCTGCTCGAGCAGCACCGTCGGCACGCGGCGCAGCCAGCCGGCGACCACCGTCGGAGCCGACGCGTAGCCGCCGACGCCGACGACGCAGTCGGGGCCGAACTCGCCGCACGATGCGCCGCGCGGCGAGCAGGCGGCCGGCAGTCGCAGACCGAGGCTGCGAGCGCCACGCGACCCTGGCCGCGCAGCGCCCGCACGGGCAGAGTGCGCAGCGAATACCCGCGCTGCGGGACGACGCGCGCCTCGATGCCGCGCGCGCTGCCGACGAAGGTCACGTTGCAGCGCCGCCGTCGCCGCCAGCGCGTCGGCCACCGCGAGGCCGGGGAAGAGATGTCCGCCCGTGCCACCGCCCGCGACGATCATGCGGAGCTCTCCGGGAGGGGTTCTGTGACCAGATTCGTCATGCCGACTCGCGAGCGACGCCAGCAGGATCCCGATCTCCAGCATCGTCACCAGCGCCGAGCCGCCGTAGCTCACGAACGGCAGCGCCAGCCCCTTGGTCGGCAGCAGCCCCACCGCGACCCCCATGTTGACGCTCGCCTGGAGGATGATGACCGCCGTGAGGCCGAACGCGAGGAGGCTGCGAAGGCGTCGGGGTGGCGGAGGCGATGCGGAAGCCGCGCGGCGGCCAGGACGGCGAAGAGGCGAGCACGAGGAGCGCGCCGATCAGGCCGAGCTCCTCGCCGATCACCGAGAAGATGAAGTCGGTGTGCGCCTCCGGCAGGTAGAACATCTTCTGTTGCTCTGCGCCGAGCCCGACGCCGAGCGGGCCGCCCGAGCCGAAGGCGAGGAGCGACTGCACGAGCTGGAAGCCGCTCGTCTGCGCGATCCCGCCACGGATCGAGGAACGCGATCAGGCGCTGCCAGCGATAGCTGGCTGTCACGGCGCCAAAGACGATGAACGGCGCCACCGAGCAAGCGGCCGCGCCGAGGTGCGCCAGCGCGCGCCGCCGGCGAAGAGCATGACGAAGAGCACGGCGGCGAGCAGCAGCGCGGTGCCGAAGTCGGGCTCGAGCAGGACCAGCGCCGCGAGCATGCCGACGACCGATCAAGTGCGGCAGGATCCCGTCCGACAGCGCTGCGACGCGATCGCCCTTCTTGGCGAGCGAGCGCGCGAGATAGAGCACGGCCGACGAGCTTGGCGATCTCCGACGGCTGCAGGGTCAGCAGGCCGAGCTCCAGCCAGCGCCGCGCGCCGCCGCGCACGACGCCGATGCCGGGAACCAGCACGAGCACGAGCAGCGATGAGCGACAGCACCAGCAGCGGATACGTGAGCGCGGCGAAGTGCGTGCGACGGGATCCGCGAGCAGACGAGCAGCACCGGAATGCCCAGCGCGATCGACACCAGGTGCTTGCGGAAGAGGTACGGATCGCCGAAGTGCTCCTGCGCGTAGAAGTAGCTCGTGTTGAACACCATCACGATGCCGAGCGCGACGAGCAGCACGGTGCCGACCCACGAGCACCAGGCCGGTGCGGCCCGGCTGCGAGGACGATGGGTGCGCGGCGGGCCTGCCGGGTTCGCATGCGCGCGGCCGTGGCGTCTCACAGCGCCTCCACCAGCGCGCGGAAGCGCTCGCCCGCGCTCGGCGTAGTCGCGGAACATGTCGAAGCTCGCGCACGCCGGCGAGAGCAGCACCGTGTCGCCGGAGCGCGCGATCGCGCCGGCGCGCGGCGACGGCCGCCGCGAGGCTCGACACGACGACGGTGTCGGTTTCCCCGCCGAGCGCGCGGCGAATCGTCTCGCGCGCCGCGCCGAACAGCAACAGGCGCTTACCCGCCGGCGCACCAGCGTCGCGCAGCGGGTCGTAGTCGCCGCCCTTGTCGACGCCGCCGGCGAGCAGGATGACCGGCGGATCGACGGAGGCCAGCGATCGTACCACCGCGCCGACGTTGGTCCCCTTCGAGTCGTCGACCCAGCGCACGCCGTCCCGCTCGCGCACCAGCTGCAGCGATGCGGCAAGCCGGGAACTCGTCGATCGTCGCCTGGACGCTCGCGGGCGTGGCCCCGGCGAGCGCGCCGCCGTGACCGCCGCCATCATGTTCTCGAGGTTGTGCGTCCCCGCAGCCGCGTGCGCGCGAGCGGATCGTCGACTCCTTGCCCTCGAAGCGTCCCGGGAAGGCGGACGACGACCGTCCCATCGCGCGCGAACGTGCCGTACTCGACGTCGTCGAAGCCGAACGAGATCACCCGGCGCCGAGCCGTCGCGGCAGCGCCGCACCCAGGGATCGTCGCGGTTCAGCACCGCCCAGTCCTGCGGCGTCTGAGCGCGCGAACAGCGCCGCCTTGGTCGCGCCGTACTCGTCGAGGTCGGCATAGCGGTCGAGGTGATCGTCGGTGAGGTTCAGGAAGATGCCGATCGCCGGCCGAAACCGCTCACCCACTCGAGCTGGAAGCTCGACACCTCGGCGACCGCACAGTCGATCGGCGCTCCGACCGCCTCGACGAGCGGCGTGCCGAGGTTGCCGCCGACGAACGGATGTCGCCCCGCGCCGCGCAGCATGCGCGCCGAGCAGCGTCGTCGTCGTGCTCTTGCCGTTGGTGCCGGTGATGGCGAAGATCGGGACGTCGAGCGAGCGGGCCGCGAGCTCGATCTCGCTCGAGACCGGGATGCCGCGAGCGCCGCCGCGAGCAGCAGCGGGTGCTCGCGGGCACGCCCGGGCTCGGCACGACCAGGTCGATGCCGTCGAGCACGCTCGCGTCCTCGCGGCCGGGACACCATCGACGTCGAGGTTCGCGAAACGCGCGCGTTCGGCGTCGAGCCCGACCGGCGAGCGGTCGCAGAGCGCGCACCGTGCGCGCCCGGCGTCGCCAGGAAGCGCGCGACCGCCACGCCGGTGCGGCGAGCGCCGATGACCAAGGCTTCGTGCCGGCGAACGCGGGCTTCATCGCAGCTTCAGCGTCGAGAAGCGCGAGCAGCGCGCAGATGATCGAGACGATCCAGAAGCGCACGATGATCTGCGGCTCGGGCCAGCCGAGCAGCTCGAAGTGATGGTGGATCGGCGCCATGCGGAAGATGCGCTTGCGGCGGAGCTTGAACGAGGCGACCTGCACGATCACCGACAGCGCCTCGACGACGAACACGCCGCCGACGACCACGCAGCACGAGCTCCTGCTTGGTGATCAGCGCCAGCGCGCCGAGCGCCGCGCCGAGCGGCAGCGAGCCGACGTCGCCCATGAACATCTGCGCCGGGTAGGCGTTGAACCAGAGAAAGCCGAGACCCGCCGCGACCAGCGCGCCGCAGAAGACGGCGAGCTCGCCGGCGCCCGGCACGTACGGGATCTGCAGATACTCGGCGAGCTTCACGTTGCCGGCGACGTAGGCGAACGTCATGTAGGCGTGCGCGGCGATCATCACCGGACCGATCGCGAGCCCGTCGAGGCCGTCGGTCAGGTTCACGGCGTTGGAGGCGCCGACGATCACCAGCGCGGCGAACGGCACGTAGAACCAGCCGAGGTCCGGACGAACGTTCTTCAGGAACGGCATGGTCAGCGTGGAGTCGAAGCCGTTGTTCCAGAGGAGAACCATCCCGGCCGCGCAGCGCGATGGCGAACTGCGCGGCGAGCTTCTGGCGTCCGGTCAGCCCCGGGACTTGCGCCGGCGAAGCTTGCGCTAGTCGTCGACGAAGCCGATCGCGGCGAAGCCGATCGTGACGCCCAGCACCAGCCAGACGTAGCGGTTGGTGAGATCGGCGAGCAGCATGGTCGAGAGACACGAGCGAGAACAGGATGAGCGTGCCGCCCATCGTCGGCGTGCCCGCCTTCGTCTGGTGGCTCGCCGGCCCGTCGGCGCGGATCTGCTGCCCGACCTGCAGCGACCAACGTGCGGATGAGCGAGGGGCCGAACAGAAACGCGAGTAGAAACGCTAGGATCGCCGCCAGAGCGTGCGGAACGTGATGTATTTCATCACGTTCAGCGCCGAGTACGTGCCGTGGAGTGAATACAGGATGGTATAGAGCATTCAGCCCCGGCCCCGCAGCGCTTGGACGATGTCTTCCATGTGGGCCGCGCGCGAGCCCTTGACGAGCACGACGTCGCCAGCGCGGAGACGTCCCAGAGCCACTCGCTGGCTTCCGCCGTGCTCGCCGCGCGCTGCACGGCATCGCTCCGGAAGCCAGCCTCGACGGCGCCGTCGGCCATCTCGCCGGCGTAGCTGCCGACGGCGATCAACCGATCGATGGGCAGCGCACCCGCCACCCGGCCGACTTGGTGGTGATATCGACTCGGCCTCGTCGCCGAGCTCCCACATCTCGCCGAGTACCGCGATACGTCGGCGGCCCGGCTCGGCGACGAGCGCCGCCAGAGCAGCCTCCATCGACGCGGGGTTCGCATTGTAGGCGTCGTTGAGGATGCGGGCGCCGGTCGGCAGGTCGACGACCTCGAGCCGCATCGGGGGCGGCGTGAAGCGGCGGAGCCCGTCGAGCGTCGCCTCGAGATCGAGCTCGAACGCGATGCCAACGGCAACGGCGAGAAGAGCGTTGTGAAGGTTGTGAGCGCCGCGCATGGCGATCTCGACCGACTTCCGTCGCCCGTCGACCTCGATCTCGAGGCGCTGTCCCGCGCCGCATGCCGACGACGCCACCGCGCGGACACGGCCCGATGCGCCGGCGACGATCGTACGACCCAGCCGCCGTTCGCCGATTGCGACGAGCCTCGGATCGTCTCCGTTGACGACCAGGATGGCTTGCGGAGATAGGGCTAGGGCGAGCTCCTCCTTGGCGGCGGCAACGTTCGCCAGCGACCCGAAGCTCTCGAGGTGCGCGGGCCCCACGTTGGTGATCACTCCGACGTCGGGGCGGGCGATCTCGGCCAGTCGCCAGATCTCCCCGGATGGTTCATGCCCATCTCGAGAACCGCGAAGTCCTCGTCTCCCGAAAGCCGCAGCAGTGTCTGCGGCAACCCGACGAGGTTGTTCTCGGTGCCGCGGGTCTTCGCGACCTTCGCGCCGCCGCTTGCCGAGGCACGGCCGCGATCATCTCCTTGGTGGTGGTCTTGCCGTTGCTGCCGGTCACGCCGACAACGCGTACGGGCAACCGACGGCGGTGGGCTGCGGCGAGATCGCCGAGCGCACGCAGGCCGTCGTCGACGCCAACGTGCGCGGCGGAGCCCGGCAGCTCGAGCTTCGACGTGAGCGCCGCCGACGCCCCGCGCGCCACGGCGTCGGCGACGAACTCGTGACCGTCGAAGTGTGGTCCCTTCAGGGCACGAACACTTCATGCGGCGAGAGCGTTCGGCTGTCCGTGGAAAACCCGAGGAACGGCCCGGGACCCCAACGCAGCAGCTCGCCTCCGGTGGCTCCGAGGATCTCACGCAGCGTCCAACTCACGAGCCGCACACCTCACGTAGAACTTGACGAGCTTCCTGCGCGATCGTCGAAAGGGTGACGCTCGGAGCCGATGATCTGGTACGCCTCGTGGCCCTTGCCGGCGATCAACACGACGTCGTTCGGCCGGGCGATCTCGATGGCGAAGTGGATCGCCCGGCGGCGATCGGGCATCACCAAATACCCGCTGGCTCCTTCACGCTGCGCCGCGCTCTCCTGGATCGGATCGAGACCGGTCTCGACGATGCCGCGCTCGATCTCGTGGAGGATGCGCAGCGGATCCTCGCTCCGCGGGTTGTCCGAGGTGGCGATCACGACGTCCGAGATGCGCGCCGCCGCTTCGCCCATGAGCGGGCGCTTACCCCGGTCGCGATCACCGCCGCAGCCGAAGACGACGATCAACCGGCCCGTGCGCGACGCTGCGTAGCACTCGCACCGCGCGCTCCAGGGCGTCCGGAGTATGGGCGTAGTCGATCAGCACCGCGAACGGTGCGCCTTCATCGACACGCTCCATGCGCCCCGCGATGCCGCGGCAGGCACGGATGCCGTCGGCGATGGCTCCGAGCGGGATGCCCTGGGCCCAGGCAGCCGCCGCGGCGGCGAGGATGTTCTCGAGGTGTGCTTCGCCGACGAGATTCGATTCCACCATCAGCCGCTCGTCGCGAATGCGGATCTCCCCGCGCAAGCCGGCGAGCGAGCGCTCGACGTCCAGCGGGGCGACGTCGGCGTCGTCGCCGCGGCCGAACGTCACGACGCGGCCGCCCGCGGCGTCGATCAGCCGACGGCCATAGGGATCGTCGCAGTTCACGACGGCGAAGCGATCCCGTTTCGACGAGCGCGCCAGCAGCTCGGCGAACAGCCGCTGCTTGGCCGCGAAGTAGCTCTCCATGTCCGGATGAAAGTCGAGGTGATCGCGCGTCAGGTTGGTGAACAGCGCGCCGTCCCAGTCGCAATCGTCGACGCGATCGAGCGCGAGCGCATGCGAAGAGACTTCCATGGCCACGTGAGTGGCGCCCGCCTCGAGCATCTCGGCGAGCAGCCGCTGCAAGTCGACCGCCAGTGGCGTCGTGAACGGCGCCGGCCAGTTGCGCGGGCCGAAACGGTAGTAAATCGTGCCGATGAGCCCGGGGCAGAAGCCTGCGCTCTTCCAGATCGCCTCGAGGAGATGCGTGACCGTCGTCTTGCCGTTCGTTCCGGTCACCCCGACGAGCACGAGCCTGCCGGCTCGGATGACCGTAGAAACGTGCGGCGATCTCGCTCATCGATCGCTCGATCGACGGCAAGGTAACCCAAGGGGCGGAAGGCGTCGATGGATCTGCCGTGTCGGGCGCCGCCACGGCGGCCGCGCCGCGCTCGAACGCTTCGGCGACGAATCGCCGTCCGTTCGTCTTCGAGCCTGGCAAGGCGAAGAACAGCGCACCCGGCTCGACGGCACGCGAATCGGTAGCCAGCGAAGCAATCGCGACGCTGGCGTCGCCTTGCACCGCGGCCGCCGGTTCGCGCAGCCCCTCGATGAGCTCCCGGAGTGTCATCCGACGGAGCCCCCCGAGGCATCGAGCCGCAGACGAATTGGCCGCTGGACGTCGAGCGGCGCTCCGGGTGGAGGATCTTGTCGCACCACGTAACCGCTGCCCACGACGTCGACGGTCACCCCGAGCGCTCGCGCTCGCTCGATCGCTTCGCGTAGCGACAGGCCGAGGAAGCTCGCCGGCGTATTCGCCACCACAGCCGGCGTCGAATTCGCTCGCTGCGCGGACGTGGCTGGTTCCTCGATCGGCGGCTCGACGGGAATGCTCAAGCGTTCCGCCGCAGCCAGTGCGATCGACCGGAAGACAGGCGCCGCCGCCGTTCCACCCCAGATCGTCGTTTGCGGCTCGTCGAGGATCACCAGCATGACGAGCTGCGGATCATCGGCCGGGAAGTAGCCGACGAAAGACGCAATGCGCCCGCGCGAGTAGCCGCCGCGGACGAAGTCGACCTTCTGTGCGGTTCCCGTTTTGCCGGCGATCCTCAGGCCGGGCACCGAGGCGATCGGCGCAGTGCCCTTCGGCGCAACCACTCCCTCGAGAATCTGCGTCACTTGACGCGCCGTCGCCTCGCTCACCACGCGACGCACGACCGTCGGCTGATTCTCGAGGAGGACGTCCCCACTGTCGTCGACGATTCGCTTGACGATGTAAGGGCGCATGAGAATCCCACCGTTGGCGATGGCGGCGTAGGCGGCTGCGAGCTGGAGCGGAGTCACCGCCAGGCCTTGGCCGAAGCTCGCGGTGGCGAGATCGATCGGTTTCCACGCGCTCAGCGGGCGCAGGATGCCCGCCTGCTCGCCCGCGAGATCGACGCCGGTTGCCGATCCCAGGCCGAAGGCCCGCAGTGCTTGGTAGTAGCTCTTCGCGCCGAGCCGCTCGCCGATCTTGGTCGCGCCGACATTGCTCGAGACCTGGAGAATCTCGGCCACCGAAAGGACGCCGTAGCCGTGGTGGTCATGAATCGTATGTCCCGCGTATCGATAGTGACCCTCTTCGCAGAAGAAGCGATCGGTGGGGCTGATGGTGTGATGGTCGAGCGCGGCGGACACCAGCAATGCCTTCATCGTCGAACCGGGCTCGTAGGCATCCGCTACGGCATGATTGCGCAGCGCATTGCGATCCGCGCCGATGCGCAGGTTCGGATCAAAGGACGGGTTTTGCGCCAGCGCGAGGATCTCGCCACGGCGCGGATCGAGCATCAGCACGAGCCCGCCCTTGGCGCGTGTCTCGGCGACCCGCCGATCGAGCTCGGTCTCCGCCGCGTATTGCAGCGACGAATCGAGCGTGAGTACGACGTTCGCCCCCTGGCGCGTACGCTCGCCCTCGATACCCGGCGCGAGAAATTTGCGGCCCCGCGCGTCGCGCTCCACCGCGAGCTCGGCGGTCAGACCGCGCAAGTAGGCGTCGTACGCGAGCTCGATGCCTTCGAGACCTTGCGAATCGATGCCCGCGAATCCGATGACCGACGCGGCCATGCGTCCGTGCGGATAGAAGCGCCGGAGCTCCGGCATGGTGCCGACCCCGCGAATGTTCAGCGCTCGCAGCCGATCGAGCTCGACGGGATTCGCTTGGCGCTTGACCCACGCGAACGGCGACGTGCTCGAAACCTTGCGAAGCCATTGTCGCTGCGAGATGCGAAGCG
This sequence comes from uncultured delta proteobacterium, assembly GCA_963711395.1. Classification (GTDB taxonomy): domain Bacteria; phylum Desulfobacterota; class Binatia; order JACPRU01; family JACPRU01; genus JBEVNX01. Next base: position 507,569 of record CAVQEA010000003.1, on the reverse strand, counting down.
CGCGCGCCACGAGAGCCCCGGAGCCGTCGTCGGGGAGCTCCGCGGGGCGCACGAACACCGAATCGGCGCGGATCGACAGCGCCAACGGGTCCCCGAAGCGATCGAGGATGGCACCGCGGAGCGGCGTCACCTGCTCGGTCTCCGAATGCTGACGACGAGCGAGGCTCGCCAAGCGCTCACCATCCACGAGCGCCAACTGGCAGAGTCGCAGCGCAACGACGACGAGCACCGTGGCGATCACGGCGCTGGCAGCGCGCAGGCGAACCGGGCGTCTCCTGTTGTGCCGTCACGGCAATCCCACGACTTGGCCGTCGCGCGGCGGGCGCAGTCCGAGCCTGGCTCGTGCGACCGCGTCGAGCGACGTCGGTGATTTCATCGTCGCGAGCTCCACCTCGAGCTCGCTGCTCTCCGCGGTCAGCCGCTCGATCAACCTGTGGAGCGTACTCAGCTGATAGCCGACCTCCGTCGCCTGCAAGTGCAGCCACACCTGCAACGCCCCCGCGCCGGTCAGCGCCGCCACCCAAGCGACGGCGACACGTGACGGGCGAGCGAGCGTCCAGCGCCGAAGCTTCATGCGGCCAGCCTTTCGACCGCGCGCATCCGTGCGCTGCGAGCGCGCGGGTTGCGGGCTACCTCGGCTCCGCTCGGACGCAGTGGGCGCGGCGTGATCAAGGTGACCTTCCTCGACCATTCGCAACGGCAGACCGGCATCGAGCGCGGGCACACACACGAGCGGTCCCAGAGGCGAAACGCTCGCTTGATCAGACGATCCTCGAGCGAGTGATACGCGAGCGCCACGAGGCGCCCGCCGGGCTGGAGCCAGCGATAGCCGTCGACGAGGAATCGCTCGAGGCACTCGAGCTCGCCGTTGACCGCGATACGCAGCGCCTGGAAGGTCCGTGTCGCAGGGTGATGGCCCGCCGAGTGGCCGACCACGCGAGCGACGACGGCGGCAAGAGCCGTCGTGTCGCACAGCTCGCCGCGTCGTTCCGCCGCAACGATGGCGCGCGCGACCCGTCTCGCTCGTGGCTCCTCGCCATACTGTCTCAGCACTCGGCACAGTTCCGCTTCACTCACCGCGTGAAGCCACGTGCTCAAGGGCGTCGGCGCGCTGCGATCCATGCGCATGTCGAGAGGCCCTTGCCTGGTGAAGGCGAAACCGCGCTCGGCTTCGTCGAGCTGCAGCGATGAGACTCCGAGATCGAGTAAGATGCCGTCGACGCCGTTCCACCCGAGGCGTTCGAGGCACTCGCCGAGCTCGTCGAAGCGCGCGGCGACCACGTGCACGCGCGTCGCGAAGCGCGCGAGCCGTCTGCCGGCGTGTAGTCGCGCTTTTTCGTCACGATCGATGCCGAGCAACATGCCGTCGGGCGCGGACGCTTCGAGAACCGCTTCTGCATGCCCGCCGCCGCCAAGCGTGCCGTCCACGTAGCGTCCGCCGGAGTGGGGCCGGAGCAATTGCAAGGTCTCGTCGAGCATCACCGGAACGTGTTCGTTGCCGGCCGCGGACTCGTCATGCCGTTCGCTGTGCGACATTTGGCTTACAGATCGAGTCGCGCGAGCAACTCGGGATTCGCCTTGAAAGCCGCTTCCGCGTCGGCGAGCGCCTGCTCCCACGCGTGGCGTTCGAAGATGCGAAATCGATCGGTCGCTCCGCTGAAGACGACGTCCTTTGCGAGCGCGGCCCACTCGCGCAGCTTCGTCGGAATCAGGATGCGACCCTGGTTGTCGATCTCGCAGCGATGCGCCGAGCCGACGAAGAAGGTCTCGAGCTTCAACACGTTCGGATCGAACCGGTTGAGTCGCAGCAGCTTCTCCTTGAGTTCGAGCCACGCCGGGACGGGATATGCCTCGACGAAGCGAGGCGGGCTCAACGGATGCGGCGCTAAAAACACGGCCGCACTTCCCGAGGCTTGCACGAGCTCGCGAAACGACGACGGGACGCTGATTCGCCCCTTCGAGTCGATCACATGGTGATAGCTGCCACTAAACACAAGCTCGATCCCACTTTACGCCATTCTATACCACTTCATGCCGCTTATAGGTCCTCGGGTTTGCGCAAGTCAAGGCAGAATCGCTTTCTATTCAGCGCCGTGAGCTCGCAAAAAACGCCCAATGCCGCGCTTTTAGAAGCTCGATCCCCCACGACGAATAAAAGGCGAAAACCGTGCCGGGGCTCGCCGAACAAAACGGTGTAACTAGAGGGGACGGAGAGGATCGGTAAGCCGGATTCTGTTCCCCCGGACAACGCCCGGGGGCAACGACCATTCTTCTGCTCCCGCCGTTGCCGGCGGGATCTTGCGACCTTACCCGAGGACCCGTCCAGGAAGGACGGCCCGGCCCGGCGACGACTGAACTTGCCGAGAGGGTCCTCCTATTTGGTCTTGCTCCGGATGGGGTTTGTCCGCATTCCGGCTTACGCCGGGATGGGGCTAGCTCTTACCTCGCCGTTTCACCCTTACCGCCGCCGCCTCCAAACGGGGAAGACGACGGAGGCGGTCTGTTTTCTGTGGCACTTTCCCCCGATCGCTCGGGGCCGCCGTTAGCGGCCATCCTGTCCTTGGGAGTCCGGACTTTCCTCTCCTCGAGCGTGCACGAGGAGCGGTCGTTCGATCCTCTCCGTCAGCGAGGACCTGTAGTCACTCCTGCTCCGACTGTCCAGCTCACTCCGCCAATTGGCTTCTCAGCTCTTCGTCGTGCTTCTTCTGCTGCTCCTCGAATTCGTGCGCGCGCTGCTTCGTGATCTCCAGCGCCGCGGTCGGCGGACCTCCCTTCGCGGCGTCCGAACCGGAACCCTTCAAGTACATCATGACCAACAGCAGCACGATCAGCATCGAGATGATCATGCCAATCGCCCCCCACCCGGCTGGCGCGTTGCGGCTCCCCCTCATGACAATACGGGCGGACGAAGGCGCTCCAGAAGCCCTCGCTTCAGGTGCGCGACGACGTTCTCGCTCTCACCAGAGAAGTCGCTGCCGATGAACCGCTGTACGAGCGCGCCCGCCAAGGCGCACATGATCAGTGACGCTTCTCCCGCGGGGTCGATCTCGAAACGAAAGGCCCCCTTGTGGCGGCCGCTCTCGAGGATATCGATGAGCAGGTTGCGAAATATGCGAAACAGCTCCGCGACGCGGGCCACGGGGTCGTCGGGCTGCTTTTCTTCCCGCAAGATCAAGCTCAGCACGAAGCGGATCGACTGCATGTGGTCGCGCACGAACTCGTAAAACAGGTCGATCAGCCGATTGATCTGCCCAAGTTCGTCGAGACCATCTAACTGCCCGACGACGTTGACGAAATACGGCTCGAGTGACCGTTGCAGCGCGCTCTGGAATAGCCGTTCCTTGTTCTCGAAGTGCCAGAAGATGAGCGCCTTGCTGACCCGTGCTTCCTTGGCCACCTGGGAGAGTGAGGTGCTGCCGTATCCTTGCGTGGAGAACAGTCTCGTCGCCGTCTCCAATATCTTATCTCGAGCATCCATGTTTTAGCTACAGCACGTCTCGTTATGCCCCTTGAAACACACAGGGGGAAATGTTCTAGTCGTCGGCCGCCGAGAGCGGGCGATGAGGTTGCTCTCCAGGATAACCGCCCTCACGGTGTTGGCTGCTCCCGCTTGGTTTGGGCAGGCCGCTGACCGTGGGGGTGCTACTGTTACGGAACTCCCATTCCGGCGGTCAGCCTCGCCTAGTGGAGGAGCCGTAGGTGGCGTGCTGCGGTTCTCGATCGGTCGAGAGTTCCTGCAAAACTTCACCGAATCGGCCCGCTCCTCAGGGTTTGATTACGACCTCCTTCGCCGCTTCGCAAGCGACCTCGGCGTCGTGCTCGAGCCCCAGGTCCTTCCCAATCCGGTCGACGCGGTCAAACAGCTAGCAGCGGGTGCCGTCGATCTCGCGGTGCTGCCGATAGACTTCGTGCCGCGGGCGGGGATGGTCTCGATCGATCCGTGCCCTGAGCCCCGCACCGAAGCCGCCGCTCAAACCTCGCGGTTTACCGCTTTCTTTCGCGAGGATAGCCTAAAGCTCGTTCAGCTCCTCGATAGTGCCTCTCGCCAGGCAGCCGGAGCGGGGATGAGCCGGCCGCCCGGCGACGACCGACCGGCTGAGCAGGAGCTTCCGAAGGCCCGGCGAATCAGCCGCTATGCGCCGACGATTGCCAAGTATGCCGGCCCAGCGGGATTCGATTGGCGGCTCGTGGCAGCGCTGATCTTTCAGGAATCGAGCTTCGAGGAAGGGGCCGTCAGCGTCTCGGGTGCACGGGGACTCATGCAGCTCATGCCTGAGGTCTCAGCCGAGATGGGTGTGACGAATAGTACGCGCCCCGAGGCGAACATCCGCGCGGGCGTTCGCTATCTCGGGCGGCTCTCGCGCCGATTCCAGGACGCCGAATCGGGCGATCGGCTTACGCTCGTTCTGGCCGCGTATTTCCTCGGCCCGGGCCACGTATTCGACGCCCAGGATCTCGCGCGAGAGCTCGGCCTGAATGCGCAGACGTGGCGACGGGGACTCGAAGAGACGCTCCCCTTGCTCGAGGACGAGCGCTTCCACGCTCGGACCCGTCTCGGCTTTGCGCACGGGCGGCAAGCAGTAGCGTACGTGAATCGCATCCTGGAACGTTACGAGATCTACCGCCAACGACTCGATAGGCACCCCGAGATGCGCGCGAACGCGGAGCGAGTCCGCGGCGCCGCCTGATCGGTCAAGCGGCTTGCGCTAGCGGGGCGACACCGAACGAAAGCTCCCCGCCGCTGACGGCGATTTCGACGCGCGAGTTGTCGGGCAGCTCGCCGGACAGGATCTTCCGCGCCAGCGCCGTCTCCACCTCCCGCTGCAACACGCGCTTCAGCGGTCGGGCGCCGTACACCGGATCGTAGCCCGTGGCGGCCAGCAGGTCCTTCGCCGGTTCGGACAGCACGAGCTCGATGTGCCGTTCGGCGAGGCGCTTGCGAAGTCTCTCGAGCTGGATCTCGATGATGCGTCGCAGGTCCTCGCGCGTGAGACCACGGAACACCACGGTCTCGTCGACGCGGTTCAAGAATTCCGGCCTGAATTGCGCGCGCAGCGCTTCCAGCACCTCGTGCTTCATTTGCTCGTAGGCGTCCGCATCGGCGCCCCCCCGGTAGCCGAGGATCGTTTGGCTGCCGATGTTCGACGTCATGATCACGATCGTGTTCTTGAAGTCGACGGTCCGACCCTGCCCGTCCGTCAATCGCCCATCGTCGAGAATCTGGAGTAGCGCGTTGAAGACGTCGTGATGCGCCTTCTCGATCTCATCGAAGAGGATCACGCAGTAGGGTCGCCGGCGCACGGCCTCCGTGAGCTGGCCTCCCTCGTCGTAGCCGACGTACCCCGGGGGCGCACCCACCAAGCGCGACACGGTGTGCTTCTCCATGTACTCGGACATGTCGATGCGCACCATGGCCGTTTCGTTGTCGAACAACGCTTCGGCGAGCGCGCGGGCGACTTCGGTCTTTCCGACGCCCGTGGGCCCGAGGAAGATGAACGAACCGATCGGCCGGTTCGGGTCCTTCAGCCCCGATCTCGCCCGGATGACGGCGTCCGACACGGCTTCAATGGCCTCCTCTTGGCCGACGACGCGCTCGTGTAGTCGCTCGCCGAGTCCGAGAAGCTTCTGCTTCTCCCCCTCGAGCAGTTTCGAGACCGGGATGCCGGTCCATCGACCGACCACCTCCGCGATGTCCTGCTCGGTGACCTCTTCCTGGAGGAGCGCCGTACCTTGCTGGTGGAGACGCGTCTCCACATCCGCGAGCTGCTTCTCGAGCTCGACGATGCGCCCGTACTTGATTTCGGCTACCCGATTGAGGTCGTAGGCGCGCTCCGCCTTCTCCATCTCGACCTTCTGTTCTTCGATCTGGCGGCGAATGTCGCGGATTTGGGCGACGAGGCCCTTCTCGCCCTCCCACTTGGCACGCAGCCTTTGCGATTCCTCCTTCAAGTCCGCGAGCTCCTTTTCGAGCTTGGCGAGGCGCTCCTTCGATGGCTGGTCGGTCTCCTTGCGCAGCGCTTCGCGCTCGATCTCGAGCTGCATGACCTTGCGTGAAACCTCATCGAGCTCGGTCGGCATCGAATCCATCTCGGTGCGAAGCTTCGCGGCCGCTTCGTCGACGAGGTCGATCGCTTTGTCCGGCAAGAAGCGGTCCGTGATGTAGCGGTTCGACAATACGGCCGCGGAGACGAGCGCCGCGTCCTTGATGCGAACGCCGTGATGGACTTCGTAGCGCTCGCGCAGACCGCGCAGGATGGAAATCGTCTCCTCTACGCTCGGCTGGTCCACCATCACGGGCTGGAAGCGGCGCTCGAAGGCCGCGTCCTTTTCGATGTGCTTGCGGTACTCGTCGAGCGTGGTGGCGCCGATGCAGTGGAGCTCTCCGCGAGCGAGCATCGGCTTCAACAGATTGCCGGCATCCATCGCTCCCTCGGCGGCTCCCGCTCCGACCACGGTGTGCAGCTCGTCGATGAAGAGGATGATCTCACCGGACGACTCGACGACCTCCTTGAGTACGGCCTTCAGGCGCTCCTCGAACTCGCCGCGAAACTTCGCACCGGCAATGAGGGCACCCATGTCGAGCGTCACGACGCGCTTACCCTTCAGGCCCTCGGGAACGTCGCCGCGCACGATGCGCTGGGCCAGACCCTCGACGATGGCGGTCTTGCCGACGCCGGGCTCGCCGATGAGCACGGGGTTGTTCTTCGTGCGCCGAGAGAGGACCTGGATCACGCGGCGGATCTCCTCATCACGGCCGATCACGGGGTCGACCTTGCCCTGCGACGCCAGCTTGGTGAGATCTCGTCCGTAGCGCTCGAGGGCCTGGTAGGTCCCCTCGGGATTTGCGCTGGTGACGCGCTGGTGGCCGCGGACCTTCTGCAAGGCCTCCATCAACGTTTCACGCCGTAGCCCGCTCGCCCGCAGCGCCTTCCCCGTCGCGCCGGAATCTTCGATCATGCCGAGCAGGAGATGCTCGACGCTGGTGAATTCGTCCTTCAGAGCCTTGGCTTCATCCTCGGCTTGGCGCAGCAGCTTGGCCAAGCGTGGGGTCACGTAAGTCTGGCCCCCTCCGGTGGCGCTCGATACCTGCGGGAGCTTTTCAAGCTCGCGATCGAGGGTTTGGCGCACGTTCGCCACCGGCACGCCGGCCGCGGCCAAAATCGCCGTCGCCAGACCGTCGGGCTGGGCGAGCAGCGTCCAGAGCAGATGCTCGACGTCGACTCCCTGGTGATGGCGTCGTTCGGCGAGCGACTGCGCCTCCTGCAGCGCTTCCTGCGATTTCTCCGTGAACCGGTTGATGTTCATGCCGCTACCCTTTCGAGCATGCGGCTCCCCCGCACGCCACGAAGCACAATGGTAAGCACGGTTGAGCGCGCCGCAAGCCGCGGTCCTTCGGAGCGCAGTCCGGTTTTAAGAGTGCGCGCTCGGTGGCGCGTGCCGTGCTTGAATCTGCTGCGCCTCCTCGGCGCTCGTCGACCAGGTCGCTGTGGCAGGCGTGCTTGCCGTCGACCACCGGCAGCGAGCGGCGCGCGCTGGCGAGCAGCTCGCGGCCGTCGTCGCCGACGCCCGGGCTGCGCACCGCGCGGCGCGCCGGCTGGAAGGCCGGGTCCTTGCCGCTGGCGAACTCGCTGATCTCCTTCGAGATGCGCATGCTGCACCAGTCGTGGCCGCACATGGCGCAGAAGTCGGTGTCGACCTCGAGGTCCTCGTCGTGCAGCGCGCGCGCCGTCTCGCCGTCGAAGGCGAGCTCGAACTGCTTCGGCCAGTTGAGCGCGGCGCGGGCGCGCGACAGGTCGTCGTCCCACTGCGCGCGCGCCGGCGATGCCGCGCGCGATGTCGCCGGCGTGGGCGGCGATCTTGTAGGCGATGCAGCCGGCCTTCACGTCCTCGGCCTTGCGGCAGGCCGACGTGCTCCTTCGGCGTCACGTAGCAGAGCATCGCGGCGCCGGCGCGCGCCGCCTCGGTGGCGCCGATGGCGCTGGTGATGTGGTCGTAGCCGGGGAAGACGTCGGTCACGAGCGGGCCGAGCACGTAGAACGGCGCGTCGTCGCAGACGCGCTGCTCGAGCTGCATGTTGAAGCGCGATCTGGTCGAGCGGCACGTGGCCCGGGCCCTCGACCATCGCCTGCACGCCGGCGTCGCGCGCGCGCTGCACCAGCTCGCCGAGCGTGCGCAGCTCGGCGAGCTGCGCCGCGTCGGTGGCGTCGGCGAGGCAGCCGGGGCGCAGGCCGTCGCCGAGCGAGTAGGTGACGTCGTACTCGCGCATGATGGCGCTGATCTCGTCGAACAGCTCGTACATCGGGTTCTGCTTGCCGTGGTGGATCATCCACTTGGCGAGCAGCGAGCCGCCGCGCGAGACGATGCCGGTGACGCGCGGGCCGATGAGCGGCAGGTGCTCGCGCAGCACGCCGGCGTGGATCGTGAAGTAGTCGACGCCCTGCTGCGCCTGGCGCTCGATCTCCTGCAGGATCACGTCGTAGGTCAGGTCCTCGATGCGCCGGCCGATGATCATGCTGTAGATCGGCACGGTGCCGATCGGGATGGTGCGCGTGGTCGATGATCGCCTGGCGGCACGCGGCGAGGTCGCCGCCGGTCGAGAGGTCCATCAGCGTGTCGGCGCCGTAGCTGCTGCGCCCAGCGCAGCTTCTCGACCTCGGCCGTCGGTGCTGCTCGCGACCGGCGAGGCGCCGATGTTGGCGTTGATCTTGGTCGTGATCATGCGGCCGATGCCGGTCGGGTCGAGGCGCTTCGGCGCGCGCTCGCCGCGCAGCGCGTCGGGATCGTCGATCGCCGCGCCGGCGCTGCGCGACGGTCTGGTTCACCCAGTAGGCGCGCGTCGGCGCGCGCGCCGGGATGGCCGACGGCCGCCGCCGGGTACGCTGCGCGTCGCCGTCCGCGGCCGGCGCGTCGCCGCCGCTGCCGGCGAGATGGCGCACGTTGGCCGGGATCACCAGGCGCCCGCGCGCCACCTCGTCGCGGATGAACTCGGGCGTCGACGCACTCGCGCTCGCGCCACGCGCCGCATCTCGGGGGTGATGATGCCCGCGTCGGGCCGCTTCGAGCTGTGTCGATGTTCGACATGTCGCTTCCCTCCGCCGGTATGACCCGGGTCAGGTTCGAGGGGTCGGCAGGCCCGACCTGCCCTCTCAGCCGCCGTCCGATCGGCTCCCCCAGCAAACTTCCCTTGGTTAGCGCCGGATGGCGCCAGGAGTCAATGTGCCCAGACGCCACGTGCCCGCCTCCGCGGCTGCAGCAACAACGCCCCGATCGCACCCGTGCCGAAGCCGCCGACGTGCGCCCACCACGCCACCCCACCGGTTTCTGGGCCGCCGAGCGACATCATGCCGTAGGCGAGCTGCATGGCGAACCACAACAACAGGAACACGACCGCGGGTACCTGGATGACCTCCCAGAAGAGAAAAATCGGCACCAACATCGACACACGGGCGCGCGGGTAGAAGACGAAATAGGCCCCGGTGACGCCCGCTATGGCTCCGCTCGCACCCACCATCGGCAGCGGTGAATGTGGCAACATCGCCGCCTGAAGGAGGGCGGCCACGGTTCCGCAGGCGAGGTAGAACACGAGGAAGCGAGCGTGACCGAAGCGATCCTCTACATTGTCCCCGAAGATGTGCAGGAAGAGCATGTTGCCTATCAAATGCATCAGCCCGCCGTGGAGGAACATGCTGGTGAAGACCGGCAACAAGCGAAGCAATGGATCGCGCGCGCCGTGGAATCGGAGCGGGATCAGCCCGAAGGTGTCGACGAACCTTCCGAGACCATCCCCGAGCCGCGTTTCGTGCCAGAAAACCACGACGTTCGCGGCGATGATGGCGTACGTGACGAACGGCAATCGCTGCGATGGAACGTTGTCACGAAGCGGAATCACTGGGGTCCGGGGACGCCGACACCCGGGCAACGACCCGAATTCTGGACACTACCGCCACGGCGGCCTAAGTTCGACATCAGAAGGAATCTAACATGCCCGAGAAGGACCCGTTTGGCGACAAGCTGAAGGACAAGGAGCGCGGGGAGGAGGAGCAGTATTTCTCCCGACGCGAGCACACGCTGCTGGACAAATTGCGCGGGCAGGAGGGGGCCAGCCCCGAAACGACGAAACGGGAGAAGGAGCTTGCCCGCTGCCCCGAGTGCGGCGGCCCGTTGGCGATGAACGTCCTCGACGGCATCGCCGCGGGGACCTGTCTGACCTGCCGCTGAGCTTCCACCCTTGTTCTCAGGGATCGTCGAAGCCGTAGGCCGGATCCGCGAAGTCGTAACTTCGACCGGTGGGACGCGGCTCACGATCGCGGCCCCGTTCACAGGCCTGGCACTCGGCGAGAGCGTATGCGTGAGCGGCGTGTGCCTGACGGTCGTCGCGAGTTCCGTGGAGTGCTTCGAGGTCGAAGTGTCGGCGGAGACGCTGCGGCGTTCACGGATCGCGTCCCTGAAGGCCGGCGACGGCGTGAACCTCGAGCGGAGCTTGCGGCTGGGGGATCGACTGAGCGGGCATCTCGTCTTCGGTCACGTCGACGGCGTCGGTCGGCTCATCTCCGTCACTCCCGAAGGCGATTCGCGCCTTTTTCGCTTCGAGGTACCCGAGGAGATCTCCCGATATCTCGTCGAAAAGGGATCCATCGCCGTCGATGGCGTCAGCCTCACGGTATTCCGCTGCGAGAATCGAAGCTTTTCAGCCTCGATCATTCCTCACACTGCAAACGTGACGACGCTCGGCAGCCTCCAGCCGGGCGACCAAGTGAACCTCGAAAGCGACGCGATCGCACGCTACGTAGAGAAGCTCGCTTCGCCGTATCTGGAGTGATCATCGAGCCGACCCAGATTTGCCATAGTGAAGGCTCCGGCCTATACTTTGCGCAATCACCGTGAGTACAGAAACTGCAGCGCGGTCGGGGATCTACGGCAAGGCCCTCTCGGGGGTCTCATTCGGTGTCGTGACCGCTTACGTGGTCGCCGTGGCGCTCGGCGGCGCGTTCCGGGAAAGCGAGATGCTGGTCGTACTGGTCAGCTTGGCATTGCCCCCGACCGTGCTCTACCTCGTGTATCGGGGCTCCGAGAAGCGTTTCATCTATTGCGTCGGGGCACTTCTGGCCTCTGGCTTGTGCTTCGGCATCAGTCCCGCGCTCGGCATTTCACGCGCGGGCTTGAGCCTCGTCCTGATCACGATCGGGTCGATGGCGATCCCCGTCCTGGTCGATTTGTTCGCCATCGACATGGGCCGGCAGATTCACGTCGCCCGTCCCCTCGGGCGCACCGCGCAGATCGCATTCCTGCTCGCGCTCTTCCCGCTGGTCGGATGGGAGCTGTGGAGAGCGCACGCCACGGCTCTGCGGGAAGATCGCCGGCTCGTCGGAGAATTGGCTGCCCATCTGAGCGCCGAAGGAAACTCGCTCGTCGTCGACAAGCTCGACGCCAAGACGGGCGATCAGGCTCTGCGCCGCCTGGCGATTCGCACCAACGACAAGACCTATCCGCTCTCCGATGCCGCTCTCGAGTCGGTCCGTGAGACCCACACGGTACGTAAGACCACGCACGCAGGTGGCACGGAGGCGACCGAAGTAACTCGCGAGCGGGAAGAGCGACTGCGACTGATCCTCAAGCTCCAAGGGACCGGGATCCCCGAGGACGTCGTGCTGTTCAGCCGGCGCGGGCCGCTGACGATCTACGAGGCCAAGGTGCCACTCAGCAAGGGTGGCTCCTGATCGGATCGCTCTAAGAACCCGCCGCGGCGCTCGCTCCGCGGTCCGCCGCTCGGGTCACGAAACGCGTCTGGAAGGACTCCGCGACGAGCCCGACATCGAGGCGCCCTTCCTCGAGCCAGGCGAAGTCTCCATTCATGACGTCCTTGGTGAGATCGTTCTTGCGGGCGTCGTCGTTGCGCCAGAGATCGCGGAACGAGCGGCCAACCTTGCGGCTGCGCGTTGCGGCAGAAGAGATCGGCGAGCTCGAGCGCCTGCTCCGCCTCGGGGATGCGCGCCGTCGACGCAGGCTGCCGCGCGCGCGAGATCGTCGCCGACATCGCGAACAGCTCCATGACGATGTCGACGCAGCGGAAGAGGAAGCCCTGCTTGCGCTCCATCTTGGCCTGGTAGACGGCCATGCCGTGGAAGCTCTCGCGCGCGAGCTTGCGCGCGCTGCGCTCGACGAAGCGCAGGTGCGGCGCGAGCGGCCCCAAGTCGCGCGTAGCGGCCACGGGGTGCCGAGCCCCCGCAGCCAGAGCGGCGGATACCAGCTCGGCGTAGTAGCCGAGGATCTTCGGCAGCGCCGCCAGCTTCTCGCTGAGCGCCGTTCTTCGGGTCGATCATCGCGCCGGCGACCTGCGAGGTGCTTGTCGACCGCCTCGCGCGCCATGAAGAGATGCATGATCTCGCTCGAGCCCTCGAAGATGAGGTTGATGCGGCAGTCGCGCATCATGCGCTCGACCGGGATCGGCGTCTCGCCGCGGCCCGCGAGCGAGCGTCTCGGTCTCGTAGCCGCGGCCGCCGCGGATCTGCAGCGTCTGGTCGACGATCTCCCAGGCGCGGACCGTGTTCCACTCCTTCGCCGCCGCGGCCTCGAGGCGGATGTCGTAGCCGCCGCGATCGGCCATCGCGCTCGCGAGCTTGCGAGACCGAGTCCATGGCGAACGTGGTCGCCGCCATGTCGGCGATGCGGTGCGCGATCGCCTCGTGCTTCCAGATCGGCACGCCCCACTGGACGCGCGCGCGTCGGACCAGCCGCGCACGATCTCGAGGCACTGCTTGGCGATGCCGGCGCAGGCGGCGGGCAAGCGTCAGCCGGCCGGTGTTGAGCGTGATGAGCGCGATCTTGAGGCCCTTGCCCTTCCTCGCCGATCAGGTTCTCGCGCGGCACGCGCACGTCCTTGAAGCTGATCACGCCGTTGGCGAGCGCCTTCAGGCCCATGAAGCGGCAGCGGTACTCGACCTTGACGCCCGGCCAGTCGGTCTCGACGACGAAGGCGCTGATCTTCTTGGTCTTCGGGTCGCGCGCCATCACGACCAGCAGCTCGGCGAGCGTGCCGTTGGTGCACCAGAGCTTCTCGCCGTTGAGGACGAAGAAGTCGCCGTCGCGCTCGGCGGTGGTCGACAGGCTCGCCGGATCGGAGCCGACGTGCGGCTCGGTGAGCGCGAAGGCCGAGATCGCGCCGGCGGCGCAGCGCGGCAGGTACTTCTTCTTCTGCTCGGGCGTGCCGAAGAGCTTGAGCGGCTGCGGCACGCCGATCGACTGATGCGCGGAGAGCAGCGCGCTGATGTTGCCGTCGTAGCTGCCGACCATCTGCATGACCTTGCAGTACTCCGCCGACGCGTGAAGCCGAGGCCGCCGTACTCCTTCGGGATCTTCATGCCGAAGGCGCCGAGCTTGCGCAGGCCGTCGACGCACCTGCTCGGGGTACTCGCCGGTCTCGTCGATCGCGACCGAGTCGACCTCGTTGCGCAGGAAGTCGCGCATGCTCGTCGTAGAAGCTCGTGAACTCGGGCCGCTCCGCTCCGCCGCGGGGAAGGGATGGATCAGGTCGAGCGGAAGCTTCCCGAGGAAGAGCTCGCGCAGGAAGGTCCGCCCTGCCCACTCCTTCTCGCGCGCCTGCTCGGCGACCTGGCGCGACTCCTGCTCGCTGCTGATCCTGACGTCGGTTCCGCTCATGCCGTCCCTCCTGTCTCGATCGGCCCCGGAGCCACCAGTACCTTCGCGATTCGCCGTCCTTTCATCTCGACCACCCGCATCTCGCGCCCATTCACGGTCACGCGGTCACCGACTCGAGCGATGCGACCGAGCTCTTCCGTGATGTATCCCCCCACGGTGCGCGCATCGCCTTCCTCGAGGCCGAGGCCGAGCTTGGCGTTGACTTCCGCCACCTGCAACAACCCATCGAGGATCTGTCCTTCCGCGGTCTTTTGGATCTTCGGCGATTCGCGATCGAACTCGTCCTGGATCTCGCCGACCAGCTCCTCGAGCAGATCTTCGAGCGTCACCAGGCCCGCCGTGCCGCCGTATTCGTCGACCACCACCGCCATGTGCATGCGCTTTTGCTGGAACTGCCGCTGCAGCTCCTCGGCGGTGCTGGACTCGGGAACGAAGAGGATCTCGCGCTTCTTCTTCAATAGGTCTTCCGAGCTCGAGATGTCCGCGCCCTCTTCGAAAAGATCCTTGATGTGCACCATCCCCACCACGTGATCGAGCCCGAGCGTGCACAGGGGATACCGCGTGTGGTGGGTGGAGCGGAGGATCTGGAGATTCTCGGGCCAGGTGCGCGCCAACGACACGTACGCCATTTCTGCGCGCGGCAACATCACCTCTTTGGCCGTCTTGCCCGAATAGTTGAAGACGTTCTCGAGCAGCCGGCGCTTCGAGCCCGAAACCGCGCCCATGCGCGCCGACTCGGCCAAGATGATGCGCAGCTCCTCCTCCGAGTGAACCAGGCCTTCCCTTCCCCCGGCGCCGAAGCCGAGTAGTCGGAGAAGCGCATTCGACGACGCGTTGAGTACCCAGAGCACCGGATAGAAGACTACGCGCAAGACTTGCAGCGGCAACGCCACGGCGAGCGCGATCCCCTCGGTCCGTTGAATCGCGAGCAGCTTCGGGGCCAGTTCGCCGAGCACGACCGTCACGAACGTGATCGTGAGAAACGCCACGATGAACGCCAGCGAGTGCGCAGCGGACTCCGAAGCGAAGCCGAGCCCCGAGAACATCGGACGTAGAATCGCGGCCACGGCTGGCTCGCCGATCCAGCCGAGACCGAGGCTCGCAACCGTGATGCCGAGCTGCGTGAGAGACAAGTACGCGTCGATGTTGTGCGCGATGTGCCGCGCGGATTTGGCGAACAAGTTGCCGCGCTTTGCGAGCGTATCGAGCCGCGAGGTGCGGATTTTCACGAACGCGAACTCCGCGGCCGTGAAGAACCCGTTCAGCAGAACGAGCGCGAGCGCGAGCAGCAGATAGAGGTACTGTCGTAGCAAGTCATCCATCGTAGGAACGGATCAAAGGCGGCCGAACGGCGGAACCCGCGGCGGGAGTTTCTTCCGATCCATCGGGAGACACGTATCCTAGAATGTGCTAGGCCAAGGTTTCAAGGCAGGTCTCGCCATGACCGACGTCTCGGAACCACCGATCCCAACAGCGCCCCCGCCGCCGCAAGGCTCCTCCCTCGAGGACGTCTTGCCGACCATGATCGAAGTTCTCAGCGACCCGCGTGCGTTTTTCTCGGCGATGCCACGGGAAGGAGGCTACGAAGCGCCCGGCACGTTCGCCGTGGTCATGCTGCTCGTCGACGCGGTGATCTTCGGCCTGTCTTCGCTCTTGCATCTGCATTTCCTCGGCATCATCGCCGCGCTCATCTTCGTGCCGTTGCTCGGCGCGATCGGCATGGCGATCGGCGCGGCGATCGTGCTCTTCCTGTCCCGCGCGTTGAGGGGCGAAGCGACGTTCGAGTCGAGCTTCCGCATCGTGGCGTACTCCTCCGCCCTGCTCCCGGTCGCAGCACTCGCGGCGTTGATCCCCTATCTTCCGATCTTGGTGCAAGCCTACGGCATCTACATCTTCATCGTCGCGGTGATCGCCGTCCACAAGATCGAGGAGCAGCGAGCGTGGACGGTCCTCGGCGGCATTGGCGCGGTGTTGGTGCTGATGGCGTTGCTATCGACGTTCGCCGCTCGGCGCGTCGGGCCGAAGCTCGATCGGCTTGGCCACGAATTGGAGCGCGGCGCCGAGCAGCTCAATCGAGCAGCGGAAGAGATGCGTCGCCAGCAACAGACGCCGTAGCGGCGCACACGCGAGCGTCACTGCCCGGTGATCGGGTAGTTGGGCTCCCCTCTGCACGTGGCGCAGCCGCACATGTCGCGGAGCTCTTCGACGAGAAATAGAGTCGCGTGACCGTCGGACCACGAGAGCATCACGCTCGCGTCCTGCAGCCGCTGGATGCTCTCGAGCTTGTGCGCCGGTTCCCGGGGCGGCCGCTTCGACGCCTGGCTGCGCTCGCAGTCGAGACACGGGCAGAATTGACGCAGGAGAGTGAAGGGAAAGATGCTCTCGTGTTTGTCTCCCCAGTTCACGCCTAGTGCGTAGCGTCCCACGGAATGGACCGACGTGATCGAGTATTTTTCGGGGTTTGGCACGCAACCTGACTCCTAGCCCAGCACGGAGATCGGGGCTAGTCCTCAGCGGCCCGCAGCCTTCGCGTCGCAAGCGGAGCGGCTACGTCAGTGGCTCTCTGGAAACAGCGAATACGCGTAGGCGCCAGCGGGCGGCTGCCAACTGCCGCGGTACATGAGGTTGGACAACCCGACCAAGCGAAATCCCGTTTCGAATAGCGGCTTCACGGACTCCGATTCCCGAGCCGGAAGCAGCAGGGAGAGCTCGCCGAGCGTCTCCCCAACGGCGTGCAGAATGAGTCGTCGGAGCACGTCGGGCGAATCCGCCCCTCCCGGGCCGAGCATGGTGCGGCCGGGTGTAGGCATCTGCGCCAAGTACCCTTCGAGGTTGCGGCCGGTATGGATCGTTAGGATCTTCCCGAAACGGCGCAGAAATTCGAAGTCGCGCCGACGGTCGGAGCCCAACAAGCGCCGATCCATCGCGAGGATTTCGCCAAGGTCTTCGCCGCGCCCGATGCGAACGGCGGAGTCTGGCTCGCGCTCCTCGCGGAAACCCGCGGGAAGCGTGAACATCGCCACCTCCTCGCCGAGTGAGTAGCCGATGCGCACGAGCAGCTCGAACGAAGCGAGGTTCAATGAATCCTGCATGATCCGCATCGACGTGGCGCTCGGCTCGCGCTCGATCACCCAGCGGAACAGCGCCGTGCCCACACCTCGGCCTTGCGCCACCGGAGCGACAGTTGCCGGCCCGACCGACACCGTGTCACCGCGACGGCGGTAGAAGATCGAGCCAACGACCTTGCCTTCTTCGACGGCGACCAGAGAGCGCTCCGGATCGATCGACAGGTATGCGGTGGCCGCCAGCGGCCCGACCTGTGGATCCGGGTAGAGGGGAGGGCGATTGTGGCGTGCCATCAGATCGTTGAACGCCTCGACGCCGATGCGCCCGACTTCCGGGATGTCGTCCCGCGTCATGCGGCGGATCTCGACGGCCATACGAACTATCTATCGTCGAGGAACTCGAGCAGCAAACGGTTGACCAGCTCCGGCTGCTCTTCGTTCACCCAATGGCTGCACGCCGGCACGTAGTGGATACGGAACGGCCCGCTGAACAGCGGCTCCATGCCGTAGGTAAGCTCTTTGCCGAGAGCAACGTCGTTTTCCGCCCAGACCAGCAGGGTGGGTACGCCGATCATCTTCGGCGCGCGCTCGAGCTCGCGCATCGCAGAGAAATTGCGAAAGGTCGCCCGGTAGTAATTGATCGCCGCCGTGAGCGCGCCCGGCTTCGCGAGGGCTTCGTGAAATCGACGGAGATCCTCATCGGTGAACGTGTCCTTGCGAATCGCCAAGCCACGGAACGTGCGATCGATGATGCGCTTCGCAAACAGTCGAAAGACGAGCTCAGGGACTGCCGGGATCTGGAAGAAGAACATGTACCAGCTGCGCCCGAGCTGCCTGAGGTTCGAACGCAGGGCCTTCGCAAACAGCAACGGGTGCGGACAGTTGAGGACGGCGAGCTTCGCCACCACCTCTGGTTGCTGCAACGCCGTCGTCCACGCCACCCCTCCACCCCAGTCATGACCCACCAGATGCGCCTTGTCGTATCCGAGCACACGCACGAGGCCGGCCACGTCGCTGGCCAGCACACCCGTGCGGTAGTCGGCGACGCGCCGTGGCCTTTCGGTGTCGTTGTAGCCACGCAAGTCGGGCGCGACGACCTTGAAGCGCGTGGCGAGAGCGGGGATCTGATGGCGCCATCCGTACCAGAACTGAGGAAAGCCGTGCAGCAGCAACACGAGCGGCCCCTCGCCGGCGGTCACGTAGTGGAAGCGGATGCCGTTCGCTTCGACGTGCTCGTGCTTCCAGGGAGCGTCCATCCGTCGCGCACTTACGGCACGGTGTGAATGCGAGATTTCATGAGTCGCAAGCCCGCCCCGCGTGGTAGCGGCGCCCCGCGGTGGCTGTCAACCGGGCGGCGAGGGCACGGAGAGACGGCGCGCACTCTGAAGAAAAAATTCCGGAAGGGAAAATTCCGTTGACAACGTGAGAACACCCTCCCTATGTTCCGTCGCTCGCACCACCCTCTCTCGCCCTCCCGCCGGAGGTAGCGATGAACATTCTCCTCGTCGAAGACGACAATTCTCATGCCGAGCTGATCCAACGCTCGCTGTCGCGCGGGAGTCACGTGAATGTGCTGCGCGCGTCCAACGCGCACCGCGCCCTGTCGCTCCTCGACGATCGGCCCGTCAACGTGGTGGTGCTCGACTATTCACTGCCGGACCGCGACGGGCTCGACGTTCTCAAAGACATCCGTACCCGGCACGCGGAGCTCCCCGTCGTCTTTCTGACATCCGCGGATTCGGCGGAGATTTGCGCTAAGGCCCTGAAGGGCGGGGCCGTCGACTACGTCGTCAAGAAGCGGAACTACCTCGAGATATTGCCCACGATCATCTCGCAGGCGTGTCCGTCCACGATGAAGGACGCTCGCCCGAGCTCTCGCCTCCCACAGAACGAAGTAACCCTGATCGGTGAGAGTCCCGCGATCGGGCAACTTCGCGTCGCCATTCGTCGCGCCGCGGCCTCTCCCGCGACCATCCTCCTCGAAGGCGAAACCGGCACCGGCAAGGAGGTGGTCGCGCGCGCCATCCATCAGGCTAGCGGACGGGCTCATGGCCCCTTCGTTCCCGTCAACTGCGCAGAAATCGCCGAGACCCTCTTCGAGAGCGAGCTCTTCGGCCATGCGCGCGGCGCCTTCACGGGGGCCGTCTCGGACCGCAAGGGACTGCTCGAGAGCGCGCACGGCGGTACGCTGCTGCTCGACGAAATCGAGGACCTCGCGCCCGGACCGCAAGTCAAGTTGCTGCGCGTCTTGCAGAACCGCGAGTTCAAGCCCGTCGGGACCACGCGCTTCGTGCGCTTCGACGCGCGTGTCATCGCCGCATCGAATCAGGACGTCGAGCGACTCGTCCGCCAAGGGCGTTTTCGCGCCGACCTGTTCTTCCGGCTCGACGTGCTTCGCCTTCGCGTTCCAGCGTTGCGCGAGCGCCGCGAAGACGTTCCGCGACTCGTCGAGCACGCGATCCGCCGCTTCAATACGGCCAATGCGACGCGCTTCGGCGCGCTTTCGGCGGAGGCGAGCGCAGCCCTGATGCAGCGCCCGTGGCCGGGGAATGTGCGTGAACTCGAAAACTCGATCGAGCGGACGCTCGTGAACTCCTGCGACCCGCAGATCGACGAGAGCCTGCTTTTCCCCGCCGGCCATCCCGCCGGCGAGCACTCCGAGAAGGAGCGAATCCTCGCGGCGCTCGACCGCAACCGCTGGAACCGGGAAAAGGCCGCTCGTGAGCTCGGCTGGTCGCGTGTGACCTTGTGGCGGCGCATGTCGAGGCACAATCTCGACTCGACGTAGTTCGCACCTGCGTTTCACGGAATGAGCAGTTTCAGCGTCCGCCGCGGCGCCGTGTGTTTCATCGCGCCCCGCGCGTCGACGGCTCGGCTGTCGTTCGCCGATTTGCTCGGTACGTTTCGCCCGAGGCGCGCGGCACGCAAATCGCAACGGCCTTCTCGTCCGACGGATCGAAAATGGTCGAGCCCGGTTTTCGCTGGATCCCGCTCTGCACGCCTCACGAGCTGCGCCGCGACTTCAGTGATCTGCTGCTGGCGGCGACCCCGGCCGGCATCCTCGCGGATCGGCTTTTGGGATTTCTCGCGGATGCGCCGCTCGATGCGCTCTGGTCGCGCAATCCTCCGAGCTTCACTGCCGAGCTTCGCCGTCGCGTCGCGGATTTTCGGCCGCTCGTTCGCGGCGGGGTGCTGGCGTCACGATCGGTCCTACAGCAAGTCGAGAGCGAATTGTCTTCCACCGACAGGCTGGGCGCGGTCGCCCGCACGCTGCTCCGCGGTGACGTCGTCGAGGCGGACGACCATCTGTTGCTCGCTTTCGACGATCGCCGCCAGCCGTGCGTCGGGTGGATGGGCGATTGGTTGGAGACCAGACCGCTGCTAGATCATCTGCGTCGTCTCGCCGACGCGACCGTTCCAATTCTCGTGTGCGGCGAGACCGGCACCGGCAAGGAGATGATCGCTCGCGCCGTCCACGTTCTCGGCCGGCGTCGTGACAAGCCTTACCTCGCGATCAACTGCGCAGAGCTTCCGGAAAGCATCGTCGAGAGCGAGCTATTTGGGCACACGCGCGGCGCCTTCACCGGTGCCACTTCCGACCGGGCTGGCCTGTTCGAAGCGGCGGCCGACGGCACGGTGTTTCTAGACGAAATCGGGGAGTTGGCGCTTGCCATTCAAGCGAAGCTTTTGCGGCTCCTCGAGGAGCACTGCGTACGGCGCATCGGCAGCTCGGTGCCACGACCGCTCGCCTGCCGGGTCGTCGCCGCGACGAACCGCGATCTCACCACCGAGATCGCCTGTGGCCGTTTCCGCTCCGATCTCTTCTATCGATTGCGCGGCTCTGAAGTGCATCTCGCGCCGCTACGCGAGAGGCGCGAGGACATTCTGCCTTTGGCGGAACTGCTCGTGGCGCGCGCGGCGTTGCTCTCACGAAGAAAGGCCGTCGCGCTCGGAGAAGGTGCGCAGATCGTACTCCTCTCGCACCATTGGCCGGGGAACGTCCGGGAGCTTCGCCATGCCATCGACGTCGCGTTGCTGGCGGCCTCGGGTGAACGCCTAGAGCCGCACCACTTCAAGCTGACGCCGTCGCCTTGCTCGGATCAACCTTCTGCCGAACCGCTACTCACGGCGAAGGCCGTAGAGCGCGCGCACATCCTGCGCGCCCTCACTTCGACGGCAGGAAACAAGATGGCCGCGGCTCGGATACTCGGTCTCAGCCGACAGAGCCTCCATCGTCGGATGCTGCGGCATGGCATCGCGCTACCGGCCGCAACCGGACAGCAACGCCCGACGCCGTCGCCCGAAAACGGCGCATCGTCGAGCTCGAAACCCGAGCTCTCCAAGCAAATTCAGTGAGACCACAGCGGACAACGAGCTGCCGCTCGGGGCAGCGCCGCCGGCACGTCGCGTGCTCGCCATAGGCGTGTGGTGCCGTCAGCCGCTCGTCTGCCGCAGACTCAAACCGCCGACTTATGGGGCTCAGAATGAAGGACGTCTACGCAATCTACGAATCGAGGAGCGAAGGTCGTGAACGATCGCGTTGGGTCCGTGTGGGTGTGGCGTTCGACAATCGCGACGGCTCGGTCAACGTGTTGCTCGATGCTCTACCGCTCTCGGGGCGCCTGCAGATTCGAAATCGACCGAGCGACTCCCCCGCGGAGGCTGCCGAGGATGGGGCGAGACGCCCGGCACCTCGATCCGAGGCTTCCCCCGGGACGATTCCGGATTGACGCCGCGAGGGATTTGACCGGATCCTAGAATCCGAAGATCGTCCGCATCGAGGCGAGCACCCGCCGCGAGATCCGGTCCGTAGCTTCCTGCGTCGGCGCTTGCTCACGGCGCTCGCGGAGCTCACTCTGTCGTTTCGCCAGCGTACGCGAGATCGTCTCCGCGATGGAGGGATTGGAGCGGAAGAGCCCGTCGAACCCCTCACGCTCGACGACGAGCACGCGCGCATCGCTCTTGGCACGCACCGTGGCGGAGCGAGGCTCTCCGGTGAGCAGAGACATTTCTCCGAAGAACGCCGGCGCAGTGAGGTCCGCAACGTGTCGCTCCTCGCCTCTCGTGCCGTGCGTCAGGACTTCCACGACGCCGCTTCGCAAGACGTACAACGTGTTGCCGGTCTCGCCTTCGCGACAGATGATTTCACCGAGGCCGTACTCGACATCGTAGAGGCTCGGAACCAAGGTCGCGAGCTGCCCCTCTTCGAGATCGCGCAAAAAATCCACCTGGCGAAGCGCTGCCATCGCGTCGCGCTGGCGGTCCTCGTCGCCGGGGAAGGCCGCGCGCATGCGCTGTATTTGCAGTGTACGAATCGGGAACGGGATTTCGATCCCGTTGCGGCGCAACGCGTACCAAAGGCTCGTCATGATCTCGTCGCGAACGCGGTCCTGCTGCGAGTAGTCGACCATCCAGAAGCGGACTCGGTATTTGACCGCGAAGTCGCCATATTCGACGACCCAGACCTGCGGAGGCGGGCTCGCGGCGAGCGCCCGGTTGTGGTGCAGAACGCGCAGGATGATCTCTTTCACGCGGTTGGGCGGAGCCGCGTAGGAAAGTCCGACGAAGAGGTCATCGCCGACGGCCGTGCCGCGGTAGTTGGTGATGACCTCGCGGGCGAGGACCGCGTTCGGCACTTCGAGGAGCTCGAGAGAACGCGTCACCAGGCGAGTGGAACGCCAGCCGATCCCCTGAATGCGGCCGAGATAGCCGCCAAAGCGCACCCAGTCACCCGGCTCGAAGGGCTTCTGCAGCTGCAGCGACAGCCCGCTGAAAATGTTGCCGAGCGTCTCTTGAAGCGCCAATCCCACGACCGCGGTGATCAGCGCCGAGGTGGCCAGCAACGGGGTGACGTCGACGTTCAGCTCGGTGCGCGCCACGACGAGGATCACGATGCCGTAGACGAGAAGGGTGGTGAGATCGCGAAAGATGGTCGAAAAGTCGCTGTGCCGGCGCTGCGCGAAGAGATCCGCCATGATGACCAGCGCGCGCACGAGCCCGAACAAGAAGGTGAGCAGCGCGACCGCCCGCAGCGTCATCGCCAGCCTCCATTCGGGTGGAAGCCACGCCACGAGGCTTTCCGCCGCGAAGGAGATCGCCAGGAACGCGACCGCGCCGCCGAAGCGCCTGCGAGTGGCACTGGCGCGCAAGTAAAGCCACGAGAGGCCCGCCGCGAGCAGCAGCGTCAGCCCGAGCAGCGTATGCCAGTGCGCAGCGACAGAGCCGAGATCAAAAAGGATCTCGAGGGGCGATCCAGAGAGCATGCGGGCGGCGCGTCGACCGGGCTCAGCGTCCGACGAGCGCGATCCGTACCCCGTGCGTCTGCGCCGCGCTCAAGAGTCCTACTCTTCCATCCGCCGCCGGCCTCACGCTCACTTCGATGCCGCGTGCCGACAGCTCGGCCCGAGCCGCGTCGAGATCGTCCACCTCCAGCACCAGCTGATGAAGGCCGGGCCCCCGCTCCGCGAGAAAGCTCGCCAGCGGAGACCCGTCACCCGCGGGTGTCGCCATCTCGATCTCGGCGGCACCGATGCCGAGAGAGATGCTTCGCGTCATGCCCGGACCCGTGGTAGAGCGAGTCACCGGGAACCCGAAGTTCTTGCGAAACGTCTTCACCGAGGCGTCGAGATCGTCGGTCGCGATGCTGACCACCTTGAGATCGGTCACTTGGAACACGGTCCGGTCGCTACCCCACCCCCACCGCAAGGGTCAAGAGAACGTCCCCGGGGTCCCGCCGTCGGGATTGTTGGAGCGATTTGGCGACAGATGTAGCGTCATGAGCATGCCGTCACCCCCGATCACCCTTGCGGGCTTTCCAGCTTCGCTCTTCGAGTTCGCGCATGGGGACGTGGCCGTGTCGTTGTACCGCGTAAGTTGTCTCGAGGACCACGTAGATCGCGAGGCACTGCTTCGAGACGACCCCGTGGTGGCGCCGCCGTACTGGGCGCATCTCTGGATCGGGTCCATCGCGCTCGCTCGCCGTCTCGCCGAGTCGGGGGCGCTGGCGGGACGCCGCGTTCTGGATCTCGGCTGCGGCCTAGGGTTGCCGGGGATCGTCGCCGCCGCTCTCGGAGCCGAGGTGTGGTGCGCCGACCGAGAGCCGGCGGCGCTGGCCTTCGTCGCCGCCAGCGCGCTTCACAACCGGCTGACGCAGGTACGCTGTACACTTCTCGATTTTACGCACCAGCGCATGGACACCGACTTCGACCTGATCCTCGCCGCCGAGGTCGTCTACGATCCGGAGACCTACGGGCCACTGTGCGACTTCCTCGACCACCATCTACGCCCCTGCGGCGAGATTTACCTCACCGACGCCTTCCGCTCGGACGCGGCGCGCTTCTTCGCCGCGCTGCATGGGCGAGGGTTCGAAGGCACACGAGAACCCCGACATGAATGGGAGGACGGACGGCGCCAGCCGCTCTTCCTCTGGACGCTTCGCCGCTCTGGATAAACGGGGACGATTCGCATAGCAATGCGCGTCGCCTCGGTGAACCGCGTGAGATCGCTCGTCCGCATTTCGCGCGCCGCGCTACTGGCCGCGCCGGCTGCGTGCCTCGCTGCTTGCAGCAGCGGCCTTCCTCAGCCCGTCACCACGGGCGAGGGCGTCCCAGGTCCCGCGCCTGCCGCGGTGATTCGACCGGCGCAGCAACCGGAGCCGTCGGCCTCGAACGAGAACCGCGACCGTCAATTCGAGATCCTGAACGAGGCCGTGAGCGCACTCCGTCAGGAAGCCTCGCGGAGCTACGAACGCGCGAGCAACCTGGCGCGCGATACGGAACGACTGCGCGGTGCCGTTGATTCACTGCAGCGACGCCTTGCCAAGAGCCGCGGCGACAACCGTGAATTGCTCGATCACATTCAGGACCTCGAGAAGCGGCTACAGGAAGTCGGCACACCCCCGCTCGATGGCGTCGCGAACACAGGACCGAGTGGGCCGCCATCCGCGTCGCCAACGCCCACTGACTCTCCTCCACCTGGTGCCGGCGGAGCCGACCGCGCGGCTGGCGAAGACGTCGGCTCGACCTCCCCCTAGCCGCAGAAGCGGCGCGCGCTGAAGGCGCTAGCGGCGCGGGAACGTGCGCCCGTGGCCGTGCTCCAACAGCGCCAGGTCCGACACTCGGCCCGATTCCTCGGCAAGCCGGTGAATCCATTGCGGGGGCTCCTCGGGCGGCTCGAAGGAGAGCACGAAAGTCCCCCAGTGGATCGGCACCAGATACCGGGCACGCAGGTCGAGAAACGCCTGCCACGCGTCCTCCGGATTCATGTGCACGCGGCGAAACGACGCCGGCTGGTATGCACCGATGGGCAGCACGGCGACGTCGATCGCGAAGCGCTCTCCATACTCGCGGAACAACGGCGTGTACGCCGTATCGCCCGGAAAAAACACTCGCCCGGAAGAGCCCTCGAGGAGAAACCCCGAGTAGCCGCGCCGATCCGGCAAGAGGCCGCGCGTGCCCCAATGGTTCACCTCTAACGAGGTGATCTTGATGCCCTTGTGCTCGAGCTCGTTTCCCCAGCCGAGTTCGACGACCCGCGCGTAGCCCGCCGTATCCACGAGGTCACCGAGGTTCTCGGCGACCACGGCGATGGTTCCACGCTTCGGAAGCCGCCGATGCGTGGGCACGTCGAGGTGATCGTGATGCCCGTGGGAAACCAGCACGACGTCGACGTCGGGCAGCCCCCCGGCGGGTAGACCCGGAGCGACGATCCGCTTGGCGACGAACAGTCGCCGGGAGAGGACAGGGTCGGTCAGCACCGTCACCCCGTCCATCTCGATGAGCACCGTGGCATGACCGATGAAGGTGACACCGATTTCGCCCGGGCCGACTCGTAACCGAGGTTGTGGTGATGGCGTACGGGTCGGCGCGAGGCTCGATCGCACCAGGTGCTTGAGATAGCGCGCGATGCTGAACTCCGCATCGACCGCGGGATTCTGCTTCAGGAGCCGACTCGCCATCGCCGGCGTGGTCAACGCGTGAGGATCAGGAATCGCCTCTTCAGCTCGGCGACCTGGTCTTGGATGGAGGGGGACCCGCGACTGGTCATCAGCGTGCGAAAGACCTCGAGATCCGCCGCCTCGGCATGGCGCTCGACGATCTCCTGCATGGCGCCGGTGATCTCGCGAATGAGACGCGGCACCTCCGCCTGTGGAATCACCAGGTCCCCGCGCCCGAGAGTACCGCTCCAGTTCGAGGCGTAGGGGCGCAGCACGTTGAGGATCCGGTCGGTGATGGCTTTGTCGGCGGAAGTCATCTCTCTCCTCGGCGGCGGCCGATGGTAACCCAGGGTTTTGGCGCTTTCAAATCTTTGCCCCGCAAGAGTTTTCGCGGCGCAACCTCCACGATGGCTCGTTGACCCGCAAGCGGCCCTTCCCTATGAAAGAGAAAGCACGCTGATGCACGACGCTGCGCTACCTTTTCGCCCTCGAGTATCGAGCCCCGTCGACCGGGCCCTAGCTTCGATCGCCGCGCAGGCGCTCGGCGTGCGCCGGCGTAGCAATCGCTTCGTCTTCGCGCGTGCGTTTTTCGTCGCCGGCGGCGCGTCGTTGCTCACCTTCGCTCTGCTCGTCGGCCTAGCGTTCGTATTGTCGCAGACGCACTACGCGCTCGGCACGTGGGTGGTGGTTTCCTTCCTCGCCGTGGTCGTGCTCGCCTGCGTTCGCAACGCGCGACGTACCTGGATGCCCAAGCGCGACGTCGCGCTGCGAATCGACCGGCGCGCACAATTGCAAGACCGTCTGGCGACGCTCGTCGCGGCGCCTACGCTAGCGCGGCGATCGAAGCTCTGGGACGTCTTGCTCCGTGAAAATCTACAGTTGCTACCGCGTTGGGAGCCACGTCGTCTCCAGCCACGCACGACTCCGCGAAGCATCTGGTTCTTCGTCGCTCTCCCTCGTCATCGCGGGCCTCACAACACAAGTGCTGCCGCGCCGCGGCTCTGGTGGTGCACCGCCCTTGGGAGGCTTGGGCGACGCTCCTCCGTCGGAGGCTGTCAGCGGCGACGACGAAGGCGCCCCCGCGGACGACCCAAGCGCGCCGGCTTGGTCACTGTGGAGCGACCTTCCCGAGGACCTTCGTCAAGCCATCCTCGGCTCCCGTGCGATACGGAACTACGCGGGGAACATTCCGCAGAAGACTCAGCCCCTCGACCGCGACCGGGGCGCATTCGCGATCGCCGGCAGCCGCATGGCATCCAACGGCGGCCCCGTGCGTTCCGTGCCGGCCGACGCGGACAACGCTCGCTTCGCCGGACAGGGGAAGGCGAGCAAGCAACCGCCTGCCGCGCCCGGCACGGGCCACGAGTCCGTCAACCCGGGACAGGCTGGGGCTCCTCCCATACATGGGGACGCGCCGAAGACTCTCGGCGGTTTGGAGAGCGGCCGCCCACGCACTGCCGCTTCGACGTCGCGCCCGCCCACCGCCAAGAGCGACGGCGGCTCGGGCAGCGGCGGAGCGGGGGCAGGTGCCGGTGGTGACAAGGACGGCCTTTTCGGCGAGCGCCAAGCGCCGAGCAAACCCAGCGGGTCCTTTGCGCTCAACCTCGACGCGATGCGCAGCGGCGAGTCGTCCAAGGACGGCGAGGAGGACGCCCCCGCGTCACCCGCCGTGAGCCGCCTCGCTGAGGATCAACGCCTCGACGACGCGGTTCGGCGTGCGCAGGTTCCAGTCGAGTACGAAGCCATCGTGCAGCGGCTGTTCAACCGTGCTCCTGACACGCAACCGTAGTCGAAGGACCCTCGCGTGGAGAGCGGTGAAAAGCTGATTCGCGGATTTCGCGCGACGTTCGCGCAGATTCTCGAGCAGGTCTCTCGCGTGATCGTCGGGCACGGCGAGATCCTCGAGCAGATTCTCGTCGCCTTCTTCGCCGGCGGGCACGTGCTGATCGAAGGCGTGCCCGGGACCGGCAAGACGCTGATCGTCCGCTCGCTCGGCGAAGCCCTCAACCTGAGCTTCAACCGGATTCAGTTCACCGTCGACCTGATGCCGGCCGATGTGACCGGAACGCGCGTCATTCTCGACCGCGAGGACGGTCGCCGCGAGCTCGTCTTCGTCGAGGGTCCACTGTTCAGTCACGTGCTGCTGGCGGACGAGATCAACCGTGCCACGCCGAAGACACAGTCGGCGTTGCTCGAGGCCATGGCGGAACTGCAAGTCACGGTCGCGGGCAACACGTACCGGTTGCAGCCGCCGTTCTTCGTCTTGGCAACCCTGAATCCGATCGAAATGGAAGGCACGTATCCCTTACCCGAGGCGCAGCTCGACCGCTTTTTCTTCAAGGTCCGCCTTCCATATCCGGGGCACGCAGAGCTGCGCCGGATTCTCGGCGCCACGACCGGCTCCGCCGTTTCGACGATCGAGCCCGTCTTTGCGCGCGAGGAAGCCCCACAGGGGCTCGAGTCGTTGAAGCATCTCGTCCGCGAGGTATTGGTCGCCCCGCACATCGAGGACTACGCAGCAGCGTTGGTGAGGGCGACGCATCCGGACGGATCATCCTTCGTATCCGATCCGGCGCTTCCCGGTCTCACGAAGGACGAGCTCGTGAACAAGTACGTCAGCTTCGGGTCCAGCCCGCGGGGCGGCCAGGCGATCATTCTCGCGGCCAAGGTCTATGCTCTGCTCGCCGGGCGGGCCAACGTCGCGATCGAGGACGTCGAGAAGAGCGCGGTAGCGGCGCTCAATCACCGGCTGGTGCTGAACTTCGCCGCCGAGGCGGAGGGCGTCGATCCCCGCATGCTGATCGAACGAGCGGTGCAATCGGTACGTAAGCTGCGCCGCTGACGAATTGACGGAGCGAAGAAGCTAAGCAAGTCCCATCCTTCGATTCGAAGGAGCGGCTTGCCGGCCGTTCCGAAATGCCCTAACCACAGACGCTCACCCTCCGGCGGAACGTCGCAGCATCCATGCCGCAATCGCACCGCCCCCCCTGGGCGCTCGCCCTCTTTTGCTTCGCGCTCTTTCTTTACGTCTGGGGCCTCGGCCGCGTCCCCTTTTACACCAAAGGTGAACCGCGCGAGGCGGTGCAAGTCTGGGAGCAGGTGCACCACGGCGACTGGATACTCCCCTTACGCAACGGGCACGACCTGCCGTCGAAGCCGCCGCTGTTCCACTGGCTCGCCGGCGGCGCGTCGATCGCGTTCGGCGGAGTCACTGAGTTTTCCGTACGCTTTCCTTCCGCGGCTCTCGCGACCCTGTCCGTTCTCCTCATCTTTTGGCTCGGCGCTGAGAAGTGGGGGACGGCAGCCGGGGTCTTCGCCGCCTTCGCGCTGGCGACCAACTTCGAGTGGATGCGGGCAGCGACGGCCGCTCGGGTGGACATGACGCTGACGGCGTTCTTGATCGCCGCTTTCGTAGCGCTCGATCGTGTCGTTTCGTCTCCGGCACCGACTCCCGGCGCGCTGATCGCGCTCTACGTATCGACGGCTCTGGCTACCCTCGGCAAAGGCCCGGTCGGCCTCCTACTGCCGAGTCTGGTGGCGATCGTCTACCTTGGCGTGCGGCGAGACCTCGCGCGTTTGCGGCAGCTTCACCTCGCCGGCGGCGCGCTCGCCGTAGTGGCCATCGCGGGATCCTGGTATGCGCTGGCGTTTGCTCGGGGCGGAGCGGAGTTCCTGCGAAAGCAGCTATGGGTCGAGAACGTCGGCCGCTTCTTCGCGGCGAACGAGAGTGGGGTCGGCCACGAGCACCCTTTTTGCTACATGATCGGCGGTTTCTTCGCGGGCTTTGCGCCCTGGAGCTTCTTCGCGATCCCGCTCGTAGTCCATCTATACACCAACCGCCGACGGCTCGAGATGCTCGGCTATCTCTATCCGCTGGTGTGGTTCTGCGTGGTGTTCGCCTTCTACTCGCTGTCGCAGAGCAAGCGTACCGTCTACCTACTACCCGTCTACCCGGCGGTAGCCTTGCTGCTCGGCGCTTGGTGGCAGAGCCTGGCGACGGATCCTCGAGCGATGTCGCCGACTTTGCTGCGCCTGTTGCGCATTGTCGCGCTTGGGCTCGCCGTCGCGCTCGTCTGCGGGATCGTCCTTCTTACCGCGATCGGCTTTTCCGCTCAGCCGCTCGCTTGGCTCAGCCCGCTGCTTCACGAGAAGGACCGTGCGCATCTGCCCCTCCTCGAAGCGCTGATCCACCAGCATTTCATGCGTTTCATCCTCTTCGTCGCGGTGCTCGTGCCCATGGTCGGCGTTTGGATGTTCAGCGTGCGGCAGAAGAACTGGTCACTGCTGTTCGCCGCCGTTGTCGCCTTCACCACCAGCGGCGAAGCAGTGGTCGATGTGGTGTTCGAACCGGCCTTGGCCGAGCAACGTTCCTTCAAGCCGTTCATGGAGACGGTGCGGGCAGTGGTCGAGCCAGAGGACTCGCTGTCCTTCTACCGCGCATTCGACTACGGCGCTCTGTTCTATGCGCAGCGCCGCCTGCCGGCGCTGCGCGACGACTTCGGTGATCCGCCAACGAGCGAACGCCATTCCTACGTCTTGCTCTGGAAATCGACCTGGGAGCGATTGTCGCCCGAGGTCAAGAGTCGCCTCGTGCATCTTCTGACGAGCGCCGGCACCGGCCCCAAGGGCCGCGATGCCCTGGTTTTCGCTTTGCTCAAACCCTCGGCCGACCCTCCACCCTGAGCGCCACGCGCGGCGCAACTCGTGCACCGCTAGAACGGATAGTCCAGTCCCGTGAACACGGCGGGCCCATCGGATCCGATGCCGATGTCGACGAAACCAACGACCTGCGGCCGAACGAGCCCTCGGAAACCGATGCCGCCGACGAAGTGCAGATCATCCACCGGCACGGTGCTCTTCGAATTGAAGACCTGACCGGCGTCGACGAAGGGTGCGACTTCCAGTTCGGTCGTGACGTCGAACATCTGTCGGCGCAGCGCCATCACACGAAGCTCGACGGTGCTGAAGAAGCGGTTCGCGTCGACGAAGCGATCTGCGCCGAAACCGCGTAGGCTCTTGACGCCGCCGATCGCGTTCCGTTCATAAAACGGAACCTGGTTCGCGTTCGTCAGATAGTCGAGGACGGAGTGAAAGGCGAGCACGCAGCGCTCGCGAAACGGCACGAAGCGACGAAACTCGAAGCCGTATTTTAAGTACGATTCCGTGCTGCCCAGGGCCTTGTCGACGACCTCGACGTGAGCAGCGCCGAGGGTCCCATGATTGGTGATCGTGGTCGAGTCACGATCGTCGTATGCGACCGTGATGCCCTGCCCATTGACGGTGGAGCCGTCGAGCCCTGGTGTGCCCGGGTAGACCGTTCCGGTGAAGGGGAGGTCCGTGACGCCTCCGCGACCGACCGAGACGTTCTCCAGCCGCTCTTGCAAACCGACCTCGAAGTTTTCGATCGGCCGATAGATGATGCGCAGCAGCGTGGCAAACTTGTCTTGCGTGTAGTTGGTCTCCCCCGACTGCTTGGTGTTATTGCCGAAGCCGAAGAATCGTAGTCGCGAGTCGCGGAAGTACGTGACGTTCACGAGCGCGTCCATCGCGCCGTCGAGCACGCCATCGCGCTCGTACTCGCCGATGAAGTCCTCGTCGATCTTCTCCGACTTGCGCAGCGTGATGAAGTAGCGCTGATCGACCGTCGGGTATCCGAGCAGCCGGAATGACGGGAACCATCCGGTGATCTTGTTGTAGCGTATGTCGTGGGCGATGATGTGTTCGAGCCGCCCGTTGCGATCCAGCAGCAAGATTACCGGCAAGAATCCGAAGGTGTTGCCTTCGTTCGGGTCAGTGAGGATCTCGGGAAGCGGTATGATGCTCATCCCCGCTAGCGCGGGTACCGGTGGCAGCCACAGGGCCAGCGTCAGAAGCGCGATGGCGCGGCGCACCGAGGGACTCTAACAGAGGCTGCGGGAATTTGTGAAGGCGGCCTCACGGGACCGCCCCAGCCGCTCGCGGGCCAGCATGGCGAATAGCAGCGCGGCCGCCAGAAAGTGGAAGGACCACAATTGGAACAGCGTGGAGAGCCGTCTGCCGAGCAGCTCCAAGCCTGCCAGCAAGTTCAGCAGAAACACCCCCCAGAGTGCGACCTCGAAATCGCGCCTCCCCGCCCACAGGCGGGTCACTGCGGCGCCCAACGGAAACACCAAGTTCACGAAATAGTACTTCCAGGAAATTGGAGAGGCGACCGTAGAATAGAGCAAGTAGAGCGACAACTCGTCGCCGCCGATCACGCCACCGATCGGTGCGTGCCGGCGTCTAGCCAAAACCGACACGAGCACGAGCGTAACAACAAAGGCCGCATGCATTGCGACGATGATCGTCCCGACGGCCTCCTCGGGAAGAACGACCACGGGAGATCCGTCGGAGTAGGGTCTAAAGAGGCGATAGGCGAACGCGGCGATCGATTGGTTGATCTTGTTGGTGACGTCGTAGTGCCCCGCTTGGTCGGCGAGTACGCTCAGCCATTCGCGTAGCAGCTGCGGGTAGGTGGTCCCCCACCATACCGCCGGCACGGCCATCAGGGCAGCGAACGCGGCGATGGTCCAGGCCAGGAAT
The DNA here is from genome assembly GCA_963711395.1 of uncultured delta proteobacterium. Taxonomy (GTDB): domain Bacteria; phylum Desulfobacterota; class Binatia; order JACPRU01; family JACPRU01; genus JBEVNX01. The sequence continues at coordinate 475,352 of CAVQEA010000003.1, read as the reverse complement.
CGCCACCGCCCACGCAAGACAAGCTCCAGCAAGAAGACCGCTGGCACGATCTTGGCGGCGACCGCAGTCGCAAGCGCGAGCCCGGCGCGCCCATAACGCAGCCGCGACGCCTCCTCGTAGGCGCGCAAGACGAGCCAAAGAAGCAAGATGTTCAGCTGGCCATGGCCGATGTTGTTGTCGATGAAGCGAAACGAGAGCAACAACACCAAGGCGTAGAAACCCGGGGGCGCGCGGCCCTCGTGAAACAGCAGGCGAGCGGCGGAGCGAAAGATCGCTACCAGAAGCACCGCGTTGAGCGCTAACCAAAAGACCTTCCCCGCGGCAGTCGGCAACACCGCCAGCGGGAAGAACAGGAAGGTCACGACCGGCGCGTAGAGGTACCGATGGGGATCCTCCAGCAGATAGATCTTCTCCCCGGCAACGGCACGCTCGGCGGCGCGCTGGTACACCTTGAAGTCACCCATGCTTTGGCTCACGTGATGGGCGGCGTACAGCGCTAGAGCCAGCGCCAGCACGAGCTGGCCCCATCGCGACTGCGCCGTCGCTTCGGCACGAGCCGCGAGGTCGAGAAGCCGGGTGCTCATTGTTCGCGGCAGAAACGCTCAGGGGGGAGGCCGCCGCGCGGACTTCTCCCCCCAATCCACCGCTAGATCTTTCCTTGCAAGATGAAGGCGATGACGAGCGTGTAGAGCGCCAGAGCTTCCATCAGCGCAAGGCCGAGGATGAACGGCGTGAACAACCGATCGGCAGAGTTCGGATTGCGTCCGATACTCTCCATCGCCGCAGCCGTGGCGCGGCCCTGTCCGAGCCCGACACCGAACGCGGCCAAACCCATGCCGATGCCGGCGCCGAGGGCGATCAAGCCCCCGGCGGCTCCCGCAGCCGCGCCCTCAGCCGCCAGCACGGGGCTCGCGGTCACGCAAATCGCGAGAACCGCAAGGAGGAACCTGAGAATCACTCGCATGTTTTTCTCCTTCCGCCTGGAAGATTTCGCCGCCCGCCTTCTCTTTTCTCTCGCCTCACCATTTGCGGCCTCGCCCAGTCGGCTCTTTCGAAGCATCAGTGGTCGTGCGCGACTGCCAACGCGATGTACACCGTGCTGAGAATCGTGAAAACGAACGCTTGCAACACGCACACGAAGGCGCCGAGAACGTAGAACGCCACAGGGATCACCACCTTCGTGAGGTCTGTGAAGATCCCGAGCACGAGGTGATCGGCGAACATGTTGCCGAAGAGACGAATGGCCAAGGAGACTGGCCGGAACACATGGCTCAGCACCTCGACGATGGCCATCAGCGGCGCCAACCACACCACCGGTCCGATGAACTGCTTGAGGTAACCGATGCCGTGCTCGCGAAAACCGAGGTAGTTGTAGGCCACGAACGAGACGACCCCGAGCCCGAACGTGGTCCCCAGGTTGCCGGTAGGCGGTGTGAATCCCGGAAGCAAACCAATCAAGTTGGCGAAGAGGATGAACGTGAACATCGTCGCGAGCAACGGGACGGACTCGCGGCCATGGTGACCGATCATCCCTTCGACCATGTTGTCGACGAACGATGTGATGACTTCGAAGAGCTCACGGGGGGTCGGCCGTCCGTCGGGGACCTGCGGGTCGGCCGCTGCCTCGAGTTGCCGGCGAGCGACCCAGGCAAGGGCAAGTACCAGGATCGCTACCAGGGTCGCCGTCACCGAATGGTTCGGCAGCTCGCCGAGCCCCGGGATCGCGCTCACCCAGCTGAATCCGTGCTCCACCGCTACGACCCCGCTTCTCGACCGATCGCTGCCGGCGCGTGAGTGGCGAAGACGGCCGCTAGCGTCGCGACTACGAAGCAGCTCACGCCGAGCGCAAACCCATCTGCGTCAGCGACGATCCGGCCCGACAGCACGGCAGCGCTCAATCCGAGGTACACGGAGACTTTCATCACCCCGAGCATGATGGCCAGGCCGCGTCTATCGGGGTTGGTGATCGAACGGGCGACAATCCAAAACGTCGCGAACGAAAAACCGATGAGCGAGCCGCCGAGCAATACCCCGCGAACGGGGTGGCCGAAAATCGCGAACGCCAACACCAAGGCCGATACCAACGTGCCGTGCGCTCCCCCTACTCGCCATAGAACCCGATCACTCGTCATGCGATCGTCGCTCAAGTCGTCGCAGCATAACGACCATCCGATAGAGCCCGGAACAGCTACCGAACAAAGTCAGCACGATCAAGCCCCAAGGTGAGGAGCCGAAATAGCGATCCGCGAAGTAGCCGAGCATCGCACCAGCGATGATCGAACCGAGAAACTCCCAGGCGACTGTCGTGAGCTCGCCGAACAACACCCAGATGTTGCGCCGTCCCGGCCGCGGGGCGGTCATCCGGAGCTCAGGGCTTCGGCTGCCGCATCGGTCGCGCCGTCGATTTCCGCCTCACCGTGCGCCAGCGAAAGGAATGCCGCCTCGAATTGCGATGGCGGGAGGTAGAACCCCCGCTCCAGCATGCCGTTGAAAAAGCGCGCGTAAGCCTTCGTATCCGCTTGGCTGGCTTCTGCGAAGTTGCGCACGTGATCGACGCCGAAGAAGATCGTCCACATCGAGCCGGCGCGATTCACGACCGCTCGCACCCGCCGATCACGTAGAATACGGCGGAGTCTCTCCTCGAGTCGGGCGCCGAGAACCTCGAGCCGTGCGTACGATTTGGGACCGAGGTCGCGAAGCGTGGCGAGGCCCGCGGCCACCGCGAGCGGGTTTCCCGAGAGCGTCCCTGCCTGGTAGGCGCCGCCGACGGGCGAGAGCTTGTCCATGATCTCGCCGCGGCCACCAAACGCTGCCGCCGGCAGGCCGCCTCCAAGGATCTTGCCGAGGCACGTGAGATCAGCGGCTATGCCTGTCAACTCCTGGACGCCGCCTTTGGCCAAGCGGAACCCGGTGATTACCTCGTCGAAGATCAAGAGCGTGCCAGTTCGTGCCGTCAGCTTACGCAGGCCCTCGAGAAACCCCGTCTTCGGCAGCACGACGCCCATGTTTCCAACCACGGGTTCGACGATCACCGCGGCCACGTTACGACCATGGGAACGCAGCAACGCCTCGACTTCATCGAGCTCGTTGAACTGCGCGACGTGCGTCAGGGCGGTAAACGAATCGGGAACGCCTTCGCTGTCCGGTGTACCGAATGTCGCCCCGCCGGATCCCGCCCGTACCAGCAACGCATCGTGGTGGCCGTGATAGCAGCCGGCAAACTTCACTATCCCGGGCTTGCCGGTGAACGCCCTCGCCACGCGGATCGCGGACATCGTCGCCTCGGTGCCAGAGCTGACGAGTCGGACCTTGTCCATCGAAGGGTATACACCCACGATCTCGCGCGCGAGCTCGACCTCACCTGGAGTCGGTGCGCCGAACGAAACGCCGCGCGAAGCGGCCTCTTGGACGGCTCTCACCACGCTCGGATGCGCGTGTCCGAAGATCAACGGCCCCCAGGAGCAAACCATGTCGACGTAGCTTCGCCCGTCGACGTCGGTGATCCGCGCACCCAGCCCGCGTGAGATGAAACGAGGAGATCCGCCGACGCTCTTCCATGCACGCACCGGGCTGTTCACGCCGCCGGGGATCACACGCTGCGCTTCGGCAAAGAGCCTTTCGGACCTCTTCATCGAACGAACCTTGTGCCACAACCGGCACGAGACACCAATCGCTCACCGGCATCTCGCGTCGGGTGCAGCGGCTCAAATTTCTTCTTGAAACAATAGCCCGAACGGACTAGACGAGTTTCCCGGTCCGGGAATCGCGGAGAGATACGGCGCGACAGCAGCGGCGGTGGTGGCGTGGCACTGGCATCGTTTTTTGAACCCATTCGCCCGACAAAAAAACCCCGCCCTCGGATCAACCTCCCCGGCAACTGTGGATGGCCTTGTGGATGGCGGAGCCAACACCATGCGGTGTCGGGAATTTTTGCTCCGTCCACGGATGTGGATAACCTCGGGGCAAATACTCGCCGTCAACTGTAAGGATCGACGCCTGGAGCGACTTGATGGAAGCGACCTGGTCAAGGGTCATCGATATCCTACGCGAGAAGATCGGTAGCCAAAATCTCGAGACCTGGTTCAGGCCAGCGCTTTTTCTCGGCGTGCATGAGTCGCGGGCGGTCCTTCAACTACCCAACAAGTTCTTCATCGATTGGATCACCGACCACTATCACGGCGCGCTGTTGGAAAGCCTACGTGAAGTCATCGGGCCAGAGCTTGACGGAATCGTTCTCCGAGCGAATCCCAACATGCAAGGAGAGCTGTTCCCTCGTCCCGAGCGGCGAGGTGAGCCAGCGGCGGAGGAAGCGCCGCGACGTGCAGCACGTCGCGGCGGTCTCGTACCTCGCTACACGTTCGCCAACTTCGTCGTTGGCGCCAGCAACAAGTTCGCGCATGCCGCGGCCGAATCCGTCGCGGCGAAGCCCGGCGAGCACTACAACCCGTTATTCATCTACGGCGGCGTGGGTCTCGGCAAAACACACCTCATCAATGCCATTGGCCATCAGGTTCTCGAGCGCATGGTGGGCGCCAAGGTCGGATACTTCTCCGCCGAATCGTTCATGAACGAGTTGATCTCCGCGATTCGTGAGAAGCGCATGGATGAGTTCAAGAACCGCTTCCGCCGGCTCGACGTTCTGATCCTGGACGACGTCCAGTTCCTCGCAGGACGTGAGCAAACACAGGTCGAGTTCTTCCACACCTTCAACACACTCCATGAGAGCCACCGTCAAATCGTGTTCTCATCGGACAAGTTCCCCAAGGACATTCCACAACTCGAGGAACGTCTGCGCAATCGATTCGAATGGGGCCTGATAGCCGACATCCAAGCTCCCGACATCGAGACCCGTGTCGCGATTCTGCTCAAGAAGGCGGATCTCGAAGGCCTGCCCCTCAGCCACGATGTCGCGATGTTTCTGGCCTCGAAGTTTGAAGCCAATATCCGTGAGCTCGAAGGCTCCCTCACCAGACTCGGCGCCCTTGCGTCTTTCTTGCACAAACCGATCACCGTCGAATTCGCCCGCGAAGTACTCAAGGATCTCGTCAAGGATCGGGCACCGCAAGTCACCGTAGAGAGCATTCAGCAAGTGATCTCGGCGCAGTTCGCCGTAAAGATGGCCGATCTCAAGTCACCAAAGCGTACGCGCGCTCTCGCCTTCGCGCGTCAGGTCGCGATGTATCTCTCGCGCAAACTCGCGGGCGCATCCTTGCCCGCGATCGGCGAAAAGTTTGGCCGTGATCACTCCACTGTCATCCACGCAATTCAGGTGATCGAGAAGCGTTGCGAAGAAGACCCGGCATTTCACTCGACTCTCGAGGGCCTCGAGCAGCTTATCGAAAGCCAAGGAAGGGTGTGAACAAAGTGTGGGTAGAGTATGGGATGTCGTACGTGGAGCGCAAACCAGCGATGGGGTGCTTGAGTTTCCTCGAACCCTTTGCAAACCTTGCGTCCACAGCGGGGTCTTCGAGTTTCACCCGATGTCACGGAAACTTACGGGCCCCCTCAAGACATCCACAGCCTCTTCAACTATGATCTTTTTTCTCTTCTGTATAATCTTCAAACTCGAAAGAGAATCTAGTATGGAATTCGAGATCGGGAGAGCGGAGTTCCTCGAAGGCATGCGTCTTACGCAAGGGGTCGTCGAGCGACGCAACACGCTCCCCATTCTTTCGAACGCCCTGATCGAACCAGCAGACGGCGGTGTATCGATCCTCGCAACCGACCTCGACGTCGGGGTGCGACGCTCCTGCAAGGCGAAGGTGAAGGGAACCGGTGCGATCACCGTGAACGCCCGCAAGTTGTTCGAGCTCGTGAAGGAAATGGCGGGCGACGTGATCCACGTACGGGGCCTGGAAAATCACCGAGTCGAGGTGCAAAGCGGCAAGACGCGTCTCAACCTCGTCGGGCTCGATCCGAAGGAATTTCCAAGCATCCCTGGACTTTCTGCAAGCCGAAAAAGGAGCAACCGAGCTGAAGGTGCAAGCGAGTCTGCTCTCGGCGATGATCGAGAGCACGTTGTTTGCAGTGTCGCTTGACGAGACTCGGCTCAATCTGAGTGGTGTCTACCTCGAGAACCACGCCGGCGCGCTCCGGATGGTGGCAACAGATGGTCATCGCCTTGCGATGATCGACCGTAAGATCGAAGGCCGTGTTCCGGAAAAGGGCGTGATCCTTCCTCGTAAGGGGCTCGTAGAAGCCAAGAAGCTGCTCGAGGCTGCGCGATGTCGAGGAGGATCCGGCGACGCTATCGATCGATGGTCCGATCGCCAGAGTCGATCCGCTCAGACGCGGAGCTCTTCATGCGACTGATCGAAGGCGAATTCCCCGACTACCGCCAGGTGATCCCGGGCCAGAGCAAAGCCAAAGTGAATCTTGGCAGGGAGGAGTTCCTGCGTGCACTCGGCTGTCTCTCCGTACTTTCCACCGAGCGAGCCAGGGGTGTTCGGTTGACGCTCAAGCCGGGCGCTTTGGAGGTCCAGGCGAACAACCCCGATGCCGGGGAGGGAGTCGACGAGATCGAGGTGGCGTACTCGGGAGAAGAACTGTCGATCGGGTTCAACGGGCGCTATCTGATCGAGGCATTGGTCGCGATGCGCGATGGTGAGCGGGTCGAGCTTCATGGTCAACAGACGACGTGAGCCCGGGTGTCCTCCGGCCCGAGGGGGACGATAGCCACTGCTACGTCGTCATGCCGATGCGGCTTTGAGCCGCCCCAGCTCTCTGGCCCCGCTAGCTTCGCCCCACCGGTTTCCATCCCGAACATCTCCTCCTAGTTGAGCGATCTTTCGTTCGATATAAAGCTATTTTAAATACCTAAGAAAGCTTTACTATTACGTGAGTTTTACGCGTAGACTGTTCCCCAGTCGATCGGCCCTGTGGCTTACCGGCTACAACAAAACCATTTTTGAGGAGAGCTTTGGGAAGAGTTGACGACGCCGAAGTGGAATACGGAGCAGAATCAATTCGGGTGCTCGAGGGACTCGAAGCCGTCCGCAAGCGCCCGGGAATGTACATCGGCGACACCGCCGAGCGTGGTCTCCATCACCTCGTATTCGAGGTGGTCGACAACTCGGTTGACGAGGCACTTGCTGGCTTCTGCGATCGCATATCCGTGACCATCCACGTCGAAGGAAGTGTTACCGTCGAGGATAACGGTCGCGGGATTCCCACCGAGATACACCCCACCGAAGGTGTCTCCGCCGCAGAAGTGGTCCTCACCAAGCTGCACGCCGGCGGCAAGTTCGACAAGGGAGCGTACAAGGTCTCGGGTGGCTTGCACGGAGTTGGCGTCTCCGTGGTGAACGCGCTCTCCGAGTTCCTCGAAGTCGAGATCCGTCGCGAGCAGCAAGGTCTACTTCCAGCGTCTATCGACGAGGAGTGCCAGAAGCGCCGCTGCGCGAGATCGGCGAGACCGACTTGCGCGGCACGAAGGTCACCTTCAAACCCGACCCGATGATCTTCGAGGTCGTCGACTTCAGCTTCGAGATCCTCTCGCAGCGGCTGCGTGAGCTCGCGTTCTCTCAACAAGGGGCTACGCATCACGATCAACGACGAGCGTGAAAGGCGCAATCACGAATTCTTCTTCGAGGGCGGCATCGTCTCGTTCGTCGAGCACTCTGAATCGCAGCCAAAACACCCATTCACCCCGACGTCATCTACCTCGCGGGCGAGCGGGAAGATGTGGCGATCGAGATCGCGATGCAGTGGAACGAGGGCTACACCGAATCGGTATTCGCATTCGCGAACAACATCGCCACCATCGAGGGCGGCACCCACCTGATCGGCTTCAAGTCGGCGCTGACCCGATCACTGAACACCTTTCGCCGTCACCTCGCGGTCTCCTCAAGAAGGAAGCGAGACAGTCTGCAGGGCGAAGACGTGCGAGAAGGGCTGACCGCCATCGTCAGCGTCAAGGTTCCGGAGCCGCAGTTCGAGGGACAAACCAAGACGAAGCTCGGCAACAGCGAAGTGAAGGGATTGGTCGAGGCACTCGTCAACGACAAGCTCAGCGCCTACCTCGAGAAGCATCCGAACGAAGCGAAGCGCATAATCCTCAAGGGCGTCGAAGCCGCCCGTGTTCGCGAGGCAACCCGCAAAGCCAAAGAGCTGGCACGGCGCAAGGGGGCGCTGGACTCGGGCAACCTTCCCGGTAAGCTCGCCGACTGTCAGGAACGAGACCCCGCGCGGTCAGAGATCTTCATCGTCGAGGGCGATTCCGCAGGCGGCTCGGCGAAGCAAGGGCGCGATCGCAAGAACCAGGCGATCCTGCCGCTGCGCGGCAAGATCCTGAACGTCGAGAAGGCGCGTTTCGACAAGATGATCTCCTCACAGGAGATTCGGCTGCTGATCGTCGCGCTCGGCGTCGGGCATCGGTCACGAAGAGAAGAGACGCTCACGAAGCTTCGCTATCATCGGATCATCATCATGACCGATGCGGACGTCGATGGTTCACACATCCGCACGCTGTTGCTGACGTTCTTCTATCGCCAGTATCGCGAGTTGATCGAGGGCGGACACCTCTATGTGGCACTGCCGCCGCTCTACCAGGTGAAACGGCAAAAGAGGGAGCGCTACTTGAAAGACGACGCGGCACTCGAAAGCTTCCTGATCGAGACCGCGACCGAGCACTGGCGAACTCTGCGCCGCATCCACCGATGCGGCGATTCGCGGCGAGCCGCTTGGTGAGCTCGTTCGGCGGGTCAACCGCTTCGAGCGGATCTTGACCGCCGTCGAGCGCAAGCGGCGGAACCGGCACCTGGTCGAAGCAGTGGCCTGGACGGAGGCCTTCGTACCCGAAACGCTTCGTTCCGAGACAGATCTCGACCGCGTCCTCGGCGAGGTGAACCGGCGGCTCGAAGCCGCCGGCGCCGAGAAGCTGCCGCGTACGAGCTGAGCCCCGATTCCGAGCACGGCAGCTTCCGCGTCATTGCTACCGCGGGAATCAACGGCAGCGGCGTGCGGACCACCATCGACGCGGAATTCCTGCGATCGCCGGAGTTCGAAGAGCTGCGCCGGCTCGCTACGGTGCTGCGGCAGGTTGGTAATGCGCCGTTCACGCTGCAATCCGCCGACCGCCAGGAGCAAGCCGCCTCGCTCACGGAAGCTGTCGCCAAACTGATGAGCCATGCGAGGCAGGGCTTGGAAGTCAAGCGCTTCAAGGGCCTCGGAGAGATGAATCCAGAGCAACTCTGGAAGACGACGATGGATCCAGCGGCAAGAGTCTTGCTCCAGGTCAAAATCGAAGATGCCTACGAGGCGGACGAGATCTTCTCCACGCTGATGGGCGACGAAGTGGAGCCTCGACGACGCTTCATCGAGCAGAACGCGCTCGACGTGCGAAACCTCGACGTCTGACCCCCAGTCACCGACCGTCATGGAGGACCTGAAGCAACCGCGCTCGTCGATCAACGATCGAAGACGAGATGCGTCAGTCCTATCCTGGACTACGCCATGTCCGTGATCATCGCGCGCGCGCTGCCCGACGCGCGCGACGGCTTGAAGCCCGTCCACCGCCGCGTGCTCTACGCGATGTACGACCTCGGGAACGACTGGAACCGGCCGTACAAGAAATCAGCGCGCGTCGTCGGCGACGTCATCGGTAAGTACCACCCCCACGGCGACACGGCGGTGTACGACACGATCGTGCGCATGGCGCAGGAATTCTCGCTGCGCTATCCGCTGGTCGACGGCCAGGGCAACTTCGGTTCAGTCGACGGCGACCCGGCGGCAGCCATGCGCTACACCGAGGTGCGCATGGCGAGGATCGCGAGCGAGTTGCTCGCCGATCTCGACAAGGACACCGTCGATTTTCAGGCCGAACTACGACGAGGAGACGAAGGAGCCGGTGGTCTTGCCCGCGCAAGATCCCGAATCTGCTCATCAACGGCTCGGCCGGCATCGCCGTCGGCATGGCGACGAACATCCCGCCCCACAACTTGAGCGAGATCATCGACGCGGCGGTGATGGTGATCCAGCGCCCGGACGTCACGATCGACGAGTTGATCGACAAGGTGCCGGGCCCAGATTTCCCTACGGGGGGCATCCTCTGCGGGCGCGATGCGATCCACGAAGCCTACCGCGAAGGCCGTGGGATTCTGACCGTGCGGGCGCGAGCGGCCATTGAGAATGACGAGCGCAGCGACCGTCAGGCGATCATCGTCAGCGAGATTCCGTTTCAGGTGAATAAGGCGAGGCTCATCGAGCGGATCGCAGAGCTGGTCAACGACAAGACGATCGAAGGAATCGCCGACCTGCGCGACGAATCGGACCGCGACGGCATGCGGATCGTCATCGAGCTGAAGCGCGATGCCGTGGCCGACATTGTGCTGAATCAGCTGTATCGGCATACGCCGATGCAGGACTCGTTCGGCGTCAACCTCCTCGCGATCGTCGATGGCCGCCCGCGGCTCCTGACGCTGAAGAGCGCCCTCGAAGTCTTCATCGATCACCGCCGAGAAGTCGTTCGGCGCCGTACGACCTTCGAGCTGCGCGAGGCCGAGAAGCGCCTCCACGTGCTCAGCGGGTTCCGCATCGCGCTCGATCACCTCGACGCGGTGATCGCCCTGATTCGCGCGGCGGCCGATCCAGCCGCTGCCAAGATCGGGGCTGATCAAGAACTTCGATCTCTCGGAGATCCAGGCGCAGGAGATCCTCAATCTGCGGCTTCAGCGGCTGACCTCCCTCGAGCGCGACAAGATCCTGGCAGAGCTGGCGGAGACCGAAGAGCAGATCCGACGCTACCGCGAGATCCTCGCTGACGAGCGCAAGGTCGACGAGATCATCGTCGGCGAGCTCGAAGAGATGCGCAAGCTCTATGGGGATGACCGGCGGACGGAGATCCAAGGGGCGGCCACGGAATTCACGGCGGAGGATCTCATCGCCGAGGAAGACATGGTGGTGACGATTTCGCACGAGGGATACATCAAGCGAAATCCCGTCGCCGACTATCGTGCCCAGCGACGCGGCGGCCGCGGCAAGATCGGAGCCACCACTCGGGAAGAAGACTTCCTCGAGCATCTGTTCGTCGCTTCGACCCACAGCTACATCCTTTTTTTCACCTCGGTGGGCCGGGTCTACTGGCTCAAGGTGCACGAGTTCCCGCTGATCGGGCGTGCCGCTCGGGGCAAGCCGTTGGTGAACCTGCTGAGCCTCGCACCCAACGAGAAAATCTCAGCCATCGTGCCGATCCGAAGCTTCCGGGCGGGGCACTACCTATGCTTCGCCACACGCCGTGGGTTGGTGAAAAAGACCGACCTGATGGCCTATTCGAATCCCCGCCCTTCCGGGCTGATCGCCATCGCGCTCGAGGAGGGAGACGAGGTCATCGACGTTCGCGAGACCGATGGTCAGCGCCAGCTGATTCTCTCGACCCGCAAGGGACAGGCGATTCGGTTCGCGGAATCGGGGGTGCGGCCGATGGGCCGCGACACTTACGGCGTCAAGGGCATCACGCTCGACGAAGATGACGCGGTCGTCGCGATGGCAACCGTCGATCCGGCAGCGAACCTCCTCGCGGCCTCTGCGCTCGGATCGGGTAAGCGCACGGACATGGAAGAGTACCGCATCACCAACCGAGGCGGCAAAGGCATCATCACCATGCGCGTGACCGAGAAGACCGGCCCGGTGGTCGGCGTCCTCATGGTGACCGATGACGACCAGATCATGCTCATCACGACGGCGGGGAAGTTGATACGGTTGCGCGTGTCGGAGGTCCGCCGCAGCGGACGCAACACTCAGGGCGTGCGACTGATCGGCTTGGAATCGGGCGAAGAAGTGGTCGCGATCGCGCGCCTAGCGGAGCGCGACGAGCCTGAACCGGGGTCGGACGGCAACGGATCGAACGGCGGCAACGGGGAAGACCCGAATAGCGGCGTCAGGCATGGCGGCGGCGAAGAACCCGACGGCGATCCTGTTTGACTTCGACGGCGTCATCGTCGATTCGGAATCGCTCCACCATCGAGCCTACGAGCTTGCACTCAGACCTCACGGGCTGAGCTCGATTCCATTCGAGGTCTACGCCGACCGATTCAGCAACCGAGGCCTCGGACTCGAGTACTGTGCCGAGCAAATCCCAAGCCTCGACGTCGCGCTCATGAAGCAAGCGAAGGATCGCTTCTTCCGCGAACTCCTCGAGGCGGAAGCGCGGTTGCTTCCCGGCGTCGAGACGGCGCTGCGTGCACTGAGCGCGGAGCGTCGCCTCGCCGTAGCCACCGGCTCGGCGAGCGAGGCCGTCAAGTCGGTGCTCGAGCGCTTCGGCCTGACCGCGTGCTTTCAGCGGGTGATCGGTCGCGAAGACTATCCCCGCGACAAACCCGCACCCGACGCGTTTTTGCGCGCATGCGCCGTCCTTGGCGAGAACCCCACACGCTGCCTCGCCGTGGAAGATTCCCTCAAGGGTATGCGCGCCGCGTGTGGGGCCGGTATCCCGTGTGTCGTCGTGCCGAATGCTTATACCCGGGGCGGCGACTTCGCGTCGGCGGCCGCCGTTCTCTCGAGACTCGACGAGCTCACCCCGGCCCTCGCCGAAGCGCTCCACGCCCGCGCCACCGTGGGGTGAAATCAGCTGCGCCGACGTGGCGGACGCCTAGTTCTTCCCGCCGAGCTCGTCGTACAGCTCGATCACGGGGGCGCCGTCGAGCAGGGGTTGCAAAGTGCGGAAGAGCTCTTGAATCGCGGCGCTCTTACCATGGCGATCGAACGCTGCGGGATCGGCATAGCGCTCGTAGAAAAGGAAGGTGCCCCCATCCTTGCGCCCGCGGTGAAGGAGATACACGAGCGTGCCAGTCTCCTCGCGCTTCACGTAGTCGATCTGCTTGCGAAACGCCGCTTCGGCCTCGGCTTCGCGACCCGTCTGTACCTTGATCTTGGCGACCACAACCATGGCTTCCCCCCGTCCTTCAGTCGAGCTCCGCGCTGCCGTACCCGAGGATTCTCCTGGCGACGATCAGCAGGTTGATCTGCTGAGTGCCTTCGAAGATGTCGTTGATCTTGGCGTCGCGCATCCATTTCTCGGCCAACAGCGCCCGCGAATAGCCCAGCGGACCGAGGTGCTCCACGACCCTCTGCGTGACACGGGTCACGACCTGTCCAGCCTTGGCTTTGGCAATCGACGCTTCGAGGCTGTTTCGTAGCCCTCGATCCATCATCCACGCCGCTCGCCAAGTCAGGAGTCGCGTGGCGGAGAGTTCGGCTTCGAGTTCGACTATGTCGCGCTCGACCGCCCTCAGGCTCTGCGGCGAGATGCCGTAGCGTACGCCCTGACCGTCGGCTGCGAGGTAACTCTGCAGCAGTTCGAGAGCGGCCCGAGCGACGCCGACCGACTGTGCCGCCACGATCGGTCGCGTGGCGTCGAAGGTGGCCATTGCCCCACGGTAGGTGCCGCTGCTCGCTTGCTTGACGACGGGGTCGCCGAGAAGATTGTCGAGAGGGACGCGGCAATCCTCAAGCACGAGCTGGGCGGTATCCGAGACCCGGATCCCCATCTTCGCCTCGAGCTTGACCACCTCGACGCCTGGTCGATGCGCCTCGACAACGAACGGTTTGATCCCCGCACGGCCGGCTGCTTTGTCGACCGTCGCCCAGACCACGACCAGCCCTTCAGATCCCTTCAAGGCGAGAGAGCCGTTGGTGCAGAAGATCTTGGTGCCGTTGAGCACCCAGTCGTCGCCGTCGCGTACGGCGGTAGTCTCGATCGCGGCGGTATCAGAGCCACAGCCTGGCTCGGTGATCGCCATCGCAGCCCACCGGGGGCTTCCGTCGCGGAAGCCGCCCAGCAAGCGCTCGCGTTGCCCCGCCGTCCCCGCCGCGAGGATCGCAGCGGTACCAAGCCCTGAACCCGGCCGCAATAAGTAGAGCCCGGCGTCGCCCCATGACATTTCCTCGACGACCACTGCGGTGAAGAGATTGCGCTCCTCGGTCGGCGGGCTGGGGGTCCCAGCGGCGCGCGACATCTCCCACGCGTGGCGGATGAAATCCCACGGGCGCTCGTGCTCCCGCTCGTCGAGCTCGCGAGACACCGGCCGCATGTGCTCTTCGGCGTATCGTCGGTAGTAGTCCCTTGCTGCCGCGACCGTTTCGGAAAGCTCGAAATCGATCACGCAAGTCCCACGGTAGCGAGGTTGTCGAGATGCGGCGCGTGGTTGCGTCGTGTGACGCTCCAGCGTTCGCCCTTCCAAATGAGCTCGTTGAGCGCCGTGTTGAGAGCGCCCGTCACGTCGCGGAATCGTTCCCAGGGCAGCTCGAGCACGTGGAGGAGCGCGGCACTGATGACGCCGCCGTGGGTGACCACCGCGACGAGTTGATCGGGATGCCGGTCTCGTAGAGCGTCGAGAGCCGCGATGACCCGCGACGAAAAAGCGGCAAATGTCTCGCCACCGCCACGGGCGAGGTCCTCTCCCGCAGCGATGCGCCGCCATTCGGCCTCGAAGCGCACTTTGATCTCGTCGCGGCGGAGACCCGTCCAAGAGCCTACGGCGATCTCGCGCCATGCCGGATCGACGACGACGTTCGCACCGATCGCCAGCGCCAGCTCGCGAGCCGTGTCGCGAGCTCGCCGAAGATCGCTCGAGTATATGACCCCGAGGGATGGTTCCAGCTTGCCCAAAGAAGCGGCGAGCCGAGCAGCCTGGACGCGTCCGTGCTCGCTGAGCTCGATATCGGCATGTCCCTGCCAGCGCCCGTCGCGATTCCAGGTTGTTTCACCGTGTCGAATCAGCAGAACGCGCGTCATGAGCGACGCAAGTCTTAAGCACGCCACGACGGGAATCAAGCAAGGGTGGCGTCCAGGTTTCCGCCTCTCGGTGGGCCACCCATTGTTGAAACGTCACCGTCCAGCTATGAATGGCGGGACGAGCCATGGCGGCCTGTCCAACTTGATAGGGAGGATTCGACCATTCCAAGGAAAGTTTTTGTCGGTAATCTGAGCTTCAACACGACCCAAGATCGTCTCCGCGAAGCATTCGCAGCCGCTGGACAGGTTGTCAGCGTTCACGTCGGCACCGATCGTGAAACGGGTCGATCCCGCGGATTCGCATTCGTCGAGTTCTCGTCGGACGAGGAAGCCCAGAAGGCGATTTCTTCGTTCAACGACTTCGATCTCGACGGCCGCAAGCTGAGGGTGAATGCCGCGGAAGACCGTCCGCCACGCCGCGCAGGGGGTTCGGCGCCCTTTTCGGCACCACGACCGTTCGGGGACTTCGGCAATAATTCTCAGGATGGCGGAGGTGGATTCGGCGGCGGATTCGGCAAGCCGTTTAGCAAACCGAAAGGCAGCCGCCGGGGGTTGCGGGCGCGGAAGCGAAGCCTCGGCTGAGTCTCAGGCCTCCCGGCTGACGTGTCGGGTCCCTGACCAAGACCCGCTAGGGCGCAGCGGTATCGAGCGAAGCATCCGCGCCGAGTTTCAACCGGCGCACGCACTCATCAGGCGAGTAAGGCGACTCGAAGAGCCCGACCGGCAGGGGGCAAAGCTCGTAGCGGTCCTGCTCAGTGACCTCGAGCAGAGCGCGCTTGCGTTTTTGGCTAGCCCGTAGCTGGTCGACCGTGACCGACTCCGGCCGCTCTGCGCTGAATAGACGCCACGGCGCGATGTCTAGGGCGGAGATGGCTGGCTCCAGAGCGACGTCCCCGACGATTGCACCCAGAAGACGGAGTCCGTCTCGGTAGACGATCCAGAGCTTGGCCATCGAGCCCTTTGCGCGATCGCGCGACCACCCTCAGGTGGCTGGGGGGGAGGCTCCCGCGTCAGCCCCGGCCGGCATCGCCGGGGCTTTTCCCACTAGGCGCTTCTCCCTTGCGAGACGCCGGGTCTCGGCCTTGAGGTGCTTTACCTGCCGGCGAAGGGTTTTGAGCTCGGAATTCTTCTTCGACTGGATCGCCTCGGCGATCTTAGTCTTCAGGTCGCGGATCTGCCTCTTGAGAACGGGAATGCTGCCACCGCCTCGGCGCCGCTCACCAAGATCGATTCCTAGGGCGCCCGCCAAGGCGCGGATCAGCTGGTCCTTGCTCTTGGCACGAACACCTCTGAGCTCAGGAAGCTTGAGAGCTTCTTCACGAAGCTTCACGACGGTCATTCGTTCCAGGGTCTTCAGATCCATCACGACCTCGCGCTGGGACTACAAGCGAAAATGGTCCGAAGCGTCAAGTGGGCCAGCATAGCGCATCGTTCTGCACAGCGATCCACGCAGCTTTTACAAGCGCGATGTCGTGCTTCTCCAGGAAAATCGCTTCTCTCGAAAGCGTGGCACGCGGAGAATAGCCAAAATCGCGTGCTACGTACTCACTGCGAGCGGAGAAGAGCCTCTACCAAGACGTTCTCATGGGAGGCACTTATCAACAGGGCGATTCTCCAGCGTTTCGTGGCGTTTCGATCAAAGGCTCTGCCCCGCACGCGTGGCGGGGTCATCTGCAAATGGCGTAAGGGACGGAAAATACTGATCTTTTTCCCAGCTACGCGATGCCGCCCAGCGCTGACTTGGGCAGCAGCCAGGATCGGTCGATGAGGGTGCGGACTCTTGTCCACACTTTATCCACAGGGATTTTTCCGACGACCGGAACAGTGAAGTTAAGTATTGAAACTCTCTAGCGCATCTCACATAACCCGGCGGAGGTGGAGGTCCGCAGGGCGCGGTTGGCGTGGCAGATGCGTGGGGGGTACGTTCGTTGGGTAACCGCGCATGCGAGGCTTGTCGTCACGACGGTTTCGCTCGTCAGCCTCGTTCTGCTCAGTCGAGTTGCGACCCTCAAGGTCGAGGTAGACCCGGACTCGCAGCTGCCACAGGCGCATCCATACATCCGCGCTCTAGCTAGGCTTCACGAGGTCTTCGGTGAGAAGAACCTGGTCTTCATCGGGCTCTTCCCGACCGGCGGTAGCATCTACACCCCAGAATTTCTGGCGAAGCTCGCGAGCATCACCCAGAAGATCGGCGATTTACCGGGTCTGGTGCAACGCACCTACCTCAGCCCCGCACTTTCCAAGGTGACGGATATCCGCGGCACCCAGCAAGGGATGGATGTTCATCCGTTCCTTGAGCCATTGCCGAAGACCGCTGAAGAGGCCCGCGCCGTGCGCAGCCGTGTGGAGGCGAACCCGCAGTATGCGGGAACGATTTTCTCCCCAGACGGCCGCGCGGCGGCCATCATAGCGGACTTCGACTTTCGCGCACCGCTGGTTGGCTATGCAGAGGTGCAAGGCGCCATCGATGACGTACTGGCGAGCGAGAATGACGGTACCTTCACCTCCCATCTCGGCGGGCCTGCCATCTTCGTAGCCTGGCTAACCCGCTACTCGGCTCGCATGTTCTTCTTCTTCCCGCTCGCCTTCGTGGTCATCGGCTTTGTGCACTACGAGGCGTTTCGCACCTTGCAGGCGATGTTCCTGCCTCTACTCACCGCGTTTCTCGCGATGCTGTGGAGCCTCGGCCTGCTCGGCTGCCTCGGGGTGTCTCTCGACCCGTTCAATGTCACCACGCCGATTCTGATACTCGCAGTCGCGGCGGGTCATGCCGTTCAGATGCTCAAGCGGTTCTACGAAGAACTCGCGGCCGGAGGGGACCAACGCCAAGCTGTCGAGCGCTCAGTCCTGAAGGTCGGCCCCGTCATGTTCGTCGCGACCGGTATCGCCGCGCTCTCGTTTCTGTCTCTCCTCACCTTCGAAACGACGGCGATACGTAACTTCGGATTGTTCACGGCCCTCGGGATTCTCTCCGCCTTCGTCATCGAGATGACGTTGATCCCGGCTGTCCGCTGTCTGCTGCCGGTGCCGTCGCTGCAAGAGCGGGCGCGGCAAGCAACACATCGGTTCTTCGACCCGGTGATCGAAACGCTCAAAGGACTCCTGCGAGGGGGGAAGTGGCGCTGGGTCTTCGCGACGGCTGCGGCCGTCACCGTCGTCTCCATCATCGCCGGCTCCCACGTGATGGTGGATTCGAGCTTTCGCGGGCAGTTCTTTCGTAGCTCGACGGTGCAGCGCGACGACGACGTGCTGAACAGTTCGTTCGCCGGCACCAGCACCTTGGTGCTGCTGATCGAAGGAGATCATGAAGGTGCGATCGAGGAGCCGAGCGTCCTCGAAGCCATCGATTCGCTGCAAGCTTGGCTGAGCGAGCAGCCCGCAGTCGGCAAGACGGTGTCATTCGTGGATTTCATCAAGCGGATGAATGCGGCGATGAACTCCGACGATCCCAAAGAGCTGCGTGTTCCGGCGAGCAAAAACCTCGTCAGCCAGTACCTGCTGCTCTACTCGATGGCAGGCAGTGTGGAGGACTTCGACAACCTGATCGACCCCTCACATCGCGTGAGCGCCCTACGCGTCTTCGTGAAGGAGGACAGCACGCGCTTCGCCAACGAGCTGATCGCGCGCCTGCGCGAGCGCTTGCGCGGTGCGCTACCCGCGGGAATCCGCGTCCAGATCACTGGGTCGCTGGCTTCGACCGCTGCGATGAACGAGGTAATGGTACGCGGCAAGCTGCTCAACATTCTGCAGATCACCGCCATCATCCTCGTGGTGTCGAGCTTGACCTTGCGGTCCATCACCGGCGGGATTCTCGTCGCCATTCCCCTGGCTCTGGCCGTCCTCACGAATTTCGGCGTGATGGGGCTCTTGGGTGTCCCCCTCGACGTCGGGACCTCCACCATCTCCGCCATGGCGGTAGGGATCGGCGCGGACTACGCCATCTACTTCCTGTTCCGGCTGCGAGAAGAGCTGACGGCGGGAGGTGACTTGGAAGCAGCGCTCGAGCGGACGCTCGAAACCTCAGGGCGAGCGATCCTCTTCGTCTCCTCGGCAATCGCTGCCGGCTACCTTACGCTCTGCTTCTCCGGCTTCGCCTATCACATCCGCCTGGGGACGCTCGTCGCATTCGCTATGGCGGTATCGAGCATCGCGTCTTTGACGGTGCTGCCTGCTCTCATACTTGTGATCCGACCGCGCTTTGTAACCGATCGCAGCGCCTCGCCCGGCGGTTGATAGCCGCGATCTCGAGCTCGAGATTGCAGATTTGACTTCCCTCGGAGTGTATGGTGACTATCGCCGTCGGCCGACGATGTGTCGGCCACTGTCTTTTTTGCTGCTCGCGCCGCGTGGCGCGGCTCATGTGCGAACTCCTGGAAAGGAAAGAGTAGCGGATGAAGCGCACGTACCAGCCGAGCAACTTGCGTCGAAAGCGAACGCACGGCTTTCTCGCGCGCATGGCGACGCCGGGCGGGCAGAACGTGCTGAAGCGGCGCCGACGTAAAGGCCGCAAACGGCTCACCGTCCAGGTGCCGCCGAAGGCCGCTCGGCGATAGCGCGTGAGCTCGCCGCACCAGCGCGACTCGCGCAGGAGCCCTGCTGCCGGCCCAGGGGGGACGGGTGGATCAAGGTTCGGGAAGAACCTCCGCCTTCGCCGCCGGCAGGAATTCTTGCGCATACAGAGACGCGGACGAAAGCGGCAAAGCGCCAACTTCCTCGTTGTGTCCATGCATCAATCGCCACCGCACGCTTCGCGGTTTGGATTCAGCGTAAGTCGCCGCGTTGGCAACGCAGTGGTGCGCAATCGAGTGAGGCGACGTGTTCGGGAATTCGTAAGGCTGCATCGCCGCGATCTGCCGCCGGCGCGCGATTTCGTAGTGATCGCCAAGCCCGGCGCGGCCAAACTCTCCTATGCCGAGCTCGTCGCAGAGCTGCGTGAACCGTTTTCGTCCTGAAGTGGCGCGCAATTCACGCGCCGCCGGGCACGCCCTCGCTCTTACGCTTGTTGCAGCGCTTAGGGTGTACCGATTGCTTGCCTCGCCCTTGCTCGGCAAGAATTGTCGCTTCGAGCCATCGTGTTCCCGGTACGCCGAGGAGGCGCTGCGGCGCCACGGTGTGGTGCACGGGGTCTGGATGAGCCTGCGACGTCTGGCGAGCTGTCACCCCTGGGGAAGTACCAGCGGTTTCGACCCTGTTCCCTAGCGAACGACTTCACGCAAGGACGCATCCGTGGATCGACAAGTCCTAATCGCCGTTGCGCTCTCGGCTTTGCTCGTCATCGGCTATCAGGAATATCTGCGGATCTACTATCCCAATCTTGGCAAGAAGCCTCATGCCGTCCCGAGCCCGCCTCCCGGCACACCCGACGTGCTGCCGCAACCTGCGACCTCCATCCCTGCTCCACCTCCGGTAGAGGAGACCTCGGCGCGCCCGAGCGAGGACATCGCGGTTGAAACACCTCTCATTCATGCAGGCTTCTCGAAACTTGGCGGCCGGCTCGTGAGCCTTCGGTTGAAGCACTACCGGGCCAGCATCGACCCGCAGAGCCCTGCGCTAGAGCTCGTCAATGCCGGAACCAGCCACGACATGCCGCTCGGCGTCGTACTTCGCGGAACCAACTCGCTGAGCGACCAGAGCGTCGTCTACGAGCCGAGCAAAACCTCTCTCGAGATTGGCGCCAATGAGACGGCGGAATTGGTGCTGCGTGGCGAAACGCCAGACGGAGTCTCGATCGCCAAGCGCTTGCGGTTCGACGGAGGGAGCTATGGCTTCGGGCTCGGCTTGGAGGTCTCCGATACCCATCAAGCGTACACCGAAGCGGGGATTCGCTGGACGCACAGTCCGACGGAGAGCCAAACGCGCTATTCGTTTCAGGGTCCGGAAGCTCTCGTCGGCGGCAAGCTCCTGCATTTCGGCGAGGCCGAGCTGGAGCAAGGCGTCGTCCTGCCCGATACGCGCGTAGCGTCTGAAGCCCCGCCCCCGCCAATCCACTGGGCCGGCTATGCCGACAGCTACTTCCTCTCCGCCATGCTGCCGAAGGAGAACGATGCGGTGCGGCTTTGGGTGAAGAAGGACAACGGCGAAATCTTCTCCGAAGTTCTGGTACCGACGACGGCCTTCACGGCGAGCCCCTACCCGTTCACGGTCTATGCCGGACCGAAGGACCTGAACGCGCTGGGATCGGTCGGGCACAACCTCACCCGGACCGTGAACCTCGGCTGGTTCAGCTTCGTCGCCGAACCGATGTTACGGATCCTAAAGCTCTTTCACCGTTTCACCGGAAACTACGGCGTCGACATCATTCTGCTGACCGTGCTCGTGAAGCTCATCACCGTGCCGCTGACGCACAAGAGCTTCAAATCCATGCAAGAGATGCAAAAGCTCCAGCCGCAGATGAAGAAGCTTCAGGAAAAGTACGCGGACGATCGCACGGCGCTCAACAAGGAAGTCATGGAGCTGTACCGCCGCCACAATGTGAACCCACTGGGCGGTTGTTTGCCGATGATCGTACAGATGCCGATCTTCATCGGTCTCTACAACGCGCTACTATCCGCCGTGGAGCTACGCCACGCACCTTTCGCCCTGTGGATCAACGACCTCTCGGCTCCGGACCGCCTGCCGCCGTTTCCGCAGCCGCCGCTTGCGGTGATCGCGGGCACGGACATACGCATCCCCGTGCTGACGCTGTTGATGGGAGTCAGCATGCTCGTACAACAGCGCATGACGCCTCAAACCGGTGATCCGGCGCAGCAGCGCATGATGATGATCATGCCGCTGGTTTTCACGGTCATGTTCATCAACTTCCCGTCGGGGCTTGCCCTCTACTGGCTCGTCAACAACGTGCTGACGATCGCGCAGCAGATGATCATGCAGCGATCCACGCGATGAGAGACAACGTTCCGAGACGCGGCATGTCGGCAGAGGGCGAAGGCGAGACGATCGACGAGGCCGTAGACGACGCCCTCGCTTCACTCGGCATCTCTCGCGACGAAGCCGAGGTAGAGGTCGTTCAAGAAGCTCGACGTGGCCTCTTCGGCCTCGGCGCGCAGCGAGCGCGCGTGCGAGTTTTTCCACGCACAGTCGTCGCCGCAACGGAGCAACCCGTCGCCGAGGTACGGGCGTCGACCCTCGACACCAGCGCTGTCACGGAGGACGCAGTTCAAATTCTGCAGCGCCTTGTCGAGCTCATGGGCTTCCGCGCGAGGATCGATTCTGCCGGCGGCGAGCAGCGTGGAGAAGTTTGCCTGCGAATTTCGAGCGACGCTCGAGGTTTGCTGATCGGTCGGCACGGGCAAACGCTCGATGCGCTCGAACACCTGGTGAATCGCCTCGTCAGCCACAAGGACGAGAGCTTCAGCCGAATCGTGCTCGACGCTGAAGGATACCGGGAGCGGCGACGTCGAGAATTGGTCGATATGGCCCGTCGTCTTGCCGCTCACGTGCGCGAAACCGGGCGGGCCGAGGCGATGGACCCTCTGAGTGCACGCGAGCGAAGGATTGTTCACTTGGCGTTGGCGAATGATGCCACGGTGAGTACGCGAAGCGCCGACGAGGGGGCGCTGCGACATGTCGTGATCTCTCCGGAAAGCTCGCTGCGCGACGGCGCAACGGAGCGTCCAGGGTCCGGGTTCAAGGGTCCTGCAGCCTCGTAGCGAGTTCGAGGAACCGTAGAGGCTTCGCGCGCGGACCGGTTTCCCGACGCCCGCGGAATCCGCTAACGTCCGCGGTTGGTGTACACGCGCGATACCATCGCCGCGATCGCCACCGCCGCGGGAGTTGGCGCGGTGGCCATCGTTCGCGTGAGCGGACCGGCAGCGGTTGCGCTCGCGACGGGCGTGTTCCGCGGGCGCTCCCCGGAGAGGTGGCAATCGCATCGCCTGTACCTCGGCCGCTTCGTCGATGCCGAGGAACGAGACATCGATCGAGGCCTCGCGGTGGTGATGCGGGCACCCCACAGTTACACCGGCGAAGACGTGGTCGAGTTTCATTCTCACGGTGGCACGCTGGTCGCGCGCCGAATCCTGGGAGCCTTACTGAATGCGGGCGCCAGAGCCGCACGCCGCGGCGAATTCACCGTCCGCGCGTTGTTGAATGGCAAGCTCGACCTTGCTCAAGCGGAGTCGGTGGCGGACGTGATCGGCGCCTCGACGGATGCTGCTTTGCGCGTAGCGCTAGACCAGTTGGGCGGAGCGCTGTCGCGTAGAGTCGGCGAGATCCGCGAAAAGCTCGTCGGCATCGCCGCGCGCCTCGAAGTCGCCATCGACTTTTCCGACGAGGACGTGGGCGACATGGACCGCGCGCTCTTGGCAAACCAAGCGGCGGCCGTAGGACGCGAGCTCTGCGACCTCGCCGCGACGTATGCCCACGGCCGGATTTTGCGGGAAGGGCTGCGCGTCGCCATCGTCGGCAAGCCGAACGTCGGCAAGTCGAGCCTGCTGAACCGGCTGCTTCAGATGGAGCGGGCGATCGTCACGCCGATCCCGGGGACCACGCGAGACACGCTCGAGGAAGCCGTCGATCTCGAAGGGATACCGGTCGTTCTCGTCGATACGGCGGGCATTCGCCATGCGAGCAGTGAGGTCGAGCGCATCGGCATCGACCGGACGCGCCAGCAAATCGCGGATGCCGACCTCGTCGTCGTCATGCTCGACAGCTCTCGCCCGTTGGCTGCGGAGGATCGGGAGACTCTAGACGCCACGCGTCATAAGCAGCGTATCCTATTGATAAATAAGATCGATCTTCAAAATCGGCTCGGTCTTGTGGAGGCGTGGCCACGAGTTCAAGGCAAGCATAAACGCCTCTCTGCTCGACGGGCGCGGCGTCGATTCCCTGAAGCGCGCGATTGTCGCCAACGGTCGCCCCGAAACCTCTCACGGCGAGGGGGGCCCTACGATCCTGCGCGAGCGCCAGCGCAACGCGCTCGAGCTTACCGCGAGAGCCGCGGAAAGGGCGGCCAAATCCCTCGAGGAAGGTCTTCCTGCCGACGATCGTCGCAGTAGACGTGATGTCCGGACTAGAACATCTGGGGGAAGTCGTTGGCACGACGTCGCCCGAGGAAGTGCTGGATCGCATCTTCTCCGAATTTTGCATCGGGAAATGAGGAACTGTTTCACGTGAAACAAACGGAGTACCGCGAATCATGACCGAGTTTGACGTCATCGTAGTCGGCGCTGGACATGCCGGCATCGAGGCAGCGCTCGCCGCCGCGCGGATGGGTCGGCGAACGTTGATGCTCACTCTCAATCTCGATCACATCGGTCAGATGTCCTGCAACCCCGCCATTGGTGGTATCGGCAAAGGGCACCTGGTTCGCGAGATCGACGCACTCGGCGGAGAGATGGGACGCGCGATCGACGAGACCGGCATCCAGTTTCGCCGGTTGAACGTCCAAGAAAGGACCGGCAGTTCGCGCAACACGTGCGCAGGCGGACAAGGCTCTCTACCGTGCCCGAATGAAACGGGTGCTCGAGCACGAACCTCTGCTCGCCTGTCGTCAGGGGAGCGTGGAACGCCTGATCATTGCGAACGGCAGCGTGTGCGGGGTCGAGACGCAGATCGGAGAAATCTTCACTGCCAACGCCGTCATTCTCACTACCGGTACGTTTCTGAAGGGCCTGATTCACGTTGGTGACAGGAACTACTCGGCGGGGCGAGCCGGCGACTTTGCTGCGATGAATCTATCGGACCAGCTCGCCGCGCTAGGGCTTGCGTGTTGGACGACTGAAGACCGGCACGTGCCCGCGACTCGATCGCCGAACGATCGACTTCGGGACGCTCGAAGAGCAGCCCGGGGATGATCCGCCCACCAGTCTTTTCTTTCACAACCGTGCGAATCCGGCAGCCGCAGGTCTCTTGCCATCTAACGTACACGAACCCGGGCACCCACGAGATCATTCGCTCGGGTCTCGACCGCTCGCCGATGTACAACGGAACGATTCGCAGCCGCGGCCCGCGATACTGCCCCTCGATCGAGGACAAGGTCATGCGCTTCGCGACCAAGGAGCGCCACCAGATCTTTCTCGAGCCTGAAGGCTACGACACGGTCGAGGTCTATCCGAACGGGCTCTCGACGAGCTTGCCGCTCGACGTTCAAGTGCGCATGGTCCGATCGATTGCCGGGCTCGAGCGGGCGGAGATCATGCGGCCGGGGTACGCGATCGAGTACGACTATTGCGATCCGACGCAGCTCGATGCGTCGCTGGAGAGCAAGTTGCTGAAGGGATCTGTTCCTGGCGGGTCAGATCAACGGCACGACCGGTTACGAGGAAGCCGCCGCCCAAGGGATCATGGCGGGGATCAATGCCGCTCGCTTCGTGGCGGGTGAACCGCCGATCGTATTGCGCCGTGACCAGGCCTACCTCGGGGTACTCATCGACGACCTCGTGACCAAGGGGGTAGGCGGTGAACCCTATCGGATGTTCACCTCACGTGCCGAGCACCGCTTGCTGCTTCGTGAGGACAATGCGGATTTGCGCCTCTGCGAGGTAGGGCACCGGATCGGGCTGCTTTCCGACTCGGATCGCGATCGTTTCAGGCGAAGGAGCGCTCGATCGCCGCAGAAATCGCATCGGCTCGAAGAAACCACTATCTCCCCGAACGCGACCGTGCAGGCTGCGCTAGAGCGGATGGGCACGGCGCCAATTCGCCAGCCAACGCGCCTCGCGGCGTTGCTGCGGCGCCCCGAGGTCGGCTACGCCGAGCTGGACGGCCTCGAAGTCCGAAGCCGCTCGTGGCTCACGTAACGGAGGACGCGGCCGCGCGCAAGTCGAGATCGAGATCAAGTATTGCGGCTATGTCGAGCGTCAGCGCCAGCTGGTCGAGCGTTCGCGTGGCGCAGAAGATGTCGGGCTGCCCGCAAGCCTCGACTACGAGCGCGTTGCGGGACTTTCCAACGAAGCCAAGGAGAAGCTCGCGAGGATAAGGCCCCGTTCGCTTGGTCAGGCGAGCCGGATCGCCGGCATCACTCCCGCTGCCGTATCGCTGCTCGCCATCCACCTACGGCGAAGCGGCCTTACCTAAGAGGCGCGCGGATATGATGCGTACGTCTCGGGAGCTTCTCCCGCGGCGCGCGGCGGAGATCTTCGGCCTCGAGCTGTCGGCCGAGGAGCTGCAACGCATCGACGTATTTGTTGCGCAACTGGCGCGCTGGGCCGTGCGGATCAACCTGATCGCGGCACGCTCGGAGGACGAGCTCATCGACCGACACGTGCTCGATTCGCTAGCGCTGACGCTGCTGACCCGCTCCGCAAAGGTGGCTGCGGACTTTGGCAGCGGCGCCGGGTTCCCGGGGATCCTCATGGCCATCACGGCACCGGGGACTCGGGTGCATCTTGTTGGAGTCTCGTGGGCGCCGGGCTGCGTTCCTCAACCACGTAGCTCGAGCGGCCGGACTCGACAACGCAATCGTGTGGCCAATTCGGGGCGAGAGCTGGTGCGCCGCCGAGAAGCCGGAGCTGATCACCGCGCGCGGGTTACGGCCCGATGTGGTGGCTGCCTTCGCCCGGCCCATACTGGCGCCGAACGGGCAGCTGGCGTTGATGCGCAAAAGCGATGCGGAGAGCTTCGATAGTCTCGGCTACGAGCAGCTTCGCCTATTGCAATATCGCCTGCCCGGAGGCGAGCAGCACGATGTGCTGGTGCTTCGCCGCCTCGAGCACGACTGAATGTTTCACGTGAAACTTTCAGCCCGCTCGAACCTGTGGTAGTGCGCCGTGCGTCGGGCGGGGCGGCCTTTGGCACGAGTCATCGCAGTGGCGAACCAGAAGGGGGGAGTTGGAAAGACGACCACCGCCGTCAACCTCGCCGCATCTCTCGGCAGCCTTGGTGAAACGGTACTGCTCCTCGATCTCGATCCGCAGAGCAATTCTACGAGCGGCGTGGGTATCATGCCGGCCGACGTCGGGAACTCGATCTATACGGTTCTTGCGGGCAACTCGTCACCGAGTGAAGCGATCGTCAGTACAAAGGCGGTCAGGGCTTGAAGTCTTGCCGGCCAGCCGGGATCTCATCGGGGCGGAGGTCGAGCTCGTAAGCATTGGATAATCGTGAGACTATTCTCCAGGAAAAGATCCGCGCGATAGATACGAAATATCGTTTTATTATCATCGATTGCCCGCCCTCACTCGGTCTTCTGACGGTCAATGCGCTTGCGGCCGCCGATGCCGTCATCGTCCCCCTCCAATGCGAGTACTACGCAATGGAGGGAGTGAGCGCCTTGGTGTCGACGGTCGAAATGGTACGCGCATCGTTGAATCCGAGCTTGCAACTCGACGGTGTCCTGCTGACGATGTTCGATACCCGCAACACGATCTGTCACCAGGTCGCGGAACAGGCGCGTCAGTATTTCGGCGACAGGGTGTTTCGCACCGTGATCCCCCGCAACGTGCGGCTGAGTGAGAGCCCGAGCTTCGGGCTGCCGGTCCTACTCTACGACCCGGGGTCGCGCGGTGCGCAGAGTTATCTCGAGCTTGCCCACGAGTTCTCGAGCGTCGTGCGCGAGCTCAACCACCCGGAGCCGGCTGATGGATGGTGCGAAGCGAACAGGGTCTGGGGCGCGGTTTCGGCGCGCTGATTCCCCAGGCGCCGAGTCCCACTCCGGTCGAGCGCAGTTTGCCGCTCGACCAAGTTGCGCCCAATCCATGGCAGCCCCGCATCGATTTCGACGACGAGAAGCTGCGCGAGATGGCCGAATCGATTCGCGAGCACGGAGTGGTCGAGCCGCTGTTGGTACGGCAACGCGAAGGAGGCTTCGAGCTGATCGCGGGCGAGAGGCGGCTGCGTGCGGCGCGATTGGCGGGGCTCCAGACCGTGCCCGTGGTCGTTCGCGACATGAACGACCGCGAAGTCCTAGAGGTGACGCTGATCGAGAATCTGCAGCGCGAAGATCTTTCGGCGCTCGAAGAAGCGGCTGCGTTCGTGCGGCTCGATCGAAGATTTCGGTGCGACTCAGGAGGACGTCGCTCGCCGAGTTGGCAAGAGTCGGCCTGCGGTCGCCAACACCATCCGGTTGCTCCAACTTCCCGCAAGCCGTA
The DNA here is from genome assembly GCA_963711395.1 of uncultured delta proteobacterium. GTDB lineage: Bacteria > Desulfobacterota > Binatia > JACPRU01 > JACPRU01 > JBEVNX01. The sequence goes on along the minus strand of CAVQEA010000003.1, from coordinate 447,593 downwards.
CGGGACGAGATGCGCAGCGGACGCCTTTCCGCCGGCCATGCGCGCGCGCTGCTGGCCCTCGAATCGCCGATCGAGCAGACGGCCCTCGCGCGGGACACGATTCGGCTCGGCCTCTCGGTCCGCCAGCTCGAGGCACGTATTCGGTCGCGCAAACAACCGCGGGCCTCGAGGCGAGCGAGACGAGACCTGCACGTCGCGGACGTCGAGAAGCAACTGATGCGAAGCCTCGGAACGCGCGTTCGATTGCAAGCCCGCGGGCAACGCGGCCGCATCGTGATCGAATTCTACTCGCCTGCGGAGCTCGAGCGGCTACTCGAGCGTCTGCGTCGGCCGTGATCCTGCCTGGACAACCGCTGCTGTGGGATGGTAGTGAGCAGTGTTTCGCGAGAACGCCAATCAAGGAGACGACGATGGGCTTGTTCGGTCGCGACGAGAAGGACCCGAAGGAACCGGTTAAGGACCCGTTGAAGGACTATCGTCCGGCGGAGAACAAGGCGCCGTCCGTAGACGCTAGGGCGGGATCGCCGGCGCAGTTCCACGCAGTGCCGTCTCAGACGCCGTCCGTCTCGACCGCGAAGGAGCCTTCTGTGGACAAAGACGGATTGGATGGCGACGGCGACGTGCAGGCCTACCTCGGCAAGGGGAGCCGGGTGAGTGGCAAGCTCAACTTCGAGGGCACCGTGCGCGTCGATGGACAGGTGGAGGGGGAGATTTCGGCACAGGACACCCTCATCGTCGGCGAGCGCGCGGTGGTCACGGCACAAATCAACGGCACCACGATCGTCATACGGGGCAAGGTCACGGGCGACATCAATGCGCGCAAGCGCGTCGAGATCCGTTCGCCCGGCCGGTTGTTCGGCAACATCGTGACTCCGAGCCTGGTCATTCACGACGGCGTCATATTCGAGGGGCACTGCTCGATGACGAGTGGTGCCGAAGCGCGGTCTGGGGAATCTCAACGGGTCGCGCCGCTTGCGAAGGAAGAGAAAGGAGGCAACGGCGTCCTCGCTCGGATTTCGAGCGACGTGACGAAGTAGCCCCGGTCTTTCCGTGGTTCGAAGCCCCGTCGTTTCCGAGCCCCCGGCCGTCCAATGGAGTTCCCCACCGTCTCGCAAGTCGTCTACCAAGCCCTGCTGTTCGTGGCTCTCTACCTCGCGCTCAAGAAGCTGGTTTTCGATCGCTTTCTAGCCAACATCGACGCGCGTCATCGGCGCACGCGGGGCGCCCTCGAGCAGGCGACGAAGCTGCGCAACGAAACTGCGCAACTGCAGTCGGACTACGAAGCAAAGATGGCCGAGCTGCGTCGCGAGGCGGCCGCGGCCGCGGAGGAGATCCGCCGAAGTGCGGAGAACGAGGAACGCGAGTTGGTGGAGTCCGCCCGCCGCGAGGCGACCCTCTCGCTGACGAATGCCCGGCGCGAAATCGCCGCCGAAGCCGAAACGACGCGGACTGCGCTCAGGGCGGAGACCGCGAAGCTCGTCGAAGAGATCGTTCGAAACATCCTGAAGCGTGATTCATGAATCGTGTCGTGCGGGTCCTCCTGGCCGCTGCTCTTGCTCTTCCTGGCGCCATAGCGGTCGCCGCCGAAGAACACGCGGCCCATGCCGTGCCGTCGCTCGGCAGTCTGGTGTTGCCGGCCATCAACTTCGCAACCTTTGTCGCACTGTTTTGGTACTTCGCGTGGCCGCTGATCGTCGCCGCGCTCGCCGAACGGCGCAAGCTCGTCGAGAAGGAGATTTCTGACGCCGAGGAGACGAACCGTGCTGCGGCGGCGATGCACGCGGACATCGAGGCCCGCCGCGCGAGCCTACGCGAGGCGGGCGAACGGCTGCTGCAAGAGCTTCGTGCGGAAGCCGACCGGGAGCGGGAGCGTCTGCTCGCGTCTGCTCGCCAGAATGCGGAACGGATTCGAACCGACGCGCGACTTCTCGGTGCTCAGGAAGGTGCGCAAGCCGCGCGCCGAATCCGCGAGGAAGTGGCCGAGCAGGTGATCGCCTTGGTGGTTGGCCAGCTACGTGAGCGGCTGACGCGCGACGACGAGGAGCGATTCGCGAGTGAGTTCGTGAGCGCCGTCGAGAGCGGAGAGGCTCGATGAGCAGGGTTGCAAGGCGCTACGCCAAAGCGCTGTTCGAGCTGGCCCGCGAGGCTGGCGACGTCGAAGCGCCTGGACGTGAGCTCGAGGTCCTGGCACGAGCTTTCGAGGACCCAGCGATGGCCAGCTTGCTCGAGATCGCCACGCGCGATGGCCGCGTGCGCCGGGCGATGGCGCCGCAGGTTTCAGCGCAGCTTGGCTCGACGCCGTTGCTCTCGAAATTTCTCGCAGTCCTCGCGGCGAACAATCGCTTGCGGGAGCTCGGCGCGATCGAGCGCGAATACCAGCGGCTCGAGGACCGTCACCTCGGCCGGGTCCGAGCGCGCATCCGCAGCGCCAAACCGCTCTCGGACGAGAGCCGGCGGCGCATCAATGAGGCGTTCGAACGTCAGACGGGTAAGCGGGTCATCGCCGAAACGGATGTGGATCCTGAGCTTCTCGGCGGCGTGGTCGTCGAGGTCGCGGGCCGTGTCTTCGACGGCAGTCTGCGCACGCGGCTCGAGCGACTCGAGCGCTCCCTGGCTGGCTGACGATCGGCGGAACGAAAGGCAAGTGATGGAGATCCGCGCCGCGGAGATCAGCGACATCATCAAGCAACAGATCAAGGACTACGACGCGCGCGTCGAGGTCCGCGAGACGGGCGTCGTGCTGTCGACCGGCGACGGCATCGCGCGCATCTACGGCCTCGACAAGGCGGCCGCCGGCGAGCTGCTCGAGTTCCCGCACGATCTTTACGGCATGGTGCTGAACCTCGAAGAGGACAACGTCGGCGCCGCCATCTTCGGCGAGGCGCAGCGCGATCGGCGAAGGCGACGAGGTCCGGCGCACCGGCCGCATCGCCGAGGTGCCGGTCGGCGACGGAGCTGCGCGGCCGCGTCGTCAACGCGCTCGGCCAGCCGATCGACGGCAAGGGCCCGATCGAGGCGACCGAGAACCGCCGCATCGAGCTGAAGGCGCCCGGCATCGTCGCGCGCCAGCCGGTGAAGGAGCCGCTGCAGACCGGCATCAAGGCGATCGACGCCATGATCCCGATCGGCCGCGGCCAGCGCGAGCTGATCATCGGCGACCGCCAGACCGGCAAGACCGCGGTCGCGCTCGACACGATCATCAATCAGAAGGGCGGCGACGTCACCTGCATCTACGTCGCGATCGGCCAGAAGCGCTCGACCGTCGCGCAGGTCGTCGAGAAGCTCACCCGCGCACGGCGCCATGGACTACACGACCGTCGTCGCCGCGACGGCGTCCGAAGCGGCGCCGCTGCAGTTCATCGCGCCCTACACCGGCTGCGCGATGGGCGAGTACTTCCGCGACAACGGCCGGCACGCGCTCGTCATCTACGACGATCTCTCGAAGCAGGCGGTCGCGTACCGCCAGCTCTCGCTGCTGCTGCGCCGTCCGCCGGGCCGCGAGGCGTACCCGGGCGACGTCTTCTATCTCCACTCGCGCCTCCTCGAGCGCGCCGCCAAGATGAGCGACGAGCGCGGCGGCGGCTCGCTGACCGCGCTGCCGATCATCGAGACGCAGGCCGGCGACGTGTCGGCGTACATCCCGACCAACGTCATCTCGATCACCGACGGTCAGATCTTCCTCGAGACCGACCTCTTCTACTCCGGCGTCCGGCCGGCGGTGAACGTCGGCATCTCGGTGTCGCGCGTCGGCGGCACCGCGCAGATCAAGGCGATGAAGCAGGTCGCCGGCTCGCTGCGCCTCGACCTCGCGCAGTACCGCGAGATGGCGGCCTTCGCGCAGTTCGGCTCCGACCTCGACGCGGCGACGCAGAAGCAGCTCGCGCGCGGCGCGCGCCTGGTCGAGATCCTGAAGCAGGAGCAGTACGAGCCGCTGCCGGTCGAGAAGCAGGTCGCTGATCATCTACGCGGCGACCAACGGCTACGTCGACGCGCTGCCGGCCGAGGCGAGTGCCAGCGCTACGAGCGCGAGCTCTATCGCTTCGTCGAGAGCCAAGCACCCCGAGGTGCTACCGAGCGATCCGCGAGAAGAGCGAGCTCGACCGACGAGGTCGAAGCAGCAGCTCGAACGCGGCGCTCGACGAGTTCAAGAGGCGTTCGCCGCGTGAGCCGCTAGACCTCGCCGCCCATGGCGAGCCTCAAGGCCATCCGCAAGCGGATCGCCTCGGTCCGCAACACGCAGCAGATCACCAAGGCCATGAAGATGGTCGCGGCGGCGAAGCTGCGCCGCGCGCAGGAGGCGGCGATCGCGCGCGGCCGTACGCCGAGAAGCTCGACCGAGATGCTGCGCGGCGTCGCCGGCGCGCGTCGGCGACGACGCGCATCCGCTGCTGCGAAGCGAGCCGAGGAGCAGGCGCCGATTCGACTCGTGCTGATCACCGCCGACCGCGGCCTGTGCGGCGGCTACAACGCCAACCTTGATCCGCCAGGCCGAGCGCTTTCCTGCGGAAACACGCGGGCGCGCGACGTGTCGCTGACGATCGTCGGCCGCAAGGGCGTCGACTACTACAAGCGCCGCGCGCGTGACGATCGTCGACCGGCACGTCAGATCGTCCGGGCCGCGCCGATCGACGCTGGCGCGCGCGAGGTCGCGAGCGCAGCGTCGCGCGCGAGTTCGTCGAAGGGCGAGATCGACGCGCGTCTACCTGGTCTACAGCGCGTTCCGCTCGGCGCTCTCGCAGGTGCCGACGGTCGAGCGGCTGCTGCCGATCGAGCGTCGACGCGCGGCCGAGGACGCGCCGTCCGTGCGAGTACCTCTTCGAGCCGGATCGCGGCGCAGCTGCTCGATCGCCTGCTGCCGCGGTACGTCGAGGTGCGCGTCTATCACGCGCTGCTCGAGGCGGTCGCGAGCGAGCACGGCGCGCGCATGACGGCGATGGACAGCGCGACCAGCAACGCCTCCGAGATGATCGAGCGCCTCACGCTCGAGATGAACCGCGCCCGCCAGGCGGCGATCACCAAGGAGCTGATGGAGATCGTCGGCGGCGCCGAGGCGCTCAAGGGATGAGGACGATCGTCAGCGGCAACAGAAGGCACTGAGCATGAGCATCGGGAAGATCACGCAGGTCATCGGTCCGGTCGTCGACGTCGAGTTCGCCGACGGGCACGCTGCCGCCGATCTTCAACGCGCTGCGGGTCACCAACCCGGCGATCAGCGACCAGCCGTGAGAACCTCGTCCTCGAGGTGGCGCAGCACCTCGGCGAGAGCACCGTGCGCTGCATCGCCATGGACTCGACCGACGGCCTGGTGCGCGGCATGGAGGTGCGCGACACCGGCGACGGCATCCGCGTGCCGGTCGGCGCAGGCGACGCTCGGCCGCATCATCAACGTCATCGGCGAGCCGGTCGACGAGGGCGGGCCCGATCGACGACGAAGACGCACTCGCCGATCCACCGCGCAGCCGCCGGCGTTCGCCGATCAGGCGACCGAGGTGCAGGCGTTCGAGACCGGCATCAAGGTCGTCGACCTGCTCGCGCCCTACGCGCGCGGCGGCAAGATCGGCCTCTTCGGCGGCGCCGGCGTCGGCAAGACCGTCATCATCCAGGAGCTCATCAACAACGTCGCCAAGCAGCACGGCGGCTACTCGGTGTTCGGCGGCGTCGGCGAGCGCACCCGCGAGGGCAACGACCTCTGGCTCGAGATGAAGGAGTCGGGCGTCATCGCGAAGGCGGCGCTCGTCTACGGCCAGATGAACGAGCCGCCGGGCGCGCGCGCCCGCGTCGCGCTCTCGGCGCTCACCGTCGCCGAGTACTTCCGCGACGAGGAGGGCAAGGACGTCCTCCTCTTCATCGACAACATCTTCCGCTTCACGCAGGCGAACTCCGAGGTGTCGGCGCTCCTCGGCCGCATGCCGTCCGCCGTCGGCTACCAGCCGACGCTGTCGACCGACCTCGGCGAGCTGCAGGAGCGCATCACCACGACGAAGAAGGGCTCGATCACCTCGGTGCAGGCGATCTACGTGCCCGCCGACGACCTCACCGACCCGGCGCCGGCGACGACCTTCGCGCACCTCGACGCGACGACGGTGCTCTCGCGCCAGATCGCCGAGCTCGGCATCTACCCCGCCGTCGATCCGCTCGACTCGACGTCGCGCATCCTCGATCCGCAACGTCGTCGGCGAGGAGCACTACAAGCGTCGCGCGCCAGGTGCAGGAGGTCCTGCAGCGCTACAAGGACCTGCAGGACATCATCGCCATCCTCGGCATGGACGAGCTCTCCGAAGACGACAAGCTCACCGTCGCGCGCGCGCGCAAGATCCAGCGGTTCCTCTCGCAGCCGTTCCACGTCGCCGAGGCGTTCACCGGCACGCCAGGGCGTCTACGTGAAGCTCGCCGGACACCATCCGCGGCTTCCAGGAGATCGTCGACGGCAAGCACGACGACATCCCCGAGCAGGCGTTCTACATGGTCGGCACGATCGAAGACGCGATCGCCAAGGCCCAGGCGGCTGGCGGGCGCATGAGCCGGTTTCACGGCGCGAGACCAGTGTCGATGGCCGATACCCTCACCTTCGCCTGCTGACGCCGCAGCGGCAGATCTGTCGACGAGACCGGTGCTCGCAGGTCGCTGCCGCAGGCGCGCTCGGGCAGTTCGGCGTGCTGCCCGACCACATCACGTTCGTCACCGTCGCTGGAGCCTGGCCCGCTGACCTTCCGTCGACCCGGCGGCGAGCGCAGCAGACCCTGGCCGTCAAGGGCGGTTACGCCGAGGTTCGCGACAACGTCATGACCGTGCTTGCCGACGACGTGCTTCCGCTCGATGCGGATCGACGTGGCATCGGCGCGCGCCGATCTGGAGCGCGCGGAAGCCGCGCTCGAGGAGGCGCCGTTCGGTCATCCGGAGCACGAGAGGCTGCGTCGGGAAGCCGCTGGGCCGCCGTGCGGCTCGAGCTGGCGCGCCGTTAAGTGATCGGGCGAAAGGAGTCTTTTTGCTCCCGCCCGGGATGTCCGTGCGAGACAGCTCGAGACAGCCGTCAGCTCCATCCGCACTACGTAGCGGCCCCTTGCCCCGGTCAACCTGCTTTCTTCACCCCGATGTCGCGTCTGCGCCGCTGGTTGGGGGTCTTTGGTGGTGACAGAAATGCTGATCGTTCGCAAATCAGGCCGCCGCCGATCGAGTCGTCGCTGGTTAGCAGCGTTCACGAGGCCACCCTCGAGAACGGCCTCAAGGTGCTGGTGCTGCCGATCACCAAGGCGCCGGTCGTCACCCTGCAGGTCTGGTACCGCGTTGGATCGCGAAACGAGAAGCTCGGCACCACCGGGCTTTCGCATCTCCTCGAGCACCTGATGTTCAAGGAGACCGACAAGCTGAAACCCGAAGAATTCTCCAAGATCATCCAGGCAAACGGCGGGTGAGCTCAACGCATTCACCACGGCAGACTACACCACCTACTTCGAGACGCTCTCCGTCCGATCGTCTGGCAGATCGCGTTGGATCTCGAGGCCGATCGCATGTCGAACCTGAAGCTGCGCGCCGAAACGACCGAGCCCGAGAAACGCGTCGTCATGGAAGAGCGACGACTACGCAGCGTCGACAATCCTTGGGGAGCGCTCTACGAGGAGACCAACGCGGCGGCGTTTCGTGCGCATCCCTACATGTGGCCCGTGATCGGCTGGATGCACGACATCGAGTCGGCGACGCTCGACGACATTCGCGGCCACTACGAGACGTACTACAGCCCGAACAACGCGATCGCGTCATTGTCGGCAACGTCGACCCGGATCGTGCATCGAGCAAGTGCGCAAGGCCTTCGGCGCCAACCGATCGGGCGCTGCCTCCTCCAGTGCGTGGCCGAGGTCGAGCCGCCGCAGCTCGGAGAGCGGCGCGTGATCGTCAAGAAAGAAGCGAACCTGCCCGCGTTCGTGTGGGCGTACAAGGTGCCGAACGTGAAAGAACCCCGACAGCGCCGCGCTCGAGGTGTTGGCGACGATCCTTTCCGGAGGGAGAGAGCTCCAGGCTCTACCGGCGGCTGGTGATCGAGAAGCGACTGCTGCTCGACGTCAACGCCGACAATCCGTTGCTGTCTCTCGATCCGAACCTGTTCACCGTCTCCGGGCAATTGCTTCCGGACAAAAAGATCGAGCAGGTCGAGGCGGCGGTCGAGAGCGAGATCTCGGCGATCGCGACGAAGGCGTGTCCGTGCACGAGCTCAGCAAGGCGAAGAACCAAATCGAAGCGCAGTTCGTGTTCGGGCAGGATTCGAACTTCTACCAGGCGATGCTGCTCGCACGTTTCGAGCTGATCGAAGACTGGCGCGGACCTCGACGCGTATCTCGCCGGCGGTTCGTAGCGGTCGACCGCCGAGGACGTCAAGCGCGTCACGAACCAGTATCTGGCGCCGGACATCGCACGGTCGGCGTGCTCGTTCCCACCGGGCCCGCGAAGCACGCCGCGGCGTCCGCCCCCCGAGATGCTCCACTGACCGCAGCCATGCGTTGGACTCTCCGTGATGGGCGCGATCGCTTTTCATCGGGACGATGTCGCTGGCCGAGCCCACTCGCGCCGCGGCGCGAGCTCCGCCGGTGGAGCGGCCGGTGCTGCCGAACGGGCTTCGGCTGCTGGTCATTCGCCAGCCGCACCTGCCGCTGGTGGTTGTCAGCGCGCTGGTCGACGCGGGCAGTCGGTTCGACCCGCGTCGGCAAGGAGGGTCTCGCCAGCTTGACCGCGAACCTCCTCACCGAGGGCACCGAAAAGCGATCGGCGGCGAGGCGATCCACGACGCCGTCGACTTTCTCGGCGCGAAGCTGTCGTCCGGTGCGCCGGAACGACTACTCGAGCGTGGCGCTCACCGTCCTCAAGAAGGATCTGACCGAGGGCTTCGATCTATTCGCGACGTGCTGCTGCGACCGAAGTTCGCCGAAGACCGAGTTCGCGCGCAAGCGCGACGAAGCGCTCGCCGAGCTCGAGGCCGAGGAGCAAAGCCCCGGCGCTGCTCGCCGAGCGCGCGTTTCGCAAGACGCTCTTTGGGGCTGGGCCATACCGCAGCGAACCGAGCGGGTGGAAGGAATCCGTCGCCAAGCTCACCGTCGGCGACGTCAAGGCGTTCTACCAGGCCGACGTATCAGCCGCAGCGCACGATCCTGGTCGCCTCCGGCGACGTGACGATCGACGAGATGACGCGACTCACCGAGCAGGCTGCTCGGCGGACTGGAAGGGCCCGCGGCCGAGGCGAAGCGTTCCCGCCGGTTCGACGATCTCGACGGCGACGGCGGTCTGATCCGCATCGAGCGCGACCTCTCGCAGGCGAACGTCGTCTGGGGCCACCGCGGCACGACGCGGGACGACCCGGACTGGTACGCGATCCAGGTGATGAACTACATCCTCGGCGGCGGCGGGTTCTCGTCGCGTATGATGAACTCCATCCGCATCGAGGCCGGCCTCGTCTACTCGGTGTTCAGCTACTTCGTTCCCGGCAAGCTGCCGGGGTCCTTCCAGGTCGTGCTGCAGACCAAGAGCGCGAGCACCGCCGAAGCGTTGCGCCGCGTGCGCGAGGAGATCGAGCGCATTCGCACCGCAACCGGTCTCGGACGAGGAGCTAGCGTCGGCGAAGCGCTACCTGACCGGCAGCTTCCCGCTGCGATTCGATTCCGACGGCGAGATGGTGGCTTCTTCTCGCAGGTGGAGTTCTACGGGCTCGGTCTGGATTACCCCGAGCGCTACACGCAGCTCATCGACTCGGTGACCAAGGATGACGTGCTGCGGGTCGCGCAGAAATACCTGCATCCCGATGACGCCATCGTCGTCGTGGTCGGCAAGCAGTCGGACATTCAGCTACCGAGTCACTAGACGAGTGGGCTGCGTCGTCGTTTGGCGATAGAAGCCGTCGGCGCATCGGCAGTCTATTTCGCGCCTGCCCCGCTCTCCCTATAATCGATTCGAGGACGCGCTGTGAGCGATCGCACTTCCCCCCGGCTGGTACACGTCGTCAGTCACGGCCCCCATTGTCTTGGACGGGGTGGCCGCGGCAGTGGCGATCGCGCGCTATCGATCCACCTCCGAGGTGCGCCCCTACTTCTCGGGGAATCCGAAGATCAACGAGCTCATCTGCAGCTTGTCGATCGACGAGCCGCTCATCGACCAGGAGCTGTGGATCACTGACATCTCGTGGACCGCCCCGGAGGCCGACGCGCACTTGCGTCGACTCGCCGCGCGAGGTTTGCCGATCTTCTGGATTGATCACCATCGCACTGCCTTAGAGCGTGTCAAAGCGGGGTCGATTGACGTTCCGTTCACCCACCGGATCGTCGACGACAGGTATGCCGCATCGCGGCTGGTCTTCGAGTACCTCCTCGAGCGCTTGCGCGCGGAAGGCCACGGCAACCCGGAGCTCGAGCGATTCGCCCACGTCGTGGCGATGGCGGACGACAACGACCGCTGGCTGCATCAGGTTCCCGGATCATGGGAGCTGGCGCTCACGGTACGGGCGATGAACGGTCCTGAAGCGTTCGAGGACTTGCGACGCATCGATGAGGCGCGACGTACACGCCGCGAATGCAGGCCGCGTACGACCGAGTCGCTGCAGAGCTGAAGCGGAGCTTCGAGATCGCCGACCGGAGCCGAACCGTGTTGTCGACGTCGAGCGGTGTTCAGGTCGTGGGAGCGGTGTGCGACGGCTATCCGAGCGAGATCGCGGACCGTTGGGGTCGAGAGAGCCCGAACGCGGTGTTCGTCCTGTTCGATCTGCGCAGCGGCGCGATCAGCTATCGTCGCTCGCCGGATTGCGCGATGGATCTCTCCGCGATCGCCGCCGCATTCGGCGGCGGCGGGCACCCGGCGGCTGCGGGCAGCGAGATGCCCGAGCTCCTGACGCTCGTTGCGCGCACTGCCGTCGATCGTGTCGCGCAAGTCGTGCGGCTGCTCGAGGCGAAGAGCTGACCTTTGCGTCGCTCCGGGCTCGGAGGTGAGTGGCTCCTCGCGGTCGTTTTTCTGGCGCTGTGGATCCTCCCCCCGTTCTGGAGCATTGCCACGCTCCGCACGGTCAACATCCAAGACGACATCTTCGCGAGCGACCTGTGGAACGATCGTCTGCCGACCCGCGCTTTCGTTGGGGCCAGCCTGCGTCGCGGCGAGAGCCCGGCGTGGATGCCCGGCATCTACACCGGCTTTCCAAGCCTCGCGCAGGTGGAGATCGGCGCCCTCTATCCCTCCAACCTGGTACTCTTCGGTCTATTTTCGCCGTATGCGGCCTTCGCCTGGGCCCAGATCCTGCCGCTGGCAATTGCGGGGATGGGACGTCTTCCTCTTCGCGGGCGAGCTTGGTCTGGCGATGGAGGGCCGACTTCTCTCGGCCGGAGCTTTCGCGCTTTGCGGCTTCCTCATCTCGCACCTCCGCCAGCTCAACATGGTCGATGCGGCGGCTTGGATTCCACTGCTTCTGCTATTCGTCGAGCGAATCGCCACGGCGAAGCCAGGGCGGGCGCCTCTCTGGCTGGCGCTCGTCTGGGCTCTCGAGCTTCTCGCCGGACACCCACAGATCAGCTACTTCAGCGCCCTAGTCCTGGTCACCTACTTCTTGCCACGCTGGTGGGGATCGAGCCGCGCGCCCTCGAGCGTGGCGTGGTTCGCCCTGGCGCTTGGCCTGGGCACGTTGGCGGCCGCGGCACAACTTCTGCCCGCGATGGAGCTCTCCGGGCTGACCTATCGTCGTGGTGGTCTCCCCTTCGAGGATGCCGCCCGCTATCCGGTCTCCCCGCTCAGCTTCTGGACGATCTTCGTGCCTGGGCTGTTCGGCGAGGCGGCTGACGACAGCTTCCGTCTGCCCGGGCTTTACTGGGAACAGTACGGTTATGCGGGGGTGCTCACGGCCTTGCTCGCCGTCGTCGGCCTCGTGGTCGGACGCCACAACCGTCCGGCGCGCCTGCTCGCCGTGATCGCAGCACTCAGCTACCTGTTGGTGCTCGGCAAGAACACGCCGGTTTTTGGCTGGGCGTTCGCCGTCTTGCCGGGCATGAGCCACTTCCGGTTTCCGAGCAGGTTCCTCGTCTTCTTCGATCTCGCCATTGCATTGCTCGCAGGCTTGGGACTGACCCATTGCCTCGCGGCGCTGCGACCCAGGTGGCGATGGGTGGCCGCATCGATCGTGATCGCCTTCACGGCGGGCGATCTGTGGAGCCATCAAGGGCGGCAGGTTCCGCAAATCGCCTGGGAGCGCTGGATGGCTCCGATCGACACCCTGCGCATTCTCGCCGCGAGCCGGCCGGAAGAAGGCGGTCCCTGGCGGTGCCACTCGCTCGATGCCTGGCTGGCGCATGGGCAGACATTTCACGCGGCGCGCGGCTGGAGCGGCGACCTGGAACCCTACGTCCGGCTGCGTGCCCTACTCCAGCCGAGCTTCAACCTGCTGTTCGGCGTCGAAATGCCGGACGGCTATTCAAACCTCGTTCCTCGGCACTACGAAGCGGTCTGGGGTTCGGAGAAGCAGCCGGGCGTTCGCTCGACGCAACACCTCGAGACCGGAGATCTCGATCCCACGTTCGCGAAGATGCTGCGCCTGTTCAACGTGCGCTGGCTGCTATCGGTGACGCCGTTGCGGTCCGAGATGCTACTCCACGGCGTGCGCTCGGCCGAAGGAGTGGACGTGTACGAGCTCGCCGATCCACTGCCGCGCGCGTTCGTAGTCGGTGAGGTCAAGCCGGCCGCGAGCGACGAGGAAGCACTCCGGGTTCTGGCCGATCCGGCCTTCGATGCAACGAGGCAAGCAGTCGTACAAGGGGCACCGATCGAACTTCCCGCGGATGCCGCCCCATCGCGCGAGGTCCGCATCACGCGGCGAGCCAACTGCCGCGTGGCGCTACGTGCCAACCTCGCCCGTCCGGGTTTGCTGGTGCTCTCCGAGGGCTACTATCCCGGTTGGCAGGCCACGGTCGACGGCGCCGAAGCGCCGATAGTTCGGACGAACGTGATGATGCGCGGCGTGGTCGTGCCGGCCGGTGAGCACGAAATCGACTTCCGCTTCCGCTCGCGTTCGGTCGCGGCGGGGATGGTGCTCTCGGTCGCGACATTGGCACTGCTGCTCGCAGTTCGTCGCCGGCTAGTCATCAGCGAAGCTCGCTCCTGACCCGCTGGACCTCGCGAGCTAGGAGCGGGAGCGCGACCTCCCAGTTGGCAACCAGCCCCAAATCCGACTGCTGGAAGATGGGCGCCTTGCGGTTGTTGTTGATGGCGACGATGGTCCCTGCCCTGCGCAGCCCGACCATGTGCTCGAATGCGCCGCGGATGCCGATGGCGAAATAGAGCTTTGGCGCGATCGCGCGCCCGGTGAGGCCGACCTGATGCTGGCGTGACAGCCAGCCTGCATCCGTGACGTCGCGGGTGGCCGCGATAGCGGCGCCTCCGAGCGCGGTAGCCAGCGGCTCGAGCCGCGCCAAATTTGCGGCGCTTCCAAGCCCCATCCCGACCCCGATCGCGGCCGTACATTCGTCGAGCGCCGTGGCGTGCTCCGATCCAGGCTCGCGGCGGCGCGCCGTCACGAGAGTTCGGATCGCGGGGGCTTCGGCGATGTGGATCGCCTCGATTGTGACGGGCCGCGTGGCGTCGGGTATGCACGGGGCGTGCATCCCGGGTCGCACGGTGGCCATCTCGGGCAGGGTGCTCGAAAGAATTGGAGCCACGATCGTGCCGCCGAACGCCGGCTTCCATTGCACCAGTCGGCCGACGGCGTCGAGTGAGAGATCGATGGCGTCTCCCGTCAAGCCGAGCCCGAGACGGGCGGCCACCCTGGGCGCGAGATCTCTGCCGATCGATGTCGACGGCACCAGCAAAGCACGCGGCTTGCGAGCGCGGATAGCCGTCGAGAGGACTGAAGCGAAGGCATCCGTGGAGTAGTCGTCGAGCAGCGGGTCGTCACAAACGAGCACGGTGTCGGCGCCGTGCGCTGCTAGCTCGGTCGCGTGGCGGCGTACGCCGTGGCCGAGCAGCAACGCCACGACTGCGCCGCGAGTCTTGGCTGCGAGGTCGGCAGCCTTGCCGAGAAGCTCGAGCGTCACACGGCGGAGCTTTCCATCGAGCACTTCGGCGATCACCCAGATGGACTGGGCGGGATCGAGTTCCGAAGAAGGGCGCGCAGGCAACGCGGAGTGAGCGGCAGCGACGTTAGACGCGAACGCTCCAAGCTCGACGAGTGCTCCCACCAACGCCGGTATCGCCTTCTCCGGTTCGTCGTCGAACACTCGACGTGCGCGCGTCACCTCGATCGTCTCCAAGCCCTCGACGCGAGTCGGCGAGCCGGCGGACCCGAAGAGCGCCGCATCCGTGGAGAGATCTCGGGCGCCGAGCTCGGTGATCGGCTTTGTCTTCGCAGCTTCCTTGTCCGTGCGTTTCGGGAATCGCTCCTGGGCCAGATCCTCGGTGGCGCTGACCAGTACCGGGAGCTTGCACTCGACGATCTCGAATCCGTCGTCTGTTTCGCGTTCCGCTTTGACGCGTCTGCGCGGCAAGTCGATCTCGAGCCGGCTGGCCGCGGTGATCTGTGCGATATCGAGAAGCTCGGCGACTTCCGGGCCAACCTGGCCCGTCTCGGCGTCGACGCTCGATCTGCCGCAGAGCACGAGATCGGGGCGCTCCCGCTGCAGTGCCAACGCGAGGGCCCGGGCCGTGGCAAGCGTATCGGACCCCGCGAAGATGGCATCGACGAGATGGACCCCACGGTCCGCGCCAAGCGCCAGGCAGTGCACGAGGGCTTCGCGCGCCTGCGGTGGGCCCATCGTCAAAACCACGACCTCTCCGCCGGTCTCTTGGCGGAGCTCGATCGCCCGTACGAGCGCGCGGATGTCGAACGAGCTCACCTCGAGCCGCACACCCTCGCGGCGCAGCCGGCGCGTCTCGGGGTCGAATTGCAATTGCGAGACGTCAGGAACTTGCTTGACGAGCACCGCGTATTTCATCCCTTCGGGCTCCTATGCGAGAGCCGCGAAATGGGCAAGTTGCGCCACTCGACGCTGGGCGGCTTGGCTGGTAGCAGCACGACGCACCATGTCGGTTTCAGGGATCGCGATGCGACTCGCATTCGCCGCACTGATCTGCACAGGAATCTCGCTGGGCGATGCACTGGCCGTTCCCAAAGATGAAGCCCGATCCCTCGCCGAGGAGGCGTTCAAGGCGCAGCAGCAAGGGGATCGGTTGCAAAGTGGCTGGGACGTCGCCTATGACCGCGGCATCGCGCTCGCGAACGAGGCCATCGCCCTCGATCCCGGTCTCGCAGACGCGTACTTTGCCCTATTCCTGAATCTCGGTCGAAAAACGGAGCGAGGCGGCATCGGCTCGCAGATGACCAATCTCCCCAAGTTGAAAAGCCTCCTCGACCGCACGCTGGAGCTCGATCCCCATCATGCCCGCGCCTGGGCAGCGAAGGGAGAGATGCTGCTCCGGCTTCCTCGTCTGCTCGGCGGCTCGACGACCGAGGGGGAGCGGGCCCTGCGGCGCTCCGCCGAGCTGGCCCCGCAATGGGCGAAGCCCCCGCTCCGGCTTGCTGAGCTCGAGTGGAAGAACGGTCGGGCCGATGAAGCTCGAGCGCAAGCCCTGCGCGCTCGCGACCTAGCGCGCGCGGCAGGGGACGACGACTACCTCAGGGAAGCCGAGGCACTGCTCAAGCAGATGGGCGGGCCAAGCCCTTGAGGAGGGCCCGCATGGCGCTGAGGAGCGCTAGACGAACCGCTCCGAGCAAGAACGCCAGCGGAACGAGCCCTAGTACGATCGAGGGGTGAAAAAGCGCCCCGAGCACGGCCCATGCTCCCGACCCGCCCCACCTCCAATAGGACCAGGCGGTCACGGCGATGACCGTCATGAGGAGGATCCTGGCCCCGGAGCGGAACATCTCGTCAACGCCAAGATGTCGGCGGGATCGCCGTGGCGCCTGCGGGGTAAAGCAGTCGATGCAGAGACGCTCAGGAACCCCGGCATCGACGGACAAACGCCAACAGCGATTGCAGACGCGCGCGGCGCAGGCACGACAAACTACGACGGCCGGCTGCCCGCACCGCAAGCAAGCTCTCTCCCGCCGACGCTTGTGGCGGGCAACGGCCAGCCGTAAGCGCCGCCAAAGTGTCTCCAACAGTCCCGTCAACTACGCGCCATGTCGCTAAACTGCCGCTCCAATGGAAAACATCAAATTTTGGCCAACGATTCTGTCCGCCGCGCTGTCCCATGTCCGCGCAACGTCATCACAGAGATCGAGAATTGCTGAGGATTATTTTTCCGTGAGCAACCGCGCCGCCTTGGCGCGCATTTCGCTATTTCGTCGGTCGGAGCGGACACGGAATGGCGAGGAGTACGGCTGGAGCTGGTCATGGGGCCTGGGATCCAAGCTCGCTGCTCGAATCGGACATCATCCTCCCTGAGCAACTCGAGGACGGGAGCGTAGCCGGCCGGACGGGCGAATTCGGACTGTTGTGGGCCGTGTACACCGACGGCATCCAGACCTATTGCCGCGAGGTTCTTTACGGCACCATCACGAGCCTCAGCTATCGCGAAGTTGAACGGTGGATCTTTCGTCCGAACTCCGATGCCATCACGTCGTTTTCCACCCTCTGCGAGCTGTTCGGCATCGACCCGCGGCGAATGCGCCGGGCGTTGATTCGGTTCCGCGAGCAGCCCAGCGAGGGGATCCTCAATCTGCTGACGATCAACGCGGCTTGAAAGCGCATACCCGCTCCTCGGAAGCGTGCGTGTGCACCGTCGATTGCTTGATCGAGCTGGGGCTGCTCCGCGCAAGGCGCCGGGTGCGCGGCCGACATCCGTGCGTGCGATCGTCGCTCCGGTCATTGATTTCTGAACCCGTCGGAAGCATATCCTCCCCTCAGCGCGGGCGTAATTCAGTGGTAGAATGCCAGCTTCCCAAGCTGGACGTCGCCGGTTCGACCCCGGTCGCCCGCTTCCTTTGAAGCCCCGAAGTGTTCGGGGCTTTTTCTCATGGGCTCTTTCGGACTCCTTCCTACCTCCGCCAACGTTCCGGGTGGGTTCGATTCTATTGAGCAATTTCTTGGGGCGAAACATCGGCCGCTTGTGGAGGCTTTCCCGCGAGCGGGCTCGACTGCGCGTCAAGTAGGGCAAAGGTGTCCTTGCGGAGATAGTTCCGGCGTATGGCGCGGCGCAGTGATTCTCGCGTGACGATGCCCTGGTCGACACACTCCTTCAGGAGGGTGAAGAACCGTCGCTCCTGACGCAGGTCCGGATGCGGCCGATAGAAGAGCGAGCTGTCAGTGCCCCTCGCGACCAACCGACGAGCGATGCGCCGAAGGCCTTCGAGCGGCGGCGGCCATCGCGGCGCATGCTCGTGGTAGTCCGCGGGCAGGCCGGTCTTCCACGGCTGCGTGAGGATCTCCGTGTTGTGCAGCAGCTTCGTCCGATCGGTCAGCGTGTCGCAGTGATTCCACTCGTCCTCGAGCAGCCCGATGCGCTCGGGGGATTCGTCCAGTAGCGAGAGCCATGGGCCGAGCGGCACGACACCCCGGAAGATGTCGTCGATCTCGCGCTCCCACTGCCAGTGCGTCAGCTTGCCGCAGTCCAGGAGCATGACGGCGGAGGAATAGAGGCGACGGCCATCGCGCCACACCGGCTTCTGGCAACAGAGTATGGCCTTGCCGTTCATGTCCCGGCTGAGCAGCTCCCAGACGTCGCCGACCGCGAACACATCGGGGTCGAGAACAAGCGCCCGGCCCTGGAAGCCGAGAAGCGCGGGCACCATACGCCGCAGCGCCGAAAACGACTGCGTATTGCGCCGGCTAAAGACCGTGGGAGCATCTAGGTCCCACCACGCGAAGCGCTGGCCGTTGCGTCGATACAAATGCGGCGTGTCCTCGAGACGGAGCAGGCGGACATCGAAGAGCTCAGGGTGCTTGGATCTCGACTTGAGCGAGTGCGCGCCGACACGCGCGGGGACTAACTGCGCGTCGTTGGTGTGGATGACGATCGTCGGTTTGGCGCTGCCACCAGACACCGCGCTCATGTGCAATTCTCCATCGGTCGATGGCGGATCTTGGGCTCTCGCCGGCACCCGAGTATAGATTTGGAGAGCGTGGACGATCAAAGGCGACACGGTCGGTACGGTGGACAACTCGAACTCGACGACGCCGAGATCGCCGAGCAGGCAAGAGCGGCGCTGCGACGGCACGTGCTACACGCACTACTGACGCGATGTGTCGACATCGAGTATGGCGGGTTCCTCGTCGATTTCGACGAGCGATGGCGATCGGCCGGACCACACAACAAGACGCTCGAGCACGTGAGCCGGACGACGACGGCATTCGCTCTGCTCGACCGAGTTCTGCCGGGGGAAGGATGCGACCGGCTCGTACGCCACGGGTGCGCGTTCCTGCAGGGCGCTATGTGGGACGCCGTCCACGGCGGTTTCTTCGCACAGGTTGAACGGAGCGGGCGGCCACAGTGGGAGGGGCTCAAGCATCCGCACGCCGCGACCTATGCGGCCGAAACGTTTACGCTCGCGGAGCGCTTCCTGCCTCCCGGTGAGGGGGCGTTGTGGGCCGGGCGTGCTCTGGCGTGGCTCGACGACGTGGCGTGGGATCTGGTCGATGGCGGATACTGGGGGTGCTACCGGCGAAACAATGAGCGTTACCCGGACGAAGCTTATCTGCCGACATCCGACGGACGGGATCCGCTCGGTGTGACTCCCGGCCTCAAGGAGATCAACACGCAAAGTGACGCGGTCGAGATGCTCACGGTGCTCGCCGATCAAGGCGTGGACCGTGCCGCCAAACGGCTCGCATGGTTGGTGGATCTCGTGATCGACCGCCTCACCGATCGGAGAGGGATACTGCCGTACTTATACCAGCGCAATTGGCGGCAGGTTCCAGATCTCGTGCGGATCGGCTCGCACTTCCAGCTCGCTCACCGCCTCGTGCAGGCAGCCGCTCGGGGGGGCGGGATGGCCGCCATCGCACGCGGCTCCGAGCTCGTCGACTTCGCCCTTTCTGCGGCGCGCCATCCGGCCGGTGGGTTTTGTAACGCCGTCACTGGGGATGGGCGCACCTGGCCCGCCACCAACCCAGCGAGCGACCTCCGGCAATGGTGGGTTCAGCTCGAAGCCGTGCAAGCCTTGCACGTCTTCGCCAACCACGAGGCGATTGATGGCGACGCTCGCGCTCGATACCGGCGAGCCCGCGACGCTCAGTGGACCTTCGTGCGCGAGAACTTGTTCGATTCGAGGTATGGGGGAATCCGAGAGTTCCCTCTGGAGCCGGGCGCGCTTCTCGGGCGAATCCTGCAATGGCTGCGACCGGAAGGGTCGGTCCGACCACTGAAGACGTACGGTTGGAAAGATCCCCTCCACGAGGTTGTCGCCTTCATCGCGCTCGGGGCGTAGTCGCCTCGGTCCTCAAGGATGAGGCGGGTTTTGGCAGGGCCATGCCAAGTGTTATCCTGGTACTGTGGGTCTGGATCGGTCGCGGGTCATCGGGCGAACTAGCTCAAGAGCCCGGGTACACCGATTGCTACCACGACTCCTTCCGTTGACGGGCGTGTCACCTATTGCGATCGGACGGTTGCCTATACGGCTGACACCCCGCGATGGGCAACGACGGGGCAAATAGCTCCAGACATGCGTCAGTGGAGCTCTCGGCTCGTCTTCGTAGTGCTGAGCGTCGGCATTGCCTTACGCCTCCTCTATCTGGACGCTGACCCCTACTACTACGAATGGATCGGTTACATTACCGATGAAGGTCGCTGGGTCCAACAGGCCCGAAGTCTCGCGCTTCAGCGGGGCCTCTGGGGAGGGCACGCCCACGAGCTTCACCTGCTTCTCGCCCCTCTCTTCCAGCTGGTTCACTATGTGATCTTCGCGCTAGCCGGAGTCAGCGTCTCGAGCTCTCGGGTATTCACGGCGGTGAGTGGCAGCGCGATCCCGCTCTTGTTTTGGTGGAGACTGCGGGGTGTCGTCACCCCTCAAGCTCTCTTACTCGGCGTTACCCTGTTGGCATCGCAGCCTGACCTCATCGAGCTCAGTCGTGTCGCCATCCCAGAAACGGTGGTCATGCTTCTTCAGTTGGCAATCTACTTCTTGATCATCCAACGCAGAGGCATCTCGCGGCGCATGTATGCAGCGGGCTTCCTCCTACTCGTGACAGTCGGCATGAAGGCCACTGTTGCACCAATGTTGGCGATCTTCACGCTGATGATCTTGAGTGAACCGCTATTGACCGAAGGAATGCGCATTCGACGGTGGTCTAACCTGAGCCGCTTCTGGTATGGATTTGCGGCGCCGCTTGCCGTCTTGGGGCTCGCCGGCATTCTTCATGCGCCCACGAACGCAGCCCATCAATTTCCCCGGCTTTCATTGTTCGCGCACTTTCTTCACGTCGGCGAGCCCTGGGGCATATCCTCATTTCTTTTCCAGGACACATTGTCGCCGGTGATAAACCTCTGGGGCTTGGGCGTCTGGCTGTCCGTATTGGCGTGGACGGCCGACAAGGAAGGCGACTTAGTTGCACCGTTGCGGCCCTACTTGGTGACTTCGATGATCTGGCTGGTTACATATTTCGTCTTGATGTTGCTCTCCGAGTATTTTCCCACCAGGTACAAGGTTCATATCCTGCTTCCGATGGCCGTACAGATCACTGCGGGACTGAGTGTTCTTCAGCGGGGCGGAATCGAGAGGGTCTGCGTGTCTTTCACTGCAGGCGAGGGGATCTGGCAGCGCCTGCGGCTGTCGTTGCTGAGCCTGCCGACGGCTGCACTCCTTGCGCCGATGTTGGCAACGCTCGGCGGGTTGGCAGGTATCGATCCAAGTCGGCTCAGGACGAAGATCGCGTGGCTGATCATCGCGTTGATACCGACCGCGATCGTGGTGCATCGCCTGAAACGTCATCCTCAGGCTGTAAAGTTCCTCCTCGTGTTTCCATTGCTCGGCGGACTCGCTTGGTTCCTCCTAGCATCAGTCTTGAGCTACTCGCCCTTCTGGCCGAACGCGGACACCGCGGTGCCTGGAGCATGGTGGGCGTGGTTGCTCATCACCGCGGCCCTAACGGTTTTTCTGGTGCAGCGCGCTTCTGTCTGGGAGGCCAGAGGCTGCGCGCGATTCGTAACTCTGTACGCGGCTCTCTGTTTGATGGGCGCGCTCGCGAGCCTCTCCCCAGGCTACCTCGATCCCCACTACTCGATACGGGATGCATCCCGAGATCTCGGGAAAGTCCTTGCGGATTCCAAGTCGATCGCCGTTCTCCGCGCGGAGGGTCTGTTTAACGGCAATGCGTTGCCCTACAGAAGCTTCGACGAAGAGACCGAGTTTGAGAGGCCAGACGCGGTGGTCGTGGGCTTCATCCTAAGGAACCCGATCGAGTGGCTCGAACACAACTACCACGTGGCTAGGACATATAGGCTCTACGCATCGCCGGAATATTCGCGTTTGCAGCCAAACGTGGAAGACGTCGCGGCCGTGGCGACTGTTTACAAGAGAAATGGCACGGCTAAAGAGAGTGAAGGCGCATTGTCTCAGCGACGTTAGAGTTGTAGCTGAGCCAATCAGCGAGTGGCCCTGCATGGGCGGCGGCGAACGGAAACCGAGGAGATTGAGAACCGTGGGAACGACGTCGACGTATGAGACGCTTAGATGGTCCTGACGCTGCGCGACGCCGGGACCAGCGGCGATGAACACTCCGTGTTTTCCGTGCCAACCGCTGAACAGCGGATGGTGGTGCGTCGGACCGAATCCGTGATCCGAGACGACGATGACGTTGGGCGGCACCGCAAACGCGTGGATCAACTCGCCGATCTCCCGGTCGAGAAATTCGAGGACCCGTCCAAACGGTCCAAGCCGCCTTACTTCGTCAGCTGATGGAGGGTCCTCGGAAAAGTCTTCGGGAAAGCGGTATCGCCAGTATTTGTGCGAAGCCCCATCGAGTCCGCCAAGGTAAACGGCAAGCACAGGTAGCGACTCGTCGCCGTGTACGATCGCTCGGCTGACGCGGAAGCTTCGTTGATCGATGTCGGCCGAGATCGCGAGGGCGCGGATCGGATCGACCAACCCTGCGTCGCGCATCTGCCGATCGGCGTTCGGCAGGATCGATTCGAACAGTGCATCGTCCGCAGGGACTTCCGCAGAGAAGTCTCGCAGGTACTCCCCGGCCTTCCCGGGGGCCGAGACCCGAGGTAGCGAGCCCGCGGCGTGCCCGGGATCCAGGCCTCCCAGCGACCAGGCGTCACGGCCTACCCAATCGGAAACGATGTAGTCCGCCTGTCCCACGGCGGGGAACGTGTACCGAAAGCGAACGACCGCGGTCTTTCGACCGGCGCGAGAGAGCAACTCCCAGAACGGCGGCCGACACAGAATGTTTCGCGGGGGCGGCACGATCTGGACCAGGTCCCTCTTGAAGGCGAGATCTTCCACCGCGAAGACGGGCGTGTACATGAGGTCGAAGCGCAGTGGCACCTGAAGCGGGGCGAAGCCCGGGATCATTGCCGCGAGATCGCGGTAGACGCCTGATTCCTCCCGCGGGTATCCCGTCGTGATCGCAGCCCAAGCGGGAGCCGACCATCGCTCGGGTCCCCAGATTGCTTCCACGTCGCCGTGAATCCCAGAGAAGATGAGACGGTGAAGATTCGGCAGCGCCCCCCGGTTCAGCAATGGCACGAGCACCCGCCACTCGGCACCATCGATACCGACGAAGAGGAGGGGCGCTGGCAGCGCGCCAGTCGAAGGGAGCGGGTCGAGATCAGTCACCTCTTTCGAGACCGATCGTGGAAAGGAAGTTGTGCGCAGAGGCAAGACGCCAAGTCCGAGCGCGGCGATCCCGAGGGCGAAGACCAGAAGTCTGCGAGTCGTCACTGGCGGTGATACGCGCGACAGCCTTCGATAGAGTAGAAGGAAGGCTATGGGGCCGAAGAGATAGAAGGGGACTGCCGGAACCAACAGGAAGCGATTCTCCGCGTATCCCGACACCACTCCGAACTTCGTCCACTCGAGCAACGCGGAGCTGGCGAAGTAAGCGATCGGTAGAATCAGCCCCGTGATCAAGCAGTATGCCCACGCGGGACTCGTGAAGTCCGAGCCGCGGGCGGTCCTCCACATTGCGACTGGAGCAGAGGCGGCGAGGCAGACCGCTGCACCGATGGCGGCGAAAAGGCCCGTCAGCAGGACATCGACCGCCAACCAGGGTCGCAAGCCTACGGCATGAAATTCGTACAACTCGATGAGCTTAGGGGCGAGGTATGCGACGCCGAGCAGTACTCCCCAAAAGGCTCCCCATGAGCATGCCAGCATCGCGCCGCGGGCCAAGATGACTAGCCGCGACGTCGGACCGTTCGCCGGTCCGTCCGCCACTGAGGGGCACGGCCTCGCGGATGCCGCAAACATTCTCTCTAGTGTTACAGCAATGCATGTACCAGTACCTAATCGGCGCGCAGGCCGAATTTGCAGCGGGCTTGCCGGTCGGCGCTTTTCCGGCAGTCACCATGCAGGGCTTTGCTGCCCGAAATCGTGCACCAATCGGCCCGCTGCGTTCGAGGCATCAGCCCCCATCACCCCAGCAGAACCGCCAGCGAATGGTCGCTCGATCGCTCGACGCATTCGCCTCTTCCGAGTAACTTCCCCTACCTAGAGAGAGTTCGAAGGCGGGAAGCCCCCGCCGCAAGATTTTCCAAGAACGCAGTTCGAGCCGAATGCTAGGGTCTCGTCGGATCCCGAGGATGGCGAGCGGTTTCAAATTCTTCGACACACCGGTCGGGCGCTGCGCGGTTGGCTGGGGCGAGCGCGGTATCGTCGCGGTGCAGCTCCCCGAAGCGACCCAGGTATCCACCCGTGCGCGCCTGCTGCGCCGAGTTCCCCATGCGCAAGAAGCGGCGGCGCCGCCCGAGGTCGAGCGAGCCCTCGACGGTATTCGCGCGCTGATGCGGGGCGAACCAAGCGATCTTGCAAAGATCGCCCTCGACATGGATGGCGTCCCGCCGTTTCATCGCCGCGTCTATGAGGTCGCTCGCACGATCCCGCCGGGCGGTACGCTGTCGTACGGCGAGGTCGCAGCGCGGCTCGGCTCTCCCGGCTCGGCACGGGCCGTGGGGCAGGCGTTAGGAAAGAATCCGTTTCCGATCATCGTGCCGTGCCATCGCGTGCTCGCCGCGGGGGGCAAGCTCGGCGGTTTCTCCGCGAACGGTGGGGTCAGCACCAAGCTCCGGCTTCTGGCGATCGAAGGTGCGGCGATCAGCCCAACGGCTCCCGCCCCCGAGAGGGCCGGGAAGCTCGGCCTCGAGGCCGGCGCGGCGATCGCGCACTTGCGCGCGTCGGACCATGCGATGGCGCGCCTCATCGACGCAGTAGGCCCGTTTCGCTTGCGCCGGCAGAAGACCGCGACCGTGTTCGGCGCGCTCGCCGAGGCCATCGTGTATCAGCAACTCACCGGCAAGGCCGCGGCGACCATCTTCGCCAGGGTCTCGGCGCTCTTTCCGCGTCCGCGCGGCGAACTCGTCGCACGACGCGTACTGCGCGCTTCAGACGAGAAGCTCCGTGGCGCCGGACTGTCGCGCTCGAAGGTGTTGTCGCTGCGCGACCTCGCGCTTCGCGTCGAGGCTGGGGAGATCCCTACCCTCGCGGAGGCGAAGCGCATGGAAGACGAGATGATCATCGAGCGGCTCACGGAGGTTCGCGGCATTGGCCGGTGGACCGCGGAAATGTTCCTCATATTCCGGCTAGGTCGTCCGGACGTACTGCCGGTCGGCGACTACGGCGTGCGCAAGGGGTTTGCCGTGGTCTTCAACAAGGGGGCACTGCCGACGCGCGAACAGCTCGAACGGCGAGGCAGACGGTGGAAGCCCTACCGAACCGTCGCCAGCTGGTACCTTTGGCGTGCCGCGGAGCGCGCCAACCGCTAGCGTCCTCGGGCATCGACCCGCGACGCGCACGGTTGCCGGAGCTCTGCGCCGCGGGCAGACTCGGCGCGGGATGCAAGGCAGTACATTGGTACAGCAGGGCCCGATTTCGGTGATCGACTACCGTTGCTCGGTGACGCCGGAAGACAAACCGTTCCTCGAGCGCCATGAGGGTTTCTCGCTTTCCTACGTGCGCACGGGAAGCTTCGGGTACAGGCGGCGTGGCCGTTCGTTCGAACTAGTCGCTGGCTCGCTGCTGGTCGGGTATCCAGGAGAGGAGTTCGTGTGCACGCACGAGACCGTCCACGGCGACGAATGCCTCTCTTTCCATCTCTCTCCGGCGCTGGTCGAGGCCGTGGGCGGCTGCCCCGAGGTGTGGCGCGTGGGCTGCGTGCCGCCACTCCCGCAACTGATGGTGCTCGGCGAGCTCGCCCAGGCGGCTGTCAGCGGCTGGAGCGACGTCGGGCTCGACGAAGTTGGCATGTTGTTCGCCGCTCGTTTCGTCGAGGTCGCCCTCGCGCAAACGCGGGCCTTACCGCATACCACGGCTCGCGACCGCCGCCGCGCCGGTCGAAGCGGCGCTGTGGATGGATGAGCATTCGCACGAAGAGGTCGACCTCGAAAGTGCGGCACGAGCGGTCGGGCTCAGCAGCTTCCATTTCTTGCGGGTGTTCGCAAACGTCGTCGGCGCAACTCCGCATCAGTACCTCGTTCGGTCTCGCCTGCGCCATGCCGCCAGCCTACTCGCCGACGAAGGCTTGTCGATCACCGACGTGGCGATCGAGGTCGGTTTCGGCGATCTTTCCAACTTCGTGCGCACGTTTCACCGCGCTGCTGGAGTGTCGCCTCGAGCATTTCGCCGGGCCGCGAGGGGCGACCGCGACTTCGTGCGGGATCGGCTGGCGACCCGTGTGCAGCGCCGCGCGCTGGTAAAATAAAAATGCCACGGGCGAAGGCACCAGTCGTGCCCTCGCCCGTGGTCGCGAAACTGCAGCCGGCTTGCTAGGCGCCGACGCCCAGTACGGCCTTGGTCTCCAGGAACTCTTCGAAGCCCTCCGCACCCCACTCGCGCCCGTTGCCCGACTGCTTGTAACCGCCAAAAGGAGCGCCGAAGTCAGGCCCTGCGCCGTTGATGTGCACATTGCCCGTACGAAGGCGCGCAGCGACCTTCACGGCGTGCTGCACGTCGCCGGACTGCACGTAGCCGGAGAGCCCGTACGGCGTATCGTTGGCCATCGCTACGGCTTCCTCCTCGCTTTGATAGGGGAGAACGCACAGCACGGGGCCGAAGATTTCCTCGCGCGCGATCGTCATGCTGTTGCGCACGTTGCCAAACACCGTCGGCTTCACGAAATAGCCCTTCGCGAGGCCCTCCGGTCTGCCCGGCCCTCCGGTCACCAGCTCAGCTCCCTCGTCGATACCCTTGCGAATCAACCCTTGAATCTTCTCGAACTGCACCTTGTTCGCCACCGGGCCGAGCACCATCGCGTCGCTCGCCGGGTCGCCGGGCACGACCTTCTCGGCGGCTTGCTTCGCGACCTTCAGCGCTTCGGCGTGCTTCGCCGCCGGGACGAACATTCGCGTCGGTGCGTTGCACGACTGGCCGCTGTTCTGGAAGCAAGCCTGGACTCCGCGCGACACGGCTTTGGCGAGGTCGGCATCCTCGAGGATGATGTTCGCCGACTTGCCGCCGAGCTCCTGGGTCACGCGCTTGACCGTGTCTGCGGCGTTCTTCGCAACTTGCACGCCGGCCCGGGTGGAACCCGTGAACGAGACCATGTCGATACCGGGATGCGACGCGATCGCCGCGCCGACCGTCGGCCCGTCGCCGTTGACGAGGTTGAATACGCCGGCGGGTACCCCCGCCTTGTCGAAGATCTCGGTGAGAATGATCGCGTTCAGCGGCGTGATCTCGCTTGGCTTCAGAACCATCGTGCAGCCGGCCGCCAGGGCGGGCATCACCTTGCACATCACTTGATTGATCGGCCAGTTCCACGGCGTGATGAAGCCGCACACGCCGACGGGTTCCTTGACGATGCGGGTCGTGCCTCTTTGCTCCTCGAATTCGAAACCTTTGAGCACTTGGAGAGTCTGGGCGATGTGTGCCAACCCAACGGGCGCCTGGGCCGCCGTAGCCAGCCACTTCGGCGCTCCCATCTCGAGGGTCACCGTCTCCGCGAGGTCGCCGAGGCGCTCCTGATAGCAACCCTGGATGCGCTCGATCAACGCGACGCGCTCCTGCTTCGTCGTCTGCGAAAACGTCTCGAACGCCTTGCGGGCAGCGGCCACGGCCCTGTCGACGTCCTCCGCGGTGCCGAGCGTCACCC
Source organism: uncultured delta proteobacterium (assembly GCA_963711395.1). Taxonomy (GTDB): domain Bacteria; phylum Desulfobacterota; class Binatia; order JACPRU01; family JACPRU01; genus JBEVNX01. Next base: position 420,402 of record CAVQEA010000003.1, on the reverse strand, counting down.
GTCCGATCACCTCTTCGGTGGCCGGATTGACGACGTCGATCGTCTTCTTTCCGACCGGCTCGACCCAACGGCCGCCGATGTAGAATTTGAGCTGCTCCTTCATGATGACCTCCTTGAATTCTGTGGGTTCACGCGACGCGCCGGCTGGCGATCCGGGGATTCTGTACGCGGGGCTTTCGCGAAGCAAGGTCCGAGCGGCGAGGGGATGTATATTGGAAATCGCCACGGAACGCACTATTGGGCCAGCGGCGAGCGAGGAACGGACGGAACGACCCGAGAGCGCCCCTCGCGGGGCCGACCGAGCCTTACGTTCCTTCGTAGAGGAAAGTTAGATCTTGAGCAGAGAACCCATCGCAATCATCGGCATCGGTTGTCGATTTCCGGGCGGCGCGCTCGGTCCCGACGCGTTTTGGCGGCTGCTGTCGAGCGGCGTCGACGCCGTTCGGGAAGTTCCCGCCGATCGCTGGAACGCCGACGCCTACTACGATCCGACACCGGGTCGAGTCGGCAAATCGATCAGTCGCTGGGGCGGGTTCGTCGACGACGTCGACCGCTTCGATCCAGGATTTTTCGGCATCTCGCCGCGGGAGGCGGTCTTCATGGATCCGCAGCAGCGGATGCTGCTCGAGACCGCGTGCGAGGCGCTGGAAGACGGCGGTCAGGTCGCCGGGGCGTTGCGCGGCTCGCCGACCGGAGTGTTCGTCGGCGTCTCGACTCACGACTACGAGCTGCTGCAATCGAGTCCCGACGAGCGCAGCGACATCGACATCTACAGCACCACGGGCGGCGTGCTGAGCATCGCCGCCAACCGCATCTCCTATTGCCTGGATCTGCGTGGTCCGAGCCTCGCCGTCGACACGGCGTGCTCCTCTTCGCTGGTCGCGGTGCACCTCGCTTGCGAAAGCCTGTGGAACGGCACGAGCTCGCTCGCGCTGGTCGGCGGCGTCAACGCGCTGCTGGCGCCGATGCCGTTCCTCGCCTTCAGCCGCATGTCCATGCTGTCGCCGACTGGCCGTTGTCGTGCCTTCGACGCGGCAGCGGATGGCTTCGTTCGCGGCGAGGGCGCCGGTGTCATCGTGCTGAAACCGCTGTCCGCGGCACAGCGTGACGGCGACCACGTCTACGCGGCGATCCGTGGTACCGCGGCGAACCAGGACGGTCGCACGAACGGTCTGACGCTGCCGAGCGCGGCGGCGCAAGCGGCACTGGTGAGCGCCGCCTGCCGCAGCGCCGGCGTCGATCCGGCGTCGATCCGCTACGTCGAGGCGCACGGCACCGGCACACCGATCGGTGATCCGATCGAAGCACGCGCTCTCGGTGAGGCGCTCGGCCCAGGCCGGTCGGCCGCTGCGCCTTGTATCGTCGGTTCGGTGAAAACCAACATCGGCCACCTCGAAGCGGGCGCCGGCATCGCCGGCATCATAAAGCTCGCGCTCGTGCTCGACCGTGGCGAGATCCCGCCCAACCTGCACTTTCGTGCGCCGAATCCGAGCATCGATTTCGAAGCACTGAGACTCCGCGTACCGATTCGCGCCGAAGAGCTCCGACCAGTCGATGACAACGGCCGTGAGGTCGTGGCCGGCATCAATTCCTTCGGTTTCGGAGGCAGCAACGCGCACGCAGTCCTCCAGGCGCTGCCGAAGCCGTCGCCACGCCGCGCGCGCCCCGCACCGGACGCCGCGCGTGCCGAACTGCTGACGATCTCGGCTCGCGGGGCCGAGGCGCTACGCTCGCTGGCGGAGAAGTACGCGAGCTTCCTCGGATCGGCCGAGGGGCGCAGAGCCCCTCTCGAGGACATTTGCTGGAGCGCCGCGACGTCACGCTCCCACCACGAGCAGCGCCTCGCCCTCGTCGGCGGCTCGCATGACGAGATGATCGAGCGCATCGGCGAAGTGACCGCGAGCGAGGACGCCCTCGCTACTGCTGTCGCTCAGCCGCGAGATGAAGCTCGGACCGGTGTCGCCTTCGTGTTCTGCGGTCAGGGACCACAGTGGTGGGCGATGGGTAGACGGTTGCTGCGCGATGAGCCGGTATTTCGCGACAAGATCGCCGAGTGCGATCGATTGCTCGCCGAGCGCTCGAGCTGGAGACTCGTCGAGGAGCTCCGGCGCGATGAGCGCGACTCTCGGCTCGCCGAGACGGCGATCGCGCAGCCCGCGATCTTCTCGGTGCAGGTGGCGTTGGCCGCGCTTTGGGAGTCATGGGGAATCCGGCCCGCGGCAGTCGTCGGCCACAGCGTAGGTGAGGTCGCGGCAGCGCACGTTGCGGGGGCGCTGGACCTGCGCGAAGCGGCGCGGGTCATTTTCGAGCGCGGCCGATCGATGGGGCTGGCGCCTAGCTCCGGCAGGATGCTCGCGGCGCAGCTCGATCCGGACGACGCGGAGCAGGAGATCCACCCATACGAGGACAGCGTCTCGCTCGGTGCGATCAACGGTCCGACCTCGGTGACGCTCTCCGGAGAGCGCGACGCGCTCGAGGCGATCCGGCGAAAGCTCGATGCACGCGGGGTTTTCTGCCGCTTCCTGCAAGTCAACTACGCGTTCCACAGTCCGCAGATGGATTCGATCCGAGACGATCTCCTCGGGGCCCTCGGAAGCTCGCAGGGCGTGGTCGCGAGAGTCCCGATGATCTCCAGCGTCACCGGGGAAGAGATCAACGGCGAGGAGCTCGATGCGCGATATTGGTGGAGAAACGTTCGCGAGACGGTCTGCTTCGCGCCGGCGATCGGCAGGCTCATCGATCGCGGCTGGCGGATTTTTCTCGAGGTCGGCCCCCATCCAGCGCTGGCCACGCCGATTGTCGAGTGCCTTCGCGAGCGCGGCATCTCGGGTCTCGTGCTGCCATCGTTGCGGCGCATGGAAGACGAGCGAGCAACTCTCCTAGGCTCGCTCGGCAAGCTCCACACTTGCGGCATCGCGGTTTCCTGGCCAGGCGTATTTGACCGCGCTCGAGCGAGAGTAACGCTCCCTACCTACGCGTGGCGGCGAGACCGCTTCTGGCACGAATCGGAAGAGAGCCGCCGGCGGCGCCTCGATCCGCCTACTCCGCCGCTCCTCGGCCGTGCCCTGCACACGGCAGTGCCCGCTTGGGAAGGCTGGCTCGACAAGCAGGCGATGCCGTACCTGCTCGATCACCGGGTTCAGGATCATGTGGTCTTTCCCGCTGCCGGCTACGTGGAACTCGCGCTGGAGCTCGCCGAGGGGCGCCTCGGAAGCCCGCCGTGGATGCTCGAAGACGTCGATTTCCAGCGCGCGCTCGTGGTGCCGGAGACCGACGAGCCACCGCGCCTGCAGACCATGTTTCAGCCTGACGAGGCGACCTTTGCGATCTCGAGCTCGGCAGCGAACGGCACGACGTGGGTCACGCACTGCACCGGCAAGCTCCGCCCGTGGGCCGACCCCGCGCCTGTCGAAGCGACGGTGCTGGCGCCGCTGCGTGCCCGGTGCGGCGAACGGGTGGGGGCGAGCGATTTCTACCGCCGCTTGCGTGAGGTAGGGCTCGATTTCGGTCCCGCCTTCCGAGGCATCGACCGGTTATGGCGACGTGACGGCGAAGCGCTCGCGAGCTTGCGCTCGATCGAGGCAATGACCCGCGAGCGGCTGCGGTATCAGCTGCACCCGGTGCTCCTCGACGCTTGCTTTCAGGCGCTTTCGGCGACTTTGCCGCAGAGGTCGTCCGGGGAGAGCGGCGAGCTCTATCTTCCCGTCCACATCGAACGAATCCGAATTCGCTCTCTCGCGAAGCCCCCCGCCTGGAGTCACGCACGGCTGGTCGAACGGGCGGGCAACTCGATCGTCGGGGATCTCGTGCTCCTCGACGAGTCGGGTGAGGTGCTGGTCGAGATCGCGGGTTTTTGCTGCCGCGCGGTGATGCGGCATGGCGGCTCCGACGATCCCAAGTCGTGGATCTATGAATCCCGCTGGCAGCCGGCGCCGCTAGCAGGCCGAGCCATCACCCCCCAGACCACAGATTTTCTGCCCTCGAACCGCGCGATTGCCAGTCAAGCGACAGCAGTCCTCAAGCGGCGCCAGCGAAGAGCGGGTCTACGGGCGCGCTTCCTTAGCGTCGAGGCGCAGATCGACGCGCTTTGCGCCGGCTATGTCGTTCGAGCTCTCCGTGCTCTCGGTTGGCGTCCACGCGCGAGCGCGGCGTGGACCACGGAGTCGCTCGCCGCGCGCCTAGGCATCGCGCCCGAGCACCGGTCCCTTCTCCGGCGCCATCTCGATTGCCTCGCCGATGACGGCGCTCTCGTACACGTGCGGGAGCGTTGGAGACTTCGGCGCGCGCTTGCGGAGATCGACTGCGGCATGCTCTGGCGTACGATCCTCACGCGGTTCCCCGCGCTGCTTCCCGAGCTGACGCTCATCCGCCGCTGCGGTGAAGCGCTTCCCGCAATCCTTCGCGGAGAGCTGGACCCGCTCGCCGTCATCGCTCCCGGTGGATCGCTGACTGCTCTCGAGGAGCTCTATCAGGATGCTCCCTCGTTCGCCGACTACAATCGCGCGATCGCTGCGGCAATCAGCCGCGCGGTCCGCGACGTTCCTCAGTCTCGGACGGTGCGCATCTTGGAAGTCGGTGCAGGCACGGGCGGATTGACGGCTCACGTGTTGCCGCGAGTTCCGGCGGAGCGAACGCAATACGTCTTCACCGACGTGTCTCCCCACTTCCTTTCGCGCGCCGAACAAAGGTTCTTCGACCGCCCGTTTGTTCGCTGCCGCGCGCTCGACCTCGAAAAGTCGCCGGCGGCGCAAGGCTTCGAGGATCACTCGTTTGACATCGTGATCGCCTCCGATGCGGTGCACGCGACGGCTCGCATCGAGGATTCGCTTGCACACTTGCGGGCGCTGCTCGCCCCCGGAGGCCTTCTCGTCCTCCTCGAGATCGACCGGGCGACGCGCTGGGTCGATCTGGTGTTCGGGCTGACGGCGGGCTGGTGGCGTTTCCAGGACAAGGAGCTCCGTCGCTCGCATGCGTTGCTGGATCGCTCACGTTGGCGGCGTTCGATCGCGCTCGCCGGATTCATCGACGTCGAGGCACTCGGCGACGTCTTCGCGCCGCGCCGGTCCGGGCAAAGCGTGTTCGTCGCGCGAGCGCCGCTGCCAGAGCGCCCACGGGGGGCCGCGGTGATCGAGGTCCCCGCTGCAGATCGCAGCGGCCACTGGCTGCTGCTCGCGGATCGAGGAGGACTCGCCGCCAAGCTCGCTACTCTTCTAGAGGCGCAGGGGGACCGGGTCACCCTGGCGTTTGCCGGGCCGGGTGATCGCGGCGCTGGCGCTCACCGGCTCGAGATCGCTCCGGGCTCGCGCGAGGGGATCCGCCACCTCCTTTCGGAGCTCGACCCCCCGCCGACTGGCATCGTGCACCTCTGGGGACTCGATTCAGCGCCCGCGACCCTGACGACTTCGCGAAGCCTTGAGGAGTCTGAGACGCTCGGCTGCCACGCCGCTCTACACTTGGTCCAGGCACTCGATGGCACAGCGGCTGAGCCCCCGCGCCTGTGGCTCGTGACGCGAGGCACACAACCCGCAGGCGATGACGGCCGCGTCACGGCACCGGCGCAGGCGCCCCTGTGGGGGCTCGGCCGCGTGATCCAAAACGAGCACCGCCGCGTACGCTGCCGCATGATCGACCTCGATCCGGGGACGGGCGCCGAAGACGCCACTTGTCTCCTCGCTGAGCTCCGCTGCGACGGCGGCGAGCAGGAAGTGGCCTGGCGCGATGGCGCACGGTACGCGAGCCGGTTGTCGCATGGTTCCGTCGACCGCGAGATGCGCACCTCGCGGGGACCCGGGGCATACCGGTTGGAGATGCCATCGCCGGGCTCGCTCGACCGTCTGCGCTTGCGCGGCCGACCACGCCGTCGTCCGGACCGCGGGGAAGTCGAGATCGAGGTCGACGCGGCGGCCATCAACTTCCGCGACGTCATGAAGGCCCTGGCGATCTACCCGATTCTCGGCGACGAGGATCTGCTCATCGGAGACGAATGCGCAGGGCGAATCGTCGCGCTCGGGCCCGGGGTCGATGGCTGGCGCGAAGGCGACCACGTGATGGCAATGGGCGCTGGCTGCTTCGCTTCGCACCTCACGGTGAGCGCACGCTGGGTGATGCGCCGCCCGCCCGGGTTGACGGCCGAGGAGGCGGTGACCATCCCGGTGGCGTTTCTCACCACGTGGTACGCGCTTCACCAACTGGGCCGCGTGCGGCCGGGCGAGCGCGTGCTGATCCACGCCGCGACCGGCGGGGTGGGCCTTGCGGCGCTCCAGGTTGCGCGACTCGCAGGGGCGGAGATTTTCGCCACGGCCGGAAGCGCGGGCAAGCGAGAGCTCTTGCGGGCGCTCGGCGTCGATCACGTCATGGATTCTCGCGGACTCTCCTTCGCCGACGAGATTCTCCGGGCGACGGGTGGGCGCGGAGTCGATCTAGTTCTGAACTCACTGGCCGGCGAAGCCATCACCAAGGGACTCTCGGCGCTGGCCCCGCACGGCCGCTTCCTCGAGATCGGCAAGCGGGACGTCTATCAGAATACGCGCGTCGGCCTGCGCCCGTTCAAACGCGGCCTCTCGATGTTCGTCATCGACCTCCCGCAGGTCATGCGCGATCAGCACGATCTCGTCCATACGCTGGTGGCGCGGATCCTCGCGCGCTTCGCGGCGCGCGAGCTCACCCCGCTGCCGCACCGCACGCTGCCGATCACGGAGGCGGTCAGCGCGTTTCGATCGGTCGCCAAGGCGGAGCACGTCGGCAAAGTCGTGCTGTCGATGGACGATCCGTTGGTGGGGTCGCGGATCGAAGCAAGCCCGGCGCCTACGCGCTTTGCACGCGACGCCACGTACCTGCTGAGCGGCGGTCTCGGTGGGTTCGGGCTCGCAGTGGCCGAATGGATGGTCGAGCACGGCGCTCGCCACCTCGTGCTGGCCGGACGCAGCGGCGCGGCTACGGCCGCGGCCCGCGCGTCGGTTCGCTCGTTGCGCCGCCGCGGAGCACGCGTGGTGGTCGCCAAGCTCGATGTCGCGGACGAGCAAGCCGTGGCGCGCCTCATGCGGCGCCTCGCGCGCTCGATGCCGAGGCTTCGCGGGGTCGTACATGCCGCCATGGTGCTCGACGACGGGGTTCTCAGGGAGCTCGACGTCCGGCGCTTCCGCGGCGTCATGCGGCCGAAGATGCACGGGGCTTGGAACCTTCATGTCCACACCCTCGAGGAGCCACTCGACTTCTTCGTGCTCTTCTCATCGGTGAGCTCCATGGTGGGCGCTCCCGCCCAGGGAAACTACGTCGCCGCCAACAGCTTCCTCGATGCGCTCGCCCACTATCGTCGGGCGCTCGGCTTGCCCGCGCTCGCGATCAATTGGGGTCAGCTGAGCGAGGTCGGCTATGTCGCCCGCCACGAGCACGTGGAGAGGCATCTCAGCCGGCAGGGGATCCTCGGCATCGCGCCGCGACAGGCGCTCGAGATTCTGGGGCGCCTTTTGCGCGGGAGCGCCGCACAGGTCGGCGTCGTGCGCGTGGACTGGCAGCGCTGGGCGAGCTTTCTTCCCGGCGTGGCCAGGGCACCACGTTTTGCCGCTCTCGTCGAAGGCGCCGTGGGCGAGACCGCAAGCGACGGGCGCAGCGTTCGCGAGATCGTACTCGATGCGGCGCCGGAGGAACGGCCGAGCCTGCTCGTGAATCACGTTCGAGACCAAGTTGCGCGAGTGCTGCGCACGGCGGCGGCGAAGCTCGACACGCGACGACCGCTCGCCGAGCTCGGCGTCGACTCGCTGATGGCTTTCGAGCTGGTGAACCGCCTGGAAGCGCAAGTCGGCGTGGCGCTGCAGTCGGGCAAGCTGTCCGGGGAAGCCACGATCGAAACTTTGGCGACCGCTCTCCTTGCCCTCGTCGTTGCTTCGCCGGCATTCATGGCGGCGGAGCGGTCCTCGCCGGCAGGAGCAGCCGCGGCGTCGGAGGGTCGGGTCGTGACGTTGCGTGCCGGGAGCGATGAAGCAGCGCTCTTCTGCGTGCATCCGGCGGGAGGCCTCGCCAACATCTACAAGAACCTGGCCGAGCGGCTGTCCTGCGGCGTCGCCGTTCACGGGCTTCAATCCCGTGCTCTCTACGACGGCCTCGAGGAGCACTCGTCGATCGCGGCGCTGGCGGAGGAGTATGCCGCGGCCATCGGCGCACGCTCGGCACCAGCCGGATATCGCCTCGTCGGATTTTCGCTCGGTGGGCTCTTGGCGCTCGCCGTTGCGAGAGCGCTCGAGGAGAGGGGCAAGCGAGTTACGTTCGTCGGCTTGATCGATTCCGACCTTCGCTTGACGAATCCGGGGAGTCGTACCGATGCCTACGTGCGGAGCCACATCGTCGACATGTACGGTACGCTGGCGCGAGAGCTATCGGTGGTGCGCACGCTCGAGCCCGCCGAGCTTGCGCGGGAGGCCGCGACGCTTTCGCAGCGGGTGCTCGCGACGCCGCTACCCGAGCGTGGCCGCGCCATCGTCGAGTGGCTTCGCGAGCGTGGCCACCTCGCCCCGGAGCTCTCGCCGGCGATGATCGACCGCTACTTCTCGCTCTTCGAGGCCCACGTCGCGCTGGTCGAAGGTTTCGTGCCTACCCGCATCCGAGCACCCCTCTTCGTCTGGGAACGCAGGCGCGACGAGGGGGGAAATGGGGAGGTCTGGCAGGCTTGCACCTCCGCCTCCGTCGAACGCGTGGTGATCGCAGGGAACCACTACGAGCTCATGTTTCCGCCGCTCGTCGAAACACTGGCGGCGGGAATTGATGCGGCGCTGGGCCGCGTCGACGAAGCCACAGCGTCTCGGCGCCCCCCCCGAGCACCATCCCTGCGAGATTCATGATCCCGAGCATGAGTTGAACCCGCCGAGCCAACTTGGAACGCTCGGCCCTGGCTGCCGCCGGCGCCGGGCACGCGCTACGCCGCGGCTGCTGGACCGGTCACTACCGATCGGGGAAGAGGCCGAGACTGATGCCCACGAAGAGCGTATTCAGCCCCGAATTCTCGCTCTTGATGCCTGCGTTGGAGATGTGGCGGTAGCGAGCATCGAACGTCACGGCGTGGTTCCGATTGAAGAACCAATGAAATCCTCCGCCTCCCTGGGAGCTGAATTCGAAAGGTCCACCGAGGTTCATCTCGTCGAGCGTGGTGAGCACGATGCCCCCGCCCCCCTCGATGAACGGAACGAACGCACCTCCGGTATCGTAGCGGTAGTTGAAGATCAGCGGGCTGAACGCGAACTCACCATCCCGTGGATGATTGTCGCCGTTGATGATCGAGCCGAACATCTCGATCGCCAGCCGGATATGGTTTCCGAAGATCGCCGGTACGAAGTGGGGAAGATCGTACGCAACGCGCGGCCCGAAGGTGTAGAAATCGAGCGACTCCTTGTTGCCCATCCCGTAGGCGAACTTGAAGGAAAGCTCCTGGGGCGAAAAGATCCCGGAGGAGCGTGTCGAGGGCGCCGAGGCGTCTCCGTCACCGGCCGCGGTTGCGTCAGTGCGGGCGAATGCCAGCACCAACGCCACGATGATGGCCGCGCCCAGCATCCTTTGCTGCCCATGCGGGCTCACATTTGCCACCCGAGACCTCCCAGGCCGGCGCGCGTCGAGAATGATCGCCATCGGGTCGAAATCGAGATACGGAAACCGAGGCGCTCGTCTGACAGGCGTCCCACCGCTAGTCAAGCGCGGACGGCCATCGTATTCAGGCAGTTGTCGTGACCCTCAAGCGCTACTTGTGGGGAGAATCCGGTAGTGTCGCCCTGCTGCTCGGTGCGACCGCGGCCGTCCTGTTCCTGAAACTCGGCGCCGCAGAGCTCTGGACCCTCGAGGGTCGCTGGGCAGGGGTCTGCGCGCACATGATTCAGACCGGCGACTATTTGCACCCGTACCTGTACGGCGAGGCGTACTACGACAAGCCCCTGCTGTCCTACTGGTTGGCGATCGCCGTTGCCCGAGCCATCGGACGACTGAACGAGACGGCGCTCCGCGCTCCGTCTGCCCTTGCTGGTCTGTTCTCGGTCTGGCTGGTCTATCGGCTCGGTACTGGGCGATTCGACCGCCACACAGGCCTCATCGCCGGCTTCCTGCTCGCTACCTGCTACATGTTCGTGTTCTGGTCGCGCGTGGCGAGCGCCGACCTGCTCAACGTCGCGGGCACGTTGGCGGCCGTGACCTGGTATTTCGAGCGCCGCGATCGACCGACGTTCTTCGCCTTCGTCGTCTTCTTCGTGCTGGTCGCCCTCACCTGTCTGACGAAGGGCTTGATCGGCGCCGCGATCCCGGCCCTGGTGATCGCCCCTGACGCACTCCAGCAAGCCCGGTGGAGAGATCTCGTTCGATTCTCGATCGTGCCGGCCGCCCTCGTCGGCATGGCCGTGTACTTCGCACCATTTCTCGGCTCCGCCATGACCCAGCCTTCGTCGTATTTTCAAAGCGGGTTGGCGATGGTCTTCCGCGAGAACGCGGTGCGCTACTTCGACCCGTTCGACCATCAAGCGCCGGTATACACATACCTGCTCCAACTGCCGCTGTTCTTGCTGCCTTGGGCCGTCCTTCTGCCGTTTACGATCTGGCGCCTACTGCGCCACTGGCATGAAGTGAGCCCCTCGTCGCGCCAACTCGCCTCCGCATGCATGCTGGTATTCGTGTTCCTAACCGCCAGCGGCTCGCGACGATCCTACTACATCCTACCGTTGGTGCCGTTCGTGGTCTTGCTGATCGCCGATTGGGTCCGCGCCGAAGCTCCGCCTAGTCTCGAATCGGCGTGCGGCAGGGGCGTCGTCGCCATGCTCGGCGTGATGGCCATTTGGTTTGGAATCGTCGTCCCTAAGGGCTTCCATCAAGGCGGCCAGCGTCTCCTTGCCGGCGAAGTCCGGAGCTATGCCGAATCGCATGCGCCATGGATGAGCTGGAAGATCCTGATCTGCGGCGCGCCGCCGAGTGCCGGCTACTACTTTCGCACGGGCACGGAGGCGACGGTGATCCCGATCGCCGAGGTAGCCCGGGTCGCCGCGTTCGTCGAAGCCGCCCCCCGCACGATCGTTCTCACCAAGCGGCGTTTCGAAGGCAAGGTGCGCGCGCGGCTGCCGAAAGTGACGGCGATCGAAGAGCGCTCGAGGCTTCCGCGCGCATTGCGGTGGGCTGAAGGAACCGACCGCGACATCATCGCGCTGATTCCATAGCGGGCGGCACTCGGAGCAGCTGCACCCTCATCGGTGCGCTGGTGAATGCCCGGCCGCGAGTCTCCGCCACGGTTTCCGCCACGCCAGCCCAGTCGTTGGGCACTTCGCTCGTGAGCGACTCGGGGACGATCAGATAGAAGGGGCGCCCGGGGCGCGTACTCGGGTCGCGTAGCGTCGGGATGAGCCGCTGCGCGTACAGCGCGACGGCGGGAAGCGGTTCGCGGAAGAAGAAGACTGAAACGTCAGGATCTACGCGGGTGCGCACCGCATCGGCCAAGGGTCGCAACGTGACGCACGAGTCGATGGCGCCGCGGGCGACGTCGACTATCCAAAAGGAGCCGAAGAGACCCGCAAAGAGGGCGGCAGTACCGGCCGCCCAACGCCGCTGACGCAGCGCGGCCGTGAGGCCGAGGAGGCCGGCGCCGACGAGCACTACGGCGACCAGGGTCAACAAGGGTCGATGACGCAAGGCGAGCGCCACGGCGCGCGCTTCGCACGAGGGCCCGAGGAAGCTGGCGAGGCCTACCGCGCCGGCGACGGCCGCCGCTACCGCCAGTGCCAACTTGCGGCTCGCGCCGTCGAGCTTCAGGCCTGCGCCTGCGGCAGAGCTTCGCAGCCTAGGAAAGAGCCACATCGCACAGAGGATGGCTATCGCCGGCATGAGCGGAAGCAGGTAGTACGGACTCTTCCGACGTGCCGCCGTGAAGAACGTCAACCCGGCGGCGAGCCATACCACGAAGAACTTGGAGCCCTTCATCTCGGGCGATCCCCGCCACGCAGCGAGGAGTGCCGCTGGCAGTAGCAGGCTCCACGGGAGCGCTAGCTGAAGAAGATGAGTCAGATAGTAGGTGAGCCTCTCGGTGAGCGGCTTCACCGCCGCGCCCCTGTCGGAGATTCCGCCTCCGCCGAGGATATGGCGGAGGTTCTCGCCGAGGATTTGTTCGTCGACGAACCGATGACCCCAATGGAGCGACGCGAGTACGTACCAGGTCGTCCCGACCACGACGAAGGCGAGGATCGAGCGGTCCAAGAGGGAGCGCAGACTGCTCGTGTCCCGTTCGAGGACGGCGCTTATCAGCGCCACGGCGACCACGAGCCCAACCCCAGCGCCTCCTTTGGTGATCGCCGCCAAACCGAGCAAGAACCAGAAGATCCAGCGCTCGGCGGCTGCGACCGGCCGCGCGCGCCCGGGCATGATGAGAAATAGGCAGGCGCTGACGATCAGCGTGAGAAGCATGTCGCATCGCGCGACGCGCGACTCACCGAAGACGATAGGCATCGTGGCGAGCATCGAGCCGGCGAGCACGGCCGTCCCGAGGCCGACCACCGGCGTGGCGGCCGCAACGGTCAGCCCAACGGTGGCGGCGCCAGCCAGAGCCGAGGGTAGTCGCGTGCTCCGCTCATCGGCCCCGCCGTAGAACTCGGCGGCAAGGGCCCCCGCCCAGTAGAAGAGCGGCGGCTTTGGAGGCAGGTACTCGCCGTTGAACTCGGGGAACAGCCAATCTCCCGTTCGGTACATCTCGGAGACTACGCCGGCATCGAGAGCCTCGTCGTCGCCGACGAAGTCGCCGTCGCCGAGTGCCGGCAGATAGAGCGCAAGCGCCGTCAGGGAGAGCACGAGGGCCGCGATCCAGCGGTACCTCGGCCGCGGATTTTCCCAGGCCGACACGCCCTGGCATTTGTACGCGCTTCGAGAAGCAAGTACACAGCGCCGGCGTGGTTCGCTGCCTAGCGACCTTTGCCATTGCTCTCGCCATCTACTTGCCGGGGGCTCGTGTGCCGTTCTCGAACACGGCCGAATCCCAGGAGGCGCTCGTCGCCTGGGAGATGGTGCAGAGCGGTGATTGGATTCTGCCGCGAGTGAATGGAGAGCTGATCCCCTCCAAGCCTCCGTTCTACCACTGGATCGTAGGAGCTCTCTCGGCGCTGACCGGAGCCGTCGACGAGATCACCGCCCGGCTGCCATCACTTGTCGCCGCAGCAGGTGGCGTTGCCCTCGTCTACGCGGTCGGAGCGAGCCGCTGGCAGCCGCTCGCGGGAGCCGTCGCCGCCGTCGTGCTCGCAACCTCGCCGGAGTGGGTGAAGTGGGCGACGACGGCCCGAACCGATGCGACGTTCACGTTCCTGCTCACCGCCGCTCTGTTGCTCGGCGAGCGCTGGCTCCGTGTGGGGCGTGTGCGCACGCTGCTCACGCTTGCTGCAGTGACCGGGGCGGCCTCGCTGGCGAAGGGCTTCGCCGGAGCGGCACTGGTCGCACTCGTTCTCATCATCGAGATTTGGCGACGCGGCGCGTGGCAACGCCTGCGGCCTTTGCCTCTGCTTGCCGCCGCCGTGTTCATCGGGGTCGCCGGCAGCTGGTATGCGGCCGCTTTTGCTCGAGAGGGATTCGCGTTCTTCCACAAGCAGATCGTGGTCGAGAACCTGCTGCGGTTTCTTCCCAGCGCAGACGGCGGCCCGAGCCGCCGCCACGCCTGGTTCTTCTATGGGCCGATGATTCTCACCGGGATGCTGCCGTGGAGCTTGGCGCTTCCCCAAGCTCTCTACCGAAGTTATCGCGAGCGTCTCACGGCTGATGGTCTCCCTGGTTACCTCTTGACCTGGGTCGTGGTGGTCTTCTCGGTTTGCACGATGGCGTCTGGAAAACGCACAAACTACGTTCTACCGCTTTATCCGGCGGCGGCTCTTCTCATCGGGCGCCAGCTCGCAGTGTTGCTCGAATGCCCTAAAGGTCGAGCCCTATTTGCGTTACGCACGGCTGGCTGGGCGAGCGCGGTGCTCTTGGCTAGCCTCGGCGTTCTTTTGGCGGCCTGGCGGTCCGGTATGGAGCCATGGCGATGGATCGTTCCGTGGCTTCATCATCCCCAGGATCGGGTGCTGGTTCCCAGGATACTCGCGGCGGTCGGCTACCCGCACGGCGCCGTGATCCTCGTTTGCGCCGCGCTCAGCGCTCGGGCTCGCGGTCGCGACTTTGCGAGCACGCTGGAGGGAGTTGTATGCGGTCATCGGGGTATCGATCGTGCTGGCGACGGCTGCCGCAGGAGCTACGATTCCGCACCTCGTATCCAAGCTCGCATCCTTCGCGCCGTTCTCGCAGCGGGTAGCTGCCGCCGTGGGAAGTGCGTCGCTCGCCTTCTACCAATCGCCGGACCTTGCAGTGCTCTACTATCTGCGCCGGCACGTGCCCGTTGAGCGGGGTTCCTTCGAGGCCATCGACCGGCCGGGGTGGGCTCTCGTCTGGCAGAAAGATTGGGAGGCGTTCTCCGTCGCACAGCGAGTCGGTGCCACCGTCGTGGACGAAAGCCCTCCCGCATCGATCTGGCGCGAGAACACAGGCCTCCTGCTCGTGCGGTTGGCTCCACGATAGTCGGATGGCGCCGGGGTTGCTTGAAGGCCTGTACCCCATGTGGTAGCCGGGCGCAGCTTTCGACGCCATGCATAAAATCAAGGTCGAGACGACTGGGCCCCGCGAAGTCGTTGACGTTACCGCTTCGGTGAGCCGGGTGTTGCGGGAGATCGGCGTCATGAGCGGCGTTTGCCACCTGTTCGTGCCGCACACGACCGCAGGCATCACGATCAATGAGAACACGGATCCCAACGTTCGCCTCGACCTGCTGCAAGCGCTCGAACGGACCGTTCCCGCCGCCGGCCAATACCTCCACGCGGAAGGCAACTCGGCGGCGCACATCCTCGCGAGCCTGATGGGCAGCTCGGCGATGGCGTTCGTCGAGAACGGCAAGCTCGTGCTCGGCGCGTGGCAGGCGATCTACCTATGCGAGTTCGATGGGCCCCGGACGCGAACGGTGCTCATCCGCGTGCTGCCGGGCTGACCCCTCGGGAACGATCCTTCATGTCGCGTCTCATCAAGCGCTACGGGAACCGCAAGCTCTACGACACCCAGGAGAGTCGCTACGTGACTCTCGAAGTGATCGCTTCCTTGGTGAAGCAGGGCGAAGAAGTCCGCGTGCTCGACAACGACAGCGGCGAGGATCTGACCGCGGTGACCTTCGCGCAGATCATTCTCGAAGAGGAGCGGCGCAAACACGGGCCTCTTGCCGCTGCCGATTCTCCGCAAGATCATCCAGCACGGAGAAGCGACGCTGCAGGACATCGCCACGCGCGTCGATCGCGGCATCGAAGCGATCGGCTCGATTGGCGAAAAGGCCGGCAGGCGCGTGCAGGAGCTGGTCGGGTCGCGGAGCGCCTCAGGGCAAGGCGCTTCTCGACGATCTGCTGACGTTGCCGCAGCGTCAGATCGAAGCGCTGCAGAAGCGCATCGACGAACGCGTCAAGACGTCGCTGGAGCGATTCACCTCGTTGCCGGCCGTACAGCAGGAATTGACGCGCATCGAGAAGAGCATCGTGCGGCTCGAAGAGCGGATCGGGCGGCTGCGCGGGCGGCAAAAGCTCTAGGTCCGCCCGCTCGGCTAGGGCCGGGGCTCCCGCTACGTTTTTCGAAGCACGTCGCGGTGCCAGGTCACCGGTTCAGGAATATCGGGCACGGCGCATTGCGCAGCACGTATTCCGTCGTGCTGCCGAGCACCATCTCGACGATGCGGCTGTGGCCGTAGGCGCCGATGAACAGCAGGTCGTGGCCGTCGGATCGGAGCGTGGCGACGATCGCTCGGGGCGTGGCCGGAGAGACAGGCGAACGTCGTCTGCAGCGAGTACGGGGCGAGGTAGCGCTTGGCCTCGTCGAGGACGCGGGCGCCGCTGGCGCCTCGTCGCGCGCGACGTGAGCGACGGTGAGCGGCAGCGACAGCGTCACGCAGAAATCGGCCGCCGCCTGCATGGCGCTGGCCGAGCGCTGGCTGCCGTCGTAGGCGAGCAGCGGCTTCTCGATGCCGCCCTTCCACTCCGTCGGGCAAACGAGCAAGCGGCTTCGGGCACTTGCGCGTCACGCTCTCGGCGGTGCCGCCGAGCAGACCGGTGGAGAACTTCTCGTTGACGCCGCGATGGCCGATGACGACGACGTCGGCCGTGCGGGCGCGCTCGCAGATCTCGTTGGCGATGACGCCGACGTCCATCAGCGTCTCGCAGCGCACGTTCGCCTCGGCGGCGCGCTCGGAGAACTCGGCGAGCAACGCGCGCCCGCGCTCCTGCAGCACCTCGCGCATCTTCGAGGAGAAGTCGAGGTACGGCTCGAAGCCGAGCGAGCCGGAGATGTCGTGGAGGAACGAGCCTTCGATCGACACGATGTCGATGACGTGCAGCGCGACCACGCTGGCGTGCAGACGTTCGGCGATCCACAGCGCGTGCTCGGTAGCCGGCGCGTGAATGCTCCGAGCCGTCGATGCCGACGAGAATGTTCTTGATCATGGCCGCTTCAGCGGGGCGTCTAGCATCGGCTCAGGCCTGGGGGCAAGCACCGCGGGTAGCCGCTTTCTTTACAAAGCGCGGAACGGCGACTAGATAGGAGTTGTGTCCAAGCGCGAGCGCCCGAACGCGGCGCGCCGAGCGAGCTACAAGATCGACGCGATCCTGGCGGAGCTCAAGAGCCTGGCATCCCGTATCGGCTTCGAAGTCCGCGAAGAGAGATTGCTTCGCGAAGTCGGATACCAGGTGCGCAGCGGCAGCTGCCGGGTGCGGGAGCAGAATCTGTTCTTCCTCGATCGCGACCTCCCGGCCGCCAATCGCATGGAGGCGTTGCTCGACGAGCTGTCGCGGCGCGATCTCGGCGAAGTGTACGTGTCCCCGGAATTGCGGCGGATACTCGGCAAGGACGAGCGCTTCGACGCCGAACGCGAGTGAAGCACGGCGAGCGACGTCATCGCAGGAGGGCGTTCGTTGACGCGGCCGCTGCAACGCTTTCGCGAGTGGCTTAGGGAGCGCGGGCTCAAGACGACGTCGCAGCGCGATGACATCGCGCGCGTGTTTCTCGAGGCCGGGCGGCACATCAGCGTCGAGGAGCTCTACGGCGAGGTGAAGAAGGTGAACCCGCGCGTCGGGCTACGCCACCGTGTACCGCACGCTGCGGCTCCTGAAGGAGTGCGGTCTCGCCGTCGAACGACACTTCAACGACGGGGAGGCGCGCTACGAGACGGCCGAAGGCGAGAAGCACCCGCACGATCACTTCATCTGCGAGCGCTGCGCGCGGATCGTCGAGTTCTCGAGCTTCGAGATCGATGCGCTCGATGAGCGAATCGCCAAGAAGCTTGGCGCGGTCATCACGCGCCATCGGCTCGAGCTCTACGGCATCTGCCGCCAATGCCGCGAGGGCGACGGACTCGCCGCGCCGCACGGCGCGCTAGCGCTTCAGGAAAGCGCGAACAACCGGCGAGCGTTCTCGCTGGTGCGCTCGGCGATCTCCTCGAGCGGCTTGCCGAGGGTCGCCGCGAGGCCGCGGGCCACGTCTGCGACACGCGCCGGCTCGTTGCGGCCGCCGCGTCGAGGCTCGGGCGCGAGGTAGGGCGAATCGGTCTCGACGAGCAGTCGGTCGAGGGGCACACGCCGCGCCGCCTCGTCGCACTTCCGCGGCGTTGCGAAAGGTGAGAATCCCGCTGAAAGACACGTACAAGCCGAGGTCGAGAAAGCGGCCCACGGCCTCGGGTCCGTACGAGAAGCAGTGCATCACGCCGCGACCCACCCCTTCTTCGCGGAGCGCCGTCGCCGTCTCGTCCGTGGCGGCTCGGCTGTGCACGACGACGGGGAGTGAGCACTCGCGGGCGAGCGGAGCAGAAATGGTGGAACGCGGCGATTTGTCGTTCGCGTGGGGAGTGGTCGTAGTGAAAGTCGAGGCCGGTTTCACCGATTCCGACGACCCGGGGATGTCGCGCAAGCGCTCGGATCGCCTCGAGCATCGGGTCGTCGACGAGCCTGGCATCATGGGGATGAATGCCGACGACGGCGTAGCAATCGGGCTCGCGCTCGGCGATCGCAGCGGCACGCCGATTGGTCTCGAGGGTACCGCCCGCTGCCGCGACGATCATCGCCGTGACTCCGCTCGCGCGCGCCCTGGACAGTACGGCATCGCGATCGACGTCGTACTCGGGCTCGCCGACGTGACAATGCGAGTCGACGAGCGCAATCACTTCCGCGGCTCGATGCGCGGAAAGAGCGCGGCGGGCGGCTTCACGCGGTGGCCGGCCGGCAAGGCTCGTCCCCAGGCGGGCGTCGGGCCGCCGAGCGCGCTCGGCGGGGAGCGCGAGCAGGTCGGCGATCCGCGCCGCCGTCTCGGGGAGGAACGGCGCGGCGAGGCGGGCGGTGCGCACGCAGCGCCTCGCCGAGGTGTCGCGAGAATCGTCCCCACGCGCGGCATCTCCGCCGGCTGCTTGGCGAGCGTGAAGGGCGCGGTCTCGGCGATGTACTTGTTGGCGCGATCGGTGGCGCGCAGCAGCGCTTCGAGCGCGCGATTGAAGCATCAGGTTCGTCATGTGCTCGTCGATCTCGCGCTCCGCCGTGGCGAACGCCTCCTCGAGCGCTCGGTCGATCGCCTCGGGGCGAGTCGGCGTCGGGCACTTGCGCCCTGGAAGTAGCGTCTGCAGCATCGACAGCGTGCGGCTCACCAGGTTGCCGATGTTGTTCGCGAGATCCCCGTTGTAGCGGTTGACCAGAGTCTCCTCGCGGAAGTCGGCGTCGAGCCCGAACACGCTCTCGCGCAGCAGGAAGTAGCGAAACGCGTCGTTGCCGTACTTCTCGATCATCGTCGCGCGGTGCGACGACGTTGCCGAGGCTCTTCGACATCTTGTCGCCCTCGACCGTCCAGTAGCCGTGCACGTTGAGATGTCGGTAGAGCGGTAGACCGGCCGCCATCAGCATGGTCGGCCAGTAGACGCCGTGCGGCTTCAAGATGTCCTTGGCGATGAAGTGCTCCGCGCCGGGCCAGAAGTCGGCGAAGAAGCGCTCGCCCTGAAGTGCGGCCGGCGCTCGCGTAGTTGAGCAGCGCGTCGAACCACACGTACGTGACGAAATTCGGGTCGAACGGCAGCTCGATGCCCCAGGTGAGGCGGCTCTTCGGTCGCGAGATCGACAGAGATCTTGCGAGCGGCTCGCGCAGAAAGCCGAGGACCTCGTTGCGATAGCGCTCGGGGCGAATCCAGTCCGGATGATCGCGCAGGTGATCGAGCGAGGCGCTGCTGATAGCGACTCATGCGGAAGAAGTAGTTCTCCTCCTTGACGAAGCGGGGCTCGGTCTTGTGATCGGGGCACTTGCCCGTCGACGAGCTCCTTCTCCGTGTAGAAGCGTTCGCAGCCCGTGCAGTAGAGCCCTGCCTACTCGCCGAAGTAGATGTCGCCCGCTCGCGTGGACGCGCGCCAGCACGTCTCGCACGAATTGCTGATGGTGCTGCGTCGGTGGTGCGGATGAAGTGATCGTAGCTGAGGCCGCAGGCATCCCAGGTGGCGCGGAAGAGCGACGAGATGCGGTCCGCGTAAGCCTTCGGCGTCTCGCCGGCCGCTGCGCCGCCTCGACGATCTTGTCGCCGTGCTCGTCGGTGCCGGTGAGAAAGAAGGTCTCGACGCCGCGGCTTCGGGTATAGCGCGCGACCGTGTCGACGACGACCATCGTGTACGTGTGCCCGAGGTGCGGCTCGGCGTTGACGTAGTAGAGCGGCGTCGTGAGGTAGGTGCGGCGCATCGACGCTTCGACGAGGCCTAGTCCGCCTTCTTCTCGACTAGATCCTCGAGCGTGGCCTACCACCTCCGCGCCGTCCTCGTCGCGACGGACCACTACCGACTCGCGCATCGGCACGCTGGCGTACGACGACGCCGTCGCCCTTGACGCACGTCACTTTGCGGCCGACCGGCGGCAGCGCACGCTTGAGCTCCAGGTATGTTTCGTACTCGTAGCGCAGGCAACACTTGAGGCGCCCGCACATGCCGGCGAGCTTCGAGGGATTGAGCGAGAGGTCCTGTTCCTTGGCCATCTTGACCGAGATCGCGTGAAACTCCCGCAGCCACGAAGAGCAGCAGAGCTCGCGACCACACGGGCCGAGCGCGCCCACGAGCTTGGTTTCGTCGCGGGCGCCGATCTGCTTCATCTCGACCCGCATGCGCAGCTGTTGTGCGACGTCACGCACCAGCTCGCGGAAGTCGACGCGGCTCTCCGCGAAGAAGTAGACGGTCGCTTTGGAGCCGTCGAAATTGTACTCGACCTTGACGAGCTTCATCGGCAGGCGTCGCGAGAGGATCGTTTCGCGTAGCCAGCGATGGCCTTCCGCTCCCGCCGCCGGTTCTCGTCCTCGCGGAGAAAGTCGCGATCGTCGGCTCGGCGCAGCACACGCGGCGGGCGTCCCGAAGCGCTTTCGGGAAGCCACTCGCGCACCGGGGTTGCGATCGTCGCCATGGTGATGCCGCGCTCGCCCTCGACGATCACTCGGTCGCCGACCGACACGTCGAGCCCGTTCGCATCGAAGTCGTAGATCGCTCCGGCAACCTTGAATTTCGCTCCCACCACCCGGTGCGTTTGCTCCGGGGGTCGCGTGGCCGTTTCGTTCATCTCGATGAGCTTGGCTGACCGCCGATTCGCAGCGCCATGCGCTCCGCGGCGAGCGCCCGGTTGGCATTGCGGCCGAAATCAACGACGGCCGCATAGGTAGCCTCCGCGGCCCGTAATGCAGCGACGAGACTCTCTGTTTTGCCGGGAGGAGTCAAATATTCCCGCTCGACGATCCCGGCGCTGGCGCGCATCTGCTGCCGCACGATTCCGAGCAGGACCCGCAACTCGAGCGGCGCGCCGCGGCTCGTCGTGAGCGACTCGCGAACGGCGCCAACCACGTCGCCATAGCTGCCCGACCGGGCCGCCTCGAGGATCCGGGTCGCACGCTCGTGAGCATCGCGAAGCGAAGTCTGGATCAGCGGCCAGGGCGAGGCTGCCCTCGGAGTTCCGAGAAAGGAACGTCGCGTCCTCGGCGCCGACGCCGAGCCGCTCGCGCAGGATCGCGAGCATCGTCTCGGCGCGCAGCGGAGCGAACGCAGCGCGGTGGCAGCGAGAACGCACCGTCGGCAGGAGACGCGACGCATTGTGCGAGACGAGCACGATGAGAGACCCGCGCGGAGGTTCCTCGAGCGTCTTGAGGAGCGCGTTCTGGGCGTCTTCGGTGAGCGCTTGCGCCTCTTCGAAGATGGCGATTTTGCCGTGGCCGCTGAGCGCTCGCCCGCCGAGGAAGGCCTGCACGGCCCTGACCTGCTCGATCAAGACCCGCTCGCGCCGTTCGCCACGCTCGTCTACGCCGAATCCCTCGAGGCGGAGATCCGGATGAGTGCCCGCCGCCACTTGGACACAGCCGATGCAGCTCCCACAGGCCTCGCCAAGCCCGGCCGTGCACATCGTTTCGGCTGCGAGCGCGAGCGCCGTGGTGCGTTTGCCGACTCCTTCGGGGCCGACGAAAAGCAGCGCGTGGGGGAGCGTGCGGCGCGCGAGCGCCTGTCGCAGCATCGCCACCACGGGGGTCTGTCCAAGGATCGAGGAAAAAGTCGGCACCGGCTCGGCCTGCACGGGCTGCGCGGAACGAGCTGCGCTCATGGTCGCTCGATTCCCTGCCGCTCGGCTACGGTCGCCAGGATCTCTCCGTGGACGGCATCGACCGGGCGCGTGGCATCGATCACGCGCACACGACAGGCATCTTCGCGAGCCAGCGCCAGGAAGCCCCGACGGACGCGCTCGTGAAAGTCGGCGTGCTCGTTCTCGAATCGGTCCGCTGCGACGTCGCCGCGGCGCCGGCGCGTGCGTGCGAGCCCGGTCTGCACGGGACAATCGAGCACGAACGTCAGGTCGGGAAGAAGACCTTGGCGCGCGACTGCGTCGACGGCGCGCACCGCGTCCAACGGCAGCTCGCGCCCGTAAGCTTGGTAGGCGATGGTCGAGTCCGAGAAGCGATCGCACAGCACCGTGTCACCAGCGCCTAGCGCAGGACGGAGTACGGTCTCGACGTGCTCCGCGCGGTCGGCGAGGATCAGGAAAAGCTCCGCGTAGCGGCCGAATCGGGTTCCCGAATTCAGCAACAGCGAACGGACCTCGCCGCCGAGCTCCGTGCCTCCGGGTTCTCGCGTCACGAGCACGCGCAGTCGCGCTCGTTCGAGTGCCGACGCCAGGAGGCCGACCTGGGTAGTCTTGCCGCCTCCCTCGATGCCTTCGATCGTGATGAACACCGCCGAACGACGGCTCAGGAGTCCGCCTTGCCGAGCACGAGGCGCACGCCGTAGAGGAGCTGCTTCGCGGTGAATGGCTTCGTCATGTAGTAATCGGCTCCCGTCTGGTACCCGGCGATGACGTCCTCGTCCTGCGCCTTGGCGGTGAGCAGAATGACCGGGATGCGCGACGTTCGCGGCGAGGCACGGAGCTTCTGGAGGGCTTCGACGCCATCCATCACCGGCATCATGATGTCCAAGATGATCAACTCCGGCGCGGAAGCTTCGGCGATCTCGATCCCCTGCTTTCCATCGCGCGCAACACTCACTTCGAAGCCCGCCGAGCGCAAGATCGTCTCGACGATGCGCAGGCTGTCTTCGTTGTCGTCGACCACGAGCACCATGGGATCTCCGAGGCTACATGATCGATCGGCCGAGCATCAAACTGCGCGCCCGCCAGTTCGACGATTGACCCGCCGGGATCAAGCTCTACGTGAGTCGGCAGCACTGGCTGCTGTCTGGGTTACCAGACTTCTCGCCACGCTCCTAGGAGGGCGTTTCGAGGCAGGGCGGCTCCACCGACCGAAGCCACGCCGTCGAGCACCGCGTTTTCATACGTGATCCGCAGAGCGGCTCGCGAGGTAATGCGAAGCGAGCCCGCCACCCACGCTGCGCCCCGCATGACCACTTCGCCCTCTACGTCGAGGCCCTGAGGAGCCAGCAGGAGGCCTTCGATTTCGAGTCGGCCGCGCACGCGCAGCGGCGCATCCGCGAGAACGATACCTGAGACGGTAACGACGCCGTCGACGTCCGCCTGTCCGGCCAAGCGCACGGTCGTTGGGCTCTCGGAAGATCCGTAGGTGCCTGCCGATTGCGGCCCGTCGAGGAGCACGCTGGATGAATCCCTCAATCGTGCCGCCGCCTCGGCGAGGCCGCTCGAACCAACGGTTGCCACGACCGCGCCGCCGCGAGCGTCGCGAAGCGCTGCGGCGTCGTCGTGGGCCTCCGCCCCGAGCGGCACCACCTCTGGGTTCTCGTCAGGAATCGCGAGCTCGAGGGTGCCGCCCATCTCGGCGAGCCGGATGCCTCGAGCGATCGTCAGCGCCGCTACGGGTCGAAACGCGAGCTCGCGAAAGAAGAGCGCCTCGACCTTGCGACGCGCACCCCGATGGCTGGTCCCTTCCGACACCGCACGAAGGCTGCCGTCAGGCAACGCCGAGACGGCGACGCGATAGGTGCGCGGCGGCTGGGGAAATCCCACCAATGAACCGAACGGGGGCTCACCACCGACCCAGGAAAGCACCGCGGAAAAGTCGGGTGCGGGCTCGAGCAGTGCCCACACGTGCTGGATCCCGGCCTCTGCGCTGTACAAAGCGTCGTTACCCGCGGCGATGTTCGAAATCGCTCGCGCGTCGATGAAGGAAGAAAAGAACAGCATAGCGGTGAGCGCGAACGTGCCGACCAGCATCAGGAGTACGGACACCAAGGCTATTCCGTTCTTGGGCATCGCAACACCTCCCGGTTGCGGAGCGTCGAGACGACATCCGCAGAGACTCCACCTAGGCCGGGCTGCGTAACGTTCAGGCGAACAGCGACGCTGCGTATGCGTGCGCGCTGCTCCGCCGTAAGCAATGCCCCGCTGGCGGGCACGACTTCCACGCCGCAGCCGTCGAAGTAGCGGAGCTCGAATCCGTCGCTGGGCACCATGAAGTCGCGCGTCAGAGGAAGCGTTTGGCGCCCCACGGTCTCCGAGATCACACCTCGAGCTGAGTTTGAAAAGAAGCCGATTCGCTCGTCGGAGTCTACGTCGAGGATTCCGTCTGGTGGGTCGGTTGCCGACGAGCCGTGCAAGTCCGATCGAAGCTCGATACGATCGCTAGCGGCGAGCTCCAAACCGTCGGCAGAGCCGTCGAAAGCGCCGGCAACCGGCTCGAACCCCGCGCCGCGCACTTCCCGTGCGATCATGTCGAGAACTCGTCGGCAGGTTTCCCGCAGCACCATGCGGCGGCTCTCACGGTCGAACAACCTGGTCTGCGCACGTGCGAATGCACCCAGCGCGGCGACGATCACCAGCGAGCACGTCATCGCCACGATCATCTCGATGACCGTCCATCCGCTCTTGGCGGTCATCGGACGCTCCAACTGCAGCGGCGCAACGTGTGAAACCGGACCGGAGCGCCCGCTGCGACCGGCGTCACCGTCACGCTCACGTGCCAGAGGTTGTCGCGGTCCCCTGCTTCGACCATCGTACGGATCGCGAATTCTCCTTCGGCCTCGAATGCCACGTCGGAGGAGTCCGTCGTGCGAAACTGGTTCGAGTCGCGTGCCAGCAGAGATTCCATAGAGCGCTCGGCGATGAGTGTCGCGGCCTGCTCGACATCGCTCTGGCGTCGAGCCATGAGGATGCTCCATCCTGAGTGCGCGGTGGCGACGACCGCGATGGTCGCGACCGCCAGCGCCACGAGCACCTCGATGAGCGAAAAGCCGGGCCTCATTCGATGCGCACTCGCCCGGCGGCGCTCACGACTACGCGCCGCGAGCCCCCGGCGACGGTGGTGACGGCGATCGTCGCATTGTCCGCCGTGTTCCCGCGCGGCACGAAGGTGATCGAGATCTTTCCGGCCGAGACTCGGCTCGAAGCCGCGGGATCGATCGAGACGCCGGAAGGTAGGCTACGCACGGCGCCCTCGCTCTCGAAGCGGCCCTCCGATTCCAGCTCGACGGAATAGGTTGACGCCGCGAGATTGAAGATCGTCCGCGCGCGGGTGTTGCGGGTGATCGCCTCGACGCGCGCGAGCTCGAGTTCGGCGGAGATTTGGCGCGCGGCTCGGTCCAACGCCAGTGCCGGCAGAGTCGCCGAAATTCGCGGCAACGCCGTGGCGGCGAGCAGCGACAAGACGCCGAGGGCACACAAGAGCTCGAGCAGCGTGAATCCGGGGGATCGCGTGCGCGTCATCGAACTCGGCAGGAGCAAGCGCTCTGCCAATCAAGAATGCCCAAGAACGCGAGGAACGAAAGGAGAGCCGTCAGCGACTCGCGTCCGACTCCGGCCGCCACGTCCGGCGGCGCGCGCTCGTTTCCGGGCTACTCTGGGCTCACACGAGCCCGCTCAAAACGACCCTAAGCCCAGGTACCAAGCGATGAGCCTTTCGCCGAAGAAGACGTAGGTCACAGCGCCGAGTGCGAGAAACGGCCCGAACGGGATCGCGTACTTGGTATCTGACCCCGTCCACCACATGAGCGTCACACCCACCACCGATCCCGTGAGCGAGGAGAGCAGCATCGTGAAGGGCACCGACCTCCACCCGAGGAAGGCGCCGATCATGCCGAGCAGCTTGATGTCACCGCCCCCCATGCCTTCACGACCCGTCCACGCGTGATATGCCCACGCCACGGCGAGCAACAACCCGCCCCCCGTGACGATGCCGATCGCCGACGACAACGGCCCTGGCTCGCCGCGAAGCGAAAGGAGAAACCCGCCGATGATCCCGGGGAGGCTGATGACGTCGGGAATGATGCGGTGGTCTAGGTCGATGAACGTCACCACGATCAGCGCCGCGACGAACGTGAAGAGCACGAGCCACTCCACGCCGAAACCGACTCGCAGGTAGAGTGCCACCGCCGCCACCGCCGTCAGCAGCTCGACGACGAAATAGCGAAACGAGATCGGTGTACCGCAGCGGCGACACCTTCCGCGGAGCACGACCCAGCTGAGGAGCGGGATGTTGTCATACCATGCGACCGGCTGCTTGCATCTTGGGCAATGGGATCCCGGAGAGACGATCGATTCCTCGGCCGGAATGCGCAGGATGCAAACGTTGGCGAAGCTGCCGATGATGGCGCCGAAGACGAACAGGGCGAGGGACACTGTGGAGAACATTCAGCAGTGGCCAACTTAGAAGACTCGCCGAGTCGCAAGCAAGAGCGAGGCCCCGGCAAACGCCACCGCCGGGCGTGATGGGCGCTTCAGGCGAGCTGCTATAGTGTTCATCGGCACGAACATGGTCCACATCCGCGCAAGAGGTCGCTCGTGACACGTCGCTACGTTCTTCTGAGCGCTCTAGTCAACCTGCTGTTCTTCGGTGCGCTCGAGCTAGGACTGCGCGCCTTCGGCTTTCAGTATTCATGGTTTCCCCGGCTCATGCAGCAGCGAGCCGTGGAGCAGCACGTGGCCTGGCAGAACCAGAATCGGGTGCTGCAGCATTTCATCCCCGATGCGCAGCGGATGTGGCGCCCAGAGCCGGGCTTCGGCACAGTCAACGCCCTCGGCTACCAAGGAGCGCCGTTGCCGGTCGGCCGAACTCCGGCGCGCTCCAGAGTGTTGTTCCTCGGCGATTCGTGCACCAATTCCGGTCCCGATCAGTACCCGGAAAAGGTAGTGGCGCTGCTTGCCCGGTGGGGCGTACCGGTCGAACCGCTGATCGCGGGCGTTGGGGGATACTCGACGTATCAGGGCCTGGGCTTTCTTCGCGAGGCGCTGGCATACGATCCGGATGCCGTCGTCGCGTACTTCGGGTGGAACGATCATTGGTTCGCCGCTGCCGGACTTCCGGACAACGAGTTCCGCCAGCTCAGCGGGATTCAGATGCTTTCGCTCCGGGCTCTCTCCGGATTGCGGACCTACCAGCTCGTCCACTACCTGATCTATCCGCCGAGACGGGCGGATCAAAGCGTGCCGTTCGAGAAGCTGGTCGAGTCGACTCGCGTTCCCCCCGCGTGGTTCGTCGACAACGTCCAATCGATGATCGAGCTCGCGGGGCGGCGGGGAATCCCGATTCTGTTCATCGCGTCCCCCCATGGGGCGACAGTCGCAAACCCCGCCAATGACGTGCTCTTCCCGGCGCCGCTGATTCCGCGCGTGCACGCGCTGTATCGAGATCTGCTGCGCGCGACGGTTGCCCGTCATGCGGAGGCAAAGCTCGTCGATTTCTCGCCGCCGGAGTTCGACGGTTCGCTCATGCGTGCCGACGGAATCCATCCTACCGAGGCCGGGTACGCGCGCATCGCCGAAGCCGTCGCCCAGGAGCTCCGGCCGCTCTTGCGCCGCACCTCGCCCGCGCTCGCTGAGACCCCCGAAGCCTTCGCCGGCGCCGTTGCCTCGGCCTCCCGGTGAGATCGACGCTCCGGCCCGACGTGGTTGTCGTCGGGATAGTCCTGGCGATCTTCTTCGTGATCGAGGTGCGCGGCGCGCGGAGCAAATCTGCGGCCATGGACGAGCCGGCTCACTTGGCGGGGGGGCTGGCATACTGGCGAGATCGCGATCTGCGGCTCAACCCGGAGAATGGGCTCTTACCGCAAGCGTGGGCGACGCTGCCGATCTTCCTCGCAGGCGATCGCTTCCCGCGAACCGACCGGCCCGAGTGGCACTCCGCGAAAGCGGCGCTGCTCGGCTACGAGCTGCTCTATGGAGAGGGCAACGACGCGGATCGAATCTTGTCTCGCTCGCGCGCCATGATCACGCTCTTCGGGATCGGTTTGGCGCTGGTCGTCTATGCATGGTCAACGCAGCTCTTCGGCCGCGCAGCGGGTCTTCTCTCGCTCGTCCTCTGTTGTTTCCATCCCTCGATCTTGGCGCACGCCCGGCTCGTGACCTCTGACATCGCCGCGGCGTTTTTTCTGATCGCCGCCGTTTGGAGCTTGTGGCGGCTGCTCCACGAGCCGCGGCCGGCGGCTTTCGTGACTGCGGCGGTGGTTTCGACCGGCCTCGTCTTGAGCAAGATGTCGGCGGTGGTGCTCATCCCGATCGCACTAGCCATGAGCGCCGTGCGAGCCCGATGGGGGCCGCCGCTTCCGGCCCGAGCCGCCAAGCATCCCCTTGCGGTCTTCGCATTGACGGCTTTCCTTCTCGGCGGAGTCGTCGTCGCCGGCATATGGGCGGCATTTGGCTTCCGCTACCAAGCCTCGTTCGACCCGCAACTCGCCACGGATCACTACGCTTGGTCATGGGCCGAATTGACCGGCAACAGCGGAGCCGCCGGCAGCGTCGTCGAGTTCGTGCGCTCGAGGCATTGGATGCCGGAGGCATTTCTCTACGGCTTCGCGGTCATCCTCTCGCTCAGCCACGACCACCCGCAATTCTTCAACGGCGAGATCAGCGGCCAGGGCTGGTGGGGCTTCTTTCCGTATTGTTTCTTCGCGAAGACGCCGCTCTCGGAGATGCTGATCCTACTGATCGCGGGGGTCGTGGCGATTCGCGGATGGGGGCGGCCGCAGTCGCCCACGGTTCCAAGTTTGGCGTATCGCACGTCGCCGCTGTGGATCTTGCTCGCCGTCTACTGGGCGTTTGCGCTGACGAGCCAACTGAACGTCGGCGAGCGCCACTTGCTGCCGAGCTATCCCGCGCTCTTCATCCTCGCCGGAGTCGCCGCGCGCGGACTCGAGAAGGAGCGTTTCGGCGGCACTCGGCGGGGGCTCCTCGTCGCGGCCGCCGTGGCGCTCTACTGTCTCGAGTCGCTCAGCTTCTATCCGCACTACCTCGCCTACTTCAACCCGATCGTCGGAGGACCGCGCACCGCCTATCGCCACGTCGTCGACAGCTCGCTCGATTGGGGGCAAGACCTGCCGGGACTGGCGCGCTGGCTCGAACGGCGTCGCTCCGATCCAGACGACCGGACACCCGTGTACCTCTCCTACTTCGGCCTCGGGGATCCGCAGTACTACGGGATACGCGCGACCCGACTGCCAGGCTATCCGGAGTTCCGCACCTCGAGGGACGTCGAGCCGCTCACCGGGGGAATCTACTGCATCAGTGCCACGATGGTGGAGTCGCTCTTCCTGCGCTTCCCGGGGACGTGGACGGAGGCCTACGACAGTCTCTATCGATCGGTGCGCGCCGATACGGACCGCTATCTGGCGGCGGGCGGAGAAGAGCGAGCGCGCCTGCGGCGCGAATCGGGCGAGCTCTTCTGGAACGAGCGTTTCGGCCTTCTCGACGATCTGCGCTTAGCCAAGCTCTACGCTGCGTTGCGCAAGCGAGAACCCGATACTTCCGTCGGATACTCGATCTTGATCTACGAGCTCACCGACGAGGAGGTCGCCAAAGCGCTCGGGCCGGTGGGTAGCTGACGCCGCCAGAAGGAGCGGCGCCACGGCTCGCGCCGGCGAGGCCTGCGGCGTTCGTCAGGGCAATTCGAACACGAACATCGACCCGACACGGTCGACCGGATGCATGCGTTGGAGCCAACGGAAGGCTCCGTTCTTCGACCAATCGAGCTGGCCCGGACTTCGCCAGATCGAGTACGGCCGACCCATCAGGAAAGAGGCCGAGACCACCGCCGTACCGTGAGACTCTCCCTCGACGAGCGGAGTGAACTGAATGCCGTAGACGCGTGGATCGACTCGCCCAAAGTAGCCGAGGTGCACCGACTCCAGGCCACGCCGGCGGATGTACTCCGAGAGGCGAATGAGATCCTGGCCCCAGTCGAGGTTCGAGTCGACGAGCCACTGATGACCGTTCGCCGGCCCTCCCGCGACTTCGTTGAAATATTGCAGGTAGCGCGGCGCGACGCGGACGCTTCCGTAGATGAACCAGGCGAGCAGCGCGGTGCTCAGCGTGGCGCCCGCGAGGTCGCGCAATGCACGCGAGCCGCCGGCAAGGCGTGCGAGCGGTGCCGCGAGCCATGGCGAAGCCGCGACGGCGAGTAGGGGATAGGCGGGAAGCGCATGCCTCACGCCGATGTTGAGAGGGTTCAGAAGCGAGTTCGCGACGAATACGAATAGCAGCGGAAGAACCACGCAGTAGTCACGCTTCCCTCTGCTCTTTCCGACCATCCACGCCGCGACCGCGAACACCCCACTGGCTAGCTCCGGCAACGGAGTCTTCAACAGGAAGGCGACGAGATGGTAGTACCACCAGCCGTCGAGAGACCATCGGCCGGCTAGGAAGTACGCCGGCTCCCCGGGTTGGTCCCCCGCGAACAAAGTGTCGACGCTGGCGAGAAAAGGCGCCGGCAGAGGCAGCCGTAGCCAAGGCGCCAGCGATGCGATCGCCTGCATCTTGTGAGAAACGAATCCGAGGTTGGCCAGCGGAGCCCAGAATCCTTCGAAGCGGTAGAGCCCATTCAGCACTCCGAGCGCGACCCCGTAAGCGAATGCGAGTAGCCCGCCCCAGCGGAGCCAGGAGACTCCTGGCTCGCGGATCACTCGCACCAGAACCAACGACGCGCTGACGAGCGGCAACATCACGCCGGAAAGCTTCAGCACCGGAGCGAGGCCGAGCATCAGACCGAGAGCTCCCGCCCGGGATACCGTCGGTGAATCGAGCAGGCGCCATGTGAGATACGCGACGGCCGTCCAGCCGATCGCCCCGGAGATATCGAGCGTCAATAGATGAGCATACGCGAGGATCGTCGGCGAAAAGCAGAACAGCAGCGCGACGACGAGGCCGGAAGACAGGCCGTAGAGCTCCGTCGCCCATCGCACGGCCAGCATACCGAGCAGCAACGCGGTAAAGACGACCATGCAGCGAGGCAGAAGGAAGAGCTCTTGGTAGTCGCCGGCGTTGTCCTGCATGAATTGATAGCCCATCGCCCAATCGTTCACCTCGACCATCACGGGCATCCGCACTTTGGAAGATTCACGCATCATCAGCGGCAGCGCGGCGAAGCTTCGGAAGAACGGTGGGTTCATCGAGTGGGTGCGGAAGTCGACGGTCTGCAGGGCGTGCAGGCCGACGGGCAGACCGACGAATTCGTCGATCGTGACCGAGTCGCGAGTCGCGGCGATCATCGCTTCCGCCGCGAAGAGCGCGAGCAGCGCGCCGATGGCGATCTTCGCAGCTGCCGGCGCGGCTTCCCGTGGCTCAGCCACGGAGCGAATCGAACTTGGGTGGCACGAGGAAGGACCTGCGCAAGGTCTGCACGGATTCCCCGGCGGTCGGCGGGTCGCGCAGCGGTCCGAAGCCCGCGGTCGATGCTAGACGCAGGAAATCGACCTGAGAAGGGTCGAAGCCCATGACGCGCGCACCGACCCAATCGACGGCATAGACTGATTGGCCGAACAGCAGGCAGTGCGACGGCACCGCGGTGCCCATGATCGGGCCATCACCCTCCATACCCTCGACGCCGTCGGCGATCGTGTAGGCCACAGGGAACGTCGCCGCCAGCTCGACGATCGAGCGGACGATGCCGTTCATGTGAAGCAGATTCTTGGGCCAGCCGTATTTCGCGCTCGGCACGATGCCGAAGAGGTTCTTCATCCCCAGCGTGAGACCGGCCCAGTGGTGAGTCTTCAGCTTCGGTAACGAGACGATCACGTCGGCCGCCAGGACCGTCTTGGGAACGAACAGCCACTCGAGAGCCCGTCCCTCGAAGCCGTTGCCTGCGGCGAACGTGCGCACGCGCTTGCGAACCATGTCGTCGACGTTGAGATCGACGATCGGGACGTCTTCCTCGGCGCCGACTCGGTAGAGTCCCGAGCGATTCCACACCTCGTCGGTGTCCGGATTGTGTCCGGGGCCTTCGCCGACGACCACTTCCTCGGCGCCGAGATCGCGGAAGGCGCGTACCGCTGCACGGATGAGCTCGACGTGTGTCGTGACCGGCCGGTCCGCGGAATATTCCACGAAGTTCGGCTTGAGCAACACGCGCTTGCCCCGTACGTCGGGGGGCGGCGCAAGCGAGAAGCCGCGCTCGAGGGCGCGAGCGAGCCCGCTCGGGTGATAGGTCTCGCAGCCGACCAGGGCGACGGTATCCGGCGCGGGGCGTGGGGTCGCGTAGCGCGCCCATGAGAGGCGCAGCATTTGCGCCACGGTCACGGCCGATACGCCGGCGGCTCCTGCGAGCAACACGGCGCGGCGCGTGATGCGTTTCGGACTTGCGCCGCCGTCTGTCACGCTTGCACCGACAGGCAGGGTGGAGCCTGTCCCTCGGCCGCCCGGGCGGCGAGCAACGCGAGCGCGGTCCCATCCGGAGTCGGCCCCCAGGCACGACTTGCGGCTCCGAGATCGGCGGCCGCCTTGGCATGCTCGGCGGCGCGCGCCTTTTCTCCCGCTGCTGCGAACGCCAGCGCACCCCAGGCATGCGCCTTGGACGACGGATTTTCGGCAAGCAAGCGCGAGAGCGCATCCGCGCCGCGCCGAGCGAGCGGGCTTGTCGGAGGCTCACCGCAGAGCACCACGGCCAACAGAGCCTTGGCGGTCGCCAGCCCCATCGGCGGCAGACCTTTGTCGTACGTGTAGGGGGTACCATAGTTCCAGCCGCCACCGGGGCATTCGCGGTCCGCGAAGTAGCGGCGAGCTTCGGCGATTCGCTCACCGGCGCCTGCTCCGCCCCATGCGCGCAGCGCGATCGAGGCGAGCGCGGTGGGCTCGACGGTGGCGAATGCTTCACCGACTTGCCAGGGCCAGCCGCAGATCGCCGCGTCGATGCGCAGGAGCGTGCGCATCTGCTCGCGAAACTCGTCGTCGAACGGTTTCTCGGGCGCTCGCCATTCGACCAACCATCGGCCGGCCGCGGCCGCCGCCTCTCGACGACCGTGAGCGAGAAGGGCAAGCAGCGCGGGCGAGGTGGCCCAGCTCGGCTCGACGTCGCCGGGAATCGCGCCAAAGGATCCCTTGGCGTGCTGGAACGAGAGCAGCCCCTCGAGCGACCGCTCCCATACGGGGCTCACGGCGAATGTGTTGAAACCGGTGCCCGCGGGACCCGGCGCGATGGCCAGCAGGGCGAGGGCCGTTGGCTCGACGAAAGTTTCGCCGCCAGGATGGTAGCCAAAGCCACCCGACGGGAGCATGGCACGCTCGAGACGGCGGACGGCTTCCTCCAGCCGCGGCGAGTCGTCCATGTCATTCGAGTGTAACTAGCGGACGAATGGCCCACAAGCTCGGGTGCTCCCGCAATCCGATCAGCGGTTGCGCCGCACGGGTCCGCCCCCGATAATGGTGGCCGGGTTCCACGAGAGGGCTGATGAAGCTGCTGGGCAGGAGAATCGTGGTCACCGGCGGGGCGGGGTTTCTCGGCTCGCACGTGGTCGAGCGGCTTCGGGATCGGGGGTGCCAGAAGGTCTTCGTCCCTCGTTCCTCTGAATACGACTTGCGCCGTGAGGAGGCCGTGCGAAGGCTCTACGATCGAGCGCGTCCCGAGCTGGTCATTCACCTCGCAGCGGTCGTCGGCGGGATCGGGGCGAATCGCGAGAACCCCGGCAGCTTTTTCTACGACAACTTGACGATGGGCGCGGGGCTCATGGAGCAAGCCCGTGTTCACGGGGTGGAGAAATTCGTCGCGATCGGTACGGTCTGCGCGTATCCGAAGTTCGCACCGGTGCCGTTTCGAGAGCGGGACCTGTGGAACGGCTACCCCGAGGAAACCAATGCGCCGTATGGCCTGGCCAAGAAGATGCTGCTCGTCCAGGCGCAGGCGTACCGTCAACAATACGGATTCAACGCGATCTACCTGCTGCCGGTGAACTTGTACGGTCCGCGCGATTCGTTCGATCCAGTGAAATCGCACGTCATTCCAGCCCTCATCAAGAAGTGCGTCGACGCCGTCGAAACCGGCGCAAGCCAGATCGAAGTGTGGGGGACCGGGACGGCGACGAGAGAATTCCTCTACGTGGCCGATTGCGCCGAGGCGATCGTGCTGGCCGCGGAGCGCTTCGATGGGGCCGAGCCCGTGAACCTCGGAGCGGGGGAAGAGATTTGCATTCGCGAGCTGGCCGAGCGCATCGCCGACCTGACGGGCTTTCGCGGAGACATCGTCTGGGATGCGACGAACCCCGACGGACAGCCTCGTCGTTGTCTGGACGTCTCCCGCGCCGAGAAGGAGTTCGGGTTTCGCGCCACGACGGGCTTCGTCGATGGGCTACGCAAAACGATCGAATGGTATCTCGCGTGTCTAGACCGACGGCGCCGGCCCGTCATTCACGGCTCTGCCGCGACGACTGACGCCCTGCAGTCGGGAACGAAAACGTAGTCGAGCGACTCGTCCTGCCGGGCGAATCCTGTGATCTGCAGTGTGCGCCACTGGTCGGTCGGAATCGGGCAGCGACTGATGATCCAGCGCATGCCGCTTCGGTCACGCTGCAGATCGTAACCGAGGAGGATGCTGAGCGGGCCGTGCAGCCGGCCCGAAGGATCGGCGCCGGCGAGGTGCTCGGGCCATTCTTCCATGTCGCGCGCGAAATCCTCGTCGCGAATTCTCGGCACGAAGGAAGCTTCGCTCGAGCCGGGAGGCAGGATGTCGAGCCGTGGAGTCCCCGGGCCGACTCGCACCACCACGGGTTTTGCGCCGTCGGGGAGGATGATTGGGTCGACCAAGCGGGATCGCGAGAGACCATGGGCGATTGTGGGCCCGACGAAAGCCGTGGCCATCAACCCGGCGCTCAGGACAGCAGCGGGCCAACAGGCTGCGCTCTCGATTCGCGGCGATGAAATGCTTGCCTCAGGACGGTGATGCCACGGCCTCGCAGCGAGAGCGCCGATCAGGAAGAAAAGCGGATACGAAACGACTATGGCGCGAAACATCCCGTCCGGAAACACGACCGGCGCCGAGAGTACGAGTCCGATCAGCGCCGACAGCACGAGCCACGTGCTTCGATCTCGACGCGAGTTCCACAACCAGACCGTTGCCCCCACGGCGATCAGCACCTGAAAGGCGTCGTTCAAGCGGCTGTCGCCAGGGAGAAGGCTCAAAACCTCACGAACATAGGCGGTGAAGGCGAGACGCCACCAAGTCATTCCCGTCGCCAGCGCACGCAGCAGGTCGGAAGGTCGCTCGCGAATGTTTTGCCAGGCGTGCGCATAGGCGAACTGCGCGAGGGCATGCTCGTTCATCGCCTTGCTGGCAGGAAGATCGGCATAGATGCGTGTCCACCCCGGCTGCCCCGTGGAGAGGCCGTAGAGCGTCAGAGCAAAGTTCCCCTGACCCAAGGCGAAGCCTTCCGCGTAGATCCTCAGTAAGAGGGCGTTTGCAGCAAAACCGACCAAGACTGCGCCAAATCCGGCTGCCGCCGATTTCCAATCGTAGTGGCTCCCGGGGCGACGAAACGCCCACCCGGCCCAGACGACCAGCGCCGGAAGAGCAAGGAACGCGCCCGCCCTCGCGTTCAGCGCCAACGTGAGCAGGGTCAAACCGCAGAGCGCGATCGATCGGCGCCCATCTCTCGCGCCTCGCCACAAAAGTGTCGACGCCAGAGCGGCCAGTGTGAGGCCGAGCGATTCGGAGCCGACGACGCGAGCGTGCTCGCGGCCGATCACATAGAGCATCGCGAACAACATGAAGCCGGCGGGCGCCCCACAGTCGCGCGCCACTTCGCGGGCCATCAGGCCGCAAGAGAGGCCGAGCATCGCCGCATCGATCAGCATCGCGCCGCGCAGGTCGCCGCCCGCGAGCGCCAGTCGCACGGTGAGCAACAAGGCGTTGAGCGGCCGGCGCAAGTTCCATTCATCCAGGTGCCCGTCGGCGAGAACGCGCTGTGCGCCCGCGTAGTAGTTGAGCGCATCCGAGAACGGCAACAGACCGCCGATGCTCGAATAGACGCCGATCGCCGACGCCCAGAGGTGAAGAAGAGGGAGCAGGAAGACCATCATGCAGGCTGCCGACAGCACGCCGAGTCGGGCCGCGGCGAGCGACGTTCCCTTCCCTTCGCCAGCGGCGGAAGCCGTAGACCGCGGGCGCGACTGCCTCGAGACCTCGCTCGCGCCGCTCGCCAACGTCAGAGCCACGGCGAGCCCCATCATCAGGTAGGGACTGATGAGATCGAGGGAAGCTACGGCGTCACGCAGCACCGGGGAGCGCCAGAATGCAAAACAAAATCCGACGACGGGGAGGACGGCCAAGCTGAATGCGATCAATGCGGCGCTACCGCCCGCGGCTCTCCTGCCCATCACACGCGCTCGATGACGATCAGGGCGAACATCGCCAGCCGCGCCATCATCGGCTCGAGATACGATTCGAAAGCCCTCCAGCCTGCGAAGCTGAATGCCGGCGCGACACTGCGCTGCGACAGTCCGCCGGAGACGAGATAGCGAAACGGCATCATCAAGCGCTTCGCGGCGAACCGCCATTGCGGAAACTCACGCCGAAACGTTTCGACGTCGCGCTCGAACACGATCCACGGCAGCTCGATCATTGCCAGCGTGCCCCCGGGGCGAACACAGCGTGCAGCTTCGCGCAAGAAGGCGCGCGCATCTGGAAGATGGTGGAAGACGTCGGTCATGACGACGGCGCGCAGTGCTCCGTCGCCAAAGGGCAATGACGCGCGTCGAGCACGTATCTGGACGTTGGAGCAGCGGAAGACCTCCGAGCGTATCGCCTCAGGAATGCTGCGATCGAGAAAGCCGCCCCCGGAGCCGATTTCGAGAACCGCCCCGGACCCGGCGGGAACGCTTCGAGCAATCGCCTCGTGCCATTCCTCGTAGATTCGCCGCAGGAAGGTCTTTTCTTCGATGATTCGGCGGCGAAGCTCCGTAGCTCGCGGATCGTCGATTTCGAGGCCGCGCCATCGAGGATCCGCCGTCGCGGCTTTGAGCATGCGCAGGAGCATGAGTCGGCGATCAAACGAACTTGAGGCGCCGCGCGGCGAACGCCGTCATCTTCAACAGCATCCATCCGGCCGTCCAGCGACGGATATTCGTCTGGCCGTAGGTTCGGGCGCGGTAGCGAATCGGCAGGTCGACGATCTTCAGGTTCAGCTTCGCCGCTCCGAATAGCAAATCGTAGTCGCCGAAGGGGTCGAAGTCGCCGAAGTACCCGCGATTGTCCGCGATCTGCCGGTAGTCGGCCCGCCAAAGGACCTTGGTGCCGCACAGCGTGTCCTTGATCGGCTGCCCGAGCAACCAAGTGAAGGCGAGGCCGAAGAACTTGTTGCCGATCAAATTGAAGAAGCGCATGGCCTCGTCTTCCATCGGGTACACCAGCCGCACGCCGTTGATGAACTCGCCCTTGCCGGCGAGCAGTGCGCTCGTAGAACCGAGGCAAGTCCTCGGGACGTACGGTCATGTCGGCATCGAGGATGACGAGAACGTCCCCACGAGCCTCCGTGAACCCACGCCGAACGGCGTCGCCCTTGCCCTTTCCGGATTGTTTGAAGAGGCGCGCTTTGCGCTCGGGATGCCTGGCGATCGCCGTCTGGATCTCCTCGAACGTCCCGTCGCTCGACCCGCCTTCGACGAAGATCAGCTCGGTTTCGGAGCCGAGCTGCGGCACGCGTCGAAAAATCTCCTCGATGTTCCCCGACTCGTTTCGTGCAGCGACGACGATCGAGACCGTGGGCTGCGCCGTTGCGGGCGCCATGACGGGCCGAGCGATCACGAAATTGGTGAGCGCGAGGTGCTTGACCCCCCACAGCTTGACGAGGAACCGGTTCGCCAGCGAGTCGAGGAGAGGTATGCCCAGTGGGAGCAAAATTTCGGGCCAATGACGCAGCACTTCGAAGCCGGCGACGCCGAGGAGGTTCGCACTGTCTTCGACGGTAAACCAATTCTGTTGCAGCACGGGCCGCGCCCAGCCGAGCCTGGCGGCGAGAGCGAGAGGCGCCTCCCACAGTCGGCTGTAAGAATTCAGAATGACTCGCGTGCGCGGCGTGCATACGCGATGTATGCGCCGCAGCACGAGCTCCAGATCCCACACGTCGTGAATCAGATCCGACAAGACGACGAAGTCGAAGCGTTCTCCGGAGGTGAATTCATGCGCGTCGGCGTGAACGAAGCGGAGCTGTGGATGCGCACGCCGGGCTCGTTCGATCATGGCATCGGAGAAATCCACGCCGACACCGACGCTCGGCCTCAAGCTCGCCAACAAATCTCCGGTGCCCGAACCCACTTCGAGGACGCTACGGTGCTCCGGCACTAGAAAGCGATAGATCTCCTCGAGTCGGCGGTGATAACCGCGCGCCGCGGCGGAATCGGGCAGCCTCGCCACCTCGTTCCAGTGATCGATACCGGCTTCTTTGGAAGCTTTCCCGCAGTGGGTCGCCGGCGAGCTCGCTCACGTCCAACGCGCTTTCCATGCTTGGAACATCAGGATGTTCCACAGTTGATAGTGGCGGTTGCGGTGGCCGGACAGATGCTCCTGCCACGCCGTGCGGACCATCTTCGCATTCAGGAAGCCGTCCCCTCGCAGGCGGGTTTCGTCGAGCAGGTCTTCCGCCCATTCGCGCAACGGGCCTCGCAGCCACGAGTCGATCGGCACCCCGAAGCCCATCTTCGGGCGCTCGACGAGACGATGCGGGACGTAGCGACACAGAACCTGGCGCAGAATCCACTTGCGCCGACCGTGGCGGACCTTGAGTGAGAGCGGCATTCGCCACGACAGCTCCACGACGCGATGGTCGAGTAACGGGACGCGTGCCTCCAGGCTCACTGCCATGCTGGCGCGATCGAGCTTGGTCAGGATGTCGTCGGGTAGGTACGTGACGAGGTCCAAATACTGGGCCCGAGGGATGAACGCGGGTAGATCCTCTGCCAGCGTCGGGTCATCGAAGGGGCCGCGGGGTTCTTGCCCCCCGATCACCAGCTCCTTGGGACTGGGGCACAGAGATTGAAGCTGGTGATACACGGCGTCGATCTCGTCGAAATTGAGAATGAGCGCGAGCTTCTGCGCGCGGTCGCCTGGCATCCTCGGCATGAGTCGCGCGGGAAGAAAGCCTGCGAAGCGATCGATTCCTTCGGCGGGAAGACGAAGCAGCAGGCTCGCGAGGGCCGATCGCACCGACTTCGAGAGCCTTCCCGTGACGCGCCAGATCGACTCCGTCCAGAAGTACCGGTCATAGCCGGCAAACAACTCGTCGCCGCCGTCGCCTGAGAGCGAGACGGTCACGTGGCGTCGTGTCATGCGTGACACGAGATAGGTCGGCAACTGAGAGGAGTCGGCGAACGGCTCGTCGTACCAGTCGGGAATCTGCGGGATCAGTGAGAGCGCATCCGACGGTTCGACGTAGAGCTCGGTATGCTCCGTACCGAGGTGAGTCGCCACGGCGCGTGCGTGGTTCGCCTCGTCGTATCGTGCTTCGTTGAAGCCGACCGTGAAGGTCTTGATCGGCCGGGCCGACTGAGCCTGCATGAGGGCGACGACGGTGGAGGAATCGATGCCGCCGGAGAGAAACGCCCCGAGCGGCACGTCGGACTCGAGGCGTAGGCTCACTGCCTCGCGAAGCTTCTGGTCGAGCAGCTCCGTGGCCTCTTCGGGTGAGGCCTGCAGGGGCTCGTTCTGCCCCTGGCGGGCGACGTCCCGCGCCGACCAATAGGCTTCGGGAGAAACCCCGCGCGAGCCGTCGTGAACGTGGAGCATGGTGCCGGCAGGCAGCTTTTGGAAACCCTCGTAGATCGTCAGAGGCGAAGGGACATAGCCGTATCGCATGAAGGCGGTCAGCGCAGCGCGGTCGATCGAGGCATGAAAATCCGGGTGCGCGTGGATCGCCTTCAGCTCGGAGGCAAACAGCAACGTGTCGCCGGCCCAGCCGTAGTAGAGGGGTTTGATGCCGAGGCGGTCACGCACCAGACTGAGACGGCGCTCCCGGCGATCCCATAGCGCGAAGGCGAACATGCCGACGAATCGCCGCACCGCCTCTCCAAGGCCCCATTCACGGATCGCCGCCAGCATGACCTCGGTATCCGAATGTCCGCGAAACGCGTGTCCCCGCGGCTCGAGTTCGTGGCGCAAGGCGCGGAAGTTGTAGACCTCCCCGTTGAAGGAAATGACGTAGCGACCGCAGGCAGAGTGCATCGGCTGCAAGCCTTGAGGGGACAAATCGATGATGGCGAGCCGGCGGTGACCGAGCGCGATCCCGGCGGCGGCATCGATCCAGACGTCGCCCGCGTCCGGGCCGCGATGGCGAAGCGTTTCGGTCATGCGCGTAGCGATTGCGGCGAGCGCATCGACTGTGCTCGTGCCGCCGACCGTGAAAAGACCGCTCACGCCGCACATTGGCGGTAGCGTCGCTCCATCACTTCGACTTGCGGAACACGAATTGGTTGCAACCGCTGCGGTTCGTACGAACCACGCGGCAAGCGGTCCATCCCAGCGCTTCGTAGAACGTGCAGACGGATTCAGGAGTTGCCACTTCGAATGGATAGCCGCCGAGCCAGTCAATCCAGTCGGTTACGATCGACATACCTCTCGCGCGTTTGTATTCGCGGTAGCGCCGGGTGGGGTCCTTCAACCTCACGAGATCGACCACGATGCCGCGCACGATCAAATACGGGATGCAAGTTGCGCATACGAAGAAGCGGCCGAGCGCACTGGAACAGTAGATCTTCTTGAGTTGCCGCCAGAGCTTCGATCGCCAACCTTGGTCGTTGTAGATCGCGATGAAGAGCATGCCCTCTTCGCGCCGACGGAATCGTCACATTGTCCATCGCCTGGCGCAAAGCACCGGTGTGATGCAGCACGCCCCAAGAATACACGACGTCGAAGCGGCCGAGCGAACGGAGGTAGTCAGCATCGAGTACCGAGCCTTGCTCGACTCGCCAGGCGCCGTCCGCGGGGAAATATCTAGCCTTCAGCTCCGCGGTACAGGCGACCGACTGTGGGTCGTAGTCGAAGGAATGAACGCGTGCGCCGAGCCGCCGCGCCGCGAGCGAGAAAAGGCCGCTCCCCGAGCCGATGTCGAGGAAGCTCTTGTTTCGGAGATCCGCGACGTCGAGGAACTCGACGAGGGATTTTTCGGCTTCGGAGATGCGCTCTTCGTCGATCTTGGCGAGAAACGCCTGCCAGTTTCGGCCGAATGCGAAGCGCGCGCCGGCCGCGGTCTCTTCAGTGAATCGGGAGGAAGTCGTCCCTGATAGGTGGTTCGAAGACGACTCTGCGCTCAAGCCCGCACTTCCTCGAGAACATTCTCCCACATCGACATGATGCGTTCCACGCCGAAGCGCTCGGCGACTTCGACAGCGCGCGACCCGAGCCTTCGCCGTGCCGCCGGGTCGCTCATGAGCCGGTCCATCGAATCCGCTAGGGCGTCCAGATCCTGAGCCGGTACGAGTACTCCGTCCACGTCCGGGCGGATGATCTCATTGGGTCCGCTCGGGCAATCGAAGCTCACCGCCGCGAGCCCGCAGGCCATTGCTTCGAGCAGCGCATTGGGAAATCCCTCGTAGCGCGAGGTCAAGACGAAGAGATCCGCCTCGCGGAGGACGTTTTGTGGATCTGGGACGGCGCCCGAGAACCGCACGCGCTGGCTGATCCCGAGCTCCGCTGCGAGCGTCTCCAAGCGATGCCGGTCCGGCCCCTCGCCGACGATCTCGAGTGACCATCCAGGGTGGCGCGAGCTGCAGCGGCTGAACGCCCGCAGCAGGTAGTCGAGCTGCTTCTCCGGACTGAGGCGCCCGAGAGCGACGACACGCTGTCCCTCGCGAAGCCGGTCGAACACCGCCGCGTCGGATGGTCCGCGCACAGGATTGGGAATCACGCGGAGCAACGGGCCACGAATGTTTTCTCCCACCCACCGCGCCACTCCACGGGAAGGAACCACGATCGCGTGCGCCAAGGGATAGATTCTGCGCCGCGCCCAGCTTCGCACAGCCCCGATCCGATGTTGTGCGGGATCCGTGCGCTCGGAGATCACCACCGGGATCGTCGTTTCTCGGGTCGCCAGCAGCGTCAGGATGTTGGTCGTGTCCATGAAGCTGATCACCGCGTCAGGACGAGTAAAGCGGATCTCGGTGCGCAATGCCCAAACACGCCGCCAGCTCGTAAGTGCGGTGGTGTATAGTGTGTGGGAGGGGCCTGCCAACCCGAGCGACGCTCGCTTCACGGCGGGGCTCAGAGGATAGAAGTCGGAGCTCTGCTGCCCCAGCGTAAGGACGGTGATGTCGTGCCCGCGGTCGGCCCAATGGCTCGCCATCGTCGACAGTACACGCTCGGCGCCGCCAGATCCCAGCTGCGAGATGACAAGAGTGAGTCGCATGACTGCGCCGCGACTTACTCCCCACTATTGGTAGCGCCGTCGATTCCACCACCAGAAGCGACGGAATAGAGCATTGAGAGCGCCGCAAGCAATTCGCGCTGGGGCCGGCTGAGCGCGCGACCACTCGATGACCCAATCGAAATCAACGATTTGGTCGCGGTGCGCGACGATGAACGACTCGAGCTTCTGAAATCTCTCGTCTGTCATCGATTGAGGGTGCAGGCAGATCGTGTGGATCCCGATCGGCAAAACGACCGGTTCCCACCAAGCCTGCGGCACCCAGAGCAAGCCTTCTTGCCAAAACGGAAACAATCCGATGCCATCGCTCAGGTAGCGGAAACCGCAGTCGACCAGTGCCCGCAAGGTCGCATGATCAAACGAATGAGCGGGAGCCACGAAAACCTCGGTGCCGAGGCCTTGCGAAGCGAGGACGCTACGCCCTTGTGCGATCTTTTCTCGTTGCTCCTCATAGGAAAGACCGGGAAACTCGCCATATTCATTGAGAGCCAAGAGGCCGCCTTGCTTCGGACGATAGACGTGCTGGTGGCCATGCTGCGCAATCGTCCAGCCGTTCGCCCGGGCGGCGCGAAGCTCGGACCAAAACTCAAGGTGAGGGGGCTCGAAACCGAGATCGGGGTCCCGACAATCCGGGATGACGGCGAGCAGGGGACGGATGCTCAAACG
This sequence comes from uncultured delta proteobacterium, assembly GCA_963711395.1. Lineage (GTDB taxonomy): Bacteria > Desulfobacterota > Binatia > JACPRU01 > JACPRU01 > JBEVNX01. Next base: position 377,641 of record CAVQEA010000003.1, on the reverse strand, counting down.
CTCGAACGAAAGTTTGAGGTGCAACCACTTTTCATTCTGCTGGGTCGGGCACAGATCGTCGACTCGAAATAGGTAGACGCTGCGCATCATTGGGGTTCGCCGGCGCCTGGTTGCAAGATCGCACGCCACTGTGTCGCGACGGCCGACCCGGTGAACCGTTCTCGAAACGTGTCCAACGCAGCTCGTCCCAGACGCTGTCGCAACGTGGTATCCTCGATCAGTGTGCGCAGCGCATTTTCCAGCGCAACTGAATCGGCCGGTGGAACGAGCAAGCCGTTGGCACCATTCTCGATGTGATCAACGGCTCCACCGACTCGCGACGCGACGACGGGCAGCCCGAATCCGAGCGCCTCGACCATCGCGACGCTCAAACCCTCGTGTATCGAGGGCAGGGCGAAGATGTCGGCTGCCGCCAAGTAGTCCCAGGCGCGTTCTCTCGGGACGTCGCCAACGAGATGGACGCGCTCCGACAGGCCGTTGTCATCGATGAATCTCTGGTAAGTCGACTGAAGCGGCCCGCCCCCGATGATCCGTAAGTGGCACTGTGGTAAGCGGCGCATCGCTTCGAGCAAGTGATCGAACCCTTTGATATGTCCGTGCTGTGATGCCTGCAGCCTGCCAATGCCTAAAACGTAGATGCGATCGAGAGCCATGCCTAGACGTTGTCGAGCTGCCGATCTTTCGATGGTGGGGAGCTCGTCGAAGCTGTAGCGCAGGCGTTGAAAGCGACGGGGGACTCGCTGCGTGAGTTTCTGCTCTTGCTCGGTGGTGAGCACACACACGTGGCGGTTCAATCGAAGGGCGATCCAAGTCAGTAGCTTGGCGTGTACGTCGAAGACCTGATCCACGTCGCTGCCGACCGCCAAAGTGACCGAGGGGATCCTGCGAAACGCGCCGTAGATGCCGCTAGCTGTCCCACACTGATAGAGGTTGAAACCCATGACGATGTCGGGCTTGGGCGAAAGGCGCGATGTTTGGGCTAAGATCTTAGCGACCATCCGATAGGCCCACAGCGGTCCGAGGCGAGGCCAATCGAACCGTTCCACGGAGATTCCGCCGAAGCTCTCTTGAAGAGGAACGTCCCGAAGGGGCCTCGAAAAACGCTCCGCCACAGCTTGCCGAGGCGTCACCGCGACGATGCGATGTCCCTCAGACGCTAAGAGCCGGGCGTGAGATAGCGCGATGTTCGCGGCGCCCGACGTCATCGGCAAAAACTCGTTGATCAGGAATGCGAAAGTCACTTCCTGCAAACCGCATATAAGTTTTTCGTGAGGATGGTTGGATTCACACAACCGGGTCGCTCGAGTTCGTACAGGAATCTGAGGAGACGATGCCAAGTTCTAAGTAATACGTAGCGACACAAAGAGCGGGCACCGGTCACGCGAGTCGGATCGCCGAAGAGCGTGATACTTTCGAAACCGGCGAGACGGCATAGCTGCTCGAGGCTAGCGGGCGAAAAATTGTACTCGTGAGTATAGTCCATCACGTGCTGATACCAACCGGTAAAGGCCGCCATATTCTCGGTTCGGAGTAGGAGCACACCACCATCACACAACGCGAAGCGCACGGCTTCGAGGTAGTTCTGCTGCTGTCGTTTCTCGACGTGTTCGATGACATCGAGCATGACGATGACGTCGTATTGCTGTTTGTGGTCGCGAAGATACTCTAGTGTATCCGAGCACATGAGGACGTTGGCAGTGACGTGATCGCGAACGTAGCCGATGCATTCTTTGCTCAAGTCAATGCCGAAATAGTTGCGGTAGCGTCGTTGGTGTGTTGCGAAGAGCGCGAAGTGACCCATTCCCACGCCGATCTCGAGGATTCGTGTGTCGGGGCTCTCTGGTAGATAAGGCCCGAGCGTCCGATCGTAGTGCTGAACACCGTCCAAGGTCGGCGCTTCGTTGACCTTGTGGAAGAATCCCGAAATGTATGTGTCGAAAGTGGATTTGGCGTAATGTGGATCAGCCGAGTCCATCATGCGCTCCTGTCAGATGGCTTCAAAAAAATAATCGCTGCCGAACGACACTCCGCGATACGTCGCGGGGAAAATCGATTGAAGACTGCCGGTCGTGAGATTGGACGTGGCGGCCTCGTCGAGTCTCCGCCAACCTGTACGCTTCGCGGTCTCGACAAGATAGGCTGCGGGCATCCATGCCCGTGGCTGGGATCGGAGACCAAGGAAAAGAGCCGCGCTTCTAGGCCGAGGCGCAGCCATGTGAGGATCTTTCGGAAGCTTCGCGAGCGAAATGCCTGATCACGCAGAAACCCGACGTAGCCTACATCAGTAACCCAGATGTGAAGTCGCGCTCCGGGACGAGCGACGCGGCGCAACTCCTTCCAGGACGCGCGTATGTGAGGCGGCGACGAACTGCAGAACGTTGTGGCAGAGGATTGCATCCATCGCTTCTCGGCGCACGGGTACTTCAGGGAGGCGACATCGGAGGAAGCAGACGCTCTCCAGCACCATGCCTCTCCATGATGGCACGAGCGCAATGGAGCCTCGGCGGGTCAATGTCGAGACCGATCACCCGCTTCTGCGTGTGCGACGCGGCGATCGACCATACACCGGCCCCACAACCCACATCGAGAAGTGAACCGCCCGGCGGAAACACCGCCTCGAGGCGCCTGCGAAAATACTCGAGGCCGAGGAGATATTGAGAGGCGCTGAAGTTGTCGCTCGGAAGCAGCGTTTTGACTCGAGTCGCTAAATCACAGTCCAGCCTTTGGCCAGACCGAAAATGTTCCCCCATCAGGTTGCGAAGCGTTGGGTCAGTGACTATTTGATCGACTGAACGCATTGTGTATTCCGGAAGCCAGGTAGAAAACCTCTTTGCTGCCGAGGATCGACATGACGGCGGCGTATACTACGCCGACTGTAGCCGAGACGATTCCGACGTGTATGACGTGTCCGGCCACTCCGATAGGGAGCCCAGCGGCGGGTCGAAGACAAAAACTTCGCCGCCAGCCCACTCAAAAGCCCCGCGACGACCGACTGCCCAAAGACGAGAATCGTGTCGTAGCTAGGCCGGAGCGCGAGCCTGCGGTCGATCGTATACAGCATCAATGTGGTTGCTACCAACCACACCACTCCATAGGCTACCGCCAGCCCGTCGGAGGCGAAAAGCTTCGTAAATGCGTAGCCAATCGACACGTTCAGAATGCCGACTACAATCCACAGCCGCCCAGCGATGTCGGCCCGCCCCGCCGAGTAGAGTACCTGCGCGAGAGGTGCGGCAGCTATCGATAGGTAGACCTGCAGTCCATAAAAGCGAAGAATGCGTACGAGGGAGAGCGCGTCGCTGGACGCGAAACGGCCCCGTTCAAAAATGATGGCGACCGCATCGTCAACCGCCAGCATCCATACTGCAACGACCGGTGCAGCGACGAACAAGGACAGGCAGCAGGCTCGAGAGTACAATTTGCCGAGCTCTTCGTGGCTTCGAGCCGCTACGTCAGAAAGTGCGGGAAGGGCGATCGTCGAAAACGTCTGACTGAAGAAGGTAGAGACGGCCGCGAATAGCCTGTCCCCGTACGCGAAGTATGAAACAACTCCCGGTGGCAACATGGATGAGAGCGCGCGAATGACGGGCTGCGCGGATTGTCCAAACAGTTGGCTCGTCAGCAAGAAGGCGCCGCGCCTCCGGAAGTAAATCAATTGCTGTAGACATGTTCTGAAACGAGCGGATGGCAAATCCCTGACGAAAGGGGCCAACAGGATCAGCAACTGACAGAGAGGGCCGGCGTTGGCAGCCAACACGAGCGCCTTGAGGCCGAGGCTTCCCGCGAACGCGAGCGATATCAACGTGATCAAGGCAACGCTAAACGTTGCGCAAGAGGTCAAAAGAAACCGGCGCTCTTTGTTATGAACAGCAGACAGAACGCTCCCAAGCCCCGAAAAGAAGTGCGAAGGCACTAGGGCGATAACCAGCGAGAGCGCTTGTCGGCGTGGTTCTTCCGGGGCGGCCACATACGCGACCCGAACTAGAGGTCTCGAAACGGCGAGCAGAGCCAATGTTGTCGCGAAAAAGATGAGCGAAAAAAGAAGGATGAGGGAAGCGCGGTCGGACCGTAGATCAGAGGGGCGTTGCTGCTGGACGGAACTAAGGTAGGGAACAATCAGAACGTAGCAAGTCGACGTCAGCACGCTAGTGAAGAAGAGGGGAACCGCTAGCGCCATGTTGAAGGCATCGAAAGCGCGTCCTGCACCGAAGTGAAAGGCTATCAACCCCTGACTGACGAAGCTTGCGATGAAACTAACAGCGGCAAACCCGTTGATAACAAACGCAGAACTTACCGCGTTCGCCAAACGAGCCCCATCCGGCAACGGGTCGTCGGGATGCGCGGTGCGATTCATGCCGTTAGATAGCATGCTCGCTCGAGCCAGCAGTTGTGTCATGGTCGCGGCGGTGCGCGAGGAGTACGACGCCAGTCAGCCTGTGGAGAGTTGCTTGAAGGAGATTCGAGACTGGGCGCGTTCTGAAGATGCTTGACGGAAGCGTGGAGGGCTTTACGCGCAGCCACCGGGCGATACGAAATCGCGCAAAGTCAGGCTCGATCATAGAGAGGTCAAAGCGTCTATGCATGGCCGTGAGAATGGCGCTTCGGGTTCGATAGAACGTGTACCGATCCAGCCAGGCCAAGGAGTCAATGGACCATTGCCGAATGGATTTGTCCCGTTTGAAATATCCGAAGCCGACCGCTCTCCAAGCCATAGTATAGAATAGCCGGCCAGAAGAAGCTTTGGCGAACCAATGAGCCAAGGGGACGCCGATATGACCTTCTCTCAGAACCTCCTTCGTCGGGAAGACACACAACAGCTTCGCGGCGGGCCTCATCACGCGGCAAATCTCTGCTAGGACGGCGTCAAGATCGGCGGTGTGTTCGATCACTTGGTTGCAAAGAACGAGATCAAAGGTCCCGCTCTCGTATTCTAGGCTGCCATTCTTGATCTCAGTAATAGAGGTTCCCAGCAGCCCGAGTGCCAGGACGTGGTCTTTGGATGAGGCTCCTTCATAAAAGGCGTCTGCACCAACGATGTTCAATCCTTGACGGCGACCTTCAACGACGACCTCCCCTGCTCCGCACCCATAGTCCAGGATGCGTGCGTCGGGCGTAGTGGCGGCGACTACGCGTGCCCAATGTAGAAGGTACGAGTGATTCGGGTGCACTGTCTCTACCCGGCGATCTCCCCGAAAAGGTCCTGGTAGCGGCCAGCGATGTGCAGCAGGCTGAATTCTGTCTCGATGCGGCGCCGGGCCGTCTCGCCGAGGCGCCGGCGGGAATCTTGACCCGCGTCGATCAACTCTCGCCATGCAGCGGCCAGCGCCGGCGAGTCGCGTGGAGGTACGATGCGGCCGGTGTCGCCGACGATCGCTCGGCATTCTCCGACATCGGTCGCGACGCACGGTACCGCGCAAGCCATCGCCTCACCGAGCACGTTTGGGAAGCCTTCACCATATGCAGAGGAGAGCGCAGCGAGGTCGAGCGCCGGCATCAGGGAGGGTATGTCGTCGCGACGGCCAAGCAGGTGACAGTGGCTCGCGATGGCGGCGCGCTCGATCAAGCCAACGAGCTTGAGGTTCTTCGTATCGATGCCTTCGCCGCAAAGTAGAAAATGCGCCTGCGGGTGAGACTGCTGCAAGATGCGCGCGGCCTCGACGAAGGTCTCGTGATCCTTCTGTGGGTCGAACCGTGCGACGTGACCGATGAGGGGAGCGTCCGCGGCGACCCCGATGCTGCGGCGGATCGATTCCCGAGCCTTCGCATTCGGCCGGAACTGCGTCAAGTCGAATCCGTTGGGGATGACTACCATTCGCCTCTCATCGTAACCGAGTGCGGCGTGCACCCTCCGCGACGCTTCCGAGCAGCACACTATGCGCCTCGGGAGGCGGCGCGACAGAACCGCGCACACGCGAGCGATCCAAATCGTGCTTCGTCGGTTCCCCGTTGGGTCCAGGTTGCTCTGCCGGATGTTCCAGAGCACCGGCAAACGGCCGGCCCACGATGCCGCTAGGCCGCCGAAGAGATCCGCGTGATAGAGCCAAGTCTGAACGATCGCCGGCCGCAGCTCGCGAAGCCAGCGTGCCAGCCGGGCAAGCGCTGCAATGTCGGATGGATGCTCTCGCATGCCGAGCGCGCGCACCGAAAAGCCCTCCGACGCGAGCTTCTTCCCCATCACTCCTTCGTCGCGCAGTGAGATCACGGTCGGTGCCCATGCCTCCGAATCCATTGCGGAGAGAAGCTTGGCGAGCATCGTCTGACTGCCGCCCGTCGGCAGGCCCGTGATGATGTGCACGATGCGTCGCTGCGCTTTCATTGCTCAGGAAACCTTGGGAACACCGGGTAGTCCTTGCCCGCCGGCGCTTCGCCGAAGAGGTCTCCGGGTCGAATCTCGTACACGTAGTACGCATGTCCGACGATCGCCTTCGGCTCCACGTAGCGCAGCCAATTGAGTGGGCCGTCGCCGAATCGGATCCTGAGATGCGCCTGGATCCGAGCCACGCAAAAGGCGCTGAGGACCCAAGTCCCGGGCGCGGGGGGCTCGAGCAGCGAATCGAACCAAGTCAGGCGGCCGCGGATGCCGTAAGCTTTGGGATTGAGGTTGCCGAAATAGCAGAAGTGATAGTCCTCGACGGAATGAGCATTGAGATAGTCCCGTAACTCGATCAGGCCTTGCCCCCAATCGACGTTCGAGTCGTCGAGCCACGCGAGCCCGCCGCGGTAGCCGCCGACGGATTGATTGAAATACGAAAGATGATCGGGCCAGATCATCGCGAACTCTATTGCCTGCCACGCGCAGAACGCAAAAACGACGCCACGAACCCAGCGCCGAACGCCGCCGAGCATCTTCCCCACGCGCCCGGCCGATATGAAGAGCAACGGAAAGCACGCGATCCAGTATCGAACGCCGATCGGCTCCGCCGACAACGAGTATGCGACGGCATAGACAATGGCCGGCACCCATAGGAACGCTTCGTCCAGAGCGCCTCGGCGCTCACCGCTGGCAAACCCGACGATCCCGAGGAAGATCACTGCCAACTCGGGGAGCGGCGTCTTGATGAGCCAGGCCACGAGAAAATAGTCCCACCAACGCTGACGACCGAATTCTCCCTTGAAGTAGTAAAGGTATTCGGGGCTGAGGTCACCCTTCAGCGACCGCACAGCTTTCACGTAGAAGAGCGGATCTACGGGGAAGAGATAGACGGCCCAGAGTACCGCGTAGGCGACCGCGCCGAGCGCTCCGACGCCGGCGATGTAGAACGCGACGCTCCCAATGGTTTGGTCTTTTCGCTCGACGGCCGTCACGATCAACAACACAAATGCGATCGGCAGCAACAGCAAGGCCGAGAACTTGGCTCCGAGCGCGAGGCCAAGTGCCATCCCCGTAGCGACGAATCCTGCCCATGATGGCGCTCGCAGCGTGCGCCTCAAGAGGTACAGGAATAGCGTGCCGAAGAACGCGAGGCCGACGTCGGTGGTCACGAGCTGGCTGTGCGCGACGATCGTCGGGTCGAAGACGTAGAGGAAGACTGCGAGCAGCCCTCCGAGCGGCCCCCACAGCTCGCGCGCCCATGCGAGAACTAGCGTCGCTAGACCCGCTGAGAGCACCACGGCCGGGACGCGCCCCCAGAACACGGTCCGCTCCACGTCATTACGTGCAAAGAATCGCCAGCCGAACTCTCGCTGGTTCCATGTCTCGTCGGCGAGTTGACGGATTTCGTCAGGGTCGAGTGGCACGCTCACGCCGAGCATTAGCAGCGGCAGCGCGCTCAGTTCCTTGACCAAAGGCGGATGCATCGGGTTTAGCTGCACCTCGCCCGTCTTCCAGTAGGTGACACCCGCAGAAAGGTGCGGGACCTCGTCGTACGTGATGGATTTCCGTCGCATCAGCACGATCGGGACGACGAGGCTGCCCACCAACAACAACGCGGTGAACCAGTTGATCCAGCGCGGCGCAGAGGGGGAGCTCACCGCGTCGACGTCTGCACCGATGGATCCAGCCAGGTCCAGATGCCGACCGACATCAATACAACGCCGAGTGGAAACCGTCACCCGGGCCTCCGCTGCCGCTGGCGAAGGTAGAGAGAAAGACCGACGAGTGCGATCACCGCGAAACCAGAGATGAGCGAGCCTCGGCGCAGCGACCTCGGCCGATACCGCATCTCGAGGGTATGTGAGCCGGCGGGCATCGTCACACCCTGCAAGACGCCGTTCGTCTGATGAATGACCGTCGGGCGGCCATCGATCGTGGCTTGCCATCCCTCGAACCAGGTACCCGAAACCACGCAAAGTCCCGCGCTTTCTACCGAGACGTCGGCCACGAGATGTCCGGCCTCGAACGAAGCGTGTCGGATGGTTCCGCGGCCTCCCGCCGGCGGCGGCTCGTCAACGACTACCGCGTCGCGGCCCGGGCGGAAGCTCGCCGCGGCGATTTGCGTCAGCGCGGCGGCGCGATCGGCGACCCGCAGTACGCTCTCGGCGAAGTAGATGCGCGGCGCCCGGTTTTCGAGGGCATATTCCCAAGGCGCCGCACCATCCGAACGGGGCAACGCGCTCAGCGACGAGCCCGCCAGCGGTTGCGTACCGATCAAGCGATCGACGCCGAGCGCCGCGAGCAATGCCGCCGCGCGGTCGCGAGGCACACCCGCGAGGGTTCGGAAGAGGTCCCGTTGTGCAGCCGTGAGCAATCCATCGCTTCCACCGACGGCACCGGCGCCGTACACCATCGGCGCGTCGGGGACCATCGAAACCCACAGCCGTCTCGCTCGCTCCTCTACGTCTTCTTCGGGATGGAGCTCGCCCGTCCACGCTTCCAGGCCGGCAACGTCCTCGGCGACATGGTAGTGGAAGATTCGCTCGCCTGGACTGACGCGGCCCGATCCGAGGCGGTCGAGCTCGAGCCAATCGACGAACACTTGCGGCGGGCGGTGAATCAACATGAGGTCGAGAACGGTGAGCGACACGATGGCGGAGCCGCAGGCGGCGGCAGCGAGTCGCCCGCGCTGAAGCAGATGGAAGAACCCGAAGCCGGCGAGCGCGAGTGCCGCGCCGCGCAGTGCGATGAGGCCGGTCCCCGACGCCAGCGTGCGCAACGCCGAGTCCGATAGTCCAGGCGTCAATCGGAAGCCGACAGTCCGGAGAAGCGTGCGTGGAGACGCGGCGGATGCGAGCGTAACGCTGATCTCCAGAAGGGCGATGACGAGCAACACAGCCGAGGCGAAGCGTCTCGTGCTCGGCTCGTGCGACGCTCGCGAGAAACCGTGAGCCGCCAAGACGGCGAGTGCGAGCTGCGATATCAGGAATAGCTTTCCGGGGAAGCGAAAAGAGCCGACGGCGTGCGGCAGCAGTCGGTGCAACAACGGGAATAGCGGCGTGGAGGCGCCCATCGCGAGCAGCAACGAGAGTGCGAGCGTCGCCGCCCAGAACGCCTGGCGCCGAATTCCGGCGATCACCAGAGCGAGAGGTACGATGCCGATGTAGATGCTCCAGAAGAGCGGCACGCCGCCTTCGATGACGAAGTCCGGTGCCGAGCCTGAGAAGGTGTGTGGAAGCAAGAACTGAAGGAGAGACCGGGGCTCGAGCGACTCCGCGGTCGAAGCCTCGAGCGAGAGGCCCGCCGAGCGATCGGTGGCGGCCACATACTCGGCGGTCGGCAGCAATTGAAACGCGGAGAGCGCGGCGGCGAACACCATAGCCGTGACGAGCAGCGCCAGGCGCGCCGGTCTCCCCTTGCCGCCGAAGCCGTCGCGTGTCGCGAGAGCTGCGGCCAGGAGCATCGTCGATAGCCAAGCTTCCGGCGCGCCGGCCAGTGCTTGGAGGAAGAAGACCGCCGTGACCTTCAACAGATCGCCAACGCGGCCGTGCTCGATCAGCCGCTCGCTCGCGGCGGCGGCCCAGGGCAGCCATGCTGCGGCACAAAGCTGGTTCGTCAACGGAACGAGCGAGGTGACAAACCCGCCGAGGGCGAAGACGATGCCGCCCAGCGCCGATTCGATGCCGGAAAGACCGTGACGATGCTCGAGATATCGCGCCGCGCCCCAGCCGGCGACGAACACGTGAAACGCCAAGAAGGCATTGAGGCCGAGGGGAAACGGCAGCGCGTACACGATCAGCGAGGGCGGATAGAAGAGGGCCGACTGATAGTTCGCGAGGAACGGAGCGCCGAAGAAGATGCCGTCGGTCCACAAAGGGATCCGGCCGGCGAGTACGGCCGCGCGAGCGTAATGCCTCAAGGGAAGCACGAGAACGAGCAGGTCGCGAAAAACCGGTGCCGCGTTGTGAAGGATTCCCGCGGAAAAAAACGCGAGCGAGAGCGCGCAGAAAAGCAGCGGGATCATGGGGCAGCCGGCGCGGCCATCACGCGAGTCGCCCGAGCAGGTCGTCATAGAGCGTTTCGAGCTTTCCGAGAATTCGAGCGGCGCTGAACTCGGCGACGTGCTCACGTCCGCGTTCACCCAGGCCCCGCGCCCAAGCGGGAGCGGCGATCAGTCGGTTTACGCGCTCCGCGAGTCCGTCGACGTCGTGGGGGTCCGCCAAAAGTCCGTTTTCCCCGTCCCGTACCGCCTCCGGTGTGCCGTCGACTCGCGTCGCGACGATCGGCTTTCGCGCCACCATCGCCTCGATGACGACGCGCGGCAGGCCTTCCCAAAGGGAGGTGAGCACCAGCACGTCGAGGGCACCGAGAAGAGCGCGCACGTCGCGTCGCCAGCCGAGGAGCTTGCAAGATTCGCCGAGACCGAGCCTGGAGATCTCCGCTTCCATCTGCGGACGAAGCTCGCCGTCTCCCGCGACGAAGAATCGGGCATGCGGCGAGCGCGATTTCACCCGCGCCGCGAGGCGGACGAAATCGAGCGGGGCCTTCTGGGGCTTGAGGCACGCGAGCATGCCGACGAGGGGCGTGTCGTCGCCGACGCCGAGCTCGTCGCGCACCCGCTTGCGGTCGGCCGCGGTGGGCTCGTAGTCCGCGACCTCGATCGCGACGGGCAGCACGACAGCCGGCTGGCCACGGTCGAGCAGGCCGTTTTCGTCCGCCACGCGGCGATTGGCCTCGGAGACGGGACAGAACGCATCGGTGACGCGTGCCGTGGCTCGCTCGGCCCATCGGTAGAGCGTGTGCTCCCAGCGCGGCTGAAAGGAATGGAACGCAAAACCATGGATCGAGTGAACGCGGAACTCTGCGGCGGCCGAGTAGGCTGCCCAGCGGCCAATGATACCGGCCTTCGAGCTGTGCGTATGAACGATCATCGGCAGGTTCGACTCTCGCCGCAGTCGGCGCAGCAGAGCGACCAGCGAGCGCCAACTCGCGCAGGTCGCGCCACGGGTGAAGCGGGCGCGCGAGTTCCGGTATGTGATGAAACGAGACGCCGGGGAGAGCTCGCGCTTCGTCATCGAGCATGCCGCCGTTGCCGGCCATGAGATGAACGTCGAAGCCTCGGGTGGCGAGATGGCGACAGAATGACATCGCGATCTCCTGTGCACCTCCGAGCTCGAGCTGGGTGATGACGTGAACGACGGTTGCCCTTCGTTCGTTCACCCGCTCACTCCGCGGCGCGATCGGCTGCCGTCATTCCGTGCCAAATTGCGTCCTCCATCGCAGAGTATTCCCACGCGCCGTATCGCCCGACCGAGAGAATGCCGTGGTGCGCGAGGTATCGTTCGACCTCCGGTAGAAACGAACGGCGATGCCGATCATGGATCACATAGGCGCAGCGAATCTTGATCGGGTACACGGATCGCAACCGAGCCTCTTCGGGCACGAGGCCGCTTCGCTGGAGCAAGTCGACGGATCGCCGGATCACGGCGTCGATGTCGATCGTCTCGTCCGGCGGGTGCGCGATCTCCACGTAGAAGCCGCTGCATCCGTCGGGAACGCTGCGCGGGCAGAGGTTCGAGTAGATGCCGACTCGGTAGAACGGAAACTCGGGCTCCGGGAAGTAGATCCAATGATGGGGGATCGGGCTTGGTGCATCGAATCCCAAATTCAGGTTGAGAACCGAAACGTAACGTAGACGCGCGGCTCCTTCGACGAGATCTCCCGGCGCGTCGGCGATCGACGCCAGCAGCGCCGGCAACGGCATCGTCGAGATCATTTGCGAGTAGCCCAAGCGCGCCCCGGTCGATAGCTCGACCTCTCGTCGGGCCGGATGCACTCGCGCCACGCGCGTCGAGAGTCTCGGTGGAGGAATGCGCGCGAGGAAGGCCTTCGGCAAATGGTCGATGCCGCCGAGGGCCGGGTAGAGAAAGTTCGGATTGTATCCGAATGCCCTCGTCGAAAGCCCGAGCGCGCCGCGCACCACCTCGGCCCAAGTGGGCTTGGGGATCGACCAAGATACCCAATCCGCGGTCAGGGAATCGAGGTCGGCACAAAACAGCTTTTCGTTGTAGGGAAGCAGGAAGTGGCGACAGATTCCGGCGCCGAACGTCGCCAAGGCCCATGCTCGAAAGCTCGGCAGCTCATCGAGGGCCGCTCCGTTCGTGAGAGTCTCGGCGAACCCCATCACGCATTCGCGCACCACTGGCTTCGGCAAGCCGTAGGTGTTCACCTGAAAAGGGTACTCGGTGAGAGTCCGATGCGAGTAGATCCCGGCGCGTCGGTCGATTCGGACGAACGCGTGCTCGCCGAGCAGGTCGAGGACCAAAGAGCGTACCTCCGGCCGGCGCATGTGGAGAAGATGTCCCGTGTGGTCATACGTGAAGCCGTCGAGACGGACGGATCGACAGAGCCCGCCGGCATCGTCCTCCGCTTCCACGAGGACGTGCGGTCGTGCGCCCAGTCGATACGAGGCGCTGAGGCCGGCGAGGCCTCCGCCGACGATGAGGACCGGCAGATCGGATCGTGTCAGAAGTCGGTCCTCCACAAGAGTGAAGCGAGGGCGATCAAGGCCACACACAGCGCCACGAAAAGTACGCTGGCGATCCCGTCACTCCAAGCTTCCATCATCGCAATGGCCGCGATGCCCATGACGATTCCGTAGGCATAGGCGAGACCAACGACGCGGGGAATGCTCAGTCCCGCGCGCTTTAGCCGTAGCGCGATGTGATCCTGGCTGCCGCGGAACGGAGAGAGGCCCTTGCGGAGACGGGCGACGGACACGAAGGCCAGATCGAGGAGCGGGACGCCGAGTATGATCACCGGCGTCAGCATCGCCAGCGAATTTCTCGAGGTGTAGTGACCATTCATGGCGAGCGAGGACAGCGTCAGTCCGATGAAGAGGCTGCCCGAATCGCCGAGATAGATCGTCGCTGGCCTGAAGTTGTAGCGCAGAAATCCACACAGGCTGCCCGCTAGCGCCGCTGCCATGACCGCGACCATCGGTTCGCCGTTGCGGATGGCGACGGCAGCGAGAAACGCTGCCGCGATGGCGCCGACGCCGGAGGCGAGCCCGTCCATGATGTCGATGATGTTGAAGGCGTTCGTGACGGTCAAAAGCCACAGCACTGTCAGAACCCAGGCCACTGGCGGCGGAAGAAATGCGAGCTTGATGTAAAGCCCGGCCTTGAGAAGCACCACGACTGCCACCGTCTGCCCGGCGAGCTTTTCCCAGGGCGAGAGCACGCCGAGATCGTCGATGAGGCCGAGCAGCAGCATCAGCGTCCCGGACAGCAGAATGCCGAGGACGGCGTGACTGAAATCGAACGTGACGCCGAGCGCGAACAGGTAAGCGACGAATACCGCCAGGCCGCCGAGATAGGGCACGGCCTGGGAATGATCCTTCAGCTCACCGGTGGGACGATCGAGAATTCCGAATTGAATCGCCGCTCGTCGCATGATTGGCGTGGCGTAGAGTGACAGCGCGAGAGCAAGCACAAACGCGATCGCGGCACGCAGCATCAGTCGGTTCTCGGCGCCGCGGGCCAAGACTGCGAAACGCCTAGTAGCGCGAAAAGAAGGACTACGTTCGCCGGCGCGTGCCAGTCGATGTCGAGCAACGCGTGCATACAGAGGAGTCCCGCCGCCAAGATCATCGAAGCTGGGAGTAGGTCGGCGCGCCTCCCGGTCGCGGTCATCGCAACCAACCTGCGGACGGGCCGCGCGAAGGCCGATACCAGAAAGCCTACGATGGCGACACCGGCGACGAGTCCCTGCTCGGCCGATATCTCCAGCAAGAAATTGTGGGGATACCGCGTATAGTAGGTGTTGACTCGATAGCTTGGGAAGTAGTCCCAGAACCGGCCGATCCCTACGCCCATCAACCAGTGATCACGTACCACGGCGATGCTCGCGCGCCAGATCGCGAAGCGTCCCAGCAACCCAACCTGCCAGAACTCGCGGAGGTCCACGACTGTGAGCAGTGCCGCGAGGACGGCGATTGCGGCTGCGAGCGACCAAGCGCCCAAGCGCCAGTGCCGGCGCAAAGCTTCGGCGTGATCCGTACGACTCTCGCGCAGCGCGGCCAGGGCGACGAACAGCAACCCGATTGTCGACCGCGACTCGGAAAGTAGCAGCGTGATCGCGAATGCGAACAGTGCGGCGACGACGAATGCGCGAACTGCGCGCCGGGTATGTACCGCGGCAACGCCTGCACCGAGGAGAATGAGAGCGGCGAGAAACGCCGCGTAGCAATTCGCGTTGTAGAAGTTGGCGTTGACGAGGTCGATGGCAGGAAGGTGTGCCGCCACGAGCAGGGGCATCAGCCGGGGGAACATTACCCAGTACTGATATTGTCCATACGCGACGGTCACCAATGCGCCGACGAGCAGGCCGCGAAGCAAGGCGACGATCTCCACCCGTCGCAGCGAGCCGCGCGCGAAGCCCGCGAACAGCAACATGGCGACGAACATCCCTTGGGCTTCGAGAAATGCGCGTGGGCCGCTCGAGCGAAACAGAAGCTGCGCGATCCACCCCGCGCCCAGAACTATCAAGAACGCCGTAGGAAGCGACGCCGAGCGCTCGGCAGGCGTACCCTGCTGGGCCAAGTGGCGCGAGAGCATGTACCAGACGCCGATAGCAACGAGAGCGAGGTAGGGCATTGCGTCATCTGGCTCGAGCACGAACAGCACATTGCCGCCCCCCAGCAGCGGCAGGAGAAGACCGAGGGCGAAGAGTGAACGTTCGAGCTCTCGTCCCCCCGCCACCGCTCCAGCGGCGCCTGGTGCCGATCCGCTGAAGCCGGACGCGGACGGAAGCGATGCGGCGACGTTAGCCATTGGGGGTGGTCAGGGAAAAACGGGGGGCTGCTCGGGATTTGCCGTGGGCCGGACGAGGGGCTTCTCACCGAGTGCGTCCTTGCGCACGAAAACCAGCGCGGTCGCGTCGGAATAGACATAGGTCCACCCTGGGTCGGCGAACAGGGCGGAGGAGTTGGGCTGCCGACGGTCCATCAGCACGATGGTAGCGGCTCGCAGCGATTGCTCCCAACCGGGTCGTCCTGCGAGAAATTGACGGGATGCCTCGAGAACCGAAGGGGGATACGCAGTGGTGTAACGGCCATCGACGCTGACCGGGCACCGCGGGTAGAGATGCCAGATCGCGTATTCTCCCCAATCGAAAGGAAGTAGGAGGTTGCCGGAAAGCCCGTTCTGCACCAGAAAGCGTACCGCGCTGACAGGAAATTGACCCGGCGCGACGAAGATTTGCCCGCGAAGCTCGCCGTGGATACGCGCTGCACGTAGAGCTTCCAGCCCCGTAGCCGCGAGGAGAGCGACCGCGAGCAGCGGGCTTACGACCCGAGCTGCTAACGGCCGCGGCAAGCGAAACAGCAGCTCTTGTATCGTCTCGGCAAGGGCCGGCGCCGCGAGAATGCCGAAGAGCGGCAGGTGGCGTTGATGTCGAAAAGTCGCCGCCACCGCCGCGCCGACGATGACGATCTCCCAAGGTCGCCGCCGGCGGTTCACCGCCAGGCCCACGCCCAGCACCGCCACGACGAGCTTGTACGTGGGAAACGACGAGTCGATCAATGAGATCGGCGCCCACTCGGAGATGGCCCTGCTGTGCGTGAGATCGGCCCAGAGAAAGGCGAGCAGCCTGAGCCCATAGGGATTGACGAGAAGCGCGAGGCTGCAAAGGGCTGTCACGAGTGCCGTCCAGCGCCATTGTTCCCACGGCGACCTCAGGCGATCGATCAGTGCGTAGGCGCAAAGCACGCCGAGGCCGGCCGCCACACCCCCATGGGCGTTCACCCAGATGGCAAACAAGGCTGGCAGCGCGACGAGAGTGGATATGCGGCCGCTTTGGTAGTGCGCATCGAGTCGATCCCAGACGACGGCGAGGGCGAGGCAGGAGAAGATTTGCGGTCGTACCAGGAACCCCAACGCCATCAACGAGCCCGCGAGAAACAGCCCCGTGCCGCAGGCGAGCGGCGAGATCCCGCGCCGGCGCGTCGTCCTCGCGACGATCGCGAGTGTGCACAGGCCGATCAGCGTCTTCAGCCCGAGGAGCCCCGGCGAGCCCGCGTGATCGTACGTCCAGGCGAACGCAGCTTCCGCCAAAGTCTCATGATTGATCCACGGATGCTCGGGAGACGTGTACGAGTATCGATTGACGGGCGGCACGCGCCCCTCCTCGATGATCGCGTGACCGAAATACACGTGCCCCCAGAGGTCGTTGTCGGCAACGGGGACGGAAAACAAGCTCACGCCCCAAAGTATGACGAACGCAACGAGAAGCGCGCGCTGCCAAGGGACCCAGCGCTCTACGGCTCCTTCGCCGTTCACGCCCGCCCCACTCTCTTCCCGCCGCGGCGCGCCCACAGCAACAATCCCGATGCCGCGAGGGAGACGAGGGAAATCGCGGCGCCGCGTCGGACGGAGACGGGCTGATAGCGAAACTCGATTTCGTGATGGCCGGGCTCGATCGGCAGGCCGCGGACGATGACATTCGCGCGGTGGATGGAAGCGGGTGTCGAATCGACCGTCGCCGTCCAGCCCGGGAAGAAAGATTCGTTGACGACCAGGAAGGTGCGCGCCGGTGCGTCGACGACGATCCGCCAGAACTCCGGGCTGTGTTCGACGAGCTCGACGTGGGCCGCCGAGCGATCGTCACGCTGCCCGTTCGTCCATCCGGGAGGCAGCGCCTCGACCACTGCCTCGTCGCCCGCGTGGAACGAGGGATCGGTCAACTTCCGGAACGCGGCCGCTGGATCTCGAACCACCTCGAGGCGCGATGCGGCGTACACCAGTGGCAACGACTCGCGAACTCGATACGCATGATACGGGGTTGGATTGCTCGTGACGATTGGCTCGACCTCCGGAACGTTCAGCGGATCCGGACCGATCAGATAGCCGGCGCCATACGTCGCGAGCAGCGTAACGCCGCGATCGACTGGCAGCGCGAGCAACGCTTCGAGCAACGCGGCGTCCGAGGCCCGGGCGATACCGTCGCCTCCGGAGACATTGCCGATCCGATGCACGATGCCTGCGTTGGCGTAGAGCGCCCGCCACAATTCGAAATAGGTGCGCGAGAGATCATCCGAAGCGCTCGTCGAATGAAGCCAGCGCGTCAGTCGGCGATCATCGCCACCGAGCGCGGCGACGACCTGGTACTGATAGATCCGCCGCTGACTCTCGTGCACTTCCCCAGCGGGAACCAGCAATTCCGCTTGCTGCAGACGCCGCCACGAGAGGCTGACGTTGAGGTCCCGATGCGCCGACGCGAGGTCCACCGCCACCAGCCCGACGAGCAAGAGCCCCGCGCTCGCCTGGCCGAGCACGCGGCGGCGCAGCAGGAGAATCGACGCGAGCGCGGCGACGATCAGTAGGAGACGCTGTGCCTTCCGATAGGTGTCCAGAGCCAGCGTCACGAACTGCGATAGTGGCAGAAACTTTCCAGACACGATCGCGAGTAGCCGTAGAAACTCGAGAGGCATCGTCGAGCGCAGCACGCATACGAAGCCGGCAATGCCCGCGAAGACGACCACAGCGATCCAGAGCGTTCGCTCGGCATCGCTGCGGTGCGCCACGATGCACTGCACGCCTTCCGCGGCGGCGACCGTTGCGCCGATCGAGACCGCGAGAAAGAACTTCTCTGGATAGCGAAATCTTCCGAAGACCGCGGGCATCGTTTCGTAAAGCCAATGAAGAAGCGGGGTATGCTCACCGAGTGCGAGAACTATCGCGACGACCACGACGCTGCCCCAGAAGCGGCGTTCGCGACCGTGCGCGAACCCGCAAACCGCGAAGCACAATGGCGGAAGGCCAATATAGAGGCTCTGTAGCAACGAAAGCTTGTTCTCGAAGCCGGACCCGAGAGAGTAGGCCTCGTCGGGAGGCAGCAAGGCGGACGAGTGCGGGAACAGCAACTGCAGGAGCGACACCGGCTGCAGCGACCAGAAGGACACCTCACCCCAGGATAGCGGACCGGCTCGAACCGACTGACCCAGATATTCAATTGTCGGCAAGATCTGCACCGCGCAGAGCCCCGCGACGAGCGTCAGAGCAAGCCCGAGATCGAGCGCCAGTGTCGCGGCGTCCGCCCATCGAGGAAGGCGGTCGTAGAGGGTCCAGCCGCTCAGGACCGCCAGCGTTATGAGTAGGCTTTCAGGGGATCCGCCAAGGAACTGAAGGCAGATCGAGATGAGAAACGTCGCCAGCGTCACGCGAGAACGGAGGCGTACGTGGCGTCCCCAGAAGAGTAGTACCCACGGTGCCCAGGCGCTCGCCTGCAGGTGGTTGGTGAGGTTCATCACCGACACGAGGTACCCGCCGAGGGCGAAAACGGCGGCGCCGGTCGCGGCTGCGGTGACGCCGAGGCGGCGATCGCGGAGCCACGCCCAGGCTCCGGAACAGGCGATGACGTAGTGCACCAGCAGAAAAAGGTTCAGTCCCAGTGGGAAGTCGATCAGTAGGAGCGCCGTGGGTGGATAGAGAACGGCGCTCTGCAGGTTCGCGAAGAAGGGCGTGCCGAGCAGCAGCCAGGGGTTCCATAGCGGCATCGAGCCTCCGCGCAGCCGCTCCGCGAGGTAGTACTTGAGAGGGAGAGAGAAGCCGAGCAAGTCGCGATACGCCGGAAGCTGGCTCGTCGAAAGCAAGTCCGCGAAGGTGAACACGAGTGCGCCGACGAGGATTGCCAGAGTCGCAATTCTCACCGGTCCTGGGTCGTGCCGGGATCCGACGGCTGGTCCCGGGGTCACGAACAGTCGATCAGCGCGGTCGTGACGCCCGACTGTCTGGTCATGATCCACCCAGACCCACCTCAGCTCGCGCGCCGCCACTCGCCATTTGCGAGCCGCGACGCGGCGGGCGGCGTCCGCGCAGCCATGCCCAGCCGAATGCTCCGACGAGCGTCGCCACGCTCAAAAGCACGCCGATGCGAAGAGATTCCGGGCGGTAGGAGAATTCGACGCGGTGCGATCCCGGACTCACCACGACACCGCGGACGAGCGCGTTGGTGCGCAGGATCCTCACCGGCTTGCCGTCGATGGTGGCCCTCCATCCCGGGAAAAAGGAGCCGTTCAGAACCAGGAGCGCGGGCCGCGTCGCGACCACGTCGAGAGCGACGTGCTCGGCGGACCAGACGGCTATGGAGAGCGTTCCGGGCGCTTCGGCCGAATCTTCGCTCCATTCGCGCGGCACCTCATCGACCGTCGCATCGATGCCGGGGCGGAAGTCCGAAGAAATCATGTGATTGAACGCATCGACGCTCGTGGTGGATGCGATGAGGCGCGATGCCAAATAGGCCGCCGGCACCGGGTCCTTCATGCGATACGCGAAGTATGGGTACGTCTGCCGCGGGTCCACGACCTCGAGGTCGGCGCTCTCGAGCTCCACCTGTCCCATCAGGCGCGCGACTCCGAAGATGCGCAGCAGCTTCACGGCCTTTTCGCGAGGCACGATGGCCAACGCGTTACGCATTACGTTGTCGGAATCACGGCTGATGCCGTCTGCTCCGCTCAAGGTCTCGACCCGTTGCATCATGGGAACGTCGAGCAGTGATATGCGCCAGATCTTGCGTGCGAAGTCCTCGAAGTCGAGGGACCGCCCCCGCAAGGTCGACCAGTGCTCGAGACCGTGAATCGGCTCCGGCTCGTTCCCCGGCAGCGGGTCCGAGATCGTCTGATAGAGAAAGAGGCGCGCATGTCCGTCGCGCACCGGGTCGAGGTCGAAGAAGGGGCGACCACTCTTCACGGCTGCCCAAGAGATGCTCGAGTTCAGGTCGTATTGGATCGAAGCGAGGTCGACGACGACCATTGCTGCGATCAGCAGGGAGGCAGTGGTCGTCGAGACGATGGCCATGCGGCGAAAAAGCATGACGGCGAGGAAGCATCCGAACAGCAACATCGCCCGCTGCGCTTTCAAGTAGAGGCTGAAGGCCAGGGGTACGAAACTCGAGAAGTCGGCGTTCGTAGCCGTCAGCACGGCGACGAGGTGGAGATAGAGCGAGGGGGCGCGCCATCGCATGACGACGAGCATCGCGGCGATGCCGGCGAAAGTCGCAGCAGCGGCTGCTGCCGCTCTTCCGGCGCGAAAGTCGCGCCGGACGATCGCCTCGAATCCTTCGGCGACGAGCAGCGAGGCGGCGAAATGGACCAGGAAAAAGAACTTCTCGGGATAGCGAAACTTGCCGATCAATCCCGGCAGCCAATCATAGAACAGCGGAAGCAGCGGGCCATGCCGGCCGAGCGCGAGGACGACCGCGGTGAGCGCAGTGGCTCCCCAGAAGCCGCGCTCCGATCCCGCGACGAGGCCGGCTACCAGCAGCGCCAGGGGGACAAGTCCCAGATAGATGCTGTCGATCCAAGGGCGCATGCGCTCGAACCCGAGCGCACTACGGTTCACTCCGGGTACGGTGTCGAGCGAAGTCGAGTGCGGAAACAACAACTGCAGAAATGAGACGGGCTGCAACGACCACGTCGTCACCTCGTCATAGGAGAGCGCTTGGCTTCGATCGGATTGCCCGATGTACTCGACCGTCGGCACGATCTGAAACGCGGTGATGCCTAGGACGAAGACCAGCGCCACGGCGAGTCGCAGCGCCGATCGGGCGATCGCGGAAACGCGCGGCCATTGATCGTAGACGGTCCACGCCGCGAGCACCGCCACGGTCAAGATCAGCACCTCGGGCGCGCCGCCGAGGAGTTCGAGACAGAGCGCGGCGACAAGGAGAGCGAAGCTCCTCGCCCGCCCGTCTTGCCGCAAGCGCCTCCAGAACAAAAAGACCCAGGGAGACCACACGCCTGCCTGCAGGTTGTTCGTGAGGTTCACCATAGAAACGAGGTAGCCGCCCAAGACGAACGTGAAGGCGCCGATCGCTGCGGCCGCGCTCGAGAGACCGCGGTCGCGGAGCAGCGCCCAGAATCCCCAGAACCCGATAGCGAAGTGGGCGAGCAGGAACAGGTTGAAGCCCAGAGGGAACGGCGCCAACAGGAGCAGGCTCGGCGGATACAAGACGCCGCTCTGCAGGCTCGCGAGGAACGGCGTACCCATGTAGATGTAGGGATTCCACAGCGGCAGGTGGCCTTCCCGCAGGCTATCCGCGAGGAAGAGCTTGAACGGGAGGACGAACACGAGCAGGTCGCGGTATCCCGGAACCCGCTCGTCGCTGAAGAGGTTGGCGAAGGCTAAGCCGATGCCGGCGGCGACCAGGATCGCTACGACCCCACTCCCCCACTTGCCCACCCCGGTCACGTCGTAGCCGTTTCGCTGCGGCTTCGCTAGCGCGGCAGGGCCGCAAAAGAAAAAGGGCCAGTCGTGAGACCGGCCCTTTTCCAGCAGATTGGCGTTCCAGTCGAGATCAGCTTGCTACGATCTGACCGTTCTGCGCGTTGAACGTCCAGGAGGTTGTGCCACCGGTAGGCGTGGAGGTCAGCGTGTAGGTCGTGTCGTTCGGGGTGCCCGTATCGTCGTTGACCGTCGTACTCTGGCGGAAGCCGTAGCTCTTCAGCGTAGCCAGGTTGGCGTTGGTGTACTTGTTGCCGTTAGACCCGTAGTACGCCTCCATCGCCGTCGCCATGTTGTGGAGGTCCGACTTCGCCTTGGAGTCGGCCGCCTGCTGCTTGTAGGTGGCGTACTGCGGGATAGCGATCGCCGCGAGAATTCCGATGATCGCCACGACCACCAGCAGCTCGATCAATGTAAAGCCCTGCTCCTTCCCTCTACTCATTTTCTCCTTCTTCCTTTCTGGCAGACCTGTTCTCGGCCTTTGCCCTCTCGATTTGTAGCTCCAACTCTGTGCAATCCTTGGACCATGGCCAGGTAACATCGGGGAGGGGTCGATCGACACCTGAAAAATCTTCAGATCCAAGCAGTTAAGGCATGTTTGGATACCGAAAACTTGTGAGATGGGGCCGATCTCCCCCGAGGCGAAAAACGTCACAAGCGCCCGATTTTGACAATTCTCGGCGCTGGCCGTCAATCTCGTGCCTCACCATCTCCGAACCCATACTTGCTCAGGCGGTGTCGGAGAGACCTGTAGTTAATTCCGAGGATTTCCGCGGCCTTCTTGCGCACGCCGCCCGCCCTTCGAAGCGCCTCCTCGAGTAGTCGCCTCTCGATCGTCTCGAGCTCTTTGTCGAGATTGGAGGAGCCACCCTGCATCCAATCGACCTCTAGCCCTATCGGGGGCCCTACCATCGCAACCGCAGGCCCGGGCTTCCCGTTACGCATGTCGAGCGGGAGGTCATCCTCTCGGATGGTGTCGGATTCTACCAACGCGACGGCGTGCTCGATGATGTTCTCGAGCTCCCGGATGTTGCCGGGAAAGCTGTGCGCCAGCAGCCTTCGCATGGCGTTCGGTGAGAGCTTGCACGGGGGCCGGTGGAGCGACTCGGCAAAGCGCGCCAGGAAGTGGTCGATGAGCATGGGAAGGTCGTCGACGCGCTCACGGAGTGGGGGTATCTGCAGCCGGATTACATTTAGACGATAGAAGAGATCCTCGCGGAAAGTACCCGCCGAGACCTCGGCTTCCAGATCCCTGTTCGTGGCGGCGATGATACGCACGTCGACAGCGACTTGTGCCTGACCACCGACCGGGATGAACGATCGCTCTTGGAGCACCCGCAGCAGTTTGACCTGCAAAAGGAGCGGGAGGTCTCCGACCTCGTCCAGAAAGATGGTCCCGCCGTCCGCGGTGCGGAACAACCCCCGGCGATCGGAGACGGCACCCGTGAACGCACCGCGAACGTGCCCAAAAAGCTCGCTCTCGATGAGGCTGGCCGGGATCGCTCCGCAATTCACCACGACCATCGCCTTGTCGCGCCGCCGGCTCAGAGAGTGGATGGCGCGGGCCGCTAGCTCTTTGCCCGTCCCACTCTCGCCGGTGATCAGCACCGTCGATTCCGTGGGCGCGACCTTGTGGATCATCTCGACGATGTGCTGCAAGCGCTGACTGTTGCCGAGAAAGCCCACGATTTGCGGAAAGTTTGCGCGACGCTGGGCTTCCTCTGGTGCGACCTCGGGCTCGGTCTCCGGAGAGAGTTTCTTCAGCGCCGTCACGTCTTGGAGAATGAGCAGCGAACCGATGAGGTTTTGATACGTGTCGGTCAGCGGCGCGCCCGTACATCGCAGAATCTGCTCTTCGGCATCCGGCCGTGGGCGGTGCGACATCTCCGTCGGGATGGGGCCGAGGTCGAGGGCGCGCTTGGCGCCGACGGATGGCCGAAGCACCGGGAAGACCTCGGAGATGCGTCGTCCCACGAGCTCCGTGGCGGGTAGACCGATGATCGTTTCGACGGCTTGGTTCGTAGAGCGAATGACACCATCGGCATCGGTCGTCAGCACGCCGCTCTCGAGGTTCTGGACCAGCACGCGTTGCAGATTGTCGACGCGTTGGAGGTTCTCCTCCGACTCGCGCAGAGCCTCTTGGGTGGTGGCGACGCGTTCCACGAGCACCGAGGACAGAAAGGCGATGGAAAAGAACGACGCGATGTTGGCGGTGATGTGGTAAACGAGGCCGAGCCCCGGCTCGGGGGCCGGCGCCTCGATACCGAGGGCGGCGGGCAGCGCGTGGTAGTAGACGAGGTTCATCAACACGCCGTACGTGATCGACGACAGAGCCGCAGCGACGTACGCTCCATGGCGGCGCAGCACGAAGGCTGCGCCCATGATCGCGAGGTTGTACCAGACGGCCATTGGGCTCATCAGCGATCCCGTCAGCAGCACGGCGACGGAATTGAGAACGATGTCGCAGATGACCTGGGCGAGCGCGAAGCGGTGCAGTTGCTGCACGTGAGACACCGCGAAAACCGATACGACCGAGACGGCGAAGGCGATGACGATCAGCGCCGTGATGGCGCGCAGCGCTGATTCGCCGTTCGGATCGGAAAGATCGCTCGCGACCAGCGCGCCGAGGAAGACGGTGACGATCAGGACCCGCGCGAACTGCCAGACCCGGAGCCGGGTGCGCAATGCTTGCGGGTCGAGATCCCTGCTACCCGGATCCATCCCCCTACTGGCTGATCACCGAGCCGAGCTGGAAGATCGGCAGGTACATCGAGATCACGAGGCCGCCGATGACGACGCCGAGGAAGAGGATGACCATCGGCTCCATCAGCGCCGTCAGGTTGGCGACCGCGTTGTCGACCTCGTCCTCGTAGAAGTCGGCGATCTTCTGCAGCATCGGGTCGAGCGCGCCGGTCGTCTCGCCGACCGCGATCATCTGGCAGACCATCGGCGGGAAGACCTTGCTCTGCGATCGAGCGGCTCGGCGATCGTCTTGCCCTCGCTGATGCTCGAGCGCGTCGCGAAGATCGCCTCCTCGACGACCTTGTTGCCGGCGGTGCGCGCCGGTGATCGTGAGCGCGTCGAGGATGGGCACGCCCGACGACACCAGCGTGCCGAGCGTGCGCGTGAAGCGCGCGACCGACGATCTTGCGGATCAGGTCGCCGAAGACCGGGAAGCGGAGCAGGAAGCCGGTCGATGGCAGTAGCCGCCCGCTGTTCGGTGCGCGTAGAGCCACATGACGCAGCACGACGATGCCCAGCGACGAGGCGCGCCGATGAACGGCAGAAGTTGCGCGATCGTGAAGTTCGAGAGGTTGATGACGAACTGCGTCGGCGCCGGCAGCGCCTGGCCGAAGCTCGAGAAGAGCTCGGCGAAGACCGGGATGACGTAGACGAGCAGGATCGCCGGTCACGAGCGACGGCGACCGTGACGATGCGAGGCCGGGATAGATCATCGCGCCCTTGATCTTGCTCTTCAGCCGGACGACCTTCTCCATGTAGACGGCGAGGCGGTTCAGGATGGTGTCGAGGATACCGCCGACCTCGCCGGCCGCGACCATGTTGGTGTAGAGGTCGGCGAAGACCTTCGGGTGCTTGCGCAGCGCGTCGGCGAACGTCGAGCCGGCCTCGACGTCGTCCTTGACCTCGCGGATGGTCTTGCGGAGCGGCTTGTTGTCGGTCTGCGCCGAGAGGATGTCGAGGCACTGCACGAGCGGCAGGCCGGCGTCGATCATGGTCGCGAACTGGCGCGTGAAGATGACGATGTCGTCGCTGCTTCACCGGCGTCGCCGAGACGCGGGCAGGTTGATCTCGCGATCGAGGCCCTTGCCCTTCTCCTTGATCTTCGCCGGCGTGCGGCTGGATGCGCTGCGTGCGGAGACGGATGATCACCGCCTCGCGGGTCGTCGCCTCCATCTCGCCGCGCATGGTCTCGCCGCTCGGCGAGACGCCCTGCCCATTTGAAACACTGGCATGGCTATCGCCTCTCTTCGAGTTCCCCGTTCGTGGCTTGCCGCGTCAGCGGCGGACCTTGCCTTCGAGCGATGCCGGCGCTGCTGGCCGAGCATCGTCTTGAGCTCGTCGGGCTCGGTCGCGTGCCCGAGCGCCTCGTCGGTCGTGATCAGGCGGCGCTGGTACAGGTCGACGCAGCGACTGACTCATCGTCTGCATGCCGAACTTCGTCTGGCCGACCTGCATCTGCGAGTAGATCTGGTGGACCTTCTGCCTCGCGGATCAGGTTCCGGATGGCGGCGTTCGGGATCATGACCTCGGCGGCGAGGCACGCGGCCGCGGCCGTCGGCGCGCGGGAGCAGCTGCTGCGAGATCACGCCCTGCAGCACGAGCGAGAGCTGCGCGCGCACCTGCGCCTGCTGGTGCGGCGGGAAGACGTCGATCACGCGGTTGATGGTCTGCACGGCCGAGTTGGTGTGCAGCGTCGAGAAGACGAGGTGGCCGGTCTCGGCGACGACCAGCGCCGCCTCGATGGTCTCGAGGTCGCGCATTTCGCCGATCAGCACGATGTCGGGGTCCTGCCGCAGCACGTGCTTGAGCGCCTGCGCGAAGCTCGTGGGTGTCGGCGAAGACCTCGCGCTGGTTGACCATGCAGCGCTTGTGCTCGTGCACGAACTCGATCGGGTCCTCGACCGTGACGATGTGCTCGTGGCCGCTCGCGTGTTGATCTTGTCGATCATGGCGGCGAGCGTGGTCGACTTGCCGCTGCCGGTCGGGCCGGTGACGAGCACCAGGCCGCGCGGCAGCTTGCATAGCTCCGTCGACCGAGCGCGGCAGGCCGAGCTTCTCGAGCGGCGGGATCTCGTACGGAATGGCGCGGAAGGCGCCGCCGACGGCGCCCTTCTGCAGGAAGAGGTTGCCGCGGAAGCGGCGAGACGCCCTTGACGCCGAACGAGAAGTCGAGCTCGCTGTCCTCCTCGAACTTCTTCTTCTGCGCCTCGGTGAGGAGGCTGTAGCAGAGGTTCTTGGTGTCGGTCGGCGTCAGCGGCGGGATAGGGCAGCGGCGTCAGCTCGCCGTGCACGCGGATCAGCGGCGGGCTGTCTGCCGTGACGTGCAGGTCGGACGCCCCGCTTCTCGATCATGATCTTGCAGGAATGTCTCTGCGACTGTCGGAGCGCCATGCGGGCGGAACAGCGATCCGGCGTTTCGACGCTGCGCGTCGAACGAGGTCGTCACGACGACGCACTCGCTCAGTCGGGCATGGTGACGCGGACGACCTCCTCGACCGTCGTCACGCCCTCGGCGACCTTGCTGATCCCGCTCTGGCGCAGCGTCTTCATGCCGAGCGACACTGCCGTGCGCTTGATCTCGAGCGCCGAGGCGCCGGCGAGAACGGCTTCGCGGATCTCGTCGCTCATCGGCATGCACCTCGTAGAGCGCGATGCGGCCCTTGAAGCCGGTGCCGCTGCAGTTGGCGCAGCCGGTGCCGTGGAAGAAGCGCAAATCGTCGACCTCCGCCGGGTCGAACGCCGATCTCGAGCAGCGCCTCCGGCTGGATCTCCGATCTCGTCCTTGCAGTGCGCGCAGATCACGCGCAGCCAGGCGCTGCGCCAGGATCAGGTTGATCGACGAGGCGACGAGGAACGGCTCGACGCCCATGTTGAGCAGGCGGTTGATCGTCGACGGCGCGTCGTTGGTGTGCAGCGTCGAGAGCACGAGGTGGCCGGTGAGCGCGGCCTTGACGCCGATCTCGGCGGTCTCGAAGTCGCGGATCTCGCCGACCATGATGATGTCGGGATCCTGGCGCAGGAAGGAGCGCAGCGCGGCCGCGAAGTTGAGCCCGATGTCCTCGTGCATCTGCACCTGGTTGATGCCGACCAGGTTGAACTCGACCGGATCCTCGGCGGTGGAGATGTTGGCGGTGATCTTGTTGAGCTCGGAGAGCGCCGAGTAGAGCGTCGTGGTCTTGCCGCTGCCGGTCGGCCCGGTGACCAGCACCATGCCGTAGGGCGTGAGATCGCGTCCTTGAAGTCCTTGAGCGCCCTCTCCTCGAAGCCGAGCTTCGTCATGTCGAGCTGCAGGTTCGACTTGTCGAGCAGACGCAGCACGACCTTCTCGCCGAAGATCGTCGGCAGCACCGAGACGCGGAAATCCATCTCCTTCGAGCCGGGCGAGCTTCAGCTTGATGCGGCCGTCCTGCGGCAGGCGGCGCTCGGCGATGTCGAGCGACGCCATGACCTTGATGCGCGAGGTGATGGCGTTCTTCAGCTTGAGCGGCGGCTGCATGATCTCGTAGAGCACGCCGTCGATGCGGAAGCGCACGCGCAGCATCTTCTCGTACGGCTCGACGTGGATGTCGCTGCGCGCGCTTGCGGATCGCGTCGGTGAGGAGCGCGTTCACCAGCCGGACGACCGGGGCCTCCTCGGTGGCGCGCTCGAGCTCCTTGAGGTCGACCTCTTCCTCGTCGCGGACGAGCTCGACGTCCTCGCTCTCGAGCTGCGTGAGCACGTCGTGGATCGCGCTGCCGCCTTCGTAGTAGTGGTCGAGCGCCTTCGCAGCGACGCGAGCTTCGAGAGCACCACGCGGACGTCGTAGCCGGTGAGGAACTTCACCTCGTTGATGGCGACCAGGTTCGACGGGTCGGCCATCGCGAGCGTCAGCGTCGATCCCGCGAGGTTCATCGGCATCAGATGGTGCTTGACGGCCAGCGAGAGGGGGGTGAGCTGCAGGACGTCCGTGCCGATCTCGAGGCTCATGGGATCGACGATCGGCAGGCGATACTCCTTCTGCAGGTAGGAGACGAGCTGGTCCTCCGTCAGGAATCCGAGGCGCACGAGATGGGCAGGCGAGAATGCCGCCCTGATGCTGCTGCTCGGAGGTCGCCTTGATCAGCTGATCCTGGCTGATCAACGCGCGCTTGATGAGGAGTTCACCGAGACGGGACATCGGGGGCCAACGGACAGGCTAACGGACGCAAAAGAGCGCAGTCAAATCGCCGCTGCGCTCAGCCCGCTCCGCACTGCCGAGCGAGGAGACTCGACTTCCTCTCGGACAGGCACCAGGCTCAGCAGACCCAGTGGCACGAGCTCATAGAGGTCCCTCAGCTCTCCCGGCGCGCAGAAGAGGATGTAGGCCGTAAGGAATACGGGAATCAGAACGACCTCCCCGAGGAGGAGAGGGTTCCGGCGTGACCTCACCATGGCGAGGGTCGTCGCCGCCAAGCTGGCGCCGAGCACGAAGCGATCGATGCGGATGAGGCGCCCGCTCGGCAGGTGTTTGGTGAGATTCCACTCGGCCGCCGGGCCGCCGATTCCACGAGCCCAGAGCGCGAGTTCGACCGCCGCATAAATGGCCGCGGAGGCGCCGATCTGAAACGCGAGGAGACCGAAAAAGCGACTCCGCTTCATGTGCCCGAAGAATCCGCAAGCGAACACGAGTGCGAGCAGAACGGTCGTTTCTCGGTTCAAGCACGCCAAAGGGAACACCACGCAGTACGTCCGCCACCGCTGCTCGGCCATCAACCACAACAGGAGCGCCCAAAAGAAGAGAGTTGCCGGATCCCAGACGTGGCCGGCGGTCATGAACGGCACGAGCACCGGCGCCGCGGCGAGCGGCAGGATTCGCATGTCGTCGCGGGCTCGCGTGGTTCGCACAAGCCGGCGCATCGAGAAGACGAACCCCATGAAAAAGAACCAGAGGATGATCCAGCAGACGAGAGCCTCGGTGGTGTGGTCGAACGTGGTGAGGACGTCGTCGGGCGTGTAGTACGTACGCCGCGCCTCGAAGCGCTCGAGCAGGGAAGACAGTACGGGCACGTTCCAGGCCGCTTCGTCGATGCGCGGCTTGATCGGCGCCATCGGCAACGACGCGGCGCGGACGAGCTGCGGAACCAGCACCCGTTTTGCCGCCGGCTTCCGCACGTAGTCGGGATTGAGGACCATGAGGTCCTCGAGCGCCGCGTTTCCCTGATGAGCGTTGACGCCGGACTTCATGATGAAGATGAAGAGAAGCCCGGCGCATACCACGGCGACCGAGAGGCCATAGACGATTTCGTCCACGCAGCCCCGTCTCATCCGACACCTCGCGGGCTCGTGGACCCTGCGATCTCGGTTCGCTCGTTTCTCACTTCGCCTCGGTCACCTCGAGCGTATGCTCCATCGTGGCGACCGGCGCCGTACGGCCCGTCCAGATGCGGAAGGCGAGCGCCGCTTGCTCCACGAGCATGCCCAAGCCGCTTTCCGCGCGTCGGCCGTCGCGACGCGCCTTGCGGACCAAGGGCGTCGGCTCCGAACTGTAGACGAGGTCGTAGAACAGACAGTGACGCGGGGTGGCCGCAATTGCGACCGGGGGAGTTGTTCGGCCGTCGAGTCCGAGCGATGTGCAATTCACGACGATGTCCGCGTCTTCGAGGAGGTCAGCGCTCCCCGTCGATTCGAGGCTACCGACGACGACCGACGCATCGCAACCTCGGCGTACGCGAGCGGCCAACGCGAGGGCGCGCCGCGGAGTGCGATTGAGGATCGTCAGACGAGCGATTCCGGCTCCGCCGAGCGCCCAAGCGACGGCGCGAGCCGAGCCCCCGGCGCCGAGCAACACTGCGCGTTTGCCGCGCGCGCGAAAGCCGAGCTTGGCGACGGCCCGCAAGAATCCCGGGGCGTCGGTATTTTCGCCTTTCAGGCGATCACCGCGACGGACGATCGTGTTGACGGCGCCTACCGCGCGGGCCGTGGGGGAGAGGCCGTCGAGCAGCGAGACGACCGCTTCCTTGTGGGGCACCGTCACGTTGAGGCCGGCGAAACCGAGAGCGCGCGCGCCTTGAATCGCGCGCCTCAGATCGACCGGCCGAACGCGCAACGCCACGTACGTATAGTCGAGGCCAAGTGCCGCGAAGGCGGCGTTGTGCATCGCCGGAGAAAGTGAGTGCTCGACTGGGTCGCCGAGAATTGCGACCACACGCGTCGTCGCCCGGATTGTGCTCACTGACCGAGTGCGGCGTGCGCGGCGGCGAGGCGCGCGATCGGCACGCGGAACGGCGAACAGGAGACGTAGTCGAGTCCCGCGCGGTGGCAAAAGTCGACGGATCGCGGATCGCCTCCATGCTCGCCGCAAATGCCGATCTTCAGCTTTGGCTTGGTACGTCGACCGCGCTCGACGGCGATCTTCATGAGCTCGCCGACCCCCGACTCGTCCAGCGAGGCGAACGGATCCTCGGGGAGCAGCTTCTCCCGCAGGTAGAGCGGCAGGAAGCTTCCGGTATCGTCGCGCGAGAACCCGAACGTCATCTGCGTCAGATCATTCGTGCCGAACGAGAAGAACTCGGCCCGCTCCGCGATACGGCCGGCGAGCAGCGCCGCTCTCGGTAGCTCGATCATGGTCCCGACGAGGTGCGGGATGCGCTTCAGGCGCGTTCTGCGGAGGACCTCGCCGTAGACGCGCTCGATGATCGCGTACTGGTGATCGAGCTCGGCTCGCATGGAGACCACCGGAATCATGATCTCGGGCTCGACCTTCTTGCCGGCGAGCAGGAGCTCGGCCGCGGCTTCGAAGATCGCGCGTACCTGCATCTCCGTGACCTCGGGATGGCTGATGCCGAGCCGCACTCCTCGGTGGCCCATCATGGGATTCGTCTCGTGTAACGCGTCGGCTCGCTTGCGCAGGGCCGCGAGGTCGATACCGAGATCCGCGGCGAGCTCGGCGAGCTTTTCGTCTTGTTTCGGGACGAACTCGTGCAACGGCGGATCGAGCAGACGAATCGTAACCGGTAGCCCGGTCATCACTTCGAGAGTCTTGCGGATGTCGTCCTTGACGTCGACGAACAGCTCGTCGAGAGCCGCGCGCCGCTCTGCTTCGCCGGAGGCGACGATCATGCGTCGCAGCTTCTCGAGGGGCTTGTCGGATCCCTCCCCGTAGAACATGTGCTCCGTGCGGAACAAGCCGATGCCTTCGGCACCGAATGCGCGGGCACGGCTCGCGTCCTCGGCCGTGTCCGCGTTGGCGCGAACCCGCAAGCGCCGCAGCCCGTCGGCCCACTGCATGAGGGTGCGGTACTCGCGGTTGCGCGTGAGATCGGGTTCGACGAGCGGAAGCTTTCCCGCGTAGACTTTGCCGTCGGTGCCGTTGAGGCTGATCCAATCGCCGCGGCGCAGAGTCTGAGCGCCGACCTGCACTGTCCCCCCCGCCACGTCGATCTCGAGAGCGTCGCAGCCGACGATGCAGCACTTCCCCCATCCGCGGGCCACCAGCGCGGCGTGACTCGTCATGCCGCCCTTGGCGGTGAGGATCGCCTGCGCTGCGTGCATGCCATGAACGTCTTCCGGGCTAGTCTCGTTCCGCACCAGGATGACCTTGGCGTCCTCGCCCGTCGACTCCGCCGCCACGCGCGCGGCCTCGTCCGCGGTCAGGGCGATTCGGCCATGGGCACCTCCCGGGCCCGCGGGAAGGCCTTTGGCGATCGCCGAGGTCGCCAGTTCGCTTTTGGGATCCAGCATGGGCAGGAGGACTTGAACAAGCGCGGATGGGCTTACGCGCAGCACGGCTTCCTTCTTCGAGATGAGCTTTTCGGCAGCCATGTCGACGGCCATCTTCACGGCCGCCACGCCGTTTCGCTTGCCGACGCGGCACTGCAGCATCCACAGCCGCTGTTCTTGGATCGTGAACTCGATGTCGAGCATGTCTCGGTAGTGACGCTCGAGCTTTTGCACGATGGTTGCGAGCTGCCGATAGGCCTTCGGCATCGCGACTTCGAGGCTCGTCAGAGCGCGCGTGTGCTCGTTCTTGCCGGCTTCGTTGATCGGCAACGGCGTGCGGATGCCGGCGACGACGTCTTCGCCCTGCGCATTCGGCAGCCATTCACCGTAGAAGATCT
The DNA here is from genome assembly GCA_963711395.1 of uncultured delta proteobacterium. GTDB lineage: Bacteria > Desulfobacterota > Binatia > JACPRU01 > JACPRU01 > JBEVNX01. The sequence continues at coordinate 345,229 of CAVQEA010000003.1, read as the reverse complement.
TGCGGCCGGTCGCGGGATCGCGCGTGAAACCCACGCCCGTCGCCGAGGTATCACCCATGTTTCCGAACACCATCGCCTGAACGTTGACGGCGGTGCCCCAATCGTCGGGAATCTTCTCGATCCTCCTGTATTCGATCGCACGCCGCCCGTTCCACGACTGAAATACCGCACTGATCCCGCCCCACAGCTGCTCCATGGGCTCTTCGGGAAACGGCTTGCCGAGCACCTCGAGCACCTTCCTCTTGTATGCCTCGATGAGAGTGCGAAGGTCGTCGGCCGTGAGCTCCGTGTCCTGCTCGACGCCACGAGAGCGCTTCATGCGCCTCGAGCTCGCGCTCGAGCTGCTGGCGGACACCCTTGCCCTCGGACGGCTCGATGCCGGCCGCCTTTTCCATCACGACGTCGGAGTACATTTGGATGAGGCGCCGCTGTGCATCGTAGACGAAGCGCGGGTTTTTCGTCTTTGCGATCAAGCCCTCGCGGGTGACATCGTTGAGGCCGACGTTGAGGATCGTCTCCATCATGCCCGGCATCGAGCTGCGCGCGCCGGAGCGCACCGAGACGAGCAACGGGTCGGCGGCATCGCCGAAGCGAACGCCGAGGATCGACTCGACGCGTCGTAGGTGCTTCTCCACGTCAGCGCGGAGCGATGCGGGGTACTTGCGCTGGTGGTCGTAGTAGTAGGTGCAGACTTCCGTCGTGATCGTGAAGCCCGGCGGCACCGGCAGCCCTAGGCCGGCCATCTCGGCGAGGTTTGCTCCCTTACCGCCGAGCAGGTCCTTCATCTTCGCGGTGCCGTCAGCTTTGCCGCCGCCGAAGAAGTAGATGTGCCTCTCCCCTCGACGTCGTTCTCGAACCCGGTGCGCTCGCTCGCGCGCGACCTTCCGCACGGACTGAAGAGCCATGAGGTGCTCCGTTCTCTCGTGAAGTCGCGCTCAGTACCACGCGCTTGTGCGCGTCGCAACGCAGTTGCCGGCGCTAGACTCCAATGATTTCACGCAACAAAGCCGGCGATCGCAACGGCCTTCTCGCGTGATAGGCGATGAACGTTTGCAGGATCACCCGCGCTTCGCCGGCGGTCGGCGCGGGCGCGCGAGCGGCGCCGTTCTTCAGCGTCGAGGAGATAGCGCAGCGCACTGCCGGACACCGGCATTCCCGCGCCATCAGCACAGGTGTGGCAGAGGATCGTGCCGGTTCGTGGATTGAAGCGGAAGTGGCGGGTTTCCTCGTCGGCCGGCAAACGTTGGCAAACGGCGCAGCCGTCGAGCTTCGGCTCGAGGCCCGCCAACGCGAGCAGCTTCACTTCGAAAGCGCGAAGCCACTCGGGAGCCGGCGGGTCAGGGTCGGAGTCGATCCGAGCCAGCGTGCTTTCGACGAATTCGAAGATGGCCGGTTCGGCTTCTCGTCCCTCGACCATCGAATCGACCAGTTCCACGACGTACGTCGAGTACGCGTAGCGATCGAGATCGAAGGCGAGACGGCGAGCTCCCCGTACGATCTCCGCGGATTCGATGAAGCAGAGCTCCTCCTGGCGTCGGGTGCGAAACCCGAGCTGGACGCAGGTGAACGGTTCGAGGGAACCGACGAAACGACGCTTCGATCGAAGCGCGCCCTTGGCGATTCCGGAGATCTTGCCGAAATCCCGCGTCAGGAAGGAGACGATCTTGTCGCTCTCTCCGTAAGGGCGGCCTCGCAACACGATGGCAGCCGAGCTGTGGGATATGGTGGTGCGGATCTGAGTTTTCTCCAGGCGAGACCTGGTAAACGTCTCGAGCGTGGTTAGCTTAGGAAAAAGCTCGGGCTGAGGCTACTTGTGCGAGTCGATACGCCCCGCGAGGAGCGCGCGAACCGAATGGCTGAACGGAGAGACGAAGACCCTACTCACGAACGATCGGAGGACCTCGCGAGTATCCCGCGACCCGCCGAGGAGCGAATCGCCAAGCTGGAAGAGGATCTGCGCCGCAAGGCGGAGGAGGCGGCGGCCAATCAGGAGCGCTATGTCCGCGCCGTCGCCGACGGGGAGAACTTCAAGAAGCGCCTCCAGCGAGAAAAGAGCGAAGGCATCCGCTTTGCGAACGAGACACTGCTCCGCGAGCTTCTCCAGGTCATCGATAACCTCGAGCTGGCCCTCGAGCACGCTGATGCCGCGGGAAACGGCAAGGCCGTCGCCGAGGGCCTGCAGTTGACGCTGCGGCTCTTTCGAGAGGTTCTCGAGCGCAACGGAGTCAAGGAGATCAGCGATCCGACGGGGACGGCCTTCGACCCGTCCACACAAGAAGCGGCTGAGCTCGAGGCTGACGACGGCGTCGCGCCAAACACCGTTATCAGAGCCCGGACGAAGGGCTACCGATACAATGGACGGCTACTCCGCCCGGCGCGGGTCGTCGTAGCCACGGGTAGTGGCGCTGGCGGCGCGCCGGAGTCGGCGCGATAAGGACCCCGTCCATTGAAGCTTCGGGTTGCAAGCAGGCAACTGATGGTTATTTACCGAGACATTGAGCGAAATTCGCGACATACAAGGGTGACTACATGGCAAAGGTAATCGGCATCGATCTCGGGACGACGAACTCCGTGGTCGCCATCATGGAAGGCGGCGATCCGAACGTCCTCAGCAATTCGGAGGGTGCGCGGACGACCCCTTCCGTAGTCGCCTTCACCGAGAGCGGGGAGCGACTGATCGGACAGGTGGCGCGGCGCCAGGCGATAACGAATCCGCAGAACACCGTATCCGCCATCAAGCGTCTCATTGGCCGTCGCTTCGATGACCCGCTGGTGCAGCGGGCGATGAAAACGCTGCCATACAAGATCGTCAAGGCCGACAACGGCGACGCCTGGGTCGAGATCCGCGGCAAGAAGTACAGCCCGGCGGAGATCTCCGGCTTCGTGCTGCAGAAGATGAAGCAGACCGCCGAGGACTACCTCGGCGAGAAGGTCAGCGAAGCGGTCATCACGGTGCCGGCGTACTTCAACGACAGCCAGCGCCAAGCGACCAAAGACGCCGGCAAGATCGCAGGCCTCAACGTGCTGCGCATCATCAACGAGCCGACGGCCGCGTCGCTTGCGTACGGCCTCGACAAGAAGAAGGACGAGAAGATCGCCGTCTTCGACTTGGGTGGCGGCACCTTCGACATATCCATCCTCGAGCTCGGTGATGGCGTGTTCGAGGTGAAGGCCACCAACGGCGACACCTTCCTCGGCGGCGAAGACTTCGACCAGCGCGTCATGGACTACCTCGCCGACGAGTTCAAGAAGGATCAGGGCATCGATCTGCGGCCGGACAAGATGGCGCTCCAGCGGCTGAAGGAAGCGGCTGAAAAGGCCAAGTGCGAGCTATCGACCGTGGCCGAGACCGAGATCAACCTCCCGTTCATCACGGCCAATCAGACCGGGCCCAAGCACCTCAACATGAAGCTGACGCGCGCCAAGCTCGAGGCGCTCTGCGCGGATCTCCTCGAGAGACTCGACGGCCCGTGCCTCACCGCGCTCAAGGATGCGGGTCTCACCCCGAACGACATCGACGAAGTGGTGCTGGTCGGCGGCATGATCCGCATGCCGGCGGTGCAAGCACGGGTCAAGAAGCTCTTCGGCAAGGAGCCGCACAAGGGCGTCAACCCGGACGAAGTCGTCGGCGTGGGAGCGGCGATCCAGGCAGGCGTGCTGAAGGGCGAGGTGAAGGACGTTCTGCTACTCGACGTGACCCCGCTGTCGCTCGGCATCGAGACGCTCGGCGGCGTGTTCACCAAGCTCATCGAGAAGAATACGACGATCCCGACCAAGAAGAGCCAGGTCTTCTCGACCGCGGCCGACAACCAGTCGGCGGTCACGATCCGCGTCTTTCAAGGCGAGCGCGAGATGGCGGCAGACAACAAGCTGCTCGGGCAATTCGATCTCGTCGGCATACCGCCGGCGCCGCGCGGCGTGCCTCAGGTCGAGGTGACGTTCGACATCGACGCCAACGGCATCGTGCACGTCAACGCCAAGGACCTAGGCACCGGCAAGGAGCAGTCGATCAAGATCACCGCGTCGAGCGGCCTCGGCAAGGATGAAATCGACCGCATGGTGAAAGAAGCAGAGGCGCACGCCGAAGAGGACCACAAGCGCCGCGAGGCCATCGACGCGAAGAACCAACTCGACGGCCTCGTCTACCAGACGGAGAAGACGCTCAAAGAGTTCCAAGGTGATCTCGACGACGCCAGCAAATCGAGCCTGGAGTCGGCGCTCGACCGCGCGAAGAAGGCCGTCGAGAAGGGCGAAATCGACGAGCTGCGCGCAGCAACCGAGTCCCTCACGCAGGCTTCGCACAAGCTGGCCGAGGTCATGTACAAGCGCACGGTCAACAAGGAAGGGCAGCAAGGTCCGCGTGGCGACGGGGGAGCGGCGGCGTCCGGTGAGGACTCCGCCGCACCCGGGACGAAAGGCGACGACGTCGTCGACGCGGATTTCGAAGAAGTGAAGTGATCGGCGGGGTCTCGCCGCCCCTGGAAAAGGGAGCGAGACCCCTGTCATAACATAGACCTCGATGCCTGCCGCCAAGCGCGACCCCTACGAGGTGCTCGGTGTCGGTCGCGAGGCCTCGCAAGAGGACATCAAGAAGGCCTATCGCAAGCTCGCGCTGAAGTACCATCCCGATCGCAATCCGGGCGACAAGCCGGCCGAGGAGCGATTCAAGGAAGCTTCGGGGGCTTATCAGATCGTCGGTGACCCCGAGCGGCGCGCGCAGTTCGATCGATTCGGCCACGCCGCATTCGACCAGCAGAGCGGGTTCGGCGGCTTCGATTTCAGCGCGGGCTTCGAGGATCTCTTCAGCGACATCTTCGGTGACTTCTTCGGCGGGGGCCGCGGCCGCTCGCGCGGCCGCTCGCGTCGCGGTGAGGATCTGCGCTACGACCTCGAGATCCAGTTCGAGGAAGCCGCGTTTGGTTGCGAGAAGAAGGTGTCGGTTCCTCGATGGAAGAGCTGTGAGCCATGCGGCGGACGCGGCGCCAAGAGCGGCACCGCGCCCCGTACGTGCCCGTCGTGCCGTGGCAGCGGGCAGATGCGCTTCCAGCAGGGATTCTTCTCGATCGCCAAGACCTGCACGCAATGCGGGGGCGAAGGATCGATCATCGCCGATCCTTGCGAGACGTGCGGCGGGGCCGGCCGAGTGCGCGTCACGCAGAACCTCAACCTCAAGATCCCACCCGGTGTCGACAACGGGTCTCGCCTCAAGCTGCGGGGCGAAGGAGAAGCGGGCCTAGCCGGTGGTCCATCGGGAGATCTCTACGTCGTCATGTCCGTCGCGGAGCATCCACTGTTCGCGCGCCAGGGAAAAGACATCGTCTGCGAGCTGCCGGTCTCGTTCACGCAACTCGCGCTCGGTGCGGAGATCGAGGTCCCGACGCTGGAGGACAACGCTAAGCTGAAGATACCCGCCGGCACGCAGTCGGGCGCGATCTTTCGGTTGAAAGGCAAGGGCATCGCGGACCTGCAGGGGTACGGGCGCGGCGACGAGCTGGTGCGCGTGCACATCGACGTGCCTCGCAGGCTTTCCGCTCGGCAGCGCGAGCTGCTGGAGGAATACGCGCGCAACGGCGGCGAAGAAGTCTCTCCCGTCAACAAGGGCTTCCTCGATCGCGTGCGCGAGATGTTCGGCTGACGCATCTCGCGGCCTCCGCGGGGTGGACAGACTCGCGGATTCCGGGTGGGATGGCGGGCGTGGCGCCACGAGCTCCAACCCTTTTGGGTCTCCTGCTCCTGCTTGCCGCGCCGGCGAGCGCCGTCGCGCAAGCGATGCCGATGTCGGGCGTGGCGAATCGATCGGGTCCTCCGCCGCCGGCGACTGTCCAGCCTCCCGGCATAGGCGTGCTGCTGCCGCTCTCGGGGAGGTATCGGTCGTTCGGGGAATCGTGCCTGCGGGGAATTCGCCTGGCGCTCGGCGCGGTCGGGGATGGCGTGCCCCTCGTGCGCACCGTCATCCTCGATAGCGGAGGCGAGCCGGTGCAAGCCGCGTCAGCCTATCAGAAGCTCGCCACCGACGCAGGCATCACCGCTGTCCTCGGGCCGATGCTGTCGCCCGAAGTCGATGCGGTCGCGCCCGTCGCGCAAAGCTACGGCCTGGTGACGCTCACCTTCTCGCAGCGCCCGGTTCCCGGCGGCGGACCCTTGTTCCGCTTCGCTCTGACGAAAGAGGATCAGGCGCAGTCGCTCGCACAGTACGCCGTGGGGGAGAATGGCCTGCGGCGATGGGCGACGTTGCACCCCGAAGACGCTTACGGAAGGGAGATCGCGGCGCAGTTTCGGATCGCCGTGGAGAGCCGCGGCGGCCGCGTCGTCGCCGACGTCGGCTACGACCCAGCCAAGAACGATCTACAAACCGAGGCCAAGCGCCTCCAATCGAGGATCGGGTTCGTGGAGAATCAGCCGCCGCGGATCGACGGCGTCTTTCTTCCGGACTCGGCCGAGCGGCTGCCGATGCTCGTGTCCTACCTGACCTTCATCGATCTTCGTGGCGTGCAGCTGCTCGGCGCCAGCGGCTGGGATCGACCGCAGGAGCTGCTCGCGGCCGGACCGTCACTCGAGGGCGGGGTGTTCGTCGACGGATTCTTCATCTACAGCTTTCGCCCCGAAGTGCGTGCGTTCGTCGACGCCTATCGCGATGCCTACCACGCCGATCCGGGCACCCTCGAAGCGTACGGCTACGATGCGGCGATGCTGCTGAGAGACGTTCTCGCGAGAGGTGCCAGAGATCGACGAATGGTATTCGCTGAGCTGCACCGACCGTTTTCACGCCGCGGCGCGACGGGAGAAACGATCGTCACGGCGGACGGTCGCATCGAAAAGGGCTTGTTCGTTCTCAAAGTCGACGGCGGAACGGTGCGGGAACTGGAGAGCGAGGCGGCAACGGCGGCGGTAGGCAACGCGCCGGTGGTTCCGATCGCGCCACCGGAGACGGAACACCCGCCACCGCCGAATCCCCGGTCGTCGGAGGACCGGCTTGCGCACTGAGCGCCGGCGCTTCTCGGACCTCGGGGAATTCGCACTCATCAGGCGCCTTCGCCCGCCTCGTCGGTTCGCGCGACGACGTCGAAGTCGGCATCGGTGACGACTGCGCCGTCGTTCGCGTCGGAAGCAGGCGACTGTTGCTCACCACCGACGCGCTGATCGAGGGGGTGCACTTCCGGCGCTCTTGGGATCGCCCCGCGGGCCTCGGCCGGCGGGCCTTCGCGGTCAACGCCAGTGACATCGCCGCCATGGGTGGCCGGCCGCGTTACGCGTTGCTGTCGCTCGGCGCTCCGAAGACGGCCGTCGCAAACGACCTGACCGCGATGGTCCGCGGATTCGCCACCGCCGCATCGGCGACCGGGTGCCTTCTGGTCGGCGGCAATCTCGTGGCCGCGCCTCGCTGGATCGTCTCGGTGACGCTCGTCGGGGAGCCGTGCGGCAAGCCGCTGCTGCGGTCGGGTGCGCGCGTCGGCGATCTCGTCTTCGTCAGCGGGACTCTCGGCGGCGCGGCGTTATGCTCGTGAAATTCTGTTCAGAAGCCGCGCCGGCACTCGGAGCGAGACGCTGCCGTTCCGTCGCCCCGTGGCGCGGCTGACGCTCGGCGCTGCGCTCGCGCGCGGAGGGATGGCGAGCGCAGCCATCGACGTGAGTGACGGGCTTCTGCAAGACCTCGGTCACGTTTGCGCCGCGAGTGGCGTCGGCGCCGTCGTCGATGCGAGTCGAATCCCATACCCGCGAAGCTTGCGGAAGCTCGCATCCGAGAAGCGACAGGCGCTCGCGATGACGGGCGGCGAGGACTACGAGCTCGTGTTCACGGTGTCGCGGGCGCACGCGGATCGAGTCGCGCGGATCCGCGACGCCACTCCCATCGCGTGCATCGGCTCGATCGTGCGCGGCTCGAAGGTTCGCGTCGTCGGCGCGCATCCGACCGCGGTGCGAGGCATGCGCGGCTTCGATCATTTCCGGCGCTGAGCGAGCTGCTTTTCCGTCTTGGCGCAACCTGCGATAACCGAGGCCAGTTGGATCCCAAGCGCATCAAGAGGCTCCTCGAGGAGGTTCGCCGCGGAGCGCTCAGCGTCCGCGGAGCGCTCGACGAGTTGCGGCATCTGCCCTACGAAGACCTCGGCTTCGCCAAGGTGGATCACCATCGCTCGCTCCGGCAGGGTCTCCCGGAGGTGGTCTTCGCACAGGGTAAGACGCGCGACCAGATCGTCGAGCATCGCGCAGCGCCTCGCGGCCGGAGGCCACGACGTGGTGATCACGCGCATCGATGCGTCCGACGCCGACGCGTTGTCCGAACGACTTCCTGGCACTCGCTACTCGGTCCAAGGGCGCATCGCGTGGCGCACCACCCGGCAGCGCAAGCCGCGTTTCGGACGGGTGCTGGTCATCTCCGCGGGGACGGCGGACCTACCCGTCGCGGAGGAAGCGGCGGTCACCGCAGAATGCGCGGGTTGCGAAGTCGAGCGCCTGTACGACGTCGGCGTCTCCGGGCTCCATCGGCTGTTCGACCACGGAAAACAGATTCGGGAGGCCGACGTCGTGATCGTAGTCGCCGGCATGGAGGGGGCCCTGCCGAGCGTGGTCGCCGGTTGGGTGGAACAACCGGTGATCGCGGTGCCGACGAGCGTCGGCTACGGGGCGAGCTTCGGTGGCCTCGCCGCATTGCTTTCGATGCTCAATTCCTGCGCGGCTGGGACGGTCGTAGTGAACATCGACAACGGCTTCGGCGCCGCCGTGGCCGCCTTACGGATCCTTCGCCGCGGCGAGCGAACGGGCCACAAACGGCGATGACGGCGTCGATCACGGCTGGGCGGACCCGGCGTATGTTGAAGCTCGGTGCGCTCACCAGCCAGCTGGGATCGAGCTACCTTTGGCAGAACCTGCTCAAGCCCTTTCGCAGCGTCGATGGGCACCGGCGGGAGCTTCTCGAGACTCACGTACGCAACGCGCTGCGCATGGTCGAGGGTTCCGCCGAGCTTCGCGGCGCGTTCACCAAGCTCGTGCAAATGCTGTCGATGCGCGACGACCTCTTGCCCCCGGAAGCGCTCGACGTGCTCGCCGCTGCGCGCGCCAGCGTGCCGCCGATGCCTTACCGCATGATTCGCGAGCAGTTGCGCGCCGAGCTCGGCAAGCCGCCGGAACGGTTGTTCGCGCGCTTCGAGCACGAGGCCTTTGCCGCCGCCTCGCTCGGACAAGTGCACCGAGCCGAGCTTCGCTCCGGCGAACCCGTCGTCGTGAAGATCCAGTATCCGGGCATCGAGGAGACCGTGGAGCAGGACCTGCAGAACATCCAAGCGATTCTCCAGATCGTGTCCCGCATCGGCCGCGACGTGATCGGCCGCGCCATCGACACCACCGGGCTTCACCGCGAGCTCGAGGAACGGCTGCGAGAAGAGCTGGACTATCGGCAAGAAGCCGCGCACCTGGCACGGTTCCGCGAGCTCTTCGCGGACGACGACGAGATCGAGATTCCCGAGGCCATCACGGCCCTCAGCACCCGTCGCGTGCTGACCATGACGTTCCTCGACGGCTACCCGCTATCGGACGTGCTCGCTCCCGGTGTGGACCAGGAGCTCAAAGATTGGGTTGCCATCAAGTACTTCCGCACCGTCTGCCGCCAGATTCTCTGCTTCGGAGTGCTGCACACCGATCCGCAACCGGCGAATTACCTCGTGACCCATCATCCGAAGCTCGGGATGCTCGACTTCGGATCGATCCGTGTCTTTCCGGAAAGCCTGCGTCGCTCCTACGTTCGACTTGCGACCGGGCTTCTCGAGGCCGATCCCGGGGAGATCGTCGCCGCGTGCCGCGCGCTCGACTACCTGGGCGACGACGATCCACCCGCGCCGATGGTCGAAATTCTCCAGACCCTGCTCGAGCCATTGCTCGTGGATCGAGAGTACGACTTCGCTCGCTACGACGCGCTCGACAAGGCCATCGAGGTCGCGACCGTGGCCGTGGAGAACCGACTCTACCGCGCGCCCGGACACCGCCTGTTCTTAGTTCGGGCGCTCGTCGGCCTCGAATCCTACGTCAAGCAGCTCGGCACGGTGACGAATTGGCGGCGGCTTTTCGCCGCGGAGGTGGCTGCGGCGCGCGCGACGGACGGGGCTATGGACGCGGAGCCGCAGCGGGCGATCCTGCGGCGAAGGCGTTAGGATCGAACGTCGTGGGCGGAATCGGCGCATCGGGTTTCCAGTCGAGCGAAAGCACGTCCTTGGTCCGGACCTTGAAATCCTCCATCGTCACACGTTTCGGGCGCCACGCCTTACCGACCCGAACGAAGTCGTCGTTGCGGAGCAGCTTCACCAGATTCGTCATCGTGCCCTTGTAGAGCAGGGCTTGGAGCAACACCGCTTTCTCGCGGTCGAACTTGTAGACCATCATCGAGTACTGCGAGGGCGGTTTCTTGGTTTCGCAGACGAGGGAGAAGCGATCCTCGCTGAGGTCGGCGAGGCGCATCGCCGCGCAGCGCTCGGGAGCGAACGTGAGCACGTCTTCGGCGGTGAAGCTCGTCGAGCCGAGCGCTTGATCGGGCTTCGCCCGACTCGCCTTGCCGTCGGTAGCGACCCATAAGTCGGCTGGCCCCAGAGCGAGCAGACGAACCTTCGCCTTGTCGAGCGCGACGAAGACTTGTGGCGGCGCGTTTGCGCCGGTGCCGGCGCGCTCGATCCAAACCAATCGATCCTGGGTCTTGCCATGCAAGCCGTCGCTATCGATGGTCCCTTCGGCGCGCAAAGGAGTGACGGGCTGAGAGGCCTCGCCGACCGCTTGTAGCATCGCCGCAAGGGTCTCATCGGCATACGCGTTGGCGCCGAGAACGAGAGATACGAATACCGCGGCGAGAACGAAACGTCGAATCATCTCCGGCATGTTTTCTGTGTGCGGTCGGTCGAAGTCAAGGCGGTCCGAGGTGCGCCTCGCGCAAGCGCTTCAGACTACCGCTCGCCTGGGCTTGCGGCTGGGGGCGAAGCGGGGAGAAAAGAACGTCAGGTACGCATACGGGACCCAGAAGGCGTAGTAGAGTTGGCTCGGAACCGTCCGTAGGGCCCAGCCCCAGTCGGAGCCCCAGCGCACGATCAACAAGTCGGCGCTTGCCCAAAGCGCGCAATAGAGCGCGACGTACCGCACCAAGCCGCCCACGTACTGCCCGACTTCGTAGCGGTGAAGCCCCGTGGCTGCCGGCAGGACGCGCACCAGGATGAGCTGCATCAAGGAGAGCACTCCGACTTCGTGCAAGATGGCGATGGTTCCGGAGGGCATCTTGCCGTACCTGTATTGCAGGGCCGCCAGTCCCAACACGGCGAGGATCGGAGCGACGATCGTCCATCGGATCGCCCGCAGAATCGCGCGGCGTAGGCCGCGCTGTGGCTCTAGAACGAAGAAGACGAGTAGATAGACGCGAAAATCGCCGATCAGCGCGAAGGCAGACCTCAGCAGCGTGGCTTCGGGTTCCTCGACCGAGAGCCAGCGTACCAGCGGCACGGTGACGAAGGGGTCCAGCACCGTCTGAACCGCGAACAGCGGTGCGTATACGTCGAGGAAAGGCGCCGCGCGTGGCTCCACTCCGCTGTTTCCGTATGGCCGGGAGAGCAGCCAATAGAGCATGAAAAACGCGGGGGCGAGCCACAGCGCGTACATGGACTGCAGGTCGCCTTCATAGAGTTGGCGCCAGCTCTGGGTCATCGGCCGATCCTGTGGTCATCATGCCTGCCACTGCGAAACGGCAGCAACGGGTTCCGGCCGTTGCCGTTCGCGTACTTTCGTGAAAGAGAGCCGCCGTGGCGCCTTCCGGCCCCGCCGATCATCCCTTCACTCCGGATCTCTTCGACCGGGCCGACGAGAGTGACGACGCGTTGTTCTACGTCGAGCCGCGTAAGGTAGTTCACCTCGACACGCCGGCCCTCGCCGCGGTCACGGCGTTCTTCGCCGAGCAACTCCCGCCGCACGGCGAGCTGCTCGACGTGATGGCGAGCTGGCGCTCGCACCTGCCGAAATCACTGCCGCGCAAACGCGTGGTCGGGGTCGGCATGAACGACGAAGAAATGGCCGACAACCCGGATCTCGACGATCGGGTCGTTCAGGATCTCAATCGCCAGCCCGAGTTGCCTTTTGACGACAACGCGTTCGACGGCGCGACGCTCACCGTCTCGATGCAGTACCTCACCAAGCCGCTCGACGTGTTCCGGTCGATCGCCCGGTGCTTGCGGCCGGGTGCCCCGCTCATCGTCGTCGTCTCGCACCGCTGCTTTCCGACCAAAGCCGTTAAGATCTTTCTCCAGTGCCAGACCATGCGTGAGCGCATGGAACTGGGCATGGCGTACTTCAGCTTCGCCGGTGGATTCACGGACGTGCTCGGTGTGGACCTGCGCCCAGGGGCGCCGCCCCGCGAAGACCCGGTGCGGGCGGTCGTCGGAAGGCGTCAGCGTGCCGCGTCGGAGGGCGAGCGCCGCAGTGCCACATGGCGTCGTCGTTGACGTTTTTGCCTACCGAAAATGCAACCTTTGCCAAAATTTAGATACACCGGGACAGCTAGACGATTTCCGACGATGACATGCGGGGAAGCCGGGGAAGTGGATAAAACTCCAGCAAACAGCGCGACTATATGCGCGACCGCTTCGAGACACCCGGCCCGAGTGTCGAACGTCATGGGAAGAGGAACGAACATTGCAAGAGCTCTCGACGTGAGGACGATGACCCCCAGAGCGGACCGATCCACGACCTCCACCGCCGGTGCTTCGGGAGGGCAGATGTTGAACGACCTGCGCGACGTTTACTCCGACCCTGACACCATGTTCGTTGTGAGCGTCATCTCCGAGGCGATGCAAAGAGGCGTTCGACACTTCCGGGTCGACGGCACACCGCTCGCACGACTCAACGAGATCATCGATGCTCTCGCGGAGGACGGCGAGATCCTCATGGACGCCGACGGCTCGAAAGATTGCCCGAGACACTGAGGCGGCGTTTGCTCCGTCGAAGTGTCGCTCGCGAGCGGCCCTGCGCTTTTGATCTCCTCGCGCCTCCAAGGGTCGCGATTCGCCCTTGACAATTTGATCGGTTTGCTAGTGAAGCTCGCCTCGTGCCCCTGCTTTCACTCGAGGTGATCCGCGCGACATGGGACGCGATAGCTGCATGGACGCCGGCGGAGGCGGACCGCGAGTCGAAGCGATTCGTCGACCGACAACCCGTCATCAATGCAGCGGTTCTGGCGCTCACCGAAGACGCGGGCGAAGAGGCGGCGTCGGTGGCGCTCTACTGCGCCTGTGCGATCGCCCGCTGCTACGAGGCGGCCCGCCGTCGCGCGCTGCCGCGTGTGCCGGAGCGAGTGATGGACGAAGCGCTCGACCGCATGGAGCGCTGGAGCCGGAATCTCGACAACATGGACGAGCAACTGCTGGCGCGTCGCGCGCTCTTCGGCCGCGATCATGACCAACCCTATCTCGTGGCAGAGCTGATGCGCTACCTCACCGCATCCGCGGCAGTTGGCGATTTCGACGGCGACGATCTCGGCATGGTCTTCTCCGCGCTGCTCGGCGTCATCCGTGCTTTCGACCGGGTCTCGGGCGCGCCGCGGCGAGTCCCCTCGATGGAGCGTGTTCTCGAAGAGCTGATCGGCAGGCCGCTGCCTTCGCTGCACCGGCTCAACCCCTGCCCGTGTGGCAGCGGGCGGCGGTACCGCGATTGCTGTTTGAAGAAGCGAAGTGCGCTCTCCTCCCGCAATCGCGCGCCCCTGCAGTGAAGGCTCGGCGTTCGATCTGAATCGAGATCGGTACCCGCGCGGAGGAGAACGATGGTCAGTCGTCGTGAGTTCTACGTGTCTCTATTGCTGGTCGCGGTGATGGCGGCCGCGATCGGCTTTCACCTCTCGCACGCGCGGGCTGCCGGCGGGTTCCTGCGTGCTGCAGAAGCGGAGATGCTGGCTTCGAAGCCGTTCAGCTTCGCGGCAGTCGCACGGCGCGCGACTCCGTCGGTGGTGAACGTCTTCACCACGCACCATGTGAAGGTCACGCCGTTCGGCGCGCCGCTCGGACCGGGTGATCCCTTCGACGAATTCTTCCGGCAGTTTTTCCCGGGCATGCCTCGTGAGATGGAGCAGAAGAGCCTAGGCTCCGGCGTCATCATCGATCGCGAGGGCTACATCCTGACCAACCACCACGTGGTGGCGAATGCCGATGAGATCCAAGTGAAGCTCTCCGACACGCGCAGCTTTCCCGCGGAGCTAGTTGGCAGCGATCCGCGCACCGACGTGGCGCTGATTCGCGTGCGCGGCAAGACCCTGCCCCAAGCCGAGCTCGGCAATTCCGACGATCTCGGCGTCGGTGACTGGGTACTGGCGATCGGCAACCCGTTCGGGCTCGAGGAGACGGTCACGGCCGGGATCGTCAGCGCCAAAGAGCGCGTCATCGGCGCGGGACCCTTCGACAACTTCATCCAGACCGACGCTTCCATCAATCCCGGCAACTCGGGCGGACCGCTGATCGACGTCGACGGCAAGGTGGTCGGGGTGAACAGCGCGATCTACAGCCGTACCGGCGGATCGATCGGCATCGGCTTCGCGATCCCGATCAACTTGGCGATGCAGGTCGTCGAGCAGCTGCGTTCGAACCGCCGCGTCGTGCGCGGTTGGCTCGGAGTCGCCATGCAGGACGTGACCGCGGAGCTCGCCCGTTCCTTCGGCCTGCCGAACGAGGAGGGCGCGCTGGTTTCGGACCTCTATCGCGGCGGTCCCGCGCACCGCGCCGGCATCCGCCGCGGTGACGTGGTGGTCGGGTTCAATGGGCGCCCGGTCAAGAACTCGCGCGAGCTCGCTCGCTGGGCGGCCGAGATCCCGATCGGAAGCTCCGTGAAGATCGACATCCTCCGTGAAGGGCACCGACAGACGTTCGATGTGACGATCGCGGAGGCTCCCGTCGAGCGCGGCACGTGAATTGGCGAAGGGCCTGCTGGTATCGTCGGTAGCCCGCTGTTAGACCGAGGAGCTGCGTGATGGCCGAGTACGACGTCGCGACTCTCGATTCCCGGATGCACACCCGCGAGACGGGAAGCGGCGAGCCAATCGTCTTTCTGCACGGAAATCCCACATCCTCCTACCTCTGGCGCAACGTCATTCCGCGCCTCGAGCCCGAGGGACGTTGCCTAGCGCCGGACCTCATCGGCATGGGAAAGTCCGGCAAGCCGAACGTCGCCTATCGCTTCGTCGACCACGCCCGCTATCTCGACGCGTGGTTCGACGAGCTGTCGCTCGAGCGCGTTACGCTGGTGCTGCACGACTGGGGCTCGGCGCTCGGCTTTCACTGGGCGCGGCGCCATCCCCATCGCGTGGCAGCGATCGCGTTCATGGAGGGGATCGTCAAGCCGCTGACCTGGAGTGAATGGCCGGAGCAGGCACGCGAGGTGTTCCGCGGCTTTCGCACGCCGGGGGTGGGCGAGAAACTGATCTTCGACAAGAACGTCTTCATCGAGAACGTGCTCCCCGGCTCGATCCTGCGGAAGCTCACCCCCGACGAGATGGACGCTTACCGCGAACCCTTCCGCGATCCAAAGTCGCGGACGCCGATCTGGCGCTGGCCAAACGAGATCCCGCTCGATGGCGAGCCACGCGACGTCGTGGAGATCGTTACGGCGTACGGCGAGTGGCTGGCGCAGAGCGACGTGCCGAAGCTCCTGCTCGCCTTCGAGCCCGGAGCGATCCTCGGAGCCGAGCTCGTCGGACACTGCCAGGCTCACATGCGTAACCTCGAGGTGCGGCACCTCGGCTCAGGCAGTCACTTCGTCCAAGAGGACCAACCCGAGGCGATCGGCGACGCGATCCGCGACTGGCGCAGGCGCGTGCTCGCGGCGTGAACCGCGATCGGTCGTCGACCGGCGACGCGCCGCGCTGCGCCGGGATCAGCGTTCCACTGTTCTCGCTGCGCGGCGAACGGGACGGAGGAATCGGCGATTTCCCGGATCTCGTCGCATTCGTCGATTGGGTTGCAGGCTTCGGGCAACGCCTCGTCGCGCTACTGCCTCTCGGCGAGATGGGTCCCGATGAGGCGAGCCCGTATCACCCGCTCTCGTCGTTCGCGCTCGACCCGATCTTCCTCCGGCCCGAAGAGCTCACGGAGCTGCGCGGCGAGCGCATCGAGCCGGCGCAGAGCCGTGACGACGTCGATCACCGCGCGGTGCGCGCGCGCAAGGCGCCGCTGTTCGACGAAGCGTTTCGCCGCTTCCGCGCGCTTCGCAGCGAGCATCCACGGAGGCGGAGCTTCGCCCGGTTCTGCGCGTCGGCTCGAGACTGGCTCGCGGACTACGCTCTGTTTCGAGCGCTGCTCGATGAGCAAGGTGGGCGGTCATGGACGGATTGGCCCGACGAGCTCCGGCAGCGAGATCCCGGTGCTCTGGAGGCGGCTCGTCGGCGGCTCGTGGAAAGGATCGCGTTCTTCGAGTTCCTGCAATTCGCCGCCCACGAAGCCTGGCGCGAGACGCGCATCGAAGCCGAGCGACGCGGCGTCGTCTTGATGGGCGATCTTTCCTTCGCGCCGTCGCAGAACAGCGCCGACGTCTGGGCGAACCCCGACCTCTTCGACCTCACGCGATCGGTCGGCGCGCCGCCCGACGCCTTCAGCGCTTCCGGTCAGCGCTGGGGCCTACCAATGTATCGTTGGGACGAGATGCGTCGCAGCGGCTGGCGCTGGTTTCACACGCGCGCGCGCCGCATGGCCGAGCTCTACGATCTCTTCCGCGTCGACCACGTCGTCGGTCTTTTCCGCACCTTCTGGTTCGACGGCGAGACGCCGGGAGGCTTCGATCCCCCAGTCGAGGCGGATCAGATCGCTCAAGGGCGCGAGATCCTCCGAGTCTTGATAGACGGCGCCCGGCCTGCGGTGATCGTCGCCGAAGATCTCGGCACGATTCCTGATTTCGTCCTGGAGGCGCTCGGTGCACTCGACGTACCGGGCTACAAGGTGCTGCGCTGGCAGCGCGACGACGGCGGCTTCATCGATCCGGCGACGTATCCCGAGTGCTCGATCGCGACGACCGGAACTCACGACACCGATACGCTCGCCGAATGGTGGGGCGGGCTCGCGGTCGAGGAGCGGAGCGCCGCCATCGGCTCGCGAGAGGCGTCCCCGGAGCCGGAGCTGACGCGCGCCGACCGGTTCACGCTCCTCGAGCGTCTCTATCGATCGCCGTCGCGGTACGTGATCTTGCCGATCCAAGATCTCTTCGGATGGCGCGAACGCATCAACAAGCCGGCCACGGTGGACGCCGACAATTGGGTCTATCGGCTACCGGCTCCCCTCGAGCGCTTGCGCGCCGATCCAGCGGTGATCACGGACGTGGCGGCTCTGCGGACGTTGATTGACGGCTCCGGGCGATTGCGGACAATAGATCCGACGACCTCCCGCCCGCCGCGAGCTCGCGCTCCGGAGAACGGGCGGAGGCTAGGGGACGCGATGGAAGAGTTCAAGACCGGCAGCGTGCGGGCCAATGGGCTCCAGTTCCAGTTTCTCGAGGCTGGGCGCGGGCCGCTCGTGCTTTGCCTGCATGGTTTTCCCGATCACGCGCGCTCGTTCCGCTCGCAGCTCCCGGCGCTGGCCAAGGCGGGGTTCCGCGCCGTCGCACCGTACCTTCGAGGCTATGCGCCGACCGACGTCCCGCCGAACGGGCCCTATCAAGCGGCGGCGTTGGCGACGGATGCGGCGGCTCTGGTCGAAGCGCTGTCGCCGAGCGAGCCGGCATTCGTGTTCGGGCACGACTGGGGAGCGCTCGCTGCGTACGGCGCCGCGCAACTCGCGCCGCGGCGCATCCGCAAGATTGCGACCGCGGCCGTGCCGCACGGGCCGCAGCTCCTGCAGGCGATCGTCTCGAGCTACGAGCAGATGCGCCGCTCCTGGTACATCTTCATGTTCCAGATGCCGACGGCGGAGGCCGCGGTCTCCAGCGGCGATTTCGCTTTCCTCGACCGCATGTGGGCAGACTGGTCGCCGGGATGGACCGTGCCTGCTCGACGAGATGGCGGCGCTCAAGGATACGTTCCGCAAGCCAGGCGTGCTGGCGGCGGCGCTCGGGTACTATCGCCATACCTTCAACCCCGCCTTGCAGGTCGCCGAGCTTGCGGAGCTACAATCGCGGATGATGACCGATCCGATTCCCGTGCCCGCGCTGGTCTTTCACGGTCGCCGTGACGGTTGCATAGGCGTCGAGACGCTCGAGGGCATGGAGGCATTGTGCCCTCAGGGCCTCGCCAAGGTGGTGATCGAGGACGCGGGCACTTCGTCCACCAGGAGAAGCCGGATCGCGTGAACGAAGCGCTGGTCGCGTTCTTCAAGGCCTGAGCATGAGATCGTGAACTTTCTCGACTTCATCGCGCGCGCCAACCCGGAGTACGTCGAGGGTTTGTACCGGCAGTTCAAGGACGATCCCGCGTCCGTCGACGAGCGCTGGGCGCTGGTGTTCGCGGGCTACGAGTTCGCGAGCCGCAACGGAGCCGTTCCGTCATCGGACGGCGAGCCGGCGTTGCGGGTCGCTGACCTCGTCGAGGCATATCGCAACTTCGGTCACCTGATCGCCGATCTGGATCCGCTCGGCCACAGCCCGAGATCGCACCCGTACCTCGAGCTCGGTCGATTCGGTCTGACCGCCGACGATCTCCGCCGAACCGTCTCGTCCGGCACGTTCCGAGGGCTCGTCGACGTGCCGTTTGCCGAGCTCCTCGACGCTCTGCGCGAGACCTACTGCGGCACTCTCGGCGTCGAGTTGGTCGACATCCGCGACAAGCAGCAACGCGATTGGCTCCAAGAGCGCATGGAAGAATGTCGCAACCGGCCTCGTCTCGCGAACCAGGAGCGCGTGCACATCCTCGAGCGGCTCGTAGCCGCCGAAACCTTCGAGCATTTCCTGCACACGAAGTACGTCGGCCAGAAGCGCTTCTCTCTCGAGGGGGCAGAGGCGCTGATCCCGCTTCTCGATACGCTCGTCGAGGATGCGGGCGCACTGGGCGTCGAAGAGATCGTCATGGGCATGCCGCACCGCGGTCGCCTGAACGTGCTCGCCCACATCCTGGGCAAGCCCTACGAGATGATCCTCTCGGAATTCGAGGGCGTGTTCCTGCCGGCTGGCGTCCAGGGAGACGGCGACGTCAAATATCATCTCGGGTATTCGCGCGATCAGCGTACCAAGGAAGGCCGCAGCATCCATCTTTCGCTCAGCTCCAATCCGAGTCACCTCGAAGCGATCGATCCTGTCGTCGAAGGCATCGTGCGCGCCAAGCAAGGCTATCTCGGGGACCGCGAGCGCCGCCGCGTGATTCCGGTGCTGATGCATGGCGACGCTTCCTTCACCGGTCAGGGGCTCGTGTACGAGACCCTCGCGCTCTCCGAGCTTACCGCGTTCACCACCGGCGGCACGATTCACGTCATCGTCAACAACCAGATCGGATTCACCACCTCGCCCCCCGAGTATCGCTTCACTCGGTACCCGTCGGACCTCGCCGCGGTGATCGAGGCGCCGACCCTGCACGTCAACGCGGACGATCCGGAGGCCGCGGTACAGGCGGCGACGCCTCGCGGTCGCGTTTCGCGATCAGTTCCGCGTCGACGTGGTGCTCGACCTCGTCTGCTACCGCCGCCATGGCCACAACGAGCTCGATGATCCGACCTTCACGCAACCGGTGATGTACCGCGAGATCCGCGAGCACCCGAGCGTCGTCACGCGCTACGCAGAGCGCCTCGAGCGCGAAGGAGTGATCGGCAGCGCCGGCGTGACCGAGATGCGCAGCGAGATCAAGGGTACGCTCGAGGATGCATTGAGCTACGCGCGCGATTTCATGCCTCGCCAGCAGGTGTTCGCGCTCGGCGGGGTGTGGAAGGGCCTGCAGTGGGCCGGCGCCGACTGGAGCGCCGGCACCCGGACGCCGGCCGTCGAGCTTCGCGAGGCGGCGGAATCGCTGCGTCGATTGCCCGACGGCTTCGCGCCACACCCCCGTGTGCAGAAGCTCCTCGAGCAGCGCTACCGGATGGTCCACAGCGGCGAGGGCATCGATTGGGGCTGTGCGGAGACGCTCGCCTATGCGAGCTTGCTTCGCGAAGGCACGCCGATCCGTCTCACCGGTCAGGACACCGGCCGCGGCACTTTCAGCCACCGCCACGCGATCCTCTACGACAACGCCGACGGCGCCGAATACATTCCCCTCAACCACCTGCGTGAGGGCCAAGCGGAGATCGAGGTGGTGAACAGCATGCTGAGCGAAGCCGCGGTGCTCGGCTTCGAGTACGGCATGTCGAGCGCCGACCCACGCCGTCTGGTGATTTGGGAAGCGCAGTTCGGCGACTTCGCCAACGGCGCGCAGGTGATCATCGATCAGTTCGTTTCGAGCGCCGAGTCGAAGTGGCAGCGCATGAGCGGCTTGGTGATGCTGCTGCCGCACGGTTACGAGGGCCAAGGCCCCGAG
Organism: uncultured delta proteobacterium; assembly: GCA_963711395.1. Lineage (GTDB taxonomy): Bacteria > Desulfobacterota > Binatia > JACPRU01 > JACPRU01 > JBEVNX01. Next base: position 324,810 of record CAVQEA010000003.1, on the reverse strand, counting down.
CATTCGAGTGCACGCCTCGAGCGATTCTTGCAGCTCGCGGCCGATCAGAACATGCAGGTGGTCAATTTGACGACGCCAGCGCAGCTCTTCCACGCGCTGCGCCGCCAGATCCATCGTCCGTTCCGTAAGCCCTTGATCGTCATGAGCCCGAAGAGCCTGCTCCGTCTGCCGCGCGCGGTCTCCACTCTCGCCGACCTCGCCGACGGGGGGTTTCACACCGTAGTCGGCGACTCCGCTCCCCCCGGCACCGTGCAGCGGTTGCTGCTCTGCTCCGGGAAGATCTTCTACGCCCTCGAGAAGGAGCGCGCCGAGCGCGACCGCGGTGACGTGGCAATCGTTCGCGTCGAGCAGCTGTATCCGTTCCCGGCGGCGGAGCTTTCGGAAATCTTCCGCCGCTACGGGGCAGCGACGCAGATTCGCTGGGTACAGGAAGAGCCGAAGAACCAGGGCGCTTGGCAGTTCATCGCTCCGCTGCTGCGGAGCATCGATTCGCGCGAAATCGGTTACGTCGGACGTGAGGAAGCCGCGAGTCCGGCGAGCGGCAGCTACAAGATCCATCAAGCCGAGGAAGCGGCGATCCTCGACGAAGCGCTGCGGCGACCGCGAGCGGCGGCCGCCACGGCGTCGCGCGTTCCGGACCGCGCGGCGGGGTGAGGCAGACGGAGAGGAACATGGCGGTGGAAGTCCGCATTCCTTCATTGGGCGAGTCGGTGAGCCAAGGTGTGATCACCCGCTGGCTCAAGGAAAACGGCGAAGCGGTGGTCGCCGACGATATCCTCCTCGAGCTCGAGACCGACAAGGCGACGATGGAGATCCCCGCCGAGGCGGCGGGCCGCCTCGAGATCCTCAGACGGGCCGGCGAGACCGTGGACGTCGGAGCTGTGGTAGCACGCATCGTTGACGGCGCCGGCGCGCATGCGACCAAGCCGAAAGCCGTCCCGGCGACGTCAGGTGAGTCGAAGCCGGTGCCAGCGAACGGGCCCCAGCCGGCAATCGAAATTTCGCTCAGCCCTGCGGTTCGAAAGCTCCTCGTCGAGCACGAGCTGGATCCCAGTACGCTCCAGGGCACGGGCAAGGGCGGGCGGCTCACCAAGGAAGACGTGTTGCGCGTGATCGAGGGCGGGAAGAAGCCCGCTGCAGCCGTCCTTACGAAGCCGGCCGGGACGGAGCAGGCCCCGCTCGCAGCGTCACCGATTCTCGCCACCGCGCCCGCCGCGCCAGCGCCGACCGCGCCGGGGGCTGCAACGGAACGCGTGCCGATGACGCGGTTGCGCAAACGCATTGCCGAGCGTCTGGTCGAGGCGCAGCGCACCGCCGCGATCCTCACGACGTTCAACGAAATCGACATGTCGGCGACGATCGAATTGCGCAAGCGCCACAAAGAGCGATTCCAGAAAGCGCACGGCATCGGGCTCGGTTTCATGTCGCTGTTCGCCCGCGCCTGCATACTCGCACTGCGCGAGCTGCCGGTCGTCAACGCGTCGATCGACGGCGACGACGTCGTCTACCATCGTCACGTGCACCTCGGCATCGCCGTCGGCACGCCTCGCGGTTTGGTGGTTCCGGTCGTGCGCAACGCGGACGGGCTGTCGATCGCCGGCCTCGAGAAAGCGATTGCCGACCTCGCCGTGCTGGCGCGCGACGGCAAGCTGTTGCCCGACCATCTCGCGGGCGGCACGTTCACGATCTCGAACGGCGGGGTGTACGGTTCGCTGATGTCGACGCCCATTCTCACCCCGCCGCAGTCGGCGATCCTCGGCATGCACAAGATCGAGGAGCGCCCGATTGCGGTCGACGGCCAGGTGGTGATTCGGCCGATGATGTACGTAGCGTTGTCCTACGACCATCGGCTGATCGACGGCGAGCAGGCCGTGACGTTTCTGATCAAGGTCAAGGAGCGGCTCGAGGATCCTTCGCGCATGGTGCTCGAGGTCTAACCAGTAGCGCGCATCGACACAGACGAAGTGGCATATCGCCGACGAACCCCCCTGCCAGTTCAACGCGGCGCCGACCACGGGTCGTCGCCGGGCCGCCGAGATGGCCAACGCGGTACGGATCCACGCGCGGGGCTGTGGCGAGCTCGACTTCGGGTACCACGATACCATACCTACGCCCAGCTGAGCTCGTTCGATTGGGCGAACGGCTAGCAAGCGAGCCGTGCCGCTCGCCGTTTCGCCCGAGGCACGCGTGGCGCGCGGGCTTCTTACCCCGCTTCGCAGGAAGCGCTAGGAGTCACCCATGGAGAAATCGAGTCGCTACGACTTGGTGGTGATCGGCGCAGGTCCGGGCGGCTACGTGGCCGCAATCCGGGCCGCGCAGCTCGGCATGAGCGTCGCGTGCGTCGAGAAGGAAGCGGCGCTTGGCGGCACTTGTCTCCGCATCGGGTGCATTCCTTCCAAGGCGCTGCTCGATTCGAGCGAGCTCTTCGAGAAGGCGAAGGACGGCCTCGACGTTCACGGTGTGAAGCTCTCGGGCGTCGAGCTCGACCTTCCCGCCATGATGCGGCGGAAGGACAAGGTCGTGAAGGGCCTCACCGCCGGCGTCTCTTCGCTGTTCAAGAAAAACGGCGTCACCCACGTGCACGGTGCGGGGCGCGTCGTCGGGCCGGGCAACGTCTCGGTGAGCGGGGCCGACGAGGGCACGCTCAGCGCCAAGAACATCCTCATCACCACCGGGTCGGAGCCGACGCCACTCCCCGGCGTGGCATTCGACGGCCAATCCATCGTCGGCTCGGAAGAGGCGCTGTCGTTCGCCGAAGTACCGCAACGGCTGCTGGTCATCGGCGCCGGTGCGATCGGGCTCGAGCTCGGGTCCGTATGGGCGCGGCTAGGCTCGAAGGTGAAGGTCGTCGAGTTCATGGACCGCATCGTTCCGCTCATGGACAAGGAGCTCGGTGCGGCGCTCAAGAAGATCCTCGAGAAGCAGGGCCTCTCGTTCCAGCTCTCCACGACGGCCAAGAGCGCGAGTCTCGCGGGCAGCGAGGTGCGCGTCAGCATCGAGAGCGCGGGCAAGACATCGACGGAGGGCTTCGACAAGGTGCTCGTCGCGATCGGCCGACGGCCGCACACGGCCGGGCTCGGGCTCGAGGAGGTCGGCGTGAAGCTGGATCGGCAAGGTCGCGTCGACGTCGACGAGCACTTCGCGACTTCCTTGGCCGGCGTCTACGCGATCGGCGATGTCATCCGCGGCCCGATGCTCGCGCACAAGGCGGAAGAGGAAGGGGTCGCTTGCGTCGAGATGCTCGCCGGACAGGCAGGGCACGTCAACTACGAGGCGATCCCGAACGTCGTCTACACTTGGCCAGAGCTCGCTTCGGTCGGGAGGACCGAGGAGGAATGCGCCGAGCAGGGACGGGAAGTGCGAATCGGCAAGTTCCCGTTCTTCGCCAATGGCCGCGCGCGCGCGATGGAGGAGCGGGATGGGATGGTGAAGGTCATCGCCGACGCCAAGACCGACCGCCTGCTCGGTGTCCACATCCTCGGTCCGCGCGCGTCCGACCTGATCGCGGAAGCCGCGCTGGCGATCGAGTTCGGATCGAGCGCCGAGGATCTCGCCCGTACCTGCCATGCGCACCCCACGTTGCCGGAAGCGGTGAAGGAGGCGGCGCTTGCCGTGGCGGGACGCAGCATCCACATCTGAGGATGACCCACGGGTCGCTTGTGAAAGAGTAGCTCACGATGCGGAAGAGATTCCGTTCGTACACAGGAAACGCCGATAGCGAGTCGCGCCGGTGGGCAACGCGATCTGCCGTGCTTGCTTTGCTCTTGGCTCTCGCACTTCTTCGTCCGGGAATCGCTGAGGACGACGGGGCAGATTTGTGGGAGGAAAAGGATCAAAGCGGGACTGGTGGCGATGCTGATGGCGGAGAAGCCGACGGCGAGGAGCTTCCCGCGGAAACGGCTGACGATGCGGTTTTTCTACCGTCTCAATCGCCGGACGTGAGCGGAGAGTCTCCGGCTTGCCCTGAGGGGCAACAATACAACCAGCTCGCGGACGGCAGGGTGGTTTGCGGTCCGGCTTGCGGGCCGGACGCGTCACCGACGGCTGACGGTTCTTGCCGATGCCACGTGTCGGGGCGACGTTCGACCCGGCGACGGGCACCTGCGGATGTCCGGCGGGACAGGTCGACGTCAGCAGGCCCGGCGAACGGATGCAGTGCCGCGCGGCTTGCCCCGAGGGGCAACAGTACAATCAGCTCGCAGACGGCAGTATGGTTTGCGGTCCGGCTTGCGGGCCGGACGCGTCACCGACGGCTGACGGTTCTTGCCGATGCCTACGCGCCGGGGCGACGTTCGACCCGGCGACGGGCACTTGCGGATGTCCGGCGGGACAGGTCGACGTCAGCAGGCCCGGCGAACGGATGCAGTGCCGCGCGGCTTGCCCGAGGGGCAACAGTACAATCAGCTCGCAGATGGCAGTATGGCTTGCGGCCCGGCCTGCGGACCGGACGCGTCGCCGACGGGATGGTTCGTGCCGATGCCTACGTGTCGGGGCGACGTTCGACCCGGCGACGGGCAGTTGCGGATGTCCGGCGGGACAGGTCGACGTCAGCAGGCCCGGCGAACGGATGCAGTGCCGCGCGGCTTGCCCCGAGGGGCAACAGTACAATCAGCTCGCGGACGGCAGGATGGTCTGCGGTCGGGCGTGCGGACCGGACGCGTCGCCGAGCAAGGATGGGTCGTGTCGGTGCCTACGTGTCGGGGCGACGTTCGACCCGGCGACGGGCAGTTGCGGATGTCCGGCGGGACAGGTCGACGTCAGCAGGCCCGGCGAACGGATGCAGTGCCGCGCCGCTTGCCCCGAGGGTCAAAAATTCAATCAGCTGCCGGATGGCAGATTGGTCTGCGGCCCTGCATGAGGAAACGGGGTGGCGGTCGCCAGCCGTGTACCTTTCGGGTGCTTCGCCGCCCGGCCCGCTGTTCTGGCTCGCCGAACCTGCGCAGGCGTCCAAGACACTCGTAATGACGCCGCACGTGATGGAGCAGCCGTACCTCGCGTTGCACCGGGCTGGACTCGAAGTCGCTGGTCGCGCGATCGTGCAATCGTACTATCTGCCGCATAGCGAACTGATGCACACGCGGGAGAGTCTGACGAAGGAACTTCAGCAGAAGCTCGCCGGAGCCGATCTTCTTGCCACGAGCCGCAGTCTCAGGGAGCTGGGCCTTCGTGACGGGCTCACCCGCGAGATCGTCGAACCGACGGACGGTGGCGACGGGACCTACCAGTGGGACGACGTACGGCTCAGGCGTGTCAGGAAGTTCGGGAGCACGATAGTTTGGGAGGTCGTTCGCCAATGACTGCTGAGACCGCCTTTCGCGGAAAGGGAATGGTCACCGGCGGCGCCCGCTCAGATCCGCAAATCAGCGTCGTCATTCCAATTTACAATGAGGAAGACGTGTTGCCCAGTCTGCATGAGCGACTCCTCGAGCAGCTGGAGCGCCTCGACCTGTCGTTCGAGGTCATCCTTATCAACGATGGTAGCCGCGACGCGAGCGCGCGCATGTTGCGAGAGATCTGCGCGGCAGACCGAAGGTTCATCGCGTTGCATTTCTCGCGCAACTTCGGCCATCAAGCGGCGGTCACCGCCGGACTCATACAAGCACGAGGGCGTGCCGTCGCCGTCATGGACGCTGACCTTCAGGATCCGCCCACTGTTCTTGTGGAACTCATTCACCAATGGCGCGCGGGATTCCACATTGTGTATGCCAGGCGGCGCAAGCGGATCGCCGAAGGTCTGCTCAAGCGCAGCCTTGCCTTCATGTTTTATCGATTCCTGCGAGTCCTCACCGATGTCGAAATTCCCGCCGATGTCGGCGACTTCTGTTTGATGGATCGCCGGGTGGTGGATGCGCTCAACTCGCTCCCCGAACGCAACCGCTACCTGCGCGGCTTGCGTGCCTGGATCGGATTTCGGCAGACGGCAGTGGAGTTCGACCGCCCACCACGCGCCGCCGGGGAGCCGAAGTACACGTTCCGCAGATCGCTCGCGCTGGCAATCAACGGCGTCGTGGGATTCTCGAAAACCCCGCTACGGATCGCATCGTATCTGGGCGCCGTGGTCGCCGCACTGAGTTTCGCTATGGCGTTGTTCTTCGTGATACAACGCTTGCGCGGTGTGGATCTCGTGCGAGGCTGGACGTCCACTATTGTAACGGTCACGTTCCTCGGCGGAGTACAACTGATCGCGGTGGGTATTCTTGGCGAGTACCTCAGCCGCATCTACGACGAAGTTCGCCAGCGTCCAATGTTCGTGATCCAAGAGATTGATGGACAGGGGAGCGCCGATTGAAATTCAGTTGGGTTCGAGCGACAGGCGGTCACCAGGCGTATGCTTCGGGTGCTTCGCCGCCCGGCCCGGGCCAGATCTCGTCTATCTTGGCGAGCGTCTCCTTCGACAGGGAGATGTCGAGCGCCCGGAGCGACCCGTCGAGCTGAGCGACCGTTCGCGGCCCGACGATCGGCGAAGTGATCGCGGGATTGGCGAGAGTCCACGCCAACGCCACGTCCGCGGGATCGTGGCCGAGCGAGCCGCAGAGCGCTTCCCAGCGCTCGAGCTGCGCGCGCTTGCGTTCGGTGCGCTTCTGGATTCGTTCCGTCGCGCGCCGTCCCTCGCGAGCCTTGCGGAGCACGCCGCCTAGAAGACCGCCTGCGAGCGGGCTCCACGGCAGCACCGCTACGCCATGCGCGCGACAAGCTGGTAGCACCTCGAGCTCGACCGTCCGTGACGTGAGGTTGTAGAGACTCTGCTCGGACACGATGCCGAGGGTGCCTAGCCGCGCCGCGGCGGCATTCGCGTCGACGATGTGCCACGCGGCGAAGTTGCTGCTGCCTACGTAGATGATTTTCCCTTGGGAGACGAGATGGTCCATTGCTTGCCAAATCTCGTCCCATGGCGTGTCTCGGTCTACGTGATGCATCTGGTAGAGGTCGATGTGATCCGTACCGAGGCGGCGGAGGCTTTCCTCGCAGGCGCGGCGGATGTGCGCCGCCGAGAGACGAGCGTCGTTCGGGCCCGAGCCCATGCGCCCGTAGACCTTCGTTGCGAGCACGATCCGTTCGCGTCGCTCGCTCCCTTGCGCGAGCCAACGGCCGACGATCTGCTCCGTAACCCCCTCCCCGGTCTTCCACCCGTAGACGTTGGCCGTGTCGAAAAAATTGACGCCCAGCTCGAGCGCGCGATCCATGATCGCGAAACTCTCTCGCTCCGTGGTCTCGGGGCCGAAGTTCATGGTGCCGAGGCAGAGCCGGCTCACTCGCAGGCCCGTGCGTCCGAGCTTCACGTGCTGCATTGCCACCTCCTTACCAGTCGATGCGCCGGCGATCGAGGAAGAGTTGTCCGGAAGATCCGCCGTCGGGCAGGGTGGCCAACCAGACCGGAGTATCCGCTCCTTCTTCCACCGAGCGTGGCGCGCCGTCGCCGCCCATGCGCGTACGCACCCAGCCCGGGCTGACGGCGTTGACGAGCACGTTCTCGCCGTGCAGCTCGGCGGCGAGGAGGATCGTCAGTGCGTTGAGCGCGGTCTTGGACAGGCGATACGCTGGCCAGCCTCCACCGCTGCCGGCGGCGTCGGAGAGCGTGCCCATGCTGCTCGAGACGTTGACGATGCGACCGTAGCGCTGCTTGCGCATGAGCGGCAGAACGGCCTGGCTGACTCGCCAGGCGCCGATCAGATTCACGTCGAGCGTTTTTTGCACGTCGCCGAGCGAGACTCCCGACGCCGTCTGGCCGCTGTCGACCAAGATTCCGGCGTTGTTGACGAGAACGTCGATGCGTCCGAATCGCTCGCGGATGGTGCCGATCGCCCGCTCGACGCTCGCGGCGTCGGCAACGTCTATCGTCTCGGCGATCACCGATCCGTCCGGCTCGAGCTTCGTTGCGGCTCGCTTACCCTCGTTCGCTGCGCGCGCGCCGAGCACGACCCGCAGGCCGCGCCGTGCGAGCAGACGCGCTATTTCGAATCCGATCCCTCGATTCGCGCCCGTGATCAACGCCACCCGGCCCGGGCCCGCGCCGGAAGGTTTCTTCTCTTGAGGCATGTTTCGTAATACCGTGGTTCGGTGATCGACGAAATACGAGGAGAGCAGACGCCGTGAGCTCCACCAAGGACAGCTTCCAAGCGCGTAGGACCCTCAACGTCGGCGACCGAACGTACTCGTTCTACAGCCTCGAGCGCCTCGAGACCGCCGGGCTTGCCGTGCAGCGCCTCCCCTATTCGCTGAAGATCCTGCTCGAGAACCTGCTCCGGCGCGAAGACGGAGAATCGGTCGACGCCGACGACGTCAGGGCGCTGGCCGGCTGGCAGGCGAGGAGCGTCGGTGAGCGAGAGATCTCGTTCATGCCGGCGCGCGTGCTGCTGCAGGATTTCACGGGCGTCCCGTGCGTGGTGGATTTGGCGGCGATGCGCGGAGCGATGAAAGCTCTGGGGGGAGACCCCAAGAAGATCAACCCGCTCTTTCCCGCCGAACTGGTGATCGACCATTCGGTGCAGGTCGACTACTTCGGCTCCGCCGACGCGTTTCGGCGCAACGCGGAGATCGAGTTCGAGCGCAATCAGGAGCGTTACGCGTTCCTGCGCTGGGGGCAGTCGGCGTTCGCCAACTTCAAGGTGGTTCCGCCCGACACCGGGATCGTGCACCAAGTGAACCTGGAATACCTCGCGCGGGTCGTATTCGACGGTCAAGGGAACGGCTCGCCGGAAGCCTACCCCGACACGCTGGTCGGCACCGACAGCCACACCACGATGGTGAATGGGCTCGGCGTGCTCGGCTGGGGAGTCGGCGGGATCGAAGCCGAAGCGGCGATGCTCGGCCAGCCGATGCCGCTGCTGATTCCGGAGGTCGTCGGATTCAAGCTCGTCGGCGAGCTTCCCGCGGGCGCGACCGCCACGGATCTCGTGCTGACCGTCACGCAGATGCTTCGCAAGAAGGGAGTCGTCGGCAAGTTCGTGGAGTTCTTCGGCGGCGGGTTGTCGAGCTTGTCGCTGGCCGACCGCGCGACGCTCGCCAACATGGCGCCCGAGTACGGCGCGACGTGCGGCATCTTTCCGATCGACGACGAGACGCTCGAGTACCTGCGCTTCACGGGCCGGAAGCCGGAGCGCATCGCGCTCGTCGAGACCTACGCCAAGGCCCAGGGATTGTTCCGCACCGCATCGAGCCCGGACTCCGAGTACTCCGACACGCTGACTCTCGACCTCGCCACCGTGGAGTCGAGCCTCGCCGGTCCGCGCAGGCCACACGATCGCGTTCCGCTCACGCGCAGCAAGAAGGTTTGGCTCGAAGCGCTTCCCGAGCTGCGCGCCGCGGCGAAATCGAAGGGCGACGCCAAGGGTCGCGTTCACACCCGGCTCGACGGCGCGGACGTCGAGATCGGCGACGGGGCGGTGGTGGTGGCGGCAATCACGTCGTGCACCAACACCTCCAACCCGTCCGTCCTCATCGGCGCAGGGTTGCTGGCGCGAAACGCGGTGGAGCGCGGGCTCGCGGTCAAGCCCTGGGTCAAGACGAGCCTCGCACCCGGTTCGAAGGTGGTCACGGACTACCTGCGCGAGTCGGGCTTGCTCGCGTCGCTCGAGGCACTGCGCTTTCACCTCGTCGGCTACGGTTGCACGACGTGCATCGGCAACAGCGGCCCGCTGCCCGAGCCGGTCTCCAAAGCCATCGCCGAAGGTAACCTCGTGGTGGCGTCCGTGCTTTCCGGGAACCGCAATTTCGAAGGGCGCATCCAGCCTCAGGTGCGTGCCAACTACTTGGCGAGCCCGCCCCTCGTCGTCGCCTACGCGCTGGCGGGCACGATGGACGTGGACCTGACGAGCGAGCCGCTCGGCGTGGATCGCCACGGCGTGCCCGTCTACTTGAAGGACGTCTGGCCCACTGCCGAGGAGATCCGCTCGACCATCCGGCGGGTCGTCAAGACGGAGATGTTCGAGCGGGAGTACGGCGAGGTGTTTCGCGGCGACGAGCGCTGGCGGGCGATCCGCGTGCCCGCAGGCGATCTCTTCACCTGGGATCCGCAGTCGACGTACGTGCGCAAGCCGACGCTGTTCGAAGGCATCACTCGCGAACCGGCGCCGATCCGCGATCTCGCCGGCGCGCGCGTGCTCGTCAAGCTCGGCGATTCGGTGACGACGGACCACATCTCTCCCGCAGGCTCCATCGCCAAGGATTCCCCGGCAGGCCGTTACCTGATCGAGCACGGGGTCGACGTCACGGACTTCAACTCATACGGCGCTCGCCGCGGCAATCACGAAGTCATGGTGCGCGGCACGTTCGCCAACATCCGACTGCGAAACGAGCTGGTGCCGGGCATCGAGGGCAGCTGGACGCGCCATCTCCCCGGCGCCGAGCGCATGACGATCTACGACGCCTCCGTGCGCTATCAGGCGGAAGGCGTGCCGCTCCTCGTGATCGCCGGTAAGGAATACGGCTCCGGGTCCTCGCGTGACTGGGCCGCCAAGGGCACGATGATGCTCGGCGTCCGCGCGGTGATCGCGGAATCCTACGAGCGCATCCACCGCTCGAACCTGATCGGCATGGGCGTGCTCCCGCTCGAGTTCCGTGCGGGCGAGAATCGAGAGAGCCTCGGCCTCAGCGGCGAGGAGCGCTACGAGATCCGCGGAATCGCCAACGGTCTTACGCCGCGCAAGGAGTTGCAGGTCGAAGCGGTCGGAGCCGACGGGTCGAAGAAAGACTTCCAGGCGTTGTGCCGAATCGACACGCCCGTGGAGGTCGAGTACTACCGCCACGGCGGTATCCTGCCGTTCGTACTCCGCCAGCTGCTCTAAGCCGCGAAGCGATTTCTTCCCACAACTTGTCGCCGTCCTAGACGACGCGAGCGGCGAAATCTCAGGACGGCGGGAATCGTGGGGTGAATGTCATTGCCGCCAAGGCCTCGGCCCGGCCATCTTGGACCGAGGAGATCCCATGAGGAACGACGAGCCCCGGCGGCGAACCCTCGGCGTCTTGCTCTTTCCCGGCTTCGAGCTGCTCGACGTGTTCGGGCCGCTCGAGGCGTTCGGTATTCGCGTCGCGAAGCAATATTTCGACGTCGTGTTAGTCGCGGAGCGTCCCGGCGCGGTGGAAAGCGCACAGGGGCCGAAGGCGCTGGCCGAGGCGGGGATCGACGAGGCGCGCCGCCTGGATCTCGCCCTCGTCCCCGGGGGAATCGGCACGCGCAAGGAAGTCGACAATCAGCGGTTGACCACTTGGATTTCGCGGCGCTCCGCTGACGCCGAGCTTGTGATGTCGGTGTGTACCGGCGCCGCGCTGCTGGCGAGGGCGGGCGTGCTCGACGGGCGGCGAGCGACGAGCAACAAGGCCGCCTTCCACTGGGTGGTCAGTCAAGGGCGGGAAGTTCATTGGGTGAAGCAGGCGCGCTGGGTGGAAGACGGCAAGTTCTGGACGTCATCCGGCGTGTCCGCCGGCATCGACATGGCACTGGCCGTGATTGCCCGGCTCACCCGTCGCGAGCTCGCGGAGGAGATCGCGGTGCTGATGGAATACGAATGGCACCGCGAAGCTGACCACGACCCGTTCGCGGCGATTCACAAGCTCGTTTGAGCGTCAGCCGAGCGCTCGAGCGAGCAGCGCCTCCATTTCGGGGAAGCGGGAGCGGTAATCGTCGCGGCTTCGCCGGACCACTTCGTGGGCTTCCTCGCGGTCGTAGACGTGGGTGATCTCGACTTGCTGCTCGAGCGCGTCGGGACCGCTCTTGTACGTGAGGAAGTAATGGCGCAACCGATCGATCAGGGACCGAGGGCATTGATGGATGTCGCGCCACGCGCCGTAGCTCGCGTCACCCTCGAGAACGGCAATGATCTTGTCGTCGGCCTCGCCCTGATCGATCATTCGCAGGCCGCCGATCGGCCGCGCCTCGAGCAGGATGTCGCCGTGCGTGATGGACTTCTCGGTGAGCACGCAGATGTCGAGGGGATCGCCGTCGCCGACGATTCCCGATCTGCCCGTGCGCCGCGCGGCGAGCTCGCCACTCCGCTCGCCGCAGTAGGTCTGAGGCACGAAGCCGTAGAGAGCGGGGCAGACGTTGGAGAATCGCTGGGGCCGGTCGACGCGCAGATACCCTGTGTCCTTGTCGAGCTCGTATTTCACGGTGTCGGTCGGCACGATCTCCACGTAGACGGTGAGCACCTCGGGCATCTGGGCTCCGATCGGTGCGCCGTGCCAGGGGTGCGAGCGGAAAAGGCGCTGCATGAGCTGCCACGATGCGGCCGAGACGGCCGCTCCGGCCGGCGGCGACTCCGAGCGACGCTCCCCGCGCTTTTTCGGTGCGTTCATGGCCGTCGATCGGTCAGGTTCGCTCGGCGTTGAGCGCGATCGCTTCGAGCAGCACCTCGGCGGCGAGCACCATGTCGTTCACGTCGAGCCATTCCTTCACCGTATGAATGTCGCGCATGCCGGTGCCGAGATTGGCGACCTCGAAGCCTCGGCGGTTGAGGATGTTGGCGTCGCAGCCCCCACCCATGCCCGTGACCGTCACGTGGCTCTTCAGACGCTCGCCGGCCGCGACCATGAGCCGCACGATGGGCGAAGCGTCGGGGACGTTCATCGATTCGTATTCGCGGGCGGCCTCGAATTCGACCCGCGCGCGAACGCTGGTGTCCCCCAGCGTGACGCTGTGGCGAGCCGCAGCTTCCGCGAATCGCGACCGCATGTGCTCGGTCTGCGCGGCCAGCTTCGCCTCGCTGTGGCTGCGGACCTCGCCGTGGATCTCGACGAGGTTCGGGACGATGTTGACGGCCGCCCCGCCGCGCACCAGACCGAGGTTCGCCGTCGTCTCGTCGTCGATGCGACCGAGCCGCATGCCGGAGATCGCCTCGGCGGCGATCTGGATGGCGCTCAGGCCCTTCTCCGGTGCCATACCGGCGTGCGCCTCGAGACCGTGAACCCGCACACGGACGGCGTTGGCGCCGGGCGCCCGGGTGAACAGGAAGCCGGGAGAGTCGCTATCGAGGACGACGCCGCTCCGGGCGCGCAGCGGGCGGACGTCGAGGTGCTTGGCGCCGAGGAGGCCCTTCTCCTCGCAGATCGTGAACACGGCGTCGATCGGGCCGTGCGGGATGGCGCGATCGCGGAGCACACGGAGCACCTCGCAGATGATCGCGACGCCGCTCTTGTCATCGCCGCCGAGGACGGTGGTGCCGTCGCTACGGACGATGTCGCCTTCGACCACCGGCTTGACGCCCTCGCCGGGCACCACGGTATCCATGTGCGCCGCGATCAGCAGCGCGGGGGCCGCGGGCGCCGTCCCCGCAAACAGCGCAATCAGATTTCCGGTGTCGCCCCCGACCTTCTCGCCGGCATCGTCGAACAGTACACGTTCCGCGCCGAGCTCGCGCATCTCGCGCTCGAGACGAAGCGCGACCTTGCGCTCCTTGCGCGAGTGGCTGTCGATGCGCACCAGCTCGAGCAGGAGATGACCGATCCGCGCCTTGTCGACACGCGCCTGCAATTCAGTCCTCCTGCGCGTCCAGGTCGCCGAGCGCCGGACGAACATCGACGACGAAGCTGTTGCGGTTGGTCGCCCATTCTCCACCGATCGGGATGCGCAGCTCATGGCGATCGCCGGGACCGAAGGAATCGGCGACGCGCCTGCGGTAGACACGCAGCGCCTTGGTTTTCTCCGGTCCGAGCACGGTGACCGTCGCCCTCACCGCGGGGATGTGAAACGTCGAGCGATTCTCGACGAGGGCCACGACGACGGGGTGGTCGCTGGCGAAATCGGTGCCGATCCGAAGGATCTCGAACGGCTCCTGCGTCTCGAACAAAAACGTTTGATAGACCCAGGCCTCCGGCCCTGGAGTGACGGTGACCTTGCGCAGCGCCGCGCTCACCTTGCTGCCGAGCTGCTCGTTGAGCTCTGAATAGACGCGGGCGACGCTCGCGACCTCGCCCTCACGGTTGATGCCGATCCGCACTTGCAGCCGCCCCTCGGCAAGTGCCGAGTTGCGTAGAGAGATGTCCTCAAGGAGCTCCTTCTGGTACCCGACGAGCACTTTGGCCTCCGCGGCGCGGAACTTGTCGCGGATCTCCGTGGCCCGTGCCTCGGGGAGCGAGCTCGGATAGATCACCAACGAGCCGGGTTTGGGCTCAGGCGGCGGAGGGATTTGTAGGGACAGGGGCTTCGGTGGCGGCTGGCTGCTCATGCACGCCGCGAGCGTCATGACGCCGAGCCACCAGGCTCTTCGGATAGTCGTGCTCATCGCGCCTCGGGATAGTCGAGGAGGGAGCACGCGTCAAATTTGGTTGCTCGAAGCGACGGGCTCCGAAATGGTCGAGCTTGCATGGGGAATCTCCTCGTCAGTTGCAGAGGATCAGGTGACAGTTCTTCGGCAATCGCCGCGCAAGCCCCTTCACGACCTGTCCGCGTAGCAGCCGGTAGAGGGCGTTACGCCGGCTCACGCCGACCATGACGGCGTCGACGTCGAGCGCATCGGCCGCGCGGGCGATGGCCTCGGCTGCGTTGTGCGAGATCATCCAAATCGGGATCAGCTCCACCCCGAGCTTGTGCGCTTCTTCGAAGGCGGCGTGCAGGCTGGCCACCCCGTCCGGATTGGGCTCCGGTGGTTCGTTGCTCAGGAAGAGACCCGGCACCTCCTCGACGTAAACGCAATACAGAGCGAGCTCGTCACGCCCCTTGACGCGATTCACGGCCTCTCGGATGACCGGCGGCGCCTTGCCGCGCACGGCGACCAGCGTGTGGCTCGGGAATAGCGGCTTCAGCTCCTTGGCCTGAGCGAGACTGATGATGTCGACCGCGCCCTCTCCGGCCTGGTGTTCCGCACGAGCGGCGGCGCGCGCTGCGAGCCTGCCGACGAAACCGACGCGATAGATCGCTTCGGTGAGCCAGCCTTCGCGCATGCCGAGCGCGATCGCCATGCCAATCAGCGTGACGCTTCCGCCAAAGAGCGTTGCCAGCGGCTTGGCGAACAAGTTCACGCACCAGGCGAGCAACAGCATCGCCGAAATCAGGACGCCGACGTAGAAGTTGACGCCGCGCCGGTGCAAGCGCCAGCGCATCACGTCGAGGCCGAGCGACGACAGCACGAACGCGCCGAGTAGTCCGAACGCGTACATGTCGCCGAGGAGCACCATCTGGCCCTGCGTGGCAATGACGACCGCCATCGGCACCACCGTGGTGATGGCAATCGCCACGTGTGGCGTACCGAACGTGCGGTTCCGGACCAGGATCGGACGCGGCAGGAAGCCCTGCTGCGCGAGCGCGAGGAACACGTGGTATCCGCCGATGATCGCGGTGTTCGCGGCGAACAGCAGTAGCGTGGTCGCGGTCATCACCACGGCCACCTTGGTGGTCAGGCCGCCGACGACCATGCCGAGCTCCGAGATGAACCGCTCGCTGGCTACGTCGCCTCCGGACGAGACCAGGACCACGGAAAACAGCGTGAGGAGCGGCGCCGTAAACGCGACCGTGACGATGACCGCGATAATCGCCGTGCGGATGTTGCGGTGCAGCGGCTGGCGCATGGTAGGCGACAGCTGGGCGATGCTCTCGAGCCCCGAAAAGGCGAGCCAGGCGCCGGCAAAGCCGACCAATGCGCTCCTCGCCGTCAGGCCTTCGGTGTGATGGAGCGTCGCGATGATTCGCCCTAGCCCGGCCGGGCCCAAGTGCAGCATCGTGAGGAGGATCACCCAAGCATCGATCGCCAGCGCGGCCGCCGCCATCCAGAGCGCCACGGTGGCGCTCTCGCGGATGCCGACCACGTTCAACATCGCCAGGAACAGGATGCCGGCGCAGGCGAACGCCACGACGTGCTGCTCGAAGAAGGGCAACACGCTGCCGACGTAGTAGAAGGCGGACGTGGCCGAGATCGACGACGTCAGGAAGTAGTCGACGGTGATCAACATGCCGCCGAGAGCTCCCCAGCGCGGGCTGAAGGCCTTGCTGGCGACAGTCACCACGCCGCCCCCTTCGGGATTCCGCCAGCTGATCTCGACGTACTTGAACGCGAGCAGCACGAAGCCGATCGTCACCATGAGGACGAACAAGGGCGCGAACTGGCCGACTTGCTCGTAGAGAATCCCCGGTACGTAGTAGACCGACGTGCCGATGTCGCAGAACACGACGGCCCAAGCGAGCACCCAGGTGAGCTGCTGGACGTGTATGGTGGGCCGCCGCGTGCCGGCGACGGCGGGGGACGGCGCAACGGCTTGACTCGCGGAGCTCATCGACGAGGAAGCGGCGTGAGGCTGCTTGCCGCTCCGATCTGGCGCTGCTTATATTGCCCGAGCTGCTTTTGCCAATGAGGCATGCTTCGAGCGAGCGCGATCGTGGACTCCCGGGTGGCGAACGAAGAGGTGAGGTTCGAGCGCCTGCGGCGGCTGTCTTCCTGGTTTTGCGTAGCGGTATTCAGTTTCACCTTCGCATCCCTGCTGGGACTGAGCGCCACCCACTACTGGACGCCCGACAATCGCTGGATCGCGCTCCTCGATCGCGGCTGGCGGATCTCGGGAGCGGCCGGTCTCGCGCTGGCCGCGATCCCGCATCTCCTGCAGGCCGCGCGCTGGTTGCGTAGGCTGTTCGCGGGCACCTAGAATCTTCTCGAGCGACCCCTCACACGGTGGCCCGGATGGGCATCACCACGGTGTGCAGGCCGGCCACCTGGAGGCGGCGTTCGATCTTCGCGGCGGTCTGGTTGTGGAGATAGCGCTCGAAGAACGTTTCGCGCCCGAGCACGAGCTTACCGGCGAAGAACGTCACCCGCGCAAACCGCCTCGATGCGGCGATACACAGCTGTTCGAGCTCGGCGACCGCGTCCGTACCGAGCCGGTACGCAGACTCGGCATAGAAGCCCATGTTCCGCGCGAACTTCTCGTACTCCCGCAGGTCGTCCTGCACGGCCTTCTCGAGCCGGCGCACTTCGTGCCGTCCCTTGAAGCGGCTCGAGTCGACGATGCCGACTTCGAGAAAGACTACGTTCTTGAAGTAGTTCGGGAAGCATCGATGGATCGAGAGCAGAGAATGGAGACCGAGACCGTTGAAGCCGCCGACCATGAGGATCGCCGTCGGCGCCGTTGCGTCGATTTGTCGTGCCGGGGGTATCACCTCGGGAGGGAACGCGACGTTGATGAGCGTGTCATCGAGCCTGCGCACCGCGTCGTGGACGTTGGCATAGTGACGCTTCACGACCAGGCACAGCGCGATCGTCGCGCCGGTCATGACGGCCGTGACCCAGCCGCCGGAGCCGAACTTGAGCACCAGCGTCACGACGAGGATGAGCGCCGTGAAGGCAAGCCCCACGCCGTTGACGACGAGCTTGCGCACCCAGCTCGGTTCCTCGGAGCGCACGTGCCACCAGTGCATCACCATGCCGAGCTGCGAGAGCGTGAAGGTGAGGAATACGTTGATCGAATAGAGGACGACCAGGATGCCGACCGCACCGCGCGTGAGGAACAGCGTGGCCAGCGCCGCGGCGCCCATGACCAGCACGCCGTCCTGCGTCACCAGCCGATCCGAAAGGTGGGCGAACCGCGTCGGTACCCAGAAGTCGATCGCCATGTTGGCGAGCACGCGAGGCCCGTCGAGGAAGCCGGTCTGGGCGGCGACGAACAGTAGCGCCGACTCGGACAGCAGCGTGAGCATCACCAGGGAATGTCCGAGATGGAATCCGCCGAGCACCCAGTTGTCGGTCATCGAGTAGAAGAGCGTGGCGTTGAGCGTGCGACCGACTTCCTGACGAACGCCGATGAGCAGGAAAGAGATCAGCAGGCCAGCGGCGGTGAACGCCAACGAGATCGACATATAGCGCATCGTGCGTTTGCCGGTCTCGACTTTGGGGGCGCGGAGAATCTGCAATCCGTTACTCACCGCCTCGATGCCGGTGAACGTGCCACCGCCGAGACTGAACGCCCGTAGCAGGATCACCAGCGTGGCGAAGAGGCCGAGGTGCGACACCGCGTGATGGGTCTCTGCCGCCGTCGCATGGACCACGTCGCGG
Organism: uncultured delta proteobacterium; assembly: GCA_963711395.1. Lineage (GTDB taxonomy): Bacteria > Desulfobacterota > Binatia > JACPRU01 > JACPRU01 > JBEVNX01. The sequence continues at coordinate 306,841 of CAVQEA010000003.1, read as the reverse complement.
TAGGTTCCCCGCATTGACCGTCAGTGCGTAGACGATCATCAGTCCGTGTGTGACGACGAAGGCGATGAAGATCGGTACCAGCGTGAGGACTGATTCGCGCACGCCCCGAAGGTTGAGCACGATCAAGACGACGATTGCGGCGGTCGATGTCGAGAGCTTCCAGGCATGCCAGGTGATCGGCAGGAAGCTGAACAGCGCATCGGCGCCGCTGGCGATCGAGATCGAGATCGTCAGCACGTAGTCGACGAGCAACGCACACCCCGACACCAGTCCCACGTAGGGGCCGAGCAGGAGAGAGGCGACTAGATATCCGCCGCCGCCCGTCGGGAAGAGCTCGATGATCTGCGAGTAGCTGGCCGAGATCACGAAGACGGTCGCGGCGATGAGAATGGCGAGGAACAGCGCGAGGTATTGGTGCTCGCCGAGCGCTAGGAAAGCTTCCTCCGGTCCGTAGCAGGACGAAGACAGACCGTCCGCGCCGAGACCGACCCAAGCGAGAAAGGCGACCAACGAGACGTGGTGGAAGATCCGCGGGTCACGGATGTCTTTGGGCGGGCCGAAAACGAGCTTGTGGAAGCTCGAAAGCGGTCCCCCGCCTGCGGACGTCGCCGACGATTCCGACGACTTCGGCTGATCCATGGTCGCTGCGAGGCTAGCCTTGGACGGCGGCCTCGGCAATCGGCTGCCCGTAGCCCCCTTGACTCTCGGCGCGGTTTGCGCCCGCCTCAAGCGCGCGCGGCGAATCGCTGCGGCAAACCGCCGAACGAGCCGTTCGACATGAAGACCACGACGTCGCCGGTGCGCACCGAGCGGCGCAGATGCTCGAGAATCGATTCGTCGTCGTCGAACGTGTCGGCCTCCACGCCGGCGGCGCGCAACGTCCGGACGATGTCGCCGACGGACAGGCGATCGGCTTGCGGCAGCGGATCTGTATCCTTGAAGAAAACGGGGGCGACTACCGCGGCATCCGCCCGCTGCAGCGCATGCGCAAACTCCTCTTGGAAGACGCGTCGCCGGCTCGTGTTCGAACGTGGCTCGAACACCGCCCAGAGCTTGCTCGTCGGATAGCGGCGACGTACCGCCTCGAGCGTGGCGGCGATCGCCGTCGGGTGATGCGCGAAGTCGTCGATGACGGTGATCGGGGCGCGCGGCGATCACTTCCTGGCGGCGGCGCACGCCGCGAAACGACTGCGAGGCCCGGGCGAGATCTCCGTCGCCGGAAGACCGAGGCGCGCGGCACAGCGCGAACACTCCGAGCGCGTTTCGCGCGTTCATCTCGCCCATCACCGAGAGTCGCGATCTCGGCCTCGCCGTGGCCGTCGTGGCGCGACGGCGAAGCGCGTGCGGCGCCCGTCGTCGCGGATGTCGACCGCGCGCCAACCGCGGCCGGGCCGCAGGCCGAAGCGTTCGACGTCGCGACCTGCCTCTGAGACCGCGGCTTCAACGCGCGGGAAAGTCGTCGCAGACGAGCACCGGCGCGTCGCCGGGCACGATCCTCGAGCAGCGTCACGAACGCCGCCTTCACGTGGTCGAGATCGCGATAGATGTCGGCGTGATCGAACTCGATCGCCGTGAGAATCAGCCCGCGCGGCTCGTAGTGCAGGAACTTGGGACCCTTGTCGAAGAACGCCGTGTCGTACTCGTCGCCTTCGATGACGAAATCCTCGCCGCTGGCCGAGGCGGAAGTTGCCGCCGAAGTCGAGCGACTCGCCGCCGACCATCAGGCTCGGATCGCGTCCCGCCTCGGCGAGCACCCAAGCGAGCATGGCCGTCGAGGTGGTCTTGCCGTGCGTGCCGGCGACGACCAGCGATCGCCTACCCGCGAGAAAAAACGCGCCGGATGGCCTCGGGCATGGAGACGTAGGCGAGCTCGTTCTCGAGCATCGCGCCGACCTCGGGATTGGTGCGCGAAACGGCGTTGCCGACCACGACGAGATCGGGACGCGGCTCGAGATTCTCCGCCCGATAGCCGAGCCGCACGGTTATGCCGAGCCGGTCGAGCAGCGTGCTCGCCGGCGGGTACACGTTTTGGTCCGACCCGGTGACCTGTGAAGCCGCGGCTCTTCAGCATTCCAGCGAGCGACGTCATGGCCACGCCGGAAATGGCGATGAGATGAACCGTGCGGACCGATGCGGCATCAAAAGCGGGGCGGTCGCTCATCGGCCGGACTCGTACCCGAAGCCGCGAGGTCGAACAACGGGACGGCTCCTTCCCGAAAACCTCGGGCGAGGCCGACTACGACAACGAAACGCTCTTCAAGATCATCGGCCCGCTCGGCAGAGCCACGCCGCTGGCCGGCTCCAGCGTCACGGCGAACACGGATGCGTCCCGACCTTCGGGCGGCACGTCCCCGTCCCAGGAGCCCTGACCCGTGGCGTCCGGGGCGAAGACGCGACCGGGTAGCGGCGTGCCTCCGGCGATGAACCACAACTGGTACGCCCTTCCCGCAGGCGGAAGCGGTAGGTCGTAGCCGAACAGCACCGCGCGTCCGGAGCCACGATCGTAGGCCAGCTTGCACTCGCGCCTTCGGCGCCTCTTCGGTGCCGGCGAGAACGATCGTCGCCGTCTCGGGGGACGCGAGGAACGCCGCGAGAGTGCGCTCGGCCGCGAGCTCGCTCTCGAGCGCCCGGGCTCGCGCGGCAAGCCCCGAGGAGTACATCACGCACGCCGCGATCACCCCCGCGGCGAGGAGGATGCTCACGGCGGCGCAAGACGCCCAGAAGCCCCGTCCGCGACCGACGCGCGCGCCGCCGCTGGAAGGGGGCTCCATCCGCGTCGATTCCGTTTCGCCGCTGTCTGATCCGGGACTGTCGGCCAACGCATCTGGCGGCTTACAATGCGGGGCCAACGCCCGTAAACCCCTCGTCGGCGGACGCGGTCGTAGAGGCTCTCGTGCTCGCGCCTCTCCTCTAGCGGCGCACGTGTCGCGTCGGAATCCGAATCAGCCGCGCCTCGACTCGGTCCAGGCGCACGATCGCGCGAGCGACCGCGACGGGAAGAGTGAAACGTCGCGGCCCGGCGCTTCCCGGGTTGAGCGAAGAGGACGCCCTCCTTCTCGTGGATCGACGGGCGATGAGAATGGCCGCTCACCACCAGACGTATGTCGGAGCGTGCGAGGTCGACGGCGAGGTCGTCGATGTCGTGGACCACATGGACGCGAACGCCGCCCACCGTCAGAGTTCGACTCTCGGGAAGCCTGCGGGCCGAAGCGCCCCTATCGTTGTTGCCGCGCACCGCGACGACGGGGGCGATCGTGCGTAGCGCGACCAGCACCGCCGGCGTCCCCACGTCTCCGGCATGAACGATCAGGTCGCTCGCGCCGAGTGCCGTGAGCGCCTCGCGGCGCATCAGGCCGTGCGTGTCGGAAATCACGCCGAGCCGCGTCACCGCCGACGCCGCTCAGCAGCCGACCGCCTCCATGACGAGGTCGTGGATCACCGGCCGAAAGTCCTTGATCTTGTCGTTGTTCCGACTCGGGTGAACCCGATTGGAAAGCAACACGACGTGCACGGCCTTTTCGAGATCGAGCCACACCGACGTTCCGGTGAAGCCGAGGTGACCGACCGTGTTCTTCGAGAACCGCGTGCCGGCGGCGGAGCCGATCGGCGAGGGCGTGTCCCAGCCGAGCGTTCGAGGCGACTGCGCGACCGTCTTGTCGCGCGAGAACGCCTCACGCATCGATCGCTTCGGGAAGAAACGAGTTCTTGCCGAAGTAGGCATCGCGCAGCTTCGACACGAGGAGGTTGACGTCGCGCAGCCGACGCGAACAGGCCCGGCATGACCGGCGACGCCGCCCATGGCGTAGGCGTTGTCGTCGTGCACCTCGCCGCAGAGCACCTTCCTTCGCCATTCGCAGCGCTCGGTCGGCGCGATCATCTCGGTGACCGGCACGAGGCGACGAGTGCGTACCAGTGAGAGGTCGATGAACGACGTCGAGCGCAAGCCGAGCGGCTTGAAGATCCGCTCCTGGCAGAAGCGGTCGAGGCGAGATCCCGCAGACTCTCCTCGATCGCCTCGCCGAGCAGCATGAAGCCGAGATCGCTGTAGACGACTGCCCGGCCCGGGTTCCGCTTCGGGCTTCTCGCGGTGGATCAGCTCGTAGACGTGCTGCTTGGCGCCGTGGCTGCAGAGGAAGTTGATGCGACCGCCGCGCTCGACCTTGAGGATCTCCTTGTAGTACGGCCGCCAGCCCGGCAGAGCCCGAGCAGTGCGCGAGCAGGTGGCGGAAGGTGACGTGCGTCTTTCCGTGCACGCCGAAGTTGTGGAAGAAGCGCGTCACGCGGTCGTCGATGCGCAGCTTGCGCTCCCGCACCAGCAGCAGGAACGCGGTGGCCGTCGCGAGCGGCTTGGTGAGCGAGGAGAGGTCGAAGATCGTGTCTTCGCGGAGACGGCGTGACCTCGGGCTCGAGGCTGCGGTGGCCGAAGGCGCGGTGGTAGACGACCTGCCCGTCCTTGTTCACGAGCAGCACCGCTCCCGGAAAGACGCGGGTCCCGACCGCATCGTCCATCGCCTTTTCGACGTGAGTGAAGCCGGTCATCGGGCGGAGTTTACGACAGAGCAAACGGTATGGCTATGCAGTGTTCGTCCGAGTGGGCCATTTCGGCCACCATCTGCTCAGATCGCCGAAATGACCCGCTACCCGGATGATCTGCGACCACTCGAAACGCCGGACTCGAGGATCTCGAGCGTTCGCCGGCCAGGTCGAGACGAGCGCGTACGCCGAGTGGAACGGTGCGCTTGCCGCGGCCGTGGCCGCTCGGTAGACCGAACGCGACGGGTATGCCGAGGTCGGCGGTTCGCTCGCGCAGCACGCCAGCAGCTCGCGCCGCCGTCCGCAGTTCGACATCTCGCCGAAGACGATCCCGCGTGCCTGGCGAACTGGCCGGTCTGTCGGAGCTGGGTGAGCATGCGATCGAGCGAATACGGCTCTTCGTTCACGTCCTCGAGAAACAGGATGCGGTTCGACAGGTCGACCGCGTACGGTGTGCCGAGCAGCGACACCAGGATCGACAGGCAGCCGCCGAAGAGCTTGCCCTTCGCCACACCGCGACGAAGTGTCACGCCGAGGCGTAAATGGGTGGCGGGCGATCGCCGCGCAACGTACCGAGCAACGAGACACGGTCGACGGCGGCGAGCCTCGGATAGTCCGTAGCGACCATCGGCCCGTGAAACGTCACCCAACCGAGCTTGCCGGTCGCGAACGTGAGAAGCGACGTTGCATCGCTGTAGCCGACCAGTATCTTCGGCCGGCGCTCGACGAGATCGCGGCCGACAAGCGGCAGCAGACGTGCCGCGCCGAACCCGCCGCGCGTGAGAAAGATACGCCGCGCACCTCGGATCGGCGAGCGCCTGCGTAGCGCGGCGGCGCGGCGATCGTCCGTGCCGGCGAAGTGGCCGTCGCCGGGCAAAAGCCTGCGGAAGCACCCGCAGGTCGGAAGCCGAGCGCGTCGAGCCGTCTGCGCCCCGCCGAAGGATGCGCGACTGTTTGGCGGCGGACGCGGGCGCGATCACGGCGATCGTGTCGCCGGGCGGAGCGCAGGCGGGCGGCGCGGGCGACGACGCCAGTCGGGAAGAGCGCCGCTTCTGCGCCGACTCACAGCGTTCGACCCGCGGCCTCGGCGAACTTCGTAAGCCCCGCATCAGCTCTTCGAAGCGGCTCGGCTTCAGCGATTGACCGCCGTCCGAGAGCGCATGCGCGGGATCCGGATGGACCTCGATCATCAGTCCATCGGCTCCCGCCGCGATGCCGGCGTACGCCATCGGCGTCACGTATTGCCAGTAGCCCGTGCCGTGGCTCGGATCGACGATCACCGGCAAGTGCGTCCATTCCTTGAGGACCGGAATCGGCGTTCAAGTCGAGCGTGTTCCGCGTCGCCGTCTCGAACGTGCGGATCCCCCGCTCGCAGAGCATCACTCGCGGATTCCCTTCCGACAGGATGTACTCCGCCGCCATGAGAAACTCCTGCAGCGTCGCTCATCATGCCGCGCTTCAAGAGCACGGGCTTGTCGAGCTTTCCGAGCCGCTGCAGGAGCGCGAAGTTCTGTACGTTGCGCGCGCCGACCTGCAAGTACGTCCGCATGCTCGGCGACGAGCTCGACGTCGTGCGGATCGAGCACCTCCGTGACCACCGGCAAGCCGGTTTCGGCGCGCGCCTTTGCGAGGAGCTTCAGACCATCGACCTCCATGCCCTGGAAGCTGTAGGGCGAGGTGCGCGGCTTGTAAGCGCCGCCGCGGAGCATGTTCGCCCCGGCCGCCTTGACCGCTCGGGCGGACTCGCATGATCTGCGCTCGCTCTCCACCGAGCAAGGACCGGCCATGACCGCGAGGCGCGTGTCCGCCATCGTCGACTCCGAGCCCGACGTCGATCACTGAGTTCTCCTTGCGTCACCTCGCGGCTGGCGAGTTTGAACGGCTTGAGGATCGGCACGCACGCCTCCACTCCCGGCATCGACTCGAGCGCGGTGCAGGCGTGCCTTGCCCCGCTCGTCGCCGATGCAGCCGATGATCGTTCGCTCGACGCCGTAAATCGGGTGCGATCGGTAGCCGAGGCGTTCGATCTCGGCGATCACGCCGTCGACGTCAGCCTTCGCGCTCCCGCTTGCATGACGACGATCATCTCGTCCCGAAGTAATGGTCGCTCCGAGAACGTTGTCAAGCGCGCGTGTCCGCGATATCGTTCGACGATTGATGGGTCCGAGCGACAAGAAGCTGCATCGCGCCGCCGCGACTGGTGACGAAGCGGCTTCTCGACGGCAAGATGCGTCGCGGCGAAGGAACGGTCGGCTGAGTATGGAGAAGCGCATCCTCGACGCGCTGCGCGCGAATTTCCAGGAGGAGGCAGCGATTCAGCGCGAGGCCGAGCGCATCCTCGAAGAGAACAAGCGGCAGACGACCGGCATGGATCAGCGACGCTGCTCGTGAAGATCAAGGAGAAGCTCGCTCGCGAGCGCGGCTTCGTCCTGTGAGCTGGTCGCTCCATGGCGCGGCTTTCCGATGATCGCATCTCCGATCTGGCGCGCAAGGTGGTCGAGGCGGCGCGTCACGGCGGCGAGATCATCGACGAACGCCGCGCGCTCACTCGAGGCGAAGCGCGTGCTGTCCGAATGCTTCCAGCTCGAGGACCGTCTTGACCCGGTGGTGCGGTCGAGGATACCACGGCGGGTCTATCCCGGGGACCGCGGAATGGGAGATCCTCTATCGCCGCTACATGGACGAAGAGATCCGCAAGGTGCGAGGCGCGTGACGACGCTACAAAACCTCGTTATTCTGCCCCGCGAGCATTGACAACCACCATCGATGGTTAGTTTCCTGGCCGTTTTCCAAACGGCGTCACAATCGAGCAGACCGTAACATCGCCAGGGAAGGAAAGGAGAGGTTCTCGTCATGAAGATCAGGCCACTGGGGGACCGAGTGATGATCAAGCGCGTCGCCGAGGAGGAGAAGACCAAGGGCGGCATCATCATCCCCGACACCGCCAAGGAGAAGCCGCAGGAGGGGAAGGTCATCGCGGTCGGCAAGGGCAAGGTCAACGACGACGGCAAGCTCACCCCGCTCGACGTCAAGGTCGGCGACAGCATCCTGTTCGGCAAGTACTCCGGCACCGAGATCAAGCTCAACGGCGAGGAGCACCTGATCATGCGCGAGGAGGACATCCTCGGCGTGATCGAAGGCTAAGCATCCCGCGCGCCCAACGGCCGGGCGCAGCGACGGCGGAATTCGACAAGGCTATAGGAGGAGAGATGGCAGCGAAGATTGGTAAAGTTCGGTCCAGGACGCGCGGGACAAGATCCTGCGCGGCGTGAACATCCTCGCCGACGCCGTGACCGTGACCCTCGGCCCCAAGGGCCGCAACGTCGTCCTCGAGAAGTCGTTCGGCGCGCCGAACGTCACCAAGGACGGCGTCACCGTCGCCAAGGAGATCGAGCTCGAGGACAAGTTCGAGAACATGGGCGCGCAGATGGTGAAGGAGGTCGCATCGAAGACCTCCGACGTCGCCGGCGACGGCACCACCACCGCGACCGTGCTGGCGCGCGCCATCTTCGCCGAAGGCGTCAAGATGGTCGCCGCCGGCCACGACCCGATGAGCCTCAAGCGCGGCATCGACCGCGCCGTCAAGGCGATCGTCGACGAGCTCAAGACCCTCTCGAAGCCGACCAAGGAGCAGAAGGAGATCGCCCAGGTCGGCACGATCTCGGCCAACAACGACACGACCATCGGCGAGATCATCGCCGAGGCGATGAACAAGGTCGGCAAGGAAGGCGTGATCACGGTCGAGGAGGCGAAGGGCCTCGAGACCCAGCTCGAGGTCGTCGAGGGCATGCAGTTCGACCGCGGCTACCTCTCGCCCTACTTCGTCACCGATCCCGACCGCATGGAGGTCGTGATCGAGGACGCGCTATCCTCATCCACGAGAAGAAGATCTCGAACCTGAAGGACCTGCTGCCGATCCTCGAGCAGGTCGCGAAGACCGGCCGGCCGCTCCTCATCATCGCCGAGGACGTCGAGGGCGAGGCGCTGGCGACGCTCGTCGTCAACAAGATCCGCGGCACGCTGCAGTGCGTCGCGGTGAAGGCGCCGGGCTTCGGCGACCGCCGCAAGGCCATGCTCGAGGACATCGCGATCCTCACCGGCGGCAAGGTCATCGCCGAGGAGCTCGGCATCAAGCTCGAGAACGTCACCCTCAACGATCTCGGCCGGGCCAAGCGCATGGTGTCGACAAGGACAACACCACGATCATCGACGGCGCCGGCAAGAAGGCCGACATCGAGGGCCGCATCAAGCAGATCCGCGCGCAGATCGAGGAGACCACCTCGGACTACGACCGCGAGAAGCTGCAGGAGCGGCTCGCCAAGCTGGTCGGCGGCGTCGCGGTGATCCGCGTCGGGCGCGGCGACCGAGAGTCGAGATGAAGGAGAAGAAGGCGCGCGTCGAGGACGCGCTGCACGCGACCCGCGCGGCGGTCGAGGAAGGCATCGTCCCCGGCGGCGGCGTGGCGCTGATCCGTGCGGCGTGGCCGCGCTCGACAGCCTCAAGGGCGTGCCCGAGAAGAAGAGCAGGTCGGCGTCACGATCATCCGCAGGCGGTCCAGGAGCCTGCCGGTGGATCGCCGCACAACGCCGGCGGGGAAGGCTCGATCGTCCTCGACAAGATCCGCAACAACAAGGGTGCCTTCGGCTTCAACGCCGCGACCGAGGAGTTCGAGGACCTGATGAAGGCCGGCATCATCGACCCGACCAAGGTCGTGCGCACGGCGCTGCAGAACGCGGCGTCGGTCGCCGGCCTGCTGCTCACCACCGAGGCGATGGTCGCCGAGAAGCCGGACGAGAAGGCGGCGCCGGCGATGCCGCCGGGCGGGGCATGGGTGGCATGGGCGGCATGGGCGGCATGATGTAGAGCGCCGCGGGATCCGATCACGGGGCCCTCTTCCGTAGTGGGGAGAGGGCCCCTTTTTCTTTGTCGCGATCCCCCTGGCGTTCCTGGGGCGTTGTCTGGGATACGGGGGCTACACAGGACGAAGACCCGCGACCCGACCATCCTTGAGCCAAGGGGACCTCGATGAGCGAATCCTCCGAACAGCCCTCTTCCCGCAGCGCACTTTCCGCGATTCTCATCGCCATCGCGACCCTCGTGGTGGTGGTCGGGATCCTCGGACCGCCGTACTGGCGAGCGCGCAACGAGCGGCGCAGACTCGATGCATTCGCAGCGGCCGCGCAACCCGTCCTCGACGCGTTGATCGAGGCCGAGCGGGCCCACAAGGAACGTACCGGTAAGTTCTGGCGCGACCGCAGCGACACCCTCTCGGCGGAAGCGACGAAGCAGGCCCTCAACCTGGACGTCGCGGCCACGCCGGGCGTCCGTTTCGCCGTGTATCCGGCAGACCTCGAGGCCGATCCCACGCTGCGGGTCGCAGCGAAGGGGACGGGCGAGTGGGAAGGGATCGCGATCGAGTGCGCTTATGACTCGATCGATCACACGAAGAATTGTCACCCCGCTTGATCGCGGTCGGCGCCGCTCGTGACGCGACCCGGCTCCGCGGCTTCGTTGACAAGACTTTGCGCCTTCTCTAGCCTCGGCCGTTTGTCGAGCTGAGCGCTCGACGCGATCATGCTCGAGTCCCTCAGCGACAAGTTCGAAGCGATCTTCAAGAAGCTCCGGGGCGAGGCGCGGATCCGCGAATCGCACATCGACGAAACGCTTCGCGAGGTGCGCGTCGCGCTCCTCGAGGCCGACGTCAACGTCGAAGTCGTCAAGCAATTCACCGAAGCGTCCGTGGTCAAGCCCTCGGCGAAGACGTGCTCCAATCGCTCACGCCGGACCAGCACATCATCAAGATCGTCCATCGAGAGCTGATTCGCTTGATGGGCGAAGACAGGCCGCGGGCTCGACCTCTCCGCCGCGCCGCCCGTGCCGGTCATGCTCGTCGGGCTGCAGGGCTCCGGAAAGACGACCACGGTCGCCAAGCTCGCGCGCTACCTGAAGCTCGAGAAGAAGCGCAGTCCCGTACCTCGTGCCGGCCGACGTCTAGTCGCCCGGCGGCGATCGAGCAGCTCAGGCTCCTCGGCGAGCAGGTGGGCTGCGCCGTGCATCCCTCGCGGGCGGATCAGAATCCGGTGGCGATCTGTCGCGAGGCGCTCGTCGCGGCGCGAAACCAAGGGTACGACGTCTGTCTCTTCGACACGGCGGGGCGGCTCCACATCGACGAGGAGCTCATGCAGGAGCTCGCGGACATTCGCGCCGCCGTCTCGCCGCACGAGATCGTGCTCGTCGCCGACGCGATGACCGGCCAGGACGCCGTCAACGTCGCGCGCGGCTTCCACGAGCGACTCGAGATCGACGGGCGTCATTCTCTCGAAGATGGAGGGCGACGCCCGCGGCGGCGCCGCGCTGTCGATCCGCGCGATCTCGGGGGCGCCGATCCTGTTTCTCGGCGTCGGCGAGAAGCTCGACGCGCTCGAGCCGTTCCATCCCGACCGCCTGGCGTCGCGAATCCTCGGCATGGGCGACGTGCTGTCGCTGATCGAGAGAGCCGAGAAGGTCTTCGACCAGAAGCAAGCCGAGCAGCTCGAGAAGAAGCTCCGCCGCGACGAGTTCTCGCTCGAGGACTTTCGCGACCAGCTGCGCGCCATGAAGAAGATGGGATCGGTGGGCGACCTTCTCGGCATGATCCCGGGTCTCGGCAAGATGGCGCGCGGCGTCGATACCGGCAAGGCCGAGAAGGATCTCGCTCGCGTCGAGGCCATCATCAACTCGATGACGCGGCAGGAGCGACACAATCCGAACTTGCTGAACGCCCGGCGCCGTCAGCGCATCGCACTCGGCAGCGGCACCTCGGTCGCCGACGTCAACCGGTTCTTGAAGCAGTACGCGCAAATGAAGAAGATGATGAAGAAGCTCAGCGGAGGCATGTCGGGGATTGCGTCTGGGTTTGCCGAGCTGAGCTCGATCCGCACAAGGAGAAACGAGAATGTCTGTCACCATCCGACTCTCCCGACACGGCGCGAAGAAGCATCCGTTCTACCGCATCGTCGTCGCCGACTCGCGCTTCCCGCGTGACGGTCGTTACATCGAGCAGCTCGGAACGTACGATCCCGCCCCCAGCCCGGCTCGCGTCACGGTCAAGCGCGAGAAGCTCGAGCGGTGGCTCGGGCGCGGGGCGAAGCCGACGGACACCGTCGCGCACGTGCTGAAGCGCGCCGGCTTTCCATCCCGCCCTTCGCCTGCGCCCAAGGCCGCGTAGCGACGCACGCGGATCATGAAGGAACTGGTCGAGTATGTGGCGCGGTTCCTGGTCAGGAACCCCGACGCGGTCAACGTGACCGAGACGATGCGCGACGGCGTAGCGACGCTCGAGCTGCGGGTCGCCGAAGAGGATCTCGGGCGAGTGATCGGCAAGGAGGGTCGCACGGCGAAAGCGCTGCGCGCGATCCTCAACGCGGCGGCCGCGAGGAAGAACCAGCGCATTGTCCTCGACATCGTCGAAAAGGACCGGCCGAAGCCCTGAGGACCGGGTCTTTGCTGATCGACGCCGCCGGCGAACGCTGGGTGGCCGTCGGCGAGCTCGTCGGCGCTCACGGGGTTCGCGGAGAGGCGCGGCTGCGGCCCTTCAATCCACGGTCCTCGGTACTGGCCGAAGTGTCGGAGATCGCTCTCGTGCCTGCGCACGGCTCGTGGCAGCGCAAGCGCGTCGAGCGTGCGCGGCCACACGGAATCGGGTGGCTCGTCTCGCTGAACGGCGTGGGGACGCCGGAAACCGTTCGCTCGTTCACCGGTTGGCAGGTGGCTGTCCGCGAGCAAGACCTGCCCGCGCTCGGCGAGGGAGAGTTCTACTGCTACGAGTTGATCGGCTTCGCGGTCGTCGACGATGCGGGGGAGCCCATCGGTACGGTACGAGACGTAGTCGGCGGCGGGGGTCACGACGTGCTCGTGGTGACCGCCGGGGAGAAGGAGCGGCTGATCCCAATGGTCGATCGCATGGTGACGGCCATCGACCCCGGTCTGCGGCGAATCGTCGTCCGTCCGGTTCCCGGGCTCTTCGACTGATCTCGACATGCGCTTCGACGTGCTCACTCTCTTCCCGGATTTTTTTCGCTCGCCTCTAGATTCGAGCCTCATCGGCAAGGCGGTGAAGCGGGGCGTCGTCGAGGTATCGATCACCAACGTTCGCGACTTCGCGCCCGGCGCGCACCGCGTCGACCGATGATGCCCCGTACGGCGGCGGCAGCGGCATGGTGATGAGAGTCGAACCATTGGTTGCGGCGATCGAGGCCGCCGGCGCGGGCCTGCCGGTGCCGCGCCGCCTGCTGCTTTCGCCGCGCGGCCGTCCGTTCCGGCAAGCCATCGCCGAGGAACTCGCGCGCGAGACGTCGAGTTCTGTTGGTCTGCGGGCGCTACGAGGGCGTCGACGAGCGCGTTCACCACTTCGTCGACGACGAGCTTTCGATCGGCGACTACGTTCTCGCCGGCGGTGAGACGGCTGCGCTCGTCGTCATCGATGCGGTGACCCGATTGTTGCCGGGCTTCGTCGGCAACGCAGGATCGTTGGAGGAGGAATCGTTCGGCGACGGCCTCCTCGAGTACCCGCAGTACACGCGGCCGGAGACGTTTCGCGATCTCGCGGTTCCAGCGGTGCTGCTTTCCGGCGATCACGCAGCGATCGCTCGCTGGCGGCGCAAGCAACGCCTACGGCTGACCCGTGAGCGGCGCCCCGACCTTCTCCAGCCGGCCGACGCTCGCCGACGAGGATCGCCTGCTGCTCCGCGAGATCGAGCGGGAAGAGGGCTGAAGCCGCATGGCGCCGCTCTTCGTGGTGCTGCTGCACCACCCCGTCTACGACAAGCACGGACGGGTCGTGGCCACGGCGGTGACCAACATGGACGTGCACGACATCGCGCGGATCGCCAAGACCTACGGCGTCCGCGGCGTCTACATTGCCACGCCGGTACGCGCGCTTGCGGCTGCTCGCCGAAAAAATCCTCGAGCACTGGAGGACCGGATTCGGAGCCGAGTACAACGAGACGCGGCGCGAGGCGCTCGCGCTGGTGCATACCGTGGCTGACCTCGACGCCGTCGTCCTCGAGGTCGAGCGCGACGTGGGAGAGCGGCCGGTCCTGGTGGCGACGAGCGCCAAGACGGGTGCCAATCGCACGTCGTCCTTCGCGATCTCCGCCAGCGTCTTCGCCGGATGGCGAGCGCCTCACCTGCTGATTCTCGGGACCGGGTGGGGGCTCACGGAGGAGATTCTCGATCGCGCCGATCTCGTGCTCGAGCCGATTCGCGGGCCGGCCGACTACAATCACCTGCCGGTTCGCGCGGCGGCGGCGATCATGCTCGATCGGCTGCTCGGAGGGGACGTTCCTACTTTGCTTGAAACGTAAGCAAAGTAGGAACGTCCCCGTCGGCCGTGCTCTTTCCTTTCCGGTCGATGTTCGTTAGCCTGCGCGGATTCGCCATTCGAACGCGTACGGAGGGGGCACCACCATGGCCAACGTCATCGACAAGATCGAAGCCGAGCAGCTCAAACCGAAGGTGCCCGAGCTCAAATCCGGCGACACGGTCCGCGTGCACGTGAGGGTCGTCGAGGGCGAGAAGGAGCGGATCCAGGTGTTCGAGGGTATGGTGATCCGCCGCACGCACGGTGCCAGCCGTGCCACCTTCACCGTGCGGAAGGTGTCCTACGGCGTAGGCGTGGAGCGTACGTTTCCGTTGCACTCGCCCGCGCATCGACAAGATCGACGTGCTTTCGCACGGTCAAGTCCGTCGCGCGCGTCTCTACTATCTGCGCGATCTGTCGGGCAAGGCGGCCCGCATCGAAGACGTTCAGTAGCCGCGACGAAAACCGGCGCCCGCGGCTAACCCGAAGCGCTATCCGCGCTGGCGCCGAGCGTCGTGCTCATCGTGCCGGAGTCGGGTCCGACGGCGCACTGGCCCTCGAAAGAGCCTCCTTCGCGAACCACGAGGAAGCGCGACGACACCTGGCCGATCACCCTCCCTTGCGGGCAGATCTCTACCTTTCGCGTCTCGGCGATCTCGCCCCGCACCAGTCCTTCGATTCGTAGCTCGTCGGCCTTCACCCAGCCCTCCACCACGGCGGTCGCGCCGATGATCAGCAGCTGTGTGCAGCGCAGCTCTCCCTTGAGCTTCCCTTCGACGCGCGTAGGCGTCGTGAAGGCGAGCTTGCCGTTGATCACGGCGTCCGCGCCGATCGACGTGCGCACCTCGTTGTCACGCAGGAACGGCGGAGGCGCCGATGGAGACACCGGCTGCGGCTCCCTCTCCGGCGGGGGAGGCTGCAGGGCGGCCAACGGATTGTCAGGAGAGCGCTTCTGAAAGATCCCCATGGTCTAGTCCTCCAGATCGGAAGGCGGCTCTGGCTCGGGTGGAAACACGTGGCAGGCGACCGCGTGGTCGCGCGCACCGGTCTCGAGCTTCGGCTCTTGCGTACGACAGATGTCGACCGCGTGCGAGCAGCGTGGATGGAACGCGCAACCCGTCGGCGGCGCGATCGGGCTCGGCACGTCGCCCCCCAATGCGATGCGGCGGCTCACGCCGTGCGGGTTCGGCATGGGCACCGCGGACAGCAGCGCGCGCGTGTAGGGATGGCGCGGGTCGCGTAGATCTCGGCGCGCGGCGCCAGCTCGACGATCTTGCCGAGGTACATGATCGCGACGCGGTGGCTGATGTGCTCGACGACCCGGAGGTCGTGCGAGATGAAGAGGATACGTGAGACCCATCTGCTCCTGCAGGTCCTGCAGCAGATTGACGATCTGCGCCTGGATCGAGACGTCGAGCGCCGACACCGGCTCGTCGGCGACGATGAAGCGCGGCTCGACGGCGAGAGCGCGCGCGATGCCGATGCGCTGGCGCTGGCCGCCGCTGAACTCGTGCGGATAGCGATCGTACGCGTCTTCGCGCAGCCCGACCTGCGCGAGCAGCTCCACGACGCGGCGGCGTCGCTCGGCGCCGCGTCGCCAAGCCGTGGATCGTCAGCCCCTCGCCGACGATGGCGCCGACTCGCATGCGCGGATTCAGCGACGAATACGGATCCTGGAAGATGATCTGCATCTCGCGTCGCTTGCGGCGCAGCTCGGCGCCGGACAGCGAGCCGAGGTCCGTGCCGTCGAAGCGCACCGTCCCGGCCGTCGGCTCGATCAGGCGCAGGAGCGAGCGCCCGAGCGTCGACTTGCCGCAGCCCGACTCGCCGACGACGCCGAGCGTCTCGCCGCGTCGAACGTCGAGATCGACGCCGTCGCACGGCGTGCACGAACTCCGGCGTGCCGAAGAGGCCGCCGCCGATCGGGATAGTGCTTGACGAGGCCGCGCACCTCGACGAGCAGCGTTGTCGCTCGAAGACATCGTCACGGACGAGCCTCCGGGGCGATCGAGCGCTCGGCGCCGCGCGGAACGCGGATGCAGGCGACGGCGTGCCCGGGGGCCTTCTCCTCGAGCGCGGGATCGATGCGCGCGCAGTCGTCGATCGCGCAGCGCGCAGCGATCGCGGAAGCGACAGCCGCTCGGCAACCGAGTGAGCGGCGGCACCGTGCCCGGGATGGGCCGCAAGCGCGCCCGTCGCGTGCGCGCCGACGCCGCGGCAGCGAGTCGAGCAGGCCGCGCGTGTACGGGTGCAGCGGGCGATCGAAGAGATCCGTCACGGACGCGCGCTCGACGATCGCGCCCGCGTACATGATCAGCACCTCGTCGGCCTGCTCGGCGACGACGCCGAGGTCGTGCGTGATGAGGAGCAGCGCCATGCCGAGGCGCGCCGCAGGCTGGCGAGCAGATCGAGGATCTGCGCCTGGATCGTCACGTCGAGCGCCGTCGTCGGCTCGTCGGCGATCAGCAGCTTCGGATCGCACGAGAGCGCCATCGCGATCATCACGCGCTGGCGCATGCCGCCGGAGAGCTGGTGCGGATAGTCGTCGACGCGCCGCTCGGGCTCGGGGATCTCGACCAGGCGCAGCATCTCGATGACTCGCTCGCGGGTCTCGCGCCGCGACGTGCGCTGGTGAAGGCGGATCGCCTCGCCGATCTGGTTGCCGACCGTGAACACCGGATTCAGCGAGGTCATCGGCTCCTGGAAGATCATCGCGATCTCGTTGCCGCGGATCCGGCGCATCTCGCGTTCGGAGAGCTCGAGGAGATCTTCGCCCTGATAGAGCATCTCGCCGCCGACGATTCGGCCCGGCGGGACGGAACGAGGCGGAGGATCGACAGCGCGGTCACGCTCTTGCCGCATCCCGATTCGCCGACCATCCCGAGCGTCCGCCCGCTGTCGACCGTGAAGCTGACGCCGTCGACGGCGCGGACGACCCCGCCCTCGGTGGTGAAGTGCGTTTCGAGCTCGCGCACTTCGAGGAGCGTCGGCATATCGCCCGTAGCTACACTTCCCGCCAGGAGCCCACAAGGCAGGTCGCTCGCGCGAGCTTGCCCCGGCGCCGTCGACCCGGCATTAGACCTGGCGTGCGGCCACTCCGGGTCCTGCTCGTCGGCTGTGCGTTCGGCGCGTGCTTGGGCGCGGCCTACTTGCAGGCCGCACCGTCTTCGCCGCAGCCGGATGAGGCCGAGAGCCGCCCGGCCGACGTCGGGCTCCCCGTGCGCGGCGACTGGCTCGTCGTGTGGTTGCTCTCGGATGCCGAGAGCCTCAATCCGCTGACCTCCAACGATGCCACCGCCAGCGAGGTCCTCGGATTCCTGATGTCATCCCTCACCGCGACGCACCCGAAGACGTTCGCGCAAATCCCGGTGCTCGCTGCGGAGCTCCCGGTGATCTCCGCCGATCACCTCACCTACACGTTCAAGCTCCGTAAGGATGCCACCTTCTCCGACGGCACGGCGGTGACCGTCGACGACGTGCTGTTCTCCGTGAAGGCGATCAAGAATCCGGAGGTCAAGGCGCCATTTCTGCGAAACTACTACACGTCGCTCGTCGACGTGCGCGCCGTCGATGACTCGACGATCGAGTTTCGCTGCTCGGAGCCCTATTTTCGCAACGACGTCATTCTGGGCGGCATCGCCGTGCTCCCCAAGCGCTTCTACGATCCGCACGGCGAGCTCGACGGCGTTTCGGTCGCCGATCTCGCGGCGTGGGACACGATCGCGCCCGAGAAGAAGGAGAAGGCCGTCCGCTTCGCGCAGGCGTTCAACGCCGATTTTCATCGCACGTGCGCTCGGGCGCCGGCGCATACGTGCTGGCCGATCCGGCGCGTGACTTGGTGACCGGCGAGCGCGTCGTGCTGCGACATCGCGACGGACTTCTGGGCGCCCGGCGATCCACTGCGCGGCGACGGCTGGGTGGACCGCATCTTCTTCCGCGTCATCAACAACCCCGACGCCGCGCTCGTCGCGCTCAAGGCCGGGACGCTCGACTTCATGGGTCTACTCCGCTGCAGCATCTCAAGCAAACCGACACGCCGGGCTTCCGCCAGCGATTCCGCCAAGGAGATCGCTTTCACGCCGAGCTACGTGTACATCGGCTGGAACGCGCTGCGTCCCGTGTTCCGCGACAAGCGAGTACGCCAGGCGCTGTCGCACTTGGTCGACCGCGATCGCATCATCGAGCGCGTGTTGTTCGGCTACGGTGAGAAGATCGATTCGCCCGGTCTATCGGTTCAGCCCGGAGTACAACACCGACCTCAACGGCTACGCGTTCGACCCCGATCGCGCCAAGCGCGTGCTCGACGAGGCCGGGTGGGCCGACCACGACGGGGACGGCATCCGCGACAAGGTCGTCGACGGCACGCCGACGCCGCTTGCGCTTCGAGATCATCTCGAACTCGGGCAATGCCACGCGCAAGCAACATCGGGCTCGATCGTCGTCGACGAGTTGCGGCGCGCCGGCATCGATGCGACGTTTCGCGAAGTCGACTGGTCGATCCTGCTCGAGTCGCTCGAGCCAGTTCGACTACGACGCCGTCATTCTCGGCTGGCAGTTCTCGCCGAACGATCCCGACCTCTATCAGCTCTGGCACTCGAGCCAGGCGGTGCCCGGCGGGGTCGAATCACGTGTCGTTCAAGAACGCGGAGGCGGATCGAATCCTCGTGGAGTATCGGCGCGAATTCGACAAGGACAAGCGCATCGCGCTCTACAGCAGGCTTCAGGAAATCATCCTCGACGAGGCGCCGTACACGTTCCTGTACATGCCCAAGTCGATCTCCGCCGTCGATCGCCGTTTCGCGAAACGTGTTCTGGTACCCGACCGGTCAGCCCAACGTGAACGAGTGGTGGGTGCCGCTCGCGCGGCAGAAGTACGGCAAGTAGGTAATGGCGGCGCTACGCCGCGCGCCGCACCCTGTTGATGATCCCGACGTTCGTCGGGGTCACGTTCATCGCGTTCCTCATCATGCATCTCGCGCCCGGTGATCCGGTCGAGCTGTATTTCCACGGGGGCCTCGCGGCGGGTACGCAGGGGGCGAGCCCGGAGCGCCTCGCCGAGATCCAGCGTGCGAAGGACGAGGAGCGCCATCGCCTTGGTCTCGATCGCGCCCTGCCGGTGCAGTACGCGATCTGGTTCGAGCGCCTCGTGACGCTCGACCTCGGCGAGAGCTTCAAGGATCGCCGACCGGTGTGGGACAAGATCCGCGAGCGACTGCCCGTGACGATCACGCTTGAACGTCATCTCGATCTCTCCTCACGCTACGCGATCGCCATCCCGCTCGGCATCTACTCCTCGGTGCGACCCGGTTCGTGGCTCGACGCCTCGCGACGAGCGGCGTCTTCATGCTGTATTCGCTGCCCTCGTTCTGGGTGGGCACGTTGATCCTCATCTACTTCTGCGGCGGTGACTACTTTCTATGGTTTCCACCCGCCGGGCTTCATTCGCTCGATTACGACGAATCCTGGTCGTGGATTCGGCAGTTCCGAGACTATTCGTGGCACATCGCGATGCCCGTGCTATGCGCGACCTACGCCGCGTTCGCAGCGCTGTCTCGCTACATGCGCAGCTCCATGCTGGAGAACGCGCAGCAGGACTACGTACGCACGGCGCGAGCCAAGGGGCTTTCCGAACGGGTCGTCGTCCTCAAGCACATTTTGCGCAACTCCTTGATTCCCATGGTGACGATGCTCGCCGACCTGCTGCCGTCGCTGATCGGCGGATCGGTGATCATCGAGACGATCTTCTCGATCCCCGGCATCGGCCAGCTCGGCTACCAGGCGGTGCTGGCGCGCGACTATCCGGTCGTCCTCGGGCTGTTCGCCATCAGCGCGGCGCTCACGCTGATCGGCATCCTGATCGCGGACTTGATGCTCGCGGTCGTCGATCCACGCGTCAGCTTCGGGCGAGTGGAGCGATGAGCGCGGCACCTTCCCGGGGGTACTGGGCGTCTCGTCTGGCGCCAGTTGCGCCAGAACCGTCGAGCGATGTGCGAGTCTCTACGCGATCCTCGCCTTGGCGCTCGTCGCGTTGTTCGCCGATTTTCTCGCCAACGACATGCCCTACTACGTGAGGGTCGGAGGTCGGACGTACTACCCGATCCTCGATCGACTACGGCGCCCGCCTCGGCGTCACGTCATGGCCGCAACCGCTGCGTGACGCGGACTACAAGGAGCTGAAGAGCGAAGCGGCGCTGTTCCCGCCGATCCCGTACCTGCCGCGGCGCGCCGACTTGTCGGAAGAGTCGTTCTCGCCCCCGACGGCTCGTCACTGGCTGGGCACCGATCAGCTCGGCCGCGACGTGGCGAGCGGCATGATCCACGGCGCGCGCATCTCGCTGACGATCGGCATCGTCGTCACGGCGATCCAGCTCACGGTGGGTGTCGCTACTCGGCGGTCTCGCCGGGTACTACGGCGGCTGGGTCGATCTCGCATTGTCGCGCTTCTTCGAGCTCATGCTGGCGATCCCGACGTTCTTCCTGATCCTGACCGTCGCGGCGGTGCTGCCCCCTTCGATCTACAACGTCATGGCGATTCTCGGGCTCACCGGCTGGGTCGGCGTGGCGCGCTTCGTTCGCAGCGAGTTCTTCAAGCTTCGCGGCCTCGACTTCGTGGTCGCCGCACGAGCGCTCGGCGTACCGAACGTCGCCGTCATGTTCCGCCACATCCTCCCGAACGCGCTCGCTCCCGTGCTGGTGACGGCGTCCTTCAGCATCGCCTCGGCCATACTCGCCGAATCGGCCCTGTCGTTTCTCGGCATCGGCGTGCCGGCCGATCTCGTCACTTGGGGATCGATCCTCGCGGTTTCCGAGCAGAACACCTTCGCCTGGTGGCTCGCGGTGTTCCCGGGCTTGGCGATCTTCGTCACCGTCACCGCCTACAATTTGCTCGGCGACGGACTGCGTGATGCGCTCGATCCGCGGCTCGGGCCGTAGCCCTCTACCGCGCCGGCGTGTCGACGAGAGCGGCGAGCCGGAGGATCGCCCGTTCGCTGTCGTCAGCCAATCGCCTCATCAACTCGCCGGCGGGCTCGCGCCGAGCCAGGCGGAGCCCTTGGCCAGCCCATAGCGAGAGGAACTCCGCGCGGTCCTGCCGTGCGGCGCCGACACGGAGCGGTCGCGTCAACGCGTTCTGCAGGGGGTAGGGAAGAATGGACTCAGCGTCACGCTCGATTTCCTCCATGGCGCGATTGACGATGCCGCGCGCAGGGCGTCCGGAGAAGGCGCGGGTGACGCGCGTCTCATGCTCGCGCGCACCGAGGACCGCTCGCTTGTAGGATTCCGGGACTCCCGATTCGTGACAGGTGAGAAACGCGGTGCCCATCTGCACGGCGCTCGCGCCGAGAGCCAACGCGGCCGCGATGCCTTCGCCGTTCATGATTCCTCCCGAGGCGATCACCGGGACGCGGACCGCGCGCACGACCTGCGGCACGAGGGCGATGGTCCCGATCATCGCGGCCGCGAAGTCCACGGCGAAGCTGCCGCGATGCGCGCCCGCTTCGCTGCCCTGCGCGACCACGGCGTCGACTCCCGCAGACTCGAGCGCGACCGCCTCTTCGACCGTCGTCGCCGTGCCGATGACGAACATGCCGGCCGCCTTGATCGCCGTCAGCGCCTCGCGCGGCAGAATTCCGAAGGTGAAGCTGAAATACGCAGCGCCTCCCGCGAGCGCGGCGGCGAGTTGCGCGTCGAAGGATTCCGCCACCGAGCCGGGCAACGAAGGCGGGGCGATGCCGAGCTCGGCGTGAAACGGGACGAGCCGCTCGAAAGCAGGGCGGAGATCGTCGGGAGGCGCGGGAATCGGCAAAGGGGCGAACAGATTGATGCCGAACGGTCGACGGGTGCGCTCACGTACCCCCCGGCAGAAGTCAGCGATCTGCGCGGGTGTCGAATACGCGGCGGCGACGAAGCCGGCGCCCCCGGCTTCGCAAACGCCCGTCACCAGCTCGATCGTCGTGGCACCTCCGGCCATCGGAGCCTGGATGATCGGGTGAGTGATTCCCAGACGGCGCGTGAGATCGTTCGCGATCGGCATTCGAGAAGGGGTCAGCGTACGGCAAGCGCCGTCGGCCGATCCACGCTGCTCACCGCGTCGAGGTCGACGATCTTCGAGCCTGCGGGCGCATCGAACGTGAACAAACCGGCGGCGAGGTTCGCATTCAGCGAAACCTCCGAATAGCGAAGATCGATCTTCGTCTCCTGCTCCGGCACCTCGAAGCGCACCGCGGCGGGCATGGCCACGCCCGAGACCAAGCTGTAACGGCCGTACTTCGCGGTATAGCGCACCGCGCCGGTCGCGCTCGACTCGGTCGCGCGTACGGGAAGCAAGGAATCGGGGTCGAACCACACGGTGAGAGAACCCCCGTCGCTGAGCGAGGTCTCAACCCGCCAGTACCCCTCGGGACGCTCGAAGGCGATGGACGGCCGGCCGCGCCACTCACGATGGGGCGGCAAGCCGATCAACAGATCGACCACGTCGCCGAGCTCGAGATCGAGCCGCGTGAACCGCGAGAGATTGGCCGCGGTCGCGCGCCCGCGATAGAAGGTTCGGTCGCCACGATGGTACGCGCAAAGACGCGAGCCGTCCGACGCGATCTGCAACGCGACTCCGAAGGCGGACATCATCTCGATCCGCAAGCGGTTGGGCCGCTCGACGGCGACGACTTCCTTCACCGCGAGCGTGTCGCTCGAGCCCACGTAGTGCATCTGCGCCAGCGCTCGAAACGTCTGCACCGCCGCGGAACGGTCGTCGATGGCCGAGAGCAGAGCGTCGGCCGAGACGGGGGTCGGCGGTTCGACCCTGGGCTCCTCGGGCCCGACGCGAAGCGAAGCGCATCCGCCGAGAATCAGAACGGCGATCGCGACGAAAATGAAACGCGATCGCGCGATCACGCGCCCGTCAGCCGCTGCTCGACCACGCCGATCTTGCGCTTGAGCCGCTCCATTTGATCGGTGTCCTTGGAGCGTGCCAGTGCGTCGCGGTAGACCCGCAACGCGTCGGTCCGACGACCGAGCTTCTCGTACGCATCGGCGAGGTGCTCGGTAATCGTCGGATCGTCGCCCGCCAGCTCGACGGCGTGCTCGAGATGTTCCGCCGCCTTCTTGAAGTCGCCGCGCTGGTAGTACACCCAGCCGAGGCTGTCGACGAAGAAGCCGTCGTTCGGCTCGATCGCCATCGCCTGCCGGATGAGACTTTCGGCCTTGTCGAGCTCCACGCCCATCTCGGCATACGTGTAGCCGAGATAGTTCAACGCCGCCGCATTCTTGGGATTCAGCTCGATCGCCTTCTGCATCGCGTCGATGGCCTCTTCCTTCTGCTTGTTCTCGTCGTAGACCGCGCCGAGCGTAAACCACAGCTTGTCGTTCTTGGGCTCGAGCTCGACCGTTTTGTGCATGATCTCCAGCGCGGTCTGTTCGTCCTTCTTCTCGCGATAGAGCGAGGCCAGAAAGCCGAGCAGGTCGACGGAGTCCTTCTTGACCTCCAGAGCGCGCTTGATCTCCGCGATCGCGTCGTCGATCTTCTCGTCCTTCTCCTTCACGTAGGCGGAGTGGATGCGTGAATCGACGAAGTACTCCGACGTCGGCGGGATCTGATCGAACTCGGCGCCCGCCTTCTGGTATTCCTTGTTCTCCGCGTACACCGTGCCGAGGTAGTAGCGAACCCGGTAGTTCTGCGGCTCGGAGGCGAGCACGAGATTCAGCTCCGTCGCCGCTTTGTCGTAGTCGCCCTTTTCGAAGTAGATGAGGCCGATCTTTACGCGGGCCTCCTGCGGATCGTTCTCGATCTTCTCGAGCTCGCGGAACTGCTCGAGCGCGTTGTCGAGTTTCTTCGCGCCGACGTAGAGGCCGGCGAGGCGCTTGCGAGCCACGGCGCTGCGCGGGTTCGTGGCCAGCACCTTTTGATAGATCTCGACCGCCTTGTCGTTTTTCTTCTCCATCTCGTAGACGAGACCGAGATCGAGCAATACGAGCTCCGACTGCGGATTCAGCTGCAGCGCCTGCTGGTAGAATCCTTCCGCCGGTTCGAATTTCTGTGCCGCCGCGTGCACGCGACCGAGGTAGTAGTAGCCGAGGATCGAATTCGGATTGAGCGCGATCAGCTTCTGCAGCGTCTTGACGGCTTGATCGAATTGCCCCTGCTTTCCGTAGAGCGCGCCGAGATAGAGGTAGGCTTCTTGGTTTTCGGGATCGGAGTCGAGCACCTTCTCGTAGGCGGCGATGGATCCCACCTCGTCGCCCGTGGACGAGAGCAGGCCGGCGAGCAGTAGTCGCGCCTCGACGTTCTTCGGGTCCTGCTCGACGACTTGACGGCACTGTTCGAGCGCCTTGTCGAGCATGCCCTTGCGCACGTAGAGCGTGGCCAGTCGCAGACGAAGCATGGGAGTGGAGGGGTCTTCCTGGACCGCCAGCTCGTACTCGGCGAGCGCGACTTCGTAGTCACCCTGGTTCAGCGCGATCTGCGCCTTCAGGAAGTGACCGAGAGCGCGATCCTCGGCGGTGAGCTCGGTCGGCTCGGCGGTCGATGCCGCCGTAGCCGGCGACCAGCCTTGGAGCGCGGGACGCGCTGGCGTCGCGGGCTGAAGCGCGCAAGCGCTGAGGAAGAGCAGCGGCAGTATGACTGGGAGGTGGCTTCGCTGGCGCATGGAACGAATTGGTCTTCTACGTGACGGAAATAGGACCCGGCAGCCCCCCTTGTTGGGGCCCAATCCAGACCTCTCCGCCGACGTAGTGCTCCTTTTTCCAGATCGGCACGATCTCCTTCAGGCGGTCGATCGCGAACCGGCAAGCCGCGAACGCGGCGTCGCGATGGGTCGCCGAGGCGGCGATGGCGACGCTCGCTTCACCTATCTCGACGACGCCAATGCGGTGCACGATCGCGACGGCGCTGGCGCCGAAGCGCTCGACCGCCTGCTCCCCGATCCGTCGCATCTCGCGAATCGCCATCTCGGGGTATGCCTCGTACTCGAGCCGCGTCACGCGCCGACCCATGTTGTGATCGCGCGTGGTGCCGAGAAACGTTGCGATCGCACCGGCATCCGCTCTGCTCACCGCCGCGATGAGACGGGCGAGATCGGGGGGGTCTTCGACGACTTCAAACATCGTGACGTCGCGATGATCCGCCGCTCACCGGGGGGATGAACGCAACCTCATCATTATCTTGAACCATGGTTTTACTGTCAACGTACTCTTGATTGAGCGCGAACGCGACGCCGCCGCCGAGTTCACGGAGCGAGGGATGCTCACGACGAATCTGATCCCACAAATCCTCGACCGTCGTCGGGCCCGCGAGCTCCCGCGTGGCTTCGGCGGCTCGTACTCGCTCTCGCACGGCGGCGAAGAATCGCAAGTGCACCCTCATCATCCCTCGAGGAGCCGCAAGGCATGACCGAGCTCGGGCAGCGCGAGCCTCTGCATGGCCAGCTCTACGGCCGCCGTGGATCCCGGCATCGAGAAGACGATTTTGCCCGCGACGATGCCGGCCGTAGCCCGCGAGAGCATCGCCGCCGCACCGATCTGCTGGTACGAAAGGGCGCGGAAGAGCTCTCCGAAGCCTTCGATCTCCTTGTCGAAGAGCGAGCGTACCGCTTCGAAGGTCGTATCGCGCGGCGCGATACCGGTGCCGCCGGAGAGGAAGATCGCCTGGATCGCGCCGTCGCCGAGCAGCGGCTGCAGCGCGGCGCGAATGCGCAGCGGATCGTCGGGAACGATCTCGTAGCGAAGCACCTGGTGACCGGCGCCCGCGAGCAGCTCCTTGAGGCGCGCCCCGCTCCGGTCGTCGGATCGCGTCCTGGTATCGCTGACGGTCAAGACCGCGCAACCGGCGCTCCGAATGGCATTCTCACGGTGCTCGTGGACACCCATCGAGCCCTCGATCGTAGCAACCGCGGGGGGGGACGCAAGGCGGAGCGCTTCAGCGCCCCCGGACCCGGGTGAATCCGTGGCGGCGTCTTCGCCGCCTGCGCTACGTCACGCCGGTCCGGCCTCCCGCACTTCGCGCGTGACTTGCGTTTCGAAGTCCTTGAAGTTCTTCTTGAACCGTTCGGCGAGGTCGCGCGCCTTCTGGTCGTAGGCGGCGCCGTCCTTCCACGTGTTGCGCGGCTTCAGCATTTCCTTCGGCACGTCGGGGCAGGCCGTAGGCACGTGGACTCGGAAATTCACGTCTGGCTCGGTCGAGATCGAGGCGCAGCTTGCCGTTCAGGACGGCGCGGATCATCGCTCGCGTGTAGGCGATCTTCATGCGGCTGCCGACGCCGTACGGCCCGCCGCTCCAGCCCGTGTTGACGAGCCAGCAGTCGACCTTGCGCTCGGCGATCTTCTTGCGCAACAGCTCCCCGTACACGGAGGGATGGTGCACCATGAAGGGCGCCCCGAAGCAGGCGCTGAACGTCGCTTGCGGCTCGGTGACTCCCCGCTCGGTGCCGGCGACCTTGGCCGTGTAGCCCGACAGGAAGTGATACATCGCCTGCTCCGGCGTCAGCTTGGCGATCGGCGGCATCACGCCGAAGGCGTCCGCGGTGAGCATGATGATGTTCTTCGGATGGCCGCCCTGGCCGGAGAGCTCCGCGTTGGGGATCTGCGTGATCGGATACGAGCCGCGCGTGTTCTCGGTGAGCGATTGGTCGTCCAAGTCGATGGACCGCGAGGCGGGGTCGATGGCGACGTTCTCGAGGATCGTGCCGAACGTCCGCGTCGTCTGGTAGATCTCCGGCTCGGCCTCGCGCGACAGCTTGATCACCTTGGCGTAACACCCGCCTTCGAAGTTGAACACGCCGCGCGCGCTCCAACCGTGCTCGTCGTCGCCGATCAGCTTGCGCTCCGGATCTGCCGAGAGCGTGGTCTTCCCCGTGCCGGACAGACCGAAGAAGATTGCGACGTCGTCTTGGTGGCCGATGTTCGCCGAACAGTGCATCGACAGCACGCCGTGGAGCGGAAGCAGGTAGTTGAGAATCGTGAAGATCGATTTCTTGATCTCGCCCGCGTAGCTGGTGCCGCCGATCAGCACCTCGTTGCGCGCGAAATTGAGCAGGATGAACGTCTCGGAGTTGGTTTTGTCCTCCTCGGGAACCCCATGGAAGCGCGGCAGGTCGATGACCGTGAATCGCGGCCGGTGCGCCGCAAGCTCGTCGGACTTCGGTACGAGAAACATGTTGCGCGCGAAGATCGAGTGCCAAGCGTTCTCGGTGATCACCCGGATAGGCACGCGGTACTCGGGATCAGCGCCGACGAAGACGTCCTGCACGAACACGTCGCGCCCGCGTAAGTAGGCGAGCATGCGGCGGCGGATGCCGTCGTAGCTTGCCGCTTCGAATGGGCGGTTCACCTTTCCCCACCACACGTGCTTCTCGCTCGAGGGCTCTTTGATCACGAACTTGTCGTTCGCGGAGCGTCCGGTATGGTGGCCCGTACGCACCACGAGCGGGCCCTCTGCGGAGATCAAGCCCTCGTGACGGCGGACCGACTCCTCGTAGAGGGCCGAAGTGGTCAGGTTCCAATACGCGCTCTCGATGTGCTCGATCCCGTGGTGCTCCAGACCGTAGTCGCTAGCGGGGCCGTGGTTCATCGGTCTCCTCCGGTTCGGTGCGAGTTCCGAGCAAAGTCCGGAAATTCTGTCACGCGAGGGGCGGCAGTTCAATTGAGGCTTTGGCGCCCATGGGCTGTTTCACTCCGCGGCTCCATTGGCTATCTTCACGCGTTTGCCATGAGCGCCCGCGTATACGTCGAAACGTACGGTTGTCAGATGAACTTGGCCGACAGCGAGCTGGTGCTCGGCGAGCTCGCCCGACATGGGTGCACCGAAGTCCGCTCGCCTTCCGAGGCCGACGTGATCCTCGTGAACACCTGCGCGATTCGCGAGCACGCGGAGGAGCGGGTCGTCGGTCGGCTCACCCAGCTATTGCCGCACAAGCTTCGCGATCCGGCGGTACGCATCGGGGTTCTCGGGTGCATGGCGCAGCATCAACGGGCGCGGCTACTCGAACGGATGCCGTTTCTCGACCTGGTGCTCGGCCCCGACGAGTACCGGCACCTGCCCGCGATCCTCGAGCGGCGAGGATTCGACGACCCGACGATCGAGGTGCGTCTCGGCCGTGAGGAGACCTACGCCGACTTCACCCCGGCACGCCGCGATGGAGTGCGGGCTTGGGTGACCGTTATGCGGGGGTGCGACAAGTTCTGCACGTTCTGTGTCGTGCCGTACGTTCGTGGCCGCGAGCGCAGCTTGCCGCTCGCGCGGCTCCTCGAGCAGCTCGAAGAAGCGGCGCGTGCAGGGTTCCGTGAGGTGGTGTTTCTCGGTCAAACGGTGAACGCGTACCGCGACGGCGACCTCGATTTCGCCGACTTGCTGCGCGCTGCGACACGTATCGAGGGCATCGCCCGCGTCCGCTTTACCTCGCCGCACCCCGCCGACATGAGTGAGCGCATCATCGAAGTGATGGCGAGCGAAGAGAAAGTCTGCCCGCAGGTCCATCTTCCCTTGCAGTCGGCGTCGGACGCGGTGCTGGCGCGAATGGACCGTGGCTACACGATCGACGAGTATGACGCCCTCCTCGATCGGCTGCGTATGGCGCGGCCGGGCATCGAGTTTTCGACCGATGTGATCGTCGGCTTTCCCGGCGAGAGCGAAGCCGATTTCGAGTCTACCGTCGCATACCTTCGCCGCGTCGAATACGACCATGCGTTTCTGTTTGCCTATTCGGCGCGCGAGGGGACTCGCGCGGCGCGCTGGCAGGAGACCGTCTCCCGCGAGGACAAGCAGCGCCGGCTGCAAGCGGTGATCGAGACCCAGGAGCGCATCTCGGCGCAGCGGAGCGCGCGGTGGCGCGGTCGGCAAGTTGAAGTGCTCGTGGAAGGGGCTGCGCGGCGGGGTGAAGGCTGGGTCTGCGGTAAGACCGCTCACTTCAAGACCGCGGTGTTCCCTTCCCGGAGCTCTTCAGCCGGCGAGCTCGTCAGCGTCAACGTCGTCGACTCCACGGCTCATACCCTGATCTGCGCAGCGGTTGAGGCAGCCGCCCATGAAGCTACAGGCGGTGCGTGACCTCCGAGACCTCGCGCTCTTGTGCGGGCTCGCGTTGTTGCCGCTGTCATGCAGCGTAGTGCCCGCGATGAGCGGAGCTTCCCCTCTCTTCGCCGCCGACGGCGGAGTTCACCGCTTCGACTTCGAACGCGATCCGCTCCACGAGCCGCCGCGAGGGTTCGAGCCGCGTCTCGGCCGTTGGGCGGTGGCGGACTCCCCCACGCCATCGTCGGGCGCGCAGGTGCTCGTGGGCTCCGGCGAAGGTGCGGCGGTGCTCGCCATCAAAGAGGCGGAGGGAGTCACGGCCGCGGCCGGGGAGGTCGCCGTTCGCGTGTTCCTGGGATCATCCGGTGCCGGTCTCTCGTGCGATGCCACCTCGGCGGCCGCCGCCCAGGTTCTGAAGCTCGAGCCGCACGAGCGGCGCATCGCTCTGTACGAACGGACGGGTGACTCCTTGAAGCTGGTCGACGAGGCGCCGGTGGCCGCGCCGAAGGGAGACTGGGTCCGCATCGGCCTCCGTTGCGAAAGCCACCGCACGATCGGCTACGTCGACGAGAAATCCGTGGTCAAGGTCGCGGAGGGGGTTGGCACGTTCGATCTCGTGTTGATCGTCGGCCCGGGCGTCATCGCCCAGTTCGATGACCTCGCGTACTGGGCGCGCAAGTAGTACACCCTACCACGAGCTCGGCTGGCAAGAATTCTCGCCGGCCGGCATCCCACCGCACCGCTAGCCGGTCGACGACCCTTCCCGCCACTACGGACAGGACGAGGTAGCAAGCGTCCGGGTAAGCGGGTTCGTCCCAGGCCATGGCACGAGCTTTGTCTTCGTCCGAGAAATAGGCGCCGTGCTCGGGATGAGAGTGATAGAACAGGCGAATCGGAGAGCGCTCTTGCTCGGCTTCGCGGAACGCGGCGTAGAGCTGTCGGGGGTCCATGAAATAGGCGGTGCGAGAGTCGCGCGGGTACGCCGCCGGGTCCTCGGCGTGAAGTCGATCCTGCACGTTTTCTATGCGGCTCACCCGCTCGCGTTCGCCGTTGCCAAAAACGACGCCGCAACACTCGTGAGGGTACGCCTCCTCGGCGTGTTGCTCGATCTCGCGAAGCGTCGGCAGTGACAGGCGGATCGTCATGCCGCCGTCTTAGCCGAGATGCCGAGCCACAAGAAGCCGCCGATGGCGAAGGCCGACGGCGACGTGGTACTGTACCCCCCTGCAGCGACGACAACGGAGGAGCCAGTGACGAACGGGATCAGAGCCGGCTGGTGGGTTCTCATGATGGCATCGGTGCTGATCGTGTCTGCCGGCCTCTCCACGGAAGCGTCGGCTCAGCAGGGACGGTCCGGTGGCTCCAGTCAGCGGGTTGGGCCCGCTGGCTTCTATTTGACCCCGTCAGTCAGCATCAGTGAGCGCTACGACGACAACCCCTTCTCGGTTGATCAGAATCCTCCGCCGACGCTCGTGCCGTCGACGACGCCCGGGGCGCCCCCGGTGCTGGTGCCAGGGCGGAAAAAGCAGGGTGATTTCATCTTTCGCGCCGGCCCAGGGATCGTCGCCGGCTACGACTCCATGCCGTTCAGCCTGCTAGCCGGATATACGATCGACGCCGATGTCTATGCCGAACAATCCAGCCAAAACGCCTTTCCGGCGGCGCAAACAGCCTCGCTGGAGTCGCGCTATCGTCCCAACCCACTACTCGAAATGAGCGTGCTCGGAGGGTACGATCAAACACAAAACCCTGGTGACTTGAACTCCACAACTGTCACCAATGTGAGTGGTCTTACGCCCACGGGTATTCAAAACGGAAGGAGCCGAAGTGTAATGTACTTCGTGAGTCCGTCCGCGTCCTACAAGCTGAGCCAACTCAATGATCTTGCGGCTAGTTACGATTTCAGCCACCTAAATCAGGTCGGCGCGCCGAGCCAAGACCAACATACCGCCGATGGAAGATTCAGTCACCGCTTCACCGAGCTGGACGTCGGCGACCTGGGGTACATTTACCGTCATTTCTCTTCTTCTTTTTCGACCCAGCCGTCTTCCGAGTTGCCCGAATCGACCCCCAACGGGTCAATAACCGTGGTCAACACGCCCTCGGTGACCGACTCCAACGCCGCGACGGTCGGCTGGAGTCATCGCTTCTCAGCGACCCAGATTATTCTGAGAGGCGGCCCGCGATTCACGGGTAGCCACGTGGACCCGGAGGCGCTCGCGTCGATCAGTCATTCTTTCGAGCGCGGTTCGGCCGACTTCGCCTATGCCAACTCGCAAACCAGCGCGGTCGGCGCAACGGGCGCGCTGAACGTGCAAAGCTACATCGCCACCTTGAGCTATAACGTCACGCAATTCTGGACCGCAGGAGTAAGCGGAGGATACACCACTTCCGACAGCTCGGAAGGATCCAGCGGCACCACTGACGTGTACGCCGCCGCCCTGACGAGCCGGTACCGGTTAACCGAGTGGATCTCGCTCAACTTCGGCTATACCTTCAACTACCAGAAGGGTGTGTTCTCTTCAGTTCAAACGCAGAACTCGGAGACACTGGTGCACAACAATAACCAGAAGATCTACCGCAATGTCGTTTCCATAGGGTTCGAGGTCTCGCGACCGTTTCGGGTCTACTAAGACGGGGATCACGGCCATCCCGATCCCATCCGCCAACATCCCTTCTGTTGCCGTCCCTATTCTGCTCGAGGGTTTTCGAACCCCGCATTCTGTAAACTTTTGTTTCCACTTGCGGCGCGGTCAATCGACCCGGTACGCTGTAACGCTATTCGATGCCTAGGTGCCGAGCGTGATCCTCGTTCCTAGCTCGAGGTCGTAGACTATGACTTCCACGGGCACCAAGAGAACGCTCGTCGCGGTCCTCGCCGGCGTGCTCCTTGTCACTCGCCTGGCGTCGGGCGAAGAGCCGGCCCCAGAGCGCGGCGGCTATCAAATCGGCGCCGGTGATGTGCTGGAGATCGCGGTTTGGAAGAACAGCGAGCTTAGTCGCTTAGTTACCGTGCGTCCCGATGGCATGATCTCGCTGCCGCTGGTGAACGATGTACACGCCGCCGGCTTGACGCCGATGGAGCTGCGCGAGCTGCTCACCAAGAAGCTCTCCGACTACGTCCCGTCGGCGGAGGTCTCGGTGATCGTCAACAAGGTCGAGAGCTTCAGCATCTCGGTCGTCGGGCAGGTCAGTCATCCGGGTCGGTTCAACTTGTCGAGCCCGACCACCGTCCTCGAGGCCATCGCGCTGGCGGGAGGACTCACCGAGTTCGCTTCGCGCAGAAGCATCACGGTGTTGCGCACCGACGGAAAGGGCACGTCGACGCGCGTCCCGTTCAACTACAACAACGCGATCGCCGGGGAAGCGAGCGATAATCTGGTGTTGCGAGCCGGTGACGTCGTCGTCGTGCCGTAAGCGAGCGCGCCCGCGAACCCTATGGCTGCCGAGCAACAGAGCGCGGGTCTCGATCGTCTGGTCGGGATCTGGAAGCGGCGCAAGTGGTTGGCGATTCTGGTCGCCGTCATCGCCTTCACCGCGACCGCGAGCGTCGTCATGTTTCTCCCCGACATCTACCGCTCGACCGTCAGCGTGTTGGTCGAGAGTCAGCAGGTCCCCCAAGACTTCGTCAAGTCCACGGTGACGACTGTCGCCGAGCGTCGCGTGCAAACGATAACGCAGTCCATCCTCAGCCGCGAGCGGCTCGACGCGTTGATCAAGCGCTTCGGTCTCTACCAGAACTTGCAAGACAACCTCTCGCCGGAAGAGATCGTCCAGCGCATGCGCAGCGACATCTCGGTCGAGGTGAAGAGCACCGGCCAGCAAGGCGGCATGGGGTCGGCCACGATTGCTTTCACGATCAGCTACACGGCCGAGGATCCGGAGATAGCCGCCAACGTAGCCAACACTCTCGCGTCCTATTTCATCGAAGAGGACTTGAGGTCTCGCGAGCGCCAGGCCGGAGGCACCGCGGAGTTCCTGCGCAGCCAGCTCGACGAGATCAAAAAGAAGCTCGACGTGCAGGAAGTCGAGGTGAGCCAGTTCAAAGAGAACCACATGGGCGAGCTTCCCGAGCAGCGCGACGCGAACCTGACGACTCTCGAGAGGTTGAACACCGAGCTCATGCTCAACAGCGAGAAGCAGATCCGCGTGAGGGAGCAGAAAACGATCCTCGAGCGCCAGCTCACCAGCATCAACTCCAGCTCCAACTCCAACTCGGCTCGCCCAGATGCCGTCGCCGAAAGGATCGCCAAGCTCTCGGCGGAGCTGTCCGATCTACGGCGCCGCTACAGCGACAAGTACCCCGACGTCGTCTCCCTGCGTCAGGAGATCGCTCGACTCCAGGGACAAATGGCCGATCCCTCCGCGGCGGCCGCCGAGCTCAACGGAGCACCGGACCCGTACCTGCTCCAGCTCCAGCAGTCCGTCAAAACGTCGGAGGCCGAGCTTCGCGTGCTCGCAGCCGAAGAAGCCAACGTGCACAAGGCCATCGCCGTGTATCAGGAGCGGGTGGAGAACGCGCCGCGCCGCGAGCAGCAGTTCCAGGAACTCTCGAGGGACTACAACACCACGAAGGAAGTCTATGCATCGCTGCTGAAGCGATACGAGGAGGCGAAGATCGCCGAGAGCATGGAGCATCGTCAGAAGGGCGAGCAGTTCCGCGTGCTGGACGCCGCCATTCCGATGCACACGGCGGCGGCGCCACGGCGCGGTTGGCTCTTGTTTCTCTCTTTGGCCCTGTCGCTCGGGCTCGGTGCGGCGGCGGTCTTCTTGATCGAGAGCCTCGACAGCTCTTTCCACGGCCTCGACGACTTGCGGTCGTTCTCCCGAATTCCCGTGCTGGCATGCATTCCACAGATCGTCACGGACGCAGATGCTCGCGCTGCGCGTCGGCGAGTCTCGCTGGTGGTGGTGTCGATGGCGGTGGCGCTCGCGGGGATCGTCGCATCCTCCTACGTTCTCTCTCATGGAAACCAAGCGCTCGTGGCCGCCGTCGCGAAGCTCGCTGGATCATCGGGTCAGTAGATCGTGTATCTCCGCTTCTACGGGCTGAGAGAGAAGCCGTTCAATCCGACGCCGGACCCGCGGTTCTTGTATCTCACGCCCGCACATCGCGAGGCGCTCGCGCAACTCGAGTACGGCGTCAAGGAACGCCGCGGCTTCATAGTCCTGACCGGCGAGGTTGGAACCGGGAAGACGACGCTCCTGCGTACGCTTCTCGACCGTCTCGACAACAACACCGAGGCCGCCTTCGTCTTCAACTCGATGATGTCTTTTGACCAAATCCTCGCGTACGTCGTCGAAGACTTCGGCATCGTCGACGCGAAGGACAGTCATGCCCATCGGTTGGTTGCCCTCAACCACTTTCTCACCGAGCGAGTGCGCCGCGGGCTCAACACGGTCTTGATCATCGACGAAGCGCAGAACCTGGACGCCGCTGCGCTCGAGCAAGTCCGTCTGCTCTCCAACTTCGAGACGACGAACGAAAAGCTGTTGCAGATCCTACTGGTTGGACAGCCGGAACTGAAGGCCAAGCTGGCTCTCCCGGAGCTCCGTCAGCTCAAGCAACGCATCGGCTTGCATTGCACGATCCATCCCTTGAGCCCGGCAGACACAGCCGAGTACATCCATCACCGGCTCACCTTGGCGAGCGCACCCGACTCCAACGGAACGCCGATCTTCACCGACACCGCCGTGGAGCGCATCTGCGCGCATTCGCGTGGCATCCCACGTGTGGTGAACTTGATCTGTGACCATTGTCTGCTCGTCGGTTACGCCGATCAAAAGCGGACGATCGACGTGCGAGTGGTGGAAGAAGCCATCGACTACCATGAAGAGAGGGATGTCCCGACGCCGCAAGAGAGAGAGCTCCCGACACCGCCGCCGGCGGCGCGAGAAGTCCGTGCAGAGCGTCCCGAGCCGCCCGAGGAGCCGCGCGAGCAGCGCCAAGCACGCGAGACTCCGCCCGCTCCCTTTTGGCCGACCGTAGAATCCATAGAAACTCTTCACAAAAGCGATACAGCTCGCGATTGGCCCGCGGTCGAGGAAGGCGTTGGGGAAGGCGGGTTTCCCGGGTTTCCAAAGATGCCTTCGCTGCCGGTGCAATTCACCGGTCGGTGGCTCGTCTCGGCTGCGATGGCAGCGACCGTAGGTGGCGCGGTATTCTTGGCGCTCGCGCCGAGTGGCGCGCTCGGGCTCGTCGAACGATTGGCGGGATCGCTACAGGAGTTCGCGCGGGTTTGGTTCGGTAGCCTGTGAGCGGAACGCGGGCGATGTCGTCCTTTCCAGCAGCATGAGCAAGTTCTTCAAAGCCCTGAAGCAAGCCGAAGAGGATCGCGCGCGCGAGGAGCGGGAATCTACCTCGCCGCCGGTGCTCACGACGAAGGAAGCGATGCCGTTCCGACCGGCATCGCGCACGGAAACCGCGGTCGCGACCGCGACCATCGATCGTCCGGCGCCGGCCGTCACGCAAGCTGTGCCGACCGTCGTCGCCCCGCCGAGCCCGAAGCCGAGCGTGGAACGCCCGATCGAAGCCGGGGAGGTCGAAGCGCACCTCGTGAGCTTGCTCGCGCCCGCGTCGATCGAAGCGGAACAGTACCGAAATCTCCGTACGCTGCTCGAAGCGAAACGCCGCGAGAAAGGGCCCCTGGTCATCGCGGTGTCGAGCCCGGGTGTGGGGGACGGAAAGACGACCACGGCAATCAACCTTGCCGGCTCGTTCGCGGAGGGAGAAGACTCTCGCGTGCTGTTGCTCGACGCAGATCTGCGGAATCCCTCGGTCGCGCCGAGGCTCGGCTTCGCGCGGTCCCCCTCCGGGTTGGCAGCGGCACTTCGCGGCCGTTCACCGAATCTCGACGGCTTGATCACTCGCCGTCCTCCATACCGCCTCGACCTGGTTCTTGCCGGGGAGAGCACGGCGGCGCCATACGAGCTGCTGACGTCGAAAGCTTTCGCGGAATTGCTCCATGAAGCGCGGCGGAGTTATGATTTGGTGATCATCGACGCGCCACCTATCGTTTCCTTGCCGGATTGCCGTATGCTGGGCAGTCTGGTGGACGGGTTCATCATCGTCGTGGCAGCCAACCGGACGCCCCGCAGGCTTTTGGCTGAGGCGTTGAACGCACTTGATCCAGAGATGGTGTTGGGATTGGTGTTCAACAACGATGAGGACGTGATTTCGCGATACGCGACTTACTATGGATACCACGTGGCGCACGGCGGCAAGCGGTCGAGAGTCGGCAAGCGGAACGATGGTCGCTGAGTACGAGCAGGAGGCCGAAGTTCCCCAGCGCACGAGCAACCGGTTGCGGGGTGGATGGAGTGTCGGGAGTTTCGAGCAAGAGCAGAAATGAGCCTAGGCATCGCGGTTCTCGAGTTCGGTTGGCTGCTGCTGATCATGAGCACGGTGCTCGTGTTCCTGCCCGCCATTCACACCTACTGGCCGGACGGGGGCGGTTGGGTGTGGATGGCGCTGCCGTCGGCATTGTCTTGCACGGTGTCGTTCTACTGTACGGATCTCTACGCTCCGCGCATCGTCAACGACTTCAAAGAATTCCGGGCCCGTCTGCCACGGGCGCTGATGCTCGCGGTTACGCTTCTCGCGCTCTACTTCGCCGTCGCTGCCTCGCTCGGGCTTTCGATGGCGCATCTTTCGTACGCCCTGATGGGTGCGCTGTTCGCGATCGCGATCTCCATCCCGGTACGGTGGACGGCGTCCTCGGTATTGCATAGACCACCTTTCGCGGAACGAATCCTGATCCTCGGCACCGGGCCTCTCGCGTCGCGGATCGCTACGGCGCTCTCCACGCCTGGTCGTACCTCCCACGAGCTCGCCGCTCTCGACGAAGGGGAGGGAGGGTCGAGCGTATCGACGTCGTTTCGCCCCCCGCGTTGCCCGGTGCTGGGATCGCTGCCGGACCTCGAGAGAGCGATCGAGGAGTTTCGCCCGCATCGCATCGTCGTCGCGCTCACCGACAGACGCCGGCGCCTGCCGGTGCAGGAACTACTCCGCCACCTCGTGATGAACGAAATCGCCGTGGAAGACGGCGTGCAAGCCTATGAGCGCATCGCCGGGAAGCTCGCCTTGGAGAACCTGAATCCGAGCTTCCTGCTGTTCTCGGGCGCCTTCAAGAAGTCGCGGTTGCTGCTCGGTCTGCAACGCGGCCTGAGCATCGCCGTGTCGGTGGCGGGACTCGTCGCGACCGCTCCGCTGATCGCGCTGATCGCGATCGTCATCAAGCTCGACTCCAAGGGGCCGATATTCTTCCGCCAATGCCGGGCCGGTGTCCACGGCAGACCTTTCGACCTCATCAAGTTTCGCACCATGCAGCTGGTTGCTCCGGGAAAGGAGCGCAGCCTGTGGGCGGCCGACAACGAAGATCGCATTACGAGAGTGGGGCGATGGCTACGCCGCTTCCGCCTAGACGAGCTTCCGCAGTTCATCAACATTTTGCGCGGCGACATGAACTTGGTCGGCCCTCGGCCGCTGCCGAAGGGGAACGCCGCGCTCTTCCGGGAGCGAATTCCTTATTTCCAGCTCCGGGAGCTGATCCGTCCCGGGTTGACGGGCTGGGCGCAAGTCCGTAACGGCTATGCCAATGGGCTCGCGGAAGAAACCGAAAAGATGCGCTAC
This sequence comes from uncultured delta proteobacterium, assembly GCA_963711395.1. Taxonomy (GTDB): domain Bacteria; phylum Desulfobacterota; class Binatia; order JACPRU01; family JACPRU01; genus JBEVNX01. The sequence goes on along the minus strand of CAVQEA010000003.1, from coordinate 269,341 downwards.
GACCTCTACTACATCAAGAACATGTCGCTGTGGATGGATCTCCGCATATTGGCGGACACCGTGAAGGCGGTGATCTCCGTCAGTGGAAGCTGAAGTCCTCAGAGGCATCTCGCTCCCGCCACGACAGTCGGTGCTCGGCTAACCGATTTCGCATCGGAGCATCGACCTAGCGACTCGTAGCCAGTATTCTGGTGAGCGGATGAACCCGATTCCGAGCGTTCTGTTCGTGTCTCACTGCTTCCCCCCCGACGCGCAAGTCGGCAGTCAGCGCACGGCGCGGTTCTGCAAGTATCTGCCCGAGTTCGGATTTCGGCCGATCGTGCTCACGGTGGAGGAACGGCTTTACGAAACTCTCGACCGCGACTTCCCTTGGGATCGCGGGATCCGGGTGGAACGCACCCACGCGATGGCGACGCCGCTGGAGCTATACAGGCGATGGCGCTCGCCATCGAAGAGCGGCAACGGCGAAGCTTCCGTTCGCAGCGAGCCGGGGTTCTTGAAGCGCCATGGATTTGCGCTGCTCGCTACACCCGATCGCTATTGGGGGTGGTACTTCGCAGCGGTGCGCGCCGGCGAGCGCCTACTGCGCGAAGAGCCGATAGTGGCAATGGTATCGAGTGGACCGCCCTGGATCTCCCACCTGGTCGCGCGGCGACTCAAGCGTGCCAGGCCCGACGTTCGCTGGTTGGCGGACTTCCGCGACCCATGGGCGCGCTCGCTCTTCACGGAGAAGCTTCCCGGATGGCGAAAGGCGATCGACCGCAGGCTCGAGGCAAGCTCCGTGGCCGCAGCGGACCTGGTGATCTGCAATACCGATCGATTGCTGGAGTTGTTTCGCGCCTCCTATCCCGCGCTGCCCGCGGAGCACTTCTTCACGTTGACCAATGGCTTCGACGACGCTCCCGATCTCGACGCCATGGCGAGTCCCTTGGGCGGCGAGCGTGTCGCGTTGCACCTCGGCGAGATCTACGGCGGTCGCCGCATCGACACGTTCTGCAAGGCGGTGGCGCAGCTCTGGGAATCGGGTCGGCTCGACTCATCGTGGAGGGTGAGGTTCCTCGGCGACATCGACCCAGCGGCGGCCGAAGCGGCGGTCCGCGGTCTGCCAGAGGCGGCTCGTCTGCGGATCCAGTTCGAGCCGCGGGTGAGCTGGACGCATGCGCAGGAGGCGCTTCGCGCCGCCGACGTACTGTTGATCTTCCAGGGAGGCTTGGGGTTGCAGGTGCCTGCCAAGTTCTACGAGTACCTGCAAACCGGGAAACCGATCTTCACGGTCGCTGAGCGGGGCGCGACCACGGATGCGGTCGACGCGACGGGTGTGGGTGTGTGGGTAGAGCCTCACGATTCGGCGCGGATCGCGGAAGCGTTTCTCCGCGTCCTCGAGCCTCCGGCTGAAGACCAGGCCGAGGCCCGTCTCCATTCGAGAAGCCGGTACCACTATCGTGTGCTCACAGCGAGCCTCGCGGAATGTGTGCGCGGGCCGGCGGCTGCTTCGCACCGTACGCCCGCCGGAAGAACGGGCCATCGGGAGTGGGCCGCCTGTGTTGGGCTCGTCGCCGGATTGTTCGCACGATGATCCCGTTGGCGTCCAACGCCGAGGACGTGAAGGTGCCGATGAGCCTACCTCGTGCCGCAGTCGCATCGGCACCACTGGCGCATTCGGCGGCGCGTATGGCGGTGGCAAAGGTCCTGGCGTGCGTCGTCAACGTGGCCCTACCGCTGCTCCTCGTGCGGCGCCTCGACCAACAGGAGTTCGGTCTCTACAAGCAGGCCTTCCTGATCGTCGGCACCATCGTGAGCACACTGCCGCTCAATTTTGCGATGACCGCGCTTTTCTTCCTGCCACGCGAGCCCGAGCGAGGGAACGAGTTCGTCGCGAACATCGTGCTCGTGCATGCGCTGCTCGGTGCCGGCGCGGCGGTCGCCATATTGTCCTGGCCGGGCCTCGTCGCCTGGATGGCGGGAACCGACGCACTCGGCAACTTCCTCGGAGTGCTCAGCCTGGTGATCTTCCTCTGGGTGTCCTCGAGTCACCTCGAGACGATGATGCTCGCAAAGCGGGACTACAAGCAGGCCCGTACGTTCGTCCTAGTCGCGCCGATCGTGCGCTCCGCCTTGCTGCTGGGCGCGGTGCTCGTCTGGGACTCGCTGCGAGCGATCTTGTACGCCGCGGCTCTCTTCGGGTTGCTACAATCAATCGCGGCGCTCATCTACCTGACGGCATGGGTTCCTTCGTTTGCGTTCGCGTTTCGTTGGGCGACGATGAAGACGCAGATCTCATACGCGCTGCCGCTCGCTGCGACCGGCGCCCTTTGGGTGATGATGACCGATCTTCACAGCTACTGGGTCTCGTCTCATTTCGGACCGGCGGCGTTCGCCATCTATGCCGTCGGTTGCTTCGAGCTGCCGTTGATCGGGATACTCTCCGAGTCAGTCGCTGGAGTCGTGATCCCTCGCTGGAGCGAACTTGCGAGCGGCGGGCTCGATCGCCAGGTGGTGGCCGGGACTCTGGCCATCATGCGCTCTCTCTCGTTCGTCTATTTCGGGGCCTACGCTTTTCTGATCGCTTGCGGCCGCGAAGTCCTCACCGTTCTATTCACCAGCGCCTACGCCTCCAGCTGGCCGATCTTCGCAGTGAATCTCACGCTGCTGCCCTTCGGAGCTTTGATGTTCGACCCGATCGTGCGCGCCTACCCCGAGTACCGGAACTACCTGCTGCGCCTGAGGGTGGTGGTCGTCGTATTGTTGGTAGCCTTCCTCTACGTCGGTACGCGCCGTTTTGGCATGATCGGCACCGTCTCGGCGATGGTCGCGGCGACGCTTCTGGAGCGATTCCTCTTGGCCGCCCGCATGGTTCGCGGCCTCGGACTTGCCGATGAGGACAAAGACACCCTCAGGGACGTCTTCAAGATCGCCGTCGCGGCTGCCTTCGCCGGCGTCGGCACCGCTGCCTTGGAGATGGCGATGCGCGCACAACCCGCCCTCGTGGTGCTCGCCGCGTGCGCCACGTGGTTCGTGGCCGTCTACACGCTCGCCGTCGCTCTATTGAAGATCGTTCGCCGCGACGACTTCGACCGACTGGCTGCCGTTTTGACGCGCCTGAGCGGCTAGCGGCGCCGACTCGCTGCCATGTGCGGGATTTTCGGCTTCCAAGCATGTGATCCCTCCGCGCCCGCGCCCGAGGAGGCTCTGCGCAGGATGGCGCAGACGCTAGTGCATCGCGGCCCGGACGGCGGTGGCGAACACTTCGACGGCGCGCTCGGCTTCGGCATGCGCCGCCTCAGTATCATCGATCTGGAGACCGGTGACCAGCCGTTGGCGAACGAGGACGGCTCGGTATGGATAGTGTTCAACGGCGAGATCTACAACTATCGCGAGCTCGCCGCGGACCTCGCGGCTCGGGGGCACCGTTTTCGTACGCGCTCCGACACCGAAGTGATCGTGCATTTGTACGAGGAGGAGGGCGAGCGCTGCGTGGAGCGCTTGCGCGGTATGTTCGCGTTCGCGGTCTGGGATGCACGGCAGCGCACATTGCTTCTGGCGCGCGACCGACTCGGTATCAAGCCGCTCTACTACGCCACGACACCGCGAGGCTTCGTGTTCGGCTCGGAGCTGAAGGCGCTGCTGGCGGGCCCTTGGCTCGGGCGGTCGGTCGATCCAGCCGCCATCTCGGCTTACCTACGCTTCAGCTACATACCGGATCCGCTGACACTCCTTCGTGGCGTCGCAAAGCTGCCGCCTGGTCATACGCTGGCGGTCCGTGACGGTCGCGCGGCCGAGCCGAAGCGGTATTGGGATTGCGTCCCGCTGTTCGCGTATCCCGCAAAGCGCGCCGACGAGGAAGAGAGCGCCGAGTTATTGTGGCAGACGTTGCGGTCGGCCGTCGCGTCTCATCTCGTCGCCGACGTGCCGCTCGGCGCCTTTCTGAGCGGCGGCGTCGATTCGACAGCTGTCGTGGCGGCAATGGCGCTCGAGAGCGCCGGGCCCGTCAAGACGTTCTCGGTCGGCTTCGACGGCGGCGTCGACGAGACGCCTTACGCCCGCCGGGTGGCCGAGCACTTCGGTACCGAGCACCACGAGGTGCGCATGAACGTGGGCGACGTCGCTGTGCTCGACGAGATTCTCGGCGGCTTCGACGAACCGTTCGCCGACGAATCTGCGATTCCGACGTACATGATCTCGCGGTTCGCCCGTGCGCACGTCAAGGTCGTGCTCTCCGGCGACGGCGGTGACGAGATCTTCGCCGGCTACGACCGCTATGTCGTAGACGAGCGCCGCCGCCGCCTCGGCGTCCTCGGCGACCTAGGTATCGGCGGAGGGCTGCGAGCCGTCAGCGCGCTGATGCCGGAAGGGACGCCCGGGAAGAATTACCTGTATTCACTTTCGTTGCCGAGGATGCGCCGCTACCTCGAAGAGATCTCGACATTTTCGTCGCGTGCCCTGACGGCGCTACTCGAACCGGCGGCCGCCTCGCAGTCTGCGGCGATCGAGGGGATCGTCGGGGAGTTGCTGCGCCGCTCGGACGGCCTCGATCCGCTTTCGCGTCTGCAATGCTTCGATCTGCAGACCTACTTGCCCGGCGATATCCTCACGAAGGTGGACCGCATGTCGATGCTCGCGTCGCTCGAGACCAGGGTGCCGATGCTCGATCCCCCGTTGGTCGAGTTTGCGTGCCGGCTGCCGCCGAGCTTGCGCATGCGGGCGTTGGAAACGAAGTACCTCTTCAAGCGGGCGTTGCGCTCTCGCGTGCCCGCGGAGGTGCTGGAGCGCCCGAAGCAGGGGTTCGCCGTGCCGTTGCAGAAATGGTTCACGAGCGACGTGCCGGGTTTCTTCCACGAGCGTTTGGCGAACACGGACCGCCTCGAGGCCGTCGGCATTCGCCCGGGCGCCGTGCGCGAGCTTCTCGAGCAATTCGCCCGTATGCGACGCGACGAACATTGCCGGCGTCTCTGGGCGATACTGGTCCTGGATCGGTCACTCGCGCGCCTGGCGGAGGTTCGTAGGCCTTGAGCGAAGGCCAGACGCCACGCAATCCGCGCGTGCGCTGGGGGTGGGTCGTAGCGTATCTTGGAACGACGACATGTGCGGAATTGCCGGTATCTTGAAGCTCGATCCACGAGCCCGTGTGGAAGAAGCGCGCTTGCAAAGGATGTGCGACGCGATTGCGCACCGCGGGCCGGATGATGCGGGGTTGTGGATCGGCGGACCGATCGGGCTCGGCCACCGGCGGCTCTCGATCGTCGACGTGGCGGCTGGACATCAGCCGATGCAGAACCATGGCGGCCGCGTGTGGATCACGTTCAATGGCGAGATTTACAACCACCCGGAGCTCCAGCCGCGATTCGAAGCCGCAGGACATCGCTATCGCACCCGGTGCGACACCGAAACCATTCTTCACGCCTACGAGGATGCCGGGGAGAGCTGCGTGGAGCATCTCGACGGTATGTTCGCGTTCGCCTTGTGGGATGACTCCCGCAAACGGCTGCTGCTCGCCCGCGACCGGCTTGGCATCAAGCCCCTGTACTATGCGGTCACGCCGACGGAGGTGCTGTTCGGCTCGGAGATCAAGGCCATTCTAGCCGCCGGCGGCATTGCTGCCGAGCTGAACCGCGACGTCGTTCCCGAATTTCTCGCCAATCGCTTCATCGCGAGCGACGAGACGTTCTTTCGCACGATTCGTAAGCTGTTGCCCGGGCGAACTTTGACGTGGTCGGCGCAGCGGGGCTTCGAGGAGCGACGCTACTGGCGAGTTCCGAACGCCGTGGTCGACCGGCCGGCGGGCTCGCTCCGCCACTGTGTGATGGACCTGCGCGAGCGTCTGCGGGCGGCCGTCAAGAGTCACTTGATGAGCGACGTGCCGCTCGGCCTGTTTCTTTCCGGCGGTATCGATTCGAGCGGGCTCGCGGCCCTCATGGCGGGCCTCGTCGATCGTCCGATTCGCACGTTTGCGGTCGGGTTTCCCGACGCCGCAACCAACGAGCTACCGTATGCGCGTTTGGCGGCGCGCTCGGTCGGTTCGCAGCATTCCGAAATCGTCGTGACGCCCGAGGAGTTCTTCCGCGCACTCCCTGGCCTAATCTGGCACGAAGACGAACCGATCGCTTTCCCTTCGAGCGTTCCTCTATATTTCGTGTCGCGACTGGCCAAAGATCACGTGAAAGTCGTGCTGACCGGCGAAGGGGCGGACGAGCTGTTCCTCGGATACAATTGGTACCCAGTCACGGCTTGGAACGTCGCTCTCGGGCGTGCCTATGGGGGCGTTGCACCGCATCTGGTCCGTGAACGGATCCGTCACCTGACGGAGCGGTTGCCCCGAGGGATGCGTCGCTACATGAGCCGCACGTTCCTCGCTCTCGAGCCTGACATTCGCGGGCTTCGCTACGAGAACTTCGCGGTGTTTCCGGTCAGCATGCAGAAAGAACTGATTCGCGATCCAGCGCTGCTCGCGGCGCGCGATCCGCACGCCGTGGCCTTGCGACTATTCGAGGAAGCTCGCGGTGGAACGCTCGAGCGCTTGAGCTACGTCGATCTACAGACCTACCTCGTCGAGCTGCTCATGAAGCAGGATCAGATGAGTATGGCCGCTTCGATCGAAAGCCGGGTGCCGTTTCTCGATCATCACCTCGTCGAGCACGTGACGGCGATTCCCGCACGCTTCAAGGTCGCGCGCGGGCGAACCAAGCTCGTCTTGCGGATGGCTCTCGAGGGGCTGGTACCCCGCGAGATCCTCGTGCGTCGCAAGATGGGCTTCCCGGTCCCGATCTCGAAATGGTTTCGGGGGGGATTCTCGCCGATCGTCGACGAGTTCGTCTTGAGCGAACGAGCCGTACGGCGCGGGCTATTGGAACGCGACATGTTGCGGCGCTTGGTCGAGCGGCACCGCAACGGCGTGGAAGACCACGGGGATCGGCTCTGGCTGCTCGTCAACTTGGAGATCTGGCTTCGCATGTTCATCGACGGGGAATCGAAGCAGGACGTGCTCCGCGACGTGAGAGACAAATGCGCGTTGGCGGCGTGACGTTGCGCCGCTAACTCTCGAAACGCCATGTTGGCCACCGGGGTCGACGTGATTGGCCTCTCGTTTTGGGCCTGTACGCTCCTGCTTCTGTACACCTACGTCGGCTATCCCCTGGTGATCGTCGCGTGGGCTCGCATCCGCCCCCGGCGGGTCGACGCACGAGCCGAGACGCCATTTCTCAGCGTCGTCGTCGTAGCGCACGACGAAGAGCGTCGTCTCCCGGCTCGACTCGAGAATCTCCTTTCTCTCGACTATCCGGCCGAGCGGTTCGAGATCCTCGTCGCCTCAGACGGCTCGAGCGACCGGACCGCGGAAATCGCGAAGGCCCGCGCCAGCGAGCGCCTGCGCGTGTTTGCGTTTCCGACTCGTCGAGGTAAAGCGGCCGTACTGAACGACATCGTGCCGCAGGCTCGCGGCGAGGTCGTCGCTTTCGCGGACGCAAGGCAGCGCTTCGAGGTCGGCGCGTTGCGCGCTTTGGCCGCGGCGTTCTCCGATCCAGCGGTCGGTGCGGCGAGCGGCGAGCTGGTGCTCACGTCCGACGAGAGGACATCCACCCCTGCCGGGGAGGGCGTAGGCTTCTACTGGCGCTATGAGAAGCTCGTTCGCATCAGCGAGAGCGCCGTCGATTCGACGGTGGGTGCCACCGGCGCGATCTACGCCGTACGCCGCGCACTGTTCGATCCCATACCCGAAGGCACGATTCTGGACGACGTGCTCGTCCCGTTGCGCGTGACGCGCCGCGGATACCGTGTCGTGTTCGTGCGCAACGCGATCGCCTATGATCAAGTGACGACGAGCGCTGGCGATGAGCTGCGGCGCAAAGTACGAACGATCGGCGGAACCTTCCAGCTGTTCGCTCGCGAGCGCTGGCTGCTGAGCCCGCTACGCAATCGCATCTGGTTCCAGACGATCTCACACAAGCTGCTGCGTCTCTCGAGCCCACTGTTGCTGGCGATCGTCGCCGTGGCGAGTCTGCTGCGCGCCGATGTAGCCCTCTACCAATTGGCGCTGGTGCTCCAGCTAGTGTTCTACGTGCTCGCCCTGGCCGGCCACTTCTTCGCCGGCGGCGAGAAGCGATCCGTCGCGCTCGGCGTACCGTATGCCTTTTGCCTGCTCAATTGGGCGACGGTGGTCGGTCTTGTGCGCTTCCTCACCGGCCGCCAGAGTGCGACTTGGGAGCGCGCGGACTGACCGCGGCCACCGTATGAAGGCTCCGAGCGTGGCTTGGGAAAAAGCACGCAGCACTCTTCGCTGGCTGCCGGCGAGTCTCTGGCAGCGACTCGCACGGCGCGCCACCCACGCGCGACCGCTCCATCTCCTCTTCGCGGTAGCCGATCACTTCGAGCCGTCGATCCTGCCGAACACACCGCATGTGTTGGCGCCGCGGGACGAGCAGGAGCGGCGCCTCGAGCGCTGGTGTCGCGAGTATCCGAAGATGGCTGAGGGATACCGCGACGTCGAAGGTCGGCCGCTTCGGCACACGTACTTCTCTCCCGCCGAGCAGTATGATGCGGGCTTGGTGTCGCGGCTCGCCGAGCATTGTCACGAAGGGTGGGGAGAGATCGAGATTCATCTTCACCATGGACTTTCGGCTCCAGATGTCTCGGACAACACCCGCCGCACGCTCGTCGAGTTCCGCGACCGCCTTGTCGGTCACGGTTGCCTTTCCCGCCTCGACGCCTCCGGGCCGCCACGCTACGCGTTCGTACACGGCAATTGGGCGCTGGCGAACTCCGGCGACGGTCGCTATTGCGGCGTCGACGACGAGCTCGAGATCCTCGCCGAGACGGGCTGCTATGGCGATTTCACTTTGCCTTCGGCGCCGGATCGGGCGCAGACGCGAAAGATCAACGCGCTCTACGAGTGCGCCGCGCCGCTCGCTCGCCGAGCCGCGCACCGCCGCGGGTCCGATCTGCGTGTGGGCACTCCCATCTGCCGCTTGCCGTTGATCGTGCAGGGACCGCTGATGATCGCGCTGCGTCGGCGTGGCTCGTCGCTGTGGCGACCCTACATCGAGAATGCCGAGTTGACGAACGCCAATCCGCCGACGATGGCGCGGCTACGGCGTTGGCAGAGCGTGGCGGTTGGAGTGCGCGGTCGTCCGGACTGGATCTTCGTCAAGCTCCATTGCCACGGGATGGACCCACGCGACGAGCCCGCGATGTTCGGCGAACCGGTTCGGAGATTTTTGCACGAACTGCTCGCGCTCGGGAGCGGCGTGCGCACGCACTTTGTCACCGCTCGTGAAATGGTCAACGTAGCCTTCGCCGCTTGTGACGGGCGAGACGGCGATCCCGGGGCGTACCGAGACTACCGACTCGCTCTCATTCATCCTCCCAAACGGATGATCGCGTAGCGGGCTGACATTCACGGGTCGCAAAGCAGCGGCCCCCTATCGAGAAAACACGCTTACCCGTTCCGTTCGTGCGTTGCCGGCTCGGTCGACCGCCCTCACTTGGATTAGTACCTGCCCCTTGCCCCACACGGTCCACGGGCACGCGTATGGAGGCGCCGTATCCTGGCAAATGAGCCCGCCGTCGGCGTACGTTTTCACCACCGCGACCCCGACGTTGTCGGAAACGTCGGCCGTGATTGTGGTCTTGTTGCCGCGGTTAAGGCGTATGCCGCTAGGGGGATAGGTGATCGTCACACTCGGCGGCGTGGTGTCGGCAGTGTTGGAACCGGACGTGGTGCCGTTCGCGGCCACCTTGACGTTGACCTCGGCCAGGCGGGAGTTGCCCGCGGCGTCGTACGCGATGACATCGACGGTTGCGCCTGTCCCACTCAACGTGACCGGACAGGAGTACGGAGGGGCGGTCTTCTGGCAAACGACCGAGCTGTTGATCAAGGTCTTCACCAGCGTGACGCCCACGTTGTCCGAGACGTTCTCCGTGATGGTCTGTGCCCCGGCGGCCACCGTCGCCCCGCTGGTCGGATAGGTGATCGTCACGCTCGGCGGCGTGGTGTCGGCACCGTCGACCGTGACCGTCACCGGCGAAGACATGCCGACGTTGCCGACTGCGTCTTGTACCTTCGACTGCAGCCTATGGCTGCCGGCGCCGGCCATGGCGGTATTCCAGTTGTAGGTCGCCGATTTGCCGGAGAAGCTCGCGACGATTGCCCCGTCGATCATGATGGCACCGTCGGCCACGCCGACGTTGTCCGAAGCGGTCACGAGGATCGGCTGCGTGCCACTAACGTTGGCTCCCGACAGCGGGTCCACGATCGAGGTGGTGGGCGCGCTCGTGTCGTTCACCGGTGTAGGCGAGGGAGTGGGCATAGTTGTCGGAGTCGAGCTAGGCGTCGGAGGGGCAGTTGGGCTAGGCGTCGGAGGCGTGGCCGGCGACCCCGAAGGAGACGGCGCATTCGCCCCCGCCTGCGCCGCATCGAGCGCGACGAAGTCCACGCCAGGGTCCGTCCCGTCCGTCGCTTTCCCCTTGTACGGGCTACCGGGCGACAGCGCGTAGTTACCATTTGTCGCATCCACGAATCCGACTGCTGCCATCGATGCAGGGAAGAAGTTGCCCGGATAGTTCGTAAAGACGGTCGGGCTCCGGCCTGTCAGCACGTTCCCCGTGAAGACGGCGCCGGGGAAGTAGTAGGCGATCGCCTGATTGCCCTCGCCCTGATTGCCGCCGAAGAAGCCATATGTGCCGGGGGCCGAGATGTTGTTGGTATGCTCGAAGCCCTGATTTGCCGGCGATCCGTCCGCCATCATGATCACGCTGGATTGGATGCCGGTGTTGTGACGGAAGGCTACGTCGTTCGCACCGCCGAGCATCTGGAACAGGCGCCCATCGGCGGACCAGGTCGCCCCGTTCACGTCGTCGAAGAGGTTGTTGCGAACGAGCACTCGCGCAGTCCGCTGGCTGGGGTTGTCGCTGTCGGTGCCCGAGATGTTCACGCCACTGCCAACGTGGCGGACGATGTTATTCGAGAGCGTGATGTCCTGCGTCACCGACCACGGAGCCGTGCCGCCTTGATTGCGTGGCGTGAACAATATGGCAAAGCCGCTCTGCGCGTCCCCCCAGTTGTGCTCGAAGACGTTGCCGTCGACGAGAACGCGCTGAGCGTTCTTGATCTCGAGGAGATTTTTGACCTTCCAGTGGATCCCCGCGTAACTCGGGTCGTCGACCTTCCACTACAGAGGCTTGTTGAAGTAGTTGCCGCGGATCTCGATGTCGGAGGGCACGAGATTGGCGATCGACGGATCTGCGCCCCCGAAGAGCACGTTCTCGGCAGCGCCTTCGAGGTAGTTATTCACGATCTTGAAGGGGCCCGACCCATTCCACGATGCGATGGCCTGCGAATCGCCGCCGACCTCGTGAAAGTCGGATAGATAGGAATCGACCACCGCGGTACGGGCGCTGTTCATCGCGATGCCGCGCCGGACGTTGCCGCTCGGCGTTCCGTGGATGTAGCAACGATCGAAGACGACGTTCGTTGGCAGGTCACTGAGCGTCCTGGCCGGCGTATCGGCGTCTCGCGCAGAGCCCATCACGATTAGGTTGTAGAGCGTGTAGTTCGTGGTGTTCCAAGTCGTCGTGACCTCGAGGCCGGTGACGTAGTAGTTGCTGGCGCCAAGATCGAAGAGCATTGCGGGGCTCGTATTCGGGCTCACGATGCGCCCCATCGTCGGTGAATTCGCCGGTGAGACGCGCGTGCCGCCGGCTGGCAACGAGCCATAGGCAGAAGTGCGAATCCAGACCCATCCCGACCCAGTTTTCTTCGGCAACACGAAATTTCCGGTGAACGTCGCCCCGGCTGCAAGCTCGATCGTATCCCCGGGCTGAGCCGAATTCAGCGCCGCCTGTAGATCACCGCCCGATGCCACCGAGATCGTCTGGCCCGTCTGGACCGGCGGATTCGTGCTGAGAATGGTGTTCGGTGCGGCAGGCGCCGTTGCGGCTGCGAGGTCAACGACGCGCACAAACAGGAAGCACGAAACCGTGATCGCGAGGATACGATTGAACAAGACAACGCTATCGCGTGAAACCATGGAAGTCCCCTTCCTCCCGCCCACCCGGCTCACTCAACGGTTGCTCTGGAGCGTTGCTGCTTGCCCGCCCTCTCGACCGGGAGTATCGCGGCACGAGAGAAGCAATCCTCATACCCGCGGCGACTAGCTACTCGCGTCGACTATTTGGGGTTTTTGGCGACAGAACGTGGCGCGCGGCGTTACAAACTAGTCGCGACCCCGGCAAAATTTGGACGCTTACTGCAGGCAAATGCGCAGAAGGGATCCGAAGATCTCAGATGAGCTGCGACTGTACCTTTGCAGGAGGTCGAGCATCGAGAAGCAGCACGCGCATCCTCGACGGCAAGCGCCAAACGAGCCTCACGCGTCTTGGTCAACATCACGCGAAGCAGCTCGTCGATGTGATTCGGGCGCGGCGCTCGGATTTTCGGGACCTACGGAAACTGGACGCTCACGGACATCTCGCGATTGTCCGGATGTCTACAGATTGTCAGGATGAAATGATTCGGCCGCCAGCGTTTCCCGAGCGCCGATCGCCATGCCGGCGATGAAATAGAAGTAGAGATTGTAGGCGACCGGCGCGAAGAATGCTCCCACGATGAAGGCGCAAAGGCTGCCTTGTAGACCCTCGCTCAGGTTAAAGAGCAAATTGAGGTCGGCACTGCCGGCACATCGCCGACAAACGACGATCGTCGACCGAAATGCGCTTGTGACGATGACCAGGTAGAGGACAAGCCCTGGAATGCCGAGATCCATCCCGATTTGCAGGTAGACGTTGTGGACGTCGTGCCAAATCGGGCCAAGCATATCGTTCAGCGCGAGGGCATCCATTCCTAGCCCGGCGCCAACCAACGGATGCTCGACAATGTAGCGTGTTGCAGCCTTCATCAGTTCCCATCGCTGCTGAGCCGAACCAGTCTCGTCTTCATCGATGTTCGTGATCGTGTTCATACGCGAGAGATATCCACTCGGCAGCAGCGGAACGGCGAGGAAGACGACGATCAAGAGGACAGCCAGCCACCCGGGCCTCCGCCTACGAATCAGCTTCCACGCATAAAAGAGGAAGAGAGCGGCCATTATCACAAAGCCACCCCTGGAATGGGTAAAAATGATTGCCACCGTGCTCAGTGCGACCACGCCGCACAGAAACAGCCGGATCGAGAACCTTCGCTGAATCGTCAATAGTGCGATCGTGAGTGGTATGATCAGATTGAGCATTAGCGCCAGATCATTTGGGTTCGATGCGAGTGCGCCTTCGTACCCGACAATCCGCTCACTGGTTAGGGAGCGGATGAAATTGCCGGTCATGTAGTTGTAGACTCCAGCTTTTGCGAGAGGAATCGCCATAAGGGTCAACGCCCACGCGGCGCGACTCAATCTCTGAGGCGTGTTCACCGTCAGGCCGAGCAGCCAGAGAATGATTAGCGCTTTGCCAAAGGGGCCCGTGAGAGTGGCAAAGCTCCCACCAGCCCAGTATGAAAACGGGATCGTTGCCAAGGCCCAGCCGACTAAGCCAATTGCCGCCCAAGTCTCCGAACTCGGAAGAAGCAATGGCTTACCCTTTCGAAGCAGCTCGGAGATCAACAGAACAACCGCGGCAAAAGCAGCGAGCCATGCAGGACGCAGTGCGGCGAGCCACGGGCGAGTGGCCTGCGGCGACAGCACGAGAATGAACGTGAAGACCAACAGGGCCACGAACGGCCCCGAGCTGTCGCTTCCGCTTCTAGCTGTTGCTCTGGGTAGTTGCGCGCCCTCGTATGCTAGCTCGGCCTCCGGACGCCACCACTCAGTAGAAGGCCGCAATGGAGTCTGCGCGTCTCCGGAGTCGCGCAACCGATCGGCGGTTGGCGTCAGCATGCGAGTATACGATCGCAACCGGTCTCAACAGTACACGATAGCAAGGGCAGGGCAGGGATCGCAACCCATGGCAGGAGGCGGAAGCGAAGCAGCCCGAAGTGTCCGATGTGGGGTGTGCTCGGCAGCGGTCAGCTGCGGAGCAAGGCATCCACGATCCGATCCGCGGCGCGACCGTCCCAGAGCGGGAGGGCGACTCTGGAGTTCTTTGCGGCGGTCCGAAGGCTCGATCGCGCCTCGCGCACGATCGCATCGCGGTTCGAGGCGACGAGCCGGTTGGTACCGTGTGTGATGGTTATGGGTCGCTCCGTGTTCGGTCGAAGCGTGAGGCAGGGAACGCCGAGGTAGGTCGTCTCTTCCTGTAGCCCGCCCGAGTCGGTGACGACGAGCGCGGCGACAGAGTAGAGTCGAAGAAAATCGACGTGCCCGAGCGGCTCGATCAGCCGCAGGTCCGTTCCAGCTGCTCGAAAGCCCATCGCCAGGATGCGCTCTCGCGTTCGAGGATGAACCGAAAAAACGACGGGAAGATCGCGTGCGAGCTCGCTCAGCGCGTCGAGGATCTCACGCAGCGTGACCGGATCGTCGACGTTGAATGGGCGATGGAGCGTGACCACAACGTAGCGCGCGGCGGACAAGGACAGTCGCTCCAGGACGGTCGAGCGCTCGGCAAGCGGTAGCGAGCGAAGCAGACTGTCGATCATCACGTTGCCCACGAAATGAATTTTGTGCGCCGGAATGCCTTCGCGGATTAGGTTCTCGTTGCCACTCTGTTCCGTGGTGAACAGCACGTCGGCGATCTGGTCGGTCAAGATCCGGTTGACCTCCTCGGGCATGGTACGGTCGCGCGATCGTAGACCGGCCTCGACGTGTGCGACGGGAATGCCCAGCTTTGCAGCCACTAGCGCCGCCGCGAGCGTCGAGTTGACGTCGCCAACCACCATGAGAAGGTCGGGCCTGCACTCGACGAGGACAGGCTCGATCGCCTGCATTACGCGCGCCGTCTGCGCCGCATGGCTGCCCGAGCCGACGCCAAGGGTTACATCCGGCGCCGGAAGCTCGAGGTCGGCGAAAAAGGCGTCGGACATGTTCGCATCGTAATGCTGGCCGGTGTGCACCAGCTTCTGCTCGAACTGCTCCGGCCGTTTCGCCATCTCCGCCATGATCGGCGCGGTTTTCATAAAGTTCGGCCGCGCGCCGACCACGTGTATGACGCGCTTCACGGGATGTGACCCCGCACCACGTTCACCACCATCCCAATCTTCTCTTCTGCGGCCACACTTCCTCGGCTCCGGTCGCTCAACGACGCGCCGGCGCCGCGCGTCGATTTCGGACGCGAGGCGGCGATGCAGACTCTCGGGCGGCTCGATCGAGCCGCGGTCGGCGCTGCTGCGCGGCGAGCCGCCGGCGCTGATCCTCGACGACGTCCTCGATGATTCGCTCGAGCGGGATCGAGAAACGGAATCCAGTGAGTCGCTCGAGCTTGCGAACGTCGGGCACCCGACGTTCGAGATCCTCGAAGCCCTCGGCGTAGGCTTCTTCGTAAGGGACATGCACGATTTCGGACGAGCTGCCCACGAAGTCACGCACCATCTCGGCGAGCCGACCGATCGTGACTTCGCGATCGGAGCCGAGGTTCACCACTTCCCCGATCGCCGCCGGCACCTCGATCAGACGCAGCAGCGCTTCGACTGATTCGCGGACGTGACCGAAGCAACGACTCTGAGTGCCTGTGCCGAACACCCGAATCGGCTCGCCCCGTATCGCCTGTCCCGCGAAGTTCGGCAGCACCATCCCGTAGCGTCCCGTCTGCCGGGGTCCGACCGTGTTGAAGAATCGCACGATGATCACCGGGACCGTCTTCTCGCGCCAGTAGGCGAGCGCCAGCCATTCGTCGAGCGCCTTGGAGCAGGCGTATGCCCAGCGCGAGTGTCTGGTGGGCCCGAGCTGGAGGTCGTCGTCTTCCTTGAACGGGATCTTCGAGCTCTTGCCGTACACTTCCGAGGTCGAAGCCAGAACCACGAGTTTCTGCTTCTTCGCCGCCGCCCCCAATACCACCTCGGTGCCGCGCACGTTGGTCTCGATGGTGTGGACCGGCTTTTCGACGATCAGGCGTACGCCAACCGCCGCGGCCAGATGCACGGTGAGATCGCAGCGATCCACGAGCTCGGCGACCAGCGGAACGTCGCTCACGCTGCCGATGCGATAGTCGAAGCCGACCCGGCCGACCAAATGAGCGATATTGTCCATCTGCCCGGTCGAAAGGTCATCGAGCACCATCACTTGATCGCCGCGCTCGAGCAACCGTTCGGAAAGATGGCAGCCGATGAAGCCGGCTCCGCCGGTGATGAAGACCTTCATGGTCGTACGAGAACCTTGCGGGGCGCTCACTCAGCGGCCGCCTTCGCGCAGCTCGACGATGCGGTTGTACAGCCAGGCGACGAAGTAACCGCCCGCGAAGCCGAGCGCGAAGCCGTAGGCCAAACCGATCAGACTGCCGAGCAAGCTCACCCGGTAGCCGATGAAATACTGCGACAGCAACCCCAGATGCGGGCCCATCACCGCTTCGCCATTGGGGCCAATCGCGGGTCCCTTGATCAGCAGCCAGTTGGTTGCGAGGAAGATCGCAAGCCCCGAGATCGTTCCGGCCACCAGTCCTTGCACGGTGGCATTCAGTCGTAGGAGTCGGGAGAGGAGGACTTGCTCGAGATCTTTGACTTGCTCTGCCATTGGAGTCACCCGCGACGTGTCAGACGTACTCGAAGATCTTGCGCAGCATGCGTCGCTCGACGCGTCGCCGAATCGTCGTGACGTAGAGGAACACCGAAGTGTTGCGTAGCAATGCGAAGCTCCATCCACCAACGAAGCCGGTCAGGAATCCGTAGACGAGGCCAATCAGGCTGCCGCCCCACGAGACGCGGTAACCGGGGAAGAAATGCCCGAGAAGCCGCAGATTCGTGCCGACCACCGGGCCGCCCTTCAGCACGAGGATGAGGGTCGCCGCGAACAGACCGATGCCCGCGAGCGTGCCGAGTGAAAGCCCGAAGGCCGTGCGGTCGAGCCGTACCAGCGCCTGGCTCATCGCGGATTCCACGGCTGCGGCGGCCTCTCGTGGAATCTCCATCTCTTCGAGGTATTCCTGGTCGGCGTTGACGCTCCACAGGTCGTTGTGCTCGCCTTCGAGGAGGTTGCGCACGGCCAGCATCCCCGTCAGCATCGCGTGATCCTGGTTGTTGTAGCGGTGTAGGCCGTTGCGCCCGACCGTCTGGAAATTGTCGAGGCCCGCAACGAAGTCCTTCACGATCTCTAGATACTCCTGATAGTCCGAGTCGTACACCGGATACGCTTTTTCGACCCGGAACACGCAGCCGTCGACGACGTCGCTTCGGTGCGCGAGCCCGATTTGCTCCAACTCGCGCTTGCCGAGCTCGATCAGCTCGGCGTCAGGCATGCTCCACAGTCGGTCGCCTTCGGTACAGAAGTACTCCAGGCCGAGGCTGGACTTGCTCGCCTCGGGGACCATGTCCGGGCTCCAGTTCTTGAAGTTCTGAATGCGTCCGACCTGCACCTCGGGATCCTGAATGTAGATCCAGTTGTCGGGAAACAGCTCGGGTTGGTTGACGATCAGACACACGGTGAGGAAATCGCGGTACGCGAGCCGTTTGGCCGCCGCCGTGACCTCCGCCGGCGGCGGCGGGTCGAGCCGCAGCACGAACTGCGTGATCGGCATGCTCGATAGGAACTGCTCGGCGGCGATCGGCTGCTCGGCTCCGTTGTGCGCCACGATCACGCGACGGAGGTGATTGCCCGACCGTTCGATACGCACGACGTCGCTATCGACCATCACCCTTCCATCGTGCTGCTCGATCGCCTCCTTCACCGCGTTCCACATCATTCCGGGCCCGAGTCGCGGATAGTCGAACTCCTCGATGAGCGTCTTGATGGTCTTACGCGGCTTGAAGAGCATGCTCAGCAAGGCCGTTTTCAACGAAAGGTCCTTGATCCGCTGTGCGGCCCATTCGGCTTTGAGCTCGGAGCACGGAATTCCCCAGACCTTCTCGGTGTAGGCCTTGAAGAAGGTCAGGAAGAGACGCCGACCGAAGCGGTTGGTGACCCACTGCTCGAACGTTTCCTCGGGGCGGTAAGGCAAGACCTGCCAGCGCAGGTAGCTGAGGCCGATGCGAATGCCCTCCAGGAGGCCGAGGCCTTTCAGCGCATTCAGGGGCTTCAAGGGGTAGTCGAAGAATTTCTTGCGATAGTAGATGCGCGAGAGACGCGGTCGGCGTAGGAACTGGTCGCCCAGCACTTCTTGCCACAGCGTCTTCACCTCTGAGGCTTTGGTGAAGAAACGATGCCCGCCCATGTCGAAGTGGAAGCCTTTGTACACCTCCGTGCGCGCCAGCCCTCCCACGAGGTGCTGTTTTTCGACTACGATCGGTCGGCGCGATGCCTTGGTGAGCTCGTAGGCGGCCGTGAGGCCCGCGGGGCCGCCGCCGATGACGACGACGTCCACGCGCGCCTCGTCCGTACTCGGCACCGGGCTGGGGCTGCCCTCTGCCCTGGCCGCGTCAACGCCCATCGGGCGTCGATCGTCCGGGCTTCAGACCTGGCTCCGTCGCCAAGCGGCCGGCAAGAAGCAGTTCCACACGGGTGAGAACGAAGCCGAACCCGCTGCACAAGTAGTGGAGGAGGTGAAGCGGCAAACACCATGCTGCGAACGCGACTCCGCGCTCGCGCAGCAGAAAGCCGAAGAGACTCCGATTCAGCGCGACCACTCCGGTGATGGCAGCGATCGCCGCGAGCAGAAATCCCGGTCGCCACGCGGCAAGCCCCAGGAAGACCGCGGCGAGGCCCGTCAATGCAACGCTCGCGCGCTGCGCCGCTTTGAGATTGAGATCGGTCGGAAACTCGCTCCGCTCGAAGATCAGCCGCGACCACGGGATTGCCCGCCGCCAGAGATCGGTGCCGACCATCGAGCGCAGCGTCCACCGCTTTAGATGAGTGCCCTGGAGCTGCTTGTCGAGCACGATGCGGTGCCCAGCGCGGCGCAACCGGCCGCCGAGCTCTATGTCCTCGATCGAGGGGGTGTCATATCGGGCTTCGTCGAACCCGCCGACCTCGGCGAACGCTGTGCGACGCACGGCCCCGCATCCCGCCCAAAAGGTGGAGGCCTCGGAGTTGCCGTTCTGATGAACGAAATGATGGAGTAGGTTGCGGTACTGAGAGACGATGCCCGCGGCGCGAGGGCGTGAATCATAGGACCCGAACGTCGCCGATATCGTGGGGTCCGCGAAGGTCGCCGCGACCCGCTCCAGCGCATCGGCTGCCAGCACCACGTCCGCATCCACGAAGAACAGCACGTCGCCGCGGGCTCGCCGAGCTCCCTCGTTGCGCGCCCCTGCGGGGCCGAGCCTGCGGGGCAGGCGAATGACCCGAAAGCCGCACGCCTCGGCTCGCGCCGCCGTGTCGTCGGTCGAGGCGTCGTCGACCACCAGCACCTCGTCGTCAGGTCCCACGGAGCTTCGCAGCGCTGCGAGGCACTCGCTCAGCGCCGTTCCGCCGTTGTAGGCGGGCACGACGACCGAGAGCCGGGCGTTGCCTGCGCTCTCACGTGCGATCGTCATCAAAGAACGGCACCTACCTGGATTCGTGGAGCACGAGGGATGATTCGCCTCGTCCTCGCCCTAGATTGACGATTGTAGGGTACGCGCGTCACCGGCCGCAAATCCTTCGCTCGCGAGCTGAGATCGCGTCGATACATGTAGGGAAACACACACGTCAGGGGGACGCTCCCAGCCCTCCCGCGATGCGCAAGCCGACGGACGAAAGCGGCACGCCGCGGAGCTCACTCGGACGAAACCAGCGAGCCGAAGGCCCGGGGCGAGCGACGTCCCTGCCGAGCCGGAGGCGGAACACGATGGTCTCGATTCTGCGATTCGTGATCGTGTGGCGGATGCGTTCCTGAAACCGCAGTTGGGTGCCGGGGATCCCGAGCTCGGCGAGCAGACGCCGCGCCGCTGTGTCGCCGTTCTCACGCTCGGCGGCTTCGATCGCGGGAAACTCCCAGAGCCCGCGCAGCAGTCGGCCGGTATCTCGCCGCATCAACAGTACTTTGGCGCGTCGCTCGACGATGAGAGCGGAGCGGCGCACCCGTCGCGTCACCGTCCGCCGCCCGCGTCCGGGGATGACGTCGACCGCGCCGGCGCGGTGGGCGACGCACTCCCGGCGCATCGGGCAGCGCGCGCAGGTTGGCTTCCGCGCTGCGCACAGCGTGGCGCCGAGCTCCATCAATGCCTGGTTCCAGTCTCCGGGTGCACGGGTGTGTACCAGGCCGGTCGCGAGCTTCCAGAGCCGCGCTTGCACGGAGCTCGCGCGCGGGTCGCCGCGCACGCCGAACAGACGCGAGAGCACACGCGCGACGTTGCCGTCGAGCACCGGTTCGCAGAGGCCGAAGGCGATGCTGGCGACGGCGCCGGCCGTGTATCGTCCCACGCCCGGCAGCGCGCGAAGCGCGCGCGCGTCGGCGGGCACCTGGCTCGCATGCACCGCGACGATGCGCCGGGCGGCTCGGTGTAAGTTCCGTGCGCGCGAATAGTATCCGAGGCCCGACCAATACGTCAGTACCGCGCTCTCTGGCGCTCGCGCCAGCGCATCCACCGTCGGGAAGCGTCGCAGGAACCGAGCGAAGTAGCGAAGCACGGTCTCGGTGCGTGTCTGCTGGAGCATCGTCTCGGCGACCCAGATCGCGTAAGGGTCGCGAGTCTTTCGCCACGGCAGATCGCGGCGATGACGACGGTACCAGCGAAGCACCCGCGGGCGAAGGGCCGGCGCGGCCGGCGATCCCGCCTCAGGCACGTGGCGGCTTCTCGGGCACCGCGGCGCGCAGCGCCGGGAGGTAGAGCTGGTCGACGTACTGCTTCACCATGCGGCGAGCCGAAAACCGCGTCGCTACGGAGCGCATCGCTTCCTTCATGAGCTCGACCCAGCCGCGTGGCACATTGTCCGAGTCGCGGGCGTAGTAGAGCGGAATCACCTCTTCGGACAGAACGCGGTAGAGCTCTCCCGCATCGAGCGCGTCGTCTTGCTCGATGACCTCACGGCGCTCCGGGCCGAACGACCAGCCGTTGCCGCCGCGATAGCCCTCGTACCACCACCCATCGAGGACCGAGAGATGCGGCACGCCGTTCAGGCCCGCCTTCTGGCCGCTCGTGCCGCACGCCTCCATCGGCGGGCGCGGCGTGTTCATCCACACGTCCACGCCGGCCACCATCGCTTTGGCGACGTGCAGGTCGTAGTCGTCGACGAAGGCGATGCGCGCGCCGAGCTTGCGGTCGATAGCTCGCTCGTAGACCTCGCGGATCAGGTGCTTGCCGGGATCGTCCGCCGGATGCGCCTTGCCGGCGAAGACGATCTGTAACGGTCGCCAGGGGTCGTCGAGCATGCGCAACAGGCGATCCACGTCGTGGAATATGAGCGTTGCCCGCTTGTAGGTGGCGAAGCGGCGGGCGAAGCCGATGGTGAGCGCTTCGGGGTCGAGCAGCGTGCCTGCCGCTAGCAGTTGCGCAGGCTCTGTGAGCCCGCGCATCCAGCGAAGCCGCGCCCGCTCGCGAATCAGACCGACGAAGGCCCGCTTGAGCTGAAGGTGAACGCGCCAGAGCTCGTCGTCGCGTACGTTGGCCAGATCCTCCCACACCGCCGCATCGTCGTGCCGGGCGAGCCAGTCGGGTCCGAGCGTGCGGCTGAGTAGCGTGCGCAGACGCGGCGCGACCCAGCTCGGCACGTGCACCCCGTTGGTCACCGATTCGATCGGCACCTCGTCGTCGTTGCCGTCGTCGAAGATGCCCCGCCACATGCGCCGCGACACCTTGGCGTGGAGCTCGCTGACGGCGTTTCGGCGGTCCGCGCAGCGTAGCGAAAACACCGTCATGTTGAAGCTCTTGCCCCAAGGCTCGGCGTTCTCACCGAGGGCAAAGCATTGCTCCTTGAACGGCTCGATGCCGTCCCAATACCCGCGCAGCGAGTCTTCGAGCAGGGAAAACGGAAACGCGTCGTGACCCGCAGGGACCGGCGTGTGCGTCGTGAACACCGTGGCGGCGCGGACCCGCGCCAGGGCATCCTCGAAGGACGTGCCGGCGACGAGCAGCTCGCGCAAACGCTCGAGGATCATGAAAGCGACGTGGCCTTCGTTGGCGTGCCAGATGACCGGCTCGATCCCCAGGGCGCGCAGCAAGCGCACGCCTCCGACGCCGAGCAGGATCTCCTGAGCGATGCGCGTGCGCTGGTCGCCGCCGTAGAGGCGGGCGGGTGTCTCACGGTCCCACGGATCGTTCGCCTCGAGGTCGGTGTCGAGCAGCAACAGACGCACGCGCCCGAGGCGAACCTCGTACGCCGCGACGTGCACCACCCGCGCCGCGAATTCCACGGCCACTTGGACCCGGTTTCCCTCGGCGTTTCGCACCGGCCGGATCGGCGCATTTCCCCAGTTGATGACCTCGATGGCCTGCTCCTGCCAGCCCGAGCTCGAGATCCGCTGGTGGAAGTAGCCGCGCGGATACATGAACCCGACCCCGACGAGCGCCACACCAAGGTCGCTCGCTTCCTTGCAATGATCGCCGGCGAGCACACCCAGACCGCCGCTGTAGATGGGCAGCGAGTTGTGCAGGCCGAACTCCGCGGAAAAGTAGGCGATCGTCTGCTGCGCGAGCTCGCTCCGCTCTCTCGGGCACCACGTCTCGCCGCCCTCCAGCATCTCGTCGAAGGCGTGCATCACGGCGTCGTATCGCTTGAGGAACGCGGGGTCGGCGGCCACTTTGGCGAGGTGCTGCGCCGGGATGTCGTTTAGGAGCTTGACCGGGTTGTGCTCGGTATCATCCCAAAGCGCGGGATCGAGCATCTCGAACAGCGCGCGGGGCTCGGCGTTCCAGCTCCACCACAAGTTGTAGGCGAGCTCTTCGATGCGAGCGATCCGCGAAGGAATGCGGGAGTTGTTCATCGGCGGGAGGTAACAGGAGAACGTGCTCCTCCTCAATAACCGATTCCGACCACTAGAGCGAAGGTCTAGACGAAGCTCGTGAACACCGCGTCGGCCAGGAGCAGTCCTCGGCGGCTGAGTGCGATGCGCCCCGACCCTCGTCGCTCGAGCAAGCCGTCGCCGAGCAGCTGGCGCGTCTCGGGGAACACCTCCTCGAGAGTCGTTCCGAACCGGGCCGTGAAGCTCTCCTCGGCGAGTCCATCGTGGGTGCGCAAGTGGAGGAACACGAACTCGCCCGCGGCGCTGTGCGCTTCGAGCAGCTCCTCGGCCGCCACGGCGACGCCGCCGGCCCGTACGCGCGCGAGGTAGGCCTCGGGGTCCTTCTCGTTCGACCATCGCCTCGCTCGCGTGCCGCAGGGCTCGTGGGAGTGAGCGCCTGCGCCGACACCTAGATAGGCCCCCGCTCTCCAATAGTTCAGGTTGTGACGAGACTCGAAGCCGGGACGCGCGTAGTTCGATACCTCGTAGGCGACGTAGCCGGCTGCTCCCAGACGCTCGCGTGCTTCCTCGAACATCGCGGCCTCGACGTCGTCGTCGAGCGGGACGATCGCTCCCGAATCGCGCAGCGCGAAAAAGGGCGTGCCTTCCTCGTAGGTCAGGTTGTAGGCGGAGACGTGCTCGGGGCCGTCCTCGATCGCCCGCTCGAGATCGAGGCGCCAGTCGGCGAGGGTTTGCCCGGGGACGGCGAACATCAGGTCGACGTTGACGTTCTCGAAGCCGCCGCGCCGCGCGAGGGACACGGCTTCCGTCGTCTGTGCCGCGGTCTGCAGCCGGCCAAGTCGCTTCAAGAGCGCCGGCCGATAGGACTCGATGCCGATCGACAGGCGATTGACGCCGGCCTGGCGATAGCCGGCGAGCGTCGATGTCCTGATCGAATCAGGCGTGGTCTCGAGAGAAACTTCGAGGAGGTCCCCCGTCTCGAACAGGCTGCGCGCCGTCGCGAGCACGCGCTCGACCGAATCGGGCGAGAAGAGCGACGGCGTGCCGCCGCCGACGAATATGGTCTCGAGCCGCTTGCCCGCGAACGGCGCGATTCGTGCGGCGTGCTCGATCTCGCCGCGCAGCGCCTCGACGTAACGGGTCTCTGGCCACGACCGCCCGGCGCGAACGTTGAAGTCGCAGTACGGGCACTTGGTAAGACAGTAGGGAATGTGAACGTAGAGCCCGAAGCCTGTGAACATCGGCGATCAGGCGGTGCGGAAGATGGGTTCGATGCCGAAGATGTCCGCCACCACGTGGTCGACGGCTTCGTCCCCAGGATCTCGTTCGCCTCCCACCCAGATCGTTCCCAGCCCGAGTCGCTTGGCGGTCGCGAGGTTCGGATGCAGGTCATCGATGAGCGTGGAATCCTCGGCGCAGGCGCCGAGGCGGTCGAGCGCCGCGCGAAAGGCCGTGGGCTGCGGCTTCGGAACATAGCCGAGGTCTTCGAGACCGATGATCACCTCGAACGACCCCTCGAGCTCCAGCCGTCGCAGCACCCGCTCCGCGTGGGCTCGTGAAGCGTTGCTGAAGACCGCTTTGCGTTCCCGAATGCATTCCAGGAGCTCGCGCAACGCGGGGGCGGGCTCCAAGAGATCCTCGAGCTCGATGTCGTGCACGTAGGCGAGGTAGTCGTCGGGATCGACCGCGTGGCTGATGGTCAGTCCTCGCAGCGTGGTGCCGTGCTCGGCCCAAAAACGGCGCCGCAACGCATCGACGTCCGTGGCCGGGATGCCGACGCGCCGCTCGAGGTACTCGTTGATGCGCCGATCGATCCGTGAGACCACGCCGAGGCTGCGCGGGTACAACGTGTTGTCGAGATCGAAGAACAGGACCGACATCGACGGCATCGTAGCAGCTTGCTGCCACGCCCGGCCATCGTTCGTCGCGCTCAACGATACTTGCGCAGCACGGCGACCACGCGACCGCGGCTGCTGAACTCGCGCTCCTTGACGAGCATCGGCGCCATACGCTGGTTCGCGGGCTGGAGCCGAACTTTGCCGTTCCTTTCGCGAAAGAAGCGCTTGACCGTGGCGTCTCCGTTCACGAGCGCGACGATGGTCTCCCCGTTTTCCGGCGACGGCCGTTCCTCGACGACGATGAAGTCACCATCGAGGATCCCGTCCTCGACCATCGAATCACCCTTGACGCGCAGCACGTAGCTGTTCTCGCGCCGTACCAGCTCCTCGGGAACCGCGAGCGTGCCCGGGGTTTCGATCGCTTCGATCGGTTTGCCCGCAGCGACTCGTCCGAGCAGGGGAAGCTCGATCGCCGCCGCCTTGCGCTTCTGCGGTACGAGCTCGAGCGCGCGACTGTGATTCCATTTGCGCCGTAGCAGGCCCTTTCCTTCGAGGTTCGTGAGGTGCTTGTGCACCGTCGCCGGTGAGGAGAGGCCGAAGCGCGCGCCGATCTCCTCGAGCGTAGGCGCGTAACCGTGCTCGGCGATGTAGTCGTCGAGGTAGTCGACGATCTCTTTCTGGCGCTTGGTCAGCGTGGGCATGCGAGGAATATCCTAGGCGAAAATAAGGCGAAGAGCAATCGCGGAGGGCACGCCGCTCGGCCGCGGGAGCGCCGCGCGCGAGCGCGGACGGCTCAATCGCCGCGCACGCGACGCGCGATCAGCTCGCCGAGAAACAGCAAGGCCGCTGCCCCGAGGAGCTGCGGCGCGATGGGCACGGAACGCGTCGGCGCAGGAGCCGCCGCAACGTCCCCTTGAGGCGGATTCGACCGACCACCGGTACGCACCGCGAGCGTCTCGAGGAGGGGCCAATTGGGCTCGCGCCGCGGGCGTTCCCCGGAGGCCGACGGCGTGATCGTGTAGCCGAGCGGTGGATCCGTGATCACTCCCCGCGAGCCGCGGATTTCGATGCGATAGTCGCCTGCCGCGCGCGTCGCCAAGCGACCGTGGAAGTGGCCGGGAGCCGTGCGGGCGAGCGGTACCTCCGTCATCCGTCCATCCGGTGCGCTGATGCGCGCGGTCGCGCCGCCCCCAGACTCTTCTTCGAATCGGCTGTAGTCGACCTCCAGCGCGCCGTCGTGGTAGGCGAGCGCGAAGCGCGCCTGAGGCACGCGGGCCTCGGGAACCAGCCAGCGCAGCACGTCACTCCATAGCCGGCTCCATTGCTCCCAACGGATCCAGCGATCGGACCACCGCCCGTCGGCGTCGGTCGTCACCGCCGCCGCGCGCCCGCGCCCGAATTCCCACGACGCAATCAGCGGCGCGTCGGATCCGGCGACGCCGACGTCGAGCCGGGCCTGCGGCTTGAGCTCGGTCTCCACCAGCCCGAGCACCATCGGCCAGTGCGGATCGGTCCGTGCGACGTCTGCGACTAGCGGAGATTCCTGGACCGGCAGCGGTCGCAGCTCACGCTCGGTGAGCGTCTTCTCGCGCCCCTGGGTCTCGAATTCACCGAGCACGATCTCGGGAAGGCTCGAGGCCTCCGCGGTCTCGTGGAACGCTCCGCGGCCGTAGGAAGCGAGGCGCTCGAGAAAATCCGTATCGGCGTCGTGCCCGAGCGCGATCGTGGAGATGGTCACGCCTTGTTCGGCGAGCCCGAGCGCCAAATCGTAGTACAGCCTCCGCCCCCCCGACGTCTCGGCATCCTCGCTGAGGCCGTCGGAAAGTACGATGATGTGACGCCGGCGCGCCTCTTCGCCGACCAGCTGGCGTCTCGCCTCGACGAGAGCCGGATAGAGCCGAGTCCCGCCCGAAGGCTTGAGGCGGTCGATGCGTTGGTCGAACTCCTCGCGGATCGCCCCGACGTCGTCGAGCGGCACGATCGTGAACGCTTCGCGGTCGAAGCCGATCACGGTGATCCGGTCATGGTCCTTCAGGTGATCGACGAGCTGGCGAGCCGCTTCGCGCGCATAGAGGATCCGCGATTCGTCGCGCATGCTGCCCGACTTGTCGATGACGAGCGCGACGACGTTGCTCGGCTCTTCGCGCCGGCGCTCCTTCATACGCACCGGCAACGCCTCTTCGACCGCGGACCCGCGATAGCCGCCGAGCCCGAAGCTTCGCGGTCCCCCCACCATGGCGAGCCCGCTTCCACCACGCACGGCTTCGCGGAGCTCCTCCGCATAGCCGGTCGGCAGCTCGGCGAGAGGCACGTCGTTGAGGATCACGGCCGCGAATCGGGATGGATCGGGCGCTTCATCACCGTCGGCGCGCCCCGCGGAGGTGACGCGGAAGCCACGCTCGGCGAGCGCGTGCTCGAGCTCGCGATTGTCGCGCCGCTCATGGCCGAGAAGCAGCACTCGCTTGCCACCGCCGAGCCCCACCCACGCCTTGGCCACGTCGTTGCTGCGATCCGTGTCCGTGTCGGGATCCACTGCCGTGAGCTCTGCGGTGAACTCAGTCAGGCCTTCGCCGTTGAGCAGCACGGGCCGACCGAAGACGCTGTCGCCCGGCGGGATCTTCACCTCTTCGCGCACCAGCACCTTCGATCCCTGCCGCACGGTGATGCGAGCCGGCACC
The DNA here is from genome assembly GCA_963711395.1 of uncultured delta proteobacterium. Taxonomy (GTDB): domain Bacteria; phylum Desulfobacterota; class Binatia; order JACPRU01; family JACPRU01; genus JBEVNX01. The sequence goes on along the minus strand of CAVQEA010000003.1, from coordinate 242,007 downwards.
ACCTTGTGGTTGTCGCTGCGCAACAAGACCTCGGCGCGAGCGGCGCTGCCGGAGGCGCCGCGCGGCGGCAACGTCAGCGATGTGATCGCCAGGTCGTTGCCGAGCGATTGGGCCTGTGCGACGGGGAAAACTCTGAGGCCGCGCCGCCGCAGCGTATCGAGCGCATGCGTCGCGTCTCCGCGAGTCTCCCACCCGTCGCTGACCAAGAAGACCGCGCCGCCCTCGGGCGCATCATCGGCGCCGGCGAGAAGCGCGGCCTCGAGGTCGGTCACCTCGACGTCGGCGGCCGTGGCGGCGTCCGCGATGTGGTCGAGCGTGGTCGCGACCGGGCGGCCGCCGAAGGCGAGTACCCGTGCATTGCGCGGCAAGCCGAGCGTGGTGATCGCCCGTTCCCGAGTCTCTGCGAGCAGGCTCCGCGAGACGTCGAAGAGGGCGAGCGGGCCGGGCGCCACGCCGGCCACCGCCCGCATCGGATCGAGCCAAGCGCCGACGATCAGCGACAGAGCGAGCGCACGCAGTGTCCAGGCGAGTCGTCCCCGGTCTCGATGAAACCAGGCTTCGAGAGCGAGCACGGCGAGCGCGAAGAGCGTCAGGGCAGGCCACAGCGGGTGCAGCCGCTCGCGGGGTTCGGCTACCGACGAACTGTCGGCAGGTAGCGGCAGCGAACGTGGATGCTCGAGGTCCGATTCGGCGCGGCCGACCGGCGCACATCCTCGCTCCATGGCCTGCGTTGCGTCCGTCGTACCGCGGAGCATCCAGGACAAGAGATTCAGCGTGAGAATCGACACGGGTCGGTTCCGCTCCCCGAGGTACGGCAGCAGGTCCATTCCGCTGACCACCGTACGCGAGGATCCGGGTTGCTCCAGGATGACCGCGCCCCCCTCCGCCACCGCGAGCGGTTGCCAGCCCGGCACGCCGCCCAGAGTGAAGACCCGGCGCGGCCGCAGCGCCTCCGGATTGAGGTATCGGGCGATCGGATGCGTCGGCTGCGGGAACACGATCGAAGGGGCGTCGGCCTTCGTTGCCGTGCTCGGCAAAAACGGCGCCGCCGGCGGCAGCAGATAGAGAGCCGAGCCGGTCGTCGGCGCGTTCGGCGCCGAGCGATGGAAGATCACGAGATCCCGACCACGAGCGAGCTCGGGACGGTAGCGCTCGGGCGTCGTCACCTCGAGACGGAAGCCGAGGACCTTCTGGAGCGCATCCAGGCCCTGCGGATCGTCGGCGACGAGCAGGACGCTCCGCTCGCCACCGACGACCGCGGCGATCGAAGCCTCATCGTCGAAGGAGAGCGCGTCCTTGCCGTCGATGCGAGCCGTGAATCGACCTTCCGCGGGAACCTCGGTCGCGAACGCCGCGGAGCCGTGCGCTCCCACCTCGAGCGTGGCGCTGCGCAGCTCCTCGCCGTGCTCGCGGAGCACCCGAATCGGCACGCGCGACGGGCGCGGCGAGAAGTTGTCCACCGCCACGTTCAGCGAGGCCGGTGCCGACGCGACGGGGGAGGGAACGACCGTCAGATCGGTGATCGCCACGTTGGGCTGCGGGCTGCCAACCACTGTCACGGAGACGTTCGGCACGGAAGCCGCGCGGAGGTCCGTGAAGACGTAGATGCCCGCGTAGCGCTGTTGTCCGAGCCGCTCGAAGAACGCTCGCAACTGCGACTCGTCCGGATGTGCGCATTCAGCGGCGCGGAGCTCGGCGAGCAGGCCGAGCGTCGCGGCTGCGCTGAGGTTGGTGCCGACCTCGCGAGGCGCCGGAGACAGCACGAAGAAGTCCCACGACGTGGCTGTATGCCGCGCGACTTCGTCCTTCGCCGCACGGACAGCGGCGGCGAAGCGCGTCTCCCCCGAGCTCTCCACGGTGCGCAAGCTCGCGGAGTTGTCGAGCACGAGGGCGGCGCGGACCTCGGTGGCGCGTAGCACGGGCCGGCAGAGCGCGGCGATGACGGCGAGCAGCGCCAAGAGCTGCAGGACGATCAGCGGACGCAAGCGCAAGCGGCCGCCGATGCGCGAACGTTGCGCCGGTTCGGCGCCGGCGAAGAGGAAGAGCGCGGGCACGAGGCGCCGGCGAAGCCGCTGGCGGATCAGATACGGGACGACCAACAGCGGAACGATGGCCAGCCACCAAAGCCCCGCCGGGTTCGCGAGCTCGAGGACCGACGTCATTCGCGCAACAAGCCCAGCGCCGGAAGTTCCGTGAGCACGAAATCCTCGACGTCCGTCGAGGTATCGTAGAAGGCGAACTGCACGCCCGCGCGGCTACAGAAGCTCCGCAGCTCGCGACGATGACGTGCGAGGTTGGCGAGGTAGAGCGCTCGGGTGCGCTCGTCCAGCCGGACGTCACTTTCCGCGTGGCTTTCGGCGTCGACGAGACGTTCCACTCCGGCTGTTGCGGGAAGCAGCTCCTCCTGACCGAGCGTTTGGATCACCAACAGGTCGAGCCGAGCCGCCCGCATCACGTTGATGCCGGCTTGAAACTCGGCGAGCGGGAATAAGAGGTCGGAGATCAAGATGCCCTTGCCGGGTCGGCGCAGCCCACTCAAATGCGGAGCCAGCGCGTCCTTCAGTCGCAGTGGCCCCGCGGGCGGCTCGCGCTCGAGGAACTCGCGGGCTTCGAGCATCCGCCGGCGGCCGTAGTAGAAGGGCGTGACGTCGGCGCGATCCGCTCGCAGTCGATGCAAGCGCAGCGAGTCCCCGGACGACAGCACGACGTAGGACAGCGCGAGGGCGAGCGCGCATGCCGACTCGTACTTGCGGTCGGCCGGCGGGTGCGCCATCGACGCGCTGGCGTCGACGAACAGGTAGGAGAAGAGGTCCTCCTCCTCGTGGAACACCTTGACGTAGAGCCGGTCGGTGCGCGCGTAGAGCCCCCAGTCGACCATCCGGGGATCGTCGCCGAGCGCGTAGCTGCGATAGTCGGCGAACTCGAGGCTCGTTCCGCGCCGCGCCGAGAGATGCGTGCCCTTGCGCCGACCGAGAAAGCGCCGGCGCGCGAGCAGCCGCAGGGTTTCGAGCCGGTCGAGAAACGCCTGCGAAAAAGCGGTCACGGCCGGCGCAGGCTCCGCATCACCTCGACGACCAGACTGTCGGCAGTGACGTTGTCGGCCTCGGCCTGGAAGTTGAGGATCAAGCGATGGCGAAGAGCCGGCAACACCGCGTCGGTGACGTCCTCGAAGCTCACGTGCGCGCGGCCGTCGAGGAGGGCGTTGACCTTGGCGCCGAGCACGACCGATTGGGCCGCGCGCGGGCTCGGCCCGAACCGCACGTAGTTGCGGACGGCCGCGATCGACCCCGCGCCGTTCGGCGTCGCGGCTCCGATGAGACCGACGACGAACTGCTGGATCGGCGGCGCGATCACGACCTGCCGCACCAACCGGCTCATGTCGACGATCGCCTCTCGACCCGCGTCGCCGACGAATACGGTGTCGACCTCGGGACGCCGCTCCGCCGTCGTGCGGTCTAGGATCTGATTCAGCTCTTCCGGGTTGGGCGACTCGACGAGCAGCTTGAACAGAAAGCGATCGAGCTGCGCTTCGGGGAGGGGATACGTGCCTTCGAGCTCTATGGGATTCTGCGTGGCGAGCACGAAGAACGGCTCGAGCAGCGGATAGGTCTCCCCGAACGCGGTCACCTGTCGCTCCTCCATGGCTTCGAGCACGGCCGACTGCGTCTTGGGTGACGCGCGATTGATCTCGTCGGCCAGCACGATGTGCGCGAAGATCGGTCCCGCGCGGAACTGGAACTGCCGGCCGCCTTCGCTCTCGGTGAGAATCTGCGCGCCGATGATGTCGGAGGGCATGAGATCGGGCGTGAATTGAATGCGCTTGAACGAGAGGCCGAGCGCCGTGCTCACCGAGCGCACGATCAGCGTCTTGCCGAGGCCCGGCACGCCCTCGAGCAGCACGTGCCCGCCGGCGAAGAAGGCCGCAAGCACTTTGCGCAGCACCGCGCGGTGGCCGACGATGACTCGGTGGACCTGCTGTTCGACGGCGTCGAATCGCTCGCGGAAGGCGGCGATGCGCTGCGTATCGGCGCCGGCGGCGCCTGGGGATTCGCTCATCGGATCACGTCCTCCCTCACGGCGATCTACTTTTGAGGGCATCGCGGTACTCGAGTGGCACGGGTTGGTCTGCCGCGACTTCCCCTGGCGCGCCCGCCTGCGGCAGCGGCGCATTACCGTAGGGCGTCATCGGAGTCGCATCTCCCGGCTTGGCGACGATCTCCGTGCCGGGAAGCGGACCCGCTTCCTCGGGCACGCGCACGCGCACATATTGGCCGTCGACGATCCCGCCGTCGGGGCCTTCGCCCGGCTTGTAGAAGCGCTCCTGCGGCTTGACGTCCCCCTGGGACGTCGAGTGCTGGCCCGAGCCGTCCGCTCCGGCCCCGCCCTGGTTTGCGGCGCCGGCCTGATTCTGTTGGTTCTGCTGCTTTTGCGGATCCTGCTGCCCTTGCTCCGCTTGTGCCTGGCCCTGATTCCCGCCGGGCTTTTCGTTGCCGCCCGACTCGTTGGGATTCTTCCCGGGTTGATTTGCGGTGCCGTCGCGCTCGGATTGCTTGCGGTCCTTGGCGCCGCTCTCGGGTCCCTGGATCCCGCCCCCTGCCGGCTGCGAGTTTTCGCCCTGCTGACTCTGCTGCTGATCCTTGGCCTCGCCCGCACCCGAGGACAGCTGCTCGGCAAGCTTTCCGAGCTCCTGCTTGGCTTCCGCGCGGGCATCACCCGCCGAGCCCGCTCCGCCCTGAGCGCCGGTGGTGCCCGGGGACTTCCCGGCTCCCTGGCCTTTGTCCGTTCCGCTCTCGCCCCCTTGCTCGCCTTTCCCGCCGCTGCCGCCCCCGCCGGAGGAGCCGCTTCCTTTCGCTTGTCCGCCCTTCCGCTGCGCGTCTTCGATCTTCTGCAAGGCTGCGGCAATCTTGGCGAGCTTCTCCTTGCCGGAACGATGCGGATCGCGGAGCGCAGTCGCGACTTCGCGGAGTGTCGTCGCGAGCGAAGCGTCCCCCGAAGCCTCGAGCGCCGCGGCGATGCGGTCGAGGTCAGTGCCGTCCGCTGCGGCAAACGACGCGACTTGCGGCAGCGACCACAACAAGAGGAAGCCTGCGACCGAGAGGATGAAGCTCACGAGGAGCGAGCGCCGGCTCGTCGGCGGCAGCTCTGGGGGAGCGACGGCGAGGGTCGCGGCCTCGGCGGCGACCACCGGAAGCAACTGTGCATGCGTTCCGGCGGTGGCCAGCGTGAGAAAGTGGTCCTTTGCTCCGAGCGCGACGTCGAGGAATCGTGCCGCACTCGCGCGCGACAGCTCGACCCCCGTGAGGTGAAGGGCGAGCAGCGCGAAGGCGATCACCCCCGCCGCGCCGAGCTCTACTGGTAAGATTCCGAGGTAGCGCGCGCCGAGCAGCGCCGCGGCCGGCGGCAACGCAGGCAAGCAGATATTCCAGAGGCGACGCCGGCGTCTGCGCAGCGCGGTCTCGTCGATGAGCCGGTAGGGGTCCGTCGGGGGCACGGTCCTTCAACCCGCCTGCACCCGCGCATGGCGCGAGCGTTGGTAACGATTCACGGCACGGTTGTGGTCAGCCAGGCTGGAATTGAACTCGTGGGAACCGTCGTCCCGGGCTACGAAATAGAGATACGGTACGTCGGCGGGTCGAAGCGCGGCCAACAACGATGCACGCCCGGGATTCGCGATCGGCCCGAGGGGGAGGCCGGGTGCCGTGTAGGTGTTGTACGGCGTGGGAGTTTCGAGGTCTCGGCGCGTGAGATTGCCGTCGAAGTTCTCGATGCCGTAGATGACGGTCGGATCGGCTTGCAGCGGCATCCCGTGACGCAGGCGGTTCCTGAATACCGCCGAAACCAACGGCCGCTCGTCTTCGCGGCCGGTTTCCTTTTCGATCACCGAGGCCAACGTGACGATCTGGTGCACGCTGAACCCCGCCTGGCGTGCCTCAGCTTCCATCTCGGGGGTGAAAACCTGGCGAAAGCGCCCGACGAACATGCCGAGGATCTTCTGCGCGTCATCGAGGGGCGAAAAGAAATAGGTGTCCGGGAAGAGATAGCCCTCGAGGCCGTCCGCCGGCACGCCGAGCGACCGGGCGAAGGCGGGGTCGCGAGTCAGCGCGAGAAAGGACGCCGCGGGACCGAGCCCGTCGTGGTCGAGGGTGAGCGCGAGATCACGCGCCGTCGCCCCCTCGGGGAGCAGAACGTGGATGATCATCGCTTCGCCCGAACGCATCTTCTCGACGAGCGCCATCGGCGTGAGCGGCTCGACGAACAGATAGGCTCCGTGCTGGACTTGCCGATCCGCGGCTGCGAAGCGCGCCCACAGGGCGAGCGCCCGCCCGCTCGGCACTAGGCCGGCGGCCTCCAGCTTGGCTGCGGTCGTCCGGAAAGGCTCGCCCGGCACGACGTCGATTCGTATCGGTGCCGCGAGCGGAGGGCCGGGTCGATTGAGCAGGAGCTTCGAAGCCGTAGCGCAGAGCGAGGCCTCCCACGACCAGCAGCGCAGCGACGGCAAGCAGGGCGCGCTTCATCCGCCCGTCGAGAATTAACACCCGTCCCACGGGCCCGCAACGTACCGCGATGCCCACCGCAGGCAGCCAAAAGACCGGCCAACTGGCGAGTTTTTCCTTGACAAAATATCCTCTTGTGGCACACCTGCGCGGACTCCTGAGAGCTCGAGAGCTGGGTCGGTCATGCGGAGCGTGAGGAGAATCGCTCACTCAGAGCGAGTGCGGGTGTCGGCGATACGGATAGGGCTTCTGTTCGCACCCTTCGGATTGCTGGCGCTCACACTGGTGACGGTCAAGTCGGCCGACTCCTCGAATAACTTCCGGATCGACAACGACGTGGTGCTCGAGCACTTGAAGCAGCAGATTGCGGCGAACACGGTGCAGGCGCCGCTGCCGGTCGCCGAGGAAGCCGAACCGGTCGAGCTCAGCACCGCCGCCCCGGAGCTTCGCGACGTCCACGAAGTCGTGCGGCAAGGGGACACACTGGGAGGTATCCTACGCCGAGTCGGGGTGAGCGCCGAGGAGGTGACGCGCTGGTCGGCGACCACCCGCCGACACGTGAGCCTGGCGCGGCTTCAAGCGGGTCATCGCTTCACGTTCCTGATGCCGAGCGGGACCGACCGGCTTTCGGGCTTGCAATACGAGCTGACGCCGGAGTCGACCCTCGTCATGCGTGAGGACGGCGATGACATCACCGCGCAGGTGGAGCGGCTGCCACGCATGGCCGACGTCCGCGTCGTTGGCGGCACGATCGAATCCAGCCTCTACGCCGCGGCGACGCGTCGCAAAGTCCCGGAATCGGTGATCTCCGCGATGGTCGATGTCTTCGGCTGGGAAATCGACTTCTCCTCGGACCTCCAGGCGGGCGACACGTTCGGAGTCGTCTACGAAGAGAAGGGCGACGTCGACGGTAAGATCCAAGGTGGCCGCGTGCTCGCCGCCGAAATCGTCGTCGGCGGCAAGCGGTGGGACGCCGTATACTTCGAAGCGGACGACGACGGCGGCAACTACTATACTCCTCAGGGGAGGTCGTTCGGACGTTCCTTCCTGCGTTATCCGCTGGAATTCACTCGCATCACCTCGCAATTCACCTCCTCGCGATTCCATCCGCTGCTCGGCGTCGACCGTCCGCACCTCGGCGTGGACTTCGCGGCGCCGATGGGCACGCCCGTGCGAGCGATCGCCTCGGGGCGGGTCGAGTACGCGGGGTGGCAAGGGGGCTCGGGTCGCCACATCAAGATCGACCACGGGTCCGGAATCGAGTCTTGCTATTCTCATCTACAAGCGATCGCCAGCAACGTGCGTGTGGGATCTCACGTTCAAGTCGGGCAGATGATCGGCCGCGTCGGCGCCAGTGGTCTGGCGACCGGGCCGCACCTTCACTTCGCGCTTTGGCGGAGCGGCGTTTACGTGAACCCGATGACCGTGAAGCTGCCGGCCTCCCCGCCGCTTCCTGCGCGTTACAGTAGTGAGTTCGCGCGCGTGCGCGACGACGTGATGCGCCAGCTGGCCTCCGCGCCGAGCGACGTACGGGTCGCCAGCGCGGCGCGACCGCCGAGGAATTGACACCCGCTCCGCGGGCGGAGATGCCTGCAGGCGTCATGCCGCGCGGCGCCTACTTCTCGGGACCTCGCCCTCGGCTGTTCGGTCACCGCGGCGCGGCCGGGCTGGCGCCGGAGAATACGCTGGTCTCCTTCGAGCGCGCGCTTCACGACGGGGCCGCCGTTCTCGAGCTCGACGTCCATGCCACGCGCGACGGCGTCGTCGTGGTGATCCACGACGATACTCTCGAGCGCACGACGAACGGCGAGGGCGCGGTGCGGGAGCTCGACTTCAGGGAGGTTCGGCGCCACGACGCCGGGTTTCGTTTCGAGGCCGAAGGCACGCATCCGTTTCGCGGGCGCGGCGTGCGCGTGCCGTCGCTCGAAGACGTCGTCGAAGCGTTTGCCGCCGTTCCCCTCAACATCGAGATCAAGCAACACGAGCCGCCCATCGAAGCGGCCGTGGTGGAGCTGCTTGGTCGCCACGGCGCCCTCGATCGCGTGCTGCTGGCTGCCGAAGACGACCGTATCATGGGCCGCATCCGTGAGAGGGCTCCCGACGTGCCGACGAGCGCGGCGTACGGCGAAGCTCGCGACTTCTTCGAGCGCTGCTTCACGAATCGCCTGAGCGACTATGCCCCGGTCGCGCGTGCGCTGCAGATTCCGCCGCGGGTCGGCGACGTCGAGTTGGTGGTCGCCGAGACGCTGGACGCCGCGCATCGCTGCGGACTGGAGGTACACGTGTGGACGATCAACGATGAGCCCGAAATGGCGCGGCTCCTCGGGCTTGGTGTAGACGGTCTGATGTCCGACTTTCCGGGACGGCTCGCCGCCGTCGTTCGGCGGCTCGGAGGCTCGCCATGAAGATGCATCCGCTCCTCGAGGCTACGATCCGCGGTTTCAGCCGCGTGCACACGAGCCTCTTCCGTCGATTCGGGGCGAGTGGCCCCGGAGCGTTTCGCAGCACGCTCTTGCTCACGACTCGCGGGCGCAAGACCGGGCGCGAGTCGTCGACGCCGCTCCTCTACGTCGAAGACGGCGGGAAGCTCTACCTCGTAGCGTCGTTCGGGGGAAACGATGCGCACCCCGGCTGGTACCTGAACCTCACCGCGAATCCGGAGGTGAAGGTCGAGACCGGCAGCAGCGAGGGCGAGTATCGCGCCCGCACGCTCGGCGCGGACGAAGCGGGCAAGATCTGGCCGAAGCTGCTGGCTCTCTACCCGCCGTACGCGAGCTACCAGAAGAAGACGACGCGAGTGATCCCGGTCGTCGAGCTCTCGCCGCTCTAGCCCTCCTCAGCCCTGGGCCTCACTGGCCGGGGACACGGTCGCGCGCGCCGACTCGGCCTTCGGGCGGCGGCGTCCACGGCCGCCACGCTGGCGCGGCTTCTTGCCGTCGATCTTGGGAGGCGCGAGTAGCGTCGGAGTCGAAGGCTTGATCACCGCCTTCGTAGGATCGGCGGTCGCGATCGCCGGCAGGTCGATCGGCAGCGGACCGGGGGGCAAGCTCACCAGCCGCACCATCCCGGTCGGGCTCACTTCGACGTCTTTCATCTTGCGCAGCCGCGTGACCAGCCTCGGCGACCCCGCAGGTCGGCCGAAGCCCTCCGCCTTGAGCGCGTTGATCAGCAGGTCCAGGTTCACGCCGCGCTCCGGCGCCCGCGACGTGATGCGCGCGATCGTGGCGATGATCTGCTCCGGAGTCGCGCCCTGGATGTCTTTGGAGACGCCGTTCGTAGCCTCGACCCCCTGGGACGATGCGGGCAACGCGCGCGCGCTTTCGACGGGCCGCGCCGGTTCGGGTGCCGACGCGCCGCCCCACGGCGCGGGTGCGGGAAGGCTGCGCCGCCGGCGTCTCCCGCCTCGCCGACTACGCCGGTGAGGGGTATCGCCTTCGGCGGGTGCGATCGCTTCCGCCAGTCCGGAGAGCGGCCCGTATGTCAGGCGACGGAAAGTCACGCCGAGGTTCGCGGCGGCATCGGCGACGGCGTCGAAGGCGCGATCGGCGGATACGATCTCGATCTGATCACCCTGCTGGGCGCGGCCGAGCCAGATTCCCGCCGCCACGGCGATCGATAGATCGCTCCAATCCTTGACGCCCGTCGCGGGCGCCGTGTGAAGCAAGCGTGCGCCCCGTTGCGCGAGCATGCGCGCGACGTGCTGTCCGATGACGCGCCAGTTGCCGACCGCGACCAGCTCGGTCGGGACGGTCACGCGATCGATCTGCAGTTGATCGAGCGCGCCGATCAACGCGGCTTCGCTGCTGGTATTCTCCACGTCTATGAACACCGCACGCCGGGCGCCGCTTGACGGCGTGGCCGCTCGCGGCTTGGCGGGCGAGGGTCGAGCGGCGCTCGGCGCGGTCTTGCGGGAGGCGCCGCTCTTGCTCGGCGCCGCCCTTTTGCGCGGCGCCTTCGAATCTTTCTGCATGGCTCCTATGTATGCTCGCGGGTTGAGCAAGTCCACCGTCGCCCGCGCGCCGGGCTCGGGCTGGCGGAACGATGCCGAGTCGAGATAGATGACGGTCTGGCTTGGGCCGGCCGTGCTCGCTTCATCCGCACGGCGTGGAGGTGCCGATGAGATTCGGTTTCATGGAAGACTTTCGCAACCCGCTTCCCTGGCGCCGTCCGTTTCCCGAGCTCTATCGATCGATCGTGGACCAGATCTGCCGCGCCGAGGAGCTCGGGTACGACGACGTCTGGCTGACCGAGCACCACTTCACGACGGACGGCTACAACCCCTCGCTGTTGACCACGGCCGCTGCAGTGGCCGCGCGCACTTCGCGGATCCGCATCGGCACGTTCGTCTTGCTGCTGCCGTTCCATCATCCCGTGCGCGTCGCCGAAGACGCGACCTGCGTCGACATCCTTTCGAATGGCCGCTTCGACCTCGGCGTCGGCCAGGGCTACTCGCACGACGAGTTCGCGGCGCTGTGCATGCCCCGCGCGGAGCGGTCGGCGCGACTGGCCGAAGGCGTGGAGCTCTTGCAGAGGCTTTGGAAGGAAGAGCGCGTGACGTTCGACGGTCGTTTCACGCGGGTGAAGGATCTCGCGCTTTCGCCGCGCCCGGTGCAGCAGCCGGGTCCGCCGCTGTGGATCGGCGCACGCGCCGAGAAGGCGGTGCGACGCGTCGCCCGCACGGGGTGCCACCTGATGGCCACGCTGGGGCCCGATCCGGCGCCCTGGTACCTGGACGAGCTCGGGCGGTGCGGTCGCGACGCGGCAGAGTACTCGATCGCCCAGCTCCGCATGGTCTACGTGGCGGAGACCGAGGATCGCGCGTGGCAAGAGACCGAAGAGCACATCTTCAGCATGATGCAGTACTACGGACGGATCCTCGGCGAGGCCAACGATGTCCCCGGAGACGATGCGATGTGGACGGTCGAGCGGCCGGCGGACATTCGCCGATCGGGCTTCGGCCGGGCCGTGATGATCGGCACGCCTGATCAGGTGGCTGAGAAGCTCGAGCGCTTCCGCCGGGAGTATCGGAGCTGCACCCACTTCATCATGAGCACGCAGCTCCCGGGGATGGACCCTGCGAAGGGGACTCGTGCGCTCGAGCTGTTCGCGCGCGAGGTGCTGCCGGCGTTTCGCCGAGCTCCGGGTTGAGCCCGGCTACCCGAGCTTCTTCAAGAGCTCGGTCTTCTTCGCGTCGAACTCCTGCTGCGTGAGAATCCCCTTGGTCATCAGCTCGTGGAGCTTCTCGATGGCAGAGGTCACCTCGCCGGCGGCCTCGGCAGCGGGCTTCGCGCTCTGCGCGGCGGCGCCGATGCCCGCCGCCATGGTCTGCCCGATGGCGACTCCGGCCCCGAGGCCCGCTCCGACGCCCGCCGCACCGCCCTGGTTGGCGGCGGCGACCGGAATCGACTGCGCGGTTTGGAACTGTGCATAGCGGCCCATGTCACCGACCACGCCCATGCCGATCCGCTGATCGAGGATCTTTTGCAGCTCCTCCGGCAGCGACACGTTCTCGACCTGAAATCGATCGAGCAAGAGCCCGTATTGCTGGAACATCGGCTCGACTCTCGTCTCGAGCAGCGCGCCGAGCTCCTGCTGATTCGCCGCCATGTCGAGGAAGGCGATGCCGGACTCGCCGAACAGGTCGGTGATCGACGCGACGATCGTGTTGCGCAGCTGCCCCTCGAGGTCGTCGACCGTGTAGACGGCGCGCGTGCCGCTGACGTTGAGATAGAACGCCTTCGGATCGGCGATCTTGTACGAATAAATGCCGAAGGCCCGCAGGCGCACCGCGCCGAACTCCTTGTCGCGGATCGTGATCGGGTTCGGCGTGCCCCACTTCTGGTTCAACTGCAGACGCGTCGAATAGAAGTAGACGTCGGATTTGAACGGCGACTGAAAGAGCTTGTCCCAGTTCTTGAGGTTGGTGAGCAGCGGCAGCGTCTGCGTGGTGAGCGTGCGTCGTCCCGGGGCGAAGACGTCGGCGATCTCTCCCTCGTCGACGAACACCGCCATCTGTGATTCGCGCACCGTGAGCTGGGCGCCGTATTGGATCTCGAAGTCCTGCATCGGAAACCGGTAGGCGAGCACGCCGTCGGCCTCCTCGGTCCAGTGGATGACGTCGACGAACTGTTTCTTGAGGAAGTCGCGGATGCCCATGGTCTTTCTCCGGCCCCGTGCGTTGGCGGCTTCCGACAATTTTTAGCATGGCGCCGGCGAGGGTCGCCAACGCATGGCGAAGGGCGCGTTGAACGGCTAATGGTCGTGGAGCCGATGCTCGCCGCGCTCGATCACATCGTCATCGCGGTACGCGACCTCGATGCCGCCACCGAGGTACAGACCCGCCTGCTCGGTCGCCGCCCGTCGTGGCGCGGTTTGCATCCCGCGTACGGCACCGCCAACGTGCTTTTTCGCCTCGACAACCTCTACGTGGAGCTCCTCGCCCCGTGCGGCTCCGGTTCGTTCACTGCTCCGTTGACCGAGTGGATCGAAGGACGCGGCGAGGGGCTCTTCGCGCTCGCATTCGGCACCCCGGATGCGGCGGCGGCCGCGCAAGAGTTCCGGCAGCGCGGGTTGTCGGCTCCGGCGCCGGCGGAAGGCTCGGGAACGGAGAGCACGAAGGGCATCGAGCGGCGCTGGCGTAACGTCTTTCTGCCTCCCGCCGAGACGCGCGGCGTCACCTTGTTCGCCATCGAGCACCGCTCGGCGGCCGACCTGTTGCCGGGCGCGGTGCCCGTCGAGGACGCGGCATCGGCGATCTCGGGTTGCGATCACGTGGTGGTTCGTACCTCCGATCCGGATCGGTCCTCCGATCTCTACGGGCGACAGCTCGGCTTGCGGCTTGCCCTCGACAAGAGCTTCCCGCAATGGGGGATGCGGCTCCTCTTCTTCCGCGTCGGCGGCGTGACGGTGGAGCTCGCCGCGCCTCTGACGGCTACGGATCGCGAGAGCGAGGACCGCCTGTGGGGCGTTTCTTATCGAACGGCGAACATCGAAGCGGCGCGACGCCGTCTGGTGCGCGAGGGATTCGACGTCACCGAAGTCCGCGCCGGGCGCAAGCCTGGGACGCGAGTCTCTACCGTGAACGGGGAACCGAGCGGCGTAGCCACGTTGCTGATCACCCACGACTGACTGAGGGGACATTATGTACGAGGACTTCAAGCGGGTGCTGGTCACGACGGATTTCTCCGAGCTCGGGGACGCGGCGATCGGGCACGCCTTCCGCGTCGGCGCCGATCACGGCGCCGAGGTCGTGCTTTGTCACGTGATCGAGACGCCGCCCACGCCGAGCCCGCTCTACGCGCACTACTCGGCGTCCGAGCTGTTCAAGCCGGAACAGCGCCGGCTCGCGGAGGAGCACGCGCAGAAAGCCCTCCTCGAGCGCGTGCCCAAAGACCCTCCGTTGTCGCAGGTGAAGCATCGCGCGCAAGTGACGCACGGCGAGCCGATCACCGAGATCCTGCGTCTGGCGCAAGAGGAGCACGCCGATCTCTTGGTCATCGCCACGCACGGCCGCACGGGAGTCAAGCACTTCTTCCTCGGCAGCGTGGTGGAGCGCGTGATCCGCCACGCGCACTGTCCGGTGCTGGTCGTCCGCTGATCGCGGCGGGCTCAGCGCGCGAGCAGCGCGACGAGGTATCCGGCGATCAGCAAGAGCCCGGTGGCGAGGTGAAGCTGGATGTTCCGCGCCATCACCGGCACCAGCGCGGACGGATCGTCGTATCCCGTGCGTAGTCCGCGATAGACGGACACGGCCAGCGGCGCCGCCGCCACGGCCACGATGGACGGGCGCGCCATCACGCCGCTCGCCGCGCCCAGCACGATCAGCGCGAAGGCGACCGCCGCGGCGCCCCCGTAGCCGCCGACGATCGCCTCGCGCGACAGCCGCACCGGCAGCGTTCGCTTGCCGGCGAGCGCGTCGCCGCGGCGGTCCGGCACCTCGTTCACGTAGAGCACGAGGGCGATCAGGATGCCGACGGGCGCCGAGGCGTAGGCCGCCTCCCACGACAGGCGCTGCGCCCCCACGGAGTAGGCCCCGAGCGTCATGACCGGGCCGAAGCCGAGCGCCACGGCGATCTCGCCGAGGCCGCGATGCACCAGGCGAAACGGCGGCGCCGTGTAGGCGATGCTGATGAAGGCGCCGGCGGCGCCGATCGAGAAGAGCGGCCAGAAGCCGCGCTCGATCGCCAGGTAGAGGCCGATGCCGAGCCCGACGGCGTAGCAGACGGCGCCGAGCGCGACCATCTGCGGGACGGAGACGAGCCCGTCGACGATGACCCGGGATCCGCCGCTGAAGGCCGTCGGCGTGGGGTTGGCCGCGTCCGCGCCGCTCAGCGTGTCGAAGACGTCGTTGGCGACGTTGAGCCCGAGATGAACGGCGCACGCTGCGATCGTCGTGAGGATCGCCAAGTCCCAGCGAAACGGCGCATCGTGCGCGGCGATCGCCAAGCCGAGGAACACCGACACCAGCGTCGCCGTCAGGAACGGCAGGCGGGTGGCGCGGACCAGCAGCGAGCCGGTCGAGAGCCGCGGCTGCGCGTCGATCTCCTCGGGGAGCGGGGACACCGGGAGGCTATAGTATGCGAGGAACCGGCGGGTCCATGCGGCTTCGGCTCGGCGAGCTTGAGCCCTTGCGCCGTCGCGGGGTAGACGGGGGGCCGTGCCGAGACGCAAGCGGCTGAGCCCCGCGCAGCGCATGGACTTTCCAGCCGGGCGCACGGTCGGCGCGGAGGAGCCCGTCAATTCGGGCAGGCCGGACGCGTGCAGGGGATCGGCGAAGGGGAATTCTCGGTGATCGTGTAGCGATGGTTCCCTGCCAGCTCGCGGAAGTGCGTTGTGGCCCCGGAGGGCCAGGTGACGTCGATCTCCATCGCGCGATCGTCGGGGCCCAGACCGAAATGCTGGATGAGGCTTTGCTCCGAGAGGTACGCGGAGCCGGCGGTGACCACCCGCGTCTGCCATCCCCGTGAGGTGCGCAAGCGGATCTTCGCGCCCACCGCGTCGCGGTTGGAGGTCTCGCCGACGAGCTTGAGCTCCATCCAGTTTCCGGGGACTCCCACGTTCTTCAGGAGCTGCGTGGGCTGCTTGTAGTTGCGCAGCAGGAGGTCCATCTGGCCGTCGTTGTCGTAGTCGAAGATCGTCAGGCCTCGGCCGTCCTCCTGACGCGCGACGCCGTTGACGAACGCTACGTCGGTGAAGGTGCCGTCGCCGTTGTTGCGGAACAGGACCTTGCGCTCCCGCCCGTTCAGGCTGTGCGCGCCGATCGACACCAGCGAGCCGGCGGTCTGGTCTAGGCGTCGACCGACGCCTTCGAACATGTCCATTCAAACGTCGTCGGGGATCTCTCCGGTGACGAAACCGTTCTCGGAGAAGAGGTCGAGCCGCCCGGAGTTGTCGTAGTCGAGGAATTCCGCACCCCATCCCCATTGCGTGTCGCGCACGCCCGCCGTCTCGGAGACGTCGGTGAAGGTACCGTCGCCATTGTTGTGGAGCAGCGTGGAGCCGCGGGTGAGGTGGTCGACGATCTCGTCGGAGCGCCGCTTCACCTCCGGGGTGAAGAAGCCGAGCAAGCGGAAGTACCAGGGGATCGGCGCCTCGAAGTCCGGGTGGAAGAGCGCCCAGCGCGAGTTCGCGTACATGGCCGATACGTAGATGTCGATGTTGCCGTCGCCGTCGTAGTCGCCCCAGGCCACGCCCATGGCCGCCGTTCGCAAGCTCGCGCCCGCCTTCTCGCCGACGTTCTCGAACCGGCCGTCACCGCGGTTGTGGTAGAGCGTGGAGAAGCCGTACTCGTTGGCGACGTAGAGATCGGGGTAGCCGTCGTTGTCGTAGTCTCCCCAGGCGGCTGCCAAGCCCCAGCCCTTGTCGCCGACGCCGGCGCGAGACGTGACCTCGGTGAACGTGCCGTCGCGGTTGTTGTGCAGCAGCTCGCCCGCGAGGCCGTTCTTCGCCTCGTAGTTCGGCTTCGGGGTCGTATTCTCGTAGTCGCCCATGCGCACGACGTAGACGTCGAGAAACCCGTCGCGGTCGTAGTCGGCGACCGCCGCCATGCTCGACCACTCGCCGCTGGGGATCCCGGCCTTCTCGGTGACGTCGACGAAGCGGGGCGCGCCATCGCTGCCGGCGACGTTGTGGAACAAGCGATTGCCGCCTTTGACCGCGGCGACGAAGAGGTCAGGCCGGCCGTCGTTGTCGTAGTCGAAGAAGACCGCGCCGGTGGCGACCGACGGAAACGGCTGGGGGATGCCGGAGCGCGCGGTGACGTCGGTGAACGTTCCGTCGCAGTTGTTCTTGTACAGCGTGGCCTCGGGAGAGCCGGGGAGGAAGAGGTCCTCGCAGCCGTCGCCGTCGACGTCCGCCACCGCACTGCCTGCGCTGCTGGACGTGCCGTCGATCATGCGGAACACCGGAGAACCGACGTTGGTATGCTTGTTGGTGATGCCGGCTTCCTTCGTCGCTTCCACGAAGCGCGGCTTGCGCCGCGACACGAGCTCGCGCGCGACGACCTCTTCCTGAGTGATGCGCCAGTCGTTGCCGCGCTCGGCGAGGTGAACGTGCATGCGCTGGTCGAGCTGCGCGAGCGAGCCATCCGCGCGCGTGCCGCGCACGATGAGACGCACCTCCGCGGGATAGCCCTGCGCGTCCGGCTGTTCCCAATAGATGCGATGAATCCTGAGCTCCGCCTTGTCGACGGTGGGGAAGAGATCCAGGAGGTGTTGATAGCGCTCGCGCATCGGCTCGGGGCCGTTCGCCGAGCCCCAGCGCATCATCTCTTCCTCGCGATTCGGATAGACGGGACTCGCGCCGTCCCAGAGTAGACCGGTTCCGGACTCCACGGCGTAGAGCGACAGGATCTGCTCGAGATCTCGCTGGCGAATGTACGTCGGCAGATGGCGATGGAACTCCGAGTTGATCGGGTCGATCACCGTCTTGCGCGTGGTCTCCCATGCGTCGCCGCGTGCCAGCCCGGGCGCGACGAGCCCGAGAACCACAGCGAGCGCAAGAGCGGCTTTAGTGATCGAACGACCCATGACGACCCTGTCCCGCGCGGAAGCGCTCGAGCCCGCCCGAGAGCTGCGCAGAAGCGAGCGACCTTTGGCCGAGGGCGAACTCATGGCGAATGGCCTCGTCCATTTCAAGCGCGAACTGGTCGTACGCGGATCGGCGATCGTTGCGCATGCACTCTTGCGGCAGGCGGGAGATCTCCTGCGCCAAGCGTTCGGCGGCGCTACGCGCCTGCCCATTCGGCACCAATCGGTTGGCGAGCCCCATGGCGAGCGCCTCGTCGGCCTTCACCGGCCGCCCGGTGAGGATCATGTCGAGCGCCCGCGACAAGCCGATCAGCCTCGGCAAGCGGATGGTTCCGCCGTCGATCAGCGGCACGCCCCAGCGACGGCAGAAGACGCCGAAGACGGCGTCTTCCTCGACGACGCGAAGATCGCACCAGATCGCGAGCTCGAGCCCTCCGGCCACGGCATATCCCGAGACTGCGGCGATCACCGGCTTGCCGAGCACCAGGCGTGACACGCCGATCGGCCCGTCGCCCTCGTCACGGACCCGATTGTCGAAGCGCTTCAAGTCGGCGCCGGCGCAGAACGTGCCGTTGGCGCCCCACAGCACCGCCGCCTTCGCGTCCGGGTCGGCGTCGAAGGAGCGAAACGCCTCCGCAAGCGCCTCAGCGGTGGCGCGGTCGATCGCGTTACGCGCTTGCGGACGGTCGAGGATCACCGTGGTGACGGCGTCGCGCTTCTCGATGTGTACCATGATGCACCTCTCTCGCGTGCCTTTTTCGCCAAACAGGTTGTGGCAGAGGCCGCCGACCTTGTCACCGTGGGCGCTACGATGAGAACGAAGGGAACGGCCGTCGTCGGTGATTGCTCTCGCCGGCCGATTCAAGCCCGGAAGGGCGGTGCCGCGCTGCCCGCAGGCGCCTCGGGCACGGTGGTCTCCGGGGCGAACTGGGAAGCGTAGAAGAGCGCGCCGCCGCCGCCGAGCTCGAGGGCGAAGGCGAGCCAGCCGAACAGCCCGGGATTGCCGTCGACGAACGCGCCGAACAGGCGGCCAGCTCCGGCGCCTAGCCAAAGCATCGCGAGTAGGAGGAGCCGTCCCTGGTTGGCGCGCGGCGCGGGCGCGGTGAGTAGCGTGAAGACTCCGGCCGCGATCAGCAAGCCGCCGTAGACGGCGCGGATCTCGCCGTGCACGAGCGTCTTCGATGCATTGCTCGCCACGTCGAAACCGACGAAGCTCATCACCCACTCGGGGCGGAAGAGCCCGAGGAAACCAAGGAGCAGAGTCACGGCTCCCACCACTGCGACGATCGCGCGCGCGTTCATGACGGCCTGGAACCATAGCAATCGGCGGCGTTTGGCGGAAGACTCGCGACCGATGGGGCCGCAAGCGCCGTGGCGCTGGTCGGGGGACCGAGCGCTCATCCGCGAAATCTCCGGGGATGATCTCGTATCCCGCAACGCAGGGGCGCGCGCCCTCTACGAGAACCTTCGCTGCCGACGATTTGACGAAATCGAAGACGTCGTGCCCGGCGCCGCCTCGGTGCTCATTCTGCTGCGTCCGGGGATCGAGCCCTCCGCGGCGTTGCTCGCGGCGCTCGATGAAAGTCATCACGGGAGCCGAGCGAAGGGAATGGCGCCCGCCCGCCACGAGATCGACGTGCGCTACGGCGGGAGCGCGGGCCCGGACCTGGCCGACCTCGCTCGCTTGCATGGCATGACGGAGCGCGAGGTCGTCTCGCTTCATTCCTCGGCCACGTACACGGTCGGCTTCCTCGGGTTCATGCCGGGCTTTGCCTACTTGATCGGGTTGCCACCGGCTCTGGTGACGCCGCGTTTGGCGACCCCGCGCACACGCGTCGCTGCGGGCAGCGTGGCGATCGGTGGGTCGTTCACCGGAGTGTATCCGCGTTCGACGCCGGGCGGTTGGCGGATTCTCGGCGTGACCGACTTCACGCTCTTCGATGCGAACGCAGCCGCGCCCGCAGCGCTGACGCCCGGTGACGAAGTGAAGTTCGTGCCGCGATGACCCTCGAGATCCTTCGCGCGGGGCCGTTCACCACGGTGCAGGATCTCGGGCGACCGGGACGGGGCTCCATCGGCGTGCCTCGGGGGGGAGCGGCGGATGCGCTGGCGCTACGGATTGCCAACCGGCTGGTCGGAAATCACGAAGGGGCTGCAGGACTCGAGATGACGCTCGCCGGAACGCAGATCGCTTTCGCGGCCGACGCCTGGGTGGCGCTCGCCGGATCGCGCTTCGCCGCTACCGTGGACGGCTCACCCGTGCCGCACGCCACGGCGCTCGCCGTTCGCGCCGGGCAAGTCTTGGACGTGGGACGGACGCTCGGGGGCGCGCGCTCGGTCCTCGCCGTTCGCGGAGGCCTCGATGTCTCGCTCGTGCTCGGTAGTCGCTCGACGTTCGTCTCGGGTGGATTCGGCGGCTTCGACGGACGGCCGCTGCGGCGCGGCGATCGGCTCGCCGTGGGCGCGATTCCCGTCGGCGAGCGACCTCGGGCGCTGCGCCAGGGGCTGCTGCCGGTCTATGCCGCCGAGGGTGTCTTGCGGGTGATTCTCGGCCCGCAGCTCGATCGGTTCGCCTCCGAGGCGAGAGAGACGTTGCTCTCCGGCACGTATCGCGTCTCGACGAGCTCGGACCGCGTGGGGCTCCGGCTGGAGGGGCCGCGACTCGCGCACCGCGGCGCGGCGGACCTGTTGCCGGAAGGGATCGCGTGCGGCGGAATCCAGGTGCCTGCGGACGGCCAGCCGATCGTTCTCGGCGCCGATCACCCGACGACGGGCGGCTACACCAAGATCGCCACGGTGATCGCCGCCGATCTCTGGCGCCTCGGACAGGCGAAGCCGGGAGACAGCCTGCGCTTCGTCGCCGTCGAGGTTGACGAAGCTCGCGCTCTCTACCGTCAGCAAGAAGAGATGCTACGCTCAGCGACCGAGGAACTCGCGGGATGAGGCGCATCGACCTCAACGCCGACGTCGGCGAAGGGTACGACGACCGTGCGCTCTTGCCGTTGCTGACCTCGGTCAACGTCGCGTGCGGGGGCCACGCGGGCGACGAGCGCACGATGGCCGACGTCGCGCGCGTCGCGGCCGCGAGCGGTCTGGCCGTCGGCGCGCATCCGAGCTACCCGGATCGCGAGCACTTCGGCCGCCGAGAGATGACGATGGGATCATCGGAGCTCCGTCGAGCCGTGAGCGAGCAGGTGAGCGCGCTGGCAGACATCGCGGCCGCGGCGGGGGCGCGGCTCGCCCACGTCAAGCCCCACGGCGCCCTCTACAACACCGCGGCGCGAGATCTCGATGTCGCCCGCATCATCGCGCAGGCGGTGCGCGACGTCGATCCGGCCCTGCGGCTGGTCGGCCTCGCGGGCTCACAGCTCCTCGTGGCGGGTCGGGAAATGGGTCTCGCCGTGGCGGCCGAGGGATTCGCCGATCGCCGCTACGCGGCGGACGGATCGCTCGCTTCGCGAGCCCTCGGCAACGCGCTCATCCACGACGTCGCCGAAGCGGCCGATCAGGCGTTGCGTATCGTCTGCGACCATCAGGTCCGCGCGCTCGACGGCACACCGGTCGGCGTTCGCGCAGACACGTTGTGCATCCACGGCGATACCGATGGAGCCGCCGCCATCCTGACGGCGGTACGGCGCCGGCTGGAAGAGGCCGGCGTCGTGATCGCACCGCTGGGGACGTTCCTACCTTAGCTACGTTTCTCCTCTCTTTTTTGAAGAAACGTAGCTAAGGTAGGAACGTCCCCGCGCCCGCCACGTAGGCCCATGCCGCCACGCTCGTCCCGCTCGCGCACCGAACGGGCAACAGCACGCGCAGGTATAGGCTCGCACCGTCGGGGCGAAACTCCTCCAACTCGTCGATGCGCGGTAATCGTGTCTGCGGATCGTCGAACGTGAAGAGCTCGCCGGGAACGTCGGTCCAATTCGGATCGACCTCCGGCGCCGCGAGCGCCGCGGTCACCTGTCGGCGCACGTCAGCCACCGCATCGGTGCTGCCGCGTGCGAGGATCGCCCCCTCGGGGACGACGAGTACCGGGTACCCCTCCGGAAGCTGATACACGCGGCCGCGCACGGACGCGGCTTCGATCGAGCGAACGCCGCCGCAGTAGCGGTCGTGGAAGCGCCCGCCGCGCTTCAGCGTACCGTACACGAACAGCCGCAGAGGCGGCGCCGTCTCGGTGCCGACGGTCACCGCTTCCGGCTCACGTCGCCGATCGCGAGCGCGCGGCGATAGGCCTCAGGAGTATCGATGTCCAGGAAGCTGAGGCCGGTCGGGTCGGCAGCGGCGAGCTCCGCCTCGCGCACTTCGCAGAGCCGCACGCGGTCGGTGAGCACCGACGCTCGGTGCTCACCCGACGCGAGCAGTAGCGCCGCGATGGACTCGATCCGCCTGTGATACGCCGCGATGAGCGGCTGCCGAACCCCGGCGACGATCGGCACGGCGCCATCGACGCCCTCCGCACGTTGAACGAGGAGCGCAACCAGCGCCGGCTCGAGGAAGGGATGGTCGCAGCCGCAAACGAAGATGATTTCGCTTTCGGCGGCTCGGATCCCGTAGAGGATGCCGGCCACGGGACCTTGCAAGGGCAGATCGTCGATGACGATCCGCGCGCCGGGGAGCGGCGGGAGATCGAGATGGCGCCCGGAGACGACGACGACTTCGGCCGCGACCGTCTGCAGCCGTCCGGCGACGCGCTCGATGAGCGTCCGGTCGCCGAAGCGCAGCAGCGCTTTTGGCGAGCCCATCCTCGAGCTCGCGCCACCCGCGAGCACGACCGCCGTGAACGGCTTCATCGAGCGAGCGTATCTCGAATCTCGAGCGCTTTGCATACGGACCGCGGCGTGCGAGATTGCCCGCGGTGGTTCACGGAGGGGGGAAGGTGGTGGTCTGGCTCACCGCGCTCGCGGTGATCGCCGCGTGTACCGAGCACCTGGTCGTGCGGCCCGAAGGCGAGTTCTCTTGGGAGCCTCAGGGGCAGATGGTCTGGCCGGTCGAGGGCGCGATCGTCGGCGGTTACCGCGACAGCGCGCGCCCACGTCATGACGGGGTCGATCTCGCGGCACGTCCCGGTAACCCGGTGGCCGCGGCGTCGGCCGGAAGGGTGACGTTCGTCGGCGGGAAGCGAGGCTTTGCGAACGTCATCGCGCTGACGCACCCCGATAGCCTGACGACCGTTTACGCGCACCTCGATGAGGTGCGGGTCAAACCGGGCGACGAGGTCTTGCGCGGGCAGACGATCGGCACGATCGGCGACGAAGGCTACCTGCACTACGAGATCCGCGACGCTGAAGGACCCGTGGACCCGATGAAGTACTACGCCACGTCCCCCAAGCCGCTCGGCGGAGGATCGGCAGACGTGCGCGAAAGGGTCGCCGCCGAGCCGCCCGAGCTCGGCGCGCTCAGCAGCCAACCCGAGCTTCCCCCGGCCGCCACCACGCCGCGCGCACGGATGTCCGCGCCCGCGGCGCGCACTGCGAGCCCGCTGCCGACCCTTGCGCCGACCCTCGTACCGACCGACACACCCACTCCCGCTCCCACGCGCACCCCGACCATGGCACCGACCCTCACGCCGACGCCGACGATGGTACCGACGCTCGCGCCGACGGCGCTGCCGACACTCGCGCCCACCATGGCGCCGACGCTCACGCCTACGCAGGTGGCTACGCGCTCGCCGCGCGCAGAGCCGACGCGCACCCCACCGCATCACGAGCCGACGCGCCAGCCGCAAGCGACGCAGCCGCCGACGCCGGTTCCGCCGACTCCCGTGCCGAGCGCGGAAACCGAACAGGGCGAGTCCGTCTTGGGCGGGGTCGCGTTCGGTACCGCGCTGGCCGGCACGAACCTCCTCTACGTACCCGCCAAGCTCGGCTACGCGGCGGTCGGCACCGTCATAGGCGGCGTCGTGCTCGTCCTCGCCCACGACCGGGAGGTCGCCGCCGAGGTGTGGTGGCCCTCGCTCGGCGGTGACTTTTTCGTCAACGCGGCTCAGCTCCGCGGCGAAGAGCCGATCCACTTCATGGGATCGAGCTCAGAAACTCCCGAGCCACCTGCTCCGCGCTGATCTTCTCGCCGTCCACGCGGTAGTTGAGCCGTCGCATCGTGTCGGCATCGATGTGTCCCGCGAGTGATTCGAGCGCGGCGCGCACTTGCGGGTGCCGTTCGAGGGCGCTGCGGCGCGCCACCGGCACGGCGTCGTAGGGTGGAAAGTAGCCCCGGTCGTCCGCGAGCACGCGCAGACCGAGACTGGCGATCAGGCCGTCCGTGGAATTGCCCGCCGCGACGTCCGCTCGGCGGTCGACGAGCGCACGGTAGAGCAACCCGAGATCCAGGGTTCGCGGTGGGTCATCGAAGCGCAGCCCGTACGTACGCGCCAGGCCGGCGAAGCCGTCTTCGCGCTCCATGAACTCGTAGCCGAACGCCGCCCGCCAGTCGGGATGCGCGGCGAGGTCGGAGATCTTGCGCATGCCGAGCCGTTCGGCGTCCTCGCCGCGTACGACGAGCGCGAAGGTGTTCTCGAAGCCGAGCGGCGCCAGCCACTCGAGGCCGGCTTCGCCGTAGCGATCGCGGACTTCGGCGAGCACGCGAGCGCGGTCGGCGATCGGCGAGCGCTTGAGGATCGCCGTGTAGGCGGTCCCCGTGTATTCCACGTAGACGTCGATCTCGCCGGCGCGCAGCGCATGGTCACAGACGAACGTGCCGCCGAGCCCGAGCCGGCGCTCCACGGGCAGGTGCGCCCGACGTTCGATCGATTGCGCGACGATCTCGCCGAGCAGCACTTGCTCGCTGAAGTTCTTCGAGCCGACGACGATGCGGTCGGCAGGACGGCAGCCCGCGAGCAAGCAGAAGGCGAGCGCCGCCGCGCGAAGGTTCATACGCCGATTCGCCGCGGCGGCCTCGAGAAGCGCCGTGCCAACGCTCCGATGCCGACGTCCGCCGCCACGGCCATGGCGGCGGCGGGCGCCGCGCCGGCGAGGATCAGGCGGTTGTCGACCATCGCGACGCCGCGAAAAATGTATACCCCGAGGCCTCCGGCGCCGATGGCGGCGGCGATCGTCGCGACGCCGACGGAGATCACGGTCGCCACGCGGATGCCGGAGAGGATGACCCCGAAGGCGAGGGGTAGCTCGACGGCGCGCAGACGCTGCCAGGAGTCCATGCCCATCGCGATCGCCGCCTCGCGCACCGCCGGATCGATCGACAGCAGCCCGGCGTGGGTGCCGCGGATGATCGGCAGCAGCGCGTAGAGTACCAGAGCGACGATCGCCGTACGCGCGCCGATTCCGCCGATGTACGGCACGGGAATGAGGAAGCCGAACAGCGCGAGGCTAGGGATGGTCTGCAACAGGTTCGCGAAGCCGAGGATCCACCATTGGTGCGACGGCCGGCGCGCCGCGAGGATGCCGAGCGGGACACCTATGGCCACCGCGGCGCCGGTGGAAAGCGCGACCATGCCGGCGTGCTCGAGCGCCAGTGCGGTCGCCTCGGCGCGATTCGCCCAGAGAAATCCGAGAAAGCCCATCACTGGAGGGGGCGCGGCAACGTGCGCGCAAAGGCGCGGGCCTCGGGCTCGCCCGACTCGAGGAGGTCGCGGGCGGTGCCGAGGAATACCAGGCGGCCGTGTGAAAGCACCGCGATGCGGTCTGCGAAGGACAATGCCTCGTGAAGGTCGTGCGTGACGAACACGATCGTCTTGCCGAGGCCGCGGGCGAGCGCCGCGAATTCGGTGCGGATCTCTGCCCGGGTCGGCGGGTCGAGCGCGCCGAAGGGCTCGTCCATCAGAAGCAGCGGCGGGTCCGCGGCGAGCGCACGCGCCACGCCGACGCGCTGGCGCTCTCCACCGGAGAGCTCGTCTGGATACCGGCTCGCGAACGCGCGGGGATCGAGGCCGACCAGCTCCAGCATCTCGCGGACGCGAATCCCGATGCGAGCGTCGTCCCAACCGAGAAGAGACGGCACCAGGCCGACGTTGCGCGTGACATCGAAGTGAGGAAACAGGCCGCCCTCCTGGATCACATAGCCGACGCGGCGACGGAGCTCGACGCCGTTCCAATCGGCTGTCGCTTTGCCGTCGACGAGCACGTGCCCGCGGCTCGGGGTCAACATGCCGTTGATGAGCTTGAGCGCCGTCGTCTTGCCGGAGCCGCTGCGTCCGAGCACCACCAGCCGCTCGCCGGAAGGGACGGTCAGATCGAGCTCTTCCACACGCGGCGGCGCGCCTGGCTCCGCGAACGAGACACCCCGGAACTCCACCGCCGCCGCGGCCATGGCCGCCGATCCTCGCCCACGCGCAAGGCCCGCGCAAGCCGTACGGCCCGCGGACGATTTTGGGGGCTTGCCTCAACGCGCTGCCGCCCATAGGGTTCCCCGCCGTGAACGGCAGAACCGCGCCCCGACGCCTGGAGCTGTTCGCAGGCGATGCTGCGGCACGCTTCTCTTTGGAGCGCGTGTTCGACCCGCTGCGCGATTCCACGCTTGCCGCCGACGTGCGGCGCGGGTTGCGCGCCCGGCGCAAGCGGCTTCCGCCGAAGCATTTCTACGACGAGGCCGGCTCTTTGCTGTTCGATCGCATTTGCGAGCTCCCGGAATACTACTTGACGCGCTCCGAGGAGCGGCTGCTGCGGCGCTCGGCGCGGGAGATCGTCGCGCTGGTTCGCCCCAGCGATCTCGTCGAGCT
This sequence comes from uncultured delta proteobacterium, assembly GCA_963711395.1. GTDB lineage: Bacteria > Desulfobacterota > Binatia > JACPRU01 > JACPRU01 > JBEVNX01. The sequence continues at coordinate 215,812 of CAVQEA010000003.1, read as the reverse complement.
CGGCAGCGGGGCGGCGCGCAAGACGACGCTGCTTCTCGATGCCGCAGAGGCGCTCGGCATGGCGCCGCGTTACCATCCTCTCGACGTGTGCGAGCCGATGCTGCGCGCCAGCGCCGAAGGGCTGCTCGCTCGATATCCTTGGCTCGAGGTGCACGCGGTGGTCGCGGACTACGAGCGCCACCTCGACGCCCTCCCCGACGGGGAACGCCGCCTGGTGGCGTTCCTCGGCAGCACGGTCGGCAACTTCGTGCCCAAACGCGCCGTGGAGTTCCTGGCGGAGGTCGGCGCCCGCCTGAGACCGGGCGAGCACTTCCTCCTCGGAGCGGATCTCGTCAAGGAAGTGGCCGTGCTCGAAGCCGCTTACGACGATCAGGAAGGCGTCACGGCAGAGTTCAACCGCAACGTCCTGAAGGTGATCAATCGCGAGCTCGGCGGGGATTTCGATCCGGCAGCGTTCGACCACGTCGCCTTCTTCGATCGGCGAAAGCGCCAGATCGAGATGCACCTCCGAGCTCGCCGTCCCCAGCGAGTCACGCTGGCGAGCCTCGGCATGACGGTGCCGTTCGCAGCCGGCGAGACCGTGCACACCGAAGTGAGTCGCAAGTTCCGCCGTCAGGATCTCGAGGGCTTGTGCCGGCGTGCCGGCTTCGTGCCGCGTCGCTGGTTCGCGCTCGATGAGCCCGCGTTCGCCCTGCTGCTCTGCGAGCGCGCGCCCGGCGTCACGCGAGCCGCTCGGGATGCTCGCTCAGCTCCTTCGTGCGCCACGCGGCGCGGGCGCAGTCGAAGCCGTCTTCGACCCGCTCGCCGTACGTGTACTTGAGCGTCGCCGGACGACGCGCCGAGCGATGAGCGCGCCGGCCCGGATCGCGGTGGTGCTTTCGGGCGGTGGGGCGCGCGGAGCGTACGAGGCCGGAGTGCTTCACTACATCGTCGAGCGCCTACCCGCGGCGCTCGGCCGACCGGTACGGTTCGACATCGTCAGCGGCACCAGCGTCGGAGCGATCCATTCGTGCTTCCTCGCCGGTCATGCCGGCGAGCCTGGGGCGCTGGACGAGCTCGTCGAAATCTGGCGCTCCTTCGAGATCGAGCGGGTACTGCGTCTCACGCCGTTCAAGCTCCTCTCGCTGCCGGCTCGGCTGCTCGGTTTCGGACGCCGGGCGAGGCCTGAGCCCGCCAAGGTGCCGGGCGCGCCGGCGCGCATCCCGGGCCTCCTCGACTTCTCGCCGCTCGAGCGGCTCATCATCGATCGTGTGCCGTGGACGCGGATTCCGGAAAAAATCGGCGCCGGAGCCGTCGACGCGGTCGCGATCGCCACGACCGAGGTGAAGACCGGCAACACGGTCATCTTCGTCGAAAATCGCGAAGGGCGAGTCGACAGCTGGGCCCGCGATCCATTCGTGGTCGCCCGCGCCGCCCGCCTGGCCCCGGAGCATGCGCTCGCCTCTGCGGCGATCCCGCTCATCTTTCCGGCGATCCGCATCGGTCAGCACTTCTACTGCGATGGAAGCTTGCGGCTGAACACGCCGCTCTCCCCGGCGCTGCGGCTCGGCGCCGACCGCGTGTTGGTGATCGGCATGCGCTACCAGCGCCCGCCCGGCGAGCCGCGCCCGGAGGTCGCGGAGGAGAGCGTTGGCAGCCCGGCGTTTCTCGCCGGCAAGGTGCTGAACGCGCTCTTGCTCGACCGCGTGGACTACGATGCCGACCGCCTGCGGCTCTTCAACTCGATCCTCGAAGAGGGTCGGCGCGCGTACGGCGACGAGTTCCTGCGGCGGATCAACGAACCGATCGTGAAGAAGCGCGGTACCTCCTACCGCATCGTGCGCGACCTCTTCCTGCAGCCGTCGAGGGATCTGGGCGTGGTCGCCGCGGAATGTCTCGCGCACCGACGTCCGCGGCCGCAGCCCGGTTCTTGGCTCGCGCGCATCTTCCTGCGCTACGCGGCGAAGAACACGGGGGCCGAAGCCGACTTTCTGTCGTACCTCTACTTCGACGGCTGTTACGCGAGTCACCTCGTCGAGCTCGGCCTGTCCGACGCCGAGCGTCAGCGCGACAAGCTGGTAGAGTTCTTCGCTGACAGTCCGAGCGCTTGAAGGCTATTGCCGGGCGGGCGCCCCGGCCGTATCGTGATCCGGTGACCGGTCGACGGCTCGCGGTGGCGCTGTTGCTCGGCGGCGTGCTCGCCGGCTGCGCGGTTCCACCCGCCGGGCCGCGTTCGTCGAGTGCGACGGCGCCGCGGCGTACCGTGCCGCGCGATGATTCGCTCGCGCAAGAGTCGACGCTGCTTCAGTCGCGCGCACAGGCGCGCATGCGCGAGCAAAAGCAGCGCCTCGAGCGCGTCGGCAAGCGGCTTCTCGAGACGATCCCCAGCCATCCGAACGTGCAGTTCGTGATCATCAATGGCGACCCGTCGATCAACGCGGGCGCGACGTTCGGACAGGTGGCGGTCACGTCGGGCATGCTCGACTTCATCCAGTCCGACGATGAAATGGCGGTAATCCTCGGCCACGAGCTCGCCCACATCACCGAAGGCCACGTGGTGAAAGGGGCGATCAGCGGCCTGGCGCTCAACGTCCTGGCGATCGTTCTCGAGTCTCGCGTCCCCGGAGCGGGACAAGCTGCGGGGGGCGTCGGGCAGCTGTTTCTCAACCACTATACGCAGACGCAGGAGCGTGAGGCGGACGACGTCGGGCTCCGCTACGCCTACAAGGCGGGCTACGATCCGCGCGCAGGCGTGGACGTGCAGGAGCGACTCGCCGTGCAAGTGCCGCAATCGATGTCCGCCGGATATTTCGATACGCATCCTTCGTCGGTCGAACGAGCGGTTTCCGCCCGCAACGAAGCCGACGAGCTGCTCGCCCAAGGCGACCCGCCGGGCCGGAGCGAAGTCTTGGCGCTCGAGCGCGCCGACGAGCACGCTGCGCGGGGGACGCGAGCGCACGCGAAGACGACCAGCTCCCAGGCATCGTCGGGCGCTCCTGCCGATTCGGCACCGGGCCGAGCCGTGGCACTCGACTCGGAGGATTGCCGGCGCGCCGCGGTGTACGCGGAGATGGCGCGCGATGCCGCCGATCCCGAGGAGCGGCAGGAGCTGCAACGTCGCGCGGCACGCTACTGTCCCTCGCTCTCCGGTGCGTCGAACGCGACCCGTCGGGAGCCCGTCGCCGACGCGCCCCTAGACCGCTACTGAGGTGAGCGAGCCGCCAGCCGAAGCCGCTCTTCGCGAGGTCGCGCTCGACCTCCAGCGCCGAGCGGCAGGGCGTCGGCCGGCGATCTTCGAGCCGCGCGATTGGCTGCGGCGAATGATCGAGCAGTCGCTCGACGACGAGCAGGTCCGCACCGCGCTGTTTCGCTTCGTCGACGTCTTGCCGAGCCTGCACGGCGCTCGTGACGTCGGCGAGCATCTCGAGCAGTACTTCGCCGGGGTCGATCACGCCCTCGGCGGGCTGACGCTGCTCGCTCATACCCTGCACGCTGGCTGGTTGGTGGCGCCGTTGGTCCGCAAGAACGTCACCTCGCTGGCCCGCCGCTTCATCGCGCCGAATGACGCCCAAGCGCTCGGCGAAGTGCTCACGCGCTTTCGTGCCGAACCCGCGGCGTTCACCCTCGATCTCGTCGGCGAGGCGACCGTCAGCCAAGCCGAGGCCGTGCGCATGCTCGGACGATACGAGGCCTTGATCACCGACCTCGCGGCGCTGACGGCGGCCTGGCCGGAGGTCCCCCGCATCGACCGCGACGACCGTGGGCCGCTGCCGCGGGTCGACGTGTCGGTCAAGCTCTCGTCTCTCTACGCGCGATTCGATCCTCTCGACCCGGAGACGGAGCGCGTGGTCGTCGAGCGACTGCGGCGCCTGCTCCGCGAAGCCGGCCGCGTCGGGGCGGCGATCACCATCGACATGGAGCAGCACGCGTTCAAGGACACGACGCTGGCGATCGCCCGCGCCGTGCTCGGAGAAGAGGAATTCCGCGCGGCGCCGCGCGTGGCGATCGCGATGCAGGCATATCTGCGCGAGACCGAGGGCGACCTGGAGAGACTCCTCGAGTGGGCGCGGTCGAACCGGCGGCGAATCGGAGTTCGTCTCGTCAAGGGAGCGTACTGGGACAGCGAGGTCGCATGGGCGGCGGCGAAAGGTTGGCCCGCGCCGGTCTTCACGGAGAAGCCCGCAACCGATCTCGCCTACGAGCGGCTGTCGCGGCGGCTGCTCGAGAGCTACGACGTCGTCGACGCCGCGTTCGGCAGCCACAACTTGAGGAGCATTGCTCACGCGATCGCCTGCTCCCGTACGCTCGGCCTGCCCGCGGGTGCCTATGAGATCCAAATGCTCCACGGCATGGCCGAACCCTTGCGCCGCGCGCTCGTCGAGCGCGGCGAGCGCGTGCGCATCTATCTTCCGGTCGGCGATCTGATCCCGGGGATGGCCTATCTGATCCGGCGGCTGCTCGAGAACACGTCGAACGTGTCGTTCCTGCGCGAAACCTACGTCGAGGCGCAGGATCTGGATCGACTGATGAAGCCGCCGGTCGTGCCGACGGCTTCACGAGTCGAGGCGAAGGCCTCGGCGGTGTTTCGCAACGAACCGCTCCGCGACTTTTCCTCGGAGCGCGCTCGAGAGCAGTTCGGGCGGGCGCTGGACGGAGCGCATGCACGCGGCGGGGCGCGCTGCCCTCTCTGGGTCGGCGGCGAAGCGGTGTCGGCGGGCGTGCCGCTCGAATCGTGCAATCCCGCGGATCCCGACGAGGTGATCGGCAGCGTTCCGAGCGCCGACGCCGCGTTGGTCGACCGCGCCGTGGCCGCCGGCGCCGAAGCGTTCGAGCGCTGGCGACGCACGTCGATCGCCGAGCGCGGCGCGGCGCTGTCCCGAGCCGCGGATGAGATCCGTCGGCGGCGAGACGAGCTCGCCGCGGCGATCGTCCTCGAGGTCGGCAAAGGATGGCGGGACGCGGACGCCGAAGTCTGCGAGGCCGTCGACTACCTCGAATACTACACGCGGCAGATTGCCGGCATAGGCAGCTCCTGGATCACCGAGTCGTTGCCGGGCGAACAAAACGAGCTCCGCTACGAGCCGCTCGGCGTCGTCGCGGTGATCGCTCCGTGGAATTTCCCGCTGGCGATCGCGCTCGGCATGACCTCGGCGGCACTCGCCGCGGGCAACGCCGTGGTCTTGAAGCCCGCCGAGCAGTCGCCGATCATCGGCGCCGAGCTGCACGGAATTCTCTCGAGGGCGGGAGTGCCGGCGAACGTCGTGGCACTCCTCCAAGGAGGCGGCGACGTCGGGGCGGCGCTGGCGGGGCACACCGCGGTTCGCGCCGTGGCGTTCACCGGATCGCGGGAGGTCGGCTTCCAGATCCTCCGCGCCGGCGCGGCGGTGCCGACGCGCGACGGATCGCTCAAGCGGGTGGTTTGCGAGATGGGTGGCAAGAACGCGATCGTGGTCGATGACGACGCCGATCCAGACGAAGCCGTGGTGGCGATTCTCGAGTCGGCATTCGGCTACCAAGGCCAGAAGTGCTCGGCGGCTTCCCGCTTGATCGTCGTCGGGGACGCGGGCCGCTCCCTGGTCGACCGTATCGTCGAGGCCGCTCGCACGCTGCGTCTGGGGCCGCCGGAGGATCCCCGCAACGCCATCGGTCCGCTGATCGATGCCGCAGCACGAGAACGGGTCCTCACGGCCATCGATCAAGCCGCGCGCGACGGCGAGCTGTTGCTCGGTCCGGAGGGCCGGGCTTCGCCGGAGCGCGGGTACTTCGTGCCGCCTGCCATCGTCACCGGCCTCGATCCGGCTCACCCGCTGGCGCGCGAGGAGATCTTCGGTCCGCTGCTCTGCGTGTTTCTCGTCGACTCCTTCGAAGAGGCGATCGCGCTCGCCAACGCGACGCCCTACGGGCTCACCGGCGGCGTGTTCTCCCGCTCACCGGCGCATCTCGAGTATGCGCGACGCGAGTTTCGCGTCGGCAACCTCTACATCAACCGCGGCACCACCGGCGCCGTGGTCGGCCGCCAGCCGTTCGGAGGCCTCAAGTCTTCGGGGGTGGGCTGGAAGGCCGGCGGGCCGGACTACGTGAAGCAGTTTCTCGAGTCACGAACCATCGCCGAGAACACGCTGCGACATGGGTTCGCGCCGGAGATCTGAGCCGTCAGGTGCACGGCCCGGGGTCGGGGAACATCGACCCTCCCGTCGAGGTATAGGAATACGCCGGTGTGGTGCCGCCCGGCGCACACACCAGCAGCGCGTAGTCGGTATCGGTCGGCGGCGGATTCAGGCTCAGGGCCACGTTGGGCGAGGGTTTGTATCCGTACGTGCTCAGGAGGATTGCCTCGGTGGCACCGACGTACGTGTGCGATGTCACGTAGTAAGCCTCCATCGCTTGCCGCGCTTCGTGCAACGTCGATTCCATCTGGCCATCCACGGCCTTCTGCTTGTAGAGAGCGTACTGCGTGATCGCGATCGAGCTGATGATGGCGACGATCGCGATCACCACCAGGAGCTCGATCAGAGTAAATCCCTGACAGGAAGCTCGTTCGCTTGAAGTCATCCTGCTGCGGCATCGAGCAAGCACCATGCCGAAATCCGCAGAGTCGAACGCGTGATTCGAAAGTCGAATTCCGCAAAAACCCCCGTAATCAAGCGGCAAAAAACGGCAGAAGAAACAAATTTGAACGGCAGTTGCGTGTCATCGAGGATCAACTCAGACAACGTAAACGTGTCGCGAAAACACGCCACCGTCGAACGGCACCACACCCGGCATCGCGCGTGGTTGTGTCAGAAAGCTGCGGTACGTTAGTAGGGCACATGCCGAAAACTGTGGAGTTCTTCTACGACTACTCGAGCCCGTGGACATACCTCGCGTTCACGCACATCGAGGAGGTGTGCGGGCGGTACGGCGCCCGGCTCGACTGGCGGCCGATTCTCGTCGGCGGCATCTTCAACACCGTGAATCCGTCGGTGTACGCGGCGCGCGAGCATCCGGTGCTGCCCAAGGCACGCTACATGGCAAAGGACCTGCAGGATTGGGCGGACCTCTACGCGCTCAAGCTGCGTTTCCCGCCCTCGGTGTTTCCGGTGAACTCGGTGAAGTCGCTGCGCGGGGCATTGGTGGCGCTCGAGCACGAGAAAATCTCGGCCTACAGCCAAGCCGTGTTCGCGGCCTATTGGGAGCACGACCGCGACATCAGCCGTGACGACGTCCTCGGCGCGATCGTCGAGGCGGTCGGCCTGGAGCGCGATGAATACTTCACCAAGATTGCCAGCGCGGAGTACAAGGACCGAGTCCGCGCCAACACGGAAGAATGCATGCGGCGCGGCGGCTTCGGCTCGCCGACGATGTTCGTCGGAGACTCGATGTTCTTCGGCAACGATCGCCTCGTGTTGCTGGAGCACGAGCTCGGCAAGTGAGGCTCGCTGCCTGGATCGCCGCGCTCGTCCTCGCCGGTGCGGCGGGCGCGCACGCGCTCGGCGCGAAACAGGTGCGGGTCTCCGTCGAATTTCGCCAGTCGGGCAAGACGGAGGCAACGGATATCCAAGGCAGCGGCGGGGTCGTCATCACCGAGCGCCGCTCGGGTGGCGCCGGCCGGCTCGGCATGGACAGCCAGACGACCCGCTCATCATATCATTCAGGCATCTTCACGATCGTTCAGGACGGTGGCGACTCGATGCTCCGCGTTGCGACGCGCGTGCCGTACGAGGAAGCCCAATTCTATCGTGACCTGCTGACGGGCGGAGGCTACGTGGCGCGCAGCGTTCGGTTCGAAAGCGTCGGCACGGCGCTCAAGGTCCATGCGGAGGTGCTCGGCGAGAAGCAGGTGCGGCTGCGGCTCATCCCTACCGTCAGCTATTTCTCAGCCGACGGTTCCGGAGCCATTGAATTGACCGATGCCTCCACCGACCTCGTGGTCGAGGATCGCGTACCCGTCACGATCGGCGGCGGCACGACCCAGTCCGAAGCAATCGTGCAACGGATGCTCGGGCGCCGATCATCGAGCGCCGAAAGCGAGACCTCGATCGCCTTGACCGCGGCGATCCAGTAGAGTTTCGCTCGCTTCGCGCCGGGTTCCCGGCTATAGCTCGGCGCTCGTCGTTGCGATTACTGCTGGTCGACTGAAGGGAGACTCATGAGATCCTCTCACGCTATGGTGCTGGCGATCGTGCTCGGCCTCTCCACTCTTGCCGTCGCCGGCGACGTCAAGCTCGAGAGCGACACCGACAAGGAGATCTACGCGCTTGGCTTGTCGGTCGCGCGGAACTTGACGGTCTTCAATCTCAACGAGGCGGAGCTGCAAACGCTACAAGCTGGCATCTCCGACGGCGTGCTCAACAAGACTCCGAAGGTCGACCTCAAGGAATACGCTCCCAAGCTGCAGGATTTGGCCAAGGCGCGCAGCGCTCAGGTGGCGGAGGCCGAAAAGAAGGCCTCCGAGGATCTCCTCAAGGAGGCGGCCGCGGAGAAGGGAGCGGTGAAGACCGACTCCGGCGTGATCTATACCGAGATCAAGCCCGGCGAGGGTGCGAGCCCCACGACGGACAGCACCGTAAAGGTCAACTACAAAGGCACGCTGCGCGACGGGACGGTGTTCGACAGCTCCTACGAGCGCAAGGCACCGGTGACGTTCCCGCTGAAGCAGGTGATTCCGTGCTGGACCGAGGGCCTGCAGAAGATGAAGGTCGGCGGCAAGGCGAAGCTCGTGTGTCCCTCGTCGACGGCCTACGGCGACCGCGGCATGCCTGGCGCGATCAAGCCCGGCTCGGTGCTCACCTTCGAGGTCGAGCTACTCGATATCGTCAAGCCCGACGCCAAGTCGAGCGCCAAGTCGCCCGCCAGCCCGTAAGCGTCTCGAGCGTTTCAGAGGTTCACGGCGCGCATGCCTTCCGGCGTATAGCGCTCGCCGGCGGCCGCGCCCTTCGGCGCCAGCTCGTCGATCGAAGCTAGATCCGCGCGGCTGAGCGTCACGTCGAGCGCCGCGACGTTCTCCTCGAGATGCTTGCGGCGCGTCGTGCCGGGGATCGGCACGAGATCGTCGCCCTGAGCGAGCACCCACGCGAGAGCCAGCTGCGAAGGCAGGCAGTTCTTGGATGCCGCCAGGGTCTCGACGCGGCGAACGAGCGCGAGGTTCTTCTCGAAGTTTTCACCCTGGAAGCGCGGGTTCATGCGGCGGAAGTCGTCCGCGGCGAGGTCCTCGAAGCGTTTGATCTGACCGGTGAGGAAGCCGCGGCCGAGCGGGCTGTAGGGGACGAAGCCGATGCCGAGCTCTCGGCAAGTCGGCAGGATCTCGTCTTCCGGGTCGCGGCTCCACAGCGAGTACTCGGTCTGCACCGCGGCGATCGGGTGAACCGCGTGCGCCCGCCGGATCGTGGCGGCGGCCGCCTCCGAGAGGCCGAGATGGCGGACCTTGCCTTCTTTGACCAGCGTCGCCATCGCGCCGACGGTCTCCTCGATCGGGGTCCTCGGGTCGACGCGGTGCTGGTAGTAGAGGTCGATTGCTTCGACGCCGAGACGTCGCAAGCTCGCCTCGCACGCCGAACGCACGTAGTCGGCCTTGCCGCTGATGCCGAGCCGCGCGCCATCCGCGCTGCGCACGATGCCGAACTTGGTGGCGATCACGACGCGGTCGCGCCGGCCGCGGATCGCGCGCCCGACCAGCTCCTCGTTGAGGCCGACGCCGTACATGTCAGCCGTGTCGAGGAAGTCGACGCCGAGGTCGAAGGCGCGCTCGAGCGTGGCGATCGACTCCGCCTCGTCACACTTTCCGTAGAACTCCGACATGCTCATACAGCCGAGACCGAGCGCCGAAACCCGCGGGCCCCCGCGTCCGAGTGTGCGTAACTGCATCGTTTGGTGATCTCCTTTCGCGCGCCATCGCGCCGCCGGACGAGCGTCTGCGATCGCCCGAGCCAAGTCAACGGGCGTTCTCGCTCGGGGTGACCGCGAGCGATATACAGCGCGTCGATGGCTGCCGAGCGACCCTCCATTCGTCTCCAGTGGATCGACGGGGTGAAGGGGATCTCGATTCTGTGGATCGCGTTCTTTCACGGCTTCAACAAATTCCTCGGCGGCTCGCGCTTTCCCTCGCCGCTCTCCGATGGGTACCTCGCGGCGATGTACCGTTCGTGCGCGACGCAATCGTGGATCGGCGAGATCGGCTGCGCGCTGGAGTCCTTCGCGGTCGCGCTCGGCCAGCTCGGCTTTCACGCCGTGGCGGTGTTTCTGGTGTTGAGCGGCTTCGGGCTGACCTATTCTCTGGCCAAGACCGGCGAGCCGCCGAACGGATGGATCGGATGGTATCGGAGCCGGCTGCTGCGGCTGTTCCCGATGTACTGGATCGCGCACGTCGTCTACCTGCTGTCGCCGTTCCAGGCGCGCTACGAGCCGATCGACTACCGCTTCGCGCTGAGCTTCCTCGGCGACCGGATCTGGCCGATCGACACGATCTTCTACTACTTCAATCCCGCTCTCTGGTATTTCGGTCTGCTGCTCGAGCTATACCTCGTCTTCCCGCTGCTGTTTCGTCTGCTGCAGAAGGTCGGCGTCGTGCCCTTCCTCGCCGTCTGCGCCGTGGCGACGTTCGCGTGCCGCTACATCCTCCTCTGCGTGTGGCCGGTGGACGGCAACTGGGTGCTGGGTGGGTTTTTCGTTTCGCGGCTCTGGGAGTTCGCGCTCGGCATGGCGATGGGCCAGGTGGCTCGCGAATCTCCAGAGGCCACCGCGCGGTGGCTGTTCTCGCCGGCGACGCTCGTCGGCGGCGTCGTTCTCTACGTGCTCGGCCTCTACAGCTACGAAGCGCTGTGGTCCTACACGTTCACCGACGCGCTCATCGGCACCGGGCTGGCGATCGCGCTCGCCCACCTGGCGAGGGGATGCGAGCGCGTGCACGTGCTCGGCGTCGCGCTCGCCACCGTGGGCGTGTACTCCTACGGGCTCTACCTCCTCCACCAGCCCTACGTGCTGTACGTCGCGGCGCTCGCTCAGCCGCTTTCCACCCCGGCGTTCGTGGCCGTGATCGCCGCGCTGGTCGGCGTGCTGACGCTCGCCTCCATGGCGATCGAGCGTCGCGTGAACCGGCTCACGCAGCGGGTTCTCGGCTGAGAGCGACCCGTCTCAAAAGATGATCTGAATCAAACCACCGATGATCTTGAACGGCAGCGCGAGGATGAAGCCGATTGCGTGAATGGTTCCACTGAGAATCCCCACGCCGGGCCCACTCGTCTGTTGCTCGGTGGTCTTGGTCTCGGTGGTCTGCACGGTCGTGGCGCCCTCCGAGCTCGGCTCTGCGGTGGTGTGGGTCGTCGTCGTGGTCGTGCTCGAGCAACCGACCGTGGCGCCGCCTGCGCCGAGCACCAAGAGGCAAGCCAGCAGGATTGAGGCGATGTCACGCATCCGATCTTCCCCGCCGTCTAGAAATTGCCGCAGGTTCGGCGTGCGCGCAACGCGTGAAACTCAGCTCTTCGGCGGCGTCGGCGCGGGAGGGTTGCGCCGCAGCCTCCATGCGCGCGCCGAAGCGCGCCACAGCCCGCCGCTGCCGTACGCGGTGAACCCCCAGCGCAGCCACCAGAGCAAAGCCGAGGCGATCCACAGCGCCCAAGCCAGCATGGCGACGCGGTAGACCGCGAGCGGCACCGACACGACCCACGTGCGCGGCAGCTCCGGTCCTGAGCGATCGTGGTACCAGCGGAGCAGCTCGGCAGTGGAGCCGTTGCCGCTGATCTGCATCTCGGGAAGACCGAGGAGGCCTCGTTCGATCGAGACGAACAGCCCGACCAGGGCCGCGAGCGTCCAGAGCGCCAGTCCGACCTGCACGAGGTTGAAGCGGTTGTCGCTGAGCGCTGCGCCGTGGCGCTCGCGTGAGCCGAGCGCCAGCAACCAGCCGACGACCACGGCGGCCACCCAGATGGGTGCCTGCGTGAGCCCGACGCCGAGCAGGAACCAGTGCCTGGTCGCCAGTGGGGTCAGATCTGCACGGCCCAAAGCAAACGAAGCGAGAAGCACGATGGCGAGCAGGCTCCAGAACAGTACCGCCGGCCCGAGCCGGCCGCCGCCCACGGCGAGCGCCCAGCGATCCTGCGAAAGGTGAATCGTGGTATCCGCGTTGACGCTCGGCACCGCGAGCGAAACTTCGGACGAGTGGATCTTGCCGGCGATTCCCTGTGGCTCCCGCCAGGCGAGCAGGATCGTCTGCGTGCCGGGGGCGATCGGCAGCGTCACCGAGCGCTTGTCTTGCCGAATCGGTAGCTGCGCTCCGTTGACCGTCACGGATTGCAGCTCGGCGTCCTGCGGAAGCGTCACCACGTGCTGGCCGCCGCGGGAGCTGCGCACTTCGAGAGCGAGCGTGGCGTCCGTCGATCGCCGGCCCGGGCTGACGTCGAGGGCAGCGTGGTCGACAGTCAGAGTCTGACCGGGAAATCCTTCGGGCCTCGACAGGGCGAGCGTCACGGTTTCACCGGGCCACGGGCGCCATTCGCGGATGCGCCGGAGCGGGTTCGGGGCTTGGTGGATGGGCGGGATTCCCCGCGGCTCGACGTGCCAAAGCGCGCTGGCATCGAGCCTCCACGTCTCCACCCACGGCACGCCGCTCGGCGCGGTGAGCTCGATCGACGCGGCTTCCTTGAGGATCGATCGCCAGCTCACTTGTGCGACGGAGGGACCGAGCACGACGAACACCTTACCGTTCTCGACACGCAGGTTCCCGGTGGTGACGGACTCGCCGGCGAGCAAGGGAACCTCGACGCTGAACACCGTGCCGAGCGGCGTCAAGCGCGTGAAGGTGTTTTCCGACTCCCACGACAAGCCGATGTGGAGATCGCGATCGAGCCGCGCGAACGGCGGCAGGGAGCCGGGCTCGAGCACCTGCTCCCCGCCCTCGTGTTTGCGCTCGCGAACGAGGCGGACGCTGTCCTCGGGGAGCCCGTCGTCGCGCAAGCCCTCGAGCGTCCAGCCCGTGACGGCCGCCTCGACGCGGTGAGGCTTCAGTGGAAGCGGGATCTCCACCGTATCGGTATTCGGCAGCGTGCCTTCGAGCAGCACCTGATGGTTCCCCGCCGAAACCGCCAGCCACGCGACGCCGGAATCATCGAGCGCGACCGCCTCGGCGGGCTCGCCGTCGAGGCTCACCTTGGCCGCCGTCCAGCTACGCGCGCCCCCGGGCAGAGGGACCGCGGTATCCACGGCGGCATCCACTTCGGCGCGAAGCGTCAGCGACGTCGGCGTGGCCTCGACGCGCATTCGCGGGCTCGAAGCACAATTCGGGAAGCACTCGGGTCGTTCGAGCAGGCGCTCTTCGAGCTGTTTCAGCAACTCCGGAGGAGGGAAGCCCGCGGCACCGGCGGATCGAGGCGCGAGCAGGGATGCGACGGCGAAGACGATCGCGGCCGCGGCAGGCGAAGCCGTCGCCAACCAGAGCGAGCCGAGCGCTCGCGACAACAACGCCGCCAGCAGCGCCACGCGGAGCAGCGCGAGCAGGAAGTTCGCGCGCGGTGAGAGCAGCACCAAGCGGACTTGCTGGTTCGCCTCGACGGGCCCCCGCCAAGTGAGCGACACCGCCCGCCACTGCCAGCGCGGCAAGCCAGGCCCGGTGGAGATCGCGGCCTTCTCGTCCACGGCGCGATACTCGTCGCCGAGCCCCGAGATCCTGCCCATCGACATCGGCACCGGCGGCGTCGCGTAAGTCCGTTTCGCGCGGGCCTGCGGCGCGCGCTGGAGCTCCGACATCTCTTGCGGAGCCCCAGCCGGCTTGGCGGCGAGCATGCCGCCGCCGATCTGCGAAGTCAGGGGCACGACCATCCCGGGCAGCTCGAGAGCGGGGTACATCCCGGAACGAAGCTCGCTCACCATGAACGGCACGACGACGAGCAGCAGCGCGACCAGCGTCGCGCCCCGGTAGAGGCGCACGATCGCCCGCGCGCGTCCTGCAGGCAGGACGGCCAGCAGCGCTTCTGCGGCGAGCAGCGCGAGCCAGAGCCAGCGCGGCGCGCTGGGCTCCAGGTAGGTGAGCCCCAAGGTGACGAGGGCTACGCCGCCCCAGAGAGCGCCCCAGATTCGCCATGCCGACATGGCGATCATCAGCACGAGGAACAAGTCGAGCAGCGTCCAGTCGTTCACCCAGGTCGAGGACACTGCGTCCACGCCGGAGGCGTGAAACAAACGCCAACCGGGCGGGAGGTTGAGGATCCCCGAGACCTGCTGGAAGTCGTGACGCCAGCCGACCGCGGGAATCGTCGCAATCGGTCCGGTGAGCCGGCTGTCCGCCTCCATGTGTAGCTCACCTTGACGGATCTCCACGCCGGCCGTGTTCGGATCCTCCATGCGTGTGATGAACTGGTCGCGCCCGCCGACGGCGACGCGGCCGAGAACGCCGGGAGGCGGCATCTCGAGGCGCCAACTGCGACTCATGCTTCCGGAGATCTCGTCCCGGATCGTGTACCCGCTGCCCGCGAAGTCGAGCCACCAGGTGCGCTGCAGGCTCAATTGGTCGGGTGCGGGATCGGCGTCGCCGCGCCGCTTTTCGACCAGGCGCATCGTGCTCGCGGTACGCATCGGATAGGCCGGCAGCTGCTTCCACTCTGCCGGCAGCTGGGTCTGTTGCGGATCGATCGCGGGGACGCCTTCGACCGAAGCCAGGCGAAGGTCCGGTCGGGCGTCGAATACCCAGATCTCTTCGGCGGCCCATGGGCCGTCGCTCGGCCCCAGTGTGACAGCGGACAGCGGACCCTCGTGACGCGCGCCGATCTCCAGGTTCCAGCTCCCCGCCCGTGCCTGGATGCGCAGTTTTCCGTCGGCCTCGATGCGGGCCGGCAGCGGGCTGTCGAGCCGCATGGGAGCGAAGCCGTCGGGGAGCGCGCGGCCGAGCAGAATCTCGCGATTTCTTCCCGACACGCGAAGCTCGACCCGCGTCGTCAACTCGGCGGGGACTTCGTCGACGAGCCGGCGAAAGACTCGCACGTCGAGCCGCGCTTCCTCGGCGGCTGCCGCCGTGCGGACTCGAAGCCACAACTGGCCTTGCGGATCGCGCCGCGGCAGCGGCACTGCCTGGCCGTCGAGCGTGAGCGCGACGAGACCGGTGCGCGCCGGGACCGGCAGAATCTCGGGCAGCTCGCTCCATGCGAAGCTGCCGGAGATCTCGTGCTTGCCCTTGAGGAGCCGCACCGAGGGGGCGCCGTCGCGGGCCGCGACCGCAGCCGGCTTGCCGTCCACGCGAACGTCCTGCGGCCAACGGCTGGCGTCTCCGGGAAGCGAAACCCAGACGTCGCGGTACACGCGCCACTGCTGCGCGAACCGTCCGCCCTTCTCGTCGAGGTCGAGCGCGAGCCGCGCAGGCCATGCGCACTCGCTACGGTCCGTGCTGCCGTCGAAGAACGGGCACGCTGCATCCTGGCGATCGCGCAGCACCCAGTCGATCCAGGGGCGCAGCGGCTCGGGCACCTGGTCACGCGCCATCGGCTCGGCCCGCGCCGGCGTGGCCAACGCCATCGCGAGCCACAGGACTGCGAAACCGAGCCCCTTCTTCCGTTGCGTCTCCATGTGCAGCCGCCCGCGTTCTCAGATACACGGAGCCGCTGACGGTTCACAAACGGAGGTTCTCATGCTGCTCTCGGGAAGGACGGCGCTGGTCACCGGCGCGGCGCGCGGCATCGGGCGCGAGGTCGCGCTGGTGCTCGCCGAGGACGGCGCGAACGTCGCCGTCGCCGACCGCCTCGCGGAGGTAGAGGAAACCGCGCGGGCGATCGCCGCGCTCGGCCGTCGCTCGGCCGCGGTGATGTTCGACGTGGCGAGCGCCGAGGAGGTGCAGACCGGCGTCGCGAAGGTCCGGGGCGAGCTCGGCGACGTCGACGTGCTCGTCAACAACGCCGGCATCGTCAACAACATCGCGCCGCTGTCGCGCATGACGGAAGCGGCGTGGCAGCGCGAGATCGACGTCAACCTGAGCGGCGCGTTTCATCTCATCCAGGCGACGATCGGTGCGATGGTGGCCAAGGGCTGGGGTCGGATCGTGAACGTTTCCTCGATCGCCGCGCTCGGCGGGCTGCACAACCAGGCTGCGTACGCGGCGAGCAAGGCCGGTCTCATCGGCCTCACGCACACGGTGACGCTCGAGTTCGCGCGCCACGGAATCACCTGCAACGCGATCCTGCCCGGGCTGATCGGCACGGAGAACGTTCGCAACATGCCGCAGGAGATCCGCGAGACCGTGCTCGGCTCGGTCCCGGCGCGGCGGCTCGGCGAGCCGCGCGAGATCGGCTACCTGATCTCTTTTCTCGCCTCCAACCGCGCCGCGTTCGTCAACGGCGCGGCGATCCCGATCGGCGGCGGCGCGAGCTTGAACACGCTGACGGTCGGGAGCCGCAAGGAGCTCGCCGCGGTGAGTCGCCGCCCGTCCTGACCGGCGATCAGGCGTGGATCGCCGGGCGCCGGTCGTCCCAGGGGAGCGCCCGTTCGAGTTGCGCTGCGACGCCGAGCAGCACGTCCTCTCGGCCATACGCGGCGATCAGCTGTACGCCGATCGGCATACCGTCGCGATTCCAGTGGAGCGGAAGGGAGATCGCGGGCTGGCCCGTGACGTTGAACGGCGCGGTGAACGGCACGATCGGCAACATCTTGGTGAGGCCGGCGAGCGGATCCTCCGCCGTGGCGCACAACTCGCCGAGGAGAGGCGGGGGCGTGGCGATCGTCGGCGTCACCAAGACGTCGAATCCATCGTCCCACCAGCTCGCCATCTTCCGCGTGTAGCGGGACAAGGCGCCGAGCGTCGCCACGTAGTGCGCTGCCGTGACGGCGCGGCCCACTTCCGCCATCGCCCAGGTGGACGGCTCGACGTCGTCCGGACCGAGCGGCCGGCCGAGCTTGAGGCTCCACTCGTCCAATGCCGCGGCCGTCCACGGCGTCACGACGTTCAAGTAGTGCATCATGAAGTCGGGCTCGTCGAACGCCTGAGGTTGCGACTCCTCCACGCGGTGGCCGAGTCTCTCGAGCGCGGCACGCGTGATCTCGAGGGCCTGCTTGCAATCGGCGTGGATCTCGAGGCTGGAGAGGCCGCGGAGCACGCCGATCGTCAAGCCAGCCAGATTCGCGCCGACGTCGGCAAGGAACGGGCGCGCCGGTGGCGGTGCGAAATAAGGGTCGCCCGGCATCGGCCCGCACGCGGCGTCGAGCATAGCCGCCGTGTCGCGCACCGTGCGCGTCACCACCAGCGACGTCACCATCCCGGCCCAGTATTCTCCATGGTCCGGCCCGAGCGAGACACGACCACGGGACGGCTTCAGCCCGACGAGCCCGCACTCGCTCGCGGGGACGCGAATCGAGCCGCCGCCGTCGCTCGCGTGCGCGGCCGGCACCATCGCGGAGGCCACGGCCGCCGCCGATCCGCCGCTCGAGCCACCCGTGGAGTGGCGAGGATTCCAGGGATTGCGGCTGGCGCCGTACGCCGCTGGCTCGGTGGTCACCGCGAGGCCGAGCTCGGGCGTGTTCGTCTTGCCCAGGCAGACGAGACCGGCGGCGCGGAACTTGGCGGCGAGATGGCTGTCGCCTTGAGCCTTCCAGCCGGCCTTCTTGAGCGCCTGAATCCCGCAGTGGTACGGATCGCCGGCCGAGTACGCGTCGAGATCCTTCAAGAGGAACGGAACGCCGCGAAAGGGGCCGCCCGGCAGCCGGTCCGAGCTCGCTTCGGCGCGCGCCCTCTCGAAGCGCGTGGAAATCACCGCGTTCAGCTTGGGGTTCAGCGCCTCGATGCGGGCGATGGCGTGGTCGACGAGCTCGAGCGGCGACACCGTCTTGCTCCGCACCAGCTCGGCCTGCGCGGTCGCGTCGAGGAACGCCAGCTCCTCCATGATGGGGCGGAGATGGCCACAGCCGTCGCGGGAGCGCAAGTTCGGGCGGCGCCGCGGCTTGACAATCCGTGCCCGCCACTACACCGCTAGACGAATGCGCCGTCGCTTCGGCTTCGCGCTCTTCCTGCTCGTCTGGGGCGCGATCGTCGCGTTCACGCACTGGTACCTGGCGCTGCGGCTGGTGTTGCTGCCCGAGCTGCCTTCGCCGTTCGCCGAAGTCCTGGTCGGCGCCCTGGTCGTGCTCGGCGCTTGCCTCTTCACTCGCCCTTTTGCGGAGCACTTCATCGGCACGCGCGTCGCCGGCGTCCTCGCTTGGCCGACGTTCGTCTGGATGGGAGTGAGCTTCCTATTGATCGTGATCCTGCTCTTCGCCGATGTCTTGTTGTTTCTTGCCGGGAGCGCCGCTTGGGCGATCGGCGACCCGCGCTCGACGGCGGCGGTCTCGGCCCGAACCGAGGCCGCGCTGGTAGCCGGCGGCGCGTTGGTCGCGTCCCTCTTCGCCATCGGGCTCGCGCTTCGTCCGTCGCTCTGTGCCGTCGAGCTGCCGATCACAGGGCTGCACGCGGCGCTCGACGGCTTCCGCATCGTACAGCTTTCCGACATCCACATCGGCCCGCTGCTCGATCGGCGCTTCGCCGCCGCCCTCGTGGCGCGCGTCAATGCGCTCGGCGCGGACCTGGTGGCGATCACCGGCGACCTGGTCGACGGCCGCGTCGAGCACCTGGCGAGCGAAGTGCGGCCGCTCGCGGGCCTCGAGTCGCGCCACGGCACGTTCTTCGTGAGCGGCAACCACGACTATTTCTCGCGCATCGATCCCTGGCTCGAGGTCGTGCGCGATCTCGGCTGGCGGGTATTGCGCAACGAGCGGGTGACGATTCGCCACGGCGAGGCGGGTCTCGACGTCGCCGGAGTCGACGACCGTTTCGCGCACCACTACGGCAACGGCCACGGCGAGGACGTCGTCGCCGCGCTCGACGGCAGGGACGTGACGCGGCCCGTGGTCTTGCTCGCGCACAACCCGAACGCTTTCGACGAAGCGGCCAAGCTCGGCGTGGACGTACAGCTGTCCGGGCACACCCACGGCGGGCAGATCTGGCCCTTCGCCTACCTGGTCCGGTTGCATACCCCCTACGTCGCCGGCGTGTTTCGTCGCGGCCCTTCGACGCTGTACGTGAGCCGCGGCACGGGCTTCTGGGGACCGCCGATGCGGCTCTTCCATCGCGCGGAGATCACGGAGATCACGCTGCGAGCCGCCGCGCCCTTGACCGACCTCGGTTTCCGGGGTTGAGGAATACCGTCGAAGCGGAGGGAAAGGCATGAGCTACGAGTTCTTCGAGATCGAGAGGCGCGGCCACACGGCGACGCTCTGGCTGAACCGTCCCGAGAAGCGCAACGCCCTGGGCCCCGCCTTCTGGAACGAGCTGCCGGCGGCGATCGGCGAGCTCGAGCGCGACGACGCGGTGCGCGCCGTGGTGCTCGCAGGACGCGGGCGCGACTTCACCGTCGGCCTCGACTTGAAGGCCATGGGGGGCACGCTGTTCGGCACCGAGCGCGGCCACTTCGCTCTGCTCGACGAGATCGCCCGCCTGCAGGGCTCGATCACCGCGGTGGCCAAGTGCACCAAGCCGGTGATCGCCGCCGTGCACGGCTACTGCCTCGGCGGCGGCATCGACCTCATCACCGCATGCGACGTTCGCTACGCATCGAGGGACACCACGTTCTCGATCCGCGAGACGCGAATCGCCATCGTCGCAGACGTCGGCACGCTGCAGCGTCTGCCGGCGATCATCGGCAAAGGACACGTCGCCGAGCTGGCGTTCACGGGCGACGACTTCGACGCCGAGCGCGCCGAGCGCATCCACCTGGTGAACCGGGTCTACGCCGACGCCGATACGACCGTGGCGGCGGCGTGCGACTTGGCGGAACGAATCGCCGCCAACTCGCCGCTCGCCGTACAGGGCACCAAACGAGTGCTCGAGTTTTGCGAGGGCAAGAGCGTGGAGGACGGACTGCGCTACGTGGCCACGTGGAATGCCGGGTTCCTCGACAGCGAGGATCTCAAGGAAGCGATGGCGGCGTTCGCCGAGAAGCGCAAGCCGGCGTTCACCGGCCGCTAGCCACGGGCGCTCCCTCGAGGGCTGCGGCGCCTAGCGCCCGATGGGGCACTGCGGGGCGTCCCCGACTTGCGCGCGGGTCTCCGCGTCGAGGTCGGTCTGGAACGTGGCATGCACGCGATTGACCATCGCGGCGAGGGCCACCGTCAGGCCGAGCTCGAAGAGTTCCTCGCGCGGGAAGCGCGCGGCGAGCGCGCGGTAGAGCTCATCGGGAATGCGGATCTCGCGGGTCGAGGTCTCGGCGTAGCGCATCACCAGCCGATCGGTCGCATCGAATGACGAAACCGAATCCGGGTCCGCCATGCCCGCCATCTCTTCCGCGCTGAGCCCGACGCTCCGACCGAGCATCACGTGCGTGGGAACTCAATAGTGGCAACCGTTGAGCTGCGAAGCCCGCAGGTAGGCGAGCTCGCGGTGCCGCGGAGCGAGATGCGGCGTTACGTACAGCGCACGAATCATCTCAGCGAAGCCCCGCAAGACGAAGGCGTCGTTGGCGAAGAGCTTGACCACGTTCACGACCGGCAGTCCCCAGGAAGCGATTTCGTCGTAGATCGCCCGGACCTCCGCGGAGGCATTCTCGGGTTCGACCAGGGGGATTCGAGCCATGGCGCCGTCGCGACCCTACGAGCGTTCGCCGTCTACCGTCAAGGAATCGGTGGCCGGCGGGTCTGCTATACGAAAGATTGCCTGGATCTGGATCGGCCCCTCGACGTAGAACGGCCCGGAGGGCCCTCGCCATGCTGAAGACTCCACTCTGCCGCGAGCTCGGGATCGATGTGCCGATTCTCAACGCCGGAATGGGCGGAGGCACCGCGGGGCCCGAGCTCGCCGCGGCGGTGTCGAATGCCGGCGGCCTCGGCGTGCTCGGCATGGGCGGCCTTCCCGCGCCGGTGATCCGCGCGGAGATTCGCAAGCTCCGTTCGCTCACCACCAAGCCCTTCGGCGTGAACATCATCCTGGCGCTTCTCGAGGAGGGCCAGGTCGAGTGCTGTATCGACGAGAAGGTTCCGCTGCTGATTCTCTTCTGGGGCGATGCCAAGCCGTTCGTGGCGATGACGAGGCGCACGGGAACCAAGCTCGTGCTGCAGTGCGGGTCGGTGGACGAGGCGAAGGCGGCCGCCGACGCGGGTGTCGATGCGGTGATGATCCAGGGAGTGGAGGCCGGCGGGCACGTGAAGGGCACGACGGCGCTGTCGATCGTGCTGCCCGCGGTGGTCGACGCGGTGAAGCCGCTGCCGGTGATCGCCGCCGGGGGCGTTGCCGACGGCCGCGGCGTCGCGGCGGCGCTGGAGCTCGGCGCCCAGGCCGTGTCGATCGGTACGCGCTTTCTCTGCAGCAAGGAATCGGCGGCGCTCGCCGCTTACAAGCAGCGCATCGTCCGCGCCAAGGCCGAGGATACGGTGCACACGCTGCTCTTCGACGTCGGCTGGCCGAACGCGGCGCACCGCGTGCTTCGCAACAAGGCCTATGACGAGTGGGAGACCGCGGGATCGCCGCCGACGGGCCAGCGGCCCGGGGAGGGCGTCACGTTCGCGACGATGAGCGTCGGAGGGGCCCGCGTCGACATGCCTCGCTATCACATTTTCCCTCCGCTCGAGGGCTTCGACGGCGACATCGAATACGCGGCGCTGTACGCGGGGCAGTCGTGCGCGCTGGTGAACGACGTCAAGCCGGCGGCGGAGATCATGCGCGAGCTGGTGCGGGGCGCCGAAGCCGCGCTTCACCAAAGCGCGAGCTGAGCGGCGCCGGGGCGGCGAAACGCCGCCGCCGAGAGCTCCACTCGGCCGTCGGCGATGCCGGCGCGGCGACAGGCGATCGAGAACAGCGCGGCGATCTCCGCTGCGAAGATTCCTTCCCCGCGCAGCCGCGATCCGAAGCGCGGATCGTTGAGCTTGCCGCCGCGCAGATCGCGGATGCGACCGAGCACCTTTTGCTTGCGATCCGGGAAGTGGTCCTCGAGCCAGCGCTCGAAGAGCTCCTTCACCGCATAGGGAAGGCGCAGCGGCACGTAGCCGGCGAAGCGCGCGCCTGCGTCGGCCGCGGCGCGCACGATCGCCGGCATCTCGTGGTCGGTGAGGCCCGGGATCACGGGCGCGACCAGCACGCCGACCGCGACACCCGCATCCGACAGCATGCGGATCGCCTCGAGGCGGCGCTCTGGAGGAGAGGTGCGCGGCTCGAGCCGGCGCTGCAGCGCGCCGTCGAGCGAGGTGACCGAGATGCAGACGCCGGCGGCGCGATCGCGCGCGAGGTCGCCGAGCACGTCGCGGTCGCGCGCCACGAGATGGTTCTTGGTGACGATCAGTACGGGGTTGCGAAACTCCGCGAGCACCTCGAGGCAGCTCCGCGTCAGGCGAAGCTTGCGCTCGACCGGCTGGTACGGGTCGGTGACGCCGGAAATTGCGATCACCTGCGGCTTCCAGCTCTTCCGCGACAGCTCTGCGCGCAACAGCGCCGGCGCATCGCGCTTGACGAGAATCTTGGTCTCGAAGTCGAGACCCGAGGAGAAGCCGAGCGTCTCGTGCGTGGGGCGCGCGAAACAATAAATGCAGCCGTGCTCGCAGCCGCGATACGGGTTGACGCTGAACTCGAACCCCACGTCGGGGCTTTGATTGCGAGCGAGGATCGTGCGCGACGCGTCCGCGAAGAACTCGGTCTGGGGTCGCGACGATTCCCCGTCTAGTGCCTCGGGGTCAGGCTCGAAGACGATCCTGTCGAAGCGGTTCGGCGGATTGATGGCCGCACCGCGCCCGTGAATCGGACCTTGCCGCGAGCCGTCCATCGCGGCCCTACAGCAAAGGCGAAAATTAAGCGAAAGTCAATGATCGAAAACCCGAACGCAGCCGCCGACGCCCGCAAAGCGCGGAGCGTGCTGCGCGACGGCTAGAAGAGTGCTCGATCCCAGCGGTCGAGGAACGTGACCGCTTCCACCGGTTTGCGCGACAGCGGCCCGAAGCCGCGGCCCTGCGGGTAGCCGATCGGCACGTACGCCGCCGTCACCCAGTCGTCCGGAATCGCCAACAGCGTGCGCACCTTCGGCTCCTCCATGCAGAGGAGCGTGGTGAGCGTCGCGCCGAGCCCGACCGCTCGGCACGCGAGCAGCAGGTTCTGCACGGCGGGATAGATGGATCCGCCTCCGACGATCGACGGGCGGGAGAGTTTCGCGTCGGTGATCGCCAAATCCGGCAAATGCACGCACACCACCACGATGACCGGGGCTTCGTGGTAGTGCTCGGCGAGGTGTCGCGCCGTGTCGTACATGCGGTTCCAACGCGTGCGCTCCGGCTCAGGCAGCTTGGCGATGGCAGGGCGGTGCGCGGTCTCGTAGGCGGTCCAGGGCGGCAGATAGAGGTCACGGAGACCCTTCTTGGTCGCGGGATCACGGACCACGAGGAAGCGCCAGCCCTGGCGGTTGCCGCCGTTCGGCGCCCACGTCGCGGCGGTCAAGACCTTGCGCAGCAAGTCCTCGGGGATGGGATCCTGGCGTAGCCGCCGCACGGACCGCAGCGTGCTCATCGCCTCGAACAGATCGATGCCGGCGTTTTCCATGGCCTGCTTCTATGGCGGCCGCCCGCTCAGGACAAGCCCGCGAGCCACCATTGGCAAGGCGAGCGAGCGCGGAGTAGGAGTGTCGCTCCGCGAATCGAGGCGAGGAGGAGCGCATGAACCGTTGGCGAATCGGCGACGTGACGATCACCCGGATCATCGAGATCGAGGCGCCCTGGGACGGCACGTTCGTGCTGCCCGACGCTACGCGGGAGAACGTGCGGCGCGTCGGTTGGCTGCAGCCGCACTTCGCCACTCCCGACGGCAAGGTGCACATGAGCATCCATGCGCTGGTGGTGCAATCGAAGGGCCTCAAGCTGGTCGTCGACACCTGCGTGGGCAACGACAAGAACCGCGAAATGGTGCCGGCGTGGCACATGATGCACGGTCCCTTTCTGAGTGACCTCGCCGCCGCGGGCTACCCCCGCGAATCGATCGACCGAGTGCTCTGCACGCACCTCCACGTCGACCACGTCGGCTGGAACACCATGTGGGTGAACGGCCGCTGGGTCCCGACCTTTCCGAATGCCCGCTACCTGATCGGGCGAAAGGAGTGGGAGCACTGGTCCGTGGCGCAGGAACCGGATTTTCGCGGGCCTGTCGAGGACTCCGTGCGCCCGGTCATCGACGCCGGCCTCGCCGACTTCGTCGAGTCCGACCACCGCATCAGCGAAGAAGTCTGGCTCGAGCCGACTCCCGGTCACACGCCCGGCCACGCGAGCGTGCGCATCTCGTCGCGCGGCGAGGACGCGGTGATCACCGGCGACCTCATGCACCACCCCGTGCAGTGCAGCCAGCCCCACTGGGCGAGCCGCTTCGATTCGGACGCCGACGAGGCGCGCAAGACGCGCCGAGAGTTTCTCGGCCGCTACTCGGACCGGCCGGTGCTGGTATTCGGCACCCACTTCGCGACGCCGAGCGCGGGGCGCATCGTACGGGACGGCGACACCTGGAGGTTCGTGGTGTGAGGCGTCGAGCGGCCGGCGGAGCGCTCGTGGCGCTGTGGCTCCTGGCGGGCTGCGCCTCCTTCCGGGACATGCGCGCCCGCGGCGCCTACTTGAAGGGCGATCTCGACACCGCCGAATCGCTCACCGAGCGGTCTCTGGCGAGCGACCCCAAGGATCTGCAGGCGCGACAGCTCGGCGCCAAGATCGCCACCAAGCGCGGCGCCGACGCGCTCGACCGCGGCGAGGTGGAGAAAGCCGGGACCTACTTCCGCAGAGCCACCGAGCTCGATCCCGGCGACGTCACGGCAGCCGAGTACCGCGCTCTGGTCGAGCGCGAACAAGGCCACCGGCTCGACCACTGACGCGTCGGGCTACGGATAGCCCGCGCCCGGCACGTCGACCCGCGCGGTCTCGATCCGACCCTTCGACTTTCCCTTCATCAAGTCCTCGAGGGTGGTCTCCGCCGTCAGCATGTAGAGGGTCCGCCGATCCTCCCCGCCGAGCATGCAAGCCACCGCACGCCGGCCCGGCACCGGCACGCGGGCAGGGATGTCGCCGCCCTCCCAGACGCGGATGAACTCGTCCTGTCCGAAGCACGAAACCCAGACGGCTCCCTCCGCGTCTAAGCAGATGCCGTCGGGCGTGCGGTCGCCGAGGTGCGCGAAGAACCGCCGGCCGGAGAGCGAGCCATCGGCCGCCAAGTTGAAGGCCGTTAGCAGATTTCCGAAAGACTCGGCGACGATCAGGGTCTTGCGGTCCGGCGTGATCACCGTGCCGTTGGGGAACGCGATGTCCTCGGCGACGATGCGCGCCTTTCCGTCGGGGTCGACGCAGACGAGCTGCGCCGGCTTGTGCTCGGCGCCGGCGAACAGATCGAATCCGAAGTTGCCGATGAAGGCCCGACCGTCAGGATCGACCACCATGTCGTTGGCATCGCCGGGCATGAGGCTCGCCATGTCAGCCACGGTGTCGAGCCGGCCATTCTCCAACCGCAGCAGCTTGCGGTCGCGCATCGACACGATCAGCGGCCGCCCCTTGGCATCGAAGCCGAGTCCCGACGGGCGGCTCGGCACGGAGACCACCTTCTCCAGCCGTCCTGCCGGGTCCACGGTCATCACGCGCTCACCGTGGATGTCCGAGAACCAGAGCTTGCCGCCATGCCATCGCGGACCCTCCGGAAAGATGATGCCCTCGGCGGTCAGGGTCGTTGCCGTGTGGGTCTTCATGGCGCTCCCTCCGCAGCACACCATGCTCATGGCCGTTGCCCTTGACGCAAGCAAAGGCGCTCTGTTGGATGGCCGCGATGGCGGACGTCTTCCATTCCGGTGAGCTCGAAGTTCAGGAGCAGGCCGGCGTTCGTGGCGAGGCCGCGAAGATCGGCACAGGCATCCGTGCCGAGATCACGCCCGACAGGCTCGGTTTCCTGCGAGCTCGCCGCTTCGTCATTGTCGCGAGCACCGATCACACCGGAGCGGTATGGACCTCACTGCTCACCGGATCGCCGAGCTTTCTCGAGCCGGTCGACGCGCGGACGCTACGCATTCACGCGTCGCCTCTTCGCGGTGACCCGCTCCGCGAGGGCCTCGTCGACGGCGCGGACGTCGGACTGATCGCCATCGATCTCGCCAGTCGCAAGCGCCTGCGCCTCAACGGCCGGGTGGTGATGCTCGAGGGCGGGTTCGACGTCGTCGTACGGGAGGTATTCGGCAACTGCCCGAAGTACATTCAAGCGCGGGTTCCCGAAGATGCCGACGGTCCCCCGGCCGCGCCGGTCGCTAGCACGACGACCCGCCTCGACGACGGACAAGAGCGATGGGTGAGCGAGGCGGACACGTTCTTTCTCGGCAGCCGGTACGCCGAGAGGGGCGCCGATGCGTCGCACCGCGGCGGCAATCCCGGCTTCGTGCGTGTGCTCGACGCCTCGCGGCTCGCCTGGCCCGACTACTCCGGCAACCGCATGTTCCAGACCCTCGGCAACCTCGCGCGCGATGGTCGCGCCGGGCTCCTGTTCATCGACTTCGACACCGGTCGAACGCTGCAGCTCACCGGCAGGGCGACGGTCGACTGGGACGAGGAGCGCGCGCGCGGCTTCGCCGGGGCCGAGCGCGTCGTCGACTTCGAGATCGACCGAGTCGTCGAGATCGGCGGCCGCGCCGAGCTTCGCTACCGGCTGCTCGGCCGATCGCCGTTCAACCCGGAATGATCATGCCGCGCGCGCCGCGGGCATGACCTCTTCGGCGAAGCGCTGGATCTCGTCCTCGTTGTACGGGACGAACGTCATGAAGATGAAGTGCGTGACACCGACGCGGCGGTAGCGCTCGATCGTGTCGAAGCACTCCTCCTTCCCGCCGATCATGATGCGGCGGCGGGCCGCCTGCGGGTTGCTGCCCTCCATCTGCGCGATCAACCCCATGACGAACTCCTCGCGCTCCTTCGGGGCCTTGTAGGGTTCTCAATCGCGATCTGCGCATCGAGTTCGGCGCCGAGAAGCTCACGTCCTGTGCCGGCCTCGAGATCGTGGGTCGATTCCTGAGCCGCATCCGAGTAGGGCAGCCGCGCGCGTGAAGTGTTCGCTGCGACGCGCCTCGGTGGCGACTACGGCACGATGCGGCTGATCGATGGTCGTGGTCGGATTGCTCTTGTCGGTGCACGCCGGCTCGAGCACGTTCAAGGCCATTACATCGAAGAGGTGCTGATGACGAGATTCCGCCGCGGCTTCGCGAGGAGCGCGAATCCTGTCGTGCCGCCTTCATCTTGCCGCGCCCTCCCACCTCTCCGAGCTGAAGGCGTTCCCCCTACCAGCGTCACCTGCCCGGATCCGGCCGCCCCGAGGACCGGATCCGGACGGCCACGACGCGGCCCGACATCAAAAGTGCTACTTTGGCGGGGCGAATCGGTCGGCAAGGCACGCGCTGGTGACTCCGCCTCGTGCATCCGAGAGGCGACGCCCAAGGGGCCCGAGTCCCGCGTCCGCAAGCGTGCGCCGAGCGCCTCTGATGTATATTCCAGCGCTGCGTAGTGGAATATACTGCGCAGAGCATGACGAGCAATATTTCCGCGGCGATCAGACCGACCCTGGCCGGTCGCCACCCCCCTCTGCGCGTGAGCGTCGTCATCGCGCCAGCGGCACCCCGGACGGCCGCCTGCTTCGCCGACCTCATCGAGCTGCTGGGCCGAACCGAGGGCCTGGCGCTGCAGACCGTCTACCTTAGCTCGGACGAACTGGTCAGAGAGCCGCCGGGCTTGTTCCGTCTATACGAGCGACTGGCGGGCGCCCGTCATGATGTTCCGACCCTGCCCATGGCGACGCAGCGGCTGCCCCTTGCGCCGCACACGATGACTCGGGCGGCCATCGACCTCATCTCGCGAGATGCGCTCGACGTGCTCCTCTGGCTCGGCGAACCCTTGGCGGAGGGCGACTGCACGCGCCTGGCTCGCAACGGAGTGCTATCGCTCTGCTTCGGTGAACCGCACGGGCCCCGCCGGGAGCCGCCGTACTTCTGGGAAGCCTACCGAGGCGAAGTCGTGAAAACGCTGGCCGTGCGACTGCATCGAACCACGTTCGACAGGGCCGTCACTTTGGAACATATCGTCGCCGCTGCGCAACACACGTTTCCGTTTACTCAGAACGCCGATGACTGCTTCGCTGCGGCAGGGCCCGTCCTGATCCGTGCCCTGAAGCGGCTTGTCGACGCAGATCCCGCCGCTGGTCGCTCCGCCTACCCCGTCGTACAGGTCGGTCCGCCTCCCGGCAATATTGAAACCATGGCGGCGCTGGCCCGGCACGCACTGAACAGCGCGTCGAGCCGCCTCCGATCGAGAGGGAAGTGGCTCGCCTGGCAGATCTACATACGTTCACGGGCAGAGCGCTTCGTCGACCGTGGGGCATTCCGGTTCGAAGGTTTTCGCGCGATCGAGGCTCCGCCAGGGCACTACTACGCCGACCCATTCGTGGTGGATCGCGATCAGCGCTCCTTCCTTTTCTTCGAAGACTTCGATTCGGCAACCGACCGGGGCCGGCTGGCCGTGATGGAGATCTCCAGCGACCGAGCCTCCGAACCACATGTGATTATCGACCGGCCCTATCACCTCTCGTATCCGTGCGTCTTTCAGTGGAAGGGCGAGGACTTCATGATCCCGGAATCGGCCGCCGATGGCACGGTGCAACTCCTGCGCTGCCGTCGGTTCCCCGACGATTGGCAGCCGGAACATGTTCTCTGTGAGGGTGCCGGGCTGCTCGACACGACGCCGTTTCAACTGGACGATGTCTGGTACTTCTTCGTGTACACGGTTGACAAGCCGGAGGAACTGCACCTGTTCTCCTCCACAGCGCTCGACGGTCGGTGGGTTCCACATCCGGCGAATCCGATCTGCTCTGACGTAAGGCGTGCTCGCGCCGGCGGGGCTCTCTTCCATCGCAATGGGACCCTGATTCGCCCGGCCCAGGACGGATCGATCCGGTACGGCTACGGGCTAATGCTGAACGAGGTGCACCGCCTTTCGCGCACCGAGTTCGAAGAGCGCGCCGGAGAGTTCATCGACCCGCTCATCTGCGGCGGTCTTCTCGGCGTCCACACCATTAATCGCAGCTCGCGCTATGAGGTCATCGACGGCCTGCAGCTCCTATCCCGAGACCCATGCCCTCGCCACTGAAGATGGACGTTCGCGCGACCACTCCGCGCGACGCCGCCGTCCTATCCGACTTCCTGGAACGGGTATTGCAACTCCGACGTGGAGCGTCGCTGCTGATGGCGCCGCACATGGCCTGGAAGTACTGGACCGATCGGCCCGACTGGCCCGGTTCTCGCAGCTTCGTTGCTCAGCATGAGAGCACCATCGTCGCTCACGGTGCGGCCTGGCCAGTTCGGGTGAATGTCGGTGGCGAGTCGATAGCGGCCATACATGTGATCGATTGGGCGGCGCGTCCGGACTATCCAGGAGCCGGCATCTGGCTACTGCGGCAGATGGCCCGCAAGGTAAAACTGATCGTCGCGACGGGCGGCAGTGAGATTGCTCAGCGGATTCTGCCTGTCATCGGCTTCCGTCAGCACGGTGAAGTGGCGTGGTACGCACGCCCAGTACGGCCATTCGGGCAGGTTCTAACCGCTAGTACTCGGGACTGGAGGACTGCCGCCCGGTGGTTGCGGAACACATTCTGGCGACTGTGGCCACCGATCACGATTCCTGCAGGTTGGTCAGCGGTGCCTCTGGTCCTGGATGAGGTTACCGAGGGACTTTGGCCCCGACCGTCCCCGACGATGGCCGTCACCGCTCGCGACGCGGGGGTCTATCAGTATGCCCTGGAGGCCCCCGTCGTCCGGCACCGATTGCTTGGCTTGCAGCGGCGCGGGCAACTCGTCGGCTTTTTCTGCCTTGCGTACCCACCGCACGTGGCACGCATCGCCGATCTCTGGCTCGCCTCCACCGACGTCCAGGACTGGGTCGCCGGATTTCGAACGGCCACGGCCCTCGCCGCGCGCGACCGGGACGTGTATGAGATCTCGGCATGCGCTTCGACCACGCTGGGCAAGGAAGCGCTCACCCGAGCCGGCTTCAGGCTCCGAGACCACTCTGTGCTTAGCCTGTTCGGCGATGCGACGATTCTTCAGGGGTGCGAGTTGCACGTCCAGATGCTCGATAGTGACGCGAGCTGCGTGTCAAGCTCGACCGCGTCCTATCTGACCTAGTCCCGGCCGACCGCTCAGGAGCTGATTCCGCCGTCTACAACAATCGTTTGGCCCGTCACGAAGGCGGAGGCGTCACTCAGCAGGAAGCGCACGATTGGCACGATGTCCTCGACCGTGGCCAATCGTCCCAAGGGGGTTCGTCGAATGATCTGCTCACGCTGCTCCGGAGACAGGCCAGCTGACATACCGCTCTCGAAGTAGCCGGGCGCTACCGCGTTCACAGTAATCTTGCGCCGACCAAGCTCGCGAGCGAGCGAGCGGGTGAGGCCTTCCAAGCCAGCTTTGGATGCCGCGTAGACCGCCAGCCCCGTGTAACCCCGGGTCGCAATGATAGAGCTCACGTTCACGATGCGGCCGCCGCCGGTGTTGGCCAGCATGACCTGCGAGGCGAGGCGACTCATACGGATGGCCCCGAGCAAGTTCACCTCAAGAATCCGATGGGTGTCCACGTTGGGGAACGTCGCGAGAATACCCTCTCCGGCGATGCCCGCGTTGTTCACCAAGCCGAAGAAGGCGGCCCGGCCGCACCATTGCACCGCCCCCCGAAAGAACGCGGTTTCTTCTTGTTCGCGGCCGACGTTGCATTCGACCCAGTAAAGGTCCTTGCCGTGTTGCGGGTCCGAGCGCAGCGCCGCGACTTCCGGCGACATCGTGCGACCGCACGAGGCGACCCGATACCCGTGCGCCAGAAGATCGCGGACGAGCGCGAGGCCGAGCCCCCGGCTGCCACCGGTCACGATAATCGCCTGATCACTTCGTTCAGCCATCTCGTCTCGACTTCTTTCCGGAGACCGAGATGGTCAAGGCTTCCACGAACCGAACCACGCGTGGCACCTTGTAGGATGCCAGCATCGCCCCGGCATGGGCGAGGACGGCTCGCCGCATAACTTCCTGATCGACCGGACCGCAGACGAGTTCCGCGCCCACGAGGTTTCCTGTCAGCGGGTTGGGAACTGGGAAGGCCCGGGCTTCCAGGACACCGGGAACGGCGAGCAACACGGCCTCGACCTCCTCCGGGGCCACCTTTGCCCCGCCCACACTAATAGTGGTGTCGACACGGCCTCGGAAGTACGCACGCTCGCCCTCGATGGCGACGAGGTCGCCGGTGGTAAGCCATCCATCGCCGGTCTTCGATGTGCCGACCGCCGTCACGTACTCCACCATTCGCCGGGGGCTCAAAACCTCCAGAACGCCATCGGTCAGCCGCAGGTGCACGCCTTCCGTCCCTTCCTCGAGCCATCGTCGGGGAAACCCGGCCAGGCCGTCCTTGACGGCAAACAGCGCACCCGCTTCGGTCGAAGCATAGATGTGTGTGATACCAGCCATCGGGAATTCTGCGCGAAGGCGCCGAAGGATGGGATCGTCGACCATCTCGCCGCCCAAGGTGATCTGCGCCAGCGGAAGCTGGCGCACCGGCCAGCTCCAGCCGAGACCCAGCAGGCCTCGCCAGAAGGTCGGTGTCCCGCTGATGTGCGTAGGCCCTGAGGACAGCGCAGCGGCCGTGAGCGCCCCGATCGAGCGATCGGAAACGGCGACGAGTTCATCACCGCTCAGCAGCGCTGTTAGCACCACCTGCAATCCCGCGTAGCTCGCCGGCTCGTACGTCAGCAACCATCGTGCCCGCTCGCTGGGAACGCGTGGCTGCCGAATGCGTCCCGTCAATGCTGCGAACGTATGCCGCACCAGCTTGGGCATTCCCGTGGTGCCCGACGTCTGCAACACGACATGAAATCCATCGCGCCCGGAAACGGGCGGCCCGAGCCAGCGCACCGAGAGGTCGTCCTCGATGACGCCGGAGATCCCTGCGGCAGTCAACCAGCGATCGTCGTACCGTCCTCGGAGCAGCACAATCTCGGACTCGGCGAGGTCGCCGGCCGCCAGGGCGACGACGACACGATCGGCACGCCCGGTGTCGCAACCGACCCGGGCCGCCCTGTGCCCGATCAGCCGCTGCGATACTTGGTCGGCTTCTGCCCGCAGCTGTCCGCGTGTCATCACCACGCCGTCCTGACGGACGGCGACGCGTTCGGGATTCGAGGCCAGATCGATCCGTGGAGGGCGGATCATGTCACACTCAGCCCACTGAAGAGCGTGGCTAGGTCTCGAATTGTGTGGAAGGTGATGAATCCTTCCGCGAATGGGTCCTTGCCGGTCGTTTCGGTCAGTTGCAGGACGAGCACGGCCAGGTCCAGGGAGTCGATCGCAATTCCGCCACCTAGCAGTTGCGTATCGTCACTCAGCGCGGCCGGAGCCGCATTTCCCTTGGCTTCCAAGACGCTTTTGATGCCGGTCAAGATTTGGTCCTTCGCCTCCTCATAGGTCATCTGGCCGACACCTCCGGGGTTCTAACATGCGAGGCGCTCAGTGCGCGTCACGAGCACTCGACGTTCTGGTCCGATGAGGATCATCGTTGCGAACCGAGTTCAATCGATCGGTAGAATCCAACGGGATACGAGCCTGGATACGCCGGCTGAATCGATCATCGTCTACCGCACGGACCGAGCGAATACCACTTTGGTACTCCAGGTAGCGACGCCTGATAGCCTTCGCGATCGTCGCAGAGTCATCTGGACGGACGAGGTCCGCCCGAACGCCTCGGAGGGGCCGGTCAGTGGCGCTGCCCGGCTCCGCCAGAGCGAGGAGCCAGGCATCGAAGCGCGCGCACTCGAAGATCTTGGCTGGGACGGTGATGGAAACCCATCCCGGAAAGGTCACGAGCACTACGGCCCCCGCGAGGATCTCGAGTGTCTCCGGGTGCGGGCGAGTCGGCCGAATCGACACGACGCCGGCAATCCCTTCCTCGCGGGCCATCTCGAGCAACGATGCCTGTCCCGACGCCTGGCCGCCAGTGAAGTCGAGGCCGAACTGCAGCTGCGGTGAGGCTCGAGTTCGCGGACGGCGAGGGCCGCTGCCCGGAACAGGACACGCGCGTGGCGGGAGAGGTGGGATGGTCCCCGCGCAAGCAATCGTGAAGCCATACCCTGCAGTGGATGGCGGAAGCGGATCCTCGTCGGAGCCGTTCATGACCGTGATGAGACGCTGGAGAACCCACGGATACGTCGTGGCGAGCGCCTCGCGGGCCGCGTCGTACCTGGCGACGACCAGGGCCGACTGTTGGATCGCGGAGTGCTCGTATCCGTCGTGCCAGACCAATGAGACAACGCACGAACGGCGTCGTGCGTCATGCCTCATAGGAGGCGGACCTGACGTGACGATCGCGAAGTGCACGTCGGGCTGGACGAGTCTCTGCCCGAGCGACGCAGCGTGCTGTGCCCATCGCCCGTATCTGGCGTACTCGAGACGGGCCCAATAGGCTCGCAGGAGCTCGCGTGAGGGACGGAGCCTCCATCGATCTCCGCCCGGTCGATCAGTTCGGCCTGAGTCTCGGTGGCGACACCGTCGTTCGTGACGCCAGTGGCAGGTGGCCGGCGCAGGGTGCGGGACGCTGCCGACGCGAAGCTCTCCAAACGCTCGATGGGAAGTTTCACGGAAGGCAGCCCAAATACTCAGAGCCCCGACGATAGCCCGCGAGCGAAGGCGCTTGAAGCGTCTGGAAGTTGGCAGGTGATGACATCAAGACCCCCCGGAGTCCGCTTCACAGACGTCATCGACGAAGAGGAGACAGCGGAGCCGTGGTCGAGGCCTTGTGCCGGCTATCCGCCACGTTCTTCCTCGCGCAGCCGGTGCGCCGAGAGAGGCGCCGACGCCTCGCACCGCGGCGGCAACCCGGGCTTCGTGCGCGTGCTCGACGCCTCGCGGCTCGCCTGGCCCGACTACTCCGGCAACCGCATGTTCCAGACCCTCGGCAACCTCGCGCGCGATGGTCGCGCCGGGCTCCTGTTCATCGACTTCGACACCGGTCGAACGCTGCAGCTCACCGGCAGGGCGACGGTCGACTGGGACGAGGAGCGCGCGCGCGGCTTCGCCGGGGCCGAGCGCGTCGTCGACTTCGAGATCGACCGAGTCGTCGAGATCGGCGGCCGCGCCGAGCTTCGCTACCGGCTGCTCGGCCGATCGCCGTTCAACCCGGAATGATCATGCCGCGCGCGCCGCGGGCATGACCTCTTCGGCGAAGCGCTGGATCTCGTCCTCGTTGTACGGGACGAACGTCATGAAGATGAAGTGCGTGACACCGACGCGGCGGTAGCGCTCGATCGTGTCGAAGCACTCCTCCTTGCCGCCGATCATGATGCGGCGGCGGGCCGCCTGCGGGTTGCTGCCCTCCATCTGCGCGATCAACCCCATGACGAATTCCTCGCGCTCCTTCGGCGCCTTGTAGCAGAGCGGCAGCAACACGGTCTTCTCGATCGCGGAGGTGTCTCGACCGAGGGCCTCGCCGTGGCGGTCGATCACCTCGATCAAGTGTTGCATGCGCTCGGCCTGCGCGGCGGTGTTCCACAGATCGGCGTGCTCGGCGACGATGCGCAGCAGCACCTTCTCGCCGGTGCCGCCGATCATGATCGGCGGATACGGCTTCTGCACGGGCTGCGGCAAGCCGATGGCGTCGGTGACCTGGTAGTGACGTCCGCTGAGCGTCGTCTTCTCCTGCGTGAACATGCTCTTGACGATCCGGCATGCCTCGTCGAGCGCTCGCAGGCGGCCGGGCACGGTCTTGAAGTCGATGCCGAACGTGCGGTGCTCGAGCTCGAACCAGCCCGCGCCGATGCCGAGGTCAAGCCGCCCGCCGCTCACGTGGTCGAGCGTGGCCGCCATCTTCGCCGTCACACAGGGGTGACGGTACGTGTTGCCGCTCACCAGCGTGCCGATGCGGGCGCGCTTGGTGGCTTGCGCCAGCGCGGCGAGCGTCGTCCAGCCCTCCAGGCACGGGCCTTCGGGAGGAACGAAGATCGGGTAGAAGTGATCGAAGTTCCACAGCGAGTCGTAGCCCCAGCGGTCGGCCTTCTGCCAGAGGTCGAGGAGCTCGCGCCACTCGACCATCTGCTGGCCGGTCTGGATGCCGAAGCGGATGGGATGGGTCATGGCTACTCCTCGCCGAAGAAGCGACGGCGGACCGAATCGTCGTGAGGAGCCTCGGGTCCAGTCATCACCGGTTCGGGAAAGCGAGTCAGGTCTTCTGCGAGCAGCGGCAACGCCCGCGCTCGGATGGCGTCGCTCTCGGGGCCGACGTCCATGAACACGTGGGCGACCCAGCCGTCGACTCGGTGCATGATGCCGTAGTGGCGATCGTGCTCCGCGGCGTAGGCGTGGCCGGCTTTGTCCCAGTCGCGCTCGGCGTCGAGCGCATCGCAGAGCACCCGGACGTCGCGCAGCGTGAGCGACATGCCCTGGCCCCACGTCGGATCGCTCGTCGCCGCGGCGTCGCCGACGAGCGCCACGCCGTTCGCGTACGGGTGGTCGACCCAGGAGTCGGCGCCTTCGAACGTCGCCAGCGGTCCCGCGGGCTTGGCGTCGGCGTAGAACTCGCGCGGCAGGCCGATCTGCTCGCTCGCCCGCTGGAAGCGCTCGACGTCGTGCGCGCCCTGCAAGCGCGTGAAGTTGGTGTCCTTGTGCCACCCGAAGTAGCAGCGGGTGCGGTTGCCGCCCTGAGGGAAGAGGTATGCCGTGAGCCCCATTCCCGGTGCGGCGATCTGAAACGCGCAGTCGCGGGGAGCCGCCACGTCCTCACACAGCAGGCCGGCGAACAGCAGCTTCGGGGCATCGCTACGGGTCGTGAAGCTGCCCCACGCGCGCACCTTGGACGCTCGGCCGTCGGCGCCGA
Organism: uncultured delta proteobacterium; assembly: GCA_963711395.1. Taxonomy (GTDB): domain Bacteria; phylum Desulfobacterota; class Binatia; order JACPRU01; family JACPRU01; genus JBEVNX01. The sequence goes on along the minus strand of CAVQEA010000003.1, from coordinate 179,992 downwards.
CGACGAGGCGAGCCTCGACCACTTCGCGATCGCCGTGCTCCTCGATCGTCACGCGGGCCGGCGATCCCGGCTCGAGCGCGCGGACGTGAGCGCCGCGCCGGACTTCGGCGCCGGCGGCTCCTGCCGCCTCGAGGACGACGTCCTGCATCTCGGGGTGAAAGTAGCAGAACCAACCCGCCTTCTGCGGCGTCGTCTCCCACAGGTCGCGGCTCGCCACCTGGTTGCCGCCGACGAAGATGTTCCAATAGCGAAGCATGTGTCCGCAGCGCTCCTGAAGAGGCTCGAACAAGCCGAGCGCCTTCGCGTCGGCCACGCCCCAGGGCGAGAGCGCCTCGCCTCGCACGCGGTCCTTGAAATGGTTCTCCCGCTCCACTACCAGCACGCGTGCACCGCGCTCTGCCATGGCCTTGGCCAGGGCCGATCCGCCGAGCCCTCCGCCGACTGTGACGATGTCGTAGGTCTTCACGCGACCTCCAATCGAATGCCCGCTATAGATCGGAAAGCTCGCGAAAGTCGATGAGCACGTTCTGGCGCCGGCACTGGTTCCTCGTCGCCTTGGCAGCGGTCTGCGCCGCCGCGATCGCGTTTCCCGCTGGCGGCATCGCGATCCGCGAGGCGCCGCTGGCGCTGCCGCTGCTTACCGCGACGAGCCTCTTCCTCTCGAGTGTCACGCTCGAGACGGCCGGGCTCCGCGAGGGGGCGGACTTCCGCGGCCTCGCGCTCGGCTTGTCGTCGACCTACCTGACGGCGCCGCTGCTGGCCGTGGCTTTGGTGCATTTGCTCGGCCCGGCGGACGGCGGGGTCGGCTCCGACGGCTACTACTTCTTCGAAGCGATGATGATCGTCGCCGCGCAGGCGAGCACGATCGCCTCGGCTCCCGCGCTGACGCTGGTCGCCGGAGGCAACCAGGCCCTCGCGCTGCTCATCACGCTCTGCTCGAACCTCCTCACCTCGTTCGTCACGCCGCTGCTCTTGCGCCTGACCGTGGGCACGGTGGTCGCGTTCCCGCTCGTTCGAATGATGAGGCAGGATGCGCTCGTGGTGCTGCTTCCGGTGATCGTCGGACAGATCGCTCACCGGCTCTTCTGGCCGCGCTTGCGCGGCTTCTTGCGCGCCATCGTCGGCCTGTCGCAGGCGATCATCCTCGCCTTCGTCTATACCGGCGTGGCCGTGGCCGCGTCCCACCTTTCGCAGCGGCCGGCGCTCATCCTTTCATTCCTGGCGACCGCGGCAGCGCTCCACCTGGCGCTGCTTGCCTGGAACTATCGCAGCGCGACCTGGCTCGGGCTCTCCGAGCGTAGTCGTACGGCGGTGGTGTTCTGCGGCTCACAGAAGACGTTGCCGAACGGCATCTATCTCTGGGACAAGTTCTTTCCGGCGAACCCGCACGGCGCGCTCGCGCTGGTCTGCTATCACGTGTTTCAGCTCGTGTTCGACAGCTTGCTCGTGCCGTGGCTCTCGCCCCGCCCTGCCGCGCAGCCGAGCTTGGAAGAGGCGGTCGATGGAGCCTGAGAGCGGCCGCGAGCAGGCGGGATTGTGCGCCGCGTGCCGGCATCGTCGCCTCATCGAGAGCGCCAAGGGCTCGACGTTCCTCTTCTGCCGCCGCTCCGAGACCGACCCGCGCTATCCCCGCTATCCGCGCTTGCCCGTTCGGCAATGTTCCGGCTACGAAGCCGACCGCGAGAGCCGCTGACCGCGCCGCGAGCGGTCCGAGACCTTCCCCGGCACGCCCTGGAGCTCGTGCTGATTCGGCGCGGGTTCTATGTCAGAATGGCGGGACTTTGGCCTCGCCGAGCGTACAGCAGCGGCTAGAGCATCTGCTCGCCGAGCGCATCCTCGTCTTCGACGGCGCGTGGGGAACCATGTTTCAGGGCCACGCGCTCAGCGAGGCGGACTATCGCGGCGAGGTCTTCCGCGATCACCCGCGCGACCTGCGCGGCGACCACGACGTCTTGGTGCTCACGCGCCCCGACGTCGTCGAGGGCATTCATCGCGCCTATCTCGACGCCGGCGCCGACGTCATCGAGACCAACACGTTCAACGCCACGCGCGTCTCGCAGGCGGACTACGGGCTCGAAGGCCGGGTATACGACCTCAACGTCGCCGCCGCCCGCATCGCGACCGGGGTCGCCCGCAAGTACGGCGATCGTGATCCGGCGAAGCCGCGATTCGTCGCCGGCTCCATCGGCCCGACCAACCGCACGCTGTCGATCTCGCCGAAGGTCGAGAACCCGGCGTTTCGCGCGATCTCGTTCGACGAGCTGAAGGACGCCTACGCCGAGCAGGTCCGCGGCCTGGTCGACGGAGGCGTCGATCTGCTGCTCGCCGAGACCAGCTTCGACACGGCGAACTTGAAGGCGGCGATCTTCGCGATCGAAGAGGTGTTCGAAGAGAAGCAGGTGCGGCTTCCCCTCTGGCTCTCCGGCACGATCGTCGATCGCAGCGGCCGCACGCTCTCCGGGCAGACGATCGAGGCGTTCTGGATCTCGATCGCGCACGCCAAGCCGCTGATCGTCGGCCTCAACTGCTCGCTCGGCGCTCAGGAGATGCGGCCGTTCGTGGAGGAGCTCGCGGGCATCGCGACGTGCTACGTGAGCTGCTATCCGAACGCCGGGCTGCCGAACGCGTTCGGCGGTTACGACGAGACCGCCGAGCACACCTCGGGGCTGCTGCGGGAGTTTGCCGAGCAAGGCTGGGTGAACATCGTCGGCGGCTGCTGCGGCACCACGCCGGCGCACATCCACGCGATCGCGGAAGCGGTCGGCGGTTTGCCGCCGCGCCGCGTCCCGGCCCACGACGGCCTGATGCGGCTCTCCGGCCTCGAGGCGCTGACCGTGCGCCCCGAGACGGGCTTCCTGCCGATCGGCGAGCGCACCAACGTCACCGGCTCGAAGCGCTTCGCGCGCCTGGTTCGCGCCGGCGACTACGAGAGCGCGCTCGCGGTGGCGCTCGATCAGGTGCGCGGCGGCGCCAACATGATCGACGTCAACATGGACGAGGGCATGCTCGACTCCGAGCAGGCGATGACGACGTTCCTCAACCTCGTCGCCACCGAGCCGGAGATCGCGCGCGTGCCGATCGTGGTCGACAGCTCGAAGTGGTCGGTGATCGAGGCGGGCCTCAAGTGCGTGCAGGGGAAGGGGATCGTCAACTCGATCAGCCTGAAGGAAGGCGAGGAAGCGTTTCGCAAGTACGCGCGGCTCGTGCGCCGCCACGGAGCGGCGGTCGTCGTCATGGCGTTCGACGAGAAGGGTCAGGCCGACACGGTCGCGCGCAAGGTGGAGATCTGCCAGCGCGCCTACCGCATTCTCACCGAGGAGGTCGGCTTCCCGCCGCAGGACATCATCTTCGATCCCAACATCCTCGCCATCGCCACCGGCATCGAGGAGCACAACGAGTACGCCAACGCGTTCCTCGAGGCGACGCGCGTCATCAAGCAGACGTGCCCCGGAGCGAAGGTGAGCGGCGGCGTCTCCAACCTCTCCTTCTCGTTCCGCGGCAACGACGTGGTGCGCGAGGCGATCCACTCGGCGTTCCTCTACCACGCGATCCGCGCCGGCCTCGACATGGCGATCGTCAACGCCGGGCAGCTCGCCGTCTACGAGGAGATCCCCAAGGACCTGCTCGAGCTCGTCGAGGACGTGATCCTCAACCGCCGGCCGGACGCCACCGAGCGGCTGGTCGCGTTCGCGGAGAGCGTGAAGGGCAAGTCGACGGAGCGCGAGGCCGAACTCGCCTGGCGCCAAGCGCCGGTCGAGGAGCGGCTGTCGCACGCGCTGGTCAAGGGCATCGTCGAGCTACATCGAGGACGACGTGGAGGAGGCGCGACGCAAGTATCCAAAGCCGCTCGACGTCATCGAAGGACCGCTGATGGACGGCATGAAGATCGTCGGCGACCTGTTCGGCGCGGGCAAGATGTTCCTGCCGCAGGTCGTCAAGAGCGCGCGCGTGATGAAGAAGGCCGTCGCGTACCTGCTGCCCTACATGGAGCGCGAGAAGGCACGGCGGGCCGCGAGGACGCAAGGCAAGATCCTGATGGCGACCGTCAAGGGCGACGTGCACGACATCGGCAAGAACATCGTCGGCGTCGTGCTCGGCTGCAACAACTACGAGGTGATCGACCTCGGCGTGATGGTGCCGTGCGAGCAGATCCTCGAGACCGCGAAGCGCGAGCGCGTCGACGTGATCGGCCTCTCCGGCCTGATCACGCCCTCGCTCGACGAGATGGTGCACGTGGCGCGCGAGATGCAGCGCGAGGGGTTCGAGGTGCCGCTGCTGATCGGCGGGGCGACCACCAGCCGCCAGCACACGGCGGTGAAGATCGCGCCGCAGTACGGGCCCGCCGACGCTCCACGTGCTCGACGCCTCGCGAGCGGTGGCGACGGTCTCGAGCCTGCTCTCCGACGAGCGCCGCGCCGACTTCGATGCCGCCAACCGGCGCGAGCAGGAGCGCTTGCGCGCGCTCTCACGCCGAGCGCCGCGCGCAGCCGCTGGTGCCGTACGCCAAGGCGGCGGAGAAGCGGCTACGCATCGATTGGCGAGAAGAGGACGTCGCGCAGCCGGCGTTCTCCGGGCCGGCGCGTCCTCGAGAAGTTCCCGCTCGAGCGAGCTGGTGCCGTACATCGACTGGACGTTCTTCTTCCATGCCTGGGAGCTGCGCGGTAAGTTTCCGCAGATCCTCGACCATCCCGAGCTCGGCGAAGCCGCCCGGGATCTCTTCGCGGACGCGCAGAAGCTGCTCGATCGCATCGTCCGCGAGCGGCTGCTCGTCGCCAACGCCGTCTACGGCTTCTGGCCGGCGAACGCCGACGGCGACGACGTGGTGGTGTGGAGCGACGAGACGCGCACCACGGAGCGCCTGCGCTTCCACATGCTGCGCCAGCAAGAGACCAAGACCGACGACCAGCAGGTCTATCGTTCGCTCGCCGACTATGTCGCCCCGATCGGCGGCGGCCTCTGCGACTGGATCGGCGCGTTCGCAGTCACGACCGGGCTCGGCGCCGATCGGTTGGTGGCGAGCTTCGAGGCGGCGAACGACAACTATTCGGCGATCATGGTGAAGGCGCTGGCCGATCGGCTCGCCGAAGCGTTCGCCGAAGCGCTCCATGGGCGCGCGCGGCGCGAATGGGGATACGGCGCGGAGGAGAAGCTCAGCAAGCGGGACTTGATCGAAGAGAAGTATCGCGGCATCCGCCCCGCGTTCGGGTATCCCGCCTGCCCCGAGCACTCGGAGAAGACCCAGCTCTTCGAGCTCCTCGAGGCCGAGACGATCGGCGTGCGGCTCACCGAGAGCTTCGCGATGCTGCCCGCGGCGTCGGTGAGCGGCCTCTACTTCGCGCACCCGCTGGCGCGTTACTTCGCGCTCGGCAAGGTGAACCGCGACCAGGTCGCGTCCTACGCCGAGCGCAAGGACATCGACGTGCGCGAGGCCGAGCGGCTGCTGTCGCCGAACCTGGCCTACGACCCGGACTGACCGCCGGCTCCTCGTCGCCTTGAGCGCCGCGAGCACTTGGCGTAGGAGGCCGCCATGTCTCACGTCGACCCGTCCCCGGATCTCGTTACGCTCGGCTTCCTCGTCGGACGCTTCACGGGCGAAGGGTCGCTCGGGCGGGGCGCGACCAAGGTCTCGAAGCAGGTCGTCGGCCGTTGGGAGGTCGGCGGGCACTTCCTCTCGCTGGCCATGACGGCTTCCTACCTCGTCGACCAAACTCTCGCCGACGTGCATCACGCGCTGGCGGTGGTCGGCGTGATGACGCGTCCCGACGGGTCGCTCGAAGCCCGGGTGTTCACGGACGGCGGCCAGATCTACGAGCACCATCTCGTCGTCGAGTCGGGTCGCCTCTCCTTCCGCGACCGGGTGCCGCACGAGGTTCGCGCGAGCGAGGCGCGCAAGATCCTGGTGCCGACCGACTACGGTTACGACGAGACGCTCGAGATCGATCGCGGAAGCGGCGGATTCGAGCGCTACTCGCTGGTGCGGCTACGGCGGCAGGCCGACTGACGTCAGTTGAGCGCGCCGGGGATCGCCAGCGTGAAGGGAGCGATCTCGGCATCGAAGGTCTCGCCGGCGTCGGTCACCATGCGGTAGCTGCCGTACATCGAGCCGATCTGCGTCGACAGCGGACAGGCGCTGCTGTACTGGAACGCCTCTCCCGGCGCCAGCCGCGGTTGCTTGCCGACCACTCCCGGACCGCGCACTTGCTCTTCCTTGCCCATGCCGTCGGTGATGATCCAGTGGCGGGAGAGCAAGCGTACGGGCTCGCTTCCGTGGTTCTCGATCGTGACGTGGTAGGCGAAGAAGAACTCGCCGTTTTGCGGATCAGAGCGCTCCGGAACGAACTCCGACTCGACCTTCACCCGGATCCCTCGCGTCACGGCTTCGGACATCGACCCCTCGCGCCGGCGTACTTAGCGCGCCGACCCAGCTTGCGCCAGCCCCGGGGCGCAACGAAAAACCCCTTCGTCGGCCGAGGTTTTCTTTCTCAAAAAATTTCTTGTTCGCGGCTTTCCGCGACTGCTAGCTTGATTCTCACCAGGTTCGGGCCGGCACCAGCACCGCGGCTGATGCGCGGCTTTCGTGTGGCGATACCGTCGACGTTGCGGCGCAAGCGGAGCGCCGCCGCGATCGGGGGGTCGCTCCTGCGCGGGCGGCGTCCGCTTCGCCGCCCGCACTAGCCGAAGTGGCCCTCTCACTGTTCTGGTTTCTCTATCTCGCCGCCTTCGGCATCATCCTGCCGTTCTTCAGCCTTTATCTCAGCGACAACGCCGGGCTCAGCGGCACGGAAGTCGGCGTGGTCGTGACGATGTCCCCGCTCGTCGCGCTGGTCGCTCCGACGCTGTGGGGGCGCATGGCCGATCGCTCGCCGTCGCGCGGGCGCGTCCTCGGCGTTCGCCACCCTCGGCGCCGCCGCGTTCACGGCTGCCCTCGGCGTGCTCGAAGGCTTCTGGCAACTCGCCTTCGGCGCCGTGGCGGTCGCCGTGTTCACGACCGGGGTGATGCCGCTCGCGGTCTCGGTCACGCTCGGCGAGCTCGGCGACGCCGCCATGCAGAGGTTCGGCCGCATCCGCGCGTGGGGAACCGTGGGCTTTCTCATCTTCGTCGTGCTGTTCCCCGTGATGCTCCACGCGTTCCAGCGCTCATTCGGCTTGCACGCCTCCGAAGGGGGACCGAGCGAGCCCGGCCTATGGATCATGTTCCCCGTGGCGTCGCTCTTGGTCGTCGGCGCGGTGGCGGTCGCGTTCACGATCCCCGAAGCGCCGCGCGCCGTAGCGCCGAGCACTCGCGGCGAGTGGCTCGAGCTCCGCCGCCACGGGCCGTTCGTACGTCTGCTCGTGGTCTCGTTCGCGACCTTTCTGTTCACACAGGGACCGATGAACCTGTTCCCGCTCTATCTCCGCGCCCACGGCCGTGGCCTCGATACGCTCAGCCAGATGTGGATCCTCATGCTGCTCCTCGAGATCCCGCTGCTGGCGTTCTCGGGGGTGGGGCTCCGCCGCTTCGGCGCGCGCGGAGTGCTCGCGGCGGGCATCGCCGCAGGCGCGGTGCGCTGGCTCGTCTGCGGCCTGACGCACGACATCCGCGGCATCTACGCGGTGCAGCTCCTTCACGGCGTGACGGTGGCGGGCGTCGGCGTGGGCTCGGCGCTGTACGTGGAGGCGTCGGTACCCGGGCGGCTGCGCTCGACGTGTCAGGGGCTCAATGCGACGGCAGGTGTCGGGGTCGGTTCCAGCCTCTCCAACGTCGTGGCGGGCTGGCTGATGGACCACGTGAGCGCGGACGCGCCTTTCGTGATCGGCGGAGCGGGGACTCTGCTGCTCGCCCTGTCGGTTCCCCTGCTGCTACCCGCGCCGCGAAAGCTCGGGTCGGACCGCTGAGGCGTCTTCGATTTCAAGCGACACTGGACGGGGCCGCGCTCCGCGTGGGGATCACCATCGGGAGCATTCGGCTCCTGCGCGCGCGCTTCAGCTCGTCGAGCTGCGCGCGCGCGGCCGGCGTCGGCCTCGGCGTCGCGGATCTTGCCGAGGCGCTCTTCGAGATCGCTGTCGCCGAGCTCGCGGCTCAGCTTCGCCTCCGCGACGAGCCGCTCGACGTGCTCGCGCACCGTCGTCGAGCGCGCGGATGTCGGCGTCGGGCGAGAGCCCGGTGAGCGTCTCCTGGAGGCGGAGCCGCGCCTTGCGCGTTGGCGAGCCGCGCCAGCATGCGCACCTTCTCGTCGCGCAGGCGCGCGATCTCGTCCTGGAAGGTGATCAGGTTCTTCTTCGCCGCCTCGGCCTCGGTCGTCGAGCTCGCGCGAGCTCGGCGGTCGAGCGCGCTCGACGTCGGCGCCGAGGCGCGTCGCGCCGGCCGATCAGCGCCAGCGCGACGGCGTCGTCGTCGCGGTCGACGGCGATGCTCGAGCTGGCGCGCGCACGCGCGCAGCTCCGCCGAGTCGCTGCTCGAGCTCGCGCGCGAGCTTGCTGCGCAGGTAGAGGACGCCGGCCGCGGCCTCGCGGAGCTTGCGCGTACTGCTCGAGCGCGCTCCTGGATCGCGGCCTCGTAGACCGCGCCGGGGTTGCGGTGCTCGCGGCCGCCGATCCAGTGCGCGAGCAGCGCCGCGGACGAGGTTCGCAGACACGGGCGAAGAGTCGCATCGATGACCTCCTCCGTGTCGCGTCGGTTCGCTCGGCGTCCTCGGCGGTGATGCCGAGCTCGCGCATCTTCTGCTGGAAGTTCTGGCGGTACATGCCGATCTCCTCGGCCGCCTTGGTGATGTTGCCGCCGTGGCGGCGGAGCGCCTGGACCAGGAAGTCGCGCTCGAAGCGCCGCGACGACGCGCTCCTTGGCCTCGCGGAACGATGCGCGGCGATCGCCGGCCGCGGCGTCCGGCGGCCGCCGGCGCCGGCGTCGCGCGCGGCGTCGCCGAGCAGATCGCGCCGGCGTGATCTCCGTCGCCGGGCGCGAGCAGCAGCGCCTGCTCGACCGCCGAGCGCAGCTCGCGCACGTTGCCCTTCCACTCGTGCGCCACGCAGGCGCGCAGCGCCTCGCCGGTGAGCGGCTTCGGCGTCGCGCCGGAAGCGCTGCGGCCGCGTCCTTCAGGAAGTGGTCGATCAGCAGCGGGATGTCCTCGCGGCGCTCGCGCGAGCGGCGGGATCGACGAGCTCGACGACGCGCAGGCGGTAGTAGAGGTCCTCGCGGAAGCGGCCGGCGCGCACCGCCGCCTCGAGGTCCTGGTTGGTCGCGGCGATCAGGCGCACGTCGACCGTGATCGGCTGGTTGCCGCCGACGCGCTCGAACTCCTTCTCCTGGATCGCGCGCAGCAGCTTCGCCTGCGTCTCGAGCGGCATGTCGCCGACCTCGTCGAGGAAGAGCGTGCCGCCGTCGGCGGCCTCGAACTTGCCCTCGCGCCGCGCGATCGCGCCGGTGAAGGCGCCGCGCTCGTGGCCGAAGAGCTCGCTCTCGACCAGCTCGCGGCTGAGCGCGGCGCAGTTCATCTTGATCGAGCGGCTTGCGCGCGCCGCGGGCTGCGGTAGTGGAGCGCGTTCGCGACCAGCTCCTTGCCGGTGCCGCTCTCGCCGCGGATCAGCACGGTCACGTCGGTGTCGGCGACCTTGTCGATGGTCTCGAAGACGCGCTGCATCGCCGGGCTCGCGCCGATGATCTGCTCGAAGCCGTAGGCGCCCTGCACCTGCTCGAGCAGGCGGCGGTGGTCGCGCCGGAGCAGCGCCGTCTCCATCACGCGCCGCACGACGACGCGCAGCTCGTCGTTGTCGAACGGCTTCGGCAGGTAGTCGGCGGCGCCGAGCTTCATCGCCTGCACGGCGATCTTCTCGGAGCCGTAGCGCGGTGATCATGATGACCGCGAGGTCGGGATCGACGCGCGCGCGCGTGCTCGAGCACCTGCATGCCGGTCGACGCCGTCCATGCTCAGGTCGGTGATGACGACGTGGAAGCTCCCGGTCTCGATGCAGCGCGCATGCGCCTCCTCGCCGCTGCCGCGCCGTCTCGACCTGGTAGCCCTCCTTGCGCGAGCAGGCCCTTCGAGCGCGAGCAGCATCGCCTTCTCGTCGTCGACGATGAGGATGCGGCCCGGCATCGCTCGTCACTTCGCGCGGCAGCGGCAGGCGTGACCGCGAACTCGGTGCCGCGGCCGACCTCGCTCGCCACGTCGATCGTGCCCTCGTGCGCCTCGACGATCTTCTTCGAGATCGCCATGCCGAGGCCGGTGCCCTTCTCCTTGGTGGTGAAGAACGGGATTGAAGATGCGGTCGATCTTGTCGGGCGGGATGCCGCAGCCGTTGTCGCGCACGCGCACGGTCGCGCTGCTGGCCGCCGTTCTCGATGAAGAGCTCGATGCGCCGGCCCTCGGCGACGCCGCCGAGCGCGTCGATCGCGTTGTCGAGGATGTTGGCGAACACCTGGCGCAGCTTCTCGCGCGTCGGCGACGATGGTCGGCCCGGCGATGTAGTTGCGCGCCGACGCGCACCTTCGCGGCGTCGAGCTTGGCGCGCATCTGCGTGAGCGCCGAGTCGACGACGGTCGCGAGGTTCACCGGCGCGAAGCGTGTAGTCCTCCTCCTTGGCGTACTTGAGGAGGTGCGAGATGCGCCGCTCGACGCGGTCGAGCTCGTCGAGCGCGACCTTGGCGTACTCGACGTTCTCGACCGAGTGCGGGTCCTCGCCCATCTGCTGCACCAGGCTCTTGGCGGCGGCGATCGGGTTGCGGATCTCGTGCGCGATCGTCGACGAGAGCTCGTCGATGCTCGCCTGCTTCTCGGTCGGCATCACCGCCTTCTCGCGCCGCACCTCGCGCTCGACGGCCGGCTCGAAGTAGCGCTCCCGGAGAGCCGGCGGCCGAACACGGCCATGTAGTGCGAGAAGACCCCGATGCCCCAGCCGAGCGCGGCCAGAGGAACCAGGGGAGAGCGTCATGAGGTTGATCAGCGCGAGGAAGGCGATGACGCCGAGGTACCAGAAGAAGTGGCTGTAGAAGCCGACCTCGGCGGCGGCGCGGCGCCGCGCGCGCCGATCGGCGTCACGCTCGGTGGCGCGCTCGCGGCGATGGCGGCGCCAATCGTCTGACCAGTAGCGATGCGAGCCGTAGTAGTCGTGCTTCGAATGACAGAACACCGAAAGCTCCCTCGTGGGACTGCAGTTGGCAATCCGTGTGCCAGATTCTATGCCGGGGCGACCCCTGAGAAAACGGCCGAAAACGGCGACTGCCGCATGCGATCCGCTGCGCGGCAGACCGGTCCGCCGCAGCCTCTCGACTGCGCTTGTGCGAGAGCTAGACCGCGACCCAGCGCAGCATGAACACGAAATGGGCGGCGCTGCCGGCGAGCACGAAGATGTGGAAGATCTCGTGAAAGCCGAAGACCCGCGGGTACGGATTCGGCCGGCGCGTCGCGTAGACGACGGCTCCGGCAGTGTAGAGGAGCCCACCGGCGAGCAGCCAGGCGAGGGCGGACGGCGGGAAGGCGCGCACGAGCGGAACCACCGCCACCACCGCGATCCAGCCCATCGCGACGTAGATCGATGCCGAGATCCAGCGCGGCAGCGAGCGGAAGCCGAGCTTGATGATCGTCCCCGCCACGGCGGCCGCCCATACGACGGCGAAGATCGTCCAGCCCCAGCCGCCGCGCAGCGTGACGATGCAGACCGGCGTGTAGGTGCCGGCGATCAGCAGGAAGATCGCCACGTGATCGAAGCGGTTCAGCCATTTGCGCTGCGCGATCGGCAGCAGCAGCCAGTGGTACACGGTGCTCGCCATGTAGAGGAGGATGAGGCTCAGGCCGTAGATCGAGAAGCCGACCACGCGCCAGGGGTCGTCGCGCGAGATCGCCACCAGCACGACCAAGCCCGCGATCGCCAGCGCGACGCCGAGGAGATGCGAGTAGCAGCTGAACGGATCCACGGCTCGCCAGCGGGAGCGCCGGCGGCGGGGCCGACGCTTCAATGGTTCAGCCATCGCATCATCGGCGCCGGATAGCGCGGAGACCGAAGGACCTTTGCGAGCCGGCGTGCGTCGCTTCATCGGTCGCAGAGTCTACTCGACGTGTACCGCGTTGGCCACCCCGGATTCGATCGGCGTCGCGTCGTCCGCAAGCCATGCCGCCCCGCGCGTCTCGCCCGAGGTGGTGTGCTCGCCGGACTCGATGTAGCTTCGTCCGCCGGCGTGAAGCTCCGTCATCGGAGCGGTGTTCCAAGCAGTGAAGCGAGGTGAAGAGGGCCAGTCTTTCGACGTCGTGGTGATCGGCGGAGGTGCCGCGGGCCTCTTCTGCGCGATCGAGGCAGGAAGGCGAGGCCGGCGGGTGCTGGTGCTCGAGAAAAACGCGCGTGTCGGGGAGAAGATCGCGATCTCCGGCGGCGGGCGATGCAATTTCACCAACATATACACGGCGCCCGACTGCTTCCTCTCGGAAAATCCTGACTTCTGCCGCTCCGCGCTCGCGCGCTTCACACCGCAGGACTTCATCGCCCGCGTCGAGCGCCACGGCATCGACTATCACGAGAAGACGCTCGGCCAGCTCTTTTGCGACGGCAGCTCGCGTCAAATCATCGAGATGCTGCGGAGCGATTGCGCGCAAGCCGGGCGTGGAGCTGTGGCTCGCGTGCGAGGTCGTCGACATCGCGCGTGGAGCGACGTTCCGCGTTTCGACCGATCGTGGCGTCGTGGCAGCGTCGTCGCTGGTCCTCGCCACGGGCGGTCTGTCGATCCCGAAGCTCGGCGCCTCGGACTTCGCCTATCGCACGGCCCGGCGCTTCGGCCTCAAGGTCGTGCCGCCACGGCCGGCGTTGGTGCCGCTGACGATCTCGGCAGAGCGGCTGGCGAAGCTCCGTGACCTCGCCGGCGTGTCGTTCCCGGCGACCGTGCGTTGCAACGGCGCCGAGTTTCGCGAGAGCGCGCTGTTCACGCATCGGGGCATGTCGGGACCCGCGATCCTGCAGATCTCGTCCTACTGGCGTCCGAACGACGTGCTGTCGGTCGACGTGCTACCCGGCACCCGGGCCGTGGACGTGCTCGCCGCGCGTCGCGCGAGCTCGGCCGAGCTCGCCACCGTGCTCGCGGAGCATCTGCCGCGCCGCATGGCGCAGGCCTGGTGCGCGCTCGAGGCGCCGTCGCGGCCGGTCAACGGGTACTCGGACCGCGAGCTCGCCGCCGTCGCCGCGCGGCTCCACGAGTGGCGCCTCGAGCCCTCCGGCACCGAAGGCTTCGCCAAGGCGGAGGTGACGGCGGGCGGTGTCGATACCACCGAGCTCTCCTCCAAGACCATGGAGGCGAAGGGCGTTCCCGGGCTCTTCTGCATCGGTGAGGCCGTCGACGTCACCGGCCATCTCGGCGGCTTCAACTTTCAATGGGCGTGGGCGTCGGCGTGGGCGGCTGGGCAGCACGCGTGAAGGGGCAGTCCATCGGCTGCCTTGACTCCTGGAACGGCGAGACTAGCTTGGAGGCCGCGCGAGGCATGGAGCCCGCGCAAAAGAACCGTCGGGCGCGAACGCCCCGACAGGAGGAAATCTCATGCTGTATCCCGGCTACCACTGGTGGAGGGCACGGCGACACGGCGCCGATTGCGCCGCGTGGGCAGGCGCTTTCGGCTGCGCCCCTTCGTTCTCCCGCGCGTGGGAGGAGAGGCGCGCGAGTGGCGAGCGCTTCGCGGACGTCGGCGGCGGCGCCTTCGGAGTACGACGCCCGCTGCGCTACCTGGCCTTCAAGCTCGACCTCGACGAGCACCAGGTCGCGGAGCTCGCCAAGATTCTCTCCGAGCTGAAGACCGAGCGCGCCCAGGCCGAGGTCGACTCGCGCCGCACGCTCGCCGGCTTCGCCGATGCCGTCGGCGGCGAGCACTTCGACGAGAATCGCGCGCGGGAAGCGGGCGGGCTGCGGGTCAGCACGGCCGAGCGCTTGCGCGACGCGGTGATCAAGGCGCTCTCGCGCATCCACACGATGCTCGACGCGGATCAGCGCGAGCGGCTGAGCTATCTCATCCGCACCGGCACGCTGACGATCTGAGCGGAGGGCGGAGGGGCGAGCGCCCGGCTGCCCCTCCGCCATCCCCGTGAGCGAGCGAACCGTCTATACCGCCGGGCACTCGACCCGCTCGCTCGACGAGCTCGCTCTGCTGCTCGAATCGGCCGGCGTGAAGGCGCTCGCCGACATTCGCCGCTTTCCCTCCTCGCGCCGCCATCCGCAGCACAACCGCGGCGAGCTCGAGCGCGGTCTGGCGTCGCGCGGCGTCATTTACGAGTGGTTCGGCGAGGAGCTCGGCGGGCGCCGCCGCCAGATCGTGCCCCCGGAGGAATCGCCGAATCGAGCGTGGCAGGTGGCGGCATTTCGCAATTACGCCGACGCCATGGCGACCTCGGGATTTCTTGCCGCCGTCGAGCGTCTCGAAGCGCTGGCGCTCCGCGTGCCGACGGCGTTCCTCTGCGCCGAGAAACTCTGGTGGGAGTGTCATCGGCGGCTCCTCGCCGACCTCATGGTCGCTCGCAACTGGCGCGTGGTCCACCTTCTCGACCCGGGCAGCCGGCAGGATCATCGGCTGACCGAGTGGGCACGGATCGAAGACGGCGCCGTGCGCTACCCCGCGCTCGTCTGATTCGGTCGTGTTCCCTCCGCGGCGGGGCGCTGTTATAGTGGCGGGCTTTCCAGGGAGCTCATGGAGATTCGCAACGACATCCGCAACATCGCCATCATCGCCCACGTCGACCACGGCAAGACCACGCTGGTCGACGCGCATGCTGCACCAGAGCGGCATCTTCCGCGCCAACGAGCACGTCGATCGACCGGGTGATGGACTCCAACGACGCTCGAGCGCGAGCGCGGCATCACGATCCTCGCCAAGAACACCGCGATCGACTACCGCGGCGTCAAGATCAACATCGTCGACACGCCCGGGCCACGCCGACTTCGGCGGCGAGGTCGAGCGCACGCTGGCGATGGTCGACGGCGTCATGCTGCTGGTCGACGCCTCCGAAGGGCCGCTGCCGCAGACCCGCTTCGTGCTGCAAGAAGGCGCTCGAGGCTCGGCCTGCCGCCGATCGTCTGCATCAACAAGATCGACCGGCCCGACGCGCGCATCGCCGAGGTGCTCGACGAGATCTACGATCTCTTCATCGATCTCGACGCCACCGAGGAGCAGCTCGACTTCCCGGTCGTCTACACCAACGCGCGCGCCGGCATCGCCAAGCGCGAGCTCGACGAGCCGCGTCGGCCGACCTGCGGCCGCTGTTCGACCTCATCGTCGGCGCGCTGCCCGGCCCGGTCGGTCGATCCCGAGCAGCCGACGCAGTTCCAGTGCAACAACCTCGACTACAACGACTACGTCGGCCGGCTCGCGATCGGCCGCGTCAAGAACGGCGAGCTCGCAGACGGCCGGCACGTACACGCTGTGCCGCGCCGACGGCGCGCAGCGCCGGTCAAGATCACGCAGCTCTACGGCTGGCGCGGCCTCAAGCGGATCGAGGTCGGAGCGCGTCGCGGCGGGCGACATCGTCGCCGTCGCCGGCATCGAGGACATCAACATCGGCGACACCATCGCCGACCGCGAGCGCCCGCGCGCGCTGCCGGCCGATCCGCATCGACGAGCCGACGATCGCGATGATCTTCGGCGTCAACAACTCGCCGTGGGCCGGCCGCGAGGGCGAGTACGTCACCTCGCGCAAGCTGCGCGAGCGCCTCGAGCAGGAGCAGCGGCGCAACGTCAGCATCCGCATCGAGGACACCGACTCGCCCGACGCGCTGCGGGTCACCGGCCGCGGCGAGCTGCAGCTCGCGATCCTGATCGAGACCATGCGCCGCGAGGGCTACGAGATGCAGGTCTCGAAGCCGACGGTCGTCACGCGCAGACGTCGACGGCGCGCTGCACGAGCCGGTCGAGCTGCTGGTCATCGACGTGCCCGAGGACTACATCGGCGTCGTCTCGCAGCTGCTCGCCGTGCGCCGCGGCAAGATGACGAAGATGACGCCACGCCGGCTCGGGCCGCGTGCGGCTCGAGTTCGCCGTGCCGTCGCGCGGCCTGATCGGCTTCCGCTCGCGCTTCCTCACCGACACGCGCGGCACCGGCATCATGAACGCGCTCTTCGACGGCTGGGCGCCGTGGCACGGCGACGATCCAGGCGCGCACCAACGGCGCGATGGTCGCCGACCGCGAGGGCGTCGCGACGCCCTACGCCGATCTTCCACCTGCAGGAGCGCGGCGTCGCTCTTCATCGCCGCCGGGCACGCGCGTCTACGAGGGCATGGTGATCGGCGAGTACTCGCGCGACAACGACCTCAACGTCAACATCTGCCGCGAGAAGAAGCTCACCAACATCCGCGCCGCCGGCCGCGACGAGAACGTCATCATCACGCCGCACCGCGAGATGGGCCTCGAGGCCGGCATCGAGTGGATCGGCGACGACGAGCTGGTCGAGGTCACGCCGCAGTCGATGCGCCTGCGCAAGAAGATCCTGAAGCAGGTCGAGCGGCCGAAGCGGCGCCAAGCGAGCGAATAGGCCCCTTTGGACTTGCTCGGGCTCAGGCGACGCCGTAGGACGGCGGATGGGAGAGCACCACGATGATCCACGTTCTCTACTTCATCACGCGCAAGCCCGGCATGGACGAGGCGAAGTTCCACCGCTACTGGCGCGAGGTTCACGCGCCCATCGTCGTGAAGATCCCGGAGCTCCGCCGCTACGTGCAGAGCCACCGGATCGACGCGATGCGAACGAACTCGGCCTACGACGACAACGTCTCTTCCTACGACGGCGTGGCCGAAGTGCATCTCGACGGGCTCGAGGCCTTCGCGTCTTTGCTCAAGACGCGCGAGTACCTCGAGGGCGCCCTGGCGGACGAGCAGAACTTCCTCGACCTCGCCCGCGTCGAGTGGATGGCCACGACCGACCACGTCATGCTCGACGGACCAACCGGCGGCAGCCTGGTGAAGGGCGTCTGGCAGCTCAAGCGCAAGCCCGGCATGTCGCTCGCGGACTTTCGCCGATATTGGCTCGAGGTCCACGGCAAGCTCGGCCGCGCGCTGCCGGGGCTCCGGCGCTACGTGCAATCGCACCTGATCGACGAGGCCTACCTCTACGCCGAACCGCGCCACGACGGCGTGGCGCAGCTCTGGTTCGACAGCGCCGCGGCGCTCGCCGCGGCGTTCGATTCGCCGGCGGGCAAGGATGTGCAAGCGGACGGACCGAAGATGGCCGACATGCGCCTGCTGCGCTTCTTCCTCGCCGAGGAGAACGTGGTGATCGCGTCGCGCTGAGATCGAAGGGTAGCCTGCGATCGAGATGAGTCAGCAAACGAAAAAGCACGACCCGCGGCGGCCGGCGACCGTGCTGCACACCTCCGACTGTCATCTCGGCTCCGACACGCGCGGCAACGAGGAAGCGGCCTTCGAGCGCGCGATCGCCCGCGCCCGCGACGAGCCCGTGGACGCCGTGCTCATCGCCGGCGACCTCTTCGACCACACCCGCGTCCCCGACGAGACGCTGCGCTGGACGGCCGAGCAGCTCGGCACGCTCGCCTGCCCGGTGGTGGTCATCCGCGGAAACCACGACGTGTTCGAGGGGAAGTCGGTGTACGAGCGACTGACGACCCTCGACGGGCTCGGGCACGTCCACGTCATCGACGATCACGACGGCCGCATCGTGGAAATCCCTGGAACCGACGTCGTCGTCTGGGGCAGGGCGATGCTCGAGCACGAGCCCGCGTACCGCCCGTTCGCCGGCTTGCCCGAGCCGCCGGCAGATCGATGGACGATCGCGACAGGCCACGGTCTCGTCGTCGAGGACGGCCCGTCCGGCCGATCGTCGCCGATCTTCCTGAGCGACCTCGCGGCGGTGACGTGGGACTACGTCGCGCTCGGGCACGTTCACGCCTACATCGAGGTGCGAAACGAGCCGACGCCGGTTCGCTATCCCGGCGCCACCGCCATGTCGCGCGACGGAAAGCCTGGAGTCGTGCTCGTCGACTTCATCCCCGGCACGGGCGCGCGTCCGCGCTGGGTCAGTCTCGGGTAGCTCGCCCGAGTGAGCGGCGGTGAAACGCCGCGTCGCAGCGATCCTTGAATGCCGGGGCGGACCGCTCCTACGATGGTGCGGTGACGATACCAATCTCTGACGCGGCGGGGACACTGCATCGCGTTCGTAGCCCCGCGTATGCCGGCCTCGACGGTCACACAGCCGAGTCGATCGCCCGCGAGCGCATGCTCCGCGCGCGGCCGGCGCCGAAGCTCCTCGAGCGAGTCCGCGCGGCGCTTCGCATCCGGCATCGCAGCCCGAAGACCGAACGCGCGTACGTCGGCTGGATCCGTCGCTTCATCGTCTTCAACCTCAAGCGACATCCCGCGGAGATGGGCGCGCCAGAAGTCGAGCGCTTTCTTTCGAGCCTCGCCGTCGAGGGCAACGTGAGCGCCTCCACCCAGAACCAGGCGCTGGCGGCGATCCTGTTCCTCTATCGCGACGTGCTCGGCATCACGCTGTCGTGGATGGAGGGCATCGTGCGCGCCAAGCCGTCCCAGCGGCTGCCCACCGTGCTAACTCGCGTATCTGGACTCCTCGGGCAAGGTAGTTTTGGAGCGTCGGCGGCAGTGAAGTAGGGAGGCTCGTCGACTAGGCTGGTCATGGCCCACCCGCTGAGCGACCGGGCGAATCGTCTAAACAGAAAGGGCTTCGCGCAATGAACCGGCAAATCTCAGGAAATGACGCGCCCGTGCTCACCGCAAAGCAGGTTGAGGGCACAATTACCGCGAATCTTCCCCCAATTGACCATCACGGCGAGATCGTGGAGACCGTTGGCCCGAATTCTCTACGTATCCGCTTGCCATTCAAACAGGAGTTCATGGGTGCTGAGCCTTGGCAGGACGGCGGCGGGCTGGTCTTTTCGGGACCTATGGTGATGGGCGTGGCGGACACTGCGATGTACTGCTGTGTGATGGCAGCACTTGGCAACGGCGTGATTCCAGTGATGGCCAATCTAAACATCACATTTCTCAGGCCGGCGCGTGGACGCGACCTCATCGCGGAGGCGCGCATCGTGCGGCGGGGTACGCGACTACACTATCTAGAGTGCTGGCTCACTTCAGACGGAGATCCAGACCCGTGCGCTCACGCCACCTCGACATATCGAGTGTCAAGGAGGCGGCAATGATCGAGAGCGTGGAATGGTTGGATCTGTGAGGCCCTCTCGCCGCTTCACGCGGCCGGAATCCGCAGCGGTTCCTTGATGACCTTCTGGCCCGCGACGGCTTGCTCGGCCATCGCTCGATTCGCTTCGAGTACGAGTTGCACCGCCTCCTGTAGATTGTCGCGAGCTTCCTCCAGCGTCGCCCCCTGGGTGTTCGCGCCGGGGATTTCCTCAACGAACCCGATGAAACCCTCGGGAACTTGCTGAAACACGGCGGTGAACTCAATCTTCATCTCTCCCTCGCTCTTCGAGATACTCTCACTCTACTCCACGGAGGGACTGACGTCTAACCCGGGCGTTGGAGCTGACGCGCATGAGACAGCTCGTCTCTTGCAGTTAGATCGTTGGGTGAGATTGAAGAAGTCAACTAGGCGCCTGGGTGCGCGTTGTAGTAGACGATACGGATTCCGTCATCGATTTCCTCGAGGCCGATGAGCTCGCACGACGCTAGGCAGGTAGCATGAAGAAGGTCCGGTCGAAGAGAGCCGAGTCTCCATCTGAGCTCATAGACGCGAGAATCGAGGATCTGGGGGACTGGAGAGGCGAGATGCTCTCCCGGCTCCGCGCCCTGATCAAAGAGGCAGACGCCGAAGTGGCCGAGGAGTGGAAGTGGAGAGGGACTCCGGTCTGGTCGCACGACGGACTGATCTGCACCGGCGAGACGTACAAGAACGTCGTTAAGATGACCTTCGCCAAGGGAGCCTCCCTGACGGACCCTTCAGGCCTCTTCAATTGCAGTCTCGAAGGCAACGTCAGGCGCGCCATCGACTTCCACGAAGGCGACAAGCTGGACGAGAAGGCTCTGAAAGCTCTCATTCGCGCCGCCGTGGCCTTGAACAAGTCTTCAGCCCGCGGGTCTGCACGCAAAGGCCGTGCTTAGGGATCGTGAGGGCATTGGCCTAACAACCATGTCTCCCACGCTCGGCACCTCGAGTCCCACCATCCGCACCATACTGCTGTGCGACCTGGTCGCCAGCACGCAACTCGTCGAGCGAGTCGGTGACTCCGTCGCCGCCGACCTCCTGGCACGGCACGATCGGATCGCGCGTGACCTCTTGTCCACGTTCAACGGCCGGGAGATCGACAAGAGCGACGGCTTCCTCCTGCTGTTCGAGCGGCCCATCGAGGCGGTTCGTTTCGCGGTCGCCTATCAAGCCGGGCTACGGGAGCTCGGCGCCACGGTCGATTCGCAAATGGCCTCACGGGTCGGCATTCACCTCGGCGAAGTCGTGCTGCGAGAGAACTCGCCCGAGGACGTGGCGCGCGGCGCGAAGCCTCTGGAGGTGGAGGGATTGGCCAAGGCGATCGCGGCGCGCGTCATGTCTCTTGCCGGCAACGGACGCATCTTGCTCACGCGTGCCGCATACGACTTCGCGCGGCGCGGCGCGATTGGGTTGAAGGACGAAACGTCGCTGCGTTGGGCCGTGCATGGGCGCTATCGTCTTGCCGGAGTCGGAGATCTCGTCGAGGTGTGTGAAGTCGCCGCGCCGGAGGGAGCGGAGCTCACGCCGCCGCCCAGCTCGGAGAAGGCACGTCGCGCGGACGATGAAGGCACGCCGTGACGCCGCACGGGCCTCCGAGCCCGTCCTCGCGGTGCTGGCCTTCGACAATCTGTCGAGCGATCCCGAGATGCAGTTCTTCTCGGACGGTGTCAGCGAGGAGATCATCCAACGGTTGTCACGCGGGGCGAAGCTCAGGGTGATCGCCCGCACGTCGAGCTTCCAGTTTCGCGGCGAGCGCAAGGCCGAGGCGGCGGGGAGCCTCAATTGCTCCCACGTCCTCGACGGCGCCATCCGCCGCGCTGCGGCTCGCGTACGCGTCAGCGCACACCTGGTCGAGGCGTCGTCGCGGACGACCCTGTGGTCGGACCGCTACGACCGCGGCCTGGAGGACATCTTCGCCGTCCAGGACGAGATCTCCGAGAACATCGCAGCAGCGCTCCATCAGACGTTCTCCAGCTTCTCGACCAAGGCGGTCGATCCGGCCGTCTATGACCTCTATCTCCGCGCCAGCCCGAAGTCCTTCGCACCGGACGAGCTGCGCACTCACATCGGCGTGCTGGAGGTCGTCACCGAGCGCGCGCCGCATTTCGGGGAGGCATGGAGCCGGCTCGCCGCCTTGCGCGCCTGGCTGCACGTCTATCTGCCCTTTGCCGATCGCCCCGCGAATGCCGCGCGCGTCGCGCGCGAAGCGGGCCGCGCCCTGGAGTGCGATCCGCAGAGCGTCGACGCCATGATGGCGCAGGTCTTCGTCGTTCCGCCGTTCGGGCGGTTCGTCGAGAGCGACGCGATCCTGGAGCGCATCCGGCGAGTGCCCGGTTTCGCGGACGGGCACAGATACGTCGGCTACTACCTCCGGACGATGGGCCGGATTCGCGAGGCTCTGGAGGAGGATGAGCGTGTCTATCGCCTGGACGCGCTGCATCCGATGACCGCGAATCTCGTCGCGCTCGCGAGGATGGCGGCAGGGCGCGTCGCGGAGGCGGTGCCCGTCTTCGAAGAGCTCGTGGAGCGGCTGCCCGGCATGAGCTTCCCCGTGTCGAGCTTGCTGCGGTGCTATGCATTCCAGCAGGACTGGGCGGCGGTCGACCGATTGCTGGAGCTCGCAGCCAGGCGCCAGTTGCGCGAGTTCGAAGAGGGCCTGCCCTTCATCCGCACCAAACGTGACCCCACGCCGCAGAACATCGAGGCTTGGCGAAGCAATTTCGAAGCGCAGGTCGACAAGACGGGACGTATCGACGTCTCGCGCCTCGTGTACTCGGCGCATCTCGGCCTCGTCGAGGAGGCCTACCGGGCGGCCGAGACCGCGCGCCTGGGGCCGGCCGGAGCCAGCGGCGACATCATGGGCCCGGACGGCTATCGCACGTCGCTGATGTTCCAGGCGGGGATGCCCGAGTTGCGCAACGACCCGCGCTTCGCCCGCCTGTGCGCGCGGCTGGGGCTCGTCGAGTTCTGGATGGCGACGGGCAAATGGCCCGACTGCACCGACGAAGTCCCGTACGACTTCAGAGCCGAGTGCGCAGAAGGTGCGAGACATCCCGAGGGAAGAATTCGGGTTTTCAGCAAAGTGACGAAGCGCGCGCGACACATCGGAATCGTCGCGGTCAGCGCCGAGGGGGCCGCGCTCTGCTACCGCACGATCTGTGCGGAAGGTGCCGACCTCCTTGGTCCGCACGATCATCCCCAGGTCACGATGCACACGTATCCGCTTGCCGAGTACATGCGGCCTGTCGAGGCCGGCCAATGGCACGAAGCCGGCCGGCTCCTACTGTCATCCGCGAGCATATTGGTCCGCGCGGGCGCCGAGCTCCTCGTCTGCCCAGACAATACGCTTCACCAGGCCTTGGACCTCGTCCGCCAGCAAGCGCCGGCGCCATGGCTTCACATCGCCGAGGAAGTTGCCGCGGTGGCCGCGACGCGAGCATTCAAGCGGCTCGGCATCCTCGGAACCCGCTATCTGATGGAGGGTCCGGTGTATCGCGAGAAGCTCGCCGCGCGCGGGATCGCTCACGAGATACCGCAAGCCGCCGATCGCGAACGGATCAATGCGATCATCTTCAGCGAGCTGGTCTACGGGCGTTTCGCAGAGAGCTCGCGGCGCTACTTCCAGGGCGTCATCGAGGCACTCGGCGGGAGCGGCTGTGACGCGGTGGTCCTTGGCTGCACGGAGATTCCGCTGCTCATCACGGATGCCGAATCGCCGCTGCCGGCAATAGATTCGACTCGCACGCTGGCGCGGGCGGCGCTTCGGGAGGCACTACGAATCGCGTCCGACTAGCGGCCGACCCTCGAGCGTTCGATGAGTGATCTCCCGGAGCACGTCCAGCGCAATCGTGCGCTGTGGGATAGTTGGGCGCCTCAGTACGTTGCCTCGGGTGAAGAAAACTGGGCCGCGGCGGAGCCGAGGTGGGGCATCTGGGGTGTACCGGAATCGCAGCTCGGCGCCCTTCCGGATAGCCTGGAAGGCAAGGATGCCATCGAGCTCGGCTGCGGTACCGCGTACGTCTCGGCATGGCTGGCGCGGCGTGGCGCCCGAGTCGTCGGCATCGACAATTCCGAAGCGCAGCTTGCGACCGCGCGACGCCTGCAGCGACAGCATGGCCTGCGGTTTTCTCTTCTGCACGGGAACGCCGAAGTTGTTCCTTTCCCCGATCAGAGCTTCGACTTCGCCGTTTCCGAGTACGGCGCATGTCTCTGGGCCGACCCGCATCGCTGGGTGCCGGAGGCTGCGCGCCTCCTCCGCCCGGGCGGCCGGCTGGTGTTTCTGACCAACTCCTTCTTGATGATGCTATGCATGCCGGCGGAGGAGGGCGTCGCCGCCACGGATCGGCTGCTTCACCCGGCGTTCGGCATGTATCGCGTCGAATGGCCGAGTGATCCCGGCGTCGAATTTCACCTCTCGCACGGAGATTGGATCCGTCTGCTGCGACGCTCTGGCTTTGACGTCGAGGATCTGCTCGAGGTACGCCCTAGCGTCGGCGCGACGACGCGCTACCCGTTCGTGACGCTCGAGTGGGCCAGGCAATGGCCGTGCGAAGAGCTGTGGAAAGCGCGTAGGCGGTCGACCTAGACGAGAAAACGAGATGCCAATGAGGGCCGCGGAGTGGTCCTCTTCCTCAAGAACCTTCTCTTCACGCTCATCGTGCCGGGCACGGTCGCCGTGTATCTTCCGCTGCGAATCATCGGAGGCCGCACGCTCGACGTCGCCCCCGTTTTCCGGACCGGCTACGTCCTTCTCCTTCTCGGTGGCTCCATCTACGCATGGTGTGCATGGGATTTCGCCGCTTTCGGCCGCGGTACTCCCGCCCCCATCGACGCACCGAAGAAGCTGGTCGTCCGCGGGCTCTACCGCCATACGCGCAATCCGATGTATGTGGGCGTGCTGACCATGATCCTCGGTTGGGCGGTGCTGTTTGGTTCCTTCGACGTGGCGCTCTACGCGGTCGTCGTCGCAGCGTGCTTTCAGGCATTCATCGTCTCCTACGAAGAACCTCATCTGCGGGCCGAGTTCGGAGACGAGTATGAACGCTACTGCGCACGCGTCGGCCGCTGGATCCGTCTTCGACCACGGCAGGGCGCATAGCCGAGCGCTCAGGCAAACAGGCCGGCGATAGGGCGCGAACGATGGCAAGGGATGAAATCTCGCTTGCGATCGTCGGCGGCGGGATCGGCGGTCTTGCCGCGGCACTCTCGCTCCTACGGGTCGGCGTCGACGTTGACGTGTATGAACAGGCGAGTCATTTGGCCGAAGTAGGGGCGGGTATCCAGATCAGTCCCAATGCTTCACGCATCCTGCACCGCGCGGGTCTTGCCGAAGCGCTAGCCGAGATGGGCGTGAAGCCGCTGGCAATCCATCAGCGGCGGTGGGACGACGGCCGGACCCTTCAGCGCGCACCGCTCGCCGAGGCCATGGAGGACACGTTCGGCTTCCCCTACTACCAAATGCACCGCGCCGACGTCTTGGCAGCGCTGGCACGTGCCCTGCCTGAGGAGCGCTTACACGTCGGTCATCGCTTCACGGCTTTGATGGATCGCGGCGACTGCGTGGAAGTTGAATTCGAGAACGGCAAACGAATCCGGGTCGACGCGCTCGTGGGGGCGGACGGCATCCATTCCGCCGTACGGCGCGTCCTCTTCGGCGCCGAAGACCCGCGCTTCACAGGCTGCGTCGCGTATCGCGGCCTGATACCCGCCGAGCGTCTGGCGCCCATGAATTTGGAGGTGGCGGCAGAGGTGTGGATGGGACCCGGCAAGCACTTCGTGCACTACTTCGTACATGGAAAACGATTGATGAACTTCGTCGCCATCATCGAAAAGGACGCCTGGACCCGCGAATCATGGACAGACCGCGGAGAGATCGCCGACGCCCTCGCGGCTTTCGAGGGTTGGCACCCGCAGGTGCGAAGCATGCTCGGCGCGGTCGACGAAACCTTTCTATGGGCGCTCTTCGACCGTCAGCCGATGCCGCGCTGGTCACGCGGTCGCGTGACGCTGCTGGGCGACGCGTGTCACGCGATGCTGCCGTTCATGGCGCAGGGTGCCGCACAGGCGATCGAGGATGGAGCGACGCTGGCGGCATGTCTGACGGATGTTGCCCCCGAGGACTTGTCCGAAGCGCTACGCCGCTACGAGACGCTGCGCCTGCCGAGGGCCTCGCGTCTGCAGGCCCTCTCGGCGGCGAACAAGACGCGCTTCCATCTGCCGGACGGCGCCGCTCAGCAGGCCCGCGATGCGGAGATGGCGCGCGGCATGACGGACTGGTCGCTCGCCGCGGTTGCCTGGCTTTATGGACACGACGCGGGGGCGATCGAGCAACCCGTGTAGCCCTGGCATTAGCGGCCGACATGGACCAATGTGCCTCAACCAATGGAGGAAGGTATGACGACCGATCTTACCTATTTGGCATATACGGCCATGCTCACGGGCGCGCTCTGGATTCCGTATGTCATCTCGCAGGCCTTGACGAATGGCTTCCTAGGCGCCGCGAACTATGTCGATCCAACCCCGCGGCCGGTGCCGCTGTGGGGGAAGCGCGCCGATCGAGCTCTGATGAACGCCGTGGAGACCTTCGCGCCTTTCGCGGCGCTCGTGCTGATCGCCCACGTCGCCGGCAAGGCGAATGCGACGACGGCGTTCTGGTCGATGTTTTTCTTTTGGTCGCGCCTTCTGCACGCGGTCGTATATCTCCTCGGGGCCCCGTATGTCAGAACAGTGGTGTTCACCGCGGGCTTCGTCGCGCTCGTCGCAATCTTTTGGCAGGTGATCCGTTGACGAACTGCTCCTGAATACCGGGCCGACCATGGCGCCCGAGGAGGCCGCGTGCAAGACGCCATTCAGATTCGTCGTCTGGGCGCCATCGGCGAGCGCGAGATTCGAGGGTTGAGCGACGTGCTGATCGACTGCGTGGAAGGTGGAGATTCCGTCAGCTTCATGTGGCCGATGTCGCGAGCCAAAGCCGAGGCGTTCTGGCGTGGCACCTCCGCGAGCGTAGCCCGCGGCGAACGCTTCGTGCTCGCCGCGCAAGACGCGGAAGGAACGATCGTCGGCACCATTCAGGTGATTTTGAACCAGCCCGAGAACCAGCCGCATCGCGGGGACGTCGCCAAGATGCTCGTGCATCGTCGAGCCCGTCGGCGGGGTATCGGCGGGGCGTTGCTCGCCGCCGCTGAGCGTGCCGCCCTAAATGCCGGCAAGACTCTGCTCGTGCTCGATACGGCGAGCGGCGACGCCGAGCGTTTGTACGCGCGCCACGGCTGGCAGCGTTGCGGGCAAATTCCCAACTACGCACTGTTCCCCGACGGCAGACCGTGTGCGACGACGATTTTTTTCAAGGACCTGGCTGACCGAAGCGGTCCTTCGCAGACTGGAGAAGCTCGATGATCACCGGCGGATGTCTGTGCGGGCGCGTGAAGTACGAATCGACAGGCGAGCCGTTGTTCGAGTTGCTTTGCCATTGTCGAGACTGCCAGAGAAGCTCCGGGAGCGGATACGTCCCCGTGATGGGGGTTCGCAAGTCGACGTTTCGCGTGATCGGCGAACCGAAGAGCTACGGCACGGTGGGAGGCAGCCAGAAGCAGGCGGTCCGTCACTTCTGTCCCGATTGTGGAAGCCTACTGTTCGGAACGCCGGCCGTCGTTCCGGACGTCGTCACGATCTACGTGGGGAGCTTGGACAGCCCGAGCGTTTTCAAACCCCGCTACGCTCAGTTCACGCGTGATCGCTCGGATTGGGACAAGATGAAGGGGCAGCTTCCGGAATTCGAGACGACCCCGCCGTGACGCATCAAACGGCGGACGAGCACCGCATGGGCTTCGCCGTTGAAATGTATTTCGATGCCGGCGCCGACCGCCGCGTACGCACGCTGTGGCGGGCGCTCGCGAATGCCGGCGCCGGCTCACACCTCGACAGTATCGGTAGTGCGCCGCACGTGAGTTTCGCCGTCTTCGACGAAATCGAGCGGGCGCGTGCATTGTCCGCGCTGTCGCGATTCGTGGAATCGTGCGAGCCGCTGACCGTATCGTTCCGAGGAGTCGAGACCTTCGAGGCGCCCGAGCGCGTCATATTTCTCGCCGTGGCGGCCGACGAGGAGCTGGCGGCCGTTCACGCCGAGCTGCACGCGTTTTTCAGATCCATGCGCTTGGCCTCGTCGCCGTTCTACCTGCCCGGCCGCTGGGTGCCGCATTGCACCCTCGCGCGGCACGTTCCAGCCAATGGGTTCGCGGCGGCCGTCGCGGCAGCGCGCGCGGCATTCGAGGAATTCGACGCAAGCCTCTGCGAGATCGGTCTCGTCGAGCGGTCTTCGATGCAGACTCTGTGGCGCCGGCGGCTGGCCGCCTAGCCTAGTGGGAGAATGAGGATCTCCTGGTGCGATTCGACGATTTCTTCCGTGTCAGGCCCCGCAGCGCGTGACTCAGGACTTCGTCGGTGAAGCGCGCGTCCAGCGAGGCGTGGCCCATGAGGAGTCGGAAGAAGAGCGGTCCATAGAGCAAGTCGAGCGCGACCTCGACGTCGAGATCCGGCCGGGCCTCTCCGTCGTGAATCGCCTGCTCGAGCAAGTGCTCGGCCTTCCGCGCGACGAGCCAGCACGAAGTGATTGCGAAACGCCTTCGAGAACTCGGTCTCGAGGTCCGAGGCCGCGATCATGGTCGCGACGTGCCGTCCGGTGGGGGCCGCGAAGCGTTCGGCGATCGTTCTGAGCTGCTGGCGTAGCGCGAGCAACGCCGAGCGCGGGGCTCGCCTCGTCGTCCGTGGAGCTTCCCCCTCCATGAGCGCGGCCATGGCGACCGCATGGCGATCCGGCCACCATCGATAGACCGTAGGCTTCCCGACCCCCGCTCGGCTCGCCACGCCTTCCATGGTCACCGCCGCCGGCCCTCCCTCGGCGAGGAGCTCACGCGCCGCGCGGAGGATCGCGCTTCTCGCTTTCGTGCTTCTCGGCCGGCCGCGCGGCCGAGGCGTCTCGTCCGGCTTCACCGGACGCTTGACTCCATGAATCATTTACGTTACGGACCGTAATCTAATGAAGCCCGGAAGTCAACCGGAAGCAGGAGGACCCATGAGAGCAGCGAAGCACATTCCCGACGGACGGCAGGTCTTGACCCCCTATCTCATCGTGCGCAACGCGGCGAAGGCGATCGAGTTCTACGCGAAGGCCTTCGGGGCGAAGGAGGTGTTCCGATTGACCGAGCCGCAGGGGAAGATCGGCCACGCCGAGCTTCGCATCGGCGATTCCTTGTTCATGCTCGCCGACGAGTACCCCGACTTCGGGGCGCTCAGCCCGGCATCGATCGGGGGATCACCGGTCACCATCCACTTGTACGTCGAAGACGTCGATCGAGTGGTCGACGGCGCGGCGGCTGCTGGCGCGGCGGTCCTGCGCGCGGTCAAGGACGAGTTCTACGGCGACCGCGCGGGAATGATCGCCGATCCCTTCGGCCACAAATGGCACATCGCGACCCACACGGAGGACGTGTCTCCGCAGGAAATGCAGCGGCGTTGGGGGGAGATGCTCCGGGCAACCTAGGAAGGACGCCGACCATGATCTCGATGCTCGTCAACATCGACGTTTCCGATCTCGCGGCCGCGATCGACTTCTATCGCCAGGCCTTCGGCCTTCGCGTCGGACGGCGGCTATTCGAGGGTACGGTCGCAGAGATGCTCGGGGGCTCTTCGCCCATCTACCTCCTGGCGAAGGCGGCGGGCAGCGCGGCGAGCACGGCGGCCCCCCTATCTCGCGACTACCGACGTCATTGGACCCCTGTGCACCTGGATTTCGAGGTGGAGGACGTGGAGGAGGCCGTCCGCAGGGCGCGTGCCGCAGGGGCCGTGCTGGAGAGCGACGTTCAGGCATCTCCCTGGGGCGAGATGGCGACGATGAGCGACCCGTTCGGACACGGATTTTGCCTGGTTCATTTCAGCGGGCGCGGCTACGATGAGGTGGCGTGATCCGTGCCGCCTTCTGAACGCAGATCGGTCTCGACCGGCAGCCCGTACGAGCCCGTCATCGGGATCTCGCGCGCCGTTCGCATCGGGCCGCTGATCAGCGTTTCGGGCACGGCGCCGCTCGGCCCGGACGGGCGAACGGTCGGGATCGGTGACCCGGCCGTTCAGGCTCGCCGCTGCTTCGAGATCTCTCGCCACGCTCTCGGAGAACTCGGCGCGTCGCTCGCGGACGTCATCCGGACTCGCATGCTGCTGACTCGCATCGACGACTGGAAAGTGATTGCCGCGGTGCATGGTGAATTCTTCCGGGACGTTCGCCCCGTCACCACGATCGTGCAGGTCGTGCGATTCATCGATCCCGACTGGCTGCTCGAGACCGAGGTCGACGCCGTCGTGCAGTGGGGAGTGGCCGACTCGCGCTCGCGAGAGCGAGAGTAGGAGGAGATCTCGAATGGCGATGTCGGCGCATGTGCGACGTCTGCGCGCGGCGATGGGCACGGAGCTTCTCGTCCTGCCGTCAGTCACTGGAATCATCTTCGACGATGAGAACCGCATCCTGCTCGTGCGCCAGACGGAGAGCGGCCTGTGGAGCGCCCCTGGAGGGGCCGTTGACCCCGAAGAGCCGCCTGCCGACGCCGTCGTTCGGGAAGTTTGGGAAGAAACCGGACTTCGTACCAGGCCGCAACGGCTCCTCGGTGTCTATGGCGGCCCGCCATGCCTCGTCACCTATCCGAACGGCGATCGCACGACCTACGTCATGACGGTGTTCGAATGCACCGTGCTCGGCGGCACGTTGCGCGAACGATCCGACGAGACCAGCGCTGCGGCCTTCGTCGCGGCCTCCGAGCTCGACAGCTACGAGACGTCGGGGTGGGTTCGGCATATCGTTCCAGGCCTCTACGATCGTTCGAGATCTGGGTACTTCGAAGCGCCGAGCTGGCAACCGCCGCGCACGGGGGCATAGCGACGAAGCTCGCCCAGGCCGTTCCGGGTTGCCCTGAGCACCGCTCGGAGCCTATTGGGAGTCACATGAGGCGCACGATCATCCGCGATTGCCGCGTTTGGGACGGCAGCGGCAGTGCCGCGTTTCCCGCCGACGTGCTGATCGAAGGCGCGCGCATCGGCGCCGTCGCGCGGACTCGGGGTCAGCTCGACGGGGCGGGCGCCGAGATGATCGAGGCGCGCGGCATGACGCTGATGCCGGGGCTGGTCGAGGGCCACGCCCATCTCTCGTTCGGCAAAGCGCGCAGCCACCACCGACCTCGGCGATCCCCCGCCCGAGGAGCACACGCTGATCGCCGCGCGGAACGCGCAAGTCCTGCTCGACCACGGCTTCACCGGCGCCTACAGCGCGGCGTCGCGCCAAGCTCCGGCTCGACGTCGTGATCCGCAACGCGATCGAGGCCGGCGCAGATCCCCGGCCCTCGGCTGCGCGCATGCGGCCCGGAGATCACCGTGACGGGCGGCCTCGGGCGACGAGCGGCGCGCGCACCAGTTCCGCGACAGCTTCGCGATGATCGCCGACGGCCCGCCGGAGATCGTCAAGCTGGCCCGGCTCTGCGTGCGCGAGGGCGTGGACGCATCAAGCTCAACATCTCCGGCGACGATCTACACGCGCCGCGACGGGCGCCGCGGACGGTGATGAGCGAGGAGGAGATCCGCGCCGGCGTCGACGGTCGCGCGCGACTTCCACCGCATGGTCAACGCGCATTGCCGCGCCGCCGAGTCCGTCAAGCGCGCGGTCCGCTGCGGCGTGGACGTGATCTATCACTGCGAGCACGCCGACGAGGAGGCGCTCGACCTGCTCGAGCGCGAGAAGCACCGTGTGTTCGTCGGCCCGGCGATCGGCCTGCCCGTCGCGGTGCGGGATGGCTACGAGCGCGCCGACGCCGAGCGCTGCACCCGCGTGCGGGCGCTCGTCGATCGCGGGTTCGAGGCGGCGATCCGCACCTACCGAGCAAATGAAGCAAGCGCGGCGTCCGCGTGGTGATCGGCGGCGACTACGGCTTCGACGTGACGCCGCAAGGCGACAACGCGCGAGACATCGAGCACTTCGTCAAGCTGTTCGGGTACAGTCCGCCGGGAGGCGCTGGTCAGCGCGACGCGCGTCGGCGCCGAGCTGATGGGCATGGGCGACGAGCTCGGCCAGGTGCGCGAAGGGTACCTCGCCGACTTGCTGCTCGTCGACGGCGACCCGCTGGCGGACGTGTCGATCCTGCAGCGGCGAGAGCGGCTGGTGGCGATCCTGCAGAACGGTAACTGGCACAAGCTCGACCGCGATGCGCTCGCTCGCCAGCCTGTACGCCGCGCGGCTGGAGCGTGACTCGCGCGCGAACGGCCGCGGCCTCAAGCGCTTCGGCGTGTCCACTCCACGGGGTCGAACTCGTCGCCGAGCCGGAGGAACACGAGCTTGGCAGGCCCTTCGATGACGCGCGTGCGATGCCCTTTGCCCTTCGGATCGTCGGCCATGAACATGTCGCCGGGACCCCAGCGTCGCACCTGGCCGTCGGTCGTCTCGACCTCGAGGCGGCCAGTGAGCACGACGACGATCTGCCGGCTGGGCGCGACGTGCCAATCTTGATTCAGCCCGTGCGGCAGATCCACAATCACGCCGCTCGCCGCGAAGGCGCGCGTCAAGTGGTAGGTGTTGCCGAACTCGTCGACGAACGGCTGAGGAAAGGGGATGTCGAGCTCCTCGAAGCGCGAGCCTCCTTCAGAAGTCGTCACGAAACGGATGATCCTCATCGAAGCACCTCCCGTCGGCGATGGCCGACCGATTCCCTTGTACCTCAGGAACGAGCGCAATGACTCCTAGGATCCGCTTCTACTTCGACTACGAATCGCCGAACGCCTTCCTGGCCTGGATCGAGCTGCCGAAGCTCGCGGAGCGCTACGGCGCCGCGCTGGACCTCGTCCCGGTGCTCTACGCGGGCCTTCTCGATGCCCATGGGCAGATCGGCCCCGGCGAGATGCCCGCGAAGGGCCGCTGGATGGGAAAGAACGTGCTGCGCAAGGCGGCGCTCCTCGGCGTTTCGCTGAATCTCCCCGTGTTCTTTCCGTTCAATCCTCTCCTCGCTCTGCGGGTATCCATACTTCCGCTGGAGGAGAACGACCGTCGCTCCGTGATCGATGCGTTCTTCCGCGCGGTGTGGGTTCATGGGCTACACGTCAGTGAAGCGCCCGTCGTGACGAGATTGCTGGACGAGCTCGGTCTGTCCGGGGCGACGCTGGTCGCGCAGGCTCAGACACCCGAGGTGAAGGCGCGCCTTCGCCAGCAGACCGACGATGCAATCGCCCGTGGCGTCTTCGGCGTGCCGACGATGGAGGTCGGCGACGAGCTCTTCTGGGGCTACGATGATTTCCCGTATCTGGAGCGATTTCTCGCGGGCAACGATCCCCTCGACCCGGAAGCCTGGCGGAAGTGGAATCAGCCGCGCCGCGCTTCGTCGATGCGTAAGCAGTTTCGCTCCGGCGAAGGACGATGACTGAAGTCAGCCGCTGGTTCGGCGAGGACGCTCCCTGCTGGGTTTGCGCGGTCGTTGGCGGTACCGCGAAGGCGTTCGTCGTCGACGAGACGCCTGACATTCTCGTTCTCGTCAGCCCGATGGCTCTGAACCCCGGGCACACGCTCGTCGTACCTCGTCGGCATGTTCGGGACCTGTATACGCTGCCGGCAGAGCTCGCCGGTGCGATCCTGAGCGCCGCGTCTCGCGTGGCCCGAGCGGCGAAGCGAGCCTTTGCAGCCGAAGGCATCACGCTTCGCCAGCACAACGACCCAGCCGGCGGACAAGAGGTCTTTCATTTTCATCTCCACGTCGTCCCGCGCTTCCGGGGAGACGTGGAACGGTTCAATGATTCGCCCAAGCTCATTCGCTTCGAGGAGCAGCAGGCCATGGCCGAGCGGCTACGCACCGCGCTTGCTTCGATCTGACGACGGATCGCATTGAGGAGCTTACGATGATCCGACGCGCGAGAATGTTGTCGATGGTGGTCGGCGTGATGCTTAGTGCGGCGCCTCCGGCTTCCGCGGAGTGGTTCGCGGATCTCTACAGCGGCGCCGTGTTCTGGGTCGACCCCAGCATTCATGTGGACGTGGGGAACGGCACCGTCTCGGGGAACCGAGGGAAATCCGTCGCCGACTTCACGGTCGGCGGTCGATTCGGTTACTGGCTGAGGCCGGTTCCCTGGCTCGGGTTCGCGGTCGATGCTTCCTACTATCAGCTCCACGCCGACGCCAAGAACGCGAATGCCCCGCTCCAGGAAGCCAAGCTGCAGACCGTACCGATCACGCCCATGGTGATGGCGCGGCTGCCTCTACTCGAAAGCTCCGAGTATCCGGCGGGCAGGCTCCAGCCGTACGTCGGTGCGGGGCCCGGCATCTTCTGGCATCGACGGAAGTTCGACCTACAGTCGGGCGACCGTGTCAGCGATGACACCGTCGACGTCGGCGCGGACGTGCGTGCAGGCGTCGCGTGGAAGTTCACCGAGCGCTGGGGGATGTTCGCCGAGTATCGATTCAACTACTTCACGACGTCCGCCGACCGCGACATCGAAGCGGTCGAGATTCACGCGCACGCCGACCTCTACATCCACTCCGCCCTGGCCGGGGTTCGCTTCAGCTGGGGATAGGGGAGCGGGCGACTACTGGCCGAGGTGCGCGAGGGCGGCTTGCAGCGGAGAGCTGGAGAGCTGGATCATCCCCGAGAAGGGACTGTACATCTCGAGAATCAGGAAGATCGCCGCCGAAACCGACAGCGCACAGACGCACAGGCTGGTGATGACGGTGCCGTTGGCAGGAGCGAAGAGCCCGAAGCTGCCGAGAATGAGCGAGAGCCAGAGAACCAGCACGACCAGCAGCGGCATGGAGACAGACGTGATCCCTTGCTCGTACATCAACCAGCGCGTTTGGAAGAGAGTCATCGCTAGGCTCAGCGCTTGCGCTTGGAGGGCGCGCTGTCGATCGTCTTTCGGGGCAAGCTCTTGAATCTTTTCGTAGACGATCTCATTGCCGCCAGGCGCAGAGCTCGTAGCGGTCTTGGCCCATACGCCGTCGATGAAACCGGCCACCCCGCGGCGCAACAAGTCTCGGGTTTCCTTCGTCTCCGGCCCGTAGTGGGAGAGAATTCGGTCCAGCACCGCGACGTTGGCCGCGAGCTGGGTCACCGCGGCGCCTTGAGTGTCGTACGATCCCTTGGCCGACGCTACGAGAAGGCCTAGCACGAGCGCGGCCATCGTCCCGACGAGGCCCATCCCGACCTTCACCGCGTCTTTGGAATCGCTCGTCAGATGGTGGTCGGGGAGCGCGGAGCGAAGGAGCATGCCGAGCAGCCCGGCGCCGAAGATGCAGACGAAGACGATCGAGCTGACGCCGATGGATCTCACGCGACCCTCCCTCGCGAGGCCTCGGGCTTTGGGAAAAGATGCCCGCAGCCCGAGGCCTGTCGCGATCGCGGTGCTACTTCGCCGCCGCCGGCTTCACGGCGATGGCCAGCGCCTGAGTGTAGGTGAGCTGGACGAGATCACCCACGGCCACGCCCTCGAGCTTCTTCGGATCCTTGACCTTCACGGTGACCGAATGGCCTTCGGGTCCTTTCAGCGTGACCTTCGAGTGCTCCTTGTCGATCGCGGTGATCGTGGCGGTCACCGAGTTGACTTGCGCGACCCCGGCCGCAGGCTTCTCCCCGTGCTTGGCGCGCTCGGTGACCATCGCTTCATTGGCGCCCGGCATGGCCGTGCCCGGCTTGAAGACCTCGTAGGCGATCGCCTCGTGGTAGGTGGCGACGACCTGGTCGCCCTTCTTCACCTGCGCGAGGTTTTTCACCTCCTTGCCGACCTTGAGGTCGCTGACGACTCCATCTTCGCCCTTCAGCGTGACGATCCGCTTGTCGAGATCGACCGCCTCGACCGTCGCCGTGACGGTTACGCTGTCGGCGATCGTCTCGCCTTTGACTCGAGAAGTCTCATCGTCCGCGATTGCCCGCGGCGCGAAGCCGGCGATCGAAGCCGCGATTGCCGCGAGGGCCAGGCCTCTTCCGATCTTGGTTTGCATTCGTGCGTCCTTTCCTCGTTGAGCGGCCTCGGCCGCGATTGCGTCGAGCCTACATCCGCGAAATCTGCCGTCTCGTAAAGAGCAGGAGAACCTTCGGCGTTCAGGGCGTGGGCGCCTTCGTCGCCACGGGAAACGGCAAGAGGATCACGCCCGCGAGGCGGCCGTCCGTATGCCACGGATCGCCGCCCCCGTTCCGTCCCGACAGCTCCTGGTGGAAGTGGTCCTTCCAGATGACGCGCTCGACTTCTTCCGCCTTTTGCAGCTCGGCGACGATGCGATCCCGCTCCGCGTCGACGTCCGGGCCGATGTGGTGAGTCACCTGTCCGGTCGTGTAACTGAGACCCACTCGCTCGTCGAAGGTCGCAGACCCGAACCACACCTGTCGCCCCTCCACGAGCTGGTCCCAGCGCCAGAATCGCACGTGATGCCGCTGGCGCGGGCTGTCGCCGACCGGCTGCTCGAAGGCCAGGTCCTCCTTGCGTCCGAACAGGTAGAGAGGGCTGACCGGCGCCTCGTCGTCCGGCCTGCCGCAGGACGGTATCGACGGCGATGCGCATGCTGCTTTCGAAGGTTATGGGGTTCGCCGGGTACCAGCCCGTCTTGATCATGGCGTGGATGACGTCCGCTTCCGCACCCACCAGGGCGATGTTGACGGGGTCGCCGGGATGGCCGTCGGCGGTGTGCGTGACGTGCGGTCCACCGGCGAGCTCGGGGTCTTCGTGGATGGCCGTCCGCCAAACCAGGGGTAGCGCCAGGTAGGCAATCGCCAGATACACGATCAGAAAGCCGCCGACGGCGTACAAGCGTCGTCGCAAGCGGCTTTCCCACGATCGAGGCGGCCCCGGATCGCTCATCGACGCACGACTTTCATCGCGCTGGCGGCTGGACTAGAGAGGCTGCAGAGGAACGATCGATGCCCGCACGAACACCCGAGGAATGTGACGCGTTGTTCGCCGTCAACATCAATCGCGGCGATCTCGAAGGGCTGGTCGCTCTCTACGAGCCGAAGGCGAGCCTGGTTCAGCAAGAGGGACCGCCTGCGTCCGGGACCGCGGCGATTCGCGAAGGCCTCGCGGGATTCGTTGCGATGAAGCCGAAGGTGACCATGAACGTCACGAAGGTCGTGCGCGCCGGCGATGATTTGGCGGTGCTTTACAACGAGTGGAGCCTCACCGCCAACGGGCCTGACGGGAAACCGATTGCGATGAGCGGCAAGGCCATGGAGATCGTCCGACGCCAGCCCGACGGCACCTGGCTCTTCGCGATCGACGATCCCTTCGCACGCGGCTAGGGCTTCGTCGCCGCGAGCCGCCCGGATCGCCGCGGCGATGTCGGCGCTCACCTTCGCGAGCGCGCGGCTGTGCGCGGCGGCGAGCGCGTCGAAGCCCTTGCCCTGCACGGCCTCGCGCGCGACCGTGCGGCCCGAGCGCGGCTCGCCGCCCGCCGATCTTGCGCACGGCCCACACCGCCTCGACGAGCACCGCCTCGCCCGGCGATCGACTCGAAGCGCTGCACGTCGATCGTCACCCGATAGGCGGGATCGAAGTTCGCGAGCGGCGCCGTCGGCCACGTCGCGGCGTGCCGAGCAGCACCGCGAGGTCGCCGGCGACGGCGCGCGCGATGCTGTCGTCGAGCGGCGCGGCCCAGCGGTTGAACTCGTCGAGCTCGACGCGGTTCGGCGCGACCTGCACCACGAACTCGCGGCCGGTCGACCGACGCGGGGACGGAGACCGGCCCGACGACGACGGCGTAGCGCGCGGCCGGCGCGCCGTCCGCCGTCGCCGTCGAGTCGAGGGTGTAGAAGCGCGACGGCGCCGAGCGCCCGCAGCCCGTCGCGGCCAGCGGCGACGAGCGCGATCGAGAGCAGATGTGCGATACGGCTCGCCATCACTTCGCCTCCCCGGTCTTGCCGCGAATGAGCGCCTCGGGATGGCGCTCGAGATAGTCCGCGAGCACGCGCAGCGCCCGCGCCGCGCGGCTCACCTCCTGCGAGCGTGTTGCCCAGCTCCGCGCCGAGCACCGAGTTCGGCTCGATGAGCTTGTCGGCGTTGTCGAGCGTGCCGCGCGCGCTGACGAGCGTCCGATCGAGCTCGGCGAGCGCCTTCTGCAGGTCGTCGCCGATCGCCTTGAGCGGCATCTGGTCGAGCTTCTTGATGATGCTGGCGACGCTCGCCTCGATCGCCTCGAGCTCGCCCGGAATGGTCGGCAGCTGCGACCGGCTGTCTGCGACCAGTCGACCGTCGCCGGCGGCGCGTCGGGGAAGAAGTCGAACGCGACGAACAGCGCCCCGGTCAGCAGGCTGCCCGATGCGCAGCTGCGCGCGCACCCCGTGCGCCACCAGGCTGTCGATCAGCTTCCGGCGGACGGCGTCGAGGTCCGCGCCGGGCGCGCAGGTCGACGATCTTGACGCCGAGCCGCTGCGCGTCGAGGCGGATCGTCACCGGCGCGGAGAACTCGAAGGTCTTCGCGTCGACCTGCGCGCGGACCTCGGCGACCTCGCCGATCGGGATGCCGCGGAACTCGACCGGCGCGCCGGGCGCGAGCCCGCGCACCGATTCCTTGAAGACGAGCACGTAGGTCTGCGGATCGCGGGCGGGCAGCTTGAAGGCCTCGGCGCGGTCGCTGAACAGGGTGAAGACGCGTGTCCGCCTCGGCCGGCGGCAGGACCGGACCGGTCGCGGGCGTCTCGAAGGCGATGCCGCCGATCAGGATGGAGAGCAGCGACTGGGTCTGCACGCTGAGGCCGCTCGCGGAGAGCGACACGTCGATCCCGCTCGCCTGCCAGAAGCGCGTGTTCGGGGTGACGTACTGGTCGTAGGGCGCGTTCACGAACACCTTGACGGTCAGCGCCTGGCCGTCCTTGTCGAGCTCGTACGACGCGACCTCGCCGACCTGCAGCCGCCGGAAGTAGATCGGCGTGCCGCTGTCGAGCGAGCCCAGGTCCGGCGTCTTCAGCATGAAGAAGCGGCCGGGGACGTCGCCGGTCACCACCGGCGGCGTGTCGAGCGCCACGAAGTCGCGCTTCGTCTCGCTGCGACTGGCCGATCTCCATGCCGATGTAGGCGCCGGAGATGAGCGTGCCCAGCCCGGTCACGTTGGCGCCCGAGATGCGCGGGCGCACGACCCAGAACTGCGTGTCCTCGACGAGGAAGTCCTCGGTCTTCGGGCGCCATCTGCGCCGTGGTGATCACGCGCTGGTGGTCGTCCGAGAGCCGGATCGTCGTGAGCGTGCCGACGTCGACGCCGTTGTAGTGGATCTTGGTCTTGCCGGCCTCGAGTCCCTCGGCCGACTGGAAGACGATCGTGATCTTCGGGCCCCTCGCTCAGGATCCGCGTCACCGCGACCCAGGCGCCGACGAGCGCCGCCACGATCGGGATGATCCAGACGAGGGAGAGCCGCGTCTTCTTCTTGGCGACGGCCCGCGACTCGGGGACGGGCGGGAGCGGCGTGTCGCGGTCAGGCATGTTGAACCTCTCTCGAGCTGGCGGGATCCCAGATCAGGCGGGGATCGAAGGACTCGACCGCGAGCATCGTCAGCACCACGACCGCCGCGAAGAAGAACAGGCCGGGCGCCGGCTCGCACCGACATGAGCGGCTGGAGCTGGACGAGCGCCGCGGTGAAGGTGTCGACGAACACGTCGACCATCGACCAGCGTCCGATGAACTCGACCATCCGGTAGAGCCGGATGCGCTGCTCGTTGTTCTCGATCGAGCCGCGCTGCACGGTGATCAGCAGGTAGGCCGAGCGCCACGATCTTCGCGCTCGGGATCATGATGCTGGCGAAGAGCACGATGAGCGAGAGCGGCCACCCGGTCGGCGACCAGAGCAGCACGACGCCCTGCAGGATGGTGTCGGACTCGGCGCCCGCGGCCGTGGTCGTCGTCAGCACCGGCAGGAGGTTGGCCGGGACGTAGCAGATCGCCGCGGCGATCAGGAAGGCCCAGGTGCGCTGCAGGCTGTCGGGCTTGCGGAAGGCGAGCTCCTCGTCGCAGCGCGGGCAGCGTCCTTCGTCCTCGCCGGGCGCGGGGCGCGAGAGCAGGCCGCAGGCCTCGCAGCTCTGCAGGCCCGTGCTGCATCGCGGTCAGCGCGGTCGCGCTCACGACGTCGCCTCGGCCATCCGGTCCCCGGCGGCGCGCGCGCGCGCTCGCCTCCGCCCACTCGACCCGCTCCCACACCTCGCGCGGATCGAAGCTCGCCTGCATCGCGGCGAGCAGGAAGATCGAGCGCGCCGAGCGCGAACAGCGCGAGCCCCGGGATCACCGTCGCGTAGTCGGCGATCTTGATGAGCGCGACCAGCACGCCGAGCATCATGACCTCGATCATGCTCCAGGTGCGGGTGGTCGGGTGATGGCGGAGCAGCGTCCCGACCCAGCGCGGCGGGCGCTCGCGCCGGGCCCCGAGCACGATCGCCAGCATGAAGCCGATCTGCAGCGCCGGCGCGACGACGGCGGTGAAGAGCACCAGCACCGCGACGATCTCCTGCCCGTCGTGCCAGAGCTGCTGCGGCGCCGCCGAGCACCGTGGTGGAGGCCTCGCGCCCGACGGCCGTCAGGCCGAGCATCGGCACGGAGTTGGCGACCACGTAGAGCACCGCGGCCGCGAGCGTCAGCGCGAGCGTCCGGTTGAGCGAGTCCTCGCGGCGGCGCCACAGCTCCTTGTCGCAGCGCGGGCAGCGCGCCGACGCGCCCGGCGCGAGCGCCGGGAGGCGCTGCAGCAGGTCGCAGTGCGGGCAGGCGACGAGCGACAGGCATCGCCCAGCGGCTGGTTATAGCTCGCCATGCCCTCCGTGGCGCAGGTTTCGAGCCGAGGCCGGGAGGACGCGCCTCGGAGCAGAATCGCACAATCCATCACAAATTCGCTCTTGCTGAAAGCGCCCGGCTGGTCCAAGCATCGCCCTTGCAGTAGCTACCTGATCCAGTGGAGCGTGCAGCATCGAAGGAGGCGGAATCATGCAACTCGGAATGATCGGACTCGGACGGATGGGCGCCAACATGGTGCGGCGGCTTCTCAAGGGGGGCCACCAGTGCGTCGTCTTCGACAGGTCGCCGAAGGCGGTGAGCGAGCTGGCACAGGAGAAGGCAGTCGGTAGCCTCCTCACTCGCCGACCTGGTGAGCAAGCTCGCCAAGCCGCGCGCTGTCTGGTTGATGGTCCCGGCGGCCGTGGTCGACGCGACCATCGCCGAGCTGCTGCCCGCGCTCGAGGCCGGCGACATCCTCATCGACGGCGGCAATTCGTACTACGTGGACGACATACGGCGCGCCAAGGAGCTCGCGCCGAAGCGCATCCACTACGT
The DNA here is from genome assembly GCA_963711395.1 of uncultured delta proteobacterium. Classification (GTDB taxonomy): domain Bacteria; phylum Desulfobacterota; class Binatia; order JACPRU01; family JACPRU01; genus JBEVNX01. The sequence continues at coordinate 139,558 of CAVQEA010000003.1, read as the reverse complement.
CGACGTGGGGACGAGCGGCGGTGTCTGGGGCCTGGAGCGGGGCTACTGCATGATGATCGGCGGCGAGAAGGAAGTGGTGGCGCGTCTCGACCCGATCTTCGCCGACGCTCGCGCCCGGCAGGGGCGACGTTCCGCGCACTCCGGGACGCGAGAAGGTCGGGGGTACGGCCGAACAGGGGTACCTGCACTGCGGTCCGAGCGGCGCCGGCCATTTCGTCAAGATGGTCCACAACGGAATCGAGTACGGCATCATGGCCGCCTACGCCGAAGGCGTCGGCATCCTGCGCTCGGCCAACGTCGGCCAGCGCACGCACGCGGTCGACGCCGAGACGACACCGCTGCGCGATCCGGAGCACTACCAGTACGATTTCGACCTGCCCGACATCGCCGAAGTGTGGCGCCGCGGTAGCGTCATCGCTTCGTGGCTGCTCGATCTGTCGGCGTCAGCCCTGCTCAAGGATCCCGCACTCTCGCACTTCGCGGGCCGCGTCTCGGACTCGGGCGAGGGCCGCTGGACCATCAAGGCCGCCATCGACGAAGCGGTGCCGGCGCACGTGCTGACAGCCGCGCTCTACGAGCGCTTCAGCTCGCGGGGAGAAGCGGACTTCGCGGCCAGGCTGCTCTCGGCGATGCGCTTCGAGTTCGGCGGGCACGTCGAGAAGGAGGCGGAGAAGTAGGGACGGCCCGTTTCCACGAGGCCGGCTAGCGGATCCGGCCGCCGGGATCTCCCGCAAAGCAGCTTTCTCCGCCCTGCGGACAGAGCACGAGATACGTCTGGCGCTTCCCGCAGCCTTCCACCCCCACCGTATACTCGGCGCGCTGAATTCCGGACGGCCAAGGGCCCTTGGATGGCCGGTTGGGTGACCTCCCGCGAGAGGATCTGAGCGGTCGCCTGCGGGCAGCTCAGATCGAATTTGCCGCGCACGAGGGCCGTCTGCATCGCCGCATCCTGCTTGGTATCCAGCATTTGAGTTTGAGTCGCGCATCCGGCGACCGCCATGGTGGCGACGAGCACCAAGCGCACTAGCCCCTTCGTCATCGGAATCTCCTTCTCAGAAGCGCTCTGTAAGCACCGGAGCATGCTCCGGCGCACCGCCGTTGTCTAGCCGCACGATCAGCCTCCGCCGCCCATCTTCGTGGTCTCCCCGTCGTTCCCCGGAGAGTTTTCGGACATCCAGTTGGCGAGCAGCTTGTACGCGACCGCGAGCACCATCGGCCCGATGAACAGCCCGACGACGCCGAAGGCCACGAGCCCACCGACGACGCCCGCGAAGATCAGCAGCAGCGGTAAATCCGCGCCGCGCCGGATCAACACCGGTCGCAGGAAATTGTCGAAGCTGCTGCAGAAGAGCGCCCAGAGGAGAAAGCCCGTGCCCCAAGCGGCGCTGCTCGTCTTGTAGACCCAGATCACCGCGAGCACGAGCACGGGCCACGCGCCGATCTGCGCGACCGCGAGGATGAACATCACCACGGTCAAGATCGGCGTGAAGGGTACGCCGACGATGCCGAGGCCGATTCCCGAGAGAGAAGCTTGCGCGAAGGCGGTGACGATGACGCCCAACGCGACCGCTCGTACTGCCTGTGCCGCGAGCACGACCGCGTTTGCCCCCTGCACCCCGGCGAGCCGCCGCGCGAACCGGTCCGCGGCGGCCGCTGCGGTCTCGCCGTTCGAGTACAGGATCGCGGTGAAGATGACCGTGAGCAGGAAATGGACGAGCAGCATGCCGACGCTGCCGACCTGTCCGACGAACCACAACGCCAAGTCGTCGGCCATCGGCGCGAGACGGGCGAGGATGCCTTCCGGTCGCGTGGTGGCGATCTCGTGCCAGCGCTCCGCAAGGCTCGGTCCGAGCAACGGAATCGCGCTGACCCATGCGGGAGGCTCGGGAATGGCGAGCTTCGCAACCGACTCCGACCAGTCGACGATCTGGTGGGTGTTGCTCACGACGGTCGCGATGCCGAAGTAGAGCGGCACGACGAGCACCATCAGCAAGGCAATCGTCATCGACGCCGCGGCGAGCGATCGTCTGCCGCCAAGCAATGCCTGCAGGCGCAGCAAGAGTGGCCACGTGGCGACCGCGATGGTGATCGCCCAGGTCAGGGGCACCAGGAACGGCTTGAGAATCCAAAGGCTGGCGGCGATCAGTGTGCCGAGTGCCAGCAGCTGGAACGTCGTTCGGGCAAGGTCGTGAGGGTCGGAGCCTTGCATGGACTCGCGCTCGAGGTGCCGTGAAGATCACCAACGATCGAGCGATGCAAGACCGGCGAAGCGGCGCAGGGGAGCGTCGCTCTTGCCGATTGTAAATGGAAACTGAATGATCCCTGAAGATATGGCCACGCTCAAAGTGAGGCGGCGATGAGCAGTGTACACTCCGGCGCCTTGGTCTTCTTCGGTGCCACGGGGGATCTCGCGCACAAGAAGATCTTTCCGGCGTTCCAGGCGATGATCAAACGCGGTCACCTCGACATACCGGTCATCGGCGTGGCCAAGGCCGGGTGGGGCCTCGCGGAGCTCAGGGCTCGCGCGAAAGACAGCGTCGAGCAGCACGGCGGGCTCGATCGCGACGCCTTCGACAAGCTGAGCGGCCTGATGCGATACGTCGACGGCGACTACAACGACCCGGCGACGTTCGCGGCGATTCGCAAGGAGCTCGGCGCCGCGGAGCGACCGGCGCACTACCTCGCGATTCCGCCCGCGCTCTTCGGACTCGTCGTGGAACAGCTCGCCAACGCGGGGTTGGCCAAAGACGCGCGCGTCATCGTGGAAAAGCCCTTCGGGACGGACCTCGCATCGGCGCAGAACCTGAACCGCATCCTCTTCAGTACGTTCGACGAGAAGACGATCTTCCGCATCGACCACTACCTCGGCAAGCGGCCCGTCCACAACATGCTGTTCTTCCGCTTCGCCAATGCGTTCCTGGAACCTTTCTGGAATCGCGAGCACGTGGAGAGCGTGCAGATCACGATGGCGGAGAGCTTCGGGGTGCAGGGGCGAGGAGCGTTCTACGACGCGACCGGCACCATCCGCGACGTGGTGCAGAATCACCTGTTCCAGGTCCTCGCCAACTTGGCGATGGAGCCTCCGGTGAGGACGGACAGCGAGTCGGTCCGCGACGAGAAGGTCAAGGTCCTGAAGGCCATACCGCCTCTCGATCCGAAGAACCTCGTGCGGGGACAATTCGCAGGCTACTTGAAAGAGAAGGGTGTGGCGCCGAGCTCCAAGACGGAGACCTTTGCTGCCTTGCGCCTCGAGGTCGATTCCTGGCGCTGGAAAGGAGTTCCTTTCTACATCCGCGCGGGGAAATGCCTGCCGGTGACGTGCACGGAAGTCGTCGTGAGGCTGCGTCGGCCGCCGACGATGTTCCGGGACTACGATCTGAAGCCCAATTCCTGCCGATTGCGGATCAGCCCCGACGTGACGATCGCGATCGGCGCCAACGTCATCGCCGAAGGAGGCGAAACCGTCAGCACGACCACGGAGATGCTGGTGACTCGCCATCCGCCGGCCGACGAGATGGACGCCTACGAGCGCGTGCTCGGCGATGCGATGACGGGAGATGCAACGCTGTTCGCGCGCGAAGACTACGTGGAGGAGGCGTGGCGAATCGTCGATCCGGTGCTGAAGGCCGGCACCCCGGTCTACTCCTACGCCCCCGGCACCTGGGGACCGAGCGAAGCGGAGGGGAGAGTCTCGCCTCCCGGAGGCTGGCAAAATCCCGCTGTGACGAGCTAGGCGACTCTCGGCCGGTCTGATCGAAGGCGAATCCCGCTGTGGATCACTCGAACTCTACCGCGGTGAAGACGACCATCGTGCCGTTCGTCTTCGTACTGGCGGCAGCCGCGGCCGCCGCGGCCGGCGACGACACCACCCGGACCTCGAGCATCTTCGCGCCGGTCTCGGCGCCGGCCGACGCCATCCGCACGCTCGCCGATGCTCGTGCTGGCGATCACCGCGGCGATCTTCGTCGATCGTCGGCGGCCTGCTCGTCTACAGCATCGTCCGCTTCCGCGCGCCGGCCCGGCGACGACGGATCGCGAGCCGCCGCAGGTCTACGGCAGCAACCAGATCGAGCTGGCGTGGACGGTCGTCCCGATCCTCATCGTCTTCGTGCTCTTCCTGGTCACGGCGCGCACCGTCTACGACGTGCAGGCGCGCCGACGCCGCCCGGGACGCGCTCGACGTCACGCGTCGTCGGCCACCAGTGGTGGTGGGAGTTCCGCTATCCGGACCTCGGCGTCGTCACCGCCAACGAGCTGCACGTGCCGGTGAGCGACCGCGCCGACGCCGACGCCGACCTTCCTCGACGCTCGAGTCGGCCGACGTCGTGCACAGCTTCTGGGTGCCGCGGCTCGCCGGCAAGACCGACGTCATCCCGAACCGGACGCAACCGCGATGTGGATCGAGCCGCGCGAGCCCGGGCATCTACCTCGGCCAGTGCGCCGAGTACTGCGGCACGCAGCACGCGCACATGCTGCTGCGCGTCGTCGTCGCACCCGCGCGGCGAGTTCGACGCGCTGGGTCGCGGCGCAGCGCGCGCCGGCGGTCGCCGGACCCGGCGGTCGCGGCCGGGCGCGCGCGTCTTCGAGACGACCGCCTGCATCAACTGCCACACGCGTGCGCGGCACCGTCGCCGACGGCCGCTTCGGACCCGACCTCACGCACCTGATGAGCCGCGAGACGCATCGGCGCCGGCGCCGCGCCGAACACGCCGGCGAACGCTGCGCGCCTGGGTCGACGATCCCGACCACGCTCAAGCCCGGCGCGCTGATGCCGGCGATGAAGCTCGACGACGCCGACGCTCGACCAGCTCGTCGCCTACCTCGCGACGCTGCAGCTGAGCGGACGCGATGGCAGTGCTCGATCACGACCATCGAAGGCATCGCGCCCGACGCCGAGCGCGCCGTCGGTGCTCGAGTCGGCTGCACGAGTGGGTGGTCACCGTCGACCACAAGCGGCTCGGCGTCATGTACATCGTCGTCCGGGCTGGTCTTCTTCGTCGTCGCCGGGCTCGAGGCGACGGTCGATGCGCATCCAGCTCGCCGTGCCGAACAACGCACTTCGTGTCGCCGCAGGTCTTCAACCGCCTGTTCACCATGCACGGCACGACGATGGTCTTCCTCGTCGGCATGCCGATCATGCTCGGCTTCGCGAACTACCTCGTGCCGCTGATGATCGGCGCGCGCGACATGGCGTTCCCGCGCCTCAACGCGTTCGGCTTCTGGATGTTCCTCTTCGGCGGCGCTGCTGCTCTACTTCAGCTTCCTCGGCGGCGACGGGCTCTACGGCGCGCGGCACGCGCGCCCGACGTCGGCTGGTTCGCCTACGCGCCGCTCACCGAGCGCGCCTTCTCGCGCGGCAACAGCACCGACTACTGGATCCTCGGCATCCTGGTCAGCGGCGTCGGCAGCATCGCGCACCGCCGTCAACCTGATCGCCACCATCGTCTGCATGCGCTGCCCGGGCATGACGCTCGGGCAAGATGCCGCTGTTCGTCTGGCTGCATGCTGCGTCGTCGCCGTGCATGATCCTGATCGCGATCTGCCGCCGCTCACCGCGGCGCAGATCATGCTGCTGCTCGACCGCTTCCTCGGCGCGCACTTCTTCGACACGCAGGCCGGCGGCTCGGCGGTGCTGTGGCAGCACTTCTTCTGGATCTTCGGCCACCCGGAGGTCTACATCCTGATCCTGCCGGGCTTCGCGTTCGCCTCCGAGATCATCCCGGTGTTCTCGCGCAAGGTGATCTTCGGCTACCCGGTCATGGTCGCGGCGACGGTCGTCGATCGGCTTCATCAGCCTGGGCGTGTGGGCGCACCACATGTTCGCGGTCGGCATGAGCGCCGGCCGGCAACACCTTCTTCGCCGCCTCGACGATGCTCGATCGCGGTGCCGACCGGCATCAAGATCTTCAACTGGCTCGGCACGATGTGGGGCGGCAAGATCCGCTTCGCGACGCCGATGCTGTTCTGCATCGGCGTTCCTCTTCCAGTTCCTGTGCGCCGGGCCTCACCGGCATCATGCTCGCGGTCGGCGCCGTTCGACTGGCAGCTCAGCGACTCCTACTTCGTCGTCGCGCACTTCCACTACGTGCTGATCGGCGGCCTCCTCTTCACCATCTTCGCCGCGATCTACTACTGGTTCCCGAAGGCGACCGGCCGGCATGCTCGAGCGAGCGGCTCGGCAAGCTGGCACTTCTGGCTGCTTCGTCGATCGGCTTCAACCTGACCTTCGTGCCGCAGCACATCGCCGGCATGCTCGGCATGCCGCGGCGCATCTACACCTACGACGCCGGCCGCGGCTGCGAGATGCTGGAACCAGCTCGTCGACGGTCGGCGTCGCTCTTCCAGGCCGTCGGCGATCGCTGTTCTTCCTGTGGAACGTCGTGCGCTCGCTGCGCCGCGGCGCAGCCGGCCGGCGACGATCCGTGGGACGCCTGGACGCTCGAGTGGTCGACGACGTCGCCGCCGCCGGAGTACAACTTCGAGACGCCGCCCGTCGTGCGCAGCCGCCGGCCGCTGTGGGACCTGAAGCATCCGGACGATCCGGACTGGAGGTACGAATGAGCGCCGCCGCAGCCGCCGCCGCCGCCGAGCGTGGACGCTGCCCGACCGCGGGCCGCGTCGGCATGGCGTGCCTGATCGTCGCCGAGACGGCGTTCTTCGCGATCTTCGTCGTCGCCTACCTCTTCTACATCGGCAAGAGCCTGAGCGGGCCGACCCCGCGCGACGTGCTCGACCTGCCGATCCTGGCCATCGATCCTGCTGCTGTCGAGCAGCGTCACGATCCACGCTCGCGGTGCGCGCGCTGCGCGCGCGGCAGCGTGCGGACGCTTCGCGCTGTGGTGGCTCGCTGACGATCGCTGCTCGGCGCGCGTCTTCCTCGTCGGCACCGGCGCGCGAGTGGTACGGCCTGATCGACGACGCACGGCCTGACGATCCGCACCAATCTCTTCGGCACCACCTTCTACTCGCTGGTCGGCCTGCACGCGTTGCACGTGATCGTCGGGCTCCTGCTGCTGACGATCGGTGCTCGTCCTCGCGCTCGCGCGGGCACGTGACGCGCGGCGCACGCCGAGCGCGCCGAGGTGCTCTCGCTGGTACTGGCACTTCGTCGACGCGGTGTGGGTCGTCGTGTTCCCCGTCGTCTACGTGGTGGGACGATGATGGCGCCGCGGCAACACGAGGCGCGCCCGGGCACGATCGACGTGCCCGCGCCGACGCGCGTGGCCGATGATCGCTGGCGCTGCGGCGTGACGCTTGCTGCTCGCCGGCCTGGTGACGCACGCTGGTCGTGAGCGTCGTCGGCGTCGTCGCTCTTCGTCGGCGGGCGCGGTCGGCTGGTTCCGCGAGGTGCTGCCGCGCGAGCACGAGTCGAGGCCGTGCCGCTCGAGCGCCGCCGCGCGCGCCGATCGGCGCCGTCGCCGCGCGCGGTCGCGCACGCTGGCGGCGGGCGAGGCGCGGCACCGCGCGCGGCTGCCGGTCGAGATCTATCCCGTACTCCGCCGGGCATCCGCGGCGGCATCGCCGGCGGCGTCGCGATGGCGGTGCTCGCCGTGCTCTACGGCGTCATCGGCCACGGCAGCCTCTGGTACCCGATCAACCTGCTCGCCGCGGCCGCGATCGCGCGTCGCTCGCCGACGCCGACGCCGAGGCGCTGGCGCGTTCAACGCGCACGGGCTTCGTGCGTCGCGGTCGTCGTCCACGCGTCGCTGTCGATGCTCGTCGGCCTGCTCTACGCGCGTGCTGCTGCCGATGTTGCCCGCGCCACCCGGTGCTCTGGGGCGGCCTCGTCGCGCCGCTGCTGTGGACCGGGCCTGATCTGCGGCGTCGCTCGGCATCGTCAATCCGGCGCTCAACGCGCGCATCGACTGGCCCTGGTTCGTCGCCTCGCAGATCGCCTTCGGCCTGGTCGCCGGGCTTCGTGGTCGCGCGCACGCGAGCGCATCGCGACCATGCAGCACGTGCCGCTCGCCGCGCGCGCCGGCGTCGAGGACGCAGGATCGACCGAGTGAGACGCCGCGTGTGCGTCGCCGCAGCTGGCGCTGTCTCGGCGCTCGCTCGCGGCGGGCTGCGATCGGCTGCCGGGCGAGCCGCAGCCGACGCCGATCGCCGCGTGCGGCCGTCGCAGGTGACGGACTTCGCGACGCTCTACGGCGAGAACTGCGCCGGCTGCCACGGCGCCGACGGCACGCCCGGCGCGGCGCGTGCCGCTCGCACGATCCCGTCTACCTCGCGCTCGTCGACGACGCGACGATCCGGCGCGTCGACCGCCGAGCGGCGTTCCGGGCACGGCGATGCCGGCGTTCGCGCAGAGCGCCGGCGGCACGCTCACCGACGAGCAGATCGACATCCTCGTCGCGCGGCATGCGCGCGCGCTGGGGCGCGCGCCGGACGCGCTCGGCGGCGCCGCGCCGCCGCCCTACGCGCGCGGCGCCGGGCGACGCGCACGCGCGGCGCGCAGGCGTACGCGGCGTACTGCGCGCGCTGTCACGGCGCCGACGGGCGCGGGCGGCGACGCAGGCGGCTCGATCGTCGACGGCTCCTACCTCGGCGCTGGTGAGCGACCAGGCGCTGCGCACCGCGGTCATCGTGGGGCGGCCGGAGCTCGGCATGCCCGACTGGCGCGGCGACGCGCCGAGACGCGCCGATGACGGCCGACAGAGATCGCCGACGTGGTCGCGTGGCTGGTCGCGCAGCGCCCGCAGTTTCCCGGACAGCCGTACCCGATGCGCACGAGGAGAGGCCACGATGGCTGACGAGCGCATTCGATCCGGCGCGCCGCCGCCGGTCTCGCGGCGCGGCTTCCTGTTCACGCTCGGCGTGGCGCTCAACGCCGTCGCCGCGGCGCTGTTCGCCGTCCCGGTGGTCGGCTTCCTCGCTCTCGCCGGCGCGCCGCCTGGCGCGAGCAGGCCTGGATCTCGCTCGGCCCGGTCGGCGACTTCCCCGAGGGCCAGACGCGGCTCGCGACCTACCGGAACCCGTTCGCCGAGCCGTGGGACGGCGAGACGGCGAACGTTCCCTGCTGGGTGCGCCGCATCGACGGCGCGACAGTTCCAGGTGTTCGCCATCAACTGCGCGCACCTCGGCTGCCCGGTGCGCTGGTTCCCCGAGTCGGGGCTCTTCATGTGCCCGTGCCACGGCGGCGTCTACTACGACGACGGCTCGCGCGCCTCCGGGCCGCCGCCGCGCGGGCCTCTATCGAGTACGAGTACAAGATCGAGAGCGGCGAGCTCTGGGTGCGCGGCGGCGCAGCTGCCGACGCTGGCGGAGCCGGTGTGAAGCGTGCTCCGCGACGATCGGCGCGTGGCTCGACGCAGCGCGCCGGGCTCGGCGCGCCGATCGCGCGAGGCCGGCGACGCATCCGGTGCCGCGCGAGCTCGGCGAGCTGGTGGTACGTCTTCGGCAGCGCGCACGCTGGTCGCTTCGTCCTGCAGATCGTCACCGGCATCTGCCTCGCGACCGTCTACGTGCCGTCGGCGAACGAGGCGTGGACGAGCCTCGAGTAGCTCAACTACGAGCAGCCGCTCGGCTGGTTCCTGCGCGCGCTGCACGGCTGGGGCTCGAACTTCATGGTCGCGCTGATGACGCATGCACATGGTCCAGGTGTTCCTGTTCGGCGCCTTCAAGTATCCGCGCGAGCTCACCTGGATGGTCGGCGTCGTGCTGCTCCTGCTGCACGCTCGGCATGGCGTTCACCGGCCAGGTCATGCGCTTCGACCAGGACGCGTACTGGGGGCTCGGCATCGGCGCGTCGATCGCCGGGCGCACGCCGGTCATCGGCGCCGCAGCTCGTCCACCTCATGCTCGGCGGGCCGATCATCGCGCGGCGAGACGCTGTCGCGCTTCTTCACGCTGCACGTCTTCGTCATTCCCGGCCTGCTCATCGGCGCTCGTCGGCCTGCACCTGCTGCCTGGTGCTGAGGCTCGGCATCAACGAGTGGCCGATGCCGGGCGAGCTGGTGAGCCGCGAGACGTACCGCCGACGAGTACGAAGAGCTCGTCGCACGCGACGGCGTGCCGTTCGTGCCCGACGCGGCGAAGCAAGGACCTCGTCTTCGCCGGGCTCGTGATCCTGTCGCTCTGGTCGCGTGCGCGGCGATCTTCGGCCCGATCGGGCCCGAACGGCCAGCCCGATCCGACGCATCATCGAGACCGAGCCGCGGCCGGACTTCTTCTTCCTGTGGCTCTTCGCGGCGTTCGCGCTGCTGCCGCCGTACATCGAGACGTCGCTGCATGCTGACGGCGCCGGTCGTCGGGATCGTCGTCGCTGCTCGCGCTGCCGTTCTTCTCCGGCACCGGCGAGAAGAGCTGGCGCCGGCGGCCGGTCGCGGTGCTCGCCGTCGTCATCGATCTTGCTGACGCTCGGCACGCTCACCTAGCTCGGCACGTTCGCGCCGTGGTCGCCCGTGATGGACGCGTGGAGCGCGCTGCCGACGCCGGTCGCAGTACCTCGAAGGGTCGCTCGCCGCTCGAGCTGCAGGGCGCGCTCGTCCTGCAGGGCAAGCAGTGCCGCAACTGCCACGCGCTCGGCGGCGAGGGCGGCCTGCGCGGCCCGGCGCTCGACGACGTCGCGACGCGGCTGACGCGCGATCAGCTGATCCGCCAGGTGCTGCAGGGCGGCGGCAACATGCCCGCCTACGGCAAGAACCTGAGCCCCGCGGAGGTGACGGCGCTGGTCGCGTTCCTCGAGGCGCTGCATCCGCCCGGCGTCCGAACCCGCGCGCGAGACGCCAGTGCGCCGCTCCGGCCACGCGATAGCCGATGCGACGCGGTGCTTCACCGGCCGTCGTGGTCGATCGAGCCGCCTCTCGTGCTCGCGCTCGGGCTCACGGCGATCGTCTACGGCTGCGGCTGGCGCGACCTGCGACGGCGCCATGCCGGATCGCGTTCCGCCGCTGGCGTCTCGGCGCCTTCCTGGCGGGGCTCGGGACGGTCTTCGTCGCGATCGCGTCGCCGCTCGACGCGTTCGCCGATCGCCGCTCGTTGCTGTGCACATGGCGCAGCATCTGCTGCTCATCGTGGTCGCGCCGCCGCTGCTCGCTGCTCGGCGCCCCGCGCCGTGCCGCTGCTGCGCGGCCTGCCGCGCGGGTCGCGTTCGCGCTCGGACCGTTCCTCGCGTGGCCTGACCTGCGGCTCGCGCGAACGCGCTCGGCAATCCGCTCGTCGGTCTGGCGGCGATGTCGTCTGGCGACCTGGGGCTGGCACGTGCCCCGGCGTTCGAGCTCGCGCTGCGCTCGCCGGCGTGGCACGTCGTCGAGCACGCGAGCTTCCTCGGCGCGGGGCTGCTGTTCTGGTGGCCCGTCGTCGCAGCCGTGGCCGTCGCGACCGCGCTGGCCGCGCTGGGCGATGATTCCCTACCTGCTGCTCGCCGACGTGCAGAACACCGCTGCTCGCCGCGCTGCTCGTGTTCTCGGATCGCGTGCTCTATCCGAGCTACGCGCGATCGGCGGCAGCCCGCTCGACGACCAGGCGGCGGCCGGCGTGCTCATGTGGGTGCCGATGTCGGTCGTGTACCTCGTCCCGGCCGCGGTGCTGACGGTGCGCTTCCTCGCGCCTCGCGCGCACTACTCGATTCGCTCATCTAATTGTTCCGCATGGCGGCCTCGAGCCTCTTCACGTCCTCGGGTGACAGCTGCGGCCGATCCACTTTGATCGTCAGCCTTGTCGACGCTTGCCGGTGAACGCGAACGGCGGCGTGTAGTCACCGTCGTTGACGCCGGTCAAGCGTGTCGGAGCCGATGTCGAAGCTCTCGTCCCGCTGCAGGATCACTTCCAGGCAGGGTCTTCGGCATCGCCTTGGTGGCGACGACGTGTGCGGTCGACCTTGAGCGGTGCCGGTCCCTGCGCGACCGAGGCCGGCAACAAGTCGTTGAACGCCAGCGTGCCGGCGCCCAGGCCGTCGTACTTGAAATCGAACTCGACGTGTGCTTGCCCGGCTGCGTGCACGCGACCAGTCCGGCCCCACGTCCCCCTTGAGGCGCTCCAGGTCGAGCGAGGTTCCAGAGCCACACCGGCTTGCCCTTGAGCAGGTAGAAGCCGTAGCCGCCGAACCGGCCGCCCGAGGTGGCATCATGCCCTCGGCGCCGCCCTTCGGTACCTCGATTTCCGCGGTGATCGTGTAGTCTTTGTCGAGAAGGAACGGAGAATCGCCGTGGGGAATGCCGACCTTCTCGCCCGTGTAAATGAACTCGGTTCGTCCCGCGGTCGTGTTCGGGCGCGGTGTAACGCAGGCGTGGCGAGGATCGAGTCGTCCAGCGGGAAGACCTGATACTTCTTGAGCCTCCGCCACGAACACCGCCTTCATCTCCTTGACCTTCTCCGGGATACTTCGCGGCGATGTCGTCGGACTGCGAATAGTCCTTGGTGAGGTCGTAGAGCTCCCACTTGGTTGTTCAGTGGATGCGGGGTTGGCCGGGCCGAGGATTCCCAGGGCGGCGCGGTTGACCTTGTGCTGAGCGATCCAGCCGTCGTTGTAGATCGCCGCGCTGGCCGATCATCTCGAAGTACTGGGTCGTGTGCTTCGAGGGCGCTTTGGCGTTCGCCGCGTCGAAGGTGTAGGCGAAGCTGACGCCTTCGATGGGCTTCTGCTTGATGCCATCGACCATGTCGGGCGCGTTGAATGCCGGCGGCTTCGAGGATCGTCGGCACGACGTCGATCACGTGATGGAACTGTGTCGCGGATGCCCCCCTTGTCCTTGATGTGGCCGGGCCACGACATGGCCATGCCCTGGCGGATGCCGCCGAACTGCGACGCGATCTGTTTGGTCCATTTGAATGGCGTATCGAAGGCCCACGACCACGCCGACGGACATGTGGGGGTAGGTCTGTTCGGTGCCCCAGCGTCGTAGAGCTACATCTGCTCGACCTCGACCGGCATCAGTGATGCCGTTGAAGACGGTCGATCTCGTTGGGCGTGCCGTAGCAGGCTACCCTCGGCGCTCGTGCCATTGTCGCCGTTGATGTAGATGATCAGCGTGTTGTCGAGCTTGCCGATGTCCTCGACGGCCTGGATCACGCGGCCGATCTCGTGGTCGTTGTAGGCGGCGTAGGCGGCGAAGACCTCGACCTGGCGGATGAAGAGCTTCTTTTGCATCTGTGAAAGCGAGTCCCACTTCGGCATGTCTCCGGCCAAGGGGTGAGCTTGGTGTTCTGCGGGGATCACGCCGAGCTTCTTCTGGTTCTCGAAGATCTGCTCGCGCAGCTTTTCGTAGCCGATCGTCGAACATGCCCTCGTGGATCTTCTCGATCCATTCCTTCGTCGGCTGGTGCGGCGAGTGCGTGGCGCCGGGCACGTACTAGACGAAGAACGGCTTTGTCAGGGGTCGGCTGGCATTCGATCTGCGTCATCTACTCGATGGCGTCGTCCGCCAGGTCGGTGACGAGGTTGCAGTCGGGCTTGCCCTGCGAACGGATAGATCTGGGTCGTGTTGCGGAAGAGGTTAGGCGTCCACTGGTCGGTCGTCGCCGCCGACGAAGCCGTAGAAATACTCGAAGCCCATGCCGATCGGCCACTGGTCGAAAGGACCGACCGCGCTGGACGGAGAAGTGCCGGGGTGTTGTGGTCCTTGCCGAACCACGAGGTGGCAGTAGCCGTTGTCGAGCAGGATCTCGCCGATGGTGGCCTTGTCCTTGCCGATGATGCAGTCGTAGCCGGGGAAGCCGGTGGACTGCTCGGAGATGACGCCGAAGCCCGACCGAGTGATGATTGCGCCCGGTGATCAGTGCCGCACGCGTCGGCGAGCAGAGCGCCGTGGAGTGGAACATGCGGTTGTAGCGCAAGCCCGTCCTTGGCAATGCGGTCCATCGTCGGCGTCGGAATGACGCCGCCGAAGGTGCTCGGTACGCCGAAGCCGGCGTCGTCGGTCATGATCAGCAGAACGTTCGGCGCGCCCTTGGGAGGCACGATGCGTGGCGCCCACCAGGGCTTGGACTGCATTGCGTCATCCTTGATCACGCCGCCGAACTTCGGATCGGCGGCGGCAGGAAGCTGCTTGCCGTCGATCGTGGTCGTGGCGCTGGGTGAACCCAACTCCCCGGTGACCTGCTGTGCCCGGGCGGAAAGCGGCGCCAGCAGGGTGGAGAGCAGCATGATCAGTATCACGACTGATGGGCTCGCCTTCATGATCTTCCTCCCTCGAAACAGACGCTGCCGGAGCCAGGGGCTACACATCCACAACTTCCGGGCATATCTCTTCTAGAGATGCTTCTTGATCTTCTGCCAGAGCGTTTCTTTCGGTGTCGACTTGCAGTCTTCGACGATCTCTCCGATGGGCTGGCCGAACTTGTCGAACTCGATGACCTCGACGGCGTTTTTGCCCTGGGCCGCTTGATAGCCGTTGACCCAGTACGCGATGCGCTCCTGATTGGCAGGAGCCATCTTCAGGAAATCCTCGCAGGTGACCATGTCCGCCTGCTTCTTTTCGCCGGCCTGCACCGGTAGAGCTAACAGCATGGCGCCGAGCGCAGACGCCAACGCCGCCGAAGCGAAGATCGATCGCGTCTTCATGATTTCCTCCCCTTTTGGGCTCGATTCCCGCGGCGACGTGCCGCGGGTCGTGACTATTGCTTGACCAGCGGGATCGCTCCCGCCATCTCGTAGCGAACCACCGCGTCGAGCTTGTTCTCGATCTGGTAGAAGCGCGCGACCTTCGTCCCGGGAAGCACTTTCGAGAACTCCTTTACGTAGGAGCTCCGCACCTTGGTGCGAGCTTCTTCGGCGGAGAAGTAACGATGGATGAGATCGAGCGCCTTCGCGTCATCGAGCTTGTTCTTGTTGTAGGCGAGCGCGTATTCCTCGATCACTTGGTAGAGCTTGTTGTGCTCGGTGATGAGATCCTTCTGATACTTGTCGTAGATCGGCCAAAACGCCTTGGCTTCCGCGTCGGTCAGTTGCAGATTTGATGCCACCAGCGCCTTCTTGTCCGCGCGCAGCGCCTCACGGACGATGTCCATGTTGTTCTGAGCGGGCTCGTCGGAGCGAGCCGCCGGCGCCGCGAAGAGGAAGAGAGCCGCCGCAGCGGCCGTCAGCATTCGTGAAAGCTTCACGGTCATTCTCCTTTCGCACGGCAGAGCCGTCAGTAGCGATTGATCTTGGTGATCTTCGAGCCTTGTATGCCGGCGCCCGCGAACATCCCTTGCTGATCGAAGATGTATGCGTAGACGTCTTGCGTCAGCGTCGTGCTGGTCAGGGACTTGCCCATGCCCTGGTCTACGACGACGATGCTCGGGCCGACGCCGATCTCGAAGCCGTCGCTCCTATTGAGATACTGCAGAGCGTTGTCGGTCATGAAGAACATCGCGTAGCCGAACTCCTGTATGCCCACCTGATACCCGTACGAGGCGGCGACGGAGCTGTAGTAGCCTGCCGTGGCGCCGTTCTCGAGGAGGGCCCCTTCACCGTACTGCGCACCGAACATGAACCCGGCCTTGACGATGGTCGGGAACACCAGAATCGCCTTGGCCTTCTCGCCGAGCATCTGCGCCGAGGGCTGGTTCTGGTAGAGCTGCTGCAAGGCGGCGTTGGCGGCGCTGTTGATCTGTTCTGCGGAGTCGGCGCGCGCTCGGTTCGGGCTCATGAGCATCCATAGCGCCGTCGCGAGAACCAGCGCGGTTCGCGCGGCCCGGATCTGTCTCGACATGTTCCTCTCTCCTTCTGGGCTGATCACATCACCGCGACGCTGCAGCTCGCGTAGCAGACAAGCCGTACGACGACGAGCTGCTACGCGGGGCAGGTGCCTTTTCCTCGTTTTCGCCGCCCCGTGCAAGATGACACCCGCCTGTACCTGAGGCGACGGATGTGAGCATTTCAGAAGGCCGGCGTGTGCCACTTCATGCGAACCGAAGGCGAAGCCCACGAGCTTCCGCAATTGAGGAGGAGGTAATGGTTCGAAGCGTATCGATCCCGCTGATCGCGGTCGGAATGTTGATTGCCGCGAACGGTCATGCCGAGCAGGCACAGTCGAAATCGAAAGCGCCGCCGCCGCCGGCCGTCGGCACGATCGTGACCGGCCTCGAGCCGAAAGCGGTCGACATCCTGAAAGCCGCGAGCAGCCGCTTGGCCGCCGCGCACTCGATGTCGTTCACCGCGGTGATCTCTTACGAGAACCCGAGCACGCTCGGTCCGCCTCTGCTCTATACGGTGAAGAACGAGGTCACGCTCCAGCGGCCCGACAAGCTTCGCGTCATCACCTCGGCCGACGGTCCTCCGTCCGAGTTCTATTACGACGGCAAGACCATGGCGGCGTACGCGCCGGTCGAGAAGCTCGTCGCCGTGGCTCCGGCGCCGCCCACGATCGATGCCGCCCTGAAGAGCGCCTTCGACTCCGCTGCGATCTACTTTCCCTTCACGGACGTGATCGTCGCCGACCCGTACGCGGACATCGCCCCCGAATTGAAGACGGTCTTCTACATCGGCCAATCCGACGTGGTCGGCGGCACGAAGACCGACATGGTGGCGTACGTCAGCGACGTCGTGTTCGCGCAGATCTGGATCGGCGCCGAGGACAAGCTGCCGCGCAGAATGCGCGCGGTGTACCGCGACGATCCCTCGCGGCTGCGCCACGACATGGAGCTCTCCAACTGGCAGCTCGACGTGGCCGTCCCTGCCGACGCTTTCAAGGCTCCGACCGAAGGCGCGAAGCCGATCGAGTTCGCCCGGCCGGACCCGCAGATCCCGGCCGAGCTGAGGGCCGAGCCGCCGCGCAAGGGTGCCGCGAAGGGCACGTCCGCCAAAGGTCAATGAGGAGGAATCGGGCAATGATGAAACCTCTCATCGTCGGCTTCGCTGGTCTTTTGATCGCAACCCTGGCGCCACGTCCTGCGGCAGCGTGGAGTCACAGCGGATATCACGGCAGCGCGTCTGGCGGGGGCGGATCCTGGAGCGCTTCGGGAAGGTACGGCGGCAGCGCGTCCGGGGGAGGCGGCTCGTGGAGCGGGACGGGCGCTCGCGGCGGCACGGCCTCCGGCGGCAGCGGCTCGTGGAGCGCCCACGGCGCGGCCGGCGGCTCCGCCTCCGGCGGCGACGGCACCTGGAGCTCTCACAGCGCCTATGGCACCTCGACGTACCACACCAGCGGGTATTACGGCGGAGCGACCACTCACACGAACTACTACGGAGGATCGTCGGCGACGTATCACACGACGAACTACTACGGTGGAACCTATTCGTCTTACCATCCACCGACGACCGTGAACGTACTACGGATCGACCTGCACCAACTGCGGGGGGTGGTCGACGGGTGGCGCCGCCGCCGCCGGTATGGCGGTCGGCATGGTGACGGGGGCGGCCGTTGGCGTCGTCGCAGGCCAATGCGGCCTCGGCGAACGCTTCGAACGCTTACAACGCCGGCTACGTCGCGGGCAGCTCGAACACCGCGGCGGCCGCTACCTCTGCCGGCAGTTACCCGGTGGGCGCGATCTACGCGACGCTGCCGGCGGGATGCATGCAACCGAGCGGCCTCGGCTCGACGTACTACCTCTGCGGCAATAACTGGTTCAAACCGTCCTATGGCGCAAACGGCGTCTATTACCGCGTCGTCTCGGCGCCTTGACGGTCGACGCATCGAGACTCGCGAAAGGGGAAGTACGAATGATCAGACGACGTTCCTATTGGCTCGCATTGGCGACCGCGGTGCTCTGTGCCGGTGCTCTCTACGCCCAGCAGTACCCGCTGATGGACAGGATCGCCGACGAGCTCATCCAGAAGTACCAGTCCGCTTCCTGCGAACAACTCTGGCAGAAGAAGCGACAGCCGAAGAGCGAGCGCCAGAAGGAGTTCGTTCAGCTTCTGCGCGACGACCCGCAGGCACGCACCTATTTCATCAACCAGGTCGCGGCGCCCATCGTCAACAAGATGTTCGAATGCGCGATGATCCCATAGAGGAAATCGCCTGTGCTCTTCCGCTGGCTACGAGCCGAGCGATAAGGAAAAGGCTTCTCATGAACGGAGTCAAGCAGATCGTCGCGCTAGCGCTTTCAGGTGTCTTGTTCGCGTTCCTTCCCTCATCCTCCATTGCGCAGCAAGTTACCGGCGAGTTGGGTTCGCCGAGCGCCACCAGCACGATCAGCGGAAAGCAGCTTCCTCCGCCCGATCCGAAGTTTGGCGGCGTGATCAACGTGAAGGCCTCCGACTCGAAGCCGTGGTGGCCGCCGCGCGTCGTGCCGCCCAAGGGCGCGCCCAACGTGCTGCTGATCATGACCGACGATTGCGGGTTCGGCTCGCCGAGCACGTTCGGCGGAGTCATCCCGACGCCGGCCCTGGATCGCATCGCCAAGAGCGGACTGCGTTACACGCAGTTCCACTCCACGTCGCTCTGCTCGCCGACACGCGCGGCGTTGATCACCGGACGCAATCATCACGTGGCTGGTTTCGGCGTCGTGGGCGAAGCGGCTACCGGTTTTCCCGGCTACGATTCCGTCATTCGGGAAGATGCGGCACGGTCGGCGAAATCCTCAAGCAGAACGGCTACGCGACGTCGTGGTTCGGCAAGGACCACAACACGCCCTTCTATCAAGCGACCGGGCCGGGCCGTTCGATCAATGGCCCAACGGGATGGGCTTCGAATACTTCTACGGCTTCGTCGGCGGTGACACGAGCCAGTGGACGCCGAACCTGTTTCGCAATACGACGCCGATCTATCCGTTTCAGGGGAACCCCGAATGGAATCTGACCACGGCGATGGCTGACGAGGCGATTCAGTACATGAAGGGACTCAACGAAGTCGCTCCCGACAAGCCGTTCTTCGTCTATTACGTGCCCGGCGGTACACATTCGCCGCATCATCCCACGAAGGAATGGATCGAGAAGATCAGCGACATGCATCTTTTCGACGATGGCTGGAACAAGCTGCGCGAAACCATCTTCGCCAACCAGAAGCGACTCGGCATCATCCCGCAGGACACCAAGCTGACTCCGTGGCCGAAGGAACTGCCAGAATGGGACTCGCTGAGCTTGGACGAGAAGAAACTCTTCATCAAGCAGGCCGACGTCTTCGCGGCCTACCTCGCTTACACCGACCACGAAATCGGCCGCGTCATTCAGGCGGTCGAGGACATGGGCGAGCTCGACAACACGCTGATCATCTACATCAGCGGCGACAACGGAGCGAGCCCCGAGGGAACGATCAATGGCACGCCGAATGAGTTCACTCTTTCAACGGCGTGACCGTGCCGGTGAAAGACCAGTTCCTGTTCTACGAGTTCTGGGGCTCGGATACAGACCTTTCCGCACTACTCCGCCGGATGGGCCTGGGCGTTCGACACGCCGTTCCAATGGTGCAAGCAGGTTGCGTCGCACTTCGGCGGCACCCGCCAGGGAATGTGCATGTCGTGGCCGGGGCATATCACGGACGAGGGCGGCATCCGCACCCAGTTCCACCACGTGATCGACATCGTGCCGACGATCCTCGAAGTGACGGGCATCTCCGCGCCCGACACGATCAACGGCATCAAGCAGCGACCGATGGACGGCGTGAGCATGGTTTACACGTGGGACAAGGCGAACGCGAACGCACCCTCCAAGCGCACGACGCAGTACTTCGAGATGCTCGGCAACCGGGCCATCTATCACGAGGGATGGGTCGCCTGCACCACTCCGGTGAGCATCCCTTGGGAGTTGAGCACCAAGCCGTCGCCGGATGTGATCACCGGCTACAAGTGGGAACTCTACAACATCAAGGAGGACTTCTCACAGGCCAACGATCTCGCCGCCCAAATGCCGGACAAGCTCAAGCAGATGCAGGACCTCTTCTACGCGGAGGCGAAGAAGAACGACGTGCTGCCGCTGGACAACTCGACGCTCGCGCGGTTCCTTACGCCGCGTCCCAGCCCGACGGCAGGACGCACCAGCTTCACCTACACCGGCGAGTTGAGCGGCGTCCCTCCGGCTGCGCTCCGAGCATCCTCGGACGCTCCTACAACATCGAGGCCGAGGTCGAGATTCCCGAAGGTGGCGCGGAAGGGATGATCGTCACCGAGGGCGGACGCTTTGGCGGCTACGGCTTGTTTCTGAGCAAAGGCGAGCTCGGCATCGGCCGGGGCAAGGTGGTGTTCCTCTACAATCTGCTCGGCATGAAACACATCGCGTGGGAAGGCCCGGAACTGAAGCCCGGCAAGCACACCATCGCGTTTGACTTCAAGTACGACGGACCTGGCTTTGGAAAGGGAGGCACGGGCACGCTCTCGGTCGATGGCACAGGAAGTGGCGAAGAAGACGCTGGAGAACACGATGCCCATCACGTTTCCCGAAGACGAGACTTCGACGTGGGAATGGACACGCGCACCCCCGTCTCGCTCATCGAGTATCACTACGACTGCCCGTTCAAGTTCACCGGCAAGATCGACAAGCTGCACCTTCGAGCTCGGCCCGGTGCAGTTCACGGAAGCGGAGCGGAAGGAGCTCCCGGCCATTGCCGACCGGGTTGCCCGCGCGAAGGACTGAGCGTTGCCGACGCGATGACGAAGGCACTGATTTTCGCCGCTGTCGGCGAAATCACGACTGGCACAAACCTCCGTCCCACAAGGGCCTCGAGCTAGAAGCAAGCCGCTCCGGCAGTTGTACCGTCCCGTTCCAAGAGGCTACGTCTCGCGGGGACGTGGAAGACCTGCAGGGAATCTGCTTTCCGCCCGCCGCAGCGGCGATCTACGAAGAGTCGCGCGGGGAAGGCTTCGACTTGGTTTCGGAGCCAACGACGGGGTGTCTGCTTCGAACACTCGTTGCCTCCAAGCCTGGCGGAAGCTTTCTCGAGCTCGGCACCGGAACCGGTGCCGCCACGGCGTGGATCCTCGACGGAATGGATTCGCGTTCCAGCCTGGTGACCGTGGAGAACGACGAGCGGCTGCTCTCGATCGCGCGACGACACCTCGGCGCGGACCCGCGAGTCACCTTCGTCGCCGGCCGACGGCAACGTGTTTCTTCGAGAGGCTCGCGAGTCCACCTTCGATCTCATCTTCGCCGATACCTGGCCGGGCAAGTACGAGAACCTCGAATTGGCGCTGAACCTGCTCAAGGAAGGAGGCCTCTACGTCGTCGACGACATGGACCCGCAAGCCACCTGGCCGCAAGGTCACGAGGCCAAGGTCACGGCGCTGCTTCGCGACCTGACGGCGCGCCGCGAGCTACGGGTGACCAAGCTCTCGTGGGCGAGCGGTATCGTCATTGCTGCTCGAACCGATCGATGACCTCGGCGCGCCAAGCACTCGAGCGCCTCCGCGAAGGGAACCGCAGGTTCGTCTCGGACGCGCGCATCTCCGACGCGTTCGTGAGCCGGAGCCGGCGCGCCGAGCTGGCCGACGGCCAGCAGCCGTTCGCGATCATTCTCGGCTGTTCCGATTCGCGCGTTCCTGCCGAGATCGTCTTCGATCAGGGCTTGGGAGACCTGTTCGTGATCCGCGTGGCGGGAAACATCGTCGCGCCCTCCCAGGTAGGCAGCGTCGAATTCGCCGCCGCGCGCTTCGGCACGCGCCTGGTGGTGGTGCTCGGCCACTCGCAATGTGGGGCCATCCTGGCGACTCTCGAGGTGCTTCGCAGGCCCGACGAGAACCAGTCTCGCAACTTGCGGGCGATCGTCGATCGCGTGCGGCCTGCCGTCGAGGGCCTGCTCGAAAGCGACCTTCGTGACGGTGAGAGCGCTCTGGTGAGGCGAGCGGTTCGTGCCAACATCCGCGCTTCCGTGGATCATTTGCGGCACGGCTCGGAGGTGCTCGAGCAACTGATTCTCCACGAAGGCCTCATGGTCGTCGGCGCGGAATATTCGCTGGAGACCGGCGAGGTCGAATTCTTCTACGAGTGAAGAGCGTCGCGATGGACGTCCCGCAGACGAAATACGCGAGGAGCAAGGACGGAAGCGTCGCCTATCAGGTCGTCGGCGACGGCCCGCGCGACCTCGTGTTCATCCCGTGCTGGGCCAGCAACGTCGAGATCATGTGGGAGGAGCCGTCGCTCGCGCGCTTCCTGCACCGCCTTGGCGACCTTCAGCCGGCTGCTCTGCTTCGACAAGCGCGGCGCGGGCGTGTCGGACCCCGTGCCGCTCGCGGCGCTGCCGACGCTCGAGCAGTGGAGCGACGACGTGCGCACCGTCATGGAGGCCGCGGGCTCGCGAGCGGGCGGCGCTTGCTCGGCGTTGCGCAGGGCGGCCAGATGGCGATGCTCTTCGCCGCGACCTACCCGGAGCGAACCTCGGCGCTGATCCTGGCTCGACACCTCCGCGCGCCAGCTTCGCGACGTCGACTACCCGTGGGGCTTTCCGTCCGGTCGCCGTGCCGGTCTTCCTCGATGAGATCGAGGAGCTGTGGGGCACCGGCGCCCGCCTCGAGGTCTTCGCGCCGAGCGTCGCTCGACGACGAGCGGTTCCGGCGCTGGTACGCCCGCTACGAGCGGCTGTCGCTCTCGCCGCGCATGCTGCGCTGCCGATCGTACGCGTCGCACTTCGAGAGGGACCTCCGCGCGGCGTCCTGCCGGCGATCCGGGTGCCGACGCTCGTCCTGCATCGAGCCGGCAACCGCTTCATCCACGTTCGGCACGGCCGCTATCTCGCCGAGCACATCCCCGGCGCGAAGTACGTCGAGCTCCCCGGGCGACGACCATCTCTTCCACGTGGGCGACACCGAGGCGATCCTCGAACGAGATCGAGGAGTTCCTGACCGGCGTGCGGCCGGTGCCCGAGATCGACCGCGTGCTCGCGACCGTGCTGTTCACCGACATCGTCGGCTCGACCGAGCGCGCCGCGGCGCTCGGCGACCGCGCCTGGCGATGCCCTGCTCGACGCGCACACGAAGTCGTCCGCCGCGAGCTCGAGCGGCACCGCGGCCGCGAGGTCGAGATCGTGGGCGACGGCCTCCTCGCCACCTTCGACGGGCCCGCGCGAGCGATCCGCTGCGCCTGCGCGATCGCCGAAGGCGTGCGCGCGCTCGGCATCGAGATTCGCGCCGGGCTGCACACCGGCGAGATCGAGCTCGCTGGGCGACGACGTGCGCGGCATCGCCGTGCACATCGGCGCGCGCGTGGCGGCCGAAGCCGGTCCGGGCGAGGTCGTGGTGTCGAGCACGGTCAAGGACCTGGTCGCGGGCTCGGGCATCCGCTTCGTCGACCTCGGCATGCGCGCCCTCAAAGGTGTTCCGGACGACTGGCGGCTCTTCCGGGTGGATTCCCACCCTGCGTGACCGCGATATAAAGGAGAGGATTCGTCATGTGTCGCAGCATCAAGACCCTGCACAACTTCAAACCACCCGCCAGCGACGAAGAAATCCGCGCGTCGTCGTTGCAGTTCGTGCGCAAGTTGAGCGGGTTCACCAAACCCTCCAAGGCGAACGAGCAGGCCTTCGCGCGCGGCGTGGACGCGGTCGCCAGAGCGGCGCGCGAGCTCATCGATTCGCTGATCACCAGCGCTCCGCCCCGCAACCGTGAGGTCGAGGCCGCCAAAGCACGCGAGCGGGCGCGCCGAAACGGCGAGGACCGGAGAGAGTCCCTTCGTAGCCGCCTCGACCGGGAAAGGCTCGTGCCCATGGATTGGATGTCAGCCGCGGTGGCGGCGATCGCGGGTGCAGTCGGCGCATTGATCGCCACGGCGCTGGTCGGCCGATGGCGCGATCGCCCGATCGCGTTCGTCGCCGTCATGGTGGCGTCGTTCACAGCCATCAATGTGCTCTCGGAGCGATTTCTACTGCCCGAGCTGCATCGGCTGTCGGGAGTCTTGGAGGCCGAGCGCTCGTGGAGCCGCGAATGGACGACGGTGCGCATCGACGAATCGGCGCTGTCGCTGTCGCTGCCCGGGCCGCTGACGCCACGTGCGGTGACGTTGCCGCCCGAATCCGAGGGCTCGGTTTCGCGCTTCAACGTCTCGACCTACGAGGGGGACGGCCTGCACATCGCGGTCAGCCACGCGATCTTCAAGCCTGGCGTTGCGGCCAGTGTGAGCAACGCGATCGAAGGCGCTCTCAACAACCTTCGCCAGCTGAGCGGGGGAAGCCTCGAAGAGACGCGTCGGCCCCGGCAGGTCGACGGACGGCCGGGGTTCATCGTCGATCTCCGCATGCACGGTGGGCGCGAGGATTTGGTCGGACACTCCCTCTTCCTGACCGAAGGGGCAGAGCTCTGGCAGGTGCTCATCCTCTATAAGCCCGAGCAGGCCGCGGGAGAGAGCGTGAGCAACACGCTGATCGAGTCGGCGCGCTTCGATCGGCCGTCCCCCAAGGCCGAGTGAGCGCGCGAGCGGCGCCGCGTGCTCTATCGCTGCCTCGCCGACGCCGTGCTGCTCGCGCACTTGCTCTTCGTGGTCTTCGTGGTGGCCGGAGGGCTCGTGGTGCTTCGCTGGCCGCGTGTCGCGTGGCTCCACGTGCCGGCTGCGCTCTGGGGGGTGGTCGTCGAGTGGTCAGGAGCGCTCTGCCCGCTGACGCCTCTCGAGGTGGCGCTTCGCCGCGCCGGCGGGGAAGCGGGATACGGCGGTGGGTTCGTCGAGCACTACGTATGGCCGGTGCTCTACCCAGCCGCGCTCACGCGTGGATCTCAGCTCGTGCTCGGCGCGCTCGTGGTGGCGATCAACGTGATCATTTATTGCGCGGCGCTCGGTCCTGCCGCCAGGCGCGCTTGAGGCTCCGTTTCACGCGACGAGCGTCAGCACCTCGGGGATGCTGCCGATCACGTGAGCGGGCTTGGCGACGTCGAATCGGGGCTGGCGGTCGCCGCGGTGCCACAGCAGCACGGAGCGCAGCCCGGCCCGATTGGCGCCGGCGATGTCCTGGGGCAGCGAATCGCCGACGAAGAGCGCCTCGTGGGGGTCGCATCGTGCGCGGCGCAGCGCTTCGACGAAGATTCCTCCATCGGGCTTGCACGAGCGCGCCTCCTCGCTCGACAGCAGCCAGTCGAAGTAGCGCTCGAGGCCAGCGAGCTCGCCCAAGTGGCGCAACTGGTCGGCGTCGATGTTGCTGACGATGCCGAGCCGCAGGCCGCGCCGGCGCAGCTCCGTCAGCGTTTCCACCACGCCTTCGCGGAGCTGGAAATCACGCTGGTGAAGCTGCCACTGCATCTCGCGGTAGCGCTCGAAATGCTCCGGCTCGGCGTTGCGGCCGAGCTCTCGGAGCATCGCCACGACGGCGTCGCGGAACATGTCCTTGTGAAGAAAGAAGCTGCGCTCGAGGTAGCTGCGGAACACCTGGCGAAGCGCCGCGCGATACGTCCGCTGCACGTCATCGACGGGCGCATCCGCGCCGGCGAGCTTGGCGAGCATCGCCAGGCTCTCCTGGTCACCCGGCGCCAGCGTCTCGTAGTCGTAGAGCGTGCCGCCGAAATCGAACAGCACGGCGCGGACGGCGGGGTGCCCGCTCACGCTTGCGCTCCGCGGTACGTCGGCGCGTTGCCGGCCTTCCACTTGATGTTGCAGCCGATGCTCGGCCGTTGATCCGGCGCGATCGGCCGGCGCGACAGCAGCGCATCGCACGCCGCGCGCAAATCCCGGCCGGTCACCGCCGCGCCGTTGCCGGGCCGGCTGTCGTCGAACTGGCCGCGATAGACGAGCCGCCGCGAGCCGTCGAACAAGAAGAAGTCCGGGGTGCACGCCGCCGAGTAGGCTTTCGCGACCGCCTGCGACTCGTCGTAGAGATACGGGAAAGACGTAGCCGTAGCGCGCCTTCTCGGCTTTCATCTTCTCGGGACTGTCGTCGGGATACGCAGCCGCGTCGTTGGAGTTGACGGCGACGATCGCCAGCCCCTTCGCCTGATATTCGCGCGCAAACTCGGCCAGCGCGGTGCGAATGTGCTGCACGTAGGGGCAATGGTTGCACAGGAACATCACCAGCAGACCGGGCGCCGCCGCGTGGTCGTCGCGCGAAACCGGCGCTCCGTCGGTGTCCGGCAGCCGGAAGTCCGGTGCCGGCGTACCGAGTGCGAGCATCGTCGAGGGGGTCTTGGCCATGGCTCTTCCCTTAGCTCGGGGCGGAGACTGGCGCCAGTTCGTTCCAGCCGATCACTTCGTGGAGACCACCACGCGCTGGAAGGACGGCGGCAGCTCGCGGAGCTCGTTCTTGGCGAAGCCCGCGTTGCGCATCATGCGCTCGAGCTCCGCGAACGTATAGGCGTCTCCGCCCGGGGTCAGGACGAGCATCGTGAGGCTGAAAGCCGCGGCCTCCGGAGGGGAGACGCGATCCTCGTTCGGCACGAACTCGACCGTGACGGCACGCCCGCCGGGCTTCAGCGCCCGGTGGACCTTCTTGAGGATCGTCTCGCACCCCGCGGCGTCGAAGTGGTGAAGGAAGTTGGTGAGGAGCACGAGGTCGTAGCCGTCGCCGAAGTCCACCTCGAGAGCGCTGCCGGCCAGCTTGCGGAAGCGGTCGCTGACGCCCGCCTTGCGTGCGGTCTCTTCCGCCACGGTCAGCACGTTCGCCCAGTCGAGCGCGACGATCTCGGCCTTCGGATTGGCGCGCGCGAGCGCGACGCCGAACTCGCCGTGCCCGGCGGCGATGTCGAGCACCTTCCACGGCGGCGCGGCGTCGGCACGCAGCAGGTTGGCGAGCAGTCGGCCCGTGAGCGCGGCGAGCGGCCCCATGGCGAGCGCGAACTCGACCCAGATGGGATGCTCGGCGGCGAGCGTTCCGTCGTCGGGGACCACGGTGCCGCCGCGGCGGACGGCGTCAGCCACCCGCATGAAAGGCTCCATGAGCTGCGGCGAAGCGACGAACGTCGCCGCCGAGCCCACGTACGTGGGCGAGCGACGGTCGAGGAAGGCGTCCGCACCGGAAACCAGGGCGTAGCGGCCGCCTTGCTTGGTGAGCAATCCCATCGTCGCGAGCGTGTCGCAGAGTATGCGGAGGCCACGTTCGGAGGCGCGACAGCGCGAGGCGAGCGCGACGATCGAGTCGTTGCCTTCCGCGATCGCGGTGAAGAGGTCGAGGTCGATGGCCGCCTTGAAGGCACCGCTGCGCTGGTAGGCGGAGAGGGTCGCGAACAACGTCGGGATGGTTACTTCCATTTTCGGCTCGTCTCCTTTCTCTACGCTGCCGATTGCTCTAGGACTGTGCGCGATGAGTGAGCTCGCCCCCTCGAGCGAAGACCGCCCGATCAGCCCTCACGTCATGCTGCTCGGCGGCGTGCGCAACGGCAAGTACCCCCACGGCAATTCGCTACTCGTCGAAGGATCCGAGGAATCCTTGCTCATCGACCCATCGCTGTCGCTCGTCGGTCGCGATTTGCTGCCGAGGATTGATCGTGTGATCAACAGCCACTGCCACGAGGACCACATCGCGGGGAACCACCTCTTCCCGGGCGCGCCCTGGCACGTGCACGGCCTCGATCGCATCGGTTTCGAGTCGATCGACGGCATGATGGAGATCTACGGGTACGACGGCGCGGCCGCCGACTACTTCCGCGGGGCTCTCCTCGAGAAGTTTCACTACGTGCCCCGGCCCGACGCGATCTCGTTCGCCGACGGCGACTCGTTCGATCTCGGCGGCGTGACCGTACGCGTAGTGCACGCGCCCGGGCACACCCGCGGTCACTGCTGCTTCGCGATCGAGCCCGATTGGGTCTTCTACCTCGGCGACATCGACCTGACCAGCTTCGGCCCCTATTACGGCGACGCCTGGTCCTCGCTCTCGGACTTCGAGCGCACGCTGGCCGAAGTGCGCCGGATCGACGCGCGCCACTACGCGACGTTCCACCACATCGGCGTGGTCGAAGGGCGCGAGACGTTTCGCGAGCGCCTCGATCGGTTCGCGGCCGTGATCGCTACGCGCACGAGCCGGCTCGTCGAGTATCTCGCCGTGCCGCGCACGCTCGAGGAGATCGTCGCGCATCGCTTCGTGTACCGCCCGGGTGACCCCGTCTCGTATGCCGATCCGATCGAGCGCCGCAGCATGGGCCAGCACCTCGAGCGGCTCGTCGGCGAGGGCCGGGTGCGAGAGGTCGAAGCGGGGCGTTACGTCGCCGACTGAGCGAAGGCGCCCGAGCGATGAGGCTTGAATGCGAGAAGCCAGCTCTCCTCCCGGTTGCCGCGTCGTGATCGGCCTCCTGTGGGCGAGCGCGGCCGTTACTCTGCTCTATTGGGTGACGTTCTTCACCAGCGGTGACGTGCAATCGAGCGAGGCGGAATGCTACCTCGTCTTCGAACGGGCGTTCCCGGTGGCGGACCTCTGGCTCGCCGCGGCTTGCGTGGCGGCTGCGGAAGGGCTGCGGCGGCGGCGCGAATGGGCGGTGCTGTTCGGCATATCCGCCGGCAGCGCGGCGATCTACCTCGGCGGCATGGACGTGCTCTACAACCTGGAGAACGGCATGTACTCGGTGCAGAGCGGCGCGATGGTCGGCGAGATCGTCATCAATCTCTTCTGCTTCACGTTCGGCCCGTTTTTGCTGTTCTGGTTCTGGAGGAACCGCCGCTTCGCGGAGGCAGCCGCGTGAGCTCGCGCAAGCGCTGCCCCTGGGGCGAATCGCATCCGCTCTACGTTCCCTATCACGACGAGGAGTGGGGAACGCCGCTGCACGACGACCGTCGCTTGTTCGAGCTCCTCGTGCTCGAGGGCGCGCAAGCGGGGCTTTCGTGGCTGACGATCCTCAAGAAGCGCGCAGCGTATCGCAAGGCATTCGACCGCTTCGATCCGCGCAAGGTAGCGGGCTACGACGGCCGCAAGGTCGTGCGCCTGCTCGCCGACGAAGGCATCGTCCGCAACCGCCTGAAGATCGAGGCGGCGATCGGCAACGCGAAGGCGTTCCTGGCCTTGCAGCAGGAATTCGGCAGCTTCGATGCGTATGTCTGGCGCTTCGTCGCCGGCGAGCCGATCCAATACCGCCGCAAGACCGTGAAGGAAGTGCCGCCGCGCTCGCCGGAGTCTGATGCGATGAGCGCCGACCTTCGCAGCCGCGGCTTTCGTTTCGTCGGCTCGACGATCTGCTACGCCTTCATGCAGGCGACCGGGATGGTCAACGATCACCTGGTGTCGTGCTTTCGGCATCGCCAGGTGCGCACGTCTCGCCGAGCGTCGCTCACAGGCGCAGACAAGCGTCGGCGGTAGCCCAGAAGAGCTGCTCGCGCGCCTCCGCGAGCCGCACCCAGTCGCGGTGGTCGTGCTCCTCGCCGCCGACGTCGTCGCCGGCGTACACGGCCTGGCCGAGCGTGACGCCACGGAAGCGCGCGACGGCGAACAGCGCCGCCGCTTCCATCTCCACGACGATGCATCCCTCCTCGCGCCGCCGCCTCACCTTCTCGCGAGTTTCCCGGAAGATCGCATCGGTCGTCCAGCTTTGACCCACGGTGTGTGGAAGCCCCCGCTCGCTGAGCGCCGCCTGCAGGGCCGTCACCGCTTCGGGCGACGCCTCGACCAGCCGGCTCGGCGGCAGGTAGTGATAGGACGTACCCTCGTCGCGCAGGGCGCGGGCGACGACGATCGTCCGCCCGGCCGCGATCGAGGAATCGAGGACTCCCGCTCCGCCGCACACCATGAACTTGCGGCAACCGCGGGCGATCACGATTTCGAGCAACCCCGCGGCGAGCGCCGCGCCGACGCCGGGATGGATGAGCGCCAAGCGCCGCGAGTCGACCTCGAGCTCGTACAGCGGGTGCTTGCCGATCTCGGTGGGAATTCGCCTGACGACGCGCAGGCGTCCCTCGGTCGCGAGGCGATCGATCACGTCCTGGAAGAACGTGACCACGCAGTGCTCGGCGACGTCGATCTTGCGGTGATAGAGCGAGGGCTCGATCACCGCACGCGGCGCCGGGTCGAACTCGAGGATCGGCGCGACCCGCTTCACTCGATGCGCACGTGACCGAGCGCCTTGACGTTCGTGCAGCGGTCGACGCCCGGCACGCCGCAGTCCTCGACGCCCGGGATCAGGAATCGCACCGGGCCGCCGAGGTTCGCGGGCAGCGGCCCGTCGGCGAGCCGGTAGACGAGCACGGCGGATTCGAGAGACGCGAGCGGTGCTTGTTGCGAGAACTTGCCGTCGGTCGATTCCAGCGTCACGCGGCTCGCATGCTCCGAGACACCCACGGCCTCGAGCAGCGCGCGCAGCCCCACGGCGCCGCCCCGCCGTCCCGGAACGAGCGCCGCGACGTCTTCGATCTGACCGGGGAGCGCGGCGAGGTCCTCGAAACCGAGATTGCTCGGCCGGCGCACGTTTCCGTCGACGCGAAGCATGCTGCGGTTCTAGAGAATCACGTGAGCCAGTGGAAGCGTGCGGCCCTCCCTGGAGCCGTCCCCGGCGTTCGGGTAGATCGAGCGCACGGTACAGGGAGGTCTCGATGGACTTCGGCAAGCTCGCGTGCTCGGTGGCGGTAGCCCTTCTGGCGGCTGGCGCGACGGTTCGCGCGGATGAAGCGGCCTCGTCCGAGAAACCTGCTCAATTGCTGCCCGGCCTCGGCCACCATCACCACACGATCAAGACGCGCAGCGCCGAAGCGCAGCAGTTCTTCGACCAGGGCCTGACGCTCGTCTACGGTTTCAACCACGACGAGGCGATCCGCTCTTTCCAGCGCGCGGCCGAGCTCGACCCCGACGCCGTGATGCCGCTCTGGGGCATCGCCTACGCCCTCGGTCCCAACATCAACATGGACGTCGACCCGCAGCGTGAGAAGGCAGCCTTCGCAGCGACCCAAAAGGCGCTGAAGGTCGCCAAGGATGCGCCGGAGGACGAGCGCGCCTACGTGAAGGCTCTCGCCAAACGGTACTCCGACGACCCCAAAGCGGACCTGAAACGGCTCGCCGCCGACTTCGCGGACGCGATGAAAGAGCTCTCGGCAGCTCTCCCAGACGATCTCGACGCCGCCACGCTCTATGCGGAGAGCTTGATGGATCTGAATCCGTGGAGGCTGTGGAGCAGCGACGGCAAGCCGGCCGAGGGAACGGAGGAGATCGTCGCCGTGCTCGAGCACGTGCTGCGCCTAGATCCCTCGCACGTCGGCGCCAACCACTACTACATCCACGCCGTGGAGGCTTCGCCCTCGCCGGAGCGCGCGCTGCCTTCGGCGGAGCGCCTCGAGAAGCTGGTGCCGAACGCGGGACACCTCGTGCATATGCCCGCGCACATCTACATGCGCACCGGCTTCTACGACGCCGCGGCGAAGTCGAACGCCGAAGCCGCGCGCGTCGACGAGGCGTACATCAAGGCTTTCGGAGTTCAGGGCATGTACCCGCTCATGTACTACAATCACAATCTCGACTTCCTCGCGGCTGCGGCGGCGATGGAAGGACGCTACGGCGAAGCCAAGAAGGCCGCACAGCGTTCGGCGGCCAACGTCGCTCCCGTCGTGAAGGACATGCCGATGGGCGAGTACTTGCTGTTCCGGCCGCTGGAAGTGGAGCTACGGTTCGCGCAATGGAACACCGTGCTCAAGGCGCCCGAGCCCGCCGAGACGCTACCGACGTCGAGGGCGCTCTGGCATTTCGCACGCGGCGTAGCGCTCGCCGCCAAGGGTGATGTCGACGGCGCCGAGAAGGAGCGTCGGGGATTTGAAGCGGCGAGCGTCAAAGTGCCCGAGGACGCGGTGTGGAGCCTGAATTCCAGCCGCGGGGTACTGAAGGTGGCGATGTTTTCGCTCGACGCCCGCATCGCCGCGGCCAAGAGGGACGAGCAGGCGGCGATCGCAGCATGGAGAGACGCGGTCGATGCGCAGGATCGGCTGAGCTACGACGAGCCCCCGCCTTGGTATTGCCCGGTGCGCGAGTCGCTCGGCGCAGCGCTCTTCCGCGCCGGCCAGAAGCAGGAGGCCGAGGAGGTCTTCCGCGAGGACCTGGCGCGCAATCCGCGCAACCCCCGCTCGCTCTACGGCCTGTGGGAGAGCCTCAAGGCGCAAAAGAAGACCGCCGACGCGGTGTGGGTGCGCCGCGCGTTTCAGGACGCTTGGAAGAACGCGGAGGTCGAGGCGCGGATGGAGGACCTCTAGACGAGGTCGACGTGGATGCCGGCGATGCTGATGCGATCGCCGCTGACCCCACAACCCTGGCGACGCGCCGCTTCGAGCGCCGCGGCGCGGTCGATCGCGCGCACGTCGAACCCGGCGAGCCCTTCGCCTCGGCCGTCTCGCGCGGGT
Source organism: uncultured delta proteobacterium (assembly GCA_963711395.1). Taxonomy (GTDB): domain Bacteria; phylum Desulfobacterota; class Binatia; order JACPRU01; family JACPRU01; genus JBEVNX01. The sequence continues at coordinate 107,555 of CAVQEA010000003.1, read as the reverse complement.
ACGAAGCGTAGCCGCCCGCCGTCGAGCGCGATCTCGCGGCAGTCAGCATCTGTCTCTTGCGCGGGGCGATCGAGGATCTCCGACCAGCGGCGCGCAAGAGCCGCCGGATCGTCGGATTGGAGCTCGGCGGCGACGATCGAGTCGACGACTCGCCGGCGCACGTGCTCGCGCCACTTGGGGCCCGCCCAGTGCCACGAATCGGGCGGCGTGGCGTCGTCGAGCGAGAGCAGCGTGCCGCCGGTGTCCTTCGGGTGAAGATGCGTGCCGCGGATCTGCGGCAAGTCGAGCTTCCAGACCGTGCGCACGCCGATCGACGCGAGCCGCGCGCGATCCGCGTCGAGGTTGTCCGACTGCACGATCAGCATGTACCCGCCGTCGCCACCGCGGCGTGCGAGGTAGCGCTCGGCCGTCGCCTTAGGATCGATCGGCGACACCACCTCGAGAAACGTCTCGCCGACCGGCATGACGGCATTCTTGAGGCCGAACTCCTTGATGGTCGGGTCGTTGAATCCGACTTCGACGCCGAGCACGGCGGTGAGGGCTCCGACCACGCGGTCGAGATCACGAGCGACGACGACGAATTGGCGGATCTTCATGCCTCGTTCATCGAAGAATCGACCCGCCGGCGTCAAGCCGACGAAGGATCGCGGCGGGGCGTCGACTAGCGGAAGTCTTCGGTGAGCACCGTCTGCTGCACGGCGACGAACCGGGGCGTGAGCGGCGGCAGCATCGCGACATCGTTGAACAGGGAGTCGTAGTCCCAATCCCGGCGCGGCGGATTGTAGATGTTGCAGGTCGTGCCGGTGCCGCACCACGCGCCCGCAACGTGCGACGGGGCGCTCAAGCTCACGAACGATCCGCGGTAGGTGAGGGTCGGCTGCGGGTTTGCCGCGGCGCTGCTCCAGTCTTCGTGGAAGCGCGGATAGTTCTCGAGGCCGCCGTTGTAGTTGCCGGCCGTGGTGACGTCGACGCCCGCGAGGAACGCGGCGTTGATCATCGTCGATGCCGCTGGTCGTGAAGCGAGCGGAGCGCGGCTCTTCTGGTCGTTCTTGTACGTGGTCGCACCGTTGATCCAGGGCGCTTCCCAGTTCTGCGAGAGAATGTTCACGCTGTCGCCGATGAAGGCGGCCGGGGCGTGGTCGTGGCCGTTGCCGACCGTGGGCACGGTGTTGTTGTAGCTACCCTCGACGTAGATCGCCTGGTCGCTCGCCACGGTGAGGCCCGTGGGGTCGGCGACGTTTACCGTGAAACCGAGGTTCGACGAATCGAACACCCTCACGCCGTAGTTGTTGAGCGTGTTGGACTGCGGGCCGACCACGGACAAGTAGAGGACGACTCCTCCATCCGTCGCGTCGGTGGGGTCGAATAGCTGGCTGCCCGCCGCCTGAGCACGATTCCAGGCGAGCAGCGCTTGCGCGTCGACGTTCAGCAGGTAGATCCATTTGGATTCACGATTGTTGTAGAAGCCGCCGCGGCGGTAGTCGCCGATCACGCCGCGCGTGTCCGCGGTGGACGCCCAGTTGGCGTCGACGGCGCCGTCGTCCGCGCGGCGGTAGACGAACTGGTTGCCGGCGAAGTTCGGCTGATAGCGCGACGCGCTGCCGACGCCGGCAACGTCGCAGGAGTTCGCCGTCGCCGAGCCGCAGGGCACGCCGTTCGAGCCGATCGGCACGTCGTTGTAGAAGATCTTGCCGCGATTGGTCTGCATGAAGGTGCGCAGCAGCGCGGTCTTGGTGGCGTCGACGTTCCCCGCGGCGTCTTGCACCACGATCGCATTGAGATTCACGCCCGTGGCCGCGTTGTAGGTCTGCGTGAGATCGAGGACGATGCGCAGGTCCGCCTTCGTCCAGTAGTCGCCACTCAGCCTTGCGAGCGAGAAGTTGGTCGGCAGCCCGATGTTCGGTACCCGCACCTGGATGCTGCCGAGCCAGGTCGTCACCTCGCTGTTCGGCACTTGTCGCGTCGAACCACCGCTGCAATTCAGATTCTGCGGGTCGAGCCGTCCGTCGCTGTTGGCGTCCTGGAGCATGTCGATCGTGACCGTCCCGGAGCAGGCGCCGTTGTCGAGCCGGCCGCGATAGAGGTCGCCGACGGCCGACACTTGCACGGTGGTGATTGCGGGCGGGTTGTCACCGATGGTGAGCGAAACACTCGAGAAGGAGTCGACGTAGAGGTCCGCGTTGCTGTGCACACGCCCATGCAGCGCCATCGTGGCGCCGGGCAGAATCTCGAGCGTTCCGTTGTAGAAGGCGGCGAACTGGAAGATCGGGATGTTGTCGACCTCGAATTGCGACCGCAGCTGCGCGGCCGGATTGACGAGATCGGGCGTCGCCGAAGCCACCGAGTAGTTGTACTGGATCGAGTTCAGGCCGCCGAACGGCACCATGCCGAGCGGCAGCTGGCGGCTCACCGGGTTGTTGCCTGGCTCGCGAAGCTGGTAGCGGATCGCGCGTCCGCCGATCGACGCGGACCGTACCGCGTAGTCCCCTGTGCCGCTCCCCGAGCTGCCCGCCGGGACGTTGCCGTTGATGAAGATGTTGCGAAACTCGGCGACTCCGCGGTTGATGCCCGCTTCGGCCGCGAACAAGTTGCGCGGAGCGGTCTGGAAGGCGACTTGGCCCATCGTCTCCAGTCGAACCCGCACCGCGACGGCCGTGGCCGCCGCGATCAGCAGGCCGATGATCATCAGAACCCCGATGAGCGCGACGCCGGCCTGTTCGCGTAGTCGCATGGTCGTCTTACTCCGTCAGCTCGGGCGTAGCGCCACGAGGTTGCGCGGTTGGACCGTCACCGTGGCCGACTCGCGCAGCCGCGCGCCGCCGGACAAGTTCTGGCTCGAGACCGCGGTGGCGGTGAGGAGGACTTCGCTCACTTGGACCCACGTCGGATTATCCGGCGGCAGGTCGATGACGGTGCAGGTCGGGCAGTTCTGATTGAGCCGGTAGCGGATGTTCAACGATTCGATGCCGCCTGCGATCGGTTGTGCGGCCTGGCGGTTGAGCGAGCGAGTGAGCACGGGCTGCCCGTAGGTGGTGGTGTCGATGGCATACGCGCGCTCTTCGAGCGCATACATCCCGCCGCCGGTGGGGTAACCCTGCGCGAGCGAGGTATCGGTGGTGACGGTGCCGGGGCCGCTCGTCCCGCTCACCGCCGAAACGTGGAAGAGCTCGCCGGGAACCGAACCGACGATGTACCCCCAGCCGTCGACCTTGAAGCCGGTGACGTCGTCGACGGGCAGCTGCGTCGCTCCCGCCACCGTGGAGGCCGTGAGCGACGCGACGATGCAGGTCGTGTTCGCGCTGATCGCGCCCGTACGCACCGTGATGGAGTCCGTCGTGCCGTTGTTGGTGCCGGCGAGCGGAACGAACAATGGTTGCGTCGGCAGGCAAGCGCCGGCCAAGCGCACGTCGCGTACCAGCGAGTCGAGCGCGGAGACGAGCCCCTGGTGGGTTTCGGCGTTGATCTCGGTGTCGCCGCGGAAGCGCATCTGAATGGAGAACGAGTTGACGAGCACCGCGCCGACCCCGGTCATGAGCAGCATCGCAACCAACAGCTCGACGAACGTGAAGCCGCTCTCCCTCTGCGGCCCCTGCGGCGGCGACCAACGATGGCGATGTCTCATGCGTCTCACCCGCTGATGTTCGCGTAGATGGTCTGTATGTCGTACGTCCGCGGCGCGCCGTGGTCTCTCCACCCGACGGTCACGACGATCGTCTTCATGCTCGCCGCGGGCTGGTCGGCTTGCACGTCGCTGTGCACGGTGAAGGCTGTACCGTTGAAGACGTCCGGCGAGCTCGTGGTGTAGGAGTCGCGGGTCAGGATCCCCGCGTAGACGAGCGAACGCAGATCCTCGAGCTCCTGCTCTGCGAGGGCGACGCCGTGCGCCGCGAGGGCGCTCGACCGCGCAGTCGTCGACGAAAGCGTGAGCATGCTGGCGGCCGCGGCCGCACCGACCGTCAGAACCGCCGAAGCGACGAGCGCCTCGATGAGGCTGGAGCCGCGTGTCTGAGCAGAGCGACGCATGGCCCTAGCTCGCGTCGACTTGCCCGGAGGGCCAGAGCACCACGGTCTTCTGCCGGTTGTATCCCGAGTCCGTGAGAACGAGCGGGGTACGCGCTGCCAAGGTCACCAGCGATCCGCGGGTGTCGAACTCGAACGCTCCGGTCGCCTGTGACATGCTCACGCCGACCGGCAGAAGGATCGCCCGAGAGGACGACGCGTCGGCAGTCCAAGGGCCGTTCGGAGCTTCGGGCGGCAGCATCCGGTCGACGCGGTAACTGGTCGCGCTGGTGACCGCCACCTCGCAATGGAACCCGCCGGCGACCGCCTGCGCGCGGCAAAGCCGCAGATTGGCGATCAGCTCTTGATGCGCGGAATCGATATGCCGGGTCCCGGCGTTGAGGCGCGAGACCGCGACCCCGGTCGACACTCCGAGAATGCTGACCATGACCGTAAGCTCCAACAACGAAGCCCCGCGATTACCGAGTCGCAATGCGGGCAGAATCATCGCATGCCCTCCCTGGCGCTACATGTGCAATTTGCATGCAGATGTAGCGTCGGAGCACGCCCTCAAGAATGACGACTGGAGCCTACAAATTCCGAGCTTACGCCGTCAGGTTTTTGCCGCCGTCGAGATTTTGACGGAAGCGGGAGTCTTGAGGAAGAAAACGGAAACTCCGTTTCAATCGCCCAGCCCGAGCCGCCGCGCAATGATCACTTTCATGATCTCGTTCGATCCGGCGTAGATCGATTGCACGGCTGCGTCGGCATAGTCGATGGCGATCGGGTACTCCATCATGAACCCATAACCGCCGTGGAGCTGCAGACACTGACTCGTCAGTCGCTTCTGCAGCTCGGTCGTCCACCACTTGGCCATGCTCACCTCCGCGACGATGTCGTCGCCGCGGACGTGGGCGGCTAGCAGGCGGTCGACGAAGACCTGTCCGATCTCGACCTCGGTGGCGAGCTCGGCAAGGCGAAACTGCGTGTTTTGAAACTGCGCGATCGTCTTGCCGAACGCGCGCCGCTCGTTGACGTAGCGGATCGTGTCGTCGAGCGAACGCCGCGAGGAAGCGATCGAGGCGACCGACACGACGAGCCGCTCTTGCTGCAGCTTCTGCATCAGCTGCTTGAAGCCGAGTCCTTCCTGCGTGCCGAGCAGGTTGCCGGCGGGAACGCGACAGTCCTCGAAGAACAGCTCGCTCGTGTCCTGTCCCCGCAGGCCGAGCTTGTCGAGCTTGCGGCCGCGGACGAAGCCGGGGCTCGAGGCCTCGACGAGGATCAAGCTGATGCCCTTGTGCGGCGGCGAGGCCTTGGCGTCGGTCTTGGCGACGACGATGAAGAGATCGCCGATCTGCCCGTTCGAGATGAACATCTTCGAGCCGTTGAGCACGTACTGGTCGCCGTCGCGCCGCGCAGTCGTCTGCACCGCCGCGAGATCGGATCCGGTGCCGGGCTCGGTCATGGCGATGCCGAGGATCAGCTCGCCGCGGATCGCCGGGGAAGCGTAGTTCCGCTTTTGCTCCTCCGTGCCGTAGCTTACGATGTAAGGCAGGCAGATGTCGGAATGCAGCGATGCCGCGAGTCCGTGAGCGCGCACGCGCGCAAGCTCTTCGATCACGATAGCGTCGTAGAGGAAGTCTCCGCCGGCGCCGCCGTACTCGGTCGGTTGATTGGCGCCGAGCAAGCCCTCTTCGCCGAGACGGCGCCAGATGGCGCGGTCTACCATTCCCCGTTCGTTCCAGTCCGGGACTCTGGGCTCGACTTCGCGATCGACGAAGCGGCGTACTTGCTCGCGAAACAGCTCGTGCTCTTCGCTGAAGATTTCACGCTTCATGGGTGGCCATCCCTTGCAGGTGGGCAGGTGGATCGGCGACAGTTCCATGCGCGACCCTCCCTGTCAATTTGCGCGGGGCGCGGGTAGGAGAGATCGCGTTGAGCGAACCGAACGCGTTCGATCTGGTGGTGATCGGCTCCGGGCCGGCGGGGGAGAAGGGCGCTGCGCAAGCCGCGTACTTCGGCAAGCGGGTCGCGATCGTCGAGCGCGGGTCCGCTTTCGGCGGTGCCGCGGCGAACACCGGAACGCTGCCTTCCAAGACGCTGCGCGAGACTTCGCTGACGCTCTCGGGATTCCGCAACCGGGGCCTCTACGGCGTGGATCTCTCGCTGCAGCGCCAGGCGACGATCCGCGATCTCATGCGCCGCGAGACCATGATGGTGGCCACCGAGCGCGAGCGCATCCGCCAGAACCTCGATCGCCATCGGGTCACGGTGTTCCACGGCGAGGCGTCGTTTCTCGACCCGCACACGATCCGCGTCACCGCGACCCGGCGAGCCGCCGATCGACCTCACCACCGAGATCGTGCTGATCGCCACCGGCTCGAGCCCGCGCCGCACGGCGCTATTCCCGTTCGGTCACCCTCGCGTCGTCGATTCCGACGAGATTCTCGAGCTGGATTCGATCCCGCGATCGCTCGCGGTCGTCGGCGGCGGCGTGATCGGCGCCGAGTACGCGTCGACGTTCGCCGCGCTCGGCGTGGAAGTATCGCTGATCGAGGGTCGCGACCGGTTGCTCGCCGTTTCCTCGACGGAGAGATCGCCGCCGCGCTGCAGCGGGGCATGGCAGAACCTCGGCATCGAGTTCCGCATGCCGCGGCGCGTCGCCGGCTGCGACAGCGTCCGACGGACTCGGTCACGCTCCGGCTCGAAGGAGGCGAGATCGGTGACCGCCGATGCCGTGCTGGTGTCCGCGGGGCGGGTCAGCAACACGTCGTCGCTGAACCTCGAGGCCGCGGGTGTCCGCTGTGGGGAGCACGGGCTCCTGTCGGTCGACGACCGCTTCTGCACTTCGGCGCCCAACGTGTACGCCGCCGGAGACGTCATCGGCTTTCCCGCCCTCGCTTCCACTTCGATGGAGCAGGCTCGTCTGGCGATGGTCCACGCCTTCGACTTGCAGTACAAGAAGGCGCTCGCGCCCGTGCTGCCGTACGGCATCTACACGATCCCGGAGGTGTCGATGGCGGGGGAGACCGAGGAGTCGTTGCGGCAGAAGGGGGTCGACTACGTGGTCGGCCGCGCGACCTACCGTCAAAACGCTCGCGGGCAGATCGTCGGCGACCCGGAAGGCATGCTGAAGCTGCTGTTCGCCGCGTCGGACTTGAAGCTCCTCGGCGTGCACGTCATCGGCGAGCAGGCGACGGAGCTCGTCCACGTCGGGCTGACTGCGCTGCTGGCCGGGGCCACCAACGACCTATTCATTCAGACGTGCTACAACTACCCGACGCTTGCGGAGATGTACAAATACGCCACCTATGACGCCATGGGAAAGCGAGACGCCGCAGCCGTGCTGAGCCGCGCCTGAGTCGAGTCGAATGGCTCGCATACCGTACGTGCTCCCCGAGAAAGTGTCCTCGCCGGAGGTGAAGCAGACCTTCGCGCAGCTGCCGACGATGCTGAACCTCTTCAAGATGATGGCGCACGCCGAGACCACGTTCCGTCCGATGGTGCGGCTCGGGAGCGCCATTCTCGCTCGGCAAAAGCTCTCCGCGAAGCTTCGCGAGCTGGCGATCCTGCGCGTCGCCAACCTCTCGCCGAGCCGCTACGAGTGGGTGCAGCACGTCTCGCTGGGAATGCTGATGGGCGTGACGCGGCTGCAGGTCGACGCGATCGAGAAGGGCGAGTTACGAGCGTCTTGCTTCGATGACACCGAACGATTGGTCTTGGACTTCACCACCGAGGTCGTTCGCGACGTGCGCTGCTCGGATGAGACGTTCGCGCGCATTCGCAAGCACCTGTCTTCCCAAGAGATCGTCGAGCTGGTGCTGGCGATCGGCTTCTACATGACGATCGCGCGCCTGTGCGAGACCACCGACGTCGACGTCGAGCCACCGTCGGAGCAAGTGGCCAAGGCAGGCGCGCAACTGGCGACCGCGGTAGTGCCGCGCTTCACGCCTGGAAGCGCTCGAAGAAGAGGCAGGTGTCGATCGAGCGTCGGGGCGGACGCGCGTAGCGGCCGAGCGGCCAACCGATCGGCAGCATCGCGCAGGTCGGACAGTTCTCGGGCAGGCCGAGCCATTCGTCGACCTCTTTGCCGAACGTCGTGTGCAGCGTGGTGAGCGAGGCGCCGAGGCCGACCGCGCGGCAGGCGAGCAGCACGTTCTGGACCGCGGGGAAGAGCGCCTGGACTGCGGCTTGCCGCGGCGAGTCCAGCCGGCGACGAACAGCAGCACCGGCGCCTCGTGCAGATGATCGGCGAGGTGGATCGCGGCGCGCATGTTGCGGCGCTTGGCCTCGGGATACGAGGGATCCTTCGCCGCCTCGAGGGCCGGCTGGATGTAGGCGTGAAAGGCGGGACGGTAGCGGTCGGCGACCCAGCGCCGGCGCTCTGGCTTCGGTCACGGCGATGAAGAACCAGGGCTGGCGGTTGCCGCCGCTCGGCGCGAACGTGCCGGCCTCGCAGACCTTGCGGATGAGCTCGCGCGGCACGGGATCGGGCCGCAGCCGGCGCATCGCGCGCGTCGTGCGAATGCCCTCGAGCAGCGGAACGTCCTCGCCGATGGCGCCGACGTCGAAGCTCTCCGTGCTCATCCTGGATCTCTCCCTGCCCATCCCGTCGACTTCCCCCGCCACCACTTCGGATACGGGCGGGCGTGCAGATGATAGTGATCGGGAATCTGGCGCATGTGATCGTCGAAGAACCAGCCGCCGGGATACTTCGCGTCGGCGACCTTGGCGAGCTCGCGCTCGAGGACCTCGCGCTCCGCGGCGGTGGGGGCCTGGCGGTGGATGCCGAGGACGGCCATGGGTGTGTCGCAGGAATCGCAGTCGCAGATCACGAAGCGCACCGGTTCGTCGAATTCGGCGTACCAATGCGTGGTGCGAGCCAGCTCGCAGAGCTCGCAGCCTGCCATCATTCCGTCCGCGCCGCGCGCAAGCTCGTTGGCGCGAATATCTCCAGAGTCACAACCGAATCTTCGATGAGCGTCGAGCAAAAGTCGACAGGCTTCGAGTGCCTGTGTATCGTCGAACTATGAGCGACGCACGCGCTCGCTTTTCTGCCGTGGTCGCGCCTTCGGTCCCGCGCATCCCGCTGGCCGAAGCAGCGCTGTGGATCGCCGCCGAGGAATACCCGGCGCTCGACGTCGAAGCCTACATCGATCGTCTCGACGAGATGGCCGAGGCCGTACGGCCGCGACTGGCTTCGGCAGACGCCGCCGAGACCATCGCGCGCTTCAACGAGTTCGTGTTTCGCGAGCTCGGCTTCGGCCCCAACGACGAGCACTACGACGACCCGCGGAACAGCTTCCTCAACGACGTGATCGATCGCCGCGTCGGCATTCCGATCACCTTGAGCCTCGTCTACACCGAGCTCTGCGCGCGCCTCGGCCTCCCTGCCGTCGGCGTAGGCTTCCCCGGGCATTTCCTCGTCAAGTGGACCGGCCCGTCGGAAGTCTTGATCGATCCCTTCTTTCGTAAGGTGATCACGCGAGTCGATTGCGCGCAGCGGCTGAAATCGAGCTACGGTCCGCAGGCGCGGCTCGAAGAAGAGATGCTCGCGCCGGCCACCCCGCGCCAGGTCGTCGTGCGCATGCTTCGCAACCTGAAGCATAACTACCTCGGCCGCGGCGATCTGACGCGCGCGCTCGCGGCGGTCGACCGTGCGCTCCTCGTCTGCCCGGACGACGCCGCGGAGCTCCGCGATCGGGGTATCCTCTATTGCCGACTCGAATGCTACGGCGCGGCGCTGCGCGACCTGGAGCGCTATCTCGAGCTCGCGCCCGCTGATCCGCTGGCGGGAGAGATCCGCGAGCGCTTGCCCGAGCTTCGTCGCGAAGCGGCGCGCCTCCAGTGACCTGCGTGGTGGCGGCCGTGGCCGCGCGCCGCGGCCATGTGCTCGTCTGCCAGCGTGACGCGCGCGGGCGCCATCCCGGCAAGTGGGAGTTCCCCGGCGGCAAGATGGAGCGCGGCGAGACGCCCGAGAGCGCCTTGCGTCGCGAGCTCCGGGAGGAGCTCTCGGTCGACGCCGTCATCGGCGCCGAGATCTGGCGGACGCGGTATCGCTACCCGGACGGCGGTCGATTCGAGCTCCGCTTCTTCTCGGTCCGCTCGCTTGCCGGACGACTGCGACGCGCCCCGGAGATCGCCGCTCTTCGCTGGCACCCCGCGCCGCGGCTCGAGGCGCTCGACTTCCTCGAAGCGGATCGCGACCTGGTCGCCGCGCTTGCCGCCGGCCGCCTCACGGGCGTGTGCGAAACGACTCGAGCGATACGGCGGGTAGATAGAGGCCTTGGGGCTCGCGCTTCCACCAGTTCCCGGTTGCGCGGCGCTCGGCGAGGTTGGTGAACCCGTACAGGTAGCGGACGGCGCGCACGAAGCGCGGCGGTCGGTCGGGGAACGGGTTTCGCAGAAGTAGCGCCGACACCTCGGGAGACCCCTGCAAGAGGCGCAGCATGAAGGCGATGAACCAGGGGTTCTGATCGTAGCGGCCGAGCGCGGCGAACCACATTTGCCAATCGAGGCGCGGCTGGTGGGGCTGGACGAAGGCGGGCGGTCGCGAGAGATCGCCCGCCTTCCAGCGAAACTCGTACTCCCTCCAGGTGTCGCCGTCGGCGCTGCCTTCGATCACGATCTCCGGCCGGGTGGTGGTCATCACCGCGAAGAGCCCGTAGCCGTTGACCAGGCGGAGCGGGGCTGCCGCGCGCGCCAGGAATCGCAGCGGCTCGGGCCAGTCGAGGCCGATGCGCGAGAGCGAGAACATCTGCAGCAGCCCGAGCAGCAGCAGCAGACTGGCGACCGGCGTGGTCACCCAGAGAGACCACGCCGCGCCGCGCGCCGGGGCATCGCTCTCGAGCCAACGTCGCGCGCGGGCTGGCCACACGGAATCGTCGAGCAGCATCACGCAGAGCGCGATCGTCAGCACGTTGAAGAAGCAGTAGTTGCCGGTGGCGAGGATCAACAACTGGAGGCTCGCCGTGGCCACGAAAGCGACGAGGCGTTCGCGCGAGCCGCCCCAGATGAGGACCGGAGCGCCGAGCTCGACGGCGAACATCAGCGCGCAGGAGAGCTGCTGCGCCCACGCGGGCAGGAGGTTCGCGTACCACCCGATCCAGGTCGGCAGCGGCTGCGTCCAGTAGTGGTATTCGAGCGCCGTCAGGTTTCGCCAGGTGGCGTCGCCCGAAAGCAGCTTCACCGCGCCGGAGCTGAACATGAGACGGAAGAGAAGCAAGCGGAGCATCCAAACGATCGCTTTCGGCGGCGGCGCTTCGCGACGCAGGCGCGGCCAGAAATCCAGCGGCGCGACGAAGATCGCCAGGAATCCCGTTTCGACCAGCAGTATGTCCCACTGGAACGAGAGGAAGTCCTGGCCGACCACTTCGAGCGAGAGGTAGGCGAGCCAAAGCCCGGCGAGGCAGGGAACCGGGGCGATGCCGGCGACGAGCAGCAGCGCGAGCACGCCGCCCGCGGCGCACAGTGCGTGCAGCGTCGCATCGTTCGGGGAGAGCCAGTACAGCGTTGGCAGCAGCCAGTAGCGCTCCCGGCCGAGCGCCCTCGACGCCTCGGCGAGTAGATCTTGCGCCGGTAGCATGCCTCGCGAACCGACGAGGCCGTCGATCTGTACCCAGAGCGACGAGAAGGCGGCGAGGTAGACGAGACCGAGGAGCCGCAGAAACAACCAGCGGCTCAACACCTGGCTCGGCCCCTCCGCCGTCGCTATTTCAGGATCTCCTTGGCGATCGTGTTGAGCTGTACGTTCGAAGTGCCCTCGTAGATCTTGCCGATCTTCGAATCGCGGAAGAACTTCTCGGCGGGAAAGTCCTTGGTGAAGCCGTAGCCTCCGAAGACCTCGAGGGCGAGCGAGGTGACGCGCTCGGCGACCTGCGAAGAGTAGTACTTCGCCATCGCGCCTTCCTTGAGGAACGGCAACCCCGCCTCGCGCAGGCGCGCGGCGTTGTAAACCATCAGTCGGGCCGATTCGATGTCGATCGCCATGCGCGCGAGGTCGTGCTGGACGGCCTGGAACGCGGAGATCGTCTTGCCGAACTGCTTGCGCTCCTTGGCGTAGGCCACCGCGGCCCGCCAGGCGCCGGTCGCCACGCCGACCATCTGCGCGCCGATGCCGATGCGCCCCTCGTTCAGCGTCTCGATCGCCACCTTGTATCCCTGGCCGGTCTCGCCGAGCACGTTGGCGCGCGGCACACGGCAATCCTCGAGGATGAGCTCGCAGGTGGAGCTCGCACGGATGCCGAGCTTGTCCTCTTTCTTGCCGACGGAGAAGCCGGCGAACGACCGCTCGACGAGGAAGGTGGTGATCCCCTTGTAGCCCTTGGCCGGGTCCACCGTGGCGTGCAGCACGAAGAGTCCCGCCTCCGCGCCGTTGGTGATCCAGAGCTTCCGCCCGTTCAGGCGATAGGAGTCACCGTCCAGAGTTGCCCGCGTCGAGAGCGCGAAGGCGTCGCTGCCCGATGCCGGCTCGGAGAGCGCGTAGGCGCCGACCGTGTCCTTCGCCAGCTGGGGGAAGTAGCGGCTCTTCTGCTCCTTCGTCGCCCAGCGCAGCAGCGCGTTGTTGACGAGCGTGTTCTGCACGTCGACGAACACGCCGACGGAAGCGTCGACCTTCGACAGCTCCTCGATCGCCAGGATCGACATGAAGAACGAGGCGCCGGCGCCGCCGAGGTCCTCGGGGATCTCGATCCCCATGATCCCGAGGTCGAACACCTCGCGCATCAACCGAGGATGGAGCTTGCCCTCGTGGTCCATGTGCTCGACCCGCGGGCGCACCTTCTCCTCGGCGAAGTCGCGCACCATCTCTTGAAACTGGCGCTCGTCATCGTCGAGCGTCGTCAACGCCTTCGATTCCTTCATGGGATCTCGGTTCCTTTCGCTGCCAACGACTCGTCCGAACTCCTAGCGAATCCCCAGATGCCGGGGAAGCGTCGCCCTCCTGACTTCTCTTCGCCTTCGCGGTATGGGGCCGGCGGAGGCGAATCTGATGGGACCACTCTCCGGAATCAAGGTCGTCGAGCTCGGGATGTTCGTGGCCGGTCCCGCGGCCGCCGCGGCGCTCGGCGATTGGGGAGCGGACGTGGTGAAGATCGAGAACCCCGCGGGCGGCGACCCGATCCGTGCGCTGCTCTCTCTCGGGCTCGTCTCGGTAGAGCCGGACGTCAACCCCGCGCTCGAGCTCGAGAACCGCAACAAGCGGAGCGTCACCGTAGACGTGACGAAGCCGGAGGGCCGCGCGGTGATGCTGCGACTGCTGCGCGACGCCGACGTGTTCGTGAGCAACATCCGCGCCGCCGCCCGCGAGCGCGCCGGGCTGTCCTACGAGGACGTGAAGAAGGTGAACCCGCGCATCATCTACGCCACGCTCAGCGGCTACGGCACGCGCGGGCCCGACAAGGACCGTGCGGCATTCGACTACGCCGCCTTCTGGTCGCGCACCGGCGCCATGGCCTCGCTCGGCGAGCCCGGAGACCCGCCGCCGACGCAGCGCCCGGCGATGGGCGACCATCCCGCCGGCCTGCAGCTCGCCGGAGCCGTGTCCGCCGCGCTGTTTCACCGCGAGCGTACCGGTGAGGGGCAGGCGATCCATCTTTCGCTCTTCCAATCGGGTCTGTGGATGATGGCGAGCGACATCCAGATGGCGCTGACGACCGGGGTCGGCTACGAGCCGACGGGGCGAGTCGTGCCGAATCCGCTCTGGAACCACTATCAGGCGAAGGACGGCAAGTGGTTCCACCTGGTGATGGTCCAGGCGGACCGCTACTGGGCGAAGTTCTGCCGGGCCATCGGCGAGCCCGAGCTCGCCGCGGACACGCGGTACGACGACATCGTCAAGCGGCGCGAGCACGCGACGGAGCTCATCGCCGTGCTCGACCGTGTCTTCCTCACCAAGCCGCGCCACGAATGGGCGGAGATCTTCGACCGCGAGGAGTTCATCTGGGCGCCGGTGCAGACCGTGCTCGAGGCCTCGCGCGACCCGCAGGCGCTGGCGCTCGAGATGTACCAGCCGATCCACCACCGCAGCGGCCGGACGTTCTCGCTGGTGAAGACGCCCGTCGAGTTCGGCGCCACGCCGGCCTCGATCCGCCGCGGCGCTCCCGAGCTCGGCGAGCACACCGAGGAGGTGCTGCTCGAAAGCGGCTACGGGTGGGACGAGATCGCGGCGCTGCGCGAGAAGGGAGTGCTCGGTTGAGCAGCGCCGAGCAGACCGCGCTGGTGTTTCCAGGCCAGGGCTCGCAGAAGGTCGGCATGGCGCGCGACTTCCACGACGAGTTCGCGGTCGCGCGCGAGGCCTTCGCGGAGGCCTCGGCGGCCTGCGGCGTCGATCTCGGCGCGATCTCGTTCGGCGACGAGCAGAAGCTCAATCTCACCGAGTTCACGCAGCCCTGCATCTTGACGGCGGAGATCGCCATGCTGCGCGTGCTCGCCGCCGAGCTCGGTCTCGAGGCAGGCTGGTTCGCCGGCCACAGCCTCGGCGAATACACGGCGCTGGTGGCCGCGGGGGCGTTGCGGCTCGACGAGGCCGCGCGACTCGTCCGCCGCCGCGGGGCTCTCATGCAAGAGGCCGTGCCGGCCGGCGAGGGCGCGATGCTCGCCGTCATCGGACGCGGGCTCGACCTTGCCGAGCTGCGTGCGGCGCTCGAGGGCCTCGAGGTCGACGCCGCCAACGACAACTCCTCCTCGCAGATCGTAGTCAGCGGATCGGCCGCGGGCGTTGCCGAGGCCAAGCAGCGGCTCGCCGGCAAGGGCCGCCGCCTCGTGCCGCTCAACGTGAGCGCGCCGTTTCATTCCCGGCTGATGCGCGGGGTCGAAGCGAAGTTCGCGCCGGACCTTGCGGAGGCCACGCTCGACGCGACGCGGGCGCCGCGGGTCGCCTCGAACTACACCGGCGGGTTCCACGCCGCCGATGCCAGCGCGATGCGAGACGCTCTCGTGCGCCAGATCAGCGGCACGGTGCGCTGGGTCGACAACATGCGAGCGCTCAGCGAGCGCGCCACACGCATCGTCGAGATCGGGCCGGGCAAACCGCTGTCCGGCTTCTTCAAGGACGTCGGCGTGACGGTGCAATCGATCACCGACCTTGCGGACGCGCGGGAGGCCCTGTCATGAGCGAACGGCCGATCGCGTTCGTCACCGGCGGAGCCGGCGGGATCGGCGCGGCGTGCTGCCGCGCGCTCGCGCAAGAGGGATTCCGCGTCGGCGTCGGCTATCGCTCGAGCGGCGCCGCCGCGCAGGCGCTGTGCGAGGAGATCGACGGCTTCGGCGTGCCCGGCGACATCGCGGTCGCGGAAGACGTCGAAAAGATGATCGCCGCGATCAAGGACGCGGCGGGGCGTCTCGATGTGCTCGTCAACAACGCGGCGCTGAACGTCAACGGCCCCTTCATGATGATGCCGCTCGAGGACATCGACAAGGTGCGCGCCGTCACGCGCGGCACGATCCTCCTCACCAAGCTCGCGATTCGCCGCTTCATGTTTCGCCAGAAGAGCGGCCGCATCATCAACATCTCGAGCGTGGTCGGCCATCAGGGCAACGCGGGGCAGGTACCGTACACCATGGAGAAGGCGGGGCTCGACGCGATGACTCGCTCGCTCGCGCTCGAGCTCACCGACCGCGGCATCCTGGTGAACTCGGTGGCGCCCGGCTTCATCGACACGGCGATGACGGCCGCGCTGCCCGCCGAGGTGAAGGAGACGATCGTCAAACAGATCCCGCTCGGACGCATGGGCACGCCGGAGGAAGTCGCCGAGGTGGTGGCGTTCCTCGCCCGCAAGGGCTCCTACGTCACGGGCACGGTGATCCACGTCAATGGCGGGCTATACCGCGGCTGAGATCGAGCGCATCAGCGCGGTCACGCTGGCGACCGCCGACATGCGCCGGGCCGTGCGCTTCTACCGGGCGCTCGGCTTCGTGCTGCGCTACGGCGGAGAGGATGCCTCGTTCACGAGCTTCGTGGTCGGGCCGACGTTCCTGAACCTGGAGGCGCATCCGTCGATGGCCCGTGCGCCGTCGTGGGGCCGGGTGATCCTCTACGTCTCCGACGTCGACGCGATCCACCGCCGCGTACGCGACCTCGGTCTTTCACCGCCGGCGCCGGCCGACGCTCCGTGGGGGGAGCGCTTCTTTCACGTGTCGGATCCGGACGGCCACGAGCTCAGCTTCGCCAAGCCGCTGTAGGGGACGTTCCTACTTTGGTTACGTTGCTCGTGTACAACGGGTGACCTGGTTGCGTTCTTCCGAGGAACGTAACCAAAGTAGGAACGTCCCCCCGCAGAGGAGAACACGCCATGGAATTCGGAATCGCCGTCGCTTCGCCGCTCGACAGCTGGAAGGTCGCCAAGCGCGCCGAGGAGCTCGGCTTCTCGCACGCGTGGTTCTACGACACGCAGATGCTCTCGCCCGACATATTCGCCACGATGGCGCTGGCGGCGGTCAACACCAAGAAGATCAAGCTCGGCAGCGGCGTGCTGGTGTCGAGCAACCGCATCGCGCCGGTGGCGGCCAACGGCATGGCGTCGCTCAACCAGCTCGCGCCGGGACGCATCATCTGCGGCCTCGGCACCGGCTTCACGGCGCGTAACACGATGGGTCTCGGCCCCGTGAAGCTCGCGGAGTTCCGCGAGTACGTGCGAGTCGTGAAGGGGCTCTTGCGCGGCGAGACTCTCGAGGTGGAGTTTCCCGAGGGCCGTCGCAAGATCCGTTTCTTGAATCCCGAGGGGCTCATCAATCTGAAGGATCCGATCCCGCTTCATCTCTCGGCGTTCGCGCCGAAGATGCGCAAGCTGACGGCCGAGATGGCCGACGGCTGGATGACGTTCATGTTCGGCGTGGAGCGCGCGCTCGACGAGGCCAAACAAATCGATCAGGCATCCGTCGCGGCGGGCCGCAAGCCGGAGTCGCTCTACAAGACGGTGTACTCGCTCGGTTGTGTGCTCGGCGACGGCGAAGCCGTCGACAGCGCGCGCGCCAAAGCGCAGGCCGGGCCGCTCGCCGTGGTCTTCCTCCACGGACTGGTCGAAGCGACGATCGGCCTGACACTGCCCAAACCGATCCAGACGATGCTCACCGAGTATCGCAAGCAGCACGAAACGTATCAGCCCGCCGACGCGCGCTACCTGCAGATGCACACGCTGCACCTCCTCGGCGTGCGGCGCGAGGAAGAGAGGTTCCTGACCACCGACCTGATCCGCGCCACGACCTTCACCGCTCGAGCGGACGAGCTGGTGGAGCGTCTTCGCGCGCTCAAGGCTGGAGGCTATCAGCAATTCACGATCCAGCTCGTGCGCGGGCACGAATCGGCGATCGAAGACTGGGCGCGGCTGTTCGAGCGGGTGTGAAGCTCGCCAACTCGCTCCGCGCGAAGCCCCCTCTGCGCCGGCGGTTCGCTATTGAGAGGGCGTCAGGGTGCCGACGATCGAGCCGGCTGAGCCGGGGAACACCAGCGGCAGGGGGCGAGAGACGTGGCCGAGCGAGACCGGCACGCCGTCGAAGCGCACGGGGTTGGTCAGGCCTCTGCCGGTGACCCGCGTCACCGTTTGCTCCGTCGATTGCTCGGTCGAGCAGCCCGAGAGCCCTCCCGCCCAGGCGACCGCGACGAGCGTGAGCAAGGAAAGGGCCGCGAGCACGCCTCGACGGTCGCCCCGGGCGGCGCTCACCACGCCGATGAGCACGAGCCCAAACGCCAGGGTGCCGAACGGGAAGGAGGCGCGCCCCGTCGGCAGCATCGTGGCGGCGATGATCTTCACTCTCTCGCTGCGCTTCGCCCCAACGCCGAAGTCCGTCGGCGTTGGACTGGGCGTGATGGTCTGGAAGGGTTCCGGGGTAGGGGTTCCATTCCCCGAGTTCGTCGCCGCAATCGTGGCGCTCAGCGAGAACGACGCGGTCTCGCCCGGCCCGATCGCGAGACCCGGGTCGAAGAAGAAGAAGTTCACCGCGAAGGGCGCCGACGTCACGACTTGCTGACCACCCAGGGCATCGCGGCCCGTCAAACTGAACGATGAGACGACCTGCTCGTCCGTCGACTCGATGATGACCTCGTTGACCGTCTCGACGTCGTTCGTGGTGTTGAGCACCTCGAAATGTCCGGCATCGACGGTCTCGCCGCTCAACCCGAATGAGTCGGACGACTTGATCACCGTCGCTATGCCGCCATTCAGCGTCACCCGCGCGGCGCTGAATAGTGACGTCGCCGTCGGGATCGGCGCGCTGGTCCCCGACGCGGTCGGCGTCGCCGTCACCGTCGGAGTCGTCGTCGGGGTCCTGGTCGGGGTCCGAGTCCGAGTCGGGGTGTTGGTCGGACTGTCGGTGGGCGTCGGGGTCTGAGCGCTCGCGGGGAGCGCCCAAAGCGCGACCGACATCGCGAACAGCACGGCTAGACGATTCAGCGGACCCGTGAGCACAGCGGGGGAGTCTAGCCATCCTCGAGGCGTTCGTGAAGAGCAAGGTGGTGGGCAGAGACGATTGGGCGACGGAGCCCGTATGCGTCTTTCACCCCCCGCCGGCCTCGCCTAAGATCCGCCGCCCTAGGGGGAGGTCGAAACCATGAAGAGCCGAGCCGCCGTCGCGCACCAGGCGGGCCAGCCGCTGTCGATCGAAACCGTCGACGTGGAGGGCCCGCACGCGGGCGAGGTGTTGGTCGAGATCCATGCGACCGGCATTTGCCACACCGACGAGTTCACCCTCTCCGGTGCCGACCCCGAGGGCCTCTTCCCGGCGATCCTCGGCCACGAAGGCGCGGGCGTGATCGTCGACGTGGGCGCGGGCGTGACGAGCGTCAAGAAGGGCGACCACGTGATTCCACTCTACACGCCGGAGTGTCGGCAATGCGCGTACTGCGTGAGCCGCAAGACCAACCTCTGCCAGGCGATCCGCGAGACGCAGGGGAAGGGTGTGATGCCCGACGGCACCACCCGGTTCTCGCTCTCCGGCGCCAAGGTTCTCCACTACATGGGCACCTCGACGTTCTCGAACTACACGGTGCTGCCGGAGATCGCGGTGGCGAAGATCCGCGAGGACGCGCCGTTCGACAAGGTCTGCTACATCGGCTGCGGCGTCACCACCGGCATCGGCGCGGTCATCAACACCGCCAAGGTGGAGCCCGGCGCGAACGTCGTCGTCTTCGGCCTCGGCGGCATCGGCCTCAACGTGATTCAGGGCGCGCGTCTGGCCGGGGCCAACCAGATCGTCGGCGTCGACCTCAATCCGAAGCGCCGCGCTCTCGGCGAGAAGTTCGGCATGACGCACTTCGTGAATCCGGCCGAGGTCGCCGGCGATCTCGTCCCTTACCTCGTGAACCTCACGGGCGGCGGCGCCGACTACAGCTTCGAATGCATCGGTAGCGTCCAAGTGATGCGCCAGGCGCTCGAGTGCTGCCACAAAGGCTGGGGCGTGAGCGTCATCATCGGTGTGGCGGGTGCAGGCCAGGAGATCTCCACGCGACCTTTCCAGCTCGTCACCGGCCGGGTGTGGAAGGGCACGGCCTTCGGCGGCGCCAGAGGGCGCACCGACGTGCCGAAGATCGTCGACTGGTACATGGACGGGCGCATCGCCGTCGACGACCTGATCACGCACCAGCTCCCCCTCGAGCGCATCAACGACGGCTTCGAGCTGATGCACCGCGGCGAGTCGATCCGCACCGTGGTGACGTTCTGAAGGACGCTCCGCGGTTCGCTGAGCTCAGGCGGAAGCCGCCACGGGCTGCGCGATGGTGATCTCGCGCGGCTCGGCCAGCGGCTCGGTCTGCCAGCTCTTCACCTGGGGCAGCACGTGCTTGGCGAAGCAACGGAGATTCCGCTCCGCTTCGGCGGGGGGCATACCGGCGTAGCTCGCGCCGATCATGAAGCCGTTGGCGCCGATGAAGTCGCGGATGAACGCCAGCTTCTCGAGCACCTCGCCGGGCGATCCCCACGGCATCAGGTTGGCGAAGTCGTGGGCGGCGCCGTCCATGCCGCGCTTGGCGATGTAACGGTTGAGCCCGCCGTAGAACTCGTAGCCCTTGTGCGTGCCGAACTTCTCCGAGGTCATCTCGTAGTGGCGCATCGCCGTCCCGTAGTAGTCGGAGATGTACTTGAGGCCGAGCTCTTTCGCGCGGGCACCGTCCTCGTCGACGAACACGAACGCGCCGCAGAGCGGCCTCGGCACCGGCGCGGCGCCGTTCACTTCGCGCCATACGCGGTGGTAGGTCTCGAAGTCCTGCTTCACCGACTCCCAGGGCTTCTGCGGGATGACCAGCAGGCCGACGCCGAGCTTCGCCATGATCGGCACCGACTCGGGCGATACGGCCGCCGCGTACGTGCGGCCGCGAAACGAGCGTGACGGAAACGGGCGGATCGCGCGGCGCGGCTGGCGAGTGATCTCGCCGCCCTCCATGTAGCCGGTCTCGAGAGCGTTCAATACCAACTGCGCATACTCCACGAAGCGAGAGCGACCCTCGTTCTGATCGAGGCGGAAGCCCTCGTACTCGATGCGCGCCAGCCCGCGGCCGAGGCCGAGGATCAGCCGCCCGCCCGAGAGATGATCGAGCAGCGAGACCTGCTCCGCGACGCGGATCGGGTCGTGCCACGGCAGCACCACGACCATCGAGCCGACCTGGATCCGCCGGCAGCGGCCGGCGAAGTAGGTGAGCAACTGGAGCACGTCCGGAACCATCGTGTAGTCGTCGAAGTGATGCTCCACCGACCAGATCGAATCGAAGCCGAGCGGCTCGGCCATCTCCGCGAGGCGGAGCTCGTTGACGTACACCTCGGCGTCCGACAGCGCGCCGTCCGGGTTCTGGAAGTAGCAACCATATCCTACGTGCATGATGTCACCTCGCCTTCGTGATGGAGCAGATCATCGGGCCGCCCGACTACACTATGCAACCGGGCCAAGTTTGACTACACCCCCGCTGCGGATCGCAAGCGAAGGGGGATAGCGATGTCCAGCACCCAACGACGGCGAAAGCTTCGCTTCGGGCTATGGTATGCGTTCCGCAATCCTGCGCCGTCGCCTTCTTCGTTCGAGGAGCTGTACCGGGCCGTTCTCGACCAAATCGCCTGGGCCGAGACGATCGGTTACGACGACGTCTGGTTGACGGAGCACCATTTCGTCGACGACGGCCACGCGCCGTCGCCGCTGGTGCAAGCGGCGGCGATCGCGGCTCGCACCAAGAAGATCCGCATCGGCACGGCGGTGCTGCTACTTCCCCTCTATCACCCGGTGCGGGTCGCCGAGGACGTGGCCACCGTCGACATTCTCTCCGGCGGCCGCTTCGAGCTCGGCGTCGGCATCGGCTACCGGGTCGAGGAGTTCGCGGGCCTCGGCATCTCGCGCGCCGACCGGGCCGGCCGCATGAACGAGGGGCTCGAGATCATCCGCCGCCTGTGGGACGGCGAGATCGTCACGTTTCACGGCAAGCACTTCCATGTCGAAGGTGCGCGCCTGACGCCGATGCCCGTGCAACGGCCGCGGCCGCCCATCTGGGTCGGTGGGTTCGGTCCCCCCGCCGTGAAGCGCGCGGCGCGCCTCGGCGACGGATATATCGGGACCGGCGACGTAGCCGCGCTCGGCGATGCCTACCGCGCCGAGCTGCGCGCGCTCGGCAAAGACGCCGCGCAGGCGCGGATCGCCGGCGGTCACTTCTGGCTCATCGTGGCGCGCGACCCGGACCGCACGTGGCACGAGGTCGCGCCGCACGTTCGCTACCAGATCAACCTCTATGCGGAGTGGCTGGGTAAGGCCGGGCAGCACTTGTTCTCGCACCTGCCGGACGACGCCGCACTGAAGGCGAGCGGGATTCTGCAGGTGGTCACGCCCGAGCGCGCCGTCGAGCTCATCGACGAGTATGCGGCTGCTACGGGAATCGAGCGCTACTACACGTGGACGATTCCGCCGGGAATGCCCGTGCGGCGCATGGACGAGCACCTCGAGCTGTTCGCCGCGCAGGTGATGCCGCACTTTCGGTGACGCGCTTCACCTGGCGGGGTGACTCGCCCGCTTCGGCGAGGTAGATTACCGCGAGCGGGGAAGGGGTCGCGGCGATGGATGCGCACCGGGCGGATAGTTGCGCGAGATGAACGCGCTTCTCGACGTGGCGCCGGGGGCTCTCACCGAGCCGACGACCGGACGCCACTGGGATCAACCGGCGGTTCTCGACCGCTTCCGCCGTCGCCTTGGCTTCTATGGGCGCTGCGGCGTCAGGCGCGGTGATCGCGTCTTTCTCCACTACGGCAACACCGCCGAGTTCCTCGTCGACGTGATCGCCCTCTGGAGCCTCGGCGGTTGCGCCGTGCCGATCGACACGCGGCTGACCGTCTTCGAGATCGAGACGCTGGCGCGCGCCGCGGCGCCGCGCTGGTCGCTGTGGCCGGGTGCGCCGGACGCGGATGCGGCGGCGCGCCTCTCCGCGCTCGGAGCTCGGGTCATCGACGCCACGGAAGCCGATGCGGAGCCCCGGCGCGAGCCGCCCGACGTGCAACCGGTGCCGGCCGGCGACGATGCCCTGATCCTGTTCACGTCCGGGACCACGGGACAGCCGAAGGGCGTGGTGCACACGCATCGCTCGCTGCGCGCGCGCTGGACGGCGCTGCGACGATCGCTCGGCCTCGAGAGCTTTCGTCGCACGCTATGCCTGCTGCCGACGCACTTCGGCCACGGCTTGATCTGCAACTGTCTATTCCCGTGGCTCTCCGGACAGCACCTCTTCATCGTTCCACCCTTCAAGCCCGACCTCATCCTCGGGCTCGGTGCGCTGCTCGACGAGCACGAGATCACGTTCCTGTCGTCCGTGCCCACCGTCTGGCGGCTGGCGCTGAAGACCTCGGCCCCGCCGCGATCGGGCCGCCTGGAGCGCGTGTTCTGCGGCTCGGCTCCGCTGTCCGCGCATCTGTGGAGCGACATTCGCCGCTGGACCGGCGCGCGCGACGTGTGGAACGCCTACGGCATCACCGAGACCGGGAGCTGGCTCGCCGGAACTTCGCTCGGAAGCTTCACGCCCGAGGACGGCCTCGTCGGCGAGCCTTGGGGCGGCAAGATCGAGATCGTGCGCGCGGCCGGCGCGCCTGCAGAAGGGGAACGGTGCGCGCCCGGCGAGAGCGGTCACGTCTGGGTAAGCACGCCGGCGCTGATGCGCGGCTACCTCGGGCGCGACGACCTCACCGCGGAGGTCGTGTCGGCGGGCTGGTTCCGCACCGGCGACATCGGTTGCGTCGACGAGCGCGGCTGGCTCTACCTGCGCGGACGAGAGCGCGAAGAGATCAACAAGGGGGGAATGAAAATCTACCCCGCCGACGTCGACGCGGTCGTCGAGCGCTTCGACGACGCGATCGACGTGTGCGCGTTCGCGATCGAGGATGCGTTGCTCGGAGAAGACGTCGGCATCGCGGTGGTGCTGCGCAAGCCCGACCCCGCGACGCTCCGTGCGCTGCAAGAGTGGATGGCGATCCACCTGGCCCGCCATCAGATGCCGCGACGCTGGTACGTCGTCGACGAGATCCCGCGCACCTCGCGCGGCAAGGTCAACCGCGCGGCGGTCGCCACGCGCTGCGCGGGTCTCGAGCCCGTCGACCTGCGCGACTCGGGCGGCCTCGGCTGAGCCAAGAGCCGTGGCGCTCCGCGACGAGCTCGTGCGCGTCATCGTACGGGGGGGCGCATCGTTACCCGACGACCTCGAAGACGACGCGTCGCTCATCCGGTCCGGTCTTCTCGACTCCACGGCGCTCTTCGAGCTCGCGGTGTGGATCGAGGAGAGAGTCGGCCCCGGCCTCGATCTGACCTCCTTCGACGTGGCCGAGGAGTGGGACACGCTCGCCAAGCTGATGCGCTTCGTGGAACGATACGGCCGCAAACGGTGACGACGGGGTGGCGGCCATGGCCTACGAGATCGTCCCGTACGCGCGCGGGCTCGAGCCGGATGTCGTTCGGCTGCTGAGGCACTTCTACCCTGAAACGGCCTCCGGCGCCGCGTACGTCCGCTGGAAGTACGGCGAAAATCCGTTCGTCGACGAGACGATCCTGCACCTCGCCGTCTACGGCGGCCGGGTGGTGGCCATGCGGGGGATGTTCGGAGCCGTGTGGCAGGTCGACGGGGAGCCGACCCGCCACTTTCTCCCGTGCGCCGACGACTTCGTGATCGACCCGGAGCACCGCAACCGAGGCGTTGGCGCGCCTGATCCTCGAGGCAGCCTCGGACGATGGCGCCCGCCGTGGTCATCGCTTCGCCCTCAGCTTGAGCGCCGGGCCCGTGACGTTCGTCAACTCGCTCGCCACGGGTTGGCGCTCGGCCGGTTCGTACCGAGTCGTCCTGCGCTCGCAACCGCCGAGCGCTCCGATGCGGTGGATGCGGCGGGTCGTGAGCGAGTCGTTGCATCGGACACGCCTGCGAGGAGCCTTCGACCGCGCGCAGCGGTCGTTGCAGCGCCGCCTTCGTGGGCCGTTCGACCGCTTCGACCGAGCACCGCTCCGTGATGGCAACATCTCCCTCGGCCGCGCGCCGCGCCCGCACGACATGGCGGCGCTGGTCGATCGTCTCCCATGGGACGGCCGGATCCGCCACGTTCGAGATTCCGCGTACTTCGAGTGGCGCTTCCGCAATCCGATGCACGAGTATCGCTTCCTCTTCTGGGACGACGGCGGGTTGCAGGGATACCTCGTCCTGCAGCGCTCGTTGTCAGATGCCTCTGATCAGGATCTCGTCAACATCGCCGACTGGGAGGCAGCCGACGAGCACATCGCGGCCGAGCTGCTGCGCGCCTCGCTTGACCGAGGTCGATTCGCCCGGGTTCAAGCTTGGGGCGCCGCGGTCGCGCCGCCACGGCAGGCGGCGCTCGATTTCCACGGCTTCACCGCCGCCGACCAGCGCGGTATGCGGGCACGCAGCCGCGGCCTGCTGGTGCGCAAGCTCGGAGAGCCCGACGGAGAAGAACGCTGGATGCTCGGCAGCCGCGACCTGCTGCAGATCACCGACTGGGATCTGCGCATGATCTATTCGATGAGCGCGTAACCCGGGGCCGAAGCCGCCGTTCCTGAGGCTCGCTCGCCTACTCCGCCACGATCGATTCGTCGATGTTGTGACCGGCGAGCTCGTGTTCGGCGGAAGCGTGCTCGTGAGCGATGGCGAACGTCGCCGACTTCGCGCCGCAGACCTTGCAGCGATAGCCGGTGGTCGGAGCCCCTGGAGTGGGCTCTGCCGGCTCCGAATCGCCGCCGCTCATCATGAACCATCCCACGACGGCGGCTGCTACGACGAGCAACGCCAAGATGAGCATCGTACTCATCCGTCATCCCTCCCAGGGTTCTGCGACGCGGGGATGCTCGCCCCGTCTGCCCCTTTTGTCAAACGCTAGGACTCTCGGCCTAGCGCTGCGGCAAGTTCTCCCCGAACCCGCGAAACGCTTGCTCGAGAAGGTCGCTCTCGTCCGGCGGGTCGGGATAGAGATCGGGCGGCGGAGATTGGCTCGACGCGCCGTCGTCGCCGAGCACCGCTTCGAGCGCGCCGAGCGCCAAGCCGGCGAGGGCGGCGTCGCGCAGATCCTTGCCGACGCTCTGGTGCTTGTGGTCGTCGTCGAGGTCCGGATCTCGGTCGTCCTCGGTATTCTCGTTCCACGACGACTTCTCGACGCTCCCGCTCCACACCGTGGCTCCGCCGTCGAGATCGAGGATGCGCAGCGACACTCCCACCGTTCGGCCGTGGCGGTAGTGGGTCTTGGTGCCGATCCGCTTCCCCTTGGAGTTGTCGATCGCCTCGTCGGTCGTCCAGCGGCTGGTGTCATTGCGGTCGATGCGGGCGAGGACGAGATAGCGGGCGTGCTCGAGCCGCTTGGACAACAAGCGCAGCGTGGCGGCGCTCGGCGCTCCGAGCTCACGATACTGGCGGAGCATCTCCTCGTAGTCGTCTTCGCCGAGCGCGCTCACCACGGCATCGGCGGTGAGGATCGTCAGATTGGGGCGCTCCGAGCGCAGCGCCGAGCGCAGCAAGTCGGCGTACGAGGCGCGATGTCCGGGATCGAGCGGGCGGCGCGCCGACACCACGCCGCCGACCGCGAGGCCGCTGGCATCGATCGAAACCGGATTGAAGCTGGGATCGTGGTCGAGCCCGCGAATCGGCGTCGTGCACCCCGCCAGGAGAGCGGCCACCGCGAGAGCCAACGTTCTCATCGTCATTCCTCCGCCCATCACAAAGGCCGCAGGTAGCTGCCGAGGATCACGGCGCCCCCCTGGTCTTCCTTGGCGACCGAGATCGGGTCGCCGCTGACGACGATCAACAGGGCCTCACCCCGCGTTTTCGGTTTGTCGATCACCAAGGAGAAATTCGTTTGCGCCGTGCCGCGGGCCTCGGCCCAGACGGCCTCGCGGCCGATCACCTCGCCGGCCCACTTCGCGCTCCCGTCCGGTGACACCACGTAGCCGACCGCGAGCAGCCGGTACTTTCCCGGCTGTTCGGAGCGCTTGGCCGCCCGCAATCCGGTAGGGAGGGCGCCGATCGCGAGGCGGCCGACTACGATCATCGAGTCTCCGCTCGCGTTGGCCTGAACGTCCGAGGCGTTGCAAAGATTCCGTGCCGAGACCGGGAGATCGCGGGGAGAATAGGGAACGGGCACGCGGATCTCGTCCGGGAACCACTTGCGAAGCTCGGCGGCGTAGCTCGCTCCCGAAGTCGCGAGGGTGGCTCGCTCCGGCGCCGCTGCCGCGCCGAAGCGGCCGACGTCTTCCCGTACGAGCTGCTTGTCGCGCAGCTCCTGCAGCGTATCGCAGCCCGCCTTGTACTTCGGCGTGCACGCCTTCTTCAGCCACGGCACGGCCGCCTGGTAGCTCTGACGCTCGCCCTGGCCGTTGATGAACATCACCGCGCGATTGTAGCAACCGACCGGATCGCCCCGGCTGCACAGGCGCTCGAACAGACGCGCGGCTTCGGCCGGGTCCGTGGGCGTGCCGGGCGCCGCGCCTTTCGGGCCCCCGGCCAGCGCCTGGGCGAGGTCGTTGCAGGACGCGCGATCGCCGAAGTCGCAGGCCTTACGCTGATAGGCGGCAGCGCGATCAGGATCCTTGGCGACCTCGGAGCCTTCACGGTAGCGGCTCGCCATGCTCGCGCACGCCTTGCCGTCGCCGTGCTGGCACTCCCGTTCGTCCTCTTCGAGCCAGCGGCGCTTCGCGCTGGCGACCGGATCGCCGAACACCGCGTCGTATTCCGCGGCGCATCCGGCGACGAAGCCGAGAAGCAGAGCGAGAAGGAGCGGCGCTTTCACCGTGGAAGCATGATGTCTGGCGGCCCCCGGCCGTCGCAAGAAAATCGCGTGGGTGCGAGCGCGACTTCAGCGCGCGTGGTGTTCCACGAAGCTCGTCACCGCGCGATCGAACGCCTCGGCTGCTTCGAGGTTCACGGCGTGCCCGGCATCGATGCCAACGACCTCGAGCTGCGGCATCTCGCGCTCGGCGGCTTCCCGCTGCGGTCGGAAGCCGACCTCGCGCTCGCCGCACACGAGCAGGGTCGGCACGCGGTTCTCAGGCAAGCGCGGGCGCACGCTCGATTCGGGTACGCCATGGCGCAGCGTGTGGGCGAGCCCGCGCGGCGTCACCAGTGAGGCATCGGCCAACACCGCCTCGCGGTATTCGGCCGGGAGCCGCCGTGCATTGCGCGGATGGATCGGCATGCGCTCGATGGCCGCACTGCCGCCCCGCTCGATCTCGTCGGCGAACGCCGGCGCGCCGTCGCGCATCCTCGCCACCCATTCGGCGTCGCCCAGAGCCGAAGCCGAATTGGTGAACGCCTGCGCGATCACTCTCTCGGGATGGTCGAAAGCGTAGCGAAGCGTCAACGCTGCCCCGAACGATTGGCCGCAAACGAGCCAGCTCTCGACGCCGAGCTCGGCGCGGAGCTTCTCGAAGGCGCGGACATAGGCAGCGGGACGGTAGAGATCCGGAGCGTCGGGGGAGGGCGAGCGGCCGTGGCCCCAGAGCTCGACCACGACCGGCCGCGACACCGCCGACAGCGCCGCGAGGTTTGGCTGCCAGAGCGAGCGGCCCGAGAGGATGCCGTGGACGAGGAGCAGGAACGGGCCGTCGCCCCGGTGAACCTCGTGGTGCAGCCGATATTCGCCCAAGCTAGGACTACCGGGACGGACTCCTACGCGAGGACCAAGCGAAACCCACCGTTGTGCTTGACGATCTTGCCGGCCGACGGCGTCGCGAAGTGCGTGCCGAGCACCAGCGTCCCCGTGTCGGCGTAGCGCTCGCAGAACGCTCGGCGCGTCTTCTTCGCGAGCGGGCCGTCGTTGTCGAAGACGTCGTCCCACTCGGGGTACAGGCACTGAATCGGATGATGCATCATGTCTCCGGTGATGACGGCGTTCTCACCCTTCGACGAAATGCGCACCGAGAAGTGGCCCGGCGTGTGCCCCGGCGTGGACTCGAGCCACACCTCGTCGGTGATCCGCTCCTTCTCGTCGACGAGCTTGGTGAGCCCGTCCGACATCACGGGACGCACCGAATCGTCGACCGACTCCTTGTAGAACGGGTCTTCCTGCCTCGAGAAGAAGTCCCACTCGGTGCCGCCGATCAGGTACTTCGCGTTGGGGAAGGTCGGCACCCATTTGCCCTTCTCGAGCATCGTGTTCCAGCCGACGTGGTCGACGTGCAGGTGCGTGCAGATCACGCGGTCGATCGACTGGCGAGGGGAGCCCGCGCTCTCGAGAGCTTGCAGGAACGGCAGGTGGAGATGGTCCCAGTGCGGAAACGCTTTGCGCTCCTTGTCGTTGCCGATGCAGGTGTCGACGAGGATGCGCTTGCCCTGCGACTCCACGACCAGCGTATGGATCGAAAGCTTGATCTTCCCGGTGTTGTCGATGAAGTGCGGAAAGAGCCAATCCGATTCCTTCGCGAGGGTTTCGGGCGTCGCGCTCGGCAGCAGCTCCGTCCCCGGCCACTGGTCTTCGAGCTCGATGACGCGCGTGATGCGTACGTTACCGATGTTCCAGGAATTCATCGTGGGCCTCCTCCGGTTGTCTTGGCGGCGGCGAGGTTAGAAGATGCCGCAAGCGCCGTCCATGGGCAGGGCGTGAAAATCGTCACGGTGGACAGGCCGGGGCACCCACAGGGGTGACGAAAGCGATATGGCCATCCGTGAAGGCATACTCGATTTCTACCGCGCAGCGGCGAAGATGACTTCTGCCGGTGCGTATGCTCGGCTACTCGCTCCTCTACCTCGCGATGTCCCGTCGCTGGCGCGCACGGTCCAGGGTCTCCTCCTGCACGAGCACATCGCGCCGGCC
The DNA here is from genome assembly GCA_963711395.1 of uncultured delta proteobacterium. GTDB lineage: Bacteria > Desulfobacterota > Binatia > JACPRU01 > JACPRU01 > JBEVNX01. The sequence goes on along the minus strand of CAVQEA010000003.1, from coordinate 78,312 downwards.
TACGGCGTCGAGCTCTCGGAGGGCCGCCGTAGCGAGACGCACACACGGACCGCGGAGCAGATCCTCGGGCTCGTGGAGCATCACGATACCCGTCCGCTCACCGCGGCGCGCTCCCTAGAAGACCGCGTCATCGGGGTCTGCCGCAATTTCACGGTGCTGTTCGTCACGATGCTTCGTGCGGAAGGCACGCCGGCTCGCGCCCGCTGCGGCTTCGCCGCCTACTTCGAGCCGGGCAGGTTCATCGACCACTGGGTTGCGGAGCTCTGGGACGCCGCCGAATCGCGCTGGGTCCGCGTCGACGCGCAGATCGACGAAGTCCAGCGATCGCTCTTCAAGCCCGACTTCGACCTGTTCGATGTGCCGCACGACCGCTTCCTCGTCGCCGGCGACGCCTGGGCGAAATGCCGCTCGGGCAGCTCTCGATCCAGAGGCCTGCGGGATACTCGACCTGCACGGGCTGTGGTTCGTCGCCGGCAACGTCGTTCGTGACGCCGCCGCTCTCGACAACATGGAAATGCTCCCCTGGGACTGCTGGGGCGCGATGCCACGACCAGGTGAGGCGATTCCGGACGTACGGCTCGCATTCTTCGATCGACTCGCCGGCCTGACGCGAGACCCGGACGCCAGCTTCGACGAGCTGCGCGCCTGCTACGACGCGGGCGAAGACATCAAGGTCCCGGGCATCGTCTTCAACGCCGTGCTCAATAGACCCGAAGCCGTCTAGCTACCTGCGACGAGACGTTCGACCGGCGGCCGCCTGATCAAGCTCCGGGTAATGACGAAAGATACCCTGCTCGTTGAACGCCAGGCGTCGATCCGACGCGAGATACGCGGCGATCCGGGGCTGTCGCGCGACCTCGTCGCGAAGCCGTCGCAGCAGCGGAATCCGCCGTGCCAGGCGCGCCATCGCGTTCGGGAACGCATACTCGAGGCCGGAGAGCGCCTGGAACGCCGATAGATCCACGTAGGAGATCGCGTCGCCGACCAGGTGCTTGCCGCCGTTGCGATCGAGCACCCGCTCGAGGTAGCCGAGATACTTCGGCACGCGCTCCTCGAGGAAGAGGCGACTGCGCCGGCGAGCCTCGCGCTTCTGGTCCTCATAGTAGAGGCTGCCCGCGATGGGATGGTGGGTGTCGTGTGCCTCGTCGACGAGGTCGGCGATGGTGAGCTGGAGCTGCTGAGCGCGGAGCTGGCTCGCGTCGTCGCCTGGGACGAGGCCGTGGCGCGGCCCGAGATACGCGAGGATCGTCGCCGTCTGAGCGATGATCAGGTCGCCGGATTTCAGGAACGGCGGCGCGAACGGCTCGAGACCGCCGCGCTCGCCGCCGTCGAGAAACTTCATCATCGCCGCCATGCCCCTCGGCTGGCGGGCAACGTCGACGTAGGGGACTCCAGCATGCTCGAGGGCGAGGCGGATGAACTCGCCGCGACCCGGGATGCCGGGCCAGTAGTAGAGCTCGTAAGGGACGGCGCGCACGGCCCGACAGTGGCGGACGAGCGGCGCGGGGTCAATTCACGGTCGACCTTTCGCGTCGAGGCGAAGGTCCTTGACCATGCGATAGTGGCTGGCGATTCCGTGCTGTTGCAGCGGCAGGACGCGGCTCTCCGACAGGATCTCCATGCCCATCCGCTGGTAGAAGCGCACCGCCACATTGTCGCTCGCAACATCGAGCTGGCAGATGCGATAGCCGTTGCCCCGTGCGCGCTCGAACGCGGCGGCGAGCAGCCGCGCTCCCACGCCGCGCCCGCGCGCGTCGGGTGCGGATGCCAAGTGAAGGACGTAGTAAGCATCGCCTGGAACCGGCGGGACCAGGTAGTGCACGTAGCTCACCGCTTCCCGCAGGTGTGCGAACTGCTCGGGCGTGAGCATCTGCGCGGCGTGCCGGCCGGTGTCCCGCGCGACGTCTGCCTGGGTCGTGGCGTCGTAGCCGAGCTCGATGCCGAGCAGGGCGCCGCGAGCCACCGCCACGGTGCAGTGGCGATGGCTGAAGAGGCTTCGCTCCTGCCGCCATTGAGCCGCGAAGTAGCGCAGCGCGAGCTGCTGATCGCCGCCGAAGAAGTGCCCGAAGAGACGCGGGTCGGTGTCGAGCATCAAAGGCGCGGCGGCTTCGGCTTGCTCGCGCGTCGCCGACTCGAGCGCGACGTCGTCCAGCGTGAATGGCATGTTGGCTGACTCTTCCTGTAAACCCGACCCTCCTACGTCTCCGAGCGCCGGCGATGTCGAGCGCGCCATCGTCGCAGAACTCCGCTTCGGCGATCAAGGATGGGCGATCGTCACGGCCAGCGGTAGCGCGCGGCCGTTCAATCGGCCTTGTCCTTGTTGGCCTCGTGGGCAACGTAGCCGCCGAGGGCTCCTGCAGCGGCGCCCGCGGCTGCGCCCTTCTTCGTCTCGCCCATCGTCGATCCGATTGCCGCGCCGGCACCGGCTCCGAGACCGCTGCCGACGGCGGTATCGCCGAGAGCCGTGCCGCAAGCCGATAGAAGCGGAAGGCAGAGGATGCCGATTGCGATCGACGCTCGCATCATTGGTTCGTCCTCCTCACGGGGAAGCAAACCCGGACCCGGCCTCGCGGTCGCTCCGGTGAGGAGTCGAACGAGCATCCCCGACGGTAAGTCTGCGAAAAATGGCGGAGATGGATGGGAGTCGAACCCACCCAGGACCTATCGGCCCTGATGCGGTTTTGAAGACCGCTGAGGCCGCCGGGCCTCTTCCATCTCCTCGCGAGAGATTTCGGGGAGTTAGCTCCTTGCGTCGCGGGTGTCTAGCCGCTCGGGTAGACGTTCGGGTAGATAGTCGGCAGTGGCTACGAGGGGTTCGTGCTCGGCTGAGGGATGATGTTCGAACCGATCGATCTGTCGGATCCGCGCTCCTTCGCGTGCGGATTCCCGCACCAGTTCTTCACACGGCTTCGGCACGACGAGCCGGTCTGGTGGCACGAGCCGACCACGCAGACGCCGGGCGGCGAGGGCTTTCTGGGTCGTCAGCCGATTCGACGACGTCGTCGCCGTATTTCGTGATGCGAAGACGTTCTCGTCGGAGCTCGGGGGGACACAGATCTTCGACGGCAAGGGCCAGGGCTATCAGCTGAATCAGAGCGACGGCGCGCAGCACCGCCGGCTTCGCGGCCTCGTCAACCAGGGGTTCACGCCGCGGATGATCGGCCGCCTCGAGGAAGATCTCCGGCGTCGCACTCGGGAGATCTTGGACGCCGTCCCGATGGGAGAGGTCTTCGACTTCGTGCCGATGGTCGCTCGCGAGCTTCCGCTGCAGGCGATCTGCAGCATCCTCGGCATCCCCCAGAGCGAGCGAGCGGAGCTCTCCGAGATCGTCGACCTCGCGATCACGGCGGGCACCGGCGAAGTGATGGCTCCCGAGCACGTGAGGCGGCTCAGCCAGCACGGTAAGCGGCTGATCGAGAAGAAGCGTCGCGAGCCCGCCGACGACATTCTGTCAGCGATCGTGCATGCGAAACTCGACGACGGATCGCCTCAGCTCGAGGACCGCGAGCTTCGCGGCTTCTTCGGCCTGCTTTTCCCCGCGGGCGCCGAGACGACGCGGAGCGCGATCGCCGGGACGCTCCTCGCGCTGATCGAGAACCCTGAAGAGCTCGAGCGGCTTCGCGCGGATCCGACGTTGATGAAGACGTTCGTCGAGGAGGCGGTCCGCTGGACGACTCCGTCCGTGTACAAGCGACGAACCGCGGCGTCCGACACGGAGGTGCGGGGCAAGCTCATCCGTCGCCGCGAGAAGGTCACGGTCTGGGAGGCATCGGCAAACCGCGACGAGGAAGCGTTCGCGGATCCGTTTCGCTTCGACGTCGGCCGCGATCCGAACGACCACGTCGGATTCGGCATCGGCGTCCATTTCTGCCTCGGCGCAAACCTCGCTCGGCTCGAGCTCCGCGTGATGTTCGAGGAGCTGCTCGCTCGCTTCGAGCGCTTCGAGCGGGCAGGGGACCTCGCGTGGACGAATAACAATCGGTTGGTCGGACTTCTGACATTTCCGGTACGCGCGCACGCGCGCCGTTAGATGAAAGGGCAGGGAATGAATTCCGAATCGTTCGAAGAGGTGTCGCGATCTTCAAGAAGCTCGGCTCACCGTATTTAGAACGCCTGCGCGTACTCCTGAGGCAGACACCTACGATTTTCGTTCCGCAGGTTGAGGAATGGCTGCGGGCGCGACCTCACCCGAACTCGAACCCTCGATACCCGGCTGCCGCCACCCTGCCGATCTCCTTCTGATACTTCGGGTTCCCGCCGTTATAGACGAAGTAGCGCGTGCGGCCGTGCTCGTGGCCCGGAACGTTCGAGTTGTATCCGGTGAACCAACCCTTCGCCTTTCGCATGAGCATCGTGCTGTACATTTCGCGGACGTGGTCGGCCCACTGTTTCTCGGCCTCCAGTGTGGCCTCGAAACGCGTGATGCCCCGCTCGCGCACGTGCTCCATGAAGGAGGTGATCCAGCGGCCGCAGATCTCGATCGAGCGTGGGAAGTTGGTCGAGGCCGAGTTGCTCTGCGGTCCGCCCAGCATGAGGAAGTTCGGGTAGCCGTGAATGGCGAGTCCGAGGAACGTGCTCGGGCCCTCCTTCCACTTGTCGAAGAGCTTGGCTCCGCCGACGCCCCGGATGTCGATCCGGTCGTAGCCTCCGGTGATGGCGTCGAAGCCGGTCGCATAGACGATGATGTCGAGGTCGAAGTGACGGTCGGTCGTCTTTATGCCCGTCTTCGTGATGCGCTCGATCGGCGTCTCGCTGATGTCGACGAGCTCGACGTTGTCGCGGTTGTAGACCTCGAAGTAGTTTGACTCCATCGGCACGCGCTGGATGCCGAAGCCGTGATCCTTCGGGATCAGCTTCTCGGCGATCTTTGGATCCTTCACGCGCTGGCGGATCCTCTCTGCGACGTACTGGGAAAATTCAGCGTTCGCGACCTCGTCGGTGAAGATCTCGCGAAAGTTCGCCAGCCAGAGGGCGAAACCGGGTGAGCCGTAGAGCTCTTCCCAAAGTGCGCGTCGCTCCTCGCACGTCACCGCATGGAAGCCTCGCCGATCCGGCTCGTGCACGAAGCCGCCAGGAGTATCGGCGCACTTCTCGAAGATCTCGTCGTAGCGCCGGCGGATGTCGGCCATCTCCTCCTTGGAGATCGGTCCGTTCGCGAGCGGCGCGCTCCAGTTCGGTCGGCGCTGGAAGACCTTCAGCTCGCCCACCTTGTCGGCGATCTCGGCGATCACCTGGATGCCGGTGGCGCCCGTACCGATCACGCCGACCCGCTTCCCGGCGATCTCGACCTTCTCGTGCGGCCAGAAGAACGTGTGCCAGGAGCCGCCCTGAAAGTCCTCCATTCCGGGGATCCTGGGCGGCGTCGACACGGTGAGCAGCCCGATCGCGGCGATCACGAAGCGGGTCGTGATCTCGTCGTCTCGCCCTTCGATGTGGAGATGCCAGACGCGCCCCTCTTCGTCCCAGCGCATGCGGTCGACCTTGGAGTTGAACTGCATGTGCCTGCGGAGGTCGAACTTGTCCGCGACGTAGTTCAGATAGCGAAGATTCTCAGGTTGCCCGCTGAAGCGTTCCGTCCAGTGCCACTCGTCGAGTAGCTCCTTCGAGAAGGAGTATCCGTAGGTGTAGCTCTCCGAGTCGAAGCGTGCGCCCGGATAGCGGTTCCAGTACCAGGTGCCGCCGAGGTCGGGTGAGAGGTCGAGCACCGTTGCCTTCACGCCTAGGTCGACGAGCCGCTTGATCTGGTAGATGCCGCCGACGCCGGCGCCGAGGATCACGACCTCCCAGTCAGGCTCGAAAGTTTCGCGGAGGTGGCTGTCGAGGACGCGGTCGGCGGTCTCCATGCGGTTACGCTAGCTAGCCTCGCGCTCAAGGGGAATAGGGCAGCGGCGCGCACGATGCCCGGCCATGAGGAGCTGATCGCGCGCCGAGAGATTGTTCAGGAGGTTGTTCGCGAGGGAAAAGCGGGGATGCCGAGTGATATCCAGCGCAGAAGCTCGCTGGATTTCCCCTTTCAGCAGCACGACTTAGCCCGCCATGTATGGCTCGCATCGGGGGTTTTGAAGACCGCTGAGGCCGCCTCTCAGAAGGGGAACACGAAATCCGACAGATCAGCATCCGCACCAGACCGAACGTGGTGCAGAGCCACGTGCAGTAGAGTAGACGAGGACGTCGGTCCATGGAGCAGCAAACTTCGCCATTCTGGAGCCTGTCCGCGGCGCAGGTCCTTGGACGGCTGAAGACGACACCAGAGGGTCTGTCGACTGCCGAGGCTGCGTCTCGGCTGAAGCGTTACGCCGCTCGTCGACTGGTACCCAAGAAGCGCACGGACACCGTTACCCTCCTCCTAGGGCAATTTTCGAGCCCCATCGTGCTCCTGCTCCTTGTTGCCACCGTGATCTCGCTCTTCCTTCGCGACACCACGGATGCCGCGATCATCCTCGGCATCGTGGTGGTGAGTGGGTTGCTCGGCTTCTGGCAGGAGCGGGGAGCGGCTGGAGCGGTCGAGAAGCTCCTCTCGCTCGTCGAGGTCAAGGCGCGAGTGTTGCGGGATGGTGCCCCGCACGATGTTCCGCTAGCCGACGTGGTCCCGGGCGACGTGGTGTTCCTCTCGGCCGGCGCCGAGGCGCCGGCCGACTGCCTGCTCCTGGAAGCGCGGGACCTCTTCGCGGACGAAGCGACCCTCACCGGAGAGACTTTCCCGGCAGAGAAGGCCGTGGCGATCCTGGCGGCCGACACGCCCCTCGGCAAGCGAACAAACGCCATCTTCATGGGCACACACATGGTCTCCGGCACCGCCACGGCCGTGGTGGTCGCGATCGGAAGGGACACTGAGTTCGGTGCCGTTGCGGATCGCCTGAAGCTGCGCCCGCCCGAGACCGACTTCGAGCGCGGGGTGCGGCGCTTCGGCTATCTGCTCCTGGAAGTCACCCTGTTGTTGGTGATTGGCATCTTCGCCTTCAACGTCTACCTGCACCGGCCCGTGCTCGACTCATTCCTGTTCTCGATGGCGCTGGCCGTGGGACTGACCCCGCAACTCCTTCCGGCGATCGTCAGCATCAACCTTGCGCAGGGGGCGCGCCGCATGGCCGAACACAAGGTCATCGTCAAGCGGCTCGCCGCCATCGAGAACTTCGGCAGCATGAACGTGCTGTGTACAGACAAGACAGGCACCATTACGGAGGGAGTGGTCACGCTGCAGTCCGCCACCGACTTGGGCGGGCAGGAGAGCGATCTCGCTCTCCTTTATGCCTACCTCAATGCCTGCTTCCAGACGGGCTTCTCGAGTCCCATCGACGCCGCGATCCGCAACCACGGCGGCATCGACATCTCGGCCTGGAAGAAGCTGGACGAGGTGCCCGTACGACTTCCTGCGCAAGCGCCTCTCTATCCTGGCCGCCGGTCCCGATGGGACCGTCATGATCACCAAGGGTGCCCTGGCCCAGGTTCTGGAGGTGTGCACCACGGCCGAGGACGCCACGGGGGTTCAGGTGCCGCTGGCGACCGTGCGGGAGCGGATTGACGCGCTGTTCGCGCAGCACAGCTCGAGTGGCCAACGCACTCTGGGGCTTGCCCGTAAGAGTCTCGGCGCCGAGACCCGGATCAGCAAAGACAGTGAAGCCGACATGAGCTTTCTCGGCTTCATCTTGTTTTCCGACCCGCCCAAGCCCGGCATCGAGACAACCATCCGCCGGCTACGCGAGCTCGGCGTGAGCCTCAAGGTCATCACCGGGGACAACGCCTTGATCGCAGCGACCGTCGCGCGAAAGATCGGGCTCGGTGAGGCTCGGGTGTTGTCGGGGCGCGAGCTGGGGCAAATGAGTGACGGCGCGCTCCTCAACCGGGTCAGCCAGGTGGACGTCTTCGCCGAGGTGGAGCCCAACCAGAAGGAGCGCCTCATCCTAGCTCTGCGTAAAGCGGGGCACGTCGTCGGCTACATGGGAGACGGGATCAACGACGCCTCGGCCCTGCACGCCGCGGACGTCGGCCTGTCCGTGGAGGGCGCCGTCGACGTGGCCAAGCAGGTCGCCGACATCGTGCTGCTCGAGAAAAACCTGGACGTGTTGATCGACGGCGTACGAGAGGGCCGCACCACCTTCGCCAACACGCTGAAGTACGTGCTTGATGGCCACCAGCGCGAACTTCGGCAACATGTTCAGCATGGCGGGCGCCTCGCTGCTGCTGCCGTTCCTGCCACTGTTACCCAAGCAGATCCTGCTCACCAACCTGCTCACCGACATGCCGGAGATGACCATTGCCAGCGACAGCGTGGATGTCGAGATGCTGAACACGCCCCGGCGGTGGGACATTAGCTTCATCCGATCCTTCATGCTGACCTTTGGCGATACTGAGCTCGATCTTCGACTACCTGACCTTCGGCGCGCTGCTTCTACATCCTCCGTGCCGGTCCCGAGCAGTTCCGCACTGGCTGGTTCGTGGAATCGGTGCTCTCCGCCGCTCTGGTGGTACTGGTAGTCCGCAGTCGCCGCCCCTTCTTCCGGAGCAGACCAGGCAAACATCTGCTCCTGGCAACCCTGGGCGTGGTCATGATCACGTTGGTGCTGCCGTACCTACCTTTCGCTCCCCTAATGGGCTTGACGCCCGTGCCGCCCTTGTTTCTGGCTCTGCTCGCGCTCATCGTGGCGATGTACATCTTCTCCGCAGAGCTCGTGAAGCGGCTCTTCTATCGTCATTTCGAGCCGCCGTCTGCCATTCAATCCCCCGGCATTCTAGAGCTCTGACGTCCGCAGGTTCTCACGGGTCGACGAGATCGCCTCCTGCGCGACAACCAGGGGTCCGGATAGGGGACTTTCCTCATCGCGCTTTGTGCCGTTCTGCGCCTTACTGAGGCGTGATTCTCATTGCTCCCGACAATAGAGAGGAAACGTGAACCATGCTGCAAATCACTCGTGTTAGCGCCCAGGACCTGGTGCGCTCGACCGCCATCGTGTTGGCGGCGACTCTTGCCTCCTGCGCCGGGTTCCGCCAGCCGGCCGTGCAAACAACCGCAAGCAAACCAACGGTAAGCTACGTCTACAGCGACGATCAGGGGCTAGTGGAAGCCACGAGCCAAGCCGACAGCTACTGCGCGCGATACAGCGCGTGGCCGACATCTTCAGACATCGTTACACAGTCTGACGGTCGACATGTCACCTTCTTCTGCGATCAACCGCGTACCGTGATGTCGGCCCCGGCTACCGTCGTCATGCCGCCCGCTCAGCAAGTCGTCAGCTATCCCTATCGCGACGACGGCGGCTTGATCGAAGCGGCCAACCAAGCACAACGGTATTGCATGGGATTCAATGCCAATGCGCGGTCTACGGTTGTAGTCAACAATGCTGATGGCAGTCGGAATCTCAGGTTCGAATGTGTGCGCATGTAGCGGATTGTGGTTCTCGTAAAGAAAGGAAGAAGCAAACATGTTCACATGCAGTCGATTTCAACAAAAAATGATCAGGCTTCTGGGCAGCGCGTTGCTGGTGCTAGGGGGCGCGTTAGTGGGCGTTGGGTGTAAGAGCGAAGGGCCGGTCGAGCAGGCTGGCAAGAAGGTCGACCAGACGATCGACTCGGTGAAGGAAAAGCTCAATCCCGAAGGACCCGTGGAAAAAGCTGGAAAGAAGGTCGACCAGGCGGTCGAGAATGCGAAGGACAAGTAAGCTCACTTCCAACGGAGAGAGAGACGATGAAGAAGTATGAACTGCCTGAACTGCCGTACGGCTACTCGGCGCTGGAGCCACACTACTCCGCGCGGCTGCTCGAGCTGCATCATGGTAAACATCACGCCGCCTACGTCGCCGGCGCGAACGCGACCCTCGAGAAGCTCGCTGCGGCACGCGAGCAGCGGGACTTCGAGGCGATCAACCAGCTGCAAAAGAACCTCGCCTTTCATGTCTCCGGGCACGTGCTGCACTCACTCTTCTGGCGCAACATGAGCCCGCACGGCGGCGGGCAACCAGCGGGTCGAGCTGGCCGCGGCCATCCAAGAGTCGTTCGGTTCGTTCGACGCGCTCAAGAGTCAGCTGACGGAAGCGGCGCTCAACGTGCAGGGCTCGGGCTGGGGGGCCATGGCGTGGGAGCCCGTCGGCCAGCGCCTGGTCGTGGAGCAGGTCTACGACCACCAGGGCAACATCGGCAACGGCACCGTGCCGCTGCTGGTCCTCGACATGTGGGAGCATGCCTACTACCTGCAGTATCAAAACGTCAAAGGCGACTGGGTCACGGCCTTCTGGAAGGTGGTCAATTGGGAGGACGTGGCGCAGCGCTTTCAGAAGGTGCGCACGCTGGACCTCGCGCTGTAAGGCAGCGTAGGGATTCGCCCTACTGCATCCGGTGAGATGCTCGGTGCCGCTCAGTGCACATAGGGGATTCCTCTGATGGCGCTCTGGGCCGTTCGGAGCTTTACTCAGTCCGACGGCGCGCAAGCCGAAGTACGGAATCAAGAAGAAGGAGGTCGTTCAGATGCGATATTCATCGGAATTCGATCCTGTCGACGCGCTACTGGCGCTGCAACGCGAGCTCGGCAGCAGGTTCGAAAGACCATTCGGGCTAGATCTCGGCCCATCGGGCCGTGGAGTGTACCCGGCGATCAACGTTTTCACAGATCGCGAGGGGTACGTGTTGCGCATGGAAGTTCCAGGTGTGGCGGCCGAGGACCTGGAGATCGAGACCCAAAGCCGTACGTTGCGGGTCTCCGGCAAGCGAGACATCAAAACACCGGGGGAAGGCAGCTTCCATCGCCGAGAGCGATCGGGCGGCGAGTTCTCACGGTCGCTGCAGCTTCCCGCCGACCTCGACGTGGCGCGAGCTCAGGCGGCGTGCAAACACGGCATGCTGACGATTCGCATTCCCAAAAGCGAGGAAGCCAAGCCACGCCAGATCAACGTCAAAGCGGCGTGAGGGAGGAGTGCGTTCGGCACTCTTCCGGAATGGAGAATTCCATGACGGACCAGGAAATCACAGTGCGAAACAAGCAAGAGGTGAAGGGCGAGGAGACCACTCGGCCGGGTCGCCACTATCATCCTGACGTCGACATCTATGAGACCGGCGATAGCCTCTGGCTGTGGGCGGACATGCCGAGCGTCGACGGGAAGCAGCTCAGTGTGAACCTTGCCGACGGTATCCTGACGATCGAGGGACGCGTCGGGGTAGATGACTACAAGGACCTCGAACCGGTCTACACAGAGTACAATGTAGGAAACTATCTGCGGCGATTCACGATCTCGAGCGATATCGACGTCGAGCGAATCCGGGCCAGCGTGACGAACGGTGTGCTCGAGCTCGAGCTGCCCAAGGCGGAGAGGGCGAAGCCGAGGCGCATCGCGATCAACGCCGGATAACCAACGACCACCAATGCGCGAAAGCGCTAAGAAGGAGGCACTATGTCACCTTTGCTACTAATCCTGATATTGCTTTTGCTGTTCGGCGGTGGCGGCGGCTATTACGCTTATGGTCCGAGTGGTGGACTTGGAATCGGCGGAATCGTCTTCCTTGTCTTGATTGTCATGCTCCTCACCGGACGATTGTAGATTCGATCGCTGCACAAGCGGTGTCGGTTTGGATCTATGAAGAAATCCGGCTATCGCGTCGGTCTGCTCGTGGCGGTACTCGCCGTATGGGGCTGCACTCCGTTCGCTCCACCGCCGGCTCCTGCGCCGCCGCCGGCTCCCGCGCCACCGAAGGCTGAGATCCCTACCGTGCCGTTTGAGGCGACCGCATACTCGATCGAAGGCGAGACAGCATCCGGCGCACAGACGCGCAAGGGGATCGTCGCCGCCGATCCGAAGGTGTTACCGATCGGCTCTCGCGTCCGTGTGCAGGGCACCGGCCAGTACGACGGCGAGTACACCGTCACGGACACCGGGCGTGAGATCAAAGGGCGCGAGATCGACATCTACATCGCCAATGACGCCGAAGCGAAGCGCTTCGGAAGGAAGAAGGTGAGTGTCGAGGTGCTCGAGCGCGGCGACGGGCAGCGTTCGAGCGCACAGTGAGCGATGAAGCTCGCTACGCCAATCGCGAGCGGCACGCAGCCGCCATGCACGATCTCTAGGAGACCGGATGGAGGCCGCCGGCGATTCGTCCGGGCAACCGAACCTGTCGTCGCTCGTTTGCTTTGCAGGAGGATTCAGCGATGGCAATCGTGCCGCCGAACATACGCCGCCCATTCGTCGCAGAGCCGGCCGCGCTGACGAAGAAGGATCTGGGATTCTGGATCGGCATGGCCGTGTGGATAACCCCTCCGCTGCTAGTGCTGATCGTCTGGACTGTCTTGTGACTCCGGCCCAGACGCGCGCCGTAGGGGAGCTCGGGGGCAACTCGGGCTTGCCGAATGACTGGGGGGATACCTTGTTGAACACGGCCGACAACGGACGCGCGGAAGAAGAACCGCTCCTCCTGTCGATCGCGGGCTATCAAGTCCTGGCATACGAAGGCACAAGCGGCATCCGCATCGCGGCCTGGAAGCATCGAACGCGCGTCACTGACGGCGGAGTGCCCGTCGAATACCCCATTCAGGAGCCCAGCCCGCAAATAGCGGCGCAACGATTCCAGACGGTCCCGGAACTCGAAGACGCGGTGTTGAAAATTCTACGGGTGCTGCAAATTCTACGGCCGACCTGGCAAGCGCGCTAAAGCCGTTCGGCGCCGTTTTCCCCAGAACTGTCGTGCGCGCTCTGTGCCTGTAGGAAGGCGCCCTACTTTCCGGATTTGATTTCATGCGCGGATCCATCGCGGTCCCCGCTTCCAAGGGCGGCAGCAGTGCTCGATCCCGCGCTCTCCGCCGCTCCCGGTTCCATGAGAAGGCTCACCCGAGAGGCGCCGTTCGTGGATGCATCGTGTACCGCGTCCTCGAATTGTTGCGTGGCCCGCTCCAGGTCGTCGAGGGGTGCCTGCGAATCCGCGCTTGCTGCGATGACCGTTTCCACTCGCTCCACGGCCTGCTCGACGTCTTCCGTCGCGCCCTCCAGCTTGTCGACGATTGCGGCGCGTTCCCTGGCGGCTAACGGCTCCGAAGTCTCCTCTGCGGCCGAGATGATCCTTTCGACCTGTGCTCCCGCCTCCTCGATTTGCTGATCCACCGCATCGGCCACATGGTCGGCCGTCGCGGGGTCGATGCCCATGCGACTCTCGCGCGCCCGGAGTCGGATGCGCGCTTGTTGCCGAAGAGCCGACAGGCGTGCGCGAAGACCCGCCCACGGACCCTGATCGAGTCCTCGGCCCCTGCGCGGGCCGCGTCGACCACCATGCTCTCGAGCACCACCTGGATGACCGCCGTCATCGGAATCGCGATGAAGACCCCGAGCAGGCCGTACAGGGTGCCGAAAGCGAGCACCGCCAAGATGCCGACGAGGGCGCTCACGCCAACCGCTCTATGCATGATCCGAGGAATGAGCACGTTGTTCTCGGTGACTTGGACGACCACTGAGAACCCGATCACCATGAGGACGATGTTCAAGCCGAGCGGGAGGGCGACGAGGACGGCAGGCACGGAAGCGAGGGTGGGTCCGATCAACGGCACGGCCTCGAGCAGACCCGCGAGAAATCCGAGTGCCAGAACGTTTGGCAGGCCGATCAGCGCGTAGCCGATCGCCGACGCCATTCCGATGGTCAGCATCGCCAGCCCCTGCGCCCGAAGATAGCCGCCCAGCTTGGACTCGATCTCGTGCCAGACATTGAGCACATGCGCTCGCCGCTCGACCGGCAGTAGGGACACTGTCAGCCGCTCGAACCGTGGCAATTCCATCGTCCAGTAAAAGGCGACGGCGAGAACGGTCACGAAGTATGCGAAGAGGTGAACGACGCTCGTCGTGATTCCGACGACGTCCTGAGACAACTCGGCGAAGACGGCGTCCGTCGAGCGTTCGAATGTCGGCAGCCGCTGCCCAAACAGCTGTACCGCACCGATCGCACTCGTCTGCAGGCGCGAGCGCAGGGTCGCATAGGTCTGAGGCAAATCGACCGCGAAAGTGCGGATCTGCTCGATCAACGCCGGCCCGACAACGAGCGCGATCAACACGAGCCCAACGAAGAACAAGAGGTAGATCAGCAGCACCGCGAGTCCCTTCGGGACGCCCCAGCGACACAGCCTCACGTGCGAGGGCTGGAGCGCCGCGGCGATCGCGATGCCGATGAAGAGCAGGAGAAAGACGTCGATCAGCCGGTAGGCGAGAGCAGCCAATGCCACCATGCCGATCACCACGGCCGTCGCGGCGGCAGTCCTTCTCAGGTCGATCGTCCGCGAATTGAATTCTCCCTCGATCTTGTTGGGGGCGCTCACGCAGGTTTGCTGGAGTCGCCCGCGCCAAGTGTTCGGCCTTGGTGATCTTGTCGCGAAAATCGCCGACTCGTGCGCCAATCTCTTGGCGCAGCTCGGCGCCCGGCTTCGGCGCGAACAGGACCGCGAGCGCGGCCCCGGCGAGGATCCCGGCGGCGAAGATGCCAAATCCGGCTAGCAGGTGTCCCGGCGGATTGCTGCGGCCGGTCAGTTGTCGCAGCGTGTCCACGATGTCGTCTTTGCTGGGAAGCAGGTCCGCTGTGCTCATGATGTCTCCATTGGTCGGGAATCAGCCGACCGATTTGTAGGGCCGGAAGGCCGAAGCGACGTTTGTCTGGCTCGAGATTAGTTCCCGAAGAACGGCGGTCATCGCCATTTGCCCGCTCGTCGCGAGAAGAAGGCCGACCAGGCGGCGAGGAAGAAGGCCCCCCCCGAGGAGGTATCCGGCGCCGGCAGCCGCTGCCAGGCTCCAGTATGGGTTCCGTACGATGACTTCTTCGCTCATAGTCTGGACACCAGCCGGCCGATCAAAAAGCCCGCAGCCGCCGCGAGTCCCACCGCGACGAACGGATGTGCCTCGATGTAGGGGCGGAGCCGCCGGTCGAGGTTCTCGAGGGACGCAGACGCGGAATCGACCCCCCGAGTGATTTCCTCCATCGTCGTACTGCCGCCGTTTCCGGCGCTCTGCGTGGTGTCCTGTTCCATCGTGTTCTCCTGTACCATCGTGTCTCCTTCTCGGCTCACAGCGAGCGGTGCGCCTACCGTTTGGTGCCGAACCAAAAGCCCAGAACGAGGCCGCCCAGTATCCATGGCAGAGGTCGGTCCGTGATCCACTTCGCCGGATCGACGCTGCTCCGGACCACGCCCTCGAGTTCGCCCAGTGCCTGACTGAGCTCCTGCTGACTCTCCTCGACTTCGCGGATCGCCGCCGCGTGCTCTTCGGAATCGGGCTCGCTCATCTACGATTCCTTTCCGTCAACGGTCGCATGCGGCGGCCAGTTACCGATGCTTTGCTTTCCTTGCCACCGATTTGGAGCTCCGGGCCGAGATCGACGGCTTGGTCTTGCTCGGGCGCGACTTGGCAGAGACTTCTCTCGATCGCCCTGCCTTCGGCGAGCGCGGATGACTGCTCACCGAGCTTTTGCGGGTTGGCTTTCGCTTCTCCGGGCTGAAGTAGTTGGTGAGTCGATCGGCAGCCGCCGAGGCGGTTCCGGTCAACGAAGTGCCCGGAGAATGTGCCGCAGCGGCTGGGTCCGGGCGCGTTGGCGCGGACTTCTTCGCCCTCTCGATCCGGGAGCCGAGTTCGTCGACACGCTTCGTTCCGAGCGCCTCCGCCACCTTTGGGAAGATCTCTTCTTCCTCATCCTTGACGTGATGCTCGATCGCCTTTCTCAGCGTCGCGATCTTGGCGTCCATGTCGAAGGTGCCGAAATCGAGCTTGGCCAATTCGGCAAGAAGCCCCTTGGCTTCTTGATGCTCCTTGACCGCGTCTTCGACGAGCGATTCCCCGTCGGGGATCGCGGTTCGTATGACCGGGTAGAATTCCTTTTCCTCGGCCGCCATGTGGATGGAAAGCTCTCTCGTAATGTCCTCGACGATCTGCCGCTTTCCGCCCGACGCCGTGCGGTATCTCTCGAACAAACCCTCTACCTTTCGATGATCGTTCTCCAGCACGCGAATGGCATTCATCGTCTCGGTTCCTCCGATCGCTCAGCGACGTTCCGTTCAAAGGGCCGAATCGGCGCGCTTGATCTGCGCAGCGTCGGGTTCGACCCTTGGCTGGCGTAGCCGCTGGACTCCTGCGAGCGCGAGCCCTGCTCCGATCAGCCCAGTGAAGCTTCCGATGATCGCCAGGCTGGCGAGCAGGGACAGTTGGTCGTTGAGTCCCCGGAGCACGAATGCCATCAGCGAGAGCCAGGCACCGTTGATGAGGACGATGCCTGCACCGATGAGAAAGAGGCTGCTCAGGGCGCGACCAACGTCCTCCTTCACTTCGAGGCGGAGCGAGGAGATGTGCGCCAGCATCACGTGCTGACTGGTCTCGACGACTTGCTGCAACGCTCCCGAGAAGGAGAGGTCGTTGTCGACGTCTTTGTTGGCCATGGTCGTGTCCCCGCATGTCGTCGCAAACGCGACTACAACATCTCGCTGCGCGCTGCCTTTGCGCGCGCGGCACCGATCGCCGTCTTCATGTCCTTCTCTTCATCCGGCGGTGGAATCACGGCCGGCTTACCGAGAGCTCGTGTAGTTGTTCGATCCCGCGGCCTTGGCTTCGCCGGTGTACGAAATGTCCTCGGCCCCGGCGCGCTTGAACAGCTCCGTGCCGCGGCGAGCCCAGATTGCTCGCATTGCTTTCCTCGTACTTTCTTAACCGCGCGTTCTAGCGGCCTTCGACCAAGTCTTTGGCCCTATCCAAAACCTTCTCGGCCGCATTCTTAGCACCGCCGATGGCTTGATCGGCCTTGCCTTCGTTCTTCAGCTTATTGTCGCCAGTCAAAGCGCCGACAGCTTCCTTCACACGCCCTTTGACTTTGTCCGTTGTGCCACTGCTCATGATGACCTCCAAGTTTTATCCGGCCCGCCGCCCCGCTTGAGGAAGCGATGCTTCCCTCAGCAGCTCCTGCAATAAGGCCCGAGCCTGATGCATGCTAGTGAGGGGACTCCCTTACACGCGCGACAGCCGCACTGGCGGTCTCTTCCAAGCGTCCGCACCTTTCGAGAAAGCTAGTACCATGGCTCCGATCAAGATCACTGGCCACGCAACGACCAAAGCAATTCCGACGAGGATGACGATCAGCAGACCGATAGACAGCCGACTCATGAGCGTGACTACCATGGACCTTGGCCGCACTATCGGGGGAATCGGCGCGTGGATGAAATCGGGAGAAACCCCTAGGGAAGCTCTGATCCTCAACGAATCGAAGTCTCCGAGATCCTCTTCGTATGAGGGATTTCCCGCATTGTGCGTCGCGCATTCCGAGCCAATGATGGCGACAATGTCCTTTCTTCTGAGTACGCGCAGCGCGACGGTCCGTCGGGTAAGGTTCGGAAAAAGTGGTGAGCGCATGAAGATGCAGGCGAGCTCGGAGCGGGTGCTTAGCCTCGTTCCGTCGCACAGCGCGAATCACGTCGACGTCGTCGACTCCGAACCCGCGCTGATCCCGACGGACGGTGAGCTCGTAAGGAACTATCCACATCAGCTGAAGAAACTGAAGCTTCTCGAAGCGAAGGACGACTACCTTCCGACATTTCTGAAGTGGGCGAGCCCGTCGGCGCGCCTGTCGGAAGAAAGGACGATCTTCGACCGGGCGCGGCTCTAGTCGACGACGAGAGACGTGCGAGTCGATTCGACGGGCTAAAAAGGGGAGCAGTATGAAAGCGAAGGGACTTGGAATGAGAGGGCTAGTTGCGTTGCTTATCTCTGCGGGCATCTCGTGCGTAGGAGCGGGCATGGCTGTAGCAGAAGCATCCGAGGGCGCGAAAGAAGAAGCCGCGCACGAGAAGATCGACGCCGGCGCCACTTTGCGAAAATCGACTGACGTCTATGAGGGGATGATCAAAGGGACGCATGGGCACGTGCCATCGAGCGTGCTCGGAAAAGCTCGGTGCATCGTGGTGCTTCCGGATCTCATGACGGGAGCCGTCGTCGTGGGGGGCACTCATGGAGTTGGTGTTGCAAGTTGTAGGGAAAACAACGGCTGGACGACTCCTGCCTTTGTAAAGATGAATGCGGTGAGTTTTGGCGCCCAGCTGGGCGGCAAGTCGTCGGATGTCGTCCTGTTTCTCGTCAATGAGCAAGCCGAGAACGCGCTGAAGAAAGGGACGTTCTCCTTGGGTGCGGATGCAAGTGTAGCGGCCGGCACGTTCGATAAGGGCTTCGACGCCTCAAACTATGGCGTGGTCGCGTATAGCAAAACGGAAGGTGCTTATGCCGGTGCGTCCATATCGGGGGGAAGTATCACGAGCGATGACGCGGACACCACTGCCTTCTATGGAGAAGATATGAACTATGCAGCACTTCTTGGGGGACGCCCCATGAAGAAGCAAAACGCGCAGGCTGAGAAATTCACCGCGCTGCTTCCGAGGTTAACGATGGTCGGTAGCAAGTAACGATTGAGCATTGACTTGAATGAACGCATGGGGAGCCGAGGGAGCGGTGGACGGCGTTGCGAAGGCCCTCAAATCGAAAGGGGCCGGCCGCTTTCCGGCCGGGGAGAACATCCAATCAGCTCGGGGGAAGTGTGCGTGTAAAACCCAGAAGCTCGAGACTGCGACGGATGTCGCAAAGCTCTACTTCCGTTTCCTGGCGCCGACGATACGACGGTGCCTCGCCCGCGAATCGGATCTCGTCGACAAGCATTTCCTCGCGCTCACTCAGAGCAGCGGCTCGCATCGCGTCCGGCACGGACGACCTGCTTTTGATGTTTTCAGATCTGTGCATGTTTGGCTGCGCTGAGATGTCGTAACGCCTGGTCGGGGGTTCCTTCAATCCGGGATTGTCCCTACGTCGGGTTCACTCCCAGGATCCGACTCAGTGATTCCACCAGGGGCGATCCGAAAACGACCGCATGTCGAGCTCGTGCGTCCACGTGGATCGATGTTGCTGCGCGAGGTGGAGATAGGTGTCCGCGATTTTGGCGGGAAGCATGAGCCCGTCGTGTTCGTTGCCTCGGGTTTCTCTCAGTTGCTGGAAGCGCTCCGGGCCGAGCATCTTTCCCAACGTGTCGGGCGCATCCACTGCGCCGTCGATGACGATGTGCACGACGTGAATTCCCTTCGAAGCGAACTCCGCGTTGAGCGATTGGCACAGCATGCGTCGTCCGCCCATCGCGGCCGCATGGGAATGTTGGCCGCCGTTGCCGCGCATTGCTGCCGTCGACGAAGTCACCAGAATCGTCCCTTTGCCGCGCCCCGCCATCAGCGGGCAAACGACCGATGCAAGACGAAACAGGCCGAACGTGCCGAGCCGCCATCCCGTTTCGAATGTCTTGAGAGACGTATCGCCAAGCGCCCGGTCGCCGATCTGGGCGCCCAGGTTGTAGACGACGACCTCGATCGGACCGATGTCCGCCTCGATGGCGGCAACCCGCTCTTCAATGCTGTTGGCCTCTACCGCGTTGAGGAGAAATCCGGTTGCCGAGCCTCCTTCGTCATTGATCGAGTCGACCATCCGATTCAGCCCATCCAGATCGCTGCGTCGGCACAGACACGCGTGATAGCCCGCTTGTGCGAAGCGTCGCGCGACGTTCCCACCAATCCCTGCACCGGCGCCGATCACCAGACAAACGGGTTTCATGCTCGGTCTCTCCTCGATCTGAAGATTTCAGGATAAGACCATGTGGTTTTCTAAAGCAACCATTCTATCTATGCAGGAGAGGGATTAGATTCGTCTCGACATCACCTTTTGTTGCGGAGCGCGAACATGACCCAATCGGAAAAACCGGACCAACAATCGGGAGAGGACGTTGCGCTCATCGTCGGGGGCGGCCCCGGCATCTCCGCAGTTGCGCCAGGCTATTCGCGGGGAGCGGGAAACGTCTCTTCCGCGATGTGGTTCGGGATCTCGGGTCGCCGACACTCGTCGTGCACAACATCGACGGCCGGGTGCCGGCCGAAGCCGAACCGAGCATGGCGCTCGACACGCTTCGAAACTCGGCATTCAGCGCATTTTTAGTGGGTCAACAGCCAGAATGTCCGGTGGTCGTTCGCGGAGATCAGTGACGGGAAGCTCGAATGCGCGACCTCGGCCCCGAATACGCCCGCCTTGACGACGATGCGTTCACGCCGCGTTACCGGGCAAGCTGTCATTGCGGCGCGGTCCGCTACGAGGTGAGCGCCGATCCGGTCGATGCCAAGATCTGCCATTGCCGGACCTGCCAGTCGTTGCACGGCGCGCCAATGCAATGGGCCGCGATCTTCCACAAGCGCCATGTCCGGATGACCCGCGGGATCGAGCATCTTCGTTTCTATTCCGTCACCCTCGACCGCGCCGAGCGGGTGGCGCCGTGCAAGGTGAGCTGCGCGCTCTGCGGCACGCCCATCGCTGACGAAGGCCGCCACATGTGGCTCGCGTTTCCGACGCTGTTCGATTTCGCGGAGGCAGGCGAGGTGCCCGAAGCGTTCCGGCCGACCTGTCACATATTCTACGGCCAGCGGGTCGTGGACATGGCCGATGGCTTGCCCAAATGGTCGGGACACAAGAACGCCTCCGAACAGATCGGCGTTTGAAGCGACGCGCGATCTGGAGCGATCTGCCGTCAGCCCTCGGCGCGTACCTTTTCCGCGCGAAGCTCGTTGGGACGCCGCCCGCGGATCCGCGACGTGATCGCGCGGTCCACACCCGACGCCGGCCGAGTCATGTGGCACACGAGCCCGCCAAGCTGCACACCGCAACGCTTCGGCGGCCCTCGCGGAGGTCGTTTCTGTCGTAGCCGTTGGTCAGATAGCCGAAGGAGATTCCCGTCGCCGGATCGGCCCATCCCATCTGGCCGCCGAAGCCGGGATGGCCGAAGGCGTCCGCCGAGTTCGTGCGTCCGAAGCCACGCAGGTTCGCCTTACCGTCGTCGCCAGCGATGACGATTCCGAGCGCACGATTCGCCCGGATCCCGCGCGCCGGATCGATGAGATCTCCGCTGCGAATCCGCCGCGCCTCGCGCAGCATGTCCGACTGCCAAATGCGCGTGCCATCCCGCGCCCGACCGTCGTTCAGCAGCGCCTGGTAGAAGAGCGCGATATCGCCCGCCGTGGTCATCAGGCCTCCCGCCGGAAAATCCATTTCGCGCAGATCGGGGTGATTCATTTCCAGCACCGCGTCTTCGGTGATGGAGTCCAGGTTGGCGCGCGGCGGCGTGATGCCGAGCTTTCGATACTCCTCATCCTTGGCCGGTTCGCCGACCCACTCCACGTCGGCCATGCGGTGCTGGATCGGACGGGGTAGTCCGATCCGCAGATCGGGCAGTCCGAGCGGTTCGGCGATGCGCTCGCGAACGAACTCGCCGAGTCGCTTCCCCGTGATGCGCTCCAACGCTTCGGCGATCGGCCAGTAGTTGGCGTGGATGTGGTAAGCGAAGCTTTCGCCTGGAGGATTCACGGGTCGCCACTGCGCGAACCGCTCCAGCCGTCTCTTGCGATCGCCCCAATCCTTGAACGAGCCGGGGGCTGTAGGAATGCCGGCGGTGTGAATCAACAGATGCTCGATCGTCGTCGATGCTTTGTCGTTGGTTCCGTACTCGGGCACGTAGTCGACGATCTTGTCCGCGGGACGGATCCTTCCTTCCTGGATGAGCAGCCAGAGAGCCGAGGAAGTGATCGCTTTGGTCGCGGACATCGCGACGAAGACGGTCTCATTCGTCGCCGGCTTCTCCGCGCCGCCTTGCACGGCACGGCCGAAGGTCCGCATCGCGGCGATTTTCCCGTTGCGAGCGATCGCCACTTGGCAGGCGGGAAGAATGCCGTCTCTCACATCGCGCTCGGCGCGATCCATCAGCGCTTGGACCTTGTTCGGGTCGAGACCTACCTCGGCTGGGCCATCGGCAAAGAACTCGTCCGCCGGCATGCTCACCTCCTCGAATCGATCCCTTGCTGATGCTTCGTCATCGAATGCCGGTTGTCGGCACGAGCACGACTGCTAGCAACGTTGGTCTCGAGAGACCAGGCTCGCAGCGGTGGGTCGACCAGAAGCGGTAGGCCGCGGGAGGCGGCAGATTCAGGTCGGTGCGGCCTGGGCGCGAACAGAAGCGCCCAGCGGGGCACGACCCGGGAGTTGCGAATCAGCTCCCGGCTATAGCGAAACCTCTTCGACGAGACTCGTTGTGAGGCTTTCCCACGGCGGGTTGGGATTGTTGCGCATCGCCTCGACGAGCTTGATCAGTTCCGCGTCGGATGCGGCCTTCGCATAGGCGGCAAAGTCGGCGTGTTGCCCAACCGCGATCAGATGCCCGACATCGTTACCGACCGCGACGCGGTTGACGTAGAACTTCGAGCCCAGACGCTCGAGGTTCTTCTTGACGGCTTTCAAGCCCTCGAGAAGATCGGTGTATCGACCCGGCTTCACCTGAAAGTTCACGACCAAGCGCACTGTTGCCATCGAGGAATCCTCCCTTGATGTATTGAGCTACCGACCAGGCCGCGGCGCCGCCTAGAGTACGAGGTACGATGACTCGCCGCTCATACTCGCGTCTATAGGGAAGACTCCCTATAGACCCCACATCGTCCCTTCACTCGGTGCGAGTTTCCATAGCGGTCTTCCAGAACCGGCTTTCTCGACACGAGCCACCTCATCGAGCAAGTTGACCTCCGCCATGGAAGCGATGCGCCGATCGGAGAAGAGGGTGGAGCAGCGCGTCGCGTCTGCAGCTCCCGTTGGCGAGGAACCGGCCGGGGCTCGGCTTCACGTCATCACGGGCGCGCTCATGCTGAGCCTCTTCCTCGCGGCGACCGAGACGACGTTCGTCACCACGGCGATGCCGACGATCGTCGCCCAGCTCGGCGGCCTATCGACGTTCTCGTGGGTGTTCTCCGGCTTCATGCTGTCGTTCACCGCGAGCATCGCCGTGTTCGGCAAGCTCTCCGACCTGTTTGGCCGGCGGCGCATCTACATCGCCGCCATGGCGATCTTCCTGACCGGGTCGCTGCTCTGCGGCATCGCGCGCGACATGACCGAGCTGATCGTCTACCGGATCCTCCAGGGTATCGGCGCCGGCGGGTTGATGCCGCTCATCTTCGCGATCATCGGCGAAGTCTATTCGTTCGAGCAGCGAGCGCGTGTGCAGGGCCTGTTCGCGAGCGTATGGGGCCTGGCATCGATCCTCGGTCCGGTGGTCGGCGGCTTGCTCGTCGACGGGCTCTCCTGGCGGTGGGTGTTCTTGCTGAACCTTCCCGCCGGTCTCCTGGCGACGACCGTCCTGCTGCTTGTGTGGACGGATACGAGCCATCGCGGCGGTGGACGAATCGACTACCGGGGGGCAATCGCGCTGGTCGGCGGGATCGTGTCGCTGTTGCTGGCGTTGCTCGCGATGGACCGCGTCGGCGCGTGGCGCTCGCCGTCGACGTGGGTGTTGGTCGTGGTCGCCGCGGTGCTGTGGATCACGCTCTGGCGTGTCGAGCGGAGCGCGGATGATCCCATCGTGCCGGTCGATCTGTTCGGCGATCGCCTGTTCTTTGCGGCCTGTGGACAGGCGTTCGCGGCGGGGTTCGCCGTGTTCGGCAGTCTGACGTTCATTCCGCTCTTCGTGCAGACGAGCTTCGGTGTCGGCGCGACCGAGGCGGGCGCAGCCCTGATCCCGCTGCTCCTCCCCTGGGTCATATCGAGCAACGTCGGGAGCCGTCTGATCTTGCGTTTCCCGTTTCGCACCGTCGCGCTCTGGGGCGTCGCGTTCGTCGCGATCGGGCTCGCCGGTCTGACGATCTCGGGAATTGCAACGTCGCGCGCGCTCTACATCGTCGAGACGGCTCTCGTCGGGATAGGCATGGGACTGTCTTCGCCGATCTTTCTGATCGCGGTACAGACCTCGCTGCCGAGAGCGAAGCTCGGGACCGCGACCTCGACCTTGCAGCTCTGCAGGAGCATCGGCGTGGCGATCGGTGTGACCGTCATGGGAGCGATCCTCAGCTACCACGTGGGGAGCGGACTCGAGCACGCGCGCGAAGAGCCTGCCTCGTCGCAAAGTGTGGCTGTGCCGCCGCTCTCCGCGGAAGTGCGCGCAGGGCTGGCTGCGGCCGAGCGAGGCGTGTTCGGCGCCGCGTTCTTGGCGGCGCTCGGCAGCTT
The DNA here is from genome assembly GCA_963711395.1 of uncultured delta proteobacterium. Classification (GTDB taxonomy): domain Bacteria; phylum Desulfobacterota; class Binatia; order JACPRU01; family JACPRU01; genus JBEVNX01. The sequence goes on along the minus strand of CAVQEA010000003.1, from coordinate 54,274 downwards.
GGCCTTCACGTTCGTGGCGCCACACCGGTATTTGCGAGGGCGCGTCGAGGATCTCCCGGCGACGGGCGTCGCCGATCCGCTGTGAGGTGAGTCGGTCACGGTGAGAAGGTTCGTTCAGGCTGAGCTTCTCGAATCATCCAAAAAACCAAGGGGGCGTCGATGAAAGTACTTTTCGAGAAAAAAGGGTCCGTCGCGTACGTCACCATCAACCGCCCGGAACGACTGAATGCCTGTGACTTCGAGACCTATGAACGGCTGGCCGACGTCTGGCAGGAGTTTCGTGACGATCCGAGCCTGCGCGTCGGCATTCTGACCGGCAGCGGAGAGCGCGCCTTCTGTGCCGGCAGCGATATCAAGGCGAACTTCGTGGAGAGGTCCGCCGAGGAGCCACGGAACACGCCTTTCCCCGTCTTGTTCGATCTCTACAAACCCGTCATTGCGGCCATCAACGGCCACGCGAACGGCGGCGGTTTGGAGCAAATGCTCGCCTGCGACATCCGTGTGGCCGCTCGACACGCCGAGTTCGGCTTGGGTGAAGTCCGTATCGGCTTGCTGCCGGGTGGAGGTGGTACACAGCGGTTACCTCGCCTCATCCCTCTCGGCCGCGCGTTGGAGATGCTCTACACCGGCAATCGCATCGGTGCCGACGAGGCGTTGCGACTCGGGCTCGTCGACCATGTCGTACCGATCGACCAGCTCATGAGCAAATGTGAGGAGATCGCCACCGAGATCTGCAAGAGCGCACCATTGGCGGTACAGCGGATCAAGCAGGCTGCGCTCCGCGGCCTCGATTTGCCACTTGCCGAGGGACTGAAGCTCGAACGCGAATTGTACGGCTCGCTGCAACGAACCGAGGACGCGCGCGAGGGCGCCCTTGCCTTTGCCGAAAAGCGGACGCCGCGCTGGCAAGGGAAGTAGAAGTAGCCTCAACGATTTCGTCAGCTGGTCGCGGGTGGAAGGACGCGGGACAGGAATTCTACAGCTTTGTGTCGACATCGGGGGCCCCGTTTCGCTACCCTCCCGATCGTGGAAAGAGATTCGATGAGATTCGACGCGATCATCGTCGGCGCCGGATTCGCCGGCATGTACATGCTGCACCGCCTGCGCGGCCTCGGCCTTTCGGCGCGCGTGCTCGAAACGGGCGATGGCGTCGGCGGCACCTGGTACTGGAACCGCTACCCGGGCGCGCGCTGCGACGTGCAGAGCATGGACTACTCGTTCTCGTTCTCGCCCGAGCTCGAGGCCGAGTGGGACTGGAGCGAGAAGTACTCCACACAGCCCGAGATCCTGCGCTACGCGAACCACGTCGCGGACCGCTTCGACCTGCGCGCGCGACATCCAGTTCGAGACATGCGTGAAGAGCGCGCGCTACGACGAAGCCAGCGGGCGCTGGCGCATCGAGACCACGGCGGGCGAGAGGTTCGACGCGCAGTACTACGTCATCGCCACCGGCTGCCTGTCCGTGCCGAAGGAGATCGACATTCCCGGCCGTGACTGCTTCGCGGGCCGCTCCTATCACACCGCCGACTGGCCGCGTGCAGGGGTCGACTTCAGCGGGCAGAAGGTCGGTGTGATCGGCACCGGTTCGTCTGCCATCCAGTCGATCCCGATCATCGCCGGGCAGGCCGCCGAGCTGACCGTGTTCCAGCGCACGCCGGCGTTCAGCCTGCCGGCCTACAACCGGCCCTTCAGCGACGCCGACCGCGCGGCCTGGCGCGCACGCTACGCCGACCATCGCGCGCGCTCGCGACTGTCCGCGTTCGGCGTGCCCGACCAGCCGATGGAGAAGTCGGCCCTCGAGGTCAGCGCGGAGGAACGCGAGCGTGCCTACGAGGAGGGCTGGCAGAGCGGCACTCTCATCTCCATGCTGCAGAAGTACAACGACCTCCTGACGAACGTCGAGGCGAACGAGACGGCGGCGGAGTTCGTGCGCGAGAAGATCCGTTCGATCGTGCGCGATCCCGAGGTCGCCGAGACGCTGTGCCCGTACAGCTTCCCGATCGGCACCAAGCGCGCCTGCCTCGACACGAACTACTACCAGACGTTCAACCTGCCGCACGTGCAGCTGGTCGACCTGCGCAAGACGCCGATCGAGGCCGTGACCCCCGGCGGCGTGCGCACCACCGCGCGCGAATACGCCTTCGACGCCATCGTCTACGCGACCGGCTTCGATGCCATGACCGGCGCGATCGTCAACGTCGACGTGCGCGGCCGCGGAGGCCAGTCGCTCGCCGCGAAGTGGACCGAGGGCACGCGCACCTATCTCGGGCTCGCGATCGCAGGTTTCCCGAACCTGTTCATGATCACCGGTCCCGGCAGCCCGTCGGTGATGAGCAACATGATCCTCTCCATCGAGCAGCACGTCGACTGGATCGCCGACTGCCTGACGTGGATGCGTGCGCACGGCCACGCCACGATCGAGGCCGAGGCGGAGGCCGAGCAGGCGTGGGTCGATCACGTGAACGCGGTCGCGGACGTGACGCTGTTTCCGCGTGCGAACTCCTGGTACATGGGCGCGAACGTGCCCGGCAAGCCGCGCGTGTTCATGCCCTATATCGGCGGCGTCGGCGCGTACCGGCTGAAGTGCGACGAGGTCGCGGCAGCGGACTACACCGGCTTCCGCTTCCTCGGCGCGCAGGTCGAGCGCGAGGCCGCGCCGCCGGCGTCCGCCGCCTGAGGCACGCGCCGGGCGCCGGCACCCTCGTTCGGCGAGGACCGCTCCTCAGCGGTTCGATGGGTTAGTTGCGTTCAAAGCTGCCGAGACAATTCGGATCTGCCGAATTAAAGCAGACTTGCACGTAACAAGGGAGTGATGTAGCTCTTGCAGGCTATGATTCGGGCCGTCGCGCGCCGCCGCAGCCTTCAAGACGAGCGAAGCGAGGAGACGCGGACGCGGCTTCTCGAGGCGACGCTCGAGTCACTCGTCGCGGTCGGCTACGCTCGGACGAGCACGACCGAGATCGCGGAGCGGGCGGGCGTCTCCCGCGGAGCACAGGTCTATCACTACCCGACCAAGGCTGCCCTCGTGGTTGCCGCGGTCGACCATCTTCTCCACCGACGCTATCAGGAGCTACAGCAGCTTCTAGCGGAGCGGCCGCCGCGGGCCGGCGGGCCGGGCGCGGCGATCGACCTGCTCTGGAGGATGTTCGAGGGGCCGACCTTTGCGGCGTGGCTCGAGTTCGTGGCTGCCTCGCGCACCGATTCCGAGCTCCGCGCGGCGGTGATCCGGCAAGGCGAGCCGTTCGTCAATTCGGTGGGCGAAGCTCTCCGGAAATATCTTCCGGAGTCTGCCTGGAACCCGATCCTGCGGAAGCCGGACTTCGTCTTTGCCGTGCTCGACGGTCTCGCTCTCGCACGAATGCTCTATCCGGACGAAGACCGCTCCACCCGCATGTTCGCGAGCTTTCGCGAGCTCGTGGAACGGATGCAACCGCCCCGTCCGGCGGCCGCGCGAAAAGCGAAGAGGGTTCGGCGCGGTGCGTAAGACGCTGCCCGTTCACGTGGCAGCGAAGACGGGAGCTCTTGTGATGCGAATGTCTCTCACCTCGATCGTAGTTGCGACGCTCGCGACGGGCATCGCCGCCCTGGCGTCCGGCGCAGACGTTCCGGCCGCCGCGGAAGGCGCACGCTCCGTGCCCCTGGAGCAACCCTCCGCACGAACCGACTTGCCACCGGTGCTGTCGAAGGAAAATTGGCAGCAAGCCGTCGACGTGCTTCCCGCCGAGTTCGTCGACAAGCTCAAGAGCGGAGAGTTCGAGATCCGGACCCGAGCGACGACCGACTTGCCGCTGACGCCGGCCTACATCGAGGCGACACGCCGCAACGCCGGCAAGGCGCGGCTGCGCGAGGATGGAAGCCTCGAGGGCTACGTGAACGGCCGTCCATTTCCGGAAATCGATGCCGCAGATCCTCAGGCGGGGCTCAAGCTGGCGTGGAACTATCGCTACCACGACTCCTTCAACTCGGGCCAAGGGTGGGGAGCCTACCGATTCGTCGAAGGCGGGCAAGTCACACGTACGATCGAGTTCTACTACGCTCAAGCGTACGGCATGCACCGCAACAACCCGAGCGACAACATCTGGGAGAAGGAGGGCATCCTGTACAAGGAGCTCTTCCAGTGCCTCGAACCGGACGACGTCAAGAACGTGATGAGCCTCAAGTTCCGCTACGATGACGATCGCACGAGCGACGTCGATTTGGCGTACATACGGGAGACGCAGAAGGTCCGTCAGACGCACGTCGACATGCAGGAGCGGTCGTTGTCGAGCGAGCTCCTGTACGAGGATTTCTACGGCTTCTCGGGATACCTGCACGAGCACGACTGGCGGTTCCTCGGCCGCGCGAAGCTGCTAGCCCCGGTCGGGGTGCAGGCCGCCGCGGCGAGCTTCGATCCACGCACCGGCTACACGGTGGATCCCTGGGAGTTGCGGAGCATGCTCCTGCTCGAGAGCAAGCCCAAGGACTCCGGTCACCCGTACGCCAAACGCGTGCTCTACATCGACGAACAGATGGGCGTGCCGCTGTACGTCCTCGCGTACGATCACAAGGGCAAGCACTACAAGACGATCTTCACGCTCTATGGAAACCCGGCGTTCAATCCCGGGAACGAGCACGTGAGAGCGCCTCTGTGGCTCGCATACAATGCGATCAATCACGAAACCGGACGGGCCAACTTCAGCCAGATGCACCGCATCGTCGTGGACGATCGCGTCTCCGAAAACCTCTTCACGATCGGCAATCTCCCTGTGCTCGCGCGCTGATCCGACGGCTTCGCCGCCCGGAGAGCTCGAGCCTCTCTGCGCCTCTCCTCCGAGGGGGTGGATTGCGTTCGGAGCTGCGGCGGTCGACGATTGCAGCGATGCGCGACGAGACGCCGAGCCTCAGGACGCTGGTCGCACGCGGCTGGCGCAAGCGCTGCCCGCGGTGCGGCGAAGGACGCCTCTTTCGCCGCTATAACATTCTCTACGAGCGCTGCTCGGTCTGCGGGCTCCAGTATCTCGAGGAACAGGGCGCGCTCTTCGGCTACCTGTTCCTGATCGATCGTGCCCTCTTTCTGTTCCCGCTGATCGTGATGATCTACTTCCGCCTCTACGTCCCGGGGGCCGCTTTGTTCTACGCCTCGTTCGTCGTCCTCATCTTCGCGCTCTTCTACACCTTGCCGCAGCGAAGCGGCGTCGGCGTGGCTCTGCACTACCTCCGGCGGCAATACACACGGAGCGGCCCGGGCGCGTAGCGGCCTCAGCCGCTGTCTGCCGCCGAGCCCCGCTTGGGCCGGCGGATCGCCCTCACTTTCCCGCTGTCTCCTCCTCCGCAGAAAAACTGATCCCCGCCATCGGACTCGAGCCCCGAAACCTTCACTCCGCGCGGCATCTCGAGCCTCTCCAAAACCTCTCCCGTGCGCGGATCGACTCGCCGCAGATCGCTCTCGTCACCTTCGGAGGTGCCGTGCCAGAGCTCTCGGTCGATCCAGGTGACCCCGGTGACGAATCGGTTGGACTCGATCGTGCGAAGTATCGCCCCCGTTTGGGGATCGACTTGATGGATCTTCCTGTCGCGATACTGCCCCACCCAGAGCGTGCCTTCGGCCCAAGTGAGCCCCGAGTCTCCACCGCCGCCGGGTGCGGGGATCGTGGCGAGCACATCGCCGGTGTTCGGATCGATCTTCTGGATGCGACCTCCGGCGATCTGAAACAGGTGCTGGCCGTCGAAGGCCGTTCCGGCATTCGCGGGGACATCGATCGAGCGCAGCGTCTTGCCGCTCGCGGGATCGAGGGCGATCAGCGCGTCCCCGGCGGCAAGCCACACGTGCCGGCCGTCGTAGGTGACTCCATGCACATGGTCGACACCCGGGAAGGGTCCATACTCGCGAACGATTTCGGCCGCTGATCGATTCATGCTTCCATCCTAATCACTCGACAGTGGCGCGGGGAGTAACAAGGTCGTCGTGAATCCCGCCGTGGGCGGCGTCATCCAGCGACGAGCTCGCCCGCGACCATAGGACTGCACTTTGCCCGTTGCCGCAAGCGAGTCGAGCGCGCGCTGCACGGTGCGCTGGCTCGTTCCAAGCGCGAGCGCAAGGGCCGAGCTCGACCAGGATTCGCCGTCGGCGAGGCAGGCGAGCACCGACGCATGCTCCTCTTCGACGGGCCGTGCCAGCACGACGACCTCGCGAGCGTCGCGCGGCGTCAGCACGAAACCTTGCTTCGTCGCGCTCACGCGGGCCAGCGGCCGGAGCATCCTGCGCAGCCGCCCGACTTCGACGCGCAACCGCGCGCGATGCGATTCGTCGGCGATTCTCGCTCCGAACGCGCGCTCGAGAAGCACGTCCCTCGACACGTCCGTGGGCCATGCTTCGCCGAGCACGCGCGCGAGCGCGAACAACACCGGACGCGTCGCCAGCAAGACCACCTTCTTCCCGTGACGCACGACGTGACGGCACGCGTCCACGACGAGTGCCTTCGACGCCAGCAACGCTTCGACCTCCTCGAGCAGGAGAAGTCGCTCCTCGCCCCTGGCGATCAGTCGCGCCGCGGGCGTGTCGAGCACGTGGGATGCGTTTTCGACCTCCGTCGTCAGCGCGGGGATGCCCGCGTGGCGTGCGGCGCGCTCGGCCCGAGCGAGCGCCGCGCGCGCCGCCTTCGTCCTGAGGCGTCGCATCGCGATCCCCGCGACCACCAGCTCGTGGGCGGTCCGCGACGCGGGCGGGAAGGGCCTGGGGTCGAGCTCGGCGAGAGCGCGCTCGGCCTCGTCGAGGCATCCGATCAGCAGGAGGCGACGGACCTCGAGATGCCGCGCGTGCGCGGCGTTGATCCGGTCGCCGTGCTCTTCGAGCGTCGCCCGCGCCGCGTCGAGCGCCTTCGCGGGCCAGCCGAGGTCGCGCGAGACGAGCGCGATCTCGGCCTCGGCGACGATGCACCTCGCGCGGGCCACGGCCTCCTTGGGACCGAAGGCGCGCGCCGCACGGCGCAGGAGAACCTTGGCTCGAAGCAGCTCGCCGAGCTGCGCCATGGCGATGCCTCGCAGCGCGAGAGCGGGCGCGTCGTCGCGCAAGGCCACCCGCTTCAGCGCGCCGAGAGGATCTCCGACGGCGAGCGACCGCGCCGCGGCCGCGATCACCGAGTCCATCGGAATCCCGTCACACTTCTCACTCCCACCGTTCGATACCCCGGCGCTAGAATATTTCATGAATCAAGGAGGCAAAGACCAAATGACGAAGCACATGACCGGGACACGTGAAGAGTGGCTCGCAGCGCGGCTCGAGCTGCTCGAGGCCGAGAAGGAGCTCACGCGGAAGAGCGACGAGCTGGCGCGGCGGCGCCCGGAGCTGCCGTGCGTGCGGATCGACGAGCAGTATCGATTCGAGACCGACGAGGGGAGCGCTTCGCTGGCGGGCCTCTTCCGAGGTCGCTCGCAGCTTCTCGTCTACCACTTCATGTTTGGACCCGAGTTTTCCGCCGGCTGCCCGTCCTGCTCGGCGATCGCGGACGGCTTCAACGGGTCGGGAATGGTCGAATACAATTTCAGCGTCCGCGAAGTGGCCGCCGCGGCGTCGTCTACCACACCTATTCCTCCTATTCGCGCGGACTGGACGGCCTCTGGGGCATGTACCAGTGGCTCGACCGCGCCCCCAAGGGACGAAACGAGAAGGGAACGGGCCCCTGGTGGCGCCGCCACGACGAGTACAAGAGCTGAATGCGGGGTCCCGCCCGGAGAGCTCGAGCCTCTCTGCGCCTTTTCCTAAAGTGGGTTGCGTTCGGATGCGCGGCGGTCGACGATTGCAGCGATGCGCAATGAGACCCCGAGCCGCTACGACAAGCGGCTCGCTGCATTGTTGTTGTTCCTCGTCGCCTCGTGCACGACGCCCAGCCCCACGCCGCCACCGATCAAACGGGGTCAGGTGATCTCCGTATTGCCGCCCAATAACCAGACCGGAAATCCGCTTTTTGTTTCCGGTGACCCGTCTTTCGACCGGTTCGGCGGTGACGCCGAGAGCGTCACGGTCGGCGACCTGCTCGCGCGTGAAGCGCGCCGCCAGCTCGCGGCGCGTGGCTTCCGCGTGACGCCGGCCGAGACGGTGAACGCGGCGGCCGAGGGACACGTGGCGCGAACCCCGCACGCTGCCGCGGAGATCGTCGCCCACGGCAAGCTCGATGGCCTGGCGCTCTACCTGGAGATCCTCCAGTGGGAGCCCGACGATCCCGCTCACACCAAGCACGTGACCACGGGCATATCGGCGAGCCTCGTCGACCCGCCGAGCCGGAACGTCGTCTGGGAGTTCTTTCGCCAGCCTGAGACGGTTGCGACGCCGGGCGCGGCCACGCTCAAGGAAGCCTACCAGGACGCCGCCCGAAAGATCATCGAACAGGTCTTGGAGGGGTTCGGCAGCTAGTTCAGCTGAAAGCCGGCATCACTTCCTCTTTGAAGAGGCGGAAGGATCGCAGCGTCTGCTCGCGGGTGAAGCTGCCCCAGGCGAACGAACAAATGAGATAGTTGCAGCCGCTCACTTCCAGAAGCTCGGCGACCTGCTCACGAACGCGCGCCGGAGAACCGAAAATGAGGGTCTGGTGTTGCGTGGCCGTCTCCCATGCGAAGAGCCCATCGACGCTGTTGTCGTGGTGATCGTGCCAGAGCTTGGTGATCGAGTGGTACCAATCTCCGTGAGCAGCGCGCGCTCCCTTCAGCGCTTCATCGTCGGTATCCGCCACGAACACTTGGCGCATGACCCCGACCTTCGGTTCGGCGACGTGGCCGTTCAGCCGATTCGGGTCGTCGCGATGCGCCGTCCAGGTCTTGCGGTACGATTCCGCTTGCTGGCGTACGAGCGCGGCCGGGCCCAATGCGGCAAAGTTGAATCCGTGGCGCGCCGCATACTCGATGCTGTCGGGATTGTGCGTGGGGTACCACAGCGGTGGGTACGGGCGCTGCAGTGGACGAAGCTCCATGGGAACGTTGTCGTAGCGGTAGCGCTCGCCGGCAAAGGTCAACCGGTCGTGCGTCATGCCGGCGACGAGGATCGCGAGGGTCTCGTTGAAGATCGCCCGCGTCTCCGCGACATTCACCCCGAAATGGCCGAGCTCGTAAGGCGAAACGCCGCGGCCGACGCCCAGCTCGAGGCGGCCTCCCGAGAGATGGTCCAGCATGCAGACCTCTTCGATCAGTCGCAGCGGGTTGTAGAGCGGCAGAAGGTAGACCAGGGGCCCGAGGCGGATCCGCCGGGTTCGTTGCGCCGCCGCAGCGAGGAAGAGCGCGGGCGATGAGGCCATCCCGAGAGGCGTCCCGTGATGCTCGGCGAGGTGGTAGCAGAAGAAGCCCGCCGCGTCCGCCTCCTCCAGCAGCGCAAGCCTGTCGGCGTAGAGTTGCTGCAACGGGACCTGGCGCCGGTCGATCCAATCGAACATGCCGAACGCTACTCGCGCCATCGCTTCTCCTCCGCAGGCTTGACGGTCGTAGACCGTCGAGACTCACATGGATGTACGACTAGGCTAGCTTCGGCACGACCGTTTCGACGAAGCGTTGCAGCATCTCGGCGTCCTGCTTGTACGGAAACATGGCAATGAAGTAGTCGAACCCGAGATCCTGGTAGCCGCGCAAGGTCTCCGCCACCCGATCCGCGGTGCCGATCGTTCCCGAGGCTCGGCCCATGCTGAAGATCAGGTCCGTGCCCAACGCCGCCACCGCCTGCGCCTCGCGCCGTTTCATTTCCTCGTCGCTGTCCGCGATGCACGTCACGATGAACATGGACTTGTCGATCTTCGTGAAATCGCGCTTCACCTCGTCACAGTGACGCTTGAGCGCGTCGACCTTTTGCTTCACGCCGGCCAGCGGCTGGCCGAAGACCATGTTCCAGCCGTCGGCGTGTTGCGCCACGATTCGCAGCAGTTTCTTCTCGCCCTGGCCGCCGAGCCAGATCTTCAGCGGCCGTTGCGCCGGCTTCGGCGCGCACACCGCGTCCTCCAATCGATAGTGCTTGCCATCGAACGAGGTCTTCTCTTCCGTCCACAACTGCCGGATGAGCCGGGTCGCCTCCTCCAATTGCTCGAGGCGTGTCGCGACGGGTGGGAACGGTATCCCGTACGCCTTGTATTCCATTTCCTTCCAGCCCGCGCCGAGACCAAACTCGAGCCGCCCATTGCTGATCTGGTCGACGCAAGCCGCGGTCTTCGCCAGGATCGGCGGCAAGCGATACCCGTTGCAGCTCACGAGTGTCCCTAGACGCAGCTTGGTGGTGACGGCGGCCAACGCGGGCATCAGTGCCCAGACGTCGAAGCAATTCCGCCGCTCCGATTGCGCGTCCCACAGCAAATGATCCGACGCCCACAGCGCGGTGAGGCCGAGGCGCTCGGCGGACTTGGCGAGATCGGCGATCTCACCAAAGGTGAAGCCGAATTGCGGTTCGATCTGGATGCCGAAGCGGGCCATGGGCGTCATCCTTGGCTACTTGAGCTGTCGCTCCATTTGCGTGGCCATCATGCTCATGGCCTGTTCGACGATCGCGGGTCCGGCAGTCTCGGGGCTGCCTGCATCGAACGGGGGGGCGGGGTTGTACTCCATAGCCAGCTGCGTCAACCTGGCGGCGTCCTCGCCGCGCAGCTTCGCGAGCACCACGAGTCCAAAATCGATCCCGGCCGTGACGCCGCCTCCCGTGATGCGGTTTCGATCCACGACGACGCGCGCGTTGATCGGCTCGGCGCCGAACATGCGTAGAGCCTCGCGGGCCGACCAGTGAGTCGTGGCCTTGTATCCGTTCAGCAAACCGGCCGCGCCGAGCAGGATCGACCCGCCGCAGACGGAAGTGACGTACTTGGCTCTCGAAGCGCGGTCGGCGAGGAAGGCCAGGACCTCGTCGTCACTGAGCACCGCTTGTTGACCGAGACCGCCGGGTACGAACAGAATATCGAGGTCGCGCGGGCACTCTTCGAACGTGCAGGTGGGCTGTATGCCAATGCCGGCGTCGGAGACGACGAGGTCCTTCGTCTTCCACACGAGGTGCGTATTCGCGTACCAGGAAAAGACCGTTTGCGGGCCGATGAGATCGAGCAGGGTGAGCCCCGGGTAGAGCAGCATGCCGACTTCGAGCGGCGGCTCGGGTTGGTTCATCGCAATCAAACGACGCCGTCGCTCTTGAGGCGTTCCAGGTCTCCCGCCGTCATGCCCAGCAGCTCGCCGTATACCTCGCGGTTGTGCTGTCCGAGCAGCGGCGCGGCCTTCACATCCACTGGAGAATCCTCGAGCCGCACCGGGCATCCCGGCATCGTGAACTCGCCACGCACCGGATGATCGACGGTCACGATCATGCCGCGCTCCTTCAAATGCGGATCCTCCAGCAGCTCGACGCTATCCAACACCTTTCCGCAGGGGACGCCGGCTTCGCCGAGGATCTTCATCACCGCGTGCTTGTCGTGCTTGCGAGTCCATTCGCTGATGACCGCGGTCAGCGCCTCGACGTTGTGAGCGCGAGACCGCGCATCTTTGAATCGCTCGTCGTCGGCGAGGTGAGACTGTCCCATCGCGTTGCATAGGCCCTTCCACATTTCGGGCGTGGTGCAGAGGATGAACGCGTAGTCGTCGTCGCCACCCGGGGCGCATGGGTAGAGGTCCGCGGGCGCGGCCGCGGGTACGCGATTGCCGGTTCGCGGCACCGGCTTGTGCGTCACGTAGGTGGCCATCATCGGCACACGGCAGAAGTTCAGCACGGCTTCCTGCATCGCCAGCTCCACCTTCTGCCCTCGTCCGGTGCGCTCGCGCTGTATGAAGGCGGCGAGGACGCCAATCGCCGCGTGCATTCCCGTGCCGGTATCGCCGATCGTCGGGCCTGGCTTCAGCGGAGGCGACCCGGGAAACCCCGTCAAGCCCATCGCGCCGCCAGACGCTTGCGCAATCATGTCGAAGCTCTTGTATGCGCTGTACGGTCCGCTGGTACCGAAGCCCTTGATCGTGAGGTAGATGAGACGTGGATTCACCTCGCGCAGCGTCTCGAAACCGAGGCCCAGTCCTTCGAGAGTTCCGAGCGAGTAGTTCTCGCTCAGGATGTCGACCTTCTTCACCAGGTCCAGGAAGATCTTGCGGCCCTCGTCGCTCTTCAGATTGAGCGTGATGCTACGCTTGTTCGCGTTGAGCAGCATGAAATAGTACGAGTCGACCCCCTGTTTCTCGGTCAATAGCCAGCGCCCTTGCTCGCCCATCTTCGGCGATTCGACCTTGATGACGTCCGCGCCGAGCCATGCGAGCATCTCCGTGCACGAAGGTCCGGCTTCGAACTGTGTGAGATCGAGAACCTTCACACCCGCCAGAGCCTTTTCCATCGAGTTCTCCTCTACGCCGAGTGCCGCGACCACTCGGGCCGTTTCTTCAGTTGCTCGCCTTCGCGCCCGAGGATCTTGGCGATCCGCTCCGGGGCAAAGCCCATCTGCACGAAGCCCGGGCCCACGTTGGCCACCTCGCGATACTCGGCGATCTTGCCGTCGCGCAAGCTCATCATCGACACGCCCTCGAAGCCCACGCGCTTGCCCTCGGCTTCGGGCAAGGTCGAGACGTAGCTGAAGGTGTAGTAGGCGTAGAGTGTCTTGCCGTCGCTCACCGGGCGAAACATTTCCCAGCGGAGATCGCGCGCCGTACGGTGGAACCAATCGTCGATCATCTCGGCGATCTTTTCGGGTCCTTGGAACGCGCCGTAGAATACGTCGTGATAGACGCCGTCGGCCGTGAAGAGGGCGGCGAATGCCTTGCCGTCCCGCCGTTCGACGGCGGAACAGAACGCCTTCAGAAGCGCTGACGTCTCCATCGCGGCTCCTTCCTGTCCTCTAGAGCTTGATGCGGACCCCCGCCCAGCCGCCGATTGGCGCCCCGGGCGAAAGGAAGCGAGGATCGGTGAAGTCGGGGAACACGTTGCTCGGATCGCCGAGAGTGCCGAAGGTGTTGTACTTGGCATCGAACACGTTGTCGATCATCGCAAAGACTTCCGCCCAGCCGGTGATTTGATAGCGCGTGGCGAGATTGACGATGCCGTAGCCGCTCACCGGGTCGAGCTGATTCGACTCGTCGCCGCGAAGGAATTGATCGCTCGCGATGATCGATTCGACGCCGACGGCCCATTTGGCGGTCACCTGATACTCGAGCCCGATCTTGACGGTGTTTTGCGGAATGCTCGGAATCCGGTCGCCCGGCGTCACTAGGATCAGATCGTCCACTGCGTCGGGGTGATTCGGACTGGCGATCGTCAGGTGCGACCGAAAAGTCGCGTCGACGAACCCGTACTTCACGAACCAGTAGACCGGCCCCGCGTCGCCGTCCAGCCGCAATTCGGCGCCCACGCGCTGCGTAGTCCCCGCGTTCTTGAAGAACCCCGTTCCGAGCGTCGGTCCCGCGGCCACGAAGATGATGTCGTCGTAGTTGCGCGAGCCGAAGCCGGCGATCGACCAACGAACCGACGTCAGGCCCCCGAAACGGTCGAGCGCGCCCCGAGCCCCCGCCTCGAACGATCGAGTCACCACCTGCTGCAATGGGGGATCGGAAACGAAGGCGTTCGGAACGCGACACGGTTGGGTCGGGTCTGCGCAGGAGAGCTCGACCGGAGTCGGCGCGCGATTCGATTCACTGTAGCCGCCGAACACGTTGACGTAGGGGTTCAGTTGGTACGTCAGGCCCGCGGCGGGATCGAACCGATCGTAGTGGTGATTGCCGGTGAGCTCGGTTCCGAGCTCGTCGGTCAAGTCGATGATCGCGTAGTTGAACCGCCCGGCGACGGTCGCTGCCAGTGCGTCCGTCAGAGAAAGCGTGTCGGAGAAGTAGGCGCCCACGTAAACGTTGGTCGAGCGCAGGCGAGTGTTGAACTCGTCTCCGCCGAGGAAGAAGCCGGAGCCGGTCACGCTGCGGTCCGGATTCAGCATGCCCACCTGGGTCCGGTTGTCGTACTTCACGAAGCCCGCGTCCACGCTGGTTCCCAGGACGAGGTGGTTGGTGAGCGCAAATAGAGGCTCCTCGATGGCAACTTGTGCGGCCCCACCCACCATGTCCGTCGTCGTACCGGTGGTGTTGAAGACGCCGTTGCCGATCTCCTGCCCATTCACCTGCGACGGAATCGGGTTGCCTTGCGTATCGGTGACCGGATGGTCCGGCGCTTCCTCCGGGCACAAGAAGCCCTCCGGGGAATCGCACTCGTCGAGATCCGAATCGTCCCCGTTCGCGGTGTCGCGTTGCAGGTGCCGGTAGTACGCGTTGGCTTGCAGCGAGACGCTCGGGTTCAGCGTGAAGTTGTTCTGGGTGGCGATTCCGAACAGCTCGTTCTTCGTCTGGTCGGGAGCGGTGAAGATGGCGCTGCGGTCTTCGCGGAGAAGCTGGATCGGCGACGGCCCGTTCCCGATCAGATTGGAATTCGTGTAGACGAGGTTGAACGCCGATTCGGCGCCCACACCTCGCCAGCGCGCGTCCCCGTAGACTTGCTGCAAATTGGAAGGGGACAGCTGGCGCCAACCGTCTTCGGCAAATCCACTCACTCCCCCGTAAAAGGCCAGATCCCCCACCTCGATCCCCGTCTGGCCCGTCACCCGCCAGCGGCCGAACGAGCCGCCGAAGGCCTCGGCCTCGCTGCCCTGGAAGTCGAATCCGTTCTTCATTCGCAGGGCGAGCGCCCCGCCCAAGGCGTTGAGTCCGAAGGCCGGGTTCGAGCCGGGGATCAGCTGGATGGAATCGATCGCGAACTGCGGGATCGTGTCCCACTGAACGACGTCCCCGAACGCCTCGTTCACGCGGCTGCCGTTCTGGTACACGGCGATACCTTCGGGGCTGCCGAGCAGCGGCGACGCGGTGAAGCCACGAATCTGGATGTCGGGCTGAAGCGGATTGTTCTGAACGTCGTTGAGGGCGGTGCTGCCCATCCTCGAGTTCAGAACGTCGCCCAGCGACAGCGGACTGCCCTTCTCGATGTCCGGTCGATCGAGCGTCTGAACGTTCGCCGGCACCTTCGCCCTCTCGACGCCGGTTCCTTCGACCGGCGTCGTGCCGATGATGTCGGTGGAGGGTAACGAATACGTCGGCAAGCCCTCCTTTGGTGCACGCCCGGCTTCCTGAGCGAGGGCGCCGCTGAGGCCGAGCCCGCCGATGATGGCGGCCGCGGCGATCGATCCGATCCCTTTCATGGGATGCGGCCCGAATACATGGGAGCCTCCTTTCTCAGCGATGATTTCCCAGGGCAAGGCCCTCGTCGGCGAAGGCATGGCTCCACTCGATTGCACTCTTCAGAGCCCCGTGGTTCGTGATAGGACCTGGCGCTGCAGCGGATCCCCTCACGGACAGCCAACGGAGAGCGACCATGAGCGAAGCGATTGCCGTCAATCTCAAGCACCCCGATCGATTCTTCGTGGGAGGCGAATGGATCAAGCCTTCGACCGAGCGAAAGCTCGACGTCGTGTCGCCGAGCACCGAGCAGACGATCCTGCGCGTGGCCGAAGCGCGCGAGGCGGACGTCGACGGCGCGGTCGCGGCGGCGCGGAAGGCCTTCGACGAGGGCCCGTGGCCGACCTGGACGCATGCGGAGCGCGCCGATCGGCTGCGCGCGATGGCCAAGCACCTTCGCGACCGCGCGGTCGAGATCTCGCAGGCGTGGACCGGGCAGGTCGGCGTCGTGCTGGCGATGACCAAGGGCGCGGGAAACCGCTGCGCCGACATCTTCGACCTCTATGCGAACCTCGCGGCGACGTATCCCTGGGAGGAGCAGCGCAAGCCCGCGTACGGCAAAGGCATCGCGCTCTTGGTGCGGGAGCCGGTAGGCGTCGTCGCCGCGATCACGCCCTGGAACGCTCCTCTCGAGGTGATGACCATCAAGCTCGCACCCGCGCTGCTCGCGGGCTGCACGGTGATCATGAAGCCGTCGCCGGAGACTCCGATCGAAGCGTACATCCTGGCCGAAGCCGCGGAGGCGGCGGGGCTTCCTCCCGGAGTGCTGAATCTGATCGCCGCCGACCGCGAAGTCTCGGACTACCTGGTGCAACGGCCCGGGGTGGACAAGGTGAGCTTCACGGGCAGCACGGCCGCGGGCAGGCGCATCGCGTCCGTGTGCGGCTCGCGCATCGCCCGCGTGACGCTCGAGCTCGGCGGCAAGTCGGCGGCGATCGTGCTCGACGACTTCAGCGTCGCCGACGCGGTCGGCAGCTTGTCGCGCAGCGCCTGCATGATGACGGGACAGGTGTGCGCGGCGCTCACGCGCGTGGTGGTGCCGCGCGCCCGTCACGACGAGTTCGTCGACGGCTTCAAGGAGGCGTTCGGCAAGGTGCGGGTCGGAGATCCCTTCGATCCCAACACGCAGATGGGTCCGCTGGCGATGAAGCGCCAGCTCGCGCGCGTCGAAGGCTACATCGCCAAGGGCAAGGAGGAGGGGGCGAAGCTCGCGACGGGCGGCCACAAGCCGAAGGGCCTCGATCGCGGCTACTACATCGAGCCCACGCTGTTCGCGAACGTGAAGAGCTCGATGACGATCGCCCAGGAGGAGATCTTCGGCCCCGTCCTCAGCCTGATTCCCTATGACAGCGTGGACGACGCGATACGCATCGCCAACGACACGATCTACGGCTTGAACGGCGCGGTGTACACGAACGACAACGATGCCGCTTACGCCGTCGCCCGAAAGGTGCGCACCGGCAACTTCGCGCAGAGCGGGTTCAAGATCGACTTCACGGTAGCCTTCGGCGGCTTCAAGCAGTCCGGCATTGGCCGGGAAGGCGGCACCGAAGGCCTGCTGCCGTACCTCGAGACCAAGACCGTCTTCTTGAACGGCGAGCCGACCCGCCGCGGGTCCTGAGGCGGCCGAAGCCAAGTCGTCTCGAAACCAAGCGATTCTCGCCTCCCGCGCGCTCGCCAAAAGACTTCTTGATAATGGTTCTCAGAATCACTATAGGGGCGGGACGGGGAACGTCAAGGAATGATCATCTGTCACTGCACGGGAGTCACCGACGACGCGATCGCGGCGCTGATCCGCGAAGGCGTGTCGACGGTGAAGGACATCGTTCGTCGCACCGGCGCCGGTCGTTGCTGCGCTCCCTGTCGCGACGAGATCCGCTCGCTGCTGCACGAGCCCGCCGCGCAGACTGCCCCCGAGTAGCCCGCCGCGCGTCGCTCCCTCGTCATCTCGGGCTTTTCGCCGGAGGTGCGGCGAGCTAGCATCCGCGCCCGAACGGAGGTGGACGCATGAAGGGGCACGGCAAGCTCATCGAAGCGCTGAACGAGATCCTCACCGGCGAGCTGACGGCGATCAACCAGTACTTCATCCACGCCAAGATGTGCGCCAACTGGGGCTACGAGCGGCTGGCGCACAAGATCCGCGAAGAGTCGATCGGCGAGATGAAGCACGCCGACGAGCTGATCGAGCGCATCCTCTTCCTCGAGGGCGTGCCCAACATGCAGCGGCTCGACAAGGTGCGCGTCGGCGAGACCGTGCGCGAGCAGCTCAAGCTCGACCTGAAGCTCGAGGAGGTGGCGATGCCGCGCTTCAACAAGGCGATCGCGCTCGCCGTGGAAGTGGGCGACAACACCACGCGCGAGCTCTTGGAGGGCATGCTCAAGTCCGAGGAAGAGCACGTCGACTGGCTCGAGGCGCAGCTCGAGCTGATCGAGCAGGTCGGCGAGCAGAACTACCTGGCGCAGCAGATTCACGGGTAATCGCTTCGCCGGAACGTTCTGGCGCCGCAGGCTCGCGACGCCCCGGAAGATTCTGCGTCACAACAGCGCGCCCACGAACCTCTCGAGCTCGATGTTGAGCTTGGGAATCACGTAGTCCGACCCGCGAGTGAGCCCGATGCCGACCCCGAAGTTGTACTCGATCCCTCCGCCGAGCTCGCCGCGAATGACCGGAAAGATGTAGTGCTGCTGCTCGTCGATGGGGTCGCTGTCGTCGAGGAGCCCGATGCCGCCGTACGCTTCGACTCCCGGCGATAGCCAGCGCCAGTAGTTGTAGTAGATCCCGACGGCGTAGCCGAACTCGAAGCCCTTGTTCTTGTCGGGGCCGACGAAGATCGCCTTCTCGAACTTCGGGTTCAGGTCGATCTCCAGCCGTCCGAAGTCCTTCTCGATGATCGGCTTCAACTCGAGCTCGAGCTCGCTGTCATCGAATTGCGGCGTTTTGTGCCACTCGAGCTCGACGTAGTAGCCGAGATCGACCGGTAGCTCTCCCTGGTCGAAAAGGCTGCCGCGGATGCGATATTTCGAGCCTGAGTACTGAAGATCGTGTCCGACCGGCTTCGCCAGGGTGAGGTACGCCGCCGCCTCGAACTTGTCGGTGAAGCCGTAAGTGAGCTCGAAGGCGGTACGGTACATGTGCTGAGGCGGAAAATCGCCGCTCGACGTCCCAGAGTCTCCCTCGCTGTGGCCGTTCGCGACGACGCTGTTGAGCGACTCGAGCTCTGCCATCCCTCGGCCGACCGTCCGGGCTGGGTAGACTTCCCACTCCGTTGGATCGACCTGCGCGAACGATCGGCGGCACAGTCCCGGAAGGAAGGTACAGGCGATGACGACGACCAACTTCAGTGCTCTCTTCAAGGGATCCTCCTAGCTCGTTGGAGTTGCGAAATCGTCGCGCTTCCTCGGCCGCCCAGCGCGTCAGCGACGCGCGATCTTCATCGTTCAGCTGGGCACCGGGATGCAGCAGCCGGTAGTGCCAAGGGGCCATGTCTCCCCTCGTCACCGCCTTCGCGAGCTCGTCGAGCTTGTGCGCGGCCGTCTCCGGGTCGGACGCGTAGTCTTGCCAGCTCGAGAAGTTCAGGCGCCGTCGCCCTTCGTCGACGTCGTGCTGCACCAGCCACGACGCGGGGCGACGCTCGCGTACCAGGGCCACCTCGTCTCGTTGGAGTGGCAGTCGTAGCAAGCGCGGTCGGAGAATTTCGGACGTCTCGGCCGGCGCGACGAGCTCGCCGTCGCCGGGGGATTGGTGTGAACCGGCCTCACCAGCTGGGCTGCCACCAGGGCGACCATGCAAGCGAGCCAAAGCTTGCGCGCGCCTTTCGCGAGCCTACTTGGCGACAATCTCGCCCTGCGGAGTCTTGTCGTTGAAGTCGTCGAAGAACTTGTACGAGCCGGCTGCCAGCGCCGGCATGTTCACCGTGATCGTCTCTCCCGGCTGAACGATCCGCTCACGATGGAGCTCGAAGCTCTCGAATTCCACGGGGACTTTCTCGCCGTTCGTGACCTTGATCTTGAACGGAGCTCCCGCAGCGACGACGAGACGCAGGGGCTCGAAGTTCCCCCCGCTGGCTCGCAGCTCGACGGTGTCCTCGGCCAGCGCTGCGCGCCCGAGCAGCGCCATCGCCAGGCACCCGAGGATGAAAATCTTGGTTTGGACCATGCGCCTCTCCCGAAAGGTAGATGAAAATGATTATCACTTTCGTCATAGGCGGTGGATGCTGTCAATGGGGCTCAGCGGCGGCGTCGGTGTCCTTTCGGGCGCCGCCGGTTGAGCTCAGTCGAGCAGAACGCGCAGCGTGTCGTTGGCGTGCTTGAGTCGTTCCGCCAGCAGCGCGGCGACGAACTGATGAAACGCCGCCGCGGTCTGCGGCGCCTCGCGTTGCAAGGTGTCGAGCTTCGCCGCCGAGAGCGCCGGTGACGATTTGATTGCGGCTTTGGGGGACTCGCCGCGAGCCCGTCGGCGTGCGCCAACCGGAGCTCGCGGCGAGGAAGCGACGTAGGGTAGGAGATCCCGAACCGGGGGACCCTTCACGGCGCTCAGGAATCCTAGCGACGGCTCGTTACCCCGCGCTGCGAAGAGCGTGAAGGTTTCGTGAACGATCATGGCGCTGAAATCGCTGCCTTGGCGTCCCGATTCGCGCTAAACGATGCTCGACGAGCGATCCCTTGCCGGAGGCGGACCATGGTAGACGCCGATGTCTTCAACGAAGTACCGCTCTTCGCCCTGCTCGACGGGGAGGAGCGTCAGGTTCTCGCGCGAGAAGTCGAGCAGCGGCGTTTCGCGGCGGGCGAGACGATCTTCAAGACGGGTGATCCCGGCGGGCACGCCTACCTCGTCCATCGCGGCAAGGTTCACGTCACGCTGACGGACTTGGCGGAAGAGCTGGTTCTCGTGGACGTCGTCGGTGACGGAGGGCTGTGTGGAATGTCGTCGCTGCTCGCCGGGGCCGCGCACCTGACGACGGCCGTCGCCGTGGAGGAAACTCAGGCCATCGAGATCGAGCGCGAGGACATTGCCCACTTGCTGCAGAAGAAGCCGCTCGCCGGGCTCGACATGATGACGATGATCGAGAAGCAGCTGCGTGCCACGCACGAGCTGATGCGCGCGCGGGTGTCGCGCGATCCGAATGCCGAGTTCGACGCCAAGGAGACCTGGGGCGAGCGCATGGCCGATGGCGTCGCCAAGTTCGGGGGGTCATGGAGCTTCGTCGTCGCGTTCGGGCTCATCCTCGTTGTCTACACTGCCATCAACGTGCTGATCAGCCAGCCGTGGGATCCCTATCCGTTCATCTTGCTGAATCTCTTCCTGTCGATGCTCGCGGCGATCCAGGCGCCGGTCATCATGATGAGCCAGAACCGGCAGGACGCCAAAGATCGGGTGCGAAGCGAGCTCGACTATCGGGTGAACCTGAAGGCGGAGATCGAGATCACGGAGCTGCTGCATCGACTGACCAAGATCGAGCAGCAGCTCATCGATCGTCAGCGACGGTAATTCCTCGCGAATGCGAGGCCTTGCGCCCCCCCTTGACGATCTAACCAAGTTCCCATTTGCTGTCGGGTCAATGGCAGAGAACCCGATGGAGCCGAGGACCCCTGTCGATCGCGCGCCAGTCGCATTGTCACGCGAAGACGAAGCGTCGATACGGTCCCTCGCGGAAGAGCTCGGCGTGCCGCTCGATCGGGTCGCGGAGATCTATGCGCGCGAGCTCGCGCGGCTCCGCCTGACGGCACGATTCACGACGTTTCTTCCTCTCGTGGTGAGCCGGCTAGTCCGGCGGCGACATTTCGACGCGAACCGTCTCGCCTGACCCGGGCGATCTCCGCTCTTCGTCCGTTACGAGCTCTGCCCACGCTAGTGCTCCGTCCGCGGCGCTTGATCAACGTCGATGGATTGATCCTTATATACACATGAAAAGGCGCTCCCACGACGAGGGGGAAATGCTCGACGCGGGCGGGGCGGCCCGCTTTCTCGGCGTGAAGCCGGCCACGCTCTACGCGTACGTCAGCCGCGGGCTGATACGCAGCCGAGCGCGCGACGAGGGACGGGAGCGGCAATACTTGCGCGCGGACCTCGCCCGTCTGAAGGCAGGCCGGCGCGGGCGCGCGGCGACCGGCGGCGGTCTTTCCGGCGCCCTCCATTGGGGCGAGCCGGTCCTCGAATCGGCGATCACGCGCATCGTGCCGGAAGGCCCGGTCTATCGTGGCCGGCTCGCCACGGACCTCGCCCGCTCGGGGGCGAGCTTCGAAGCGGTGGCCGAGCTTCTGTGGTCGGGTTCGTTGCCCGGCGCAGAACCGGCGTGGAGTTGCGAGGATCTCGGCATCGAGCCCGCGAGGCTCGCCGGTCTCCTCGACGAGACGAGCCCGCCGCTCGGCTCGCTATCACTCCTCCTGCCGGCGCTCGGTGCGCGTGATCCCGGCCGCTTCGACACCGAGCCGACGGCGGTGCTCAGCAGAGCGCGGACGACGATCCGACGCATGGCCGCCGCGCTGGCGATTCCCGCGGCGCCCCGCCGGGTAGCCGCGGCGCTCGAGGCCGGCGGCGTGGCTCGGGCGGTGGCGGTCGCGGCTCACGGCAGCCGCGACCGCGATCTCGTGCGCGCCATCGAGCAAGCGCTCG
Source organism: uncultured delta proteobacterium (assembly GCA_963711395.1). Taxonomy (GTDB): domain Bacteria; phylum Desulfobacterota; class Binatia; order JACPRU01; family JACPRU01; genus JBEVNX01. The sequence goes on along the minus strand of CAVQEA010000003.1, from coordinate 32,490 downwards.
TGTTGCTCGCCGATCACGAGCTCAACGTATCCGCCTTCGCCGCCCGCGTGGCGGCGTCGGCCGGCGCCGACCTCTACGCTTGCCTGACGGCCGCGCTGGCGGCCCTCTCCGGTCCCAAGCACGGCGGGCACGTCGAGCGCGTCGAGGCGCTCGTCGGCGAGATCGGCACCCCCGATCGAGCGCGGCTGATCGTCCACGAGCGTGCCCGTCGCGGCGAGCACATCCCGGGCTTCGGCCACCCGCTCTACCCGGGAGGAGATCCGCGCGCGGAGCCGCTCTTTGCGTCGGCGAAGGCGCTCGCTCCCCGGCATCCCGGCGTGCGCACCATCTTCGCGCTGGTCGAGGCGATGCGTGATGCGGGGCGTCCGCCGCCGACGATCGACGCGGGTCTGGTGGCGATCGCGACCGCGCTCGGCTTGCCGCGCGGCTCCGGCGTCGCGCTGTTCGCGATCGGCCGTAGCGCCGGCTGGGTCGCTCATGTCCTCGAACAGTATGAAGCCGGGTTCCTCATCCGCCCGCGAGCGGTCCACCGCGACGGCGAGGTGCGAAGCTAGACCCCCTTGTTGGGATTGATCAGATACTTCTGGCCGGTGGCTTGCTTGCCGTAGACGGCGATCTCCTCCAATCGCAGCGCCTCCGCGAGGGAGACCTCTTTGGTGTAGTGGCTCGCGAAGGTCGTCTTGATCTCGGCGGCGACGCGCTCGCGGAGCTTCTGCGCCGCTGCGGGGCCGACCTTCTCAGGAAGGCGGTGAGCAGCCAGCCGCCGATGCCCCAAGCCATGCCGAAGTTGCGGGTCAGCTCGGTCGGACCGCGATCCAGGCCGCCGTAGATGTACACCTGCTTGTGCGTCGTGGAGCCGTAGCGGCTGTACTCCTTCGCCGTCCGGTTCGCGGCCGCTTCCATGCACGAAAGAATCTGGCTGGCCAGCTTGCCGCCGCCGACGGCGTCGAACGCCAACGTCGCTCCCGTGGCGACGAAGGCCGCCGTGAGGTCGTCCATGAACGTCGGCGTGCTCGAGACGACCACGTGCTTGGCCCCGACGGTCCGCAGAAGCATTCACGTGCTCCGGACTGCGCACGATGTTCACCAGTCTCGATGCCGTCCTTGAGGCAGATCTTCTGGAGCATCTGACCCAGGTTCGAGGCCGCCGCCGTGTGCGCGAGAGCCGAGTGACCTTCGCTGCGCATCGTCTCGACCATGCCGAGTGCGGTGAGCGGGTTCACGAAGCACGAGGCGCCCTGCGCCGGCGTGGTGCCCTCCGGGAGGACGAGGCACTGGCCCGCCTTGACGGCGCGGAACTGCGCGTACATGGCGCCGCCGAGAATCGCCACCGTCTTGCCCATCAGCGCCCGCGCTTGTTCGGAGGACCCGGCGCGCACCACCACGCCCGCGCCTTCGTTGCCGACCGGCAACGACTGATCCACGCGCCCGGCGATGCCCCGAAAGATCGCGGGCGGGATGCTCGCCGTGACGACCGGAGTTGTCGGGGGTGCCGGAGGCTTGCGCCGTGGTCAGGTCGGCGCCGGCGAACATCAGTCCCAGATCCGAGGGATTGATGGGAGACGCTTCGACGCGCACCACCACCTCGTCCGGCTTCGGCTCCGGGATCGGCACGCTCGTGAGCGAGACCTCGAGGATGCCGTCCTTGCGGACGGTCGAGCGCAGCTGGAGTCCGGTGGCTTGATCGGTCATGCGCTCCCATCTCACCCGGCGGGCCTGAATTCAACGCTCCAATGGAAGGGGCCGCCGGCGTCAGGGGGCTTGCATCTCATAACACGGATGAATATAGTCCGCGTTATGGCGCACCTCGGGAGCAGCGTGGAGTACGGGCTCCATTGCCTGCTGTGGCTCGTCGGGCCGCTCGCGGAGCCGGCGAGCAGCCGGGACCTCGCCGATCTGCAGGGGGTGTCGCCGTCCTTCCTCGCGAAGATCTTGCCGAAGCTCGAGAAGGCCGGGATCGTCCGCGCTTCGGAGGGAGTTCGCGGCGGCTATCGCCTGGCCGCAGCGCCGTCGGAGATCAGTGTTCTCGACGTCGTCGATGCGATCGAAGGCAAGAAGCCGCTCTTCGACTGCCAGGAGATTCGCGGACGGTGCGCCGTGTTCCGAGGCGGGGCGCCAGCGTGGTCGACGAACGGCGTCTGCGCGATCCACGCGGTGATGCTGCGCGCCGATCAGAGCATGCGGAACGAGCTCGGGCGGACGACGCTTGCCGACCTCGCCAAGACGGTCGCTCGCAAGGCGCCGCCGAGCTTCGCCGGGGAGATACGGAACTGGCTTGCGGGTCGAGCCACGGCGCGGGCGGAGCGAGCACCGCGCCGCCGCTCGCGCCGGGCGTGACCAAGGGAGCTCGAGGATGGCAAAGCGAATCGTCATCGTAGGAAGCGGCTTCGCCGGCATGTGGAGCGCGCTCTCGGCCGCGCGAGCGCTCGACAACGGCGGCAATGCGGACGGCGCGGTCGAGATCGTCGTGATCGCCCCCGAGCCGGCGCTGCACGTGAGACCGCGATTCTACGAGCAGAACCCCGCGGCGATGAAGGCGCCGCTCGGGGCGGTCTTCGACGCGGTCGGCATCCGATACGCTCAGGGAACCGTCGAGCGCATCCGCACGGACGACGACGAAGTCGAAGCCAGTCGCACGGACGGATCTCGCTTCACGATGACCTACGACCGGCTCGTGCTCGCCGCCGGCAGCAAGCTCTTCCGGCCGCCGATTCCCGGGCTTCGCGAGCACGGCTTCTCGATCGACCAGCTCGACGAGGCGGCCGTCCTCGAATCCCATCTCGCGACACTGGCGACTCTTCCCGATACGCCGGCGCGCAATACGGTAGTGATCGCCGGCGGGGGCTTCACGGGCATCGAGATCGCCACCGAGATGCCGGCCCGGCTGCGATCGATCCTCGGGCCCTCGACGAAGGCCAACGTGATCATCGTCGAGCAGGCGCCGGAGATCGGCCCGGATCTCGGGCCCGGTCCGCGTCCGGTGATCCGGCAGGCTCTCGAAGCGCTCGGCGTCTCCTGCCGCGTCAACGCGGCCGTCACGTCCATCGACCGCGACGGACTCTCGACGTCGAGCGGTGAGCGCATCGAGGCGAAGACGGTCATCTGGACGGCGGGTCTTCGCGCGAGCCTTTTGACCGAGCAGATCCCGTCGCGGCGCGACCGGCTCGGCCGGCTGCACGTCGCACGCGACCTTCGCGTAGAGGGCGTGCGGAACGTCTTCGCGACCGGCGACGTCGCCCTCGCGGCCACCGACGACGAGGGCCATCACGCGATGATGTCGTGCCAGCATGCGATGAACCTCGGCAGGTTCGCCGGCCACAACGCCGCCGCGGATCTGATCGGGCAGGCGACGATCCCGTACAGCCAGCCGAAGTACGTGACCTGTCTCGATCTCGGCCCGTGGGGCGCCGTCTACACCGAGGGGTGGGAGCGCGAAGTGAAGGCCGCGGGCGCCGAGGTGAAGAACCTGAAGCGGCGCATCAACAGCGAGTGGATCTATCCGCCACGTGCCGATCGCGAGGAGATTCTCGCCGCCGCCGACCCGGCGAGAACCGTCGTCGCGTAGCGTCCCGGCCGAGAAACCGAGTCGACCACGCTAGAGCGTGGCATGCCCGAGGTCTAGAAGGGGACAGGGAGAGGTCTCGGGCCATGGGCAAGCTCGTTCGCGGTGTGTGGCACGACGAATGGTATGACACGAAGAGCACGCAGGGAGCGTTCGTCCGCGGTGAGAGCTCCTTCCGCGATCGCGTGACGCGCGACGGCTCTTCCGGCTTCAAGGCTGAGCCAGGGCGCTACCACCTCTACGTCTCGCTCGCGTGCCCCTGGGCGTGTCGCACGCTCATCCTCGTGAAGTTGAAGAAGCTCGAAGACTCGGTCTCGATCTCGATCGTGGATCCGCTGATGGGCGAGCAAGGCTGGGTGTTCAGCGACTTCCCTGGGTCCATTCCCGATACCGTGAACGGGTCCTCCTATCTCCACCAGGTCTACACGGCGGCGAAACCGGACTACACGGGGCGCGTCACCGTGCCCGTGCTGTTCGACAAGCGAACGAAGAGGATCGTCAACAACGAATCCGCCGAGATCATCCGCATGCTCAACGCGGAGTTCGACCAGTTCGCCGATGCGACCGTCGATTTCTATCCACCGGCGCTGCGCGCGGAGATCGACGCGCTCAACGCCTCGATCTACGACACCATCAACAACGGCGTGTACAAGGCCGGGTTCGCCACTGCTCAGGCCGCCTACGAGAGAGCCTTCGACGCTCTCTTCGCCACGCTCGACGAGCTCGAGAGGCGGCTCGCGCGGCAGCGCTACCTCGTCGGCGGCCGGATCACCGAGGCGGACTGGCGGCTGTTCACCACATTGGTGCGCTTCGATGCCGTGTACGTCAGCCACTTCAAGTGCAACCTCCGCCGGCTCGTCGACTACGCGAACCTGTGGGGCTACACGCGCGATCTCTATCAGGTCCCGGGGGTCGCCGAGACCGTGAATCTCGAGCACATCAAACGGCACTATTTCATGAGTCATCCGAGCATCAACCCGACGCGGATCGTACCCAAGGGACCGGCGCTGGACTTCACTAGTGCTCACCAGCGAGGGGTGCTCTCCGGCGCCTCGTTGTAGTCGCTTTAACCAACGGGGCTCCTCCACCGTCGGTTGCCTTGGGGCAAACGGTGGAAAAGCTCGACTCCGCATCGCGGATCACACGCGCTTGGCGCGCCATTCTCGCCGCCGGATTCATCCTGGCGACCGTCGGCGTGAAGCCGGCGCATGCCGTGCTCGGCGCCGGCGCCGAATCGGTCGAAGCCGACCAGAGCGCGCTCGGCGGGGAGCGGAGCGAGGTCACGCATCCCGGGTTCACGGTGCAGACGATCTCCGCCGCGGGAGGAATTGCGGTCAACGAGTACGTCTCGAGCGCGGGGACGGTGTTCGCCGTTTCGTGGCGCGGGTCGCGCCATCCAGATCTGTCGCTGCTTCTCGGTCCGTATTTTCCGGAGTATCAGGCCGCCGCCAACCAGCCTGCCTCACGCCGTCGCGGCTTGCGCGTCCAAGCCGGCGACGTCGCAGTGGAGACCGGCGGGCATCCCGGGGACCTCTGGGGAAGAGCCTACTTGCCGGCGCAATTGCCATCGGGCGTAGGCGCGGAAGACATTCAGTGAGATTCGAGAAGCTCGCGATCCTCGCGGCACTCGCCGTCGTCACCGGTTGCGGCAACGGCAGCAAAAGCGACAATGGGGGGAACGGGGAAAACGTAGTGCCCGTGACCGTGGGCGCAGGGCCGGCTGGCGTCGCACCGGCTCAAGCATTCGCGTCCGTGAAAGTCTGCGCTCCCGGTACGTCGCAATGCCAGACCATCGACGGCTTGCTGATCGATACGGGCTCGACGGGCCTCCGTATCCTCGGCTCCGCACTGACGCTCGCGTTGCCTCCACAGACCGATTCATCGGGCGACACGATCGCCGAGTGCAACATGTTCAGCGACTCGTTCACCTGGGGGCCGATCGAGACGGCCGACGTGCAACTCGGCGGAGAGACCGCGCCGGGTACCGCGGTGCAGGTGGTCGGCATGCAGGGTTTTGCCCCGCCGCCGAGCAGTTGCGCGGCGAGCGGCTTGCCCTCGGCCGACGCCCTGAGCACGCTCGGCGCCAACGGAATCCTCGGCGTAGGCCTCGGCGCGATCGACTGCGGGCCGCCGTGCGCGAGCGCGGGCTCCGGCAACCCCGGCCTCTACTACGCCTGCACCTCGACGGGGGGATGCACGGTGACGACGGAAGCAGAATTGGCGCAGGTGACGAATCCGGTGGTTCTTCTGCCCGTCGACAACAACGGCATCATCCTCGATCTACCCGCCGTCGCAGCGGGCGGCGCGCAGAGCGCGTCCGGGTCATTGATCTTGGGCATCGGCACGCAATCGAACAACGGGCTCGGCAACGCCACGATCTATACCACCGACGACCGCGGAAATTTCACGACGACGTTCGCCGGGCATCCTATCCCGCAAGCTTCATAGACAGCGGCTCGAACGGGTTCTTCTTCCTGACTTCCGGGGCCACCGGCCTCGAGGATTGCGCCGGGCCGCAGGCGGGCTTCTACTGCCCGTCTTCGACGCAGAGCCTGACCGTGACCAACACGGGAACGAACGGGGCGTCGAACCCCGTGACGTTCGACATCGCCAATGCCGCGCAATCGCTCGCGAGCGGCAACGCCGTGTTCCCCGACATCGGCGGGCCGATGCCCGGCGGCTTCGACTTCGGCCTCCCCTTCTTCTTCGGGCGCAGAGTCTTCGTAGCGATTGCGGGGCAGGAGACCCCCGCCGGCGGAGGACCGTACTGGGCCTACTGAACGGAGCTCCGCGTTCTGCTGCGGATTCGTTGACGGGCGCGTCGTCCTCTGCGGCGAATTCGATGAATGCACGCCGGAGACGACTCGCGACTACGCGAGCATGGTGCCGCGAAGCGAATTCGCGGAGATCAAGGACTCGGCGCATCTGACGACCATCGATGAGCCGAGGGCCACGTTGAACGTCGTGCACCGATTCCTAGCCCGCGTGGATTCGCGCGGGTCCATGTCCGCGTAGACGCCGCTCGAAGCCGTTCATCTCTGCCCATTCGTGTGGTAGCAGATGCAGGATGCACCGTCCTCAGAAGACGTCTCGTAGAGCCGCGCTGTCCTTGCTCGTCGCGATCGGCGGCGGGCTCGCGGCGATCACCGCCGTGCCGCGCTGGCTCACGCCCGCAGCCGCGGCGATCGTCAAGATACCGCGGACGATCCGCGCCGCCGTCGACGCTCCGGATCGCAGCGCCGCCGATCGCGCGCTCGACGCGGGACGCCACCCGGTAGACATGCTGGTGTTCTTCAACGTGCGTCCCGGTATGCGAGTCGCCGAGCTCGGCGCCGGCACGGGGTACACGACGGAGCTCCTCGCCCGAGCCGTCGGACCGAAGGGCGTCGTGTACGCGCAGAACGACAAGTTCATTCTCGACCGCTTCGCGGAAGGTCCGTGGAGCGAGCGACTGCAGAAGCCCGTGATGAAGAACGTCGTGAAAGTCGATCGCGAGTTCGACGACCCGCTGCCGCCGGAGGCACACGACCTCGACGCCGTATTCATGATCCTCTTCTACCACGACACGGTATGGCTGAAGACCGACCGCGCCAAGATGAATCACGCGGTCTTCCAAGCACTCAAGCGGGGCGGCATTTTCGCGATCGTCGACCACAGCGCCAAGCCGGGCACCGGGCTTTCGGACGTGCAGACGCTCCACCGGATCGACGAGGCGACACTTCGCCAAGAGATCGAAGCCGCAGGCTTTCATATCTCGGCAAGCAGCGACGCTCTGCGCAATCGATCGGACCCGCGCGACTGGAATGCCTCGCCGCTCGCCGCCGGGGAGCGACGGGGCACGAGCGATCGCTTCATGCTCGCTTTCGTGAAGCCGTGACGCCGCGCCGATGGGGAGGTCAATTATGAGCGACAAATTGCAGTTGGCGACGGTCGGGGCGATCCGCGCGATCGTCGGCGAGCCGCACAAGGTCACGCCGATGAAGGTGATGGACGCTTTGGATGACGTGTCGATCGACTTCATCCGTCACTCGCCCTTCCTGTTGCTCTCGACGGTGGACACGGAGGGTCAGCCCGACGTCTCGCCGAAGGGCGATGACGCGGGATTCGTGAAGGTGGTCGATTCGCGGCACTTGCTGATCCCCGACCGCAAGGGAAACAAGCTGATCTTCAGCCTGCAGAACATCCTCGCGAATCCGCGAATCGGAATTCTCTTTCTCGTGCCGGGCACCGAGGAGACCTTGCGGGTGCACGGCACCGCCGAGCTGACCTCGGACCCCGAGATCGTTCAGGAGCTCGCCGCGCGCGGACAGCCGGCGCTGCTCGCGATCCGGGTCACGGTGGAGAAGTGCTTCTTCCACTGCGCCAAGGCGTTCAAGCGCTCGCAGCTGTGGAAACCCGAATCGTGGCCGAGCCGGCTGCGAATCTCGTTCGGCAAGATGCTTGCGTCGAAGCTCGGCGGCGACGGCGCGCTCGCCAAACAGATCGACGACCTCGTCGAGACGGACTACAAAGAGAACCTATAGGGAAGGGGACGACATGCCATACGCGGACAACAAAGGGGTGAAGATCTACTACGATTCCTACGGGGAAGGGACGCCGATCGTCTTTCTCCATCCTTGGACGACGAACGGAGGCATCTGGTACTACCAGGCGTTCCCCTTCGCGCGGACGAACCAGGTGATCGTGATCGATCATCGCGGCCACGGCCGTTCGGACAAGCCGAAGAACGGCTACTCCGTGCAGGAGCACACGGCCGACGTGCTCGCCGTTCTCGACGCGGCGAAGGCAAAGAAGGCGGTGCTCGTCGGCAATTCGATCGGCGGCATGATGGTGATGCAACTGAACCTCGACCAGCCCGACCGCGTGATCGGCAACCTGATCCTCAGCTCCGGCACCGGCCTCGGCGAAGGCATGCCGCCGGAAGCCGGTGAGGCGTTCCAGAAGGACTACGAGGGCGCGTTCGGGGCGCTCCTCGAAAGCGCCATCTCCGCAAGGTCGAAGCGCGAGCGGCCCGAGATTCTCGAGGTCATGAAGGCGCACTTCACGGTGCCGACGAACTTCCCCAAGCACGTCTTCGACGCGTCGATGGCAGACCCGAACGGCGTGTTCGGCTGGAACATCAAAAATCGCCTCTCGTCGATCCGCAAGCCGACGCTGATACTCGCGGGTGACGAGGACGGCGGGACGCCGGTCGCGGCGAACCAGTTCCTCGCCGACAACATTCCCGGCGCGAAGATCCGCGTGATCAAGGAGATCGGCCACTTCTACCAGCTCGAGCGGCCGAGCGAGTTCAACGCGGCGCTGCGCGGGTTCCTGGCCGAGCTGCGCTAGACGGACATAGCGCCGGGCCTAGGCCCCTTTGATCCCGTAGAACGCGCGCGCGTTGTCGACGAGGATTCGCTTCACCGAGTCGGTCGGAAAGTCCGCGAGCAGCTTCGTCACTTTGGCGACCGGATTCACGAAGCCCTCCGCGTGCGGATAGTCGGAGCCGATGAAGAAGCGCTCGTCGCCGGCAAACTTCAGGATCAGCGGGAACATGCGCTCTTCGGGATCGGCGGAGATCCAGATGTTCCGCCGGAAGTACTCGCTCGCCGGCCGCTTCATCTTGGAGGTGTGGCGCATATACTTGAAGCGGTAGTCGAGCCGCTCGAGCCATTCGCCGACCCAGCCGACCATCGCCTCGATCGTCGCCGCGCGGAGGCGCGGGAAGCGCTCGAAGACCCCGTCGTAGACCATCGTCGTCAAAGCCATGCGCGGATCCTGGATCACGTTCATGGTGACGAACATGAAGCCCGGATACTCGTCGCGGTACCAGTCGTGGCCCGTATAGTTGGGGTGCCCGACGAGATGGATCCCGACCGAGAGATCGAGGTCCTGAGCCGCCGCCCACACCGGGTCGAGGCTCGCATGCCCGAAGCTCTTGCCGTCGACCGGCGCGGCGGCGACGAAGATCGTCCTCGCTCCGAGCTTGGCCACGCGCTCGAGTTCGTGAACCGCGAGCGCGGCGTCGCGGAGCGAGATGTGCGCGGCGGGGTAGAGGCGGCCGGCGTGGCCGGCGCAGAGCTCGAACGCCCATGTGTTGTACGCGCGGCACAGCGCATCGGCGAGCAGCGGGTCCTTGACCGAGCCTTCCCAAATGAGGCCGAGGCTCGGGTAGATCACCTGCGCCGCGAATCCCTCGGCATCGAGGTAGCGGACCCGCTCGTCCATGTCCTGCCAGCGGCCGCTCTCGATCAGGTAGCGGTCGAAGGTGCCGAGATCGGCGCCCGACTCCTTCTGCCCGTAGGCGACGAGCGCGCCGAGCAGCTCCTCGACGTCGACCAACACCATCGGCTTGCCGTCGACGATCAGCGAGCGCTCCCCGGTGGTCGAATCGCGAGCGACGCGCACCGTGCGGTCGCGAAAGCGAGGTTCCGTGTAGCGCTCGAAGAGGTCGAGGGGCTCGGAGAAATGGCTGTCACCGTCGATCGCGTTCATCGGCTTCCCTCCGTCCGTTCCTTACCTCCGGCGCCGGCGGGTTTCGAGACTTTCGCTCTTCAACGAACGGCGTCAAAGGTGGTAGAGGATCTGGCTTACTTGCACGTCTTCGCCAAGGAGGGTTCGCCATGACTCCCGAGAATCTGCCGCGCATCCCGTTTTCCGGCGTGGTCGACGCCGACGGTCACATTCTCGAGGCGCCCGACCTCTGGGAGAAATATCTCGAGGCCAAGTATCGCGACCGCGCCGTGCGCATTCGCAAGGACGACCACGGCCTCGAATACCTCGAAGTCGACGGCAAGCCCGCGAAGATGTCGCGCGGCGGTGCGCCGTCGTTTCTCGGCGTCATGGACAAGCTCGCCGGCATCGAATGGAAGCGCGAGCCGACGGGCTCCGGCTACGTCGACAACTCCTCGTTCGGCTCGATGGACGCGAAGGAGCGCCTGCGGCGGCTCGACATCGAGAACATCGAGTGCGCGCTGCTCTATCCCACGCTCGGCCTCTTGTGGGAGCCCGAGTGCGAAGACCTCGAGCTGTCGATGGCATACGCGCGGGCCTACAATCGCTGGATCGTCGACTTCTGCTCGGAGTCGAAGGGCCGGCTGGTTCCGATCGCCCACGTCCCTCTCGGGCTCCCGGAGCTGGCAGAGCAGGAGCTGCGCCGCGCGGCGCGCGATGGAGTGAAGGGACTCTGGGTGCCGCCGTTCATCTGGAGCCGCAAGGCGCACGGGCATCCCGATCACCACCGCGTCTTCGCCGCGGCCGCGGAGCTCGGGCTGCCGTTCGGCATTCACCCTTCTTTCGAGCCGCATTGGGCCGCTCCGACGCGCTTCGGCAGGATGACCGGCGCCGACACCGCGTTCTTCCAGAACGTGGTGCTCGGCAACGTGATCCGCGAAGGCTTCACGTCGCTCTTCCAGTACGGCGTGTTCGACAAGTTCCCCGAGCTCCGCGTCGTCATTCTCGAGATCGGCTCGGGCTGGATCGGCTATTGGCTCGAGCGCATGGATGCGGTGTTCGCGTCGCCGATCGGCAAGACCGTTCCGTTGAAGCTGAAGCCGAGCGAGTATTTCCGCCGGCAGTGCTGGATCTCGGGCGATCCCGACGAGCGCGCGGTGGCCGGAGTGATTCCGTTCGTCGGAGAGGATCGCTTCTTTTGGGCGAGCGATTTCCCCCATGCCGACCATCCCCCGGACTACGTGCCGAATCTCCAGAAGCTGGTCGCCATGCTGCCGGAATCGGCGCGCCCGAAGATCCTCGGCACGAACGTGCGTGAGTGCTACCGACTGAATTGAGCGGCGCGCGCGGTTCGAATCGATAGCGTCGAGTTTCGACGCTACTGATCGGCTCCTGCCGGCCCCCCACGTTTCAGGAGTGAGCCGGCCGCTCCACCGCGAACAGCCGCCACTCCCCCGGAACCCCCTTGAGGGCGTGGGCTCCTCGATCCGCGAAGCTGATACCCTGAACCCGCCACCAGGTCCTTCACCGTGCTCGATACGACGACCTCGCCAGGGCCGGCGCTGCTGGCGACGCGTGCTCCGATGTGCACGGCGATCCCGCCGACCTTGTCCCCGATCAGCTCGCATTCACCCGTATGCAGGCCGGCACGAATCTCGACGCCGAGCCGCTTGGCGGCTTCCGTGAGCGCACATGCGCAGCGGATTGCCCGTGCCGGGCCGTCGAAGCTCGCGAGCAGGCCATCTCCCGCGGTGTCGATCTCGCGGCCGCGGAAGCCCGCGAGCTCTCTCCGTGCCGAACCGTAGAAGCTCTTCAGGAGCTCTCCCCACCGGCGATCCCCCAGCTGCGCCGCCAGCGCCGTCGAGCCGACGATGTCGGTGAAGAGCACGGTCGTCAGGATGCGATCGACCTCGAAGGGCGGCCGTTGGCCGGTCAAGAACTCGGCCACCTTGTCGATCACCGGGTCGTAGTCGCCGCCAAAGAAGAGCGCATCGTTGCCGAGCACCTCGACGAGGCGAGCCCCGTCAATGTGCTCTGCCAGGTAGCGAGCGGCCTTCGCGCGATGGTCGCTAAAGGCGGAGCGAAAGTTGTGCAGAACGAGCGTCGGCGCGTGGACCAAGCTCAGCACGTCGCGTACGTCGAGATGGTTGAAGACCTGGCGATACTGGGCGGCGGCCATCCGAGGGGTCCCCGCTGCACGGCACAGCCTGGCGAGCGATCGGACCACCAGGTCGTCGCCCGCGAGGCCGGGAAACAGATTGCGTATCAGCTCGGGAGTTCCCCAGGCTGCCTCGAGTCCCGCCACCGTCGTTTCGATGGCGCCGGGAGACACCCCGATCGGATAGTTCTCGGCTGCTCTGTATCGGGCCGTCGTATTGCCAAGAACCAGCGCGCGGACGCGCTCGGGATGCGTGGCCGCGAAAAGGATCGCGGTCGGCCCCGCCTCCGCCTCGGCGAAGATGGCGGCGCTCTCGGAACCCGCCGCGTCGAGTACGGCACGAAGGTCCTCGCTCCACTCCTCCCACGTCGGCACGAAGTCGGGGACCCCTCGGATGCCCCGGTGCCCCTTCGGTCGAAGAGGATCAACCGGCTGAACGACGCGAGGCGCTCGTTGAATGTAGCCTCCGGAGCCACGTCCCACTGGAGATCCAGATGGCAAAGGCCGTGGTGGTACACGAGATCGAGGGGGCCTTCGCCGACGATCTGGTAAGCCACCTCGGCATCTGCGACCGTCACGTACCTCGTATCCGGCGCGTCCATCGCCTCACCTGCTTGGCTCATTCTCGAGCCATTGTCGTTCATGACAGGGCCGCGCGCAGAGGACAACCCGCGGGCGACAGCCCGCCTTGGTTGTGGCCGAAGGTCCACGTTATGACGATGAAAACGATGAAGCCGTTGGGGCTAACGTTCGGATTGTTCAGGGACAACGTGGTCGTGGGAATTGGGGGTCAGATGGTGAGGTGCGAATCACGTTCAAAGACGGCGACTTCATCCATTTTCCCATAACGTCGGGCGCGTCCTTCGCCTTTTCGCAAGCCGCGGGAAGCAAGGGACGGGCGGACAGGGCCGTCCGGCTATCCAACGGCAGGAGCCCCGCGTAGCTCAGCGGCTGCCGCGCACTAGCGAGCCGTAGATCCGTTCGCGATAGACGCGCTCGCCCTCGAGGTCTCCGAGCGCGAAGGCGACGTCGGAGAGCTTGGCGAGCACGCTCGCCCGATCCGCCTTCTCGTCGAGCGCGCGCGTGTAGGCTTCACGCGCCCCCTGCAGGTCGTGGTCGAGAAATGCCGCATCGCCCGCGCGCTCGAGCCATTGCGCCTGCGGCGCGGCGAGGGACGCCAGGCGCCCTGCCATTTCGGTCGCATAGCGACGCGCCTCGCCGTAGTCCCCGCGCCAGAGAAGAACGAAGAAGTACTCCTCCGCGACCAGCGCATGATGAAAGATGGACTCCCAATTCCCGGGCGCTCGCCGCTGGAGATCGACGACGAGATCGCGGTCGATCGCACCGGCCCAGATGCGGCGCACGAGATCGTCGGGGATGCCTTCGCCGAGCTCCGCGGCGGCGCGCTCGGCGGGCTCGCGAAGCCACGACGCCGCCGAATCGAGGTCCGGCCGAGCGAGCCCGACCATGCCTTGAGTGATCGCGAAGCGCACGTCACCCTCCCAATCCGCGTAGGCGACCGAGAGCTCGTGGTCGACGTCGTGCCAGCGGCCGAGTGCGGCGAGCGCGAGGATGCGCGAGAGCCGAAAAATCTTCCCATTGGGTGCGTTCGCCAGCGCCTCGTCGAAGCGCGCCAGCGCTTGCGCGCCGCGTCCATTGCCGAGCGCGGCGCAGCCGTTCTGCCAGCTCGCGATGGCCGCGAGCAGGTGCGACTCCGGCTCGTCGAGCTCGGCGATCCTGCCTGGGGCGAGCGAGCGGCCGGATCGCAGCGCCGCGACGAGCAGCTCGATCGATCCGTCCATCTTCATCAACGCCACGTCCTCGGCGCCGGCTCCGACGTCACCGATCCCCGACACCGGCAGGCAGGCGGGGCGCGCGCGCGCCCGCTGCTGATTGTCGAGCCAGGCGTCGACGAAGAGCTTGCGGCGCCCGGGTGCGACGAACGGCGGCTGCTTCACCTTGACGTCGGTGCCGATCACCACGTCGTCGACGTAGTAGGTGAGGCCCGAGCGGTCCGTGAACGGATCCGTCACGAACGAGAACTTGTCGACCGTCGAGCGGGGTTGGTTCGGCGCGTTCGGCTGGTCGACGAGCGAGACGATCGCCTCGGCCTTTCCCTCTTCGCGGATCGTCAGGTCATATCGGCCGTGGTCGATGTCATAGGCGACATCGACCACGTACCAGACGAACGCGCGAAGCGGGAAAAGCTTCTGCGGCATGCTGTCCGACACCTGCCAGAGAAAGCCGTCCTCGCTCTTCAGCCAGAAGGCGATGCCGTCCTTGCCGAGCGTGAACCACTTGGGGCCGGCGAGCGCGACGTTCAGCAGATCGCCGGCGTCGGTCGTCAGCAGCGCGAAGTGCGCGAACAGCCGGCCCGCGCGTCGCGGCGCGAAGTAGCCCTGGAGCTCGGGGAAGTCGTGGTCGCCGACGACGTCGTGGAGCTCGACCGAGCGATAGCCGCTCAGGCGGTACGTCGAGACGAGCTTCACGCTCCCCTTGGAGCGTTGAAACACGGCGAAGGTATCGGGCCCCGTCTCGACGTCGTCGTCGAAGCTGTATTGGACGAGAACGTGCTCGGTCGGCGCGGCGGCGACCAGCAACGCGGCGAGAGTGAGGACGGTCAGCGCACGCCGTCTTCGTAGCGCCGCAGCCATTCCTTCCACTGCGTGACCGCCGTCGCTCGTGCCGAGGCGTCGGCGTCGGGAGCGAAGCCTTTGCGCTGGCCCGTGTGGATCTCGAGCGCCTGGATCGCGATCGCGCGCACCTGCGGCTTCGCATCGCCGAGGGCGTGGATCAGCCCCGCGAACAGCCGCACCTTCTGCGCCTCCGTCATGTGGATCTGGTCGTAGGCCAGCGCGCACGCCGCCTTGTCGCGAAACAGCGGGTTCGCGTCGTCCTGCATGTTCTCGAGGAGCGCATCGACGACCGCCGGATCGTTGCTCGACGCGGCCGAGCGCGTACTGCACCGAGATGCGCAAATCCTGATCGGACGTGTGCAGGTCGCGCATCAGCGCGCGCCGCGCGTCCTCCGACTTCCAGCCGAGCTGGTAGAAGGCGTTGGCGACGCGCGCACGATCCGCGTCCTCGCTCGCCGAGTCGTAGAGCTCGCACGAGCTCCGGCATCGTCCCCGGGCCGAGCCGCTGAATCGCCGTGTAGTTGCCGGCCAAGACCAGGGAGCGCAGATCGTCGGCGGCGCGCAGCGGGGCCCCAGCGGAGCACAAAGGAGAACGACGGCAGCGATGAAGCGACGCATCTCGACGACGTGCTCCGTCGAGGGTAGCCGCCGCGGTTTGGCGGGGTCAAACCGAGTGAGCCGCACAAATACGTACAGGAGTGACCGGTCTCCATTACGAAATTTTACTTGACTAACATCACTGTGTCCTTGTTTGACTACCATTCTGATTCAATCGTAACTCGGCAATTGGTTCTCCTGTCATTCATCTATGACCACAAGGTCGCTATGCGCACGAGGAGGTTCGGTCCAGAGTTGTAGGTTCGACTGACATTCTTACGGCGATGATCCTTTGGGTCGTCATTGTAGCGATTCCTCGGTCTTGCGTGAGAACGTTCGACCACACGGTGAGACATAAACAAGATTCAAGAATGGCAAATAGGATTAGACATTCTTGACGGCAATCGGGAGGAGAATGATGCTCAAGAAACCGCCAAGAACCACGGCGATCGTGGTTGGCCTTGCAACGCTGCTCGTTGAGACCGCCTACGCAACTCGTTTCGATTCCAAATCAATAGACCGGCCGCCCCTGGCGCCGCCGATGGTCAGACTACCCGGGCACGTTTTGAAGGTCTTGGCAAAGGCGGAGTCCGTCAAGTTGCCGGCCAAGGCTGGCAGCGAGCCGATTCCCACGCTGACACTCGTCCTCAAGCGGGATCGTGAGAAGGCGTTCAAGCGTTACCTGCGCGAGGTGTATGATCCGCATTCACGCAATTACCATCATTTTCTGAAGCAACGCGACATCGCAGCGCGTTTCGGTCCTCACAACGGCCTACTGACATGGTGCTCGCCTACCTTAAGCGAAGTGGCTTCGAGCTGGTTCAGGGCTCGAACAACCGGATGACTATCACGGTGCGCGGCACCCGCGCACAGGTCGAGCGCACCTTCGAGGTAGGGCTGGCCGAATACCAGATCAGCGGGAAGAGCTTCTATGCCAACGACCGTGACCCGCACTACCAGAGCAAATCGCTTCCAAGGTGGACTCTGTGGGTGGCTTGTCCGGCCTCGCAAAGCCGCACGCGGGAGGAATTATAGCGACAGCCTTTGGCATCAGCTTAGAGGCCGAAGCAACGATTATATTGTGGAGCAAGATACTTTTCCCACTTGCTGGCATTGGCATCGGTGTCGGCGCCCTCGGTGGCGCTTTTTCTGCGTTGCGAACGCGCTGTTTAGTGCAACGAAGACACAAAAAGGTGCCAACGGGTCAACCAGTGACCCGATCGACCCCGCGAGCTGCACGTGGACCAATCTCGACGGAACTGGTCAGACCATTGGAATCCTGGCCTTCGATTCGTTCAACCCCACCGACGTCGCCGACTTCGTGTCGCTGATGGGGCTTCCTTGACCCTCATCAACAATGTGAGCAAGGTTGACGTCAACGGCGGGACGCGCCGGGGCTCGCAGAACGAGGTACTTCTGGATATCGACACTATTTTGGCCATAGCGCCCGGGGCCAAGGTGGTGGTGTATGACGCGCCGTTCGCCGGTGCAGGAGCAAGCTTCCAGCCGGTTCTCAGCAAGATGATCGATGACGGCGTCAGCATTATTACCAACAGCTTTGCCTATTGCGAGAATGAGACGACGCAAGCCGACGTGGACGGTATCGATTCGCTCAATCAGCAGGCTGCCCTGGCAGGAATCACCGTTTTCAATGCGTCTGGGGACACCGGTACCACGTGCCTAGACGGCAGCCCGATGACTGTCGCTGTGCCAGCTGACTCGCCCAATGCTACGGCGGTCGGCGGTACATCGCTGAGCTAGACCGGCATCCACCTATGGCAGCGAAACGTGGTGGGACGGCCTCAATGAAACTCCGACGAACGGCCAAGGCGGCTATGGCGAAAGCCAACTCTTTTCCATCCCCCGTATCAAACCGGGCTCGCCGTCAACGGCCGTTCGGTGCCCGACGTGTCTGTCAATGCAGATCCCGTTAACGGTTATTGGATCTGCCAAGCTAACGCCGGAGGCTGTCCACGGGCCCGCTCAACGGCGGGACCAGCGGCGGCGCGCCGACGTGGGCCGCGTTCCAGGCTATCCTCAACCAGTCGGTTGGGCAAAATCTGGGCTTCGTCAATCCGACCTACCATCCCTTCGCAGACGAGGGTGCCTTTCACACTCCGCTTTCGATGAACAGCACATTCGCACAAGTCGGGCTGGGATCGCCTGACTTGGAGGCTTTGCATTTACTTGTGGTCAGACTGCTGGTTCACCAGACGCAGCACAGTCCGGGACTTTCGCCGTAGCCAATGGGGTTGTGGTTGATCAAGGCGTCGTCCCGATACCTGCTGACGGCAACTCACAAGGCGGCGTGAAGGTAATCGTGCGCGATACCCACGGAAATACGGTGAGTGGGCAGAACGTGGTGGTTTTCCGCGAGTTCGGGGAGTGTTGCTATTAGTCCATCAAGCGGATTGTCGGACACCACCATGCTCTTTACGGTTACCGACTTGACTCCAGAACTTCGTCGTCAACAACGGTAACCAGGGCTTCGCCTACAACTGCTTTGGCGCCTACGGAATGGCATGGGACGCGCCGAAACTGTACGACTGGCCGACGGGCAATATTTACAAGTTCGACACCTCTGGCGGCGTCGCCGACGCGAGCCATCTGTTCACGACTGTGAAAGCGCCGGCAACCGGCGTGGCGATCGATCCTGCAGGCAATATGTTTGCCAGCGAGGGCTCGGTAAGCGGCCCCAACGGAGATATCGTTCCCGTAGATCTTTCGACGGGTGCGGTCGGTACCGCGATTGCCTCTGGGTTTCCATGCCTCGGCAATATGGCGATCGACCCAACCATCCCGGCCCTCTATGTCAACGACTTCTGCTCGAGCGGGCCTGTTAGTCCGAACATCTGGCAGGTCACGGGCATCGACGGCCCGAGTCCCAGCACTACGGTCTACGCCCAAACGCCAGATAACATCGAGAACCTCAACCTTGCGGTCGCTGCGGATGGAACGCTGTATGACGTTTATGCCGCTCCGAACGGTGCGCCGATCGCGCGGATCGCCCCGGGCTCGCCACCGACGGTGACCGTCCTGACGAAAGCCGACAACTCGGTCATCAGCCTCAGCGGCGGCCTGGGCATGACCGTTGGTGGAATGCAGTCCGGCGGCGATGCGCAATTTGTGATCGCGCCCTTCAATTCGCTGGCCAACGCGCAGTCCGGGCTCCCTGAAGGGGTGAGTTCCCTCGACCTAACCGGCACGGCCCCCGCTCCGGGCGTGCTGCTTACCACGACCGATTTTTCAGGGTTGTCCAATTTTGCGATCGGACCAGATGGATGCCTCTACGTCGCCGGCGGTCCGACGGTGTCGAGGATCACCCGCGCCGATGGCACCTGCGGCTTTGGTCCGAGCACGCAGCAGCCTGCGATCGCTCTGAATCCAAGCACGGTATCGCCGAATCCCGCGCAGGGATCATCCCAGAGCTTCACCGCGTCGCTCCACTATGCCGGCACGCTCAGCGGCGTTCCGGTCAAACTGGTCGGGTCGGGCGCTAACCCACAGATCTCCGTTGCTGACACCGACACAAGCGGGCAGGCAGGGTTTAGTTATACTGGTGCTCATCAGGGCGTCGACAACCTGACCGCATTGGCAACGGTCAATGGGACACCGGTGGCCTCTAATTCGGTGCAGGTCAGCTGGGGCCCAGGCCAAGACGTCACCTTTCTCGCGCTCAATACGAGCCCGAAAAGCGCACCGCTCGGCCAGACGGTGACGGTCGTCGCGTCACTCGCGGACGTATCACACGATTCGCCGACGGCACTTTCAGGACAAACGATTACGTTCACTCTTGGGAGCGCTCACTGCCAAGGAACTACCGACACCAAGGGCAACGCGTCCTGCCAGATCACGCCGAGCCAGCCGGGTCTAGACTCTCTCACCGCACACTTCGCAGGCTCCGCCCAGCTCGTGGCCTCGGACGCCTCGGTCGGCTTCAACACAGTGGTACAGGCGATGCCTGTGGCGAGTGCGACGCCGACGAATACACCCGTGCCCGCGAACACCGCCACGCCGACAAAGACGGCAACCCCAACGGCTACAGCGACCCGTACACCTACGGCGACGGCAACGGCGACACCTACGCGCACCCGGACGAGTACTCCGATACCAACATCGACACGGCGTCCGACGGCCAAACCGACATCAACGGCGACACCTACGCGCACCCGGACGAGTACCCCGATACCGACATCGACACCGCGTCCGACGCCCAAACCGACATCAACGGCGACTGCGACACCCAGACCAACGCCAGTCGGTCAAGGAACGCTACTGTTCCTACCGCCTGCATTGTATTTCGCGTCGGACTTCGATGCAGATTTTGATGACGTGACCACTCTGCCCGTGGTGGTGACTAACGTCGGCAAATTCACCGTACAATTCGAAAACGTGAGTGTGAGCGGACAGCCATTCTCGATCAAAGAGAACCGCTGCACGGGTTCCCTGGCACCGGGACACGTGTGCAAGGCGCTGATTCAATTCAAACCCAAGCAGACGGGCAATTTCACTGGGAAATTGACGTTCACCGACACGGCAAAGGGAAGCCCTCAATCCATTCCACTGTACGGGAGAGCTTTCAAAAGCACGGCTAGCCAAGAGCGTCAAAATCAGACGCGGGCGTCTCTTCCCTTGTAACTAGGGAAGAGGCGCCTGCGGCGGACTCGAAGACGCCTGCCCTAGCATCACCCCGGCCTCTCAATCGCGATTCCCATTTTCGCGACCACTCACGATCGGAGGCGTTGGATCTCCTTCGGCCCAGGGGTTCTGGTCTTAGCGCTCTTGGACCTCTCCGTGTGGGTACCCCCGCGGAGCCCTGGGCCGTCTAAATCCGCAGTCACGGCAGCGGCGAGCGGAACGATTGCCGGGGCGCGGGATTTTCATCGCTAGTTCATCGTTCGCGGCATGAACCAACCGGTCGTGACATGGCATAGGACCCGCGCCCGTCACACGGCACCGCGGCCCCGGCTGTTCCAGCGGTCGGGGCCGCGCCTCCCAAACAACATCCGCGCACCTACCCGACTATGCGAGTCCGAGCGATGGAAGTCCTCGCAAACGACGAGGAGTGCTGCGAGCTCCGGTGCCCTGGGGGGAGCGACGATCTTGCGGAGAGCGTCGTACAGCTCGACCAGTAAGGTGACGAGGTGCGGTCCAATTCGGCTCAAACCGGGTCGGTCGAGCGCTTCTGGACGAGGAAGAGGGTGCCTGCCCACTCGATCGGCTGCGCCCGATCCTCTATGACTTTTTGATACGCCCGGTACACCCCGGGGCAGTAGCCATCGGGCTTGGCATCGTCGAGCGCGATCAAGCCTCCCGGCAGTACCAGCGGGAAGAACGCGTCGAGGTCCTTAGTCACGCTCTCTTCGTCGTGCGCTCCGTCGACGAGCAAGAACTTGAGCTGTACTCCCTGCCGCTTCAACCAGCGCGCGCCGGCCAGCGAAGTCATTCGCAAGGGTTTCACGACGTCGCTCACGCCCGCCTTCGCGACGACGTTCAAGAATGTGGACCAGGTGCTGCCTTGAGGCGTGCGCTTCCCGAGGCCCGTGTCTTCGGCAACACCGTGGTGGTGATCGATCGCGTAGACGGTCTCGCCGCGCCCGGCGCGCTTGGTCGCTAGCGACAGCGCGACGGTGGATTTCCCCTTCCACGAGCCGATCTCGGCGATCTGTCCGGGTCCCGAGAGCTCCGACACCGCGCGATAGAGGAGCCGGACCTTCGGGGCCGACAAGTATCCTTCCAGGCGGCGCACGTAGAGGACATCCGCGGTTTGCTGCGCGCCGACGAGGCGGCAGGCCTGTATCGCCGCCCACTTCGCAGCTCTCGAAGCTTGTTTGCGCGAGGCGCTCACGGGTCTTCCTCGTCCTCTCTCGGTTGTAGCGGTAGCGCGAACTTGTCCGCCTCGTCGAGACCGAGAAACCAGTGAACCGCCTTCACGGGCAGGCTCGCGGAATCGTAGGGGCGCCTGCTCGCCAGGAGAGTCGACAGAAGAATGATCGCTACCAGCGATCTCCCAAGGACGCCCTTGAGTCGCATCGGGATACTCCCACGCTCGTTGCAATCTCGTCCGACAACCACGCCGATCGACAAGCTTCCGCCGCAAAATCCAAGCCGCGACACCGAAGTCGCAAAAGCCCAGGAAGATTCGCGGCTCCCGGCGGAAGCGCGAACCGCGACCCTGCCGAAGTCGGCGAACCCTAGCAGCAATCGGCAGAACGTTCGATCCCTGAGATGCTAGGGCGCCCCCCGTCTCATACGCCCTCGCCGGCCACGCACGGTTGCATTTGGTTGCATTTAGAAACCCTTCAGAGTAGCGTGCATTTTCGGGAGACTGCCGGAGCATGCCGAACTCCACCGCGGTGAAGATCTCGAGCGAGCTGCTCGCCTCGGCCCGTCGGGAGAGCGCCGTATGGGCGCGCTCGATGACCCAGCAGATCGAATACTGGGCCAGGCTCGGCCGCGCGCTCGAGCGCAGCCCCTCGGTCAGCATGTCGCGAGTGCAGGCCGCGCTACAGGCACAGCTCGAGTTCGACGATCTGAACGCCGACGAGCGCGCGCTGGTGCTCGGCCGTCTCGAGGCCATGGTGTTCGACCCGCAGGGTGACGCGTCGCTACAGCGGGAGCTTGGCGACGCGGGGCACGCCTACACGGCGATGGATGAGAAGGGCTCCCTCGTACAGGTCCGTCCGCGCGCCAGGCGAAGCGCCGCGAAGGTGATCACTCGCCGCGCCCGGCCGCCGTCGCCGTTGACGACGCCGGATCCTTTCCTTTGGGTTCTGGCGGGACCCAACGGCGCCGGCAAGACGACCTACTACGAGCGGAAGATCCGGCCGGTTCTGCGGGCGGAGTTCGTCAACGCGGACATCCTGGCCCGGCAGCGCTGGCCCGGCGCTCCCGAGCGGCACACGGCCGAGGCGGCCAAGCTCACCGACGAGCGCCGGCTCGCGCTCACGGCGGCGCGGCGCTCGTTCGTCGCCGAGACCGTCTTCTCACATCCGAGCAAGCTCGACCTGCTCGAGCACGCGAAGAAGCAAGGCTACGTAGTCTGGTTGACGTTCGTGTATCTCGAGTCTGCCGAGCTCGCGATCGCCCGGGTCCGCGAGCGGACGGAGCGTGG
Organism: uncultured delta proteobacterium; assembly: GCA_963711395.1. Lineage (GTDB taxonomy): Bacteria > Desulfobacterota > Binatia > JACPRU01 > JACPRU01 > JBEVNX01. Next base: position 9,988 of record CAVQEA010000003.1, on the reverse strand, counting down.
CGGGCACGACGTGCCGACGGACAGAATCCGTGGCCGATACGAGCGACTTCCGGAGATGGTGAGGGCGGCCGTGCGCATCGTCGACCGAGCCTTCATCGTCGACAACAGCTATCTCGACCGAGCGCTCCGAGATGTCATCGTCTTCGAGCGCGGACGCATCACCTACGCGGTAGGAGACCCCCCGAAATGGGCGCGAAGGATCTTTCCCGAGTCAGCTTAGAACCACGAAGCCCATCTCCCGACGGAGCGCGACCTCTCCGCCATCCAAACCAAGCCGGATGCGAGTCCTTGATCGTGGGTGGCACTCGACCGCACGAGATCGCGCGCAACCGGGTCGGGTGATCGCCTTCCAGTTGCGAAGTCTTCGCAGGCTCCCCGAGAACGACACGCAGCAGAACCGACGTGTCCACATAGACTCTCAACGGTCTCGCCGTTCCTCGAGAAGGAGAGTGAGGGATCGGGTCTTCCAGTGCGCCGGGGCGTAGCGCTTCGCTCGGAGCGATGTGAACGGGCGCTTCGGAGCCTTCATCCGCACCGGTGCCCTGCTCCGGTCCACGGGCACGATGCGAGCGATCGGCCGATCGCGGTCGGTCACCAATAGATGACCGCCGTGTTCGACGCTGCGCAAGTGCTCCGACAGGTGGTCTTTCAGCTCGGCGATCTTCACGCGCTTCATGGCCAAATCAGGCCATCTCGGCGAAGGCCGGTCAAGAGATAGCGGCCCGCGCTCAACGCCGCGGCCCGCCTTCGAAATCGAGACGAGCCACGTGACGACCGTTCACGGAGATGGCACATTCATGAAGCATGATGCTGATTGCCTTGGCGATGATGCTCTCGACGTCGTTCCAATCGACCATCGCGACCGCTGGACGCGCGGCGCGCGGGCTGGGCCGCGCGCCGGCGCAGCTCGTCGCCGCCGCTGACCCGACTCCCGCACCCCACACGACGACACCCCTCGATGACCGCCGAGAGACGAACGCGACGTGGATGAGAAGAAGCAACGAGCTCGGGCAAGGGGTGCGCATCGAAGACCTGCGGCTCGTGAGCATCGCAGGCTCGAGCGGTGGAAAGACCGTGGCCGTGATCGGGCGCGCCGTGAATCAGAACACAGTTGCCCTTTCGTTGTTGGCGATTCACATCGCGATGAGCGGCCCGGGAGCCCCCAGCGGCAACGTGGCCATTCTCGGCCGGAACGTCGACAGGGTCGCGCCCGGAGCGTCCAGGGACTTCGGATTCGCGTTCGATGCGGGCGCGACATCCGGGTTTGCGCCGCTCGATCCGCTGCCGGCGGAGACGAGTCCGATCTCCGAGGCGGACGCGCGCCGTCTCGGCAACGTCAGCGCTTACGTCACCTACGCGGGCGAGTGAGGCGGCGATTCGGGCGCGCCCCGCCGCGCCTTTCACATCCCCTGCCTCACCGACAGCACCGGACAATGGCCCTCGCGAATCACCGTTTCGGTAACGCTGCCAACGATGAGGTGAATGAGTCCGCTCAGGCCCTCGGTAACCGCGACGAGCAGGTCGGTGCGCAGGTCGCGTTCCATCTCGAGGATCGTTCTTGCCGGGTCGTCGCTCACGTGCACATGAACCTCGTGCTGCACACCGCCGAGCTCGCTGGCTGCGATCTCGAGCAAAGCCTGCCGCGCCACACGCTCGGCCTGCACGAGGTTGTCGCCCTCGGCTGCCTTTCCGTAGATGTCGCGACGGAGCAAAAGATTCTCGGTCGGCACGATGTGCAGAAGATGAACCGTCGCTTCGTCTGCCCTTGCGAGGGCGGCTGCATACTGGAGCGAAGTCAGCCTGCCCTTATCGAGGTCGAGGGGGCAGAGGATCGACTGGAACGGCCGCTGGCGTGACACTTCGACCCTCCGCTGTGCGGTTAACACCGGCCGCGGGGAATCGCGAATCACGCGCTCGGCAACGCTGCGAAGAACGAGGCGGGAAAGGCCAGTGCGCCCGTGTGTGGACATGCTGATGAGGTCCGCGTCCACCTTCGCACGCTCCTCGAGGATGCTTTTGGCTGCATCCGAGTCGACTCGCGTGACAATCTCGCAACGCACGCCTTTCAGGCGATCGGTGGCGATTTTCTGGAGCCGCTCTCTCGACACCTTCTCGGCCCACGGCGTGTTCGCGCCGCCGCCCTCGACGGGGCGATAGACGTCACGCAAGAGGTGAGGCTCGTCCGTCGGGACGACGTGCAACAAGTAGACGGTCCCACCGTTCCGCTCTGCGAAGTGCGCTGCGTACTCTATCGAAGCGGAGGAGCTCTCGTCGAAATAGACCGGGGCAAGGACTTTTCTGAAGGGCTTGATCATCAGAGACCTCCATGGTCGAGGGATGCGGCGACGCCGCCGAGGGATTAAGAGCAAAGCTCGGACCAGGAGGATGGCCCATACATTTCGCCACATAACCGGGCGTCGATTCTTGCGCCTGAGAACCTCGAAAATCCCCCGTTCTCGAATGTGGAAGGCGCCGGCAAAGCAAGAGCAACGCGGCAAGAGTCGTGCTATCCGTTCCTGACGCAAGAAGCCCGGACTGAGTAAGGAAGGCTTCGGAGACTCGTCGTCGTCGCTCTCGTCCTTGCCGCGTGCAATCGCGACAAAGGCGGCTCACACCTCGCACTCGAAGACGTGAACCACGACGGAAAGATCGTGCTCTTGGCCTTCGGGGACAGCATCACCCGCGGGATGGGCGATGGCCCGCAACCGGGGCACACTCCGCCGGGTACGGGCGGCTACCCCTTGCGCCTCGAGAAGCTTCTCGGCGTCAAGGTCATGAACGACGGCAGCTCGGGTGAGCGTACGACCGAGGGATTGCCGCGCCTGCAGCGCGACGTGGCGGACACCCACCCCGACTACGCGATTCTCTTGGAGGGAACGAACGATCTGCTCGGCGGTGAGAGCAGTAGCCGGGCGGTCGACAACATGCGCTCGATGGTCCACTCGGTGCGTGCCGCAGGCGTAGTGCCAATCCTCGGCACGATCACACCATTCTGTTGCGACATCGAGAAGCGCCATCCGCGGTCGGCGACCCTCGCCTACAACGACGCGCTTCGGGCATTGGCGGCGAGCGAGGGGGTGAAGCTGGTCGACTTCTACGCCGCCTACGCCGGCGGACCCCGGAGATGCATACGATGCGAACAGGGGCCTGATACACTCGCCCGAGGGGCTTCACCCCACCGCTGCGGGCTACGATGCCATGGCGGAGGCTGCGCGCCGTGTGTTCTCGCCCCGCTGACCCAACGCGAAAACAAACCCGGGATCGAAACGCGCCGGCGCCGGCGAGGATGACCGCGCCGATCACAACGTAGAGCGCGATTTGCGAGCTGTGGCATGCGAGTTCGCGCCGAGGTAAGCTTCGGGTCCATGGGCCGAGCCATTGGAGAGCTGCTCGCCGAAGCCATTCGACTACCCGAGCCCGAGCGGCTGAGGCTCGCCTCCGACCTGATCGCGAGCGTTGACGGGCCGCCGGACGCGGATTGGGAGGCGGCGTGGCTCGCCGAGCTCGACCGACGCGTCGAAGCGGCTCAGAACCGGGGTACTCCCGCCCCTGAGTGGAGTGAAGTCCGCGCCCGTATTCTGAACCGCCTGGCACGGCGGTGACTCGGCGTCTTGTCGTCCTGCCCGAGGCGGAGGACGAGCTCTCCGCCGCGGTCGAGTGGTACGAGTCCAGGCGAACAGGCCTCGGCATCGAGCTGATGGCCGAGGTCGACGAGGCGTTGATGGATATCGGCGAGCGGCCGGATGCTTGGCCCTTGTGGCGGGACGATCGCGCGTATCGCAAGCGTGTCCTGACCCGCTTTCCCTACGTCATCTTCTACGAGTTGATCGGTTCCGATCGCGTCGAGGTAGTCTCGGTCGCCCACTGGAGTCGGAAGCCTGGCTACTGGGTCGAACGGCGGACGTGACGGGTCGGGACTCGTATCTTCGACGAGCGCGACGACCGGCCTTGCCCCGAGCCTCGGGCTCGTTGATACCATCGCGGGGCCGCCGAGCCACCTACGACGCGAGCAGAGGACTGATACGCGCGCCCGAGGGGCTTCACCCCACCGCTGCGGGCTACGATGCCATGGCCGAAGCTGCGCGCCGGTTGTTCTCGACCCGCTGACCGCTGCAGGCGGGTAGAGCCTCATCTACGAAGGTCGCGGCTCTCTCTCGCCGCTCGGTCCTGAGCCCGTAGGGCGCTCCCGTCGCGCAGAGATCGTTCGGGACGCCCCCGCAAATTCCGGATCGAGGCCAGATCGTGGTGCACGCACCGGCCTCGTATCTTCCGGAACGGCGAGGCTGTCGGCGCGCTCCGATTTCTCGGGAGCCGTCACCGCCGGGCGCTCCAGCGGGCGGCCCAGGAGAACGATCCTTGCCGTCATGAGGAGCACCCACAGGTCACGCCGGAGCGACGGTCGAGCGATTGCCGAGAGGTCGTAGCGCATCTTCTCGATCTCGCCCGGAAGGTCCTGCGCGTAACCTTGTCGGACCTGCGCCCACCCGGTGAGTCCAGGCCGGACGAGTGAACGGAGGGAGTAGTAGGGGATCGTGCGAGCGAGCAGTTCCTGGTTCGAGACTGGCTGCGGGCGCGGACCGATGAGGTCCATGTCCCCGCGCAGGATATTCCAGAGTTGGGGAAGCTCATCGAGGTGGAACTTTCGGAGCCAGCGCCCGAGTGGGGTGATGCGATCTTCATTGTCGCACTCCCATTCCGAAGATGTGGCCTTCTCGACGCGCATCGAGCGGAACTTCGAGAGGCGAAAATGCCGACCGTTCAGACCAACACGCTCTTGAAAGAATAACACGGGACCTTTGTCGGTCGTGCGGATTGACAGAGCGACAAGCGCCATCACCGGGAGAGCGATGACAAGTGCCACGGCGGCCACTGCAGCGCTCACGACGCGCTTCACCTTGCGGTAAAGACGCGAGCTCGAACATGCGTGGGACGCTAGCAAATGCAGCGGCGTCCTCTCGTCGAAGAAGATCTTGCCAGTCAGCCGCTCGTACGTCTCGTGGGCCGTCTCCACAGGAACGCCTGCGAGCCGCTGCTCGAGAAGCTCGCGCAGGGGCAGCTCCTCGACAGGCGAGCGCAGGGCGACGATGATCCGCCCGGGTTTCATCTCTGCGATTACCTCGGGCGCCTGTGGGAGCGTGCACAGCAACTGTCCGTGGGCCTCTCCCGACGAAGTGGAGGACCGTACAGCCGCTCTCCTCAAGCTCACGTGCCGCGGCCAGTGCCACCGCGCTCGTTCCGAGGACGAGGACTCTCTCGCCCGCAGACATTCCCGCACGCGAAAGAAGCGACCAACGTGCCGGCGGAGCGGGAAGTAGAGGTGGGACACGCCGAGGAGGAGAACGAAGAGCGTGAGGAGCTGCGCAACGGAGGGTCGCAGCGACGGGACCGCTTCGTAGAGCGGGAAGAGAATGAGAACGGTGAGTGCGAAGGCGCGGCCAATTGTCGCGTCGGGATCCGAGACCGAACCGCGGCGACGTCCGTAAGCGTCGTTGAGATAGAACACGAGAGCGAAGCAGAAGGCGTGAAGGGCCAGTTTCTGGAGCGCGAAAGGCATCTCTTCGCTCCTGGGAGCGATGCGAACGATGGCATCAGACTCGATTACTCCAAAGCGCCTGACGCCCCGTTCAACGCGTACATTTATGTCCGGGATCTTTGTTGCGCAAGATCCAAACGGTCAAAAACGGCATTTTTTTGACATGCTTCATGAAGCTGTAAAACAACAGCGGAAAGAGCCGACGCGATGAGGCGGATAAGCTTGGCCAGCGGCGAACCAGCGGCGTCCTAAACAACGTGTCTGGACGCGACACCTAGTGCAGGGGTGTGAGCCATAGGCGCCGCCGAGCTCTCGGCCCGACGGCGCACGAGAAGGCGACCGAGCGCGATCATCGGCGCCTCGATGCCATGGTAGAGCGCAACCGGAACCAAGACGGCCGTCACCACGAAAAGACTCCAGCGCGCGGTGAGCGGCCAGGCGCCAAGGTTGTCGAAAGCCAGCCAAATCAAAACTGCATGGCTCAGGTAGACGCCATACGAGTAGCGCGCAAGCAGTCGGCAAGCCTCGCGCAGAAAACCGTCGCTCAACTCGTGAAACCGAGACACGGCGAGACCAACTGCCTAAGCAACACACCCAACCCGCCTCGACGCCCGGACGCAGCAGGAACGCGGTCGTGATCGCCAGCAGGAAGACGGGCCAGGCCGACGCCGGCCAGTGTCCGGGCGATCTGGTTCCGAGCTTGTAGGCCACGACCCCGGCCAAGAAGCATGGGCTGTAGCGCAGAAAACCGTTCGGGAGGTTCAGCGCGTCGAGCGTGAGGTATGCAATGCAAGCGCCTCCCCAGACGAGAAGGAGGGGCGTGACACGCTTCGATGCGAGCGCTGCCGCGAAGAGCAGCGGCAGCACCAGGCAAATCTGTACTTCGTAAGGCAGGCTCCAGAGCGGCTCCAGCACCGACTCGGAACCGGTGACATTTTGGATCAGCAGAAGATTCGAAGCGATCGTGATTGCGTCGAACCGTGCGGGCAGAAACGCGCCGGACTCCAGATGCCCGAGCGGCAGGCGAAACCAGCGATACCACCGCCACGAACAGCACGCTGAGCGGGAGTATGCGAAAACAGCGGCGGATCAGAAATGCAGAGTACGGGCGGGCGTACCGAAGGCGGTTCTGACGCTCTAGGGACATCATCAGAACGAGGGAGCAGTGGACGAAAAACAATTGCACACCCCAGCGACCGAGTGGGCGTAGGAACTCGCCTTCGTGCGTCAGTCCAAGAAACAGCAGCAGGTGATTGACGAACACCAAGATCACCGCAGTGCTGCGCAACAGGTCAAGGTTTGCGCTGTCCGCCGAGGACTTACGTCGACGCGCTCGCGTCGCAGGATCTCGATCGCTTCTTCGCCGCTGGCCGCCGTGAGCAACGTGGAAGTGCGGCCGCAGAACGTATTCGAGGGCTCGGCGTGGGCCCTTCTCGTCGTCGACGATCCGCACGGAGCAGCGATTGTGGGGAAGCGTCTCGGCCATGATGATTCTCGCCCTGCCCACGCACGGCAAGTTTCGCACCAGCGGAAACGTCCGAGAATCCTCAACAAAATCTGGGCTCGGACAGATTCACGTTCAAAACCGCGCGGACGAATCCAAAAAGGATAACAAAATTGCGCAACGTCGGTAGCGGCGGCTTCTAGTGAAGCCTGCGGGCGGCCTGCCGGATGGCCTTATCTGTCAGTCATTCTGTCTCTAGCCGGCGTGGTACGCCCGGCCCCTTCCACGTAGCGGCGTTGACGGGCCGCCGGACGCGGACTGGAGGCGGCGTGGCTCGCCGAGCTCGACCGACGCGTCGAAGCGGCTCAGAACCGGGGTACTCCCGCCCCCGAGTGGAGTGAAGTCCGCGTCCGTATTCTGAACCGCCTGGCGCGGCGGTGAGTCGGCGTCTTGTCGTCCTGCCCGAGGCGGAGGACGAGCTCTCCGCCGCGGTCGAGTGGACGAGTCCAGGCGAACGGGCCTCGGCGTCGAGCTGATGGCCGAGGTCGACGAGGCGTTGATGGATATCGGCGAGCGGCCGCGCTCCATGACTCAACAGATCGAATACTGGGCGAGGCTCGGGAAAGGAACGGGTCCGGAGCACATCATCCAGTGCAACGCCGACGGCAAGATCATCACTCAAGGCATCTGCCTGCGAACCGGCGAAGACGAGCTCCACCTACAATGGCCCTCGGCCTTGTAGACGGCCTACAAGCTCCGCGAAGGTCGCTCCGGCACCGTACAAGAAGGACAATCGGCGGAGCGATGTCAGGGCCTCGTCCAGGGGTCGACCAGCCCAATTCCGAGATCTTTGAAATGGCGAACGTTCCGAGTGGCGAGCGTCGCCTGCTTCGCGGAGACGATGCCCGCGATCTCGATGTCGCGAAAGTCGACGGGCTTCCCCGCTCCACGCCGCTCTGCGGCTCGCACAGCCGCTTCCCCGGCCGCCTCCTGATCGAAAGCAAGAACGCGCCCCTCGAAGTCTTCCTCGATCGCACGACTGAAAGCATCCTCGAGCTGCTGCCTGCGTCGACCGACCGCAAGGAGCTCCAGACCGAAGCGGATCTCGAAGACGGTCACGGCCGTGGTCCAGACGGATTCCGATGGTTGACGGTCGAGCCAAGCGACGACGGTTGGATCTGATGGGCGTCGCATCAGGGCCGAGAGCACGTTGGTATCGAGGACGATCATTTCTTGAAGAGCGGCGCCCGGACCTTCTCACCACGGAGCTCCGGGATCTCTTCATCCAAACCAATGCCGGCGAAGCGATCTCGGAGGCGACTGCCGAGCGTTGCGGCAGCACCCTTCTCGGCGCCGACTGCAGTGCGAAGGATGTCGCGGACCTCTTCTTCCATGCTGTGGCCGTGCCGATTCGCGCGCTTTTGAAGGCGCACCTTCACTCCTTCTTCGAGATTTCGCACGACGAGCTGGGCCATCAGGAGCCTCCTCTTGATATCATGATATCACATTGAAGGCAGCCTGATGGATATCGGCGAGCGGCCGGATGCTTGGCCGTTTTGGCGGGACGATCGCGCGTATCGCAAGCGTGTCCTGACCCGCTTCCCTACGTCATCTTCTACGAGTTGATCAGCCAGCTCCTGAAGTCTATCCTTGCGTCGCCACGAACCGGAGCTGTACGGTTTCAGTCAAAGGAAAGGGAGACACGGTGCGGCGGACCTCGCGTCCCAAAGTCTTCACGGTATTAGCTGCGTGGGATCCTGACGCTGCGGTTTGGGTAGCGTCGAGCACCGAGATCCCGGGCCTAGTCACCGAAGCTGACGATCTCGACGCCCTCGAGCGAAAGCTCAAGGTGATGATTCCTGAGCTCCTCGAGGCCAATGAAGTCGAACTCGATCCCGAAGTTCACGAAGTACCCCTGAGCATCATCGCGACCAGGCAGGACGTAGTCACGCTCCCTGGGTAGATGTCGGACTACGCCCCGGACCTTAAGCGATTCCTCACGCGATTCGTGGTGGACGCTAAGATCAAGTCGCGTCACACGGGCGAATGGGGTGTTGAAGCAAGCGGGCTTACCGAAGCAATTCCTGTGATCCAGCGGCTGGGGAAAATCTGTGCGCGCGGGGCGCAGTAGTGACCCGCGCTCCGCGCTTCGGCAGTCCTAGCGTGTGCGCGCGGGAGATTGGCCGCACCGCTCGCTTCCCGCTTGCCGCCCAATTGACCGAACATGTCATGATCAGACGGCCGCCCGTTTCGGCTCGATCTTTGGAAAGAAGGCTTCAGGTGATAGATGGAAGCGCTCTGATAGCGCCCTGATCTGCCGCACGTTGAGGTCGCGCTTTCCACGGAGGACTTCGGACACGACTCCCTGGCTGCCGATTTCAGGCAGGTCGCCCTGTGACAAGCCGTGCTGTCCCATCAGAAACCGGAGCATCTCGGCCGCCGAGAGATCGGCAATCTCATGGTGTTCCTCGTCGTACGCCTCGATCAGTACGCTCAGGGTATCGATGAAGCGATAGCGGGGATCCCTAGGGTTGTCACCGACCTCATCGATCAAATCGTTGAGTTGCGCGACCGCCGCCTCATACTCGCGCGCGTTTCGGATCGCGAGTAGAGGCGCGTAGTTCTCCGGATTCTTGAGAGTTCGAGTGATCCGTCGACTCTTCATTGTTTCCAATCTCCCTCGTCGTATTGCTTATGGATCAGGACATGCCGGACGAACAGCCTTTGGGTGTTGAAATGGATCGCGGCGATAAGCCGGTATTTGTTTCCACCAATGTTGAACACGTAAAACTTTTTCCTACCTACAGGCACATAGTCGATGCTGCCGAAGGCCCGCTTGAGTTCGGCCAGATTCTTGAACGATCCTTTGCTGGTTGCTTTAAACCACGCTCTCAAAGGCGTTTCGGCATCGCGATGATTCCGCCAGAAATCCGTCAGCGCCTTGCGTGAGATTACGTGCACCAGTCTGAGTACATCTCAGATCGAGATACTGGTCAACTCACAATGAGATT
>CAVQEA010000002.1:0-223448 GCA_963711395.1 uncultured delta proteobacterium | reverse complement strand
TGCCTCGGGAGGAACCTACGTCGTGGTGGAGAAGATTCTCGCGGCCGGCGAGGGGCTGCCGGAATCGTGGCCGGTGGCGGGAACGACGGGATATGACTTCTTGAACCGCGTCAGCAACCTCTTCGTCGATCCGACGAGCGAGGCCGCGCTCAGCGCCTGCTACGCGCGCTACAGCGGAGGAAACGACTATGCGGCGATCGCCCGCGACGCCAAGCTGCAAATCATGACGCAGGAGCTCGCGGCCGAAGTCGAGCGTCTGACCGCGCGCTTGGCGGACATCTGCCAGGACTACCGGCGACATCGCGATCACACCCGTCGAGATGTGCGAGACGCGCTGCGCGAGGTAATCGCCGATTTCCCCGTCTATCGCACGTACGTTCAGCCGGGCGGGCGCATCAGCGATTCCGACCGCGCCTGCTGACCTCTCCGTTCGTGCCGATGCTCTTCCAGGGTGAAGAGTGGGGCGCGAGCACGCCGTTTCAATACTTCACCGATCACGCCGACCCGGGGCTGGGTCGGCGGGTCAGCGAAGGACGCCGAAGCGAGTTCGCGGCATTCGGATGGAGGCCCGACCGAGTTCCCGATCCTCAGGACATCGCTACTTTCGAGCGATCAAAGCTCGATTGGTCCGAAACCGCGCGCGGCGCGCACGCCGATATGCTCGGTTGGTATCGAGAGCTCCTCGCACTGCGCCGACGCGTCGCGGCGCTCGCCGATCCTCGTCTCGACCGCATTCGAACGCGGTGCGACGAGAAAGGTGGGCTATGGATCGAGCGCGGGCCGGTGACGGTAGTCGCCAACCTAGCGCGTAACAACCGCACCGTAGAGGTGAGCCCGACGGCGAAGCTTGCGGCGGCCTCGTCGAGAAGCGTGGAGCTCGCCGGCCAGCAGATCGTCCTGCCGCCGGACACCGTCGCCATTCTCGTCGACGAGGCCGTGCGATGAACGACGAGCAATGTGACACATCTCGGTCCGTCCTGGTCTTCCGTCTCGGCGCGACCTCCCGCTGAAGGCGGTGTTCGATTTCACGAATCGCAGTTTTGGCCCATTGCGCCGCGCGGATGACGTAGAGCGTGGCCGCGAAGACTAGGAGGCATAATGCTCAGCTGGGCTGTGACGTTTTTTCTCATTTCAGTTTTGGCTGCCGTGCTCGGTCTCCGTAGAATCGCCGGTTTGACGGCGGAGGCAGGTTATCTCTTCGTGGTACTCGCCGTCGTCTTCCTGGTCGTCGCTGCGGTCACGGGACGATCAGTGCTGCCAGGCCCGTGATGCAACGACAGAGCTCGAGGGGTTCCAGTTAGTCGGAGCAACGCACGGGCACGCCAGCCCGGGAGGTCCTTATGTCCCTTCTGCTATTGATTCTGATCTTGCTCTTGTTGTTCGGCGGCGGTGGCGGCTACTACGCGTACGGCCCAACGGGCGGACTCTCAATCGGCGGGGTCATTCTCCTCGTCTTGATCGTGCTGCTCCTCACTGGACGATTGTAGAAGGCTTGGCGGCGAGTCGGGCTTCGGGCAGCAAGACACGGTTCCGGGAAGCTGAATCGGCAGCCCAACCTTAGCCGCGCGAGTGCGGAGCGCTGCGTCTTTCACCCCTTCTTCTTGCTCCTGCCGCCTCGCTTGCGAGGGACCTTCGCGCCCTCTCGACGAACCTCGGATAGTCCGATCGCGATCTCCTGCTTGCGACTCGTGACCCTCTTGCCCGACCGTCCGGACCTGAGGGTGCCGTGCTTCCGTTCATGCATCGCCTTGCTAGCTTTCGCCGAAGCCTTCTTGCCATAGCGTGCCATCGCAGACCTCCTGAAGGCTCAAAGCCCGATCAGGCCGGCGATGCCGACCGTCGGTTGGGGGGTTTGACAAGTTGGATCGGCATCTTTTGTCGACGAAGAACGCCGGCGAGGCGATGAAGAAGGCCGGCGAGAGCATGGGGAAAAAGATGGACGAGGCGGGAGACAGAATGAAGGATGCCGCCGGCCGATAACGCTCCTCCCACCCCTCGGCCGCACCGGCGCGCCGCTTAGAACGTGTGGCCGAACACCAAGTAGACCAGCCCCTTCTCCTCGTCACTGAACCCGACGTCGATACGCGCCACGAGCGCTTCGCCGAGCGCGATGCGCATGCCACCGCCGTAGCTGTAACGAAAGTCGTGGTCGGTGGGTGGAACGGTCGCGACCGGCTGACCGAGATCCGCCGCGATGTCCTCTTCGTCGATGAAGACCCGTCCCGCGTCCCCGAACACGACGCCGTCGAGCTGAACATCCCAGAAGAGATGAAAATCCAGCAACTTCAGGCGGTACTCGAGATTGGTGACGACATTGCTCGTACCGAGGAAGCGATCCTGGAAGTAGCCGCGCAAGTCGCGATCGCCGCCGAGTGAGGAAAACTCGTAGAAGGGCGTCCGTCGCCGCTTGGTGTCGATGTACTGGCCGCCGAGGTGGAGCCCGAGCACCTGGCGACGCCAGATCAGTGGATAGAGATAGCTGCCGTCCAAGGTGTAACGCGTGTAGCTGAAATCGTTGCCTAGTCCGTGGGGCACCCACGTCGCCTTGGCGATGACGCTCCAGCCGCGTGTCGGCCGAGCGACATCCTGTCGATCATTGAAGAGCAGAGAAAGAGACAGCGGATTGGTTCTTCCACCACGAATGCCGACGAGGTCCGGGAAGCGCGCGGGGGTCGACGGCGTGTTGCCCTCGAGATGGCCGCGGCCGATCTCGACGTCGTTGTAAGCTCCCGAGGCCACCAGCGCGAAGCGACGCGACAAGCGTAGACCGATCGCGAGGGTGCCATAGAATCGCTCGTAGCGGTTCGTCGAGAGCTCGTCGGGTCCGACGTTGTTGTTGCCGAGGCCGAAGAACTCCTTGGTGGGATCCGCGTAGTATTCGCCCTCGGCCAGCAGCATCAGCCGCTCGCTGAAAAACGACGGCGAGATCAGAGTCGAATCGAGATGATACTGGCCCTTCATAGCCGCGCTGGCCGCCAGGTCGAGCGTCAAGTGTAGCGGTGAGACGTCGCGATCCTTGAACTTGATGCCGACGTTGGCGCCTTTCTCCGGCGTGAAGCCGATTTGCGGGAGGACCGCCCAAGACTTCGTCGGCTGGCCGGCCTGCGGTTGCAACGCGGCCCCGCCTTGCTCCTTCTCCGCAGCCTCTCCCTCTTCCGCCTTCTCCGCGCCGCCTTCTTCTGCGGCTCGTTCTTCGCCGCCCTGCGTCGCGCGCTGCTCGACACGTCCGGCCTGGATCACGTCGATGAGGCTTCGCTCCGTGGCTATTGGGTCCTGCTCCGCGTGCGCACTGGCTGCGAGCGCACATACCAGGACCGCGACGAGCCTGACCAATCTCGCTCCGAAGACTGCCAAGGTTTTCCTTCCCGAAGACGCCCTGCGCACAGCCGGGATCCCCCGAACCTTTCCGAACCGGGCAGAGCGACGAGCTCGGCCGTCTCGACTAGAGGCAATACACCAGACACAGAGGTAAACTCCGTTCTGCGTCGAGGTTTCGCTGAGGACGACCGGTCGCCGATCGCCCGCAACGCCATGGCTCCTGCGACGTTCAATAGCTCGAGGCGAGGCCGCAGTCGCTGACCAGGAACCGGCAGAACCGCGCGCCACGCCCGTAGCCCATCGAGTTTTACCCGCCAAGGAGCGGCGGAGCGTCTCTGGTCGTCGATGAGCGCCTTCGAAAAGGACCTCAGTGCCTACGAACTGCGGCGGACAGTCCTCGCCGCTGCCGTGATCATCGGCATGGGCACGTTGGCGATTCTCCTCTACCAGCTCATCGACATTTTCCTCATGTTGTTCGTGGGCATCCTGATCGCGGCTGCCTTGCAGCCGTGGCACGTCAAACTGTGCGGCTGGGGAGTTCCCAAAGCAGTCGCGGTGTTGGTGATCTACGTTGCTTTCTTGATCGTGCTGATATCGATCGCGTTGCTCATCGGCCCCCAATTGGTCGACCAAATCACTTCGGTCGCCGCCGACCTTCCGAAGAGCTATTCGACCCTCCGCGCCAACCTCGCTGCCAGCGCCATCACGCCGCTTCGTGTGGCCGGCCAGCGATTGCCGCCGTTCGAGCGCCTCACGAGTGCCATGACGACGATCCCTCCGGATTTCTACCGAGGCGTCATCGGCGTCACGATGAGCGCCGCCGAAATGATCATGTCCACGGTGGCGGTCTTCGCCATCGCCTTCTACTGGACGATGGAAGTGGGGCGATTCGAGCGATTGATCATTTCCTTGATGCCGGTGGAACAACGCTTGCGAGCGCTCAACATCTGGCACGAGATCGAATCGAAGCTCGGTGGCTTCGTACGGGGTCAAGGCATCGCGATGTTGGCCATCGGCTTGGCTTCCGGAATCGGCTATGCGTTGATCGGCCTGCCGAATCCTTTGACGCTCGGAGTGCTTGCAGGCCTGCTCGAGGCCGTGCCGCTACTCGGTCCGGTTCTCGCCGCGGCCCCTGCGGTTCTCGTAGCGTTGCCACTCGGGGTCCACGCGACGCTGCTGGTGGTCGGCTTGGCTGCGATTCTCCAGGTGACCGAAAACTATGTGTTGATACCGCGCATCATGGACGAGGCGGTCGGCGTCAGTGCTCTCGTCAACATCGTTGCCGTCCTCGCCTTCGGAACACTCTACGGCCTCTTTGGCGTCTTTCTCGCAATCCCGATCACCTCGACCGTTCAGGTCCTACTCGCGAGCGTGATCGTCGACGGCTCGCCGGTCGATCCGAGCGGAGAATCCGCAGAAGGCACGTGGCCGAGCCTACGCCGGCGCCTCGGCTTCGTGCGCCAAAGACTCAGGGACCGCCTCCGCTCACGAGAAAGCCGCATGGGGATCGATCCCGACCAAGCAGACCACGTGATCGACGCCGCGGACCAGCGGATCGAGCAGGCTGTCACCCGCGTCGAGGAATCGATCTCCAGGGCGCAACGCGCTTCGGGCGGAATGCCGATGGAAGGACGGGCCGGGCTAGTCCAACGCTTGGCGGCGTCCATAGCAGACATCGAGCAAGTCGTGGATCTCATGAATCCGACCATCGAGAGGGCGAAGCACGGCGCCGGCGGGAACAGGCCATGTGAGCTCAGTCAGGCAACCGGGGAGATCGGAGAGGCGGTGGAAAGAGTGGAAGCCTTCGTCGGGCGAACAGTAGGTGCGCCGTCACGGAACAGCCGCAGCGCGTGACAATGACCAGGCGGGGCGCGCGCCTACGGACGAAAGTAACATCTTGACCGCCCGGCGAAGCCATAGTTCTTCTGACCCGATGGCGGAGACTTCCAAATCTCCTGCTCCGGTAGCCGCGCAGCACGAAGCGTACGATTCGGAGCACTCGTTTCGGCTGCTCGTCGAAAGCGTGAGGGACTACGCCATCTTCATGCTCGACACCGACGGCTTCGTGCGTACGTGGAACCGCGGCGCCGAGCGCCTCAAGGGGTACCGCGAGAGCGATATCGTCGGGCGGCACTTCTCCAACTTCTACACGGAGGAAGATCAGAGGGCCGGGAAGCCTCAGTACGGCCTGGAGATGGCGGTCGCCGAGGGACGATTCGAGGACGAAGGCTGGCGTGTTCGCAGCGATGGCAAGCTCTTCTGGGCCGACGTGGTCATCACGGCGGTCTACGATCGGGATGGAAGACACCGCGGTTTTGCAAAGGTGACGCGCGACCTCACGGAACGGCGGCAGGCAGAGCAGGAGCGGATTCGCCTGGCCCGTGCGGAGGAAGCCATTCGACTCCGCGAGGAATTCCTGTCGATCGCAGCCCACGAGCTGCGAACGCCGCTCAACGCTCTTCAGCTTCAGGTCGCCACGACCCTACAGATGCTCGACCCCGAGCGTGCTGCCGCATATGATTCGGCTGTGCTCGCGCGAAAGCTCAGCCGCGCGCGGCGTCTCACGGAGCGCCTCGGAAACCTCGTCCAGCGCCTCCTGGACATGTCTCGACTCAGCACCGGTCGCTTGGTGCTGGAGAAGCAACCGATGGATTTGGTCGCCTCGGCGAAAGAAGTCATCGAAACGTTCCGAGAACGTGCAGGGATGAAAGAGGTCGAGATTCGTTTCAGCGGCCCAGAGGAAGCGAAGGGGACGTGGGATTCGCCCCGTGTGGAGCAGGTCATGTACAATTTGATCGAGAATGCCTTGAACTACGGTGGCACCCCGATCGACGTGTCCATTACGACTGACCATCACTCCGTTTCCCTGGACGTCGTCGATCGCGGACCGGGAGTCTCCCCGGAGGTCCGTGGCAAGATCTTTTTCGAGAAGTTCGTAAGTGCGGGACCAGTCGGTCGAGGCCTCGGTCTGGGCTTGTTCATCAGCCACAAGATCGTCGAGGCGCATGGAGGACGGATTGAACTGAAGGATTCTCCCGGCGTCGGCGGCCATTTTCGAGTCTCGCTGCCACACCGAATTTCTGCGGATGATGGAAACGATGCCACAGGGTAGGTCCGCGGAGTCGCCGAAAAGCGGTCGCCACGTTGTGCTCGTCGTAGAAGACGATGAGGAAGCCGCCGTCGGTCTACGAGAAGCTCTCGACCTCATGGGATACGAGTCGGACGTGGCGACGAACGGCAACGTCGCGCTCGACTACCTGCGACGCGCACCCTCGAAGTACTGTGTGGTGCTGCTCGATATCATGATGCCGGTGATGGACGGCTGGAATTTCCTGAAAGAGCGCAGAGCCGAAGGCACGATCTCGGGCATCCCCGTGATCCTCGTCACCGCCGTGCTGGACGATCGATCCAGGGCGGTGGCTGCAGGCGCCGTCGCACTTTTGCAGAAGCCGCTAGACCTGTCGAAGCTGCACGAGACTCTACGACAGTATTGCTAGGCGGAACGTGCGCCGGTGGACGGTGGTCGGCTCCTCCGTGAGAAGCGGTGTAACAACGAACCACGATATCACGGGGCGGATCATAACTACGACGTCGTCCTCCACCGCCCCGAAGACCCAGAATGCGGCGGCCACACGGTATGGATGGCTCGTCTCAGATCGGGGAAAGGGTAACGTCCATCTGATAGAACTTGAAGCAATCGTCCTCGCCCGAACGGTCTGCCGCCACGACTCGGTAGCGATCCAGAACGTCGTCGACGAAGACGAGCTTCTCGTCTGCCGGTATGAACTGCGTCCACTCGACGAAGGTCACAGAACCGAAAGCGACGAATGCCGCACGAGATCTGAAATCCCACGTCTTGGTCGTAGAGTGAATCCGCCGGACGCGTAGCCCACATCGCTCTGCCAAGGCTCCATACTCTTCCGGTGTCAGACGGAGATAGGGATCGTGAAACGTCTCGAAGTAGCGAGCCCAACGCGAGGAGAGGCGCGTTTCCTCGATGACAGTTTCGAGACTCTTTCTCTGACCTGCAGGGACTAGACGCAACTGCGCCACACCGTCTGACTTCAGCGCGGAACGTATGGAACGTAGCGCTTCGCTTTGCTCGGGTATCCAATGGAGTGCGTTGAAGGAGACGACGAGGTCGAACTCGTCCTGAAACGGGAGACGACGTGCGTCAGCCACCTCGAAGCGAAGATTGGGCCGAACCGCGGGACCGAAATTGCGCGAGGCGAAAGCGATCATGTCCACGGACGAATCGACGCCCAGCACAGAACCCAGAGGGACACGAGCGGCGATCTCGGCTGTGGTCCTTCCGTTACCGCATCCCACATCCAAGACGCTTTCTGTGCCATTGAGCTGCAGAAGGGCGAGCGCTTCCTCGGCCATCGCCTTCTGAAGCTCCGACACCCTCGCGTACTCAGGAGCGTTCCATTCGGTCATATACAGTCAGTAGATCAGTCGCAACCACTCCATGAGCTTCATCGAGCCACGGCGCTGGAAACTTTCGGGAACCGAATCGAGCTCCTGGAGCCTCGACGTGACAGTTGGGGCTAGCCCGACGTGCGCAGAAGCGCGAAGAGCACCGACATCACTATCACGACGACCGCCGTGGCGACGGCCAGTCGGTCGGCGAACAAGCGGCGCATTGGAGCCTCCTAGACGAAACTATAGCGTTCGGAATGGTATTTCGACAGCGGCACCCGCAGCTCGCCGAGCGCCGTTTCGATCGCGTCCATCATCACGTCCGACCCGCAGATGTAGTATTCATGGTCGGCGAACGGCGGCGGCAGATGGCGCGCGAGCACCTCAGCGTTTGTGAAGCCCTTCTCGCCCGTCCAACCGGCCGGCGGCTGCGACAGCACGTGCACGATCGTGAGGTTGAGCCGTTGTTTGAGCGCTTCCAGCTCCTCGCGAAAGGTGACCGCCTCCCAGTCCCTGTTGCCGTATAGGAGAATCACCGGCCGCTTGTCGCCGCGGTCGGCGAGCGTGCGGATGATGCTCATCATCGGTGTAATGCCGATTCCGCCGGCGATGAGCACGTGCATGTCCGCCGGGTTGCGGTCGATCGTGAATGCGCCGTACGGCCCATCGAGGTAGACGCGCTGCCCGACCGGCACGTTGCCAATCCCGCTCGTGAAGTCGCCGAGATTCCTGATCGTCATCTCGACACGCCCATCCGTAACCGCAGCGCTCGACGAGAAGGAGAACGGATGTGCGGTGATCTTGAACGGACTGCCCCACACCGTGAGCCAGCCGAACTGGCCCGGTGTGAACCGGAGCCCGGGGTGCCCAACCGGCCGCATCACCAGCGTCCAGGAATCGCCGCGCTCCCTGCGCACTTCCGCCACGCGGTATGGCCTGCGGAGCATGAACAGCGGCTTGATGACACGCACGTAGAGCAGCAGCGCGATCCAGAAGACGGGAAGGCCGATCCACAACCCCCGCTTCCACGGATCGGACAGGTAGAAGCTCCACCCCACCATGTGCGCCACCCCCGCCGCGACCGCGACGACCGCGAGCACGATATGGGTGAGGTGCCACGTCTCGTACCGGAGGTTCAATTTCACCCGCCAGAACGCCAGCACGATCAGCGCGATCAGCGAGTACGTCGACAGGGCGGCGAAGCGTGCGCGCCACGGCGCCCGGATGGAGTTGAGCAGGGGAAGCAGCTCCGGCCGGACGACGAACAGGATGATCGGGTGCGCCAGCGCCAGACCAACCGCGATCAGCGAGATGCGGCGGTGAAAGTGGTAGATGATGTCTTCGCCCCACGGCTCGGTGACGTAGCGGAAGCGGGCCGTGAGACCGAACTGCAGGCCCATCATCGCCAGGCCGGTGTAGCCGATGGCGACCGAGAACTCCGTCCAGAAATCGCGCGCGGGCGGCAGCGATCCCCCCAGGAGCGCGAACAGCGGGCCGAGGACAAAGAAGAGGTACAGCGCGGCCCAAACGGCTCCAGCACGACAAAGCGACTCCTCCCCGGAACGCTCGCCACTCCCGCCCAGCGCGAAGGTCGTCCCGAGGGCCACGCTCTCGAGGGCGAGCGCTACTTCACGACACCACACGCGATGCGGCCGCCCCCACCGCCGAGCGGCTTCGGTTGATCCGAGAAGTTGTCGCCGCCTTCGTGAATCACCACCGCGTGTCCAGCGAGATCCGCGACCTTGATCCGAGGCGCCGTCAGCTGCTCTTCGGCCACACCGTTCTTGTCCACGACGAGGACCGGTAGATCGCCGAGGTGTCCCTGGCCCTTCGGCCCCTCATGCTTGCCGGTCTTGGCCGGATCGAAGTGACCGCCTGCCCCCAACCCGGCCGTCATCTTTCCGTCCTTCTCCTTGGGACCGCAGTCTCCCCCTTCGTGGAGGTGGAAGCCGTGTTCCCCTGGCGACAGGCCCTTGAGCTCGGTCGCGATGACGAGCCCATCTTTTCCATCATCGAACTTGATCGTGCCGAGCGCCTTCCCGACCCCTTTTTCGTCGATCTGGCTCATCGTCACGGTGACGCCCGCAGCCAACGCGAACGGGCTCATCGCGACCGTCGCCGCGATCGTGAGGACGCACCTCGTCTTCTTCATCATCGTTTCTCTCCTTTCACGTTGAGGTAGTTACGCTAGACGCGCACGAAGTCGATGAAGCCGCGCTCCGGGTCCGTGTGCACGAGCCGCACGCGCACGCGGTCGCCGACGTCGAGCCCCTCCTGACCGCGCTCGACGCGGCCCTCGACCGGCGGGTCGAAGATGCGGACCCACGTGCCCTTCGCCGACGCGCCGGTCACGACGCCGTCGAAGCTGCTGGCCGATCCGGCTCGCTCAGGAGGCACGCGGCCGCGGCCTTGCGCACCAGCCGCTCGACCTTCTGGGCGCCGTCCTCCTTGAGCGTGCACTCCGTGGCGAGCGCGCCGAGCTCGTCGCGACCGTACGGGATCTGCTGCCCGGCGAGCGCGGCGCGGACGAGGCGCTGCGTGATGAGATCCGGATAGCGCCGGTTCGGGCGCCGTCGAGTGCGTGTACTCGCTCACCGCGAGACCGAAGTGTCCGACGACGGCCTGGCCGGGGAAGCTCGCCACGTACTCGCCGCGTCCGAGCAGCTTGATGATCGTCAGCGAGAGATCCGGGAAGCGGAGCGGATCGGCGGCGCGCCGCTTCAGCAGGAAGGCGTTCAGCGCGGGCGCGTCGGGCTCGCCGGGTAGCGTCTCGCCGAAGTCGGCGGCGAGCGCGACGATGCGCTGCCAGCGCTCGGGCGAGCGCACGACGCGGCGCAGGACGGGGAACCGCTGCGCTTCGAGGAAGCGCGCGATGATCCCGTTGGCCGCGATCATGAAGTCCTCGATCAGATTCTTGGCGCGGTTCGGCTTCTCGGCGGCGAGCCGCGCCGACGGTGTCGCCGTCGAACTCGCGCGCGCACCTCGATGCGTCTCGAGCTCGAGCGCGCCGTGGTCGTGGCGCTGCGTCTTCAGCCGCTGCGCCACGCCGTCCTGGAGCTTCAGGTTGTCCGCGAGCCCGGCGAACGGCGGCGACCGCCGCCGGCAGCGGGCCCTCGCCCTGCAGCCACGCGCCGACGGCGTGGTACGCGAGCTTCGCGTGGTTGTGCACCAGGGCGCGGTAGACGTTCGACGTCGCCGCACACGCCGTCGTCGCCGACCGCGATCTCCGACGACCACCGCGAGACGGTCCTCGTCCGGGTTGAGCGACGTCAGGTCGGTGCTCAACCGCTCGGGCAGCATCGGAAAGTTCCGCGGCGGCGTGTAGACCGACGTCGTATTGGTGCGGGCGTGGCGATCGAGCGCCGAGCCGCGGGCGACGGTCGCGCTCACGTCGGCGACCGCGACGCGGATCGTGGTGCACCCGCCGGCGGGCGCGTCCGCCACCGTGAGCTGGTCGAGGTCGCGCGAGTCGTCGTTGTCGATCGAGCACCAGGGCAGCGCGCGCAGGTCGCGCGCGGCGCCGTCGCGCGCGCGTCGCGCCGTCCGGACAGGGCGCCGGCCTCGGCCAGCGCGGCGGGCGGGAAGTCGGGCTCGAGCCCGTGGTCGACCATCGCCTGCCGCGCGACGCGCAGCAGCAGCGCCCGCTCGGATTCCCGGGACGCTGCCATCAGCGGCTCCGTCGGGCTTCGCAGCGTCCGGGAGCGAGCGAACGACGGCGCGGCTCGTCGGCGCTCTCGCTGCCGAGCGCGGCGCGGAGCCGTGCGAGCGCCTCGGCCGGGCGTGTCGACGAAGTGGAGCAAGCGCGAGATCCTCCTCGGCGATCATTCCGTGGCGCGCGAGCGCCGGGAAGTTCACGATCTCCTGCCAGTAGCTCGATCCGTACAGCAGGATCACGATCGGCCGCTCGAGCTTGCGCGTCTGGCAGAGCGTCAGGATCTCGAACAGCTCGTCGAGCGTGCCGAAGCCGCCGGGGAAGACGACGATGGCGCGCGCGAGGTGCGCGAACCAGAGCTTGCGCATGAAGAAGTAGTGGAACTCGAATCCGAGGCCGGGCGTGATGTAGGCGTTCGGACGCTGCTCGTGCGGCAGGCCGATGTTGAGCCCGATCGTGCGGCCGCCGGCGTCGGTCGCGCCGCGGTTCGCGGCTTCCATGATGCCGCCGCCGCCGCCGGTGCAGACGAGGAAGCGGCGCGCCGGGCGACGGGATGCCCATGCGACCACTCGGTCACCAGACGCGCGAGCTCGCGCGCCTCGGCGTAGTAGCGGCCGAGCGGCCCGTCGGCGCGCAGCCGCGCCGAGCCGAAGAACACGATCGTGTCGTGGACGCGCTCCCGCTCGAACGCGTCGCAGCGGCTGGAGGTACTCGGCGAGGATCCGCAGCGGCCGCGCGGCGTCGCTGTCGAGGAACGCGTCGTCGCGGTAGGCGAGCATCGGATCGGTGATCGTCATAGCGCGCGACATAGTGCCGCAGGTACGGCTCGGCGCCAAACGGCGGCGATCACGCTCACCTGGCAAACCATCCACCCCATACAGAAGGAGCTGGCGCTGAGCCTGTCTTGCCAAGAAGCTGATTCTTGGGATTGCTGCGTCTCGCCGCTCCAGGTACTCGTTGACGGCGTTGCGGATCGGCAACGGCGGTCACCACGACCGGGACGACCTCCACCGTAACCAGTCTCGGCTACTGCAAGGAATTGGTGGCGTCGAAGAAGGAGGCGAGACGAATGAAGCCAGTCTGGATTTGCGGGGTAGCGAGTGTCGCGATGATGTCTCTTGCCGCGCTGGCTCAACCGGCGTGGGGCGGTTCGACGAAGTGCAAGATGAAGTACTCTCTCGCAGGGTGGTCGGCGGGCTACTCAACGGCGAACGGCAGCGGCACCATCACCTGCGACAATGGCCAGTCGGCCCGCGTGTCCCTCCGGGCGAAAGGCGGCGGACTTACGGCCGGGAAGTCCAAGATCACCAACGGCAGCGGCACGTTCTCGGAGGTCGGTGACATCAGCGAGCTTTTCGGGAGCTACGCTTCTGCGGACGTGCATGCCGGGGTGGTCGAGTCGTCGGCTGCGCAGGTGGTGACCAAGGGCACCGTTTCCCTGGCGTTCTCGGGTACCGGCAAGGGGATCGACCTCGGCGTGACGTTCGGCGAGTTCGTCATCGAGAGGCGGTAACCCGGCAAGTCGCGCGCGATCAACGGAGTGACAAGCTCCGGCTGGAAGGTACGAGGTTCCATGATCACAGACGGTCCCCAGACGTGTCGCGCTGTCTCGCGTCGACCACCCTCCCTGCCGTCGGGACTGGTCCACCGAGACGACGACCCACCAGGATTGCGGCGGGGGATCCGTGCTCGCGCGCCAACCTTGCTCGGAATCGGCATGATCCTGCTCGTGGGTTGTGCGCAGACGAATCACTATCTCATCCATCCCCGCAAAGCGGCTCCGGAGGTGATCGTCTGGTCGGCCGACTTCGCCCGCGATGAGCTCAAGGTGCACATCGAGGGGGCGCGTCCGCCCGGTGTAGGACCGTTCCCCACCGTTCTCGTTCTTCCGGAGGAAGAGGAGACGGCCTCGGACATGCACGGAGTGATCTGGGATCTCGCGGCGCGCGGATACGTCGCGATCGCCGCTGACTACCATCGTCGGATCGAGGGGAAATACCGCCGGAGCATGTTCGCCTGGCGATCGACCGGCGACCTCACGTTGATCATCGATGCGACGCGCGCATACCCGGAGGTCGATCAGAACCGCATCGGTGCGCTCGGCTTCTCGGAAGGCGCGGTCGTCAGCTTGCTCATGGCCGCGCATGATCCCGATCGCATCAAGGCGGTCGTGGCCTACTACCCGATCACCGACTTCCCGCATTGGTATGCGGGCGAGCGCTCCGGCCTCTCTTCACGCGCTCTCTTCGCCTTGGCGCGCTGGCAGATTGCGGGTCGAATCCGGCGCTTCCAACGACGAGCGACTTCCAAACGATGCTACGGCTGGCATCGCCCTTGTACATGGCCGAGTTCGTTCGCGCCCCCGTCCTGTTCGTGCACGGAGCAGAGGATACGCTGCTGCCCCTGGAGGAATCGGAGCGCATGGCCGAGCGTCTGAAAGCCTCCGGCGTCACCACGGAGGTGCTGGTCGTGCCTGGCGGAGGGCGCCTCTTCAACTTCCGTCAGCCGCAGCAGGCGACCTACGCATGGCAGGCCACCCTTGCGTGGCTGGACCGGTATCTTCACCCGACGCCGCGGGCGGGCGGATGACCCGTCATTTCTTCTTCCCCTTCGCCCTTGCGGACGGCCTCAGTGCCTCGTCGGCGGAAATCTCTTCCCCGCTCGCATCCACGTAGTGGATGTCGAAGGCAGCATCGGCGCCGTTGAAGAGCAGACACGCGCGAGAGCAGCTGGCCTGGTGCATGTGATGACTGGGCAGGGAGGCGTATGCGCCGGGCGCGAACTGGAGGGGCGGACCGTCCTTCATCGCCACAGTACCCCGCCCGCTGATGACCAGCAGAGTCTCGTTCGCCGTGTGCCAGTGCCACGGGACTCGGCAGCCTGAAGCCAGCTTCAGGAGCACCCATGCTGGCCCCGTAGCGCGGATTACCGCGAAGAATCGCCGCAGACGCACAGGCGGGCATGTCGGGGATCGGCGTAAACTTCAATGTCTGCGGGTTCAAGGTGATCATCTGCTCCGTGTCCTCAGCGTGGGTCGGTACCGACTCACCCACGGCGGCCACGGCCCCGAGCATGATGAGCAGTGCGCGCATTCGATTCGACCGGATGGTCATATCGGTCCTCCTCCGTTCGCCAACACTGGCTCTGCAACGTCACTATCGTATCCTCCGCACCCGCGCGAGCGCGTCTCGACCGTGGAGCCGACCCGCTGATTTCCGGTCAGCGACCGAGGCTTAACCCCTCGTGCCCCATGGGTTCTCAGCTATTGCTTGCGAGCCTCTCGCGATCTCAGCGGGCGAGAATGCGCCGGCAGTCTGATCAACCGGCCCCGCCGAGCTAATAGGCTCTGTCATCGAAGCAGGGGTGCGGGAAGACCGTCAAGGTTGCTCCGGGCGACGAGCTCCGCAGCGAGATGGCCTTTTCGGCGCCGTCGAACGCCGCTAGATTGGCCTAGAGGCGGTCCGCCACGCTCGACGTTCATGTCATTGCCTGAGGATGCCGATGCGGCGCGTAGGGTGCGGGCCGCCAATCGTCGCTTCTACGACGCGCTCTGGTCGGCGGGGTACCTAGTCCCCCCGCACCGCTTCAATACGTGGCCGGAACTTTCCGTGCTTGCTGCCACGGCGGCCGCTCGGCTCGAGGTCGGTCCGGGTCTGCGTCCTCGGCTGCCGGTGTGCGGCACGCACTTCGTCGACGTCAGTGCACCGGCGCTCGCGCGGCTGCGGGAGCGCGGCGGCCTCGCGACGCTGAGCGACGTCACCGCGCTCCCCTACCGCGATCGGGTGTTCGATCTCGTGTGCGCCTTCGACATCGTAGAGCACGTGGAAGACGACCGCCGGGTGTTCGCCGAGCTGAGCCGCGTCGCAAGGCGTGGCGCCAGCGTGGTGCTTTCCGTGCCGCTCCATCAGGTCCGCTGGACCGCGTTCGACGCACTAGTCGGTCACGTGCGGCGCTACGAGCCGGACCACCTGCTCGTCCTCCTGCGCGAGCACGGCTTGGTGCTCGAGCGCACCGCCGTGTTCGGAATGGAGCTGCGGAACCGATGGCTGCTCGACTTCGCGGTGTGGGGCCTCACCAAGCGGCGCGTGAAGGCGTTGCGTTGGTACAATGCCCTACTGCTTCCCCTCGGACTCCTGTTCCAGCGGCGGCTCGAGTGGCGTACCGGCCTGATCGACGTCGCGGGCGTCGACGAGATGCTGCTCGCCTGCCGCCGGGCGTGACGGAGGCCACATGTCGTCGAAGATCTGCCACCGTGCCGGCTGCGGTCCTACGCGCCGCTCGCAGAAGCGTATCGTCGCTTCGAACGCGGCGCTGCGCGGGTCAAACCGCCCGAGGATCCGCATCTGCCGATGCCGTCTATGCGCGAATTCCGTAATCTGAAATGACGATAGGACGAAGGCGCCACACGCCCTCCGGGCATCGTCACGGCGATAACGATCGCCGGCACGGGAGACGGGGCGGCCTCTCCAGACATATGGTCACGGAAGGCACACGCAGCCCGGCTCGCATCGCATTTCTCGCATGGAGCACGGCGCTCTGGATGTTGGCCGCGCTGGCCGCTGTGCGCGGCCAGCTCGATCCGCTACGGCTCGGGGCACTGTGTGCCGCGTGGTACGCCGTCGCCACCGTCGGGGTATTCTTCCCGGGGCTCGAGATGTACGGCCCGATCGTATCGCGGGGTCCCGCCGGTCGGCGCTCAGTGGCGTTAACGTTCGACGACGGGCCGCATCCGGTGACGACGCGCCGTATTCTCGCCGTGCTCGCCGCGACCCGCCATCGCGCGACGTTCTTCGTGCTAGGTGCGAAGGCGCGTCGTCATCCGGACGTGGTTCGGGAGATTCATGCGGCCGGCCATACGCTCGGGGTGCATGGCGATCGTCACGACTGGTTGCACGCCTTCCGCATGCCGTGGCGCGTGCACGACGAGCTCCTCCGGGCGGCGCGGGCGGTCGAGGACGCGACGGGCGTCCGCCCCCGCTTCTTCCGTCCGCCGCTCGGCCATACGAGCATCACCACCACCCGGGGCGTACGTCGCGCGGGGATGATCGTCGTCGGCTGGTCAACCCGAGGCCTCGACGGCATCCGGGGACGAACGCCGGAGGCCGTCGGTGCGCGCGTCGCGCGCACCGTGACCGACGGTGCCATCGTGATGCTCCACGATGCCTCCGAGCACGACGACTTCGAGCCGGCGTCCGTACGCGCTCTGCCGGAGCTATTGCGCCTGCTCGACGATCGCGAGTGGACGAGTGTCGGATTGGATACGCTCCTGGCGACAGGGGCTTGATCTGCCCTAAAGGGACCCGGCATTCGTTGGCACTGCGATTGCCCGACTCATGGGCACCGTTCACGCACAATCGGGCCTACCTCATGCATCTCGACCGGTCGTACGTCTATCAGGGTGGCGATCATGACGTGGATCGGCGTCAGGACCTTCTGGATCTTCTCGTTCATAACGCTCGCGCGCGGCGAGCAGCTCGTCGAGCTCGGCCTGACCACACACACTGCGCAGGGTAGTCTGCGAGAGCTCAGACGTGGCGAACTGGTAGCTCTCGAGGGTGAGTCAAAGGCCGACTCGGTGCGCGGCTGCGGTCGATGAGGTTACCACCGCAAGTTTGTCTCGCCGGCCAGCGGCGGCTATACGAAGGTGCTCGTGCAGACTGAGATCGCCCCGGTTTCTTCCGAGAGATCCCTGGTTCCGCACGCGCCTGCGGCAGCGTCTGAGGGTCGTCCCCCGTCGCCGCTGCGGCGCCTGAGAGCGGCGTTGCGCTTCGATGGATTGTGGTGGCGGAAGTTCGCTCGGCTCGGCAGCGTCTACGGGCCGGAATGGTGGAAGCGCGCCGCACCCCCCATCATCGCGTTCATCATCTTCCTGCTCGTCGGCCGCAACCGCCGCGGCGCGATCGAGAACCAGGCGCGCGCCCGCCAGGGAGCGGGGCGTTGGAGCGTCGTCGTCAGCGCGTATCGCATGTTCGCATGCTTCGCCTACTGCATGGCCGAGACCATGGAGTACTACGGTCCACATCAGAAGCCCTTCCGCATCGACGAACCGGCGCGGAACCACGTGGCGGAGGCACTTGGGCGCGGTCGCGGCGTGATCTTTGCGACGGCCCATGTCGGCAACTGGGACGTTTCGGGGAGGGTTCTGCTCAAGACCGGGCGCCCCGTGCATCTGGTGATGGCCCGCGAGCCCAACGAAACGACGCAGGAGTACTCCCGGGCCGCTCGCGAGCAAGCGGGAATGCACGTCATCTTCTCCGACAGCTCGGTGTTCTCGGCCTTCAACATGATCCGCGCGCTGCGGCGAAACGAGATCCTCGCCATCCAGATCGACCGCGGGAACGGCGCGCCCAATTCCGCGGTCAAGCGCGTCGAGTTCTTCGGCGCGGAGGCGCCCTTCCAGGAAGGCCCATTCCAGCTCGCCAGGCTTTCGGGCGCGCCCTTGGTGCCCGTCGTGACGCTGCGCCGTGGGCGGCGACACTACGAGATCGTCCTCGGCGAGCCGCGCTGGGTCGATCGCGAAGTCGCCGGCGACGCCGAACGGGCGCTGCGCGAGACGGTCGGTTTTTTCGAGCGTACGATCCGCGAGCACCCGGAGCAGTGGTTCCGATTCACGCCGTTCTGATGCCGTGAGCCATTCCGCTGCCATCGCCGACGCTGCGCGCGCAGGCGCGCTGCGAGTGGCGGTCCAACCGGCAAATCTTCCGCGGCATGCTGCTGACGATTGGCACGACGGCGCTGGCGATGGACCGCCTCGGCGTGCCTCGATCCATCATTTGCCGGGAAACATGAAAGGCGACGTTCTTTTGCAGCTGATTGATCGCCTCGAAGTTTCGTTGCTCGCGTGCCGCAGACCGGGAAGAAATCAAGGCGTAGCCCGAAGCGCAAGACGTGAAACGCGCACACACGCGCATCACCGTCCGCGTCTCTTGGTGAATAGCAGCGCTGCTACTGGCTAGCGAAGCGACTCCAAGTTGAGAATGGCCGACAGAACGTCCCCCAAGATGGAATTGTTTCCGTTAGAATAGCTGCCGTATTGATGGCGGCTGTCGTAGCCATCTTCATAGCCGCGCTGGAAGCCCTCGCGGAAATAATGGTTGTAGTCGTCGCGGTTTACATAAAAGCCACTATAGCCGTAATTGGCATCCTGATAGGCATAAGAATCCCGGTAGCTGGAAGCCCAGCGATCCTCCCGGTCCGCCTCTCCAGCGCGAAAACCCTCCTCATAGCCGTAGTTCACGGCTCGCCGGAGCAAGTCTGCGCCGTATTGATTCGTCTCATAGTAGCTGCCGCTGCGAAAGTACCGATAGCTAGGGGGCGTGTAGAAGTATGGATCATTACTGTAGTTGTAGTTACGTTCATTCTCGATACGTATTTGCTGCTGACGTAGACGCTCTAAGTACTGTTGCTGGAAACGGTACTGCGCCATACGCTTCTCTTGCTGTAACTGCGCCGACTGCTGTTGTACCAGGCGCTGCTGCTCCTCTAGATCTCGGCTGTACTGCACCAGACGTTGTTGTTGCTGACTAATAAGCTCTTGCTGCCGCTGTTGTGACAGGCGCTGTTGCTGCTGCTGGCGCTGCTGATCCTGTTGCTGCGCCTTCTGCTGCTGTTGCTGTCTGCTGGCTGCTGTTGCTCTTGCTGTTGCTGCTGCGCCTTTTGCTGGTTGTGCTGCTCCTGCTGTTGCTGCTGCTCCTGCTGCTGTTGCTGCGCCTTCTGCTGGTTGTGCTGCTCCTGCTGTTGCTGCTGCTGCGCCTTCTGCTGGTCGTGCTGCTCCTGCTGTTGCTGCTGCGCCTTTTGCTGGTTGCTGCTGCTCCTGCTGTTGCTGCTGCGCCTTTTGCTGGTTGTGCTGCTCCTGCTGTTGCTGCTGCGCCTTTTGCTGGTTGTGCTGCTCCTGCTGTTGCTGCTGCGCCTTTTGCTGGTTGTGCTGTTGCTGCTGGTCCTTCTGGGCCTTCTGCTGCTTTTGGTCTTCTTGCTGTTGTTGGTCCTGCTGTGGTGGTTGCTGCGCGTTGCTCGGTACGCTCATTCCCACTAGCGACACCACGGCGACTGCAACCATCACCACAATCGGGCTCAAAACACTACGTTTCATTGCAGACCTCCTTGAAGCGACCTCATGCTGAAAGAGGTCCCTCCAGCCGTATCGCGCCACCACGGCGGGTTTTCGGTGTCGGCGCCCTGCGGCGAGCGCAACAGGGACTTCGATCAGGAGTTGTAAGAAGTGGGAGCTCATCGACGATGTTTTTTCGTGAATAACTTAGGCGATGTTGAGCCCAAGCCGAAATGAGGTAACTCCCCTACCCACGAATCCCATCCGCGAGGTGGGAGCGAGTCGCGGAAACCTTCGTGAATCAACCGGATAGGGGTTTGTCCTGATTTGGATTCAGCTTGAATACGACGAAACTAATCGCAAGCCGAAGATCCCTATCGTAGCCGGGGCCCCACGTTGTTGGTGATGACGCAGCAGATCGGGGCTGAAGCGATTGCGGAGTGGAAGAGGCGTGGGAGTTCCGAGCAAAAACACCAATGACTTTAGCAATCGCGGTACTCGAGCTAGCTTGCTTGCTGCTGATCACGAGCACAGCGCTCGTGTTTTCTCCGGCCGTCCACGCTAACTGGCCGGACCAGAGCGGCTGGATGTGGATCGCGGTGCCGTCGGCATTGTCTTGCACGGTTTCGTACTACTGCACCGATATCTACGATCCCTGGATCGTTAACGACTTCAGAGAATTCCGCGCCCGGCTGCCGCGGGCGCTGTTGCTCGTGACCGCGCTGCTCGGGCTCTACCTCGCCCTGACCACCTCGCTCGGCTTGTCGATGGTGCAGATGTCCTACGCCCTGACGGGCGCGCTGTTCGCGATTGCGATCTCCATCCCAGTACGATGGACGGCGTTCTCGGTCTTGCGCAAGCCGCCGTTCTCGGAGCGCATCCTGATCCTCGGCACGGGGCCTCTCGCATCGCGGATCGCCACGGCGCTTTCTACTCTCGATCGCAGCCCTCACCAGCTCGCCGCCCTCGAGGAAGGTGAGGGAGGGCTCCGCACATCAACATCGTCACGCCCACCGCATTGCCCGGTGCTCGGATCGTTGACCGATCTCGAGAAGGCGGTCGCGCATTTTCGACCTGACCGCATCATCACGGCGCTCACTGACAGGCGGCGGCGCCTACCCGTGCAGGAGCTGCTCCAGCATCTGGTGATGAACAACATCGCCGTCGAGGACGGCGTGCAGGCCTACGAGCGCATCGCCGGCAAGCTCGCGTTGGAGGACCTGAATCCGAGCTCCCTGCTGTTCTCGGGGGCCTTCAGAAAGTCGGCCCTGCTGCTCGTCCCTGCAACGCTGGCTGAGCATCGCAGTGTCGATCGTCGGGGTCATCCTGACGGCCCCGCTGGTAGCGCTGATCGCGATCATCATCAAGCTCGACTCCAGGGGCCCGGTATTCTTCCGCCAGTGCCGCGCCGGCGCCCGTGGCAGGTCCTTCGACCTCATCAAGTTCCGCACCATGCAGCTGATCGCCCCGGGGATGGAGCTCAGCCTCTGGGCGGTCGACAACGAAGATCGCATCACGCGGGTGGGGCGATGGCTGCGCCGCCTTCGATTGGACGAGCTGCCGCAGTTCATCAACATTCTGCGCGGCGACATGAACTTGGTTGGTCCTCGTCCGCTACCAACGGGGAACGCCGCGCTCTTTCGCGAACGCATCCCGTATTTCCAGCTCCGCGAACTGATTCGTCCCGGGTTGACGGGCTGGGCGCAGGTGCGCAACGGTTACGCCAACGGACTTGCGGAAGAGACGGAGAAGATGCGCTACGATCTCTATTACATCAAGAACATGTCGCTATGGCTGGATTTTCGCATACTGGCGGACACCATGAAGACGGTGATCGCCGTTAGTGGAAGCTGAAGGAAGCGGACGATCTGAATAGAGTTCGGCAGGAGACGGCCGGGACGGCAACTTCGTGACAGCCTATCTCGCTGCGCTACTGCTCGGTGTCGTAGCAGGGTTGCGGGCGATGAGCGCGCCAATGGCGACGAGTTGGTTGGCATCTTTCGGCTGGCTCGATCTGAGCGGGACCTGGCTGTCTTTTCTCGGCAATGTTTGGGTGCGCTGGATCCTGACGCCGTTCGCGCTCGTTGAGCTGGTCACGGATCAACTCCCATCTACGCCCAGTCGCACGGCACCGGTCCAATTCGGCGCCCGCATCGTGGCGGGCGGGCTCTGCGGCGCTGCGGCCGGAGCTTCGGGCGGGGTGATGATCGGCGGCCTTTTCGCCGGAATTGTCGGCGCGATCATGGGAACTCTTGGAGGACACGCTTTTCGCGCCATGCTCGCGGCCGCATTCGGCAGTGACCGCCCCGCCGCCTTGATCGAGGACGCGGTCGCCATCTGTGGCGCGCTGCTAGTCGGAGCTCTGCTGCGATGAACGCTCGAACAGCCGCCAGCGGCATGCCACGAGCTCCCGGTGAATCTTGGCAAGCGGGCCTGCCGGCGAGCGCGAGATAGAGCCTGCACGCTTTCCTACAGCGCGGCGCCACCGCTCACGTCCGGCGAGGAGAATGAGGACCGCAAAGGTGAAGAAGAGGCTCGTGCGATCGGGCGAGGTTCCGGTCGGATCGAGCGAGCAACCCCCGCCCGAGCTTCCGGAGGTGTTCGATACGAACGACCCTGCGGTGGACGCTGCGCGGATCTCCGCGAGCGACGCGACGCCGAACTCCGCGCCGATGTCGCCGCCATCGGTGGCCTTGCCCTTGTAGGGACTGCTGGGGAGCAGGGTGAAGTTTCCCCCGGCCGGGTTTGCGAAGCCGACTTCGGCCTCGGAGCTCGGGAAGAAATTCCCGGGAAAGTCCGAGTAGGCAGAGGGATCAACGGGACCGATCAATACGTTGTTCGTGAAGACGGCGCCCGGGAAGAAATGCTCGAGCGTGTCGTTCCCCGTCGCACGGTCGCTTCCCTTGACGCCATACGTGTTGTGAAAGCCGATGTTGTCCCGGAAGATGAAGCCTTCGCTCGGAGCCCCATCTACGATGACAAGGCTGCCTGTCTGTTCGACGGTGGCATGCTCGACGACGACGTCGGCGGGTCCCGAAAGAACCTGCAGGAAGATGCCGTCGGCGCCCCAGCGCGGGCCCGAGACGCCCACGAAGAGGTTGTTCCGAATCGCGATCCCCCGGGTCTGTTGGCTCGGATGTTCGTCGTCGCTGCCGGAGATGTTCACGCCCGAGCCCACGTTTCTCACCGTGTTGTTGCTGAAAGTCACGTCTTGGACGGCTGACCAAGGTGCGCCGCCGTCCTGGTTTCGCGGCGTGAAAAGCACGGCGAAACCGTTTTGGGCGCCCCCCCAATTCTGCTCTAGAACGTTACCTTCGATGAGCACGCGCCGCGCGTTCTTGAGCTCGAGCAGGTTCTTCACGGACCAGCTTTGCGACCGCCAAGCCTCCGGCTTGAAGAAGTTGTTGGCGGTGATCTCGATGTCGGAGGGTACGAGGCCCGCAACCGCGGGATCGGCGCCCCCGAACAGCACGTTCTCCCCGGCCGCCTCGAGATAGTTGTCTTGGATGCGAAACGGGCCAGCGCCGCTCCACGCGACTACAGCTTGTGAATCCGCACCCACCTCTTTGAAATCAGAGACGTAGGAGTCAACGACGGCGATGGAATTGCCGTTCATGGCGACTCCGCGTCGGCTACCCGCGGCGGCGTCACCATGCACGTAGCAGCGGTCGATCGTGATGTCGTGAGGCAGGGCCGCAGCGCTGGTCTCGCCATTGCCGATTGAAAATACCGCGAAGGCGAAGACCCCGGGCGCCGGCGACAACTCGATGCCCACGAAGCGGTAGTGATGAGCCCCCGACGCGGTCTGCACCGCCGGACTACTGTTCGGTGTGACAATCCTCGCCATTGCGCTGGCATTCCCGGGGCCGACGCGTGCTCCAGGCGGTGGTAGGCTCCCGAGGGCTGAGCTCTGAACATAGATCCATCCGCTCCCCCCTTTTGCCGGGAGCTGAAAGTTTCCCGTGAAGACGGCGCCGGCCGCGAGCTCGATCACGTCGCCGGATGCGGCGCCATCGAGCGCGGCTTGAAGATCGCCACCGCTCGGGACCTGGATCACCCGACCACTTGGTTCTGCGAAGCTGCTGTCAACCGCAAGCCGAGGCAGCTCTGCATCCGCCAGGACAGGAGCGGACGCGATGAGGACACCTTTTGCAGCGAAGAATAAGGAGAAGAGAGTGAGCTTCAGTGATTTTGTCATCCGACACACGCTCCCGCAGGAGTCTTCAAACCGCGCCGGCTCGCACCGGGCGAAGGACCGGCAGGGTGGGCCCGAAAGCTCTTCCGCGTCCCCGCGATCCCGCGGTGTTTACGCCAGACGACGCCCGGGGGCAAGCCGCGACGGGCTTTTAC
Organism: uncultured delta proteobacterium; assembly: GCA_963711395.1. GTDB lineage: Bacteria > Desulfobacterota > Binatia > JACPRU01 > JACPRU01 > JBEVNX01. The sequence goes on along the minus strand of CAVQEA010000002.1, from coordinate 199,659 downwards.
TGGGTTTGCACGCCCAGCTACCGCTTGACCCGCCGGGTCAGGGTCGCGGCGTAGATCGGAAATCGGGCGGCGCGGGAAGCGAGAGCGGCCCTATCGTACGTCGTGCTCATACTACGGCAAGCATCGGTCCGATCGGAAGGAAGTGCGACCGCTTCCATGGCACAGTCACGGTTGATGTTGAGCCATCCGCCGCCGGAATCGAACCGGCGACCTGCTGAGTACGAATGATTGGGTGTTGAACTGTGGCCGTGAAGTTCGCCATTTGCCTGAACGCCGTCGGCCGAAGCAGATCCTATCTACAAACGTCCGGTGAGGAGCAGCACGATCAGGACAAGTAGGATGATTCCGCCGATTCCGATTCCACCACCGGGTCCATAGGCGTAGTAGCCTCCGCCACCGCCGAACAGCAAAAGCAAGATCAGGATTAGTAGTAGAGGTGACATGTGGCCTCCTACGAAGCTCTGCAAACTCTACAGTTTTCCACCGACGCCATCGCATCGCTGAATTGAGCAATGTCCATGCCGATAGAAGTGATTCAGTTTTATCGGACCGCCGTGCCGACACTTTTCCGTTCTTGAGAAAACGGGGAAAAGGCATTCCCGGAGGTGGAAAATCGTCCCGAGGCTTCGCATCGAACGTTCCCCACTTCGCGTCGTCGTAAGCGTCGCCGACCGAGCCCATCGACGCTCGCCCATCTCGCCGCATTGAGGGCCGAACGCGATGGAGGTGTATTCGCAGCCCTATCGGAGTTGTGGATCACGGCGCCTGGGCGCCGTTACTCGAGCACCAACCGGTTACATCAGTGGGCCTCGAGCCCATGAAGTTGTATGGGGCGCTGCTACAGGCGAGGCAACAAGTGCCCTCAAGCGCACATCCACCGCGGCCAGCGGCTCCTGGGAGGACATCAAACACTTGGCTGATTCCGTCCTCGTCGATGCCCGGGCGACCGCCACCGCGGTCGTCAACGCTTCCGCAGTGCGTTTGGCCGCTAAAGGCACGCTGGGACACGGGGGGGCGGGGCTGCATGAATGATCGATCCACAGCGTTGCTCCTGATAGCCGTCGCGCTGGCGGGATACGGCGTGTATACCGCGGGCTACGTGCCCGCGATGCTGGTCGGCCCGCCCGTGCCGTTGCTGCTGATCGGCTTCGTCCTACAAGTGGCGTGTGCGCTCGCAGCTGCGGTCGGTGTGTGGCGCGGTCAGCCGTGGGCCGCCGGCGCGGTAGTGCTGCTGGGGGTGAGCATCGCAGCCACGGCGCTCATCGAGGGGTTCGTCCTCGGCATCGTCGCTTATCTGCGCGCCCTGCTGGTCGCGGTGCTCGCCATCGTGGTCGCCATGATCATCGCCGCGTACGTCAACCAGCGGCGCGGACCGGTGTCGCGGATCGACTGATCGCAGTCCCAGCAGTCCCAGCAGTCCCGGCTCCGGTCGATCGGTCGTTTGCAAGCTTCGGCCGGAGAGATCGTGTCCAGGGTGGAGCTGCCAGCGAGTACCATGCCGATGCCCTGCGCGCGCAGCCCAGCGCGGGCGATGGCCATCCCGCCGAGAAAATCGAGTCGGATCCTGAGATCATCCTGGAGTGCTCATCGCTGGGATCATTCCGTCAGATCCCCCATGACGATCGCCGGCCGACTCGTTCCCGGCATGCCGCTCGTTAGCCCCCCCGCGGCGGGAAGGTAGCAATGCCGGACGTAGTCTCTCACCATACGATCCGCGTTGAAGTGGGAGGCCAGAGTCGTAATCGCCCGCTTCATGCGGCCTACCCACCGGCACGGCACGTTGGCCGCGTCGCGCTCATAGTACAAAGGAAGGACCTCCTCCTCGAGGACTCGGTATAGGGACTCCGTGTCCCGAGCGTCCTGGACGGCCGGGTTCGCGTGCGTGAGCCGGTCGCCGATCGCGAAGCCGTTCTCTCCGTCATAGGCGCCGGCCCACCAGCCGTCGAGGACGGAGAGGTTGAGAACACCGTTGAGCACCGCCTTCTGACCGCTCGTGCCACAGGCTTCGAGGGGCCGGCGTGGCGTGTTCAGCCATAGGTCGCTCCCTTGCAAGAGATGGCGCGCCACGCCGAAGTCATAGTCCGCGACGAAGGCCACTGCGGATCGAAAGCGCGGGTCACGAGTGAGCGCGACGACCCCTTGAAGTAGGCGCTTGCCGTCGTCGTCCCGCGGATGGGCCTTTCCCGCAAAAATGATCTGTAGGCCCCGGTTGGGGTCGTTGACGAGCCGAGCGAGGCGATCGAGGTCGGCGAGCAGCATGGCCGGCCGTTTGTACTCGGTGAAGCGCCGGGCGAACGTCAGGGTCAAAACGTCGGGACGCAGCGCGGGAACGGGCTCCTCCCTCCGCTCGGCGACACGTCGCGCGACGTAGCGCAATAACCGGCGTTTGAGCACCTGATGCATTTCCCAGAGCGCCGCATCGTCGAGCGTGGCAATTCCTTGCCAGACGTCGGCGCAGCACATGCGCTCCCGCCAATCGCGCCCGAGATGTCGCTCGAAGAGCTCGAACATCTCCGGCGCGAGCCATGACGGTGAGTGGGCCCCGTTCGTGATGTGGCCGATTGGAACCTCCGCCTCGGGTCTCCCTGGCCACAGGTTCTGCCACATTTTCCGCGAGACGTGGCCGTGAAGGGCAGACACCCCGTTGGCGTGACGAGAGGAGCGGAGCGCAAGGACGGTCATGCAGAAGGTTTCCTGAGCGTCTCCCGGGTTGACTCGACCAAGCCCAAGGAGCTCATCCGCGGAGAGCCCGGTCTCGCGCAGTAGCCAGTCGAGATGCTCGAGCACCAGGCCCGGCGGAAAGCGGTCGTGGCCGGCGGCGACGGGCGTGTGCGTCGTGAACACGGTCTGGAGCGCGACCTCGCGGTGCGCCGCGAGCAGGGAGACGCCCTCGGCGGCGGCCCGCTGGCGCGCGATCTCGAGCGGAGCGAACGCGCTGTACCCCTCATTCAGGTGCAGCACACCGGGGCGGATACCGAGAGCGTTCAGCATGCGGATGCCCCCGACACCGAGCAACAACTCCTGCCGAATCCGCACCCGCTGATCTCCACCGTAGAGCTGCGCCGTGAGCTCACGGCTATCGGGAGGATTCCCCTCCACGTCGGAGTCGAGGAGAAGCAGCATCGACCGGCCGACTTCGGCGCGCCAGGCGCCGATGCGTAGCGGCCCCCCATCGAGCGGGATCTCGATCACGACCGGGCGTCCGTCAGCGGCCGTCACCCGCGAGAGCGGGAGTTGCTCCACGTCGACGTGGCCGTAACCTTCCTGTTGCCAGCCGTTGATGTCGAGGCCCTGACGAAAGTAGCCTTGCCCGTAGAAGATTCCGACCCCGACTAGAGGAACGCCGAGGTCCGAGCAGCTCTTCAGGTGATCCCCTGCGAGCACGCCGAGGCCTCCGGAGTAGGTCGGCAGCGACTCGTGAAGCGCAAACTCTGCCGAAAAGTAGGCGACCGGCTGTGCGTTCAGCACGTTGCAGAACCGGCTCGCCCACGTACCCGATTCACGCAGGTACTCCTCGAGTGTGCGGAAGGCACGATTGACCCGGATCTCGATCACGGTCTCCTCGGCGTGACGGCTCCATTGCTCCGGTGTGAGCCGCTTCACAAAGGCGATGGGATTGTGATTCACCTCGCGCCACAACGCTGGCTCGACGTCGCGGAAGATTGCGACTACCTCGGGATGCCAGGTCCACCAGAGGTTCCTCGAAAGGTCGGTCAATCGAGTCGTCAGGGAGGTCGTGCTGTCGTCCATCGTCCTGCCTCTCGCGGTCGACGAAGCTACGTTTCGGAACTCTTACGAAGCGGTCACCGGCATAGCCGCTACGAGCGCCCAAAGTTGCCGCCCCGTGCAGCTTGCCCGAGGCGCTTCATGGGCGTCTTCTTGGCTTTGCGGCGGACACCTCGCGAGGCTGCCAGGTCGCGAGCAGCGTCCGATCGTCCGACCATACGTAGGACGTGCGGCCCCCGAAGGCCTTCTTGAGCTCGTGGGCGATCCGGTGCGCGAGCTTCTGGGAGGTGGTGAGCACCTCGAGAACGTCCTCTCGGCGCTCGACCGACACGACCCGCCGCTCGGGCTGCGTGAAGGCGGCGCGGGCGGCAACGTTCTGGATGCGCCGGCGGATAGCGTCCTCGTCTACCGTGGCAGCGCCGCGGATGAGGATCCTCCCGAAGTACTCCTCTCGCCCCGTCTGCTGGCACGCGGGACACACCACCCATGCGGCCCGCGCCAGCAAGGAATCGCTCACCGCGTGGTCGCGCCGCCACGTCCGGCGCGAGAACATCGCGCCGCAGCGCTCGCAAACCGCACCCTCCTGCGGGCGACCTGCTCTTGCCTCGACGGGGCGCACCTTCGCGCTTCCCGAGCCGCGGCGATTGAGACTCCGGATGAGGCCCTTACCCTTGTCCATTCCACGTACCCTTTCTCTTCCGCCAAGATCATCGTCGCGGTCCCGGATAATGACCGCCCCCCCCGTACCAGTGACTGTATTGGAGCCTGCCACACGATCAGCGCGGCGGCGAATTGCACTAGCGCGAGGTAAGCACCCAGATGATAGCGACTACAAGATCTGTGACCGATTTAGGACAGACTGTCTTAGTACGAAACGGTGATATCGTTTTGCACCGCGGTCACCCCCGGAGCGCTCCAGGCCGCCCGCCCGGCTTCGTCGTGCTCGGCCCACGAACGGACGGTCCCTGACAGGGTCACCTTACCGCCGTCGGCGCGCACCTTGACGCGCGCGGCGTCGATTTCAGCGTCGCGCTTCAGCGCCGTCTCGATCGCGTCTTTGACGGCACTGGGCTGGACGATCGGCTTGATGGTGATTTCGTTGGAGACACCCTTCACCCCTGCCAAGTAGCGCACGGCGTCCAGAGCCGCTCTCCTCTGATACTGCCACGGCACCTGACCTCGGAGGGTAACCCGGCCGTCCTCTACAATTGCCTGGACGCCGTCCGGCACCCAGACATGCCCCTCGAGGGCGCGCACCGCGGCTTCGGCGGTTTCCGTGTCGCTGCGCTTGTGACTCCCCGCGGGGTTGACCTGGATCTCCTCGGCGACCGCCTTGACACCCGCCACCCGCCGGACCGCTCGCTCGGCGGCGTACTTCTCGGCGTAGGTGGGGACCGTCCCGTCGAGTGTCACCACGCCGCCCTTGACGGCGACTCCGATCTCCTTCGCCGTGACGCTCGGCTCCCACTTCAACTCTTGCTGGACGTCCTTCTGCAGTTCCGCGTCCGTTTTCATGACGACGAACCTCCTTGAAGAAAATACGGGCCGGTTCCCCGAGCCCATCTATCGTACTGAACAACGTGTGGTGTGCATTACATGTGCCACCGGTCCGGTGGCGTAAAGATGCTGGTGGAACTGAAGGTCATCCCTCCCAGTTCTGGGGAAAGCGACTGCAGCTATTCTCGCTTCTCGAAACTTCGGCGTCGGGCATCGCCGCAGGCTCGTGGGTACCAATCGCCCGCCAGGAGAGATAGCGTACCGCGGCTCAAACGCGGCGCGGCCTAGGAGGGGCTCGTCACCGCGACAGATTTTTGGTCGATGTGCGAGTGAAGGCCGAAGGCTTCCGATGTCGAAGTGCCGGGCGCGACCGAAATCCATTGGGTCGAAGTCGATGTCATTCGGATCGCCGGCCTCCGTGGAGGAGTGATGTATGGTGTCCCGCTTCAAGACTCCGTTGTTCTGGCTCGTATCGTCCGTCCTCATGCTGACTTCGGTGATCGAGGTCTTTGCCGAGGATCTGGCTCCCGCTCCGTACGTCGACTGGGGGAAGGAACTCTTCCAAAGCCATTGCGCCTCCTGTCATGGGACAGACGGCTCGGGCAACGGTCCGGCGGCGAGCGCGCTCAAGACGGCTCCATCGGATCTCACGCGGCTAGCGAAGACTCACGGCGGCCGGTTTCCACGGAGCGAGGTCGTCTTTTTCATCGACGGTGAGACCCCGGTTACCGCTCATGGCTCGCGTGAGATGCCGATCTGGGGCTGGGTCTTTCGACGCCAGCACGCCGGACCATATGCTTCGGCCGCGGCTCGCGCCGAGGTCGAGGCGCTCACGGATTTTCTAGAGTCGATTCAGAAAAAGTAGGCCGTCAAAAGCGGTTCTGCCGTTCAATCCCAAGCGACTCGACCGATACGAGCTCTACGTGCGAGCAACCGCAGCGACCAGAAACCCAGCCATAGCGCGATCACCAACGATAGACCGGGGTCCACCCATCGGAAGCCGTAGAGCTTGATGGCGAGAGCTCCGAAGAGTCCTGCGACCGTCAGAGCTGCGTCGGATAGCTCGTGAGCCAGCGCCGCACGAAAGGACCACCGCGTCTTGGCGGGGCTCCTGAAGAGATACGCCGTCGTCAGGTTTGCCCCGAAGCCGAGCAGCGAGAGCAGCATGAAGGAGGGTCTGGGCGGCTCGTGCAGGGCAACGGACAATTGCTCGACGGAGGGCCGGGCGATCCCAAGCGCGATGAGCAGAATCAGGATCAGCACGGCATTCGTGACGAAGTCTTCTCCACGCTCGTGCCAGGTCGCGGTTGGAATCAGGAGCACGAGAAAGATCCCGAGATGGGCGACGAGGTGTACCGCGTCGGCCGCGAGAAACAGGCTTGCACTTCTCCGCGCCCCCGCAAGCTCGATGCCTGCCGCGAGCAGGGTCACGCCCAGGGCGAGGAGAACGGTGCGTGCAGGAACATGGGGATGAATGACAGGAGCCGCCGTCACCGTCTGCCGAACGCACACCCGCTACTTTGATTCGGCTGACGGCGGGGAGGCCGGGATGCCTGCCTTCCCGAGACCGTCGGCAAGGCGGTCGACGTCAGCCTGGTGGCGAAAGGGCAGGCGTTCCACGTGCTCAGAGAACGAATATTGCGGATTGATCTCCATGAGCTCGCGCCAAATGCGTCGGGCCTCATCGGTCTCCCCCAAATGGCCTAGCGCGACGGCTAGAAAGGCGCGCGATAGATCGGTCTTCGGCGCGAGACGGATGCGCTCTCTGAAGAGTGTTTCGGCGGCTTCGTACTTGCCGGCCACCAGATAGGCCGAGCCGAGAAAGTGGATGTACTGCTGGCTGGAGAGAGGATCGAGCCGCATGGCGCGCTCGATATGGGGAACGGCGTCGAGGGACTTGCCGCCATAGATGTTGACGACGCCGCGCATGTTGTGCGCTAGACCATGGTTCGGGCGATTACCAGCAGGCCCCCGACCTTGGAAAGGTCGGTGAGCTCCCTGATCGCGTCGACGATCCGCCGCCAGACCTCGAAGCAGGAGAAGTCGTAGTGGGGGAGGATCAGCTCGGGTGCCACGGCGATCGCTCTTTTCAACGCACCGCCAGCGCCTCAATGGCACGTCGATCGGGTCCCTTCCCGCCGCGCGGGTCCACCGGAATCATGGCCACGTGAGTCGCACCGGCTTTGAACTGATCGGCGATCCGTTGGCGGATCTTGTCCTCAGTGCCCCATGCCACGACCGCATCGACGAGCCGGTCGCTCCCGCCATTGGCGAAATCAGCATCGCCGAAACCGAATCCCTTCCACCGCTGCAGGTAGTGCTCGATGCCCAGATACAGCGCCAGATACTCACGGGCTCGGGCACGCGCGTTCGCCGCATCGGTTTCCAGCATCACGACCTGGACCGCGCAGAGCCAGGGACGCGGCCCCAGCACGGCGCGATACTTCACGATCTGCTCGGTGGTCGTCAGGTACGTGAGCGTCCCGTGAGTCTCGGATGCAGCCAACTCGAGCATCCTCGGCATCAGCGCCGCGATCACGATCGGCGCCTCGTGCGCCGGCTTGGCGGCCTCATACGGCGCAGCCTTCATCTTGGCGAGGTATTCGCGCATGAACGCGACGGGCCGCTGGTAGCCGAATCCCCGCACGGAGTTGTACATCTGGTTGCTCACGCCCAACCCGAGAATGAAGCGATCTGCGAAGGCTTCGCTCAGGGTTCTTGCCGCGCTCGCCGCGATGATCGGTTCGTAGGCGAACGCGATGGCAACCCCCGTCCCGACGACGAGCCGGTCGGTTCGACCGAGCAGGTAGGAAGCGAAGGAGAATGGCTCACGCCCCATTTGGTGAGGGAACCACAGAGCACCGTAGCCGAGCCGTTCGACTTCTTGCGCCAATCGGCCAGTCTCGGCACTCGTGCACCCGTCGAACAGCCCCAGGATCCCGAGTTTGCCCAGCTCCATATTGATGCCTCTCCGTTCGTGGTCGAGAGTGACTATTCCGATCGTGTTGCCGATTAGCAATCCTGCGCCATACCGCGCCGCCCGCCTCCCTCGAGCTGGCCCGTGCTGCGGAGACGAGCAACGCCTGCTGATCGAGGCAGCACCTGAGCACGGCCGGGCGGCGAAGCGATCGAGTCCCCCGTAAAAACCCTGCCATACGAGGCCGACCTCAAGAGCGGCGGTCCACCGAGTGCCGGCACCGTACTTGCTGTGTCAGCGGTCAATGGGCGTCTTGCGCGCGCCGACCGCGGAGTCCGACCGGAGGCTCGAGCCGGCCGCACGGGTGTCCGTCGCGGCGAGCGGCCGGGGTGATCGTTTGCTGTCGCTCGACGTCATGCGTGGTGCCACGGTCGCCGGGATGGTTCTCGTAAACAACCCCGGGAGCTGGACCGACGGCTACGGGTTTCTCGCTCATGCTGAGTGGAACGGCTGCACGGTCGCCGACCTCATCTTTCCTTTCTTCCTGCTGATGGTCGGCACCTCGATCAGCCTGTCACTCGACCGCTGCCGCGAGCGCGCGAGCGATCGAGCGGCCGCGCTGCCGCGGATCGTCCGCCGGACGATCTTCCTCTTCGCAATCGGGCTTCTCTTGAACGGCTTTGCCCACCCTGCGGAGCTCTCGACTCTTCGCTACTTCGGAGTCCTTCAGCGGATCGCTCTCTGCTCGCTCGTCGCCTCCGCGATCTTTCTGCGAACCGGCGTCCGCGGCCAAGTCGGGTGGGCGGTCGCGCTCCTCGCAGTATACTGGCTCGTCATTGAGCTGGTGCCTGTGCCGGGTCACGGGAGTGGCGTCCTGGAGCCGCACGGGAATCTCGTTGGTTACCTGGACACGCTCCTCTTTCGTGGCCACCTCTACCACGGCGACTTCGATCCCGAAGGCCTCCTCAGCACGCTCCCGGCCGTCGCCACGACGCTTCTCGGAGTGCTCGCCGGTCAATGGCTGACGTCGAGCGCCGCCCCGTCGCGGAAGACCGCAGGGCTCCTCGCCGCGGGAGCCGCCCTGGCGATCGCCGGCGGGATCTGCGATCGCTGGCTTCCGATCAACAAGCAGCTGTGGACGAGCTCGTTCGTGCTGCTGACCGGAGGCTTGGGATCCATCGTCCTCGGCACCTGCTATGCCGTGGTCGATGCGAAGGGCTACCGGCGCATGACGGCTCCGCTCGTGATCCTCGGCACGAACGCGCTCGCGATGTACGTGCTCTCGAGCCTCGCGGCGCAGATGATGGAGATCTGCGGCGTGACCACCGGTGACGGCACCTCGGCGTCGCTGCGGTTCTACATCTATGCCCACCTCTTTGCGCCGTGGGCCGGCGTGCTGCCCGGATCGCTGCTCTACGCTGCGACCTGCGTGCTTCTCTGGATCCCGCCGATGGCCTTCCTCTACCGGCGTGGGATCTTACTCCGCGTCTGACGGTTCCGCTTCGGCAAGATCGGGAGCCGTCTGCGCGGCGCGGACTATGCTCCTGAAGTTGGGATCCTTCACGTAGTCGTTAAGATTCTTCGGACGGCGAATTTACCTTCTCGAAGAGAATCCTCAACCTTTGCACGAGGAATGTCGGGTTCAAGTCCCCCTCCAACCGTGACGAAGCCCGCGAGATAAATACCAAATCCCGCCTAGCCGCTATGTGACCTGGCCCCATAGGAAGCCGGGTAGGGCTAAACGTGATCTTCTCGACAAGATAGGGTCGGTGCCATGAAGGGGCTGCTTGTCTCGGACATCCACTATCGGCTGAAGCAGCTCGACTGGCTCGCCTCCGTCGCGTCCAGCTTCGATCTGGTGGTGATCGCCGGAGATCACCTCGAGGTCGCTTCGGCCGTTACGCTCGAGGCGCAGGTCGCGGTGACGCTCAAGTATCTCGAGAGGGTCTCCTCGGCGACGCGCCTCGTGGTGTGCTCGGGCAATCACGACTTGAACGCGCGCAACGCAGAAGGCGAGAAGATCGCCAAGTGGATGTCGAAGGTGCGCCGGCTCGGGATTGCCGCCGACGGCGACTCGCTCATGCTCGGCGATACGCTGCTGACCCTCTGCCCGTGGTGGGACGGACCGTCGGCGCAGGAAGCGGTCGCCCGGCAGCTCGCGGCGGCTGCTCCCTCCCGAGGGCGTCGCTGGATCTGGGTGTACCACTCACCGCCGAGCGGCTCGCCGACGAGCTGGAACGGCACGCGCCACTACGGCGACGACCATCTCGCGCGATGGATCGGCGAATACGCGCCCGACCTCGTGCTCTGCGGTCACATCCACCAGTCCCCCTTCCGCATTGGCGGATCGTGGATCGATCGCATCGGAACCTCGTGGATCTTCAACGCCGGCTGCCAGATCGGTCCGGTCCCCGCGTACGTGACCTTCGATACCGAGACCCGGGAAGCCACCTGGTCCTCGCTCGCCGGCAACGACCGCGCCCGCTTCGACGTCGCAGCACCGAAGCGGGCGGTGGCCCCCTGACCGGATCTTCAAGTCGGGTCGGCGTTGGGATCAGGCTCGCGGTCGGATCCCGGAGTGACGTCCTCTGCTGCGCTCTGGTCGTGAACGAGAGTCTCCAGCACCTCGTCGACGATCCCCAGGTGGCTCTGTTGGTCTTCGAACTGCTTCTTGAGATCGGCGAGGTAGGTGGTCACGGAGTTCAGCCTACGTGCGAGCAGCCGCGCGACCGCGAGCGCGAGGTCCGTTCTCGACGAGAGAAACGCGAGACCGTCCTCCGCGACGAACACACGCGAGCGCTCGAGCGCGCGCACCGTGGCCATGGGTGGGATGCCGAGCAGCACCGACACCTCGCCGAAAATCGATCCCGCCTCGTCGACGACGTTGATCCGGAAGTCGCCCTTGAGGATCTCGACCGCCCCCTCCGCCAGGATGAAGAGACAGCCTGGCTTGCCTTCCTGGAGAAGGTCCTCCCCCCGCTCGTAGATCCGCTGCGGCATTCCCTGACAGTGATCGAGCGGCGCTCCCATGTTGCCTGCATATCTGAAGGCGAGGCGGACCGCGACCCTCGGAATCGGGTAGCGCGATCTGTCCCACGTTTCGGCGCGAGCTACTTCGGTTTCGCGCGCGTGGGATCGACAGGGTGGGAGACGGCATACTCGCGGAGTGCGCGATGAGGGCCCTCTGGTTGAGGTAGGGCATGAAATCTATAGTTCGTCCGACTACGGTCGAGCGCCTCATCCTCGAGCGAACGACGTTCCGCTTGGCGTCGGCTGCACGAAGGCGCTAGTGAACGATCGCGCGTGCCGACCCGCGATACCCAAGATTCCCTGGTCCGATCAGCGGCTTTCGATTTCCTGCGGCGAGAAACCGAGCTTCGCGGTGAAGTCCTGCCATGGAGCGTGCTCTCGCACGGCTTCGTCTATCATAGTGCCCGGGTGCCGCTGATCGGGCCACAAGGGATCTTCAAGCCCGCTGTGCTCGAGCTACCGATCAGCATCACGACCGCGCCCATCATCGAAGGAAAGCCCCGTCCCTACGAGGACGAGATCGAGGCAGGTGGAGCGATTCTGTACCGTTACCGCGGCACCAACCCTGCCCACCCGGACAACGTCGGGCTGCGGCGCGCAATGGTGACGCGAACACCGCTCATCTACAACTTCGGCGTCACCGTAGGACACTACCTCCCGGTCTGGCCGGTATTCATCGTCGGCGACGACCCCCACGCGTTGACGTTCCGCGTCGAAGCCGACGATCCGCTCTACTCATCCACCGTCAAGGAAGACACCGACATCGACGTGGAGCAGGAAGCTCGCCGCCGCTACGTCACCGTGACGACGAAGAGACGCCTTCATCAAGTCACCTTCCGGCAGCGGGTACTTCGCGCGTACCGCACGACGTGTGCGGTTTGCCGCCTTCGTCACGAAGAGCTTCTCGACGCGGCGCACATCCTACCAGACTCGCATCCGCGCGGAGCGCCGATCGTGCCGAACGGCCTATCCCTCTGCAAGCTCCACCACGCCGCGTTCGACCGGAACATCCTCGGCGTTCACCCCGACCTGCACGTCGAGATCCGCCTGGACATCTTGCGCGAGGAAGACGGTCCGATGTTGCAACACGGACTCCAGGGCTTTCAGGGCACTCGGATCAGTATTCCCCGGGCTACCTCGTTACAGCCCGATCGAGGATTTCTCGAGGAGCGCTTCGACATCTTCCAACGAGCGTAGCGGTCAACCGTTGACGCACTTCCCCTTTACCGGAGGAAGCATGGAACACGACTTGCCCAGTCATCGATTCGAAGAAGCCCTCGCCTTCGCCGCGCGTCCCCACGCGCGCCAGACGAAGGCGGCGCGGAGTACGCGAAGAGCGCCTTCGGACCTAGAAAAACGTTCAGAATCGCTGCTACCGGCCTCCCCACTAACGAACCGTCAAATAGGCTAAGTCGTTAATTTCAAAGTGGAGCTGAAGGGAGTCGAACCCTCGACCTCCTGAATGCCATTCAGGCGCTCTCCCAACTGAGCTACAGCCCCGTGCCCGTCAGAACTTTCTTTACATCAGAACGCCAGGTGGCCTTCAAGGTCGGCCCTTGACGATCCGCTCCTCCAGTCTGGCGCCCCACAGGTTCGCCGTGTCGAAGACGTTTTGAGCGTCCTTCACCGCCTCCGCCCACGTCGGCGACTGAATGGCGCGAAGGAACTGCCCCTCGTCCTTGAACCAGCACTCGGAGAAGCCGTCGAAGCCGACGTTGATCTCCTTTGCGCCACCCACATCTGCGGCGATCGTGCCGACGACGTGGTTCTGCACGTAGCGGTCGATGTCGAGGCTCTTGAAGATCGGGCCGTGGACCTCGCGCCAGTGCCGGCGCCCGTCGGCGCGGCTCATCCCCCCTTTGAACCGGACGACCCACACGACTTTGTACGGGCTCGCCGGTCCCACGATCATGGGTTGCTCCTCGACCTGAGCGCTCATGTTCGAGAGCCACGGCATGTCGAAGACGTTGTCGCCGTCGCCGACGAGCTTGGCCCACTCGGGGGTTTCCATCGACGCCCGGTATGCCTCGCGGTCGCTCCACCAGCCGCACGAGTAACCGTCGAAGAGCGTCACCTCGTCGCTCGTGCCGCTCACCGTCGGAAGCGCGCCGATCACGTGATTCTGAACGTAGCGCTCGATCCCGGGCACTTGCTTGCACATCGGTCCGTGGATCTCGGCCCAGTGCCGCCGGGCGTCTGCCTTCGTCATGCCCTCGCGAAATCGCGCGAACCAGGCGACCTTGAACATGTCATCTCCTACTCGAGGACGACGGCGACGATGTCCGCGTCGACCGATTCACCTTCGACGATTTTCACTGCTGCGACGACACCGCCGATCGGAGCGACGTGCGGCACCTCGGTCTTCATCACCTCGAGAATGAAGAGGACTCCGCCTGCCTCGACGCGATCACCGGGCGTGACCAGCACCTGCCAGACGTTTCCGGGGACCTCGGTCTTGACGTTCGCGGCCACTGACCTGCCTCCTTCAGAGATCGGCGCCGGCAAGGCGATCGAGCTCGCGGCGCAGCGCTTGCGCCTCGGCGACGCTGACGACTTTCATCCTATATATGTCGCCGGGCTTCGACTGCCCGAGCTTCCAGAATGCCGCCGACGCGATCGTGTACGGGCAGATGAAGCCCCCCATGCTGGGCCCGTCGTGGACCAAGATGATCGGCGTCTGGCCGCTCAGGTTGACGGCGCCGAGCGGATAGCCCTGGTCGATGATGTTCGACGGCTCGGACCCGTGCTCGGGAGCCTTTTCCAGCGCCTTTGCGGTGAACGTCCACTCCGGCCCGTCGAGGCGAAATCCGGTGCGATCGCTCTTGCCGGAAAGCTTCCACTCCGTCGTCGCGAAGCGATCGTGGCCCGCGTCGTCGATCCAGTCGTCGTTCGGGCCGCGCACCGCTTCGATCACCCAGCGCTTGTCGCGCGAGATCGGCGGGCGCCTGGATTCCGGTGCGCGGAGCGAGAGCGGCCGCGGAGCGGCGCCGACGGGAACTACCTGCCCGGCCTTCACCGCATGCCCGCCCATGCCGCCGACGCCGGCCTTGTGGAACGTCGAGCGCGACCCGAGCCACAGCGGCGTATCGATGCCCCCGGCGACCGCGATGTAGGCGCGCGCGCCGACTCGCGCGAACGTCAGCGCGAGCTCTTGTCCGGCGCGGACGGCGACGCTCTCCCACATCGGCACCGGCTCGCCGTCGAGGCGCGGATCCATCTCGGCGCCGGTGATCGCGACGACGGTCGCTTCGCGGAACCGGATCGTCGGTCCGAGGAACTGACATTCGAGCGCCGCCGCACCGGGAGGATTGCCGACGAGCCGGTTCGCCAGCCGGAAGGACCAACTGTCCATCGGTCCCGAAGGAGGGAACCCCTGAGCCCAGTAGCCGATCCGGCCGGGGTAGTCCTGCACGCTGGTTTCGAGCCCGGGCTTGACGATCTCCAGCATGGCCCCTGCTCAGCCGCGGCTCCGGGCGTCGAGCGCGCGGACCCACTCCTTGTACTGCTTCACCGAGAACTTCTGATACTCGACCACGTTGTAGACGTAGCTCCCTTCTCGCACCTTCGCCTCGACCCAATCGAACTCGTCGCGCTCCACGGGCACGAACCGCACGCGATCCCCCGCGCGGAAGAGCACGATGCTGTCGCGGAACACGGGGAAGCGCTGCTCCGGATCCCAGATCGGCACCGGGGTTCGCGCGAAGATCTGATAGCCGCCCGGGGTGGCGACCGGGTAGATCGCCGTCGACGCGCCGCCCATTCCGACCGTGCCCTGCGGCGTCCACGTTCTGGCGGGATTGTACTTCGGAGCCGACAGGCGGCAGCGAGGATCGAGGGCCATCATGAACGGCAGGCCGGGCCAGAAGCCGAGCGACGCGACCCAATACTCGGTCGCCGAGTGAACCCGCACCAGATCGCGCGCATCGGCGAGCCCGTTGACGCGCGCGACGAGCTCGGGGTCCGGCTCCTTCCTCTTGATCTTCGCGCAGTAGTCTTCCACGCACTCGTGCGTCCACGGGTCGAGGTACATCGTCGGGATGTAGAAGAGCCGGCTCGTGAGCTCGATCGCCTCCGACTGGCCCAGGGAGTCGCAGAGTCGCACGAGCTCCTTCGACAGATCGTCGAACGCGATCTGGTCGGGGTCGTAGTGGATGAGGATCGAGGCGAAGCAGGGCGCGGTCTCGACGATCCCCCGCATCGCGGACTCGGCGATCTTCGTCGCCAGACCATGGGCGACGAAGTTGAGCTCGAGCTGCATCTCGTCGCCGAACTCGACGAGAACGTAGCGATCGCCTCCGGGAAGCACTCGAGGCTGCGGATAGATCATGCTCGTCTCGCGCTCGGGGCCGACGGGCGCAGGCTCAATGCAGATATTCTTCGACCGCGCGATGCACTTCCCGGGCCACGGCGACCGCTCCCGGCGTGTCCGAGTGCACGCAGACCGACTCGACGACGACTGCCACGTCCTTCCCCGTCACCGATCGAACCTTGCCCTCGCGGATCGCTCGCAGCGTGCGCGCCGCGGCCGCGTCGGCATCGACGGCGGCATGCTCGCGGGTGATGATGAGGTTCCCCGTGTCGTCGTAGTCGAGATCGGCATAGAACTCGCGCACGAATGGAATTCCGCGGCGCTCGTACACGGCCTCCTGTGTGGTGCCGGCCATGCCCAGCAGCGCGACGCCGAACACTCGTGCCGCGTCGCAGATGGCGTGCGCCACGCTCTCGGTCCGCGACGCCATGCCGTAGAGCGCTCCGTGCGGCTTGATGTGCGAAAGCGCCATCCCCTCCTCGTCGAGAAACCCCTTGAGCGCGCCGACCTGGTAGATGATCGCGGCCGTGAGCTCCTCGGGCTCGATCCGCATCTCGCGCCGGCCGAAGCCCTGCAGATCGGGTAGCGAGGGATGAGCGCCGACGCGCACGCCGCGTTCCTTCGCCAAGCGCACGGTGCGGCGCATCACCAGCGGGTCCGACGCGTGGAAGCCGCATGCGACGTTGGCCAGCGTGATGTAGGGCATGATGCCGGCGTCGTCGCCCATCTTGTACAAACCGAAGCTTTCCCCCATGTCGCAGTTGATGGTGATCGGGCGGCTCACGGTGTCGGAGTCTTGTCCAGGACAGGCGCTTCCTACAAGCCCTGCCCTCCTCGACCGCGTTCAGACCGAAAATCGGGCCGCACGGGCTTCCAGCGGCAGCCGCAGGCGAAGAGGCAGCGCTGATCTCACGTGAACGGAAAGCAGCCGACGCTCACGACTGCAAACGCGGATCACGGGACGATGAAGCACGCGCCGTACTGGCTCGCACCGGTCACCATCGTCGCGGTCTTCCTCTTGATGCTCCGCGAAGCGCCGCTCGAGGTCGTCGTAGCGGCCGTCGTGCCCGCGGTGGCCTATGCGGCGATCGTCGTCGCGCTTCTCAGGCCCTGCGAGCCGCCGGTGCTCCTCGTCGCGCTCTTCCTCTGGGGCGCGGCGATCGCGGCGCCGATTGCCGAGCGCGCGAATGCCATGCTCGCGGCCACGGCGCTTGGACCGCTCCTCTGGGGGCCGCTCGTCGAAGAGGGGATCAAGGCTCTCGGGCTCGTCGCGCTCGTCGCTCTCTCTCCCGCCCGGCTGCGCGACGCGCGGAGCGGAATCGCCTGCGGCGCGCTCGTCGGCCTCGGCTTTGCCTCGGCGGAGAACATCCCCTACCACTTGATTGCGGTCGTACAGGGAGGCACCGGCGGGCTCGCTCGCGCGGTGTTCGTTCGCGGCGTGCTGCAGGGGTTGAACCATGCGACGTTCACGGGAGCGGTCGGCGCCGGCCTCGGTCTCGCGCGCTCGCTCGCCCCGCGGGACGAGGAGCGCTGCCGCTCCGGCGCTCGGCTTTCTCTTCGCCTGCGTGCAACACAGCGTCTGGAACGCCGTGGCGTCGTTCACGATCGCGGACCTGCTCTGCGGAGCGATGACCGCCACCGGTGCGTGCCAGACCACGCCGCCGGCCAAAGCGCTCTACGCTCAAGTGCCGCTCTTGGTGCTGATCTTCATCGGCCCGGGCTTGGCCGCGCTCGTCTGGCTCGCGCGCGGGAGCATCGCCACGAGCGGGGCCGCACACAGCCGATGACCGAGATCGCGATACTCGGGGGCGGCTTCTTGCTGGCGGTCTTGTGGATGGACCTGATGTTCGACGTCCAGGTGCTACGCCACCGGTCGGGCGATCTGCCCGAAGCCGTATTGGCCTCGATCGCCGGCTACTATCGGCGCGTCACCACGCTCGCCAGACCGATGGGCCACGCCATCGCGGCGGTCATGGTCCTGACCCTCGCAGCGGTCGGCGCCCAGATCGTGCGCGGGCCCACGGCGCTCGGCTTGGTGTCGTTGCCGTTTTGCGCCGGCCCGATCGGCTTGGCGCTCGCGCGCGTGGTGCGAAACGCGGTACGGCTCGGTGCGCGCAGCGATCCTCCGGCCGTGCAGAGCGCGCTGGCGCGCGGCATCTGCCGCGACCATGTCCTCTGCCTCGCCTCGATGGCGATCTTCGTGGCGCTCCAGCTCGCCGCGGCGCGCTACGACCGATAGCGATACGCGCGGCTTCGCCGCGTGCTCCCCTCGAGCTCCTCGAACAACAGCCCGCGCAGCACCATCGTGAAGTACACGAACAGAGCCGCGAGGGCGCGCCTGGCGAGCCCGGCCAAGCCGTCGCCGGGCAGCTCCATGAGGAGATACAAGATCACGCCGGCGACGAGCGTCGGCGGGAACCATTCGATCCAGTTCTCGGAGATGAAGCGGTAGCTTTCCGACAACAGGTCGAGCGACGAATGGTGGCCGAGATAGACGAGCTCGGGTACGGCGTTGAAGAAGACGAACACGAAGAGCTGGACGATCGCCGAGATCAGCAGCGCCTGAGGATTGCTCAGCAGCGCGAGCGAGAGGATCGTGCGCAACATCCACAGCACGAACAGCACGCCGATCACGTCGGAGAAGTAGGGAGCGACGCTGCTGGGGAAATCGGCCCAAGTGACTCGCCCGTGACGGACGAGACGCTCGACGAGATAGAGAAACGAGGCGATGCACGCCGCCCATACCAAGCCGAGCAGGAATCCGCCGAGCATGCCGAGCGCGAAAACGACCGGCAGCGCCGCGCCCATCACCGCGAAGTACACGAAGAGCGAGAGCAGCACCGGCCAATTGAGGACCGCGACGCGGGCGGCGCGACGCGTCACCGAGGCATAGAGTTTCAGCGTCGCGGCGAGCCAACTCATTGCGCTCGCGCTTCTATCCGAGAGGGCTAGCTGCCGATAGTGGCGCTGCGCCTCAGGCGCAGTCGTCTTCCATCGCCGCGAGGATGCCGCTCCCGGAAGCGCTCGGCGACGAGCACGACCCAATCGACGGGGGTCCTGTGGAACAGTCGGCACCAGCGGTCCATGACGCGGTACTCGAAGCGAATGTCCTCTTCGGATAGATGAGCGAGAGCCAACTTCATCACCGCACTCCTCGCCGATCTCCTGAGCAACCCCCGTACCAGCGCCTGGCCGAGCGATGAATCGCAAGGAATTCGGCGCCCTTCAGTCGCGATATGCGCGACGTCCCGCGAGCGGTTTTGCACGTGCGGAGCGCCGCGAAATGGCACTCAGCGCCGCGAAGCGGCGTCTGCGGGTGACTCGGGCCAGGCGTGCTTCGGGTAGCGGCCGCGCAGTTGCTTGCGAACCTCGGGATACGTGCGCTTCCAGAAGCTCGCCAGATCCTCGGTGACCTGGACCGGCCGATTGCTCGGCGCGAGTATGTGCAGCACCAGCGGGACCCGCCCCGCCGCGATGCGGGGCGTGGCGGTCAAACCGAAGAGCTCCTGGATGCGCGCGGCAAGCACCGGCGCCCGGCCGCGCTCGTAGGTGAGCCGCACCTCCCGCCCCGACGGCAGCCGAAGTCGCTCCGGCGCCTCGCGGTCGAGCGCCTGGAGCTGGCGGCGTGTCAGCCGGGAGCGCAGCGCGTCCGATAGATCGGCCTTGCGAAGCTCAGCGAAGCTCCGCTTTCCCACCGCCAGCGCGTCGATCGCGGCGCCGAGCAACGATTCGGGGCCGGCCTCGAGACCGAGCTCCGGCATGGCCCTCGCGAGAAAGGCGACGCGCTCGAGGAACGCCTCCTCTTCGCGGCCGATTGCCAGGGCGCTCGCGAGATTCTCGCGCGCGGCCTCGGCGAGTCGCGCCGCGGCGAGCGCCGGATCGACCTCGCGGCTGACCGTCTCATCGAGGACGAGATCCTCGTAGAGCTTGCGGACGCGCTCCACCACGCGCTCTGCTCCAGGGTCGAACACGACCTCACCGGCCGTGCGGAGCGCCCGCGGAAACATCTCCTCGAGCCACGTCCTGCTCGACCGCGCTCGCGAGCCGCACGCGCGCCTCGGCGTGCTCGCCGCGCGCTGCGCCCTCGAGATCGACCGCCACGAAGAGCTCGGCGTCCCGCACCACGCTCGAGGGGTCGAGCACGACCCCCCCTCCCCCCACCATCACCGCTCGCCGCGAGCCGGTTTGGCGCCGGCGCGCGACGCGATCGGGAAAGCCCGCGAGCACGCAGCGCAAGAGCGCGTCCCCGTCGCCGCTCGGGCGCGTCCCACGGCGGCGGCCGAGGCCGGCGGCGAGCTGGCGCCGCGCGCGATCGACGGTGCGCACGGCGGCCGCATCGAGCCCGATCGCCCGACAGCGCGGCGGCTCGAACGCCGATCGCTCGGCCTCGCGAAAGAGCTCGAGGCGAAGCGCGAGGTCTGACCGCCCCGCGGCCCATAGCCCCCCTTCGCCTCGTGCGAGCGCGCGTCGCTCGAGGAGGATGTCGCGCTCCGAGGCCAGCGCTGCGACGAGCGCCCCGTCCTCCGCCACGCCGTGCCGGTCGGCCTCGAGAAGCATGCGTGCCAAGCGCGGCGGCGCCGGTACGTCGAGCATGCGCCGGCCCGTTTCGGTGATCGCGCCCGCGCCGTCGACCGCGCCGAGGAGGCCGAGCAGGCGTTCGGCGCGCTCGAGCGCGCCGTCGCGTGGCGGGTCGAGCCATGGAAAGGCGCCGAGGTCGCGAACGCCCCAGGCGCGGAGCTCGAGCGCCACGGCCGACAAATCGAGGCGCAGGACTTCGGGAAGCTCTCGCTCCTTTCGCTCGGCGTGCTCGGCGGCGGTCCACAGCCGTACGCAGCGGCCCGGACCCGTACGCCCGGCCCGTCCCGCACGTTGCTCCGCCGCCGCGCGGCTGATGCGCACCTCTTCGAGGCGGTTGACGCCGTGGCGCGAGTCGAAGCGCGCCTCACGGGCGAGCCCCGAGTCGATCACCGTCGTCACACCTTCGATCGTGAGCGCGGTCTCGGCGACGTTGGTCGAGAGCACGACCTTGCGCCGCGGTCCCTGCTCGATCGCTCGCCGCTGGACGTCGAGCGGCAGATTGCCGTGCAACAGCACGACATCGGCGGCGTGCTCGGCGGCGAGGGTCGCGATCGCCTCGGCTGTCTCGCGAATCGCCGCAGCTCCCGGGAGGAACACCAGCACGTCGCCGCGTGGCGCGGATCGGAGCTCGCGCGCGAGCGCGGCGGCGACGCGCGCCGACAGCCGAGCCCGCGAAGGCTCTCTCGCGTGCTCGATCTCCACCGGGTGCGCGCGGCCCTCGGAAGTCAGCACCGGGGCGCCGGCGAGGAACACGGCGACCTTGGCGGTATCGAGGGTCGCCGACATCACCACGAGCTTGAGATCCGGGCGCACGCTCTCCTGAAGCTCGCGCACCACGCCGAGCGCGACGTCGCCCTGCAGATGGCGCTCGTGAAACTCGTCGAGGACGACGAGGCCGACCTCCTCGAGATACGGATCGCGCGCGAGGCCTCGCGAGAACACGCCCTCGGTGACGAACCAGAGCCGTGTCGATCGCCCGCCCTTCTGCTCGAAGCGCACTCGATAGCCGACCTCGCCGCCGGCGACGCCGTCACGCGCGCGGGCCACGAACTCCGCGGCCGCCCGAGCCGCGATGCGGCGCGGCTCGAGCACGACGATCTGCTTCCCGTGCGACAGGCCGACGTCCAGGAGCATCGCGGGGACGCGGGTCGTCTTGCCCGCCCCGGGCGGGGCCCGCAGCACCAAGCGCGAGCTTCGCCGCAGCGACTCGGCGATCTCGGGGAGCAGCGACTCGATCGGCAGCGCAGCGCTCACCGCTGGCGCTGCCGCCACTTCTTCAGCACGCCCGGGCCGTCGAGCAGGAAGTCGACGAAATCCCGCGCGCCGTTCCATGCCCGCGAGAGATTTTCCGCGTTGTCGTAGACGCGCCGCTCGATGAGCGCGCGGCGGAAGTCCTCGAGCGCGTTCTCGAGCGCGGTGCCGATCGGCGTCGTGAAGAGCGGCCGTGTGCCTCGCTTCATCGCTTCCTCCCGCTGCGTCCCATGGCGAGGAGCTGCTCGGCGTGCTTCTTCGCCTCGGTGGTAACCCTGACGCCGCCGAGCATGCGCGCGATCTCGTCGCAGCGCTCCTCGGCGCCGAGGCGGCGCGCCGTGGAGCGCGTGCGCCCGCGCTCGGTCGCCTTCTCGACGGCGAAGTGGTGGTCCGCGAAAGCCGCGATCTGCGGCAGGTGCGTGATGCACAGCACCTGGCGGCGGCGCGCGAGCGTGGCGAGCTTGCGGCCGACCACCTCCGCGACCCCGCCGCCGATGCCCGCGTCGACCTCGTCGAAGATCACCGTCGGCGCGTCCGCATCCTCGAGCGCGAGCGACTTGAGAGCCAGCATGATGCGCGACAGCTCGCCGCCCGAGGCGATGCGCGCCAGCGCGCGCGGCTCTTCGCCGGCGTTGGCGGAGAAGAAGAATTCCACCCGATCGACGCCGTCGCTCGAGAGCGGCGCCTCGTCCGCGAAACGCACCTCGAAGCGAGCGTCCTTCATGCCGAGCTCGCCGAGCTCGCCGCGAACACGCCCTTCGAGCCGCTTGGCCGCGCCGCGGCGCGACTTCGATAGCGCCGCGGCTGCTTCCCGCGCCGCCTTCTCGGTGGTGGCCGCCTCGCCCTCGAGCGCCGCCAGCCCCTCCTCGTTGAGATCGAGGTCCCCGAGCTCGCGGACGGCGGCGTCCCGAAGGGCGAGGATCGCGTCGATCGAGTCTCCGTACTTGCGCTTGAGCTTGGAGAGCTCCAGCAGTCGGCCGTCGACTTCCTCGAGACGCTCGGGGTCGAACACCAGCTTCTCGGCATACTCGCGAAGCCTCCAGCCGGCCTCCTCGACCAGCGTGTAGGCCTCGTCGACGAGCTTGGCGATCTCGCCGAGGCGAGGATCCGTGTCCACCAGCTCGCCGAGCCGCGCCGACAGCTTGCGGACCGTGCTCGCCGCCGCGCTCTCGCCCGCGTAGAGCGCGTGCTCGCCGAATCGCGCGGCCTCCGCGAGCTTCTCCGCCGCGCCGAGCACCTGCCGTTCTTGGCGAAGCTCCTCCTCTTCGCCGGGGGTCAGCCCAGCGGCGATGATCTCCTTTACCTGGAAGCGCAGCAGCTCGGCGCGGGCGCGGGCCGTCTCCTTGCCGGCGAGCACCCTGCGTAACCGCTCGGCCAGATCGTGATGCGCGGCGAAGCGGGTGCGCATGGTCTCGGCGAGCGCGCCGTGGCCGGCGAAGGCGTCGAGCAACCCGAGGTGGGTGTCGGACTGCCGCAGCGTGTGATGCTCGTGCTGGCCGTAGACGCGAATCAACGAATCGCCGATCGACTCGAGCACGGCCAGCGTGGCCAGGGTGCCGTTCAAGTGAATGCGGTTGCGACCGCTGCGCGCCAGCGCGCGGTGCACCAGCAGCTCGTGCCCGGCGGCTTCGAAGCCGGCGGCCGCAAGCCGCTCACGCGGCATCTCGCCGTCCACCTCGAACACCGCCTCGATCGTCGCCTCATCCTCTCCCGTGCGGATCACGTCCGCCGATGCCTTGCCGCCGACGGCGAGCTCGAGCGCCGCCATCAAGATCGTCTTGCCCGCCCCGGTCTCGCCCGTGATCACGTTGAGCCCGGGCTCGAAGCCGAGCTCCAGCTCGTCGATCAGCGCGAAATTGCGGATCTGGAGCTCCTTGAGCATCGCGGATCCGGAGCTAGCGCACTCCCCAGCGCAGCTTGGTACGCAGCAGCTCGAAGAAGCTGTGCGCCGGGGAGCGCACCAGGTGCACGCGGTTCTTCGAAGCGCGCACCGAGACCACGTCCTCGCTCGCGAGCTTCGTACCTTCCTGCCCATCGATCGTCAGCACCACGTCCTCGTCGGGCGAGCGCACCGCGATCGCCACCCGCGAGCGCTCGGAGAGCACGATCGGGCGCTGCGTCAGCGTGTGCGGGCAGATCGGCGAGACCATCATCACGCTGAGGGAAGGCTCGACGATCGCGCCGCCGGCCGACAGCGAATACGCCGTCGATCCGGTCGGGGTCGCGACGATCAAACCGTCGGCCTTGTAGGTGCAAAGCGCCACGCCGTCGACCGAGGTCTCGAGGTCGAGGATGCGGGCGAGCGCGCCCTTGTTGATGACGACGTCGTTCAGCGCCTGGAAGCGGCGCACCACTTTGCCGCCGCGTATCACCGTCGCGTCGAGCATGCAGCGGCGCTCGAGCCGGTAGTGGCCCGCGAGCACGCGCGCCACGGCCGCGAAGACCTCGTCGGGGCGGACGTCGGTGAGGAAGCCGAGGCCGCCGAGGTTGACGCCGAGCACCGGCACCCGCCGCGCTCCCGAGTGGCGCGCCACGCTGAGCAGCGTGCCGTCGCCGCCGAGCACGATCACCAGGTCGGCGCGCGCCATCATCGCCTGCTTGCTGACCCCTTCGGGGAGCCGGAGCGCGCGGGCCGCCTCCGCCTCGAGCAGCACGGTCCGGCGCCGGCGGCGGAGCCAGGTCACGAGGCGGCGGGCGAGGGCGAGGGCCTCGCGGCGGTTTCGCTTGACGACGATGCCGATGTGCTTCACGGGCGAGTGTTCTAGAATAAACCGCGAGCCATGCCCAACCTTTTCACCGCGGCCGCCGATCGCAAGCGCGCCCGGACGGCGCCGCTGGCGGAACGCATGCGCCCGCGGGCGCTCGACGAGTTCGTCGGCCAGGAGCACGTGCTCGGACCCGGCCGCCTGCTGCGCCAGATGGCGGAGACCAAGGCGCTCCATTCGCTCGTCTTCTGGGGTCCGCCGGGCAGCGGCAAAACCACCCTCGCGCGCCTGCTCGCAGAGGCGGCCGGCGCCGAGTGGTCGGCCTTCTCCGCGGTGCTCGCCGGCGTCAAGGACATCCGCCAGGCCATCGACGAGGCGGCGGAGCGCTTCGCGATCGCACGGGCGGAAGACCGTGCTGTTCGTCGACGAGATCCACCGCTTCAACAAGGCGCAGCAGGACGCGCTGCTCCCTCACGTCGAGCGCGGCACGGTCGTGCTGTTCGGCGCGACGACGGAGAATCCATCCTTCGAGGTCATCGCGCCGCTCCTCTCCCGCTCGCGCGTCGTGGTGCTCCAGGCGCTCGCCGAGGGGGAGATGCGGCGCATCGTCGAGCGAGCGCTCGCCGACCGCGAGCGCGGTCTCGGCGAGCTCGGGCTCGAGCTCGCCCCGCCGGCGCTCGACTTCCTCGTCGCCAGCGCGCAGGGCGACGCGCGCCGGGCGCTCGGCACGCTGGAAGTCGCCGCCGGCATCGCGGCTCGCGGCGCCACCCGCACGATCGACCTCCGCGCCATGGAGGAGGCCGCGCAGAAGAAGACGCTCCTCTACGACCGCGCGGGCGAGGAGCACTACAACGTCATTTCCGCCTTCATCAAGAGCCTCCGCGACAGCGACCCGGACGCGCGCCATGTACTGGCTGATGCGCATGCTCGAGGCCGGCGAGGATCCGCTGTTCATCGCGCGGCGCATGGTCATCCTCGCGGCCGAGGACATCGGCACGGCGGATCCCCAGGCGCTGGTGGTCGCCAACGCCGTCAAGGACGCCGTCGACTTCGTAGGGCTGCCCGAGGGTCGCATCCCCTTGGCGATGGGAGTGGCGTATCTGGCCACAGCGCCCAAGTCGAACGCGGCATACGCGGCGATGAACCAGGCTCTCGCCGACGTGAAATCGCACGGCGCGCTGCCGGTTCCGCTCGTCATGCGTAACGCGCCGACACCGCTCATGAAGGACCTCGGTTACGGCAAGGGCTACGAGTACGCGCACGAGCACGAGGACAACCTCGTGCGCCAGCAGCACCGCCCGGAGCCGCTCGAGGGGCGCACCTACTACGAGCCCACCGAGAACGGATTCGAAAAGGTCCTGCGCGAGCGGCTCGAGCGCATCCGTCGTCGATAGGGCTTACCGAAGCGCTCGGCTGCGACGTCTGACCAGCGTAGGGTCGCAGTTTCGGCCCGCGAAAGGAGCTTCGGATGTCGACTTCATTTTTCGGTTGGATGGCGATCGCATCGTTGATGGTGGGTCTCACTTGGCCTGTGGCGAAATCGGGCTCGACGGGGACCAGCGCGCGGATCGCGAGCGGGACGGTCCACGATACACCACAGGGGACCGACTCTTCGGGCTCCGGCGATTCGGGATCCGGGGATTCTTCGGACGATTCCGACGATTCGGACTGACGCCGCTTAACGTCCCCCTCCGGTTCGCCGTCTACATCAACGAGACGAGCGAACCGGAGCTCGCCAGAAGGAGAGGATGCCGATGAAACTCGTTACCAAGACCGCAATCGCCGTTCTGCCGCTGGCACTCGCCGCCACGATGACGCTGGCCGACTCGGGCAGCACCACGGGAACGTGGCAGCAGCGGCGGATCGAAAGGCTGCAATCGAAGCTCGGCCTCAGCGACGACCAAACCACCGCGATCCAGACCGCCTTCGCCGCCGACCAGGACACGCGCCGCCAACTGCAGTCGCAGCTCGGTCAAGCGCTCTCCGACTTTCGTCAATCGGCGCTGAACGGCGACGATCCCGCCACGATCGAAGGGAAGAGCACCTCCGCGCAGCAAGTCTTCGGCCAGCTCCTCGACCTGCGCGCCAAGCAGCTCGCCAAGATCGGCGCAGTGCTCCACCCGGATCAGCGCCTGGCCTTCGCGCAGATGAACGGGCACGGCGGGCACGGCTGGTGGAAATGAACCACGGGTCCGGCGCCACGACCACGACCCCTTCGCAGAACTGAACGAGCCTCCTCTGCTGATGCTGCGGCTGCGCTTCAGCGTAGCCGCAGCATCAGTCCCACCACCATCTCGATGATCCGAACCGTATCCCAGAGCTTGTCGTAGTGGCTGTGACGTAGCTCGGGCGGCGGATTGTAGACGCGCACCGGGCACCGAGCGGATCTCCATGCCGGCGCGCGCGGCGCGAATCAGGATCTCGGTCTCGAAGTCGAATCGCCGGCCGATGGGCGCCAGCGCGAGCGTGGCCGCGATCGGATAGACGCGCATGTCCGCACTGCGTGTCCCCGAGGGCGCGCCCGGTCGCGATCCGCACCCAGCGGTTGGCGAAGTCGTTGCCGAAGCGATTGATGGCCGCGGCTTCCCTATCGGCGGGGCGCCGGCCGAGCACGAGCGCGGCGGGATGCGCGGTCGACTCGGCGACGAGCCCGGGGATCTCCGCGGGTAGATGCTGGCCGTCTCCGTCGAGACTGATGGCGTGGGAGATGCCCCGCTCGGCGAGAAGGTGTAGCCCCGATCGCAACGCGCTCCCTTTGCCGAGATTGCTCGCCGTGCGAGAGCACCTCGGCGCCGGCGGCGCGTGCGTTCTCGGCCGTCGCGTCGGCGGAACCGTCGTCGACCACCATCACGCCGGTCGACATGCTCGAGGCAGCCTGCGACGACCGCAGCGATCGTGGGCGCGCAATCGAGCGCGGGAATCAGCGCGGCAGTACGACGCCGGGGCCTCGCTCATGCGGCGATCGGCCGCCCGACCTCCTCGGCGATGATCTCCCTCACGACGTCGCGCAGGCGCTCGCGATCCGCGTAGCCGAGGCCTCGGGTCGAGATCGGCGGCTTGACCACGATCTCGACGTCGCCGGGATGGATCGACAGGTAGCCGCCCTTCGGCATCACGCGATGCGTGCCCTTGACGACGATCGGCACGACCGGCCGACCCATCTCGATCGCCGCGACGAACGCGCCTTTCTTGAACGGCAAGAGCTGGCCGTCGCGGCTGCGCGTGCCCTCCGGGAAGATGATGATCGAGTGTCCCTGCTCCACCGCGTGGTTCAGCACGTCCATCGACTTCATCGCGTCGTCGCGATCCACCGGCAGCATGCCGAGGGTGCGCATCACCGCTCCGAGCACCGGCTCGTCGAACAACTCCTGCTTGGAAGCGAAGCGATTGTTGCCGGGCAGGTAGCCGAGCAGGGCGGCGATGTCGATGTGCGCCTGGTGATTCGGCGTGAAGACGTAGGGGCCGCCCTCGGCCACGAGCTCCGCGCCGTGAACCGTGACGCGCACTCCGAGCGCGCGGCAGGTGTTGCGACCTTGGAGCTTCGCGAACGACCAGATCACGGACTTCCGCACGCCGAGCCGGTCCATCGCCAGCGCCGTCGCGCCCATCGTGAACAGCATGCCGCGAAAGATCTGGCGGTTGAGTGCCACCCGCAACCCTTCCGGGCTCGCGGATGCGTCAGCCGACGCGGAGAGAGACTGGCCGGCGCGCTCCTTCAGCGGATCGTCCCCCGTGCTTCGGGATTGCAGCAGGATCTTCATCGCGCGGCGACCAGAACGGCGCGAACTGGAACCACTGCTCCGGGTTGCTCGCGGATCGTGCGCTCGAAAAACTGCCACCGTCTCGCGGAGCGCCCGCTCGGTGTCGCCTGCGACGTCGCGTTCGACCCAGCGCGGCTCGCCGAGCACGATCTCGTAGTGGCGCCGCCCGCGGCGCAGCGTAACCACCGGCACCACGGGCGCGCCGGACAGCCGGCGAGCTGGAACGGGCCTTCCTGGAACGACGCCTCGGCGCCGAAGAACTCCACGTGCTTGACCGCCGAGTTGGGCTCGCCGTTGCCGCGGTCGATCTGGATCGCGAGGATCTCGTTGCGGCGAAGCGCGCGGATCATGTTGAACGCCGAGAACACCGAGCTGTCGGAAAAGATCACGTGCATACCGGCTTGCTCGCGAGTATCGCCGCGAGTATTCCTGCGTCGTCTCGTTCGGCTCGCGGCCCATCACCAGGTGCACGGGGTCGCCCGGTCGCGTGCAAGCGCCCTTCCCGAGATGTCCCAGTTG
Source organism: uncultured delta proteobacterium (assembly GCA_963711395.1). GTDB lineage: Bacteria > Desulfobacterota > Binatia > JACPRU01 > JACPRU01 > JBEVNX01. The sequence continues at coordinate 171,366 of CAVQEA010000002.1, read as the reverse complement.
CCGACGTGGGCGGTGGCGAGAATCACGCCCCGGCCGCGCTCGAGCGCTCGGCCACGTGGTTCAGCGCCGGTTCGTCGATGCGGACACGGCTTCGCACGTGGGCCGTAGTACTCCATGGTCTCCGTCATGCAGCGCGCGAAGCACACGAACATGCGATACGCGCCGGCCACGGCGCTGCGGCGCCCCTCGCCTGCCCGCGCGCGCGTCTGATTCTCGATCGCACCCCGGCGATTGCGCCCGACGAGGAGAAAGATGATCAGCGCGACGACCGGCGGCGACGCCGCGCTTCCACCACTCCGGCCCGTAGACGCAGCCGAGCCACGCGAGCTTCCGCCACCACAAGCCGTCGAAGCGCAGCGCCTCACGCAACCGTCGCGGAGCCGGGCTGGGGCGACCCTGCGCCGGCACCCGGGTCGCGTGCGGACCCGGGGATCTCGCGGGAGAAACCGGGGCGATCTCGGTCTGCACGGAGCCCCTCGTATAGCGACCGCCGTCGGGGGAGGCAAACCTTGGCGTCGACTCTCCGCGCGGGTGCCCGCGCGAGCCGCGCGAAGCCGCCTTTGACTCACTCGACCGATTCCAATAGCGTTTCATCTCGATGTTCAACATCGGAATGCCGGAGCTCGTCGTGATCTTGGCCGTGGCGCTGATCGTGCTCGGCCCGAAGCGGCTCCCGGAATGGCCCGATGCTCGGCAAGGCTCTAGCGGAGTTCCGCAAGGCGACCTCGGGCCTCAGCAGGAGCTCGACAACGCTCGTGCCATGCTCGAGGAAGAAGCCCGCGCGCGCGAGCGATCCTCCATCCCGCACCGCCGCGACGGGCGACATCGAGCCCAAGGCCACGGCGGGGACCGCGCCTCGCGTCCGGATGCACTGCCGCGAGCCCGGACGCGCCCTCGACCCGACTTCCTATCCGCGGCCGCGTCGCAGCCGGCACCGCGCGGTCGACTCCGATGGAAGACGTCAAGATGCCGCTGACCGCGCATCTCGAGGAGCTGCGCAGCCGGCTGATCAAGTCGCTGTCGCGGTCGGCGTCGCCTTCGTGGCCTGCTACCAGTTCGTCGAACCGCTGATGCGATGGCTCCTCGCGCCGCTCAAAGCAGATCGACCCCGCCGACTCAGGTGCAAGTCATCGGCACCGGTGTCGCCGAGGCCTTCTTCACCAAGCTCAAGGTCGCGTTCATCGCCGGCATCTTCCTGGCGAGCCCGGTGATCTTCTATCAGATCTGGAAGTTCATCGCGCCGGGCCTCTACGAGAACGAGACGTCGATACGTCCAGCCGTTCGTGTTCTTCGCCACCTTCTTCTTCGTGTGCGGGGCGTACTTCTGCTATCGCTTCGTCTTCCCGACCGCGTTCGGCTTCTTTCTCGACGGAGTACGGCAGCATCTCGATCGAGCCGCTGCTGAGGATCAGCGAGTACCTGTCCTTCGCCTCGCGCATGCTGCTCGCGTTCGGCGTGGTGTTCGAGCTGCCGGTCTTCACCTTCTTCCTCGCGCGAACCGGGATCGTGAATCACAAGATGATGATCGGCGACGTGGCGCTACGCAGTCGTCGGCATCTTCATCGTCGCCGCCGTACTCACGCCCGGTCCCGACGTCGCCTCGCAACTGCTGATGGCGACGCCGCTACTCGTGCTCTACGTGGCGAGCATCGGCGTGGCCTACTCGTTTGGCCGTCCCCGCCGCTCCGGCGGGAACGAGAGTGAACCCTGACTCAAGCCGCCCGGCCGCCGTCCCGACGTCCACGAAGCAGCGCGCGCGTGACCATCGTCGCGGCGGCGACGATGACCAAGCCCATCACCAATAGGACCAGCTCGCTGATGGAAGATTCCAACAGAGGCTCCAACCCCGGTGATGCTGGCTGCAAGGACGGCGCCACCGTCGACTTGCCGAGGTGCTGAGCGATTCGGCGTCATGATTCGGCAGGCGTACGAAAGCGGCCGGTACGGATGTACGCGGAGCGGCGCCTAGCTCTCGTGCCACGACGGCTTCGACCAGCCAGTCGTCACCGAGGTCATCCGGGTCGCTCGATTCGCTCGAGCGTGATCTCGCGCGACACGGAATCCAGGATGCGGCCTCCTACCTCGGCGAAATCGGGGACGAGGAAGACCACGAGCGTGGCCGCGTGCGGATCGATGGTGCGCAAGAAGCCGACCGTCTCGTAGGATTCGAAGATGAACTTCAGGTACGCGATGTCTTCGCGGGCGGAGCCGCACGTAGATTTCGATGAGATCCGTCATCGGCTGCCGCCCGCCGGCCGACGTTGCTTTTCCCACGCTCCGTCCTAGCTTCAACCAGTTTTCGGCCGGGAGCTCCTCATGCTCAACTACATGCGTCGTCATGCGCAAGGGACGACGATCAAGATTCTCTTCTGGATCATCATCGCGGTCTTCATCCTGTGGGGCGTCGGCACGTTCACCGGCAGCGACAGCCTCTACGCCGCCGCGGTGAACGGCGAGAGCATCTCGCCGAAGGAAGTCCGTCGCGCCGCGCAGCAGCTCGAACAGTTCTACCGCCAGCTCTACGGCGAGAGCTTCACGCCCGAGCTCGTCAAGGCGCTCGACTTCAAGAACCGCGCGCTCGACCAGATCATCAACGCCACGCTGCTCAAGCAGGAGGCGCAGCGGCTCGGCTTCTCGGTCACCGACGAGGAAGTGCGCGCCGCGATCGAGGGCATGCAGGGGCTCAACGTCGACGGCCGCTTCCAGCGCGACGTCTACTTCCGCTACCTGCGCGCGCAGGGCGTCACCCCGACCGAGTTCGAGCTCGGAGCAGCGCGACCGGCTTGCTCGCGCAGAAGATCCAGGAGCTGATCACCACCTCGATCCGCTCCGACGAGGCCGGCGCGCGCGAGCTCTACGCGTTTTCAGAACGAGAAGGTGAACCTGTCGTTCGTGCGCGTGAAGGGTTCGGATCTCGTCAAGGAGATCACGCCGAGCGACGCCGAGGTCGCCAAGTACTACGAAGAGCATCGTGAGAGCGTTCCGCGAGCCGGAGCGAGTCGGCATCGACTTCGTTCGCTACGAAGCCAAGGACTTCGCGAAGGGCGCCAAGGTGAGCGACGCCGACGTCGAGCAGGAATACAACACCTTCAAGACCGAGCGGTACACCGAGCCCGAAGAGGTGCACGCCCGCCACATCCTGTTCACCGTGCCGCCGGACGCCGACGACAAGCAGCGGGACGCGGTGCGCGCGCGTGCGGCTGCGGTGCTCGAGCGACTCAAGAAGGGCGAGGATTTCGCCGCCGTCGCCAAGGAAGTCTCCGAGGACAAGGCGAACAAGGACAAGGGCGGCGACCTCGGCTTCATCCGTCGTGGGCACGCCGAGGAAGCATTCGAGAACGCCGCCTTCGGGCTGCAGCCGGGCGAGCTCTCCGCCGTGGTGGAGACGCGCTACGGCTTTCACATCATCAAGGTGGACGAGCGCAAGGCGCCCGCGAGAAGCCGCTCGCCGAAGTGCGCGACGAGATCGTCGAGACCCTGCGCGCCGACCGCGCCCGTAGCGCGGCGCGCGACGCCGCCTTCGCCGACGCCGAGAAGGCCAGCGGCGGAGCCCCGCTCGCCGAGCTCGCCAAGGCGCGCGGGCTCCAGGTGGAAAACCCGCCGCTGTTTGCCGAGCACGAAGAGATCCGCGGATTCGGCTGTCCAGCCCGAGCTCTCGAAGGCGGCCTTCGCCACCCCGACCGGACAGATCGGGCCCGTGACGCAGGTCGGCGACGCGCTCGTTCTCTTTCGCGTGCGAGAAAAGCTGCCAAGCCGCGTGCCGGAGCTCGCCGACATCCACGACAAGGTGGAAACCGCGATCCGCGGCGAGCAGGCGACCGCGAAGGCCGCGAACGTGCCGAGGCGATCCGCAAGCAGCTCGTCGAGAAGAAATCGCTCGAAGACGTGGCTGCCGCGGAAAAGCTCACCGTCGAGGAAACCGGTCCCGTTCACGCGAGCGCGGCGACTACGTGCCGCGCATCGGCTCCGCCCCGAGCTGAAGAAGCACGCCTTCGCGCTCAGCGCGGACGAACCCGGTCGCGCCGGAAGTGAGCGTCGTCGGCGGCGACGCCTACGTCGTCGTGCTGAAGGATCGCACAGCCCGCCGACATGGCCGAGTTCGACAAGAAGAAGGCGGAGCTCGTCAAGCGCCACCTCGACGATCAACGAGAAGGCGGCGATGGAAGCGCTGCTCAACCAGCTCAAGCGGCGCGCGAAGATCCAGATCAATTCGGCCGCGCTCGCTGCCATCTGAATCGCGCGAGCCGCGCCCGAGTGCCCATCGACCTAAGCCGCGACGAGCGCGCGCGGCCGTTTCGCTTCGACGGTGGAGACGTCGGCTGCCTGTTGCTCCACGGCTTCACCGGCACGCCGTCCGAGATGCTGCCGATCGGCGAAGCGCTGGCCAAGCGCGGATACGCCGTCCGCGCGCCGCTGCTTCCCGGGCACGGCACCCGCGTCGAGGACCTGGCTCGCACCACTTGGGAGCAGTGGTTCGCCGCCGCGCTGGACGCTTGGACGGAGCTCGGTAAGCGCTCGCCGACGCGGGTCGTCGGCGGGCTTTCGATGGGCGCGCTGCTCGCGCTTCACCTCGCACACGAGCGACCGCGCGAGGTCCGAGCGGTGGCCGCGCTCGCCCCGGCGCTCGAGCTCGCGTCACAACGGAGCGCCGAGATCGCGCGCTGGTTACGCTGGCTGCCGGGGCTGCCCCGGCGTCTGGCGATCGTACCCGAAGCGAGGATCGAAGGTCCCACGGCATCGGCCGGCTGACGCCGGCGTACGACGAGATCCCGCTCCGCTCGCTGGCATCGATGATCGCACTGCAACGGCGAGTTCGCGCCGAACTGCCGGCGATCACGACGCCGACGCTCTTGGTCGACGGCGGCCGAGACGACACCGTGTCGCTCGCGGCGGCGACGGCCATCGAAGCCGCGCTCGGCTCGGCGGTGAAGTCGCACCGGCGATTCGAGCGGAGCGGGCACATCCTCACCGAGGGCGTCGACGCACCCGCGGTGATCGCGGAGATCGCCGACTTCTTCGAGGCGCACGTTGCGGCGCGCTGAAACGATTCGTTTCGAGGTTGCGCGAGCCGCGCTGGAACGTCGCTGTCGCCGGGGCTTTGGCTGCGGTACGAAGCTTGCGTCTACGGTCTTCCATGAACGGACTCGGCAAGGATCACGAGACTCTTTCCCGCGCGTCGGCCAACGCCGTCTGGGAGCGCGTGTGGGGTGCCATCGATCGCTTCACCGCCGACGTGCGCGCCGTGCTCGGCAGCCACCTGCGCGACGGCAGCATCGGCGCGGTTCGCTACCCGCCGGACGGCCGGCTGCGTGCCGGCGCGCTCGACATCGGTCGCACTCGCCTGCGACTCGAATGTCCGCTCGACCTTCGCCAGGCGGGCGCCCGCGAAACGCTGCTTCGCGAGGTGTTCGGCGACGACGCTAGGCTGGTGCGCATATTCGTGTTCCGTGATCAGCGCCCGGAGCCGCCGCGACTCGACTCGATGCTCGTCGCCGAGCCCTCGAGCGGCCGTTGGGTCGCGACCGAGCCCGAGATGGGTCCCGCCTCGCTTCACGACGAGGAGGCGCTGAGCTGCTTCCTCTGGAGCCTTCTTGCCGACCGCACCGCATGAGACCGGGGGTGCTCCGTAGTGCGGCCGGCCGTTGAGTCGTTCCGGCCACTCTGAGAAACTGCAGCCGCGATGAAGATCGAGCCGCTCGCGGACGGCGTGTTCGCATGTCTGCAACCCGACCTCGGGCTCGGCTACAGCAATTCGGGTCTCGTCGATCGCGGCGGCGGCTTGGTGGTCGACACGTTCTGGGACCTCGCCCATACGCGCGACCTCATCACCTCCTACGCACGCGTGTGGCGGGGCTCGCCGGCGCGGGTCGTGAACACCCACTCCAACGGCGACCACTGCTGGGGAAATCAGCTCTTCCCGGATGCCGAGATCATCGGTCATCGTCTCTGCGCCGCGGGATTCGGCAAGGAGAGTCCGGCGATGCTGCAAGCCGTGCGCGACTCCGCGTCGAGCAGCGACGGCGCGCTGGCCGCGCTCGGCCGCAAGCTCGCCGATTGGGACTTCCGCGGCATCGAGCTGCGCCCGCCGAACCGTCTCATCGAAGACCGGCTCGTGCTCGATCTCGACGGCGTGGCGGTCGAGCTTCTCTACGTCGGCCCGGCGCACACCGCCGGGGACGTCATCGTGCATCTGCCGCGGGAGCGGATCGTGTTCACCGGCGACATACTGTTCCGCCGCTGCACGCCGATCGGCTGGGAAGGTACGTATGACAACTGGATCGCCGCGCTCGACCGCATCGTCGCGCTCGATCCCGGCGTCATCGTTCCCGGCCATGGCCCGCTTGTGCGGCGTCGAAGGGCCGAAGGAAATGAAGAGCTACCTCGAATACGTGCGCTCCGAGTCGAAGCGCTTTTTCGAGGCAGGCTCTTCCGCGCTCGAAGCATCCAAGCGGATCGATCTCGGCCCTTATGCGGACTGGACCGAGCCGGCGCGTCTGGTGTTCAACGTAGAACGGGCTTACCGCGAGCTTCGCGGCGAGCCGTTCGACGCACCCATCGACGCCGTGGCGCTGTTTCGCGAGATGTACGAGCTCGAACGCTCCCGGGGCTAGCGTCCCGCCGGGGGAAGACGGGGCTCGCGACGCCGTCGATTTCCGTAGTTGCGTTGGCCGGTATCGCGCGCTATGGCTTGAGCTTGACGCCATGAAGCTCCTCGCATTCATCACCGGCACGTGCATGTTGCTAGGCACGTTTGCGCTCACCTCGCTCCGACGCCGTCTCGGGGGTGTACTCGCCGGCTGGGGACGGGAGCCTGTCGATCGCTGGAGCCCGGCACTGCCGAGCTCCTCGAAGTAGACCTCGACCGCGCTTCACCCAATGACCGGCCGGATCAAGAAGATCCTACAGGACAAGGGGTTTGGCTTCATCCAACCCGATGACGGCAGCGACGACGTGTTCTTTCATCGCTCGCGGCTAGGCGCCAAGACGCAGTTCGAGGATCTCCGCGACGGCGACGAGGTGCAGTTTCAGGTGCGCCCGGGCGAGAAGGGCCCGCAAGCGTTCGACGTGAGAGTGCGTTAGCGGTCGGCGCATCGTCGCGGTCGTCGGCCCTCTCTTCCACCGGCAAAATCGAAATGGTAGACGGAACCCCTTCTCGTCGGTGGGGGTTGCGGAGGGCGAACCGACCCGAGGCAATCGGGCATCGATTGACAACGGAGGAAGCGCTGGATGGCTTACATCATCACCAGGCTGTGCCGGGAGTGCGTAGACACAGGCTGCGTCGCGGTTTGCCCCGTAGACTGCATCTATAGATACCAGGGCAGCGACACCGAGAAGTTTCCCAACCAGCTCTACATTCATCCCGACGAGTGCATCGACTGTGGCGCCTGCGAGCCGGAGTGCCCGTGGCAGGCGATCTACGAGGAAGAAGCGGTCCCGGCGCCCTTCCAAGACGACACCAAGCTCAACTACGCGATCATGGAGACGATGGGCGACTTCAAGGTCGCTCCGCACGAGAAGATTCCACACCCGACGGCGGACCAGGTCTCCGAAAACAAGAAGAAGTGGGGCCTGGCCTCCTGATCGCCGCCGCGATCAGAGGTCTATGACGGCGACGCCGCAGGCTTGGATGCGCTCGCGGCAGCGCTCTCGATAGGGCGCATAGCCACCCGCGCGGACCTCCAGCCAATCGTCGGGACTTTCGCGGCGCAAGCCGACTGACAGCGGCACGCGCAGCCGGCGCGTGTAGACGAGGACCTCGTCGAGATCGGGGGCGCGAAACGCCGGCGCCCGGACTGCTTCGCCTGCTACGATCACCCAGGCGGCGGAGTCGATCCCCGTGATGCCCTGGAAGAAACGGATGGGACGGACGTTTCCATCCGCGCCGAGCCCGGGCCCGGCTTGCGGCTCGATGCCCTCCCGCACCATCCGTCCGACCGCTTCGGCCGCCGCGTCGGGATCGAGCAGCCCTTCGCCCCGCTTCGCCGAGAGCGGCAAGTGCAGGTCGCCGGCTGGCGTCGTCGGTTCGACGTCGGCGAACACTTCCGGGACGAGGCGGCGGCATTCTGCGGCGTCGTCCCGCTCGAGAGCGTTGAGCAGCGCACGGTAGGTCGGCGATCCATGAAACTCTTCGAGCAGGTGGCGAACCGCTCGAGTGCTCGATTCGACGGCCTGGGCCAACGCTTCGAAGTCTAGGCCGGCGCCGCTAGGGTCGCGATTGGCGCGGCGCACGCGCGCGGTGACGCGGCTCACGGCCTCGTAGAGGCGGGCGCTCTCCGCGGCGAGCGGCCGATAGCGGCGCGTCTGTTCGAGAAGCTCCCCCATGGCGACCACTTGCTCCTCGATGCGCGCGAGGACGTCGGTCATCGCCGCGCGGCGCTCGCCCGCCGCGATCGGCTCGTCAGCCACTTGCCGCCGGGCGGCGTCACGACTTCTGCATGGGCTTCATCATCTCTTGGTTCTCTTCCATCAACGCGTCCATGCGGGTGAACGCGCGCAGTAAGAGCCCCCGTGCGGCGACCATCTGCGCCTTGCCCTTCGACAACGCCATGTAGTCCTTCTTGCTCTCTGCCGCGATCATCGCGTCGACCGCGGCGCGCAGATCCTCCCAACCCTTGCGGTAGTGGTCGTGAAGGTCGCGGAGGTCGGCGGTGGCGGGCCGATAGGCGGCGACTTCCTGGATGTGTCGGTCGATGCTGGGGAGCACTCCCTTGTACATGCGCAAGACAAGGTCGTCGTCGGTGTATTGCGATTCCTCGACGTCGTCGATCACCTGGAAGATCTCCTTCTCCGTCGACTCCCACTTCTGCATCTCGGCCGAGTAGTTGCTCAGGTCCGTGGTGATCTCGTGGGTCGTTCCGCTGCGCCGCATGCACGAGGCAGCGAGGATGGAAAACGCGGCGATCGCTCCGAACCACAGAGTGCGGCGGGTTCTCATAGGCTCATCAAGTACCGGACGAGCGTGCGCACGCCGAATCCGGTACCTCCTTTCGGACAATAGGGCCAGTCCTTGTCGGCGAACGCCGGCCCGGCGATGTCGAGATGCGCCCAGGCCGCGCCCTCCACGAATTCCTGCAGGAACAAGCCGGCGGTGATGGCGCCGGCGGCGCCGCCGCCGACATTCTTTAGATCGGCGATGGAGCTGCGCAGATCGTCGCGATACTCCTTGACCAGCGGCAGCGGCCACATCATCTCGCCCGTCTCGCGTCCGGTCTCGACCAGACGATCGACGAGCTTCTCGTCGTTTCCCATGATGCCCGCGACCTGCGTGCCGAGCGCGATGCGGCACGCGCCGGTCAACGTCGCGAGATCGATGACGATGTCGTGCTTCTCCTCGCAAGCGAGCGCCAGCGCATCCGCGAGGATCGAGCCGACCCTCCGCGTCCGTGTTGAGCACCTCGACGGTCTTGCCGTTGCGATAGCGGATCACGTCTCCGGGCTTCTGCGCGCTGCCGCTCGGCAAGTTGTCGGTCGAAGACACGTAGCCGGTGACTTCGACCTGCGGCTTCAGCCGTCCGATCGCGGCCATCACTCCGCACACGGCGGCCGCGCCCGCCATGTCCTGCTTCATCGTCTCCATCGCCCCCGGCGGCTTCAGCGACAACCCTCCCGAGTCGAACGTGATGCCCTTGCCGACCAGGGCGACGCGGTGCTTTCGCCGCCCGCTCGGACGATAGCGCATGCGAATGAAGCGCGGCTCTTCGACGCTGCCGCGATTGACGGCGAGAAGCCCGTTCAGTCGCAGGCGGCGGATCGCATCGAGGCGCATCACCTCGACCCGCACCGCGCTGCCGCGGCACATCGCCACCGCGCGTCGCGCGAGCTCCGCTGCCGTCATCACCGACGGGGGCTCGTTGACGAGGTCACGCGTCGCGCACACCGCGCTCAGGATCACGTCGAGGTCGCGAAGCTCCTCCGTGATCGACCCGCCGTCCAACGCAGGGCCGACCAGCGACGCGTGGGAGAGCTCCGGGGCCCGTTCCTTCGGAGACTGGCGGTAGCGATCGAAGCGGTATCCACTGAGCGCGATCGCCTCCGCCGCGGCCGCGATTTCGCCGGTCCGCGCCTTGGCGAAGAAAACCGCTGCGCGCCGCGTACCGGCACCGCGAGCGGCACGGGCTGCCCCGCCGAATGCGCGTCGCCAGCGCTCGAGCGTGCGATCGCCCGGCTTGCCCATGCCGGCCAGATAGAGCGTGCGGAACGGAGCGCCCTCCTCGACGCGATGGAGGAGCGACTTGCCCTCCTGTCCGCGGAACTCGGCTTCCTTGGCGTGCCGTGAAAGCGTTCCACCGAGCTTGCGGTCGATCTTGTGGATCGTCGGCGATGCGATCTCGCCCTCCGCGACCGGGAGAATCAGAAAATCGGTCTTCACGGCGAGCGGATCGGCGATCCGCTCGGTCTCGAATCGGACTTGGGTCACGAACCCCCTCCGGCGAAATGTCCTGTCATATCCCGTTCTCGCTTGCGAGGTTTGACTCGCCTCTCGCTCCTGTGGTCGACTCGGGCGCCTCGAGCGCCGCGGAGGTGTGTGCCATGGGACGCGTGCTTTCGGAATCCGAAGAATACCTCGAATACCTCGAAGAGGAACAGCGGCCGGCGCGTACCCTGGACGACCGCTTCTTGCGGGAGCCGATCTCCGTCTTGCAGCCCGCGAACCCCGTCTGCGCCGATCGCGCCACCTCGGTCGGGGACGTGGTGCGGCAGATGCAGGAGCACCACATCGGCTGCGTGCTCATCGTCGACGCGGGCAAGCTGGTCGGCGTATTCACCGAGCGCGATCTGCTCTGCGACGTCTTCGGATCGGACGCGGATCCCGAGGCCACGGCCGTCCACCAAGTCATGACCGACAACCCCGAAAGGCTGCGCACGACTGACCCGATCGTGTTCGCGCTCAACAAGATGAGCCTCGGTGGCTTCCGGCACATTCCGCTCGTCGACGACGAGGACCGTCCCGTCGGCGTGATCTCGGTCAAGGACATCGTCGACTACATCACCGACTTCTTCGCCAACGAAGTTCACAACGTGCCGCCGGAGCCGGGCCTGGTCGCAAAGGATCGCGACGGCGCCTGAGGCGCCGGCGACCCTACCCCGGATAGAGGACCGACGCGCGGAGACTCAGCTCCGCACCGTCCAGGTGTCGCCCTGCCGCAGGAGCTTGTCGACGTCTCCCACGCCGAGCTTCTCCCGCGCATCCGCCAGCTGCTCGGCGACGCGCTGCTCGTAAGTCGGTTTCTGCGACGGCGAGGAACACGCCGATCGGTGTCGGGAACTGCGGCGGCTCGAGCCGGGAGAGCAGGTAGGCGAGCGCCGGGTTGTGCTCGTCGTGGACCAGCAGATCGGACTCGCTGACGCCGTTGCCGAGCTGCACGACCTCGGGCTCGAAGCGCGCGTTCAGGCGGATGCCCTGGTCGCGGTTCTTGCCGAAGATGAGCGGCTTGCCGTGCTCGAGGACGAGCGTGCGTGTCGGCCTTGGTGGCCTTCTCGGTGAGGTCCGCCGAAGGCGCCGTCGTTGAAGATGTTGCAGTTCTGGAGGATCTCGACGAACGACGTGCCCCGTGTGCTGCGTGCGCGCGCCGCATGATCTCCTGCAGGTGCTTGGCCTCGACGTCGATCGATGCGCGCGACGAACGATCGCCTCGGCGCCGAGCGCGAGCGCGATCGGGTCGAACGGATGGTCGACCGAGCCGACCGGCGTCGACTTGGTCACCTTGCCGACCTCCGAGGTCGGCGAGTACTGGCCCTTGGTGAGGCCGTAGATGCGGTTGTTGAACAGCAGGATGTTGACGTCGACGTTGCGGCGCAGGGCGTGGATCAGGTGGTTGCCGCCGATCGAGAGCGCGTCGCCGTCGCCGGTCACGACCCAGACCGACAGCTCCGGTCGCGTCACCTTGAGGCCGGTCGCGATCGCCGGCGCGCGGCCGTGGATCGAGTGGAAGCCGTAGGTGTTCATGTAGTACGGGAAGCGGCTCGAGCAGCCGATGCCGGAGATGAAGACGAAGTTCTCGCGCGGCACGCCGAGCTCGGGCAGCACCTTCTGCACCTGGCGCGAGGATCGCGTAGTCGCCGCAGCCGGGGCACCAGCGGACGTCCTGGTCGGAGACGAAGTCCTTCTTCGAGAGCTTGACGGCGGTGGCGGCGCTCATGGTCGTCCCTTCACGCGTCGAGGAGCCGCTGGATGCGCGTCACGATCTCGGAGACCTTGAACGGCCGGCCCTGGATCTTGTTGAAGCCGATCGCGTCGACCAGATACTCGGCGCGCAGGATCTCGCACGAGCTGGCCCAGGTTCATCTCGGGCACCAGCACGCGTCTTGAAGCGCCCGAGGACGTCGCCGAGGTCGGCGGGCAGCGGGTTCAGGTAGCGCAGGTGCACGTGCGCGACCGCGTTGCCGCGGTCGCCGCAGCTCCGTCACCGCCTGGCGCGATCGCGCCGTAGGTGCTGCCCCAGCCGACGACCAGCAGGTCGCCTTCTGGCGGTCCGCCGACCTCGGTCGGCGGAATCTCGCGGGCGATGCCGGCGATCTTGCGCGCGCGGACGCGCATCATCTGCTCGTGGTTCGTCGGCGCGTAGCTGACGTTGCCGGTGAGGTACTCCTTCTCGAGGCCGCCGATGCGGTGCTCGAGGCCGGGCGTGCCCGGGCGCACCCACGGCCGCGACAGCGTCTCCTCGTCGCGCAGGTACGGGAAGAAGCCCTTCGGGTCGGTGCGGAACGCGACCGGGAATGTCGGGCAGGTCGGCGAAGCTCGGAATCAGCCACGGCTCGGCGCCGTTGGCGAGGTAGCCGTCGGTCAGCAGGATCACCGGCGTCATGTACTTGACGGCGATGCGCACCGCCTCGAAGGCCGTCGACGAAGCAGTCGGCCGGCGTGCATCGCCGCGAGGATCGGGACCGGCGACTCGCCGTGGCGGCCGTACATCGCCTGCAGCAGATCGGCCTGCTCGGTCTTGGTCGGCATGCCGGTCGACGGACCGCCGCGCTGGATGTCGACGATGACGAGCGGCAGCTCGACCACGACCGCGAGGCCGATCGTCTCCGACTTGAGGTTCATGCCGGGACCGCTCGTCGTGGTGATGCCGATCGCGCCGCCGAACGCCGCGCCGAGCGCGGCGCCGATGCCGGCGATCTCGTCCTCGGCCTGGAAGGTGTAGACGTCGAAGTGCTTGTAGCGCCGAGAGCTCGTGCAGGATGTCGCTCGCCGGCGTGATCGGATAGCTGCCGAGGAACAGCGGCAGGCCCGCCTTGCGGCGCGCCGCCACGAAGCCGAGCGCGGTGGCGGTGTTGCCGGTGATGTTGCGGTAGATGCCCGGGCGCGATCGCGCGCCGGCTTCACCTCGTACGAGACGGCGAACAGCTCGGTGGTCTCGCCGAAGTTGTAGCCGGCGTGCAGCGCGCGCAGGTTCGCCTCGACGAGCTCGGGGTCTTCTTGAACTTGCCTTGGATCCAGTGCTCCGTCGGTTCGATCGGGCGGTGGTAGAGCCACGAGATGCAGGCCGAGGCGAAGAAGTTCTTGCAGCGGAGCGCCTCTCGGTTGCTGAGACCGAGGTCCTGCAGCGCGTTGACGGTCAGCTTGGTGATGTCGACCTGGAAGAGCTGGTAGCGATCGAGCGAGCCGTCGTCGAGCGGGTTCTTGGCGTAGCCGGCCTTCTTCAGGTTCTGCTCGTTGAACGCCTCGCGTGTCGACGATGAGGATGCCGCCGCTCTTGAGGTCGTCGATGTTCATCTTCAGCGCCGCCGGATTCATCGCCACGAGCACGTCGACGTCGTCGCCCGGCGTGAAGACCTCGCCGGCTGGAGAAGTTCAGCTGGAACGCGCTGACGCCGGCGAGCGTGCCGGCCGGGGCGCGGATCTCGGCCGGGAAAGTCCGGCAGCGTGCCGAGGTCGTTGCCGGCGAGCGCCGACTCGGTCGTGAACTGCATGCCGGTGAGCTGCATGCCGTCACCCGAGTCGCCGGCAAAGCGGATGACGACGGACTCCTTTTCTTCGGTCTTCTTGCTGCGTTGCGCCTCGGCGGACGGGGGCACGGACATCGGATTCTCCTTTATCCGGCCGTTTATAGCGCCCGCCCGGCGGATATTTCAAATAGACGGGGACGTTCCTACCTTTCTTACCTTTCGAACTGTGACGACGTGTTCGGGGGGAGGTACGAAAGGTAGGAACGTCCCCGGCCTCAGCCGGCCTTCTTCATCACGTCGCGGGAGGAAGAAGATCGAGAGGTGCGAGGCCCACGCCGAAACGCATCGTTCACTCGGAACGACGGCTGGCGGGTGTTGCGCCAGGTGCGCAGACCGCGACGAATGTACTCCGGCTCGAGGCTCAACATGTCGCAGATGTTGTTGAACGAGAAAAGCCAAGGGCCCTGCTCGTCCTGAAAGATCCAGGCCTCGGCATCGCGGAACGTCTGCCGGCCGCGCGCATCGGGGGTGAAAGCCTGCTTCATGTAGCAATCCACGGCGTCCGCCAGCACCGCCGCCATCAGCCGCTTTTCACCTTCGACGAACCCTTTCTGCCGCAGGATACCGAAGAACTGAGACGGTAGCACCGTATCGGGCTGGAATACGGCGCCGATGGTTTCCTCGGGGGAATCTTGACGAATTTCGGCCATGATGGATCTCCGACGCACGCCAGCGGCGTTTTATTCAACAGGCCAGGCCCGCTCCCCCGTCTAGATTGGACGATGAGCGAGGTCGCTTCGTTACACCGAAAACGAAGCGCCGCAGCCGCAGCTCGACTTGACGTTGGGGTTGTGGAGCTTGAAGCCCGATTCCATCAGCCCTTCCGCATAGTCGAGCTCCGTGCCGTGCAGGTACAGATAGCTCTTGCGGTCGGTGACGACGGCCACGCCGTCTTTCTCGAAGGCCTTGTCCCCGGCTCGCACCTCGTCGATGTCGAGCTTGTACTGCAACCCGGAACAGCCGCCGCCGATGACCTTCACGCGCAACACCTTGCCGGTCTGGTCGCCGATCAGCACTTTGATCTTCTGCGCGGCGCTCTGCGAAATCGTGATCATGGGGATCTTCAGCTCGCGCGTGCCACGGCGTAGTCGATGGAGAGCTTTCGCAGCCGGCGCACCTCGGCGATCACCCGCTTCGCCACGATGTCGACTTCTTCCGCCGTGGTGAAGCGGCCGAGGCCGAATCGTATCGAGCTGTGGGCGATCTCGTCGCCCTGCCCGAGAGCCTTCAACACGTAGGACGGCTCGAGCGTCGCGGAGCTACAGGCCGAGCCGGTCGAGAGGGCGATCTCGCGATTGACCGCCATGAGGAGCGATTCCGCCTCGACGAAGCCGAAGCTCAGGTTCAAGTTGCCCGGCAGCCGCTCGATCGGATGGCCGTTGAGCGTCACGTGGTCGAGCTCAGCCGTGAGAACGTGCTGCAACCGGTCCCGCAGCCGGGCCGTCCGCGTGGCTTCTTCGGCCATCACCGCGGCGGCGACCTCGCAGGCCTTGCCGAGCCCGACGATGCCCGGCACGTTCAACGTCCCCGAGCGAAGCCCGCGCTCCTGACCGCCGCCTTCGACGAGCGGCGCGATGCGTACGCGCGGGCTCTTCGAGCGCATGTAGAGCGCACCGACTCCCTTCGGTCCGTAGATCTTGTGCGCCGAGAGCGACAGCAGGTCGATCCCCATCGCCTCGACGTCGACCGGGATCTTGCCGACTCCTTGGGTGGCGTCGCTGTGGAGCAGCACGCCGCGGCGCTTGGCGATGCGCCCGATCTCCGCCAGCGGATGGACGGTGCCGATCTCGTTGTTGGCGAGCATCACCGAGATCAGCACGGTCTCTCGCGTGAGCGCCGCCTCGACCGCCGCCGGGTCGAGGCGTCCGTGACGATCGACCCCGAGTACCGTGAGCCGCGCCGCGCCCTTGCGTTCGAGCGAGCGGCACGTATCGATCACCGAGCGGTGCTCGGTCGCGCACGTGACGAGGTGATTGCCCTTGTCACGATGGAACTCGAGGACTCCCTTGATCGCCAGATTGTTCGATTCGCTCGCGCCGGCGGTGAACGTGATCTCTTTCGCGGCGACACCGAGGAGCTTCGCCACCTGCTCGCGCGCCGCTTCCACGGCGCTCTCGGCGTCCCACCCGAAGGAATGGTTGCGGCTCGCCGAATTACCGAATTTCTCCTTGAAAAACGGCAACATGGCTTCCAGGACGACCGGGTCCACCGGCGTCGTCGCGTGGCAGTCCATGTAGATCGGGTGATTCATCTTAATGGGACTATACTGGTCCTGTATAGGGCCGCCCGGAATTCGTGTCAACGTCGCAGCGAGTCACGCAGGAAGCGCCCGGTGTGGGATTGGCCGGCCTGGCGCGAAATCTCTTCGGGAGTCCCCGTAGCGACGATGCGACCGCCCTCGCGACCGCCTTCGGGGCCGAGATCGACGACGAAATCCGCGGCCATGATCACGTCGAGGTTGTGCTCGATCACCAGCACCGTGTTCCCGGCTTCGACCAGCCGGGAGAGCACGCCGAGCAGGCACTCGACGTCGGCGAAATGAAGCCCCGTCGTCGGCTCGTCGAGGATGTAGAGCGTACGACCGGTGGAGCGGCGAGCAAGCTCGCGGGCGAGCTTGATGCGCTGCGCCTCGCCGCCGGAGAGCGTCGTCGCCGGCTGTCCGAGCCGGAGGTAGCCGAGGCCGACGTCCTGCAGGACGCCGAGGCGGCTGGCGGCGGCCGGAATCGCCGAGAACAGCTCCAGGGCCTCGCTGATCGTCAACTCGAGCACCTCGGCGATCGTCCGCCCCTTGAAGCGGACTTCCAGCGCCTCGCGGTTGTAGCGCTTGCCGCCGCATTGCTCGCACACCACGAACACGTCCGGCAGAAAGTGCATCTCGATCCGTAGCAGCCCGTCGCCGCGGCATGCCTCGCAGCGTCCGCCCTTGATGTTGAAGGAGAAGCGCCCCGGTCCGTAGCCGCGCACGCGCGCGTCCGGTGTCTCGGCGAACAGCTCGCGAACGACGGTGAACAGACCGGTGTACGTCGCCGGATTGGAGCGCGGCGTGCGGCCGATCGGCGACTGATCGACGTCGACCACCTTGTCGAGAAACTGCCAGCCTTCCAGCGAGTCGTGCTCGCCGGCGCGTGCTTTGCTCTGGTGGAGCTTGCGCGCCACCGCCGGGTAGAGCGTGTCGACGACGAGCGTGCTCTTTCCCGAGCCCGAGACGCCGGTCACGCAGGTCATGATGCCGAGCGGAATCTCGAGATCGACGCCGCGCAGGTTGTTGGCGCGCGCTCCGGCCAGGCGTAGCGCCCAGCCATTGCCGCGCCGGCGCGTCGCCGGCACCGCGATGGATCGTCGCCCGGCGAGGTAGTCGCCGGTCAGCGAAGCGCTGGACGACATCACCGCCTGCGGCGCGCCCTCGGCGACCACTCGCCCGCCGCGCTCACCCGCGCCCGGGCCCATGTCGACGACGTGATCGGCCGCGAGGATCGTGTCGCGGTCGTGCTCGACCACGATCACGGTGTTGCCGAGATCGCGCAGCCCGCCGAGGATCCGCAGCAGGCGGGCGTTGTCGCGCGGGTGGAGACCGATCGAAGGCTCGTCGAGGATGTAGAGCACGCCGACGAGGCTCGAGCCGATCTGCGTGGCGAGACGCAGACGCTGGCCCTCGCCGCCGGAGAGCGTCGCCGCGGCGCGGTCCAGCGTCAAGTACCCGAGTCCGACCTCGACGAGGAACCCGAGGCGGGCCGTGATCTCCTCGAGCAGTCGGCGGGCGATCTCGCGCTTCTGCGCCGCGAATGAGAGCTCGCCGAAAAAGCGCGTCGCCTCTTCCACCGAGAGCCGCGTCACCTCGACGATCGACCGTCCGGCGAGCCGCACGTGCTCCGCCTCCGGGCCGAAGCCGCGTTCCCTTGCAGATCGGGCAGGGCCGCGACGTGAGAAACGGCGCGAGATCCTCCTCGCTCGAAGTCGTCGCGCGCCTCGCGGCGGCGTTTCTCGAGGAGCTCGAGCACGCCTTCGAACGGACGCGTGAAGGTGATGCTGCGGCCCTCTCGCTCGTGCACGAAGTCGATCGTCTGATTCGCCCGTGCCGTAGAGGATCGCGCGGCGAGACGCTGCGGGGATCTCCGCGAAGGCGGTATCGAGGTCGAAGCCGAGCGCGCGACCGAGAGAGGCCAGCAGCGACAGATGATACGGCGAGGGCTTGCGGCCCCAGGGCGCGATCGCGCCCTGGCGAAGCGACAGCCGCTCGTCGGGCACGACGAGATCCGCATCGAAGTGCGTGTGCGCGCCGAGGCCGCCGCATTGCGGGCACGCGCCATACGGGCTGTTGAAGGAGAAGAGCCGCGGCGACAGCTCGGGATAGGACACGCCGCAGACCGGGCAGGCGAAGCGCTGGCTGAAGATCATCTCGTTCGCGCCGTCGTCCGGCTCGCCGACGGCGACCCGCGCAGATCTCGTCGCCGTAGCGAAAGGCGACTTCCAGCGAATCCGCCAGACGACGCTCGACTCCGTTCTTCATGACGATGCGGTCGACGACCACGTCGATCGTATGCGGACTCGTACTTCGCGAGCGCGAGGTCTTCCTCGAGGTCGTGCGTCTCGCCGTCGACGCGCACGCGCACGAAGCCCGCGCGTCGCAGATCCCGCAGCTCGCGACGAAACTCCCCCTTGCGACCGCGCACGATCGGCGCGAGCACCTGCAGGCGGCTGCCTTCGGGCAGCGCGAGCAGGCGGTCGACGATCTCCGCAATCGTCTGCGCGCCGATCGGCCGGCCGCAGCGAAAACAGTGCGGCTCGCCGACGCGCGCAAAGAGAAGCCGCAGGAAATCGTAGATCTCGGTCACCGTGCCGACGGTGGACCGCGGGTTGCGCCCGAGCCCCTTCTGCTCGATCGCGATCGCCGGCGAGAGCCCCTCGATCGAATCGACGTCCGGTTTCTCCATCTGCTCGAGGAACTGCCGCGCGTAAGCCGACAACGACTCGACGTAGCGCCGCTGGCCCTCGGCGTAGAGCGTATCGAAGGCGAGCGACGACTTGCCGGATCCGGAGAGACCGGTGATCACGATCAGGCGGTCGCGCGGCAGATCGAGCGAGACGTTCTTGAGATTGTGGCTGCGCGCGCCGCGGATGCGGATGGTTCCGGACATGGGCTCAGGACGTCCGGCGCCGATCCGCCATGTCGGCCGCGAGCCGCATCGCGGCCACCATGCTCGAGACGTCCGCGCCGCCCCCGGCCGGCGATGTCGAAGGCGGTGCCGTGATCCGGCGAGGTTCGCGGGAACGGCAACCCGAGCGTCACGTTCACCCCGTCGGTGAAATGAACGAGCTTGAAGGGGATCAGGCCTTGGTCGTGATAGAGGGCGATCACCGCGTCGAACTCGCCCTGCCGCGCGCGGAAGAAGACCGTATCCGGCGAATGCGGTCCATCGAGGTCGCAGGCCGCGCGCTCGCGCCGTCTCGACGGCGGGACGCAGCAGAGCGGATCTCCTCGTCGCCGAACACCCCGCCTTCCCCCGCATGCGGATTGAGGCCCGGCGAGCGCGAGTCGCGGGCGGCGAATGCCGAAGTCGCGCCGCAGCGCCTCGTTGGCGATCTCCGCCGTGCGCAGCACGTTGTCGCGGGTGATGCGCGTCGGCACGTCGCGCAGGCGGACGTGGGTGGTGACGAGCACGACCCGCAGCGTCGCCCCGGCCATCATCATGCGCACCTCGGCGCCCGCAGCGAGCCGCGCGATCGTCTCGGTGTGGCCCGGGAAACTCGACGCCGAGCGCCTGGATCGCCTGCTTGCTCACCGGCGCGGTGACGATCGCGTCCGCCTCGCCGCGCTGTACGAGCTCGACGGCGCGCAGGATCGCGCGGTACGCGGCCGTCGGCTCCGGCCGGCGTCGGACGGCCGGGGCGGCGCTCGGCGGCGGAGAGCGAGGACACGGCGATCACGGGCAAACCGGCCGGACTCCGTACCGGCGGGCTGCGGCGTCGAGGACGGCCGCATCGCCGACCCACACGAGCCGCGCTCGGCGTCGCAGCCGCGCGCTAGCGCGAACCGCCACCTCGGGGCCGATGCCCGGCGGGATCGCCCATGGTGACGGCGATGGTCGGCTTGTTCCGCATCTCGCCGCAGGCCGCCGGCGCCTACAACTTGATCTCGATGTAGTGATGCTTCTGGATGTCCTCGACGATCCAACGCCGGTAGCGCTCCTCGAGCGCTTCGTTGTAGAGCTTGTCCTTGATGTCGGCCGCCACCTCGCTCTGCGGCTGATACCCTTCCGAGATCCGCTTCTCGAGCTTCAGAAGATGCACGCCCATCTTGCTGCGAATCGGCTCGCTGATCTCGCCTTCCTTCATCTTCGAAAGCAGGCCCTCGAACTCCGGCAGCAGCTTCGACGGCTCGAGCTCGCCGAGGTCGCCGCCTTCCGCGGCCAACGGGATCCTCGGAGACTTGTTTGGCGACGGTGGCGAAGTCTTCGCCCTTGACGAGGCGCTTGCGGATCTCCTCGATGCGCTCCATCACCGCGGTGGCGACAGGCTCGGGCGCGTCGGCGTTCAGTCGCAAGGTGATCTGGCGGACCTTGACGGTCCCGGCGTGCTCGTAGTCCTTCTTGTGCGCCTCGTAGTACCGGCTGGACGTCCTCCGGAGAGATCGTCACCTTGGCGCGGATCTCGCGGTTCAGCAGCTGCACCTTCTCGATCTCCTCGCGGATCTGCTGGCGATACTTGGAGTACTCCAGCCCCTGCCGCTTGAGCGCCTCCTTCAGCCGCTCGTCGTCGAGATGGTTCTGCTGCTTGACGCGGTCGATGTAGTGGTCGATGTCCTCGTCGCGTATGCGAATGCCACGGGCGACGATTTCCTTGGCCACCAGCTTTTCGGTGATCAGCGCCTGCAAAGCCTCCTGGTCGCTGACGGCCGGAAGGTTCGGCATCAGCGCGCGCTTCTGAACGACGAACTGCTTGAGCTCGTAGAGGGTGATCGGCTCGCCGTCGACGCTGGCGACGATGCGATCCAGGACCTCCGCGCCGATCGGCGCCGCCGCGATCACCGCCCATGCGCCGAGCAGGATGCACGCCTTCTTCATTGTCGGACCTCCGCGCTGCCATCAACCATTTGTCGGGTTTTCTCCTTGCTGTCCACGCGATCGGGGAGCTCCACGCCGAGCTCGGCGAGCAGCGCGAGCACGCCCTCGACGACGCCCTGGATGTCGATGCGCAGCACCGGCGACCGACACTTCGTTGTCGGGCGTCAGGCGTACGTCGCGGCGCTTTCGGACGAGGGCGGTCAGTCGCGCGGGATCGACGGGGCTCGATTCGTGGAAGCGGAGCACCAAGCGACCCGCCTGGCGACGGAGCCGCACGACCATGGCGCTGCGCAAATGGCGCCGCAGGTCCATCACCTCGAGGAGCGCGCGAACGCGCGCCGGCACCGGACCGAAGCGGTCCTCGAGCTCGCCCGTGAGCTCGTCGAGCTCTTCGCGACTCGAGGCGCGGGCCATGCGCTTGTACAGCGCCAGCCGCTGACTCACGTCGGCGACGTAGTCCTCGGGAATGAAGGCCGAGATACCGAGCTGGATCTCGGGCTCGACCTCGATGCGCCGGCGCTCGCCGCGCAGCTCGCGGATCGCCTCCTCGAGCATCTGCGTGTAGAGCTCGAAGCCGACGGCGGCGATCTGTCCGGACTGCTGCTTGCCGAGCAGGTTGCCGGCGCCGCGGATCTCGAGGTCGTGCATGGCGAGGCGGAAGCCGCCGCCGAGATCGTCGAGCGACTGCGAGCACCTCGAGGCGCTTCTGCGCGTCGCGCGCCGAGCAGCTGCTCGCCCGGGTAGCAACAGGTAGGCGTAGGCGCGCTCGTGCGAGCGGCCGACGCGGCCGCGCAGCTGGTAGAGCTGCGCCAGGCCGAAGTGGTCGGCGCGGTCGATGATGATCGTGTTGGCGTTCGGGATGTCGAGGCCGGACTCGATGATCGCGGTCGTGACCAGCACGTCGACGCGCTTCTCGAGGAAGTCGAGCATCACCGTCTCGAGCGCCGTGCGCGTGCATCTGCCCGTGGGCGACGCCGACGCGCGCCTCGGGGACGAGCTCGCGCAGGCGCGCGCGCGATCGCGTCGATCGTCTCGACGCGGTTGTGGACGAAGAAGACCTGTCCGCCGCGTGCGAGCTCGCGCAGCGATCGCCTCGCGGATGACGCGATTCGTCGTAGCGGGTGACGTAACGTGCGGATCGCCTGCCGGTCGACCGGCGGGGTCTCGATGATCGAGAGGTCGCGGATGCCCGACAGCGCCATGTGCAGCGTGCGCGGGATCGGCGTGGCGGTGAGCGTCAGCACGTCGACGACCTTGCGTGAGCTTCTTGATCTTCTCCTTGTGCGTCACGCCGAAGCGGTGCTCCTCGTCGATCACCAGCAGGCCGAGGTCCTTCGAGCTCGACGTCGTTCTGCAGCAGCCGGTGCGTGCCGATGACGATGTCGACCTCGCCGCGCTGCATGGCACGCAGCACCTCGCTTCGCTTCCTCGCCGCGGCGGAAGCGCGACAGCAGCTCGACGCGGACCGGGTAGCCGGCGAAGCGCTTGTGGAACGTCTCGTAGTGCTGCTGCGCGAGCACCGTGGTCGGCACCAGCACGAGCACCTGCTTGCCTTCCATCACGACGGCGAAGGCGGCGCGCAGCGCCACCTCGGTCTTGCCGAAGCCGACGTCGCCGCACACCAGCCGGTCCATCGGTCGCTGCTTCTGCAGGTCGGCGAGCACGTCGTCGATCGCGCGCTCCTGGTCGGGTGTCTCCTCGAACGGGAAGCGCGCCTCGAACTCGCGGAAATAGTGATCGGGTGCGCCGAACGCGTGACCTTCCATGACCTCGCGCGCGGCGTAGATGTCGAGCAGCTCGTGCGCCATCGCCATCACCGCCTCGCGGGTCTTCGCCTTCACCTTCTCCCACGCGGTGCCGCCGAGCTTGTCGAGCTCCGGCGCCGTGCCGTCGGCGCCGACGTACTTCTCGACCACGTTGATGCGATCGACCGGCACGTAGAGTCGATCACCTCCCTGGTACTCGAGGTGCAGGTAGTCGCCCTCGGTGTCGGCGACTGCCAGGTGCCGCAATCCTTTGTAGCGACCGATGCCGTGGTCGATGTGCACGATGAGATCGTCGGGCTTGAGCTCGGCGAGGCTCGCGAGAAACTTGCCGACGTCGAGCGAGCGCCCGCGCCGACGGCGCCTCTCGCCGAAGATCTCTTCGCCGGTGACGAAGGAGAGCCGGTCGACCGGCAAGCGGAAGCCGGCCGACAGCTCGCCGATGAGGATGGCGCACCGGACCTCGGCGGGCACTGCGGGAAGCTCGCGGTCGAGGATAGGCACCTCGATCTCGTGAACCGCGAGCACACCCCTGAGGCGGTTGGCTTGCGCGCGGTCGTGTACGACCAACAACACCCGCTCGCCGTCGCGCTCCCGGCCGTGGATCCAGTCGACCAGCGGCCGGATCGAGGTGTCGCGGCCGTTCGACGCGGTGGCCACGCCGAGATCGCCGGTGGCGAAGCTCTTCACCTGCATCACCCCGTGCCGGGCATCCTCGCCCGCCCGCAGGTCGATGACGTCGAGGTCGACGTGCGGGAAGCGCTCGCGTGCCGCTCGCGAGGCCGCGGGATCGAGGTAGAGCTCGGCCGCATGCGGTACCAGGCGGCGCGCCGCCACGGCGGCGGCTTCATGATCGGCGAGCGAGCGCGCAAACGCTTCCTCGCTTGCCTCCACCGCCGCCGGTTGATCGATCCAGAACAAGGTCCCCGCCGGACAGTAGTCGGCGAAGGTCTCCAGCTCCGAATAGAGAAATGGCAACAGGAAGGGGCTACCGGGAAAGCCGAGGCCCGCCTGCATGCGATCGAGCGCGGTCATGCGGTCGGCGCGCTTCACGTCGAGGTCGCCGGCGCGTTCCTCCACGCTTCGCCGGACTGCCGGATCGCCCCAGCGGACCGTCGAGTATTCGCGCCAGGGTGTGACGAGGACCTCCGGTACGCGCCCGAGCGAGCACTGCGTGGCGGGATCGAAGCCGCGGACGGACTCCAAGACATCCCCTTCGAATTGCAAACGCAGCGGCAGCGTCACCGCCGCCGGGAACACGTCGACGATGCCGCCGCGCACCGCGAACTCACCTCGGTCCTCGACTTGCGGCACCCGCTGGTACCCTGCGGTCGCCAGTCCCTGCACGACCCGCTCGAGCCCTGCTTCCTCGCCCTCGACCCTGTACTGCGAGAGCTCGAGCAGCGCGGCTCGCGGCGGCAAGCGCTGCAGCAGCGCTTGCGCCGTGGTGACTACCAGTGCCGCCTTCGCCTGGTTCAGGTGGTAGAGCGACGAAAGCCGCTCGGCGACGATCTCCTCGGTGGGTGACACCGCGGAGAGCGGTTCGGCATCCCAGGAAGGGAACCAATGGACGCGGCGCTCGAGCGGCGAGGCGTTTTCGTCCTCGCCGAGGAAAAACCGCAGCGCACCCACCCAGGCTTCGGCTTCGGCCGCGCCCGCGGCGATCAGCACCGAAGGGGCGGGGTATGCGGCGAGGAAGCGCGCTACCAGATACGCGGGAGCCGACCCGCGTAGGCCGAAGACGCGGCTACGGGAGCGAGCTTCGACCCCGGCGTGCGCGAGTGCGGAGAGGACGTCCGCGATGCTTCTTCCTTCGACCACCCTAACCGCACAGCTCTACCAGCGGTCACCGGGCGAGTCGACAGGCGAAACCGCCAGACGGCCCCGCGCCCGTTGCGGCGTCCGTGCCTAGCCGGGGCCGCCCGACGCCAGCAGGCGGGGCAGCGCACGCTCGAGAGCCTGCTTGATGATCCCACAGGTGTCGCGGAAGAAACTCTCGTCGCGGCTCGCCGGGTCGGCGATGTCGCCCTCTTCCTCGCCGGCATACTCCCGCAGCGTGTACACGCGCTTGCCCGCCGCCTGCGGCATGCGCTCGACGATGTCCCGTTGCTCGCGCGTCATCGCCAGAACGAGGTCGGCATCCTCGAGGAGATGAAGGTTGCGCTTCAAATCGGTCGAGGTCTTGTCGTCGTCGAGCTCGAGGCCATGGTCGCGGAGCGCGAAGCGGGTATCGAGCGACACCAGCGCCCCGTCGCGCGCGTACGGCGCGACGCCTGCGGATTGAACGCGGATCGAATCGCCGAGGGCGCGCTCCTCGATCATGCTCCGCAGCAGCGTCTCCGCCATGATCGAGCGGCTGGTGTTGGCGTGACAGACGAACAGAATGTTCATGCGGGAGGCGTCCGGACGGCGGTCAACCCACCGTCCGAACGCGCCGGACCCGTCACAGCCCTCCGGCAAACACGTCGTTCGTCGTTTCCTTCTTGACCTTGCCGAGCTCGGGCTTGAGCGCCCTGCCGATCTCGTTCGGGTCCCAGCGCCCCTTTGCCTTCACCACCGCCGCCGAATGCCAGCCCTGCATCACCCACAACGAGCGGCCGCCGACGCGGAACACCATGCCGTGCACGTCCTTGGCGTCGTCGCTGGCGAGCCACACCACGAGCGGGGCGACGTTGGCGGGGTCGAAGACGTCGAACTCGCCCGCGGCAACCTTCTGTCCCATGATCGCCGCGGTCGCGGGCGTGGCGTCCACCGTGAGGCGCGTGCGCGCCACCGGCGCAATCGCGTTCACCGTCACGCCGTACTTCTTGAGCTCGTGGTCGACGATCACCGAGAACGCGGCGATCGCCGCTTTGGCAGCGCCGTAGTTCGACTGGCTGGCGTTGCCGAGCAATCCCGAATCCGAAGAGGTGTTGATGACCCGACCGTTCACGCCCTGGCTCGTCTGCTTGTTCTTGTTGCGCCAGTACTCGGCCGCGTGACGGGTGACGGCGAACGTTCCCTTGAGATGCACGGCGACGACCGCATCCCAATCGTCCTCCGACATGTTGAAGATCATGCGATCGCGGAGAATGCCGGCGTTGTTGACCACGATCTCGAGCGAGCCGAACGAGTCGACGGCGCAATCCACCATTCGCTTGGCGCCCTTGAAATCGGAGACGCTGTCGCCGTTGGCCACGGCTTTGCCGCCCATCTTCTTGATCTCGTTGACCACTTCCTGCGCCGGCCCGACGTCCTTGCCGCTGCCGTCGAAGCCGCCGCCGAGGTCATTCACGACGACCGCCGCGCCGTGCTTGGCGAGCAGCAGCGCTTCTTCGCGACCGATCCCGCGGCCCGCGCCCGTAACCAGCGCGACTCTGCCATCGAGTAGAGCCATGATTGTGTATCCCTCCTTGAACTATTCTCAGGCTGGCTGAATCGAGCATTCCTGCCCTAAACGAAGCCGGCAAGTCAAGGTTGCTTTTTCGCCACGGACGCTGCCCTTGGCAGGGTTTACGCTCGAGCGACAACGACACTATGATTCGCGAAAACGCGAACGGGGGAAACCGAGATGAAGCATGATTTCGAGTTCAGGCAGCTGCTCCGCGCCCTGCGCGGCGGCGTCATCAGCGAGAGCACCTTCGAGGCGGAATTCGCGGCGCTCGAGCGATCGGCAGCTCGTGCGAATGGCGGTCGCGACGACGGCTTTGTGGTGTTCGGTCGAACCTACCGATCCGAGCGCGCCGCGATCGTCAGCTTCGTCGACAAGGTTCGGGTGGGCGAGAAGAACGGCGGCGAAGCCTTCGCGGCGTGGGCGGAGGTCTGCAAGACCGATTGCCTGCGCACCGGGCTGAGAATCGTCGCCGAGCGTGAATCGTATCACTCCCGCGTGTTCGAGCGCCGGCTCGCCGAGCTCGGCGCCGAGCCGCGAGCGACGGTGACCGAGAGCGGCCACAAGCTCCGCATGCACCTCGCCGATCCGAGCGTCCCTGACGAGAAGAAGCTTCTCTTCTTCACGGGCGAAGTCGGCAGCCCCGAGGAAGCGGTGAAACCCATCTGCGAGCTCGCAGCGCTGATCAAGGAGGACCTTTCGACGAAGGAGGCGCTTCGCCTGTTTGCGGAAGATGAGCTGTCGACCGTGAAGTGGCTATGGGAGTCCTGCGCGGCGTTGAACCCTCCCGCGATCGACCGGAAAGCCAGCGAGTCATGACGACACCAGCCCACCCGTCGAAGCCCCCTGCTTCACTCGAGAAAGCGGACCCGGCCGGTCGTGAGCTCATAGATTCCGCCGACGAGCTTTGCCGTGCCCTCGGCCAACCGGGCCCGCCCTTCCGGCGACTCCGAGATCCGGCGCATCGACCAGCGCACGTTGGCCTCCACCGCCGCCGCCAGCCGCTCCTCGGAGGGTAGCGTCAGGTCGACCTCCTTCAGGCCCGGCAACATGCTCTGGATGATCACCTCGATGCGACTCTTCTGACGCACGCCGTGGAGCTTCGCGGCGAGCGCCGCCTCGACCGCTCCGCAACCATCGTGCCCGAGCACGACGAACAGAGGAGTGGCGAGGTGGACACCCGCGTACTGCAGGCTGCCCGCGACCGCCGGCAGCACGACGTTGCCGGCGACGCGCACCATGAAGAGCTCGCCGAAGCCGGCGTCGAAGATCAACTCCGGCGGCACACGCGAATCGCTGCACCCGAGAATCGTCGCGTAAGGGCTCTGCCGCTTCGCCAAACTGGCGAGCACTTGCTTCTGCACGGTCGGAAAACGCGCCGTCCCGCCTACGAATCGCGCGTTGCCCGCAACGAGCCGTGCGAGCGCCCGATCGGCGGAGCGGGGGCGTACCGGACTACGGGTCACGCGGATGGACGGTAGCGAAGCCGCGGCGGCGAAAGCTCTACCGCGTCAGCGCTTTCTCGATCGCGGTCATGATCCTGCGCTCGCCGCCGACGTCGACGAGCAATCTCTCGAGGTGGCCCGTCGCGGCGACCACCCCCCGCGCTCGCTCCAGAAGGTCGTTGCGAAAGGTGGCGAGCTCGTCGGGGGAGAGATTCTTTCGCAGCTCGTCGGCGTAGAGAAACCAGATCTTTCTCACTTCGGGGTCCGGGCCGATGTGCAGGCGCTGTTCCAGCATCTCGTGCGCCTTCGTGCCGGGGCGAATGCCCTGCTTCTCGCCCGCAGCGAGCACGCTGCGAGCTTCGCTCTCGCTGAGATCTCCATCCGCCCAGGCGATCTCGACGAGAGGGTAGAGCTGAAAGGCGGCCATCATTTCGCCTTTGAGTTGAATCTCGACCATGCGGTCGAGCAGTTGCTCGTTCGTGACACCGGTCGCCTGGCGGATGCTCTCCTTGTCCATCTTCTTCTGAAACACCGCCTTGAGCTTCTCGAGGAGCTCGAACTCCTTCTTGCGGAAGTATTCCTGCTCCAAATACAGCTCTCGCTTCTCGAACATGTCCTTGCTCATGGCCTGCTACCTCGCGCGGTGACCGGCGTTGCTGCCGGTCCCGAATCGAGCTGAACGTAGCACGGCGCGCCGAGCATGCCGAGCACCGCGATCTCCAGGGCGGTCTAGGGTTGCGCGGGGGTGGGCGTGGGGGCGCCATGCGCGAGCCGGTCTTGGACGCGCTGCACGACCTCTTGCTCGAGGAAGCCGCTCGAGCGGAGCGCTACGGGCTGCGGCGCGCCCGCCCCTCCTCGTCTGCGGTATACGGCGGTGATCTTTCCCATGACGCCGATCTCGGTCTTCCCTTCGGACGGACTGATGCGCGCGTTGAGCTCCACGAGGTACTCGGACATACCTCGAGCGTCGACGACACCCCTGCGTGGCTCGGCAAGGGTGATCTGCCGCAGCTCCTGGGTTGCGGCCTGCTCGTTCAACCTCCCCACGCTGCGCGTGCGCCTCGCTGTGATGGTGCCCCTGTCGCGATTCTGAGTGCGGATTCTGTAACCCGAGTCGGTGAGCGACGCGACCGTTGCGTCCCACACCGCGTCCTTTGACGCGTCGAGAACCGCATGCGCGCCCGGTGGCGCCGCCGCGCCGAGCGGCGAAGCCGTCGCGGCGAGGAAGACCGCGAGGCGAGCATAGAATGACAAGAGCTTCGGTCGGTTCATGATTGCCGTTCACTCTCCGATCATGGCTTCGCGATGGATCGAGCGTAGCTACAGACAATCTATCGAACGCCTATTTTGCGCAAGCGCCGCGAGCGTCGGCCGCTTCACCGCGGGGTCTTCTCACGGCGTGCGCTCCTCCCAATCGACCCACTCGACCGGATAGGCTGCGCGGTAGGCGCTCACCGCTTCCCCGAGGGTCGCGAAGAAGTTTCGTTCGCCGAAGCGCGCGAAGAGCCCGAAGCGCTTCAGCTTGTCCTTGACCGGATCCTTCATCTCCGCGAAGCACAGCTCGATGCCGGCAGCCTGCAGGCTGTCGTCGAGCTCGCAGACGGTGTCTGCCGCGGTGACGTCGACGCTGGTGACCGGCTCCGCCGCGACGACGAGCCAGCGAACGGGTGTCGGTGAGCTCGCAACGGCGTCCAAGACGCGCTCGTGGAACAACTCGGCGTTGGCGAAGAAGAGCGGCGCATCCCAACGGAAGAGCACGAGGCCCGGGATCAAGCGTGCCTCCGGATACCGCGTGATGTCGTGATAGCCCCGGACGCGGTCGACACGGCCGAGCACGGCCGAATGCGGCCGCCAGCCGTCCCACAAGAACTCGATCACGGCGATCACGATCGCCAGCGCAATGCCCGGAATCGCGCCGAGCGCGGCCACGCCCGCGAAGCAAACCATCGAGAGCCAGAACTCCCAGCGCTGGATGCGATAGATGCGGCGCAGGTCGGACACTTCGACGAGGCCGATGGCCGAGGCGATGACGACGGCGGCCAGGGCGGTATGCGGCAGATACCGGAGCAACTCGGGGGCGAGCATCAGCAGCGACGCGATGGCAAGCGCACCCACGACCCCCGTCAGCTGGGTCTTGGCTCCCGCCGCCTCGGCTACGGGCGTGCGCGATGCGCTGCTGCTGATCGGGAAACCCTGAAAGAACCCTGCTGCGAGGTTGGCCACGCCGAGGCCCACCATCTCTTGGTTGGGATCGACCGGTTCACGAAGGCGCGCCGCGAAGGTTCGCGAAAGCACGCTCGTGTCCGCGAACGAAACCAAGGCGACGGCAACACCCCCCATCAGGATCGGTCCCAGGTCGTCGACGTGGACGAAAGGAACGCTTGGCAAGGGCAGTCCTCGTGGCAGCGAGCCGAGCACCGACACTCCGGCGCTGGTCGCGAGGTCGAACGCAGCGACGACGACCGTGGCGGCGACCACGGCGAGCAGGATGCCCGGAACGCGAGGCCGGCGCTTCAGTACCAGTATGAGAGCGAGCGTACCGGCGCCGATCACGAGCGCCACCACGTTCGTGCTTCCGGCGAGCACCTTGCCGACGATTCCCCACGCCTGGCCCACGGGTCCGTCCGCCGAGACGGAGAATCCGAGAAGCGTCGGGGATCTGGCTCAGCAGCACCGACAGCGCGATGCCGTTCATGTAGCCGTAGCGGATCGGCTTCGAGAGCAACTCGGTCACGAAACCGAGGCGCGCCACTCCCGCGGCAATGCACACGACGCCGGAGACGATTGCCATCATTCCGGCCAACGCAAGCGCATGCTGCGGATCGCCCGCCGAAAGCGGCGAGACGATCGTGAGGATCAGCGGCGCAAGCGCCGAGTCCGGACCGAGCACGAAAATGCGACTGGGACCGAACACGGCATAGGCGAGCAGCGGCACGATCGTCGCGTACAGCCCGGTGATCCCCGGCACTCCGGATGCCACCGCGTAGGCGATGCCGACCGGCACGAGCATGCTCGTCATGACGAGGCCGGCGGCGACGTCGTGGCGTAGCCACGACGACTCGTACCGACGCAGGGTGACGAGCCCCGGGAGCCAGCGCACCCAGCCGGTTCGATTCGCGTGCGTTGCGGCGCGGGCGATGCGGCCGGGCTCAGGCGGGTGGGGAGGAAGCGACTCAGTCATGACTGAGTGAGCCCAGAGCCGAAGCCGAGCTACGCTTTGAGCGGCGCCGAAGCTCTGGCGATCTGCTCCTCGACTGCCGCGATGATGTTCTCGGGAACGAAGCCGAACTTCTTCTGCAATTCTTTGAGCGGAGCCGACGCCCCGAAGGTCTCCATGCCGATGCTACGGCCCCTGCTCCCGACATACCGTGCCCAACCCAGGGTCGACGCCTGCTCCACCGAGACCCGCGCCGTGACGGACTCGGGCAGAACTTGCTCGCGGTATTCCGGGTGATTGCGGCAGTAGTGCTCGAAGATCTCCCAGGACGGCATGCTCACCACTCGGGCCTTGATTCCTCGCGACTTGAGCTTTTCATACGCTTCCACGCAAAGAGAAATCTCGCTGCCAGTGGCGAGCAACAGCACTTCGGGTTTGCCGCCGTCCGCGTCCGCGAGTACGTACGCGCCGCGCCGCACGCCTTCCGCGGAGGCGTATTTGGCGCGGTCCAGCGTCGGCAGCGCTTGACGCGTCAGGATCAATGCCACCGGCTCGTGACGGAACTGCATGATCATGCGCCAGGCTTCGACAGTCTCATTGGCGTCCGCCGGTCGCAGCACGATCAATCCGGGTATGGCGCGAAGCGACGCCAGATGCTCCACCGGCTGGTGCGTCGGGCCATCCTCGCCCACCCCGATCGAATCGTGGGTGAAGATGTGGATCACCGGCAACTCCATCAAAGCGCTCAGGCGTATCGACGCGCGGCCGTAGTCGCTGAAAATCAGAAAGCCCGAGCCGAACGGTCGAATCTTGGAAAGCGACAGGCCGTTGAGAACGGCCGCCATGGTGTGCTCCCGGATGCCGAAATGGAGGTTCCGCCCGCCAGGATTCTCCGCGCTGAAATCCCCGGCGTCCTGGAAAGTCAGGCGGGTCTTGGTCGAGGGCGTGAGATCGGCCGCACCGCCGACTAGCCAGGGCAGATTCTTGGCGAGCACGTTCAGCACCTGGCCCGACGAGTCTCGGGTGGCGATGCCCTTGGCGTCCTCGCGAAATGTCGGCAGCCCCTTGTCCCAGCCGTCCGGCAGCTCGCGCCGCAACATACGGTGTCCCTGCTCGGCGAGATCGGGATACTGTTGCTTGTATTGGTCGAACTTCGCCCACCACGCTTGGTGCAGTCCTAGACCGCGCGCCCCGATGCCCGCTTGGAAATGCTCGCGCACCCCCGGCGGGACGAGAAACTCGGCATCTTCCGGCCAGCCGTAGTGCCGTTTGGCCAGCTTGATCTCTTCCTTGCCGAGCGGCTCGCCGTGGGCGGCGCTGGTATCCTGCTTGTTCGGAGCGCCGTAGGCGATGTGGCTGTCGACGATGATCAACGTCGGGCGATCGGTCGTGTTGCGGAACGTCTGAAACGCCCGCTCGAGCATCTGCAAATCGTTGGCATCGCCCACTCGCGTGACGTTCCAGCCGTAGCCGATGAACCGTGTTGCCACGTCGTCGCTGAAGGCCAACGCGGTGTTTCCTTCGATGGTGATGTGATTGTTGTCGTAGATCCAACAGAGATTGGCGAGCTTCAAGTGGCCGGCCAGCGAGGCGGCTTCGCCGGAGATCCCTTCCATCATGCAGCCGTCACCGCACAGCGCGTAGACGTCATAGTCGAAGAGGTCGAATCCCGGGCGATTGAAATACGTCGCGAACCAGCGCTCGGCGATCGCCATGCCGACACTGGTCGCCACGCCCTGCCCCAGTGGCCCCGTCGTGGTCTCGATGCCGGAAGTCCAGCGGTATTCCGGGTGGCCGGGGCACTTGCTGTCGAGCTGACGAAACCGCTTGATGTCTTCCAGCGTGACCGACAAATCTCCGAGCGTCTCGTACTTGGGGTTGACCGCCTTGACGCCGGTCAAGTGGAGGGTGGCGTAGAGCAGCATCGAGGCATGCCCCGCGGACAACACGAAACGGTCACGATTGGGCCAAATCGGGTGGCTGGGATCGAAACGCAGAAAGCGCTGCCACAGACAATACATCACAGGGGCAAGCGCCATCGGCGTTCCCGGGTGGCCGGAGTTTGCCTTCTGCACGGCGTCCATCGCCAGGGTGCGAATGGTGTTGACGCACAACTCGTCCATCTTCTGATTCGTGTCATTCATCGCCTTGGCATCCTCTCATCGCCCCTAGCTGGCGCCGTTCACGATCTCCTGCGCCTCGCTGACGATGGAGTCGAGATGAGCCTCGCTCTTGAAGCTTTCCGCGTAGATCTTGTAGATGTTCTCGGTGCCCGAGGGCCGAGCCGCGAACCAACCTCCGTCGGCGACCACCTTGATGCCGCCGATCGGAGCATCGTTGCCGGGCGCGCGGGTCAGCGTGGCGAGGATCGGCTCGCCCACGAGCGTCGAGCTGGTGATCTGCTGGGCGACAGTTGTGCGAGCATCGCCTTCTGCTCCGGCGTCGCGGGCGCGTCCACACGGGTATAGTACGCGGTGCCGAGCTCGGCCGTGAGCGCGCGATAGCGCTCCCCCGGGTCGCTCCCGGTTTGCGCGGTGATCTCCGCGGCGAGCAGGTTGGGGATCAGACCGTCTTTGTCGGTGGTCCAGACCGTTCCATCGCGCCGTAGGAACGTCGCTCCCGAGCTCTCCTCCCCGCAGAAGCCGACCGAGCCCTCGAGCAGCCCATCCACGAACCACTTGAACCCTACCGGCACCTCGACGAGCCGCCGCCCCAGGCGCGACGCGACGCGATCGATCATACTGCTGCTGACGAGCGTCTTGCCGACCGCGGCCGAGGCCGGCCATTGCGGGCGATTGGTGAACAGGTAGGCGATCGCGACGGTAAGGTAATGGTTCGGATCGAGCAGTCCCTGGGTGTGACTGACGATCCCATGCCGATCGGCGTCGGCATCGTTGGCGAACGCGACGTCGAATCGCTCCTTGAGCGCGACCATACCCGCCATGGCGTACGGGGACGAGGGGTCCATACGGATCTGGCCGTCCCAATCGACCGTCATGAAACGGAACGTCGCATCGATGGCATGATTCACGACTTCGAGATCGAGATCGTAACGCTCTGCGATGGCGTCCCAGTACGCCACGCTCGCACCGCCGAGCGGATCGACGCCGATGCGAACCTTGCTGTCGCGAACCACTTGCAAGTCCACCACCGCGGTGAGGTCAGCCACGTAGGAGTCGAGGTAGGGGTGTTCGTGCGTAGTCGCCGCGCGGCGTGCGCGCTCGAAGGGAACTCTCGCGACGCCGGCGAGCTCGTCGGTGATGAGCGCATTGGCCCGCTGCTCGATCCAGCGCGTGACTTGGGTATCGGCCGGTCCGCCGTGCGGCGGGTTGTACTTGAAGCCGCCGAATCGCGGAGGATTGTGCGACGGAGTGATGACGATCCCGTCGGCGAGCCCGCGCTTGCGGCCGCGATTGTAGGTGAGAATCGCATGCGAGATGACCGGGGTCGGGGTGTAGCCGCCGCCGGCGTCGACCATCACCTCGACAGCGTTGGCGGCCAGCACCTCGAGAGCGCTCGCGAATGCCGGTGCCGAGAGAGCGTGGGTATCGATGCCGAGGTAGAGCGGGCCGTCGATCCCCTGCTCCCGGCGATGGAGACAGATGGCCTGAGTGATCGCCAGGATGTGCGCTTCGTTGAATGCGGCGTCGAGCGACGATCCTCGATGCCCGGAAGTTCCAAAGCTCACGCGCTGCGCGGGAACGGAAGGATCCGGCCGCCCCGTGTAGTAGGCAGTCACCAGTCGCGGCACGTCGACGAGCATCGAGGAGTCGGGGGGCTTTCCTGCGAGCGGGCTCGTCGTCGGCATGGTGTCTACTCCCGGAGCTTCATGACGCCTCGATCACGCGTCGCCTGTGGCGGGCGATCATCAGCTCTTCGTTGGTCGATATCACCCACGCCGCGACCCGAGAACCGGGCCGGCTGATCGACGGCCCACCGCGCTCGTTGGCGGCGACGTCGAGCTCGAGATCGGCGCCGCGTTCGACGAACAACGCGAACTTGATGCTGGAAGACCCGGCGTTGAGAACGAGGATCGCGTCGGACACGGCTGTAACCCGACAGCTAGCCTGTCATGTCTCAGACGTTGTCGGCCTCGGTCGAGCTGCCTCGCCGGCGGGGGGTCGGTGCGGCTCCCCCCCATTTCCATCCGGTGATCTCGGGCATGTCGTCGCCGTACCGCGCGATGTACTGCTTGTGCTCCAGCAGCTTGTCGCGGATCGCCTGCTGGGCATAGGCGGCGCGGGCGCCGAGCCGCGGCACCCGGTCGATCACGTCGCTCACCAGGTGGAAGCGATCGAGATCGTTGAGCACGCACATGTCGAACGGAGTGGTCGTGGTGCCCTCTTCCTTGTAGCCGCGCACGTGCAGATTCCCATGGTTCCGGCGCCGATAGGTCAGCCGATGGATGAGCGCCGGGTAACCGTGGAACGCGAAGACGACCGGCTTGTCGGCCGTGAACAGCGTGTCGAACTCGCTGTCGGAGAGGCCGTGCGGATGTTCCCGCTGCGGCTGCAGCTTCATGAGGTTCACGACGTTGATGACGCGGACCTTCAGCTCGGGAACGTGACGGCGCAGCAGATCGACGGCCGCCAGCGTCTCCAGCGTCGGCACGTCGCCGCAGCACGCCATGACCACGTCGGGCTCGCCGCCGCGATCGTTGCTCGCCCAGTCCCAGATGCCGAGCCCGGCCGTGCAGTGCTTGATCGCCTGATCCATCGTCAGCCACTGCGGAGCCGGCTGCTTGCCGGCGACGACGACGTTCACGTAGTTGCGGCTGCGCAGGCAGTGGTCGGTCACCGACAGCAGGCAGTTGGCGTCGGGCGGCAAGTACACGCGCACGACCTCCGCCTTCTTGTTGACGACGTGATCGATGAAGCCGGGGTCCTGGTGACTGAAGCCGTTGTGGTCCTGCCGCCAGACGTGTGACGAGAGCAGATAGTTGAGCGAGGCGACCGGCCGACGCCACGGGATGTGGTTGCAGACCTTCAGCCACTTGGCGTGCTGGTTGAACATCGAGTCGATGATGTGGATGAACGCCTCGTAGCACGAGAAGAAACCGTGCCTGCCGGTGAGCAGATACCCCTCGAGCCATCCCTGGCACTGGTGCTCGCTCAGCACCTCCATCACGCGGCCGTCCGGCGCAAGGTGATCGTCCCACGCGAGGGTCTCCGCGACCCAGGCGCGGTTGGTGACCTCCAGCGCGTCCTGCCAGCGGTTCGAGTTGTTCTCGTCGGGACTGAAGAGCCGAAAGTTTCGCGACTCCATGTTGAGCTTCATCACGTCGCGCAGGAACTTGCCCATGACCCGCGTCGACTCGGCGGAGATCGCGCCGGGCATCGTCACCGGGACGGCGTAGTCGCGGAAATCGGGTAGGCGCAGATCGCGCAACACGAGGCCGCCGTTGGTGTGAGGGTTGGCGCTCATGCGGCGAGTGCCCTTTGGCGCGAGCTCGGCGAGCTCGGGCTTGAGCCGTCCCTCCTTGTCGAAGAGCTCCTGCGGTTTGTAGCTCTTCATCCAGCGCTCGAGGATGCGCACGTGCGCGGGCTTCTCGTGCATCTCGCCCATCGGCACCTGGTGGGATCGCCAGTAGTCCTCCGTCCGCTTGCCGTCGATCTCCTTGGGGCAAGTCCATCCCTTGGGCGTACGCAGCACGATCATGGGCCAGCGCGGGCGCCCCTTGAAGCCGCGCCGCCGAGCGTCGGCCTTGATCTTCTGGATATCCTCGAGAACCGCGTCGAGCTTCTCCGCCATGAGCTGGTGCATCGCCTTCGGCTCGTGCCCTTCGACGAAATGCGGCGTGTAGCCGTATCCCCGGAAGAGGTGGTCGAGCTCCTCGTGGCTGATGCGTGCCAAGATGCAGGGGTTCGCGATCTTGTAGCCGTTCAAGTGCAAGATCGGCAGCACCACGCCGTCGGTGACGGGGTTCAGGAACTTGTTGGAGTGCCAGCTCGTCGCCAGCGGGCCGGTCTCCGCTTCGCCGTCGCCGACGACGCAGGCGACGATCAGGTCCGGGTTGTCGAAGGCCGCTCCGTATGCGTGCGAGATCGCGTAGCCGAGCTCGCCGCCCTCGTGGATGGAGCCGGGCGTCTCGGGAGCCACGTGGCTCGGAATTCCCCCCGGGAACGAGAACTGGGTGAAGAGGCGCTTCATGCCCTCTTCGTCCTGCGAGATGTTCGGATAGACCTCGCTGTAGGTCGACTCGAGATAGGCGTTGGCGACCAGCCCGGGCCCGCCATGTCCCGGGCCGGTGATGTAGAGCATGTCGAGGTCGTGCTTGGTGATCAGCCGGTTCAGGTGAGCATAGATGAAGTTCAGGCCCGGCGTGGTTCCCCAATGGCCCAACAGGCGCGGCTTCACGTGCTCCTTGGTCAGCGGCTTTTTCAGCAGCGGATTGTCGTAGAGATAGATCTGCCCGACGGAGAGATAGTTGGCAGCCCGCCAGTAGGCGTCGATGAGGCGGAGCTCCTTATCAGACAGTGCTTTCGCCATGGCTCTCTCCTTTGGTTCGTCGCTATTGATCGGTCGCTGAGGGGTCAAGCGCCGCCATGAAGAATTCTCGACAAGTTCACGCGCGAACCTGCGCGATCACACCCAAAACGGGAATCGGCGAGAGGGACGAGCTACGGATGGGCCTCACGCCCCTGTTGGGGAACGACCGCGTCGAGCACCTCGCGCCGTAGCACATAGACGTCGGGATGCGCGGCCTCTTCCTGACGCCACCCGCCGCCGAGCGCCTTGTAGAGCTGAACGGCGGAAACGAGCTCATTGAGCTCGTTGCGCGCCAGCAAGATCTCGGCGGGAAACAGCTCCTGCTGTGAGTCGAGCACTTCGAAGTAGCTCGCAAAGCCGCCCATGTAGCGCACCAGCGCCAGCCGAACGGCCTCCTGAAGCGCCGCGACCTGACGCTTGCGCTCGACTCGCCACGGCCGCGAACTTCTGCCGCGCCACCAGCGCGCTGGAAACATCGCCGAGCGCGTTCAGCACGGTCTGCTCGTAGGCGAGCACCGCCGCCTGCCAGTCGACGACGCTGCCCTTGTAGCCATAGTAGAGCCTTCCACCCTGGAACAGCGGGCCCGTGATCGAGGCGCCGATCGCCCACACGTTGCCGGCGCTCTTCACGATCTTGTCGATGTCGCCCGACTGCCCGCCGTACAAGGAAGTGAGCCCGAAGCGCGGGAAAAAGTCGGCGACCGCGACGCCGACCAGCGCGTTGGTCGCCACGACGTTCTGCTCCGCCGCCAGGACGTCCGGGCGGCGCTCGAGCAGCGTCGACGGCAGCCCCGGAGGGACGTCCGGTGGACGAGGCTGATCGCCGAGATCGGCGCCGCGCGCGATCGTCACCCGGCTGGCGGCCGAGCAGAATGCTCAACTGGTTCTCCTTGGCGACGATCTGCCGCTCGACGTCCGGGATCGTCGCCGCGGCGTCGGCGAGCGCGGCCTCGGCTCGCGAGGTCGCCAGTTTGTTTCCGACTCCGCCGACCAGCTGTCGCGTGAATAGGTCGAGCGTCCCCTGGAACGCGTCGCGCGTGCGCTTGGCGATCTCGAGCTCGAGATCGAGCTCGCGCAGCTCGAAGTAGGCCTGCGCCACGTCGGTGATCACGGTGAGCACGACGCCGCGACGAACGTCCTCGCTCGCGAACAGATCGGCCAGCGACGCCTCGGTGGCGCGGCGAATGCGGCCCCAGACGTCGATCTCCCAGGCCATCTGGAACGCGCCGAGGAATACGTTGCCGGTCTGGTTCGGCAGGTCCGGGGATACGAAGAACTTGCCGCGCTCCGCCTCGCCCGTGTAGCCCACCTGCGGCATGAGATCCGCCCGCGTCACGCCGACGCTGTAGCGTGCCCGCTCGACCCGCGCGGCGGCAATGCGAGCGTCGTAGTTGGCGGCGAGCGCCTCCTCGACCAGGCCCTTGAGCGTCGGGTCCTGAAAGACCTCCCACCAGGGCAGATCCGCGAACGGACTTTGCGTCCGACGGGGCGGCCGCGCCGCGGTAGTCGGGCGGCGCCTGAACCGTCGGCCGCGTGTAGTTCGGGCCGACCGCGCAGGCGGAGAGCGACAGGAAGACCGCGGTTGCGAGCGCCAGCCGCGAGCTCTTCATGAATGTGCCTGTCCGTGCGCGGGAACTGCCGGGGCGGCGACCTCGAGCTTTCGCCTTCTTCTTCTTTCCCAGGCCCTCCACGAAGGCGAAATTGCCCGGGATGAGGAAGACGCCCATGAAGGTCGCGACCAGCATTCCGAAGAAGACCGCCGTGCCCATGACGTTCTGCGCCCCCGCGCCCGCGCCGCTGGCCATCATCAGCGGCACGACGCCGAGGATGAACGCGAACGCGGTCATCAGGATCGGCCGGAAGCGCAGCCGCGCCGATTCGAGCGCCGCCTCCTCGACCGACATGCCCTCCTCGTGCTTGGCCTTGGCGAACTCGACGATCAGGATCGCGTTCTTGGCGGCGAGGCCGATCAGCATGATGTTGCCGATCTGCACGTAAGACGTTGTTGTCGTAGCCCATGAGCCAGACGCCGAAGAACGAGCCGAGGGCGACGAGCGGCGAGCCGAGCAGTACCGCCCACGGCAACCGCCAGCTCTCGTAGAGGGCCGCGAGCAGCAGGAACACGAAGACGATCGCGAGCACGAACGTCGGGCCCGGCCGGCGGTGCGACCTTCTCCTGGTACGACATCTGACTGTAGGCGAAGCCCATTTCCTTCGGCATCGTCTGCGCGAACACCTCCTCGAGCGCCGCCAGCGTCTGGCCCGAGGCGTAGCCGCGCCCGGACGCTCCCGTTGAGCTCGACGGAACGGAACATGTTGAAGCGGGTGATGAGCTCGGTGCCGTCCTGGCGTGCTGATGCGGACGAGCGTGGAGAGCGGGACCATCTGGTCCGTGGTCTTGCTGCGCACGTAGATCTTGCCGATGTCGTCGGCCTTGCGTCGGTAGTCCGAATCGGCCTGGACGTAGACGCGGAACAGGCGCCCGAAGCGGTTGAAGTCGTTGACGTACGTGCCGCCGAGAACCGCGGACATCGCCTGGAAGACTTCGTTCACCGGCACGCCGACCAGCCGCGCCTTCTCGCGGTCGAGCTCGACCTTGACCTGCGGGTAGCGTGGATCGAACGAGGTGAAGAGGTTGCCGATCTCGGGTCGCTTGCCGCGCGGCCTCCATGAACTGGCGGCTGAGCGCGCCGAGCTGCTCCACGCTGAGCGTGCCGCTGCGGTCCTGGAGGAGGAAGTTGAAGCCGGCCGCGGCGCCGAAGCCCGAGATCGTCGGGAGGTTGAACGGAAAGATGATCGCGTCCGGGATGCGGGAGAACTCCTTCTGTAGCCGCGCCATGATGCCGCTGACGTGCAGCTCGGCGGGAGTGGCGCTCATCCCACGGCTTCAGGCGAACGAAGAGCGTGCCGAAGTTCGGCTGGTAGGTCGAGGTGACGAGGCCGTAGCCGCCGATCGTCTGGAAGGACTCGATTCCCTCGGTCTTTTCGACGATCTGCTCGACTTTCGCCAGGACCGCGCTCGTGCGCTCGAGCGAGGAGGCGGGCGGCAGCGTGACGTTGATGCCCATGATGCCCTGATCCTCATCGGGAACGAAGCCCGCGGGAAGCGCGCTGCCGAAGAGACCGGCGCCGACAGCGACCCCAGCGACGATGACGATCGTGAGCACGGCGCGCCGCACCAAGAGGCGCGTCCAGTTGACGTACCCTCCCGTGGTCACGTCGAACGCCTTGTTGAAGAGCGAATAGAACTTGCCGAGAAGGCCGCGTGGTCTTTGCGTGGTGCGGCTTCAGCAACATCGCCGCCAGCGCCGGCGAGAGCGACAGCGCGTTGAAAGCCGACAGCAGCACCGAGATCGCGATCGTCAGCGCGAACTGCTGGTACATCCGGCCGGTGAGACCGCCGAGGAACGCCACGGGAATGAACACCGCCGAGAGGATGAGCGCGATGCCGACGACGGCGCCCGACACCTCCTTCATCGCCTGCTGCGTCGCTTCCTTCGGCGCCAGGCCCGTGCTCGATGTGATGCATGACGGCTTCGACGACGACGATCGCGTCGTCGACGACGATGCCGATGGCGAGCACGAGGCCGAACATCGACAACGTGTTCACCGAGAAGCCGAGCAGCGGGAAGAAGATGAACGTGCCGAGCAGCGACACCGGCACGGTCATCGAGCGGA
This sequence comes from uncultured delta proteobacterium, assembly GCA_963711395.1. GTDB lineage: Bacteria > Desulfobacterota > Binatia > JACPRU01 > JACPRU01 > JBEVNX01. The sequence continues at coordinate 130,453 of CAVQEA010000002.1, read as the reverse complement.
ATGAACGTCGCCCGGAAGTTCTGCAAGAAGATGAAGACGACCAGCGTGACGAGGACGACCGCCTCGAAGAAGGTGTGGACGATCGACTCGATCGACGCTTCCACCGCCGGCGTCGTGTCGTAGACGATCTTGTAGTCGAGGTCCGGCGGGAAGATCTCCTTGGCGTGCTTCATGGTCTCGTAGATCGCCTCGGAGGCCTTCAGCTGGTTCGCCCCGGGCAGCAGATAGACCGCCATCGCGCCGCCGGGCTTGCCGTTCAGCCGGCCGAAGGAGTTGTAGTCCTGCGAGCCGAGCTCCGCCCGCCCCACGTCCTTCACGCGGATGATCGCGCCGGTGTCGGTCTCGCGGATGATGATGTTCTCGAACTCCTCCGTCGGTGACGAGGCGCCCGGGAGCGGCGACCGTGTAGGTGAACTCCTGGTCCTTGGGCGAGGGCGCCATTCCCACGCGCCCCGCGGGAGCCTGCAGGTTCTGCTCCTTGATGGCGGAGATGACGTCCGAGGGAGTGAGGCCGAGCTTGGCGAGCTTGTCGGGGTTGATCCAGATCCGCATGCCGTAGTCGGTGCCGCCGAAGAGATCGACCTGGGCGATGCCGGGAATGCGCAGCAGCTGGTCGCGCAGGTTGATGCCGCAGTAGTTGATCAGGAAGTTGGCGTCGTAGCTTCCGTTCGGCGAGTAGAGCGAGATCACCATCAGGATGCTCGGGCTCATCTTCTTGACCGTGACGCCCTGAGCGATGACCTCCTGGGGCAGACGCGCCTGGGCGATGGAGACTCGGTTCTGGGTGAGAACGTTCGCCGTGTCCTGGTTGACGCCCACCGCGAAGTTGACGTCGAGCTGCATGCGGCCGTCGCTGGTGTTGGACGACTTCATGTAGATCATGTTCTCGACGCCGTTCACCTCCTGCTCGATCGGCGTGGCCACCGACTGCTCCACGGCCACGGCCGAGGCGCCCGGGTAGGTCGCGGTCACGCGGATCGTCGGCGGGGCGAGGAACGGGTACTGCTCGATGCTCAGCCCCTTGAGCGTGAAGAGCCCCATGATCACCGTGATGATCGAGATGACGATCGCGACGATCGGCCGCCGGATGAAGAAGTCTGCCATGGCGTGCTCCCGCCTACTGCTCGTCGCCGGCTCCGCCTTTGCGCTCGCCGCTGGCTCGGCCGGCTTCGGGTTGACGGTCGCGCCGTCGCGCACCTTCTGCAGGCCCTCGACGACGATTCGTTCTCCGGGCTTGAGGCCTTCGTCGATGACCCAGAGATCGCCGATCCGCGCGCCGGCCTTGACCGTGCGCATGGCGACCTTGTTGTCGGCGCCGACCACGGCGACCTGATAGGCTGCCCTGAAGCTCCTGCACGGCGCGCTGCGGCACGAGCAGGGCGCCCTTGCCTCGTCTCGGTGGTCGCGCGCACCTTCGCGTACTGGCCGGGCCGCAGAGGTTGCGAGGGTTCGGGAAGAGGGCCACGATCGTCATGGTGCCGGTCTTGACGTCGACTTCGCGGTTGGCGACCGAGGCCCTCCCCCGCTCCGGGTAGACGCTGCCGTCGGCGAGGATCAGGTCGAGCGTCGCCTGCGTCTGCTTGCGGCTTGCTGAGGTCGATTCGGTCCGCGAACTTCAGGTACTCCTGCTCGCTGATCGGGAACGAGACCTTGATCGGGTCGACCTGCGACACCGTCGTGAGCAGCGTGTTCTCGCTGACGAGATCGCCGATTTGTGCGACGGCGATGCCCGCGATGCCGTCGATCGGGCGATTTGATCTGCGTCCAATCGAGGTTCAGCTGCGCCTTCTCGACCGCGGCCCGAGCCGAGTCGACGGCCGCCTTGGCGGCGCGGCTCGCCTGAATGGCGTTGTCGAGCTCCTCCTGGCTGATCGCCTTCTCGGCGGCCAGCGGCGTATAGCGCGTGACGTCTTGCTCCGTCTTGGTCCGTGTCGCTTCGGCGCGCCCGAGGTCGCCCTTGGCCTGATCGAGCGCCGCTTGATACGGCCGCGGATCGATCAGGAACAGCAGGTCACCGGCGCGGACGAGGGTGCCTTCCTGGTAGCTGCGTTGCTGCAGATATCCCTGAACGCGGGCTCGAATCTGAGCTGTGATGTTGCCCTCGGTGGTGCCGACCCACTCGGCGTAAATGGGCACGTCCTTTTGGATCACTTCGGCGACGACCACATCCGGCGGGGGCGGAGGCGGAGGCGGGGGCTTGCTGCAAGCGAAGAGCGTGAGCGCTATGGCGGCAGCGCCGAGAGCGGCAACCTCCGGGGGAGCGACCAATCGCGGGACGCCCGCCGCCAGTCGCACGACCAATTTCGCAGCTTCTCATTCGCGATGCTCCTCGCCCTAGCGGCCGCTTCTGTACTTGCACCTCGCTCCGGTGCTCGGCGCCCGTCGTAGCAGTCACGAGCGAATCGGGCTAGTGAGGCGTCCCCTCTGCCGGTGCCAATCCCAGCATTCTATCGCTGCCTTGGCCTCGGTTGCTTGACCTTCAGCCTAGGGCGGCTAAGAACGCCGCAATGAAAATGCGTCGTGCTCGGGGCTCGCGCATTGTTTGCGTCGTCGTTGGGCTTGGCGTTCTCGGCTGCTCGCTGCGACGTACATGGCATCGAGGAACACCAGCGAGCTCGTCGGCGGGCCGGGCGTCCTGACTGTGCGAGCGCGTACGGACGTTCTGGCTACGGGGGACCGGTACGAGGCGATTGGAGGCGTGCGCTCGTCCGAAGACCCCGATGGCATACCGACGCCAGCACCGAGGTCGCCGTGAGCCCGATCCCACGATCGGCGCCACCAAGGATGGGTGTGTCGCGACCGGGAATGGCCCACAAGCAAAAGGCCGAGGGGTTCATCGAGAGATACCTCGATCCCGCCAGCCGGCTCGGCGAGATCCTCTTCGGGCTCATCATGGTGCTGAGCGTGACGCTCACCGCGGGACTGTCCGCGCAGGAAGGCTCCAGAGGGCGTGCGCCAGCTGCTCTTCGCCGCACTGGGCTGCAACATCGCCTGGGGGATCATCGACGCGGCGATGTACGTCATGAACTGCATGACGGAGCGCGTGGAGAAGGCGCACTTCATCTGGGCGATTCGCGCCGCTCCCGACGAGCGAGCCGCGCTCGACGTCGTCCGCGACGAAATCGAGCCGCGCCTGGAGATGCTCACCGGGCCGGAGAACCGTGAGCTCCTGTGCCGCGCGATCCTCGAGTACCTCAACCATGCCGATGTTCCGCCGACCGACGTGATCAAGGACGATCTCTGGGGCGCAGTCGCCTGCTTCTGGCTGGTCTTCGTGTCCTGCCTGCCGGCGGCGCTGCCGTTCCTCTTCCTCTCGGAGCCGACTCTCGCGCTGCGCGTCTCCAACTTTCTACTGATTGCGATGCTCTTTCTCGTCGGCCACAAGTGGGCCCGATACGCCCACGCGAACCGCGTCCTGACCGGCTTGGTGATGATGGCGATCGGGCTCGCGCTGGTCGGCGTCGCCGTGGCGCTCGGCGGCTGACGAGCTTGGTTGCAAATGGTGCCGTCGTCTTGTCAGCGACGTAGCGGTCGCCGCATGGCACCGTCTGTGAGCATTCTCGGTTCTTTCTTTCCGGCTTGGTTGATCAGCATCGTGGTCGGCTTACTGCTTACGGTGGTCGTCCGTCGGTTACTCGTGGCGACGGCGCGGCTTCTATTTCCGCCCCGCGCCGCTCGCCTACCTGAGCCTGGCCTCAATACTCATCTTCGCTACTTGGCTGTTGGTGTTCGAGAGCTGAAGGATCGGCATGGGCCGTTCCATCAGCCGACTCGTCGTCTTCGGGCTCGTCATCGCAGCGCTCGTGCTCGCGATCGTCGTCGTCGAGCGCGTGGTGCGCAATCCGCAGACGGACGACGCGATCGTGATGGCCGACATCATCGACGTGGTTCCGCAGGTGAGCGGCACGATCACCGAGCTGCCACGTCGCCGACAACCAGACCGTCAAGCAAGGTGATCTGCTGTTCGTCATCGACCCGCGCCCGTACGAGTTCGCGCTCGCAGCGCGCGCGCGCCGACGTGGCCGCGCTCGACGGCGAGATCGACGTGACGCAGCGGAAGATCGAGGGACAGCGCTTTGCGGTCGAGGCGGCGAAGGCCGGCGTGCGCCGTGCTGAGGCGCAGGTGAAGAACGCCACCGACAGCCTCGCGAGCGCTGGAGCCGCTCCTGGCGAAGGAGTTCGTGACGCCCGACAAGATCGATCAGGCGCGCACCGCGAAGCTCGCGGCGCAGGCCGGCCTGGACGAGGCGCGGCGAAAGCTGGATCAGGCCGAGCAGGACGTGGGCACCTCGATCTCGCTCCAAGCCAAGCGTGACGCGGCGCACGCGGCGCTTGGCAAAGCCGAGCTCGATCTCGGCTTTTGCCGCGTGCGCGCGCCGTTCGACGCCCAGTCGTCAACCTTCATACCGCCGTCGGCCAGTTCGTCGCGCCTGGTCCCGCACCGGTGTTCTCGCTGGTCGACACACGGGCATGGTACGTCGTAGCGAACTATCGCGAGACCGACCTCGCCCGCATCGCTCCCGGAATGGAAGCGGACGTGTGGGTCCTGACCGATCCGAGGCGCCGCTTCCGCGGTACGGTGCAGGGAATCGGCTCGGCCGTGAATCCCGAAGACCAACCGATCGCGCCCGGCGTGCCCAAGATCCGGCGCGAGCTCTCCTGGGTGCACATCGCGCAGCGGTTCCCGGTGCGCATTCTCATCGAGAATCCGCAGCCGCCCGAAGTCTTCCGTGTCGGCGCCTCGGCCGTCGCGATCGTTCGCAGCCGGTCCGACGCTCGCGTCGCCGACGAGACGCACTGAGCGCGACGCTCATGGCCGCGATCTCCGCCGCACGACCGAACGCCGAGCCGCGCGCCGTCAAGGCCGGCCCGCTGCTGGAGTTCCTGCGCCGCGAGCTGGCGCCGTTCCCCGGTCGCGGCCGTCGCGCACCTGCCGTATCGTCATCGCCTGCGTGGTGGTGCTGGTTCTCTGCATGACGCTCCGGGTACCCGAGGCCCATCTCGCGGTCTGGGTCGTGCTTCAAGATCGCGCTCGAGGAATCTGGCGAGACGCTGCTGGCGGGGGTCGTGGCGCTGGTCGCGCTCACGATCGGGATCGCGCTTGTCGCTCGTCCTGCTGCTCGTCGCGATGGACCAGCCCTGGCTGCGCTTCTGCCTGATCGGCACGATGGCTGCCCTCGGGTTCTTCCTTCGCAGGACGTTCGTGATCGGCACCCTGGGTTTTCTGCTCGGACTCATCTGGACTCGTCGTCCTGACGGTGCCGGACTTCGTCCCGGTTCCCGAGATGATGGTGCGGCTCACGCTCTGGCTTTGGCCGGTATTCGCGCTCGGCATCGCGGGCGCGGTCGCCGCCAACCTGCTCATCGCGCCGACCGATCCAGCGAAGCTGCTGCGCGACGAGCTCGGTGACGCGCGTGCAGCGCCGCCGGAGCCGCGATCGACCGCCGCCTCGGAAGCACCGGCTGCCGGGCTGGAGCGCGGCTCGGTTCGCAACGTCGGGAATCGCGCGGTTGCTGACGCTCCTGCGCAGCGCCGAGATCGTGCATCCGTTCATTCGCGCGCGCCACGCTCAGCAGAGCGTCACGATCACGCTACTCGACCGGCTCGTCACCGCCGCCGCCACCCTGGACGTCCTCTCGGTCGAGCCCCGCGCCGGCGAGCGCGAGCGGCTAGAGCGCATTGGCTACCGCCTGCGCATTCGTGAAGCGTGCTCTCGAGGATGGCGAGCCGCTGACATTCGCGCGGGCGACCGTCGGCCCCACATCCTCGATCACCGGCCCCTCTGTCATGCTGCCGGTCATCGTGGAGCTCGAGCGCGTCGTCGCGTCTGCTTCAGCAGGTGCTCGGGCCCGAGGCTGCCGATGTCGCCGCGCCCGCGCCGGAGCACCACGGGCTCTTCGTCGCGGATGCGTTCACGAACCCTGAGTACGTCCGCTACGCGCTCAAAGGCGCGCTCGCCGTGATGATCTGCTACGTGCTGCAGAGCGCCGCCGACTGGCAAGGAATCCGCACGGCGATCGTCACCTGCATGATCGTCGGGCTCACGAGCGAAGGCGCGACAGTGCAGAAGGGAACGCTGCGCATCGCCGGGGCGCTGACCGGCGCAGCCATGGGGTTCCTGGCGATCCTGCTAGTCGTCCCGAGCATGGAATCGATCACTTCGCTGGCGCTGCTGGTCGCCGCCGGCAGCGCAGTGGCCGCGTGGGTCTATCTGGGGAGCGCGCGCATCTCCTACGTCGGCGTGCAGATCGCGTTCGCGTTCTTCGTGTGCGTGATTCAGGGCTTCGCGCCGAGCTGGTACTTCGAGACGATTCGCGATCGGCTGGTCGGTATCCTGCTCGGCAACTCGGTCATCACGCTCGTGTTCCTCTCGATCTGGCCGGTGCAAGCGGGCACGGCGATGTGGAGCGGTCTCGCCTCCGCGCTGCGCACGATGGCCAAGCTCGCCAGGGTCGGCGGTCGCAGCGAGGATCAGACGGTGGTCGCCGACGAGATCCAGCACCTGCGCCAGCTGGCGGTCGCGTCAACTTCGCGGCGGCGCAGCCAGTCGGCAGAAGAAGGTGCCTTCGAGTGGGGCGAAACGGCGAAGGCTGCAGCAGCTCGGGAAAGCTTCCGAGCTGCGACGAGCGAAGCTCAAGCGGCCTTCGTGACGCAGCTGGCGGTGGCGACCCAGCGCCCCAACGTGGCACCGAGCGATCTGCCGCAGGCACTCGTCGTCGGCACGCGGCGCTTCGACGCCGTGGTGGCCCAAAGTCTCGACGTCCTCGCCGATCGGGCCGAGGCTCTCGCGTCTCGTGATCTTCCAGACCTGCGTGCGTCGCTCGCGGACGTCACCGGGGTCATGCAAGCCGCAATTCCGTGGACTCGCAGACGCCGCAGATCGCAGCTCACGTCGAGAGCCGCCTGGCGCTCTATCGCGAGCTCGTGCCGCGCCTCGAGCGGCTGGGGTCCGGAGGCTTTCCGCGTGAACCCGTACGAACGACGTCGAGAGAAGCGTCGATCGGGGGCGCCGTTCCTGCTCACCACCGTCGCGTGCTTGTTCGCCGCGTGCGCCGCGTACGAGCCCTTCGCGAATACGCCGCCTTCGCCAGACCGCCCCTGGAGAGGTCCGGAGCTGGTGCACGCGCCGAGCATCCCGCCCTCCGCCAAACCTGAGGAGCCGCCGCAGGCGGTGGACGTCGACGCTCAGAAGACCTACGACCTGAACGGGCTCATCGACATCGCGCAGCGTACCAACCCCGAAACCCGCATCGCCTGGGAGCACGCCCGGCAGGCCGCGCTCGCCGCCGGCCTGGCCGAGGGGACGTACTATCCCCGGCTCGCCGCGGCTGCGACTGCGGCGATCGCGTCCGTTCCCCTACCCATTCCTGAGACGGTCGTCCCGGGTGGGGTCTTCCGCGCCGATACGCACTTCGTCATTCCCGCACTCGACTTGGAGTGGCTGCTGCTCGACTTCGGCCGTCGCCAGGCGCTGGTGGATGGGGCGCAGGCGCTCATCGTGGAAGCTAACGCCGGCTTCAACGCCAAGCACCAGCAGGTCGTGTTCAACGTCACTCGGGACTTCTATGCGCTCACCGCGGCGCGCGGCAAAGTGAACGCCGACCGCGCCGCGCTCGACTCTGCGCGCACGCTGCAAGAGTCGGTGGTCGCCCGCAAAAACCGTGGGCTCGCCACTCAGCCGGAGGTCCTGCAAGCTGACGAGGAAGCTGCGCGAGCGAACTACGAGCTCGAGGATGCAAACGCCACCGCGCACAATGCTCGCATGACGCTGCTCGAGAGCGTCGGCATCGCGCCGTACACGCCGATCCAAATCGTCGACGTCTCGCAGCAGCCGCTGCCCCCGGAGCTCACGGAGTCCGTCGACGAAGCCGTCGATCGAGCGCTCGCGCAGCGCCCCGACTTGATCGCGTTGCTGGCCGGCGTCCAGGCCAAGGAAGCAGAGGTGCGCGAGGCGCGCGCGAGCTATTGGCCACGCCTCGCCGTGCGCAGCGAGGTCGGCGGAAACATCGGTGAGCTCTCGGTCGAGGACAGTCCCTACCAGAGCGTGGCTGACCTCCAGTACAGCGCCGGGCTTCGCTTCGAGTGGGATCTGTTCGAGGGCTTCGAGCGCCGCAACAAATTGAGCCTGGCGGAGTCGCGGCAGAAGGAAGCACAGGACGAGCTGCATCACGCCAAGGAGAAGGCGGTCCGCCAGGTCTGGACTGCGTACAACGACGCCAAGGTCGCCCTCGCCAAGCAGCGCGCCGCAGCCGCACTACTGGCCGCCTCCGAGAAGGCCTGGGCGGCTACCTCCGAGTCCTACAAGCACGGACTCGCGACGTTTCCAGACGTGCGCGAGTCACAGCGTAGCCTCGCGCGCGCGCGGGCGCTCGAGCAGGCGGCGCGCGCCGAGGCGTGGACGCGAGCCGCCGCCTTCGCCGTCAGTACGGGCGATCTCGCCAAACCCTAACGAACGATCGTGAAGGTCCTCAGAAGTTGAAGTTCGTGTAGAGCATGCCGCTCAGCCAGGTCGCGGACCCGTGCACGGCTTCGCGGAAGCCGTCGTTCGGAACGGCGAAGGCGAACGTCGCCGTCATCGACCACCAGTTGGCCGGCGACACGTCGAGAATGATATCCACCTCGTCGGCGAGCGAGCTGCTGCTGACGCGCGACGGGGTCGTGCCGAAATCCTGGTTCTGATCGTAGAGAAGGAACTTGTAGTAGATGAGGTTGAGCGTCACGACCTCGCTCGGCGCGAGCTTGAGCCGTACCTGGTGGGAGTCAAGGTTGCTGTTGGAAAGCACGAACTCGCCGAGAATCTCTCCCTGAAACCACGTGCCCCAGTCGGTGAAGCCCGCGAAGAGCGGATCGAAGGCCTTGGTGCCGCCGCCGCTGAACGACGCATAGCGATAGGAGAGCTGCGGCTGCCACGGCAGATTCGAGAGCTGATACGCGGGTCCGGCGTACCACGCGACGGCGTTCTTCAAGCCCGAATTCTTCGAGTTGCTCTCCCAGACGTAGGACGCGGTGTACGAGAGGTCCGGTAGAGATCGTAGCGGCGTCGCCTCGTGATAGCCGTAGACGCCGTTCATGCCGTCGCGCGAGGCGGTCTTCGAGTCGTAGATCTTGAAGTACACGAGGCCGAGCTTCAGGTACTTCATCACGCAGTCGTTCTTCGCGTACTCGGCTCGGCCGACGGCGAGGCGGGTCTCGGTATCGGGATCGTCATTGTACTTTAGGTGCGCGCCCTCGAGCACGAGATCCGCGGTCTCGAGGTGCACGATTCCCGTCTCGCGGAAGGCCTTCCGAGGCGACAGCCAACTCGCGCCGCGCTCTCCACCGTCCTGCCCGCCATCCCAGAAGAGCAGACCATCGAAGACCTGATAGTTCTGGTTGCCGCCACTGATCTCCAGTGCATTGAAGCCGAGGCCGGGGAACAGGTCGCCCGACTGCCATTTGAGGTAGCCGCTTTCCAGCGAGTACTTGTGATTGTTGATCTCGCTGCCGTTGGAGACCGCCGCGTCGACGCCGCCGCCGGTGAGAGAAAACACGCCGCTGACACGTGCCGTGAACGTGCCGTATTTCCCGGTGTCATAGGCGCCGTTCAGACCAACCTCGTTGGAGGTCTCGAACCATTCGTCGGCCTCATCGACGGGCCCGAAGGACCACTGTCCGCCGAAGCCGGCGTTGCCCTCGGCGAATCCGGCCAACTGCGCGTTGAGCGTCGGCCGTAGCGCCAGCGGACCGAAGCGTGCCTGCCCGAACCCCAGCGTTTCCGGCAGTCGTGCGCCGGCATCGGCCGGAGGTCCGCCCGCCTCTCCGACGGTTAGAGTGATGCCGCGGGGACCGATGCCGAGCGAGAGCCCCTTCGAGGTGGCGTCCAAGACGATGCGTACGCCCTTGGCGTTGCGCATCACCGTCTTTCCCGAGCCGACGCCGAAGGCGCCGCCGGCGTTGAGAGCCGTATAGTCGCCGTTGAGATCCTCGGCCTTGCTCAGCCCGAAGACCTTGCCGACGCCTTCCATGGAGGCGACGCCGATCGCTCCGAGCACGAAGCCGTCGACGCGAACGGGATAGATCTCGCCCTTGTATGTGAGGGTTGCTGCCCCCCATGTGAAACCCACACCAAAGGTCGCCGTCCGTCCTCGAAACGTGACCGTGGCGTCGGGGGCCGCTTTTGCAGCGCCGTCCTCGTCGGCTCCCGTAGCGAACGGCGGCGCCAAGGCTGCGCTCCATGTCGCCGCAAGAATGGCGAGCACCGTCCGTGTTCGGCGCGCGGTCGCGCGGCTCCTCATTCGACGTCGCCCCCTTGCCCGGTCGACGCCTTGGGGTAGACGCGAGACGAGAGCTCGATGCGCAAGGTGCGGCCGCGGGTCTCGAGAGGGGGCTCGAACCGGATCGTGACGCCGGACTCGTTTTGCATCCCGTCGGCCGTCGATGTGTACGGTCCGACGATGTCTCGCGGGCGGCGGAGCCCGAAGACCGATCCCACCGACGACGCCGATCCCGAGATGCCGTGCAACGTCAGCAGGTACTTGCTTCCCCGAAACCGCATGCACGCCCTCGACGAGTCGCTCGTCGAGGTACGAGTCAGAAAGGCTCGCCGAGACGGTCACGGTGGCGACGGGGGACTCCTCGCCGCGAGCGTCCGCCGCGATGATCGACGCGAAGAGGACCGCCACGGCGGCAACGGTAGCGCGTGACTTCACCGCAGCCCGATCTCGAGGACGTTCGCAGAATCGGTGAGAACCCCGCGCACCGCGGCCATCGACACCTCCACCCCTCCGGCTCGGTACGGATTGGCCTCGCGATCGAAGGGCAGCGCCGTGCCGTTGAGCGTGACCGCCGTCGGCCCGTATCCCAGCTCGGCAGTCCGGTACACCACGCTCACCGGCTTCCCGGCCAGCTCGACGTCGGCCCGCAACCCGTCGAGCGCCTTGGGAATCACCGGGTCGAGGACGAGCGTCGACTTCCGCCTGGCGGATGCCGAGCAGGCACTCGTGGATCGAGGCGCAGCGCAATGCCCGCTCCGCTCGAGTACACGCGCCAGCCCCCCTCGAAGGCAATCTCGCCGGTCTTGACCTTCTCGTACTCGGCCAGCGCCTGGTAGCGATCCAGGAACGCGGCATCCGAGCTCGAGTAGTAACAGTTCGCCTGCCGCAGCTGGGCCGCCGGCACGACGGACCGCAGAGCGACGGGGTTGGCCTTGCGCAGCGCGAGCAGGAAGGCGTCGGCGTCGCCGTAATGTGCCATTGCCTCCGCGTACCGCAGGTGCGCGTGCGTGTACATGATGCCGATCTCGCGGCCGAAGAACGTGCTGCTCTCGGCGCGCTGGAAGTAGCGCTGCGGGCCGCCGTGGTAGGCAAACGGACGGTCGAACAGGCGCGCTCCGTCGACGGCGAGCAGGTGCCTTTTGATGATGTCGACGTGCGCCGCCGCTTGCTCCGGCGTGAGCAGGTCGTTGATGATCGCGTGGATCATCGGCAGCAAGCTGAAGCGGATGCCGGTGGCTCCGTCGCGCGGGTGAAGCAGGTAGTCGACGCTGCCGTCGCTCTGGAAGTACGCGTAGCCGGGAATCGTCCCGTCGGCGATCAGCAGGCGGTGAAAATCATCCTTCACGCACCGTGCAGACGCCTCGAGCGACTCCGCGGCGAGCGACGCGCCCGGCGCGCCGCAAGGCCTTCGCCAGGGTCGTCAGCGTCTGGTGGTGCAGGGTGACCGTCCACGCGCTGCACAGCCGCTCGCACATCGCCGGATCCACCGGCTGCAGCGAGTCGTTCCAGTCGCCGTGGCCGTAGGCGGCCAGGCTCGTTCCCGGGATCACGCGCTCGGCAATCACCTTCAGGGCGCGCTCGACGTGTCCCCAGATCGTCGCCTTCTCGGCGCGGTCGTCGCCCTCGGGATGAAAGAACGGCACGACGTCGTCGAGAATCGACGCGTCGTCCGACGCAATGAGATACTGGGCCAGCGCCAGCAGTGGCCAGAAGACGATGTCGCCGTGCGAATCCGCCGGGCGAATGCCGCGCTCGCGCTCGAAGAACATGAACCATTGCGGCCAGTCGCCGTCGGCGTTCTGCGTCTTGAAGACGCGCAGCAGCAGGTCGCGCAGCGGCTCCCACCTGCCGAGCGCGAGCAGCATCTCGACCGGACCCTGGCACACGTCGCGGGTGCCCCAGCCGCCGCCGGAGTACTGCTCCAATCCGCGCGGCGCGAGGTAGTGAATCATGGCGTTGTGCGCCAGCCACGGAAGGATGTCCCTGCAGTCGGTGCGACTTCTCGAGACGCGTCGCCGGGACGGCGCGTCGCAGCGCCAGCGGTCCGACCATGCCCTTCCAGAATCGATCGGTCTTGGATCTGATCCGCCACGTTCCGATCGGCGGCCGGCTCGGCGACCGCGGGCACGGCGACGAGATGACCCGTGATGCGCAGCAAGGCCGACGCGGGTCGTCGCGATCACCACGGTGACGAATGGCTGCCGCCGTGAGCGTCCATCGAGGAACAGCTCCTCGTCCCCGCCCACCCGCTCGATCGTCGTGCCGCGGCCGGCGTCGATGCGGAAGAAGCCGTCGGGGAAGCGCCGCGCGACGTCGCCGTCGCCGGCCGGTCGGATGACGACTCCGTCGCCGTCCCTGAGGAAATGTGCGGGCAACGCGTCCGCGCCGTCGTCGCCGTTGAGCGCGACGTGATGCGACACCAGCAGGCGGCAGGGAGCGCCGGCGACGAACTCGATCGAGAGGTCGCAGCTCGTGGCGGTCGATCGGCGCCCACGAGCGCACCTCGATCACGCCGCCCTCGTGCTTGTAGATCCAGCGACAGCCGTTCGGCGTCATCTCGTACGCGGAAGGCACGTCCAGCAGATGGTAGCCGTCCGTCGAGCTCGACGAAGATGCGCTGCCCGCCGGAGCGGTAGAGGCTCAGGTAGCTACGCGTGGTCGACAGGAAGCGATTGATGTTGACGTGCCCCTGCGTCACCAGCGAATGGAACACGCCCGCCATCCACGTCGTCGAGGTGAGCGAGGCCTCGTCCGGGACGAGATGATCGCCGCTGCGAATGATGTGGCCGTGCGGGCGGAGAACCTTCAGCTCCTTCGCCTTGAGCACGACGTGCCGATCGGCGCCGGCGAAGAACGACAGAGTCGCGCCATCCTCGCGCTCGACGTGGCGCAAGTCTCGGCCGAACCGGTCGGTGATCTCCGCCTCGGTGAGATCGAGGCTCTTCAAGCACGGGACGCGCGCTGAACAGCGTCGCCGCTGCGCCATCCTTCTCCACGCGGCTCGGCGGCCGATCCTCCGCCTCGCGACACCGAGCGCGCGATCGACGAACGTCAAGTCGGCCGGCGACGACGCGGCCGCGTGGTGCTCCTCGAACCAGCCGAAGAAGCCGTAGTCGATGCGACGTCGCCGGTTCGAGCCGCAACGGCGCATCCTGGATCACCGCCATCGAGTGCTCGTGCTGCCGGCGCCTTCCCGCCAACACGGTAGCGCGCAGACCGGCGGCGATCTCGCCCGCGCGGGTGGCGAGGCCGTGGAAGCTCGAGCGCGTCGGTCGCGAAGCTGACGGCGCGACGGAGCGAACCGATCACCGCCCACGGGTTGCGGCCGCCCATCGACAGGTTCTGGCGCACCGCCAGCACGTGGCCGCAGCGCGCATGGGTGAGCGGAGTGTAGTCGACGTACTGGCTCACGTAGTACTCGTTCATGCGCACGGCGCCGTACGCGGCGAGCGCCAGGTCTTGCGCGTAGACGAGATCCACGAGCACGGCGGTCCTTGCCCTTGTTCTCCAGCGTGCCTTGCCACAGCCAGGCAGGCGCCGACTGCGCCAAGGTCAGCGAGAGCGTGAAGGCGACGTCGTTCCACTCGCCGTCGAACCGTGAGCCCGTGCTCGTCCACGCAGACGACCGCCGGACTCCGTGGCCCGAGCAGCGGAATCGACTCGATCGACGGCCCCGTGGCGGCGAAGATAGACGTTCGCCGGGCCGCCCTCGATCTCGCTTCCCAGGAACAGGTTGAGGATGATGTCGCGGTGATCGATGCGACGGATCGAGCCGTTCGCGTTCACCTGCACGCTCAGGCCCGACGGGCTCTCGAAGCGAACCGGGAAGACCTGAGGCGTCATCGCATCCCTCTCGACTGCCGGTGGCCGGGTCTTACCGAACGATGGCTCGGCGCGCTACTCAGTTCTTTTTGGAGGTCGCTAGCGGCCTCACCTTTCAAGACTTCGGCCACTGACCGCGCGACTTGTCCCGAAACCTCGTCGAGCGCTGCGCCGAAGGCGCGCACGAGCGAGTCGGGATCGTCATCGGAGATAGGAGCTTCCGCGGAGAATGCCCGCTCCAGGAGACGGTGACCGGTGGCGATCGGTAAGCGCTATGTCGACCGCCACGTTGGCAACGTGCGTCGGGGCTACGACTTCGTCGAATGCCGTGACATTCGCGTACAGTGTCAAGCCCCGCGCATCATCGGAGAGGTCGACGTGCGCTTGATGCTTGAGGGCCGACGCGATTGCGCGCTCGACGTAGGCTTGGGGCAGCTCGCTCCAGCGGCGTTGTTCGTACATCCCGTACTCCGTCGGGGTTCGCCAAACGATCCGCTCACGCAGAAACGGTCGCGCGCGTACGGCACGCAGGCGAATGACCTTGGCCGGCGCACTGTCATCGAAGGTTGATTCCGACGAGAGCGCCACCGAATCAAGACGGAAGTACCGTGGTGCGTCGGATGAGCGAAATACGCAGCCGGCCAGCGCGAGTGACAGCAGCAAACCCCCTCGGTGGCTCATCGATGCTCGTGCGCCTGAGGTTGCGTGTCCCCCCGTGCCCCCCGCACGAGGATACTCGGGTCGCGCTCGACCGCGTCGGCGAGCGTACGAATGGACTCGAGTGTCTCGCGTAGCGCCACGAGAGCCTCGCGCAGCTCCTGACGAACGTCTCCGATGTCCGCCGCCGCATGGCCCACGCTATCGGAAGTCTCACGCAGCGAGGCGGTCGTCGTGCCGAGCTTGGCATCGTCGAGCGCGACTTCGACCCGCTTCGCTGCGCTCCGCAACTGGACGAGCAACATGTTCAGTGCACCGTCGTCTGCGCTGAGCTTTCCGGTCAGCTCCCCGATTGACGCAAGCGCCTTGCGAAGATCGGCGGCGGTATCGAGCACCCCTTTCTCGAGTGTCGGGAAGCGAGCGAGAATCTCGACCACGGTCTCCTCGATGCCCTTCAAGGTCGAGGGAGCGGACGGGACGTAGTTCCAGGGGACCGGAAAGGGCAGCTTCGGCGGCGGATACCGCGACTCGTCAAAGAAGTCGGTCTGCAGGAAGCGAACGCCGGTGATGCCCGCCGAGGCGAGCTGCACGCGCAGGTTCGGGTCGATGAACTGCTCGCCGACCTTCGGCGTCGCCTGGAGAAGCCCCAGGCGCGTCAGCGCATCGACGTAGATGTCGGAGGTCACCTGCACGTGGCGATGATCGGGCGCGATCGTGATGTCGGCGACGGTTCCCGACCGTGACGCCGCGGAACTTGACCGGCGAGCCGACGTCGAGCCCCTGCACCGACTCGTCGAAGTAGCTGACCGACCGGAAACGAGTCGCGCTGGAAGCGGCGGGCGCCGAGCCAGAAGAGCGCTGCCAGCATCGCGATGATGCGCGGCGACGACGAACAGTCCGAGCTTCCAGTGATTGGTCGCGGTCGTCTGCCTCATGCCGCGTGCGCTTGACGGTTGAAGAAGGCGCGCACGCGCGGATCGTCGCTATCGTCGCGCAGCGCGACGGGATTTCCGCGCGCGATGATGCCGCGGGTGATCGCGGTCGAGCATGATGCATTGCGTCGGCGATCGCGAAGATGCTCTGCGAGCTCGTGCGTGACGATGACCGTGGTCATGCCGAGGCTGTGGTTCAGCGTCAAGATCAATTGATCGAGCTCGACCGAGCTCACCGGGTCGAGACCTGCCGACGGCTCGTCGAGGAAGAGCAGGGGGCGGTCGAGCGCGAGCGCGCGTGCGATCCCGGCCCGCTTCTTCATGCCGCCGGAGATCTCGGCCGGCAGGTGGTTCTCGAAGCCCTCGAGCCCGACCAGTCGCAGCTTGGCGCGCACGATCGTGTCGATCGCGGTTGGCGTCGAGGTTCGTCCAGGTGCGTAGCGGCAGCGCGACGTTCTCGGAGAGCGTCATCGAGCCGAAGAGCGCCCCCGACTGGAACAGCACGCCGTACGGCGGTGCGACCCCCTCCCTCGGTGCCGGCGCACCCGCGATCCGGATCGTACCTGCCATCGGGTACTTCGAGCCCGATCAGATGGCGGAGCAACGTCGACTTGCCGCAGCCGCTGCCGCCGAGGATCGCGAACACGTCGCCGGGCGCGACCTCGAAGATCGAGATCCTCCAACACCGGCCGGTCCCCATAGCCGATGGTCAGGTGCTCGACCTCGATGACGTGTGTCGTTACCACCCGAAGGCATGGAAGAGCACCGTGAAGATCGCGTCGATGACCACGATCGCGAAGAGGCTGGTCACGACCGCCGACGTGGTGGAGCGCCCGACCCCCTCGGCGCCGCCGTGCGTCGCGAGACCGCGCTGGCAGGCGATGAGCGCGATGTTGAAGCCGAACACGGCTGCCTTGATGCCGCCCGAGAAGACGTCCCAGAGCTCGAGCGCCTTCTGCGTCTCGATCAGATAGGCGTGGAAGGTGAGGTCGAGGCTGAGCATCGCGACCAGCAGTCCGCCGGCGATGCCGATCACGTCGGCGAGGATCGTGAGCAGCGGCAGCACGAGCGCGAGCGCGAGCACGCGCGGAAACACCAGGAAGTGAAAGGGATCGAGACCGAGCGTGCGCAGCGCGTCGATCTCCTCCGAGACCCGCATCGTGCCGAGCTCGGCCGAGAAGGCCGCGCCCGAGCGGCCCGCCGACGATGATCGCCGTCATCAGCGGCGCGAGCTCGCGGGTGACCGAGAGCCCGACGAGATCGGCGACGAAGATGTTGGCGCCGAACTGCTTCAGCTGGATCGCGGCCTGGAAGGCGGTCACGAGCCCGACCAGGAAGTTGATCATCAGCACGATCGGGATGCCGTCGGCGCCGGCGCGCTCCATCAGACGCGGCACGTCGCGCCAGTTGATGCGCCGTGGACGACGCAGCGCTCGCAGGCCCGCGACCACGACGTCGCCGACGAAGTCGAGCCCGTTGCTCTCGCCGAGCAGCGCCATCGTCTCGCGCCCGATCTGGTCGAGGATGCCGATGGGCTTCGGCGGCTCGCGCACGCTCGGCCGCGGCGCGTGCGTGCCGTAGAGCTGGAGCATCGCGAGCACCGGCCCGCGCGCGCCCACGATCTCGGAAGCCGTCCCAGCGCGCACCAGCTCGGCGCGCAACTCGAGTAGAAGCGCGGTCGCCGCGCCGTCCAAGTGCTCGAGGCCAGCCAGATCGAGATCGACACGGGACGCGGGCACGCGCGCCATCTTCTCGACGTCGGTCCAGGATCGGAAGCATTGCCGAAAGCGGAGTGCGCCGGCAAATTGCAATACGACCCTTCCATCGCCGGCCTCGACACGTTCGACATGGTAGTCGGCGGCGTCGGCGAACGCCCGCTGCGGCTGCTTCATGATGATCTCGATGATCGGGGACGTTCCTACTTTTCTTACGTTCTGCTTCTTGTGAAACGTAAGAAAAGTAGGAACGTCCCCATCAGGTCATCGACGCCTCGAAGATGCTCTGAATGGCTCCGTCCAGCGTGGCATCGTACTCCGCATCGGATAGTCGGACTGACAATCCTTCCACCAGCGCCCGCGAGAAGCTCGCCACGACGCCGTGATTCCGGCGCAGGCGGTCGTTGCCTTCCTTCCTTGAATACCCTCCCGAAAGCGCGACCACTTTCAGTACTTTCGGATGCTGGACGCAATCGGCGTAAAAGTCGTCCTGCTCTGGCAGCGTGATCTTCACCATGACCGACTGATCCGCCGGCAGCTTGTCGAGGTGCTCGAGGAGAGCGGCTTTGAGCAACACTTCGGCTCCGGCTTTCTCCGGGCAATGAATGTCCACTTCCGGCTCGACGATCGGCACGAGGCCTGCAGCGAGAATTTCAGCCGCCACCTCGAACTGCTGATCGACCACGGTCTTGATGCCGGCTCGGTTGGGCTGGTTGATGACGGAGCGCATTTTGGTTCCGAAGATGCGCTTGGCGTTGGCCTTGTCGAGCAGCGCAGCCAGCCCCGGCATGGGCTTCATCAAGTGGACACCGTCCTTCTCGTCGGCCAGACCGTTGTCCACTTTCAGAAACGGCACGACGCGTTTTACGTTCCAAAGATAGTCCGCGCTCGCTTGCCCCTCGACGTCCCTGTCCATCGTGCCCTCGAACAGGATCGCGGCGAGAATCCGGTCGCCGTTGAAGCTCTGGCTGGTCATGATGCGGGCGCGCATTTGATGCACGAGCACAAACATCTGTTCGTCGTTGGACCATGCATTCTCTTTGATTCCGTACGCGAGCAGCGCCTTGGGTGTGCTGCCGCCGCTTTGGTCCAGCGCCGCGAGGAATCCGGCCTGCGTTTTGATCTTCCGCCGCTGTTGTTCCTTCAAGCCCGTCGTACTCACGGCGCGCCTTTCATCTTTCGGTAGCGCCGGATCAGGTTGTTGGTGGAGCTGTCGTGCTCGAGCTTGGGAGCGGCCGGGCTTTCGAGTTGAGGAATGATCGCTTGCGCCAGCGCCTTACCCAACTCCACACCCCATTGGTCAAACGAGTTGATGTTCCAGACGACGCCCTGGGTGAAGACACTGTGCTCGTAGAGCGCGACGAGCTTGCCCAGCGTCTCGGGTGTGAGCCGGTCGGCGAGTATGGTGTTCGACGGCCGGTTGCCCTCGAACACGCGGTGCGGCACCAGCGAGTCCGGGGTGCCTTCCGCCTTCACCTCCTCGGGCGTCTTGCCAAACGCCAGCGCCTCTGCCTGCGCCAGGACATTCGCCACCAGCATGTCGTGGTGTCGGCCGAGCGGCGTCAGCGCGTGCGCGAACGCGATGAAGTCGCACGGGATCAGCCGCGTGCCCTGATGGATCAACTGGTAGAACGAGTGCTGGCCGTTGGTCCCCGGCTCGCCCCAGTAGATCGGGCTGGTATCGTAGAGCGACCGGCTTGCCGTCGAGCGTGACGTGCTTGCCGTTGCTCTCCATCGTCAGCTGCTGCAGATAGGCCGGGAATCGCTTGAGGTAATTCTCGTACGGCAGCACCGCCACCGTCTGCGCGCCAAAAAAGTCGTTGTACCAGACCGACAGCAGCCCCATCAGCACCGGCAAGTTTCTCTCGAACGGCGCGGTGCGGAAATGTTCGTCCATCTGGTGGAAGCCATCGAGCAGCGCGCGGAAGTTGTCCGGGCCGATGGCGATCATCGTGGAAAGGCCGATCGCCGAGTCCATCGAGTAGCGGCCGCCCACCCAGTCCCAGAAGCCGAACATGTTCACCGTGTCGATGCCGAACGCGGACACTTTCTCGGCATTCGTCGAGACGGCGACAAAATGCTTCGCTACGGCTTTGACATCGCCGCCGAGTCCAGCGAGCGACCAGCTGCGGGCGCTCTGCGCGTTGGTCATCGTCTCCAGCGTCGTGAAGGTCTTCGACGACACGATGAAGAGCGTTTCCGCCGGATCGAGGTCGCGCGTCGCTTCGACGAAGTCGATGCCGTCGACGTTCGAAACGAAGCGGAAGGTCATCGAGCGCTCGCTGTAGTGCCGTAGCGCCTCGTAGGCCATCACCGGCCCGAGGTCCGACCCGCCGATGCCGATGTTGATGACGTTGCGGACACGCTTTCCGGTATGCCCCTTCCAATCGCCGCTGCGAACCCGATTCGAGAAGTCCGTCATCTTGTCGAGCACGGCGTGCACTTGCGGTACGACGTCCTCGCCGTCGACCACGATCGAGGTTCCCCGCGGTGCGCGCAGAGCCACGTGCAGCACGGCTCGGTGCTCGGTGATGTTGATCTTCTCCCCGCGGAACATGGCCTCGATGCGCGCGCTCAGGCCGGATTCCTCGGCCAATTGCACGAGCAGCTTGATGGTGTCGTCGGTGATGCGGTTTTTCGAGTAGTCGAGGTAGAGGCCTGCCGCCTCGGCCGCCAGCCGCTCGCCACGACGGGGGTCGGCGGCGAACAGATCGCGTAGGTGTCGATGGCGCATCTGCTCGTAGTGGGTACCGAGGGCGTTCCATGCCGGTCGTTCGTTGAGTGGTTTACTGGAGGGACTCATGCGGGCTCCTTCGTTGCGATCGCCGTAACAGACTCGACCTCCCCTGGCGAGCGATCGAGTCTTCGGAAAAGCTTTGCCCCGGGGAAAGTCTCCGTGGGCGCGTCTTCATCATTCTTGCTCCAGCAAGCCCGCCTGCCCTATACCGGGGCGGGTGCAGGTGGAGGGGCAGGCGGTGCCGCAGTCGCAGTCGCACGCCATTTTCGGCGGGCGGTTTGCGCGCAATCTGTGGCGGCTGACGCGAATCTACTGGACGTCGCCCGCCGCGAAGCAAGGAGGCTTCCTCCTCGCTCTGGCGATCGCCCTCGAGTTCGGCACCGTCTATGGGAACGTGCTGATCGCCACGGCGCAAAAGCACGTCGGCGACGCCATACAGGACAAGCAGACGTCGGAATTCTTCGCGGCCATGGCGAGATTCTTCGGCATCGTGCTCGCCTTCGTGCTCGTGTCGGCCTACCGCATCTACGTCAGGCAGTGGCTGGAGATGCACTGGCGAGAATCGGTCACCGCTCACTATCTCGAGCGCTGGGTCGGTCCGCAGGCCTACTGCCAGCAAGAGTGCCATCCCGACGAGGCCGACAACCCCGACCAGCGCATCGCCGAGGACATCCGCAACTACGTGGCGAGCGGCCTCGGCCTCTCGCTTTCCCTGCTCGCCGCGGTGGCCACCCTCTGCTCCTTCGCCGGGTTGCTGTGGAATCTCTCCGCCGATTGGCCGCTGCACGTGCGCGGCAAACCGGTCCACATCCCCGGGCTCATGCTGTGGATCGCCGTCGTCTATTCGTTCGTGGCCATGGGGCTCACCCATCTCGTCGGACGTCCGTTGGTGCCGATCAACTTCAACAAGCAGCGCGTCGAGGCGGACTTCCGCTACGGGCTGGTGCGCTTTCGCGACAACGCGGAGGCGGTGGCTCTGGCCCGCGGCGCCACGTTCGAGCAGAAGGGCGCGCTCGCGCGCTTTCGATACGTGATCGACAACTGGTGGCAACTGATCACCGCGCAGCGAAACCTCAGCATCCTCACGACGACCATCGGTCAGATCAACGGAGTCGTGCCGCTGCTCATCGCCGCACCCGCCTATTTCGCCGGGTGGCTCACGCTCGGCAGCGTCATCGAGACGCGGGTCGCCTACGGGCAAGTGTCGGGGGCGCTTGCCTGGTTCGTGTATGCCTATCAGGAGATCGCCCAGTGGCGCGCGAGCGTCGAGCGTCTCTCGACGTTCGCAGACGTCATCGACGCCGCCGAAGCCGACCTGACACGCCCCGAGGGGATCCAGTTGACGCCCGTGGAAGGGGATACTCTTCGACTCGCCAGCCTGTGCCTGCGGCTTCCGGACGGTCGAGAGCTGCTCGAGCCGACCGACGCGACACTCTCCGCGGGTGACCGAGTGGCGGTGCTCGGCCCTGTGGGCGCCGGCAAGACCACGCTGTTTCGGGCCATTGCCGGCATCTGGCCGTTCGGTACTGGCCGCATCGAGATGCCCGCTCGGGCCCGCCCGATGTTCCTCACGCAGCGCGCCTATCTGCCGATCGGCACACTGCGCGACATCGTGTCCTATCCGGCGCCGGCGGATACGTTCGCCGAGGAGAAGGTCTGCGAGGTGCTACGACTCTTGGAGCTCGCACGGTTGGAGACTCACCTTCACGATACGGCACCATGGGACCAGCAATTGACCGACGACGAGCAGCAGCGGCTCACCATCGCTCGCGTGCTGCTACACGAGCCCGACTGGATCTTCATGGATGACGCCACCGCGGCGCTGGACGAGTCGATGGAGAAGCGGGTCTACGAGCTTCTGGCAGCGAGGCTTCCCAAGGCGACGGTCATGTCGATGACCAACCGCGCGGTCGTGGCGCGGTACCACGCGCGCTGCTGGACGATGGCGACGAGCAACGAAGGACGCGCGTCGCTACAGACCACATGACGGAGGCCATGTCCGACCCGCTCGTGCTCTGGAACGGCGAGGCCGCGGCGCTCGGGCAATGGACGTCAACCGCGGCCGACGGGTCGACCGTGGCGCTCTCTGCCGAGCCCGGCCCGCGTGGCGCCGCGCTGCGCATCGACTTCAATCTCGTCGGACCCACGAGCTGGGTGATCGCTCGGCGCGAATGCGCGGTGGTTCTGCCGGCGCACTACGTCGTCGTCCTCCGGTTGCGCGGCGCCGCCCCGGCGAATCAGCTGCAGCTCAAGCTAGTCGATCCGAGCGGCGCCAACGTCTGGTGGTGGCGCCGGCCCGACTTCGCCGCCCCGAGCGAGGCCGAGGACGTGGTCTTGCGCAAGGCGAGCCTCGACTTCGCGTGGGGCCCCGCGAGCGGCGGCGAGCCCGAGCGCGTGGGCGCCGTCGAGATCGCGCTCGCCGCAGGGACTGGCGGGTCTGGCACGCTATGGATCGAGGAGCTGCGCATCGAGCCTCGCGACCTCTCAGCGACACGGCCGCGGATCGAGGCCGTGGCGGCGTCGACCTCGGCCAGCGGCCACGGGTCCGAGGGCGTGCTCGACGAAGATCCGCGTACTCATTGGAGCCCCGCCTCAGGCGACGCGGGCCCCTGGATCCAGCTCGACCTCGGCCGCTCCTCCGAGTTCGGCGGCGTTGTGATCGACGTCGCCGGCCCCACCGGCGTTCCGGACAGTCGTCTGCTCGCCTCGGAGGACGCCGTTCACTGGAAGCCTCTCGCCGAAGACCGGGGCGGCGCGAGACGTCGGCGCTGGCTGCGCACGTCCGATGGAGAGGGACGCTTCGCGCGCATCGAGTTCTCGCCTGGCTCCGCTCCGGCGGTGTCGCGCGTCGAGATCGTGCCGCTCGAGCTCGCGGTCTCGCCGGCGCGCTACATCGGCGCGGTGGCTCGCAAGGCGCGTCGCGGCCTCTTCCCGCGTCATCTGCTGAACGAGCAAGCCTACTGGGCTTTGGTCGGCGCCGACGGCGACGAGCAGCAAGGGGCTCCTCAGCGAGGACGGAGCGCTGGAGGTCGACGCCGAATCGTTCTCCATCGAGCCTTTTCTCTGGGCCGACGAACGTCTCGTCACCTGGGCAGACGTCGAGCGGCGCCTCGACCTAGCGGACGGCCACCTGCCGATCCCGTCGGTCGAGTGGAGAACGGCGGAGCTGCGAGCTACGCATCACGGCCTTCGCCGCCGGGTCTGCGGGACGCAGCACGCTGGTGAGCCGCTACGAGGTCGCGAACGCCGGTGGCCGCTCGCGGCCGCGTTCGCCTCTTCCTCGCCCTGCGCCCGTTTCAGGTGAACCCTGCGTGGCAGAGCCTGAACCTCGTGGGCGGCGTGGCGCCGCTCACGCGCATCGAGGGAAGCGGCGACACCGTGCGCGTGAACGACGCGCGGACGGTGTTTTCGGTGTCGCGGCCGGATGCGTTCGGCACCGCGCCGACCGAAGAGGGTTTGCGCGAGCTGCTCACGGGCCACGTGCCGCGTCACGAGCGAATCGACGATCCCGTGGGCTTCGCCGAAGGGGTCATCGCCTACGACATGGAGCTCGCCGCCGGTGAGCGCGGCTGCGTCGTCGTCGCGGTGCCGTTGCACGGCGCCGCACCCGAGCCGCCCGTGGCGCTCGAGCGGCCGCGAGCCGCCGCGTGGGCGGAGGAGCGCTTGGCCGAGACCATCGCTCACTGGCGCGCGCGGCTCGCGCGCGTGCCGATCGAGCTCCCGGCCTGCGCCGAGCCGTTCTCGGCCACCCTGCGGGCATCGCTCGCCTGGATCCTCGTGAACCGCGAAGGGCAGCGCATCCAACCCGGACCGCGCTGCTATCGGCGATCGTGGATCCGCGACGGCACGCTCACCGGCACCGCGCTCGCCGAGATGGGCTTCGCCGACGAGGCGCGCGCCTTCCTGCGCTGGTACGCGCCGTACCAGCTCGACGACGGGCGCGTGCCTTGCGCCGTCGATCGACACGGAATCGATCCGGTGGCCGAGCACGACAGCCACGGGCAGCTCATCTGGGGCATCGTCGAGGTGTACCGTCTGACCGGCGACCGCGCGTTCCTCGTCGAGCTTTGGTCCCACGTGCTGCGCGCCGTGGAGGCGATCGCGGCGCTGCGAGCAGAGCGCACTACCGAGCGCTTCCGCGGCAAGGCCTGCTTCGGCCTGCTACCCGAATCGATCAGCCACGAGGGCTACTCCTCGCGCCCGGTACACGCCTACTGGGACGACTTCTTCGCCGTGCGCGGGCTCGGCGACGCGGCCTACGCGGCGTCCGTGATCGGCGACGGCGAGGCGAGCCGGCGCATCGGCGCGCTGCGAGATGCGATGCGCGGCGATCTACACGCCTCCATCCGGCGCACGATCGAGGAGCACGGCATCGATTTTCTACCCGGCTCGGTGGAGCTCGGCGACTTCGATCCGACCTCGAGCGCGATCGCGCTCGATCCCGGCGGCGAGGGAGCGCGGCTGCCGCCGGCCGCCCTGGCGCGAACCTTCGAGCGCTACTGGGAGGAGTTCGAAGGCCGCCGCCGCGGCGAGACCACCGCGGAGGCGTACACGGCGTACGAGGTGCGCAACGCTCCCGCCCTCGTCCTGCTCGGACAGAAGCAGCGAGCCGTCGAGCTCCTGCAATGGTTGATCGACGACCAGCGCCCGCCGCCGTGGCGCCAGTGGCCGGAGGTCTCGACGCGCGACCCGCGCGTCCCTCGCTTCCTCGGCGACCTGCCGCACGGATGGATCGCGTCGAGCTTCGTGCGCAGCGTGCGGCGCATGCTCGCTTACGAGCGCGCCGACGACGGCGCGCTGGTGCTCGGCGCCGGCGTACCCGCGGCCTGGGTGCGAGAGGCGCCTGGAATCCGCGTCCACGCGCTGCCGACGCACGCCGGGCTGCTCGACTACACGATGCGGGCCGAGGGCGAGGACCGCGTGCGGATCGCGCTGGGAGGAAACCTCCGCGTTCCAACCGCGGGCATCGTGATCGAGTCGCCGCTCGAGGAGCCCCTTCGTCGCATCGTGGTGGATGGGCAGGAACAGACGGCAGCCGACCCGCAACGGTTCACGCTGAGCTCCATGGCTGCCGAGGTGATCCTCGACCATCGCTCCTAGCCTGCTCGTTGCATCGCCTGGAACTTGGCGACCGCCTGCTCGAGATTGAAGAGCATCCGCTCGTGCCCGAGGGTCTTGCCGAGCGACGAACGCTGCACCACCGACAGCACCTCCGGGTTGAGGCCGACGAGCCATAGAAGTACCCCTCTCTCGCGATACTTCTTCTCTTGGGCAGTCAGCATCTCTAGCGCGGTGTACTCGAGGTCGAACACGCCGCGGAGATGGATCGCCACGACCTTCGGCTTGGTTTCGGCGATCGCCGCGCGGAGCTTCGCGCCCACGTGCTCCGCATTGGCGAAGAAGATCCGTCCCGCCGGCCTGATGAGCAACAACCCCGGAAAGGTTTCATCCTCCGGGTGCTCCTTGGAAAGATGTCGGAAGAAGTTCGTGCCCGGCTTGCGCCCGAGCACGTATACGGGTGGGTCGGACGACTGGTGGGCGAGGGCAACGAGCGAGATCACGATCGCGACGACGATTCCTTGCAGGGTTCCGAGCAGCACCACGCCCGCCAGCGCGGCCAACGCCCACTGGAACTCCATGCGCCGTACCGCGAGGATCTTGCGGAACTCCTGCGGCTTGATGAGACCGATCGAATACACGATGACGACCGCCGCCAGCGTCGCTTCGGGCATCAGCCCGACGAACGGAGCGAGGAGCAGCATGGTGATGAGCGAAGCGGCTGCCATGGTGATACCCGACAGCTGTGTGCGCGCCCCAGCCAGTCGATTCACGGCGGTCTGAGTAGTGCCGCCGCCTGCCGGCATCGAGCCGAGAAAAGCTGCCTCCCGCATTCGCGAGCCCCGTCGCCAGCAGCTCCCGATTCGCCTGCGGCGCCGGCTCGTCGCTCTGCGCGAATGCTCGGCCGGCTGCAATCGTTTCGGTGAAGCTCATCAGCGCGATTCCCAAGGCGGCAGGCCAGAGCTGGGCGACCAGCGAAAGGTTCGGCGCGATCACGGACGGCAGCCCGGTCGGCACCTGGCCGACGACTTCCACTCCGTATGCCTTCAGGCCGAGCAGGCTCACGCCGGCGATCCCGGCGGCCACCGCGATGAGCGGCGCCGGTGCTTGCGGGCGAAACCGCTCGATCGCCACCAGGAGCCCCACCATCGTGACCCCGACGACCAGAGTGGGAATCGACGTGTTCGGGAGACCTTGAACGATCGCGAGCACATTGTGGAAAAACGACCCTTTGTGAAAATGCAGGCCGAGCAGCTTCGGGAGCTGATCGAAGACGATGACGACACCGATCCCGGCTTTGAATCCGGTCAGGACCGGTTCGGAGATGAAGTTGGCGACGAAACCGAGGCGCAAGACCGCCGCCGCGACGAGCACGACGCCTACCAGCAAGGTCAGCGTCGCCGCGGCGCTCAAGAGCGAGGCCGGGTCCGTGCCGCTGGCCGCTTCACCGAGGGCCGCTCCCGTCAGAATGGCGAGCGTCGTCGACGTGGTCACGCTGAGTGGCCGAGAGCTGCCGAGTAGCGCGTAGATCAGCGGGGGCAGGAGCGCGGTATAGAGCCCGACCTCGACCGGAAGTCCGGCGATCGTCGCGTAGGCCATCGCCTTGGGAATCACCACCGCCGCGGCGGTCAGGCCGGCGAGGACGTCGAGCTTGAGCCATTCGCTCCGATAGTCGCGGACCCAGTCGAGTACGGGGACACGGAAGCTGCCGACGCGGTCGTTTGCCATACCGCTAGCCGAGATTGCGGCGAACCAAGCGCACCGCCGGACCTTCCGGGCTCTCCACCGTCGCGAAGCCGAGTCGCCTCGCGAGGCCGAGCATGGGGGCGTTGGTGGCGAGGATGTACCCTTCCATGCGCTTGAATCCGCGCGCACGCGCCGCCTCGATCAGCGCTTCGAGCAGCCGACGCGCGAGCCCGAGCCCATGCCAGTCATCGACCACGGCGACCGCGAACTCGCAGTCCGTGCTCCCCGCCGCGGCGGCATAGCGCGCTCCGCCGACGATCTTTTCCCCCTCTCCCTCGCCGACGACTGCGACCAGCTGCATCTCGCGGTCCGCTTCGGGACGCGTCGCGCGCTCGAGCATTTGCGGGGATAGCTCTCGCATCGCCGACATGAAGCGGGAGTAACGAGACTCCGCGGACAAGCGGCGCAGAGCCGCCTGCAGCTTGTCCGCGTCTTCGGCGCGGACCGCGCGCAACCTCACCCGCCGCCCGTCTCGCAGCTCCACGTCGACGGGCTCGAAGTCGGCTTCGGGAGTGACCGCTGCCACCGGCGCGCAACCGCCCGCCTAGAACTTCGTGGGCACGAGCTTGTACGGGTAGTCCGGCTCGCGATAGCCGTGCGCCTTCCCCCGGTCCGGCAACTTCACTTTGTCACCCTTGAGCTTCTTGTACGGAATCTGACTCAGCAGGTGCGTGATGAGGTTCAAGCGCGCGCGCTTCTTGTCGTCGGAGTGCACCACGTACCAGGGCGCCCACGGCGTATCGGTCGCCTTGAACATCTCGTCGCGAGCCCGCGAGTAGTCGTACCAGCGGCTGTACGAAGCGAGATCCATCGGCGAGAGCTTCCAGATCTTCCGCCCGTCGTCGATGCGCGACTCGAGACGGCGAGTCTGCTCCTCCATGCTCACCTCCAGCCAGTACTTGAGCAAGATGATACCGGACTCGACCATCATCTTCTCGAAGCCGGGGATCACCTGCAGAAATCGCTTGGCCTCTTCCTCCGGGCAGAAGCCCATCACACGCTCGACGCCCGCGCGGTTGTACCAGCTGCGGTCCCAGATCACGATCTCGCCGGCAGCCGGCAGGTGCGGCAGATAGCGCTGGCCGTACATCTGACTCTTCTCGCGCTCGGTCGGCGAAGGTAGGGCGATGACGCGAAACACGCGCGGGCTCACGCGCTCGGTGATCGCCTTGATCGTTCCGCCCTTGCCGGCGCCGTCGCGGCCCTCGAAGACGATACAGACCTTGAGCCCTTTCGCCTTGACCCACTCCTGCGCCTTCACCAGCTCGACGTGGAGCTTTCTCAGCGCCTTCTCGTACTTCTTGGTCGTGAGCTTCTCCTCGTTCTCGCTCTTGCTTTTGCCGCCGTTCCGTTTCGATTTCTTTCCGTCATCAGCCATAGTCCCTCTCCAAAGTTGAACTGTGCGCTTTACGAAGGCGGCGCCATCGAGCGGATATATAGGTCCGCCGGCGATCGCGAAAGAAGGTGATGAAGGAGCTCGGCCTCAGTCCCACGCCGCAGCAGCGCCGTTTGCTCGAGGCCGCCTTGCTCGGCGCCGACCAAGCCGTCGCTGCCTGGAGAAGGTGGCGAGCGCAGAATGCCCCTGACGCCGTGGACCGCGGCTCCCGGCGCCTGTTCCCGCTCGTCTATCATCACCTTCGCGAGAGCGGCGTCGCGGAAGACGAGCTTTACGAGCTCGAGCCTTTCTACGTGCGCAGCCGCGAAGGCGCCGAGTGGAAGCTGCGAGACGCGCGGCCGGTCGTCGCAGCCCTGGTGGAGGCCGGCATCGACCTCCTCGTGTTGAAGGGAACCGCTCTCGCTCGCTTCTACGCGGGGGACGCGGGGCTGAGGCCGATGGCCGACATCGATCTGCTGGTGCGAACGCCCGATGCCGCGCGCGCTGCGGCCGTGCTGTCCGCGCTCGGCTACGCGCCTTCCCACCTCTGCTGGGATTGCCTCTCGCGCTTCGCCTTTCGTCGCTTGCATGCGCGTTCGTTCGTGGCGCCGGGTCGTCCGGAGATCGATCTCCATTGGCACGCGCTGCACGACTCGTGCGAGCCGGACGCGGACGAGGATTTCTGGGAGGGCGCGGTGCCCATCGATCTCGCGGGCATCACCGTCAAGGCGCTGAACGCCACCGATCAGCTGCTGCACGTCTTCGTCCACGCCCTCCACCCCGAGAAGTTCGTGAACCTGCGGTGGTGGGCCGACGCCATGCACATTCTCCGTCACGATGCGGAGCCGATCGATTGGCAACGCCTGCTGGCGCAAGCCGTTCGCCGGCGTCTGGTCCTGCAGGTTCGTCATTGCCTGCGTTCCCTGAAATCGATTCTGGCGGCGCCGATCCCCGAGGAAGCCATACGCGCGTTCGACCGCGCGCGCACCACGTGGCTCGAGCGCATCGAGCTGCGCGCGAGAACGCAGCGCCGAGCGCGTGGAGCGCTTGCTCGGGCCGTGGTCGCCTACCAGGACGAGACGCGCAGGGGGCGGCCACATTCTCTCGGCGCGCTGCTTCGCTTCTTGCCGAGGCATCTCTGGGGAGCGCGGGCATGGTGGCAGATGCCGGCGTGGACTGCGCTCGACTGGCTAGGGCTGTCGCCGGCCCCAGGCGCTTCGCTGACGCGACGCCTGTTCGCGCCCGCCGTCGAGCGGTTCGACGCGGGGCCATCGCCGTATTCGCCGGGGCAACGACTGGCCTTTTGCTGCGACGGCAACGGCTTGGCGGCGCTGCGTGCGGGCTGGTCGTATGCCGAGCGCGGCGGCGTGTGGAGCGATGGGGCGCTCGCCCGGCTGGAGCTGCGCGTCGATGGCGACACGCGATCGGCGCTGCGGCTCGAGGCGGAGATCGCCGCGGCGCTGGTCGGGGGGTCCAAGCCGAGCCTGGACGTGCACGTCCTCGTGAACTCCACCCGCGTGGCATGCTGGCGATTCGTCGCGCCGATCGACGGGCCGACGACGCGGCTCGCGACGATTCCACGCGGCGTGCTCCCCGGCGCGGGACCCTGTGTGATCGACTTCCGGATTCTGCGCCCGCGATCACCGGCGTCACTCGGCATGAACGAGGACGAGAGGCTGCTCGGCGTTCACTTGAGCTCGTTGCGCCTCTTCCCCGCCCCGGAGTCGGAGCGTGGCTGACTACTTCAGCTTGTGCTTCTTCGACCCTTTGGACGAACCCTGCTTCTGGCCGGAGTCGCTCGGCGGCGGCGCGTCCGCGTTGAGAATCGGCACCTGAGCGGTCGGCGCGGGACGGCCGACCACGTCGGCGACCTTGCCGGCGTCGTCGAACACGACCCTGTACGTGGCCCAGCGGTTGTACCAGGGCTGTACCTCGGGATTGTACCAGTACGTCCATTCCTTGCCCTCAAGAGACGTGCGATTCGCTCCCGGATAGCCGAGCGAGACCAGCACTTGCTCTCGCGTCATCCCGCGCTCGACCTTGGCCTTGGCGATTGCCCGGCGCACCGCCGTCGGGTAGGCCGCGATGCGCGGCTTCGGATCGTTCGCCACCAGCACCTTCGCGAGATACTGGTCGAGCGACTCCTCCTTGGTGCCGTACTCGTGCGTGAGCTTGAGCTTCACGTCGCCCGCCGAGAGCATGACCCCGTCGCCCGTCACCTGGTCGATGCGCACGGGCGTTCCCGCCGGCAGCAGCGTGCCGACCCAGTAGTTCGCGTCGCTGATCTCCTCATTCTCGTAGTGGAGGTTGCAGCACGTGTAGAGGGTTTGCCCTCCGAGCTGCACGAGCGCGGGCGAGGATGGCGCCGCTTGGTGGCAGCTCGCTGTCAGCCACGCCGTGGCGAGCAGAAGAGGCCATCTCCGGGCGTTCCTCCGCATTCGTTCACCCTCCCGCTCGATCGGCCTCAGGCGCGAAATGCCGGCAGCGCTTCCCGGCCGAACAGATGCAAGCTCTCGCCCCGGAGTCGGGGCGCGGCTGACTACTTAGGCTTTTGCTTCTTCGACCCTTTGGACGAACCCTGCTTCTGGGCGGGTGCGCTCGGCGGTGGAGCGGCCTCGACGATCGGCGTTTCCGAGGTCGGGGCGGGGCGCCCGATCACGTCGGAGACCTTGCCCGCATCGTCGAAGGCGACCTGGTAGGTGACCCAGCGGTTGTACCAGTACGTCCACACCTTACTTTGGAGCGACGGCGTGCGGTGCGTCGCAGGGTAGCCGAGCGAGAGCAGCACCTGCTCCCGTGTCATGCCGCGCTCTACCTTGGCGGATTCGATCGCTTGGCGCACCGCCGGCTGGTACGCCGCGATGCGCGGCTTCGGATCGTTCGCCACCAGCACCTTCGCGAGATACTGGTCGAGCGACTCCTCCTTGGCGCCGTACTCGTGGGTGAGCTTGAGCTTCACGTCGGCTGTCGAGAACGTGACGGAGTCGCCCGCGACCTTGTCGACGCGCACGGGCGTCCCCGCCGGCAGCAGCTTCCCGACCCAGTAGTTCGCGTCGTTGATGTCTTCTTTCTCGTAGTGGAGGTTGCAGCACGTATAGAGAGCTTCGCCCTTCGAGCTGCTGGAGCGCGGGCGAGGGTGGCGCCGCTTGGTGGCAGCTCGCCGTCACCCACGCCGTGGCGAGGAGAAAAAGAGCCCATCTCCGACCGTTCCTCCGCATTCGTTCTCCCTCCCGTTCGATCGGCCTCAGGCGCGAAATGCCGGCAGCACCTCCTGGCCGAACAGACGCAAGCTCTGGGCGCTGGCGTGACGTCCGAAGCTCACGATGAAGGTCGTAATGCCCATCGCGAGGCTCTTCTTCAACCGCTCGATCACTTCTCCCGGCGTGCCCGTCGGGCAGAGCTCGGGGGAACCCGCCAGAAAGCCGATCTCTTGGTGCACTTCCTCGGTGAGCCGGCGAGCCTCCGCCTTGGAGTCGGCGATCGCACCGATCGTCTGCTGCGAGACCTCGATGTCGTCGAAGTTGCGGCCGAGCTTCTCGCAATGGGCTCGCAGTACCGCGAGCTTCTCGCCGACTTGCCCGTGGAACATGCCGAGGTTGTTCCAGATGTCGGCGTAGCGCGCGACGAGCTTCAGCAACACCTTCTCGCCGGCGCCGCCGATCAGCAGCGGCGGGTGAGGCTTGCGCGTCGGCTGCGGCCAGCAGCGCGCGTTCTCCACGTGATAGTGCACGCCGTGGAACGTCGGCACTTCTTCGGTCCACATGCGCTTCAAGATCTCCAGGCCTTCCTCGAGTTGTTCGAGGCGGGTGCGAATGCTCGGGTAGTCGTAGCCGTAGGCCTCGTATTCCTGCTCGAACCAGCCGGCGCCGTAGCCGAGGATGAGTCGACCGCCGGCGATGGCGTCGAAAGTCGTCGCCATCTTGGCGAGCAACGCCGGCGAGCGATAGCTGTTGCAGAGCACCAGGAAGCCGATCTCCACGCGCCGGGTGATGGCGGCCACCGCGCTCATCTCCGTCCAGGCCTCGAGCGGATCATCGGGGCCGACGCCCAGGAAGTGATCGGCGACCCACACCGAGTCGAAGCCGACCTCCTCGGCCAACAGCGCCGCCTCCTTCGCCTCGGCCCACGTCGCGCCCCATTGCGGCAGCGTAACGCCGAACTTCACCTTGCGTGGTTTCATCGCACCCCCCGCGCGCCCGGCGCGCCCTTTATCCCAAGCGCGCGGCTTTGGCCAACTTCTCGATTTCCCGCGCGTGCTCCTCGGCGACCGGCATGACCGACAGCCGCGGCAGGCGGACGAGCTCAAAGCCGGCGAAGCTCTTGCTCGCCTTGATCGCGCCGAGCGTCACGGGCGCCGGCAGCGGCCGGAGCGGCTCGAGGTCGACCACCAAGAGCTTCGCGTCCTTCTTCTCGGGATCGGGATACGGGCGGCTGACGGCGCTGGCGAGGCCCACGACGGCCTTCTCGTCGCCCGTGTGATAGATGAAGACGACGTCCCCTGGCTTCACGCTCGCCAGGTGCTTGAGCGCGAGCGGGTTCTTGACGCCGTCCCAGGTTGCCCGCCCCGCGGCAACCAGGTCGGCGAACGAATAGGCCGACGGCTCGGTTTTGAACAGCCAGTGGCTCGGCATGGCGCGGCTAGGGCGGGGCGACGGATCTCGACCACGTTGCCGTCGGGGTCGAGAATCCACAGCTGGGGGCCGAGCTCGAAGAACTCGATACCCTTCTCGCCGAGTGTCTTCTTGGTCGCCTCGTAGTCCTCGACCTCGATGGCGAAGTGCGGCTCGGTCGGGTCGATCGTCGGGCGCATCTTGGCGCTCTGGATGAGATGGAGCTGGCCGTCTCCGAGGCCGTACCAGCCGCCGGGGAATCCCAGGTCGGGGCGCGGAACGCTGCTTCATGCCGAGCAGGCCCTCGTAGAAGGCCCGCGAACGCTCGAAGTCGCTGACGCGGATCGATGCATGGTGAAGCTTGCCGGGCCGGATCATGCATTTCCTCCTTGCTCGGAGCGAGCCCACGACACTAAGCTTATTCGATAGCCGGTTTCCAATAAAAAGCTCTTATCGTGCACATCGAGACCCTGAAAGTCTTCTGCGACGTCGTCGAGACCCGTAGCTTCTCCACGGCCGCGTCGCAGAACTTCGTCACGCAATCGGCGGTCAGCCAGCAGATCCGCGCCCTCGAGGCGAAGTACGACTGCAAGCTCGTGGAACGGGCGCGCGGCGCCGTGCAGGTCACGCCGGCCGGGGAGATCGTCTACCAGGCGAGCAAGGAGATCGTGCAGCGCTACTTCGACATGGAGAGCGGCATACAATCGCTCAACCATCGCGTCGGCGGCACGTTGCGCATCGCCACGGTGTACAGCGTCGGTCTCTACGAGCTGTCTTCGCCGCTGCGCCGCTTCCTGCGGGCCTACCCGCAGGTCAAGGTCGACCTCGACTATAGCCGCTCGACCGAGATCCAGGAGGACGTGCTGCGCGGATCGATCGACTTCGGCATCGTCGCCTATGCCGCCAAGCGGCCGCATCTGGTCATCCTGCCGTTCCGCGAAGACCGCTTGGTGCTGATCTGCCACCCGCAGCACAAGCTCGCCTCGTTCAAGCAGATCGCGATCGCGAAGATCCACAACGAGCCGGCGATCGGCTTCGAGCGCGACATCGCCACGCGCCGCGCCATCGATCGGGCGCTGCGCGCCCGGGGCGTCGCGTTGCGCTACGTGGCCGAAGTCGACAACATCGACACCATCAAGCGATTCGTGGAAGTCGGGCAAGGCGTGGCGATCGTACCGGAGCCCGCGGTGCAAACCGAAGTGAAGAGCGAGACGCTGTGCGTGGTGCAGTTCAGCGACGAGAAGCTGTCGCGACCGCTCCAGATCATCCACCGCAAGGGCAAGCAGTTCTCGCTCGCTGCCCAGCGCTTCATCGAGTTCCTGACCACCAAGAAGGCGCCCGACGAGGTGGAGGTGAAGGCCAAGGGCGGCTGAGCGGGGACGTTCCTACTTTGGTTACCTCTTTGCGAAGGAAAGTAACCAAAGTAGGAACGTCCCCGTCATGCGCACGCGACACACCGTCGTCGCTTTCACGCTCGCGCTGGTTGCGCTCGCGTATCTCGACCGCATCTCGATCTCCACCGCCGCGCCGGCGATCAAGTCGGATCTCGGCCTCAGTGATTCGCAGATGGGCCTGGTGTTCAGCGCCTTCACCTTCGCCTATGCCCTGTTCGAGGTGCCGAGCGGCTGGTTCGCCGATCGCTTCGGCGCGCGGCTGACGCTCACGCGCATCGTCGTGTGGTGGTCGGCGATGACCGCGGCGACGGGCCTGACGGTCGGATTCCGCTCGCTCGTCGCGGTGCGTCTGCTGTTCGGGATGGGCGAAGCCGGCGCCTTGCCCGCGACCGCGCGCGCCTACGCGCGCTGGCTGCCACGCGCGGAGCGCGGCCGAGCCTTCGGCCTCGCGATCATGACGGGCGCGCTCGGCGGCGCGCTCACCCAGCCGCTGGTCGTGTTGCTGCTGGCGGTCACGACGTGGCGGCACACCTTCGCGATCTTCGGGGCGCTCGGGCTGGTGTGGGCGGCGGCGTGGTGGGCGTGGTTTCGCGACGATCCCGCCGAGCACCGCAGCGTCACCGCCGAGGAGCTTCGCGAGATCGCCGAAGGCGGCGCCGAGCGGCGCGCGCACGAAGCGGTGCCGTGGCGCGCGATCGCGAGAAATCCGTCCCTGCTCGCGCTCTGCGCGATGTACGGCTTCGCGATCTACGGCTGGTACTTCTACATCACCTGGCTGCCGAGCTACCTGCTGCGCGTCCGCGGCTTCGACCTCCGCCAGGCGGGATTTCTCTCCGCGCTGCCGCTGCTCGCCATCGCGGCTGGTGTGTTCGCCGGCGGCGCCATCAGCGACCGGCTCGCCAAGCGGTGGGGGGCTCGCAGCGGCCGGCGCACCCCCGGCCTCATCGGCCTCCCGCTCGCCGCGCTGGCGATCTCGGCCGGGATCAAAACCCCCGATCCGCTCGGCTCGGCGTTGCTGCTGGCGGCCGCGGCCGGGCTGGCGGCGCTCGGCGTGGCGCCCGCTTGGGTGGTGACGACGGAGATCGGCGGCGTCCACGCCGGCGTGGTGAGCGGCGCGATGAACACGATCGGCAACTTGGGGGGCTCCCTCAGCCCGATCGTGATCGGGATCTCGCTCGAGCGTTGGGGCTCCTGGCAAGCCCCGCTCTTCAGCGTAGCGGTCTTCTACGTGGCGGCCGCCCTGTGCTGGCTGCGAGTCGATCCCGCGTTGCGCCTGGAAGCCCTAGACGAGCCGCAGCGGAGCTTGTTGGTCCGCGACGCGTGAACGTCAGTTCTCGGCGGCGGAACGAAAGTGCGCCTTCGCGAACTCGATGATGCCGGGCAGGATCGACAGGAAGATGACGATCGCGATCACCAGGTGGATGTTCTTCTCGATGTTCGGGATGCTGCGGCCGAGCCCGTAGCCCGTGAGCGTCAGCCCCCAGACCCACCCCAGGCCGCCGACGACGTTGTAGGCGACGAACCGCCGATACTCCATCCTGCCGACGCCGGCGATCACCGGCGCGAACGTGCGGATGATCGGGATGAAGCGCGCCAGGATGATCGTCTTGCCGCCGTGACGGTCGTAGAAACGCTGCGCTCGCTCGGCGTGGCGCTTGTGGAAGAACAGCGAATCCTCGCGGCTGAATATCCTCGGCCCGGTGGTGAGGCCGATCCAGTAGCCGAGCTGGTCGCCGCTCACGGCGGCGATGCTCAGCACCGCGAGCACCGTGAAGAGGTCGAGGGTGCCGGCCGCCGCGAAGATCCCGGCGGTGACCAGCAGTGAATCGCCGGGCAGAAAGAATCCGAAGAGGAGGCCGGTCTCTGTGAACACGATCACCGCGAGCATCGCCAAGCCGCCCCACTCGATGAGGCCGCGGACGTCGTAGAGTTGGTGGAGGAGTTGAACGAGCCCGTCGAACATGGCGAGCCCGCATAGCAGGCGTCACTCCCCGGGTCCACGGCGCTGCGTCGCATTTCGCGCCCTCGGTTGCTACGCTTGCCGCATGCGCTCTCGAGGCAGGCCGTCGATCGTCGCCGTCGCCGTCTTGGCTCTGCTCCCGGCCTGCTCGTCCGCGCGCCGCGGCGTCTCGCCGCAGGCCCCGTCCCCGCCGGCCCCGCGCCTCGCGCTCGATACCGAGATCTCGCCCGTGCCTTTCCGCTGGCTCGCGGACGATGCGTTGCTCGTCGCGACCGACGTCGGCCCACGCAAGCTCGCGGTGTTCGGCAACTACCTCGACCGTTCCGCGCTCAAGGTGGAGCACGCCCGCATCGCGGTCTGGGACGACGAGGGCGCGTGGCGGGCGCACTCCGCCGACCGAGAGCCCGCGGGCTTCATCGCGCACAAACGAGCGCTCTACTTGAAGGATCCTTCTCCTTCCGATCCGGTGGAGCGCTTCTGGGTGTTCGGCAAGAGCGGCGACGTCGTCTACGAGCGCGACTTCCGCTCGTATCCGCTGTCGGAGCTCGATTGAACCCCGTCGCCGCGGAGATCGAGGCGCGCCTGCGGGCGCGGTTCGCCCCGTCGCACTTGGAGGTCGTCGACGACAGCGCCCAGCACGTCGGGCATGCGGGAGCGGCTGCGGGCGGCGGCCACTACTCCTGCCTGGTGGTCTCGGACTGGTTCCGCGGCCGCTCGAGCCTCGAGCGGCACCGAGCCGTCTACGCGGCGCTCGGCGATCTCATGCCTCGCACGGTCCACGCGCTGGCGCTCTCGACGCTCGACCCGAGGAGTGGCGCGCCGCTCGCTGACCGTCCGCGGCGGGTTGTTGAATTTGATCGCTCGGGTGGTATGCAATTCGACTTCTCCATGCCGAGCAAATACTTCGAGATCGCGGGCCACGCGCTGAACGTGATGCACGCTCCGCCCTCGACTCTGCCGGGGGTGGCGCCGGATCTGTCGCGCGGCAAGGCGCTCGTGTTTCTGCACGGCGGCGGGTCGACCGCCGCGGTCTGGCAGCGCCAGATCCGCCACTTCGCGGCGCGCCACAGCCCGGTCGCCGTCGATTGGCCGGGCCACGGACGATCCTCGGGGACCGAGGCGCTGCCGTCGATGGCGGCCTATGCCGACGTCACGCTCGCGCTGCTCGATCGGCTCGGGCTCTCCCGCGCCGTGCTGGTGGCGACGTCGATGGGCGGTCTCGTCGCGCTCGACCTCGCGCTGCGCGCCCGCGGCGCGCGTCGAGGCCCTGGTGCTGATGTCGACGGCGGCGCGCATCAAGCTGTCGGACGAGATGGTCGAGACCTGGCGGCAGGTCATGACCGGGCGCGCGCCACAGCCGTTCACCAAAGCCGGTTACGGCGACGACGTGCCGATCGAGGTGATGCGCGAGGGCTGGGAGCTGCAGGTGCGGACGGATCCCGCGCGTGCGCTACTCTCGATCTCGTCGCGTTGCAGAAGGTCGACTTCGCTCGCGGCTCGGTGAGATTCGCAAGCCCACGCTCGTCGTGCACGGCTCGAAGGACCCGACCGTAGCGCCGGCGGAGGGAGCGGCACTCGCCGCGGCGATTGCCGGCGCGAAGCACGTCGAGATCCCCGGTGGCGGCCACTACCTCTATCGCGAGCGGCCCGACGCGGTGCACTCCGCGATCGACTCGTTCCTGCAGGGGCTGCGCGTGAGCCTCCGGGGTAAGACCGCCGTCGTCGGCGTGTACGAGCATCCGACGCGCTTCGCGCCGCACATGACGCAGTACCAGATCATGGCCGAGGCGGCGCGCGGCGCGCTCGAGGACGCCGGCCTCATCGATCGGCGACGTCGACGGGCTCTTCACCGCGGGCGTCGGGCCGATCGGCGTGATCGCGCTCGCCAACCACCTGAACCTGCGGCCCGACTATCTCGACTCGACCAATCTCGGCGGCTCGTCGTTCGTCGCGCACGTCACGCACGCCGCGGCGGCGATCGCCGCCGGGCTCTGTGAGCGTCGGCGCTCATCCCCTACGGATCGACCGCGGCGTCGGAGCGCTTCGCGATCGGCACCGGCGGCGGGCGCGTTCGGCGACCCGCCCGACGCCTTCGAGGCGCCCTACGGCCCGACCATCGTCGGCAACTACGCGCATGGTCGCGAAGCGCCACATGCACGAGTACGGCACGACCACCGAGCAGCTCGCCGAGATCGCGGTCACCACGCGCCGCCACGCGACGCTGAACCCGGCGGCCAAGTATCCACGACCCGATCACGGTCGAGGACGTGCTCGCCTCGCGCGTGATCTCGTCGCCGCTCCACCTGCTCGACTGCTGCATGATCTCCGACGGCGGCGGCGCGCTGGTCGTGACGTCGGCGGAGCGCGCGCGCGACCTCGCCAAGAAGCCGGCCGTTCGTGCTCGGCGCCGCCGAAGCGGTGCGGCACACCGGCATCGGCGGCGAGGACGTTGCTCGACGTCGCCGCGGCGCAGTCGGGCCCGATGGCGATGGCGATGGCCGGCGTCCGCCACGGCG
Organism: uncultured delta proteobacterium; assembly: GCA_963711395.1. Taxonomy (GTDB): domain Bacteria; phylum Desulfobacterota; class Binatia; order JACPRU01; family JACPRU01; genus JBEVNX01. The sequence continues at coordinate 91,677 of CAVQEA010000002.1, read as the reverse complement.
ACGTCGACCTGCGCATGATCTACGACTCGTTCACGATCACCGTGCTGCTCACGCTCGAGAACCTCGGCTTCTGCAAGCGCGGCGAAGGCGGTGCCTTCGTCGCCGGCGGCGGCTCGGCGTTCGACGGCCCGTGCCCGACCAACACCGACGGCGGCGGCCTCTCGTCGAACCATCCCGGGCATGCGCGGCATCTTCCTCGTCATCGAAGCGCGTCAAGCAGCTCCGCGGCGAGGCGGCGCGCGCCAGGTGAAGAAATGCGAGATCGCGCTCTGCCACGGCACCGGCGGCGTCATCTCCCGCCGCCACAGCGGCGCGACGCTCGTGCTGGGAACACAAACGTGAGAGCGGCAACGGACATCGGCGCTCAAGAGCGTACCGCGGGTGGCACCGTGTGGGACCCGCGATGCGCAGCGGATTGCGCGAGGGCGGGGGGCCGGCGGTGCTTGACCTGGCCGGAGCGCAAAGCGGAGCAGCGCGAGCCCCACGCGGTGACAGGACCCGCGGATCACAGACGAGGCGCAAAGGATTGCGCGAGGCGTGGGGGTCGGCGGTGCTTGAGCTGGCCGGAACGCAAAGCGGAGCAGCGCGGGCGCCGGGTTGTACCGAGAAGAGAGACGTGAGAGCGGCAACGAGCATCGGAGCGCGAAGCGCCCCGCGGGTGGCGCCGGTGGCGACCGCGGTGTGCAGCGGATTGCGCGAGGGAGCGGGGGCCGGCGGTGCTTGAGCTGGCCGGAGCGCAAAGCGGAACACCGCGGTCGCCACCCGGCGACAGGACCCGCGGGTCGCAATTGATGGCTCCGAAGGACTCCAAAAAGCCGCTGCCGCGCGTCGACGAGGAGAACCGCTGGTTCTTCGAGGCCTGCGCGCGCCACGAGCTGTACCTGCAGCGCTGCGGATCGTGCGGCACGCTTCGCTACTACCCGCGCGCCCTCTGCCCGGCGTGCCTGTCCGCGCAGACGGAATATCAGCGAATGAGTGGCCGCGGCACCGTCTACACGTTCACGGTGACCTACCAGAACCAGGCCCCCGGCTTCCGCGATGAATTGCCGTACGTGATGGCGTATGTTCGAGCTCGACGAGGGTCCTCGCATCCTCACCAACATCGTCGACTCCGATCCTCAACGCGTGAAGATCGGCATGCCGGTCGAGGTGGTGTTCGAGGACGTCGACGAAGGGCTCGCGATGCCGAAGTTCCAGAGGGCTCGTCGTGATCCTCGACCTGCACGCACATTCGAAGCATCCGACGACAGCCGCGCGCCGGTCGACGGCTACCTGAAGTGGCTGCTGCAAGAAGAAGGACGTGCTGCCGATCGACGGCATCGTGCTCACCGAGCACCGCCAGTTCGACCTCGACAGCGACTACCGCCACCTCGAGGACGAGTACGGCATCCGCATCCTCAAGGGCGTCGGAGGTCGAGACCGACTACGGCCACGTGCTCGTCTACGGCGTCAACGACGACATGCTCGAGCGCTTCGACTTCACCAACGTGCGCCTGACGGCGCAGGAGCTGATCACCGAGGTCGAGGAGCTCGGCGGCGATCGCGCGTGCCCTGCCATCCCGGCCGGCCGACGGTCGGCCTCTGCGAGCACTACGAGACCAAGCCGCCGCTCGAGGGCGTGCGCGCCGTCGAGGTCCTGAACGGCGGCAGCCGCAAGGGCGAGAACGAGCGCGTCGAGGAGCTGATCGAGCAGTACGGCTACGGCAGCGTTCGGCGGCAGCGACTCGCACCTGGTCAGCTTCATCGGCATCTGCGCCACCGAGTTCCGCGCGAGGTGAGCGACGAGGAGGACTCTGGTGCGCGCGCTGCGCGAAGGCGGCTATCGCCCGGTCGACTTCCGCGATCGGTTGAAAGGGCCATGAGCGACACACTCCCCTTCGGCATCGACGCGTCGCTGCTCGGCTCCGAGTTCGACTCGAGCACTTCGCAGCCGGTCACCGCCGAAGACATTCACGAGTACGCCGGCTCGCTCGGCGAGACCCACGCCGGCTATTTCGGCCCCGACCCCGTCGCGCCGCCGACGTTCTGCATGAAATTTCGCGGCAACCGTTTCTCGCACCCGAGCATTCCGGCGGACGCGTTCCGCCGCGGCTTCGACGCGGGGAAGGACATCCATTTCGGGGTGCCGATCCGCCCGGGGGACGTCATCCACACGAGCAACGTGCTTCACGAAGTCTACGAGAAGACCGGCCGCTCCGGGTCGATGGTGTTCGTCGTTTCGCGCCAGCAGATGACGAACCAGCGGGGCGAGACGGTGGCGACGATCGACAACCGCTTCATGCTGCGGCCGAAGGCGGACAAGTGAGCGACGACATCGAGATCGGCCACGAGATCCCGCCGCTCGAGATCGTGGTGTCGCCCGACGCACGTGAGCCGCTACGCCACCGTCGCGCAGATGCCCGGGCAGCGGTTCGTCAGCGACGAGGTCGCGCGCAAGGAAGGTCTTCCCGGACGCATCCTCCCAGGCAACATGAGCATGGCGCTGCTGTCGCGGATGCTCACCGAGTGGCTGCCTCAAGCGCGCCAAGAACGGCTCGGCGTGACGTTTCGCGGCATCGTGCAGCCGGGGAAGCCGATCCGTTGCAGCGGGTTCGTCGTCGACCGGCGCGAGTCGGCGGGCGGCGTCGAGCTCGAGTGCGACGTGATTCTCGAGCAGGGCGGCGAGCGGCGCACGACGGGCGTCGCGGTGCTGCAGTTGCGCTAGCCGGGCGCCCAAGGGTTGGGCGGCAGAGGGGTCAGCGCCTCCGGGGGCGCACCGTCCGCTCTCGTCGGTCCGGGCTACCGCGACGGGCTTCTAGCGAGGCGCGGTCCGAGCGGCGCCGACGGCCCTGGCTCGGCGCCGGCGGGTGATGGTGTGGCGCCCGGCGTCCCCTCCGCGCGCGGGATCGGCAGCTGCGTGCCCTTGCGGAACTCGCCGAGCTGTCGAATCAACGTCGATATCTCTGCCTCGAGCGTGTTCAGCTGGTGCGACCACTGCCCCTGGAAGTCGACCACCCGGCGCTCGAGCGACTCGTGCTCGCGGCGGGCCTTGGCGAGCTCGCTCTCGAGCTCGCCGCGGAGCTTCTCGATGCGAGCCGCGGTCTCCACCGCGGTGAGACGCTCCGCTTCGCTGACCTCGAGCCGCTGCTTGGCCGCCTCGTGCGCCGACGTGGCCTCGGCGAGCGTCGACTTCAACGAATCGCGCTGCTCCTGCAACGTGTGGTTGTGGCCCTCGACGGCGTCGAGGTCGCTCTCCAACGAGATGACTTTCTCCTGCGACCGTCGCAAGGAAAGCAGCGTGAAGCCCAAAGCGAAGAAGGCTACGGCGACGCTGACGATTTCGATCATGACGACCCTCCACTAAGAGACTTTGCTGCCGGACGCGACCAGCGCATCCGGCGTCAACACCACGACGCGGTCTCCGTCGCGCGCGGCGAGCAGCATTCCCTGGCTCTCGATGCCGCGCAACTTGGCGGGCTCGAGATTGGCGACGACGATGATTTGCTTGCCGACGAGAGACGCCGGCTCGTAGCTCGCACGGATCCCGGCGACGATCTGGCGTTCTTCGCCGCCGACGTCGATCTTCAGCACCAGCAGCCGGTCCGCGTTGGGATGGAGCTCGGCGGACTTCACGGTGGCGACCCGCAGATCGATCTGCTGAAACTCAGCGAGACTGGCCATGCCCCTATAGCATCCTTTCGATCGCTCCCGATGCTCGCGATCCCGTCTCCGTCAGCGCATCCCGCCGAGCGTGCCTTCGAGCACCGCCATCGCCTCGAGCGCCTGCATCTCCAGGCGGGCGCGAAGCTCGCGGTAGTCCTCGGCCGACAGCTTGCCGAGACGGTGGTCGAACTCCGCGTCGCGGATCGCGGCCAGCGCCTCTTCCTTGCGCCGCCGCCAGCGCTCGTCGTCGGGCGACTCGTCCGCCGCGCGGACGGACCGCGGCGGCTTCAACAGCGGGCTTGCCGCCGCCCACGCGACGGCTGCGATCAGTCCGAGGCCGGCGAGATACACGACGAAGCTCACGATTCGCCCTTCGCGAGCTCGGCTTCGAGCCGGCGCCGATCGCGGTCGGAGACCGGCGCGCGCGCCGCGCCCGCGGGCGGCGGCATGTCGGGCGCCGCGCGCCAGCGGAAGAGCGTGGCGGCGACCACAAGAGCGCCGCCGGCGAGCATCACGAACGGCAGGACCCACGCCGTCAGGTTGAACCCCTCGGTGGTCGGCGCCGAGAGGATCTTCTCCCCGTACTCGTCGCGGAAGTGGAGCAAGATCTCGTCGCGGTCGAGGCCTTGCGACACCAGGGCGAGCACCTCCTGCTTGAGAGGGATCCCCGACCCGCACTGCAGATGGTTGCACGCGTGCACGGTGAGGCCGCAGCCGCACTGGCAGGTGAGCGCTTCCTCGATCTCCTTGGTCGTGATAGCCGCCGCGCCCGCGCTCGAGCGAGCGCCGGCCACCGCCAGCAAGAGGAGGAGCGCAAGACTCGTGCGACGCACTCAGATCTCCTCGGCGCGGATCGCCGCGGTCGCCTCGCGGGCGCGCGCCGCGGCCTGGGCGTGTCGCTCGGCCGCGGTCGGCGTCATCACCACCACCGTGCCGAGCATCATCACCGCGCCGCCGATCCACAGCCACGAAACCAGCGGATTGAGGAACGTCTGGAACGTCACCAGGCCCGTCGCGGCATCGAGCGCGCCGAGCACGAGGTAGAGATCCTCGCGGAGCGTCTTGCGGATCGCCACCTCGGTCGTCGGCTGTCCGGGGCGCTTGTAGAAGCGCTTCTCGGGACGGAGAGTGCCGATCTCGCGCCCGCCGCGCAGCACCGTCACTTCGGCGCGCGTGGTCGAGAGATGCGGAGAATCCTCTTCGCTCAAGCGATCGAAACGCAGCGTGTAACCGCGGACCGAGAAGCTCTGCCCCTGCGCGACCGTTGCTTGCACTTCCTCTTTGAAGAGCGAGGAGCCCGTGATGCCGATGAAGATCAGCACCACCCCGAGGTGAATGATGTATCCGCCGTAGCGTCGATGGTTCTTGGAAACGAGCTGGACGAGGGCGGCCGGCGCCGATTCGCCGACCAGCGCCTGACGCGCCCGCGTGCCGCGGATGAACTCGCTGGCGATCGTCGCGGCGACGAAGAAGCAGAGCGAGAACGAGACCAGCGCCGCGAGACCGCGGATGCCGAGCGCGAACAGCAGGGACCCGCCGGCGACCGCCACGCCGACCGGCAGGGCGAAGTTCCGCCACAGGTTCCTCGGCGTGGCACGGCGCCAGGCGATGATCGGACCGACGCCGGTGAGGAACAGCAGGCACGAGGCCGAGCGGAGCGTTCACCCTGTTGAAGAACGGCGGGCCGACGGTGATCTTCACGCCGCGCACCCACTCCGAGATCGACCGGGAAGATCGTCCCCCAGAAGATCGTGAAGCAGATGCCGAGGAGGATCAGGTTGTTGAACAAAAACGCCGCCTCGCGCGAGAAGAACGACTCGAGCTGGTTCTCGGAGCGCAGCAACGGCAGCCGCCACACGACGAGCGCGATCGAGCCCGCGAGAACGAAACCGAGGAACCACAGGAAGAACGGTCCGAGGCCCGATTGCGTGAAGCTGTGCACCGAGGAGATCACGCCCGAGCGCGTCAGAAACGTGCCGAAGATGGTGAGCGCGAAGGCGAGGATGACGAGCGACACGTTCCACACCTTCAGCATGTCCTTCTTCTCTTGGATCATCACCGAGTGGAGGAACGCGGTCATCACCAGCCAGGGCATGAACGCGGCGTTCTCGACGGGATCCCACGCCCAGTAGCCGCCCCAGCCGAGCACCTCGTACGCCCAGGCGCCGCCGAACACGTTGCCGAGCGTCAGGAAGAACCAGGAGAACAGCGTCCAGCGCCGCGTGGAGCGGATCCACGCGTCGCCGAGCTGCCCGCTGGCGAGCGCGGCGATGGCGAAGGCGAACGGCACGCTGACCGTGACGTAGCCCGTGTAGAGCGACGGCGGGTGGATCATCATCCAGTAGTTCTGCAGCAGCGGATTGAGGTCCGATCCCTCGTTCGGGGCGAACGGCAGACGCTGGAACGCGGGCACCACGAACACCACGAGCGACAGGAAGAAGAGGCTGATCGTCGACAGCGTCGCGGTCACGTACGGCATGAGCAGGCGATGCCGCTCCCGGTTCTGCAGGTGAACGACCGTCGCCGAGAGGTTCAGCACGAAGAGCCAGAAGAGCAGGCTCCCAGCCATGCCGCCCCAAAGCGCGGCCACGGTGTAGCGCCGCGGCAGCGTGCTCGACGAGTAGCTCGCGACGTACTCGACCTGAAAATCGTGAGTGAGGAGCGCGTGGAGCATGATCGCGACGGCCACCGCCACGCAGCCGAAGAGCGCGAGCGCGGCGCCCCGCCCGCTGGCGACGAAGTCGCTCCGCCCCGTGTGAGCACCGTACAGCGACGCGCCGACCGCGTAGATCGCCAGGCACCAGCCGAGCTGTAGTGCGAGCGTGCCGAGGTCTGAGACGTGGAGCGGACCCATCCGCTCAACCCTCCGGCTTGCCCGGGCCGCCGGCGTCGGCCGTCACCTTCGCCTCGTACTTCGACGGACAGCTGGTGAGCACCTGGTTGGCCTCGAGCACGCCGCTCGTGTAGCGCCCCTCGACGATCACGTCGCGCCCGTCGGCGAACATGTCGGGCTTGATGCCCGTGAACGAGACCGGGACACCCACGTCCTGCAATCCGGAGTCGGCGAAGGCGGCGAGCTGAAAGCGCAGGCGCAGCGTGCGCGCGTCGTAGTCGATCGACCCCGCCTTCACGCGCCCGGCGATCCGCAACGGGGTATCGCCGTATTGCTCGCGCTTCGGCAGGAACTCCTGGATCGTCAGGTAGTAAGACGACGTCTCGCGGATCCCCGTATACATGAGGTAGGCGATGGCGCCGACGATCACCATCGAGCCGACCACGAAGCGCAGATTCCGGTTCACGTACGTCGCTCCCGCCCGGGACGCAAAACGGCCCAAGCCTAGAGCATACCGGAGGGGGCGGCAACGACCCCGTGAGTTGCCGCCGCGAATTTGCCAGGGCGCCGCGGGTTCACTACTCTCGCTTCTGACGGCCCAGAAATGATCCACGAGGCTTTCGACCCATCGGTTTTCGCCGAACGGCGCGCGCGGTTCCTGGGCGCGCTGCCCCCGAGCTCGCTTGCCCTATTCCCGGCGGCCCCGGTGGCGATCCGCTCGGGCGACACCGAGTATCGCTACCGCCAGGACAACGACTTCTACTACCTCACCGGCTTTCCCGAGCCCGAGGCGATGTGCCTGCTCGACACGGCCGGCACCGAGCGGTTCACCATGTTCGTACGCCCCCGCGACGCCGAGCGCGAGACGTGGACCGGCAGGCGGTTCGGCGAGGAGGGCGCGCGCGAGCGCTTCGGCGCCGACGCCGCGCACACCGTCGACCGTTTCGACGAGGTCTTCCCGAAGCTTCTCGACCGCCGTGAGCGGCTGTACGTCACGCTCGGCCGCGACGAGCGGTTGAACCAGCGGGTGCTCGAGCACGTGCGCCGCTCGCAAGCGAGCCGCGAGCGCAGCGGCACGCCGGCGCTCGCCCTGCTCTCGCCGGCCGACGTGCTTCACGACATGCGTCTCCACAAGCGCCCGGAAGAGCTCGCGCGCATGCGCCGAGCGGCGGCGATCAGCGCCGTCGCGCACCGCGAAGCGCTCGCCCTCGCCCGCCCCGGCATCAACGAGCAGGAGATCGAGGCGACGATCGACTACGCGTTTCGCCGCCTCGGCGGTACCGGCCCGGCGTATCCCTCGATCGTGGCTTCGGGCGCCAACGCGACGATCCTCCACTACGTCGACAACGACCGCCGGCTCGAGAGCGGCGACTTGCTGCTGATCGACGCGGGGGCCGAGTACGACCACTACTGCGCGGACGTGACGCGCACCTATCCGGTGGGCGGCAAGTTCGGCGACGATGCGCGGCGCGTCTACGACGTGGTGCTCGCCGCGCAGAAGGCGGCGATCGCCAAGGTCGCTCCCGGCGCCACGTTCGACGACGTGCACGACGCCGCGCTGCGAGTGCTGGTCGATGGGCTACGCTTCCTCGGCGCGCTATCGATGCCCGCCGTCGAGGCAATCGAGAAGGCGGCCTATCGCCCGTTCTACATGCACCGCACCAGCCACTGGCTCGGCATGGACGTCCACGACGTCGGCAGGTACCGCCTCGACGACAAGTCACGCGTGCTCGCGCCGGGCATGGTGCTGACGGTCGAGCCGGGCCTCTACTTCTCGCAGGGCGTCGACGGCGGCGCCGAGCGCTATCGCGGCATCGGCGTTCGCATCGAGGACGACGTGCTGGTCACCGAGGCCGGCCACGAAGTCCTCACCGCGGAGATCCCCAAGGAAGCCGCCGACCTCGAGCAGTCGGCGACCTGAAGCGGGGCGCGGCAGCCGTCACCGATTGGCACTTTTTTCAGCGCCCTGCGCACAAAATGCCCTCTAGGTTTGGCTGGCACATGGGATTTCCCTTGCGAAATACGCAACGCGGCGGGGGGCATGGGGTTTGCATCACGTGTTCCAGAGAGCAGAGGACGACCCATGACGAGCACTCTCCAAGCCGGGAAACGATGCCGCACCAACAGGTGGGTGACGAGCTACGCGGGCAAAGTCGAGCCACGTGCCGAGGGCAAGATCCGTTACGTCTCCGAGAACCTCGGGCGCTTCCTGGTGCTCAGTCGATTGGGACAATGGCGGTTCCACCGTGCTGTTCCCGGAGGAGATCGAGCTGGCGTAGGGGACGTTCCTACTTTGCTTACGTTTCTCACGGCAGAGTAAGCAAAGTAGGAACGTCCCCTTTAGCCCGCGTTGCGCTCGAGATACGCACGGATCGATTCTCGCTCTAACGCGGTGAGCGGCGACGCTCCCGCTTCGCGCATGCGCTCCTCCATCCGCGGCAACACCATGTCCCAGAGCTTGTACTTCATGCTGCGCGGCGCCACCGCTTCGTGGCAGGTTCCGCAGCGGCTGCGATAGAGCTCCGCGGCGGCGCTGCCGGCTTCGGGAAGCGGGCGCGAGCATCCCGAGGTGATCGCCCACGCAGCCCCCAAGGCGAGCGACCGTCGCTTTTCCTTTACCCGCCCGCCACACTCGCGTAACCTCGATGAGCCGATGCGAGTCTCTTCGTCGATCGCCGTGCTGGGTGTCGTGGCGCTGTTCGCGAGCTCCGCCGCGGCCGCCACCTCGCACTCACTCGTCGATCGCGTCAAGGACGGAGCTGCGGCTCCCTCGATTCGCGAGTCTTACCGTTGCCTCGAGACCGGCGATTCGAGCGAGGACAACCCGACCAAGCTCTACTGGTACAACCGCGGCAAGGACCTCGCCGCCGCCGCGGTGCGCGAGGACGAGGGGAACGCGGATGCGCACTTCGCGCTCTTCGCCAACTGGGGACGGTGGCTGCAGACCGACGGCTGGCTGAAGAACGCGTACCACTTGCCGGCGCTCCGCCGCGAGCTCGACCGCGCGCTCGAGCTCAATCCGAATCACCCCGATGCGCTCGCCGCGATGGGCGGCCTCTACGTCGAGCTGCCACGCTTTCTCGGCGGCGATGTCGCCAAGGCCGAGCCCATTCTCCTGCGTGCCATCGAGCTCGATCCCCTGGCGGTCGGCGCGCGTCTCGAGCTCGCGGACTGCTACATGCAGAAGCGGCAGGAGGGCGCGCGCGACCTCGCGACCACCGCGCGGCGTCTGGCAGTCGAGCAAGGGAAGCCCCATTTCGTGCGGCGCGCCGACGCGCTGCTCGCAGAAATCGGGCCGGCGCCCGAGCAAACTCAGGCGCGGCAGTAAACGTCGGACCGCTACGACGTCACCGCGCCCTCGGACGCCGACGACACGTGGCGCGCGTATTTGGCCATCACTCCGCTCCCGTAGCGTGGCGGCGGCGCCTTCCAGTCGGCGAGCCGGCGCTTCAGCTCGGCGTCCGAGAGCTCCACGTCGAGCCGGCGAGCCGTGATGTCGAAGCGCACGACGTCGCCGTCGCGTAGAGCGGCGATCGGGCCGCCGACTTGCGCCTCCGGCGCGACGTGCCCCGCCATGAAGCCGCGCGTCGCACCCGAGAATCGCCCGTCGGTGAGAAGAGCCACCTTGTCGCCGAGCCCCTCGCCGACCAGCGCGGCGGTGACGCCGAGCATCTCGCGCATGCCCGGACCGCCCTTCGGCCCCTCGTAGCGGATCACCACGACGTCGCCCGGTTTGATGTGGCCGGCGCGCACGGCCGCGAACGAGTCCTCCTCGCACTCGAACACCCGAGCCGGCCCGCGATGGCTGAGGCGCTCGTAGCCCGCCACCTTCACCACGCAGCCCTCGGGCGCGAGGTTGCCCTTGAGGATCACCAGGCCGCCGGTCTTCTTGAGCGGCTCGGCGAGCGTCGTCACGACCTTCTGGCCCGCCGTCTCCTTCGCGGCGCGCGCCTCCTCGCCGATGGTCTTGCCGCTCACCGTCGGCTCGTCCGCGTGCAGCAACCCGCCCTCGAGCAGCCGCTTGGCGACCAGCGGCACGCCGCCCGCATAGTAGAGATCGGTGGCGACGTACTTGCCGCCGGGCACCATGTCGACGATCAGCGGCGTCCGCCGGCCGATCTCGTCGAAGTCGTCGATGGTGAGCGGCACGCCCGCCTCGCGCGCCACCGCGAGCAGGTGCAGCACGCCGTTGGTCGAGCCGCCGGAGGCGACGACGCCGGCGATCGCGTTCTCGATCGACTTCCTGTTGATGATCGAGCGCGCCGTCACGCCGCGGCGCAAGAGGTCCATGACGAGCTCGCCGCAGCGATACGACACGCCGTCCTTCTCGTCGAGCATCGCCGGCACGCCGTTGGCGCCCATCGGCGAGATGCCGAGCATCTCGAAGGCCATCGCCATGGTGTTCGCCGTGTACTGGCCGCCGCAGGCGCCGGGCCCGGGGCAGACGACGTTCTCGAGCTCTGCCAGGTCGGCATCCGAGATCTTGCCGGCGGCGTGCGCGCCGACCGCCTCGAAGATGTCGCCGACGGCGACGTTCTTGCCGTCGGAAGCGCCCCGGCGCGATCGAGCCGCCGTAGAGCATGAGCGAGGGCAGATCGAGCCGCGCCAGCGCCATCACGGTGCCGGGGATCGTCTTGTCGCAGCCCGAGATGGCGATGACCGCGTCGAAGAGATAGCCGCGCGTGGCGAGCTCGATCGAGTCCGCGATCACCTCGCGCGAGATCAGCGAGGTCTTCATGCCCTCGGTGCCCATGCTGATGCCGTCGGAGACGGCGATGGTATTGAACTCGAGCGGCGTGCCGCCGGCGGCGCGGATACCGTTCTTCACGTGCTCCGAGAGCCGGCGCAGATGGAAGTTGCAGGGCATCGCCTCGGTCCAGGTGTTGGCGACCGCGATGAGCGGCTTCTGCAGGTCCTCGTCGGTGAGGCCGATCGCCTTGAAGTAAGAGCGCGCGGGGGCGCGGTCCGGGCCGTCGACGAGCCGGCGGCTTTTGGCGCGGAGGTCTCGTTCCATCCCGCGGACCTTACTGACAGCGCCAAACCCCTGCAAGGGACGCCCGCCGTGACGCTCGCGAGGCGGTCGAGTATGATCGCGCCATCCAATGGACGAGCCCGTGCTACCGCGTACGGCGGCGGTCGAGGCGTTTCTGCTCGATTTCCAAGATCGCGTCACCCGCGCGCTCGAAGAAGAGGACGGCGAAGCACGCTTCCAGGGGGATCGATTCGACACCGAGGGCGGCGGCTACGCGTGCCCGCGGGTGTTGAGCGACGGCCCCGTCCTGGAGCGCGCCGCGGTCAACTTCTCGCACACCGTCGGCGCGACGCTGCCGGCCGCCGCCACCGCCAGGCGGCCGGATCTTGCGGGCGCCCGCTACGACGCCGTCTCGGTGTCGTTGATCGTGCACCCGCGTAACCCCTACGCGCCGACCAGCCACGCCAATTTCCGGCTTCTCTCCGCCGGGCACTCCGGGGGTGATCCCGTCTGGTGGTTCGGCGGCGGATTCGACCTCACGCCGTATTACGGCTTCGAACGAGACGCGATCGACTGGCACAGGACCGCGAAGGCCGCATGTGATCCCTTCGGCGCCGACCTCTACGCGCGCCTCAAGCGGGCCTGCGACGAGTACTTCTATCTGAAGCATCGCGACGAGCCGCGCGGCATCGGCGGGCTCTTCTTCGACGACTTCACCGAAGGGGGCTTCGAGCAGTGCTTTGCCTTCATGCAGAGCGCGGCCGACGCGTATCTGGCCGCCTATCGGCCGATCCTGGCGCGGCGCAAGCTTCACGCGTACGGCGAGCGCGAGCGAGCCTTCCAACTCTTTCGTCGCGGGCGCTACGTCGAGTTCAACTTGATGTACGACCGCGGGACGCGCTTCGGCCTCGAGTCGAGCCGGCGCACCGAATCGATCCTCGCCTCGCTGCCGCCGCTGGTCGCGTGGCGCTACGACTGGAAGCCCGAGCCCGGCTCAGCGGAGGCCGAGCTCTACGAAAAATTCCTGCGGCCGCGAGACTGGGTCAGTGGGTAGCGTCGCAGGGCTTCGAGCTTCAGGCGTCGAGAACGAAATCGAGGAAAGCAAAAAGGGCGGACTCCAAAAATCTCAAGATACCGAACATCGTTCACTCCGAAACTGAGACGTTCCGTCGGTCATGGATTGCTGGCGCCGTGCCAAGCGAGTCCCGGGGCGGATTTGCGAGGGGTGATGGCTACCTGCGCCGATGCGGCAAGGTTTCGCCGCAGCTCCGAAGTGTGTTTTTGCATACGCTTTGAGCGAAGCAGATACAGTCGGGCGCCGCGAGCGTGCTCGTCGGTGCAGTCGGGAACCGAGTGGCCCGCATGAGCGGCAAGTCGATTTTTTGTTTGGCGCCGTCCCTCCTCATGGCGGCGATCGTCATCCTGGCTTCGCTGCCCTTCGGCTCTACCCACGCCTGGGCGGTGTCGGCGATCGAGGTCGCCGCGTTCCTCCTGCTCGGCGTGCTACTCGCCGTCCGTGGCATCGACGGGCTGCGCTCGAGCCTCGGCACGCTCCGAGTGCCGCTCGTCATTCTCTTCGCCTACCTCTGCGCGCAGCGTGTGGGACTGCCGCGGGCGGTGCTCGCGTGGGCAAGCCCGGGAACCGCCCGCCTCTACCAGACGCTTCTCGGCGACACCGCGCGCTGGCTACCGCTGTCGCTCGACCCGCACGCCTCGGGCCTGGCGATCGTCCAGCTGCTCGCCTACGTGAGCGTGTTCCTCGTCGTCGCCGCTGCGCCCGAGCGCAAGCGCAGTTTGGCCGTCTTCTGGCTCTGGACGCTGCTCGTCGCGGTGTCCCTCACCGCGGCAGTCGCCTGGCTTCACGTCGCGCTCGGATGGAGCGCCAAGCTCTTCGACACCTTCGCCGCCGAGCAAGGGGGCGGCGCCCCCGGACGTCTGTCGTGGCCCTTCGTCAACCCGAACCACCTGGCGACCGCCATGAATCTCGGCTGGCCGATCGCGCTCGGTGTGCTTCTATCACCCGCGGTCTTCGGCGCCGGTGGCACGCGAGTGCGACGCATCGGCGCGCGGATCGTCGCGCTGCTGCTCTTGCTGCTGTTCATCGTTACGCTCATCGGGACCCGGTCGCGGGGCGGCCTCATCGCCGCAGCCGCAGCGCCGCTGGTGATGAGCCTGGCCTGGCCTCTCGAAGCGCGCGCGGCGGCGCGCGTGCGAGCCGGCGTCGGCGCCGCCGTGCTCGTCGCGCTCGTGGCCGGCGCCGCCTGGATCGCCATGGACGTCGCCGCGAACCCGGCTGAGCACGTCGACCTGGTCGCACTCTCGCGCGCCGACGCGACCCTGCTGATCCGCTTCGTCGCGATCCGGCAGAGCCTCGGCATGCTGCGAGACTTTCCCGTGTTCGGTACGGGCATCGGCACGTGGTCAGAGCTCTTTCCGATGTATCAACGCTACCCGCTTCTCGCCGTCCACTTCCCGTTCGCGCACAACGACTACGTCCAGTGGCTCGAGGAGACCGGGCTCATCGGGTTCGCGCTGCTCGTGGCGCTGTGCGCCGAGTATCTCCGCGCCGTGCTCCGCCCACTGCCACCCGACGCCGCGCGGCGCCGCGCCATCCTCTTCGCGGCCGCCTCCACCGCGGCGGTTCACTCCGCAGTCGATTTCGGCCTGCGCATCCCGTCCAACGCGCTGCTCTTCACGGTCGTTCTCGGCGTGCTCTGGAGGGAGAGCCTCGAGGCGAAGCCCGCGGCGCAACCCGTGAGGGCGGTGGCGCAACGCTTCGAGCGGCTGGCCGCCACCGTCGCGGGTGTTGGCGCCGTCGCGCTGCTCGTGTACCTCGGCACGCTCGAGTGGCGAGGCGACAGCCACGGCGACTGGCAGGTGCTCGAGGACGCGGCCTGGCATCGATTCGAGCGACGGCATGCCCGACTTCGACCTCGCGGCCGCGGCGGTGGCGGCTGCGCCCGCGGCCGCGCCCGCGCACCGCACGCTCGCCTACGCTTCGCGCAGCATCTTCATGCGCGAGCTCGAGTTTCGCCGCGCGATCCGCTGCGCACCGGCTTTCGAGACGCTGCGGCTCGACCTCGCGCGCTTGCTCGTCGCGCTCGGCCGGCGCGAAGAGGCCCTCAAGGAAGTCGAGCGCGCCATCTACGAAGACCCGTACGCGAGGCCGAGCGACCTCATGAGCCTTCGCGATCCGCACAGCGGCGCTTACGACTTCCGCGATGCAGTGCTGCGCGGTCTCAAGCGGCGCGGGCTCGAATCGCGGCCGGTCGCAGACATGGCGCGCGCGCTCGAAGCCTCTGCTCGGTGACGAAGCGATTCGGCGGGGCTCGTCTCGCGCCGATCTTTGCCTTATACTCCGCCGCACGACGGCGATCGATGCGAAGAGTCCTGATCATTCTGGCGATCGTGCTCGGCGGTTGCGGAGCGGCCCGACGCTTCGAGACGTCCGGGCTCGATCAGTCGTGCGCCAACGACTGCGAGCAACAGTACGCAGCAGTGTCGCGCCGCGTGCCCGCAAGATGCCGCCGGGTTGCTCGGCTGCACGACGAAAGCCTGCAACCCAGCGCGGGGCACCTGTCTCAAGGGCTGCCCGTCGTTCTCGCCGCCGAATCAGTGACGCGCGCAGGGCGCGGCGGCGCTTTCCGATTCAGGCTCGGTCCGACTACCTACGTTCCTGGAGCTTCGAGAGCAGGCGTAGGATCTCGAGATAAAGCCAGACGAGCGTGACGAGCAGCCCGAAGGCGCCGTACCACTCCATGTACTTCGGCGCGCCTCCTTCGGCTCCTTGCTCGATGAAGTCGAAGTCGATGACGAGATTCAAAGCTGCAACGCCTGTCACGAAGACACTGAACGCGATGCCGACGGTGCCACTGCCGTGGATCAACGGGATGCCCGTGCCGAAGAAGCTCAAGACGAACCCGACCAGATACACGAGGGCGATGCCGCCGGTGGCGGCGAAGACACCGAGCTTGAACTTCTCGGTGGCTCGGATGAGCCCCGACCGGTAGGCGAGCAGCAGAGCGCCGAGCGTGGCGAAGGTCAGAAAGATCGCCTGACTCGCGATCCCCGGAAATCTCGACTCGGCCGCCGCCGAGATGCCGCCGAGGGCGAGGCCTTGGCAGGCCGCGTACACCGGCGTCGTGAACGGCGCAGCGGTTTTCCTGAAGACCGTGATGAGCGCCGTCACGAATCCGCCGATCAATCCGAGCATGAGAAGCCCGCCGGTACGCGGATCGTCGAAGCCCATGTTCCACGTCCACGTCGCCGCGGCGAACAGGATGACGAGCGAGATCCCCGTCTTGTTGACGGTCCCTTCGATCGTCATCGCGTCCCCGCGCTCGCGTGCACGGACGCCGCCGCGGAAGGTCTCGGCATTGAGGGCGGGATTCGCCGACCGCATCGAGAGATGTGTATTCATGATGGACCTATGGCGCCTGTGTTCGCTGCCCGGACTTTTCTTGTACCTGCGGCTGGCTCGCCGGCGGCGCTGCGCCGTCGGCCGAAGCGTCGTTGAGCGCCTTCTTCAGCTCACGGATCGATTCGCCGAGAGCTTTGCCGAGCTCGGGCAATTTGCCGGGGCCGAAGACGATCAGCGCGATGGCGAGAACCAGCATCAGGTGGGCAGGTTGGAAGAGACCTTCGAGCATGGATGGCTCCTTGAGGTCGATGACGATAGCACGATCGCCGCGTTCGTATATGCTCCTGCGAACGATCGCCCGTATCATCCTCGTCTGGTTGCTGCTCGTCTGTTTCGCCCGCGGCACACTGGCGTTCGCCGCGCCGGAAGAGTCAGCCTCCCCCGCCGCGCCCGAAGTGACGCCCGCGGTCGCGCCGGCCAAGCGAATCACCGCCTACACGCTTTCGCCGGACCTTCACCGCAAAGCCCATTTCTTGAGTCGCCTTCGTTTCGCCTCGCGCATCTTCGGCGTTCTCTACGGCATCTTCGTTCCGTGGCTCATCCTCTCCTGCCTCTGGTCCGCGAAATTCCGTGATTGGGCAGAGGCCGTCTCCGGACGTCTGCTCGTTCAGGCATTCGTCTACGTGTCGCTTCTCGTTCTGACGATCGGCGTCCTCTTCGTTCCCTTCGACGTGCTCGAGGAAGCCGTCCTCAAGCACTACGGCATCTCCGTCCAGGCCTGGCCGTCCTGGATCGGCGATTGGGCGAAGATCCAGCTCCTCACGATACTGCTCGGCACGTTCCTCGCCTCGCTCTTCTACGCGATCCTTCGCAAAGGCGTCCGGCACTGGTGGCTCGTATTCTGGCTCGCGTCGATTCCCATCCTGCTGTTCGTCTTCTTCGTCGAGCCGGTGGTCATCGATCCGATGTTCAACCGGTTCGAGCCGCTTTCCGAGCAGGCCCCGGAGCTCATCCCGGATCTTCAACGTGTCGCTCGCCGAGCGGGCCAGGAGATCCCTCCGCAACGCATGTTCTGGATGGAGGCGAGCGACAAGACGGTCGTTCCCAACGCCTACATCACGGGCTTCGGCGCCTCGAAGCGGATCGTCGTGTGGGACACGACGATTGCGGAGGAAACCCGCGACGGGCTCTTGACCGTCTTCGGGCATGAGCTCGGTCACTACGTACTCGGGCACGTGTGGAAGGGTCTGGCGTTCATGTCCGCGTCGGGGTTCGTCCTTCTCTATCTCGTCTATCGGAGCATCGGTTGGCTGCTCGCGCGGCGCGGCCACGCCTGGGGAATTCGCGGATTGGACGACTGGGCGTCACTCCCCGCCCTTCTCCTGCTCTTTTCGTTGTACGGCTTTCTCGCCGCCGTACTCGCCAACGCTTTCAGTCGCTACCAGGAGAATCAGGCGGACGTGTTCAGCATGGAGGTCACGCACGGCATCGTGCCCGATCCGGGACAAGCGGCCGCCGCCTCGTATCAAAGATTCGGTGAGAAGGTGTTCGTCGACCCGGACCCCGATCCCGTCGACGTGCTGCTCTTCTTCGACCATCCCACCGTCGCCAGCCGCGTCCACATGCTCGTCACCTACGACCCCTGGTCGAAAGGGAAGCCACCACAGTTCGTGAAGTGAAGGTGGATCCGCGCTCTAGGCGCTGAGGCTGTCCACGATCACGCCGAGACCGCTTCCGATCAGCGAAACGGGCTGACGGGCGGTGGCTGCGGATGAGGAGTCGGTATTACGAAGGGCGGGCGCGGAGGGCGAGGCGGTCTCGGCGGTCCGGGGGGCCCTGGAGGAGTTGGACCACCGCCGCCGTTCGAGCTCCCGCAACCGAGCTCCCCGGCCCAACATAGACCGCCGAAGATGCTGCCGAGCGCCACCAGGCCGCCGGCCGCGGCCGGCACGTAGGCACCGAGAACCGGCACGGCGCACTGATGGAGTGCGTTGGCTGTGACGACGTCCGCGGGGAATCGCCCGGAAACGTGCTGGGCCGGCGTGGAATGAAAGCCGACCTTCGCGTTCCCCGAGGTGACGTCCACGGAAGTCACTTGCCCGTCGATCGTCAGGTGGCGGGAGATCAGCTGCGCGAGCTCATCGTAGCTGATGTTGCTCGAAGCGATGCAGAGCGATCCCGCTCCCTGGTCGTCGGCGACCGCCTCGGCGACCACGACATCTTCAGCAAGCGCCGCTCGAGGCGACCCTAGGAAGAGCAAGGCCGCGATCAGCCCAAGCCCTGCTCTCGCCGTCCACATTTTCCCCACCCCTCCAACCGCCTCCCTATTGCTTTGTAGCAGCCGGGCTCGGCAGCTGCAAAGCCGACCGGGGATACCGTTTTACTTGTAAGGGCTCACGACCGTCGGGGTCCTCGTGGGTGGAGGCGTCCTCGTCGGAGTCTTGGTGCGGGTTGGTGTCTTGGTTGGCGTTGGTGTCTTGGTTCGAGTTGGAGTCCGAGTCGGGGTCTTCGTGGGGGTCTTGCTCGGTGTCTTCGTGCGCTTGTGGTCGTGATCATGATCGTGGTCGTGGTCATGATCATGGTCGTGGTCATGGTCGTGATCGCCGTCGTGATCACGGTGATCATCGTCGTCGTCGGAATCGCGTCCCTGATCGTCCCGGCCGGCCACGACGAGAGGAGAACCCTGCTCCTCTCCGACGCTTCCGGAACGAGCCTGAGTACCGCTCACGGACCAAACGAGAATCGCAACAGTAAGGAAGAGCGCTCCGATTACGGACATCGTTGACTCCCCTCGATGCGTGAATGACCGGTGGCCTCAGCATTCCACGTGGGCCCGTGAGCACGCAACCCAGTCGTATCCGCGGTTTGCCATCGCTATCCTCCGCAAATAGGCTCGCGCGGAGAGAGCGATGGCAGCGGATGACCTAACGAAAAGGCCGGGCGAGTCCCCGTCCATCGGCGCTTGGCTCATTCTGGCGCTGGCGGTCGTGACGGGATACGCCGCCTGGCAGATCATGCCCCTCGAGGGGCGCATCGATGCCCTCGAGCGGCAAAACCTCGCCACCCGCGATCGCGTGCTGGCGGAGATCGAGCGGCTGAACAGCGAAGTCGCGATGCTGCGTCAGACCCCTGTCAGCGACGAGGCAGCGAACGGCCCGCCAGTCGCGCCTTCATCGCCTCCGGTCGCTCCCGCCGCTCCGGAAGCTGCTGAGGCTCCAGTCGCTCCGGAGGGCTCGGCTCCGCCGCCTCCAGCGCCGGCGCCGGAGGCGAAGCGTGCCCCTGCGGTCGACCCCGCGGCTTACGTCGACGCTCATCTCTTGCCACGCGATGCGGCGATCGCGCGCGGCATGCTGAGCGGCGCCCCGCTGCAGGACATCGCACGCCAGACCCAGCACTCTGAGGCCTTCGTTCTTGCCCGCGGCGCGCAGCTCGAGAAGATGCTTTCCGCCGCCCCCGGCGCCCCCCGCGAGCTCGTGCGCGCGCTGCAGGACTACCTTCGCGACCATCGTTCCTGAGCTCGAAGAGGCGCCGCCGGCGCCTTCAAGGCACCTCGTAGACGTGCAACGCAACCGGCGTGTCGCCGTATCCCTCGGCGCCGCCGTATCGCTGGTAGAGATCCTCGCCGCGGAAGTCGTCCTCGAAGTAGCCGTCCGCGGCCGTGACGCTGCGATCTTCGAAGAGCACGCGCACCGCCGTGCCGCCCCCGAGCCCGCCGACCCGAATCCGCACGTGCGCGAGCCGCTCCGGCGCCTCGCCGAGGCCGTCGCCCCAGAGCACCGTCTCGGCGCCGTCTGCAGAGACGACGGAGGTGCGACCCCAGAAGACGCGCCCGCCGCGCTGCACGAAGCCGATGCCGTCGAAGGTCTTGCCGCGGCCGACCAGCTCGTCGAGCGAGCACCTCCAGCTTCGTCCATTCGCCCGCCGGCGGAAGACGACCTGCGTCGCGGAAGACCTGCGGCACGTAGCCGAGACTCCGTCCGATCCCCTCACCCTTGTAGCCGATGAAACCGACGGCGTTGCGATAGAACCGGCGCAGGAACCAGTAGTCGAGCGAGGGGTCGTCGTGCAGCACCGCGAGCCCGCTGTCGCCCCACGACGCGACCGAGCTCCAGCGGCTATCGCTCCGCGTGACCAGCGCAACGGCTTTGGTGGGGCTCGCCGCGTCGATCTTCACCCATTGGCGGAGCTTGGCGCCGGACGGCCACGCCCGCGCGGCGGGAAAGGAATCGATGCCGTGCACGACCCATCCCGGCTGGATCTGCTCGACGATCGCGTCGACCGGATTCTCGCTGCGACCGAACGGGATCGACGAATCGCTCATCCGCGCGCGGCCCGCCGCGCTCGAAGCTTCGTCGGTCCAGCGCCAGCGGCCGAACGGCACCGCGTGCGTGGTCGCGGCGATGACGTAGGTCTTGCCGCTCGCGCGGCGCGACCAGTGCTCGATCGGCGGGTCCACTTCGACCGCGGGCCCCGCGTCTTGCGAATAGACCGCGGGCTCGAGCGCGGCGAGCTCGCCGTGGAGCCCGCGAAACATGGTCGCGTCCGACGGGCCGTGCGCGATCTGCCAGCCGCGCGCCCCGCGCATCAGCTCGACGAACGTATGAAAGCGCCAGCGCTCGTAGGGCACCGACTCGTACATCTGCGGCCGGAGCCAGATCACCCGATCGGCGCCGGCGACCAGCGGCCAGAGGTCCGTATGCAGGTTGGCGGGGAACTCCGGCTCGGTCTCGGGATCGAAGATGTCGAAGAACGGGACCTTGGCGAACTCGAAGCGATTCCACGCTCCGCCGTCTCCCACCATCACCGGCTTTGCGGTCTTGTCGCGCAGCGAGCGCACCAACGCTGCGAGCGTGCCGAGCTGCTCGGGGGTCGCGGCGTGGAAGCGGCCGAAGGACTCCTCGAGGCCGGGGCTCGTCGAGACGACCATCGGCGAGTCCTTCGCGAAGCGAAGGCTCTCGTCGACGCGTTCCGCGCCGCCCGCCTTCGCGACGAGATCGTCCCACGAGAAGGCACCGTCACCCGGAGCGAGGAAGTACGTCGAGACGTAGAGCCCGTCGTCCTTCCAGCGCCGCTCGAGCGCATCTCGCCCCTTTGCGTCGGGCGCGCCCGAAGGAACCGTACGGACGGAATCGAGGTCGTTGTCGCGCCGGTTGTAGGGCTTGTCGTTGAAGCCGTCGTACACGGACCACTCGGGGAGGTTGTGGAGGTCGCGGTACGCATTCGGGCCGGGATCGGCAGGTCCGGGATACGCGGCGAGCGAAGCCGTACGTCGCGCCCCACGGCATCCACGGTTTCTGATTGACGTAGAGCAGGTTCTTCTTCACCTGGATCGTCGCGACCGCGGGCTGCGGCCGGTCGTGGGCTTGTCGACAGAACGGTGCTGATTCGACCGACACGATCGCCTTGCCGTCCTCGCCGAGAGCGGTCGCGCGCACCTTCCAGCGCCGCTCCGGCCCGACGAACGGCTCGAGGGGCAGTTTCGACACGTCGACGTCGGCGAGCAGCAGATTCGTGAAATCGCCGCGGAGGCCCGCCGGAATGCGCTCGCGCTGTGCCGCGATCGCCGTGGGAGTCGCCGGAACTTCGAGCGACTGCACGATCTCGCCGCTCGCGCGCCGCACGACTTCGAGCCGCACCGCGCGCACCTTCGACAGCGTGGCGTGCGACAGCCCGAGGTTCAGGCGCACCAGCTCTTGCTGCTCGGGGCGGAGATAGAGGCCGCCGAGGCGGATGTCGACCGGCCGCGTCCACTGATTGAAAGCGACCTCGGTCGAGCCGACTACCGCGCCGCGATCGTCGACGACGCTGACGGCGCCGCGATTCTCGCGGTATGCCGGCGCGCGCGGCTCGTCGAGGCCGTACGGTAGCTCGACGAGCTTCTCGCCGTGCGCCGGCACGTCGACCGGCGCACTGTCGACTTTCGTGACCCTTCCCGCCGGCGAGATGAACTGCCAGCGCAATCTCAATCGGCGAGCCTCGGCCGGATTGGCGATCGTCGCGCGCAGAAGATTCTCGCCGAATAACCTCTCGCCGAGATCGAGGCTCGCGAGATGCACCGTGGCGGGCGGCCCGTCGGTCGGCGCCGGCTGCACACCTCTCGCGGCCAGATCGGCCGCGGTGCTCTCCGGCTCGTAGAGCCGCACGTCGTCCCACCACACCGTGCCGGCGGCGTTGTTCTGCGGCACCTCGGCCGCGCCTCCGAGCGTGTAGCCGTTGACCCCGCGGACGCACAGCATCACCGACACGGAGGCGACCGGCACGATCGGCCGGAACACCTGGCGAACCTGGCGCCATTCGTTGGTGCCGATCGACGCCGGAGACTTGGAGATGAAGTCGAAGCCGTCGAGGCGCTGGCCCCGTTCGTCCCGAGCGTCGATCTGGATCTGGTTCGCGCGGTCGGTCTTCACCCAGGCGCTGACTTCGATGAGCCGCGGCTCTTTCTGCGCGAGCTTCACCGGCTCGGACGCCACCGCGATCTCGTCGCCGGCGAGCGCCGGTATTCGCAGGCTCCGCCGGCCGGCATGCACCACCAGCGAGTCGACCGCCGCGCCGGCGCGGTTCGCGAATCCGTCGTTGTGCCAGCTATTGAAGAGATAGTAGGTGCCGGGCGGGAAGTAGCCGTACTTTTCCGAGGGTTTCCAGCCGCGCGACCAACCGGCCGCGTCGAGCTCCTCGAAGCCGCCGCGCGACAAGAGGTTCGGCGAATCCGGCTCCGCCGCGACCATCTCGGCGCGCTCGACCTCGACGCTCCCCGCCGCACCCTTGTAGCGGATCGCTACGGAAGCCGTAGCGGGAAGGACCGGCTCTTCGCCGGCCCCGCGCTGCCACTCGGCCGCGGCGAGGCGCACTTCCGTCCACCGCCAATCGAAGGTGCCATCGGGCAAGGATGCCGCGGCGACCACCGTGGGCGGCACCAGCGTGCCGAGCGGATCGCCCGTCGCCACCTTGCCCGGCGGTGCAAGCCCGATCTCGATCGTCGCCGCCCCGGCGGGCACGTCGGTGCCCTTGGCGCGCACGCGGAGCACCAGGTCGCGCACCAGCGCGAGCGGCCGCGCGCTCGATACCGGCTCGAAGCTCGGAAAGCCGCCGGCATCGGGGAAGCCCTCGAGCTTGTGCTCGTCGTTCACCGCAACCCAGTTCACGCGCTGGCGGATCTCCGCGGCGGGCGCCTCGATGACGAACCGGCGACGCCCCGCCGGAGCGTCCGCATCCAGCCACCGCCAGCTTCCCTTCGACGTCCAGCCGTCGGGATTGAAGTCGCGCCGGTTGGCGAAGGCCGGCGAGTAGCTCCAATGAAGCGTCAGGTTCTCGGGGAGGACCGTGATCCAGTCGTCCTGAAAATCGGCGTTGCGCAGCAAGTTCGCGCCGGCCGCGCCCGCGACTCGTGCGGAGGCGACGCTCAGGAGGGTGATCACCACTAGGGAACGGAGCGCCTTCGCTATCGAGATCACGCAGTTCCTGTTATGAGAGTCCGCGCATACGGATCGTGAGCAAGACGAGAAGATCGCTGCTCGTATTCATCGTTCTCCTCGTCGCCTGCGAGGTCGCAGCGGGGGAACCTACGGCGCCGCCGTCCGTATCCTGCCTCGATGCCGAAGGCGAGAGATATCTGCAGAGCCTGCGCGATCGCATCCACCAGCTAGAGACGCAGCTCGACGCCGAAACGGAAGCCCGCTTGACCGAGCGGGCGGAGACGCAGCGCATGCTCCAGGGCGTCACGGACGAGGTGACGCAGCGGGCGGCCACCGCGCTCGACCCGCCGCACGCGAGCCACCACGGTCGAGGCCTTCGATCCTGAGAAAGCCAAGAAGGAGATGGCCGCGCTTCAAGCGGCTCTCGACGAAGCCACCGCGGCGCGACGCAGCGCGGAGGCGGAGGCGGCCGCCGCCTCGGAGACCGCCGTCACTTTTGCCAATGCTCTGAAGGAGGCGGAGCGCCGGCTCGACGTCGAAGAAAAGAAAAACGCGGCGGCGAGCGTCGACCGGGAAGAGATCAAGGAGGTCGCGGAGCGGACCGTTGCTGCACCAGCGCCGACGCCCGAACCAGACGTGCAGCACGCGGCGGCCGAGCCTTCCCCGACTACGCCGCCGGCCGAGCCCTCGGAAAGCGAGCGAGCCGCTGCCCAGCTCGCCGCACTATCTGGCAACAGAACCGCGGCGCACACGGTGCCGGCGGCGCCTGCGGCTCCGCCGCCGACCCCGGAGCCCAGCCCGAAGGCGATGGGGGCCGAGCTGCCACCGATTGCGACTCCCGCGGCCATGTCAGAAAGCGACCTGGCTGCGGCACAGCTCGCGGCGCTGTCGGGGAGACGTACTGCAACGGCGACCCAGGGTTCGCCGCCTGCGGCCGAGGTCTTGGCCACGAAGCCCGCGGCGGTGGTTCCAGAAAACGAACGAGCAGCCGCGCAGCTAGCGGCACTGACGGGAAAAGTGGCTCCACCCACCGCGAACCCTGCGCCGCGCGCGCCGGCGCCGAACGACGCCGAGCCGGCGAATCCCCCGGCGACCGTGGCGCTCGCCGCCGTCGAAGCGGAGAAGCCACCCGCTCGCTGCGACGAGCCCGCTGAAGCCTCACGGATCGTACCGGGCGATCGGCTAGCCATCCACGTCGACCACCTCAAGGAAGTGAGCGACACGGTGGAGGTGGGGAGCGACGGGCTCGTTCACCTCCCGCTCGTCGGCACCGTCTCTGCCGCCGGTCGCAACCAGCGCGAGTTCGTCGCGGACCTCACCGAGCGCCTGACGGCCTACCTGCAGTCGCCGCGTGTGGACGTGGCGTTGAAGCGCGACTGCGGAAGGTGACGGTGGCCCGCGCGCGCGTGAGATCATCGCCTCTCCTCGGGCTCACCGCCGGCGCGCTCGCGGGTCTCATCATCCAGGATCTCGGTCTGATGTCGACGGTGTCGTTCTGGGGCGACCCGGGGCCACTGGTCGTGGCCAGCGCGCTCGGTTGCGCGCTGTTGTGGACGACGCCCCTGCGGCGGCTCGCCGGCCTCCTCGTCGCGGCGCTCTGCGCCCTCTGGGTGGCCGTCGCCTTCACCCCACTGACCGCGTGGCTCGCCGACGGCCTGGTGCGGCGCGATCCGCCCGCCGCCGCCGACGCCGTGTTCGTCACTGCCTCGAGCATCCATCCGACCGGCGAGCTCTCGTCTCCCGCGATGAGCCGTCTCCTTCGCGGCATCGAGCTCGTCGCCCAGCACCAGGCGCCGGCGCTCGTGCTCTCCGACTTGAAGAGCCCCTATCCTTCCTACGCGGGCGCGGCGAAGGCGTTGATGGAAAACCTCGGCGTGGTGGTCGAGCTGCAAACGGTCGGCGGAAGCCGCAACACTCGTGATGAAGCGCTTTCGATAGCCGGTCTTTCTCGCGAGCGGGGCTGGAAAAGCGTGATCGTCGTCACGTCGCCCTACCACACGCGTCGGGCCTGCGCGGCGGTCGAGCACGAAGGTCTATCGGTCATATGCTCGCCTGCGGCCGAAACGAGCTACGACGTGAAGGGGCTCGGACGCTCCGACGAACGCCGCCACGCCTTCTCGGCGGCGCTCCACGAGAGGATCGGCCTCTGGCTGTACTGGTGGCGTGGCTGGCTAGGGAGTTGACGTGCCTTTCGTCGTCAAGCTCACCTGACCGCGGCGAATCGCCGCTCCGTTCCCTTCGTTCGAGACCTCGAAGAAGATCCGCTCGCCCTCCTCTGCCCGCTCCTTGGCCTGGATGCGTATCCGAATCTTCGAGGGCATCGTCACCATCGCCCCGAACCTGCCGGCGATTCTGCAGACCCTCGCGGGGTCGGCGCCGCCTTCGGCAGCGACGATCGCCGATACCGCGAGCGCCAGCGTCGCGGTTCCATGCAGGATGATCGCCGGTAGCCCTGCGCGGTATGCCACCGCCGCGTCGGTATGAATCGGATTGAAGATGCGCGCGCATTCGCTGTAGACGTGCGCGAGTCCCGCGGCGACGGGGATGGTCGACTCGGAGATGACGCCTCTCGATTCGGGCAAGGCCGACAGCGGCGGTGGATCCTCCGCGATGCGGTCCGGTCCCTCGACGGCCACGTCGCGATAGACCGCTCCGTACCACGACGTGCATACCGGCGATCCGTTCGCGGCTGTCGTTTCGATCTTCGTGAGTTGGTACGCGCCCGACTTCCGCCGCTCGATTGCCGCGACCATCGCGCGCGATCGCAGCCGCACGGGCGGACGAACCGGACCATGGATCATCAGATCGTGCGATGCGTGAACGCCGCGTCTTGCCTCGGCCGGCGTCAGCCCAGACCGCTCGAGTGCCTGTCGCATCTTCGTGATGATCGACCACTCGAAGCAGACCGGGAACAGCGGATGCGCGATGATGCCGCTCGGGTCCAGCGTGTCGAAGTAGCATGGCGCCGTGTCGCCGAGCGCGGCGGCATACGCCATGGTCCAGCGCGGATCGATGTCCGTCGAGAGTGATTCGCTCGCGCCGACTATCGCAGAGCTCAGTGGCACGCTCAGACCTGAACGCCGCGCTTGGTCTCAGCGATCGGCGCCGCTCTCGTTGGGATCGTACTCGATCGCCGACACGTGGCTCGCCGAGAAGCTACCCTTCGAAAAAATCACGCGGCCCACGCCCTTGTAACGCCACTCCGTCTTCACGGCATCCGTACCGTAATAGAAAGGAATGAATGCCTTGCCCGTGACATGTCGCCCAGTCGAGCTCGGCGCCCCGAGGATCTTCTCGACCTCGTCGCTGTCCATGCCTTCCTTGATCTTGGCGAGTGGGCTCGTCGGCGGAATGGCCGCCGCCTGACTCGATGCCGGCGCGTCGTCGGCGCGCGCGGACGCGGGTGCGCCGGCAGCGAGCGTGAGAAGCACTGGGGCGAAGAGGAACTTGGAAGCGAATCGTCGGCTCATCGGCTTTCTTCCTCCGTGGTCACTGGCTCGATTACTTATCGATCACGCGCCCGCTATTCCAGGGCTTTCGACGCTCTCGCAGCGTCGCGATCTTGGCATAAGCCCCGGGGATTACAGGTCTTTTTCGTCGCGCCCTGGATCCATCTATTGTGATCGTCGAAGCCTGCGATAGGCTTTTCGCCACGTTCTCCCACCCACGAAAAGGTCCCGTGTCCGAAACGTATGAAAAAGATGCTCGGCGCGCTCGTCGGAGTGCTCCAGTGGTTGGTTCAGCGTCTCATCCGCCCCCTCACCGTCGCGCTCGTCGGCGAAATCAACTGGGCGCCGCCGCGGTGGCTACGATTCCTCGCGGACCTCGCACGGTCCGCTAGCCAGCATCTTCACGCGGCGCTCGCGCAAGCGCGCGAGCGCAACCCTCGGCGCTTCTGGACTCTCGCCGCCACTCTCGCGGTTTGCCTCGCCGGCTCCGTCGCGGCGTGGAACTGGTATCGCCATCTTCCCAAGCCGCACAAGCTCGGCGTCACCGGTACGTGGCCACAGCCCACTCGCCTCGAGAAGGACGCCAAGCCCGATCCGCTGGTCATTCGCTTCTCGGGATCGGCGGCGTTGCTGGGTCAGGTCGGCAAGGAAGTGAAGTCCGGCATCGCCGTGGCGCCGCCGCTCGAAGGGACGTGGGATTGGCGAAGCGATTCCTCGCTCGTCTTCACGCCGAAGGCCGACTGGGAGGTCGGCAGGAAATACACGATCCACTTCGATCGACGCCTATTCCCGTCGCACGTCCTGCTCTCGAGCTACACCTACGACTTTCAATCTCCGGCTTTCGCGAGCTCCATCGCCGAGGCGCAGTTCTACGACGATCCGACGAATCCCAAGGTCAAGAAAGTCGTGGCGACCGTGCGCTTCACGCACCCGGTCGACAAGACGGATTTCGAAAAGCGCATCGCGCTGCGGATGCGCATCGAGCCGGTGAAGAGCTTCGACAGTCCCGCCGCCAAGGCCTTCGGCTTCAAGGTCGCCTACGACGAGCTCGGCGGCAAGGCGTTCATTCATTCGGATTCGTTCCCGATTCCGAGCGACGAAGCCGAGATGCTGCTCATCATCGACAAGGGCGCGCACGCGGCGCGCGGAGGGCCGGGAACGCGGGAGAAGATCGAGCGCACCGTCCACATTCCCGGCATCGAGAGCTACTTCCGAATCACGTCCGTCAGCGCCGGCGAGGTCGAGAACGAGCACGAAGAGGTCGATCGCGTGGGCACGGTTTCCGCGACGGCGCAAATGCGCCAGAGCGATCTCGACAAGTATCTGAGCGTCGTTCTCCTCCCCAAGGACAAGCCGGCCGTCGGCGATCAGCCCGTCCGGGAGAGCTACCGCTGGTCCGACCCGCTCGAGGTGGTGCCGGAGGTGCTGAAGCTGACCACGCCCGTCAAGGTGGAGTGGTTGGCGCCCGAGCACGAGTGGAGTCCGCTGCAGAGCTTCAAGTTCGCGGCGGAGGCCGATCGCGACCTGTTCGTCACGGTCCGGCAGGGCCTGACCTCGTTCGGTGACTATCCGCTGAAGAAGGACTTCTCGACGATCCTTCACGCCGAACCCTTGCAGCGCACGGTGAGGATCGTCTCGCAGGGAGCGCTGCTGAGCCTCACCGGAGAACGGAAGATCTCGATCCGCACGCGCAGCGTCGACGCGATCGAGCTCGAGGTGAGTCGGATACTGCCCGGAAGTCTCAGCAACCTGGTGTCGCAATCGGCGGGAACGTTCGCGAACCCGCAGTTCGGAGAGACCTCGGGCGCCGACCGCTACGGCTATCGACCTCCGCGAGACTTCGGCCTCGACAATCTCTCCGAGATCTTCTCCGAGGTGCGCACGTTTTCTCCCGATCCTTCGGGCCGGAATCACTACACGGAGCTCGACTTCTCCTCGCTCCTCGCCAACGGCGCGACGCCGCGCGGCCTGTTCTCTCTCACGGTCCAGGTCTGGGACCCGAAGAAGAAGGAGCCGGCGCCGCAAGGCCCCGTGGACCGCCGTCTCGTGCTGCTCACCGACCTCGGCCTTCTCGTGAAAGATTCGGCGGACGGAAGCCACGACGCCTTCGTCCAGTCGATCCGCACGGGCGAGCCGGTGGCCGAGGCGAGCGTCTCGGTGCTCGGCAAGAACGGTCTCGCCATCCTCTCGGCGAAGACCGACGCGAACGGCCACGTGACGTTTCCGACGCTGAAGGATTTCAAGCGCGAGAAGACGCCCACGGTCTACACGGTGGAAAAAGACGGCGACCTGTCGTTCCTACCGATCGATCGCAGCGACCGGCGGCTCAATTTCTCGCGCTTCGATACGGGAGGCGTCTACTCGACGCCGAACAGCGACTCGCTTCAGGCCTACTTGTTCTCCGACCGCGGCATCTACCGACCCGGCGAGCAGATCCACCTCGGGATGATCGTGCGCACGATCGACTGGACGGCGCTGCCCGACGGGCTGCCGCTGGAGCTCGTCGTCAACGATCCCCGCGGCATCGAGATCCACAGACAGGTCGTCAAGTTCTCGACCGTCGGCTTCGAGGAGTTCTCGACGGCGACGCAGGAGGACTCGCCTACCGGCGCCTACCAGTTCGCTCTCTACATCAAGCGGGACAAGGAGCGGCGGACGCTCCTCGGCTCGACGTCGGTGCGAGTGGAGGAATTCCAGCCCGACCGCATGATCATCAAGGCGGAGCTTTCCGCGGCGCCGTCGGAGGGGTGGGTCGCGCCCGGGGCGCTCGGCGCCAAGGTGCTGCTCAGGAACCTCTTCGGCACGCCCGCGGCGGGCCGGACGGTGAAAGGCTCCTTCAAGCTCTGGCCCTCGGTCACGGCGTTTCCCAAGTACGCCGCCTACCGCTTCCACGACCCCTACGAGACCAAGCACAGCTACGAGGAGCAGCTCGGCGAAGTGACCACCGACGCCGACGGGCGCGCGAGCTTCGACATGAAGCTCGAGCGCTTCGAGCGCGGCATCTACCACCTGCGCTTCGTCGCCGAGGGATTCGAGCCCGAGGGAGGACGCTCGGTCGTCGCGGACGTCTCCGCGCTCGTGTCTCCCGCTCCGTTTCTCGTCGCCTACAAGCCGGACGGCGACCTTCACTACATGAAGAAGGACAGCGAGCGCTCGATTCACGTCGTCGCGATCGATGCGAAGGCCGAGCCGGTCGCCGCGGCGGACCTCGAGAGCGACCTCGTGGAGATTCGCTACGTCTCCGTGCTGACGAAGCAGGAGAACGGCACCTTCGCCTACCAGTCGGTGAAGAAGGAGACCTCGCGCGAGAAGAAACCGCTCACCATTCCCGCCGGGGGCTTCACGCTGAAGCTGCCGACGGCGGAGCCGGGATCGTTCGCGTTCGTGGTCCGCGACTCGAAGGGAGTGGAGCTGAACCGCGTCTCCTTCGACGTCGTCGGACAAGCGAACGTGTCGCGCAGCCTCGAGCGCGAGGCCGAGCTCAAGATCAAGCTCGGCAGCTCCGAGGTGAAGCCCGGAGACGAGGTCGAGGTGGAGATCGAGGCGCCGTACGTCGGCTCGGGCCTCATCACGATCGAGCGCGACCGCGTCTACAACGCTCGGTGGTTCAACACGACGACCACCGGATCGGTGCAGAAGATCCGCGTTCCCGAAGAGCTCGAGGGCAACGGCTACGTGACGGTCACGTTCCTGCGCTCCCTCGATTCCAAAGAGATCTTCATGAGCCCGCTCTCCTACGGCGCGGTGCCGTTCGCGGTGAGCCGCGCACGCCACTCGGAAGCCCTCACGCTCCACGTTCCCGAGCTGGTACGGCCGGGCGACAAGCTGAAGGTCGACTACCAGACCGCCGAGCCCGCGAAGCTGCTGCTCGTCGCCGTCGACGAAGGCATCCTGCAGGTCGCGCGTTACAACACGCCCGATCCGCTCGGACACTTCTTCCGCAAGCGGGCGCTCGAGGTGACCACGTCGCAGATCCTCGACCTGGTGCTGCCGGAGATCCGCCTCTTGAACGAAGCTTCGGCCCCCGGCGGCGACGAGGAGGGCCGGCTCGCCCGCCACCTGAATCCGTTCAAGCGCAAGAACCAGCGACCGGTCGCGTTCTGGTCCGGCATCGTCGATTCGGACGGCAAGCCCGGCAGCGTCGAGGTGGCGATCCCCGACTACTTCAACGGCACCGTGCGCGTGATGGCGGTGGCGGCGAACGCGAGCGCCATCGGCGTCGCCGAGGCGAAGACCGTCTCCCAGGGGTACTTCGTGCTGCAGCCGCAAGCTCCCTACTTCGCCGCGCCCGGCGACGAGTTCGAAGTGACCTCGCTCGTCGCCAACAACACGGACGCGAGCGGCGGCGAAGCGCGCGTCAAGGTCGGCCTCGAGACGTCGAGCGATCTCGAGGTCGTCGGAGAGCGCGAGCAGGAGCTGTCGATCCCGAAGGGCGGCGACAAGACGGTCAGCTTCCGGGTTCGCGCGCGGCCGGAGCCCGGCGCGGCGCACCTGACGATGAATGTGTCCGGCGAAGCGCAAGCACGCGAGCTACTCCTTCGAGATGAGCATCCGGCCGGCGGCGCCCTTCGTGACGACCGTCCAGTCGGGATACGTGCAGCAAGGGCTCATCCGCGCCGCGAAGGCCGATCTCGCGCTCGGGCGGAAGATGTTCGGGGAGCGCCGCAGGATCGAGGCCTCCGCCTCCTCCGTGCCTCTCGGACTCGCGACCGGCCTCGTCCGCTATCTCCAAGAATATCCCTACGGCTGCACCGAGCAGCTCGTCAGCCAGGCATTCCCCGGCGTCATCCTCGGGGCGCGGCCGGAATTCGGGCTCGACGAGGCGCGCGTCGCGAAGAGCTTCACGCGCGCCTTGGCCACGCTCGAAGGACGACAGAACGCGGCAGGAGCGTTCGCGATCTGGGGCTCGGGATCGAACGTTTCGAACTTCCTCTCGGTCTACGCCACGCACTTCCTGCTCGAGGCCCGCGAGCACGGCCGCGACGTTCCCGGCTCGCTCGTCGAGCGGGCGTTCGGATTTCTGAGCGCGTTCGCGTCGTCGCGGGCGACGACGCTGCCCGAGCTGCGCGCGCAGGCCTACGCGCTCTACCTGCTGGCGCGGCAGCGGAGTCGTGGTCACCAACCAACTGGCGTCGATTCGCGAGGCTCTCGACGCGGCGGCGCCCAAGGTCTGGCAGGACGATCTCGCGGGGCTCTACCTGGCGGCGACCTACCAGCTCCTCAAGATGGACAAGCCGGCGAAGGCGCTCCTCGCCCGCGCTCCCGTCGCGCAGACGATCCAACCGGAATACGACGCCTACTACGACGATCTGGTCTATCGCGCGCAGTACCTCTATCTCGTCGCCAAGCACTTCGCCGACGACGTGCCGCGCATCTCCGGGAGCCAGATCAGCGCGATCGCCGACTCGATCGTCGGCGGGCAGAGCAACACGATCTCGTCCGCCTACGCGATCCTCGGCCTCGACGCCTACGCGCGCGCGGTCGAAGCTCGGCCTCCGGCCAAGCTTTCGCTCTCGGAGATCTTCGCCGACAAGACGGCGAAGCCGCTGCGCTTCGACGACACGCTCTTCGCTCGCGCGAACGTGTCCGCCGAGGCGAAGCAGGTTCACTTCGAGAGCGAGGGCGCGCCGACGCTCTTCTACCAGCTCTCCGAAGCCGGGTTCGATCTCGAGCCGCCGGCGCGCGAGATCAAGAACCGGCTCGAGGTCTATCGCGAGCTGAAGAACGAGAAAGGCGAGCCCGCGAGCTCCACCACCCTCGACTCCAAGATCTACGTGCACGTGCTGGTGCGGGCGCTCGACGCGCCCGTGGACGACGTGGCCGTGGTCGATCTGCTGCCCGGCGGATTCGAGCTCGACATCTCGCCGGAAGCGCTCGGCAATCGCGTCTCGCTCCAGGCCGGAGCCGACGTCTGGACACCCGCCTACATCGACGCCCGGGAGGACCGCGTGATCTTCTTCGGCCGCGTCGACACGCAAGCGCGTCGCTTCGTCTATCGCCTGAAGCCGACCAACCGTGGCCGCTTCGCCGTCGCTCCGATCCTCGCAGAAGGCATGTACGAGCGCTCAGCGCTCGCGCGCTCGCTCGCCGGCTCGGTCGCCGTCGAGAAGTAGGGGCTCGATGGTGCGGTTCGCAAAGCTCTCGAGGCTCCGCCAACTGCCGATCTCGACCGGGGCGGCCGCGGCGATCGCGCTACTGCTCTGGCTGGCGCTCGGGCTTTTCCCCAAGCCCTTGCTGGTGAACCCCGGGGGCTTTTCCCAGGCGGTCTATGCACGAGACGGCCGGCTTCTTCGCCTCACGCTCTCGAGCGACGAGAAGTATCGCCTCTGGGTGCCGCTCGGCGACATCCCCCGCGTGCTCGTCGACGCCACTCTTCTCCAGGAGGACGCCTGGTTTCACGAGCACCCGGGAGTGAACCCGCTGTCTCTCGCTCGCGCGTTTCTCACCACCTACGTTTCCCACGCCCGGCGCGTCGGCGGCTCGACGATCACCATGCAGCTCGCGCGCATGCGGTTCGCGATCGATTCGCGGAGCGTGCGCGGCAAGCTCGAACAGATCGCGCGCGCCCTCGAGCTCGAGCGACGTTATTCGAAGAACGAGATCCTCGAGGCGTATCTGAATTTGGCCCCTTACGGCGGCAACGTGGAGGGCGTCGGAGCGGCGAGCCTCGTCTACTTCGGCAAGGAAGCGAGTCGCCTTTCTCTACCCGAGGCCTTGACGCTCGCCGTGATCCCGCAGAGCCCGAGCGCGCGCCGGCCGATGGGTGCGACCGAAGACTCGGCGCTCGCCGCCGCGCGCCGCCGACTCTTCGAGCGCTGGGCATCGAGGCGCGGCGGAGGTGGCGCTTCCGCCGCCACACTCGCCGTCACGGCAAGCCGGCCGCAAGAGCTGCCATTTCTGGCCCCTCACTTCGTCGACCAGGTCCTCGGCAGCGACGCTCGAACGGCGCGCATGGCGACGACCCTCGACCTCGACCTTCAGGAGCTTCTCGAGCAGCGCGCTCGCGGCCTTCGTCGAGCGCAACCGCAAGCTCGGCATCGAGAACGGCGCCGTCATCGCCGTCGACTACCGCACGATGGAGATCCGCGGCTACGTCGGCTCGGCCGATCATTCGAGCGAGGCGATCGCCGGACAGGTGAACGGACTTCGCGGCAGGCGGTCCCCGGGGTCTGCCCTGAAACCCTTCATCTATGCGCTCGCGATCGACGAGGGCTTCATCCATCCGCAGACCGTGCTGAAGGACACCTCGCTGCGCATCTCGGCTTACAATCCCGAGAACTTCGACCGCGACTTCGTCGGACCGATCGACGCGACGGACGCGCTGGTGCGGAGTCGGAACGTCCCGGCGATCGGGCTCGCGAACCGTCTCGAGCCGCCGGGTCTCTACGGATTCCTCGAGCACGCGGGTATTGGAGAGCTTCGCGAGGAGGGCTTTTACGGCTTGGCGCTGGCGCTCGGCGGAATCGACCTGACGATGGAGGAAGTCGCCGGCCTCTACGCGATGCTCGCCAACGGAGGAGTCGAGCGGCCGCTGGTGAATCGGCTCGATGCGCCGAGGAGCTCCGCGGCCCCGGTCAGGCTCCTCAGCCCCGAAGCGAGCTTCGCGGTCCTCGAGATGTTGCGTACGAACCCGCGTCCCTCGGAGGATTCGGATACGGCGCTCTTCGCGCGCTCGGCGGCGATTCCCTGGAAGACGGGCACCTCGTACGGCTTTCGCGATGCTTGGGCCGTAGGTGTCGTCGGGCCCTACGTGCTCGGCGTGTGGATCGGCAACTTCGACGGCCGCCCGAACCCGAATTTCGTCGGTCGCGACGGCGCCGGCCCGCTCTTCTTCGCAATCGCCGACGCGATGCGAGCGCGCGCACCACTCGCCGAGACGATCATTCACGACGCTCTGAACCTGCGGAAGGTGAAGGTCTGCGCCCTTTCCGGGGACCTGCCCGGGCCTCACTGCAATCATCTGAAGGAGACCTGGTTCATTCCCGGAAAATCTCCGATCCGCACTTGTGCGGTTCATCGCGAGGTGAAGATCGACGTCGCGACCGGCCTCAGGGCCTGTCCCGGCGAGGACGCGGCGACCGCGACCGAGGTCTTCGAGTTCTGGCCGTCGGACCTGCTGAAGCTCTTCCGGACGGCGGGCATACCGCGCCGCGTCCCCCCGCCCTACGCGAGTGGGTGCCACGCGGTGGCGCCGGGCGGCGCTCCGCCGCTGATCGCGTCACCGGCTAAAGGCCTCGACTATCACCTGGGAGGGCGGCGAAACGAGATTCCACTCACCGCCGTCACCGACGCCGATGGCCGCTACGTCTACTGGTTCGTCGACGACCGACTCGTCGGCACCGCCCGCTCCGGTGAGACCCTGCTCTGGACGGCGAAGCCAGGTCGTTTCGTCGTTCGCGCCGTGGACGACCAAGGACGCTCGGTAGCGGAGGAGCTGCACGTGTCTTCGACGGGAGATTGATTTGACGTCGTCGCCTCTACGTAGCTACGGTCGCTACATGAAGCGTTCGACGGCCATTCGCGTCGGCGTGCGAGATCTCAAGAATCGCCTCACCTCGTACCTGAAGCTTGCCAAGGCCAACCGAGAGGTGATCGTGACTGAGCGGGGGAAACCGATCGCGGTCATACAACCGATCGGTTCGACTGGCGCGCCGCAAAGCCTCGAAGCTCGGATCGCCGCCCTCGCTTCCCGGGGTGAAATCAGCGCTCCCGAGGGAAGTCTCTTATCCCGAGTTCGGCGCATCCGGGTCAGCGGCCGCCCCCTTTCGGAGGAGATCGTCGCCGAGCGGACCGCGGCCGAGAAGGAAGGGTTTCGAACACTCGACGTCCGGCGTTGAGCGTCGAAGCCTAGCCTCCGTCCAGCTCCCGGTAGAGATCCTCGACGTCGCCGAGCAGGCGGGCGACGGAGAGCCTTTCAGAGACGAACCGCTTGCCGCGCGATCCCATCTCGCGGCGCACGTCGGCATGCTGGAGCAAGTAGCGAAGCCCCCGCGCGAAGGCTTCGACGTCCGCGCTCGCCACCGTGACCCCGTTGTCCCAGATCGTGAACCCCTCGAGAGAAGCGCCGCGCCGGCCGAGAATGTCGACCACTCCACCGACCTCGGTCGAAAGCACGGCACAACCGGACCGCATCGCCTCGATGAGCGTCACCGGCGTCCCTTCGTTGACCGACGTGAGCGCCACCACGTCGAAGTCGACATAGAGCGACGCAGCGTCCTTGCGAAAGCCGGTGAACGTCACGCGATCCGCGAGGCTGAGCTGCCGCGCTCGAGCTTCCAGATCGGCGCGGAGATGCCCGTCGCCGACGACGACGAAACGCGAAGCCCGGCACGCCGCGTCTTCCATCGATGGAACCCGCGCCGCCGCTTCGAGGAACATCGCGTGATTCTTGACCTCGGTGAGCCTGCCCACGATCGCCACGAGCGGGGTCGCCGGATCGATGCCGAGCTCACGGCGAAGAGACAGGACACCGGGCGCCTCTTCCTCGAGGTCGATCCCCAGGGGGACCACGCGAAACTGCTCCGGCCGGCCGACACCGAAGCGCCCGCAGATCTCCTCCCGCTGCTGTTCGCTCACCACCACGATCCGGTCCGTCGCCCGCGCGAGCATCCGCTCGATCGCCACCACCACCCGGGATTTCAGCGCGCCGAAGTATCCGTGGAAGACGTGGCCGTGGTAGGTGTGCACGATCGCGCAGCGCCGCGGGCGTAGCGCGAGCGCCGACGGCGTGCACCAGCGGTAGAGCCACGCGGCCGCCCTGCCGACCGCTCCTGCCTTCGCCTTGTGGGTGTGAACGATCGCGGGCTCGATGCGGCGAAGCAAGGCGAAGAGCCTGAAGACGACCAGCAAGTCCCGCGGCGAAAGCTCGCGGCTCATGTCTTCGATCACGAGCGGCTCGACGCCCGCCGCGGCGGCGAAGTAGCCCATGTCGCCTTCACCCGCCGCCACACGCCCGGCGATCAGGGTCGTCGCGAAGCCGCGCTTGTCGAGGCCCGCGGTCAGCCACGTCACATGCTTGGCGGGGCCGCCGATGTTCAGCCGGTCGATGATGCGGGCGACACGGCGCCGGCGAGTGTCGAGCTCTACCCCCACGGAGTCTCCGTAGCGAAACCAGCTACGGACAACTCCGATGCATATCAAGGTGAGGAGGCCGCCGCTCGCCCGGTCGGGTCAGGCCAGGTATCCGACGAATCGCTCGCGCGCGATCCGATGGCTCGGGAACACCGGCGCCGGATCGGTGCAGCCGAGGTGGCGGACGAGCGCCTCGGCGAGCACGTCGCGAAAATCGGTGGTGACAGCGAGATCGCGGCCTTCGAACAGCGCGGAAGAACGCAGGCCCGGCCACTCGCCGTAGACCTTGCCGCCGCGCACGCCGGCACCGAGCACCAGCATGATGTTGCCGTGGCCGTGATCGGTGCCGCGGTTGCCGTTCTCCCGGACGGTGCGACCGAACTCCGACATGGTGAGCAGCAACACGTCCTCCATCCGGGCGCCGAGGTCTTTGCGGAACGCCACGAGCGCGGACGCGAAGGGCTCGAGGTTCCGAGCGAGCTGTCCGTCGACGCTGCCTTCGTTCACATGGTGGTCCCAGCCGCCGACCTCGACGAACGCGATCTCGAGGCCGACGCCGGCCTTGATGAGCTTGGCGACCTCGCCGAGGCTCTTGCCGAGCGGGCCTCGCGGATACTCGGCGCCGGCGGTAGGAGGCGCCGTGTCCGCCTCCACGCGATCGAGCTCGCGGACCGCCTCGAACATCTCGCGCGCGGTCGCGGCGAGCAGCGCGTCCTTCGTAGAGCCGTACATCCACTCGACCGCCGCCGAGTAAGCCTCCGCCTGCCGCGAGCGGCTGCCACGCGGCCCCAGGTGAAAGCTCGCGATGTCGTCGAGCACGAGAGTGGAGGCGGCCCCTTGGAGGCTCCGCGGCGCCCGCTGCGCCACGGCGACGCCGCGGAACGGAGTGGCCTCCCCATGGCCGAGCTGCAGATAGCGATTGAGCCAGCCGTCCGGCGTGGACTTCACCCCGGGAGTCGCCGATTCCATGTAATCCTGCGCGTCGAAATGCGAGCGAGTGTTGTCGGGTGAGCCGACGGCGTCGACGACGGCGAGCTCGCGGGCATCGAAGAACGGTTTGAGAGGCGAGAGGCGCGGGTGGAAGCCGAAGTGTCCGTCGAGATCGAGCGCCGCCTCGCTCGCGCCAAGCCGAAGCGACGACCCGCCCGGCCGCCCGACGGCGATCGTGGGTCGCGCCGCGTAGTAGTCGGCGTCGCCATGCGGGACGACGACGTTCAAACCGTCGACCGCCCCGCGCATGAACACGACGACCATCACTCGCCGCCGCCCCGCGCCGGGCTTTCGTTCCGCGAGCGCGGCGGAAGCGCGCTGCAGAAAGCTCGGCAAGAACCCGACGGAGAACAGCGTGGCCGCCGTGCTCGTCACGAAGTATCGCCGCGTGATCATCGGATCTCTCCCTAGCGGCGCTGAAACTCGGGCGACGCCA
The DNA here is from genome assembly GCA_963711395.1 of uncultured delta proteobacterium. Taxonomy (GTDB): domain Bacteria; phylum Desulfobacterota; class Binatia; order JACPRU01; family JACPRU01; genus JBEVNX01. Next base: position 53,512 of record CAVQEA010000002.1, on the reverse strand, counting down.
CGTAGAGCGCGAGACGCGCCTCTGCCGACCGCGAGCTTTCCGCGCCGCCCGGCGCCTCGCTTCCAAAACTGCCGTCGTCCAACGAACGCGCCGCGCGCGCCGCGTCCACCGTCGTCCCGGCGATGCGCCCCGTCGCCAGCGCCGCCGCGAACTTCATGCGCATGAGCAGGCCCGCCGGATCAATCCACGTCGTGGCGCGATCGGGATACCCGGTCGGCGCCTGATACTGGAACATCGGCTGTCCCATGCGGCCGATGAAGAAGAGGATCGGCAAGCTCGCGTCGGTCTCCGCTTCGAAGGCGCGCAGCGCGCTCGCCACCAGCTCGATCGGCGACTTCACCTTGGCCCGGTACGCCGCCTCGGACTGGAACTCGGGCGAATCGAGGATCGTCGCGAGCACGGCGCGAAGATCGCCGCAAGTGTCGAGGAAGCGCTGGCTCGCGCGCTCGACGATTCGCGGCGGGGGCTCGTCGGCGACGAAGCGCTGGCAGAGCTTTCGCGAGATGAGCTGCGCCGTCGACGGGTGGTGCGCGAGGAGCTGGAGGATGCGCATCCCGTCGTTCACACCGCCGCCGGCCGCGATGCGGTTGCCGAGCACGATCTTCTCACCGTCGTCGTGTATGCGCCGTTCGAAGACGAACTCCGCTTGCCGGCGCGGCCGCTCGAGGGTCCAGCCGGTGAACACGCGAGCCACCTCCGTGACGTCTTGCTGCGTGTAGCCGCCGTCGACGCCGAGCGTGTGCAGCTCCATGAGCTCGCGAGCATAGTTCTCGTTGAGGCCCTTCTTGCGCCCCCGAAGCGAGAAGCGCGCGAACGGGCCGCCTGCGGGTGCTTGCGGCGACGCCGAGAGCCAGTTGTCGAGATAGAAAAGCATCGCCGGGCTCTTCGCGGTCGCCACCAGCAGGTCCTCGAAGTTGCCGAGCGCGTGCGGCCGAATGGCATCGCGCTCGAAGGAGGTGACGAGCCATTTGTCGGCGCCCTTCGGCGCAAAGATGTTGAAGTGGTTCATCCAGAACTGAACCATCACCTCTTCGAGCTGGCGCTCGCCGTAGACGGCCCGCCACACCTCCTCACGCCCGAGCTCGATGAGGATGTTCCGCGGCCGCGCGGGGCCGCTCATCGAAGCCTCTTCCATATCGGGCGCTCGAGAATTTGCGCGCGCGAGCCGCGGCGGCGGAAACGCCTCGACCAGCTCGCTCGGGCTCATCGACAGCGTCGGCAGGGCCGCGACCCGCGCCTCCACCGCCGAATCGTCGATCCGCTCGGGATGGAGCTGGCGCTCGAGAAAGGCCTGCGTCCCCATCGCGCGAACCCCCTCGAGGTCGCCCGGCCGCGGCCCGAACGTGATGCGGCTCAGGAGATGCAACGCTCGGCGGTCCTCGGCGAGCGGGCGATCCCAGCCTGCGGTCGCGGGGGCGCTCATGGCTGCTGCTTTGACGGGAATGTACCCGGGTACTGTTTACGCTTGCGCGACGACGGATCGGCCGCTTTGCGGATCTTCCAGTCCGATTCGGAGGTTGCGGTCTTGACCCGCGACGAGCGCAACGGCGATAGGAAGGCTCGTAGCGGAGGCATGACATGACCCACCCGAGTCGCGCATTTCACCTGGCCATCGCTTTCAGCCTGGCCACCGCTGCACTCGGCGCGGCCGAGACTTCCGCGCCCGCGTCGATGCCGCGGACGATCTACGTCCAGGATTTCGAGGCGCACACGGGAGACCCCGCGGGCGGCGCCGTGGCCCGCAGAGGCCCCCTCTCGTTCCTGCGCAACATGCGCGCGAGCCAGAAGGCCGTGATGAGCGCCGGCTCCCTCTCGGGCGCGATCGCCGCTCAGCTCGCGGCGCAGGGATACGCGTCCCAGCGGATCTCGCGCGAGGCGGCCTTGCCGCAGGAAGGTTGGCTCGTCACCGGGATCTTCTACGCCATCGACGGGCAGACCGGCATGATCCGCATGCCCGCGTTCCTCTCCGGGCAACCCGACCCCGTCAACACGCAGATCACGGTCAGCGTCTCCGACCTCGCCACCAACCCGGACGCGCCCTTCATCGTCTTCGGACGCGCCGAGGCGCTGCGCGGCCAGGGCCCGCCCGTCGGCTGGAATCCTTACGTCGTCGCCGCCAAGTTCGTCGTCGACAAGGTCGAGTCGGCCGCCGACATCGACAAGCTCGCCAAGGAGATCGTCGACACGATCCTCGCGAACAAGCCCGTCATCTTGGAGAAGGCGGCGCAGCGGCCGTAGCCCGGGGCTCGCCTTTGTCGTAGGCAGGCACTCGCAAGCTTGGTGACCCTCGCCAAAGCCCGATTCATGAGAAAGGGGTACCTATGAATATGAAAGTGAGCGATCTCATGACGTCCGAGGTTACGACCCTCCAGCGCAACGAGATGCTCTCTCTCGCCGAGCAGCTGATGAGCCTCGGGAGGATTCGTCACCTTCCGGTCGTCGACGAGGAGGGCGAGCTCGTGGGCATCGTCAGCCAGCGCGATCTCTTCCACAGCGGACTGCTGCGGGCGCTCGGCCACGGCAAACACTCCGCAGCGCGCGTGCGAGAGATGCTACCCGTGAAGGAAGTCATGACGACGGACGTCATCACGACGACGGGGAGCGCATCGCTGGAGGAGGCAGCACGCCTCATGTACGAGAAGAAGATCGGCTGCCTCCCGGTCGTCGAGAACGGTCGATTGGTCGGGATACTGACCGAGGGCGACTTCGTGGCCTACTTCGCCGGGCGTAAGAAGCGCTGATGGAAGCGGCGTACGCCCGTCACGCTGACTGCGGCAAGAGGCTGAAGTTCGATCGGAAGAGAACGCGGAGGTTCCGGATGTCAGAGGAACGGGCAACTGCGGCGGCGTACCTGGATGTCATCAATGAAATGACGGCGCAGCTGAACAGGCTGCGAGAGCTGATGAACGATCCCAATCAGCGACTGGGCGGAAGCGACGCGAAATATCTCGTCGGCGGCCAAGTGGCTTACCTGGCCGAGAAGCTCGGCAACCTGGCGAAAGAGATCGAACAGGCGTAGGAGCCGAGCGGCTCACTAGAACTGGAGGCCCTCATGTCGCGTCGAACCATGACCGCGCCGCTGTTGCTCGCCGCCGTCTGCGCGCTCGCCCTACCCGGGCGCGCTCTGGCCGGCACGCTCGACCAGATCAAGAAGTCGGGTGAATTACGGCTCGCCTACCGCACCGATTCGTCGCCCCTGGCGTTCGACGGGCCGTCGGGCCAGCCGAGCGGCTATTCCGTCGAGCTCTGCCGGCGCATCGCCGCCGCGGTGAAAGAAACGCTCAAGTTGAACGACCTCAAGATCACCTACGTACCGGTGACAGCGGAGGACCGGCTGGACGCGATCGCCTCCAACAAGGCGGACATCGAGTGCGGCTCCACCACGATGACCCTGTCGCGCGAAGAGAAGGTGGATTTCACGCTGATGACGTTCGTGACCGGCGGAAGCCTGCTGACGCTCGCCGGCTCGGGCGTCGGCACCACGGCCGACCTGGCCGGCAAGTCGGTGGCCGTCGTTTCCGGCACGACCACGGAAACCGCGCTCAAGAGCTACCTGGCGAAGAATCTGATCGACGCCAAGGTCGTCACCGTCGCCACCCACAAAGAAGCGATGAAACAGTTGGATTCGAAACAGGTCGCCGCTCTCGCCTCCGACCAGATCGTGCTGATCGGTTTGATCCTGCAGGCTTCCGAGCCGACGAAGTACGCCCTGGCTCACGACCTCTTCTCCTTCGAGCCCTACGCGTTCATGGTGAGGCGCAACGACGCCGACTTCCGCTTGGTCGCGGACCGGGCGCTCGCCCAGATCTACCGCTCGGGTCAGATCGAGCAGCTCTATCAAAAATGGTTCGGCGAGGTGGGCGTGAAGCCTTCCCCGGTCTTGGGGGCCATGTACGTGCTGCAAGCGCTGCCCGAGTAGCCGGGCGACGACCGCCGCTCCCAGCCTGTTCCTGACGCAGGGCCTTGCGTGTGAATCCCGGTTCACCTAGATTGTGAATCCGGATTCACAACGCCCTTGGGCCAGGAGAGCTCCGCGATGGGAACCACGAATCATCTCCTCGACGACGCGGCGGTGATCGAGCGCATCTTCGACCACATCGACCACGAGACCACCGACCTCGGCGAGACGACCTGGCGCGAGCCGGTCGAGAACTATCGGTCGCGAGGCGCGCTTCGCCGCCGAGCGAGACGCGGTGCTGCGCCGGCTGCCGGTGGCGTTCTGCCCGTCGGCGGCGCTTCGCCGAGCCGGGCTCGCTACGTCGCGCGCGACGCGGCCGGCACGCCGATCCTCGCCGTCCGCGGCAACGACGGCCGAGGTGCGCGCGTTCCGCAACGCCTGCCGCCACCGCGGCGCGCGAGCTCGCGGCGGGCGCGGGCTGCGAGAAGGCGTTCGTCTGCCGCTATCACGGCTGGACCTACGGCCTCGACGGACGCCTGCGCCACGTGCCCGCACGAGCACGGCTTCCCGGGCCTCGACAAGGCGACGCGCGGGCTCGTGCCGCTCGAGACCGTCGGAGGTCGGCGGGGCTCGTCTTCGTCACGCAGGAGCGCGCCGGGCAGCCGACGCGTCGCTTGGAAGACCTGCCGCCGCTGATCCCGCCCGGCTACCGGCTCGTCGGCAGCAGCGAGCTCGACGTTCCCGCCAACTGGAAGATCGCTCGTCGAGGGCTTCCTCGAGGGCTACCACATCCGCACGACCCACGCGCAGACGTTCTATCCCGTGCAGTTCGACAACCTGAACGTCGTCGAGACGCTTCGGCCCGAACAACCGGATCGACGTTCCCGTATCGCGCCATCCACAAGCTGCGCGCCGTGCCGCGCGCGGAGCGCTCCGTCGACGGCAAGCTCACCTACGTCTACCACCTCTTCCCGAACGTCATGGTGGCGACGTTCCCGGGACGGATCATCATGGTGGTCGCTCGAGCCGCTGGCGGTCGACCGCACCCGCTTCGTCACCTACGTCCTCAGCGACCGCGACACGCGAGCGACGGCGACGCGCAGTCGGCGCCTGAAGCGCGGCGTCGACCTCGTCGACCGCGGCGGCGCCGAGGACCGCGAGGTCGTCTGCGCAATCCAGCGGAGCCTCGCAGCGGCGCCAACGAGTTCTTCGAGTTCGGGCTCTTCGAGGGGGCGATCGGCCACTTCCATCGCGTGCTGCACGCGGCGATCGACGCAGAGCGGTGACGGACTCCGCCGTGATCGCGACGGCGAGCGGCGCGCGCGCGCACGGCCGCAAACGACGAAGCGGCGCGGCTCTCGGGCGAGACGCGCGAGCGACTCGTCGCGCGCCGCGCGGCAGCTGCTCGAAGAGGGCGGCTACGCGGCGGCGTCGGTCCAGGCGATCGCCGACCGCGCCGGCGTCTCGGCGGGCGCGCTGTATCGACACTTTCCGTCCAAGGCGAAGCTCTTCGTCGAGGTCTTTCGCGAGGCCGCCACGAGGCGATCTCGCCGCGATCGACGAGGCCGCGGCCGCCGGCCGGCTGCGTCGAGCGTCTCGAAGCGGCCGTCGCCACGCACGCGAGACGGGCGCTCCGCCGCCGGCGACTGGCCTGGGCGCTGTCCTACGAGCCGGTCGACCCGCTGGTGGACGACGAGCGCCTCGTCTACTCGGCGGAAGTACTGCCGCCACATGGGCGGGCTCCTGCGGCAGGCGATCGCCGCCGGCGAGATCCCGGAGCAGAACGTCGAGCTCAGCGCGGCGGCCCTGGTCGGGGCGATCGCCGAATCGCTCGTCGGGCCGCTGTCGCCGGTCGCCGGGCAGATCGCGGCGGAGGACGAGATCGTCGCCACGCTCGTGCGCTTCTGCCGGCGAAGCATCGGCGTTCCCGATGTCGCCTCGCTTCGCCGTGTTGCGCCAGGCGTAGGTAGCGGTAGGGCAGTGCTGAGTCGCCACGACGTCAGCAGCGCTTCGGCCTCGAAAACCAGCTCCCGCACCCGATCCGACCCCGTCTCCTCGACGTAGACTTTCACCATCGCGCTCGAGTCAAGATAGAGAATCATCGTCGATCTTCGATGACCATGTCCGACACGAGTCGCCCCTTGCGCCGTAGCCGCATCGGGGTCCTTCGCCCCGGCTTGCCGAACCCGAGCGTAACGGCTCCGAGAGATGCGAGGCCGCGCAGCGCTTCGTGCCCGGGAGTGACCTCTACTGGAACGAGGCGGGCGATGGGCTTCTTGCGCCGGTCGGCGATGGTGATCGACTCGCCGTGCGCGACAGCACGGAGATAGGCGCTCATTCGAGCACGGATCTCACGCACGCCGACGGTCTTCTTCAACTTACTCATGTAGTCACGCTAGAACGGCTTCGTGACTACGTCAACGGACGTGCGCCCGACGCACCGGTGTTGACAATCACACTCCTCTCATGGCGTCGAGTCGATCAGCCGAGGAGGTTGCCATGGAAAAGCTCTGTGAAGGGCGCGTCGCCGTCGTCACCGGTGCCGCGCGGGGCATCGGGCGCGAGTACGCGCTCATGCTGGCGGCGCACGGCGCCAAGGTCGTGGTCAACGACCTCGGCGGCGCGCGCGACGGCACCGGCGCCTCGGGCAGCCCGGCGCAGGAGGTCGTGGACGAGATCAAGAAGGCGGGCGGCGAAGCGATGACCAACGGGGCCGACGTCAGCGACTTCGCCGGCGCCGCGGACATGATCGCGCAGGCAATCCGTTCCTACGGCCGCCTCGACGTGCTGGTGAACAACGCCGGCATTCTCCGCGACCGGATGCTCGTCAACATGACCGAGGCGGAATGGGACGGCGTCATCAAGGTCCACTTGAAGGGGACCTTCGCGCCCTCACACCATGCGGCCGCCTACTGGCGCGACCTCGCCAAGCAGGGCGAGCGGGTCGATGCCCGTCTCATCAACACGACGTCGGTATCGGGCATCTACGGCAACGCCGGCCAGACCAACTACGGCGCCGCCAAGGCCGGTATCGCGGCGTTCACCATCATCGCCGCACGCGAGCTCGGCCGCTACGGCATCACCGTGAACGCGATCGCGCCCGGGGCGCTCACGCGGCTCACCGAAGACCTCGGAATGGGGCGAGGCACGGATGAAGAGAAGGCGCGACTCCATCCCCGCTGGGTCGCGCCCATCGTCACCTGGCTCGCGAGCACGCGCTCGAGCCACGTCACGGGGCGCGTGTTCGAAGCCTCGGGAGAGGTCCTCGCGGTCGCCGAGGGCTGGCACCGCGGCCCCACGGCTCATGCGGTCTCGGACCCGAGCGAGATCGGACCGATCGTCGACGAGCTAGTGCGAGTGGCGCGCAAGAACGCGGGAATGAATGGCCGCGATCTGGACTGAGATCTGTTGCCGCCTCGTGCCCGCGCCTTTGGGCGTCCAGCCCGCCCGTGAGAGCGGGGGCGGGTGACCGCCAGGAGTAGGGCATCTCCTGGCGGCCAGTAGCGGAAGTGGTGAGGGGGGAACGAGAGGGATCCACCTCGATGTGGGTGGCAAAGTCCGTGCCGCTCCCGATTCCGACGGCGCCGAAGACAGTCGATTCGCGGGAGCTTCCGCCAGAGCGCGCGCTTATCGGCTCCTGGCACGGTCTTGCGATGGAACCCGGGCGACCCTCCCGGTTCTCAGTCACGGCGGAAGGACTGCCGAAGTCGGCGCAGGTCCGCGGGGAACGGCAGGCCGCCTGGATCAGGCAACCGAGGGCGGCGTCGCTCCGGCCCGAGGACTCTTCTGCGCGACGACGATCAGCGACATGCCGAAAGGCAAGTGCAAGCGGCTCTCGAGACGAAATAGCGGAACCAGGCGATCGTAGAGCGCGAGCTGCACGGGCGGGAAGGTGGTGCGCCGCAGGATGCGACTGTTCACATACCAGCCGATCACGCCGATCAGGTTGAAGAAGCGACTGGCCTCGATGGTGAAGCCGGCGGCGGCGAGCTTGTCGAGTAGATCGGCGCGCTCGTAGCGCCGAAAGTGGTCGAGCGCACGATCGAGCGATCCGTAGAGCCGGGCGAGCGCCGGCACGAGCAGCACCAGCCGGCCGCCGGGGTCGAGCACGTCGTGCATGGCACGCAGTGCGCGGAGATCGTCCTCGATGTGCTCGAGGACGTTCAGACAAAGCACGGTGTCGAATGACTGGGCTCCGCCCGGCGGCGGCCCGCCGTTCAAGTCGAACGGACCGATCGTCACCTGCGGGTATTCGTCGAAGAGGTGATGGAGGATCTGCAGATACTTGGCATCGAGATCGGTGGCCACGACGCGGTCGCGGGAAATGAGGAACCGCGTCATGTTGCCCACGCCCGAACCGACCTCGAGCACACGGCGCCCGACGTAGGGCTCGAGCTGCTGCCACATCCAGCGGTTGTAGCGAGAGACCTTCTGCATGCGCAGCAGGATGCGGTAGCCGGCACGCTCGTTCTCTTCGTCGTCGACGAAGGCGTAGCGGAGGATCGTGCCGACGGCCGCGACTCCGTCTCGCCAGCCGATCTTCTTGCCTTCCCAGTAGTCGCGCCCGTGATACGAGACGGGGACCTCGTACACGCGGTAGCCGAGGCGCGCGATCTTCGCGGTGATCTCGGGCTCGATGCCGAAACGGTCCGAGCGCAGGCGCAGCGTCTTGGCGACCTCGCGCGTCATCATCTTGTAGCAGGTCTCCATGTCGGTGAGATTCAGGTCGGTCACCAGGTTCGACAGCAGGGTGAGAAACCGATTCGCGACCTGATGGCGGAAGCGCAGCACCCGGCGTGGCCAACCGAGGAATCGCGAGCCGTACACGACGTCGGCGCGCCCCTCGCGAATCGGCTCCAGCAGCTTGTGATAGTCTTCGGGGTCGTACTCGAGGTCGGCGTCTTGGATGACCACCACGTCGCCGGTCGCTTCGGCGAAGCCGCGCCGCACCGCCGCGCCTTTCCCGCGGTTCTCCGGCTGATGAAGGATCCTGAGGTCGGGCTGCGGCGGCAACGACGCGAGGTACTCGCGCGTACCGTCCGTCGACCCATCGTCGACGACGAGGATCTCCTTGTCGAGATCGACCGCCTGCACTCGCCGGAGGCACTCGGCGATCGTCGGCCGCTCGTTGTGGACGGGAATGACGACGGAGAGTCGCACGGCGGTCTGGTCGCTGTCCCCTCAACGAAGTTGCGCCCGACAGTCTGCGGGGATGTGCGCCGGCCCGCAAGCCGACGGTCGTCGAGAAAGTCCGCGAGCGGAGCCGTAGCGCGAAAGTCCAGGCGCCTGGACTTTTCGACCGATCGCTGCTCTCGAAGCCCATCTCGCTTGGCGCCGGGGGACATTTGTATTGCACAACTGATACTTCGGTGTTACAGATCCGTCGTGGCGATCTTGAGCATCCGTCTTCCCGGCAGTCTCGTGCGCCGCCTCGACGACCTTTCGTCCGCCAGCGGGGCGACGCGCTCGGAGCTGGTGCGCGAGGCCGTCGATCAATACTGCCGCCGGGCGCGCCCGTCGCGGAAGCCGGATCCGATCGATCTCTTGGACAAGCTCATCGACTACGAGGGAAGCGGGCTGTCCGACCTCGGCTCGCACAGCGAGTACCACCTCCGCAAGCTCTTCCGTGAGCGCCGGCGACCTCGTTCTCGTTGACACCGGGGCCTTGGTGGCACGGTTCGACCCGAGCGAGCGGCTTCACGCTCGCTGCCGGGAAGAATTCCGCCGCCTGCGCCATCGGCGGCGCGTGACGTCGCTCGCCGTGATCACCGAGGCGACGCACTTGCTCGCATTCTCGGCGCGGGCGCAGCGCGCCCTGCTCAAGTGGGTTGCGGCCGGTGGATTGGAGATCGCGGAGGTCACGCCCACCGACGTCTCGAGGGCGGTCGATCTGATGGAGCGCTACGAGAGCCTGCCGATGGACTTTGCCGATGCCACACTCGTCGTCCTGGCGGAGCGCCTCGGTGCCCGAACGGTCTTCACGCTCGATAGGCGAGACTTCGCCGTCTACCGCGTCGGCCGCCGGGGCTTCCAGATCATTCCCGGACCGTAGCATGCCGTGACTGCCCGCGGGTGACCAGACGTTGCTTCCGAGGTGCCTTCGCGCAATGACCGCCAGGCGATGAACCGCCGGGCATCCTTACGCCTCTGGCGGATGCTCGCGACCGCTGCCTTCGGCGTGACACTTCTCGCCGCGCGCGCCACGGCGCGGTGGCACGGAGGGCACGACGGCCGAGCGGGACAGTTCGACTATTTCGTGCTCAGCCTATCGTGGTCCCCTGAGCACTGTGCCGGCGCCGACGCCAGAGCCGACGAGCCCCAGTGCAGCAGCTCGAGACCGTACGGCTTCGTGGTGCACGGCCTCTGGCCCCAGTCCTCGAGCGGCTCGCTGGACTCGTGCACTGCCGGCGGAAGGCTGGATGCCTCCATCGTCGACGGCATGCTCGACCTCATGCCGAGCGGAGCCCTGGTCCGCCACGAATGGAAGAGACACGGCACCTGCAGCGGCATGCCGCCGGCCGGCTACTTCGAGAAGGTGCGCGCGGCCCACGACCGGGTGCGCATCCCCGACGCGTACCTCAACCCGAAACGACCGAGACGCGTCGACGCGAAGGAGGTTCGCAAGGATTTCTTGCAGGCGAATCCCGGGTTCGACGGCGACGATCTCGCGGTCGTCTGCCGCCGGCGGTATCTCCGCGAGATCCGCGTCTGCCTGGACAAGGAGCTCCGCCCGCGAACCTGCGGCCCCGACGTCCGCGACCAGTGCCGCGGCGAAGTCACGGTCCGCCCAATGCGCTAGGAGAAGCCGTCCAGACTAAGACTGGGGCTCGGACCGATGCTTTTCAACTCCTACACATTCATTTTTGTCTTCCTGCCGATCACGCTGCTCGGATTCCTGCTGCTGACCAGATGGGTTCCCCGCCGGATGGTCGTGCTCTGGCTCGTGGCCTGTTCGGTGGTGTTTTACGGGTCCTCGCAGCCGGAGAGCTTGCTACTGCTCGGAATCCTGCTGGTGGCGAACTACGCGTTCGGAGTTTACCTGTGCCGTCACAGCGGCAAGCGCCGAGCCAAGGCGATTCTGGTGCTCGGCGTCATCATGAATCTCTCGGTCCTCTGCTATTTCAAGTACGCGAAGTTTCTCCTCGAAACGTTTGATGCTCCGACCGGTGCCGGATTGAACGCCGGGGCAATAGTCCTGCCGCTCGGCCTTTCCTTCTTCATCCTTCAAAAAATCGCCTACCTCGTGGATGCCTACGGTGGGCGAGTTCGGGGCTATAACTTCATCGACTATTGTTTGTTCGTGACGTTCTTCCCGGCGCTCATCGCTGGGCCGATTGTCCGTCACAGCGAAGTGGTACCGCAGATCGCGGGGAAGACGGACTACCGGCTCAACGCGGAAGACCTGAGCGTAGGATTGACCCTGTTCGTTTTCGGGCTGTTCAAGAAGGTCGTCATCGCCGACGGCGTTGCCATCTATGCGACCCCGATCTTCGAGGCAGCGCGGACCGGTGCGTTGCCGTCATTACTCGACGGGTGGATCGCCGCGCTGGCTTACACCTTCGAGATCTACTTCGACTTCTCCGGCTACTCGGACATGGCGCTGGGGCTGGGCCGGATGTTTGGAATCATCCTGCCGCTGAACTTCAACTCGCCCTATAAGGCGGCGAACATCGCCGAGTACTGGCGGCGCTGGCACATGACGCTGTCGCGCTTCCTGCGCGACTACATGTATCTGCCGTTGTCGATGAAGCTCGCAGAGACGGGCTGGTTGCGACGCCGGCCGCTCGTCGTGGGCTCGGGGAGCGCGATCGTGACGATGGCCGCTTGCGGCCTGTGGCATGGGAATACCCTGTCGTACGCCGTCTGGGGCCTCGGGCACGGGGTGATGCTCGCCGTGCATCAGATCTATCGACAGCAACTGCTCGGCCGCCTTCCCGCCAGACGCCGCAAGGCGCTGGCAGCCAGCCGCATCTATCGGGCGGCATCGACGGCGCTGACCTTCCTGGCCGTCGTGGTGGCGTTCGTCATTTTTCGTTCGGCCGACTTCGCGACGGCGGACCGGATATTGGGCGCGATGCTCGGAGCGCATGGAATTCGGCTGCACTCGATCTTCGATGTCGGGCATGCCGGGGGCACCGTGGCGCTCTTGTTGTTCGTCGTCTGGTTCCTTCCCAACACGCAGGAGATGCTCGCCAGATTCTCACCCGCGCTCGACTATCCGGGTCCGGACGCCGGCGCGAAGCCGGTCGGCCGGTTGATGCGCTGGTCGCAGTGGCGTCCCAATGCGGTCTGGGCCGTGGCCGTAGCCATCACGGCAGTCTTTACCATCACTCAGATGTCGCGCATCAGTGACTTCATCTACTGGCAATTCTAAAGATGCGCGCATCCTTCCGTCTCTATTGCTGGGTCTTCGCCGCCGCCGCACTCGCCGGCTTGACGGGCGTGGCCACCGTCAACCTGCTGGCCGATCCGCTCGGCGCCTACCCATGGATCGCGCTGAAGAAGATCGAGCCGTATCGTCGGCAAGTCACTTCACGGCCCGCGAAGGCGGAGATGTTGTTGCGCCACCCCTGCGATGTCCTGCTGCTTGGCAGCTCGCGGATCCAGGAGGGACTGCCGGTCCGGCATCCGGCCTATGGCACAGCACGCGTTTCCAACCTCGGCTTGAACGGAACGACATTGATCGAAACCGCCGCCGTACTGGACGTTGCGTTGCAACGCCAGCGGCCGAAGCGCGTGCTGCTCGGAGCCGACTTCATGATGTTCTCCGACTTCCGCGGCTTGAGTGCGGGCTTCAAGAACTCCCGTTTCAATCCGGAGCTGGAGCCTCTCGAATACCATTTCACGAACATCCTTGGCGCGGACAAGCTCAATGACTCGGGGCTGCTCCTGCAGCAATGGCTACGGGGCAAACCACAACCGCCGAGCGAGCGGGGCTTCGATCCAAGAAGATTACCGCCGGGAATGAGCCAGCGAGACCTCTTTGCCTACAACGTGCGAGAGTTCTTGGTCAAGCCAGGGAACTACGGTGCCTACCACTACAGCCTCGACTGCTTGGAAGCGTTTCGACAGATCGTCCGGCAGTGCCGCGACGCCGGGATCGAGCTCGTCGCGTTCATTCCACCAGTCCACGCGCTGCAACTGGAAACCATCCGTGCAGCCCGGCTCTGGCCGACCTTCGAGCGTTGGAAGGGCGACCTCGCACGAATCCTGGCCGAGGAAGGCGTCGTCGAGGCCGTGCCCCTCTGGGACTTCACCGGCTACACCGGCTACGTCGCGGAAACCGTCCCTCCCGCCGGCGACACGACCACGCGAATGAAATGGTATCTGGAAAGCAGCCATTTCGCGCCGGCGTTGGGCGAGGAGGTTTTGAATCGGTTGCTGACAGCCGGCGCGGAACAACACCGCCCCTCGGACTTCGGCGTGCGCCTGACCACAAAGAATCTGGCTGCGCAGTTGTCCCGCATCCGGGCCGACCGCGAGACGTACGCGGCGGCTCATTCCGATGAAATCGCGTGGGTGACAGAGCTCGCCGCCGCCTCCAAGGGGGGCGTCGATTGAACACGCCTTCAGCTCTTCTTCAGCTGCGCGAGGTAGAAACGACGATTGTCGCGCCGGGCGATCTTGCCGCTGGTGGTCTTGATCAGCGACTGCGGCGGCAGGATCACCGCGTCGTCGATGGGACAGTCTAGACGCTGCAAGACCCTCGCCTTGATCTCCTTGCGCAGCCGCTGCACGCCGGCGCGGTCGGCGTGCTCCGCGCTCTCGGCGAGCACCACCACGTCCTCCGTTCCCTTCTCCTCGCGAAGCACCCCGAAGGCCACCACTCGCCCTTCCTTCACGCCCGGGATCTCGTTCACCAGGTGCTCGACATCGTTCGGGTAGAACTTCCTGCCGCCGACGATGATGAGGTCGGACTTTCGCCCGAGCGCGAAGAGCTCGCCTTGCCAGAGGAAGCCGATGTCCCCCGTTCGATACCAACCGTTCGCAAGCACGGGCGCGGTGGCCTCGGGCAAGAGATAGTAGCCGTTGAAGAGTGATGGCCCGGCTACCATCATCTCGCCGATGATTCCCTCGGGCACCTCGACGAGAGCTTCGTCGACCACCCGCAGGCGGACGGTGTCGATCGGGGGTCCCGACGACATCACCCAGCGAGCCTCGGGCAAGTGCGGGTCGCATGGCTCGATCGTCTTGCCGAAATCGAGTGTTTCGCGCCGCACCGCGATCTGCAGGGGCCCCGTTCCCTGCGATTGCGTGGCTGCGAAGACGTTCTCCGCCATTCCGTAGGAGGTTTGTAGCGACCCCGGATCGAGGCCGCACGGGGCGAACGTCCGCGCGAAAATCTCTCGAGACGAGCGAAGCACCGGTTCGCCGCAGTTGATCAGCAAGCGGACCGCTCTCAGGTCGAACCGCGGCAGCTCGTTCGGCCGTACGCGCTGCGCAAGCAGCACGAAGGTGAAGTTGGGCCACCACGAGAGCGTCGCGCGCTCGGCGCTGATGAGGTCGAGGATCGACAACGGATCGAGAATCCACTCGCCGGGCGGCAGTGTGTCGCACGGGGCGCCGGCGACGAGCGGAAGCAGAAAGGACGTGAGGAGCCCCATGTCGTGGTAGAGGGGCAACCATGAGGCGATTCGGTCACTCGTTGGATCGAAATGGATCGAGCGGCCGTATGCATCGAGATGGCCGAGAACGGCCGCGTGGCTGAGTGCGACCCCGCGCGGCACGCCGGTGCTTCCTGAAGAATGTTGCAAAAACGCGATGTCCGTTCCCCGACAGCGGGTCGGCGCGCTTTCGTCGCTGGGCTCGTCGAGGTCTTCGAGCGAGACAAGATCGAGTCGGCCGCCGCTGGATTCTGCGATAGGCTTCATCATCGCCCCGTACGCGCGTGCGGCGACTACGAACGAGCTGCCATAGCGCTCCATCAAGGCGGCCAGATTGCGGACGTAAGTCTCCATGTGCGTCTTGAACGTCGGAACCGGCAGAATGCACGGGATCAAGTCCGCCGCCAGCGCGCCGACGAAAGCCGCCCAGAGTCGTGCCCCGCTCGCTGCGACGATCGGGGTGACGGCTCGGGAGGGGATCCCCGAACGTCTGAAGCTCGCGGCGTATCCGGCGATCCGCCGGCGCATCGCGGCTGCGTCGAGCATTTCGACGCCGGTTTCACGCCCGCGAAACGAATAGCGAACCGACGACCCGGCGCGTGCCAGCGCTTCGAGGATCGCATCGGCTAGGTTCGGCTCCGCGTTCATGCCCGCGGCGCCCGCAAACGAGCGACCACCGCGAGGATCTTGCCGATCGTATCGAAGTCGGGGAGCGTCACTTCCGAAATGGCAATCTTGATGCCGAATTGGTCCTCGAGAAAGCAGATGAGCTGTGTCACCGAGAAGGAATCGAGCAGGCCGGAGCTGAAAATCGGCTCGTCGCGTTCCAGGTCCATCTCTTCGTCGCGGATCAGGTCGCGCAAAAGATAGCGGCGCACGTCACGCTCGGCCGCAGCGTCGTCCATGCGCGGACGTGTGTGGGGAATCCATTGCGGAGTCAAGCCGGCCGGCCAGGTGGCAAAGCTCGACCCACAGATGTAGCCTTCGTGTTTCAGAGCGTTTCGTGACGGAAGAAGACAAGCCGAACGAGGGTGAGGACTTCGCCTCGCTCTTCGCAGAGAGCGAGGCGGCCGAGAAGAGCCGCCGACGGGTGCGAGCCGGCGACCTCGTGCGCGGGCGGGTCATCGCGCTCGGCGCGCAGAGCGCGTTCGTCGCGATCGGCGGCAAGGCGGAAGCCGTGATCGACCTCGCCGAGTTCCGCAATGCCGAGACCGGCGAGGTCGGCCTCGCCGTCGGCGACGAGATCGAGGCGACCGTGACGGACGACGGCAGCCGATCGGGATCGATCGTCCTCAAGCGACGTTCGGCCGCGGCGGCCACGTCCCGGGCGAGCTCGAGCAGGCGCTCGCGCACGGCATCGCCGTCGAAGGCGTCGTGACGGGCCAGAACAAGGGCGGCTTCGACGTGCAGATCGCCGGGCAGCGCGCCTTCTGTCCTGCCGGGCAGATCGACCTCCGCCGGGGCGATCCGGGACAGTACGTCGGACAGCGGCTGCGCTTCCGCGTCACGAAGATCGAGGCCGGCGGTCGGAACATCGTCGTCTCGCGCCGCCAGCTTCTCGAGGAGGAAGCGGCAGCGCAGGCGGAGGAAACGTGGGAGCGCTCGAGGTCGGCGCGGTCGTCCGCGGCACGGTCACGTCGCTTCGCGACTTCGGTGCCTTCGTCGACCTCGGCGGCGTCGAGGGGCTGATCCACGTGAGCGAGCTCGGCTACGGGCGCGTCGGCAATCCAGCCGAGGTGCTCGAGGTCGGACAGACCGTCGAAGCGCAGGTCGTGAAGATCGAGCCCGACCCGAGCGGCGGCCGGGGGCGCGTCGGCCTCTCGCTGCGCGCGCTCGCACCCGATCCGTGGCAAACCAGCGTCGAACGCTTTCCCGTCGGGACGACCGTCCGCGGCACGGTTCGCCGCCTCGAGCAGTTCGGCGCCTTCGTCGAGATCGCGCCCGGCCTCGACGGGCTCGTTCACGTCTCGCGTCTCGCGCTCGACCGGCGCATCTCCCACCCGCGTCAGGTGGTGACGATCGGCGACGAGGTCGACGTGACGGTCGTCTCCGTCGATCCCGAGAAACGCCGCATCGCGCTCTCGATGGTGGAGTCTGCGCGACGCGCCCGTGACACCGCGGAGATCGCCGAGACCCGCGAGATGACAGACCTGCTCGCTCGCTCGAAGGAAGCGAAGACCTTCGGCACGCTCGCCGATCTGCTCGCGGCGCCGAAGAAGCCGAAGCCCGAGCCCTGATCGCGATCTGCCTTAACGGAACGGCGAGACCGGCGGAGGCGTGGGGAGCAGCTGAGGCGGGGGGAACACCGGTGGCAAACCAGGAGGAGGGCCGGGAGGAAGACCAGGAGGCGGCCCGGGAGGAGAAGGATTCCCATTGCCGCCGCCGCCGCCGCTGCTAAAGCTGCCCGTTGCGGCTAAACCGCCGAGAACACCACCGACCACGGCAGCGGCCGCGACGGCTGCCGCCGCCGTCCCAGCCCCCCCACTACCGATGAGGCCGAGCAACCCCGCCGCCAAGAACGGCTCTCCACACCCAAGGCCCGGCCAGCATTCGACGCAGTAACCCGGCTTGAGGGTTTGGGATGTTTTCGGATTATCGGGAGAGCTGACTTCCGTGTCGTCTTCGATCGCGCAGATGCGCGTCTTTTGCGTCCCCTGTTGGTTCGACGCGGGCGCCTGTTGCGCGAACGCTGGACAGACCAGCACCGCGGACAGGACGAAAGCGACGACCTTCGGACCCAGGCTTCTCGGCCGCACTACTCTTGTGCTTCGATCGTGAAGTGCGTGCCCCGGACCCCGGCGACCGCAGTCGTAGTCTTCACTTCGAATCGGGCTCCCTGGGCATTGTACAGCCCCTTGGGAACGGCCACGTCGAGCTTTCCGCGATTGAGGCTGAAGAGCGAGACGGGCGGCCCGCCCGACGGTAGCGCCTGATCGTCGATGATCAGCTCGCTGCCGGGCTCGAGAGTGATGGCGGACCCGTCGCGATAGACCACCGAGAGTCGGCCTTCACTTGCGGTGCGCAGATGATCTCCTACCGAAACCTCGTCATCGACGGAGAGCTGCCTCCAAGATCCGACGCCGCTCGGTTGAACCTCTGCGCTACCTGCGACGCTGCTCACCTTTCCCGCCACGTCCGCCCAGGCGGGGACCCCGAGCAGCATCGACCCGGCGGTGAAAATTCCGAGGGATGCCCTCACGACGTTCGCTCGCATGTTGTCCTCTCTGTCCCCCGATGAGCCGATTAGTACCGGGATACACGTCACAGGCCGTCCAGGCAAGCCGGGGTTCGCGAAGCGGCCTCGGGCGAGGCCGTCTCCATGGCGGTTGCCGCCGAACCCGGGCCGCACGATAATCGCGCCGCATGGCTCGGCCGCCGATAACCCGACGTTTCCACGCGCTCTTGCTGTGCCTAGCCTTGGGGCTCTTCTTCGCGGCGCTCCGCTACCTCGACCCGCACCCGCTCCACATGCTCGAGCTTCGCGGTGTCGATGCCCGCCAGCAGTTCCGCGGCCCGCTCGCCGTCGGCAACGAGGTCGCAATCATCGCCATCGACGAGAAGAGCCTGACCGAGCTCGGCCGCTGGCCTTGGCCACGCGCCCAGATGGCGAACCTCATCACCAAGCTCACCGACCTCGGTGCCGCCGCGATCGCCCTCGATATCGTCTTCTCGGAGCCGCAACCCGACGACGACCCGAAGCTCGCTGAGGCGATCCGCGACTCGGGCAAGGTCGTGCTCGGCTACTTCATCGACTTCACCTCGCTCGGCGAGCACGAGTCGCCGGCCGGGCTCTCGTCTTACAATCTCTTGAAGCCGGGCCTCGGCAAATCTCCCGGCGAAGACTGGCTGCCGAAGGCGCCGCGCGTCGTCGGCAACATCCCCGAGATCGCCGCCGCTGCAAAGCGCGCCGGCTTCTTCAACATGCTCCCCGACGACGACGGCAGCTTCCGCCGCGTCCCGCTCGGGGTCCGCTACACGCCGCTGGGCGGCGGGCCGCGGATCCTCTCGCCCCTCAGCATCGAGGCGGTCCGCCGCACGCAGCGGAACGCGATGCTCGGCATGACGCTCGACGACGACGGCGTGGCCGGCGTGACGCTCGCCGGAGTCCCCATCCCCGTCGATGCAAACGGCAACCTCTGGGTGAGCTATGCCGGCCCGGCCTACACGTTCCCGCACTTTTCCGCGGCCGACGTCATTGCCGGGCGCGTGAAAGGCGACGCGCTACGCGACCGCATCTTGCTCGTCGGAACGACCGCAACCGGCGCGTACGACATCCGCTCGACGCCGTTCGATCCCGTCTCGCCGGGCGTGGAGATCCACGCCAACGTCATCGAGGACGTGCTGCGCGGACGCTTCGTCGTCATTCCGCGCTGGCTCGCTTCGGCCGACATCGCCCTCGTCATTCTCACCGGGATCGTGCTCGGCATCGGCCTCACGTTCTTCAAGGGCATCGCTGCCGGCCTCTTCGTGCTCGGCGTGCTGGCCGCCTACATCAGCGGGTCCCAGTTGCTGTTCCTCCACCGCGGGATCCCGCTCAGCATCGTCTATCAGACGCTCTCGATCCTCTCCGCGTTCTTTGCGGTCGGCATCTTTCACTACATGACCGAGGTTCGCGAGAAGCACCGCATCCGCAGCGCCTTCAACCTCTACCTCGAGCCGAGCGTGGCGCGCCTGGTAAGCGAGGATCCGTCGCGCCTGCGCCTGCACGGCGAGAAGAAGGACCTCACCGTGCTCTTCTCCGACCTCCGCGACTTCACGACCGCGTCGGAGGCGCTGGACCCCGAGAGCCTCGTCGAGTTCATGAACGAGTACTTCGGCACGATGACCGAGGAGATCTTCAAGCACGACGGCCTCGTCGACAAGTACATCGGGGACGCGATCATGGCGCTCTGGGGCGCGCCGGTGACGATCCCCGACCACGCCGTCAAGGCATGCCAGGCGGCGCTCGACATGTCGGGTCGCCTCGAGGCCTTGCAGGACATGTGGCGGCAGATCGGCAGCGCAGCGCACGACGGGGCCGACCATCCGCCGCCCCCCCACCTACGCATCGGCGTCGGCATCAACACGGGTCCGATGGTCGTCGGAAACATCGGATCGCAGCGGCGCTTCAACTACACCGTGATGGGCGACGCCGTGAACCTGGCCTCACGACTCGAGGCCTGTAACAAGGTCTACGGCACCCGCATCCTGATCGGCGAGAACACGCGGGCCGCGATCGGCGACGAGTACCTCGTGCGCGAGATCGACGCGGTTCGCGTCAAAGGGAAGCGCCTGCCGGTGCGTGTCTTCGAATTGCTCGTGAAGCGCGCCGACGCGGCGCCGCTCGTCCCGTTCGTCGCGGCGTTCGAGGACGCGTTGCGAGCGTATCACGAGCAGGATTGGCCGCTCGCCCTCTTCCGATTCGAAGCGTTCGTCGACGAGTACCCCGATGACATTCCCGGGCGGATCTATGTGGAGCGTTGTCGGCTGCTCATCAAGGATCCTCCTGCGCGCGAGCTCGACGCCGGCGGGGCGATGCTTGCGGAACCAGACCCGGCAAGCTCGGACGCCGACCCGAGTAAAGCGGGCCGAGCTGCCGCGATCACGCCGTCAGCTTCGGAACCGACTGCCGCTGCGAAGCCTGCCTCCTCGCTCCCATTGCTCGGGGAGCTTCTGCTCCAGCGTGGAGCGATCACGGCCGACCAGCTCGCCGCCGCGGAGGCGGAGTACCAGGAGCGTGGCGGCCGCTTCTGCGAACTGCTGCTGCGCTCGGGCATCGTATCCGACCAAGACCTGGCCGCGTGCTTCAACGAGGAGTACCGGGTCCCGTTGATCGACGTGACTACGGCCGACCCGACTTCGGAAGCGTTGCGGCTCGTCCCGTACGAGCTCGCGCAGCGCCACGAGATCCTGCCGATCGGCGTGGCCGGATCGACGTTGACCGTCGCGACCAGCGATCCGTCGAACCTCGGGGGCCGCGACGAGGTCAAGGTTCACAGCGGCTGCGACCTGGCAGTGACGGTCGCGCCGTCACGGGCGTTGCGAGAAGCCATCGACTACTTCTACCACGAGCGCATCGGCGAGGCCGGGTAGAGCGCGATACGCCGACGATCCTTTCGATCTTGCTCATGTAGTCACCACGAGGGTCGCTGGCATCGGTTCGGCGCTCACGTTAGGTGTCCTCCGTGCCGCCGCCCCAGCCGTCCCGCAACGACGCCATCGACTGGCTGCGCGGCGCGGTCATGATCCTCATGGCGCTCGACCACACGCGCATGTTCGTCGGCACCTCGGTCGACCTCCACACCGCGCCGCCGGCGCTCTACTTCACGCGCTGGGTGACGCACTTCTGCGCGCCCGTGTTCGTGCTGCTCGCCGGCACCGCGGCGTACCTGCACGGGCGGCGGCTCGCCTCGACGCGCGCGCTCTCCGCCTTCCTGGCCACGCGCGGCCTCTGGCTCGTTTTCCTCGAGGTCACCGTCGTCCGCGTGGCCTGGATCCTCTACATCGGGCCGGACGTTCTCGTCCTGCAGGTGATCTGGGCCATCGGGGCGTCGATGGTCGTCCTGGCGGGGCTCGTGTGGCTGCCGCGCGCCGCCATCGTGGCCTTCGCCGTCGCGCTCATCGTCGGACACAACCTGCTCGACGCGGTCCACGCCGACGCAGCTCGGCTGGCTGCGATGGCTCTGGCTCCTGCTGCACGAGGAGGGCAGGCTCGAGCCGTTCCCCGGCGCGAACTGGTTCGTCATCTATCCGCTGATTCCCTGGGTGGCGGTGATGGCGGCCGGCTATGTGATCGGGCCGTGGGCGCTGCTGCCCCGCGAGGAGAGGCGCCAGACGATTCGGCCGCGCCGGCGTGGCGTTGATCGCGGCCTTCGTCGTGCTGCGCGCGACCAACCTCTACGGCGACCCGCATGCCTGGACCGCCGAGGGAGGACCGGTCCGCGCGCGTGCTCTCGTTCCTCGACTGCGAGAAGTATCCGCCGTCCCTGCTCTTCCTCGCGATGACGCTCGGCCCGGCGCTCTGCGTGCTCGCCTGGATGGACCGGCCGCTCGGCCCGTGGGCAGCGCGCGTCGCGGTCTACGGGCGCGTGCCGCTCTTCTACTACGTGCTGCACCTCTTCCTGATCCACGCCGTGGCGATCGCGCTCGCGTGGCCGGCGCTCGGCGTCGCCGCCGTCGCGTATCCGTTCGTTTCCGGCGGCCTCGGCTACCCGCTGCCTGCCGTCTACGCGCTCTGGGCGGCCGTCGTGCTCGCGCTCTATCCGGCGTGCCGGTGGTTCGCCGACCTGAAGCGGCGCAGCCGCGCCGCCTGGGTGAGCTACCTGTGAGGCGGCGCCGCGTGCGCGAGCGGCATGGCCCTCCTGCTGTCGGCGTGTAGCGTGCACCGCCGCCACCCCCGATGGCGCCGATCGATCGACCCGACCTCTCGGCGGCCGCCGAGCGGATCGCGGAGTCGTCCGCCCGCGCGCCCGACGTCGCGTGGGAGCGGCTGACCGAGCTCGTCGACGGCATCGGGGCCCGCATCACGGGCTCGGCAGCGCTCGACGACGCGCTCGCCTGGGCCGCCCGCAGATGCGGACGACGGTCTCGACGACGTGCGCCTCGAGCCGGTCGACGTTCCGCACTGGGTCCGCGGCGAGGAGCGCGCGCGGATCGTTCGACCGGTCGATCGACCGCTGGCGGTCCTCGCCCTCGGCGGCAGCGTCGGGACGCACGGCACGCTGCGCGCGCCGATGGTCGCGTTCGAGAGCCTCGACGAGCTGCGCGTCGAGCCCGGCGAGGCTCGACGGCACGCATCGCCTTCGTCAATCACCGCATGCCGCCCTTCGACGACGAGCACGACGATCCGGGCTACCGAGGGGCGTGCAGGCGCGCCTCCATGCCGCGTCGGAGGCCGCGAAGCGCGGCGCCCTCGCCGTCCTCGTGCGATCGGTGACGGCGGTCAGTCGCCGCGCCGCACACCGGCGCGCTCGCCTACGACGACGGCGTGCGGAAGATTCCCGCCGCGGCGGTCTCGACCGAGGACGCCGACCTGCTCGCCGGCTGGCGCGTCGCGGACCGGTCGAGGTCGAGCTCTCGCTCGGCGCGCGCACGCTGCCGGATGCGCCGAGCGCCAACGTCGTCGGCGAGCTGCGCGGGCGAGAGCTTCCGGACGAGATCGTGCTGCTCGGCGCGCACATCGATTCGTGGGACGTGGGCCAGGGCGCGTCCGACGACGGCGCGGGATGCGTCGCGGTCATGGAAGCGCTGCGCCTGCTGCGCGACGCGGGGCTCGTGCCGCGGCGGACCATCCGCGTCGTCCTCTTCACCGGCGAGGAGTACCTCGTGCGGGCGCGGAGGCGTATCGCGAACGGCACGGCGACGAGCACCACGTCGCCGCGTTCGAGACCGACTACGGCATGGCCGCGCCGGATGCGATCGGCGTCGGCAGCGAGGAGACTGCACGCGCCGCTGGCGCCGCTCCTCCCCGCCTTCGAGCGGTTCGGCATCCGTCGCTTCCAGCCGCACGCCTTCGGCGCCGACGTGCAACCGATCGTCGCAGACCGGGCGTGCCGGCATTCGACCTCGAGCCGGACGGGCACCACTACTTCGACATCCACCACACCGCGGCCGACACGCTCGACAAGATCCGGCCCGAGGATCTGCGCCGGAACGCCGCCGCGATCGCGCTGCTCGCGTATCTGCTCGCCGAGCGGTGACCGCACCGTCAAAGCGGAGTGAAGAGCCGAGGTTCGCGGTGCACGTGCTACGAGATCCCGTTCCTTTACTCGCGCGTTCGGGAGAGTAGTTTCGACCCGTGAAAGCCAGGGCAGCGACCTCCTCCTCTATTCACGGGCGCAACCTCGACTTTGGCTTCACTCCGGATCTGCCGCGCCACTGGCACAGCGGGGATCCTTACCTCACACAATTCTTCAACGGTCTCTCGATCATGTTCCCCGAAGGCGAGCGATTTTTCATGGATACGGTCCGGCACTTTCAAGACCGTGTCACCGACCCGAAGCTACGCGAGGATGTGCACGGTTTCCTCGGCCAGGAGGGAATCCACTGCCGCGAGCACCGGCGTTACAACGAGATGCTCGCCGCGCAGGGCTACCCCGTCGACGCGATCGAGGGCTTGGTTCGCCTGGAAATCATGGTCGCTTGGCTCTTCCCCTGGGAGTGGCAGCTCGCCCTCACCTGCGCTCTCGAGCACTTCACGGCCGTGTTCACCGACAGTGTGCTGCGCGACCCGCGGATGCTCCGTGATGCGCACCCGGCATTCGCCCGCCTCTGGCGCTGGCACGCGCTCGAAGAGACCGAGCACAAGTCGGTCGCTTTCGACGTTTACCAGACGATCTCGCCGGGCCTCATCGGGTACCTCCGACGCGTCCTCGTCATGATGTTCACCACCGTCGTGTTCGCAGCGCAGGTTCTGGTCCATCAATCGTCGCTCGTGCATCACGACGGCATGCTCTGGAGGGTCCGCGCACGGCGCTACGCACGCCGCTATCTCTGGAAGGACCCCGGGCTGCTTCGCGGTGGCTTCCAGCACTATCTCAGCTACTACCGCCTCGACTTCCATCCCTGGCAGCTCGACAACTCGGATCTGGTCGAGCGCTGGAAGTCGGACTACGCAGCGTAGCTGGATCCCCGACACCCCGGGGGATACCCTCACCCTAACGCGGTCTGTTACGCATCCGGAGCGAACGATGAGCCAGCAACCCGTGGAGATGATCCTCGCGCGGCAGTTGACCGGTTACTTGTCGATCCCGGTCATCCTCGTCGACACGGCGGGCACGGTGGTCTTCTACAACGAGGCAGCCGAACGGTTGCTCGGAGTCCGGTTCGAGGAGACGGGGCGCATCGAGCGGGAAGAGGCCGATCGCCTCGTCGAGATGAGCGACGATCCCGCGGCCAATCCAGCGACTGTTGTACACCCGCTGGAGATCGCGCTGGCAGAGCGGCGGCCCGCGCACGCGACTCGGTTGATGCTCCGCCGCAGCGACCGTGTGCGGCTGCAGATCGAGATCACGGCGTATCCGCTCATCGGCCAGGAGGGGCAGCTGCTCGGCGCCGTGGCCATGTTCTGGGAGCGACCCGGGCCGTGAACGTCACGCTATACGGCGTGCGAGGCTCGCTCGCGACGCCCGGCCCCTCGACGGCCCGATACGGCGGCAACACGTCGTGCGTGCGCTTGACGGGACCGGACGGATCGGTCGTCGTCCTAGACGCGGGGACCGGCATTCGAGCCCTCGCCCTGGAGCTGCCGCGGGGACTCACCCGGATCGACGTGCTGCTCACGCACCTCCACATGGACCATATCCTCGGCCTGGGGTTCTTCGGTCCTCTATATGATCCCGAGATGGAGGTGCACATCTGGGGGCCGGCCAGCGCCACGCTCAGTCTGGAGGCGCGGCTCCGGCGCTACCTCTCCCCGCCGCTCTTCCCCGTGATGCTGCGTGACGTGCCCTGCCGGCTGGAACTGCACCACGTGGTTCGTGGACCGGTCCCGATCGGGTCCTTCCGGGTCACCGCCGGGCGAGTGTGCCACCCTGGGCCCA
Organism: uncultured delta proteobacterium; assembly: GCA_963711395.1. GTDB lineage: Bacteria > Desulfobacterota > Binatia > JACPRU01 > JACPRU01 > JBEVNX01. The sequence goes on along the minus strand of CAVQEA010000002.1, from coordinate 28,490 downwards.
CCGTCGGCTACCGGGTCGAAAACGGCACCGCCTCGCTGGCGTATCTGCCCGACCACGAGCCCGCTCTCGGGGCTCGCCGATTCCCCTTGGAGCCGGACTGGACCTCGGGATTCGACCTGGCCCGCGGCGTCGATCTACTGCTCCACGACGCTCAGTACACGCGCGAGGAGTACCCGCGCCACGTCGGCTGGGGGCACAGCACGATCCACGATGCGCTGGCCTTCGCGCGGCTCGCCGGGGTGAAGCACCTCGTGCCCTTCCATCACGACCCGGCGCGGGACGACGCGGCCCTGGAAGCGGCGGTCGAGGCGGCGGTCGGCGACGTGCTTCCGGAGTTCCCGGTGACGCCGGCCGCCGAGGGCACCACGTTCGAATTGGGCGTCCGCCCGATACGCTAGGAGAGGCCGTCCAGACTAAGACTGGGGCTTGCGCGCCGCGCGGCAGCCGTCGGAGAGCTCCGACTCGTGCTCGTTCAGGCAGTCTTTGATCTGGTCCCTGTCGACGTCGCCGCAGAGCTTCTTGACGTCGTCACGGCACGCCATGAAGCGCTGCTTGTGCTCGCCGAACTTCTCGAGCTTCGCCTGACACTCCGTCGATAGATCGCTCTGATGCTCGTGCAGGCACGCGCCTACCGCATGATGCCCGCCGGTCACATCCGAGCAGAACTTCTCGACATCCGCCTTGCACGCGCCATCCCCGTGCCCTTCGAAGGCGAAGGACGGAGCAGCGAGCCAAGCGGCGGACGAAAGCAACACCGCGGCAGCGAGTCGCCATGACTTTTTCATAGGCAATGGTCCTCTCTTTCCATCTTGGATTCGCCAGAGGTACGGAAGGTTAAACTCGCCCGCGGCCCGGATCGTTGCGGCCAGTGCCTGCGTCGATCTTTTTTTGCCGAATGTTTTGCGCTGTGGTATCTCTCGGCAGCCGCTGGAACCATGAAGCAACCGGGTAGTCTGCCGTCGCCTCGCATGCCGGACACGACGGGTCTCTATGCATCGTTTCCAGGTGGGCTCGCGAACCTGCGGGAGCTCACCCTCCGCGGCGCCGTGCTCGAGGACCCAGACCCGCTGCCGATCGGCAGCCGTCTCCGTCTCACGCTTCACCTCAGCGCATTGACCGTGTCGTGCGTCGGCCTCGTGCAGCGATCGATTCTCGGCGAAGGCATGACCGTGGAATTCGTCGATATGTCCGCGACCGACCGCAAGCTCCTGCTCGAGCGCATCACCGCGGCCATCGCTGCGGAGAGCCGCGAACGCCTGAAGGCGGGACTGAGCAACGCCACCCGTACGCCCGCGACCGCCGCGACGGCCCCATCGTCGATGCCCGCTCCGAATCCTGCCACGCCGCTGCCCCGCTACGCCGAGCTTCTGGTCCGGCGGGGAGCGATCACCGCCCATCAGCTCGCGGCGGCGGCCGCGGAGCATCGGCGGAGCGGTAGCCGCTTCTCGGCCGTGCTGCTCCGGCTCGAGCTCGTCTCCGACAGGGAGCTAGCGGCCTGCTTCAACGAGGAATACCGGATTCCGCTGATCGACGTGACGACGGTCGATCCGACCCCGGACGCGCTGCGGCTCGTCCCCTACGACGTCGCGCAGCGCCACGAGATCCTGCCGATCGGCGCGACCGACTCGACGCTGACCGTGGCGACCAGCGATCCGTCGAACCTCGAGGGCCGTGACGAGGTGAAGTCTCACAGCGGCCGCGACCTGTTGCTGGGGGTCGCACCGTCTCGCGCGCTGCGCGAGGCGATCCATTACTTCTACCACGAGCGCGCCCGCCATGCCGGGTAGCGAGCTAGACGTCGCGCCGCTCGAACGGTTCAAGCCGGAGCGCGTCGGCTCGGCCACGCGGCCGACACCGGTTTCGGGCCTACACTTTCCTAGCGGTACTCCACTGCCCAAGGAGGCCCGAAGAGCCCGTTTGATGTCGTCGAATCTCCGCAAGGCTCTCGCCGAGATCACGGAGATCAAGCACTCCGCCGAGGGACTCGAGCTGCTCGAGGAAATTCACTCCAGCAACCGTCATCTGACGGCACTCGTCGCCTTCGTACCGTTTCTCGGCCCCTGGCGTATCGCACGTCACGACGGCTTTCCCCGAGAAGAGAAAGCCAAGCTGATGCGCCTCTCCACTGGCCGTCACGGCGCTCGCGATTCTCTGGATCGCCGTGCTGCCCGCGGTTCGAGGGCTACTTCCAGGATCGCTGCGGGAACGACTGGATTCCGAGACTCGTGTCTTGGGCAACCTCGCTGAAACCTACAAGGCCGAGCATCACGTCTATCCGAGTATCGAAGTGTGGCAGGGCAGCGTGCAGCAAATCGACGCTCGCTTCTTCGACCCATGGGGTCGACCGTACCTCTACCATCCGGCCGACGGACACGTGACGATCGGAACCCTGGGTCGTGACGGCGCCGAGGACGGGACCGGCGCCGATGCCGACTTCTTCGTTACGTTCCCTGAATGAATTGCGGTGAATTGTAGGGCAAGGCGTTTCGTCACAGATGCTGTGCGAAACCTTTCGTTGGTTTTTTGCAGCATGAGCTCGTGGCGGTCGCGCACTGACTGAGATAGACGATTTTGAACATTCGCAACTGCTCGCACAAATTTGTTCATTGCTTACCACTTGTGCTTCTACTATTCAGGGACCTTGGGTGAAATCATAGTGATGCGGCAATGTCACAGGAGCAGTTCTGGCTTCAGCATACTTGAACTGCTCACGGTCGTTGGCCTCATCTCGATATTGTCTGGAATGGCAGTAGCGAGATTGAACCAGGGATTTGCGACTATTGATGGCGCTGCCGGCGAGCTGCGGGGAAACATGCGGGTTGCTCGTTTGAAAGCGATTGCTGAAGGCTATCACTACCGAATCCAAGTGACGAGCAGCAGCGTATATCAGTTGTGCCGTCTGTTGCCCCCGACCCCCCCGGCCACTGCGTGGACAGCGGTCGACAACACGCAACAGGTGCGTACGATCACTTTGCCCGCGAATGTCTTCTTCAACAACATCGGCTACCCCCTCACATACGAGTTCGACTCTCGTGGCACCATGATCAGCTCCAGCGCCCTGATCACACTCATCCTCTCTCAATCTCAACCCAACAGAACGTTGAACGTCTATCTATTCCCTTCGGGACAGGTCGCCTGAGGTTGCCTATGTCAGCAACAAGATCCGATCGTGGCTTCACGCTGATCGAGGTACTCGTCTGTTTCACGATTCTCGGAATCATGTCGCTGGCCATACTCAACATGCTTCTCATGTCGATGAACGTCATCGAGGGACATGCGCTCAGTAGTCACGCAGTTGCGCTCGCGGTTCAGGAAAAAGAAGATGTTCGCTCCATAGACTACACGGTCGTCGCAGCGATGACCGCGCGCGACCCATACACCGCCGGTTCACCCGACCGCTTCCCCCCTCCAAACGGGACTGCCTTCACCGTTCATAGCGACGTTGCAGCCAACACGCCGATTGCCAACGTGTGTACGATTACTACGACCGTGTCTTGGTCGCACAAAGGGTCACCGCGCAACTACGTACTGCGTAGCATCTATGCGGCCGTCAATAGCTAGGGCAATGAGCTTCGCCAAATCGCCGAGGACAATGCGCTTGCGAAACGGCTTCACAATGATCGAGCTACTCGTCACGATGGTCATCTCTGCCGTCTTGGGTTTGATGATCGTCAATGGGATGGCGAATCAATCCAAGTTTCGCAGCGACGCGGATGCGAAGGCTGAGACCCATCAGGGCTTGAACGGCGCACTCGATAGCCTGGCGCGCGATATTCGATTGGCCGGCGCATGTTTGCCTACCCAACCGGCATTCGTTCCTCTCCTGGCGGTCAATGGAACGAGAATCGATCCACAAGGGGTCATGCAGGCCAACGACAGCATAACCATTCGCACAGGCGCCGTGACGGGGTCCACTACTTGCCCTCAGAGCGCATTGACTGCGGATGCGGCCACCAACTCGACTACGCTCAGCGTGGCGGACATCAGGGGGTTCACGGCAGGTTCCCTCGCCTTTCTCATCGGCCCGAATTCTCAGCCGAACGGGGAGTTCGTCAAGATCACGGGCGTCACGGCAGGAGGTGGCTGCGCGGTCTCGAGTCCGAATTGCGGAACACTCACCACCACCGGCGCGCACGTGCAGTATCCCGCTGCGACCAGTGGAATCTACGGTTTGGAAGAGCGGGTCTATTCGATCGACACTACCAACTATCCGACCGCCACGAATCCCCTTCCGACCCTGGTTCGTAACATCAATCGCGCGGCGAGTGCCCAGCCAGTGGCGCTCGGCATCGAGTCGATGAACGTGCGTTATCGGCTGAACGTTTCGTGCGCAGCTGCTGGATGCACGGGGGTGCCCTGCACTGATCAAGGCAGCCCGGTGACGAGCTCGCTTTGCGACAATCCCGGGAACATCGGAACGTGGTTGACCGTCACCGAGCTCGTGGTGATTCTCTCGGCGCGATCATCCATTCCGCTGAGTACCGGAGGAATCTTTCGTGAGCAGGCCACGTCGAGCATTCAGCCCCGAAATCTGGTCGTCTTCCGCTCCGGTTAGATGGAGGATCATGAGTGGATAAGCTCTCGTCGGAACGAGGCGCTGGTCTAATCACGGTCCTGATGGTCATGGGGCTCGTCATGGCCCTCGCGACCGCTCTGGCTGTCCGCATGCAGCTCGACACGCGCGGTCAAGCTTCATTTCAGACCACGCCGCAGAATCTATCGGTTGCCGAAGCCGGCGTTGCTCAGGGCAATGCTCAGTTCCGCAATATCTTCGTCAGTGGCAACATACCCGTGGGCACGACAGGCAACCCACCGACGACGAACGGCACGGGCGACTACGCACTCCAGTCGAGCTCTCTGGGAGGGATCCCTTTCCGGTATGAGCTGACCGTCCCAGTTGGAGTGACGAATCCAACGTCCAAACGATTGCCGGCGGGAGTACCATTCGGTGGTCTCAACGTTTCCCAATCCCTCTACACGGTGGTCTCGGGAACACCCGACCTCGTCAACCCGGCGGCGCAGCTGCGTTCGGAATTTCAGGTTTCTGACATACCGACGTTTCAATTTCTCACCTTCTACGACGGGCAGCTCGACATATCGCCCGCCGAAGACATGACTCTCCACGGGCGCATCCATACCGACGGGAATCTGTACCTCGACATCGGTAGCGGCAACAACCTCATCGTCGACGATGCTCCGCCCAACATTCCCGCGGTGGAGATCTCCGCGAGCGGCAACATCTTCCGGCAACGCTCCACCGGCGGTTGCAACGGCACCGTGAGCGTCGCGGACAACACCGGGACCTTGCGAACGCTTACCTGCGCGCAGGGGCCGCAGGTATCCGCTGCCACTCTGGCAAATTGGGGCGGCACGATGCTGCGCCAGGTGCAGAACATCAGCCTCCCTCCCCTATACGCCACGGCACGGCTGGCGCCGCAGGGCTTCTGGTCCGTCGCGGACCTGCGGATCGTGCTCGACGTCACGAACAAGAACTTCAACGGCACGCGCGGCGGCTACGCCGGTCAATCTCTTCCCGATCGTCGTCCAGAACGCGGACGGGAGCGTCGACGCGGCCAAGACCACGGCGCTGCGCAACTTCATGAACGCGACGCGGCCCGGGATCGATCTTCTACAACGACGTGCCGGTGAAGGCACGACGGCACCACCTTATGTACCTCGTCAGGCCGACAGCGACGACCTACGTCACGCCGTCTACGCTGCACCCACGACCGCGAGCCAATGCGATGTCGTCGAGCGTCGTGACGGCCGCCCACTACAGCCCGACGTTTCAGGGAAACAACTGGGTGTACCGCCGGGTCGACAAGAACGGCGTCGCGAACAATCGCAGCGCGAACTGGGTGCCTCAGGCTCGGGCTGCCACGAACGACCAGCTCGTCAACAACGGCGGCGCGCCGACGATCGGCGACTACCGCCGCGGCGGCTTCTACAACAACCGCGAGAACAAGTGGATCTACATGTTGAACGTCGATCTGCAGGACCTGCTGGCCTGGAACAACACGCCCGGCAGCCCGGGTTTTGGCCAGCTCTTCGACTCGACCAACAACAGCAACGGCGGCACGGTGATCTTCCTCTCCGTCGTCGGCCCCAACTCGGCAGGCATCAACAACTACGGCGTGCGGGTCCTCGATTCCCCGCAGCTACCGGGCTATCCGCTGAACGTGGCGAATCCTCTCGGCATCACCGTGGCCTCGGATCAGGCGTTCTACGTCGAGGGCAACTACAACAGCGCCGCCTACGCTCCGACCGCTACGGGGCCGACGGGCATCCCGTGGACGCACCCGTCCTCCGCGCTCATCGGTGACACGATGAACGTACTGTCGCAGAACTGGGAGAGCACTATCAGCGGCACCTACCAACGACCAAAAGAGCGCGACCGACTTGAACAGCTCGACTGCTCGGACACCGTCCAACACGACGATCTACGCCGCGTTCGCCTCCGGGGTCGACGACCCCGCCACCTCGACGAACAACTACAACGGTGGACTGCAGAACTACCCGCGGATGCATGAGCTTTGGGGCGACGGCCCCTACACGCTCTCCATCAAGGGCTCGTTCGTGAGCCTGACGACGCCGCTACATCAAAATGGCGAATGGTTTCAGAACGGCGAGACGTACAATATGTACACGGTGCCGACTCGCGACTGGGACTTCGACCCGCAGCTCGCGGATCTCGCGATGCTGCCGCCGATGACGCCGACGTTCATCTACGTGAACCAGATCGTCATCGCGGAGGACTTTCGTTAGCCGCCGGGCCGTGTCGACTCAGAGGCAACTACGCCGCCGCCACGACCCTGTGGTCGAGTAACGCCGCGTCGCTGGCAACCAGCCGCTCTACCGCTTCGGGATCCTTGCTCGTAACATACCAGTCGTAAGTCCTCTTCAACGGGTTACCGATCGAGAAGGCGTCTTCACGCCGCGGGCTCACCCATCGAAATGGGCTGGGACCGCTTCTGAGATCGCATGCTGAAGCCGTCGCGATGTCGTTCTCGGTGACCCGGCCCTCGTGATGCGGTCGAACAGGGTCGCCCTGTGCACCCGTTACGCCGTCTCCGCAGCAAGCACCCGCAATTCGAATTCCTTGTGACGTCGAATGAGGCGAAAGTCCTTCGCGTTGTACGTGAACAGCGTGGCGCCAATTCTCCGGGCACAGAGGGCGATCAGAGTGTCATTGAGCAGGGCCGGCAACTTGGATCGCCAGCCGCGATCGCGTTCGACGATCGCCGTCACGATCGCCGCCGCCTCGATCCAATCCGCGAAGGCCGGGGTGACGCATCGGCTCTTGCTCTCCATGGGACCGACGAACTCCTGCACCAATCGCTGCGTCGGGCGGCCCGCCGCGTTCACCCGCAGCTCATAGGCGACGACCGCGGCCAAGAACGTCACCGGCAGCAGCGGAAAGAAGGTCGTGCGAAAGCGCGCACGCGCTTCTTCCGACCGGCAGGCGGAGACATAGACGTTGGTGTCGAGGATCACTTTCATCGGTAGACGGTGCGGAAGCGCCCTGCGCGCAGCAACGCGTCGAGCGCCTCTTCGATCTCCCGATCCTCGATCGTCTTCTCGAGCGCCTTGTGGATGGCCTCGGTGTCGGTTTTCGCATGGAAGAGCCGCCGCACCTTCTCGATCTTCTCGCCGTCGAGATTGTAGGTCTTCTTCTTCAGAGCCGATGGCATGGGTTCCTCCATCTGGATGATCCAGACCGATTACCAATTTGATCCATATCTGGCAACCTGCCTCCCCTTGACCTGAACTCCTTCCCCCGGGGCGTGCGCCTGGCATCGGTGATTCGCCCCTGCGGGCCCCCCCACCTTGTTCAGCAAAGCGGTCAACCGCGGGTCGGACGCAACGGGTCGAGCTCGGGACCGAGCTTCCACCAGAAGCCCGCGGCGACGTGCGCGTGCCGACAAATCGCGGAAGCAGAACGGCTCGAACGAGCCAGCGCGGGCTCACACGTGATGAACAACGAACAGGACGATGCGCGCCCCGACTACGGACATGAGAAACCCCCGAGCCGGATGCGCGTTTGCAGGCTCACATGCGCGTGCGAGCTTGCCGGAGACGCGTGTCGGCGTATCAAGGGCTGCTCAGAAGGGAAGATTCAAGCGAAGTAGAGGTAACCTGCGCCGCACCGCACAAACTAACTACGCTGCGACTTCGATGGTGGCGAAAAAGTCCACCCGCCGAGAAGTACGCCGCGGCGTGACGGTACGGTGGCTTGGCCGGGGGGGCTTCAAGCCGTCTTCGCGCATCCCTCGGAGATGGAGCTCGATAGCTCTTTCGATCCGCCGCAGCGCGGCATCCACGGTCTTGCCCGTGGCAACACATCCGGGCAGATCTGGCACGGACGCGCCCCAATCGGTTCCCGGATCCCTGTTCACGCGAACCAAATACTGCAATCTCTTCACGGCTTCCCTCGCTTCAGGCCGGCTTGGCGTTTGACGACTCCTCTCAGTAACAACCAGCCTCCAACCCTCCGCTTCCAACCAGCGGATCACCTCCCGCACCTTCACGCCCGAACGATACCATCGAGGCTGGTTGTGGCGCTGCGCGCACGGCCGGGTCGCTGGGAGTCGAGGTGACATTCCCCTCGGCGATCCACACGGACATGAACACCGATTCCGGAGCAATCTGAACAGCTATTCCGGGCGAATCTGAACACCGATTCCGCTGGATCGTGAACACCGCGACAACCCTCCGGTAGGGGGGCGCGGGCGACGCTGGGCGGCCTGATCGTCCTTCCGAACAGCGAGGAGGCGAGATGGCGAACGAGAGGCTGTCCATGCGCAAGACACGAGAGATCCTACGGCTGAAGTGGGAGTTGGGGCGTAGCCACCGCGACGTGGCTCCATACCGAGCTTCGACGCCCGAGCGTGACCCTGGAGCTGCTCCATCACGAGTACCTCGAGCGGCATCCCGACGGATACCGCTACTCGCAATTCTGCGAGCGCTACCGGAGGTGGGTCGGCACGCAGCGCCGCTCGATGCGGCAGGTGCACCGCGCGGGGGAGAAGCTCTTCGTCGACTATGCGGGGAAGCATCCTGGGGTGATCGAGCCCGAGACGGGAGAGATCCGACAGGCGCAGCTGTTCGTCGCAGCGCTGGGCGCCTCGAGCTTCACCTTCGCCGAGGCGACCTGGACGCAGCAGAGCCACGATTGGATCGCGAGCCACATGCGGGCCTTCGAGTACCTGGGCGGGGTGCCCGGTGCAGTGGTCCCCGATCAGCTTCGCACCGGGGTCAGCGTGCCGTGCCGCTACGAGCCCGGCATCCAGAGGACATACCAGGAGCTGGCGGAGCATTACGGCACAGTGATCCTACCCGCGCGCCCCGCTCAGCCCCGGGACAAACCGAAAGTGGAAGTGGCGGTGCAGGTGGCCGAGCGGTGGATCCTGGCGCGGCTGCGTAACCAGAGTTTCTTCTCACTGATCGAGCTCAACGGGCGAATCGCCGAGCTGCTCGAGGAGCTCAACGATCGGCCGATGCGCGTCTACGGGGCGAGCCGGCGCGAGCTCTTCGAGCGCTTCGACAAGCCGGCGCTCAAGCCACTGCCCGACAAGCGATTCATTTGCGGGGAGTGGAAGAGCGCGCGGGTCTCAATCGACTACCACATCGAAGTGGACCATCAATACTCGGTCCCCCACCCGCTCGTCGGCGAGAAACTGGAGGTGCGGCTGACGGCGACGACCGTGGAAGTCTTCGAGCGCGGGGTGCGCGTGGCCTCTCACGCACGTAGCTATCGGCGCGGGATGCACACGACCGCGGCCGAGCACATGCCGGCGGCACACCGGGCGCACAGCGTGTGGAGCCCGTCACGGCTCGTGCGCTGGGGACAGACCGTGGGACCGAAGACTGCGGCGCTGGTGGAGGCGATCCTGTCCGACCGCCCGCATCCCGAGTAGGGCTATCGCTCCTCCCTCTCTGCCAACGAGGGTGAGACAGTTGGGTGGTCATAGTTTAGTGAGTAGAGGGCGGGGAGGCAGAGATGGATGAAGGTGGTGGAGAAGAAGGCGAGGGGTGAGGTCATGGAGGCCGGGGAAACGGAAGGAGCCCGTAGGCTGGCGCTGCGCAGCCTTCGTTGATAGCTCCAGCGTAGTGTTGTATGGCGGATGTATGGCAACGAAGCTGAGCACGACCATCCGTCTCGATCGCGAGGACGCGGACGCCCTGGCTCGGGCACGTGCGGACGGGCATTCGGCGTCGGAACTGCTCCGCAAGGGCCTGCGCATTGTGGCGGCGCGCTACTACAAGCGGCGTAAACCACCGACGACAAGTCTATTCGTCTCGACATCGCTGAAGCTCGGCGACGAATCAGAGCTCTTCGCCGAGCTCGAACGTTGAGCCAACCACTAGTCGCGGATACCGGAGGTCTGCTACGCGCGCTGGCGGCGCGAGCCGATGGTCGGCCGACTTGGCCCGAATACGTGCGTGAGCTACGTACGGCGTCGGCAGTCATCATCCCAGCTCTCGTGCTTGCCGAGGTCGACTATTTCTTGCGCGGGGAGCGCCGGGCGATGCGAAAGCTCATCGCCGAAATTCTCGATCCGCAAACTCGATACGAGCTCGAGCCGGTGGAGCCCCTCGATCTAGTTCGCGCGCTCGAAATCGACGCACGGTTTGCAGCCCTACGGCTCGGACTCGTCGACGGGATGGTCGGAGCCGTCGCAGAGCGCCGAGGCGTGTACCGGATCCTGACAATCGACCGCAGAGACTTCGGCGCGATGTTGGTCGGTAAGCGCTACGACCACCCGCTCGAGATAGTTCCCTGAGCTCTGGACCCGAATCGACGGATGTTGATCGTGGTTCAAAGTCGGAAGCGCGCTCGCGACACCAGGTAGAGCACGGAACTTCGGCGGCGCAACCGCCCCATCACGGACGCGCGGTCATGTTCCTCAGACGATCCAGCGCGACGCCGTGTTGATGATCTCCTCGGCCATGCCCTTCGCCTGATCAGCGTCGGAGCGGGTGTAGAAGGTCGAAGGGGTGACGTCTTCGCTGCCACAGAACGCGAGCTCGCGATCCTTGCGCAAGTGCTTCGAGATCTCCGACCATCTCGGGATCAGCTTTTGCGCCTCGTGGGGCAAGCGATGAACATTCTCGGCGAAGGTCTCCGACAAGTCATGGCTGAAAGGCACGGCGATGCCGAAGCTGCGCAGCGCCCCCTTAAGAACCAGCTCGACGATCTCCTGACTCTCCCGAACCACGTCGGCAAAAGCCTCTTCGGCGAGCAGAACCGCGACCGCCTTCAAACGCTTGCGGGCGCGCGTGAGGTAGTCACTGGCGAGCTTCGCGTTGGTCATCGAAGAGGCCCTCGGGATCCCACAGCACGAGCTTCGATCGCAGGGCCCGGCGCAGATTCGGCTCGGTCGTCGCCAGCGCCGTCTTGCCGACAAACACCGGCTGAAGCGGGAACCTGGCGCCGGCGCACGCGAGCCGAGACGCCACGACACGATCCCACCACGCGTAGTCGCCACGGGTTGGCGTGCCGGCACGTAGAATCAACAGCAGGTCGATGTCCGATCCGTCGCGAGCGCGACCCTCGGCGACGCTGGCGCCTCAACGACAAGGCATAACGCCGCTCTTTTCGAACTGCGTTCACACCGTTTTGCCGCCGCTGGCGAGTATTACATCTATCTCGGCGAGCAGCTTCGGCAGATCGCGGACGACAGCATCCCAAACTAGATCGAGATTCACGCCGAAATACTCGTGAATCATCTTGTCTCGCATACCCGCAATCTGTTTCCACGGAACGCTCGGGTGCGCGTCGCGCGTTGCTTGCGAGAGTTGCTTGACTGCCTCGCCGATCACCTCGAGATTGCGGACTACGGCGTCCTGAGTCTTCGTATCCGAATGGAACCCTTGGCGGCCGCCCGTCACATAGCTCTGGATGCGGTGGATCGCATCCTGGACGTGGAGCAAGTAGACGCGATCGTCCTTCACAACGGAACGGCTTCGCTGAGAATTCGCTCTCGAAGGTGAGGGCTTAGGCCGCCTTCGGATACGACGTCGACCCGCCTGCCTAACGCCTCTTCCAGATCCTGCCAGAGTCCAACGAGATCCAGGAATGTCCGACCCCGCTCCATGTCTACGAGGAGATCGAGGTCGCTGTCAGCGTGACTCTCCCCGCGGGCGACGGACCCGAAGACCCGAAGGTTTCGGGCCCCACGGCTTGCCGCAATCCGTTTCACGAATGTCGACCGTGGCATCGGGCAGGAGTGTTTTTCCGTGCACTTGAATCCTCTCGAATTCGCCTCGCCGACTATAGCGCGGTCGGGTTCTAGGTGCACCTTTGAGCCACGAGTGGGTCTCTAGGCTCTTAGTTCAAACGCAGCTGAGGTTTGAACCACGTGGTTCAATCTCGGGCTCTACGTAGGCTGAAGTAGGATCGATAAAAGCGAGAAAACCTCTAGAAATCGCGGCCTGAGCTAGGGTTCGAATCCCTTCTGCCATTCTTTCTTCAGCCCGTTCGGAAGGTTTGGAACGTTGGGGCTTTGCTCGTCGACAAGGATGTCAGGGCCGGAAGGCCGCATGCCCTATGCGATTTCGGCGCGATCGCCACGAGCTCACCAGCGGTCATCGGCTGACCGCTGTGCTTCCGCCACCACACCTCGAAGAACGCCGTCCAGGATGCTGAGTCGCGATCCACTTCGCTCCGCATCTGCTGTCGCCCTTGGAGGAAGCCTTCGATTCCCGCATCGCGAAGAACGCCGCCGACAATTCTTGCCCATGCTTCGAAACTTCCCAAAGTGCGTTCCGTGAATGGCTGTGCTCCTCGGGCAAGCCAGTTGGCCACGAGGATGAGGGCAGCCCGGACGAGCTCACCGCGATGTTTGTCTGCCCATTCGAGAAGGGGGTCATGTCTAAAGCCTTGGCGATGCCACGGCTCCTCGACACCTGCGTCGAGCCGGATTCGCACGGACCGGCGCGCCATCTCGTCGTTCATCGCAACGTTGTTCCCGGTCACGATCCAGAGCGCGGCCAGCGCCGGTACCTGCTTGCCCCAGTACTCGGCGTGAGCCAGACCGCCGCGCAGCAAAATCACCGGCTCGTCGCTGCCGAACGTCGCGTACCCAGATCTTGACGCCGTAGAGGACGAGCAACATGGCGGGCGCTACGTCCCGACGTCGTCACGCAACCGGAGCCCCGCGGGCAGCGACTCGTCGAGCAGCCGGGCCTCCTCCCGCGCTTCGAGCGCGACCGGCTCGCGGACGAGCGTGCGCGGCGCGCTCGCCGTGCGGCGTGGTCTCCAGGCGGACGGCGACGCGCTCGCGCAGCGCGGCATCGAGGTCGCGCTCGCGGTCGCCGGTCGCGCGCGCGAGCTGCGCCAGCGCGAACGCGTAGGCCTCGGCGCGCGGCCACTCGGCGCGTCGAGCAGCCGCTCGACCCACCGCGGTCGCGGCCTCGCGCGCGACGACGCAGTTGAGCGGCCCGTAGATCGGCACGCGCGCCCCGAGGCGCGCCAGCGCCCACAGCTCCTGCTCGGTCGCCCGGCCGCGCTCGGCCTCGCCGACGAGCGCGTCGCCCAGCTCGGCCGCGAGCTGCGCCGGCAGCGCGCTCGCAGCTCGCCGATCGCCTGCCACATCTCGCGCAGCTCCTGCGGCCCGGGGCGCGGGCCCTTGCGGCTTTCCCTTGCGGAGCAGCGCCGGCGCGACGCTGCTGCAGCGAGATGCTGCTGCTGGCGCGCGGTCAAGCCCGCCCGCGACCGCTTCCAGAGGTTCCACCACTCGGCGCGGCCTGGATCGCGCGCGGATGGCGCAGGTCGGCGCCGAGGACGCGCCAGAGCCGGTTCGACGCGCAGCTCGTCGCCGGGGTCGCCGAAGCCGGGGCGGAGGAGGAAGCCGGCGAGGTTCAGCCACCGCGCCTCGTGCTCCGGCGAGCGCGCGCGCGTCGGCTCGAGCGGCCAGAGCGCGTCCCAGAGCGCGCGGATCGCGGCGAGCGGCCACGCGTCGCGGCCGGCGTCGAGCGCCGCCTCGAGCCGGCGCGTCGAGCGTGACCGGATCGTCGTCGCCCTCGAACGCGCCGCGCAGCAGCGCGCGTCGCCGCCGCGACGCGCGCCGGGTCGACCACCAGCGCCGCCGCCTCCGGCGCCGGCGCCTCGCGCCGACGGTGTCGCGCAGGCGGAACTCGAGCCGCCAGCGGTGCTCGGTCGTCGCGCGAGCGGCACCAGACCGCGAGCGTGCCGATCTCGGTGAGCGCGCACCTCGAGCTGCACCGGCAGCGCGCGCTCCTCGAGCTTCCGCCCGAAGCGCAGCACGGTGCGGATCGGCGGCAGCGCCGTGAGCGCGCTCGCGGCGCGACGTCGACGAGCGTCGCCGGCGTCCTCGCCGCTCCGGTCGGTCGCGGTGAAGAGCGGGAAGCGCGACCGGCCGGTTCGCGAGCAGCTCGAACTCGCGGCGCCGCGATCGTCGACCGTCTCGCCCTCCTCCATGCCGCGCGGCACGAGGCAGAGGACGCCGCGCGTCGTCGCCGCCGAGGCCGAGGTAGTAGGTGCGCGCGGCGCCGCTGCCGATGCGGACGCCGTCGCCGCGGCGGACGAGCCCGTAGTACGCGGCGCCGCGCGCGACCGCGAGCTGGAGCGAGCTGCCCTCGAGCACCGCGGGGGGCCAGCCGCCGTCGGGCGCGTGCCACGGCACCGATCGTGCGCGCGATCCGCTCGCGCACGACCGCCGGCTCGAGCGCGCCGCCGTTGAAGAGGATCGCGTCGGGCCGCACGAGCGCGCGCGTCTGCCTCGCCCGCGGCCTCGCGCTGGCGCGCCAGGAACTCGGCGACGTGCCGCGTGATCTCGGCGTCGGCGGCGAACGGCAGGCCGAACTCGCGGAGCCCGAGCCGCCGACTGCGGCGCGGGCGCGCGTCGGCGTCGACCGCGGGGAAGAAGCCGTCGAGCACGGTCGCTCGCACCTCGTCGCGCGGTGACGGTCGCCCGCGAGCGCGCCGCCGACCACCGCGCCGCCGCGGCCGGCGACGGTGACGCGCACCTCGCCGAGCGTCGGGCTCCGCCAGCAGGCGCTCCTTCGCCGCGCGGCACTGCGCCACCAGGCCGTGGAAGCGCTGCGTGTCGAGCTGCTCGCCCGGCACGAGCCGCGCCTCGACGCGCGCGCGCCAGCGCGAGGTCCATGTTGTCGCCGCCGAGCAGCAGGTGATCGCCGACCGCGACGCGCTCGAGCGCCGAGCTCGCCGCGGCTCGCGCGCGCCGCGATCAGCGAGAGGTCGGTCGTGCCGCCGCCGACGTCGACGACGAGCACGAGCGGATGCGCCGCGACGCGCGTCGCGCCAGTCGTCGCTCGTGCGCGACGAGCCAGGCGTAGAAGGCGGCCTGCGGCTCCTCGAGCAGCACGACGCTCGGGCAGCCCGGCCGTCGCGCGCCGCCTCCAGCGTCAGCTCGCGCGCCACCTCGTCGAACGACGCCGGCACGGTGAGCACGACGTCCTGCTCGGCGAGCGGCGCGGCGAAGCGTCGCGTCCCAGGCGTCGCGCAGGTGGCGCGAGCGATGCGCGCCGACGCGTCGACCGGCGAGACGCGCGGCACGTCGTCGGCGCGCGCCCCACGGCAGGATCGCCGCGGTGCGGTCGACGCCGCCGTGGCAGAGCCACGACTTCGCCGACGCGACGAGCCGGCCCGGCACGCGCGCGCCCTGCTCGCGCGCCAGCTCGCCGACGCACGCAGTCGCGGCCCGTCCGCCCACGGCAGGTCGAGGCTGCCCGGCCGGCAGGTCGTGCGCGCCGGCGAGGTAGAGGAACGACGGCAGCGTCGGCCGCGGCGCGCACCTCGCCCGGCGCGACGAGCTGCGGCACGTCGAAGACGCGGATCGTCCGGCCCGGCCGTGCGTGTCGACGTAGGCGCACGCCGTGTTGGTGGTGCCGAGGTCGATGCCGACGAGGTAGCGCGCCGCCACGCGAGTCCGCGCGCGGCGGGTCAGTGCGCCTGGCGCACGTTGAACTCGAGCTTCCAGCGCCGCGCGCCGTCGCGCGCGACGCACCAGAGCTCGAGCGTGCCGACCTCGGTCACGTGCGCGCGGAGGCGGACCGGGACCGTGCGCCCCGTCGTCGCCCGTCGGCGTCGAGCGTCGCCTCGAGCGGCGGCAGCTCCTCGAGCTCGCCCTGCTCCCAGCGCTCGACGACGGTGCCGGGCCGGTCGTCGCGCCGCACCGACGAGCCGAAGAAGCGGAACTCGCGCCGGCTCGCCGACGACGAGCCCGAACTCCGCGCCCGGGCAGCTCGACCTCGCGTGCCCTCCTCCATGCCGAACGGCGCGACGCAGAGCGCCTTCACCGGCGGCGGCATGCCCGGGCACCGCCGGCATCGCCGTCTCGACGCCGACGTAGTACGCGCGCGCCGTGCCGCCGCGGATGCGGACGCCGCGCCCGCGGCGCGCGAGCCCGTAGTCCGCGGCGCCGTCGCGCGACCGCGAGGTCGGGGTGCGCGCCGGCGAGCACGCGCACGCCGCCGGCGCCGCGCCAGGACGACAGCACCTCGACCATGCGCGTCGCGGAAGCGTGCCGCGTGCATCACGCCGCCGTTGAAGAGCACGGCGGTCGCGCCCGTCGGGCGCGACCTCGCGATGGCGGCGCGAGGAACGCGGCCAGGTGCCGCGTGACCGCCGGATCGCTGGCGTACGGCAGGCCGATCTCCTGGAGGCCGACGCGCGCGCGTCGCGCGCGGCGCGCTCGTCGGCGCCGACCACCGGGAAGAAGCCGTCGACGAGCGTCGCCTCGACGTCGTGCGCGCGTCGACCTCGGTGCGGAGCGCGCCGCCGATCACCTTGCGCGAGCGGCCGAGCACGACGACCGGCGCCGTCGTCCGGCGCGTCGCCGGCGAGGAGCGTCTCCTTGGCGTCGCGGCAGGCGTGGACGAGGCCGCGGAGCTGCCAGTCGTCGAGCGTCGTGCCCGTCGTCGGCGAGGCGCGCGCGCACGCGCGTGGGCGAGCGTCAGGTCCATGTTGTCGCCGCCGAGCAGGATGTGATCGCCGACCGCGATGCGCTCGAGCGCCAGCGTCGCCCGCCTCCTCGCCGACGGCGATCAGCGAGAAGTCGGTCGTGCCGCCGCCGACGTCGCACACGAGGATCACGTCGCCGACCCGCACCTGCTCGCGCCAGCCGTCGCCGCGTCGCGCGAGCCAGGCGTAGAACGCCGCCTGCGGCTCCTCGAGCGAGGTGCACGCTGCGCGAGGCCGGCCTGCGTCGCGCCGCGCGCACGGTCAGCTCGCGCGCCGCCGCGTCGAACGACGCCGGCACCGTGAGGTACACCTCCTGCTCCGCGAGCGGCGCCGGCATGCGCGCGTCCCACGCCGCGCGGAGGTGCGCGAGGTACGCGGCCGACGGCGTCGACCGGCGAGACGCTGCGGCACGTCGTCGGGCGCGCCCCACGGCAGGATCGGCGCGCTCGCGGTCGACGCCGACCGCGCACAGCCACGACTTGGCCGACGCGACGACGCGGCCCGGCACCTCGGCGCCGCGCGCGCGCGCGAGCTCGCCGACCACGTGCTCGGCCGGCCCCCACGGCAGCGCGAGGCTCGCGGGCGTGCATCTCGCCGCTCGCGGGGAGGTAGAGGAACGACGGCAGCGCGTCGCGCGCCTCGACCACGCCCGGCGTCACGAGCTGCGGCACGGCGAGGACCGTGAACGTCGGGCGCGTCGGCATCCGACGCGGCGGCGGTGTCGACCCAGGCGAGCGACGCGAGTTGGTCGTGCCGAGGTCGATGCCGACGACGTAGCGCGGCGTCGGCCATCGCTGCTCAGGCGATCTCGACCTCGGCGGGCGCGATGACGCGCTCGGATCCTGGCCGCGCCGCGCTGGCAGCGTGACCGCGGTCGCCCGCCAGCCGCGCGTGGCGGAGCACGCCCCGGAACGGCGGCTCGCCGCGCACGTTGCCGGTCAGCCGGACGCGCGCCGGATCGAAGCCGGCGCTGACCGTGACCGCCTCGTCCTCGGCGCCCGGCAGGACCGGCTCGAGCGCGACGCAGCTCGCGCAGCGCCTTCCGGCAGGCCTCGTGGATGCCGCGCACGGCGGCGCCGATCTGCTCGTCGGTGTACCCGTCGATGTCCTCGAGCAGGAAGTCGACGAGCCGGCCCTCCTCCTGGAGCGCGGCGAGCAGCCGGAGCGCGGCGTGTCGTCGGGCGGCGGCGGCGCGGCGGCCGGCGCGGGCGCGGCGACGGCGGGGCGATGGAGCGCGGCCGCCAGCACGAGCCCGATCACGATCGGCGCGCCCGCGAGCCACGCCACGATCGGCGGAAACGCCAGCAGCTCGGGGGCGAAGCGCTGCGCGAGGAACACGTTGCCGCCCGCGAGAATCGCACCCAGCACGAGCGCCAGGGCAAATGCCGGAATTCGGGAACTGCTCACGCGCCCGTTGCTATCACACGGTCCCGGGCCGGCAAGCGCGAGTCGACGAGGCGGTTCATGTACATGTTGGCGAGCGGCTGCCCTCCGCAGCGCGCCGAATCACCGCCAAGCCGACCGGACCGCAAGCGAGAAGAACGATGTCCCGCTGGTGATCGAGGCGTGCCTGATACGCGTAAGGCGCTCGAATTCACGTTCCGCAGCGCATCGTGCGAGTGGGCGGAGTTTCCGGACCGTCGCGATCAGGGCCCGGAGTACAGGTCGTAGCGTGACGGGATGCATCGCGTCGCGATGGTCCCCGAACGATGTGTCGATTGACTTGCCGGCGGGTGCCTCATTGGATAGGACGTCACATCAGCGTGCGTATCATGTCGCGACGAAGATTCGCGCTGTCGCGAAACAATCGGGTTACTGATCTCCGAAGCAAGGCAAGCCCCGATGGCCACGTGCGGAGAATCCTGCTGCGCCGGCGGGTGACCCTGATCGTCGCGCTGGTAATCACCACCGTTCTTTGCGCGTCGACGGCCAAGGTCGCTCGTGCATTTCTTTACAACGCACAAGCGATTCTCTGTGACGGCGTCGATGACGACACGTGTCCGTTGGTTCTCTGCACCCTGCCCGGGGAGACCACGAAGGGGTTGCCTTCGGCGAAGGCACGAACACAGGCAATCAGCAAAGTCGGTTGTTCCGCGACTTTCGCCTCCAGCATCACACCGGCACGAGCGCATCCGCTGATCTCGCTGGCTGACTCACCCCGCCGCTCGAAGCGACCGTTCTCGCAGCGAGCTGGGTCCTCTGACGATCCAGCCGACTGTCACTAAGCCCTCCTCGCCAGAGGTTTCGATCACCGCGGCTTCGCCTGCACGCTGTGCGGGTAAGCAGCGGCGCGACGCAGTCGCTCTGAGGGCTCTCGAATCCGACGAGACCCGTAAGCTCGCCGACGCGATCAGCCCGGAAAGTACCGTGGATGAATCGACCTAACATTCTCCTGCTTTTGACCGATCAGCAGCGCGCAGATTCGATTGCCTGTTCGCATACCGATCCAGCGCTGCGGGTATCATTACGAACGCCAAACCTGGATCGCTTGTGCGCGCTGGGTCGCCGCTTCGAGCGGGCTTACTCGCCAAACCCGGTGTGTATGCCGGCGCGGCTTAGCCTGATCAGCGGGTTGCCGGCGCGGTATCACGGTTACCCGCAAAACGCCGCCGCGCCGGCGCCCTATGACCTGCCGATGCTGCCGCGGATCTTGAGCGATGCCGGCTATCGCACGCACGCGGTGGGCAAGATGCACTACCAGCCCGCGCGGCGACATCACGGGTTCGAGCGTATGGAAATCATGGAGGAGACACCGGAGCACCGTGGTGACGACGACTACCTACTCTATCTGCAAGCGCAGCGCGTGAACGTCCAGCATCAGCACGGCGTGCGGCATTTGCTCTATCAGCAACCGCAGCGATCGCTGGTGCCGGAGGAGCACCACGGGTCGAAGTGGGTGGCCGATCGCAGCATTGCGTTCTTGCGGGGGCATGCTCACCGGGCGCAGCCGTTTTTCCTGAAAGCCAGTTGGATCGCGCCGCATCCGCCAGAAAACGTGCCGGCACGGCTGGCGGACTTGTATGTGGCGAAGCCGTTGCCGGCGCGATTGAAGCGCAAGAATCCGCGGCCCGACTTTTCCGACTTGATTCCGTCCGCGCGCACGCGTTGGGAACTGGGCGATGGGATGCTGCAGGACCCGCCGCGGCTGCGCCGATACCAGGAGCACTATCACGCCTCGATCAGCTTCGTGGACGAGCAGATCGGGCGTATCCTCGATGAGCTCGACCGGCTGGGGCTGAGCGACGACACTCTGGTGCTGTTCACTTCGGATCACGGGGAGATGCTCGGGGATTTGGACTGTTTCCAGAAGAGCGTGCCGTACGAGAGCGCGTCGCGCGTGCCTTTGATCGTGCGCCATCCGCTACGGGTGAAAGCCGGGACCGTGGATCGAGAGCATTTTGTCGATCTCAACGACGTGCTGCCGACGTTCTTGGATGTGGCGGGGGTCACGTACCCAGGGTCGTTGGAGTTGCCGGGGGCGTCGCTGCTGCAGCTCGACCACGGGAAGGATCGCACCGTCCAGTACATCGAAAACGGAAGTAGCGGGGCGCGGTGGTGCGCGCTGCGGGATCGGCGGTTCAAGTACGTGTACAGCTTCTCGGGTGGATACGAAGCGTTCTACGATCTGGGAACCGCCCTCGGCGAGCAGACCAACCTCTGTCTGGAGGGCATGCCGGTGGAACTGGAGGAGGAGAAGGAGCGACTGCAGGCAAGACTGATCGAGCACGAAGCGCGGTGGGGCTTGCCGGGCGGCGTCGCTGGCAACGACTTCAAGAAGCTCGCGCCGTGGAGTCCCAAGCAAGGGCGGCACGCGCTGAATACGCAGTTTCCCCAGTGGGTCAAGACGCTGCCGGCGCCGGACGCTGCAACGTTGGGGGACGTCTATCAGGAGGTGCTCGACGCCGTGAAGGACGAGCCGACGGTGAACTTCCGCCGATTGGACTTGGAAGGTTGGCAGCAGAACTGTCAGATTCCGCAGGCGGTGATCGAGCGGATTCGGAAGGAAGGGCGGTAGGCGAATTCGCGTTCCGGCAATTGATGGCCTGAGAAGGCGGGATCGCGGCCTTCGGAGCCCGCTTCCGCTCCTAGGCCGCCCAGTCGGCCGCCGTCATGGTTTTTCATCGAAACCGTGCCGCGCCGCGGCTACCGCTTCATCGCGCCCCGCACGCGCAAAGCCAGGTCCCGGCTAGTCCGCGCCCGCAGTGGTCGGCCGCGACAGAGTGCTCGCGCATCTCGAGGACCGGCTCACGGACGCCCTCGCTAGCCAGCGCCCGCTCGTCTTCCTCTCCGGCGAAGCCGGCATCGGCAAACGACCGCGATCGAGGCAGTTCTGGCTCAGCGTGCATGCGCCAGATCCAATGGAGGAAGATCGACGCCCCGTCCGCCGGCGGCGCCTGGATTCGTCCCCGCGTAAAGCGGCTCCGCGCGGTCAGCCTGCGCGGAGGCCGGCCTCGCGAAGCCGCGGAAAGACCACGTCGCCGAACGCGCGAACCTCCGCCGTCGGCAACGCGAAGCTCTGCAACGGCATCAGGTAGATGTCGCGGACGCCGAAGCTCGCCGTCTCGACGATCCGCCGGGCGGAATCCTCCGGAGTTCCGATCAAGCCGATCGCATCGCAGATCCGGCCGACGACCTCGTCCGGAACGAAAGAGCGTCGCCGCAATCGCGGCGTCCCAGTCCTCGGCATGCGAAAGATCAGGATAGACCTCGCGAACGGATTGCGGGATCTCGAGCTTCGGCAGGTCGAGCCCGGCCGCAGCGAGCCACGGGCCTC
The DNA here is from genome assembly GCA_963711395.1 of uncultured delta proteobacterium. Classification (GTDB taxonomy): domain Bacteria; phylum Desulfobacterota; class Binatia; order JACPRU01; family JACPRU01; genus JBEVNX01. The sequence continues at coordinate 6,768 of CAVQEA010000002.1, read as the reverse complement.
CGAAGCCGAGGAAGCCCCAGTGCACGGCGACCGGGCGCGCCTGGCGTCGCGCCTCGGCGGTGCTCGTCGCCGTCCCGGTACGGGCCGCCCAGATCACCTCCAAGTCCTCGAGTCGCCGCCCGGAGCGGGCAGCGCCGCGCTCGAGATGGCCGAGCACCTTCTCGACTATGCCGCGGTTGAAGCCGACGAGGAGCATCACGCCGTCGGCGATCTCCGCGGCGAGCTCGATCGCCTTCGGTCCCGAGGCCGCCATCAGAACGGGGATTCGCCGTCTCGACGCGTAACCGAGCCGCGCTCGCTTGCCGCTGAAGTCGACCGCCTCCCCGGCAAGGAGCGTCTTCACCGTCGAGACACACCGGCGCATCTCCTCGAGCGTAGCGGGCTTGCGCCCGATCGTGCTTGCCGACGTATAGCCCGAGCCGATGATCACCTTCGTCCGGCCCGGGGCGATCTCTTCGACCGTCTGGCTCGCGCCCGCGAGCACTGAAGCGTGACGAGTGAACGGGTTCGTCACCGCCGGGAAGAGCTGCATGCGAGAGGTCTGCTGGGCCGCCAGACCAAGCGTGACGAAGGTGCTCTCGACAGATCATCTGACTGTCGAGGATCCCAGCGCCGTCGAAGCCGCCCGCCTCGACGGTCTTCAGGAAGCTCAGGAGTTCCCGCATCGGAGAGGTCCCGGGAACCCGCATGTACAAGCGCAGTGGCTCTGCCATCCTTCGCTCCCTCCCGTTCGCTGATCGGATTCTCGAGCGCGGTCGCTCCGCGGCGCACCACGAACGGCGGCCCATCCCAGGCCAATTCGCGTTCGTCAGCCGAGCACGAAGCCCTGGTAACCCTGCGCCGCCACCTGCTCGCAGTGTTCACGGTACTTTTTCACGCCGCCAACGTAGGGCATGAAGACGCGTGGCTTGCCCGCAATGTTGTCCCCCGAGTACCACGACCGGGCGAGCGGATAGAGTGTGCGATCGGCGAGCGCGTTGACGTGCTCGACCCATGCGCTCTCGTTCTCCGCCTTGGCTTCGACCATCGTCAACGAACGCTCCTGCATGTGGCGCAGGCACGCCGCGATCCACTCCACATGCTGCTCGATCGAGACCACCACGTTGCTCAATACCGAAGGGCTTCCTGGTCCTGCGACCACGAACAAGTTGGGAAAACCAGCCACGCACAGGCCGAGGTAGGTTCGCGGACCCGCTGCCCACTTCTTCCGCAGCGACATGCCCGCGCGTCCGCGGATGTCGATGGCGAGCAACGGCCCGGTCATGGCATCGAAGCCCGTGGCAAAGACAAGGACGTCCAGCGGATAGGTCGGCACGCGTCGTCCGCACACCCTCCGGAACGATCCGGTCGATCGGCTGCTCGAGCAGGTCGACGAGTGTGACGTTGGCGCGGTTGAAGGTATCGTAGTATCCGCTGTCTAGGCACAGACGCCGGGCGCCGATGGGATAGCCGCGCGGAATCAGCGCCTCGGCGACATGCTGGTCGCGCACGATCCGACGGATCTTTTCGCGCACGAAATCGGCGGCGGCTCCATTCGCATCGTGGCTCAGCAGTAGGTCCTTGTACGCCACCAGGAAGCACGCGCCGCCCTTCTGCCAGCGGAACTCGAACTCCTGCCGGCGCCGATCGTCCGGAACCTCGAGCGCCGACTCGAAATTGGGGTCGTAGACGTACCCGGCGGCGGACTGGCGATTGCGCGTCCGGCGCTCGGCGTAGCTTGTCTTGGTCTTCTGCACGAACACCGGATCGAGCGGCGCATTGCGGGCCGGAACGCTGAAGCTCGGCGTGCGCTGGAATACGTACAGGTGCTCGACCTTGTCGGCGATCGAAGGAATCACCTGGATGCCTGACGACCCTGTACCGATCACACCCACGCGCCGACCGGTCAGGTCCACGACTTCCTTCGGCCAGTTGCCGGTATGCAGCCAGTGTCCCTCGAATTCCTCGTGCCCTTCGATGCGCGGCACGGTCGCGGCGGACAGGCAGCCCGTGGCCATGATGCAGAAGCGCGCGGAGATGCGCTCGCCACGGCTAGTCCGAACGTTCCAGCTGTTCGCCGCCTCGTCATAATCCGCGGCGGCGACGCGCGTGCCCAGGCTGATGTCGCGCCGCAAATCCAAGCGGTCGGCGACGAACCGAAGGTATGCGAGGATCTCCTCCCGAGAGGCGAAACGCTCCGTCCAGGTCCACTCCTGCTGCAGCGCGTCCGAGAAGGAATAGGAGTAGTCGACGCTCTCGACGTCGCAGCGCGCCCCAGGATAACCGTTCCAGTACCACGTACCGCCGACATCGTCCCCGGCCTCAAACGCGTGCACTGACAAGCCGACCTGCCGCAGCGCGTGCAGCGTATAGAGGCCCGCGAAGCCCGCGCCGACAACGACCGCGTCGTAGTGTACGTCGGCCCCGCTTTCCGTGTTCAGCCTGGACGCCTGCGCCTCAATCACATGAAACTCCGACTCCCGCTCCTCGACAGCTTCACCGACCATCCCTTTCCGCGCGTTGGAGGCCGCAATCCGGTTGTGTTACGCCTGAGCCCGCATGGCCATCCATGTAGCGGAACCATCCTTATCCCTTGTTGAGATTCATTCCACTCGATCTCAGGAATTTGAACCACGTGGTTCAATCTCGGGCTCTATGTCGGACGATGTTAAGACGACAAAAGCGAGAATCCCTTAGCAGGATGCTGAAAAATCCAGTTCGTCGATCGGTTGAGATCTCCTGAACGAGCGAAATGGCAGCCGAGCATGGAATACGAGGCGCTGCGCCCGCTCTCTACCGCTCTGAAGGGCGCTTTGGAGGAGCAATGGCGTGGCGGTTCCTCGTGCTCGATGCATTCAGTTCACCGCCTGGGCGAGGTTTCGGATTCGCACCAGATTGTAGACCGCCGCCGTGAAGGTGAGCATCCAGCCGACGCGGTGACGCCCGCGATGTCTGGTCTTGCGAAGCAGGCCCACTGTCTTCATCCAGCCGAACACCTCCTCGATCCGCTTACGCTTGCGCTGGCTGACTCCGTATCCCGCGTGCCGAGTCGTTCGCGCATCGATCGCGCTCGAGCGGTTCGTCGTGTTCTGCGCCACGTGTGGCGTGACGTCGATCTGGCGAACGGCCGCCACGAAGTCCCGAGTGTCGAATGCCTTGTCCCCGCCGACGGTGATCCATTCCTTTCGGTGCGCCAGATCGCCGAGCTGATCGATGGCCGCATCGCGCTCAGCGGATACCGCTCGCCTGGGTCAGGAGAGCCGAAACCACCAGCCCATTTCGATTCTCCGTGACCACGTTGCCGATGTAGCGCAGCTTCGGGGCCTCGCCCTTGGCCTTGGCGTACTGCCTCGCGTCGGGGTCCGTCGTCGATTGATGAGTCTCGTTGCTGCGCTTCTCACCGTGGAAATCGACGCTGGGGTTTCTCGATCCGCCCGAGGACGAAGTCGAGTCCGGCTTCCCATCCTTTCGCTTGAAGCTCTTCTGGCTCGCCCACGCGGCGATCTGCGTGCCATCGACGGTAAAGTGCTCGTCGCACAGCAGCCCTCGCGTCTTGGCGTGGTCGATCACGCTCTCGAAAAACGCCTGTGCCACATCGGCTTCGAGCAACCGCTCGCGGTTCTTCGAGAAGGTCGTCGCGTCCCATACGGGGTCGTCCATCTCGAGTCCGACGAACCAGCGGAACAGCAGATTGTAGTCGAGCTGCTCCATCAGCAGCCGCTCGCTTCGGATCGTGTACAGAATCTGGAGCAGCAAGCCCCGCAGAAGCTTCTCTGGCGCGATCGACGGCCGTCCCACTTGCGCGTACATCCGATCGAACCGTGCCGAGAGATCCTTCAGCGCCTCGTCCACCAGGGACCGCATCGCCCGCAACGGGTGGTCCGCCGCAATCCGCCGCTCCGCCGACACGTAGCTGAACATCTTGCCCGTGCTCTGATCCTCTCCCCTCATCCACGACCTCCACGATTCAGACTTCCGACTGTCGACTGCCTTCCTTCTACTATACGGATCAAAGGAACCCAGGGTTTTTCAGCACCCTGTTAGAAATCGCGGCACAGACTAGGGTTCGAATCCCTTCTGCTCCATGTTTTCTGAAGCGTCGTGCAAACAGACCGGGGACGTGATGCTCGATTTCCAAAAGGGGGGAACGCTCTCCGTCGAGTCGATCGTCAGGGTTCCGTAGCCGTAGAAAACTGGGGGGCAGTCAGGTCGGCGGACGGATCCGTGCGCCTTCTGTGCTATGGGGAGCGCCAGGAGGACGGCGCGTCGGCGCTGATCCGAGACACGCCTCTTCTCGTAGCAAAGCGTCTGCGGGGCTTTTTTCGGCGCGGCAATGAGGAACGCGGTGACGAGGTGGATCGTCGCCGAGTTGAGCGGCTTGTTCAATGGTTGCGCTGGCTCGCCGTCGGCTCCTGGGCTTGGCTGATCCAAGCGATCCAGGCGCCGGCTGACCCACGCGTCCTCTACTCGGTCTATGGGGCGATGCTGCTCTATGCGGCGCTGTGCGAAGTCCTGGTTCGGCGCTCCCCCCGGATCAGCGTGGTCTCCGTACTGACGACTCTCGCCGACACGTTCGCTGTTCTCGTGATGTGTCTTGTCAGCGGCGGCCTCCACAGCCCGATCTTTCCTTTCTTCTTTCTTTCCGTCCTCGCGACGACGATTCGCTTCGGTACGGCGGAGGCCCTTCCTCATCGCTTCCCTCGACACTCTGCACGCGGTCCTGCTCTATCTCGTCGTCGGCGAGGCGCGGTTGTTCACACTCGCCGAGAACGTCTTTTACATCTACTTCGTGGCGCTGCTCGGCGGGCTGCTGTCCGGGGAGGCAAAGCGCCAGCACGAACGCGCGGTAGCGGAGCGCGAGCGGGCAAGCCTCTTGCTCGCGCTGAACCGACAAATCGTCGCCTCGTCGCAGCTCTCCGAGCTGCTCTCGCGGTCCTCGAGCAGACCTGCGCGGTCGTCTCGGGACACGGTGGCTGCGCAATTCTGCGCCACGCGAGCGACGGGCGAGCAAGGAGCGGCCGATCACCTCGGCGGGATCGAACCTCCGGCAGCCGAGGATGCGACGCGATACTCCGTTTCGCCGCTACGACCGAGGCGGGGCCGAGGAGCTGCCTTTCCTGTTCGGCACCGAAGAGATCCGACGGTGGATCCCCTCGCCGTGGATCGCGCGGCAGAGGGCGTCGCGCGTCGCGATCGCTCGGATCGGCGGCGCCGCGCCGCTCGGTGTCCTGGTCTTCTTCCTCGAGGACGCGGCTGGTCCGCCTTCGGACGAAATCCTCCGCCTAGTCGGCGCCGTCGCCGAGGAAACGGCCGTGGCGGTCCAGAAGGCGAGGCTCGGCGCCGACCTGGTCGAAGCACAAGCCCATAGTCGCGAGCTTCTCCGTCGCATGATCGATGCCGAAGAGGCCGAGCGCCGCCGCATCGCCGGCGAGCTTCACGACCGCATGGGCAAGCGCTTCTTCGAGTTCTACTACGACGTCCGCCTGCTCCAGGGGATGTCCGTCGATCGCGACTCCGCCAGTTCGGAGGTGCTCGGCCGTGTCATCGAGAGCGCTCGAGAGTGTGCCGGCGAGATCCGCACGCTGATGAACGATCTACGGCCGTCGGTGCTCGACGACTTCGGCTTTCTCGAGGCGCTGAAGGAGTTCGTCGCCGGATCACCGTCCGGGGCGACCTCGACGTCACGCTGACGATCGACGAGACGGCTCCCTCGGCCGGCCCGAGGCCGATCTGATGCTCTTCCGCGTGCTGCAGGAGGCTGTGTTCAACGCGCGCAAGCACGCCGCCGCCAAACGAGTCGAGGTCAGGTTCGGCATGACGGATGATCGAAGGCTGCGTCTCGTGGTGCACGACGACGGCTCGGGCTTCGAGCCGAACGACCGCACGCCCGGGCATTACGGGCTTCTCTACATGAAGGAACGGGCCGAGGCCTGCGGCGAAGAGTTGTAGTTCGCAGCGTCCCCGGTCACCGCGTACGGAAGTGGAAGGTCGCGCCGCTGCCGATCCCGCGATGCGTCCCATCCGCATCTTCCTCGTCGACGACCACGCGGCGCTCCGCCAAGCGGTCGAGTGCATGCTCGGCGCCGAGCGTGACATGACGGTCGTCGATCAGGCGGGTACGGGCAGAGGCGCTGACGAACGTGAAGGCCGCCCGCCCCGATGTCGACCTGCTCGACTTGAAGATGCCCGAGGCGGGCGGCCCTCGACGTCCTGCGGAATATGCACGAGATCTGCCGAAGGCGCGGATCGTCGTGTTCACGATCTACGAAAATCCGGCATACGTGAACACGGCGCTGCGCGGGCGCCAGCGGGTACGTGCTAAGAACGTCGGCGCGAAGAAGCTGCTCGAGCAATTCGCGAGGTTGCGGCGGCGGCCGCTTTGCACGGTGAGCTCGCGGGGCTGCTGCTGCGGCGAGCGGCTCTCGAAGCCAAGCTTCACATCGGCAGAGGAAGGATCACGGTGCGCGACGTCCAGGTCCTCGAGGCTTCTTCTCCGACGGCAAGTCGAACAAGGAGATCGCGGTCGCCCTCGGCATCTACGACGAACTGGAAGAGCCGCTGAAGCGACTGTTCGAGAAGCTCGGTGTGTCAGACCACGAGGCCGTCGCCTGGCGCTACACCGCACTGATCAATTGACCGCCCGGGACGAGACGGCGCCGCGGCCCCCGAAGGAGGACCCCACCAATCGAGGGCTTGCTACGGCGCCGCAGCACTGGTAGTTCTCGACTGCTCGACACTAAGCGCCAGAGGAGCCGGCGCGGAGGAAGATCATCATGCGAAGTCTCGTCG
>CAVQEA010000001.1:0-131719 GCA_963711395.1 uncultured delta proteobacterium | reverse complement strand
GTCCTTCTCGTTCTCGCGCGGAACCAGGACCGTCTTGATGCCCGCCGCGGTGAGCCGCGAGGACCTTCTCCTTGAGGCCGCCGATCGGCAGCACGCGACCGCGCAAGCGTGATCTCCCCGGTCATCGCGACGTCGTGGCGCACCGGGATGCGGGTCAGCGCCGAGACCAGCGCCGTCGCCATCGTGATGCCGGCCGACGGGCCGTCCTTGGGAATCGCGCCCTTCGGGCACGTGGATGTGGATGTCGACGTTCTGGTAGAAGTCCCGCTCCAGCCCGAGCTCGTCGGCGCGCGAGCGCACGTAGCTCATCGCCGCCTGCGCCGACTCCTGCATGACGTCGCCGAGCTGTGCCGGTGATGATCAGCTTGCCCTTGCCGGGCATGACGGTCACCTCGGTCGCGAGCAGCTCGCCGCCCAGCTCGGTCCAGGCCAGACCGGTGGCCATGCCGACCTTGCTGTCCTCCTCGGCCTTGCCGTAGCGGAACTGCGGCGGCCCGAGATACTTCGACAGGCTCTTCGCCGTGCACCCGCACCTGCGCGTTGCGATCCTTCTTCACGACCTCGACCGCGACCTTGCGGCAGATCGAGGCGATCTCGCGCTCGAGGTTCCGCACGCCGGCTTCCTTCGTGTAGTGGCGGATGATGCTCGAGCAGCGCGTTGTCGGAGATCTCGAGGTTGTCGTCCTCCGAGAGCCGTTCGCCTCGCGCTGCTTCGTGACCAGATACCGCTTGGCGATGTTGAGCTTCTCGACCTCCGTGTAGCCGGCGATGCGGATGATCTCCATGCGATCCTGCAGCGGCCGCGGGATGCGCTCGAGAGTGTTCGCCGTGGTGATGAACATCACCTTCGAGAGGTCGTAGTCGACGTCGAGGTAGTGGTCGTTGAAGGTCGAGTTCTGCTCCGGGTCGAGCACCTCGAGCAGCGCCGACGACGGGTCGCCGCGGAAGTCGGTCGACATCTTGTCGACCTCGTCGAGCAGGAAGACCGGGTTGCCCGATCCGGCCTTCTTCATCGACTGGATGATCTTGCCCGGGCAGCGCGCCGATGTAGGTGCGCCGGTGGCCGCGGATCTCGGCCTCGTCGCGCACGCCGCCGAGCGAGACGCGCACGAACTTGCGTCCCGTGGCGCGCGCGATCGACTTGCCGAGCGAGGTCTTGCCGACGCCCGGCGGCCCGACGAGGCAGAGGATCGGGCCCTTCATCTGCCCGACCAGCGACTGCACGGCGAGGTACTCGAGGATGCGCTGCTTCACCTTCTCGAGACCGTAGTGATCCTCCTCGAGGACCTTCTCGGCCTCCTCGATGTCGAGCTTGTCGTCGGTGTACTCGTGCCACGGCAGCGAGATGAGCCAGTCGATGTAGTTGCGCACGACCGTCGCCTCGGCGGACATCGGCGACATCATCTTGAGCTTCTTCAGCTCCTTCTCCGCCTTCTCCTTGGCCTCGGCGGACATCTTCTTCTGCTTGATCTTCTCCTCGAGCTCCTGGATCTCGTTCTTGAACTCGTCCTTCTCGCCGAGCTCCTTCTGGATCGCCCGCATCTGCTCGTTGAGGTAGTACTCCTTCTGGGTCTTCTCCATCTGCTTCTTGACCCGAGTGCGGATGCGCTTCTCGACCTCGAGGATCTCGATCTCGGACCGCATGTAGCCGAGCACGCTTCTCGAGCCGCTCGGCCGGGTTCTCGATCTCGAGCAGCGCCTGCTTGTCCTCGAGCTTGATGCCGAGGTGCGCGACGATCGTGTCGGCCAGGCGCGCCGGATCGTCGATCGACGCCACCGACATGATCATCTCGGGCGGGATCTTCTTGTTCAGCTTGACGTAGTTCTCGAAGGTCGAGTTGATCGAGCGCGGATCAGCGCCTCGATCTCGGTCGTCTTCGTCGACAGACCTCCTCGATCTCCTCGGCCTCGACCAGGAAGAACTCGGTCTGATCGAGGTAGCGCAGCGACGCGCGCGCGCTTCTTGCCCTCGACCAGCACCTTGACCGTGCCGTCGGGCAGGCGCAGCAGCTGCACGACCGTGCCGAGCGTGCCGACCTGGTAGATGTCGTCCTCGGCCGGGTCGTTGGTCTTCGCCTCCGTCTGCGCGGCGAGCAGGATGAACTTCTGCTTGTTCATCGCCTCTTCGAGCGCGCTGGATCGACTTCTGGCGGCCGACGAAGAGCGGCACGACCATGTGCGGGAAGACGATGATGTCCCGCAGCGGCAGCAGAGGGACGCGCAGTACGTCGCCGCCGGTGCTCCGTCCGGTTGTCCTTCTTGTCGTTTCGGAAGAGCATGCGATGTCCTCTCCGCGTCGTCGCGACGGCTCACGCGGTCTCGGCGGTCTTCTGGTAGAGCACGATCGGCTGCTCGTGCTTGGTGATGACCTCCTCGGCGATCAGCACTTCCTTGATGTTGGGCTGCGAGGGAATCTCGTACATCACGTCGAGCATCGATGTTCTCGAGGATCGCGCGCAGCCCGCGCGCGCCGGACTTGCGGCGTCAGCGCCTCGCGCGCGATCGCGGTCAGCGCGCCGTCGGTGAACTTGAGGTGCACGCCCTCCATCTCGAAGAGCTTCTGGTACTGCCGCGTCAGCGCGTTCTTCGGCTCCTTCAGGATGCGCACCAGCGTCCTGCTCGTCCAGCTCGTCGAGCGTCGCGATCACCGGCAGGCGGCCGACGAACTCCGGGATCAGGCCGAACTTCAGCAGATCCTCGGTCTGCACCTCGTGCAGCAGGCTCGCTCACGGTGCGCTCGTCGCGGCGCGCGGATGTCGGCGCCGAAGCCGATGCCCTTCATGCCGATGCGGCGCCGGATGATGTCCTCGAGGCCGACGAACGCGCCGCCGCAGATGAACAGGATGTTGGTGGTGTCGACCTGCAGGAACTCCTGCTGCGGATGCTTGCGGCCGCCCTTCGGCGGCACGTTCGCGGTCGTGCCTTCGATGATCTTGAGCAGCGCCTGCTGCACGCCTTCGCCGGACACGTCGCGCGTGATCGACGGGTTGTCGCCCTTGCGCGAGATCTTGTCGATCTCGTCGATGTAGACGATGCCGCGCTGCGCCTTCTCGACGTCGTAGTCGGCGTTCTGCAGCAGGCTGAGGATGATGTTCTCGACGTCCTCGCCGACGTAGCCGGCCTCGGTGAGGCTGGTGGCGTCGGCGATGGTGAACGGCACCTGGAGGAACCGCGCCAGCGTCTGCGCCAGCAGCGTCTTGCCCGGAGCCGGTCGGGCCGACCAGCAGGATGTTCGACTTCTGCAGCTCGACGTCGCCGGTGACGAGCTGCGAGTCGATGCGCTTGTAGTGGTTGTGCACCGCGACCGCGAGCACTTCTTGGCGCGCTCCTGGCCGATCACGTACTGGTCGAGCACCTTCTTGATCTCGGCCGGCTTCGGGACCGCCGACGTCGACGTCAGGCCCTCTTCCTGGTCGCACTCCTCGGCGATGATGTCGTTGCAGAGATCGATGCACTCGTCGCAGATGTAGACGGTCGGGCCGGCGATCAGCTTCCGCACCTCGTCCTGGCTCTTGCCGCAGAAGGAGCAGACGAGATTGCCGCCGCGATCGTCGCCGTGCTTCGCCATAGCGACACCGCTCAGCACTTTCTTCGTCGGCCGGCTGACGATCACCTCGTCGACCAAGCCGTACTCGACCGCCTGCTTGCCGGTCATGAACAGGTCGCGGTCGGTATCCTTCTCGATCTTCTTGAGGCTCTGGCCGGTGTGCTTGACGAGGATGTTGTTCAGCTGCTCGCGCAGCCGCAGGATCTCGCGCGCCTGGATGTCGATGTCCGTCGCCTGCCCCTGCACGCCGCCGAGCGGCTGGTGGATCATGATGCGCGCGTGCGGCAGCGCGTAGCGCTTGCCCTTGCGCGCCCGCGGCCAGCAGCCACGCCGCCATGCTCGCCGCCTGCCCGAGGCACAGCGTCGACACCTCGGGCCGGATGTACTGCATGGTGTCGTAGATCGCGAGGCCGGCGGTCACCGATCCGCCGGGCGAGTTGATGTAGAAATGGATGTCCTTCTCGGGATCCTCGGACTCGAGGAAGAGCAACTGCGCGGTGATCGAGGTTGGCGACGTCGTCGTTGACCTGCGAGCCGAGAAAGACGATGCGGTCCTTCAGCAGGCGGGAGATAGATGTCGTAGGCGCGCTCGCCCCGACCGGTCTGCTCCACCACCATCGGGATGAGATTCATGGCTCTCGTCATGCTCCGTACGACGAGCTTAACTGCTTTTCCGCCTTCCGGCAATCAAGTTTGATGGCAGGCGATCGTGACCGTCGTCCACGTTCGCCGCGCACGACCCATGAGCGCCTTCTCCTGCGCAGCGTTCGCGCAATCTCGCGCGCGCGCTTCCGGGATGGCGATAGAGGTCGGCAAGGCGATCGCGCTCACGCGGCGCGGCGCGCACGACCTCCGCGATGCGCTCGTCGATCTCGGTCTCGCTGACGGCGATGTTTCTCCTGCAGCGCGATCGCTCGAGCACGAGCGCGGAATGCACCGCTTCACGCGCGCGCGCGCGCAGCTCCGCCGGATCTCGTCGAGCTTGGCCTCGAGCTCGGCGTTGCCGCCGCGCCTGCACCTTGTGGACGCCGACCTCGCGCGCCATGGCGTCGAAGCGCTGCGCCGACGAGCGCGTCCGGCACATCGAACGGGTTGCGCTCGACGAGCTGCTTGACGAGCGCCACCCGCATCCGCTCGTCGGCCTCGCGCTCGGCGGCCGCGGCAAGCCGCTGGCGCATCTTGCTCGCGCAGCTCCGCCAGCGATCCGCACTCGCCGTGATCCTTGGCGAACTCGTCGTCGAGCGCCGGCAGCTCCTTGCGAGCCGATCTCCTTCACCTCGACGCGGAACGTCACGGTCTTGCCGGCGACTTCCGCGCTGTGGTGATGCTCCGGATAGGCAACTCGAATGTGCGCGCTCTCGCCGCGCTTCAAGCCGACCAGCCGCTCCTCGAACGGCGGCGGGAAGCGTCTCGCTCCCCACCTCGATCACCCGGCTCTGCGCTGCCGCTCCGGCGAGCGCCCGCCCGTCGACGACCCCCGTGTAGGCGAGCTCGACCAGATCGCCCTGCTCCACGGTGCCATCGAGCGGTACGGACCATCTGCGCGAGGGATTGCGCAGACGCTCGAGCTGGCGTCGATCGCCTCCTCGCCGTCGGTGACCTCACGTCGCGCTGACCGGTTCGTCGTAGCCGCGATGCCGCACCTCGGGCTTGATCTCGATGGTCGCCGAGTAGCGGAGGCCTTCGCCGGCCGGACCTCCTCCGCGACGATCTCGGGTCGCGCGACCGCCTTCAGCTGGCGCTCCTCGAGCGCGTGCACGTACGAGTGCTGGATCAGCTCGCCGATGACCTCGCTCTCGACCTGGCTCCCGTAGTAGCGCTCGAGACCTGCCGCGGCACTTTGCCGGGCCGAAAGCCCTTGATGCGGCGCGTTGCGAGAGCGCACGGTACGCGGCATCGATCTTCGCCTGCACCTCCTCGGGCGGGAGCGCGATGCCGAGCTTCTTCTTGATCGGGCTCAGATCTTCGACGGTGACTTCCACGGCTATCCCTTACGCACTCCGACTTGCCCTGACAAGCGCGCGACAGCCCGCGACACGAGACCGAAGAGTGCGAGAGGGGGGACTCGAACCCCCATCCGACGATGCGGGCTAGATCCTAAGTCTAGTGCGTCTACCAGTTCCGCCACTCTCGCACTCGTCTGGTCGTCTTCTGTTTCTAGCCCGTGGACGGTCGAAAGCAAGTTTCCGAGTCGGCTCGTATCGCGCCGTCTCCCTCGCCTTGCTTTCGAAAAACCCCCGTGTTAGCCCGTCGGAGCCGATCGGACGCCGTCCCGATGAGCCGAAGGGAAAGCGATCTCGCGGGGTGTAGCGCAGCCTGGTAGCGCACCTGCCTTGGGCGCAGGGGGTCGGAGGTTCAAATCCTCTCACCCCGATGTTTGCGAAGTTCTTGGGGCCTTTGCGCCAGTAGCTCAGTCGGATAGAGCAACGGCCTTCTAAGCCGTAGGTCGGGGGTTCGATTCCCTCCTGGCGCGTTGATTTCCCGTTGCATAGGCAAGGATCCGAGGCTGCGATTGCGGGACGTCGAGAGCATCTAGTCCCGCTCTCGACAAGCTCCTAGCCGATACGTAAAGAGGATGGTTGGCCGACGACGTGGCGAGACGGTGAGTGTAGCTCAACGGTAGAGCATTGGACTGTGGCTCCAAGGGTTGTGGGTTCAAATCCCATCACTCACCCTCGGTCTCGCGGTCGACGGTAGACGCAATACCTTGGAGCATATAAAGGACGGGACCCCGGGCCGCTAGCTCAGTTGGTAGAGCAGCTGACTCTTAATCAGCGGGTCGCAGGTTCGATCCCTGCGCGGCCCATAATTCGCCCCCGGTGCAGCCCGTATATAATAAGGTAGTTGAGGACACCCCCTATTGATCGAGGGGGATCTGCGCTACTCCTCAACGCGATTCCGAACCGTTCAGGCCACGCGGGGTCGGTTCTGGCTCGGGTGTACCGCTGGCCCGTGCTCTCGCCCTATCGAACTCCTCGATCGTGTCAAGGGCGGGATTCGGCGCGGGGGCGTCTGATTTGGGCTGAGCCCTTTTTCTCCTGGGCGGCGGGATGTCTACGGGATCCTGAATCGTGCCGTCTGGATTGGTGTACGTTCCGGGCGCCTCCGGAATCTGCGCGCGAGCGATGCGCCAAGACGCGTCCAGCAGCGCGAGAGCGATCATCGCTTGAACCAGCAAGACAAACCGCACTCTGCTGCGTCTCATCGAAGGTTTCCTCCCCACGCGCCAGGCGTGGCCTGTTCGAATGCTTGGCCGAGCAATGCGCGCTCTATAGCCTACTTCCTCTCCAAGTCTTTTCTCGGAGCGTTCTCACTTGAAAGAATTTTCCGCTCGCCCGGTGACACCGTGAGCCGGCCCGCGGCGAGCTCGACTGCGAGGAGCGTTGCCGTCGTCTTCCCCCGCCACCACGGCGCGAGCGAGAGTTGATTTCCCGTGGTGGGGTCCCACACGCCGATCCGCAGCTCGTAGACTCCGTCCGGAATCGAGTCCGGGACGGCGATCGTCCGCTGGTTCTTCACGGTTTCCCCTGCTTCCCAGGCGACTCCGGGCGTGAGGACGCGGGGAAAATAGTCGTCCTGGAAACGCCCGCCCGGGCCGGTGAAGTGAGCAAAGACTGCGTAGCCGCCGGCAAGTCTCCGCTCGGCTCGCCAATACCAGGTGATCGCGAAGCTCCGACCGTGAGGGTCGCCGACGTCGTAGCCGATGAGCGCGAGCTCTCCCCCGAATCGCAGATCGGCAGCGGTTTGCGGCGAGAAGTGACGGGCGCGCCGAGCGCGAATGCCCTCGACGCGATTCTCGTCCTGCGCCGCGGCGTAGAGCTCTTCGAGAGCGGTGAACATCCGGTCGCTGTCCGGGTCGGCGTCGATCCGTGACAGCAGCCTTCGCTCGACCGCGGGCTCGACCGGCTCGGGAATCGGCGCTACTTGCTTCATCGCTCCGAGGGCGATCTTACCGAAGTCTTCGATCAGGGGGTTGTCGGTCACGTGCCAGAGACGGCCGGGGTCATGGTCAACAGATACGGGCCGGGCGTTCCAAGACCCGTCGTCGTAGAAGGCGCCAATCCAATGCGCGAGCATGGACCAGAGAGCCGTCGCGACGAACAGAGCACGCAAGCTGCGATTCGAGCGTACTCGGCCGATCATCGGCACGGCCCCGAGAACGAGCGCAGGGGTCAAATCGGCGAGCAGACGAGGACCGTAGGTTGCCCCTCCCCACCACATGAACCACTTCGCAGTCAGTAGCGTCGACAACGCCACGCCGACACCCACGGCGCGGAGAAGCCAGCCGCCACCCCTTCCCCACGCCGAGGCGAGCCCCCAGGCACCGAAGAGCAGCACCGGCGAATAGAAGAAGAGCCCGCGCCCGGGGCTCACCAGCAACCCCTCGAGACCCGTCGCGAGAGGCGTCGTCCACGCGCGCTGGCCGTACCGCGCAAACTGCCGATGAAGCGGATCGCCGAAATACGTGACGTTGTACCACAGCTGGAATGACGCCGCCGGCAGTGCGGTCAGCAAGAACCAACCCGCCTGCCGCGGATGACGGAACAGCACGTACAGGGACACGGGGAGAACCATGAGAAGGTTCGTCGGCCGGCAGACGACGGCGTACGCGAGCGGGAACCCCGACATTGCCGCGGCAAAGGGCTTCCGCTCGCCAAGAACGATGAGGTAGAAGGCCGTGGCGAACGCGAGCTGGGCAGGACCATGCTGCCACATCCCCTGGCTGCTGATGGACAGACTACTGGTCCCGAAGGCGTACACCGCGGTCAGCACCAGCGCCGCGACACGGTCGGTGAGCAGCCGCAGCGATAGGTAGAAGATGGCGACCGAAGCGGCGACGATCGACGCCGCGGAGACCTTCTCGAGCCGCTCGAACAACGAGCTTCCCGGGCTTCGCCACGAAGCACCGCCGGCACGTAAAACGGTACGGCGGCGAGCGCTGCGCCGACCGGGTAGGCCGAGACGTAGTGCCCGAGCCGGCGCTCTAGGTAGTTAGGGAGCTGGTCGACGTAGTTGACGTAGAGGAAGGGGAAGCCATCGAGGCGGAATGTCCGCTCTTCGAGGATTGCCAGCGGTAGGTATCGAGCCGGCACGGTGTCGACGGCTGCGATCGTGACACCGTTGGCGAGGTATACCCACTCCGCGACGACGAAAATCAGGACGGCCTCGACGCACAAGAGCAGACGGTGCGGCCACGAACGCACGGCCGCCACCTAAGAAGAAACTCTGATCGTCATGCAGCGCGAAGGATCTGCACTTGGACGCCGAGATCTGAGAGGCGACGGATGAGTCGGTTGGCAAGTTTGGTACGGTCACGAGAATCGAAGTAGGATCCGGTCAATTCTCGATAAGGCACGCCATCGCGCAGGATGTAGTAGGCGGCGGTGAGCATGGAGGCAGCGACGGCGACGATGGCCTTCATGGGACCGCGGCGGGTTTTGAGGCGCAGAAACTGGGCGCGGAGATAGGAGTCGTTCTTCCGCGAAGCCGCCCAGGCGGCCTGGATGAGCGTCGTTTTGAGCCACGGTGCGCCCTTTCGCACCCGGGTGGAGCGGCGCTTGCCCGCGCTCTGGTCGCTTCGCGGACAGAGTCCGGCCCACGAGACGAGGTGGCCCGCCGTGGGGAATCGAGACATGTCGATGCCGATCTCGCTGACGATGACGTGAGCCGCGGTTTCGCTGATGCCCGGCATGGTCGTCAAGAGCTGGGCGCGATCGTGAAAGGGCCGCAGGCTCTCGCCCACACGCGCCTCCACGTCGCGCACAGCTGCGTTGAGGCCGTCGATCTGCCCGAGATGCAGCTTGAGCAGGAACCGATGGTGCTCGCGCACACGTCCCCGAAGCGCCTCGACGAGCTGGGGCCGGCTGGCCTTGAGGCGGCCGCTGGTCAGCTCGACCAGCCGTTGGGGATCTGTCTCGCCGCCCACGAGCGCTTCGAGCAGCGCGCGACCACTGGTCCCGAGCACGTTGCTGATGACGCCGGTGATCTTGATGTTGGCGTCCTCCAGAGTCTTCTGGATCCGCTGCGTGTGCTGGGCGATCTCTCGGACCAGTTGCTTACGCGTGCGCGTGAGATCGCGCAGCTCTTGGACGGGCGTGGGCGGCACGAAGCTGGCGCGGATCAGCCCATGGGCGAGCAGGTCGGCGATCCACATCGCGTCGTTCACGTCGGTCTTCCGTCCCGGCACGTTGCGGATGTGCGTGGCGTTGGCGAGCACGAGCTCGAAGGAGCTCTCCAGCACGTGCCACACCGGCTTCCAGTAGACCCCAGTCGACTCCATCGCCGCGTGCGTGCACCCGTGCTCGCCGATCCAGTCGCACAGCGCGAGCAACTCCTGTGTCGTGGTGTCGAAGGTCCGAACCTCCTGTGCTACCTTCCCGTCACTCGCGACGCGCACACACGCGACGACGGTGTGCTGGTGCACATCGAGCCCAGCACATCTCTCGTGGACTACCTCCATCGCAACCTCCCTCTGTCTGCGATGCCGGCGTGGGGTCCGCGTCGACGGATTCTAAGAAGCGTGCTCCAGGTCGCTCACGCGACCTTGGCAACAATATGGGGTGCTCGCGGGACCCCGGGTCCAACTAGTCAACGGACTCGTAGCACCAATGCGTGGCCGACCTCTGTACCGACATCAACCGCGTGCCTATCACGTTTCCTGCCTATGCGGGTCGGCGCAGACGGTGGAAACTAGTCAGAAACTTCCGCCTGCGTCGAGCAATGAGCGTCGGCGACGACGCGCGGCTACTCGAGTGCGATCGGCGAGCGACACTTCCTCCTTCCCTAGTGGCCTAATCACCCGGAGCGATGTAAGAGGACGGGCTCGAGAGCCGATCCGAGCGAACTTCACAACAATCCGCACGAAGGGAGACCGCAGTCATGGAAGCCGAGCGCCGCCGTCTCGAGGAGGCCCGCAGCGAAACAACGCCGTGGCGCAAGTGGGGGCCGTATCTCTCCGAGCGCCAGTGGGGAACGGTCCGCGAGGACTATAGCGAATCGGGCAACGCGTGGGACTACTTCAGCCACGACCAGGCGCGCTCGCGAGCGTATCGCTGGGGCGAGGACGGGCTCGCGGGGCTCTCTGATGACCGCCAAATCGTGTGCTTCGCGCTGGCACTGTGGAACGGCAAAGATCCCATCCTCAAGGAGCGGCTCTTCGGCTTGACCAACAGCGAGGGGAATCACGGCGAAGACGTCAAGGAATACTACTTCTATCTCGACTCGACGCCGACGCATTCGTACATGAAGTACCTGTACAAGTATCCCCAGGCGGCCTACCCGTACGACGATCTAGTCGCCGCCAACCGCGGTCGCGGCAGGCACGATCTCGAATACGAGCTGTTGGACACGGGTGTATTCGCTGAGGATCGCTACTTCGATGTGTTCGTCGAATACGCCAAGGCTTCGCCGGAGGACGTCCTCATCAAGATCACCGTCTGGAACCGCGGGCCCGAGCCGGCCACGCTACACGTGCTGCCGACCGTATGGTTCCGCAACACGTGGTCGTGGGGCGGAGAGGTGCCGCGACCCATTCTCCGACGGATCGCCGACGGGACGATCGCCGTCTCGCATGCGGATCTAGGCGAGCGGCTCTTTTCCTGCGAAGGCGCCGCCGCGCTGCTCTTCACGGAGAACGAGACGAACGCGGAGCGCCTTTTCGCTTCCGCCAACCGAACGCCGTACGTGAAGGACGGGATCGGCGACTACATCGTCCACGGCCGCCGCGAGGCGGTGAATCCCGAACAGCAGGGGACGAAAGCATCCGCTCACTATCCGCTCATCGTCGAAGCGGGTGAATCACGGATCCTTCGTCTCCGCCTGAGCGACGTGGTGCGTGCCAGCATGTTCGGGCGTGAGTTCGACGCAGTGATCGAAGCTCGTCGGCAGGAAGCTGACGAGTTCTACGCCTCGGTCATCCCCTCGTCGTTCGACGCCGACGCCGCGAACGTAATGCGCCAGGCTCTGGCAGGCATGCTCTGGACCAAGCAGTTCTACTACTACGACGTCGACAAGTGGCTGGAGGAGCGCGGCGCCGACCCGTTCAAGCCCGGCCGGCGCCGCGCGCCCCGTAACGAGCACTGGCATCACATCTACAACGCCGACGTCATCTCGATGCCGGACAAGTGGGAATACCCCTGGTACGCGGCGTGGGACTTGGCTTTTCACGTCGTCGCGCTGACCATGGTGGACGAGGACTTCGGCAAGCAGCAGCTCGACCTGATGCTGCGCTCCCCCTATCTGCATCCGAGCGGCCAGCTTCCCGCGTACGAGTGGAACTTCAGCGACGTCAATCCGCCTGTGCACGCCTACGCCACGATCTTCACGTACCGGCTCGAGCAACTGCGCCGTGGTCACGGCGACGTCGAGTGGCTCGAGAGAGCCTTTCACAAGCTGATGCTCAACTTCACCTGGTGGGTGAACCGCAAGGACCGCTCGGGCAACAACGCCTTCGAGGGCGGCTTCCTCGGGCTCGACAACATCGGCGTCTTCGATCGCAGCGCGCCGCTGCCGACCGGCGGGCACCTGGAGCAAGCCGACGGCACCGCCTGGATGGCGCTCTTCTGCCAGAACATGACCGAGATCGCCGTCGAGTTGGCGTGGCACCGCCCGGCCTACGCGCACATGGCCCTCAAGTTCGTCGAGCATTTCATGTGGATCGCAACGGCGCTGATGCACGCGGGCGGGGACGTGGGCATGTGGGACGAGCAGGACGGCTTCTTCTACGACGTGCTCCGGCTGCCCGAGGGCCGGTCCGAGCGGCTGAAGGTTCGCTCCATGGTCGGATTGCTTCCGCTGTGTGCGGTCACCGTCTTCACTGGGCAGTACCTGGCGAAGTTCCCGGAATTGCGAGAGCGGCTCCGCAGCTTCCTCGCCGCGCGACCGGAGCTGAAGGGCTTCATCCACGATCCGAGCAAGGTCGGTCATTCGGGCCGGCACCTCGCCGCGGTCCTGGACGAGAGCAAGCTAAGGCGTGTTCTGGCAACGATGCTCGACGAAAAGGAGTTCTTGAGCCCCTTTGGCATCCGGGCGCTCTCGCGCTACCACGCCGAGCATCCGTACGTGTTCCACGCGGAGGGCAATGACTACCGGGTCTCTTACCTGCCGGCCGAGTCAGATAGCGGCATGTTCGGGGGCAACTCGAATTGGCGGGGGCCGATCTGGATGCCCGTGAACGCGCTGATCATCCGGGCCTTGCTGCAGTATCACACGTACTACGGCAACGAGTTCACCATCGAGTGTCCCACCGGGTCCGGGCGGCGGATGAACTTGTATCAGGTTGCCGAGGAGATCATGCGCCGGCTGAGCAATATCTTTCTAAGAGGCGAGGACGGCCGACGCCCGGTCTACGGCGCAACTCGGAAGTTCCAGGAAGACCCGCATTGGCGAGACCTGATCCTCTTCTACGAATACTTTCACGGCGACAACGGGGCCGGTCTTGGTGCGAGCCACCAGACGGGATGGACAGGGGTGATCGCCCGGCTGATGCACGTCTTCGCGACGAGCACGTCTCGAACAGTTCCTCGAGCTCGGGTCGCTGGCGAGCATCGTGGAGGTAGAGCCGGCGAAGAGCGCCTGAGCTGACCGCCCTCCTCGTAAGGCTGCGCGCGTGTGCTTACGATGCCGGCACGTCGACGTCGCCGGTGACCTTTCGCGAGATGATCGAAATGGAGCTCCCGCCCCCGTGGGCGCTCGTGTCCTCCAACCACTGGCGCCCTTCAGCATTCGCCGCGCTGTTCGGCCTCAAGGTGACGGTCCGGGAGTGTTTGGTGCCGCCGCATCCCTTGGTTACGGCCGACCGGAAGCGGTCACCATAGGGAAGCCGGATCTTCACCTCGGTGCCCGCGGGGATCGAGCGGTCCGCCGTCGTGAACGTCACGTAGTCGCTACCGACGCCACAGGCCGGATCGAAGGCGACTTCGGAATTCTCGATCACCACGAAGCTCCAGGGCGTCGTATTCTTGATCGTGAAGGAATCGAAGTCCTGTGCCGTGACCTCCAGCGAGCCGAAGTATTTCTCGATCTCGGGAGTCAGGGTATCAGTCACCTGTCCGGCATCCGACTTGGCGGGGATCCAACCACCGTGCGCCGCTTTCTCGGCGTAGCCCGTGAGCCGGTTGATGCGAACGAGACCACCGTCCTCGTATCGATACGGCGTCGGCCAGAAAAAGATCAGCGCGCTCAGCACCGAGCCGACCCCGATCAGCCATTTCATCCAGTTGTCCACGGGATTTCTCCTAGTGCGGTCTCCTAGCAAACTACGCACACGGGGTCGAGGAAAGAAGCGCGATCCCGATTGCCGCACGGCGGCGAGGGGTGCCGCGGCGCGCGCGACGCGCTCGTTTGACCATGCGCTGCTCGCCCGTGTACAAGAACACATCGTGCTCTCCTAGCGGATGCCGCTCAGCCGGGACATCGGGCGACTCTGATTATGCCGTGGTGGCTGTGGACGCTGTTCGGCCTCACCCTCCTGCTGCTCGAGGTGCAGACGTTCAACACCTTCTACCTGATGTTTTTCGGCGCCGGGGCGCTGCTCGTCGGCCTGCTCGACGCGCTCGGCCTCGTCGAAGCCGACTGGCTGCAGTGGTTGCTCTTTTCGCTGCTGTCGATCGCCGCTCTCCTCGTATTCCGCCGCCCGATCATGGCGCGGCTCGCACCCGCGGGGACCAGCCGAGTCGAAAACCTGGTCGGCGAGACCGCGATCGCCGCCGAGGACATTCCGAGCGGCGGAGTCGGCAAAGCCGAGATGCGCGGCACGGTCTGGAGCGCGCGCAACGAGGGTCCCACCCCTCTTCGCAAGGACACGCGCTGTCGCGTTCAGCGGGTCGACGGGCTCATGCTGTGCCTACGCGCAGAGTGAGCCCGCCCAGCAACACTCGGAGGAACTCATGACCGCAAACCTGATCGTCGTCCTCGGTCTCGCCGCTCTCGTCGTGTATACGCTCGCGCGAACGGCCGTCGTGGTGCCGCAACAAAGCGCCTACGTGGTCGAGCGACTCGGCAAGTACACGGGCACGCTCGGCGCCGGATTCCACATCTTGCTGCCTTTCGTCGACGTGATCCGCTACCGCCATTCGCTGAAAGAACAGGCGATCGACATCCCGGCGCAGACCTGCATCACGCGCGACAACGTGCAGGTTCACGTCGACGGCATCCTCTACCTGAAGGCGCTCAATCCCGAGCGAGCCTCGTACGGAATCTCGGACTACGTCTTCGCGATCGTGCAGCTCGCCCAGACGACGCTGCGGAGCGAGATCGGCAAGATCGACCTCGACCGGACGTTCGAGGAACGCTCGCACATCAACTCGCAGGTCGTGACCGAGGTGGACAAGGCCTCGGAGGCGTGGGGCGTCAAGGTGCTCCGCTACGAGATCAAGAACATCACCCCGCCCGCCGACATCATCGCCGCGATGGAGAAGCAGATGCGCGCCGAGCGCGAGAAGCGCGCCGTCATCCTCACCTCGGAAGGCGAGCGCGACGCCGCCATCAACAGCGCGGAGGGCAAGAAGCAGCAGGTCATCAAGGAGTCCGAGGCTCACCGCCAGCAGCATATCAACGAGGCGGAAGGTGAGGCGTCGGCCATCCTGGCACGCGCGACGGCGACGGCGGAAGGCATCCGCAAGGTCGCCGACGCGATCCAGTCGAACGGCGGCATCGAAGCCGTGCAGCTTCGTGTGGCGGAGCAGTACATCACCAACTTCGGCGAGCTCGCCAAGACGGGAAATACCCTCATCCTACCTGCGAACCTGTCGGACGTGGGATCGATGATTTCGCTCGCGATGAACGTGATCCGACGCGGCGGGTCCGAGCCCAAGACGGGCAACGGTCAGGGCGCCTCGTAGCGTGCGAGCGCTGCGAGAAGACCGCGCGCGGCTGCGGCGCGCGCCGAGACGCGATTCTTCTCCTCGTCGCTGAGCTCGGCGAACGTGCGGCCTAGGGCAGGCACCAAGAACAGCGGATCGTAGCCGAAGCCGCCGCTCCCACGCGGCTCGATCGCGATCTCGCCCTCGCAGCTACCCTCAGCGCTCACCTCCCGTCCATCGGCGAGGACGAGCACGAGCGCCGTGCAAAAGCGCGCCCGGCGATCTCGTCCGGCGAGCGCCGCGAGCAGCCGCGCGGCGCGGCTTTGCGCGTCGGGGCCGAATCGCGCCGAATGAAGGCCGGGGGCGCCGCCCAAAGCATCGACCTCGAGCCCTGAGTCATCCGCCAGCGCTGCAGCGCCGGTGAGCTCAAAGAGCGCGCGAGCTTTGGTTCGGGCGTTCTCGAGGTAGCTTTCACCCACCTCTTCGGGCGCCCGATAGTCCGCAGGGGCCGGCAGGATCTCCTGTGACGGGCCGAGCAGCGCGGCGAGCTCCGCGAGCTTCCCAGGATTCGTGGTGGCGACGGTGACGATCACCCGACACGCAGCGCGCGCTTCTGCGCCTTGAACAACTGCCGGATGCCTGACCACGCGAGCGCCGCCATGCGGTCCGCCTGCGACTTGGTGAATGGCTTGGCCTCGGCCGTGCCTTGAATCTCGACGAATCGCCCGGCATCGGTCATCACGAAATTCATGTCAACTTCCGCGCGGCTGTCCTCCTCGTAGCAGAGGTCGAGGCATGCGCGGCCGCCAACGATCCCCGCGCTCACCGCCGCCACGGCACCGCGCAGTGGGTCGCGCGACAGCGCCCGTTCTCTCCGGAGGGTCCGGAGCGCCAGCGCCAGCGCGACCCAGGCACCGGTGATCGAGGCCGTGCGCGTGCCGCCGTCGGCCTGCAGCACGTCGCAGTCGATCCACACGCTGCGCTCACCGAGCGCCTCCAGGTCGGTAACCGCACGGAGGCTCCGCCCGATCAGGCGCTGGATCTCGTGCGTGCGCCCGCCGACACGACCGCGCGCGGCTTCCCGCTCCATGCGCGTGTTCGTGGAGCGTGGCAGCATCCCGTACTCCGCGGTCACCCAACCTCGCCCGCTGTCCTTGAGGAACGGCGGAACGCGCGGCTCGATCGACGCGGTGCAGACCACGCGCGTAGCCCCCATCTCGATCAGCACCGAACCTTCGGCATGCCTGAGAAAGCCCGGAACGATCTTGACTTTTCGCAGCTCGTTCGGCCGCCGCCCGTCTGCTCTCGTGTCTATCTTTCTCATTCTCATTGCCTATTCATTGCTCCTCAAAGGTCACCAATTCCCTGGATCTGCTAGCGCGCTTGTTCTGAGAGAGATCGCCATGTTATTTTTTTGACACTTGGACAACGGACTTAGCCACAGAGCGCTCATCGGGCAACACCCGCTCATCCAGCGCATCCAGGCCCTCATTCGCAAGGTCGCCGCCACCGAGGCGACGGTGCTGATCAGCGGCGAGAGCGGTACCGGTAAGGAATTGGCGGCCCGGCAGATCCACTTGCTGAGCAGCCGCGCGGAGGGTCCCTTCATCGCCCTCAACTGTGGTGCCATCCCCGCTGAGCTTCTCGAGTCCGAGCTCTTCGGCCACGAGCGCGGCGCGTTCACCGGAGCCGTCGGCGCTCGCCACGGAATGTTCCAAGTCGCCCAAGGCGGCACGATTTTCCTCGACGAGGTTGCCGAGATGGCCCTGCCTCTGCAGGTCAAGCTGCTCCGCGTCTTGCAGGAGCGCGAGTTTCGCCCGGTCGGCTCGGACAAGACGTTCAAGACCGACTGCCGCGTGATCGCCGCTTCGAACAAGGAGCTGTTCGACGAAGTGGGCAAAGGCCGCTTCCGGGAGGATCTCTTCTATCGGCTGCAAGTGATCCCGATCCGCATTCCGCCGCTTCGCGACCGCCGCTCCGACATCCCGCTGCTCATCGAACACTTCCTCGACAAGATGAGCCAGCGCTGGCCTCAGGGCCCGGTGCGCATCAGCGAGGCGGCGCAGGTGCAGATGTGGGAGTACGACTGGCCGGGGAACATTCGCGAGCTCGAGAACGTCATCGAGCAGCTCGTCGTTCTCGCGGACGGCGAGCTGATCGACGCCGAGGACCTGCCGTCGAGCATCCGTCGCTTCGTGTCCGGCAAGCGCAACCCGACGCCGATGCTCACGGACGAGACCTTCGACTTCAACCGCGCGGTCGAGGCATTCGAGAACCAGTTGATTCACGAGGCGCTACAGAAATCGGGAGGCAACAAGCAAGCTGCGGCGCGCATGCTCGGACTGAAGCGCACGACCCTGGTGGCAAAGCTGCGCCGGCGGCGGCCCACCGCCACGGTGGAAGACATGGCGTCATGAGCGAGCCGTCTGACCAGAATTCGGGGCGCGCCGCGGACGACGCGGGCCTCAAGAAACCTGCCAAGCCGGGCCAAACGCTCGGCCGTGCCGGAGAGCTCGGCGCGGTGCTCGTGGTCGACGACGATCCGGACGCAGTGGAGATCCTGACCCGGCTACTGCGGATGCAAAATTTTCTCTACCGTGCCGGCGCGCAGTGGTCTGCAGTGCCTCGAGATCGTCCGCAGCCAGCCGATCGACGTCATCCTTCTCGACGTCAACATGCCCGGCATGGACGGGCTCGCCGTGTGTGCGGAGCTCGCGCGCGACGAGCGTACCCGCTCGATTCCCATCATCCTCGTCACCGCGCGTGACGACCACGAAACGAGGCTCGCGGGCATGCGGCTCGGCGTCAGCGAATTCCTCGCCAAGCCGGTCAACAAGAGCGAGCTGTTCGCGCGCGTGCGGGGGCAGCTCGAGATGCGCGCTCTGGCGCGTCAGATGGACCAGGCGATGAACGAGGAGCCGAAGGGCTGACGAGATCCGCGGTCGCGCCGTCCTTCAAGTTCCTGCGTACACGATCGGCAGGTTGCGCGCGATCGTCACGGTCTCGACGGTCGGCAACCCGAGCTTGGAAACTCTCACGGTGTAGCGCACGAGGTCTCGGCCCGACACCGCGTCCTGATGCACGACGTACGCCGGATCTGACGCCTCGGCGCGCGGCGGTTGGATCTTGCTTTCGAGCTCTGCACGCGCCGCCTCGATCTGCGCTTTCAGGTCCTTCTCATTGCGAGTTGCCGGCATGAAGGGCACGTCATCGACCGATTTGACCAACCAGAAGCCCCCCTCGCTGGTCGCGCCGAACAGCCACTGCACGTAGCTCAGCGCGGACTCGGCGCTGCGGACCGAGATGTCGAGCTCGCTCAGGGCACGTTGTCGCCCCGCCGCCCCTCGCTCGATAGGAATCCAGCGGTCACGTTGATGCACGAATTGCACGACCTGGCTGGGAGTGGTGTCGAGCGTCGCCTTGACATACGAGCCGCCGTTCAGAAAATCGAAAGGCACCTCTTCAACCACGCCCGGCAGTGCCTCGACGTCGTCAGCCTCGGGAAGTCTCGCAGCGCGCAGCGCGTTAGCGAGCTCTTCCTTCGGCGTCGGTGAAGCCTCAGTCACTACAGGCGGCTTCGTCGCAGCGGCAAGCTTCGCGAACCTGTCGACTTCCGCGGGATCGAGAGTCTGGCAAGCCGCAAATGCGATGCCTCGAACGGCAATCGTGGCGACCGTGGAGACGACGAGCGCGCAGGCTGCTTGCTGCACCCTCAGGGGTTTTTGAAAGATGTAGATCATAGAGCCTCACTCACCCGGATCTTGGGTCAGCTATACGATGTGGCTTGGTCTCTTGTCTCTCATAGCGCCGCGCAGCGCGCCTTCAGTTCGTTGGCACTCTTTTGATCATCCGCATCCTTCGTGCCGTCGGGCGGAGGCATCTCCTTGCTGATCATCGGCAAGAGCACCGTACTACAATAGCTCTTTGTCAACTTGGGGATTGAATGGCAACCGGTGCACGCCTTGTTCGTGAGCGGCGGAACGAGGGGCTCGTTCTTGTTGGTGAATTTCGGAGCAATGGGCTCGTAGGGCTTCTTGTTGGGGGTATCGGTCGGTCGATCGTCGATCGGCATCTCGAAGTCGCCGTCCGTCGAGCAAGGATTGCTCGGCCCCCGCTGGAGCGGCGTACCCGGATGGACGATGAAGACGTTGTCGCCGCGATGGCAAGAGGTGCACTGCTCGCCTTCCGGTATGTCCATCCTGTCGCCCCCTGCCATGTTCTCCGGACCCGAGTTGTTGGTCACCGGGGTGCGCGTTTTACCGTCGGCAGCGCTGAGGTTGTCCCAGAAGCATGCTTTGCCTGTCTTGTTGCTCTGGCAGATCTGGCCAAGAAGTTGGATCGTCGGCGGGGTTCCATCGATGCGCGGTAGCGCATAGCAGATGCCGTCAGGGGTCTTGTAAGTCCAGACTTCTGTCACGGGAGCGGAGGACGCAAACGTCTTGTCCGGCGGAAGGTTCCCCTGCTTGACCCATCTCTCGTCACCCCACTTGGGTGGTAAGGGCACGCCCGCGGCATCGCAGTCCTTCATGTACTGGGTCGCGGTTGCAGGCAGGGGAGTCTTGACGGGCGGCGGGAGCGGTTTTCCGCCCTTCGCCGTCCTATCCGTCTGCGTGCTTTCCCATTCTCTTCGCGCCCTGTCGCGGTCTGTCTCGCCCGTAGCCGGATCGACGGACTTACCCTCGGCGAGCACATCCTTCACCGCGTCCCTCCCCGCCTTCTGGGCGGCCGCCAAATCCTTTCCTTCCTTGAGCGCCTTGTTGAATGCGGCGTTGTACTCGGCCTCCCCCGGATAGGTCTTCTTGTCCCCGTTTCCGCCCTTTTTCGCTTCGATCCTGGCGGCGATGTCGTCGGCCTTTGTCTCGATTGCCTTGCACGCGTACTCGTTCGCGCTCTTGAAGGCTTTTGGATCCGGCGTGGGCAGGGGAGTTGGTGGGGGCGAGGTAGGACGCGGAGCGGGCGTCGGTGACTCCGAGGTCGGGGAAGCGACACCCCCCGGAAGACGGGGCGTCGGGGAGCCTGCACCCCCGTCCTCGTTTTCCTTCCACGATTCCGTCTTTTGCCCGGTCACCACCCCCGAGCTCAGAAGACAAAAAAGCACGGCCAGGCCGAGCGACGACGGGCCCGTGAAGCGCGACCGGCGATGCCCGCTGGTTCTCATGACCATTTCTCTCCCCTGCGACCGGGGTATGCGCCCGCGCCGCCGCTCTAACTCACGTACTTGTACCCAACGCCAGAGCAAGGTACGCGCCAACTAGGCGCTTGTGATTTTTCGGGGAATCTGCCGTCCCGGGGTGTATCGTAGCTGCACAAGCAGTATCCATCCGGATCCTCTGGCACTCGGCGGGTGGGGCTCCCGGTCAACGGTCCCCGCAGGCTTCGCGCACGCGCTCGACGAAAGCGGCGAGATCCGTGTAATCACGGGCGAAGTCGAGACCGCGTAGGCTCTGGCAGGTGACAAGTTGAGCAGCGACGGAGATGTCACCGAAATGGCAGGCGCCCGAATCGAGCGCGCGACGGCCGATCGCCTCGCGAACGTGACCGAGCCGGCCGCGTAGATCGGCGAGCGCACCCGGATCGCCGTCGCGCGCCGTCTCGGCCAGCGGACCGATCACCGATTCGGCGAATTCGGCGAAGGTCACCGCTTGGTTCCGCTTCTGGGGATCCGCGGGAAAGATGGAAGGCGGACCCGCGCTGCGCTCGAGGTAGAAAACGATGGCGCGGGCGCCTACGAGGGCGCGCCCATCCTCCTCCTCGAGCAGTGGCACCTCGCTGGTCCCGAAGCGCTCGGCCAGCCGAGCCTCGAGCGCGTCGTCCACCTCGACGAGCTGGTGATCGAGTCGCTTCCGCGCCAGCACCCAGCGCACGACGCGGCACGGCGCCGAGCTCTCTTTGACGTAGAGCCGTCGAGTCACCGAAGTGTCACGCCTACAATAGAGCGCGCGGATGGGCTACAAGCGAGCCGTGGAAGCGGTGCCGTTCCATCCGCTGGTCGCTCGGTGGTTCGCGGACACCTTCGCGGGCCCGACGTTGCCGCAGCAGGCCGGGTGGCAGGAGATCGCCGCCGGCCGCGACACGCTGATCGCCGCGCCGACCGGCTCGGGCAAGACGCTCGCCGCGTTTCTCTGGGCGCTCGATCGACCTGGTCGAGCGACGCCGTCGCCGGCCTGCTCGAGGACCGGGTCCGCGTCGTCTACGTCTCGCCGCTCAAGGCGCTCGGCAACGACATCGAGAAGAACCTGCAGCGTGCCGCTCGCCGGCATCCGCGCGCTGGCCGCAGCCGAGCGGAATCGACGCTGCCGGAGATCCGCGTCGCGGTGCGCACCGGCGACACGCCGGCGCGCGAGCGCCAGCTGCAGGTGCGCCGCCCGCCGCACATCCTGATCACCACGCCCGAGTCGCTCTACATCCTGCTCACCGCCGAGAAGAGCCGCGCAGGTGCTCGCCGACGCCGAGACCGTGATCGTCGACGAGATCCACGCCGTCGCCGCCGACAAGCGCGGCGCGCACCTCGCGCTCTCGCTCGAGCGCCTCGACGCCCTGGCGCGGCGGCCGCTGCAGCGCATCGGCCTCTCGGCGACGCAGAAGCCGATCGAGGAGGTCGCGCGCCTGCTCGTCGGCGGCGGGCGGCTGCGACAGCGACGGCACGCCGCGTTGTGCGATCGTCGACGCCGGCCACCGGCGCGACCTCGATCTGTCGCATCGAGACCACCGACCTCGAGCTCGGACCGATCGCCAGCCACGAGCTCCGCGCCGCGATCTACGAGCGCATCGTCGAGCTCGTCGGCGCGCCACCGCACGACCATCGTGTTCGTCAACACCCGCCGCCTGGTCGAGCGCGTCGCCCACGCAGCTCAGCGAGCGGCTCGGCGAAGGCAAGGTCGCCGCGCACCACGGCAGCCTGTCGCGCGAGACTCGCCTCGCGGCCGAGGAGGGCCTCAAGATCGGCGCGGTCTCCGGTGGTCGTCGCCACCGCCTCGCTCGAGCTCGGCATCGACGTCGGCCACGTCGACCTCGTCTGTCACCTCGGCGCGCCGCGCTCGATCGCCACGCTGCTGCAGCGCGTCGGCCGCTCCGGCCACTTGCTCGGCGCCGTGCCGAAGGGCATCCTGTTTCCGCTCACCCGCGACGAGCTGGTGCAGTGCGCGGCCGCGGTGCGCGCCGTCGCGCCAGGGCGAGCTCGACCGGCTGTGGATTCCCGAGAGCCCGCTCGACATCCTCGCGCAGCAGATCGTCGCCAGCGTGGCCGCCGAGGAGGTCGGCGTCGAGGAGCTCTTCGAGCTCGTGCGCCGCGCCTATCCGTTCCGCAACCTGGAGCGCGAACGACTTCGACGACGTGCTCGAGATGCTCGCCGAAGGCGTCGCGACCCGGCGCGGCCGGCGCTCCGCGCATCTGCACCACGATCGCGTGCACGGCGCGCCTGCGCGCGCGCCGCGGCGCGCGGCTCGCCGCGATCACCGGCGGCGGCGCGATTCCCGACACCGCCGACTACGACGTCGTCGAGGACGCCGACCGGCGACGTTCGTCGGCAAGGTCAACGAGGACTTCGCGATCGAGAGCATGGCCGGCGACATCTTCCTGCTCGGCAATCGCTCGTGGCGCATCCGCCGCGTCGAGGCGGGCGACGTGCGCGTGCACGACGCGCAGAGCGCGCCGCCGACGATCCCGTTCTGGCTCGGCGAAGCGCCGGCGCGCACGCCCGGAGCTGTCCGCGGCGGTCGCGCGACCTGCGCCGCGAGGTCGCCGAGCGGCTGCACGATCCAGCGCGAGCGATCGACTGGCTCACCGCCGAAACGCTCGATGTCCACTGACGGCGCCGCAGCAGATCGTTCGCTACGTCGCCGACACGCGTCGCCGTCCTCGGCGCCGTGCCGACGCTCGACACGATCATCGCCGAGCGCTTCTTCGACGAGGCCGGCGGCATGCAGCTCGTCGCTGCACGCGCCGTTCGGCGGCCGCATCAACCGCGCCTTCGGCCTCGCGCTGCGCAAGCGCTTCTGCGTCAGCTTCGACTTCGAGCTGCAGGCCGCGGCGACCGACGACGGCATCGTGCTCTCGCTCGGCGAGCAGCACAGCTTCCCGCTCGAGAGCGTCTTCGGGATGGTGCGCCCGCAGACGCTTCGAGCGACGACCTCGTGCAGGCGGCGCTCGCTGTCGCCGATGTTCACCAACCGCTGGCGCTGGAACGCCACCCGCGCGCTCGCGCTGCTGCGCGTCGCAGCGGCGGCAAGCGGGTGCCGATCGCGCTCCAGCGCATGCGCGCCGAGGACCTGCTCGCGGCCGTGTTCCCGGCGCAGCTCGCCTGCGGCGACAACCGGCCCGGCACCGATCGAGCCGCCCGACCATCCGCTGGTGAACGAGACGCTCGACAACTGCCTGCACGAGGCGATGGACGCCGACGGCCTGCGCGCGCTGCTCGAGCGCATCGAGGCGGGCGCGATCCGCACGCTCGGCGGTCGAGACGCCGGCGCCCTCGCCGATGTCGCACGAGATCCTCAACGCCAACCCGTACGCGTTCCTCGACGACGCGCCGCTCGAGGAGCGCCGCGCCCGCGCCGTGTCGCTGCGCCGCACCGATCCCGACCTGGCGAGCGGCATCGGCGCGCTCGACCCCGAGGCGATCGCCGAGGTGCGGCGCCAGGCCTGGCCGGATGCGCGCGACGCCGACGAGGTGCACGACGCGTTGCTGACGCTCTGCTGGCTTCCCGAGCATGCCGCCGCCGGCTGGCAGCGTGCTGCTCGAGGCGTTGATCGCCGCCGGACGAGCGAGTCGCGGCGAGCGTCGGCTCGTTCCGCGCGCTTCGTCGCCGCCGAGCGCGTGCAGTGGGTGCGCACGGCGCTCCCGGCCGCGTCTTTCTCGCCCGAGACTCGAGCCGCTCTCGGGGATGCGAGTGCCCGCGGACGCTGAAGAGGCCCTCGTGGAGATCGTGCGCGGCTGGATGACCGTGACCGGCCCGATGACGGCGGACGCGACTCGCCGAGCGATTGGGCTTCCCATCCGCCGGCGTGACCGCGCGCTCGCCCGACTCGAGGCCGACGGCAGCGTCCTGCGCGGCTCGTTCACCCCGGGCTCCTCGGGCGGCGAGTGGTGCGATCGTGGGCTCCTGGCGCGCATCCATCGCCTGACGCTCGGGCGCTTGCGCAAGGAGATCGAGGCGGTCTCGCCCGCCGACTTCATGCGATTCCTCCTCCACTGGCAGCACGTCCAGCCGGGTACGCAGCTCCACGGCCGCGACGGCGTTCTCGAGGTGATCCGCCAGCTCGAGGGCCTCGAGCTTCCTGGCCCGGCGTGGGAACGCGACGTACTGCCGGCGCGCATCGCCGACTACGACGCCACCGACCTCGAGGACCTCTGCCTCGCCGGCGAAGTCGCCTGGGGCCGGCTCCGGCTCGCGCAGCCCGTGGCGACGGAAGAGCCGGCCGAGCCAACGCGTGAACGGCGCCGCGCGGCGCCGACACGGTCCGCGCCGCTCGCCTTCGTGCTGCGCGAGGATCTCGACGTGCTGCTGGAGCCGGCGAGCGCCGAGGAGCAGCCCACCGATCTCTCGGCCACCGCTTCACAGGCGTTCGAGTTCCTCCGCGCGCGCGGCGCCTCCTTCCTCGCCGACATCGCGCGCGGCATTCGCCG
Organism: uncultured delta proteobacterium; assembly: GCA_963711395.1. Lineage (GTDB taxonomy): Bacteria > Desulfobacterota > Binatia > JACPRU01 > JACPRU01 > JBEVNX01. The sequence continues at coordinate 106,745 of CAVQEA010000001.1, read as the reverse complement.
CCTGCCGAGCGAGGTCGAGGACGCGCTGTGGGAGCTCGTCGCTTCGGGACTGGTAACCGGCGACGGCATCGCCGGCCTGCGCACCCTGCTGCTTCCCGAAGAGAAGCGCCAGCCGCGCCGCCACCTGCGAGCGCTACCGGGCCGGCGGCGTTCGCCACGGCTCATGCCCGTCGGACGCTGGGCGCTACTGCGCGACGGCGTCGAATCGCGCCCGACGCCGCGGAAGTCACCGAGCGCAAGGCGCGCGTGTTGCTCCGCCGCTACGGCATTCTGCTCCGCGAGCTCCTGCACGCGGGAGCGCAACTCGCCACCGTGGCGAACGCTGTTGCCGGCGCTCCGTCGTCTGGAGGCGCGCGGCGAGGTTCGCGGCGGGCGCTTCGTCGACGGATTCGTCGGCGAGCAGTTCGCGCTTCCCGAAGCGGTCGAAGCGCTGCGTGCCTGCCGGCGTCGCCGCGCGAGCGGAGAAATCGTGCTCGTCGCCGCCGCCGACCCGCTCAACCTCGTCGGCATCGTCATTCCCGGGGCGCGCGTTTCGCCGCTACTCCGGCCAGGTGATCGCCTATCGCGACGGCGTGGCCGCCGAGATCGGCGAGCTCGGCGCGGTGCGGAGCCGCTTGCAAATGGGTTGAGCCCCCCAGACTGGAGTGCTCGCATCTGCGCGCGGGCGACCTGGGCGGCTCAGGCGAACGCGGCGAGCAGCTCTTCGATCGCCTTGATTTGGCCGCCAGACGTCGACGATGGAACGAGGATCGGCGTCTTTACCCCGGCCGCCAACCAGGCTTCGAACCCTTCGCGAACCTTGCCGGCCGAACCGAACAGCGTCACGTCTTCGAGCCAGCGGTCGCTCATCGCGCGCGCCACGCCTTCGGGATCGCGCCCAGCGATCGCCCGCTGGACGGAGCGCATCTCTTCCTCGTACCCCGCCTCGATCCAGTAGTTCTGGTAGTTGGGCAGTGACGCGTAGCTGCGCAGCGTCTTGCGCATGACCGCCGCCGCGGCGCCACGGTCGTCCGAGATGCAGGTGGGAATCATGTTGCCGATGAAGAAATTCTGCGAGCGTCGCTGCTCGACGCTGAAGCACTCGAGCGAGATCGCCATGTGCGAACGCGCCGCGTTGGCCCACACGGCGCCATCGCCGATCTCGGCCGCGAGCTTCGCCATCGGTTTGCGCAGAGTCGCGAGCACGATCGGCGGCAGCTCGCCCTGTCCCTCGGCTCCCTTGCGGAGCTCGGCGACGAACCGGCGAACGTCCTCGGTCGGCTTGCCGGCCTTGACGCCATAGTGCTGGTTCACGGGAGCATGGCTGACGCCGATGCCGAATCGAAAGCGGCCGCAGGCGAGTTCGTGCACGAGGCAGGCGGACTTCGCGTAGTCGTGCGGATGGCGGGTGTAAAGGTTGACGATCGACGTACCGAACGGGATCGAGCGCGTCACCAGCGCAAGCGCTTCGCAGACTCCCAGGCCGTCGCCGAAGCTCGGGCAGTAGAGTCCGGAAAAGCCGCGACGCTCGATCTCCTGCGCGAGATCGAGCGTCGACCGTCGACGACCGGCGATTGCGGCAAACGAGATGGCGGGCTTCATGACCGCCCTTCTAACAGATTCGCCGCCTCGGCAAACGCCCTGCCGCTCGCCCCTCTCGTGGGCATGCCTACTTCGACGCGGTCACGACGATCAGCTCGTCGTTCTTGTCGTCAACCGCCACGGCCCCGCAAAGGGTAGTGGTCCCCTTCGCATCGAACCTGCAGCCGTAGGCTCCGGCGGCCGGGGCTTTGCACTCGGTCGCGTCGAGCGAGACGACGTAGAAGCCCGAACCCGCGGGCCGGTTGCGGGCGTTCCCCGCTCCGTTGATCGCGATCAGCATGTCGGCGGTGGCCGGAGATCCGTCCGCGCACGCTAGGCTGTCGTTTTCGTCGTAGACGTAAAGAACCTTGTCCTCGTCGTCCCAAAGTAGGCTGGCCGTTTCGACGTCCCCGTCGCCGTCGACGTCGATCTGCTCGACCCAGAAGGAGTCGGTATCGCCGGCGCTGTTGGTGGTGTTGGCTGCCGTCTTCCCTTTGCCGATGCTCGTCTTTTGGCCGGCATCGGCGGGAGGCTTCGGGTCGTTGGCTTTGGCGATCAACGCCGGCGAGATCTTGACTTTCATGAGGCTCGAAGGGTCCTCGGCGGCCCCTGCCTGCACGGCGGAGGCAATTGCGATCCCTGCGATGACGAGGGCAAACGTGCGCATGGACGGTTTCTCCTCTGTTGGATTCTTGGGTCGCGAATGCCCGGGCATCGGGGCTGCCGCGCTTGGTCCCGCTTTACGGCGACACCGCGCGTGCCGTCAACGACGAACGAACCGTCCGGATGCCCTAGTGCAGGATCTCGCCGGTATAGACCGCTTCGAACGCGCTTCCGGGGATTTTCTTGAGGTCACCGAGCCGATCGTCGTTCCAGCGGGGGTCGTGCGCGCCGCTCACGTACCAGTCCGATCCGTTGTCGGCCACGAACATACCGTACTTCTTGAGCGCGGCGCAGATGACCTGCACCTCGGAAGAGTATGCCGAACAGCTGTACGACCCCTTCATGCGCAGACGCAGTCCCATCGGTGGGCGCGCCGGATCCGTGCTGGACGACGCATAGTGCGTCGCCGGATGAATGTATCCCTTCTGCGTGGCGCGAACGGTGAAGCGCAGCGCATGACGGATCACGCCCTGCTCGACGACTTCGTCGTAGCGCACCAGGCCTGGAAGGATCGGCAGCCCCGCCGCGTCCGCCGAAGTCCAGCCGTCCGGACGTAGCGCGTCGCTGCGCAGATCGAAGATCGCCCCGGACCCGGCATACCAACGGTCCGTGTAGGGATCGCCGCTCGAGCCCGGCGGCCAGGCGTAGTAGAGCTCGTGCAATTGGCAGCGCTCGAGCCCGAGCATCAGGATGTGGCGATCGCCAGAGCTATTCGAACCACCCTCGATGGGTGGATTTGGGGGGATGGGATAGGGACCGGCGTCGCTCTCGTCGGCGTAGAGGAACCCGACCGGGATCAGCGGCTGGTCCGCAGGGACGACTACGTACGGAATGCCGATCGGCGCGCCTTCCCAGAATGTCCCGAAGTCCGGATGCAGGAGCTTGGTCGGGCCGATGAAATTGATGTACGCCGTCGACTTGGGATCAACAGGGTACCCGGAGACGTCGGTGTTCCACGGGTTGTCGGACGGGAAGATCGTGCAGCTCGTCGATGCTGCCGTAGGAGTAGCAGTCGGACGTGGCGATGCCGTGGGCGCCGGACGTGGGGTGGGCGTTGGCACGGGATGGGTCGGGGTTGGCGCCACGGCTGACGGAGTCGGCGTCGGCTTCGCTGTGCGGGTCGGCGTAGGCGTATGCGTCGGCTTCGGTGTGCGCGTAGGGGTCGGCGTACGCGTCGGCTTCGGTGTACGCGTGGGGGTCGGTGTACGCGTCGGCCGGTGCGTCGGAGTCGGCGTCGCGGTCCGGGTTGGCACGCGCGTCGGAGTGGGTTGCGTGCCTATCGACAAAAGGGCCTCTGCTGGACCACGCGCGAAAAGCAGCAGAATGCCCGACGCGATTGCCGCCCCCGCCACGCCTCGCGAGACTCTCATGAGGCGGACCACAGCAAGTTTGGTACCTCGACCCTGTGCCGCCGCTGCTCTGCAGAATCACGGCAGTCCGGTACCGAGCCGTCGGTCCTGTGCCGCAAAACCGTCACCGACAGCGTCGGATTCTCGTCGCTCGACGCGGGGATCCACCCGTGGGCGTATGCGTTCTACTGCCACGGATTCAAGGGGCTTTGACATCCCTTCCTCCTTCGCTACCACCAAGCCCGGCGATGCCCCGAGACCTCGAGCTCACCGTCTCCCTCGCTGACGCCGCCAACCGCGAGCGGCTGCATGCTGCGATCGCTCGCCGACTGGGTGTCGATCCCCAATCGATCGCCGAGGCTCAGATCACTCGCCGCACCATCGATGCGCGCGGGTCCGGCGCACGGTTTCGCCTACGCATGCGCGTCTTCGCGACCGGAGAACCGCCAGACGACTCGACGACCGCGCCCCTACCCCGTTTGGCTCCCGTATCGACCCGGGGAGCGCCGGCGGTCGTGATCGGGGCCGGACCGGCCGGTCTGTTCGCCGCGCTGCGGCTCGCGGAACGCGGCGTACGAGTCGTGCTGCTCGAGCGCGGCAAACCGGTGCAGGCACGCCGACGCGACATCGCGCTCCTCAACAAGCAGGGAATCGTGGACCCGGAATCGAACTACTGCTTCGGCGAAGGCGGGGCCGGAACGTATAGCGACGGCAAGCTCTACACTCGGGCGGACAAGCGCGGACCGGTTCTCGACGTGCTGCATACGCTCGTCGCCCATGGCGCCCCCGAGGACATCCTCGTCGACGCGCGCCCCCACATCGGATCGAACCGCTTGCCGAAGGTCGTCGTTCGCTTGCGCGAGACGATCGAGGCGGCGGGCAGCACCGTGCGCTTCGGGGCCCGGGCGGTCAGTCTCTTCTGCGACCGGCACCGGGTGCGTGGTGTGCGCCTCGCAGGCGGCGAGGAGCTCGAGGCGTCGGCCGTGGTCGTCGCCACCGGCCACAGCGCGCGCGACGTATTCGCCATGCTCGTGGCGGTTGGCGCCGCCCTCGAGCCGAAGCCCTTCGCGGTGGGGGTCCGTGTCGAACACCCACAGCCGCTGATCGATGCGATCCAGTATGGGCGAGACGCCGGTCACCCGCTGTTACCGGCGGCCTCCTACCGCCTTGCCGCCACGGTAGGCGGCCGAGGCGTGTACTCGTTCTGCATGTGTCCCGGCGGCTGGATCGTTCCCGCGTCGAGCGAGAGTGACTCCGTCGTCGTCAACGGCATGTCGCTGTCGCGACGCGACTCGCCGTTTGCCAACAGCGGGATCGTCGTTGCCATCGAGCCCAACGACCTCGAGGGGCTCGGCTACGAAGGCGTCTTTCGCGGGATCGAGTTTCAGGACGCGCTCGAGCGACGCGCGGCCGAGCTCGGCGGTGGACGCCAGGTGGCTCCCGCACAGCGACTGATGGACTTCTGCGCCGCGCGGGAATCAAAGTCGCTGCCGCGCTCGAGCTATCGCCCGGGGATCCGCGGCGCGCCGCTTCATGCGGAGCTCCCGCCCTTCATCGTCGCGCGCCTGCGCGCGGGGTTCGGGCGCTTCGCTCGCGTGATGCGAGGCTACGATACGAGCGAGGCGATAGCGGTCGGCGTCGAATCGCGCTCTTCCAGTCCGCTGCGTGTGCTGCGTGACGCCGAGACCCTGCAGAGCACCGCCATCGCCGGTCTCTTTCCCGCCGGCGAAGGCGCCGGCTACGCCGGCGGCATCGTCAGCGCGGCGCTCGACGGCGTGCGCGTCGCAGACCGGGTCGCCGCGTTTTGCAGCGCTCGCTCCGGCCCTTGAGCTCGCCTCGCGATTGCGAACGCTCGCCTTCGATGCGAGCCGTTGCTATGCTCCGACGTTTTGCGACCCTCGACCTCGGCGTGGGGAAGGACGATGAAGACCGCGACGGAACTGTCCACATTCCTCGAAAACAAGCCCGGTGCACTGGCGGCGATTCTCGCCGACTTCAAGAGGCACCACGTGAACCTCGAAGCGATCACTGTCGTCGATCATACCGACCACGCGCTGGTCCGCATGATCGTCGGTGACGCGAAGCGTGCGCTCAGCTTGCTCGAAGCCGCTGGGCTGCTCGTCATCGAAGCGACGTTGCTGCGCATCGAGGCCTCCAACCGCCCCGGCGCTCTCGGCGAGGTCTGCGCGCGGCTCGCGCGCGCCAGGATCAACATCCAGTATCTGTACGGCAGCGTCGGCATCAGCACGCGAGCCGCTCTCTACCTGCGCGTCTCCGACTTGGCGCGCGCTAAGAAAGTCCTTTCGAGGTGACCGAGCAGAGCGTCGGGTTCCCGATCGATCTTCGCGGCATACCTTGCCCGACCAATTGGGCACACGCCAAGGTGCGGCTCGAGGCCGCGGCCCGCGGTGAGCGGCTCACGTTTCTCGTCGACGACCCGCGCTCCGTGCGCGACCTGCCGCGGGCCGCGGAAGCCGAAGCCTACGCGGTCCTCGCCGCCGAAGAGGTCGAGCCCGGCGTCTGGTCCATCGTCATCGAGAAGTAGCTCTCACCAGGCCAGGCGCCATTCGCCGGTGTCCATCAGACGTTCGAGGGCGGCCACGATTCCCGGCTCCATCCAATTGCGATAGCCGACGTGGCGATGGACGATCCGCCCGTTGCGGTCGATGATGAACGTCTCCGGGTAGCCGGTGATGCCGAGGTCGGCGCCGAGCTGCCCTCGTGGGTCGAGTAAAACCGGAAACGTGAAGCCGTGCTTCTCGATCCATGGTCTGACCAGAGCCGGTGTGTCGTCTTCGCTGACGGCGAGCAGCACGAAGTCGCGGCCCGCCATTCGCTTGGATAGCGCTTCGAGCGTCGGCATCTCCTCCACGCAGGGCGGGCACCAGGTCGCCCACAAGTTGAGCACTACGACCTTGCCGTGGAGGTCCTCCATGCGCGTCACCTTGCCTGCGAGATCCGGAAGGACGAAGCGAGGCGCTTCATGGGCCCTCGCCGGTGCGCGCAGCGCCGCCCACAGAGCGACGACCGAGAGGCCGATGACCAGGAGGACGCTGGTCACGAGCCCGCGCTTCACGCTGTCGATCCCTTTCCGGGTTGCCACAGGAGAGCGACGAGCCCAACGGCGAAGAGAGCGACGGCGATCCACTGCGCCTCGGTCAACCCGGCGCCGATCACCGGCTCGATGCGCACGATCTCGATCGAGAAGCGCGCGATGCTCGAGGTCACGAGGTAGATCCAGAACAAGGATCCCGCCGGCAAGGCGCGCTTCCGCAGCGCCCACAAAAGGCAGAAAATCGCCGAATAGGCCAGCGTCTCGTAGGCCGGCGCGGGATGGACGTGCGTAGCGGGCGGCAAACCGTTCTCTCGCAGCCAGGCGCTCCACCCGATGATCGCGCGCGGGTACTGAACACCCCACGGCAGCGTCGTCGGCCGGCCCCAATCGCCGTCACCCGCCACCTGGCAACCGATGCGGCCGATCGCCTGCCCGATCGCCAGGCCGGGAGCGATGCAATCGACGACGAGCAACCAGCGCCACGAGCGACGCACGATGAAGAGCGTCACCGACAGGAACCCGCCGATGAGCCCGCCGTACCAAACGAAGCCCGACCCCGAGAGCAGCGAAGACATCGGATGGAGCAGGAATGCCTGCCAGTCGGCGAGGAGCGCCAGCAGCCGCGCGCCGATGATGCCGCCGACGGCCCCCCAGAGCACGATCGACCAGGCGTCTTCCGGATCCAATCCCTTGTCCGCCAGCCCGACCGACGTGACGTAACCCGCCACGAGGAAGCCGAGCGCCATCATCGCACCGAAGCTGTAGATGGTAAGCGGGCCGAGCTGGATCAGGACCGGGACCATGCAGCGGGGAACATAAACGAACGACGGTGTGGCGGCTACCGGGCGCCTGTTGACCTGCGGCCCGCTCGATGTACGAATTGATCGATGCCTGCCTCGGGGTTCTACGCGATCGAGAGCCACGCGATCCGCTTCGGCCGCGACGGTGAGTGGTACAGCGATGGCGAGCGCATCGCCAATCCACGCATCGCGGCCCTCTTCAGCCGCTGCGTGCGGCGCAAACCCGACGGCGGCTTCATGCTCCAGATGGGAGACGAGCGGGCGCCTCTCGAGGTCGACGACACGCCGTACGTGGTCCGCCAGATCGATGGCGACGTCGAGCGCGGCCTGCGTGTCATCTTGAACGACGGCTCCACCGAGCCCCTCGACCCGCAAACGCTGCGCTCGGGCGAGGACCACGCATTCTACTGCCGCGTCAAGCAGGGAGAGTTCGAGGCGCGGCTTCTGCGGCCGGCGCACTACGCGCTCGCCCGTTTCGTCGAGATCGACTCGGCCGGCCGGTTTCGGCTGTGCCTCGGCGGGTCCTCTTTTCCGATCGATGCCCGCTGAGCCTATTCTCCACGTCGTTCTCGTCAGACCCGAGATCCCGCAGAACACCGGAACGACCGCGCGGCTCTGCGCCGCCACCGCCGCGCGTCTCCATCTGGTCGGACCACTTGGCTTCTCGCTCGACGACCGTTACCTACGCCGCGCCGGCCTCGACTACTGGCCGAGCGTCGACCTCGAGCTGCATACGGACTGGGACAGCTTTTGCTCCAAGCACCGAGCTGCGTCCCTTTGGCTCTTTTCGGCGCGAGCATCGCGCTCGTATACCGACGTGCGTTACAGGCCTGGCGACTTCATGGTGTTCGGCGGAGAGGCCCGCGGGCTTCCGGCGGACCTGCTCGCTCGAGACCCCGATCGCTCGCTGCGGATTCCGATCGACCGAACGGTGGTGCGAAGCCTGAACCTCGCCAACGCCGTCGCCATCGTCGCTTACGAAGCGCTGCGCCAATTGGGTCGGACCTGACGCTCACGAGCGATGCTCGGGCCTTTTCCTTCCGCGCCGATTCAGCATACAAACCTCCCGCCATGAAGGGACCGGCGAGAACTCGGGCGGAGTCGAGGAAACGAGTGAAGCGCTGCCCGCCCACGTTCGTCGCGGCTCTGCTGTCGAGCTCGCTCGTCGCCGCTTGCTACACGCCGACCGTCGCGCGCACCCGCACCTATCACCCGTCGGACGCCGACCTGAGCGTCACCCGTCTCGTACACGGTTCTGCCGTGATTGATTTCCGCGAGACCCGCATCTTGCTCGACCCTTGGTACTCGCCAACCCCGCCCCTGGGCCCCGCGGAGGACGTGGGCATCAGCCTAGAGAATTTGCCACCGATGCGCGGCATATTGATCACGCACAAGCACGACGATCATTTCGACGCGGAAACGCTACGTGACTACGCAAACAAAGCGTTGCGCGTCATCGCGCCGCTCGGCCTCGGTCCAGCCATCCGCGCGATGGGGTACGAAGACGTCGTCGAGCTCGATGAATGGGATCAATCACAAATCGGCAGCGTGATCATCACCGCCGTTCCGGCGCGCCACAGCGCCCCGGAAAATGGCTACGTGCTGCAAGGCAACGGCCTCACGCTCTACGTCGGCGGCGACACCCGGTTCGACGCCAAGATCTTTCAGGACATCGTCGCGCGGTTTCCCTCACTCGATGCAGCCCTGCTTCCGGTGGGCGGGATCCGTCTCTTCGGCCGCAAGCTCGACATGAGTCCTGACGAGGCCGCCGAAGCGTTCACCATCCTACAGCCCAAACACGTCATCCCTTACCACTACGGCCTGACGGGTCCGTTCCCATTCGTCACCGCCGCCTCGCAGCCGGCGCAGAGTTTCGAGGCCGACGTGGCGACTGCCACCGGGAAGCGCAACCGGGGTGTGGTGGTCATCCTGGATCCGGGGGAAAGCTGGCACCACTACCGTTGAGCGCTCGCGAAATTGCCAGCTCGGGCTGACAAATTCTGGGCGAATGACACGAAGCGGCTGCGGATTGCCCCCAATTTTGCGTGATATTTCGCCGCAGGTTCTCGGCACGGGACTTGCTGGTAAAATCCCCCATGAAAGAAATGCTGCTCGTGGCGGAAGACCATCAGGGGGCGCGCGAGTTCATCTCCCGTGCGCTGGAGGGCGAAGGATACCACCTGGTTTTCGCGGAAACCGGCACCAAGGCGATGGAGATCGTTGGCGATCACCCGCCCGACGTGGCACTGCTCGACGTCTCGCTTTCCGGCGTCGCCGGCTCGGAGGTTTGCCGCCAACTCAAGTCGCTACGGCGCTCGACGCCAGTCGTGCTGATGAGCGGAGCTCTCGAGCGAGCTGAGCTCGCCAAGCAAAGCGCGGCCGCCGGAGCGGACGCGTTTCTGCCGAAGCCCTTTTCGGTCGACGAGCTGCGCACCGTGCTTCGAACGTTCGTTCAGGCCCGAAGCCAAGCCCTCGAGATCGAGCGGTTGCGGACGGCGCTGGTCGAACGCGAGCGCGTCACTGCAGTAGGCGCCGCGGCAGAGCTCGACTGGAGTCTTCCCTACCATGACTTCACGAAGCTCGCTCGCAAGGCCTACTTCGAGCATGCGCTGCGAGTCGCGGGGGGCAACAAGTCGAAGCTCGCCCGTGACTCAGGGCTCGATCGTTCGACCCTCTACGTCCATCTGCGAAACCTCGGAATGCTGAACAAGTAGCCCGCGCGGCGTCAGAGCTGTTCGCGGCAGTAGGCGATCTGGCCGGGTGCCTCGGCGACGCCGACCTCGATCGACCGCACGCCGCGCCGTTGGAGATCCGGCAGCTCGGCGCGAACTCGCGAGAGCACGTAACGCGCGAGCTCTTCCGCCGACGTGTGGACGATCGGCAGTAGTACCACGTCCGCTTCGGGGAACGAGAATCGCGCGCCATCCTCGTACGTGACCGTGACCTGCCCCTCCACGCGCTCGAAGCGCAGGCAATCGCTGTCGACGGGCAACAACACGCGCTCGTCGAGTCGCTCGCAGACTCGCTTGGTCGCTTGCTTGACGAGGCCGAAGTCGAGCACGTAGCCGTCCTGTCCGAGACCGCCTTCGACGCGCACGGACACTTGGTAGTTGTGCCCGTGCAGCGGCTCGCGAAAACCCTGGTAGGCGATGAAGTGGGCCGCCGAGAACTTCAAGTAGTCCTTCGAGACGTGCACCTGGTACGCTTGCTCCACTAGGCCACCTCCTCGGCGTCGCCGAGCGCCGTGGCGCGGGGCTCCCCGGCCTCCTCCGCCGCCGCCTCGGCGTAGCGGCAGAGCAGATCGAGGATCGCGTCCTTGGTACGCGCCTCGTTGATCGCGGCACGAAGCACCGCGCCGCTGCGCAATCCCTTGGTCACCCGGCCGGCGAATTGGCGCAGGCGCGCCGCCACGACGACCGGCGCGTAGTCCTCCGCGAGAAAGGCCGCGTACGCTCGCAGCGTGTCGAGGCGCTCCTCGAGGGACGGTCGATAGGGCTCCACGCCGCGCCGAAGCTCTTCGACCTGACGAAAGATCCATGGATTGGCGAGCGCGCCACGCCCGATCATCACGGCGTCCGGACGATACATGCGCTCGCGGCAGAGCGCGTCCCACGGCGTCGTGACGTCGCCGCTGCCGACGATCGGGATCGAGACGCGCGCGCGGATCGACGGGATCACCCCCCAGTCCGCTTCCCCGTGATAGAGCTGAACTCGCGTGCGCCCGTGGACCGTGACCATCGCGACGCCGCTCGCCTCGGCAACCGCGGCGATCTCGGCCGCGTTCAAGCTGTCGTCGTCCCAGCCCGAGCGCATCTTGAGCGTCACCGGGATCGACACCTCGCGCACGACCGCCCTGAGGATTTCGCCGAGGCGCTCGGGCCGCCTCATCAGCTCGCAGCCGCCACCTCGCTTGACGACCTTCGGCACGGGGCAGCCGCAGTTGATGTCCAGCACGTCCGCGCCGCTTTGCTCGACGAGTCGAGCCGCGCGCACCATGCGGTCCACGTCCGCGCCGAAGATCTGAATTCCGATGGGGCGCTCCTCGGCCCGGAAGCGCATCATGCCGAAGCTCTTCTCGCTCTCGCGCGTCAGCGCTTCGACGCTGATGAACTCCGTGAGCATGAGCCCGACCGCGCGACCGCTCGCGCGCCGCACGATGCGGCGAAACGCCGAATCGGTCACTCCCGACATGGGCGCGAGAATGAGCCTCGGCCGCACCTCGACCGGCCCGATGCGTAGCGGCGCCTGCGGATGCACCCAGCTCATGCTCAGAACACTTCCTCGACGAGGGCCATGGGCTTGAGAAGAGCGTCGGGGATGCCGGCGACGAGTCGCGAAGGGCGACCGAACGCAGGTCCGACGCCCCGCTCGTAGTACTGGATCGGATAGCAGAGATACAGCAGCCGCTTCGCCCGGGTGATCGCCACGTAACAGAGCCGCCGTTCCTCCTCCAGCTCTCCCTCGTCGACGATGGATTGCGGCGCGGGAAACTTGCCGTCGGCGGCCCAAATCAGAAACACCGTGTGCCACTCGAGCCCTTTGGCACTGTGGATCGTCGACAAGGTGAGCCGACTCTCGTCGTCCGGCTCGGCGAGCGCGCCGCCGACGGTGTCCGATGGGGGTTCGAGTGCGAAGTCGCTGAGCATCGCCTCCAGGGTCGGATAGCGTGCCGCGATCGTCACCAGGTGCTCCAGATCCTTCGTCCGCCGTGGATGATCGTCGGGATGCACCCGCTCGAGGATCGGCTGGTAGTGCGTGACCACGCGCTCGAGCGCGACTGCGGGACGCAGCGGCTCGCGCCCGAGCGCGGCGACGAGCGCCGCCAACCGCTCGACCTCCTTCGAGCCCGCCTCACGCCGACCGGGGAGGCGCAGCGCCGTGAGATCGCCGCCGCCGGCCACGACGGTGTCGGCGATTTGCCCCGCGGTCTTCGGACCGACGCCCTCGAGGAGCAGCAGTACGCGCAGCCACGAGACGGTATCGAGGGGGTTGGCCGCCACGCGCAGATGCGCGATCACGTCCTTGACGTGCGCGGTTTCCACGAACTTGAACCCTCCTCGCTTGATGAACGGCAAGTCCGCGCGAGCGAGCTCGAGCTCGAGGTCGAAAGAATGAAAGCTCGAACGGAACAGCACGGCGATCTCGTCGAGCGGCACGCCTTCTTCGCGTAGCTCGAGAATCCGCTGACAGACGAAGCGCGACTGAAAGCTCTCGTTCTCCGCCTGGACCAGCACGGGCGTGGCGCCGTCGGTCAGCCGCGTGCGCAGCACCTTGGTGTAGCGCTCTGAAGCCCGCTCGATCACCGCGTTGGCGAGATCCAAGATCGGCTGGGTCGAGCGATAGTTCTCCTCGAGAGCGATCACGCGTGCGCCGGGAAAACGCTGCTCGAACCCCATGATGTTGCGGAAATCCGCGCCGCGAAACGAGTAGATCGACTGCGCGTCGTCGCCCACCGCCATGACGTTCTTGTGGCTCATCGCGAGGCGCTCGACGATCTCGGCCTGCAAGCGATTCGTGTCCTGATACTCGTCGACCATCACGTAGCGGAGCTCCTGCGACAACTGCTCGGCGACCGCAGGGCGGTCGCCGAGGAGGTCGCGCAGCTTGAGCAGCAGGTCGTCGTAGTCGAAGAGATTCTTGTCCGCTTTGTAGGTCTCATAGCGAACGCGCAGCTTCTCCAAATCCTCGAGATGCTCGGCGAGGTGCAGATAGTCCGATTCGACGATCACGCCGAGCGAACAGGACTTGTTGATTGCCGCGCTGAAGATGTCACCGATCGTTTGCTTCTTCGGGAAGCGGCGATCTTTTCGGTCAAGCCCCATGCCGGTCCGCAGAAGCTGGATGACGTCCTCCGCATCGCCACGATCGAGGATGGTGAAGGTTCTTTCGCGGCCGATCTCTCGCGCGAAGCGGCGGAGAACGAGGTTGGCAAAGGAGTGAAACGTGCCGCCGCGAACCCGCCCGCAGGCGGTGCCGACCAGCGAAGCCGCGCGATCGAGCATGACTTCCGCCGCACGCCGGGTGAAGGTGAGGAGCAAGATGGACGACGGGGCGATTCCGAGCTCGACCAATCGTGCCACCCGGTAGACGAGAGTCCGAGTCTTGCCGCTGCCGGCTCCCGCGACCACCAGGACCGGCCCTTCCTGGTGCGACACCGCCGCATACTGCGCCGCGTTCAGCTCCGCCGCATAGTCGATCGCAAACTGCGCCGCTCGCGGCTCGGCCCCCCGCGACCGCAGGACGTAGGTCTCGGTCGACATGCCGAGCGCCCTAGTGGAGCTCGTGCAACGCAGGCACCTCGGCGTCGTGCACGTGGACGATTTCGCTGAATTCGGCGAGCTCGCCGAGCAATGCGCGCAAATCCACCCGCTGCTGTCCGCGCTCCAACACCGCGATGGTGCGCAGCGTGCGGTCGGCCCAACGACGCAGCAGTCGGATGTCCGAAAGCCCCGCCTTGACCCCAGGGGTCGCCCCCGACCCTAGCAGGCGGCGAAGATTCCGCTCCTTTTCTTGGAGGCTTGCGAGGAGGGCCAACACGGTGGCCTTGACGCCGTCGACCAGTCCTGCGAGCTCACCCGGCGGCAGCGCACACTGATCGGCTGGTAGCCGCGGCGGCTTCGGCGATCGCGCTGTCCGGCTGCGACCCTTCATGGCGACTGCGATTCTCCCTCGAACGAGGGCAAATCACAATTCCCTCGTTTGGATCCATGCGCGTTCTGGCCTACGCGCGAATTGCCCAATGCGCGTCTTCCAGTTAGTCCTCGAATTGTCCTTGGAGAAACCGCCATGCCGACGCTGAACCCGGAGATCATCCGCGAGTACGACATCCGCGGCGTGGCCGATCGCGACCTCACGGATGAGATCTGCTACCTTCTCGGTCGGGCGATCGGCACCTTCCAGCGGCGCGCGGGCAAGCGCCGGATCACGCTCGGCCGCGATTGCAGGTTGCACGCCGAACGGATTCGGGACGCCGTTTTAGGCGGGCTCGTGGACTGTGGTTTGGAGGTCATCGACATCGGCATGTGCGCCACCCCGCTGCTCTACTTCTCGGTGAATCACTGGGACATGGATGGCGGCGTGATGATCACCGCGAGCCACAATCCCCCGCAGGACAACGGGCTCAAGATCTGCGTCGGCAAGAGCACGATTTCCGGACCCGACTTACGCACACTCGGCGAGATGGTCGAGGCGCGCGACTTCATCGCTACCTCCGGCGGGAGTGTGACCCACCGGCCCGTGTTGTCCGAGTACGTCGATTACGTGAGCGGGCAGATCCGCGCTCCGAAGAAGCTGCGCGTGGCGATCGACGCCGGAAACGGACCGGGGGGCGTGCCATCCGTGCCGATATTTCGCCGCCTGGGTCACGAAGTGATCGAGCTCTATACCGAACCCGACGGACGATTCCCCAACCACCATCCGGACCCGACCGTGGTCGACAACCTGAAGGACCTGATCGCGACCGTGCGCCAGCAAAGGTGTGACCTGGGCATCGCCTACGACGGCGACGCGGACCGTATCGGCGTGGTCGACGAGCAAGGCCGCCCGGTCTGGGGGGACGAGCTCATGATCGTCTTCTCGCGCTCGATCCTGGCAAAACGGCCCGCGGGAACGTTCATCGCCGAGGTCAAATGCTCTCGCACCCTCTACGACGACGTGCCGAAGCATGGCGGACGCATCATCATGTGGAAGACGGGCCACTCGTTGATCAAGCAGAAGATGAAGGAAGAGCACGCGCTACTCGCCGGCGAGATGAGTGGCCACATGTTCTTCGCCGACCGCTACTACGGCTACGACGATGCGATCTACGCCTCGGCGCGCCTCGCCGAGATCCTTTCGGAAAGCGGCAAGCACCTCGGCGAGCTGCTCGCCGACGTGCCGAAGATGTCCTCCACGCCGGAGATCCGCGTGGCGGTCCCCGAGGCACGGAAGTTCCAGATCGTCGAGGCGCTGAAGCACCATTTCACGAAGACGCACGAAGTCATCGACATCGACGGCGCGCGCATCAATTTCCGCGGCGGCTGGGGGCTGGTGAGAGCGTCGAATACGCAAGCCGTGTTGGTCCTGCGCTTCGAAGCGGTGGATGATCAGACGCTCGGCGCCATCCGCTCGGAGGTGGAGAGAGAGCTCGCTCGACTTGCCTGAGCCCGCAGCCAGGTTTGGGCGCGCGGCTCGGCGGCCGCCGGCCGGCAACCGCGCTAGATCGCCGAGATGCTGACCGGGATGCCGTTCAGCACCGCGTTCCCGGAGAGCGCGTCAACGGCTTCGAGATCGGCCAGAAAGTTCGAAGGCACCCCGGGATGCGCTGCCGCCACACGCTGACCCACGCCTTCGAGCCCGTGACCCCACCCGTGCGGGAGGCTCACCACGCCGGGCATGATCTCGTCGCTGACTTGGACCGGCGCCTCGACCGCGCCGACGCGGCTCGTGATGCGCACGCGAGCACCTTCGCCGACTCCCAAGCGCTCGGCGTCCCGCGGATGGACGAGCAGCGTACAGCGCTCGGGACCTTTCACGAGCGAGGGCGCGTTGTGCATCCACGAATTGTTCGAGCGGAGCTGGCGACGACCGATCAACACCAGGTCGTCCGGGGCACGCTCGAGCGATCGGCGGAGGCGTTCGACGTCGCCGGCGAGCAGTTCATGGAAGAGCTCGATCTTGCCGCTCGGGGTCGCGAGCGCCGCCGGAAGCTTCGGCTCGAGGGGACCGAGGTCGATTCCGTGCGGTGCTTCGCGCAATCTCTGGAGCGAAAGCCCGCCGCGGCGCACGTCGAAGCCGTCCCCGTAGGTGCCGGCGCGAAGCAGCAGATCGAGCACCCGGTTCGGTCCGGGAACGGAACCGAGGAGGGCAAGAGCGGTCTCCCGCGAGACCTCGCCTGCGGGCGCGCCAGGCCGACCCACCGCCTGGTCCACCATTTTGGCGAGCAGCGCGTCGTCGACGGCCTGAAGGTCGGCGGGCCCCGTGCCCATCAGCCGCGCGGCGAGCGCCAGGAAAATCTCCCAGTCGTGCTTCGCGCCCGGCTCCGGCTCGACCGTCACGGGCGAGTACTTCGCCACGTTGCGGATCGCCATGTTGTAGAGCAACAAGTCGTAGTTTTCGTGCTCGAGCGGCGAAGTCGTCGGCAGGATGAGGTTCGCGTGACGCGTCGTCTCGTTGACGTAGATGTCGATCGAGACCATGTATTCGAGCCCGTCGATCGCGCGCGCCAACCGCGCGCCGTCGGGTGTGGACAGCACCGGATTGCCCGCCACCGTCACGAGGCCGCGGATTTGGCCTTCGCCGGTCGTTTCGATCTCCTCGGCGAGCGCCACCGCAGGCAGCTCACCGCCGAATTCGGGCAGGCCTCGTGCGCGGCTCTTCCAGCGGCCGTAGGGCAGCCGACGACCCGCGCGTGAGGTCTCGCCGTACTTGAAGGAAGCCGCGGGCGTGGTGAACATCGCGCCACCCGGCCGATCCAGATTGCCGGTGAGCACGTTCACCACGTCGATCAGCCAGCTCGCCAGCGTGCCGAACTCCTGAGTGCACGTACCGATGCGGCCGTAGCAAGCGGCCGAGGGCGCCGCCGCGAGCTCTCGCGCGATCCGACGGAGCGTGTCGGCGCCGATGCCGACTCGGGCAGCGACGATCTCGGGCGCGAAATCGCCCGCAATCGCCCGTAGCTCCCCGAGCCCTTGCACCATCGGCTCGAGACGGTCGAGACGCACGAGACCCTCCTGGAAGAGAACGTGAACGAGCGCGAACAGAAGCAACGCGTCGGTGCCAGGCCGGATCGGCAGGTGCTCGTCGGCCACGCGCGCCGTCTCGGTGCGTCGCGGGTCGACGACCACGAGCTTGCCGCCGCGAGCGCGCAGCGCGCGCAGTCGCTTCGGAATGCCCGGAGCCGTCATCAGACTTCCGTTCGAGACCAACGGGTTCGCGCCGATGACCATCAAGTACGCGGTGCGGTCCACGTCCGGCACCGGCACCATCAGCTGATCGCCGAACAGCAGGCACGACGAGATCATCTTCGGCAGTTGGTCGACCGAGGTCGCCGAAAACCGCTGATGCGAGCCGAGGGCGCGGATCAGCACGCGCCCGTAGAGCATGCTTCCGAGACTGTGGGCGCTCGGATTCCCGAGGTAGATCCCCAAAGACTCCGGACCGTGCCGCGAGCGCACGCGTGCGAGATTCTCGGCGGCTTCGTCGATTGCCTCGTCCCAGCCGATCTCCTCCCAGCCTTCTCGCGTCCTTCGCACCGGCCGGCGCAGTCGATCGGGGTCGGACTGCAGATCCTTCAGCGCGTACGCCTTGGGGCAGATGAATCCGCGGCTGAAGGGATCGTCTTCGTCGCCGCGCACCGACACGACTTCGCGGCCCTCGGTCTCGACCACGATTCCGCAGGTCGCTTCGCAGAGGGTGCACGCCCGGTAGGATCGCTGCGTCATAGTGGCTCAACCTATCATCCGGAAATTCCGCTTGCGCAACCCGCCCATTGTTCGTAAGTAGTCGCGCCCCCTTCGGCGCCGTCGAGCCGACGATGCTCGCGACGGTCCAGTCGAGCGCGCTGCAGGGGGTCGACGCCACGCTCGTCGAGGTCGAAGTGGACCTCGGTCGTGGCCTGCCCCAGCTTTCGATCGTCGGGCTGCCCGAGGCGGCCGTCCGCGAGAGCCGCGAGCGAGTTCGCTCGGCGATCCGCAACTCGGGATACCAGTTCCCGGCGGAGCGCACGACGATCAACTTGGCCCCAGCCGACGTCAAGAAGGAAGGGTCGGCCTACGATCTGCCGATCGCGCTCGGCCTTCTAGCGGCCTCAGGGACGGTACCGCCTGATCGCCTAGCCGGCCAAGTCATCGTCGGGGAATTGTCACTCGACGGCCGTGTGAAGCCCGTGCGGGGCGCGCTCGCGATCGCCGACGCCACAGCGGCGCTCGGCATTCCTCGCTTGCTGATCCCGGCCGCGAACGCCCGCGAGGCCGCTCTCGTCTCGGGCGTGGAGGTGTACGGCGTGTCCTCGCTCGGGGAAGCCGTGGAGTTCCTTCTCGGGCGGCGCGCTCTGGCGCGGAGCGTAGTGAATCCCTCGGGATTGTTCGGCGCCGTCAGCTCCGCCGCGGCAGATCTCGCGGAGGTACGCGGACAGCACCATGCCAAACGTGCCCTCGAGGTCGCTGCCGCAGGCGGCCACAACCTCCTGCTGGTCGGACCGCCGGGTGCGGGCAAGACGATGCTGGCGGTGCGCATCGGCGGAATTCTTCCCGACCCGACGCTCGTCGAGGCGATCGAGATCACCAAGATTCACAGTGTAGCCGGGCTGCTCGGGGGCGAGCCGATGCTCACCAGCCGGCCCTTTCGCGCTCCGCACCACACGATCTCGCCAGCGGGGCTCGTCGGCGGAGGTCCAGGACCGCGTCCCGGCGAGGTGACGCTGGCGCACCACGGGGTGCTGTTTCTCGACGAGCTGCCCGAGTTTCCCCGCCGTGCCCTCGAGGGCTTGCGCCAGCCCATGGAGGAGCGCCGCGTGACGATCTCGCGCGCGCATGGGACGCTACGCTTTCCGGCAGGGTTCACTTTGATCGCCGCGATGAATCCGTGTCCTTGCGGATTCTTCAGCGATCCACGACGCGCCTGCCTCTGCTCGGCGGCTGAGGTACAGCGCTACCGGAGGCGTGTCTCCGGGCCGTTGCTCGACCGCATCGACCTGCACGTCGAGGCTCCCGCCCTCGGCTCGGCTGAGCTGCGTGGTGCGGCGCGCGGAGAGTCCTCCGCCGAGGTGCGCCACCGCGTCGGCGCCGCGCGCGCGCGGCAGCTCGAACGCTTCGCAGGGCGCGGCGTCTTCTGCAACGCCCGCATGAGCCCGGATGAGCTGCGGCGCTACTGCGCGCTCGACGGCGCCGGCGAGCGCGTTCTCGAGGCGGCCATCGAGCGCCTCGACCTCTCTGCCCGATCCTACGGTCGCGTACTGCGGATCGCGCGCACGATCGCAGATCTCGCCGCCGAGCCGCGAATCCGCGCCGGCGACGTGGCGGAGGCGTTGCAGTATCGCCCCCTCGATCCGGGGTAGGCTCCGCGGCGCCGTCGCAAGCGACGGCAGTCGCGGCCGCGCCTACGGAGCCCGCGTCGAGGCGGGTGCCGCCTCGATCCCCTCTTCCACCTCGAACCCCATGTACTCGATCATGCGGCGCGCCTCATCGGGACTCTGTCCGGGTGTCGTGAGGTAGCCGCGTACGAAGAGCGAGTTCGCGGGAAAGAGCGCGAGGGACTGCCATTCACGGAGGTTGCGCTCCCGGCCCCCGGCGGCGCGGATTTCTGCCGTCGGGTTCGTGAAGCGAAATACGCAGAGCGCTTTCAGCGCGCGCAGCGGGTCGAGAAAATTGGCTCCGCCGAGCGGCGTCCCGTCAATCGGGTGGAGAAAATTCACGGGCAGCGAGTCGACGGCAAGCTCGCGCAGCGAAAGCGCGAGATCGATGACGTCCTCGTCGCTTTCGCCCATACCGATGATGCCACCGCAACAGGTGGACAGCCCCGCCGCCTGAACGCTGCGCACGGTCTGTACGCGGTCTGCGAAGGTGTGCGTCGAGCAGATGCTCGGGTGGAATCGTTCGCTGGTATTGAGGTTGTGGTTTACCCAGCCGACGCCCGCGGCCTTCAACGCTCGCGCCTCTTCCTCGTTCATCAAACCGACGCTCACACAGATCTCGATGTCCGGGAACTCTCGCTTGATGCGTCGCGCGGCCGCACTCAAGCGCTCGATGTCCGGCCGACTCGGCCCACGGCCGCTCGTCACCATGCAATAGCGCCGCGCTCCGCTCTGCACGGCGTGCCGCGCTCCGTCGATCAGCGCTTCCTCGGAGAGCAGCCGATATCGCGGGATGTCCGCCGTCGAAAGCGAAGATTGCGAGCAGTAGTGACAATCTTCCGGACAAAGGCCGCTACGCGCGTTTTGCAATACGCACACCTTGACCCGCCGGCCGAACCTCGCCTGGCGGATGTGGAAAGCCGCCCACAGCAGATCGCGCAGCGAGTCGTCAGGGGTGTCGAGCAGATCGCGGGCGGTCTCGCGTGAAAGGATCTCGCCGCCGAGAACGGCGTCGGCGAGCGAGAGTAGCTGTGATTTGGGCGGATGTACGTTCATCGTTGGACCCCCAGGTCTCGCCGCAGTGAGCCGATACGGCGGCCGGACCGTCGTGTTCCCTCGTCAGCAGGAGGAGGATTGCCGAAGAAGCTTAGTGATACATCTCCATCAGCTCGATCACGCCGAGCTTCTTCATGCCCGAAGAGGTACCCCTTGATCTCCTGAGCGGTCGACATCTCGAGCACGTTGCGCGCCATGTCCCGCGCGGTCGCGTACGCGACGGAGCGGACGAGGCGCTTGATCGCCGGGATGAAGAACGGCCCCATGCTGAGATCGTCGAGGCCGAGGCCGAGCAGCACCAGCGTCGCACAGCGGATCGGACGCCATCTCGCCGCACATCCCGACCGGCTTGCCGGCCTCCTTCGCGGCGCGCACCGTCGCCGCGACCGCCCGCAGCACGGCCGGATGGAGCGGCTCGTAGAGCGGCGCGACCTTGCGATTGTTGCGGTCGACGGCGAGCAGGTACTGGATCAGGTCGTTGGTGCCGATGCTGAAGAAGTCGACCTCGCGGATGAGCTCGTCGGCCAGCGAGCACCGCCGACGGCACCTCGATCATGATGCCGATCGGCATCGCCTCGTCGAAGGCGATCGCCGCTTCGCCGCAGCTCGTGCCGCGCCTCCTCGAGCAGCTCCTTGACGCGCCGGATCTCCTCGAGGCTCGAGATCATCGGGAACAGCATGCGCACGGGGCCGTGCGCGCCGGCGCGAAGGATGGCGCGCAGCTGCAGCTTGAAGAGATCGCGGCATCTCGAGCGAGATGCGGATCGAGCGCCAGCCGAGGAACGGATTCTCCTCCTTGCCGAGACGGAGGTAGCTCGGGTACTTGTCGGCGCCGAGGTCGAGCGTGCGGATCGTGACCGCTTCGGCCCGAGCGCATCGATGACCCGGCGGTAGAGCGCGAAGCTGCTCCTCCTCGTCGGGAAAGTCCCGGTAGGTGAGGAACGGGAACTCGGTGCGGTAGAGGCCGACGCCCTCGGCGCCGTGGCGGTGCGCGAACGGCAGGTCGCCGATCAGCCCGATGTTGGCGTAGAGCGTGACGCGGTGGCCGTCGGTGGTCTCGGCGGGCAGGTCGCGCAGCGCCTCGAGCTCGCGGTTGAAGGCGCGGTACTCGCGGTCGAGCCGCTCGTACTCGCGCGCGCACGTCGCGCGCGGGTTCACGTAGACGACGCCCGAGTTGCCGTCGACGATCAGGTCGTCGCCCTCGTGCACCGTCTCGAGCAGCGGTCGACGCCGACGACGGTCGGGATCTCGAACGACTTGGCGAGGATCGACGCGTGCGACGTGACGCCGCCGGTCGCGAGCACGATGCCGTTCAGGTGCTCGTGGCTCGATCGCGGCCAGGTCGGAGAGCGTCAGCTCCTCGGCGACCAGGACGCACGCTTCCGGCAGCGCGCGCGCTCCTCGGCGACGCCGAGCAGGTTGCGCAGCAGCCGGTGCCCGATGTCGCGCACGTCGGTGGCGCGCTCGCGCAGGTAGCCGTCGGACATGCGCGAGAACGCGCCGACGTACTCGTCGACGACGTGACTGCAGCGCGGTCTCGGCGGCGAGCCCGTCGTCGATGAAGCCGCGATCTTGCCGAGGAAGCTCGTGTCCTCGAGCATCATGCGGTGGGCGTCGAAGAGGCTCGCCGTCGATCTCGGGCACGCGGTCGCTCATGCGCGCCTTCAGGCGCTCGATCTCGCTCGACCGAGCTCGTCGAGCGCCTTGCGGAAGCGCTGCCACTCTCCGGCGCGGATCGTCGGCTGCGCAGCTCGTCGACCTGGTCGAAGCTCACCTGCGGATGCAGCAGGTGCGCGCGTGCCGAGGCCGAAGCCCGGCGCGGCGGGCAGGCCGGTCAGCCGCGCGGCGCGCGATGCGCTTCCGCGCCGTCGCGGATCGGCTCCTGCTGCTTCTCGTACGCGTGCAGCCGCTGGATCGCGGCGACCATGCGCTGGCGATACTCGTGGCGCTCCTTCTCCTTGCTCTCCAGCGACTCCGAGAGCCGCGCCTGCACGATGATGCCGGCGACCTGCGCGGCGATCGCGCGCAGCAGCCGGAGCTCGTCGCCGCCGAAGCGCCGGCGGCGCAGCGTCTGCACGACGAGCACGCCGAGCGGCGTCCTGCGCTCGACGATCGGCACGCCGAGGAACGAGTGGTAGCGCTCCTCGCCGGTCTCGGGGAAGTACTTGTAGCGGGGGTGCGCGAGCGCATCGACGACCATCACCGGCTCGCCCTTCTCGATCACGAGATCCGGTGAGGCCCTCGTCGACCGTCATCGTACCTTGCCGACGGCGGCCGCTCGAGACCGGTCGTCGCCCAGAGCGTCAGCAGCTGCGCCCGCGGGTCGAAGATGTAGAGCGAGCAGACCTCCGTGCCCGTGCGCTCGGCGACGACCGCACGATGCTCTCGAGCGTCTCCTGGAGGTCTGCGAGCTCGACGATGATCGCGCCGATGTCCTCGAGGACCGAGAGCCCGTGGGAAGCCGCGCGTGCGCGCGCCGGAGGCCGCGTGATTGCGCCCGGCGCTCTTCGACTGCGGGCTTTCGCTTCGGTGCGGCTCATGGATCGCGGCCGATGATACCTCAGGCGCCGTCGCGGCCGAGAAGAGGCGTTGCCGATGACGCAGATCGAGGATGGCAGTCGGCCCGCGACCGAGCCGAGCCGCGCCTCGCAGGCGCTGCCTCCACGAAGCGCTTCGCCGCACGGCTCACGGCTTCGTCGATGCCTCGCTCCGCGCGCCGAGGTGCGCCGCCGAGGCGGCCGAGAACACGCAGCCGGTGCCGTGCGCGTCCGGCCGATGCGCCGGCCGGTGATGCGGCGGATCCCCACGCCGGTCCGCCACGACGTCGATCGGGATCGACCGGCGAAATGTCCGCCCGTCACCACGACGGCTCGCGGGCCGAGTCGAGGATGCGTCGGCACGCTTCCGCGGCGCGATCGACGTCGTCGACCTCCATCCCCGCGAGCACCGCGGCTTCTGCGAGATTCGGCGTCACCACCCGCGCGAGCGGCAGCAGCGAATCGCGCAGCGCTCATCACTCCTCCGCGGTCGAGCAGCTCGGCGCCGCTCGTCGAGCGAATGACGGGATCGACCACGAGGTTCCGTGGCCCCGCGCAGCGCCGAGCGCGCCGCGACCGTTCCGACCACCGATGCGCCTGAACAGAGCATTCCCGTCTTCACGGCGTCGGCGCCGAGATCGTCGAGCACCGCCTCGATCTGTGCCCGCACGAGTCGTGGCGCGACATGCGGAGACGGCTTCCAAGACTCCGCGCGTGTCCTGCACGGTGAGCGCGGTGACGGCGACTCGAGCCGAAGACCCCGAGCGCCGCGAACGTCGCGAGATCGGCCTGGATCCCGGCGCCGCCGCTGCTGTCCGAGCCGGCGACGGTGAGCGCACGCAGGGCTCGGCGCCTTCTCGCTCTTCATTGGTTGCGGTAGAAGGTCGCGACCGTCTCGACCACGTGATCGAGCTGGGTCGTCGGTGAGCTCGGGATAGATCGGCAAGCGCGAGACACTCGCGGCTCGCACGCTCGGCCTCCGGAAACTGCCCGGGGCGGAATCCGAGTGCCGCGAAGCACGGTTGCAGGTGAAGCGGCATCGGGATAGTAAACCTGCGTCTCGACGCCCGCCTCGCCGAGCGCGGCGCGCAGCTCGTCGCGCCGGTCGGCGCGGAGCACGTACTGATGGAAGACGTGCTCCTCTCCGGCGTCCTGCGGGCAGCCGGACCCAGCGCGGCGCGAGGTCGGCGTCGCGAAAGCGCCGCGAGTACGCGGCGGCTCGCTCGCGCCGCGCCGCGTTCCAGCGTCGAGGTGCGGCAGCTTCACCGAGAGCACCGCGGCCTGGAGCGCGTCGAGCCGCGAATTCACCCCGACCCGCTCGTGAACGTAGCGCTGCACGCTGCCATGTGTGCGCAGCATCCGCACGCGCTCGCCATTCGATCGTCCGTACTAAGCACCATGCCGGCATCGCCCGCGGCGCCGAGATTCTTCGACGGGAAGAACGAGAAGGCGCCGAACAAGCCGTACGTGCCGGCCATGCGCACCGTCACTCCCTCCCCCGTCGGCCCGCGCGCCGACCGCTTGCGCCGCGTCTTCGACGATCGTCGCACCGTGGGCGGCCGCCGCATCCCGAGCTCCGTCATCGGCGCGACTCGCCCGTAGAGATGAACCGGCATCAGCACGAGACGCCGCGCGCCGTGGGCGGCGTCCGCCAACGCCGATCGGCAGCCTCGGGGCGCGAGTTGAACGTGGCGGGATCGATGTCGGCGAACACGAGGTGCGCTCCCGTGCGCACGATCGACCCGGCGGTCGCGAAGAACGTGAACGGCTCGTGACTACCGCGTCACCCGGCCCGATGTCGAGCGCCATCAACGCGAGCAGCAGCGCATCGCTGCCCGAGGCGACGCCGATGGCATGGCGCGCACCCGTATAGGCTCTGCATCTCGCGCTTCGAAGCGGTCCACGGTCGCGCCGAGCACGAACTGTTGGTCGGCGAACACCTGCTCCACGGCGCGCTCGGTATCGCGGCGAATCGCCTGGTACTGCGCCTTGAGATCGAGCAGGGGAACCCTCATCCCGCGGCTCCCGTCACGGGATGGAACAGCAGCGCGGCGTAGCTGACCGAGTGCGCGAAGTCGCCGGTGACGTCGAGCGACGTCTGGTACGCAGCGAGATCGGCGTCGAGGCGACCGCGCGCAAAGCTCAGGAACGCCTCGATCGGTCCGCGGCCGCAGATCGTGATGCCCGTCGCGCGAACGTAGCTCGGCGAAGCCCGCCGATGTCGCCGTGACGGATCGGGTCGATCGCTCCGAAGTCGAGACGACGGAGCTCGGCCGATACGACTCCCGCCCGTCGGGTGGGAACGGCAAGTAGCCGAAGCTTTCGCCATAGTGCGTCAAGTCGGAGCTGACGACGAACAACGTCTCCTCGTCGTCGAGCATGGCCAGGCCGGACCGAGAATCGCCAGCTCGTCGGAGACGTCGTGGCGACCCCACCAGCACCGGCACGACGGCGAGTGCGGGATCGACGATCTGCAGAAACGGCAGCTCGATCTCGAGCGAGTGCTCGCGGGCGTACGGCCGTGCACGTCGGCGGCGAACAGCGATGCCTCGGCGAGCTTGTTCGCCGCGTCGCGGTCGACGCGGACGATGCCGAGCGGCGTCTCGAAGCCATCGCCCGGGAAAACGGCGGCACCGACGAACGCTCGATAGTGACTCGGCGCGACGACGACCGCCCGCCGCCAACGGCCGCGGCCTAGCTTCGCGAACGCCGCTCCCGCGGTGGGTCCGGAATAGCGATAGCCCGCGTGCGGCACCAGGATCGCCCGCAAGGTGCGATCGAGGACACGCTCCTCACCGAGGCAGCGTTCGACCTCGATTCGCAGCTCTCGGGCATCCGCCGGATACCAGCTGCCCGCCAAGTTCGAGGGCTGGATCTCGCGGATGGCTCATCGGCTCACGCCGCCATGGCTTCGAGGATCGCGTCCATCGTCGCGCCGGCCTTGCCGCGCACCACCACGCTCGCCAACCGATCGTACGGCGTCGCCTCGAGATTCACGATGACCAGCTTGGCGCCGGACTCGACCGCGCGCACAGGGCAGGTAAGCCGCGGGATGAACCACCAGCGACGATCCGATCACCAGAAAGACGTCGGCATGCTCGGCATGGTCGAAGGCCATGGTCGTCTCCCGCTCGGGCATCGCTTGGCCAAAGGAAACCGTGGCGGGCTTGAGGATACCTCCGCACGACCGACACTCGGGCGCCGCTTCACCCGCCCGCACGCGCGCCTGCACCTGCTCGCGCGGCAGGCGATCGCCGCACGAGAGGCACACGACGTGGAGCGCCGTGCCGTGGATCTCGATCACGAGCTCGGGCGAGCTGCCCGCTCGCTGATGGAGTCCGTCGATGTTCTGCGTGATCACCGCGCGCAGATGGCCGCGTCGCTCGAGCTCCGCCACCGCGCGGTGTGCGGCGTTGGGCTCGGCTCCGGCCAGCACGGGATGAATGTCGAGGCTCATCCTCCAGTAGCGTTCCCGGTGTGTGCGATTGGCGACGAAGTTTTGGTAGGTGAACTCCTGGGGATCGTACTTCGTCCAGATGCCGCCGGGACTTCGGAAGTCGGGAATGCCCGATTCCGTGCTGATGCCGGCCCCCGTGAGAACGACTAGATCAGCCGAGCTCGACAGCAGCTCTGCTGCGCGCTGGACCGGGGACGACGTCACCGCAGGATAGTTTCACCGCACCGCACGGCGGTCAATCACGCCAGTGGGCGGTACGAAGCGGCGACGCTCAGGAGAGGAACTGCCACTTCGCCATCGTCCAGACGTCGCTCCAGCTCTCACCGAGCTTGCGGACGACCGAGGGCTCGAACCCCGAGTGCATGAAGCAATTCTGGCAGCGGTCATCCTCACGCTTCTCCCAGTAATCCCAGTCCACGCTCTCCCAGAACTCTTCCCACGTCGGATAGTACCTGTCACCGATCAGGTAACACGGCCCCTTCCAACCGAGCGGCGTGCGGGTCACGTTGCCCCAAGGGGTGCACGGATAGTCGCGGCGCCCAGCGGCAAACTCCAGAAAGAGCGGCGTGTTGTAGACCGGATACTTCGCTGCCAGCGCGAGGATTTTGGTGAACTTCTCGTGGATCTCCTTGCGGAACATGAAGTGCTCCGTGTCGAGCTTCTCGTAGTGATAGCCGGGGGAGATGAACATCCCGTGCACGCCGAGCGAGACCAGGAGCTTCATCATCTCCTCGATCTCTTCGACCGAGGTCTCTTTGAAGACCGTGGTATTGGTGCACATCTGGTATCCGAGCGAGAGCCCCTTCTGGACCATGGCGATTGCTTTGTCGAAAACCCCGTCCCGATCACAGACGAAGTCATGGGTCTCGCGCATCCCGTCGAGGTGGACGTTGATCGAGAGTCGCGGGTGCGGTTTGGTCTTCTCGAAGAAGCGATCCAGAAGAATGCCGTTTGTGCAAAGATAGATGTGCTTCTTGCGCTCGACGGCTGCCTGTACGAGGGGCACGAGCTCCGGGTAGATCGTCGGTTCACCCCCACAGATGGAGAGGACCGGCGCGCCGGAATCGTCGAGAGCCTGAACGCATTGCTCGAGAGACAAGCGGTTTCGGATGTCCCCCGTGTGCCGCTCGGGCGTGCAACCCAGGCAGGCCAAATTGCACGTGTAAAGGGGCTCGAGCATGAGCACTACAGGGAAGCGCTTGTTGCCTTCCAGTCTGTTCTTGATCTGCCACCGCATCATGTCGGTGGTGACATGCAGGGGAAAGCGCATCGGTTCAGTCCACCCCAGACCCTTCCTTGACCATATGGTCAGGCGTCCCTTTAGCGGACGGGCACCGCTTTGGCAACAATCTCAACGCGCCGGGCTGATCAACTCGCGGTGCAAGCCGGCGAGCGCCCGTCTGCAAGTTCGCATGGCAGATCCGACGCCGAGTAGCTCACGGAATAGACCGGGGCGTCGGGCAAGCACGCGCAGGAGGGCCGGCGCCGAGACCCGGCCGTCCGCATTGACGATGGCAGTCAACTCCGGGACAAGCGGGGTGTTCGCAGCGTCGAGGATTACCCGCGCCGCGCAGAATTCGAGGCCCTTGGCGGCGCAACACTCCGCGATCGCGGCCGCTTCCATCTCGACCGCCAGCCCGCCGCTCGTCTCTGCTGCGTGCGTCTTGCTTGCCGGATCGCACAGGATTGCCTCGCTGGTGAGGATTCGTCCCACGTAGGGCACGAGTCCTGCCGCTACGGCGGCGCGACGATAGTGCTCTCGCCATTCGACGCTCGTCGCACGGGCCGTGCCGCGTCCATCCACCACCGCGTCGGCCACCACGACGTTACCCACGTCGATCTCTTTCGCAAGCGCTCCGGCGCAGCCGGTGGAAGCGACGACGGTCGGGCGCACCACGTCCACCGCCCACCGCATTCCTTGCGCCGCTCGCTCGGGGCCGACGCCGACGCGGAGCAACCAATGGACCGCCATCCCGCTCCGACCCTTCCAGAGGGTAAACGGCCCGCGACGCGAAATCACCTTGCCATCGATGAGGGGCGCGATGGTTTCCGCCTCCCAACCGAGCGCCGCGACGAAGAGAACGCTCCGCTCCATCACATCCCCGATCCTCCTTTGCGCGGGCCCGTGTCAGTCACGAGGTCGGACGGTCCTAGAGTCTTCAGATTACAACTCCTATCGCGAAGCCGCGTAGCGGTCACTCCGCGGGGGGTCGTGAGCAGGCGTGGTAGGTTGACCCCCTTCCGGACCGCGCGTACTGTCCGCGGCTGAGATGCAACGACGCGACCGGGCCCCCCGCCCTCGGCGTTCGATCCGGGCCGCTCTGCTGCGCATCCTGGTCGTTGCACTCCTGTTCGGCGCTACCGTAGCCGGGGTCGTCGGCTTCCTCGTGCTGCGCGAGATCCGCAAGGACTTGCCTCCGGTCGATCAATTGGCCGCTTATCGCCCCGCCGTCGCTACTCAGGTGTACGCTTTGGGTGGTGAGCTGGTTGGCGAGTTCTTCCTCGAAAGGCGCTACCTCGTTCCGCTCGACAGGATTCCAGTCGTGGTCCGCGAGGCGTTCATCGCCGCCGAGGACTCCAACTTCTACCGGCATCGTGGCGTGGACGTCGCGAGCATCGCTCGCGCGCTCCTGAACAATCTCTTTGCCGGCGGGGTCGTTCAGGGGGGCAGCACGATCACGCAGCAAGTGGTCAAGTCGCTGCTACTCACCCCCGAGCGGAGCTACGAGCGCAAAATCAAGGAGGTGCTGCTTTCCCTGAGGCTCGAAGGCCAGTTCAGCAAGGACGAAATCCTCTATCTCTACCTGAACCAGATCTATCTCGGGGCCGGCGCATACGGTGTGGCGGCCGCCGCCCAGGTTTACTTCAACAAGAACGTCGAGGATTTGACACTGCCTGAGGCGGCTTTGCTCGCCGGGCTGCCGCAGGCGCCTAGTCGCACCTCACCGATCCACCACGAAAACCGCGCCCGCACCCGCGAGCTCTACGTGCTCGACCGCATGGAGGCGGACGGCTACATCACGCACCCCCAGCGCGAAGATGCCGCGCGCATTCCCGTCCACGTGGTGCTCGGACAGCGGCGCCAATCGTACGCCAACGCTCCCGACTACCTCGAGTACGTGCGCCGCCTGCTCGAGGATCGCTACGGCAATCGTGGGCCCTACGAGCTCGGCTTGCGGATCGACACTTCGCTCGACCTGCACATGCAGCGGATCGCCGAGCGCGCCGTACGCACCGGCCTGAAGGCCCTCGATCGGCGCCGCGGCTATCGCGGGCCCCTGCGGCGGCTCTCCGAGCGCGACGCCGCGTCCTTTCTCGAGCAACAGCAACGGACACTGCCGAAGGGGGGCCCGGCTGGCGGTGCGAGCGTGGAAGCGCTGGTCGTCCGTGCGGCCGCGGACCACCTGCGCTTGCGCATCGGCGCCGCGGAAGCAGTTCTCCCCTCTTCGGGTCTCTCGTGGGCGCGCGGCTGGACGACCGCCAGCTTTCACCCCGGCGACGTCGTGTTGGTGAAAATCGAGCAGGTCGTATCGCCGGGGCGCTCCTTCGAAGTGTCGCTGGACCAGGATCCGGATACCGAGGGCGCGTTTCTGGCTCTCGACGCCAACACCGGCTACGTGCGCGCCATGGTAGGCGGCTACGACTACTCGCGTAGCCAGTTCAACCGGGCCGTACAGGCTCTCCGCCAGCCCGGTTCGGCTTTCAAGCCGCTCGTCTATGCCGCAGCGTTCGATCACGGCTACACCCCTGCATCGATTGTCGTCGATTCTCCGATCAGCTTCGACGATGGCAGCAACCGGATCTGGAAGCCCGAGAACTACGAGCAGGAGTTCCGTGGACCGACGCGGCTGCGTGAGGCGCTGGTGCACTCGATCAACGTCGTCACCGTGAAGGTCGCCCAGGACATCGGCCTTTCCTACCTGATCTCGTACTTGCCTCGCTTCGGCTTCGAGCGGCCGTTCCCGCGCAACCTTTCGATCGCCCTCGGCAGCTCCGAGGTGACGCTGCTCGAGTTGGTGCGTGCCTACGACACGTTCGCGACGGGCGGGAAGCTGTACGATCCGATCTTCATCACCAAGATCACCGACGCTGCTGGCGCGGTCGTCGAGGAGCGCAAGCCTTACTACGAACAGGCGCTCTCGCCGGAGACCGCCTATCTCATCACCAGCGTTCTGAAGAGCGTGATCGATCGCGGCACCGGCCACCGCGCAAAAGTGTTGGCCCGGCCGGCGGCCGGAAAGACCGGGACGACGAACGACCAGATGGACGCCTGGTTCATCGGCTTCACGCCGGAACTCGTAGCCGGAGCCTGGGTTGGCTTCGACGAAAAGAAATCGCTCGGCAAGGAGGAGACCGGCGGGCGGGCGGCGGTGCCGATCTGGCTCGAGTTCATGCAGGGCGCGACCGAGGACATGCCGATCGTCGATTTCGCGATCCCCGATGGCATCGTCTTCGTCAACATCGACGCCAAGACCGGCTTGCGAGCCACTCCGGGCGACGACCATCTCCTGCTCGAGTGCTTCCGGCGCGGCAGCGAGCCGGCCCAGATGATACAGCGTGCCCAGGGCCCGGCCCCCGACGACTTCTACCGCGGCGACTTCTGACCGGCGCGGTCGAGCGGCGAAACGTACGCGTTCGCGCAGGATCGGCGGTCAGATTTTCCAGTAGTGCCGAGCGATCTCCAGCGGCAAGCGCACGTCCGCACGGTCTCCCGTCGGCGGCGTTACCACCTCGTTCAGAGCGGCGCCATGCATTTCGCCAAGCACCGCGCCGACCGAGCGCGCGAGTGCCTCGAAATCGTATCCGCCTTCGAGAACCGCGACGAGCCGGTTCCGGCAGACGTCACGTGCGATCTGAAGGAGCAGCCTTGCGAGCTGAGCGAACCCCACCTCGGTCACGTTCATGCCCGCGAGCGGATCCCGCCGGTGCGCGTCGAAACCGGCGGAGACGAGGACGAATTGCGGGTTGAATCGACGAGCGACCGGCTCGACCACATCGACGAACGCCTGCACATACTGGGCGTCGCCGTAGCCAGCGGGGAACGGCAAGTTGAGCGTGAACCCTTCGCCTTCTCCAGCGCCGACCTCTCGAGCCGCGCCGGTGCCGGGATAGAACGGATACTGGTGAGACGAAACGAACAGCACGCTGGGATCGGCGTAGAACGCGTGCTGCGTGCCGTTGCCGTGGTGAACGTCCCAGTCGACGACCAGTACGCGCTCGAGGCCGTGCGTCGCTCGGAGATGCGCCGCCGCGATCGCGACGTTGTTGAAGAGGCAAAAGCCCATCGCCCGGTCGCGTTCGGCATGGTGCCCCGGGGGGCGCACGAAGGCGAAACCGTTGTCGATCCGCCCGGCCATGACTGCATCGACGAGCGCCAAGACACCGCCCGCGGCCCGGCACGCCGCCTCGAAGGACCGGGGCGATACAGGCGTGTCGGCGTCGAACGCGTAACGCGGCAAGTGCGCGGTGACTTCCACGCGCTCCACGTGCTCGGGGGTGTGCACGCCGATGAGCTCCTGCATGGTCGCCTGCCGTGCGTCGATGGCCAGGCGATCGGGGGCCGGGTGCGCGTCGAGCCAGCGACCGATCGCAAGCAGTCGATCAGCACTCTCCGGATGCCCAGCGCCGGTGTCGTGAGCCAGAAAGCTCCGATCGGTGACGATACCCGTTCGCATCCCCTTCACCCGCCGGTGGCTCTCGTATAGCCTCGGAATCGTGGAAGATCCATCGAGCGTTCTCTCGCTCGGATCGTTTACCGCCGCGGCTGACGGCGAGCAGATCCGCCGCGAGCGCGCGCGGGCACGGGAGCTCCGCCGCACGCAATGGTGGAAGCGCAGACGAGCGAGCGGGATCTGTCACTATTGCGGTGGCCGCTTCGCCCCACAGACGCTGACGATGGACCACGTAGTGCCTCTCGTGCGCGGCGGGCGTTCGACTAGGGGGAACGTGGTTCCGGCTTGCAAGGGGTGCAATGCCGGCAAGAAGCACAAGCTTTCCTGGGAGCAGGATCTCTCCGACGGGTAGCGAAACCCGACGCCGCTGGGTGTTGCTCCGGTAGCCGCCAGACCGCTAGAAATAAGATAGTCAATGGCTGGCGGCTTGAAGGAAGATCGCGAGCGGCAGCCTCCCGGCGGCGAGGATCGCGCACAAGAGGCCGAGGCGCGTAGCGCCGCCGTTACGCGGTCGCTGATTTCCTCCGCGATCGTCGACCGGCGTGTACGTCGGCGTGAGGATCTGGAGCGCGAAGTAAAGCGCCTGCACGAGCAACGACGAAGGCTCGAACGTGAGCAGGTGCTGTCGAGCTCGGGCATCGTCGCACAGGATCTCGAGCGGCATCTTGCGGAGATCGAGAGCCAGCTGCGTATGGTCATCGCCGAGCGCCGACGCCGGATGAGCGACCCCGCCAGGAATCGCGGCCCCCACGATGATTCCGCAGAGCTCGGTCGCTTGAAGGGCGAGACCGATCGGCTGACCGCCGAGCTGCTCCGCTGCGCCTACACCCTGTCGACGGGCGAGTCGAAGAAGAACCCACGGCTGCGCCGGATCTGGCACATGCTGCGCCTGTCCGGTAGCTGAGCGCGCCTCGCCGTCGACTCGGGAGGTTCCTGTTGACTGGCGACCCGCGAGCGCCGAGACTCCAGCGGTGAGCTACGAGGCGTGGTTCCAGTGCATCAACGGCTGTGAGCGGCGGTTCTCGCCGTTCGAGGTCCTCTATCGCTGCCCCACGTGCGGAGACTTGCTCGACGTGGTGCATGACCTCGCGGCGCTGAAGGACCGCTCCGCTGCAGCCTGGATCAGCCTCTTCGAAGAGCGCATGCGGCGCAATACCTGGCCTTACGGCTCCGGAGTCTGGGGCAAGAAGGAATGGGTGATGCCTTTCTTACGGGACGAGAACATCGTCTCCATGTACGAAGGCGGGAGCAACCTGTTCTGGGCGGAACGGTACGGAAGACAGATCGGCGTCGAGGATCTCTGGGTGAAGCTCTGTGGCAACTCGCATACCGGGTCGTTCAAGGACCTCGGCATGACCGTGCTGGTCTCGGTGGTGAAGCAAATGATCGCCGAGCATCGCCCGATTCACGCCGTTGCTTGCGCTTCCACGGGCGACACCTCGGCCGCGCTGGCGGCGTACTGCGCGGCGGCGGGGATCCCGGCGATCGTCTTGCTACCACGCAACAAGGTGTCACCCGCTCAACTCGTGCAACCGCTCGCCAACGGTGCGCTCGTACTCTCGCTCGACACGGATTTCGACGGCTGCATGAAGATCGTGCAGGAGATCACCCGCGACAACACCATCTATCTGGCAAACTCGATGAACAGCCTGCGCATCGAGGGTCAGAAAACCGTGGCCATCGAGCTCGTCCAGCAATTCGACTGGGAGGTCCCCGATTGGGTGGTGATCCCAGGCGGCAATCTCGGCAACGTCAGCGCGCTCGGGCGAGGCTTCCTGATGATGCGCGAGATCGGCCTCATTCAACGATTGCCGCGCATCGCCGTCGCGCAAGCGGAGAATGCCAATCCGCTCTACCGCTCCTATCTCAAGGGCTTCCGCGAGTACGCGCCGGTCACGGCGAGGAAGACTCTGGCGAGCGCGATCCAAATCGGCGACCCCGTGAGTCTCAAGCGTGCGGTCCGCATCCTGCAGCAGTTCGACGGCGTCGTGGAACAGGCGAGCGAGCAAGAGCTCGCCGACGAAGCCGCGCGCGCCGACCGCACCGGCATGTTCAACTGCCCGCATACCGGTGTGGCGCTCGCCGCCTTCAAAAAGCTGGTCGACCGCGGGGTCATTGCCAGGAGCTCGCGGGTCGTTGTCATCTCGACCGCGCACGGCCTCAAGTTCGCCGACCAGAAGACTGCATACCACATGGGTCAAATCGCCGAGGTACGCACGCACTCGGCGAACTTGCCGGTCGAGCTGCCCGCCGATGCCGACCGAGTCAAAGACGTGATTCGCGCATACGCCGATCGGCAAGCCGCTGCCTGACGGACGACCGCCCGCACGCTAGCGAGGGGGCGTCGGCCCCTCGGGAATCGCGAACTGGTTCGAGCCTTCGATGTCGCCGCTGCATTCCGCGACGTATTGGTGCCCGGGGAGCAGCGGAGGCGGCGGCTTGCCGGATGGATAGGACTGCAGGAAGCCTCGCGGCACCACGCCGTAGCGGAGCTCCACGACGGCAAAATCGGGCGCGACGTTGACCACCCGCCAGATCTCTTCTGGATACGGCTGGTGATCACTGTCACCCGGCGTGGACGCTTCGTAGACGGCGCACTCGCTGATCGCCACCGGCGCGTAGCGTTGGTCGTAGCGCCCGAAGCTCTTGAGGAGCTGGAGCCGCACCGGCTGCGCCTGCATGTCGACGTAGAGATAGTCCGGCTTCTGCGCCGAACATCCTACGAAAGCGGCGAGAAGGAGGGCGCCAACCGTCGCGACAGAAGCTGTTCGCATCTCGATTTCGCTCCGCCCCTTGTATACAGAGTGCGCCCGAGCCGATGAAGAACCGTCGCGTCGCGACCGTGCCGGTAGAGTGCTTTGCGAATTAGGTGGGCGACGAACCGCCCCGAAGACGGAGGGAACGAGTCATGCCTATGCCGCTGGAGGGAATCCGTGTTTTGGATTGGACGATCTGGCAGCAGGGACCGGTTTGTTCGGCGATTCTCGGAGACCTCGGCGCCGACGTGATCAAGATCGAGGAGCGCGTCGCCGGCGACCCAGGCCGCGGAATGCTCCGACTGGCCGGCCTCGAGACCTCCGACCGACCGAACTTCTACTTCACCGCCAACAACCGCAACAAGCGGGGGATGACGCTCGACCTCAAGAAGCCGCAGGCGCGAGAGATCGTCTACGAGCTCGCGAAGCATTCCGACGTCTTCGTTCAGAACTTCCGCAAGGGAGTCGCCGATCGGCTCGGCATCGGCTACGACGACTTGAAGAAGCACAACCCGAAGATCATCTACGCCAACGCCAACGGCTACGGCCCACTCGGGGTGGACGGTTCCGCCCCCTCCTACGACTACTTGGGCCAAGCCCGATCCGGGATCATGATGGCCGCGGGCGAGCCCGACATGCCGCCCTGCGTAGTGGCAGGAGGGATCGCCGACCAGATGGGAGCGACCATGCTCGCCTTCGCCGTCGTCACCGCGCTGTGCGCGCGAGAGCGGTTCGGCATCGGGCAAGAAGTCCATGCGTCCTTGTTGTCGAGCATGATGTTTCTGCAGGGGCTGAACGTCTCGGCGCGGCTCATCCTCGGCAGCCCCATGCCGCGTGCGTCGCGCAGCATGACGTTCAACCCACTTTGGAACCACTACCGCTGCGCCGACGACCGCTGGATCGCACTCGGCATGCTGCAAGCCGACCGCTACTGGAAGGACTTCTGTCACGCGCTCGGGGCGCACGAACTCGCCGAGGACCCGCGTTTCCAGGACACGGCGACGCGTCTGGCGAACGTGCGCGAGGCGATCGCCGGGCTGGCGGCGACGTTCGAAAAGAAGCCGCTCGCCGAGTGGATCGCGATCCTCAAAGCGGCGGGAGACTTCATCTTCACCGGGGTGCAGAGCGTAGACGACCTTCCCAACGACCCGCAGGTCAAGGCCAACGACTACGTCGTCGATTTCGATCACCCGGCGTTCGGCACTGATACAGATGGTCGGCATGCCGTTTCGTTTGTCACAGACCCCCGGCACGATACGACGCGCGGCCCCCGAGTTCGGTGAGCACACCGAGGAAATCCTCATGAAGCTGCTCGGCTATCTCTTGGGACGACGTGGCCGCGCTTAGGGAGAAGGAAGTGATCTAGTGTGCGCGGCGCGTTCGCTCGCCGGGCTGCGTGTCGTCTGCTTCGAGAGCCGCCGCGCCGCAGAGATCGCCGAGCTCGTGCGCCGCCTCGGAGGGGAGCCGATCTCCGCGCCCGCGATGCGCGAGCTTCCTCTCGCCGAGAGCGCCGCGGTCGTCGAGTTCGCCGAGCGGCTCGAGCGGCGCGAGATCGACGTCGGCGATCTTCCTCACGGGGGTCGGCACGCGAATCCTCGTCGAGGTTCTCGAGAAGCGGGGCCTCGAGCGCGAACGGCTCGCCGCCGCGCTTTCGTCGATCATCACGGTGGTCCGGGGTCCCAAGCCGCGTGCGGCGCTCGCCGCGCTCGGCGTGCGCCCGACCATCGCCGTCCCCGAGCCGAACACCTGGCGGGAGCTGCTCACGGCGATCGACGCGGAAGGGTCGCTCGCTGGCAAGCGCGTGGCCGTCCAGGAGTACGGTGCGGAGAATCCGGATCTGATCCTCGGACTCACCGACCGCGGCGCAGACGTGCTGCGCGTACCGATCTATCGTTGGGCGCTGCCGTCCGACCTCGAGCCGTTGCGCCAAGCGATCCATCGCCTGCGCAGCGGCGGCGTCGACGTCGCGCTGTTCACCAGCGCCACGCAGGTGGAGCACCTCTTTCGCATCGCCGAGGCGAATGGGGAGGACGTGCGCTCGGCGCTCGCGACTGTGGTCGTGGGCGCAATCGGCCCGATCTGCCGCGAGGCGCTCGAGCGCCGTGGCGTCGGCGTCGACGTCGAGCCAGAGCATCCGAAGATGGGCCAGCTCGTCCACGCCGTCGCCGAGCGCGGCAGCGACCTGCTCCGACGCAAGCGCCGATCTTCGGGATGACGCCGGGCGCCGAGGCGTCTGGACGCCGCGAGCGCTTCTTGCCAGAGTGCCGTCATGGACGAATTCGCCGCCCCCGCGCTGATCATCGCCATGCCGGATCTTCTCGATCCGAACTTTCACCGCACCGTCGTGCTGCTCGTCGAGAAGAACGAGGAAGGGGCATTCGGGATCGTCGTCAATCGCGCGAGCGACAGTAAGGTGCAGTGAGCTTTGCTCGGGGTTGAACGTCGAGTGGGGCGGCGACGAGCGTGCCACGGCCCTCTATGGCGGTCCGGTCGGCCCCCAACAGGGCTTCCTGCTGCACGGCGAAGTGGCGGACGACGTGACGGTCAATTCACGCGAGGTGGCTCCCGGCATCCGCATCGCCTCGGACATGGAGACCTTCCGCCTGCTCTGCCGCCGTCCGCCGAATGACTTCCGGGTCCTGCTCGGCTACGCCGGGTGGGGGGCAGGACAGCTCGAGGGCGAGATGCGAGCCGGCGCATGGCTCGCCGCAGACGTTTCGCCCGACCTCGTCTTCAAGACGCCGCTCGACGACATTTGGGCCAGGACGGTCCGCGCCCTCGGCATCGATCCGTCGATGCTCGTCGCCGGCGGGGGAGTGCACTGACGGCGAACGGGTCCGAAGTTTCACGGCGCCTCCGCCCCCTCGGCCGGTTACTGCGCCGCCGCCGGGGCTGATTCCTTCCGCGCAGCGATGGAGATCGCCTGCGCACCGGCGCGCTTGGCGAGATCCATCACGTGCACCGCCTCGCCGAGCATGACGGATTGGTCCCCCTGCAGGATCACCAGCTTCTTCGGATCGTCGGCGAGAAGGTCGCGTAGAGTCGGCTCGAGCTGTGAAGGGTCGACCGGCATCTGGTTGACGAAGATCTTGTTGTCGGCGGTGATCGAGACCGTCAAGCCCCGCGCCTCCTGAACCGTCTGCGAGGCCTTCGGCAGGTTCACCTTGGCGGCCGACTCGACCATCACCGAGGTGGTGATCATGAAGATGATCAGCAGCACCAGGAAGATGTCGGTGAGCGGGGTGATGTTGATCTCGGCCATCAACCCCTCGGAAGATTCTTCCGCGCTGAACTTACTTAGAGCCATGCACGCCTCCGAGATCCGCCGCTTCGAGGACTTTGCCGAGGCCGACGCGGAGCATGGTGTCGAGGTTGGAGATCCTCACCTGCATGTAGTTGAACAAGATGACCGCGACGATCGCGACGATCAGGCCGAGCGCGGTGGCGATCAGCGCTTCGGAGATGCCGGCGGCGACGACGGCGAAACCGCCGGTGCCCATGATCGCCATCTGGTGGAAGGCCTTGATGATGCCGATGACGGTGCCGAAGAGACCGATGAAGGGCGCCGACGCGCCGATCGGTTCCGAGCACCCAGATCCCGCGTTTGAGCAAGCGGCCCTCGTCGAGCCGGCGGCGTTCGCCGTACTCGAGGATCTCCTCGATGTCGCCCTTGCGGATCAGCGGCAGCAGTCCGGCATAGATGCGCGCGGCCGGCGACTTGGTCTTGCCGCTGCTCGATCAGCTTGGCGGCCGAACGCAAATCTCCCCTCCGCAGATGATCGCAGACTTCCTCGGTGAAGTTCTGAATGGCCGTCGCGAGGCCGCGCATCGTCCACAGCCGCTCGATGACGATGCTCATCATCACCACCGAGAAGAAGATCAGCGGGTAGGTCGCGTACCACCCCTGCCGGATGAGGTCGATGAGATTGATGTTTGCGCGCCGCGGCTGCCGCGGCTCCCGCTGCTTGTGTGGCTGCACCCTCCATGAGTCCTCCTGGTCTGAACGATGGTCCTCTAGCCGCCTGACTTGCCGCAGGCCTTGGCGGCGAGATCTTCGAACTTCTTCTTGGTAGGCACGTCTCGCAAGTCGGGCCGGAACTCGTCAACCTCTTGGATGCTCTTGCAGGCCTGCGCCGACTGCCCGGCGGCAATCAAGTTCCGGACGGTCGACAGTCGGTCCTCGTACCATGCGGGCGTGGCGACCTGTTCCTGCAGGGCGAGGCGCGCCCAGTAGTCGGCGGCTTCCGCATAGGCGTTGCGACGGTCGGCCAGCATCGCGGCGTTCCGCAGCACTGTCTTCGACTTCGGCGATTCACGGACGAGATCGCGGTAGAGCGCTGCGGCCTCGTCGAGCCGCCCTTGCTCCACGTAGACCTGAGCTAGGTTCGATTTGACGTCACCCGGAATCGGCCGCCCCTGTGCCTTCAGCCGGTCGAATATCAGCGCGGCGAGGTTCGCCCACTTCTCGGCGCCGGTCGGGTCCGTCGGGTGCGAGGTCGGCGGAGGTGCGCAAGAAGTTGTGCGCGACCTTCTCGAGAAGGTCGGCGTATCCGGGATTGGGCGGGCTCGTCGGCAGGCTTGCGACACCGCGCGCGGCATCGTCGTAGCGGCCGAGGCCGCTCGCGGCTGCCAGCCGCAGCGCTCCGGCGAGCAGATGGAGATCGGTCGCCGCGGGGTAGCGCTTCTCGAAATCGCGCAGCGTGTCGAGCGATCTGCGCGAGTCGCGGCGCCGGTCCCGCCGCCTCCGTCATCGCCTTGGCCAAGGTCGGCTCGCGCACGCAGCTCGGCGGTCGCGCCCGACTGGGAGTTTGCCGCCACCTTTTCGAATCGATCGAATGCCTTCGTGGCCGCGTGACGCGGAGGCCCTCCGCCCATGCCTTGTCGGCGTCCTTCGGCGGATTCGACAACGAATCGGCGAGGGACTGGAGCACTCCGGCGGCGGCGCGTACTTCGAAGGCCGGCGGACCCTTGACCTGCGCGTAGATGTCCGCCGCCTCTTGGTAGCGTCTCTCGGCCTGCAGGATCTCGCCCCAGCGGAAGGCCCCCTCGTAGAAGTTCTCGTGCTTGGGATAGCGCTTGACGTAGTTCTCGATCGCCGACACGAACATGTCACGCGTGGCCGGCGACGGGTTTTGGCGGTACATGCCCTCGGCGGAGCGGAACTGCAGATAGGCCGCTTCCGGCGCCAGGGCAGATTGCGGTGCGACGTTCAGAAACGTCCGGAACTCGCGCTCCGCCTCGGTGTACTGATTCAGGCGGAAGTAGCTGACGCCGAGTCGGTGATGCACCTCGGCTGCGTGCTCGCGGTTTCCCGCGTCGGTGCTGCGCAGCACGGCCAGTAGGCGGGAATCGCCTCCTTGAACTTGTTGTCGGCGGCGAGGTTCTCCGCCGCCACCCACTCCGCCGACACGGTGCTGCCGAGCAACTGACGGGGATCCTTCAAGTTCGCGAGCGCGATCTCGTAGACCCGCCGCGACCACATCGGCCCGAGCTGAGACAGTTGTTGCGAGAGCGCCACCGCTTCTCGTACGAGAAGACTCCGACAGCCCCCCGCCCTTGCCAGCGCTCGCCGCCAGCGCCGAGAAGCGCAGCAGTCGAATCTGGTTCAACGCATCGCTCGACATACCGGCCGCGACGGCGTCGGCCAGGAGCCTCTGCGTCTCACCGATGGCAGTCGCCGCCGCCCGCGCTCGACTTGACGTCGGCGAGCGCCAGATTCGCGCCGGCCAGTAGAGCGGCGAATCCTTGCCGCGCTCGAGCACCGCGTTCAGGTCGCCGATCGCCGCGTCGCGCTCGCCGAGCTCCTTCTCCGCCATCGCGCGGCCGAGCAGGCTCTCACCGCTCATCTTGGGGTCCTGCGAGTAGACGAACTCGGAGAACTCCTTGACGCTCTTCCTCAGCCACTGCTCGCGCTTCTCTTTGGCTTCGGGGTGGAGCATCGCGACGCGATAGTAGAGCCAGGAGAGTTGCCCGGCCGCGGCCAGCGAGAAGCCGCGATCGAGCTGCCACCACTTCTGGTCGTAGAGCACCTCGGGATTGCCGTCCTGGGCGATGATGTCGTTCTGTGCCCTGTCGATCTTCCCTTGATGGTAGTTGTAGAGTCGCTCGAGAATCGGCAGCAGCGCGTCGGCGAGGCTCGTCGCCGACGACTTGCGCGTCTGCAGTTCCGGAATGCACCCAAGCGTCGTAGCGGTTGGCGACCTCCACGGACACCTCGGCGAGCTGGTCGAAGAGCGCTTGCTCCTGCTGCTCGCTCAGGCCGCCGCCCACCGCTTGATTGACCTCGTCCGAGAGCTCGGAGAGGGTCACCGCATACGCGGCGGAGGCGAGGAGGCCGATCGCAAGCAGGAAGCAAGGAATCAGCCTCCAGCGGCGAATTTCTCGACCTCCTTTCTCCACTTGGGGCCGAACGCGGCGATCATCAGCTGCTCGGTGATGCGATCACCTTGACCGATCGGCAGGAGCTCACCGCCGCCGAGCTTGGCGAGCGAATTGTTGCTCGCCTCAAGCTCCTTCAGGAACTGCGGCATCGGCGAGATCTGATCCGGCGGCTTGCCGTACATCCTGGTGTTGAACTCGATCTCGTAGTTGCGGTGCATGATGTCGGCGAGATCGAGCACGTGAACGGTGCCGCCGTTTGCATGAAAGGCGCGGATGAACTCTTCGGTCTGCTGCACCTCGCCCGGATGCGCGGGGGAGCTCGGCACAAGCACGATCACGCGGTGCGCGTATTTCCGCCAGTTCATTTGCTGCGTGGCAGCCTTCAGGCCGTCCATCACAGCTTCCTCGTAGTCGCCTCCTCCGCCTGCTTGGATGTTGCGGATGAAGGACTGGAGCTTCTCGAGGTGGAACGTCAGGTCGGACTTGCGAACCAGAAAGTCCTCGCCCTTGTCCTTGTAGAGCACGAGGCCGACGCGCGCGTTCGGCACGAGCTTGCGGATCGTCTCGACCAGGTTGGAGAGTTGTTGCTTCACTGCGTCGATCACGAAATCCATGCTGTCGGTGGCGTCGATCACGAAGACGACGTCGAAGCCGACCTTTTCGAGCAACCCGACGAAATCGCCGAAACCGCGGCCGAACCCCCGGCCGATGCCGCCTCCGAGGCCGCCGCCCGCGCCGATGCCCGGCCCGAGCGCCATTCCGCCCCCGGTCGACGGCATGCTGCGCATCGCCGAAGCCATCGGCAGCGGATTGATCTTCGGGGCTACGTCCGAAAGCCTCACGCCGACGTCCGATAGATCCGGCGTCACTTCACTCGCCACCTCGGGGAGCGGCTGCACCTGCTCGACGGCCTTGGCGATCTCCTCCTGCAGCGCCTTCGACTCGTCCGTCCGATTGGTCTGCTGGTCGAGCATGCCGTGGCCGACCAGGGTAGAGAACGCCTCCCCCTTCCCGCCCATGCTGTCGCCCACGCCACCGCCACCGTCGAGAACCACCGTCGCGACGAAGAAGAGCAGAATCAAAGCGTGGACGACGATCGAGACGATGTAGGAGACGCTGGCCTTGAAGTAGTCGCGTCGGAGCCAAGGGTAGAGCGACGTGATCTTCGGACGCTCTTTGCGGGTCTCCTGGGCCACCAGAAAAGCGGATATATCAGAGCCCGGAAGGAGGACAAGCTGCGTCCACGGGCGGCCACAGCGGTAGGGTCGCCGCGTACGAGGCGCCTCACTTGGCGGCGGAAAGGTCCTTCAGAAACGACCGGATACGCCCCGCGTTGACGCCGAGATCCCCTTTCCCGTCGCGGGATTTGGAGCGCATGTCGACGACCGAGCCGGTGCCGTCGGGCCGCACCCGCACCACGAAATCGTCCCT
The DNA here is from genome assembly GCA_963711395.1 of uncultured delta proteobacterium. Taxonomy (GTDB): domain Bacteria; phylum Desulfobacterota; class Binatia; order JACPRU01; family JACPRU01; genus JBEVNX01. The sequence goes on along the minus strand of CAVQEA010000001.1, from coordinate 63,979 downwards.
GAATCCAAAGAGGGCGCTGGTCGCGACTCCTTCGAAGACCCGGCCCATACCGTTGACGAACGCGATTTCCCATCCAGGCCGCTGCTGCGCGACACGCAGGGCACGCGCGAACACCACGTCCGGGGGCTCGGGCAGCGTCAACGGCTTGAGGTCCGGATATGCCGACCTGACGCTGTCTTTGAACGCTTCCGGGTAGACCATGTCGCGACCGAGGTTGCCTGGCTGAGTCTGGGCGTAGAGAAGATTGGGCGGTTCGGCGAGATCACTCGTGATGTCGTTGATGGCCGGCTTGCCGAGGCCGCTCGCCGACGCAAAAGCTAGCACCAGCGCGGGAATCAGGCTCAGAGCGATCGTCGCGAAGGCACGGTTGCGAGCACCGCGCCGCAAGGTGACCACCCCCGCCACCGAATTGAACAATCCCACCACGCCGCCGAGCACGAACGCGACGAAGCCGGCGAACGGCGGGACGACTCCAAAATGGGCGGCAAGCGGCCCGATCACGAACGCCGCAGCGGCGCCGATCGCGATACGCAGTGGCCACCGTCCGACGTCTTGCGGCTCGGCCTCGCTCACGCCTCCCTCTCGGACGACCTTCCCCGCTTCCACCTCCGGAACGGGGACGCCGAGCCGTTCACCGATTGCCGCTCATCATCTCGGCCAGCGCCTTCGCCTGCGCGTCGAGCGCTCGCTTCACGGAGGGGCGCTCTTGTACGCGCTCGAACCACGCCTTCAGCTTCGGCCGTTTGGCGAAGGGATCGCCGGCGCCGAAGGCCGGCATGATCCTGCCCACGTACCAGATCGACGGTGCCAGAGCGCAGTCGGCGAGTGTGAACGATTCCCCGGCCGCCCACGGCGAGCCGATTCGTGGTTCGAGGTAGTCGAGTGCGCTGTCGACGCCGGCGAGGCTCTGCTTCACGACCTCGGCGTTGCGCGTCTTCGGATCCATCTGAAAAAACAGCGCCCGCATCGGTGGATCGACGTAGAGGTCGTGATGGCGAGTGAAGCCGCGTACATGCGCACGCCCCACGGGGTCCTTCGGTAGCAGCGGCGGATTCGGGAATTTGTCTTCGAGGTACTCGTTGATCACCTCAGACTCGGGGATGACCGTGCCATCGACCTCGAGCGCCGGGATCTTGCCGAGTGGGTTGATGGCAAGATACGTGGCGGATTTGAGCTCCCCAGGAGGTGGGACGATCTCGACGTTTAGGTTCTTCTCATAGGCGACGATCACCGACTTGTTGCCGAAATTGCTGAGCGGCACGGTATAGAGCTTCATGGATTCCTCCTTAGAGGTGAATTGACTTTCGTCGGAACGGAACGCTTATATTGAGTTCGCCTCGCACGACAAGGGGGATGCCCTAGAGATGAATAGACGTTGGCTACCAGGCGTACTGGGTGTGGCTATGGCAACTTCGCTGACGCCCGCACGCGCCTCGGATCTTTCCGAGATCAAAGACACGCAGAAGAAGATCCTCGAGCGGCTCGACGAGCAGGATAAGGTCCTCAAGGACATCCAGACCAAACTGCAGCAGATGCCCGCCGCGGCGGCGGCACGGCCGCAGATCGACCCCAACAAGATCTACCAGATCGCGCTCGGCAACTCGGCGATTCGCGGACCGAAGGCCGCGCCGGTCACCATTGTCGAGTTCAGTGACTTCCAGTGCCCCTTCTGCGCTCAGTCCACGGGTCTCGTGGACCAGGTGCTCGCCGCGTATCCCACCGATGTCCGTTTCGTCTACAAGCAGTTCCCGCTCGAGCAGATCCACCCGAATGCGTTGAACGCCGCCAAGGCATCGATCGCGGCTCGCAATCAGGGCAAGTTCTGGGAAATGCACGACGAGCTGTTCAAGATCTCGAAGAACTTGACGATGGACGAGATCCGCAAGAAAGCGGAGCTGCTCGGTCTCGACATGAAGAAGTTCGATGCGGACGTCGCCAGTCCCGAGACGGAGAAGATCGTGCGCGAAGACCTCGACCCTCGGGCGCGACGTCGACGTTCAGGGTACGCCAACGTTCTTCATCAACGGCAAGCGCGTACCCGGTACCAACCGCTCGCTCGAGGGCATGAAGGCCATGGTCGACGAGGCGCTGAAGAAGGACAAGGGTTAACCGGGGGCGTCAGATCTGCCCGGTCACCGCGTCTTCTCGCGACGACGGCTCCGGTCGCTGCGCGATCGGCAACCAGCGCCGTTCCTCCTCGCCGATGTAGATCTGGCGCGGCCGCGCGATCTTCTGCTCCGGGTCGCGCACCATCTCGGCCCACTGCGCGAGCCAGCCGGACGTGCGCGGGATGGCGAACAGCACCGGGAACATCGTCATCGGGAAGCCCATCGCCTGGTAGATGATGCCCGAGTAGAAGTCGACGTTCGGGTAGAGCTTGCGCTTGACGAAGTAGTCGTCCTGCAGCGCGATGCGCTCGAGCTCGAGGGCGATGTCGATCAGCGGGTTCTTGCCGGTCACCTCGAAGACCTCGTAGGCGATCTCGCTTGATGATCTTGGCGCGCGGATCGTAGTTCTTGTAGACGCGGTGGCCGAAGCCCATCAGGCGGCCCTCGCCCGCCTTCAACTTCTTGATCGCCGCCGGGACCTTGTCGACCGAGCCGATCTCCTTCAGCATGCGGATGACCGCCTCGTTGGCGCCGCCGTGCAGCGGGCCGTAGAGCGCGGCGGCCGCCGCCGCGACCGCCGAGTACGGATCGACGTGCGAGCTGCCGACGCTGCGCACGGCGTTGGTCGAGCAGTTCTGCTCGTGGTCGGCGTGCAGGATGAACAGCACGTCGAGCGCGCGCTCGAGCACCGGGTTCGGCTTGTAGTCGAGCTCGGTCATCTTGAAGAGCATCGACAGGAAGTTGCCGGTGTAGGAGAGCTCGTTGTCCGGATAGACGTAGGGCAGGCCGCGGCTGTGGCGGTACGCGAAGGCCGCGAGCGTCGGCATCTTGCCGATCAGGCGGCGGGTCTGCAGGCGGCGCGACTCGAGGTCGTAGATGTTCTTGGCGTCGGGATAGAAGGTCGAGAGCGCGCCGATCGTGCCGACCAGCATGCCCATCGGGTGCGCGTCGTAGCGGAAGCCGTCCATGAACTTCTTGACGTTCTCGTGGACCATCGTGTGGATCGTGATGTTGTGCTTCCACATCGCGAAGTGCTGCCGGTTCGGGCAGCTCGCCCTTGACGATCAGGTAGGCGGTCTCGAGGTAGTTGCTCTTCTCGGCGAGCTCCTCGATCGGGTAGCCGCGGTAGCGGAGGATGCCCTTGTCGCCGTCGATGTAGGTGATGCGGCTCTTGCACGACGCCGTGTTGGTGAACGCCGGGTCGTAGGTCATGAGGCCGAAGTCGTCGGCGTCGGTCTTGATCTGGCGCAGATCGATCGCGCGGATCGCGCCGTGCTCGATCGGGATCTCGTACTGCTTGCCGGTGCGGTTGTCGGTGATGGTCAGCGTGTCCTTCGCCATGGCGCACCTCGCACGACGTGGTTTCGATTCTCGGCCCGATCCTCCTTGTAGCAAGCTTGAAGTGGAGCACAACCAGTTTGCCGGTTACACATCGTTCAAGGGACGGTGGCCGACCCCACCCTCACTTCTGTGGCATTTCCCCTGAGCAGGTCGCGTTCGAGAAGCGCTTCGTAGACCGGCGGGTCGCCGAGGAGATCGGCGACGGCATACGCAGTCAAGCAGCCGACCAGCAGGGGCAGGACTAACAAGTAGTTACCGGTCATCTCGACGATCAGCACGATGCCGGTGAGCGGAGCGCGCACGATCGCCGAGAAGTAGGCCGCCATGCCGACGATCGCGAACGTCTCCGGGTGCGCCATCGCCAGGGGGAACAGCCAATGTCCGAGCTTGCCGACGCCGAGCCCGATCTCGGCGCCGAGCACGAGAAGCGGGGCGAAGATTCCGCCGGGCGCGCCGCATCCGTAGCTCGCCATGGTGAGCGCGAACCGCAGCAAGAAGTACGGAGGAAGCATCCACCCGGGAGTCCGCCCGGCGAGCGTTTCGACCACCAGACCCTCACCGCCGCCGACTGCGTGCGGCGCGATCCAAGCGACTACGCCGATCGCAAAACCGACGGCACTCGCGTAAACCCAGCCGGGTCGAGCTCGAAGGCCCTGGAAGAAATCCAGGCTCCCGAGCAGCGCGCGATTGAACGCGACGCCAAGCCCACCGGCCAGCACGCCCGTCAGCACCGACGCCGGCAGCGTCGTGCAGCGACGGAATCGCCGCCGATCCCATATGGAACACGGGAAGCTGACCGAGGAAGAGACGCGTGGTCACGTCCGCAACTGCGGCGGCCAGCAGGGTGGCAGCGAAGACGCGGGCGGCGAAATTGCGCTGCAGTTCTTCGAGCACGAACACCAGCCCCGCGAGCGGTGCGTTGAAGGCGGCGGCGAGACCCGCACCGGATCCCGCGGCGATGAGTGCGCGCCGCTCGTGCGGGGTCGCGGAAAACCAACCACTCACCATCGCGCCGATGGCCGCGCCCATCTGCACGGTCGGTCCCTCGCGACCGAGCGCTAGGCCCGCCCCGATTGCGCAAATGCCTCCGAGAAACTTGACGACGAGTATCCGCTGCCAGCGCATGGCGCGGAAGCTGTGCAGCACGGCACTGACGTGCGGAATGCCGCTGCCCGAAGTTTCCGGGGCGAACCGCTCGACCAGAAAAACCGACGCCCCGGCACCGAACGCCGTCAGTACGAGCAGCGCTGGAAGGCGCCACAGCGGATCGAGATGCGCCGCATCGACGGCTCGATCCCGCAACTGATCGAGCCACTCGAGCGAGCCGCGAAACGCGACCGCGGCGAGCCCCGCGAGCAGCCCCACCGCCAGAGCGCGCGGAAACTCCCGGCGGCTCTGCTGGTGCGCACGGCGTAGATCGCCGAGCGCGCGACGCACCGACTGCGGCGGTGTGACCGTCGCCGCCGCAAGCTCCTTTGTCCCGTGCAATCCTTCCACGACCGGGTGCGTCGTCGGCGTCAGCGTCGCACGAGCTTGCGATAGGCCTTGAGGTGCCGCACGGCCGCCACGTCGCACCCCAAATGCTCGTAGAGGCGCGCGAGGTTGTAGTGTGCGTCGGCGTAGCGCGGGTCCTCGGCGAGCACGCGTTGGTAGGCGGTCACGGCCTCCTCCGCGCGTCCTTCGTCCTCGAATGCCACCGCCAGGTTGAACGCGGCCGTGACGTCGCTCGGTCTCACGGCCAGAGCGCGCCGATAGTGCGTCTCGGCGGCGGCCACTTGGCCCGCCTCGTGTAGCAAGCGACCGAGGTTGGTGTGGGCATCGGCATGGGCAGGGTCGAGCTCGATCGCGCGGCGATACGCATCGCACGCCTTGTCGGAGCTCGCGGTCTCGAGCTCACAACCCAGCTCGTACCATTCTTCGGCTGCCAAGCCCGCCGTCGAGCTCTCCGCCTCCTCCGCCCGCCGCTCCGCGAGGGGGGCGACGCGCTCGGCGAGCTCGGAGACGTCGAACGAGAACAGCTGCTGACCCGACTCCGCGTTCCAGCGCCGCCGGCCTTCCCGCACGACGATGCGGTTGCCTTCGGCGGCGATCGACAGCGCGCTCAGCGGCCGGTCCGTCGGCAGATCGCGCTTCAGCCCTTGCAGCGCAGCCCGCACGCGACGCGGCGGGATCCGTTGATCGATCAGCTCCTTGGCGGCACGCAACAGGACCAGGTCCGGAAACGAAAAGCGCAGCTCGCGGCGAGCGCCGCGATCGGGAGCGAGGAAGCCGCTACGTACGAAACTGCGGATGCGCCCGACCGGAAGACCGAGAAGCTTCGCCACCTCGCGCGAGGTGTAGCCGGTCATGCTCCCGAAGACTTGGAGGTCTTCTCCCGCGCACCCTTGCGCGTCGAAGCGGCGCTCGGCGCACGCTTCGCCGGCCTGCGCTTCTCTGAGGCTGCGGCCACGGAGGCGACTGTCGGCGCCTGCTGACCTCGTTCCGAATCACCCCTGGAAACGAGGCTTGCTTTCAAAGCCTCCATGAGATCGATGATCTGCGCCCCCTGGTGAGTCTCGGCGGGAGCGACGGAGATTTCCTCGCCCGCAACCTTCTTCTCGATCAGCTCGCGCATGCGCACGCGCACGTCGTCCTGGTAGCTCTCGGGCCGGAAGTCGTCGGTGGAAATCTGCTCGACGAGCTGCACCGCGAGCTTCAGCTCGGCATCCTTCACTTGACCGTCGCCGAGGGGCACCTCCGTGCGCGGGCGAATCTCGTCGGCGTAGTGAAGCTGCTGCATCACCAGCGCATCGCCGATCGGACGGAGCATCACCAGGTACTGCTTGCCCCGCGCCGCGTAGCGCCCCAGGGCGGCTCGCCCGGTCTGCTGCATCGCCCTGGCAAGCAACCGGTAGGCCTTGTCGCCGCCCTTGTCGGGGCCGAGGTAGTAGGGGCGGTCGAAGTAGATGGGGTCGATCTTTTCGATCGGCACGAACTCGCTGATCTCGACAGTCTGGGTCGCCTCTTCCTCGAGCGCCTTGAGCTCGTCGGCGGTGAAGGTGACGTACTGGTCCTTGGCGAACTCATAGCCCTTGATCATGTCGTCGCGTGCCACGGCTTCGTTGTCTTTGGGACAATAGTACTGCTGCTTCAGCCGCGAGCTGCATTTCTTGTGCAGCCAATTGAAGGTGATCGCAGCCGCCGCCTCGGTGGCGGAATAGAGCTTGATCGGAATCGACACCATCCCGAACGACACGGTGGCCGAGCCGATGGCGCGTGCAGGCATGGACCTTTCTGTTAGCATAGCGCGCCGATGCCCGCCAACCCGAAGACCCGTCGGCGCCAAGTCCGGTCGGCGGGCAGCCGGACCCTGCGCGTGGAGAGCCTCGGTGCTCCGAGGCGACGTGTCCACCCGCGCGATGTCCAGATCATGCTTGCCGAGTCTCGCGAGCTAGCGTTCTCGGGGAGTGAATGGGTCTTCGAGCTCAAGTACGACGGCTACCGGTTGCTCGTCGCGCGCGAGAACGGGCAGCCGCTGCTTCTCTATCGCCACGGCAGCGATGTCACGACGACGTTTCCCGAGATCGCTCGTGCCGTCGCTGCATTGCCGGTCGACGTGGTGATGGACGGCGAGGTCGTGGTGCTCGACGAGCGTGGCCGGCCAAGCTTCCAGCGCCTGCAGAAGCGCGCGCAAATGCGCCGCGCCGTCGACAGCGAGCGGGGCGCAGTCGAGACTCCCGCTACGGCCTTCCTGTTCGACCTGCTCGGCGTCGAAGGTTACGACCTGCGACCACTCCCGCTGCTCACTCGCAAGCAGGTACTGAGGGATCTGTTGTCTCAGGCAGGGCCGCTGCGCTTCGCCGACTACGTCGACGAACGCGGCGAGGAGCTGTTCGCCTCCATCGAGAAGATGGAGCTCGAAGGCATGATCGCCAAGCGAAAGCTTTCGCCGTATCGCGCCGGGCGCTCCGCGGATTGGCTGAAGGTACGCCACGAACGAGTCGGAGACTTCGCGATCGTCGGGTTCACGGCTCCGAAAGGCGCTCGCGCGGGCTTCGGTGCCCTCCACCTCGGCGTACGCACCGAGGCCGGCCTTCGCTACGCGGGACGAGTGGGCACGGGTTTCGACGACCGCCTGCTTGCGGCGCTGCACGAGGCGCTGCAGTCTCGCCGCCAGGCCGCGCCGCCTTTCTCGGGACCGTTGCCGACCGGGCGAGGTCACGCCTGGGTGAAGCCGGACCTCGTCTGCGAGGTGCGATACCGGGAATGGACGCGGGATGGACATTTGCGCCACCCCGTGTTTCTGCGCCTGCGTCCCGAAAAGAAACCCGAAGAGTGTACGGCGGAGGGCTACCCGCCGACTTCGCTTGCGCCTGCGCCAGCGCCGACGCCGCCGCGACCAGAACGCACGAGCCACTTCAGCAACCTCGACAAGATCTTCTGGCCGCAAGACGGCTACACGAAGGGAGACCTCATCGAGTACTACCGGCGCATCTCTCCCTGGCTCCTGCCCTATCTCCGCGATCGGCCTCTCGTCCTCACGCGGTTTCCCGATGGCATTCACGGCAAGTCGTTCTTCCAGAAGGACGCGCCTGGGTTCGTACCGCCATGGGTCCGCACCGAGCGGGTGTGGAGCGAGCACGCGGGACGCGAGATCGACTACTTCGTCTGTGACGACGTCGACTCCCTCCTCTACGTGGTGAACCTCGGCACGATTCCGCTCCATCTCTGGTCGAGCCGGGTCGGACGGCTGGAAAGGCCCGATTGGTGCATCCTCGATCTCGATCCCAAAGGCGCGCCGTTCACTCACGTCGTCGAGCTCGCGCTCGCGCTACGCCGGCTCTGCGACGCGATCGAGCTTCCGGCGTTCGTCAAGACGAGCGGCTCCACCGGCCTACACGTGCTCGTGCCGCTCGGCGCACAGTTCACCCACGAGCAGTCGCGGACCCTCGGCGAGCTGCTGGCGCGATTCGTCAACCGCGAGCACCCCGAGATCTCGACGATCGCGCGCAAGATGAGCGAGCGCGGCGGACGCGTGTACCTCGACTACCTACAAAACCGCCAAGGCCAGACGATCGCCGGGCCCTTCAGCGCTCGCCCGCTGCCGGGGGCTCCGGTTTCGACGCCGCTCGACTGGGAAGAAGTCGGGCCGGGGTTGCAGCCGCGAAACTTCACGATCGCCACGGTACCGGCGCGGATCGAGGCTCGGCGCCACGATCCCCTGCGAGAGGTATTGGCGCTTCGCCCGGACCTCGCTGCCGCGCTCGTGCGGCTCACCGATCGACTCGAACGTGGAGCCCGGCGCGAGTGATCGTCGTCTCAGTCATCGGTCGCCGCGCCCCGCTCGGCCCGCACCATGCACTCGAAGGGATGCGTCGCAAATCCAAGCCGGCGGTAGAAATCCTGCGCGTCTCGAGTGACCAGCAGCATGCGCGTTCGTGCCACGGCGGGGTGGTCGAGGATCGAGCGCATCAGCCAGCCACCCAGACCCCGCGAGCGATGCTCGGGATCGATCACCACGTCGCAGAGGTAGCTCGACGCCCCTTGGTCGGTGAGAACACGAGCCAAACCGACCTGCCGGCCGCCGTGAAAAACGCCGAAGCAGAGCGAGTGCTCGAGGGTGAGCGCGATCTGCTCGCGGGATCGGCCGGCGGCCCAGTACGTGTCGCGTAGCAGAGCGTGGACGCGATCGAGGTCGAGCTGCGCCGCATCGTCGCTCAGCTCGTAGTCTTCGAAGCGTGCGCGCAACGGCTGGAGGACGCCCGATCTACGCCGCGAGCTTGCCGAGCTCGCGCAGGATCTCTTCGTTGCCCGGGATCGACACACCCGAGCTGTCGATCCGGTACATGCCCGTCGTCGCGTAGCGCACGATCCCCTGCTTGTCGACGATGAAGAACCCCATGTCGTCGTCGCTCAGTATGCGAGGCAATTCGTCGAGCGGCGGAGCGAAGGTGCCGAAGTCGTTGGCGGGAACGGGGGTCCTCATCCCCTTCACGAGAGCGGAGACGTAGTGGCCGACGCCGTGCGAGCGTGATGCGACGCCCCACTTCTGACGCACCTCGTAATCAGGGTCGCAGAGGTAGGGGAACGGCAGCTGGAACTTCTCCGCGTAGATGCGGGCCCGCCGCACGGGCGATACCGTGACCTCGAGCACCTCGCCGTCGAGCTTTTGCATCTCCGGATACGCCCGCGAGATCTGCGTCATCTGCGAGCGACAGAATGGACAACCCATGCCCTTGGTGAACCAGACGACCACGTTCTTCCGGTCGCGATAGTCGGCGAGACCGACCTCCCCGCCCTGCGCGGTCGGCAAACGAAACGACGGCGCGGGGGATCCAACGGTGATGTGTTCCATAGTCCCTCCGCGCAACCTCTAGCAGAGAAACGGGAGGGCGAGAAAGCTGTCGCTCGACCAGCCCGCCGCCTCCTGCACCGCGCGGCTTCGCAAAAGCCAACGCTCCGCCTCCTCCTCGTCGCCTTCCTCGATGGCGAGCGTGGCGAGGCCGTCGTAGCAGGGGAACAACAGCTGCGGCTCACCGAGCGCTTCCGCGAGGCCGAGCGCTTCACGGTAGTGCTCGGCGCTGCGCGCATAGTCGCCGCGGCACTGGTAGATCTGCGCGAGGATGATGATCGGGATCGGCAGATGGCTCTGCTGTCCGAGCCGGCGATCGAGCTCGATCGCGGCCTGCGCCGCGCGCACACCCTCGTCGTAATCCCCGGCGAGCGTGCAATGGCCGCCGGCAAGCGCACAGTACAGCCACGATTGCTGCAGCTGGTCGCCGATGCGGCGCGCCAGCTCCAAGCCTTCTCGGCAATACTGCTCCGAGCGGCGGTGATCGAGGCTGGTAAACATCACCGCCAGGTTCGCGTAGGCGCGGCAGGCAACCGCGCCGAGATCGCTGGCCAAGGCCGTCGCCAAGCTCTTCTCCACCATCGTCGCGCCGCGCTCGAGCTCTCCAGCCCGCGCCGCGGCGACCCCGAGGGTGTTGTAGGCATGCGAGACGACGTCGGCAGCGCCGAGGCGCTCGCCGAGTGCGAGAGCCTGATCGGCCCATTCGGTGGCGCGGCGGTTGTCGCCGAGGCGGAAGTGAATGCGGGCGAGCTCCTGCGCGATGCGCGCCCCTTCGATCGTTTCGAGCTCGGCGCCGAGGGCGCCGCGCGCGCTCTCGAGGTCGGCGAGCGCGCGATCGGTTTGGCCTGCGGCCCAGTGCGCCGCCGCCCGCTTGCGATACAAATCTGCGACTTTACGCCCTGAGGTGCCCGATGCGACGAGGGCTCGAGTCCAGTGCTCGAGCGCGGTGCCGATGAGGCCGCTCGCAAAGACCACCTCGCCGAGGCGATCGAGCACCTCGCCGCGCTCGCCCGCCAGGTCGGGGTGGGCGTCGACGAGCGCGAGCGCGGCCTGCAGGTCCGCCTCGGCATCCTCGTAGGCAAACAGGCTCGCCGCGCGCAACCCCGCGCGCAGCCGGTAGCGCAATGCTTGCGCCGGCTCGCCGCTCTCGCCGAAGTGACGCGCGAGATCGTGCAGCACCTCGTCGAGGCGGTCCGCGTAGAGAGTTTCCAGGGCCAGGCCTGCCCGCGCATGTATTTCCGCCCGTGACTTGAGCAGCAGCCCGCGGTAGGCGACGTCGCGGATCAGCGCCTGTGCGAAGGAGAGCCGCACCTCCGGGAAGAGCTGCTTCTCGTCCAGCAGCTCGCGGGCGACGAGCTCATTCACCGCACCGCGCACGTCTTCGCCGGCGGGGCTCACCGACTCGAGAAGTCGCAGCGGGAACTCCCGGCCGAGCACCGAAGCGCGCTGCAGCACGCGCTTCGGCACATCAGGGAGCCGATCTATGCGTGCGGTCAACAGATCGTGGATCGTCTCCGGCACCGCGTCGGCGGCCCGCGAGCCACCGTTCTCCTTGGTCGCGGAGAAACCCGGCAAGCTCCTCCACGAACAGCGGATTGCCTTCCGCCCTCGCCGCCACCAGCTCGCGCAGCGGCTGCGCGTCCGAGCCGGGCAGCAGCGCTTCGACCATACGAGCGGCGTCGCCGGCCACGAGCTCCTCGAGCGCCAGGCGATGGTGGAAGCTCCGCTCTTGCCACGGAGGCGCGTACCCGGACCGATACGTGCAGAGGAGAAGAATGCGCCGGTCGGCGAGCGCGCCTACGAGGGCATGAAGGGCCTCCTCGGAGCTGCGGTCGACCCATTGCAGGTCTTCGACGAGCAGCAGCTGCGGCCGTTCGTCGGCGCAGCGGAAGATCAGTCCCTTCACCGCTTCGAGCGTCCGCTGCTTGCGCTGCGCTTGATCGAGGCCTTCTGCCTCGAGCTCCGGGGCCGGCAGCGCGAGCAGCAGCTTGGCGTACGGTACTACCCAGGCGAGCGTCGGGTCGAGCTCGGCGACAGCCGCCTGCAACGTCTCGGCGCGCGTGCTCGCCGCGGCGCTCTCCTCGAGGTGCAGGATCGCCTGCAGAAGCTCGACGGCGGCGCGAAACGGCGCCGCTTCGCCATGCGGCAAGCACTCGGCCTTGCGAACCACCACGCCCGACGATTGCGCCCGCCGACCGAGCTCGTAAGCGAGCCGCGACTTCCCTACCCCTGCTTCGCCGACCAGCGATATCGCTTGCCCGCGTCCCTCCCTCGCGCGTGCCAGGCAATCCTCGAGGAAGACGAGCTCGCGCTCCCGCCCGACCAAGGGCGTCAGGCCGCGCTCGAGAAGCGCATCGAAGCGGCTTTGCCGCCGGCTCTCCCCGGTCACCGCGTAGACGCGCACCGCATGATCGATGCCCTTGAGCGTGATCTCGCCGCGGTCTTCCGTGACGAACGCCCGGCGAACCAGGCGCGCGGTCGTCTCGCTCATCAGCACGGCTCCGGGCGTCCCCGCTTGCTGCAGACGCGCGGCCAGATTCACGGTCTCGCCCTGCGCCGTGTAATCCATGCGCAGGTCGTCGCCGATCTTGCCGACCACCACCGGGCCGGTGTTGAGACCGATACGCAGGCCGAACTCGACGCCGCGCGTACGACGTAGATCGGCACCGTACGCCGCGAGCGCCTTCTGGATGGCCAAGGATGCGGCCACCGCACGCGCCGCGTGGTCCTCGTGCGCGATGGGCGCGCCGAACAGTGCCATGACGCCGTCCCCCGTGAACTGGTTCACCGTGCCTTCGTAACGGTGCACCGCCTCCATCACGTGGCGGAAACAGCCGTCCATCACGGCGTGCAAGTCTTCCGGGTCGAGACGGGTCGACAGCGCGGTGAAGCCCGCGACGTCGGCGAAGAGCACGGTCACCTGTTTGCGCTCCCCCTCGAGGGCGCTGCGGCTGGTGAGGATCTTTTCGGCGAGATGCTGCGGCGTGTAGGAGCCGGGAGTCCGCGCCGGCGCGGCGGCCGCCGCCGCTGCCTCGACAGGGGTCCCGCAGCTGTCACAGAAGCGCGCCGCCGCCGGCAGCTCTGCGGAGCAGCTCGCGCAGCGTCGCGCCAGCGGCGCGCCGCAGCCGGCGCAAAATTTTGCGAGCGGCCGATTCTCGTGACTGCACGCCGAGCAGCGCATGGGCTCAGTTGTTCGGGGCTGTCGTGGATCGAGTCAAGCCCGGCCTCAGATGCTGTACGCCGAGCCGTCCGCCGACTCGGCCCCGGCGGAGCGCGCCAACGGCTGGTGCCCGATGCCCGCAGCGAGCAGATCTCGCCGCGCCGTTTCGATCGCGCGGCGCAACGACACCGAGTGGCGCTTTTCGGTGAGCAGCACGTTCTCGCGCCCGAGCACCTCGCCCAGGTGCGAGCGCAGCACCTGCGCGTGGAGCTCCGGTTTCAGACCGCAGAGCATCAAGCGACCGCCCTTCGCCTGGAACTGGATGGCGAAGTTGGCCAGCGACCTCAGCGGCCGTGGCGTCGATCGCGTGGGCGCGCTTCATGCGGATGATGATCGCCCGCGCGCCGTTGGCGGCGATCCGCGACAGATGCTCCTCGAGCTCCTCGACGACTCCGAAGAAGAGATCGCCCTCGAGAGCCAGCAGCACGAGCGCGCTCGATCCCGTCTGCGGCGTCGATCTCGATCTCGCGGTAGATGCGCGGCGCCACTTCCATCATCTCGACCACCTGTAGCTCGCCGACTCGGCGCACGAGCATCACCAGAGACATGACGATGCCGAGGTAGATCGCGTACTGGATCTGGAAGACGATCGTCGAGACGTAGGTGATCACCAGCACCACCGCGTCCGTCCGGCTCCACCGCCACACGTAGCGCGCCGTCGCTAGATCCACCATCAGCGCGGCGATCCACATGATGATCGCGCCCAGGCACGCGCGCGGCACGTAGCGCGCGGCCGGGCCGAAGGCGATCATGATCGCCAGCACCGTGAAACCCGAGACGACTCCGACCCAGCGCGTCTTCGAGCCCATCTGCAGGTTGATCGCGCTGCGCGTCCAGCTCGCGGACGTCGGCATGCAGCCGAAGAACGCGCCCGACGACGTTGCCCACGCCCTTCGCGACGCAGCTCCTGGTTGGCGTAGAACTTCACCTGCGCACGAGCGGACAGCGCCTTGCCGATCGAGATCGCCTCGACCATGCCGAGCACGGCGATCGCGAAGCTCGCCGGCAGCACCTGGTCGACGCGCGACAGGGAGACGGGCGGCACCGTCACGGCCGGCAAGCCCCTTGGGACCGTCACCGACGACTCGCACCGGAGAGGGCCGTCCTCCCAGCCGAGCATCGTCGCGCCCGCCGCCGTGACGACGATCGCGATCATCGCGCCCGGGATCACTCGCGAGATCCGCGCGCAGCCGAGCACGATCGCCCAGGTGACGACCGCGATGGCGAGCGCTCGCGGGTCCGCACATCCGGAGCTTCGGCACGCAGATTTTCGAAGGTCTCGATCAAGCCGCGGCGACGATTCGACCGGCACGCCGAGCACGTTGTGGATCTGGTCGGTGAAGATCAGAGTCGCGGCGCCGAGCGTGAAGCCGACGAGCACCGCCTGCGACACGTAACGACCGAAGGCGCCGAGGCGAAGCGCGCCCGCGCGATCACCTGGATCAGCGCCCATCAGCAGCGTGATCAGCAGCATCGTGGGCACCGCTTCCGCGGCGCCGGCGCGAAGCTACGCTACGAGAGCGCCGATCACCAGCGCGGAGGTGTTCGTCGACCCGGTGACGAGGAACGGAGAGCTGCGGATGAGCGCCGCGACGATCGTCGGCACGATCATCGCGTAGAGGCCGTGCTCGGGCGGTACGTGCGCGATCAGCGCGAAGGCGATCCCCTGCGGAACCGCGAGGATGCCGGTCGTGATGCCCGCGAGCACGTCGCCGCGAAGCCGAGCTACCGCCTCTCGCGCCGCCTCGGTCGCTGCCTTCTCGTGAGGCGATCCCGAGCGACGGTCGTATCGGAGGTCGCCTTCACGCCCCGATTATGGAGAAGCGTCGGCAGCGGGCAACCGATACGCGTCGCGCGACGGCTTGAGCGGCCGCAGCAACCAGTAGGGCCGCCGCGTACCGTCCGGGGAGACGCGCGCGGCGGGGCGCGTGATCTCGAGCCAGCGCCGGTAGACTTCATGGGCCTTGTCGACGTCGACGGAGACGTCGCCGTACGAATCGCCGGCCTCGGCGCGCTTCACGCGCACCGCCTGGTGCCAGCAGTGCATCCCGGAGATCGGATCGGGATGCACGGGGAAGGTCAGGTTCTGGTGGACGCCGGCGTCGGTCCACCAGATCCGCCGCGTGTCCGGGTCCACGCTGTCATGCGGCGCCACGCCGGCCTTGCGGCGCAGACTGAAGCGCCCGCCCTCGCGGGCGAGCGCGACCGTCGCCATCAGCTGTCGCTGCCCTTCCCCGTCGAGCTTCCAACGTCCCATGTGATGACTACAAGCGACGATACCCGGCCGGATTCCTTCCGTGACCCAGGCCTTCACCACGAAGTAGCCGATTTCGGTCTCGACGCGGACCAGCGCGCCCGTGCGGAGCGACAAGCGCTCGGCATCTCGGGGATGGATCCACAACGGGTTCGTGTGGGCGATCTCGTCCAGCCACTTGGAGTTGGCGCTACGGGTGTGGATCTGCACCGGTATGCGGAACGTCGGGATGAGCGGCATCTGTCCATCCTCGAGCCGCTCGGGATGGATGTGGCTCCGGATGTACGTCGGCAGCGCGTACTCCGGCCAACCCCAGCGGTCGAGCGTGGAGGAGTAGAACTCGAGGCGCCCGCTCGGCGTGGGAAACCCGCGCCGCGGCTCTCCGTCGATCTCGACGCCGACGAGCCGCCTGCCGTCGGCGTCGGGATCAGGAGTCGGGAAAGGCACGATGTTCGCGCCCGCCGGCTTCGCCGTCGCGCGTGTAGACGCGCCGAGGTCGTCGACGCGCACGTCGTCGAGCTCCGCCAGAGGCACCGGTTCTTCGTGCAGCGCGCCGCTCTTGCGGCTGCACCTCGAAGCTCCCGTAGCGGCGCATGTACTCGAGCGGCTTCAATCCCTCCTTCGCGGCGCGCTCGGCGAGCCCCGGCACGGAGTTCTCGAAGATGAAAGCCGTAGTACTCCTCGACGCCGAGCTTGGTGCCCGGGTTCTTCCTGGATTCGAAATGCCGGCGGATGCCCATCGCGCCGTCCGGGTCGATTCTCCAGGAGAGCTCGATCCAGAACTCGTTCTCTTCCCAAACCTCTCCGGGGTTCGCGGCCCGCGTGTCGGTGATCGCGCTCACCGCGCCGCTCTCGAGCCGCGCGCAGGACGGGTTGTCGGAAGCCGAGCCACTGTCGCATCGTGGGTTTCGTAGGAATGGATGTCGTGTCGTTCGGCACCGAGGCCCATCGGCAGCACGTAGTCCGCGAAGTATGCCGTCTCGCTCCACGTCGGCGTCAGCGCGACGTGAAGGCCGACGAGCTTCTCGTCGGTGAGCGCCTCGATCCAGGTGAAGCCGTCGGGATTGGTCCAGACCGGGTTGTAGACGCGCGAGAAATATACATCGAGCCGTCCGCGCCCATCCTTCAGAAGATGCGGCAACAGCATCGACATCTCGTTCATCGCCAGCGGATACTCGGTCGGCCAGTTGAGGTCGTTCCACACCTGGGGATGCGCGGGAACGTGGATCGGGCGCGGCACGAACTTGTTGGCGACGTTGGGATGCGTGCCCCCCTCCGTGCCGATCGCGCCGAGGAGCGCGTTCAGCAGGAAGAGCGTGCGCGACACCTGCCAGCCGCCCAGGTTTCCCGCCGCGGCGCTCCGCCACGTGTGCGTCGCCAGTCGCGTGCCGGCGCGCGCCACGATCTCGGCCACCTCGGCGATCGTCTCGGCATCGATCCCCGACTCCTTGGCGGCGAACTCGAACGTGTAGCTCTCGTATTCGCGAGCGAGCTCGGCCTCGAAACGCTCGAAGGTCTCTTGTCCGCCGGGGTGGCGCGCCCGCAGGTATTCGCGCCAGTTCCACCAGCGGCGGACGAACTCGCGGTCGTAGCGGCGCTGCCGGATGAGATGGCCGGCGATGGCCAACAGGATCGCGGGCTCCGTTCCGGGATATGGGGAGACCCAGTAGTCGGCATGGGTGGCGGTGTTGGAGAGCCGGACGTCGAAGACGATCAATTTGGCGCCACGCTGCTTCGCCTCGACGATGCGCTGCGCGTGGGGATTGAAATAGTGGCCTGATTCCAGGTGAGCGCTGATCAGCAAGATCACGTCGGCATTGGCATAGTCGGGGCTCGGCCGATCGAAACCCATCCAGTAGTGGTATCCGGCGCGGCCGTTCGACGAGCAGATGTTGGTGTGCGAGTTGTGTCCGTCGAGACCCCACGCGGCGAGCACCCGTTCGGTATAGCCGTCCTCGCCGGGCCGACCGACGTGGTAGACGACCTCGTTTCGCCGGCCTTCGGCGATCGCCCTCCGGATACGGAGCGCGATGTCGTCGAGCGCTTCGTCCCAACCGACCTGCCGCCACTTGCCTTCGCCGCGCGCGCCGTCGCGCTTCAAGGGGTAGAGGATGCGATGCGGGTCGTGGATCTGGTTGAGAGTCGCCGGGCCCTTGGCGCAGTTGCGGCCGCGTGAGGCGGGGTGCTCGGGATTGCCCTCGAGCTTGCGGATCTCGAGCGAATCCTTGTCGACGTAGGCGAGCAGACCGCAAGCCGATTCGCAGTTGAAGCACGTGGTCGGCACCAGCATGTAGCGACGCTCGACGCGCTCCGGCCAGGCGCGCGAGTCGAGCTCCACCCAGTCGTCCCAGCGCTCCTTCGGCGGGAACGCAGCGAGGTGGATGCCGCTCGGACCGGGATAGTACGTCTCGCCGCGCGACTCCGTCGCCGACTGAGCCGCCGATACGCGCGGTGTTGGGCTTGGCTTCCATCGTCGTGCTCCCTTCAGGCGAGCGGCACCGACTGCCCGGCCTGCACGTAGGCGTGCTCGTGCGCGAGCAGGCCGGCGAGCGCCGGCGCCGCGCCGCCACGCCGAGCCACGGTGCCGCCGCCGCGAGCGCGACGAGCACGACGCCGACCCAGAAGAATCCGCGATACTCGCCGACCGTCATCTCCTCGACCGCGAGACGCGCGTGCGCCGTCGGGTGGGTGAGCGTCACCTCGCCGAGCGACGAACAACAGGTGGAGTAGCGAGCTCGCGCCGAGCATCGATGCGAGCGGGACGAGCGCGGCGGGCTCGAGCCAATGCCGCGACGCGGCAGCATCGTCGCGGCGCCGGCGAGCAGCCGCCTGCACGAGGAAGTGCGGTGGCAACAGCGGATTCTGCCAGAGATCACGCGCCTTGGCCTGGGCGAACAAGATACGCCGTGTAGACGGCCGTCAGCGCCGCGAGCGGCAGTCCGCGCGACGGCGAGCGCGCGCTGCGCGCTCTCCGCATCGAGGAAGCTCGCCACGAAGTGCAGCAGCGAGGACCACCGCGTAGCCAGCGATGATGAACGCTCCGCGCACGAGCCAGCTCCGCCATTGCGGGCGCGCGAAGATCAGCCAGAAGCGCTCGCGGGTGCTCGAGATCGGCGATCAGGATCACGCCGGTGAGCGCCAGAAAGGCGCCGGCGACCACGGGCGCCGCGAAGCGCCAGAGCGGGCTCGCGTCCGGGATCACGCCGGCGAGAACCAGCAGTCAGGGGCACCAGGTATGCGCCGGCGGCGATGCCCTTGGTCCACGTGTAGAGCGAAAGCCGCCAGTCCCACGGCATGCGGTGTGGCACGTCGTAGGCGAGCAGCGCGGCGGCCGAGCTGTTGGCGGCCCCGGGATGTCCGGACGTCACCTGGTGAGGCAGCGTGCCTTGTTCGCTCCACAGGAACATGCCGCCGTCGGGTCGGCGAGCAGCGAGCGGATCGAGCGTCGCCTGATGCGCCCCTTTGTAGAAGAGCTTGGGACGTGTCTCTTTCTCGGGGCGGCGCACGGACAAGGCTTCGCGCCCGACGATCGCCGCGACCGTGGAGCGGGGATCGTTCAAGTCGCCGACGAGGATCGCGTCCACCGGACAAACGACCACGCACGCCGGCTCGAGGCCGACGTCGATGCGGTGCGCGCAGAAGTTGCACTTCTCCGCCGAATGGTCCTCCGGGTTGATGAAGATCGCGTCATAGGGACAGGCGGCGATGCAGGCCTTGCAGCCGATGCAGATCCGCTTGTCGAAATCGACGATGCCGTCGCCGCGCTGGTACATCGCGGTAGTCGGACAGACGTGCGTACACGGCGGGTCCTCGCACTGATTGCAGCGCGTGACCTGGAACGCCCGCCGGGTATGAGGATAGACGCCGACGTCGACGTACTTCACGTACGTGCGGTTGACGGAGAGCGGGACCTCGTTCTCCGATTTGCAGGCCGTCGTGCACGCGTGGCAGCCGATGCAGCGCTCGTGATCGACGACCTTTGCCCACCGCACCGCCGTCGCGGACTCTCCCGCGACCGCGTCAGCCATCGTCGCGAGATCCCCGCTCGACCTCCAGGCGCTGGTCGTTCCAATCGAGCATCCCGCCCTTCAGATTCGAGACGTGCTCGAAGCCGAGGCCGGTGAGAATCGCGGCGCCGGTCGTGCTGCGCACCCCCGCGCGGCAGACGACCACCACGTGCCGCTCCTTGTACGCGTCGATCTCCGTCGCGCGTCCCGGCAAATCCTTGAGCGGGACCAGCACGGCGCCCGGGATATGGCCGAGCTCACCGTCGAATTCTTCGGGCTCCCGCACGTCGAGGATCAATGGCGGAGCCGGCGAAGCGAGATCCGCGCTGACTTCTCGTGAGTTGCGCTGCTGCACCTTGTTGAGCTCGGCGAGCGTCGGGAAGCGCAGCCGATCGTCCTCGAGCGCGGTTTCGTTCGGCTGCAGACATTCCTGGATCTTGTCGGGGAGCGGCAGGCCGAGGTTGTTCATGAGATCGATGTAGGCCTCGCGGGTGCGTCCCGCGAGGCGCGGGTTGGAGCGCTTCTCGTCGCCGATCGTCGACGAGAGGTTGCCGCGGTAGTCGTGCGCGGGGAAGACCAGCGTCTCGTCCGGCAGGCGAAAACAGCTTGCCGGTGATCGCATCGTACTGCGCCCCCGGGTCTCCGCCGGCGAAATCCGATCGGCCCGGTGCCGCGGATCATCAGCGTGTCACCGGTGAGCACGCAGCCGGGGCATACCAGAGAGATCCCGTCGGGCGTGTGGCCGGGCGTCGCCAAGACCCGCATCCGCAGGTTGCCGATCGCGATCGTGTCGCCGTCGTCGACGTGCCTGTCGATGTGCGGCGCGGGCGCCCGACGATGCATGATCGCGGTCGCACCGACCAACTCGCGCAGATCGAAGCTCGCCGTCCGGTGATCGGCGTGCGTGTGGGTGTCGATCACCGCCTCGAGGCGCAGCCCGTGATACGCGAGCATGGCCACGTAGCGCTCGAGCTTCTCCTTCAGGGGATCGACCAGCGCCGCGCGGCGCGTCTCCTCGCAAGCGATCAGGTACGTCTTGCACTTGCTGCGGTTGAGCTCGCGGAACAGCATGCGCTCCTCCTTACCCGGCCCACGAAGCGCCGCCGACATTGCAAACGTCGTGCGGCTTGTTTATAGTGCATGAGTCTCTATCAATATAGTGTTGTAGTCAAGCGGAGGCCCTCGTGGAACACTTCACCCCGTACTCGGCGCTGCTCGGCGGATCGTTGATCGGCCTGGCGGCTTGCGTGCTGCTCCTCTCCATCGGGCGTATCGCCGGCGTCAGCGGCATCGTCGGCGGGTTGGTGGCCCGCGCCCAGAGCGACCGATCGTGGCGCCTGGCTTTCGTGCTCGGTCTCGTCGCGGGATGCTGGCTCGTGAGGCTGGCCGGCAACGACGCACAGCCGATCATCGCGGCGAGCGCTCCCGAGCTCGTGCTCGCGGGACTGCTGGTCGGGTTCGGAACGCGGCTCGGCAACGGCTGCACGAGCGGCCACGGCGTTTGCGGTCTCGCTCGGCTCTCCCCCCGTTCCTTGGCGGCCACGCTGACCTTCATGGCTGCCGGTGCCGTCACCGTTTTCGTGATGCGACACGGCATCGGAGGTTGACCATGCGACGGCTTTGCAGCTCCTTCCTCGCCGGCACTCTGTTCGGCGCGGGGCTCACGATCTCGCAGATGGTGAACCCGCGGAAGGTGACCGACTTTCTCGACTTCTTTGGCGACTGGGATCCGAGCCTCGCTTTCGTCATGGGAGGCGCCTTGGCGGTGGCGGCGGTCGGCTTTCGAGTCTTGCTTCGCCGGCCTCATCCGCTCTTCGTAGCCGAATTCCATGTTCCCGCCTCGCGGCGCATCGACAGCGGATTGATCGGCGGGTCGGCGCTGTTCGGCATCGGCTGGGGTCTGGCGGGATTTTGCCCAGGCCCCGCTGTCGCAAGCCTCGCGTACGGCCTATGGCAATCCGTGCTCTTCGTGTTGGCGATGCTCGTCGGAATGCTCGTCTGGGAACGCGCGCGACGCGCTCGCACCCGTCTCTCCCGAGCACGGCGCTCAGCCGATCACCCGCGGCGCCGCCGTTCGGTGAGGACCGGGAACTCAGGCGCGCCGGCGCGCGCCGGCGGGCTGGATCTCGCCGATCTGTGAAGCCAGTCGGTCGTGCAAGCTCTCGCAGACCACTTCGCAGAGATTGAACACGGTGGGATCGGCGATCCGATAGAAGACCCTCAGCCCTTCCTTCCGCCGGCTCACCAGACCCGCCTGTTGAAGCACGCCGAGATGCTTCGACACGTTTGCCTGCAAGCCGTTGACGGCTTCGATCACCTCGCCGACCGTGCGCTCGTCGTCCCACAGCGCGTGCAAGATCTTCAACCGCATGGGCTCGGCGAGAACCTTGAAGCGCTCGGCGATCATCGCCAGCGCCGCGTCGGAAAGCTCCCGTTTGGGGTGTCTAGCCACGGCGTGCTGTTGACGGAGTCTCTACTGTATCGCTACATAGCAATGTATCATGCAGCGGCAAGCGTCGCAACGCACGCTTGCCCCGTTGCTCGATGGCTCGGAGGGAAAGGAGCGATGCCATGCCGAAATCTCTGAAGGACCTCGTTGCCGACGCCAAGACGCGCATCCGCGAGATCAGCGCGAGCGACACCGCCGCGGCCGCGAAGCAGGATCCCCGCCTACTCATCGTCGACGTACGGGAGCCCGCGGAATGGTCGGAAGGCCACATCCCGCGGGCATTGCTCGTGCCGCGCGGCATGCTCGAAGCGAAGGCGGATCTCGAATACGCGAACCGCGAGCCGCGCCTCGCCGACCGCCACCAGACGATCGTCCTGCACTGCGCGAGCGGCGGACGCAGCGCGCTCGCCGCCGACGTGCTGCAGGCCATGGGCTTCACGAACGTGCGCTCGATGGCGGGCGGCATCGCGGCCTGGAAAGAGCAGGGGTTGCCGATCGAGAAGTAACCGTCAGTCTCCGCGCTGGATCACCGCCGCGCCGCCCAACACCAGCACGAGCCCGAGCCACGTCGTCGTGCGAGGCGCTTTCGCGAAACACAAAGCGCCCGAACAGGGCGCTCGTCACCGCGAACACCGCGATGTACATGCCGAGCAGGCGCGTGAAATCCCAGCGCATGGTGTTGATCAACAGCCCGTACGAGCCGAGCGTCACGAAGCCTCCCACCACGAGCGCGAGCCGTTCGCCGCGCAAACCGGCGCGGATCAGCGCATCGCCGCCGACCTCCAGGACTGCCGACGCGACGAATACCAACCAGGTCATTCCACCCATCGGCACCCTCCCTGCTTCAGCGATTGAGGCTGAAGCGCTCGTCGGCGATGCGATAGAGCCGCTTCCAGACCGTGCGGTTCAGCGTCACGAGCGCCAGCGACATCGTCAGCACGCCCGCCGCCAGCAACGGAAAGTTCGCGGCGGCCGTCGCCTCCGTGATGAGCGATCCCAGGCCCGGCGCGACCAGCGTCTGGCCCCGGTAGCGCACGTACTCGGCGACGATGCTCGCGTTCCAGGCCCCGCCGGCCGCGGTGATGAGGCCGGTCACCAGGTGGGGGAACACCGCGGGCAGATAGAGCCGCCGCCAGATCTCGAAGCGCGCGAGCCCGTAAGTCGTCGCCGCTTCTCGCAGATCCTGCGGGATCGCCGTGGCGCCGGCGAGCACGTTGAAGAGGATGTACCATTGCGAGCCGAGCACCAGGAGCAGCACGCAGCCGACGGAGAAGCTCATGCCGAGTCGACGAGCACGGCGAGGGTGGCGAGCGGGAAGATCATCGGGGCGGGAAAGGACGCGGCGATCTGCACCAGCGGTTGGATCAGCCGCGTGCGAGCCGGCGATCGTCCGACCCAGACGCCGACCGGCACGCACCACGCCGCGCCGATCGCCAGCGCGGCCATGGTGCGCAGAAACGTGAGAAGAAGGGCGAACGCGAGCTTCAGCCATTCGCGCAGGCGCACGGCGGCGAGCAGCGTCACGAGATGCCTGGCGCCCTGCAGCACCACGATCGCGACGATGCCGACGACGAGCCAGCCGAGGGCGCCGCGCACGAACGACCGCCACCCTGCCCGCGCCGGGCGCCCCGGGCCGCCGCACGCCGCTCGAGCGCCGCGAAGATTCGTCCGAGGCGCTCTTCGAGCCA
This sequence comes from uncultured delta proteobacterium, assembly GCA_963711395.1. GTDB lineage: Bacteria > Desulfobacterota > Binatia > JACPRU01 > JACPRU01 > JBEVNX01. Next base: position 40,581 of record CAVQEA010000001.1, on the reverse strand, counting down.
AGACACGGCCCGCGAGCGGCGCAACAGATCGAGAAGCCACGAGCGGCGTCACCTCGCTCGCGCTCGTGTCCTCCAGCTTGAACCTCTGCGCCCAGGCGAGGAGCGGGCGCCACAGCAGCTGGTCGACGACGACGATCATCACGACCATGGCGACGACGGCTCCCGCCATCGCCCGTCGGTCGCCGCGATCGATGGCGACGCTCATGTAGGAGCCGATGCCCGCCAGGCGGAAGTCGTGATCCCCGAGAGTGAAGGATTCGTTCACGGTGAGGAAGAACCACCCGCCGGCCATCGACATCATCGAGTTCCACACCAGGCCGATCATCGCCGACGGCACCTCGAGCGTGCGGAACCGCTTCCACCAGCCGAAGCGATGCACGAGCGCCACCTCGCGGAGCTCGGCGGGAATCGCGCGCAACGACCCGTAGAACGAGAACGTCATGTTCCACACCTGGCCGGTGAAGATCATCAGCACGCAGGCGAGCTCGAGCCCGACGTTCGAGTGCGGGAACAGAGCCGACCATGCCGAGCACCAGTCCGGGCAGGAAGCCGAGCACGGGAATGCCCTGCAGGACGTCGAGCAGCGGGATCATCACTCGCTCGGCGCGGCGGTTGTAGGCGGCGATGGTGCCGTAGACCAGCGTGAAGACCAGCGACAGCACGTAAGCGGCGAGCCCGCGGGAGAGCGACAGCAGCGTGTACTTGCGGCAGCGCCCACAGCGACAGGTCGATGTCGATCGTCGGCCGCAGCGGCGCCGCCCAGCGCCGCGCGAGCGCCACCGTGCCGGCGACCATCGCGCCGAGCACCGAAGAGAGATCGCACCGTCGACGGCGAGCTCGACGGCGCCGCGGCGTCCGAGGTTCGACGCTCGTGGGCCTGTCGATCGCCTGGGCCACGTCGCGCGAACCGGTGACGTCGCCTCAGGCGGCGACGGCGCCGGCCTCCGGATCGAGATACACCACTCTGTGTCTCGCGGATCGAAGCCGAGGAGCTCGCCGTAGCGCCCCCAACCGACGATCGTCTCGAACAGCGCCTCGTACGGCTCGTCCGGCACGTTCATCACCAGGAGCTCTTCGACGATGTCCTTGCGGCAACCGCCTGCTCGGGCGCGCGGCGAAGCTGCTCCACGAGCATCGCGAAGGTGGGCGTGGCCGAGCAGCTGGCGATGGAAGATGCGCTTGCGCACGTTGGCGTCGCCGCCGACGAGCTCGCGGCCGGCCGCCGTCAGCACCACCTCCTGCTTCGGGGTGTCGACGAGACCGAGCAGCTCCGCGGCCTTCACGGCGAGGATCGCGTGGCCGATCTCGAGCCGCAGACTGCGAAGCCAGCTCGAAGAGGTTGATGGCGATCGCCGTGATCGTGGACGACCTCGAGAAGACCGACGATCTCGCCGATCGCCACAGGCGGCAGCGGCTCCATGCGCGGCGTCGCCGGCCCGCGCGACGGCCGTTCGACATCGGGCAGGTGAATGCTGGTGATGACGGCGTGGATCTCGTCGACGAAGTCGAGAAACGCGGGTCGCGGTATTCGCGCGGATGGCGCAGCGGGTTCTCGAGCACCCGCCGGATCGATCCAGGATTCGACGCCAGGATCACGATTCGGTCGCCGAGGAACACCGCCTCCTCGATCAGGTGAGTGATGAGCAGCATGCTCTTCAAGCCGAGGTCGCCGCGGGACCAGAGCCCGTAGACTTCCGAGCGCAGCGACTCGGCCGTGAGCACGTCGAGCGCCGAGAACGGCTCGTCCATGCAGAGGAGCTCGGGTCCTCCGACGAGCGCGCGGGCGATGCCCACGCGCTGCTTCATTCCGCCTGATAGCTCCTTGGGGAACGCCTCCTCGAAACCCTCGAGACCGACGAGGTCGATGGCGCGCCGGATGCGGCCCGCCTCCTCGGAGGCGCCGAGCCCCTTGCGGTGGAGGCCGACGCGCACGTTCTCGGCGACAGTGAGCCACGGATAGAGCGCGAAGTTCTGGAACACGATCGAAGCGCCGGGATGGATGCCGCGCAGCCCCTGCCCGTGGCAGAGCACCTCTCCGCTCGTCGGCGCGATCAGCCCGGTCAAAATGCGGAGCAGTGTCGACTTGCCACAGCCCGACGGACCAAGAACTGCGACGACCTCGCCTTCACGGATCGCAAGGCTGACGTCGCGCAGCACAGTGAGCTCGCGACCGTCGCGGTCAAAGATCTTCGAGACGGCTCGCGCTTCCGCGATCGGCGTTTCGTCGCGCCTGTCGTCTACACCGCTCACGCGAACCGTTTGACACGAAAATCGGTCGGGCGCCACATCGTAGCAGGCGTCCCGTAGCAGACGCCGGCGACAGGGGTCCCGTCAAAGCCACCTCCGCACCTGGGCACGATAGTGGCCGTACGCCTCACCGAACGTGGCGCCCATGTAGCGCTCTTCTCGCCGGATGACCCCGTAATGTAAGAGCACCAAGAGCGGGCCTAATGTCATCAATGGCCCGATTGTGTTCATCCCCAACGTTGAAGGACCCCGGGCGAGCGCCCAAACTTACTCGAGGCTGTAGCGCTTCCGCTTGCGCCAAAGTGTCGTCGCACTGATTCCGAGGCGCGCGGCCGCTTCCTCGAGCGTCGAGGAATCCGCAAGCGCAAATCTGATCTGTTGCTGCTCCATCTCTTCGAGAGAGAGGCTCTTCTCGGAGGCCCCGGCCAATGTCGGGGCGGGTGCGGGCGCTTGCAACCGGTCGGGCAACTGATCGACACGGACCACGTTGCCGCCACTGACCACGGCAGCATGCTCCAGCACGTTCAGTAGTTCGCGTACATTTCCAGGCCAGCGGTATCGCGCCAGCGCCGCTGCCGCCTCCGAGTCGAGCTCCAGGAGGGGTCGAGAGTATCGCGCGGTGAGCCCTTGAAGAATCGAACGAGCGAGAGCCGGCAGATCCTCGAGGCGGTCCCGCAGCGGCGGGAGGTCGATCCTCAGCACGTTCAGACGATGGAACAAGTCCTCGCGAAGACGGCCGGCCGCGACCTCCACTTCGAGATTGCGGCTAGTGGCCGCGATGATGCGCGCGTCGACCTCGATGGTGTGCGTCCCTCCGACCCTTTCGAAGCGGCGATTCTCGACGAATCGCAGCAGTTGCCCTTGAAGCGTGGACGGAAGCTCGGCGACGTCGTCCAGGAAGATGGTTCCACCCGCGGCAGCCTCGAGCCGGCCGAGGGTGTTCTTCCACGCGCTCGGGAACGCGCCCTTGACATGTCCAAAGAGCGCGCTCTCCAGAATACGGTCGTTCAGCGACGCACAAGAGATGGCGACGAAAGGGCCGTCGCGGCGCGGACTCCAGCCGTGCACTGCCGCGGCGAGGGCGCTCTTGCCGGTACCGCTTTCGCCGGTGAGTAGCAGCGTGGCCTCCGAAGCTGCGGCGTCGCGCGCCTTGTCGATCGCGCTCCTCGTCCTCGGGCTCACCGACTGAAGCAGCAGGGGACGATCGAGAGCGCCGCGAAGCGCTCGGTTTTCGTTGCGAAGCGAGAGAAGCTCGACCGCACGTGAGAGCCGAAGAGCGACCTGTTCAGGGGAAAACGGCTTGACCAAGTAGTCGTATGCGCCCGCGTGGATCGCCTCGACCGCCTGTGCAACGGTCGCATACGCGGTCATCAGAATGACCACCGTTTCCGGCCAGTCGGCGCGAATCTCCCGCAACAGCTCGATTCCATCGAGCCCGCCCATGCGTACGTCCGAGAGGACGATGTCGAACTTTTCCCGAGCAAGCGCACCTAGTGCGTCTGCAGCATCGCCGGCCGCTTCGGCTTCGTGTCCAAGGCTACGAATGTAGGTCCCGAGGGTACTGCGAATGCTCTTGTCGTCGTCCACGATGAGAACGGACGCCACGCTCGCTACCTCGCAACTGGTCCCGGTTCAATCGACATCTGCCAAAAGGATCGCGAGCAGATTTCGTGCCGCTTCGCATCACACCGCGATGTCGCCACTTTCTCGCGTCCGACCTCCGCTCGCATTGCATACTGAACGAAAGACACCAGTTCGCAATGCAATTGCGCAAGCGGGAGACTCATCGATGAGCTGCGCGACGTGTTTTGCACTGCGTCCACAGACCCTGCCGAAAGAGGCATCAGTGCTCCTTCGTTGATCACCGCCCCGTTGGAAGTAGCTCTGCGCGCGTCGGTCGGCACCCGAGCCTTCCCGTTCAAGATGCACTTGCTCCTTCTTTCATTGTGATCACATCCTCGGACCGCCCCGACAAAAGGGCCACAGTGCGCGCGAGCGGCGATCCCGTGTTTTTACCGAGCATGCATCGTGAAGTGCTTCGAACGCCCTTCCGCATGGCTGGCATGCTCCGTGCCTTACCGTATCGCCGAAGGTAACGGAAAGGAGCGCTACGGATGAACTTGGTCACTTGGCTACCGGGGATGCTCATCCTCGGACTCGTGAGTATGGGTATCTGTCTCGCCTTCGTCTCAGCGTGCGAAAAGATCTGAGGAGGAGCCGATGCTTTACCTCGCAGGCGCCCCGAATGAGCGGCATCGATTTACGTCATGGCGGAGGCGTCGACCTCCTCCGCGTGCTTCCTAACCTCTTCCGAGAGCCGCTCAGCGCTCGGCTGCTCGCTCTGCAAGCTCGGCTAGCTTGCGAGTAGCCCCGAACCCGCTTAGAAGGCGCGACCAGGTTTCAGATCGAACGAAATCTCTCGTTCATTGCATTGTGAAGGCATCGATTCCTTCGGCTTGCACAGTGCGAGAAGCTCGCATTGCGAAAAGCGCAGCGAAAACGGAACTGATCGCAGTGGCATGGAAGGTGCTGCCCTGATCAGTCGAACGACTTCAAAACGGAGAGACTCCGGAATGATGGACCTGCTTTTTCTGGTCGTCGTCGTAGGTTTCTTCGCCGGGGCAATTGCCTACGTCGAAGGCTGCGAAAGGTTGTGACGCCATGACCTTGGAATTCTGGCTCGGCGGCACCGTTGCCGTCGGGATACTCGTCTACCTCTTCTACGTCCTTCTGAATCCCGAGAAATTCTAGAGGCCGATTCTCATGACTGCGAATGGCATTTTACAGATATTGGTACTCTTCGGCCTCGTGCTCGCCTGCGTGAAGCCGCTCGGGCTGTACATGGCACGGGTGTTCGCGCGCGAGCGCACCTTCCTTGACCCCGTGCTCGCCCCAGTCGAGCGGCTGATCTACCGGCTGAGCGGCGTGCGCCCGGACGTCGAGCAGCACTGGACCACCTACACTATCGCAATGCTGCTCTTCAACGTCGCGGGCTTGTTGTTGCTCTACCTGATGCAGCGAGCCCAACACCTCCTGCCGTTCAATCCGCAGGGGCTCGGGCCGATCTCGGCGGACTCATCGTTCAACACGGCGGTGAGCTTCACCACCAACACCAACTGGCAGTCGTACGTCCCCGAGACGACCATGAGCTACTTCACGCAGATGGCCGGGCTCGCGTTCCACAACTTCGTGTCGGCGGCGACCGGCATCGCGCTCGCGATCGCGCTGGTGCGCGGTTTCGCGCGCCATGAAGGAAAGACGATCGGCAACTTCTGGGTGGACCTCACCCGCTCCACGCTTTGGGTGCTGCTGCCGATCTGCGTGCTCCTGACTCCGGTGTTGGTGTGGCAGGGAGTGCCGCAGAACCTGAACGCCTATACGGCCGTCAAGACGGTCGAGGGCGCGGACCAGACGATCGGTCAAGGACCCGTCGCGTCGCAAGAGATCATCAAGGAGCTCGGCACCAACGGCGGTGGCTTCTACAATGCCAACTCGGCCCATCCCTACGAGAACCCCACGCCGCTGACGGACCATCTCGAGATGTTCGCGATCCTGCTAGTGAGCGCGGCGCTCACCTACACCTTCGGCGTCATGGTGCGCGACACCCGCCAGGGCTGGGCGCTTCTTGGCGCGATGCTGGCGATCCTGCTGACCGGCGTCTTCATCGCGTACTGGTCCGAAGCGGCGGGCAATCCCGCGTTCGCCCGCCTCGGCGTCGATCCCACGGGCGGCAACATGGAGGGCAAGGAGGTTCGCTTTGGTCTCCCCAAGTCCGCTTTGTGGGCAGCCGTGACCACCGGCACCTCCTGCGGCGCCGTCAACAGCATGCACGACAGCTTCACCCCGCTCGGCGGCTTGATCCCGCTACTCAACATCCAGCTCGGCGAGGTGGTGATCGGCGGCACGGGCGCCGGTCTCTACGGCATGCTGCTCTTCGCCGTGCTCTCGGTCTTCATCGCCGGCCTGATGGTGGGCCGCACGCCGGAATACCTCGGCAAGAAGATCGAGGCCAAGGAGGTGACGATGGCCGTCTTGGCCATCCTGATCCTCGAGTTCTCGATCCTCGGCTTCACCGCGCTCGCGAGCGTCTCGCCTTCCGGTCTCGCCGGCCCTCTCAACAAGGGGCCGCACGGCTTCAGCGAGATCCTCTACGCGTACTCGTCCGGCACCGGCAACAACGGCAGCGCCTTTGCGGGCATCTCCGCGAACACGGTCTTCTACAATCTGACGATCGGTTTAGCGATGCTGTTCGGCCGCTTCCTGATGATCGTGCCGACGATCGCCATCGCCGGCTCGCTGGTGAAGAAGAAGCTCGTGCCGCCGTCGAGCGGAACGTTTCCGACCAACACGCCGCTGTTCGTCGCGCTGCTCGTCGGCGTCATCCTGATCGTCGGCGGGCTCACGTTCTTCCCCGCGCTCTCGCTCGGCCCGATCGTCGACCATCTGTTCATGATGGCCGGCAAGACTCTCTAGAGGTCCTACGTCCATGTCCAGAGCCAAGTCCTCGATCTTCGATCCAGCGCTGCTTCGTCCAGCGATTCTCGACTCGTTCTACAAGCTCGATCCGCGGACACTGATGCGCAACCCCGTCATGTTCGTGGTCGAGATCGTCTCCGCCGCGACCACGGTCATCTTCGTCCGAGACCTGTTCAGCGGAGCGATGGGCGACGCGGCCTTCACCGGCCAGCTCAGCGCCTGGCTGTGGTTCACGGTGCTGTTCGCCAACTTCGCCGAGGCGGTCGCCGAGGGGCGCGGCAAGGCGCAGGCAGACACGCTGCGAAAGACGCGGACCGAGACGGTCGCGATGCGCCTGCGCAAGGTCGACGACGAGCACGGCGAACGTGTTCCCGCCACGCAGCTCCGCCGCGACGACATCGTGCTGGTCGTAGCGGGCGAGGTCATCCCTGGCGACGGCGACGTGATCGAAGGCATCGCCTCGGTCGACGAATCGGCGATCACGGGCGAATCCGCCCCGGTGATCCGGGAAAGCGGCGGCGACCGTTCCGCCGTCACCGGCGGCACGCGCGTGCTCTCCGACTGGATCAAGGTGAAGATCACCTCGAATCCGGGTGAGACGTTCCTCGACCGCATGATCGCGCTCGTCGAGGGCGCCAAGCGCCAGAAGACCCCGAACGAGATCGCGCTGTCGATCCTGCTCGTCGGCATGACGATCATCTTCGTGTTCGTCACGGTGTCGATCGAGATGTTCGGCCTTTACGCCGGGTCGGCGATCTCGGTCGCGATCCTGATCGCCCTCTTCGTCACGCTGATTCCCACCACGATCGGCGGTCTGCTTTCGGCCATCGGCATCGCCGGCATGGACCGGCTGGTGAAGTACAACGTGCTCGCCATGTCGGGCCGCGCGGTCGAGGCCGCTGGCGACGTGGACACGCTGCTCCTCGACAAGACCGGCACGATCACGCTCGGCAACCGCATGGCGAGCGAGCTCCTGCCGCTCCCGGGCGTCAAGGACGAGGATCTCGCCGACGCCGCGCAGCTCGCTTCGCTCTCGGACGAGACGCCGGAAGGCCGCTCGATCGTCGTGCTCGCCAAAGAGCGCTACGGCCTGCGTGGACGCGACGTCCGCGAGCTCGGCGGCCACTTCGTGCCGTTCACGGCGCAGAGCCGCATGAGCGGCGTCAATCTCAACGGCGCCGAGGTCCGCAAGGGTGCCGTCGACGCGATCATCGAGTTCGCCAAGAGCAAGAACGGCCGGACCTTCCAGCCTCCGCCGGAGCTCAAGACGATCGCCGAGCGGATCGCCCGCTCGGGTGGCACGCCGCTCGCGGTCGCCAAGGACCAGAAGCTGCTCGGCATCATTCACCTCAAGGACGTCGTCAAAGGGGGAATCAAGGAGCGCTTCGCAGAGCTCCGGACGATGGGTATCCGCACGGTGATGATCACCGGCGACAACCCGCTCACCGCCGCGGCGATCGCTGCCGAGTCAGGGGTCGACGACTTCCTCGCCCAGGCCACGCCCGAGAACAAGCTGGCATTGATCCGCGAGGAGCAGGCGAAGGGCAAGCTGGTGGCGATGTGCGGCGACGGCACCAACGACGCGCCCGCGCTCGCCCAGGCCGACGTCGGCGTGGCGATGAACACCGGCACCTCCGCCGCCAAAGAGGCCGGCAACATGGTCGACCTCGACTCCAACCCGACCAAGCTCATCGAGATCGTCGAGATCGGCAAGCAGCTGCTGATCACGCGCGGCTCGCTCACCACGTTCTCGATCGCCAACGACGTGGCCAAGTACTTCGCGATCATCCCGGCGATGTTCGCCGCCACCTATCCCGAGCTGAACGCGCTCAACATCATGGGCCTCGCGACGCCGCGAAGCGCGATCCTCTCGGCGATCATCTTCAACGCGCTCATCATCATCGCGCTGATCCCGCTCGCGCTGCGCGGCGTGAAGTTCCGTCCGCTGGGCGCAGCCGCGATCTTGCGGCGGAACCTGCTCGTCTACGGCGTCGGCGGCATCATCGTGCCGTTCATCGGCATCAAGGCGATCGATCTCATCGTCTCCGCGCTCCATTTGGCTTGAGCGCCTGCAGAGGTGACCCACATGCTTTCCGAGCTCCGTCCCGCGATCCTCATGACTCTGATCCTCACCGTGATCACCGGCATCCTCTACCCGCTGGCGATGACGGGTCTCGCCCAGCTCCTCTTTCCCCACCAGGCGAACGGCAGCCTGATCGTCCACGGCGATCAGGTGATCGGATCGGAGCTGATCGGCCAGAACTTCGCGGGCGACGGTTACTTCCACCCCCGCCCTTCGGCCGCCGGCACGAACGGCTACGACGCCGGCGCCTCGAGCGGCTCGAACCTCGGTCCGAATGATGCCGGCCTCCAGAAGCGCGTCGGCGACGCCGTGCAGCAGCTGGCCAGCGAGAATCCCGGTGCCAAGATCCCCGCGGATCTAGTGACCACCTCGGGAAGCGGGCTCGATCCACACATCAGCCCGGCGGCGGCCGAGCTCCAGGTCGCGCGCGTGGCCAAGGCCCGCAAACTCCCCGAAGACAAGGTGCGAGAGCTGCTGCGAGCCCACGTCGAAGGCCGCCAATACGGAATCCTCGGTGACCCACGGGTCAACGTTCTCGAGCTGAACCTGGCGCTCGACGAGGCGAGTCCAAATACCGCCCCGGCCTCTCCGAGATCCACTCGGCGCCGCCGGCGAGCAATGCTTCCAGCAACTAGACCGATCGCGCGTCCGTGAGACGAATCGAGGCGATCATCAAGCCGTCCAGGCTCGAGGAAGTGAAGCGCGCCCTCGGAGCAATGTGCGTGCGCGAGGCCGCCGTGAGCGAGGTCAAGCGCTTTGCACGTGAGGCGGCGCGTGCCGAATCTCCTGGCGGTGAGACCCATGCACTCGCATTCCTGCCGAGAGTGAAGCTCGAGCTCGTCGTGAACGACGAGCTCGTCCCGTCGGTGATCTCGACCATTCAGCGCGCGGCCAAGACGGGATGCGCCGACGGTTGGATGATGTTCGTTCTCGCCGCCGCCGAGCATCTGTGAAGCGCGGTGCTCCGATTCGCCTTTTCGCTTCGAGACCTGTGCTTCGATCTGCAAAGCGTACTTGCATTCTGGCGGAACGCGCGAGCACGCAGGCTGACACGTCGTAGAGAAACGCTCGCGGATCTTCCGTGGCACGGTACGTGCTGCCGTCCTCGCGATGGGTGGCGTCGGGCACATGCTGAATCTACCTCGTCGCGTCTATGCGGCGCCGGCACGCGACTCCGGCCTGGTCCGCCAATCGGCCGGCGCGAGCCTGCCGTGTAGCGATCACGCCCCGCAGCGGGCGCTGCGCGCCTTCCTGGTTGCGCAGTGTGCATTCGAGCGCGCGCAACACACTCGCCACGATCTACTGGTCATACTCGCGCCGATCAGCGCTATGGTGTGGGCTCTGGCCATGTGGCCGGGCATTCTGCCGGCTCTTCCGAGCTCCATCCTGTTGGGCGGTTGGTGGTTACTGTTCGCTGCCGCGCTGTATGCGGGCCTCGTCGAGCAGCTCTGGCTGCGGCGCGCCAAGCTCGCACGGAAAGACTTGTCCGACGGTGCGGTCACCGACGGCGGCGACACCACCGTCGAAGGAGGACGATGATGAAGAAGCTCGAGGCAATCATTCGACCCGGAACACTGGGAGCGGTGAAGGACGCCCTCGTCACGCTGGGGCTCGAGGAGATAACCGTTTCCGAAGTGAAACGCTGCGGTCCAGGAGAAGGGCGCACGGCAGCTCTATCGCGGGGCCGAATACGTCCCCGACTTCCCCGAGGATGAAGATCGAAGTCGTGCTCGACGATCAACTCGCAGAGCGTGCAGCCCGGATCGTAGAGTTGAGCGCCGGCATCGGGCAGCGCGCTGACGCCCTCATCGCGCTGTTGCCCGTCGACCAGGTCGTCGGCAGTTGGGCGACTCAGCGAGATCTTGAGCTTCGCGGTCACGCGCGCCGCCGTGCCGAAGAAGTCGATCCCCCGGAACGGGGCTGTGCTGACCTTCAAGCCGGCGGAGAGCGCCAACTGACGCGGTATTCCGTTCCTTCCCGCATCTGCGGATAGGCGGTACGCTTCCCCGAGGTGTCCGAGTACGATCACTGGCTGGCGCTCGCGCGCTGGACGCCGCTCGCCATCCTCGTCGACCTGGACGGCACACTGATCCCGTTCACGTCGACGCCGGAGAGCGCGCGACCCGGCCCCGAGCTCGTCGCACTGATCGCGGATCTCGCGGCCTCGCCGGGCATGACGGTGGCCGTGATGAGCGGCCGCCCTCGGGAAGTGCTCGAGGGGTTTTTCGCGGGCGCCGCCGATGTGCTGCTCGTCGCGGAGCACGGCGGATGGCGCCGCGACGCGGGTGCCTGGCAACCGTGGGCCGAGGCCTCGCAGGATGAGGTGGAAGATCTGGCGGAGGAGCTGCGCGCCCTGGCCACTCGCCATCCCGGCGCCCGCGTCGAACGCAAGACGTGGTCGGTCGCGTTCCACTTCCGCGCCATCGCGCCCGAGCGCCGCGAGGGCGCCGTGGTCGAGGTCGAGAATCGCGTCGCCGCCTGGCTCACGGGCCACTCGCGCTTCGTCGACGTGCGCGCGTCGGAGGTGTCTGGAAGTGCGGCCGGCGCGCTTGCGAAAAGGGAGCGCCATCGCATGGCTTCGCGAGCGCGCAGGCGCGGGCGCGCGCCTTCTGGCACTGGGCGACGACGTCACCGACGAGGACATGTTCCGCAGCCTCGCCGCCGAGGACGAGTCGGTGCTAGTCAGCAACGAAGCCGGTCGTGCGACCGCTGCGCGCTGGCGACTCGACGCGCCCGAGGAAACGGAGAGACTCCTGCGCTGGATGCTGGCCGTTCGCCGCAGCGCGACCGACACCGAGCCGTTCGCGCCACCACGGCGTATCGAGATTCCCCGGATCGATCTCGGCTCGCCCTATGCCTACCGTCTGCTGGTCGTCTCCAACCGCTTGCCCGAGCTGCGCTCCGCGGCGGATTCGTTCGACGCGCGCAAGCGCAACGTCGGCGGCTTGGTATCCGCGCTCGAGCCGGCGCTCTGGGCTCCGCCGAGGCGTTTGGCTCGGGTGGAGTGGCCGCACACGGCCGGACGTCGATGCGACGTCCTTCGGTCTCGACGACTCCGCCGAGCCGGCGCGGGCATGGATCGACTTCACCGACGAGTGCCACGGTCATTACTACAACGGGCTCTGCAACGGCGCTCTGTGGCCGCTACTGCATTCCTTCCCGAACCGCGTACAGCTGTCGGACCAGGATTGGCAGGCATACCGCGACGCCAACGAGGTCTTTGCGAGCGTGGCTGCTCGTCTGGTCGGTCCCGAGGACGCGGTGTGGGTCCACGACTATCATCTCTTCCTGCTCGGCCAGCGACTGCGCGAGCGCGGGCACAGGGGGCCGATCGGGCTCTTTCTACACGTGCCGTTTCCCGTCCCCAGACGTCTTCTTCATCCTGCCGTGGGCGGAGGAGGTACTCGGAGCACTGCTCGCGCTCGACCTGGTCGGCTTCCACACGCCGGGTCACGTGGAGAACTTCCGCCGCTGCATTGCGGCGCTCCCGGGTACGTTAGTGGGTGACGACGCGATCGAGTACCGCGGCCGGCGCACGCGCATCGGCGCCTTCCCGATCGGGATCATCCCGGAGGGCTTCCAGGAGCCTGCAGCGCCCTCGACGGCGGAAGAGGTGGCGAGCTTGATGCGCTCGATCGCGCCGAGTCGGCTCGTCCTCGGTGTAGATCGCCTCGACTACACGAAGGGAATTCCAGAGCGTCTCGAAGGATTCGCGCGTCTCCTGGAGCTCTACCCGGAGTGGCGCCGAAAGGTTTCGCTCGTGCAGATCTCGGTGCCTTCGCGTAGCGACGTGCCGGCCTACGCAGAGCAGCGCCAGCGCGTCGAGACCATCGTCGGGCGCACGAACGGCGAGTTCGGCGAGGGCGACTGGGTGCCGATTCGCTACCTCTATCGGTCATACGGGCGCAACCAGCTCTCGCAGCTCTACCGCGCTTCCGCCGTCGGCTACGTCACGCCGCTGCGCGACGGCATGAACCTGGTCGCCAAGGAGTGGGTGGCGGCCCAGGACCCGGACGATCCGGGAGTCCTGGTGCTCTCGCGTTTCGCGGGGGCCGCCGTCGAGCTCACCGACGCCCTACTGACGAACCCGTGGCACGTGGACGGCCTCGCGCGAGACCTCGATCGCGCGCTGCGCATGGGGCTCGACGAGCGACGGATGCGGCATGAAAAGCTGCTCGCCGCCGTGTCCCGTACGACCGCGCTGACATGGGCGGAAGACTTCCTGTCGGCGCTCTTCGCGGCCGGCGCTCCGAACTGAGGCGCTCCCTCCGAACCTGCGATCTGCAAAGCGTCCTTGCATTTTGGAAAAACGCGCGGCCGCGCAGGACGGCAGAGGCAGGGAAAACGCTTGTGGATCTCTATGGCACGGTATGTGCCTCAAGTCTGACTGATGGCTAGATGGGTCTCGGTTCGACCCCACAGGCAGGAGAGGCGACATTCCATGCGACTCCTTATCACCACCTTTGCGGTCACCGCGCTGCTGGGCGGTGCCATTGCGGTACGAGCGGAGAAAGCCGAGGGCGAGAGTATACCCCCGCCCAAGTCGCTCGACGAGCGAGTAACCGATATCGAGAAGTCGCTCGGCGCGCTGTCGGGCTTTGAGCTCAGTGGAATGTTCTATACGTCGTACCTGTGGAACTTCAACGAGCCCGACAATCGCCAAAACACGCTTCGCTCGCTCGACAACCAGGACAACGTCTTCGGTGTCGATCTGTTCCAGCTCGGCATCGCCAAGAAGGGACCCGGGGGTCTGTCGGCCAAAATCACGCTCGACGTCGGCAACACAGCGAGCCGTATCGGCGCAGACTGGAAGGGGAACGGTCAATTCACCGGCGTCACCGGCGATTCAGGCGATTTCGAGATCGAGGAAGTCTACGCCAACTACGCACCCGATTGGTCTCACGGCTTATCGGCGAAGTTCGGCAAGTTCGTCACGCTGCTCGGCGCCGAGGTCATCGAGGCGCCGCTCAACATGAACTACAGCCGATCGTTCCTGTTCGGCTTCGCGATCCCCTTCACCAACACCGGCCTCATGTTCAACTACCCCATCACGGATGCCCTGCAGGTCAACCTGGGGGTGGTCAACGGCTGGGACAACGTCGCCGACAACAACAACGGCAAGACGTTCATGGGCAACGTCGCCTGGACGGCGAACCCGCATTTCTCGCTGATCGTCAACGGCATCTTCGGCCCCGAGGAGAACGACACGAGCAGTCACCCCCGTGGAGTCGCCGACGTGGTCTCCACGATCACCTTCGATCCGGTGACGATCTCACTGAACGGCGACTACGGCAGTGAAGGCGACGCGGCGGTCAACCAGCCGGGGGCAACCGCGGAGTGGTACGGCTTCTCCGGTGTCGTCGGCGTCACGCTCAAGGATCTGATATGCCTTCCGATCGGCACCTATTTCCGCGGTGAGGTGTTCCGCGACCAGGGCGGCTTCCGAACGGGTACCGACCAGACACTCTGGGAGGTGACAGCCACCGGGAAGTATTTCATCACCGACAAGCTCACCGTCTGGCTGGAGTATCGACATGACGGCTCGGACGAGAGCGTGTTCACCAAGAACGGCACGATCGTCACCACCGATCCGACCACCGGCGAGATCACCACCACCTTCCCGACTCGGGACTACCAGGACACCATCTCGATCGCCGCCAGCTACGTCTTCTAGACAGAAACGACCGTATGAGGGGTTTCCCGCAAGCGTTGCCCGCGCAGGGCTTCACGCACGCATCGAAGGAAAGTCCGGTGATCGAGATCCCCGCAGCTCTGGCCCTGATCGGAGTACTGCTCGTCCTCGTACTGGGCGCGCTCATCTCGTGGGAGCACGGCGCCGAGAGCCGAGCCCTGAAGCAGCTGCGACCCGAGCCGCGCCGCACGGTTTACCAAAGCACGTGGAAAGAGCTCGAGACGCTCTGTCACCCCCCGGTTCCACGGGGCCTCGAGCGGCGTTGCGAGGCGCAACGGCGCTTTATCCTCGAGTTTCCGGAATGTGACGACGCCTGTCGGGCGCTCGTCGTGCGGCAGCGGCCCCCGCTGAAGGTTCGCTAGAGAGGGGGAAGGCTCTTCGTGCACCAAGACTTGTTTTTCGTCATTCCGACTTATCGACTCCGCGACGTCGCCGAAACCGTCGAGCAGTACGACGACCATTTTCGCAGGAACGGCCATTCCGTCCGGATGATCGTCTCGGACGATTCGACGCCGACCACGCACGAGAAATACTACTCGCTGCTCGAGCGGACCCGCACGCACAACGAGCTCTACTACGTCGGGCCCAAGGAGAAGGAGCGGTTTCTCGCCCACTTGAATCTCCGGCTCCGCGACAAGCGCCTCGAGAGCCTCGTGCGAAACCTCTTCGGTCCGAGCTACGGCGGCAACCGAAACTGCACGCTCATGTACACGCTCGGCGGATTGATGATCAGCGCCGACGACGACATGCGTCCGTACGCGCTCATGGAAGACAGCGTCGAGACCCTGTCGGAGAACGAGGTCTCCCGCGGCAAGCTTCTCAAGACCGGCGATAACGGCTACGGGCGGAAGTCCTTCGACATCGTCTCCGCCTTCCTCGACGTGCTCGGCAAGCGCGTGCGCGACGTTCCTGCCAACTACGAGCGCGGCGAGCTCCTCGTGGACACTTCGATGGACCTGGAGACCAATGCGACGAAAGGACTCGCGAGGGAGAATTCGATTCTGTTGCAGCGCGGCACGATCGACGACGACGCGGTCGTCAAGATGGCCCAGACGTTCCGCTCGGGGACGCACGATCTCGATGCAATCGACTTCGTCGACATCTTTCTCGACGACGATCGGCAGCTCGATCCCGACGAGCTGAACGACCAGTACGTGCTCGTCAACTTCCGGCCCGCCGTCACGAAGAAGAACTGGCGCATGGACTGCGGCGTCGCGGGTTACGACAACCAGTTCGGGCTCCCGCCGTTCTTTCCGACGCGCCTGCGATTCGAAGACTACATCTATCGGCTGTGGATCCAGCAGGCGGGGCTCGCCGCCGCGCACGTCGACGCCGCCCAGAATCACATCAAGAACAACTACATGCGGAATCCTCTCGCCGTCGAGGTATTCAACGAAGAAGTCGCGAACCTCTTGAAGAGAAAGATCAAGGACTCGATCACCGGTCTCGACGATCTCAGCATCTCCTTCGACTACGACGGAACCGTCTCTGGCGACGATGCCGCAGAGATCCTCGAGAAGATCGGCGCGCTCTGTGCGCGGGCCGAGCGAGCCCGCTCGGAAGCTCCGACAGAGGAACGCGCGTCCGCCCTTCGCGTGTTCGCCGCGACGCTCAACAAGGCATTCTACGGCCTCGAGCCCGATTTCTTCCACCAGAATCTCCTGCGGATCGTCGACGACGTGCTGACGGTTCTCAAGGGCTCGATGGAGCTCTGGCCGACCCTCGTCGAGATCGCCTTCTTCGAGAAGGCCCGGCACGGCTTGCCGGAGATCCGCGTCGCAAACCAGCGCCACTGACGGAGGCTACGCACGCCGTGCACATCGCCCAAGTCGCTCCGCTCTGCGAAAGCATCCCCCCGGCCCGCTACGGAGGAACCGAGCGCGTGGTGTCGTACCTCACGGAAGAGCTCGTGCGGCTCGGGCACGACGTGACGCTCTTTGCGAGCGGGGATTCCGTCACCAGCGCGCGCCTCGTTCCCGCCTGCCCGCGTGCCCTCTGGCAGGATCCCGGTTGCCGCGAGACCCTGCCCCATCACGTCCGGCTCATGGAGCAGGTGTTCGCCGACCCCACTCGATTCGACGTTCTTCACTTCCATACCGACTACGTCCACTTTCCGTTGCTGCGCCATCACTCGGTGCCGAGCGTCACCACGCTCCACGGATTTCTCAACGCCACCGATTTTTCGCCCTTCTTCGACACCTACCCCGAGGTCCCGGTCGTATCGATCTCCAACGCACAGCGCCGCCTGATGACACGCGCGAACTGGCTTGCGACGGTTCATCACGGGCTCCCGCGAGACGCTGCATACGTTCCGCAGTCGCGGCGGACGATACCTCGCATTCCTCGGGCGGATCTCGCCCGAGAAGCGACTCGACCGCGCCGTCGCGATCGCCCGACAGGCGGGCGTTCCGCTGAAGGTCGCCGCGAAGATCTATCCGGAGGAGCAGGGGTACTACTCGGAGGTGATCGCGCCGCTCCTGCGCGAATCCCGCTCGTTCGTCGAGTTCGTCGGCGAAATCGGCGGAAGCGCGAAGGACGAGTTTCTCGGAGACGCTCTCGCGCTTCTCTTCCCGATCGATTGGGAGGAGCCGTTCGGTCTCGTCATGATCGAGGCGCTCGCCTGCGGGACACCGGTCATCGCGTGGCGGCGGGGCGCGGTTCCGGAAGTCGTCGACGACGGCGTCACGGGATTCGTCGTCCAGGACGTCGACAGCGCCGTACGCGCCGTGCGCCGCGTGCACGAGATCGACCGCCGCGTTTGCCGCCGCACGTTCGAGGAGCGTTTCGACGTGTCGCGCATGGCGCGGCAATACGTCGACGTCTACCGGCGCGCCATCGACCAGCAGCATCGTCGTATGGCCGCGTGATCTCCGACGCTCACCACGTCCTCGCGCGGTCCGTCGCCGGCGACGATCGCACGCGGGTGCTGAAGCACGCCGACGCGTTCGGCGTGTTCGACCACCACGGCGACATCGTGCCAGGCGGTCTCGGCGAGCAGGGGCTCTACAACGGAGGCACGCGCTTCCTCTCGATGTGGCTCCTCGATCTCCAAGGCATCCGCCCCTTCTTCCTCGGGGCGACGATCCGCGACGAGGCCGATCGGCTCACCACGAGCTTCACGAATCCGGACGTCGTGCGAGACGGGATCGTCCGCATGCCGCTCGGAACCATCCACCTCACGGTTCAGAAGTTCCTCTGGCGCGACGTCTTGCACCAACGGATCACCGTCACGAGCTACGCGGATGCGACGTTGAACATCGAGGTCGCGGTTCACTTTCAGGCCGATTTCGCCGATATCTTCGAGGTGCGGGGCATGCGGCGCACGCTCCGCGGCGAAGCCCTCGCGCCGACCATCGCTAACGACAGCGTGGTCCTCGCCTATCGCGGGCGCGACGCCGTCGAGCGAAGAACCTCGCTCGCGTTTTCGCCGGCTCCATGCACCCTCGACGAAGCAAGCGCACGATTCCATCTCCACGTCGAGCCGAAGCGAGAGCACTCGATCGAGATCTCCGTCGCATGCTCCTGTGATCGATCGGCCGTGGCGCCGGAGACGCCGAGATTCGAGGAGGCCCGCGTCGGGGCAGAAAGACATCTCGCGGGTTATCGCTCGCGATCGTCTCACGTTCGCACACCGAACGAGCGGGTGAACGCGTGGATCGACCGCGCGATCGACGACCTCCACATGTTGACGACCGAGCTCGAGACTGGGCCTTACCCGTATGCTGGGATTCCCTGGTTCAACACGCCCTTCGGCCGGGACGGCATCCTCACCGCCTTCGAATGCCTCTGGGCGCGCCCCGAGCTCGGCCGAGGAGTCCTCCGCTACCTCGCTACCACGCAGGCGCTCTCCGTCGTCGCCGAAGAGGATGCAGAGCCTGGAAAGATCCTCCACGAGACGCGCGCCGGCGAAATGGCGCGGACCGGAGAGATGCCTTTCGGCCGTTACTACGGCAGCGTCGATGCGACCCCGCTCTTCGTCGTGCTCGCCGGAGAGCATCTGCGACGCACGGGAGATCTCGAGCTCGCCCGCTCGCTCTGGCCGAACGTGGCGGCCGCCCTCGAGTGGATCGAACGGTACGGCGACCGCGACGGCGACGGGTTCGTGGAGTACGAGCGCTGCTCGCCGGATGGTCTCCTCCACCAGGGATGGAAGGACTCGGACAACGCCGTCATGCACGCCGATGGGTCTCAGGCCCACGGCCCCATCGCCCTGGCCGAAGTGCAGGGATACGCGTACGCGGCGTGGCGCTCGGGGGCGGCGCTTGCTTCGGCGCTGAGCATGCCCAAGCTGGCGGACGGCTTCGAGGCTCGGGCAGAAGAGCTTGCCGCCCGCTTCGATGCCGCCTTTTGGTCCGAGGAGCTCGAGACGTATGCCCTGGCACTCGACGGCGAGAAGCGCCCGTGCAAGGTGCGAACGTCGAACGCCGGCCAGTGCCTCTTCACCGGCATTGCCCGGCCTGATCGTAGCTCGCGGGTGGCGGCCACGCTGATGGCGCCGGAGTCCTTCTCCGGCTGGGGCGTCCGGACGCTCGCGTCGAACGAAGAGTGCTTCAATCCAATGGGCTATCACACCGGAGCGGTCTGGCCACACGACAACGCGCTCGTGGCGTTCGGCCTCGCCCGGTACGGACACGCGGGGGCGGCGCTGGAGGTCTTCTCCGGCCTCCTGGGAGCGGGCCTTTGCTTCGACCTCCAACGGATGCCAGAGCTCTTCTGCGGATTCGACCGCAACCCCGGCGAGGGCCCAGTCCTGCATCCGGTAGCTTGCGCTCCGCAGGCCTGGGCGGCTGGCTCGGTCCTCCTTCTTCTTCAGGCCATCCTCGGGCTCGAGGTGGATGGCCTCCGAGATCGGGTGGTACTGACGCGGCCGCAGCTACCGGTCGGGATCGACGAGATCCGGATTCACGCCCTCGAGGTCTCCGGTTCGACCCTCGACTTCGTGGTTTGCGGCGAGCGACGCGACGTCATGGTGAAAGTCTTGCGATGCGAAGGGAACGTTCAGCTCATCGTCGTACCATGAGACGCTAAGACGTCACTGCCGGGGCGGCCTATGGCACTTGTCCCGGATGCTCGGGCACCCTCTCAACGCTCTCCGATCCTTCAATGTGCAATCCTTTCATTCACTGTGGTGGAGGACGGCGCGAACAGAGTCCTCGTAGCCACCGAGACTCCTTACAAATCTCGCCGGCACAGTGCGTGCTGCCGCACCGCGAGACGGGCGTACGAGCTGATCGAAGGCACCGACGCATGCGAAGACGACTGTTCTCGAGGGCGAGCCTGCTCGTCGTTCCGCTGGCTCTTTGCGGGGCTACCGCGACGCAAGTCGCCGCGGCGTGTTCCAACGCTCGCTCGTCGTGTGTGGCGTCGCCAAGGGCCGAGACCCGTTACGATGCACTGATCCTCGAATACGCGGGGCGATATAGGGTCGAGGCTGCGCTGGTGAAGGCGGTCATTCGTGCCGAATCGGGATTCGCGCTGCACGCCGTCTCGCCCTGCGGCGCGCGCGGTCTGATGCAGCTGATGCCATCGGTTGCCCGCAGTCATGGCGTGGCCGACGCCGAAGACCCGCGCCAGAACATCCGCGCGGGAGTGAAGCACCTGCGCTCCCTCCTTCGTCGCTTCCACGACGATCCTCGGCTCGCGATCGCCGCCTACAACGCCGGCGGTCGTTCGATCACTCGCAGCCGCGGGGTACCACGGTACCGCGACACGCAGGGTTACGTCGCGCGAGTCCTTCGTTATCGCGGCGAATACTTGGAATACGGCTTCGGCTTGTCGCCTGCGGCGACAGACAGCGCGCCGCGCGTTGAAAGGCGCCCGGAAGGTTGGAAAGGGGATCTACCTCCCGTGCACAACCGGTGCATCGACGCATCTGCGCGCATTGACGCTTGGGTTGCTGAATCCGTTTGCGAGGAGATTTTGGGACTGTCCGATGCCTTCCCGTTTGTGCCTTCCTGTTTACGACGCCCTCCACTGATGTAGTCTGGCACCGGCTTCAGCGTTGCATAGTCGGGTATGCGTGCGTCGCCGTCCGTGACTTGTCGGCGTCGCACCATTGGTGGAAGGGCGTCATGACGGTCAAACCTGGAATTCGCGACCTTCTTTGGATGGCCGCAGGAGCGGTGCTGCTGCTCGCGCTCGCCCTGGCGGCATTCTACTTCCGTCAAGACCAGACTCCCGCCGAGCAGCGCGCTCTCAGGGCCAGACGGATCGACGTCGTCGGGAGGATGCGCTCGGCCCTGGCCGCGGCCTCTGACGCCGAAAAGAGCGCTGTGCTGTCCCCCACCGACCAAGACTCGCAGAGCTACGCCGACCAGGCTCGCGCCGCCACAGCGGAGGTCGAGCGAGGGCGCCGGGAACTGGGGGATCTTTTGCAGGCAGGGGGTACGCGAGGAGGAGAAGAATCTTCTCGACCAATTCTCTCGAGCGTTTGCCGAACTTCAGCGTGTCGATGCCGAACTGCTGCCGTTGGCGGTCAGGAATAGCAACGTGAAGGCCTTCGGCCTGGCTTTTGGCCCGGCTGCGGAAGCGCTCGAAGAGATGATGACCGGCCGTTTCCCGTCTCGTGACGAAGAGCGCCACCTGGCCAGACGCCCGGAACGTCGTGCTGCTTGCCTTCGGTGCCGAGACCGCAGCGCTCCGCATACAGGCCCTGCTTGCGCCGCACATCGCCGAAGAAAGCGACAAGAAGATGGACGAGCTCGAAGCGGTGATGGCCAAGGAGGATCAACAGGTGCGAGACGATCTAGATCGTCTCGCGGCGATTCCGCGGCTCAAGGCAGACCCGGATCTCGACACGGCCTCATCGAGTTACGCCCGGTTCAGCGCGATAAGGGCCCAAATACTCGCTCTTTCGCGCGAGAACACCAACGTTCGATCGGTGGCCATCTCGCTGAGTCAGAAGCGCAAGGTGATGCTTCTCTGCCGAGATGCGCTGGACGCATTGCAGCAGGCCGTGCTCGCAGAGCCTGAGGCGGGCGCCGACTACGGGCGCTTCGGGCGGCCGATCAAGGTCCGTTGAGGGAACCGGGCTGGAGTGTCGAGAGCGCCCTTTGAGCCCACATCGCCGGATGGTAGCCTCCGTCGCCCGTGAGTAACCTCGAACAGTCGAGCGACAGGAGGCCTTCGCCCGAGGCGCTGCTCAGAAGCCGCTGCGCGCGGAGCGCAGCCGCCTCAAGATCTTCGTCGGCGCGGCGCCCGGCGTCGGCAAGACCTACGCCATGCTCGCAGGCGGCGCGGGAGCGCAAGCGCGAGGGCGTCGACGTCGTCGTCGGCGTCGTCGAGACGCACGGCCGCGCCGAGACCGAGGCGCTGCTCGACGGGCCTCGAGGTCGTCCCGCGCAGGCGCATCGACTACCGCGGCCAGACGCTCGAGGAGATGGACCTCGACGCGATCCTCGCGCGCCGGCCCGCAGATCGTGCTGGTCGACGAGCTCGCGCACACCAACGCGCCCGGCAGCCGCCATCCCGAAGCGCTACTCCGACGTCGAGGAGCTGCTCGACGCCGGGCATCGACGTCTACACCACGGTCAACATCCAGCACCTCGAGAGCCTGAACGACGTCGTCGCGCAGATCACCGGCGTGCGCGTGCGCGAGACGGTCCCCGACGGCATCCTCGACCGCGCCGACGAGATGAAGCTGATCGACCTGTCGCCCGAGGAGCTGATCCAGCGGCTCGCGCGAGGGCAAGGTCTACGTGCCCGCGCAGGCCGAGCGCGCGCTCGCGCAACTACTTCCCGCCCGGGCAACCTGACCGCGCTGCGCGAGCTCGCGCTGCGCCAGACCGCCGAGCACGTCGACGACCAGATGCAGGCGTACATGCGGGCGCACGCCGTCGCCGGCACCTGGGCGGTCACCGAGCGCATCATGGTGGCGTGAGCGACGGCGCCGCTCGCCGAGCGCCTGGTGCGCGCGGCGCGGCGCATGGCGGAGCGCGCGGCGCGCCGTGGATCGCGGTCTTCGTCGAGACCGCCGCGCTTCCACCGCCGGCCGCGAGGCGGAGCGCGAGCGCGTCGCGCGCGCGCTGCGGCTCGCCGAGCAGCTCGGCGGCGAGGCGGTGACGATCCCGGGCGAGCGACGTCGCGGAGGAGCTCGTGCGCTACGCGCGCGAGCGCAACGTCACCGAGATCGTCCTCGGCAAGCCGCCGCGTCGTGGTGGCGGAGCTGCTGGCGCGCGTCGCCGATCGCCGACGTGATCCGGCCGCAGCGGCGACATCGACGTGCGCGTCATCACGCGGCGAGGGCCGAGCGCGCCGCGGCCGACGCCGGCGCGCGCCGCTGCGCCGCCGGCGCCGACCGCTGGCCGGCTATCGCGCTCGCGCGTCGGCGCTCGTCGGCGCCGCCGGGCCGTCGCCGCGAGGCTCTGCAGCTGGCCGTCGCGCTCGACCGACCCGGCGATGGTCTTCCTGGCCGGCGGTGCTCGTCACCGCGGTCGTCGGCGGGCTCGGGCCGTCGATCGTCGCCGTCGGTGCTGAGCCTCCTCGTCTACGACTTCTTCTTCGTCGAGCCGCGTCTACACGTTCACGGTCACGAAGCCGCAGGACGTCGCTCTCGCTGGTCGTCTTCCTGATCGTCGCCATCCTGACGAGCCAGCTGACGGCGCGCGTGCGCGACCAGGCCGAGGCGGCGCGGCGCCGCGAGGCGCGCACCGGCGCGCTCTACGCGTTCAGCGCGCCAGATCGCCGGCGCCGTCGGCGTCGACGACCTGCTGCCCGTGGTCGTCGCGCACGTCGGCGGAGCTCGTTCGGCGCCGAGGTCGTCGTCCTCGCTGCCGGACGCGCGGCCGGCTCGTGCGTGCGCGCCAGCCACCCGCCCGACGTCGACGCTCGGCCGACGCCGAGATGCGCGCGCCGCCGACCTGGGTCTGGCGAGCACGACGAGCCGGCCGGGCCGCGGCACCGACACGCTGCCCGGGCGGCGAGTGGCTCTACGTGCCGCTCGCGCACCGCGCGCGGCGTGGTCGGCGTGCTCGGCGCTGCGCGCGCCGAGCGGCGCGGAGGCGCTGCCGCTCGACCAGCGCCAGCTGCTCGAGGCGCTCGCCGGCCAGGCCGCGGTCGCGATCGAGCGCACGCGCATCGACGTCGTCCTCGAGGAGAAGGCCAAGACCGAGGCGGTCATCGAGGCAGCGAGGACGGCCTCGTCGTGCTCGATCCCGGCGGGCGTCGTCGTCGCACGTGAACGAGGTCGCCTGCGCCATCCTCGAGGTCGAGCGCGCGCGAGGTGCTCGGGCCGGCGCTTCGACGACCTCGGCGCGCGACCATCCGCACTACCTGCGCCTGCGCGAGGCCGTGCGCGACTTCCTCGCGCATCCCGAGCGCGAGCGCGAGCGGGTCGAGATCGCGCTCTTCCTGCGCGGTCGCGACCACTCACTACG
Organism: uncultured delta proteobacterium; assembly: GCA_963711395.1. GTDB lineage: Bacteria > Desulfobacterota > Binatia > JACPRU01 > JACPRU01 > JBEVNX01. The sequence continues at coordinate 16,709 of CAVQEA010000001.1, read as the reverse complement.
TGCTGCGGCCGACGCCGCTTCCGCGCGCGCGACGGCTCGCCCGCCGGGCTTGATCCTGGCGCTGCAGGACGTCACCTACCTGCGCGACCAGGAGGCGCGGCGCGAGCAGCTCGTGGCGACGCTCTCGCACGAGCTGCGGCACGCCGCTCACGTCGCTGCGCATGGCGGTCGAGCTGCTGCGCGCGACGCGGACGAGCTCGACGCCGAGCAGCGCGGGCTGCGTCGACGCCGCGCACGAGGACGTCGCTGCGGCTCGCAGGACGTGGCGCAGCGGCTCCTCGACGTCGCCGCGCTCGCGCGCCATGACGATCGCGCTCGAGCGCGAGCACCGGTCGACCTCGCGACGGCTGGTCGACCGCGTCGCGAAGCTCTTCGCGCTCCAGGCGCGCGAGAAGCGGCGTCGCGCTCGAGACGCCGGTGCGCGGGCGACCGGCGCGATCGCCGGCGACGAGACCAAGCTCACCTGGGCGCTCTCGAACCTGATCGCGAACGCGCTCCGCTACACGCCGCGCGGGCGGCCGCGTCCGGATCGAGGCCGACGGCGCGACGACGGCGCCGTGCGTCTCGGTGCAGCGACACCGGGCCCGGGCATCCCGCCGAGCAGCAGGAGCGCATCTTCGAGCGCTTCGCGCAGGGACGGACGGCGGCGAGATCGGGCGCCGCCGGGCCTCGGCCTCGCGATCGTGCGCGACATCGTGCAGGCGCACGGCGGGCGCATCCTCCTCGAGAGCGCAGCCGGGACGCGGCAGCCGCTTCACCCTCGAGCTGCCGCGGAGCTAGACGCATGGCGACCATCCTCGATCGTCGACGACGAGAAGAACATCCGCACGCACCTGGCGACCTACGTCCGCGAGCCTCGGGCACGCGGCCGAGGCCGCGGCCGACGCGCGCCGAGGCGCTCGCGCGCGCTCGCGCCGCGGCGCGTTCGACGTCGTGTTCTCCGACGTGCGCATGGCGGGCATGGACGGCCTCGCGCTGCTGCGCGAGATCCGCGGCCGCCGGCCCGAGCGCGGTCGTCGTCCTGATGACCGCGTACGCGACCGTGCCGCAGGCCGTCGAGGCGATGCGCGCCGGCGCCTACGACTACCTCGTCAAGCCGTTCGCGCTCGACGAGGTCGGGCTCGCTGCTCGACCGCGTGCTCGAGGTGCAGGCGCTGCGCCGCGAGAACCGCGCGCCTGCGGCGCGCGCTCGAGCGAGCCGGTGCTGCTCGAGTCGGCGAGCCCGGCGATGCAGCGGGTGCTCGAGACGGCGCGCCAGGCGCGCGGCCTCGGACGCGACCGTGCTGCTCACCGGCGAGAGCGGCACCGGCAAGAACGTGCTGGCGCGGCCGATCCACGGCTGGAGCGCGCGCGCGCAGCGGCCGTTCGTCACCATCGCCTGCACGACGCTCGCCGAGCACCTGCTCGAGAGCGAGCTCTTCGGCCACGTGCAAGGGCGCCTTCACCGGCGCCTGGAAGGACAAGGCCGGGCCGCCTCGAGGCCGCGCGACGGCGGCACGCGTCTTCCTCGACGAGGTCGGCGAGCTGCCGCCGCGAGCTGCAGGCGAAGCTGCTGCGCTTCCTCGAGGAGCGCCGCTTCGAGCGCGTCGGCGGCACGACGACGATCGAGGTCGACGCGCGCATCGTCGCCGCCACCAATCGCGACCTCGAGGCCGAGGTCGCGGCCGGGCGCTTCCGCGAGGACCTCTTCTTCCGCCTGAACGTGGTCGCGCATCGCGCTGCCGCCGCTGCGCGAGCGGCGCGAGGACTTGCCCGCGCTCGCCCGACCACCTGCTGGCGATGCTCGCCGCGCGCACCGACCGCGCGGTGCTGCCAGCTCGATCCCGAGGCGCGAGGCGGCGCTTGCCCGCTACCGCTGGCCGGGCAACGTGCGCGAGCTGGTGAACGCGCTCGAGCGCGCGGTCGTGCTGTCGCCGGGGTGATCGGGTGCGCATCGGGCGACCTGCCCGACCGGCTGCTCGCGCCGCCGCCGACCGAGGGCGGCGCCGAACTCGCGGCCGGCGGCGGCATGTCGCTCGAGGACGTGGAGCGACGCCACATCGAGCAGGTGCTCGCCGACTCGGCGACGCTCGAGGAGGCGGCCGCGCGGCTCGGCATCAACTCGACGACGCTCTGGCGCAAGCGCAAGCGCTGGGGGATCGACTAGGCGCGGAGCGCTTGCAGAATGCAAGAGCGCGCTCCTGCATTGTGCAAGCGCTGCCGATGTCGACGAGTAAAAGCCCGGCGACGATGCGCCGCAGAGCATGGCATCGATCGTGCTCCGTGAATCGACATGCTGCGCAACGTGGCTACTGGTCGACGCGTACCGATCCATCTGAGGCGCTACGACAACCCGGCCGAAGGTCTTGGTCGTCTTGCGATACTCGCCCGTTTGCCGAACGGCTCTCGAGCTCGCGGCCCGCCTTGCCGCCAGCCTCGGAGGGAATCTCATCGCATTGGGCTTGATCCCGATCGGCGTTCGGGCCACTGGGACCGGAGCGATCCGCATGGACGAACGGAAACTGGTCGAGCTCGCCCGCCTCGAGGCCTTCGTGGAAGGCGTTCTCGGTGCGCACCCGGCGGTGCCGTACGAGCCCGCCATCGCATTCGCGCTATCCGCCCATCAGCACGTCGCCGAGATCGCGGCATCGCGGCGGGTCGACCTGATCGTCGTCGCCGACCCTCGCGGGCCGGTACGCCGCCGGCTCTTCAGCGGGCTCGCCGGGCACATCCAAGCCATGGCGCCCTGCCCCGTCGTCATCGTCAACCGCGAGGCGCGCTCGTCGCTTCTCACGGTGGGGCGTCGCCTTGCATCGCCGGCCGGCATTCGGGAGGCAACCGGCTCGCCTCGCTGGCAGCGCATCGAATTCGTCATCCCGGACGTGAGCAAAGCGCAGGCGTTGTCGACCGCGGCTCGCAGTGCCTCCTCGCGCCCCGCGGCGCTCGCCGCGCGGCAGATTCGGCGGCCGTCGAACTGCATGCAGACTTCGCACTCGACCGAGCCCACCTGAAGGCTCGAATAGACGACGAAGGCGGCCACCGGGACGAGGACCGCCAGCGTCGCCGCTAGGTTTCGCCAGGAGCGGGGCCGAGCCATCGGGGTGTTCTGGCGTCGCAGCGCGCGCGCGTCAAACGGCCTTTTCGCGCCGCGCGAACCTCGCTACAACCGCGCGATGGGCGTCAGCGACCTGTTCTGGATATTTTTCATCTTCTCGGCGCTTCAGCCGATGCTGCGCCAGAAGCTCCTCGAGTCGGCGCGCCAGCGCCAGATCGCCAAGATCGAGCGCGCGCGGGGCTCGCGTGTCATCCTCGTCATTCATCGACAAGAGACGATGAGCTTTCTCGGCTTCCCGCTCGTGCGTTACATCGACATCAACGACTCCGAGGAGATCCTCCGCGCGATCCACATGACCGACCCGCGCGTGGCCGTCGACCTGGTGCTGCACACGCCGGGGGGGCTGGTGCTCGCCGCGTTGCAGATCGCGCGGGCCATTCACAAGCGGCCCGGCAAGGTGACGGTTTTCGTGCCGCACTACGCGATGTCGGGGGGCACGTTGATCGCACTCGCCGCCGACGAGATCGTGATGAGCGAGCACGCGATGCTCGGACCCGTGGACCCCCAGCTCGGCCAGTACCCCGCGGCGTCGATTCTGCGAGCGGTGGCGCGCAAGCCCGTCCAGGACGTGGACGACGCCACGCTGATCCTCGCCGACCAGGCCGAGAAAGCCACGGCCCAGTTGCGGGCGGCGGTGCGCGAGTTCCTCGTCGACGATCTCGGCCCTGAGAGGAGCGAAGAGCTCGCCACGCTGCTGACCGGCGGGACCTGGACCCACGACTACGGCATCACCTTCGAGGCCGCCAAGGCGTTCGGCCTGAACGTGCGGAGCGACATCCCCACGGACGTGCTCCAGCTGATGAGCCTGTTCCCGCAACCGAAGCGCCAGGGCGTCGAGTATCTCCCGGTACCGTATCGCTACAAGGAACCCGGCAGTCCCGGGGGGCGGTCGTGACGCCGATCGCCGCCGGCCGGAGAGACGTCGTGGTGGTCGGCGCCGGCCCCGCCGGCATGGCGGCCGCGCTCTCGGCTGCCGCGTGCGGCCGACGTGTCACGCTCGTGTCCGACGGGCAGCTCCTCGGCGACGGGCTGCAGGGCGCCTACAAGTCGAAGGCGATGTGGGAGCTGGCTCGCGACCGCATGACCGCGCGCCGGCAAGGGTTCGGCTACGCCCCGGCCGCCGCCGCCGTGCGCTTCGACGAGATCCACGAGCAGCTCGAATGCGGCGTGGCGGAACTGTGTGAGATGTACGCGCACTATCTCGACGTCAACCACGTCGAGCTCATCCTGGCACGAGCGCGCTTCCTCGACCCGCATACGATCGAGGCCGGCAGAGCGCGCATCGAAGCCGACGCGTTCATCGTGGCAACCGGCGCCAGGCCGCGCGGGCTGCCTGGGGTGACCATCGACGGGCGGGCGATCATGACGACGCAGCACATCGTCGACGTCGCGGAGAACTTCGAGAAGCTGCTCATCGTCGGCGCCGGCGTCAGCGGCTGCGAGTTCGCGTCGATCTTCGCGGCGCTCGGCGTCGACGTGACGCTGCTCGATTCCGCCCCGTGCCTGCTCAACAACGAAGACGCAGATCTCTCCGCATTGATCACCGAATCCTACCGGCGCTCGGGCATCGATGTCCGCTTCTCGGCTCGCACGCAATCGATGGAGCGCATCGGCGGGCACATCAAGACCACGCTCGCCGACGGCTCGGTCATCCTCAGCGACCGCGTCTTGCTCTCGATCGGGCGCGAGGGCATGACGAGCGATCTCGGTCTCGAAGCCGCGGGCGTGACGGTCGGGCACGGCGGCGTGGTGGCAGTCAACGACAGCCTGCAGACCAACGTCCCGCACATCTATGCCGTCGGCGACGTCGGCGTGCGCAACACGCCGCTCGACATGGCGCTGGTGCACATCGCCGATGCCGAGGGTCGAATGGCGGTCGAGCACCTGTGCGGGAAACCGATCTCCATTCACCCGGAGTACGTGCCGTTCATCATCTTCACGATGCCGATGATCGCCGGGGCGGGCCTGACCGAGACCGAGGCGCGGCGGCGCCACGGCGCGGTGCGAGTCGCCAAGTTCCTGAACGCCCGCAATCACCGCTATCACGCCATGCGGAGCTTCGAAGGCTTCGTGAAGCTCATCGTCGGCCCCGACGGTGACGATCGCATTCTCGGCGTTCGCGCGATCGGCGAGCAGGCCGACAACATCATCGGCACCGTCGCGGTGATGATCGACAACGGAATACCGTACACCTACCTGCTCGACGCGCTGCAGGCGCATCCGTCGCTCGGCGAGAGCCTACAAAACGCGGCGCGGGTGCTCGGCGGGCTCCTGCCGCCCGCGCTCTGACCGGGGCGCGCCCTGCCTGCGCGTCTACGAGGCTCGCAACAGCTTCTCGACCTCGGCGTGGTGCGCCTTCTTGGCGAGGCTGGCCGCGGTATTGCCGTCGTGGTCGCGCAGATCCCGGCGCGCGCCGTTGGCGAGCAGGACGCTGACGACGTCCGCGTGGCCGTTGACGGCGGCGAGCATCAAGGCGGTGTGGCCAGCCTCGTCGCGAGCATCGATCGCTACGCGGTGGTGGAGCAGCATCTTCACCGTATCCACTTGCCCGCCCGCCGCGGCCGCCATGAGCGGCGTCACGCCGGCGCGGGTGACCGCGGCGGTGTCTGCGCCGCGGGCGATCAGCTCCTCGGCGATCGAAACGTTGCCACGGGACGTGGCGAGGGTGAGCGGCGTGACCGCGTCTTCGGTCTTCGCGGTTGGGTCGGCCCCGTGTGCGAGCAGGCTCGCCACCACGGCCTCGTGACCGTCTTCGGCGGCGATCATCAGCAGCGTGAAACCCTCCGGCGTGCGCTGATCGGGCTCGCCCCCCGCTGCGAGCAAGCGTTCGACCGCCTCCGCGTCGCCGAAGCCGACGGCGTCGAGAAGGGCTTCATGCGGATCCCCCGGCGGCTCGACGTCCGAGCTGGTGTCGCGCTGCGTAACGGTGGCGCACGAGAACGTGAGGCCAGCGGCCAGTACCAGCGCGATGCTGAAAATCGATCTGCGAAAACCCATGATGCCGTGATAGCAGTTCTTTGCGCGACGCGCTCTCCGGCTCAGAACGCGAACATCAGCCGCAGGAGTTGGCCGGTCCAGGCTAGGCGGAGCGCATCGGAGCGCTTGAATCGGCACCCGCTCTTCTGGCAGCAGTCGAACCCGCGAACGAGGCGTCAACCGCGGATCGAAAATCGATGCTCGCTCAGCCGCTCACAGAAGCCGACGCCACCGTCACGGTGGTGCGGCAGTCCCCTTGGGTACGCGGTCCGGGTTGGGACGGGCTCTGGATGCTGAGCGCGACTGTGGCTCGCGCCGCTCGTCCTATGGCTCTCCCGTGGCTACGCCGATCCCGAGGAGAGCCCGCTCGATTCGCTGTACTTCGGACTGACGGCGCTGTTTTGGATCGGTCATCGCTTGTGCAGCACCTATCTCGCGTTCTGCACGGAAGCCTATCGGCCTCTCCGACGCGCGCAGCGATTGCGATTCGTCGTCATCCCGTCGCTGGTAACCGCCGGCATGCTTCGCTGCGTTCCTGACACCGGACGCGGCCTTGCCGTGGACTCGCGAGGAACGGTTGGTGGCCTTCGCGATCGTCGACTACGTTTTTGTGACTTACCACTTCGCTGCACAGCATTTTGGCGCGCTCTCCCTCTATCGCCTGCGGGTCGGACGGTCGGCTCACCGGCGCACGAAAATCATGGATCGTCTGTTCGCGCTGGGTGTCGGCGGCGTACTCGTCTTCCTGGCGGACGTTCTTGCCGGAGCCGTCGCCTTCCAGGATCGATGGATCGATGGTTGGTTCATCGTTACGTGGCTCGTGTCGGCACAAGACGAGATCCGCGCCGGAGCGACGCTCGTGCTGTTCGTTGCGACCGCCGCGATGCTGCTCGTGGAACTGCGGGCGTCGTGATCGTCGCTGCCGCGCTTACTCTACATCCTCGGGCTCTCGGCCATGGTCGGGCTCGCCTTCCTTCCGCGAAGCCCGTTCCTCTTCCTCGTGATCTGGACGTCGCAGCACTGGATTCTGGCGACGGGCCTGGCGTCTCAGGTCGGCGGTCGCCGAGCCAGCTCCGCTGCGCGGCTCCGTACGCCGTGCCCTTCACTCGCTGAACGTTCGGCCCTGGGCCGTCGTGGCCGTGCTCGTGCTTTCGTCGGTCGCTCTGTTGCCGTTCTTCGAGGTCGAAGCCAACCGGCAGGACGGCACGTACTACGGAGACCGGCTGTTCGGCTCCCTCGCTACGGGATTGCGCACGTCCTCGTGGGTTCCCCTCCTGCTCGCTCTCGGGTTTGCGACTGGCTTCGTCCACTACCTGCTCGACCGCGGCGTCTATCGCCTGTCCGATCCTCGAGTGCGCGCGTCGGCGCGTGGACTGCTCCGCTGAGGCTCGGCCAATGATGCGGATCATCGTCGCTCTCCTGGCGAGCGTGCTCGTCGGTTGCGCCACCGCGACTCCCGTTCTCTACCAGAACCAGAAGTACGAGGAGGTCGGCCGCTCGGGCGCCGCCCGCGACATCGCCGAGTGCGAGCAGCTGGCCGATCGCGCCGGGGCCACGGCCGATGCGGGCAGAGCGGGACAGGCGGCCAAGAGCGCGGGGACCGGTGCCGTGGGAGGCGCAGCAGCAGGCGCGGTGGGCGGCGCCATCGGCGGCTCACCGGGCATCGGCGCAGCGGCCGGTGCGGCAAGTGGGGTGGTATGGAGCCTCTTCTCGGCGATGTTCGGTTGGATGACCCCGTCGCAACCGAGCAGCGTGCACATGAACTACGTCAACATGTGCCTAGCGGATCGTGGCTATCAGGTCGTCGGCTGGAAGTAGCTCGGGCGTTGCTATCGCCGCCGACCGCCTCCTCCCCGACCGCCGCCACCTCGACCGCCCCCGTAGGAGCGCCCGCCTCCGCTGTAGCTCCGCGCGGCACCTCCGCCGCTGCGCTGGTAGTTGCTGTAGTCGCGAGTGCGCTGGTTTCCGCTCGCGCGAGCGGCGGAATCGCGGTTCAACCCTTCGTAGGTACTTCGATCGACTGAGGACGCCCGCGTCTGAGTCTGATTGACCGGCTGTTGGGTCGGCTTCTGGACGCTATTCCAGCTGCCGCTGTCGTACTTCTGCCAGGAGCCGCCCGAGTTGCGGTAGACATTGCCGTCGCGGCCGGCATAGACGTCTCCGCCGCTGCCCCTCGCGACGCGCGTTGTCTGGCCCGTCTGGGAGTTGGTATAGCGCCCGCTCTGGGCCCAGCTGTCGCCGCGCCGCACGGCGGTCTGATTCCAGCTTCCGTACACGTTCGAGCCGCCGCGAGTGGCTCCCGAAGTGCCGGTGCGCGGATTGTACGTCTGCCCGGCATAGCGCGAGCCGTTTGCGCCGTAGGCAGAGACACCTCGCGCATAGGTGCCGGTCGTTGGGTTGTAGCTTCTGGCCCAGCCGGCGCTGCCGTAGGGCCCGTACACCCGGCCGCCGGATCCGTACGCGCCCGTCCAGGGGTTGTAGTAGGAGCCGTAACCGTAGGTTCGGTAGTACGGGTAGTACGCGGGATAGCCTCCGTACCAGCCGTAGTACGGCGGGTAGTACCAGCCGGATCCCGAGACGGCGCAGCCCCAGGCGATCATCATGCCGGTGTAACCGGCCACGGCCGCGAATTGGACCCACTCGTCGTCGTGATCCTCGACGGTGACGTAGGTGACGTTGTGCACCGGCGAGCTTACCGGGATCTTGTAGATCTCGCCCGGCACCGAGTCGGTGACCTTCCACGGCCCCTCCGGACTGGTGCCCATGAACCAGACTCCGTCGAAGCACATGTAGTACATGTCGCCGACTTTGATGATGGCCTTGTCAGTGTTGGTCGCGCGCTGGAGCGAGGTCTGCTCGATCGGCTCGAACTTCGGCTCTCCGGCGTAAGCGACCTCCGGTGCCTTGATCTCGCTCCGCTTGACCCGCGCGGTCTCGGGCACCTGAGCGAGCAGCACGGCGTCGACCGCCTGCGCCGTGCCCGGTACCGAGGCGAGCACGCGGGAGCGCGGATGCTCGGGCGAGATCTTCTTGAATTCTTCGGGCAAATTCGGCGTTGCGAACTTCCATGGGCCCTTGAAGTCGGGCGCGGCGAACCAGCGGCCAGAGACCAGATAGTAGATCGGTCCCGAAGAACCCATCCGAAAGACGTCGCTCTCCGTGTTGCTGACCCAGACGAGGTTGCCCGCCCCCGGGACGGGCGCATACTTGGGCACGCCATCGAGCAGGATGATCTCCGCAGGCTTCTCGCTCACGAACACGGCCGGGGCCTTCGCGGGATCGAGGCTCGTGCCCGGAACGGCGGCTTTCACGTCTTTCCAGTTGTCGTCGGCGGGGAGCTTCGAGAAGCTCTCCGGCAGCGACGCTGCCGGCGTCCATGTTCCTGCGAGGTCCGTGGCCCGAAGCCACGAGGACTCGACGCGCAGATAGAAGCTGCTCGACGGCTCGTGCTGGAAAAGGTCCCAGTTCGTGTTGACCGCGTACTTGAGATCGTTGTCCTTGATCGGGCTCCAGATCGCCTTGCCGTCGATGTTGACCAGCACGGCGGGCGTCTGGCTGAAGAAGATCTCCGGTGGATCGCCCTTCACTCCCTCGACGTTCTTGGGCACGATCTGGCTGCGGTCGACGGCGGCGAGGACGCGGTCGAGCCCGATGACGCGCTCGTCATCCGGGAACGCTTTGTCGATCTCGGTCACGACTTCGCGAGTCTTGTCCTTGTCGAGCGTCGGGAAGCTCGCCTCGGCGATTTGGAAATTCGTGAAGCGGACGAGTCGCTCTGCCATCGCGACCGACGTATCGGCTTCGATGCGGATCGTGCCCAGCTCGCCCTTGGCGGCGTCCTTGGGTGTGAATGCGACCGCGGAGTAGGCGACCATGTGAGTCTGGCCGGTCCAGCCCGCGACCTGCGGCTGGTAGATGACGAGGTGACCGCCGCTCGACGTGCTGTAGCCGCGCGGCCAGCCGCCGTCAGGACCTGCGGCCGCGGCCGTTGTCGCTGCGGCCGTGTCCTGCGTCTGCGCGGCCAACTGGGGCGCTGCGTAGATCAGCAAGCACCCGGCGGTGAGCAGGGCGACGCCAGAACGGAACTTTGAGACTCTACGAGTCAAGGGAGATTCCCCGACGAGCGTGCGGAACACTTGGCCATGGACCTCCCCCTTGGACGACGCGTTGCAAGATCACAGAATCAGCTACACCCGCGCGATTCGAAGGGCAACGAAGAAACCGCGGAGGTGCGCCGTCACACCGGCGCGCCAATTGACAGACAGCATGCTCCCGCCACAAAGTCGTGCAACGTTCACTCCTGCAATATCGGAGGAAGCAGCCCATGCTCCGCACCTACGTCCGTCACGGCAAAGAGGGAGAGTTCCTTCCCGTGGCGCCGGGCAACTTCGTTCGCGACCTCGGCGTCGGCGACCTCACCGGCGGGGAGCTCACCGCTCAGGTGGTCCGCATCGAGCCGGAAGGCGCGTACGTCGAGCATTTGCATCGACACGACGAAGGCTTCTCGCTGGCCTACGTGCTCAAAGGCTGGCTCGACGTGGAGTTCGCGCAGATCGGAGTGCAACATCTCGGACCGGGCACCGTCGTCCCTGCCTTCAACGGCCCCATGCACCGCGAGCTCACCTGCGGCGACGGCTTCGAGCTTTTGCTTCTCGTCACGCGGAAGTCCATGAACGGCAATGACCGCCAGGGGATCGTCGTGCAACAGGAACGCGACGCCCCGTACAAAGCGGGGATCAGGGAAGACCTCCTTTGCCGCGACTTCGGGCTGAAGGAGCTCACCGGCGGGCGAATGATGGCGCACGCGTTCAAGAGGCTGCCCGGCAAGAACGCACGCGGTCGGTGGTGCACCCCCGAGGCCGGGTTCCGGTTCGTCTACGTGGCCGACGGCTGGGCGGAGCTCGAGTTCGAGGACATCGGCACCGTCCGGCTGGAGAAGGATTCGATCGTCTACCAGCCGCCGATGATCCGCCATGCCGACGTGGCGCAGAGCGACGACGCGGTGATCGTTGAAGTGGTGACGCCCGCCTAGTCGGAATCGCGAGATCACGACTCTCTCGAGAACGCTAGCGTCCCATCGTCGCGAAGCGTGCCCTTCTCTTCGGAGCCAAGGACCGCAATCAGTTCACCAGGTTCTCTCATGACCGTTGCAGCCTCAGCTCCCGGCGGCACCTTTGGGGGCCCTCACAGACGGCTCACCAAGGCCGCTCTCATGGCTGGGGCTATACTGCTCGCGGTTGCTCTGACCGAAGGATTTCTTCGATGGAAAGGAAGCCTTGAGGCACTGTTCGACCCGCTATGGTACGAACCTGAGCTTGCGTCTGAAGGCTGGGAACGGTGTTTCGTACGTGACTTTGGCAAACTCCGAAAGAAGGACCGGATCGGCAACGACCTTGGAGGCTACGTGCACGATCCCGATCTCGGTTGGGACACACCGCGGCATGTTCGCGGAGCGCGCCGCTACGCCATTGAGCGGCCGCAAGGTGTCTTTCGCGTGCTCGCCATCGGAGACTCCTATACGTACGGTGCCGAGGTCGGTGACGATGACACTTACTCGCACCGACTCGAGACACTTCTCGGAAATGCGGAGGTCATCAACTTCGGCGTGCGCGCGTACGGCATCGACCAAGCTGCCCTGAAGTACCTCAAGTATGGTCGCGCCTACCGACCTGACCTACTCGTCGTGGCAATCTGGGGGCCGAGCTATGTACGAGTCCCCCTCAGCTTCTATCGCTTCGCCAAACCGCTCCTCGTTCTCGACCCGATCACTCGGGCGCTGACGGTAACTCGTACTCCAGTTCCTTCGCCCGAAGAGGTGTACAGAGAGCTCAACAGTACTCTCGGCCCATTCCTGTTCACTTACGGGCTGCTGCGTCAGGCGGTTCGACCGAGGTCGACAAATGTCCGCGAGGCTGAGCGCTTCTACGAAACATGGGACCCTCTCGTCGAAGCGATTCTGGATCAGCTGGTTGACGTAGCCACACAAGACGGCACTTCAGTCTTGTTCCTGCTGATCGAAAAGGGAGAAGAGTTTCGCGACGACGATCGCATCGCCCACGCTTGCTGCGAGCGCAAGCACCTCTTGGACATCTTCCGCCGCATTCCCGGCGACAAGCTCGACCTCGGAGAACGGTTGCTGAGCAGATATCCGCGCGAAACCATCTACCGCAGCATGTACTTCCATCACGACGGTATCGCGAAGGGACATTTCACGCCCTACGGCAACCAAGCGGCTGCGGAACAAATTGCAGCTTACATTCACAAGAGATTCGAGGTGCCGATTCACCAGCCGTAGATATCTACGGCTGGCTCGCGGTGGCCTCCGGGGGCAAGCGGAACGCAGGCCTGGCTCGGACGATGAACGAGATGGACGATGGTCTGTTTCGCGGTTGGCTGGTCGTGGCCGCGGCGTTCAGCGTACTGTTTCTGTCGTACGGCCTACAATTCAGCTACGGCGTGTTCGTCAGCGGCATGGCGACCGATCTCGGCTGGAGCCGTGCGCAGACCGCCTTGCCGTACTCGATCTACGTATTCGTCTACAGTGCGATCAGCGCCGCGACCGGTCGCGCGACCGATCGCTTCGGACCGCGCCCGGTAATCGCCGCCGGCGCGGTGCTGCTCGGCAGCGGGTGGGCTGCGAGTGCCTTGGTCGAACGACCGTGGCAACTCAATCTCACCCTGGGTGTCATTGCCGCGCTCGGCATGAGCGTGGCGTGGGTACCGTGCAATGCCACCGTCTCGCGCTGGTTCACCCGCCGCCGCGGCACCGCGGTGGCGATCGCTTCGACAGGCGGCAGCCTCGGCAATCTGATCGTACCGACGCTCGCCGCCGCGCTCGTCACGTTCTGGGGCTGGCGCATGACCTTGGCCGCCATCGCGTTTTTCAGCGCCGCGTTGATGCTGCTCGCGGCGCGCTTCATGATCCGCGATCCGGAGTCGGTCGGTCTGTGGCCTGATGGTGAACCGCCGGCTTCGAGCGAGACCGCTTCGCCCGGACAGCGCCTCGACGAGGTGTGCTGGACCGAGCCGTTCCTGCTCCTCGTCGCGATCTACTTCCTCACCTGGGTGCCCGTGTTCGTGCCCTTCGTGCACGCGGCCGCCTACGGCGAAGACCTGGGCTTGAGCAAGCTTGCTGCGGGCTCGGTGATCAGCGCCATCGGCATCGGCGGAATGATCGGGCGCCTGTGCTCGGGCGTCGTCTCCGATCGCGTCGGACGGCTGCCGTCCCTGCTCGGCATCTTCGCGCTGCAGACCATCGCCTTCGTCGCCTTCGCCGCCGCGCGAGGCCTTGGTGCGCTGTGGTTCGCGGCGATGACGTTCGGCTTCTCCTACGGCGGCGGCGTGACCTTGCTGCCGCCGCTGTGCGGCGATTTGTTCGGACGCGCGCACGTCGCCGCCATCGTCGGCACGATCTTCGCCGTGGCCGGCGCGCCTGCCGCGATCGGACCCTATGTCGCTGGCTGGCTGTTCGACGTCACCGGGCGCTATGGCCCGGCCTTCCTGTGCTCGGCGGCCTTGAATGCCGGCGCGCTGGTGCTGACCTGGGTCTTGTTGCGCAGATCGCCGGTGAATGCATGAACGCACGCCGCGCGGGACGACCTGAAAATTTCAGTAAATCAGCGGAGGGGGTGGGATTCGAACCCACGAGGGTAGTTAGCCCTGCCGGTTTTCAAGACCGGTGCCTTCAACCACTCGGCCACCCCTCCGATACTGTGATTCAAGTAGTTAGGCTTTCGCGCACGGACTGCAATCGCAGGCTGTTGGAATAGCGTTGGGGAATTCGTCACGATTCGCTCGACTGCCTCCGCCTTGTGGCTCGGCGAGAGATGCGAGTACCGCTCGACAAGCGCTAGCGTCTTCCAGCCGCCGAGCTCCTGAATCGTCCGAGATCGACCCCGGCCATCGCGAGACGCGAGGCGAACGTGTGGCGTAGCGTGTGCGGGCTCACGTCTTTGAGCCCGGCTTCCCGTGCATGCCGTCTCGAAAGCGTTCCTGATCGACCTGAGCCGCTTCCCTCCCCGCCCGACGAACACGTAGTCGCTGATCACCTCCTTCCCTCGGCGGACACCTCAAAACCGGCCATTAGTGGACGGGTCAAAACCGGCCATTTTCAGAGGGGCGGCCGGGACGAGTGTTCATGGCTCCGCGATGCACTGTGTGTCAATGACGATCAGGTGTTGCTCGTATTCGTGTGAGTGATCTCTCCTCCCCTTGTGTAGATCGGCCCTCGTCTTCGGGGGGAGCCCGAGGGGGTGAGGAGCAGGTGGGCTGGGCAGGGTCACCCCCATCGGCTTCTTGGTTGGTTTCGACGGTTTCGACGGATGACGTTGATTTTCGGTACGACCCTCCAGGTCGTCCGAGTCGCGGCGCGGGGCTCAGGCGGGCTCCTGGAGCGATTTTTCTTGGTCGGCGTGACGGCGAAGACGCCAGCTGCGCGGTCCGCAGCGAAGGACGTGACCGTGCTCGAGCAGCCGATCGAGCATCGCGGTGACGGCCGGGACGTCGCCGAGGAGCTTGCCCCAATCGTCGACGGGACGGTTGGAGGTCATGAGCGTGCTCGCCCGCTCGTGGCGGCGCATGACGACTTCGAGGAGATCCTCCGCGGCGGTGGCGGGGAGTTTTCGCATGCCGAGATCGTCGATGATGAGCAGCGGCACGCTCTGGAGCTCGGCGATTCTCTGCTTACGGGATCCGTCGATCGTGGCATCGGCGAGCTCCTCGAGCAGGATGTGCGCTTCGCGGTAGAGGACGCGGTGGCCTTGGCGGATGGCGGCGAGGCCGAGGGCTTGAGCGAGATGACTCTTGCCGGTGCCGGGCGGGCCGAGGAAGAGAGCGTCCTCACGCCGATCGACGAATTGGCCGGTGGCGAGCTCGAAGACGAGGCGGCGGTTCATCTTCTTGTTGAAATCGAAGTCGAAGGCGTCGAGGGTCTTGCCCGGCTCGCGAAACTCGGCGTGCTTGATGCGGCGCTGCAGTAGCCGATCGGAGCGGACGGTGAGCTCGTCGGAGACGAGCGTGGAGAGAAAGTCGATCGGCGCGACCTGGTTGCTTTGGGCTTCGAGGAGACGGGCCTCGAGGGCGTGAGCCATGCCGCCGAGGCGGAGCTGGCGCAGTGATCGTTGGAGTTCGACGAGATTCATCATTCCTCCTGCTCGGTGAGATTGTCGATGACGTTTCGGTAGTGGGTGAGCTCGCGGATCAGCGGATCGATTCTTCGCAGCTGGAGCTGGGCGTGGGGATGGCGCTCGAGATAACGGCGCACGAAGCGGTAGCTCGGCACGGCGAGCTCGATCGCCGCGGCACAGGCATCGTTGACGGCAGGGACTCCGTACTTGCGGGCGAGCGACAGGATGCCGAGGATCCGCCGGACGCCGTGTTGCTTCTCGCGGCCGTAGATCTCTCTCGCCAGCTCGCCGATGTGTTTCCCAGCTCGTTCGGCGCGCGAGAGGAGATCCTGCGTTCCGCGGGGCATGCGGGGCGGGCGGTCTTCGTCCTGCGTGCGGTAGTTTCCCGCTCGGTGTCGGAGATGTTCGCGAAGGAGTGCTCCGCTTTTCGGATCGAGGATCCGCACGCGGTAGTCGTCCCACTGGACCCAGAGGACCTCTCCGATGCGACCGGGCGGGACGGAGTAGTAGGCGCTCGCCACCTCGACGTGTCCGTCGAGGTGCACGGTGCGGTCGCCGTAGAGGTAGAAACGGAAGGGCTCGACCGGGAGAGGCTCGCAGCATCGGCTTCTCTTCGGCAAACATCGCCGCCACTTGGCGCTTGGTGGTGCCGTGGATGCGGGTGTCGGCCCAGTTGGTCTCCCAGCGGTCCAGATACGCTTGCGCCTCCTCGAGCGTCTCGAAGTGAAGGCCCTTGAGCGGCGTTCGCTGGGTGTGGCCGATGCTGGATTCGACCTTTCCCTTTCGATCGGGATCGCGCACGCGGCACGGGAGCGCGACCACGCCGTAGTGCGCGAGGCAGTCGCGGTAGAGGGGATTGAGCGTTGGGTCGTAGACGTCGGGCTTGAGGACGCCCTCGCGCAAATTATCGAGGACGATGGTCTTCGGACATCCGCCGAGCCGACGGAACGCCTTCTCGTGGAGCTCCGCCCAGACGCGCGTGCTCGAATTGAAGACGAGGAGGCGGACCGACTTCCGGCTGTAGCCGAGGGTCAGGACGAAGAGCCGAGCGCGACGGTACTTTCCCGTGTCGAGATGACGCACCATCGGCCCCTCGCCGTAATCCACCTGACCTTCCTCGCCGGGATCGGAGAGGATGATGCCGTGGGCCTCGGGACTTTGCTCGCCGGCGAGCTTGCGCACGAAGCGCCTGACGCTTGCGTAGCCGGCGGGGAAACCATGGCCATCGACCAGATCCTGGTAGATCGCCATGGCGTTTCGCCGCCGCGAGAGCGCCAATTCGATCAGCTCCCGAAACGGTTCGCAGGCGCTGAGCTGGGGGCTTCGCGTCGCGCCAGGAGGCACCACTGGCCCGCCGTCCCCGGGGCCAAAGTCGGTGGACACCTGCGAAGCCGTAATGGCCGGTTTTGCTTCCAGCCGCGGCGGCCGTCCTGGACCGCGCGTTGCGATCCCGGCCTGGCGCAAATACGCCCTCGGCGAGCAAGACCGCGTACTGGAACGAAGGTACGCCACAC